>NZ_JBKKQY010000001.1:0-4800000 GCF_047946815.1 Streptomyces hamibioticus
GCGCGGTGTTGCGCCCCGCTCCGCGTGAGCGGAGCTGGCCGCTGCGCGGCCAGCCCACCCGCCTTGCTGCGCAAGGCGGGTGACGCTCCGTCCGCTGCGCTCCCGGAGCTGCGGGGCCTTCGGCCCCGCTCGGTGGCCTGCGCTGCGCTCCAGCCACCGTGGCGCTGCGCGCCACAACGGCCTACGCGCTACGCGGTCCGACCGAACGGCCTGCGGCCCGAGCAGCTACAAGGGAGGATGCTCCCTTCTGCTTGGAGCGCGTCCTGACGGCGCCTCAGCCGGATGAAGCTCTGGGCCGCGAGAGCCGGCCAGATAAGCGCGCCGGCCCCTGGGAACCACAGGCTGAACCCCGCGGGCCCATACTCCCCCCGCCACAACGCCAAACCGAACCAGACCAGCATGAGGACAGCCACTGCCACCTGCACCCACCGCATCGTCCGTAAGGTCTCGGCCTGACCCTCGGGTAACGGAAACGAACGATCTGCCATGCCTTTCGGCTACCCCGGACAGCGGACATGGGGCAGGGAACTGACGGACATGTAGGCAGGTGACGGGGCCCTCAGGCATAGGGAATTTCGGGTAAGTGCTTCAGTTTGAAGCATGAGATAGACTCTGGAATCAGATAGCAGCACCACTGAGGGAGCGGTACCGGTTTTCGATCACCCTCCCCCGCTACTGGTCTGAGGCTGTGCCCGGGTTCCGGTGGGGTTCACCGTAGCCGATCACACGACCTCAACGTGCAGGTTTCCTGATTCCTCCCGCGCGAAGCCACAGGCGCGGCCCGCAGGTAAGGCATATCGGAATGGCAGTGAAGGAACTCCGCCCCCATCAGCGAGAAGCCATGGACGCGGTGCTGCGCGCCCTCGAATTGCCTGCAAGATCCACTGTTCCCCCGCGAGGGCTCCGGACTCAGGTGATCATGGCGACCGGAACGGGCAAGACCCTCGTGGCCACCCGGAGCGCCGAGGACCTGCGTGCGGGCCGCGTGCTGGTCCTCGTCCCCTCGCTGGATCTCCTGGCGCAGACCGAGGCCGCGTGGCGCGAGGGAGGCCGCACGGGTCCAATGATCGGCGTTTCCTCCCTGCGGGGCGAGGAGGTGCCCTTCCCCAACACCACGGACGTGAAGGAGCTGGTCGACTGGGTGCGGCCGTTCGACAAGGTCACGGTCTTCGCCACATACGCCTCCCTCGGACTGGGCACGCTGGAGCGTGCACACGCCGCCGGCCTTCCGGGGCGGGACCTGATCGTGGTCGACGAGGCGCACCGGACCTCGGGGCGGATCGGCAAGCCGTGGGCGGTCGTCCACGACAACCGGCGGATCCCGTCCCTACGGCGCCTCTACATGACCGCCACGCCGCGGCTGTGGCAGCTGGACGAGGACGCGGGACAGGGCGCGTCGGGCGAGCTGGTCGCGTCGATGGAGAACGATCCGGATGGGCCGTTCGGCGCGCGCTGCTACACGCTGACGTTGTCGGAGGCGATCGACCGGGGGATCTGTGCCCCCTACCAGGTGGTGTGCGTGGACATCACCGACACTCAGCTCCAGGCCGCGCAGCTCCTGGGCGCTGCGGGTCGTTCGGACGAGGTCCGCGGGGCCCGGCTCGCAGCCCTCCAGACGGCGCTGCTGAAGGCGTCGTCGGAGGAGGGCTTCCGGCGCACGCTCGTCTTCCACCACCAGGTCCGCGAGGCCGAGGCGTTCGCGGCCGGCCTCCCGAACGCCGCCGCGCGGCTGCACGCTACGGACCCCGAGCTGTATCCGAAGACGATCTGGGCCAACTGGCTGTGCGGCGAGCACAAGCCGGGCCACCGACGCCGAGTACTCGGGGAGTTCGCCGCCGGGATCGCTACGGACGGCACGGTGGTGGAGAAGGGCTTCCTGGGGTCGGTGAGGGTCCTCGGGGAGGGAGTCGACACCAAAAACTGCGACTCCGTCTACTGGGCCGACGTGCGCGGCTCCATGCCCGACCTCGTCCAGGCCGTCGGCCGCGCGCTGCGCATGCAGCCCGGCGAGGGCAAGGTCGCCTCGCTCGTCGTGCCAGTCCTGCTCGGCCCCGGCGAGACGCCGGACAGCATGCTCACCTCCCGGGCGTACGGCGGGCTCGCGAAGCTCCTGGAAGCCCTCAGAGGGCGGTTCGTGAGTTTTTGAGTGGCTCTGTCGTCGCCTGATGGTGTGGGCACGGGCGGAATCTGCCGGTCCGCAGCCGGTGGTCTGCTGGTGTGGCGGGGTGAGTGAACGCAAGCCGTACCCGAGCGACTTATCGGACGAGCAATGGGCTCTGATCGAGCCGGTGATCACCGCGTGGAAGGACCGGCACCGCTCGGTCAGCGGCCACCAGGGCGTCTACGAGATGCGGGAGATCGTCAACGCGATCCTCTACCAGGGCCGGACCGGCTGCCAGTGGGCCTACCTGCCTCACGATCTACCGCCGAAGAGCGCGACGTACTACTACTTCGCTGCTTGGCGGGACGACGGAACAGACCAGGTCATCCACGAACTCCTGCGCTGCCAGGTCCGTGAGAAGGCCCGGCGATTAGAGGACCCGACCCTGATGGTGCTGGACACCCAGAGTGTCCACGCGGCCGCCGGGGTCCCCGCCTCCACGACCGGCCGGGATCCGGCGAAGCGGGTGCCGGGCCGCAAACGGGGACTGGCCGTGGACGTGCTCGGGCTGGTCATCGCCGTCATCGTGCTGGCCGCGAACAGCCACGACAACGCCGCGGGCATCGCCCTGCTGGACCAGGTCGTCGAGCACGCCGCGGCACCGTCCGCAAAGCCCTGGTCGACCAGGGCTTCAAGAACCAGGTCGTCGCACACGGCGCCGGCCTGGGCATCGACGTCGAGACCGTCGAACGCAACCCGCATCAGGCGGGGTTCGTTCCGCAGCCGAAGCGGTGGAGGGTCGAGCAGACCTACGGGATCTTGATACTGCACCGGCGTCTGGTCCGCGACTACGAGCACCGCCCGTCCTCCTCCGCCTCCCGCGTCTACTGGGCGATGACCCATGTCATGGCCCGACGCCTCACCGGCGCGAACACTCCCACCTGGCGCGATGCGCAGGCGGTGGCAGCGTGAACATCGAGCCCCTACTCGACGCACTCGGCCTCCAGGAGGAGGCCGCCCGGTCCCTGGCCGACGATCTCCGCACCCAGATCACGCAACTGCAGGGCGACTGCGCGAGGCCGAGACTCACCTCGAGCACCTGGCGATCACCCGGAAGACCGTCACCGTCCTCGCCGACCGGCTCCCCACCCAGGCCGCCTCACCCGAACTGCCCGACCACCCGGACTACCCCCGCATCCTCGCCGTGTTCAACGACGACAGTGGCCCGATGCGGGCCCGTGATGTCTGCGAAGCCCTCGACCACGTACTGCTGCCGAAGAACATCGAAGGCACCCGCGCCAAGCTGAAACGCCTGGTCAAGCTCGGCATACTCACCGAGATCGACACCGGCAGCTTCGTCAGGAAGCAGTAACCGACAAGGTCCGCGACCAGCAGCCCTGCCCCAACCTCACCTCGGAACGGACATCAACTCACGAACCGCCCTCTGACAAGCGCGACTACATCTTCAACGGCACCCTGACCATCACCGCGATCGTCATCTGGCTCCGCGACACAGTCCAAGAGCCATCAGAAACGACCTAGTGGCGGGAGCCGAGTGGGACCCGTTTTGGAACCGCGAAGTAGAAGTGGGCGCACCCTCCTGGAACGGCTTCATGGTCCCGATGTCGAGAGTGCTGCGCCGCATCGAGGACGGCGACGAGGTATGGCCGGGCGTCACCGCGTTGATCACACCGGGGCACAGTCCAGGCCACACCACGTACATCATCTCCGCCAGCGGCGGACGGCGAGTCCTGGTGTTCGGCGACGCCTTCCACACCCCGGTCCAGCTCGCCCACCCTGAATGGCCGTCCGGACCCGACGTGGACGTCGGCGGCGTGCTGAAAGCCCGCACGATCCTGCTGAATGAGTTGCGCACACCACGCACGTACGGGTTCGCCTTCCATTTCGGTGACCGGGCGTTCGGCCGGGTTACCGCGCAATCCCGCTGGCGCCCGGCACCCGCACGTGCCTTGCTGCCCTCCCCAGTCCGTCTGCCCTGAGCCTGTCGTTCAACCCAACCGGCGCAACGAGGTTCGATCCGCGGTGCGTGGGGCGGCCGTAGGGCTGCCGGTGACAACGAATCGCGCGGGCAGACCTCGTCGCCCTGCTCCCCACACCGGCGAGGATGGTCCCCCGCGCCTGGCTGGCCTCGCCGCCGAGCAGCTGCACGCGGGCGCCGGCGTTCTCGTGACCCGCGCCCGGCTGCTCAGCCAACCCGACACGCGCCTTGGGCTCTGCCCGGCTCGGGGACAGTTGGGCTGACAGACAGGTGAAGCCCCTGGCTGATGGCCTGTCGACTGCTCGTCTACCCATCGGGCGTCGACGTGTCCAGTGCTGCCCTGCGCTTCCTGTCCGCCAAGCTCCGTCAGCGCCACCGAGAGCTCGGTACCCGCTGGCGGCGCCTGAGTGCCGACCGTCAGACCCTGCTCACTCTTGCCCGTCTCCGCAACGCCGAGCAGGCCATGGCCACGTCAAACCCGGGCGGCTCCCTTCGCAAGCTCCGGTGCTCGACCACCCGGATCACCTGCCTCCTCCATGCCGCCCTCATCCTGCATTCGGCCAGCTCGGACCGAGAGGGAGAAGCCTCACTGTCCTTTGTCCATCTGGCAGCACGCGCCCGCGGACGGTCAGTACCCCGATCTCCACCCGGCCGTAAGCACCCTGAAAAGTCATAGGTACTCCACGCGGCGAAGGCACCCCAGACTGTGCCGTCGGATGCCGCAAGGCCGGTGCACGGCGAGTCGCACAGCCGGCAGCCGGATCCGTGGCGACGAGCGCGTCAGTGCAGAGCCAAGGCAATGAACTCACCGGGGGGCACCGTGCACATCACCCACCAGGGTGGAAACGAACCGACCGGCACCCCTCCCGGAAGACTCGACCGAAGGAGTGCTGTGTTCAGAACGAGAGCAAGATCCCAGGCGGACGCGATACCGTCCGCCGGTTCGCGCCCATGGACCCGGTGGCGGCCGGCCACCGCACTGACAGCCTGGATGGCGGGGCTCGCCGTCGCCGCGGCGACGATCCTCGTGGCGACGCCGGCGTCGGCCGCGCCGTCCACCCCGGACTTCGGGCCTTCCATCGACGCGTATGCCGCCAACGACCCCCAGGACACCTGTGACCCGACCGTCAAGCCGGGCACTCAGGGTCTCCTGGACCTGCTCAACGAGGCGTACGGCTTTCACACTTCCTACTTCACCCGCGCCTGCAATGACGGTGGCACGAGTGAGCACAAGGAAGGCCGTGCGCTGGACTACATGCTCAACTACTACGACTCCGGTGACCGCGCCGTCGCCGAGGACATCCTCACCTGGCTGCTGAAGACGGACAAGCACGGCAACAAGCACGCCAACGCCCGGCGGCTCGGGATCATGTACCTGATCTGGAACAACCAGATCTGGTCGTCGAGCCGCGCCGCAGACGGGTGGCGGGAGTACAGCGGCAGCAATCCGCACAGGGACCACATCCACTTCAGTCTCAGCTGGGCTGGTGCCCGCAAGCAGACGAGCTGGTGGCAGTGGGAGGAGCCCGGAAGGACCACCCACAGCGTGACGGGTGACTCGTTCTCCGACCTGGTGGCGTCGAAGTCCGACGGCACGATGTGGCTGTACTCCAACAACTTCCTGCGTGACGACGGCAAGCCGTACAGCAGCAGCCGCCAAATCGGCCACGGCTGGAACAACTACGACCGCATCATCCCGGCGGATGCGACCGGCGACGGATTCACCGACCTGGTGGCACTCAAGCCCGACGGCACCATGTGGCTCTACTCCAACAACTTCATCCGTGACGACGGCAAGCCGTACAGCAGCAGCCGCCAAATCGGCCACGGCTGGAACAACTTCAACCGCATCATCGCGGCCGATGCGACCGGCGACGGATTCACCGACCTGGTGGCACTCAAGCCCGACGGCACCATGTGGCTCTACTCCAACAACTTCATCCGTGACGACGGCAAGCCGTACAGCAGCAGCCGCCAAATCGGCCACGGCTGGAACAACTACGACCGCATCATCGCGGCCGATGCGACCGGCGACGGATTCACCGACCTGGTGGCACTCAAGCCCGACGGCACCATGTGGCTCTACTCCAACAACTTCATCCGTGACGACGGCAAGCCGTACAGCAGCAGCCGCCAAATCGGCCACGGCTGGAACAACTTCAACCGCATCATCGCGGCCGATGCGACCGGCGACGGATTCACCGACCTGGTGGCACTCAAGCCCGACGGCACCATGTGGCTCTACTCCAACAACTTCATCCGTGACGACGGCAAGCCGTACAGCAGCAGCCGCCAAATCGGCCACGGCTGGAACAACTTCAACCGCATCACCGCCTGAGTGAGCGCTAAGTCCGATCTTCCTCGGTGCGTGATCGCTCGATCGTGGTACTGATCGTTGCGTAGCCCCTTTGCTGGGCATGTCCCTGCCGAGAGGCCATCCGTATACCGCTCGGTGGGCTTGTTCAGTCGAACTGGGTTCTGGATCGGGTGATCGCTGGGGCGATGGCGCATGAAGGAGAGGCTCCTCGGTAGCTGGCAGTTGCCATGCTCAAAAGCACCGAGGAGCCTCTCTTGCCGCATTCCTGCGCGTCCGTGCCCGCCGCTCCGACTCGCGGGTGTGGGTCTGTAAGCGCGCGCCGGTCCCCGGTGCCGTCGTCGCCCGTGGTGAAGCAGACGACCCCCTCCGGGTCAGCTCTACGCGAGGGCTCCGGCCTGCACCGGTGCGGTGGCGGCCCCGAGGCCCACGCCCGCCAGGAGCGGCGCCCCGGAGACGAGTCCGGCCTTGCTCCCCCATACACCTGCGCGTTTCATGGATCTTCCTCCTGGTCGATGGCGCCGGAGGGTTCCTCCGATGTGTCGTGCCGGTCCACCGTGGCGGCGCAGGCATCGCCGCGGATCCCCGGCTGCGGGTGGTACCTCGAACGTTCCAGGATCGCCCGCGGGGCTCGGCACCCCTCCCCGTCGCCGGTCGGCTCAGTCGAACAGCGACAGGATCCGCCCCACCATCGACGTCTCCCCGGTGGCGCAACTGTCGACCAGCCGGTGTGAGCGCGGCGCGTACGTGCCCGACAGGTTGCCCATGCCGTGCAGCTTGGTGCAACCGGTGCGCTGGGCCTCCCGGGAGCGGTCGAGTCCAGCCGGCTGGAAGTCCGTGCCGCGGTAGTAGGCCACGTCGTGGTTCTTCCGTTCGTCCGTGAGGTTGTTGAAGATGGAGCGGACCGGTCGGCCGTCCGCCCACGCACACGTCCGCTCCCCGCCTGCCAGTCCGCGTCGTCGCCCCGCCAGTCGCACATCTCGCCGTTGCCGTTGTGCTCACTGAAGAAACAGACGCTGTCGGGCGGGCAGCGGTGGTAGCCGAACGGCTTCGCGCCGCCCGTGTGGGTCGGGGCCCTCGACGCCGCCGGCAGCGCCTCGTACACCGGCGTCCCGTCATCGTGGTGGACGTACGCGTACGCCCCGCCGATCAGCAGCGCCGGGAGCGCCAGCATCGCCGTCAGCAGCACCGCCGCCACCGGGTGCCGGCGCCGGAAGGGGGCGCGCAGGCGCGGCGAGCGGGCCGAGTGGGGAACGTGTGCCGCCCGCTCCACCTGCCGCAGCAGGGTCTCGGCCGTGACGCGCCGCGCGTGGGTGGGGGCCAGACAGGCCAGAACGATTATCCTCCAGGGTTCGGGGAGTTCGGGAGACAGGCGCAGCTCCTCGGCGCCGCGCGCGTAGCGCGTCGCCGCGTCGGCGCGGGCCTCCGCGCTGCCGCCGGGCAGTGGGAAGGTACCGGTCAGGACGAGGTGCGCGAAGACGCCGAAGGCCCAGATGTCGGCGGATGGGCGGATCCGGATGCCCCGCTCGTCCATCTCCGGCCACAGCAGCTCCGGCGGGGTGTAGTCGGGCGTGGCGAAAACCGGGGCATAGGCGTGGGTGCCGTCCAGTTCCGCCGCCATGTTGAAGTCGGCCAGCCGTACCGAACCGTCCTCCATCAGCAGCACGTTGGCCGGCTTCAGATCGCCGTGGACCCAGCCCGCGCGGTGCAGCTGATACAGGCCTTCGCAGACCTGCGCCAGCATCGCGGGCCCCGACGCCGGTCTCGGGTCGTGGGCGAGTACGGCGTCCAGGGAGCCCTCCGCCCGCTCCAGGACGATGACGGTGGCCCCATCCAGCTCCGGGTGGTCCGGGTCGTCGACGGTCAGCGTCTCGAACATGCGGATGAGGCGGGGGGTCCGCAGACGGGCCAGCACCTCCACCTCGCGTTCGGCCAGTTCGCGCAGGTGGCGCAGTTGGCGCGGGGTGCGGGTGCCGGTCGGCAGGAACTTCAGGGCGGCCCGGCGGGGCAGGGCCGGATCCGCCCCGGCGGCAGCCTGCCCGCGTAGACGGTCGCGAAGGCACCCGACGCCAGCGGTTCCCGCACCTCCCAGTCCCCCACGCGGTAGCCCCGCGGTACGGGGACCGCGTGCGGCTGCTGCCAGGTCATCCGGCCGCCTCGCCCGGTGCCGCGGCCAGCAGGGCCAGGTCGTCCTCGCGGACGAGGTCGAAGCGCAGGGCGAGCGAGACCAGGGAGTCCTTCTTCCCGTTGGCTCGCCGTGCGGGTCCGGCCGTGTCCGGGTCGGTCCGGAGGCGCAGCTTGACGGCCAGGTAGTCGATGTTCCAGTAGACCGCGCTCCTGGTGACCGTCGGCCACACCGCCCGCAGACGCTCCACCAGTTGCTCGACCGCCGGGAGGATGCGGCTCGCCACGCAGGCGGGGCTCGCACAGGGCGGTCAGCACCGCGAAGTATCGCTTGGTGCGGTCAAGCAGGAACGCCGGGGCCGTCACGTCCCCGGAGAGCCCGGTCCGCGCGACGCTGCGGAAGGCGTGGCCCGGCGCCCAGACGTCGAAGGCGAGCAGGTCGCCCGCCGCGGGCAGGACCACGCGCGAGAACTCGAACGGCACGGGGGCGTCCACGGCCCGGGGCGACCTTGATGTGCTCCCGCGCCCTCCGGGTTCTCGACCACGTAGGTCTGGTCCTCGCTGAGGTTGCTCAGCAGCCAGAAGGTCAGGTGCGCGGTGATCTCCCGGCGGCCCGGGGCACCCTTCGTGCGCGATGGTGAGACGGTCGTCGGCAGGCGCCCTGCCGAAGGCGAGCCGCTCGCCTGTGGCGATCCTGATCTGGCCGTCCGGCCCGGCGCAAGCCGGTGGTACGACGATGATGCTGTACACGGATCCGTCCCCTTCCCCGATTCTTGAGAGCGGCCCTCCCCGCCGACGAGGGCAGGGTAGGGGACGCTCGGACGGATATCGAAGCTTCGCCCCCGACCCGCGCGTCCGCGGAAGGGGCGGGGCACGGCGGAGAGGCCCGGCGCGTCATCGGGTGAGCGGTTCGAAGGCCAGCGGTACCGCTGGCCTTCGAACCGTAGTCACGACCGCGTACCGGTACATCACCGAGGCCGTCGAGCACTTGCGAGGCGATCACCGCGGCTTCACCTGGCAGGACTCCCGGCTCACTGACAGCGACAACCCTGCGAAAAGGTCAGTGACGCTCGAATCTCTGACTCAGGTCGCTAGGCGCTGGCCGACCTCGGCGTCAACTGGGCGACGACCTGACCTGGCGGGCGGTATCGTTCTGCTGTCGCCCGCTGGCAGTCAGTGGATCGGAGTCACGCTCAACCGTGTGGTCAGCGGCAGTTGACCCAGTCGTTGGAGCCGATCGGGGTGGACGGCATGCTAGACACAGACTCTCCGCGTTCCAGGGTCCCTCCGTTGCCCCGGTAGTTGGTGTTGATGTACACCGTCACGTCGCAGCTGTTGCCGTTGTTGAACATGGACACGACGCCGTTCTTGAAGGCGCCTCCGTACTGGAAGAGGTCCGCGTTGTCGTACTGCACCTTCTGCATCGTGCCCTGGTAGTTGGCCCGCGGCCACACGCAGAACCATCCGCGCGGACAGTCGGACTTCGCTTGCACCCCGACCTCACCGGAGCCGGTAGCCGCCGCTGTCGCCTGCGTCGCTCCCACGATGGAGAGCGCGGCAATCGCGACACCGAGCCTCTTGTGAACCCTCATCAAGTTCCCCCTGAACAAAGTTTCCATTGTCGACGTCAAGACTGACCGGTCCCCCGCGAGGGGGCAAGGCAGCTCGCACCATGTCGTCGTACTTGCCGATACCCATTCTCTTCGGTCGGGCAGCCAGGGCGCCATGCAGGCGTGTCATCGGGCGTGCGCGCCATACTCAGCAGCTCCCGCGCCACTTCGGCCTTGTCTCAGCGGACGCCGGTCTGGGCCCTAGCTGTTCTGTCCGGGGAGGTTGTGGACGGGTGAGCCAGGTCTCGGCTGAGGGATCTTGAACAGGTGAGGGCCTTCCGGTTCGGTGTGGATTGCGACGTCTACACCAACAGAAAGGCCCTCGTGCCCCACCGTAATGCACCCCTGACCGAGACTGGACGGCTGCGTCTGGCCCGCTGCGTGGTCGAGGACGGCTGGACTCTTCGCCGGGCCGCTGAACGCTTCCAGGTCTCGCCCACCACCGCTCAGCGGTGGGCCGACCGCTACCGGGCGTCCGGCGAGGCCGGGATGAGTGATGTGTCCTCCCGCCCGCACACGAGCCCGCGCCGCACCCCGACCCGCACCGAGCGGCGCATCATCAAGGTCCGCGTGCTGCGCCGGTGGGGCCCGGCTCGCATCGCGCACCTGCACCTGGTGCCCTCGACCGTGCATCGGGTCCTGACCCGCTACGGCCTGGCCCGCCTCGCCCATCTGGACCGGGCAACGGGCCGTGTCATACGCCGCTACGAACGCGACAAGCCCGGCGAGCTGGTCCACGTCGACATCAAGAAGCTGGGCAACATCCCCGGCGGCGGCGCCACAAGGTCCTCGGCCGCCAGGCCGGTCGTGCCAAACGGTCCAGCGTCGGCTACAGCTACCTGCACACCGCCGTCGACAACCACTCCCGCCTGGCCTACAGCGAGATACACACCGACGAGAAGAAGGAGACCGCCACCGGCTTCTGGCAGCGGGCCCAGACCTTCTTCGCACAGGCGGGAATCAGCATCGAGCGGGTCCTGACCGACAACGGCTCCTGCTACCGCTCCCGTGCCTGGCGCGACGCGCTGGCAGCGGCCGGGATCACCCACAAGCGAACCCGGCCTTACCGGCCCCAGACCAACGGCAAGGTCGAACGCTTCAACCGCACCCTGCTCGACGAGTGGGCCTACGCCCGCCCCTACCAGTCAGAGCAGGAAAGACGTGACGCCTTCCCCAGCTGGCTGCACACCTACAATCACCACCGCGGACACACCGCGCTCAAGGGCCAGCCACCCGCCAGCCGCGTCCCCAACCTCACAGGGCAATACACCTAGCCATGGCTGGTGTCAGTCGTTCTCGTCCCAGCAGACGTACACCTGAGAGGGCGGTTCGTGAGTTTTTGAGTGGCTCTGTCGTCGCCTGATGGTGTGGGCACGGGCGGAATCTGCCGGTCCGCAGCCGGTGGTCTGCTGGTGTGGCGGGGTGAGTGAACGCAAGCCGTACCCGAGCGACTTATCGGACGAGCAATGGGCTCTGATCGAGCCGGTGATCACCGCGTGGAAGGACCGGCACCGCTCGGTCAGCGGCCACCAGGGCGTCTACGAGATGCGGGAGATCGTCAACGCGATCCTCTACCAGGGCCGGACCGGCTGCCAGTGGGCCTACCTGCCTCACGATCTACCGCCGAAGAGCGCGACGTACTACTACTTCGCTGCTTGGCGGGACGACGGAACAGACCAGGTCATCCACGAACTCCTGCGCTGCCAGGTCCGTGAGAAGGCCCGGCGATTAGAGGACCCGACCCTGATGGTGCTGGACACCCAGAGTGTCCACGCGGCCGCCGGGGTCCCCGCCTCCACGACCGGCCGGGATCCGGCGAAGCGGGTGCCGGGCCGCAAACGGGGACTGGCCGTGGACGTGCTCGGGCTGGTCATCGCCGTCATCGTGCTGGCCGCGAACAGCCACGACAACGCCGCGGGCATCGCCCTGCTGGACCAGGTCGTCGAGCACGCCGGCGGCACCGTCCGCAAAGCCCTGGTCGACCAGGGCTTCAAGAACCAGGTCGTCGCACACGGCGCCGGCCTGGGCATCGACGTCGAGACCGTCGAACGCAACCCGCATCAGGCGGGGTTCGTTCCGCAGCCGAAGCGGTGGAGGGTCGAGCAGACCTACGGGATCTTGATACTGCACCGGCGTCTGGTCCGCGACTACGAGCACCGCCCGTCCTCCTCCGCCTCCCGCGTCTACTGGGCGATGACCCATGTCATGGCCCGACGCCTCACCGGCGCGAACACTCCCACCTGGCGCGATGCGCAGGCGGTGGCAGCGTGAACATCGAGCCCCTACTCGACGCACTCGGCCTCCAGGAGGAGGCCGCCCGGTCCCTGGCCGACGATCTCCGCACCCAGATCACGCAACTGCAGGGGCGACTGCGCGAGGCCGAGACTCACCTCGAGCACCTGGCGATCACCCGGAAGACCGTCACCGTCCTCGCCGACCGGCTCCCCACCCAGGCCGCCTCACCCGAACTGCCCGACCACCCGGACTACCCCCGCATCCTCGCCGTGTTCAACGACGACAGTGGCCCGATGCGGGCCCGTGATGTCTGCGAAGCCCTCGACCACGTACTGCTGCCGAAGAACATCGAAGGCACCCGCGCCAAGCTGAAACGCCTGGTCAAGCTCGGCATACTCACCGAGATCGACACCGGCAGCTTCGCCAGGAAGCAGTAACCGACAAGGTCCGCGACCAGCAGCCCTGCCCCAACCTCACCTCGGAACGGACATCAACTCACGAACCGCCCTCTGACGCAGATACGGCCACGTCGCGGGGCCAACCTTGCCGTCCACCGCCAGAACCCGCCTGCCGCACAACTCATTGAACGCGTGCCTGTGAGGGTGGCGACAGTTGCACCGTCCGAGCGGGCCATCGCACGGCGCTTGGGGCGGCGCCCCGCTCTGTGGATGATACCACGCATAGCGCTCCTGGGATTGACTACACATCGGCAGCGACCTAGTGTCCGCCCGGCCGTGAATGCAGCGAGGAAGCGCGGACTCTGCCGCACTTCCCTGCTGCTTCGCGGTGGCGGGTACAACCGTGCCTCGCAGTCGTGCAGCGAACCTGCAGCAAATCTAGAATTTCCTGGTGGGGCCGTGTCTGCGGCCGGACAGGGACGGGGGTCGGGCGTGGAGTTGTGCCTGCTGGGTGGGTTTGAGGCACACACGGATGCCGGCCCGGTGAATCTTGGAACGGCACGACAGCAGACGGTGCTGGCCGGTCTGCTCGTGGACGCCAATCGGCCGGTGGCGGTTGATCGCTAGTGCACCGGGTGTTGGGGGGACGGGCCGCCGCAACGTGCCAAGCAGGCCCTGTACGGCTATGTCTCCCGGTTGCGCCGCCTGCTGCCAGGGATGATCACCCGGACGGCGGGCGGCGGATATGTGCTCACCGCCGACGAATCGAGGGTCGACGTGCACCGATTTCACCGGTTGCTCGGGCTGACTCAACAGGCCGACGACGATGCGCGGGCGGTGGCTCTGTTCGAGGAGGCACTGGCCCTGTGGCGGGGGGGGTGCCCCTATGGGTTTGGTCAAGCTGATGGGGCGGTTTGGGGTCGCGAAGAGGACGTCGGTTCGTCGTCTGGCGAGGCAGAGGAGGGCTTGGGTGTGGTGCTTGCCCTGGCTGATCTTCTTGTCGTAGTAGGTGCGGGATGCCGGGTCGGCCAGGGCAGCGAACGCGGAGAGGAAGAAGGCCCGTTTGAGCTGCTTGTTTCCTCTCCGGGACGGTTGCTCGCCACGGATCGACGAACCCGAGCTGCGGGTTGCCGGGGCGAGGCCGGCATAGGCGGCGAGGTGGGCGGCGGAGGGGAACGAACTGCCATCGCCCACGTCGATCAAGATCCTGGCTCCGGTCCTGACGCCGATGCCCGGCATCGAGGTCAGGACCTTGGAAAGAGGGTGGGCCTCCAGCAGGTCCTCGATCCGTCCGGCCAGCAGTTTCCGCTGGTCAAGGACAGCGGTCAGCGAGCTGGCCAGGCTCGGAACGATCAGCGCGGCCGCATCCGTGCCCGGGACGACCACGGTCTGCTCGTCCAGCGCGGTGAAGATCTCTTCGACCAGCCGCTCGGCCATCCGCGGCGCCTTCGGCCGCAGGAGGGTCACGAGCTTGCGGCGTCCGGCCTTGCGGATCTGGGCCGGAGACCCGAGCCGTTCCAGCAGCGTGAGCACGGCGGCGTGCTGGATGCGCGGGCCGAGGACTCGTTCCACGTGCGGGTGGATCTGCGTGAGCAGGCCGCGGAGCCGGTTGCTGATCCGGGTGGCTTCTCCGGCCAGGTCGTCATCGAAGCCGACGATCATCTCCAGTTCGGCGATGGTCTCGTCTTCCAGTTCGACCGAGCGGAGCGTGTGCGGCATGACCCGGGCCGCGTCCGCGATGACGAAGGCGTCGCGGGCATCAGTCTTGGCCTCGCCCGGATAGAGATCGGCGATCCGCCGCATCGTCAGGCCGGGCAGATAGGCGACCGGGCAGCCCATGTCCCTCGCGACTGCCAGCGGCAGAGCGCCGATGGAGGCCGGCTGGTCGACCACGACGAGCACGGTCCCGTGCTTGGCCTGCAGCTTGCCGAAGACCTCCCGGAGCTTGGGTTCGCTGTTGGGTAACCGCTTGTCGAAGGCCTTCTTCCCGGTCGTGGTGACGGCGGTGGCGGTGTTCGCCCTTGCCGACGTCCAGTCCGAGGAAGGCGCCGATGTCGCTGACGTCGATCACGTGCGTCCTTCGGTCGTTCCCGCCCAGCCGTCCCACGGCACCGATCGCCACATCCACATTACGAAGAGCCTCCCGACCTGCGAAGAAGCCGGTGGTCATGCCCCTAATCAGCGGTCTGTCGATGCCTCCGGAGCCGGTGACACCACCCCCCGGGCCATGCGTTCGACAGGGGGAGAAAGTCATGCCAACTCCGAAGGCCGGGCGCCCCATTGCGGGGCCACCAAAACGGTAATGGGGAGCCCCTCGCCGGCATCGATACCCCTTGGTTCAACACGGCCCGCGACGCGCTCTCTGCAAGGAGCGACGGGCCGCCGAGCTGGACTACACAGACCTGCGGCTGCGCCTGGGGGAACATACCGCGCTGCTTGCCATGCCCGCCCAGCACAGCGCCACCCATCCGCTGGACGAGCGGCTGGCCGCCCAGTACATGCTTGCCCTGTACCGCAGCGGGCGGCAGGCCGACGCCCTCGCCCACTACCGGCACCTTCGAGGCTTGCTCGCCGATGAACTCGGTAGCGACCCGGGGCAGGAACTGCAGCGCCTGCACCAGGCAATACTCAACGGCAGCCGTGACCTGAGCCCGCCGTGCGCCGCTCCACCGGTCGCAGCCACGGCCATCGTGGCGAAATTGCCAGGCGGTCGACTGCCAACAGAGCGGCTACGCCCCGCTCCGCGGCCTCGACCGGCCGGCGCTACTCGCCCGGGCGCTCAACACCACGGGGCTGATCCACGCATATCTCGGCGAGTTCGACCAGGCGGCGAACCGCACGACGGAAGCGATCGAGACGCTCCGCGCGAACGACCGGCCGTCCGGTACCATAGCCCCCCATTGCCGTACGTTTGACCAGGTCGATCCAGCAGCCGGAGCGGATCTCGGTCAGCTTGAAGCCCTTGTGCTCGCCGCCCTCGTCGTGCTGGTCGACCGTGATCGTCCCGTTGGTCTTGTCCGTCACCCTCAGCAGCGTGCCGTGCTCGTCGTACGTGTCACTGGTACCGGACTTGCGGTCGGTCAGGGTGTAGGTGCCGTAGACCCCGACCTGGGAGTTCTTGATGCGTCCCGCGGTGCCGGTGTACTGGCGTTGCACTCCCGCCGAGGCATGGCCCTTCTTCACGAAACCGGTCTCGTCCACGATGAGGACACCACCGTCGGTGCCGAGGTGTTCGACGGCGTAGGCGCGGATGTCGTCGCGGACGGCATCGACGTCCCAGCGGGCGTAGCGCAGCAGCCGCTGCATCGGCCCCGGCCGCGCGTGACCAGCCTGTTCGGCCAGCCGCCAGCAGTTCTTCCGCTCGACGCAAGACAGTAGTCCGAGCAGATAGGAGCGGGCGCTCGCCCTCGGCTCAACTCGGCCGAACCGGCCCGCGATCCGGGCCATGGCCTGGTCGAACATTGCCCGCCAGCGGGCGGGGTCTACGCTATGGCCAGCGGCCACCGCACGATCTTCGTTTGTCCACACACCAACCGATGATCACGCGGTGGCCGTACCCGTTCCCCGCCGGGTACGGCCACAAGATCGCAAAGTCAGACTGGAGTACTAGACGAGTAGTTCAGAATGCGGGGTTCCCGGAGGATGAGTGTCCAACTTCTGCGGTACCACGGAAGTTGTAGGAACCGGGGCGGCTACCGCGCTGGTCTGAGCGAGGGTTCAACCCCCCGTGGGACGCGGTCTTATGGTGTGGACCGTACGTTCTGGGAACACAAGGGTCCACCAGAGATGGGCTGACAGCCCTTCTTCGTTCCTCAAGGGGGAAACTATGCCTGCGCGAATCACATCGCGCCTTGCGACTGGGCTGACGGCCGCCGTGGCTGCGCTGGCGATCGGCGGTTTGACCGCCGCTCCCGCGTCCGCCAGCGGAACCTACAGCGGGCTTCCCTATATCCAGGGTGCTGGCAACTACCGGGACGACTTCCATGACGAAGGCGTCCTGTCCACCAGCACACACGCCTACTCCAACGCCACCTGCCTGTGGCAGAAGGTCTTGTGGGCGCACGGCCTTCTGGACTGGTCCGACATCGACGGCATTTACGGCACCAAAACAGCCACAGCCACCTATAATTATCAATATAGGCGCCTCCTTTCCAGCTGGGACGGGATCGCTGGCCGGGAGACGTTCACCGATGCGATGGGCCATCCCGATTGGCTGAGGGACACCAACGGTGACGGTAACCCGGACGAATACGTAGCCCGTAAGGGCTTCAAGCTCACCCGCGACGCCAACGGCAGGTACAAGTTCTACGACGCCGAAGGCAACGCGCGGCTTGCCGGCTACAACTACCTGACCTGCAGCTAGACGAGTAGTTCCGATGTGGCTGAGTGGTCCCTACCTTGTTGATCGGGATGAGCGAGCCATTCGTAGGGTTGGTTCACCCAGGGGTGTCGGGTGTGGCTTTCAGTGGTCTGCGTCCGTGGCTTCTTACGATTCGCCGCCCGACACCCCCCGACGACTCGGCTGCTGATTACTGAGGTTTTCTCAGTGAAATGATCGAAGTGAACCGGTGTGGATCACCGGCGAGAGCGGGCCGGCCACGGCCTCGGACAGACGTAAAGCCCCTGGTAGGACAGGTCTCACCACAAGATCATGTCCGTAACCACCAGAGGCTTCACGTTGGTCACCTATGTTGTCATGCTCGATGTCCCGCGCCATGTCGTGGAGTACCTGTCGCGTCTGCTCGCCGCGCACCGACGGCACATCGGTACCCCGCGCGGCAGCCGGGCGCTTGGCCCGTTCCGCCAGGCGGTGCTGGTGCTGCGCTGGTTCCGAGAGCGCGGCTGCGTACACTGCCTGGCCCGGGATGCCGGAGTCTCACAGGCCACCGGGTACCCCTACCTGCACGAGGGCATCGATGTCCTCGCCGACCAGGCCCCGGACCTGCATGAAGTCCTGGACCGTTGTCGGCGCGAAGGTATGACCCACGTGATCCTGGACGGCACGCTGATCGAATCGAACCGGCTGGCCGGTGTCCGCGACAACGGCAACGACCTGTGGTTCAGCCAGAAACACAAGGCGTTCGGCGGCAACGTGCAGTTCCTGGCCGCTCCGGACGGCACCCCGCTGTGGGTCTCCGGCGTCGAGCCCGGCTCTACCCCCGACATCACCGCCGCACGCATTCATGCCCTGCCCGCCCTCTACAAGGCGGCGGCCGACGGCCTGCCGACCCTGGCGGACAAGGGCTACATCGGCGCCGGCATCGGCATCCGCATCCCCGTCCGACGCCCAAAAGGCAAGTCCGAGCAGGCGCTTCACGTCGACACCCGCATGTCCAACACCCTGCTGCGACACCTACGGGCGCTCGGCGAGCGCACCGCCGCCGAACTCAAGCAGCGATGGCGCACCCTGCAGCACGTCACGCTCAGCCCCAGCCGCATCGGCGACATCGCCCGCGCGGCCCTCGTCCTCAACGGAATCTGGAAGTGATCACCGTTGAGAAAACCTCACTGAGCAGCGGCAGCGACGCCGGGCTCTTCGAGGCCAGGGCTCTCGGCCCGTCTTGCGACCAAGCCTTGCCCCAACGCTGTACCGACCGGACGCTGACTCGCAGGTCGTGAGCGATGACCGTGTTCTCGTCGCCCTGCCTGAACCGCTCGGCTGCCTGCAACCGCAACTTCTCGCGGAAGGCCCGCCGTTCGTCGGTCAGCCCGCCCCCTTGCGCATACCTCATGCGGTCGGCATACCGCAGGGATCATGAGGCGTCAGCCCCTACGACACCACGCTTTGAAAGTCAGTAGTTGCAGCCGGTGACCTTTACCTGCGAACCCAGAGGTTGGTTGAGGTCGACGCGTACCTTGTTCGAGTTGGCGCAGTTGAAGGTGACATTGCCAACCGAAACGGTGGCAGGGCCGGTGCTGGTGACCTCGATCGTCGTGGCGGTGAGGACGATCTCTGTCTCCGTACTGCCCTTGGTGTCCACGGTCGCGGAGTCGCCACCTGCTGATTTGACGGTCGTGTTGCACTGGCCCCTGCTGTAGTCCTTGAAGGTGAGCGTCGCCGTGTTGAACTCGAAGCTGTTCGGACCGCTGCCCATGCAGGCAATGCTGACCTTGCCCGCGGCGGTCTCGATGTCGGTCTTGCAGGTGCCCCTCTGCTCGTTGAAGATCAGCGTGGTGCCGTTGACGCCGGGTTTGTCGTGGCCGTCGCACCGGACGTCAATGTCGACCACCTGAAGGTCGACCGTCACCTTGCAGGTGATCCGCACGGTGGCGTCATCGCTGACATCGACGCATCCCGTGGGCAGCGGGTCGGCGGTGGTGGTGGCCGAGGCGGTGGCAGGGAAGGCCATCAGCCCCACCACCAGCAGCACGGCTGACAGCAGTGCGCGTATCAGGTGGCGTGGTCTCTGCATGAACAGCTCCTTCGGTCGGGACCGGGTGCGGTGCAGCAGTGCAGAGTGCGAACGGTTGCCGCGCGAGCTAAGCGCGCGCCGCCCGGCCACCGGCCGGCATCGAACAATCCGATGCCCGATGTACATAACCGGCGGCCGTACCGGGACAGGAGTAAGGCAGCGGACCACTACAAGACAGACGTGTTGCCACACGCCCGCAGACCAGAGGGGCCACCACCCGCACACCCATCACTCAGCCCGATAGTTCTATTGCGTTCCGCATTGGAACGACAGAGCGGAAACCAGCCGCAGGGCCCCTGGCGCCACAGGCATACGGCATACGGCATACCACCAGACGCGAGCGGTGCGCTCCCACCGAGCGACCGATCTGGTCAGTCAGCCTAAGAACGCGAGTTGCCCAACAGACATTCAGAAACAGGCAGTCAAAGAGTTTTGTCCCGTCAGGGGTGTTTGGCTGCTTTTTGGGTGGTCGACTTGCCTGGGACTGTTGAGGCTGCTGGCCACCGCCGCGCCGCCTGCGGCTGGTGATGACGGTCGAGGGTCCGTTTCGGTCCCTTCGCTCCTGTCTGATCCCAACGCGCCCCGTTCAGCCCTTTTTGCGCCCTGCAGTCGAGGAGCTGTCGGCGGTACTGCCAGAAACATGCCTCGACACCGGCCGTATCCGAGTGACCTGTCCGATGCCCGATGGGAACTACTGGAACCAACTCTGACAGCCTGGCGGGCCGAGCGGAGAGGGAAGGGTCTGGACATCGGCCGGCCACCCGAGCACGACCAGCGCCGCGTCATGGACGCCATCCTCTATGTCGACCGGACCGGGATCCCATGACGGTACCTGCCTCATGACTTCGCTCCGTGGGAGACGGCGTACGGGTACTTCGCGGCCTGGCAGAAGGACGGCGTGTTCGATCAGCTCAACGGCCTCCTCCGCCGACTTGTGAGAGAGGCCGAGGGCCGGGACGCCGAACCGAGTGCGTGTGTCCTCGACGCGCAGAGCATCAAGACGTCCGCCAACGTCCCGGCCGCCGGCCAGGGCATTGACGCGGGCAAGAAGATCGCAGGACGCAAGCGCCACATCGGCGTGGACACTCTCGGGCTTCTCCTGGCCGTGTGGGTCACCGCCGCCAGCGTCTCCGACAACACCGGCGGCATCTACCTGCTTTCGAATATCGCCAAGGCTCATCCACGCGTCACCAAGGCGTGGGCCGACTCCGGCTACCGGACGAAAGCCATAGAGCACGGCGCCCGCCTGGGTATCGACGTCGACGTCGTCCGCCGCGACCCAAATCAGAAGGGCTTCAAAGTCATCCCCAGACGCTGGGTTGCACCGCTCCGGGTTCGATGGAGGCTCTATGCGTTGACTCCAGCTGCCGGTTGGGGCTGGCGTTGAGCGTAGTGGTTGGTCTCGTGCTCGTGGGGCGGGATGTCTCCGATCGCGGTATGGAGGCGCTGGTTGTTGAACCAGTCGACCCATTCCGCGGTGCCGAGTTCCACGTCGGCCAGGCCGTGCCAGGGCCTGCGGGGCTTGATCAGCTCGGTTTTGTAGAGGCCGATCTGGGATTCCATGAGCGCGTTGTCCAGGGCGTCGCCGACGGTGCCGATCGAGGCGTCGATGCCGGCCTCGATGAGGTGGGCGGTGAACGCGAAAGACGTGTACTGGCTGCCCGCGTCCGAGTGATGAACGAGCCCGGGACCTGCGGGGATGCCGGCCCGGTCGCGGCGCCACAGGGCCATGTCCAGAGCGTCGAGGACGAGCTTGGACCGCTTGCTGGTGGCGACCGACCAGCCGACGATCGCCCGGGAGAACACGTCCACGACGAAGGCGACGTAGACGATGCCGGACCAGGTCGCGGCATAGGTGAAGTCGGCAACCCACCGCTCGTTCGGACGGGATGCGGTGAAGTCACGTTCCAGCAGGTCACAGGCCCGCCCATGGCCATCGTCGCGGATGGTGGTGCGGATCTTCTTCCCGCGTCGGGCACCCTCAAGGCCGAGATCACGCATCAGCCGGGCGACCGTGCAGCGGGCCACGGGTATGCCCTCACGGTGCAGCTGCCGCCAGACCTTCCGCACTCCGTAGACGCCGAAGTTGTCGGCGTGGACGCGGCTGATCTGCGTCTTCAGCTCTGCGTCGCGGATCGATCGTGCACTGGGAGTGCGGCTTTTGGCGGCGTAGTAGGTGCTCGTCGCGATCTTCAGTCCGTGGCTGGTCAGGACTTTGCAGATCGGCTCGACTCCGAACACCTGCCGGTGGGCGTCGATGAACGCTACGAGCGTTTCGACGGCCGGTCGAGCTCGGCCGCGAAGAAGGCCGAGGCCGCCTTGAGGATCTCATTCGCCCGGCGCAACTCGGAGTTCTCGGCCCGCAGCCGCTTGATCTCCGCGGCCTCCTCGGACGTGACACCGGGCCGCCGACCGGTGTCGACCTCGGCCTTGCGGACCCACGTCCGCACTGTCTCAGCGGAACCGATGCCCAGCTTCGCGGCGACCGCCTTCATCGCGGCCCACTCCGTCGGGTAGTTGGGACGGATCTCCGCGACCATGCGCACCGCACGCTCACGAAGCTCGGGAGGGTAGGGGACGGACGTGCCATGACTCGATCCTCTCAGAGGGCGGTTCGTGAGTTGATGTCCGTTCCGAGGTGAGGTTGGGGCAGGGCTGCTGGTCGCGGACCTTGTCGGTTACTGCTTCCTGACGAAGCTGCCGGTGTCGATCTCGGTGAGTATGCCGAGCTTGACCAGGCGTTTCAGCTTGGCGCGGGTGCCTTCGATGTTCTTCGGCAGCAGTACGTGGTCGAGGGCTTCGCAGACATCACGGGCCCGCATCGGGCCACTGTCGTCGTTGAACACGGCGAGGATGCGGGGGTAGTCCGGGTGGTCGGGCAGTTCGGGTGAGGCGGCCTGGGTGGGGAGCCGGTCGGCGAGGACGGTGACGGTCTTCCGGGTGATCGCCAGGTGCTCGAGGTGAGTCTCGGCCTCGCGCAGTCGCCCCTGCAGTTGCGTGATCTGGGTGCGGAGATCGTCGGCCAGGGACCGGGCGGCCTCCTCCTGGAGGCCGAGTGCGTCGAGTAGGGGCTCGATGTTCACGCTGCCACCGCCTGCGCATCGCGCCAGGTGGGAGTGTTCGCGCCGGTGAGGCGTCGGGCCATGACATGGGTCATCGCCCAGTAGACGCGGGAGGCGGAGGAGGACGGGCGGTGCTCGTAGTCGCGGACCAGACGCCGGTGCAGTATCAAGATCCCGTAGGTCTGCTCGACCCTCCACCGCTTCGGCTGCGGAACGAACCCCGCCTGATGCGGGTTGCGTTCGACGGTCTCGACGTCGATGCCCAGGCCGGCGCCGTGTGCGACGACCTGGTTCTTGAAGCCCTGGTCGACCAGGGCTTTGCGGACGGTGCCGCCGGCGTGCTCGACGACCTGGTCCAGCAGGGCGATGCCCGCGGCGTTGTCGTGGCTGTTCGCGGCCAGCACGATGACGGCGATGACCAGCCCGAGCACGTCCACGGCCAGTCCCCGTTTGCGGCCCGGCACCCGCTTCGCCGGATCCCGGCCGGTCGTGGAGGCGGGGACCCCGGCGGCCGCGTGGACACTCTGGGTGTCCAGCACCATCAGGGTCGGGTCCTCTAATCGCCGGGCCTTCTCACGGACCTGGCAGCGCAGGAGTTCGTGGATGACCTGGTCTGTTCCGTCGTCCCGCCAAGCAGCGAAGTAGTAGTACGTCGCGCTCTTCGGCGGTAGATCGTGAGGCAGGTAGGCCCACTGGCAGCCGGTCCGGCCCTGGTAGAGGATCGCGTTGACGATCTCCCGCATCTCGTAGACGCCCTGGTGGCCGCTGACCGAGCGGTGCCGGTCCTTCCACGCGGTGATCACCGGCTCGATCAGAGCCCATTGCTCGTCCGATAAGTCGCTCGGGTACGGCTTGCGTTCACTCACCCCGCCACACCAGCAGACCACCGGCTGCGGACCGGCAGATTCCGCCCGTGCCCACACCATCAGGCGACGACAGAGCCACTCAAAAACTCACGAACCGCCCTCTAAGGGAATCGAGCCTCCATCAGACCCGGAGCGGTTCAGGTGGGGGACGGCCTTTTTGATGGTGCGGGCGAAGTCCATCGCCTTGACAAACTCGGGCCGGACTTTGATCCGAGTGCTGATCTTCTGCGAGAAGACCGGGTCACAGCCCGCCTCGGCTAGGGCTCGGGCGCGCTGGGAGCCAGGGCCTGCTCGGACCGGCAGATGTGATCGAGGGCCGGGCTCCTGATCTCGCGGTACGGCGAGTCGAGCGCCACGGGGGACGCCCATCTCGTGAGCGTCGCCGGGACACCGTCGCTGCTGCCGCGATCCGTTGTTGATCAACTCCGCGTCAACCGGCCGCTACCATGCGGGCGTGATCACGAACAGACGCATCGCACCGCGCCGCTCCATACAGGCCACGATGATGTTCATCATGGCCCTTGTGATGGGAGCGCTCACCACACCGCCAGCCAACGCGGCCGAGCCCGCCAATCCTGGGAAATGCGACGAGTACGGGAGCTACGAGGTCTGCGTCACGTACGCCGGCAAGGGCACGCCCGACAACCTGATCTACCAGAGGATCAAGGGCAAGCTCGACGCGACGGCCAGCTCGCCGGGCGCCGATGACTACATCCGGGTCTCCATGTACAAATGGGACATCAACTCCACTTACGGTAAGGCCATCGCGGGTTCACTGAAGACCGCCCACAACAACGGTGTCAGCGTTCGCGTGGTGCTCAGCGGCGCTTCGGTGAACGCCCAGGCGAGGGCCTACTTCAAGGGCGCCGGCATCGACGTCGTGCAGTGCAGCGGCTCCTGCACTGAGGAACCTGGTGGAACCAATCACAACAAGTTTTTCCTGATCAAGAAGGGCACCACCAAGCTGGTGCTCCAGACGTCCGCCAACCTGAGCGACTCTCAGGGCGAGCACGCCCAGAACCTGCTGGTCAGCCGGGATGATCCCGAACTGTTCTCGCACTACGTCAACTACTGGCGGCGCCTGTACGTCAATAGCTGGACCTGGGACGGGAAGACCTGGGATGAAGCCGACAGGGCCCGCTACGGGACCAACGACCTCTCCCGTGTCTACTTCTACCCCATGGAGGAGAAGCAGCCGCTGGTCGGCGTTCTACAGAACGTCACTGCGTGCGCACCCGGCAACGACCGCGTCTTCGTCGAAGCCAGCCTCTTCGACGAGACCTTTTACTCTCAGAATGTCGCGAACGAGCTAAAGCGGCTGCACGCCCTCGGCTGCGACGTCAGGGTCATCCTCCAGAAACAGTCTGGTGTGAAAACTCTGACGGATCCCCCGCTGCTGGGAGGCTACGGGTTCCAGGGCGGAGTCAGGTGTGACGGGCAGCATCACAACAAACTCCTCCTGATTGACGCTCAGTACGCCGGGGAGTGGCGCAAGGCGGTGTTCGTCGGCTCGTACAACATCACCAAACACTCGCTGCGCGAGGCCAACGACACGATGCTGCGGGTCGTCAACGGCTGGGTGACCAACCGCTACATCGACCAGTTCGAGAAGATGTGGGCGAATCCTCGGGCGTGCGACGCCGAGTAGCGGGACAGACCGATCAACTCACTGCCCCCTTGGCCCGTATCTCGGCGATACCTCGGAGACAGTTGTCCGGGGTCAGTTGCTGGCATCTTCGGCGGGCAGGACGTTGATCGCGGCCTGCCACGGATAGGCCTCGAGGTTGCCGTGCCGGGGTTTGTGCGGCACGAACCCGCCCTCGCCGAGCAGCACCTGGACGCCAGCAGCGCGCAGGGTCCCGACGTTGCGGGCGACGGCGGGGTGCGCTGCCTGGGCGTTGTTCCAGTGTGTCAACGCCACGATGGGTAGTTGCAGTCCGATGGCCTCGGTGATCAGGCCGAGCGCGAGGGTGTCGCTGATCCCAGCGGCCCGCTTGTTGAGGGTGTTGCTGGTCAGCGGTGCTACGAGCATCGCGTCCGGCTCCGGCAGCACGTCGGCCTGACTGGGAGATCGCCCGCCGGTCCGCCATGGTCCGGGCAAAAACCGCAGGCTTGGATGCGGTGAAGGCGTCGCGGCGTCGCGGATGGAATGAGAGCACCGCGAAGTCGGCAGCGGTGCGTCGGGACCGGCTTGAGAGGCTGGCACAGGCAGCTGGCTTCGAGTCGTGGTCGGCGGCGATAAAAGCGACACGGGCCGTTCCTTCCCGGGAGGCCGCGAGGCGGCTTGGGGTGGGGAAGTCGACCGTTCTCCGCTGGAGAGCTGCTAACCAGGGCTGATTGCGCGACTGCCCCCGCCACAACGGGGACTGCGTGGCGGGGCGGAAGGCTGGACTGACAACCATGCCCGGCCGCGTCCGCGGGCTTCACGGCTACAGTCCGACCACCAACATCGCGGGAGGAGCGGGGACGTGGAGAGCTTCTTTGCCAGGGTCGAGCGAGTGTGGCCACGGGGACGCCGTGATCTTCACTGGCATGTGCTGCCCGCTCCCGCCACGGAGGCGACAGCGCTCGACAAGCCGTACGTCGGCCTGACCGAGACTCGCGGCCTGCACCGGGTCGTGCCCGAGTGGATGCACTGCACGCTGGTGCACGCGATCGGCGCCGATGTCGACTCGGACCCGGTCAGCGACGGCATCGGCCGCCTGGAAAAGGTCCCCACCCCGACAGCTGGACGAAGAAGCCACTCACCGGTTGAGCAGCCCAGCCAGAGCCTCTCGAAGAGCCCCGACAGTGCGATACAGCACCGTGGTCATCCCACGCTCATGTGCCACGGCGATGTCGTCCACGAAAAGGCTCCGAGGGGCCCGCCGGCCCCGGTGAACGGGGTCGGCGGGCCGGGGTGTGCTGGTGGTCACGGCGTCGAGACGCACTCCTTCTCGTTGGCGTCCGTGCCCTCGACGCCGGCCTTGGCGCCCCCGCACGCAGTGGCGTCGCCGCTGTCATCGGCACCGAAGCTCTGGCTGGCGGAGAAGGTGGTCCCCGCGCCGGACACCTGGCCGGTGGTCGCCTGCTTGACGTCGCCCTTGACGACGGGTTCGGCGTGGGCGGTGCCGGCTCCGAGGACGGGGAGGGCCAGGGCGGCGGAGGCGGCGAGGATACGGGGAGAGTTCATGATGGTTTCCTTTCTGTTGTCCGGTGTCTGGCCTGGTGGGGCCGGTACCGGAGCGCTGGTGTTGTGTGGTGGCGGGGCCTGGGGGCTCCCGCCGCTTGTGCTGCGCGGCCCCGGCTGCGGTCAGGGGGGCCGTTCACCCTGTAGTCGTCCCAGCAGCGTCCTGTACGCAAAAAAATCTTGAAAAAGTTTTGCGCAGCCCATCGGGCGTTGCCCCCGGGGGCGGTCTCCGCGGTCCGGCGCGGCAGCCGGACGGGGCCGATGACCTGGCCGAACGGGCGCATGGCGGCTTCGCAGCCGGCCGGAAAGGCGGCCGCCATGGCCCTTGTGGGCGGACCAGAGGAGAGGCCCGCGATATGGAGTCCGGCCCGGTAAATGGTCGCTGTCTTCTCGTAGCCGGTGGTGATGCCGCGCCATTGGAGCGCTGCCGTGGCGGACGGTGATGGCGAAGCCTGGCCCGGCGAAGACCCGCGCAGCTACAACCTCAAGCACACCCCCGCTCGCTGAAGATCAACCGCGACGACTGCGGAACCCCGCCCATGCGGGACGGGACCGGGGTCTGGCCGCTGGGGCCGGTCCCGACCCGGGTCGATCGTCAGCGACTCGCTCATCCAGCAGGTGATGGTGCGGGCGGCTCGCCAAGCGGGCCGGCGTTCGCCTTCCGCCTGATGGGCGATTGCCGAGCGCATCACTGCGCAGGTCTGGGCCGGGTCTTCGCCGCGGCCTGATGCCGGATGTGGGCGGGCCCAGTAGGTGGAGCTGCCCCTTGGGGGGGGTCACCAGGTGACGGGCAGATATCTCGGCCCGCGGATGGGCCCCTTGCGCAGGAATTCCACTTCGGTGGCGGGGATGGCGAGCTGGAGGCGGGGGAAGCGGTCGAGCACGGACCTGATGGCGATCTCGGCTTCCATGCGGGCCATTGCGGCGGCCAAGCAGTAGTGGGGGCCGTGCCCGAAGCTGAGGTGAGCGACGTTTTCCCGGTCGAAGTCGAGGGTGTCAGGGTCGGGGAAGAGGCTGGGGTCGCGGTTGGCGGAGAGGTAGGAGTTGTAGACGACGTCGCCCGCCCGGATGATGTGGCCGCCGATTTCGACGTCTTCGGTCGCGATGCGGGGGATGCCGACGCCGTTGCGGTGAGGAACGTAGCGCAACAGTTCCTCCACGGCCCGGGGCAGCAGTTCCGGCTCGCGGCGCAGCCGGTTGAGGTGTTCGGGGTGGGTCAGCAGGGCGTACATCATCGAGCCGCTGTTGTTCCGTACGGCGTGGCCGGCGCTGACGTAGACCGCCGTGGCCAGGGAGACGGCTTCAGCGTCGGTAATCTCCCCCGTGGCCGCTGCCTGGGTCAGTACTCCGGCCAGGTCCTCTCCCGCTGCGTCGCGGCGGTTGTCCAGGAGGGCGGTGATGCGCTTGCGGGTCACCGCGCGGGCCGCCTTGCTGCGTTCTGTGTCCCCGGCGACGGACAGGGCTTCTTCCGCGGTCGCGGCCCACTGGCGCCAGTCATCTTCCTCCGTTCCCAGCAGGGAGCAGATGACCGCGATGGGGAAGGGGCCCAGCAGGTGCTCCATCAGGTCGGCCGGGGCGCCGGCCCGGTTCATGCCCTCGAGCAACTCGGCCGCGGTGCGATCGGCGACCGGGCGCAGCCGTTCCATGGACTTGGTGGTGAAGGCCCTGGCGACGACCCTGCGCAGATGGGTGTGGCGGGGCGGATCGAGGTACTGCAGCGCCGCGGTCTGTGAGGCGACGGGCTCGGGGAACATGCTGGTCACGGAGCGGCCCACGACTTGCTCGCGGACGAAGCGCGGGTCTGAGGTGACGAAGCGGACGTCGTCGTAGCGAGTCACCAGCCACGCGTGCCCCGAACCGTGGGGCAGCTTGATCCGCGTCACCGGTTCGCCGCTGAGAACCTCATCCAGAAAAGGATCAGGGGTGAGAGCGGGCAGGTCGTCAACCGGCCAGAACCTCACCTGGGGGGCCGGGGCCCCCGTGCTGGGACGGTAGGTCATACCCCCTCTCCTTCCCCGTGACGCCTGTGAGCCGGCGACATATCACTCCCCCGGCCCCGCCATCATCAAGCTGTCTGCTACTGCGGCGGCTCGCGGATGTAGGCGCCAGTCAGAACGGGCAACGCCGCCATCATGGTGGCGGAAACCAGGCGCCGGGTCGCCACCACCGGTGGCCCCGGCGTCCTGGCACCGTCGAAGACTTCGCCCACCGGGGCCTGTTGGCCGTCATCGGGGCCCGGCGCTTCTCGGCCGGCCGGGGTGCCGTCGTCGCGGGTATGCGCTGCGTGAGCGCCGTCGTCGAAGCGCTTGGGCGGCACCTCGTGCTCCTTGAGTTGCTGTCCCCCGGCAGCTTCGCCTCGGCGCCGGTGGGCGTCAGGGCGTGTCGCCGGAGTAGTAGAAGCGGCAGCTGATGCCGGGGCCGGGTGAGCGGGGCTCGCCGGGACGCGGGTCGTACAGGGCACGGCCGCCGGGCCACCGGGAGAGCTCGGTGGTCAGGGCGACGCCGTCGTCGACTTCCTCGGGCCGCCACCCGTAGATGTCCAGCAGCAGGCCGTCCAGCGGCCCGCCGACCAGTTCGGCGTAGGTCCGGCGCGGAAGGGGACCGGGGTGGGGGTCGTCGTGGCCGCAGCCGTACACGCGACCGCGCAGCAGTTGTTCGTCATCGCTGTTTATGCCGGTCAGCCTCCCAACCGGCACTGACAGCGCCACGACCTCTTCCGAGCGTGCGCCTGGCCCCCCGTGGGGAGGACCGGGAGGGCGGCGCGGCCGCGCTCTGCCGGGGGATTGCAGGGCGCGGCCGGGTGCGCCTTCTCTGCCTGGGGTGGCGGAGTGGTACGCGCCGTCAGTATGGCATCAGTTCCGGCCATTTGGCAGGGGTGTGACTGGAATTAGTCGTACTGGCGAGTTAGGTCGGGCCGCCGGCGGTCAGGGGGACCCGGTCACCACCAGGGCGCCGTCCTTCTCCCGGCTGGCCACGGCGCATCTCCAGCCAAGCCAGGCCGCTTCTTGGCTTGTCCATCGCCACCAGCAGGGTGAGCAGGGGCGTCAGCGCGGGGCGAACGCGGCCTGTGCCGTCGTCCAGGAGGGCGGTCAGCCGGTCGGTGAGGGTGCAGCGTTCACAGAGTCGGCCGCCCAGGAGTTTGCCCTCGAAGCCGCAGCGCGAGCAGTCGAAGGTCTGGGAGAAGCCGGCGCAGGTCGTGCAGATCGCGGAGCCGTCGACGGGGTGAAGTCCGGGGAGGGCACGGTCCTGGCCGCATCGGGGCAGGTGCCTCGTGTTCGCACCAGCGGTCCGAACAGGTCCGGCAGACGTAGCCGTCCGGCCAGGTGCCGGCCTTGCGTCTGCGCTGGCCGCAGCGGCAGCACTCGGCCGTGTGTACCAGCGTTCGTGCTGCTCGTCGGTGGCGTAGGGGCGGCTCATGCGTCGGGAAGGATGCGGGCCGCGCGGGGCCGGAGCTTCGCGACGTTCGCGGGCGGGGTGGGCAGGTCGCCGGTGGCGGTCTTGCGGACACCGGCGTTCTCGGCGGTGGTGGCCACCAGGTCGGCCGGGGTGCAGGACAGGATGTCGCAGAGCGCGGACAGGACCTGCAGCGACAGCCTCTCCGGTGTGCCGGAGACCATGCGGTGGACCTGCGAGGCGGACAGGTCGATGCCGCGTTCGCGCAGCAGCGGCACCAGCTCGGTCGCGGTGAAGATGTGGCGCTGGGCCATCAGCTCACGCAACCGCCAGGTGCAGCCGACCTTGCGCTTCATGCCTGCCTCCCGTTCTGGGCCTGGAGGGCGGCGGCGACGGTGGCGTCCAGGTGCCGACGCAGGGTGCGGGTGCGGAAGTCCGAGGAGACGCAGGTGTAGATAGACGTGGTGCTGGCGTGCTCGTGGCCGACCTGTTCCTGGACGAAGTGAGGGTCCCAGCCGTCCTCGATCAGGTGGGTGACGTAGGACCTTCGGAAGGAGTGGTAGTCCAGCCCGTCGTCCAGGCCCAGGGCCTTGCGGTAGGCGATGAAGCGGGAGTTGATGCGCTGGCAGCCGATCCGCAGTCCGCGTTCGGAGGGCGGCCGAACTCGCCGTACTCGGCGCCGTGCGGGTTGCGGCCGAAGTCGGCGGCGTCGAGCATCCGCGTTTCGTTGCGCCGCAGCCCGTAGGCGTAGGCTGTCTACATTGCGCGGGCGCCCGGCAGGTAGCGCTGGGCGCGGCCGCGGATCACCAGACCCTCGATACCCGGCACGCGTGTCCAGGACGTCAGCCACTCCTGCGCCAGGGCGACGTCGTCGCGCTTTGAAGGTCAGTAGCCGATTGAGCACCTTGTGCGGACAACCGGGCTAGGGGGTACCAGTGGGGACATGCTCTTCGACTCCTGGCATGACCTCATCCGCGTCTTGATCATGGCGGGCCTCGCCTATCTCATTCTGATCGCTGCGGTCCGCACGTCCGGCAAGCGAGCCTTGTCGAAGATGAACGCCTTCGATCTGGTCGTCACCGTCGCGTTGGGCTCGACCTTGGCGACAATTCTACTCAACGGCCAAGTCACGCTCCTAAAAGGTGCCACCGCCCTGGGGATGCTGGTGGCGTTGCAGTTCTTCACCGCTTGGGCGTCGGTCCGCTCCGGGAGGATCCGGCGCCTGGTAAAGGCCCAGCCGACCGTGCTGCTGTACCAAGGCCGCATGCTGCATGAAGCGATGAGGCGCCAGCGAGTGACACCCGATGAGGTGAGTCAGGCCATCCGTGCTCAAGGGATCGGCGCCAGGGAAGACGTGCAAGCCGTCGTGCTGGAAACGGACGGCAGCTTCAGCGTGATCGCCCGCTCCCAGTACGGCTCCGGTACCGCCCTGGACAATGTCGAGCCTGCCCATCGCGATCCTGCATAAGCCTGGCATTACGCTTACATTCCTGCCCCTGTGGACAGGCGGAGCGCGGACGCATGAAAGGCGTAGTGAGCGGCTGACGTGGGTCGAAATACCAAGCAGGACTCTGTGCGTGAGCGCCTGGCCCAAGAACTGCTGGACCGGCTCACACCGGTGATGAGCGCCCTGGGACTGCTGTTCCTGCTCGTCGTCATCGGCGAGCGCATGGCCAGGCCGGGAACGGCGATGCATATCGCCATGACGGTGACCGGCTGGCTGCTGTGGGCCGCCTTCGTCGCAGAATTCATCGCCCGCCTGAGCCTGGCAAAGCACCGGGGAAGGTTCCTGCGCCGCAACTGGTGGCAGGTGATTTTCCTGGTCCTGCCCTTCCTGCGGGTGCTTCGCCTGATGCGCTCTCTTCGCCTCCTACGCACCGGCCGGGTTCTCTCCTCGACCGTGCGGTCCTCACGGTCGGCGGGCCGGCTGCTCAGCGACCGGGTGGCGTGGCTGGGCATGATCACCGTGATCGTGGTGGTCGCAGCGGGGGAACTGTTGTACGAGTTCGACCGACCGGCCGAGTCGTTCGCGAGCACCCTTCACGCCACGGCGCTGCTGGCGATCAGCGGCGAGCCGACGGGAGCTACAACCGCTTACGGCAAGCTCATCGAACTCTTGCTGGCCCTGTACGCCGTTACGGTGTTCGCCTCCTTGGCCGGCGCCTTCGGCGCCTACTTCATGGGCAACCGCGGCCCGACGTCGCCCGGCACGCCACCAGACGAAGAGAAGCGACAATGACATCGGACACGCGCGATCTGTATGAGCATGTCGTCGAGCATCAAGGGAACCCGTGGATCGAGCGAGGAAGGACTTGAATGCCTGAGATCGAGCCGAATCCCCCGAGCCCCGTCAGCCTGGCCTGGAACAAGGTGGCCACTTACGACAGCTATGAAGAGGCGCAGGCCGCGGTCGACCGCCTGTCGGACAAGGGTTTCCCGGTAGAGCATCTCGACATCATCGGTACCACTCTGCGGCTGGTGGAACATGTGACGGGACGGCTCACCAAGGGTCGAGCCGCCGCCGCGGGGGCCGTCGGAGGCGCCTGGTTCGGTCTACTCATCGGCTTGCTCGTGGGCCTTTTCACACCAGGTCGGTATGGCTGGGGCTGCTCCTCGGCGGACTGCTCTTGGGCGCCTTGTGGGGTGCCGTACTGGGCTGGGCCGGTCACGCCGCGACCGGTGGCCGTCGTGACTTCTCCTCCACACGCGCCCTGGCTGCCTCCCGCTACGACCTCATCGCACGCGACGGCCATGCCGAACAGGCCCGAACCATCCTGCACAGCGAGGGCCTGCCGGGCATCTCGTGAGACGCGTCCCGGCCCTATTGCTGTGCGGACCCCGCACCGAGCGGTGGCCAGTGAGGTTTTCTCAGTGAAATGATCGAAGTGAACCGGTGTGGATCACCGGCGAGAGCGGGCCGGCCACGGCCTCGGACAGACGTAAAGCCCCTGGTAGGACAGGTCTCACCACAAGATCATGTCCGTAACCACCAGAGGCTTCACGTTGGTCACCTATGTTGTCATGCTCGATGTCCCGCGCCATGTCGTGGAGTACCTGTCGCGTCTGCTCGCCGCGCACCGACGGCACATCGGTACCCCGCGCGGCAGCCGGGCGCTTGGCCCGTTCCGCCAGGCGGTGCTGGTGCTGCGCTGGTTCCGAGAGCGCGGCTGCGTACACTGCCTGGCCCGGGATGCCGGAGTCTCACAGGCCACCGGGTACCGCTACCTGCACGAGGGCATCGATGTCCTCGCCGACCAGGCCCCGGACCTGCATGAAGTCCTGGACCGTTGTCGGCGCGAAGGTATGACCCACGTGATCCTGGACGGCACGCTGATCGAATCGAACCGGCTGGCCGGTGTCCGCGACAACGGCAACGACCTGTGGTTCAGCCAGAAACACAAGGCGTTCGGCGGCAACGTGCAGTTCCTGGCCGCTCCGGACGGCACCCCGCTGTGGGTCTCCGGCGTCGAGCCCGGCTCTACCCCCGACATCACCGCCGCACGCATTCATGCCCTGCCCGCCCTCTACAAGGCGGCGGCCGACGGCCTGCCGACCCTGGCGGACAAGGGCTACATCGGCGCCGGCATCGGCATCCGCATCCCCGTCCGACGCCCAAAAGGCAAGTCCGAGCAGGCGCTTCACGTCGACACCCGCATGTCCAACACCTGCTGCGACACCTACGGGCGCTCGGCGAGCGCACCGCCGCCGAACTCAAGCAGCGATGGCGCACCCTGCAGCACGTCACGCTCAGCCCCAGCCGCATCGGCGACATCGCCCGCGCGGCCCTCGTCCTCAACGGAATCTGGAAGTGATCACCGTTGAGAAAACCTCAGTGACAGACCGGCGAGCAGTGGGCGCCATGCAATGGTCGAAGCGAAACGCTGAGCGGAGCAAAACCATGCCCAACGCCATCCCTGCCAAGGACCGGCCCATCATCGTGGGCGTCGACGGCGGTCCGCATCAAGAGGAGATCGTGTGATTCGCCGCGCAGTAAGCGGAGCGTCACGAAAGCCGGCTGCACATCACTCATGCGATCCGGTATCCGCTGCCAGGCGGTTCTACGCCGGACAGCCACGAAGGGAATTTGGCCGCTGACGCCGGTGCGCACCTGGTAGAACGGTATGAGGACCTCGTGCGCTCCGAGTTCTCCACTCTTACCGTGGCGGGCGAGTTTCCCATGGGGAACGCCGCAGCGGTGTTGATCGAACGCTCCGAGGATGCTGGTCTGCTCGTGGTAGGTCACCGAGGCAGCGGCGGATTCCCCCGGTTGCCGCTCGGCTCTGTCAGCTGGCAGGTCGCCACACATGCCCGGTGCCCGGAGGACCGCTGGTCCGCCCAGGCGACACCAGCGGTCCTCCGGGCCATCGTGTCGTTGTCGGAGCGGACCCGGCCGATGCTTCGATGGAGGCACTGGATTTCGCGTATCAGGAAGCTGACCTGCTGGGCGCGCGCTTGGAGGTCGTTCACGGCTCTTACCACACCGGTATGGTCCCCAGCGGCCCGGTGATGGCGCCTCCCAACTTTGACGCGCTGGATCACGGGCCGCAGGACTTCCTCGAAAAGGAGATTGCCCAGCGGCGCGACCGGTATCCGTCGGTGGAGGTAGACCTGCGCATAGAGCACACCAGGCCGGCGACGCTCCTCGCGGAGGCTGCTCGCAACGCAGCCCTGCTGGTTGTGGGATCTAGGGGCCGCTCCGGCGTGAAAAGGCTACTTCTTGGGTCGGTGAGCGGCGAGGTACTGCACACAGCCGAGTGCCCCGTGGCCGTCGTCCCCGGCCAGGACGGCGACTGAACCCTCTTCCGACTCGTCAACCGCTGGTATTGATGGCAGGTCGGCAGGGGGCGCAACGAGACGAGGCTCCTGGTCGTTGCGCCCCCTGCCGACCTGCCACTTCACCCCACCAAGACAGGATGAAAACGGCTCAGTAACAAAAAGAGGCTTCTGGGCCTCTGTGAATGACGGCGTGTCAGTTTTCGTTGGTACTGGCCGAAGGGGGTGTGAGCCAGTCGAGACGAGGAAGACTGCTCCCAGACCGTGGGAAATCGACGACGAGTTGTGGGCGCGCATCGAGCCACAGCTGCCGGTCGTCCCGCGTAATCCGCGGCGTCCAGGTCGTAAGCGTCTGGATAGTCGCAGGGTGCTGTGCGGGATCCTGTTCGTGCTGTACGCCGAGATCCGCTGGGAGTTTCTGCCCCAGGAGCTGGGCTTCGGCTCGGGGATGACCTGCTGGTGACGGCTGCGGAACTGGAACGAGGCTGGGCGGGGGTCTGGCAGCGCCTGCACCAGCTGCTGCTCTCCGAGCTGCGGGCCGCAGACCTGCTGGACTTCTCCCGCGCAGCGGTCGACTCCAGCCACATCCGCGCGATGAAGGGCGGGTCGGCCACCGGTCCGTCCCCGGTGGACCGGGGCCAGGCCGGCAGCAAGCATCACCTGATCGTCGAAGCGCACGGCATCATCCCGCTCGCTGCAATCACCACCGGCGGCAACCGCAATGACGTCACCCAACTGATCCGGCTGATCCGGCTGATCCGGCTGATCCAGGCCGTCCCGCTGCTCCGCGGCAAGCGCGGCCAGCCACTGCGCCGCCCCAAGCACCTGTACGCCGACGGCGGCTATGACCACGAGGCCTACCGGGACAAGGTCCGCCGGTTCCAGATCACCCCGCACGTCGCCCGGGCGCGGCACCGGGCACGGCTCCGGCCTGGGCGTCTACCGCTGGGCCGTGGAAGGAGCGATTGCGCTGCTGCACTGGTTCCGCCGCCTGTGTATCCGCTGGGAGATGCGCGACGACATACACCACGCGTTTGTCGCCCTTGGCTGCGCCGTCGTCTGCTGGCGACGACTGTGCACCGCACTTTGTCGAGAGTGAGGGCGGGCGATCACCCCAGGGGACGGCCTGCTCGACGCGTCAGAACGGATACGGAGTAGCCGGGCCCGCGCAGCCTCACATCCGGGATCTCAGGACGTCGACCTCGCAGCCCGGCGCGAAGGGGTCGAAGCCGTGCTCGATCAGCCAGCGAACTGCCAGCAGGCTTCGCAACGAGCACCACGCGTGGATCACGTCGAGGTCGATGTCGGCGCCATAGCCGGCGATGACGTCGTCGAGGTGCTCCTCGTGTCCGAGCGTGAAGGTGGCGAGGTCGTACAGGGCATCACCCTGGCCAGCTTCGGACCAGTCGATGATGCCGGTGACCTCATCGCCTTCGACGAAGACGTGCGCGATCTGTAGGTCGCCGTGTGTGAACACCGCAGTCCACGGCCGGAGTGCGGCCTCGGCGACCTGTCGGTTGCGGGTGACCAGGTCAGCGGGCAGGAGGCCGTTCGCCACGAGCAGTTCGCACTCGTCGTCGAGTTCCGCCGCCAGCGCGACGATGCTCCGGCCGGCCCGGCCGGGGCGGGGCGGCAGGGGCGCGTCGTGCAGCTTCCGGATGGCGGCGCCCGCCGCGGCCCACGCCGCCGGCGACCCGGTCGACGGCCCGCCGAGGCGCCCAAGTGTGGTCCCCGGGAGTGCGGCGATCGCGAGCACGGGGGGCTTGCGCCACAGGACTTCCGGGGTCGGGACCGGCGCGAGGGACATCGCCTCGACCTCCACGTCGATGCGCGCCTGATCGGCGTCCACCTTCAAGAACACGTCACCGACGCGCAGAGTCGCGCGCTCGGAATGCGCGACGACGACTTCGACCTCATCCATGGGCGACCAGTATCCCGGGGATGATCGCCGACGTCGCCAGGTTTATCGCGTGCGATCACGCGGCTGACCGCGTCACGCTACCCAGCGGTCTCGTGCACGACACCGACCTCCGACCAGGTCAAGCCCACCTCTTCTGTTAGGAGCCCTTGTCCGAAACCCTCGACGAACGTTGCCCACCCTCGCTTACACACCCAGCGGGTCGTCCTCGAGGTGGCGGTCGTCGAGGAAGTCCCGCAGCGGGACGGGGCCGGCCGGGTCCGGGCGGGCGTACAGCGCTCGATAGGCGGGGTCGGAGGCCTTTGGCGATGGCCATCTTCACGTAGTTGCCGTAGAGCTCGACAGTGTCGGGCAGCTCGGGCCGAGGATCAGCACGCCGCTGCCTGTCGTCTGCAGGATCTCTTCGTTGCCGTCGGCGCTGGGCAGGGGCCAGCCCGGGCACAGCGGTGTCCGGGCGGCCGTGCTGGAGGGCCCACTGCCGCCAGCAGGACCGCCGCCGGTGCCTGCGGATACCTTGACCGGCATGAGTGACGGGATCGCGTGGACAGGCGCGCACCACCACACCCCTTCCTCGGTCGCGCCGGGCATGCTCGGCGGTATCTCGCTGACCGTGGCCCGGGGGGTGGAGAGGGACGAGTTCCTCATCAAACTGGGTGCCGACCTCGACGAGTTGGCCGCTCGAACCCTGTTCAAGGAGCTGCGCGCGCCGGCCGGGCAGCCGGGTCGGCCCTCTGCCCGCCTCAACCGGGCCATGTACGGCACGTGCGGTGAGTGGACGTTCGTGCTGGAGGACTGGGGCATGGCGACCTGGGCGACCGGCTACCAGGGCAAGGTGGAGTCGATGCTTCCCCGCGAGGGCGAGGAGGTGCTCTGTCTGAGCGCCAACCGTTTCGGTCCCCTGGCGGTGATCACCCATGCGCCGGGGGCTTGTGCGTACCGGGCTGACTTCGGTACCGACACCGGGCAGGGCTCGGCCCTGGATGCCGCCCTCGGCGCCGCGGGCGCGGTGTTCCCGTCGATGCCCGAGGCCGGTGAGGCGGAGGTCGTCGCGTACTTCGAGGAGCACGGCGAGCGCCTGCCCGAGCTGGTGTTCACCGCCGTGGGCGCGTACACGGGCGTGGCCATCGATGAGGAGGCCTTGAGGGCCGGTGATCTTCCCGGAGTTCTCATCGCGCCGGCCTGACCGTCTGCCGCGGCGCATGAGGCCGGCCCCCCATCCTGAACGCAGGGCGGGGGGCCGGTTGTGTTGATGTCCGGGGTGTTAGTCCGCGGCGAGCTTGCAGATCACCGGCTGGCCGCCGCCGATGCCGTAGGTGCAGGTGCCGCGCCCCCTCATCAGTCATGGCAACCGCGGACGGTCAGCCCGGCGGCGGTCGAGCGAGGCACGGACCAGGGCGAGCCCCTCCGCCCTCCAGTGGTCCCGGTCGGGCATCTGGTCCGTGCGGCGCCAGCGCCAGGCCGAGAACATGGCCCAGTCCACGGCGCGGCACCGGTGCAGGAGATCCGGGTCGGCCCCCGCGTAGTGCTCCGCCACACCGTCGGGAGCGTGGGCGAGGTCGAACTCGACCGGCCCGCGGCAGCACGTGGCGAGGTCCACGAAGAGCGGCCCCCGCTCCGTGGCGAGGAGGTTGTCCTCGTGTGGCTCGCCGTGCAGCAACTGGTCGCCGGACCGGTCCGCACCGATCGCGGCGCTTACCTCGCCCAGGGTGCGGGCGAGGAGTTCACGGTCGGCGTCGGACAGGTCGGGCGACTGCTCCCGGTCGGTCACCTCCCGCAGTGCACGGGCGGCCCGGTCCGTGAAGTGGGGCGCGTCCAGCTCGACCCGGCGAAGGGCGGCGTGCTGCCGCATGAGCACGTCCGCGTACGCGGTCGGCGTGATCTCCGCCGCCACCGGTGCGTAGTAGGTCCACAGCGAGATGGCGAAACCGTCCCGCACGTACAAGCGGGGCTCGACCCGGGGGTCCAGCCCGGCCACCGGGGCGTCGACGGCCGCGAGCCGGCGGGCCACCTCCACCTCGAACGCGGAGTCGGACAGTTGCCCCCGCGGCGCGACCCGGGCCAGCACGTCGCACGGGAGCAGGCGCAGCGCGACGCGGTCCGAGTCGTGGACGACGACGACGTCGTCCACACGCAGGCCCAGCTCCGTGGAGGTCGCCCGTGCCGCCTCGACCGCGCGACGCAGTTCCGCAGGCTCCATGTCGTTCTCCTCATCGTCGGCTACGCACACCCATCCCAGGCGGTCACAGCTGCCGGCGTGATGACCGTGGCCCACAGGGCGGGTCAGGATTCCTCGGTCGATCGGCAGCATCTCCGTGGGAGCGGTCGGCGGAGCGGCGCCCGGCACCTCTTCGGAAGAGCTCGGCTCCTGGTCGCTCCGGGCGTCCGGGTAGCAGGGCTGCCCCACCGAGTTGAGCATGTCCACGAGCGCAGTCTGCTGGTCGGGGCTGGGTTGCACGGCGGAGGGCTGGCTTCCGACGACGTCCGCGGATGTACTGCGTGACGTGCCGGCATGGGGCTGTTCGGTGCCGCGGCGCCGAGCACGAGAGCAGCGATGGCTGTTGCCGCCAGGGTGAGCCGCGGGCAGCGCGGGAGGCAGGCATCCAGCCCGGTCAGGGGGGCGATCGCATCAAGCGCACAGTTTCGGAGCGACCCCGCTGTCGCACATGAGTACGCGCACTCAGAATGACCACCCCAATACAAACGGTAGTTACAGGCGCTACCCAGTTCAATACGCCTTTCGAAGTCAGTCAGGCAGCGCCACGGTGAGATCCACCTCGACGAGCTGTCCCGGAAAGCCCAGCTGGGCGACGCCCAAGAGCGTGCTGGCGGTGGTGAACGCCGGACCCAGGGCAGACTCGGTGAGCCGACGCCATGCGGCTCCGAGAATGTCCCTCTCATCGCTCCGCACATAGATCATTGACCGCACCACATGTTCAGGCTGGGCACTCACCGCTGCCAGGGCAGCGAGCGCGTTCGCGACAACCTGGTCGACCTGCGTCTCGAGGGAACCGGAACCGACGAGGTCACCATTCCGATCAAGCGGGCACTGCCCCGCCAGATAGGCGGTACGGCCTGCCTCCACCACGGTGATGTGGTGGTAGCCGGGTGTCTCATGCAGCTGCTCGGGATTGATGCGGGTGATCTTTTCAGTCATGTCAGCGAGTCTGACCAGCGTGGTGCCAGCACGCACCGCATTTTCTCCACCGGCAAGCATTCCACAGCGACGTGAGGTTAAAGAACAAGCTCATCCGAATCTGCGAACGCGCAGAACCTGCCCGTGCTCGCCGACCGCACCGAGACCGGGGCCGGGGGACCACAACGAGTAGGCACTGAGGGCTCAAGTGGATGAGCTGATGTCACGGAGTTCCGTCACCTCGCGAGGAGCCGTGTCGACGCCACGTACTTCAGATCGATGGCGTACACGCACCCGACGCTGTGGCCTTGCGATCGTGTGCAGGGCCGGCTGGGCGGCGGGTCGGGAGTGCCGGCTCTTCGGTGCGGTGGTGGCGTGGGTGCCTGGTCCAGGGCAGGGCAGCGGTGAGCAGCCATTCGACGCGTTCGGCGAACAGTGGTTCGGGGACGGGGAGCTCGACGCTGGGGTGGCGGCTGTAGTGGTGGGTGACGGTTTCGGCGACGTAGTGGGTCAGGGCCTCGATGCGGTCGCGGCGGCGCCGGGCGCGGGCGCCGGGGTGGACGGTGAGGTTGCTGAGGGTGCGCAGGAGGGTGGAGAGGCTGGCGTCGAAGACGATCTGTTCCGGCAGGCGGGTGCCTACCACGGGGACGGTGTCGGTGTCTTCCGGGTTTGTTTCCGGGTGGGCCTGGTGGTGGTAGAAGTCGGCGGCGTGCTGTTCGCCGCGGGTGTGGTGGTAGGGGGAGAGGGTGTAGCAGGCGAGCGGGTGGCCGTCGCCTGCGGCGTACTGCCACCAGCAGCGGGCGCCGTCTTCGATGCCGGCGACGTGGAGGGCGCAGCCGAGGAGCCAGGCGGTGTGCAGGTCGGGGATCTGGTCGGTGAGGAAGTCCAGGGTGTTGCCGGTGAGGGTGTTCAGGGCTGTCTCGCACAGGGTGTGCAGCTGGCGGGTGGCGGTGCCGTCAGTGGCTGGAGGGCTGGGGTGGGTGTCGGGGCAGGGGGTGTCTTCGTAGGGAGCGTTTTCGTAGGGGGCGGTGTCGTCGGGGACGTTGGGCTGGGGGGCGGGCGCGGGCGAGGAGCTGGTCGATGGCAGTCATGGCGGGCGGGTCACTCCGGGGTGGGGGTGTTCAGGAGGGCTTCGACGGTGGCGCGTGCGTGGTGGTCGACGGCGTGGGTGAGGGCGGGGGCGATGCCGAGGAGGTGGGCGACGCGGGGGTGGGGCAGGCCGCACAGGTGGCGCAGGACGGCGATGTCTCGCTGGTCGTCGGGCAGGTGGGCGATGGCGTCGAAGAGGTCGATGAGTTCGCTCAGCGCGACGAGGTGCCCGGGGTCGGTGGCCTGGTCGTGTGCTTCGCGGGTGGAGAATACGGCGGCGCGCAGGTCGATGTGGTCGTCGGAACGGCGGGGGCGCGGGTCAGGACCCGGGTGACACTGAAGGTGATTTCCCAGGGCGGGCAGTAGCCGTAGCCGTGCAGCAGCTCGCTGATGCGGGTCTTGGAGTAGCCGGAACGTTCGACGAGGTCGTCAAGGGTCATACCGCTGGCGAACAACGTGGTGCGGACAGGTTCGAGCCAGGCGCGGTGGGACGGGCCCGCCTGTGGTGAGATCGGGGCGGGGGGCCGGCCGCGCTTGGGTGTGGTGTGCAGGGGCGGAGGCTGGGAAGGGCCGGGCGCGGGCATCACCGGAGCACCTCCTGGCCGTCAGCCCCGCCCGCGCCCGTGCCCGTGCCCGTGCCGGTGCTGGGGGGCGGGGTCGGCGCGAGCCCTACATCGTCTTCGCCGCCAACGCCTTCGCCCTGCTCGGCCTGCGCGCCCTGTTCTTCCTCGTCAAGGGGCTGCTGGACCGGCTGGTGTACCTGTCCGCCGGGCTGGCGCTGATCCCGGCGTTCATCGGCGTCAAGCTGATCCTGCACTGGGCGCACGTCGACGTGAGCGAGGCGGTCCCGGAGACCCCGCTCAGCCTCGCCGTGATCGCCGCCGTCCTCGTGGTCGTCACCGTGGCCAGCCTGTTCAAGACCAGGCGCGACCCGACCGCCAAGGCCCACCCCGGCTCACTGCGCGCCCATCCCCCAAGTCCGAGGAGTCCGACCGCCGAAGCGGAGTCCGCTGAGCCCCGGACAGGACTGCCGGGTCGTGGCACGACTCGGCGCATCCGCCGTCGACGCGGCGGGGACGGCGACGTCGGCAGCGCAAGCCGGGGCGTGGTCGGCTCCTGAACCGGGTGGACGAGCGATTCCGCGCGGGGCCGTGCTCCGGCGCCACCGCGAGACACGGAGCTACCCACAGCCGTGAGGCAGTGAGCCTTTTCAGCGCTGCCGCTCCAGGGTGAGGACGGCTGCGGCGATTGACGACATCGATTTGGGCTGCACCGGGACCTGCGGAAGATCCGCCACGCCTTCAGCCGTGCGACGCCCCCGCTCGACCGGCGCCCGAGCTGCGGACAGCGCGCGGTTGACGGTCTGCTGTGTTGGAGTGAGGTCGCGGCCCGGCGGGCGTCTGAGGGGTGTGGTCACCCACGGTCCGGCTCCCATGTAAGCCCGGTCAGCGAGGATGGGGACCCCCTGGCGTTCGCAGATCCGGATGATCCGGTCGGTGCGAGCCGCGGTCAGGTCGTGGGCTCGGCCGGGCAGTGTGGGCGAGATCCACGGCAGCCGGCCATCCGGATCGGTCACCAACTGCACGTTCACGCCATGTCGGCGGTGTTTGGCAGAGTAGTCGGCCCGGCCGTTGCCCAGGCGGTCGCACTCCGCGAGAGTGCCGTCGAGCAGGACGTAGTCGGGGTCGGTCTCGCGCAGCACCTCGAGCAGGCCCGGTGCACGGTCAGCGACCAGGCTGATCACAGCGGTGGTGTAGGCGTGAGCGGTGCCCACCGAGGTACCGAAGCCGACGGCGATCTGGGCGAGGGTGTCGTGCTTGCGCAGGTACGTCAGGCCCACGAGCGCACGCTGGTGCGGCGGGAGTTTGCAGCGGCGGTCACCCTCGCGGGTGACGATGAGCATGGTGACCCACTCGACCAGAGCGTGGGGCAGGTCGAGTGCGGCAGGATAGGGAACCAACGCGGCTCCTGTGCCTTTGGGTTGAGACGTCGAACACCTCCCCCAACGGCACGGGAGCCTCGTGCGTCGCCCTGCCCGTCGGCGTCACCCGATCAGCGGCCGCACTGAAAAGGCTCAGTGGGTAGCTCCGGTCTTTCGTGCTGCCGACGGCCGGGCGGACTGCCGCGTCAGGGCGCGCATCGAGTCGGGATCACCGGGTGCTCCGGGTCAGGTCTTCCGACCCTGTCGTCGAGGCACGCGGGCAGAGGCCGGCGAGGCGACCGTCGGGTGTCCTGCCGTATCGGTGGCGAGCCCCGGCCCGCATCTCCATTGCGCAGCCGGGCGGGCACACCGAGAAGCGCACCCTTTACGGAACCTTGTAACGGAACTCGGCTCCGGAGGTTTTCCCGGAGCGGTTCACACGGCCCGGACCCACTTCCGTGACCATCCTCACAACTACCCGGGAAATCCGGAGCGTTGCCTTCCCTTCGCGCTTTGTCGCCGTTTGCGCCACACGTGGTTGCCCCGCTCGCAACGTGATTCTCGTGCTCCGCCGACACCCGGACGGCTCGCCAAACGGTTGCTACCTACATGAGTAGTCCGCCCTACCTGACCTGGTAGTGGCCGGTGGTGTCTGCATATGCCTAACGTGAGCGCGCTTTCGCTTCCCCGAGACCGAAATTCGGCTGGACGGAAAACGAAGAAAGGACCTGCTGTGGCCGCTCGCCGCACCTTCCCGCTCACCTCCTACCAGCGTGATATCTGGGCCGCCGAATCCCGCTCGCCGAACGATCCTCAATTCAATGTGGTCCTCGATGAGAGCATCGACGGAAAGGCCGACACCAGAGCCCTGTCCGAGGCGCTCGTCCGCACACTGCGCCGCCATGACGCGTTCCGGCTGCGCTTCGGGGAGCGGGACGGCGTCCCGTACCAGTGGGTGGCCGAAGAGGACGAGGCCGCCGTGGAGGTGGAGTTCGCCGACCTGTCGGGCGAAGCCGATCCGGCGGCGGCCTGGCAGCACTGGCAGGAACGTTCCTTCACACGTCCGTTCCCGCTTCTGGATGCCCCGCTCGTCACCGCGGCCCTGGTCCGCGAGAGTCCCGACGTGCTCCACGTCCATGTCAACGCCCACCATCTGATCGTGGACGCCTGGACGCTCAACCACCTCAGCCAGGGCATGTGGGAGGAGTACGCGCGGCTCACCACGGTCACCGCCGCCCCGTCCGGTCCCGTCCCCGGCTCCCACCCCGGCCCGGCAGGCGAACCCGCGGCCTCGTACCGGGCGTTCGCCGAGGCCGAGGCCGCCTACCACGCCTCCGCCCAGCGCGAGGAGGACCGGGCCTTCCACCACGCCGCCCTCGCCGGGGTCTCCCCCGCGCTCTTCCAGCGCTCCCCCGGCCGGACCGTTCCCGGCGCCGGACGGCGCGGCCACTTCACCTTCACCGTCCCCGGGGACGTCGTCCGCCGCGCCCGCCGGGCCGGCAGTTCTCCGTTCGCGTACGTCACCGCCGCCTTCGCCGCCTACTTGTCCCGGGTGCACCGTTCCGACGAGGTGGTCCTCGGCGTGCCGTTCCTCAACCGGCGTGACGCGACCGAGCTGGCCACCGCGGGCCAGTTCGCCAACAACCTGCCCTTACGCGTCCCCGTCCCCGAGGACGCCACCCTGCACGACCTGGCCGCCGCCGTCCGCGAGCGCACCCGCGCCCTGCGCGACCACGAGCGGCTCGCCCTGGGCGACATTTTGCGCGACCTGCCCGCCGAGGGTGCCGGCGGGCGGCGGCTCTTCGACGTCACCGTCTCCTATCTCCGTTACCCGCGCCCCGAGGCGCTGCCCGACGCCGAGCGGGACACGGTCATCACCGCGCCGGTGCACGCGCAGGACGCGCTCTCCGTGATGATCCGTGCCTTCGACGACGACGCCGACCTCCGGGTGGACCTCGACTATGCCCGCGACGTCTTCGACGAGGACTTCCCGATCGAGGCCGTCGCCGGCCATCTGACGACGCTGCTGCGGGCCGGTGTGGAGGACCCCGGCCGCCCGGCCGCCGCCCAGCCCGTGCTCACCGCGCGGGAACGGAAGGAGCTGGCGCGCGTCCAGCACGGCCCCGCTGTCCCGTACCGTGACGACGCCACCCTTCACGGGCTCTTCGAGGAGCAGGCCGCCCGCATCCCCGACCGCACCGCGGTCACCGCCGCCGACGGGACGGCGCTGAGCTACGCCGAACTCGACACCCGCGCCAACCGGATCGCCCGCGCGCTGCGCGCCGAGGGCGTCGCACCGGGCGACCGGGTCGCGGTACTGCTCGGGCGCGGCCCGCACACGCTGCCCGCACTGCTCGGCGTGCTGAAGTCCGGGGCCGCGTACGTCCCGGTGGACCCCGGCTACCCGGCCGAGCGCATCACCTTCCTGCTCCAGGACAGCCGCGCGCGGGCCGTGCTCACCGCCCCCGGGTCGCCCGGCGCGGACGTACCGGCCGGTGTGCCGGTGCTCCGCGCCGACCGGCTCGCCGCCGCCGACCCCGCCGAACCGCTGCCGCCGGCCGCGACCTCCCGCGACCTGGCGTACGTGATCTACACCTCGGGTTCCACCGGGCGGCCCAAGGGCGTGATGGTGGAGCACCACTCGGTGGTCAACCGGCTGGCCTGGATGCAGGAGCGCTACCCCGTCGGGCCCGGCGACGTGCTGCTCCAGAAGACGCCCATCTCGTTCGACGTGTCGGTGTGGGAGCTGTTCTGGTGGGCCGTCCAGGGCGCGCGGCTGGCGCTGCTGACGCCCGGCGGCGAGCGCGACCCCCGCACGATCCTGCGGACCATCGCCGAACGGCGGGTCACCACCCTGCACTTCGTACCCTCCATGCTGGGCCCCTTTCTGGACCTGCTGGAGGCCGATCCCGCGCTGCGCGCCGAGGCAGGCACGCTGCGGACGGTCTTCTGCAGCGGCGAGGCGCTGCCGCCGGCCCGTGTGGAGCAGTTCGCCCGGGTCTTCGGCCGCGGCGCGGACGGCGGAGCCACGACCGGCGCGGGCACGATGCCCGGCGTCCCGCTGCTGGTGAACCTGTACGGGCCGACCGAGGCGACCGTGGACGTGTCGTACCACGACTGCCCGCCGGCACCAGGCGAGCCGGTGCGGCGGGTGCCGATCGGCCGCCCCGTCGCCAACACCTCCCTGTACGTGCTCGATGCGTACGACCGCCCGCAGCCCGTGGGCGTCCCGGGTGAGCTGTGCGTCGGCGGTGTCCAGGTCGCCCGCGGTTACCTGGAGCGGCCGGAGCTGACCGCCGAGCGGTTCACCGACGACCCGTTCCGGCCGGGCGGCCGGATGTACCGCACCGGCGACCTGGCGCGGCTCCTCGCGGACGGCTCCGTCGAGTACCTCGGCCGCATCGACGGGCAGGTGAAGATCCGCGGCAACCGCGTCGAACTGGGCGAAGTGCAGAACGCGCTGGCTTCCTCGCCCGGCGTCCGGGACGCCGTCGTCGTGGACCACCACGACGACGAGCGGGGCACGTTCCTCGCCGCCTACTACGTGGCCGGAGAGGACCTCGACCCGGTCCGGCTCCGCACGGAACTGGCCCGGCAGCTTCCGGAGTTCATGATCCCGGCGTACTTCACCAGGATCGACGCCGTGCCCCTCACCCCGAACGGCAAGGCGGACCGGCGCGCCCTGCCCGCCCCCGCCTCGGGGCCGCTCGGTCCGCGCCCGTACGCCGCCCCCCGCGATGCGGTCGAGGAGGCGCTGGCCGGTGCGTGGGCGGAGGTCCTGGGCGCCGGGCGGGTCGGCATCCACGACGACTACTTCGCCCTCGGCGGTGACTCCATCCAGATGCTGCGGGTCCGGGCGCTGGCCGAGAAGCGCGGCTACCGCCTCGACCTCAGCGACCTGGTGCGCCACCCCACCATCGCCGAACTCGCCCCGCTCGTCACCCCGGCCGGCGAGGCGGACGCCGGTGAGGAGCCGGAGCCTGCGCCCTTCGCGCTGGTCTCCCAGGTGGACCGGGCCCGGCTGGAGGGCCGCGAGGACGCCTTCCCGGCCAACCGGCTCCAGCTCGGGCTGCTCTACCACAGCCGTGTCGAGCGGGACTCGGCCGTCTACCGGGACGTGTTCCGCTACAGCTACGCCATGGCGTGGGACGCGCAGAAGTTCACCGCCGCCTTCGACCGGCTCGTGGCCCGTCACCCGGTGCTCCGCTCCTCCTTCGACCTGGGGGGCTTCTCCGAGCCGCTGCAGATCGTGGACCGGGAGGTGGACAGCGCCCTCGACGTCGTGGACCTGCGGGAGCTGCCCGCGGTCCGTGCCGAGGCCGCCATCGCCGCGCACGTCGAGGAGCGCCGCCGGCACCCGTACGTCTTCGAGCGGGCACCGCTCTACCACCTGCGGGCGCACATCCTGCCGGAGAGCGTGGAGCTGGTGTTCAGCTTCCACCACGCCCTCCTGGACGGCGGCAGCGTGGCCACGCTGGTCGGGGAGTTGCTCCAGGACTACGCGCACGCCCTCGGCGAGCCCATCGGCCCCGTCTCCAGCGCGGCCGGGGTACCGTCCGCGGCCCACCATGTGCTCGCCGAGCGGCGGGCCCTGGAGTCGGCGGAGACCCGTGGGTACTGGCGACGCTACCTGGAGGGCGCCCCGCTCCTCCAACTCGACGGCTTCCGGCCGCACGAGGCGCCCGGTTCCGACGCGCAGCTCACCCGCCGCGTCGACCTCCCGCCGGAGCTCGTCGAGGCCGTGCGTAACTTCTCCCGCGCCCACACCCTTCCGGTGAAGTCGGTCCTCTTCGCGGCCCATCTGCTGACACTGCGGCTCTTCTCCGGGGAGACCGACCTGGTGACCGGCCTGGTCACCCACGGACGGCCGGACCGGGCGGGCGCCGAGCGGATGACCGGGCTCTTCCTGAACACCATGCCGGTACGGCTCGATTCCGGCCGGGAGAGCTGGCTGTCGGTGGTGCGCGAGGCGTTCCGGCAGGAGCAGGAGAGCCACCCGCACCGCCGCTACCCGCTCAGCGCCGTCCAGGAGGACCTGGGCGTCACGGTGCTGGACACGGCGTTCAACTACATCCACTTCCGGCAGCTCGCCGAGGTGTACGCGCTGCCGGGCGTCCGCTCGCTGGACTTCCGCACCTGGGAGGAGACCAACTTCGCGCTGCTGGTGAACGCGGTCACCGAACCGGGCGGCGAGGGCATCTGGCTGCGCCTCGACTACGCGGGCCGGCTCTTCACCGCCGCGCAGGCAGACCTGCACAGCCGGGCCTTCACCGGGATTCTGCGCCGGCTCACCGAACGGCCCGGGGATCCGGTGGACTTCTCCTTCCTCACGGAGGGTACGGGCCGGCAGGCCCCGGCCGGAACGGCCGCGGACGCCTGCCCCGACGTCGTCCGGGCCTTCGAGGCCCAGGCCGCCCGCACTCCCGGGGCGACGGCCCTGCTCTTCCGGGACCGCCGCTGGACGTACGCCGAACTCGACACCGCCGTTGACCGGGTGGCCCGCCGGCTCCGGGTGCTCGGCGCGGGTCCCGGCGACCGGGTGGGCATCGCCATGCGGCGGTCGCCCGAGACCGTCGCGGTGCTCCTGGGCGTGCTGAAGGCCGGCGCGGCGACGGTGCCGCTGGACACCTCGTACCCGAGGGAGCGAATAGCGGCGATGCTGGAGCAGGCCCGCCCGGTCACGGTCGTCACCGACGGGACGCACGACCCGGGACTGCCGGAGGGCACGCCCGCCGTGGCCGCCCCGCGGCTGCTGGCTCCCCGAGGCGCCGGAAGCCCGGAGACCGCGCCCCCGGGAGCGCGGGCCGCACTGCTCGGCGAGCCGTCATGGGAGCGGCACCCGGGCTACGCCGGGCCGCTGCCCGCGATCGCGCCCGAGAGCGTGGCGTATCTGCTCTTCACCTCCGGCTCCACGGGCGCGCCCAAGGGAGTGGAGATGCCCCACCGCTCGTTGGCGAACCTGGTGGCCTGGCAGAACCGCATGCCGAGCGGGGTCGTCGGCGGGGTCACCCTCCAGTACGCGCCGATGAGCTTCGACGTCTCGTTCCAGGAGGTGTTCTCCACGCTCTGCGGCGGCGGAACGCTGCTGCTGGTCTCCGAGAGCGAGCGCCGGGACCTGCCGGCTCTGCTGCGGCTGATGGACCGCCAGGGCGTGGAGCGGCTCTATCTGCCGTACGTGGCACTCCAGCAGCTCGCCGAGACGGCGCACGCGCTCGGCACCGTGCCGCGCTCGCTGAAGGCGGTGCTGTCCTCGGGTGAGCAGTTGCGGATCACCGAGGAGATCCGCGCCCTGTGCGCGGCGCTGCCCGGCGTGGTCCTGGAGAATCAGTACGGGCCGACGGAGTCCCATGTGGTGACCCGGTACACGATGACCGGTGACCCGGCCCGCTTCCCGGCGCTGCCGCCGATCGGAACGCCGGTGGACGGGGCGGAGGTGCTGGTCCTCGACGAGCGGATGCGGCCGGTGCCGCCCGGGGTGAAGGGCGAGATCTTCCTCGGGGGGATCTGCCTGGCGCACGGGTACGCGGGACGACCGGACCTGACGGACGAGCGGTTCGTGCCGCGCCCGGAGTGGCTGGCCGGCGGCACGGACGGCCCGCGGCCGGCGGGTGCCGCCGGCGAGCGCCTGTACCGGACCGGTGACCTGGGCTTCGTGCTGCCGGACGGCGCGATCGTGTGCACCGGCCGGTCGGACGCCCAGGTGAAGGTGCGCGGCTTCCGGGTGGAGCCGGCCGAGGTGGAGATCGCGCTCGCCCGGTTCGCCGCCGACCACCCCGGGCTGACCGAGGCGGCGGTGGTCGCCCGGCGGCGGGACGGCAACGACTCGTTCCTGGCGGCGTTCCTGGTCGGTGACCCGGAGCGGGTGGAGGTGGACCGGCTGGTCAAGCAGCTCCGCTCGGTGCTGCCCGACTATCTGGTGCCCTCGCACTACCAGTGGCTGCCGGCGCTGCCCCTCACACCGAGCGGCAAGCGCGACGACAAGGCCCTGCGGGAGCTGCCGCTCACCTCGACGGCGGTCGCGGGTGACGCGACGACGCCCCGGGACGCCTACGAGAAGGCGTTGGCGGAGATCCTCGGCGAACTGCTGGGCGTGCCGTCGGTGGGCGTCCACGACAACATCTTCGACCTGGGCGCCACCTCGCTGACCGCGATGCGGCTGGTGGTGCTGATCGAGCAGCGGTACGGGGGGGCGGTGCCGCTGTCGGAGTTCGTGGCCGCGCCGACGGTGGCCGAACTGGCCGCCCGGCTGCGGGGCGGCGGGGCCCGGGCCGCGTTCGACCCTCTGGTGCCGATCCGGCCGGGCGGTGAGGGGCGGCCGTTGTTCTTCGTCCACCCGATGGGCGGCAACGTCCTGTGCTACGTACGGTTCGCCGCGCATCTGCCGCAGGGACGGCCGTTCTACGCGCTCCAGGCGGCCGGAGTGGACGCGGGCACCGAGCCGCTGCGCTCCGTGGAGGAGATCGCCGCCGGGTACGTGGAGCGGATCCGGCGGGTCCAGCCGGAGGGGCCGTATCTGATCGGCGGCTGGTCGTTCGGCGGGTTCGTCGCCTTCGAGATGGCGCGGCAGCTGCGGGCGGCCGGCCAGGACGTGCGGCGGCTGATCCTGCTGGACACCACCGCGCTGAACCCGGGGCGGCGGCTGCGGACCAGCGATGACGCCCTGCTGAGCTGGTTCTTCTGGGAGTTGCTGTGGCTGCGGCGCGGCGGCGACTCACCGGAGGAGGTGATCCCCGCCGAACTGACGACGCTGGGAGAGAAGTTCGCCTTCATCGCCGACCTGGCGGTGGCCGAGGGCGTGCTGCCGGCCGGTGCCACCGGCGCGGTGGTGCACCGGCTGTTCCAGGTGTACGAGGCGAACTGGCGGGCCGCCTTCGCGTACCGGCCCGACGTCGTGGACCAGGACATGGTGCTCGTCCACGCCACGGAGCCGCTGCCGCAGGTGCTGGACACCATGCACACGGCCATCCAGTCCATGCACCGCGACCCCGCCAACGGCTGGCGGGAGCGCACCAGCGGTGAACTGACCGTGATCGACGTACCGGGCGACCACCTGTCGATCATGGAGGATCCGCAGGTCGCCGAGGTCGCCCGGGTCGTCGCCGAACTGATCGAGGAGTGATATGAGCAGGAGAAAGGCGCTGGTCGTCGGGGCGGGCATCGGCGGACTGACCGCCGCCGCGGCCCTCCGTGACGCCGGATGGGACGTCGAGGTCCACGAACGCGCCACGGAGCTGCGGGCCGCTGGCTCGGGGCTGTCGGTGATGAGCAACGCGATCGCCGCCCTGCGGTCCGCCGGCCTGGACCTGCGGCTGGAGGAGCGCGGAGAGGTGCTGCGCTCTTACCATGTGCGGACGGCACGGGGACGGCTGATACGGGAGTTCCCCTTCCCGTCGATCATCCGCCGGCTCGGGGTGCCGAGCGTGCTGATCACCCGCTCCGCGCTCCAGCGGGCGCTGCTGGAGGCCACCGACGGGATTCCGCTCAGGCTGGGCTCGACCGCCGAGGACTTCTCGGTGGACCCGGCGACCGGGCGGGTGACGGTCCGGTTCGCCGGCGGCCACGAGGCCGAGGGGGACGCGCTGATCGGCGCCGACGGGTTCAACTCGGCGGTGCGGAGCCGCCTGGTGGGGCCGGAAGAGTCCCGGGACAGCGGGTATCTGGTGTGGCTGGCGCTCACCCCCTTCGAGCATCCGCGCTTCACCCCCGGGTCGGTCACCCACTACTGGGGCAGCGGGCAGCGGTTCGGGCTCGTGGACATGGGCGGCGGGCTCCTTTACTGGTGGGGAACGAAGAACATGCCGGCCGGCCGCTCGCACGCCTGGAAGGGCGGCAAGGAGGAGGTGGCCCGGGCCTTCGGCGGCTGGGCCGACGAGGTGTGCCGGGCCATCGAGGTCACCCCTGAGGAGGCGATTCTCGCGGTGCCGTCCCGGGACCGGGCGTTCCTGGAGCGCTGGGGCCGGGGACCGGTGACGCTCCTGGGGGACGCGGCACATCCGATGCTGACCAGCCTCGGGCAGGGCTCCGGCATGGCCATCGAGGACGCGGTGGTGCTGGCGCGGCGGCTGCGCGGCGCGCGGGACGTTCCGGCGGCGCTGCGGGCGTACGAGGACGAGCGCCGGGAGCGGGCCCGCGCCATGGTGGCGGCCTCCCGGTCGGTGTCCGACTTCGAGCAGTCGGAGAACCCGGTGCGGCGACCGGTCCGGGACGCGTACTTCCGTTTCCTGCCGGCGCGGAAGCTGACGGCGATCCTGGAGGACTCCCTCACCTTCCCGGGCGGCTCCGTGCCGCCGGCCGCTTCGGCACGCGAGGAGGTGCGGCATGTCCCGCAGGCGGGCTGACCACGGCCGGGTGGCGCCGGACGGCCGGGCGGTGCTCGTGACCGGGGCCTCGACGGGCCTGGGCCGGGCCACCGCGCTCCGCCTGGAGCGAGCCGGTTTCCGGGTTCTCGCCGGCGTACGCAGGGAGGCCGACGGCGCGGACGTGGCGGGCGCGTCCGCGTACGGCCGGATCACGCCCGTACGGATCGACGTCACCGACGAGGTGTCCGTCCGGGAGGCGGCGGCGTACGTGGGCGGGCTGCTGGGCCCGGACCGGCCGCTGTGGGGGCTGGTCAATAACGCAGGCGTGTGCGTGTCGGCGCCGCTGGAGTGCGTCCCGCCGGAACGGTTGCGCTGGCAGCTCGACACCAATGTGGTGGGCCAGCTCGCCGTCACCCAGGCGTTCCTGCCGGATCTGCGGCGGGCTCGGGGCCGGATCGTGAACGTCACCTCCGGTCTGGGCACGGTGGCGCTCCCGTTCCTCGGAGCGTATGCGTCGGCGCAGTTCGCGAAGGAGGCGATGAGCGATGTGCTCCGCCGCGAACTGCGGGGCTTCGGCGTGGCGGTGAGCGTGGTGCAGCCGGGGGCGATCATGACGCCGATCTGGCGGAAGGTCTCCGAGGTGGCCCGGGAGGCGCTGCGCAGCGCCGACAGCGAGGTCGCCGCGCTGTACCGGGCACGGTTCGAGCGCTTCCTGGAGCAGAACGAGCGCGAGGCGGCACGGAGCCCTACGACGACCGGGGACATGGCGGACGCGGTCCACCGGGCGCTGACGGAGCCGCGCCCGAGGGCCCGCTACCGGGTCGGCGCGGACGTCCGCCGGCTGAGCGTGCTGGCGCGGCTCCTGCCGGACCCGCTGCTGGACCGGTATCTGGCGCCGCTGACGGCCGAGGCGCCGGCCTCGGCCGAGGCGCCGACCGGACCGGCGGGAGCCCCGGAGGCGGCGCGTCACGTGTCACGGGTCTGAGACACGGGCGCGCGCACCGGCCCGGTCTCCGCGGTCCGACGACCGCGGGGACCGGGCCGTCCTGTCGGCCGCCCTCCGGGACGTCCCGTGGGACGGGGATGCTCCGGTTCGGCGTCCGGGTCTCCTCCGGGCCGGCGCCCACCGGGCCGGTGTCCGGGGCTCCTCAGCCGCAGTCGGCGCCGTCGCGCTGGTTCTCGACGGCCCTGAGCAGGTCGATGCGGGAGCGGACGCCGTAGCTGCCGAAGAGTTTGCGCAGGTGGTAGTTGACGGTGTGCGGGGAGACGTCGAGACGGCGGGCGATCTGCTGATTCGTCAGGCCCTCCCCCACCAGGCGGATCACCGCGCTCTGCCGGTCGTTGAGCGGTATCCCCGCCGCGACCGGCGCGTCGGCGTCGCGGGCGTGAGCGCGGCGGACCTGTTCCGCCTCCCTCAGCAGGGCCCGCCTGAGCGAGTCGGGGACGGTCTCGGCGATGGCGCGGCGCAGCAGGTCGCCCCGGAACACCGTGCGGGTGCCGTCGCTGTGCACGGCACCCGTGGCGGTCGCCTCGTCCAGCAGCCGCACCAGGCCCGTGGGCGAGGTCCGCAGCAGTGGGGCCAGCACCTCGTACTCGAGCTCGGGGCCCAGCACGGCCGCGGTGCGCAGGAGTTGCCGGCAGTCGGGGGAGAACGTGGCCATGGTGGCGGCCACCTGGGTGCGGACGCGCTGCGGGAGCGTCCGGGACACCGGGTGGGCCTCGCCGTCCACCTCGCGCAGGGCGTGCTCCTCGCGCAGCCCGGTGAGGAGGGCGACAAGCAGCCGGGGGTGGCCCTGGGCTCGGTCGAGCAGCCGGATCAGCGCGGGCGACGGCGGCATGCCGAGGACGTCCGCCGCGACGAGGGCAGCGGCGGCGGCGTCGAGCGGGCCCAGGGAGAGGTGGCCGCGCCGGCCGGTGGGCGGGCCGAGGACGGCACCGAGCGCCTCGGGGCCCCGGCCGGTGCCGTGGGCGACCACGGTGACGGCAGGGCTGCCATGGAGGCCGGCCCGCCGGGCGAGGAGCGTCTCGACGGCGTCGTCGCCGAGCCGGTCGGCCTCGTCGAGGAGGAGCAGCAGGGGCCGCCCGCTGGGCAGGCGGACGTGGGGCCGGTGGCGGGTGACGCCCGGCTCGGGCCGGCCGCGCCGGCCGCGTGCGAGGGCGGGGCGCCGCGCGGGCCGGGGATGGCCGTCCGGGGTGGCGTACCCCATCTCCTCCGCCATCGCGGCGCAGGCCCGCAGCAGCCGGGTCTTGCCGGATCCGGGCGGCCCTTCGATCACGAGCAGGGCGTTTCCTCCGGTGCGGCCGTACGCGAGGATGTCGCGGATGTACGACAGCTCGCGCTCGCGTCCTCGCAGCGGAAGGTCGAGCGCGGTGACGAACACGGGTGCCTCCTTGGGGTGACGTCCAGCGCGGGGGCGCGTCAGGCGGCGTCGGTCGCGCGGCGCACCGCGACGGTCCGGAACCGGCCCGTGACGAACGAGGTGTCGCCGTAGGTCGTGTTGCCCGAGGGGTTGAGGCCGGTGCCGTGCAGATCGGAGTAGACGGCGGACTGGGTCAGATACCAGTCGCCGGTGAGGTTGAGGGAGAGCATCACGCCGGTGTCGGCGCAGGCGTCCTCCAAGGCGCGCTCGACGCGCGGGTCGGTGGTGTGGGCGCCGGCGGAGAGGGCGCCCTTCTCGCGGGCGGTCCGCCGCAGCAGGGCGACGGCGGCCTCGGTGGACTCGACGGCGACGGCAAAGGCAACGGGCCCCGGCCACTCCGTCGTCAGGGTGGACAGGTCGGCGGCGCGGCCCGCGTCCAGGCGGACGACGACGGGAGTGCGGATCACGGCACCGGGGAAGCGGGGATGGGTCACCGCCCGCGTGTGGTGGGCGACAGGTCCGAGGCGCCCTCGGTCCGCGGCTTCGACCCGGTCCAGGACGTGCGGCGCGTAGAGGGCACCGAGGATGTCGGCGGCCTGTTCGTCGTCGGCGAGCAGGGTGTCGAGGGCGGTGCCGAGGTCGGTGACCACCTCGTCGTACGTCTTGTGGCCCTCGTCGGTGGCGATGCCGTCGCGCGGGACGAAAAGGTTCTGGGGGCTGGTGCAGAGCTGGCCGCTGTAGAGGGCGAGGGTGAAGGCGAGGTTGGCGAGCATGTCCCGGTAGCGGGACGTGGAGTGGAGCAGGATCGGGTTGACGGCCGAAGTGGCGGTGTGGAGCTGCGCCTGCGGGGCGTTCTCGGTGAGCCAGGCGCCGAACGCGGAGCTGCCCGCGTAGTCGATGATCCGCACGTCGGGATGGACGGCGAGGCGCTGGGCGAGTTCCTCGGCGGGCCGCTCGGCGGCGAGGCAGACCAGGTCCGGGTCGAAACCGGTCTCGCGCAGTACGTCGCGGCAGACCCGGACGGTGAGGGCCAGGGGGAGCACGGCGCGGGGGTGGGGCTTGACGAGGACGGCGTTGCCGGTGACGAGGGAGGCGAAAAGTCCTGGGTAGCCGTTCCAGGCGGGGAAGACGGCGTTGCCTATGAGCAGGCTGATGCCTCGGGGGACGATGGTGAAGGTTTTGTCGAGAGCGAAGACCCGCCCGCCCGGGAGGGGCTTGCGCCAGGTGAACGCGGCGGGCAGCCGGGTTTGTTCGCGGTAGCCGAGGGCGACCGCCTCCAGACCGCGGTCCTGGGCGTGGACGGCTCCGGCGTGGAAGGCCATGACGGGCCCATGGCCGCTGGTGTGGGCCGCGGCCTGGGCGAACTCGTGGCTGCGGGCGTTGATCCGGGTGAGGATCTCCGCGCAGACGGCGGCCCGCTCCAGCGGGGTCGCGGCGCGCCACCCGGCCATGGCGGCCCGCTGGGCAGGGAGGAGCACGGCCGGATCGCTGTGGGGGTAGGCGATACGGAGCGGGAAGCCGTATGGGGAGACTTCGCCGCCTTCCTCGGGCGCGGGGCCCACCATGCCGTCGCGGCCGGGTTGGCCGAACTCGAAGGCGGTTTCGAGGAGGCGGTGGAAGGCGCGTTCTCCCGCGGCGGCGTCCTGGTCGCCGTAGGCGACGGGATCCTGCGGGTCCTCCGGGTAGGGCGACCAGTGCTCACGGCTGCGCAGCACGTGCAGGGCGCGGTGGAGCACCATGCGGTGACGGAGGGTCAGGGTGTCGAGCGATAAGGGGTGGGCGGACAAGGCGGGATCTCCTCACTGGGGGATGGTGACTGGTGGCTGGTGGGTCTTGTGGTGCCGGGATGAGCGCGGCCAGGGACGGGGGGACCCGGGCAGATGCCGGGCTGCCGGAGCCCGGGCCGGGGAGGCTCGGGGCGCCGGAGGCCCGGATGGACGGCGACTCGGGGTGCCGGAGGCCGGCCGGGCCGGTCCGGGCGGGCGCCGGTTCCCGGGCCGGCGTGTCCGGGGCTCGGGGGCGCGCGGACGGGCGGGGCGGGCGGCCCGGCACCGTCGGCGAAGTCGGTGCCGGGCGGACCCGGCTACAGCAGGATCCGCCGCAGGACCGCTTCGTAGTCGTCGGCGGTGGGCGGGCGGTCCGTCAGCAGAGCCTGCATCAGCAGCCCGTCCATGGCACCCGCCAGCAGCCGGAGCCGTACGGGGTCGCCGGTGTAGCGGGCGCCGAACTCGCCGACGGCGGCCAGCCAGTCCTGGGTGGGGCCGCGCAGCTCCGGGCGGCGGGCGGCCAGCAGATAGAGCTCGTACTCGGCGAGCAGGTGGTCGGGGCGCGTGACCACCGCACACATCAGCTCGGCCAGCTCGCGCAGCCCGGCCGGTGAGGCTTTGGTGCGGGCGGCGAGCGCACGCATGCGCTCGGCGTCCTGCTCCATGCAGCGGGTGAGCGCGGCGGTCAGCAGATCGTCGATGCTCTTGAAGTAGTACGCGGCGGCGGTGGCGGGCTGTCCGGCCTCGCGGGCGACGGCCCGGTGGCTGACCCCGGCCACCCCTTCCCGGGCCACCACGCGGATGGTCGCCTCGATCAGCTCCTGCTTGCGGCGTTCGCCCTTGAGGCGACGGCCGTCCGTGGTCGGGTCGATCACCTTCACTCCCGCGCTCCTCGCCCCTGTGCCCGGCTGCTCCATAGACCGTACCTCCTGGTCAGGGGCCGGGTCCGGCCGCGTCCTGGAGTCCACCGGCGGTGCCGCGCGCGGACGGGGATGCACCGTCTCCCGCCGCGGTCCCGCCTCCGGCGGCGGCCTGCCCGCCGGTCCCGGTGCCCGCCTCGCTCACGGCCTCGGCCCCGGCCCCGGCCCCGGCCTCGGCCTCGCGGGCGGCGAGGCGGCGGGTGAGCGGCCGCTGGGAGACGAGTCCGAGCAGCAGGGCGACGGCGCCTGCGGCGATGGCGACGGCGAAGCCCCCCGGAGGCCCGTACCGGTCCACCATCGCGCCGGAGACGGCGGCGCCCAGCGCCACGCCGACGCTCAGGCCGGTGATGGCCCAGGTCATGCCCTCGGTGAGCCTGGCCGGCGGGACGGTCTTCTCGATGAGGCCCATGACGACGATCATCGTCGGAGCGAAGAAGATGCCGGAGAGGAAGACGGCGCCGGCCAGGGTGGCGATGTTGCCGACGAGCAGCAGCGGCAGGGTGGTGAGCGCCGTGCCCGTGACGCCGAGGGCGAGCAGCCGGGGCAGCGGCATGGCGAGCTTGAGGGCGCCGAAGACCAGTCCGGCGAGGGCCGAACCGACGGCGTAGACGGAGAGCACGATGCCGGCGCCGGCGGGTGAGCCCTGCTCCTCGGCGAAGGCCACGCTCACCACGTCGACAGTGCCGACGATGGTGCCGCCCGCGACGAGGACCAGGGCCAGCAGGCGGACGGAGCCGACACGGATGGCGGATCCGCCCGAGCCGGTGTCCCCCTCGGGCCGGTGGACCGGCGGCTCGGTCCGCTTCTGCGGGACGAAGAGCAGCACGCCGATGGCCAGGAGCGCGACGGCGACGAGCGGGCCGGCCTCCGGGAAGACCGCCGTGGAGAGCGCCACGGAGAGGGCCGGGCCGACGACGAACGTCAGCTCGTCCACGACCGACTCCAAGGAGAAGGCGGTGTGCAGCCGGGGCGAGTCCCGGTACACATGGGTCCACCGGGCCCGGACCATGGCGGCCATGTTGGGCAGGGTGCCGGCGAGCGCGGCGAAGACGAAAAGCGTCCACACGGGGGCGTCGTAGCGGGCACAGAGCAGCAGCGCCGCCATGGCGACGACGCTGACGCCGGTCGCCGGGAGCAGCACCCTGCTCTGCCCCGCGCGGTCCACGAGGCGGGAGACCTGCGGCCCGAAGAGGGCCATGGAGAGCGTGAAGGTCGCCGAGACGGCTCCGGCGAGCCCGTACTCGCCGCGCATCTGGGACAGCATCGTGATGATCCCGATGCCGGTCATGGAGATCGGCATACGGGCCACGAAGCCGGCGGCGGAGAAGGCGACGGAGCCTGGGGCGCGGAAAAGTTCGCGGTAGGGATTGGCCACGGCGGAGGGCACCTCCGGTCGATGGATCCGGACGAGAAAAAAATTGAACAGTCGCAACATATTGAGCGAGCGTTAGATTTTCAACCCGGTCCGGCGGGACGTACGCCGTCCCGCCGGACGGCGCGCCTGCCGGGACCGCACGAATCCCCGGACCTGCCACTCGAACAGGCCGATCACCACGCCGAGACCGGAGGTGGGCCACAGCAGAGCGTCGTGCGGCGCGGCACGGACGAGATCGACCAGCGGAATCGGGGAATCCGGTCCGGCGGTGGTGACGGCCAGGCCGCCGACCGGGAGTACCGAGCGCCGGCCGAACTGCCCGGTCACACCGACCGGGGCAGCCCGCCCACGGCGGCGCCGACCGTGCAGCCGGTGCGGTTGAGGCTGACGGGCGGCGACAGCCTGACCAGGCACGACCCGGCCCTTCCCGGTGCGACTGGGCGACGCGACCGCACCTATCGCAACCTTGCGGTTGCACTTGTCCCAGCCTGCAACCGTTCAGTTGCAGGCACTGGGCGAAGGAGGGACCCCATGAATGACACCACCCACATCGGTGCGGAACTGGCGGAGCTGCCCCGCATCGCCCGGCAGATCGACATCGACGCCCCGGCCGAGCGGGTATGGGAGCTGGTCGCCCGGCCCGGCTGGTACATCAACGACGGCACGGTCGAGGCCGAGCCCGACCTGCGCCACGAAGGCGACGTGGCCGTGGTGCGCCACCCGTCGCTGGGCGAGTTCCGGTTCCGGACGGTGACGTCGGACAAGCCTCGCTACGCGGCGTTCCGCTGGATCGGAACCCCGTTCCGCGACGGCTCCACGCCCTCGACGCTGGTCGAGTTCTGGATCGACGAGCGGGCGGGCGGCGGTGTGACGCTGCGCGTGGTGGAGAGCGGATTCTCCGGCCTCGCCGACGATCCGGCAGCGTGGCTGAAGCAGCGCGAAGGCAACGACGAGGGACGGCTCACCGAGCTGGCGGCCGCGAAAGCCTTCGTGGAGCAGGGCCCGGCGACCCCGGCGAGGCGCCCGTGGCCGCCCCCGCCCTTCCCGCCGTGTGTGCCGCGCTCGGCGACCCCGTGCGCTGGGAGATCCTCACGCGGCTCGGTGAGGGCCCCATGTCGGCGTCCGCCCTGGCCAGGGTCCTGCCGGTGAGCCGGCAGGCGATCGGCAAGCACCTGGAGGTGCTGCGAGAGGTGGGACTGGTCGAGTCCGAGCAGCGCGGACGCGAGGTCGTCCATCTCGCCGTCGGCACCCGGCTCGGCGCCCTGGCCCGCGAGCTGGACCGTATCGGCCGCTCCTGGGAGACGCGTCTGCTGCGGATCAAGGAACTGGCGGAAGACCCGCCGCACCCCGACACGGCCGACTGACCGACTGACCGTCGGCGGACGGAGTGGTGCACGTGTTCCGCGTGCCGCCTCGTCACATCACGGACCGGGTATCCGGACGTGTCCTGGCCGGCGGCGCGGGAGAGCTGGAGCCAGCCCTCCTCCGTCGTCCCGCTGAACCGGCCCCGGGACCACAGCACGGTCGGCTGGCCGCCGGTGAACCGCACCGCGCGCGCACCGTGTTCCCACACCCGGTCGGGGTCGACCATCGGCAGCGGTCTCGTTCCGGGGACGGGCTCGCGCAGCCGCAGCAGGGCCACGTCCCCCGTGCGGTCGGGGCGGATCGGTATCCACTGCTCGACTTCGGCCGTGCAGCGGCCGGCGTCGGCCGCTGCACGGCCGACGGGAAGTCGACGGTGACCACGGCGCCGGCGGCCACCACGTCCCGCCGAGGGCGTCTGAGGGCGTCCGACACGACGTGCGCGCAGGTCAGCACCAGATCAGGCGGGACGAGGGCGCCCGCGCCGCAGACGGTCCCGTCCTGCGCGGCGACCCGTACGACCGCGACGGCCGGCGCCTCGTCCGCGCTGCGCGAAGGCGCCCCCGACCGGACTCGGCCCCCGTTTCCCTCACCGACACCCCGCCACTCCCGTGAGCCCCGCCGGTCAGCTGTGCACGCCGCGCCGGGCGTCAACGGCGGGTGCGGGCCACGGGTCAGGCCGGTTCCGGGTCAGCCTCAGGGGAGAATCGGCCGCAGTGGCGGTGCCGGCGATGAGGACGTCCGCCTCGGCGGACAGCGGCGCCGCGGGCCCCGGAGTGACCTGGCAGGCCTCCTCGGCCGGCTCCCGGAAGCGCGGCACGGGGCTCTCCGCCACGGCCCGCACGATGTCCGGCGCCACGGCCCGCACGGTGTCCGGCATTCGTGAGAACGGCCGCTCGGCCCGGGCTGGGGGCCGCCCGCCGTGACCGGCCCGCCCAGGCCTCTTGTCCACCTCGCGGATCTGCACGCCGGTCACCTCACCGCCGCCACTGTCCCCAGAGGCAATTCGACCGTGCGGACCGACCGTTCGCCCACCGCAGCCTCCCAGCAGTCCGGAGCCGGGATGGTAGCGAAGCCAGTGGCGCCAGGGCCAGATGGCCCCGCCCCCCGCCCTGTGGCTCGGGGATCGCGGCGGCGAACTCCTCGGTGGGCCGCAGGGCGCGCGGCTGTGCGGCAGCGTGCTGTTCGTCAGCGAGGACGGCAAGACGTGGGGCCGGCGCGCCGACCCGTCGGGCGTCGGGGCGCGGTTCGGTGGTGGTGTCGCCCGCGCGAGGCCGGCCTCTCCCGGTGGCAGGGCGGAGCTGTCCGGATGTCTCCTCTCGCTTTGGCGTGCACACGCACGGATTCCGTAGGGTCGCCCTGGCATCGAGAGGGGCGGGGCGGCGGCTTCGGCCGCGGGTCCGGGGGGGCGGCTTGGTGGCAGTGGCAGCGGCGGCCTCGTCGCCGGGTGACGAGGGGATCCGCCGACGGCTCGGTCTCGGCGCGACGGCGGCCCTGGCGGTCGGCTGCTGCGGGGCCTGGGCCTACGGCAGGGCGGGGGCCTCCTGGACCGATGTCCTGCGGGATCTGGCGGTGGGCTGGTCCTACGCGGGCGCCGGGCTCGCCGCCTGGTGGCGCAGACCGGCCAACCGCACCGGCCCGCTGATGCTGGCCGTGGGGCTCACCTGGTTCCTGGGCAATCTGCAGGGCACGAGCGTGCCGCTCGTCGTCGCCCTCGGCGCCTGGACGGAGGCCCTGAACCTGGCCGTCCTCGCCCATCTCCTCCTCGCCTATCCGGAGGGCCGTACGACGGCCGCCACCGACCGGCGCATCGTGTCCGCCGGCTACCTTCTGGTCGGCGTGGGCGGACTGCTCCGTACCCTCCTCTACGACCCGGCGGCCGCCGACACCGCCAGCTATCTCAACTGCCGGTCCTGCGGTCCGAACGCCCTGCTGCTCCACTCCGACCCGAACCTTTTCGCCGCGGTCGATCTGGGCTACCGGTGGCTGGGCGTGGTGCTCACCCTGTGCTGCGCCGTCCGCCTCGTGGGCCGCTGGCGCGCCGGCGGGCCGGCCCGCAGGCGGACATTGATGCCCGCCTGGATCGCCCTGTCCGTGGCGGTCGCGTTCATCGGCTGGGAGATGCTGTACGTCATGGCGCCCGGCGCGCTCGGCCCTGCCGCGACCGTCCTGGCCCTGCCCTCCGACCTGAGCCAGATCGCCGTACCCTTCGCCTTCCTGGCCGGGCTGCTGCGGATGCGGCTGCGCCGCGCCGCCGTCGCCGACCTGGTGACCGAGGCCGCCGCCGATCCCGGTCTGCGGCGCCTGCAGGAGGTCCTGGCCCGGGCACTCGGGGACCCCTCGGTACGTCTGGGGCTACGGACCACGGGCGGAGCCCTCACCACCGCAACAGCTGTCTCCGGCGCCCCGGCGGACGCCGAGGACCCCGGGACCGTCGCGCACGGCTACATCGATCCGTACGGGCGTCCGCTGCTGCTGCCCGCTCCGGCGGATCCGGCGCTCAGCGCCACCCGGTTGGGCGGGAGGGGTGCGGAGTACGGCTTCGAGGCCGTGCTCGTTCACGACTCCGCACTCGACGACGAGCCGGAACTGCTGGCCGCGGCAGGCGCCGCCGTACGGCTGTGCCTGCGGACCTCCTGGCTGCGCGCGGAGATGCGGGCCCGCGAGGAGGACGCAGCCGAGGCCCGCTCCCGTCTGCTGCGGGCCGCCGACGAGCAACGACGGCAACTGGAACGGAATCTGCACGACGGTGCGCAGACGCGGCTCGTCCTGGCCCTGATGACCCTGCGCCGGGCGGGCTCCCTCGTCCTGCGGGGCGACGGGGGGAACGAGAGGGCGGACACGGCCGGGGCGCCGCGGGAGGACGCGGCACTGCACCGGGCGGTCGCCGATGCCGAGGAGACCCTGCGCCAGGCCCTGGAGGACCTCCGGGAGCTGGCCCAGGGCATCCACCCGGCCGTACTGACCCGCGAGGGCATCGGCCCCGCCGTCACCGCGCTGGCGGAACGCTCCGCGCTGCCCGTCGAGGTGACCGCCGAACCCGGCCGGTATCCGCCCGTCATCGAGTCGGCCGCCTACTTCACCGTCTGCGAGGCACTGTCGAACGCGGTCAAGCACGCCCACGCCGAACGCGTCCGCGTCTGCGTCCGCAGGGAGGGGGCCGTGCTGGTCGTCGAGGTCACCGACGACGGCACCGGCGGTGCCGACCCGGCCCGGGGCACCGGGCTGAGCCTGCTCGCCGACCGGCTGGCCGCCGCGGGCGGGGTGCTGCGGATCGGCGACGGCCCGCACCGCGGCACCCGGGTCAGGGCGGAGCTGCCGTGCGCGTGATCGTGGCAGAGGACTCCGTTCTGCTCCGGGAGGGACTGGTGCGGCTGCTCACCGATGCGGGCATCGAGGTGGCCGCGCAGACCGGTGACTGCGCGGGCCTGCCGGCGCTGGTCGCGCACCACGCCCCCGACGTGGTCCTGCTGGACATCCGCCTGCCCCCGACCCACACCGACGAGGGCATCGCCGCGGCGACCGAGCTTCGGGCCCGCTTCCCCGCCGTCGGGGTGCTCCTGCTCTCGCAGTACGTGGAGACCGGCGGCGCGGTCCGCGCGCTCGCGGCCTCTCCCCGCGGATTCGGCTACCTCCTGAAGGACCGGATCGCCGACGTCGGCGAACTCCACGACGCACTCGAACGGGTGGCGGCGGGCGAGTCCGTCATCGACCCGCAGGTGGTGGCCCGGCTGCTCGACCGCCGACGCCCGGACAGCCCCCTGGACGGTCTCACCCGCCGCGAGCGCGAGGTGCTCGCGGCGATGGCCGAAGGCCGTTCCAACGACGCCATCACCCGGATCCTGGACATCAGCGGCAAGACGCTGGAGACCCACATCCGCAGCATCTTCACCAAGCTCGGGCTGGAACCCGGCCTCGCCTACCACCGGCGGGTCCAGGCCGTCGTCACCTACCTCCGCGCCTGACTCAGGGCCTGCCCCGATGTGCGCGCCCGCGCCCGGCCGTAGATTCGCGACCGCCCACCGAGAGGCCCTGCCCTACCAGGGCCCACGGAGCGGGTGGACGACGACGTACCACCAAGGCGACGGACAACGGAGGAAGCATGCGTACACGTACGAGGCTTGCGGCAGTGAGCTCTCTGGCCGCGATGGCCGCGTCGGCGGGACTCCTGCTGGGGGCGACCCCCGCCTCGGCCGGCCCCAACTGCGCGTCCGGGTACCACTGCGTCTACTACCTGGGCATCAACAACTCGGCCCGCCATTCCTACTTCAACTCCGACACCGACTTCCGCAACGACACCTTCAACCAGCTCACCGGCCGTGCGGGCGGCGGTGCGACCGTGCACAACAACGTGGTCTCCGCCAGCAACTCCAGCACCGGCGGGTACGAGAGCCACTACTACACCGGGGTCGGCAGCGACTGGGGCGGCTTCCTGTTCTGCGTGAACCCCGGGTCCCACGTCGACTACCTGCCGAGCAGCCTGCAGGACCGGGCCAGCTCGCTCCGGCTGCGCGGCACCACCAGCGTCAACTGCTTCTGAGCGGCCCCCGCCGGCCGGGCGCCGGGAGGCGGCGATCACCGCGCCGCCTCCCGGCCCCGTCCGCCCACCGACCCAGCCAGGCCGGCCACCGTCCCGGACCAAGGAGGGAAGGCCCACCATGCCACCGATCAGATCGCGCCGAAGTACGGGCGTCGCCCTGCTGCTGCTCCTCCCGCTCGCCCTGGCCGCGACGGCTGCCTGGGCGCTGACCGGCCGTACCCCGGCGTCCCCGCAGCCGTCCGCCCGGCCCGAGCCGGCGCCCACGGCGCTGCGGGCCGGACTGCCGCTGCACGGACTGCTCCACGCGCCCACCGACGCCTCGCGACGGGTCCACCAGGCGGAACAGCGGCTGGTGGCCGCGTGCATGGCCGCCCGCGGCTTCCGCTACGACCCCGCGCCCGCGGCCGCCGCGGACTCCGGTACGGGCCCGGACCTGTTCGGCATCGAGACCCTCGACCGGCCGGGCGGTTCGGACACCCGGGAGCCGGTGCCCAACGAGCGACCCCGCGACGAGCGCTTCGACCGCGCGCTGTACGGCGACCCCGCCCGGACGATCTCCGCCCGGAACAAGGTGCTGCGGGTGACGCGGCCCGCGACGGGCTGCCTCGCCGAGGCCCAGACCCGGCTGCTGGGCCGGGAAGGGCGGGCCGGGGACCTCACCTTGCGGCTCAGGCTCGACCAGGGGGAGCGGGACGCGTTGCGGACGCTGGAGAAGGACCCGGCTTTCCGCGCCGCCGACACCCGCTGGCGGACGTGCATGGCACGCGCCGGAGTCACCGCCGCCAACCCTCGGGAACTCGACCGGAGTCTGCCGCCCGGCACGAACCCCGCCACCCATCCCTCGGTCCGCGCCGACCTGGAGTGCAAGGAGCGCACCGGCTACCTGGAGCGTGCCTACGCCCGGCTCGCCGCGATGCAGCAGCGCTGGCTGGACGGCAACCAGGACGTGGTGGCCGAGTGGAAGGCCCTGCGGTTGCGAGAGGACAGGGCGGCCCGGCAGGTGCTGACGTCCGCCGCCCCCTGACCGATACCGTGTCGCGCAGGGTTCGTTCGCGTCCCCCGGTCTGTGCGCCGCGACCTCCGCGAGGTCGGCGCAGTGCTTCACGGTGCCTCGCCAGCGGCGTGCACGGGTGCCTCGGAGAGGCTGGCACAGCAGCACGGTGATGAGGGATCCTCCGGGTTCACCCGGCGCTCTCCGAGCCGATGTGGGCGAGCAGCGAAGCGGCGCCGTCCTCTGCGGCGATCCCGGCGGCGAGTTCGGTCGCGCGGCGGCCGTGGGCCGGCTCCGACAGGCAGGCTGTGATCGCGTCGCCGAGGGCTTCGGCAGTGAGGTTCTGGAACGGCACAGGCCGCGGGGCGACTCCCAGCCGGTACAGCCGGGACGCCCAGAACGGCTGGTCGGCCATGTCGGGAACGGGCACGGCGGGCACTCCGGCTCGCAGTCCGGCTGCGGTGGTACCTGCCCCGGCGTGGTGGACGGCGGCGGCCGTGCGAGGGAACAGCCAGTCGTGCGGGATGTCGCCGACGGCCAGGACGTCGGCGCCGCAGCAGCTCAGTTCCGCCCATCCCGCCTGTACCACCGCGCGCACGCCCGCCCGCTTCACCGCCGCGGCCACCAGTTCACTGAGCCGTTCTCGCTGCCCCGCCGCCATACTGCCGAACCCGATGAAGACGCCAAACCACTCTGCGACTGCTGCCGCGAGTGGGCCTGTCATCCAGGTCGGACGACCGCCCCCTGCAACCGATGCGGCCGGACCTGTCCTCTCAAAGACGGAAAGAGCCGCTTCTGCCACCAGGTGCTCTACGAGCACCTCGACGACGGACCCGCGGTCGAACAGCTCTGGCTCGGCGGATACGCCCCCGGCCTCAACAACGCCCGGCCCGGCGACTACAGCCGCGGCAAAGGGCGCCGTTCCGCCCTGCAGCGGGAGAAGACTGCCCGGGAGAATCCCCGCGTCCACTCAGCGATCCTGATCAGCCCCGGACAGCTGGAACTCCTCCCGATCTCGACCCCCGCCCAGGCTCGCCAGTGGTTTCGTCTGAAGAGCAAGGAATTGCCCGCCCTCACCCCACAGGCCACGGAACTCGTTGAGGAGTTCCGGACATTTTCCAAAAGCAACTTTGGACAGCCATGGCCCGAGCCGTCAACCTCCGGACTCTGCGATTCCTCGCCGCCTGGCTCGGCGTCGACGCACCCCTCCATGAGGCCGACGTCCGCGAGGTCGCGCGGTTCGGCTCCAGTTGGGGCGGCCGACGTGTCGTCCCCTTTCTCGACGAGGGCGGCCTGCTCGTCCCGCTGGAGCGGACGGATCCCGAACAGGCGCCAGTCGGGAGGCTCCTCGACACGCTCCCCGAACGCCTCCAACACGAGGTAAGGGTCTGGGTTCGCGTCCTTCAGGGAGAAGGCCGACGTCCCTCCCCGGCTGTGGACTGGGCCACCATACGCCGCTATGCCCACTATCACGTCCCCGTGGCTTCGTGTATCGCTAGGAACAGCAGATGTGGACGGGTCTGGGAGGCGGTTGGTGATCTTTCGTCGCCTGGATGTCGACGAGAGATGACGGCACCCACTGTGGTGGAGGCTGGCTCACGTCCCTGACAGGAGCCCGGCTTCCTGAGGGGCACTGCTGGCGAAACGGACGTGACAGGCGATGCCTGCTGCGGAAGACTCGCGTCGTGCGCGATCGTGTAGATGCTTCTTCTGGCCTGGTATTGCGGAGATGGAAGACCGAGGATGCCTGCGCGGTGATGACCGCGTTTGCGGATCCGCTCATGCGTGGACAGTCCATCGAGCCGGTTGATTCTGACCAGGCTGCCGAGCGCTGGATAACGGCTCGTGGTGACCAATGGGCTGCGGGTTCTGCCTATTCCTTCGCCGTCGTCGATGGCGGTGGCCTCGTTCTCGGCCAGGTATGTGTCGGCTCGGTGGATCGGCGTCATGCCGTTGGATGGGTGTCCTACTGGACGACGGCAACGGCTCGCGGCCAGGGCATAGCTTCCCGTGCCTGCCGCGCTGTGGCCCGCTGGGCTTTCGACGATGCGGAACTCTTCCGGCTGGAGATTGGGCACCGGGTGAACAATCCCGCCTCATGCGGTGTGGCTCGTGCTGCCGGCTTCGCGGTGGAAGGACAGCAACGGCAGAAGCTCGAATACGACGGTGTCCGCTTCGACGTCGAACTCCATGCCCGTCTGGCAACGGATACGGAGCCCGTGTCGTTGTGAGAGGGCGGTGCGGGACGGCCCGCTGACCGTGAGAGTCAATGGGCCGTCGGATGAGCGCCTGTATCAGCTGGCCTTGGCGGGTTCTTCGGCTCGTGCCCGGGTGCTGGCGAGGCGGTAGGAGTCGGTGCCGGTCTCGATGATGGTGCCGTTGGAGGTGAGGCGGTCGACGATGGCCGCGCAGAGGCGGGGGTCGGTGAAGGTCTTGGTCCAACCGCCGAAGGACTCGTTGGAGGCGATCGCGACGCTGTTCTTCTCCTCGCGTTCGGTCAGGACCTGGAAGAGGAGTTCGGCGCCGCGGCGGTCGAGTTCCATGTAGCCGAGTTCGTCGATGCAGAGCAGGTCGACGCGGCCGTAGCGGGCGATGGTCTTGTTCAGCTGCTTCTCGTCGGCGGCCTCGACCAGCTCGTTCACCAGCTTCGTCGCGAGCGTGTAGCGGACGCGGTAGCCCTTCATGGCGGCCTCAGTGCCCAGCGCGATGAACATGTGGGACTTGCCGGTGCCGGAGTCGCCGATCCGGTGCCTCCCGAACTCATCAACACCACCCGTCCGTGGAACGGGGTGCCTCCCAAACTCATCGAGAAGCGACGTCGTTACTGCTCGATAAAGCCATCCCCGTCCTGCAGAAGTGGGGCAAGCGGATCGACAGCCTTCGCAAGATCACACCGAAAGATGTCGACGACGCCGTCACCGCGCGCACCGGCAATCCCGCCCACGGCGTCCACGGCGCCTTGCGATCGCTGTTCCGGGCCCTGAAGCGAGAGCGGGTCATTTTCCAGGATCCGGCCCGCAACGTCTCCGCCACCTACGCGAACCGCGCACCACGACGGATCCCGTCCGACTGCCTCGCTGGCATGTTGGACAGGGTGCCAACCACGATGGCCAAGGCCGTTGTCGCCCTGGTTGCGATCCACGCACTGGGATCGACGGGGATCCGACGCCTGCAGCTGACACATCTCAACCGCTCCGGCGGTCGACTCGTCGCTCGCCGTGCGGAGACAAGCACACCGTCTACCTGGACGAGCTGACCTTGGAGCTTCTTGCCGACTGGCTCAGCGAACGCTACGAGCGTTGGCCTCGCAGCACCAACCCGCATCTGTTCGCCACGCAGGTCACCGCCCTCGACCAGAAGGGCCACCCGTCGCCGAATACGGCATCCAACCGATCTTCACCCGCTGACCTGGTGGCCGAGACTCTGTGACCTTGGCGAACCCGACCTGGTCGCTTCGCGCAGGACAGGCGGACCAGCGCATACGATAACGAAATCACTACTGATCTTTCGTAAGTTCGGTAGGTGTGGTGGGCGCATGGTCAGGCCGGTGTGGGCGAGGAATGACCATGGCAGTCGGGGGTTGGCGTTAATGCGGTGGATGCCTTGCTCGGTAGCGTCGGCGACATCGGCGAGGTGATCGCCGGCGAGGTTGGCGAGTTCACGCTTCTTGAGTGAGGACCACAGCAGTTCCACCGGGTTCAGCTCTGGAGCGTAGGCGGGTAATCGTTCCAGGGTGAGCCAGTCTTGTTCGGCGGCCCAGGCCCGCATCGCCCGGCTCCAGTGGGCGGACAGGCCGTCCCAGACCAGGACCACTCGCTCGCCGCGGTAGAACACCTTCATCTGCTCCAGGACCTCGATGAGTCCGGCGGTGTCGTAGCTGCCGGGCTTGAGGTGGAAGCACAGGCGGGGCCCGCGATCGGGGTCGGTGGAGTGGTAGCCCAAGGACCCGGCCATTGACGCGCGCTTCCAGTTCAGGCGGTGCCGCAGGAGCGGAGTTGGTCCTCGGGGCGAGTAGGTGCGGCGGATCTGAGGGAACAGGGAGACGCCTGATTCGTCGAGGAAGACGATCCAGGCACGTGTTTTGATGCGCGGCCACTCGTGCGCGATCCAGCGGGCGATCTCCGACTCGTTCCGCTCGACCGCTCGCCGCTCGGGCCGTTGCAGGCTCCATCCGAACCGGCCGGTCAGCAGCCGCCACACCGATGCCCTCGACAGCACCACCCCCGTCGCCCGGGTGACGACCGCGCCGACTGGTTCCAGGGTCCACAGGTCGGCCTCGAAACCATGAGCCTGGGCACCTGGTGCTGTGGCCTGAAAGGTTGGCAGTCTGTGTGCCGGGGGGAAGATTCGCGACGTGACTATGACCCTGCATGACTTTGATGGTGAGCAGTCGCTGACGCTCGATGCCGGCGACCTGCCGGCTGATGCGGCAGTGGTTGCCGCCGGACATGAGCCAAACGGTTACTAACCTCGCCGTTTCGCTTGGTGCGATGAGGCGTCGCTGGTCGCCAGCGGCTGGGTGGGCGGGCTGGTTTCGTTGCTGGGGCATGGCGGAGTCCCGGCGCGAGGCCGGGTTCTCCAAGGTCTTTCGGGTCGTGGGCGGTCAGGTGTTTGCTGGTCAGCCGGCGGGACGGGGTAGTGCGGCGAGCCGATGGAAGGCCGTGGCCAGTTCGTTTTTCCAGGGCCAGGTCGCCGATATCCGCAAGCGGAGGCGTCGGCCCCCGCGGGTGAGGCGGGCGGCGACGTGCAGCAGTCGGTAGCGGAGCTTCTTTGGCTCGGCAGCCGCGAGTTCGCCGTCCAGGAGGAGGGCGCGGGTCCAGGCCAGCAGGTCGATCGCCGCGAGGCTGAGTTCGAGCCAGACGGCGTTGATGCCGAAGGCTCGGGAGGGGAAGCGGCCGAATCCGGTGGTCTTGCCGCATCGGATGTGGTCCTCGACGGTGGCATGCCCGCGGTGACGGACTTCGAGGAACTGGGCGGAGCCGCCGCCGGAGCAGGGGGCGTCGGTGAGGAACACCTGGTGGCGCAGGCCCTCGTCCTGGTCGAACAGGGGTAGTTGGGCTCCGGGGTGCGGCCGCTCGCGGCGCACGATGATGCGGGTGCCAGCCGGGTAGCCGCCCAGATCGACCATGCCGGTCAGCTCGGCGACCTCGGCGCCGTCACGCATTGTCCCGTCCTGGTCCAGGGCGGGATGCCAGAGGCGGTCGGGAATGGCCCGGACAGCGCGGCGGACCGGCTCGGTGATGGCGTATCCGACCGAGAAGGAGGTGCGGATTCCTCGTTTCCGCAGGCCGCGGATGTGGGCGAGGAAGGCTTTCGCGGATCCGGCGCTGTCGGTGCGGACCAGGATGTCGGTGCCGTGCCGGTAGGCGTCGGGAATCTGCGTGAGTGCCTGGTCGAGTACCGCGATGTGGTCGCTTGCGGTGTTGGCGCCGGCGTTCCCGGGCCACAGCTGGCCGGACAGTGCCTCTCCGGTGTTGGCCAGGAAGCACAGCAGCGGGTGGTAGCCGAAGCCGCCCTTGTAGGTGGGCGCTGCCTGGTCTTTCTCGGAGTGGCAGGTGACCAGGGTGGCGTCGAGGTCCAAGACGAGGCCGGGCAGCATGCGTCCCTCGGACCGGGCTGCGCGTATGCCCTCGCCTCTTTCCGCGGCCTGCAGCCAAGCCACTTCCCGAGCCCGGGCTCGGGCCGAGCGCAGAGAAGCCAGTGCCCGCTCGTCAACGTCAGCGAACATCCGCCAGGCCGTCGGTGTCGAGGCGACGGAGCCAAACACCTCGGCCTCGGCACGCAGTACGGCCAGATCTGTGATGGTCTCGCCGCCATCGGCGAGCATCACCGCGAGATCGGTGGCGATCCTGCCCGGATCATGTCCGGTCCCGCGCGGGCGAAGCGGGCGCAACGCGGTGGAATATGCGCCGGTCAGCCCGATGGCATCAGCAAGATCTGCCGGCAACCGTGCCCCGGCATGACCGACCACACCCGAACCATCAGTACTGACATGAACCCGGGGACGCAAGATAGCCTGCACGTAGAAAGTGCCCTCCGCTTGGACCGACAGAACCCCTCAGCAAGGTTCATCGTCCCAGGTCAGGAAGGCACTTTCGTATTTGAAGATCAACGGCAGGCGCCGGCACCTGATCTGCGACACGGTCGGCCTGCCGCTGATGATCAAGGTGACCGCGGGCGACGTCACCGACCGCCGGGCGGCCACCGACATGCTGCCCGCCCTGCACCGGCGCTTCCCCACGATCACCAAACTGTGGGCCGACAGCGGCTACACCGCAACCCTGATCACCTGGGCCCTGGCCGCCCTGCACCTGGCCGTCACCGTGATCAAGCGCAGCGACGGCGTCTCCGGCTTCGTGGTGCTGCCGCGCCGGTGGGTAGTGGAGCGCACGTTCGGCTGGCTGCTTCGCTCGCGCCGTCTGGCCCGTGACTACGAGCGGCGGCCCGACTCCAGCGAGGCGATGATCCTGTGGTCGATGACCAGCCAGCCGGTTCGCCCCCGACTTGTTCCGGTTGTTCCGGAGCCGCTCCTGGTCCTCCGCCAGCAGCGTCCAGACCTCGATCAGGTCCTCCGGCTCCCAGTCCTGCCGCACCCCGCGCTCCCTCCGGTCGTCGTGACCGGACCAACTTCGTGGAACAGCCCCCTCAGCAACCCCAGAAGATCGAAAAACCAGACAAAGCCACCCCCGCCTTGCTACGGAGAGCTACTTGTCGCTTCGCGGCAGCTCCGAGAGGACAGGGCCGGAGAGCCGAGGAGCAGCGTGCTAACGTGACCCGCCGTGAGCGCCCCGGGGCCTGCGGAAATCCGGCCGCCCGGGTATATCAACCAGGGGAGTCGACTTGGCACTTCACACGGGAACCGGCCGTTGTGCCGCCCTGCTCCTGACGGTGGCGGTGGCAGCCGGAGCTCTCACCGGATGCCAGTCGATCGCCGACACCGCGTCCGCCTCGGGGTGCGATGGCACCGAGAGCCGGGTCGAGAAGCTGGAGTCGTACGGCGTCCTGCGCTCACGGCCTGAAGGAGCCATCGTCCCCAAGGGCTTCGAGAAGCTGGAGTCCGGCTGCTGGCAGGACAGCGGCGACGCGCAGCTGTACGCCTCGCGGACCTACGTCCTCCGCGGCGACAAGGCCGAAGTGGCCGCGCACTACCGGACCGTGGCGGAGCAGGAGGGCTGGAAGCCGGCCCGCCCCGACCAGGGGTCATCGAACGACGGACAGTTCGCCGGCCTCTGCTTCACCAGGGCCGAAGGAGACCGGGCGACCGCTTTGGACGTCTACTTCCTGACCAAGGAGATCCTGGAGGCGGAGGAGCGGAAGCCCGGACCCGAGTTCGGCTCCGGATCCGGATACCGCGTGGAGATCACCGCGGCCGCCGACGGCTCGCCCGCGGACTGCTCGGACTGAAACAGGTCCACGACAGCCCTGCGCTGCTCACCACCGCGGCCCTCACCAGCCTCGCAGAGACCTCCGACGCCAGGTGACTCAACTTCACCTGGCACTTTGGTATCTGATGGCTCATCGAGCCGGGGGCGGGGCTCCTTCCGTGCGAAGGAGGGGCGCGGGGAGGGCCAAGAACGAGCAAAGAGTGGGCCGCTCGCCACCTCCACGAATGATCCTTTTGCCGCGAACGTCCCTTCTTTTTCGGCCGGATGGCCCGGATGTCCCCCTCGTGGGCCCTGAGCACCCGCCAGGGAAGCACTTACTCCGCTTACTGACTCATTGACACCTGTGTGCGGCATGTGAGGATCCCATGTGCATGCGGGGTACACCCGCACCATGGGCGAGGAGCGAGAGTGACAGGCAAGTTCCTGCGGCCAGGAAGAAGACCGAACGCACCGTCCGTTCTGCCCTTCCTGCCGCCTGTTCAGTTGAGGCGCCTGCGCCCGGTGGCCGCGGCCATCGTGCTGACGATGGCGTTCGAGGCCACCGTCATGGTCGGAACCGCCAATCTGGCGATGGGCGTCGAGCACACGGCCGTTCCTGCCGACAAGGCCGCCGACGCGAAGGATCTCGGGCCGGCGACCGCGGGGTCGGTGGCTGCCGCCCGGCTGAAGGCGAAGATCCAGAACCGTCGGATCGAGGCGCTGGACGCGCGTACCGAGACCTCGACGGTCCACGTGAACCCCAACGGTTCGGTGACCGAGGAGGCGCACACAGGACCGATCCGGTTCAAGGACGACCGGGGCGCGTGGCAGGACGTCGACATCTCCCTGCAGAAGCTCTCGGACGGTTCGGTCGGGGCCCGCAGACATCCCCACGGACTGCGCCTGGCCGGCCGGAGCGCGGCTCCCAAGGGGCTGAGGAGCACCGGCAGGAAGACCGCTTCGGCCGGCGTTCCCCTGGTGACGCTGGAGGGCCGGACCGGTCAGCGGATTCAGCTGGGCTGGTACGGGGCGCTGCCCGCGCCGGAGATCGAGGGTGAGGAGAACACCGTCGCCCGGTACCGGAACGCCCTCCCTTCGGCGGACCTCCTGATCGAGTCGACGCGCAGCGGCTACGAGCAGTTCCTGGAACTGAAGGATCGTTCCGCCGTCGACGCGAGCGGTGCCATTGCCTACAGCCTCACGGCCAGGGGCCTGACCGCCGAGGCGAACCCGGACGGTTCGGTCTCCTTCAAGGACTCCAAGGGCAGGCCCGTGGGCGCCATGCCCGCGCCGGTGATGTGGGACGCGAGGGTGGACACGTCGTCCGGTGAGCACGAGCGCACCGCCCCGGTGGCGGTGAAGGTGGTCCAGGACGGTGACACCGTCACCTTGACCCTGACGCCGGACGCAAAGTTCCTGGCCGACCCCGCGACACAGTTCCCCGTGACGATCGACCCCGCGATCAGCGTCGGGGCCAGCTTCGACACCTTCGTCCAACAGGGCTACACGACCGACCAGTCGACCTCGACGGACCTCAAGCTCGGCAACAACGGCTCCTCGCAGGTGGCCCGGTCGTTCCTCTCGTTCCCGATGAAGAACATCACGGGCAAGCAGATCACCGCGGCGAAGCTCAACCTGTTCGCGTACCACTCCTGGTCCTGCACCCCCGCCAGTTGGGAAGTGTGGTCGACCGGGGCCGCCGCGACCGGATCACGCTGGACCGCGCAGCCGGCCTGGACGACGAAGTACGCCACCAGCACCCAGACCAAGGGCTTCTCCAGCGCCTGCAACGACGGCTGGGTCAACGCGGACGTGACCTCGCTGGCCACGGCGTGGGCGGGGAACGGCAACGGAAGCAACCACCTGGGGCTGCGGGCCACGAACGAGAACGAGCCGGCCGGCTGGAAGCGCTTCAACTCCGGCAACGCCGCCTCCAACACTCCTTATCTCTCGGTCACCTACAACTCGGTTCCCGACCTGCCGACCCTCATAGCCCCGGCTGCCGGAGCCGCCACCAACGACACCACGCCGGCGCTGTCGGCGAAGGCCCTGGACGGCGACGGTTCGCAGGTCACCCTCAACTACGAGGTGTGGACCTCCACCGGCACCTCCGCCCTGCGCACCGGCAACAGCGCGGCGGTCGCCTCGGGCGCCCAGGCGGACTGGACCCCCGCCGCGCTGCCGGCTGGCTCCTACAAGTGGCGGGCGCGGGCCACCGACGGCTCCGCCACCAGCGCCTGGTCGGCGTTCCGCACACTGGTCGTGGACACCACGGCGCCTGCCGCGACCACGGTCGCCTCGGCCGACTTCCCCGCCGGTCAGTGGTCCGGCACGCCGGACGGCAACGGCGACTTCACCGGTGCCTTCACCCTCACTCCCCCGGCCACGGACGTGAAGTCGGTCCAGTGGCGGCTGGACGGCGGGGCGTGGCAGTCGATCGCCACCACCGGCTCGCCGGTGACGGCCACGCCGGTCTTCCGCGCGGGCAAGCACACCCTGGCGGCACGCTCCAGGGACGCCGCCGGCAACGTCTCCGCCACCACCTCCTTCACCTTCTTCGCCGGCTCGGGCGCGGCCCTGCTCTCGCCGGGCCAGGGCGACCGTCCGGCACGGCGGACCGTGCTGACCGGTCAGGGCAAGACCTCCGACACCGGGGTGCGCTACCAGTACCGCCGCGGTGAGACCGATGCCTGGAAGGACGTCCCGCTCGCCGATGTGCGTCGCCGGGCGGACAACACCGCCCTCGCCTCCTGGCCGGCCGCGGTGAGCGGTGGCCTGTCCGAGGCGCTGGTGTGGAACATCACCAGCAGCCTCACCGAGGACGGCCCGATCGACGTCCGCGCGGTCTTCACCGACGGCACCAGCACCGACGCCTCCCCCGCCACCTCGATCACCGTCGACCGGAAGGCGGGCGCCGCGCCCACCCAGGCCGCCGGTCCGGGTGACGTCAACATGCTCACCGGCGACTTCGTGCTGACCGAGACGGACAGCTCGGCGTTCGGCCTGACGGCCAGCCGCACGGCCTCCTCGCGCCGGCCCTCCGAGGGCGGACAGCAGGAGGGCCAGGTGGCCATCTTCGGTCCCCAGTGGACCGCGGGCGCTGCCGCGGAGCTCTCCGCCACCGAATCGCTGTACCTGCGCAAGACGTCGAACACCTCGGTCGCGGTGGTGGACATCGACGGCGAGGAAACCGGGTTCACGGCGACGAGCGGAGGTGGCTGGAAGCCCGAGGAGGGCGCCGAGGCCCTCACGCTGACGGGCAGCCTGACCGGCTCCTTCACCCTCAAGGACACCGAGGGGACCGTCTCCCAGTTCACCAAGATCGATGCGGCCGCCACGATCTGGCAGCTCTCCCAGAGCAGCCTCCCGACGGACAACTCCACCACCTCTCTGATCTCGGAGAAGGTCGTCGTGGGCAGCGCCGTCCTGGCCCGCCCGAAGTACGTGATCGCTCCCACCTCGGCGGTCACCAACGCCGCGTGCGCGAACACCCCTTCCACCAAGGGCTGCAGGATCCTGGAGTACCAGTACGCCACCACCACCACGGCCACCGGGAGCACGCCGGGCGACTACGCCGGGCAGGTCGCCCGCATCCGGCTGTGGTCCACCGACCCCGGCGCGGCGAACGCCACGGCCACGGTCGTGTCGAACTACGCCTACGACGCCTCGGGGCGCCTGCGTGAGCAGTGGGACCCGAGGGTCTCCCCCGCGCTGAAGACGACCTACACCTACGACAGCGTGGGCCGCGTGGTCACCCAGACCCCGCCGGGCGAGCTGCCGTGGACCTTCTCGTACGGGAAGGCCGGCTCCAGCACGGTCGCGGGCGAGGGCATGCTGCTCTCCGTGTCCCGGCCGACCCTGAAGCCGGGCAGCAAGGACGAGACCGACGGCGGTACGTCGGCCACCTCGCTGGTCTACGACGTACCGCTCACCGGCGCCAAGGCACCCAATCAGCTCTCCCCGGCCGAGGCCCTGACGTGGGGCCAGACGGACGCACCGACGGACGCCACCGCCGTCTTCCCGGCCGACCAGGTGCCCGCATCCCACAACGGGAACGACCTCAACGCCGGGGACTACGACAAGGCGACCACCACCTACACCAACGCCTCGGGCCTCCAGGTCAACACGGGCCTGCCCGGCCGTCACCTGACCACCACCCAGTACGACTCCTTCGGCAACGTCGTCCTGGAGCTGGGCGCCACCAACCGCGAACTCGCACTCGGCAACGCGGACTACCAGGTCACCACGCAGAGCCAACTCGGCATCCTCGCCGACTCGCCGGCGGAACGTGCCCGCAAGCTGGCCACGGTCTCGGAGTTCTCCGCCGACGGCAAGCGGCAGCTGCAGCAGTACGGCCCGCTCCACCTGGTCACCCTGACCCAGCAGCTCCAGGGCGACTCCGACAGCCCCACCATCCCGGCCGGAACCCAGGTGGCGGCGCGCCAGCACACCATCACCCGGTACGACGAAGGCCGTCCCACCGACGGGTCGGCCCGGGTCGCGGACCAGCCGACCACCACATCAACCGGCGCGCTCATCGAGGGCTACCCGAACGACGGCGATGTTCGTACCACCAACACCCGTTACGACTGGGTCAAGGGCCTGCCCACTGCCACGGTCACGGACCCGAACGGGATCAAGCTGACCCGTTCCTCCGAGTTCGACGCCCAGGGCCGCATCCTGAAGAGCATGCAGCCCAAGTCCAACGGCGCGGACGCGGGGACGGTGGCTTCCCGCTACTGGACCGCGGACGGGACCGGCGCCTGCTCCGGGCGTCCCGAATGGGCCGACCTGCTCTGCTCCAGCGGCCCGGCAGGCAAGATCACCGGTGGCGGCTCGAACCCCGACGAACTGCCCACCAAGACCCTGGAGTACAACCGCCTGGGCCAGATGGCCAAGGTCACGGAGACCGCCAACGGCGTGACGCGCACCACGGTCACCACCTATGACGCCGTCGGGCGCGGTACGAAAAGCACGATCACGGGAGGAGCCGGCACCGCCGTACCGACGCAGACCATCACCTACGACCCGGCCAACGGGCAGGCGGTCACCGTCTCCGACGGGACCACCACGGTGCGCCACGTCACCGACAGGCTGGGCCGTGAGATCTCGTACGACGACGGTGCGGGCAATGTCACGCGCACCGAGTACGACCGCCGCGACCGGGTGACGCGGAGGACCGACTCAGTCCCCTCGGAGACCACCTACAACTACCAGAGCCTCACCGGCCAGCCGACCGGAATGCACGACTCGGCGCTCGGAAGCACAGGCGACGTCAGCGCCTCCTACGACTCCGACGGCCGCCTGTACAAGCAGAGGCTGCCATGGAACATCGACGTCGAATACAACCTCGACCCCACGGGGAACGAGACCTCGCGCTACTGGCACTGGGAGTCCGGCTGGACCATCCAGGGCGAGTCGGTCAGTGAGAACATCCACGGCCAGGTCGTGTCCCGCACCACCTACACGGGCGGCGGCGCGTACCAGAGCTACACCTACGACGCGGCAGGACGCCTGACCAAGGCCGACGACACCCAGGCCGGCGTCACCACCCACCGCGGTTACGGGTTCGACGCCAACACCAACCGTACGTCCCTGGTGACCACGGTCGACGACGTGGACGGCGGCGCGCCCACCACGAAGACGGTCAACTCCACGTACGACACCGCCGACAGGCTGATCGCCACCGGTACGGTCTACGACGCCTTCGGCCGCACCACCGCCCAGAGCAGCGGAGCCCAGAACTCCTACTTCGCCAACGATCTCGTCCGCCAGATCACGGCGGGCTCCGAGCGCACCACCTGGGACCTCGACGCGGCCGGCAGGCTCGCCTCGTTCACGACCGAGAACAAGGATGACAACGGGACCTGGTCGACGGCCTCGACCAAGCGCAACCACTACGGCGCCGACGGGGACAACCCCACGTGGATCAACGAGGGTGACAGCAGGATCACCCGGAACCTGTCGGACCTGACAGGAGACCTGATCGCCACGACCGGCGCCACCGGTGACGTAGTCCTCCAGCTCACCAACATCCACGGCGACGTGGCTACGCAGCTTCCGCTGGTGGACGCCACGACTCCGGTGGTCAACAGCTACGACGAGTTCGGCAACCGCCTTCCCGGCACCGACCCGGCCCGGTACGGCTGGATCGGCGCGGAGCGGCGCTCGTCGGAGACGCCGAGCACCGCCACACTCATGGGGGTGCGCCTGTACGACTCGGCCACGGGCCGGTTCCTCTCCACCGACCGTATCGTCGGAGGCAACGCCAGCTCCTACGACTACTGCTTCGGCGACCCGGTGAACTGCTACGACATCAGCGGGAACTACGCCATCGGCGGGCTCGTACCGGAAGCCGCGATCTGCGCTCTGTTTTTCCTGTGGTGCGCGGACATGATCTACGTGACCAACTGGGCACTGAGCGAGGCCAAGAAGAGGTACTCGAACGGAGCGAAGCAGAACGCCTACCGCCACTGCATCTGGCAGGCGATGCTCACCTGGTCGGTCGGGTCGTACCTCGCGAAGGCCCTCGGCAACGCGCATGAAAAGAACGCCGGCAAGTCCGCCGCGGCGAAGCGCGACTCCAAGGCCGACTCGTACAACAACACGGTCGGCAGGAGTGTGGGAGGAAGGATCACTGCCTGGACCTACGGCAAGGCGAAGCAGACCGCGTGCCGGCTCTGCAAGGACAAGGTCAAGAAGCACAAGTTGAAGTCGAATGCGAAGGGGAAGACGTGGGTCTAGCTCAATCCTTCGGGGGTTGACCGGGGCACTTGTCTCGTGGTGTCCGTGGGACGGTGGCGGAGTGGACGGGCGACCGGTGCCGGTGTGTGCGCTGTTGGCCAGTGCTGTGACCGCATAGGTTCGCCGGGTTGGCGGTCGGAGCGGTTGGATGGGCGGTGACGTCCGTTCCGACCGCTGGGGGTGTGATGGCGGGCCTGTGCGGGTGGGCAGACTGACCGATCAGGAAGGGCAGAAGCTGCAGCAGATCGTGCGCCGGGGCAGCGCCAGCTCGGTGCGCTACCGCCGGGCGATGATGCTGCCGGCGTCCGTCGGCGGGAACCGTGTCCCGGTGATTGCCCAGTTGGTCCAGGCCGACGAGGACACGGTGCGTGAAGTGCTCCACCGGTTCAACGAGATCGGCCTGGCCTGCCTGGACCCTCGATGGGCGGGAGGCCGTCCCCGCCTGCTCACCGCTGACGACGAGGACTTCGTCGTCCAGACGGCCACCACCCACCCGACCAGGCTGGGCCAGCCCTTCACCCGCTGGTCGATCCGGAAACTCGCCGCCTACCTGCGCCGCGTGCACGGAACGCATCATCCGCATCGGCCGGGAAGCGCTACGATGCCTGCTCCTGCGCCGCGGCATCACCTTCCAGCGCACCAAGACCTGGAAGGAGTCCCCCGACCCCGAGCGCGACGCCAAGCTCGACCGCATCGAGCACGTGCCGGGACGCTTCCCGGACCGGGTCTTCGCCTTCGACGAGTTCGGACCGCTCGGCATCCGGCCCACCGCCGGCTCCTGCTGGGCGAAGCAGAGCAGGCCCGACCGGCTTCCCTCGACCTACCGCCGCACCCACGGCGTCACCTACTTCCACGGCTGCTACTCCGTCGGCGACGACCGGCTATGGGGCGTCAACTGCCGCCGCAAGGGCACCGCCAACAGCCTGGCCGCGCTGAAGTCGATCCGCGCCGCCCGGCCCGACGGCGCTCCGATCCACATCATTCTGGACAACCTCTCCGCCCACACCGGCGCGGACATCCGCCGCTGGGCGAGGAAGAACAAGGTCGAGCTGTGCTTCACCCCGACCTACGCCTCCTGGGCCAACCCGATCGAGGCCCACTTCGGGCCGTTACGGCAGTTCACCCTGGCCAACTCCCACCACCTCAACCACACGGTGCAAACCCGGGCTCTGCACCGCTACCTGCGCTGGCGCGACGCTCACGCCCGTCACCCCGGCGTCCTGGCCGCCCAGCGCAGGGAACGCGCACGCATCCGCGCTGAGAAGGGCGTTCGCTGGAGCGGACGCCCCCTCGCTACCGCAGCCTGATCCAGCGTCCCGGCGGACGACGTCAGTTCCTCGTACGACGCGTGATGCGGTACAGCACGTTCGGACGCAGGGGCCCTTCGGGTGCGGTGGGGTCGTCGAAGTCGTCGGCCGGATTCCGGGTCATGCCGATGCGACGCATGACCGCCTGTGAACGGACATTGGCGACCGTCGTCACAGCGAGGATCTCGGGGAACTTAAGAGTGTCGAAGCCGTGAGCCAGGACGGTCAGCGCGGCCTCGGTGGCGTAGCCCTGGCCCCAGGCCGAGCGGGCGAGCCGCCAGCCGATCTCCACCCCCGTGAACGGCATGCCGTCATCGACCTGGTCCAAGCCCGCGAAGCCGATGAACTCGCCCGTGGCCTGCACCTCGACCGCCCACCACCCATAGCCTCGCTGGTCGAACTCGGCCTGGAACTGCGCGGCCGAGGCATCACTCTGTTCGCGGGTGAGCAGGTCACCCAAGTGCTCGCGAACCTCGGGATCGGCATTCATCGTCGCCCACGGTCCAAGGTCAGAGTTACGCCATCGACGGAGGACGAGGCGATCGGTGCGCAGTTCAATCATGCTGCCCAGCCAACGTGAGTGCTGCCCCCGAGGCAATGCCTTTTCGTCGGGGCGGCACCGCCACCTTCGCCCACAATGCCAACGAAGCGACCACTGACCCGGCGAACCTATGCGGTCACAGCACTAGCTCCAACGCGGCCCGGACCATCTCGACCTGGGCGTCGTCCAGCTTGGGCGGGCGTCCGGTAGCTGCCCGTCGCCGCAGAGCCGAAGCACCGCCTTGCTCCCACACCCGCCGCCAACGCCGCACACTCTCGGCACACACCCCCACCGCCCTCGCGATCTCCGCATTCGAAACGCCGTCCTCGAACAACTCGACTGCCCGAACACGACGCGCCTCCGCCAATTGAGGCCGCGACAAAGGAAGAAGGGCGGAGCCGCAACCGAGGGGAAAGGATGATAAGCCACCCCGACAGCCTCCCACCCACACGCCCACCGAACTTACGAAAAGATCAGTAATACCCTCTTCGACGCCACCACGAGGGCTCGGCCAGCGGTAGCGGCTGACGGAAGGGGAGGCGAGGGTCAACGAGCGGGTGACCGACCGCCATGCCGGCTCCACGCGCGGCGAAGCACCGACCGCCCGACGGCGCGGCTTTCCCTGCATCACGTACAGGGAGAAGCCGCGGTGCTCCAGATCCTCGAAGAACCGGATGTGTGCACCAGCACTCAGGAGTGCACCGGCTCTTCCGTGACCAGGGCAAAGCACCCAGTACCGCGCGTTGCAGGATCTCGAGCGGGAAGGCCGCGCCCGACGTTGTACGCGACGACGTCAGGGAGGACGACCGGCACCGTCCGGAGACCGGGCACCGCCACTACCCCACCTGCCGCCGGGAACAGCACCTCGACACGGACGTCACCGAGCGCCGGGTCACCGCCGTCGTACGGTCGCAGGGAAGACGATCACCCGCTTTTTTGAAGCGTCCCTGCCATTCATCTTGTGTACGGCAAGGTGCCGTGGCACGGTTACCCGCGGCTCGCCGGGACGACCGGAAGTGCGCACATCCGCTCGTCCGCGTACGCGCCCCACGCCTGCCCATGGCCTGACCATCCGTGGAGCGGGAGCCGACCGGAGATCCCGGACGGCAGCACCACCGCACGACCCGAATTGCCCGCAACCCGGACAACGAAAGGTCTGGTTCATCAGATGAGATCCCCCGCGCGACAACTTCGCGTGCTCATTCCCGCCGTTACACTCGCCGCAGGACTGCTCGCGGCGACCCCCGCGCACAGCGCGGACCGTCCCGACATACGCCTCGCGCCCGCCGCTACGGCCGTGGCCGACAGCTGGATCACGGTCCTCAAGGACACCCCCAAGGCGTCCGTCCAGAGCACCGCGGAACACCTCGCCGACACCTACGACGGCACCGTGACACACCTGTACCGCTCTTCCGTCCGCGGCTTCGCGGCGAAGATGACTTCCGCCCAGGCGCACCGCCTCGCCGCCGACCCGCGCGTCGCCTACGTCGAGCAGGACGCCCGGGTTCGTATCAACGGCACGCAGTCGAACGCCACTTGGGGACTGGACCGCGTCGACCAGCGGCAACTGCCGCTCGACGGCTCGTACACGTACAACACCACGGCCTCCGGCGTCCGTGTGTACGTCATCGACACCGGCGTACGCGTCAGCCACACCGACTTCGGCGGCCGGGCGAGCATCGGCACCGACACCATTGGCGACGGCCAGAACGGCAACGACTGCAACGGGCACGGCACCCACGTCGCCGGAACCGCCGCCGGGTCGACCTACGGTGTCGCCAAGGGCGCGTCCATCGTCGGCGTCCGCGTCCTCGACTGCCAGGGTTCCGGGACGATTTCCGGCGTCGTCGCCGGAGTCGACTGGGTCACCACCAACGCCGTCAAGCCCGCCGTGGCCAACATGAGCCTCGGTGGCGGCGCCAACTCCACCCTGGACGCGGCCGTTCAACACTCCATCGCCTCCGGAGTCACCTACGCCATCGCCGCAGGCAACGGGAATCAGGGCGGCAAGGCGCAGGACGCCTGCAAATACTCCCCCGCCCGGGTGCCTGAAGCCCTGACCGTCGGCGCCACCGACAAGACCGACACCAAGGCGTCCTGGTCCAACTACGGCACCTGCCTCGACCTCTTCGCCCCCGGTGTAGGCATCACCTCGGCCTGGAGCACCGGCGACTCGGCCACCAACACCATCAGCGGTACGTCGATGGCGACCCCGCACGTCGCCGGCGCCGCGGCCCTGTATCTGGCCGGTCACCCCTCGGCCACCCCGGCCCAGGTCGGCGACGCGCTGACGGCCAACTCCACCACCGGCGTGGTCAAGAGCGCGGGAACCGGCTCACCGAACAGACTGCTGTACTCGCTCTTCTGATACGCCCCGGCACATGGGCGCGCCCTGGCTACCGGGGCGCGCCCTCGCACGCGTCAGGCGGTGATCACCGGAGGCTGAGGCGTGCCACCTGTGGTTCGTGGCCAGTGGGCCGGGCGGCGAACTCGGCGCTGGTCTGCACCTCGCCGTCGGCGTCAGCGCTGCCCTCCCGCCGCGTCACGGAACCCGGCGCGCTTCGAGAGGCGCCGCTGTCAGCTCTTCATCGGTCAGGTGCGGGAGGTGAGGGGTGTGATTGACCAGGCGGGCCGGATTGCCGACGACCGCGATGCTGCTCGTGTTGTGCAGCATCGCGGCCGGCACCGGATTCATGGAACCGCCGGCGCTCGCGGCCAGGCCGAGCAGGTTGACGCCGATGGCGAGACCGTAGTTCTGGCGTACCACCCGCAGGGTGTGGCGGCTGAGTTCGACGACAGCCGCGACCTGGCGCAGGTCGTTTCCCGCGAGGGCGATGTCAGCGGTCTCCAGAGCCACGTGCGAGGAGTGCTCGCCCATACTGATGCGAGCGGTGACTTCCTGCTGCTGGCGTCGTTCTGCCTGCTCGTCGGCGCCGGTACGGCCGTACTGAACCCTGCGCTGACGGCGGCCGCCGCTGACCGCTTCGACAACGACGCCGCCGCGGGCCGCGCGGCGACGCTCATCACCGCCACGCAGTCGCTGACCGCCCTCCTCGCGGCGCCGCTCGTGGCACTGCCGGCCCTGCTGTGGGGCTGGCAGGGTGACTTGTGGGCCATCGCCGCGATCTCGTCCGTGCTGGCCCTGTACTTCCTCCTCCGGGGTCGCCGCGGCCACGATGTGGGTGGCGCGGCGGAGAAGGTCGAGACGCCGGGGTACCTGGAGTCGCTCCGATTGCTGGGAGCCCTGCCCGGAGTGGTCCCGCTGCTGCTGGTCGCCATGTTGCGGACGGCGGCCTTCATGGGCTACCTCGCCTACCTGGCCGCCTTCTACGACGAACGCTTCGGTCTCGGGCCCGAGGCGTTCGCGATCGTGTGGACGCTCAGCGGCACGTCGTTCTTCCTCGGAAACCTGTTCGCCGGGCGACTGCTGAGCGCCGAGAAGCCGAGGATCCCCAGCGAGCATCTGATGGCACTGGCGCTGCTGGTGGCGCTGTCCGCCCTGGTCTGCGTCTTCTTCACGGAGTCGCTGTTCCTCGCCCTCCCGCTGACGGCGCTGGTCGGCGTCGGACACGCCACGGTGGCGGCTTGTGTCACCGCACTGCTCGTACGCCGCTGCGGCTCCCTACGCGGCACAGCGCTGAGCATCAACGCCGCCGGTACGAGCTTCGGCGTCTTCCTCGGCGCCGGCCTCGGCGGTGTGGGGCTCGCGCTCGGCGGATACCCCGGTACGGCGGCGGTGCTCGGCGGGCTGACCCTCGTGGCACTCGTCCTCGCTCGGGTGGTGGCCCGGTCCACTCCTCCGCCCACGACGGACTGAGGCCCCGGGGCGGAGACCAGCCGGCGCATGACACGCCAGCGCACCGCCGTCGGGCAAGCCCTGCCGACTGCCACGGCTTCGTCTCCGCCCAGGAACTCCACGCGCTGATGGGCGAGGCGGGCGTCCGCGTGGGGCTCACCACCGTGTACCGCGCGTTGCAGGACCTGGAACGGGCCGGCGCCGCCGACGTCGTACGGAACGACCTCGGAGAAAGGCTCTACCGGCACCGCCCGGGGTCAGGACACCGTCATTACCTGATCTGCCGACGCTGCCGCCGCAACCAGCTCCTGGACGCTGACGTGGTCGAGCGCTGGGTCGCCGAGGTCGTCCGGTCGACAGGGTTCGCGGAAGTCGAGCACACCCTGGAGCTCACCGGCATCTGCGGCGGTTGCCGCACCGGTGCGGACGACGGTGGATCCGGCGCATCGCCACCCTTGTGATCCGAGGCGAGCTTCGCGTGCATGTCCCTGAGCACGAGGGAGTCAGTTCCGCGCACCGCGCGGTGATCCGTTCCAGCAGTTCGGGATCCAGCATGCGTCGGATCGTAGAAGGCCGTCCGACCGCCACGGAAAGGAGTGCGCGCCAGCGACGAATGCCATGACCGGCACCGGGACCACCGCGATCATTGCGGTGAGCTGTGCAGATGCGAGGTCCTGTCGGGGGCTTCGGGGGCGGACGTTCGGCTCCGTCGCGCACCGTGCACAATGGCTCATCCGCTGATCACACTTTCGATGCTCTCGGCCTGAGTGAAATGGAACTCCCTTCTACGATTGCGAACGTCTTCTTGTCAGCACATCTGGTAAGCCTGGTGGTGCCCTCGCCGTGTGCGACGCCTGGCTCCCCCCACGCCGTTTCCGCTCGACGAGTCAGGACGTGTCCCCGCCCGGTGCTGTCTGGGGGCCGGTCGTGATGTCCGCCCCGCTCACCGACCGGGAGATCTCCCTGGTACGCACGAGCCTGACGGTGGTCGCGCCGCGGGCTTCGGAGATGACCGTCTACTTCTATGCCATCCTCTTCGCCCGGTACCCCGGGGTGCGGGGGCTGTTCCCGGACAACATGGATGTCCAGCGCGACCGGCTGCTGCGCGGACTGCTGCGCATCATCGACCTCGTCGACGACATCGACAACCTCGTGCGGTTCTGTTCCCGCCTGGGGCGGGACCACCGCAAGTTCGGGGCCCTGGAGGCGCACTACCCGGCGGTGGGCGAATGCCTGGTGGCATCCCTGGCCCGCTACGCGGGAACCGCCTGGAACCCCGAGGTCGCCGCCGCCTGGACCCGCGCCTACACCATCGCCGCCGAGGTGATGACCGCGGCCGCCGCCGACGACGCCCGCCTGCGCCCGGCCTCCTGGGAGGCGCAGATCATCCGCCACGAACACCGCGGCGACGGCATCGCCGAGATCACCGTACAGCCCGACCTGCCCTACCCCTACACCGCCGGGCAGTACGTGAGCATGGAAACCCCCTGGTATCCCCGTACCTGGCGACACTACTCCCCCGCCCACCCGCCGCGTGCGGACCACACACTCACGTTCCACATCCGCGCCGTCCACCGGGGGCAGGTCAGCAACGCGCTGGTCTACCACGCCGCCCCAGGACACCGGGTACGGCTGGGGCCGCCGCAGGGCGACATGACCCTGGCCGCGGCGGGCGACCGCGACCTGCTGCTGGTGGCCGGCGGAACCGGCCTGGCACCGATTCGCGCCCTGCTCGAGGAAGCGGCCGCCTGTGGCATGCGCCGCTACGCCGACCTGTTCGTCGGAGCGCGCACCGCCCGAGAGCTGTACGGCCTCGACGACATGCTGCGCCTGGCCCAGCGCCACCACTGGCTGTCGGTGCGTGGGGCCGTCTCCCACGAGAACATCCCGGGACAGAAAGGCACACTCCCCGAGGTTCTGGGCAAGTTCGGGCCCTGGGACCAGCACGAGGTCTTCCTGTCCGGTCCGCCCGGCATGATCACCACAGCCGTGCACACCCTCCTCCACCAGGGCGTGCCCCAGGCCCGCATCCACCACGACCCGCTCGACACACCCGTTCTCAACGCCCCCCTCGCACCGTCCCGACCCGCTCAGGAGAACGATCCCCTGTGACGCACCACGGCATCACCCCCTCGCACGGCGAACGCCGACTGCAGGCCCACCTGGGCACCAGCGAACGCGCCGACGCCTTCTACGACCGCCAGGTCCACGCGCACCTCACTGCGGCCATGCGTGACTTCATCGGCCGCCAGTCCATGGTCTTCATTTCCACCGCCGACGCCCGCGGCCACTGCGACGCCACCTTCCGCGCCGGCCCTCCCGGCTTCGTCACCGTCCTGGACGAGCACACCCTTACCTACCCCGAATACCGCGGCAACGGCGTCCTGGCCAGCGCCGGCAACATCACCGAAAACCCGCACATCGGCCTGCTCTTCATGGACTTCACCCACGACCACATCGGACTCCACGTCAACGGCGCCGCCCGCCTCCTCGGCGACCAGGAGCTGCGTGCCGCGCACCCCTGGATACCCGCCGACACCGCCCCCGGACGTCGCCCCGTGCTGTGGACTCTCATCACCCTCCACGAGGCCTACGTGCACTGCTCCAAACACATCCCCCACCTTGAGCCCGCCCCCCGCACCCTGAAACTCGCACGCCCACGCCCGAAAGACGCCGACTACTTCACCCAATCCGCCCCGCCGTCCACGGCATGCGACGTGGCGCCGCACCCGGCACCCACCGGCCCCGGCCCGTCCGCGCCCGTGCATCGCCATCCTGCCGAACACCCCCTGCCCAGCTCACGCGAGCACTGAACGGACGCCGACGCCGACGCCGACGGTAGGGAACGCGGCACAAGCCGTGACATCCCTGCGGCACGTATGCGCAAAGCGCCGAGCACCCTGCCCACGCCGGCACCGAGGGTTCACCACGCCGTGGTCAGGGGAGACAGCAGAGGTCCCCCGGAGTGGCCAGCGACGAGGGGAGGGAAAGCCGGGATGAGTAACTACGCCGACTCTGCGGAGAGGTGGGCTGACATGGCAGCGGAGCGAATGGGCGCGGGTGACCAGACCGAAGCCATCGGAGAGGGCCTGTCCGCCATCGTCTACGCACTGCTGGAGGTCGCCGCAGCGATCCGGGAGCACACCGCAGCGCGCCAGTAGTCGAGTTGCCCGGCGGTGGCAGCATCGGCCGGACGCAGAGCGTACCGCCGGGCAACTCCAGACTCAGTACCTGGTTCTCACCCCTGGGCTCGGACGTCCTCGATGCTTGAACAGACCGTGGAAGGTTTCCCGCAAGGGCGGTCGTCAGCGCTCTGGCGGGCTTCGGCGAGGGTGTGCCGAAGGGCGAGGACATCCTTGACGGCGGCGTCGATCTCCGCGATGCGGGCATCGAGCAAGTCGCGGACGGCGTCGCAGGGCGGTGTGCCACCGCGGCGAAGCTGCAGCACCTCGCGGACGTCATCGAGGTGGAGGCCGAGGGTGCGGGCTCGGCGGACGAACGTCAACAGCTCGACGTCGTCGGGGCCATAGAGGCGGTAGCCCGCCTGGTTTCGCTCGGCCTGGGGCAGCAGGCCCTTGACCTCAGAGACGGGGACGGCCTTGCGCGTGACCCCGGCGGCCTGAGCGGCCTGTCCGATGGTCATTCCCTGCATCACCATGATCGTTCCTCTTTCCCGTCCCGTGTTGACCTTGCCACTGGGGCCAGGTCCTAGCGTCGCTGGTGACGGATGAACGCGAAGAGTGCAGGTGAGAGCGATGCCGTTCCGCGAGGGTGAGATCTATCGCGGCCCGGACGGGAACTGCGGGTGCGAGGTGACGGTGGCCAAGGGTGCCCCGGGCGACGTGCGCGGGCCAGCAGAGCCCGACATGTCGCTGCGGCAAGACGATGATCAAGGTCGCCTAGCAATTCGGACCGCTGGCTGTCCGGGCTGGTCACGTTCTATCAACGCGTCGCCGGTCTCGGCGCCGCCGATGAGGGCATCGTCTGCGACGAACCCTCGGCCGGCGCCGTGCTGCCGCTTATCGCAAGTCGGCTGACGGCCGCCGGCCCAGCCACGACGACGGCCCCTGTCGCCGGGTGGGGACAGGGGCCGTCACCACACGACTTCCGATGGGAGGGCCGAAAGGAGTGCGGTGTCGTACCCTTCAACGCGCCTGCGGAGGGGAAAGTCACGCTGCTGTGTCCGACGTGTGCATGCCGCGTCATTTCCCTGGGCATCCGGGGCGTCGTTAATCCGGTTTGCTCAGGACGAGGGTGGCGGTGTTGGCCAGTAGTGCACGGAAAACGACAACCAGCCGCTGCCGAACCCCCGGTCCTGTCGACCGTCGTCTGCGAAGACAGCGAGCCGATCGCCGAAGCCCGCCACGCGACCCCGCCGTTCCATGACCGTGATGCAGGCCACGTACGGCATCCCGGTCTCCGACCGCGCGATGGGCCCGGTACAGCTGGCGGTCAGCGAACTGGTGACCAACGCCTACAAGCGCGCCCGGGCCGTGTCTGACGGACCTGGAGGTCAGCGGTGGCGCCGTCCAGATCAGCGTGTGGGACACCAACTCGGCACTGCCAGCAGCCTCCCCTGGAGCCCCGGGGCAAGCGGCATCACCTGCTGACCGTTGGCTCGGTCAGCCTACTGGGTGGCCGTCAGGGCAGATGCCTGCCCGGGGTGCAACCCATTTGCGGCAGTACGGGCCGTGCGCACCTGGCTCGCGGCGACGAGCGTCCCAGAGGCGGCCGTGCGGGTGCCGCAGGCGCTGGCCCTGAGGAATGCAGCCGGTTTCCTGATCAGCAGGCTGGTGGGGCCGGGCACCGGATGTTCCCTCGCGGTCGCGGAACGGATGCAGCGCCGTCCGTCTCTTCCCTCCGGTGGGGCAGCCGGGAGCAGCTGCACGTCACGTTGGCGGAGCCCCGAGCTGGTGGTGGAAGTCGGCGCGGACGTCTGCCCGTGATACCCCCGGCCGGTGGCGCCATGCTCGGCGCTGGCATCGCGCCCGGTCCCGCCTCTCCCCTCCGACGTGCCCCGCCTGACGGCGCCACCGCGCTGAGCGGCTGCCCACCGTGATGTGAGGGGCGCGCGTGTGGTCGGGTTCCGGGGGTCTTCGGACGCCGGTAGCCAGGTTGCTCAGGACGAGGGTGACGGGGTGGGATCAGCGGTGCACCACGGCGAAGATCAGTCGCTGACCAGCCGTCCCGCGCTGTCCGCGGTCGCCCTGGAGGGCGGGGAACGGATCGCTGCGGCCCGGGATACAGCCCGCCGTTTCATGACCGAAGTCCAGGCCCTTCACGGCATCCCGGTGTCGGAGCGATCGATGGGCCTGGCGGAGCTGGTGGTCAGCAAGCTGGTGACCAACGCGCACAAATACGCGCCCGGCCCGTGTCTGCTGGATCTGGAGGTCAGCGACGGCGCCGTGGAGATCAGCGTCTGGGACAGCGATCCGGCCCTGCCGGTGCCCCAGGAAGCCGATCCACACCGGGTCGGCAAGCACGGCCTGGAGATCGTCATGGCCGTGTGCCGCAGCTTCGAGATCCGCCGCGAGCCAGTGGGCAAGCGCGTCAAAGCCACGATCGTGCTGGCCGACGCCCCCGGCGGGCACCCGACAGGCCGGCTGATGTGACCAGCCCGGTAACCGGGCCGCTTCTCAGCCTCCGGTACTGCGGCCCCGGCCGACGCGCAACCGGCTGAGTGACGCCGCGATCCCCGGCCGCGCCACCAACCCCGCCCCGTCCCTTCCTCTCTCACTCCAGCCAGGACCAGGATCGAAAGAGGCTGCAACGAGGATCGCGACAGGCCGACCACGACGAAAGGGGTGGCGATTTGCACGGACGCAGGGACGGTCCGGCGGGCCGCGCAGCCCTTGTCGCGACCCGAATCCTGGCGAGCTCCGAACGGGCCTTCACCCCGCCCGCACTGCACCCTGGACCGGATCAGTGGCCTCCCAGTACAGCGCTGCCACCACAGCCGCACCGCGCGCCCTGTGAGCGCAGCCGTGGTCGGCCTCATGGTCGGGGGCGCGCGGTAGCCCCGACCATGACGGACCTTGTCGTCGCTCGTGGAGCCTCCGAGCGGGTGATTTTCCTTCGCCTAAGGGCTGTCCCGTAACTCTGGAGACCGCTTGCCGGTGTCCGGTTCGACCTGCTTGGCCGGAATCCCGTTAAGGTCGCGACTTGGGGCGGAACCGAACAAGTCGGTCCGGCTGTGGTGATCCATCAGCCTCTGCCCCGAGTTACGGGACAACGCTTACGCGGGCGCCGTCCGAGCGGTGCGCGTCCAACCTGCCTATTCCGGGGGGCCGAGCCGCGATGCTCTCCGCGCCAACCGACAGCCCTGGTTCGAAAGAAGTCCAGGGCTGTCGGCCGCACGGCCCGGAAGGGGGACCGGGAGCCGTTGACGCGGCCCCGGACGTCAGACCGCGGAGTCGAGGGCCGCGGACCGCACCGGCCCGACGTGGGGCGTCCAGACCAGTGCACGTGTCACCGTCTGAACGTGTCCAGCGTCCACAAGGACACGCGCCGCACCAGCGCGAAGCGCCTGCCGCCTGTTGAGAGGATGCCCTCATGCAGTCGCTGCCCACGCCCTGCCCCGCTGACCTGATCCCGGACGCGACAGGGTTGGACGCCTTCCAAGCCGCCTACACGCAGGCCAAGCAGCAACGTGTGGTGTTCGTCGCAGTCGAGAGCCAGGGCCCCCACTGAGCGGTGAAGGCCGACGCACTCACCGCGCGCAGCACGCCATCACCAGCGCGGTCTACGACGCCGTCCGCGAGGCCGTCATCCGCCTGATCCGCTCCCGGCAGATCCGCCCGGACTCCTCCGCCGGTCCGGTCTACTTCGTGCTGCACGACGTGGACAGCGAGACCCGGGCCCGCGAACTGCACGCCGCCCTCTACGGCGACCTCGAGCCCTTGACCCGCGCCGTGGCAGAAACGGCCTGACGGGTAGCCCCAGGAAGAGGCGACGTCACGGTCGAGGCCGCGCAGCGCTCCGCGTTTCTGCTTCCCCGCGTCCGAGCCGGCGAGGATGATCGACGGGCGGCGGTGTGGCAGCACACGGCTGCCGGCGCCCCATGTTGTCCCAGGCGAAGGAGAAAGAGCATGGCCACCGGCACGGTGAAGTGGTTCAACGCGGAAAAGGGCTTCGGTTTCATCGAACAGGACGGCGGCGGACCGGACGTGTTCGTCCACTACTCGGCCATCGCCGGTGGCGGCTACCGGGAGCTCAGCGAGGGCCAGAAGGTCCGCTTCGACGTCACCCAGGGCAACAAGGGCCCGCAGGCCGAGAACGTCACCCCGGCCTGAGGACAACCGCCGGGCCAGCCCGCGGGCCGGCACCGGCGGCACCGGCCCGCAGGGCCGCAGGCCCGCCGAGAGCACACCTCGTCACTCGTTGGGCTCGGAGCCGCTGATGTCCGCCAGGGCGGAGTCGGTGTCGCGTTCGACAGCAAGATCTCCCAGGGAGACGATGCCGACCGGCCGGCCCTCCTCGATCACCGGCAGACGCCGCACGGAATGGGCACGCATCAGCTCCACCGCCCGGCTGATGCCGTCATCCGGGGAGAGGCTGGCCAGCTGCTCACTGCACGCGTCGGCGACACTGCGCTCCTCGATGTTCCCGCCCGCGCACATCACGCGCACCACCAGGTCCCGGTCGGTCACCAGCCCACGCAGTTCCCCGTTCTGCTCGACCAGGACCGCGCCGATGTCCTCGTCCCGCATCAGACGGGCGACTTCGACCACCGAGGTCTGCGGCCCCACCGCCAGCGGCGCCGTCGTCATGATGTCGCGGACCTTCTGCACTGCCATCGACTCTCCTCCAAAAGGGGTTCACGCCGGCATCGCCGCGCGATGCACGCTCACCGGCCCCCTTGCCCTACCCGCAGGATGCCGACGACTCCCGACCCATGGGCGCTTCCCCTCCCAATGGCCCCGGCGCGACAGGCCAGCCCCGCGCGCCTGACACCGGGAACACCAGACGGCGCGTTCCCGTGATCAGTCGGCCAGGCTGGGCCAGACCATCAACGCCCCTGAGCGGTCCGGTACAGCCCCTACGACGACCGGCCGCCCCGGTCTGGCAGGCAGCGCGCCGGGTCAGGTGCGGCGCTCCTTTCCGGAGCGGAAGATCTGGGCGACGTCGCGCAGCTTGATGTTGTGGTGCTGGGAGATGCGGCGCAGCGCGTCGAAGGCGTCGTCTTCGCTGAGGCGGTGGCGTTCCATGAGGATGCCCATCGCTTCGCCGATGGCGTGGCGGGTTTCCATGGCATGTTCGAGCTGGTCGATGGTGCGGGCGCTGGCCAGGGCGACCGCGGCGTGGGAGGCGAGCATCCAGCCGGCCGTCTCAAGGTCCTTTGTGAAGGTGCCGGGGCGGCGGGCGTAGAGGTTGAGCGCGCCGAAGTCTTCCTTGTCGGTGTAGAGGAGGATGCCGGCCATGCTGCCGATGCCGAGCCCGCGGGCTGCTTCGGCGTAGGCCGGCCAGGTCGGCTGGGGCCGGGTCATGTCCTGAATCCGGTAGGTGCGCTCACCGGTGCCGCGGCGGGCGAGGTCGTAGCACGGGCCCTCTCCCAGCTGACCCTGGATACGATCGGAGTCTTCGACCATGTCCCCGCAGGAGGCCAGGGTGATCGCCCGGCCCTTGCGCACGGCCAGGATCCCGGCCGCGTCACAGCCGTCGACCAGCTTCACCGCCGCCGCGGCGATCGCATCCAGGGTCTCCTGCACCGATTCCTTGGCCAGCAGATCCCGCGCCAGCACGGCCATCTGCTCAGCGAACTCACGCCACTGCAACTCCGCCACCACCCACCTCAACCTGCCCCCGTCCGGCGCCACCCTACCCCCGCCCGGCCCGACACCGGTGCGTCGGAAACCGCAGGCCTGGACGGGAAAACCGCAGGCAGCACCACGAGGTGGGGACGTGGCGGGGCGCCGGTTCCCGCCGCTGCGCGACGGCTGGACCGGGCGGCGGCTGGCGGCCAAAAGACCGCCACAAGCCCCGCCTGACGACCACGCGGCACTGCCCCGACAGACTCGACGAGCGTCCCAGATGCTGCGGTGGATCTTTCCCACTGGGGCTGAGCTAGGCCCGTTTGAAGACGGACCCTAGTGGTGCTGTGGTTGGGGGCGCGGGGGTTCGGACAGGAGATCGTCGGTGAGCCGGCGGGCGTCCATGAGCAGGGAGCCGTAGAGGGCCGCCCACTCCGGGTCGCGGACACCGTCGCCGGCCAGGGTGCGGCGCAGACGGTCGTGCAGCGTGCGGACTTTGTGGGCGTTCTCCTTGAGCCGGTTGCGGGCGTCGGAGGGGTCTTCGCCATTCACCATCTGTCCGTAGGCGTCGACTGCCGCCGCTGCCTCGCGCAGGAACTGAGCGTAAGGCGCCAGGGAGTCGCCGTCGGGTCGCGGAGGGGCAGGGGTGTCCGCGGCGGCCTCCGCCAGGGTCCGGGTCAGGTCGGAAAGGTAGTCCGCCAGATCTTCCAGGACGGAGAGAGTATGACGGTATGGATCACTCAGCCGCCGTAGCTCCGCGCGGCGGCGGCGGTCGGGATTCAGGCGCATGCTCTCCCGGCTGCGTTCGAAAGCGAAGCGCGCCTGTTCCAGCAGGCGAAACAGCCTGCGGGCCTGCTGGTGCCAGTCCCATGCCTGCCGGTGATCCCATGAGTCCTCGATCCCGTCCGCGATCGAGCGCAGCGTCCGGCAGGCACTTTCCGTCACCTGCTGCACCGAGTTCTGGGTGCTGCGCAGATGCACCGGAGGCAGGATCAGCATGTTCACGCCCACGCCGACTGCCGCGCCCAGCAGCGCCTCCAGCACCCGGGCCAGGGCCGAGTCCAGGGTTGCCTGGTGGAACGTGAGGGTGAACAGCGCGGCAGTCGCGGCGTAGATGCCCTGGTCGCCGAGCCTGGGCCAGCTCCCCAGCAACAGAACCAGTGGAAGGACCACCGCCATGGCCAGCCACGGAATGCCCACGGCCATGCCACCGACAGTGGCCAGTGCCGTTCCCACCGCGATGGCGATCACCTGCTGTACCGCCTGGGCCACGGACTGGTACACCGTGGCCCGCACCAGGACGACTGCCACCCACGGTGCGATGAAGGGCATCGGTGCGCTCAGCCACTGGCCCGCGATCAGCCACGCCACCACCGCCGCCAGCGCCGCCTTCAACGACTGCACCAGCAAGTCGCGCTCGCGGCCCGGGCCCGCCCACGCCCGCCGGGCCGCCCGCCCAACCGCCGTCGTCTCTCCCCCGACCGCTTCCGCCAAGCGCCTCAGCCTCACCATGACTCGCCCAGTGCCACGCAGCGGCAGGACCACACCCGCGCAACCTGGCCGCCTCCTGTGTCACGGATCAGCGGTATCGAGCAGGTGGCGGCGGGTACTGGCGAGGTCATGACCTTGTCGCTGGAGTTGTTGCCCGAGTCCGCGCTGCGCGATGTGATCGGCTTCCTGGTCCGTCTGATCGAGTCGGCCGGCGCTGTGGTCATCTTCGTGGGGGCCATCTGGGCGTTCTGGCAGTTCGTATCCTCGGGGCTGCGCGGTCGGGGTCAGGTGTCCGGGTTCAACCGGATCCGGTTGCGGCTGGGCCGCTTCCTGGTGCTGGGGCTGGAGTTCCAACTGGCCGGTGATGTGCTGCGCACGGCGGTGGCGCCGAGCTTCACCGAGATCGGCCAGCTGGCGGCCATCGCAGCCATCCGTACGGCGTTGAACTACTTCCTGGGCCGGGAGATCGCGCAGGAGCGCGCCGAGCTGAACGCCGAAGCGTCCCGGGAGCAGGCCGGGCCGCAGCCGCAGCACGGCGGAGGGAAGCGGACGTGAACGGATGGCTGGAGCCGGCCGCCGTCCTGATCACCGCGGGCGGAGTCGTCTCCGCCGTGGCGGCCTACCGGATGGTGCGCAGCACCGGCTCCGCTGTGGCGGTGCTGCTCGACTTCCTGGTCGCCGCCGGTCTCGTCCGCCTCGCCGGCGATCTGTCCTGGGACGGCATCTTGCCCGCGGCCGCCGTCATCGCGCTGCGCAAGCTCATCAGCGCGGGGCTGGCCGTTTCCCGGCGCGGCGGCGGAATGTCGGTGCGTGGTGTGCCGGGTTCGGAGGGCCCGAGGTGAGCGCGGGCGTGGGCTGGCTCATCTCGCTGGCCGGGGCCGTGCCCGTCGGTGTCGTCCTGCGGGACGTGTTCCGGGCCCTGTGGCAGCCGTCGGGGGCGAGGAGAGGTGAGCCGGTGGCTGACAGCGGGACTGTGGCGGCTGGCCGGCCGGACCGGCGGACGTGTCGCCGCGGTGAGAGGTCGTTTTCGCCTGGACCGCCCGTGTATCCAGCGGTTTTCAGACCGCCTGGTTGTGGTGCTCATGCTGCTGGAGATGCGGGGTTGAGTCTTGCTGCTCAGGTGGGGTGGCAGGTGAGGCGGGTAGTGTCTTGTGCCCGTCTCATCCCAAGACGCCCGGCTTTCGCGGCCGCGTGCTTCCGTTGTCGTCGCTGTGCGCCTGGGCGCACTCGGTCCGCGGCGGTACGCCTGAAGAATGCCGACGCGACGCGTATCCGAGTGACCTGTCCGATGTCCGCTGGGAGTTGATCGAGCCGGTGCTTTCGGCCTGCGCGATGAGCGCGGTGAAGACCCGCTCCCAGGTGCCGTCGATGGCCCACATCCGTAGCCCGTTGTAGACGCCTCGCCAGTTGCCGTACTTCGCCGGCAGGTGGGCCCACTACGAGCCGGTCTGGAACTTCCAGGCGATCGCGTCGATCACTTGTCGGTGGTCTCTCCACCAGCCCCCACGTTTCGGCGTCCGGACCGGGAGCAACGGCTCGATCCGCGCCCACTGCGCACCAGTCAACGGCACATCCGAACCAACGAAGCAGGCAGCCCGGCCGTCATGTTTAGTCCCACCAGAACGACCAGGAAGTCCGTCCCACAAGGTCCGTGGCGTACTCGGGGAATGGCGCGGGCGGGTCATCGACAATGTTGTTCGCGGTCGAGAGCACGTGTGCCAAAGCGAGCAGGTTCGCGTGTTCCGCTTCAACGGGAGGTCTCGCGACCGACACGTGCAGCTCACTGCCGAACACCGCCACGACCTGGGCACCGAAACGGTCCTCCCAGCTCCGCAGGAGTGCACACAGCAAAGGCAATGGTGCCTCCGCGGACCAGCCGATCGACGCCAGAGCATCGCTGCCACGACGGGCAGGGACGAGCACGAGGCGGCACTCGTCCAGCCCGACCGTCTCGATCAGCCAGGCCAGCAGGCTCGCCGCCGCCTCCTCGGGCATCGGATCTGCGGACGTAGCCGGCACCTGCGGTGCCAGGCCCGGTCACTGCTCGAACGGCGGACCGGGGTCATGTGGCCACGGCTCCACACCTTCAGGCACCGGAGCCGGTGTCGGATCCACCCGGAAGGGCAGCCTCCTGCGCCGGTACTCGGCGAAATGCGTGGCCAGCACCTCCTCCATGCGGACGGCATCCACGTCGGCCAGGCCGACCGGTCTTCCCATGGCATCGGGCCAGCACATGAGCGGGACCAGGCCGCAGGCTGTTTGCTCGCTCAGCAGGCGAGGCCACAGACGCTCAATGTCATGCGGAGATTCGTCCGAGACCCACACGCGTGCGGGACCGGAAGACAGGAACCGGCCGGGAGGCAGACCATCGGGCAGGGCAAACGACATGGTCGCACCGTAGACGGTGGTGCTGACAGTGCAGCTGTTTGCAGAGCCCAAGGAAGCCTCCGCCACCAGGGATCCAACGAAGCGCCCTAGCGGCTCCGCCGCGCGCGGTATGCCCCGCCGGGCGGCGTGATGCCGTACGCGGCGGCCAGCGCGAGCACCACCAGCGCGCCACGGAACCGCTGTACTGCCTGCCGGCCGGACCATGGCCGGGTGTGGGTACTCGTGTCCCTCCCACGCCTCGCCGAGGCTCTCCAGGGCCGGGACGGGGTCAGGGAAAGGGAGCACGCACAGGATGCCTCCGGGAGGCTGAGCCTCCGGCGTCTGACCCTCACAGCACTCTCAAGTGTGCTGGAGCCTGTGGCGTGTTGACGCTGGACGTGTCATTGCTGGGCCCGGTGCGTTGAGCGGGTGACACGCCGGCGTTGGCGTGTAGCGGTCCGCTGCGTGTCTGCCCGGCAACGGAACGGACCGCCCCTCACCCGGTGGAACCGGCCGGTGAGAGCGGCCCCGGGGCTGTCCTGGCTCTGGTCCCCGGGGCCGTCTGCTGCTCCTGGAAGCCGGTGACAGGCACGACCGCTGGTGGAAGAGGGTCCGGGTTGGGGTCATGCGGGACAAGGTGATAATCCTGACCCTGAGAACGATCAGTCCCACCTGGGCCAGCAGGCTCACGGCACACGCCCGCCTTGGCTCGGCCGGGAGTGCCTGGCAGGGGCGGTGAACATGAAGCTCCGCTGGCAGGGAGAATCGTGTGATGACCGACCGCCGCCCACTGGGCACCGGCCCCCTCCACCCCGCCGCCGAGACCGACAACGAGCTGCCTTGCGTGCCGCGTGCCCAGCTCGCCGCCGAGCGCCTGCCCGCCACCGTACCGGCCATCCCCGAGCCAGGTCCTGCACGGCCTCCCGCCGGACGCCGGGTCCTGGGCGCCGGCCCCGCCGAACGGTGAACCCGCACCGCCTCGCGCGCGGGGCGGCGCGCGATGGGCCGGTCCGCCCGGACGGGGACTCGTGACTGCCGCAGACCGGGCACGGCGGCAATGGCTACGCTCCCCGGCGGCTGTTGCATGAGAGTTACGGGCATTGCATCGTGTCCAGCCTCTGGTGCGATTCCGCCACGGCGGCGCATGGTGGTCGCCCACCGTCTCACCGGAGTCCTCCCGATCCGGCGCCTCCCGGGAACGGTGGCTGATCTGCCCCCTTCCGGCCTCCCTCCAGGCGGATGCGGTGGCACCGCCCCCGCTGTGACACCCCCTCAGCGAGGGCCTCGCCATCTTGCCGCCATCCTGTTCGAGTCGCGAGCCACATCCCGCGGGCGCCCCGGCTCAGACAGGACATCACCACCGGCGACGTTCCCCGGTTCGGCCGGGGCGCGGTGCCGGCGTCGGGCTGACTGCCTCGGACGGGTGTCCACGGTTGCGGCCGGGCTGGTGCCCGGGTTCGCTGGAAATGTGCCGGGGTGCTACCCGGGCCCGCTCGGCCATCACGTCGCCGCCGAGTATCCCGCCCCGGCCGACCACCGAGGGCCGCCTCGGCTTCCCCCAGTACCGGCGGCCCTCGGTGATGCCACGTCTATGCGATCTGTGGTGCGCAGCAGCGGAGCTGCGGACAGTTAGGCGGCGGCCAGAAACGTGTATGAGGGAGCCCGCCCGAAGGGGCGGGCTCGCCGGGTGCGGACGCGGAAGGGGTCAGCTGGTGATCTCGATGCGCCGGGGCTTGGCCTTCTCGGCCTTGGGGACGGTGACGGTGAGCACACCGTCGGCGAGTTCGGCGGTGACCTGCTCTTCGTCGGTGTCCTGCGGCAGCGTCACCCGGTAGTCGAACTGGCCGGTGCGCCGGGTGCGGCTGCGCACGAGGCCGGTGCGTTCCTTCTCCTTGACCTCGCCGTGCACGGACAGCTCGCCGGCGCGCAGCTCGATGGTGATGTCGTCTTTCTTCACCCCGGGCAGGTCAACCCCGACGAGGTAGGCATCGTCGGTCTCCTCCAGGTCTGCCAGCGGCGCCCACGCGTCACCGAGGAGGCCGCCGCCTCCCAAAACGGCCGACTGCCACAGTTGGCCCATCCGCTCATACAGGTCGTGGAACTCCCGGAAAGGGTCACACGCCGGCCGGTGCTGCTCGCGCCGCACGGGAAGCGTCATGTCCGATCATCTCCTTCCGAAAGATCCTCGACTCGTGGCACGCCACAGGCCGAATCGTGTTTCGGAAGTCCCTCTGACCGGGACTCTTCATACGAAGAATCAACGCACTACCCACCATATTCCCGTGTTCCGGTGCGGAACGAGCGCCGGACGCGATCACGAGGTGAAGGGCGGCGATGAGGCACGACGAGTTTCTGGCACAGGTCCGCGAACGCGGCGAGTACACCTCCCAGGAGGAGGCCGAGAACGTCACCACGGCAGTCCTTGAAGTCCTCGCCCAGCGGATCACACCGGACGAGGCAACGGACCTGGCCGCGCAGCTTCCCGAACCGCTGCGCGCGCCCCTGACCGGAGACGGCAAGGGGCAGGCGGAGAGTTTCGGGGTGGAGGAGTTCTGCCGCCGCGTCGCCGAGCGCACCGGTGCCCGCCCCCGCACGGCCGAATGGGACGCCAGCGCAGTGCTGTCCACCCTGGCCGATGCGATCTCCGGCGGGGAGCTGAACCAGCTCATCAGCCAGCTGCCCTCCGGCTACGCCGCACTGTTCGGCAAACCCGACCTGGCCCAGTGACCACATGCACGCCCCCAGCGGCAAGGCACACCGCGGCCGGCCCTGTGCCGCGTTTGACGCTGTCGGGCTGTCGGGGCTGTTGGTGCTTGTTCTGCGGCGCAGGTTGTCGGTTCACGACTGACTGTGGTGCAGGTTCGGGGGTAGTCGGGGGTCGGTATCCGTGTTGCTCAGGACGAGGGTGGCGGTGTGGTCGGTGGTGCCTGAAACCGAAGCTCTCCCGCTGGCCAGCCGCCCGATCCTGTCGGCTCTGGCCTTCGCCGGCGGTGAGCCGGTGGCCGAGGCCCGGCATGCTGCCCGAGACTTCCCGACAGAGGCACAGGCCATCCATGGAATCCCGGTCTCGGATCGGGCGATGGGCATGGTGCAGCTGGTGGTCAGCGAGCTGGTCACCAACGCGCACAAACACGCGCCCGGGCCCTGCCCGCTGGACCTGGAGATCAACGACGGGGCTGTGGAGATCAGCGTATGGGACACCGATCCGACACTGCCGGTGCCCCAGAGCCCTGATCCAGGCCGGGTCGGACAGCACGGCCTGGAAATCGTGATCGGCGTGTGCCGCAGCTTCGAAATCCGACGCGAGCCGGTCGGCAAGCGCCTCATGGCCGCCATCGCACTGGCCGACGACACCCCGACGGGAACCCAGCAGGCCGCCTGATACCACGCTGCAACGCTGCGGCTGAGTGATAGGGGACGCCGGGAGCAACGCACGCGGGCCGCTCGTCAATTCCTCAGGCTGTGTGGGCAGTCAGCTGCACCGCCCAGGGGGTGTGCAGCCGGAGGGGGCGTTCCGCGTGTGCCAGGTGGATGAGCCGGGACACCGGCCGTGCGGTGGCGCCTGTGATGACGAAAGCGATCCCGGCCTGGCGGGCGAGTGCGCGAGCATCCAGCAGCACGTGCAGCCCGGCGCAGTCGCAGAAGGTGACATTGCTCAGGTCGACCACGATGCGGTGCGGGGAGACGGCCCAGGCGGCCCTGAGGGCGTCTTCCAGTTGCCGGGCGGAGGAAAGGTCGACGTCACCGACGACACTCACCGTGCGCCGGCCCTCGTGTGTAGTCAGGTACGCAGAGAGCAAGCGATCATCCCTTCCGGCCCGGTGGACGTTCACTGCAGCCCCAGCGCTCCCTCCACCGTGAGACTCTCAGCGGTCGGTGTCACAGCGTGAACAAAGCCACGGCACCAAGGGGCCCCGACACACGGCCACAGCGGACCCAGGACAGAAGGGTGCGTCAGCACACCGCAAAGGGGCGGATGGGCCGTGGGCGGCGACTCGGTGGCCCGGTTTCGCACCGCAGGCGCGGGGCCACCGCCCGGAACCCGGCTCGCACCCGCAGGGCGCCGGGTCCCGGCGGCCCGCAGCGCGCAACGCTCGGGCTGCGTCGCGGGACACTGCAGCGAGGACAGGTTCGCGGCCGGGGTGACTTGGTGGCGTGGTCGGGGTCGGGCAGCTGGGGCGGGAAGTTCCGCTCGAGGATTTCCGCCCACTGGTGCAGGCCGACGAAGCCGGTGGTGATCGTCCAAGGTGGGTCGGTGAGCAACAAGTACCCCATTGTGATCACAGATGAGATGTGCCAGGCCATGGACACCGCCCGGTGGCGCGGCCTGCAAAAGGATCTGCGCACCCTCGCGGCGAATATCAAGGCCGACGCGGAAGGCCGGTACGACAGCGCGGAGCCCGGATGGCGGGCTGAAGTCGAGTGGACGCTGCTGTGGATCGAGAACACCGCCCAGCCAGCTGACCGAGGGCCGGTCGTTGGAGGGCAGTACCTGGTAGAAGGGATCGATCCGGGGTGACGACGCTGCCGCAGCCGGTCTTCGGGGGCGTGGCGAACCGGATCGCGGAAGCGCGGCACGCAATATATGACGTCGCGCGGGTGGGTCATATCTGTGCCCGCGGGCTGAGATTTCAACGGAACATGCGGATAGATTCTCTGCGGCAATAAGCAGGGTGGCGTTCTTCACCGCACACTGGCTGCTGCGGCGTGCTACTGTCGATCTCAGTTGCAGTTGTGGTTCCCGAAACTTCAAGTGCTCTCCGGTCGGCCCTGTGTCACTGGGAGCGCTTCTTGTATTTCCGGTATCTTCCGGGCGGGGTGATCATCGCGGCGACACGAGGTTCGCACAGTGCGGATCCCGTATGCACTGCCCCAAAGGAGATATGACATGGCTGCTGGTACCGTGAAGTGGTTCAACGCGGAAAAGGGCTTCGGCTTCATCGAGCAGGACGGTGGCGGCGCTGATGTGTTCGCCCACTACTCGAACATCGCCGCCCAGGGCTTCCGCGAGCTGCTGGAGGGCCAGAAGGTGAACTTCGACATCGCGCAGGGCCAGAAGGGCCCGACGGCCGAGAACATCGTTCTCGCCTGACGCTGACTGTCGCGTACTTGTAGCTGGGGCCCGCGTCCTTCGGGGTGCGGGCCCCAGCTACATGCGTTTCCCGCAGTGGTTTCACCTGTGGGCGACAACCAGGACATCGTGGGCTCACCGCACACGGATCGCCCTTCGGGGGTGCAGACACATCCCTTCATAGCTACATCGCAGTGGACGCTCCGAATGTCGAGTCCCCACCGCGCCACTCATTTCAGCGCCTGCGCCCGCACGTACTTTTCCGCTGGCCAGGTTCGCTGTCAAGGCCACCGGCTCATTCTTGCAATTCTCCGTGCCGCTCATTGCTGCGGGAATTCCTTGATTTGTGCCGCATCGAGGAAGGTTCCGCATGAACCGCACACGCACGAACGACCGCTTCGCCCGTACCCGTAACGGCAGTGCCGACTCCGGAAGGAGTGGCAGCCGCTTCGGCTCGCCGGCCCCAAGCCGGTCCGGCGCGCCGAGCCGCTTTGGTGGTTACGGCCGCCGGCCCGTCGCGATCCAGGGAGAGTTCGCCCTCCCTGACACGATCACCCCCGCGCTTACCGCCGTGGGGGGCTTCGCCGATCTCGACATGCCGGCGGAGCTGCTGGCCGCGCTCGGCTCGCAGGGCGTGACCGTACCGTTCCCGATCCAGGCCGCGACGCTGCCGAACTCCCTCGCCGGCCGGGACGTCCTGGGCCGGGGGCGCACCGGTTCCGGCAAGACCCTCGCCTTCGGGCTGGCCCTGCTGGCCCGTACGGCCGGGCAGCGTGCCGAGGCCCGGCAGCCGCTGGGGCTGGTCCTGGTACCGACGCGTGAGCTGGCGCAGCAGGTCACCGACGCGCTCACGCCGTACGCCCGATCGGTGAAGCTGCGCCTGGCCACCGTGGTGGGCGGGATGTCGATCGGCAGGCAGGCCGGCGCGCTGCGCGGCGGCGTCGAGGTCGTCGTCGCCACCCCCGGGCGCCTCCGGGACCTCGTCGAGCGCGGCGACTGCCGGCTGGACCAGGTCGCCGTCACCGTGCTCGACGAGGCCGACCAGATGGCCGACATGGGCTTCATGCCGCAGGTCACCGCCCTGCTGGACCAGGTCCGCCCGCAGGGCCAGCGCATGCTGTTCTCCGCCACGCTGGACCGCAACGTCGACCTGCTCGTACGCCGCTACCTGAGCGACCCCGTCGTGCACTCCGTCGATCCGTCGGCCGGCGCGGTCACCACGATGGAGCACCACGTGCTGCACGTCCACGGCGCCGACAAGCACGCGGCCACCACCGAGATCGCCGCACGCGACGGCCGGGTGCTCATGTTCCTGGACACCAAGCACGCCGTCGACCGCCTCACCGAGCACCTCCTCAACAGCGGGGTGCGGGCCGCCGCCCTGCACGGGGGCAAGTCGCAGCCGCAGCGCACCCGCACCCTGGGGCAGTTCAAGAACGGGCACGTCAGCGTGCTGGTGGCGACCAACGTCGCCGCTCGCGGCATCCATGTCGACAGCCTCGACCTCGTCGTCAACGTCGACCCTCCGACCGACCACAAGGACTACCTCCACCGGGGCGGCCGCACGGCCCGCGCCGGTGCGTCCGGCAGCGTCGTCACCCTGGTCACCCCCAACCAGCGGCGCGCCATGACCCGCCTCATGGCAACGGCCGGCATCGTCCCGCAGACCGCCCAGGTGCGTGCGGGCGCGGAGGCCCTGCACCGCATCACCGGCGCCCAGGCGCCCTCCGGCATCCCGGTCGTCATCACCGCACCGGTCGTCGACCGCCCCAAGCGCAGCGCCACGTCCCGCGGCCGACGCCGCCCCACCTCGGCGACCCGCCGCGCCCCCGCACGCCAGTCCACTGCTGGTGCGGCCGCATAGAACCCTCGTGATCAGGGACCCGGCCCATCTGCGCAGGAGGCACCTGTTGGCACTGGTGCAGTTGCAGACCCGCTCCGTGAGCGCTCGTCCCGTGCGCGGCACGGTGGTCGACGTCATGGACGCGGCCGGGCCGCAGGTCTGGTACGACATGACCGTCGAGGTGGCGCTGTCCGTCACGGCCGCCGCCCGTGCGGAGCATCTGGTCGTCTGCGACGAAGTCGCCCGATGCGTCGGCCTGGTCACCCAAGCCCGGCTCGCCGCCGTCCGGGACAGCTCCGGATACACCGACCGGCTCGGCCTGGGTGACATCACCGACGACAGCGTGCCCTTCGTCTCACCTCTGGCCTCAAAGGACGAAGCCGAGGACGCGATGTCCTGCGGGCGGCTCGGGCCCGTGCCCGTGGTCGGCCAACACGGCAGCGCCCTGGGCGTCCTCGCTTTCTCCCGCTGAACCGGCTGGGCGGCGGCCGGCCCCGTTCCTCTTCTTCCTGTGAGGCATCATGCGCTGTGTCATTGCCCGCTTCCCGTTCGACCTGACCAAGAGCGGCGTGCTGGAAGCGATGAAAGGCATCAAACCCGAACCGGTCACCAGCGAGTCCGTCATCATCGGACGACGTCACTACCCCGCCAAGCAGGTCGGCCAGGTCATCACCCGCCAGGACCGCCGCGACTTCAGCGCCGGCGAAGTCGTGAGGGCCATGGCCCTGCTCGGCTTCACCTGCCGCACTCTCACCGAGGCCGCACCCACGCGCATCGAAAGCCCGTTGCAGCGGGCTTCCGCGATGCTCGGCACTCCCCTGTCCGTCTGACCGACGCGACAGGCGCCCGCCGACACCAGGACAGCGGTGAGGGCCCGACCGGCGCGCGCCGGTCGGGCCCTCACCGCATGCCGCGTTTTCCGATCGGTGCGCGAATGGGGCGACAGCACCGTACCCCCCGGAATGAGTCCTACTACTGCGGTCAGTGAACCTCTTTCATCCTGTGCTGGAGGGTGAATGAGGTTCAGTGAGTCCGGTCAACAACTCTGTGGCAGATCCGTGACCAACTCGCCGGGCGGGTCCGCCGGGAGACGATGGGCAAAGCCCTGCGGACAGTGGCCGTGATCATCGACTCCCAGTCAGTCAAAGCGGCCTCGACCGTCAGCGAGGCCACCCGCGGTCAGGACCCAGGGAAGAAAATCAATGGCCGCAAACGCCATCTCGTGGTCGACACCAAAGGCGTGCCGCTGATGGTCATGGTCACCCCCGCCGACCTGCACGACTCCGCCGCGACCAAGGAAGTCCTCTTCGGCCTCCGCCTGATGCACCCCGAGATCACCATCGTCTGGGCCGACCGAGCCTACGCGAGCAAGCTCGTGCCCTGGGCCAAACGGCATCTAAGCCTCACGATCAAGATGGTCAGCCGACCCGAGGACGCTGACGGGTTCGTCCTGCTGCCCCGGCGCTGGATGGTCGAACGCTCACTGGCCTGGATGATGAACGCCCGCCGTCACGCGAGGGACTACGAACGGCTCATCCAGCACTCCGAGACCCTAATCACCTGGGCCTCCATCACGTTGATGACTCGCCGTCTCACCCGGCCCGGAAAGTCCATCGCCCCGGAGCTGGCGGCCTGAACGATAGCCCTGCCCCCCGAGGGCGAGGACCAGGGGCCACCTGCCATGACAGGGCGGGCACTAACCCTGCAACCCCGCCCCGAGGCGGGAAGGGCACCGAGAGACAACACATCAGCACCGGCCTGCCACCCGACTCAACGGCCATCACCGAGCGTGGTCACGGCATCGTCAACCTCCTGCGGCAGCACGAAGCAGGCCGTTCCACAGCTCCGATTTGAAAAACAGGCACCGAAAGAGTGTTTTGTCCTGTCAGGGGTTCTTGGCCGCTTTTGCGTGGTCGACTTGCCTGGGGCCTGTTGAGGCTGCTGGCACCGCCGCGCCGCCTGCGGCTGGTGATGACGGTCGAGGGTCCGTTTGGGACGGCGAGACCGGCCGCCGGCCCGTCAGGGTCGGAGGCTGTCCCGTGAGGAGGCCGCCGAACGCGCCGCCGACTACGTGGAAGGCCGGTAGGCCAAGCCCCTGGTCGGCGCGGCGTACGAGCGACGACGTGGCCTTCCCGCCCGCGGGCGCGCTGGAGGAACGACACTCCTCCGGCCCCCTCGCCGGAACTCGTGTGCTGATGGCCCCTTGATCCCGCCCGGCGACAGGGGCCGTCGTCGTCACCGCGTCGCCACAGCCTCGGCTCCGGTACGGGGCTCGGGAAGCGCGCCGCCGGCCTGGAGGGCTGCAAAGTCGGAGAGGGCCTGTTCGACGGCTTCGGAGTACGCCTCGCGCTTGGCGTGCTCGGCCAGCGCCCGATAGAGGGCGACCACGGTTCCTTCATAACTTCCTTTCCGTTCCACAACCGGCCTGCTTGAACCGTGCGCGCCATCACGGGTCGGCGTGTTCCAACGGCAGAGCCTCAGAGGGCGGTTCGTGAGTTGATGTCCGTTCCGAGGTGAGGTTGGGGCAGGGCTGCTGGTCGCGGACCTTGTCGGTTACTGCTTCCTGACGAAGCTGCCGGTGTCGATCTCGGTGAGTATGCCGAGCTTGACCAGGCGTTTCAGCTTGGCGCGGGTGCCTTCGATGTTCTTCGGCAGCAGTACGTGGTCGAGGGCTTCGCAGACATCACGGGCCCGCATCGGGCCACTGTCGTCGTTGAACACGGCGAGGATGCGGGGGTAGTCCGGGTGGTCGGGCAGTTCGGGTGAGGCGGCCTGGGTGGGGAGCCGGTCGGCGAGGACGGTGACGGTCTTCCGGGTGATCGCCAGGTGCTCGAGGTGAGTCTCGGCCTCGCGCAGTCGCCCCTGCAGTTGCGTGATCTGGGTGCGGAGATCGTCGGCCAGGGACCGGGCGGCCTCCTCCTGGAGGCCGAGTGCGTCGAGTAGGGGCTCGATGTTCACGCTGCCACCGCCTGCGCATCGCGCCAGGTGGGAGTGTTCGCGCCGGTGAGGCGTCGGGCCATGACATGGGTCATCGCCCAGTAGACGCGGGAGGCGGAGGAGGACGGGCGGTGCTCGTAGTCGCGGACCAGACGCCGGTGCAGTATCAAGATCCCGTAGGTCTGCTCGACCCTCCACCGCTTCGGCTGCGGAACGAACCCCGCCTGATGCGGGTTGCGTTCGACGGTCTCGACGTCGATGCCCAGGCCGGCGCCGTGTGCGACGACCTGGTTCTTGAAGCCCTGGTCGACCAGGGCTTTGCGGACGGTGCCGCCGGCGTGCTCGACGACCTGGTCCAGCAGGGCGATGCCCGCGGCGTTGTCGTGGCTGTTCGCGGCCAGCACGATGACGGCGATGACCAGCCCGAGCACGTCCACGGCCAGTCCCCGTTTGCGGCCCGGCACCCGCTTCGCCGGATCCCGGCCGGTCGTGGAGGCGGGGACCCCGGCGGCCGCGTGGACACTCTGGGTGTCCAGCACCATCAGGGTCGGGTCCTCTAATCGCCGGGCCTTCTCACGGACCTGGCAGCGCAGGAGTTCGTGGATGACCTGGTCTGTTCCGTCGTCCCGCCAAGCAGCGAAGTAGTAGTACGTCGCGCTCTTCGGCGGTAGATCGTGAGGCAGGTAGGCCCACTGGCAGCCGGTCCGGCCCTGGTAGAGGATCGCGTTGACGATCTCCCGCATCTCGTAGACGCCCTGGTGGCCGCTGACCGAGCGGTGCCGGTCCTTCCACGCGGTGATCACCGGCTCGATCAGAGCCCATTGCTCGTCCGATAAGTCGCTCGGGTACGGCTTGCGTTCACTCACCCCGCCACACCAGCAGACCACCGGCTGCGGACCGGCAGATTCCGCCCGTGCCCACACCATCAGGCGACGACAGAGCCACTCAAAAACTCACGAACCGCCCTCTCAGGGATAGGGGCAAGGAGCGATGCTTATGAGTGCCCGCGTGGATGTCCGGCGGACGTGGCCCCCTGTCCGTAGAAGACAGGGGGTGCTCACGGTTGGCCGAGCAAATGCGTCAGACACGCCCCCACGGTCAGCGACGGCGACCCTCACGACGATCGCGGCGATGGCAGCAGAACACCCACAGGGTGGCCATCGCTCTCGTCCGCCGGTGATCACGAGCTTGGCACACGACTGAGAAGTCGACAAGGGGATCCGTAGCAATTGAGCATGACGATCACCGATTTCGTTGGGATCTGGCGCTCAGGAGGCGGGTTTCGGTAGCGTACGGGCGCATCGGCCTCGGCCCCTCGGTTAGGCAAGCCATGTGGCCAAGGGCTGGTGTCCCGGCCTGTGTCGCCGCTGCGGCACGCCCAGAGCGGCGCGCCGCAGGCAGTGCAAGGCGCATGGGGTCGCCGTTCGACCTATCCCATCGAAGGGTGCTCGGCACTTGTCCTTAGCGAACCGGCTCGTCATGCGGGGTGCCGGCCTCGGGGCTCGCGGTCTTCGGACGCACCAGCCAACATCCCCTCGCTATATCCGCCACATCGTGAAGTCCTTCAACGACCACCGCACTTGTGAAAGAGCTGACGTGAACCACAGCCAACTCCCGTCCACGCTGCCGGAGACCGACCGTCTCCGACACCGCCGTCTGCGGGAACAGGGAAGCCTGGATCGTACGAAACTCAACGCAATCCTGGACGCAGGCTTTATTTGCCACTTCGGGGTGGTCGTCGACGGGCGCCTGATGGTCGTCCCGACCGTCTACGGAAGCGACGGGCGGCACCTCTACTTCCACGGCTCTGTGGCCAGCCGAAGCCTGGTCGCCTCGCCCGAGGCAACGATATGCGTCACCGTCACGCACGTGGATGGGTTGGTCCTCGCGCGGTCCGTGTTCGAGCACGGCGTCAACTACCGCAGCGCGATGATCTACGGCGTCCCTCGCCTGATCACGGATCCCGAGGAGAAGCTGGAGGGACTGCGCTGCCTGACCGAGCACGCCACACCTGGACAGTGGGACTACGCACGGCAGCCGAACCGCAAGGAAATGACGGCCACCGCCCTGCTCGCCATCTCGCTCGAAGAAGCATCGGTCAAGATACGCACCGGCGGCCCGGATGACGGCGACGGACCCGACGCCGCCCTCGGGATCTGGGCCGGCGTCCTACCCCTGGTCTCCACCTGGGGCGAACTGGAAGCCGACCCCCTGCTCCCGGACAGCATCGAACCGCCCAAGCACATCACCGCCCGCGTCAACACTCGCGCCGGGTAAGAGAGCATCTGATCTAAGCGTTGTCCCGTAACTCGGGGCAGAGGCTGATGGATCACCACAGCCGGACCGACTTGTTCGGTTCCGCCCCAAGTCGCGACCTTAACGGGATTCCGGCCAAGCAGGTCGAACCGGACACCGGCAAGCGGTCTCCAGAGTTACGGGACAGCCCTTAGGTAGTTGGTGTTCTGGGATGTTTGTGTGACCGGTGGCGTTGGCGGTCGTTGCACCGTGTGTGAGTGATCGCCGTCCGTACCGCAGTGATGTGTCCGATGCCCGCTGGGCTCTGCTCGAGCCGGTCTTCACCACCTGGCGGGCGAGACGAACGGGCCCGGGGACGGCGGCCCGGGTGCACGACCTGCGCGAGATCGTCAACGCGATCCTCTACGTCAACCGCACCAGTATCCCGTGGGAGTACCTGCCTCATGACTTCCCGCCGTACAAGACCGTCTACGACTACTACGCGAAGTGGGAAGCCGACGGCACGACCCAGCAGGTCCACGACCTGTTACTCGACAAGACCCGCCGAGCCCACGGCCGCAGTGCCGAGCCGACCGCGGCCGTGGTCGATGCCCAGAGCGTGAAGACCTCGGCAAATGTGCCTGAGACCAGCCAGAGCATCGACGCCGGCAAGAAGATCAAAGGACGCAAACGGCACCTGATCACGGACACACTCGGTCTGGTGCTGGCCGTCCTCATCACCGCCGCGAACGTGCACGACACCACCGGCGGCAAGCTCCTGCTCAACGACGTGGCCGCGAACCACCCCAGTGTGTCCAAGGTCTGCGGAGTGTCCGGCGCCCGCTGCTCCACCTGTTCGTCCGGCCCGGCTGCTGCCGACCCCCTCGCGGTCTCAGCCTCCCGGCCGATCGCGCTGCCGGTGTACCCGCCGTGCCTCGCATGGGCGTCGCGGTGTCCGTGCCATGCCCACACGAGTAGCCGAACCAACGATACTTATTCTACATTCAGTACGAATCCGACCTATGGTGAGTCGCGTCGTGCCGAGGTCACACCGTGGTCGGGATGACGACCATCTGCGTCACCGAACCGTCCTCGCCGATCACGTCCCGCACATGGCGAAAGCCCAGGCGGCGGCACAGGGCGAGGCTCGCCGTGTTCTCGGCGCCCACCATGCCGTAGGCCTCCTTCAGTCCGAGGTTGTCGGCCGCGTGACGCAGCAGGCCGTGCACGACCTCGGTGCCCATGCCCTGGCCCCAGTAGTCGGGGGCGAGGGCGACGATGAGTTCGTGTCCGTCGACGTTGCCGGTCTTCTTGACCTCCGCGTGACCGATGTACGTGCCCTGCCACCACACGCCCCACACATCGAAGCGGTGTGTGGGGTAAACGTCGGTGAGGATGGTGCGGAACGCCGACCGCAGGTCGGCCTCCGGCGCCTGGTCCTGCCCCATCCAGCGGCACACCTCCTTGTTGCGCAGCAGGGCGACGAAATGGCCCTCGTCCTCGGGGCGGTACCGGGCGAACTCCAGTCGTTCGGTTTTCCACGTAGGTACCTGTGGGGTCTGTGAGGTCATCGGCGAACTCCTGGGATGAGACGGGACCAAGGTGCCTCGTCGGGCGAGGCACGGCCGTTCGTGGACGTGACGCGTCCCTCGCGGGCGGTGCCCGGCACGGGGCGACGGTGCGTGGCCGCCGCCCCGTACCCGCGGCTCATGCCGGCGGGAGGGTCAGGCCTCCGCGTTCTCCATGCGCTCGCGCAAGCTCCGCGGACGCATGTCGGTCCAGACCTCGTCGACGTAGGCGGAGCACTCCTCCTCGGTGCCCTCCTTGCCGACGGGCTGCCAGCCCGCGGGAACCGCGACGTCGACCGGCCAGAGCGAGTACTGGTCCTCGTCGTTGCGCAGCACCTGGTAGCGGGTGTTCTCGTCCATGTCGTCTTCTCCGATCCTGGGTGGATGCCGTTCGATCGGGCCGCCGATGGCGGCCGGTTCCCCTGAGGCGCTCAGGGGGGTGAGGGTGCCCGGGCCCGCCGTGCGCCGGCGGCGCACGGTCCTCTCGGTCTGCCGTGGGTTCGCGGTGCCGGGGCACCGGGGCGGGGTGTGGTCACACGCTCTCCCTCGCCTGCCGGGCGATGTGGCGCAGCGCTTCGGCGAAGTCCTCGGCGACGCGCCGCACGGTCGCCGTGCCGTACGTGCCGGAGCGGTGGTGCCAGGTGAAGGCGAGGCGCCCGTCCCGTACCGCGCCGACCACCTCCAGCGGGTGCGATCCGCTGTCCCGGGGGTCGTGGTCCTGGCCGAAGGAGCCGTGTTCGGCGCGCACCAGGCCGCCGCCGGAAGCCGCGGGGCGGGCGTCCCACTGGCCGAGGTAGTTGAAGACGACCTGACCGTGGGCGGCGGCGCCGAGCCGCTCGCGTACCTCGGGTGGTCCGAAGGTGCGCAGGGCGCCGAAGCCCAGCCCGTTGCCGGGCACGGAGCGCAGCTGGCGGCGCACCGACTTCACCAGGGACCGCCAGTTCCGGTCGGGTCCGAGGTGGTCCGGTTCGGACACCAGGAGGGCGACCGGGTGAATGGTGGTGAACCAGCCGACCGTGCGGGAGAGGTCCACGTCGTCCAGCAGGTCCTCGCGGCCGTGTCCTTCGAGGTCCAGTCGGACGCGGTCGTTGCCGGTCCAGCGGGCCAGCGCCAGGGCCAACGCGGCCAGGAGGACGTCGTTCACGCGGGTGCGGTAGGCGGCCGGCGCGGCCCGCAGCAGTGCCGTCGTGTCCTCCTCCCCCAGTTCGACGGTGAGCGTGCCCGCCTCCTGCGCGGCCGGGCCGGGCTCGGCCGCGACCGGGAGCTGCCCGGCGGTCACGGCCTCCTCCCAGTAGGGCAGTTCGTGGTCCAGGCCGCCCTCGGCGACGTGTGCGGCGAGGGCGCGGGCCCAGTCGCGGAAGGAAGTGGTGCGCTCCCCCAGGCTGACGAGTTCGCCGCGCACGGCCTGTCCGTAGGCGACCTCCAGGTCGTCGGCGAGAATCCGCCAGGACACGGCGTCCACCACCAGGTGATGGGCGACCAGGAAGAGAAAGGCGTCCCCGGCCTTTTCGTCCGTGCGGGACGCTTCACCTACGGCCGCGCCGGTGAACAGGGCCGCCTTCAGCAGCGGGCCCCGGCCGAGGTCGAACCCGGCGTGCAGGTCGTCGGCGGCCCGCTTCATGGCCGCACCGGCCTCCGCCGCCGGCAGGCCTGTCAGGTCGTGGCGGACGAGGAGTCCCCGGAGCTCTTCCGGCGGTGGGTTGAACTGGTGCCAGCCGTCGGTGTCCCTGGTGAAGCGCATGCGCAGCGCGTCATGGTGTTCCAGCAGGGCGTTCAGGGCCCTCTCCAGGGCGGCCGTGTCGGGCGGGCCGTCGAGTTCCAGCAGCGCCGACTGGTTGAAGTGGGTGTGGTCGGCGCGCGGTGTGGTCAGGAACCACTCCTGGATCGGGGTGAGGGGGGCCGTGCCGGTCGCCGGTCCGTCACCGGTGTGCCGGGGCGCGGTGCCGACGACGGTGGCCAGTTCGGCGACGGTCTGGTGGGTGAACAGGTCCCGGGTGGCCAGGTGCAGGCCCTCGCGTCGCAGCCGGGAGACCACCTGCATGCTCAGGATCGAGTCGCCGCCGAGGTGGAAGAAGTTGTCGTCCACGCCGATGCCCTCCACCCCGAGGACGTCGGTCCAGACGCCGGCGATGCGGCGTTCGGTGTCCGTACGCGGCGGGGTGTGCGGGCCGGTGGCGGTCTGCGCTGGTGCGGGGGCGGGCAGGGCACGCCGGTCCGTCTTGCCGTTGGGGGTCAGCGGCAGCCGCTGAAGCGGCACGAACACCGACGGGACCATGTGCGGGGGCAGCAGCCCGGCCAGGTGCTCGCGCAGCGCGGCGACGGGCAGCCCGTCGGCGCTCTCCTCGACGGGGACGACGTACGCCACCAGCCGTCCGGGGCCGTCGGAAGCCTGTCCGTCGGCACCGTCGGTGCGCACGACGACGACGGCGTCGCGCACATGCGGGCTGCGGCGCAGCGCGCTCTCGGTCTCTCCCGGCTCGATGCGGAAGCCGCGCAGCTTGATCTGGTCGTCCGCGCGCCCGACGAAGCGCAGGTCGCCCTCAGGCCCCCAGCGCACCAGGTCGCCGGTGCGGTACATGCGCTCTCCCGCCGCGCCGAAGGGGTCCGCGAGGAAGCGCCGGGAGGTCAGGCCCGGCCGGCCGAGGTAGCCGCGGGCCAGGCCCGGCCCTGCCACGTACAGCTCTCCCGTCACGCCGGGCGGGACGGGCCGCAGGGCCGTGTCGAGGACGTACACGCGGGCGGCGCCGGCCGGGCGGCCGATCGGCGGGGCCTGGCCGACGGGACTCAGCGGGCCGGTCCAGGTGGCGACCACGGTCGCTTCGGTGGGCCCGTAGGAGTTGATCATCCGGCGGCCGGGCGCCCACCGCTCCACGAGGTCGGACGGGCATGCCTCGGCGCCGACGATCAGGGTCCGCAGGTGGGGCAGGGCGCCGGAGGTCTCCGGCGCCATGGTGGCCAGCGCGGCCGGCGGGATGAGGGTGTGGCTGATGCGGCGCTCGGCGAGCACCTCGGCCAGCCGTTCGCCGACCAGCGGTCCCTCCTCCCCCGTCACCAGGGCGGCGCCGCTGAGCAGGGAGACGCACAGTTCGAGGACGGAGGCGTCGAAGCTGGGTGAGGCGAACTGGAGCACCCGGTCGCCGGGGCCCGCCGCGTACTGCTCGGCGGCGGCCGTGGCGAAGCCCGCCAAGCCCCGGTGCGTCACGACCACGCCTTTGGGGGTGCCGGTGGATCCGGAGGTGTAGATGACGTACGCCGGATGGTCGGCGGTCAGCGCGGTGGTGCGGTCGGTGTCGGTGGGCGCGGTGTCCGGGCCGTCCGCCGCCCACACGTCCGCCGGGGCGTCGAGCACCACCCGGGCGCCCGCGTCACGCACCATGAACTCCCGCCGCTGCTCGGGGTAGTCCGGATCGACGGGCAGGAAGGCGCCGCCCGCCTTGGCGACAGCGAGCTGCGCCACCACCGTCTCCGCAGCGCGGGGCAGGGCGAGGGCGACGATCTCCTCGGGTCCGACCCCGCGGGCAATGAGCCGGTGGGCGAGCCGGTTGGCGGCGCGGTCCAGGTCCGCGTACGACACCTGCCGTTCCCCGTCCAGCAGGGCGACGGCGTCGGGGGTGTCGGCGGCCTGCCGTTCGAACAGCTCGGGCAGCGTCGCCGCCGGTACCGGCCGGGCGGTGCCCTGTCCCTGGTCCAGCAGGACCAGGAGGTCCTCGTCGGAGGCGAGCGGCAGGGCGCCGAGGGGCCGGTGCGGGTCCTCGGCCACGGCGGTCAGCAGGGTGGTGAGCTGGTCGGCCATGTGTCCGGCCGTGGCCGCGTCGAACAGGTCGGTGTTGTAGGTGAGCAGGCCGTGCAGTGCGCCCGAGTCAGTCTCGGCGAACTCCAGGCTCAGGTCGAACGCGGCATGCTGGAACTCCACCTCCACGGCGGACACCTCCAGGCCCGGCAGGTCCAGGTCCGCGGACGGCGTGTTCTGCAGGACCACCATCACCTGGAAGAGCGGGGTGCGGCTGGTGTCGCGCACCGGTCGCACCTCGTCCACCACCTGCTCGAACGGCACCTCCTGGTGGGCGAAGGCGTCCAGCACCGTCCGCCGGACGTCGTCGAGGAACTCGGGGAAGGGACGGTCGGCGTCGACGTTCGAGCGCAGCACCAGGGTGTTGACGAAGAACCCGATCAGCTGCTGGATCTCGACCTGCTCGCGCCCGGAGGTGACGGTGCCGACGGCGATGTCCCGGCCGCCGCTCAGCCGGGCGAGGAAAGTCTGCGCGGCGGCGACCAGCGTGGTGAAGAGGGTGGCTCCCCGCTCCCGGCCGACCTGTGCGAGGCGACGGGCGGTGCGGGGCGGCAGGGCCAGCCGGGCGGTCGCACCGGACCGGGTGCGGATCGGCGGGCGAGGCCGGTCGGTGGGCAGGTCCAGCGGCTCGATGTCGGCCAACTGCTCTCGCCAGTACGCCAGATGTTGTTCCCTGTCGCTGGCCGTGCGCTGCCATTGGGCGTAGTCGGCGTACTGGACCGGCAGCGCCGGCAGTGGCCCGGTGGCCGGGTCCAGCTCCGCCCGGTACAGGTGGGCGAGGTCGCCGGTGAGGACGGCGGTGGACCAGCCGTCGGTGACGATGTGGTGCAGGGTGAGGGTCAGGACGTGCTCGTCGTCGGACAGCCGGATCAGGCCGGTGCGCAGCAGGGGGCCTTCGCGCAGGTCGAACGGGTGGGCGCGGTCGGCCGCGAGCAGTTCCTCCAGACGGGCCGTGCGGGCGTCCGCAGGTAGCCGGGACAGGTCGTCGAGCGGCAGCGGCACCTCCCGCGGCGGGTGGACGATCTGCACGCCCTGGCCGTCCACCGTGTCGAAGGTGGTGCGCAGCGACTCGTGCCGGGCCACCAGCTTGCGCAGGGCCGCCGCGAGGGCCCGGGTGTCGAGCGGGCCGCGCAGGCGCAGGGCCAGGGCGGTGACGTACTCGGTGCCGCCGGGCGCGAACTCCTCCAGGAACCACAGGCGTTGCTGCGCGTGCGACATCGGTGCCGTCACGTCCCGGTCCACCGGCACGATGGCGGGACGCGTCTCGTCGGCGGCCCGGTCCCCGGTGAGCAGCGCGGCGAGCGCGGCGGGCGTGGGGTGGGCGAACACGGCGCGCAGGGACAGGGTGGTGCCGAACTCCTCGGCCAGGCGGGAGGCGAGGCGGATGCTGAGGATGGAATCGCCGCCCAGCGCGAAGAAGTCGGCTTCCACGCCCGGTGGTTGTCCGCCGAGCACGTCCGCGAAGACGTCCACGGTACGGCGTTCGGCGTCGGTGCGCGGTGCGGCCCGCGTGCCCTGTGCCGCGCCGCCGTCCGGCTCCGGGGCCGGGAGGGCCGCCTGGTCCACCTTGCCGTTGCCGCTCAGCGGGAGAGCAGTCAGTGCGACGAACGCGGAGGGCACCAGGTAGTCGGGGAGCGTACGGCGGGCGTACGCGCGCAGCTCCTGCAGGTCGTCCGTGGCCGGACCGACGACGTAGGCGACCAGGCGCCGGGCGCCGGGCCGGTCCTCGCGGGCCACCACCGCCACGTCCGCGACGCCGGCGTGGGTCGTCAGGGCGGCCGCCACCTCGCCGGGCTCGACCCGGAAGCCGCGGATCTTCACCTGGTCGTCGGCGCGGCCCAGGAACTCGACCGTGCCGTCCGGGCGGCGCCGGGCCAGGTCGCCCGTGCGGTACATCCGGGACCCGGGCGGGCCGGAGGGGTCAGCGAGGAAGCGGCGGGCGCTCTCGCCCGGACGGCCCAGGTAGCCGCGTGCCACGCCCTCGCCGGCCACGTACAACTCGCCCGCGCAGCCCGGCGGAACGGGACGCATCCGGGCGTCCAGGACGTGGACCCGCTTGTCGTCCAGCGGCAGGCCGACGGGCACGGTCTCGGGTACGGCCGCCGCGTCGTCGAGAGCGTGGGCGGTGGCGAAGGTCGTGGTCTCGGTGGGCCCGTAGCCGTCCACGACGGTCAGGCCGGGGCAGGCGGTCAGCACTCGGCGCACGGCCGCCGCGGGGACCACGTCACCGCCGGTCCACACCTGGCGCAGGCCCGCGAAGCAGTCCGGCGCGTCCTGGGCCAGGAGGCGGAAGAGGCCCGCCGTCAGCCACAGGGCGGTCAGCCCCCGCTCGCTGCTGTGCGCTGTGCCGCCGGTCAGCCGCCGCAACAGGGCGGCGTCCACCGTCTCCCCGGGGGCCACGACCAGGCAGCCGCCGGTCAGCAGGGGCGCCCACACCTCGAACGTGGCGGCGTCGAAGGCGACGGGTGAGTGCAGCAGCACGCGGGCGCACACCCCGTCGGCGAAGCGGCTGTCGGTGGCCAGGGACGCCACGTCGCGGTGGCGTACCGCCACCGCCTTGGGCACTCCGGTGGATCCGGAGGTGAACATGACGTAGGCCAGCCGGTCGGGATCCGCCGGTACGGTGGCGGCGCCCGCCGAGGGAGCGTGGCGCGCCGCGGTGACGTCCTCGGCGGTGAGGCGGGCCCTGACGCCCGCCTGCGCCAGCATCGTCCGGCGTCGCTCCTCGGGGGCGCGGGCGTCGATCGGCACGTAGGCGCCGCCGGCCTTGAGGACCGCGAGCTGGGCGACGACGAGTTCGGCGCCGCGGTCCATGAGCAGGGCCACCCCGTCCTCGGCGGCCAGACCGTCCGCGAGCAGCCGGGACGCCACGCGGTCGGACCAGTCGGCGAGTTCGCGGTAGGTCACCCGCCGGCCGCCGTCGTCGAGCGCGAGGGCGTCCGGGGTGCGGTGGGTCTGCTCGGCGAACAGGTCCACCGGGCTGCGCGGCTGAGCCCGGCGGGCGGGCGCGTTCCACTCCCCCAGCAGTCGCCGGTCGGCGGTGGTGAGCGGTTCGAGGTCACCGACGGTGCCGTCGAGGCCGTCTGCGAAGCGTGTGAGCAGGGTGGCCAGGCGGGCCGTCGCCTGTTCCGCCGTGGCGCGGTCGAAGAAGGCGGGGTCGTAGGCGAGGTCGAAGCCGAGCCGGTCGGTCAGGTGGGCGCGCAGGCACAGCGGGAAGGTGGTGGCGTCGTCGGCCCGCACCTCCGCCACGCCCACGCCCGTCCGGGCGGCGGCCGACTCGTCGACCGGGTAGTTCTCGAACACCACCATGCTGTCGAACAGCGCCTCCCCGGGCGGGACTTCGGTCAGCGCCTGGATACGGGCGAGGGAGAGGAAGTCGAAGCGCCGGTCCTCGCTCTGCTGCTCCTGCAGGCCGCGCAGCCAGGGCAGGACGCCGTCGGCGCGGACCCGTACCCGGGTGGGTACGGTGTTGATGAACATGCCGATCATGGTGTCGACGCCGGGCAGTTCGGCGGGGCGACCGGAGACGGTCGTGCCGAACACGACGTCGTCGCGTCCGCTGTAGCGGGCCAGCAGCAGCGCCCAGGCGGCCTGGACGACGGTGTTGACGGTCAGTCCGCCGCGGGCCGCCGCCTCCCGCAGCCGTCGTGACACGTCCGCGTCCAGCTCATGAGGGACCGACTCGGCGGAGCGGGCCCGGTGGGCCTCGGCGGGGGTGCGGTCGTACGGCAGCGGGGTGCGCTCGGTGAAGCCGGCGAGGGCGCCGGCCCAGTGGCGTTCGGCCGGCGCTGCGTCGGCGTCCTGCTCGCGCAGCCAGCGCAGGAAGTCCGCGAACGGCCGCCGCACGGGCGGCGCGGTGTCCTGGCCGCCGGTGAGCGCGGCGTACCGCTCGCACACCTCGGTGAGCAGCTGCCCGGAGCTCCAGCCGTCCAGGATCAGGTGGTGGGAGGACCACACCAGCAGGACCTCGTCACCCGGCAGGGTTGCCAGCGTGATCCGGGTCAGCGGCGCGGCGGTCAGCTCCATGCCCGCCGCGCGGTCCTCGGCGAGCAGCCGTTCCGTCGCCTGCGCACGCTTCCCGGGCGCCAGTGCACGCCAGTCCAGGTGGGTGACGGGCAGCTCCACGCGGTGGTGGACGACCTGCACGGGATGCGGCAGGCCCTGCCAGTGGACGCTGGTGCGCAGGGCCGGGGTGCGGTCGGCGACCTGCTGCCAGGCCGCCGCGAACGTCCTGGGGTCGGCCACGCCGGTCAGGCGGACCGCCGTACGGTCGAAGTAGGCGCCGGCCGTGTCGACGAGGCCGTGGAAGAGCATGCCGGACTGCAGGGGTGTCAGCGGCAGGACGTCCGCCACGTGCCGTCCGTCGCCCACCAGCCGGTCGAGCTGCTCCTGGGTGAGACCGGCGAGGGGGAAGTCGGAAGGGGTGCGGCCGCCCGCGTCCGGGGCGGTGCAGTGGGCCACGATGTCGCGGAGCGCCGCACACATCTCCTCGGCCAGGCGCCGCACGGTGGACTCGTCGTAGACGGCGCTCGGGTAGGTCCAGCCGAGTTCGAGCCGGCCGTCCTGGACCACGCCCGTGATGTCCAGGAGATAGGGGCGGCTCTCATCCGGGTCGGTGTCGCGGCCGGCCGGCGGGAGCGCGGCCCGGAACAAGCCTTCCTCGGTGCCGCTGCCCGTGTCCCAGCGGCCGTGGTAGTTGAAGCCGACCTGCGGCGACGGGGCGTCGGTGAGGGGACTGGCGGGCAGCAGGTGACGCAGGGCGCCGTAGCTGAGCCCGTGCAGCGGTACCGCGCGCAGCTGCTCCTTCACCGACCGCAGGGTGGCGCGCCAGTCGGCGTCGGGTGCGACGGTCAGCGCGAGGGGGAACTCCGCGGTGAACCAGCCGACGGTCCGCGACAGGTCCACGTCGTCGAACAGGTCCTCCCGGCCGTGCCCTTCCACCCCGACGAACACCGTGTCGCGCGCGCACCAGCGGGCCAGGGTGCGGCCGAGAGCGCTGAGCAGGACGTCGTTGATCCGGGTGCGGTAGACGTCCGGGACCCGGCGCAGCAGCGCCTCCGTCTCCTGCGGTGCCAGCGACACCGTGACGGTGGCGGCGGTGCCGTGGGTGTTGGCACCGGGCCGCCCGGCCGGCAGGGCGGCCGGGGCGGTGGCGGTGCGGGTCCAGTGGGCCAGGTCGGCGTCCAGGGCACCGGATCGCGTGTGCTGTTCCAGCCGCGCCGCCCAATGGCCGAACGCGGTTTCCACCGCAGGGAGTTCGACGGGCCGCCCGGCCGTGGCGGCGCGGTGGGCCGTCTCCAGGTCACCGAGCAGGATGCGCCAGGAGACGCCGTCGACGACCAGGTGATGCACCGTGATCAGCAACTGCGCGGGATGCTCCGGGCCCCGGTCGAAGAGCAGGACGCGTACGACGCGGCCCGCGGTGGGATCGAGCGCGGCCTGTGCGGCGTCCGCGGTTCGTCGCACCTCGGCCTCCAGCGCCGGGGCGTCGAGGTGGTCGGCGGTGTGGCGCGTGAACACGCCGTCCGGCACCGCCGGAAGCACCTCCTGGCGCCAGCCGCCGTCGGTGTGCCGGAACCGGGTGCGCAGCGCCGGATGGTGGCGTACGAGGGCGTCGACCGCCTGTTCCAGTGCCGACAGGTCGGTGCCGGCGGCCAGTTCCAGACGCTGGGTCATGGTGAAGCGCAGCGCGTCGCCGGGGCGGCGGCCTTCGAGGTACCAGCGCTGGATGGGCGTCAGCGGTGCGTCGGCCGGCGGGGTGTTCTCCGTACCGGCCCTGCGTTGAGGCTCCGACTGCGCGACGCTCAGGGCGAGTTCGGCGATGGTCTGGTGGCGGAACACGTCCTTCGTGGTCAGCGCGAGGCCCGCCCGGCGGGCGCGGGAGACGATCTGGATGCTGAGGATCGAGTCACCGCCCAGCGCGAAGAAGTTGTCCCGGGTGCCGACCCGCTCCACGCCCAGCACGTCGGCCCAGATGGCGGCCAGTCGTTCCTCGGTCCCGGGGCGGGGTGCCACGTACGGCGTGGTGCTCTCCGGCTGGACGGGCGGGGCGGGCAGTGCGCGGCGGTCGGTCTTGCCGCTGCTGGTGCGCGGTATCCGCGTCAGGGCCACGAAGGCGGCGGGCACCATGTGGTCCGGCAGGGTCCGCCGCAGCCGCACCCGCAGTTCGTCGGCGGAAACGCCCTGTTCCCCGGCGGGCACCAGGTACGCCACGAGCATGGTGCGCCCGGCGTGTTCGCGGGCGGCAACGGCGGCGTCGGTGACCTCGGGCAGGGCCAGCAGGGCGGCCTCCACCTCGCCGGGCTCGATGCGGAACCCGCGGATCTTGATCTGCTCGTCGGCCCGGCCCAGGAACTCCAGCAGCCCGGACGTGTCCCAGCGGGCGCGGTCGCCGGTGCGGTACATGCGCTCCCCCGGCCCGCCGAACGGGTCGGCGAGGAAGCGGGCGGCGGTCAGGCCGGGCCGGTTCAGATAGCCGCGGGTGACCTGCGCCCCGGCCAGGTACAGCTCGCCGGGCATACCGGGCGGGACCGGGCACAGCGTGCCGTCGAGGACGTAGGCGCGCAGGTTGCGGCCGGGGCGGCCGATGACGGGGCGCTCGGGACGGTCCGCGCAGCGGCCGTAGACGGCATCGACGGTGGTCTCCGTGGGGCCGTACATGTTGTACGCGGTCACGCCGAAGTCGGCCTGGGCCGCGCACAGTTCGGCCCAGGTGCCGGGGCCGACCGGCTCGCCGCCTATCAGCAGCAGGCGCGGGTGGTGGCGGCCGGGGGCGAGGAGTCCGGCGGCGGTGAGTTCGCGCAGGAAGGAGGGGGTGACGTTCACCAGGTCCAGCTGTCGACGGTCGACCTGGGCGCAGAACGCCTCGGGGTCCAGGCGTACGTCCTCGTCGACAAGGTGGACCTCCTGGCCGAGGGCGAGCAGCAGCGGTCCCTCCCAGGATGTGTCGAAGGAGAAGGAGGCGCTGAGCGCGGCCTTGAGCCGTCGTCCGTCGGCGGTGTGCGGGCCGACGAGTCCTTCTCGGTGGTCGTGGCAGAGGTTGACCAGGTGGCGGTGTTCCACGGTGACGCCTTTGGGGCGGCCGGTGGAGCCGGACGTGTAGATGATGTAGGCGGCGTTGTCCGGGCTCAGCGGGGCGAGCCGGTCGGTGTCGGTGGGGTCGTGGGCGGGCTGTCGGTCCCAGGGCGTCTCGCGCAGGATGTCGGCCGTCAGGACCGTGTGCGGCGCGGCGTCCGCGAGGAGGAACGCGACGCGTTCCTCGGGCAGCTCCGGGTCGAGGCAGAGCAGGGTGCCGCCCGCCTTGAGCACGGCGAACACCGCCACCAGCAGCTGCGAGGTGCGCGGCAGCCGCACGGCGACCACGCGCTCGGGGCCGACGCCCAGGGTGATCAGGTGGTGGGCCAGCCGGTTGGCCCGTTCGTTCAGGTCCGCGAAGGTGAGCGTGTCGTCCCGGGCGACCAGGGCGGTCGCGTACGGCGTGCGCGCCGCCTGCGCCTCGATCAGGGCGGGGAAGGCGGTGTCCGCCGCGGGCAGGTGTCCGCCCTGCCACTCGTCGAGCACCTGGCGCTGTTCGGCGGCCGTCAGCAACGGCAGCGCGCCGGCGTCCCGGTGCGGATCCTCGGCCGCCGCCTCCAGCAGCAACCGCAGCCATACGGCGAGGCGCTCGGCGGTGCCGGCGTCGAACAGGCCGGTGCTGTACTCCAGGTAGCCGGTGACGCCGTCGTCGCTCTCGACGAAGTCGAAGGCGAGGTCGTAGGCGGCGTGCCGGACCGGCGGCATGAGCGGTTCGACGGTCAGCCCCGGCAGGTCGGGCACCTCGGCGCCCAGGTTGTGCAGTGCCACCATCACCTGGAACAGCGGGGTGCGGCTGGTGTCCCGTTCGGGCTGGAGGGCGTCCACCAGCTTCTCGAACGGCACCTCCTGGTGGGCGAACGCGTCCAGGACGGTGGAGCGGACCCGCTGCAGCAGCGCGCGGAACGACAGGCCGGGCTCCACCCGGTTGCGCAGCACGAGGGTGTTGACGAACATGCCGACGACGTCGTGGAGTTCGGAGCGCTCGCGGCCCGCCGTGACCGTGCCGACGGCGATGTCCTCCTGGTCCGCCCAGCGCGAGAGGAGGACGGTGCAGGCCGTCAGCAGGGTCATGTAGAGGGTGGCGTCGGCCTCGCGGCCCGTCGCGCGCAGCCGCTCGGTGAGCGCAGCGGGGAGGGTGAAGGCCACCAGTGCGCCTTCGCGGGTGCGTACGGCGGGGCGCGGCCGGTCGGTGGGCGGCTCCAGCGGGGTGATCCCGTCCAAGGCGGCCCGCCAGTAGGCGAGTTGCTTGTCCACCTGGTCGGTGCGGGCGCGCTGCCACGCGGCGTGGTCCGCGTACCGTACGGGCAGGTGGGGCAGCCGGGGCGCGCGGGCCTCGCGGGCGGCCGCGTACAGCTCGCCCAGGTCCCGGCCGAGCACGCCGACGGACCAGCCGTCGGTGACGATGTGGTGCACGGCCAGGACCAGTACGTGCTCGTCGTCGGCGAGGCGCACGAGACGGGCCCGCAGCAGCGGTCCGGCGCTCAGGTCGAAGGGGACGGCGGCCTCCTGCTCCAGGAGGGCGTCCAGCCGGTCGCGGGCGCCGGCGAGGTCGTCCAGCGGCAGGTCCACCCGGTACGGCGGGTGCACGATCTGCCGTGCCTGGCCGTCCTGTTCGGCGAACGTGGTGCGCAGCGCCTCGTGCCGGGCCACCAGGCCGTCGAGGGCGGCGCGCAGGGCGGTCCCCTGGAGCGGGCCGTGCAGGCGCAGCACGGACAGCGTCGTGTACTCGGTGCTGCCCGGTTCGAAGCGGTCGAGGAACCACAGCCGCTGTTGCGCGTACGACAGCGGCGCCGGGGTGCCCGGGGCGGCGGCCGGGATGACGTCGGCCGGGGGGCCGCCGCTCTCCGCCGGGTCGCCGAGCACCGCGGCCAGGGCGGACACCGTCGTGTGCGTGAACAGCAGCCGGGGCGAGACGTCCGTGTCGAAGACGTCGCGCAGCCGTGCGATGACCCGGACGGCGAGGATCGAGTCGCCGCCGAGGGCGAAGAAGTCGTCGTCGGCTCCCACCTCGCCGGTGTCGAGCACGTCCGCCCAGGCGGCGGCGACCGCCCGCTCGGCGGGGGTGCCCGGCGCGCGGCGCCCGGTGCCCGTGGCGAAGCCGTCCGGCCCGGGGGCGGGCAGCGCACGCCGGTCGAGCTTGCCGTTGGCGGTCAAGGGCAGCGCCGCCATCGGCACGTAGGCGGCGGGCACCATGTGCGCGGGCAGCGACCGCTCCAGGTGGGCGCGGAGTTCGGCGGCCGAGGGCGGTTCGGCGCCGGCGCGGCCGACGACATGGGCCACCAGCCGCCTGGTTCCGGCGCCGTCCTCCTGGACGCCCACGGCCGCCTCCCCGATGCCGGGATGGGTGTGCAGGGCCGCCTCGATCTCGCCGGGTTCGATGCGGTAGCCGCGGATCTTCACCTGCTGGTCGGCGCGGCCCAGGTACTCCAGCGTGCCGTCGGCCCGTCGGCGGGCCCGGTCACCGGTGCGGTACATCCGCGTTCCCGGTGCGCCGAACGGATCGGCGAGGAATCGCGTCGCGGTCAGGCCGGGCCTGCGCAGGTAGCCGCGCGCCAGGCCCTCCCCCGCCACGTACATCTCGCCCACGGCGCCGGGCGGCACGAGGGCCAGGGCGTCGTCGAGGACGTGGACGCGCAGGTCGGGTATGCCGGTGCCGATGGGGCTCGCGGCACGCGCGCCGGTGCTCCCACGGTCCAGTGCCGCGTAGGTGACGTGCACGGTCGTCTCGGTGATGCCGTACATGTTGACCAGGCGCGGCGCGGTGTCGGGGTGGCGGGTGTACCAGTCGGCGAGCCGGGCCACGTCCAGGGCCTCGCCGCCGAAGACCACCGTGCGCAGGGCGAGCCGGGCACCGAGTCCGGGGTGCTCGGCGTCCGCGCGGGCCAGGGGGTAGAAGGCGGACGGGGTCTGGTTGAGAACGGTGACCCGCTCGTCGGCGAGCAGGCGCAGGAAGTCCTCCGGGGAGCGGGCGATGTCGTCGGGGACGACGACGAGCCGGCCGCCGTGCAGCAGGGCGCCCCACAGCTCCCAGACGGAGAAGTCGAAGGCGTAGGAGTGGAACAGCGTCCACACGTCCCTCTCGTTGAAGCCGAACCAGTGGCGGGTGCGGGTGAACAGGCGCACGACGTTGGCGTGCGGGACGACCACGCCCTTGGGGCGGCCGGTGGAGCCGGAGGTGTAGATGGCGTAGGCGGGGCTCTCCGGCAGGGGGCGGCGGGGGTGGTCCGGGCCGGTGGGCGGGCGGCGGGCGAGGTCGGTCCGGGTGCCCGGGTCGTCCAGGGCCACGAGCGGGACGGCGGCGTCCCGTGCGCGTTCCGCGGCCTCGACGGTGGTCACCAAGGTCACCGGGGCGGCGTCGTCCAGCAGGTGGGCGACGCGTTCGGCGGGCAGCCCGGGGTCGATCGGCAGGTAGGCGGCGCCCGTCTTCAGCACCGCCAGGACGGCCACGACGAGGTCGATCGAGCGGGGCAGGGCGAGGGCCACGAACCGCTCGGGTCCCGCGCCGGCCTCGGCCAGCCGGTGGGCGAGGCGGCCGGCCGCCGCGTCGAGCGCGGCGTAGTCGAGGCGGTCGGTGCCGCAGGTGACGGCGATGGCGTCGGGGGTGCGGGCGGCCTGCGCCTCGAAGAGGTCCACCAGGGTCTGGGCCGGGCGGCCGTGCTCGGTGCCGTTGAAGTCGACCAGCATCCGGCGCCGTTCCTCGGCGGTCGTCCACGCCAGGCCGCGCAGCGGCCGGCCGGGATCCTCGGCGATCTCCGTGAGCAGCAGGCGGAGCCGGTCGGCCAGCGCCCGGACGGTGGCGGCGTCGAACAGGTGCGGGTCGTAGGCCAGGTCGAAGCCGAGCCGCTCGCCCTGATAGGCGCGCAGCACCAGCGGGTAGTTGGTGGCGTCCCGGGAGGTGACGTCCACCAGGCGGATGCCGGAGCCGGAGGTGCGGGCCTCGTCGAAGGGGTAGTTCTCGAAGGCGACCATGCTGTGGAAGAGGGGGGTGCCGGACGGCACGTCGCTCAGAGCGGTCAGCTCGGCGAGGGAGGCGGCCGCGAAGCGCCTCGACTCGGCCTGCGTGTCCTGGAGTTCGCGCAGCCAGGCGACGGCCGGACGGTGGCCGTCGACCCGGACACGGGTGGGCACCGTGTTGATGAACATGCCCACCATCGACTCCACGCCCGGCAGTTCTTCGGGACGCCCGGAGACGGTGGTGCCGAACACCACGTCCGGCTCGGCACTGTAGCGGGCCAGCAGCAGCGCCCAGGCGCCCTGCACCACGGTGTTCACCGTCAGCCCGGCGTCACGGGCGGTGCGGGCCAGTGTCGCGGACACCGCGCCGGACAGCTCGGTCGTGTGGACGTCCGCCGACCGGGCCTCGTGCGTGCCGGTCAGGGGCCGGTCGACGGGCAGCGGGGTGGGGGTGGCGAACCCGGCGAGGGCTTCCTGCCAGTGCGCCCGCGCGGCCTCGGCGTCCTGGTCGGCCAGCCAGCGCACGTAGTCGGCGAACGGGCGGCGAACGGGCGGACCGGGCTCGCTCGCGGTGGTGCGCGCCGCGTGGCTTCCGGCGGTCAGGCCGGCACGGCTTGCGGCGGTGAGGTCCGCGTACTCCTCGCACACCTCCGTCAGCACCTGGGCCAGGCTCCAGCCGTCCAGGATGAGGTGGTGGGAGGTCCACAGCAGGTGCAGCCGGGCGTCGGGCAGCCGGACGAGGGTGAGCCGCATCAGCGGCGCCGAGGCGAGGTCGATGCCGCGGGCGAGGTCCTCGGCGCGGAGCCGGTCGAGACGGTCGGCGCGCTCCGCCGGATCCGTGTCCCGCCAGTCGAGATGGGTGACCGGCACACGCACCTCGCGATGCACGACCTGGAGCGGCACGGGTACGCCCTGCCACACCACGGAGGTCCGCAGCGCGGGCGTGCGGTCGGTGACCCGCTGCCAGGCCAGGGCGAAGGCCTGCGGATCGGCGACACCGTCCAGGAGCAGGGCGGCCTGGTCCACGTACACGTCGTCGGGGCCGCCGACCAGGCGGTGGAAGAGCATGCCCTCCTGGAGCGGGGTGAGCGGCAGAAGGTCCTCCACCGCACGGCCGTCGCCCACCAGCCGGTCCACGGCGGCCTGGTCCAGGCGGGCCAGGGGAAAGTCGGAGGGGGTACGGCCACCGGCGTCGGGCCGGGCACAGTGCTCGGCGATCGCGGCCAGTGCCGCCACCATGCCCTGCGCCAACTCCCGTACCGTGGCCGGGTCGTGTACCTGGTCGCTGTAGTGCCAGGTGATCTCCAGCTCACCGTCGGCCACGACGGCGGAGATGTCGAGCAGGTGGTCGAGGGGCTCGTCGGGCGCCATGTCCCGGCCGGGCACCTCGGCGGCCGGGGCGAAGTCGGCTCCGGCGGTCGGCTCCCACTGCCCGTGGTAGTTGAAGCACACCTGGGCCGGCGGAGTCTCCCGCAGGGCGCGGGCGGCCGGGGCGGGTGAGCCGAGACGGGCCAGCGCCTCGTAGCTCAGTCCGCGCCGGGGCACGGCCCGCAGCCGCTCCTTGACGGCCTTCAGCGTGCCACCCCAGTCGGGGGCGGAAGGCGGTCCGGCCGGGGTGAGGGTGACGGGGTACTGGGTGGTGAACCAGCCCACCGTCCGGGACAGATCCAGCGCCTCGTCCGGGCCCCGGCCCCGGCTGCCCCCCAGGTCCTCGCGCCCGTGGCCCTCCAGAGTGACGGTCACCCGCTCGGTGCCCGCCCAGTCGGCGAGGACCCGGCTCAGGGCACTGAGCAGCACGTCGTTGACCTGCGTGCGGTATGCGGCGGGCACCCGGCGCAGCAGCGCCCCGGTGGTGGCGCGGTCCACCCGGGTGCGGACGGTGCGCACGGATCCCGCGAGCGGGGTTCCGGTGCGGTCGACGGGCAGCGGGGTGCGGGGCTCGTCGGCTTCGGCCGTCCAGTACGGCAGGTCCTCATCGAATTCACCGGCCCGCACCCGGCGGGCCAGGTGCACGGCCCAGTCGGCGAACAGCGTGGCCACCGGCTCCAGTCGGACGGCCTCGCCCGCCGACGCCTGCCGGTAGGCCGACTCCAGGTCGGCGAGGAGGATCCGCCAGGAGACGCTGTCCACGGCCAAGTGATGGGCGGCCAGGAAGAGTTGGGGGCGTTCGCCGGGCGGGAGGAGCAGGGCGGCGCGCAGGAGTGCGCCGGTCCCCGGGTCCAGGGCCGCGCGGGCGGCGTCGGCGGCGTCGGTGCGGGCGGTCGCGAGATCGGCGGCGCCGGAGAGGTCGTGGCGGGTCATCAGCCCGGCGGCCGGGCCCTCGCCGGGGTGCTGCCGCCAGGTGTCGCCGCTGCGGGCGAAGCGGGTGCGCAGTGCCGGATGGTGGACGGCCAGCGCCTCGACCGCGCGTTCCAGGGCGCCCTCGTCGACGTCGTGGGGCAGGTCGAGCAGCATCGCCATGCTGAAGAGCCGCGGGTTGCCGTGCCGGTCGCCGTGCGTGGCGACGTACCACTCCTGGACCGGGGTCAGCGGGGCGGGACCGGTCTCGCGCGGCCGGGGTGCGGGTGCCTCGGCGGTGCGCCGGGACGCGGCGGCGGCCAGGTCGGCGACGGTCTGGTGACGGAACACGTCCCGCGAGGTCAGGCGCAGGCCTGCTGCGCGGGCGCGGGAGACGGCCTGGATGCTGAGGATGGAGTCGCCGCCGAGTTCGAAGAAGTTGTCGGTGACGCCCACTCGCGCGACGCCCAGCACCTCGGCCCAGATCCCGGCCAGCGTCTCCTCGTCGGGGGTGCGCGGTGCGACGAACTCCCGCTCGCGCGGGGCCGCGTCGACGTCGGGCGCGGGCAGGGCACGACGGTCCAGCTTGCCACTGGTGGTCAGCGGCAGTGCGTCGAGCACGGTGAACGACGACGGCACCATGTGATCGGGCAGGACCCGGCGGCAGGCCGCCCACAGCTGCGAGGCGACGGGCGGTTCCGCACCGGGGGCGGGTACGACGTAAGCGGCCAGCCGCAGGTGACCGTGCGCGTCCGCGACCGCGGCGACCGCCGCCCCGGTGAGGTACGGCAGGTCGAGCAGCGCCGCCTCGATCTCGCCCGGCTCGATGCGGTGGCCGCGCACCTTCACCTGGTCGTCGGCGCGCCCGAGGTAGTCGAGGCGCCCGTCGGCGGTCCAGCGGGCCAGGTCGCCCGTGCGGTACATGCGGGTGCCGGGGGCGCCGAACGGGTCGGCGAGGAAGCGCGTGGCGGTCAGTCCGGGTCGGCCCGCGTACCCGCGGGCCACCTGCTCGCCCGCCAGGTACAGCTCGCCGCCGACGCCGGGGGGCACCGGCTGGAGGCCGTCGTCGAGGACGTACGCGCGCACGTGGGGCAGCGGCCGGCCCACCAGGGGACGCCCGCCGCCCTCGATACGACAGGCCAGGGCGTCGACCGTGCACTCGGTGGGGCCGTAGAAGTTGTACGCGGCCACGTCCTGGTTGCCGGCCAGTTCCCGCCACAGTCCGTGGCCGATCGCCTCGCCGCCGAGCATCAGCACGCGCGGGTGGTGCCGTGGGTCGGTGAGCAGTCCGGCGGGCAGCAGCTGGCGCAGGTAGGACGGGGTCAGGTCGAGGAAGTCGACGCGGTGCTCGGCGACGTACTCCACGAGGGCGGCGGCGTCCAGCCGGGTCGTCTCGTCGACCAGGTGCAGCGGGTGGCCGTCGGCCATCAGCAGCACGCCCTCCAGCGAGGTGTCGAAGGAGAACGACGCGGTCAGCGCCACCCGCAGTGGTCCGCCGCCCGCGTCGGCGACGAAGCCCTCGCGGTGCGCGGCCAGCAGGTGGGTGAGGGAGCGGTGGGTCACGGCGACGCCCTTGGGACGGCCGGTGGAGCCGGAGGTGTAGATGACGTACGCGGTGGTGTCCGGGTCCGGCGGAGCGGCCGGGGCGGTGTCCGGCAGGGTGGCGGGCACCGCGCGCAGGGCGGTCTCGTCCAGCACCAGGGCGGGTCGGGCGTCGTCGAGCAGGAACCGGACGCGTTCCTCAGGCAGGGCGAGGTCGAGCGGGAGGTAGCCGGCGCCGGACTTCCAGACGGCGAGCATCGCGACGATCATGTCGGCGGTGCGCGGCAGCCGGAGCGCGACCAGGCGTTCGGGGCCGGCTCCGTGGGCGAGGAGGTGGTGGGCGAGCCGGTTGGCGCGGGCGTCGAGTGTCGCGTAGTCGAGGCGGCCGGTTCCGGTGACCAGGGCGGTGGCGTGCGGGGTGCGGTCCGCCTGCCGGGCGAAGACTTCCGGGCAGGTGGTGGCGGGGACGGGCGGCGCGGTGGCGTTCCACGCGTCCGTGATCCGCCGGGCCTGGTCCGGGGTGAGCAGGGGCAGGGTGCCCAGGGGGCGGTCCGGGGCGGCGGCCGCGCCCTCCAGGGTGCGCAGCAGCTGGTCGGCCATGTGTGCGGCGGTGGCGGTGTCGAACAGGTCGGTGCGGTACTCCAGCAGGCCGGTCAGACCGTCCCCGTCGGCGTCGGGGACGAACTCCACGCTGAGGTCGAAGGTGGCCGCCTGCCGGGGCACGGCGACCGGGGAGGCGGCCAGGCCGCTCGGGGCGGGAGCGGTGGGCGGCGCCGGGTGCAGCAGGACCATCACGTCGAACAGGGGGTTGCGGCCCGCCTCGCGGGTGGTGCCCACGGCCTCCACCAGCCGCTCGAACGGTGTGTCGCCGTGTGCGAAGGCGTCGTTGACGGTGGTCGCGGCTGCCCCCAGCAAGTCGCGGAAGGAGCCGGTGGTGTCGACGGGGGTGCGCAGGACGACGGTGTTGGCGAAGAACCCGACGGCGCGTTCGAGGTCGGTGCGGGAACGGCCCGGGGTCAGGGAGCCGACGGTGATGTCGTCCTGCCCGGACCAGCGGGCCAGCAGGGCCTGGCAGGCGGCGACCAGGGACGTGAACAGGGTGGTGTGCTGCTCGGCCGCCAGCTCGCGCAGCCGTGCGGTGACGTGCGCGGGCACGGTGAAGGTGTGCACGGCTCCCGCCCCGGACTCCTCCCCGTCACGGGGCCGGTCGAGCGGCAGCCCCGGCGGCACGGCGCTCTTCAACTGCCGGGCCCAGTAGTCGAGTTCCCGCTCCAGGCGCGGGCCGGAGAGTTGTTCGCGCTGCCAGACCGCGAAGTCCGGGTACTGGGTGGCCACCGGCTCCAGCTCCGGCGCCGCGCCCCGGGCCAGGGCGTCGTAGGCGCTGCACAGTTCCTCCAGCAGGACGCCCATCGACCAGCCGTCGGTGACGATGTGATGGGCCGTCAGCAGAAGAGTGTGCGCGGTGTCCGACTCACGCAGCAGCAGGGCGCGCAGGAGCGGACCGGTGCCCAGGTCGAAGGGGTGCTCGTACTCGGCGAGCAGGGCGCTGTCCAGGGCGTGCGGCGGCGTGTCGGTCACCGGCAGCGGCACCGGGGCAGCCGGCCGCACCCTTTGCACGGGCCGTCCGTCGCTCTCCTCGAAGGTGGTGCGCAGCGCCTCGTGCCGCTCCACGACGGTGTCCAGCGCGCGGCTGAGGAGGGTGTGGTCCAGTGGGCCGGTCAGGCGCAGGGCGACGGCGCTGTTGTACCGGGAGTCGCCGGGCCGCAGCCGGTCCAGGAACCACAGCCGCTGCTGGGCGAAGGACAGCGGCAGCGGCCGGGAGCGGTCGGCGCGCGGGATGCCCTGGCGCGCGGCGGTGGCCCGGCCGGCGAGCCGGCGGCGCATTGCCTCCTGGAGGTCCTGGGGCAGGGCCTTGGTGCGGTCTCGCTTCGAAGACGTCATGGTCTGCCGGTCCTCACCGTTCGTCGTGGTCGCTGTCGCCGCGTGCGGCGTCTTCGAGTTCGCTGAGCACCTGTTCCTCCACCAGGTCCGCCAGGGCGGCGACCGTGCGGTGGACCAGGACGTCGCGGGGCGTGAGGGCCACGCCGAAGGCGTCGTTGGCCCGGGAGGCGATGAGCAGGGCCCGCAGGGAGTCACCGCCCAGGTCGAAGTAGTCGTCCTCCGCGCCGACGGGCGTGTGCAGGGCCTCCTCCCAGAAAGCGGCCAGCACCTCCTCGGTGGGAGTGCGCGGAGCGATGTGTTCCGCGGTGCCCGGCACGTCCGGTGCGGGCGCGGGCAGGGCGGCCCGGTCGGTCTTGCCGTTCTCGGTGAGCGGGAAGCGCTCCAGCACCACGTACGCCGTGGGCACCATGGGGCCGGGCAGGGTGGCCGCGGCCAGCGACCGCAGTTCGGCGGCGGCGGGCGCCTCGGCTGCGGGCGCGCGCAGCAGGTGGGCGACCAGGCGCGGCAGCCCCGGTTCGTCCTCCCGTACGCTCACCACGGCGTCCAGCACGGCCGGGTGCCGCACGAGCGTGGCCTCGACCTCGCCCGCCTCGATGCGGTGGCCGCGCAGCTTGAGCTGGTGGTCGGTGCGGCCCAGGTAATGCAGTTCGCCGCGGGCGTCGCGTCGTACGAGGTCGCCGGTGCGGTACATGCGGGTGCCGGGCGGGCCGAACGGGTCGGCGGTGAACCGGGTCGCGGTGAGACCCGGGCGGCCCAGGTAGCCGCGGGCCAGCGCCGGTCCGCTCAGCCACAGTTCGCCCGCCACGCCGTCGGGGACCGGCCGCAGACGGACGTCCAGGACGTAGGCGCCGGTGGCGGGCAGGGGACGGCCGATGGGCGGGGCGCCGCCGTCCGCCTCCAGCGGATCGGACCAGGTCGCGACGACGGTGGCCTCGGTCGGCCCGTAGGAGTTGACCAGGCGGTGGTGCGGGGCCCAGCGGGCGACCAGGTCGGCGCCGCACGCATCGGCGCCGACGATCAGGGTCTTCAGGTCGGGCAGGGCGCCGGGGGCCTCCGGCGGCAGGGTGGCGAGCGCGGCCGGCGGCAGCAGGGTGTGGGTGATGCGCTCCTCGCGCAGCACGTCGGCGAGTTCGGCGCCGAGCAGCGGGCCGGGCCGGGGGACGACCAGACGGGCGCCCTGCGGCAGGGACATGCACAGCTCCAGCACCGAGGCGTCGAAGCTGGGCGTCGCGAACGCCAGCACCCGGTCGCCGGGCGCCACTCGGTAGTGCGCGGCCTCGGCGGCGGCGAAGCCCGCCAGGCCCCGGTGGGTGACCACCACGCCCTTGGGGACGCCGGTGGAGCCGGAGGTGTAGATGACGTAGGCCGGGTCGTCCAGGTCCAGCGGGCGAAGCCGGTCGGCGTCGGTGGGCCGGTGGCCGGGGGTGCCGTCAGGTGGTGCCGCGAGCAGGGCGGCCACCTCGGCGGCATCGAGGGTGACGGCGGGCTGCGCGTCCCGCAGCATCAGGGAGACCCGCTCCTGCGGGTAGCCGGGATCCACCGGCAGGAACGCGGCGCCGGACTTGGCCACCGCCAGCTGAGCGAGGACCATGTCCGCCGAGCGGGGCAGGACCAGGGCGACGAGGGTGCCGGGGCCCGCGCCGCGCGCGATGAGCCGGTGCGCCAGGCGGTTGGCCCGCGTCTCGGTCTCGGCGAAGGTCAGCGACAGGCCGGGCGCGCTCAGCGCGGCGGCGGTCGGCCGGCGGTCCACGGATGCCTCGATCAGGGCGGGCAGGGTCGCTGGGGGCACCGGTGCGAGCGGGGGGCGGGCGGGTCCGCGCAGCAGCCGTGCCCGTTCCTCCGGCGGCAGGATGTCGAGCGCGTCCAGGGGGTCGGTGTCCTGGGAGGCCGCCAGTTCGCCCAGGGTGTGCAGGAGCTGCGCGGCCAGGGAGCGCGCGGTGGTCGCGTCGAAGTGGCGCGGATCGTAGCCGAGTTCGACGCCGAGCCGTTCGCCTGGCGAGACCACCACGGTGAGCGGGTAGTTGGTGGCCTCCCGGGCGTCGAGGTCGCGTACGTGGACGCCGTGGGTGCCGGCTGTCGCGTCGGCGACCGGGTAGTTCTCGAAGACCAGCAGGCTGTCGAACATCGGTGTCCCGGCGGGCAGGCCGCTCCAGGACTGGAGGTCGGTCAGGGGCACGTGGTCGAAGCGGCGGTCCTCGGCCCGCGCCGCCTGCGTGTCCCGCAGCCAGGCGTCACAGGACGCGCCGCCGTCCACGGTGACCCGAGCGGGCAGGGTGGTGATGAACAGGCCGGTGATGGTCTCGGCGCCGGGCAGGTCGGCGGGCCGCCCGGAGACGGTGGTGCCGAAGCACACCTCCCGCTCCCCGCTCCAGCGCGACAGCAGCAACGCCCAGGCGCCCTGGGCGACGGTGTTGAGGGTCAGGCGGTTGCGGCGGGCGAAGTCCTCCAGCCGCTTGGTCTCCTCCGTGCCCAGCCACTGGGACAGCCAGGTGTCGGAGCGGGCCGCGGAGCTCTGGGCGGGCCTGCGGTCGTAGGGCAGCGGCGTGGGCGCGGTCAGGCCGGCGAGGACGCTCCGCCAGTGCTCCTCGGCCGGCGCGGTGTCCCGGGTGGCGAGCCAGGCGGCGTAGTCGGCGAACGGGCGGCGGTCCGGCAACCGGGGTTCCTCGCCCCGGGCGAGCGCCGCCTGAGCGGTCATCGCGTCCGCCAGCACGTGGAAGACGCTCCAGCCGTCCAGCAGGACGTGGTGGAAGGTCCACACCACCCGCACCTGGTCCGGGCCGAGCCGGATCAGGGCCAGGCGCAGCAGCGGAGCGCGGTCCAGCGCCAGGCCGCGGGCCTTGTCCTCGGCGAGCAGCCGCTCCAGTGCCGTGTCGCGTTCGGCCGGGGTCAGGGCGGACCAGTCGTGCTCGGTGACCGGCAGGGCCGCGGTGCGGTGCACGGCCTGCAGCGGGACGGGCGCGCCGCTGAGCACCACGGTGGTGCGCAGGACGGGCGTGCGGTCGACCACGTGCTGAAAGGCGGCGGCGAGCAGGCGCGGGTCGCGGATCCCGTCCACGACGAACGTGATCTGCTCGACGTACATGCCCTGCCCGGGTGCGTCCAGCCCGTGCACGACCATGCCGCTCTGGGTGGGTGTGAGCGGGTAGAGGTCGACGATGTCGCGGCCGGTGCCCGCCAGCCGGTCCACCGCCGTCTGGTCCAGCGGTGCCAGCGGGAAGTCCGAGGGCGTACGGCCCCCGGCGCCGGGCTCGGCGCAGTGCCGCACGATGTGCCGCAGTTCGTCGGCCAGTTCGGCGGCCAGCCGGGTCACCGTGTCCCGCCGGTGCACCTCGCGCGAGTAGGACCAGGTGAACTCCAGCCGCTTGCCGACGACCCGTCCGAGGACGTCGAGGAGGTGCGGCCGGTCCGCCGCGGGGTCGATGCCGCCGGCCAGTCCGGCGTACGGCGTGTGCAGCATGCCGCCCGCGGTGGCGTTCCAGTCCTGCCGGCCCAGGTAGTTGAAGCCGACCTGCGGCAGTTCCGGCAGGCCGAGCCGGTCGCGGTCGGGGTGCAGGTGGCGCAGGGCGCCGTACCCCAGTCCGCCCCTCGGCACGGCCCGCAGGTTCTCCTTGACGGACTTCAGCGCCGTCCCGGTGCCCGCGTTCACGGGCACGTCCAGCACGACGGGGAACATGGTGGTGAACCAGCCGACGGTCCGGGCGAGGTCGACGTCGTCGAACAGGTCCTCCCTGCCGTGGCCCTCCAGCGCGACCGCGACCCGATCCCGGCCGGTCCAGCGGGTCAGGACCCGGCCCAGGGCGCACAGCAGGACGTCGTTGACGCGCGTGCGGTAGACGTCCGGCACGTCCCGGAGCAGCCGCCGGGTCTCCTCGCTGTCCAGGCTCACCGTCACCCTCTCCTCGCAGGCGGCGGTGTTGGCTCCGCTCAGGTCGGTCGGCAAGGGCGTGATGTCGGCGGACAGGGCCTGCCAGTGGGCGAGTTCGTCGTCGAAGCCGCTGGACGCCGTGTGGGCGGTCAGGCGCTGCGACCACGCCCGGAAGGAGGTGGTCTTCGCCCCGAGGTCCGCCCGCTCGCCGTCGCGCAGCGCCCGGTAGGCGGTCTCCAGGTCCTCCAGGAGGATCCGCCAGGACACCGCGTCCACGACCAAGTGGTGGGCGGCCAGCAGCAGCACCGGCCGCCGGTCGTCACCGGTCCGGCACAGCGCGGCCCTGAGCAGCGGGCCACCGGCGAGGTCGAACCCGGCGCACAGGCGGTCGGCCAGGTCGCGCACGGCGGAGTCGTCGGCGCCGTGGGGCAGGTCGTGCACCTCCAGCCCCGGCGCCTCCCCGGGTGCGGTGCCGTGCTGTCGCCACCGTCCGTCGCCGGCCCGCTCGAACCGCAGGTGCAGCGCGTCGTGGTGCTCCAGTACGACGGCCAGGGCGGCCCGCAGCAGTGCCTCGTCGGTGTCGGCGGCCAGGTGGAAGGAGACCGTCTGGGTCAGCTGGGCGGGGTCACCGGTGAGCGTGTCGAACAGCCAGTGCTGGACGGGCGTGAGCGGCACGTCCCCGACGGCCGGACCCTGTTCCGCCACCGTCCGCCGGACCGTCACGTCCTGGGCGGCCGCTGCCAGTTCGGCGACGGTCTGGTGCTGGAACAGGTGCCGGGGGGTCAGGGCGAGGCCGGCCCGACGGGCGGCGGAGACGATCTGGATACCGAGGATGGAATCGCCGCCGAGCGCGAAGTAGTTGTCCTGCGCGCCCACTTCGGGCACGCCCAGCACCTCGGACCAGATCGCGGCGAGCGCCCGCTCGGCCTCGGTGCGTGGCGGGCGGTCATCGTTCCCGCGCGGCGCCGACCACACGGGGTCGGGCAGCGCGCGCCGGTCCAGCTTGCCGGTGGCCCCGAGCGGCAGCCGCTCCAGCGGCACGACGAGGGCGGGGACCAGGTGACCGGGGAGGGTACGCGCGAGGAACGCGCGCAGGTCGGCGGAGTCGGGGAGCGCAGGGCCGTCGGGGACCGCGTACGCCACGAGGCGCTTGTGGCCGTCGTGTTCGACCACACGGGCGGCCGCCGCGGACACTCGGGGATGCCGGGTCAGCGCGGCCTCGACCTCGCCGAGTTCGATGCGGAAACCGCGGACCTTCACCTGGTCGTCGGAACGGCCGAGGTACAGCAGGTCGCCGTCGGCCGACCACCTCACGAGATCCCCGGTGCGGTACATGCGGCTGCCGGGCGGGCCGAACGGATCGGCGGGGAAGCGGGACGCGGTCAGTCCCGGCCGGTTCAGGTAACCGCGGGCCACACCGGTGCCGGCCAGGTACAGCTCACCGGGGGCGCCGGCGGGCACCGGCCGCAGCCGGGAGTCCAGCACATAGGCACGGGCTCCGCCGACGGGCCTGCCGATGGGCGGGACGCGGTCGGGTTCGGCCGGGTCGCAGGTGAAGGCGGTGGCGTAGACGGTGGCCTCGGTGGGGCCGTAGATGTTCATCACCCGGCAGCCGGGCACCGCCGAGCGCACCTGGTGCACGGTCCGCACGGGCAGCGCCTCACCGGCCAGCACCACCGTGTCGGCGCCGACACGGACGGTGTCCTCCGCCAGCAGCCGACCCAGCGCGGAGGGCACCGCGCTGAGCAGTCCCGCCCGCCACGGTCCCGCGCGCTCGGCGAGGGCCAGCAGGTCACGGACGATCTCGACGCGGCCGCCCGCCAGCAGCGGCGAGAAGATCTCGAACACCGACACGTCGAAGTTGAGCGAGGTGGAGGCCACCACGTGCTCCAGGCCCCGGCCGCCGAACTCGTCGGCGGCCCAGTCGGTCAGCGCCAGCACCGACGCCTGCGCGACGACGACCCCCTTGGGCCGCCCGGTCGAACCGGAGGTGTGGATGACGTAGGCGGGATGCTGGGGCAGCAGCGCTGTGTGCCGCTCGTCGTCGGTGATGTCGTCACCGGACAGGTCGGCCAGCCTCGCGGCTGCGGCGGGGTCGTCGAGGGCGATCCGCGTGAACGGCCCGTCCGGCAGCCGGTCGCCCGTCTCCGCGCAGGTGACGACCGCCTCCGGCCGTACGTCGTCGAAGAGAAAGGCGATGCGCTCGGCCGGGTAGCCCGGGTCCACGGGCAGGTAGGCGGCACCGCTCTTGAGGACCGCCAGCAGCGCCACGACCAGGTCCGGGGTGCGGGGCAGGGCGAGCGCGACGAACCGTTCGGGCCCGGCACCGGCCTCGATCAGCATCCTGGCCAGCCGGTTGGCGCGCTCGTCGAGCTGCCGGTAGGTGAGCTGTTCCCGGTCTCCGAGCACGGCGAGGGCGTCGGGGGTCCGTGCGGCCTGCGCCCGGAACGCAGCGGCCAGGGTCCGCCGCGGCGCCTCGGCCACCGGGCCGCCGAAGCGTTCCAGCAGCCGACGGCCCTCGTCACCGGACATCAGCGGCAGTTCGGCCAGGGTGCGGTCCGGACCGGTGGCCATCTCCGTCAGCAGCGTGCGCAGACTCGCGCCGATGCCGTCGACCGTGGCCGGGTCGAAGGCGGCGGGGTCGTAGTCGAGGGTGACCGTCAGGGTGTCGCCGGGCGCGACCACCACGCTGAGCGGGTAGTTGGTCGGCTCCACGTCGCGTTCCTGCTCCATGGCCAGGCCGTGCCGTGCCAGGGCGTCCGCGTCGAACGGATAGTTCTCGAAGACCACGATGCTGTCGAACAGGGACGTGCCGCCCGGTACCTCACTCCAGGTCTGGAGCTGGGCGAGGGAGACGAAGTCGTGGCGCCGGGACTCCGACTGGGCGGCCTGGAGGTCGCCCAGCCACTCCAGCAGCCGGCGCCCTCCGTCGATGCGCGCCCGGGTGGGCAGGGTGTTGATGAACACGCCGACCATGGAGGTGACGCCCGGCAGGTCGGCCGGACGGCCGGAGACGGTGGTACCGAACACCACGTCGTCTCCGCCGCCGTAGCGGGACAGCAGCAGCGCCCAGGCACCCTGGAGCACGGTGTTGAGGGTCAGACCGGCCTCCTGCGCGGTCCGGCGCAGCCGTGCCGACGCCCCGGCGTCGAGCGTCACCCGCACCGACCCCGAGGACGAGGTGCGGTGCGCCTCCGCGGGCCGCCGGTCGCGCGGCAGTTCGGTGGCCAGCGGGAAGCCGGCCAGCGCCTGACGCCAGTACCGTTCCGCCCGCTCGGTGTCCTGCCCGGCCAGCCAGCCCAGGTAGTCGCTGAAGGGGGCACGGGCGGGCACCTGCGGGCGGCGCCCTGCGGTGAGCGCCGCGTACCGCTCGCACACCTCGTCGAAGACCTGGGCCGCGCTCCACCCGTCGAGCAGCAGGTGATGGAACGTCCACAGCATCCGCACCCGCTCGGGCGAGAGCCGGATCAGCGTCAGACGCATCAACGGGGCCGTCTCCAGGTCGAGTCCGTCCTGCCGGTCCTCGTCGACGAGCCGGGCGAGTTCGGCCTCGCACCGCGCCGCGGACCAGCCGGTCCAGTCGTGGTGGGTGACGGGCACCCTCGCCTGCCGCCGCACGGCCTGGAGGGGTTCGGTGGTCTCCTGCCACACCGGGCGGATGCGCAGCATCGCGTTGGCGTCCACGGTCCGCTGCCACGCCTCGGCGAGGGCGTGCGGATCGGTGACGCCGTCCAGCACCAGCTGGACCTGGTTGACGTAGGTGCGGCTGTCCGGGTCCATCAGGCTGTGGAACAGCATGCCCGCCTGCATCGGCGTCAGCGGGTACAGGTCCTCGACGCCGCGGCCGTCGCCCACGACGCGGTCCACGGCAGTCTGGTCGATCCGGACCAGCGGGAAGTCCGACGGCGTACGGCCTCCGGCCCCGGGAGCGGCGCAGTGGGCGACGACTTCCTCCAGCGCCCGCAGCATCCCGGCAGCAAGGCCGACGACAGTGTCCTCCCGGTGCAGGTGCCGGCTGTAGTGCCAGGTGACCTCCAGCTCGCCGTCCTCGACGCGGGCCACCACGTCCAGCAGGTGCGGGCGCACCGACTCGGGCGCCTCGGCGCCGTCCAGCCCGTCCGGCACGGAGTGCACCAGCGCGCCGCCCCGGGCGGACCAGTCGAACCGGCCCAGGTAGTTGAAGCTGACGCCCGGCATCGGCGCGTCGGCCGGCCGCTGGTCGCGGGCGAGCCGGTGGAGGGCACCGTGGCCCAGGCCTCGCCCGGGGACGGCGCGCAGCTGCTCCTTGACGGACTTCAGGGCGGTGCCCCAGTCGCCGGCCGGGATGTCGAGGGCGACGGGGAACAGGGTGGTGAACCAGCCGACCGTCCGGGACAGGTCGACGTCGTCGAAGAGCTGGTCCTCGCGGCCGTGCCCCTCCAGGCCGACGGGGACGGTCCGCCGGCCGGTCCACCCCGAGAGCACCCGGCCGAGGGCGGTCAGCAGGACGTCGTCGACGCGAGTACGGTAGACGCCGGGCACCTTCCGCAGCAGGTCGTCGGTGTGCCGCCGGTCCAGGCGCACGGTCACCACGTCCACGTCGGCCATGGAGTTGCCGCCGGAGCCGTCCACCGGCAGGGGCGCGGCGCAGTGCCGGGCCACCGTCTCCCAGTGCTCGCGCTGCGCGGCGAATCCGCCGGACGCGGTGTACGCGTGCAGGCGCCGCGCCCACTCCTGGACGGAGGTCGTCCGGTCCGGCAGGCGTACCGGCTCCCCGGCACGGGCCTGCCCGTAGGCGGTCTCCAGGTCCTCCAGCAGGATGCGCCAGGAGACGCCGTCGACGACCAGGTGATGCACGACGAGCAGCAGGCGGGCGCCACGTGCGGTGCCGTCACCGGTGCCGGTTCCCGTGAAAAGGCGGGCGGTGACGAGCGGCCCGCTCGCCAGCCGGAAGGCGGCGTGCGCCTCGGCCGTGATGCGGGCCTCGGCCTCCTCGGCCGCTTCCTCCGGGAGTCCGCCCAGGTCGCAGACCTCCAGCAGCTCCGGGAACTCCTCGTCGGCCGCGGGGCACTCCTGGCGCCAGGAGCCGTCGACGGACCGGACGAAACGACAGCGCAGGGCGTCGTGATGGGCGTACACGGCCGTCAGGGCACGGCGCAGGGCGGCCGGGTCGACGTCGTCGGGCGTCTCCACCACGACGGACTGGTTGAAGAACTCCGGCCGCCGCGGCCCGGGATCGAGGAACCAGTGCTGGATCGGGGTGAGCGGGACCTCGCCGTCCACCGGGCCGGTGCCCGCGACGGGCACGGTGGTACCGGTGTCCGCCGCGGCGGCCAGAGCGGCGACCGTCGGATGCCGGAACAGGTCCCGCGGGGTGAGCGCGAGCCCGGCGGCGCGGGCCCGGGAGACGACCTGGATGCTGAGGATCGAGTCGCCGCCCAGCATGAAGAAGTTGTCGTCGGCGCCGACCCGTTCCGCGCCCAGCAGCTCCGCCCAGATCCCGGCGAGAATCCGCTCGGCCTCGGTGCGCGGCGCGCGGTACTCGGCGTCGCCGGCCGCCGTCCAGTCGGGCGCGGGCAACCGGCGCCGGTCGACCTTGCCGTTGGCGGTCAGCGGCAGTGCGGCCACCGTGACGAAGGCGGCCGGCACCATGTAGTCGGGCAGTTCGGCGACGAGGTGCGCGCGCAGCTCACTCGCGGGCGGCACGGCGGCGGAGGGGGCGGACACGAGATGGGCGGCCAGCCGCTTGCGGCCGGCGTGCTCGTACACCGAGACCACCGCCTCGGCCACGGCCGGGTGGGCGGTCAGCCGGGCCTCCACCTCGGTCGGCTCGACCCGGAAGCCGCGGATCTTGACCTGGTCGTCCGCGCGTCCCACGAAGTGCAGTTCACCGTCGGCGCTCCACCGCACGATGTCGCCGGTGCGGTACATCCGCCCGCCGGGCGGCCCGAACGGGTCGGCCAGGTAGCGTGCCGCGGTCGCGCCGGGCCGCCCGGCGTACCCCCGGGCCACTCCGGCGCCCGCGACGTACAACTCCCCCGGCACACCGGGTGGCTGCGGCTCCAGGGCGTCGTCCAGCACGTACACGCGGGTGTTGTCGAGCGGGCGTCCGATGGGCAGCACCGCGGGGAGCGGGTCACCGGCGCGGAAGGCCCGCCGGGTGGCGAAGGTGGTGGTCTCGGTGGGTCCGTAGCCGTCGACGACGGTGAGGCCGGGACAGGCGTCGAGCACCCGGCCCACCACCGCGCCCGGTACGGCCTCGCCGCCGGTCCACACCTCACGGGCCCCGTGCAGGCAGGTGGGGTCCTCCTGGGCGAGGAGCCGGAACAGGCCCGCGGTCAGCCACAGGCAGCGCACGCCCTGCTCGGTGATCGCGCGGCGGACGACGGCGGCGTCCACGTCGGCCGGCGGGGCCAGCACGGCCGTCCCGCCCCGCAGCAGCGGCACCCACACCTCGTAGGTGGCGGCGTCGAAGGCGTGCGGGGAGTGCACGAGGACCCGGTCGTGCCCGGCGAAGGCGCGGTCGAGGGCGAGCGCGGCAACATCCCGCTGGCGTACCGCGACGCCTTTGGGAGTGCCGGTGGAGCCGGACGTGAACATCAGGTACTGGACGTTGTCGGGGTGGACTCCCGGGACTGCGCCCCCGACGTCGCCCTCCGCTCGCGGGGGTGCACCCGCAAGGAGCTCGTCCACGCGCAGGACCGTGCCGTCGGGCAGCGCCTCCCCCGCCGTCCGCTGCCACTCGGCGTCGGTCAGCAGCAACCGCGCGTCCGCCTCGGCGAGCATCCGGCGCAGCCGCTCGTACGGCGCCCTGCCGTCCAGCGGGACGTACACACCACCGGTGCGGGCCAGGGCGAGCTGTACGACGACGAGATCGGCCGAACGCCCCGTCAGCACGCCCACCGGAACCTCGGGCGTCACACCGAGCGCGGCCAGCCGGCCTGCCAAGAGCGCAGCCCGCGTGTCGAGTGCACGGTAGGTGAGCCGTTCCGTCTCCGTTTCCAGGGCCACCGCGTCCGGGGTGCGCCGCACCTGCGCGGCGAAGAGTTCCGCCACCGTTGCCTCGGGTGTGCCGGCGGCGGTGTCGTTCCACTCCTCGACGACCTGGCGGCGGCGGGCGGCGGTGAGCAACGGCAGCCGGGCGGGCGCGACTTCGGGGGTCGCTGCCATGCCCGTCAGCAGGGCGGTGAGGTACTCGACCATGCGCTCGACGGTGCCGGCGTCGAACAGCTGCGGGTCGTAACCCAGCCGCAGTGCCAGTTCCGTGCCCGGATAGGCCACGAGGCTCAGCGGGTAGTTGGTGGTCTCGATGCCGTCCAGCCCGGTCAGCCGCAGTCCGTGAGCGGCGGCCAGGTCGTCGTCGACCGGGTAGTTCTCGAAGACGACGATACTGTCGAACAGGGCCGCGCGCTCAGGGAGTTCGGTGAGCCCCTTCATCCGGGTGAGCGGTACGTGATCGAAGCGGCGGTCCTCGCTCTGCTCCTGCTGGAGCTCGCGCAGCCAGTCCAGGAGGGGCCTGTCGTGCGGCACCGTAACCCGGGTGGGCAGGGTGGTGATGAACAGGCCGGTCATGGTGTCGGCACCCGGCAGCTCGGGCGGCCGCCCGGAGACGGTCGTGCCGAACACCACCTCGGCTCTGCGGGCCTGACGGCTCAACAGCAGCGCCCACGCTCCCTGCACGAGGGTGTTGAGGGTCAGCCCGGCTGTCCTGGCCAGCTCGGCCAGATCCCGGGTGGTGGCCGCGTCCACGGTGCCGCGGACGGCCGCTGTGGACTCGGCGCGGTGGCTCTCGCGCGGCTCGTGGTCGTAGGGCAGTGGGGTGGCCTCGGCCAGACGGGCGAGGCGGCGGCGCCAGTGCCGGTCGGCCTCCGCCCCGTCACGGCCGCGCAGCCAGGCCACGTAGTCCCGGAACGGGCGCCGGTGCGGCAACGGCTCCCGCCCTGCCGTGGCGTACCCGGCAAAGACGTCGGAGAGCACCTGGAACAGGCTCCAGCCGTCCAGGAGCAGGTGGTGGAAGGACCAGACGACGCGTACGCCGCCGTCGGAGATCCTGACGAGCACCAGCCGCTGGAGCGGGGCCCGGGTCAGGTCGATGCCCTGCTCGCGGTCCCGGTCCAGCAGCTGCCGCAGCCGCCTCTCGCGTTCCTCCTCGGCCAGGTCACGCCAGTCCAGGTGCGTGACGGGCACGGCGGCGTGACGCTGCACCACCAGCAGCGGCTCGGGCACGTCCTGCCAGACGACGCGACCGCGCAGCACGGGTGTGTGGTCCGTGACGCGCTGCCAGGCCGCCGCGAGCGCGACCGGTTCGGGCACGCCGTCCAGGTCGAAGGTGAGCTGCTGGAAGTAGACGCCCCGGTCGTCCTGCGAGAGCCGGTGGAACAGCATGCCGGTCTGGGTGGGGGTGAGCGGGTGGATGTCCTCCACCGCGCCGGGGTCCTCCCCCACGATCCGGTCCACGGTCTCCTGGTCGAGCCCGGCCAGCGGGAAGTCCGAGGGGGTGCGTCCGCCGCCGCAGGGCCGGACGGCGTGGCGTGCGATGCCGGCCAGTGCGTCGGCGAAGCGGGCGGCCAGGTCGGAGACGGTCGTCCTCGTGTGCAGGTCCTCGGAGTAGAACCAGGTGAACTCCAATGCGTCGCCGTCCAGTTGACCCACCACCTCCAGAGGGTGCGGGCGGACGGCGGAGGGGTCGGCGTCCAGTTCCAGCGGACGGAACGTTTCCCCGTACAGGCCACCGGGGGTGTCCGGGAGCCCGAACCGGCCCAGGTAGTTGAAGCTGACCTGCGCTTCCGGCGCCGCGGGCAGAGGGGTCGGGCAGGCCAGGTACCGCAGGACGTCGTGCCCGATGCCGTGCCGGGGCACCGCCCGCAGCTGCTCCTTGACCTGCTTGAGTACGACGTCCCAGTCCGCGTCGTCCGGGACGGCGAGGGCGACGGGGTGACGGCTGGTGAACCAGCCGACCGTACGGCTGATGTCCACGTCGTCGAAGAGTTCCTCGCGGCCGTGGCCCTCGACGTCCACGATGACCCGCTCGTGCCCGGTCCACGCGCACAGCACCCGGCCGAGCGCGCTCAGCAGCACGTCGTTGACCCGGGTGCGGTAGGTGTCCGGCAGGGTGCGCAGCAGGGCCGTGGTGTCCTCGGGGGTGAGGCGGACGGTCACCGAGCGCGCCGAGGCGTAGGTGTTGGCTCGCTCGCCGTCTTTCTCGCCCTGCCCGTCGGTGGGCAGCGCCGTCCGGGCACCGGCGGTGGCATCGGTCCAGTACGCGACCTCGTCACCGAAGCCGCCGTCGGCCGCGTGAGCGGACAACAGCTCGGCCCAGTGCCGCAGCGGGGAGGACTTCGGGGGCAACGCCTGCTGTCCGTCGCGACCTTCCCGGCGGGCGCGGTAGGCGCGGTCGAGGTCCTCCAGGAGCACGCGCCAGGAGACACCGTCGACGACCAGGTGGTGGACGGCCAGGTGCAGCACGCGGGGCCGGCCGGGGCCGCGGTCGTGCAGTACGGCACGCAGCAGCGGTCCGTGGCGCAGGTCGAAGGCTCCGTGGTGCGGGGAGTCGGTGTCGGAGCCGGCGTGGTGGGCCAGACGAAGGGGCGGGACCTGGTCCTCGATGTGCCATGCGGTGCGCGGTTCCGCGCTCGTGCCGTCAGGGCTCTTCTCGGTGATGAAGCGTGAGCGCAGCGCGTCGTGGTGGGCGACGAGGTCGTTGAGGGCGTCCTCCAGCGCCACCGGGTCGACGGCGTCGGGGAGTTGCACGGACAGGGTCTGGGCGAAGCGGCCCGCGCGCTCTGCGGCGCTGTCGAACAGCCAGCGCTGGATGGGTGTGAGGGGTGCGGGGCCGGTGGCGGCCACCGGGGCCGGGACAGCGGCGGGGCGTCGGTCGCCGGCCGCGTCGGCGCAGCGGGCGAGGGCAGCGATCGTCTGGTGGCGGTAGAGGTCCCGGGAGGTGACGGTGAGGCCGGCCTGCCGGGCCTGGGCCACCACCTGGATGATGAGGATGGAGTCGCCACCCAGGGCGAAGAAGTTGTCGTCCACCCCGACCCGGTCCACGCGCAGGATGTCCGCCCAGATGGCAGCGAGGGTGCGTTCGGTGGGGGTGCGCGGGGCCACGCGGTGCGTACCGCTCCGCACCGGGCCGGGGTCCGGCAGGCGGCTCCGGTCCATCTTGCCGTTGGGGTTGAGGGGAAGGCCGGCCAGGATCACCACGGCCGTGGGCACCATGTAGTCGGGCAGGGTGCGGCCGAGGGCCCGGCGTACCTGGTCCGGCTCGACGCGCGCGTTCGGGGCGGGAACGACGTAGCCGACGAGACGACGGTAGCCGTCGCTCTCGCGGACGGTGGCCGCCGCCTCCGCCACGCCGCCGACGCGGCGCAGCGCCTCCTCCACCTCGCCCAGTTCGATGCGGAATCCGCGCACCTTGACCTGCTGGTCGGTGCGGCCGAGGTACTCCAGTTGGCCGTCGGTGTTCCACCGCACCAGATCTCCGGTGCGGTACATGCGGTCACCCGGCGCGCCGAAGGGGTCGGCGACGAACCGGGAGGCGGTCAGCCCCGGGCGTCCCAGGTAGCCGCGTGCCAGTCCCCCGCCGCCCAGGTACAGCTCTCCTGTCACGCCGGGCGGCTGGGGGCGCAGCAGGTGGTCCAGGACGTAGGCGCGGGTGCGGGCCACGGGCCTGCCGATCGGCGGGGCCTGGTCCGGTGCGGCGCCGTTCGCGAACCACGCGGTGGCGTAGACGGTGGCCTCGGTCGGGCCGTAGATGTTGGCGATCTCGCAGCCCGGCATGGCCTGCTTCAGGTCGTACACGGTCTGCGCGGGAAGCGCCTCCCCGGCCAGGACGACCGTGTCCGCCGCCACCGTCGCACCGCCCTCGGCGAGCATGCGGGAGATCACCGACGGCACGCCGCTGACCAGTCCCACCCGGCGGGGCTCGGTGGTGTCGGCGAGGGCCGGCAGGTCGGCGACCACCTCGATGCCGCCGCCCACGAGCAGGGGGCAGAGCATCTCGAACACCGACACGTCGAAGTTGAGCGAGGTGGAGGCCACCACATGGGCCAGCCGCCGGGCGCCGAAGCGCTCCTCGGCCCACGCCGCGAGCGCCGCGACACTGCGGTGGGTGACCACGACGCCCTTGGGCCGTCCGGTCGAGCCAGAGGTGTAGATGACGTACGCAGGGTGCCCCGGATCGAGAGACCGTACCCGGTCGGCGTCGGTGAGGTCGCTGTCGGCCCGGTCACCCTCGGTGCGGTCGCCGTCGGCCACGGCGTCCTGGGCGAGGCAGTCCTCCAGAAGCAGCGGGGCGCAGTCGCCGGGCAGCGCACCGGCCGTTTCGCCTGTGGCGACGACGAGGGCGGGGGCGGCGTCGGCGAGCATGAGGCGGACCCGCTCGACCGGGTAGCCGGGATCCACCGGGAGGTAGCCGGCGCCCGCTTTGAGTACGGCCCACAGCACCGGCAGCAGGTCCGCCGTCCGCGGCAGGCACAGCGCCACCAGCGTCTCGGGCCCGGCCCCGCGCGCGGTCAGCAGCCGGGCGAGCCGGTTGGCGCGCCGGTTGACCTCGGCGTAGTCCAGGCGTTGGGAGCCGCACACCACGGCGGTCCGGTCGGGCGTCCGCGCCACCTGTGCCTCGAACAGCTCGGGCAGGGTGCGGCCCGGCTCGCGGCGGGCGTCCGCGGGCGGCGGGTTCCAGGCCTCCAGCACGGTGTGCCGTTCGTCGTCCGAGAGCAGGGCCAGCTCGCCCACCGTGTGGTGCGGCCCGTCCGCCATGCCCTCCAGCAGCCGGTGCAGATGGCGGCTCATCCGCGCGACCGTTTCGGCTTCGAACAGGCCGGTGTTGTACTCGACCGTGAGCTCGCAGCTGCCGTCGGCGTGCGGCGCGAACTCCAGCACCAGGTCGAAGCGGGCGGCCGGGCGGGGCAGCGGGTGGTGCTCGATCCGCACCCCGCCGGCCCGCGGCGGGTCACTCAGGGCCGTCTGCTGCACCACCAGCACCTGCACCAGCGGGGTGCGGCTGGGATCCCGGGGCGGGGCCAGCTCCTCCACGACCCGGTCGAACGGCACCGATTCGTGGGCGAAGGCGTCCAGTACCGTCGCCCGCATGCTCTCCACGAACCGGTCGACGGTCGCGGAGTCGTCCACGTCACCGCGCAGTACGACGGTGTTCGCGAAGAACCCGGCCACGTCCTCCAGTTCGCGGCGTCCCCGCCCGGTGGTGACGGTGCCGAAGGCGACATCCCGCTGCCCGGAGTAGCGGGAGAACAGCACCGCCGCCGCCCCGGCGAACAGGGTGAAGACCGTCGCACCGCGTCCCCCGGCCAGATGTCTCAGCCGCGCGACCAGCTCCGCCGGAAGGTGCTGCCGGTGCGCGGCGCCGGACGTGGTGCGCACCGCGGGCCGGGGCCGGTCGGTGGGCAGTTCCAGTTGCGGCATGCCGGACAGGTGCCGCTTCCAGTAGGCGAGGTGCTCCGCGTCGCCGTCCCCGGAGCGCTGCCGCCGCTCCCATACGGCGAAGTCCGGGTACTGCACGCCGGGAGCGGGCAGCCCGTCCTCCGTGCCGGAGGCCTCGGCCCGGTACAGGGCCGTCAGGTCACGGGTCAGGATGCCCACGGACCAGCCGTCGGTGACGATGTGGTGCTGGGCCAGCAGCAGCACATGGTCATCAGTGCCGCGGCGGACCAGCAGAGCCCTGGTGAGCGGGCCGGCCGCCAGGTCGAAGGGGTGCTTCAGCTCCTCGGTGAGCAGCCGGTCGGCGGCCTCGTCGCGCCGGGCGGCCGGCAGGTGCGTCACGTCGGCCGTGCGCAGCGGCAGGTCGGCGTGCGGATGCACCCGCTGCACCCCCTGGCCGCCCTCGGTGGCGAAGGTCGTGCGCAGGGAGTCGTGGCGGGCGGCCAGCCGGTCCAGGGCACGGCCCAGCGCCCCGGTGTCCACCTCTCCGCGCAGCCGCAACGCCAGGCCGGTGTTGTACTCGGCGCCGCCCGAGGTGAGGTCGTCCAGGAACCACAGGCGGTGCTGGGCGCTGGAGAGCGGCAGCGGCCGGTCGCGCGGGACGGCCGGGATCGGGTCCGGGGCCGCCGCGACGAAGTGGGTGTCGAGCAGCCGGGCCAGGGCGGCGACCGTGCGCGCGGTGAACACGTCCCGGACGGACAGGCGGGCGCCCAGTTCTTCGCGGATGCGGGCCAGGGCACGGGTGGCGAGGATGGAGTCGCCGCCCAGGTCGAAGAAGTCGTCCTCGGCGCCGACGGCGTCGACGCCCAGAACGTCCGCCCACACCTCGGCAAGCACCCGTTCCTGCGGGGTGCGCGGCGCCACGTGTCCCGGACCGGTCGCGTGGACGGGCGCGGGCAGGGCGCGCAGGTCGATCTTGTGCTGGGGCGTGAGCGGCAGGGCGTCGAGGACGACCACCGCGGACGGCACCATGTGCGGCGGCAGGACGGCGGCGACGGCCTCTCGCAACTGGTCGGGGTGCGGGGCTTCCCGGGGGTCGGCGGGGGTGACGTAGCCGACGAGCCGACGCCGTCCGGGTTCGTCCTCCCGGACCACGGCCACGGCGTCCCGCACTCCGTCGTGGCTTCGCAGCGCCACCTCGATCTCGCCGGGCTCGATCCGGAAGCCGCGCAGTTTCACCTGGCGGTCGAGCCGGACCAGGTACTCCAGTTCGCCGTGCTCGTTACAGCGGGCCCGGTCGCCGGTGCGGTAGAGCCGGGCTCCGGGCGGGCCGAAGGGGCTGGCGACAAAGCGTCCGGCGGTGAGGCCGGGGCGGTTGAGATAGCCGCGGGCCACTCCCGCCCCGCCGACGTACAGTTCGCCGCCGGTGCCGTGCGGCACCGGCCGCATGGCCGCGTCCAGCACATGTGTCTCGGTGCCGGGCAGCGGGGTGCCGATGCCCGGCGTGCCGCTGCCTGCGGACAGCGGTCCGGTCCAGGAGGCCACGATGGTCGTCTCGGTGGGACCGTACGAGTTGATCATCCGGCGGCCGGGCGCCCAGCGGTCGACGAGTGCGGCCGGACACGCTTCGGCTCCCACGATCAGTGTGCGCAGGCCGCCGGGCTCTATCTGTGACGGGTCCGGCAGGGTGGCCAGGGCGGCCGGCGGGATGAGCGCGTGGCTGATGCGGTGCTCGTTCACCACGGCGGCCAGTTCGTCGCCCAGCCAGGGGCCGTTGGGCGGTACGACCAAGGTGGCGCCGGACAGGACGGAGATGAACAGTTCCAGCACGGAGGCGTCGAAGCTGGGCGAGGAGAACTGAAGCACGCGGTCGCCCGGGCCCACGGCGTACCGCTCGGCGGCACTCGCGGCGAAGGCGGCGATGCCCCGGTGGGTGACGGTCACGCCCTTGGGCGTTCCGGTCGAGCCGGAGGTGTAGATGACGTACGCGGCCTGGTCGGCGTCCACCCTCGGTGATGGCTTCGGAGTGTTCCCGGCGCCCTCCGTGGCGGCGCGTACGGCGGCCACGTCGCCGAGGACCACGGCGGGTGCCGCGTCCGCCAGCATCAACGCGCGTCGCTCGGCCGGGTACTGGGGGTCGACGGGCAGGAATGCGGCGCCCGTGCGGGCCACGGCCAGCTCGGCGGCGATCAGCTCCAGCGAGCGCGGCAGGATTAGTGCCACCGTCCGCTCCGGCCCGGCCCCGCGGCGTACGAGACCGGCGGCCAGGCGCCCGGTCCGCTCCGCCAGTTCCCGGTAGGACCACGTCCGCCGGCCGTCGGTCACCGCCGGCGCGTCCGGCGTCCGGCCCACCCACACGTCGAACAGTTCGCCGAGCGGCCGGCGTGGCACCGCGGTGTCCGAGCCGCCGGTGGCGGCGGTGACGCCGTCCGCCCGGGTGGAGAGGGACGTCGGGTCGGGCGAGTTGTGCAGGTCCGGCATGGGAGTCCTCGTAAGACGGTGACGATGCGGATGCGCGAGCGCGGGGAGCCGCTCAGGGCGCACCGGAGCCGCGCGGGGCGGCTCTTCGGTGCGGCGAGGGGTGCTGTCCGGACACGGCGGGGCGCCTCGGGTAAGCGCCGCGGGACGGCCGGTCAGCCGGTGCTGACGCGGCGGGCCGTGCGACCGGAGATCTGCACGCGGTCGACGCCGCCGTCGACGGGATCGCGGTGGAAGCGTCCGCCGGGTTCACGCCGGCCGGTGGCCGGGTCGACCAGGTCGCAGGTCAGATCCGGGTAGCAGATCAGGGGCAGCGCCAGATCACCGTCGATGGACAGCACGGGCAGGCCGTCCGCGTCGAGGCTGATCCGGTATTCGGTCGTGCCGTTGCGGTAGATCCCGGCGCATTCGGGGAAGGCGACGGGCCCGCCCCGGTCGAGGCGCGCGGGAGCGGTGGGCACCCGCATACCGGTGAGCCGGGTGAGGGGGTCGGCCAGGTCCCGCCACAGGGCGGTGGCACCACCGGAGTTGCCGGTGAAGGCGACCACGACGCCGCTGCGCGGCTCCGCGCGCAGATGACAGGAGGTGCCCTGGGCGTTCCCGTCGTGGCCGCACCACCACCGGTCGTCCTGCCGGTGGAGGGCGGTTCCCAGTCCCCAGGCGTTCGCCAGGGGGCCGGCGTCGCTGCCCTGTTCCGCACGCCGCATCAGCGTGGCGACGGCGGCCGGGACGGCGGCGGACCGGCCGGCCAACGCCCGGCCCAGCGCGACGAGATCGGTGGCGCTCGCCAGCAGGGCGCCGGCGCCTCCACGGGTGCCAGGTTCTGGCGGGCCGGCCGCATGGCGCCCGTCGCCGTGTTCATGGCGTGTCCGGTGGCGGTCGGGCGGCCGGGGTCGCTCTCGCCGAGGAAGGCGGGTGGGGTGCCCATCGGTTCCAGGAGCAGGGCGCTGACGGCTTCCTGCCAGGTCATGCCGGTCACGGCCTCGATCAGCCGTCCTGCCGCCACGTAACCGGCGTTGGAGTACGAGAAGTCCGTCCCGGGCGCGAAGAGCGCGTCCTCGGCGGTGCATACCGTCGACAGATAGCGGGACATCGTCATGCCCGCCGCGGTGACCGAGTCGGGACCGGTGGGCAGACCGGCCGTGTGGGAGAGAAGGTGACGCACGGTCACCTTGGGTATGTCTCGGAACTCCGGCAGGACGTCGGCGACGGCCTCGTCCAGGTCGAGGTCCTCGTCGTCGACCAGCAGCATGACCGTGGCGGCCGTGTACGTCTTGGTGACACTGCCCAGCGGTACGGCCGTGTCGGCCGTGAACGCGGTGCCCCGAACGGCGTCGGCCATGCCGGTGTGCACGCTGACCACCTCCGTCCCGGTGTCGACGGCCAGTTGGGCGCCGGGCACGCGGTGGGTTCGCGCGAGGGTGTCGAGACTGTCCTGCAGTGCTTGACGTAAGAGGGACGGTCGCGGGGTGACGACTGAAGCGGCGATGGGGTACGGCATGTGAAGGGGACTCCCGGTGACTGCGTTCCGTGTACGTGACACGAGGGCCATGGGGATGAGCGGTGCGGCCCTGTGCGTCGGTGCGGGTGTGCGTCCGTGCGTGTTAAGGCCTTGCGACCTCGACCGGCAGGTGGCGTACGCCGACGATGACGGCCGGGTTCTGGAAGGTGACCTCGTCGTAGTCGGGGACACCCAGACTGGAAAAACGTTCAAGCAGCATCCGCAGTGCGATCCGCGCTTCCACCCGCGCCAGCGGGGCGCCGAAGCAGAAGTGGATGCCGTGACCGAAGGTCAGGTGGGGATTGGGATCGCGGCCCGGATCGAAGACGTCCGGCGCCTCGAAGCGGGCGGGATCGCGGTTGGCGGCGCCCAGATGGGCCACCACCGTCGTGCCCGCGGGGAGTTCCTGACCATCGATCACCACGGGCCGCGTGGTGCGCCGACCGAGTTCCGCGAAGGGAGGGAGCCAGCGCAGCACCTCCTCGATGGCGTCCGGCAGCCGGCCTGTGTCGGCGCGCAGCGAGCGGAGGGTGCCGGGGCGCCGGTCGAAGGTGACGACGGCGTTGCCCAGCAGAGCCGTGGTGGTGATGTGCCCGGCGACGAGCAGCAGGGCGACGAAACCGACGATCTCCTGGTCCTCCAGGCGGACGCCGTCCACCTCGGCGGCCACCAGCTTGCTGGTCAGATCGTCCCCGGGGTGCGCTCGGCAATGCCGGATATGGTCCAGGACGTAGCTGTTCATCTGCCGCACAGTGGGGGCGATGGCATTCAGGGCGCGTTCCAGGTCGGCCATGTCGGGCGCCTCGCCCAGTCCGTCACCGCTGAAGAGGGTGGCCGCCCACTCCTGGAAGAGCTTGTGGTCGGTGTCGGGTATACCGAGCAGTTCGGCGATGACGATGATGGGCAACGGGTAGGCGAGCGCATCGACCAGATCGAACCGGTCGCGGTCGGCGACATCATCCAGCAGTCGACCGCACACAGATTCGATACGCGGCTCCAATCCCTTCACCACGCGGGGAGTGAATGCCTGACTCACAAGCGTTCGGAGCTTGCGGTGCTCCGGGGGGTCCATGCCGACGAAATTGCCCTGCCGGAAGAGTTCGAAGTCCTCCTGCGTGGGCGCGATGGACGAGAAGTCGGAGGAGTACGTCCCAGGGTCCGCGAGAATGGCGGCCACCGTCTGATAGTCCATCACCTGCCACGCACCCTGCCGTTCGTCGTAATGGGACGACCCGGATGCGCGTAAGGACTGCCACCGTTCGCTGAGTCTTTCGAAGGGTAAGAGCTCCTGTGTCGGTGGGTTGCCGGTCACTGTTTCTCCTTCGTGCGGAACGCGGGGACAACGCATCCACAAGCGGGGCGGTCGGCGGTGAGACCCAGGTCCGGTCACGGGTTTCCCATACGACCTGGTCCACGCCCGATGACAGCAGATCTACGCGAGAAGCGAAGCGGCCGAGGGCTCAGAGCGGTGAGCCATCGCAACGCCGCATCAAAGGCTTCGGAACTCGATGTCGCCCCGGTCGGCCCCGGCCCGGAACAACTGCTCGCCGTACGTCACCGAGTTCAGACACGCGTCAGCGAATGCATCGCGGACCATACCGGTCCCACGCCCGTCCCAGAACGAACGGCAGTATTCGTCGTGCGCACCAAGCGGACATCACACATCTCCAGTGAACGTGCCGCGCGGCCGTCGCGCGGTAACTCGCCCTTGCCCTTACGCATGCCGGGCCCTTGGGGGAGGACCATACGTTCGATATCTCACACGCGGCACGAAGCCCCGCCGACAGAGAAGGGCCCTGCGCATAACGAGCACCCTCGCCCCGGCCGAACTCGGCGACAGTCTTCACGGTGGGTCAACTGAAGGCAACCCCGCAAGTTCGACGGGGAATGTTTCAGCAAGCCATGTCGCGTGGCTTCCGGGCAGCCCGGGCCGAACCCATCGACGATGGCTCCGGCTTACTGCGCCGCTCGCACCACGCGTGCCCCAGGGCCAGACGGCTAAACAGCCACACATGCAGAACCTGCAGTTGCCCTTGGGCGCACAGACCCCGCAACTCGCCTCACCTGCACAGAGATTGTCCGCCACGGCCGCACAGGCACGACAGCAAAGAACCGGAATACGTGATTCGAAGGTGGCTCATCCCGATGCGGCGTTGATCGTGACCCCGACGGCCGACGCACGCCGTCACGGGCACCTGGCCGGGACCCTTCACCGATTTCGGCTGGATCCCGCCGGGGGAGCGCGTGGGACGCACTTCCGCTGCGTATGCGCGGGGGCGCGCCCGGAACCCCGCCCGCCTCGAGGGCGGAACCGAAGTGCGCTCCCCACCTCTACCAGCCGGTTTCCCCAGATCGGCGTCCTGGCACCGGCCTCGGGCGACGTCGGCGGCGGGCGCAGGCCCCGCAGCCGACAAGGCGCACCCCGCCCCCGCCGACGGGCAGATGACAGCGCAGGGCCGGCAGTGGGCCGCCATCCAGATCGAGCCGACGAAGGCGACACGATGGACCGGCCTGGTGCCGCATACGGGGTGTTTTGACGGTCGGCCCGCGACGGCGACATCCGGTGCGGTCCAGGACAGCTGGGTGGCGGGTCACCGCTGTGAGGTTTCGGTCGCACCGGCTGGAAGTGGCGTCCGGGCGGTACGGGCCACTGGACAGGCCGGTCGTACGAGGACTCCTGCGATGCCGCACCCCGGCCACGACGCCCCGCGTCCGTCCGTACAGTAACGCCCCCTCCACCAGTTCGATGGAGGGATCGCCGTAAGCCAGGGGGTCAGTGGGCAGGCCTGCCGCTCACAGCGACCAGAGGGGGCGAACACCTGCAACACGGCGAGTTGAGCATGTCGCCGACTTCCTCACAATGAAATGGCTATCTCTCTGACCGAACATAGCCAGACGTTCCTTGCAGTTGTGCTGTCCAGTGCATTCGGGGCGACGGGCGAGGCCCACAAAAGGCGTGCGGACGATTCGGGTATCCAGTGAACGTGCTCGTTCGCGCGGTCCGGCGCGGTGCCGAACGGCCCGGAGGCAACTGGTGAGCAGTAGCCACCCGGGCAACTACGGACAGGGAACTGTCGCGGTGGCTCGCACCGGCCGAAGCCGAGCCACGCACGGCGGACCGTCCGGGAGAGCGACCGGTGAAACCGCCCAGATCACAGCCCTTCACGAAGCAGTGCTGCAACGAAGTCCGAAAGGGCGGTCGCCTGAGGTGGCACCTGTCCGCGGAGAAAGCGCCCATAGTGGTTGGCCACCAGTCGGCGCACCTCCGCCTCATCCGGCTCCTCACCAGTCAGCTCGAGGCGGACTTTGTGGAACTCACCTGTCATGCGCAATGGCCTGGTCAGCGCGTCGAACCCGCAGGCGTACTCACCGGGCATCTCCCACCATGTCTCGGCGAATGCGTGATCCCTCAGGACGTACATGTGGAACTCGTCATCAAAGATGATCACGGGGCCTATCGGTGCAGTCACTCATGGAGTATGGCGGATTCCACGCTGACACCTGACACCTACCGAAGCCCGGCACCACGGGCGGCTTCGGCCACATGGTGCGGCTCGGATGGACCTCCTCCCCCGGGGCCCCGGGGAGAATCCCGTCGCTCCCGGATTGACCGGTTGATCATCGATGCCCGGACATGAGACGAGCACGGCTCTTGTGGATCATGGAGTTCTCTACGCTCCCGGATCAGCAAGGCTGCCGTGCTCGTCGCTCCATCCTCCCTCATGTCCGTGTCCCTGGGCACGTCGCCCTGCTCGTCCACCGGTGCGGTCGGGGAGGTGTCGGCGGACGGGCTGCTCCGGGCACTGGCCAAGGTGCCCGACCCGCGTGATCCGCGGGGCGTTCGATATCGGCTGGCCACGCTGCTTGCGATCGGGGTGTGCGCGATGACGGCGGCCGGGCACAACTCCCTGGTTGCGATCGCGGAATGGGCCCGTCGGTGCGATCAGAAGGTGCTGGCCCGTCTGGGCTGCCCGTTCGATCCGTTCGCCGGCCGGTATCGGGCTCCGGGCGAGCGGACCTTGCGGGACGCCTTCGCCAAAGTGGATCCCGGCGCGCTGACCGCCGCGGGTTTCGCCCGGCTCACTGCGCTGGCGTCGCCCGCCACCGGACCGCTGAGCCCCGACGGCGTCCCCGAACGCGAACAGCGCCGTGCCCACCGAGCCGCCGTGCTTGCCCCGGACCCGGTCCGGCTGAGGCGGCGGGCGTTCGCCGTGGACGGCAAGTGCCTGCGCGGAGCCGTCCGCGCCGACGGCAGCCGGATGTTCGTCCTGACCGCCGTCCGTCACGACGACGCACTGACGGCCGCCCTGCGCGAGATCGGCGCGAAGAGCAACGAGATTCCTGAGTTCGCCCCGCTCCTGGACACCATCGACTACTCGGACCTGCACGAGGCCGTGATCACGGTCGACGCGATGCACGCGCAGAAGGGTCACGCCCGCTACCTCGTCGAGGACCGTCACGCGCACTACCTGCTGTCGGTGAAGAACAACCAGCCCACGCTCGCGGGGCAGTTGAGGAAGTTGCCTTGGGGCAAGGCACCTGTCCTTGACCGTTCACGCGACCGGGGGCACGGCCGCGAGGAGGTACGGGAGGTGAAGGTAGTCTCCGTGGACGGCCTGCTCTTCCCATACGCCCGCCAGGTCATTCGCATCCACCGCAAACGCCGGTCCCTCAGTGCGAAGAAGTGGCAGACCGAGACGGTCTACGCAGTCACCGACCTGCCCGCCCACCAGGCATCCCCCGCCGAGATCGCTTCCTGGGCCCGCGGCCACTGGATCATCGAGAACACCGTCCACTGGACAAAGGACGTCACCTTCGCCGAGGACGCCAGCCAGGTCCGACGTCACCACACCCCGGCCGTCATGAGCGCCTTGCGCGACCTGACCCGCACGGCCCTCGATCGGGCCGGCTGGACCAACATCGCCAGCGGCCGACGCGCTCACACCCGCCCCGACGCCGCCCTCAACCTGCACGGCATCCCATGATCAAAACGGGCGAACTGGATTCTCCCCGGGGCCCTGCCACCGGCCCCCGGCGACGCTGATCGGGGTGGCGGCGCTGGACGTACCGGAGCACCTGGTGGAGATCGAGGCGGTCGCCGTACTGGACTGATTTTTTGGGCGTTCTCAGGCAACGGCGGGCGCCGCCGGGATGGTCCCGACGGCGCCCGAGTCAGTGGTGGCGGGGTGTCAGTGGTGCCGGCGTGTCACCACTTTGTGTAGTGGAACAGCGCGGAGGTCGTCCAGGGGGCAGGAGAGCCGGCCGTCTTCCAACCGGTCGCCGCGGAGGGCGAGTTGCGGTACTTCAGCTTGTGCAGCCCCGTCCGGACCGACTTGAGGGCCGCGTGGTCGTCTTTGCCCGGGAGGTCGTCGTAGCGGACCCAGTGCTTGAAGCCGCCCGCGGTCGCCGACGACTCCGAGACGATGGCGTCGCTGTCACTGCCGATCGCCGTCCAGTCGGTGGGCTGCGTGGACTGCGGGTTGTTCTTCAGCCACTTGATGAGCGACGAGTTCTTCCGCATGTCCTTGGTCTGCTGGTACGAGTGCCCCCAGCCCCAGTTGGTCCCCGCGTGCGGCGTCCCCAGCGTCACCACGTCCTCGACGAACAGCTTCTTCGGGAACCCGGCTTCCTTCTTGGCGACGCCGGTCAGCGCGGCGCGGATGATGAGGCCGCCCATGGAGTGTCCCACGAGGTCGACGGACTTCCCCTTCGCCGTGTAGTCCTTGTAGATCTTGTTCGCGAGCTTCTTCCCCAGGTCCTTCAGCCCGGTGTCCCGATCCCCACTGGCGATCCGGAAGTCACAGTTCCAGTCACCCTTGTAGAAGGCGACCCCCCGCACCTTCCCCTTCCACCGGTAGTCCTTGAGGTCCTTGCGGATGTCCTTGAAGTAGTCGTTGCAGTCGAACTTCGCCTCCCACAACGGGTCGTACCCGTGCACCAACAGCACGTCCTCGTTGCTGCTGTTGTTCCCCTTCGGCGTGGTCGCCGCTGCCGCCGGCAGGGCCGTAGCCACGACACCGAGCCCCGCGAACACCGCCGTGGCAGCCGTCGCCACCACCCTCGCCCTGATCCCCATCACACGCTCTCCGTTTCCCCGTTGACCTTGTCACTCCGCCCTGCCCTCGGCAGGACGATCACCAGCATGGGGAGGGCCGGGCGCAAGGGGTACCTATAACTCTTCGGGTTACGAAACGGGGTTCTTCGGGATCCGCGCGCGTCGGTGGCTACGGCGTGGCTGCGGGAAAAGAACGCGCGCTCGACCTATCCGAGGTCCGCGCGAGCTTGCGCTATGCCATTAGATCGAGCCCGAGGTGCGGAACTGGCTGGAGTTACTTCCGCTGCGCCTCTACCGGCGGGTGGAGGACAAGACGGACCATCTCCTGGACGAGCCGACAACGCTCGGTGAGCCGTACTCTCGTCACCTGGGCGGCAAGCTGCGTGAACTGCGCTTCGAGTTGGACGGCGAAGCTGTACGCATCCCGTACTGGCTCGCCCCAGGACAGCGGATCGTTCTGCTGACGGTGTTCCGCAAGACGAAGATGCGCGAGGCGGCAGAGGTCGAACGTGCACATCAGGCCCAGAAGGTCTGCGAGACCGAGCACGGCCGGGCCGAGCACATCGACGATCGGCGTAGGGAGAGCCGATGAATCACAGCACGTGGAGAACGCGCCGGACCCGGCAGCTTGCGGGAGAGGCGGTCGAGTACACCAGGAGTACGTCGACGCGCGGCTGGCCGGCGACTTGGGTCAGGCCGTCTACGACCGCCGGATCGAACTCGACCTGTCCCAGGCGGAGTTGACCGAACGAGCCGGGATGACTCAGCCGCAGGTGTCCCGGATGAAGGGCGGCGACACCGTCCCCACCCTCCCGCTGCTGCGCCGCCTGGCGAAGGCCCTGGGCGGCACTCTGAACCTGGCCATCGACGAGGGCGACTCCAGGGTCGCGTTCACTCCGCACGCGGCCTGAAGCCTGGTTACAACCGCGCGATGAAACTCGCGAACGCGGTCGGGGTGAGGAGCAGGGCGGGGCACTCTCCCCACGCACCCTCCAGTCCGGAAACAAGAACACCTCCGGCCCCACCGGCAAGGGCAACCCCTGGCTCCGCGGCACCCTCGGCGAAGCAGCGATCTCCGCCGCACGGGCCGACACCTTCCTCGGCGCCCGCTACCGCAGGATCATCAAACGCCGCGGCCACATGAAAGCCCTGGTCGCCGTCGCCCGCTCCATCCTGGTGTCCGTCTGGCACCCTGACCGTTGAGTTTTCCGGTCAGAGAACTCCGTGATCCACAAGAGCCGTGCTCGTCTCATGCCCGGGCATCGATGATCAACCGGTCAAACCGGGAGCGACGGGATTCTCCCCGGGGCCCTGCCTCCTCCCCGCAGTCGATCGAGGTCCACTACGGCACGAGCCGGGCCAGGGCCGTCAACGTCGCGCTCCCACACCACGGCGTCCGGCGACGCAGTCATCCCCGCCCATCCGGAAGTCGACTGGGAGCAGCTGCGCACGGTCGAGAAGGGCTGGCGCTCGCCGCTCGCGGTGCTGCGCCCCGCGTCGGCGGCAGCACCGGCATAGGCCCCGTCGACGAGCACTACCGCCGTCCCTCAGGGACCCACCGCTCCTAGCATGGCTGCGATCTCGACCTCACCGGCGTCACCGTCGACGGTGACCTGGACTTCAGCGGTGCAACGTTCTCCGGCGGCAGGGGGCCTTCCGCGACGCGGGGAGGCCAGCTCCTGATGGTCTTCTCGATACCCTCGGCTCCCCTCCTCCTGAAGCAACCCTCCTCCCCTCCAGCTGGTTGCCCTGATGCCAGCAGCGCTTGAAGGGCTCACAGCCGCTGGAGGCGGACCAGGACCAGGCCGAGTGTTGATGTGATGCACACCGAGCTGGACCGGAGAGCTGCCGAGATGGCCGACCAAGTGATCGCCTGGCGCCACCACCTCCACCAGCGCCCCGAACTATCGCACCGGGGAAGCCGACACCGCCCGGTACAGCGCTGGCCACCTGCGTTCCCTGGACGAGCCAGGCCTTGTCTTCCTCGACACCGCGGCCGCCGACGACACGGCGCAGACGGTGTTGGACGCCCTGTACCGGCTGTGGACCACCTACGGGAGAGCCCTTTATGGCGTGTGCCCGTAGAGGCGGGCCTACCGGCCCGCCTCTACGTAGACGTACGGCGCCACCCCGGGCCCGGCGACACCGCACCTTGGATAGATTCCGCTGGTCAGGAGAGCAACTCGATGTAGCCGTCGGTGCCGTGGACGCGGATCCGCCGGCCGTCCTGGATCAGGCGGGTGGCCTGTTCCACGCCCACGACCGTCGGCAGGCCGTATTCCCGGGCGATGACCGCGCCATGGGTCATCAGGCCGCCCACCTCCGTCACCAGGCCCGCGATCCCGACGAACAACGGCGACCAGCTCGGGTCCGTGTAGGCCGTGACCAGGATGTCGCCCTCTTCGAGATCGGCTTGCGCCATGTCCAGGATCACGCGGGCCCGCCCTTCGACGGTCCCGGCGGAGACCGGCAGGCCCAGCAGGGCGCCTGCCGGTGCGTCGTCGCGTCGGTACGCCCCGTTGACGGCTTCACCGTCCGAGGTGAGCACCCGGGGCGGGGTCAGCGCCTGGTACGCACGGAAGGCGTCCTTGCGCTGCCGGATCAGCTCGGCGTCCGCCCGGTGCGAGCGCGCGGCCTCGTGCAGTTCCTGGAAGGTGAGGTAGAAGGCGTCCTCCTTCTCGGCGAGCACGCCGGCCCGCACGAGCCGTTCGGCCTCGGCGAGCAGGGCCCGCTTGTAGATGAAGTAGCGGCTGACGATGCCGTACTTCGGGTACTCCCGGTATCCGATGAAGGTGCGCACCCGGTCGATCATCCGCTTGGTCTCGTCGGCCTTCCGCTCCCCGTCCGGCAGGGCCCGCAGGCGGGACAGTACGTCCTGTTCCTTGCGCAGCGCCTTCTGCCGGCTTTCCTCGAAGCGCCGTGCGGCGGCGCCCGGCGGGAAGTTCCGGACGTTGTCGAGGATCGCGGGCACGAGGGCGGCGGGCTGTTCCCGCCAGCGCGGCCGCGTGATGTCGATCTCGCCCACGCAGCGCATCCCGTAGCGGTCGAGGTAGGCCTTGATGGCGTCGCGCGCTTCGGACCCGCCCGCGAGTTTCGCCAGGTCGTCGAGGAAGTCGTCGTCCTCGACGCCCTGCAGGAACGCCACCACCTCCGAGTGCGGGCGGACGGCGTCGGCCACGTCCATCAGAGCCAGTCCCATCTCCGAGGTGACGTTGCCGGGGGCGGACAGCGTGAGCGTGTCGGCCGCGTTCTTCTCGCCCAGCCAGTCCCGCAAGCGGTCGTTGAGCCACCAGGTGGCCTCCATGCCCGCCATGATCACCTGCATGCTCAGCGGATCACCGAGGACGCCTTTGTGGTCCTCGAAGGCCTCCAGCAGGAAGTCGAACAGCTCTGCTCCGTGCTTCGTGCGGATGTCGCGCTCCAGCGCGGCGACGGATGCCTCGCTACGCTCGACCAGTTCGGTGACGAGGGCCGGATCGGTGTCGATCGGGGCGGGGGCGCCGTCGGCCGGTGGCCCGCCGGGTCCCGTGTCGGGGAACGACGGGACGAAGTCGCCGCGGTCGAGGAGTGTCTGCAGCGCATCCGTGATCAGCGGGTCGCCTCGCCCCATCATGTCCAGGAGGGCGGTGCGGCTGGCGGGTGCGGCCAGGTGCGGGGTCACGTCCACGAACAGCCGCCCGCCGGCCTCCTGCATCGGGACCATGGCCGTCATCCGCCACAGTGAGAGGCCGAGGGGCTTCATGGCGTCGGTCATCATCTGCTGGTGCCCGACGGAGACGTAGACGTGGTTCTCCTGGTCGTCGGACTCGGGGGTGGGGAACAGCGTGGTGATGGGCCGGCTCTGCACGATGTGGAAGTCGTCGCCGTCCAGGCACCATTCGATGTCCTGGGGGCGACCGAAGTGCGCTTCGATCAACCGCCCGAGCTGTACGAGCCGCAAGACCTGAGCATCCGTCAACGCCGGCTGCTGCTGCCGCCGCGCGTCGACGGCGACGTCCCGCGTCCCGCCGGTCAGCAGGGCATGGACGGTGCGCTGTTTGGCGACGATCCTCTTGTCGACGATCTCGCCGTCCCGAACCTTGAAGACGTCCGGGTTCACCAGTCCGGAGACCAGGGCCTCGCCGAGGCCGAACACGGCGTCCACGGTGGCGGTCTTCCGGTGGCCCGTGACGGGGTCGGCCGTGAACAGGATGCCGGACGCCTCCGGGAAGACCATCCGCTGCACGACCACGGCCATGCGGACGGCGCGGTGGTCGATGCCTTTCCTGAGCCGGTAGGTGACGGCCCGTTCGGTGAACAGCGAGGCCCAGCACCGGCTGACGTGCTCCAGGACCGCCGCCGGCCCCACGACGTTCAGGTAGGTGTCCTGCTGGCCGGCGAAGGAGGCCGTCGGCAGGTCTTCCGCCGTCGCGCTGGAGCGGACGGCGTAGGCGGCCCCCTCGCCGAACCGGGCGAGGGCGCGGGTGATCGCCTGCGCGACGACGCCCGGGACGGCGGCTCCCTCGACGGCACGGCGGAGCCGCGCGCCGAGCGTGCGGATCGTCTCCCGGTCGTCCGGGTCGACACGCGCCAGCTCGTCGAGCTGCTCGTCGATCGACGGCACGTGCGCCACGACCCGCCGGAAGGCGTCCGTCGTCACGCAGAAGCCGGCTGGCACCCGGGTCCCCTCCATCCGCGACAGCTCACCCAGGTGCGCCGCCTTGCCGCCGACGACCGTGACCTGAGTCCCGGCGACCTCTACGAGGTCCACCACGTACTGCTCGTTCATCGCGCCGCCTTCCGGGGCCACCGCGCCACCGCTCCCCCATGTGTCGACCACCGCACGCACACGTCGCGTCCCTCATTTCCGCAGGGTGTCGGGTATCGGCCGCCGATTCTCCGCCCTGACGGGGGCCTTGTGGCAAGCCCCCCGATGCGCTATAAGTTGAGTGTGGCAAGGAGAGTGCTCTCCTTGCCTTTCGTGTTCCTCGGGGAGGCTGTGTCTCAAAGAGCGTGTGGTTCAGGCTCACGAGTCGCGACCGGGTCGGCCTCCAAGGCAGCTCGCACCGCAGCGGGCGCCAGAGGCGAGTAGACACGCTCCTTGAGTGATGCGGCCGCCCCTCCAAGGCCGTCAACGCGGCAGGTACGGGAGACGCTGCTGGGAGGTCAGAGCATATGCCCTGGGTGACGGAGTCGGAGCCGGGGTCAGGATCGGCGGCGTGCGCGGTCGTAGGTGCTGCGACCAGCAGTGCGGAAGCGACAGCGACGACAGTAGCTCTGCGTGACATGAGCGGCGAGCTCCCTTGTAGGTGGCTCGTCCCCCGACGTTCAAGGACGCGAGCACACAGGATCATGCGTGACGCGTCCAGAACAATGGAGTGTGTGAAGTATGAGGAGATCTTGAGCTTTCGGATCAGCCAATATCCGTCCGTCTGCCAGTCACAGCCGTGGCCCGGGCTGCCCGCAGGCAAGACTCTCCCGGCTGCCCACTACCTCACCTCGCGGGCGGGCCCGAGGGTACGGAGCGGCTGCCTTCGTGCGGTACTTGGTGTCAGCTCATGCCTTCGTCACGGCGGGGCTTGTGGGGCGATCTGGAAGAGCAGGTGGATGCCGCCAGCGTCGGAGACGCTCGCGGCGCTCACCCAGACGGCCAGGAGCAGTCCGAGGGCATCGACACCGAGGCCACGGGCGCGGCCCGCACACGGGCGGCGGCTCAGAGACCTGGACTCTGATGTGGACGGGACCCACGCAGCTGCGGTGCTCGCGGAGCCGCTCCGCAGACGTGAGCACACCCCGGCAGGTCGGGCGCGAGGCCGGGCGGCCCTGCTTCGTCGGCGGGGTCAGCTCGTCTTGATGGGTACCCAGCCTGCGTCGTACACCTGTCCGGTGAGGGCGTTGACTCGGTAGAGCTCGACGGGAGCCGGTTGCTGTGCATCGTCGGTCTGTCCGGCGTGGGGCGAGGTGACGTTCACGAGCCAGTAGGGCTTCCACGTGCCGTCCAGGTCGTCCGCCTTCACGGTGACGGCCTCGGTCTGGAACTCGGCGTCGGTGCTTCCGTTGGCCCGCAACTGCGCCGCCACGGCCTTGTTCACTGCTTTCTCGGCCTGCTGTGCGTCGAGCTTGGCCTTGGGGATGTCTGCGCTGGTCGGGCCGAGGGTTACGTCGATCTGGGAGACGCGTCCGGCCCTGTCGATCTGGACGTCCAGCATCCTGGGCATCAGGACGTCGTGGTGAGTCCATCGCCAGTTCGTCATCCAGCCCAGGCCGGCCTTCTCGCCGACCGGGTCGGTCTCCTGCACGGTCGCGCTCTTCGCCCACGGGTAATGCCGGCGGGCGTACGCCTGGGCGATGTCGTGTGCCTGGCGGGCGGTGGTGGACGCTTTGGTCTCCTTCACCGGGTATCCCATGGCGGTGGGCCGGTCGCTGTCCTCGAGGAGTACGTTCAGGTGTTTCTTGTCCGGCCAGGACAGGCTCCCGTTGCCGAACAGCTCGGACTGACCCTTTTCACGGAGGTGCAGGTTGAAGATGATGTTCTTGCACTCTGTGTCCAGGCAGGGCTGCTCATACAGCTGACCGACCGTGTACCGGTCGCCGAACGCTTCCTTCACCACCGCCTCGACGGCGCGCTTCTGGTCCGTGTCCGCTGCGGAGAGGCTGCTGCCGTCGACGTTGGTGAAGTCGAGCATCGGTCGGGCAACGCCCGAGCCCAGCAGGAGCAGTGCGACGGAGGCGATCAACGCGCCCTTCACGCCGCCCTGCCACAGCAGCGCCTTGCGTACCGTGAGTACGGTTGCGGCGATGGCGAGTCCCGCCAGTCCGCCGATGATGTTCATCTCGGCGTCCGAGCTGTCGCACACACGCCCCAGGCCGTTGACGGTGGCCTGCGTGAACTCGATGCCCAAGGGCAGGGCGATGACGCCGACCAGGGCGGGAAGGGGCCGGCGGACCGCCAGGAGAGCAAGGGCGCCGACAGGCACCATCATCGCCAGGTTCCACAGCCCCTGCGTGGTGCGGAAGGGTTCGGCGAACTGATGGTTCAGGACGCACACGCCGCCGGCCGCGCCGGTGCCCATGAAGGTGACGCCGAGGACACCGGTGACGGTGAAAGCGAGTCCGGACCACCACAGACCGTGAGGGTTGCCCAGCCGGCGCGCGAGCGCCCATGCCACGCCACCGAGAATCAGGGCGGTCAAGGTGCACCCGACCAGATAGCCGACGTGGTGCTGGAAGATCGCGGAGAACACGGCGCGGTCCTTGTGCAGTACGGGAGTGAGACAGGCAGGGCCACAGGCCCCGCCTGATCAGACGGGGCCTGCGGGGCGCTGGTTCAGCAGTGCGTGGTCGGCGTCTGGAACGTGCCGCCGCTGTAGTTGAGGACGCCGGTCATGCTCCTGCCGTACGCGCCGCCGCCCACCCGAGGACTGACATATGGCCTGCCCCGAGCTGGTGGAGAAGGCGGCCGGCCGTCCCCCGGTCTTGGCGTTCTTCAGGCTGCCGGTTCATCCGGCTCAGCAGACCTACGATCACGGGCACATCGCAGAAAGTGCCTCAGCAGCAACACCACCCAGAACACCAGTGCCAGCGTCGCGGCAACCCTCACCCAGGGCCCGCTGCCGCTACTGGCCGCCGTCCACCCCCAGAACACGATGCTCAAGCACAACCAACCCGGGCCATCAAGGAACTCCCCCCTCGCCTTTCGGGACATTGCCCTGCTCCCCTCCGCTTTCGCGTTCCTGAGCAGGCCACTCCGAGCACTGCTCAGTGGCAGTCACTCAGGATCCGTCCCACACGCCCAGGCGCTTGAGCATGCGCTGGCGGAGCCGCTCCGAGAAGGCCATGAGGCCGAAGACAACCCCCATGGCCCCCCGCGAGCACAGCGAACAGAAGGCCGTCGGCCTCCTCCTCACCCGACAGTCTCAAGCAGAAGAGCATAAAGGGCACAGCCGCACAGAGACCGGCACCCATGGGATGGCGAGCCACCCCACTTCTGGACCCAGGTCGGACGCCGCTGCCCACCCAGGGCCTCGTCCAGGGGTAACGAGAGACTTCATCCTCGTTCACCGCGTCATCTTCTGAAACCTCGCACGCCCAGCCACCTGTCGTGGAACTCCTCGCGCCGCAGAGGGGACGCTTCCGCCTTGACGGTCAGAGTCGGCCGCCTTGAATCCCATCTCTCGGGTTCGGCGTACAGCTCGCCACTCGCAGTCTCCTTCACCGATCTGAGAGGCTCACCGCGAAACATCTCAAGCCATTCGCGCGTTCCGTTCCGATGCGTCGACTCAACAATTTCGACCAGCGTCCCGTCGTAATCCTCCGGAACGATTTGCAGGCAGAGCAGTTGGAGGTCCCAGATAACGACCCGGACGCGTCGTCCACCGCTGTCCTCGCAGCGGTAGGGAGGATCGAAGTCGTCGGCGTACTCGACGGTTTCCTCCAGCTCACGGACGCTGCCAAAGACGTGCTGGACCCCTTCTTCGTCGGTAAAACGCAAGGGGAATTCGGGTGACATTCTTGACTCCCTTCGTAGCAGACTGCTCATAGTCGCGAGGCCGCGGCGCGACACGGGGTGTCGCGCCGCGGCCTGACAGATGGGTACCTACCTAAGCGTTGTCCCGTAACTCGGGGCAGAGGCTGATGGATCACCACAGCCGGACCGACTTGTTCGGTTCCGCCCCAAGTCGCTACCTTAACGGGATTCCGGCCAAGCAGGTCGAACCGGACACCGGCAAGCGGTCTCCAGAGTTACGGGACAGCCCTTAGCTACCCAATAGCACTTCCACCACGGCTTGCCGCTCGGCGGCGGGTCCCAAGGCCGGTGCCGGCCTATGCCGGGACGCCGATGGTAGTGCGGACGGTACTTTCCGCGCGCCTTGTGGTGATGGACGCCAAACTGCCTACGGCCGTTGTACCTGAGGTCGCAGCCGAAGCCGCCCGCGTTGGGGAATCGCACACAGCGAACGCGAGTCTTCCTGACGATGTTCCTGGCGCCGTTCCAAGCTCGCCGGGCGGCGGGGCCGATCTTCCGGCAGGATTTCCAGCACCACTTGGCAGCGCGGCCCAACCAAGCCAGCCAGCGACCGTCAAGATCGTACTTGTTCACCGGATCGGCATAGGTGTACACCGCATCTCCTGACGGCGGCCGGCGACGTATCCGCGGATCATCTGATAGGAGATGTCGACGGCGTCGTGCTCTCGTCCATCAGCCGGTCGTAGATCCGCTTGACGGTGTGTCGCTGCTTCCGCGGCGCGGTCAGGTCCGTCCTGAGGATGGCGTCGATCACCGGCTTGTAGAGGTCCAGCCGCGTCTCCCGCGGCCTCATCTTCTTCCGCGGTTCCGGCAACGCAGAGGCCAAAGCCTCCTGTACGGTCTCGTGACCGACGCCGCACTTCCGCTTGAGAGCGCGCACCGACATGCAGATCTCGCCTACAAAGCCAGAGCGGCGAATTTTGGAGCCACGTTGCCTCAATGATACGAGCGTTGATGGGTTCGATGCACGGGCCGGAGAGTGCAGGTGCGGGCGGAAGTTCCGAAACCCCCGGCGGACACGAGCCGGATCAGGCGTGCGGGCCCGGTTCGCCCCTTCCCCGGGGGCGGTGGAGATTCGCCACGCCTTCGCAGGTGAGCCGGAGCTGGGTGTGGGCGGCAATCACATGCCACGTCCCAAACAGGTTCCGAAGCAGCGGCCCGTGCTGAGAGTGGCTAGAGGCCCTGGACGGCGCGCAGGAAGCGTCGACTCGGGCCATCGCCGCGGCGTCGACCATTCCCGGAAGCTTCGCGCCGTCGTCGCGGACGGTCTCACAACTGGTCATACTGGCTGTTGAGTTGCTGGACTCAGACTAGCCAACGGGGAAGTGATGGCGCGGAGAACAGGGAGGACGCAGGGTGTCGCTCCTTTCGCGACGGCCGCCACGGTCTTGGTCGCCGTAGGCGGCGCGGGTGCCGTACTCGCTCCCGTGCACGGCGCTGCGGTGCGCGGTCTGTGGCTGCTCGGCGGCTGGCTGGTGATCGCGGCGGCCGCCGTGTGGTGCGCCGAGGCGGCCGTCGCACGCGTCCGGCGCAGCCGCCAGCCCACTCGTCAGGGGGAAACTCGGACGCTGCACCTGTACACGGCCGGGATCCTGGCGACGGCCTTCCTGGGCGAACTGCTCCTGTTCATCGCCAGGCTGGCCCGCGGTCAGGACGGCGTGACGGCCTGGGCGGCCGGAGGCCTGTTCCTCGTATTGCTCGGCGCCGCATCCTGGCGCACCGCCAATGTCAGCGACCGCTACGGCTCCGCCAGTGGCCACACACCGTCCGACGGCATCCTCACCATCGCCTGTTTCGCCCTGTCCGAGGCGTGCGGCGCCTGGCTCACCGCCCGCTTCGCGGCCGAGGGGCCCCTGTGGGCGGCCTGGGCCCTCGGTGGCGCGATGGTGCCACTGGCTGCGAGTTTCTGGCTGTCTGATTCGCAGGACAGGTCGCCTGGCATCAGGTACCCGATGAGGTTCGGGGCCGCCGGAGCCCTGGGCGCAAGCGGTGTGGTGGCGGATTTCGCACTGAGGGGCGAGACCGTGGCCGCGTGGTGGGCGAGCGGTGTCGCGGTGGGCGTCCCGCTGCTCCTCTTCGGTGCGTTGTCCCTCTCCGCCCGCCGTCGAAGGACCGTCGGCCATCGCGGCCGGACGGCTCCGCCCGGGGCACAGCTCGCCGGGATACTGGTCCCGCTGGCCAGTGTCGCGTGGGCGATGTCCCGCGGGGAGCCGTGGAGTGCTACGGACTCGGACGGAGGACTGCTGCGGGTCGGCTGGCTGGCCATGGCTGGCGCTGTTCTGCTGCTGGTGCAGCATGGCGTGCTGCTGTGGACGGGTACCGGACAGCCTGGGGGCGGGACGACCGAAATAGCCCGGCGCGTGCGGGGGCTGGCGTTGCGAGAGCGGCAGCAGAACTGGGAGCGCCGCTTGCGCGAACTGGACTCGACTTCGCACAGCGTCCGCACCTGGTGGGGGCGTCTCGCCCAGCCCCTCGGGTCTGCCGCCGTGATCGAACTCCACCGGCGCACGGCCCTCACTACAGGTCTCGCTATCGACGAGGTCTGGCCCCGGATCGCCCTGGTCGCCTCAGACGAGGTCCTGCGACAGGTACGGCGCGGGGAGCGGGGCGTCCTCGTCTGGCGGATCACCGTCGCTTCCGCCCTGTGCACGTCCTGTGCCTGGCTGCTCATCGGGCTCACCGGCTTCGGCGGTTTCCGCTACACGGACTGGCGGCCCGTCCCGCTCTTCTGGGGGCCGCTGCTCATGGCGGTGATAGCGCTGGTGCAGGCGCGCAGGTTGTTGGTCGAGGTGAACCAAGCCAAGGCGGACGCAATCGACGTCTACCGGTACGACCTGGCGAAGCGCATGCACATCACCCTGCCGCCGGATCCCTCGGGCCCTTACATGATCCGGCTGGCCGGTGCGCTGAGCGGCGACGAGCTCGCGGAGCGACCCGGGTGGCACCGGCCGCCAGACCTTCCCGACGGCACCCGGCTCGACGAACTCGCCGATCTCGTGGCGCTACGGCTCCGGAGCGGCGTACGCGCCGAGGTAAGCCAGGCGCTTCGGGACAGGTTCGCCTTCGCCCCGCAGTTCCCGATCGGCGCGGATGTCGACCTGACCGCCCTCGCGGGGGAGGTCGCCGGCCGGACGGTCGGTCCCGTTGCCGAAGGCCTGAAGGGCTATCTCAGGGGCCACCTGACGGAACTCCACCGGCAGGTCGAACGGGACGTCCAAACCGCGATCCACTCCTCGATGAAGGAGGCTGTGGCCGGCCCTCCCCTGTCGAACTTCGTCGGCTACCTCGCAATCGAGCTGGACCGCGGGCAAGAGGACGTACGGGCCGACAGCGGCGTGGTCACGGCACCGGCGGGGCAGCGTGTGAAGCTGTTCGTCTCCGTCGTGCGCGACCCACGCGCCCGTGACCTCCCGTCGGTCGTCGAGAGCCCCCCGGGCCGGGACTTCTTCGTCTTCGAGCCGGTACGCGTCGAGGGCGGCAGGGATACCCGAACGGTGTCCTTCGACGCCATGGCCGACAGTTCGACGCTCACATCCCTGCCGCAACGCAGGAACCTCCTCGTCGAGAACGAGCGGCAGACCACTTTCGAGTTCCGGCTGCCCGAGAAGGAGGGCGGCCACGAGGTGTGGATCCAGCTCTACCAGGCGGGCCATCTCGTTCAGGTCGTCGCCCTCAAGGTAGAGGTACAGGCTCCGGCAGGGGCGATAGGCGACGCATGAACGAGGCACGGCCGCCGGACGTCTGCGTACGCGTCCTGACCACCAACGAGGCGACCCGACTAGAGTTCACCGCCGGGCGCCCCGGCGTCGCGCCCGTGCGCGCCACCCTGCTCGGCAGTGACGCTCTGCTCAGGGTCCGCCAGGAACTGGACCAAGGGCTGACCCGCCTCAAGGACGAACTCACCGCATTCGACGTCGAGGACAAGGACCTCAACCGGGTCTTCCAGAGCCTGCACGGCCTCGGCCGCACCCTGCTCTTCATCCTTTTCGGCGGACAGCAGGCCATCCTCAAGGAACTCCAGGCGTTCTGGAACAACGCCCTGCCGTACGGCATGAACCCCGAACTGCCGCCCCCGCTCGTGGAGTGCGTCGGCGGCCGGGACGGCTTCCTGCCGCTGGAGTTCCTGCCGCTGTTCCGGATGTTCCCGGGCGCGCCCATCGAGACCCCGGACGACTTCATTACCGCTTGCCGGACCCTCGTCGGCTTCTCGTGCGTGGTGCGCCGAGCCATGTTGCCCGCCCCTGTTCACGGCGGCCTTACCCTGCATGCCGGCCCGCACGGCCGGGTCCCCGCCCGCTACCTGTACTACGAACACCTCGAAGGAGCCGTCGAAGAACTGGCCTGGTTCAGCGGTGCCGGAAGCGCGCACATCGACCTCGAAGGCCCGTACCCCGACGGCACGGAGTGCGCACCGAGTCTGGCCGAACAGATCTTCGACCCTAGGCTCCTCCTCGACGGCACCCTCCGCGAACTGCCCGACCAATTACAGCACTTCGCCTGCCACTGCTACACGCGCTCGGACGACGCACTTGCCTCCGAGATTGAACTCAGCGGAGCGGGACACCACTCCCGCACCACGCTGGGCGCCCTCGGAGCGGACCTCGTCGCCCTCGGGGCCAGCCAGGACCTGCGTGACTTCGATCTGCCGCTGGTGATGATGAACGCCTGCGGGTCGGGCCGGATTCGCGCCCCGGGAGCGCCGTCTTTTCCGTTCCTCTTCCTCATGAACGGCAACCGCGGCTTCATCGGCACCGAGACCGAGATCCCCGACGACATCGCCTCCGCGTTCTCCACGGCGCTGTACGAACGCTTCCTCGTCCGTAGGATCCCGCTGGGCAGAGCACTCCTGGAGTCGCGACTGCACCTTCTGTACACGCTGCGCAACCCGCTAGGCCTGACATATGCCGCCTACGCCGATCCCGGCCTGCATGTCCGCCCGACACCCGAGGAGAGTCCCCGTGCCTCAGCCCCAGCCCACCCCTGACACCGCGAAGACGATCAGCGTCTTCGGCTTGGAGGACACTGTCTCGGGGCGCACCGACCGGCTGACCCTGCGACGCTTCGAAGAATGGCGGGCCGCCCGCACCGAGATCCCCGCCGAGGAACTCCGCTCCCGCCTGCGGGACTTCGTCACGACGATGCAAGACGTGATCCCCTCGTTGCCCCAGCGCGCGGGCGAGTTCCAGCTGAACGAGGTGACGTTCAGCGCTGAGGTGAGCGCGAAGGGAACGGTGTCCCTGCTCGGGTCCGGCGGCGAACTGGCGGGGCAGGCAGGGATCACGTTCACCTTCACCCGAGGCTGAACCGTCCGTTCCCCCTGCCCTGGCAGTCGCATCCGGACATGGGGCGAGGACCACCGCCCTGGCCGACGCGCGCCCGTAGGAACCGGCCTCGGCCGGACCGAGCGCAGCCGATCCGGCAGCACGGGGAGCGGGGACCGTGCTGCACCCGTGCCCGCAGAGCACGCAGGGCGGCCCCCGCCCGGCCGGAACCGTCTCTTCCCCACGACAAGACCAGCGAGCAGACCAAGACAGTCACATGATCAGCAGCTCTTGTCAGGGCCAGTAAGACTCCACCGACCGCGTGACTGGCTGACAGGTCCCGCGTGGTGCGCAGGACAGGTCTGGCGGTGGACTTGCTCAGAAGATCCTCAAGACTTCCACTTCGCACGCCACGAGCGCCGAAAAGCGTGTCATGGTCATCCCACGCGAGGACCGCGCGCCGGGCGCCCACGGGACTGGGGCCATTGACGAGGGAGACTCACATGTTCGGAACAATGGACCTTGGGACCATGATCGCCATGGTTGTCACGTTCGTCGCTGCCCTGGGGATCGGCATCGCCGCGGTTCGCTGGCTCAAGACATATAACCGGTAGATCGGGACCAGCTCCGAGCCCCACCACAGGGTTCACGGGGCGGCCAGCCGGTACTGGGTGAACTTGTCCTCCAGCGCTGTACGCCGGGCGGAGTGCGGTTCGTCCAGCAAGTCACGGCCGTCGTTCTGGAGGATGTCGAAGGCGATGAAGTGCGCGGGCAGCTCCTGCGCCAGCCTGCCCGCGGTGCGGCCGCTGGAGGCCGCCCGCCGCTGAAGCGCCTCGAACGACATGTGTTCCCCGTCCCAGACGACCAGCTCGCCATCGAGGACCAGGCCCTCGGGGAGCTGGCCGGCGGCGCGCACCAGGTCCGGAAAGCGGGTCTGGATCAGGTTGCCCCGGCGGCGCTGCACCAGCACAGGGCCCGGTGACTGCTCGGGAGTGAAGGGGAGCGCCCGGTAGCCCCTCGACTTCGGCTGGAACATCAGCCCGCCGGGCAGCGCACCGGGCGCCGGCATATGCCTACAGATCGGCCACCCCAAGCCCCCGCCGATACGCCGGGCGCTGGGCCAGGTGCCGCGCCCCCGCCACCGCACACCGGACAGGACGTAGGGCTCCTGGGCGGCCGACCCTGCCCCTCGCCTTCGCCGTCGCCGTCCATGTCCGGCCTACCGCCGTCCACCCCTGGTACTGACGTGCAGGGCTACGGCGGCTTCCCGCTGGGCCTGTTCCACAGTGGGCGCGGCCACCGCAGCGGCGTCCCCACGTTCGGCCATCGACCGGTCGTAGGGCGGCGCGGCGGTTCTATGCATGGCGTCCACGTCTTCTGTCCGTTTCTGCATCTGGGGCGCAGGGCGGGCGGGAGGTCAGCTGCCGTTGGGGACCGAGTCGTTCGGAGACCGGGCGCCGGGGCAGCTGGTGACGGGCCGCGATCAGGCCGCGTCCCTGTTGCGGGTATCGGTGGACACGCACAGCGTGTGGGCGACGTCTTCCGTCCGCTGCCGCCTGCGCACTGCCCGCATCACAGGCATGCAGGACCGTGAGGGATCCGTACTGCTCGATCAGATTCCGCAGCACCGCGTGGTGGGCGCCGCAGTGGCCTGACGTCCCAGGCTGGAACGCCGTCCAGTCCCGGCCTTTCGCCCTGCCCGTCCGGGCTGGCGGACCAGCCCTCTGCGGTGACCGGTATGACCCTCCTACGCGTGCAGAGCTGCGGATGAGACGGCCGCGGCGACGCTCCCATAGCGCTGTCGTTGGCGCTGTGCAAGAAGAACCACCCGAAAGTGTCCTGCCGCTGTCCGACCCGTACGTCATATGCCAACGCGGCGTACCGTCACGTCACTGCATCCGCAGCGTCCGGGAGGGGCGCAGGACGTAAAAAGGGGAGAGGACGGCATCAACGTGATGGCGGACACCGGCTGGAAGATGCGCGCAGCGTGCAAGAACGCCGACCCCGATCAACTGTTCGTTGACGGGGCCGCACAGAACAAGGCCAAGGCGGTCTGCACGGGCTGCCCTGTGCGTACCGAGTGTCTCGCCTACGCGCTGGACAATCGCATCGACCACGGCGTCTGGGGCGGCACCACCGAACGCGAACGGCGGGCGCTACTGCGCCGCCGGCCCACCGTTACCTCCTGGCGCCGCCTCCTGGAGACCGCCAGGACGGAACACCAGCGGCACACCAGCACCTCCCTGGCCCAGAAACTTGCCGCCCTGAACGACATCCCCTTCCCCAGGCCAGTTGACCCGGCGCAGCCCGCCCGATGAAGCGCCAGGTGTCGACGCAGACACTCTTGAACGTCGTCACCGCACCGCACAGCGTTTCTGCTTCCCCGCGTCCGAGCCGGCGAGGATGATCGACGGGCGGCGGTGTGGCAGCACACGGCTGCCGGCGCCCCATGTTGTCCCAGGCGAAGGAGAAAGAGCATGGCCACCGGCACGGTGAAGTGGTTCAACGCGGAAAAGGGCTTCGGTTTCATCGAACAGGACGGCGGCGGACCGGACGTGTTCGTCCACTACTCGGCCATCGCCGGTGGCGGCTACCGGGAGCTCAGCGAGGGCCAGAAGGTCCGCTTCGACGTCACCCAGGGCAACAAGGGCCCGCAGGCCGAGAACGTCACCCCGGCCTGAGGACAACCGCCGGGCCATCCCGCGGGCCGGCACCGGCGGCACCGGCCCCGACTACAGCAGCGACATCAACCCCGTCACTACCTGCGAAAGCACAAGGTCGCCCTGCGACACCCATCCGAGTACGGCCACAAGATCGCGAAGTCAGACTGGAGTGCTAGAACACACGCGGCAACTCCAACAAGATGAACGCCAGTACACCACGCCTCAGGCTCAGCTTGAGGCGTGGCGCACGTGCTGCGCCACTCTCAGCGCCTGGCACTCGCGACTTGGCCAACGTGATGACGAAGGTCCTCCGTGCGCTGGAAAGAGGCGAGGTGACCGACGAGCTGCGGTCAGATCTGGACCGGGCGCGCCGTGAGCACCGCTTGCGTCACGCCGAGGCTCAGATGGAGCTGCCCGACACGGTGGCGGAGACGGCCAACACGGCAAACCGTCATCTTGGCGATCTCTATGGCCTGCTGATGCGTCTCGATGGCGGTACTGCGCAGCGGGCGGAGAACCTGCAAGCTGCCCGGGAGAGCCTGGACAAGCTGTGGGATCCCTTGTGGAGAGTGCGTCACGTCATGCGTGTTGGCCTCGGGATCACGGCGCCCGACCAGGGCCCGTAGGGGCCAACCTACATCTTCCAGTTCACCAATCCGGACATCGTCTAACCAGGGCTACCCGGGTCGAGAACTACTGCTGCAGCCCCAAGTAACGCGGCTGCCCCCCGGACCATCTGGCGGGGCATCCGCTGACGGGGTTATTAAGGAGTATGCCGGCGCGCAGGAGAGGGGGGCGGCAATGGGCCGGTATCCGTCCGCACACGACATGGCCGCGCGCATCGCGCAGCTCGCGCTGACCGATCCGGGGCAACTGGGGCTGCCCGGGCAGGCGCCGACGCCGTCATCGAACAGCGCCTGCGTCCAGTTACTGGGGGAGGGCGAGAGCTACAGGGTCTGGCGCCTCGACGTGGCCGGCCACCCTCCCTTGGCGGTACGGGTCGCCCGCCGGGCCCTGCAGGAGCTGCCCAGACCGATGCACCAGGAATTCGCCGCCCTGTCCCAGCTCCCCGACGGCATCGGCCCCTCCCCCGTGCTGCTGAACGAAAACCCCGACAGTCCGCTGGGAGCCCCCTACATGGTGTGCGGCTATGTCCCAGGCCGGGTGCCGAAACCTGCGCAGTGGAGCGACAGCCTCCTCCATGCACACGCCCGTCAGCTGAGCAGGTTCCACGCCCGCGCCTTCCCTCGGTGCGGCGACATCGGGGCGCCGGCAGCTGAGCAGTCCGCGCCCCTGTCACTGGTCAGCCTGTTCGAAGAGAGCCTCGCCTGGTGGCAGGGACGGTTCCCGCACATGCTCCGCAGTCGTGAGATCGGGGCGCTGCTGTCGCGCGTGGAGGCTTTCGTGACGGCGGCGGAGCCGGCCTTCCGCCGCTTGGACCGGTTCGCCCTCATCCACGGTGACCTGGTGGTTCCCAACATCGTGGTCGATGACGTCGGCACACCCCGCTACGTGGACTGGGAATGGGCACAGCTCGGTGATCCCGCGCAGGACCTCGCCTATATCGGCGGCCATGTACCGGCCGCACCCTGGTATCTGCAGCTGGACCGCACACGGATCCACCGACTCCTGACCACCTACCTCCGGTACAGCCCGGACGCCGGGATGGAAACACTGGATCAGCTGGCGATGCGGCGGGACGCATGGGAGGTGTACGAGCGGTTCTTCTCCTGCCTGCACTTCCGCACCCGCCGTAGCACCCCCGAAGACCGCCGAAGCGGCCTCTACACCCGTGTCGTCGCTCAGCTCACCGCCGGGCTCGACGCCCGCCTCTCCCCGTAACCCACGCCTTGCGAGCCGGCAGGGACCGCGTCCAGGACAGCCCGTGAACCGGGCAGCGCCGATCGGTACGGCAACGGCTGCTCAGCGCGATGCTCATACGGCGTCCGCACCAGCGGGTTCCCAGAGCTGGATCGGGGTGCCCTCCGGGTCGCTCAGCTCAGCGAACCGGCCATTGGGGTAAGCCTGTTCATGAACCTCGACCTGGATGCCGGCGCTCCGCAGCTGGGCCACCATGGCATCGAGATCGCGGACCCGGAAGTTGATCGCCCACTGCTGTCCAGGCGTGCGGAAATGCTCCGATCCGCTCGGCAGCGGCGCGAACACAGTCGGTCCCGCCTCGGTCTCCCAGGACCGCTCATCGTAGGTATCCGGTGGGCGTCCCACGCCGAGGTGGGTCTCGTACCAGGTGGCCAGTGCCTCGGGGTCGCTGGCGCGGAAGAAGACGCCGCCGATGCCCGTCACACGTTCCATGCCACCATTCTCCCCTGTCGGCCCACCCAAAACCCATGGCTTGCGCCTTGTCCGCCGACGCGGTCATCCCCGCCCACCCGGGAGTCGACTGGGAGCAGCTGTGCGGCGGAGAAAGGGCGGCGCCCTCGCCGCGCTGGCGAAGCAAGCCGACCCGGCCTGACCCGGCCTGCTGTCCCAGGACGCTGTCCCTCCCGTGTCCGGTGGGTGGGGCGGCGTCGCCGCGTCAGCGTCTGCTCGCCCGTCCCAGCCGTCGCCACACCGCCTCATCCGCGCCGCGCTTCTGGAACTGCTCCATGGCGGCAACCTGCGCGCTGGCATCGCGTCCGGTCCCGCCTCTCCCCTCCGACGTGCCCCGCCTGACGGCGCCACCGCGCTGAGCGGCTGCCCACCGTGATGTGAGGGGCGCGCGTGTGGTCGGGTTCCGGGGGTCTTCGGACGCCGGTAGCCAGGTTGCTCAGGACGAGGGTGACGGGGTGGGATCAGCGGTGCACCACGGCGAAGATCAGTCGCTGACCAGCCGACCCGCGCTGTCCGCGGTCGCCCTGGAGGGCGGGGAACGGATCGCTGCGGCCCGGGATACAGCCCGCCGTTTCATGACCGAAGTCCAGGCCCTTCACGGCATCCCGGTGTCGGAGCGATCGATGGGCCTGGCGGAGCTGGTGGTCAGCAAGCTGGTGACCAACGCGCACAAATACGCGCCCGGCCCGTGTCTGCTGGATCTGGAGGTCAGCGACGGCGCCGTGGAGATCAGCGTCTGGGACAGCGATCCGGCCCTGCCGGTGCCCCAGGAAGCCGATCCACACCGGGTCGGCAAGCACGGCCTGGAGATCGTCATGGCCGTGTGCCGCAGCTTCGAAATCCGCCGCGAGCCAGTGGGCAAGCGCGTCAAAGCCACGATCGTGCTGGCCGACGCCCCCGGCGGGCACCCGACAGGCCGGCTGATGTAACCAGCCCGGTAACCGGGCCGCTTCTCAACCTCCTGTACTGCGGCCCCGGCCGACGCGCAACCGGCTGAGTGACGCCGCGATCCCCGACGCGACCGCGCCGCCCAGCCCCGACCCTCCAGCCAGGAACGGTAAGCAGCACCGGCGGGAACCGGCCGTGATCCCTTAGTGTCTTTGCGACCGGAGGTGTATCTGTGTTCACAAGTCTTCCCGGCCGGCCTGACTACTCCTAACGACCGCTGGTGGAAGAGTGGCCGGGTTGGAGTCGATACTGCGGCCAAGGCGATGACCGTGACCTTGAGAACGATCAGTCCCTCCTGATCCAGCAGGCTCACAGGGCACCTGCCTTGGCCCGGCCGGGAGTGCCTGGCCGGGGCAGTGAACATGAAGCGCTGGCGGCAGGGAGAATCGTGTGATGACCGACCGCCGCCCACTGGGCACCGGCCCCCTCCACCCCGCCGCCGAGACCGACAACGAGCTGCCTTGCGTGCCGCGTGCCCAGCTCGCCGCCGTCCCGGCCATCCCCGAGCCAGGTCCTGCACGGCCTCCCGCCGGACGCCGGGTCCTGGGCGCCGGCCCCGCCGAACGGTGAACCCGCACCGCCTCGCGCGCGGGGCGGCGCGCGATGGGCCGGTCCGCCCGGACGGGGACTCGTGACTGCCGCAGATCAGGCACGGCGCGCAACGGCTACGCTCCCGGCGGCTGTTGCATGGGGGTGTTGCACGGCCCGTTCGAGTCGCGAGCACACGCCGCGGGCGTAGACCGGGGGAATCAGCGACGAGCCGCACCGTCCCGGCGAGATCGTCGCTGCACCAGTGGTGTGGGCATTGCATCGTGTCCACGGTGATGGCGGCGAAGGACCACAGATAGCCGGCGTGGGTGAGGCGGTCGTTCCTGACGAACCAGCGCCCGACGTAGCCTTTCTTCCCTGATCCCCGGGTGACGGGGGCTGACCCGGCGTATGCCTTCAGTGCTCGGTCCCGACCGCCGGCCACCTCGCCGCCTACGCTGGCCTCGCCCCGGCAACCCGCAATTCCGGGTCTTCAATCCGCGGCGAACAGCCCTCCGAGAGAGGAAACAAGCGGCTCAAGAGGGCCTTCTTCCTCTCCACGTTCGCAGCCCTGGGCGACCCGGCATCGCGGGTACTACGACGAAGGTTGAGTGACTGAGTTGCGCGCTGGGTCAGGCGTCGGCGTTCACACTGCGGCCTGCGAGGACAGGGCCGTGCCAGTCCAGGCACAGGACGGTGGCGTCGTCTCGCATGTGGCCTTTGCAGGCATCGGTGACCGCGGTGACCATGGCGCGTACTGCCTCGCGGGGGTGCTCGGTTGCGGTGTCACGGATGAGGCCGGACAGGTCGACGATTTCTGCTTGGCGCTCTTGCATGCCGTCGGTGTAGAACACGAGGCGGTCACCAGGGCGCAGGTCGATGTCCTGTACCTGGTAGGCGCCCTGCGCCGGGACGCCGAAGGGAAGGTTGATGTGCAGCTTGATCTCGTCGACTGTGCCGTCGCGCAGCCGTAGGGGCCACAGGTGGCCTGCGTTGACGAGCTGGGCGCTGCTCCCGTCCAGAGCGATGCGCAGGAGTTGTCCGGTGGCGAAGGTCCGCCGACCGTGGGCGATGAGTGCCTGGTGGGTCTGCCGGGCCTGTTCGGCAAGGTCGGTGCCGGCGCGGCGGGCGCCGCGAGAGGCGTTGACCAGGAGGGTGGCCGTGAGGGAGGCCTCGACGTCATGGCCCATGGCGTCGGTGATGGACAGGTGCAGAGTGTCGTGGTCAAGGCTGTAGTCGTAGGTGTCACCGGCGATGTCCGAGGCCGGGACCAGAGCGCCGGACAGGGCGAACTCGGCAGCCTCGCACGAGGGGGCAGAAGGCAGTAGCTGGCGCTGGATCTCCGCAGCCAGCGTGACCGTGGCGGTGCGGTTGCCCCAGTGGTAGAGGTCGGTGAAGCGCCGGTCGGTGACGATGATGTACGCCAGCGCGTGCGCGGCCGCTTCGACCTGCTCCAGTACGTCCTGTGTGACGTGGGTGAGGTATAGCTCCAGGACCCCGATGGTGTCGCCGCGGTTGGTGACGGGGGCGAGCACTCGCTGTCCCTGAGCGCCCTCCGGTGCTCGCACCAGTTTCTGGGTGCGCAGGACATCGTCGTAGACACTGCCGGCCAAGGGAACCTGATCGGCGCCGCGCTCCTGTGGTGCCGCCCCCTCCTCATTGACCCGAAGCAGGTGTCGGCCGACGACATCGACGAACAGGAACGACACGTAATGCGCGCCGAACCGCTCGCGCAGGTTGTGCGCTACGACATCGAGGGAGCGCACCGGTGCGGCATCCTCCGCTGCTGCCAGTACCTCGGCCAGTCCGATCCGATCACGCCCCACCTGCGCCTCCCTAATTTACGAACCCTCCTTCCTACCGACGCCCATGTCATCACAGCCGCACCGAATACCTCCACCCCCCAGGGGCCACGGTGCGTGAGCGGTGATCAATCACCAGCGGTGAAGGGGTGCCCTGAGTCACTCAGACTTCGATGTCACTGATCAACCTTCGCTGACACAGGACATCCGTCTCCGCACGCTGGAGACGTCCTCCAGCTGCTCCTTGATGAGGTCCGTCGAGCCATCGCCTACGCCGAACAGCGCGAGGCCGAACGGCAACAGGGCATCGAACGTCGGCCGCCCACGCCGGACTGGCTGCTGGAGCTGGGCCTGGACAAGGACTCCCCGCCCGTGCAGGTGCACCGCTGGAACACAGGCAAACCCTCGCGGGGCGTGACCCGGCAGGACGTGCCGCGCGCGCTCACCGATGGGATCAAAGCATGCAGCGCGTGCCGACCCGACACAGAGGTCGGATTCCTCGACAGCTAGAAGGCGCCGTGCCGGGCAGTCGGCCTACGCCTCCACGTAGGCGACGACCGAGATCATTATCTCGGGTGAGGGCACTGTTCTGGCAGGTCATGCGCTTGCGCAGTCGTGAGGCATGTTGGTCACGATGATGGCAGGGGGGCGGGGCTCGACCCGTCCGGACGATGTCACCGGTCTGTCATAGAGTCCGACGGATATGCCGAAGCCGGCGGCGATCTGCGTGAGCGGGTCGTGTCGGCGGAGGTAGACCAGGGCGACGAGAGCACGCTGGTGCGGCCGGAGCTTGCAGTGGCGGTCACCCTCACGGGTGACGATGAGCATGGTTACCCACTCGACCAGGGCGTGAGGCAGGTCGAGTGAGGCAGGATAGGGAACCAACGAGGCTCCTGCGCTGATGAGTTGAGACGTCGAACACCTCTCTCAACGGCACAGGAGCTTCGTGCGTTGCGGGACGCCGGCCGGTCACCCGATCAGTGGCCACTCTGAAAGAGCTCACTGGCTTGCCCGTCTGCCTGGGCGCCACGCGCTGTTTAGGCGTCACCATCTCACCTGGTGGGGGACCGTCTTCGGAGCTCTTTCGGCTACTTTGCGACGCTCGCAATGAGCGTGTAGATCTCTGGCGAGGCTGCGCATGTCTTCGCCTGCTGCGTGCACCGTGGTGGTCTCGAAGTGCCATTGCCCGGAGGGCGCTCGGTTGTGGATTCCCCAGGCCCGTTGGACGTGGCCACCGGGCCGGTGCTCCGCTGAAAGAGTCAGGTCGTAACAGAGGGAGTGCCAGGTGCGCAACGAGCGCGCCGGATCGATCGCGCATGTCGAGGCTCCCGCGCGGCCTCCGACTCCCAGCCCAACACGGTGGCCGACCTCATCGTTGAGGCCGCTAAGAAGCTGTTGTCGTTCCGAACTTGAAGGCGGCGTTTTAGCTGGTCAGGCATAGGTCGGTGATTTCGTGGGAGCTGTGGCCTGTCGTGTTGCCGCTCTCCGGGAGGTCGCGGATGCCGTCGGTCGTTGGACTGCTGGAACAGCATGAGCTTGCTGCTCGCCGACGCGTGGACGAGCTGCGGGAGGAGGCCGACCGCGTCCAGGCCGAGCTGGCCACGGCCGAGCAGGAGTGGCAGGAGTGGGTGATCGCCCGCAGGCGGGTCGATACGGTGCTGGTTCCGGATCGTGGCAACGTCGCCGAGGCCGCCGCCGACCCGCAGAATGCAGACGCGCCGCTGGCGGCCCGGGATGCGGCGAAGCCGAAGACGCAGGTGCCGGTGTGGCGCCAGGGGCTTGCCTGGTCGGTGTTGTCGGTCGACTATCAGCGTATCCTCAAGGCCCTCGCGGACCGGGGGCGGCTGGGCCAAGGGCCGCTGACGTGCCAGGAGATGGCCGCCGCGTTCGGCATGGACGTGGTGCCGGCCCGGGTGGAGGCGCTGCGGTCGAAGGCGAAACGCCTGGTCGCGCGGGGTTGGCTGGCCGAGCCGGCGCCGGGCCGGTTCATGCTCGCCCGCGGTGTGGCCGGGCCAGGTGGCGGGTCATGAGCCCGGTCATCGACCAGTAGATCATCGCCTCGGCGCTGGTGGGGCGGCGCTCGACGTCGCGGACCAGGCGGCGGCTTCGCATCAGGTGGGCGAAGAGGCGCTCGACGATCCACCGCTTGGGCAGCACCACGAAGCCTCGCATGTCGTCGCTGCGCTTGACGATCGCCAGGACCAGGGCGAACGCGGCCAGGCAGTGCTCGACGAGGCTGCCGGTGTAGCCGCCGTCTGCCCAGACGAGGGCCAACCGGTGGTGCGCGTCGGCCACGTGCTCAAGCAGGACCTTCGCGGCGGTGCGGTCGCCGACATCCGCGGCGGTGACCACCACTGCCAGGAGCAGGCCGAGGGTGTCGACCACGACGTGCCGCTTGCGCCCGTTGACCAGCTTGCCGCCGTCGAAGCCACGGCTGTCCGATCCGACGACGGCATCCGCCTTGACCGACTGCGAGTCGATCACCGCGGCCGTCGGCTCCGCATCCCGGCCCAGCCGCTCTCGGACCCGGGCGCGCAGCCGGTCGTGGAACTCCCTGACCAGACCATGGTCACGCCAGCGACGGAAGAACGCATAGACCCGCTCCCACGGCGGGAAGTCCCCGGGCATCGCCCGCCACTTGATCCCGTTGTCCACGAGATACCGGATCGCATCGAGCATCGCCCGGTGGCAGTACGCCTCCGGCTGGCCGCCCCGCCCCTGCAGCCAGCCCGGCACCGGCAGCAGCGGCCGGACCACGGCCCACTCCGCGTCCGTCATGTCCGAGGGATACCGCCGAACACGTTCCCGATGATCGGCCGCATTCCCGAACCGGTGAGCGACACAATCACACGTCGGTGCAGCCGAGTTGAACTCCACCGGCGCGAGCACGTACAACTGCGGCAACAGGGTCTCCCGGATCTCGGTTGGCTTCGCAACCCCGAGCTACCAAGAGGCCCTGTTCTCATGCCCGCGGCCAGCTGCGATCACCCGATCGAGACTCCCGTTCGACGCGCACCCCTCAAGATCGGAACGACAACAGCTTCTAAAAGTGTCCTACTGACCTTTTCGAAGGGTTGTCGGGGGTGACGTTGGGTCAGTTTGGCGGTAGACCGGTGGTATGCGGTATGCGCAAGGGGGCGAGCTCCGCCCTCATGAGCAGGTGGCACGGGAGCGGATCCGCATGCTGGCTGCTGATGCGTTCGAGCGCGGTGAGAAAAACACAGTCATCGCCGCTGAATTGCGCGTCAGCCTCCGGCCGGTGGAACGCTGGAGGCGGTCCTGGCGGGAAGACGGCAGAGAAGGTCTGCGCTGTTCCGGTCCGGCCAAGGCCCGCAAAGTGGGCGAGGAGGAGTTCGCCACGCTCGAGAAGGAGTTGCTCAAAGGGGCGGTCTTCCACGGGTGGCCCGACGAGCGGTGGACGTTGTCACGCATTCAGATGCTCCTCGCACACGTGATGGGAATCGACTCGTCCGTCCGTGGTGTGGGAACTGCTGCGCTGTCACAGCTGGTCATGCCGACAGCCGTCACGGCGGGCCGTCGAGCGCAACGCCGCTGCCGTCGCCGGATGGATCAAGGAGACGTGGCCGTCGGCAAAGCCACCGCGGCGGCGCTCGGGGCCTGGCTCGTCTTCGAGGACGAAGCCGCTGTCTCGATGACGTCGCACCGCAGTCACACCTGGGCGCCTCGTGGGCACACTCCCACCGTCCGCTTCAACGGCGGCTCACGCGGACGCATCAAGCTGGCCGCCCTGGCCTGCTACAAGCCCGGCGAACGCAGCCGGCTGATCTACCGGCCGCGCATCCAAGAACACTTGCGAGGCGATCACCGCGGCTTCACCTGGCAAGATTACGGCGGCCTGATCGTGCGGGCACACCTTCAGCTCGGCGGCCGCACCGTAGTGATCTGGGACAACCTCAACGTCCATCGCAGCGCGGCCCTACGGCAATGGGCGGCCGGACAGGACTGACTCACCATCATCCAGCTGCCCACCTACGCTCCCGACCTCAACCCGGTCGAAGGCATCGGGTCAGCTGCTGCGACGCTCCGCGACGGCCAACGTCGTCTTCGCTGACCGAGACCACTTGGTCAGGGCCATCCGTTCCGGCATGCACCGCATTCAACGCAGCCCCCGGCTCATCGACGGCTGCCTCACGGGAACTGGACTGCCACCCCCGGCCCGCTGACAGCGACTACCCTTCGAAAAGGTCAGTAACAAAGGCGTTGGACGTGGCGATACGTGATCAGGCAGACGGCGAGACCCAGGAAGGCTTCGTGGATGTCGTCTCGTCTCTCCCACCGGATGCGCAGGCGGCGGAAGCCGTGGAGCCAGGAGATGGTGCGTTCGACGGCCCATCGGAAGGCGCCCAGGCCGGTGCCGTGTGGCTGGCCTCGTTCGGCGATCGCCGGCCGGATGCCTCGCTGACGCAAAAGACGTCGGTACTTGTCGTGGTCGTAGCCGCGGTCGGCGAAGAGCATGTCGAGCGCGGATTTTGGCCCAGGCTTCCTGACCGGCGTGCTGGACCTGCTCGGTGTACTCGATACCGAGCTCACGAGCCGCCTCGGCAGCGCGCTGCTCGCGCTCGGCCTCCGTGTGAGCTTGCGGGAGGCAAGCTCTGCCAGTAGCTCGGTGATGGTGCCACGCTCACCGGCGAGGACACGCAGCCGGTCGCGCACGTCCTCACTGGTCTTAATGCTCGTGGGCTTGCTCATACCGCTGATTCCACCGGCGGCAGAACTCCATCACCGACTGACAGCGGACGGGCCGCAGTCCAGCCCCACTGAGGGGTCTTGAGTCCAGCGGTCGTCGCAACACCTCAGCTCAGCGGTGCGACGCGACCGGAAAGCGGTGGCGGAACGGCCACCGCTCGCCAGCCTTGCAAAGCGAAGCGACCCAACATCCACCAGACCGCCGCCTTCTCTCGCAGCCGGTCGGCGATGTGGATGCGGTGCTCCTCGCGGATGCACCGCGACGGGCGGGAAGGGGCCGCCGCCTCCACGTCGTCCTCCTGCCGCCGAACCGGCCTCACCGGTACCCGTGACGGCCCTCCATCACGGTTCCCAGGGCCTCCTCCACCCAGCGGTGGAAGTCACCGATGACGTGCTCGTGGGGCGGATAGGCGGCCTCAAAACGCTCCGAGCCCGCGCCGAGCTGGCAACGCTCGCTCGCCTCGAAGTCCTGACGGTTGGCGATGTCCAGCAGTGCAACCGCGTCCCCGGCGTCGAATCCCGGTTCGGCCACGGACCGGGGATGGAAGAGCCAGTCCGTGACCACCCGGGTGCGGTCCGGCGCCAGCGGTTCGAGCCGGAACCAGGCCACGTGGTCGGGAACGAGGACCACGACGACATTCGGCCACAGGTTGGCCGCGTTGAAGGCCCGGTCCTCTTCCTCGTACAGCCCGGGGAGGCGGGACGCCACCGCCCGGCCCGACAAGGAGAAACCGTCCCGGTCCGGGGCGAGCTGCGCACCGCGCCGGCCACTGACCGTGCCGTATCCGGAGCGGAAGTACGGAAGGGCGGCGGAGAGCTCCGGGTGCAAGGTGGAGCAGTGGTAGCACTCGCTGAAGTTCTCGATGATCAGTTTCCAGTTCGCCCGCACGTCGTAGGTGACCGTGGTGACCGGCCGTAGATCCTCGATGCCGTACCGGACCAGCACGTCCGATTCCCCGAAACGCTCGCGCAGCTGAGGCTCCAGTTGTTCTTCGAGAGGCGGTGGGTCAGCGTCGAGGTTCAGCCAGACGTAGCCGAGCCATTCGGTCGTCGCGACCGGGTGCAGGGTCCGCTCCTGCCTGGTGTCCGGCGGTAACTCGTTCATGTGCGGGGCCCCGATCATCCTGCCGTCGAGCCCGTAGGTCCACCCGTGGTACATGCAGCGGATGGAGTTCCCGAACCGTCCCCGTTCCTCGACACACAGCTGTGCCCCGCGGTGCCGGCATAAATTCAACAGACCCCGGAGCCGCCCGTCCCGTCCACGGACCACGAGCACGCTCTCACCGCAGATTTCCACCCGGAGGAAGGAACCGGGGTCGGGGATCGCGTCAGTTCGGCCCACACAGGTCCAGGAGCGTTTGAATATCCGGTCGCGTTCCAGGTCGAAAGTCTCTTGACTGGTGTAGAAAGTGCCCGGCCAGGTAGAAATCATCGAATGATTGCCTCCTCTTCTTCTTTCTTGGAGAAGCGATGGCCAAGGCGCCTCGGCGGCCTGCGCGGCCCGCGCAGACCCAGTGCGACGCCCAGGACGATGAGCACCATGCTGAGAACCTGATGCCAGGAGACCGGCTCTCCGAGGACCCATATCCCCAGCAGGGCGGTGATCAGGGGCAGCAGGTAATAGACCACACCGGCTTTTGAGGCCCCTATTCTCTTCACCGCCCTGTTCCAGCAGAAATAGGCGACGGCCGACGACATCACACCGACGTAGACCAGTGAGCCGAGAAGGCCCGGGGTGACCGCGAAGCCTCCTACGAGGGAGAGTTCGACGAGGTAGGCCGGGAGCAGGAAGATGAGTGCGGAGCCGAAGGTCGCCAGCAGTACGGTGGGCTCGCTCAGCGTCACCGGAACCCTTCGCACCAGCAGGCAGTAGAGAGCGAAGATCACCGCCGCACCGAGCATCCACAGGTCACCGGGGTTCGGGTCGAACCTGGTCAATGCCCCCTCCGTGACGAGCACGACGACTCCCGCCACGGCCAGCGCACTGCCGATCAAGCCCATTCCGTCCAGCCGCTCCTGCCCGGCCGCCCAGGCGAAGAGCACGATGAAGACGGAGGCCGCGATGTCCAGCAGCGAGAGGTTGGTGGCGGTGGTGGTGTGGGCCGCCACATAGACCAGGACGGTGAACACCGCTATCCCCGACAGGCCGAGCAGGGACAGCAGACGGACGTGGCGTCCGACCGACCGCAGCTCGTTCCGGAAGGGCCTGGCGGTCCAGGGGAGGATGACCACAACCGCGAGGACGCACCGCCAGAACGCCAGCGACACCGGTGGGACGTCGTCCCGCAGACCGCGCGCGGCGATCAGGTTCCCTGCCCAGATCGCCGTGGCGAGCAGAGCGAACAGTTGCCCGCCGTACCGGCCGGCGGTGCGTGATGGCACGGGAGTCACCCCCAACCGTCGGGCCGTCCAGCTCTGCCGGCCTCCTCTCTGCCCTTCCACCCGGCCCTGAGCCGCGCGGCCACGGTCCGTGCCGTCACACTCAACACAACCCGCATGTGCCCCCCTTGCACGCTGCGCTCGCTGAAGTGAAACTCCGTCGCGTGTAGCCCTTGGCCGGTCCCCTTAAACCCGGTGCGGGCGTCTTCCCGGGGGAGACCGCGGCGGATGGTTCTTCCTCACGACGAGATCTCCGTTCTCAGAGGGCGGTTCGTGAGTTGATGTCCGTTCCGAGGTGAGGTTGGGGCAGGGCTGCTGGTCGCGGACCTTGTCGGTTACTGCTTCCTGACGAAGCTGCCGGTGTCGATCTCGGTGAGTATGCCGAGCTTGACCAGGCGTTTCAGCTTGGCGCGGGTGCCTTCGATGTTCTTCGGCAGCAGTACGTGGTCGAGGGCTTCGCAGACATCACGGGCCCGCATCGGGCCACTGTCGTCGTTGAACACGGCGAGGATGCGGGGGTAGTCCGGGTGGTCGGGCAGTTCGGGTGAGGCGGCCTGGGTGGGGAGCCGGTCGGCGAGGACGGTGACGGTCTTCCGGGTGATCGCCAGGTGCTCGAGGTGAGTCTCGGCCTCGCGCAGTCGCCCCTGCAGTTGCGTGATCTGGGTGCGGAGATCGTCGGCCAGGGACCGGGCGGCCTCCTCCTGGAGGCCGAGTGCGTCGAGTAGGGGCTCGATGTTCACGCTGCCACCGCCTGCGCATCGCGCCAGGTGGGAGTGTTCGCGCCGGTGAGGCGTCGGGCCATGACATGGGTCATCGCCCAGTAGACGCGGGAGGCGGAGGAGGACGGGCGGTGCTCGTAGTCGCGGACCAGACGCCGGTGCAGTATCAAGATCCCGTAGGTCTGCTCGACCCTCCACCGCTTCGGCTGCGGAACGAACCCCGCCTGATGCGGGTTGCGTTCGACGGTCTCGACGTCGATGCCCAGGCCGGCGCCGTGTGCGACGACCTGGTTCTTGAAGCCCTGGTCGACCAGGGCTTTGCGGACGGTGCCGCCGGCGTGCTCGACGACCTGGTCCAGCAGGGCGATGCCCGCGGCGTTGTCGTGGCTGTTCGCGGCCAGCACGATGACGGCGATGACCAGCCCGAGCACGTCCACGGCCAGTCCCCGTTTGCGGCCCGGCACCCGCTTCGCCGGATCCCGGCCGGTCGTGGAGGCGGGGACCCCGGCGGCCGCGTGGACACTCTGGGTGTCCAGCACCATCAGGGTCGGGTCCTCTAATCGCCGGGCCTTCTCACGGACCTGGCAGCGCAGGAGTTCGTGGATGACCTGGTCTGTTCCGTCGTCCCGCCAAGCAGCGAAGTAGTAGTACGTCGCGCTCTTCGGCGGTAGATCGTGAGGCAGGTAGGCCCACTGGCAGCCGGTCCGGCCCTGGTAGAGGATCGCGTTGACGATCTCCCGCATCTCGTAGACGCCCTGGTGGCCGCTGACCGAGCGGTGCCGGTCCTTCCACGCGGTGATCACCGGCTCGATCAGAGCCCATTGCTCGTCCGATAAGTCGCTCGGGTACGGCTTGCGTTCACTCACCCCGCCACACCAGCAGACCACCGGCTGCGGACCGGCAGATTCCGCCCGTGCCCACACCATCAGGCGACGACAGAGCCACTCAAAAACTCACGAACCGCCCTCTCAGATCCTCACGATCCAGTGAACCTCTTTCATCCTGAATGACTGCAGGTGAGGAGCGTGTGGACGGCCTGGACGATCGTGCCGATGCGACGGGTGGAGCATCCGGCTCGCCGGAGGACTCTCCAGGTCTTCTGCTGGGCGAAGGCGCGTTCGCCTGGAGCTCTCAGCCGGGCGCGGTCGCGGTTGAACTGTTGGTGGTGCTCGGGTTGGTCGCGGTGGTGGTACGGGGTGCGGAAGGTGGCCCCGGCGCCCTGGTGAGCGCGGTCGGCGAGGACGAGGATCTGCCGGGTCAGCGTGGCCTGGACGATGCCGTGCGCGCGGGCCGCGGTCAGGTCGTGGGTGCGTCCTGGTACCGCGCGCGAGAACCAGAGCGGTGTGCCATCGGGCCGGGAGATCACCTGCACGTTCATACCGTGTTTGCGGTGCTTCATCGAGTAGTACGGCTCGTCCGCGCGGATCCGGTCGATAGGGGTCAGGGTGCCGTCGACGATGACGTGGTCGCCCTCACCGAGGCCGGTGAGGGCTTCGTGGAGGCCTGGCTTCCAGGAGGCCAGGACGTCCAAGGTCTCGTCGACGTACCGCCAGGCGGTGGCCCGGGATATTCCGAAACCGGCTCCGAGCTGCGAGAACGTCTCGTTCTTCCGCAGATGGACCAGCGTGAGCAGCGCCTGCTTCAAGCAGCCGAGCTTGCGCCAGCGGGTGTTGCGAGACCGGCGGTGCTCATACAGCAACCAGGAAACATGCTCAACGAGCTCATACGGGACATCGAGCATGGCAGGATACGGAAGCAACAGGGCCTCTTCGGTCGCCGGTGTGATGAGTGGAATCACCACGCCGACGACGAGGGGCCCTGCCTCGTCACTACATCCGCTGACCAGCCCATTTCACCCTCCAGCACAGGATGAAAGAGGTTCAGTGAGCTCTTTCAGAGTGGCCACTGATCGGGTGACCGGCCGGCGTCCCGCAACGCACGAAGCTCCTGTGCCGTTGAGAGAGGTGTTCGACGTCTCAACTCATCAACGCAGGAGCCTCGTTGGTTCCCTATCCTGCCTCAATCGACCTGCCTCACGCCCTGGTCGAGTGGGTACCTGACCACGCCGATCGGTACGGCAACGGCTGCTCAGCGCGATGCTCATACGGCGTCCGCACCAGCGGGTTCCCAGAGCTGGATCGGGGTGCCCTCCGGGTCGCTCAGCTCAGCGAACCGGCCATTGGGGTAGTCCTGTTCATGAACATCGACCTGGATGCCCGCGCTCCGCAGCTGCGCCACCATGGCATCGAGATCGCGAACCCGGAAATTGATCGCCCACTGCTGTCCAGGCGAGCGGAAATGCTCCGAGCCACTCGACAGCGGCGCGAACACAGTCGGTCCCGCCTCGGTCTCCCACGACCGCTCATCATAGGTACCCGGTGCGCGCCCCACGCCGAGGTGAGTCTCATACCAGTTGGCCAGCGCCTCGGGGTCGCTGGCACGGAAGAAGACGCCGCCGATGCCCGTCACACGTTCCATGCCACCATTCTCCCCTGTCGGGCCAATCAGGGCCCTTGGCTTGAGCCTTGACGTCTGGTGTACGGCGTAGCCACCAAGTCACGTGCTCGGTCTACCAGGGCAACTGGCGAGGCGGGAGGGGGCTCGGTGGCCCGGTGCGCCGTAGGCACAGGGGCCACGAACGGCCAATCGCCGCTGCCGAGAAAGCATGGTCAGTACATGGGAGGAGGTAGCGCTCCGAACTCCTTTAGGGCGTCGACCGGACAGCCCCGGCGCGCCCATGTGGGGCCGTCCGCCTTGACAGCAGACCGTCTGCCAGCATTCGGCGCGGCCGGCAGCGTCCGTCCAACGCGTGGGAGCGGAGACAAAGTCATCACCACCCGAGGGCAGCATTCTGCCCGTCGCCGTCACCAGGAGGTTGGTGTGCGCGTACTCCACTCCATCGGAAGAAGCCCGTTCATCTAGTTACTCAAGGCCACCCGGCGGAGCGCCAGTGCGCCGGGACTCGTCGGACACCCGCGACAGCTCGGGGTGGTGCATGTTCGGGGTGGCAGGGTGCAAGCCTCGGTCGCCGCCAAGCGTGCTGCTCGCGGGCGGGGCCGGCCCGGTGACCTCCACGTGGGCCGGTCGCAGCAGGTGGTCGCCCAGGCGGTAGCCGGGCCGGAGGACCGCCGAGCAGACCAGGCGGTCGGTGTCGGGGCAGATGTGGTGTGTCAGGGCGTCGTGGCAGGTGGGGTCGAACGGATCGCCCACCTCACCGAACGACATGACGCCCAGCGAGCCGAGCTGGTCCTGCAGGCTGTCGGCGATGTCCTTCAGGCCCTGGGTCTGCGGCTCGTGCGCGCACGCCCGGTCGACGGCGTCCAGGACGGGCAGCAGCGCCCGGAGGACGTTGGCCACCGCGATCTCGCGTACGGCCAGGCGGTCCCGGTGCACCCGCCTGCGGTAGTTGTCGTACTCGGCCTTCAGCCGCTGCAGGTCGACGGTCCGCTCTTCCGCCAGGCGCCGCAGTTCCGCCAGTTCACTGCTCTGCGGCCCGCTTCCGGTCATCGTCAGCCAGCCTCCGGCTTGTCGTCATCGACGATCTCGGCGTCTACCACGTCGTCCGAGGAGTCACCGGACGCGCCGCCCGGAGACGCCCCGGCCTCTCCCGCCGACTGCTCGGCGCGCGACCTGTCGTACAGCGCGGTGCCGACCTTCTGCGCCGCCTGCTGCGTACGGTCGATCGCCTGCCGGATGGCCGCTGTGTCCTCGCCCTTGAGCTTCTCCTTCAGGTCGGCCAGCGCTGTGTCCGTCTCGGACCTCGCATCGGCCGGGACCTGTTCGGCGTTGTCCTTCAGGAGCTTTTCGGTGGAGTAGACGAGCTGCTCGCCCTGGTTGCGGGTCTCCGCCGCCTCCCGCCGTCGGCGGTCCTCCTCGGCGTGCTGTTCGGCCTCGCGGACCATGCGGTCAATGTCGTCCTTGGGCAGCGCGGAGCCACCGGTGACGGTCATCTTCTGCTCCCTGCCGGTGCCGAGGTCCTTCGCCGTGACGTGCATGATGCCGTTGGCGTCGATGTCGAAGGAGACCTCGATCTGCGGGACGCCGCGCGGCGCCGGGGGCAGACCGGTCAGCTCGAACATGCCGAGCTTCTTGTTGTAGGCCGCGATCTCGCGCTCGCCCTGGTAGACCTGGATCTGCACCGACGGCTGGTTGTCCTCGGCCGTGGTGAAGATCTCCGAACGGCGGGTCGGGATCGTGGTGTTGCGCTCGATCAGCTTGGTCATGATGCCGCCCTTGGTCTCGATGCCGAGGGACAGCGGGGTGACGTCGAGCAGCAGGACGTCCTTGACCTCGCCCCTGAGGACACCGGCCTGGAGGGCCGCGCCCACGGCCACGACCTCGTCCGGGTTGACGCCCTTGTGCGGCTCCTTGCCCGTCAGCTCCTTCACCAGTTCGGTCACGGCGGGCATACGCGTCGAACCGCCCACCAGGACTACGTGGTCAATATCGGACACCTTGATCCCGGCGTCCTTGATCGCGTTGTGGAACGGCGCCTTGCACCTCTCCAGCAGATCCGCAGTCAGCCGCTCGAGCTGCGCGCGGGTCAGCTTCTCCTCCAAGTGCAGCGGGCCCTCGGCAGAGGCTGTGATGTAGGGCAGATTGATCGTGGTCTCCGACGAACTGGACAGCTCGATCTTCGCCTTCTCCGCGGCCTCGCGCAGCCGCTGCACGGCCATCTTGTCCCTGGACAGATCGACGCCGTAGTGGTTCTTGAACTGCTTCGCCAGGTGCTCGACGATGCGCTGGTCCCAGTCGTCGCCGCCGAGGCGGGTGTCGCCGTTGGTCGCCTTGACCTCGATGACGCCCTCGCCCATCTCCAGCAGCGACACGTCGAAGGTGCCGCCGCCCAGGTCGAAGACGAGGACCGTCTGGTCGTTCTCCTTGTCCAGGCCGTACGCCAGCGCCGCGGCGGTCGGCTCGTTGACGATTCGCAGGACGTTCAGGCCCGCGATCTCCCCGGCCTCCTTGGTCGCCTGCCGCTGAGTGTCGTCGAAGTACGCGGGCACAGTGATCACCGCGTCCGTGACGTCCTCTCCCAGGTACGCCTCTGCATCCCGCTTCAACTTCTGCAGCACCCGCGCGGAGATCTCCTGGGCTGTGTACCGCTTGCCGTCGATGTCACCGTGCTCCGGAAACCGCCAGGAGTGGTCGCCCATGTACCGCTTGACGGAACGCGCGGTGCGCTCCACGTTCGTCACGGCCTGCCGCTTGGCGACCTCTCCGACCAGTACCTCACCACTCTTCGCGAAGGCCACCACCGAGGGGGTCGTACGCGCTCCCTCCGTGTTGGCAATGACGGTGGGCTCGCCGCCTTCGAGGACCGAGACCACCGAGTTCGTCGTACCGAGATCAATACCGACCGAACGTGCCATCTGGCTCTCCCTCCTCACCCATGCTCGCTTCACGTCTCTGTACCGGGTTCATCCGGACATCGGCTCCCAGCGAACGGGACCCGCGCGCAGTGGCGGCTCCGGGCGTGTGGCTCCGAGCACCACGGTGCAGCGCCGCGCGGGCGGAGCGGCGGCACGCCCAAGGCCAGGCGCCGGCTTGTCTGTCCGCTCGCGGGTCTGGTCGTACGCCGCGCGCAGGGCCGGATCCCGCAGGGTCTCGTACGCCGCCCGTACCTCGCCGAACCGTGTGGCGGTGGCCGCGTCGACGCGAGTGTCAGGGCGAAGTTCCCGTACCCGCGCGCGGAAGGCCGAAGTGATCACTTCAGCCGTTGCCGAGGGATCCACTCCCAGCACTGCATACAAGTTTGTTTCCCGGTCACGCGCCTGCATTCCCGCCACCTCCTCACCCGCTGCGAGCTGTGGTTTCGGGCCCGACTTGCCTATAGCCATGAAATAAAACCTGAGCCATGTCTTGTCAAGGCTGACGAAGTCAAGGACGACAGGGACATCAGAAGCGCTTCGGGGGTGGCAGCTCCGAGGCGAAGAACTGCCGAGAACGGCCGGGCCGCAACGGAGATCAATGAGGTTCTGGCGCGGCCACCGGCCAGGAGCTGGGTGACTCCGCGGCAGCCGCCATCGCGCATGGACCTGCCCGAGCTGATCCATGCCCACACCAGCGGCTGTGCGCCCTGCTATCCATTGGACGCTGCAGGGGCGAGGGCCCCCAGGGCAGTTCTGCGCCCGGTGGGCCCCAAGGGACGGCGGAGCGGGTCCTGCACAGCAGCGGTCTCACTCAATTCCTGTCCGTTCGCCCCTCCCTCGGCACGGCCCTCGTAGCGCCCTGGACTGCACCCACCCATCGGACAGGAGGTGAGGCGCAGTGATCACCGAGCTTGCTGTCGAACGTGTCGAGTGAACCCCCGGCTCGCGCTGGCACCGCTGGAGCGGGGACTACGACGTGAAGCGCGACCAGAACGCCAACACATGAGCGGGGCAGTCAGCGCCGTGATCGACAGCGCAGATGTGAGCTGAGGCATTGCGGGGCAAAGCAGCAACATCCACCATGACCTCGCCAGAAACGTCAAGGAAAGCAGCTCCTCATGGGCGATCATGTGCATGTACGACTCAGCCAGGGCCTGAGTGTGTCGGAGAACGGGGAACTGGTCGAGCACTCCAGCTGCCGCTGCGGAGCCACTTTCACCAAGGCGTTCGACGCCGACGGCGGGGAACCGGAACAGCTGCCCCCGTCCTGACACGGGGCCCGGCGAGCAGCCGCAGCTCACCCCGGGCAGGCCAGAACGTGTTGCCCGATCCATCGTTCCTTCATCACCTCGGCCGGCGCCTACGACGGTGACGCAGCTCGTCCAGGCACCCCACGAACTCCTCACCGCATCCCCGAACCTCGTTGGGCAGCGGCGACGCTTTCCCACAATCGCCGTCGGCGGGATTCCGACGCGTCCAGTGTCGGCGTGCTGCTCGCCCGCCGGGCCTGCCTGGAGGGCTGCGCGGCGGGCACCGCGAGGGAAGCCGACCGGAGCCGGCCAGGGCAGCCCGGCCGCGGGGGTGGGGCGGACGTGGGTGGTGCCCAGCCGAGGAAGAGCCGACAGGGGTGGAGCAGCGCCCGCTTCGCCGACGGCGGCGAAAGCTCCCGCCGGCGCATGGCGTCATATCCAGCGCGGGGGCCTGCGATGCCGGAAATCCATCTTCGCTACCGTCCGCAATCGCGATGCGACCAGCCCTCACCACCGGCCCACGAACCTGCTCGGACAGCAGACTGCCGATATCCGCCTGCCTCGCGTGCCGCTGAGCCGACACCGGTCCGACACCGACGGAACGAGCGAAGAGATCGTCGAGCTCCTCGAAGGGCGAGCGCTCAGCCCCGAACCAGAGGTCATCTCTTACCCCTCTTTGCCGGCTGACCACGCCACTGCCCCATGACGTTGCAGCTGCGTGGTCTGCCCACTGGACCCATGACCCGCGAGGGCGGACGTCTCACGCATGAACGGTTGGCCCCGGGGTGCGGTGTGACGCGTCCTCATTTCCCAAACGGCGAAAGGGCCCCGGGCTGACTGACGCCCAGGGCCCTCGGCAGTGGTTCCTCGATCAGCTGCCCAGCTCCTTGCGGTCGCCGCCTGCGCTGATTGCGATCTTGCGGGGCTTGGCCTGTTCGGCAACCGGGATCCGCAGCTTCAGCACACCCGCCTCGTAGGAGGCTTCGATCCGCTCAGTATCCAGGGTTTCCCCGAGGAACAGCTGTCGGCTGAACGTCCCCGCGGGCCGCTCGGTGACCACCGTGGTCGTGTCCTCGCCGTACGCCGGCTTGCGTTCGGCCTTCACCGTCAGGACGTTGCGCTCGACATCGAGATCGACGGACTCCGGGTCCACCCCTGGCAGATCCAGCTCCACGAAGAACGTGTCACCTTCGCGCCAGGCGTCCATCGGCATCCCGGCCGGGTGCGCGGCCGTGCCCCAGACCCGATCGACGAGCCGGTCAAGCTCACGGAAGGGATCCGTACGCATCAGCATGGCCATCCCTCCTTTTACGTCGTCCCCGTGTCATGAGCTCTACTTCCGATATACCACACCACCAGAAAGTTGACACCTGTCGACTCAACTTTTTTTCTTCGATCTTGGCGGTGATTCACCTGGACGAGTTTGATCCGGCCTGCAAGATCGCTGGGGGCCTGCTCGAGTGCGGGACTGACCAGGCGGCACGACCCGCGCCAGGTCGCCCAAGACAGGAACCGATGCCTTCTCGGCGATATCAGTGAGGTCGGCGTCGGTGGCATCGGCGGTCCAGGGCAGCAGTGCGTGGCAGGTGTCGCAGGCGGGGGCGGCCCTTGGCAGCGGCCGGCATCCGGTTGCGGCCCGCATGTCGGACATGCCCACCATGTGGGCGGGTTTCATCGGCCATGTCCCTTCCACCTCATCCCTTGGGTGCCCGGGAGCGCGGGCGCGGGCCGAATCCATATGCGGTGCCCCCGGCTGGCGATTGGCTGCGCTGGTACGGGCCCTCGTGGAGGGCGATCAGCTGGTGGCCCACCTGACCTGGTCTCTGGCCCTGACCGCAGGGAGACGGGCGGTGCTCGTACTGGTGGGCCCGGTGGCGGACGTGCGGGTCGAACCGTCCTGGTGGCGAGCCCTACGGGCGCCGGGCTGGCACTACCGCTTCCGCCTAGCACGGTGGTGGGCGGGGGGGCTGATGCATGCCAAGGGCCGGGATTGCGTCGCGCTGACCGCAGACGAGCCAGCCCTCGTGGTCGACCTCGAGCACTGGCGCAGCCCGTACGCCCGTACGCCCGTACGCCCGTACGGCGCTGACCGTGCGCGACCCCTACGGATCCGCCGACCTGCTGCGGCATGCGAGGAAAACAAGCGCAACGAGTCGTTCGTCGAGCTCCTCAGGTAGCGCACGTGCTGATGCTCTGCGGGTTGCTACCTGGCAGCAGGCGCGGCTTCTCCGATGGCTCATCGGCCATGAGTCTCATGCTAGGCAACAGCCACGGACGATCCCCGTTCTTACATAGCTGGGGCTGGTGGCGCGGTCGAGCAGTGGTGTAGATAGGGGGGCCTCCCCCGGTCTGGTGGACATTCCGATGCTGGATCTTGACAGCAGAGGAAAGGACCGTGTCACAGCGGCTCGCCCAACGCCAGATCCGCTTCTCACCGACACATCAGGGACGACCTTTGGCGGCGCTCTGAAGGCGCGGGAAAATAAAGACACTGTCCTGGCGCATCTGAAGGCGGTGGGATCGATGACACTGCCCCTGGTCGTAGGCGTCGACGGATCAGAGACCGGCCTCTGGGCTGCCGACTGGGCGGCGGACGAGGCCGCCTTGCACGGGTTGGAGCTGCGCATCGTGCACGCTTCCCTGTGGGAACGCTACGAGGGCCCCGTCTTCGCCCAGTCCGCCGACGTGCCCCCCGAGCGCACCCTGGCCCAAAGCATCGTCGACCGGGCCGCCGAACGAGCTCGGCAGCGTTGTCCGGACCTGAAGATCAGCCTCGACATCCTTCCCGAGGACGCCGAGGCGGCGCTGCTGCGGGAGGCGCGCCACGCAGCCGCCGTCGTGACCGGGTGCCGAGGCAGAGGACCGATCAAGGGCGCGCTGCTGGGCTCGGTCAGCCGCTTCCTGGCAACACATGCCCCCAGCCCGGTGGTCGTGGTCCGTGGTACCCCGCACAACCGGCAAGGAGCCAATGGCCGCATCGTGGTCGGCGTGGGCGATGCCACGGCCTGCTCAGCGGCGATCTGGTTCGCGCTCCGCGAGGCCGAAGCACGACACTGCGCGCTGGACGCCGTACACGTCTGGCGCCGCCCCTCCCACCACCCCCTGGTACATCCGCTGCTCACCGGGGATCCTGCTCACCACTACGCTGATCAGGCAGCCGCCCTGCTGGACGACGCCCTGCACGGCCCGGCCCGCGAACACCCTGACGTACCGGTGCAGCACGTCACCGCCGAGGGCCCTGTCCACCACATCCTGCTCACGCACTCGACTGCGGCCGACCTGCTGGTACTCGGCGCCCCTCGACGCCGCGGGTCTGTCGCCCTGCCTCTCGGTCGTGTGGCGCACGCCGCGCTCCAGCACGCCGACTGCCCGATCGCGGTGGTGCCCCAACGCCCGGCCGCGACCTGAAGCAGCCCATTTCGCAGCGGCACAACACGCACGGTGTCAGCACAGCAGACCATGGAGGTGGCCGACCTGTCCGAGGCAGTGATCTCCACGGTGATCAACAGCGGCGCGGCAGCCTGCTGCCATGCTCGCGGCCTGGTGGCCGTACGGCCTGCCGGCCATCAGCCGAATCGGCCGGTGATGCGGCAGGTCAGCCAGTCTTCCATCCCTTCCTCGTGTCGAAGCGCTCCCACTCCGCGGCCCACTGCGCCATACGCCGCCGCTCCTGCCCCGGCCGAACCACCCAGCACCACGTCGCCCGCACCCGCCGCCGCCAGCACGCCTCCGGATGTCGCGTGAAGCCGGGTCTCCCCGTCGTCTCGGGGAGCGATCGGACAGGACCCGGCCATTCCAGGAATGCGGCGGCATCGCGAACGTTGCCTGGTCAGGCCTGCATGACAGGGTCCGGGAGCATCGGCCCAAGCCTGCCCGGTAGGCCCGCTGCTGTCTTCCCTACGGCTCAGGCTGCAGGGGCGAGTTCGGCACGGCCGAACAAAAGCGCGTAGCCGGAGGGCAAATGACGCAGGATCCGGGTGAGAAGTTCGGGCCCGGCCAAAGCGGCGACGGTGGTGAGGACGGAGCCAGTGTCCCATCGGGTGGGGGCCAGCGGGGCACCGGCACGGTCGGCGAGGTCCTTGACGAAGGCCCACGCGGTGAGCGCCTGGGAGTCGGGAACCTGCTGAGTGAGGATGCGCGCGGCTTCAAGCGGCAGGCGGGCAGCCAGTTCGTCGCGTTCTTCACCCGTCAGCTGGCGCCCCAGTCCGGAAAGGACCAAGCGGACCGCTTCTTCGGCCCGTTCCCGTGTGGGATAGGCGCCTTCATAGCGAACCTTCTCCAGCATCTGCTCGAACGTCATGGCAGGCAGATGCTGGAGCGGTGCACGCCGGTCGGTCATCACTGCGGTCCTTGCCTTTCTCTCGGCGGGATCACGGCGTCGGTGCTCGGCGAGACGCCCGGGCACCGGTTCGTGCGGTTGATCAAAGAGACTGGGGGCGGCCGAAGAGCAGGTCGTATCCTGCGGGAAGCTGGAGCAGGACTTGATGGAGCAGGTCCTCGTCGGCAGCATCGGCGACTGTGCTGAGGACGGCGCTGACATCCCAGGCCGCGGTTTGTTCAGTGGCCCCTTCGATCCAGGCGGATGTCGCCCGGACGAAACGCTCCGGTGACAGCGGCTCCGCGCTTTGCAGCGGATTGAGCAGGATCAGGGCAAATTCCTCCGGCAGACGTGCTGCCAGCTGGGCACGCACGGTGCCGACCAGATGCGCACCCAGCAGAGCGAGTACTACGCGAGCGGCGCGCTCCGCCTCCTTCTGGCTGGCGTACTCGCCGCGTTCCTTCACATGCTCGAGGAATGCTTCGCGTTGCAGGGTCACGTCGGCCGCCACCCTTCATGAGTTCCATGGCAGCGGAGGGCAGGGGGCGAGGCCAGGGTGTCCGCCCTCCGCCGCTTGGTGATTTCCCGGCGCTTGGCACGCTCGTACACCGGGCGAACACCCTGGCGTCGCGGTCTGTCGTGAGGTGCTCGGTGTCCAGCGTGTTGACCAGCACACTCCCGCCGGCCACGCCCAGCGGTCGCTCTGCCCCGGTGCCCGACCCCAGCAGACGCTGAGCCTGTCGGTCGAGTCCTCGGAATGGACCGGTGCACGCCGAGACCACGAGACACCTCCAGAAGACTTCGTAAAGCACCTGCCAATGCGCCTCACAAAACTTGTAACATGTCATCGTTCCGATGACAAGGCCAGTCGTCATCGGAAGGATGACAGCAAGGGAGGTGTCTATGACAGCCGACCAACACGGCTCCGCGGGCTTCGATGCCCAGAACCCAGCCTCGTTCCTCGCCGCGGCGACGGCCCTGGAGAAAATTGATGAGGCCCTGCGCGCCGCCCAGCAGAAGGCCCTCGACACAGCCGACGCAAACGTCAGCCCCGAACAGGTCCTGGATTCCCTACTCCTTCTGCGGCAGGTCCGCGAACAGCTCGCCGGATGGGAAACACCCCTGATCGAAACAGCCCGGCACCTCGGCGCCAGCTGGGCCGACCTCGCCCACGCCCTCGGCGTCGCCAGCCGCCAGGCCGCTGAACGCCGCTATCTGCGTAACCGGCCCGGCCCCACCGGAACCACCGGCGAGCAACGCGTGCAGGCCACCCGCCAACGCCGCGCCGCCGACCGCACCGCCGCGCTCCAAGCCCGCCGCAACGCGGGCGACCTGCGCCGCATCGCCGGCCAGATCACCGCCCTCACCGATCTCCCCTCCTCAGCCCAGACCCCTCTCCAGCAACTGGAAGCAGCCCTTTCCCTCGACGACCCGGCCGCCCTCATTCCGCCCCTCAAGGCCACCCGCCCCCACCTGACCTCCACCCACCCCCAGCTCGCTGCCGAACTCGACACCCTCACGGACCGCGCCACGTCCCCGACACCCGCCCCCGGTTGACCGTGCACAGCACCGTGCCCCCGGACCTCAGGCAAGGCAACGTTGCACTGTCGATACGGCATGCTTCTCTGCCGCACCCAGCATCGAGCCGCTACTGCCCGAGCGCGGGCCGAAGCCGGTCGAGGGTCGTACGCGGGTGCCGGATCGACAGGCGTTGTGCGGGATCCGGTTCGTGCCGCACACCGGCATCCAGTAGGAGTATCTGCCCCAGGAGCTGGGCTTCCGTCCGGGCATGACCTGCCGGTGACGCCTTGCGGCGTGGAACGAAGCCGGCGTGTGGGACCAATTGCACGCGGCGCTGCTGCACCGTTCTACTCCCCTGGCCTCGCCACTGCGAAAGGCCCCGCAGCGGCGGCGACACACGGGGAGATATCCGTTTCCACGCCCGCTGCCGAGCCCTCCTCGCAAAGACGGCCGCCCTTCTCGCGCAGGTCCAGGTAGAAGCGCGTGATCTTGCCATCCTGCTTGAGGTCGTGGATACGTTCGTCGATGTAACCGAGGTCGTTCAGGGTCTTCCTGACCTTGGCGGGGGTGGGTTCCGAAACCGCCTGCAGCGCCTGGACAATGCGTTGTTCGTGCTGGACGCTCGCGCACTGGTCACGGGCGTTCAACTCCGCCGCAGGCCCCGTGAGAGCACCGGGATCGATCGGCTCGGCCGGAGGGGTTTCGCCGGGGGCGAGGGACTCCTTCCCCTTGCCCGCTGGGCCAGTCGGCCTCTTGCCGGACGGGCCCGGCCCGGATTCGGTCTCGGCCTCGGACTCGCCGGTCGAAGAACATGGCTGCGCGACCTTGTGGAGCATCGCCATGAACCCCTTCTGCTTCGGGCTCAACGGGGTAGCGCTCCCCTTGGCACCGACGCTGCTGCCCGGCTTGCTCTGAGACCCACCGTGACTTGAGCTCTCGCTCCCGCAGCCGACAAGCGCCAGGGCAGCCAAAGCGGTTGCCGTACGGACTCGCCGGGGGCGAGTAAGCGGGGTGATCGAAGCGGAGATCCGTGTCATGGACACAGTCTCTGCCCGGTGCCGCACACCCCGCATGAGTAGGCGTACTCATACGCACATGCGCTCATGGAACCCGGTCTGACTGAGGGGTGCCTCCTGAGGTCGCGCCCTGCCCTCCGAGGAGGCGTTGAGGCCGATGATGAGCTCCTCCTGCCCTCCTTGGACGGCGAGGGCAACATTTCCCATCCACCAGAGCAGGGATCACCCGCTGGCGACTTGCTCGGTCTCCTGGACGGCGGCATCGATGTCCTGCTCGGCGGAGAAGCGTCCGAGGCTGAGCCGGAACGCGGAGTGCCCGGTGATGGTCGATGCCCATGGGCTGTCAGGACGTCGCAAGGGTTCTGCCTGCCGGAATGACAGGCTGAGGCCGGGAAAGCCGTGCCGACGCTCGAACTCGTCTGTCATTGCCGCCAGGGTCCCGCAGACTCTGTCTGTCCACGAGGCCAGCCAGGCGGGTGAAAGTGAACGGTCCCCATGAGGCCGGATCATGGCATGAGCCACGGCCGTCCATGAGGTGACCAGCGGCCTTGCACCGCAACGTCAGCGCAATGCCCTGAGTTGTCGGTGAGTGATGAGTTAGCAGGCGGGCTTGAGGAAGGCTTCGCTCTGGCGAGTGTGAGAGGCGGTGGCAGTCCGACCGGTCAGCGGACGCGCCGGTCCTCCAGCGGTGCGGCCGTCACGTGGTCGTCCGTCGTGCGGGGCAGGTGGGGGGTGTGGTTGACCAGGCGGGCCGAGTTGCCGACGACCGCGATGCTGCTCGTGTTGTGCAGCAGGGCGGCAACTACGGGGTTGATGGAGCCGCCGGCGCCGGCGACGAGGCCGAGCAGGTTGACGCCGATGGCCAGGCCGTAGTTCTGGCGGACCACGCGCAGGGTGTGGCGGCTGAGTTCGACGACGGCGGCGACCTGGCGGAGGTCGTTGCCGGCGAGGGCGATGTCGGCGGTCTCCAGGGCGACGTGGGAGGAGTGTTCGCCCATGCTGATCCCGACGTCGGCGAGGGCCAGGGCGGGGGCGTCGTTGGTGCCGTCGCCGACCATGGCGACGGTGTGGCCCTCCGCCTGGAGGTCGCGGATGAGCTGGAGCTTGCCCTCGGGCAGGGCGTGCGCGTGGACTTCGGTGATGCCGAGGGTGTCCGCGACGACCTGAGCGGTCTCGGGGGCGTCGCCGGTGAGCAGGATCAGCCGGGACACGCCGAGGTCGCGGAGCTGGCGGATGACAGTGCTCGCCCCGGCGCGTACGGCGTCCGACACGCCGAGGATGCCGATCAGGTTCTCGTCCTGGGCGATGCAGATGACCGTCTCGCCGCCGGAGCGCAGCCGCTGGGTCCAGCCCTGGGCGTCGTCATCGAGGTCGACGCCGTGCTGGCGCAGCAGGGCGGGGCTGCCCACCAGCAGCCGGGTGCCGTCGAGTTCGGCGCGCATGCCCATGCCCAGGACGACTTCGCACGCCTGGTGGATGGGGACGTGGAGGTGCTGCTGCTCGGTGTGGGCGACGATCGCCTGGGCCAGCGGGTGCCGGGCGTGCAGCTCGCCGGAGGCGGCCAGGCTCAGGACCTCGTCGGCCGTGAACCGGTCGCCGAGGGTGACCACGCTCGTCACCAGGGGCTTGCCGAAGGTCAGGGTGCCGGTCTTGTCGAAGACGACGGCCGTGACCCGGCCGATGCCCTCCAGGTGCGTGCCGCCCTTGATGAGGGTGCCGCGCCGCGCGCCGTTCCCGATGGCCGCGCTGATCGCGGTGGGCGTGGCCAGGCCGGCCGCGCAGGGGCAGGCGATCAGCAGCATCGTCATCGCCCGGCGAGGGTCCCTCGTCACTGCGTACGTCAGTGCCGAGACCGCGAACGAGACCGGAACGAAGCGGCGGGTGAAGCGGCTGGCCACGGTCTGGATCGGTGCCCGGTCGGACTGGGCCTCCTCGACGCGGGTGATGATCCGGCCGACGGTGGTGTCCCGTCCGACCTGTTCCGCTCGGACGGTGAGCGAGCCGGAGGTGACGATTGTCCCGGCGTAGACATGGGTGCCCTGCTGGGCGTAGACGGGCAGGGCCTCACCGGTGACGGCCGCCTGGTCGACCAGGGCCTCTCCGGACAGGACATGTCCGTCGACGGGGATGCGGTGGTGCTCGTACACGGCGACGACGTCGTCCTGCTGCACCTCGTCGAGGGCGATCTCGGCCTCGACGCCGTCCTCGCGTACGACCATGACACGTTCCTCGCCGATCGTGAGCAGTTCCTCGATGGCGCGCCGCGTGCGACGCAGGGTGAGGGTCTGGAGGAACTCGCCGATGTTCAGCAGCCACAGCACGGTGAGCGCGACCACGTTTTCGCGCAGCACGAGTGAGATCAATGTGGCCGCGCTGACCAGAGTGTCCGTACCTGGTGCGCTGCGGCCGCGCAGGGAGCGCAGTGCCCCCCGGAAGAACGGAAGCCCCGTGAAGAGGACGGTGAGCACCCCGCCGAGGCCCGACGAGCCGAAGCGGAAGCGGGGCCTGGCCAGCAGCCGGCGGACCGCCACGATCGCCAGTACGGCGCCGCCGACGGCCAGCCGTGCCAGCTCGCCCGTGGACGAGTCCGGAACGGAGCGGGTCGGTTTGGCGGGCGCGGACGGGGACGGGGCCTCTTCGAGGGCGGCGACCAGCCGGTCGATGTCGAGGAGGTCGGGGGTCATCCAGAGGATGACGCTGCCGGTGCGGGGGAAGATGCGCAGCGCCCGGAAGCCGCTGAGACCGGCCAGCCGCTCGTCGACCAGCCCCGCGCTGCCCGGATGGGCGCGCAGCCACGGTACGGTCAGCCGCACTCGGCCGGCGGCGACCGAGCGCACGGTCACCTCGGACATGATCAGTGCTCGTGGTCGTGTTCGTGGCCCTCGACCGTGACGGCAGACGGCGGTGGCGCCTCCTCGCCCAGGCTCGTCCGGGCCTCCGCGACCATGTCACCGGCCTTGAGCCGCGCCTCCTCGGCCGCCGAGGAAAGCCAGCGCCCGGCGACGATCCCGCCCGCGATGCCGCCGACGACCGCTTTGCGCGCCGCCGGCGTGCCGTCCGGCAGCCGCTTGGAGAGACCTTTGATGATCAGGCCGCCCATCACTCCGGAGGCTGCGTAGTGGGCCAGTCGGCCGGCTACGGCACCAGCGACAGCCATGGGGTTCATGAGCCGCTCCTTCCGGATCGGCGTCGGGCTCTGCCCGGCGGCGGACGCTTCGCCCAGGGACCGGAGAGGCTCGGCATGCGCCATGTGAGCCTTGTGGTGTCACGGCCCCACCTTCAGTCTGCGCCCACGGGGCGCGCTCCGGCGAGTCGGCCGACCCGCTTCGAGCCGTGAAGGCGGCAGGTGAGATAGATCAGGAAGGAGACGGTCGTGACGTAGGGGGAGACGGGGACACTGCTACCGATGGAGAGCAGCATCCCGCCCTCCATCGCAACGAGCGCGAAGACAACGCTCAGCAGGGGCAGGAGCACGGCCGAGGCCGTGACCCGCGCCGCCGCCGCAGCGGGCGTGACGAGCAGCGAAAGCACCAGCAACGCCCCCACGATCTGCACACACAGGGCCACCGCGAGCCCGAGCACCAGCATGAACCCGAGGGACAGCGCACGCACGGGCACCCCACGGGCCTCGGCCACCTCCGGGTCGACGCTGGCGAACGTCAGCGGCCTCCACACCACCGCCAGGGCCAGGAGCACCACCGCGGACGTACCGGCGAGCCAGGCGAGCTGCGGGCTGTCGACCGCGATGATCTGACCGGTCAGCAGGCCGAACTTGTTCGCCGCCCGGCCCTCGTAGAGCGACAGGAACAGCACGCCCAGACCAAGGCCGAAGGGCAGGATGATGCCGATCACGGAGTTGCGGTCCCGGGCCCGGACGCCGAGGACGCCGATCGCGGCGGCCGCCAGCAGGGACCCGACGATGGACCCTGCCACCACGTTCACGCCCAGCAGCAGGGCCGCGGCGGCGCCCGCGAAGGACAGCTCGCTGATCCCGTGCACGGCGAACGGCAGATCGCGCATGATCACGAAGACTCCGGCCAGCCCGCCCACGAGTCCGAGCAGGACGCCGGCGACGAGGGAGCCCTGGACCAGGCCCAGCAGTTCGCCGTAGTCACCGAAGTCGAAGACCTCCTGCCACAGACCCCGCTCGTCGTCGCGCGCGGTGGTCGCGCCGGCGAGCTTCCCGCGTACGGTCATGCCCGTCCGCCCTCACCGGAAGCCGCCGCGTCCGCACCAGTGCCGTTCGGGCCGTTCCCGTGGTTGTGCGGCACGGCCCCGTCGGGCACGCCGACGACCACTACGCGTCCCCCGACGTGGACGACATCGACTCGCGTCCCGTACAGCTCCGTCAGGGCGGAGCTGGTCATGACTTCCTCCGGCGGGCCGACCCGGAACCCTGCTGGAGCCAGGTACAGGACCCGGTCCGCCATCCCCAGCACGGGGTTGATCTCGTGTGTCACGAACACGACGACGGTGCCGGCGGACCGCCGGCGTCCGTCGATGAGGGTTGTCACGGCGCGCTGGTACTGGAGATCCAAGGAGAGCAACGGCTCGTCGCACAGCAGGACGCCCGGGTCTGTGGCGAGCGCCTGGGCGACGCGGACCCGCTGCTGCTCGCCCCCGGAGAGCCGGCCGAAGGGTACGTCCGCGAACGGCGCCGCCCCGACCGCCTCCAGGAGCTCGTCGGCGCGGCGGCGGTCCGCGCGGCGACTGGGCCACGGAACCCACCGGTGCCCGTCCACACCGAGCCGTACCACGTCACGCGCCCGCACAAGGGTGTGCGCGGGCAGGGACCTGTGCTGCGGGATGTATCCGATGTGCCGTCCGGCGTGCCCGGCGGCATGGCCGAACACCGTGAGCGAGCCCTCGGTGAGCCGGCGCCGGCCAAGGATCACCCGCAGCAGGCTGGTCTTGCCGGAGCCGTTCGGGCCCAGCACGGCCAGGAACTCGCCGGACCGTACCTCAAGGTCGAGCCCGTGCCACAGCATCCGGCCGCCGTAGGCGAGCGTCCCGCCCAGCATGCTGATCACCGGGGCGGCGCGGCCTGCGTCACCGCGGGCGGCGCGGCGGGAGAGCGGCGCGAGGGCCTCCGTACGATCCATGGCATGTCCGTGGCGGTGTCTGCTAGGTGTCCAGGGCGTGCCCGAGCGCATCGACGTTGCCGGTCATCCAGGCGACGTAGTCCTCGCCCGGGGGCAGGGTCTCGGTGACGGGGACCACGGGGACGCCGTTGTCCCGGGCGGCCCGCTCCACCCTCTCAGTCTGGGAACTCGGCGTCTGCTCGTTGAGGACCAGCGCTTCGGCCTTCCCGTCGGCGAACAGGCCGAGCGTCTCCCGCAGGACCCGCGCGGAGACCTCGTCGCCCTCCTCGACGGCCTCGCTGAAGTCCGGCGGCGTCACGTTCCGCAGCCCGCACGCCTCGACCATGTACAGCGGGACCGGTTCGGTGACGGCGACGGCAGTGCCCCCGTGCTCCTTCTTGATCCGCGCCTCCGCGGCACGGACGGTCTGCAGGTCCTCCTTGAACTCGATGGCGTTCTTCCGGAAGGCGTCGGCGTCCGCCGGGGCGGCCTTCGCCAGGGCGTCGGCGACACGCTCGGCCAGCCGGGCCATGGTGGGCATGTCGTACCAGACATGCTCGTTGTACTCGCCGCCGTCGTCCGAGACCTTGCCGGACACCTCCACGGCGGTGATGACCTCGGCCGAGGAGTTGCCGGCGCCGCGCAGCATCTTGCCCATGAAGTCGTCGTAGCCGCCGCCGTTCTCAACGACGACCTTCGCCCGGGACAGCTCCAGCTGGTTGCGCGTCTCCGCCTCGTACTCGTGCGGGTCCTGCGCCGGATCACTGATGATCGAGACGACCTTGACCCGGTCCCCGCCCACGTGCTCGACGACATCCCCGTACACGTTGATGGAGGCGACCACCGGAACGGCGGCCGATGTGGGGGCCTCGCGGGAAGAGGGAGACGCTTCCACAGCACCGCAGCCGCACAGCAGAACCAGTGCAACCCCGGCAACGAGCCCCGGGCTGCGGCCTGAGAACGCTTGCATGAAGGGTCCTCTCGCCGAGCCAAGCAAAACCGTCGTCACACGATTGTCCCCCCGCCTGCCCGGCCCTTCCACCGGAGCAGGTGGCGATGACGGCGGCCCGAGGAGCCCGCAGGCAGGACCTTCGCCGCGCCAGGCCCTGCCACACACCGTGAACCGCCCTGCGGTCACAGGCCGGTGGAGCGAGGCGATCCGGAAGCACACGAAACGCTCCTCTGCCCCCGGGCGACGCCGAGCACCGAGTCGTAATGACAACCATTTTCAGATACTGTCTGCCGTGCTCACCGAACACACCGGAGGTCCTCATGGCCGTACCCAAACGCAGGATGTCGCGCAGCGACACCCGGCACCGTCGCGCGCAGTGGAAGGCCACGACGCCGCAGCTGGTGACGGTCACGGTGGACGGCGTTCCGTACCGCGTCCCCCAGCGGCTGGCCAAGGCGTACGAGCGCGGACTGCTCCGCCCCGAAGGCTGACCCGGCATGACCCACGCCCCCGCGCGGCGCCTTCCCGTCACCGTCCTGTCGGGATTCCTCGGCGCCGGAAAGACCACCCTGCTCAACCACGTCCTCAAAAACCGCGAGGGTCTGCGCGTCGCCGTCATCGTCAACGACATGAGCGAGGTCAACATCGACGCCGCCCTGGTGCGCGGCGGCGAGGCCGCCCTGTCGCGCACCGAGGAACGCCTGGTCGAGATGACCAACGGGTGCATCTGCTGCACCCTTCGCGACGACCTGCTGGAGGAAGTGGACCGGCTGGCGCGCGAGGGGCGCTTCGACTACCTCCTCATCGAGTCCTCCGGCATCTCCGAGCCCATGCCGGTGGCGGCCACCTTCGCCTTCGCCCGCGACGACGGTGCCACCCTCGGCGACCTGGCCCGGTTGGACACCATGGCCACGGTCGTGGACGCCGCCAACTTCCTGCCCGAGCTGGCCGGAGGTGACGAACTGGCCGAACGGGGCCTGGACCAGTACGAGAACGACGAACGCACGGTCAGCGACCTGCTGATGTGCCAGATCGAGTTCGCCGACGTCATCGTCCTCAACAAGCTCGACCTCGTCGACGCCGCGTCCGCCGACCGGCTGCGGGCCACCTTGGCACGGCTCAACCCCGCCGCCCGCGTGGTGCCGGCCGTGCGGGGCCGCGTACCGGTCGGCGAGGTCCTGGGCACCGGCCGTTTCGACCTGGAGCGGGCGCAACAGGCCCCGGGGTGGGTCAGAGAACTCAACGGCGACCACGTTCCCGAGACGGAGGAGTACGGCATCTCCTCGACCGTCTTCCGCTCCCAAGTCCCCTTTCACCCCAGGCGGTTGTGGACGTTCGTGACGGAGGCATTGGACAGCGGCGCCTACGGGCAGGTTCTCAGGTCCAAGGGCTTCTTCACCCTCGCCAGCCGACCCCGTGTGACGGGACTGTGGTCACAGGCCGGTTCGGTGGCGCGCTTCGAGCCTTCCTCCGCTCGTGACACCGACAGCCCTTACGCCCAGGAACTCGTCTTCATCGGAACCCAGTTGGAAGCGGAGCCGTTGCGGACGGCCCTGACCGGCTGCCTCATGCGGGAAGGCGAGGCCCTGCCCGCTTCCGACCCCTTCCCCACCTGGGACACCGGGCCGACAACGTAGCGGCGACAAAGGGGCGATGACCGACCACCGCCGCCAGTTGGGCACCGGCCCCATCCGCACCGTCGCCGAGACGGACGACGATCCGCCTCCGGCGCCGCGTGCCCAGCTCGCCGCCGAGCGTCTGCCCGCTGCCCCGGCCGTCACCGAGCCGAGTGCTGCGCGGCCTCGCTCCGGACGCCGGGTCCTGGGCGCCGGCCCCGCCAGGCGGTGACAACCTGCCCCACACGAAGATGACTGCGGGCGGCATCCCCGCCGTGGGGATGCCGCCCGCATGGTCGGCCTTTTAGGCGGTGGCCGGGTCGTTGTGACTGAGCGTCGCAGTTGGCCAGTTGAGCGTGCGTGTGGTGCGAGTTCGCGGTCTGGGCCGCCGTGGCCGTCCCGGGGTGATGGGCGCCGGCCCCGTCATGCCTGCGCGTACGGGCCCTCGGTCGCCATCGTGTTCTGCATCGCCGTCAGCTTACGGACAAGAGGATGGCGAGTACGCCGGTGATCACGGTGACCAGGTCGGCGGCGATCCCGAGCAATCCCGCCGAGAGCAGTTCGTCCACGGTCTCGGCCACCACGTAGGTCTTGCTGGAGACTCGGCCCATGATAACCGCTAGGACCCAGACCACACACCAGGAGGTCAGCAAGGCCCTTCGGGGAGCGCAGCACACCCAGGGGCACCGGCGGAGCCGCGTGGGCAGGCCCGCCGGGGTAGGGGTGGGCCTGGCAAGGCGCTGGGCCTGGCTGCGGGTGAGGCCGCGGAGGCCGCTGTGAGCCGGGCGTGCTGAAGGACATGACGGTGGCCCCCACGGGAACGGATGACATGCGGACGCCCCCGCCCGGTGGGCGGAGGCCCCGGAGAAGACATGCCGGTCCCATGCGCGGAGTCCAGACGGTTTCCGCTGGCCAGAACGTATGGAGATCGGCGGACCGGGTCGGCCCCGCTCAGAGCGGGACCAGGGTCGTCTCGGTCGCCTTCACCCCGGCCCACACCACCGCCCCGTCAGCGAGGCCCCATTCGGTCGCCGCATCCAGGGTGATCTCCGCAACCAGGTCCCGCGCGCATTCCGGCTGCTGAGGCGATCTCCGCCATGCGCCGACGGGCTTTCTGGTACGACTCGGCGTGGCCGGGCTGCTTCTGCGATCAGCGAGCGTGAGCCTCCTCAGGCCACCCCAGTACTCAACTGGCCAAGAACACAGCGCTCACCGGCCAACTGGAGCGTTCAGTCACAGTCGTGATGTGACTGAGCGCTCCAGTTGGCGGATGAGTGCTGTAGTTGGCGGCTGAGCGTGGTACTTGGCGGAGCCCTCGGCCGAGCGAATCCGCCTGCCCCCCGGAACCTTGTGCGCAGTTTCCGACTCCTCTAGCCTCCTGGGGTCGCTTCTCCGTCCATCTGGGACAACCGAAGGCTCTCCGCCCGAAACCCTCATCACCGGGAACCGGAGCCACCGTGGCCAGTAACGACACCCCCCACACTCCCCGCCCGTCTACGGGCGACCTCCAGCTCTGGACGCTGCGGTGAGCGCGCTGGCCCGTCCATCGGACGACATTGTCGGGCAGTTGCGATCTGCGCTCGGATCCGGGGTGCGCACGCCTGAAACCGCGGCGTACGAGAATGCTCTGGCGAAGGTTTTCTTTCCCGAGGCCGCCCGTCGACGACCTGTGTGCGTCGTGGCGCCCCGCACGGTCGACGATGTCGCGACCGTTATCAGGGTAGCGACGGCGGCGGGAGTCCGGGTGACGGTGCGTGGCGGCGGTCTGAGCTCGAACTGCGTCGCCGACGGAGCCGTCATGCTGGACCTCTCGGAGCACCTGGATGCCGCCCGTCCGGACGGAGACCGAGTGGTCGTCGACGGTGGGGCAACCATGGCCACCATGCTCGGGGCCCTCGCCCCGGCAGGCCGTGGCGTGCCGGTCGGCGTCCTCGGCCACACCGGTCTGGGCATGGCCACCCGAGGGGGCGTCGGCTATCTGACGAGGTCCCTGGGGCTCACCCTCGATCATCTTGTCGGGGTCGAGCTCGTACTCCCGTCCGGTGACGTCGTCCACCTCTCGGAGCGGAGCTCGGGCGAGGAAGCCGACCTGTGGTGGGCAGTCCGGGGCTGCGCGCCTTCCGTCGGGGTGGTCACCTCCGCGGTGTTCCGGACGCACGAGATCGGCCCGGTCTGGGTCGACCGGGCGGTGGTGCGCCCGGATGCGCTCGCCACCTATTTCCGGGTTGCTCCCGAGCTCCCGCGAGACACCACCATGAGCGCGGTCCTCGGCTACACCTCCCCCTCGCCGGACGAGCCGGTCCTGTTCGTCTACACCGCGTGCGCGAGCCAGCAAGACGGTGCCATCAGTCTGGCCAGGTCGGCGGCCTCCGCCGTCGTCGCCGGCGCGGGCTCGTTGCCGTTCTACCGCTCAGAGACGTCCGGCCGTTATCTGGCCGGGCTACCCGAATTCGCCATCCCCGGCGCCGGCAGCGCCGAGCCCGAACCGATCCGGCTGCCCCGGCCGGGTGACGGTCCGCGTGGTTCGTTCTTCGGCAAAGCGGCCTTTACCGGTCCCACTCTCGACGCCGTGATTGCCGACGCCCTCGCGGAGCGGATCCGCGCCGCACCCACGCGAGCTTGCCGCATCGACTTCCAACACACCGGCGGAGCACTGGCCGACATCGGCGACACCGCCACCGCGTTCTGGTCCGGCCCTGGTTGTCGAGGTGGCAGCGGGCGGTCAGGCGTCAGGGTCGACTTCGGGGTGCGTGAACCGTACGGGCTTGCCCAGCGACCGGGCGTAGGCGATCTCGGCTCGGGTGCTGTCTCCGATGTAGTCGCCGACTACGAGCACCTCATCAGCGAGCCGGATCTTCGCCCGGTGCAGATCGTCGAGTCGCACCTTCAGCGCCTCGGCCTCGACAGGATCGGACCAGAGTTCGTGCGGCGACTTCATGTCACAGCCCGGTTTGACGACGATCTTTCCGGCTTTGGTCTCCCGCAGATCGGCATCTGTCATCTCGGTCATGAAGCGGGTGGAGCCGCAGATCACGACGATACGCGGGAGGCTCAACAGCTTCTTCGCGTCGGCGAGCTTCTCCTCAGGGGTGAGCAGTTTCGGGTATGACACTGGTTCCTCCTGGTGGTGTGGTCCAAGGGGTGCCTGCGGAGACGAGAACGAGGGTGTCCAAGATCGTTTTGTGACGAACGACGTGGACACCCTCGCGACAGCACTCTATGCGACGACCGACGACATGCTGAAGGAGCATCCCGACCTGGCGCCGTGGCGCCCGCCGGTCGGCACTACGCCCCGCCTGAGCGATGCCGAACTGGTCACCTCGCCACGATGCAGGCCATACTCGGCTACACCTCCGAGGTCAAATGGCTCCGCCATGCCCGTACCCACCTGCGCCACCTCTTCCCCTACCTGCCCCAGCAGCCCGGCTACGACAAGCGGCTGCGCAAGGCCGCCGGTCTGATGCGAAGCGTCAACCGGATTCTGGCCACCACCACCTCGGCGCGGAGCGACGACGTATGGGTCGTGGACTCCACCCCGATGGAATGCGGCCGCGCCCGCGAGACCGCCAAACGCTCCGACCTGGCAGGTTGGGCCGAATACGGCTACTGCGCCAGCCACAGCCGCGTTCTTCTGGGGCCTGCGCCTGCACCTGGTCCGCACCCTTCAGGGCCTGCCCATCGCCTTCACCCTGACCGCGGGGCCAAGGCCGACGAACGCGAAACCCTCCTCGACCTCCTGGCAGCCGAATGCGAGCTTCTGCAAGAGCGCCCCGACAGACTTTCATCGGCGACAAGAACTACTGCGGCCGTGGTTTCGAACGCGAACTGTCCGATCATGGAGTCCAGTTGCTGCGGCCTGCCCGTAAAGGTGTACGGGAACGGCCTGGCGCAGCCCTGTTCAAGCCGCTGCGACAGATCATCGAATCGATCAACGAGACCTTCAAGGGACAGCTTGACCTCGACCGGCACCGAGGGAGCACACCCGGAGGTGTCATAGCCCGCGCCATGCAACGCATCCTCGCGCTGACCGCCGCGACCTGGCACAACGACGCCACCGGACAAATCGCCCTACGATCACTGACCCTTTGGAATAGATCATCTAGTACTCCAGTCTGACTTTGCGATCTTGTGGCCGTACCCGGCGGGGAACGGGTACGGCCACCGCGTGATCATCGGTTGGTGTGTGGACAAACGAAGATCGTGCGGTGGCCGCTGGCCATAGCGTAGACCCCGCCCGCTGGCGGGCAATGTTCGACCAGGCCATGGCCCGGATCGCGGGCCGGTTCGGCCGAGTTGAGCCGAGGGCGAGCGCCCGCTCCTATCTGCTCGGACTACTGTCTTGCGTCGAGCGGAAGAACTGCTGGCGGCTGGCCGAACAGGCTGGTCACGCGCGGCCGGGGCCGATGCAGCGGCTGCTGCGCTACGCCCGCTGGGACGTCGATGCCGTCCGCGACGACATCCGCGCCTACGCCGTCGAACACCTCGGCACCGACGGTGGTGTCCTCATCGTGGACGAGACCGGTTTCGTGAAGAAGGGCCATGCCTCGGCGGGAGTGCAACGCCAGTACACCGGCACCGCGGGACGCATCGAGAACTCCCAGGTCGGGGTCTTCCTCGCCTACGCCACCAACCGGGGGCGGACGCTGATCGACCGCAGGCTCTACCTGCCCGAACACTCCTGGTGCGCTGACGTCGAGCGCCGCCACGCCGCCGGGATACCCGACGAAGTGCAGTTCCAGACCAAACCCCGCCTGGCCTGGGAGATGATCGCCGCCGCTCTGAAGGCCGGGGTGAAGGCACGGTGGGTGACCGGCGACGAAGCCTACGGGCAGGACCCACAGCTTCGCGCCGCCCTGGAAGCCCGCGGCACCGGCTACGTTATGGCCGTCGCCTGCTCGACACGAGTACGGATCAACCACGGCCGCACCACCGTCCGCGCGGACACCGTCGCCGGCCGCCTGCCCGCCACCGCCTGGCAGCGGCACAGCGCCGGAGCCGGTGCGAAAGGCCCTCGATACTACGACTGGGCCTGGGTCCACATCGGCACCAGCAGCCACCGCCACCTGTTGATCCGCCGCAACCGCACCACCGGCGAACTCGCCTTCTATCTGTGCTGGTCACCCGCCACGGTCACCCTCGCGGAACTGGTCCGTGTCGCCGGTGTCCGCTGGAGCGTCGAGGAGTGCTTCCAGGCCGCCAAGGGCCAGGTCGGACTCGACCACTACCAGGTCCGTAACTGGACCTCGTGGCACCGGCACATCACCCTCGCCATGCTCGCCCTGGCCTTCCTGACCGCCGTCGCCGCAAGCTCGGCGCCCCAGCGCCCCGCCCAGTCAACCCGTCCCACCCGCGGCCACCCGCCGATCAGGCTGACCGTCCCGGAGATCCGCCACCTACTTGCCGCCGTCTTCACCCCACCAACCGTGTCAGCGGCCAAGCTGCTGCACTGGTCCGACTGGCGGCGACAACACCAGGCGACAGCCCGCCGCAGCCACTACCGACGACGCTCCGGCGACGAACCGACTGGATAGATCACGAAACCGCACTGGAGTACTAGGCGAGATGTAATTCCGTAAGGGGGGCCGCCGCGCGCACGGTGGGCCGTCTTTGCGAATCACGCGCAGGTCAAGGTAGGCAGACCAGGGCGGTGACCAGTAGGCGATGCAGCCTTCGTTCTTCAGGGCGGGGCGGGTCGATGTAGCGCATCTGCGCCTCCGTTCTGCACCTCCACCCCGACGCTCCCACCCACTGCACCACCGTCCGAGTGATGACCTGAGTCGCCTCCTTGCCGGTCAGGCCGGTGAAGGAGAAGCCGGTCTCGGACAGGTACGTGCGTAAGGAGACAGCAAGGGTCTCGGACTCCCGGGCCTCCGTCGGTCCATGGGCCATCCGGTGGTTCTCCGCTCGCCCACTGACAACGGCCGGGGAATGACGGTGATCATCGCCGGGACGCCGGGGGCGGGGCGCTGCCGCCCGATGGCGGTGACGGCGCGTTGCCTTGCGTGCCGCTGAGGCTTTGCTGGTCGCTGGTTCCCACAGCGGGCGGGCAAGCCCGGTTCCGTCGCAGTGGAAGCTGAACAACTGGCTCGTCCGCGCCGTCACCGCCCCATCCGGCGACGAGATCTTCACCGATGAGAAGCCCGGACGCGGACAGGCCTTCTATGGGCTCCCGGGCTCGCCACCCGCGTCCACGGTGTCCTTGGTGACCAGCCTCCCGCCGGAGTAGCACAACCGGTAAAGGTCGACCTCCTCCAGGAGGTTGCTGTTCGAGCGGTAGAACTCGCAGGTGGTCCCGGGCGTGTCGGGAGCGTACGGGAAGGGCCGCGCCGGCAGGAGGCGCGTCAGCTCCGCGCGCGGGGCGCCGACCCGGAGTTCCTGGTAGGCCAGGTACGCGGCGCTGGGCAGGAAGACTGCCGCCGCCGCGGCGGGAACCGCGAAGACGGCCGCGAAGCGCCGACGGGCGATGCGGCGGATGCGAGCGCGTCGCCGCACCGATTCGGGCGCGGCGCAGGCGTTCGCCGTACCGCCGGCCGGGTCCGGCAGGTCGGCGAGCCCGTCCGAGCCAGCTTGCGTCGCCTACGCGCCCGGCCTGGTCTCCGTCGGGCGGGAGGCGTTCGACCGCTCTGCCGCGAGCACCAGTCCGAACAGCTTCTCCTGTGGGTGGAGGTGTGATGCGGAAGGGTCGCGGCGACCTCGAAGCCGCCTTCGTACGGACCGGCGCGCAAGGCGCCACCCAGGACCTCCACCCGCTCGCGCAACCCGGCCAGACCGTGGTTCCCGCCCACCGCGAGGGGTGACGGCCCCGCCGGCGACTCCAAGTTGACGACCCGTACGCGTGTGGCGTCGCCGGTGTGCGCGATGCCGACCCGGACAGCGCTGCCCGGCACATGCTTGTCGGATCACCGCGCGTATCGCCGTTCTCAGCGATCAACAGGCGGCACTCGACGCCTACCTGCAAGAGGCCCGCCGTACTGATCTCTGACCGCCGCTTGACCTTGACGTAAGTGTGAGACTCCTACGTTCAGTACATGGAGATCAACGAGCAGGACAATGCTGAGCAGACTGTACGAGCACTGGTCCAGTGGTCACATCGGGGACCGAAGGCACTGACCCTCACGACCGATCGCCGCCGCCCCACCCCGGGGCGCGACGAGTACCTGATCCGCGTGGGCGCCGCCGGGGTCGACTTCGCGGATGTCATGCAGACGCACGGAACTTACGGAGGCGGGCCGCAGGCGCCCTATGTGGCGGGTTTCGAAGCCGCCGGCGAGATCGTGGGCGTCGGCCCGGACGTCGAGAGCCCGCTTCAGCTCGGCACCCACGTCGTCGGGGCTGGCCCGGGCGCCTTCACGCAGTACATGACGACTACCGCGCCGACGCGTTTCGCCCAGGCCAGGCTCGGATCACGTCACCAGCGCATCACGCCGTACACGCCTCGCCACAACGGCAAGGTGGAGCGCTGCAACCGGATGATCGCCGAAGAGTTCCTCTACGCCCGTAGCTGGCTCTCCGAAGATCAACGCCGCGACTCCCTCGGCGTCTGGAACAGCCACTACAACTGCCACCGACCCACGGTGCAGCAGGAGGTCAACCGCCGGCCCGGCGACTACGCGTAGGGTAACCAACGTCCTGGCCTCATACATCTAGTTCCGTACCTGATCCAACCCGCCAACCTGACGAGTTCGTGGACGGAAAGCGGTGAGACGTCGAATCCGTGATGGTTGATCATGGTCGGGTGGTGGGGAACGCGACTCGTGCAGCGATCATCAGCAACCGGCGGATCACGGGCCTGACGGCCGGAGTGATTGCTGAACTCGTCGCTGCGATTGAGCCGTTGTGGCATGGGCGTCACAAGGCCAGGCTCGCTTCCCGACCGCGGACGCGGGCCGTAGGCGGCGGTGCGAAACACCGCCTGGTGTTCGTCGAACGCCTGCTGGCCACGCTGGTCAGTCTTCGTCACGGGGTTACCCACGATGCGCCGGCCTGCTGGTTCGGCGCGGACCGCTCCACCATCACCCGAGCCATCAACGAGGTGCGGCCCCTGCTCGCCGAGCGAGGGTGCACTGTCAGCTCCGACGTACGGCTGCGAACCCTGGCCGAGAGTGTCGACCACCTCGGCTCAAGTGGGGCGATCGGAATCATCGACGGCACCGGGATCCGGGTCCGGCGCCCCGCCGCCGGACGCAACGACCGGGACCGGTTCGTCTCCGGCAAGAACAAGCCCAGACCGGTGGCCGGGTGGTGACAACACCGCACCGCAAATTCAAGAAGAGCGCTCCCCCCTGGTACGAGCGCGGCGTCGCACATCTGAGGAACTGGCGAGCCCCGGCCCGTCACCTCGGGCGGCGAGAGGACATGGGCGACACCGTCCAGGCCATCGCCGCACTGCTGTCGCACCAGCAGACCGTGGTCCTGGGTCCGATACGGCAGACGTGAACACAGGCCACACACAAGCTCGTAAGTTCCCAGCACCGTGGTCAGAAACGTGCCCAAGTGCCAACTACCGCGCTTGGTCACAGCACTGCGGGCCGGCGTCGTGACGGAGGAGGTGTGACGGTGGGACCGGTGGTACGCGAGGCGGTGTTCACCGCGCCGACGCAGCACGGCGACCGGGAACGGATACGGCGCGCGCGGGGCCGCCACGCCCGCAGCGAGCGATTCAGCAGTGGCACATCGAACATGGTGTTGTCCTCGGCACCGGACCGGCCCAGCGCTGTCAGGACCGTCCAGGTCCTTGTCCGCACGGGCCGTTCTCATCCGCTCCCCCGTCCGCCATGGTGCTTCTCCGTTTGCGGCCAGGGCAGAGTCGGTACCACGGCGGCGGGCCGTTCGTCGAGCAGTGCGAGCGCCTGGCGGATCCCCTCGGCCAGCTGCGGATCGCTGTCGGCCACCCAGTCCTGGGGCGCACAGGTCACCTCGACGTCCGGCTCGACGCCGTGGTTCTCGCCGCTCCAGCCGGCGCCCTCGTGCCAGGTGGCGAAACGGGGAAGAATCAGGCGTGTGCCGTCCACCAGGGACTGCTGCCAGTCGATGCTGGTGAAGCCGCCCCATGTCCGCGCGCCCACCACGGGACCGAGGCCCAAGTGGCGCACGGCGAGCGCCATCACATCCCCGTCGGAGCCGGTGAACTCATCCACGAGGATGACGACCGGGCCCCGCCTGGCCAGGTTGGGGTAGGCGTGGCCGTACCCGTTTCTGGCCACCCGCCAGCCGGAGACGCGGTGGGCGAGCAGTTCCAGCACCTTCTCCGAGAGCTCACCGCCCGCATTCTCCCGGATGTCGAGCACCAGCCCCTCACGAATGATCTCCGTCCTCAGGTGGCGGTGCAGCTGGGCCCAGCCCTCCTCCCGCAGATCGGGCAGGTGGATGTAACCGAGCCGGCCGCCGGAGTCACGGTGGACCCGGTCGCGGCGCAACGCGACCCAGGTGTGGTAGCGCAGAGGCCGCTCGTCGGCCAGCGGTCTGACTGTTACCGTGCGTGGTGGCTGGGTACCGGTGCGGACCGTCAGTTCGACGGGGCGCCCCGCGGTCCCGGCCAGCAGCGGCCCCGGGCCGCTGCCGGACGCGACCGGGGTGCCGTCCACCGCGAGCAGGGCGTCCCCGGGACGAATCCCCACTCCCGCTGCTGAGAGCGGCGAGCGCGCTCCTTCCGCGGACACTTCTCCCCGTGGGATGGCGGCGATCCGCCACACGCCGTCCGGGTCATGCGTCAGGTCGGCTCCGAGATGGCCGAGGGCCGTGGCGGGGTCCGGGTCACGAGGGCGCGGCACCACATTGGTGTGGGACAGGCCGACTTCACCGTGCATCTCCCACAACAGGTCGACCAGGTCGTCCTGACTACCGAGTCGCTCGACCAAGGGCCGGTATCGGCGCCGTACCGCCTCCCATCCGGTGTCGCCGTGGTGGGATCGGACGCAGACGTCCCGGAGCAGCCGCCAGTCCTCCTCGAAGATCTGCCGCCACTCGTGGGCCGGGTGCACCCACGCCCGGATCCTGGCCAGGTCCACTTCCGCGCCGTCAGCCGGGGCGTTCGTGGGCACCACGGCAAGGGTGCCGTCGTGGTGCCGCGCAACCGCCCGGGTGCCGTCCGCGCTGACCCGGTACGACGTGACGCCGGAGCGGGGTTTCAGACGCCGTCCGCTGCCCAGGTCCCAGCCCTCCAGCGCGGCCTGGTGGGCGCGGGCCGTCGGCGGCGGGGCCGCCTCGCGGACCCACAGGACGCCGGTGGCTGTGGACCGCAAAGAGTGGTACGTACCGGCCTCGACAGGGAACGGCTCCACCCGGTCGGCGAGCCCCTCGGCGTCCACGACGACCGGGGGCCGCAGGCTCCTGACGTCGTCGCCGGCGCCTGCTCCGCCGCCGTCGCAGGCGTCGAACGGGGTGGGTGTCCCGGCGGCGAGCAGCAGAAGAAAGGGGCGCATGGCACCGACGAACGCCGCACCGAAGTCGTGAGACAGGTGCACGGGCTCGAAGACACGCTCGGACAGGAATGCCAGATATCGCCCGTCGGCCGTGAACGCGGGTGAATGATCGCTGAAGCGTGGTGGTGTGGCTTCCACGACCCTTCCGTCACGGAGACGAGCGAGCCGGAGTTGCCGCACGCGCTCCGGGCCCGGGTGGGACCAGGCGAGCCAGGCCGAGTCGGGCGAAAACGTGAGGCCGGAGGGTTCACCGGCCTGAGACCGGTCGATGGGGGTCACGCGCGTCGAGGCCACGTCGATGACGACGATCTCCCCGGACAGGTTGGCCACCGCGAGGGTCGCCCCATCGGGGGACGCCGCCAGTTCCACGGCACGGCCCAGCCGTCCGGCCCCCAGGCGCACCGGTGTCCGGGTTCCGGTGCCGTCCGGGTCGAGGAAGCTCACCTCTACGCATTCCTCGCCGCCGGCGTCGGAGAGCCAGGCGATCCGTCCCGTGTCGCCAAGCACCCGCGGCAGCCGACGACGTACCCCCGCTTCGGCGGCCAGGGCTCGCGCCGGCCCCCCGGCGTGCGGCAGCCAGTGGACGGCTCCCCTCGCTTCCACCGCGCTGCCCCGCCCGGTGGCATCGGGGCAGAAGTCCCCGATGTACTGTTCGACCGCGATCCGGCGGGGGGTGCGTGCCGTGCGCGGCCCTCCCAGGCGGACGGCCAGGGGCCGCGGTTCGGTGCCCGGGGCGAGGTCGGGCAGAATCCAGAGTTCACCGGCGCAGCCATAGACGACACGCTGTCCGTCGGTGGTGGCCTGGCGGGCGTAGAAGCCGTCATGCCGGGCGTGGCGTGTCAGGCCGGTACCGTCAGGGAGGCTGGACCACAGCGCCCCGGCTCCGTCATGGTCGGAGAGGAAGGCCACCCGCGAACCGACCCACAGGGGGCACTCCACATTGCCGTCCAGGCCCGGGTGGAGCGGGACGAACTCGCCGTCGCCCTCCAGGTCCACCCAGAGCCGCCCCGCGGTGCCGCCTCGGTACCGCTTCCATGCCATGGCCTCCGCGAACACGGGGGTCTGCAGGACGACGCGCCCGTCGCCGGCGAGGGAGAGCCCGCCGACCGGGCCATAGGGCAACCGGCGCGGGGCAGCCTCATCCAGCGGGACGCTCCAGGCCCAGGGCCTGCGAGGGCTGGGGGCGCCTGCCGCGGAGATCACGAGCACCTCTCCCTGCGGGGTCCAGTCGGCCACCCGGGTGCGGCGGTCCCCCCAGTGAGTCAGCCGCCGGGCCTCGCCGCCCGCGGAGGGCGCGACATGGACCTCGGGGGCACCGTCCCGGGTGGAGGTCCAGGCGATCCACCGTCCGTCCGGGCTGATCCGGGGATGCGCGGCCGGTACCCGGTCGGCGCTCAGCCGGCGGGCCTCGCCGCCCTGTGCCGGACAGGTCCACACGTCGTCCTCTGCGATGAAGGTGAGCAGGTCACCGCGGACGTGGAGGTGGCGCAGGTACGCGGCGGAGGAGACAGTCACATCGGCTCCAGAAGAGGGACGCTGGGTACGAGGTGCGACGGACACGACGGCGGACGGCGCAGGTCGGACCGGCAGGTGCCGGCGGAGGGCGGCGTCGGTGCGGTCAGCACAGCCGGCCGTCCAGGGCGGCCGTCCCCGGCAGGGGGTGACCCATCAGAAGAACCACCAGGCTGTGTCGGCCCCGGGCCCTTAGGCCGAGGGCGTGATCGAGGGCGACCGCGTCGACTCCGAAGAGAAGGCCGGCGGCGAGCCCCAGATGAGTGGCAGCCAGATGAGCCCGCTGGGCAGCCGCACCCGCCTCCACGCCCGCGGTGCGGTAGGCGCGGGGACCGTGGGCTTTCACCGCGCGCACCGGGTGCCAGTGGGGTACGAGCAGCGCGGCCGCGTCGCCGAGCGCGTAGTTGGCGAGCTGGTACTGGTCCTCGGTGAACGCCTCAGGACCGGCCCCGGGCGCTCGGACGAGTGCACCGTCCTGAATCCGGTAGGCGTAGGGCCCGGGCGCGAGGCCTGTCACACGGCGCGCCAGAACGCTCATCCCGGTCAGCCCCGCGGGCTCGCCCGTGCCGCACAGTGCACCCGGCTCCGGCAGAGCGGCGGCGAGCACGGCCGTCAGGAGGCCCTGCTCGAGGGGTCGTGCCCCGTCCATACGGCCTGAGGCGGAGACCCTGCGGGCCAAGGCGGCCCGCGCCTCGCCCACGGGCGGCAGGACCTCAGCGGCGGTCAGCCGGGGCGCGGCGGTCCGCAGGGATGCGGCAAGCGGTCGGCCGGGGACAGGTGGCGGAGGTTGCTCGGTCGCCCGCCGCACCGCCTCGGTCAGTGGGAAACGGCGGATCCGGCGCGAGCGTTCGTACGGTGACGGTCGACGAGTGGGGCTGGTGCGGGCCGGAGCCTCGTCCGCCCTGCCGCGCGACGCGGTGCTCCGCCATGCCAGTGGCAGGACGGCGTGGACGGACTCCTCGGCCGGGTCGAGTCCCAGCAGCTCGTTCAGGGCGTGGTCCGCGAACCACACATGCCGGCGGTGTGGGATGTTGCGGTCGCGGCAGAGCATCTCCCAGGAGGCCGTGAATGCCCCCAGGTCAAGAATCGCCAGGAGGTGGGCGAGGTTGTGGTACTTGAAGGAGTTCTTCCACTGCCGGACGGTGCACAGCAGAAACTGGTCGTCCGTGTCGTCGGCACCGCGGCCGAGCGCCGCCCGCACGGCCTCGGTGGGGTCACCGGTGGTCAGTCGCTCAAGGGCGTGCAGGCCGGTGGCGTAGTGGAGGATCCCCGGTGCCAGAGGGGCGCCCGGCCCTGCCGCCCAGTACACCTCGATCGGGTAGGTCCCGCCGCCGGAGGGGGTGCCCCGGCCCCAGCGGGCGGTGGCGACGGCGGTCCGCTCGTCGAGATCGGCGTTGGCGTCGATCTGGAGCCTGCGCGAGGCGATGCCGATGGACGCCCGCAGGTCGACGGCGAGGGCGGCCAGATCCCAGGCACCTGGTTCCCGCGGTTCCTCCGGGGGCCGCGGCTCATCGATCAGGGGCAGCGGGATACGGGCGGCGCCGCGGTAGTGGGTGTGGGGCAGGGGGCGGTCGGCCCAGTCCGGGGTGAAACCGTCTGGGTGCGGTGGCCGCCGGGTCCGGTGGCGCACCACCTCCAGGTAGTCGAGGACCACCCGGTCGGCATCACCCGGGTCTTTCCGGGACATGTCAGCGTGCACGAGGAGACTCCGGCCGGGGAGAACGGGGCGGGGGCATCGCGGCCGCAGTCGGCGCGGGCGCGGCGGTCACGGAAAGGGATGGGGGTGGCGGTGGACGTCCTCGTCGCGCAGGGGCCCCGGGCGCCGCCCCGCGCGCCAAGACGCCCACCGGAGCCGTGGATGCTCCAGCGCCCGCTGCTGACGCCAGCCGAAGTCGATGGGTACCAGCCCGGGGGCCACGACCGCGGCGGTGTGCAGTCCGCAGGCCCGCTGTTCAGGGCTGGTCTGGTCGACCACGATGACCTCGTCGCTCACCTCCGCCACCAGACGGACGCACTCCCGCAGGTCGTCCAGCAGGTCACCGGACGGCAGTCCGCGCCTGGACCAGTCCGCGAACGTCTGCCGCAGCGAGACGGGGGCATCACCGGGACGCACAAAGGGCACATGCCGCTCCATCTCCGGCAGGGTGTAGAGCAGTTCGTGGTCGTCCAGGTCACATACAGTGTCGTAATCCGCGGCGAGGGCCCGCAGAACCTCGGTGCCGGTGTTCACCGCCGTGGCGATCAGGCGGGGCAGGAGTGAGGCGACCTCCTGAACCGCCGAGGTGACCGCCTCCTCGGCCGTCAACCCCGCGCCCGCGGACAGGCTCAGATGCGCGGGTCCCGGCTCGACGCGTCGGGCGAGGCAGAGCACGGTGGGCAGGGGCAGGTCGATCCGCAGGTCGAACAGGCGCAGCCGGTATCCCAGACCCTCGACACGGTCCCGTACCGCCGACAGGCTCGGGGTGTCCAGGCAGGCGTCGAGCGCGATGTCGGGCAATCGCTCGGCGCCGTACCAGGCGAGCAGGAACGCGTCGCGCTCGATTAGTTCGAGCAGTCCGAACAGCGCGGCCTCCTCCATGCAGCTTCCCGTGGCGCAACCGCTGGAGTTGCCCGCCAGCAGCGACTGCCCCGACTTGCGGGGGCCGTAGTACACGAGTTGCTGCGGTACGAGGACCGGTGCGTCGCGGACCAAGGAGTGGCCCCATACCCAGTCGACCCGCTGTTCGGAGCGGAACGGGCGGAAGAGCCCCGGGCGTCGGGCGTGAAAGTCCTCGGAGTACAGGAGCGGGCGGGGGTCCAGGGCGGGCAGGGAGGCTGCGGTCAGTTCCCGCAGGGACGCCCGGGCGGCCGGCTGCCTCCCCCATGGCCGCTGCCCGGCGTAGCGTTCCAGTGCTTCGAAAAGGGCCACCGTCTCGCTGTGGGCGTGGGTGTCGGTGTGGCCGGCCCAGGGGATTTCGTACAACCCGCTCCGACCCGTGCGCGCGCCGCCGAGCCGGAGCGTACCGCCCACGGAGGTGGTGACCGGACTCTCCGGATCCGTGATCGACCGGGCGCCGAGGGCGCCGCAGACCGGGCCGAGTAGAGCTTCCTTGGGGATGTCGTAGGCGTCCCAGTTCCGCAGCCGGGTGCCGGTGCCGCGGGCGCGGGGGCGAGATGCGGGGAAACCCCGCAGGGAGAGTGGCAGGTCGGGGAGGCTCGCGCCGCAGCGCGGGCAGGACGGATCGGCCAGCAGGCGGTGCTGCGTGATCGGTCCACCGAGGAGCGGAATCTCGAGCACGGGGGCGCCGTGCCTGCTCACCTCGTCGGGCTCCGTGGCCGGGCCGTGGGCGAGGGTGAGCAGCGCCGCGGCGATGGTGGGAGCTCCCCAGGCGACGGGGGCCGGGTGTGTCCGGCCGGCGGAGTACTGGCCGGTGCCGCTCTCCAACGCCTCGCGTTCCTTCAAGGGCCGCAGTCGCGTCCAGCGTCGCTCCAGGCACATGACACACGGGCCAGGAGCGTCGGCGTCCGTGTGCAGGGGCCCCACGAGCGCCGTATCGCGGTAGAGCCGCACGGGCAGCACCCGTGCACCGTCACCTGTCGGCCGGTGGTGCGGGGCAGGGTCCTGCGCAATGCCCGGTTCCCGGCCCCGCGTGGCGGGCACCGGAGGCGGCAGCACACCCAGGATCCCGACCTCCACGGTGGGGCCGGTACCACCGTCGGGCAGCAGGACGCGCAGGGCCTCCGCCAGGGCTTGCTGGGCTGCGTCGAGGGCGCTGTCGGTGAAGGCTGTGACCACGTGCATGGGTACTCCGCGTCTGTCGCGCGAGGGTGCCGCGGTGGCGGGTGCGAAGCCCGCCACCGCGGCCGGAAAGATCACCCGACGAGAGTCAGGCGTCCAGGTCCGGAGTGGTGCTGCAACTGCAGCAGGAGCCCGTGGTGGAGCAGTTCTTCGCCATCGCGGTCTCCACGTCGAGGGCAACGACCTCGAGCTCGAAGTCGTCCACGGCGAGCGTGCTGAGATCAGTTGTGTTCATGACGTTCCCCTTTGCGATCCGTTCGAACAGAATTCCGCCGGAGTTTCCCCGGCGGCATCCCAGCGGCCTCCCGCGGGGACAGCGTGGGCCGTCCGGCCGCGCCGGACGGATCACCGCGTGAGCAGGACCCGACCGACCCTCAGGGGTGCGGCGGATCCGCCCAGCGCGGCGGGTGGGGTGGCGACCAGCAGGGCGTCCCGGCCGGCCGCGCGCAGGGCGTTCACCAAACCGGTGAGCGCAGCCGGGTCGGCCGGCCGGGGCCGAGGTAGTACAGGCACGGGGCCGTCCAGGCCGTCCAGGCCGCCCAGGCCGCCCAGTTGCCGGCGTCCCGCCGTGCCGACCAGGGCTGCCCGCAACGCGTCGCGGCGTTCGAGGCCCACGGCGGCGACGTGGAAGGTCCCAGCGGGTGACGCGTGGCGCACGGTCACGACGCGGGCCGGGCACGCGGCGGTCAGTTCGGTGATCGACAGCGTCCCCGAGCGGAGCAGTCCAGGGAGCATCACCAGACCGGCCTCCGCCGCGGCTTCCTCAGTCGGCACAGGGCGTTCCGACACCTCGGTGCGCCCCGTCCGCCGGTGGGCGAGCCGTTCGTGCAACAGGGCCGACAGCGTGCCACCGAGAGCCACCTCGACAAGGGTCGCTCCGACGCCGTGGCCCGCGGCCGCGTCGGCCATGGTCCGCACCGTGTCACCCGGCACCCATGCGGGGCGTGGGTCGTCGAGGTCGTGCAGGCGGAGGGCGGGCACCCAGTCGATCGGGCGTTGATCTGCGAGGGTGGTCTCTCGGGGCCCTGCGGCGCATGGCGTCAACAGGCGCTCGGCCGGGATCACGGTCTCGCCCCGGGCGGCCAGCTCCGCCGCCGTGGCGGTGAGGACGCAGGAGAGGACCGGATCCCGGCCAGCAGCTCGTACGGCCGCCTCCTCCACGGCCGCGCACCGGGCTTCGTCCACGGACCGCTCGTGAAAGCCGATCACACGGCCTCCACCGGTACCGGCGACGAGGACCGCGCCGGCCTTCACGGCGGTCTGCGGAAGGGTGTCGTCGTCGAACCGGCGGAGGAATCCGGTGGTGGGCGCAAGGGCCGCTCGGTAGCGCGCGTACCGGGGCTGAGACGGGGAGGGCAGGTCGAGCGCACCGGTGGCAAGGGCGCGCAGGTCGTTCAGTGCCGCGTCGGCCGTGGCCGGGCGAGCACAACCCGGACAACGGGGATGGACAGGCACCGGCTCCCGGCGGCCGGACAGGGTCAGCGGATCCTGCAGAACCACAGCCGCTTCGAGGTCTGCGGGACGCGTGCCAGTCACATGCCGGAAAATTTCCATGGCCAATTCGCTGCCTACGGCCCCGAGTACCGCAGGGTAGAGCACCGGGCCCCGGGCTTCTTTCTCGCCACCCTCCGAACCGCCACCAGGTTCATCACACGCAGCGGATAAGGAATGGAAAGCGATAACTCCCGCATTCTCCGCGGCCCGGCCGGAACTTTCCGCAGCATGTGCGGAGAACCAGAGCCGGACGCAGGTGGGGCAAGAACCGCCGCCCGAGGCCACGAGGGGGCCTTTGACCAGGTGGGGACCGACGAGCCCGGCGGTCACGAAGGCACAGCCTGCCGCGCGGGCCGCCGCGACGAGCGGTCCGGCGAACGCGCCGTCGTACGCCGCGCCGACCGAGTCGGCCTGTCGGAGCGAACCAGCGGACGAGGTGCCGTGGGCCGGTGACGTGGGAGTAAGCAACAGAGCATCCGGGGCCCAGTCGCGTAAGGCCGCAAGGGCCGCCTCCGGGGTGGCGGCGGGGAAGACCTCCACGTACGCCTCCGCACCGGCCTGCTTCAGTTCCTTGAGGTCGCGGTCCCACGGGGTCTGGACGGGCACCGTCTCGCCCGTCCAGGCCACAGCGATCTCGGCGGCTCCGTTGCGCAACCAGAACAGCACGGCCGCTGTCACCGCCGAGCCGTCGCCCACGGCCAGCAGCCGGCTGCGCCGCCAGCGGCCGAAGCGTCGCCGGGGGTGGTCACCGTCGTGGGCGAGGAAGGCGATCTGCTCCGCGAACCTGCGTTCCACTGCGGTGGTCAGCAGGCCGGCTGGCTCACGCGTTCGAAGCAGCAGCAATCCGGCGGCATGCAGTTGGTCCACGATGCGCCGGACGATCTCCGCCCTCCCGGTGTCCAGGCCGGCGTACAACTCCGCCTCCGTGCACCCCGAAGCCAGCCGCGGTGCGAGCGCGACAAGCCATTGACGGACGGATTTCCCCTTGAGGAATAGGTCGCCCCCCGAACTACGCAGAAACACCCCGTCCGCGGACTCCAGAAATAGGGAGTCCTGCCTGAGCAGATATACGCGCTCCACTCCCGCCCCTCCCTCACATTCCCGGACCGCTCAACATCGCCAACTCAACCCGACCGGCAACGCGAGTACATATAGTTCAAAAAGAACAAGGGAAGGGAGCCCCAAGAGACAGCATCCGTATGAATCTACGAAAACCACCGGAGTATCATCTTCCAGTTTTTGCACAGCGGAAAACGACAATGCCTCACCGCATATCGGTGAGGCATTGCGGCTCAGGGGCGGGCCATCCGTCAGGTGGCCGCCGTCAGTCCCCGTCAGGAGACCGGTCGGCGATCCGGCGCAGGGCGACCGCCCGTGCCAGCCGGAGCACCATCCGTTCGGCCCCCTCGTCGATGCCTACGGCTCGGTTGTGGTGCATGTGCAGCAGGGCGGCGAGGATCCGGTCGCGTTCTGCCGCACTCCCGACGGTGAGGGTTTTCCGGTATGCCGCCAGCGCGCGCCTCCGCTCCTCCCAGGCGCGCGCCACCTCCCGGCCGGGCGGTGTCCCGCACAGGTCGGAGAAGCCGTCCCACGGCGTCGCCAGACGCATCGTCGCGGCACGGATGTCCCGGGCCGGGGGTGGCCCCGGCGCCCGCAGGTCCGGCCGGGCCAGTCTGCGCACCCCTTGCTCCGGACCGCCGGCGAACGCACACACCAGGTCGACCGAGGATGCCGCGGTCAGGGCGAGCGGGTGCGCGCCGCCGCTTGCCACGAGGGCCAACTGGGCGTGGGCGGCCTCGGAGTCGGCGACGAACACGGCCTCGGCGGCAGGCATCGCCCGGTGCCCGCCGTATCGCCCCGTCTCCGGGTGGTAGGTGTCCCACTGCACCTGCCCCAGAAGCCCGTGTGCGCGCATCTGAGCAGCCCAGGCACCCACACGCCGGACCAGCCGCCCCAGTGACGGATCGTCGTCGGCGGCGCGGAAGCGCAGACGCAGGTGCGACTCGGGATCGCGGTAGCGCACGAACCACCACTCCGGCGGATCGTCCCATCCCTCCCGGAGACGGGGCAGCCAGTCGGAGAGGATCTCGTTCTGGCGGCCGGGGTGACCGTACAGCTTGACGAAGGCCCACGGGGACACGCCGGGGAGCAGGCCGTGGTCACGCCCGGCGAGCACGCTTCCTGGTGCCCCGACGTCTGCTGTCCCCTTCTTCGACCCCTGGAGGTGCGCCTGACGTGACACCAGTGCGAGGGAGATCTCGTGGCTCCGTCCGCCGAGCCACCCGTAGGCCTCGGCGCTCGGAGCCTCGTGCAGCACCACCTTTCCCTCCCGTTCCAGCTCTTCCCGGAGCACTCCGAGATGGGCCGACCGGGTGAGATCGAGCCGCAGCAGTCGGTCGTCGTCCCCCAACAGAACGGCGTCCGGGATCCTGAGGCGTTCGCAGCGGGCTGCCAGGCTCTCGGCCCACCGCTGCGACGACGCACCGGCGGGGGCCAGGTCACCTGCCGTCAGCCGCCAGCGGGCCGGGGTCAGCACAGATCGGCCATGGCGAAGCCGGGGCAGGAAGGGCATCCGACGGGCGGCGCCCCAGGTGAACGTGGTCGGCACGGATGCCCTGGCGCGGGGAATCTCGGTGAGGAACCGGGCCAGGGGGTGGGTGAACTTCGTGGGTTCCACCGCGTGGAAGGCGGCTGGCTCCACGGCCAGGCCGGACTCCAGACAGATCAGCGACAGCCGGTCGGGATCGCCCCGCACGCCCAACTGGGCGGGGGACCATACGGACCAGGGCGGCTTGGACAGCGACGACGCGTCACCCTGGTGCCCGTGCTCAGCCAAGAAGAGGACCTCGGGCAGGACGGCGGGTACCCGCCCGATGTTCTCGCTGCGTACCAGTTGCGGCGGACAGGAGACCTGCACGGGCAGCGCCCCGCTCTCCAGGGTGGGCACCGTGGCGTAGACCGCCGCCATGCGCTCGGTTTCGGCCGGTTCCAGCAGGTCGAGAAAGCGGCCGCCCAGCGCACCCGCCGACGGGTACGCCCCGCTGACAACCAGACGGAAAGCCCCCTCGGTGAGCTGCCGGAAGCCGGGTGCCTCCACGTGGAAGCAGAGTTCGATGTGGGCGGGCGGCCGCACGGTGTCGGAGGCGGCCAGCTCCGCCAGGTCGTCGTCGGCCAGCACCACTTCCCTGGCTCCGTCCAGGGCAGCCTGCTGAGCCAGCGCGGCCAGGCGCTCGTCCCTGGTGGTCAACAGCGGGTCCGGCCACGGGCGCACAGCTGCGAGGTAGCCCGCCGGATAGCCGAGTCCCACATCAGGGTCGGTCAGTTCGGCCACGGGCACCACTGTCCCGGTCCCGTACCGCTCCAGGAAGCGGACGTGGTAGTCCCGCCAGGCCGGGGAGCCCGACGGCCACGGGGTCAGCCGGGTCAGCGCCGTCGCCGCCCGCTCGGCCTCGGCCCCCACCTCCCGAGGCAGCACCAAGCCGCTGTCGAGCCGCAGGTCCACCGCCAGGGGCTGTTCGGTGACGGACGACAGGGCCTTCATCCGCGCGACGACCGCGGCCCGGTCCGCGCTCTTCGTGCCGACGGCGGCCGTGTGGTGCCGGCTCAGCTCTCGGTGGATCTCCCGCAGCCGGCGGGCCGGACCGGCGACCGCTGGTATCTCCTCCGCCCCCACCGCCGCCAACCGCTCCACCACGTGACCCAGGGCGTCCCTGCTCGTCATCGGCGGCCGCAGGGCGGTGAGCAGGATCCGGCGGGACGTCAGCTCCATGAGCAGGCCGCCGATGACACGGACCGGCACCGCCGGGTACTCCGCGGCGAGCACGCCGACCAGGTCCCCGGCGACGACGGGCGTCCGCGCGGCGGACACGACCCTGGCCACGGCCCGGTTGAGCCGGACGCTGACCTCCGCGGGCCCGCCGCGGCAGTCATGGGACGGTTGCTGACACGGCACCACGAGTTTCCCGCCGCGTACGACAGAGGTGTTGTCCAGCACGACGGGTAACCGATGCAGGAGTTCCGGGCTGCCTTCCAGCCGCGTGACGATGTCGGTGAGCCACACAGCGTCGGCCCGCGCGGTGACCTGGTGCTCTTCTCCCCACCGTACCTGGGGCCGGGAGCCGAACCGGGCCGGTGCCACTCCAGCGAACAAGCCGAACGGCGTGGCCCGGTACCGCAGCCGCAGCAGGTAGCGGATCATCGAGAGACCGGCGCGGCGCACCCGCCCCACATCCGCCTCGGAACCGTCCAGGATCGCGGGCACCCGCCGGGCCAGAACCGGGCTGGCGACCTCGATCGCCTCAGCGATCCCCTCCTGGGACCAGACCTGGGCCAGCCAGTCGCGCCATCGGTCGGTGTCGGTCCGCGTATCGCCGGTGAGGTCCGGCCACGAGGGCAGACGCAGGCCCTCAGGATGGGCGACGGCTCGCAGGAACGCCGCGTCGATGTGCTGGTACAACGCTGTGCCTTTCCTTTCCTACGCAAAACGGCCCGGCATTCGGCGGCATGTCGTTTCGTCGGCACCGGGCCGTGGTGGTGACTTCCTGGGGTGGGCCGGGGACTGCCGGTCAGGCGCGCCCGTGAGGGAGTTGCTGCTCCCTCGCGCCGACTCGCCACCATCTCCCCGGCGATGGACAGAACCTTCTCTGCCTGCGTAGGGGCACCGAGGTCCGGGCCGATCGGGAGCGCAGGCGGGCGAGTTCGTGGTCGGTGACGGCGACGTCGCGCCGGCGTAGGCGACCGGCAAACGCAGGGTCGGCCTGCGCAACAGCATGTCGAAAACGATCGTGGGTGAGAACGCGAGGAACGCTACGGCCGTCGAAGTCGATCGCGTTGAAGACGATCATCCGGGCCGGGGCAGGGAGGGCTCGATCAGGAGCGGGAGCGAGGTGCGGCAGCGGGAGCCCTGCTCTCCGGCCTTCAGGGTGCCGATGCGGTCGGCGTACAGAACGGCGCCGGTCTCGGCGGTGACCGTCGGTGCAGCTCGGGGCAGGTGCCGAAGCCGCCCCCGACGGAGGCGTCGGGGCGGACCAGCAGGGCCCGGCCGGCCGGTTCGGCGGGACCGGTGACGATCCGCGCGACCGCCGCCGCCTCCCCACGAGCGGCAGCGGCCGACGCGGCCGCGAGCACCGGGCGGACCGGCTCACCGGCCGTACCGGCGTGACGAGGACGTCGATGACGCCGCCGCAGGTCAGACCCACGGCGAAAGCGTCCTCGTCGCTGTAGCCGGAGCGCTCCACGACGGACTCGCCGTCCCGCAGCGCCTGCCGACACAGCTCGTCGACGACCCCCTCCACGCACCCCCCGGAGACCGACCCGATCACCGTGCCGTCGGCGACCACCGCGAGTGCGGCACCGGGCGGACGGGGGCGCTGCCGCCGACGGCCACGACGGTGGCCACGGCGACGTCGCGTCCCTGCTCGACCCATCGGTTCAGCTCTTCGGCGATGTCCGGCATGGTCGGTCTCCTTGCCCGGGACGATGTGGAAGGGGTTGCTCCGGGGAGCGGCTAGTGCACGCCCAGCCAGCTCTCGATCGGGTGGAGGGCGAAGAAGACGATGAAGATCACCGTCAGGGCCCACATGAACGCGCCGATCTCCCGTGCCTTGCCCTGGGCGACCTTGATGGCGACGTAGGAGATGACGCCGGCGGCGACACCGGTGGTGATGGTGTACGTGAACGGCATCAGGACGACGGTCAGGAAGACCGGGATCGCGGTGCCCCGGTCGGCCCAGTCCACGTGCCGGGCGTTCATCATCATCATCGCTCCGATGACCACCAGCGCGGCCGAGGCGACCTCCTGCGGCACGAGCGCGGTGATCGGCGTGAAGAACAGGCAGGCCGCGAAGAACAGGCCGGTGACGACGGAGGCCAGTCCGGTGCGGGCGCCTTCTCCGACGCCGGTCGCGGACTCGACGAAGACGGTCTGGCCGGAGCCGCCCGCCACACCGCCGACTGCCCCGCCCGCGCCGTCGATGAACAGTGCCTTGGACAGGCCCGGCATACGGCCCTTGTCGTCGGCGAGCTTGGCCTCGGTGCCGACGCCGATGATGGTGGCCATCGCGTCGAAGAAGCCGGCCAGCACGAGCGTGAAGACGATCATGCCGACGGCCATCGCGCCGACCCTGTCCCAGCCGCCGAACTCCAGCTCGCCGAAGAGCGAGAAGTCGGGCATGGAGACGGCACTGCCGTGCAGTTCGGGGGCTCCGTTGGCCCACTGCTTGGGGTCGATGACCCCGGCGGCGTTCAGGACGGCCGCGACGATCGTCCCGGTGACGATGCCGATCAGGATCGCGCCCGGGGTGTGGCGCGCCTGGAGCATGAAGATCAGCAGCAGGGTGCCCGCGAAGAGCAGGACGGGCCAGCCGGCGAGTTCACCGGTGGGACCGAGGGAGAGCGGGGTGGCCTTGCCCTGGTGGACGAAGCCGCCCTTGACCAGTCCGATGATGGCGATGAACAGGCCGATGCCCATGGTGATGCCGTGCTTGAGGGCGAGCGGGATCGAGTTCATGATCATCTCGCGCAGCCCGGTGACCACGAGCAGCATGATGACCACGCCGTACATCACACACATGCCCATGGCCTGCGGCCAGGTCATCTGGGGAACGACCTGTCCGGCGATCACCCCGGACACCGAGAGCCCGGCGGCCAGGGCGAGCGGCACCTTGCCGACGAAACCCATCAGGAGCGTGGTGGCCGCGGCGGCGAGCGCCGTCGCGGTGATCACGGCCTTCTGGCTGAGGGTGTTGCCCGCGACGTCCTCGCCGCCGAGCAGGATGGGGTTGAGCAGGACGATGTAGGCCATCGCCATGAAGGTGGTGATGCCGCCGCGCACCTCACGCGCCACCGTCGATCCTCGGTGGGTTATGTCGAAGTACCGGTCGAGCCATGACCGGCCGGAGGGGACGCGGGAACCTGCTCCCGCGTCCTCGGCGGTGGTCTTGGGCTCCACGGACTGCTGGGTCATGGGGCCGTCTCCCAAGGTTCATAGGGGCACCCGCGCGGGCCGCTGGGGCGGCTGCGGGATTTGGGATGTGCACGACCCGGGGGACGGCCCGAGACGAACGCATGAGTGGGTGGTGCTTCGGGGTCCGCGAGCGGGGCGGTACCCGGGGAGTGCTCCGGGCGGCGCGGAGTGTGTGACGTTCCGTTGCGCCGCCCGGAGGGTCAGCTCACGCCGTGCCGGTGAGGTGCTCCGGGCGGACCGGCGTGCGGTCGAGCTCCAGCCCGGTCGCGTCCCGGATGGCCGCGAGGACCGCCGGTGTCGACGACAGGGTGGGAGCCTCGCCGACGCCGCGCAGCCCGTACGGCGCGTGGTCGTCGGCGAGTTCGAGCACGTCGACCGGGATGGTCGGCGTGTCGAGAATCGTGGGGATCAGGTAGTCCGTGAAGGAGGGGTTCCTGACCTTGGCCGTCCTGGGGTCGACGACGATCTCCTCCATCACCGCCACGCCCAGGCCCTGGGTGGCGGAGCGTGGACTCCCCGACGCCGCCCCTGGTCCGCGACCCCGGGGTGATCTTGGTGGGTACGCCAGCAGAGGCACCGCCCTGGACGAACGTGGCGGAGCGCTCGGGGGACGGCATCGTCACACCCCCTCGGCCTGACGGGCGGCCGCGAGGCGGACCGCGTCCATGACCTTCTCGTAGCCCGTGCAGCGGCACAGGTCGCCCGAGAGCGCCTCGCGGGTGCCCGCGTCGGCCGGGTCGGGGTTGCGCTCCAGCATCTCGTCGGCGGCGACCAGCAGACCCGGCGTGCGAAAGCCGCACTGCACGACGGCTAAGTCGCCGCGCATCACGCAGCCCCCTCGGCAGCGGGCCGAGCGCCGCGGTACGCCTGCCAGACCCAGGACAGCGTGCGCCGGGCCATGACACCGACCGCGTTGCGGCGATGGCCCGCGGTGCCGCGGACGTCGTCGATCGGGTTGCAGGAGGCCGAGCACAGGCCAGCGAACCGCTTCGCAATCGACGGCTTGACGCTCTTTCCGTTGTCACAGAAGCCGCCCTCGTCGAGCGCGGCGTCCAGGAACTCTTCGGCGGCCTTGGCGCGGACCGGGGTGGGTGCCGCCGAGCCGATGCCGGTCCGCACGGTGCGGGGCGTGGGGTCCAGGGCCAGGCCGAAGGGGCAGACCGCCATCACCATGGCGTTGCGGGGGCCGACCTTGGAGAACTGCTGCGGGCCGCCCCCCTTCTCGATGTGCACGGCGCGGATCAGCTCGTCGGGCGCGAGGGCGTTGCGCTTGACGCCGGTGTGGAAGTCGCCGATCGGGATCGTCCGGGTGCTCCGGGCCGCCGGCTCCGCCTCGCCCTCCGCGCCGGTGGCGAGGAGGGCGGGGTAGGCGTCGCCGCCGGGAGAAGCCGTGCCGAGGTTGCCGCCGACGCCGCCGCGGTTACGGATGTGCGGGGAAGCGACCGTGTGCGAGGCGAGCGCGAGGCCCGGCAGCTCGGCACGGAGATTTTCCGTGATCCGGGTGTATGGGGCGGAGGTCTCCAGCCTCCCGCTGTCCTCGAGGACCTCCCACTCGCCGAGGTCACGGATGCGGTGGAGATCCATCAGGTACTCGGGCCGGTCATGGTCGAAGTTGTTCTCGACCATGACGTCGGTGCCCCCCGCGGTCGGCACCACGCCGGGGCGCTCCGCCTTGACGGCGAGCGCTTCCTTCCAGCTGGTGGGGCGAAGGAAGTCCATGACCGGCTCTCTCCTTCGTCTCGTGGTCGTGCAGATCGAGTCACTCCGTCTGCGGTGGGAGTGGCTCGTTCATGCGGTGTTCACCCGGAGCGGATTCAGTACATCGCCGACTGCTCCATGCGGGTCAGTCACGGAAACCATGAAGGAGTTGGGTGGCCAGAAGAGCCATCTTGTAGATTTGTATGAAGTGAGGTGCTCGGTCACCCCCACCGGTCGTTCACACCCTCGTAGACCGGTTGTGCCCAGCCGCTGCCGAGCGCGGAGATCCTCGGAACCTCGGTGACGGGCCCCGCCTCCCGGTCCAGTGGTGCCCGAAACGAGCATGTGCCACTGGCCAGCCGTCCGCTTCTGTCGGCTCTGGCCTTCGCCGACGGCGAGCCGGTCGCCGAAGACTCGGCATGCTGCCCGTGACTTCCTGAAAGAGGTACAGGACGTTCCTGCTCCCCGTCTTGGCCGGCGTCGTGCTGTCAACACTGCTGTCCCGCCTGACGGTTGCCCGGCCCTACACGGACCGGCTCATCCCCCGCGAAGGCCACGCGGCCGCCCTGACCGAAGCCGCCTACACCCCCGCTGGTCCCCGCCCGACCTGGAATAACCAACCTATGCCGTTCTGAACAAAGGAACGGAACACGGCATGGCACACCAGGGGTGGGGACCACAGGGGCCGAACGGGCCGCAAGGACCGTACGGTCCGCAGGGGCCATACGGTCCGCAGGGGCAGCGCTGATCGTCTCCTTCTGGGTGCGATGCGGCTCACGTACCGGGCGGCGGCCATCCTTGTGTTCGACCTGTCGTTTGGCTTCAGGTGCTCCGCCACCAGCCGGACTGACGTGGTACACCATGCGTTTCGGTTGCTTCGCTGCCATCGCGGAACCTTTCGTGATGGATGGGTGGGTCTTATCTGGTCCTGGAAGGGGTTACGACCGGGGGCAGGGAGCGGGCGTTGCAGCGACGCGCGTGCGGCAAGCGATTGCTCATGTGATCACCGGCGGTGCGGCGGTCCGCGGGGGCCCTGCCCGTCCGACGCCTGCGGCCGTCACGGCCGACGCGCTGCCACGTCCTCCCATACTCGAAACTTTTCGTTGCCGACGACCCATTGTTCCCGTGCAACAGCCCGCCCAACATTTGTCAGGCCGCTAAGCAAATTGGGGCCGAGAGCCGTGAGCGGACAGCCGAGGGAGTGGTGTCGCGATGGGGCGAGACGTCAGCCGGAGAAGGGTTCTGGGTACCAGTGCCGGTCTGGGGGCGGGACTGGCCGCGCTTCCCGCGGTGTCCGGGACCGCGCAGGCGGCGGGCCGGGACGGCGCGGGAGGGGCAGGGGCGGCCACCCGCACCGACGCCGGCGCGTACATCACGTTCCGCCCGGAGCGCGGGGCCTTCCCCCTGGTGCGGGCCCGGCGCGCCGCCCCGGTCCTGGTCGACGCGGACGACCACCCCGGTGTGGTGCGGGCGGCGGGCGACCTGCGGGCGGACATCGAACGGGTCAGCGGCGTGCTCCCGGCCGACCGGCGGGGCTCGGCCCGCGAGGTGGTCCTCGTCGGCACCGTGGGCCGCAGCGCTCTGGTCGACGGCCTGATCGCGTCCGGCAAGCTGGACGTCACCGCGATCCGCGGCAAGTGGGAGACCTCCCTGCAGGCCGTGGTCGAGCAACCGATGCCGGGCGTGGCCCGCGCCCTGGTGATCGCCGGCAGCGACCAGCGCGGCACCGTCTTCGGCGCGTACGACGTCAGTTACGGCATCGGCGTCTCGCCCTGGTACTGGTGGGACGACGTACGGCCGGTGCGCCGCCCCGAGATCTACGTCAAGGCGGGTTCCTGGACCCAGGGCACCCCGGCGGTGAAGTACCGCGGCGTGTTCATCAACGACGAGAACCCCAACCTCGGCACCTGGGCGCCCCAGTTCTTCGGCGAGGGCAAGGCGCCGGGCTACCCGGGCGGCTTCAACGCCGACTTCTACGCCAAGGTCTTCGAGGTCCTTCTGCGTCTCAAGGGCAACTACCTCTGGCCGGCCGTGTGGGGCCGGGCGTTCGCGGAGGACGACCCGGACAACCACGCCCGCGCCGCCGAGTACGGCGTGGTCATGGGCACCTCGCACGAGGCGCCGATGATGCGCGGCATCGAGGAGTGGAACCGCCACGCCGTCCCCGCCGTCCGGGACGCGAACGGCACCGTCGTCACCGCGGGCCGCGACCCGTACGGCGGCACCGGCGAGTGGTCCTTCCGCCGCAACCGCGCCGCCATCGAGGCGTACTGGCGCGAGGGCGTCGCGCGGATGCACCGGGAGGGCTTCGAGGGCGTGGTCACCCTCGGCATGCGCGGCAACGGCGACACCAGCCTGCCGGACGGCGACGCCGTCGAGCTGATGGAGGAGATCATCGCCACCCAGCGGCGGATCATCGCCGAGGTGACCGGCTCGGCGACCTCGGTGCCGCAGGTGTGGACCCTCTACAAGGAGGTCCAGCGCTACTGGAAACGCGGCCTGCGCGCGCCCGACGACGTGACCGTGGTGCTCTGCGACGACAACTGGGGCAACATCCGCATGCACCCGGACCCGGCTGAGCCGCCGCGTTCCGGCGGGTACGGCCTGTACTACCACTTCGACTACGTGGGGGCCGGCCGCAACTACAAGTGGGTGGACACCACGTCGCTGCCGAGCATGTGGGACCAGCTCCACCAGGCCTACAGCTACGGCAACCGCGGCCTGTGGGTCACCAACGTCGGCGACCTCAAGGGCAACGAGCTGCCGACCCAGTACTTCCTGGACTACGCCTGGAACCCCGGGCGGTGGGAGCTGGAGAACATACCGGAGTGGGAACGGCGGTACGCCGCACTGCACTTCGGGGAGCAGCAGGCGGAGGCGATCGCCGGGATCCTCTCCCGCTACGCGCACCTCCAGCAGCTGCGCAAGCCCGAGCTGCTCAACCGCCGCATCACCCTGGACCCCACCAAGGACCTGGCCACCGACGACGACGCGGTGGTCTACGACGACCAGGAAACGCCCTTCCACTGGGGCGAGTTGGAGCGCGCCACGCAGGCCTGGCGGGAGCTGGACAAGGACGCCGCGCGCATCGGCCGCAGGCTGCCCGCCTCCGCCCAGGACGCCTGGTTCGAACTGGTCGGCTACAACGTGGCGGCCACGGCCAATGTGTACTACCTGCGCGAGGCCGAGTTCACCAACATCCTCTACGCCCGCCAAGGCCGCGCCGCCACCAACGACCTGGCGGCCAAGGCGGAGGCCGGCCTGCGGGAGGACTTCCGCCTCCAGGACGTCTTCAACAAGGAGATCGCCGGCGGCAAGTGGAAGGACTTCCAGCTCCAGCCGCACATCGGCTACGGCGACGTGGAGCGCTACGGCCCCAACGCCGGCTGGCAGCAGCCCGAGCTGAACGACGTGGCCATCCCCGACGAGGTCTTCCCGGCGGTCCGGCGCATCGCACTGCCGGACACGGCGGAGATGGGCGTGGCGGTCTCCGGGTCGCAGGACTGGTGGCCGCAGGCCGAAGGCCAGCCGGTGCTCCCCGGGTTCAGCCCGTACCGGACCGGTGACGACCCCTGTGTCGACGTCTTCAACCGCGGCTCGCGGCCGTTCGCCTTCCGGGTGAGCTCGTCGGCGCCGTGGCTGCGGGTGGACCGCGGCCGCGGCACGGTCGGGCAGCAGGTCCGGCTCAAGGTGAGCGTGGACTGGCACCGGGCGCCGGCCGGCCGCAGCGAGGCCGAGCTGACCGTGGAGGGCGCGGGCCGCACGGTGACCGTGAAGGCGGTCGCCGACCGGATCTCACCGCGTGGCCTCAAGGGCTTCGTCGAGGCCGGAGGGTACGTCGCGATCGACGCCGAACACTACAGCCGGGCGGTCGGCACCCGTGACGTGGACTGGCTGCGGATCGACAAGGCCGGCCGGACCGCGGCCGGGATGACGCCCACCCCGGTCACCGCCCCGGCACAGACCCCGGGCGGCAATGCGCCGCGCCTGGAATACGAGGTCACCCTGCTGACCCCGGGCGAGGTCACCGTCTGGGCGTACGTCTCGCCGCGCAACCCGGCGCTGGCCCGGCCGGGCCTGCGGTACGCGGTGTCCTTCGACGACGACGCCCCGCGGACCGTCGACTTCATCGCCGCCACCGGTCCGGACGACGGCGGTCTGAACAGGCGCTGGGCACGCCACACCTCCGACAACGTCAACCGGACGTCGACGACGCACACCGTCTCCCGGGCCGGGGTGCACCGCCTGAGGTTCTGGATGGTGGACCCGACGGTCGTCCTGCAGCGGCTGATCGTCGACACCGGCGGCCTCCCTCAGACCTACCTGGGCCCGGTGGAGAGCCACCGTATCCACTGACCCGGCCTTCCTGCCGCCGGCCCGTCCGGGCCGGCGCCGTCCGCCTCACCGGCATTCCCGCACCAACGAGAGGACCGTCATGAAGCACTTCCGCACGGCCGCCGCCGTCCTGGCGAGCGGTGCCCTGCTGCTCACGGCCGTACAGTCCGCCCAGGCCGCGCCGGACGGCGCCTACCACCACCCCAAGGGCGCTCCCCTGAAGGCCCTCGCCGAGCGGTCCGACCTGCTCTTCGGCACGGCCGTCGACACCACGGCGCTGGTGGAGGACCGTACGTACCGCAAGATCACCGCCCGCGAGTTCAACTCGGTCACCGCGGAGAACGTGATGAAGTGGGAGACCCTTCAGCCGCAGCCGGGCGTCTACGACTTCACCGAGGGCGACGCGCTGGTCGCGTTCGCCCAGCGCAACGACCAGCAGGTGCGCGGGCACACGCTGCTCTGGCACAACCAACTGCCGGCCTGGCTGACCAGCGGTGTCACCGGCGGCTCGATCACCGCCGACGAGCTCCGCGAGATCCTCCGCGAGCACATCACCACGGTGGTCCAGCACTACGAGGGCGAGATCTACCAGTGGGACGTCGTCAACGAGGTCTTCGAGGAGGACGGCAGCTACCGCAACTCGCTCTGGTACCAGCACCTGGGCCCGTCCTACATCGCCGACGCCTTCCGCTGGGCGCACCAGGCCGACCCGGACGTGAAGCTGTACTTCAACGACTACAACGTCGAGGGCGTCAACGCGAAGTCCACCGCCTACTACAACCTGGCCCGTGAACTGCGCGCCGAAGGAGTGCCGGTGCACGGCTTCGGCATCCAGGGCCACCTGGGCACCCAGTACGGCTTCCCGGGTGACATCCCGGCCAACCTGAAGCGGTTCGCCGACCTGGGCATGGAGACCTCCTTCACCGAGGTCGACGTCCGCTCGGTCATGCCGGCCGACGCCACCAAGCTGGCCACCCAGGCCGACTACTTCCGCCGCATGCTGGACGCCTGCCTGGGCTCGCCGCAGTGCACCTCCTTCACCATCTGGGGCTTCGCCGACCAGTACTCCTGGGTGCCCTACACCTTCGAGGGTCAGGGTTCGGCCAACATCTACGACGAGTCGTACCGTCCCAAGCCGTCCTACTTCGCGATCCGCAAGGAGCTGGCCGAGGGCCGCTGATCCGTGCGGCCGTCCCCCGGCCCGCGCCGCCCGCCCGTCCCGGACCGGTCCGATGACTCCTGCATGGGTCCGGCCCGGGTCCAAGCGCCGGACATAGAGGACACAGAGCTGGAGTTGCGGCATTGGAAGGTGATCAGGAGATAACCGAGGCGGGCAGTCTGCCCCGTCACCGCGGCCTGCACCCGCGCGGGCTCCACCCGTGCAGCCGCTACGAGGCGGGCACCGCGTCCATCGTCCACCTGGTCCGGGTGGGCCGGGCCCTTGGTCTCGCCCGCGCCACCTTCCCGCACGCCTTGGGTATCGTCTCCCGGCCGCTCGCCGGCACCCCGCTTACCTGGCGGCTCGTCCTCGGCTGGCACGCGGCCGCCCAGCCCGTGGCCACCGTGAACCTGGTCCTCGAGCAAGCCGTGGCGGCCCACCGGGACGCCCTGAAGGGGGCGGTGGGGACAGCGACGTAGAGGCAGTCACGCGGTTGTGCTGAGGACCGCCGCCCATCATGAGATCCGGCGTCCGCGCAGCGCCTCGGCCGCCTCGTCGAAGCGGTCCCAGGGCCCTTGCCAGCCGACCTCGACGGTGAGTGCCCCCTCGGCCGCCAGTACGGCGAGAACGGCGAGGTCCGCGCTGGCTGGGCCCTCGATGAGGAAGGAGGTCAGCGACTCGGCCGGGCCGATCGTCGCGTAGGGAGTAAAGGCCTCCGGCTCCCCTGGGGCCCAGCCGACGCTCTGCGCCGTGCTGCCACCGGGAACGAGCAGGCCCCACGCCTCGGCCAGTTGCGGGCCGCCGAAGCTGTCGATGACCACGTCGAACCGGTCGCTGGAGACGTTCGAGCCCGATCAGCACCTCGTCGGCGCCGGCTTCGGCCAGCCCCTCCCCGCGGGCGGTCGAGCCCACGGACGCGATCACGTGAGCACCGGCCCGCGCCGCCAAGTGGACCGCGAACCGGCCGACCCCACTCGAGGCCCCAGCGATCAACGCCCTCTTGTCCGGGCCGAGTCCGGCTGCCCGCAGCGAGCGCAGCGCCGCCGGCCCGGCAACCGGCAGGGCAACCGCCGTGGGGGCTTCCCAAACGAGAGGACGTCCAGGACCGCTGGTGCCCAGCCGACCACCGCGTTCAGGACGACGACCCAGAACTGTGCCCAGGCGCCGCGGAGGTCCGAGGGTTGCCGGGTCCGCTGCAGCCGGGCGGTGACGATGGCCCGTCCGACCACCGCACAGAGAACGCCGGTCAGGAGCCGGTTGCCGAACTCGTTGACGCCGTGCAAACCCATCGCGGCCGTGGGCGTCAGTGTTCCGTTCGTGCAGGCCGGCCAGTCGGGACAGCCAATCCGGATCCGGCGATGCGGACGATGCCGCCGATGACGGTGATCGCGACGCTCGCCACGACCGAGGCCAGCGACGCCCGCCGGACGCCGGGCGGCTCGAGCGAGTGACGGGCGGCCGCCCAGGACAGTGGTGTCCGCATGCGCCTGCTGTCCGTCACCGGGCGTCTCCGAGTGCCTGCCGGGCGGCCTCGGGGAATCGCGCACCACGGTCCCGTCCCAAGCGGATCAGGACGATGCCGTAGGTGACGACCCAGACCACCCACAGGAGCCAGCCGGCGAGGCCGAGGAAGCCCCAAGGGCCGGTGTGGTCGATCACCAGAGGGGTGAGGGTGGCCGAGGTGAACAGCAGGGCGGCCGAGGCCAGCCCCAGGAGGTGGTGCCAGGGCCGGATGATCCCCGCGTGCCGGCCGCCGGTGGACAGACCGACGAGTGCTAGGGCCAGGAAGGTGCCGTTGAGGGTGAACAGCGCATCGTGCAGAGCCCACAGTCCGACGGACGCACCGGTGCCGTCCGCGGCCGTCGACGCCAGGGCGAGACGAATTGCGATCACTCCGGCGAACGCGGCGTTCTGCAGGATGATGCCGGCGAATCCGAGCAGCGCCCATGCCTCTGTGCCCGCCCGCTCGGAGCGCCACACCTCGCGGACCGCGCCCGCGCCGAACAGCGTGGCCAGTGCCCAGGCGGCGGGCGTGAGCAGGGAGCCGATACCGACCAGATCGCCCTGCGTGCTGAAGAACGCGTCGACGGCATCGCGGTCGGCTCCGGCGCGCGGCAGACCGGCAGGGACCACGATCACGTTGCCCATGACGATCAGGAAAGCGAAGCCCAGGGCCGCGATCCCGCTGATGCGGGGGAAGCCTGTGGCGGAGGTGCCCGGCTGAGATGGTTGACGTAACATGTATTCACTATAGGTCCCGTAAACCCAATGGGAAGGCCTGATGTGGTGAACGATGAGCCGGTCCGGCGCCGCTACGACTCGCTGCGCCGGACAGCGCAGGCCCAGCAGACCCGTGCGGACATCGCCCGTGCCGCACGGCGGCTGTTCATCTCCCGCGGGTGGGCGGCGACCACCGTCCGGGACGTGGCGCGTGAGGCTGGAGTCTCGGTACCGACCGTCTACGCGACCTACGGGAACAAGACCGGACTGACCCGGGCACTGGCCGACGCGGCCGACCTGTCGGCCGACGTGGCGCAACTGGTCGCGGAACTGGAGGACCCGACTGCCGACCCCGCTTCCCAGCTGGCGGCGATGGCCGCCTTCGACCGGCGGCTGTTCCAGCGCGCGGGCGACATCATCACCCTCGTGCGCGAGGCAGGACGCAGCGAACCGGAGCTCGCGGCCTTCTACCGGGACGGCCGCAGGCGCGCTGACGCCGTCCGGGTCCAGGTGTTCGCCACCTGGCCGGCCGATGCCTTCCAGCACGGGCTGGACGTCCGGCTCGCTGCCGACATCTACGGAGCCCTGTGCAACATCGACGTCTTCACCGAACTCACGGCCGAATGCGGCTGGTCACCCGACCGCGTTGAGCGGTGGTGGGGACAGGCGCTGGTCCGCGAACTCTTGGCCTGACCCACGACGAACTGTGCTGACCCTGGGGTGTCTGCTGCACGATGCCGGCCTCACCTCCGAAGGCAACGGCGATCAGCGCTTCGACCTCGACGAAGCCCATCTGGCCGCCCGCTTCCTCCAGCAGGGCCTGGCGTCCGAGAGCAGTGACGTCGTGTGGAATGCCGTCGCCCTGCACCTGCTGATCGCCCCGGTGGCTGGGTGACCGGGGGCAGATGCCGGGCTGCCGGAGCGCCGAGTGGAGGCAGGCTCGGGGTGCCGGAGGCCCGGATGGACGGCGGCGCGGAGGGGGCCGGAGGCCGGTATAGCCGGGCCGGACGGGCCCCGGGGCCAGCGCCGCGCGGACCGTGGGGGCGGGCGGCCCGGCACCCTCGGCGGAGTCCGTGCCGGGCGGAGCCGGCTACAGCAGGATCCGCCGTGGGACCGCCTCGTAGTCGTCGGCGGTGGGCGGGCCGTCCGTCAGCAGAGCCTGCATCAGCAGCCCGTCCATGGCACCCGCCAGCAGCCGGAGCCGTACGGGGTCGCCGGTGTAGCGGGCGCCGAACTCGCCGACGGCGCCCAGCCAGTCCTGGGTGAGGCCGCGCAGCTACGGGCGGCGGGCGGCCAGCAGATAGAGCTCGAACTCGGCGAGCAGGTGGTCGGGGCGGGTGGCCACCGCGCACATCAGCTCGGCCAGCTCGCGCAGCCCGGCCGGCGAGGCGTCTGTGCCGACGAAAGCGATCCCGCCTAGCGGGCGACAGCGCGAGCATCCAGCAGCACGTGCAGGCCGGCACAGTCGCAGAAGGTCACATCACTCAGGTCGGTCACGATGCAGTGCGGGGAGTCGGCCCAGGTGGCGCTGAGGGCGTCTGCCAGTTGACGGGCGCAGGGGAGGTCGACGTCACCGACGACACTCACATTGCACCGGCCCTCATGTGTGGTCGGGTCCGCAGCGAGCACGGCGATCACCCCTTCCGGCCTGTGGACGTTCACTGCGGTCCCAGAGCTTCCTCCACCGTGAAACCCCCGGCGGTCGGTGCCAAAGTGCGCGAACCTGGACCGGACACTGCACTACCCCGACCAGGACTCGGAAGTCTGCGCCCGGGAGGACCTGGCCCACCAGGCCGGTGCGACCCACCTGCGGCGCCGATCGGATCGATCGGCGTCAAGAGGCGAGGAGCGGACCGAAGGTCTCCCGTGCGATCTCCTCGGCCTGCGCCTGGGTGACCACGCGACCAGGGATACCTGGGTGGTCGTTGATCCAGGTCTGGGCAGAGGCGGTAGAGGTGAAGAAGTTCAGCGCGTCGCAGCACGCCGAGGCCGCGGGCCCGCCGCCGGGTCGCTGCCCGACGAACACCACCGCGTCCTCCGGCTCCCAGGTAGCCGCTCCCTCCCGGATGGTGACGGTGACCGGGGCGCCGCTCACCGGGTCCATGGAGGAGATCACCACATCCGTGTCCAGCATGGCGGGGATGCCGAGCGCGTCGATGGCGCACATCGACCACACCTCCACGCCGCCGTCGATGCGTACACGGTGGCGAGTCGGTACAGCGGAGAACGGGTACGCCGCGCGGATCTGCCCGGCCTCGTCCAGGGTCAGGAAGTCCTCGTCGGCCAGCTCGGCCAGCACCTCTCGGGCCGTCCGGCCCACCTGCGCCGCTACCGGCTCCAGTACCTCCGGACCGGGGGCCGTCCCGGTGCCGGCGAAGTGCCGCAGCACCGCTTGGTGCACCGCCCGCAGGCCCCGCTCATCGGGCGCGCGGCGTCCCCGCCCGGCCCGCCCGACGACATCGAGAGCATCCAGCTCGCAGCAGTCCCCTGGTGCGGCAGCCCCCACCCGCCCCGTACCGGTGAGAGCCTCGCGCAGTGCAGCCACGCTGGGGACACCGGCAACCGTGCCGTCGGCGTCCCGGTACAAGCGGCAGGACACACTCGGCACCGCTCCGGCCGGCGCGAAAGGGTCCACGCCGTCCAGCAGGATGGTCGGCGAGCCGGTCATCCCGCGCGCGGCGGCCTGCTCCTGGCCGTCGACCTCGACCAGCTTTACCTCCGCCGCCCGGCCCGCCAGCGCGGCGTTGACCCGCTCCAGGGCCGGCGCGGCGTTCGGACACTGCGGAACCGTCAGCACCGTGATCCGCATCCTGCTCACCCTTCCTCTCATCGTCTGGCCTCGACGCTAGACCTTCCATCGCACTGGAAGGTCAAGTCGTAGCCTGGAGGCATGCGCATCGGCGACCTCGCGGCGGCCAGCGGGCTGACCCCCAAGACCATCCGCTTCTACGAGCAGACCGGCCTGCTGCCCGCCCCGCCTCGCACCCCCGGCGGCTACCGCGACTACCCCGAGCAGACCAAGGCCCGGCTCGGCTTCATCCGCGATGCCCAGGGCGCCGGCCTCAGCCTCGCCGAAATCCGCTCCGTACTCGCCCTCCGCGACGCCGGTCAGATTCCCTGTGCACACGTCACCGCGCTCATCGACCGGCACCTCGCCGACATCGAACGCCGCCTGGCCGAACTCACCGCCACCCGGGAAGCACTGCGCGGCCTCGCCCGACGCGCCGCCGCCACGGACCCGGCTGCCTGCACCGCGGACGCCATCTGCACCATCCTCACCCCGGCGGACGACCCGCACCATGCTCGTTGAAAGATCCCCACTTCGCTGAACACCGAAGCCAGTGAGGCGAGGAGCGTCCCTGCCCTTTGGCGAGAACCCGACTGCGCTGCGACAGCTGACAGCGGGATTCGCGATGATGCCGGCCAGTGCGACCCGGTCCGGCACCGGGAGCCGCCGGGGTGGCGATGCCGTCGCGCGGGTCGTGCAGGCAGCAGCGGGGCTATCGGGTCCACAGTTCGTCGGGGACAAGGCTCGTGGGCACGACGCTGAAGACTGCCAGAGAACCCGGTTGAGCCCTCTGGGCTGGCTGACGTACTCCGCGGATGACCAGCACCGGGGCCGAAGCCGCTGAGCAAGGATGGGACGGGCCTGGTATCGCGTCCGACAGATCCGTTCCAGGCGTCGTTCCTGCCCAGCGCAGGCGAGTCTCTGGACGCCGTCTGCACCATCGACGTCGAGGTCCGGCTGGCGACGGACGGGTCACGCTGGAGCGCGACCGCGTTCACCCTTGCCGAGGTCGAACGGAGGTCGAACGCCTTATGGAGAAGGGCTTGCGAACCGGCGAGGATCTGGACGGCCGCTGCTTCTGGAGCTCCGACGGCCTCATCGTTCGAGAGCCCGGCATCGACGACATCACGCAGGTGCTGACCGGCCTGCTCGATTGCGGCGACTTCGCCCAGGTCTTTCACCGGCTCGACGACGAATGACCGTCCGCCCCCCCGCCCATTCTGAAACGATCAGTTAGTCCGGACGAACGGCCTGGGGTGGTCGTCCCAGTCCGCGAGCAAGTTTGATGTCGCGTTCGAGGGCATGGACGGGGCGGTGGACGCCATGGCGGGACCGAAAAGAGGGGGAGCCTGGCCGATGAGGGTGCGCTTGCGGTCACCGGCGTCGCGGCAAGGCGGGGTTACAGCCACCCTCGGCCAGGCTGACCATTGGCCGACAGCCCACTGGAGGGCAACGCGTCGTGAGGCGAGTCCATCGGGCCCGACGACTGAGCCGATGCGCCGGCTGAGATCCGCAACGTCCTGGTCGGCCACGACAGACCGACTCGCAACCATGCACAGAAGCCCGGCCCACGACCAGGCGAATACCCCGGGCAGCCGAACATCACCATGCGGCGCTCCCGGTATTGATGAACCACTGGCGCATGCACAGGAAGGGGGTGAACCTCATGTACAACGACGGATACGGTCTCATCCAGTGGCTGATCGACCTCATCGGCCTCAGCTGACGCACATCCGACGAAGCCGGGCCGGTGCAGGGAATTGAACGCCCGGGGCCCGGACGACAACGAGGTCGCAGCATCATTGGGATGGTGCGACCTCCGAGTCGGACCGTGAATCCACTGCCGATCGGACACGGCCGTCCAAGACGGCACGCGGCAAACCGGTCGCCCCGTCGCTGCGGGCTACAGCGGCTACCGCCTGCCGTTCGGTCCGGACCGGATCTGGCGACTGGATCAAGCCGCGGGCCGCCTCCCGACCGCCACCGGCGCCATGCACTGCACGTCGGCGACCTTCATCCCGGGCGCGGCGGCCTGCAGGTCTTCACCGTCCACGAGAACTGGCCGCCAGCGGCAGCCGGGGGCCGGCAGGCGCGACGCGCGCACCGGGGCCGTCCTGTGGTCCGTGCCGGCCGACCGGGGCACCGGCCGAGCCGTCACCGGTGACATCGACGCCGCGCACCCCGGCGCCGAGTCCTGGGCCATCACCGCGGACGGCGTGTGAAACTCCCGTGTCGGTGAGCTGAGGGCCGCCGACTCGGCCTGCTCGGCACCCGCATCCCGGCCGCGGACTTCCTCGCCTGGTGGGACGGGGATCTGCTCCGCGAGATCGTCGACCACGCCTTCGACGAGCGGACCGGCCGCGGGATCGGGGGAAACGGCCTCGGCCACGGCACGGGCACGGCTCCCGTCGCCTGCCACTTCGACGTCGAGCCCGGCACCTACGACGTCTCCGTCCCCCTCGGCGGGGGGCCGGCCGACAGCACCGCGGTCCTGGCCGAAGCCCGGCGCACCATGCCGGCCGAGACCGTCACCGCACCGGGACAGCGTCTCCGCCGCGGCTTCGCGGTCAGCGTCCGCACTCCCGGAAGGAGAGCCCACCGGACCCGCCGGCGCCCCGGCCTCGATCCCGCCTTCGCCGGAGCCGCGCCCTCCGTGACCGAGGTCGAGGTCACGCCGGGGCCGCGCGCTCGCAAGGTCCTGCTCATCGGCGACTCCACGGTGTGCGACCAGCCGGGCAGCCGTACTCCGGCCGGGGCCAGCAGCTGCCGCAGTACCTGAAACGCGGCGCGGCCGTCACCCACCACGGCGACTCCGGCGAAAGCACCGTTACCCATCTCCAGTCTCCAGAACCCCGCGCCCTTCCCGACCGACCAGCCACTCATCCACCGGGGCGACCTGGTGCTGCTCGTCCAGCTCGCCCACAACGACAAGCAGACCGACCGGGCCACCTACCGCGCCCTCTCACCGCCCTCGTCGAAGGAGTACGCGCACGCGGACGCCACCCCCTCCTCGTCACGCCCATCGTCCGCCGCTGGTTCGGCGCCGACGGCACCCTGAACCACGACACCGCTCTGCTGCTCTACGGTCTCGGCGTGGACCATCCGGCGGAGATCCGGGACCTGGCGGCCGAGCTGGGCACACCCCTGGTCGGTCTCACCGCGCTCACCACGGCACGGGTGGAGGAGCTTGACCCCGAGCCGTCCAAGGCCGTCCACCTGACCGCGGGGAAGCGCGACGACACCCACACCTCGGTGCGTGACGTGACCGAGTACGCGGGTTTCATCGTCCGCGCACTGCGCGCCCAGCGACTGCTGTCGAAGCGGGTCGTGCGCTGAGCAGCGGAAGCACGCAGAAGCGCCGCAGCACCCCGTCCTACCCGCCCGGGGCGGTCCCTCCGCCCCGACAAGCCGGTACTCGGGTCGACGCCATGGCCGCAGGAGCGGCTTCCGAGCCCGTGCTGCCCGTGGTGAGGCCGGCCCACGCCCGGTCATGGCGGCGATCCGGCTGCGCCTTGCGGAGGCGCTGGACCTCCAGGCGGAATGCGGACATCCGTTCTACATTGGATTGACCGCGACCGTTCGCCGTCACCAGCGCTCCGGGGCCTGGAGCTGGTGATCAGGCAGTGAGACAGCTCAATGGAGGGATTACGTCCAGTAGTCGCCTTGTTCGGGAGAGGCGTGCCGCTGACACGCCCGACAGCCCTGCCGAGGCGGGCCTCGTGGGACGCCAGCCTGAACGGGCCGCTCTCCTTGAAGCCGTGGCCCGCTTGAGGGCTGGGGAGGGCGGGCTGCTTCTCGTCGCAGGTGACGCCGGGGTCGGCAAGACGGCGTTGGTCGAGTCCGTCCTCCAGGCGGCGGACGTGGCGGTGCTGCGAAGCGGCGGGCGCGTAGGCGCAGTCTCGTACGGCCCGCTGCAGGCCGCGCTCCATGACCACCATCTGCGCCGCTCGGGCGGAGTGGAGGACGGCCGGCCGTCGGAGGTCGCCGGTTCGAAGGATGTCCCGTCGGCGATCAGGACAGCGTTCGAGCGCCTCGCCCGTCGGCGCCCCACCGTCCTGTTCCTCGATGACTTGCAGTGGGCCGACGCGGGGACGCTGACGGTGCTGGCCGAGTGGGCGGTACCGCCGCCCGGAGTCCCTTTGCTGGTCATCGGGGTGTACCGCAGTGACGAACTCCGGCGGCAGCATCCGGTACGAACCTTGCGATCCAGGCTGCGGCGCGCGCCGGGCGGCAGGCAGCGACATGTGCAGCTGGCGCCACTGAGCCCGGAGGACAGTGCCTTGTTGGTACGGCGCATACTGGGCGACGCGGTCTCGCCGGAGGTGTTGAACACCATTCTGCGCCGTTCCCACGGTGTGCCCTTCTACGTCGAGGAGCTTGCGGCGGCGATCGCCGAGTCTCGTACCGAGGTGGGAGAGGCGAGCTCCCCGGTCCGGTTGGTGCCCGAGTCCGTGCGGGACGCGGCTCTCCAGCGTGTCGCGAGACTCTCGGAGCCGGCCCGGGCCCTCGCGGAGCTCGCCGCCGCCGGGGCGTCGGTTCACCTGGATGTGCTTACTGAGCTGGGGACGGAGGAGGCGGTCGAGGAACTGCTCGAGTCCGGCGTGCTGGTGGAGTCTCGGGATCCGGTCAGCGGGGTGGCGGAGGCCGCGTTTCGGCAGGCCCTGGTGGGCGAGGCGCTGTACGCGACCATCCCCTGGGCACGGCGTCGACGCCTCCACGCCGCATTGGCGCAGGCGCTGGAGGGGCGTGGGCAGGCTCCCGCGATCGTGGCTGCGCACTGGGAGGAGGCGCACGAGCCGGCGCGTGTAAGGCCGCTGCTGCTGGCCGCCGCCGAAGCGGCGTGTCAGGTGCACGCCTTCCATGACGCGAAGAACGCGATCGACCGCGCGCTCGCGCTGTGGCCTGCCGGCGAGGACGACGCGGCCCGCGTGCAGGCGGTGAACCGGCTCGGTGAGTGCGCTGAGCGGTGTGGTGAGCTCGCAGAGGCGGCCCGCGCCTGGGAGGAAGTCGCGGCCGCCCACCGCGCTGCGGGGGACCACCAGGCGCTCGCGCGTGTCGAGCAGTCCCTGGCCGGTGTCTACGAGCTGGCCGACGATTGGCCGCGTGCGCTGGAGGCACGGTACCTGGCCGTCGAGGAGTTCGCCCGGGCCGGGGCGAGCACCGAGGCCGCGACCGAACGGCTGGCCGCGGCCGCGCACCTCCAGTACGCGGGGGACCTCACCGCCGCGCTGCGGCTCGTGCGCGAGGCGTGGGCGGACATCGATGCCACGGCGCACGACGTGACCGGGCTGCGGGCGCGCGCGATGGGCCTGGAGGGGTTGATCCGGACCAAACTCGGCGACGCGGCCGCCGGCACCGGGCTGACCCGCCAAGCACTGGACCTCGCCCTGAGCTCCCAGCTCGACGCTCTCACCGCCGAGGTCTACTACCTGCACGCCGACGCGCTCGAACAGCGCACCGACTACCCGGCGGCGCTGGACGCGTGGGCCGAGGCGCTGACCTTCTGCCGCGGTCGCGGCCTGGACGCCGACGCACATGTCTGCCTCGCCTGCCTGGCCCCGGCGCTCCGCCACACCGGTCGGTGGGACCGGGCACTCGACGTGGGCCGGGAAGTCCTCGCCACCGACGACGCGCCGGAAGTGGCGCACATGGTGGCTGCCGGGGAGATCGGTCTCATCCTCGCCAACCGGGGTGCGACGGCGCAGGCGCGCCGCCACCTCGTCCGGGCCGCTGCGTTCTCACGGGCCCACGAGCTGTTCGGGCTCGAGATCGACACGTCCTGGGGCCTGGCACGGGCCGACGATCTGGACGGTCGGGACGACAGCGCCGTGACCCGGCTGCGAGAACTGAATCTCCGCTGCCGCACCCGCGAAGAGCTCCACTACTCCGTGGCCGCGCTGCGCTGGTCATCGTCATACTTCGGCCGCCGGGGGTTCCGCGGCGACCTGGGGGCGTGCACGGACGATCTGGCCCGGATCGCGGCCGCCACGGGCACCGCGGAGGCGACCGGCGCGCTCGCCCACTCCCTGGGCGAGAGCGCCCTACTGGAGGGTGACACCGGCCGCGCCGCCGACCAGTTCGAGCGGGCCCTGGCACTCCTGGGGGCCCTCGTCCTCCCACCGGAAACCGCGGAAACCCAGGTCCGCGCCGGTGTGGCCCTGGCCGCCGCCGGGGAACGCGGCAGGGCGGTCGAGCGGCTCGTCGCCGCGTACCACACGGCCCGGACTCTCGGCTCCCGCCCCTTGGCCACCACCGCCCTGCGGGAGCTCGAAGCCCTGGGCGGCGACGTACGCGTCCGACTCGGCCGCCGGGCCGGACGGCACAGTGACGGCGCAGGCCTGACGCCCCGCGAACGCGAGGTCCTGCGGCTGGTCACGGCCGGGCTCACCAACTCCGAGATCGCCGCCGAGCTGTTCCTCAGCCCCCGCACCGTGGACATGCATGTGCGCAACCTGCTCGCCAAGCTCGGCTGTCACACCCGGACCGAGGCGGCACGCCGGGCCGGGGAACTGGCCCTCCTCGAAACGGTGTCCTGAATACGGCAATCCTGCCGTTCTTGGCACCTTCCACGCCTCCCTACATTCGGTACGCAACGACCTGAACCGGGAGGTGTGCCGGACATGGACACCAAGACCATCGAAGAGACGACCACCACGTGGACCAAGGAGCCGGACCGGGCTCGTAGCGCGCCGGCCGTGACCGCGCGCACCGAAGACGGCCGGGTCACGATGCAGGCCGGTGCCTTCACGATGCACGCCGACCTGCCCGCGCCGCTCGGCGGCACCAACCAGGCACCGAGCCCCACGGTGCTGCTGCTCGGCGCGCTGGCCGGCTGCGCCGCGGCCTTCGTACAGGACACCCTCGCACCGCAGCTCGGGGTGCGGGTCGGATCCGTGGAGGCATCCGCGCGCTGTGAGACGGACGCCCGCGGGCTGCTGGGCATGGACGGCGTGGAGCCGGACCTGCGCGCCGTGGCCCTGGACGTCACGGTGGACTGCCCGGACGGCGAAGACGCCGTCTCCGGGATCGCCCGGGTGTGGCAGGAGCGCTGCCCGATCTACCTCGCGCTTCAGAAGCCCACTGACGTCGCGGTCCGGTTCCGGGCGGCCTGAAAGGAGTGGAGTATCGCCATGTCACTGACAGAACCCGTCCGGACGGACATCCGTGTCCGCAAGGCCGCGGCGGCCGAATCCCGGCTCGTCGCCGAGACACTCGCGGCGGCGTTCTTCGACGACCCGGTGATCGGGTGGGCATGGGACAACCCCGCGAGGCGCCTTCGGATACTCCCGGACTTCTTCGAGCTCTGGGTCACAGGCTGCATGGAGTACGACGATGTCTATGCGACCGGCGACCTCACCGGAGCAGCCCTCTGGATGCCACCGCACGTGCAGCAAGCCTTCGACGACGAGGCCGATGCCTTCGCCGCCGCCGTCGAGCGGGTGACGCACGAGTTCGCCCCGGCCGTACTGCGCTTGCTCACGGCCCTGGACGACCACCATCCGCCCGAGCCGCACTACTACCTGCCGATCATGGGCACGCGCCCCGGTGAACAGGGGCGCGGCACGGGCTCCGCTCTCCTGCACACCGTGCTGGAGCAGTGCGACCGGAACCGGTTGCCCGCCTACCTCGAAGCCACGAGCCCACGCAACCAAGTCCTGTACGGGCGCCACGGATTCCGCGTCGCCGGCGAGATCCCGCTCCCCGATGGCCCCACCCTGCGCGCCATGTGGCGCGAGCCCCGACCGCAGCGTTGACCGACGGTACGGTCGCGGTGAGGCCGGTGGACCCCGATAACACAGCCCCGGGCCGCTGGCCTGGGGCTTCTGTGTGAAGCCGGGGGACGGAAACCGAACCCGTGCTCCGAGCTGGGGAAGCAAGCAGCACTTCAGGTGCGGTACGTCGGTTGAGCTGCGGAAATCCATTTGCGGCTCGGGGTGCCGCGCTGCCGGTCCGTACCTGTGCTGACCCCTCGTTGCCCTATGAATGGCAGGCAGTGACACGGTGGCGTGATGGCTGCCGCAGGCCGGGCGCCCAGGTGCGAGCACGGTGCGTTCGCTGGTTCGGAGTTCAGGCCGCGGATCGGACGCTGGCCGTCGCAGTCGCGATGGATCTTGATCGTGGTCTTCCGGGGCGCGGCCAGCGCGGCGATCTGCTGTTCGTCGGCGTCCCTGTGCCGCACACTGGAGTGAGTGCGCAACCCGGCGAGGTGATGCCGAAATGATCCGGGTCCTCTCCAAAAGCGCTGTTGTTCTCCTGGCAGGGGCCGTGGCGTTGGGGGGAGCCGCCGCTTGTGGCGGGTCCGGTGAGCAGGGGCCGACCGGACCAGGTCCGACCGTCACCAGTACCGAGACCATCACTGTCGAACCGACGCCCTCTCCCACTCCGACGAAGACGCCCACGAAGCCTGCGGAGTCCACGGCACCCAAGACATCCCCGATGCCCGAGCCGCCGCCCTCCCCCACACCCACCGCTGATGCCGCCACCACCGTCGAGAGGTATTTCGCGGCCATCAACGCAGGGGACTACCGTCGGGCGTGGGACCTGGGAGGCAAGAATCTTGACCGCTCCTACGCGTCCTTCGCGGCAGGATTTGCCGACACTGTCCATGACGCCGTCCAGATCACCGAGGTCCGCGGCAGCGTCGTGACCGTCACGCTCGACGCGCTGCAATCGGACGGGACCGTGCGCTCCTTCGCTGGCACGTACACGGTCAAGGGCGGGGTCATAGTCGATGCCGATATACGACGCGTGGACAGCCCGGCGCCGGAGCCCGGCCGACCCTATCCCCCAGGGCCGCCCGCAGGCGTTCCCGACATCGACTGCTCGGACCTATCCGGCCCCGTCGATGTCAGCGGCGGGGACCCTCACAACCTCGACGCCGACGATGACGGCATCGGCTGCGAGTCGAACTGAATCGTCAATGCGGCCGCATGCGACACAAGCCACCATTGGCGATCGATCGACGGCAAGACAGTGAAGACACAGGGGACCAGTACTGCTCTCCGTCCCGGGCCCTACGCCGACTGCACCCCCTCCATATCCCTCCCGGGTGGCACTCAGTTCACGTACGACTGCTATGTCTCGAACAGGCTCGGCAACACCTGGACCCACGGCACCGCCTACTACAGCTCCCGGTACCACAAGGGCTGGATCTACGACGGGAACCTTCCGGACGGCGGCAGCTTGAAGCTGTGTTGACTGTCCCGTTCTGGAACCGAGCGGCAGGAGGCCTCCACCGAGCCGTGACCGGACGCAGGGGCCAGCGCGCGTGCATGAACATCCGACTCCCCCGGGGGATACGCGTATGAGGCCCCGCACCGGCGCAGCAGCGCAGGGCGGGGCCTCACGGCATCCGGGTGGGCGCCTGCGGCAACAGGCGCGTCCGGCGCTCCGGCGGCGGCACCCTCGGCGAAGAACGGCACGCGGTCCCGGCAGACAACCTCGACACCAGGCCGTCCGGCGAGCCAGGCTGCCAGGCTGGGTCCTCCCGGTCCGGGAGGAGATCAGCCGGACCCCGATCCCGTCCTCTCCTGCCCGGCCTGCGGTGCCGAATCAGGCATCGTCGCGACAGCCATCGCGTACCGGACGCTGACCGAGGGGGCGCAGGCGAGAGCCTGCGAGTCGTGTGAACTGGTGACGATCGTCATCGAGCGCGACATGGTCTGGCTGACCTGCGAAGGGATGCACCCAGACTCAACAGCCGATTGCGCCGGCGGTTCGACAGAGTCGGCCCTGGCGATCCCGACGACGCACCGTGTGTCGGTTGCGGCAAGTACGCCACACGCCCCACTCCCCCGACTCCGCCTCTTTACCACGCCATCGCCTGCTCAGGCTGTGACGCACAGTTCTCCATAACGGAGAAGGACTTCGCCGTAGGCTTGGGCATGCATATCGCGTGCAACCGCTGCCGCGCCGTCACGGAGATCCCGGAGACGGTGTGGTGCCCGAGGTGTGGGAAGCACTTCCGTAACCGGGGCATCCAGGAACTCGTCCGCGAGGCGAATCCGCGCAGACACTGAGTCTTCCTGTACGGCGCCGTCGTCCTCGTCGCGGCCTGGAAGCACAGGCGCTCACGCCAATCCGTGCAGCCGGACCTACGCGGTGCGCCGGCGCAGGGTCGACTGGCCGGTCGCTCGTGTTGGCGAGCAACTGGCGGGCGGTCTCCGGATGCCGGTCTTCCCCGCGCTGGGGCCGGATGTCCCGGCCTCCAGGACGGCGGCAATCTCACGGAGCGACAGCGTGTCCTCGTCCGGGAGCCGGCGGGCGCGGGCCGGCCGGGGAGCGGTCTCGTAGGTCGTCATGGCCCGCCCGACGAGGCACCCGTGCGATAGGACGGCGCCACCCGTTCCGAGCGGTGTGGACGGGCCCGGCGTCACCGTGTCCGCGAGGCGCCAGGCGGGGGCGGGCCGGTGGGCTGGGCGGGGCTTCGGGCTGCGGGGCGCGGGCCCAGCCGTGGGCGTGCAGGGTCGCGGTCTCCCAGTCCTCGACGAGCTGGGGCAGGGCCTTCGGTCGCGGTCGGGGTCGCGGCGCCACTGGATGAACGCGCGGGCGGCGGGGCGGCGGGCATCGCAGGCTGGGCAGAGTTCCATCCGAGATCTCCGAGATCTCCGAGATCACCGAGGGATCGGCGGACTGTTGCCGATCTCGCGCCGGCAAAGGCCAGGGAGTCCGACGTCTCGGTGCGTGTCGGTCTCCGGTCAGGTGTCGCACCCGCTGTTACTGCCGGTCGAGGGCGGTAGCGACCTGGTCCATGACGTGCTGCCAGTGTGCCCGTTGCCGCTCGCGCTCTTCAGCGTTTGCCAGGTGCTCCTGGTGGAAGCGGAGCATCGTCCGGGCTCCGTCGGCTGCGGGGGTGAGGGCGACCTGGACCGTGGTGGTGCCGTGGGTGACGCGGATGCGGTCTGCCGGGCGGTAACCGCGCACTTCACCAGCCACTCCTTCGGTCGTCCGGTAGGGGCTGCCTCGTTCCGGGGTGAGGACCGCGCCGGGGCCGAGCCACAGGGTGATGCCTTCGGGACTGCTGATGAAGTCCCAGACGATGGCCGCGGGATGGGGCAGGGTACGGGACACGCCGATCTGCCAGCCGGCGTCCTTGGTGAGTCCTGTGGGCACGACGGTCATCCTTCCTCGGTGTGGCGGGCGCGCAGCGCCCTCACCTTGTGGCGGTTGCCGCAGTGCTCCATGGAGCACCAGCGGCGGCGGCCGGGGCGTGAGGTGTCGACGTAGACGAGGTGGCAGTCCTCGGCGGCGCAGGTGCGGATGCGGTGCGCGAAGGGGCCGGTCAGCAGCTCGACGGCATCCCGGGCGACGGTGGCCGCCAGGTGCGTTCCGGTGGGGGTTCCGGCCCACTGTCGCTTCCCGGTCGGCGTGATGGCGGGGGCCATGGCCGGACGGGCGGCTGCTTCATTGATGGCCTCCAGGTCGCGGGGCGGGTGAGGCTCGCGGCGCGTGTGGGCGATGATCACCCGGAACAGTGCGTCGCGCAGCGCTCGCATGTCGGCCACTTCCGCTTCGGAGATGTCCAGTGTGGGCGTCGGGGTCAACCGCGACCCGTCCGCCCAGACAGCCAGGTCGGCGGGCTCGTGCAGGATTTCGTACCGGCGGTAGGGACCGGGGCCGCCGGTGGTCAGCAGTTCCAGACACAGCGCGCCAGGGTCGAACCGGTAGGCGACGCCGGTACGAGAGTGCAGCGTCAGTCCCTTGGTTGCCGAGGAGTCCATGTAACCACTATAAACGGTTACATGGCATTGAGCTGGAAGCTGGTCATCGACAGCACGAACGCACCCGTCCTCGCGGACTTCTGGGCTGCGGCATTGGAGTACGAGGTGGAAGACCCCAGCGCTCTCATCGAGCAGCTGCTGGCCGCCGGACAGATCGGCGAGGAGGCTGTCACCGAGCATCGCGGTCGCAAGACCTTCCGCGGCTATGCCGCGATCCGCCACCCCGAGGACCCGTTCAACGAGACCAGCGGCGTCGGCCGCGGTCGACGACTGCTCTTCCAGGACGTGCCCGACGGCAAGAGGGGCAAGAACCGCCTGCACCTCGACATCCACAGCGAACCTGGCGGCCGTGACAAGCTGCTGGCCAGGCTGGAGGGCCTGGGGGCGACCCGCGTCCGAGAGGTGAACAAGGGGCCGGCCGGGCACTGGTGGATCATGCAGGACCCGGAGGGCAACGAGTTCTGCGTGGCGTGAGTCCGGCCCCGTTCCGCTGCGAAGCGTTGGTTCTCCGACACCGAGGACGGGTCTCATACGCTGCTCAGAACGCCGATCCGGCCGTACCGTGCGGCGTAGGCCGCAGGGCCTCCGACCCTGGCGCCGTGCGGGGGCCGGGCAACGCGAGCGCCCGGGTGAGAGCGAGCCGATTGCTCATATCGCGCTCGGACCGTCCGTAGAGGTTCACGTGGTCCGAAACAGTGGGGACAGATCCCGCCGGTCGGCGTCGTACCTGCCAGACGCAGACTGCCCCCGGCCCGGCGCGCCTGAGTGGCGATCACCGGCCGCCGGGTCCGCGCACGGCCGGCCGGCCGTGCGCGGCTGTGCCGCTAGGATCGGGCCGTGAGGAGTGCGATGCTGGCCGGGGCCTTCGATGAGCTGGCCGACGACTACGATCACCGGCACCACGAGGAGATCGCGCGGGCCCTGACCGCGTGGGTGGCACCCGGGCCGTCCGACGCGGTGGCCGACGTGGCGTGCGGGGCGGGAGCCGTCGCCCTGCACCTCGCGCGGAGCAGGCCGCGCACCGCCCCGCCCGTCCTGGCCGTCGACCTCTCCCCTCGGATGATCGCGGCGGGCAGGGCCCGTGCCGCCGGCCTGGCCCATGACACGGCGATCGACTGGCGGGTCGGGGACGCCGTGCCGCTGCCGGTTGCCGACCGCTCCCTGGACGTCGTGCTCTGCGCGTCCTCGCTGCACTTCCTGGGGCGCCGGGCGCCGGCCGACTGGCGGCGCGCCCTGAGTCCGGGTGGCCGGGTGGGATTCACCCTTCCCCTGGCGACGCACTTCCGTCCGTCGGGACGCTTCTCCCGTCTCATCGCCGCCGATGTCCCGCTGCCCCGCACCGCGGACGAGGCGAGTGCCTGGGCGGCGGCATGCGGATTCACCGAGGCGGATTCCCGCATCCACGTCCTCGGTACGCGGCGCGTCGTGCTCACTTCGGCGACGAACCCGGACCGCGCGTGAGGGTCGGGACGGGCTTGCGGGCACGTGCCGGACGGTCGAGATAGCTCGTCCGGCGCTCGTCCCAGGCACGCTTCAGCGGGTCCCGCACCGCCCGTGCGCACAGCCCCGCCGGGGTGACCACCCCGAAGTACAACGCGGCCAGGCCCAGGTGCGGCAGCCGCTCAGTCCATCGGGATCGTCGCACGCCAGTCGGCCTCCTCCCGCCACTCGGGCTGGTCCCGCTTGTCCAGCAGGTGGTTGCCGAGGACCAGCAGGTCGATCCGGGTACGCATGAAGCAGGCGTACGCCTCCTCCGGGGTGTGCACGATCGGCTCCCCGCGCACGTTGAAGGAGGTGTTCACCAGTACGGGGCAGCCCGTGCGGTTCCGGAAGGCGGTGAGCAGCGCGTGGAACCGCGCGTTGTGCCGGGCCGTCACCGTCTGCACCCGGGCCGACCCGTCGACATGGGTGACCGCCGGGATCGTGGAGCGCGGCACCCGCAGCAGGTCCGGGCCCGTCAGCTCTTGGCCCGCCGTTTCGCACTCCCGCCGACGGGCCGCGGCGACCTGCGCGGTCAGCAGCATGTACGGGCTCTCCTGCGTCAGGTCGAACCAGTCCTTGGCGTCCTCGGCGAGCACCGCGGGTGCGAACGGGCGGAAGGATTCCCGGAACTTGGTCTTGAGGTTGAGCGTGGACTGCATGGCCGGGTCGCGGGGGTCGGCGAGGATCGACCGGTTGCCCAGCGCCCGTGGCCCGAACTCCATCCGCCCCTGGTACCAGCCCACCACCCGTCCCTGCGCGAGCTCCGCCGCGACCCGCTCCACCAGCTCCCGCTCGCCCAGGCGCACGGCAGGGTATTCACACCCGGTCAGGAACTCCTCGATCTCCCGGTCGGAGTAGCCGGGGCCCAGCAACGCCCCCGACATCGCGTCGGCGCCGCGACCCACATGGGCACGGGGTGCCCCCCGGCGGTGCGACTCGGCCAGTGCCGCGCCGAGGGCCCCGCCCGCGTCCCCGGCCGCCGGCTGGACCCACACCTCGTCGCAGATCTTCTCGGCGAGGATCCTGCCGTTGGCCACGCAGTTGAGGGCCACGCCGCCGGCCAGGCACAGCCGTCGCTCTCCGGTGCGTTCCAGCGCCGTCCGGGCCAGCCGCAGCATCACCTCCTCGGTGACCTGCTGCACCGACGCCGCCAGATCGAACTCCCTGTCGGTGAGCGGACCTTCCGGTTCGCGGCGCGGCCCGTCGAACAGCTCCTCGAAAGCCCGGCCGGCCATGGTCTGCCCGTACTGGAAGGTGAAGTGGCGCAGATCCAGGCGGAACGAGCCGTCCAGCCTGACGTCGATCAGCCGCTCCCGGATGAGCGGCGCGTAACGCGGCACCCCATAGGGCGCGAGGCCCATCAGTTTGTACTCCCCCGAGTCGACCTTGAAGCCGCAGAAGTACGTGAACGCCGAGTACAGCATGCCCAGCGAGTGGGGGAAGCGCAGTTCCGCCAGCGGAACCAGGCCGGTGCCCCGGCCGTGCCACAGCGTGGTCGTAGCCCATTCCCCCACGCCGTCGACGCACAGCACCGCAGCCGACGGGTAGGGGCTTGGGAAGAACGCCGACGCGGCGTGCGAGGCGTGGTGCCGGTAGGCCACCAGCGGTGGCAGCGCCTGTCCGGGCGCCAGCTCGCGCAGCCGCGCCCGTACGTCGTCCAGTGCGCGCCGCTTCCAGCCGGCCCACTGCGGGAACGCCCGGCGGAACACCGGGAAGCCGCGCGGGGCCGTGGCGAGCCAGGTGGCCAGCACCCGGCGGAACTTCAGCGCCGGGTCCTCGTAGAACGCCACGGCCGCCAGCTCGTCGATGCGCACTCCGGCCTCGCGCAGGCAGGAGGCGACGGCATGGGAAGGGAAGCCAGGGTCGTGGCGGCGCCGAGTGAAGCGCTCCTCCTGCGCCGCCGCGAGCGGACTACCACCGGCCACGATCGCTGCGGCGCTGTCGTGGTAGTAGGCGGAGATGCCCAGGACCGGGCGGTCCGGCCCACCGGGGCCGCAGCGGCCGGCGCGCACAGCGCCCGTGTCGGTCCCCATGCCACAACCCCCAGGTCAGAACAGCGGATAGACGGAGGCGTCGTCCTCGGGCTGCGGCCGCAGCCGCGAGGGCGGTGGTGGCTCGGTGGCGGGCCGGTCGTCGGGCGAGGGGCTCGGGGAAGTCCCTGACCGACTCCGGTTACGGAGCCAGGAGGTGAGGCGGCGGACCGCTGACGCGGGCGCCGCGCTGCTGTCGTCATGCATCGAGGGGCTCCTCACGCCAAGTCGAGGCGGTCCGCCAGGTGCCGGGCCACCAGGTCGTACCCGAGGTCGGTGCAGTGCACGCGGTCGATGAACAGCCAGTCCTGCGGCCCGGCGGCCTCGCCCAGTGCCACGTTCATGTCCAGGAAGGGCACGCCGAGACGGGCGCATCCGTCGGCCAGCCGGTGCGCGTAGTCGCGGCCGACCGCCATGGTGGAGATGTCGTTGTGGAACCGGCGGAAGTTGGACACCTCGTCCAGCTCGTCGAAGAGCAGCTTCTCGCGGGGCAGCGGCTCCTCGCGCACCCACGGCGCGAGCGGCTGGAGGACGAAGGTCAGGCGCGCGCCGAGGGCGTCCGCCAGCAGCTTCCACCCGCCCAGGTGGCGGATCGTCAACTCGGTGGCGTGTGCGACCCGCTGATCGGGCGGTGGTACGACGTCGGGGGCGGGCCCGCAGTCGAAGTAGGCGCCGTGGCGGCCCTGCTTCTCCTCGGGCAGCCGGCTGAGCACCAGGTTGTTGACTCCGGACAGCAGCACGATGTCCTCGACGGGCGGCAGTGCGTGCCGGAACAGGGTGAACAGCAGCAGTTCCTGCGCCGAGTTGTGGCTCTGTCCGGCCATGTTCAGCCAGGGCAGCCGGGGTGCGTGGGTGTTCCACAGGCGCGCGGTGATCGTGGCCGCGTCGCTGGTGGCGCCGACGCCGAAGACCGCGGAACTGCCTGCGAGCACCCGCACCGGGCCGTCGGGGCGGTCGTCACCGACCGTCGCCCGCAGTCCCCCGGGGCCCGGGGTGACCCGGAAGCCGTGCCGGTCGGTGGTGTAGACGGGGGTCTTCTCGTTGCCGTACTGGAAGTACCCCAGATAGGGCTGGTCCTCCAGGACGAAGGTGTAGTGCTCCATGTGCGGGGTGAACTCGGCGCGGGGTGACGTCATCGCGAAAGGGCTCCCGTCGGTGCGCTGTGCGTGGCTGTCGTGGGGTCCGTGGTGCTCAGCGGTCCGGGGCCGGGGGCGGCGGCCCGGGCAGGGAGCCGGGGCGGTCCTCGCGGATCAGGTCGGCGTTGACGGCCATGCCGGCCAGTCCTCCGCTGGCGGCGGCCATGGCCGCCTGCTGCATGTTCCGGCCGAGGTCCCCGGCCACGTACAGGCGGGGCAGGCTGGTGCGGCCGCGGTCGTCGGTCTGTACGGACTCCAGGTCCGGGGACCGCAGCCAGGGGCGCAGCGGGGCCACCCGGGGTTCGGTGTCCAGATGCAGGAACAGCGCGCCGTAGCTCGCGGACCGGCCGTCGGCGAAGACGACCTCGACTCCCTCGGGGTGCGGCTTGAGCTCGCTGACCCCGTCGGTGCGCACGGGCACGCCGGCCGCGGTGAGCCGGTCCTGCTCGTCCTGGGGCAGCTCGCGCCGGTCGGCGAGGTAGGTGATGTCGTCGGACCACACCGTCAAGGTCGCGGCCAGGCACTCGCTGGGCACGGTCCCTCCGTACACGGCGAAGCTGCGTTCGCGCACCTCCCAGGCGTGGCAGTACGGGCACTCGAAGACGGACCTGCCCCACAGGTCCGCCAGGCCCGGGACGGGTGGCAGCACTGAGCGCACACCGGCCGCGTACAGCAGGCTGCGGGCGCGAAACGTGCCGGACCGCTCGGTGGTGACCACCACGTGGTCGCCGTCGCATGCGGCCGACACCACCTCGTCGTCGCGGAACGTCACGTCGTACGCGGCGAGTTCGGCGCGGGCGCGGGCGCGGAAGTCCGCGATCGTCGCCCCGTCGTTGGTGAGGACGTTGTGCATGACGCCGGCCGCCATGTTGCGGGCGTCGCCCGAGTCGATCAGCAGGACACGGCGGCGTGAACGGCCCAGGTAGAGCGCACCGTTGAGGCCGGCCGGGCCGCCTCCGACGATCACCGTGTCGTAGAGCTGTGCGTCCAATGGTCACCCCTTGTCGAGAAGGTCACTGCGTTTCGGGCGGGCCGGAGGGGGGTTCTCGCGCAGGGGCGCGAGCACCAGCAGGGCGCCCACGGCCAGGGCGGTCCCGCACACCAGGAACACCGCGGGCACGGAGAGGGCCTCGGCGAGCAGGCCGCCGAGTGCCGCGCCGACCGGCATGCCGCCCCACGCGCACAGCCGGGACACGCTCATGACCCGGCCCTGGAGGTCCTCCGGTGTGAGTCGCTGGCGCAGCGACATCACGGGGATGTTCCAGCCCATCATGAAGACTCCGTTGGCGGCGAGCGCCAGCGCGGCCGGCACCGGGTGGCGGCTCAGGCCCAGCGCGGCGTAGGCAATCCCGGACGCCACCAGGGACCACCGAGCCAGCCGCACGGTGGGCAGCCGGTCGGCGGCCCGGGGGATCAGCCAGCTGCCGGCCACGGCGCCCAGCGAGCCGGCGGCCAGCAGCAGTCCGTATCCGGCTCCGTCCAGTCCCAGCGTGCGGGCGCTGAGCAGAACCAGCATCGAGAAAGTGGCCGAGAACACCACGCCGTACAGGGCGCTGGCGGCCAGGGTGAGCCGCAGGGTGCGATGGCCGAGGACGAAGCGGAGCCCCGCCCGGATGTCGCGCAGCACTCCGCCGGGCGCCTCGCCCGGTGCCGTCTCACGAGGGGTGCGGGCGAGCGGGGCGAGGCCGAGCAGCAGCAGCGCGGCGAGTGCGTACAGCACCCCGCCGGTGGCCAGGGCCACGGCGGCTGCCAGGCCCACGAGCAGGCCTGCCACGGGGGGTCCGACCGTTTCGTTGAGGACGATCTGCGCAGCCGACAGCCGGCCGTTGGCGCGCTCCAGATGCCGCTCGGCGACCAGGCGCGGCAGCATCGCGGGGGCGGCGGTGTCGGCGAGGGTCTCGGCGGTGCCCAGCACGAACGCCAGCGCGTACAGCAGGACCAGCGGACGGTCGTCGGCAAGCACCAGGGCCGCGCCGAGCAGGGCCGCCGCGCGGACCAGGTTGCTGCCCAGTACGATCCGGCGCCGGTCCGTCCGGTCCACGAGGACGCCCGCGGGAAGCGCGAACAGCAGCCAGGGCAGCATGTTGACGGCGGTCAGCCCGGCGACCGTCGCCGGGTCGGGGTGGTGCGCCACCACCAGCAGCGGCAGCAGCGTACGGGTGATGCCGTCGCCTGCGTTGGAGGCGGCCGTCGAGGCCCACAGCCAGCGAAATGGGCGGCCCAGGTCCGCCCGCCCGGCCGGCCGGGCCCCGGAGCGGGAGGTGCTAGCCAAGAACGCTCCCCCCGCTCCCCCCGCTCCCCTCACGCCACGCGCGCAGTCCCAGCAGTCGCTCGCCCAGTTCCGTCAGCTTCGCCGGCCCGTACAGCTCGGCCTCTTCCTTACGCACCCCGCCCTCCGGCGGATGCGGTGGGATGCGGTCCCGCCAGAACCGCACCCGGGCCTGACGCAGGTCGGTGTTGTCCTCCCACGCGGGCGCCATGGTCAGGTACTGCGCCATGCGCACCCGGGCCTCGGAGAGGTTCGGGTGCACGCCGTGCGGCAGCAGACTGTTGAAGATGATCAGGTCGCCGGGTGCGACCTCTGGCGTGGTGACCGGGTAGCCGGTGATGTCCGGGGTGAAGGGGTCGCGGTCGGCGGGCTGGCCGCTCACCCACTTCTCCCACTCGGTGAAGATCTCCGGTACGCACTGGAAGCCGCCGATCTCCTCGTCGCCGTGGGTCAGTGAGAGCACCGCCTGGCAGCTCACCGGCAGAGGATCGGCGGAGGTGTCCACGTCCCAGTGGACGAACCCGTCGAAGGCGCGCGGTCCCCGGTTGGGCGGGTTGACGTTGGCGAAGTCGATGGTGACCCACAGGTCGGTGCGGTCCCATACGTCGGCGAAGGCCTCGTACACCCGCGGGGTCTGCCGGACGTCCCACTGGGCCTGGTGGTTGTACATCTCGACCAGCCCGCTGTGGCCCGGCAGCCGGTCGTTGCCGGTGTGCGGCGAGACCCAGGTCGAGGGATCGTCGGGGTGCATGTCGAGGAAGGAGTACAGGGCCTCGGTGAGGGAGGCGACCGTCTCCGGCGCCACGGCCTGCCGGACGATCACATAGCCTCGGTTGATCCAGTGGTTCCAGTCGGTGGGGGTCAGGACGCGCAGCGGTTGTGTCTTGTTGATGTCTCGCAGTGGGGTGGCGGCCACGGGCACTCTCCTGTGCGGGCGGGGAGCGGGTTGGGGCGGTGGACGGCGGCCGGGGTCACTCGATGATCAGGCGGTGTTCGGGCAACGCCACGGCGTCCAGCTCGGTCTGGGTGAGCAACTCCAGTGCGTCGTCCATGTGGTTGAGGATGGGGCGCCCGCCCCCGTTGGCGCTGGTGTTGATGAGCACGGGCAACCGGGTGCGGGCGGCGACCGCGTGGCAGAGCCGGTGGAGCAGGGGCTGGGTGTCGGCCCGTACGGTCTGCAGGCGGGCCGTGCCGTCGATGTGCCGTGCCTCGGCGAGCTGCCGGGCCCGGTCGGGCCGCACCCGCACCGCGAACAGCATGGTCTCGGTGTGGTCCAGGGGCCCGGTGAAGTACTGGCCGGCCACCTCCTCCGGGCAGATCGGTGCGACCGGCCGGAACCACTCCCGGTGCTTGATGGTTTGGGAGACGTACCGGCGGGCGCCGCTCCAGTGGGCCGAGACGAGCAGCGAACGATGGCCCAGTGCCCGCGGTCCGGTCTCCAGGCCGCCCTCCAGCCAGGCCACGCACCGCCGGTCGGCGAGCAGGCCGGCGACGGTGTGGAGGAACTCCTCGTCGTCGGCCGGGCGGCGCAGGGACAGCCCCAGGCCGCCCAGTCGCCCGGTCAGGCCATCGAGCGGTGGGGTGGTGCCGCGGTCCACCGTGTCCAAGCCCGCCAGCGGTGGTCCGGCGTAGGCCAGCGACGCCCATCCCGAGCGGCCCGGCAGAGCCGGGCGGTCGGCCGGATCGGCGACGGCCAGGGCGGCGCCCAGCGCGATCCCCGAGTCGTCGCAGCAGGTGGGGACAGACACCCTGGTGAACTGGCCGCACTCGGCGAGGCGGCTGTTGGCACTGATGTTGAGCGCGCAACCGCCCGCGTAGCAGAGGGTGGCGTAGCTGGGGAAGCGCCGGCTGATGCCGGTGACCAGCCGTGTCAGGTCCTGCTCCACGGAGGACTGCAAGGTGGCCGCGAGGTCCCGGCATACGCGCTCGTCGGGGGAGGTCCCGACCTGGGTGGTACGGCCGTCGGCGGTGCGGATCTCGTCGGGGAAGACGGAGCCGAAGGAGTGCACGACGTCGTCGTCCGAGGAGTCGGCCAGGCCCGCGTCCAGATATCCGCCGCTGTACGGGTCGTACTCCCACCAGGTGTCGGCGTAGCGCAGCGCGGTGCCGGCCAGCCGGCCCTCGTCGAGCTGTTCGTACAGATCCGGCGAGGCGCGCCGGGTCGACTGCGGGACGAGCATGGCGCGCAGCACGGGCAGCAGCGAGGGGGCGCTCTCTCCCGTGGCCGCCAGCCCGAGCAGCTTGCCGGTGTCGAACTGGCTGCCGTGGACGCGCCGGGCGAGTGCCTCGTAGATCAGGCCGAAGCGGGGTCCGGTGCGGTTGGTGAAGGACATCACCGGAGTGAGCTGGTCGCCGTCGCCGAGGCACACCATGCCGCACTCGGCGTAGTTGCCCGTACCGTCCAGGGCCAGCACCAGGGCCTTGCGGGCGCCGGAGGTGTAGTACGCGAGGGCGGCGTGCGCGTAGTGGTGGCGCACCGCGGTCAGGGTGATGTCGCCGAAGCCCGCGGCCAGTGGCCAGTCCAAGGGTTTGATGACCCGGGTCACCGCGTCGGCGAGGCCCGTGCCGCCGGTGGCCGCCCATCGGGCGTCCTCGTTGACGAGCTCGACCAGCGCCGGGGGCAGCACCTGGCACATCGGCGTGTACCAGTCGGCCACGGCGATCCCGGTCACCGGGCCCGCCGCCCGCTCCCGCAGCTCCGCCAGCCACTTGGCGGCGGCCTGCGGGAAGCCGCCGTTGCCGCCGCACACATGGCGCAGCCCCAGGCGGCGCTCGGCCTCGATGACGCGGTAGCCGGCCGGGTCGGTGAGCGCGGCGCCCGCGTCATGGCCGAAGTGCATGCCGATCGTTGCCATGGAATCAGTCACCCTTCCTGGGTCCGGGCGGGCCGGCGCGGCGGGTCCGGGCCGTGGCTCGATGGCCCGCGTCTCGCGGGGCGGGCCGGTGCGAAATCGTCGAGGGGCCGGAGTCAGGACAGGGTGGCGAGGCTCTGTGCGTGATGGCGCTCCAGGAGACCCTGGACCACCTCGCGCATGTAGGCGCAGTAGCCGGGCGACATCACCTGGATCGAGCCGTTCTCCTCCTCCAGTGCCCCGGCGGAGCCGCCCGAGCAGGTGCCCTGGAGTTCGCAGCCCTGGCAGCCGGGGCCGTTGGTGTAGGCCCGCATGCCGTAGTCCTGGTAGGCGGGCGAGGAGAAGATGCCGCGCCAGTCGTCGATGCTGCCCAGCTTGCGGGCGGTGGCCTTGCAGGCGAAGACGCTGCCGTTGGGCTCGATGGACAGCTGGCGGCCGACCGCCGGACAGGTCTTGTAGTCGGCCTGCTCGGCCCACTTGGCCTCGTCGATGATCATCTGGAAGGTCTGGTACCAGTAGCCGCTGAGCTGCACGCCGCGCTCGCGCCCGTAGTCGACGGCGGCCAGCAGCCGCTGCGCCACGTCGTGCGGGCTGTGCTTTTCGAAGAACTCCCGGGCCTGGAACGACACGATGACGTCCAGGGTGTCCAGGCCGGCCTCGGCGACGAAGTCGATGAGCGGGGTGCCCCACTTGTCCCAGGTGTACTGGGAGAGCACCGTGGTGATGCTGACCGGGACGCCCGCGGCCTTCATGTCGAGGATCGCCCTGCGGACCACGGCCCACGGGGTGCGCTGCTGCTGCCCGCCGCGGAACTCGCCGGTCTCCGGGACCAGGTAGTCGATGGACACGGTGGTGTCGACGCGGTGCCTGGCGAGCGCGGCCAGCAGTTCGTCATCGATGCGGGAGCCGTTGCTGGTGAGGTCGTAGGAGAGGGTGACCCCGTCGTAGCTGTCGCCGAAGGTGCGCAGCACGTGCAGGATGGTGCCGCGCGCCAGGGTGGGCTCGCCGCCGAAGAACGACACCGTCAGATGGCCGCCGCCGTTGGCTTTGCGCAGTTCGACGGCCTCCTTGATGGTCTTTTCGGCGACTTCGCGCGACATGTGCATCGACGGGTTACGGCTCTCGTCCAGGCCGTGGTTCCAGTCGCCCTTGGCGAGGGTGGGGCCCGAGTCCGGGCGGATCGGGTCGACGGCCTCGCGGGAGCGACGCAGTTCGACCAGGACCGGACCGGGTTTCACCGACTCGCCGGAGGTGTTGCGCTCCTCGACGCCGCCGTCGAAGTTGTACGCGAAACAGCCCTGACAGGAGAAGTTGCAGGCGTTGGTGAGCACAAGCTGGATGGAGGAGTGGAACACGCCGCTGCTGAGCGCGTTCTGCCGGCTCTCCAGCAGGCTGTCGATCTCCTTGACCTCGTCGTGCCCGGCCTCGACGAGGAACCGGGCCTCGACGAGGTCGCGCAGCGAGTCCTCGTCGATCCGCTCCCGCAGGCGGTCCCAGCCGATGCCCTGGGAGGCCTCCTTGAGGAGTTCGACGACATCCCGGTCGATCAGCCGCGCATTCCCGAAGAGTGAATGAAAGGCCATGGTCCGGTCGTCGCCCTCGTAGGAACCGAGCTGGCCCCCGAATGACGTGAAATCACGGTCGCCTGCGGCACGCAGGGTTCGGACGTAACGCGAGGACTGGTAGACGGAATTCTGCATGGCTGATTTTTCTCCCTGCGTCTCACGGCTTTTGATGCGGACGTACGGCGCGCTCCTGGGCACGCGACGGCGCGCGGCGTGGACACGGTGTCGATGAAAAGAACCCCGGTGCAAAACCGTTGGACACGGACCTGTCGCGGCCCTCGGACCGGCCCGCGGAACAGACCGGGGCCCGGCCTGCGGGCGGGCCCCGGGGACCTCAGCCGTTAGGCCGATGCACGCTCTTTCTGCTGCTCAGCGGGGGCCGACACGGCCTCCGCCTGCTTGCGGGCGGGTGTGATGGTCGGGGCGTTGCCCTTGTCCGGCGAGACGAACGCACAGGGACGGGACGACGCGGTGACCGCGGGGCGGACGACCTTCTTGACTTCGGCCATGTGGCCTCCTCCATAGGTGCGACACACAACGCGTCCCACTGAAGCAGAAGGGAACTCTGCTGAATAGGACGTCAACCGGTCACCGTTGGAAAGGCGCGTTCGGGCGCTTTTCTCTTGACACCCCGGAAGGAATTGATCTTTCAGTGCTCGACGTGTGCGCTCTCGTCTGCCGATCCACCTGCTATGTCGGCGTGATCCTGTTCTTCCGGGGACACCGACGGACTCCCTTGGGTCACCCCCAAGGAACGGGGTGAATTCCGGTCAGGAGCGAGTGGCGGCGGAGTTGTGGTGGCCGTCAGGCGTCCGTCGCCCGGGCTGCGGACGGACGGCGGACGGCATCGGGACCGAGCGCCCGCGGGACGGGGGCCGGTCCCGGGCCTTCGCCTGCCGATCCGCCAACGGCACCGGCCGGGGCTTCCCGTAGCGTCGGTTCCGTGATCGCCCTCGATGCCCTCGTCCGCCTCTGCCCGCCGCCCGCCGATCCGCCGCCCGCTGTGGACTGGCCGGAGGCCGAGCGTGCCCTCGGTGCGGCCCTGCCCGCCGACTACAAGCAACTCGTCGAGACGTACGGCGACGGCATATTCGACGGCACGATCTGGCTGCTCGTCCCCGTCTCCGCCTACGACGACTGCGACCTGCACACGCAGACGGCGGAACGGGACGAGCTCCTGGCCGACTTGTGGGAGTTCGAGGCGACCTCTACGAAGTGCTGAAGCCGACGGGGCACCGCTTCGCGACGGCCGACCAGACCCTCGGAAATGCCTCGGCGGTGACGCCGTCGGCCACCTCGACGACCTGGTCGGCAGCTGGCGCTCAGTGACGGCAGACGGGGCTGGTCCCGGCTGACGGGCGTCCAGGCTGTACGGCGCATAGCGGCCCGCTCCGTCACCGCGCTCCCCCACCCGGGAGCGCCGCGAGCGCTGTTCGAACAGAGGGTGGACGGCTACCGGACAGGGGTCTTCGCCCGGCCCGAGCCGTACCGCCGGCCCAGGCGTGGTACCGCTCTGGGCCGGCGTTCCCGCAGCTTTCCCGGGCCACCGCAGCCCTCGGCGTCGAGGCGGTCTTGGACGCGCTGTGCCCGCAGACCGACACCAAGGACACCGCTCTCAGCTGGCTGGATCCCGCCTGGGGTACGGCCGTCGTCGAGGGCGTGATGATCAAGGAACCGGAAGGCAGGTACCGACACTCCACCAGTCGACCCGCACGGCGGCAAAGGGGATCACCGGCGCGGTCACCGGCAGCGCGTGCGCGCACGCGCACGCGCACGCACCGAAGGGTCTCCTGGTCGTGGGCGAAACTGTCCTGCCAGGCGTCCGGCCTGCCGAGGGCAAGAACCCACCGCCGCCTCGGTGCTCGTGCGGCCTGGGCTGGGTGGAGGGCAGGTCAGGCCGGTGGGAGGAAGCGGACGGCGAGCAGGGCCCGGTCGTCGGGGAACGCCGCCTCGGGCTGGTGGTGCAGGAACCGGTCGCACAGCTCGGCGATGGCCAGGCCGCTGGTGGTGCGGGCGCACGCGGTCAGCCGTTCCATCCCTATGGCGAGGTCCTCGCGACGGCGCTCGATCAGCCCGTCGGTGTACAGCAGCAAGGTGTCGTTCTCGGTCACGGTGGTGTCGGCCTGTCGATAGCAGACGTTCCGGACGGGTCCGAGAGGTGGGGAGGTCGCGTGGTCGAGGTAGGCGCTGGTGCCGTCGGCGTGGATGAGCAGCGGCGGCAGATGGCCGGCGCTGGCGTAGGTCAGGGCTCGAGTCCGGCGGTCGAAGACCAGGTAGCAGGCGGTGGCCATGCGGTGCGGATGGTAGCGGCCCACGAAGGTGTTGAGTTCGTCCAGGACAGCGGCGGGGTCGGTGCCGCAGCGCGGCACGATGTTGCGCAGCGCGGCGGTGATCTGTGCCATGACGGTCGCTTCGTGCAGTCCGTGGCCGGCGACGTCGCCGATGCTCAGGCCGATGTGATCGGCGTCCACGTCGTAGACGTCGTACCAGTCGCCGCCGACCGAGAGCAAGTCACTGCCCGGGGCGTAGCAGGTGGCCGTCTCCAGACCGGGGAGGTGCGGCAGCTGGGGCAGCAGGCTGAGCTGCAGGCGTTCGGCGACCCGGTGCTCGTGCTCGTGCAGCCCCGCCCGGCGCAGGGCCTGGGCGATCTGCTGGGCCACAGCCGTCACATGCTCGGGAGTGGTGGAGCTGTGTGAGCCGTACACGATCAGCATGCCCAGCTGGACGCCGTCCGCCGCCAGCGCCAGCGGAACCGCGTCCGCGGCTTCACCGGGAAGCGAGCCGTCCGAGGAAGACGGCCGGTCCAGGTCGGTCCAGCCCCCCGCGTATGCCGGAAGACCGCTCTCCTCCGGCTGCAGGGGAGGCACGAGCCGCGCCGAGTGCAGGTAGAGCTCCGCCGAGGTGGCCCCCAGGGCGGCCGGTGCCACCTCGCTGACGACTCGGGAAACCTCCGCGAGCGTGATCGCACCGGCCAGAGCAGCGGTCAGGTCGTACAAGTGCTGCAACTGGGCACGGGCGGCCTGTTCAGCGGTGAGCAGCCGCACCCGGTCCACTTCGGTGGCGCGGCGGAAGGCAACTTCCCGGTTCAGCGCCTCCACCTGCTGGCTGAGCACGACGAACCGGTCGGACATCCCGGCCTCGACAAGATGCAGCTGCAGGGCCGGCTGCGGGCCGTCCCACCAGGTGGCCCGCGCCCCGTGACAGCGGAAGCGCCGCATGCGGCCGTCGGCGTCCTTGATGACCAGCGCGCCGGGCACGGGGCTGCCGCTGCGCAGCCACACGGCCAGCTGCCGGCGCAGCCACGGTGTGTCGTCAGGCCGTAGATCGAACACGCTGGCGCCCGGGCGCAGCCGGTCGTCGCAGCGGCCGGCCGCCGGGTTGGCGGCCAGTACGCGGCCGTCGGCCCCGCAGAGCAGCACCGGATGGGGCAGCGGTCTGGTGATGGCCCGGAAGAGGCCAAGGGTCATGGAGCCACAGCCGGGTCGCCGAAGTACTCGCGGCCGCTCTCCGCCTCGACATCCACGTCGGGGACGAGGTGCACCACCACGCGGCAGCCCGCGTCGCCGCGCGCGATGGTCTCCTCCAGCTCCACCCGCGCATAGCCCAGGTTGCGGGCGGCGATGGTGCCGAAGACGTTGGACGTCATCATGCACATCGACTCCCGGCCCACCACCTTCTCGGCGAACGGGCAGACCCGGTTGCCCAGTACGATCTTCTTCTCGTCATGCTCGATGACGTAGAAGTCACCGTCGATGCGGCGCTTGAGGTCCACGAGCGCCTCGGCGACCTGCTCACCTGCCAGCCGGTCGGCTCCCAGCGCCCTGAGGTACATCTCGTCGATCTGCGTGCCGACGGCCTGCCCCACGAGGCTGATGTAGCCGGACGCCTCCTCCAGACCGATCACCGACTCCAGCGACGTCGCCAACTCACGCACCAAAGTCCGCAGGAACACATCACGGTCCAGTGGAATCTCCACATCCGAAACCTGTTCCATGCCGGCTCCCTCGCCCTCGGGCCACGGTGACAGCGCGACCGGCGGCCTCATTTCGTGTAACGGGACCGATTCTGCCAGCATCCTCCAGCCCGCCACCACCAACACCGTCGACTTCTCAACGGATGTCCCTTCACAGGATCTGCCGGTCACCCGGTAGACACAGATGCTTCGTCAGGCAGGCAGGGGGTGACCCGACAGATGGCTGCCACCGGTTGTGCACAGCGCCAGTCGGCGGCGCCGCAGGGCGACCCGCGCTGGGGGAACCTCGTGAATGGCGGACCGGCCCTCTCGTCCTGCGAGTCGCGTTTCCCCGCGGTCACGGCGGGCATCACGGCCGCCCGGCACTGATCCGCGCCTGCGTCGAACGCTTCTGATCGCAGGGTGGGGCCGATGCCAATGCAACCAGGGGTGTTGCTTCGCGGTCAACTTGCAGATCACCGGCTGACCGCCGCCGATGCCGTACGTGCAGGTGCCGCCGTCATCCGACCGCGTGTCCAGCCAGTACGGATCCTTGTCCATATAGGTGCAATCACGAGCCCGGACAGGGCGAATGCACCCGCACAGGGCAGCGCTCAGCCTTCGGGGAAATGCTCCACCCGATCGGGATTCCCGTTCGGCACGGCCTCTCAAGACCGGCCAGACACGGCTACTTACGCGTGACCGTTGTAGAACGAAGAGCAGTAAGAGGTGCCTCCCTTGACTGCGGCGATCCGCATCCTCACTGTCTGGCCTTCAGGAAGGTCTCCGGTCACCCAAAGGGTCACGTATGGCGGTTCTTCGTTTTCATAATTGCCCCTCGGTGCGGCTCAGTTACCGAGATCATTTTTGTTCAGCGGCTGCACTGTAGTCCATATCGATCCGACACGGTAAGTGCTCCAGGTCGTCGAGTCCTGCGTGAGTGAACCGGCTCGAGGCGCAGGGCGGGTGACCGTGCCAGATCGGCGCCCTCGCGCCGCAGCGCGCTGATCGACTCGGTGAACTGCCCCGGGCGCAGCCCAAGGTCGTCGCCCCATGCATCCAGCACTGCACCGTGTCCGGCTTCTCGGGCCGCCGTCTCGACCAGGGTGAAGACGTGTCGTTGGTGGGATACGTCGCCCGTGGCCGCGATGCGGTCCACGGCACGGAGCAGTACGTCGGTGTCCCAGCCCGGCAGCGGGTGCCGGGCGAGTTCCCACTCCAGGTACTTGTTGCAGGGGCGTCGGTCGAGAGTGAAGAGCAGTTCCAGCAGGAACCGGATGCTGTCGGCGGCATCGAGTCGAGCAGCGAGAGGCTCTCGGGCTTGGCCTTCAGCGGCTCCAGCTGCTTGGTGTTGTTGGGCAGGATGTCCTTCTCGGCCAGCGCGGCCTGGGACTGCCGGCCGTCCCGGTGGTTCTTGACGGAGCGATAGAGCGAGTTGACATAGGCATCGAGCCAGCCACTGGCGTCCTGGAATGCCTCATCGGGACCCAGGCGGGCCTTGTCGGCGAGGATCCGGGCGATGCCTCCGCCGAGCCGGTCGAACACGATCTGGGCACGGGCGAGGGCGTAGCGTTCCCAACCGGGCATCCCGGTTCCACGGAATTCGGTGAGAGTGACGATGACAAGGTCGAGATCGGCGCTACGGTGACCCGCGAACCGGGTGAGATCGGTGCGGGCGTCGTCGGCGACGACCACGTACAGGTCGTGGTCGGAGTACGGGGTCACCATGCCGTCGTGGGCTTGGGACCCTTTGAGGACGAGGCCGACGACGGCTGGATCGGCGGAAGCGAGTTCGACAAAGGCGTCGTAGGTGAGGGGTCGCTGAGCAGCCATGGAGTGGAACTCCGGTGAGGTTTCGACGGGTATGCCTGCTGGGGCGCTCCCGTTATGAGGCACCTTGCACCGTGTGCGGCTGAACGCAGCTGCCACCCGGAAGATCAACGCACCTTTCGACTCTATCGCCCGACCGGCCGTGATGCGGTGGGTTCAGGCGATGCCGGGACGTCGGCAAGGCCCTCGGGCAGCCTCCGGCTTCGACGGACGGCCCAGCTGCGTACGCGGTCTTGACGTGCCGCCGGTGAGCCGCTCCGACATCTGCCACAGTCGGCTGCAAGCCTTCGGGTCGGAGGCCCACGGGCGCAGCTGGCCGCAGGCATGGCGCTGACGGCCTTTCACACCCTGTTGCAGCGATGGAGCGACGGCGACGGTGGCGAAGTTCCCGCCGCACTGAATGACCGGGCCTTCGCCGTCATCGCGCCGGCCCTGGACGCCGTCCCGGGGCGCGGCGCTGTCGGTGACGGCCGGGCACTCCTTTCACACAATCCGAACGAGGTGTCAGGACAAGACGTCGGCCACGGCGGCCGCTTCGCGGGTCACGTCGAACCCGGGCGCCTCGACGGTGCTGACCGGAGCTCCCCTGCGGCCGGCCAGCCGGCATCCGAGGCACTGCGCATGCCCTTGGCGTGCGGAGAGGTCCCGCACCCACATCCCCCGCAGGTCGGCCGGCCGCGCCCCCGGCGGCTTGCCCCAACCGGCGAGGTGCAGGAACCAGGTGACCAGTGCGGCCCCCGCCATGATGCCGAGGCCCAGCCAGATCCCCGGGCGCAACCGCAGATGCCCACGCCGGTCACTGCGGCCCCTGCCGTCGCGAGGAAGAAGCCCGTCCACCCCGCCGCGGTGTGTCCTTCGTCGTGCATGCGCCCGCTCACGCGTCTGATCCCCTCCACGGCCGCCTGGCCGGGCCCCCGAACGTCATGGCCCGTCGGCAGTGCTCGACGTATGATGCCTTAGTAAGTAAGGAATTTATCTTAGGCGCTAAGGGAAATGCAATGGAGGGCAAGCCGCGCCCGGCCGTCTCCTCGGAGGCCATCAATGCGCTGGACGATCTCATCGCGACGAGCATCCTCGGACACCAGGAGTTCGCCCGGAAGCTCGGGCTGAACACCACGGACCTCATCTGCTTCGCCCACGTCCTGGCGTCCCCGGATGCCGCGGTGACTGCCGGCGCCCTCGCCGCCCGCGCTCACGTCACCACCGGCGCCGTGACCGGTATCCTCAACCGCCTCGAGCGCGGCGGGTTCGTCACCCGTGAACCCGACCCCGCGGACCGGCGGCGCCTGCGCGTCGTCCCCGTCCCGGCCGCCGCCGACCGAGTGCAAGCCGTCTACGGCCCCTACTACGCGATGCTCCTGGAGCTCTTCTCGCGGTACACGCCGGAGGAGGCCGCCGTCATCACCGACTGGCTCACACGCGCCGCCACACTGGCCCGAACGTACCTGGACGAGTCGTGCGCCACCTAAGCCTGTCGTTTGGGTCATGCCGCAGACGCGGGGTTCCGGCCCGCACATCTGCCGCATTGTCGTCACTCGCCGACTCCCCCCGCTCGAGCGGGGGGACCCCGCCGCATCGGCTTCCCTCCGCCTTGCACCTGGGCGCACCTGGCTAGTGCACCCTGCCAGGGCTGGGCTGTAGTCCCGCAAAGGGCCGCCCCCAACGGGTGCCGGACAGGACAGAGTTCCGGGCGCCGTGCAACCAGGCCACGCGCTCGTAGAGGTCGTCCTCGCTGAGCGAGCGCAGCATCGCATTGCGCGCCACGGCTTCCTCGCCGGAAGACGGTAGAGCCGCTCGCCCATCTGCCGGGCGAGCAGTTGGATGCGTGCCGCCCGCTCGCACCGTGCGGCGCTGCATTCTTCCGGGCGCTGCGGGACATCGTCGGTGGCGCCCGCGAGCACATCCCCGAGGACGACGGCGTCTTCCAGCGCCTGGCACGCCCTCTGCGCGGCGTACTGGAGCGTGGCGTGGGCGGCATCGCCCATCAACGTCACGCGGCCGTCGGACCGGACGTCCACGGGATCGCGGTCGCCCACGACTCACTCGTTCACGGGAATCGGTATGGAGATCGCCCTGGGAACGGTCCCGTGCCCTCGGCCTCGAGGCCGCTCACAGCGTCTGCCGGGTGGTGTCGCCCGGCTCCACCGCCCAGGGCCCCGCGAGCAGCCCGTCGCGCCAGGCGCTGAGGAAACGGTGGTTGACGCACACGATCCCGCACTGCTCGGCGTATTCCTCGGCCGGGGCCGTGAAGTCGCTGGTGGTGACGACGGCGGCGAGGTCGGCCTCGTGCACGGTGTAGCAGGTGCCGCCGAAGCGCTGCAGTTCCTGCGAGCCGACCTTGTTCTCGTCGTCGTAGCGCTTGCACTGGATGACCAGGCGCCGGCCGTCGGGCGCCAGCGCCAGCACGTCCGCGCCCAGGTCTCCCGCCCCGCCCACGACCTCCACCTGCGAGCAGCCGTCCCGTACGCACAGGTCGGCTATGGCCTGCTCGAAGGCGTCGGCGCTGAGGGCGGCGTAGTCCAGAACCGCGGTCGTCTCGACGGCCGGTCCGCTCCGCTGCGGTGGGACCAGGGCGCGGCTCGTGTCGTCGGTCGCGTCCGTCTCCTCCAGGACGTCCAGCGCGGCGGCCGTTCCCTCCTCCAGGGCCTCGGTGGTACGGCGGGCGAGTCGGGACACGGTGACCCGGGCCCGGTTGCGCCGCCAGGCCAGGAGGAGCGCGAGAGCGCCGAGCGACAGGATCACCACCCAGACGGGCCGCCGCTCGGCCACGTCCACGGCGGCGCGGGCGAGCAGCCCCAGGATCACCAGCATCAGGGCGCTCAGGCCGAAGAACACGGCGGTCGCCCGCAGATCGAACCGGCGCTCACGGTACGGGGCACGCCTGCGGCGTTCGGGCACGGCCACCGACTCATTCCCCCTCGGGCATCGCGACGAACAGCACTGACGGGCATGTGCCCGCGATCTGATCATTTACCGCCCGAGGGAGGCTCCGGTGGCGTGCCGAGGGTCAGAACCCGGCGCCCGGCAGGTCCGGTTCGGCCGCGACGAGGTCGGTGCACGGGTCACGGCGCCGGATCAGCCTGCTGCTGTCGCCGTCGACCAGGACCTCGGCGGGGCGCGGCGCAGATCGGAGCGTCGTTCTCCCGCGGCGCCCGGTTCGGCAAGGCCTCCTTCTCCGGAAGGCCCACTTCGAGGAGGCGCAGTTTGACCTGGCTCTCGGCAGTGGGCCCCGTTGCCGTGGTCTGCCAGCCGTTGTGTGAGGTGCCGACAGAAGTCGTCGGTGCTGGCAGCATCCGCGACCAGGTTCTCGCGACCAGTGCGGTGTCCGAGACTCCTTTGAGGACTGTCGATTCCCCGCCGGCACGTCCTGGCGTGGCCACAAGCCGCTACGCGTGGCTGCTCGGCCTGACGGTTTCCCCTGCCTTTTCAGCTCGCCGCGCTGGTGGCCGTCAGAGAGCAGGATCCCGCCCGGGGCCTGCCGAGGCGTTACCCGCGGCCCGACCGTCACCAGCTTCGGCCCCGGCTCGGGCAGCGACGTCCCCCGGCGACGGGAGTGTCACCGCTCGCCCTGCGAACCGTAGGGCTGCAGGAGCTGGTCGACGGGCGCGTAATCGTCGGTGAGCGGGCGGGCGCCGTCGATCCAGGACATGAGGTCGTCGCCGGTGGCGATCTTCCAGCCGGTCTTCCGGGCGTCCAGCGCTTCCTGGATCGCGCGCGGGTCGACCGGCCGGTCCGAGGCGACCACCACCAGGTTGCCCCCCACGGGGGCGGCAGGCTCGGCGAGGCCGATGTCGGTGGGTGCGCCGAGCAGGGCAACGTTCCGGAACACCTCGTTCAGCGTGGCCGCTTCGGCACGCGCGAAGGCCAGATCACCGTGATCGATGAGGTTGGCGGCGTACAGGCCGTCCTCGTCGAGCACCCGCCGCACTTCGGTCATCGCTTCGGTCGTCGTGAGGTGCCACGGGACGCTGACGCCGCCGAAGGCGTCGCCGACGACGAGGTCACGGCTGCCGGTGTCCAGTCTCCGCAGGCCCAGGCGGCCGTCCTCGACGCGTACGTCGACACCCTCCTCCGGCCTCAGACCGAGTCGGTCGCGGTCGATGCGCACGACGCCACTGTCGATCTCCGAGACGAGACTTCGCGTTCCGGGGCGCGTGGCCGCGAGGTGACGGGGAAAGGTGAGCCCGCCGCCGCCCAGATGGTGGGCAGCGAGTGGCTGACCTTCGGGGAAGGCGGCATCGACCACGGAGGCGATGGCACGCACGTACGTGAACTTCAGGAACGTCGGGTCGTCGATGTCGACGTAGGAATGCCGGAGGCCGTCCAGGACGAGTGTGCGGCCGCTGTCCCGGTCGGGGTCGGCGACGACCCGTGCACAGTGGTACCTGGTTTCGACGTCGCAGCCACCCGGTGCGACCACGGTGGCGAGGCCACCGGCGAGGACCACCAACGTCAGGGCAGGGACGCCGCCCCACTTGCGCATCCGCCATTCAACCAGTGCCGAGCCCACCACCAGCAGTGCTCCCAGCCCGATCAGGATCCCGCTCACCGGCAACCGCGACACGAGGACGAATCCGGTCAGGACGGTACCGAAGATGGCACCGACGGTTCCGACGCCGGACAGCCGGCCGACGACCGTTCCGGTCTCGGCGAGGCTGGTGAGGCGCAACTTGGTCACCACGGGCGTCACCGCGGACAGCAGAGCGCCGGGCACGAGGATCGTCATCGACGCGATCAGCAAGAGCACTGCGGGTGCCCACTCCGCAGTACTGCGCAGCACGGCTGGGGTGAGCGCCACGACCGCTCCCGACACTCCCAGCGAAGGTCCCAGAAGCCGACGCGGATCGACCTGATCGGCCATGCACCCACCCAGCCAGGAGCCAAGAGCGATCGCGGTGAGGGCGATGCCGATCACCATCGTGCTGGTTTCGAGGGTGAGGCCCAGGTAAGGAGCCAGCAGCCGCAAGGCGACGATCTCGACCACCAGGACCGCGGCCGATGAACCGAACACGAGAACGGCAGCAACACGCGGACCCAGGCCGTAGTTACGGGGCGTGCCCTCGGCAACAGGCGAGGAAGACAATCCGGTCACGGACGACATCCTTCCATGCCATTCGTCGACCGAGTGCTGCAGCGGAAAATCCGCACATCGCACAGGGCTTGACGGGCCGGCCGCATGTTTCGCCAGGAGACCCACCACGTACTCGCGCCCGGCGGAGAAGCTCGCCGGTCCTCCAGAGGGACGACCGGCGCCTGCACGGCCGGCTCGGCGAGGTCCTGGCACTCGGCGAGTTCGGCGAGCCCGTGGGCCTGGCCCGGTCGGCCCCACGTGGCCCACGTGCCTCCGACCCCAACAGCCGCCGAGCGGCACGGCATTCCGACCGTCGCGGTCACCGACGCCGACGCCGCGTCATTGTGGTCCTGCCTGACGCGGCCGGGCCGGCGCCCGGGCGACCGGCTCGTCCCGAGGATGTCGTCCGCACGCAGCACCCGTCGATGACGACTGCCACGGAGAGATTCGTGCGGTGGTACACCGCCACCAGCAGCACCCGCTCGGCCCTCAACACCCCGGCCGTACACGGGAAATGCCCTGCCCACGGCCACCTGCAACGCCCTTCAAAGCGTGTTGCAGAACGTCGGAGCATGCGGCGAGGAGGAGGATGTGCCTGCCTGCGACGGCCTGGACCGCGTGGTGAAGGCTGTCGCCGCGCTGCCGTCAGTCGCGAAGGGACTGCCGGCAACCGTCGCATCTCAGCTCTGTGGATCCGATGGTCTCTGGCGAACTCGACCCCCAGTCGGTGCCGCCGGAGCGGGCAAAGGCACGTAGGCACCTCTCACAGCTGTGACACGGGGCGATGTGCAAATGCTTTCAGGCCCTGGAAGTGCTGTTGACGTGCTTCTCAATGGCACATGCTGATCACATGTCTGAAATCCTTTGCAGAAAGTTGCGCGAGACCATCACGTGCCTCAAGGATTCGGAGCATGACAAACCGCATGAAGCGCATATCGCGTCCCGTAGCCCTCGCCGCCGCGACCGCGGCGGGTCTCCTGACGGCCTTGGCCGCCGCCCCGTCCGCCGCAGCGGCCACCGGATCCGCTGTGGCAGAGTGCGTGGAGTACTACCAGAGCTGGCGTTACACCCACGTCCTCAACGGCTGCGGGGACGCCGTCGCCGTCACCGTCGAGTACACGGACGGCCAGTGGGCTCCGTGCCGCGTCGTCCGGCCCGGCGAGCGGGCGACCTTCGCCGGTTACGGAACGAACGGCAACTACGTCACAGGGCTGCGGACGTGCGATCCCGGCCTCGTCACCAGCAGCGGTGCCTGAGCCCTCACACTTCCGATATCCGGTGCAGCGCAGGTCGGCGGCCTGCTGTCCCATCAGCGGACCATGGACCTGAACCCGGCACGGGAGATGTGACCACGAGTCACACCGAGGCCCTGGACGCTTCACCGTCGACCGTGCACGAGCCCGTGAGCCCGGCGACGCAGAGGTGATGCCCGTCCGTTGGATGACCGGTCTGCTCGCTGCGGGACGGCGTGGGCATCCGTGGACGGGGCTGGTCGTTCAGCGCCCGGGTGGGGCAGCCGGGAGCGGCTGGGCGTCACGTCGGTGGGCCCTAGCCGATGGTGGAAGTCGGCGTCGATGTCGCCCGTGATGTCTTCGGCCGGTGGCGGCATCCTGCGTGCCGGCATCGCGACCGGCCCGGCCTCTCCCCCGCCGAAGTGCCCCGCCTGACGGCGCCACCGCACGGAGCGGTTGTGCATCGTGATGGGAGGGGTGCATGTGGTCGGGCTTCGGGGGTATTCGTGCGCCGGTAGCCAGGTTGCTCAGGACGAGGGGGACGGTATGGGATCTGTGGTGCACGAAGACGAGGATCAGTCGCTGACCAGCCGTCGCGTGCTGTCCGCGGTCGCCCTGGAGGGCGGGGAACGGATCGGTGCGGCCCGGGATGCGGCCCGCCGTTTCATGACCGAGGTCCAGGCCCTTCACGGCATCCCCGTGTCGGAGCGATCGATGGGCCTGGCGGAGCTGGTGGTCAGCGAGCTGGTGACCAACGCGCACAAGTACGCGCCCGGCCCGTGTCTGCTGGATCTGGAGGTCAGCGACGGCGCCGTGGAGATCAGCGTCTGGGACAGCGATCCGGCCCTGCCGGTGCCCCAGGAAGCCGATCCGCACCGGGTCGGCAAGCACGGCCTGGAGATCGTCATGGCCGTGTGCCGCAGCTTCGAGATCCGCCGCGAGCCGGTGGGCAAGCGCGTCAAAGCCACGATCGTACTGGCCGACGACCCCGGCGGGCACCCGACAGGCCGGCTGATGTGACCGGCCCCGTTACCGGGCCGCTTCCCAACCTCCAGTGCTGCGCCTCGGTGCCCTGATGCCGCGACGCGTGCTGACCTGATTGCCCAGGTGCCGCCGTCCAAGCCGTGCTCGTGGGGCCCGAGACTTCGCGGGTCGCCGTTTCAGGCGTGTCTGGTAGAAGAAGCCAGACTTCGGAGAAGGCGAGGCCGTGCTCCTGGGGCGCCACACCGCACCGACAGCCCAGCGAGATCAGGCGCCGGTCGCAGGTACCGTCCATGGGCAGGTCTTGCTTCCGCACGCCGGGCAGACGACGGTCTCGGCCGTCCACACTCCGAAGGCGGGCCTGCCGTAACGACGGAAGCGGCCCGCGTACCGGATCTGCCAGGGCTCGACCGGAGGTGTGAGCGGGACGGTCCCGGGCGGGCTCGCCGAGGCCAGCTCGGCGAACAGATCGGGGAGCAGGGCTTCGCCCGCCTCCGTTGGTTGCACGGTCAGACCGTCTGCCGTCCCCGCCTGAGTTCCGTATCTCGGGGCCGCCGCCGCGCGCGGTGGGGGCCGGGGTGGCGTGCCAGGGCAGGAAGGCGCGGGCGACGGCGAGCAGGAGGGCGGCTGCGGGCGGGCTGACGGCGCCTGAGTCGAGGTGGTGGAGGGCGGTCCGCAGGATGCGTTGGAGACGCCGGTCCCGGTCTGTCACCAGTGTCCGGGGGGCCGCTGCCCGCCGGACCGGAAGCGGAGCCGCGAGGCGGGCCGGGACGCGCGCGGCTGCTTCCGAGTCCGCTGCGGCAGGACGCCATTCCCCCGCGGCCAGGAGCTGCCGTGCCCGGCCGGCCTCACGGGTGAGGGCACGCGTCTGCAACGGCCGCCGACCAGAGGCCGCCCCGTGAGCCTGGTGCCCCCTCGACATGGCCCCTCCCTGCCCCTCGTTCGGGGCTGCGCCCCGTCCCCCGCCCTCTGCCGCTGCATCGCCCCCTCAGACTGACCATGCAGGGCAGGGCCTTACGGCAACACCTGGCTCCCGGTACGACCGGATTGTCCGGTGTCTTCCGGCTTGTCGAGTACGAGGGCCGTGTAGCCGACGTGGCGCCCCAGGGACCGGTGGGCATTGATGGAGGCGAGTGTGTCCTGCCAGTCCAGTGCGCTGAACTCCCGAAGGCCGGGCCAGCGCAGGCAGAGGATCCGCCGGCCCGCGCTCGTGGTTGCCAGGCGCGTCAGTACCGTGCCCAGATACATGAAACGTTCAGTGACCGGGCGGGTCCAGTCAACCGTGCGTCGTACGACGAACCCGATGTCGTTCGCATGCTCCAGATAGCGTTCCAGGGGCTCGAACTCTTCGATCTGCCATGCCGTACGCACCAGGCCTTGAGGATCGAGCTGCCGAATCATCCCCGGACTACCTGAGTTCCATGTGAAGTCGACCAGAACGAATCGTCCGCCGGGGCGCAGGACCCGAAACGCCTCGGTGAGAAAGGCACGGCGGCCGGCAGGAGAGAGATGGAAGGCAGCCTCAAGGCAGTACACGCGGTCGAAGGAACCGTCCGTCATGTCGATTCCGTCGATGTGACGGGGCAGGGCTGTCACGTCGGCCACGGCGAAGGTGGTGCGGGGAGCGTCGCCATACCGGGCGCGGGCGTCCGCGATCTGTTGCGCGGTGATGTCCACACCCACCGCATCACAGCCCGCCGCGCCCAGCCGAGCGGTGGTGTGGCCGCGTCCGCAGCATGCGTCCAGTACCCGGTGCCCCGGCCGGGCCTGCAGGAGCGCCAGGCTCCGCGTTTCGAGTCGGCGCTGGAAGAACGCCAGGCCGCCGAGGATCGCGGGCATCGTGGGCCAGGTGCAGTAACCGAGGTTGACCAGGGGGCCCCAGCCCAGGTGTCGGCACAACCGGAAGAACGGGTTGGCGTCGCTGTAGGAGACGGCCAGCCGGTCATGAGTCGTCGCTGCTCCGTCCGAGGGCACAGGCTCGTGCGGTTCCATTCTCGTGCTCCCTGTCCTCGGCCCGCTGCCGGACGCGGGCCCTGGGTGGTCTGTTGCGCTGAGTCGCTGACGTCGCCGCCGCCGCCCGCAGTAGGGCGGCGGCAACGAGCGGGTGCGGTGCTCAGGAATCTGTCGGTGTCATCTCATCCACAGCGGCGGCAGGATCCGGCTGATGAGGGAGCGCGGCGTGCTCGGCTTTCTCGTGGGCTCGCGGGAGCGGAAGGGGTGTCTGACTGTACCCGGCGCCGAGGCGCAGATGGATGAGCTGAGCCAGGTCCGCGATGGTGCCACTGGTGGCGCGCATCAGCTCCATGGGCGGGATGTCCACCCCGAAGCTCTGCTTGATCACGACCAGCAGCTCGGCCGCCATGAGGGAGTCCATGCCGTAGCTGTCCACCTTGCGGTGCACGTCCACGTCGGAGGCGTCCATCTGCAGTACGTCGGCAATCAGCGCGGCGACGTTGTCACGGAGGAAGGCAAGGGCCTCTTCGCGGGGCAGTTGGTGCAGTTGGTGCAGCAGCCCTTCCTTGTCGTCGTGTGCGTGGCTGCCTGCGGGCACCAGGCCGGCCAGCCGGGGCGTGGCCAGCAGCGGGAGCAGATTGCGGGCACGGGCCCAGTCGCAGCGTGCGACCCCAGCCACGTCCGCACCGCTTGGCAGGAGCGTCCTGGAGGCGGTGAACGCCTCGTTCGTGCTGATCATTTCCAGACCGAGGGCCGTCAGTGGGGCGGCCAGGTCGTTGCGGGCCACGTATCCGGCGTCCCCGATCGCGCCCCAGGCGATCGCCAGCCCCGGCCGGCCCTGGCGGCGACGGCTGCGGACGAGGGCTTCCAGGTACAGGTTCCCGGCCGCGTAGGGGGCTTGTGTGCCATTACCGATCACCGTGGCGCCGGATGAGTACATCAGGAACAGGTCGCACTCGCGGTCCCGGGTGAGCCGGTCCAGGACGATGGCACCGCCGATCTTCGGGCGGAGGACCGCGGCCATCCGCTCCTCGTCCAGGTCGAGCAGTGCCTCGTCGTCCAGGTGCATGGCGGCGTGCACGACCCCGCGCAGCGGATGGCCCTGCGCGTCGATCTGGGCCACGACGTCCGTCATGGCGGCCGGATCGGCGGCGTCGGCCGCGTAGGCGTCGGCCTGTACGCCCCGTTCGTGCAGTGCCGCGAGGACCGCGTCGGCCTCGGGAGCGTCGGGGCCGCGCCTGCTGACCAGGGCGAGGTGCTGGGCGCCCAGGTCCGCGAGCCACAGGGCGGTCGCCGCACCGAACCCGCCGGTACCGCCAGTCACCAGGTAGGCCCCCGAGGGGTCCAGGCGGGGCGCGCGGGCCGAGGGCTCGACCAGGGGTGGTTCGTCCAGCGGATCGAAGGCGACGACGACCTTGCCGATGTGCCGGGAGTGCTGCAGGAGGGCGAACGCCTCGTCCACCCGCGCGGCGGGGAACACAGCATGGGGCAGGGGCCGGATGACGTCGTGCAGTCCGGGGTCCTGGAACTGGGCGACGAGGTCGGCGAGCTGGGCCCCTTCGGAGAAGACCTTGGTGAGGTCGACACCGAAGAACGCGATGTTGTTCTTGAACGGCCTCAGCAGGAGTGGCTTGTTCTCGTAGAAGTCTCGCTTGCCCAGTTCGAGGAACCGGCCGCCGGGCTTGAGGAGTTCGAGGCTGCGGGTGAGGGCTTCGCCTGCCAGGGAGTTGAGCACCACGTCGACACCGCGCCCGTGGGTGAGGCACCGGATCTGGTCGGCGAAGTGCAGGGAGCGGGAGTCGAAGACGTGCCGTACGCCCAGGGACCGCAGATAGGTCCGTTTGAGGTCGCTGCCGGCGGTGGCGATGACCTCGGCGCCGCAGGCGGTGGCGTACCGCAGGGCGGCGAGGCCGACGCCGCCTGCCGCACCGTGGATGAGTACGCTCTCGCCGGGCTGCAGGCGGGCCAGGGTGCGCAGGCTGTAGAGGACGGTGCTGTAGGCCACCGGCAGGGTCGCGCCTTCGTTGAACGTCATGCCGTCCGGCAGCGGGAACATGCCCTCGGGCCTGCTCAGCGTGTAGGAGCTCAGCGACGCGGGGGCCAGGCAGGCGACGCGGTCGCCCGGCTTGTATCGCGTCACGCCCTCACCGCAAGCGACGACGACACCGGCGCATTCCATCCCGTAGCCGTCTGCCAGGGGATCGCCCTCTCCGGCCTCGGCGGGCAGCAGATCGGTGGCCCGCATCGTGTCACGGTAGTTCAGCGCGGCGGCCCTGACGTCGACGAGGACTTCACCCGGGCCGGGTGCGGGACGGGGAATCTCCTGCCAGGCCAGTTCATAGGACAGGCCCGGATTGTGGACGCGCAAGGTGAAGGGCAGGTCGCGGGTGGCGGGGCGGGCGGTGGGGCGATGCTGCTCGCGGGGAACGAACCGGCCCTGTCGGGTAAGGACGATCTCGTCCTCCTCCCCCGGCGAGCACAGTTCCCGGGCCAGTCGGCGGGTGTCGGCGTCGATGTTGCCGGAGCGGCGCAGTGACAACCGCCGGCACGGGATTTCGGGCAGTTCGTTGGCCAGGCAACGCGCCATGGCCCAGATTGCCGCATCGGCAGGCTGTTCGGCCTCCAGACCGGTCTCGACGGCCCCGCTGGGGCGGGTCACCAGCCAGAGTTCGGGACGGCTGCCCCGGCGGCGCCGTTCGTCCAGCACGGCCGCGCAGAGGCGCAGTGACTCCGCACGCCGCGCCGTCCGTGACACCACGGCGGCCGGATCGTCCTCCGTCACTTCCCCGAGAAGCAGCACCACGGCTGGTGCCCCGGCGCCGGTGTGGGAGTCGGCGCGTGCCAGGAAGGTCTCCCATTCCTCACGCGTGCGGGGTACGAGTGCGACCCTCTCTGTCTTCCCTCCCTCAGTGAGGTGGCCTGCCAGCGTTGTCGCGAAGGGCAGTTCGCCGGCGGCCTCAGCAGCCACGAGGAAGGCGGCATCGGGGCGTGCGGCAGGTGGCGGCGTGTTCGGGACGTCCTCGTCGCGGGTGGGAACGGTGGCCAGCAGCAGGGATCCGTTGTCGCGCCCAGGGGGTTGATCGTCGCCGATCTGTTCGATGTGGGTGAAACCGCACTGTGTGAGCACGTCCGGCCATTGGGCGCGTGGCAGGAGCAGGGTGTCGGGGCGCAGCGCGGTGTCGGTGTTGCCGTAGGAGCTGTCCAGCAGGCCGAAGAGGGGCAGGAGGAGTTCCGTGTTGTGCGTTTCCAGGGCGAGCAGTGCTCCGCCGGGGGCCAGCAGGCCGGCGACGTGCCGCATGGCCCGGGTGAGGTCCTTGGCGGTGTGCAGGGCGTTGCCCGCCACGACGAAGTCGAACTCACCCGATGCATAACCTTGTTCGGCCGGATCGGTGTCCAGGTCGAAGGTCCGGTAGTCGACGAAGTCGTATGCGGCGAACCGGTTGCGGGCCTTGGGGAAGAAGAACGCAGAGGTGTCGGTGAAGCAGTAGCGCGTTCGCTCCGGGGGAAGGAGCGGCAGCAGCGCGGCGGTCAGGCCGCCGGTGCCGGAGCCGACTTCCAGGATCCGCACGGGCCGCTCTGCGGGCCAGCTGCGGAGGGCCTCCTTCAGTACCACCTGGGCCAGACGGTTGTGAAACCGGCAGAACGGTGCGATGTCGTAGAACTGCTCGAGCATCTTCGTCGGGACATCGTCGGTCAGCAGTTGCATCGCATCGCGCTTTCCGCACAGGAAGTCGATCAGCTGCGAGCCGTGGTACACGGTCAGCGCATGGGCGCCGATGAACTGCGGATGCCGCGCGGCGAACGCGGTGAGCGCACCCCTGAAATCCGGATCCGTGCCTGCCAGGCGGTACCGCCCGCCGGGCTCGGTGCTCAGCAGTCCCCACCGCTCCATCATCGGCCGTGTCGCTCTCAGCAGGCGCAGATGCCGTTCCTCCACGCCGTATCCGACAAGTTCGTCCCAGGTGAAGGAGGCCGAAGGGTCGGGCAGCAGGGAGCGCAGCGCCGTGGCGACGGTGCGGGCCCACAGGTCCGCGGCGTCGGCCTCGACGAGCTCGTACCGCAGCTCTCGCCATGCCGTGCGCGTCTCGACGATCTGAGGCATACAGGCATCGATCACCTGTTCCGGAAGCGGTACGGGCGAGGTGCGGGCGCTGGGTTCGGTGCTTTGGGGAGCAGCGCGCAGCACGGTGTGCTGGGTGGTGATCGGTGTGGTGCGGGTGCCGGAGAAGCGGCGTAGGCGGCAGCCGTCGAGCTGGGCGGTGACGGTACCGTCCACGTCGGCGAGGGTGATGTCCCAGCAGACCTCGCCGGCCGTACGGGACCTTTCCCGCACGGCGATGACACCGCTGGGAGAGGGAGTGGCCCATACGCGGACGGCCTCGATTGCCGCGGGCAGATACGCCTGTCCCTGTGCCGTCAGGTCGGCGAGGAGCGGAGAACCCGCCTGCAGGGCGCCGTCGAGCAATGCCGGGTGTGCGGTGTAGGGCGGCCCGGGATCCGGGTGGGTGTAATGAGCCAGGACCTGCCCGTCGCCCACATGCAGTTCGCGCAGTACGCGGAAGGCCGGGCCGTAGTCGAGCCCGGCGTCCGCGCAGGCCCCGTAGTGGTCCTCGACGCTCAACTGCCGTGTGCACCGCTCGCGCAGCACGCTCACGTCCAGCGGGGCGGGCCTGGAGGCGAGGAGCGTGCGTACGCGGGCACGGGCGTGCGGGCGTGGCTCGTCGGCGTGCTCGGCGGTGCTGGAGATGAGCAGGAGGCCGTCTTCCGGGTTGAGCGACACCTGCGTCCGGACGGCGGAGGCGTCGGCCCAGGGCACGACGAGGGCGCTGCTGATCTCGAGGTGTTCGACTTCCACCGGTGCCTGCAGCGTGAGGCGCCCGGCGGCCAGGGCCATCTCCGCGTAGCCGGTCGCGGGCATGACGACGCTGCCGGCGACTCGGTGATCGGCCAGCCAGCGCACGAGGGCCGGTTCGACCGGGCCGGACCATGAGGGTGTGGGGACGGCGACCCTGCTTCCCAGCAGCGGGTGCAGCAGCGGCGGGTTGCCGCTCCAGTCCTCGGGGACGTTCCAGTGCCGCTCGCGCTGCCAGGGGTAGGCGGGCAGGTCGGTCACCCGGCCGGGCCGGGGGAAGTAGCGGGACCAGTCGGTGTGTGCTCCCGTGGCCAGGAGGGCCGCACGCGTAGCGGCGAGGGCGTCGGGGCCGCTGTGCCCGCGGCGCAGCGTCGGCAGGACCGTGACGGGCGTCTGCGGGTGGGCCGCGGCGATGCGCTGCAGGTACGTGCGCAGCGCCGGGTGAGGGCCGACCTCCACGAAGATGTCCGCGCCGTCGTCCAGGGCTGTCTCCACCGCCTGGGCGAATTGCACGGGGGAGCGCATGTTGTGCCACCAGTGCCTGTTGTTCAGTTCGGTTCCGGCGATCCGGGTTCCGGTGATCGTCGAGTAGAGGGGGACCTCGGCGGGGTGCGGCCGCAGCTCCTTGAGCGCGGAGGTCAGTGCCTGTTCCTGGGGGTCCATGGCACGGCTGTGGAAGGCGTAGTTCAGGCCCAGGTCACGGCAGAAGACGTTCTGCTCGGTGAGCTGCTCGACGAGGGCGGTGAGTGCGGCGGCATCGCCGGCGACGGTGACGTCCTGGGCGCTGTTGACGCCGGCGATCTCCAGTTTCCCGTCGTAGGCCCGCAGTGCCTCCGCCGCCTGCTGGGGGCCCAGTCCGACCGCTGCCATGCGCCCGCTGCCGGCGGTGGCCGCCTGGATCTGGCTGCGGATGGCGATCATTTCGGCTGCCTGCGCGAGGGACAGGGCCCCGCAGGCGTAGGCCGCGGTCACCTCGCCGATGCTGTAGCCGAGGACCGCGGCCGGTTCGACCCCCTGCCCGCGTAGTGTCTCGGTGAGGCACACCTGTAGTGCGAACAGCAGTGGCTGTGCCACTTCGGTGGCCTCCAACCGCCACTGTGCGGCCGGCGAGATCAGGTACTGGGTGACCGACCACCCCAGCAGCGGTGTCAGCTCGGCGTCCACGGTCCGCATCGCCCGCCGGAAGACGGCGTCGGTTTCGAGCAGATCCGCGCCCATTCCGGCCCACTGCGCGCCGTTGCCCGAATAGACGAAGGCCACCCGTCCGCGGTGCACCGCCTGCGTGGCCGCGCCCGTAGGGGACGCGGCCAGGGCGGTGAAGTGCTGAGCAGCTTCTGGCGCTGTGCCCGCCAGGACCGCGGCACGCTGCTCGTGCCTGCCCCGGCGCCGACAGGAGGTGTAGGCGATGTCGTAGTACTCCTCCGCATCGGCCGTGGCCAGGCGTTCGGCCATGCGCGCCGCCGCACGGCGCAGGGCCGGTTGGGTCCGGGCGCTGATCAGAACCGGCAGGCCCTCGGGCGGTGGCGCACACGTCGGCGGCTGCGGGGCGGTCGGTGCGGCGGCCAGGACGATGTGCGCGTTCGCGCCCCCGAATCCGAAGGAGTTGACGCCGACGACCGGGCGTGGCGTTTCGGCCAGGGGCCGGTTCTCGGTGACCACGTCGATGCCGAGCCCGGGGAAGTCGATGGCCGGGTTGAGTTCGCCGGCGTGCAGGGAGGCCGGGATGGTGCGGTGGCGCAGGACCAGCAGTGCCTTGCACAGCCCTGCCATCCCCGAGGCGGACTCCAGATGGCCCAGATTCGTCTTCACCGAGCCGATCGGCAGGGGCCCGGTGATCCGGCGCGTGCCCAGGGCCTGTCCGATGGCCCGGGCCTCCACCGGGTCACCCGCAGGCGTTCCCGTTCCGTGGGCTTCGAAGTACACCAACTCATTGGGCTGCACGCCCGCTTGCGCGTACAGACCGCGCAGCAGGTCCTCCTGCGCCTGGGCGCTGGGCAGTGCCAGACCCATGGTCCGGCCGTTGCAGTTGCTGGCGCTGCCCAGGATCAGGCCCAGGACGCGGTCGCCGTCGGCAACCGCGTCGGCCAAGCGCTTCAGCACCACCATGCCGCCGCCCTCGGCCCGCACGAACCCATCGGCACCGGCGGAGAACGCGGCACACCTGCCGCTCGGCGAGAGGTACGACGCCTGCGAGAAGCCGATGTAGAGACCGGCGGAGAGCATGATGTTCGCGCCCCCGCACAGGGCGGTACGGCTGGTGCCCTCGCGCAGGGTGCGGCATGCCCGGTCCAGGGCCACCAGGGACGAGGAACAGGCGGTGTCGACGGCCATGCTCGGGCCGCGCAGGTCGAAGGTGTGCGACAGCCGGTTCGCCGCGATCGAGGAAGCGCTGCCCGCCATGGAGTAGGCGTTCATGCCGCGCGGAGCGAACACGTGCACATTGGCATAGCTTGCGTCGGAGATGCCGATGTAGACGGCGGTGTCCGTGCCGGCCAGCCGCTCGGCGTCGATCGCCGCGTCGTCCAGCGCCTCCGCCGCGAGTTCCAGCAGCAGCCGGTGCTGCGGATCCATGTGGGCGGCTTCCTTGGGAGGAATGCCGAAGTAGGCGGCATCGAAGCCGGCGATGTCGTCGAGGAAACCACCTGCCGCCGTATAGGACTTTCCCCTCCGCGGCATTTCCGTGTCCACGAACCGGTCCACGTCGAACCGGTCGGCGGGCATCTCCGTGATCAGGTCGCGCCCCTGGAGCAGAGCCTCCCAGAGGCCGTCCATGCCGGTGATGCCGCCAGGCAGACGGCAGGAGACGCCGACGACGGCGATGGGGTCCTTGTCGCGGGCGTCCGGTTCCTGGGGCATGTACTGACCTGCTCTCGGCAGAGGAAGACGAGCATCGATTCAACACGCACCGTAGTGGCATGCACGGTGGAGAAGGTGAGGCACCGCCGCCCGCGGCGGCAGTCCACTCACTTTCGCTCGTTCCGGTGAACGTTCGTAGAGCAAGCCTCACCTGCACTCTTTCGAATGCCGCGCCGTAAAGGGCCAGGTCCGCCGCACCTGGCCTTCGTTGAACCCGAGTAACGTCGCTTGTTGACGCACCGTTACCATCCTGCTGCAGTCACGGAGATGCCTTGTCCGTCCTGATCACCGGCGCCACCGGCTTCGTCGGCTGCCGTCTCGTCCGTGAGTTGCTCGCCCGCCCCGGCGGCGAACCCGTGACCGTCCTCGGACGGGGCAGCCCCGAAAGCCTGCGCGTCCGCACCGAGCGCGCGATCACCTGGCTGGATGCCCCGCCCCTGCCCGACGGCGCCCTGTCCCGGCTGCGCTATGTCAGTGGCGACCTCACCCGGCCCGGCCTGGGCCTGGACGCCGAGACGCGAGCTCGGGTGACCGCCGGACTGACCCACCTCTGGCACAGTGCCGCCTTGCTCAGCCTGGCAGGCGACCCGGTGCCCCTGTACCGGTCCAACGTGCTCGGCACCCGGCACGTCCTCGACCTCGCCGACCAAGCCCCCCACGCGCAGTTGGTCTACGTCAGCACCGCCTACGTGGCAGGTCGACGCCTCACCGGCCATATCCACGAGGACGACCTGCGCGAAGACCACGGCTTCCACAACGCCTACGAGGAATCCAAGTACACCGCCGAAACCATGGTGCACGCGTGGGCGCGAGCAAGGGGCCGAACAGCGACCATCATGCGGCCCAGCCTCCTCATCACCGATCGCGCGGTGCCCTCCGCGCTGCCTGCCCAGCCCCTGGACACGCTGACCGGGATCCTCGACAACTGGTCGCGCTCCTGGCCCCTGCCCGGCAGGCAACCGCGTGGGCTTCACCCTGCCGGCCGAAGCCGCGGGGACGCCTTGCAGGTCCGTGTCACCATCGACTCCGAGGGCGCGCTGAACGTGCTCCAGGCCGACTATGCCGCCCGGGCCATGGTGTGCGCCGCCGAATCCCTCCCCGGCGCCCCCGCGGTACGGACCCTGCACATCACTCATCCGCAGAACACCCCGACAGCCTCCCTGTGCACCGCCGTTGAACAGCGTTACCCGGGCCTGTCCCTGATCCCGGTAACGGATCTGCCCGACCCGACGCGGATCGAGTCGCTCATCGCCCAGCGGGCGGGGGCCCTCACCTACGTGGCGATGCACCGCACTTATGACCGGACACACCTGAGGGCCGTGCTCGGGAACCGCCTCGGTGATCCCGAGCCCATCGACGACGCATACCTGGTACGGGCCGTCGGGCAGGCCGAGGACGCCGCACCGCGGTAACCCACATCCCGGCAGCGCCGATACCCCTGTTCTGGTGGCCTCCGCTCCTGGACGAGGGTTGCCGGCCAACGAATTCACCCCGTGGGCTGCACGGCCGGCCTCGTCCGTCTCGGCCGCCGACTCGGCTGTGACCGGCTGGCTTCGGCCTCCGGCACGGCGGTCGGCATGCGGCGGGCGCCCTCCGAACGATCTCGTCGATCAGCGGATCCACAGGCCTTGAGCGTTGCTCTCCACTTTGGCCGGGGACGCCCTGCCTCAGCACGGAGCGCCGCAGGCTTCGTCGACGTCGGCCTTCACACCGGCCGCTCCCGGCGGCTGCATGCAGGCGCCCTCGGGCGGGGAGGCCGCCACCGCCGCACCCGCATCGTGACCCGTGGGCCGGCCCTTTCGTTGCCATGGAACTATGACGAAAACCGACATTCATGGCTCTCGCCCCGTGGTCGTGGTCGGCGCCGGTCCCAGCGGCCTGGCGACGGCCGCCATGCTGCGCCGCGCCCGGGAGCCCGTCGTGGTCATCGAGCGGTCGGACCGCATCGGCGACGGGTGGCGCGCCCACTATGACCACCTGCGACTGCACACCCCCCGCCGTCTGTCCAGCCTTCCCGGCTTTGCCGTCCCTCGGAGTGCCGGCACCTGGGTCACGCGCGACGACTGGGCCGCCTATCTGGAGCGGTATGCCGCCCACCACCAGCTCGATGTGCGCACCGGTACGGACGTCCAGCGGGTGACCCTCGGCCGGGGACGGCCCGTGGCCGGTTCCACGACAGTCGAGTGGTTCGTCCACACCAGACGCGAGGTCCTGACCGCCCGCGCGGTCGTGCTCGCCACAGGCCGCAACCACACACCCCACGTACCGGACTGGCCCGGTGCCGATTCCTTCACCGGCCGACTTCTGCACTCCAAGGACTACCGTGACCCCGCGTCCTACGAAGGGCGCCGAGTCCTGGTCGTCGGAGCCGGGAACAGCGGCACGGAAATCGCTGTCGCCCTCAGCCGGGCCGGAGCAGCCCGCGTCTGGCTGTCGGTCCGCGCCGCGCCGAACATCGTCCCCAAGAACAGCAGCCGCTGGCAGGCCGCGGGGATCTGGGCGCGCCGGCTCCCTCCCGCCTGGGGAGACGGCGCCACGCGGCTCATCCGCCGTTTGCTTCTCCCGGACCTGTCCGCACATGGGCTGCCGCTGCCTGCAGAGGGCCTGTACACACGGTCAGCGCGGGACGAAACGAGTCCCGTGCATGACCGGGGCATCGTCGCCGCCGTGCTCGACGGCCATGTCCAGCCGGTCGCCGGGACGACCCGTTTCCAGGACGGCTTCGTCCACTTGTCCGACGGCACGGCCCTCGCCCCCGACGTCGTCATCGCCGCAACCGGCTACCGAACCGGTCTGGAGGATCTGCTCGGCGCCGCCGACATCCTGGGTACCGCAGGACGGCCACTGGTCACGGGCGCTCGCACCTGTCCGGACGCGCCCGGCCTGTTCTTCGCCGGCTACGGCAATCCGCTCTACGGGGCGCTCTACCAGGCGGGAGTCGACGCCCGCCAGATCGCCCGCGCGATCAGCCGCACAGACACGCAGGTCCGCTCCCCCTTCCCTCGCCCCCGCTCACGACAGGCGATGCGGCGAACATGACGTCAGCGCACTCCCACGCAGGGAACGACACCACGGAGCGAGTGGCCGTAGTGACCGGAGCCGGACGCGGGATCGGCCGCCGGATCGCCGTGTCCCTGGCCGACAGCGGGCACCGACTCGTCGTCTGTGACATCGACCCGGCGACGGCCGAGGACGTGCTCACCTCACTCGGTCCCGGGCACCGCGCAGTGGTCGGTGACGTCTCCGACGCCTCGGTGTGCCACTCCCTGGCAGAGCACGCCCTGCAACACTTCGGCCGCCTGGATGTCTGGGTCAACAACGCCGGCATCCAGCCCATCGGCCCCCTCGAGTCACAGGCCGCCGCGCTCCTGGACCGTGTCGTGGCCGTCAACCTCAACGCCGTGCTGCACGGAAGCCAAGCTGCGGTGGCGGTCATGAAGGAACGCGGCACCGGTCACCTGATCAACATCGCGAGCGCCGCCGCCGCCAAGCCCATCGCCGGCATGGCCGCGTACAGCGCCACCAAAGCGGGCGTCCTCGCACTGTCCCGGGCACTGCGCCGGGAACTACGCGGCAGCGGCGTGCAGGTGAGCGCCATCCTCGCCGGTCTCACAGCGACCCACATGGCGCACGGCCTGCGCCTGCCCTGCGGGCTGACCCCCCTGCCTCCCGCCGCCGTGGTGGCAGCGGTGGACCGGACGCTGCGCCGCCCGGCCCCCGTGAGCTATGCACCTCGGTGGCTGGGATGGGTCCTGCCCTGGATGAACCTGGTCCCGGCGCCTCTGCTCGACCGGATGGACGACCTGCTCCAGGTGGATGCCATCGTCTGCCGGTCCGTACCGGAACAGCGCACCGCGTACGAGGAAGAGATGCGGCGTTCGATCAAGCCGTCCGACACCTGAGGACACACCTACGTTACCGGCCCGGCCTCGGGACCTGTCCGCTCCGGGCAGGCCCGCGTGCCGTCGTCAGGTGCACCAAAGGCGCCGTACGGATCGGTAGCCGAGACGCTGCCTTGCCACGAGGAAGCCGAGATAGGGCATTTGCTCACGGCTCGTCGGAGTCGAAGCGCGCCGTTCGCCCTCGCGGGAGCGGACACGGCGGTGTGCGCAGGAAGACTGTCCGTTCGTCACGGCGTCCGAAGGCTGGAGATCGTGAACGGCAGTGTCCGCGGCGGCAGTCCCGCGGACCAGCGGTCGTACTGGCTGTTGACGACCAGCAGACGCCCCTTCGTGGTGAGGGCCGCGGCGCTCGGGTGCCGGAAACCACCGGGCGGGACGAGGGATGCGGTCTGCCTTCCCCGGGACAGGTCTTCGTCCAGTTCCAGGACGGCGACCCGCGATTCGGCGTCCGGGTCCGCGTAGAGGTTGCCCTGGGTGACGTAGAGGCGGCCGTCTTGCCAGACCATGCCGTCGCCGCTCAGGAGGGTACGCCCACCGAGGTCGACCTCGTCTGCGACACCGGTGGAGCGGTCGATGCGCCACAGGCGGCCGGTGTTGCTCTGGATGGTGAGCAGATGATTCCCCACGGCCACCACTCCATTGAGGTTGTGCTGGCCGTCGATCCAGTCCACGGCAGTGTCCTCGACGTCGAGCCAGCGCTCCAGCGTCCACCGTCCTTGGCGTTCTCGCGCGCGGTAGACGACGGGCACGAAGGAGTCGGTGATGTAGGCCGTGCCGTCGTCCGCGACGGTGACGTCGTTCATGAACCCGCCGCGCGCACCGCGCAGTTCGGCGAGGAGTTCACGCGTGCCCGTGTCATAGACCCGCATCGTTCCGGTGTCCGCCCCGTTGACATACAGACGCCCCTTGCGGTCCACGGTCATTCCGGCGGTGACGGAACGCCCGTCCTGCCCGTCGGGTGACCAGACCTTCGCCTCGGAGCTGCCCAGGTGGCCTCGGTACAGAGTGCCGTCCTGCGCACTGCCCACGTAGAAGTGGCCGGTGCGGGGGTCGAGGGCCAGGCCGGTCGGGAAGGCACGATCGCCGGGGACGACGTAGTGGTCCGGCAGGGAAGAAGCCCGGGCGGCCGGGGCGACGGGAGGGGCGGGAGCGGGGGTCAGGGTGAGAGCGAGCGCGGTGGCCGTGGTCAGGACGAGACGGCGCTGCCATGAGGTCACCGGCCCCGGTCCGGGCCGTTCGGCGGCCGAGCCGCGCGTGGGCTTACGCATGGGATTCCTCCGTGGCCGTTGGCTGGTCGGACGCCCATCGTCGGTCCTGCGGGCCCGGCCTCCGGTCGCACTGTGGTACCGGGGGTTCAGTTGACACACCATCAGCTCCAGGGGTCGCGCCTCCGTGTGCGCGCCGCGCCGTCAGACGGTCTTGGCCAGGACGCGCAGCGCTTGCTCCTCGGCGGAGCCCGGGGTGCCGGTGTACACGAGCAGACTCTGCTCCGGATCCTGTGGAAAGTGGGTGATCTCGTACGAGAGGGTGAGCGGCCCGAGTTCCGGGTGGTCCATGCGCTTCAGTCCATGCGCCTTGGTGCGCACCGTGTGCAGCGCCCAGTAGCGCCGGAACTCCTCGCTGGCCTCCTTGAGTTCGTCCACGAGCAGCCGCAGCTCGTGGTCCTCCGGGAAGCGGCCCGCCGCGATGCGCAGATGTCCCACGGCCTCCCGGGCGACCATGTCGAGGTCCGGATAGCGGCTGCCGATCTCCTCGTTGAGCAGATGCAGGCGGCAGAGATTGCGCTCGGCCGGGGGCAGTCGGCCGAAGTCGGTGATGAGGCCGCAGGCGGGTCGGTTCCAGGCGAGTACGTCCATGCGGCGGCCGATGACGAGCGCCGGCGCGTCGATCCAGTCGAGGAGCCGCCGCACCCCCGGCCGGACGGTTGCCTCGTGCGGTGTCTCGGTGACCGTCTTGCGCGGCCGGGCGAGCCGGAAGAGATGGGTGCGCTCGTCCTCGTCAAGCCGCAGCGCGTCCGCCACCGCGTCGAGGACGGCGTCGGAGACACTGCGGTTGCGCCCCTGCTCCAGGCGTACGTAGTAGTCGACGCTCACACCCGCCAGATGCGCCAGCTCCTCCCGTCGCAGCCCCGGGACCCGGCGCAGCCCCGAGCCCGAGGCGTAGCCGACGTCCTCCGGGCGGATGCGGGCCCGCCGCGAGCGCAGGAAGTCCCTCAACTCTCCATGCACAACCATGCGTTCATTGTGCCGGTACCTGGGACGGCTGGTCCCTGGGTACGGCGTTCCCCAGGCACGGCAGAGGGGCGAGAGCGCGGCCGGCGGCGGGTGAGCATGGGCGTACAGACGCCCCCGGAACCGCTGGAGTGGACCATGCGTATGCGCACACGGCTGGGTTCGATGACCGCGGCGGCAGCCGCGCTGCTGATGATGGCGGCGCCCGCGGACGCCTCCCCCGCTTCTGAGCCCGACCCCGCGCCGGGCGGACCGCAGCGCGCCCACGAGCCGGACGTGGAGGGGCCGCGCAACATCGACACCCTCTCCGTGTCGGTCACTTCGGACGGCGGTGCGCGCAACGGGCTGCGGGTGGGCTTCCACCGCACCAGCCGGACGGAGCCGGACGGCCCGCCCGCTGCCGCCCGCCGGTTCGTGTTTCTCTTCGACGACTCGCTCGCCTTCCGCCCGGAGGCGTTCCCGGTCTGCCCCCGGAGGGTGATCGAAAGGCGGGGAGTGACAGGCTGCCCCCCGGCCTCGCAGGTGGGCAGGGGCACCGCCCACGCGTATCCCTCGGGTGTGTCGGAGGTCTTGGCCTTCAACACCCGGCATGCCAACGGGCTGCGCGGCGCGCTCGTGGTGATTCCTTCGACCGGCGCGATCCTGGAACTGACGTGGGAAAAGGTCACGCCGTACTACCAACGGCTGGGCTACCGCTGGGCCCTGGACGAAATTCTGCCGCCGACGTCCGTCCCGCCCGGGCAGCGCGTGGGCACCTCCCGTTTCGAGCTGGTCTGGGGCGCGGTTCGCCGGTCGGGCGAGCGTGCCGTCAGCTTCGCCGAGAGCAGGGCGAGGCCCGGCGCGGAGCTGAGGTTCGGGCTCTGGAGCGAGTTCGTCACGGGCCAGGTCGTGCTGCCCCGTGCCACGGCGGTACGTCCGTGAGCGGATCGGGCCTCGCGGACCGGGGCGGAGGACGGCAACGGCGAGGGCGATGGCCGGTGCCCCGACGGCCGTCGGATGCAGGGAAGCGCCGATGCCGATCGTGGCCACCTCGTCCGAAGCGGCCACACCGGCGGACCGGATGGAGGATCCGCAGCAGGAATGGACAGCGGGGTACGAGCGTATCTACCGGCGGCCGGCCCGTGACCTCCCGGCCGCGTGGTCGTGCTGCCCGACACTCCCTGGCCGAAGGGCGGTGCCGTCGAATGCGCGGCGCGGCATCCACTGCGGCTGGACAAGTGCGAGGCGGACCGCGGCGGCGAGCATCGCCGTCCGGTGCCGGCACAAGATCGTCATCGCCGACAGATTGATGATGCCCACTGTGCCGTACGGTCGGACGTCGGGAGGTCGATGTCCGAGCCGGGGACGATCACCGAGACGTGAGTGGCGTGCTCCAGGTCGCTCCGGGCGACCAGGCCGCGGCCGCGCGGGTCATGGGCCAGGACCTGGTGGCCTGCGGAGGCATTGGCCTCGTAGCGGAGGTTCACGGGGGCGCCGTCGAGGTTGCCCACCACGGTGGGGTGATCCTCGACGAGTCGGTGCTGCTGGGTCTCGGTCAGGCCGCCGAAGAAGGCCGCCACCTCGGACGGGGTGGCCGTGGCGGGGTCCGGGAGCTGCCGGCCCAGGGCGTCGTCCGCCAGCCAGGCGGCGGTGCCGGGGAGCGCACCACTCGGTGTTTCCTCACCTCTCGCCGAAGTCCAGCCTGCCGTGCCGCCCGCCGGCAGTGTGGCCAGTACGGCGGTGGCCGGAGCCTTCGTGAAGCGGCGCATCCGTGCGTCTCCCTCTGTCTCGTCGGTGATGACGGCGAGGAAGGTAGGAAGATGCGGGCGGGTGGGGCGTCACTCCGGAGAGCCAAGTCGGGAGTGATACCGCGGTAGGGGGAGGGCGACCCCGCCTCCGTGCCCGGCGCCGAGCGCCGCCGCAGCGAGCGGTACGGGACACCGCGGGTGAATCCGATCCGGGTGGTCATCGGGATCACCGTGACGCGCGCCCTGGGTACGGTGAGGCCACCGGGCTGGCGGCGGTCCCCGCAGGCGCGGTCTCCCGGGCGTGGCCGGACCCCGTCGGCCTGCTCGCCCGCCCGAGCCTCGCCCCCCCCCAGCGGGCGGGCTCAGGTGTCCGTGTGGTCTGCCGCCCACACCGCGGGGGCCGGGCCCGGCCGGGGGCTTGCCTGTGCGGGCCGCCCGGCGAGGCGGCGGCAGGCGGTCCTGCCGCCCGTAGCCGGCGGTGCACGCGATTCGCCGTCCACCGACGGGCGTCGCCGGGGCAGGCCCGGCCGGACGCCGTTCGCCGTCCTGGGTCTCCGCGGGGTTCACGGGGGACCCGGAATGCGAGCGGCCCGGCCGGGCCGGCGTGGACTACGGGGCCATCTCGTAGGCGCCGGACAGTGCCTCGACGCGCTCCCATACGCGGCCGAAGCGGGCCTCGTCGACGACCGGGCGGCGGACGGCGCCGAGCGCCCAGTCCTGCTGCCGTTCTGTGGCGGAGTCCTTGCCGTGCAGTTCGACGGCGTGGCCCGAGAAGTCGCGGACCAGGACGGCGAACAGTTCGTCGAGCACGTCCTCGTCGAGCCCGGTGAGCCGGGCCTGTTCGAGGATCAGCTGACCGTGCACCACGAGCGCGAACAGCTGGCCGACGGCGAGCAGGAGGTCCAGGTCGTGGCTCTGCCGTTCGTCGGGGGCCGCGGTGGTGACGAAGTGGCACAGGGCGTCGGCCTGCTCGCGGAACCGGGCCACGTTGGGCACCGCGGCGTACGCGTCGAAGGCGGGGCGCCAGTCGTGGAACCGGATCGAGCCCAGTCCCCGGGCCGGGCCCTGCCGGAAGAGGAAGGTGTCGTCGGCCGCGTCGAGGCGGGTGGGCACCGCGGGGTGGTCGACCGGGTCGAGCAGGTGGTTCCGCATGAACTTCAGGATCAGTGCGAGATTGACGTGCACCGTGCCCTCGAGCTTGGGCAGGCCCCGGATCTCGATCGCGGCCTGGGCGAAGTAGTTGTCCTTCTCGAATCCCTTGGCCGCGATGACGTCCCACATCAGGTCGATGACCTTCTCGCCCTCGGTGGTGACCTTCATCTTGGTCATGGGGTTGAAGAGCAGGTAGCGGCGGTCGTCCGGGCCGGCCGAGCGGAAGTAGTCGACGGCGCGGTCGCTGAACAGCTTCATGCCGACCAGCCGTACGTAGGCGTCGACCAGCTCGCGCCGCACGTGCGGGAAGGCCGTGACGGGGCGGCCGTACAGGATGCGGTTGTGGGCGTGGGTCACGGCCTCGTACATGGCGTGCTCGCAGATGCCGATCGAGGCGGTGCACAGGTTGAACTTGCCGACGTTGACGGTGTTGAGGGCGGCGTCGAAGGCGGCGCGGCCGGTGTGCAACACGTCCTGGGGCGCCACGGGGTAGTCCTCGAGCCGGAACTCGCTGACGTACTTGGAGGAGTCGACGACGTTCTTGACCAGGTGGTACGCCGGGTGCCGGCTGTCGGCCGCGAAGAAGACGTACCCGTCGGGCCCCTCGACGTCCGTCCGGCGACCGAAGACGGAGACCAGTCCGGCGGCGTTGCCGTTGCCGATGTAGTACTTGGAGCCGGTCGCCCGGAAGCCGCCGTCGCCGTCGGGTTCCAGCAGCATGTCCGTGGAGTAGATGTCGGCGCCGTGGCTCTTCTCGGAGAGGCCGAACGCGAACACCTCGCCCTGCGTGAGGAGTTCGGCCGCGCGGGCGCGGGCCTCGGCGTTGTCGCTCTGCCAGACCGGGCCGAGACCGAGGATGGTGACCTGCCAGGCGTACCAGTAGTCGAGGCCGTAGAAGCCGAAGATCTCGTTGAGGGCGGCGATACGGGCGGTGTCCCAGCGCTGCTCCGGCCGGTCGCCGTCCGCGGCCGGGGTGAGGAAGGTGGCGAACAGGCCCTCCTTGGCGGCGAAGTCGAGGAAGTCCTGCAGCCAGGCGCGAGAGCGGTAGTCCTCGATCAGCCTGCGCTTGCCGCGGGTCTCGAACCAGTCGACCGTGGCGCGCAGCAGCCTGCGGGTCTCGGGGTCGAAGTGCGCCGGGTCGTACGTGCGCGGGTTGAACAGCAGCTGGTCGGCCATCAGGTATGCCTTCCGGGGGTCGGTTCGAGGTGCGTGGGCACGCACCGGGAGGGGTGGCTCACTGCGGCTCCGGCCGCCGGGCAGCCGGGCGGCCGGGCCGGGCGGCCGGCTCTGGCAGTGGGTCGAGGGGGGGTGGTCAGGGCTGGTGGGTGCCGGTCCACGCCGGGGCCGGCGCAGCGGACTCAGGCGGGGCCAGGCCGGTCGGCGCGGAGCCGGTGGAGGGTGTCGAGGACGTCGTCCAGCCAGGCGATGGTCATGCGCTCGAAGGCGATGCCACCGCGCAGGACGACGTGCTGGAGCTCCTGGCCGGTGTCCAGTGGCCGGGGGGCTTCGGGCCCGGTGAAGTCCCGTTGCTCTCCGTTGAGGTAACGCGTGAGCCGGTCGCTGTGCTCCTTGCGGTGGCGTTCGACCTCAGAGACCAGGGCCGCCGGGTCGTCGAAGGCGGCGCCCCGGATCTTCACGGCGAGACCGTGCCGGATGCTCTCCGGTTCGACGGGCCGGTGCAGCCAAGCGGAGAGCGCGGCCCGGCCGGGCGGCGTGACGGAGTACTCCTTCTTGTCCGGCCGGCCTTCCTGCGGCACATCACGGACCTCCAGGAGGCCGTCGCCCTCCATGCGCCCGAGCACACGGTAGATCTGCTGGTGGGTCGCGGTCCAGAAGTACCCGATCGACCTTTCGAACCGGCGAGCGAGTTCGTAACCCGAACCCGGCTTCTCCAGCAGCGAGACGAGGATCGCGTGTTCGAGCGCCATGCCTCGATCCTCTTATGCAACTCGTTGCATAGACAAGTCGCCGCCTCCGGATGAGACACGGGTCACCCGCCGCCGGACACGGCCGCCCAGCGCATAGAGCCCCCGGCGGAGTAACGGCCGCCGGCGGCAGCCCTCGGCAATGCCGGGCCTGACGGCGGTCACGGCGGCGGACGCGGCACGTCAGAGCGCTGCGGACCAGCTCGGCAAAGGCTGGCGCGACCCCCTCCCGGGGCCACGCCGGCCGTGATGGCGTCGGCGCGTCAGACGCCTTGCTGCCCGCCGTCGGCCTCTGCGGTGCGGTGGCCGGCCGGCACAGTGCCTGGCAGGCGGTACCGGCGACGTCCGGACGAGGACGCGGACGCGCGGTGGCTCCGGCCGTGTCGGGCGAGGCGGTGCGAGCGGACGGGCGAGGTCAGTCCGAGTCGCGGGGGTCGAAGGACTCGGTGTCGATCGTCAGCGGCTTGGGGAACGCGCCGGCGACGTCGTCCCAGCGGACGAACTTGAAGTTGGTGCCCTCGCGGTCGCCGTCGGCCGGAGTGGCCTCGCCGTCATGGGTGACCAGCATGCCCTTGGGGAAGGCCCGGCCGAGGGGCACATTGACGACGGTGGAGCCGTCGGAGTGCTGCACGCCGTCGGTGCCGCCGCCGGCCACGGCGAAGGAGCCGACGTAGTCGTTGTCCCCGTCGCGCTCGTACACGGCGAACGTGTCGTCGCCCTGGCTGGAGGCAAGGACGTAACCGGCGCCGTCCTCGCCGTGGTAGACGGTGACGCCCTCCGCGTCGGCGCTCAGACGCTCACCGCCGAAGCCGGGGTCATTGTCCGTGTCGAGGACGCACTCCTCCTCTTCGGCGTCGTATGCCCACGGTGTTCCGTACTCACGGACACGGTCGATCAGTTCGGGGTCCTCGAACTCCTCGTCGTCCAGGTCGATGCGCCACAGGCCGACGGTCTCCTGGGCGGCGTACAGCACGTGTTCCTCCTGGTCGACGGCCATGCCCTCGACCTGCGGGTTCTCACCGGGGTCCGCGCACGGGGTCCAGTGCGTGCCGTCGGGCAGGGTGAAGGCGGCGGGCAGGTCAAGGGTGTCCTCGGTCCGGTAACCGACGCGTCCGTCGCGGTCCTCCAACTGCAGCAGGCGCAGCCGCGTCTCCTCGCGCTGCGACACCACCACGTAGGCGGCGTCGTCGTCGCTGAAGGCCGTCAGCCCGTAGGAGGTGCGCTGCTCGTCCACCTCGGCCTCGTCCGCGGCGAAGACCGGCGAGGCGTCGGCGGCGGTGACGTCCCTCAGCGGCGGCTTGCCCGCCGCGACGGCAGCCGGGTCGATGACGTAGGCGCGGATACGGTCGCGGCCCCGGTCGCTGACCAGCGCGAGATCGGTCTCCTTGCCGTTCAGCTCGAAGCCGTAGACGATGTCGACGTTGTTGAAGCGGCCGGGCTTGGCCTCGTCGTCCGGGGCCAGGGGCGCCGCTATGTGCTGCAGCCGGCGGCCGTCGAGTCCGTAGACATCGAGGCCGGCCTCCTTCAGTGTGCCGATGACGATGCTGCGGCCGGGATTCTCGGGGTCGACCCACACGGCCGGGTCGTCGGCGTCGGCGTTGCCGCCGGCCTCGTCGTCGTACACCGTGGGAGTCTCGACGGCGGCCTTGACGGTCACCGGGACCGTGGGGCCGGTCACGAGGGTGAACGTGGTGGCGAGTGCGGTCAGGGTGCTGAGAGCGAAGGCGCTCACGTTACTCCTCAGTAGGAATGTGGTCGCCAGGAAGGCTATGGGTGCCCTGCAAAGGCAGCGGTACGCCGTCGTGAACGCCGGATAATCTTTTGGGGCCTTGCGTCCACCCCCGCTGGGCCGGCCCCAGAGCGGCACGGGGACACCCTGGCGACGGGCCTGTCAAACGAACGGTTCACCAGGGTGGTTGGTTACCGGCGGGCTGCTGAGAGCCGGCCGTCGAGGTGAAGTCGGAGGCGTGCAGCGCAGTCTTCCAGCTCATGGTCCGGCGGGCCTGGCCCTTGCCGGTGGGATCGAGCGACATCATCACCGTGTAGACGCACTTCAGCGCGGCCTGGTCGTTCGGGAAGTGCCTGCGGGCCTTGACCGGCCCGCGGCCCGCCGGATCGCGCTTCTCACGCCCGAGGTGATCGGTGATCTCGCCCTCCAGGGCGGACTGCTCCGGCAACCGCCTGGTCACCGCCGGAGCAGTCCGCCCTGGCCGGTCAGCCGGAGGCCCTCCGCCTGGACCCGGCTCACCAGCTCGTGGACCAGCCGGCCGTCCACGGCCTCCACCGACCCAGCTCGCCCTGGCCCAGGTCGGCCGCCGGGCTCGCAGGCTTGTCGCCCGGCCGCCCGTCATGACCTGGGAAGAGTCCTTGCAACCGGCAAGGCTGTCAGCCGGCCCTCCCACCACAAGGCAGGCACCAAGCCGCGGCGAACATCACAGCAGCACCGCAGTCGACGCCGTAAGTACGGGTACTCATGCGCGAATTCTGTGTACCACCTACCTTCGCGACGTGCCTACATACCCCACACGGCAGTCGTCAGCATCTGGAGGGAATGGCTGGTGCTGCTGCCTGCTGCTCGCTGTCCTGCCCGTCGTCTGGTTCATCGCCGCCCCCGTCCTACCGGAGCAGGTGTTCTGGTTCCCGTTCTGGTTGGGGGCCGTGATGTGGAACGGAACGGACGGCCAGGGCGGCATCAGCCACTTGCTCGGCTAGCGGACAGAGATCACGACTTTGGGAGCGATTGAGTTCGGAACGTGTTGGCCTGGCTGGTCGGCTGGTGCGTGATCAGCAGGTGACCTGGCGGGCGAGTACCAGTTCGGTGCCCTGCTTGCGGCGGGTCGCCCGCCGGGCGGATCGGCCGGGAGACCAGTCCGGCGATGGCCGGATGGGTCTCGGCGCAGGTCTCGCGACGGCCGGTGAACCGTCGCAGGACCGGCACTGTCCGTATTCGGCGTTGGTACCCCCACGCAGATCCGCCGGGAGGAGTGGTCGGCAGCCCCGGCCGTGGGTGCGCCAACGTGTCGTCGCAACTTGCTCGGCCCTTGCGGATTTTCGCCGCCACGGCCAGGGCGCCTGCCATGATCGTCATCATGGGGATACACATCGCACCGGCCGCGGTGGCCGACTTCCACCAGGTCCTGACTGATCACCCCCGCTACTGGGGCGAACGCGACCTTCGGTCGCTGCATCTTCTTGCCCTGGTGCAGGAGTTCGGTTCCACCTGCTTGGTTGCCCGGGCCGAGGACGGAATCCGCGGGTACATCTTCGGGTTCGTCACCCCGGACGGCACCGGGTACGTGCACCTGATCGCCACGCGGGACGATGCCCGTGGCACCGGTCTCGGGCGTCGTCTGTACACGGCGTTCGCCGAAGCAGCGGAACGCCACGGCGCGCAGAAGTTGAAGGCGATCACGTCTGTCGGGAACACCGGCTCGATCGCCTTCCACCGCAGCCTCGGCTTCGCCACGAAGATCGTCGACGACTACGACGGCCCCGGCCGGGCTATGGCCGTCTTCCACCGAGGTCTGCCGCTCAATGTCTCGCAGCCCTGACACACCAACCGTCACCGGTGATCCCTCCCCAGGTCGTTGGAGCGGCATGGGCACAGAGATGCCCAACGATCCGGCGACGGCTCACCACGGGATTTGGCAGTAGTGATCCGGCGGCAGAGTCAGCCCGAAAACCACCCCGTGTTTCCCGCGTATGCCGACCACGCTCATTACCGGAGGCTCATACACGACCCGGTAGGCGGTGGCGGGCGGTTCGGGCCCGGGGACCGGCGAGCCGAGCCTGGCCGGCCCCGGGTGAGGACGTGCCCGGCGTGAGACACCCCCTGCTGTCTGACTGGGACGGGTGGCCAGTGCTGACTGCCGCTCCTTGACTTCGTTCTGCTTCCCGGGTGAAAGGCTCGCGTGGAGCTGCTCGAACCCGGTAACCCGGTAACCCGGTCGCCGATATCCGAGCCCGCCGGACGCTGTTCCGCCAGGGCAGCAAGCTGACCCGTCCGGCACGAAGAGCAGTTGGCCTGCGGTCCTGGCGCAGATCAACTGCCTGAGCCTCATTCGTCGGCTCTGTGCCTTCGCCGACGAATGCGCCGAAGCGATATGACGGCTGCGACCCTGGTCAGGTGGCCCTGCCGGTATTGGGATGACGTCAACTCGGCATTGACCCCAGGTCTTGTCTCCCCGATCACAAAGTGGTCCTCAGGAGCGGGATGCTCCGTATGAAGCAATCAAGCGGGCCAGTTGTCGGCTCGTCGCCCGTAGTGGTTCGTCGCTGCGGTTGACCTGTGCCGTCACTTCGGCGCCTTCCAGTGCGCTGATGATGGTGGTCGCCAACTCGCGGGCGTCGTGGGCCCGGAAGCCGGAGCGCAGGAGCTTTTCGGTGACCGTCTGCTCCCAGCTGCGCAGTGCGTCGGCACATGCCTGCTGGATTTCGGAGTCGGTTCCCAAGGTTTCCAGTGCCGCTGCCGTGACCGGGCAGCCGTCGGTCCAACCCGACGCGCGCAGCCCTTCGGCGAGCTGCCGGGCGCAGGCCTCAACGCCCGCTCCCGGGTCCTCCTCGCTGTCCAGCGCGTCGCGGAGGACCTCGGCAAACTCCTGGCCGCTGTACTTGATGGCGGCGACGGCAACGGCCTCTTTGCCGCCCGGGAAGAAGTGATAGACGGAGCCCAGTGTGGCCTCCGCCTCCTTGGCGATCTGCTTGATGCCCGTGCCGACATAGCCCTGGCGCTGGAGGAGGCGCGCTGCGGCGATGACGATCCGGTCCCGGGTGCTGGTCTGTCCCATGCGCACACCCTACTGGTTAGAGCGCTCGTTTTAGAGCCGTGTTACATTACCCACCACGCCCTGGGTAGAGCGTTCGTTTTAGTCGCTTCGTCACTCGTACCGCGGAGGTCTTCCCAATGAGCAGCAAGCAGCCCGTGACCGTCATCGGACTCGGCCCCATGGGGCAGGCAATGGTCCACGCCTTACTCGGCAAGGGTCACCCCGTCACCGTCTGGAACCGCACCCTCACCCGTGCCGATTCCCTCGTCGCGCGCGGCGCCGTACTCGCGAAGAACGCCGAAGACGCCCTGACCGCCAATGAGCTGGTCATCCTGAGCCTTACCGACTACGACGCGATGTACGCCGTGCTGGAGCCGGCTTCCCACGCCCTGGCCTGCCGCGTGCTCGTCAACCTCAGCTCCGACACCCCGGAGAAGACCCGCAGCGGGGCGCGGTGGGTGTCCGAGCACGGCGCGGTCCACCTCACCGGCGGTGTCACTGTCCCGCCTTCCGGCATCGGGCAGCCCGAGTCGTCCACCTTCTACAGCGGGCCGCGCGAGGTGTTCGAGGCACACCGGTCGACCCTCGAAGTCCTGACCGGCACGGACTATCGGGGTGAGGACCCTGGCCTTGCCGCGCTCCTCTACCAGATCGGCATGGGCATGTTCTGGACATCCATGCTCAGTTACTGGCAGGCCATCGCCCTCGCCGACGCCAACGGCCTCACGGCGGCAGACGTCCTTCCGCACGCCACCGAGACCATGACCGGGATGCCGGGCTTCCTCTCCTTCTACGCCGAGCGCATCGATGCCGGCGAGCACAGCGGCGACGTGGACCGTCTGGCCATGGGCATGGCCAGCGTCGAACACGTTCTGCACACCAACGCCGACGCGGGCGTCGACACCGTGCTTCCGGCCGCCGTAGCCGCTCTGTTCCGGCGTGGCATGGACGCCGGGCATGCGGAAGACAGCTTCTCCAGCTTGGTGGAGGTGATGAAGACGGCCGGGCCGTAGTCGCAGCTCGACGAAATCTTCTGGTCTGAGCATCATCAGGCAAAACTTGACCGACGCCGAGTGGGTCGTGCTGGAGCCGCTGCTGCCTTCGACCGACAACCGGTGCGGCCGGTGGCGGGACCACCGTCAGGTGATCAACAGGATCCTCCACCGGCTCAGCACCGGGGCGCAGTGGAGAGAGTTGCCCGAACGCTTCGGCCCGTGGCCGTCCGCTGTCCTTGCTCATCACTCCGGGGCAGCGGGCCGACTGCACGCAGTTCGAGCCGGTCCTGGGCAAGATCCGTGTCCCCCGGCTGGGGCTCGGGCGTCCGCGCCGCACACCGAACAGCGTTGCTGCCGACAAGGCGTACAGCAACCGCAAGACGGGCTCCAGCTGTTCAGAGCCGTGGCCACTCGCTATGACAAGCGCGGATTTCCTTCGAACACGGTCAGCTCGGCGAGCGCACCGCGGCGGTCGTGGCCTGACCGATGGTGAAGGTGGCACCGGGCGCGGCATAGTCGACAGCACCGCCGAACCGGGCCGAGGCGCGAGCCACCGCCTGCCGGGGAGTGAGGAAGCGGCCGACATGCGTGACGATCAGCCGACCTGCCCGGGCCGCGCGGGCGGTGTCGCCGGCGTCCTCGGGGGTGTGGTGCACTTGGTCACCCTCGGCCGGTGCCTGTGCGCTCTCGGCCTCGCACAGCAGCACGTCACATCCCTCGGCCAGCTGCGTGAGGCTCGGGCACGGCGCGGTGTCCCCGGAGTACACCAACGACCTGCCGGCTGCCTCGATGCGCACGGCGAACGCCGGGATGTCGTGGACCACCGCCCGGCTGGTCAACCGCAGCGAGCCGATGGCCGCCCGGTGCCCGTCGTGCAGCTCGGTGACGGCGAAAGCGGATTCGATCGGACTGCGGGTCGATGTGTTGGTGAGGAACCCGGCCAGCCGGTCGGCGATTCCCGGCGGGCCGAAGAGGGGTATGGGCGCTGCCAGGCGGATGTCCGCGTACAGGGCGGCGTAGTAGGCGGTGAGCAGGTCCGCGCTGTGATCGGCGTGCAGGTGGGAGATCCAGATCGCGTCGAGCTCGTCCAGCCGCACATGCTGCTGCAGCGGGCCGAGCGTCCCGCTTCCCGCGTCCACCCAGATCCGGGTGTCGCCACTCGTCACCAGATAACCCGAACACGGGTTGTCCACGCTCGGGTACGGCGTCGCGCACCCCAGGACCGTAAGGCGAGGAAACTCATCACCCATCCTGGGATCCTAGTGCCGTATCAGGCAACGTTCGCCTCGTGGTTGGGGACGTGGTTCACGTCGTGGGTCTGTCGGTGTCTGCCAGCATCGGCGGATGCTGAGCATCGGAACGATCGTGATGGGGGCCGCTGATGTGCGGAGGGCCGCGGAGTTTTGGAGTCGGGCACTGGGCTACGTTCCTCGCGATGGTGAGGTGAAGGACGAACTGGGCGGTACTGGTGTCGGCTGACGGCTCCGGTACCGCACTGGCCCTCGACCTCAGTACGACGCCCGTGCAGGAACACCCGAGAATCCACCTGGACCTCTATGCCGACGACGCCGCCGATCAGGAAACCGAAGTGGCGCGACTGATTTCCCTGGGCGCTGAACGCATCGACTGGGACTTTTATCCGGACAACGCCGACTTCGTCGTGCTCGCCGATCCCGAGGGCAACCGCTTCTGCGTCATCGACACCAGTCACAGCTGACGGACCGGGGGGGCTCGGACGGTGCTGCTGTCGGCGCAGGGCATGGCGGTGGCGAAGATCGCCCAGGTCACTTTCACCAGCGCCGACCGGTCCGGGATGTGATCCGAAACCTCAACGCCGACAGCTTCGACTCCCTGTATCCGAAGTACAAGAGCGGGCGGCCGAAGACCTTCACACTGCCCGAGCGCCGCGAGATCAAGAAGATCGCGAGGTCCAAGCCGGCCGAGCACAGCCTGCCGTTCTCGACCTGGAGCCTGACCGAACTGACGGACTTCCTGGTCACCGAGGGGGTGGTCGACGGCATCAGCTACGAGGGCCTGCGCATCCTGCTCCGCGAGGAAGGCGTCTCCTTTCAACGCACAAAGACCTGGAAGACCTCCCGCGATCCGGATTACGCCACCAAGAAGGCGCGCGTGGAGACCTGTACGCGATCGCCGACGGCGAGGTCATCCGGTAGGAGGGCGAACCGGAGGCGGTGTTCTGCCTGGACGAGTTCGGCCCGCTGAACCTGCAGCCGCCCCCGGGGCGTCCGCACGGGGTGCGCACCTGTCCGCCGCCTACGACCTGGCCGAGGACAAGCTCTACGGCCATATCAAGAAGACCAAGAACCGGTCGAAGTCCCTGGAATTCTGCCGCTACCTGCGAATCCTCTACCCACCGGCGGTCCGCCTGGCGATCGTGTGTGACAACCACTCTCCGCATCAGACCACCAAGCGGTGCCGCCGGGTCGCCGACCGGGCAGAGGCCAACAACGTGGAGATCGCCTCACCCCGACCAACTCCTCGTGGCCGAACCGCATCGAGGCCCAGTTCACCGCCCTGCGCTACTTCACCCTCGACGACACCGACCACGCCAGCCACAAGGAGCAGGGCAGCATGCTCCGCCGCTACGTCATCTGGCGAAACGGCCATGCCGACGACCAGCGACCACGTGCCGTGGTCGCCAGGGCAAACGTTGCCTGATGCGGCACTGGTCGTCCGCCCGGGTCGTCGCTGTCTCCGGTGACCGCACCGCTCTGCACGTGCTGACCGGCAGGGCCAAGGGCGGCTACGCGGGGCTGGGACAGGATCGCGCCCCTCCTCGAGCCCGTCTGCACCGCACCGCCCGAGGAAGCCGCCTGGACCGGTGACGCCATGTCCGTCCGGACGGCACACGGCGGCCCCACGCGTACATCCCGGCCGGGGCGGTCGACGAGGACGGGCTGCACCGGCTCGCCCACCCCGGCCTTACGGCGAGGCCTACCGTTACCCCGCGCCGGCTGGCGACGGCGCCTCCGGCGTCGAGCAGTGGCGCTCGCTGACCTGGGCGCAGACCGCCGAGCGCGGCAGAGCGATCGCGGCCGGGCTGCTTGCCCCGTCACCCATCGGTCATGGGCCATCGGCCATCGGCGTTGAAGGATTTCCGCTCGTCCTTGAAGGATTTCTCAAGCCGGTCGTGGCAAGGTGCCGCCGGTCGGTGTCCATGCCGTCGGAGGACAGAGTTCTGGAAGAGGTGACCCAGCCGGGTCCGGAGATGACCGCGGTCCCGGTGCGCGAGTGCGGCGAGAAGCTGGTCGATCTGCGGGCGGTGCGCGCGCTGCGGCTCGCCGGCCGGCTCACGCCGTCGGCGCCGGCCCTCCTGCGGCTGGGAGTCGTGGACCGCCTGGTCACCGCGCAGACCATGCTGCCGGAGGGGCTGCGGCTGCTGGTCCTCGGCGCGTATCGGCCCGCCCTGGCGAGGACCCGGCCCGGATGCTCCGGGCACGAGACCGGTGCGGCAGCCGACCTGACCCTCTGCATGACCGACGGCGCCGAACTCTGGCCGGGATCCGTCGGGTTCTGGCCGGATACGGCGGCGGATTCCCGTACGGCATGCCCTGCGCCCGACCCCGTCGCAGCGGAGCACCTGAGTGTGCTGAGTCAAGCGTTGAGCTTCGCGGGGCTGAGTAACTACCCTGGAGCGTGGTGGCATTGGTCCCACGGTGACTGTTCCTGGGCGTATCAGCGGGGTGTCGGCCATGCGAGATACGGCCCTGTCGATCGCTGAGTGACGGCCCGCCTGTCGGCCACTGCCGCCTCACAGCGTCGTTGAGGGGGACAGCGTGCTGCACTTGAGGCTGCTCGGCCCGGTCGAGGCCGACAGCGGGGACGGCCGGATCGAACTCGGCGGGGCCAAACCACGCGCCCTGCTCGCGGCGCTGGCGCTGGACCCCGGCCAGGTGGTGCCCGTCGACCGGCTCGTCGACGTCGTGTGGTCCGAGGACCCGCCGCCCAGCGCCCGCGCCCTCATCCACTCCTACGTCTCCACCCTGCGCCGCTCCTTCGCCCGGGCGGGACATCCCGAGGTCATCGTCACCCGCGCGCCCGGCTACGTGCTGCGCCCGGAGTCGGTCACGGTGGACGCGGACCGCTTCACCGCTCTGTGGAGGCAGGCCAAGGACCGCACCGCCGCGCGGGACTTCGCCGGGGCTGCGACACTGCTGCACGAGGCCAGGGCGCTGTGGCGCGGCCCCGCCCTCTCCGGGCTGGCGGACTCGCTCCTCGGCGGGGAGGCCCGGCGCCTGGACGAGCTGCGGACCTCGGCCGCCGAGGAGTTCTACGCCGCCGAGCTGGCTCTGGGCCGGCTGGATCACCACGCGGAGCTCACAGCCCTGGTCGAGGCGCACCCGGTCGACGAAAGGCTGCGCGGCCTACTGATGGTGACCCTCTGCCGCCTGGGCCGCCAGGCGGACGCCCTGGCCTGCTACCGGGCGGGCCGCGACGCCCTCGTCGAGGAGCTCGGCATCGAGCCGGGGCCCGAACTCAACGCTCTGCACGCGGCCATCCTGCGCGGTGAGGACGACCGGCTGCCCGAGAGCCCGCTCAGCCCGCCCGTCTCCGGGGGCCACCGGCCTCCGGCCCACCTCCCGCCCGGATCAGGGGACTTCTCCGGACGGTGCGCGGAACTGCGCCTCCTCACCGAGGGTTTGACGGTCAGGGCGAGCGCGGTACAGGTGGTGGCCGGGCCCGGCGGCAGCGGCAAGTCGGCGCTGGCGGTCCACGCGGCACACCAGGTGGCGGGGCACTTCCCGGACGGCCAACTGTTCGCGGAACTACGGGGCATGTCCGACTCCCCGGCCACCACGGACGAGACCCTGGGCGGCTTTCTGCAGGCGCTGGGTGTGCCGGACGGACTGCTGCCCCCCAGCACCCAGGCCCGGGTGGAGCTCTACCGCACCCTGCTCGCGGAGCGGCGGCTGCTGATCGTGCTCGACGACGCCGCGAACGAACAGCAGGTGCGGCCCCTGCTGCCGGCGGGCAGCGACTGTGCCGTGCTGATCACCGCACGGGACCGGCTGGGCGGGCTCGCGGGGGCGCGCCTCACCGAGCTGGACGTCCTGGCGCCCGAGGAGGCGCTCTCCCTGTTCACCACGATCGTCGGTGCGGACCGGGTGCGGGCGGAACCGGACGCGGCGCTCCGCATCCTCGCCGCGTGCAGCCACCTGCCGCTGGCCATCCGTATCGCCGGAGCCCGCCTGGTGATGCGCAGCAGACTGCCGCTGGCGGTGCTGGCCGACCGGCTGGACGACGAACGCCGCCGGCTCGACGAGCTGTGCGTCGGGGACCTCGCGGTACGCACCACCATCAGCCTGAGCTTCCAGGTCCTGGACGAACAGGCCCGGACGGCGCTGGGGCGGCTCGGCCACCTGGGGCTGCCGGACTTCTCCAGCTGGGTCGTCGGCTGGCTGCTGGGAGTGGCGGAGGCCGAGGCGCAGCAGCTGCTGGAGGCGCTGGTCGACACCCAGTTGGTGGGCTTCACGGGCGTGGACACGGCGGGCGCCGACCGCTACCGCCTGCACGACCTGGTACGGCTCTTCGCCCGGGAGTACGCGGAGGAGAAGGAACCGGCCGACGTCCTGCGGGCGGCCGTGGAAGCGCCCCTGCGCGGCTGGCTGGGGCTGCTGCACGCGGTCGCGGCGAGCCGTCCACCGGCGGAGATGGTCTGGCAGCCCAGTCACATCCAGGCGGGTGCTGTGGTGGGTCGTGATTCGGCTGCGACGCCGTCGTGGCCGGACGCGCCCCGCGGCGGAGCCGCACATCGATACGGTCCCCCGCCCCTTGCGCCCCTTCGGGACGCTGCCGTACCGCCGCCGCCCGAGCCGCCCGGCGACTACATCGAGCACGTCTGGCAGCCGCACCCCGCCACCCCGGCCCCGCCGCCCGACCTGCCCCGTGTCTACACCGAGCGGGTCCTCGCCGACGTCGCCGGATGGCTGGCCGGTGAGGAGCCCGCGCTGGCGCTTGCCGTTGAGCGTGCCGCCGCGCTCGGCCTGGACCGGCTGGTGTGCGAGGTGCTGTCGGCCCACACGGCGGTCGAACTCGGCAACAACCGCTTCGAGTTCCGTGAACGGATCACCGGCCTCGCCCTTGAGGCCGCCCGGCGCGTCGGCGACCAGCGCAGCAGGGCCGCCATGCACGCCGAACTCGCCCAGATGCGCTATGCGCAGGACCGGTTCACCGAGGCCCGGGCACACTACGGGGAAGCGCTCGACGGCTTCCGCATCGAGCACGATGTCCGGAGCCAGGCCACCGCGTTGGCCGGTCTGGGCACCGCATGCCGCGAGCCCGGGCATCTGACCGAGGCTCTGCACTTCCTGGACCAGGCCGGCGTCCTGCTGCGGGCCCTGGACGACCACCGCGGCATCGCCTACGTCCACCGGATCCGCGGCTCGGTCCGGCTGGAGCAGGGGGACTACCCGGGCGCGCGGGACGACATCGACGTATCGCTGTGGGGATACCGCAAGGCCGGCAGCCGCCGCGGTGTCGCCCTGGCACTGCGCACCGAGGGCCTGTACCACCGTGCCCGCGGCGACTACGACGAGGCATTGCGTACCTGCGCCGAGTCCGCCGAGATCTTCGCCGGGCTCGGGGACGAGCTGATGCGCTCCTACGCGGTACGGGCCCACGCCAAGGTGCAGTTGCGGCTGGGCCGGGGTGCCGAGGCGCTGCCCCGGCTGGAATGGGCGCTGGGAGTGGCCGGCAGCGCGAACGACCGCTTCGGACAGGCGGTGACGCTGCGGGTGATCGGGCAGCTGCATCTGGCCGAGGGACGTCCCGCCCTCGCACTGAGCTGCCTGAACTCCGCGATGGCCCTGTGGGAGGCGATGGACGTCCAGTTGTGGCGGGCCCGTACCGAGTACGACCTGTCCCTCGTCCACGCCGCGCTGGGTGACACGACCGCCGCCCAGGCGGCCCGGACCCACGCCATGGGCGTCTTCGCGGACCGCGGCGCCCGCGAACACGCCGAGCTGACAGGCCGGTTGGAGGTCGGCGCAGATCAGTTGAAGGTCGATTAAAGGGGGCGCGCCGAGGCTGTGCGGTGCAACGACCGCTCACTCCTCTGGGGGAAAACACCATGCGCAGAACCCTGCGGCGCTTGGTGACGGCGATGACCTGCGCGCTCGCCGTCACCCTGCTCGCCCTCACCACCGCCGTCGTCAGTGAAGTCTCCGCACCCACCACCGCCCACGCCTCGTCGGTCGGCGGGTCGATCAGCCGCAACGAGGTCCTGAACCGGGCGAAGTGGTGGATCGACAACTACGGCGTCATCTACAGCCAGAGCATGGCGGACGCCAAGCCGTCCGTGACCGGCGAGAAGTACCGGCCGGACTGCTCCGGATTCGTCTCCATGGCGTGGCGGCTGCCCAAGGTGAGTGGCAATGACCGCTGGACGGGCAACCTCAACTCGTTCGGCGACACCGCCACCTTCTCCAACCTGGACAATCTCCAGCCGGGCGACGCGATCCTGGGCAAGGACGCCGGCCATGTCGCCCTGTTCCACCGGTGGACCGACTCCAGCAAGACCAGCATGCAGGTCTACGAGGAGTACGACTGGGGCAAGGCAGGCCGGCACGCCACCCACACCAAGTCGTATTACGAGAACGCAGGGTTCGCAGGCGTCCGCTACGACGAGATCGTCAACTCCACCGGCCCCGCCGTCGTCTACGGCGCCATGAGCGACGGCCGCCTCACCTACACCCGGCTCGACACGGAGACCGGCAAGCGGACCCACGGCGCGGTGACCTCCACCGCCAAGCTGGGCTTCACCCCCAAGGCCATGGCGACGCTCAACTTCAACACCGTCCTCGTGACCTCCACCGCCGGCCATCTCTACCGGGTCGACATCATCACGAACAACACCTCGCTGTCCTTCTCCAAGCCGGTCGACCTGGGCAAGGGCTGGACCCATGACCTGCTCACCTACGACGGAAGCGGCCACCTCTTCGGCATCGCCGACGGCACTCTGCGCCGCTACAACATCGGGGCCGCCAAGCCCAGCGCCTCGCACATCACCGGGAACACCATCATCGACACCGGGTTCACCCTGAAGACCCTCGGCTCCACGGGCCCCGACTGGCTGCTGGGCACCACCAGCGCCGGGAAGCTGCTCTCGTACCGGATCGACGGCGCCGGCGACTGGACCCGCTACGAGCTGAAGTCGTCCACCTGGCAGGTCATGGACGCCCTGATCACCCCGGGCGGCGGCGCCTTCTACGGCCACCGTGCCGAAGGCTCCATGCACGCTTACGTCGACACCCTCCCGTACAACGGCAGCGGCGCCGACCTGCGTGGCACGGGCACCGTGGACAGCAGCGGCTGGACGCAGACCCTGCTGTCCGCCCAGCCCCGCACCGCGGCCTAGCGGCAATGCCGTGCAGCGGCAGTCCCGCTGCACCGTTGCCGAGACCCAGAGCGACAGGTTGGACGACAATCCGGTCAGCCGGCTGATCGAACACGTCTGGCCGTCGCATCCGCTGTGGCGTTCCGGTCGGGCCCATCCGCCTGACCGGAACGCGCCGGCATGAGCGCCCCGGCTGGCCGCCTGGTCAACCGGGGCGCTCAGGTCGCGCGTCCACCGTGTGCTGCACCACCGTGACGGGACACCGTTTCCCGCCGCTGCCGTCGGGGTGCCCGGGCGAGCTCCGGCCGCTGCGGAAGCCGGCGCGCGACCGGAAGGGCAACAGCCTCTCAGCTCAGCCGTTGGCCAGGGTCCGGTCGAGGAGGGGCAGCAGGCGGTCCCAGTGGCGCTGCAGCGCGGCAGGGTCGAAGGCATCGGTGTCGGACATCGTGAAGCCGTGGACGGTGCCGGGGTAGACCTCGGAGGTGTAGCTGAGCCCCGCGGCGTCCAAGGCCTGGTTGAGTTCGCCCAGGGCCTCGGGCGACATGTCGCCTTCTGCGTGGCCGAGGTGGACCTGAGCCGTGATCTCGGTGAGACTGTCGGGCCCGTCCGCGCCCACGGGGCAGTGGAATCCGGCGACGGCGGCCACCTTGTCGGGGTGGGCCGCGGCGGTGCGCATCGCCAGGAGGCCGCCGATGCAGTAGCCGGTCACGGCGACCGGTCCGGCGCCGACCTCGGGCTGGGTGGTGAGGAACCTGAGGTAGGCGTCGGCGTCGCGCAGGACGCGTTCGGCGGTATGTGCCTCGATCAAGGGCATCAGCTGGGCGAAGAGCGCCGGCCGGACCTCTTCTCCGATGTGGTCGGGAAGTCCGATCGCCGGTGCCGGGCCGTGCCGGTAGAAGAGGTTGGGGACGAGCACGTAGTACCCGTGCCCGGCCAGTTCGCGGGCCATCGCCCGCAGCGCGGGCCGGAGGCCGAAGCCGTCCGCGTACATCAGCACCCCTGGGTGCCGCCCGCCGCCGTCGGGGAAGGCCGCGAAAGTGTCGGCCTGGCCGTCCGCGGTGGGAATCCGCAGCATCTTGGTGGGCATGAGTTCTCCTGTCGTGGTTGACGTGTCGAGCTGTGATCAACACGGCAGGAGGCGGAGCCCGCGCAGCAGCGCCAGATCCTCGATCCGGCAGTGGGCCGGCGCCGGCCCGTACGGCGCTCAAAGGAGCGCCGGGTCACCAATCTGTGTGTGGCGCAGTGCCGTCCCGGTAGTCATCGCCGGACAACCTAGCCCACCGATCAGGATCGATGCCAGCCTTCCCGGTCCCCAGCGCTGTTCACGAGAACGATCTCGGTCAGTACCCCGGGTCCCGCCCTGGACACCCCGCCGACCGGGGCGAGCACGATGCAGTCGCACGGGCACTGGTCAACGAGGCCGTCGTGCCCAGAACAGCACATGGCCCGCGTCCCCCTCCGGGACGAACTCTTCCCTCTCGACCACCAGGCCACTGACGGTGATCCAGTCCCGACTGGTGCCGGCATCGGCATGGCTCCACCACATCGCGACGCCGCTGCCCAGCCAGTCCTCGTCCGTGCCAGTCCACTCGTGCTGACCAGTGCTGCACAGGAACCAGCCGCCGGGGCGAAGCCACGAAGCGATCTTCTGCAGCAACGGACGCTGTTCGTCCAGTGGGATGTGGATCAGGGCGTAGAGGCACACCACGGCATCGAACGACTCGACCGGGAAGTCCACCGAGGTGGCGTCGGCCCTGATGAAGTCGGCTCGAGGCACGCGTTCTCGAGCTCGAAGGATCTGCGTCTCGCTGATGTCGACGCCGGTGACGTGGTGGCCCGCATGCGACAGATCACGAGCGACGGGCACTCCGCCGCCGCAGCCGAGGTCCAGCACCCGGCTGCTGCCCCGAAGCCGAGCGTTCAGGCTTTCCGTCCACATGCGGTACTTCGAGTCGGAGTCGTACGCCTCGTCATAGCGGACTGAGAGGGCGTCGTAGCCGCGTCGAACCAGATCTTTCGGGTCTCCAAGCGTCACGGTGAACGACGCTAATCCCTTGGTCCGGACCAGACGACCTCTTTTCTCAGGGGTGGGGCCCTCACTGTCGTGAGGGCCCCACTGCGCTCCGGGCGGTATGGGATCAACGCGCGCGGTGGCGAGACGGGTCGTCGGGTCGCGGCACCCGGCCGGTCGGCGCCGGCCGCCGCTGCAGACTACGGGTAGAGCTTGATGCTGTTGATCGGCGTGATGTCGGCCACGCCGACGGTGTAGCTGTTGATGATCAGGCCGGTGCAGTTGGCACCGTTGTACCCGTAGCACAGCCGGGCCTTCGCGCCGGAGTGCTGGTTGTTGAAGACCCACTTCGTGCCGTACTGGTTGTTGAGGTTGTGGGCGCCGTACTGGTACCAGCGGTGGCTGGGTCGGCCGGCGTTCCAGTCGGCCTCGTTCTGGTACATGCAGACATAGCCGACCTTGCAGCCCGCGTAGTCCCCCTGCACCCCCTGTTCACCGGCCTGCGCGGTCGCAGCCGTGCCGGCGAGAGTACCGGTGGCGAGTGCCAGTGCCACGGCGGTTCGCCTCATCTTCTTGAGCATCGCTTCCCCCTCGTGGACGAGTCCCAGCGGCACGGCGTCGCTTCTCCGCGCGCTGGTTGCGTAATCAGCATTCTCACGAGCGGTCCGTGGCGCGTGAACCTGGCATGTGTCAGGTTGACGCCTGTCCTTCACCGAGTCCGAGTCCGCGAGTGGGCAGCGCTTGAGGAGCCAGGTGACGCCGGGTGGCCCGGGCGAGGACAGAGGACGCGGTCACCGCCGCGTCCTTGTTCCGGCCGCCGCGGCCAGCTGGTCGACACCGCGCGGTAGGCGGTGCCGAGCCCCGCCGGAGGTGAGGGCGACCGCCCGCATCACGGCCTGCTCGCACGCTCAGGGCCTGCGCGCGGCCGGTGCGAACAGGCCCTCCGGGTCGTACGAGGCGCGGATCCGCTCGAGACGCTCCTCGTGCCGACCGAAGATCGCGCCCCGCAGTTCATCCGCATCCTCGCTGAGCCCGGCGAAGTTGACGTACGTCCCGCCGCTCGCGAACGGCTTCAGCGCGTCCCACGCCGAGCGCGCCCAACCTGTCCCGGTCTCGTCCAGCGCGGGGTCCTGCCAGCCCGCGTCGAAGCTCACGTTGTAGCGCGCGGACCGGTGCGCGAACGCGCTGTCGTCGCCGCCGACGCGGGCCACCGCGCCGCCCAGCGTCCGGACGACGGTCAGGCTCTCCGGAGTCGGCCGCCGGGAGTCCCAGTCGACCAGGGTCTTGATGGCCTCATCGCTCAGCTCGTCCAGGAAGAGCGACTTCATGAAGTAGCGGCCCCCGTCAGGGAACAGTTCGTCCTGCGAGCTCTGCAGTGCGACGTACGGGACGGTTTCGCTCATGTCGATGAGCGGCGGGCCGAGTTGACGCTGCGGCGCCAGCGCGGCGGTGGCGTCGGCACCCGGCGGGCCCGCGCACATGGCGGCCGCGAACACGACATTCGACCCGTGCAGGTCCTGCGGGATCGCGGGATCAGGAGGGATGCTCCAGAGGGCGAGTTCCGGTGTGACCGTCTCCGGAGTGGCGTCTGTGGCGTCGCGCCACGCCCGCAGGACGGCCTCGGCCCGCTCGTACGGGTGGAGGACCTGCACCGCGGCGACCTCGGGGCCGAGCGGGTGCAGGTCGAACTCGAAGGATACGACCACCCCGATACCCCGGCCTCCGCCACGCGCCGCCCAGAACAGGTCGGGCTCCTGGTCCCGGCTCGCCGTACGCACCACGCCGTCGGCGGTGACGATCTGGAGCGAGCGGAGAGAGTCGCAACTGAGACCGTGTGCCCGCATCACCAGCCCGAGGCCGCCGCCGAGCGTCAGCCCCGCGATCCCGGTGACCGAGACCTCCCCGCCCGGTGCGGCCAGCTCGTGCAACTGGGTCTCACGGTCGAGTTCGCCCCAGGTCACCCCCGCCTGCGCCCGCGCGGTGCGGGCGGCGGGGTCGACGTGCACGCCCTTCATCCGCGAGAGGTCGATCACCAGACCGTCGTCGCACACCGCGCTGCCCGCCACCTGGTGCCCGCCACCGCGGATGCTGACGACGGGACGGTGCCTGCGTGTGACGCGTACCGCCTCGACGACGTCCGCGGTACCGGAGCAGCGGGCGATGAGCGCGGGGCGGCGGTCGATCAGGCCGTTCCATACGGCGCGGGCCTCGTCATAGCCGGGATGCCCGCGGCCGATCACCTCACCGCGGAGCGAGGAGCGAAGCTGATCGGCGATCGCCCGCTCCGCAGCGGCTGTCGATGCGGGCCTCTGCTCGTCCGGCATCGGCGTCACCTCCCCCGGTGCGCGCTGCTGCCCGTCGCTGCCTGTCCTTCCACGCTAGGCCGGAGTCGTCGGACCCGCATGCGGGGCCCGACGACTCCCCGGGAGCACCCGGAAACACCACGGCCGGTCGTCACCAGTGGGCCCGCGGCGCTCCACGGGCGTGCCCGGCCGGGCTCAGGACGGGCGCCGCCCGAAGCTGAGACAGGCGAAGCCCTCGCCCGCGCGTGGCGCCCGGGTCCAGGACCGGGTGGTGAAGGTGCAGAGCCTGCCTCGGGTCAGCGCGAAGCGGGGAAGGGAGAGGCCCAGTTCGGTGTGCAGCGCCTGCAGGAGGCGCCGTTCGTTGTCCGGCTCGGTGTCCTCCGGGTGAAACAGCCGTGCGGGCTCCAGGGCCTCGGGTATCGTGCCGGAGCGCTGGATCTGCGTACCCCGCATGGTGAAGGCGTAGAGTTCCTCGCCGTGCTCGGCCACCGACAGGTGGAACGCGGCCGGCCGGTCCTGCAGGGACGAGATCCTCGGCTCGCGCCACACCACCACCGCGCGGCCGGACGAGGAGGCGGCCGCGGCAGGGGACAGAAACCGTTCGTTCAGGTAGTGGCGGGAGTGGCCGTCGTAGGCGAAGGCCCACCCTTCACCCGTGCGGCCGACTGCGACAACGGCCCGGTCCTCCCAGAGTTCCACGCCCTCCCGCTCATGGGGCTTGGGCGCCCGCCAGGAAGCCCTCTGCGCTTCCACCGGCGCGCTCAGTCCGGCGCCTTCCTCGCCGATCAGGGCGGGCAGGCGGGCGGGGTCGACCCCCTCAACCCAGACACAGCGGTAGCCGTCGAGCGATGGCTGGTTCGCGACCGGCTCGGCAAGCCAGGCGAGGCCCGGCGGATCGAGATCGGGCACCGGCGCGGGAGCGGGGCCCCTCTCCCCGGCCCGCGGTGTTGCGAGGATCTCCCGCCCACGCTCCGGAGTGACCAGCGGACCCAGGACCGGATCGGCGAGCAGACCGATCGGGGCGATCAGCAAGGGCCCCGGCGCCTCCCACAGCGGGAGCGCATCCCGCAATCTCCGCCACGCGGCGTCGCCCGCCCCCCAGCGGGCCGACTCCCGGGCCTCGGCTACGGCACTGCCCCATGGACCGGAAGGCGCGTAGCGATGGGTGCCGGCGCGCATCGTCCTCAGGACGGCCTCGGCGGTCTTCCGGGCCACCCCGCGGGCGGCCATCATCCCCAGCCAGTGGTCGTCCCCGCCCAGCCGCCATGCGCCGCTCGCGGGCCCCATGGCCTGCACGGGCAGAATCTCCGGCAGGTAGCAGGGGGCCGCCGCCAGGTCGCCGTAGTCGAAGGAGCTGCGCGGGGCCAGTAGATGCCGGAGCTGGTTCAGCAGGACGGCGCTTCGGGGCCTTCCGAAGGACAGCGCCTCGTCGAGCAGGGGCAGGGCCTCCTCGTACCGTCCACGCAGGGCCAGCAGGCGGGCCTCCTCCACGTGGGCGTCCTGGGCGCGCGTGGTGGCGTTCACGAAGTCGGGCGTCTGCGCCCGGTCGGCGTGGAAGCCGCGGTACATGGCCTCCATGTACGCGCGAAACGACGGGTAGCGGTCCGGCGGTTCACCGCTCCAGCCCTTGTAGACGTAGAGCGCCCACTCGCCGTCCTGGTCGCTGTCGCCCGGGTCGAGCAGGGCGTGGGACATGTCGGAGTCCGTCTCCAGCCGTAGCGCCCGTTGCCACATCCCGGCCAGCCGGACGTCCTCCTCGCGCGGGGTGCCGCCCAGGTTCTGCTCGTACAGCGGGGTCATGCCGTACGGATCCCGGAACCAGTCGATGTCCGAGGTGCCGCCGAGTTGACAGATCCCGGCCACTTGGTCGACGTGCCACCCGTCGCTCGCGGCCAGGAACTCCCGGTACGAGGGCGGCAGCCGCCGTCCCAGCCGCTCCTCGGCTGCGGCGATCGCCGCCTCGTCCGCCCCGGGCCTGCCAGGATTCTGCTCGCCTTCCTCTTCCTCGTCGGCGTCCGGACGCGGAACCCATTCCTCCTGCCACCGGCCCAGGAACTCGTGCCAGTTGGAAGACTCATTGCTCATGGCTGGATGGTGTCACCCGGCACCGACAACGGTGGCGGCCCGCTCTCACCCACCGGGACGGCCGGGCTCCCGCCGGAGGCGGTACCGGAGCCCGTCACCAGGCTCCAGCACCATGACCAGTGCTCTCCGATTTCCCTTGTGCGCGAAGGGGTCGCCGGCCTTCTGGACGGCCTCGGCGATCCAGGCCACGGCCTCGGGCACGTCGTAGTTGCCGACGTGGGGCTGATCCCGGGCGAGCTGGTGGTTCAGGTTCTTGACCTGCTTGTCGGCGGCGAGCGCCTGGTCGAGGTTGACCGAGACGGTGAACGAGGCGTCCCGGTCGCGGGCCCCGTGTCGTCGAAACCGCTGCCGCCACGAGTTTCGTGACGTTTTGCACACGGCGGCTGTATCTTGGTAACTCGCCTGGTCTGTCCGCGATTTGGCCGGTGTGCCTCACGTCACCCGACCGGTAGAGCGGGACAAATCGGGCACGTTCTGGGTTCAACAATGGTCGGCTCGGATTTTACACGGAACACTCGGAACCGTTCCCGATACGACAGTTCGGACAAAGCGAGCATGTATAGCCATGACCCACTCCCCCGAAGCTCCTGAAGTGCCCATACGCCCGTACACCGTTACCGCCGCCGAGGTCGTCCCCGGCGATCTGCTCGCCCTGTCGCGCGAGGACGCGGCGCAGCACCGGTGGCACGTCGTCACGCACACCCAGCCCGTGGCCCCGGAAGTGATCCGGGTCACGTTGCGGCCTCCGCTCGGCGGGGTGGACCACGAGGAGACGCTGCGGCGCGAGCAGCAGGTCACTGTCGCCGGGCGGCGGCTGGACGTGGCCGCGGTGCCGCTGGTGAACTCCCCCGCCCTCGATGACGTGGAGTTCCGCGACGGGGACCGGGTGACCTCCCTGCGCGCTGTCGACCCGCTGGCCGAGGACGTCACGTACGTCCGCCGCTGGGGCGCCTGGCACCGGGACACGGAAGAGGGCCCGGACGACGGCGTGACCGACGACGATGTGCGCCGGTGGGCCGCCGAGGCAGACCGGGAGGGCAACGTCGTACGGCACGAGCCGCGCCCCGTACGGGAGGCGGAGGCGGCCGGAGCGCGGCGCGTCGTCGTCACCGGACTCGGTGCCGTCACTCCGCTGGGCGTCGGTACGGACGAGTTGTGGCGAGGGCTGCTCGAAGGGCGGCACGGCATAAGGGAGTTGGCGGACGAGGAGTTCGACGGGCTGCCCGTGCGGATCGCCGGGACCGTCCCCGTCGACCCGGCCGCGCTGTTGCCCCGCCAGGCGGCGCGACGGATGAACCGCGCCGCGCAGTTCGCCGTGCTGGCCGCGCGGGAGGCGTGGGCCGACGCGGGGTACGCGGAGGGTGGTACGCGCGAGAGCGGCCTCGACCCGGAGCGGGTCGGGGTGTGCCTCGGCGCCATCCTCGGAGACGCGTCGGTGCTCGTCGGCGGGGACCGGAAACTGCGGGAGAAGGGGCCGCGTGGAGTCTCTCCGCTCACCACGCCCATGACCGTGCCCTCGCAGGCGGCCTCCCAGGTCTCGCTCGACCTGCACATCACCGGCGAGGCGCGGACCGTGACCAGCGCGTGCGCCTCCGGCACCGAGGCGATCGGGCAGGCCGTCGACCGCATCCGGTACGGCCGGGTCGACGTCGTCCTCGCGGGCGGGGCCGAGGCGGTCGTCACACCGGCGATCATGGCGTCGTTCGCCGCCATGCGGGCGCTGGCCGGCGGTGACCCGTCCACGGGCTCGCCGTCGCACCCGTTCGCCAAGGACCGTGACGGTTTCGTCAACGGAGAGGGGGCCGGGGTCCTGGTCCTGGAGTCCGAGGAACACGCGCGCGCCCGCGGGGCACGCGTCTACTGCGAGGCCGCCGGATGGGGGCTGTCCGCCGACGCCCACCACGTGGCGGCGCCCGATCCGTCCGGCGACGGCATCGCGCTCGCGCTGCGGCGGGCGGTTCGGGACGCCGGGGGCCGGTTCGCGGACGTCGTCCACGTCAACGCGCACGCCACCGCCACGGTCGACGGCGATCTCGCCGAGGCGCGGGCCCTGCGGGACGTGCTCGGGCAGCGCGACGTGCCGGTCACGGCCCTCAAGGGTCACCTGGGGCACCTGCAGGGAGCCGCGGGCGGGGTCGAGGCCATCGCCGCGGTCCTCGCGCTGCACCACAAGGTGGTGCCCCCGACGGTCGGGTGCGCGGAGGTCGACGACGCGATCGGCCTGGACGTCGTACGCGGCGAACCGCGTGTCCTCCCGGCCGCCGGCGACCTCGTCCTGAGCAACTCCTTCGGGTTCGGCGGCCACAACGCGGTACTGGCACTGCGCCGGGTCGGCTAGGACTTGTCCGGCCGATCGGGCCCGGAGCCGGGTGACGGGGCTGCCCGGCCCGAGGCGGGGGCACCGTACGAGGGTGTGGAGGTCCGGGTCCCGCACGCCGCCCGTCCTGCCCGGGGGCAACGTGAAATCGCGGAGGGCGGGCAGTAGGGAATCCTCTGACCAGGAGGATGCCATGACCATGATGGACCAGTCGGCCTCGTGCGCGCCGCAGTCGGACTGCCCCTCGTGCGGCGAGGCGGTACACGGGCGAACCGCAGAACCACAGGAGTCCGCGCGAGAACGCGTGAATCGCCGGTGGAACGAGATCCTGCAAGAGACGCGGGTGGCGCAGACCGGTGTCCAGATTCTGTTCGGCTTCCTGCTGAGCGTGGCCTTCACGCCCTATTTCCACAAGTTGGAGACCTTCGACCACGTTGTCTACGTGATCACCGTGATACTCGGAGCCTCGGGCACCGGGGCATTGATCGCGCCGGTGTCCATCCATCGGTTCCTGTCCGGGCAGCGCATGAAGGACCACATCGTCAATGTCGCGGGGCGGCTGATGGTGTGCGGCATGGTGCTTCTCGCGTTGACGATCGGCGGTACCCTCCTGCTCCTGCTCCACGTCGTCGTGCCGAGTCTCCTGGCCGAGTTGCTGGTCGGCGGGGTCATGCTCTGGTTCGGCTTGTGCTGGTACGCGTTGCCCGTCTGGCTGCGTCGACGCTCCGCTCGCCGGGACGAGGCATAGGACCACGTCGCGCTCTTCATGCGCCCGGCGGCGCGACGCGTTCCGGGGCGTGTCCCCGCTCCCGCGGGGCATACGGCAGGCACATCTCACGTCACACCGGGGAGCCTGACATGCTGATCGCCGTCATCGTCGCCGTGTGCGCCGTTCTGCTCGTTCTCGCGTTCGTCCTGCCGCGCCTGTCCCACCATCCGCAGCGCGGAGCCCAGCGCACGCTCGGAGTCGGGTCGCGTGCCGGCGGGAAGGCGCCCGGCATCCTGGGGCGGGCTTTCAGCAAGCCCTTCCGCAGCAGTTCCAGGGCTGTCGGCCGCAGCGGGTCGGTCGGTCGGCGGGCCCGTGGCCGCATGCCCTTCTGACCGGCTGCCGCGGCAGCGGCCGGCTGCCGCGGTGGCAGCCGACCCCGCTCGCGGGTTGTTCGCTGCCTGGCCGGCGGACCCCCGCGAGACGGGTGCGGGCCGGGTCATCGCCTACAGGTAGCGGCGGAGCGGCTGGACCGCGGTTTCGCGAGCCCACCGGAGCACGGAGCGCCGCTTCCAGCGGCCGGCCCGTATCAGTCGGCTGGCCGCGACATCGGCGTCGAAATGGGCGTCAAGGGTGGCGGTGAACTCCTCGTCCAGCACGGCGAGCATGACCTCCTCGTCGTGGTCCATGGAGCGCCGGTTGAAGTTGGTCGACCCTACGAGGGCTGCCGTGCGGTCCACGGTGATGACCTTGGCGTGCATCATCGTCGGCTGGTACTGGTGGATTTTCACCCCGCAGGCCAGCAGGTCCTCGTAATGGTGCTGGCCTGCCAGCCGGCAGACCCGCTTGTCGGTGTGCGGTCCGGGCAGCAGGATCTCCACCGTCACGCCGCGCCGTGCTGCCGCGCACAACAGCTGGATGAAGTAGTCGTCCGGTGAGAAGTATGCGGTGGCCAGCCGGAACCGTTCCTCGGCGGATTGGATCATCACCCGGATCAGGGTCTGCATGTCCTGCCAGCCGAAGCCGGCCGATCCACGCACCACCTGCACCACAGCATCCCCCTGCGGGCGGTGGCCGGTGAACCGGTCGCGGTCGTCGAAGAGTTCGTCGTGGCACTCGGCCCAGTTCTGCGCGAACGCCGCCGCGATGCCGTCCACGGCCGGCCCGCGCACCTGCACGTGCGTGTCGCGCCATTCACCCGGGTTGCGGGCGTCGCCGCACCACTCCTCGGCGATTCCCACGCCGCCGGTGAAGGCGGTCTGCTCGTCCACCACCAAGACCTTGCGGTGGCAACGGTGGTTCTGCTTGAGCGGTGACAGGCCCAGCGGTTTGCGGAACCACGCCACCTGCACCCCGGCCTGGTCCATCTCCGACAGCAGATCCTTGTCGATCAGCCGGCCGCCGACGCCGTCCAGCAGCAACCGCACCCGGACTCCGGCCCGCGCCCGGCCGGCGAGCGCGTGCGCGAAGTCCCGCGCGATGTCGCCCTTCCAGTACACGAACGTCATCATGTCCACCGTGTGCTCCGCGGAGCGGATGGCGCCGAGCATCGCCGGGAAGATCTCGTCCCCGTTGCGCAGGGCGACCAGGTCGTTCCCCTCGGTGGCCGCGATCCCGATCAGGCGCTCCAGCCTGCGTCTTATCCGCGAAGCCCGATCACGCCGGGGCTCATCATCCCTCTCACCCGTCGTGCGGTCGTGGTTCACGGGGTCACCCTGCCCTGTGTGCTCGTCACCGTCACCATCCTCGTCGTCCTCGTCATCCTGATAACCCTCGTCGTCCTGTCTTCCTCGCCGGCTGGTGCGCCACCGCGTGGACCGGAAGGGCCGAGGCGTCCTTCCGGTTCCGTATGACGGCGATCCGGTGCTGCGGCTACCCAGGCCTGTGCAAGTGAGGCCTGTGCGAAGCGGCACCGCCGGCAGTCGGCGATCGCCCCCGACACCCACGGCGGCACTTCGCGGCACGCTCCGGGCAGGGTCCGCCTCCTCGCGGGGTGGTCGTGACCCGGGTGCGGGGATGATGAGGTCATGAAGCCTCGAAGGGGGGCCGGGCGTGGAGACGTTGCTGCTGGTGGGGGTGGGCCTGTGTGTGCCTGCCGCCGCGTGGGTGTGGTGCGGTTCCGGCGGGGAGGACTCGCACCTCGGGGTTCGGGTCGGGGCAAGGACGGCGCGGCTCGAGCGGTACCGGCGCTTGCCGGAGCCGATGGCGGAGATGAACGCCCCGGAGTTCGGGGAGTACGTTGCCGGCCTGTGCCGCCGGGACGGACGCACCGACGTGCGGCGGATCACCGGCGTCAACGGCTTGGGCGCCGACGTGCCCGGCCGTCTGCCGGACGGCCGCACGGCTGTCGTGAAGTGCGTACCGGAGAACGGCGACCGCCCCGTGGCCGGCCATGACCTCCGGGAGTTCCACGACGGCGCTCGTACGCAGTTCGGCGCTGAAGCGACCGTCCTCGTCCTCCTCGGACCACTGTCCGAGCATGAACGCAGGGTCGCCGCTCGCCGTGGTCTGACGCTGATCGACGCCGACCGGCTGGAAGCCTGGGTGAGGGGCACCACGCTGAGCGCCCTGCTGGAACCGGCCGACGGCCGGTCGCGTACCCACCGCAGGCCCGCCCACGACGACTGACGGCGCACGGCGACCGGGCGCGGCAGAGCGCCGGCCGAGCGAGTCGATCACGCCCGGGCGCGGCTGGTGCGGATACGGGCCCGGAGGAGTCCGGCGAGGCGCGCCCGGGCGTCGTCGAGGGCGTCGAAGCCCACGGGTGCCTTCCGTCCGGACGCCGCCGCCCGGTCGGGCCGAGTTCCACGACCGCACGCTCGAACTGGCCCGGGGACTGGCCGAGGCGGGGATCGAGCGGGGTGACCGGGTCGCCGTGCTGTCCAAGGACCGGATCGAGGTCCTGGAGAGCTACTTCGCGCTGGCTCGGCTCGGCGCGCTGTTCGTGCCGCTGAACCACAGCCTGGCCGGACCCGAGGTCACCGGGATCGTCGAGCGTGTCGGAGCGGTGGCCGTCCTCGGTGAGTCGAACTGCTGGACCGGCACGCCGAGCTGCCGGCGTCGGTGCGGATCCGGCTGCCCTTCGACAAGCCCGCCTTCGCGGCACTGGGCGCCCTGGCGGCCGAGCAGGACCTGCCGGACGTCGCCGACACCGACCCGGTCGCCGTGTTGCACACGTCGGCGACCACCGGGCAGGCCAAGGGCGTCACCGTCCACAGCGCGTCGTTCCGGGCCATCGCCCTCGGCTGGCTGGTCTTGGCGCGCCCCACCGACGACATCGTCATGGTCAACTGCTGCCCCCTGTATCACGGCAGCATGGTCGTGTCCCTGACCTACCTGGCGGCCGGTGCCACGGTCGTGCTGATGCCCGGCTTCACCCCGCAGCGGGCGCTGTCGGCGGTGGAGCGGCACCGCGCGACGCACATGTGGCGGGTGCCGCAGATGCTGCGCTTCATGCTCCAGGCCCGGGCGTCCCGCCGTGGCGGCCTGTCCTCCCTGCGGGAGATCCTGTACGGGGCCGCCCCCATGCCGCTCGACGTCTACGCGGACGCGGTCGAACGGCTCGGCTGCGGCTTCCGGCAGGTGTACGGCATGACGGAGGTCGGCGGCCCGTTCGTCACGCTCGGCCCCGACGAGCACCCCTCCCCCGCGGACGTCACCGCCCGCATCCCGCGCGGACACGTCGTGCCGGGCATGTCCGCCCGCGCGGTGGACCGGGGCGGCCGGGAGCTGCCGCCCGGCGAGATCGGCGAGATCGTGGTGCGCGGGCCGGGCGTCATGCGGGGGCTACTGGAACGACCCGGAGGCCACCCGCGAGATCACCCTCGACGGCTGGATCAGGACGGGCGACCTCGGCTTCCTGGACGACGAGGGGCGCATCAGCCTGGTGGACCGCACCAAGGACGTGCTCACCCGGGTGGGCCAGAACGTCTACCCGTCGGAGATCGAGCGCGCCCTGATGACCCACCCGGCGGTCGGGGACGCGGCGGTCGTCGGCATGCCCGACGAGGACTACGGCGAGGCGACGCTGGCGTACGTCGTCCCGGAGCCGGGTACGGCCGTGCTCCTCGCGCATGTCGCGGGGCTGCTCGCGCCGTACAAGCGCCCGCAGCGGGTGGAGTACATCGCGCAGGTGCCGCGCAACCCCGCCGGGAAGATCATCAAGAGGCTGCTGCGGGTGTGAGCGCGTGCGCGGACGGACTGCGATGACCGGGCGCCCTCCGGAGACCGGGCCGGCCGCGACGGACGCGTCATGGCCGGCCCGGGCCCGTGGGGACGGCGGGCGGTGACGTGGCGGCACTGCGCCCGCTCGTGGCCGCGGCCGGGCTCGGGCTGGGCGTCGCGGCCGGCTGCGAGCCGCGTCCGGAGCCGGCCGGGCCCGCCGAGGCGGCCGCCGCCGCGTCGATGCCGGCGCGGCGGCGGCTGGAGTTCCTGGCCGGCCGGCGGGCCGCCCGGCGGGCCGTGTACGCGGTGGGGCTGGACTGCGGCGATTCCCCGTTCGGGGCGGCTTCCGGTGTTCCCTCCGGGCCGGGCCGCGTCGATCTCGCACAGTGCCGGGATCGCCGTCGCCGTGGCCCGCGCCCCCGGCCGGGGCCTGCCGCTCGGCTGCGATCTGGAGCTGCGGCCCCTCCCGCGCGCCGCGGCCCGCCTGGTCCTGTGCGCGGACGAGGCGGCGCTGCTCGACGGCGAGGTGACACCGCTCGGTGCGGGCGCGATGCCCGACGGCGAGGAGACACCGTTCGCTGTGGGCGCTGCCTGGTCGGTGACCGAGTTGTTCTCCGCCGAGGAGGCCGCTTGGAAGGCCCTCGCTCTGCCGGAGGATGTGCGCCGGACCGGACCGGCGGGGAGTCTGCGGGACCTGCGCGCGCCCCACCGGGGCGGCCTGCTGGTCTGCCCGCGCACGGATCCCGCCCATGCCGTGCGGGTGCGGGTGGCGCGCGTGGGGGCGGGGGTGTTCAGCTACGTCCTCAGCCGGGCCGGCGCCCGCGGCTGAACAGAACGCCCGGGCAGAACCCCCGGCCCCGGGGTGTCCGGGCAGAACTCCCCGTCCCCGGGGCGACCGGGGACGGGGAGGCCGTGCCGGGTCAGCGTTCCGACGTACCGCCGTCCCGGTAGGAGCGCCGCACCGTGTCGGCGGCCTTGTCGGTCTTGGCGTCGTACTTGTTGCCCGTCCGCTCGTCGACCATGCGCTCGGCGCCCGAGACGCCCTTGTCGGCCTGATCGGGGTGGCCCTTGGCCATCTGCTTGGCCTTGTTCATCATGTCGCCCAGCTTGCCCATGGTGGGTACCTCCGGGAGTGCGCGTGCGTCGTACCCCGCCGCAGGTACCCCTCCGGCCGTGCGCGAATCACCCCCGGTCGCCCACCCGTGCCGCCATGTTGCCCCGCCGGGTGACGGTTGTCGTGGATGAGCTGGTGAGCGAGGCCGACCTCGTCGGAATCGAAGGTCCGCGACAGGCATGGCTCGGGGTTCCGTCGACGTAGGGCCGCCGGCTGTCGGCCTTTCCGGGCGGCACCGCCAGGTCGGCCGGGAAGTCCGTGAGCTCCTCCCGGGCCGCTCTGAAGAAGAGACGTCGCCGTGGAAGACGCCGGGGGCGAACTGCGGTGCGATGCGCAGGTTGTTGCGCATGACGGTGGCGATGGCGGTGGCCTCGGCGCGGGTGACGGGGGAATTCGCCGGGTCGGCCGTGACCCGGGCGTCGATGCGGTCGAGGACGGTGCCGACGCCAGGGGCCCCGCGCCGGGGTCGACGGGGAGACCGGTCACCCGGGACAGCAGCGCTGCCACCTGGCGTTCGGCCGCCTCCGGGTCGTGGGCGGTGCCGTGCGGCTGGGGTGCGTCGAGCATGGCGAGGAGTTCGACGCGCTCTCCGGCCGGCACGGGCCGGTGAACCCGTCCGACATCGCGTACGTCATCCACGTGATCGTCGGCGCGGGACTCGAAGTGCTCGGCCGCGGCGGCGAAGAGCCGCACGACGTTGGCACGCGGGACGAGCACGCCCTTGGGGCGGCCGGTGGAGCCGGAGGTATACTGCCGGGCCTCGCGTTCGCCGGCCCGCCGCCGGTACCGACGTAGCCACCAGTCGCCGTAGGCCGCCCGCGGTGTTCTCACTCCCCGCACCCCCTCCCCTGCCTGCTCCCCCGCGACGCTCAATCAGGCATTCCGAGCCTCTGGGTGCGGCTCCTTACGGCGATTCCGGTCAGCCGCCGCATCAGGTACGACTGGGGCGACGGCCTCATTGCCATGGGTGCGTTCATGCCCGTTGCCGGCTACCTCGGCCCGGGAGAACCCGCGCCTGCCGCGGCCGCCGCGGCGCGGAACGTGCTGGGGCTCAGGCCCTTGTGGCGTTTGAACGCGGCGCTGAAGCCGAAAGCGTCGGCGTACCCGACGGACCTGGCGATCTGGGCGATGCCGAGGTCGGTGTCGGTCAGCAGCGCCTCGGCCTCGTCCATGCGGCATTCGGTGAGGTAGGCGAGGGGCGGGCAGCCCATCAGCCGGGTGAAGCGCTTGGCGAACAGCGCCCGGGAGACGCCGGCCCGGGCGGCCAGGGAGGCCACCGTCCAGGCTTCGGCGGGCCGGTCGTGGAAGGACTGCAGGGCGGGTGCGAGGACCGGGTCGGCGAGGCCGCGGTACCAGCTGGGCGCGTCGGCGCCCGCCTTGTCGAACCAGCTGCGCAACGTGCACACCAGGGCCCAGTCGAGGAGCCGGTCCATCAGCGCCTGCGAACCGGCCGAGTGATGGGCGGCGTCGGCTGCGGCCGTCTCCAGCCAGGCACAGACCTCGGCGTCCTCCTCGACCACCAGGACGGGCGGCAGGGCACGCAGGAGCCTCTCGTGGCGGTGGCCCGAGGCGCGGTAGGCGCCCACGATCAGCGCGGTCGCCTCCTCCGCGTCGGTGCCCCAGTGGATACCGCCGAGTTCTTCGGCGGTGCACTCGGCGTTCGCGGTGAAACAGGCGATCTCGTACGCGGCGTGGGAGCTGTGCACGGTGGCGGGATGGTCCGCGAGGTGGAACGGTTCGGGTCCGCGCACGATGGCCGTGTCGCCCGCACCGATCGCCCGGTCCGTTCCATCGGGCAGCAGCAGGGTGCCCCCGCCCCGCAGCACGCTGATCATGATGAGCGGCGCGGCGTCGGCGAAGCGGATGGTCCAGGGCACCGTCAGTACGGCGTGGCTGACGACCGACCCCTCGGCCCGGATGCCGCTCAGCAGCGAACTCAAAGGATCCATGCACGCACCGTAGACGATCTCCTATGCTTCGGAGCGTTTCTCCCATGGATCATCTACGTCGTCGAGGCTGTACTGGACTCGTTCAGGACCGACCGAGACCAGCCGGGAGACACCGTGACGCAGCACGGCAGCCATGCCAGGACAGCCCTCGTCGTCGTCGCACACCACCGCACCGATTCCCTCACCGCGCACACGGCCCGCCGTGCCGCCGCCCGGCTCGAAGCCGCCGGCTACCGCGTCGACCTGCTCGACCTGCACGCCGAGGGCTTCGACCCTCGGATGAACGTGGCGGACCAGCCGGACTGGGGGGACAGGGAGAAGAGGTACTCGGACGAAGCGCACGCCCACATGCAGCGCCTCCTCGACGCCGATGCCGTCGTCGCCGTCTTCCCGGTGTACTGGCAGAGCGTGCCCGCCATCCTCAAGGGCTGGATCGACCGCGTGTGGAACTACGGGTTCGCCTACGGCCGCAGCAAGCCCCGCCTCGCCGGCAAGCGCATCCTGTGGCTGGCCCTGGCCGGCGCCACTGCCGACGATCCGGTCGTGGAGGGGATGCAGACCGTCCTCGAGACCAATCTGAGCGAGGGCATCGCCTATTACTGCGGCTTCTCCCGTTCCACCGTCGGCCTGCTCACCGACGCGGAGGAGCGACCGCAGCGCGTCGACGCCGAAGGCAATCTCCTGGTCGGCGACGCGGTCACGGGTGCCGAGCGAGAGGCGCAGTACGCGGCTTTCGACCGCCGTGCACGGGAGTTCGTGGAAAAGTTCGTCGCCGAGGAACTCGTGGCGGCCTGACCGCCGGGGAGTCGTACGTGGCCGTGGACGACCCGCGGGCGTCGGACGGCGGAGGCCGGGCCGGAACCACCTGCTCCGAGGCGTACGCAGAAGGGCCGGGCCGCACCTCGGCAGGAGGCGCGGCCCGGTTCCTCGGCTGTCAGCCGATGCGGGGAGGCATGCGGGACGCGGAGGGACGTCGCCCGACGACGTAATCCTTCGTGCCCCGCCGCGAGCACAGCGTGACCGCGGTCACCGAGAGGATCAAGGCGGTGATGAACCCGACGAGTTGGGCTTTCGCCGATGCGGTGCCGAAGTCGGCCTGGGCGACCATGGCGCCTATCGCCACACCGGACAGACCGGCGATGGTGCGGAGCTGCATGGTCAGACGCTCAGCCCCGGCCCAGTCGGCTTTCAGGAGCAGAATCGCGTTCCGCACTATGGAAAGACCGAAGAGCAGGAGCACCAGGCAGATCATCGGGCCGAAGCCGGACTCGAAGGTCTTGATCCCGGTGTACGCCGCGTAGCAGGCCATTGTCCCACCGAGCAGCATCGCGAAGACCCCCGCGACCGTCGCGATGCCCGGCCGCCGCAGCGCGGAGGCCGGTGCCGGGGTGGGGCGGCGGTCGTAGGGGTTGCGGGGTGGGTCGGTCACGGCGTGGTGATCGCCGCGGAGGGGCGGCAGCACGATCCGCCGCCCGGCGCTCCCGAAGGCGTCCGCCGGCTCCACGAGTTGGCTGCGCGGTACGGTGCCATGACGACCTCGCGCGAGGTACAGCTCGCCACCGCGGTCGGGTACGGCAGCCTCTCCGTCCTCGCGACGCCGGAGGACGACCCCATGTACGAGGCTCGGCGTGAAGGACTGTCCCAGGCGGTGGCCCTCGCCGGGACGACCTGGCCGTTCGGGGACCTGGGTCCCGAGCGGGTCCGGTTCGCCCACCGTGTCCTCAAAGGCATCCCGTCCGACTCCCCCGACCGGCTCGTGGTCCTCAGCGGTCTGGACGTCCAGCTCCTGGAGCGCCACCGGCGGACGTACGACCCGGAAGACCTGCACGAGGCGCTCGGCATCGCGCGGGACGTAGTGGCGCAACTGCCGCCGCACAGCCCGCATCTGCCCCACTGTCTCAGCACCCTGGGGACCGCGCTGATGACGCTCCTGGAGCGAGAGGGCAGCACCCCCGAGGAGTGCGACGAGGTGGTGGAGCTGTTCCGCAGGGCCGCTCCCGGCGATCCGAAGGGACCGGCGGCCGCAGGACTCAGCCTGGGCCTCGCGCTCGTACTGCGCGCCCAGCGCACCGGCCGGGTGGACGACCTGCACGAGGCGGTCCACGTGCTGACCGAGGCGCTCCGAGCGTCCCGGGAACCCGGGCTGAGCGCCGCGATACGCCGGGCCCTGGGCAACGCGCAGCGCGCCCGCTTCACCCTGATCGGCGCTATGCCCGGTACGAGCGTGATCCGGTAGGGAACGTGGCGGATCTGGCGGAGGCTCTGCGGCTCCTGCGGCAGGCCGCCGCACTCCTGCCATCGGGCCACCCGATGCGGCCGGTGGCGCTCAGCGATCTCGGCCAGGTACTGAAGAGCAGCTACGAGCGCACGGGAGGCCCCGAGGAGCTGCACCGGGCGGTGCGAGCGCAGCGCGAGGCGGTGGCACTCACCGCCGCAGGGCACGAGATGCTCGGAGTACGTCTGGTCAACTTGGGCATGACGTTGAGTCTGCGCCACCTGCTGACCCATAGCGGCGAGGACCTGCGGGAATCCCAGGAGTGCCTGCGCCGGGCGGCGGCGCTACCAGGACTGGGCCCCGCCCACCACGCAATGCTGCTGGGCGCGACGGGGATCGCCCTGATGACGAACCTCACGCGTGCCCCCGATCCGGTCTCCCAACTCGACGAGGCCGTGAGGGTGTTCGGGGAGGCACTCGCTCTCACCTCGGAGAGCGACCCGCTGTTGCCCCGTCGGCGCCATAATCTCGCCGCCGCCCTGATGCACCGCTTCATACACACGCAACGGCTCGACGACGCCCGCGAGGCGCGCACGCTGGCCGACCTGGTGATCGCGGCGCTGCCGGCGGACTCTCCCACCCTGCCGCAGGCTCTGGGATTGGCTGCGGGCGCGCGCCTGGCGAGCCCTCGCACCCTGTGGTCGTCGGCCGTCCGGGACGAGGCGGTCACGCTGCTCCGCCGCCAGGTCGCGGCCACCCCGCCCGGTCACCGGGCACAAGCTGCGCATCCACTACACGGCCACGGGGCAGGCACCACAGTGGCGCACGGTGGACCCGATCGGCCTGGTCACCGTACGCGACCGGGGCTACTTGCCGGCCACGAGAGCCGGCGCGGACCGCACCTACCGGCTGTCGCGGGTGCTGGCCGCCGAGGAACTGCCCGAAACGGCACAGCGGTCGAACCGGGTCGATCTGGACCGTATCTGGAGGGAACGCTCCGACCGGTTCCTCTCCGGCGGCGACCACATCACCGTGCTGGTGCGGGTGAACCCGGCACGGCGGGAGGACCTTCTGGACACCGCGCTGGCCGTCCGCGGGGAAGAACCCGACACGGACGGCCGGCTGCGGCTGGAGGTGACCTTTCAGGATTCACGACACGCCGAATGGGCACTGTGGCAGCTCGGCAGGGACGCGGAGGCACTGGCCCCGCGGTCGTTGCGCAGTTCCCTGCGCAACCGCGCCGCCGATATCGCCGCCCGCTGCGGAGACTCATCCCGAGAGTGAGAAGGGCCGGCTTCAACGCCACCGAGTACGTCCGGCTCACCGGACCGGCCCGGTCGGTCGAGCAGGCCCTGGCCGGGCGCCGGGCCTCCGCTGAGCTGCCTGCCCGTCCGCGCTCTCGCCGTCGGCTCGGTCGGCCACGGCGCGTCTCCGCATGCCGCCGACGGACTGGGCGCCGACCGGCGTCCGGGTCGGGACCACGGTGTCCCCGCCGGGCCGGGAGGGGGCCAGGCCGCACCGCCGTCCTCGTCCTCATCCCCCGGCATCGTGCCGCGAGGCGTCCCTGGCGGGCATCTCGGCCGTGCCGGCCCGTGCGGACGGTACGTTCCGGAACTCGACGGTGATCTTCTGGAAGCCCTTGAACATCTGTGTCTCGGCGTACGACCGGTACGCGCGGCGGTCGGCCCGGGTGAGGCTGACCTGGTCGGTGAACGGCGTCAGCAGGCTGCGCGGCCACAGCCGGTGGGCGCGGACCGCGCCCGTCTCCACCGTGAAGACGAAGACGAGTGCGCCCAGATAGAGCCAGGCGAGCAGTCCCAGCACGATGCCGAACATCCCGTACGTGGCGCTGGCGCCGTTCAGGAAGTGCCTGACGTAGTAGGCACCGCCCCACTGCAACGCCTGCCAGGCGCAGGCGCCGCCGACCGCGGTGCGCCACAGGCCCCGCACGTCGATCTCCGCCTGGTTCAGGATCCGGACGGCCAGCACCAGCAGGACCGAGTTCAGCAGGACCACCGCGAGGGCCGAGGCCACGCGCGATGCCACCCCGAGGCGCAGACCGAAGAACGCCGCGGACGACGCGGCGGTGGACAGCGTGGTGGTGGCGACCAGTCCGGCGGCCAGCACGGCGATGAAACCCAGACCCCGCACCCGTGCGCGCAGGGGGTTGGGGCGCGCGTGCCTCGGCACCGCCCAGATCTTGTTCAGCGCGTGCTGCGCGGCCTGGGCCACGCCGAGTCCGCCGTAGACGCTGCCGAGCACTCCGGCGGCCAGGGCGACTCCGTTGGTCTCGAACGTGTGGATGTTCTCCCTGAGCTGGTCTCCCAGCACGGGGAACTTGTGCAGAGCCGAGTCGAGGACCTGCTGTCGAAGTCCGGGGTCGTTGTCCAGCAGCACGGCGAGGGTGGAGACCAGGAGCAGCAGCAGCGGGAAGAGCGAGAGGAAGCCGTAGTAGGCCAGCAGGGCAGCCAGGTACATGCCCTGGTCGTCGATGAACTTGTACACCACGGCCAGCGGCATCCCGGCCCAGGTGTGCCGTCGCTGGAAGTCGTCGATGCGCCGCAGCACCGCCATGGCCTCTCCACGTCTCGGGTCCGAAGTGGGCGGCGAACGGCTCCCGTTGCGTGTGCCGCGGAGCCCGGGACCGAACGACCGGCTTCCCCACCGCATGCCCCGGCCGGTGTCCGGCAGTCGCCCTGAACCCCGCGGCCGCATCCCGGCACCGGCACCGGCACCGGCCCACCCGAAAGGTCAGGCGGAACATCTTTGACGCGACCGCCGGCCCGGCGATGTGTCCGCCGGCCCCGGCACCACACCATGACCGTCCGGCCCTGCGCCGCCACTCGTCCCTCAAGGAGTGTCCATGTGGCGTCGCCCGTCCCCGCGTGCCGGCACTGGCAGCGCGTACGCGACCCTGCACCCCGTCGGCAAGGGGCCGTAGGACCAGCCCTGCCGTCGGCCCGTCGACCGCGTTCAGGCCTGTCCTCCCGGGGCCGACGCGGGCGCTGCGCACGGACGCCCAGTCATTTCGGGTGTGCGGTGGTGCGTTCGGGACGGCGGCCGTTGAGCGCGGCAGCCGTCCCTGAGCCGTCCCGGTGAACGGCACGGTGTCCGACGGCCGCGCTCGTGGGCGGCGCGCTCCCGCGGGTCCCGGCAGGTGAGAGTCACACCCGCCGCCGGTGGTACGCCGGTCAGCGGTAGTACGGGTACGGCGGGTAGACGTAGCCGGGGCCCCAGAACGGCGGGAAACCGTAGTGGGTGTACACGCTGTCGTAGTAGCCCGACTCGTCCGCGAGTTCGGGGTCGTACTCGGGAGCCTTGGTGACCTGCTCCTGGGACGAACCGATCTCGACGTACTCGTCGGCCACGTGGGTGACGGCGTCGACGGGGATGAACGTCTTCTTCTCCCCCATGCCGAGGAACCCGCCGTGTTCCACCAGCAGGAAGCGGACCTTGCGCTCCTCCTCGTCGATCAGGAGATCGCCGATCTTGCCGAGTTCGTCCCCGGCCCCGTTGACCACCTTTCGGCCACGGACGTCGTGTTCGGGCGCCGCGACGGCCTGGTCGGATTCGGAAATCTTCTTGAGCGTCGGGATCGGGCCTGTCGTCATGGCGAACAGCTTCCCTTCGTGGTGGGCCGTCGTCTTTCCGGAACCGGGTGCCACTCCGGGTGCGGATCATTCACCGGTCTGTGGGCCGCAGCATGCTCACACTGATCGCGCGCTCTGCCGGCGGCCGCGGGCTCGTCGGGGCTCATTGCGCCGTGTCGGATGCCCGGTCGGCGGCCTTGCGATAGAGGGCCAGGCCGGGGGACGTGGTGATGCCGTGTACGACGGTGCTGGCGGCGACGACCAGCGTTCCGGCGGCCAGTACCACGGGGTCCGCCCCGAGCCGGTGGGCCTCCATGGTCAGGTAGAACAGCGCCGAGACGCCGATCGGGCCGAACCAGCCCAGGAAGACGGCATCCCGCCAGGTCAGGGCCAGGGGCCGCTTGAGGGCGAGCAGGACCGGCAGCCGGCGCAGCAGCAGCACGCCCAGGACCAGCAGCAGCGCCCGCCACCATCCCAGCTCGCCCCACTCGCGCCAGGGAATCATCGCTCCCAGCACGGTGAACAGCGGCAGCACCATGAGACGGTTGACCGCCTCGTCGATCTTGTTCTCGGTGGCGCGTTCGCTCACCGAACTGGTCGCGTTGAAGGCCAGACCGCAGACGAAGACCGCCAGGATGCCGTCGAGACGCAGCAGCCCCGACGCGCCGAGCACGAACAGGGCCAGCAGGAGCGTGTAGATGAACAGGGGCCCGGACTCGATGGTGCGGCGTTCCTCGGCGTCACGCAGCGCCTTCCCGCCCAGCCATCCCGCCGCTGCCCCGAAGGCGACCGCGCCCAGAACCTGCCACAGGGACTCCAGCAGCGCCTCGGTTCCAGTGAGGGTGCCGGCGACGGCCACGGCGGCGAGCACCAGAGGCAGGCCCAGTCCGTCGTTGGCGCCCGATTCGAGGGAGAGGAGCTGCCTGGTCCGGGCGGCGATGCCCTTCTCGGCGGGATCGCCGGTGATCACGCTGGAGGCGAGGACGGGGTCGGTGGGTGTCAGGGCGGCGCCCAGCAGCGCCGCCGCACCGAAACCGATACCCAGTGCGCCGGCCGACACCGCCGTGGTCAGCACCAGCATCCCCAGCATCGCCACACCGAGAAGAACGGCCACCGGCCTGATCCGCGACCGAACGGCGTTCATCGGGTAGCGCAGGGCCACGGCCATCACCGAGACCGCCAGCAGGATGCGGGAGACCTCGTGCAGCTCCTTGTGTCCCTCCACCACGGTGGGCAGATCGATGACCCCCAGCACGGCCGGACCGAAGACGATTCCGGTCAGCAGGGCCAGCAGCGGCCCACTCAGCGGTAGCCGTTGGATGAGAGCGGAGAGCGCCGCCACCACGAGGGCGAGCGCACCGGCAACAGTCAGCAGAGTGTCCACCATGCCGCTCGGTTTCCCCTTTCCGGCCACAGGCATGTGACACCCGGCGCCCGATGCCTCGGACGGCCCAAGCCGGTGGCGACACCGAGGCGCACGGAACTCGGCCGGCCCGGGCCCGTGGTGGGTCCAGGGCCTCGACGGCGGAGGGTGTCCTCCTCAACTCCGCGCCGGCGTACATCATCGACCGGCGCCGAAGACCCGACTCTCCGTGTCGCAACCCTCCGTCATCGCTGCGTGGGTGTCTCCGAGGTGAAGCAGTGGCCGAGTTCGGGGGCGAGGCCCTGGTAGTGGCGGAAATTGAAGATGAGCGGGCTCCAGAGCGCGGGGTCGATGTGCTGGGTGCCGGGCACGACGATGCGTCGGTCGGCGTGGACGCGTGCGACCGCGCACTCCACGATCAGAAAGTGGCCCTCCGCGTCCGGTGAGCTGCGCCGGACCCGCGCCTCGAGCTGGAGCGGGCACTCGGCGACGCGCGGGGCCCGTACCGTCTCGGACGGTACGGGCGTGAGCCCGGCCGCGGCGAACTTGTCGGGCTCGTAGCGGTAGCCTCGTGCCCGCTTGGCGGGGGGCACGGCGGCTGCCCCGGTGAGCGGGGCGAGCCGCTCCACGGCGGCCCCAGAGGCCGGGCGACGGAAGGTTGATCACGAGTTCCGGCCGGGTGGCCAGGTTGGCTGCGGTCTGGCTGTCGGCCCTGAGGCCGAGCACCACGGTCTGTCCGAGCGCCCAGGCGGAGGAGACCGGGGCCAGGTTGGCCGAGCCGTCCTCGTTGCCGGTGGTCAGCAGGGCCACGGGGGTACCGAAATAGAGGATGCTCGGAGTGATCGCGATGTGCGAGGGCACGTGCGTCGCTGTCGTCATGGACTGGAACCCTAGGGACCGGACCCTTCGTCCGGGGCCGAACCGTCGCCGGGCGAGACTGTACGGGTGACCGGCTTCGACGGAACCCATGCAGACGGCCCCGACCTCGCCGAGTTCGCGGGGCTGCTGGCGGACCGCACCCGCGCGGCGTTCTGTCTGGCGTTGCTTGACGGCCGTGCCTGGACCGCGTCTGAGCTGGCACGCACCGCGGGTGTCGCACAGTCCACGGCCAGCGCGCACCTCGACCGGCTGGTGCGGGGCGGCATCCTCACCGAGGAGCGGCAGGGGCGGAACCGGCTGCTGCGACTGGCGACCGCGGACACCGCCGAGATGATCGAGAACCTGGCCGCCCGGGCCCCGTCCCGACCGGCCCCGGTGCGCTCGCTGACCGATTTCAACCGCCGCCGCGCCCTGGCGCACGCCCGTGTCTGTTACGACCATCTCGCGGGCACGCTGGCCGTGGCGATCACCGACGCGATGACCGATCTCGGGCTGCTGGCCTGGGACTACGGGCCGGTCCTCACCGCGGCGGGCCGGGACTGGCTGCGCGAGCTCGGTATCGCCGACGACCGCCCGGACGCCTCCTGGCGACCCCATGTCCGTACGTGCCTGGACTGGACGGAGCAGCGCCCGCACCTGGCCGGCGCAGTGGGCGCGGCGCTGTTCCGGCACGCGCTGGACTCGTCCTGGCTGGTGCACCGGAGCACGACCCGGATGGTCGCCGTGACCGATGCGGGCCATGCCGCGCTGCGCACCCGGCTCGGCCTCACCGACGACGTGCTCGTTTGTCCAGCGGCGCAGGCCGGGGCGGCGACGGACAGCGGGCTTCCCCGGGCAACCTCCGGCGGGGGCAGGTGAACAGGCGCGGTACCCGAGTCGGGCTCGCGCCTCGATCGGGAGCCCGGTCTCGGGGGCCCGGTCTCGGGGCCCCGGTGGGCCGCCGGCGGCGGGTGGGTCACAGGTCCAGTACGAGGCGCGGGCCGGCGGCGCGCGAGACGCAGATGAACATCGTGTCGTCGCGTGCCTGTTCAGCGGGGGTGAGGAGGGAGTCGCGGTGGTCCACCGCTCCGTCGAGGACCGTGGTCTCGCAGGTGCCGCAGGTGCCCTCCTGACATGAGGACAGAACCTGCACGCCGGCCTCCTCGACCGCCTGGAGGACGGTCTTGTCCGGTGGGACGGTCACCGTGGCGCCGCTCCGGGAGAGTTCCACCTCGAAGGAGGCCGAAGTGGTGGCGCCTTCGGGCGACTTCGGCGTGAACCGCTCGACATGTAGTGCGCCCTCCGGCCAGGAGGCACATCGTCGCTCCACCGCGTTGAGCAGAGGTTCGGGGCCGCAGCAGTAGACGAGGGTGCCGGGGGCGGCGGGACTGCCGAGCAGCCCGTCCAGGTCGAGGAGGCCGGTCTCGTCCTGAGGGCACAGCTCCACCCGGTGGGGGTGGTCCTCGGCGAGCTGCCCGGCGTAGGCCATGGTGGCGCGGCTGCGTCCGCCGTACACCAGCCGCCAGTCGGCCCCCCGCCGCTCGGCGGCGGCGATCATCGGCAGGAGCGGGGTGATGCCGATGCCGCCGGCGATGAACAGGTAGCGGGGGGAGTCGACCAGCGGGAAGTGGTTACGGGGGCCGCGCACCCGGACCGTGTCGCCCTCGGCCAGCGTGTCGTGCACGTAGAGGGAGCCGCCCCGGCTCTGTGGCTCGCGCAGCACGGCCACTTGGAGGCGGGAGGTGTCCCGCGGGTCGCCGCACAGCGAGTACTGCCGTACCAGGTCGGGGCCCAGCACCAGGTCGATGTGGGCGCCGGGGCCCCATGCGGGCAGCCGCTCGCCGGAGGGGTGGGCCAGACTGAGCCGGACGACGCCCTCGGCGAGGGGCTCCTTGCGCATCAGGGTCAGGTCGAGTTCGGCCCGGGTGCGTTGTGGGCTCGTGGTGGTCATGGTGGTTCTCTTTCCGGACCGGGGGCGGCTTCAGGCCGGGTTCGCGGGCCGAGGCCGGGGGGTGGATGCGGGAGCGGCCTGCGGAACAGGTCCGGGGTCGTGGCCCTCGGGATGGCGGAGCAGCCAGTCCCACAGCTCCACCGGGGCCTCGAACTCCCGCCGCGCACCGCAGTGACAGACGGCCAGCAGCCGGTCGGTGCCGGGCATCCAGTGGATGCGGTTGACGTTCTCGCCGGAGAGGGGGGGTGGGTGGAGCGAAGTCATCGCGCCTCCGCCCGGGTCCGCGTCGCGGCCCCCTCCTGCGCCAGGCGGGCGAGGATGCGGCGGGCAGCGAGTCCGCCGGTGTCGATGTTGATGCTCAGCTCCTGGTAACCGGCCTGCTCCGTGTCCAGGGCCTTCTGCAGCACGTTGAGGGCCACGACGTCCTGCATGACCACCGTGTGGTTGTTGCCGCGCAGGAATTCGGTGACGCCCTGGTCGTCGAGCGCGAAGTCGCGGGCCACGGCCCAGAAGTCGTACACCGTCTTCTCCGTCGAGGGCGTGATGCCGTAGACGACCTCCACGTGGAAGGCGTGCGGGTCGCTGCCGTCCGGGTCCGGCCCGGGAGCGCCGACGGGCGCGATGCGCGAGTGGAGCAGGTAGAGACCGGGCGCGTGGTACTCGATGTCCTGCCAGCGGGTGATCCGGCCCTCGATGCCCGTCGACTTCGCGTAGAACGGCGGGCACTCCGCGTCGTCCATGCGGCGGCTGACGTGGACGATGCCCGCTGTGTCGTCGACCTCGGTGGTGATGGGCGTCTCGGCCACCTCGGGAGTGCCGATGTAGCCGCCGTGCAGGTACGTCTCGTGGGAGAGGTCCATGAGGTTGTCGACGAGCAGGCCGTAGTCGCCGTCGATCGGTTCCATGCCCGACACGACGGTGTAGTCGGGCGAGTCCATCCACGGAGCGCGAGGCGGCAGGGTGTCCCCGGGCTCGCGGTCGCCGATCCACACCCACACGAAGGAGTCCTGCTCGGCCACCGGGTAGGTCTTCAGGCGCGCGGTGCGCGGGATGCGCTGCTGGCCGGGCACGAAGGTGCAGCCGCCGTCGGTGCCATAGGTGAAACCGTGGTAGCCGCACACCACCCGGTCGCCGTCCAGCCGGCTCGGCGCCTGCGACAGGGGAAAGCGGCGGTGCACACAGCGCTCGGACATCGCCACCGCCCGGCCGTCCTCCGTGCGGTACAGCAGGATCGGTTCGCCCAGCACGGTGCGCCCGAGCAGCTCCCGCCCGACCTCGCGGCCGTAGGCGGCGACGTACCACTGATTGCGTACGAAAGCAGTCATGATCGTTCCTTGGAGTGAGGGGTTCAGTGCGCGGTACCGGTGGCCGGAGCCGCGGCGGCGGGCTGCGGGTCCCCCGCCGGGGCGGGGCGCAGCAGCAGGAGGAGGGCCGCGGTGGCGATGAAGATCAGGCTGACGGCCAGGTAGAGGTTCTGCGGGGTCCAGCCGGCGTCGAGCATGGCGCCCGCCACGGTGGGGGCGAGGATCGCGCCGATGCGGCCGACCGCGAGGGCGCTGCCGAGTCCTGTGGCCCGGACCCCTGTGGCGTACGTGGCCGGGGTGAGGGCGTACAGGCCGGCCACGCAGCCGTTGGCGAACAGGCCGATCACCGCGCCGAGGGCGAAGGCGGCCCCCAGCGAGGACGTCGAGGCGATGAAGGCCGACAGCATCACCGCGGTGGTGATCAAGTACGTGATGAGTACGGAGCGGAGCGCGAACCGGGCGGCGAGGGCCCCGAGCGCGGCCGCACCGAAGATGCCGCCGAGGTTGAGCAGTGTCCCGCCGGTGAGGCCCTGGGTGCCGGACAGGCCGGCCTCGGTCAGCAGGGTCGGCGTCCAGCTGGTCACGAAGTAGAAGCCGGCCATGACGAGGAAGAAGGCCGACCACAGCAGCAGCGTGGGGCGGCGCAGCCCGGGTGAGAGCAACTCGCGGAATCCGGCCCCGACTCCGGACGGTCGGGCGGTGGGCTCGGGAAGGGTCTCCAGCGGCGGCCGGCCCATGCGCCGGGCCAGGGCGTTCGTCCTCGCAAGGGCGTCCTTCGGTCTGCGGGAGGCCAGGAAGTCCACGGACTCGGGCAGGCAGAAGTAGGCCAGCGGGACGGCGACGGCGGTGGCCAGACCGCCGGTCAGGAAGACCGAGCGCCAGCCGAACTGCCCGATCATGCCGACCGCGAGCAGCCCGCCCACGGTGGCGCCGACCGCGTAGCCGGTGGAGTTGAGGCTGACGGCGAGCCCGCGCCAGCGGCGGGAGGCGTACTCGCCGGCGATGACGTTGCTGCCTGCCAGGACGCCTCCGATGCCGACTCCGGTGAGCACGCGCAGTGCTCCGAGCTGGACGGGTGACTGGCTGACCGAGGAGAGCAGCATCCCGACGGCGGCCACCGTCAGGCAGCCGAGGATGACCGGCCGGCGGCCGATCCGGTCGGCCCACGGGGCGACGCACAGGGCGCCCAGAGCCATGCCGACGAGGCCCGCGCTGAGCAGCAGCCCGAGTTCGGAGGAGCTGAGTTCCCACTCCGCCGACACGGCTTTTCCGGTGAAGGCCATGACCAGTACGTCGAAGCCGTCGAGCATGTTGAGCAGTACGCACACCGCGATCACGCCCCACTGGAAGCGGCTCATCGGCCCCTCGTCGAGGGCGGTGCGCAGAGAGGGGCCGGTCACCGGACGGATCCGGGACGCCGGGAAGAGGGTGGCAGAGCCATGGCAGCACTCCGTTGTCGACTGCGTGGTGGTCGTCGACGCCCGCTGCCCGCTGGGGTCCCCACGCCGCCAGGGCGTAGGGGGAGGGTGCGGCCCCGGCGGGCCGGGCCCGGGCGTCAACGGTGCGGACCATCGTGCGGTCGTCGCCCTCGGGCCACCAGAGGTCTTTCCGGATGCCGGGAAGCAGCCGCGAAATGCCTGCCGTGCTGCCGTGGCGTACGGGCGTCAGGGCATGTCCGCAGGGTTTGCCCTGCGGACATGGCATGGGCAGGCGCTGCGCCCCGGGCGCGGGGCGCAGCGGCTCAGACCCGCGGCGTGGTCACGGCGCGGGAGATCGCCCGGGCGCTGGTACAGACGAGCCGGGCCAGCGCGTGCGGGGAGGCGCTGCCGTGGCGTACCACCAGTGAGATCGCGGCGATCACCGCACCGCCGGCGCCGTGCACCGGGGCAGCGACCGACAGGGCGTCCATCGTGACCTGGCGGTCGCTGACCGCGTAGCCATGGGTCCGTACCCCGGCCAGCATCCGCCGCAGCTCGCGCGGATCGGTGACCGTGCCCGGTGTGAAGCGTTCGAGGGGGCCGGCGAGCGCCTGCTCCTGCACCTCGGCGGGGGCGTGAGCGAGCAGTACCAGCCCGACTCCGGTGGCCGTGAGGGCGAAACGCCCGCCCACGCGCGTCAGCACCGGCACCGCACCGGATCCCGCGATGCGCTCGACGAAGACGACCTCCGTGCCCTCGCGCACCGCGAGCTGAACGTTCTCGCGGGTGATCCGGGAGAGGTCCTCCAGGTACGGCAGGGCCCGCTCGCGCAGGCCATGTCCGCGCGGCGCGAGGGAGGCGACTTCCCACAGCCGCAGGCCGACGCGGTAGTACCCTTTGTCACCGCGCTCCAGCGCTCCCCAGGCGATGAGCTCGCCGAGCATCCGGTGCACGGTCGACACCGGCAGCCCGGACCGCCGCGACAGCTGGCTCAACGTCATCTCCGGACAGTTCGCGCTGAACGCACCGAGGATCTGCAGGGCGCGGCCCAGCACAGGCCCGGTGCCCGACTCGGAGCCGCGGCGGCGGGCCATCGGGGCGCCTCCTTCGTCCGCCGCCGGTGAAGGCTCCTCATCGGCCTGCCGCGGCTCAGGTACGAGCGAGTCTTCCAAGGCGTCCTCACTGGTTCTCCGACTGTGCTCCGGTCGGCCGTCGCGGCCAGTGTGCAAGAAGGTCGGGGCCACGTCGAGACGTCGAAAGTGCCCTGTCACAGCTCTGCGCGGCACGGTGGCCGGCGCGGAGCCCGGCCCGAGGGCCGGCAGCGAGGGTCCCGGGCCGCGTGAACCCAGATTGCGCACGGCCCATTGACCACGAGCCGAACCACCCCTACGTTGAGCCGCATTACGGCACGGCTGATTCGCATCACGGAACCAAGGGGTTTCTCGTGGCACTCGCTCCTGCTGTTTCTCCTCTCGCCCGCTTCACGATGGAAAGGCGTTCGATCGTCATCACCGGCGCCACCGGCGCCCTCGGCAGCGCGGCGGCACGCGCCCTGAACGCCCTGGGCGCTCGGCTCACCCTCGCCGGCGGCAACGCCGGCAGACTCGACGCGCTGGCCGCGGAACTGGATGGCCCGGGACCGGTCGAGACCGTCGGGCGCAGGCCGGACACCCCGGACGATGCCGAGGCGATCCTCTCCGCCGCCGTGCAGACGTACGGCGCCGTGCACGGACTGCTCGTCGCCTCCGGCATGAACCACGTCGCGCCGATCACCGAGATGAGGGTCGAGGACTTCGACGCCGTGCAGTCGGCGAACGTCCGCGGCTCCTGGCTCATGTGCCAGGCGGTGGGGCGGCACATGCTCGGCCACGGCGGCGGAGGCAGCGTGGTGCTCGTCTCCTCCACCCGCGGCCGGCTGGGTCACCCCGCCGGATACTCCGCGTACTGCCCCTCCAAGGCCGCGGTCGACCTGCTCGGCCGCAGTCTCGCCGCCGAGTGGGGCGGCGCCGGGGTCCGGGTGAACGTGCTGGCTCCGACCGTGTTCCGCTCGGAGCTGACCGCATGGATGTACGAGAAGGACGAGAGGGCCACCGCGACCCGCGAGGCCATGCTCGCCCGCATCCCGCTGGGCCGGCTGGCCGAACCGGAGGACTTCGCCGGAGCGTTGATCTACCTGCTCAGCGACGCCTCCTCGTTCATGACCGGACAGGTGCTGTACCTCGACGGGGGGTACACCGCATGCTGACCGTCGCCGTCGTCGGCGCGGGGCTGATGGGCCGGGGCATAGCCGAGGTGTTCGCTTGCGCGGGCCATCCGGTACGTCTGCACGACGTCGACACCGACACGCTGCAGGGTTCGGTGGACAGCCTGCGGGACGTCGCCGGGGCCGTCGACGGCAGCACCGACCTGGCCGAAGCCGTCACGGGAGCCGGCCTCGTCGTCGAGGCCGTCGCCGAGAACCTGGACGCCAAGCGGGATCTGTTCGCCCGGCTCGACCGCCTGTTGCCCGAGGCGCTGCTCGCCAGCAACACCTCCGTGCTGCCGGTGACCAGCATCGCCGAACGCACCGCCCGTCCCGAGCGGGTGGTCGGCACCCACTGGTGGAACCCGCCCGGTCTGATTCCCGTGGTCGAGGTCGTCCGCGGGAAGCACACCAGCGAGGAGACGATGGAGCGCACCGCCGCTCTTCTGACGTCCCTCGGCAAAATGCCGGTGCGCGTCGAACGCGACGTACCGGGATTCGTCGGCAACCGTCTCCAGCACGCTCTGTGGCGGGAGGCGATGGCGCTGGTCGCGGACGGAGTGTGCACCGCGGAGACGGTCGAGACGGTGGTACGCAACACCATCGGCCTGCGGCTGGCCGCCATGGGCCCCTTGGAGAACGCCGACTACGTCGGGCTCGACCTCACCCTGGCCATCCACGAGGCCGTCCTGCCCGACCTCGACCGCTCCCCCAGTCCTTCTCCGCTGCTGCGTCAACTGGTGGCGGCGGGCCACCTGGGCGCCAAGAGCGCCCGCGGCTTCCTCACCTGGCCCGAGGGTAGCCGCGAACGGGCGGGCGCACGCCTGGCCCGGCACATCGCACGACAGCTCACCGGCCATCGGTCACCGGTCGGCCGCTGACCGTCGACGACCGGCCGACACCCCATCCACGAAAGGCGGAACCCCATGTCCCAGACCCCCTTCACCTGGCCCCTCGGGCCCAACGAGCAGGGCCTGGAGTTCTACGACCTCTCCCACCCGTGGGGGCACGGAACACCCTGCTGGCCGTACTTCGAGGACGTGAAGATCGAGCGCCTGCACAGCATGTCGAAGTCCCGCGTGCTCACCCAGAAGGTCACCACGGTCATGCACTCGGGCACCCACATCGACGCCCCCGGTCACGTCGTGGAGAACACCCCGCTCCTCGACGAGATACCGCTCAGCTCCTTCTTCGGCACGGGCGTGGTCGTGTCCATCCCCAAGAAGAAGTGGGAAGTCGTCACCGCCGCCGACCTGGAGGCGGCCACCCCGGAGATCCGCCCCGGGGACATCGTCGTCGTCAATACCGGCTGGCACCACACCTACGGCGACAACAGCGACTACTACGCCTACTCGCCCGGCTTCTACAAGGAGGCCGGCGAGTGGTTCGCCGCCAAGGGCGTCAAGGCGGTCGGCACCGACACCCAGGCACTCGACCATCCGCTGGCCACCGCCATCGGCCCGCACGGCCCCGGCGCCCCGGACGGTCTGCTGCCGTGGGCCTGCGCGGAGTACGAGACCGAGACCGGACGCAGGGTCCTGGACGACTTCCCCGAGTGGGAGCCCTGCCACCGGGCCATCCTGTCCCGGGGCATCATCGGCTTCGAGAACGTCGGCGGCGACCTGGACAAGGTCACCGGCAAGCGGGTCACCTTCGCCGCGTTCCCCTGGCGCTGGACCGGCGGCGACGGCTGCATCGTCCGCCTGGTCGCCATCGTCGACCCCACCGGCGCCTACCGGATCGAGAAGGGAGAGCGCGAATGAGCCCGATGCGCGTCACCCGGCTCGACGACGCCCCTGCCTACGAGCCGCCGCTGCACCACGGCGTCGGCGCACTGCGGCTGCAGGGCCACGAAGCCGGGCCCACCCTGCGTTTCTGGTCCGGGCTGTCGTACTACCTGCCCGGTGGAGCGGCGGACGCGGCGCCCACGGTGGAGGAGACGGTGTACGTCGTCCTCGACGGCGAACTCGTGGTCACCGCCGACGGCGACGAGGAAACGCTGCGGCCCTACGACTCCGTACACCTGGCCAAGGGCCGGATCCGCTCGGTGCAGAACCGGTCCGGGCGACCCGCCACCCTGCTCGTCACCGTCGCCCTGCCACACCAGGAGACCTGACGTGGGCGTCGTCATCACCGTCGCGCCCACCGGGCCGATCGCCACCAAGGCCGACAACCCCCACCTGCCCACCTCCCCGGAGGAAATCGCCGCAGCCGTCACCGACGCCTACCGGGCCGGCGCGTCGGTCGCCCACATCCACCTGCGCGACGAGCACCAGCGGCCCACCGCCGACCTGGAGACCGCGCGCCGGACCATGGGCCTGATCGCCGAACGCTCCCCGATCCTCGTCCAGCTCTCGACCGGAGTGGGGCTCAGCGTGCCGTTCGAGGAGCGGCAGCGGCTGGTGGAGCTGCGGCCCCGCATGGCCACCCTGAACCCCTGCTCGATGAGCTTCGGCGACGGCGAATTCCGCAACCCGCCGGACAAGGTGCGCCGCCTTGCGGCCCGCATGCGCGAGCTCGGCGTCAAACCGGAGCTGGAGATCTACGACACGGGGCACCTGGAGGCGTGCCTGCGACTGTGGAAGGAGGGCCTGCTCGCCGAACCGCTGCAGTTCTCCCTGGTCCTCGGCGTCCGCGGCGGCATGGCAGCCACCGCGGACAACCTCCTCGCCATGGTCCGCCGGCTGCCACCGGGCGCGGTCTGGCAGGTCATCGCGATCGGCCGGCACAACCTGCCGCTCACCGCGATGGGCCTGGCGCTCGGCGGCAACGCCCGCGCGGGTCTGGAGGACACTCTGCACCTGCGCAAGGACGAACTCGCCCCCGGCAATCGGCCCCTCGTCGACCGGACGATCGCCCTCGTCCACGACCTGGACGTCCCCCTCGCCGGGGTCGAGGAGACCGAGCAGCTCCTCGGCCTGCCGGATCGCACGACCTGAGGAGACACCCGAACACCCGGGACCGGGCCGCCGGAAGAATCTGGAGACCGCAAGAAAGGAGTTGCACGGACGCCGTGCCACCCGGACCGCACGCATGCGGCAGGCTGTCCGGGACACGACGTGAGAAGGGAGCACACGCCATGACGTCGGTCGACGAGCAATCAAGGCCGGGGCGCGGCAGCGCGGGCGGCATCCAGGTCATCGCACGCGCGGCAGAGGTGCTGCGCCTGCTCCAGGCAGCCCCGTCCGGCCTCACCCAGGCCGAGGTGGTCGAGCGGATCGGCCTCGCCAAGTCCACGGTCCACCGCATCCTCGGTGCTCTGGAGGCAGAGGGGCTGGTGACCGTGGCCGGCACCCGCGGGCGGTACCGACTGGGTCCCGAGATTCCCCGCATGGCCGCTTCCGTGCGGTCATCGATGATCGTCGACCTGCGTCCCCATCTCGAGGATCTGTCCCGCCGGCTCGGGGAAACGGTCGACCTGTCGATCCTCGACGACCATCAGGTGGTCTTCGTCGACCAGGTCATCGCCGACCGTCGGCTGCGCGCGGTCAGCGCGGTCGGCACCGGCTTCCCCCTGCACTGCTGCGCCCCCGGCAAGGCACTGCTCGCCGCCCTGCCGGCGGCCGCGCTCGAGCACGCCCTGCCGCAGCGGCTCACCGCCGAAACCCCGCACACCCTCACCACCCGCCCCGCGCTGCACCGCGAGCTCGACGGCATCCGCCGCACGGGCGTCGCCTTCGACCGCGAGGAGCACACCCTGGGCATCTGCGCGGCCGGCGTCGCCGTCCGCACCGCGGCCTGGGGCACCGCGGCCATCAGCGTGCCCACCCCGACGCAGCGCTTCGCGGGGCGCGAAGGGGCGATCACCGATGCCCTGTTGCAGGCCAGGGACCGCATCGAAACGGACTTCGGCGTCTTGCAGACGGCTTCGCCTTCATGAGTGGCGATTCCTTGGCCGTCCCTCCTCGGGGCCGCCCTCATCGCGATGTTCCAGTGCCACGACCCGGCCGTGTACGGGGCCACTGCGCCGGCCCCGCTACGCCACCCGGCCGGAAGCTGTGCAACGGGGAAGCAGGCGGCAGCCGATGCTCCGCATCGGCTGCCGCAATCAGCGGATCGGGGCGTACAGCACTCCCAGTTTGTCGATCTCGCTGCCCGAGCGGCCGGTGAAGCCGACGATCCGCCAGCCGGGCGGGGCGGTGAAGGTGACGGCGTCCGTCGTCGCCGTACCGGCGGAGAGGGTGCGGCCCCGGTCCGTGGTGAACGCCGCCGAGAAGATCCGGGTGCGGCCGTCCTTCTGGCTCCGCGTCAGCCTGACGGAGGTGAGGTGCTCGCCGGTGGCCAGGGTGAGGGAGGCGGCGGTGCCGCCCGTGCCTCCGTGGGTGAGCGTCGTACCCCCGTCGTGGGTGAGGGAGACGGCGTCCAGCCGGGAGGCGCCGCGCAGGGTGAGGGTGCGCGGGGCGGGCGTGGCCGGGAGGTCGTCGGCGTCGTTGAAGGCGGTGCCGTGCGGGCCGCCGAAGAAGTCACTGGCGCGCAGGGCCGGGGCCGGGGTGTAGGTGAAGTCGACCACGTGGGGGAAGTGGTCGGAGAGGTGCTTGCCGTCGGAGCGGAGGAAGGACCGCCACTCGTTGTGGTAGCGGGTGGCGGTCAGGGTGAGGAGCCTGCTGCCACGGTAGAGGACCTTGTCGACGACCTCGCAGTCGTCGGCGGGGGCGGCGGCGTCGCAGAGCAGCGGGTCGCTGCCCTGGGCGGGGGGTGTGCCGCCCTTGACCAGGCGCACCCAGGCGTCGGTCAGGCCGTTCTCGGTGACCAGTGTGCGGATGTTGTCACCGGCGCGGGTGTAGCGGGTGTTGGTGTCGCCCATGACGATCACGGCGTTGCCCGCGGAGTTGGCCTTGATGAAACCGGAGAGCTGCTGGATGTTGGCGCGGCGGGCGGCGAGGGCGTCCTCGGTGGCGTCGGCGTTGGTGTGCACGTTGTAGAGGTCGACGAAGACGCCCTCGGCGAGCCGGACCCGGGCCAGTGAGAAGCCCTTGGGGGTCAGGCAGTTGGTGCCGGTGCAGTTGTTCCACCGGACCCGCTGGAAGTCCTCGAAGCGGTGGTCGGAGAGGGTGTTGAGGCCGTCGCCGATCGCGGCGCCGCCGCTGGTCGCAGTGCGGTACGGGTGGGTGTCGTGGGCGTAGAGCGACGCGTGGTAGTTGAAGTCCTCCTGGACGTTCACGATGTCGTAGGGGCCGAGGCGCTGTCCGATCAGCGGTGTGTTCGTGGCCGGGTCGCTGTCGCCGAGGCCGAGGGGGAGGCCCGCGATGTTGTAGGTGAGAGTGGTGAACGTCCCGCCCGTGCTTGTGGCCGGCGTGGTGGTCGTGGTTGCTGTGGTGGTCGCCTGGGCGGGGGCCGGGTTGGCGGTGAGTCCGGTGACGGCCAGCGCGGCGGTGGCGAGTGTGCCGCCGATGCGGCTCATGAGTCTTCTCACGGGGATACGGCTCCGGTGTGCGGGGAGGGAGACGAACGCTGCTCAGGTTTCCCGACCTTGGTGTCAACCGGCTTGCCTGACAAGGGGCGTTGCGGAAACTGCGCACGACGGGACGAGCGGCCGCGTCCGGGGCACCTGATACTCACCACCAGGCCGCTCGAACTTCACCCTCCGCCCTGATCCGCCTCACGCGGCGCAGCGAGCCCGCAGCAGACGGCCGCGGACGACAGCGGCTTCCAGACCTCCGGCTGGAGACGGGCACGTTTCTGCTGCTGCGACGACGCACGGATCACCGGCGTCACCTCGCGGCTGCACTCGGTCCGGGACGCGGCCGGGGACGGCTTCGGCCGGCCGGCGACGTTCCCGGTGGTGCGGATCGACCACGGCGAACCGGATCACCGGTCGGGGGACGGCGGCGGGCCGTGGGATGCCACGGCCGCGGAACCGACTCGAGGAGGACACAGGGCTGCCAAGCCCTCAGGACCGGCCGGGCGGCGGGGCCACCGACGAGCGTTCCACGAGGTGGGTGCGCAGCGTGTGCACCTCGCGGCGGGGTTCGGCTCCTTCGAGGACGTCGAGCAGTACCTCGGCGGCCTTCGATCCGAGTTGGTGCACCGGCTGTTCGATCATGGTCAACGGTGGCACCATGACCGCGGCCCAGGCACTGTCGTCGAACCCGATCAGGGACACATCGCGGGGGCAGGACAACTCCCGTGCGCGAATGGCGCGCAGCGCACCGGTGACGCCGTCGGTCTCGGTGCAGAAGAGTGCGGTGACGCGGTCGGGGAGACCGAGCATCCGGGCGACCTCCTGAGCCGCCCGGTCCTCCACCTTCGGTCCGACCATCACCAGCTCGGGGTCGAAGGGGATGCCCGCGTCGTCGAGGGCGTCCAGGTACCCGCACAGGCGCTCCCCGTCGGTCCACAGGTTCCGGGACGCTGCGGCGATCAGTTCCCGCCGGGTCGCGGGAGGCTCGTCCACCGGCGGCCCCCAGACGAATCCGATGCGCCGGTGACCGGCCGCGATGAGCTTCTCGACCGCCTCGCGCGCCGCGTCCCGGTTGTCGATGACGACGGCGTCCAGTTCGAGCGAGGAGACCGCACGGTCGACGAGGACCACGGGGATTCCGCGGTCGAGGGCCGTGCGGATGTGGCCGACCGAGGAGCGGTCCACCGCGGCCGACGCGACGATCATGCCGTCGACGCGCTTGTCGATCAGGACGTTGGCCGCCGCGACCTCCTCGTCGAGTCGCTCGTACGTACTCAGGACCAGCGTGTCGAATCCGCGGGCGCGGGAGGTGTCGCAGATACCGCGTACGACGCCCGCGAAGAACGGGTTGCCGATGTCCGCGACGATGACCCCGAGGGTGTGGGTCACGCCTGTGGACATGCTGCGGGCCAACGCGTTCGCGCGGTAGCCGAGCTTCTCGGCCGCGGCGAGCACCCGCTCCCTCAACTCGGGGCTGACGTATCCGTATCCGCCGAGCGTGCGGGCAGCGGTCGCCCTGCCGACTCCGGCCTCCGCGGCCACCTCGGAGATCGTCGGGGGCCCCGGCGCGCGGGACCGCTCTCCTGACATCGCTCGGTACCTCACTTCTCGTGGTCGACGGCTGTCCACATGCTAGACACCCGCCGGTCGGCCGGTGGGCCGGCCACGGCCGAATGCCGCCTCGGTGAAGCACTGGTCGTGCGCGGCCTCCGCCCCGTCGCGCAACGCGCGCTGCAGCCGGTGGCGGTCCGGCGGGCTCGACCTTCGCCAGCCCGCGCGCAGCAGCGAGACCACGAAACCGGCGAGGAAGGCGTCACCGCAGCCCATCGTGTCGACGAGCGACGTCTCGTCGTCCAGGGGGCGCGCCGGCGCCGCCACGGTGGTGCGGCCGTCGTGCGCGACGGCGCCCTCGGCGCCGCGGGTGGCGAGCGCGAGCCCGGCTCCGCGGCCCACCGTCTCGGCCAGCAGGTCCCGGGTGGCCGCGTCGTCCAGGTGGGAACAGGACAGCAGCACGAGGTCGGCATGGGGACAGATCCGGTCCAGGTACCCGGGCGTACGGAACTCCGCCTCGCTGGAAAGGTCGAAGGACGTGAGCGTGCCGAGCGCGGCGAGCTTCGGCAGCTCGCGCTCGCTGCCCGAGTACACGCTGGAGTGCACCAGGTCGAAGGAGGACACGTAGTCGAGCAGGCCGCCGTCGAGGACGAGGGGCTCGCGGACGGTGACGCCGCCTCCGTTCCAGCCGAGGAAGACACGGTCGCCGGCGTCGACCCGCAGGGTGGACACGCCGCTCTCGCCGGCGCGCACGGCGCAGCGGTCGACGGCCACCCCGGTGTCCGCGATGGCCTCGCGCAGGAAGTCGCCGAGGGCGTCGTCACCGAACACCCCCAGGTAGGCCGCCTCCAGGCCGAGGCGTCTGGCGTAGACGGCCACGTTCACGCTGTTGCCGCCCGGGTAGTCGATGCCGCGGTCGACGAACCGATCGACGATGTTGTCGCCGAAGCCGAGGACTCTCATGGGTTCTCCTGTGCGCTGACCGGCACGCCACGGGCCGGGGCACGGACGGGCGCCCGGCACCTGGCTCGGTGCCGGGCGGGTGCGGACTGCGGACTGCGGAATCGGGACGGCGGCCGTACGCCACGTGCTCGCGCGGGACGCGACGGACACGCCGGGACGCGCCGGTCGCTGCCCCCGCCGGAGTTCTCCCTGGAGCGGCAGCGACGGGCCGCGCGTCTCAGTAGTCCATGACCCGGTAGTAGCGGCGCAGGTCCAACGAGTGGCCACGCACCTTCTCCAGGTGCTTGCTGACCCGCCCCATGACGGTGTCGAGCACCAACGGCGCGAGCAGACCGCGGAACTCCGGGCTGATGCCGGCCAGCGCGTAGTCACGGGTGTCGAAGACGGTCACGTCGCGGGAGACGCGCTTGGCGAATGCCTCGGCCCGGTCGGTGAGGGCGCGTGTCTCGTCCTCGCCCTGGAAGACGAGCACGCTCGTGTCCTCTTCGAGGAGTTCCAGCGAGCCGTGGAAGAACTCGGCGCTGTGCACCCGGGTGGTGCGCAGCCACTGCATCTCCTCGAGGATGCACATGGAATACAGGTAGGTGAATCCCCACAGGTTCCCCCCGCCGACCAGGAAGTGGTAGTCGGTGTCCTTGTGGGCCTCGGCGAAGGCGGCGGCCGTCGGCTCGGCCTGCCGCGCCACGTCGAGGAGGACGCCGGGCAGTCCGGCGAGTTCGTCGGCGAGCTTGTCATACCCCTCGAACTCGCCTCGGCGCGCGAGAAGGCGGCCCATGAACAGCAGCATCTGCGGGTCGAAGGGCCAGGCCTTCGGTTCGGACACGAGGGCGACGTCCACGCTCCGGGCCACGGGAGAGTCGGGGTAGCCCGTGAAGCCGACGGTGCGCACGCCCTTCGCCTTGCAGTACTCGATGGCCCGGAGGCTGTCCTCGGTGGTGCCCGACACCGAGGTGAAGACGGCGACCGAGCGCTCGCCGAGCGACGCTTCACCGCCGGTGACCAGTTCCGCCGCGATGACGGCGTGGACGGGAAGCGTCGAGGTGCGGCGCGCGAGCCGCTCGTACGGCCACATCTGGGCGTAGGTGCCGCCGGCGCCGACGAGGAAGAGGTTGTCGAAGCCTTCGTCCGTGAGGCGGTCGGCGAGTTCCTCGATCCGGGGGCGCAGGGCCACCGTGCTCGCCAGCTGGGAGAGGAATTCCGGCTCGTCGAATCCGAGCATCTTCGCGTCCTTTCGGGAACGGGTGCGGCTGGCGGCGCTGAGCGACCTGATACCGGTATCACGCGGGCCACACGCTGACACAGCGCACTGATGCCGTCAACAGCGATGCGCCGCCCATCGACTGACGGCGCGCCGAAAGAACCTCATTCACCAGCGTATTCATTCTTCCTTCGGAGAATGCGGCCACCCGGACCCAGCCCGCCCCACACCTGCCACAAGAAGATCTTGGCTCCCACTCTGGTACCGGTATCAGTTTCTCTGTACAGTCGCCGCACGCCAGCGGCCGTCCCGGCGGACACCCGCAGCGGATCCGACGTGCCCGCGCCTTCGGCGGGCCCGCCCACTCGACGAAAGGAAGCCCATGCGCGCACGTGCACGGACGCGGTCCGCGGCACTCCTCGGGGCCTCGGTACTCGTCCTCACCGGCTGCTTCACCGGTCCGGCGCAGGGTCCCGCGGCCGACGTGACCGCGAAGCCGGAGTACTCCGGCACCCTGAGCGTTCTCACCAAGTTCGCGGGCGAGCCCCTGGAGCCCTACTTCGAGGACCTCGCCGCCGCCTACGAGCGCAGGCACCCGAAGGTGGATGTCGAGCTGATCCAGGAGACCGACCAGAGCATCAAGGACAAGACCAAGACGCTCACCGCGTCCGACGCCCTGCCCGACATCTACTTCACGTGGACCGGCAACTGGGCGGAGAACTTCATCCGCGGAGGCCGTGCCGCCGACCTGACGAAGGTGATCGGACCGGGCACCGCATGGGGCGGGACCTTCAGCGAGTCGTCCCTGAAGGCGTTCTCCCACGACGGCCGCTACTACGGCGTTCCGCTGTACAACAACGGCAAGTTCATGGGCTACAACAAGTCCGCCTTCGACAAGGCCGGTGTCGAGGTGCCCAGGACCTTCGAAGAACTCCTCGCCGCCTGCCCCGGCCTGCGTGAGGCCGGCTACGAACCGATCGCCTTCGGCAACAAGGACGGCTGGCCCGCCCTGCACTACCTCCAGCAGCTCTTCGCCCACAACGTGCCGACCGACGTCCGAGAGGCCGACTACGACCCGAAGACCGCCACCTGGGACCACCCGGGTTACCTTGCCGCGCTCAAGCAGTTCACGACCCTGGTGTCCGGCTGCACCGACACCGGACGCGGCACCAACGGCGTCCTCTACACCTCGGCGCAGGAAGCCTTCGCGCAGGGCAGCGCCGCCATGTACTACCAGGAGATCCTGGAGTTCGACAGCACCACGTCCGGCGCCACCCTCACGCCGGAGGACCTCGGCATCTTCCCGCTGCCCGCCGCCGCAGGAGCCGAGGGAGACCCGGAAGTCGTCGAAGGGGCACCCGAGGGGTACTTCGTCAACGCCCGGTCGCCGCGGGCCGCTCTCGCCGTCGACTTCATGAAGTTCGTGACCAGCTCCGCCAACGCCAGGACCCTGTCCGCCCCGCCCTACGGCCAGCCGAGCACCGTGGCCGGCGCGGTGACGTCCCGGACGTCCAGCAAGGCCGTTCAGGAAGGCATCGGCCTGGTCAACAAGGCACCCCGGCTGGCGGGCTGGCTGGACATGGTCACCACGCCCGAGGTCGCCGACGCGTGGCTGGCGGGCGGCGAGGCGCTCATCAGCGGCAGCAGGACACCCGAGCAGGTCATGGACAGCGTGCGCCGCGCATCCGAATCCGCCAGGTGACCGGCGCGTTGGAAGGGAACCAATCCGGTGCGCACTGTGTACCGAAGAGCAGCCGGGCTCCTGTGGATCGTGCCGGCCCTCGTCCTGCTCTCCGTCTTCGTCTACCTCCCGCTCGTCCAGAACTTCGGATACTCCGCGCTGACGTGGGACATCTACAGCAGCGACCAGGAGTTCGTCGGCCTGGACAACTACCGCGACCTGTTCGGTGACCCGGTCTTCTGGACTTCCTTCACCAACAACCTCTGGTACGCCCTGCTGTCGGTCGTCTTCCAGGTGTTCGGCGCCCTGCTGCTCGCCGCCCTCATCGAGAGCATCCGCAGTACTCGGTGGCAGCGCGCCCTCCGGACGGTCTACTTCATCCCTTCCGCGATCTCCCTGACCGTCGCGGGACTGCTCTTCTACTTCATCTACGAGCCCAACCTCGGCCTGCTCAACCACGCTCTCGAGGCGGCCGGACCCGGCTCGTTCGACCACGCGTGGCTGGGCCATGAGAGCACGGCGATGACAGCGGTCATCGCGATGAGCCAGTGGCAGGGCTTCGGGTACTCGACGCTGCTGTTCGCCGTCGCCATCCAGCGCATCCCCGCCGAGCTGTACGAGGCGGCCGCGCTCGACGGCGTCGGCCCCCTCCGCCGCTTCTTCCAGGTGACCCTCCCGCTCGTGCGGGAGATGACCGGCCTGATGGTCATGGTCACCGTGTCGGGCGCCTTCCAGGTGTTCAACGAGGTCATGGTGATGACCAGCGGCGGACCCGACAACTCGACCCACGTGCTCGGCACGTGGCTGTACCGCAACGGCTTCGTACGCAACGACTTCGGCTACGCCGCGGCCATCGGCACCGTGATCTTCGTGATCACCCTCACGATCGCGATGGCGCAGCTGTGGTTCACCCGTAGAAGAAGGGTGGAATGGTGAGCCGGCTCGGCTTCCTCGGCGTGATCGCGCGCCTGTTCATGTGGGCCTTTCTGCTGGGTCTCGCGGTGGTGGTGCTGTACCCGCTCCTGTGGATGGTGCTGAACGGGTTCAAGTCCAACGCCGAACTCTTCGGCAACCCCTTCGCCTTCCCCACCGACTTCGGATTCGACAACTACCGCGACGCCTGGAACCGCGGTGTCAGCAACTACCTCGCTACCAGCGTCCTGGTCACGGTGACGTCCACCGTCGCGACCGTCTTCATCAGCGCATGGGCGGCGTACGGGCTCACTCGGGTGAACATTCCACTCAACAAGGTGCTCACCGCTGTCATCCTCGGCGGCCTCATGCTCACCCCGACCGTCGCCCTCGTTCCGCTGGTGCGCATGTTCCAGTCGGTCGGTCTGTACAACAGCTTCTGGGCACTGCTCATCCTCTACACGGCCTTCCGCGTCCCCTTCACCACCTTCCTCATCCGCGCCTACATGATCGACCTGCCGCGCGAGGTGGACGAGGCGGCGCAGATCGACGGTGCCGGCCGCTGGACGGCGTTCTGGCGGATCATCCTGCCGATGTGCAAGCCCATCATCACGTCCACCGTCCTGCTGCACGTGCTCTTCGCGTGGAACGAGTACCTGTTCGCCATGGTGTTCACCAACGGCAGCGACGTGCAGACCCTGCCGGTCGGCCTGACCAGCCTGATGAGCAAGCACGGCACCGACTTTCCCGTCGTGTTCGCCGGCATGGTGGTCGCCGCGGTCCCGGTCGTCCTCCTGTTCCTCTTCGGCCAGCGCTACATCGTCAAGGGACTCGCCGACGGCATCGGCAAGTGAGCGACTCCCCCGCGTACGAACTGAACGACTTTCTGCGTACGAAAGGAACCCACATGCCGACTGTCCGTCCGCCGCGGCTGACCGGATCCAACTTCGCCTACCAGCACCTGCCGTTCGACACGTTCCTGGACGACGCGGTCGCCCTGGGCCGCGAGAAGCTCGAACTGTGGGGCATCGCCCCGCACCTGCACATCCCGCAGGTCGGCAACGCGGAGGCACGCGATCTGCGCCGCCGTATCGAGGAGCGCGGCCTGGCGGCGTACTGCCTGACGCCCGAGCAGGTGATGTACCCGGTCAACGTGGCCGCCCCGGCCGACTGGCTGCGTGCGCAGAGCATCGCCCTGTTCCGCCGGGCGGCCGAGTTGTGCGTCGAACTCGGCGCCGAGAAGCTACTGCTGACGCCCGGCCGGGGCGGCGAGAGCGAGCCGGTCGACGCGGCTTGGCGCCGGTCGGTGGACGCGATCGGTGACATCGCCGCCTACGCGGACTCGCTGGGGGTGACGTGCGTGCTCGAACCCCTCCAGCGGGTGGAGTCGAATCTGGTCAACGACTCGCGCACGCTGGCGGCGATGCTCGGCGAAATCGGCGCCTCCCGTCTCGGGGCGGTGCTCGACACGGTGACGATGGCCGTGGCCGGCGAATCCGTCGACGACGCCTTCGCCGCACTCGGCGACCGTATCCGCCATGTGCACCTGGTCGACGGCCGTCCCGCAGGTCACCTGGCGTGGGGCGACGGCGACCTGCCCCTGTCCGACTACCTTCGGTCCCTCGAACGGCAGGGCTACGACGGCTGGATGACGTTCGAGCTCTTCGGTGACGGCACGTACGCGCTCGATCCGCGGGCGGCGGTGGAGCGGTGCGATGCGGCGGTACGCAGGTGCGTCACCACGGGTCCGAAGGCGTGATCGCTCCTCACCTCCGACGTCACGCTCGGGTCCACCTCTCCTCGCGTGTGCCGCGTGGCAGGGTGACGGCCATCATGTCGCTGGGGGCGTCCAGTGCGAGGCGGTGCCATCGCCCGCGCGGCACGACGGCCGCGGTTCCAGGAGCCAGCCGGATCTCCTCCTCCTCGCCCCCCGGCTGTTCCGGACGGAGGATGATCCGTATTCCGCCGGTGAGGCAGGAGACGAATTCGTCTCCCCCGGTGTGGCTCTCCCAGTGGTCGCCGTGGACGTCGGCGTCGGTCTCCGCATGGGTGACCATCAGCAGCCAGCCGTCCCGGTCGAGCTCGGTTTCCGCCGTGGGCTGCTCGGTGTTCACCTGGCCGGCCGGGTGGAGGTGGACCAGGGTTCCGAAGAGTCCGATCCGGTCGGCAGTCATACCAGGGTGTCCTTCCTGAGGTGCTCTTTCATCCGGTGGTTGTGGGCGTGGCATGCCTGTCCGAGCCGGCGGGATGCCATCACGTGGCCAGGGCACGGCGCAGGACTGCGGCGAGTTCGGCGGTCTGCCGTTGCGACACATCGGCGGTCAGGACCGCCTGCGACCCGTGGAACGTGCCGGGCCACTGATGCAGCTCGACCGACACACCGGCCTGGAGCAGGCGCAGCGCGTAGTCGATGCCTTCCTCACGCAGCGGGTCGAACTCCGCGGTGGCGATGTATGCCGGCGGCAGACCGGACAGGTCGGTGGCCCGGGCCGGGGCCGCGTAGGGCGTGGCGGGCCGGGAGCCCAGGTAGTGCCGCCACACGGCGGCGAGTGTGCTGCGGTCGTGCCAGGGTGTGCCGGTGAAGCGCCGCTGCGACCACGTCTCCTGGCGGTCGTCGAGCAAGGGCTGGTTGAGCAGCTGGAAGTGGATCGAAGGCCCGTGCTGGTCGCGGGCCCGCAGTGCCACCGCGGCCGCGAGACCCGCGCCGGCGCTGTGGCCCCCGACGGCGATCCGCTCAGGGTCGATACCGAGTTCGGCCGCGTGCTCGGCCGCCCAGACCAGTGCGGAGTACGCATCGTCCAGCGCGGCTGGGAACCGGTTCTCGGGGGACCGGCGATAGTCCACTGAGACCACCAACGCGCCTGAGGCGTCGGCGAGCCGGGTGGCCCAGGGCTGGTCGGTGTCCAGGTCGCCGAAGACGAATCCGCCGCCACGCAGCCAGATGAGGGCGCCGTGCGGGTCGTTCGGACGGTAGATCCGTACTGGCACGTCCGGATCGGTGTGCACGGTGCGGTTCTCGATCTTCAGGCCCAAGGTGTCCGGTTCCGGCTGTGCGGCCGCCACTCGCTCGGCGAAGTCCCGGCGCGCGGTGACCGGATCGTTCAGGTCGGCTTTGGGAAAGAACGGTATGAACGGCTCGAGTTCGGGATCCATGACGCCCATCCTCGCTGCGGCCCTCCCGGAGGGTCGTCCGCCGTCCGTCGCGCATCCCGCCCTGACAACGCGCCGATCGGCGGCCACCTCTCCTCCTATCCTTGCTCCATGGAGGCTCTGGCCGTACGGCTGTCGAAACTGGATCCGTACTCCGAGGGTGCGATCCGCGTCGTCACGTTCTACGACACGCTGATGCGCCGACGGGTGGATCTCCCGGCGCTCGCCCGGGCCTCGGCGGGCCTGGCGGAGTGCGTGGCCGGGATCAGTCTGCACGGCGCGGGGCGGGCGATCCGTGCCCGGCCCGACGGCAGAGAAGCGTCCGACCCTCCGCTGCCTGCGTCCACCACGGTGCCGATGACTCTCGACGAGGAGGAGATCGGCCTGGCGTGGCTGGAACGACCTGGTGCCCCCGGCCCGCTCGACGAGGTGCTCCTGGACCGGCTTGCCATCGCGGCCGCGGCGGTCGTCGAGCGGTACGGCCCCGCTCGCACCACCATGGCCGACCCGGCCCTCGTCGAATTGGTGATCAGCCCCGGCAGCGACGAGGCGGCCAGAGCCCGCGCACTACGGCTCCTGGGCTTCGCCGTACGTCAGCCGGTCCGCGTGGTCGCCGTGCGATCGGAGCTTCCGCTCGGGCGGATCACCAACCTGGTCTCCCCGACGTTTCCGGCCAAGGCGGCGTTGCTCGCCGACGTGGGCGTCATCCTGGCCGCCAGCGTGGACCAGGCACGGTTCCCGGCAGGTGCACGCGCCGGCGTCGGAGCCGCTGACAGCCCCGCACGGTCCTGGCAGCAGGCCCGCACCGCCCTTCGTTTCACCACGGCACGCCGGCCGGTCATCCACCACCACAGCCTGGGCGTCCTGGCGCTGTTGGCACAGGTTCCCCAGGAGACGGCACGGGACAACGAGGACGTGGCCGCCATCGCCCGTCTCGCCGGCAACCCGGACGATCTCGACACACTGGACGCCTACTGCGCCACCGGCTCCCTGCGCCGGGCTGCCGACCTTCTCCACCTCCACCACAGCAGCGTCGCCCGCCGGCTCGAGCAGATCGCGGAGGCTCTGGGCATCGAACTCACCGAACCCACCGGACTGGTAAGGGCCAGTATCGCCCTCGCTACGTGGCGGCTGCTCGACGACCGCTGAGGTCCCATGTTCGGGCAAGGTGACGGGGGCGGCGTGCGAGGGGGCGCGGGTGCCCGCTCTCGGTCTAGTCCTTCGGTGCCAGGCTGCGCAACACGCAGAACTCGTTGCCCTCGGGATCCTCCATGACCACCCAGTTTCGGTCGGAGCCCTGGCCCACATCCGTCTTGGTGGCGCCGAGGCCGAGCAATCTGGTCACCTCGTCCTCGGTGCTGCCGTCGATCGGGCTGACGTCGAGGTGGAGCCGGTTCTTCACGGTCTTGCCCTCGGGCACCTTGAGGAACAGCAGGGTCGGCGGCATCTGGCGGGCCCGGACGTCTTCCGCGGTCGGCACCCAGGAGCCGATCTCGACCTCGTCCTCGCTCCGGTCGATCACCCTGAAGTCGAGGACCGCACACCAGAAGGCCGCGAGCCTCTCCGGATCGCGGCAGTCAACGGCCAGCTCGGTGAACCTGCTTGTCATGACTCTCCCAGATGGTGCGGACAGGACTCGGAGTATCGGCCCGTGCCGCCCGTCCGGCAGCCCCGGGATCTCCCTGACCAGGGACATCACTCAGGCTGGACCCGACAACAGGTACGGGACAAGCCTCTGGCAGGAACATGCCTGCGGAGAACGGATCCCCGGCGCCGAGAGGCTTCTCGCGTTGGCCGGCACCACCCGTCCGGAACTACCTCAGTGACGGCCAGTCGGTGATCGGGCGGGGTTCTTGCAGGCGGCCCTTGCCGGAGCGGTCCCCCGCGATGTGGACGAGCAGGTACTGGTCGCCGGAGAAGACCCAAAAGCGGTGATCGTCACCCGGAACCGGCAAGACCGCATCGATCTTGTTCGTGAAGCGGTCCAACCCGCCGAACGTCTTACGCCACTGCGCGATCGGAGAGGGCCCGCTCACCCGCCGCGCCGACGACGGATCCCCGCCCAGCTCAACCATCACGTACTCGCTGCCGGAGAACACCCAGAACCTGCCCCGCACTCCCGGAACCGGCATCACCGCATCCACCCGCCCAGAGAAGCCCGGAACCGCGCCGATGCTGTCGCTCCAGTCGGTGATCGGGCGGGGTTCTTGCAGGCGGCCCTTGCCGGAGCGGTCCCCCGCGATGTGGACGAGCAGGTACTGGTCGCCGGAGAAGACCCAGAAGCGGTGATCGTCACCCGGAACCGGCAAGACCGCATCGATCTTGTTCGTGAAGCGGTCCAACCCGCCGAACGTCTTACGCCACTGCGCGATCGGAGAGGGCCCGCTCACCCGCCGCGCCGACGACGGATCCCCGCCCAGCTCAACCATCACGTACTCGCTGCCGGAGAACACCCAGAACCTGCCCCGCACTCCCGGGACCGGCATCACCGCATCCACATGCGAGACCGCATGGGCATCCGTGGACGTCGGTTCGGTCGGCTTGGACGATCCGGAGCCGGCGGGGGCCGCTGCGCCGGAGTCATCACTGGCCACGGAGGCGACCACGCCCGCCCCGGAGACGAGTGCGACCACGGCGATCGCCGCTGCGATCGCCGTGCGGCGCCGATTCGCGCGGGCCGGCTGCACCGGCTGCCGCAGTGTCGCCCGCGCCGGTCGGGGGACACCGTCGACCATCGACTGCAGCGCGTGTGCGAGCTGTTCGCCCGACGGGCGCTCGGCGGGGTCTTTGGCCAGCAACTGCTCGATGACGTCGCCCAGCGGGCCACGGACATGGAGGGAAGGCGGTTCAAAGGCAACGGCGTGCAGAGTGGCCGTGATGTTCCCGCGGGCGAAGGGCGTCTGACCGGTGGCCGTGAAGCACAGGGTGACGCCGAGGGAGAACAGGTCGCTGGCCGGTCCGGCGGGGTGATTGCGCAGGCGTTCCGGAGCCATGTACTCGGCCGAGCCGACCACGCCCCCCGTACCCGTGTGGCCGGTGTGGTCGGACAGGGCGGCGATACCGAAGTCGGTGAGCACACTGCTGCCGTCCGCGCGCAGCAGCACGTTGGCCGGCTTCACGTCACGGTGCAGCGCACCGGCCGCGTGGACCGCTTCCAGAGCGGACAGGATCTCCAGACCGATGCGGGCCGTCTCCACCGGCGACAGCGGCCCGCTCGACCGCACCTGCTCGCTCAGCGAGCCACCCGGCACCAGTTCCATGACGATCCAGAAACCGCCGTCGAACTCCACCAGGTCGTAGATGTCGATGACATGCGCGTGCGTCACCCGGGCGATCGCCCGGGCCTCCGACAACACACGCCGCATCGACGCCTGCTGCTCGTACCCCCCGGCGGCGGCATGGAGTTCCTTGATGGCCACCGTCCGCTGCAGCAGGTGGTCCCAGGCACTCCACACAGTGCCCATCCCACCGCTGCCCAACCGGTCGGCGAGCACGTACCTGTCCGCGACAACTCGCCCGCCCGCATTGCTGATCACGACGAGACAATCTACATGCCGGCCACCAGGGCGATTCGAGCGGTCACGTCGCCTGATCACCTGCGGAGCCGGACGGGGCGGCCACGCCTCCCGCGCCTGCGTGGATTCTGCCACTGCGTCCATCCCTTGCCCAAGGCCTCGTTCCGACCTGAACGGTGACGGCCGCCGACGACTCGAAGAGGGCGACTTCCTGATCCGGTACGACGCTGAGCCCGGCAAGGACCTCCTCCTCGCCAAGCGCGTGTACCAGGAGTTCTGGGAGCGCCACGAGGACAGCGGCGGTTATGAGCAGAAGCTGACCTGTGACGAGATCCCGGCCGTCAAGGCCGTCGAGAGGAGCTCCGACACCGGTTACCAGTGCCAGGTGTGGCACGAGGGGGGCAACCGCACCACCGACTTCTCGGTGATCACGGACACCTACGGCTACAAGTTCGCCCCCGTCCGCAACTGACCGCCCCGCCTCCCCGCCTCGACCGGCGTGCGCACCGTGCGAGTAGACGCGGCCAACAAACCGAATCCGTACGGCGATGGCGCGTGGGCGCGCGAGCCACAGCGCCTGTGCTGCCTGCTCCGGGCCCTTGACCGCGGAAACCGTCGCCCCTCCTTGGTTGCCTGCACGGGCTCACCCGCAGCCTCGCTCGGGGCCAGACGCACGCGCCCGCTGGTGGTCACCGAGGCTGGTAGGCGGTGGCCAGGACGGAGACGGTGACCCGGTCGGGCAGGAAGCCGTCGTCGTCCAGGTCTTCAGGGCTCAAGTGGCGTGCGCTCGGCGTCATCGCCACCAGGTCCAAGGCCTCTCGCCCGGCCAGGGTCACGGGGTACTCCACCTGTTCGGTGACGGCGGCTTCGAAGAAGGGGTCCAGCGCCTGGCGCAGGCGTTGTTCCTTGGCCGGGTCGATGGTGACCATCGCAGGCAGCCGGCGGCGCAGCTCGGCCAGGTGCCGCCCGGTGGGACGGACCACGATGAGCCGGCCGGCCGGGCGCAGCACGCGGTGGAACTCGGCCGGGTTGCGCGGGGCGAACACATTCAGCATGACATCGGCCACCCCGTCGGCCAGCGGAAAAGGACGGAAGACATCCCAGGTCACCGCGGCGGCTCGTGCGTGGGCGCGGGCTGTCGAGCGCAGTGCGCGCACCGACGTGTCCAGGCCCAGACCACGGGCGCCGGGCAACTGGTCGAGTACGCCGGCCAGGTAGTAACCCGTGCCGCACCCCACGTCCACCACCGTGGCCTGCTCGGGCACGGCGTCGGCCGCCAGGCGGGCCACGCCCTGGCGAATGGGCGCATAGGCGCCGGTGGACAGGAAGCGGTCCCGGGCCCGGGCCATGGCCGGGTCGTCGCCGCTGGTGGCGCGAGTGCCCGTCAGCAGGCCGGCGTAGCGGTGGCGGGCGATGTCGAAGGTGTGGCCCGCCGGGCAACGCAGTGTGCCGCGGTCAGGGCGCAGGGGGCGTGTGCGGCACGTGGGGCAGCGCAGCAGGTCGAGGGAGAGTCCGAGAGCTGGGGGAAGCGATTCGGGCACGAGGCACTCCTGGCAAGGTGAAGGGAAGAGACCGCACCTGCACGCGCGCTCGGAGCGTCACTGCCGCCGTAGGGAACGGGCAGCGTCGGGAACGTTCACGCAGCAGGCACACCAAGGAGGGCGACGCCGCCCGGCATCGCCCTCAACGCCTTCCGATCACAGGAAGCAGCAGTGCGGGGTGCTCATGAATGCCACACCATGAGTCTACGAGCAGGCAGCGCGTGACGGACCGCGAGTCATCGCCGGCCGCGGATCTTGGGGAGTTCAGCTCCGTCGAGGCCATGCGGGTCGGCTTTGGCCGCCATCATTCGCAGCAGTGGGTCGAGCAGCCCGCTGCCGGCCATACGCATTTCGATGAACAACGCGGCTTCGCGCCAATCCTCCAGGCGCCTGCATGACCCGCGAACCCGCCCGGCTTCGTCAACGAGGAGTACTGCACTCCGGCAGATCGGCGCTGTCGAGTGCGAGCTCAACCGGAGGACGTGATTGGGGGCCGCAGGCCGAGCCACTGCTCAGCGTCCCAGGCCCGGAACCGCTCTACCTCGGTGAACCCCAGCTTTGCCGCGAGGCGCATCGAGCCGACGTTGGCGGTCTGGGTGGCGAGCACCACCGGCTCACCGGGAAGGACGCCGTCGAACCAGGCAAGTGCCGCCGCGCACGACTCGGCGGCATACCCGCATCCCCACGCCCACGGCAGGAACAGCTAGCCGATGTCGGCCTTCCCCGCGGCAGCCGGGCGATGGTGCTCCGACGCTCTCCTGAGCAGGATCTGGCCCATCATCACCCCGTCGAGATCAACGACGAAGCTCCCGGGCCACCGCTCGGGCACCTCGGGCACCTCGCGCTCAAGCTCTTCACGCTGCCGGGGGCCTCCGAGGTAGGTGTGCACCTCTGGCGACGCCAGCAGCTCGATGAACGCCGCACGGTCCCGGGCCTCGGGCTCACGGAGCACGAGCCGCTCGCTCCTGATCGGGGCAGGCGGCCAGGCGACGGGTCCGAGCTCAGTCATGTCGGCAAGCCAATCAGCAGGCTCAGCAGCGATCAAGGCTTCCTGGAACACCACCAGTTTCATGGCCACAAGCCCGGCCGCAGAGAGCCCCACTCGACCTTTTAGCCCCCTGAGATGTCTTGGCAAGACGGGCCATCGCGCGTGGGCCGCGGAGGGGCCGGGGTCAGGCTTCACCCGCACTCTTGTCTCTGTCGTCCTCTGTTGTTGTGGCTCGATGTAAGCCTCCGCGAGCGTCCCGCGCTGCGCATCCGGTTCGATCGGGCCGTTGACTGCCGTCAGTACAGGGCGCCTACGAGCGACCCGTCGGACATGCCCTAGTCCACGCCGGGCGGCACGCGCGTGGCCTGGTGGTAGTACATGCGCCAGCCCACGGCTCCGTCCCCCAAGCGCCAGATCGAACTGTGCCTGGTCCTGCGGTCCCCGAGCATGGTCTCGAACGTCAGATGTACCAGCCCCGGGGCGAGCCGCACGCCCGAGATGTCCGAGGGTTCGAAGCGGGGAGCGTCGAGCGAACTGCCCGGATGGTCCGGCAGTTCGGCGAGCATCGCCTCATACGTCCACCGCCGCCCAGACCCGCCGACCTCCACGAACTCCGGGTCGAGGAGCTGCCCGGCGCGCTCCCGCGAGGAGCGGACACGTGGATCCATGAGTTGTAGCTCACCCGCGATCGCCTGGTTCACATCGTCTGTTACACCGTCCATGGACATATCCTCAGCGAGCCCACCGGTCCCTCCGCAACCCGATTGATCTGCAGCCACGCTGATCGCGACTTGATCCAGCACACTCCTAACAAGTCATCTCAATTGGCTTTCAGGGACGGGGGAATGCGCTGGCCGGGCTGGTGCGGCAACGGTTGAATGCCGCCGTGGAGAACACCTGGACACCGGCCCATCAAGCGGTGGAGAACGAGGACGCAGAGAGCCTGGCTCAGCTGCTGGCCAAGGGAGCCGACCCCGACGAGGTATGCGACAACATGACCCTCCTGACGCACGCCATTGACGCCGAAGGCGATGGCGCCTTGCAGAGCGGCAGCCCACTGACTGCGCATACCACCGCTGTGCTCCTGGCCTTCGGTGCTGACCCACAACTCCCGGGGCCTGACGGGCAAACGCCCATGGACCTGGCCCTTCACTGTGGACACGACCTGGCAGTCAGGCTGTTGCAACGGCACATCAGCGGGTGAGGCGGCGAAGGCAGCTGAGGGTGCGCCGACCTAACGGTCCGCGGCCCCCAAACGTGCTCATGTCCCCCACCACCCCAGACCCTCCAAAACCGGCTCAGTGAGGAAGTTTTGAGTCCGGGGTGTTGTTCGCCATGAGCGGATGCCTCCCGGATAGGTTGCGGGTGCTGCCATGAGCATTTGAGGCGGTGGCTACGGCTACCTGTTCGGCGGAAAGCACCCGGACAAGAAGTGGGGCCGCTGGTGCGAATCAGAACCCGGCCCAGTAACGCGTGCGTCACCGGAGCACCTCGGTGCTTCGGCCACCCGCGATCACCGAGCGGAGGGGGAACGCGATGAGCAGCGCGACCGCGGTCAGGAGTCCGCTTGCCCACAGCGGGCCGAGGTTCCCGGCTGCGGTGCTGAGAGTGGCCGCCGCGATGAGTGGGCCGACGGCGGCGCCGACGTTGAGTGCCGCGGTCGCATACGAGCCGGCCATGGTGGGGGCTTCCGCGGCCTCGTAGAGGACCCTCGTGATCAGGGTGCTGCCCAGCGCGAACGACAGGACGCCCTGCACGAACACGAGGGCGAACAGGGCGACCGGCCGGTCGGCCAGTACCGCCAGGGCCGGCCAGCCGATGAGCAGCAATGGACCACCGGCTGCGATGACCAGACCGGGACGCTGGTCGGACAGCCGTCCGGCGACGGTGACCCCGGCGAAGGAACCGGTGCCGAAAAGCACCAGAACGACAGAGATCCACAGCTCGCCCAGTCCGGCGGTGCCGGTCACGAGCGGGGCGAGGAAGGTGAAGCTGCCGAACGTTGCCGCGTTCACCAGCGCGCCGAGCAGCATCACCAGAATCAATGACGGCCTGGTGAGCTGAGCGAGCTCCGCTCGCAAGACCGGCCCGCCAATGGTCTCTTCCTTCATACATCCCGCTGGGATCGCCCTCAGGATGCCGAAAGCCGCGGGAAGGCAGAGAACGATGACGGCCCAGAAGGTGGCCCGCCAGCCGAGCAACGTGCCGAGCACCGACCCGCCAGGGACACCGGCGATCGTGGCCACCGCCGTGCCTGCCAGCAGCACGGCCAGCGCACGTCCCTTCTTGTCGGGCGAGACCAGCGTGGCGGCAGCCGCCAGGGCGACGGCGAGGAAACCTGCGTACGCGAGCGCGGCGACGATCCGGGTGGTGAACAGGACCGGGAAGCTCGTGGTGATGGCGCCCACGGCGTGGGCTGCCGCGAAAGTGAGGATGAACCCGAGAAGGCTGCGCCGCCTCGGCCAGTCGCGGGCAAGTGCGGCCATGAGCGGGGCGCCGACGACCATGCCGACCGCGAAGGCCGAGGCGAGCAGGCCCGCCGTCCCGGCTGTGACGTCGAGATCTGAGGCGATGTCCGGCAGGAGACCGGCGAGCATGAACTCCGAAGTGCCCATGGCGAAGACCGCCAGGGCGAGCAGATACAGCGCAAGAGGCATCGAGTGGCTCCGAGGTGAGGAGAAGCACGAGAAGGTCATCTCGTCACCGCGGCCAGCCCCAAGGGCACACTCGCCGTGCCGCGAAACGCGGCGCGACGACAGGGCTATGAACTCAGCGGTTCAGGGGGCCGACGGCGTGACCGAAAGCCCCCACCTTGTCCGACTCGGGACTCGACATGGCCCGCACGCTACCCGACCGCTTCCCGCCAAGGCACCCGGATTTCACCGGCATCGGCATCGGCTCGGCGGTCGGCCGCCCCGGTAATTCGATGGCCCGCAGCAGGCGGAACAACCACCCTGTCACCGTGGCAGAACCCGAATACCAGGTCCGCGCAGTCCATACAGCCTCCACCATCACCGTCTACCAGGCGTACACACCCGAGATCGGCCTACTCGCGGCACGAGAGGGCCGCTTTCCAGTGACCTGGAAGCGGGACCGGATGACCTGGATCAAGCCGTCGTTCCTGTGGATGATGTACCGCTGCGGCTGGGGCGCCAAAGAAGGCCAGGAAACCGTCCTCGCCGTCGAGATGACGCGCGAAGGCTTCGAATGGGCGCTGGAGCACGCCTGTCTGGCTCACTACGAGCACGGGCTGCACCCCGACCGCGCGACCTGGAAGCGTCAGCTGAAGCGGGCTCCGGCCCGCGTACAATGGGACCCCGAGCGCGATCTGCACTTGCAGCCTCTCCCCTACCGCCCGCTGCAGCTCGGCCTCTCAGGCGAAGCCGCACACCGCTATGCGGACGAATGGACGGTCTCCATCACCGACGTCACCGCCCTCGCTCAGAAGATCAAGGCTCACGTACAGGAGGGTGACGTGAATGCCGCACGGCAACTCCTCCCCCCGGAACGCCCCTGTCCCCTGCGCGACGGACTCCTGACCCACCTCCACCGATGACCAAGGGTGTTGATTGAGGTGATCTCCAGCTGACCGCCCTCATGTGGTCAGTCGGTGGGGAGTTTCACCTTCACCGGGCCGCAGCCGATCCGCTCGGACTCCGCCGCGACATAGGCGGGCAGCAGATCACGGACGAAGTCCGCGTCCTCGCGCAGCAGGTCGAGATCCTCCACCGCCATGACGACGGGGCCCGTCTGGCAGGAGAGCCGGTACGCGGCGCGGGTCGGCCCCATCGTCCCGCCGCCCTTCGTCCCCTCGACGCGGGTACCGCCCTTGCGCAGCTCCAGCGAGTAGATCTCGGCCACCGCCGGGTCGACGACCGTCGACATCCGTATCCCCGGATAGCCGTCACGGCCCGACTCGCAAGTCCGGGCGGCGCCGCCCTCGCCACCGACCCGGTCGAGTTCCAGGGCCTCACGGTACGTGGCGGGAAGCTCGAGGCCCTTCACCCCGCAGAAGGCGTCCGGCTTCACGTCGCCCCACTCGGGCAGGGCCGGCAGTGTTCCCGGCACCCGGTAGGTGCCGGAGCAACCCAGCTCGCGGATGACGCCGTTGGCCGCGTCGACGACCACGCGGGCCATGGCTTCGCGGTCCTCGGCGTCGTAGTCGCTCTGCGAGTCGAAGTCGTGCTCGCCCAGGGCCACATCGACGACGGTGGCGCCCTCCGACCTGCCGGGACGGCCCACGCAGCTCTGCGGCAGGGCGAGCCAGGCGCGGGAGGCGGAGACCATGCCCGGCAGCCCGTCGCCGAGCGCGACCATGCGGCTCGACAGGAACTCGGCCGGCCAGCGGTGGCCGTCGATGCCGTACAGACCGTCCAGCGCGTGCACGCGCACGATCGCCTGCCGACGCGCCTCCTCACCCTCGAACCTGGTGATGCGGCACTGCCCGTACGAGAGCGAGGCGGTGGCCGGGTCGCGCCGCAGTGCCTGCTCGTCGACCTCTAGCCGGCGATCGCCGAAGAGTGCGGAGACGCTGGAGTCGCGGAGGGAGTCCCAGCACGGGTCGGGCCCCAGCAGCGGAAGCGTGTCCGTCCGCCAGGCCACCGTCCCCGTCCCGAACAGCACACCGGCGAGCCCGGCGGCGGTCGCGGCGAGGACGGCCCGGTTACGGAGGAGCCGGCGCAGCAGGGAGGGCCGGTTCCGGACCCCCTCGGGAGCCGGAACCGTCGTCGGGCCCTGCGCGGCTTCCCCGTGGGCGGTCACGCCGCTCACGACCCGGGCCCGGGCCGCCTCGTCACCGACCGCTCCGGCCCGGGCGGCCTCGTTGTTCTCGCCCGCTGTCACGCCCTGCCCCCTGTCTCGCATCCGATGCGGTTGCCGACGGACGCGACGAAGTTCTCGAACGACCGCTCGGCGGCGGCCTTGTCACCCGCGAGCCCGCCCAGGACGTGCCCGTAGAACACCGTCTGCCGGCCGTCGCAGGTGGTGCGGGTCAAGCCGTGGGCGGTCCCTTCGGGGAGCCCACCGAACAGCGCGGTCATACGCGGCCCACCCGCCATCACGTACTGTGCGGCCGGTTCGTCCGGCTCCCCGCGGGACTTCCGGACCACGGAGCAGGTCTGCAGTCCCGGCGTCACGGCGCCCGCCTGCTGCTCGTAGTGCGCCTCGGAGCCGAAGTCGAACTCCACACCGGCAATACGGCACAGCGGCTTGCCCGCAGGCTCGCCGTCCTCGGCGACGGTGACGAGCGGCGATGTGGTGCGCAGCGGCTCGCCCGGAGCGCATCCGGCCTCGGCCATACCGGTGTTGGCCACGTCGAGCAGCATCCGGGCGACGGCGGAGTAGGTGCCGATGGTGAACGGCATGGCGAGTTTGCCCAGGTGGCCGTCGCCCCAGCCTTCACTGCGGATCGTCACCACGGAGGGCCTGCCGTCCACGTCGCACGCCTCCGGCAGTACGAGCATCGCCCGGTCACCGGCCACCAGCCCGTCGAGCCCGTCGGGCAGCGGCGAGGCCGAACCGTGGAAGTAGCGTGCCAGCCACGCGTGGCGTGCCTCGGCCTTCTCCGGCACCGGCCCGTACTCGACGGTGACCTTGTCCTCGAATTCGAGCGGTTGGTCGGAGTCGTTGTCATCGACCGTCGACCGCACCGCGACGGTGCAGGTCGCACGGGGCCGCTCGGCGGAGGGAGGCGCGGACTCCTCGCTGCCGCGGTCGGCGGACTCGCCGAGCACGTCCTCGCCGAGGAAGCGGGCGCCGCTGTTCTCCTGCCACGCTCCCCAGCAGTAGCTGTCGCGGAACGGCCAACTGTCCGTGGCGTACAGCCCGATTCCGCTCGCGAACACCGCCCCGGCCAGCAGACCGCCGACGGCACCGAGGCGTTTCCGCCCGCCGTCAGCCATGACTTTCCCCCCTTGCGAACTCGCGAAGTCAGAGCAAACGCAGCCGATGCTACGTGCCGGCGGGGCCATGAGATCCGCGGGGTTGCCCGTCGGAGCCGGTCCGGAGACCGTCACGGCGGCGGACGCCGCGCAGGGCCCGGCCCACGATGAGCACCGTCTCCTTCGCGGATCGCCTCCCCGACGCGCGTGCGGACACTCGCACAAAGGACCGACAGGCAAAAGCTTGTTCCGGAAGAGTGGTGTCGCCGTCCCTCGTATCGCCACCCGTTCGGATGAGCGGTGAATGTCGTCGGCGTGTCCGGGCCCGAGTCGGTCATTGGCGTATTAAGGGCCGCACCGAACCGCGGCGCGGCACGAGACAAGGGAGACGATCATGGGTAAGGGATTTCCCGTCGTTGGCGGCGGAACCGTCGATCCGGCGCAGCTCGTGGCGAAGGTGGAGCCCCTCGTCCTCCGGGTCAAGGACACCGGTGTCGGGGGCCAGGTGAGCCAGGAGATGGTCGACCAGGCCAGGACGGTCGAGGACCTGCTCAAGCAGCTCGACGTCGAGTCCTGACCGTCTTCCCGGCTCCCCGCCGCCTGGGTGGCTAGGTTCCGACCCATGGTGCGGCAAGCCCGAGGGCGGTAGCACTGGTGCGGGACGGCCTCCCGGCGTTCAGGGCGAGACATCGCGCTGAGTCCCGGGACCGGGCGCCCAGTGCTACTGGGATGTCGAAGGCCGTCGTCTCATCCCGTGAGTCGCTCACCGCAGGTGGGCCGCTCCGGCCCTGGTGGAGGTGGATGAGGATGTCGTAGGAGCGGCCGAGGGCGGTTTCCGGGTCGTCATTTCGACCAGTACAGGCCGTAGGAACGGGCGGTGCGGACGGTGCAGGTCCGGGGCTGTGGCGCGGGGAATTCGGCCGGATCGTCGCCGACGCAGGCGATGTGGCCGTCCTCACCCGGCCCACCACCTCTTCAGCGTGACCGTACGGCGCGCCTCCTTGCCGTCGACGGTGCCTCTGCATCCGGCCGACGTCTGTCTCTGGTTCCCTCTCATCCGGTGCCCCCTCCCGTCGGCAACGCGATCCAGGGCGGCGCGAGCATGTTCACGTACTCCTGGAAGTCCGCTGCCTCGTCCGGATCCGACAGATCGAACAGCGGGCTGCACGGCCACACCGGGCGGCCGCCGATCCACGGGACGACGGTCTGCGGATCTCCGGGTACAGAACGCAGTCCGGCGGTGCCCTCTCGGGGGAGCCAGGACACCAGGGGTCGGCCGCGCGCTCCCGCGTCCAGCTCCAGAAGCCCGAACGGCCGGCCCCGGCCCTCGTCGAAGCACACCAGTTGAGGAGGCGCGGACGTGGGGGCCTCGGGATCGGCCAGCAGCACGTACTCGACCGTCCTGGTCCCGGCGCCGCGTGCCGCCGCCAGCATCCGGCGCACGTGGCGCGCGGTGGTCACGGCGCACCACACGCCGCGGATCAGGGCGAGCGCGGCCGCCCCGCCGCTGAGCAGCAGCCCGCGGGTCTGCCCCGGGTCGCCGGGAATGCGGGCGGCGGACGGGGCGTCCACGGCGTACTCGACGGTGACCTTGTCGCCGTCGCGCAGCCCGGAGCGGCTGTACGCGACGTCCGTGGTGATCTCGCGGCCGTCCGCCGTACGGAAGCTGATCTCGGCGTCGGCGGGCACCAGCCAGGGACTGACCGGGAAGTCGTCGTAGCGGTATTCGACGGTGGCCCGTGCCGTCGCCGTCCCGGCGTCGTCCCACAGCCGTACCGCCGTCACCCACCACCACGTCGACAGCACTGCGGTCAGGCACAAGACGACCAGGCCGCCCCAGGAGATCCCGGAGCGGAGAGCCAGCCTCCGCAACCGGGGTGAACGCCACCAGGTGACGGCACGGATGTCCGGCTCGGACGGTGCGGGGCGGCGCGGTTGCGTCACGCGCGAGCCCAGCAGTTCGGCCACCGCGGTGAGATGGGCACGGTCCAGTACGTCGTCCGGGCGGGCCGGCACACCGGTCCCGGACGATTCCGCGGGCGCTGTCCCGGGTTCCGCAGGAACGGCCGTCACCTTGGCGCCCCCGCCGGCATCACGGCGTCGGCGTGACAGGGAGCGGACCGCGACGCCCGCCCCGGCGGTGGCGAGAGACACGGCGGTACCCACTCCGAGCACCCAGGGGGTTGCCTCCCGGTCGAAGGCCTCGCCGCGCAGCGGCCAGGCCGGCGCGGCGATCTCCACACTCCGGCCGACCTCGGTCTCCTGGTCCTCGCAGTCCACTCCGGCACTCTGCCGGGTGCCGTCCCAGGGGTCCGGCCAGGTCACCTCGCAGGTGTACTCCTCGGTACCGGTGACCGTGGCCCGCACCGTCGTCCCGAGCCCGTAGGCGCACAACAGCAGGCCGGCGCCCGCCAGCCCGAGCGCCCCGGCGACCGCCGCCCACCACGGCACCAGTTCCACCGCGCGCCGTGCCGCGGACGGCTTCCGGCTCTCGGGGTCCTTGCCCGTGCCGGCATCGCGCAGATACCGGAGCAGCGCCCGCAGCCGTACCGCATCGCCGACCGAGGCGGCGACAGCCCCGAGCAGCCCCGCCGCAGCGGTGGCTGTCAGGGCGAGCACCAGCACGAACGGCGAGTCGTGCAGGTCGGCCGCCTCGCCACGCAGCGGCCAGGGCCGGGCGGAGATCCGCATCGGGTCACCGGCGCGCTCACCACCGTGGCAGTCGACCCCGGCGTCCTGGGTGCCACCGTTCCAAGGGTCCTGCCAGCGTACGGAGCAGACGCCGTCGCGTTTGCCGGTGATCTCCGCGGTGACGTGTTCGCCGAGTACGAACGTGTGAAGGCCGAACAGCCCGAGGCCGAGCGCCGCCATCAGCGCCAAGGCTGCCGCTCGGGGCACTCTCACGCGACGGCGCGGAGGGACCCGGAACGCGGCGTGCGCCGGCACGGACCCCGTCGGCACCGGCTCTGACGGCAGCGGCCCTGACGGCACCGGCCCTGACGGCAGTGAGGCCGTCGGCACGGCGCCCGTCTCGGCCGTGTCCCGGCCCGGTCGCGTCACTGTGAGTGCCCCGATCACGACCGCCAGCGCGTTCTCCGGCACCCGCAGCCGCAGCCGGCCGCCCGCTCGGTCCGGCGGTTCGTATGTCACGACGCTCTCCGCCGTTGCGAACGGCCCTTGGCTGAAGGTCCCCGGCGGGCGGGGAGCCGCGTCCAGCAACCGGCCGCCCCGGGCCACCGCCAGCGGCGTACGGCCGCCCTCCACGAAGTAGAGCGGCCCGGCTCCGCCGCCCGGTAGCCACAGGTCACCCCTGCGCCAGCGCTCCCCGTCACCCTCCAGCCAGGCCCGTATCCCGATCGCCTCCCCGGCGCCCGGCCAACGCTCCAACGGGCGCTCGCGCCAGTTCGCCCAGACGGCAACGAGCGCGCCGGACAGCAGCCCACAGACCGCGAACACCAGAAAGCCGACCATTCCGTCCCCCGCACATTCGTCCGCGCGTGACAGGGCCCCGTACCACCGCCCTCTCGGACGGGGCACGGGGCCCTGTTCACATGTTCGGTGCTCTGGGAAGAACTACCTGGCCAGGCGGTAGCTCGTCAAGGAATCAGAAGCCGTCCCGGATGCGAGCCCCCGCTCTCGCAGCGTGCCGGCACAGCGCTGGCACCGGCGCGGCACTGCCGAACTCGTGCACGCCCGCCACCGCCACCCGCACGGCCCGCCACGGCCAACAGGCCGCGGCCCTCGTCCTCGTCGGTGAGGACTGGGTCACCGGCCTCGGATCAGCGGCCCGAAGCCGCGTGGTGGGAGGGGCCGGCGGCCACCGATCACGGCCGGCTCCGGCGGCCCCGTTAACGTTGTCCCATGGGGACACCTAGAGGACCGCGCGGCGCCTACGCGGCGGGACAGGCCAGGCGACCGCAGATCCTGGAAGCGGCCATGCGGCGGTTCGGCGAGGACGGCTACCACAACACCTCGCTGGCCCGCGTCGCGCGGGACGCGGGCATCACCGACGCCGGACTCCTGCACCACTTCGGAGGCAAGCAGCAGTTGCTCCAGGCGGTCGTGGAGTACTGGCACCACCAGCTGGACGAGCGGTGGAGGCGCGTCCCCGACTCCGTACGGGAGGCGTTCCGGTGCCATGTCGAGGACATGGAGGACGCGCTGCGCATGCCCGGCATCGTCGAGCTGTCCGTGGTGCTGGCGGCCGAGGCCACCGCGCCCGGCCACCCCGCCCACGACTTCTTCTCCCAGTGGCAGGAGAAGGGTGTCCGCGAGCTGACCGAGCGGCTGCGCGCCGGGAGCGAGGCGGGGGAGCTGAAGCCGGGCCTGGACCACGAGGCGATCGCCCGGGAGTGCGCGGCCGTCGACTCGGGACTGCGGTTGCAGTGGCTGGCCAGCGGCCGCTCCTTCGACCTCATCGGGGTCATGCGCTCCCACCTGGACCACTTGCTGCGGTCCGTCTCGGCCGACGGCAGAGGCCTGTAGCGCGTAACGGGCGACCGGTGGCGGGGGCCCGGGTCCGGCGGCTCGCTCAGTCCCGGGGCGCGTACCGCAGGCCGTCACCGAAGGCGTAGAGCGGATCGCGGCTCTCCTGCGGCACGTCGGGGCGGCCCGCCTCGACCTCGGCCATCGAGCGCGGCAGCTGGAACGGCAGCCGTCCCCGGGGCGCCGCCCGGCCGAACAGGACGTCCAGCAGGGCCCGGTCCCCCGCGCCGAACGCCGCGAGCAGCGCCGCGCACCGGTCGGCGATCTCGGGAATGACGGCGGGCCGTTCCAGGTGGACGGCGACCACGGTGGGCACCGTGTCCAGCAGCGCCAGGATCTCCTTGAGCCGGTCCTCGGCGAAGTCGAGCCGTCCGGCGTGGAAGAAGGACTCGAACAGGCCGGGGCGCGGCTCGTACGGTGTGTTCAGCCGCAGCACCGCGAGGTCGGCGCCGGCAGGGTCGTCGACGAGCGGGGCGTACTCGGCGGCGATCGCCGGGTCGACGCCCTCGACGTACAGCCGCGGGGTGCCGGTGAGGGGCAGCAGGGTGTCGCTGTTCTTGAGCAGCGTGAGCCCGTCCCGCTGTGCTGCCTCACCGGCGGCACGGAAGTCGGCGCGGCCGACGGTGGCCTCGGCGGCGTCGGGGTCGACGTAGCGGCGCTCGTCGAACAGGCCGAGGCGGAGCTTCTCGGCGAGCAGCCGGGCGGCCGAGGCATCGAGGCGGGACTCCTCCAGGTGTCCCGTGCGGACGAGTTCGACGACCAGCTCGGGGCAGGACTCGCCGCCGATCTGGTCGGCGCCCGCGTGGAAGATCTTCAGGACGCGTTCGGCCGGGCCGAGGTGTTCGACGCCCCAGGCGCGGGCCGCGTGGGGTTCGCCCATCACGAGCTGGTCGGTGACCAGGCCCCAGTCGGTGCAGACGATGCCGTCGAAGCCGAGCCGCTCGCGCAGCAGCCCGGTGATGATGCCCTTGTTGAAGCCGAAGCCGACCTCCTCGTGCTCGGTGCCGACCGGCTTGCCGTAATAGGGCATCATCTGGGTCGCCCCGGCGGCGACCGCGGCCCGGAAGGGCTCCAGGTGGTAGTCGAAGAAGCCGCCCGGGTAGGCCTGTTCCTTGCCGTAGGCGAAGTGCGGGTCCTCGCCGTGGAGTTGCGGGCCGCCGCCCGGGAAGTGCTTGACCATCGCCGCGACGCTGTCGCGGCCGAGGCCGTCGCCCGGTCCGCGCAGGCCCTCGATGTAGGCGGCGACCAGACGGGACGTCAGGCCGGCGTCCTCGCCGAAGGTGCCGGAGATGCGCGCCCAGCGCGGTTCGGTGGCCAGGTCGATCTGCGGGTGCAGGGCGACGCGCAGGCCGACGGCGAGGTACTCGCGGCGCACGGTGTCCGCGTACCGGCGGACGAGGCCGGCGTCGCCCACGGCCGCGAGGCCCAGCGTCTCGGGCCACTGGGAGAACGGGCCGGCCATCATCGCGGTGCCCGGGTTGTCGGTGAAGGCGTGCCGGGGGTCGGTGGACAGGGTGACCGGGATGCCCAGCCGGGTGTGGGCCGCCATGTCCTGGAGCCGGTTGTGGAAGAGGGCCATCTCGCGCGGTCCGGCCGCGCCGAGGACGTTGAAGTGCGTCATCCGGCTCTCGGAGAGCATCTGCTCGGCGGTGCGTCCGGCGGGTGCGGCGTGGGGTGCCGGGCCGGTCACGTGGTGGAAGACGAGTCCGGCCTTCTCCTCCACCGTCATCCGGGGCAGCAGGTCCGCGACGCGTTCGCGCACACTGCGGGCGGGGTCCTGGTACGGGTGGTTCACTGCTGCTCCTCGTGATGCGCGGGGGTGGGGCGGGAGGTGTAGGAGGTGTAGGTGGTTTCAGGTGTGCGGGGGGCGCGGAAGGTGTGCCGGCCGGGGCCGGCTTCGACGGGTTCGGCGCCCGGCAGGCGGACGTCGGCGGTGGTGCCGGGCGGCACCAGGACGTCGGTGAGGAGGGCGTGCCCGGTGATGCGCCAGGACACCTCGGCGCGGCCGTACGGCGTCTCGTGAACGGCCTTCGCCCAGGTGAGGCCGGGGCCCGGGCGGGGCTGTACGAGCAGGCGGCGGCAGCCGGGCGCGGCCGGGGCCAGGCCGGCGACGGTGCGGTGGATCCAGTCGGCGACCGCGCCCAGCGCGTAGTGGTTGAACGAGGTCATCCCGCCGGGGTTGACGCTTCCGTCGGGCAGCATGCTGTCCCAGCGTTCCCACACGGTGGTGGCGCCCATGGAGACCTGGTACAGCCAGGACGGGCAGGACCTCTCCAGCAGCAGCCGGTACGCCGTGTCCACGTGTCCGGTGGCGGTGAGCGCGTCGCACACCAGGGGGGTGCCGAGGAAGCCGGTGCCGATGCGGTGGCCGCGTGCGGCGACCAGGGCGGCGAGCCGGTCCCCGGCGGCGGCACGTTCGGCCGGGTCGTCCAGCAGGCCGAAGCACAGCGCCAGTGCGTACGCGGTCTGTGTCTCCTCGGTCAGCCGTCCGCCGCCGGTGTGGTAACGGGCCCGGAAGGCGTCGCGCACCGAGTCGGCGAGGGCGTCGCAGCGGACCGCGTCGTCCGTCTCGCCGATGATCCCGGCGGTGCGGGCCAGCAGGCGGGCGAAGTAGGCGGTGGCGACCAGGCCGGAGGGCGTCATCGACTTGCCGGGGTCCTCGGGAGGGGCCGTCGGATCCAGCCAGTCGCCGAACTGCAAGCCCTCGCCCCAGATCCGGTCCGGACCGGCGATGCGTTCGACGGCGCCGACCCACGCCCGCATCGACGGGTACTGGGCACGCAGCACCTCCGCGTCGGCGTAGCGCTCGTACAGGACCCAGGGAACGATGACGGCGGCGTCGCACCAGCCGGCCATCGGAGGGTTGCCGGGCGGCAGAGGGACGTCGGCGATGACCGGGATCTCGGGGGTGAACACCGGCGGGATGCCGTGCTCGTCACGACTCTGGTCGGCGGCCAGGTCGCGCAGCCAGGACCGCAGGAAGTCGCGCACGTCGTACAGGAAGGCGGCGGTCGGGGCGAAGACCTGTACGTCGCCGGTCCAGCCCAGGCGCTCGTCGCGCTGCGGGCAGTCGGTGGGCACGTCGAGGAAGTTGCCGCGCATGCCCCACACGATGTTCTCGTGCAGCCGGTCGAGGCCGGGGTCGGAGCAGGAGAACCAGCCGGTGCGGCGCAGGTCGCTGTGGAGGACGACCGCGGTGACGTCGTCGGGCGTCAACTCGCCCGGCCGGCCGTCCACTTCGGCGTAGCGGAAGCCGTGGAAGGTGAACCGCGGCTCCCACTCCTCGCCGTCCGTGTCGCCGCGCAGCGTGTACCGGTCGGTGGCGACGGCGGTGCGCAGTGGGCGTACGCACAACTCGCCGTGCTCGTCCAGGACTTCGGCGTTGCGCAGGGTGACCGTCCGGCCGGCCTCGCCGCGCACCCGGATGCGCAGCCGCCCGACGAGGTTCTGGCCGAAGTCCACGAGGGCCCGGCCGCCGGGCAGTGCGGCGACCGCAACGGGCCGGACGTTCCGCACCCGGCGTACGGGCGGACTGTCGGCCGGGAACAGCACGGAGGTGTCGCAGTCGAGTACCCGCACCGGGTGCCAGCCGGTGTCGTCGAAGCCGGGCTCGCTCCAGCCGGGCTGCTCACGGCGGGCGTCGTGGTGTTCCCCCTCGTACAGGCCCGCGGCGAGCACCGGCCCGTGAGACGCGCGCCGGCCGGGGCCGGTGCCGACCGTCCGCGTCGTGCCGTCGGCGTACTCGATGCGCAGTTCGGCGAGGAGACCGGTGTCCGGGCCGTAGATGTCACGGGTGCCGTCGTTGAAGCCGAGCCGGCCCCGGTACCAGCCGTCCGCCAGGTGGGCGCCCCAGGCATTGGCGCCCGTGCGCAGCAGCGGGGCGACGTCGAAGGAGTGGTGGCGGTGCCGGTGGCGGTAGCTGGTCCAGCCGGGGGCCAGGACGTGGTCGCCGACCACCGTGCCGTTGAGTTCCAGCTCGTACACGCCCAGCGCGGTGACCGTCAGGCGGGCCGCGCGCACGCCGGTGCGGACGGTGAACTCGTCGCGCAGCAGCGTGGCCGGCCGTGCCCGGCCGGCGGGCGGGGCGGCCCCGTCCGCGCCCCCGGGGAGCTGCGGGGTGATGACCTGAGCGGTCCACGGGGCCCGGTGGGCCCGGTCAGTCTGGTGGGTCCGGGCGGTTCCGGCGGTCCTGTGGTGGGACATCGATGCCTTTCCGGAGGCCCGGCCACGGGGGACGTGGCCGGGCCGAACCAAGACGGGGTGCGGTATCAGACGGCTGCGGCTGCGGCTGCCGGCCGGGGCTCCTCCTCCGGATCGCGCAGGGCGGGGATGAAGAGGCCGACCACCAGGGCGGCCAGGCTGAGCAGGGCGCCGACCCAGAAGGCCAGGGTGTAGCCGCTGTCGCCGTAGAACGCGGTGCCCTTCACGACGGTGCTGTCGGCGGCGAGCGCGGCGAACATCGCGGCGCTGAACACCGCCCCGAAGACGTGGGTGAGCATGGTGAGCATGCCGCTGCCCAGGCCCTGTTCGTCCGTGGAGACCGCACCGACGACGAGTACGGGCGCGGCGGCCACGACGAGACCGCTGCCCAGGCTCGCCACGCACATCGTCCAGGTCAGCTGGACGGCATCGGCGTGGAAGAAGCCCGCCAGCAGGAACCCCAGGCCCATCGTGGCGAGCCCGGCCCACCAGATCCACCGGGTGTCGACGCCACGCAGGAAGCGGCTGGCGACCAGACCGGTGACGAACAGCAGCAGGTTCCAGGTGACCCCGACCTCGGCGCTGTGCTGGGCGGTCCAGCCGAAGCCGGCCGAGACGCCGGGAATGTGCGGGTAGAGCGCCAGCAGGATCGCGACGACGGGGGCGGTGTAGGCGACCGCCTGGGCCAGCGCGCCGGAGACGACGGTCGTCGCGACCGCGCGGCGGCGCAGGACGCCCAGGTCGAGGATCGGGTGGTCGCTCGTCCGCTCCACGAGCAGGAAGCCGATCAGGGCGGCCACGCCGGCCGCGAGCCACCCCAGCGTCCGTCCGCTCCCCCAGCCCCAGGTCTGGCCCTGTCCCACGGCGTAGACGAGCACGGCCAGGCCGCCGCCGAGGGTCAGGCCGCCGAGCCAGTCGAAGCCGGGCTCGAAGGCGTGCCTCGGGGTCTCGGGCACCAGCGTGGCCACCAGGACGAAGGCGACCGCGGTGGCCGCGGCCAGGAACCACATGGCGCCCTTGTAGCCCCAGCCGTCGATCAGCCATCCGGCCAGGAAGGGTGAGACGAGGGCGACCAGGCCGAGACTGCTGCCCAGGATGCCGCTGGCGGACTTCACCAGCCGGCCGGGGAAGATGTCCCGCACGGCGGGGAAGGCCAGGGCCGGGAACGGGCCGTAGCAGGCGGCGAGGGCCCGGCCGACCAGCAGGAGTTCGAAGCTGCCCGCGGTGGCGGCGATGACGTCGCCCACCACCCCGAGAGCGATCATTCCGAGCATGATCCGCTTCTTGCCGTAGAGGTCCCCCAGCTTGATGACGAAGGGGCTCAGCAGGGCGGAGACCAGCGTCACGATCAGGGAGAACCAGGCCACCTGCGTCGTGTGGAAGTGCTGCGCCACGTCGGCGGTGGCGTTGGAGCCGAGGATGCCGACGGTGACCAGCAACTGCGTGGGCCAGATGAGGGCGATCAGGACACCGGCGAGACGCGGGGTCCACCTCTCACGGTGCGGGGCGGGTGCTGCATCGAACGAGGGGCTCGCCGACGTCGGTGTCACAAGACCGCTCCTTTCGGGGGTCAGCCAGGCGCGGGAGACGGGGAGGAGTGCGCCGTTCACGGAACGGCCATGTGTTCGCGACGGGTGCGAAAGGTTTCAGCCGCGCGGCTCGATGATGAATCCCAATACCTAGTGGACACTAGGTGTTAGGGGTGTGACACAGGACACACCCCGGTCGCCGGGCGTGGAGCGAGACGGAGTGACGGGACCGCGCGGTCGCCCTGAGCGCGATGCCGGCTGGCACCTTCACGGCAAGGAAGACGCCGTCCGGCCGTTCCGCATGCGTGCGCTCCCCGCCGAGCTTCGCGGTACAGCGCGACGGCACTCCGAGGGAGCCTCACGCAGTCCGGGTCCAGCGGACCGGACCGGTCGTCAGGGAGTGCGCTCGTACGCACCGCTGAGCGTCCCGGGCGCGCGTGCAGGCGCGCGCCGGTCCCTCCCGCGGCCGGTACGCGGGCAGGGCCGCGGGCCACCACCGCGGCGGCGGACCGGGGACCGGGCGCGTGTCACTCCGTAATTCTCCGGATGCCCTCCTCCGAGTCGCGCGGATACGTTCCAGACACCGGAGCGGCCACGGCGGCGACGGAATCGACGGCAGCACACCACGGCGCGCAAGAGCGGCCGGACCCCCTGGGAGGAACCACCGTGCGTTCACGTCCACTCGGCCGGATCCCGCGCGCCGGCCTGCCGGCCGCCGCCGCACTGCTGCTGCCCCTCGTGGCGGCCGCTCCCGGCCACGCCGCCACCCCGCAGCCCTCCTCGGCCGCGTCGTACACCGCGGCCTGCCCGGCTGCCGGAGCCGTCTCGCAGTGGTACCACTCGGGTCACGACGGCGTGGACATCGCCAACGATCGCGGCACCCCGATCTATGCGGTCGGTCCCGGCCGGGTGATCAATTCCGGGCCGGCTCAGGGCTATGGGCAGTGGATCCGCATCCAGCACCCCGACGGCACCGTCAGCGAGTACGGGCACATGTACCACCGGGACGTCGCTGTCGGCGCCAACGTGGTGGCGGGTCAGCGCATCGCGCTCATGGGCAGCGAGGGCGAGTCCACGGGCAACCATCTCCACCTGCGGATCCGTACCAGCACCTCCACCACCGTCCGGGGCATCGACCCGGTTCCCTATCTGCGCGACCGCGGCGTCGGCCTGCCCTGCACCCCCGGCGGCGGTGGCGGCGGCGCCACCACGGTCACCGCCTGGGCCGACGCCAACGTGCGCTCGTGCGCCTCCACCACCTGCTCGGACCTCAGCGACGTCTACGCCGGCCAGTCCTACCCGGCCAACTGCTGGGTCAAGGGCCAGCTGGTGGAGGCCGAGGGCTACCGGAACGACCACTGGGTCCAGCTGCCCCTACGGGCGGGCGGGGTCGGTTACGTCAGCGCCATCTACCTCAAGGGCGACGAGAAGGGCAACGTGCCCAACGCCTGCTAGCGGTCCGGGGCGGCAAGCGGCCGGTGCCCCGACCGCACCCACGACCGGCCGCCCCGGCCCCCTTCACTTCCACCCAGCTTCCCCCACTGCCGACTCCCACCCCACCCCATCCATGGAGACCGTATGCGCAGGAAGGACCTGCTGAACGCGCTCGCGGCAGCCGGCCTGCTGCTCGTCACGGCCTGCTCGGCCGAGGCCTCCTCGCCCGGCGCACCGGACCCGGCCACGAGCGGGATACGCACCGAACTGACCGGCGCCGAGAAGGACCTCCTCAACGACGCCGAGCAGCGACTGATCACCGACTGCATGAGGGGGGAAGGCTTCAGCTACACCGTCGACCCGCCGCCCCCGAACCGCAGCCGGGCACCCGACCGGCCCTTCGGCCTCGACGACGTCGCCTGGGCGCGCCGGCACGGCTACGGCCTGGCCGCCGACGGCCGGTCCGGCGACCGGGGTGGGGCGGCCCAGACGCCGGCCGGGTCCCAGGAGCGGTACCTCGCCTCCCTGACTCCGGAGCGCAGGCTCGCGTTCGACCGGGCGTTGAACGGCACGGACCGGGAGGCGATCGTCGTCGAGGTCCCGGGCCGCGGCCAGATCCTCACCAGTGCCGACGGCTGCCAGGCCGAAGCCCGCAGTCGGCTGTACGGCGATCTGCACCGGTGGACGGAGGCCAAGGCGATCGTCGTGAACCTGGGCTACATCACCTGGGACCAGGTCGTCTCCGAACCCGGGTACACCAAGGCCCTGGAGGGCTGGCGCGACTGCATGGCCGCCAGGGGGCTCCCCTACCGCAGCTCCTCCGAGGCCATCGGCGACGTGGCCTCCCGGCGTCCGCAGCACACCGGTGAGTCCGCGCGGAAACGGGAGATGCGCACCGCCGTCGCCGACGCCGAGTGCAACCGCGACGCCGGGCTCTCCCGTACCGGCACCCGCCTTCTGCGGGAACACGTTCAGGCCGCCGCGCGGAAGAAGTTCGCACGCCAGGCACGGCACTACACCGACGCCGTCACGAGCGCACTGGCCAGAGCCCGGACCGTCGCACGACCCGAGTGAGGTCCATGCCCACTCACCGAGCCTTCGTTCCCCGGCCGCCCAACGGCCCGGGCACGGGACCTCCGGAATCCCCCGGAGGCAGTCAACCGACACGAGGATCACCCATCATGCGCACATCCATGCGTGCCACCCTTGGCCTCGCCCTCGCCGCCGTCATGCTCCCGCTGGCCGCGGCCACGGCCCACGCGGACGGCACCTCGCCCACCTACTCGCAGCGCAACCCGGGCAACTGCGACCTGGGCTACCTCTGCGTGTACAAGGGCATCAACTACGACCAGGAAGGCGCGGGCATCGCCCGGTTCAAGTACGACAACACCATCTGGTCGGACACGGTCAACAGGTTCATCGCCCACGAGGACTCCTCGTGGTTCAACAACGGGACCGGGACCTCGTACAGCTCCGTGATCGTGTACCACGACAACGGGTACGGCGGGAAGTCCTTCTGCCTCGACAAGGGCTGGGGCAACACCTGGGACAGCGTCGCCAACGACCAGGGCGAGTCCAACCGCTGGGTGAACAGCTGCTGATCCCACGGGTGGACGCCTGGGTGTGCGCCGGCTCCGGTCGGCGCGCACCATGGCGCCCGGTGCCCCGCACGTTCCCCCGCCATCACGCACCGTCCCTGCGGACCCCACGGAGAAACACGTGTACATGACGCCCGTCCGCCCCCGCCAGGGGGTGATCCGCGGCCGCCCCGGCAGGTGGAGAGCCCTGACGGTGCTGTGGGTGCTCCTGGCCGGAATGTGCCTGCCGGCGTCTCCCGCCGCTGCCGAACCCGGGGCGGGCGGCAGTTGGCGGATCGACCTGTCCAGCACCCGGACAGACCAGCGGAACATCTCGCACGGTCCCGGGGGACTCATCACCGTCAGGGACCGAAAACTGCGCACGGCCTCCGCCGCGGAGGACTCCTTCGCCGTCTACACCGCACCGCCCAGAAGCCTCGGGCGCCTGCTGTCCGTCTTCACCGTGGCGACGGAGGCGGCCGTTCCCGCTCGGTCCCGCCTCCTGGTCGAGGTGCGCGGCAGCGACCACCCGGACACCTGGACCGAGTGGCGCGAGGTACGGGATGCGGGCACGGTCGGGCTGCCGCGGCCCGTCTCCGTCCTCCAGGTCCGGCTGACCCTCTTCGGCGACCCGGAGGGCGAGGCACCCACCGTGTCCGGTCTCGTGGTCGGGGCGGCCCCGGAACAGCCCGCCCGCTCGCCCGACGCGGGCGTGACGGCGGCGGCCGGAGCCACCTACCGGCTGTTCGCCACGCGGGAGGGCCTCGTGGGCCACACCACGGCGAACGGCCATGTCATCCAGCCCCGCGACCACTTCGTCGCCCTCCCCTCGCGCCGCATGCTGGCGAGCCGGAACGGCCACGAGTACCGGGTGCGGCTGTGCTACAAGGGCCGCTGCGAGACGGCGCCGGTGTGGGACGTCGGCCCGTGGAACACCAGGGACGACTACTGGAACCCGCCCGACCGGCGGGAGATGTGGCGCGACCTGCCCCAGGGCACCCCACAGGCCCAGGCGGCGTACCAGAGCGGCTACAACGGCGGTCTGGACGAGTTCGGCCGCCGCGTCGCCAATCCCGCCGGCATCGACGTCGCCGACGGCACCTTCTGGGACGGTCTGGGCATGACCGACAACGACTGGGTGGACGTCACCTTCCAGCCCGACGACGGTGCTGGCGGCACCACCACGGTCACCGCCTGGGCCGACGCCAACGTGCGCTCGTGCGCCTCCACCACCTGCTCGGACCTCAGCGACGTCCACGCCGGCCAGTCCTACCCGGCCAACTGCTGGGTCATGGGCCAGCTGGTCCAGGCCGAGGGCTACACCAACGACAAGTGGGTGCAACTGCCCCTGCGCTCGGGCGGGGTCGGTTACGTCAGCGCCATCTACCTCAAGGGCGACGCGACCGGCGGCGTCACCCGGCAGTGCTGACACCCCGGAACCCCCCGCGGTCCGCCGCGCGCTTCTCCGGGCCACCGTACGAATCGACCGTCCGGTACCGCGCCGCGCGGGCAGGGAGGGATTCCATGCGCGTCATCCGTGAAAGACCCGTCCTCCGGCGGCTGGTGACCCGGGCCGTCCGCGCTGTGGTGGCGGTGCTCGCGGTCGTCGGGCTCTGGGCGGCCTCCGGGGCGCTCCCGGCGGCCGCCGCACCGGCGGCACGCGCCGCCGCCCGGCCGGACTTCCGGCTGCCTTTCGCCTGCGGGGAGACCTGGCAGTTGCAGACGTATGCGGGGCACGCCCCCGAGGACAAGAAGCTCGACATGTACCGGGTCGGCGGGCAGACCCTCGGCGGGCAGGTCGTCGCCTCGGCCGCCGGCACGGTCACCGAGTTCTTCGAACCCGGTGGCCTGGAGATCAACCACGGCGGCGGCTGGTTCACGGTGTACCTGCACATGGACCGCATCGACGTGAGGCTCGGTCAGCCGGTCGCCTCGGGCGCACCGCTCGGCCGGCTCGGGCTGGTCGGGACCGGCACGGCGCACCTGCACTACGAGCAGTTGTACGACAGCAACGGGGACGACGACGGCGAGACGGACGAGATGGTGCACCCGGTGCTCCAGGGCACCGAGTACCGGCTCTCCCCCCCGGGCCGTTCCCCCGCGTCACCAGCACCAACGCTTGTGGCGGAGGCGGTTCCCCGGAGCGGGTCTGGGTGGACACCTTCGCCGACGCCACCGGCTACGCCGCGGTCGACTGCGTGGGCGACGGCAGTCCACGCTGCGCTCCCCAGGGCAGGCTGCTGAAGGGCACCCACTACGTCCTGTGCAAGAAGTGGGGCGACGAGGTGCGCGTCGGCGGGTCGTACAACCACTGGTGGCTGCTCACCGACCTCGACGAGGTCGCACCGGGTGGCACGGGCCGCGCCTACGTCTCCGCGTACTACCTCCAGCGCTGGGGGAACGACGAGGCGAGGGACAACGAGGGCCGGGACATCCGGCTGTGCTGATGTCAGCGCGGGCACTCCGGGAGCGCGGGGCGGTCCTTGGCCCGTACGGCCGGCAGCCAGGCCGTGCTCCGGCGTTCGGGGTCCGGGAGACGGACCCGGTACCACCGCGTCGAGCGCGCCCCCGCCTCGTCGATGACCGGCACCCCCTGCGAGACCTGGCAGTCGGTGGTCAGGGCGTCGCCGTGCCACACCCTGGTTCCCACGACGTTCTCGGCGGTGTAGGGCACCATCGGGTCGATCGCGAGGCCGAGGCTGCACTGCGGGGACCGGCTGCCGCGCTCGCGGCAGGGCCTCTCGGTGTTGAACACCTCGACGCGGGTGTTCGCCCCGTCCTGGCCGGCCGCGGTCACGCCGGCGCGGCCGGGCCGGTCCCCGCCGCCGGGCTGGTCCCAACCGGCGCCCACCGCGCACACCATGGCGGCCAGCGTGGCGGCCAGCGCGGTACGCCCACGCCGGACGGCCGGGGACGGCGCGAGCCTCTCCTGCTCCCCTGCGGTCCTGATGCGGGCCAGGAGGCTGTCGGCGGTGTGCACCGCGCGGTCGGTGCGGTCCGCAGTGAGGCAGTCGGCCGCCAGGGCGCGCCAGAAGGGCGGCACGCTCAGGTCCATGCGCAGGGGCGCGCGTCCGTCGGCGTACTCCTGGGCGGCGGCCGCCCGCGCCGCCGCGGTGGCGCCGGGGAACGGCGAGGCACACTCGGCGAACACCTGGTGGATCATGATGCCCAAAGCCCAGATGTCGGTGCTCTGCCGCACCTGGACCCCCCGCTCTCCGAGGGACGCCCGCCAGCGCTCCGGCGGCAGGTAGTCGGGGGTGCCCAGGGGCGGAACGTAGGCGTGGGTGCCGTTCAGCTCCGCCGAGAGCCCGAAGTCCGACAGCCGCACGGATCCGTCCGCCATGATCAGGACGTTGTCGGGCTTGAGGTCGCCGTGCACCCAGCCGAGGCCGTGCAGGTGGGCCAGGCCCTCGCAGACCTCGGTGAGCAACCGTGCTCCCTCCCGCGGCGGCATGGCCGGCCGTCCGGGCGCGGCGGAGGACCGCAGGCCGGACGGCGGAAGGGCCGGGGCGTGGGCGGGCGGGGCTTCGATCCGTTCGCGCAGGCTGTGCTCGGCCCGCTCCATCACCAGGACCACCGCCCCGTCGAGGTCCGAACCGCCGGGCTCGCTCAGCGTGACGGTGCCGAACAGCCGGATCAGCCGCGGATGCCGGGCGCGTCGCCCGAGTTCGGCCTCACGCCGAGCGGTCTCGGCGAGGGCGCGTGCCTGGCGTGGCGCGAGTCCCGCCGTGGGCAGGAACTTGAGGGCGGCCTCCACCGGACCGCCGCTCGGGGAACCGGTGGACCGGGCCGCGTACACCGTCCCCCATCCGCCGGCTCCGATCAGGTCGGTGACCTCCCACTCCCCGATCCGGTAGCCGCGGGGGACCAGCTCCAGCGGTTCGCTGCTCACCGGCCCGCCACCTGAGTCCGGGCGCGGGAGGGTCTTCTCGGGGGCAGGAGTTCCAGGTGCTCCTCGCGTACGAGCCCGAAGCGCAGGGCGAGCCCCACCACTGCCTCCCGCTTGCCGGTGCGCCGGCCGCCCTGGCCGGTGCCGGGCCTCTCCGGGGCGGCGATCCGCAGCTTGTCCTCCGCCAGGTAGTCGATGTGGGAGCTGACGGCACGGGGGGTCAGCGGGCCGCCCGGGTGGTTCCACAGCCGCTCGACGACCTCCGGGGTGGTGGCCACCGCCACCGTCGACTCGTCGCGCAGCCGGTGTTCGCACAGCGCGACCAGGACCAGGAAGTACGTGGAGGTCGTGTCCAGGGAGAAGGCGGCCAGGGTACCGGTTCCCGCACGGCCCGCCATACCACTCGTACCACTCGTACCACTCGTACCGAGGTACATGTGGTCGGGGGCGAACACCTGGAAGCTCACGGCGGAGCCCCGGGTGGGCAGGATGACGCGTGCGAACTCGAAGGGCACGGGAGCTCCGGCCCGGCCCGGCGGCACCCTGAAGTACTCCCCCGCCCCCTCGGGGTTCTCCACGAGGTAGCTCTGGACCGTGCTGAGGTTGCTGAGCTGCCAGTGGTCCTCCGTCACCCGGATCTCTCCGGCGAGCCGGGACACCGAGGGGTCGGCCAGCTGCAGGTCGACGGGGGTGGACGCGGAGCCGCGCCCGAAACGCGCCACGTCCCCCGGGCCGAGCCGGAGACTCGCCGGCCCGGTGGCGGGCGCGGTCTCCGTCGCCCCGGTCGATGGAAGGTGGATCAGTACGCCGCTCATCGTCTCCTCTTCGCCTCCGAGCGCCCGCTGCCTCCGGGTTGCGCACGAAGCGCTGCGGGGCGGCCCGTCGGGGCGCCCGCCGACGGCGGTGGGCCGGGTTTGCGTCCTTGTTCACTGACTGTCGATCACATGCTCAACGGTTGACGTGACGTGAGCCGGTCCGCCGCGATGTCCCCTTGCGGAGAAGCTGCCGGGCTTCCGGGTGGAGTGAAAGGTCCGGTGCCGGTGCGTGGCGGCGCCGTTCCTGGAGCACGCCGGAGCACGGGGGCCGGACATCGGGAGCCGCGGGCCCGGGCCGCTCGGCAGCGGCCGGACGGAAGAGAGCGGGCTCTGCGAACGTTCATGGCGAAGCCGTCCGTCCGCCCGGAGGAACGACAGCCCCTGTTCCGCGGCGGCCTCCGGCGCCCGCGAAGGCGAAGCGGCCCCGGGGCCTTCAGGGCAGCCCTGTCGTCGAAACCCGCTGCATGCCGCCCATGACGAGGCGCCACGTGCCGGCAGACCGGCAGCGTGCCGTCGGTGGCGTGTCGCCCGCGGTCGAGCTCGGTTGCCCGTTCACTTCTTCCCCCTGGAGCCTGCGAGCACAGCAATGCGCCGCCCACGCCGAGAAGGTCAGCCCGGCCGTCAGAACAGCGTTCCGAATGTTCGCACAGCAACACCACCGGTCTCAGGGGAGCAAGGCATGCGGAATCCCACCGGACCGATAATGTGATCCTTATCGACGCAGGGAAGCGGGGCGGCCATGGGCGGTGCGGGCACCGGGAGGCCGGCGGAACCGAGCATTCATCAGATGCGGTTGTTCCTGGTCCTGGGCGAGGAGCTGCACTTTGGACGGGCCTCCGCTCGCCTGTTCATCACCCAGCCCGCGCTGAGCCAGCAGATCCGGGACATGGAGAGGCGCCTGGGGGTGCGGCTCTTCGAGCGCACCAGCCGGGACGTGATGCTCACCTCGGCGGGGCGGGCCCTGCTCGCCGAGGCGCGTGCGGCGGTCGACGCCGTCGACCGGATGCGACGCGTCGCCGACTCGCAGGCGCGCCAGCTCTCCGAGCAGCTCGTCGTGGGGTCCATCGGAGCCGAGGCCGCCATGCCCCACACCCGTGCCGTCCTGCGGACGCTGCAGGACCGGCACCCCCGGATGGCGCTGCGGGTGGTCAGCCTCAACTTCATCGACCACATCGCCGCCCTCGTCCGGCAGGAGGTCGACGTGGTCTTCCTGCGCCCTCCCGTCCCGGCCGGCATAGAGCTGCTCCACCTCGCCGAAGAGCCCCGGGTGGCCTGCCTCCCGGCCGACGACCACCTGGCCGCCCTGCCTGCCCTGACACTGGCCCAGCTCGCCGGACGCCCCGTGATCGCCATGCCCGAGCAGGTACCGCGGGTGTGGTGGGACTTCTGGGCGGTGGATCCGCGTCCCGACGGCAGTCCGGTGCGGTACGGGCCGGTCGTCACCGACATGGAGTCGCTGCTCCACGTCGTGGCCGACGGAGAGGCGATGTGCTTCCTGCCGGCCGCCGCCCGTGACCTCTTCCCCCGCCCCGGCATCAGGTACGTCGACGTCACCGACCTCTCGCCCTCCAGCTCGGCGCTGGCCTGGCTCGCCGAGAGACGCGCCGACCCCACCATCGCCGCCATTCGCCAGGCCGCCCGGGACACCGTCCGAACCACCGGGCGGTGTCGTCACCGAGCCCCTTGATCCGCCAGAAGCCCGGCTCCCGTGGCGGCCGGCCGCCGCATGTCGGCCCGGCCGGCCACCGCGAGCGCCACCCGGTCGAGTGCGGGGTCGACCACCTCGAGAGACACCGCGCCGTCGCCACGCGATACGCCAAGCCCCGGCACGCAGTGGTCGGCTCAGCCTTCCTTCAGCACCGCCCGGATCACATGCCGGGCGTTGTGTGCCATCGCGGGGTTCGTCTTCCGGTAGTACGGCAGCGCGATCAGCGCCTGCGAGAGGGTCCGCCCCCGGCCGCGGATCCAGGTCGCGTCGTCCACGGCGAGTGCCTCGCGGAAGACCTCCCTCGCATCCGCCGGCAGCAGATTCCACGCCGGGAACAGATCGCAGGCCGGATCGCCCGCCCCCGCGCACCCGAAGTCGATCACCGCGGCCAGCCGGCCGCCGTCGATCAGCAGGTTACCCGGCATCAGATCGGCGTGCAGCCACACCGGCGGCCCGTCCCAGCCCGGCGCCCGAAGCGCCTCCTCCCACACGACGGCCGCAGCGTCGCAGTCGACGCCCTCCTCCGGGATCCCCCGCAGTTCCTCGATCGCCGCCCGGGTCGCCGCGTCCTGCGAGGCGACCGGCCCGCCCCGGTGTGCCGTCGGCGCGGCCGGCAGCGTGATGCTCCGCATCGCCGCCACGAACTCGGCCAGATCCCCGGCCAGCAGCACGGGCTCACTCAGCGCCCCCGCTTCGGGAGTCTGCCCCGGCAGCCACCGGTAGACCGACCACGGCCACGGGTACCCCTGGGCGGGCTCCCCGGCTCCCAGCACCTCGGGGATGCGCGTGGGCAGATGGGGCGCGAGGCGGGGCAGCCACTCCTGCTCCCTCGCCACGTCCGCGGCCCCTCCCCGCACCAGCGGCAGCCTCACGACCATGTCATCGCCCAGCCGGTACATGGCATTGACCGTGCCCCCGGACGGCCACCGCTCCACCGGCTGCCCCTCCCACTGAGGGAACTGTCCGGCGATCAACCGTCGCACAAGACCATCGTCAATCGGGTGCATACCTCGATGCATCTCGCACACTCCTCGGCGTCTCACCGTCGGCCTGCTCCGACGCATCGGGCCGCCACGGCACTGAACTCGCGGTGGCTTCTCCCCACGTGCCTACGCCGAGGCGGCACGGTCGTCGTCGCCGTGCCGCCTCGGGCCGGGCCGTGCCGCCGCCGTGTCAGGACGGTGGTGGCACCGCCGGGTCAGTCGGTCTCATCGCTCTTGCAGACGGCGACGTTGTCGTTGACGCCGGGGACGGCGGCGGCGCGGACGGCCTGGAAATTCGCCTCGAAGGCGCTGTACACCGAGGCGGTGGTGACCCGGAGCATCGTCTCGTCGTTGTTGCGCAGGGCCGGGCCGCTCCAGTTGTGGCTGCCGGTCCACATCACCTTCCGGACCTCGCCCGCGTACATTCCGTCGATCAGCCAGTTCTTGGAGTGCACGATCCGCCTGGGCGTCGAGGAGTCCGCGTCGTGGTCGTGCTGGTAGCAGCGGTTGGTGATGTTGGCGACGCCGTGCAGGGCGTTCCAGGTGCCGCTGTCGGTCTCGCTGTAGACCAGGTCGACCCGGCAGCCCGCCCCGGCCAGTGCCCTCAGCTTGTCGGCCACCGCCTGCCGGGTGATCTTCAGCATGGCGGCGCGGATGGTGGTGCGATGGCTGCCGGCCGAGTCGGACCAGCGGCAGGTGACGTTGTCGAGAGCGTTCACGACGGTGTCGGTGCTCGCGCCGGCACCTGCCCGAGGGAAGAAGTAGTACTTGTAGTCGCCCGCGTTGCCGTAGGTGTACGACCAGTTGGCACGGTTCTCGGCCGGGAGGCGGGTGAAGTACGCGACGTACCCGTCGTAGAGACCGGTGTTCTGGGCGACGGTGAGTGAACTGTTCCAGTAGCGGCTGTAGTTGGACGGCGTGAGGTTCGAGGTGAGCTGGACGACGACGTTCTTCAGGGTGCCGCCCGCCACGCTGCTCGCCAGCAGGAACTTGTTGTGGTTGATGCCGGTGCCGGCCGGGCCGAGACAGGAGGATCCGGCGGAGCACAGCGCCACCCAGGACGATGCCGACGTGCTGGTGCCGAGCCCCGCCCGGAGGGTGTTGTACGAGGCCGGGTAGTCCAGTGTGCTGTGGTCGAGGACGACCCGGACACTGACTCCGCGGTTCTTGGCGGCGACGAGGTCGGTGGCGATCGCGTCGTCCCAGAAGTGGTACATAGCGAGCCGGATGACCGAACCGCTGTCCGCATTGGCGATGACGGAGCGGACCTGGGCGCGGATCGCCTGCTGCTCGGCGGCCGAGCCCGTGGGCCGGTTGAAGACGGGTCCGGTGGCGACGGTCACGGCGTCGGCGCGGTGTGCGGGTACCAGCAGCGCAGCGACGAAGGCGGCCACGGCGAGCAGGACGCCGGCGCCCCGTCTCCCCGTCCCGGTGCCGGCGTGCGGTGGTGTCATGGTCTCCCCTGAGGTCTTCTGTCGGCCCGACTCGTCAATTCCTAGCATGTATCTGACATGTCGCAAGGACGTTCTTCGGGCGCGTCCGCGCACCCGCGTGGTCGCGCGACGGGGAGGGCGAGGACCGACTGGTGCCGCTTGCGGGCCGGCGTCACCACACCTGGCTTCCGTCGCCGCCGCGATACGGGCGGCGGCAGCGGGCGGCAGTTGGCCCAGTCAGGTGCCGCCGCAGGGCCGGGGCGGACGGTGATGGTCCCGGGCCCGGCCCGCGCATGAGAAGGCCGCCCGCCCCGCGGTACAAGGCACCGCGGGGCGGGCGGCCGGTGTGTCAGTGGCTGCCGGAGAACTGGCCGGCCAGGCGCTGGTGCATGTCGGCGCTGGGCTCGTTCAGGCCCACGATGGTGACCTTCTTGCCGCGCTGGGCGTACTTGGTCTCGATGGCGTCCAGGGCCGCGACGGAGGAGGCGTCCCAGATGTGGGTGCCCGACAGGTCTATCACCACGTCGTCCGGGTCGTCCTTGTAGTCGAACTGGTAGACGAGGTCGTTGGAGGAGGCGAAGAACAGCTCGCCGGTGACCGAGTAGACGACCTGCTTGCCGTCGGGGTCGACGACACCGGAGACGTTGGCCAGGTGGGCGACCCGCTTGGCGAAGATGACCATCGCCGCGATGGAACCCACGACGACACCGATCGCCAGGTTGTGGGTGGCGACCACGCACGCGACGGTGACGGCCATGACGACGGTCTCCCCCACCGGCATGCGCTTGAGGGTCCTGGGCTGGATGGAGTGCCAGTCGAAGGTGGCGACCGACACCATGATCATGACGGCGACGAGGGCGGCCATCGGGATGTCGGAGACGACCGGGCCGAAGACGATGCACAGCACCATCAGGAAGGCACCGGCCAGGAAGGTGGACAGCCGGGTACGGGCGCCGGAGACCTTCACGTTGATCATGGTCTGGCCGATCATGGCGCAGCCGCCCATGCCGCCGAAGAAGCCGGTGACGATGTTGGCGACGCCCTGGCCGATGGACTCGCGGGTCTTGCCCGAGTGGGTGTCGGTGATGTCGTCGACGAGCTTGGCCGTCATCAGCGACTCCATCAGCCCCACCAGCGCGAAGGCGAGCGCGTACGGGGCGATGGTGGTCAGGGTGTCCAGCGTGAACGGCACGTCGGGCACCCCGGGCACGGGCAGGGAGGAGGGCAGGTCACCCTTGTCCCCGACGGTCGGGACCGCGATGCCGGCGGCAATCGTGATCACGGTGAGGGCGGCGATGGAGACCAGCGGGGCCGGGATCACCTTGGTGACCTTGGGGAAGAACACCATGAGCGCCAGGCCTGCGGCGATCAGCGGGTAGACGGCCCACGGCACGTCGTGCATCTCCGGCACCTGGGCCATGAAGATCAGGATGGCGAGGGCGTTGACGAAGCCGACCATGACGCTGCGCGGCACGAACCGCATCAGCTTCGCCACGCCCAGAGCGCCGAGGACGACCTGGAAGACACCGCCGAGGATGACGGCGGCAATCAGGTAACCGAGTCCGTACTCATGGTTGAGCGGTGCGATGACCAGGGCTATGGCACCGGTAGCCGCGGAGATCATCGCCTTGCGGCCACCGACGACGGAGATGACCACGGCCATGGTGAACGACGCGAACAGACCGACCGCGGGGTCGACCCCGGCGATGATCGAGAAGGAGATCGCCTCCGGGATGAGCGCCAGGGCGACGACCAGGCCGGCCAGCACTTCGGTGCGCAGGACCTTCGGGGAGGCGAGCCAGTCCGGCTTGGACAGCCGCAGCTTGGGAGCTTGGGACAGCGGTGAGGACATGCAACCGTTTCTGTTCAGGCGCACGTATCCATTACCGCTGGACACACGCGCATCGCTTACGTGATCCCGATCCCCAGGAGGGTGAGGAATCTCCCGGCGGCCCGGCCGCCTCGGCGCGAGCCTTGCCGGACAGGGCGGCAACCATCGGTCGCCGGTCAGGCATCATTGCCCGGAGGTCTTCGGTGCCGTCGGGGCCCGGTCGGAGCCCGCGCTGCGGCGTTGCTGCTCCTGCCGTGCGCTGTACGGCGGGGCGAGCACATCGGAAGTCTACCCTGACGTTAAGGCAGGGTGCGAGCTGCGGCTTGTGAAACGCAGGTAAACAGCGCGCAAGATCCTGTGATTGTTCTCACGTAGACTAAAGCCTTTAACCGTTTCGAAACCAGGCGGACGACAAGAGGAGATGGCTGAGCGATGACCGAACACCGGCAGATGCAGATCGGCGAGGTGGCCGAGCGGACCGGTTTGTCGTTGCGCACCATCCGACACTACGAAGAAGTCGGCCTGGTTATTCCCTCGGCCCGCAGCAAGGGCGGCTTCCGGCTGTACACGGAGGCCGACGTCGAGCGGCTGATGGTCATCCGCCGGATGAAGCCGCTGGACTTCTCCCTGGAGGAGATGCGGGACCTGCTGGACATCACCGACCGGCTCACCGCGCCCGGCGACGATGCCCCCGCGGGCGAGGAGAGGGAGCGGCTGCGGGAGCGGCTGGACTCCTACCGGAAGGTGGCCGACGCGCGCTGCGAAACGCTGCGCGCCCGCCTGTCGATGGCCGAGGACTTCGCCGCCACGCTCCAGAAGCGGCTCGAGCAGGAGCCAGGCTTCCGGCCGGGCCCGGCCGGAAGCCGTCACAACAACGGAAAGTAGAAACGGAGGAGCTACGGACTGCCGGCATCCGGTCCGGTCAGCGCAGGCGTGCCGCGGGATCGGACGCGAGCCAGCCGCGAGCGCCCCAGAAGTCGACGGCCCTGCAGATGGTGCTCACCGCCCTCCGGTCACGGTCGCGGCCGCTGCCCCAGTGCCCCTGGCACCAGTCGCCGAGCCGGTCGGCGACGTCCTCCCCCTCCAGCACGCTGAGCCACTCGTGGGAGCCGAGATGCGTACCGAGCAGCAGCATCGCGGTGGCATCGGTCTGCCCGGAGGCTTCCGCCATGAAGGCGGCGATCGCCTGCCGGACCGTGGGCACCACCGCCGGCAGCGGAGCAGGCCTCGGTCGGCGCGGCTGCGCTCGCGAAGCGGTACGCGGACGGTTCGGGGCGGGGGCTTCGGCCTGCTCGACTTCCGGGAGCGGGGACGGCCGCGGGACGGCCGCTTCCGGCGCCGGCCGCGGCTGCGGCGACGCGGCGGACGTCCGCGAGTTCTGCGCGGCTCCCAGGCACGCCGCGACATAGTCGCTGGGCACCGGAACGTTTTCGGAGAGGGACGTCTCCAGGGCGTCGGCGTCGCAGGTGCGGCACAACGGCAGGTCCCGCCAGCCGATGATGGACAGTTGGGTGCCGCGGGAGTGGCGGGTCATGGCCTGCGGGCGCTGGACGATGTCCTGGCCGCCGCAGCCGGCGCAGCGCGGGCCGCCTCTCAGCCACGCCGCACCGCATTGCAGACAGGTGACCCGGATGTCGTCGCCGACAGGTTCGCCGCGCAGCTCTTCCGTCTCGCCGCACGCCGGACAGGCCCCTACGCCGGCCATGGTCGTCACCCCCTGCTCAGCGGACTGCCCTCAGCCCCACCAGACTACCCTCACGTAAGAGTAGGCTCAGTGGGCATCGGGCCGCGCCGGCGGAGCACCACCGCCCCGCACGCGGTACTGGTCGTGGGCGGCGACGAGATGCTCCAGCCGCGCCCCGGGAAACTCCCGCTCGAAGGAGTTGGCCTGCCAACGGTCGGGAAACACAGCCAGTTGGGCCTTGTCGCGCAGGCGGGTGAGCGCTTCCCCTTGACCAGCCGGGAGCGGTTCAGCGCCTCGGCGCCGGCGGCGTCGGTGGCTCGCGCCAGGCGACAGGGCCCGTACGGGCCGGTGCACCGGTGCTCCGCGCCGGCCGTGACGCGAGCCCTCGGGCTCACCCTGCCGCCGCGGCTGAACCCCTTCGGACCGAACCACCACCACTGGGCGGGGAGGTTGCGGATCACGTCGGCCGGCTCTTCGGTAACGTCAAGATATGAGCCATCCGCATCCCGAACTCAAAGCAGCCCCACCCTTGCCCGACGGAGGGCTGAGAATCACCGCCTTGGGCGGATTGGGCGAGATCGGTCGCAATATGACCGTCTTCGAGTACGCCGGCAAGCTGATCATCGTGGACTGCGGGGTGCTGTTCCCCGAGGAGACGCAGCCCGGGGTGGACGTGATCCTGCCCGACTTCACCTCGATCAGGGACCGCCTGGGCGACATCGCGGCCATCGTCCTCACCCACGGACACGAGGACCACATCGGCGGCGTGCCCTACCTGCTGCGCGAGCGGTCCGACATTCCCGTCGTCGGGTCGAAGCTGACCCTGGCGTTCCTGGAGGCCAAGCTCAAGGAGCACGGCATCCGGCCGCGGACGGTACGGGTGAAGGAAGGCGACCGGCGGCGCTTCGGGCCCTTCGACTGCGAATTCGTGGCGGTCAACCACTCCATCCCGGACAGCCTCGCGGTGGCGATCCGTACCGGGGCCGGGCTGGTGCTGCACACCGGCGACTTCAAGATGGACCAGTTCCCGCTGGATGAGCGCATCACCGACCTGCGCGCCTTCGCCAAGCTCGGCGAGGAGGGCGTGGACCTGTTCCTCACGGACTCCACCAACGCCGAGGTGCCCGGCTTCACCACGTCCGAGCGCGAGCTGAACCCGGCGATCGAGCAGGTGATGCGTACCGCTCCGCGCCGGGTCATCGTCTCCAGCTTCGCCAGCCATGTGCACCGCATCCAGCAGGTCCTGGACGCGGCCCACCAGCACGGCCGCAAGGTGGCGTTCGTGGGCCGCTCGATGGTCCGCAACATGGGCATCGCCCGCGAACTGGGCTATCTGAAGGTTCCCTCCGGTCTGGTCGTCAGCACGAAGGAACTGGAGAAGCTGCCGGACCACAAGGTCACCCTGGTGTGCACCGGCTCGCAGGGCGAGCCGATGGCCGCGCTGTCCCGGATGGCCAACCGCGACCACATGATCCGCATCGGCGAGGGCGACACCGTCCTGCTCGCCAGCTCCCTCATCCCCGGCAACGAGAGCGCCATCTACCGGGTGATCAACGGGCTGACCCGGTGGGGCGCCAACGTCGTCCACAAGGGCAACGCCAAGGTGCACGTCTCCGGCCACGCCAGCGCCGGGGAACTCGTCTACTGCTACAACATCGTCAAGCCCCGCAACGTCATGCCCGTCCACGGCGAGTTCCGCCACCTGCGGGCCAACGCGGATCTGGCGATCCGCACCGGCGTCGACCCCGACCGGGTCGTCATCGCCGAGGACGGAGTCGTCGTCGACCTCGTCGACGGGCGCGCCTCCATCACCGGCAAGGTGCCCGCGGGCAACGTCTACGTGGACGGCATGGAAGTGGGCGGCGCCACGGAGGCCTCCCTCAAGGACCGCCTCACCCTGGCAGAGGAGGGCGTCGTGACGGTCGTGGCCATCGTCGACGCCGACACCGGCGCGCTGGCCGAGGCGCCGGACTTCCTGGCCCGCGGCTTCGTCCACGACGACACGACCTTCGAGCCCGTCGTCCCCGTCATCGAGAAGACGCTGGCGGCCGCCGCCGAGGAAGGTGTCGGCGACGCCCATCAGCTCGAACAGCTCATCGCACGTGCCGTGGCCAACTGGGCGTTCCGCACCTACCGCCGCAAGCCCCTGATCATCCCCGTCGTCATCGACGCCTGAGCCGGCCGAGCACATGGGGAGTCGTCGGCCGACGGCCGGGACTCCGGACGAGGAGCACCGATGAGCACGCGCTTCGAGGAGATCGACTGGCGGCCGACGCCGCTGGGGGACATCAGCCTGCGCCGCCGCAGGTATCCGGGGTCGGCCGACGATGTGTACGAGGTGAAGCTCGGGGACGAGTTCCTCATGTCCAGCCTCTTCACGGCCGGGGAGGTCGCGCTGGCGGACCTGGGGCTGGCACGGCTGTCGGGTGCCGAGCTGGACGTCGCGGTGGGCGGGCTCGGCCTCGGGTACACCGCCCGGGCCGCCCTCGACAATCCCCGGGTGCGCTCCCTGATCGTGGTGGAAGCGCTCGGGGAGGTCATCGACTGGCACGAGCGTCATCTGGTGCCGCTCGGCGCCCGCCTGACCGGCGATCCCCGCTGCCGGCTGGTGCCGGCCGACTTCTTCGAGGCGGTCGGCAGTCCGGCCGGCCTGGACCCGCTGTCACCGGGACGCCTCTTCCACGCGATCCTGCTGGACATCGACCACTCCCCCCGCCACGTGCTCAACGCCCGCCACGCCGCGCTCTACCGTCCGCAAGGGCTCCGTGCCCTCGCCGCGCACCTCCACCCCGACGGCGTTTTCGCCCTGTGGTCCAACGACCCGCCGGACGAGCAGTTCACCGCCGCGCTCGGTGACGTCTTCGCCGCGGCCGAATCCCACGTCGTCGACTTCGACAACCCGTTGCAGGGCGGCACCGCCACGAACACCGTCTACGTGGCGCGCGGGAACTGACCGGTCAGGCACGGCCGTGATCGGCACCCGGTGCGCCAAGAGGCAGCCGGTCCAGGTGCAGCCGTCCAAGTGCAGCCGGTCGACGACGGCGCCGGTGCCCGCATCGGCGGGGCCGGCGCCGTCGTCGCCGGTGTTACGGGTTGACGCAGGTGATCGAGCCGACCGGCAGATTGTTCCCGGTCGACGTGGCGGTGAAGCCGAACGTCACGGTGCCGTCCGGCTGGATGGTGCGGTTGTGGTCGACGTTCTTGACCGTGACCGTGCCGTCGGAGCCGGTACTGAGGGTGCCGTTCCAGACTTGGTTGATCTTGGTGCCGGTGCCCGGCTGCCAGCGCACGGCCCATCCGTCACGCGCGGCGGTGTTGTGGTTCATCACCTCGACGGAACCCTGGAAGCCGCCGTTCCAGTGGTTGGTCACCTTGTAGACGGCCATGCACCCGGTGTGCGGGTCGGTGGGCGTCGGGGTCGGGGTCGGCGTGGGGGTCGGCGTGGGGGTGGGGGTCGGCGTGGGGGTCGGAGTGTTCCCCGAGCCACGGATACCGGTCACCTCACCGTTGCCACCGTCGAAGACGATGTCGGAGCAGGAGAAGAAGTTCTCCTGACTGTCCGAGCGCACCCACTGGATGAACATCATCGCGTCACCGGAGCGGCCCGACGGCAGCTTCACGTCCCAGAAGTAGTGACCGGACTCGCTGCCCACCGAGCCGGACTGCGGCGGGTCGGTGACGGTCTGGATGAGCTCCAGGTCGCCCCAGCCCAGCGGCTTCGTGGGCGAGTAGCCGGGCTTGGAGACATACACCCGGAAGTCGCCGGGGTGCGCCGCCCAGTTGCTGTGCTTGATCCTGATCGTCGCGCCGGAGGTGAGGTGCGTCCGGGGCCAGTCGGCGCGGGCGGCGTTGTAGCCGGTGAAGTTGTACGGGGAGCGGTCGCCGGCGCTGCACAGCTTGCCGTCCGGGACGTAGCCCGGGCCGCGTCCGCCGGCGTTGGAGTCGAGCACGGCGAACCAGTTGTAGAGCGCGGTCGAGCCGCTCTCCGCGAGCGCCGCCTTGCACGCCGGGTTCGTCGGGTCGAGGGCACCGGTGCCGGTCCTGGCGTCCAGATAGCAGAGGTAGGTCCGCGATCCGGGCATCATCGTCACACCGTGTGCCTGCGCGCTGTTCTGGCCGATCAGGGCCAGACCGAGGCCGCTGAGCAGGGTGGCCAGCACGGCCAGTAAGGACAGTGGCCTTCTCTTGCTTCGAGCCATGGTGTCTCCTGTGGTGGGGTGGGGTTGTGTCCGTCTCCTCGGCGGTCGCCGGGCCGGTCAGGCGGGCGGGACGCCCCAGGCCAGGTCGCTGCCCACGTAGGCGGGTATCTTCGGGGCGTCGGCGTAGGAGGCGGCGGTGCCGCGGCTGTAGTCGCCGGTCTCGTCGAAGGCGGACCAGTCGGACTTGCTCATCCGCAGCTGGAGGTCGCCGGTGTCCTTCCCGGCGGCCAGGCTGCCGCTCCTGAACCCGATCTCGAGGTAGGCGTCCGCGCCCGCGGCCGGGGTGCTCAGCGGCACCACTCGCAGTGTGACGTTGGCGCAGCCGACGGCCGCGTGGTCGCACCAGGCGTTCACGGTGGGCGAGCCGCCGTCGCGCGTGAAGTAGTAGCGGGCGGTGACCTTGGTGAGGTCCACCGAGGCGCTGCCGGTGTTGGTGATCCGCAGTCCGGGCCGGATGGCGTTGTCGGTGGCCGAGGCGTCGTTGTTCTTGTAGGTGACCTTCAGGCCGCCGGCCGGGTCGGGTCCGCCGCCGCCCGCCTCGGTGGTGACACTGAGTGCGGCCGAGGCCGCGGAGACGTTCCCGACGGCGTCACGGGCGCGCACGGTGTAGCGGTACGCCGTCGAGGCGGTCAGCCCGGTGTCGGTGAAGGTGGTGCCGGTGACCGGCGAGGAGTTGGCCTTGGTGTCGCCGCGGTAGACGTCGTAGCCGGTGACGCCGACGTTGTCGGTGGCCGCCGTCCAGGCCAGCGAGACGCTGGACGCGGTCTTCGCGGTGGCCCTCAGGCCGGTCGGCACGGTCGGGGCGGCGGTGTCGGTCGGGTCGGGGTCACCGCCGCCGTCGGTGGGCACGGCCGGGTGGGCGTTGCGTACGAGCATGGCGAACTGGTCGTGGAACCAGTGCCCGGCCAGCGGCGCGTCCGGCATCGCGCCGGTCGGGTTGTTGCCCGCGTTGGGCGCCGTGTACTCCGGGTTGCACATCGGATCCGCATGCTTGCCCTCGTCGTTCGGGATCTCCGTGCTCGCGCCGTCCGACTCCCCCGGCGGCTTGATCCACAGGAACGCGTCGAGGTGCGAGTCCGGGTGGTCGGTGGGCGCGGCCTGCGGGGGCCGGCCGAGGCCCGCGCCGTTGACGTTGCACCACAGGCCGCGGTGGGTCCTGCGGTCCACCTTGGACTGGCTGACGTAGGTGTCGAGCGTCGTGCTGGTCCCCTCCGCGGTCGGGCGGGCGCTGCCGCCCCAGCCGTTGCGGGAGGTGTCGATGACCATGCCGGTGGAAGCGGGCCAGCCCTGGGACACCAGCGCCGCGTGCACGGCCTCGGTGAAGTCCGCCTCGTCGAAGTTCGGGTTCCACTCGTAGAACTTGGCCGACTTGATCATGTTGCCGCCGACCGTCTTGTTCGGGTCGGTGAGGAACGGCTCGGCGAGCGGCGTGTAGTTGGAGACGTTCGTGATCAGGCCGTCCACGCTGCGCAGGCCGGCCGTCGTGCCCTTGACGACGTCCGTGTACAGCTGGGTGGTCTGGGAGAGGTTGGTGTCCCAGCCGAGCCAGCCGGAGTGGGCGAAGTCCATGTACGTGTACACGTTCGGGATGGCGTGCAGCTTGTTCAGGGCGTACCGGACGGCGTCCACCTGGATGCCGCTGCTCTTGGCCCGGGCGCACTCCGGGTCGGAGAGGTTGGTGACCAGGTTCGGCAGGCCGTCCGGCTCGATGACCGTGGTGATGCGGATGTCCTGGTACTTGGGGTTGGCGAAGACCTTGGCGATCTCGTCGATGTACTCGGTCTTGTAGCGCGCCAGCCCCTCGGCGCTGAGCGGCAGTTCGCCGTTGGAGGCGAGGGCGGCGCAGTCGCGGCCCGGCAGGTCGTACACCACGAACGTGGCCACGAGCGGCTGGCCGGGCTTCTTCTGCGCGAGGGCCAGGTCCAGGTGGTCGGCGAGGCTCTTGCGGCCCGCGTTGGCGTCGCCGCCGTGGATGGCGGCGATCCGGTCCAGCCAGACGGCCGTCGGGTAGCTCTTGACCTTCTCCATCCTGGCCTTGAGCGTCGCGTCGGTGGTCTTGGCGATGGACCCGTCGACGAGGCGGGCGTAGTCCGGGTTGACGTAGAACGACGCGCCGGCGAACGGATTGTCGACGTGTGCCTCCGCCGCGGACGCCTGGGGCGCGGACAGCTGGGCCGCCGCTCCCAGCAGCAGGGTGCTCAACGCGGTGGCCAGGGCGGCCGTCCGCCTGCGGTGCGGCCTGCCCGGCCGGGCGGCCGGGCGTAGGGTCCGATCGGTCATGTGCTCTCCTCGATACTGGGTGCTGGTGACGGTGTGCGGGAATGGCCGTGGGCCAACCGGGGGGAACAGGGGGTTCGGTCAGGTGGGGGTGCAGCGCGGGGCGGGGGTGCCCGCGGTGCCGTTCGCGGTGTAGCCGAAGGGGGTGACGGCGCCGGCGGCGAGGGTGCCGTTGGAGGATGTGTTGCGGACCGAGATCCGGCCGTTCGCGACGGTGTGGGTGCCGTTCCAGAGGCTGGTGATGGTGGCGCCGCCGAGGTCCCAGTCGACCGACCAGCCGGTGATCGGGCCGCCGGTCCCGGTGTTCTTGACGGTGACCTCCGCCTGGTGGCCGCCCGGCCAGGAGTTGACCAGCTTGTGGGTGGCGGTGCAGGCCTTCGCGGGGGTCGGGCCGGGGTCGGGATCCGGGTCGGGGTCGGGGTCGGGGTTCGTGCCGTAGGTCAGGCCGTGCCCGTACGGGAAGAGCGGGGTCTTGCCGTCGCCGTCGTTGATCGGCTGCTGGGAGGCGCTGCGCATCCAGGTCACGGGCAGCTTTCCGGTGGGTGCGTGGTCGCCGAACAGCACGTCCGCCACGCCACCGCCCTCCGTGCCGGGCAGCCAGGCCGCCAGCAGGGCGTTCCAGTCGGGCAGCTGGGCGGCGATGTCCAGCGGCCGGCCGGAGACCAGCACCACCACGACGGGCACCCCGCTCGCCTTCAGCCGGGCCAGGGTCTGGAGGTCCTCCTGGTCGAGTCCCATCCCGCCGGGACGGTCGCCGCGCATCTCGGCGTACGGGGTCTCGCCGACGACGGCCACGGCCGCCGTGTAACTGCCGTCGATGCCGTTGCCGTAGCGGTCGTAGGTGACCCGTGAGGGATCGGCGACGGCACCGCGGATGCCCTGGAGGACGGTGGTGCCCTCGGTGACGGCACCGCTGCCGCCCTGCCAGCCCAGCGTCCAGCCGCCGCTCTGGTTGCCGATGTCGTCGGCGGACTTCCCGGCGACGAACAGCCTCCCCGACTTCGGCAGCGGCAGGACGCCGCCGTCGTTCTTCAGCAGCACCTGCGAGGCGCGCACCGCCTGCCTGGCGAGGGTGCGGTGGGCCGCCGAGCCGACCGTGGAGGTGTACGTACGGTCGGTCAGCGGGCGTTCGAACAGGCCGAGCTGGAACTTCTTGGCGAGGATACGGCGGTTGGCGTCGTCGATCCGGGCCATGGGGACGCGGCCCGCGGTGACCTCGCCGCGCAGCAGGGTGAGGAACTTCTTGTAGTCGTGCGGGACCATCACCATGTCGACGCCCGCGTTGACGGCGGTGGCGATCTCGGCGCCGGTGAAGCCGCTCTGCCCGTCGAGCTGGTCGACGGCGGCCCAGTCGGAGACGACGAAGCCGGTGAAGCCCAGCTCCCCCTTGAGGACGTCGGTGACCAGGTACTCGTGGGCGTGCGACCGTACGCCGTTCCAGCTGCTGTAGGACAGCATCACCGAGCCCACGCCACGCCGGATCGCCTCCTTGAAGGGCGGCAGGTGGGTGGCGCGCAGCTCCGCCTCGGAGATCCGGGTGTCGCCCTGGTCGACGCCGCCGGTGGTACCGCCGTCGCCGAGGTAGTGCTTGGCGGTGGTGAGCACGGAGGCCGGGTCGGCGCCCAGGGTGTCGCCCTGCATGCCGGTGATGAACGAGGTCATGGCGGTGGGCAGTTCGGGCGTCTCGCCGAACGACTCGTACGTACGCCCCCACCGGTCGTTGCGGGCCACGCACAGACAGGGTGCGAACGACCAGTCGATGCCGGTGCCCGCGACCTCCTCGGCGACCGCGCGGCCGATGCGCTGCACCAGCGCGGGGTCGCGGGTGGCGCCGAGGCCGATGTTGTGCGGGAAGATCGTGGCTCCGCGCACCGCGTTGTGACCGTGCACCGCGTCGATGCCGTAGATCATCGGGATGCCGAGCGGGGTGGTCAGGGCGGTGCGCTGGAGGGAGTCGTAGGTGTCGGCCCAGCCCCGGGCGTTGTTGGGGCTGACCGTGGAGTCGCCGCCGGAGAGCACGGAGCCGATGCGGTAGGTGGCGAGGTCGGACTGCGGCACGAGCGCGTCCTTCTCGATCTGGGCCATCTGACCGAGCTTGTCGTCGAGCGTCATCCGCCCCAGCAGGTCGTCGACCCGCTGCGGCACCGGCAGCGAGGGGTCCTGGTACGGCAGGGCGGCGGCGGAGTCGGCGGCACGGTCGGGCGGGGCGGCGCCGGTCAGCCCGGTCACCGCGAGCGCGGCGGCGCACAGGGCGGCGACGATCGCGGGACGCCGGGGAGAGCGGGCGGGGCCGCGGGGAGAGCGGGCGGGACGACGTGGCGGGGGTGCGGGAGGAGGGGCTGAGGCTGCGAGGCGCGGGGTCATGGCGGGCCTTTCCGGGTGGCGGGCCGGAGGGGCGGGAGGTGGTGCGCTCCGGGGCCCGCCCTGTCGGCGCAGGGAAGGAGGACGGGCCCCGGAGCGGGCCGGTGCGGTGCCGGGCATGTGCGGTGCCGGGCCGGGCGGCGCGGTCAGGCCTTGCGGGCCGGAGGACGCCGGCCGGGCAGGCCGACCCGGCGGCGGAGGGGGATCAGGTGACGGAGCAGGCGGTGCCGTTCAGGGTGAAGCCGGACGGCTTGGCGAAGGTGCCGCTGTAGGTGCCCTGGAACCCGAAGGTCTGGGTGCCGCCGGCCGCGATCCGCGCGTTGTGCGTCACGGGGCCGGCCGTCACGGCGCCCGAGGACCCGGACAGGGTCGCGTTCCAGGCGTTGGTGACCCGCTGCCCGGACGGCAGTGTGAAGCCGAGCTTCCAGTTGTCCACGGCGCTCGTACCGGTGTTCTTCACCGTCACGTCGGCGGTGAACCCGCCCTGCCAGACGTTGGTGCCGTACGCCACCTGGCAGGCGGCCGCCGGGTCGCCGGGGTCGCCCGGTGTGTCGCCGCCGATGTTCACGGCGGAGGAGAAGGAGTTCACCGTCAGCCCGGCGCCGTTCTGCCAGGGCTCGAAGCCGGCCTGAACACTGGTCAGGTACCAGTTGCTCTGTGCCATGCCCCGGGCGACGGTCTGGTCGACGAAGTCCATGACGTCGAAGCTCCAGCTCGCGATGGCCGACGGGGCGACGAAGGAGATCACGTCGTTGGAGCCGTTGCTGCCGGTCCACACCTCCCAGGTGCGCCCGCCGACGGTGGCGGTGCCGACCGGTGAGCCGATCGGCTGGATCGGGCCGACCCGGTTGAACCAGATCATGATCTCGGTCCGGTTGACGCCGTCGGTGCGGGGCGTCGGGTCCAGCCAGATGTCGTACGCGGCGTTGAACACGGCGTCCGGGACATAGCCGTAGGAGATGCTGCTGGGCGCGCTGGAGATGGTGCTGATCCGCGCGGGAAGGTTGGTCCCCGGTGAACAGTTGGTGTAGTGGCAGCCGTTGAAGACCGACGGGTACGACTTGGGGGCGCCGTTGGTGGGCACCGAGCCGTCGGCCTGGGTGACCCGGAAGCCGGTGTCGGTGGCGGTGACGCACTGGGGGGCGCTGGTTCCCCAGCGGTTGTTCTGGACGACGTAGCGTCCCTGGATCACGGTCGATCCGAAGGGCTCGCAGATCGTGGTGTCGGCCTGGGCGGGCGCGGTGGCGACGAGGAGCGCCGCCACGGTGGTCAGAGCGGTGAGCAGCGCGCCGAACAGGGCGCGGACGGTGCGGAGGCGGTGCGGTGACGATCGCATGCGGGAGCCTCTTTCCGAGGGAACCGGATCCGACAGGGGGGTGCTGTGCGGGTTTCGGGAGCGCTCCCGTCTCCCCAAAGATGGGAGCGCTCCCACCCACCGGTTTCGGTCGCGACTGTAGGAGTTCTACGATGCCCATGACAACCCTGTGGACACCAATCCGTCGAATGAAGTTCGAAGTCGCAGCTCAGCGCTGCGGTCCGGCTCGCCCGAGCGACGGCCAAGTCGCGAGGACGCGTTGGGAGCGCTCCCGAAAGTCGGGAAGAACAGGGATCAGGTGGTGCAGGTGCGGCCGTTGAGCGTGAAGGCGTCGGGGGCGCCCGTCGCCGTCCCCCTCGCCTGGAAGCCGAAGCTCGCCGTGCCGCCCGGCGGCACGGCCGCGTTGTGAGCCGCGTTCGCCGCGGTGACCTCGGCTCCGGACTGGGTGACCGTGGCGCTCCAGGCGTCGGTGACCTTCTCGTCGCCCTTGAGGGCGAAGCCGGTCTTCCACCCGTTCACGGCCGCCGACCCGGTGTTCTTCAGCCGTACCTCGGCGGTGAATCCGCCGTTCCAGGAAGAGCCGACGCTGTAGGCGACGCGCAGCCCTCAGCCGGCGTGGGGGTGGGCGCCGGGGGTGGGGTGGGCGTCGGGCCCGGGTCCGGGGTCGGGGTGCTGCCGTCCGGCGAGGCAGTTCCTCCCTCGAACCGGCGAGGCAGGGCACCAGCGGTACCCCGTCTCCAATTCGTTGTCCATGCGGCAGATGCCGACCCTATTATCGTCCTCATGATGATAAGGATGGCGCGGGCATGACGAGCTGGGACGGTCTGCACAATCCCCTCGCGGTGGCCCGGGCCCTGACCCGTTCCTCCGCTGAAGACCGCATCGAGGACCCGGTCATCGCGGGAGTGCAGCGCATCCGCACGACCGTGGGACTGCTGGGCACGTTCTGGCTCCTGCTGGCCTACCCCCTGCGCGAGGGCCGCGAGGACTTTCTGCTCGGCAAGCTGGCGGAACTGCTGATCGGCTGCGCCGTCGTCGTGGGCGCCAGTGTCCTCGGCGTGGGCGTCTGCGTCCTCTCGGCCCGGCCGCCCCTACGGCGCGTGTACACGCGCCGCGCCGCCGGACCCCTGATGGCGCTGGGTGCGCTGCCACTCGGCGCCGGTACCGTCTGGCTGATGACCGCGGCCCTCGGCGGGGACATCGTCTCGCCCTCGGTCATGGGTCCGCACGACCTCACCTTCGGGCTCCTCGGCGGCATGTTCGGCACGATCCTCACCGGTCTCCTGCTCACCCTGCTTTTCGTCGCGGCCGCACTCCTGTGCGCCGCGCTCCTCGTCTGGGCGCTGATCTTCACCCTGGCCGCCGCCGTCACCGGCCTGAACTCCTGCTTCCGCACGGGGGAGGTGCACGAGCTGCTGCCGGCCCTGCTTTCCCCGCTGCTGTTCTGGTCCCTCTGCGCCGTCCAGCTCTTCGACGGCCCGGACGTGGCCGCACCACCCACCGTTCTCCACGCCTTCTCGCTGGGCGGCCCGCTGTCGGTGTCCGCGCTGTCCCTCTGGGAGATACGGCGTCTGCGCACCCGGTACAACGTGACGTTCGGCTCGCTGCTCGGCCGCTAGGGGGCTGGGCACACCAGGACGTGCCTCGAAAGTTGCGGCGGGGCGTTGTCAGACCCCTCCGTTACTGTCCGGCCATGACCAACTTCTTACTGGTTGCAGGCGCGTGGCTCGGATCGTGGGCGTGGGACGAGGTGGTGCCCACGCTGCGGGAGGCCGGCCACGGAGCTCACCCGTTGACGCTGTCCGGTCTCGCCGACAAGCAGGCCCTGCCTGCTGGGGAGCAGACTCACGTCCGGGACATCGTCGACGAGGTCGAGCGCCTCGATCTGCGCGATGTCGTGCTGGTCGGGCACAGCTACTCGGGCATCCCGGTCGGTCAGGCCGCCGGGCGGATCGGTGACCGGCTGGCCCGCGTGGTCTTCGTCGACTCCAGCGTTCCGGTCGACGGCGAGTCGTTCGTCTCCACCTGGTGGGAGGGCCCGGCGAAGCTCGAGGCCGCCCTTGCCGAGAACGGCGGCTTCTGGGCCCCGTTGGCCGAGGCCGACTGCGACGGCCAGGGTCTCACCGACGAGCAGACCGCCCGGCTGGTGGGCGGAGCGACGCCGCACCCGGGCGTCACTCTGGCCGACCCCGCCGTGCTGGCCCGGCCGCTCGAGGAGCCTCCGGTGACGTACATCAAGTGCCTGCTCGACGGCGCCGAGCCGAGCAACGACGTGGCCGGGCCACTGACCAGCGAGCAGTGGCGGCTGGTCGAGATGAACACCGGCCACTGGCCGATGTTTTCCCAGCCGGGCGACCTGGCGCGGATCCTCCTCGACGCGGCCCGGTAACCGCGGTTCCGTGCCGACGGGCTGCTCTTGGGTGTGCCCACCCCTACTGGTCACAGCCCTGTTTACCGCGATCTTCCGGAACCCCTGCGGCTGCCCGGCCGGCGGCTCAGGCCCAGAGCAGGACGACTCCGGTCAGGAGTGCTGTGCACGCCAGTGCCGCGAGCAGGAGGACGGTGCGCTCACCCGCGCCGCGGCGGCGCAGGGCAATGGCCAGCGGGCCGACCGGAGCGATCTTCTTGTGCATGGCAGTCTCCTTGATCAATTCGGACCGGTGGAGGCGTCCGGTGCTTCGGAAGGCGTCGTGCCGCAGGCGTCCCGCAGCCGCAGCAGAGCGCGGCGGCGGGACTGCGCCCGCACCAGAAGGCCCGCTGCGGCGGCGATGAGGACGACGCCGAGAAGGGCAGTGGCCAGCGCTTCGGCCACGGTGCCGCGTGCCGCGGCCAGGGCTGTCGCGGAGACGCCGGTCACCGTGGTGGCCGCGAGCGCGAGCCGGGCTCCCAGCACCCGGTCCCGGGCGAACAACGGCCGGCGCCTTCTCAGGACCCAGCCGGCGAAGACCGCCCAGGCCAGCCCGATGGCGATCAGCCCGGCGAAGGCGGCCCGGGTGCGTGGGGGGAGCGGTTCCGGCTCGGTCGCCCACAGCACCGAGATCAACACCGCCGCGCACCCTCCGGCCAGTCCCACAGCCACGTACCGCATGCGCGAACGCAGCGAGACCTCCGCCGCCAAGGCACGCTCCAGTTCCTTGGGCACGTCGCGCTGTGCTCCGTGGTCCGGCTCGCTCATGCCTGGTATCCCCTCTTGATGAGAACGTCCCGCAACATGCGACGCGCGCGGTGCAGCCTGCTCTTGACCGTGCCGGGCGGTGCGCCGAGGACCTCCGCGCAGCCGACCAGAGTCAGATCCTGGAGGTGGAACAGGATCAGCACTTCGCGCTCCAGGTGCGGCAGCTCGGTCAGGCCCGCTTCGATCTCCATCGTGGTCAGGACACCGCTGAGGCAGTCGTCGTCATCGACGACGGCACCCCCGTCCTCCGCGGACGTCTCGGGAGCCCGGTACGCCTGCCGCAGGTGATCGGCGACCGTGCGCCGGGCCAGGGTGAACAGCCACGGGGCGAACCGCTCCGGCTGCCGCAGCCGCGGCAGTCCGCGCACCACGGCGACCCATGCCTCCTGGGTGAGATCGTCCGCAAGGTGCGAGGAGCCGGCCATGCCCCGCATGTACCGCCACAGAGGGGCGTGCCAGAGGCGCACCAGCTCGCGGAACGCCTCCCGCTCTCCGAGCTGGCAGCGCACCACCAGCAGCCGGCTGTCCCGGTCGTCGCTCACCGCACCTCCCCGTGGCCTGTTACCGAGACAGTCGGCGTTCGGGGCCGAAAAGTTCACGTGATCTGGCCGGGCGGTTCCGGACCCGCCGTGTCACGCGGAAAACATCCGGCCGCAAGAGCGGCCGGGTCAAGTGCGGTCTTAGGTGCTCTGCACGTCTCCGCCGCCGGCCATCGAGGAATTGAACGCGTTCAGGTTTTTTGACATGGTGTCTCCTGCGGCCTTGAGGCTGCCGGAGCGAGAGGACCACGGTGGTGACGAGCTCGCTTTTCATGCCGCGCAGCCGTCGTCGGGTCGGCACGGCCGGGGCGGAGACGGCTGTGGGGAGCACCGCCCCGACTCGGATCCTCGACTGGCGGCATCCGGGCGTCGCCGCGCTGCTTCGACGGATCGACGTCCCGGCGGAATCGCAGGCCGCCGAGAGTGCCGCCCACCGGATCGCGACCCTGCGCCGAGCCCATCATCGGATCGCGGCGGCTGTACGGCCGGTGTATTCGGTCCAGGATGAGCGGCCCGTGTCGGAGGTGCTTCGCCGTCGGCGTGGCTCGTGCAGCCAGCGGCTAGCGGTACTGGAGTCCGTGGCGCGGGCGTCCGGGGTGGCCACGCGGGTGCGTGGCCTGCTGGTGGACGGCAGGTTCTGGTATCCGCGCTTCCCTCGGTTCCGCCGGGCCGTCCCGCACCGGGTCGTGCTCGCATGGCCGGAGTTCCACATCGGGGGCCTGTCCTCGGCCGGCCGTGCCGGCGGGCCCTGGCTGGCGGTCTCGGAGCTCTTCGGCGGGCTCGACGAGCTGAGCGAAGGCGGCACCGGCTTCACCAACGCCGACGCGGAGACGCTGTTCGAGGCGTTGTCCCGGACCGCGGTCGACTGGGACGGCGCGACCGCCTGTCCGGGCGGCGGCACAGCGTGCGATCTGTCGGCCTACGTCCTGGAGGACCTCGGCCGCTTCGACTCGCGCGACGAACTCTTCGCCCGGCACGGACAGACGCTCTGCGGGGCGGCAAGGCTGCTGGCCGAACCCCTTCTGGGTCGCCGGTCGGCGGGCGGCACGCTCGGCCGGCCGGACGACCGGACCGGCTGACCGTCGCTCCCTCGCCCGCCGTGCCGGTCCGGGTCGAGCCGAGCAGTGGTTGTGCCGACTCGGCCTCCGCCGAGACCACCACCCGACGGACGACAGGCTCAGCCCAGTTCCGCGACCAGGTCGCCGGCGGTCACCCGGGACAAGGTCTCGCAGACGTCCCCGGCCCCGGGGAAGAGCCGGTAGAAGGTGCCCGACGCCCGCGCCGGCCCGACGCTCCCGTAGACCGTCGCCATGAACACGCGAGTACCTGCGGCGAGTTCGGCCGCCGCCGCCTCGGGGTCGGGGTGCGCGCGGTGCTCCTCGGCATCCTTCAGGGAGGACACCCGGGCGGCGAACGCGTCCGCGTCCTCGTCCGGACGTCGCCGGTACCGCAGCAGTGCGGGTTCCGGCTCCCGGCACATCACCGCCACCTCGGGGGAACGTACCGCGGCCCGCCACACCGTGAGGTCCCACAGGGTGACCCGGGTGCCGGAACCGAACTGCTCCCACAGGTCCCGGGCCACCGCGGCCAGCGCGCCGCCACCGTGCGAGCCGACGCTCTGGAAGCCACCGGTGGACGGCAGATGGGTGTCCGTCCACAGGGCTCGGCGGCGGTCCAGGTCGACGACCATCGGCAGGCACACCCGCGAGCCGCCCGCCAGGTCGAAGCGCTGGCGGACCGCGCGAGGGTCGTAGGAGGCGTCCCGAGCGCCCTGCGCGGGCAGTGCCATGAAGCCCGCGAAGGCATCCGGCAGCTCCTCGAAGGGCACGTTGTTGTAGCTGAAGACCAGCGGAACGGCGTACACGTCCCCCCGCTCCCCCAGCCGCTCCAGGTCCAGGTCCACGTACTCGGTGGCGCCCTGCGGTGCCGGGGCGGAAGTGAGGTCGCCGGAGTGGACCGCGGCGTCCGGTCCGTGCACCAGGCTGGTGTAGTCGCACAAGCCGGTGAAGTTCCACTCGGCGTCGAAGAACGCGACCGACAGGTCCAGGTCCGTGCGGTTGCCCCGCGGCTCGGTCCAGTGCAGGAACAGCCGCAGAACCGTGCCTGCCGGCAGGGTCTGCACGCTCCCCCGCCCCACCGCCACCAGCGCCTTGGCGGTGGACCGCTCGGTGAACGGCACGGTGAGGTCGGCCAGACCGGAGTCCAGCACCGACAGATCGTACGGCTGCCCGGCGGCGAACCGGCGCAGCACCTCAGCCCTCAGCAGGCCGACCGTCGCGGTCACGAGACCGGCGGGCAGGGCGGGCCGTCGCTCGGGGACGGACAGGGCTCGGGTGACCTCTCCGCGCGGGAAGAACACGCGGCGGCGGCCGGTGCGGTCCTCGGTGCGCGTCCTCAGTGCGCCGAGCGCCGACAGCAGCGGGCCGGGGCCCACCTCCGGCAGCCCGCGCAGCAGGGCCTTCCCGAGCTCCGGAGCCAGGACGTCGGCGGTGTGCAGGCGCAGCAACGCGTCGATTCGGCGCACCAGTTCGCCGGGTCGTTCCCCCGCGACGGCCGCGGCGCGGGCGATGTCGCCCTCGGACATCGCCTGTTCCAGCCGTCCCGCCCAGGTGGCCGGGCGGATCCGGGCGCCGTCCACGCGGACGGCGTCGGGATGCGCGGCCGCCGTTTCCAGCAGGGCGGCGCCGAAAGCGGTGCCGGGATCGACCGGGGTGCCGCGCAGCACCGCGAAAGCGAGGGCGGCACGGGGGTGCCGGGCATGCCGCTCGAAGGGGTGCAGGACCTCCGCTGCCCGCTTCCACGCCGTCGGGTGCCGCAACACGTCCTCGACCAGGTACGGCGTCGGCAAGCCGTCCAGAACGGTGAGCAGTTCGCGGCGCAGCGGGCGCGGCACGTTCGCGAAGCGGGACCGCGTCACCAGGCCGGCGTCGGCGCCGGAGAGCACGGCGAGCAGTCGCAGCACGTCGGTTGCGGTGGTGAGCCGCTCCGTCAGCAGCTTCCCGACCGGCAAGCCGTCCGGCGCCGCGACCGTCAGCGCCCCCAGCACCATCGCCTTGGTCTCCCGCACCGGGATCTCCCGCGGTAGCAGGCCTCGCCCTGCAGGGGTGAGCGGCAGCAGCGTCAGCAGGTCGTCGCGGTCCTGCGGGGAGAGCGGGGTGCGACGTGCCAGCAGGGCGTCCACCACTGCGGTGGCATCGGCGCCGCGGTCGGTGCCCAGGCGCAGCAGCCGCAGCGGGCCGGACACCGGTGCCTTCGGGGCGCCGACCGCCCGGACCGGCAGCAGGAAGGGATCGTCCGCGTCGATGCGGCGGTGGCAGACCGGGCAGCCCGCGTAGTCGGATCCGCCCCAGCACAGTCGGCACACCAGGTGCGCGCAGGGCGAGACGGGGAACACCGTGCCGGCCTCACCGCACAGCACGCAGGGCTGGTCCGGCTGCTGCAGCAGGAACGAGAAGATCCGGTCCACGTACAGCCTGTCGGTGTTCCGCGGGACGGTGCGTGGGAAGCGGCGGAAGAGCGGGACGTGTGCGCGGTTGGAGCCGAGCAGATCGTCGACCTGCCCCACCAGGCGGGTGTGCGCGGCTGCCAGCGCGTCGGGGGTCAGCGAGGCGAGCGCCGCGTGCAACCGGGAGGAGAGGATGTGACCGCGGTCGAGCAGTTCGGTCTCGAGTCGGCGCAGTGCCGGTCCCGTTCCGGCGGCGGACGCGGGCACCGCGTCCACGTACACGGTCCGGGCACGGCGCAGCAGTACGGACTCGGCGGCGAGCAACGGCGGACACCCTCCACGACGGCCAAGGACGGAAGAAGGACAGAAGAACGGGGGCGGAGAGTGGGCGCGCCGGACTTTTTGCAGAAGGTGAGAAGGATGCGCGACAGGGAGCCGCCCCCGTTGATCCCGATCTCATCACACACACGCGCGGGCGCCAACGCATTTTGCGGCGGCAGCGGTGGTGGCAACGGTGCACGCTCGGGTCCCGTCCCGCAGGCGGGTGGCAGGTTCTGTGCGCGGGATCTGAGTAAGACCTGAGTACCCGTGCTCATGCCCGGGCGAGGTGACGGGAGCCACACTCCGACGCATGACGAACCTTCCGCCCCCGGCCGAGGAGCTGCGGCTCCTCGACGCCGAGCTGCGGCAACTCGACGCCCGCCGGGTCTTCCTGCTGCGGCGCCGCGCGTATCTGATCCACACGTTGAATGCGGCCTGTGCCCCGCGGCCCGCCCCACACACCGGGCCCGCGGCACCCGGGTGGCCCACCGGTGGCGGTACCGTCGCCGCTCGGCCGGAGACCACGGCACCGAGCGTGCAGAACGTGCTGCTGGTCCTCGGCGGGGTGCTGCTGACGATCGCCGCGATCGCGTTCACGCTGGTCGGCTGGGGGCACATGGGGATCGCCGGGCGGGCGCTGGTGCTGGGCGCGGTGACCACGGCGGCGCTGGGCGTGCCCGTGGCGCTGCTGCGGCGCGGGCTCGGTTCGACGGCCGAGGCGATGGCGGGACTCGGTATCGCGCTGACCGTGCTCGACGCCTACGCGCTGCACGAGGTCGTGTTCACCGGCGCGGACGGTCTCGGCTACACGGCCGCCGCGTCGGCGGTCCTGGCCGGGGCCTGGGCCGCGTACGGCGCGGGGGTGGGCGCGCTCGTGCCACCGCCCACGACCGGCGCTGCGACACAGGAGGACGCCGCGCGGAAGGACACGGCGAACAAGGCCGCGGCGCGGAAGGGCGCGACGCCGGAGGCCGCGGCGCGGAAGGGCACCACGCCCAAGGCCGCCGCGCGGAAGGGCGTGCGCCTTCCGCTGCGGCTTCCGCTTCCCCTCGCCGCGGCGACGGCGCAACTGCCCCTGCTCCTGTGGGCGCTCGCCGCCGGCGCGGGTCCGCACACGCTCACGGCCGTGCTGCTGGTGACCGCCGCGGCGGACACCGCGGTCGCACTGCGGACGGCGCTCGTGCCCGTACGGATCATCGCGATCGTCGGTGCGTCCGGCATGGGGGCCTGGGGTGTTCCGGCGGCCGGATGGCTCTGCTGGAGTGCGGCCGGCCCGGGCGCCGCCGCCCGTGGGGCGGTGCTCCTGTTCCTCGCCGCGGCGATCGCCCTGACCGCGGCGTGGTTCGCCCGGAGGCCGGGGATCGCCATGGGTGCGGCCCTGGCCGGGGGTCTGTGCCTGGTCGCCGGGGCGGGTGGGATGCTGCGGGCCCTGGTGCCCAGCGTGTGGACGGTGCCGGGGTGCCTGGCCTGTGGGATCGCCCTGCTGGCGGTCGTCCGGACGCGGCCGCCCGGGCCCGTGCGCCAGGGCCTGGTGATGGCTTCGCTGACCGTCCAGGGCCTCGCGGTGCTGTGGGCGGTTCCGCTGGTCGCCGGAACGCTCCTCGGTCCGGTGGCCTGGGCGGGGCGTGTCTGGTCCGGCGCTCCGCAGGACGCCCGGGCGGCCGCGTTCACGGACGTGCCCTGGCCTCCGTACGCGGCCACCGTGCCGCTCGTTCTCGCCGTCGTGGCCGGTGTGCTTGCGGTGGCCGGGCGCGGCGCGGCCTGGCGTCCGGCGGCCGCGGTGGGGGCGCTCGCCCTGGGCTGGGCGACGGCGTTCGTGTTCCCGGCGGTGCTCGGACTGCCCTACTGGGCGGGACTGGTGGCGCAGGGTGCCGTGGTCGTGGCCGCGCTGGTCTCCGCGGAGTGGACGCGCCGCGCGTCCGCCGAGGCGGCCGGCCGGTCCCCCCTGCCCCTCACGGCCGTACTGCTGGCCCTCGTCACCTCGGTCGGCCTCGCCTTCGTCTCGCTCGCCTCCGAGCCCGCGACGATCGTAGTGCTCGTGGCCCTGACCGTCCTGTTCGGCGCGGCGGCTTTCCGCCCCGGGCTCGCTCCGTTCGCGGCTCCGGCCTCACTCGTGTACGCCACGGCGCTGGCCTGCGCGCTCGGCGCGTCCGCCGGCTGGCAGACGGCGCACACCGCGCTGCCGGTCCTCGTCGTATCCGCCGTCGCGGCCCTGGTCGCGGCACGCCTCGGCGGCTCGCGTTCGCCCGCGACCGTGCCCGTGGAGGTGACGGGCGCGGCGGCGGCGCTGCTCGCCCTCACGCTCGCCATGGCCGATCTGCCGATGCTGGCCCTGGTGCTCTCGCTCGGCGGGGTCGTCGCAGCCGGGACCGCGCTGCGGCCGGAGCGGCGGGCGGCGGGCGGCCGGATGGCCGCCGTCCTCTTCCTGGCGGGCACTTGGGTGCGGCTGGTGGCCTGGGGCGTCACCGCACCGGAGGCCTACACCCTGCCGGTGACCGTGCCCGCGCTGGTCGTCGGGTCCCTGCGCCGCCGCCGCGATCCTGCGGTCGCGTCCTGGACGGCGTACGGTGCCGGGCTGGCCGCCACCCTGGTGCCGAGCCTGCTCGCGGCATGGGGCGATCCGCACTGGTCGCGGCCCCTGCTGCTCGGCACGGCGGCGCTGGCCGTGACCCTGGCGGGCGCCCGGCACCGGCTCCAGGCACCGCTGGTCCTCGGCGGGAGCGTGCTCGCGCTGGTGGCGCTGCACGAACTCGCCCCGTACATCGTCCAGGTCGTCGACGCGCTCCCCCGCTGGGTGCCTCCCGCACTCGCCGGTCTGGTACTGCTCGCCCTCGGCGCCACCTACGAGCAGCGACTGCGCGACGCACGGCGCGTGCGGGAGCTGTTCGGGCGGTTCCACTAGCCGGCAGGCAGGGCCTCCCGGACCTTCGTCTCCGTCCGCGATGAGAAACGCAGCCGGCGCCGGTCAATCCTGGGCGAGCAACGAGTCGACAGAAGAGGACAGGAAGCGCATGCGGTTCGTCTTCAGGTCACTGGCAGCGGCGGTGGCCGGCTGTCTCACCGCTGTCCTCCCGGGCACGGCGTCCGCCGACGACCACCGGGGAGGAAGGCACACGTCGTACGAGGGAAGCATCGACGGCGCCCGGTACCGGATCGAGATGCCGAAGCGATGGAACGGCACGCTGGTGCTGTACAGCCACGGCTACTACGTCGACGGCTACGTGCCGGACGAGGTCGCTCTCGCGGCACACACGGCGACGGAGGACTGGCTGCTGCGGCACGGGTACGCGCTGGCGGCGTCCGAGTACAAGGACAGGGGCCTCGGTTACGCGGTCGAGGACGCCATGACGGACCAGGTCGCCCTGCTCGACCGCTTCTCCACGAAGGTCGGGAAGCCACGCCGCACCATCAGCCACGGCATGTCGCAGGGCGCGGTGATCGCGGGGCAGCTCGCCGAGCGCCACCCGCGCAGGTTCGCGGGGACCGCGGGCATGTGCAGCGAGGTCGACACGCCCGGCACCTGGAACACCGCGCTGGACATCCAGTTCGTCGTCAAGACGCTGCTGGCGCCGGGCGCGGACGTCGACCTGGTACGGCCGGCCGACCCGGCCACCGCCACGGCGCACACCGAGGCACTGGCGGCGGCCGTACGCGAAGCGCGCGGCTCGAAGGAGGGACGCGCGCGGTTGGCGCTGGCCGGTGCGATCGCCAACATCCCCACCTGGTACTCACCGTTCGAACCGCGGCCGACGGAACCGACCGACCGGATCATCGCCCAGTCCCTGTGGGTCGAGTTCGCGTACGGCTACGGTCTCGGCCCCACCGGTCGCCTCGACCTGGAGGCACGGGCCGGCGGCAACCCGTCGTGGAACACCGGCATCGACTACCGGCGCCAGCTCGCCAAGTCCAGCCTCCGCGACCTCGTCCGCGAGGCGTACGCCGCCGCCGGTCTCGATCTGGGCGCGGACCTGGCGACCCTCGCGGGCGCGAAGCGGATCAGCGCGGACCCGGCCGCCGTTGCGTACACCAAGCGGCACGGCCTGGTCCGAGGCACGGCGCCGACACCCACGCTCACCCTGCACACCACGGGTGACGGCGGAGCTGTCGGCGACCAAGTGCGGTGGTGGGCCGACCAGGTGAAGCGGCACGGCAACGCCCCGTTCCGTCAGCTCCACCTCGCCCGCGGCGGACACTGCTCCTACAGCGCGGCGGAGGAGATCGTCACACTCCTCACCCTGGACCGCTTCATCGCCACCGGCCGGTGGGGGAACCTGGACCCGACCAGGTTGAACGCCCTGGTCGCGAAGTTCGGCCCCGAATACCAGAAGGTCTTCGATTTCGGGACGGGCCAGACCAAGCCGGTGACTCCGGCGTACACCGAGTACACACCACCCGTCTTCCTCCGGCCGACCCGCTGACGCACGCACCGCGTCCCGGAGCGGGACGGGCACGGTTCAGTCCGAGGGATCTGCGAGGGCTGGGCCGGCGTCCGATGGTCGGCCGGTTCGGTCGCCCGGCAGCAGGGTGAGCATGCACAGACCGCCGACCAGCCAACTCGCCATGGCCCACGCCCCGCAGCCGACGCCCAGTGTCACGACGAACGCGACGACCGACACCGTGACGCCGGCCGCGGCGGCACGCCGCACGCCGGTGCCCGCCTCCCACTCACGGCGTAGCAGGCCGGGACGCCGCCACGTCCACCAGAGGAGGACACCGGCGATGAGCGCCTCCACCATGACGAACCAGGCCGGAACTGTGGGCAGCGCGTCCGGTCCCGCCCCTCCGCGCCACAGGCTCAGGAGCCCGACGGCCAGGACGACCGGACCGGCCAGGGCGAACACCCCCGCCACAAGACGGAAGAAACCGACGCCCACCATCGGCATGCCGACGCCGCCGAACGGCACGGTCGAGCGGGAGAGCGCATGGTAACGGTGAGCCGCACCCCGGAAATCCGTCGCGACGATCCAACCGAATGCTGTCGCGAAGACCCCCCAGACCACCGAAAACTTGATGCCCCTCCTTTCACCGTGCACCCGCACCCGCACCCGCCGATGCAGACACCGGACGTGCCTGAGACACGGTAGACGGCGTCGCAGGCGATCTTTAAAGCCGGATCCCGGCAAAGTGTCGGTCCGCCGGATGCCGCATGACGACCGGAAGCCACGGTCGCGAACCGGTGCCGTCAGACCGTCTGCCCGGTGCGCAGTCGCCGCACATCCCGTACAAGGGCGTACAAGACGCTGAGCAAGATCACAGCTAGAACGGCGGAGACCGACATCAGAGCGCTGATGCGGTCAGTCACACGGACATCCTCAACGACAGCCTCGGCCAGCGGTGGTCACCCGAGCCGATCACCCTGATGCAGAGTGGGGGCCGGTGCGCAGGACAGCGAGCAGGCCCCGCGCGCGGATGCCGTCCGGCATGTTCCAGGGGGCGGCGATGTGGCCCGCTGCCTCTGGCGGCAGGACGGGCGCGTTGTCCGGGGCAGGGCGCAGGACCCGGTGCAGGCGGATGGTCGTGCCGTGCGGTGCCGACAGCTCAGTGCCCTCCTGGTCGTCGGTGGCGGTAGCGGTGAAGGCCCCGGGGGCGGAAACGTCACCGCTGTGGGAGTGGGTGACCTCCCGGTCGGGGGCGTTACTGGTGTTCTGGTCCTGGGCCTGGGCTCGGCCCTCGATCAGGGCCAGCAACTGGGCGACCAGCACCGGGTCGTGGCAGCCGTCGTAGACCCAGCGCTGCCCCAGCACCCCGTGCTCCATGGTGCCGATGAGAGCGTGCTCCGCCCCGTCGAGCGGGGCGCCGCGATAGGTGAGCGGCACCAGGTAGGTGGCCGGGTGAGTGCGGGAGGTGTCGGTGACCATCATGAACTCGATGCCGACCTCGCCCTGCGGGTCGTCCAGCCGGAAGCCGCCGGCCTTGGCCAATTCCGGCTCGTCCGCGCCCGCGTACCAGGGCCGGGAGGGCAGCCAGGAGGTGAGGAGTTCCAGCTTGGTCGGCTTGAGTACGGTGTGGTGGATGACGGCCATGCCGTGGATTTCCTTCCGTTGACCGGTCGTGACCTTCACACCTTCCCATCCTCGGCGTCGGCCGAGCGGCTCTTCGTCCGACGAGATCCACGGGGCATGCCCTGGCGGGACGCGGCGAGTTCGGCGAGGACCTCGACGGTGCGGTCGGTCTCGGCTTCGGTGTTGCAGTAGTGCGGCGAGAGCCGCCAGCGGGTGCACGTCGCGGTCTTCGGTGCCGAACTGGGTGTGCACCGGGTCGGTGGTGCTGGCGTTGATGCCGTGCCCGGCCAGGGCGGCCGCGACCTCGGCCGTGGCCATGCCGGCGACCTTGCAGGTGACGATCGCGCACCGCTCACGGCCGAGGTCGTGAGTGGTGATGCCGGGAACGGCGTCCAGTCGGTCGGGCAGACGGGCGCCGAGGGCCAGGGTGCGTCGGCCGATCTCGTCCATGCCGAGGTCCAGGGCGTGTTGGACGGCGGCGCTCAGACCCAGGACGTCGGCGTAGCTCGCTTCCCATGTCTCGAAGCGCCGTGCGCCGTCGTGCCAGGTGAAGCTGCGCTTGCCGTCCCAGGTGGCGGCGGCGATCTGGGTCACGTGCGGCTCCAGGTACGCGAGTGCCTCGGGGCGTACCCACTCGGCCGTCTCCCAGCAGCTGACGTTGCTGGATGGCTCCGCAGGCGGAGATCCTCGTCGCCCGCACGGAGAGGGCGCTGCGGGAACTGGAGCGCGCCGAGGCGGAGATCGCGGCCTCGCTGGAGGGGTGTCCGGGACGATCAGGGTGGCGGCCTTCCAGACAGCGATGCTCGCTCTGCTGCCCGCCGCGTTGACCTGGCTGCGGGAGAACCGTCCCCGGGTGAGGGTGGAGGCCGTGGAGGCCACACAGGCAGAGCCCGACACCTCGCTGCCCGGTCTGCTCACCCGGGACTTCGACTTGGTGATCCACGAGACGTTCCCAGGGCAGGCGCGGCCGGCCCGCGCCTCCGAGCATCACCTGCTGTGCGAGGAAGCCATGCGGCCGGCGACACCCGCGGACATGCTGGTCCACCTACGGCTGGTCGAGCAGGGCCACGCGGTGGCCTTCCTGCCCGACCTGCTGTGGTCCGACCGCACCCCCGGCCTCGTCCTCGACGCCTCCGCCGGCCACACCCGCACCGTCCTCGCGACCATCCGCACCGGGGCCGGGAAGCACCCGCTGATCCGGGCCGTCCTCACCGCGATCCGCCACTCGCTCGGCGAACTGCCCGCCCGCACCGGGTGACCGCCACAGGGCTTCGGCCCGTCGCGTACTGCTGGGTGTGCTGAACAGTTGCCCCCTGAACGCACCTCGGAGTCAGGGGCTACTGTCCCAGGCATGGTCGAACACGATGCCCTCAACGCCACCCGCGAGGCGTACGACGCTGCTGCCGCCACCTATGCGGAGTTGTTCCGCGACTCTCTGCGCGACAGCCCCTTGGACCGTGCGATCTTGGGTGCCTTCGCCGAGGTCGTACGTGCGAGCGGGGACGGCCAGGTCGCGGACCTGGGGTGCGGACCTGGCCACATCACCGCTCACCTGAACGAGCTGGGGCTGACGGCATTCGGCGTCGATGCCTCTCCTGCGATGATCGAGTCGGCTCGACAGGCCAATCCGAGCCTGCGGTTCGAGGTGGGCTCGATGGCCGCGTTGAACCTCGCCGACGGCGTGCTGGACGGCGTACTCTCACGCTGGTCCATCATTCACACACCGCCACAAGAACTCCCCGTCATCCTGGCCGAGTTCCATCGCGTGCTGGCTCCTGGCGGACACCTCCTGGTCGGCTTCTCGGCAAGCGACGGTCCGTCTCACCCGACGCAGGTCTTCGATCACGCGGTAGCGCCGGCCTACCGGTGGTCGCCCGACCACCTCGCCTCGATGCTGCGCGAGGCCGGGCTGGCCGAGACGGCCAGGATGGTCCGTGAGCCCCAGCCCACCGACCGACGGCAGTTCCAGGAGGTGCACCTGCTCGCCCGCAAAGCCTCGGCACAGGCTCCCTGACCGAGCCGTCACCGCGGCGGCCGACCACCACGGGCCTGCCCTACGGCTTCTCGCCGGGGATCGACAGGTACGTCTCCTGCAGCCGGCGCAAGACCGGGTGGCCGGCGGGGAACTCGGTGGCGTCGATCGCGGACAGGGGCCGGACGCCGATGCTGGTGTTCGTGGCGAAGACCGCAGCCATGCCTTTGGCCTGCTCCAGGCTGACTGTGGCGACGCGGTGCTCGACGTGCTGTCGGAGCAGACCCATGGTGACGCCGGGCAGCACGGGAGCCTCGGGCCACACCACCGTGCCCTCCTGGTCGACGAACCCCACGTTCCAGGTGCCGCCCTCGGACACGAGTCCGTCCCGGCCGATGAACAAGGCGTCGCCGAAGTCCGCCCGCTGAGCCGTCCCGCGTGCGTACAGGGCGCCGAAGAGGCCGAGGTGCTTCACCTCGGGCAACTCCCGCTCGTGCACCACGCTCTTGGCGCGCAGCGGTTCCGCAGGCAGCGCTCCGGCACCGCGTACGGACACCAGGACGTGCGGGTCATGGGCATCCGCCGGGTGAGCCATCTCGGCCTTCGGGTCGTAGATCGTGACGCGGACGACACACGGGCGGCTCTGCCCATCCAGCGCGTGGCGGACGTACTCGCGGACGCGTTCGGTATCCAGGTCCGCGTTCCGCACCATCTTGCAGTCCCGCACGAGGCGTTCCATGTGCAGCGCCAGACCTCGGATCGCGCCGTCGGCACCGACGCGCATCGACGTGAAGTGCCCGAGGTTCGTCAGGGCCAGGGGAAGCAAGTCGTCGGCGGAGACAGGCTTTCCATCGAGAGTCACCATGCCGCCCAGCATGTCGGCACCGTCCGCCCTGGTGGCACCCCGAGCAAGGTGTCCGACGGGCCGACGTCAAGTCATTCCCAAGTCGTCGCCGCACGGGGTTCCCCGGTCATGGCCCCGCACTGGCTCTGGCTCCGGCAAGAACCGCTGATCGTGCGGCCGCGGCCATCCCGGATTGGCCGACGAGCAAGCTGGGCCGAGCCGGCATGCGGTTGTACCTTCGACTGAGTTGCCCCCCTACGGGAGGAGTGATGGCGTTTACAACGGGAACCGCGCCTGGTGCCTTCCCCGTCGCCGGCCACGCCTGGTCTCTGGTGCGCCGCCCCCTGGACTTCCTGGAGTCACTGCCGAGGTACGGAGACCTGGTGGAGGTGCGGCTCGGCCCGGCGCGGGCGTATGTGCCGTGCCATCCGGAGCTGCTGTGGCGCGTGCTCACCGACGATCGCACTTTCGACAAGGAGGGTCTGTTCTACCGGCGGATCCGAGCCACGCTGGGCAACAGTGTGGGCAGTTGCCCCTACGCCGACCACCGCAGACAACGCAGACTGCTCCAGCCCGCCTTCCACCCTGCCCGGCTGGAGCGGTACAGCGGAGTGATGGAGCAGGAGATCACCGCTCTGACGGAACGCTGGTGCGACGGCCAGGTGATCGACGCGTTCCCCGCGCTGTACGGGGCGGCCCTGCGCACCGTCATGCGCAGCCTGTTCTCCACCAGTGCGGACGCCGGCACGGTGGCCCTGATCCGCAGCTCGGTCGAAACGGTGCTCGACCAGACGCTCAAGCGGCTGTTCGTCCCCCCGCCGCTCCAGCAGGTGCCATGCCCGGCGAACCGGCGCTTCCAACGGGCCCTGCGTGACCTGCGGCACGGGGTGGGCACCGTGGTCGCCGACTACCGGGCCGGCGGCCGCGACCAGGGGGACCTGCTGTCGATGCTGATCAGCGCACGCGACGAGGGGGCCGGTCACGCGGATGACGGTGCGACGCGTCTGGACGACGACGAGATCCGCGACCAGATCCTCATCATGTTCACCGCAGGAGCGGAGAGCGTGGCCACGAACGTGTGCTGGGCGCTGTACCTGCTGGCGCGGCACCCGGATGCCGCCCGCCGTCTCCGCGCGGAGGCGGATGCCGTGCTCGGCGGACGGCCGGCGGACGGCGGTGACGTGCCGGACCTGCCGTACACCGCCCGGGTGGTCAACGAGGCGCTGCGCCTGTACCCTCCGGGCTGGCTGTTTCCCCGCGTCACCACCGCGGAGACGGAGCTGGCGGGACGCCGTCTGCCGGCCGGGACGACCGTGTTGTTCAGTGCGCCCGTCGTGCACCGGCAGGCCGCCCTCTACGAGCGGCCAGAAGTCTTCGAACCCGACCGGTGGTTGCCCGAGCGCGTCCGCACGCTGCCCCGCGGAGCGTTCGTGCCCTTCGGCGGCGGAGCCCGCAAGTGCATCGGCGACTCCTACGGCATGACCGAGAGCGTCCTCGCGCTGGCCGCGATCGTCGGCCGGTGGCAGGTGAGCCTCGCTCCCGGCACGGACAGCCGGCCCGTCGCCGTGTCTCTCGCGTTGCGCCCCCGTCGCCTCCTTCTGCGGCTGACAGGGCGTGCGGCAGCCGACGGGGCGCGTCCGCGTCCGCCCCAGGGCCCGGGGGCGAGGAGGTCATCGTCGTGACGGCCGACCCTGCGCTCCGCGTGGAACTTCCGCCCCGCTACTGCCCTCTGCCCTCTGCCCACGGCCAGGCACCCCGACGAGGCCGCTCTGGCTCGGCATACCGCGACCTGGGTCGACGGCTTCGGGCTCGGGTTGTCCGAGCAGCAGCGGACCCGCATGCGCGGCAACGACTGCCCCGGCTTCTACGGGCGGATCATGCCGGAGGCCGACAGCCACCGGCTGGAGCTGGCCGTCGACTGGTGCACCCTGATGTTCCACTTCGACGACCTGCACTGCGACGAGGGATCGGCCGGCAGGCAGATGTCGCAGTTCACGCAGATGGCGACCCGGATCGTTCGCATCCTGGAGGAACCCCGCGCGGATGGCGCGGATGGCGCCTTCATGATGCCGGTCTGTGATCTGGCGGAGCGTGCCCGGCGATGGGGCACCGCCACCCAGCTCAGACGCTGTGCCGAAGCGCACCGGGCATGGTTTCTCGGCGTGCTGTGGGAAATGGGCCACCGCACCGCGGCCACCCTGCCCACGCTGGACGACTACGCCGACATGCGCCGGCACACCGCGGCCGGCACCGCGACGATGGCCTGGACGGAGATCATCGACGGCGAGGAGATAGCCGCCCGGGAGCTCGATTCGCCCGCCGTGCAGGCGCTGACCGGACTGGCCCTCACCACCGCCGCCTTTGACGACGACCTGTTCTCCTACGGGAAGGAACTGTGGTTCGCCCGGCGCGAGCGCGCTCCGTCGTCCTACGGGCTCAACCTGGTCGACATCCTGAGGCACGAGCACGGCCACTCGCGCGAACGGGCCCTGCGGGAGGCCGCCGCGCTGTGCGACCGGCTCACCCACCGGTTCGTAGCGCTGCGCGACCGGGTCCTGCCCCGCGCCTCCGGGCCGCTGCGCGCCTACGTGGACCACCTCTCCCACCTGATCCCCGGAAATCTCGCATGGGGCCTGGCAGCGGACCGCTACCGGAATCCCGACGGACTTTCCCCGGACGCTGTCATCACCACCGGGTCCATGACCGGCACCCCGCCGAAGGCCCCACACACACCGCCGATCCCCTCCATCGCGTGGTGGTGGGACCCTCTCCTCGCCATGTGACCCCCAGGCCCATAGCAGCGGTGGTGGGCCTCGGCAGCAAGGCGTTCCTGCCCGATTACGGGCAGGAATGTAGAGGTTCCGCGACTCCCGACCTAGGGTGATCGCTCATGATCACCGCAGATGCGATCGGGACCCTCACTCGATGTGCTCCGAGACCGCCTGCGACGCCCCTCGGCCCGCAGCTGCCTCGACCGGATCACCGGCACGGTCATCGCCGCCTTCGGCATCCGGCTCGCACTCGGTCAGCAGGGCACCGATCGACGCAGCCGCAGGCGGTCCGACAACCGCCGAACGGGCGGCCACACCACCGGAAGTGAAAGGACATCTGCATGGGCTCGCTCCCCACCAGCGCCGAGGCCGTGGTCTTCGACTGCGACGGCCTGCTCGTCGACACCGAAGCCTGCTGGACCGTTGCGGAATCGGCCATCTTCGCGGCGCACGGCCATCCCTTCGGGCCCGAACAGAAAGCCCTGGTCATCGGCCGCACCGTGGAAGCCGCCGGAGAGGCCATGGCCGAATACCTCGGGCGCCCCGGCGACGGCGCCGAACTCGCCGCCGAACTCCTCGAGAGGGTCCGCAAGGAGCTGGCCGGGGGTGCCGCGGCCCTCCCCGGGGCGGCGGAACTGGTGCGCGCCTGCCGGGCAGCCGTACCCATCGCCGTCGCCAGCAACAGCCCCCGGGAACTGCTGGACACGGCACTGTGGTCAGCCGGTCTCGCCGACTGCTTCACCCACTCGTTCGCCGCCGACGAAGTACGCTCCCCCAAGCCCGCACCGGAGCTCTACCTCACAGCATGCGAGGCACTCGGTACGACTCCCGAGCACTCCGTCGCGTTCGAGGACTCGGCCACGGGCATCATCGCGGCGCGTGCTGCCGGACTCCACGTCGCGGTCGTACCCTCCCTTCCAGGCGCCGGCCTCGACCACGACTGGCTCGGCACCACCCTGGCCGAACCCGAACTGCTGGACTGGGCCAGGCACCTGGGAGGTGGCGCGTTCCGCTGATCCACACCACACGGCACACCCCACTCGCACAACCCGTCGGACGACGCTTGGGTTCGCACCCTGGCAGTACGGCCTCGCCTTCGCCGTGCCCTCGATCGGCGGGCTGCTCGGCTCGCGGCCGGCCCGGCCGCTCGTCACCCGGTTCGGGCAGCATCAGGTCCTGGTCGTGGCCGGGGCCCTGCGCGCGCTCTGGCCCGTCGGCCTGGTCTTCCTGGGGCCGGGCACCGGAGGGCTGCTGTTGGTGACGGGCGTCGAACTCGGGCTGGTCCTCTGCTGCGGGGTCTTCAACCCCGTCCACGCCACCTACCGGCTCCAGCGCACCGCGACCGACCGGGTCGCCCGCACACTGTCGGCCTGGGCGGTGACGACCAAGGCCACGACCGCGCTCCTGACGGCCGCTGGGGCGTACTGGGCGGCCTGCTCGGCCCGCGTACGGCCATCGGACTGGCCGGCGTACTCCTGCTGCTGACCCCGCTGCTGCTCCCCCGCCGCGCGGCTGCGCTTCCCTCCGGGCCGGAGCCGGCGCCGCACCGCACCTGACGCCCGCCACCACCGCCGCGGCGGTCGCGGCGGTCAGCACCATCGGGCCGCGCAGCCACCGAACGTGGCAGCACTGGACGGCGAGTCGGTCGTACGGGACGCCGCCGGGCGGCTCGCCCTCCGGCGACTGCGGACCGGCTTCAGCGCCGCGGCCGGGCTGTCCGGCCCGCTGTGTCGTTGTGGTCCGTCTTGGCGTCACCCACGTCTTCGGCCGGCGGCCGGAGCGTCATCCCCGCTCGCGAAGGTACGCCTCCAGCTCCGCGGCCCCGGTCAGCATCGCCCGCCCGCGGGCGGACAGCCGACCGTGCCAGTCGCACAGGGCGGCCTCCAGCGGCTCAAGACCGCCGGCCGCCCGCACCCGGGCGATCAGCGGGGCGATCTGCTCCAGCAGGTGACCGCCCCGCCTGAGCTGGTGGGCCAGCCTGGCGTCCCGTACGTCGGTCTCGTCGTACACGCGGTACCCGGTCCGCGGGTCGCGGCGCGGGCGCACCAGCCCGGCGCGCTCCCATTTGCGCAGCGTCGCGGGCCGGATTCCGAGCTTTCCGGCCAGCGGCCCGATGAACGTGCCGCCGGACCCGGACCCGGACCCCGCACCGGACTCGGGCGCGGTGGTCGGCTCCAGGTCGCGGAGGGCACTCTCCACGGCTCCCAGGGTCCGCCGGTCGTCGAGGAGCTGGGCGTGGCTCTCGTCGATGAGACGGAACGCTTCATCGACCGCGCCCTGGTTCACCGCCCGCATGATCGACGTCGCGGTCTGGTGACCGTGGCCGGGCACCAGGGCGAGAAACGCGCTCAAGGCCCGCGCGTGCAGCGGCGTGTAGGTGCGGTAGCCGTGGGGTGTGCGACCGGCTGCCGGAAGGATGCCGGCCTCCTCGTAGTTCCTGATCGCCTGCGTGGACAGGCCGTGCCCGCGCGCCAGATCAACCGGCCTGAGCCGATCACCGCTTTGAAGCTTTCTCCCCATGGATCCGACGATATCGCGCACAAGTTTCAACCGAGGGTTCAACGATAGCGTTGAAGGCATGGCTACTGACACTGCTGATGTCAAGGACACCGTCCATGCCGTCGAGGCCGCCGCCGTCATGAAGCTCCTTCCGGCGCGGCCACGGCTGCTCGCCCTGGGCGAGCCCACGCACGGCGAGGACGCTCTGCTCGACCTGCGCAACGAGTTCTTCCAGCAGCTCGTCGAGCAGGAGGGTTACCGGACGATCGCGATCGAGAGCGACTGCCTGATGGGTCTGGCCGTCGACGACTACGTCACCTCGGGCACCCGCACTCTCGACGAGGTCGTGGAGCGCGGATTCAGCCACGGCTGGGGCGCGTCCACGGCCAACCGCGAACTGGTGCGCTGGATGCGCGCCTTCAACGTCCGCGCCGACAAGGACGGCCGGCCCGCGTCCGAGCGGCTCCGCTTCGCCGGCTTCGACGGCCCGCTGGAGATCTCCCACGCCGGGAGTCCCCGGCAGGCCCTCACCGCGCTCCACGGCTACCTCGCGGCCCGGGTGGACGCGGACCTGCTCCCCTGCACCGCGGACACACTCGACCGTCTGCTCGGCGCCGACGACCGGTGGACCGATCCTGCCGCGATGACGGACCCGTCCCGGTCCACGGGCCAGTCGGCCGAGGCCGGCCGGCTGCGGCTGCTCGCCGACGATCTGGTGGCACTGCTCGACCAGCAGACGCCGCACCTGCTCAGGACGTCCTCGCGGGACGACTGGGACCGGGCGCGCCTGTACGGGCGCGCCGCGACCGGCCTGCTGCGCTACCACCACTGGATGGCCGACAGCTCACCGGCCCGCATGACACGGCTGTGCGCGCTGCGGGATTCGATGATGGCCGGCAACCTCCTTGCCCTCGCTGCTCGGGGCCCGGCACTCGTCCACGCCCACAACTCCCATCTCCAGCGGGAGAAGAGCACGATGCGGATGTGGCAGGGCCCGGTGCAGTGGTGGAGCGCCGGTGCGCTGGTGAGCGCCCGGCTCGGCCGGGAGTACGCCTTCGTGGCCACGGCCCTCGGCACGATCCGGCACCAGGGAGTGGGCACCCCGCCGCCGGACACCGTCGAAGGACTCCTGTACGCGCTCCCGGAAGACCGCTGCGTCATCGACACTCCGCGGCTGGCCACCGCCCTCGGGGAGACACGGCCCGCGCCCCGCCGATCCGCCTGGTTCGGCTACGCTCCGCTCGACCCGGCCCACCTTGCGGACACCGACGGCATCGTGTTCGTCAAGGACGTCGAGCAGAGCCGGCGCCGCCGTCAGCTGTCCCGCCTGCCGTGACGCCTCGGGTGCGCGGGAGGCGTCACGGCCGTCGACCTTCGGACGGCCACGGCGATCACCGCCCCGACGACGATCCCCGCGACACCCCACGGCACGCTCGGGACCCCGTCGTTGAGGTGGTACCCCACCGCGCACAAGAGCAGAAACGCACCGAACGCGTACACCAGTGCGTACTGCCGTCTGACCATGGTCCTCATATCTTCCCTGAACCTTTCGCGGCGCGATCTCGCCGATCGGCGACCGTTCGTCTCGAAGACCGAGTAGGCAAAGACCCGACGGACTCGGCTCAGGGCACGTGACGACTGTGCTGAGTGCCGGCACTGTGCCGGCTCACCGCCATCAGGACGAGGCCGGTCATCAGAAGAACGACCGGTACGCCGAAGAGGAGCCTCATATTCCCTCACTGTGGGCCGTATCCGCGCGCCGGGCACCCGCGTGATCATGACATCCTCGGTGCCGGGCGTCCACAACGGCCACACCGACGAGGAGGAGTGAGCCCTGGGCCCGCGTCAAGCGCTCATATGTCCGGCACCGCGGACCCGCCAGGTCCTGGACGCCGTTGGCCGCGGTTCACGCCTTCCGCCCCTCGCTCACAGCCCCGGCCCGACGGCGCTCCCGCCGCCGGGCGACGAAGCCGGCCAGCACCGAGCCGACCACGAGCGGCCCGGAGACCCAACGGGTCACCTCCATGACCCGGCCGTGTTCCCCGCCCGCCATCAAGATCACCGTGTCGACGGTGATGGAGATCCCCACCAGAACGAAGCCGAGCCCCCAGGCGCGGACCACCCACACGGGCCCCCGGATCGGCTCCGGTGGCCGACGCGGCCGGAGTACAGCCCGCCACCCCATCCCTACGCAGCCCAGCCCCAGGGCCACCACGAGCACGTTCACGGCCCCGTCGAACACCTCGGTCACCTGCCCGAGCATCCGCGCCTCCCTCTGCCCCTCCCCGCGGACCTCAGAAGTTCAGGGCCGCCTCGGGCACACCATGATGCCCTCCCGGGCGCAACCCCTCATCAGGGCACTGAGGCGCGCGGGCGCTGCCCGGCGGACGCGGTCACCACCCGGGCGGCTTGGCGGTGCCCAGAGCGCGGTTGACGGCGATTTCGATGACGACTCGGCGGAGGTTGACCCGCGGGGGCTTGTAGCGCTCGGTGTACCGGCGCTCGGCGTCTGCGACGGACTCGGGGTCGTCCTTGACGACGGCGGTTCCTTCGAGGGTGCACCACCGCCGGCCCTCGGCCTGGCTCACGGCGACACGGGCCTCGGCGCCGGCGGCCAGGGCGGCACGGATGTTGCGGACCTTCTTGCTGCCGCCGTCGGTGATGACGCGAGCGACCCGCGCCTCGGGGTCGTACGTGACGCCTACGGGGGTGAGGTGGGGCGTGCCGTCGGGCCTGAGGGTGGTCAGGAAGCAGGTGCGGCGCTCCTGCCAGAAGGTGCCGTCCCCGTCGGCGGGCAGGGTGTCGGTCATCGGCGGTCGGTCTCCTCGGTGCGGTCGGCTCGGCACAACGCCCCTTCGGCCGGACAGTACCGTGGGGGGACGGGCATCGGCCGTGGCGCGACTCGCACCGCTGTACTTTCGCCTGGGCCCCGCCCCGCGTGGCTAGGGGGTCTCCGCCGCCGTCTCCGCCAGCTTCTGGAACTCGCCCAGGTCATAGTTGGCCAGCGTCGAATCGAGGTTCGTCAGCGCACCGACGTGTTCGATGAAGCCCTTGGGGTCGTACTCGATCTGCAGCGTCACCCTGCTCGAGGTGTCACTGAGGCGATGGAAGGTCACGACACCCGCGTGGTGCACGCCCGCCGTCGTGCGCCAGGCGATCCGGTTCTCGGGCACCACTTCGGTGAGCTCGGCGACGAAGTTCTTGTCCGCGCCGGGCAAGGACAGCTGCCAGGCGAAGCGCCGCTCGCTCAACGGCTCGACCAGGCGCACATGGCTGAGGAAGGACGGCCACCGCGTCACGTCGCTCCACAGTGCCCACGCCACGGAAACGGGGGCTTCGATGTCTACGGTCTCGACCAATGAGGCGGACACCCGGGTCCCCTTTCTCGGTTGTTCGAAGATGCGGGCCGACAGGTCGTCGCCGCCTCGCCTACCCCCGCGCGTCGAACCCACACGGCGATGCGTACCTCGTCGGCGGCACGGGCCGCGCCCTCCCGCCCACAGGGCCCGGGTGTTCGCTCGGTCAGGCGGCGGTGTCGCTGCCCGGTGCCGTGCCGGGCGGCAGGAGCTGCTCGGTCCAGATGACCTTTCCGTCGGCCGTGTACCGGGTTCCCCAGCGGTCGGTGACCTGGGCGACGAGGAACAGGCCGCGCCCGCCTTCGTCGGTGGTGGCCGCCTGCCGCAGGCGCGGGGAGGTGCTGCTCGCGTCGGACACCTCGCAGACGAGAGTGCTGTTGTACAGCAGGCGCACACGAATCGGCTCGGCTCCGTAGCGGATCGCGTTGGTGAGCAGTTCGCTGAGCATCAGCTCGGTGGTGAAGCTCATCTCCTCCAGGCGCCACGTCTGTAGTTGTTCGAGGCACGCGGCACGGACGGGGGCGACGGCCGCGGGGTCGGCCGGCACCTCCCAGTCGGCGACCCGGGAGGGGTCCGTACGGTGGGTGCGGACCGTCATCAGGGCGATGTCGTCCCTGCGGTGCGAGGGCAGCATGGCGTCGATCAGGGCCTGGCAGGTTTCCTCCGGGGCCCGGCCCCCGTGTCCGGCCAGGGTGTCGCGAAGGAGGCGGAGACCGGCGTCGATGCCACGGCCGCGGTGTTCGACGAGGCCGTCCGTGTAGAGGACGAGTTGGCTGCCTTCGGGCAGATCCAGTTCGGTGGTCTCGACGGGCAGGCCGCCCACGCCCAGCGGCGGGGATGCGGGAACGTCGGGGAAGCGCACCGTCCCGTCGGGAAGGACGAGCGCGGGCGCGAGGTGCCCGGCCGTCGCGACGGTGCAGCGGCCGGACACCGGGTCGTAGATGGCGTACAGGCAGGTGGCTCCCGTGATGCCCTGGCCGTCGGAGTCGCCGTCGCGGACCTCCTCGCGGTCGATGCTGGTGACCAGCTCATCGAGGTGCCACAGGAGTTCGTCGGGCGGCAGGTCGAGGTTGGAGAAGTTGTGGACGGCGGTGCGCAGCCGGCCCATGGTGGCGGCGGCGTGCAGGCCGTGGCCGACGACATCGCCCACGACCAGGGCGACACGGGCGCCGGGCAGCGGAATGACGTCGAACCAGTCGCCGCCCACCCCGGCCTGTGCGGGCAGGTAGCGGTAGGCGGTCTCCACGGCGCTCTGCGTGGGCAGGACCCGGGGCAGCAGGCTGCGCTGGAGCGCCACGGCCATGTCGTGTTCGCGAGTGAAGCGACGGGCGTTGTCGATGGCGACCGCGGCCCGGGCCGTCAGTTCCTCGGCGAAGGACAGGTCCTCCTCGTCGAAGGCCTCGGGCCGGTCCCCCCGCCAGAAGTTGGCCATGCCCAGGACGACACCGCGGGCCTGCAAGGGGGCCGCGATCAGCGAGTGGATGCCGTAGGCCAGGGCCAGGCGTGCTCCCTCGGGGTCCTGGGCGCGCCAGGCGTGGGCGACGGTCAGGTCCGGCTCGAGCACCGCGTGACCGCTGCCCAGGGCCGCCGCCATCGGTGTGGTGGCATCGGTGAACGTGATCAGGTCGCCCGCCGGCTGGAGGGGCGGGTCCGCGCGGACGCCGCTCACCGCCACCCGTCGCATCTCCGTCTGCAGGCCCGTCGGCTCCTCGCCGTGCAGCACGGGGTCCAGCAGTTCCACCGTGACGAAGTCCGCGAACCGGGGGACGGCGACCTGCGACAGCTCCTGCGCCGTCCGGGCCACGTCCAGCGTGGTGCCGATCCGCACCCCGGCGTCGTACAGCATCCTCAGGCGTTCCCTGGCCACTTCGGCGGTGCCGGACAGGGCAAGCAGTTCGGTGGTGTCCCGAAGGGTCGCGACGGTGCCCGCGGGCCCGCCGTGGGGGGCGGTGGGCCGCGTGCTGACGGCCAGCAGGCGCTCCCCGGCCATGCGCACCTCGTCGGTCACGGTGCGCGGTGCGGCCAGCAGTTCCACGATGTCCGTGTCGATGCCGAGTTGGCCGACATGGCGTCCCTCGGCGTCCGCGGGCAGGTCGAGCAGCCGGCGCGCCTCGTCGTTGGCCAGCAGCAGCCGGCCGTGGCCTCCGACGATGAGCACGCCCTCCCGCACCGCGTGCAGGACGGCGACGTGATGCTCGTACATCCTGGTCATCTCAGCCGGTCCCAGACCGTGCGTCTGCCGCCGCAGCCGTCTGCTCACCAGGGCGGAGCTGCCGGTGGCGAGGGCCAGCGCGGCGGCGCCGGAGCCGAGGAGCATGGGCAGTTGGCCGGCCACCGCGTCCCCCACGTTCGTGATCTGCATCCCGGCGCCCACGAGGCCGACCACCGAGCCGTCGGCGTCGGTGACCGGGACGATCGCCCGCGCGGCGTCGTTGGGTGCCCCCGTGAAGATCTCGGTGAAGGACTCGCCGGCGGCCCCCCGGGCGATGCCCTCGGCGCGTTCGCCGATCAGATCGGTGTCGGTGTCGGCGACGCGGGTCCCGTCCGGTTGCATGACGCTGATGAAGTCCACTCCCGCCGCCCGCCCGGCGTCCCGCACATGGGGTTGCAGGGCCTCGGTCGGATCGCCGGACGTGAGTGCCGCCGCGGTGCCGGGAGCGTGCGCGAAGGACTCCGCGGCGGCGAGCGACCGGTTGCGGGCATCGTCTTCGCTGTCGTGCCGGGCCTGGAACGCCAGCGCGATCACCGCGGCGGCGACCAGCAGCGCCGCCAGCACGAACTGCAGCAGAAACACCTGACCGGCGACGGTGCGCGTCCCCATCAGGGATCGGGGTCTCCCTCCCGGCAAGTGTCCTGACCCGCGTCCGAGAACTCCGTCCATGGGCCATTCCTAGCGTCGGCACACCCCGACCGGGCGACGGCGTGCCGGGCCGTCCGTCGGCTCGCCCCGGACGGGCGACGGGCGAGCACTGCATGTGCGCGCACCGGCATCGTGTCCGGCCCGGCAAACAGCCGGGGCCGTCACGACAGCGCATCGCACCGACGCCGGTGATTTCGCTGATGCTCCCGGCCCCGGCCTGCACTTGAATCAGCGCGAACGGCTTGCCGAACGCCTCCGGAGGACGAGGAGCAGTCGCGAACCACCTGGTCAAGAGCCTGACCGTGCACCGGCATCGAACGACGAACCCAGAAGGGAACTCGGACATGACCCACATCAGTCGGCGCCTGCGCGCATGGGGTGCGTCAGCCACCGGCGTCATCTCCTTGGCGGCTGTCGGTCTCCTGGCAACCCCCGCCTCCGCGGCCACCGAGGTGTACCGCGAGGACTTCTCCGGCGGCCTCGGCACCTTCACCGCCTCCGGCTCCGTCAGTACCGGCACCTACGGTGCCCGGTTGAGCGGGTCGCTGTTCTCCGACCCGTCCATGACGTCCACCGCCATCGATCTGAAGGGCTACAGCGGTGTGACGGTGTCGTACACCAGGGCGGCGTCCGGGCTGGATCTCGGCGAGAGCTTCACCGCGGCCTACTCGGTCGACGGCGGCTCGTACACCACGCTGGAGTCGACGCGCACCGCCTCGGGTGCGGCGGCGTTCCGTCTACCGGCCCGGGCCGACGGCCGAACCCTGCGGTTGCGGTTCTCGCTGGACGCCAACAGTGCCCTGGAGAGCCTGACCGTCGACGACGTCCTGGTCGAGGCCGAGAACGACGGGGGCCCGACCGATCCCCCGGCCGGGTCGCTGCCGCCGGTCGACGACGTCACCGAACCCGGCCCCTACGGAGTGACCGTCGACAGTACGGCCGACCCCGACGGCGACGGATGGCTGGTGTACCCGGCGAACGCCGGGCAGAACGGCGTGGACCATCCGATCCTCGTCTGGGGACCGGGCGCGGGGTCCGGCCCCGGCGACTACGAGGACATGCTCAGGCTGTGGGCCTCGCACGGGTTCGTCGTCTACAGCGAGGTCTCCTCCAGCAGCGGCGACTACATGGTCGACGCCCTCGACTGGCTGGAGGACGAGAACGCCAGGCCGAGCAGCCCGCTCCACCAGGACCTGGACCTCGCCGAGGTGGCCTTCGGCGGCCATTCCCGCGGGTCTCTCGGAACCTTCGACGCGGCCGGCGAACCGCGGCTGGAGACCACCATCCACGTGGCCGGCGGCTCGTTCGACGGCAACGGTCCCGACAGGCTGCGCAACCCGGCCCTCTACATCGGTGGCGACGAGGACTTCGCCACGGCGAACATGGAGCGCGACTACACCAACACGGACGTCCCGGTGTGGTTCAACGTCCTCGACGGCACCGATCACGTCTACGCCACCCGTAACGGCCGGCACATCATCACCGCATGGCTGCGGTGGCATCTGGCCGACGAGGAGTTCCGCCGCACGGAGGACTTCCTGAGCGGCGCGTGCACCTTCTGCGACCTCGGCGAGGTTCGGTACAAGAACTGGTGAGGCCCCGGGCGGACGGCGGCGCGTCGCTTCGCGGGAGGCGACGCGCCGCCGGTGCCCTCGGAAGCGCCGGGGCACGGGGGTCAGTTCGCGGGCACCGTGTCCTCGAAGGAGGTGCCCGCCGACCGGTACGCCGCGACCTTGGCGCCGACCTGCGCGGGGGTCAGTACCTGGTCCTTGACGTGGAGGACGTAGTCGACCTGCTCCCGGTACGCCCGCGGGGTGGTGGACGTCTGGCCGTTGAGGTCGATCAGCCACTGGTTGAAGTTGATCGACATGGGCCGCTCGGGCAGGTAGGCGGCGTCGTGGGTGCCGAACAGCTGCCCGTCGACGTAGTACTTGATGGAGCTGTCGTCGATGGTCAGGACGAGGTCGTGCCAGCCGGCGTGGCTCCGGCGGCTCTCGGTGTGCTGGTTGACCGCCTGCCAGGGGTCCGGGTTGTAGGTCTCCCAGGAGGTGGCGTACAGGATGTTGGACGGCTCGCCCCAGCCGCCGTTGGGGAGGTACTCGAAGTCGTACTCGGCGTAGTCGTCGGCCATCGGGGCTTTGAGGTCGTTGATGGTGAAGAAGGTCTGCACCAGGTGGTCGCCGTCGGGCCCCGACACGGGGGCGTCGCTGAACCGGACGCGGGCGGCGTACGTGCCGTTCTTGAACTTGGTGGCCTTGGTGAGGACCTCGGTGTGCTCGGTGCCGGAGGCCGTGCCGTTGGTGGAGGTCTCCATGGTCATGACGGTGTTGCCGTCGGCGGTGGAGAAGGTGACGTTGGAGGGGTCCCAGGTGGCGCCGGGGACGCCGGGGCCACCCTGGTTCGAGCGGACCGACCAGCCGTTGGCGGAGATCCGCGGGTCGGTGTGGGAGGAGTAGGTGAAGTCGTCCCAGAGGGCGCCGGAGCCGCCGGGCGGCGGCGTGGTGGGCGGCGGGTCGGTGGGCGTGTTCCCGTCGGGGGCGGTGCCCCAGATCAGTGAGCCGCCGCGGGTGGCGGTGACCTTCGTCCAGTCTCCGTAGGCGCTCTGCCCGGCACCGAAGGAGTAGTCGTCGCTCTGCTTCAGCGGCTGCCAGGACGACTGGTGGAAGCGCAGCTGCATGTCGCCGGTGTCCGCGCCCGGGGCGAGCGAACCGGCACCGGAGGTGAACCCGATCTCCAGGTAGCGGTCGGCGGTGTCCGTGGGCCTGGCGAGCGTGCCGAAGGTGCCCGTGATGTTGGCGCAGCCCTTGGCCGCCCAGGAGCAGGCGAAGCGGTAGGTGGCACCTGGCGAGTCGGCCTTGAAGTAGTAGCGGAGCCTGACCTCGTTGAGGGGCAGGGCGGTGTTGCCGGTGTTCTTCACCTTGAACCAGGGCTCGCTCTGGTCGGCGGTGGCGCCGGAGGCGCTGGTGCGGTACTGCACCGACAGCCCGTCCGCGGCGCTCGCGGTGCCCGGCAGGGCGGTGAGGGCGGCGGCGCCCACGGCGGTGACGACGGCCGCCGCGGCGGCGGCCCTCAGGCGGCTGCGGCGCGGTGCGGACGGCGGGTTGGCGTTGCTGGTCACTGTGGTGTCCTCTCCGTGCTGGGATCGGTCGGGGTCATGCGGGGGGCGCTGTACCTGCGGGCGCCGCGGGGGTCCGTGGCGCGGTCGGAGTGCGGTGCCGGCGGACGCCGAGGGCGTCCAGCCGGGGCGTGTGCGCCTCGAGCCTGGCCCGGAAGTCGGCCCAGGTGGTGGGTCCGGTCCAGGCCCGGTCGGCGAGTGCGCACAGCCGGGGGTAGGCGAGGCGGTCGAGGTCGTCGGCGGTGGGGGCGTACTCCGTCCAGATCTGCGCCTGGGTGCCGAGGACGCGTCCGCCGCCGGCCGCGGGGGCCTCCGGGTCGGGGTCTCCGCGGTGGACGGTACGCAGGTCGACGACGGGTCCGGGCTGGGCGGGCGGTGCCTGGGGGTCGTCGTCCTGGGCGTAGTCGAGGTAGGTGGTGCGGTGGTGGGTGAGGACGACGTCGTGGCCGTGGCGGAGCGCTTCGCCTGCGTGGGCGGGGTCGCGCCAGCTCATCACCGTGAAGCCGGCCGGAAGCCGGACGCCGTCCTCGGCCCAGGCGACGGGGCGCCGGCCGTGTTCCAGGAGATGGGCACCCGCCCGGCCGAGGAGCCAGCCGTGCAGTGCGGCGGGGGCGGGCAGTGACTCGGCGGCGGCCCGGGCGCGGGCGCGGGGGCTGTGTTCCCACTCGGTGGTCGGGCACTCGTCCCCGCCGATGTGCAGGTACGGGGAGGGGAAGACCTCCATGACCTCGTCCAGGACGGCGCGGAGGAAGTCGAGGACTTCGTCGTGGACGCCGAGGACGGTGTCGCACACGCCCCAGCGGGTCCACACGTCGAGGCGACGCTCGGGGTGGTTGCCGAGGTGGGGGTAGGCGGCGAGGGCGGCGCGGACGTGACCGGGCATCCCGATCTCCGGCAGCACCCGTACGCCGCGCCGTGCCGCGTAGTCGACGAGGCCGGTGAGCTCGGGGCGGGTGTACGCGCCGCCGTGCGGGCGGCCGTCGAACCCGGTGGTACCGGCGTGTCCGGTGGTGCCGCCGGGTCCGGTCATCGACTCGGTCCGGCGGGCGCCGACGGTGGTGAGGCGGGGGTGGGAGGCGATCGGCATGCGCCAGCCCTGGTCGTCGGTGAGGTGGAGGTGCAGCACGTTGAGCTTGTGCAGCGCGAGCAGGTCGACATGGCGGCGCAGGGTGGCGGTGTCGTGGAAGTGCCGGGCGACGTCGATCATCAGGCCGCGCCACTGGTGGCGGGGTACGTCGGTGATCTCGGTGCAGGGCAGCTCCCAGTGGTCGCGCCGGATCCGCGGCCCTCTCGCCAGCGCCTCGGGCGGCAGCAGCTGACGGAGGGTCTGGATCCCGCGGAGCAGCCCGGTGGGGTGGGCGGCACGCAGCAGCACGGAGTGCGGGGAGACGGTGAGCCCGTATCCCTCCTCGCCCAGTCCGCCGAGCTGGGGGTCGACGGTGAGGGTGACGGCGCCGGACGGCGAGGGGGCCAGGGGCAGTCCGGTGGCGGGGCCGAGGAGGTCGCGCAACAGGTCGGCCGCGGCTTCGGCCGCGGGGGTCGCGCGGACGGTGGTGGCGGCGTCGAGGGTGAAGTGGCCGGCTCGGGGGGCGAGCCGGGTGGGCCGGGGCAGAAGGGCCTGTTCTCGGCGGGCAGAGGGCACGGGTGGGCGGCCTTCCGGGAGGGGACACACGGACGGGGGCGCGGTCTCCGGGCTGTTTTGCGCGGGCGGGGGCGGGCCGGCCGGTGCCGGTCAGCCCTTGACGGCACCGGAGGCGAGGCCGGAGGTGACGTGGCGCTGGAGGAGCAGGAAGACGACGAGGGCGGGGAGCGCGAAGAGGGTGGAGGCGGCCATCGTGGCGCCCCAGTCGGTGCCGAAGGTGTTCTGGAAGGAGGACAGCCACACCGGCAGGGTGCGCTGGTCCTGGTTCTTGATGATGAGGAAGTTCGCGTAGGCGAACTCGTTCCACGCGGTGATGAACCCGAAGAGCGACGTGGCCATCAGGCCGGGGGCGAGCAGCGGGAACGCGACCCGCCGGAAGGCCCCGAGCCGGGTGCACCCGTCGACCTGGGCGGCCTCCTCCAGTTCGGGCGGGATGGTGGCGATGAAGCCGCGCAGCACGATGACGGTGAAGGGCAGCGTGACCATGAAGTACACGAGGGTCAGGGTGGCCAGCCGGTCCAGCATGTCGGTGTCGCGGGCGATGATGTAGATCGGGATCACCAGGGACTCCCAGGGCGCCATCTGGGCGATGAAGACGGCGAGGACGAACTGGCGGCGCCCCCGCCACCGCATCCGGGCGACGGCGAAGGCCGCGCCGAGCGCGACGACCAGCGACAAGAGCACGGCGGTGACGGTGACCAGCAGGCTGTTGCGCCAGAACTGGGCGAAGCCGTCCGCCTCCACGGCGGTGCGGAAGTGCTCCAGCGTCCAGTGCCGGGGTATGAACTGCGGGGTGGCGGACTGGATGTCACGGGACGGTTTGAGCGCGGTGGTGAACATCCAGTAGACGGGGAAGAGGCAGGCCAGCATCGTCAGGGCGGCACCGAGACGGAGCGGGAGGCGACGCAGGAGGCGCGGGGGGCGGTGCGAGCCGTGCGGGGGGCTCGCCGAGGGGCTGCCGCCGGTGCGGCTGACTGTGCGTCCGACGGTGCTCAACTCTCGTTCTCCTGTCGGAACATCTGGCGGAAGTAGAGGACCAGTACGCCGGACATGAGGACGACCGTGATCATCGAGGCGGCCGCGCCGAGGTCGTAGCGCTGGCTGGAGAGCGCGGTCTGCACGGCGTAGACCGGCAGGATGGTGGTGGCGTCGCCGGGGCCTCCCCTGGTCATCACCCAGATCTGCACGAACGCCTTGAAGGTCCAGATCACTTCCAGGCAGAGCACGAGCATCACGATCGGCCGGATCATGGGGAAGGTGACCGACCGGAGGATCCGCCATGCGCCGGCTCCGTCGAGACGGGCGGATTCGTGCAGTTCGGCGGGGACGGTGGTGAGGGCCGAGTACAGCGTGATGGCGGCGAAGGGCACGGACTGCCACACGACGAGGGTGACGATGATGGCGAAGGCCGCGGTGCCGTTGGCGAACCACGGGTAGCGTTCGAACGATTCCGCGCCCAGGGAGGTCAGGGCCCAGTTGACGATGCCGAACTCGGAGTGGAAGAGCCACTGGAAGACGGTGGTGGCGGCGACGACCGGCATCGCCCAGGCCAGGACGAGCGAGCTGAGGACACCGGCCCGCCACACCCTGCCGAGTCGCTGGATCATGAGGGCCACCAGCAGGGACACCGTCATGATCAGGAAGACGTTGACCGCCATGAAGAGGAAGGTGCGCCGCACCACCGTCCAGAACCGCGGGTCCGTCAGGAGTGTCCGGTAGTTGGCGAGACCGACGAATTCGGCGTTGCCGGAGATGAGCTCGCGCAGCCCGAAGTCCTGGACGGAGATCACCACGGCGCGGGCGAGAGGATAGAGCAGCAGATAGGCCATGCCGAGGACGGCGGGCGCGACGAGCAGGTAGGGCCGGCATCCGGAGCGGTCGCCGAGGGCGGGGCGGGCGGGGGCCGGCGGGACGGAGGCGCGGGGCGTCCTTCGGCGGACGGCGCGCGGGGCGGCGCGCTCTCGGGTGGCCGGCACGGCTCCTCCTCTCGTACGGAGTGGCTGAAAGCGGACGGGAAGAACGGCTGACCGGCTGGACGGCTGGCCGGGCGCTTGGGCCGAGGCTGCCGGGTCCGGGCGGGCAGAGCTCCTGCCGGGCGGAACGCGTCCGCGGAACGCACCGGTCGGGCTTGGTCGGACTCGGTCCGGCCCGGCTGGCTCGGTCTGGCTGGCTCTGGCTGGGTCAGGAACCGCTGTTCATGGCTCTGGTGATGTCCTCGGAGGCCTTGGCCGCCTCCTGCTTCATGTCGCCGCCCGTGAGCGCGGCCGTCATGTAGTCCTTGATCGGGTTCTCCGCCTCGACGGCGGCCCAGCCGGGCGTGTTGGGCGTGGCTCGGCCTTCGGCGGCGCCGACGGCCATCGCCGCCGCGCCGGGGTCGGACGCCACCGCCGAGGCCAGGGAGGTCTTGTTCGGCACGTAACTCATGGCCGGCGCGAGCTTCTTCTGCCAGGCGTCACCGGTCAGTTCCTTGATGAACGTGTAGGCGGCGTCGTGGTGCTGGGAGGCGGCCGGGATGACGAGGTCGGACCCGCCGGTGAAGACGGCGCCGGGCTTGTCCGCGGTCTTCCCGGGGATGGGGAAGAAGCCGAGCCTGTCCTTGAGTCCGGGGTTGTGCTCGGCGATGACGTTGGCGCCGCCGGGGACGGAGATGATCTGGGCGACCTGACCCTTGGCCATGACCTCGGCCTGCGGCGGGTTGGCCTCGTCGGCGTCCTTCGGTCCCTTTCCGAGCGCCTGGAGCCGCTTGTAGAACTCCATGCCGGCCAGTGCTTCGGGGGTGTCCAGGGCGCCCTTCCACCGGCCGCCCTCCTGGACGGCGAGGTCGCCGCCCTCGTCCCAGATGAATCCGGCCAGCGCGTACCAGTTCTGACCGGGCAGGTAGATGCCCTGCCGGTCGCCCTTGCCGAGCTTGCGGGTCGCGGACAGCCACTGGTCGCGGGTCTTGATCGCGTCCGGGTCGATGCCGGCCCGCTGGAAGAGGTCCTTGCGGTAGACGACGACACGGTTGGCGGCGTAGTACGGGATTCCGTACTGCCTGCCTTCCCAGGCGCCGGGTTCGGCGAGGCCCTTGAGCCAGGTGTCGCCGCCCAGGTCGGCCTTCTTGTCGGTGAGGTCGAGCAGTCCGCCGCTCTGGGCGTACTGGGCGACCTGGGTGTTTCCGACCTCGATGACGTCGGGTGCGTCCTTGCTGGCGAGCGCCGCGGTCACCTTCTGGCCGATGCCGTCCCACTCCTGGATCTGGATCCTCAGGTCGATGTCGGGGTGGGCCTTGGCGAAGGCGGTGGCGAACTCCTTCTGGAAGGCGGCGGAGACGCTGTCCCGCATCAGCCAGACGGTCAGCGCGGCTCTTTCGCCGTCACCGCCGGCGGTGTTCTCGGCGTCCGCGGAGCAGGCACCGAGGGGGAGGGTCAGCACGAGGACGGACGCACCGGCGAGCAAGCGGAACTTCACGGTTCACCTCGGAGGAGCTCGGGGATGGCGCGGGGCGGGGTGAGACGGGTACGGCGACGGCGACGGCACGCACTTACCACTTGACCACTTGACCAACTGGACAGGTCACTGGTCGGCGATGGAAGAAAATGGCATGGACCAATGTGGCCGTCAACCCCCCGCGTACGGAGTGAATTGTCGATCAACCGCTCATCACGCTGGCGCCCGCGTCACTCCGGACCGTAATCTGGTATTTACCAGTGAGGTCCTGCCGTTGAGGTGGCGGAAGCTGGTCACATGCGGCACGCTGTGGGCGCTGGAGAGGGGACGACGCAGATGCGTGACAGGGAGCCGGGCTCGGCCCGGGCCACCGGGCTCGGCACGGGGCCGTGGAAGCCGGCGGTCCAGCCGCCGCGAGTACCGCGGTCCCGGGACGGCGGGCCGGACGGAAGCCATCCCGGCGGCGTTCTCAAGCGGGAGAGGGCCCGGGACGCGGTCCTGGAAATGGTCGAGCAACGCCGCCCGGGCGACGCCATCCCCTCCGAGCGTGCCCTGTGCGCGCAGTTGGGGGTCTCCCGGCCGACCCTTCGGGCGGCCGTCGACGAGTTGGTGGCCGCCGGCGTTCTCACTCGCGAACACGGCCGGGGGGTCTTCGTCGCCCCGGAGAAGATCACTCAGGAGCTGGTGCCGGGGCCGGGGCACCAGCCGCTCAGCGTGCCCCGGGCGTCGGGAGCGTGGACCAGCCGGCTCCTGGAGTTCACCACCGTGCCCGCGGGCGCCCGGGTCGGCCGCAGACTGCGCCTCTCCCCCGCAGCGGACATCGTCTACGTGGCGCGGCTGCGCCTGGTCGACGGCTCCCCCATGGCCATCGAGCACCTGCACATCCCGGCCTCCCTGGTGCCCGGCCTCACTGCTCGCGAGCTGGAACAGGGCGACCTCTACGAGCATTTGCGCGCGCATCACGGAGTCCATGTGAGCGAGGCGACGCAGGCGATCGAGCCCACCGTCGTGACCCGCGCCGAGGCGGAACTGCTGGACGTGCCGGAACTCTCCCCGGCGCTCCTGTTCGAACGGCTGACCACCGACACGGCCGGGCGCCCGGTCGAGTACGTCCATTCCCTCTACCGCGGTGACCGCTACCGCATCGTCTCCCGCCTGACGCTCGGGCAGGAGACGTCACCGGACTCGGCGCCCCTCGGGCATCATCCGGGCATCCCGCCGGGTGACCTGCCCCACGGCGATCCGATCGCCGCGTCGACACGGGGAGACGTGCAGTAGGGCTACGACCGCGACGAGCACCGGCGGCTACGGTGGCGGCGCGGCATCCGCGAGGCCTCCCTCGGCCTCACGCCCGGTCGCTCATCGCCGGCTCCGGCTCCAGCGCCTTTGCGGGGACCTCTCATTCCGCGCGGTTGCGCACGTCCGCGGCGACCTGGGGATTGGCCGGGGAGAATTCCGGGGGCGACCAGCGCAGCGGGCTGCCGCCCTCGGTCCCCACGACGCGCTCGATGGTGAAGCGGGTGGTGCGGCCCTCATCGGTGTAGTCGGTGCGGGCGGTGCCGGAGACCTGGAGGGTGGTGCCGGTGGCCCAGTCGACGAAGAGCAGGCCTGACCGGGCGTCTGACTCCAGGTTGCCGAGGGTGAGGAACATGGCGTTGCCCCGGTAGTCGGGCCAGGTCAGTTCCGTGGGGGAGGCGACGTGGACGAAGCCGGGGTTGCCGCCGCGGTGGCTGGCGTCGGCAGCGCCGTCCGGGCCGATGGCGATGGCGATGGCGATGGCGATGGCGATGGCGATGGCGATGGCGATGGCGATGGCGATGGCGATGAAGAACGTGTCGGCCGCGTGGACGTGTCGCCGCTGGGCGGCGGTGACCGGATCCGCGCCTGCGCCCACGAGGCCTGCGTGCTGCACTTCTTCGACACGTCACGCAACGGCACTCGCCGCTGGTGCTCCATGGCGGTGTGCGGCAACCGGGCCAGGGCGTCCCGCCATTACGCGCGAGCGAAAGAGGGATGACCGGCCCTCGGCCCAGCCAGGGGACGGGGCCGCTCGCGACGTGGACGCGGAACACGGTGGCGTCGGCCCGGAAACGGACCGGCGGGGCCGGGCGACTACTCCGGCATGCGCTGGGCGATCAGCAGCGCGTACCCGAGAGCGCCGTCCGCGACCGCCGTACGGGCGGCATCGAGGACGGCGGGGGCGGCGCCCAGGTCGACGTCCGCGGCGGCGAGGCGGGCCGGGGCGGTCATGCTCAGCAGGTTCAGCCTGGCCTCTATCTGGTCGATCATCCTCAGCATCGCCCGGTCGTGGCGCTCGGTACGGAGCCTTCGCAGGCCCGCGCCGGCCAGGATCTCGGTGTACTCCGCGAGCGGCCGGGCGTCGGCGATGCAGGCGATCCGGGCACCGAGGCCGGCGAGTTCCGGCGGAAGCCTCGTGGGCTCGGCGGTGACGTCGGTGATGCCGAGGCGGCCGCCGGGCCGCAGGACCCGGGCGAGTTCCGCCGCCGCGCGGCCCTTGTCGGGGAAGGTGCACAGGGCGCACTCGCACACCGCGGCGTCGAAGGCGCCCCCGGGGTACGGCAGTTGTTCGGCGTCCCCGGTGGTGAACCGTGCCCGGCTGGCGAGGCCGGCGGCCTGGGCGACGCCCTGGGCGAGGGCGGTGTTCGCCGGCGCGTAGTCCACCCCGTCGACCTCGGCACCGTAGGCGTCGGCCAGCAGTAGGGCGGTGGTGCCGCGGCCGGAGGCGACGTCGAGGACGCGCGCCCCCGGGGTCAGGCCGAGGCCGTCGGCGAGGCGGCGGGTCAGGGTGGTCCCGCCGGGGTGGTACGACTCCCCGAGGAGCAGGGCGACGACGTCCGAGGAGTACGCGGCGGCGCAGCACGCCTTCAGTTCGTCACCGCCGGGCGGCTGTGTCATGACGGGAACGTCCCTTCCGCGCCCGGAGTGTTCGCGGTCTTCGACCCGTACGGCGTCGTCGTCAGGCGGTCGGCGAGCGGCAGGGCGTTGGGCGCGACCGGGGCGACGGGCACGCCGGACATCTCGGCGCGGACCTGTTCGCGGTAGCCGACGGAGTTGTACGCGCAGAAGGGGATGAGGCGTCCGTCGGGGGTGATCTCCTCGACGCAGCACTTCATCAGCTGCTTGACGTTGAGGGTGTAGGGGTCCTGGAAGTCCTGCACGACGATCATGAACGCCTTGTCGTTGAGGTCTCTCACGGCCCGGGGCAGGTCGATGCCGCAGGCGTCGGAGCAGTCCAGGGCCTCCGCGGTGGCCCGGAGTTTCTCGTCGGTCGTGGCGGTGCCCATGAACGCGGAGGCCGACCACAATTTCTCCAGGGCCTCGCGGATGCCGGCGTCGGGCATGACACGGTTGGTGACGTAGTCGAGGTGGTCCTCGACGTTCAGCAGCCGTGGGATCGGGACGACGGTGCGGTTGCCGGGTTCGCCGTCGACCAGCAGGTAGGTGATGGAGCGGCAGGTCGGGAAGCAGCACGGCACGGGGAAGAAGTCGCCCTTCCGGAACCAGTCCGGCCGCTGTGCGTTGATCAACCGGATGACGTCGGGGTTGGTGAGCCGGTTCAGCGGGTCGAACTCCACGTGCCGGCCGGAGTGGGTGACCGGCTGGAACGCCACCGAGCGGACGGCGGGATGGTCGATGCCGTACTCGATGATCGCCCCGAGTTCGTGCTCGTTGAGGCCACGCTCGACGGCGGCGACGAGGGTGACGGTCAGGCCGTGCTCGGCGCAGTTGTCCATGGCCCGCTGCTTGAACGTGCGCAGGTCCCGGCCGCGGATCCGCAGGTGGGTGTGTTCGTCGAAGCCGTCGAACTGGAGGTAGACGTTCACCGACTTGCCCGGCACCCGGTTGCGGCTGCCGAGCTCGGCGACGAAGCTCTCGTCGGTGGCCAGGCGAATGCCGTTGGTGTTGAGGTTGACGTTGGTGATCGGGCGGGCCTGAGCGAGGTCGACGAAGTCCAGGATGTGCTTGTGGATGGTGGGCTCCCCACCGGAGAACATCACCACCTCCGCCTCCCCCTCGCTCTCCAGGAAGGCGTCCAGCATCCGCTCGCACTGCTCGTGGGTGATGGAATAGCCGTCCGGCTGGTGGCCGGAGTCGGCGAAGCAGACCGGGCAGTCCAGGTTGCAGCCGGTGTTGACCTCGATGATGCCCAGGCAGGCGTGCTGCTTGTGCTCGGGGCACAGCCCGCAGTCACTCGGGCAGCCGTCCTTCACCTCGGTCTGGAAGGTGAGCGGGAGGGTGCCGGGCTTGTTGAAGCGGGCGGAGGACAGGTACTCCTCGGCGTCCCCGTAGACCAGCGCCTCGAACTCGCCGTGCTCGCGGCACCGTTTGCGCAGGTAGACCTTGTCGGCGCGGATGTTGACCTGCGCGTCGACGGGTGTCTTGCACATCGGGCAGACGGACTTGGTGAACTCCACGAACACCTCGTCGCGGTCCGCCTTGCGCCGGGGCGCGGGTGCTCGGTTCATGCGGAACTCCTCCATGAACGGGTTTCCTTCACTCACCGGCCGCCGTCTCCCGATGAAACGGCCCGGCCCGCACGAGGCTCAGCCGAGGGACGCGCGCCGTTCCCCTTCCCGTTTGACCGCGGTCAGCGTGGCCTCGACGGCCGACTCCCAGCGCGGGGCGACCACATCGCCCCACCACCGGCCGAGCGTCCACAGGTCGGCGCCCAGCTCGCCGCGGTAGACGAGGCGTGTGCCGGGGCCCTCCTCGGTGAGTTCGAAGGTTTCGGTGACCGCCGGGACGGGCCCGCGGACCAGGCGGAAGTCGATCCGCTCGGGCCGGGTGAACCGCACGGTCTCCACCGTCGTCGCCGTCAGCCGCCCGCCGGCGACGGGGGTGCGGTGGGCCGCGAGCACCATGTCGCTGCCCTGTTCCAGCACCGTGACCTTCTCACGCACGGCCCGGGTCGCCCGGCCGAGATAGGGCTGGGCGATCACTTCGAAGACCGTCTCGCGCGGTGCGGCGATGCCGACGCTTCGCGGACCGAGCGGGCGAGTGCGCCGCCCCACCCCGAGATCCAGCGGCACCGCTCCCGTCAGCAGCCCCAGATACCCGGCGGCCGCGCCCGCGCCCGCCGCGGTCACCGCTGCCAGTACACCGATCCGCACCATCGCCCCGGCCTCTCCGCCCGTCCGTCCCTTGTTTCCCGCCCGACGTGTTCCGCCCGACGCAGGCCCGGGCGTGTCCGTCGATCAGTGAGCGTGCCCACCTCCTACTCGCCGCGTCGGCCCCTGCCCTGAGCGCCGTCCTCTCGTCATGAGGACGGACGACCGTGGAGTCCGTCCTCGTACCCGTACCTACCCGAAATCGTCGACAGCCGCGCCGCGACGAACGCGCTGCCGGCCGGCCCCCGTGAGGACATCGTCACCCCGGCAGCCGTCCCGCGCTTCCTCGGCCACGCCGCACACCGCTCGCTGCTCCAGGCCGTCCGCCGCCCCCGGGCCCTCCCCGTCGTCACCGTCACCGGCCTCGCTCTGCGCCGCGGCACCATGCCCGGGCGCCCCCGCCCGGTCCTGCCGGTGCGTGAGGCTCCGGCGTGCCCCCACCCGTACGCCCCCGGGAGCCCTTACGCCGAGCGGCCCCGCCGGCCGGTGGCGGCGAGGAGGGCCTGTGCCTGTTCGCGGGCTTGGCCGATGGGGTCGTCGAAGACGCTCAGGCCGTGGGCCACGAGCGCTCCCTCGTGCAGCATCAGGAGCGTTCGCCCCAGCTGGTCGGCCCCGTCGGGGGCGATGTCCCCGGCGAGTTCGGTGAACAGGGCGAGCATCCACTGCTTCTGCCCGGTGATGATCGGGTAGGCCGGGTGGGACGGATCGCTGATCTCGGCGTGGGCGTTGACCATGCTGCACCCCTTGGGACTGTTCTCCGCCGACCACGCACTCGAGGCATCGAAGACGGCCAGGACGCGCGCCGCCGGGACCGGCTGTGCGGCGTCGAGGTACTGGGCGAGGAAGGCCCGCCAGCGTTCATCACGGTCCGCGAGGTACTCGACGACGATCTGCTCCTTGGAGCCGAACCGGTCGTAGAGGGTCTTCTTCGTCACCCCGGCCTCGGCGGCGATCAGGTCCACTCCGACGGCATGGATGCCCCGCTCGTAGAACAGCCTCGCGGCGGCCTCCAGGACGCGCCGTGCGGCAGGCGTCATCGTGATCCGTCGCGGCCTCTCGCTCGTGCCCATGCCCGACAGTATACCGATCTGTATAGTTCCCTGGCGTGTATACCGATCTGTTTACTGGAGGTTGAGGCGTGAACTTCCTGCTCTCGATCGCCTTCGTGGTCTGCTGGAGTTCCGGGTTCATCGGTGCCAAGCTCGGCGCCGGCAGTGCCTCCGCGGTCACGATCCTGATGTGGCGGTTCCTGCCCCTCGCCGTCATCCTGATCGTCGTCGCCGCCGTCTCCACAACGTCGTGGCGGGGCCTCACGGCGCGGGATGTGGCCCGGCAGGCCATGATCGGCGCGCTGTCGCAGAGCGGCTATCTGCTCACCGTCTACTACGCGATCCAACTCGGGGTCTCCAGCGGCACCACGGCACTGATCGACGGCGTCCAGCCCCTCGTCGCCGGAGCACTTGCCGGGCCGTTGTTGCGCCAGTACGTCTCGCGCAAGCAGTGGCTCGGCCTGTGCCTGGGGGTGAGCGGCGTCGTCATCGTCACCATGGCCGATGCCGTGGCCGGCACCGGTGCGGCCTGGTGGGCCTATCTCATCCCGTTCCTCGGCATGTTCTCGCTGGTAGCGGCCACGTTCCTGGAGAGCCGCTCCTGCGTACGGGTCGCGCCCGGGGTGGCGATGACCGTCCACTGCGCCACCAGTGCCGTCATCTTCACGGCGCTCGCCGTGGGCGCCGGAGCCGCGGAGCCGCCCGCCGAGCTCTCGTTCTGGACCGCGATCACCTGGCTCGTGGCCTTGTCGACCTTCGGCGGGTACGGGCTGTACTGGCTCATCCTGAGGCGCTCCGGAGTCACCAAGGTCAATACGCTCATGTTCCTCATGGCCCCGGTCACGGCGGTCTGGGGAGCCGTCATGTTCGGTGAACCGTTCGGTCCGCAGACCGCCCTCGGCCTGTCCGTCGGCCTCGCCGCGGTCGTCATCGTCTACCGCGGTGACACCTCGTCCACCCGGGTGTGCGCGCGAGAACGGGGCAAGGACACGGGCCAGGCCGCGAAACCGGCCGAGTACGGCGCTTGACACCTCCGCCTCGTCAGGGGACGGCCACCGCCAGGGACCCGTCCGGCCGTCCGTGCGCACACTCGCGGCCGGCGGGCGGCGGGCGGTCGTACGGGTCCGCGGGCGTTCAGTGGTGGTCGGCTGCTCGGGTGACCGGAACGCGTTCGGTGAAGGTCCTGCCGCCGTCGGTCGTCTCGTACACGCCGTCCTGGGTGGCGGCCAGTACGCGGTCGGCGTCGACCGCGGTGAGCGCCTGGGGTGGGCCGCCGGGCACGCTTCCCGCCTTCTTCCAGGTCCTGCCGCCGTCCGCGCTGAGGTGCAGGGCGCCGGTCGGATCGATGCCGTAGAGGGCGTCGGGCCCGGCCCACGAAACGTACGACATCACCGGTTCGGTGCCGGGGGCGAACGTCTCCCCGCCGTCGGTGCTCTTCGCGACGCCCTGCTGTGTGGTGGCCAGTACCAGGTCGGGGTCGTTCGGACTGACGGCGATGTCGAGGGCGGCGAGCTTTGCGCGGTCGTCCCAGGTCTTGCCGTCCTTGCTGACGCGGAGCAGGCCGTTGGTGCTGTCGTATCCGTAGATCGTGTTGTGGGCGTACTCCAGGGCGTGGAAGTCGGCCTCGCCGCCGAGGGAGAGGGTGTTCCAGGTCTTGCCGGAGTCGGTGGACTCGATCAGGCCGCGGTTGGCATGATCGCCGCTGCCCGGTGCGGGGTGGCCGCTGCCGAGGAACGTGTTGGGGCCTTTCACGGTGAAGCCCATGTAGTCGGCGGTGTCGCTGACCCGCTTCGCGGAGCCGTCCGCCTCGACGGCGATGACGCCCTCGTGGGTGGCGACGTACAGCCGCCCGTCGGCCGGGTCGATGCCGAGCCCGTGGATGTGACTGACGGCCACCCCGGACGCCGGTGCTCCCTCGGACGGGGTGCCGGCGTTCTCTCCGCAGGCGGTCAGGGGGGCCGCGAGCAGCACAGCTGCCGCGGCCAGGGCAGGGCGGGAACGGAATCGGAAGGTCATGGGAAGAGGTGTCCTCGTCGGTGGTACGGAACGGGCGGTACGGCGTGGTGTGGGGGCCGCTCGTCCACTGCGGGTACGCGGGCCGTCACAGCGGCAGTTCATAGCCGCTCGCCCAGGTCTGCATGTGGTGGATCATCCAACTCCACAGCCCCGAGACCTGGGCGAGTCCGACGGCCACCAGCAGCGCGCCGCCGAGGCGGAGCACGTTGCGGGTGTGGCGGCGGGCGAATTCGAAGGCGCGCAGGGACTTGCCGAGGGCGAGGGTGAAGAGCAGGAACGGTATGCCGACGCCGACCGCGTAGAGGAAAGCGAGGAAGGCGCCGCGTCCGGCCGAGCCGGTGGTCAGGGACAGGGAGAGCACGGCGGCGAGTGTGGGGCCGATGCAGGGGGTCCAGCCGATCCCGAACATCACCCCCATGAAGGGCGCACCGGCGAGCCCGGCACGCGGTGTGAAACGCGGCTTGAACGTGCGCGACAGGACGGGGACGCGCTCCAGGGCGCCCATGAACACCAGGCCGAGGACGATCGTGAGCACTCCGAGGATCCGGATCACGGTGTCCTGGTGGGCGAACAGCACCGTACTGACGGACCCGAACAGCGCGCCGTACGCGGTGAACACGGCGGCGAAGCCGAAGACGAACAGGGCCGTGCCGAGCACGGCGCGGCTCCGCGCCCGGCCGCTGTGGGTGTTCTGCGTCTCGTGGGCGTCGGCGGCCGTCATGCCGGTGGTGTACGAGAGGTAGCCCGGAATCAGAGGGAGGCAGCACGGCGAGGCGACGGTGATCGCACCCGCTGCGAGCGCGATGGGGGCGGCCAGGAACAGGGACCCGGAGCCGACCACCTGGCCGATGTCGACGGACAAAGCTGTGCCTTTCGGTTGGGGCGGGTCCGGCCGCACGAGGGGTCAGGCCGCTTGACGGATCCGGCCGCACCCGGGATCGCCGGATGCCGCCGCCAGGGCCGGCAGAGCCGGTGGCGGGTCAGCAGCAGCCTATCTCCTATACAGCTTAGGGCCTAAGCCGCATAGGAGCTCATGGCCGGGGCTACGCGGTGGTGTCGCGGTGGTGTCGCCTCCGGCCGGGACGGCGACGCCGCCGACGCGCGTGCGAATACGGCGGGAGGAGCCGGGAGCGGTGATCGGACGGCCTACCAGGCTCTGCCGCTGTCCAGCAGTCCGGTCGTCATCAGCAGCTCCGCCTGGCTCTGCTGACGGAGCTCCAGCGCGACCACGGCGAGGCCGAGGATGGTCCACCCCACGAGGCCCGGCCGTACGCGCAGCACCGGGCAGCGCCCCAGAACAGCTCCCGCCGCCAGGCGGGCCAGAAGGACGGCAGCGGCGAACGCGACCAGCGGCCCGAGCGGGTTGTAGCGCCACGCCATGCCGAGGTCCCCACGGAAGACCGACACGACCGACCGGGTGAGCCCGCAGGTCGGTGCCATGATCCCGACGCGGTGACCCGGACCGTGGACGTCCACGGGGAACATGCCCCACGCCGCCATCGCCGTGCCGGCCACGACCACCACGGCCCCGGCCGTCCCCCACACCCACCAACGGGCGTTCGGCGACTCCCAGGCCAGCCGGACCTGAGGCACCCACCGCCGGCGACCGTGTGCGCCGGGCGAAGTCCGGGCCGCTGCCATGTGCTCTCCTCACCTGCGCGGGACCGGGGCGACGGCGGCCACCCGGCGGGCCGGCCGGTCATCGGCTCCGTCGTCCGCTCCCGGCTTCGGACCATACCGCCGGAGAGCCGGTCACCCCGCCGAACGCTCCTCGCGGTTACTCCATCCGCGGCACCGACAGGGGTGCGAGCCGCGTCGCCCCCGGTCACACGAGATGCCCCGCGCCGGCGGGGGAAGCGTCCGGCAGCGGGCAGGTGGTCATGCCGGCCGCGGCCACCGCAGGCTGAGCGGCCAGGAAAAGCGGCAGCACCAGCACCGCTGCCGCCACCAGCACCCCGCCCCGCACCACCGCGCGCCGCGGCGGCCGGGGTGGATCGAGCAGCCGCCGCACCCGGCCCGCCACCTGGCCGCCCGAGGCCGCCAGCGACGCGGCGGGCGCCCCCGCCCCGGCCAGCTCGACCAGCGCCCCGGCCAGGGTGAGCGGGTCCGTACGGGCCGTCGCCTCGTCGTCGGCGGCCAGCTCCACCAGCCGCCGCGTCTCCTCCGCCGCCGTGCGGGACAGGGCTACGCGCCCGAAGGAGCGCTCCAGCGCCTTCGCATGGGCCAGGACCAGGTGGTGGCGCTGTCTGATGTGCGCCCGCTCGTGGGCGATCACCGCGTCCAGCGCGGCCGGCTCCAGCGCGGCCATGGCCGCCGAGGTCAGTACGATCCGGTGCCCGGTTCCGGGCAGGCAGTACACCGACGGGCGGTCGTCCTCCAGCACGGTCACACCCAGACCGGGGTGTTCCCGGCCGACCACGGCCAGTACCTCGGCGTGCCGACGGCGCTCCCGCCGCGCCCGGCACAGGGCCGCCGCCAGACACCAGCCGACGCGGCCCACCACCGCGAGGGCCAGCACCGTGCCGGTCGCGGCCGCCATCGCGCCTCCCGGTGCGGCGTACTGCGCGCGCAGCGCCATCCCGCACGCCTCCAGCAGGCTCGCCACGCTGCCGCTGACCGGCACGGTGGGCACCGCCAGGACGAGCCCGGCCAGCGCGACCGACACGACGACCGTGGCCGTGACCGCCTGCCAGGCCCAGATCGCCGGCCTCGGCGCCCGCACGGCCCAGCCGGTACGGGCCAGCAGCACCGGCCCGAGGACGCCGACCAGGCCCGCGTAGCCCAGCAGCACCACGGCGACCCTCACGAGCCGGTCCTCCCACGACGGGCCGCGAGCGCCGCCCGCAGCTCGGCGACCTCGGCCTCGTCCAATCCGTCGAACAGCCGCAGCAGCGTCGCGGTACGGTCCGCCCCGGTCGCCCACACCTGGTCGATCAGCGAGGCCGCGTACTCCTCACGCGTCTTCGTGGCCTGGTAGTGGAACGCCCGGCCGACCTTCCTCCGGGACAGCCAGCCCTTGCGGTGCAGGATGTCCATCACCGTCTGCACCGTGTTGTACGCCAGTGGCTGCGGCCGTTCGCCATTGAGCCGATCCAGCACCTCGCGCACCGGCAGCGGCGTATCGGCGGTCCACACCGCGTCCATGATCGCCTGCTCCAGCTCGCCGAAGCCCCGCATGCCGGCCGCCTTCCTCACGAAAACCTAAGCGCCATAGTACGTTCCGTCCCGAAGCGGCCCCGACTCGCGAAGACCAAGCCGTGGCCATACGCGCGGAGCCGTACCCGACGCAGCCGCACACGACGCAGCAAAGGCGGCGCACGAGCAGGCGCCCGGCCCGCCGGGCCGTAGGCCACGAGTCGGCCGCCCCTTGCGCAGGGTCCTCGGGCTTGAGTCGGCCCGGGCGGGGTAGTCGCCCTGCCGGGCTGCCAGCCCGAAAGGCAGATAACGACCCCATCAAGGGTGTGCACATGGCTGTACCGCTTATGAAGCAGGCGGATGAACACGAGCCGGGGGCACTGCGTCGCCGAGTCTCCTGGGGCACCGCCCCGCCCATGGCCGCGCAGGCCCGGTCGCAGGCGGAAGCGCTCCTGGCCGATCTGGCGCAGAGGTGCGGGACGACCTTCCCGGAGAGCTTGGTCAACGACGTCCGGCTCGTCGTGAGCGAACTGATCGCGAACGTGGCACGGCATGCTCCCGGCCCCGGCGGCCTGCAACTGGAGGCGCCCGGCCGTGGCCACGTACTCCGGATCACCGTCTGGGACACTTCCCCCGCCATGCCGCACCCCCAGCCTCGGGACCCCGAACGGGCGAGCGGCCACGGCCTGGAGATCGTCAACGCCGTGAGCAGCAGACTCTGGATGCAGCCTCACGGGCGGGGCAAGGCCATCACGGCGGAACTGCCTCTTGCCTCCCTGGCGCGAGTCGACGCGCTCCGGCCGGCGTGAGTGCGCCGAGGTCTTCCTCGTCGGTGCGGGGCAGGATGCCGGCCACCGCGATGGCCGGCGAACTCGCGCCCCCGGCGGCCGTGCTCCGTGGCCGCCGCGCGGGCCCGGCTCCCGCGCCGGCCCCGCGCGACCGCACCCATTCGTGACTACGCACCCGCCTCGGACAGCACGGGCTCGAGCCGGAAGAACTCGCCGCCGATCCGGCCGTTGAGACCGTTGCCCTAGACCATCAGCTCGGGGCCACCCCTGCCTCCACCGGACTCCCCGGCACCTGCACCCGGCCGCGCCGGCGCACCTCAGCACTGTCCAGCCCGAGGTCGCGCGACCACAGCCGCCTGCCGTTGTCGGCCGAGTACGCGGCGGCGCTGCCGTTCCGGCCGGAGACCGGCACGATGCCGTCCGCGACCACGCCCATCGGCACGCCGTCGACGCGGTGCTGCGCCCCCTTGCGGGGCCGACCTCGTCCTGGGCGGGCCGGTTCCGGCGCCGTGGGCGCCGAGGTGAGGACGCGAACCGGGAACGGGGCGCAACCCGGGCTGCGTTCTTTCCGTCTTCCCCTGTCGGGCAGCCGCTCTTCATGAAGGAGAATGCGGGATCGACGGGAAGCCGGCCTAAAGCCGACCGACAGTCGAGCGGAAGATGACGAGCGAAACCTACCCCGACCTTTGACCCATATCTAACAAATCGGCCGAAAATTGATACACATACCATCGCAGGGTCCTGCACCAACGGACTCCGGAACAGCGTCCCCGGTGTGGCGTCGACCGCGGGCGAGACTCTGGGCCGTAGCGGGTGTCGTGACCCTCGGATTCCTCATCTCGCTGGAGTTCGCCACGCACCGCTACGGCCTCCCCGGGCCGATCGCCAGCGGGCTGCGGGAAGTGATATTTCCTCCCAACTCAGGCTTCCTGTTGTACGCCGGCCTGGCGTTGACGATGGTGGTCCTCACCTGGCGGCAACGCCGCATCGCGGTTGGTGCCGCGGTCGGGATCGACGCCGCCTTCTGGGTGGTCCGGTGGGTGGCCGACGCCAGGCCGGCCGACGGCCACCCCTTCGGCAACGGCGCGTTGTGGGTGATGCTGGGCTGCGCGGTCATCGCCGTCACTCGCCGCACCGGCCGGGAACGCGTCCTGCTGCTCAAGGCAGTGGCGCTGGGCCTGCTGCTGGTGGCCGGCCGCAAGACCGGCGACGCCTGGCTGGTCATCACCGCGAAGACCCGACCGGAGGTGCTCGACCCGTACCTGGCGATCGCCGATCATGCGCTGGGCAACCCGTCATGGCTGGTGGGCCGGCTCGTCTCGGCGACCGGCACGATCGGCTACTACTCCCTCGACATCGTCTACGGCCAGCTCGCGGTGGCCGCGGTCGTCGTCTCGCTGTACCAGCTGCGCAACGTGGCGGTCGAACGCCGCTTCCCGGGCCACCACCTGGTACGCACCTTCCTGGTGATCGGCCTGCTCGGGCCAGGCATCTACATGATCTTCCCGGTGGTCGGACCGATCTTCGCCTACGGCACCGGTGCCGATCACTGGACCCCGGTCGGCCTGTGGGCGGATACGCCGCCCACCCAGCAGTGGGCCCTGGCCCATCTGTGGCCCCAGACGCCGCCGGTGATCAGCACCCCGCACCCCATGCCGTTCGACGAGGTCACGCCGCGGAACTGCATGCCCAGCCTGCACACGGCGTGGGCTGTGGCGATCTTCATCCACTCCCGGAAGGGACCGCGGCTGCTGCGCTACGCGGGAACGTTCTGGCTGGTCGCCACGCTCGCCGCGACGCTGGGATTCGGCTGGCACTACGGCGTGGATCTCATCGCCGGCGTCGTCTTCACGGTCACGATCGAGGCGGCCCTGCGCTCCTACGACCGCGGCTGGGACCGCGCGGGAGTCCGGCTGGTCGCCTACGGCGCGACCGTCTTCGCCGCGCTCCTGGCGTCCTACCGCTACCTGCCGTTGGAGATGGCCCGGCATCCATGGGTGTCCGGACCGCTTCTCCTGCTGGCGATGGCCTCGGTGATCCACGGCTACGTACGGACCGTCGCACTGTGGCAGCCGAAGGCCGAACCCGTACGGCAGCCGGAACCGCAACCCGAACCGGTGTGAACCGCGGCTCGGGCCGACGCCAACCGGCTTGGCGGCTCCGCCAGAAGCTGCGACGCCCGCGCACGCGCTGTGCCGACCACCCGTTCGGCCCCGCCTCCGCACGCGGACCCGGGGCACCCGTTGCAGTGCGTTGACGGGCGCCATGGGTAGGGTGCCGCGGCCGGCTCCCCGAGTACGGTCGCGGCACCACGGGCAGCGCGCGTGCGCCCCTCCGGCCCGGTCGCCGCACGGCGGCCCCAGCCTCGGATCCAGTCGTTTCCCGAGAGACCGGGGCCAACCTCTTGACCTCTGTGAGCCCAGCCACTAATTTGCGGTAAACGTCGACCCATGACTGCCGGAAGGAGGCGACAACAGATGTACACCAGCTCTGATCTTGGTCGCCTCGCCCGTTGTACGGCCTGGGTCCCGGGTCGGATCGCGCACGGCTGCTGAGCACGCCGTTCTGATGTGCCCCTTTGCGGCACATTCGATGTGCCCTTTTGCGGCACATTTCAGGTTTCCCGTTTCCATTTCTCGGCACGTCCTCTTCACGTGCCCTTTTGCGCCCGCTCCTCTCCTGTGGCGCGCCTGAACACAGAAAGCTGCCTGAAAATTGGCGAACATAATGAATCGACCGATCGCGCACCGAAACGAAGGCCTGTCATGGTAGCGGCGCGGATCACGGTCAACGGGAAAGAAGCACCGATTTCGCCTGCCGCGCCCCACACGACAGTGCTGGACTTCCTGCGCGAGCGTGGCCTCACCGGCACCAAGGAGGGATGCGCCGAAGGGGAATGCGGCGCCTGTTCCGTCCTGGTGGCCCGCCCCGGGGTGAACAAGCCCACCGACTGGGTGGCGGTCAACGCCTGCCTGGTGCCGGTCGCGGCGCTCGACGGCCAGGAGGTCATCACCTCCGAGGGACTCGCCACCGCGGGCGAACCCGGCACGCCGCCCGCCCTGCACCCGGTGCAGGAGGAGATGGCCGTCCGCGGCGGCTCCCAATGCGGTTACTGCACGCCCGGGTTCGTCTGCAGCATGGCTGCCGAGTACTACCGGCCGGACCGCTGCGCCCACGCGGAGCCGGCCGACAGCGCCGACGCCGAGCACGGTCCGAACGGTTTCGACCTGCACGCGCTGAGCGGTAACCTGTGCCGCTGCACCGGTTACCGTCCGATTCGCGATGCCGCGTACGCCGTCGGCACGCCCACCGACGAGGACCCGCTCGCCCAGCGGCGCGAGCAGTCCCCGCCCGCACCGGTCGCCACCGAGTACACCCGGGACGGCAGCGCGTTCCTGCGGAAGGACACCCTCGCCGAAACGCTGCAGGTGCTGCGCGAGCGACCCGACGCGGTGGTGGTCGCCGGCTCCACCGACTGGGGCGTGGAGGTGAACATCCGCTCCCGCCGGGCGGATTGCGTGGTCGCCATCGACCGGCTGCCCGAACTGCGGGAGCTGCGCGTCGAATCCGACCACATCGAGATCGGGGCGGCGCTGACGCTCACCGAGATCGAACGCCGCCTCGACGGCAGCGTCCCGCTGCTGGCGGAGCTGTTCCCGCAGTTCGCGTCCCGGCTCATCCGCAACGGCGCGACCCTCGGCGGCAACCTGGGTACCGGCTCCCCCATCGGTGACAGCCCGCCGGTGCTGCTCGCGCTGGAGGCGTCGCTGGTGCTCGCCGACGCAGACGGTGAGCGCGAGGTCCCGCTGGCGGACTACTTCACCGGCTACCGGCAGAGCGTGCGCCGTCCCGGTGAGCTGATCCGCGCGGTGCGCATCCCGCTGCCGCTGTCGCCGGTCGTGGCCTTCCACAAGATCGCCAAGCGGCGTTTCGACGACATCTCCAGCGTCGCGGTCGCCTTCGCGCTCGACGTCGAGGACGGGGTCGTCCGCAAGGCGCGCATCGGCCTGGGCGGCGTGGCCGCCACCCCGGTCCGCGCCCTCGCCACGGAGGCGGCCCTGGAGGGCAGGCCGTGGTCGGCGGAGACCGTCGAGGCCGCGGCCCGGGTGCTGCGGGGTGAGGGCACGCCGATGGACGATCACCGCGCCAGCTCCCTCTACCGTTCCGCGATGCTCGGCCAGAGCCTGCTGAAGCTGCACGCACAGACCACCGAGGCGGTGCCGTCATGAGTCATCTGTCAGAGCGTCCCGAAAAGCCCGTCGTCGGCGTCGCGATGCCGCACGAGAGCGCCTTCCAGCACGTCACCGGTACCGCGCTCTACACCGACGACCTGGTCCAGCGGACCAAGGACGTGCTGCACGCGTACCCGGTCCAGGTCATGAAGGCCCGCGGCAGGATCACCGCGTTGCGTACCGAGCCCGCGCTCGCCGTGCCCGGTGTGGTCCGCGTGCTGACCGGTGCCGACGTGCCCGGCGTCAACGACGCCGGCATGAAGCACGACGAACCCCTCTTCCCCGACGAGGTCATGTTCCACGGCCACGCGGTCGCCTGGGTGCTCGGCGAGACCCTGGAGGCGGCCCGGCTCGGTGCGGCGGCCGTCGAGGTGGAACTCGATGAACTGCCCTCCATCGTCACGCTGCAGGACGCCATCGCGGCGGGCAGCTATCACGGTGCCCAGCCCCTGATGGTGCACGGCGACATCGACGCGGGCTTCGCCGACTCCGCGCACGTGTTCACCGGCGAGTTCCAGTTCTCAGGTCAGGAACACTTCTACCTCGAGACGCACGCGGCGCTGGCCCTGGTCGACGAGAACGAGCAGGTGTTCGTCCAGAGCAGCACCCAGCACCCCTCGGAGACGCAGGAGATCGTCTCGCACGTGCTCGGTGTGCCCGCCCACGAGGTGACCGTGCAGTGCCTGCGGATGGGCGGCGGCTTCGGCGGCAAGGAGATGCAGCCGCACGGGTTCGCGGCCATCGCCGCGCTCGGCGCCAAGCTGACCGGCCGGCCGGTCCGGTTCCGGCTCAACCGGACCCAGGACCTGACCATGTCCGGCAAGCGGCACGGGTTCCATGCCAAGTGGAAGATCGGTTTCGACGCCGACGGCCGCATCCAGGCCCTCGACGCCGCCCTGGTCGCGGACGGCGGCTGGAGCCTGGACCTGTCGGAGCCGGTCCTCGCCCGCGCGCTGTGCCACATCGACAACACCTACTGGATCCCCAACGCGCGCGTCGCCGGTCGCATCGCCAAGACCAACACGGTCTCCAACACCGCCTTCCGCGGCTTCGGCGGGCCGCAGGGCATGCTGGTGATCGAGGACATCCTGGGCCGCTGCGCGCCCCAGCTCGGCCTGGATCCCATGGAGCTGCGGGAGCGCAACTTCTACCGGCCTGGCCAGGGTCAGACGACGCCGTACGGTCAGCCGGTCACCCAGGCCGAGCGGATCTCCGCCGTCTGGCAGCAGGTGCAGGAGAAGGCCGGCATCGCCGACCGCAAGCGCGAGATCGCCGCCTTCAACGCCGCGCACCCGCACACCAAGCGGGCCATCGCGGTCACCGGCATCAAGTTCGGCATCTCGTTCAACCTCACCGCCTTCAACCAGGGCGGCGCGCTGGTGCTGATCTACAAGGACGGCTCGGTCCTGATCAACCACGGCGGCACCGAGATGGGCCAGGGCCTGCACACCAAGATGATGCAGGTGGCCGCGACCACGCTGGGCATCCCGCTGCACAAGGTCCGCCTCGCCCCGACGCGTACCGACAAGGTGCCCAACACCTCCGCCACCGCCGCCAGTGCCGGGGCGGACCTCAACGGCGGGGCGATCAAGAACGCCTGTGAGCAGCTGCGCGAGCGGCTGCTGCAGGTGGCCGCCTCCCAGCTGAGCGCGAACGCTTCGGACGTGCGCATCGTCGAGGGCGTCGCACGTGCCCTGGGCAGCGACAAGGAGCTGGCCTGGGACGACCTGGTGCGCACCGCGTACTTCCAGCGCGTTCAGCTGTCGGCGTCCGGCTTCTACCGGACCGAGGGGCTGCACTGGGACGCGAAGACGTTCCGGGGCTCGCCGTTCAAGTACTTCGCCCACGGCGCCGCGGCGACCGAGGTGGAGGTGGACGGCTTCACCGGCGCGTACCGCATCCGGCGCGTGGACATCGTGCACGATGTCGGCGACAGCCTGTCCCCGATGATCGACATCGGCCAGGTGGAAGGCGGTTTCGTGCAGGGCGCGGGCTGGCTGACGCTCGAGGACCTGCGCTGGGACACCAGCGACGGCCCGAACCGCGGCCGGCTGCTGACCCAGGCGGCGAGCACGTACAAGCTGCCGAGCTTCTCGGAGATGCCCGAGGAGTTCAATGTGACGCTGCTCGAGCACGCCACCGAAGAGGGCGCGGTGTACGGGTCCAAGGCGGTGGGTGAGCCTCCGCTGATGCTGGCGTTCTCGGTGCGGGAGGCGTTGCGGCAGGCCGCCGCCGCGTTCGGGCCGAGCGGGGCCGGTGTCGAGTTGGCCTCCCCCGCGACGCCGGAGGCGGTCTACTGGGCGATCGAGGCGGCTCGCCAGGGCGGTGCCTCCTCGAACGGTCCCGCCCCCGACGGGGCGGCCGCCAACGGCCACGCAGCGAACGGGTCGGCCGTGAACGGGTCGGCCGGCGCCAGGGTCCGGACCGACTCCGAAGCACTGAGCGGTGCCTGACATGACGTGGGTCGCCGCGGTCGCACGGTTGCGGGCACGCCGGGAGTCCGGCGTGCTGGTGACCGTCGCGACCGTGCGCGGCCATGCCCCGCGCGACGCCGGTGCGAAACTCGTTGTGGGGCAGACCGAGACGTGGGGCTCGATCGGTGGCGGCAACGTCGAGGCCGTGGCGATCGACCGGGCCCGGGAGATGATCGCCGCGTCCAAGCCGGAGCCGGAGCTGATCGATTTCGCCCTGAACGACAAGGTGGTCAACCAGCACGGCGTGCAGTGCTGCGGCGGCACGGTGTCGGTACTGCTCGAACCTCTGCCGGTGGTACGGGCGGTGGCGATCTTCGGCGTCGGGCACGTCGGGCTGGAACTGGCGCGCATCCTGGCGCGTCAGGACCTCGACCTGCATCTGATCGACAGCCGCTCCGAGATCCTCACCAAGGAACGGCTCGACGTGCTGGCGGACGCGGTGGCACAGGTGCACGTGCACCACACGCCGCTGCTGCCCGAGGAGGTGCTGGCGGAGCTGCCGCGCGGCACCCACGTCCTGATCATGACTCATGATCACGCCGAGGACGCCGCTCTGTGCGACGCCGCCTTGCGCACCACCCATCTCGGTTCCATCGGGCTGATCGGGTCGGCGGCCAAGTGGGTGCGGTTCCGCAAACGCCTCACCACCGAGGGCGGTCACGACGAGGCCACCATCGATCGGATCAAGACCCCGATCGGGCTGGCCGACATCACCGGCAAGGAACCGGCGACCATTGCCGTGAGCGTCGCCGCCGATCTGCTGCGCACCTTCGAGACCGAGGAGGGCTGACCTTCCCACCGGACCGACGAAGGCGCCCCGCGCGTGTGCGACGCACACATACGGGGCGCCTTTCGGCACACCTGTGCCGGCCTCCTGTTCCGCGACGCCGGCGGCCGTCCGCCGCGCATCCTGTGGTCAGGCCGTTGTCTTCGACTGCGAGTCGCTGACCTGGGTGCGCAGTTGCTCGTTGATGCGCTGGGCCTCTTCGAGCTGGTCCTCGAGGATGACGATGCGGCAGGCGGCCTCGATGGAGGTCCCCTGGTCGACGAGTTCGCGGGCGCGGGCGGCGATGCGCAGCTGGTAGCGGGAGTAGCGACGGTGGCCGCCCTCGGAGCGCAGGGGGGTGATCAGGCGGTGCTCGCCGAGGGCGCGGAGGAAGGCGGGGGTGGTGCCGAGCATCTCGGCGGCCCTGCCCATGGTGTAGGCGGGGTAGTCGTCATCGTCGAGGTTGTCGACGGGACGGGAACTGCCAGAGGGCATAGACCTCTTCTTTCGGGGACGCGTCGGGGGCCCGGATGCCGTGCGGCATCCGGGCCCCGAGCTTGCAACACCATCTACCGGCACACTGTGCCGACCTTCTTTGTCCGCAGGTTCCGCCTCGGAGGGCAGGGCTGCGGGGATCGCGGATGCGTGACCGGGGACCACCTTCCAATCCGGGGGCCTGCGGTACCCGGACGGACTTCTTCCTCGTCCGGGCGATCCTGATGGCGTTCTGCTCCTTACTTTCGGTTACTCGGTCGTACTGCTGGATACCGCGGGTACTGCTCGCGGCCCGGCCCTGCCGGGCCGCGTCCTGCTTGACGTACTGCGCGGCAGTTCGTCTCTGCCGCGCCCTCATCGACTTCTTGGTACGTCAGAAACAATAACCCTGCGGCCAGCCAATGTCTACTGTGGCGGCGATAGATTTTCTCCAGGACTCAGACCCGGTCGAGGGGAGGCGGGCCCGAAGGCACGGGCCGGGGCTCCCGCCGGTCACAGACTGATGAGCGTGAAGTCGGCAAGCCCGTACAGCCGCCCGTCGACCTGGAGCCGCACTCGGTGGAGACCGGGGTGATAGCGGCGGGTGCTGAGGGGCCGGAAGGAGTGGCGGCGCAGGCCGGTCCAGCGTTCCTGCGGGGCCAGGCTGCGGGTGGTCAGCTTGAAGACCTTGAATGGCCTCGCCGCTTCGGCCCCGGTCACGTTCCAGGTCGGAGGAAACGGCCGGCTCGTCGAGTGGGAGGCCGGCGGACCGGCCTCCGGGGCGGCGGCCCGGCAGGCCCTCGTCCTGGCGGCCGGTCCCGACCAGGCCAGGCTGCGGCGCTGTCCGGCGCCCAGCTGCGGCATGTTCTTCCTGTCCCGCCGGCACGATCAGGCCTGGTGCTCGATCGGATGCGGCAACAGAGCCCGGTCGGCCCGGCGCCGGCACCGGCACCGGGACTGACGGCCAGTGCGGGGCCGCTGGTCAGGGGCTGCTGCGCGGGGAGTGGACGGTGAGGTCGCCGTAGGCGGGCAGCACAGTGGCCAGGTCTCCGGGCCTGCCGCGCAGCGTGGTGTCGAGGAAGGCGGCTGAGGCCGCGGCGCTGAGACGGGGGCCGCCGGTGCGGCCCAGTGAGCCGACGACCGACTCCACCGGGGGCGTGTAGAGGGGCGCGTCCGTGAACGTGAGATGTGCCGCGCCGGGGACGGTGAGCCGGTAGCTGGTCGCGGTGCTCAGGGACAGCATGTGGGTCAGGCTGGGGATGTACTCCGGGTCGATGTCCCGGCGGACGTCCTGGGTGAGCGCCAGGACTGGTTGCGCGAAGGGCTTCGCGCCGGGGTCGTGCGGGAAGCCGTCCAGGTTGACGACGGCGTCGAACCGACCGTCCTGGCGAGCGGCCCGCAATGCGGCTCCCCCACCGAGGGAGTGGCCGGTGGCGGCCACGCCGCTCGGGTCCATGCGCCCGCCCACGGGCCCCGGTATCTCACCGCGGGCGACGCGATCGAGCTGGGTGAGGACGAAGCTCAGGTCGGCAGCCCGGACCGCTGTCCAGGTGGCCGCCAGCTTCTCGTCCCGGCCGGCGTCGCCCGTGGCGGCGACCTTCGTACGGATGGTCCTGCCGTCGGCGAGGACCACGGCTGCCGAGTCGTAGGGGTGGTCGAGGGCCGCTACGACATAGCCGCGGCCGGCCAGTTCCTCCGCCCACGCCGTGTTCTGGGTACGTACGGCGTCCAGTCCCGGGGAGAACAGCACGACCGGGAAGCGTCCGCCTCCCTCTGCCACCGGCGCGTCGACCACCGCGTGGGTGCGGGTGCGAGACAGGCCGTCAAGCAGGAAGCCGGGCACGCCGACGTAGCTCGCGAGCGCGTCGGAGACGATGCCCGCCTCTCGCTCCGTCCGCCCGAGGTACACGGCACTTCGCGCGTCCGCCGTGGTCTTCCGCGCCGGGTACCACAACGGCACCACGACGGTGCGCCGGTCCTCCGCGTCGGCCGTGGCCTCCTCGGGCCGGTCGGCGTCGGTCCACTGCACCACGCTGGTGCCCACGGCGAACGGGCCGGAGGGTGCAGGGAGTTCGGGCTCGGGAAGGGCCCAGGACGCGGCCGGTCCGACGGCGACCAGGCACAGGCACGCCAGGGACACCGGCGCAGCCGCCCACCATCGGGCCCGGCGCCGCGGCCTGCCGCGACGCGCCCGCAGTTCGGCCCCGACGACGACCGACAGGACGAGGGCGGCCACCGCCACCACGGGGAGCAGTTGCCAGCGCAGGCGGCCCGCCACGACCAGCGCCGTACTGGACGTCACCACCATCGCCCCGGCGCCCGACTCGGCCGGCCGGCGCATCCGTTCGGGCAGCCAGCGGGCCGTCACCAGCGCGACGGCACCCACCACGACGACGATTTCCAGGAGGGACATGTGCGGCCCCGGCAGTATCTCGGTCACACGGCCATGCTGGATCCGCGGCCGTCGCTGCGGCATCGAGCTCAGGACGCGACCGTGTGCGACCTGTGGCTGATGTGACCTTCATCCGCGAGCCGCACGGGTGGCGCAACGTGGTGTCGGCACGTGCGGGAGCCCGGCCCCTTGTCCGTTCCGTCCTCCTTCCGGCCGGATCGGCGGAGCGGGCCGTGTGCCGGGGCGGGTGGATCAGCGGTCGGGTGGCCGGTATCCGGGGAACCCGGTGGGGACCGGGCTCGTAGCGTAGGAGGAAATCTTGGGCTGGTTGGTCACCGCGGTCGGCGCAGCACTCATCGCGGTCGCGTTGCGCGACGTGTTCCACACCCTGTGGCATCCGTCGGGCCACGGCGGTCTCAGCACGTCCGTGACGTCGAGTCTGTGGCGGATCAGCCGACGTTCCGGCTTTCCCGCCCGGCTCGCCGCCGTGGTGGGGCCCGCGGCGATGGCGACGGTGGTGGTGATGTGGACGTCGATCATCGTGACGGGCTGGACGCTGGTCTACTGGCCCCACATGCCGGGAGGTTTCTCCTTCGCCCCGGGCCTGGAGACGGAGCAACGGTCCGACGTACTGGACGCTCTGTACCTGTCCCTGGTCACGGTGGGCACGCTCGGCTTCGGGGACGTCGTCCCCACCACGGGCTGGCTCCGCCTTGCCACGCCCGTGCAAGGCCTGATCGGGTTCGCCCTGCTGACGGCCGCCGTCTCATGGCTGGGCCAGATCCACCCCGCCGTCACCCGTCGACGCGTCCTCGCCCTGCGGCTGGCCTCCCTGCGGAAAGCGGCCGAGGCCGGCGGACCGCCGGACGCGGCGTTCACGGCCGGGCTGCTGGAGAGTCTGGCCGCCGACGTCAATCACGTCACCGTCGACCTGAGCCAGCACACGGAGACGTACTACTTCCACGACGGCAAGGGAGGCCGGTCCCTGGCTGCCATGATCGGCTACGCAGGGGACCTGGCCCTGCTGGGGCGGACGTCCCGCAGCGCTGACGTCCGGTTGGGCGCCACCATGCTGGTCATCGCGCTGGAAGAGTTCTCGTCGCTCCTGCGCAGGCAGTTCGTGGAGGCGGAGGGCACGTTCATGGACGTCTTCGCCGCCTACGCACATGATCACGGGTGTTCACTCGTCCGGGGATGACCGGTACGGACAGCGGCGGGGCTCTGCGGGAGCCGCCGGCGGCCGAGGGACGGCAGAGGGACGGGACGCGACGTACCGGCAGCCGGCGCACGACCGCGCGCCTCGGTGGCTGCCGCTCCGCGGTGGCCCGCAGGGGCGGCCGTCGATCGGCCGACCACGTCAGGAGGCGGCCTTGGTGACCGCCTTGAGGAGCTGGTCCCTGTTCATTCTGGACCGGCCCGGGATGCCGAGCCGGCCGGCCCGCTCGTACAACTCGCTCTTGTTCAGCTGCTCCAGTTTCCCCCGGTCCCTCTTTCCGGTGGCCTTGCGCCGCTTCGCCTTGCCGTCTCCGTGCCCGTCGGCGGGCCGCTCCTTCGGCTTCCCCCGTTTGCCGGAGGGCTGCTGCCGGCCCTTGCCGGATTGTTCGACGCTGCGCTGCAGGGCTTCCATCAGGTCGATGACGTCGGTGGCCTGCGGCGGGGCCTCCTCGCTGACGATCTCCTTGCCGTCGGCCTTGGCCTCGACCAGCTCCTTCACCCGCTCCTCGTAGGTGTCGTGGTAGCCCTCGGGCCTCCAGTCGATGGACAGTGCCCCGATCAGCTGCCGCGCCGTCCGCAGCTCCTTGCCCGTGGCCTCCGAGTGGTCGGGCAGCAGGGGAAGCTCACCGTGCGGGTCGCGCACCTCGTCGGCCCAGTGCAGCGTGTGCAGCACCAGGACCTCTTCCTGTGCTCGAAGGGCGACAAGGTACTGCTTGCTGCGCATCACGAAGGTGGCGATGCCGGTCTTGTTCTCCTTCTCCAGTGCGGCCCGCAGCAGCTCGTAGACCTTCGTGTACTCCTCTCCCTTGGGGGCGAGGTAGTAGGTGCGCTGGAAGTAGACCGGCTCGATCCGGTCCAGGTCGACGAAGCCGGTGATCTCGATGACCTGGGACTTGCCGGGGGCGATCTCGTCGAGTTCGTCCGGCTCGACGATCACGTAGTCGCCGCCGCCCAGGTCGTAGCCCTTGACGATCTCGTCGTAGTCCACCTCCTCGCCGGTCCTCTCGTTCACCCGCTGGTAGCGGATGCGGTCGGAGGTGCCGCGCTGCAGCTGGCGGAAGTGGACGGTGTGGTCCTCCGTCGCGGTGAACAGCTGCACCGGCACGGTGACCAGCCCGAAGGTGAGCACCCCGCTCCAGATCGCTCGTGCCATCGCTCATCCCTGGCCTTTCTCGCCGGCTCCGCTGCGCTTTTCCTCGAGCTGCCGGGCGTGGGCGGTGGCGTCCTTCGCCCGGCGCCGGGCTTCCCGCACGGCCCGGTCCGCGTCCCGGAGGCGGTCGCGGGCCTCCCGGGCCGCCTCCCGAGTCCGGTGCTCCTCGGTCTCGGCCTCCTTGAGCTGCCGGGCCAGACCGGCCCGGCGCTGCTCCGCCTGCTGCTGCTCCGCTGCCGCCCGGCGCTCGTCCTCCTCGGCGGTGGACAGCTCCGCTTCGCGCTCCCGCAGCCGGTGTTCGGCGTCCTCGGCCTGCTGCCGGGCGCGCTGGAGGTGCTCCTCCTGCCGTCGGCGTCGGGCACGTGCCGCGTCCAGGTCGGCCACGTCACCGGCCGGACCGCCCTCCCGGCCCCCGGCAGGGCGCGGCCGGGCCTCGGGAACGGAACCCGGTGAGAGGGCGGGGAAACCGACCGGGGTGTTCAACGGCCTGGTCAGGCGTCCCTGAGCCCACTGCTGCGCGGCGTTCGGATCGGCCAGGGCCGCGTGCAGGGTCTCCTGGACCTCGCGCTGGGCATCCTCGCTGATGCGCTGTCCGGCCCGGGCGGTGAGCCGGCCGGCCTGCCGGGCCAGGGCGAAGGTGACCTGCCGCTGCTGGGCCGAGAGCGCACGCAGTTGCTCGCCGTCCATGTCCCGGTGGGCCTGCCGCAGCGCGTCGCCGAGACGGAGCAGACGTTCGGCCTCTTCCGGCTGCTCGCGCACCAGGAGGTTGCTGGCCCAGGCCGCCTGGGTGGGTCGGCGCAGCCGGCGGATCTGTTCGGCCAGGTCGCGGTCCCCGCCCTGGCGGGCGGCCTTGGACCGCTCGTCGCGGACGGCGGTGAACTCGCTCGGCGGCAGGGCGTACAGCTCGTCGCTGACCGTTTCCAGATCCACTCTTCCTCCCGGCCATCACCTCATATATCCATATATGGCCTATTTCACCTGCTCATAGCTACCGTGCCGCCGTCCGGGCGGCCGACGCCTGGAGAGTGTCGGCGCCCGAGCTGACATGCCGCTCGGTCTCCTGCGGGCCGTGCCAGTCCAGGCACATCACGGTGGCATCGTCTCCGAGCCGGCCGTCGGCGGCCTCCCGGACCGCGGTCGTCAGCATCAGCGCGGCCTCCCGCGGATGCAGGTCCCGGGTACGCTCCAGCAGGGCGGGGACGTCGGCCTTCTCCCCATGACCTTCCAGCATGCCGTCGGTCAGCATGAGCAGACGGTCACCGGGGCGCAGATCGATGTCCTGGACACGGTAGGGGTGGGGCCCGATCCCGGAGAGACCGAAGGGAAGGTCCACCTCGCAGGCGATCTCCTCCACCACCCCCTTGCGCAGGCGCAGTGGCCAGGGGTGACCGGCGTTGACGAGCTGGGCCCGGCCGGTGCGGAGATCGATGCGCAGCAGTTGCCCGGTGGCGTGACCGGGGCCGTGATCGACCAGGGCCCGGTCGGCCAGGCGGGCCTGTTCGGCCAGACCGGTTCCCGCGCGGCGGGCGCCGCGCAGGGCGCCCACGAGGACCGTGGCGGCCAGGGCGGAATCGATGTCGTGGCCCATGGGGTCGGTCACCGACACGTGCAGGGTGTCGCGGTTCAGGGCGTAGTCGAACGTGTCGCCGCTGAGATCCTCGGAGGGCCACAGGTTCCCGCACAGGGTGAACTGCGCGGCCTCGCAGGACGGGGAGGGAGGCAGCAGCTGGTACTGGATCTCCGCTGCCAGGGTGGGGGGCCGGGGCCGTTTGCCCCAGGTGTAGAGGTCGGTGAAGCGCCCGTTGGCGATCACGATGTAGGCCAGGGCGTGGGCGGCTTCACTGATCGCGTCCAGGATCTCCTCGCCGGGGTGGGCCGGCAGGACCAGTTCCAGCAGCCCGATCGCGTCTCCCCGGTTGGTGACCGGCACGATCACCCGCTGTCCCTGGCCGGCCGCCTCCCGGTACAGCCGCTGCGTACGGACCACCTGTTCGTAGACGCTGCCGAACATGGGGATCCGCTCGGCTTGCGGCCCGCTCCCCACGGACCCGGCGGTGGACAGCCGCGCCACCGCCTTGCCCGTCAGGTCCACGATGAGGAAGGAGGCCCTGGTCGCCTCGAAGCCCGCCGCAGGTCCTGCGCGACGACGTCGACGGCGTCCACCGGCGCCGCTGTCTCCGCCGCGGTCAGCAGCCGGGGAAGTTCACTCTGTCCACTCATGGCCACAGTCCCTTCCACCGGCCCTCCTCCCAGCTTGGGAGCCTCCGCAGGGGCCGTCAATCCGTGGTCCGTCACGGTAAGTGATGGTGGTCGCGTGTGCGTTCGGGAATGTCATGCCGGGAGTGACCGGGAACGACATGAAGGTCGGCCCACTGTGCGCTCAGCGCCTCCGTGTTCACCTCGTCACGAACCTGAACGGCCGGTGAGGTCTGCTGTGCGGGCCCGGCGTACTGCGGGACTCGGCGCCGACCGGCCACCCGATTCACCGGCGTCGGGTGTCCGTACGAGGCCTCCTGCCGCTCGGCTGGCCTGCGGGGAGACCGGGGCCGTGGCGGGTTGCCCGACCACCGGGCGGGCCCTGCGCAGCGGCCGGGTCCGTTCGTGCCCCTCCGTGCGGCCGGCGGTCCCACTAGGCTGTGCCGCGTTGGCGGGAGCGCGGCCCGTCGTGGCCGAGGGGGACGGGGGAAGCGCCGGTGCGGGCGGAGTGGACGGGGGCCGTGCGCCCCGGCGGGCGGATCGGGCCGTACACGGTTTCTCGCCGAGCTGGCCAGCGGCGGAATGGGACGCGTGTACCTGGCCCGCTCCCCCGGCGGCCGGACCGTCGCCGTCAAGACGCTGCTGGCCACGGCCGGCGACGGCACCGTCCCGGACGCCGACCGCCGCCGGTTCGCCCGTGAGGTCGCGCTCGCCCGGCGCGTGCGCGGCCTGTACACCGCCAGTGTCGTGGACGCCGACGCCTCCGTCCCCTGGTGGCCACCGAATACGTTCCGGCCCCGTCGTTGCGCGAACTGGTCGCCTTCCAGGGGCCCTTGCCGTCACCCGGCCTGCACTGGGTGGCGGCCGGGATGGTCGAGGCGCTGGTCAGCATGCACACCGCGGGGCTCGTCCACCGTGACGTCAAGCCGTCCAACGTCCTGCTGCCCGAGGACGGTCCCCGTGTGATCGACTTCGGGATCTCCCAGGCCGCCGATGTCACCCGTACCAGGGCCGCCCTCGGCACCATCGCCTTCGCCGCGCCCGAACAGGCCCGGGGCGAGCCGACGACCGCGGCCTCCGACGTCTTCTCCCTGGGCGTCACGCTCTTCCACCTGGCCACGGGCCGCAGCCCGTACCGTGACATGGGCCAGGGCACGGCGATCGAACAGCTGGTACGGGCGGCCGAGGGCGATCTCGATCCGTCCGGTCTCCCCGGCGAACTGGCCGCCCTGATCCTGCCCTGCCTCGCTCTGGACCCCGCCGCGCGCCCCGCCCTGCGGCGTCTGCCGGCCCAGGTCGGCCCCGTGCTCGCCGAGCGCCCGCAGGCCCGTGGTGCCACCGACTGGCTGCCGCCGGGCTGGTCCGGCGCGATCGAGCAGCACCGTCGGCGCCGTACCGAGGAGGCCGACGCGGCCGAGCGGCGGATCGACCCCGACGCGGCCACCGAACGCACCCCGTCCGGCGGCGACGCCACCCGCCGCCTGCCCACGCCGTCCTCTCCGCCGCCCTTCCGCCGCGCCCGTGCCGGGCTGTGGGCCGGCGTTGCCCTGGTGGCGCTGCTCGCCGGGGGCGGTGTCGTGTACGCCCTGCAACCGGACGGTGAGGACACGCCGGCAGCGGTACGGCAGGACGTCCGGATGGCCCTGGTGGAGCAGAGCGAGACGGGCGAGTGCACGGACCAACTCCCACCACCCACCTTCCACTCCGCGTCGTTGGGAGCGTGCTTCCGCATCTCCACGCGGGCCGGGGACCGGATGACCGTGCGGCAGCTCCGGGAGGCGCGGGCCGAGTTGGACGAGCAGTCCGCCGGCTGGATGATCCAGACGCGGTTCCGGGACGGAGACGCCGAACGGTTCGCGGCGCTCAGCGAGCGGGCGGCGCAACGCCGGTCGCCGAAGAACCAGATCGCCGTCGTCCTCGGGGACCGTCTCGTCAGTGCGCCCGCCGTCGCGGAGGCCATCACCGGGGGCCAGGTGCAGATCGCCGGCAACTTCACCCAGGACGAGGCGCAGTCCCTGGCCAGGGAACTGGGTGCCCGTTAGCCGCATTCCTGCGATGCGCCGGCCGCGGCATTCCGTTTCCGTGTCCGCCGCCGATGAGGATGAGGGCGCAGCGCGGGCACTCGTCGTCGGCAGAACGGCTTCGGGCTCCGCTCGGTGCAGCACGTGGACGAGCGGCGGCGGCTTCGAGAAAGGGTGAACTGTGTACGAGGTACCGATGTGGCTATGGGTGGTCTTCGCCGTCACCGTCGTGGTGGCCCTGGCCGTCGACCTGCTGGCGCACCGGAAGGCGCACGTCATCGGCTTCAAGGAGGCCGCCGTCTGGAGCGCGGTCTGGGTGGGGCTGGCGCTCGCCTTCGGCCTGGTCGTCTTCCTCGTCGTGGGTACGGGTGCCGGGGTCGAGTACACGACCGCGTGGCTGCTGGAGAAGAGCCTGTCCGTCGACAACCTCTTCGTCTTCGCACTGATTTTCGGCTACTTCCAGGTGCCCCGTGAGTACCAGCACCGCGTTCTGTTCCTCGGTGTCCTCGGGGCCCTGGTCTTCCGCGGTCTCTTCCTCGCCGCGGGCGTGGCGGTGGTCAGCCGCTTCACCGCCGTCCTGTTCGTCTTCGGCGCCTTCCTCTTCTACAGCGCGTACAAGATCCTCAAGAAGGAGGACGACAGCGTCGATCCGGGCAGGAGCGTCGCCGTGCGGCTGCTGCGCAAGGTCGTCCCCGTCCGGGACGACTACGCGGGGAACCGGTTCTTCGTCAAGGAGGCCGGCAAGCGCGTCGCCACCCCGCTGCTCGCCGTCGTCGCCGCGGTGGAGGGCGCCGACCTTGTTTTCGCCGTCGACAGCGTGCCCGCCGTCCTGGGCGTCAGCAGTGATCTCTTCATCGTCTACACCAGCAACGCCTTCGCCATCCTCGGTCTGCGTGCCCTGTACTTCCTGCTCGCCGGCCTGCTGGACCGCTTCCACTACCTCAGCAAGGGCCTGGCGCTGATCCTCGCCTTCATCGGCGTCAAGCTGATCCTGCAGGCGTCCCACAAGATCATCAGCACCAGCATTCCCGAGGTGCACGCGCTGGTCAGCCTCTCCGTCGTCGTCATCGTCCTGGCCGCCTCGATCCTGCTCAGCGTGGTGCGTCCTGCGCCCTCGGACGACACCGGGGCCTCCGACGGCGCCGGGTCCCCCGATGACACCGAGGCCCCCGACGAAACCGGGGCCTCCGACAAAACCGAGGCGGCCCGGAGTGAACCGGGCCCGGGACAGTCCCGCTGACGGAACAGGGGTGAGGTGCCGGCTGCATGGAACCCGGAAGAGTACGCGGCAGGCTCGGCAGGGAGGCGCATCGGTCGTGAAGGCGACATTCTCGCTCGGGCGCGTGGCCGGCATCCGGATCGGCGTGCACTGGAGCGTGCTGGTCATCGTCCTCGTACTCGCCCTGGGCCTCGCGGGCCGGTTCCCCGACGCCTATCCGGACCGGGCTGCCTGGCAGTACTGGCTCACCGGGCTGCTCGGCGCGTTCGTCTTCCTGCTGTCGCTGCTGGCCCACGAGCTGAGCCACGCCCTGGTGGCCCGCCGCAACGGCGTGGAGGTCGACGACATCACCCTGTGGCTCCTGGGAGGCATCGCCCGCTTGAAGAGCGAAGCCGCCACCCCGGCCGCGGAGGTGCGCATCGCCGGGGTGGGCCCGCTGGTCAGCCTGCTGCTCGGCGTGTTCTTCGGGGGCCTCACGTGGCTGTTCGGGGCCCTGTACGGGCCCGGACTCGTCGTCGAGACGCTCGCGTGGCTCGCGGGCATCAACCTCCTGCTGGCCGTCTTCAACGTCCTGCCCGCCGCCCCGCTGGACGGCGGGCGACTGCTGCGGGCGCTGGTGTGGCGCAGGACGGGCAACCCGCTGCGCGCGACCGTGGTGGCGACCGGGGCCGGGCGGGCGCTGGGCTGGGTGCTGATCGGCGTCGGCCTGTACCTCCTCCTGTTCGGTGCCGTCTTCAGCGGCTTGTGGCTCGCCGTCATCGGCTGGTTCCTCATCGCCATGGCGACCGCGGAGAGCGGTCAGGCGAAACTGCGGGAGCTGCTGAGCGGTGTCCCGGTGCGCCAGGCAATGGGGCGCGACCCCGTCACCGTGCCCGCCTCCGTCACCGTGGCCCAGTTCCTCGCGGCACCGGAGTACCGCTACCGGCACTCCGCGTTCCCCGTGCTGGACGCGGAGCAGCACCCCGTCGGGCTGGTGAGCGTCAAGACCGCCGCCGGCGTTCCGGACATCGAGCGGGACCTGCCCGTCACCTCGGTGATGATTCCGGTCGAGGAGATCCCCACCCCGCACCCCGACGATCCGCTCGTGAGTGTGTTGCCCGCGCTGGACAGCAGCCCGGCACACCGCGCCCTGGCGGTCGAGAACGGCCGGGTCGCGGGGATGGTCACCAGTTCCGACGTCAGCCGCGTCACCACGTGGCTGTCCTCGTCCTCATCGTGGCGGCACCGGGCGTTCTGACCCGGCCCGGCCACCCCCTCGTACTGACGTACTGCTGCGCGAACGCGAAAAGGGAGCCGGCACCGGTGGGTGCTGGCTCCCCTTCCCTGCGGATCCTCTTCAGACCTCGGCCTCGGTGGGCGCGGCCTGTCGGTCCCGTGTCCTTACAGCGCGCGGACGCGGGAGGCCTGCGGGCCCTTGGGACCCTGCACGATGTCGAACTCCACGCGCTGGTTCTCCTCCAGGCTGCGGAAGCCCGAGCTGTCGATCTCCGAGTAGTGCACGAAGACGTCCGCGCCACCGTCGGCCTGGGCGATGAAGCCGAAGCCCTTCTCGGCGTTGAACCACTTGACGGTTCCCTGAGTCATGGCTGCTCCTTACAGGGGCTGGGTTAGGGGGCCTCGCACCGTGCGGGACTCCCGGCCGGTTCACGACGCGGCTGCTCCAGCGACCTGGAAGGCAAGCTTCGCGCCCGCAACATCGTTCTCTGCGAGCATGCGACTGGCACAAACACACGAACAAAACTGCGACCGCCTCGTACAACCAGAGTGCTGCCGGAATCATTCCCGCCCCCGCAGAGCACATCAAAGGCAACGCGCAGTGACGGCGATCGGTGCCCTCCTTCAGCCCGCGGCCACATGGCTGCGAAGAGCGAGGCGGGGTGACCCGCCGGGCGAGAGCCGCCCCGGGGCCACCCTGCGGTGCCCGCGTCCGGCCGTGCCTTTCGGCGGCCGCCCACGCCTGCACGGCTACGGCTGCACGAGGTAGCGATAGACGGTGGAGTCGCGGCCCTCGAATCCCAGCCGCTCATACAGTCGGTTCGCCGCCTGGCGAGACGGACGCGAGGTCAGATCGACCGTCCGCACCCCGGCCGCCTCGGCCAGGCGCAGTGCCTCCGCGGTCAAGGCCGCTCCGACGCCATGTCCACGGGCCGTCCGGTCGACCACGACGTCCTCGATCCGGCACCGCAGACCCGACGGCAACGGAAACATGATCAAACTGAGCATGCCGACCGCCCGGCCGTTGACCCGAGCCAGCAGAAGGGTGTTGGCATCACTGCGCAGCAGCCCTGTCACCGACTCATGGTCGGGTTCCCTCGCCGTACTCGAGAGCTGCGGCACCAGGCGCGCGACCGCCTCGACCACCTCGTCCGTCGCCTCCCGGACCACCTGCACCTCAACGCTCATGATCGTGGCCCTACCGAAGCCCCGCGGAGGCCCCGCTCAGTCCGGAGAGGTGTTCCTTGCGGACACCGCCCGGTGCCTATCCATCACCGGGACCGGCGTCCGCCGGTTCCCTCGCCCCGCGGTCGTCGTTCTGGTTACGCTCGGACCGGAGTGCTTGGGAAGCAGGCGCTGCACCGCGGCAGGTCCGGCGAGGCCTGCCCGCGGCTTGTGCTGTCCTGCCTGCCGTCCCGCATAGGAGCCGTCCCATGAATCAGCTTCCCCGGCTACCGGATGAGACGGTCACGCCGGTGACACCGTCCCGCTCCGGTCTCGACGGCAACGCTGTGCAGTTGCCGCAGGAAGAACTCGATCTGCGCAACCGGAAGCTGGGCCACGAGTGCGTGTCCCGCGCCCAGGACGTGGTGGCCGAGCGCTACCGCCTCGGCAGTGCCGATGAAGCCCTGGGGCTGCTGAAGGCCGTTTCGCAGCGGTGCAACGTCAAGCTCCACACGATGGCGGACGCCGTGGTCCGCATGCCCGGCCCCGACCGCGGCGCGGCCGTCTGGTTCCCCGGCCGGAGGCGCCACGGCCCGCCCCGGCTGCCCGGCGTCGTGGTGGACCACGGTTCACGCGGCAGCCAGGGAGCCGTCCTCGGGGCGGCGCTGGACCGGGTGCTGACGATCACGCAGACACCCATGGGCAACATCCAGCTCGCGGACGGCGGCCGACTGCGCCTGGCCCGGCACAGGGGCCTCAACAAGTACTTCACCGACTTCTTCGCCTTCGTCGACGACTCCACCACCGCCTGCTCGCAGGCGGCGGCAGAGCGTCGGCAGGTCACCGTGCGGGACGTGGCGACCGCGGCCGTCTTCGACGACGCGTCCCGGTACGCCATCCTCCAAGCAGGCAGCCGGGCCGCCCACAGCGTCCCCCTCGTGGACGGCAAGGGAACGGTGCTGGGCATGGCCTCCTCCCACCACGAACGTCCCCTGACCCGCCTCAGCGCCGCGCAGCTCGCAGCGCTGCAGCAGACCGGGACGGACGTGGGGCGCTGGCTGGCCTGGCATTGGCACACCGTCGTCCTGGACGCCCTGGAGCAACTCCACGCCACCGCCACCACCGCGCGGGACTGACCGGGGGCCGTCTCTTCGGGAAGTCAGGACGGGGCCGCACGCGTCGCACAAGCCGTCCTCGGCGGGCGGGCCGAGGAGAGAGGCGGCACCGCCGTCACCGCCGGCTGCTCTCGTGCCCAGCGGCCGCTCCTGCGCCTAGAGGCCGTCGGCGGCACGCCATTTTGTGGTGGGCTGCAGCACCGCCTCGGCCAGCGCGCGGGTCCGCAGCTCGGTGACGGCCTGGTACTCCGGGTCGGCGACCATGCGGCTGAAGGCCTCGCGGCTGGGGTACCGGACGAGGATCACCGCGTCCCAGGCCTGACCCTCCTCGGCGACCAGCGGCGTGTCCCCCGTACCGGCGTACAGCACCTGCCCGCCGTAACGGGGCAGGAACGTCTTCTCGAGATGCCGCGCGTACTCCTGGTAGAGCGGCCTGCCTTCCGGGGCGAAGCGGAGGAGGTTGAGCATCACTACCGGACCGCCGGGATCCTCGGACAGCAGGCGCTTCAGATCCGCGCCCGCGGGGTCGATCGCCATGGAATGCCCCCTTCGTGAGAGTTGCCGCCCACACGGAAGTGGCAGCGCGCCGAGCATACCGGATGGTATGTAGGGGTCGGCATGACCTCACGCCCGACTGTGACCGGCTTCAACGGGCGTCGCCGGAACAGGGTTCGCTGCTCGGCAGGCAGGCAGGCAGGCAGGCAGGGACGAGCATGGGGGCAGACCCTGCGCCTCGGTCGGGCCCCCGGAAACAGCCACCGGTCAATCCGGCCCCGCCTCGGCAGCCCGGGCGCCGTCCCGTACGGCGTACGCGACCCTCTGGCCGGAAGTCGACTCTCGCCCGCCTCCCGGGATTCAGCCCGCGCGGCCGGGAACCGGGTCGTCGATGGTTGCCGGACCGGCACGGCACTGCCCGTACCTCCACGGCATGTGCACGCCAGGGCGGCTCCCGCCCCGTCACGCCGGTCATGGCAGCCCCGCCAGTCACAACAGCCCGTCGACGCCGGTCTCGCCACGGACCGATACAGGCGCATTGGGAGTTTCCTCAGGCCGCAGGACTGGCCGGCTCTTGTAGATCCCTACAAAGATCGCGCTGTGTCCGGTGGCCGCTTTCATGTCTTCCACGCCTGGCTGAGTCTACTCCCTTGACTGTGTACTCCTCGTGCACGGTGCAACGAAGCGAGACGCGTTGCAGCGAGGCAGAGATGGGCACCGTGGACTCCCTCCTACCTGACACAGGAGGGAGTGCCGGTCCACGGACTGCTCCATCTCCCTGATGTCCTGTCGAGCGAGGGGGAGAGTCGTGACCGAGACGCCGTCCGGCCGGGATCCCTCCCGGTCCTTCCCGTACGCGGCGGGATCCTCCGGCCGGGGGCCGCGCCAGACCCCCGCAGCCGGAGAGATCGTCCGCGCCCTCGTGGCCGACGAGCAGCCAAGGGACGTGTCATGATCGTCTTGGGGTGCGACGGCCGCCTGCTCGGCCACGACGCGGGTGCGTCGCTGCTGGTGGACGGTGAACTGGTCGCCGCCGTGGGAGAGCAGCGCCTCAACCGGGCGGAGAAGACGACCGACTTCCCGGTCAACGCCGTGCAGTGGTGCCTCGACCAGGCCGGGCTGACGTTCTCCGACGTCGACCTCATCGCCGTCCCCCGGCGCTTCTCCACCGAGGCCCTGAACCAGACGCTGTCCGGCATCGAGAGCGCGCCGATGACGCCCTCGGCGGGGCGGGCTCTCGCCGGCGGCCTCAGCAAGCCGGTCGGCGATGCCATCGGCCCTGAAGCGATCCTCACCGGCTTCGCCGGACGCACCGGTCCCACTCCCGATCCGGACCAGGTGGTGTTCGTCCCGCAGCACCTCGCCCACGCGATGACCGGCTACTACATCGCGGGGATGAGGGATGCCGCGTTCCTGGTCAGTGACGGACGCACGGAAGTGTTCTCGTCGCTGACGGGAGAGATCCGCGACGGCCGGATCCGCGTCTTCGAAGAGTCGTCCATCGGCTCGGAGTATTCGATCGGACGGCTGTTCGCCGCCATCACGCGGTACCTCGGATTCGTGCCCGACAAGGACGAGCACAAGGTCATGGGCCTGGCCGGGTTCGCCGAGCCCCCCGCACCGAACCCGTTCCTCGAGCACATCGTCCAGTTGCACGCCGACGGCCGCTACACCTTCTGCAGGCCCCTCGCGCCCGACGGGCACCGCGACCTCGGTGCCCTGTTCGAGAAGCACTTCGGGCCCTTCGAGGACACCCTTGAGCACAAGGCATGGCTGGCTGCCGCGGCACAGCAGATGCTGACCGCCGTCACCCGGCACCAGGTGCGCGCGCTGGAGGCCAGGACCGACCTGGGCCGGCTGCTGTTCGAAGGCGGCGTGGCACTGAACTCTCTCAACAACACACCGCTGTTCGAGGGGTCGCGGTTCGAGGACATGGACGTGAGTTTCGGCGCGGGCGGCACGGGCCTCACCATCGGCGCCGCCGTCCACGCCTGGCTCAACCCCCCGGACGGCCTCGCCCGGGTGCAGCGCGCGCCGACCGGAGTCCCACAGCGGGGAGCCCTCGGCGCGGCGGTCCACGCCCACTTCTACGGTGCGGACACCCCCGAGCGGAAGACCGCGCCGCCGGTCACCCCCTACCTGGGGCCGGAGTACGACGACGCTGCGATCGAGCAGGCCCTGGGTGAGTTCGCCGGCCGTGTGACCTGGAGCCGGCTGGACGACGAGGAGGTGGTCTCCCGGGTCGCGCGGCTGCTCACCGGGAAGGTCGCCATCGGCTGGTTCGAGGGCCGGATCGAGCACGGGCCCAGGGCACTGGGTCACCGCAGCATCCTCGCGAACCCGCAGTTCCCGGAGATCAAGGACATCATCGACGACAGGGGCGGGCACCGGGACCCGTTCCACTCGTGCGCGCCCCTCGTCCTCGAGGAGGACGCGCCGAAGATCTTCGACATGGGCCGCAAGTCCCGCTCGCCCTACAAGGCGTTCGCCTTCCCCGTGCGCCCCGAGTTCCGCGCCGTCATCCCCGGCGCCACCCATGTCGACGGCACCTCCCGCATCCAGACCATCACGGACCGCCACACGCCCCGCCTCGCGGCCCTGCTGCGCCGCTTCGCCGGGCTCACCGGTGTCCCCTGCCTGATCAACGCCGACTTCAACGTCGCGGGCGAACCCCTCGTCTGCGCACCCACCGACGCTCTGGACTGCTTCCTCGGCACAGAGATCGATCACCTCGTGCTCGGCAACCACCTCGTCAGCAAGACGGAGTCCTTCCGATGAGGACTCGGACCACCCCGTCCCGGACCTCGCGGCGACTCGGCGAAGCCGTCACCGGCGGCAGCGGCGGCAGCCCTCTGCGTCCCGACGGCTCCCACCGCACCCCGGTGCCGCCGGAACAGCTGTGCGGCGCCCGACCACACCCCTGACCTGCTGCCGGTGCGCCGTTCCGCGCGGGCCGCAGCACCCCACCACCCACCTCATCTCCCCGAAGGAGCGATCATGACCACGCAGACCCCGGAAGCCGGCATCCAGGACTCCGAGCGCATCTGGATGGAGCAGGCGATCGACCTGGCCACCACGAGCGTGACCCGCGGCGGCGGTCCGTTCGGCGCCCTCATCGCCAAGGACGGCGAGGTCGTCGCCACCGGTAACAACCAGGTCACCGCCACCCTGGACCCCGTCGCGCACGCCGAGGTCAGCGCGATGCGCGCCGCCTGCAAGGAGCTGAACACCTTCTCCCTCGAAGGCTGCGTCCTGGTCACCTCGTGCGAGCCGTGCCCGATGTGCCTGTCCGCCTCCCTGTGGGCGCGCGTCGACCGGGTCGTCTACTCCGCCGACCGGCACGACGCCGCGGTGGCCGGGTTCGACGACCGCAAGTTCTACGACCTGTTCGAGAAGCGGCCGCACTCCATGTGGCCCGTGACGGTCGAGCACCTGGACCTGCCCAACCGCACGCAGCCGTTCGACACGTGGCTGGCCAAGGCCGACCGCATCGCCTACTGACGGGGGCCCGGGGCAAGAGAGGAACGCCGGGCTCCCGAGGTCCCAACGGGAGCCCGCGTGCAAACAGAACCCGCCGGCCTGTCCCTGGCAGTCATCCGACCGCCGCGGGCAGGCCGACGACGCTCCGGGCAGCGGTGTGCCGTTCGTATGCGCAGCGGTTTCCGTCCTGGGCGCTCGCTGGGTTACGGCAGTCGCACGTACGGCGACAGGAAGGCGCGCGCTCCCGGAGTGTCCAGCCGGTACGTGACATTGGTGGCGTAGCAGGGGCCGTCGCCGGTGATGGTCGTCGCCGCGAGGATGCGCTCGCCGTCGATGACGGCGAAGTTGGGTCCGCCCGAATCCCCGTAGCAGGCACCGCCGTTGCCCTGCGGCGCGGTCATGGCCAGGCGCACCCACGCGTCGTTGAGGGCGTCGAAGCTCACCGGTGCCTTCATCCGGACACCACCGCCCGGGTGGGTGTGGCCGCCCGGCCCCTTCATGGCCTCCTGGGTGCCGTATCCGGCGACGACCCAGTCGGCGGAGTCGAGCTTCCGCGGTCCGAGCGCGCCGAGCCGGCCGGCGGTGGGCAGCACGGCCGGAGTGAAGGACCAGCGTGAACTCATCTTCGCCGCCGGGACTTCGACGACCGCGATGTCGCGGGTGTCGGCGGCCGGGCCGGGGTAGCCGGGGTGGCTGTGGGCGGTGCCCGGGACGGCGACGGCTCTCGCCTGGGCTGCGGGGTCACCGGGGTACTTCTGCGCGGCGGCGTCCAGTCCGGCCTGGACGTCCTGGTCGAGGGAGACGTGGAACCGTACGTTGTCCGGCCAGCCCGTGGTGCAGTGAGCGGCTGTCAGGAAGGTGTCGGCGTCGATCATCGTGCCCGAGCAGACCCAGTCGACGCGGTCCGGGGTGGCCGGATCGCCGTCGTCGTCCCAGGTGGCCACGAGGGCGCCGACCTCGGTGCGTTCGGGGGCGGGAGCCGCGTTGTAGGAGTTGATCGCGGACGAGGACGATGCCATGGCGAGTACGGCGGCGCAGGCGGCGGCCGTGACGGCGGTGGCGCGGGTGGCGCGTACGGCGGTCAAGAAGAACCCCTTCGCTGGGTGTGGACCGGGTGTTCCTCCTGTGGGGGTGGGTGCATTGAAGCGCCTGTGATCGTCTGCGGCAAGACCACGGGCTGCTTCGCCGCCATCGGGTTGCCCGGTCCCGGCAGTGTCCGGGACCGCAGGCTGCCGGTAAGGGATCTTCCGTCCGTCACCGGGGCAGGCGAGGCTGTACGGGCCGCACCTGCTCCGCAGGCCGAGCCGCGGCCGATCACCGGGACCAGGAGGACGCCCATGAAGACCATGCTTGCCCGGACCGTACTCGCCCTCCGATACGTCGTCTCGGGCCGTCGCCGGCTCGGCAGGTACAGGCACGCGGACGCGCACCGCGGAAGCCACCCGGACCGCTACACCGGCCTGGACCGCCACTACGTGCCGACCCCGCACCACTTCCCCGGGGCCGGCGGCGTGTAGCGGGCGCGGGGCCCGTCGTACGGACGCGTACCGGGCCGGCGTTGACAGCAGCAAACGAAGATCACACAATCGTTCCATGACCACCGCCTGGTTCGACTCCACTACGGGGCCTTCGCGTTGCCCCGATCGAACCGGGTGTGAGCGCTCCGGTCGATGACCGACTGCCGTTGAGCCATCTGCTCGCCACCCCGACTCAGGGCGTCGGCGTCGCCTCACGGCGGACGGCACGGAGCACTTCTCCCCCACCTGGGCACCGGACGTGCCGGGCCGTCGCCGTCCGCCGGCCGTCCCTCGGTGGCCCGCGCAGTCGGCTTTGGCAGAGGGCATCCCCTTTCGTCACTGCACACGACCCGACCAGAACCGGTCGAAGGAGAAGAGCACCATGACCGTCACGGACGCCGGACCCGCAGCCGTCCTCCGCGCCGCACCCATTCCGGGTGACGGACTCCACGAGGGACCGCGCACCTTGCGCCGGCTGCCGGAGGGCTGGGAGGAACGTCCCTACGAACTGTTCGAGGTCGTCCCGCAGGCGCGCACGATCGGCGCCGAGATCCGGGGCGTCGACCTCTCGCTCCCGCTCACCCCCGGCCTGCGCGAGGAACTCGACCGCGCGCTGCTCGAGTGGAAGGTGCTCTTCTTCCGCTCCCAGCACCTCACGTCCGATCAGCAGCGCGCGTTCGCCCGCAACTGGGGCGAGCTGGAGACCAATCCGTTGCTGGCCGCGGGTTCCAGCGAGGACGTCGTCCGGTTCGACAAGGGCGGCGGCAGTGCCCAGACGTTCGAAAACGTCTGGCACGCCGACGTCACCTTCCGCGAACGCCCGGCGCTCGGCGCCGTCCTCCAGCTCCGCGAAGTGCCACCGTTCGGCGGGGACACGATGTGGGCGGACATGGCCGCCGCGTATGACAACCTCCCGCAGGACGTGAAGGACCGCATCGACGACGCCCGTGCGGTGCACGACTTCATCCCCGGCTTCACCCGCTTCTACGGGCCCGACCGGCTCGCGCCCTTCCAGGACCTCTTCCCGCCCGTGGAGCACCCCGTCGTGCGCAGACATCCCGTGACGGGGCGGCGCATGCTGTTCGTCAACACCTCGTTCACCACGCACATCGTCGGCATGGACCGCGACGAGAGCGACCGGCTGCTCCGGCTGCTGTTCCAGCAGGCGCACGTTCCCGAGTACCAGGTGCGTTTCCGTTGGCAACCCGGTGACATCGCCTTCTGGGACAACCGCGCCACCCAGCACTACGCCGTGAACGACTACGACGGCCACCGGCGCGTCGCCGAACGCGTCGCGATCGCCGGCGACCGCCCGCGGTAGGCGGCCGCACGTTCGCGTCCGCGCGCCGGGCGCAGCGGTGACGGCCCTTCGCGGTTCAGGCGCAGCAGTCGCAGCCGGGGCGGCAACCGCACGCGTCCGCCCCGGTCCCGGCCGGTGACGGGACCGGGGCGGCGGTGGCGGGCGCGCAGCAGCTCCTGCCCTGCCAGGCGTCGCGGCCTTCCTTGACGGCGACGGCGGCGATGACCAGGGCGGCGATCGGGTCGGCCCAGGCCCAGCCGAGGGCGGCGTTGAGCACCAGGCCCACCAGGAGCACGGCGGACAGGTAGGTGCACAGCAGGGTCTGTTTGGAGTCGGCGACCGCGCTGGCGGAGCCGAGTTCGCGGCCGGCCTTGCGCTGGGCGGCGGACAGGAACGGCATGACGGCGAGCGAGAGGGCGGCGATGACGATGCCGGGGACGGAGCCTTCGGCCTCGCCGGTGCCGGCCAGGGCGCGGACCGCGTCGAAGGTGACGTAGGTGGCGAGCGCGAAGAACGAGAGGGCGATGATCCGCAGGGCGCGCTGCTCGCGCGCCTCCCGGGCGGCGTGGTCGGCGGCGGAGAACTGCCAGGCCACCGCGGCGGCGGAGGAGACCTCGACGACCGAGTCCAGGCCGAAGCCGATCAGGGCGGTGGAGGAGGCGAGGCTGCCGGCGGTGATGGCGACGATCGCCTCGATGACGTTGTAGGCGATCGTGGCCGCGACCAGCAGCCGTATCCGGCGGGCGAGCGCGTCGCGGCGGACCGGGGAGGACGCGAGGGACATCGGTGTCTCGGCGGCCATGGTCAGCAGCAGTCCTTCGCGTCGGCGTCCGGGCAGGTGCGGTCGGTTTCCACCGCCACCACGGCGGTGCGCAGGTCGTCCAGCGCATGGCCGAGGCGCTCGTCGGCGATCTCGTAGCGGGTGCGGCGGCCGTCCGGGATGGCGACCACCAGGCCGCAGTCGCGAAGGCACGCCAGGTGGTTCGACAGCCGGGTGCGCGAGATGTCGAGGGCGTCCGCGAGGTCGGCGGGGTGGGCCGGGGCCCGGCGCAGCGCGAGCAGGATGCGGCAGCGAATCGGGTCGGCGAGCGCGCGGCCGAACCGGGCCAGCACCTCGACGTCGGAAGTCAGTGTCAGCACGGCATGAGAGTACAGCAGATCCTGAATTCAGGGTTTCGTGGATCGATCCCACTTCTCCGAGTGGGTCCGGGTCGTACGCTCGCCGGTCTCGCAGGGGCCTCTTTCACGGCTCCGGTGGCGGGCCTGCGTCGTACACCAGGAGGCCGTCGCCGCGCAGCCGCGCGCCCGGGGTCGGTGTGTGCGCTGTGAGACGCCCGTCGTGCATGAGGTGGTGGACGGGCACGCCACGGGCGAGGAGCGCGAAGTCGGCGATCAGGCGCCGGTGGCAGCGCCACCACACCGCCTCGCTGCACATCACCGCGGTGCGCCGCTCATGCACTTCCCGCACCAAGGCGTCCATCGCGCTGACGAACTCCGGACTGCGGGTATGAGCCGCATAGCCGCGGAAGGACGCGTTGCGCCAGAAGGTGTCGGGCGAGTCCGGTGACGGCTTGCGGTACCCGCCGAGACGCTGCTCCCACCGGTAGGCGATGTTCTCCTCGGGCATCCACCGGGCCAGCCGCTGCCGTGCCAGGTCCTGATCACGTCGGCTGCCGGGCGCCGTCCTGACGTCGACGACGGCCGCGACGCCGGCCTGCCGCAGCAGCGAGGCCAGCGTCGCCCGGTCCGCGGTGCTGTGACCGAAGGTGATCAGCTCGGGCCCCGGTTTCCCCGGCTCGTCCGCCGGGGCGGTTCCGTCGTGGTGCATGTCTTCAGTGCAGCAGGTCTCGGCGGGTGCGGCACGGCGGTGGCGGGCGCGGTGCGGGTGCGGACCGGCGCACCGGCCGTGCCGCGGTGACCGCCCGCGCCGGCGCCGAGCCGTTGCCCGGCGCCGGGTACGCGGTGCCCGCCCGGGCGGACGCGACGGGGTCAGTCCACCGGAACGAGGGTCAAGTAGGCCAGTCCGATGACACCGCGGTATCCCCGGAGCCACATGTCGCGGTGGCGGTCCACTCGTTCACGGGTCTCCTCCGCCTGGGGGTGGTCGGGGTGTTCGGCGAGCCATTCCTCGGCGTCGGCCTGGTAGCCGGACTCGAAGTGCTCCCACTCGTCGTTGTTCGCGGTCTCGATCCAGGCGGGGCGGAAGCCCGCGGCGATGGCGAGGTCGACGAGGCCGGCCAGGTCGTGGTGCTCGGATGCGGAGGCTTCCGGCCACATGGCCGACAACTCTTCCTCGGTGGGGGGACGCTGCCAGAAACCCTCGCCGAGCAGCACCCGGCCGCCCGGCTTCACCAGGCGGCGAAGGGCGCGCAGTGCGGCGGCGGTGTGCTCCGGTGGCCGGGCGTCGCTGAGAGCGTGGCTGGCGCTGAAGCACAGGACGATGTCGGCGGGGCCCCGGTCGGTGCCGTCGGCGGACTCCCGGACGAAGCGGACGCGCTCGGCCAGCCCGCGAGCCTCCGCGTTCGCGCGTCCGCGGTCGAGGTCCTCCTCGTCGAGGTCGATGCCGACACCCGTCGCACCGGGTGCCGCCTCGAGCAGCCGGAGCATGAACTCGCCCCAGCCGCACCCGATGTCGAGCAGGGTCGTCGGGGCGGCCGGTGTCGCTCTCCCGGTGAGCCGGCCGATCATCCTGGCGGCCCGGTCCTCGGAGAGGGGGCTGTGGAAGGTGAGCCGAGTCAGCCGTGGCGGGGCGGAAGTGTCGTCCAGGAACCGGAACAGTAGGGACCGCCCGGCCGTCGGCGACACCTGTTTTCGGCCTGCCTCACCAGCGGAAACGGGCCCGGCGGCAGTGCGTCGGGCCCATGCGCCCAACGGGGTCGGGCCGCCTGCGCCGGGGAACGTACGGCGTGTTCGGGGAGCCATCGGAAAGCGGGTGGGGTCGGGTGCGGGCGCACCCGGCGCCGGTCTCTTCCGGGTGCTCCGGCCGGCTCGTGGCGCCCGGCCGCCGGACGGAAGCGGGGCGGTGATAGCACCACGTTATGGTCAAGAGCTAGTACCCCCGCGCGCCGTTCCTCTGGGATTCTGAGCCGTGTTCGCGGCCAACTCCCTCCTCACACCCGGGCGTTGGCCGTGTTCGCGGCCCATGGGCCGTCATCCCCCACACGCACACGCCCCGTTCGGCGTGTCTCCCCGAATCGAGGAACCTTGCGCATACCAAGGCTCGTGTCCGCGCTCGCCGCAGCAGCGGCCTGCGTCCTCGCCGTTCTCGCCCCCACGGCCACCGCGACCGCGGCCCCGTCGCCGGCGGCTCCGACCACCAAGGCCCCGCAGCCCATCATCGGCGGCGGGGCGGCCACCAGCGGCCCCTGGGCCGCCCGGCTGTTCTCCAACGGCAGAGAGACCTGTTCGGCGACGATCATCGCCCCGACCTGGATCCTCACCGCCAAGCACTGCGTCACCGGCGGCGGACTGTCGTTCCGCATCGGCAGCCTGTACCAGCACAGCGGCGGCACCCTGGCCAACGGCGTCCAGACCTACACCCACAGCTCGGACCTGGCGCTCGTCCGTCTCGACCGCTCCGTGTCGGCGACCTACGCCCGCCTCGGGCAGCCCGGCTCGGTGCGGGTCGGCCAGACCGTGCAGGTGTACGGCTGGGGCGCCACTTCGCGGTGCGGATCGGAGGCCAACTGCCAGTCCCCGTACCTGAAGGTCGCCAACGTCACGGTCACCGGCGGATGCGGTGACGCCTACGGCGGCTCCGCGATCTGCGCCCGCCGCGGCGACGGCATCACCGCCGGCGGTGACTCCGGCGGCCCGATGATGGCGAACGGCATCCAGGTCGGCGTCGCCTCCACCAGCGACCGCCAGACGACCACCGCGTACACCAACGTGACGCAGTACCGCTCCTGGATCCAGTCGATCGCCGGCGTCTGACCCGCTCACGCCTCCCGCCTCCCGGCGGAAACACCGGTCCCCTCGCCGCAGTGCGGCGAGGGGCCGGCAGTGCAGATGAAAATCATTGTCGTGTATTGTCGGGTCCGCCCCGGCGCACGCTCCGCGCCGTACGACGACCCCGGGAGGAACCACCCATGGCCGTGCCCAAGCGGAAGATGTCCCGCAGCAACACCCGCCACCGCCGCGCCCAGTGGAAGGCGGCCACGCCGAACCTGGTACCGGTCACGGTGGACGGTGCCACCTACCGCGTCCCGCAGCACCTGGTGCCCGCCTACCGCCGCGGCCTGCTGCGCCCGGACGACTGACGCCGACGGCCGCGCGGCGCCCGCCGCCGTTCACGGGTGCGCGGCCCCGGCCGCGGCCGGGGTCACCAGGTCAGGGTCAGCGAACCTCCGACCGGCAGCGCGTGCCAGCGGTCGGCGTGGTCGTCGAACCGGGACACGATCCGCTCGACCACCGGGGGGATCTCCCGCGCCGTCACATACGCCGGAAGCTCCCGTGCGTGGCCGCGCCGCACTTCCCACACCGGTACGGAGATGCCCGCCAGCTCCTCCGACCTGGCCATGTCGGCCTGCGCCCGAGGGGACGGCTTCACGCCCTTCGACCTGCGGCGCCGGGCGGCCTTCACCCGCTCCGCCGGGTCGGCCGGCCAGAACATGCCGTTGTCACCGGCGGCCAGCCGCCCGTAGACCCCGAGCTCGATGCCCGCCTCGGCCTCGACGAGGAAGTGCACCAGGTCGTGCGGGAGATACGGGTGCCCACCGGGACCGTTGCGCGGGGCGAGCGCCGCGCCGGCCTCGCGGTGGACGGCGATGTCGTAGCTCGTGCCGGGACCTTTGGTGAAGACGACGCGCATGCCCGGCACGGTAGGCGACGGACCCGGCGGCGCGCACCCATATTTCCGGGGCGCGCGGCCGCGTGCGGGCGCCCGGGACCGGCGTCAGCGCGCGGAGTCGCTCGGGGTGAAGTCCGTCAACGTGACCGTGTAGTCGTCGTGCGCCGGCCGGTAGGCCATGCAGTAACGGGTCGGGTACCAGCCGGGGGCGCGCCAGGCGCGGGGCTGCGGGACCGGGGCGCAGGTGCGGTGCGGCGGGGTGGCACGGAGGCCTTCCAGGAAGGCCTTGGTGAGCATCGGCTCCATGAAGACGATCTCTCCCCCGTAGGCGCCGTAGATGAAGGTGTGCCCGGTCAGGGACCCGGCGCTCGCCGGCCGGCTGTCCAGGTGTTCGCCCATGGCCCCCTCCGCCGTCTCGGGGCTCGAGGCCGGATAGCCCTCCGGGAGATGGGCGGCGGGGACCGGCTCGGCGGCCGTGGACAGCTGGGCGCAGTCGATGAGCAGGGCGCAGCGGCCGAGCCGGATGCCGTCCCTCGTCTCGCGCGGCACCAGGTAGAAGTGCACGTCGAAGTGGGGGACGTCGTAGCGGCCGTGGGGCTTGTGGCCCTGCGGGTTCCAGTTGAACAGGACCCACCGGAAGGGCAGCCCGGGGCCCGCTCGGCCGGCCGGTCCGTCCGGCAGGGACAGCTCCAGGCCGTGACCGCCGACGCACTCGTGCGACGGGTGGACGCGTCCGTCGCCGTCCGCGTCCAGGCAGTGCTCGCCGTCCGTGGGGGTGGTGGGCAGGCCGGTGAGGGCGGACGCGCTGAGGACGACGCCCAGGGAGCGGGGACGGTCGTCCGCGTCCTCCCGGAAGACCCGGATCCGCCCCTCGCCGAGCCGCTCCGCCGGCCCGTACGCGACATCCCCGCCCCGCGCCCCCCGGCCGGTGCCGGCGGTGTCCGGGGCCGTGCCGGCGACCAGGTGTCCGCCCGCCGCACCGGGGAGCAGCGCGAGCAGCAGGGCGGCCGACGTCAGCCCGACGGAGTGGACGAGGCGCATGCGGCGATCCTTCGTGCCGGGACGCTCCACGAGGAGCGTGCGTTGAGCCCTGCCGCGTCCACGCCGGTGACTTCGCGCGTGCAGGACCTGATGTCCGCCAGCCTGTGGTCCGGCAGCACCTGGCGAATGTCGGAGAAGCCGTCCGGGGCAAGGTTCTCCACCCGATGGAGCAGCGGGTCGGGCTCCAGCCGCCGGTGCGCGGCCAGCAGCCGCGTGGCCTCCGGGCGCCGCAGCGCGTCGTACCGGGACAGCGCCTCGTCGAGGTCGTCGTGGTGGGCGAGCTGGTACGCGAGCACGCGGGCGTCCACGATCGCCTGGGAGGCGCCGTTGGAGCCGGTGGGATACATCGGGTGGGCCGCGTCCCCGAGCAGCACCACACGGCCGTCGGTCCAGCCGGGCAGCGGATCGCGGTCGATCATCGGATAGCGCAGCACACGCGGTGCCGCCGCGATCGTGCCGTGCAGGTCGAGGAAGGGTGTGCGCCAGCCCGCCAGGTGGGGCAGGACGGCGCCGGGAGCCGCCTCGCAGTCCCAGTCGGCGGGCGGGGCCCCGCCCGGACCGCCGTCGCCGCGGGTCTCCACCACCCAGTTCAGCGTGCAGCGGCCCGACGCGTCGGGCGGCGAGACCGGGTAGACCACGGCCTTCACCCGGGAGTTGCAGCCGATGATCACCATCGTCCGCCCGTCCAGGAAGGGCGGCTCGTCACTGAGCCCGCGCCACATGCAGATGCCGTTCCAGAGCGGCGGCCCTTCGCGCGGATACATCGCGGACCGTACGGCGGAGTTGATGCCGTCGGCGCCGATCAGCAGGTCGCAGGTGTACGGGGCGTGCCCGCCGGCCACGTACGCCAGCACGGGCCCGCCCCGGCCGTCGCGCCGGTGCTGCTGGTACCCGGTCAGGCGCCGGCCGGTGACGACCGCTCCGCGCCCCAGACGCCGGGTCACCTCCCGCAGCAGCAGCGCCTGGAGGTGTGCGCGGTGCACGGAGTACTGCGGCCAGCGATAGCCGGCCGCCCGGCCTCGCGGCTCCGACCAGATCATGCCGCCGTAGCGGTGGTGGTACTCCAGCCGGGCCGTGGCCACCGCCCGCGCGGCCAGTTCCTCCCCCAGGCCCAGCTCGCTCAGCTCGCGGACGGCGGCGGGCTGGAGGTTGATGCCCGCGCCGACGGCGCGCAGCCGCCGACTGGCCTCCACGACCACGACGTCGTCCAGACCCGCGGCATGGAGGCTGAGCGCGGTCGTCAGCCCTCCGATGCCGGCGCCCACGATCAGAATTCGGGGAGAATTCCTTCCGCTGTGTGGCATCATTTTCAACATCCTTTCGGCCCCTCCCACCCAAAAATGCGGGAGGGCGAGAAAAGGTGCAAACGCGCTGCCAGGGCCACGCCTCGCACACGCACCAGGAATCAACATGTTCACCCGATTGGCTCCGACCCGAGTGCCGCCTAACGGGTTACGTGCTTCAAATTGAGAGTCGGCAACAGAAAGGCTGCGACATGAATCACGTGACATTCGGCGCGTGCGACATCCAGCGCCTCCAGCATGCCGTTGACTACGCACGTCACGCCTCCAGAAGCTCCCTTGAGGCGCTCCTGCCGCCCTGGCTGCCCGACGCGCTGAAACGGGAAATCAAAAGCCAGTGCATTGTCTCCCACTGCGGGACGCTGTTGTTTCCCACCTCCGAAGAAGCAGCCATGGAGCACTTCCGGGAAAATGGCTGGCAGGCAACGGCGACTATTCCGAGCGTCCTGGTGAAGCGCCGGCTCGTCGAACGCCACGGACTGCCCGATGACGCGCGAATACTGGTGACCCGGCTGAGCGTGACGCCGAACCCCGGTCCGCAGGTCGAGATATTTCTGTTTCCGCGGACGAGCCCCGGTTACCGTCCGGGCGTCGCCGACGCGGAACGCACGCACGGCTTCGAGAACCACGTGGGCCTCTTCCTGGACCACCCCCGGCCCGCCGCGCTCGCGGACCTGGCGGACCGCCTGGAGACCACGGGGGAGATGGTGTACGAGGGCTTCGCGCACAACCCCCACGAGAACACCACCATGCTGTACTTCGCGCCCGGCGACCGGGTCGCCCGCATGCGCCGCCGCTTCCCCCGCTGGGAGCTGCAGTGCGCCGGCGACCTGTCGGCCGTCGCGCGCGCCCGGCCGGTACGGGACGGGGAGGTCGAACGGGCCTACGCCGCGCTGCGGGCCAACTCCGCCTCGACCGTGTTCATGCAGACCGGCCCGGCCTCTTCGGCCGGTGCGAGTCCGGCCGAAGAGGCGCTGACGCCGAGGTCCTGAGAGCGGAGGCGGTGCGCGGCATCGACACCCCGCACGACGCTCGCGGCGGTTTGCCGTGCGCGGCGCGGTGATACCCGGCAGCGGAACCGGCGGGCGCACTTCACGCCCGCTCCCCCGTCGGAACAGGAGCGAACCCATGAGCACGTCCGTCCGCGAGATGCTGCGCACCTACCCGGCCGACCTGGGCGGTGTCGACCGGGAGGCCATGGCCAGGTGCATCGAGGAATGCCTCGCGTGCGCGCAGGCGTGTACCGCGTGCGCGGACGCCTGCCTGTCGGAGGACATGGTCGGCGAGCTGACCAAGTGCATCCGCACCGACATGGACTGCGCCGACATCTGCACCACCACCGCGTCCGTGCTGTCCCGGCACACCGGCTACGACGCCAACGTCACCCGGGCGGTCCTCCAGGCCTGCGCCACCGTCTGCAAGGCCTGCGGTGACGAGTGCGCGGCCCACGCCGACATGCACGAGCACTGCCGTGTCTGCGCCGAGGCCTGCCGGCGCTGCGAGCAGGCCTGCAACGACCTGCTCGCCGGGCTCGGCTGAGACGCTTCGGCCTCAGTGGTGGGCGTGGACGACGGCGTGCCCCTTGCCGCGGCCGATCATCCACTTGTTGACCGGTGTGGTGACCAGGAACGCCACGGCGAAGCCGCCGAGCAGCGCCGACCAGAACAGGCCGTCCGACAGGCGCGCGTCCAGCGCGCCCGGCGTCAGCGCGATGATGGTGTTGTCGACCAGTTCCATCACCGCGATGGAGACCGTGTCGGCGGCCAGCGCCACCTTGACGGCGGCCCTGAGGGACAGCCCTGCACGCACCACGGCGAACAGCGTGAAGGAGTAGCCGAAGAGGAAGGCGAGGCCGATCGCCAGGACCATGGTCGGCACGTTGCCCCACAGCAGTGCGGTGCCGATGACCATGCCGAGGATCTCGCCGACGGCGCACCCGGTCAGGCAGTGCAGCGTCGCCTTCACCGCCGTCGGCCAGGATGCGCCGTGGCCGCCGGAGCGCTCCCCGCGGCCGGGACGGCCGGGACGGCCGTGGCCGTCCGCGGGGGCGGCGGTGCCGTGCGCGCGAGCGGTGGTGCCATGCGTGGGCGCGGTGGTGTCGGTGCGGTGCGAGCTGTGGTCCATGACCTTCATCCCCATCCGGCTGCCGGTGCGGCCCGTGACGGGGCCCAGGCCCGGAAAACCTATACCCCCGGGGGGCATATTCCCACGGCGTTCCGGGCCCACCACCGGTGACTGCGGCGGCGAGCACGGTCGGGCCGGCCACGACCACGCTCCACACCGCCACCCGCGCCCACGTCGAGCGGCGCCCCGGTCCGAGCACGCCCTCCCTTCTCGGCACACCGCCGGCCGACGGTGTGCCGAGCGCCCGGCAAAGGCGTAACGTCCTCGTATGGGACGAGTGGGGTACGTCCGGTGTGCGCGTCCCGCGCCCGGAAGGGAGCGGCCACCGGCTGCCTTCCGGGAGGCTCCGCCGTGATGCTCGAGGTGGCCCGTGACCGGCACGCGTGATTCCGCCGCCGACGGCGGTGCGCTGGACGCCGCGTTCACCGAGACGGTCCGCCGAACCGGCGCGTCCATCGGCGCTCTGTACCTGCTCTCACCGGACGAGCAGATTCTGTGCCTCGACGCGCTGTGCGGGGCGCCGGCGGCACTCGCCGCGCCGTGGGAGAGGGTGCCGGTCACCGCGCCGGCCCCGGTGGCCGACGCGATCCGCGAGGACCGCATGGTCTGGGTGGGCAGCCAGGAGGAGATGGCACGCGCCTATCCGCGCACCGCCGTCGCCCTCCCCTATCCCCTGGCGCTGGCCGCCGCACCGGTCACCGGCGTCCGCCGGTGGGGCTCCCTGCTGCTGATGTGGCCGGCCACCCGCCCGCCGTACATGACCGGCCGGGAACGGAGCAACATCGCGTCCAGCTGCCGCCGCCTGGCCCGGGTGCTGGAGGAAGCCGCCGAGCGAGGCAGGCGACCGGACGGGGGTGACCGGCCGAGGGTCCTGCCCGCCGGCCGGTCCGGAGAGGGCCACCGCCGACTTCATCGAACGCCTGCCCGGTGGCAGTTGCGCCCTGGACCTGGAGGGCCGGTTCACCTTCGTCAGCTCCGGTGCCTGCGAACTGCTGGGCAGTGACGCCGACCGGCTGCTCGGCACCCTCCCGTGGCTGTCCCTGCGCTGGCTGGACGATCCCACCTACGAGGACCGCTACCGGGCCACCGTGCTCAGCCGCGAGCCCGTCTCGTTCACCGCGTGCCGCCCGCCCGGCCACTGGCTGGACTTCCACCTCTACCCCGACGCCAGCGGCATCAGCGTCCGCATCGTGCCCTCCGGCACCCACGCCCCTGCTCTGCGGACACCCCGGAATTCCGAGCGCACCGCCGCACCGGCCCGCGCCGGTCAGCTGTACCAGCTCACCCACCTGGCCGCCGGGCTGACCGAGGTGGTCGGCGTCCAGGACGTCGTCGACCTGGTCGCCGACGAGATCATGCCCGCCTTCGGCGCGCAGGGACTGGTCCTGTCCACCGCCGACGCCGGACGGCTGCGGATCACCGGCCACCGCGGCTACGCCCCGCAGACGATCGAACGCCTCGACGGCCTCCCCCTCGACACCGACTTCACCCCGGCCGGCCGGGCCATCGGCAGCGGCATCCCCGCGTTCTTCACCGACGCGGAGGAGATGCGGCGCATCTATCCCGAGGCGCCGCTGATCAGCGGCAAGCAGGCCTGGGCGTTCCTGCCGTTGATCACCTCCGGCCGGCCCGTCGGCATCTGCGTCCTGTCGTACGACCGCCCCCACCCGTTCCCGGCCGAGGAACGTGCCGTCATGACCTCACTGGCCGGGCTCATCGCCCAGGCCCTCGACCGCGCCCGGCTGTACGACACCAAGCACGACCTCGCCCATGGTCTCCAGCAGGCGCTGCTTCCGCGGGCTCTCCCCACGATCACCGGTCTGCGGGTCGCCGCCCGCTATCTGCCCGCCACCCAGGGGATGGAGATCGGCGGGGACTTCTACGACCTGATCCGGCTCGGCGACACCGCCGCCGCGGCCGTCATCGGCGACGTGCAGGGCCACAACGTCGCCGCCGCCGCTCTCATGGGCCAGGTACGCACCGGCGTCCACGCCCACGCGACCCTGGGCACCACCCCCGGCCAGGTCCTGTCCCGCACCAACAGGCTCCTGACCGATCTCGGCCCCGATCTGTTCACCAGCTGCCTGTACGTCCATCTCGACTTCGCCCGCGGCCGCGCCACCCTGGCCAGCGCCGGTCACCCGCCACCGGTCCTGCGCCGCCCCGACCTCGGCACCCGGCCCGTCGACGTCACCCCGGGACCGCTCCTCGGCATCGACCCCGATGCCCGCTTCCCCGAGGCCGCGGTCGAGTTGACCCCCGGAACGATGCTCGTCCTCTACACCGACGGCCTCATCGAGAGGCCGGGCGTCGACTTCGACGACTCCGTCACCCATCTCGCACACCATCTCGCCCGGGCCGACGACCAGGACCTCGACGCGCTCATCGACACCCTGTTGCGGGAGACCGGCGGAACCCGGCAGCGCACGGACGACATCGCGCTCCTCGTCCTGCACCGCGGCACCGGCCACTGAGGCCGGGCGGCGGTACCGGCCGCCCGACATCCTTTCGCCGCACAGGTGTTACCTGGGAGTAATCGGCGGTGGTTTGATGTGCGGCGCCACTCAGCCTCACCCCAGGGAGATCCGATGACGCTCTTCGCCCTGCGCCGTTCCCGCCGTGCCGCCGCGCTGGCGCTCTCGCTCGCCGCCGCCGGCCTGGCGGGCACGGCACCGACCGCCTCGGCCGCCTCGGCCGCCGAGCAGACACCACCGGTGCGCGTGCTGTCGTACAACGCCTTCCTGTTCAGCAAGTCGCTCTACCCGAACTGGGGCCAGGACCACCGCGCCGCCCAGATCGCCAAGGCGCCCTTCGTGAGCGGCAACGACGTCGTGGTGTTCCAGGAGATGTTCGACAACTCCTCCTCCGACGCGCTCAAGAGCGCCGTCGCGGGACAGTACCCGTACCAGACGCCGGTCGTCGGGCGCACGAAGAGCGGCTGGGACGCCACCGGTGGGGCGTACTCCGCGACGACCCCGGAGGACGGCGGTGTCGCCGTCCTCAGCAAGTGGCCGATCCTGCGCAGCGAGCAGTGGATCTACCAGGACGCCTGTGGAGCGGACTGGTGGTCCAACAAGGGCTTCGCGTACGTCGTGCTGAACGTGAACGGCAGCAGGGTGCACGTCGTCGGCACGCACGCCCAGTCGACGGACCCGGGCTGTGCGGCGGGCGAGGCGGCTCGGATGCGCAGCCGTCAGTTCAGGACCGTCGACTCGTTCCTGGACGCCAAGGGCATCCCGGCCGACGAGCAGGTCCTGGTCGCCGGTGACCTCAACGTCGACTCGCGCAGCGCCGAGTACGGCTCCATGCTCGCGGACGCCGGCCTGGTGGACGCCGACGCGCGCACCGGGCACCCGTACTCCTTCGACACGGCGGAGAACTCGATCGCGCGCGACCGCTACCCCGACGACCCGCGCGAGGACCTCGACCACGTCCTGCACCGGGCGGGGCACGTGCGCCCCGCCGGCTGGAAGAACGACGTGGTCAAGGAGCAGAGCGCGCCCTGGACGGTCACCAGCCGGGGCACGTCGTACACGTACACCAACCTCTCGGACCACTACCCCGTGACCGGCTCCGCCGGCTGACGCGTGGCGGCCGCCGGAACGGCCGCCGGAACGGCCGCCGCAAGGGGCGTCGAAAGGGCCGCCGGAAAGGGTGCCGAAAGAAAAAGGAAAGGAGGTGACCACTCCTTTCCACTCTCAACGTACAGCGCACCGGGGGGCTTGCGGCAAGGCCCCCGTCGTACCGCAGAATCATCGCCCTGTGCCACCACCTGCGGAAAAACGGGGGATTCGCGCTATGCGTGTGCTGTTGTCGACGGATGGGTCGTCCAGGGAGACCGACGCATTCGACCTGCCCGACCGTCTCTCCGCCAAGGCCGACCCGGCGCTGATCGCCGGCGACGAGCGGCATTTCGCGGCCATCGCGGAATGCCTGGAGGCGTCGATCGCCGAAGTGACCGCCCGCCTCGACGCCGAGCGCCGGGCGCCGGGCGGCCTGGGCCGCCAGGCCCTGGACCGGGACACGGAGATTCACCGGCTGACCGCTCGTCTGCGCACCCTGCGCCGCTACGGTCTGGACCTGTGCCTCGGTCGCATGGTCGGCGCGGACGACTCCGAGCCCGTGTACGTCGGACGGCTCGGCCTCACGGACGGTGAGGGCCGTCGGCTGCTGATCGACTGGCGCTCCCCCGCGGCCGAACCGTTCTTCGGGGCCACCCACGCCAATCCGATGGGGCTGGCGAGCCGCCGCCGCTACCGGTGGACCCGTGGCCGGATCAGCGACTACTGGGACGAGGTGTTCACCTCGGACGGGTTCGCCGGGCACGCCGCGCTCGACGACCAGTCCGCCTTCATCGCCGGCCTGGGCACGTCCCGGTCGCCCCGGATGCGGGACGTGCTCGGCACGATCCAGGCCGACCAGGACGCCGTGATCCGCGCGGGTTCGCGCGGCGCGCTGGTGGTCGACGGCGGTCCGGGCACGGGGAAGACGGTCGTCGCCCTGCACCGCTCCGCCTACCTCCTCTACGCCGACCCCCGGCTCGGCCGCCGCCGGGGCCGCGTGCTGTTCGTCGGTCCGCACCAGCCCTATCTGGCCTACGTCGCCGACGTCCTGCCCAGCCTCGGGGAGGAGAGCGTGCAGACCTGCACGCTGCGGGACCTCGTCCCCGAGGGAGCCGCGGCGGGGATCGATACCGACCCGGACGTCGCCCGCCTCAAATCCACGGCGGACATGGTCCGGGCGATCGAGACGGCCGTCAGGTTCTACGAGGAGCCGCCCACCGAGGGGATGACGGTCACGACCCACTGGTCCGACGTCCGGCTGAGCGCCGACGACTGGGCCACGGCGTTCGAGGCGGCGGATCCCGGGACTCCGCACAACGAGGCGCGCGGGCAGATCTGGGAGGAACTGCTCACGCTCCTGGTGGACAGGCACGACGCCGACGCCCCGGCCGAGCTGGTCCGCAGGTCGCTGACGCGGAACAGGGAACTGCTCACGGCCCTCGACCGCGCGTGGCCGTTGCTCGAAGCGGCCGACCTCGTCGGAGACCTGTGGTCGGTTCCCGCGTATCTGCGGATGTGCGCGCCCTGGCTGAGCCGCGACGAGGTGCGGCTGTTGCAGCGTGCGGACGCCCAGGCCTGGACGGTGTCCGACCTGCCGCTCCTGGACGCGGCACGGCAGCGGCTCGGCGATCCGGAGACGGCCCGGCGCAAGCGCCGGAACGAGGCCGTCCTCGCCGCCCAGCGCGAGCGGATGGCACAGGTCGTCGACAACATGATCCGGGCCGCGGCCGACTCCGGCGCCGACGGTGACGACGGCGAAGGCCTGGTGACGATGTTGCGCGGGCCGGACGCCCAGGTCAGCCTGGTCGACGAGACCGAACTGCCCGCCGTCGACCCGGACCTGCTCGCCGGGCCGTTCGCGCACGTCGTCGTGGACGAGGCGCAGGAGCTGACCGACGCGGAGTGGCAGATGCTGCTGGTGCGGTGCCCGTCCCGGAGCTTCACCATCGTCGGGGACCGCGCCCAGGCCCGGCACGGGTTCACGGAGTCCTGGCGGGAACGGCTCGAGCGGAACGGGTTCGACCGGATCAGGTCGGCCTCTCTGAGCATCAACTACCGGACGCCGGAAGAGATCATGGCGGAAGCCGAGCCGGTCATCCGAGCCGTGCTCCCGGACGCCAACGTGCCGGCCTCCGTCCGCAGCGGCGGCTACCCCGTCGTACACGGATCCGTCGCGGACCTGGAGGCGGTCCTCGGCACCTGGCTCGACGCGCACGACGACGGTACCGCCTGCGTCATCGGCCACCCCGCCTTCCGCGCGACGTCCCGCGTCCGCTCGCTGACCCCGGAGCTGTCGAAGGGGCTGGAGTTCGACCTGGTCGTCCTCGTCGACCCGGAGGGCTTCGGCGAGGGCGTCGAAGGAGCGGTCGACCGCTACGTGGCGATGACCCGGGCGACCCAGCAGCTCGTCGTCCTGACCAGCGGCTCCTAGGGGGTTCCGTCCCGGTCGATGGGACCCCAGCGTCCGGGCTGCCGGGTGATGATGGCGCTCGCCTCCTCGATGACGTGGCCGGGAATCCAGCCCAGCGGCCGGACGTCGGCCACCAGGGGCTCGTTGTCCGGGCCGCGGGCCACCTCGCACCCCTGGAGGACCCACGGCCGGGTGCGGGCGTCCTTGACGCGCGGGAGGTGACAGTAGTCGTACAGCCGCCGGGCGACCCAGACGTGCACGGGCCGGTCCCCCCACCACTCCTCGACGTCCAGCGGGCTGGCCGACAGTCCGGGCAGCTTCACGCCGGTCAGGTCGTCCGTGCTGGTCACCTCGGGCAGGTCGTGCGCAGGGCCGCGGGACCAGCGCACGTACAGCCCGTGGTGGCCGGTGACCAGCCGCGCCAGTTCGTCGAGCCCGGCGAATAGCGGCAGGTTCGTGGTCGCGCTCATGAGCAGGGCGTCTCCCGGCCGTGCTCGGCGTGCCGGGTTCCCGGCGGCGCGTCGCGGCCGGTCGGGACATCGGGCAGCGCGAGGTGTGCCCTGAGCATCGCAAGCCTCCCTTGCCTCGTCACCAGCACGGGTCCAGCGCCCATGGGTACCCCGGGCCGGCCGCTCCATACCGGTTGGCTTCCCACGTCAAGCCGTGCGGGAGGGCCCACGACGGCCAGGAGCCGGGACGTGCGGGCCTGCTTCTCGAGGACGACCCCGTCCTCGACCGGACACCTGTGGCCGAAAGGCGGTGCGCAGCCGCTCCCCCGAGACGCGGTCATCCGGGATCATGAAGCATGCTCCCGGATGACTGGCACCTCACCCAAGACGTCGACGAGTTCCTCGCCCGGGCAGGGGAGTTCCTGTGCTCGCGCCCCGCCCTGCACAACACGCCGCTGACGGACATCGAGAAACTGCGGATACGCCGGGCGGCCGAACGCGACGCCGAACCTGCCGTTCTCGGTCGGCTGGAGTCAGGAGGCGAGGTCCGTGCGATCTTCTATCTCACTCCGCGCGGCCGCCTGGGCCTCACCCCCCTCTCTGCCGAGCAGACCGACACCCTCGCCGCTCACCTGGCCGGCCTCGGCCACTCCCCCTCCGACGTCATCGCGGACCACGACACCGCCATCGCTTTCGCCGGGTCATGGCAGCGGACCACGGGCGCGGCGCCGGCGCCCTTCTGGCGGACGCATCTGTACCGTCTCGGTACGCTCACCCCACCGCGGCCGTGCCCAGCGGGCCGGGGGCGCGTCACGGGCGCCGAGGACCGTGAGCGAATCGTGCGCTGGTGCCGTGAGTTCTGTGTCGACGTCGGGGAGCAGCGCTCCATCGACTTGATCGACGCCGGATCCTGGGACGACTCGCGTTTCGGCGACCGGCACTTCACGTTCTGGGAGACCCCGGACGGCACCCCGGTCTCGATGGCGGCCGCGACCTCGGTCATCGGCGGCATGGTCCGGGTGGACCCCGTCTACACCCCGGCCCACCTCCGCGGCCGCGGTTACGCGGGAGCCGTGACGGCCGAGGCGAGCAGGGCCGCGCTGACCGCGGGCGCCACGGACGTCGTCCTGTTCACGGACCCGGGCAACCCCACCAGCAACGCCCTCTACCAGCGCATCGGGTACGTCCATGTCGCCGACTTCGCCGGGTACAGGTTCTCCTACGGCGCGCCGCGGACCGGGTGAGGGGCGTGACCGACGCCTACAGTGCAGCGGGTCGGTGAAGGGCGGGGATGCCGGGACCCGGACCCGGCAGGTCCGAGGGGCGGGGAGGTTTCCGGTGGCGCGACCACGGATCAAGGACGTCGCACGGCGCGCGTGAGTGTCGGAGAAGACGGTGTCCAACGTCATCAACGACTACGCCCATGTCTCCGACCGGACCAGGCGCGTGGTCCAGGAGGCCATCGAACAACTCGGCTGCCGGGTGAACCTGGCCGGCCGTCATCTGCGCAAGGGCCGGACCGGCATCATCGCGCTCGTCGTCCCCGAACTGGACGTCCCGTACTTCGCCGAGCTGGCCCGGCATGTCATCCGCGAGGCCGAACAGCGGTCCCTGACCGTGCTCATCCACCAGACCGGCGGGGACCGCGACCACGAGCTGGCGGCACTGGCCGGGTTCGGCTCCACCTTCGTCGACGGGGTCGTCCTCAGTCCGCTGGACCTGACCGCCGAGGACCTGCGCGAGCGCGCGGGCGCGCCGCCGACCGTACTGCTGGGCGAACTGCTGGAGGAGGGCGCCGACCATGTCGCCATCGACAACGAGAAGGCCGCGCGGGAGGCGACCGAGCATCTGATCGGCCTCGGGCGCCGCTCCATCCCGGCCGTCGGCGGGCGGGACGGGGCGCGTCTCGGGACGGCGGAGGCCCGTACCCGCGGCTACCGCGCCGCCCTCGCGGAAGCGGGCATCGCCCACGATCCGGCCGCTCTGCTGCCCGTCGCCTCCTTCCGGGTGCCCGACGGCGCCGAGGCGGTGGCCGGGGCACTGGGCGCGGGGGCCCGGCCCGACGCACTGCTGTGCTTCAACGACCAACTGGCGCTGGGCGCGCTGCGCGCCCTGCACGAGCGCGGCGTCCGGGTGCCCGAGGACGTCGCCGTCGTCGGCTTCGACGACGTGGAGGCCGGGCGGTTCAGCGTGCCGACGCTGAGTACGGTGGCCCCCGACAAGGCCGCGGTGGCCGCGGTCGCGGTCGAGCTGCTGCAACGCCGGATGGAGGAGGCGGCGGGTACCGCCGGGGCGGAGGCGGTGCCGGCGGCCGACCGGTCGCTCCGGGACCTGGTGGTGCCGCACCGGCTCGTCCTGCGCGAAAGCACCGAAGGCGCGGGGCGGCACTGACCGGCCGGGCTGGCGCGGGCCTGAGACCGGCCGATTTTCATGCAAGAGCATTTTTTGTGCGCGGCAATATAGAGCGTACGCATGTATATTCGCTGCCATGAAGGCCATCACACTCAAGAGCTATGGTTCCGCCGACGACCTGGAGCTGACCGACCACCCCGAGCCCAAGGTTGCCCCGGGCGAGGTCCTCATCCGGGTGAGGGCCGCGGGGGTCAACCCGGTGGACTGGAAACTGGGCGCCGGCCTGCTGGACGACTTCGTCGAGAGCCGCTTCCCGCAGATCCCCGGATGGGACGTCGCCGGGGTCGTCGAACGGGTGGGGTTCGACGCCGGCGAGTTCGCCCCCGGTGACGAGGTGTTCGGCTACATCCGCAAGGACTGGGCCCAGCTCGGCGCCTACGCCGAACAGGTCTCGGCACACGTCCGCATGCTGGCCCGCAAGCCGGCCTCGCTCTCCTGGGAGCAGGCCGCCGGTGTGCCGCTGGCCGGCCTGACGGCACATCAGTCCCTGGAGCGGGTCGGGCTTCGGGCCGGCTGGACCGTCCTGATCCACGCCGCCGCCGGTGGGGTGGGCTCGCTCGGCGCGCAGATCGCCCTGGCGCGCGGCGCCCGGGTGATCGGCACCGCGAGCGAGTCCAACCACGAGTTCCTGCGCGGCCTCGGCGTCGAGCCCGTGACCTACGGCGACGGCCTGGCCGACCGGGTGCGGGCGCTCGCCCCCGACGGCATCGACGCCGCGCTCGACCTCGTCGGCGGGGACGCCCTCGAGGTGTCCCTGGCCCTGGTCGACGACCCCGGCAGGGTGGCCTCGATCGTCGACCCCGGGGTCACCGCCCGCGGCGGCCACTACGTGTGGGTGCGGCCCGACTCCGCCGGTCTGACCGCCCTCGCGCGACTGGCCGACGAAGGCCGGCTCACCGTCCCCGTGGCCAAGGTCCTCCCGCTCGCCGACGCGGCCGAGGCGTGGCGGCTGAGCGGCCAGGGGCGCACCCGGGGCAAGCTGGTCCTCGCCGTCGGCGAGCACTGACGCACGGCTCGGCGCACCATGGCCGGCCACCGTGTGCTCCGGACGGCCGGCACCCGGCCCGCCGGAGTGTGCCGGCCGTGCGTGGCCGCCGCCCGGCGTGGTCGGGCAAGGCCCGGCCGAGTCCTCGCCGTACACCGCACGGAGAGGGCATCGGAGGAGCGCTCCCGGCGCCCGGCGCGCCGAGGACGTGGGGCCGAGCCGGCGGCTCGGCCGCGCCTCTGCGCCGCCGGGCCGCCCCGGGCCCGGCCGGCGTTCTCAGCCCCGGGGTACTCCTTCCCGGGCGGTGACCGCGTCGGCGGGCTCCGCGGCGAGCCCCGACAGCACCACGCGTGACCGGCTGTGCAGCCGCAGGGACACGGCGACCAGGGCGATCGCGAGCAGGGTCATCGCCGCGCCGGCCCAGGCCGTCGCGGCGAAGCCGAGGCCCGCGTCGATGACCGTACCGCCGAGCCAGGGGCCACCGGTGTTGCCCAGGTTGAACGCGGCGGTCGTCGTCGCACCCGCCAGCGTCGGCGCGGCGCCCGCGACGTTGAACATGCGCGCGTTGAGCGCCGGCGCCGTGTAGAACGCGGAGAAGCCGAGCAGGAACGACAGGACGATCACGACGGCGGGCGCCGACGCGGAAAGCGCCAGCGCGGCCAGCAGGACGGTCGAGGCTGCGATGCCGGAAAGCAGTACACCGAACAGGTGTGCGTCGGCGACCCGGCCGCCGACCGTCGTGCCGGCCAGCGCACCGATCCCGAACAGCCCCAGCACCATGGGCACCCAGCCGTCCGCCAGCCCGGCCACATCGGTGAGCAGCGGGGCGAGATACGAGAAGGCGCAGAACACACCGCCCGCCGCGAGCGCGGTCATCGCGATGGACAGCCACACCTGACGGTCGCGGTAGATCGACAGCTCGCCCTTCAGCCGGGGCCGCCGCCCGGGCAGCGGGATACGCGGGATCAGGGTGACCACACCGACGAGCGCGACGGCGGACGCCGCGCCCACCGCCCAGAACGCGGACCGCCAGCCCAGGTGTTCGCCGAGGAACGCGCCAGCCGGGACGCCGAGGACGTTGGCGATCGACAGTCCGCCGATCATCACCGCCATCGCGCGGGCCCGTGAGGTCTGCGGCACCATGGCGATGGCGACGGCCGCGCCGACCGCCCAGAACCCGGCACACGCCAGTGCGCTCACCACCCGGGAGGCGAACAGGATCTCGTAGGCCGGCGCCAGGGCGCCCGCGATCTGGCCGAGGCCGAACACCGAGAGCAGGGCGACGAGCGTGGTCTTTCGCGGCAGCCGCAGCGTCGCGACCGCGAGCAGGGGCGCGCCGACCACCATGCCGATCGCGAACGCCGATATCAGCAAACCGGCCTGCGGGATGGTCACGTCCATGTCGTCGGCGATGGGCGGCAGCAGGCCGGAGAGCATGAACTCGCTCGTGCCGAGCGCGAAGACGGAGAGACCGAGGATGTAGACGGCGAGCGGCATGCGCGCAGCGGTGGGCCGTACGGCGGAAGGATCGGGCATGATCGTTGTCAACGACGGGCTGCCCGCGGCCATTCCCTGCCCGGCCGTCGTCCCGCCATCCGGCCGACGGTGCGGTTCGGCGCTCCTGGCGGCCCGCCCTCCTCAAGGCGCCCAGACGCCCGGTCCCCCGCCGCGCCACTCGACCCAGTCGGCGCGCTCCACGTCCGAGGCCTCCACGTCCTCCATGCCTGCGCGGCGCAGGAACTCGGCGATGTCCACGAGGGTGTACGCCATGCCCAGGAAGGCTCCGTCGACCCGGACCCGCCGGCCACCGTCGCCGGAGGGCGGGTAGATCACCACGGGCAGATCACCGGCCATGTCCCCAGGGTGCGTCGGCAGCCGTGCGCCCGCATGCGGGGGCCCGTCGGCGGTGGCACCCGGCCCGGCCGATCCTTGAATCGCCCGCCCCATAGGGTGACCTCCGTGTCTGCCACTCTGAATTCCGCGAGAGTTCGTTCCGCGCTCCACACGACCGCGCGTGTCTCCGTCGAGTTGTTGCTCATACTCGGGATGCTCGCAGTGGCCCTCTGGGTCCTCGGGCGCATGTGGTCGGTCGTCTGGCCCCTGATCATCGGCCTCCTGCTCACCACGCTCACCTGGCCCGTGGCCCGCCTCCTGCGACGGCGCGGGTGGCCTCCGGCCCTGGCCGCGGCGGTGGTGACCGTGCTGTTCCTGCTGACGGCCACGGGCATCGTGGCGCTGATCGCGGTGCCGATGGCCTCCGAGACCGACGAACTGACCCACGGTGTCGCCGCGGGCATCCAGCAGCTGCGCGAGTGGGCGGCGGGACCGCCGCTGAACATCGGCGACGACCAGATCACCGGGGCCGTCGACTCCGCGATGGCCCGCCTCCAGGACAGCGTCGGCAGTATGGTCAGCGCCGTGGCCACGGGGGTGGGCACCGTCGCCAACGGCCTGGTCACCGCCGTCCTCGCGGTCTTCCTGATGTTCTTCTTCCTCAAGGACGGGCCGCGGTTCCTGCCCTGGCTCGCCCGGCAGTTGCCGGGCCGGCTCGCCGTCGACGTGCCGACCGTCGCGCTGCGCGGTTGGGAGACCCTGGGTTCCTTCGTACGCTGCCAGGCGCTCGTCGGCCTGCTCGACGCCGTCTTCATCGGCCTCGGCCTGTGGATCCTCGGGGTGCCTCTGGTGCTCCCCCTGGCGGTGCTGACGTTCGTGTCCGCGTTCGTGCCCATCGTGGGCGCCCTGTTCGCCGGGTTCGTCGCGGTGCTCATCGCCCTGGTGTCGAACGGCCTGACCGACGCGCTGATCGTTCTGGTGATCATCGTCGTGGTGCAGCAGCTCGAGGGCAACGTCTTCCAGCCCATCATCCAGAGCCGGGGCCTGGGCCTGCACGCGGCGGTGGTCCTGCTGGCGGTGACACTGGGCGCCAGCCTGGCCGGCATCGTCGGCAGCCTGCTCGCCGTACCGGCCGCCGCGCTGATCGGCGTGGCCTGGAACTACGTACGCGAACAGCTCAGCGACCCGCCGGAGCAACCGGAGACGGCCCAGCCCGGCTGACGGGCCGCGGCTCGGCGATCCGGACGGTCACCGGCCGATGACTTTCTCCCGGATCCGCAGTCATCAATGACAGTCGGTGTCCTCGCGGCCGCGGGGCCGCCGACCGGGCCCCGGCCGCACCTGCCGAGCCCAGCCACCGCACCGCACTCGGGAGACCTCATATGCGCACCCTGATCAGCACCGCGTTCATCTCGCTCGACGGCGTCGTGGAGGCCCCGGGCGGCGAGCCCGGTTACCGGAACTCGGGATGGACCTTCAAGGACGTCGAGTTCCTCCCGGAGGCCTACGAGATCAAGGGACGCGAGCAGCAGGAGGCCACGGCCATGCTGCTGGGCCGGGCCAGCTACCAGGCGTTCAGCCCGGTCTGGCCGGACATGGCGGACTTCGCCGAGTACAAGGTGATGCCGAAGTACGTGGTCTCCACCACCCTCACCGCGGACGACCTGGTGCCGAACTGGGGCGAGACCACGATCCTGCGCTCGCTCGACGACGTCGCCGCGCTGAAGGAGACCGAGGGCGGGCCGATCATCATGCACGGCAGCGCCGCCCTCAACCGGAGCCTGTCGGACGCCGGTCTCATCGACCGTTACCACCTGCTCGTGTTCCCGCTCCTGCTGGGCGCCGGCAAGCGGCTGTTCAGCGACACGGACAAGGACGCGCAGAAGCTGAAGCTCGTCGAGCACGAGGTGTACGCCAACGGCCTGCAGAAGAACGTCTTCGACGTCGTCCGCTGACGGTACGCCCCGGAACGGGTCCGGTCCGGACCGGGCCCGTTCCGACCGGCCACGGCGCCACCGCGCCCTTTCCGCTAGACCGAGCGGGGCATGGCCCCGGTTCGTGCGCGCGTGACGCCGGCGGGAGCCGCGTACGCCCCGTCACTTCTTCTTCCGCAGGGCCGACGGCTTGTGCACCGCCGACTTGCCGGACCTGTCGCCGCGCACCTCGTACTGCGGCTCCTCGGACGAGGCGTCCACGGTCCGGCCCGCCGCCCTCCTCGCCCTCGTCCGCTCGGTGATCTTCTTCTCGTCCTTGCCCTCCGTCTCACTGCCGTGGCGCCCGTCCTGTTCCACGCCGCGCCGGACGGCGAGGCTCCGCATCCGGGTGGGTCAGCGGCGCAGGAGGCTGAGTTCCCGGTTCAACTCGCCGAGAAAGCGGACGACCACCGCCAGTTCGTCCGGGGTGAAACGGTCGCATGCGGTGCCGGTACTGCGGGCGAGGGGCCGGAAGTAGTCCCGGGCGACCTCTCGTCCCGCTTCCGCGTAGTGCAGATGCACGACCCGGCGGTCGTCGGCCGCCCGGACACGGCGTATGTGCCCGGCCCTCTCCAGCCGGTCGATGCACGCCGTCACCGCGCCGGACGTCAGATTGAGCCGCTTGCGCAGCGCTCCGGGCGTCATGGGGCCGTCGTCGGCGTCGGCGTCGGCGTCGGCGTCGGCGTCGGCGTCGGCGTCGGCGTCGGCGTCGGCGTCGGCGTCCAGGATGGCGATCAGGGCCAGCACATCGGTCAGATGCAGGCCCTGCGCCTGGGCGAACTCCTGGGCGATCCGGTTGAACTCGCCGTTCATCCGACGCAGGAGGACGGCGAAGGTCTGCAACCCCACCGGGTCGTCCGCCGGGAGCAAGGGAGGGGGCTCGTGGGTGCCGGGCATGCCTCCAGCATACGATCACTCAATGATTAAGATAGTTGATGTGTGACTGATTGCCGATTGCCTGGAGACCTTCGTGACAACCGCTGCCCGACGGACCCGGTGGCTCCTACCGCTCGTCCTGGTCCTCGTCTGGCTGGGCGTGGGCGGAACGCTCGGTACCTACGCGGGCAAGCTGGGTGAGGTGGCCACCAACGACCAGGCCGCCTTCCTGCCCCGGAGCGCCGAGTCCACTCCGAGTGCTCGAAGCCCGCAAGGCGTTCGACCAGTCCGAGACCCTGCCTGCCATCGTGGTCTGGACCGCGGACGGGGAACGGATCACCGAGGCCCGGCAGACCGAGGCCACCCGCTCCATCGGCGCGCTCACCACCGAACCCGGTGTCGTGGGCCGCCCGTCGCCCGCCCTGCTCTCCGACGACCGCCAGGCGATGCAGGCCGTCGTCCAGCTGGCGCCCGACCTGGGCGAGGAGCTGCCCGCGGCCCTCGACGCGGTGCGCGATGCGGCACGGGACGTCCCCGGCACCACGGCCGAGATCGCCGGCCCGGCGGCCACTCAGGCCGATCTGTCGGACGCTTTCGCGGGCATCGACGGACTGCTGCTGGGCGTGGCGCTCGGCGCCGTGCTGCTGATCCTGCTGCTGGTCTACCGGAGCGTCCTGCTGCCGTTCCTGATCATCCTCGGCTCCGTCTTCGCGCTGGGCCTCGCCTGCGCCGTGGTGTACGCGCTGGCGGAGCGGGACGTGGTCCGGGTCGACGGCCAGGTGCAGGGCATCCTCTCGATCCTGGTGATCGGCGCCACCACCGACTACGCCCTGCTGCTGACGGCGCGCTTCCGGGAGGAACTCGCCGTACGCGGGGAGCGGACGGCGGCGGCGCAGGCCGCGGTGCGCCGCTCGTCCGGTGCGATCACCGCGAGCGCCGCCACCGTGGCGCTCGGGCTGCTGGCCCTGCTCGCCAGTGACCTCACGAACAACCGCGCCCTCGGGCCGGTCGGCGCCATCGGCATCGGGTGCGCCGTGCTTTCCGCGCTCACCTTCCTGCCGGCCGTGCTGGCCCTGCTGGGCCGCGCCGCCTACTGGCCGTCCCGGCCGGAGCCGTCGGCAACGCCCGCGCGGGGCGGCGGGGTGTGGCGCCGGGTCGCCGCGACGGTGGACCGCCGGCCGCGGCGGACGTGGGTGGTGACCGCCCTCACCCTCGCCTTCTTCGCGGCGTTCTCGCCCACCCTGTCCGCCAAGGGCGTGCCGCTCGACGAGATCTTCGTGAACGACGCGCCCTCGGTCAGTGCCCAGCAGACCCTCGGTGAGCACTTCCCCGGCGGGTCCGGCAACCCGGCCGTCGTCATCGCCGACGCCGAACGCACCGCCGAGGTGACGTCCGCGGCACGGAGCACCGAGGGCGTGGCGTCGGCCGGGGCGCTCTCCGCCTCCGGACGGCCCGGGGCCGGCGAGCCGCTCGTCGTCGAGGGGCGCGTGCGCATCGACGCCACGCTCGAGGCCGCCGCGGACAGCGACGCGGCCAAGGAGACGATCGAGCGGCTGCGCGAGAACGTGCACGCGGTCCCCGGGGCCGACGCGCTGGTCGGCGGGTACACGGCGCAGCAGTACGACACCCAGCGGACGGCGGCCCGGGACCGGGTGGTCATCGTGCCGATCGTGCTCGCGATCATCCTGCTGATCCTGATGGCGCTGCTGCGCTCGCTGCTCGTCCCGGTGCTGCTGGTGGCGACCGTCGCGCTCAACTTCGTGGCGACGCTGGGAGTCTCGGCGCTCGTCTTCGAGCATCTCCTCGGCTTCAGCGGAACGGACGCGTCGGTGCCGCTGTACGGCTTCGTGTTCCTGGTGGCGCTCGGCGTCGACTACAACATCTTCCTGATGTCCCGGGTACGGGAGGAGGCACTCTCGCACGGCACCCGGCAGGGCGTGCTGCGCGGGCTGACCACGACCGGCGGGGTGATCACCTCCGCGGGGGTGGTGCTCGCCGCGACGTTCGCGGCGCTGATGGTGATCCCCCTGGCGTTCCTGGTGCAGATCGCGTTCATCGTCGCCTTCGGCGTACTGCTCGACACGCTCGTGGTCCGCTCGCTGCTGGTACCCGCGCTGGTGATCGACATCGGGCGCCGGGCGTGGTGGCCCAGCGCCCTGGCGCGCACCGGCACCGGGCCGGCGGCCGAGGCACGGCACCCGGCGTAGCCGCGACGGGCAGGGTCACCGCGCCACGGCCGCCTGATGGGGCGTCACCCGGTCGGTCGCGAGCCGCCGCCGAGTGGCAGGGCTGGGCCGGCCGGGTGATGGTGGTGGAGGTGCGTCCGGAAGGAGGCTCAGATGCAGACGTTCACGAACACCGCCAGAGCGGGCCTGGTGACCGTCCTCGTACTGGCACTCACACTCCTGACCGCGCTGTCCGTCGCCGACAGCGCGGCCGCGGCACCGGGCAGGGTGTGTGGCACGGACGGCGCCTCGGGACTCGCCGTGTCGGCCGACCGTACGACGTCGTGCGCCACCGCTCTGCAAGTCGCCGGAGCCTACACGCAGAAGGCGCGCGGCGCGACCGGTTCGAAGGTGACCGTACAGGTCGGCGGGACGGCCTGGAACTGCCAGGAGCGGCAGGGCAGTCCGAACCCCTATCAGCAGTGCGTGTCCACGGCCGACTCGGGCCGATGGGTCACGCTCACGTCGTAGGCAGTCCGCCGGGAGGTAGGTGTCCCATGGTGTCTCCGCTGGTGTCTCCGCGCGTGCTCGCCGGGGCGGCCTGTGCCGCCCTGGTCCTCGCTCTCCCCTCAGCGGCGCACGCCGCTCCGGCCGTCGCGCCGGACCGCTGCGCCAAGGCGATCGCGGTCGCCGAGAAGACGCAGAAGGACTACGAGTCCTGGCTGAAGTGGTACAAGGACCTCGTCGCCGAAGGCGGCCACCCGGGCGACGCCGAGCGGCAGGCCCTGGCCGACGCCAAGGCCGACCGGGACCGGACGGCCTCCCAGGCCCAGCGCATCTGCGGTCCCTGACCGCAGGGTCCGACCGGGTGCCGTGCGTCCGCCCGTGACGCACGGCACCCCGTCACCGGGCGCGGCGACCGGTCACTCGGGCAGGTGCGCCTCGGGCGCATCGGGCCGGTGGTCCGGAAGCGCCGAGCGGGCCGACGCCTCGTCGTGCAGCCGAAGGAACTCCAGGTGCCGCTCGTACTGGTCGAGGATGTCGGCGATGAGCTGCTCCTTGGTGTAACCCATCACGTCGTAGCCCTGGTTGCCCTCGGCGAGCTGTACTTCGAAGCGCACGTAGGTGTCGTGGGTGGTGACCGACCGGGTCGCGAACCCGGGAGTCGGTGTCTCGACCGGCCAGACCTGGTAGACGAACTCGTCGTTCGTCCCGATCGGCACCCGCAGCCCGACGTGGGCGAGGCCGTTGTCCGGGTGCACCCCTTCCAGGAACTCGGCCTCGGCGCCCTGTTGCCTCAGCTCCTGGGCGACGTCCCCGAAGGCGGGGCGGCACACCTCGTCGACGAACCTGGTGGCCGCCCGCCTCCCGGGGAACGCCATCGCACGCGCCAGTCGCCGCCGCCAGTTGGGCGCCCCCGGCGGGCCGTGGAAGGTGGTCCGGCCGGACAGCGAGCCCGGCAGCGTGGTGATCTGCGCCTCGTCCCGCATGCGTTCGGTGCGCAGCGCCAGGTAGAGCCCCGCCATGATGAGGAACATCACGAAGGAGAAGGGCAGGCCCATGATGATGGTCGCGTCGGTGAGCGCCTGCACTCCGCCCACGATGAGCATGGCGAGGGTGAGCAGTCCCGTCGTCACCGCCCAGAAGATGCGCAGCCACGGTTTCGCGTCGGTCACCGGGCTGGGCAGGTCGGAGCTGAGGTTGCCCATGACCAGCGCCCCGGAGTCGGCGGAGGTGACGTAGAGCAGCAGGCCCACGAACGTCGCCAGTCCGGCGCTGAACAGCGCGCCCGGGTACTGGTCAAGCAGCCCGTAGAAGCCCTGTTCGGGAGAGGTCATCGCGGTCTGCCCGAACGCGGTGTTGCCGTCCCGCACCACGAACAGCGCGCTGTTGCCGAAGACGGCCAGGAACAGGCCGGTGAAGAGGAACGGGATGATGAGCGTCGCCGCGACGAACTGCCGCAGGGTGCGCCCGCGGGAGATCCGGGCCAGGAACAGGCCCACGAACGGTGCCCAGGCGATCCACCACGCCCAGAAGAACAGCGTCCACGCGTCCAGCCACTCGGTCGGCTGGTCGTAGGCGAAGGTGTTCAGCGTCATCGACGGGAAGCTGCTGACGTAGTCCCCGACGTTCTGCACAAGGGAGTTGAGCAGCCGGATCGGTTCACCCACGACCAGGATGAACAGCATCAGCAGGACGGCGAGGAGGACGTTGAGCTGCGACAGCCGGCGGATGCCCCGGTCGACACCGGCGACCGCGGACACCGTCGCCATCACCACGGCCACGCCGATGAGGGCGATCTGCGCCGGCAGTCCCTCCGGCACGTCGAACAGGACCTGCAGGCCGTAGTTCAGCTGCACCACCCCGATGCCGAGCGACACCGAGATGCCGAACACCGTGCCGAGGATGGCCGCGAGGTCGACGGTGTCGCCGATCCGGCCGTGGATCCGCCGGCCGATGATCGGGTACAGCGCGGAACGGATGGCCAGCGGCAGCCGGTAGCGGAAGGCGAAGTACCCGAGCACCATGCCCATCAGCGCGTACATGGCCCAGCCGGTGATGCCGTAGTGGAACAGCGTCCACACCACGGCCTGCCGGGCCGCCTCCACCGTCTCGGGGTCGCCTTCCGGCGGTGCGAGGTAGTGGCTGACCGGCCCGGCCACCGAGAAGAACATCAGGTCGATGCCGATACCGGCCGCGAACAGCATCGCCGCCCAGGCGAACAGCCCGTAGTCGGGCTTGTAGTGCTTCGGCCCGAGTTTGATCGTGCCGTACTTCGACACGCCGATGAACACCACGAAGACCAGATACAGCGTCGCGGCGAGGAAGTAGTACCAGCCGAACCAGGAAGAGATCCTGTCGACGGCCACTCCGATGGCCTCTTCCGCCCCGGACGGCGTGACGATCGCCCAGATGGAGACGGCGAGCACCAGCACCGCCGACCCGACGAACACCACGGGTTTGAGCGTGCCCGTGCCCGGCGCCTCGGCGTCCGCCGCACCTTCCGGTGCCGCCCCGCCGCCTTCGTCTCCGACACTCGACATAGCCGTGTTCCTCCACGTGCGACGCAGCTGACGCGACAGTCTCCTAACAACCCCGCGTCACAGTCCAGCACCGGTGTCACGTGTCCCGTGCATTCGGCGTGCGGCTCTCCGCTGCACGGATCGGCGGTCGCGCCGGCGGGGAACCCGGTGGCGGATCCGAGTGCCGTCGACTGCGGTGCTCAGTCGAGCACGGCCTCCCAGGTGTCCACGGCGTAGTGGACCTTCATGCCGCTGCGCTCGTACAGCCGCGGAGCACCCGTCCCGTTCGCCGTGTCGACGCCGAGCCCCACCGTGTCCCGGCCCCGGGCGGCGAACCCGGCGAAGGCCTGCCGCAGCAGGAGGCCGCCCAGGCCGCGGCCGCGTGCCTCGCGCCGGACGCCGATGCTGTGGATCCAGCCCATGGCCCGGCGGTCGTTCCGGGCCAGCAGGAACCCGGCGTCCCCCAGGTCCTCGGTGGCGGCGATCCACACCAGGGACCAGTCCAGATCCGTGGCGTCGATGTCGTGCAGCCACTGCCGGTAGCCGCGCGGCTGGAAGTCGAAGTGCTCGGCGAAGGCCGACTGGTGCAGCTCGCGCACCCGGACGCGGTCCGCCTCGGTGGTGCAGGACCGGACCCGCACGCCCGCCGGTGCCGTGGGCTCGCGGTCCCGTGCCGGGTCCAGGGGGCGGTGCAGGACGTGGTAGCGGCGTACGGCCTTCCAGCCCCGGCCGGCGAGGAGGGCGGTGTCGGTCGTGGGCCGGGTGTTGAGGTGCAGGTGGACGACGGCTCGGCGGGCTCCGTTGTCGCGTGCCTTGGCCAGGGCCCGGGCCTCCATGTCGGCGAGGAGGCGCAGTCCGGTCTCCTGGTGGTCGGGCAGGACGTAGTGGTCGATGTCGATGCGTTCGCCGCCGGACTCGTCCCACAGCAGTCCGTACGCCACCGGGCGGCCGTCGTCGAAGGCCACCCATGAGTCGCGCCCAAGATCCGTCTCCGGGTGCTTCAGATCGGCCTCGACCGTGTGCTGGTCGGTCTCGGGCTGGCCGATCTCGATCCGGTCGATCTCGTTGAGGAGCGCGGTGATGGCGGGCGCGTCGGCGAGCGTGGCCGGCCGCAGGAGGGCTGGGGGCATGGGGGAAGCGTCGGGGGCGCCGGCGGTTGGCCGCAACGGGTTTTCCGTCCGCGGCCGTCCCGCCGGCGCCCCCGCGGGCGCGCCCGGGCGCCTCAGTCCTGGGCGACCAGGGCCGGTGTCGACGTCGTGAGCACCTCGCCGCGGAAGAAGGCGGGGCTGCGCCGGCGCATCACACTCATGATCACCAGGCCGAGGGCGAGCAGGCCCACGCCGATCACGAAGACCGAGCCGACCCCGAAGACGGAGGAGCCGCTGCCGTAGGCGGGGTCCCACATGTCGACGAGCGTCTTGGCGAAGACGGCCGCGAGCAGCACTCCGCCGACGACCGGGAACACGCCCCTGAACATCAGGTCGCGTCCGGACTTCAGCAGGTCGGAGCGGAAGTACCAGGCGCAGGCGAAGGCGGTCAGCGCGTAGTAGAAGCAGATCATCAGGCCGAGGGCGTAGATCGTGTCGATCAGTACGTGCTCGCTGACCAGGGTCATCACGGTGTAGAAGACACCGGTCGCGATGCCCGCCGTCACCGTGGCCCGCCCGGGGGTGCGGAAGCGCGGGTGGACCTGGGCGTAGGAGGCGGGCAGCGCCTCGTACGTCGACATGGCCAGGACGGTCCGGGCGACGGGGATGAAGGTCGTCTGGAGGCTGGCCGCGGCCGAGGCGACGACGGCGACGAACAGCAGGACGCCGAGCCCCGGGCCCATCACCGGGCCGGCGAGGGCGGCGAAGACGTTGTCGGAGTTCTCGGGGTTGGCGAGGCCGAGGCCCTGCTCACCGGAGCCCACGACCCTCTGCGCGGCGACGCCCGTGGCGAGGTAGGAGCCGATCAGCACGATCATGGCGACGAGCGCGGCACGGCCGGGGGTGCGGTCACTGCCGCTGGTCTCCTCGTTGGCCGTCAGGCAGGCGTCCCAGCCCCAGTACATGAAGATCGACAGTGACAGGCCGGCCGTGAACGCGGCGAACGACTGGACGGCGAACGGATTCAGCCAGGACCAGGAGAAGTCGACGGAGGTCGGGAACTCGGCGCTGCCCGCCTTTCCGAGGGCCATCGTGACGAACGTGGCCAGGACCACCAGCTGCAGCGCCACCAGCGTGTACTGCAGGCCCTTGGTCGCCGTCATGCCGCGGTAGCTGACGACGGTGGCGATCGCGATGAGCGCCAAGGTGGTCAGGATGTGGACCGCCTTGTTGCCGTCGAGCGCCGCCACCGCCTCGCTTCCGGTGAGCTCTCCCGCGAGCAGCCAGAAGTACGAGGTGGCCACGCCGGCCAGGTTCGACAGCACGATGATCGTGGCGATCACCAGGCCCCAGCCGCACATCCAGCCCAGGCGGGGGCCGAACGCCTTGACCGTCCAGGTGAAGGAGGTGCCGCAGTCGGGCATCGCCTTGTTCAGCTCGCGGTAGGCGAAGGCGACGAGCAGCATGGGCAGGAACCCGGCGAGGAACACGGCTGGCAGCTGCAGTCCGACCTCGCCGGCGGTGGCACCGAGCGTCGAGGTCAGGCAGTAGACCGGCGCGACGGTGGAGACACCGATGATCGCGCTGCCCACCAGGCCCACGGAGTTCCCGCTCAGGCCTTTCGCCCGCATACCTTCGGCGGAACCGCCGTCGTGGGTGTCGGTGGCCTGTGGCCGTACGTGGAGCTCAGTCATGAACGAGACGTTAAATCCTGCGGTTTCCGTGGTGGCGGTTCCCTGGGGTAACACCTTCCGACGAGCCAGAGCCCATACTTCAACGGTCAACGAGCGAGCGAGCCTTCGTTCCGAAGGCTCTACCTCGGAAAGCCTCGGGTGTTCCAAAGGGTGAACAAACGGTGTCCGATATTCGGTAATCGCAGCGGTGTCCGGTTTTCGCCGTTTGCAGCTTGCCCAGTGACTTGCGTCACCCCGCGCCGTCGGGCCTCACCGGACGATCCGAGGCCCGAAGGTCAGGGCGAGCGTTCCGGCGGGTTCCAGGGCCACGCGCACGCCCGCGCTGATCCGGTCGAGCGTCGCGCGCAGCCAGGCACGGTCCGCGTCCGGCGCGTGCTCCAGGCGCATCCGGCGGGCGCGCAGGGGCACCATGCGCAGCGCGGCGAGGCGGCCCGTGGCGGCCTCCACCGAGACCAGGTGGGCCAGGCGGAGGTCGTCGCGGTACTCCTCCCACCCGGCGATGCCCTCGTAGTCGTCGATGAAGTCCCCGCAGCCGTAGAGGATCAGCCGGTCGCGGTACACCTCCACGGGGCGGGGGTGGTGCGAGGAGTGGCCGTGGACCACGTCGACACCCCCGTCGACCAGGGCGTGCGCGAAGCGGACCTGGTCACGGGGCACGCGGTAGCCCCAGTTGGAGCCCCAGTGGACGGACACCACCGCGATGTCCCCCGGCCGCGCGGCCTGCCGCACACGCCGGGCCAGGGCCCGGGCGGCGTCGGTCGTCGGCTCGGCGACGTAGGCGAGGCCCGACCGCGCCGTGGTCGCAGCCCAGCCCGGCGGGATGCCGCTGGAGGCCGCACCGACGGCGAACACCAGGACACGGGCGGTGCGGCCGACGGAAACCACGGCCGGCGCGTGCGCCGCCGCGGCGTCGCGCCCGGCACCGGCGGTCCGCAGCCCCGCCCCCGCCAACGCGTCCAGCGTCTCGGCCAGGCCGCGGCGCCCGAAGTCCAGGACGTGGTTGTTGGCCAGCACGCAGACGTCCGGCCGGGCCACCGTCAGGGCGGGCAGGTTGGCCGGGTGCATCCGGTAGTGGACCGCCTTGCCGTGCGCGAACTCGCCGTCGGCGGTGACCGCCGTCTCCAGGTTCAGGATCCGGACGTCCGGGGCGGCCCGCTCCAGTACGTCCAGCGCCTCGCCCCACGGCCACTCGGGGCCGACCGGCGCGGGCACCGGGCCACCGGCCCGCTCCGCCAGTTCCACGTAGGAGCGCGCGTCCCGCACCCACTCCTCCCGCAGCTCCGGGGCGCCGGGATGCGGCAGGATCTGGTCGATGCCGCGTCCGAGCATGACGTCACCGCACAGGAACAGCGTCACGACGTCGGGGTGCCTGCCTCCATGTTCCCGGTGCGCGGCCATCTCTCGGCACCTCCCACGACACGTGCGGACGGACGGGTGACCGGGGCTTCTCCCGGACCGTGTGCCCGCTCCCGGACCGCCCTCTTCTTGAACACGTTCAAATTTTACCGCTACGCTGGGCCCACCGAAGCCGAGGAGGCGCACGATGAAGGTGGTGCTGGCCGGCGGAACCGGACAGGTGGGCACGGTTCTGAACCGTGCGCTGACGGCGGCCGGGCACGAGGTCACCGTGTTGACCAGGCGCCCGAGGGCAGAGCGGGAGACCGGCTGGGACGGGGTCACGCTCGGCCGCTGGGCGGAGGCGGTCGACGGCTGCGACGTGGTGATCAACCTGGCCGGGCGGAGCGTCTCGTGCCGCTACACCGCGGAGAACCTGCGGGCCATGATGGACTCCCGGGTGGACTCGGCGCGGGTGATCGGCGAGGCGATCGCGGCCGCCGCACGGCCACCGCGGCTGTGGCTCCAGATGAGTACCGCGACGATCTACGCCCACCGCTTCGACGCGGCGAACGACGAGGCGACGGGGGTGATCGGCGGCTCGGAGGCCGGGGTTCCGGACTACTGGGCCTACAGCGTGCGGATCGCGAGGAACTGGGAGCGGGCGCAGGCCGAGGCGCGCACCCCGGCGACCCGGAAGGTGGCGCTGCGGTCGGCGATGGTCATGAGTCCCGACCGGGGCGGCGTCTTCGACGTGCTGCTGCGGCTGGCGCGGCTGGGACTGGGCGGGCCGGTCGCCGGTGGCGCGCAGTACGTCTCGTGGATCCACGACGAGGACTTCGTGCGGGCGGTGGAGTTCCTGATCGACCGGGACGACCTCGAAGGGCCGGTGAACCTGGCAGCGCCCGGCCCGCTGCCGCAGCGGGAGTTCATGCGGGTGCTGCGGGCGGCCCGGGGCGTCCCGATGGGGTTGCCGGCGACGCGCTGGATGGCGGAACTGGGGGCCTTCGCGCTGCGCTCGGACACGGAGCTGCTGCTCAAGAGCCGCCGGGTGGTGCCGGGGCGGCTGCGCGCGGCCGGGTTCGCGTTCACGTACCCCGAGTGGGAGGGGGCCGCCGCGGATCTGGTGCGACGGGCCGGGTCCTCGCGCGGGGGCGCTCGTCCGGTCCGCTCCCGGCGGCCGGGGCGCGGTGGGCGGTCAGTGGCCGTGGACGCCCACCTCGTGGAGTGAGTAGCCCCAACCGGTGCCGCGCTCCAGGAACTGGAGGCGGACGTACCGGGCGGCCGTGGCCGGGAAGCGGGCGGTGTCCAGGCCGCCGTCGCCCGCGGTCGTGGACCAGGCGGTGCGCCACCGCTCGCCGTCGGTGGACAGGTCGATGCGGTACGACGTGCCGTACGCGCGTTCCCAGTCGAGGGTGACGCGGCCCACCTGGTGAGTGGCCCCCAGGTCGATGCGCAGCCACTGTCCGTCGCTCCGGTCACTGGCCCAGCGGGTCTTCCGGTCCCCGTCCACGGCGCGGCCCGCCGCGTAGCTGGTGAACGGGTTCCACTCCGTCGAACTGGCCGTGGCTGGCGCCTTCCCGGCCAGGTTCACGGCGGGCCGGTGCCGCTCGGACGCGCCCCAGGTGTCGAGGTAGGACTCGGCGCCCCGGAAGAGGTCGTCCACCACGTCCTGGCCGCCGACGAGCCGGATGTCCTCGATCCAGTCGGGGACGAGACCGTAGTGCGCGGCTCCGTCGGTGTTCAGGTCCCAGGTGCGCTCGCCGGTGGTCTGCCGGTCGAGGACGGAACCGCCGTCGACGCTGCGGAAGGGGTACCTGACGGGGTTGTCGGTGTCCGCGCCGCGGGGCCCGGGCCAGCCGCCGACCCCGTTCATGTCCGTGCCGTAGCCGTAGCCCACGCCGTACTCGTCGCGCAGCGCGTCCGTGCGCTCGGCCTCCGCGCTGAACGCCTGGGAGCCGTGCATGTACTGGGCGATGAAACCGCCGAGCCGGTAGACGCGTTCGGTCCAGTTCAGGTCCATCCAGCTGTGCGAGGACAGCACCCCCGGGTAGGACTCGGCCTCGAGGATGTCGAGCACCCGGCCGGTGGCCTTGACGCTCATGTGGTCGATCTCCAGCATCATCCCGCGTTGCATCATGCCGCGCACGGCGTACTCACCGAGGCCGGTCAGCCCACGGACGTTGCACTGCGCGTCGGCGTCGTACGAGGGGACCCGCACGCCGGCGGGCAGCTTCTTCTCCGCCTCGGGTGCGGCGGCTTGGCCGATGGGGTTGTCGCGCTGCGGACCGGTGCACTTCTCCGTCCTCCAGAAGGTCCCGGTCGACAGGAACTGGCCGACGTTGATCGCCGTGCCGAGCGCCCCGGAGTCGAAGCGGACCCCGCACAGCGCGTTGTCGAACTTGTGGCACAGGAACATGCTGCGCACGCCCAGCGCGTGCAGCTCGTCCAGCCCCTTGTCGATGTCCTCCTTGCCGCACTGCGGGACGTCCAGGATCTGCTTGCAGCCGAACGGCTCCGACGTCTCCACGCCCAGGATCACCGCCAGCTTGCCCTGCTCGATCACGTCGCGGGCCTGCTCGCTGTCGGTGACGATGCGGAACCAGCCCTTGCCGGGGCCGCCGTACATCCTGTCGATGTAGGCCTGGAGGTCGTAGGTCAGCTTCGCCTGGAGACGGATCGAGGTCATCTCGTCGCAGCCGCGGTCCTTGAAGAAGTAGACCGAGCAGATCACGCCGTTGGTGACGAGGTCGTTGACCATCACTCGCTGGCCGCCGCGCCAGGCCCGCTCCACCCAGGCGTAGTAGTTCTGCTGGTGGGTCAGGGAGTCGTGCGCCGGCCAGTCCTCGAAGGTGGGCCAGCCGACCGGATCGTGCCGGCCGTCGCCGCCGTTGGTGATGAAGTCGAAGATCGCCAGCGAGCCGTCGGGGTAGTGCTCCGGACAGTCCTTGAGCGCGTCGGCGATGCCGGCCTCGGAGAACGTCCGGCCGCAGATGAGCCGCCCGCCGAAGGCCTCGTTGGACATCAGGTGGTTGTGCGCGTCGACGAAGCCGCGCACCTCGCCCCGGGAGTCGGTGCCCCGGAACGGCTCGCCGGTGACGTTGATCGCGGAGTCCGGCGCCGGCCGTGCGCCGGGCGTCCACCAGTCGCCGTCCGCCGCGGAACTCGGCGTGGGGACGAGGGCGGTGGCCAGCAGCAGGAGCAGCGAGACGACGGTGACACCGGTGCGTCGGCGGTACGGGCGTCGGGCGTTGGTCACGGGCCACGTCCCTCGGTCGGCGGGATGACACGGTCGACGGGCCGAGCCGCCCGGGCGGGTGGCCGCTCCCCCGGCGGGCAAGGTTGTCATGACCGGTGCAATGCCTGCTGGGGCAGCATCGCCACTCCGGCGGGGCGAGTCAAGAGTCACGGCCGCCGGCGTCACCCCTTCATGACGCCCGCCGCCCCGTGCGCACCGCCCCCGCGCTCGCTGCGACCACCAGGGCGACGGCCAGGCACTGCACCGGCGAGAGTGTCTGGCCGAGCACGAGGAAACCGGCCAGTGCCGCGATCGCCGGGGCCACGCTCATCAGCACCGCGAACGTCGACGCCGGCAGCCGGCGCAGGGCCAGCAGCTCCAGGGTGTAGGGCAGGCCCGAGGAGAGCAGGGCCACCGCGAGGCCGAGCGCCAGCACCCCCGGCTCCAGCAGGGTGCCGCCGGCGGAGGCGATGCCCAGGGGCAGGCTCATCGACGCGGCCACGGCCATCGCCACGGCGAGCCCGTCCAGGCGCGGGAAGCGGGCTCCGGCACGGGAGTTGAAGACGATGTACGCCGCCCACATCGCCCCCGCCCCGAGCGCGTACCCGGCACCCACCGGGTCGAGCGCGCCGAAGCCGCCCCGTCCGAGTCCGAGCAGGAAGACGCCCGCGAGGGCCAGCCCCGCCCAGACCAGGCTCACGGCCCGGCGTGCGACGGCGACGGAGAGCAGGAGCGGACCGAGGACCTCCAGGGTCACCGCCGGGCCCAGCGGGATCCGGTCGATCGCCTGGTAGAAGAGGATGTTCATGCCGCCGAGGGCGAGTCCGAAGCAGGCGGCGACCGCCCAGTCGCCGCGGTCGTGGCCGCGCAGCCGGGGGCGGCAGACCGCCAGCAGCAGTACGGCCGCGAGCGTGATCCGCAGTGCCACCACGCCGAGGGCCCCCGCGCGCGGGAACAGCAGCGCCGCGACCGCGGAGCCGAACTGGACGGAGAGGGCGCCGGCCAGCACCAGCCCGATGCCGCCGAGGCTGCCGGCACCGGTGCCGCCGCCGACCCGGACGCGGCCGCTCGCCGGCAGGCGCCGGGCCGTCGGGGGCCCGGCGTGCGACCGGGACGTCGAGGGAGTCATGCCTGCACGCTACGAAGCCGTGCGGCCCACGTGAAATGCCCGTTGGCGCGCCGTTATGCTTCCCAGGCATGACCATGGAGCTGCGGCATCTGCGGGCCTTCCTCGCCATCGCCGAGGAGGGCACCATCACGCGTGCCGCGGCCCGGCTGCACACCGGCCAGCCCGCCCTGTCCCGGACGCTGCGCCAGTTGGAGGACCATCTCGGCGTACGCCTGGTGGACCGCTCCACGCACCACCTGGAGCTGACCGCGGCGGGCCGGACCTTCCGCGACCGCGCCGAGACCGCGCTGGCCGCCGTGGACGCGGCCCTCGACCCGCGCACGCTGGCCGCTCCGCCGCTGCGGCTCGGACACCCCTGGGCCGCGCTCGGCGACCTGACCGTTCCGCTGCTGCGCCGCTGGGACGAGGCGCATCCCGACGTACCGCTGGAGCTCCGCCGCATCGACGACCGCACGGCCGGGCTCACCCAGGGCAGGGTCGACGTCGCGCTGCTGCGGGGCGCGGTCGCGGCGCCGGAGCTGACCGGCGAGCTGCTGCTGGAGGAGGAACGGGTGGCGGTGGTGCCCGCGGACAGCGACCTCGCCGGACGCGCCTCCCTGCGGCTGGCGGACCTGGCCGCGTGGCCGATCGCCCTGAACACGGTGGCGGGCACCACCACGCTGGAGCTGTGGCCCGCCGAGATCCGTCCCACCGCGACCGTCGAGGTCACCAACACCGACGAGTGGCTGACGGCGATCGCCGTGGGCCGGGCGGTGGGCATCTCGACCTCGGCCACGCCCCGCGTCCACACGCACCCCTCGATCGCCTACCGGCCGCTGGAGGACGCCCCGCCGGTGCCGCTGCTGCTGGTCTGGCGCCGTGGCGTGCCGGCGCACCCGGCGCTGCCGGCGCTGGTCCGGCTGGCCCGCAGCGTGGTGGCGGGAGACTGACGGCCGGACGGACGGGTGGCGTGCCCGCCCGTGCGCGAAATGCCGGCCGGGCTGCAACTGCCGCGCCCCGGGTTCCGTCTTGATCAGGGGAATCGAACGGATGGAGGCAATGGTGGCGGCGGACAGCGGTGTGGCTCCGGCGGCGAAGGCGCGCGTGCCCCGGTGGCTGCCGCGCCGGACGGGGCGGCGGGCCGGGGGCGAGGGCCGGCGCGGCGGACGGGACCGGGCCCGGGGCCGGGTGCTCGCCGCGCTCGCCGTGCTCACGGCCGCGCTGCTGGTGTTCCACGGCGCGGTGCCGAACTCCGTGGGCCGCCTGGGCAGTCTGCTGGAGACCTTTCTTCCCTGGCTCGGGGTGGTCGTCGGGTTGCTGTTCGGCCTGGCCCTGCTGCGCCGTTCCGTCCTGGCGCTGGCCGCCCTGGTGCTGCCGGTGACCGCGTGGGCGTGCCTCTTCGGCGGCCTGCTGCTGCCCGCGGCCGCACCGGACCGGCCGGCCCTGACGGTGGTGCAGCACAACGTCAGTGACGAGAACGCCGATCCGGCGGGCACGGCCCGCGCGCTGGCCGGCGCCGGCCCCGATCTGATCGCGCTCCAGGAACTGGTGCCGTCGGCGCTGCCGGTCTACGACAAGGTCCTCGCCGACCGGTTCCCGCACCGCTCGGTCCGGGGCACGGTCGGTCTGTGGTCCAGGTATCCGCTGAGTGACCCCCGGCCGCTGGACATCAGGCCCGCCGGTGTCGACGAGAGCTGGCGCCGCGCGCTGCGGGCAACGGTCCACACGCCGCACGGTGAGATCGCCGCCTACGTCGCCCACCTGCCGTCGGTCCGCGTGGGGGCGAGCGGTCTGGCGTCCTCCCGGCGCGACGAGAGCGCCGCCCTGCTGGGCGAGGCGGTCGCCGCCGAGGAACTGCGCACGGTGCTCGTGCTGGGCGACCTCAACGGCACCGTCGACGACCGCGGCCTGGCCCCGCTGACCTCGCGCCTGGACGCGGCGGACCGGGGCTTCGCGTTCAGCTTCCCCGCCGGGTTCCCGGTGGCCCGGATCGACCAGGTGCTGGCCCGCTCGGCGACCGTCGGCCGCATCCGCGCCCTGCCCGCCACGGGCAGCGACCATCTCCCCGTGGCCGCCCGCGTCTTCCTGGACTGACACACCCGTGCGCCCGTGCGCCCGCACGCCTCAACGATCGTTGCCGGGCGCTCAACGCCCGTTGAGGAACGGGCTGACGGCCCGTAGGCTGTGCCACCGTAGCCCGTGACCACCTCTCTGGGAGCGCACTCGTGGAACCGCCCCCGCAACTCCCCGACACGTTACGGCGCCTGGAGGCGATCATCGAAGAGCGGGGCCTGAACCGCTCGCGGCTTCTCGACCCGCAGCAACTGGCCACGCGGACGGCCCTGCCCGTGGCCACCGTCCGTACGCTGCTCGCGGGCGGGACCGCGCCGCCCGAGACCGTCAACGACCGGGTCTGCGCCCGCATCAAGGCGGTCGCCGCCGAACACCGGGCCCGTACCGGCCGGCGGATGTCGGACCTCGCGGCGGAGATCCGCACACGCCTCGGAGTCTCCGACTACTGGGCGCGCCAGGTGTGCGACGGCAAGAAGGTGCCCAGCGTCGAGTTCCTCCACGGCCTCGTGGAGTTCTTCGGGGTGGAGGCGGGCGAGGCGTTCTTCACCGCGGACGCCCCCCAGGCCCTCAACCGGGCCCTGCTGCCGCTGCTGCGGGAGCTGCAGGGTGCGGGCACGGGCTCCGCGCAGGTGCCGGCCGCCGGCGCGACGCAGACGCTGGACGAGGTTCTGCAGCGGTTCCGGGGCCTGGACGAGCAGGAGCAACTGCAGGCGCTGATGCGGCAGTTCGGCGTGGACCCCCAGGCGCTGGCGTTCCGTGGCACCGGGCAGCCCTCGGCCGGTCGGCTGGCGGCCCTGCTGATCCTCGCGCTGAAGGACGACGAGTGATCGCCAGAAGAGGACGCAAGGGGTTACCGCCGCCCAGGCAGTTCCTGCCCCGGCTCGTCCGGGAAACGACCCGGCGGGTGACGGTTCCCCTCCCGCCCGAGGGGTTCCTGGGTGCCGTGTGCGAGACGCTCGGTCCGCGGCTGGACCGGCCGATCAGGCTCAAGTTCCTGCGGTTCCCGCCCGGGATGGAGGTCTCCGGGGTCACCTTCGCCACGGACGACGCCTATGTGGTCGTGGTCGAGGACGCCGTGCCCGACGCGCACAAGTTCGTCATCACCGGGCACGAGATCGGGCACTGCTACTACGGCACCCTGGACGTGCACTACCCGTCGGCGCCGCCCGCCGCCGCCCGCCGACTGCTGTCCCGGCCCGACGAGGACATCCCCTGGGACCAGGTCGTCGCCCTCGCCACCCGGTCCTCCGCCGCGAGCGACCCGGCCGCCGAGTGGCAGGCCGAGGAGTGCGGCCTCCGGCTGGCCGCCACGTTCCACAAGGTGGTCGGCCCGCAGGCGGCGCCCGGCCGGCCCACCCAGGACACGCTGACGGGGCGCCTGTCGTCGTCCCTGACCAACCTCGGCGCGCTGTGATGCCCTGGGACATCGCCGGCCATCACGTGGTCTACGCCGTGCCCGCGGCCCTGGGGACGACGGCCCTGGTGATGAAGCTGCCGCTGCTGCGGCGGGCCTGGCACGACCCGATCCTGCGGGCCACGGCACTACTCCTGGTGATCGGCGTGGTCAACTTCCTTTCCCTGCCACCGCCGAGCCTGCACCTGATCAACCGGATCACCGGAGTGCCCAACTTCGCGGCGCCCTGGGCCTATTCACTGCTCACCGCGTACTGCGGCGCCTGTCTGTGGCTGGTGCTCCTGTGGAAGAACCCGCCCTCGGCGACCCGCCGGCGCCAGATCCGCGCCGTCGCCGTCTGCTACGCCGCCGTGATCGTCGGCCTGTGGACGACCTTCCTGCTCGCCGACGCACGCGTCGAGCGACTGCGCGACCTGGACACGTACTACGCCAACACCCCGTGGATGCGCGAGCACATCGTGCTCTACCTCCTCGCGCACCTGGTCTCCGCCGTCGTCACCGCCGGCATCCTGTGGGCGTGGTTCAAGGAGATCGACCAGGTGTGGCTGCGCCGCGCCGTGGTGCTCCTGCAACTCGCCTACGCGCTCGGGTTCCTCTACGACATCGCCAAGCTCACCGCGGTGGCCGCCCGGTGGACCGGCCGGAACTGGGACTGGCTGTCCACCTACGCGGCGCCGCCCTTCGCGTTCGTGGAGGCCGTGCTCGTGGCGGTGGGCTTCATCGCCGGACAGGCCGGCCCCCCGGCGCAGGACCGCCTGTCGGCCTGGCGCACCCACCGCCGGCTGGCACCCCTGTGGGAACTCGTCCGCACCGTCAGCGTCCCGCCCGCGCCCGCGACGGGCCGGGTCAGCGGCATCGCCCTGCAACTGGAGATGCGCCGGGCCGCCATCAACGACGGCCTGCTCGCCCTCGCACCGCACCTGAGCCGCTCCCGGCGCGACCTGGCCTACCGCCGGGCCCGGGCAGCCGGTCATCCCGAGCCGGCCGCGCGTGGCATCGCGGACGCGGTGGACCTCACCGTCGCCGTCGACGCCGTCCGCTCCGGCCGGGCCGCGCCCGCGTCCGCCGGCCATCCACCGCCCACCGGGGCCGCGCCCGGCCGGCTCGGCCCGGACAGTGAACTGGAGTCCATCGCCCACGCGCTGCGCTGCCACGCAGCCGACGTCGAATCGATCCGCCGGCAGGCGGCCGCAACAGAAGGTCTCTCCTTTCATGCCTGACACCACCGGCCGCCGCACGGCGGTCGTCCTCGGCGGCAGCATCGCCGGCCTCTTCGCCGCTGCCGCGCTCACCGAGTTCGCCGACGTCACCATCGTCGAGCGGGACATTCTGCCCTCGGGCCCCGAGCCGCGCCGCGGCGTTCCCCAGGCACGGCACGCCCACGTCGTGTGGACCGGCGGCGTGCGGGCCTTCGACTCGCTGCTGCCCGGGCTGGTCGACGACATCGTCGCCCACGGCGCCCGCCTGCACCGCGTCATGGCCGACATGGTCTCCCGGGCCCCCAACGAGATATGGTTCCGGCGTTTCTCGGGCCCCGAGCACCACGTCCTGGTGTGCTCCCGGGACCTGCTCGACTCCGTGGTCCGCGACCGGGTCCTGGAGGATCCGCGCGTCACGGTGCTGCAGGACACCACCGCGCTCGGCCTGGCCGGTGACGCCCGCCGGGTCACGGGCGTGACCGTCCGGACCGGCGACCGCACCCGCACGGTGAGCGCCGACCTCGTCGTCGACGCGTCCGGGCGGGGTTCCCGCACCCCTCACTGGCTGCGGGAACTCGGTCTGCCCCGGGTCACGGAGCGGGAGATCAACGCGGGCATCACGTACGCCACTCGGCTGTACCGGGCTCCCGGCACCGCCGCGGACATCGACTTCCCGATCGTCAACGTCCAGGCCAATCCGGCCATGGCCCCGGGCCGGGGCGGCATCGTACTCCCCGTCGAAGGGGGCCGCTGGATCGTCACCCTGGCCGGCACCCGCGGCGCGGAGCCCACCAACGACCCGGCGGCCTACACCGACTTCGCGCTCGGCCTGGCCGACCCCGTCATCGGTGAACTGATCAAGGACGCCGAGCCGCTCACCGGCGTCATCACCACCCGCAGCACCGCCAACCAGCGCCGCTACTACGAGAAGATGCCGCACTGGCCCGACGGTTTCGGTGTCCTGGGCGACGCCGTCGCCGGTTACAACCCCGTCTACGGTCACGGCATCACCGTCGCCGCGCAGTGCGCGCTCGCCGTCCGCGACACCCTGCGGGCCACCGAACTGACGGCGCCCGGCACGGCGCGGCGGCTCCAGCGCGCGACGGCGCGTCCCGTCGGCGCGGCGTGGGGTCTCGCCGTCGGGCAGGACGCCTTCTATCCCGGCGCGACGACCACGCCCCCCACCCTTGTCGAACGGTTCCTCGCCCGCTTCGTCGACCGGGCCGTCGCCACCGGCGCCCGCAACCCCCGGGCCATGCAGGCCCTGCTCGACGTGATGAGCCTCGACAAGCCGGCCAGCCGCCTCTTCTCGCCCGACATGCTCGTGCCCATGCTGCTGGGCCCGAAGAGGCCCCATCTGCCGGGCCCTCCGCTCACCGAGACGGAACGCAAGACGGCGATCTCCTGACCGCTGCGTCCTCACCTCTGCGCCCTGACAGCCGTCTGCCGTCAGCGTCTGCCGGCAGTTGTCTCCTGGCGCGATGTCCCAGCAGTTCCTCAGCGGACTTTGGCGGCTTTCTTAAGGCTTCTTGAAGATGACCTTCGAAGCGCTTCTCGGCGTTGGCGCCGTCCTAGGCTCTGGGCAACCCCCCACAGTCCCGGTGGGCGCGATCGCGTCCACCGGGTCTTGACCACCGACCGACAGCCGAGGTGTCGTACGCATGGGTTCCCGCCGAGCCGACCGACCGTCCCGCAGTCACGCACGCCCCAGGAGGGGGCTGCGGGCGCGCAGCACCGCGCTGGTACTCGGTGCCGTCACCGTCACGGCGGGTGTCGGGATCACGGTGGCCGTCGCCGGCGGTGACGGGAAGAGGTCCTCGGACCACGTGGCCGCCGCTACCGCCCATGGGACGACGCCGGATTCCGGGGCCACGGCGGGCGGTGCAGAGACGCCCGCCTCCCCGTCGGCGAGTCCGAGCGCCTCGGCGAGTGACGCCGGCCCGACCGCGAAGCCCGAGACGAAGCCGCGGCGGACGGCGAGCCCGACGAAGAAGGCCGCGCCCGCCTCCGAGCCCTCCGTGACACGGGCACCGAAGAGGGCGAGCGAGCAGCCCGCCGGTGGTGGCGGTGGCTCGGCGGCGGGGTCGGGTTCCGGCTCCGTATCCGGTTCGGGCTCCGGCTCCATATCCGGTTCGGGCTCCGGCCCCGGCTCCGGCACGGCGGGCGGCGGGCCCGAGGCGCGGGTGCTCGCGCTCGTGAACGAGGAGCGGGCCGCGGCCGGCTGCTCGCCGGTCACGGCGAACGCCCGGCTGGCCCGGGCCGCGGACGACTACAGCGACGTGATGGCCGCGAGCGGTGTGATGTCCCACACGGGCCCCGACGGCTCCACCATGACCAGCCGCGTCGAGGCGGCCGGCTACCAGTGGTCGACGCTGGGCGAGAACATAGCCCGCGGGCAGGCCGACGCCGCCTCGGTGATGGAGTCCTGGATGAACAGCCCCGGCCACCGGGCGAACATACTCAACTGCTCCTTCAAGGAGCTGGGCGTCGGCGTCCACTTCGGCGACGGCGGCCCCTGGTGGACCCAGAACTTCGGCACCAGCCGCTGACCCGGCCCGGCGCCCCGGCCGGCGCCCGGTCGAGCGCCCCGGTCACCGCCGTGCCCCGGCCAGGGCGAAGGACACCCGCACCCGGGCGCCGCCCATGGACGCGCGGGTGATCGTCAGTTCGCCGTCGGCGGCGCGGGCGGCCCGGGCCACGATGTCCAGGCCGAGGCCCGTGGAGCCGCCGACGCTGACCCCGCGGGTGAGGGCCGCCTCGGGGTCCGCGACGCCCGGGCCGGCGTCGTCGACCGTGAGCAGCACCTGCCGGTCGGCCCGCTCCACGCGGACGGCGAAGGCGGTGCCCTGCGGGGTGTGCCGGAAGACATTGCCGATCAGCGCGTCCACGACCGCCGCGAGATCGTCCTCGGGGAAGGGGACCGGTGTCGGGCGCGGGCTGAGGTACCGCTCGTACGGCCGGTTCTGCTGGGTCGCGAGCACCGACCAGAAGTCCAGGCGCATGGCGACCACCTCGGCCACGTCGCTCGGCTTCGCCGTGGTCGAGGTCACACCGCCGGGCTGCGTCGCGGCCAGTGGCGTACGGGCCGCGGTGATGATCGAGTCGAGTTCGCTCTCCAGCTGGGCGGCGGCTTCGGTGACCCGCCGGGCGCTCGGGGTCGCGCCCATCCGGTCCGCCTCCAGATAGAGCGCGGTCAGCGGCGTACGCAGCCGGTGGGAGAGGTCGGCGACCAGTTCGCGTTCGACGGCGAGCAGGTCGACGACCCGGTCGGCCATGGTGTTGAACGCCGCCCCGGCCTCCTGCAGCTCGGGCGGTCCGTCCGGCTCCACGCGCACGCCGAGGTCGCCGGAGCCGAGGGCCAGCGAGGCCCGTTTCAGGCTGCGCGAGGAGCGCACGACGCGGGCGCCGAGCCGGTCGGCGACCAGTACCGACCCGCCGACCAGGCCCACCGCCAGCAGAGCCATCACGCCCCAGGACGCGGCCACGCCGCGGCTCAGGTCGGCGGCCGGCACATACGCCTCGACCACGGCGACGCGGTCGCGCGGGAGGACGACGGGCTGGAGGTAGACCCAGCCGTCGGCGGTGTCCATGGCGAGCGTCTCCCGGGCCCGTACCGCCCGGTCCAGGGCGTCCCGGGGCGCGTGCGGGGTGCCGACGAGGCCGCCGTCGGGCAGCCGTACCGCGAGCTGGTCGGTGGACCCCAGTTCGGCGACGGCCTGCTGGACGTCGGCGCGCTCGGTGGTGAGCGCCAGCACGGGCGACAGCGCGGAGGCGCGCTGCTCGGCGACGGTGGTCGCCTGGTCGCGGGCCTGTTCACGGACGAGGAGGGCGAGCGGGACGAGGAACGACAGGGCCACCATCGAGGTGACCGCCAGTGCGATACCGGCGAGAGCCCGTCTCACGGTGATCCGACCAGCTTGATGCCGATTCCGCGCACGGTGTGGAGGTACCGGGGCTGCCGCGCCTTCTCGCCCATTTTCCTGCGGAGTGCGGAGAGGTGGACGTCCACCGTCTGGTCCTCCAGGTAGGACTGCTGCCACACCTCGGCGAGGATGCGGCGCCTGGATATGACCTGGTCGGCGTTGGCGGCGAGATAGGCGAGCAGATCGAACTCGCGACGGGTGAGGGACAGCTCCCGGCCGGCCAGATGCGCGGTGCGGGCGGTCGGGTCGATGCGCAGGTCGGCGACCTGGAGGACCTGCTGCCGCGCGGCCCGCACCTCGGCGGGCGCGGACCGGCGCAGCACGGCCGCGAGCCGCGCGGCGAGCTGGCCGCCGGAGAACGGCTTGACCATGTAGTCGTCGGCGCCGGCGTTGAGCAGCCGGATGATCTCGCTGTCCTCGTCGCGGGCGGTGGCGACCAGCACCGGCACGCGCGAGATGCCCCGGACCATGCGCAGCACGTCCAGCCCGTCGAGGTCGGGCAGGCCGAGGTCGAGCACGACGATGTCCGGCGGGCTCTCGGTGATCTCGCGCAGCGCCTCGAAGCCCTGGTGCGCGGTCCTCACCGCGTAGCCGTGTCCGGTCAGGACATCGATCAGCGCGGCCCGGATCACCGGGTCGTCCTCGACGACAAGTACGGAGGCCATGGGCAGGCACGTTAGCCGGTCCGTCACTATGGTGTCGTGTCCCGCCTGCTGCGCTACCTGATCATCTGGCTGTCGTGCACGACGGCCAGCGTCACGGCCGTCGTCCTCACGATCCACTTCGTCGTGGGTTCGACCCGGCCGACCGCGCCGGTGGCGCAGTCGGCGCCGAGGGAGCTGCCGTCGTCTTCGCGGCCGGCGGCCACCGAGAGCGCCCGCCCCTCCCCCAGCCCGACGCCCACCAGGAAGAAGGCCCCGCCGCCCGGCCCGACGCCGTCCCGTACGTCGCAGCAGCCGCGCGAGACGCCGTCGCCCCCGCCTCCCCGCCCGTCGCCGACGGTCCGGCCGCCGGAGCCGAGCGCGGGCGGGCCGCGGTGCGACGGGGGCGGGTCCGGCGTGTACACGGTGGCGTCCCAGGGCGGCAAGGTGACCGTGCGCTTCGGCAGCGACAGCGTGTGCCTGGTCTCGGCGGTGCCGAACCAGGGGTTCACCGTGGCCACGAGCCAGAAGGTGCCGGAGACCCTGACGGTGACCTTCTCGGCCGCCCGCCACCGCTCCGAGATCACCGCGACGACCGAGCCGCGGGACCAGGCGAGCGTCCGCGAGGTCTCGTTCTGACCCGGGGGCGGCGGCTGGCGGCCCCCGGTGCGTCACGGGGCGGGCCGCGAGGCCCGGACGCCGGCCCTCCACGCCGGTGATGCGCCCGCCCTCGGCCTCGAAGAGGCGCCCGGCCGTCCCGGCGCAGCAGTTGACCTGACCGACGCTGCCCGGCGGACCCGCTCCGCAAGACGATTTCCGCGCGCCCTTTCCGCCTGCCCTCTCCGCCTGCCCCGCGACGCCGCACTCCAGCACGGTCACCTCCTCCCCCTCCGCTTTCTTTGTCTCTCCGAAGGAAGAAGTGTCGAGATCTTGTGCGAAAGGGGTTACGCCACCCGACCAAGCCCACTAACTTCCTTGCCGTGAGCCGGACATGACACCGTGACCGGCCGTTCATGGCGCGACGGCGCGCGCCTGTACTCCCTCGCACTCCCCCGGCAGGAGCGGATCCTGCCGACACCCCACCCCCCGGGAGACACCTGTGCGCACAAGACCGTATCGACGCAGACTCGCTCGATGGCTGGTACCCGTGGTGGTCTGCGCCGTCGGCGTGGTCCTGCCCGCGGCACCCGCGGCGACGGCCGGACCGGACGGACCGGACGGCACCCGCGAGGCCGCCGCGGCCCCGGAGTTCCAGCAGGTCACCCTAGCCAAGGGCGTCGCCGAGACGGGCGAGCCGATGACCCTGGCGGTGCTGCCCGACCGTTCCGTGCTGCACACCTCGCGCGACGGCACGGTCCGCCTCACCGACGCCGCCGGCACCACCAAGGTGGCCGGCAGGCTCGACGTCTACAACCACGACGAGGAGGGCCTCCAGGGCGTCGCGGCGGACCCGGGCTTCTCCGCCAACCGGTACGTGTACCTGTACTACGCGCCCAAGCTGGACACCCCGGCCGGTGACGCCCCGGCGAACGGCACGGCCTCCGACTTCGCCCCGTTCGACGGCGTCAACCGGCTCTCGCGGTTCGTGCTGAGGACCGACGGCACGCTCGACCTCGCCAGCGAGAAGAAGGTCCTCGACGTCCCGGCCTCGCGGGGCACCTGCTGCCACGTCGGCGGCGACATCGACTTCGACGCCCAGGGCAACCTGTACCTGTCCACCGGCGACGACACCAACCCATTCGCCTCGGACGGGTTCACGCCCATCGACGAACGCTCCTCGCGCAACCCCGCCTACGACGCCCAGCGTTCCTCCGGCAACACCAACGACCTGCGCGGCAAGGTGCTGCGCATCAAGGTGAACGCCGACGGCTCCTACTCGATCCCGGACGGCAACCTCTTCCCGCCGGGGACGGCCAGAACCCGGCCCGAGATCTACGCCATGGGCTTCCGCAACCCCTTCCGGATGAGCGTCGACAAGGCCACCGGCACCGTCTACCTGGGCGACTACGGCCCCGACTCGGGCGTCGCCAGTCCCGGCCGCGGCCCTGAGGGCCAGGTCGAGTTCAACCGCATCACCAAGGCCGGCAACTTCGGCTGGCCGTACTGCACCGGCGGCAACGACGCCTACGTGGACTACGACTTCGCCACCGGAACATCGGGCGCGGCCTTCGACTGCTCGGCACCGAAGAACACCTCCCCACGCAACACCGGCCTCACCGACCTCCCGCCGGCCCAGCCCGCCTGGATCCCGTACAACGGCGGCTCGGTCCCGGAGTTCGGCGGCGGCTCGGAGTCGCCGATGGGCGGCCCGGTCTACCGGTACGACGCGGCGTCGGACTCGGAGGTGAAGTTCCCGCAGGAGTTCGACGGGGACTTCTTCGCCGGGGAGTTCGGCCGGCGCTGGATCAAGCGCATCGAGTCCGCCGGCGACGGCACGGTGCAGTCCGTCAACCCCTTCCCCTGGTCCGGCACCCAGGTGATGGACATGGCCTTCGGCCCCGACGGCGCCCTCTACGTCCTGGACTACGGCACCGGCTACTTCAACGGTGACGAGAACTCCGCGCTGTACCGGATCGAGCACGTCACCGGCGGCCGTGCACCCGTGGCGCAGGCCAAGGCGAACGTGACGTCCGGTCAGGCGCCGCTCAGCGTGTCCTTCTCCTCCGCGGGCAGTTCCGACCCGGACGGCGACGGGCTCAGCCACTCCTGGAACTTCGGCGACGGCGGAACGTCGACGGCGGCGAACCCCAGCCACACCTACACCGCCAACGGCCAGTACACGGCGACCCTGAAGGTGACCGACACCACCGGCAGGTCCGCGACCGCGTCGGTACGGATCACCGTGGGCAACACCGCGCCGGCGGTGAGGCTGGACCTTCCGGCCGACGGCAGCATCTACGACTTCGGCGCGGCGATCCCCTACAAGGTCACGGTCACCGACCCGGAGGACGGGACCATCGACTGCTCGAAGGTCAAGGTCAGCTTCATCGTCGGCCATGACAGCCACGGCCACCCGCAGACCTCCACGACCGGCTGCTCAGGCACCCTGCAGACGCTGGCGGACGGCGAGCACGACCCGAACGCCAACATCTTCGGCGTGCTCGACGCCGAGTACACCGACCGGGGCGCGAACGGTCAGCCGGCGCTCACCACGCACGACCAGCACATCACCCAGCCGTCCCACCGCCAGGCCGAGCACCACGGCGACGCGTCGGGCGTCCAGGTCGTCAGCCACGCCCCGGCGCACGGCGGCAAGACCGTCGGCCACATCGACAACGGCGACTGGATCTCGTTCACGCCGTACGCGCTCGGCAACGCCTCCCGGTTCACCGCCCGGGTCTCCTCGGCGGGCTCGGGCGGCACCATCGAGGTGCGCGCCGGATCGGCCACCGGCACGCTGCTGGGCACGGCGACGGTTCCGGTGACCGGCGGCTGGGAGACCTTCCAGGACGTCACCGCGGACCTCGGTGACCGGCCGGGCGGCTCGACCACGCTGTTCCTGGTGTTCAAGGGCGGCGCCGGGTCCCTGTTCGACGTCGACGAGTTCTCCTTCACCACCTCGGGCGCCGGGCCTCGTTCGGGCCGGGTGACCGGCGTGAACGGCAAGTGCCTGGACGTCGACGGCGCCCGCAACACCGACGGCACCAAGGTCCAGCTGTGGACCTGCAACGGCACCGACGCCCAGAAATGGACCCTCCCCGGCGACGGCACCCTGCGCGCCCTCGGCAAGTGCCTCGACATCTCCGGCGGCGCCACCGCCGACGGCACCAAGACCCAGCTGTGGACCTGCAACGGCACCGACGCCCAGAAATGGACACCCCAGCCCGACGGCACCGTCCGCAACCCCCAGTCCGCCAAATGCCTCGACGCATCCGGCGGCACCTGGAACGACGGCACCCCCGTCCACCTCTGGACCTGCCACACCGGCCCCAACCAGAAATGGACCCTGCCCTAGTACCGCTCCACCGAAGAAGGAGGTGACACGCACATGCGCACCCGTATCAGAGCGGCCCTGGCCCTGATCACCGGCGCCCTGCTGGCCACGGCCGGGCACGCGTCGGCGCTGCCCGGGACCGCGGACCGCTCGCCCGCCGCGCACGCACCCGCGGCGCAGCGCGAGGCCCGCGAGACCGCGACGGCGGATCCGGCCTACGAGGTCCTGGTGTTCTCCAAGACGGCCGGCTTCCGGCACTCGTCCATCGACGACGGCATCGCCGCGCTGCGCGCTCTCGGCACGGCGAACAACTTCACGGTGACCGCCACCGAGGACGCGGCCGCCTTCACCGGCGGCAACCTCGCCCAGTACGAGGCCGTGGTGTTCCTGTCCACGACCGGAGACGTGCTGAACGGCGCCCAGCAGACGGCGTTCGAGCAGTACATCCAGGCCGGCGGCGGCTACGTCGGCATCCACGCCGCGGCCGACACCGAGTACGACTGGCCGTTCTACGAGGGGCTCGCCGGTGCCCTGTTCCACTCGCATCCGGCGATCCAGTCCGCCACCGTCAAGGTCGAGGACCGCGCGCACGACGCCACGGCCCATCTGGGCGGCACCTGGCAGCGGACCGACGAGTGGTACAACTACCGCACCAATCCGCGGACCACCGCCCATGTCCTGGCTTCGCTCGACGAGTCCAGCTACAGCGGCGGCTCCATGTCCGGGGACCACCCGATCAGCTGGTGCAAGGACTACCGGGGCGGTCGCGCCTTCTACACGGGCGGCGGCCACACCGACGAGTCCTACACCGAGCCCGCCTTCCGCCGCCATCTGCTGGGCGGCATCCGCTGGGCCGCCGGGATGACCGAGGCCGACTGCCGCCCCGAGACCGGCTACCGGCCGCTGTTCGACGGCTCCGGGACGACCGGCTGGCAGCAGGCGGGCCCGGGCGGCTTCACCCTGGCCGACGGCACGCTCACCTCGGACGGCGGGCTGGGCATGCTCTGGTACGCGGCCGAGGAGTTCACCGGCGACTACTCCCTCAAGGCCGACTGGAAGACGGCCGGCGACGACAACTCGGGCATCTTCGTGGGCTTCCCGGCCTCCGACGACCCGTGGTCGGCCGTGAACAACGGCTACGAGATCCAGATCGACGCCACCGACGAGCCCGAGCGCACCACGGGCGCCGTCTACGGCTTCCGCTCCGCCGACCTCGCCGCCCGGGACGCCGCGCTCAACCCGCCCGGCGAGTGGAACACGTACGAGATCCGGGTCACGGGCGAGCGCCTGGAACTGTTCCTCAACGGCCGCAAGATCAACGACTTCACCAACACCGATCCGGCACGCAGCCTCGCGCAGGGGCACATCGGCATCCAGAACCACGGTGACGGTGACGAGGTGTCCTTCCGCAACATCCGGGTCAAGACGTCGGACCCTGCCCCCGGGCCGCGTTCGGGCCGGGTGACCGGCGTGAACGGCAAGTGCCTGGACGTCGACGGCGCCCGCAACACCGACGGCACCAAGGTCCAGCTGTGGACCTGCAACGGCACCGACGCCCAGAAATGGACCCTCCCCGGCGACGGCACCCTGCGCGCCCTCGGCAAGTGCCTCGACATCTCCGGCGGCGCCACCGCCGACGGCACCAAGACCCAGCTGTGGACCTGCAACGGCACCGACGCCCAGAAATGGACACCCCAGCCCGACGGCACCGTCCGCAACCCCCAGTCCGCCAAATGCCTCGACGCATCCGGCGGCACCTGGAACGACGGCACCCCCGTCCACCTCTGGACCTGCCACACCGGCCCCAACCAGAAATGGACCCTGCCCTAGCGGCGGGAGCAGCGTGCGAGAGGGCCGGGACACGTTCCCGGCCCTTTCCGCACGCCCGACCCGGCGCACCGCGCACAGCCCACAGCCCACAGCCCACAGCCCACAGCCCACCGACACGGTCCGGCCGGCGTGGGACGAAAGCCCGCTTTTCGGCCGGCCGCATGCGGGAACCCGGTCGTTCGTCCCGGTCCGCTAGATCGAACAGGAGGCCGCCGTGACGGACGACCAGCGTGCACAGCAGGACCCGACCGACCAGCACGCCCGCCCCGAATTCCCCGCCCAGGACCAGCCGCACCCGGGCTGGACCGGGCCGATGGACCCGCCGCCCGACCACGGGGAACGCTCCTACCGCGGGTCGGGTCGCCTGGAGGGCCGCAGGACCGTCATCACCGGCGGCGACTCCGGCATCGGGCGGGCCGTTGCCCTGGCCTTCGCCCGCGAGGGTGCCGATGTGCTGTTCACCTACCTCCAGGAGGAGGAGAACGAGGCGCGGGAGACGTCCCGCCTGGTCGAGGACGCGGGCCGCAAAGCGGTGGCCGTCTCCTGCGACATCCGGGAGGAGGCCGAGTGCCGGGCGCTGATCGACCGGGCCGTCGCGGAGTTCGGCGGCATCGACGTCCTGGTGAACAACGCGGCGTACCAGATGGCGCAGCCGGACGGCATCGAGGCGATCCCGACCGAGCAGTTCGACCGGGTCATGCGGACCAACCTCTACGGCATGTTCTGGCTGACCAAGTTCGCCCTGCCGCACATGCCTGAGGGCGGCAGCGTCATCAATTCCACGTCGGTGCAGGCGTACAAGCCGAGTCCGCATCTGCTGGACTACGCGATGACGAAGGGCGCGATCGTCACCTTCACGCAGGGGCTGGCGCAGATGGTCGCGGACCGCGGGATCCGGGTGAACGCGGTCGCTCCGGGACCGGTGTGGACCCCGCTGATCCCCGCGACGCTGCCGGACACGGTGGAGTTCGGCAAGCAGAGCCCGCTGGGCCGCCCGGCCCAGCCCGCGGAACTGGCCCCCGCCTACGTCTACCTCGCCTCCCAGGAGGCGAGCTACATCACGGCGGAGATCCTCAACGCGACCGGCGGGACGCCGCTGCCCTAGCGTCCGCCGGCCGGTCGCAGGCCGCCTCCAGGGGCGGCGCCGACACCCCGCAGTGCAGGTGGCACTCGGGGCCGGCGGCGGGCTCCTCCGCCGGAGCGGCAGCCGGGGTGCGGACCGCCGTCCAGGCGATCAGGGCACCCAGCACCAGCGCCCCCGCGCACATCGGCATGGCCTGCCGGAAGGTGTCCTGGAACTGTTCGGGCGACCGGTACGCCTCCGGGCCCATGCCCGTCAGCAGCGGCAGGGCCGCCACCGCCAGCAGTCCCGCGGCGCGCGCGGCCGCGTTGTTGATGCCGCTGGCCAGACCGGCCCGGCCGGCCTCCACCGAGGCGAGCACCGTGGCGGTCAGCGGGGCGACGAGGGTGACCATGCCGAGGCCGAGCACGGCGACGGCCGGCAGCACGTCCCGCGCGTAGGAGGCGTCCTCGCCCACCCGGGTCATCAGCAGCATCCCCCCGGCGCACAGCAGCGGCCCGACGGTGAGCGGGATGCGCGGCCCGATCCGCCGGCCGAGGGCGCCGGCACGGCCGGAGAGCAGCAGCATCAGGACCGTGGTGGGCAGCAGTGCGGTGCCGGCGCCGAGCGCGGAGTACCCGGCGACGGTCTGGAGCTGGACCGCGGCCAGGAAGAAGAAGCCCCCGAAGGCCGCGTACACGCACAGCGTGACGAGGTTGGTCGCGGTGAACAGCCGGGACCGGAAGACGGCGGGCGGCAGCATCGGGGCGCGCCGCCGCCGTTCGACGAGCACGAAGACGACGCCGGCCGCGAGGCCCGCCACTCCGGCGGCGGGCACGCCGTCGATCAGGGCGTAGGTGACGAGGGCGAGAACCGCCGCGCCGAGGAGGGCGCCCAGTACGTCGAACCGCCCGCTCTGCCGGGTGTCGCGCGACTCGGGCACCTGCCGGAGCGCGACCGGCAGACACAGCAGCGCCAGCGGCACGTTCAGCAGGAAGACCCAGCGCCAGCCGGGCCCGTCCACCAGCCAGCCGCCCACGAAGGGGCCGATCGCGGCACCGACACCGCCGAGCCCGGACCAGACGCCGACCGCCTTCGCGCGGTCGTCCGGATGGAAGGTCGCCTGGATGAGCGCCAGGGACCCCGGGGTGAGCAGCGCTCCGCCGACGCCCTGGAGGGCGCGGGCGGCGATGAGCACCCACGGGTCGGGGGCGATCCCGCACAGCAGCGAGGCGAGCGCGAACCAGACGACCCCGATGACGAAGACCTTCCGGCGGCCGTACCGGTCCCCCAGGGCACCGCCGAGCAGGATCAGCGCGGCCAGGGTGAGCATGTACCCGTTGACGGTCCACTGCAGCGCCGCCAGGTCGGTGCCCAGGTCCCGCCCGATGTGGGGCAGCGCCACGTTCACGACGGTGGAGTCGAGCATGACCATGGTCGAGCCGAGGACGGTCGTCAGCAGCACCCAGCGGCCCACGGCCGTCCCCGTCCGTACGGTCCCGGCAGCGTGCTCCATACGAGGATCCTCCCCGTCGAGCGGCCCCTCTGCCAGCCCGCGACCGGCCACGGCGATCGCTTGACCTTGCCCCAGGGGGAGGCCCGACGGTGTCTTCCGGGACCGCCGGGGCCAACCGGCCGACCGGCCGACAAGCGGACGAGAGGACAAGCGCGCGTGCAGAGGACCTGCGTCATTCTCGACATCGGTGGGGTGCTGGAGATCACGCCCGGGACCGGCTGGGCCCGACGGTGGGAGGAGCGGCTGGAGCTGCCGCCGGGCACCGTGCGTGAGCGGATGGGCGACGTCTGGCGTGCGGGGAGCGTCGGCAGCATCACCGAACGCGAGGTGCACGAGCAGGTGGCGGCGCGCCTGCGTCTCACCGCACCGCAGGTCGAGGCCTTCATGGAGGATCTGTGGGCGGAGTACCTGGGAACGCCGAACGAGGAGCTCATCGCCTGCGTGCGCGGGCTGCGCGGACGGTGCGGGCTGGGCATCCTCAGCAACAGCTTCGTCGGTGCCCGGGAGCGGGAGACGGCGCTGTACCGCTTCGACGAACTCGTGGACCGGATCGTCTACTCGCACGAGATCGGTGTGTGCAAGCCCGACCCCCGGGCCTTCGAGACGGCCTGCGCCGACCTGGAAGTCGCCCCGGAGAGCTGTCTGTTCATCGATGACGTGGCGGCCAACGTCGAGGCCGCCCGGGCGGCGGGCATGCAGGCACACCTGTTCGAGGACAACGCCCAGGCCATCGGGCGCATCGCGGCCCACCTGGACGCGCGTCCCGACATTCCACGACCTCCGTCGCTCACCTGACGGGCGGGTCGGCGGTGACGCGGGCCTGTTCGCCCAGCGGGCCCGGCCGTGCGGTCCCGGTTCAGCGCACCGGCACCGCCAGGTACTGGTACTCCAGGAACTCCTCGATCCCGGCCCGGCCGCCCTCCCGGCCGAGCCCGGACTGCTTGACACCGCCGAACGGCGCCGCCGGGTTGGACACGAGCCCGGTGTTGAGGCCGACCATGCCCACCTCCAGCCGCTCACCGACGCGCAGGGCGCGGTCCAGGCCCTCGGTGAACACATAGCCGACGAGGCCCCAGGGGGTGTCGTTGGCGCGGCGTACCACCTCGTCCTCGTCGTCGAAGGCGAGGATCGCCGCGACCGGGCCGAAGATCTCCGTGTCCATCAGGCGGCTGCCGGGGTCCACGTCGGTGAGCACGGTCGGCGGGTAGAAGCAGCCCGGCCCCTCGGGCGTACGGCCGCCGACGAGCACCCGGGCGCCGCGCTCCACCGCGTCGGCGACCAGTTCCTCGACCTTGGACCGGCCGGCGGCGTCGATCAGCGGGCCGACGTCGACGCCGTCCCGGGTGCCGGGTCCCACGACCAGCGCGCCCATCCGGGCGGCGAGCCGTTCGGCGAACTCCCCGGCCACCGGCCGGTGGACGAGGAAGCGGTTGGCGGCGGTGCACGCCTCCCCCATGTTCCGCATCTTGGCGACCACGGCCCCGTCCACGGCCACGTCCAGGTCGGCGTCGTCGAAGACGATGAAGGGCGCGTTGCCGCCGAGTTCCATGGAGGTGCGGACGACGGTGCCGGCGCACTGGGCGAGCAGCAGCCGCCCGACGGCCGTGGACCCGGTGAAGGACAGCTTGCGGATCCTGCCGCCGCGCAGCAGCGGTTCGCACACCTCGCCCGCGCGGGAGGTGGTGACGACGTTCAGCACGCCGTCGGGCAGCCCGGCCTCCTGGAGGATCGCGGCGAGCGCCAGGCTGGACAGCGGGGTCTGCGGGGCCGGTTTGAGCACCATGGTGCAGCCGGCCGCGACCGCCGGGCCGATCTTGCGGGCGCCCATGGCCAGCGGGAAGTTCCAGGGGGTGATCAGCAGGCACGGCCCGACCGGGCGGCGGCCGAGCAGCATGCGGGTGCGCCCGTCGGGCAGGGTGCCGTAGCCGCCGTCGACGCGCACCGCCTCCTCGGAGAACCAGCGCAGGAACTCGGCCGCGTACGCCACCTCTCCCCTGGCCTCGGCCAGCGGTTTGCCCATCTCCGCGGTCATCAGGCGGGCGAGGTCGTCGGTGCGGGCGAGCACCGTCTCGTGGGCGCGGCGCAGGATGTCGCTGCGCTCCCGGGGTGCCGTGCGCGCCCAGCGCGCCTGCGCCTCGACGGCCGCGTCCTCCGCCGCGCGGGCGTCCTTGGGGCCGGCGTCGGCGACCCGGCACAGGATCTCGCCGGTCGCCGGGTCGTCGACGGGCATGGTGGCCCCGTCCGCGGCGTCCACCCAGGCACCGCCCACGCACAGGCGCTTGGGTACGCCGGTCAGGAAGTCCGTCATCGCCCCTCCGTCCCCGCCGTGCCGGCCTCGACCGCCCGCGCCCACGCCGTCAGCCCTTCGTCCACCGCCGTCTCGTCGATCACCAGGGCCGGGATCATCCGTACCACCTGGTTCCAGGCACCGCACAGCAGCAGCAGGAGGCCCTCGTCGACGGCGGCGCGCTGGACCCGGGCCGCGGTCTCCGGGTCGGGGCCGCCGTCCGCGGTCACGAACTCGGTGCCGAGCATGAGCCCGAGGCCCCGTACGTCGCCGATGGCCGCGGTCCGTTCGGCCACCGCCTCCAGGCCGTGCCGCAGCCGGGCGCCCATCGCCTCGGCGTTCTCCACCAGTTTCTCGTCGCGCACGACGTCGAGGGTGGCGCAGGCCGCGGCGCAGGCGACGGCGTTGGCGCCGTAGGTGCCGCCCTGCGACCCCGGCCACACCTTGCGCATCAGCTCCTCGGGGGCGGCGATGCCCGACAGCGGGAAGCCGCTGGCCAGGCCTTTGGCGGTGACGAGGATGTCGGGGGTGACGCCGAAGTGGTCGTGGCCCCAGAAGCGGCCGGTGCGGCCCACGCCGGTCTGCACCTCGTCGAGGATCAGCAGGAAGCCGTTCCGGTCCGCGCGCTCGCGCAGCCCTTGGAGGAACCCGGCGGTGGCGGGCACGTATCCGCCCTCGCCGAGGACCGGCTCGACGACGACCGCGGCCGTGTCGGCGGGCGAGGAGATCGTCTGGAGCGTGTAGTCGAGTTCCCGGAGGGCGAAGCGGGTGGCGGTCTCCTCGTCCCAGCCGTAGCGGAAGGCGGTCGGGAACGGCGTGACCACCACGCCGCTCATCAGCGGCGAGAAGCCGGAGCGGAAGCGGGTGCCGGAGGTGGTCATGGAGGCCGCGGCCACCGTGCGGCCGTGGAAACCGCCGTGGCAGACCAGGACGTTGGGGCGTCCGGTGGCCTGCCGGGCCAGGCGCAGCGCGGCCTCCACCGCCTCGCTGCCGGAGTTGGTGAAGAACAGGCTGTCCAGTCCGGCCGGCAGTACCTCGCCGAGTTTGCCGACGAGCCGGCGCAGCGGCTGGTGCATCACCGTCGTGTACTGGCCGTGGATCAGCGTGCCCGCCTGTTCCTGCGCCGCCGCCACGACCCTGGGGTGGCAGTGCCCGGTGCTGGTGACGCCGATGCCGGCGGTGAAGTCGAGGTAGCGGCGGCCGTCCTCGCCGTACAGGTGGACGCCCTCGCCCCGGACCGCCACCACCGGGGTGGCCTGACGGAGGTGCGGCGACAGTGCGGTCATATCGTCTCCCGGCCGTAGCTCGTGCTCTGGTGCCTCGAGCGTCCCGGCCGCTTCCGGCCCGGGGCAAGGGGTGAACTGTCCGTTCCGCGGGCCGGGTTCGGACGATCTGTCCAGCCGGGCCGCTTGTCACCGTGGCCGGGCGGGCAGTCAGGCACCGTGAGCGAGAACCACCGAACCACCGGGTCCGGCGGCGGGGACGGCGAGGCCGCGTACGACACCGGCCCGGGCGCCCCCGGGTCTGCCCTGACCGTGGCCGACGTGCTGTCCCTGCCGGTCGTGGCCGCGGGCCGGCCGCGGGTCGTCACCGGCGCCGCGGGACTGGACCGGCCGGTCCGCTGGGTGCACATCACCGAACTGACCGACCCCGCCTCGTTCCTCAAGGGCGGCGAGCTGGTCCTCACCACCGGCATGCCGCTGCCGGAGGAGGCGGCGGATGTGCGCCGGTACGTGGGGGAGCTCGCCGAGGTGGGTGCGGCCGCCCTCGTCCTGGAGCTGGTCCGGCGCTACCACCGGCCGCCCGACGCCCTGGTGCGGGCCTGCCGGGCGCGCGGCCTGCCGCTGATCGGCCTGACGAAGGACGTCAATTTCCTGGAGGTCACCCAGGTCGTGCACGCCCTCGTCCTGGGCAGCCAGGCGGAGGCGATGCGCCGCACGCAGCGGGTCCACGAGGCCTTCACGGCGCTGACGCTGCGCGGGGCGGGCGCCGAGGAGGTGGTGCGTGCCGCGGCGGAGATGAGCGGGCGCACGGTCGTGCTGGAGAACCTGGTGCACCAGGCGCTGATCTGCGGGCCGTCCGGCAGCACCCTGGAGACGGCCGTCGGCGGCTGGGAGCGGCGCTCCCGCGCGGCCCCGTCCGGGGACCGCCCGGGAGTGTGCGGCCCCGAGGGCTGGCTCGTGGCGCCGGTGGAGTACCAGGGCGAGCGGTGGGGCCGCGTGGTGATGCTGCCCGCCGCGCCGGTGTCCGACGGAGCCCGGGCGTACGGCGCCGAGGACGCCGTCGTGCTGGAGCGCACGGCGATGGCCCTGACCATCGCCCGCCTCATCCGGCCCGCTCCCTGGGAACGGACGGCGCACCGCGGCGCCCTGCGCGATCTCGCCGAGCAGCGGCACCGCTCCGCCGGGGACGCCCGGGCCCGCTGCGCCGGGCTCGGGCTGCCCACCGACGGCTGCCGCTATCTCGCCGTCCTCGCCCGGACCGGCCCGGCTGGTGGCGCCGCCGAGCCGGAAGGCCGCCTGGCCGCCGAACTGGAATCGGCGGGGGTGCCGGCTCTCGTCGGCGAACTCGCGCCCGGCCGGCTCGCCGTCCTGCTGGCGCTGCGCCCCGAGCGGGACCGGCACGCCGTCGCGGAACGCCTCGCCCGCGCCCTGCGCACACTCGATCCCGAGGCGGTGGTGAGCGTCGGCGCGGAGGTCGCGGACCTGGCCCACGCCACGCGCTCGTTCCGCGAAGCCGCACGCGTGGCCGAGGCGACCCCGCCGGGACAGCCCCCGCCCGCGGGCCGGACCTACCACGAGCCGTCCGACATCGGACTGCGCCGTCTGCTCTACGCGCTGCGCGAGGACACCCGGGTGCAGGAGTACACGGAACGGCAGCTCGGCCGGCTCGTCGACCACGACGCCCGGCACGGCACCGACCTGGTGACGACCTTGCGCCACTACCTGGAGGCGGCCGGCAACAAGACGACGACCGCGCGGCTGGGCAATCTCTCCCGGGAGACGGTCTACCAGCGGCTGCGCACCATCGAGCGGCTCCTCGACCGCGACCTCGCATCGGGCACGCAGCGCACGGAGCTGCACGTGGCACTCGCGGCGCTGGAGGTCCTGCGCGCCCGGTGACGGACCGGGTGCGGCCGTCCTTCTCCGGCCACGAACGGCCGAAGGTGCCGCAGCGGTGCGGGCGTGGAGCCGGTAGACCGGAGGGAGGCAGGGCCGCGCCGTGGGGCTGCGGCCCGGTGGCCGGGGCGCCCGCCCCGGCGCGGAACGCGCACACCAGTACCCGGCACGGGACGGAGGCGGTTCGATGGCCGGCACCACGGGAGGGACCAGGGCCGGTGCGGCACCGGCCGACCTGCGGCTACCGGGGATCGTGCTCGGCGTGGGCCTGGGCGGGTTCCTCGACGGCATCGCGCTGCACCAGCTCCTGCAGTGGCACCACATGCTCACGAGCACCAACCAGGACCGCATCGGAGTCAAGTACTACGATCCGGACACCGTCTCCGGTCTGCAGATGAACACCGTGTGGGACGGCATCTTCCACACGGTGTGCTGGCTGGCCGTCCTGACCGGCCTGGCGATCCTGTACGCCCGGGTCACCCACGACCGGCGGCGGGTGTGGGCCTCCCGGGTGCTGTGGGGCTGGGTGCTCGCGGGCTGGGGGCTGTTCAACCTCGTGGAAGGCGTCCTGGACCACCACGTCCTGGGCATCCACCACGTCTACGCCGGGGACGGCCAGGTCTGGTGGGACATCGGCTTCCTGGCCCTGGGCGCCCTGCTGCTGGCCGGCGGCTGGCTGCTCCAGCGCGGCGGGCGGCCCCTCGGCCCGGCGGCCGCCGAGGCGGGTGCCCCACGGCCCGGCCGGGACGTGTGATGGGCCATGACGGCCATGTCCCCCACCCCGGGCGGCACGGCGCGGGCGGCGGCCTGCTGGACACGCTCGGCCCCGCGGTCGGCCTCGCGGTCGTCCTCCTGGTGTGCGCCGGCGGCTACCTGCACCTCGTCCACCGGGCCCGCCGCCGCAACCCGGCCCAGGGCTGGAGCGGTTGGCGGACCGCCGGATTTCTGACCGGCCTGGTCCTGCTCGCGGTGGCGCTGCTGCCGCCCGTCGCGCCCTTCGCCCACGCCGACTTCCGGGGCCACATGGTCCAGCACCTGCTCATCGGCATGTACGCCCCGCTCGCCCTGGTGCTCGGCGCGCCCGTGACGCTGCTGCTGCGCGTCCTGCCCGCCGCCCGCGCCAGGGTGCTGACCGGCGCCCTGCACAGCCGTCCGGCCCGGGTCCTGTGCCACCCCGCCGTCGCCCTGCTGCTGTCCAACGGCAGCCTCGCGGTGCTGTACTTCACCCCGCTGTACGGGACGCTGACGGCTCGCCCGGCCGGTCACTGGGTGCTGCACGTCCACTTCCTGCTGGCGGGCTGCCTGTTCGCCCACGTCATCGCCGGACCCGACCCCTCCCCCGCCCGGCCCGGCGTCCGTACCCGCCTGGTGGTTCTGGGCTGCGCCATCGCCGTGCACGCCGTCGTCTCCCAGCTGATGTACGGCGGCTTCCGGGTCGACATCCCCGCACCCGTCACCGAGGTACAGGGCGGCGCGGAGATCATGTACTACGGCGGTGACATCGCCGAACTGCTGCTGGCCGGCGCCCTCGTCGCCACGTGGCGGCCCGAGCGGCGGCACCGCCCCGCTCCCGGGGGCCGGCCGGCCCTGAAAAGCGGCTGACAGAAGGGAACGGCAGCGGTACGCTCACCGGCGATGACGACTCACTCTGCTGACAGATTGGGGGTCCCGTCCGCGCAAGGTGAGTGCTGATGGCCACTCACATCGCGAACGGGGACACCCGGGATTCCTTCTGGCCGCGCGTGCGGGAATACGCCGTGCCGCCCTCCATGATCGAGACCGCGACCGCCCGTCGCCGCGCCGGGGACTGGGCGGGTGCGTGCGCCGCCGCGGGCATCGACGTCGACCTCGACCTGCGCGGCGTGGCGCGAGCCCACGGCCGCGACCTCGCGGCCCGCGTCCGGGCCGACCTCCGTCGACTGGCGCCCGACCTGCTGCGCTGGCACATGCCGAGAATCGCCCCGGACGGTCTGCTGCGTCCGGGCCTGACCGTCGCCCTGGCCCGGTACGGCACCGGACCACGCAAGCGGGGCGGCCCGCCGTTCCTCGTCGTGCGTACGGCACCGGCCTGGGCGGACGCCGGCCAGCGGATGAGCCTCGCCCTGTGGGGCGGGTCCCGCTCCACGGGCGGGGCGTTCCGCCACCCGCATCCCCGGCCCAGCCGCCGGTTCCGGCTCGACCTGCACCGTCACCTGTGGGACGCGACCCGCGCCCATGAGCTGCGGACCCGGTCCGGGGCCGCCGGCCGACCACCCGCCGGCGGCTCCGCGGCGGGCCCCGGACTGCCGGGGGCGCTGCCGCCCGGCCACCGCTGTGCCGTCGACCGCTGGGCGGCGGAGGCGGGGATCGTGCTGCGCGCCGAGGGGCGGTCCGCCGGCCCCGTCGTCGTACGGCTCGGCTCCCGGCACCGGCTGCTCCTGCATCTGGATCTGCTCGCGGGCGGCGGCGGGGACGGGGACGGCGAGACGCCTCCGGCCCTGCGGATCACCGCGGCGGGCGACGGCGGCTCCGGCTCCGGGGCTCCGGTGCTGCCCGATGCGGCCACCTGGACCTTGCCGGACCTGGAACTGCTGCGCGCCGGGTCGATCGAGCCGGACCGGCTGCACCCGCTGGTCGCCTCCGCACTCGTACCTGGTCACAGGCCGGCCGCTCGGTCCGCGCCGGCGGACCGGGCGGGAGAAGCGCGTCTCGTGGAGTGCCGGGGCGCCCGGCACCGCATCGGCCTGGTCGACGGCGTCCTGACCGCGCTGGACCACGACCCGGCCGAGGTCCGGCGGGAGGAACTGCTCGCCGCGCTGACCGGCACCCCGCTCCCCTGTCTCCAGGCGATCGACCGGGCGCACCGTCGCCCCGACTGTCTCGCCGGGGTCCGCGAACGCCTCGACCACGGTGACCACGCCGGTGCGCTGGCCGTCGTCGAGGAACTGCTGGACCCCGACGCGGTGCTGCGCGGCGGCGCGCTGCGGGACGAGCTGGAGGCGGCGGCCCAGCGGCGGATCGTCCACGGGCTGTACCGGGCGGGGCTGGCGGAGCCCGGCCCCGCCCGGGTCCGTCCCGCCGACCGCAGCCGTCCCCGCGACCACCGTCCGCGCCCGCGCCACGCCACCCTCCGCTGATCTCCGCCGATCTTGCCGGTTTCCTCTGGCCTCCGCCGATCTCCGCCGATCTCCGCTGGTCTCCGCCGATCTCCGAAACCTGCGTCCCGCCGTCCACTCACTCGACACATCCACAGGTGATCACACATGCCCTCATGCATCCCGTCCGCCGCTTCCGCCGCCCCGTCCGGTGCCTCACAGCTCGACGTCGCCGGTGAGTTGCTGATCTGCCCGCCCGCCGGCCACTGCCCGGTCCGGCGCACGCCACCCCCGCCCCGGCGGACGCCCACCACCCCGTGGACGCCGGCCCGGCTCCGGCGCGCGGTGCCGTGGCTCTCGGGCAGGCGGGCCCCGGTCCCGCCTGCCCCGCGGTGAGCCGGGCGGCCGGCCACGCCCTCGGCGACGAGCGGCGCCGGCTCGGCGGTCACTCCGTCGGGGTGCCGATTCTGAGGCGGTTGCCGTCGGGATCGCGCAGCTCCGTCTCACGGGCCCAGGGCGCCTCCTCGACGGGCACCCCGAACTCGGCGGCCACCGCGTCGACGTCGGCCACCCGCAGGTAGACCAGCGTGTCCGGGCGGGCGTCTCCGGTGTGCTCCGACATGAACAGCCGTACCCGGCCGCGCGCCACCTCGACGAAGGCCGGCAGGCCGGGCTCGAAGCGGTGTTCCCACTGGACGGCGAACCCCAGACGCGCATACCAGCGGGCGGCCGCCGCCGCGTCGGCCACCCGCAGGATCGGGATGACTTCCTCGTTCATCGTCGACATGCCGTCATGCTGCCAGGTGCCACCGACACGGAGCGGTCCACGGCGACGGGCCGCTCAGGGCGACGGGCCGCCGTCGCCGGTGCGCCGGCCGGGCGGCGCCTCGCCCGCCGTCAGGTGCCCCAGCACCTCGACCAGCTCCTGACAGGCCCGTTCCACCGAGCGTCGGGTGTTGAGCTGCTCGGTGATCACGGCCGACAGCAGCAGCGCGGTCAGGGCCATGGTCCCGTTGAAGGCCTGGAGCTTGATCATCACCTCCACATCGGTCAGCCGGTCGAAGCCGCCGAAGCCTTCCGTGGCCGCGACGGTGGTCATCACGGAGGCGGCCAGTGCGGTCAGCAGACTGCCCGCGAGCTGGAACCGCAGGGCGGCCCAGATCAGCAGCGGATAAACCAGGAACAGCACGCTCACGGTGCTGAGCGCGGCCAGGGGGATCACCACGCAGGCCACGACGGCCATCCCCGCGGCCTCCGCCCATTTCCAGCGCGAGCCCCGCGGAGGCCAGCGCGCGCGGTACAGCAGGAGCAGCAGCGGGGTGACGATCACGACGCCCATCGCGTCGCCCACCCACCACGCCAGCCAGACCGGCCAGAAGCTGTCCCAGGTGAGCTTCTGCGTCCCGAGGAGCAGCCCGGCACCGATGCTCGCGCTGATCAGCATGCTGGCCAGGGCCCCGATGAACACCAGTGCGACACCGTCCCGCAGGCGGCTGAGGTCGGTGCGGAACCCCACCCGGCGCAGCAGGAGGTAGGCGCAGACGGGGCCGGCGGTGTTCCCGAACAGGGTGCCCAGGACACTCGGCCGCAGCGGGGCCAGGTACATGACCACGAACAGCACGCCGAGGGCGATCCCCGGCACGGCGCGCAGGCCGAAGATGAACAGAAAGGCGACCGCCACGCCGGCGGGCGGCCACAGGGGCGTGACCACCGCGCCCTCCACGACGAGCCCGCGCAGCAGGCCCAGCCGCCCGGCCGCGTAGTAGCACGCCGCGACGACCAGCGTCTCCAGGGCGAGGACGACCGGTCGGGGCCAAGCACGGATACCCACCACGCAGTCATCAGACACCGACGCGCCCGCGTCTGCGAGGCGGGAGAGCCGGGTGGCCGCCCTACGGCTGAAACTTCCGCCTGTCGTGACCGACCACCAGGACCGCCGCGTCGTCCTCGTGCCCGACGTGCTCGGCGTTCTTGATCACGGCGGCGGCCAGCGAGGCGGCGTCCATACCGGCGACGGCGGCGATGCCCGCAAGGCGTACGACCTGGTCGAGGCCCTCGTCCAGGCTCAGTATCGGTCCCTCCACCACGCCGTCGGTGAGCAGGACGAAGACCCCGCCCGTGGTGAGCCGGTACCGGGTGACCGGGTACTCCATCCCCTCCTGGACCCCGAGCGGCGGGCCTCCCTCGTCCTCGGAGACGCCCGACTTCCCGTCCGCCGTGGCCCACACGCACGGGACGTGCCCGGCCCGGGCGCTCTCCAGTACCCCGGTGGTCGGGTCGAGCCGCATGAACGTGCAGGTGGCGAAGAGGTCGGTGCCGAGTGTGAGCAGCAGGTCGTTGGTGCGCGCGAGGAGGTCGCCCGGCTCGCTGGTGACCGAGGCGAGCGCCCGCAGCCCGACCCGTACCTGCCCCATGAACGCGGCGGCCTCCGTGGTGTGTCCCTGCACGTCGCCGACGGACAGCCCGATACGGCCGTCGGGCAGCGCGAAGGCGTCGTACCAGTCGCCCCCCACATTGAGCCCGGAGTAGGCGGGCGAGTACCGCACGGCCAGGTGGATGCCGGGGACGACGGGCATGTCCCGGGGCAGCATGCCGCGCTGCAGGGCGAGGGCCAGCTCGACCTGCGACCGCTGCAGTTCCGCCAGCTCGCGCGCCTTGGCGGTCAGCAGTCCGAGTCTGGCCAGCAGCTCGTCGCCGTCGTCCGGTGAGCGCTTGCGGAACATGGATCACTCCGGAATGCCGAGAGCCCGCTCGGGGCACTTATTCCTACATTGCCCCGTTTGTCGCGCAGCGGCGACAGTCGCCGGGTCGCGGTGTGGCACCCGGTCGGCGGCGGCCACCGGCCATGATCACCGGCTGGCCGTTCGGTGTCCGCCGAATCGATCCACGCCTAGCGTTCACGGCATGACGACCGGCACCCACCGAGTGATCCAGCCCAGCGTCCTGTACTTCGGCACGCCCGTGGTCCTGCTGACCACCGTGAACGAGAACGGCACCGCCAACCTCGCCCCCGCCTCGTCGGCGTGGGCGCTGGGACGGCACGTCGTCCTCGGCCTGGGCAGCGACAGCCAGACCGTGCGCAACCTGTCGGCCCGGCCGGAGGTGGTCGTCGACGTCGCGTCGCCGGAGCTGTGGGAGCAGGTGGAGCGGCTCGCCCCGCTCACGGGAGCCGATCCGGTACCGGAGAGGAAGCGGCCGATGTTCCGCTACGAGGGTGACAAGTTCGCGGCCGCGGGGCTCACACCGGCGGATTCCGGTCTCGTACGGCCGCCCCGGGTCGCGGAATGCGCCCTCCAGCTGGAGGCGAGGGTGAGCGCGCTGACACCGGGTGGCGCGGGTGAGTTCTTCAGCGTCGAGTGCGAGGTGCTGCGGGTCCACGCCGACGAACGCATCGTCGTACCCGGCACGCACCACATCGACCCGGCCGCGTGGAGCCCGCTCATCTACAACTTCCGCCACTACCACGGTCTGGCTCCCGAACTCGGCCGCAGCTTCCGTTCGCAGACGGCCGGGCGTACACCGGCGGCCCGCTGACCCGTCCTGCGGGGCGGGTGGGCCGCCTCGCAGGACAGCGGGACACCCGGTCAGCTGGTGGCGCAGAGGGTGCCGTCGAGCCGGAACTCCGCCGGGGCGGTGTTCCCGGTGCCCCGGTCGGCGAGGAAGCCGACGGTGACCGTGGAGCCGGCGGGGATCGTGGAGGTGTACGAGGCCGGGGCGAGGCTGACCGCGGCGCCGTTCTGGGTGGGCGTCGCGCCCCACATGCCGGTGACGGTCTGGCCGTCGGCGAAGGAGAAGCCGAGCCTCCAGTCGGCGAGGGCGGCGGTGCCGGTGTTGCGGAGGGTGATCTCGCCCTGGAAGCCGCCCGGCCATTCGTTGACGACGCGGTACCCGACGGAGCAGGAGACGCCCGGAGTGCCGCCGCCGTTCCCCGTGGTGACGGTCACGGTGGCCGAGCGCGCCGAACGGTTCCCCGCCGCGTCACGGGCGTAGACGGCGAAGGTGTAACGGGTGTCGGCGGTGAGGCCGGACAGGGTGACGCCGGTGCCGGTGGTGGCGGCGAGCGTCGTCTCCGAGTCGCCGTCGACGCGGACGACGTCGTAGCCGGTGACGCCGGTGTCGTCGGTGGCGGCGGCCCAGCGGAGGGTGACCGAGGTGGCCGTCACGGCCGAGGCGGCCGGGGTGCCGGGAGCGGTCGGCGCCCGGGTGTCGCCGGGGGCGGTGCCGCCGTAGACGGTGGCTTCCTCGGCGGTACGGGCGATGCCGTCGGCCCCGTTGAAGATGCGCTCGCCCCAGGAGCTGAGCCGGCCGGGGTCGAAGTCGACGGCCAGGTCGAGGACGGGGTCGGTGTTGCCGCTCCAGGACCAGGCCAGGTATCCGAGCCCGAGCTGTTCGGCGGCGGCCATCATGGTGTCCTCGTCCGGGTCGCCCCACTGGTCGGGGGGACCGCCGAACTCGCCGATGACGAGGGGCAGACCGGCGGTGACGTAGGCGTTGAGGTAGTCGGTGATCTTCTGGGCGGTGTCGTAGACGCTGTACATGTGGATGGAGAAGATCAGGTTGCCGGTGGGGTCGGCGTCACGGACGGTCCGCGCCTCTGCCCGCATGACGCCCTGCCAGTCCTGGCCCCAGTTGGGGGCGTCCACCATGAGGGTGTGCCGGAACCCGGCGGCGCGCAGCTTCTTCACGGCCGCGATCGTGGGCGCGGTCCAGCCCGCGGGGTCGGTGTTCCCCCAGGGTTCGTTGCCGATGTTGACGATGACGTAGTCCTCTTCGCCGGCGAGGACGTCCTTGAGCCCGATCCAGTAGTCGGCGGCCTGGTCGAGCGTTCCGGCCGCGGCCTCCTCGCCGTAGCCGGTGGTGTCGTGCACCTCCAGGACGCAGATGAGCCGGTTGCCCTTGCAGTCGTCGACGACTGCGGCCACGTCCTCAGGCGTGTTCTCCGTCCAGCGATGGCCGTTGGACAGGACGACGCGGACGGTGTTGGCGCCCAGCGCCTTGATGTCGGCCAGCGACTGGGTCTCGCCCGGGTACCAGGTGTGGGCGTGGTTGACGCCCCGCATGACGAAGTCGTTGCCGTTGCCCTCCACCAGGCGGCCGTCGCTGATGTGCAGGCCGGTGGCGGGGTCGGCCGGGCGGGCCTGGGCGGTGGCCGGGGCGAGGGCGCCGAGGAGGACGAGACCGAGGAAGGCGGCCAGTCCGGCCAGCGATCCCGTTCGGATGCGGTGCCGAGAGGTGCGCGTCGGGGTTCTCATTGCGGCTCCAGAGTGTGGGGCGGGGGCCGGGTGACTCCTGGAAGGGAACGGTGGGAGCGCTCCCATGAAACGCACCTCCATGAAACTCATTGCGCCACGTACACGTCAAGACAGCCGTCGCCCGTGGTCCTCTCCGCCACAGCGCCTGCCCGGAACGCATGGCGCGCGAGGGACGTGCGAGGACCGGCGCCGACGGCCGTCGCGCGGGCCCTCCGCAAGGAGTCGGACGCCGGTGCCGTCGGGTTCCCGTGCCGACGGGTGGAACCGGGGCACCGAAGGCGCCGGCAGGAGCATCGGGGCGCAGGCGCGGGCTCCGTGCCCCCGCCGGCCCGGGCTCGCGCGGCGGCGTCGCGCGTCGCGCCCCTCGCCGCCGGGTATCCCCTGGGCAGCCCGGCGACCGCCGGTTTCCGCACCCCGGACACCGACGCGCGCCATCCGCACCCATGGAGAGGTGGAACGCCATGTCCGAGACCCATGGCCTGGAGCCGGTGGCGACGTTCTGCGGGAACTGCGACTGCGGCTGCCCGCAGTTGTTCGTCGACCGGGACGCCCCGGCGGACCGACGGATCGTGCTCACCGACGACTTCGGCCGGCGGGTGCAGATGAGCGCCGACCAGTTCGCCTCGCTCGTCGCCGACGCCAAGGCCGGCAAGCTGGACGGCATCGCCCCGGCCTGACCCGGTCCCGGAAGAGAACTCCGGGCCCCGTCCGCACTCTTGCCCCTGCGTCTTCTGCGCTCTCTTTGCCGTCGGGGAACCCCTGCGCCCCCGGGCGCGTTCACCTGGCGGGCCGTGCGCGAGCGCGGCGCGGACCAGGACCGACAGGCAGCACCAGAAGCCGAGGTGGCACCAGTGGCGATGTGGGACCGGATCAAGGACCAGGCCAAGAACTTGCAGCAGCCCCAGGGCGCTCGGGGCGCGGGCGGGCACGGGCAGTCCGGGGGCGGCCGCGGGCCGGGCTCGGGCTCGTCCTCCGGCGGGTCCAAGGCCCAGCTGATCGGCCTGTTCAAGTCCCAGCTCGCGTCCGTCAAGACCGAGCTCAAGAGCGGCGCCTACCGCGACGCCAGCATGGCGATGTGCGCCCTGGTGGCCGCGGCCGACGGGCAGGTGGAGCCCGCGGAGCGGCAGCGGGTGGAAGAGCTGATCGTCTCCAACGAGGTCCTGCAGAACTTCCCGGCGGACCAGCTCCGCCAGCGGTTCAACCAGCACGTGGACCGGCTCCTCGCCAACTTCGAGCTGGGGAGGTCCGAGGCGCTCCAGGTCATCGCCAAGGCCGCCAAGAAGCCCCAGGAGGCCCGCGCGGTCGTCCAGACCGGCATCGTCGTCGCCGGCGCCGACGGCTCCTTCGAACCGTCCGAGCAGCAGGTGATCCGCGAGGCCTGCACCGCTCTCGGCGTGCCGCCCACGGAGTTCGGCATCTGAGCGACCCCCCGCCCGCCGCCCGCCCCGACACCCACCCCGCCGGGGCGGTGCTCGGGTCCGCCCTGAGAGGATCACCCGGACCGTGCACGGGTGAAGGTGGGGGACATGGCCGTTGTGGTGCTGCTCGTCGTTCTGGCGCTCGTCGTCGGCGGGTGCGTCTGCGTGGTGTGGGCCGAGCGCGGCGGGCCCCGCTGGGTCCGCGTGGTGGCGGCCGTGACGGTCGGCGCGGGAGAGCTGGTGCGTGCCGGGAAGAACCGGCGCGGGACGGCCAACTCCACCACCGGGGACGACGGTTAGGCGCGGGCCCCGCTCCGGCGCCCGGCGGGTGCCGGCCGTCCGGGCCCTATCCCGGCGAGACGTGACCGTCCGGCTGCGGGCGGGCGGCGCGTGCGGCGTTGTTGTAGGCGCGTCTCAGATGCTTGGCCACCGGGCACGGGACCCCGTCCGCACCGCACTGCCGGCAGCTCTGCCGGTGTGTCTCGTACTCCTCGCGCGCCTGGTGAAGGCGTGCCAGAGGATCGAAGGGTTCGTGCAAGGGGTGCATGCGGACTCCCTGATTGATCGAATGGGTCGGCCCCAGTTGGTTGCCTGAGGCGCACGCATTAGATCGTGATCTTGTTACTGGGAGTACGGCAAGCTCGACCGGATCACATACCGGCTGGTCACACCGGAGACGGGCGACGGCCCGGTTCGGCGAGCAGCGGAACCAGGCCGTCGATGGAGCGCGGGACGTCAGTGGCCGGATTCGAGCTCGAAACCGGCACCGCTGTGCCGCTCGAAGTCTGCGGCATAGGTGATGCCGTTCTTGCCGCCGACGTTCATGAACTTCTGGCCGGCCTTGTGGTCGAAGGAGCCGCTCTCGACCTCGACGGGCTTCGGACCGTCCGCGGCACTCGCGGTACCTGCCCCCATCACCGCAGCCGCCACCGACAGAAGCCCGGCCGCCAGGAACGTGCGCATACGCATGCAAACCTCTGGGTTCGCCATGAGTTGGACGCCGTGATGCCTTCCCTTGTTGCCCCGGCGGCCCGGCGTTCCCTGAGGCCTCCTCAGCCGCCCTTGCCGGCGTGGCCCGCACCGCCGGTATCGTCGGCGACGCCCGCATCGCCGCCCTCCCCCGCATCGCCGCTCTCGCCCTCGTCGTCGGCGACGCCGGACGGCCGGAAGCAGGCGATGACGGTCTTGCCGTCCGGGCACGGCCGCGCCTCCCAGCTGTCGGCGAGGGCGTCGACCAGCAGCATGCCGCGCCCGCCGAGCCCCTCGGTACCCGGCTTGCGGGGTGCCGGCAGCTCCCTCGAGCCGTCGTGCACCGCGACGTGCAGGCAGCGGTTGTCCCAGCTCATCACCAGTTGCGCGGTGCTGTGCGCGTGAATGTGGGCGTTGGTGGTCAGCTCCGAGACGGTCAGCAGCACGGCGTCCACGGTGGCCGGGTCGCTGGTCGTCCAGCCCAGGGTCTCCAGATGCCGCCGCGCCCAGTCCCGCGCGGCCTTCACTCCGCTGCTCACCGGCAAGGAGCGTGCCCACCCCACTGCCCGTACCGACGATTCGCCCATCGCGGGTGCCTCCCAGGTCCGCTGCCTGCTCTGCCACGACTGCCCGCGACGGGCGTCCTTACGCGGCCCGAGCCGGGCCGGGACTCACGGAGTGCGGATGTCCGCCGGCCGGGCCGGGCGCCCCAGGCGGACGGGAACGCCCGGGAAGTACAGCACGCTCACCGGTTTCCCGCGGGGCGCGGGCAGCCCCGCGGCCGCCACCGGGTCTCCTCCCACGCCGGCAGTTCGGCACGGTGGAGTGGCCAACGGGGGTGCTGGTTGGGCAGGTACGCCGCCCCGCCGAAGAAGGCGTTGTGCATGCCCCAGCGGGCGATGACGAAGGATTCCAGATCCGTCGGTGCCTCGATGCGTTCGCCGGCTCGTACGGTGATGCGGCTGTATGCGCCGCGCGGGCCCGGCCAGCGGCGCGAACCGGTGCAGGTGACGGTGTCGCCGACGGCACGGACCGGCATGCGGGACCACAGGTACGGCAGCCGGAAACCGGCACGGCCCATCACCACCGGGATCAGCCGGACGGCGTCCGTCGACCGGAACACGACACCGCGCCGGCCGTGCGCGTCGACCGAGTACAGCCGCACGTTCGTCTCCGGGAACGAGCCCGGATACGGCACTCCGGGCACCCCGGCCGGCCGACCCGGTGCATGCGGAAGGCGACGAGCCCGATGTAGGTGAACCCGTCGTGCGTGTCGGGCGAGGTGCCGCGCGGCATCAGCCCCGCCAGCGCCTCGGGGGTCACGGCCCAGTGGTTGAAGCAGAGGTCGAGCCACCGCCGGGTCAGGAGCGGCACCCGGACGGCGTCGGGCGCGTCGGGGGTAACGGAGGCGGGCCTGTCCACCGGTCCAGGACGGCAGAGCCCACCCGGCCGCCGGCGCCCGCCTCAGCGCAGGGCGGAGGCGGTGACGGCGGGCGTGTCCTCGTTGCGCAGCCAGATGGTGCGCTGCGGGAAGGGGATGCCGATGCCCGCCGCGTCCAGGGCCTCCTTGACCCGGCGCCGCAGCTCCCTGGTGACGCCCCACTGCTGGAGCGGCGCCGTCCTGACCGCCAGGCGCACCAGGACGCCGTCCGCGTCCAGGGACTGCACGCCCCAGACGGAGGGGGCCTCCAGCAGGACATCGGCGAAGTCCGGGTCCTGGCGCATGGCCTTGCCGGTCTCCTCCGGCACCGGCAGACGTCGTCGAGGTTGGCGTCGTAGGCCACGGACACGTCCAGCACGGCACGCGCCCACTCCTGGCTGTCGTTGCGGACCCGGAGGATCTCGCCGTTGCGGATGTGCCACAGACCGCCGTTGAGATCGCGGGCCTGGGTGAGGCGCAGACCGACGTGCTCCACCTCTCCGACCGCCTCGCCGAGGTCGACGCAGTCGCCGACGCCGTACTGGTCCTCGATCATGATGAGCATGCCGGAGAGGTAGTCGGCGACCAGGCTCTGGGCGCCGAAGCCGATCGCGAGACCGACCACGCCGGCGCTGGCGATCAGCGGCCCCAGGGCGATGCCGATCTGGTCGAGCACCGTGGCGACACCGACCGTGAACAGCACGACGGACACGATGCTGCTCAGGACGGAGCCGATCGTCCGCGCCCGCTGCTCGCGCCGCTCCCGGGCGCGGGACCGGTCGCGGTGCAGCACCACCGGGCCGCGGCCCGGCCGGCGGCCGGTCTCCCCTCCGCCCCCGGCGGGCTCCAGGATGCGCTTGACCACGCGGGTGACGGCCCGGCCGGCCGGCATCCGGATCAACGCGACGACGATCACGATGAGGGCGATGCGCAACGGGACCCCGGTCAGCTCGGCGGTGTGGTCACGCGCCCGGTCCGGCATCGTGAGCGCCAGCTCCACGGCTGGCTCCGTCATCGGGCGGTCGGGTACGTACACCATGGACGGTCGTGCCTCCGTTCCTCGGCAGGGGTGTCAGGACTCCGGGCGTCCCTGCCCCGGACCCGGCCGGCCATGACGGCCCCGTTCTCCGCGCGACCGCGCGAGCGGCGCGGTGCCCTGCCGTCACCGTCCCTCGTTCGTGTGGCGGCCCCGGAGTCCGTCACCTGCTCGGGTGAGAGCGGCCCGGGCGCGTACCGGCGCGTCGACAGGGTTCCGCGGTGACTTCCACTTCATCCGAAACGTCCGCTGTGACCACCGCCGGTCCGGGCACGCTCTCCGTCCTGTCCTGGAGTCGTGAGACCCCCGAGGGCGACATCCCCTACCTTCTCGTCTGTCCGCTGGGCGACGGCCCGGGCGGCCCGGAAGCCGCGTCGGCCGCCGTCGAGCAGCTGCTGCGCAAGGCCGGTCTGTCGCCGGAGGACGGGTTGGTCAACGCCGCCGCCCGGCCCCGGCTGCCGATCAGCCTGCTCATCGTGCCCAACGCGGCCGTCCTCACCATGCTCCAGGCCAACAGCCAGTTCGTGCCGTCGCCGGCCTGGCCGGCCGCCGTCGAGAAGCGCGGGGTCGCCTACCTCATCCTCGCCACGCGCGTGTGGCCGAAGGACGCCGAGCTGGGCGATCCCCAGGCGCCGGCGGCGTTCGTCAACGACGAGGAGACGCTCTCGTCCGCGGCCCACGTCCTGCTGCCCGCCCGGAAGCTGCGCACCTGAGGCAGGTCGCCGCCGCCCGGCCGAGCGGTTCCCCCTGCGCACGGGAATCGCTCAGTCGTGCCGCATCCACACGTTCGGCTCCCGGTAGACGCCCTGGTCGGCGATCCGGTCGACACGGAGGGTGCTCAGGCCGTCGGGGATGACGTAGTCGCCCGACTCGGGCAGGGCCATTCCGGTCCAGCGCTCCCACTCGGCCACCGTCCCGGTCATGGTCTGCGACGCGGGAGCCGGCGCCAGAAGGGTGGCACCGAGCCGCTGGTGGGTCCGGATCCAGGGGTCCAGGGCCAGCCCGTCGTCTCGTCGCCATCGCATGAAGGTCTCGATCGGGGTCAGCGGGTATCGGGCCTTCAGCGTCGGGCGGACCGGCGCGACGACCCGGGACAGCCCGGCTTCCCGTGCCGTGGCCCGCAGGGCCTTGAGGACCTCCCCCGCCAGGCCGCGGCCTTTGTGGGACGGGGTGACGATCGCCCCGCAGATCACCAGGGTGTCGGCGGCCACCTGCCGCTCGCGGCCCTCCACGGCCCGGGCCAGGGCGTCGGTGTACCCGGTCGGGAGGGTGTCGGTGCGCCCGTCCCAGCGGACGGGCACGCCCCACCCTCCGGCGACCGGCACCTCGTGCTCGTCCACCAGCATGAGGTCGAAGGCCGCGAACCAGTCCCGGACTCGGCCCAGGTACCGCTTCGCCGCCCGGTCGGCCAGGACAAACTCCGGGAACCCCTCGCTGAACAGTTCCTTCAGGTGCTCGTCGGGCCAGGTGCGCGCGTCGCTTCGTACGGTTCTCAGGGGAACGCCGCTCTCTTCGGAAGGGGGCATGGGTGAGCCGCTCACCGGCCGTGACACCGGAAGAGCGCTTCGAGATAGCTCTCCAGGCGTGCGGCGATCACCGGCGCGGTCAGGTCGGTGCGGCCCAGCTCCCGCCAGGGCACGGCGACCTTCTCGGCGTCGGGTGCGAAGGCCAGGGCGTCCAGGAGCCGCCAGTACAGATGGTCGTCCGGCGTCGCGGCGAGCCGTCCGCCGGCGGCGGTGTAACGGTCCGCGAACCGCAGGCCGGCGTCGGGGCCGTGCAGCAGCGCGAGCGCGGTGGAACAGTGGGCGACGTCCAGGTCGGCCGGTCCCCAGGAGGTCTCCACCCAGTCGACGACGCCGGTGATCCGCAGGTCGTCGCCGTGCCCGGTGAAGAGGACGTTGCCGGGGTGGAAGTCCCGGTGCAGGAAGCACCCGGCGTACTCGGGCGGGTCCCGCCGGATGACGTCCACGGCGCGCGCCCACAGCCCGGGCCGGTCCGTGGCCCGCGGAACGCGTACGCGCTCGGGCGAGGTCCACGCCTGGTACGGACGGGGGCGGGACCGTTCCGTGACCCGCACCCGGTGGATCCGTACCAGATGGCGGGCCAGCAACTCGGCGCGCCGCTCGGCCTCCTCCTCGTCGAGGCGCACGCCACCGGGCAGCAGGGACATCAGCAGGGAGGGATGGTCGCCGTGCTCGCCCGTCGGGTCGACGGCCAGGCAGCGGGCCGCCGGGACGTCGGTGCTCCGCAGCAGCGACAGGACCTGTGCCTCGCGCGTGAGGAGACCCTCGGCGTGCTGCCGGAAGAAGGGCTCGACGAAGGAGCGCAGGACCAGCCGGCGGCCGGCGCCGGGCCCCGACACACGCAGCAGGCGCATCTCGGAGGTCCACCCGCCGCGCAGCCGCTCGGCGCCCTCGACCCACTCGCCCTCACCGAGGTGCTTCTCGACCCAGGCGCGGGTGGCCGACCAGTCGTCCCGGCTTGCCGCGTCCGTCACTGGTGGGCCTCCCGCAGGCCGACGGCGTCGTGCTGCCAGAACGTCTCCGAGTAGACCAACGTCCCCGTCATCCACGGCTCGTACGCGGGCAGGGGGAGCGCCTGGAAGGCGGCGTCGGGGATTCTCAGGGACGGCTTGCGGAAACCGGACTCCGCGCCGGGCGCGAACCCGAAGCGGCGGTAGTAGCCGGGATCCCCTTCCAGGAAGACCAGGGGGACCGCGCGTTCGGCGAGGATCTCCACTCCGCGCCGGACCAGGGCCGAGCCCACGCCCCGGCGCTGGTGGGCGGGCGACACCCCGAGCGGGCTGAGCACCTGCACGTCGACCAGGCGCCGGGGAGCGTCGAGCAGGCTCCGGGTGAACATGACGTGCCCGACCACCTGCCCGGCCTCCTCGGCGACCAGCGACAGCCCGCCACTCGGGGTGAGGGCGGCGCGCAGCGCGTCCGTCAACTCGGCCACGACCGCGCCGTGGTCACCGAACGCCTCCTGGTGGAGAGCACGGACGGCCGCTCTGTCACCGGGCAGTTCCTCGCGAAGATCCATGGGCCCGAGCGTAGGCGCCGGTCACCCGCGCGGACCAGCCAATTAAAGCCCGCGGGCACCCGTGCCGCCGCGGTGCCGACCACCTGCCAGGCCCGGCTCCGTTCCGGCACGGGCTCACGCCGCGGCGGCCCCGCGGACCCGGGCAACTCCGAATGGGCGCCTGTGAGATGCGGGGCGGCACGGCACCGGGTCGGATGGGGCCATGCGCTCAGCCATAGCCGGGGCCTTCGGCCGCTCACGCGTGCTCGCCACGAGCCTTGTGCTCGCCGCCCCCACTCTCCTGCTTCCCCTGCACGCCGCCACCGCCTCCACGGCCGACGAGGGCCCGGTCCGCGGTTCCGCCCGAATGGGCATGGGCGTTCTGGCCCACGAGGGCGAGCACGGACCGCCGCTCACGACCAGGGCCGCCCAGACCGAGGGCGTGGACGTCTCCAGCCACCAGGGCAACGTCGCCTGGCCGTCCCTGTGGAGCAGCGGGGTCAAGTGGGCCTACGTCAAGGCCACCGAGGGGACCTACTACAAGAACCCCTACTACACGCAGCAGTACAACGGCTCGTACGACGTCGGCATGATCCGCGGCGCGTACCACTTCGCGACGCCCGACACCGCGAGCGGCGCCGCCCAGGCCGGCTACTTCGTCGACCACGGAGGAGGCTGGTCGAAGGACGGCAGGACCCTGCCGGGTGTCCTGGACATCGAGTGGAACCCGTACGGGGCGGCCTGCTACGGCAAGTCGCAGAGCCAGATGGTGTCCTGGATCCGCGACTTTTTGAACACCTACAGGGACCGCACCGGACGCCACCCGGTGATCTACACCTCCACCAACTGGTGGAAGCAGTGCACCGGCAACTACACGGGCTTCGCGGCGAACAACCCGCTGTGGGTCGCCCGGTACGCCTCGACCGTGGGCGAGCTGCCCGCCGGCTGGTCCGCGTACACGATGTGGCAGTACACCTCGTCGGGGCCGATCGTCGGCGACCACAACAGGTTCAACGGGGCCCTCGACCGGGTCCGCGCGCTCGCCAACGGCTGACCCGGGCGGGGCGTGCGCCGGCCGGAGGCGGGCGTCGAGGTCGCCGCGGTCGGGCTCCGGCGCGCCGTGGAGCGCCGCGAGGCGCGGGTCGTCGAAGCACTCGCCGGCCATGCGGCCGACGCTCTGCGCCGGGGCACCGGCACAGCCACTCGGTTCCGCCCCCCGGCCGGGCCGCCGGGGCGGGCGGGCGGTGTGCCCCACCGGGCTCCGTCAGGCGGAGGGGTGACGGGAGCGGTCCGCGTTGCCGGGCCCTCGGGTGGCGGCGGCGCGCAGCCTGCGTCCGCGGCGGGTGAGTCCCCACGGTTTGAGGACGGAGACGACCGTCATGAAGACGTGGGCGGACAGCGAGACGACCGGTCCGAACAGGACGTCGCCGGCGTCGGGCAGCGGCGCGCCCGCGGCGACGGCCGCGACCGCGGCGTTCGCTCCGGTGCGCAGGGCGAAGGCCGTGGCGGTGGTGGCCAGGGTGAGCCAGAACTTGGTCCAAACCCAGCGGTGCCGGGCCAGTCCCCACGGGGTGCCGAGGGACAGCAGCAGGCCGCTGAGGAGGGTGAGCACGGCGACCGGGAGCAGGAGCCGGTCGGCGAAGAGCTTCATGGCACGGAGGGAGGCCTCCACGGTCACCGCGGTACCGGTGGTGGTGGCGGTGGTCCCGAGGGCGAGCAGGCCGAGGCTGAGCCCCAGCCAGCTCGCGGAGGCGGCCACATGGACGACGAGACAGGCCCGGCGTGCGGGTCGGCTGAGTTTCACGTGCACCACACTGCCGGGCGGGCGCCGCCGGGGCCGTCTCACGCGGGGAGTCAACCCGGGTACTCGGCTCGGCGTACGTCACGGCCGTCGAGCGGCCGGGGCCGTGGGTGCTGCCCGGTGGGGGCGGGCCGTGCCTGCGGGCGGGCGGCCGGCAGTGGAACGGGATCAGGCCCGTCCCCCGCCCGTGCAGGCGCGGGCGAAGTCGACGGTGCGGGTGAAGCAGTCGGCGACGCCCTCGTCCGGCAGGCCGGTCCACAGGTGGTTCCCGCCCGGCACCAGGCGCAGTTCGGGCCGGTGTCCGGCCGCGCGCAGCGCCTCGGCGAGCCGGACGGCCTGCAGGGCGGGCACCAGCACGTCGTCGGTGCCGTGCAGGATGAGGAACGGTGGCGCCTCGGGGCCGGCCAGGGCGGCCGGTGAGGCGTCGCGCGCGGCGTCGGGCCGGTGGGCCGGGGGCCCGCCGATCAGGCGTGCCTCGAAGGAGTCCGCGTCGGTCAGGTCGTACCGGGCGGGCATGTCGTCGGCGAGCCCCAGCAGGTCGGTGGGGGCGTACCAGGTGACGCAGCCGGCGACGCCCGGGCGGGTCAGGGCGGTGAGGGCGGCGAGGTGGCCGCCCGCGGACTCGCCCCACAGTACGGTGCGTCCGGTGTCGATGCCGAGGTCGTCGGCGCGGGCGCGCAGCCAGGCGAGCACGGCGGCGAGGTCGTCGGTCTGGGCGGGGTGGTGGGCCTCGCCGCTGAGCCGGTAGTCGGGGCAGACGACGGCGAAGCCGGCCAGCGCGAGCCGGGCGAAGGGGCCCGGCCGCCAGTGCCGGAAGCGGGGGCCGAGGTCGTCGCGCAGTCCGGTGTGCCAGCCGCCGCCGTGGACGAAGACGACGACCGGCGGGGGCCCGTCGGTGACCGCCGGGAGCCACACGTCGGCCGTCAGCGGCCGGCTGCCCTCCGGTACGGCGTAGACGGCCCCGCGCAGCAGCCGCACGCCGGGGGCGGGACGGGCCGGGAAGGGCAGGGGCAGCACGGCCGGGTCGGCGGGGGCCAGCAGGTGCGCCGGGAAGGGGGCGGGGCGGTGGTCGGTCATGGCCGCGGCTCCGTGGTGGGACGGCCTGTGGTGGGACGACCCGTGGTCGGGCGGGCCGTGCGGGGCAGGATGCGGTGGGCGTTGGCGGTGGTCAGGGTGCGCCAGTCGGTGCCGCCGGGGGCCGGTGCGGCGTCGAGGCTCGCGACGTGGGCCGCCACTCCGGCGGCCGGTGTCCAGCAGTGGTCGCTGCCGTACAGCAGCCGGTCGGGGCCGGCCAGGGACAGCAGGGCGGGGAGCTGGCGGGGCAGGGCCGGGCCGGCGAGGTCGTAGTGGAGGCGGCCCAGTTGCTCGACGGCGCCGGGGGCGGCGCTCCCGCCGGAGCCCTGCGGCATGAACATCCGCATGAACCCGTCGATACGGTCGGCCAGGACGGGCAGGGCGCCGCCGCAGTGCGGCACGATCACCGTCAGGTCGCGGTACCGGTCCAGGGTGCCGGCCAGCAGCAGATCGGTGACGGTGCGGGCGGTGTCGAAGACGAACTCCACCATCGGGCGGGGCCGGCCGAGCGCGGACCGCTCCCAGCAGACCGGGGAGGTGGGGTGCAGGAAGACGACCGCGCCGCGCCGGTCGAGTTCGGCCCAGACCGGCTCCAGGTCCGGGTCGCCCAGGTAGATGCCATGGGTGTTCGTCTCCAGGACCACGCCGTCGGCGCCCAGCGTGTCGAGGGCGTACGCCATCTCCCGCAGGGCGCCGTCGACGTCCGGGAGCGGGAGGGAGGCGAACAGGCCGAAGCGGTCGGGGTGGTCGCGTACGGTGCCGGCGCCCGCCTCGTTGACCTCGCGGGCCAGCCGGCGGGCAGCGGTGTCGTCGCCGAAGTGGACGCCCGGGGAGGAGACCGACAGCATCGCGGTGGCGATGGAGCAGCGGTCCATCAGCTCCAGGTGTGCGGCGGCCGACCAGGTGGGCCAGGCGGGCACTCCGTCGGGGAACTCGTGCCCGGCCGCGCGGGCCTGCCGGACGTAGGAGTCGGTGAGGAAGTGGGCGTGGACGTCGACGAATCCGGGTGCGTCGGTGGGCACGGCGGGAGACCTTCCGGGGTGGTGGGCGGGGCGTCGGCGGCGGGGCCGCGGGCCAGGCGGCGGCGTACGCGGTCGGCGGCGCGTTCGCCGAGCACGATGCCCGCGAGGCCGGTCAGCCCGACGAGCGGAGGGGCGGGCGAGGGGACGTGCAGGGCCCAGTACAGGCCGCCCATGAGCAGGCCGGCGGCGAAGGAGAGGCCGGTGCGGCGAACGGCGGCGCGGGGCTCCGTCACAGGGCCGCCTCCAGGGCCGCCTGGCCGACGAGCATCCCCAGCAGCCCGGCGAGCGCGACCGGGGGCGGCGCGGGCGACTTGACCCGCACCGCCGCGTAGGCCGCGCCGACCAGGACGCCGGCGATGAGGGCCTTGAGGTACGGCATGCCGGTTCAGCTCCCGGTGCGCCACTGGTGGTCGGGCCGGAAGGTGACGTCGTACCGCTGCGGCACGGTGCCGAACCTCTCCTGCCGGGGGATGTACGGCTGCCGGGGCAGGCCGAGGTCCTCGGCGGGCGTTCCGAGGGTCTCGAAGAACCGCTCGAAGGTGCCGCCCGGCCCGGCGGCGACGCCGACGACGCGGCTGTGGTGGCGCTCGATGCGGTAGGCGTGCACGCAGTTCTTCGGAACGAACCCGAAGTCGCCCTCCGTGAGCAGCTTCTCGTGCTGCTCGCCCTCCAGGTCCTCGACGAAGAGGCGCACCACCCCGTCGGTGATGTAGAAGACCTCGTAGGTGCCGGCGTGGGAGTGGGCGGGGATGGTGTCGCCCTTGGGGCCCTCGACCGTGAAGAAGTTGAAGGTGTTCTCGGTCTGCTCACCGCCGGCGTAGACGGTGATCAGGTCGGTGAAGAGGTGGGCGCGGTCGCCCATGCCCTTCTCGACGAAGTACGGCCGTCCGGGCTCGGGCGGCAGGCACGAGCGTTCGCGGTAGCGGGTGGCGAATTCGGCGGTCATGGGCGTCCTTCCTGAGATGCGGCACCGTCAACCTAGGTCCGCCCGCCGGGGCGGCCGGACGTACACTCGGGCACGCGATGAAGAGAAACGGACAGATCGCGGCCCGGGGCACGACGGCGGGCATCCCGGCCGTGACGTACCGTCCGTCGCCGGGCAGGCCGCCGGGGCTCGAGGTGCTCGACCTGCCGGGGCTCGCCGCGCGTGCCCGTGAGCGCGAGCTGCCGCTCACCGTCCCGGCGCGGCCCGCGTTCCACCTGATCGTCGCGGTGCGCAGCGGGCGTCTGGAGTGCGCCGTGGACTTCACCACCCAGACCCTCACGGCGGGCGACTGGCTGTGGGTGTGGCCCGGGCAGGTGCTGCAGTTCCCCGCCGGGCCGGGAGACGGCGACGGCACCGTGCTGGTGTTCCCGTCGGGCTTCCCCGGCGCCGCGACCGACGCCCTCATCAGACCCGGCGAGCACAACCCGCATCGGCTCGTCAGGCCGGACGAGCGGCGGCAGGCCGCCCTGCTCCGGCTCCTGGACGCCCTGGTCGACGAGCATGCCGCGCTGGCCGACCTGCCCCTGGAGGCGTACGTCGAGACACTGCGGAACCTGCTCTCGGTGATCCTCGTCCGGCTGGTCCACCTGGCCGACCCGCGGCACCGGTCCCGTCCCGGCACCGAGCCCTTCGACCGGTTCCGCGAGGCCGTCGAGGAAGGCTTCCACCGCACCCACCGGGTGGAGGACTACGCCGCCCGGCTCGGGTACAGCCCGCGCACCCTCACCCGGGCCACCCGGGCGGCGCTGGGTTGCGGTGCCAAACGGTTCATCGACGACCGGGTGCTGCTGGAGGCCAAGCGGCTGCTCATCCACACCTCGCTGCCGCCGGCCGTCGTCGCCGAGCGGGTGGGGTTCGCGTATCCGACGGTCTTCAGCGCGTTCTTCCGCCGGCGCACCGGTATGACCCCGACGGAGTTCCGCTCACTGACCTGAGGCCCGGCGGCCCCGGTTCCTCCGTACCATCTCTCCTCACAGCGACTACGCAGTCGCGAACCGCCCCGCGAAGGAGAGTCATCCCATGCCCGAGAGCACGGCGCGCTCCACCGAACTGTCGTCGCAGTACGCCGCACAGGTGACCGGCGACCTCGAACGCAACACCAAGGAACAGGAAAGGATCGCCGAGGAGATCGCCGATCTGCAGCGGCAACTGGCCGAGTTGCAGCACGACCACGCGCTGCTGGTGGCCATGCAGCAGGCGCTCGGCGCGGCCCCCGCCGTCGCCGACGGTGCCGTGGTCCCCGCGCCGCGCACGCGGGCGGCCGAGGAGTCGCGGCAGGGGAAGCGGACGCGGGCCGGCAAGCCGGGCACGAGGAAGCCGGCCGTGGAGACGCCGGCCGTCAAGTCCCCGGCGCGGAAGGGCTCGGCGGGCAGGACGTCGTCGGGCAAGGCGTCGTCGGCCAAGGCCCCGTCGGGCAAGGCGTCGTCGGTGAGGAAGGCGGGTGCGCGAAAGTCCGCGGCCGAGAAGCCGGCTTCGGCGCGGCAGGCCCGGCCGACCCTGGTGGCGCTCGTCCGCGACCACCTCGCCGGGCAGCAGGAGCCGCGCTCCGCCGCCGAAGTCGCCGCCGCACTCGGCCAGGAGCACCCCGAGCGCGGGATCAAGGCCAACGTCGTGCGCACCACGCTGGAGGGCCTGGTCGCCAAGAACCAGGCGCAGCGCACCAAGCAGGGCACGTCGGTCTACTACACCGCCTCGGAGGCCGCGCAGTCCGCGCCGGACACCGCCGCCCAAGCCGCCCCGGACGCCGCGCAGTCCGCGCCGGAGACCGGGTCGGAGCCGGAGTCGTCCGTCCAGGAGTGACCGGCGCACCGCCTGTGCCGGCGGGGACCGGTCGAGCCGGCGGGGGCGCCTGGGCCGGTCACGGACGAGGGCGGCCGGGGAGGGTCCGCCGGGCAGGCACCACGCCGCACTGACGGGGCCGCGGCCGGGCGCCGCCTCACCGCACCGACGGGGGACTGCGCTCCCGTGAGCGCCCAGCCCCTCCGCCGCCCGGGGGCGGCGGCGTCCGCCCCGGCCCGGGACGCTCGTGGAGGCGTGTCCGCCCCGCGGTTCCCCCGACACGCGCGACCGCGTCGTCGTGCGGCGGATCGCACCGTCCACCGCCTCCGCCCACGGCCGTCCTGCGCTCTCCTCCCGGGCCGCCGAGTGCTTCCCCGCCCGCCAGGTCCCGGAGCACCGACGGCACGCTCTCGTCGTCGGCACCGGCCCGGTCGGCCGGGAACGCGTCGTGCCGCCGGACGGGCCGCACGAGGGCGTCGCCGCCGCCCGCGACGGCCGTACCGCGTATGTCACGGGCGGGTTCAACCGCGACGGCCACCGGGACGGCATCACCTGGTGGACCTGGAGTCGCGCGGCACGCGCCGCTCGCGGCGGGCGCCCGCCCGCCGGGTGTCGCCGTCCTGCGCCGACTCCTCCGGTCTCAGCGGCCGGCCGCAGCGGTCAGAAGGCCGGTGACCTGGGCGCGGACGACCTCCCGGGCCGCGCCGGGCAGGCCGCCGAGGGCGGTGCCTTCCAGCGCCTCGACGGTCTGTCGGGCCCCTGCCTCGCACGGGATGCTCTCGTCGAGCACGTCGTAGCCGTCGCGGACGGCGACGCGGAGCCGGCGGGCTCCCTCGCCGTCCGCGTGCACCGCCGCGGCGACCACGAAGGGCGGCGGGCCGCCCGGCTCACCGGGCAGCTTCCGGTAGGTGCTGCGCAAGGGGGCGCGCCAGCGCAGGTTCAGCATGAGCTGACGCTTCGCCAGGACTTCGGTGAGGTCGGTCTCGTAGGTGCCGCCGGTGTCCAGCACGGTGGCGCGGGCGTCCAGGACGACGGCAGCGGGCAGCAGGCAGCGCAGGGTGCTGCCGACGATGTTGCCGCCGACCGTGGCGGTGCGGCGCACGGCTCCGGTGCCGACGGTGGCGGCGGCCCGGTGCAGCACCTCGGGCACACGGTCGTCGATGCGGTGCAGGACGACGGCCGCGCCGAGTTCCTCGCGGCCGATCGCGTTGGCCTGCGGCAGGTCACGCAGCGACATGGCGAGTTCCGGGAAGCCGTCCCGTTGCCAGGTGGACCACACGAGGGTGGCCCCGCCTATGGGCACCGCCCCGTCGGCGAGGTACTCCTGCGCTTCGGACACGGACGTGGGCAGACTCAAGAGCACGGCGACCGACCTGCCTTCCTGGGGAGTCGGTGGCGGGGGCCACAGCCGGTCGGCCCTCGGCCACGTGATCGCTGGCCTGCGCATTCTTGCCGCGTACGCAGGGGCGCGTACAGGGCTCACACCGTGCCGATGTGCGCCCCGTGGGCCGGTGCGGCGCGGTGCCACGACCGCCGCGGCGCGCGGTACGAAGGAGCCGACGCCGACGCCGGCATCGCCCCGCCCGCCCGTCCGTCCGCTAGTCCGTGGCCTCCACGCGGTCCGCCAGTCGTTCGTACCGCTGCCGGGCGGCCTGCGGGGTGCCGAGGCCGAGACCGAAGGCCAGCTCGTGCCAGGTCATGCCCCGGCCGCGCGCCATCTGCAGGAGTCCGGCCTCCAGTTCGTCCATCTCTCCACGCATCAACGGGACGAGGCTCAGCGCCGCGGTGATGTCGGCCCGGTCCACCTCCGGTTCCCCGTCCTGGAGTTGCGCGGCGCCGCTGAGCAGGAAGGCGACCAGCCGGACCGCCTCGTGCGGGCCGAGGACCGAGGGATGGACCTGACGGCGGCGCTGTGCGTCGGTGGCCGCGTGCCGCTCGGCGATGCGGAACAGGGACGCGTGCACACGCTGGGCGCGGGCCTGCTCGGGCACCGGGGGCGTGAAGGGATCGGTGGGCTGTTCGGGAGTCGACGGCATGGGACGAGCATGGTCGCGCAACAGACGCTTGTCAACGAGTTATGTTGAACAATCCGTTCAACTACTGGCAGTCCGTACCCGGCCGTCGCGCGCCGGGCCTTGATCAGCGCGAGGATCGGTGGATGGGTGCTGTGCTGCCGGTCCTCTTCGCCCTGCTCGCCGCGTTCAGCAACGCGCTGGCGACCGTGCTGCAGCGCCGCGCCGCGCTGAGCGTGCCGCAGTCGCGGGGGTTCCGTCCGGGGCTCCTCCTCGACCTGCTGCGGCAACCGGTGTGGCTCGCCGGAATGCTGGCCGTCGTGGTCGCCGGGCTGGGACAGGCCGCGGCCCTGGCGACCGGCGCGCTGGCGCTCGTCCAGCCGCTGTTCGTGCTGGAGCTGCCACTGGCGCTGATGCTGGCCTCCCTGATGGCCGGGCGCCGGCTGCCCCTGGGGCTGTGGGCCGCCGTGGCCGGGGTGGTCGTCGGACTCGGCGTCGCCCTGGCCGCGGCGGCCCCGAGCGGCGAGGACTTCCACGTGCCGCTGGACCGCTGGGTACCGGTGCTGACGGCCTGCGCCGGGGCGGCGCTCCTGCTGGCCGCCGCCGGACTGAAGCGACCGGCCGGCAAGGCCCGCGCCGGCTGCCTGGGCGCGGCCACGGCCGTGTGCTACGCGCTGACGGCGGCGCTGATGAAGGACTCCATGTACGTACTGGACGTGCGCGGGATCACCGGCTTCCTGACCGCCTGGCAGACGTACGCCTTCGCCGTGGCCGGCGTGGCCGCGGTGCTGCTGCTGGAGCACGCCATGCAGGGCGGGCCCCTGGTCGCGTCGCAGCCGGCGCTGACGCTCGGGGACGCGACGGTCAGCCTCGCGCTGGGCGTCCTGCTGTACCAGGAGGACATCCGAGGCGGCTGGTGGCTGCTGCCGCAGGCGCTCGGCGTCGCCCTGGTCGTCGTGGGCGTCCTCGCGCTGTCCCGGCACGAGGCCGATGTGCACGCCGGCCCCTGACCCCTCGCACGGAGAGGACCCCGGCCCGCCGGACAGCGGGAACGGGGTCCTCGTCGGAGCGTCGGGCAAGCCTTGCACTTGCATCTCCCCGCAGGAAGCGGGGTGTCTTTCCTTGGACCACCGACGCGCGGTCACCGGCCCCGAAGGGCGGTGCGCTCGAGATCGACCGTAACGCACCCCGGTGCCGGGAGCAGGTCGGCGACGCGCGGCATTGCTCCGTACGAGTGGTGCGAAATCGGACACGATCGTACCGTCGTATCGGAGCAGGAACCGGCGAGGCGGCGTGACGGCCTTGCGAGAGTCGGGCGGGAGCAGACATGGGCACACACCCGATGAGGGCGGCGGTCGTCCTCGGCGCCGCCACCGCGCTGGCGGCGTCCCTGGGCACGGCCTCCGCCGCGCCCCCGGCGGAGCACTCCGGGGGCCGGCAGGCGCCGGAACCCGTGCTGGTCGACTGCACCTGGCGCCCCGAGGTACGTCCCGAGGCGTTCCTGATCGCCTGCGGCGACGGCAACAGCCGGCTGGAGTCGCTGGACTGGTCGCGCTGGGACCGGCACGCGGCCGTGGCCCGCGGAGTCAACCTCGTCAACGACTGCGAGCCCTACTGCGCGGCCGGCACCTTCCACGCGTACCCCGTGACCGTCCGCCTCGACCGGCCCGGAACGTGGGAGAAGGACCCGGACGAGCGGCACTGGACGCGGATGACCCTGACCTACACCGACGGCCGTCCGGACGGATTCCCGCGCACGGTGACCTACCCCTTGTGGGACTGAATCCCGCTCGTGGGACTGAATCCCGCGGTGCCGGGATTCACCCGGGGAGCGCCAGCCGGCAGGTGTCGCCCGGCTGGATCCGGACCGCGCGGTCGGGCAGCCGGACGTCGATCGGCAGCCCGTTGGAGGACGGCACGGCGATCTCCAGCCGGCCGTGCTCCAGCCGCAGCCGCACGCCCCAGTGTTCGTGGTAGCGCAGCGAGAAGCCGTACGAGGACAGCTCCGGCAGCGGCACGGGGTTCAGCCACAGCGCTCCGGCCCGGGTCTCCAGGCCGGTCAGGCCGCGCTGGACCAGGTCGAGGGTGCCGGCCATGGCGCCGAGGTGAATGCCCTCGCCGGTGGTGCCGCCCTGGAGGTCGGCGACGTCTCCCTTGAGCGCCTCCTGGCAGAACGTCCACGCCTCGGCGCGCCGGGCCCGGGCCAGGATCCAGCCGTGGACCAGGCCGCTCAGGGTGGAGCCGTGGCTGGTGCGGGCCAGGTAGTAGTCGACGGTGTTCCGCCAGGTGTCCTCGTCGAGCCGGTGGCCCAGCCGCTCGAAGAGCGACCGGAGTTCGGCCGGGGAGAACAGGTAGCCGAGCATGAGCACATCGGCCTGCTTGGACGCCTGGTAGCGGTTGACGGTGTCGCCCTCGGCCTCCAGGATCCGGTCCAGGCGCCGGATGTCGTCGTACCGCCTGCGGTAGTCCTCCCAGTCCAGTTCGGCCAGCTCGCCGTAGCCTTCGAACTGGCTGATCACCCCTTGGTGGAAGGGGACGTGCAGGGTGCGCGAGACGTCCTCCCACTGCTGGAGTTCGTCCTCGCCCAGGGCGGTGCGCTCGACGAGTTCGCGGCGGCGCGGCTCGGGCAGCGTGCGCAGCACCTCCAGGGTGCGGGTGAGCACCCAGGCGGCGGTGACGTTGGTGTAGGCGTTGTCGTCCAGGCCGGGTTCCTCGGCGCCGGGGTAGGCCTCGTGGTACTCGTCGGGGCCGACCACGCCCCGGATGCGGTGCCGGCCCAGGTGCTCGTCCCAGACGGCCGAGTCCGCCCAGAAACGCGCGATCTGGAGCAGCATTTCGGCGCCCTTGGTGTGCAGGAACTCGGCGTCGCCGCTGGCCTCGCAGTACTGCCACACGTTGTACGCGACGGCCGAGCCGACGTGCCGCTGGAGGTGGCTGTGGTCGGGCAGCCAGCGGCCGGAGTGCGGGTTGAGGTGCAGCTGCTGGGTCTCCTCGCGTCCGTCGCTGCCGCTCTGCCACGGGTACAGCGCGCCGCGCCTGCCGATCGCGCGGGCCGCCGCGGTGGCTCGTTCCAGGCGGCGGTGGCGGTAGTGGAGCAGGGCCCGGGACACCTCCGGGAAGTGCAGGTTGAGGTAGGGCAGGACGAACAGTTCGTCCCAGAAGACGTGGCCGCGGTAGGCCTCTCCGTGCAGCCCGCGGGCTGGCACGCCCACGTCCAGGTCGGCCGTGTGCGGGGAGAGGGTCTGCAGGACGTGGAAGAGGTGCAGGCGCAGGATGCTGCCCGCTTCACCGGGCACGTCCAGTTGTGCCCGGCGCCACAGCTGGCCCCAGGCCGTGCGGTGCGAGCGGAGCAGTTCGTCGAAGAGGGGGGCGGAGCCGACCCGGTCGACGGCGGCCTGGAGCGGGTCGCTGATCGCCGGGTCGCGTGAGGTGTGCAGGGCCACCGTCTTGTCGACGACGGCGGTACGGGCGGGGCTCAGGCCCAGGCGCACGCGCTGGGTGGCGCGCAGGTGGTCGTGTTCGCACTCGACCGGCGTGTCGGCGGTCAGGCGGGCGGCGAGGCCGATCCGGATGTCGGAGGTGGTGGTGCGGCAGCGCAGCCACACCGTGTCGGGGGCGTCGACGCCGGTGTGCACGTGGGTCAGGTGGCGGCCGTCCAGGTCCCGGTAGCGCGGCACCCCGGCGTTGGTGACGCCGCCGTCGAGCGCCGCCTCCACCTCCAGCTCCGCGCTGCCGGCCTCCATGGTGAACTCGGTGCGCAGGGCGGCCAGATGGGGGTCGGCCATGTGCACCATGCGCAGCTGGCGCACGCACAGGGTGCCGTGCCGGCCGAGCCGGAAGCGGGTCTGCCGCTCCAGCAGGCCGGCTTCCAGGTGCATGACCTGGCGGTGTCCCGACACCGGGGCGGTGTCCGGGGTGAGCCACTCGCCGCCGGCCGGGCGGAAGCGGAGCGGGAGCCAGTTGGGGAGGTTGACCATGTCCTCGTTCTCCACCTGGCGTCCGGCCACGTCGGAGACGAGCCGGTTGTAGCAGCCGGCCACGTAGGTGCCCGGGTAGTGCACGTCGTCGGCGGCGCACTCGGGCAGCGCGCCGCGGGTGGCGAAGTAACCGTTGCCGAGGGTGCACAGAGACTCCCGCAGCCGCTCGGCCGCGGGGTCGTACCCGTCGTAGTCCCAGGTCCAGGGGGTCGTGCTGGTCACGTCGGCGGGCTCCCTTCGCGCGGTGCCGCGGCGGCGGACGCGGCACCGCCCGGCAGGGGGGTCCGGCAGGCGGAGCGGTGGTTCGCGGCGCGCGGCCAGGCGACCAGCGCGGTCGGATCCTCGCCCGCGTGCCCGGCGCGCGGCTGCTGCGTGTCGACGGACATCACGGTCCTTTCCGAGTCGGGACAGCGGTGCGGTCGGGCCTCGTCGCGGGCGGGTGGTGACCGGTACCAGTGCTGGTACCCGCCGGGGCACATCCCACCACCCTGGGCGGCCCGGGCGGGTGCCCGACAGGGCCGTTCGGGCCACATCGCCCGCCCGGAGCCCGCCTGGAAGCGGCAAGGCCGGCTCGCGGCGGCAAGCCGGGCTCGCGGCGGCAAGCCCGGTCGCCGTCGGCGCCGACTCCGACGGCGACCGGTGCGATGCCGCTTCTACCCCGGCTCGTTCCCTTCACGCCGTCGGAACACGGGTACCTCCGGCGCGCGGGTCTCGCGCTCCTGCTCGTACGCGCGCCGGTGGGGGCCGGGCGAACGGCTCGTGCGTTGCGGTCACCGGGTGCGGGGCGGCAGGCTTCTGGGGTGGCTACTTTGCTGATCGTGCATCACACGCCGTCGCCGAACTGTCAGGCACTGCTCGAAGCCGTGGTGTCCGGAGCGACCGCGCCGGAGATCGAGGGGGTACGGGTGGTGCGGCGGGCCGCGCTGGCGGCCACCGTCCCCGATGTGCTGGAGGCCGACGCCCTGGTGCTGGGCACCCCGGCCAACCTCGGCTACATGTCCGGCGCGCTCAAGCACTTCTTCGACCAGATCTACTACCCCTGCCTGGACGAGACGCGCGGCCGGCCGTTCGGCTACTACGTGCACGGCGGCAGTGACACCACCGGTGCCGTGCGGGGCGTCGAGTCGGTCACGACCGGCCTCGGCTGGCGGCGGGCCGCGCCGGCGGTGACGGTGACCGGGGAGCCGGGCAAGGCGGACCTGGAGGCGTGCTGGGAGCTGGGGGCGACGCTCGCCGCCGGGTTGATGGAGTGAGGCCCCGCTGCGCTCCGGGTGGTCAGTGGTCCGGTGCGCAGCAGCCGCCCCCGGTCCGACCGTCGCCGACGGCTTCGAGCCGGCAGAAGCAGGAGGCGGCGACCGGGACGTCGGCCAGTGCCATGGCGAGCTTCAGCTGCTGGGCTACGATCCGGGCCTCCCCCTCCTTGCCCAGGCGGACCAGACACTCGTGCAGCCCGGGCAGGGACCAGACGTTGCCCGGGTGCTGCAGGGCGCGCGGGAGGGTCTCGTCGAGGCCGAGGTCGGCCCGGTACACCGCCTCGGCCTCGGCGACTCGTCCCCGTTCCAGGAGCAGGGCGCCGTAGGCGTGCCGGGTGGGCTGCATCCATCCCCACGGTTCGTCGTACGGGAGGTTGTCGTCCAGCTCGATCGACCGTTCGAGGGCGGCGAAGGCGGCGTCGTGGTCGCCCTTGCGGTATTCGAGTTCGCCGTCGAGCATCGCCGTGGCGATGGCGAGGTACCAGCGCGCAGCATCAGGCCAGTTCAGCGCCGCTTTTACTGCGGTGACCCGATGATCGTCCGACACGCCCCCGGCCACGGGGAAGCGGAGCGTCAACTCCGCTCAGGGGCAGCGGTCCGCGAGCACGCAGAACTCGTTCCCCTCCGCGTCGGCAAGGACGACCCAGCGCTCGTCGCCTTGTCCGACGTCGGCGTGTCGAGCACCGAGCGCGAGCAGGCGACGGACCTCCTCGTCCTGCTCCCGGTCGGTGAGGTTGACGTCGATGTGCAGCCTGTTCTTGACGCTCTTGCCCTCGGGCACGCGCGCGAAGGTCAGGGTCGGTGGCACCGGCCCGAGGCGGTTCCTGCCTTCGGGCACCGCCGGGGAGCCGATGGTGACGATCTCGCGGTCCTCGTACTGCACCTCGTAGTCGAGGACCGAGCACCAGAACGGGCGAGACCCGCGGGATCGGCGCAGTCGATCGCAAGCTCGGTGAACTTGCTGGTCATGTCAGGTCCTCCCCGTCACGTGGCGAGTCGGCCGGAGGCCACAAAGGGGTTGGCCGACCCGGCGGCCTCTTCCTGACACGACCGTTCGCAGTTCGCAACGCCGGCGGCGCTGTCCAGGTGGTCCCGAAGCCGGGCCGCCCGTGCGATCCCATGCCGTCGTCCATACCGTACGCCGACCGTCCCGCCGGACGGGCCGTGTGGGTCCGGCGGGACGGGACGGGGGGGTGGAGGGGTTGGACGGTTGGGGATGAAGCCGGCCGCGGGAGCGGTCAGCGGAAGTTCACGTCACTGCACAGGAAGTACGTCTGGTCCATGTGCGACGCCTGCCAGATCGTGTACACGACGTGCCGGCCGCTCAGGCCCGAGGTGCTGACCGGGATCTCGTAGTTCTGGCTGGGCGCGTAGCTGCCGGTCCGGGCGACCAGCTGGAGGTCGCCCCAGGTCAGCGGCTGGGTCGTGGGGTCGAAGCCCTGCCGGGTGACGTAGACCAGGAAGTAGTCCGCGCCGTGGCTCGCCTGGTCGTACAGCCGGACGGTGAAGTCGTCGCCGATGTCGGTGGTCCGCCACGGGCCCACGGTGTCCAGGGAGTTGTACCGGCCGCCCTCGGTGCGGCCGCCGCTGCACAGCTGGCCGTCGGGGACCACGGCCCGGAAGTTGCCGCCTGAGCCGTTGCGGTACAGGCCGTTCCAGTTCCACATGGCGTTGGGATTGTCCTGCCACGCCTGCCAGCACATGGGGTCTTCCTCGGCCATGGCCGGGTTCTGGAAGTCGCTGCCCCAGCGCTGCCAGCAGCCGTAGTTGCGGGAGGCGGGGTCGACGACGGAACCGTGGGCGACGGCGGTGCCGCTCCAGGGGATCAGGCCGAGGAGGGCGGCGGCGAAGGCCGCCAGGGTGAGTGTCAGCCCTCGTCGGACTCTGGTGAGGTGTTCATGACAATGCATCATCGCCTTCTGCATCATCGCCTTCTGCATCATCGCCTTCTCTCGTGGGGGCCTGCTGGGGAGAGTCGGAACGCCCAATGGGAGCGCTCCCAAATGACAGGCTGCGCGTCGGAAGGCGGACGGACAACATCCGATTGCGCCAGTTCCACGGCGGGCATGGCGCGTTCGATACGCCGTTCGACACGACAACGGCGGGCGGGGCCGTGAGGGTCGCCCCTGCCCGCCGTGGTCCCGGGCGTGTGCGTCAGCGTCTCAGGCGGAGCGGCGCTTCGTAAGGATCAGGAGCAGGCAGCCGGCGGCCGCGAGTACCCCTCCGGTCGCCGCCGGCCAGAGGCCCAGGCCCGCGCCCGTCTCGGCGAGGCCGCCCTGGGCCCGGGGTTCGGGTGCCGGGTCCGAGGCGTCGTCGTTCCTGGCCGCGGCCTGGCCGTTCCCGTCCTGCGGAACGTCCTCCTGCGCGTCCCGCGCCGGCGGGGCCGCGGATGTGGTGGCGGCGCGGGGTTCGGCGGCGCCGGGGGCGGTGGTGGCGGCGTCAGGCGCGGGGGCGGTGGCGGCGGCGTCGGGCGGCGAGGTGTCCTCGCGGCCGCCCTGCCGGTCATCGCCGCCCTGCCGGTCATCGCCGCCCTGCCGGTCCTGGCCGCCCTCCGGTGTGGGGGCCGGGGGCTCGGTGGTCTGCTTGTCGTTGCCGCCGGGGTTGGCCTGGCCGCCCTCGTCATCGGCCTGGCCCTCGTCGTCGCCCGGGTTCTGCTGAGCGCCCTCGTCGCCGCCCTGGCCGGCGTCGTCGCCCTGACCCCCGTCGTTGCCGCCGGGATTGTCCTGGCTCCCGTCGTTGCCGCCCGCGTTGTCCTGGCCGCCCTGGTCACCGCCGGGCTGCTCCGGCTGCTGGGCATCGTCCGGGCCGCACTCCCGGCCGCTGTTGATGCACTCGACCACCTGGTCCATCAGGGCGTCGTCCATGACGTTGATGAAGTCGTTGTGATCGGTGATCGGTTTGTGCAGCTGCTCCGGGAAGCCGTCCACGGCGTACGGGTTCCGCACCTGGCCGTTCTCGATGACCGGGGCGGGGACGTCGTACACCAGGCGGACCTGGAGCTGCGGGACGGCCTGGAAGCCGTCGGGGCAGCTGCCGTCCTGCCGGACGAACGCCACATGGTCGCGGTGGTTGGCGCTGTCGATGTTCCGCCCGTCCCAGCAGCTCTGGAAGTTCGACGTGCGGACCACCTTGCTGCCCTCGGGGCAGAGCACGTACTTGTCGGTGACCTGGCGGTCCTCGAAGCCGGTGCAGCTGAACGAGGTGTTGGCGTTCTTCAGGCCGTTGGTGAAGGCCTTGGCGTCACCGGTGATGATGCGCAGGAACTTCGGCATCGCGACGACGTCGCCCCGCTTGCTGCCGACGAACTTGAGCTCGGCCTGCTCGGCCTTCAGGATCCGGCCGACGTTGCCCTCGGCGCCACCGCCCAGGTCCTTCGCGTCGAACTCCTCGGTACCGTCCTGGAGCCGCAGCACCGGCCAGTAGTAGGTGGACTTGTCACCCTGGTTCTTGCACGTGGTGCCGGCGTTGGCCAGGTCCTCGTCGCTGGCGAAGGCGTCGTTGCCCTGGTTGCCGACGTAGTCGTGCGTGTGGTGTGCGCCGTTGTCGACGCCGGGCGCGACGATGATGTTGTCGCTGTTGAACAGGTTGTTCTCGTTGACGCCGCACTCCGTGGTGAAGGAGCCCGTGGAACCCCCGTCGCCGTTGGCGGCCAGACCGTTCGGCAGGTCACGGGAGTTCGGCCGGACGTCGTCGATGTCGACGAAGTCCTCGGCGACCGGGCCGTTGCCCGCCTGTCCGCCGTTGCCGCCCTGCTGACCGCCGCCGCCCTGCTGGTCGCCGGCGCCGTCCTGTCCGCCGCCGTCGTTCCCGCCGTCGTTCCCGCCGTCCGCCTGCCCGGCCGGGGCCGCGCCCTCGGTGCGCTGCAGCGAGCACTGGGCCAGCGCGTCAAGCCCTTCAGGGCGCTCGCCGACGCGGTCGATCGCCGCGGCGATGCGCTCGACGGTCTCGGCGCGGTCCTTCTTCAGCGGGTCGAGGATGGCCCCTTCGTCCAGCCGGCCGTCGTCCGCGGTGCGGGCCGCCTCCTGCAACTGCCGGTAGGCCGTGGCGATCTGCTCGTCCAGCCGGGCGAGTTCGGTGTCGACCTCGGACCTCGCCTGCTCCGGCACGGTCGTCAGCCGGGTGCCCAGGTCCGGGCAGTCCACGGTGGCCGCGACTCCGGAGCCGCCCAGGGGGACCGCGGGCTTCGGGTCGGGCTCGGTCGCGGAGGCGTACACGTTGGCGGCCACCAGGCCGCCCCCACCCAGTATCAGCGCGACCGCCGCAGAGGTCGCGCGGCGTGCACCGGTCGGGCGTCTGCGCCTGTTGTGTCCCAAGGCGTGCTCCTACGTCGTGGCGTTCTTGGACAGAGAAATGCCCCCGGCTCCATACGGAGCCGGACCACGGAGCGTTCAAACGCCTCACGAACTCACAGGAACCTCTCACCTCACCGACGCAGGATCAGCCCGGGTGCGACCGTCGCGGCGTGCCTGGCGTGCCCTGCCCGGCCGGAAGCGTCCGGCCCAGGCGGGCGAGCGGGGAGCAGGCCATCACCACCGGGGACGACAGCATGCCGCGGCGGTCACCAGGAGGCCGGGGCGCAGCCCCCACTCCATCGCGAGAAACCCGCCGAGCAGGGAGCCGAGCGGGGCCGCCCCCATGCCGACGAACGTGATCGTCGCGGCCGTGCGGCCCTGCATCCGGTCCGGGGCAGAGCGGGCAGGCCGAGCCAACCGAGGAGACCGGCCGGGGCGGCGGCTCCCCGTACCAGCGTCCGGCAGGCATCCGCCACCACCATCACCGTGCGCGTCCGCCACCGGTCCACCCACGCGCCGACGAGGAGCGTGAGCAACAGGACCGGCGCCGGCCCCACCGCGCGGAGGACGCCCAACTCGCCGCCACCGGCGCCGAGCACGAGGACTGCGAGGAGCGGGAGCCCGATCAGAGTGGTGTGGCCGCCGAGTTGGGAGGCGTCAGGCCCGCCCGGAATCTGCGGAAGCCGCGATCCCGCCACAGACTTGGCGGAGGAGGGCGGCCGGGATCGGAGACAGCGGGTACCGCGGAGGAAGAGGACGGCACGAAGATCCCTCGGATCGCCGACGATCAGGCCCATCGGCCGCGCACGCCGGTGCGCCCGCACGGGCGGCGGACACCGCGCACCGGCTCACCGCGCTGCGCGGGCAGTGGCTCCCGACCAGGAAGAACGGTGGCCAGGGCTGAGTCTCGGCCCCCGCACGGCGTCCGTTTCAGGGCCGCGCCCGGGGAACCCGGGGACCGTCGTGCACGCGCGCGTAGCACCGCGCCCGACGTCGAGTCGAGGGAGACCTCCATGCAGACACTGGCCAAGGGCCTGCTCGCCGGGGCCGCCGGCACCGTCGCCCTGAACATCGCCACCTACGGGGACATGCTGCTGCGCGGCCGGGGGTCGAGCGAGATGCCCGCCCAGGTCGCCGACCGGGTCGCCGGCCGGACCGGCGTCGAACTGGGCGACGAGGAGACGAGGCCGAACCGTGAACAGGCCGCCGGGGCGCTCCTCGGCTACATCACGGGCCTCGGCGTCGGCGCGGCCTACGGGCTGGTACGGCGCCGGGGCGTGTCGCTGCCGGACTGGGCGGCCGGCCCGCTGCTCGGCGCGGCGGCCATGGCCGGCAGCGACATCCCGGCCACCGCGCTGGGCGTGACCGATCCCACCGAGTGGGACCGGACGTCCTGGGCCTCGGACGTCGTACCGCATCTGGTGTACGGCGTCACCACCGCGGCGGTGTACCGGGCGCTGCGCTGAGCGCGCCGGGCGGTCGGCCCGCGTACGGCGGAGTGCCGGGGGCCGGCGGCCCTGACGGTTGACCCGCACCCGGGCGGTTACCCCGTCCCCATGGACGGCAACAAGCCCCTCGCCCTGGTGACCGGGGCGTCGAGTGGCATCGGATACGAACTCGCCAGGCAGTTCGCGGAGCACGGCTTCGACCTGCTGGTCAACGCCGAGGACGAGCGGCTGGAGCACGCGGCCGAGCGGCTGCGGGAGACCGGCGCGGAAGTCCGTGCCGTACGCGCGGACCTGCGCGACCCGGCGGGCGTGGACCGGCTGGTCGCCGCCATGACCGGGCTCACCCTGGAGGTGGCGGCGCTCAACGCCGGGGTGGGGCAGGGCGGCGCCTTCGTGGACACCGACCCGGCCGACGACCAGTCCGTGATCGACCTCAACGTCACGTCGACGGTGCGGCTGGCCAAGCCGTTGCTGCGCGAGATGGTGGCGCGCGGCGTGGGACGGCTGGTGTTCACCTCCTCCGTCGCCTCGACCGCTCCGGGTGCCTTCCAGGCGGTCTACAACGCCTCGAAGTCCTTCGTGCAGTCGTTCGCCCAAGCGTTGCAGGAAGAGGTCAAGGACACCGGTGTCACGGTCACCTCCTTCATGCCCGGCCCGACGGACACCGACTTCTTCCGGCGGGCCGGGCTGGAGGACACCAGGATCGGCGCCCTGGACAAGGACGACCCGGCGCAGGTCGCCCGGCAGGCGTTCGAGGCGGTCATGAAGGGTCGGAAGACGCTGGTCACCGGCTCGGCGAAGACCAGGGCGCAGGGTGTGGCCGCCAGGTTGCTGCCGGGCCGGGCCAAGGCCGCCGCGCACCGCAGGATGGCGGAGCCGGGCACCGCACCGGAGGGCGAGGGCTGAAGCCTGTCTCCTCGTATCGGCCTGGTGGTGCAGATGACCTCCGCCGAGCGTCGCGGCCCGGCCCGGCCCGGGCCGCGGAGATGCTGCCGAGCGGCACCCGTCCCCCGAGCCCCCCGGGCAGGATGCGAGGGGTCCTTGTCCGCGGCTCGGCCGCGGTGGAACGATGCCCGGCACGCACCGGCACCGACCCACCCGGAGGACCGTCGTGACCGACGAGCAGCAGCGTCCGCAGGCCGCGGCCGTGTTCGACGCGCTGGGCGCCGCCTATGAGAAGGCGTTCGCGGAGTCGCCGGCGCACCGGCGCTCCCTGGAGTGGCTGCTCGGGCGGCTCGCGCCGGGCAGCCGGGTGCTGGACGTGGGCAGCGGGACCGGGCGGCCCACGGCGGAGACACTCGCCGCCGCCGGTCACGAGGTGCTGGGCATCGACGTCTCCCCCGTCATGGTCGACCTGGCGGCCCGGCAGGTGCCGGGCGCCTCCTTCCGGTGCGCCGACATCCGTGACGTACCGCTCGCGGACGGGTCGTTCGACGCCGCCTGCGTGTACTTCTCGCTGCTCCAGATGTCCCGCGCGGAGCAGGCCGACGTGGTGCGGAGGCTGGTGCGGGCGCTGACCCCGGCGGGTCTTCTGGTCCTCGCCACCGTGCCGCTCGACCTGGAGGGCGTGGAGGGAGTCTTCATGGGGCAGCCCGTCCGGGTGACCAGTTTCGACGCGCAGGGCCTGACCGCCGTGGCCGAGGAGTCCGGGCTGGAGGTACTGGCCCGCGAGGAGCTGCTGTTCACCCCCGCCCACCCGGAGGCGGTGCCGGAGCCGCACCTCTTCCTGCACTGCCGGCGGCGAAGGGCTCCGGCCGTCTCCCGCTGACCCGGCCCGGCACCACGGATACCGCCCGCCCCGGCACCACGCACACCGCCCGTCCCGGCTGCACGACACCGCCCGTCCCGGCAACGGCCCGCCATTTCCCGCGAGGCCCGCCGCCCGCCCCCGTGCGCGAGCCCGCCCACAGGGCGATCGATATGATGGCGGCGATCGTTCAAACGAACATTCTCGGGGCGGGGAGGCTCGATGCGGGAGCCGGTCGATCTCAGGCGGCAGCGGATTCTGGCCGCGGTGCAGGCGCGCGGCACCACGCGCGTGCGGGACCTCGCGGAGGAGCTGCAGGTCTCGGTGGTGACGGTGCGTCGGGACGTCGAGGAGCTGACCCGGGAGGGCAGGCTGCGCCGCGGCCACGGCGTCGTCCGTTCGACGCTGCCGGCCGAGGAGCCGCCCGCCGGCACCGCTGCCGGGGCCGGTGACCGGGTGGCCGTGGTGGTCCCGGAGCGGCACTCCTATCTGACCGAGACGCTGCACGGCGCCCGCACGGTCCTGGAGGAGGCCGGGCTGCGCATCGCCCTGCACATCGCGCCGCAGACGTCCGGCGCCGAACGGCCCCTGGTGGAGCGGGCCCTCGCGGACGGGGCCCGCGGGCTGCTGCTGGCCCCGCGCTGGCGCAGCCCGGCCGACGAGGAGGCCGACCACGGCTGGCTCGCGGCACTTCGGGTACCGACGGTGCTGATGGAACGCCGCCCGCGGCGCGGCAGTGCGGCGCAGGCCCTGGACTCGGTGTGCTCGGACCACTGGTACGGCGCGCATCTGGCCGTGGAGCACCTGGTGGGACTCGGCCACCGGCGCTTCGTGTTCGCCACGCGCGACGACAGTCCCACCGCGCGCTCGCTGCGCGCCGCCTTCGCCGAGATCGCCGGGGCTCATCCGCTGGTGGAGCAGTGGGCGTGGGCGCTCAGCGCGCCGGAGGCCGGGGCCGGGGGGCCGTACGCCTCGGACGAGACCGCGGCGTTGCCGGCGCTGCTGCGCAAGGTGGGCGCGACCGCGATGGTGCTGCACGGGGACGTGGACGCCCTGATGATCGTCCAGCGGCTGGCGGAGGAGGCGGTGCGGGTTCCGGAGGACTGCTCGGTCGTGGCGTACGACGACGTGGTGGCCGGGCTGGGCACGCCGCCCCTGACCGCCGTGTCCCCGCCGAAGGCCGAGGTCGGGCGGGTGGCCGCGGAGCTGCTGCTCCAGCGGCTGTCCGGAGCGTCCGGGAGCCGGTCCGTCCGGCGGGTCGAACTGCTGCCCCGGCTGATGGTGCGCGGGTCGACGGTCCGCCCGACGGACCGCCCGGCGGACCACCCGGCAGACACCTGACGGACCACCCGGCAGACACCTGACGGACCACCCGGCGGACCACCCGGCGGGCCACGTGCCGGACCACCCGAGGGGCCACCTGACGGACGGCCCGGCGGGCCGCGCAGTGGACGTCGCCACCGAATGAGCGTTTGAGCGTTTTATTTTCTCTGATCGATCTATTGACCGCTTACGCCCGGGCGTTCAGGATGCCCGTGTCCCGAACAGCCGTGTCGCGGACGACGACACGCAGGAGCCGCGGGAGGCGCCATGCCCGGTCGACACAGCCGTCGATCCGTGCTCGCCGCGATGGCCGCCGTACCGCTGACAGGAGCCGTGAGCGCCTGCAGCGCGGACGGTGACAAGCGATCGCGGAGCACCAGCAGGACCACGCGCATCACCTTCTGGTCCGCCCTGCGCGGCAGCCAGGAGGTGGTCGACGCGTTCAACCGCACCCACGACCGCGTCCAGGTCGACTTCCAGCAGATCCCCTCCGGCGGGCAGGGCGGCTACGCGAAGCTCAGCAACGCCGCCCGGGCCGGCAACGCCCCCGACGTCGCCACCATCGAGTACCCGCAGGTCCCGGGGTACGCCATCGACGGCGTCGCCCGGGACATCACCGACCTGGTCTCCGACGAGCTGCGCCGCAGGCTGCTCCCGCAGGCGCTCGGACTGACCACCTTCGAGGGGCGGACGTACAGCGTGCCGCTGGACGTCGAGCCGATGGTGATGCACTACCGGGCCGACCTGTTCGAACGCTACGGGCTCACGGTGCCCCGCACCTGGGAGGAGTTCGCCGAACAGGCGCGGACCGTCCGCCGCAAGGCGCCCGGCCGGCGGCTGGTGCTGTTCCCGACCGACGGCATGACGCAGTTCGCGGCGTACGCCTGGCAGGCCGGCGCCCGGTGGTTCGACACCTCACGCGGCGCCTGGAACGTCTCGCTCGCCGACGCGCCGTCGAGGAAGGTGGCCGGCTACTGGCAGCGGCTGATCGACCAGGACGACGTCTTCATGAACGCCGTGGAAAGCCGCCAGGCCGACGCGCAGATCGGCAACGGCCTGGTGCTCACCCGGCTGACCGGCGCCTGGGACGCCGGGGCGCAGATGAACGCGCGGCCCGGGCAGCAGGGCCGGTGGCGGATCGCCCCGCTGCCGCAGTGGGACACCGGCCGCCCGGCCGTCGGCACCCACGGCGGCTCCACCTTCGCCGTCACCGAGGACAGCCGGCACCCGGAGGCCGCGATGGAGTTCATCGCCTGGCAGGTCTCCCACCCCGACGCCCTGCGCGCCCGGCTGTCCAGTGGCACCAGCAGCCAGTACCCGGCCGCGCCCGGCCTGGTCTCCGTCGGGCGGGAGGCGTTCGACCGCTCGTACTACGGCGGGCAGGACATCTACACCCTGTTCGAGCGGGAGGCCGAGAAGATCGGCGAGGGCTGGCTGTGGGGGCCGCGGATGAGCGCCACCCAGAAGGTCATGCAGGACTCCTTCGCCCGGGTGGGCGGCGGCCGGGGCACCCTCGTCGAGTCCCTGCGCACGGCCCAGGAGGGCACCATGCCCGATCTCAGGGCGCTCGGCCTGTCCACCACCCAGCACAGCACCTGAGCCGTCGAAAGGCAGGTGACACCCCATGACCGCGACCGCCCACCCACGGGTGCCGGCCGGCGCACCGCGCGCCACCGCACCGGCCCCCTCCGCCTCCGGCCCGCGTGCCCGCAGAGCCGCCCGGCGCCGTCAACTGACCGCCTGCGGCGTGCTCATGACGCCGTTCTTCGCCCTGCTGCTCACCGTCTTCCTGATCCCCGTGGGCACCGCCGCCTACCTCAGTTTCTTCAGCGACGACCAGCCCGGTCTCGGCTTCGGCCCCGAGCGCACCGTCTTCGTGGGCCTGCGCTCCTACGCCGCCGTGCTCACCGACCCGACCTTCCTCGGCGGACTCGGCACCGTCGCCGTGTACTGCCTGATCTACCTCCCGCTCATGGTCGCCGGCGCGCTCGCCCTCGCCCTGCTGCTGGACTCCGGCATGGTCCGGCTGCGCGCCTTCGCCCAGCTCGGCCTGTTCCTGCCGCACGCGGTGCCCGGCATCATCGCGGCGCTGATCTGGCTGTACCTGTACACGCCCGGCATCAGCCCGGTGATCGACCTGTTCGCCCGGGCCGACATCACCGTCGACTTCCTCGGCGTGCACACGGTGATCCCGTCGATCGTGAACATCGCCCTGTGGAGCAACCTCGGCTACAACATGGTGGTCTTCTACGCCGCCCTCCGGGCCGTGCCGCGCGAGGTGATCGAGGCGTCCGTGGTGGACGGCGCGGGACCGGTGCGCACGGCGCTCCAGGTCAAGACGCCGCTGGTGCGCGCCTCCATCGTGATGGTGGCGATCTTCACCCTCATCTGGGCGCTCCAGCTGTTCACCGAGCCGATGCTGCTCAGCCAGTCCTCCCCGATGATCAACTCGCGGTTCTCGCCGAGCATGTACATCTACGACGCGGCGTTCACCCGCAACAACTACGGCCTCGCCGCGGCGGCCTCGGTGGTCCTGCTCGTGTGCACCATCGCCCTGTCCTACGGCGTGACCCGCTTCACCAGCCGCGCCGACATCGCCGAGGAGGCCCGATGAGCGCCACCGACAGCACCCTGCCGCGGCCGGGGCTGCTGGGCCGTACGACGGCCAACGCGGTCGTCGCGGTCTTCGTGCTCTACACGCTGCTGCCCATGGTGTGGCTGGTGCTGGCCGCCGCCAAGAACCGGGACGCGCTGTTCGGCAGCGACCTGCTCTCCCTGAGCGACTTCTCCTTCGTACGGAACCTGAAGGACCTGTTCGCCATGGACGGCGGGCTGTACGGCCGCTGGTACGTCAACAGCCTGCTGTACGCGGTGCTCGGCGCCGCCGTCGGAGCCCTGCTGAGCGTCGCCTGCGGCTACGCCTTCGACAAGTACCGCTTCCGGCACAAGGAGAAGCTGTTCGGACTGGTGCTCGCGGCCGTGATGGTCCCGCAGACCGTCCTCGCCCTGCCGCTGTACCTGATGGCCTCCGAGGCCGGCGTGGTCAACACCTTCTGGGCGGTGTTCATCCCGGTGCTGTTCAACCCGTTCGGCGTCTACCTCGGCCGGATCTTCGCCCGGGGCTACGTCCCCGACGAGGTGCTGGAGGCGGCGCGGGTCGACGGCGCGGGAGAGCTGACCGCGTATGCGAGAGTGGCGCTCAGGATGCTCGGCCCCGGACTGGTCACCGTGTTCCTGTTCCAGCTCACCGCCATCTGGAACAACTTCTTCCTGCCCATGGTGATGCTCTCCGACCAGGACCTGTATCCCGTCAGCCTGGGCCTGTACCAGTGGAACAGCTCGGCCTCCGTGTCGCCGGAGTACTACCCCGTGGTCATCATGGGCTCGCTGCTCGCCATCGTCCCGCTGATCCTCGCCTTCGTCCTGCTCCAGCGCTTCTGGCGCAGTGGACTGACCGCCGGAGCCGTCAAGTGACCCTGCACGCCCCCGGTCCCGGGTTCCGCCCCCGGGCGGCCGTGGCCATGTCCGCGGACGCCGCCGAGGCCGTCCTCGACCCCGAGACGCTCGGCGCCTTCCGCACCGTCTGCGACCTCGCCCCACCACCGGTGCTGGACGACCTCGCCACACCGCGCGCGCGGTCCGTGCTCGCCGGCACCGACCTGCTGATCACCGGCTGGGGCTGCCCTCCGCTGGACGCCGCGGTACTGCGGTCGGCGCCCCGGCTGCGGGCGGTGGTGCACACCGCGGGCAGCGTCCGCGGCCATGTCACCGACGCGTGCTGGGAGCGCGGCATCGAGGTGTCCTCCGCCGCCGCGGCCAACGCCGTGCCGGTGGCCGAGTACACGCTCGGCATGATCCTGCTCACCGGCAAGCGGGTCCTGGAGCGGGCCCGGGACTACCGCGCGTCCAGGACGCGCGGCGACTGGCTGCGAACCCCGCGTACCGAGGGCAACTACCGCCGCACGGTCGGCATCCTGTCGGCGTCGCTGATCGGCCGCCGGATGATCGAGCTGCTGCGCCCGCACGACATCGAGGTGCTGCTGCACGACCCGTACGTCGACGCGGCGGACGCCGCCGCGCTCGGCGTGGAACGCGTGCCGCTGCCGGAGCTGTTCGCCCGCTGCGACACCGTCAGCGTGCACACCCCGCTGCTGCCCGAGACGCGCGGACTGGTCGGCCGCGACCTGATCGGCGCGATGCGCCACGACGCGGTGCTGATCAACACCTCGCGGGGCGCGGTCGTGGACCAGGAGGCGCTCACCGAGGCCGTGCTGGCGGGCCGGGTCCGCGCGGTCCTCGACGTGACCGACCCCGAGGTGCTGCCGCCGGACCACCCGCTGTGGGAGTGCGACAACGCGCTGATCACCCCGCATCTCGCCGGTTCCCAGGGCAACGAGTGGCGCCGCCTGGCCGACCTCGCCCTCGCCGAGACCGCCCGCTGGGCGTCCGGCGCCGGTTTCCTGCATCCCGTACGACGCGAAAGGCTGGCCTTCCTCGCATGAGCGGCATGAGCATCCCGTTCGAACTGCCCGCCGAGGACCGCACGGCGAGTCCGTACACCGGGTACACCCGGGCCCACTGGGAGGCGGTGGCCGACGGGCTGCTGACCGCCGCCTGGCGGTGGAGCACCCCCGGCTGCGCCCTGCTGGACCTGCCCGGGCGGCCGTCGCGGTCGGGGGTGCGCTCCGACGGCCTGGAGGGCTACGCGCGCACGTTCCTGGCGGCGGCCTTCCGGATCGCGGGCGCCGGCGGCGCCGACCCGCACGGCCTGCTGGAGCGCTACGCCCACGGACTGGCCTCGGGCACCCGCTCCCCCGGCCGCGACGACACCGAGTCCTGGCCGCTGATCCTCGACCACGACGTGCAGGGCCAGCCGATGGTGGAGTCCGCGTCGGTCGCCCTCGGTCTGCGGCTGACGGCGCCGTGGCTGTGGAAGCACCTCGACGCCGGGGTCCAGGACCGGGCCGAGGAGTGGCTGCGCGGGGCGCTCCGGCACACGCCCGCGCCGAACAACTGGTACCTGTTCCCCCACACGGTCGCCGGGTTCCTGGAGTCGGTGGGCCGCGGCGACGCCGAGACGGCGGCGGCCCGGCGGCGGGCGCTGGAGCTGATGGAGACCTGGTACCGGGGCGAGGGCTGGTACACCGACGGCGACGGGCGCGCTTTCGACCACTACAACGGCTGGGCGCTGCACCTGTATCCGGTGCTGGACGCGCATCTCGCCGGGGACACCGAGGCCCTGGCACGGTACGGCGGGCGGCTGCACGCCCACCTGGACGGCTTCGGCCTGCTGTTCGGTGCCGACGGAGCGCCGGTGCACTTCGGCCGGTCCCTGGCCTACCGCTTCGCCGCGTCCGCCGCGGTGAGCCTGGGCGCGCTGACCGGGCACACGCCGCTGACGCCGGGTGCCTCCCGGCGGCTGGCGAGCGGCGGCCTCAGGTACTTCCTGGACCGCGGGGCACTGACCGAGGACGGGCTGCTGAGCCTCGGCTGGCACGGGCCGCACGGGGCCACGCTCCAGTCGTACTCCGGTCCGGGGTCCCCGTACTGGGCGTCGAAGGCGTTCGTGTCCCTGCTGACGCCCGTGAACCACCCGCTGTGGACGGCCGTGGAGGAACCCGCGCCGGTGGAGCGGGCCGACCGGGTGCTGGCGCTGCCCGCGCCGGGGCTGCTGGTGCAGTCGACCCGCGCGGACGGGATCGTACGGCTGCACAATCACGGCAGCGACCATGTGCGCCCCCACGAGGGCGAGTCGGCCGACGGGGACGACCCGCACTACGGGCGCCAGGCGTACTCGACCCGGACCGGCCCGACGGCTCCGGGCAACGTGGCGGACAACCACCTGTCGGTGGAGGTGGCCGGGCGGCACAGCGTGCGGCGCCGCATCCACCCGCTCGGGGCGGGGCACGGCGACGGCTGGGGCTGGGCGGCGTCCTGGCACCGCCCGGTGTTCGCGGGCGGGCCCCCGATGGTGCCGGGTCTGCGGGTGGAGAGCGTGACGGTGGCGCAGGGCCCGTACGAGTTGCGCGTGCACCGGGTGACGGGGGCGCCGGCCGGGTCCCGGGTCACGCACACCGGCTGGGCCACCGGCCCCGAGGAGCCCCTGGTCTCCGCGCTGCACCCACTGCACGGCTGGGACCCCGGCGCCGGGACGGTGCGCGCTCCGCAGGGCACCGCCTACACGCGCTGGTCGCGGGTGCCCCGCCTCACCGGCCGGGCGGAGGGCACCTCGCTGCACGTGAGCCTGGCCGTCCTGGCCGCCGCACCGGGTCCGGGGCCGCTGGCGGACGCCGTCACCGAGGTGGCGGCCGGTGAGGCGGGCGTCGAGGTGCTCTGGGCGGACGGGGCACGCACGCGCGTGCAGTTCGGCGACGCGGTGCGGGTGACGCACGGGGCGGGTCGATGACGCGGTGCGCGTGACGCACGGGGCGGGCCGGGGCCGTCCGGCGGCCCGGGGGCTGCCCGGCCGGTGACGGCCCGGTGGGTCCCCCGCCCGCGCGTGTCCGGTCGCGGGCCGTGCCCCGGGCCCCGAGGCTGGTACCGCACGGGTCACGAGGAGCTGGAGCTGCCATGAACAAGTCGTCGTGTGCGTTGGTCGCCGCCCTGGCCGTGGCGGTGGCCTTCCCCGTCCCGGCGGACGCCGCGCCCGCCCGGGAGAGCCTGGGTGTCGCCCACGCCCCGGCCGATGTGACCGCGCTGGAGTGCCTCCGCGGCGGCGGCATGCTGATCGTCGCCGCGGACGGCTCGGGCCCCGGGGGGTTCACGAAGCGCTGCCAGGGCGGTACCCACGACGGCGAGACGGTCGTCTGACGTTCCCGCCCCCGAGGATCCCCGCGCCGACGCCCGCTTGCCCCGCCCTGCGTGGGTACCCGCGCCGCGATCGGCACATCAACGCACGGCCGGAACCGGAGGAAGTAGACGTATGAGCGAGGCCAACCCCCTGAAGCGGGTAGCCGACAAGGTCACCGACGCCCTTCAGGGCGACGGTGGCGGACCGGCGGACGGGATCCCCGGCAAGCCGGGCTCCGAGTCGCCCACCGTCGCCGAACCCGTCGAGCCCCGCGAGCCGCTGCCGCCGAAGCCGGACCAGAGCGGACCGGACACGGTGTCGCCCACCGGGCAGCCGACCGGCGCCGACCAGGCGCGGATGGCCCAGTCCGGGGCGTATCTGACGAACGCGCAGGGCACGCGGCTGTACGACACCGACCACTCGCTGAAGGCCGGGCCGCGCGGTCCGGTGCTGCTCCAGGACCACCATCTGCGCGAGAAGGTCATGCACTTCGACCACGAGCGCATCCCGGAGCGTGTGGTCCACGCCCGCGGGGCGGCGGCGCACGGCGTGTTCCAGAGCTACGGCACGGCGGCCTCCGTGACGAAGGCCGCCTTCCTGGCGAAGGACGTGGAGACACCGGTGTTCGTACGGTTCTCCACGGTGGTGGGCTCCCGGGGGTCCGCCGACACGGTGCGGGACACCCGCGGTTTCGCGACGAAGTTCTACACCAGTGAGGGCGTCTTCGACCTGGTCGGCAACAACATCCCGGTCTTCTTCATCCAGGACGCCATCAAGTTCCCGGACATCATCCACGCCGTCAAACCGCAGCCGGACCGGGAGATCCCGCAGGCGCAGAGCGCCCACGACACGTTCTGGGACTTCGTCAGCCTGCACACCGAGGCCACCCACCACACCCTGTGGCACGTCTCCGACCGGGGCATCCCGCGCTCCTACCGGACGATGGAGGGCTTCGGCGTCCACACCTTCCGCCTGGTGGCCGCGGACGGCGGTACCACCCTGGTGAAGTTCCACTGGAAGCCGAAGCTGGGCGTGCACTCCCTGACGTGGGAGGAGGCGCAGATCGCGAGCGGCGTGGACCCGGACTTCCACCGCCGGGATCTCGCCGACGCCATCGAGGCGGGCGCGTACCCGCAGTGGGAGCTGGGCATCCAGACCTTCCCCGACACCCCGGACCAGACCTTCGAGGGCATCGACCTGCTGGACTCGACGAACCTCGTGCCGGAGGAGCTGGCGCCCGTCCAGCCGGTCGGGCTGCTCACCCTCAACCGGAACCCGTCGAACTTCTTCGCCGAGACCGAGCAGGTCGCCTTCCACGTCGGCCATCTCGTCCCCGGCATCGACATCACCGACGACCCGCTGCTCGCCGGGCGGCTGTTCTCCTACCTGGACACCCAGATCACCCGGCTGGGCGGGCCGAACTTCCCGCAGCTGCCGGTCAACCGTCCGCAGGCGCCGGTCAACGACATGCTGCGCGACGGCATGCACCAGACGGCGGTGCACCGCGGCGTCGCCCCGTACCGGCCCAACTCCCTCGACGGCGGCTGCCCGTTCCTGGCCGGCCCGGACACCGGGGCGTACATCGAGACGCCGGTGCGGGTGCCGGAGGCGACGAAGGTGCGCGAGGCGCCCGAGTCGTTCGCGGACCACTTCAGCCAGCCGCGCCGGTTCTGGCTGAGCATGAGCCCGGTGGAGCGGGAGCACATCGTCGGCGCCTACACCTTCGAACTGGGCAAGTGCTACGAGCAGGCCGTCAAGGAGCGGGCCCTGCAGGTGCTGGCCAACATCGACCCGCAGCTGTGCGCGCAGGTGGCGGAGGGGCTCGGCCTGCCCGCCCCGCAGCCGACCGTGCCGCCGGCCGACGTCGAGCCCAGCCCGGCGCTGTCGCAGGTCGGGAAGACCTGGCCGACCGACGGGCGGATCATCGGCATCCTGACCGGCGGGCAGGGCGACCTGGACGGTGTGCGTGCCGTGCGGGAGGCGGTCCTCAACGCCGGGATGGTGCCGCTGATCGTCGCGCCGACCGGCGGCACCATCGGCTCGGGCGACGACGCGCTGACGGTGCAGCGCACCTATGTGACCGCGCGGTCCGTCGAGTTCGACGCGGTCCTGCTGGCGGGGACGCCGGGGGTGGGCAGCGACGCCTACACCGCCCGGGACGTCAAGTCCGACCCCGCGCCGGTCCGGCCGGCGGCCGGTGACCCGCGCGTCGGGCTGCTGCTGTCGGAGGCCTTCCGGCACGGCAAGGCGATCGGCGCCTGGGCGGACGGCGAGGTCGCCCTGGAGGCGGCCGGCGTGCCCACCGACGCGGCCGGCGTGGTCGTCAGCGACTCCCCCACGGCGGCCCTGGAGCAGATCACCGAACTGCTCCGCTCGCACCGCGTGTGGGAGCGCTTCACCACGCAGGTGTGAGCCGGAGCGGCCGGTGCCGCCCGGCGTGCGCCGTCAGCACAGGACGCGCAGCGCGCCGGGCAGCGCCCTGGCCGTGACCGGAAGCACCGCCTCCACCTCGCCGTCGGCGCCGTAGGGCACGTCCCGGTCGGCCTCGATGCGTATCTCCTCGCCGCGGACGACGCGCACCTGGGGCCGGTGGACGTGTGCGCCGGTGCCGAGTTCGTTCATCAGGGCGAAGAACAGCCGGCGCGGCGCGTCGTGGATCATCACCACGTCCAGCAGGCCGTCGTCCAGCCGGGCGCCAGGGGCGATGAGGCGGGCGGAGCCGTAGTAGCCGGAGTTGGCGGCCACGGCGGTGTAGCCGGTGTAGGCATGCTCCGTGCCGTCGACGGTGACCCGGTAGCGGGTCGGGCGCCAGGTGGTGACGGCGCGCAGGGCGCCGGCGTAGTAGGAGGCGGTGCCGCGCAGCAGCCGCGCATGGTTGGCGTGGCGGTTGGCCAGGGCGTCGATGCCCGCGTAGACGCTGCCGAGGACGGCGACGCGGTCGTGGACGGCCGAGGTGACCTCGATCGTGTCCACGGCCCGCGGCTCGCCGTCCAGCAGGACCCGGGCCAGATCGGCGGGGTCGGCGGGCAGGCCCAGCGCCCGGGCGAAGTCGTTGCCCCGCCCGGCCGGGACCAGGCCGAACAGGGCGCCGGTCCCGCTGAGGGCGCCGCCGATGCTCCCGGCGATCCCGTCGCCGCCGACGGCGAGGACCACGTGCCCCTGTTCCCCGGCCTGCCGGGCGAGTTCGCGGGCGTGGGCGAGGCTGTGGCTGTACTCGGTCCGGAGCCGGGCGCCCGCCTCCCGCAGCAGCCGGGCCACCCGCAGCAGCGCCGCGGCGCCGGTGGCGCCGCCCGCGGTGGGGTTGACGACGGCGGTGAACTGTCGCATCGATGTGCCTTTCGGGCTGACGGGTGGAGCCGGACAGTCGTCTCACGGGCGGGTGGGCCGGGGCAGGGGAGGCGGTCAGTCGGTGGGCAGGAGCACACCGGGGCTGAGCAGGCCGTCCGGGTCCAGCCGCCGCTTGACCGCGCGCAGCGCCGCGATGCCGAGGTCGCCGGCCTCCCGGACGTACCAGTCGCGGTGGTCGGTGCCGACGCCGTGGTGGTGGGTGATGGTGCCGCCCGCGGCGAGGATGGCCTCGTTGGCGGCGTGCTTGGCCCGGGTCCAGTGCGCCACGGGGTCGTCGCCCTGGGCGGAGACGACCGTGAAGTACAGGGAGGCGCCGTTCTCGTAGACGTGCGAGATGTGGCCCATGACCAGCGGCGGGGTGCCGGCCTCGGTGAGCGTGGCGGTGAGCGCGTCACGGACGGCGGCGTACAGGCCGGGGAGGCGCGACCAGTAGGTGGCGGTCTCCAGCGTCTCGGCGAAGGCGCCGGCGTCGAGCAGCGAGTCGCGCAGGTACGGCGCCGAGTAGCGGCCGTGGGCCCACTTCTCCCCCGGTTCCTCGCCCGCGAAGGTGCCCCCGCACGCGGCGAGGACGGCCGCGGCGCCCTCCCGGCGGTGGGTGGTGTCCTCCTCGGTGCCCTCGAAGCCGACGACGGCCAGGCAGCCCGCGGTCCCCTGCTCGACGGCGGAGCCGATGGCGTCGGGCTGGGCGAGGCCGATCATCGTCTCGGTCTCGTCGGACAGCCGCAGCACCGTGGGGCGCGGCCCGTCCTGGGCGAGCCGGCGCAGGGCGGCGGCGCCCTCGTCGAAGGAGGCGAAGCGCCAGCCCTCGTAGCGGCGCACCCGCGGGACGGGCCGGACGCGGACGGTGACGGAGGTGATGACGCCGAACGCGCCCTCCGAGCCCAGCAGCAGCTGGCGCAGGTCGGGTCCGGCCGCCGAGCGCGGGGCGCGGCCGGTGTCGAGGGTGCCCTCGGGGGTGGCGAGGGTCAGGCCCAGCACCATCTCGTCGAAGCGGCCGTAGCCAGCGGAGGCCTGCCCGCTGGAGCGGGTCGCGGCGAAGCCGCCGATGGTGGCCCACTCGTAGGACTGGGGGAAGTGGCCGAGGGTGAAGCCGTGCTCGGAGAGCAGCGCCTCGGCCTCGGGGGCGCGCAGGCCCGGTTGCAGGGTGGCGGTGCGGGAGACGGGGTCGACGTCGAGCAGGCGGTTCAGGTGGCGCAGGTCCAGGGCCACGAAGGTCTCCCGGCGCCCGGGGGCCAGGCCGCCGACGACGGAGGTGCCGCCGCCGAAGGGGACGAGCGGCAGACGGTGTTCGGCGCAGGCGCGGAGCACGGCGAGCACCTCGTCGTGGCTCTCGGGGAGGACGACGGCGGCGGGGGCCCCGGTGGCGTCGCCGGTGCGGATGCGCAGCAGGTCGGGGGTGGACTTGCCGCGGGTGTGCCGGACCCGGGTCTCGGCGTCGGCGCGCACCCGGTCCGCGCGGTCGCCGACGGCGGCCAGCAGCGCCCGGTGCGCGGTCTCGTCCAGGCCGGGCTCGGGGAGGGCGATCCGGGCCAGCCGGACCGGTGCCGTGGTCTGCGGCTTGACGCCGAGCCAGTCGCGCAGCAGCCCGGTCACGGCCTCCGGCAGCGGCGTCGCCCTGGCCGGGTCGCCCCAGCCATTCCACAGCATGTCCATGACTGTCGTCCTCACCGGTCGTTTCGCGGGGGTGCCGCCGGGGCGGCCTCACGGGCGTTACACTGTTACACATGACGCCTATTCGTCACAACGGTTCGGCCCGCCAGAACTCCTCCGACGGCGACGCGGTGCTCGACGCCGTGCGCGACTGCGTCATGGCCGTCGGGGTCCGCCGCACGACCATGACCGACGTGGCCCGCCGCGCGGGCGTCTCCCGGATGACGCTGTACCGGCGCTGGCCCGACGTCCGCTCCCTGGTCGGCGATCTGATGACGCGGGAGTGGATCGCCGTGGCGACCGGGGCCATGCCCGAGCGCCGGCCGGGGGTGGACACGCGCGCGCTGATGGTCGACGGCCTGGTGGCGGGCGTGGCGGCGTTCCGCGCCCATCCGCTGTTCCACAAGATCGTCGACGTCGATCCCGAACTGCTCCTGCCCTATGTGCTGGACCGGCGCGGAGCGAGCCAGGAGGCGCTGCTGGGCCTGCTCGCCGACGCGCTGCGGGAGGGCCACGCCGACGGGTCGGTGCGCGAGTCCCACCCCGAACGCCAGGCGCGGGCCGTGCTGCTGATCGTCCAGTCCTTCGCCCTGTCGCTGCGGACCATGACCGACGAGGACGACGCCGACCTGACCACCGCGGCCTTCCTCGCGGAGCTGCGCACCATCCTGGAGAGGACCCTCACCCCATGAGCCCCACCAGCGGCCCCGCCCCCGGGGCCGGACCGGCCCCCAGCCCCTCCGCTTCCCTGTCCGCCGCGCGGCGGACCCGCGAACTGGCCGAGGCCACCGACGGCCGCGTCGTGGACGTGCTGGTCGTCGGCCTCGGCGCGACCGGCGCCGGGGCCGCGCTGGACGCCGCCGCCCGCGGTCTGGACGTCGTCGCCGTGGACGCCCACGACCTGGCGTTCGGCACCTCCCGCTGGAGTTCCAAGCTGATCCACGGCGGGCTGCGCTACCTCGCCTCCGCACAGCTCGACGTCGCCCATGAGAGCGCGGTGGAGCGCGGCGTGCTGATGGCGCGCACGGCACCCCATCTGGTGCGCGCCCAGCCGTTCGTGCTGCCCCTGACGCCGATGGTCTCGCGCGGCCAGGCCGCGCTGGCCTGGGCCGGGTTCCGGGCCGGGGACGCACTGCGGCTGACCGCCCGTACGGCCCGCGCCACGCTGCCGGCGCCCCGCCGGCTCTCCACGGTCGAGACCCGTCATCTCGCCCCCGCCCTGCGGCCCGACGGGCTGCGCGGCGGCCTGCTGTCCTGGGACGGCCGGCTCACCGACGACGCCCGCCTGGTCACCGCCCTCGCCCGCACCGCCGCCGCGCGCGGCGCCCGGGTCCTGACCCGCGTGCGGGCGCTGGACCTCACCGCCTCCGGCGCCCGGATACGCGACGAACGCACCGGCGAGGAGGGCGAGATCCGCGCCCGCGCCGTGATCAACGCCTCCGGGGTGTGGGCCGGGGACCTGGTGGACGGCATCCGGGTCCGGCCCTCGCGCGGCACCCACCTGGTCCTGCGCTCCGACCACCTCGGTCCGCTCCCCGCCGGCCTGCACATCCCGGTCCCGGGCGAGACCAACCGCTTCGTCCTCGTCCTGCCCCAGGGCGACGGCCGGGTCTACGTGGGGCTCACCGACGAGCCCGTGGACGGCGACATCCCGGACGTCCCCGACGTGCCCGAGACCGACATCGGCTTCCTGCTCGACGTGGTCGGCTCGGCGCTGGACGTGCCGGTCCACCGCGAGGACGTCGTCGGCGCCTTCGCGGGGCTGCGCCCGCTGCTGGACACCGCCTCGCGGACGCGGCCCGGCGCCGCCCCCCGCACGGCGGACGTCTCGCGCCGGCACGCGGTGCTCACCTCGGCGGACGGCGTGGTGACCGTGGTCGGCGGCAAGCTCACCACCTACCGGCGGATGGCCGAGGACGCCGTGGACGCCGCCGTCCGCGCGCGCGGTCTGACCGTCGGCCCCTCCCCCACCGCCGGGCTCCCGCTGGTCGGCGCCGCCGCCCCGCGCGCCCTCGCCGGGCTGCGGGCGCCGCGCCGCCTGGTCCAGCGGTACGGCACCGAGGCACCGGCCGTGCACGCCCTCGCCGCCCGGGACCCGCGGCTCGGGGAACCGGTCCTGCCGGGCCATCCCGTCACCGGGGCCGAGCTGCTGTGGGCGGTGCGGCACGAGGGCGCCCTGGACGAGGCGGACCTGCTCGACCGGCGTACCCGGATCGGCCTGGTTCCCCAGGACCGGGCCGAGGCACTGCACGCCGTGCGGACACTGGTCGGCGAGGCCCTGGCGGGACGGGACTGACGCCCGGAGGGGGCCTTCCGGGACCTTCGCGGCGGGGTCTGCCGGGACCTTCGCGGCGGAGCCTGCCGGAGCCTTGAGGCGGGGCCTGCCGGGCCCCCGGAGCCTGCCACGACCTCGGGGAAGAGCCTCCCGGGGCCCCGGCGACCGTCGAGACCGCCAGGCTCGCCCCGCACCGCACGCGCCGAAACACGCTCCCGCACCACGCCCCCCGCACCGGCCGACCCCACCGCCCGAAACGTCCCGCGGTCAGTACCCCGCCGACAACGCCGCCTCCGGGGACCCGTGGTCAACCGCCGCCGACCACGCGCCCCGCCCGCGGCCCGCCGCCCGGCCGCGCACCCCGTGGGACACGGTCGCCGGCCGGTCACGCCGCCCCGCCGTCCCCCTGGACGGCCCGCCGGACCTCCGCCTCGACGTCGTGCCGCGTCCGGCCCCGCTCCCTGACGTACTCCGTCATCGCGGCGCTCGCATCGCGGTCCAGGTCGCGCCAGGCCCGGACGGCGGTCTCGTAGGTGCGCGACTGCCGCGCGGTCCACCGCGCCTGCGTGGGCGGCCCGTACGAGTCGCGCAGTTTCTTGACCCGGCTGTGCGCCTGGTCCACCGCGCGCTGCTTCTGCACGAGCTCCTCGAATGTGTGAGCCACAACACAAAACCCTAGTCAGCGGACCGCCGTCCCGCGCGCCGAGCCGGTAGGCCCGCGGATCGACGGGCAGAGGACACACGAAGACCACCACGGCGGCGACACCGACGACGACACCGGTGTCGAGACGAGTGACGGGACCGCTGACGAGACCGGTGGTCACCGCACGCCGTCCGCCCTGCCCGGAGCACTTCAACGTCCCGTCGCCGCTCCGGTACAGTCACGACCGTCCCGGGATCTTCACCCGGTACCGGGCATGTTCCCCGACGGCCCCACGGGGGACCGGCGGAGCCCTGACATCATGGCCGCGACGACGGCCGGACATACACGAGAAGCGAGGAAATCGTGGCGGACACCGAGGGAGCGGCGGTGCCGGAGCGGCTGCTGATCACCCGTACCACCACTGAGGACGACGTCTGTGTCGTCACCCTCGCGGGAGAAGTGGACCTCGACGGCAGCGCGCAGTTGCGCGACGTACTGCTGGCCGCCGTGGAGTCGGCGCGGGGCACGGCGGTCGACCTGGGGGAGGTGGGCTTCATGGACTCCAGCGGGATCAACGCGCTCATCGCCGCGCACCAGGCGGCGGAAGCGCGCGGCGCCTGGCTGCGGCTGGCCGCTCCGCAGCAGGCGGTGCGGCGGGTGCTGCAACTCGTGGGGGTCGACGCCCTGATCCCCTGTTACCCGACGCTCGAGGAGGCCGTGGCCGGCTGACCGCACGGACGCCGCGACCGCGGAGTCAGCGCAGCGGCAGACGCGCGTGCACCGTCTTGCCCCCGGCGTGCGGCCTCGTGATCACTTCGTCGCACAGCCGCGTCACGATCTCCAGCCCGTGCCGGCCGACCCGCCGCGGGTCGCGCGGCAGGAACGTGGGAAAGCCGTCCCCCGTGTCGGACACCGCGATCTCCAGACCGCCGTCCACCAGGGTCAGCTCCAGCCGGCACGGGCCCGGCGCGTGGCGCAGGGCGTTGGTCACCAGCTCGCTGACGACCAGGCGAGCGGCGTCGGGGAACGTGTCGGCCATGTCCACGCCGGCCTCACCGAGCCGTGCGACGAAACCGCCCACGACGTCGCGTGAGGCGGGGATCATCGCCGATCCGCCTGCGAAGTCCACCACCGTGGACTCGGCCTCGGACTCGGCGGAGGAGTCCGTGGCCTCGGGTCTGCGCGCCGGAGTCATACAGAGCCTCACCGTCCGGGGCCGGGGAATGGGAGCATAAGCCCGCGGCCCCTCACGATACGCATCGCGGCGGCCCTGATGACTCCATTGCCCCAACCTCCGCCGTGTCCACCGGCCTTCGGGGCCCTCGCGGGGGGATACGACGGCCCGCCCGGGGCACCTGGGAACGGCGGGCCGCTCCCGTTCCTGTCCCGGTACGCGCCAGGAGCGGCCCGCACTTCCCCCAGCGCCCATCATTGACATGCGCACGGCGTGACGGCACTCTGAGAGCGCTCTCAGAAATGGTCCGGACCAGCTCTCCCCCACCCGCCCCGACTCCCTCCTCCCCCCACTCTGCGCGCCCTGCCCCAAGGGCCGTACGGAGGTTCACGCATGCTCAGCAGGTTCCGACAGCGCATCGCCGCCGTGACGACCGCCCTCGCCACCACCGTGGCGGGCGCCCTCCTCGCCGCCGGCTCCCCCTCCCCGGCCGAGGCCGCGGTTCCCTCGACCATCCCCCTGAAGATCACCAACAACTCCGGCCGCGCCGAACCGGTGTACGTCTACACCCTCGGCACGGAACTGGCCACGGGCCGGCAGGGCTGGGCCGACGCGAACGGCACCTTCCACGCCTGGCCCGCGGGCGGCGCCCCGCCCGTCCCGGCGCCCGACGCCTCGATCGCCGGGCCGCCGCCGGGGCAGTCCGCCACCATCCGGATCCCCAAGCTCTCCGGCCGGATCTACTTCTCGTACGGCCGGAAGCTCGTGTTCAAGCTGGCCACCGGCGGACTGGTGCAGCCCGCGGTGCAGAACCCCAGCGACCCCAACAGCGACATCCTCTTCAACTGGTCGGAGTACACGCTCAACGACTCCGGTCTGTGGATCAACAGCACGCAGGTCGACATGTTCTCGGCGCCGTACGCGGTCGGCGTGCGGGGCGCGGACGGCGGTACCCGCACCACCGGTCACCTCAAGCCGGGTGGCTACCAAGGCGTGTTCGCCGATCTCCGCTCCCGCCCCGACTGGGCCGGCCTGATCCAGACCCGCCAGGACGGCACCGTGCTGCGGGCGCTGTCCCCCGGCCACGGACTGTCGACCGGCGCGCTGCCCGCCTCCGTGCTGGACGACTACATCGACCGCGTCTGGCAGAAGTACACCACCGACACACTGACGGTGACGCCGTTCACGGACCGGCCGGAGACCAAGTACCGCGGGCGGGTCTCGGGCGGCGTCATGAACTTCACCGACGGCAGCGGTACCGTCGTCACCAGCTTCCGCAAGCCCGACGCGGACAGCGTCTTCGGCTGCCACAAGCTGCTCGACGCCCCCAACGACACCGTGCGCGGCCCGATCTCCCGCACCCTGTGCGCCGGCTTCCACCGGACCACGCTGCTGACCAACCCGAACCAGCCGGACGCCGACTCCGCGGGCTTCTACCAGGACGCCGTGACCAATCACTACGCCCGCGCGATCCACTCCCGCATGGCCGACGGCAAGGCGTACGCGTTCGCCTTCGACGACGTCGGCAACCACGAGTCGCTCGTCCACGACGGCAACCCGCAGGAGGCGTACCTGACGCTGGACCCGTTCGACTGAGCCCGACCGGCCGGGAAACCGCGTTGCCCCGCCCCCTGACGGCCAGTAAGGTCGGCCCGGTGACTGCCGGGTCGGCCTCTGGCCATGTACGAGTGGGGTTCCCGGCCCGGCCGTGAGCACCCGGCGGGCCAGGGGCCCGCCCCGTCTCCTGTCTTCCCTCGCCCCGGCGCCCGGCGCCGGACACGGCAACCACCGAAGCGAAGACCCGGAGACCCCATCCCATGTCGCACCACCCCGAGACGACCACCGTCCGGCTCGACCACACCGTCGTACACGCCCGGGACCGGCAGCTGTCGGCCGGATTCCTCGCCGCCGTCCTGGGCCTGGAGGTCGGCGCCCCCTTCGGGCCGTTCCTGCCCGTCGAGCTGGGCAACGGCGTGACGCTGGACTACTACGAGACACGGGACGAACCGATCCAGAGCCAGCACTACGCCTTCCTGGTGCCCGACGGGCGGTTCGACGACATGATCGCCCGCCTGGACGCCGTCGGGGTCGCCCACTACGCCGACCCCGGCCACACCGAACCCGGGCGGATCAACCGGCTGTTCGGCGGTCGCGGCGCGTACTTCGACGACCCCGACGGCCACAACATGGAGATCATGACCCGGCCGTACCGCCGTCCCTAGCGGGCCGGGAGCCGCCGCGCCCGCCCGTCGAGGACGGCCGCGGCGGCATGGTTCAGGAAGCCGTGCAGGACCCGACGACCGGCGCGGCGTCGCTGCCGTTCTTCATGACCGTGAACCCGAAGGCGGTCGACGCCCCGGGCGCCAGGCTGCCGTTCCAACTCGGCCGCACCGTCATCACGTTGCCGCCGGCGTCCCAGGTGGGCGAGGCGTTCCAGGTGGCCGACACCTTCTGCGGCGAGGCCACGGTGACGGTCGTGGTCCAGGAGCTGATCGGCTCGTCACCCGCGGTGATGGTGACCTGGCCGTTGTAGCCGCCGTTCCAGTCCGCGGTCCTGGTGTAGGTGGCGGTGCAGCTCGGGGTGCCGTCGCCCGGGCCCCCGCCGTCACCCCCGCCGGAGCCGCCGAGCGCGGTCAGTACGGCGTCGTAGGCCGGCTTCTTGTTGTAGTTCCCGTCGAACAGCAGCGGGGTGCCGCTGCTGCGCCACGAGTACTTGTCGGTGACGCCCCAGACGGTGATGCCCGTGCAGCGGCTCACCGCCAGGCAGGCCCGGACCACCCGGGCGTAGCTGTCGGCCTGGGCGGCGCCGGAACCCTCGATGTCCAGCTCGGTGATCTGCACGTCGACGCCGAGGTCGGCGAAGCGCTGGAGGTTCGCCTGGAGGTCGGACGGGACCGGGGAGGCGCTGTTGAAGTGGCCCTGGAAGCCGACGCAGTCGATGGGGACGCCGCGGGCCTTGAAGTCGCGCACCATGGCGTAGACGGCATTGCTCTTGGCGTTGATGCCGTCGGTGTTGTAGTCGTTGTAGCAGAGCTTGGCTGCCGGGTCCGCGGCGCGGGCGGTGCGGAACGCCTCCTCGATGTAGCCGTTGCCGAGCTTGTCCTGGAAGGGGGAGCTGCGGCGGGCGCCGCTGCCGCCGTCCTGGAAGGCCTCGTTGACCACGTCCCAGCTGTGGATCTTGCCCTTGTAGTGCTGCATGACCCGGGTGATGTGGTTGTTCATTGCCGAGCGCAGGTCGGCGGCGCCCAGGCCGCCCACCCAGGACGGCAGCTGGGAGTGCCAGACGAGCGTGTGGCCGCGGACGTCCATGCCGCGGCCCAGGGCGTGGTTCACCACCTGGTCGGCGGCGCCGAAGGTGAAGGTGTTCCGGCTCGGCTCGGTGGCGTCCCACTTCATCTCGTTCTCGGGCGTCGCCGAGGTGAACTCGCGGTTCAGCGTGGAGACGTACGCGGACTCGCCGAGGTGGTTCGCGGCGACCGCGGCCCCGAAGTAGCGTCCCTTGCCCGCCGCGGCGGAGCCGAGCGTGTCGGCGGCCTCCGCGGTGTGCGCCGCGGCCGTGAGCGCGGTCGCGGTGATCAGCCCGGCCGTGGCGGCCCGGAGCAGACGTGTCAGATGCATGACATCCCTTTCCTGACGTGTGCGCGATTGCCTCGCGGTGGGGGTGGTGCGGAGAGGGATCGAAAATGCCGAGCGGAGCATCGAAAGTTTCGCTCTCATTTCCGAATTGCGCGGAGGAGGTTACGGACTGCCGGCCGCCGGGTCAACGCCTCTGTCACCGCGTTCGCGCCATCGACTCCACGACATACCGTCCACGTCCCGCACGGGATGGTTCCGGACGCGACGCCAAGAGCCGTCGAAACTTTCGATGCGCCGTGCACCCAGGATGCACTCGAAGCCGCATCCCAGGTGCAGGACGGTGTGACCGTGGCGCATTCTTGCTGTGTCGCCCTCGTGACGGCACACGGACGAGGTGGGGCCGATGACAGCAGGCGCCGAGGAGGCGGACCGGGCGGCCGGGCGGCTGGCGGCGCTGCTGATCGACGCCGCGACCGAGGCGGTCGGCACGGCCGGCGGCCAGGCCGGAGGCGTCTACCTGCGGTCCGGTACGCCCGGTGTGCTGCGCCTGTCCGCACTCGCGGGGTTGCCCGGGCCGCTGTTCCGCCCCTGGTGGGAGCTGCACGTCGACCGGCCGTTCCCGGTCGCGGACGCCTATCGGCTGGGCGTGCGAGTGATTCTGGCCAACGCCACGGACACGATGCGCCGCTACCCGCAGTTCGCGGCCGGCCTGCCGTTCCCGTTCGGGTCCCTGTACGTGCCCGTGGGCAGCGCGTCGAAGATCTTCGGCGTGCTCACCGTGCTGCGCCCGGCGGTCTCGGACAACGCCGAGGTGATGGAGGACCTGGACCGGCTGGCGCGGATCGCCGGGGACCTCGGCACCGCTCTGGAGGCCCTGGAGGACGGCGCCGCGCCGCCGGTCGCCTGGGACGGCGAGCCGCTGTGCGTCCGGCCGCCCGCGGCCCGGCGGCCCGCGCAGCACGCCGGCAGCTTCGCCTGGGAGCCGGCCACCGGCGCCCTGACCGTCGACGAGCCGCTGCGCGCCCTGCTTCCGCTGCCGGGCCGGGGTCCGTCCGCCACCCTCGGGGCGCTCATGGACACCCTGGCCGACGACGACGGGCACCGGGTCGCCGCCGCGCTGCGGCAGACGGCCGCCGGCCGGCCCCCGCCGCTGCCCCTGCCGCTGCGGACCGCCGACGGCGCGCTGCGCCTGCTGGAGCTGTGGAAGCCGTACTCCGCGCCGCCCGGCACCGACCCGGTGCGCGGCGTCGTGCGCGACCCGGGACTCGGACCCGTGGCGGACGCCGCGGCCGACCTGCTGCCGGACGGCGTGTTCTGCCTGGACCGGCTGGGCGTGATCCTCTACGCCAATCCGCGCGCCGCCCAGCTGCTGGGCAGGCCCCGGACGCAGCTCGTCGGCCACTTCCTGTGGGAGGCGGTGCCATGGCTGCGCCAGGCCGCGGCCGAGGACCATCTGCGGGGCGCGCTGCTGTCCCCCGAGCCCGTCCACTTCCACGTCCGTCGCCCGCCCGACCGGCGGCGGGCGACGACACCGCAGGACTACGAGGGGGACTGGCTCGCGATGTCCGTGCATCCGGGGCCGGACATCCTGACCGGCACCCTCCGGCCCGCGAACCGGGTGGCCGATGCCTCGGCCGGCCTCACACCCGGGCACGGCACCCCCTCGTCGGCGGCCCGCACGGGCGATCTCCCGCCCAGCGTCGCCGACACCTCCCCGCTGTACCGGCCCATCGTGCTGGCCGTGGCCCTGGCGGAGGCGACGACGCCGCGGCAGGTGTCCGAAGTGGTGGTCCGCGAGCTGCTGCCGGCGTTCGGAGGCCGGAGGCTCGCGATCTACCTGTTGCAGGACCGGCATCTGTACCTGGCGTGGGAGACGGGCTTCCCACGGGGTTTCCTGGCGCCGTTCGAGGGCGTCGCGCTGGACGCGCGTCTGCCCGGGGTCGAGACGCTGACCAGTGGCCGTCCGCTGTTCTTCGACTCGATGCAGGCGCTGGCCCGCGCCTACCCGGGCATCCCGCTGGACGCCACCGTGGGCGCCCGCGCCTTCCTGCCTCTGATCTCCTCCGGCCGCCCGGTCGGCTCCTGCATCCTCGGCTTCGACCGTCCGCGCAGCTTCAGCACCGAGGAACGCACGGTGCTCACCGCGCTCGCCGGTCTGATCGCCCAGGCCATGGAGCGTGCCCGGCGCTACGAGACGGAGGCCGCGCTCGCCCGCGGACTGCAGCGGGCGCTGCTGCCCCGGCGCCTGCCGGCCCACCCTTTGATGGAGACCGCCGGCCGGTATCTGCCGGGCACCCAGGGCATGGACGTGGGCGGCGACTGGTACGACGTCGTCGCGTCGGGCCGGGGCATGGCCCTGGTCATCGGTGACGTGCAGGGCCACGGCGTGCAGGCGGCGGCCACGATGGGGCAGTTGCGCAGCGCCGCCCGGGCCTTCGCGCTCGGCGACCGGCCGCCCGACGAGGTACTGAGCAGCACCAACCACCTGCTGATCGACCTGGACGTGGGTCTGTTCGCGAGCTGCTGCTACCTGCGGCTCGACCCGGCCACCGGGATGGTCCGCGCCTCCCGGGCGGGCCATCCGCCGCCGTTGGTGCGCCACCCGGACGGCCGCACCGAGGTGCTGGACCTCCCCGGCGGCGTGGTGCTCGGGGTGGACCCGCAGGCCCGCTATCCGCTGACGGAGTTCCGGCTGGACGCCGACGCCGTGCTCGCCCTCTACACGGACGGGCTGGTGGAGCGGCCGGGCGTGGACATCGACGACGGGATCACCGCCCTGCGGCTGGCCCTGTCCGAGGCGGGTGCCGCCGACGTACGCCCGACCGGCCGATGGCTGGCGGGGATGGCCGACCGGCTCACCACGACGACCCGGCACCCCGTGGACCGCCCCGACGACATCGCCCTGCTGCTCGCCACCCGCCGCCGGGAACCGGGGAGTCAGCCGTGAGCGCCCCGGCCGGGGCGGGCCCCGCAGGCGCGGCCCCGGGGCCGCGCGCACGTTCTCGGACCCCGGGTGACGCCCCTCGCCTCGGGCGGCGCGGCAGTGTAGACATGGGCACATGGTCCGACTAATGGGTCGATCGGAAGCTCGGTCTACCCGTCGTCCCAGCGGCCCGCTCGCTGGGCGGCAGCCAGACGCACACCGGTCGCGGCGGGGAGAGACCGCGGGACTGCGGTCGACGCTGACCGGGCGCAGTGTCGCCGGACAGGTGTTCGTCCTCCAGGTCGTCATCGTGCTGCTGCTGGTCGTGGCGGCGGTGGTCGCCCTGGTCCTCCAGGGGCAGCACGACAGCGAGACCGAGGCACGCAACCGCTCGGTCGCCGTGGCCGCGACATTCGCCCACTCCCCGGGCATCCGGGAGGCGCTGCGCAGCGAGAACCCGACGGCGGTGCTGCAACCGCGGGCGGAGGCCGCCCGCAGGGCGACGGGCGTGGACTTCATCGTCGTCATGAACACCGAGGGCATCCGCTACACGCATCCCAAGCCGGACCGCATCGGCAAGCAGTTCGTCGGGACCGTCGCCCCCGCGCTGCGGGGGGAGACCGTGACCGAGGAGATCGAGGGGACCATCGGCCCGCTGGTGCAGGCCGTCGTCCCCGTCGAGGCGGCCGACGGCTCCGTGATCGGGCTGGTGTCGGCCGGGATCACGACGGAGAACGTGGGCGTGTCCGCCAACCGGCTGCTGCCGCTGGTGCTCATCGCCGCGGGCGTGGCCCTCGTCCTGGCCACCGCGGGCACGGCGCTCGTCAGCAGGCGGCTGCTGCGCCAGACACACGGTCTGGGGCCGCACGAGATGACCCGGATGTACGAGCACCACGACGCCGTCCTGCACGCCGTCCGCGAGGGCGTGCTCATCGTCGGCGGGGAGGGCAGGCTGCTGCTCGCCAACGACGAGGCGCACCGGCTGCTCGACCTGCCCGAGGACGCCGAGGGGCGGCAGGTCCTCGACCTGCCGCTGCCCGCCGACACCGCGGCCCTGCTGGCCTCCGGGCGGGTCGCGACCGACGAGGTGCACCGGGTGAAGGACCGGCTGCTGGCGGTCAACCAGCGGCCCACGGACATCCGGGGCGGCCCGGCGGGAAGCGTCGCCACACTGCGTGACTCGACCGAGCTGCGGGCGCTGTCCGGCCGGGCCGAGACCGCCCGGGAACGCCTGGACATGCTGTACGACGCCGGGGTGGGCATCGGCACCAGCCTGGACGTGTCCCGGACCGCGAACGAGCTGGCGGAGTTGGCGGTGCCCCGGTTCGCGGACTTCGCCACCGTCGACCTGTTCGACGCGGTGCTGGCGGGCGGCCAGCCGGAGCCGGGGCACTCGTTGCGCCGCACCGCGCTCAGCGGCGTCGACCCGCAGGCCCCGCTGTACCCGGTGGGCCAGCAGCTCCGTTTCGTGGACTCCTCCCCGCAGGGCCGCAGCCTGCGCACCGGCCGGCCCGTGCTGGAACCACGGCTGGGCCGCGCCCGCGGCTGGCAGGCGCAGGACCTGGAGCGCTCCGCCCAGGTGGTGGCGTACGGCATCCACTCGCTGATCACCGTGCCGCTGCGCGCGGGCACCCTGGTGCTCGGGGTGGTCAGCTTCTGGCGTGCCGCGAAGCCGGAGCCGTTCGACGAGGACGAGCTGGCGCTCGCCGAGGAACTGGTGGCGCGGGCCGCGGTGTCCATCGACAACGCGCGCCGCTACACGCGCGAGCACAGCATGGCGGTGACGCTCCAGCGCAGCCTGCTGCCCCGCTCGCTGCCCGAGCAGGACGCCCTGGAGATCGCCTACCGGTACCTGCCGGCGCAGGCGGGGGTCGGCGGGGACTGGTTCGACGTCCTGCCGCTGTCCGGGGCGCGCGTGGCGCTCGTGGTGGGCGACGTCGTCGGACACGGGCTGCACGCCGCGGCCACCATGGGACGGCTGCGTACGGCCGTGCACAATTTCTCCTCGCTCGACCTGCCGCCGGACGAGCTGCTGACGCTGCTGGACGAGATGGTGGGCCGGATCGACCAGGACGAGGCGGCGGCGGGCGGTACCGCTCCGGTCACCGGTGCGACCTGCCTGTACGCGATCTACGACCCGGTCTCCCGGGCCTGTGTGATCGCCCGGGCCGGTCATCCGCCGCCGGCGGTGATCCGCCCCGACGGCAGTGTGGTCTTTCCCGACGTGCCCGCCGGTCCCCCGCTGGGGCTCGGCGGTCTGCCGTTCGAGACCCGCGAGCTGGAGCTGCCCGAGGGCAGCCGGCTCGTGCTCTACACCGACGGACTGGTCGAGGACCGGGACCACGACATCGACGTCGGACTGGAGCGGCTGCGGGAGGCCCTGGCGGCGGCCGGCCCCTCACCCGAGGAGACCTGCCGGACCGTGCTCGACGGCCGGGCACCGGTGCGCTCCAGCGACGACGTCGCCCTGCTGGTCGCCCGCACCCGGGCGCTGGGTCCCGACCGGGTCGCCGAGTGGCAGGTGCCGGCCGATCCGGCAGCGGTCGGGGAGGTCCGCGCCCAGGTGATCCGGCGGCTGGCCGAATGGGGCCTGGACGGACTCGCGTTCACGACCGAACTGATCCTGAGCGAGCTGGTCACCAACGCGATCCGGTACGGCGCCGAGCCCATCCACGTCCGGGTGCTGCGCGACCGCAGCCTGATCTGCGAGGTGTTCGACAGCACCAGCACCTCGCCCCACCTGCGGTACGCGGCCATGACGGACGAGGGCGGGCGCGGCCTGTTCCTGGTCGCCCAGCTCGCCGAGCGCTGGGGCACCCGCTACACGCCGGACGGGAAGGTCATCTGGGCGGAGCAGCCGGTGCCCTGATACGCGGCCGGGTGCCTGCCCTGGGACGCGGCCGGGTGCCTGCCCTGGGACGCGGCCGGTGCCGGTCCCGACGCGCGGTCGGTACCGGAACGCGCGTCCGGTCAGTGCTTGAACGCGTCCTTGCCCTTCTCCTTGGCCTGCCGGGCGTCTCCCTTCGACTGCTCGGCGCGCCCCTCCGCGGTCATCCTCTCGTCGCCCACGGCCCGGCCGACCGCTTCCTTGGCGCTTCCCTTCATCTGCTCCGTCTTGGCCTTGGACTTCTGCTTGCGAGCCACGGCCGATCACCTCCGAGTCCTCTTCGGTTGCGATCCCTTCCGGGTTGCCCGTTCCCGCCGCCCCAAACGTGTCGCGGGTCGCCGGGGTGAGCGGGCCGGGGCCGGGTAGCCGGACGGCACGGCACGACGTGACACCGAGACGACGTGACACCGAGACGGAGGACGTCATGGCTTCAGTGATGAACCGGATCAAGGAGTTCGCGCGCAGCCCGCAGGGCCGCCGGGCGACGGACCAGGTGCGGCGCGCCGCCGCCGACCCCCGCCGCCGGGGGCAGGCCCAGCGGCTGCTGCGGAAGTTCGGCAAGCGGCGCTGATCCGCCTCGGCGGCGCCGCCCGTCAGCCGTCGCTCGCGTGGGCGTGGCTGCGGGACGCCCCGGACGGGCGGTGCCGGTCGTCGCCGGAGCGGTCCCGGCGCCAGTCGAGGACCGCCACGGCCAGCGCGCACACCATGGTGGCGACGCCGGAGCCCACGGACACGGCGACGGCCTCGCGGTAGTTGTCGTGGGTGGCGTTCAGCGTGAGGTAGAACAGCCCCGGCAGTGCCGCGGTGCCCACGGCTCCGCCCAGGCGCTGGCCGGTCTGGAGGGCCCCGCCGGCGGCTCCCGCCATGCGCACCGGCACCTCCCGCAGCGTCATCGTGATGTTCGGTGAGATCACACATCCGCTGCCCAGGCCGCCCAGGAGCAGTGCCGGGGCGGCCAGCCAGGCGGCCCGGTCCCCGGGAGCCAGCCAGAGCACCAGTGCCGTGGTGCCCAGTCCCGCCATGACCGCCACGAGTCCGCACACGGTGAGCAGCCGGCCCAGCCGGTCCACCAGCCGGCCCGCCACGGCCGCCGCGACGGCGGATCCCACGGCGAACGGGGTCACGGCCAGCCCGGAGGCCAGCGGTGAGTAGCCCAGTCCGTTCTGGAAGAACAGCGCGAAGACCAGCCACACGCCGCTGAAGCCGACGAAGTACAGGGCGGCCAGGCCGGCACCCGTGGCGTAGCCGCGCGCCTCGGTGACCAGCCCCGGGTCCAGCAGGGGTTCGCCGCCCCGGCGCGCGACCCGGCGTTCCCAGCGCGCGAAGGCCGCCAGGACGAGCAGTCCCAGCGGGAACAGCCACCACACCCGGCCCACTCCCCCGGCCTCGGCGAGCACCAGCGGCAGCATCACGGCCAGGACCCCGATGCCGAGGAGCAGGACGCCCAAGGGATCCAGCCGTCCCCGGCCACCGGGGGCCACGCGGGGCAGGAGGCGACTGCCGAGCACCAGTGCGACGGCGCCGACCGGCACATTGACGTAGAAGATCCACCGCCAGCCCTCGGGGCCGGCCAGCGCCAGGATCAGCCCGCCGACGATCGGTCCGACGGCGCTGGAGACACCGACGGTGGCGCCGAACAGCCCGAAGGCGCGGCCGCGCTCCGCGCCACGGAACAGCTGCTGGATCAGCGCCGAGTTCTGCGGCGCGAGACTGCCCGCGGCGACCCCCTGGGCGAACCGGGCGACGACGAGCAGTTCGATGGTGGGCGCGGCGCCCGCGGCGGCGCTGCACAGCACGAAGGCCGCCAGCGCGGCGAGGAAGACGCGCCGCCTGCCGAACGTGTCGCCGATCCGTCCGGCCGTCACCAGGGTCAGCGCGAACGCCAGGGCGTAGCCGGAGACCACCCACTGCACGGATGCCGCCGAGGCGTCCAGTCCCTGCTGGACGGACGGCAGGGCCACGGCGACGATCGTGACGTCGAGCAGGGTCATGAAGCCCGCGACGAGGGTGACCCAGAGGGCACGCCAGCGGTTCGGATCACTCACAGGGACTCCCTCCACCAGACCGGTACGCCCCTCACGTGCGTCACCGCTCTCGGCGAACCCAAACGGCGGCCTTGGGGGGACATAAGCGCGTCTTATGACCTCATAGACCGGACCCGCGTACCGACTTAGGGTTGCCTTAGCTTAGGCTTCCCGACGAGTTGATCTGTCACCGCTCGAAGGGAACCTGATCATGCCCCGCCCGCTGCGGGTAGCCATCGTCGGCTCCGGCCCGGCCGGCATCTACGCCGCCGACGCGCTGCTCAAGTCCGAGGTGGCCGCCGATCCCGGTGTGTCCATCGACATCTTCGAGCGCATGCCCGCCCCGTTCGGGCTCATCCGTTACGGGGTCGCCCCCGACCACCCGCGGATCAAGGGCATCATCACGGCCCTGCACCAGGTCCTCGACAAGCCGCAGATCCGTCTCTTCGGCAACGTCGACTACCCGGCCGACATCAGCCTGGACGACCTGCGCACGTTCTACGACGGCGTGATCTTCGCGACCGGCGCGACGGCCGACCGGGCGCTGCCGGTCCCCGGCATCGACCTGGACGGCTCCTACGGCGCCGCGGACTTCGTCTCCTGGTACGACGGCCACCCGGACGTGCCGCGCACCTGGCCGCTGGAGGCGGAGAAGGTCGCCGTCCTCGGCGTCGGCAACGTCGCCCTCGACGTGGCCCGCATCCTCGCCAAGACGGCCGACGAGCTGCTGCCCACCGAGATCCCGGACAACGTCTACGACGGGCTCAAGGCGAACCGGGCCAAGGAGATCCACGTCTTCGGCCGCCGCGGCCCGGCGCAGGCGAAGTTCAGCCCGATGGAGCTGCGGGAGCTGGACCACTCCCCCAGCATCGAGGTGATCGTCGACCCCGAGGACATCGACTACGACGACGGCTCGATCGCCACCCGGCGCGGCAACAAGCAGGCCGACATGGTCGCCAAGACGCTGGAGAACTGGGCGATCCGCGATGTCGGCGACCGCCCGCACAAGCTGTTCCTCCACTTCTTCGAGTCGCCGACCGAGATCCTCGGCGAGGACGGGAAGGTCACCGGTCTGCGCACCGAGCGCACCGCCCTGGACGGCACCGGCAACGTCAAGGGCACCGGCGAGTTCAAGGACTGGGACGTCACCGCGGTCTACCGCGCCGTCGGCTACCTCTCCGACCAGCTGCCCAAGCTGCCCTGGGACCTGGAGACCGGCACGGTCCCGGACCAGGGCGGCCGGGTGATCCAGGAGTCGGGCGAGCACCTGCAGTCGACGTACGTCACGGGGTGGATCCGGCGCGGCCCGGTCGGTCTGATCGGCCACACCAAGGGCGACGCCAACGAGACGGTGGCCAACCTGCTGGCCGACTACGCGGACGGCCGGCTGCACACGCCCGCCGCGCCCGGCCCGGAGGCGGTGGACGCGTTCCTGGCCGAGCGGAACGTCCGCTTCACCACCTGGGACGGCTGGTACCGCCTCGACGCCGCGGAGAAGGCGCTGGGCGATCCGCAGGGCCGCGAACGCGTGAAGATCGTCGAGCGGGAGGACATGCTGCGGGCCAGCGGCGCCTGAGCCGCGCCCGGCCGAGCGGTGACGCCCGGCGCCGGCGGTCTCGCGTGGACCGCCGGCGCCGGGCGTTCTCGACCGCTCACACCTCCAGCTCGGCCTCGATCCGGCGCAGCTGGTGACGGGCCATCGCCAGGTTGGCGCGGCCGGCGTCCAGCACCAGGTAGAGGAAGAGCCCGTTGCCGCCGCGGCCCTTGAGCAGGCGGATCATGTGGTACTGGGTGTTGAGGGTGATCAGGATGTCCTCGATCTCCTCGGTCAGTCCGAGGTGCTCCATGGTGCGCAGCTTGGCCCGCACGACGTCGGTGTTGCCGGCGGCGGCGACCTCCAGGTTGAAGTCCTTGCTCCCGCCCAGCGTGCCGAGGGCCATGCCGCTGGTGTAGTCGACCAGGGCCGCGGCGGTCGCTCCGTCGATGGAGCCGAGGCATTCCTTGAGGGAGGTCTCCAGGTTGGCCATGGGTGGCTTCCTTCCGTGGGTGTCCGTTTACGGTGGTGATTCGTATGTGAGAGCCGGCTCAGGTCGGCCGGCGATGACCGCCGGTCTGGGGACGGGGCGGGTGTGCGGGCCGCTGCGGCGTGCGCACCGGCAGGGTGCCGATGGGCCGGGCCCCGTCCGCCGGGGCGGCGGTGACGGGTGCGGCGGGCGCCGGCGGTTCACCGCTCCGGTGCGGGCCGACGCGGACGGCCACCAGGTCGCCGATCCGCGCCCCGCTGCGCCGGCCCTCCAGGTGCAGCCGGCCGACGTTGACGCGGCCCTCGGCGAGGAGGGTGAGGACGGCCGCCGGACCGGCCGCGTAGGTGGCGACGTACCCGTCGGCCCCCCGCAGCAGCAGTTCCCGGAACGCGCCGCGCCCGGTGGCCTCGGCGGTGCGGTGCGCGACGCCGAGTGCGGCGGCGGTGAGCGCGGCGAGTCCTTCCGGTTCGGCCTCCGGCACGTCGTGCGCCAGGACGAGCCCGTCGACGGTGGCCGCGAGCGACCCGGTCAACCGGGGCACGCGGGCGCGCAGTCGGTGCAGTTCGTCCAGGACGTCCGTCTCGACGGCCATGAGCAGTCTCCTTTCGGCACGCTGTCGGCGCGCGCGGATCACAAGGCCTCCAAGGCGTCTCGAAGCCGGCGCAGCAGGGCCGTGTCGGGGTCGTCCCACGCCGTGCCGCAGGGGTCCACGGGCGGCGGCGGCGCGGGTTCGCGCGGGGCGGTCGTGACCAGTCCGCCGGCGGCCAGGCGGCGCAGTTCGACGAGCGTGTGGTACGTCCGGCAGGCCAGGGCGGCCGCGATGTCCGCGGCGGTGCGCACACCGTCGACCTGTGCGAGGGTGCGGCTGCGCCGGGCCGGCAGGTCCGCGGTGCCGGCGCCGGGGGTGCGCGCGAGCGGGGCGACGTCGACGGCGGAGTCGGGCCAGATGCCGTCCAGCAGGGCGCGGCGGCGCCGGGACTCGCGCACGACGGTCTCCACCGGGACGGAGCGGACCGCGCCGAGCCAGTGCCCGGCGCCCGGCCGGAACCGGTGGGCGGGGGTGTCGTGGGCCAGGGCGAAGTACGCGGCGTCGAACAGCGCGCCGAGGTGGCAGACCTCCAGCGCACCGGCCGCGAGCCGCCCGCTGTCCACCAGCCGGCGCCCCACCCGGTGCCGGGCGCCGTCCCGGTCGACCGCCTCCCACCAGCCGTCGGGGGCGACGGCACCGCTGCGGGTCAGCAGCGCCCCGAGGCCGGGGGTGAGGGCGGACTCGACGTGCACGACGCGGCCGGCCGCGAGGTAGAAGACGCCCCGCTCGCCGGAGAGTGCGCCGGTGGCGCGCTCGGCCGCCAGGGCGCGCAGCAAGGCGGACGTCGTGTCGTGGGCGGCCCAGGTCGTCGTCGTCATCCGAGCACCAGGCGGTCCGCCATCTCGGCCAGCCGGATGCGGGCCAGGGCAAGGTTTCCGTCGTCGCGGTCCAGCCACAGGTGCAGGCAGACGGTGCTGTCGAACGGGGTGCTGACGAATCTAACGAGGTGGTAGGAGTCGGCGGTGGTGACGATGAGGTCCTCGACCGGTGCTTCCTTGTCCGCCGCGGCATCACGGCCGGCCGGTGCCAGAAAGCCGCTCTCGGCGGTGTGCCGGGCGAGTTCGGCGGTCTCCGCGGCCGCCGCCTCCGGATCACCTCCCGGCGCTTCGCCCACCGACCCCAGAGCGAGTCCGCTGATCCAGTCGACCAGCGACGCACCCCGTGCGCCGGGTAACCGCATGGCTTCCAGCAGCGTCTCGTCTATTCCGGGCACGCCGGATCCCCTCCCCCTGCACAGCTGTGCCGCGAACGTGACGCCGAGACTACGGAAAGTGCACGCATCAGGTGAGGGCTTTGGCATTTTCCAGTGGAACGTGCCCCGGGTGCGGCATACTTCCGGCCGGATCACCCCGGAACACTTCGCCCGGGCCTCCCGGACCTCCCGGACCTCCCGGAGGCGGGGCTGCCGTGCCCCGGCGCGGAGGTGCGGACAGGCCCGCCCCGATGCGGATGGTGGGCGGAACCCGCCCGCGCACACCAGTGTGGGAAGGGGCCGGCACCCCGGCCACGTGTGAACGAACGCGGCCTCGGGCGAGGGGCACACACCCCCGGCGCACCGCGCACATCCCGTACGCGCAGGCGTGGCCGCGGTGAGACGGGCTACCCGCTCCCCATGGCCCGACTGCATCTACCCCACCGCGGGAAGCACACCACCCGTCAGAACGACGCCTCCGCCCGGGGCTCTCGGCGGCCCGAGGAGCGAAAGGGCGAGGAGCCGCCCGAGGAGTACGGCCCGGACGCGGCCACCGAACGCGCCGCTCCCGACTCCCCCACCGAACTTCCCAAACGCTCCTGGACGGCGCTGCTGCGGCGGGTCGTCGCCGAGTTCAAGGACGACGAACTCGTCGACCGCGCCGCCGCGTTGACCTACTACAGCGTGCTGTCGCTGTTCCCGGCCCTGCTGGTGCTGGTGTCCCTGCTCGGTATCGCCGGGCGGACGGCCACCCAGGAGGTGCTGGACAACCTGCAGCAGCTCGCACCCGGCGCGGCGCGGGACATCATCTCCGACGCGATACGGCAGTTGCAGGGCAACGCCGGCCTGGGGTCCACGCTCGCGATCGTCGGCCTGATCGGTGCGGTGTGGACCGCCTCCGCATACGTGGCCGCGTTCATCCGCTCCTCCAACGCGGTGTACGACGTCCCCGAGGGGCGCCCGGTGTGGAAGGTGCTGCCGCTCCGGGTGGCGCTGACCGTGCTGCTGCTGGTGCTCTCCGTGGTCAGCGCGCTGATCGTCGTGTTCACCGGCACCTTCGCCGAGCAGGTGGGCACCGCGCTGGGCGTCGGCGACACCGCGCTGACGGTGTGGTCGATCGCCAAGTGGCCGGTGCTGGTCCTGCTGGTCACGGTGATGGTCGCGATCCTGTACTGGGCGACCCCGAACGCGCGGCTGCGCGGCTTCCGGTGGATCACCCCCGGCAGTGTCCTCGCCCTGGTGATCTGGATGCTCGCCTCCGCCGGGTTCGCCTTCTACGTCGCCAACTTCGGCTCGTACAACAAGACCTACGGCACACTGGCCGGCGTCATCATCTTCCTGATCTGGCTGTGGGTGACCAACATCGCCATCCTGCTGGGGCTGGAGTTCGACGCCGAGCTGGCGCGGCAGCGGGTCATCGACGGCGGCCATCCGGCCGAAGCGGAGCCGTACGTCGAACCGCGCGACACCCGGGCCTGGGACGACGCCGACCGACGACGGGCGGAGCCGGGCGCCTGACGTCACATGGCCGGGTCCGGCAGGGGTACGCGGACGCCATGAACGAGCGCAGGACACCCCGACCCGAACACGAACCCGGGCGCGAACCCGAGCGCCCCGACCGCGCCGAGGAGGAGCGCACCGAGGAGGAGCGCGCCGCGGCCCGCCCCTTCAGCTACCCGTATCCCGAGCGGCACGCCGGTGTGCGCGCCACCCGGCACATCAGCCGGGAACAGGCCGACGCGGACAGCGTCCCCGGCGTGCCGGGCGGCTACGGCAGCACCGGCGGCGGCCAGCCCGGCGGCCGGAGCACCCCGCGGCCGGGCGGCGACTCCGCCGACGAGTCCGGGGTCACCGACATCGCCGGCGGCCGCGAGGCACGCCCGGACCGGAAGCCGGACCAGACCTAGCCGGCCGCGGCGGGGCCGCGTCGACGGGCGCGCCGGGCTGCGGACCACGGGGCCGGCGCACTCGGTGCCCCGGCCCCGGTCCCTCGTACGGGGGAGAAACGGGGACCGGTCACCGGTGCGCTCCGCCCGTTGAGGCCCAGGTTCACCAGGTCGCTCCCGTCCTTGTCCGGCCTGGTCCGTCCTGCCGTACGGTCGCGCGCCCCTGTCGCCCGCCATCCGCGCCGCCCCGGCCCGGCGCACCGCGGACGGGCAGTGCGGCAGCCCCCGGGTGATCACCGCCGGACGGCGGCGACGATACTGGTCCGCGCAGGTACCCCCGCCCCCAGATGGACTCATGCCGACCTCTTACACCGACCGCCCCCCGATTCCGCCCACGGTGTGGCATGCGCGCGGCCGCCACGTCGGATCCGACGCGGAGGACGTCCTGCTGCGCACCCTGCGGGAACGCAAGGGCAGCGGTGCCGTCGACGACTTCCGGGAGCCGTCGCCGGAGGACGATCCCGCGGCCGCGCGGGTCTTCGAGGCACGCTGGAAGGCCCCCGGGGACGTCACCGTGCGGGCCCGGCTGGCGCTGGCGCCCGGCTCGGCCGGCGGGCGGGAGTGGACGCTGATCGCGGAGGCCGAACAACCCTGGGACCTGGCGTGGCCGTCCCCCGCCGCGAAGTTCTGGCCCGACGACCCCGACGTTCCCTGGGATCGCGACGCCGCCACGGGCCTGCGGATGCGCGGGCTCAACGCGCTGCCCGAGGACGACAAGGCGGTACGGCGGCTGCTGCGGGACGCCGCGCGTCACTCCTGGCAGATCCATGTCGTGGTGCACGAGGCGATGACCCCGGACCACCGCGGCCGGGTGCCGCTGGCCGACCGGCTGCCGCCGGGCCTGCGGCACCGGGTGGTCGAGCACCGCGCCGCACCGCAGCAGCTGCGGGTGGTGAACTGGGCGCTTCAGCACCACGGCGTCCAGGTGCCGCGCGGCGGTGCCGTACTGCTGCCCGGCACACCGGGGCCCGCCGACCGCGACCCGGAGAGCCTCTCGGTGCGCTCCGTCTTCCTCGACGGCTCCGAGCCGACCGAACTGATCGCGGCGGTGACGGCGTTCGCCGAGCTGCCCGGGCCGCTGCCGGAGGGTGCCGAGGAGGCCCTCACCGCGCTGCGCGAGGAGTGGCGGCTGCTGACCCTGGAGGAGGAGCTGGCCCGCGAGCGGCGGCTGGTGGCCATGTACGCCGAGGCGCTCCGGGCGATGACGGAGTCCCGTGACCTGTACCGGGAGGCCGCCGAACGCGCCAACGAGGCGCTGGCCGCCTACCGGGAGGCCGCCGCGGCAGGCGGTGCGGGCGCGCAGCCGCCCGCGGTGCCGCGCGTGCCGTCCCCGCTGCGCGGCCTCACCCGCACGCTGGAGCGGCTCAAGGGCACGGGAGCGGGCCCGGCGAAGTCCGGCGACTGACGGGCGGCACGCCCGCCGGCCGCGCGGACACCGGTCAGCCGAACAGCGGGAACCGGTCGGCGTCCGCGCCGAGCGCGCGTCGTTCGGCCCCGGTCAGCGGCGCCCGGCCGGTGGCGGCACGGGCGTAGTGCTCGTCGCTCCAGTCCAGCGGCACGGGGCGGCCGAGGAGGCCGTCCAGGGTGTCCCGGACCACGGCCAGGCCGGCCGGTGCCGGGCCGGGCGCGGCGGGCAGCCCGACGGTGAGGTCGAGGTGGTGCACGGCGGCCTCGACGGCCAGGGTGAGCATCAGGTCGCCGGCCGTCAGGGCGTGGCCCTGGGTGGCCACGACGCGCTCGGGCGGGGTCGCCGCGACGGCCGTCACCGCGGCCGCCGCGGTCTCCAGGTACAGCGCGCGCAGCTGCCCGAAGTCGAGGAACATGCTCGCCGCCACACGGTTCCAGCGCCGCCCGTGCGCGGCCCCGGTGCCGTCCGGCCGCCAGTCCCGCCAGTAGGTGACGGCGTCCCGGTCGGGCGGGCCGGCGGCCGGGGTGTGCAGGGCGACCAGGGCCCGCTGGGCGTCGCCGAGCAGATGGAACACCAGGTCGCGCACGGCCCACCCGGTGCAGCCGGTCGGCCGCCAGGACTCCTCGTCCCCGAGGGGGCGGACGGTACCGGCGAGGGCGGCGTAGGTCTCGCCCAGCGTTCGGGACGGGTGCGTGGCCTTCTCCGTTTCCGCGCTCATCCGGCCAGCCTACGGAGGCCGGGCCGACCCGACGTGTCACCCGGCGGAAGCTGGATACGCGGACGGGACAGCACGGCCCGTCCCGGAAGGTCATCGACGCCATGGACAGCCAGCACCCCTCCGCGGTCTCCGCCGCGCACCGCTCGGACACCACGCTCCGGGTCAACGGCAAACCGCACACCCTCACCGTCGACCACCGCCGCGTCCTGCTCGACCTCCTGCGGGAGGATCTCGGGCTGACGGGCGCCAAGAAGGGCTGCGACCACGGGCAGTGCGGCGCCTGTACGGTCCTGGTGGACGGGCGGCGCGTCAACAGCTGCCTGCTGTTCGCCGTGGCACTCGACGGCTCGGAGGTCACGACCGTCGAAGGGCTCGCCGGTGACGGCGAGGAGCTGCACCCGGTGCAGCGGGCGTTCCTGGAGCGGGACGCCTTCCAGTGCGGCTACTGCACCCCCGGCCAGATCTGCTCCGCGGTCGGCGTGCTCGCCGAGGCCGCGGCCGGTCATCCGTCCCACGTCACCGACCCGGCGACACCCTCCGGTGAGCCGGTGCCGCTGGGCCGGGAGGAGATCCGGGAGCGGATGAGCGGCAACCTGTGCCGCTGCGGGGCCTATCCACGGATCGCCGACGCGGTGGAGGACGTGGTCTGAGTGAAGCCCTTCGCCTACGTACGGGCCGGCAGCGTCGAGGAGGCCACCGACGCGTTCGCCGCCCACCCCGGCGCCCGCTACCTCGGCGGCGGCACCAACCTCGTCGACCTGATGAAGCTCGGCGTCGAGACGCCCGCCGCACTCGTCGACGTCACCGCCCTCCCGCTGAACGCGGTGGAGGAACGGCCCGACGGCGCGCTGCGGATCGGGGCGATGGTCCGCAACGGCGACCTCGCCGCGCACCCGGTCGTCCGGGACCGCTACCCCGCGCTGTCGCAGGCGCTGCTCGCCGGCGCCTCGGGGCAGTTGCGGAACGCGGCCACCACCGGCGGCAACCTGCTGCAGCGCACCCGCTGCCCCTACTTCCAGGACCTGTCCAAACCCTGCAACAAACGGGAACCGGGCACCGGCTGCGGCGCGCTGGAGGGCGTGCACCGCGACCACGCGGTGCTCGGCCACTCCGAGCACTGCATCGCCACCCACCCGTCGGACATGGCGGTGGCGCTCGCCGCCCTGGACGCCCGCGTCGAACTGCACGGCCCGGAGGGCGCCCGGAGCATCCCCGCCGCCGACTTCCACCGGCTGCCCGGGGTGCGTCCGGAGCGGGACACCGAGATCCGCCCCGGCGAGCTGATCACCGGGGTGGTGCTCCCGGCGGCCACGGGCGGACTGCCGTCGGTGTACCGCAAGGCCCGGGACCGGGCGTCGTACGCCTTCGCCCTGGCCTCCGTCGCCGCCGTGCTGCACGTCTCGGACGGTGTCGTGGACCGCGTCGGCCTCGCCTTCGGGGCGCTGGCGCACCGGCCGTGGCGGGCCCGCCGCGCCGAGGAGGCGCTCATGGGCGTGGCCCCCACGGCGGCGGCGTTCGAGCACGCCGTCGACCTGGAGCTGGCGCAGGCCGAGCCGCTGCGGGACAACGCCTACAAGGTGCCGCTGGCCCGGCGCCTGGCCCTGGACGTCCTGGGCCGGCTCGCGTCCCCCGCCCTGACCTGACCCGGCGTCCACGAGGAGAAGCTCCATGACCGGCATCCAGACCGGCACCGCGACCGCCCTGGGCGCTCCCGCCGAGCGCCGCGAGGGCCGGGAGAAGGTCACCGGCACCGCCCGGTACGCCGCCGAGTTCGACGCCACCGGCCGCGCCCACGCCTGGCCCGTACCGGCGACGGTCGCCCGGGGCCGGGTGACCGGCGTCGAGGCCGGGCCGGCGCTCGCCGTGCCCGGCGTCCTGGCGGTGATCACCCATGAGAACGCGCCGCGGCTCGCGGAGCCGGAGGACCCGGTGCTGGCCGTGCTGCAGAGCCCGGCCGTGCCGCACCGGGGCTGGATCGTGGCCCTGGTGGTGGCCGAGACGCTGGAGGCGGCCCGGGACGGCGCCGCCGCTCTCCGCGTCGGCTACGCCGCCGAGAACCACGACGTGACGCTCACCCCGTCGCATCCGGGGCTGTACGTGCCCGACGACGCCAACGGCGGCAATCCGGCGGTGCGGGAGCGCGGCGATCCGGACGGCGCCTTCGACTCCGCCGAGGTCCGGGTCGACGTCGAGTACCGGGTGCCGCCGCTGCACAACCACCCGATGGAGCCGCACGCCAGTACCGCGTGGTGGGACGGCGACCGGCTCACCGTGCACACCTCCAGCCAGGGCACCAACGCGGTGCGCGAGGCCCTCGCCGGGATGTTCGGGCTGCCCGAGGAACAGGTGTCGGTGGCCGCCCAGCACGTGGGCGGCGGCTTCGGCGCCAAGGGCACGCCCCGCCCCGACGCGGTCCTCGCGGCGCTGGCCGCACGGCACGCGGGGCGCCCGGTCACGCTGGCCTTCCCGCGCCGCCTGCTGCCGCAGGTGGTCGGGCACCGCGCCCCCACCCTGCACCGGCTCCGCCTCGGCGCGGACGGCGACGGGCGGCTCACGTGCCTCGTGCACGAGGTGGTGACGCACACCTCCCGGGTGAAGGAGTTCGTGGAGCAGGCCGCCGTGCCCGCGCGCGTGATGTACGCGGCGCCGCACAGCCGCACCGGGCACCGGGTCGCCCGGCTCGACGTGCCCACGCCGTCCTGGATGCGCGCCCCGGGCGAGGCGCCCGGCATGTACGCGCTGGAGTCCGCCGTGGACGAACTGGCGTCCGAACTGGGCATGGACCCCATCGAGTTGCGCATCCGCAACGAACCGGAGACGGAGCCGGACAGCGGTCTGCCGTTCAGCAGCAGGCACGTCGTGGAGTGTCTGCGCGAGGGCGCGCGCCGCTTCGGCTGGTCCGACCGCGACCCCCGCCCGGGCGCGCGCACCGCGGGACCGCTGCTGATCGGCTCGGGCGTGGCCGCCGCGACGTACCCCGTGCTGGTGGCGCCGTCCACGGCGGCGGTGCGCGCCCTGCCCGACGGCGGTTTCCTGGTGCGGACCAACGCCACCGACATCGGCACCGGGGCGCGGACGGTGCTCGCGCAGATCGCCGCCGACGCCCTCGGTGTGCCGCCGGAGCGGGTCCGCACCGAGGTGGGCAGCAGCGATCTGCCGGCCGCACCGCTGGCCGGCGGCTCCTCCGGCACCGCCTCCTGGGGCTGGGCGGTCCACGAGGCCTGCGCCCGGCTGGCGGAGCGGCTGGCACAGCACTCCGGTCCGCTGCCGGAGGGCGGGGTCGAGGCGAGCGCCGACACGACCGGAGAGGCCGACGCCGAGAGCCCCTGGGCCCGGCACGCCTTCGGCGCGCACTTCGCGGAGGTCACGGTCGACACGGTCACCGGCGAGGTACGGGTGCGGCGGCTGCTGGGCGTCTACGCCGCCGGACGCATCCTCAACGCCCGTACCGCGCGCTCCCAGTTCATCGGCGGCATGACCATGGGACTGGGCATGGCGCTGACCGAGGACAGCACCATGGACGCCGCGTTCGGCGACTTCACCGAGGCCGACCTGGCGTCGTACCACGTGCCCGCGCACGCCGACGTCCTGGACGTGCAGGCGCACTGGGTGACCGAGGACGATCCGCACCTCAACCCCATGGGCAGCAAGGGAATCGGCGAGATCGGCATCGTGGGTACGGCGGCGGCCATCGGCAACGCCGTCCACCACGCCACGGGCATCCGCTTCCGCGAACTCCCGCTCACCCCGGACCGGGTGCTCACCGGACTGCTCGCCCATGAGCACCCGCCGGGCACCTTCGGCGTCTGACGGGGCCGCCTTCGGCGTCTGACGGGGCCGCCTTCGGCGTCTGCCCCGGCACGACCGCGCCCGGACCGATCCGGCGGTGGCCGGAGCGGTCCGGGCGGCGGGCTGGTGGGTGTGCGGCCCGGTCAGTCCGCCGGCCTGCTCGTCCCGGCCGCCGGGCGGGGCTGCCAGCGTCCCGCGGCGGCCTGCGACGCGACGCGGACGCACAGCGCCGTCAGTGCTACCAGGGACGCTCCCACGGCCACCGCGACGGCGACCCAGGCCGGTGCCAGCGTCAGCTCCGTCACCCGGGACAGCCTTGCCGACGGGGTCGCGCTGCCGTACAGCCTGGCCGCGGCCAGCCCCGCCGGCGCCACCACCGCCGCGGCGAGCACCGGCACGGCGGGCCGCACCGTCAGCAGCAGGGCGAGGACCAGGCAGAGCGCCGACAGGCCGAGGGCGACGGCGTATACGCGGACGGACGCGCCGTCCGGCCGGGGCGGGAAGAAGGCCACTCCGCAACCGGCGAGCGCCGCGACGGCGAGCCAGGCCGGCCAGGCCACGGCCCGTGCGGCGGCCGGCCGCCGGGCCTCTCGCCGCACGTCGTGCCGTTCGTCCCGCGGCGCCTCCTGCCGGGGGTCGCGCGGCGCGTCCCGTCGCTGGTCGTGCCGGGCGTCCTGCCGGGCGGCGCGGACCCGCCGCGGTGTCCGGCGGCGTTCACGGCCGGACCGGCCGGCGCCCACGAGCGCGCCGGTCAGCCCGCCCGACCGGGCCGGCGGCTCCGGCCGGTCCGGGTCGCCGTCCTCCGCGAAGGTCCGCGGCTCCTCGTCCGGCCGGTCCGCGTGCTCCCGCCGCTCCTCGGCGAGCCGGCCGATGAGCTGCACCAGTTCCTCGACGGGGCGTCCGGTGGCGGCGGCGCGCACCGCCTCCTGCCCGCAGTGCGGTTCCAGGGGGGTGCGGTGCAGCAGCGCCATCAGCCGGGTCACGTCCTCCACCGACCGGCACTCGGCCGCGGCGCGGAGCGCCTCGTCGGCGCTGTCGGGGTGCCGGGGCGGCCGGGTGAGCAGGCCGACCAGCCGGGTGACGTCCTCCACGGACCGGTTGACGCCGACCGCCCGCAGCGCGTCGACCGTCGCCTCCGCGTACTCGGGCGACTGCTCCAGCATGGTGATCAGGGCGACGACCTCTTCCAGCGGCCGGTCGGCCACGGCGGCCCGGACCAGGTCGCCGACCGGGTCGCCGTACGCCGCCGCGTCCCGGTGGGCGGGGGGATCCTCGTCGTGGGCCGGTTCGGCGCGCTCCGGGCCCCGCTCGGCGGCGGGCCGGGGGCCCGGGCCGGCGTCTGGCCGGGGGCCGGGGTCGGCGGCGGGCCGGGGGCCGGGGTCGGCGGCGGGCCGGGGGCCGGGGTCGGCGGGCCCGGGACCGGGATCGGCGGGCCGGGGGCCGGGGTCGGCTCCCGGCGGATGCATCGTGTGGGTGCCGGTGGCTGTGGTGGTCTCGGCGGTCGGCAGGTCCACGGGGGCTATGGCGAACTCGTTCGAACGCGATGTTGAAGAGCCGGTGGTCATGGTCTGCTCCGTGTGTGGGGGGTGCGGCCGCTCCTGCGTCCCCGACGTGCGACACGCGACTTCGTGCTGACCATTACTAAGCGCCCGGGTCCCGGCCTGCCACTCGGACGGTCCACAGGGATGAGTCGCCCGCCCGGGAGCCATATGTGTGCCTCAAACGGGAATCTCGTAAAGGACGCGTGCCCGACGGCACACACCGGAAGGAGGGGCGGGTGGACACGACCACAGCGCTGATCGTCGCGGCGGTGTCGCTGGCGGCGGTCGTGCTCGCTCTGGCGGTCGCCGTCCTGGTGCGGCTGGTCCGGACCCGGCGGGACCTCAGGCGGGCCGGGCTGCCGACCGGACCGCGCTGGGTCTTCTGGGGGGCCGTCCTCTATCTCGTCCTGCCGGCCGACCTGGTGCCCGATCCGGTGTACCTGGACGACGTCGGCGCACTCCTCCTCGCTCTGCGCGGCATGCGCGGCTCCCTCGGCGAGCGGGGGCGGCGCACCGCGCCACTGCGGCCGGACCACGAACCCACGGCATGACGGCATGTCATTACGCGGCGTAGTACTACGGAGCGTAAGGAAACCATTCACCCGTTCGATTCGTATAAGTCTCTGGGAGCCGAAGGAAGTCGGCGGACCAGGCGACGGCGCAGCTGGACCATCGCTTGATCGGCGAGCACCGACGAGGGAGAGACGATGCAACCGTTCGCGCTCAACTACGCACGTCCCGCAGCGGAGTTGGAAGCGGCCACTCCGTACGTCTACGACTCCGGGCTGCAGTTGAACGTACTCCTCGACGGCCGGGTGGCGGCCCGCGACCACACCCTGCTCAGGGAGCTGGGGACCACGACCTCCACGGCGGGCTCGAAGACTCACTTCGACGACTGAACGCGGACCGCCGACGATGACGGTGTTGATCCTGACCTGTGAAGAGGACGTCACCGCGGACATGGTGGTGGTGCACCTCAACGAATCGGGGGTTCCGGTGGTCCGGCTGGATCCGGCCGACCTGACCGGTTCCGTGGCCCTCTCCGGGGAATACGTGCACGGCTCCTTCCGCGGCCATCTGTCGTCCGGGGGGCGGCTGGTGAGCATCGGCTGCCTGCGGTCGGTCTGGGTGCGCCGGCCGGGCACCCCGGCCACGCGGGCGGCCGAGCCGTCCGCGTGGCTGACGGAGGAGTCCGCCCAGGCGCTCTACGGCATGCTGCGCGGCTCGGGGGCCCGCTGGATGAACCATCCGGACGCGGCCCGCCGGGCCCGCCACAAACCCTGGCAGCTGAGGCTGGCGCAGAGCTGCGGCCTGCCGGTGCCTGCCACGCTGATCACCACGTTCCCGCGGGCGGCGCGGGAGTTCGCGGAGCGGTATCCGGACCTGGTGGTCAAGCCGGTCTCGGGCGCCCACCCCCAGGACCCGCCCCTGGCGGTGCCGGCCAGCCGGGTTCCGCCGGAGGCGGACTTCTCCGCCGTCGCCTTCGGGCCCACGCTGCTGCAGCGCCGGGTGCCCAAGCATGCCGACATCCGGCTCACCGCCGTCGGCGACCGGCTGCTGGCCGCCCGCAAGGCGACCGCCGCGGACGCGGACCCCGACGAGGTGGACGTCCGGTTCACCACGTCCCCGGAGCCCTGGCGCCCCGTCGACGTGCCGCCCCGCGTCGCCTCGGCCGTCCGGGAGTACCTCCGTGCGGCCGGACTCGCCTACGGCGCCTTCGACTTCGCCGAGGACCGCGACGGCACCTGGTGGTTCCTGGAGTGCAACCAGTCGGGGCAGTTCGGCTTCGTGGAGGTGGACACGGGCCAGCCGATCGCCCGCACCATTGCCCAGTGGCTGGCCCGGCCGGAGGCGCCGGAGCCGGTGCGCCTGGGCTGCGCCGACAGGGCGGTCGGCTGACCGGTGGCGGGGCCGGCCCGGTCAGTTCGGGCGGGGGCCGGGCAGCATGGCGGTACGCTGCCAGCCGTTGCCGGGAGACGGCGGGCGTTCGCCGCCGGGCGAGTGCAGCGGGCGCATGACGACCTCCAGTTCCCGGCTCACGCGCTCGGCTTCCCGGCGCACCTGCGCGGGGACGTCACCGCATTCGGCGACCAGTCGGTCGTAGATGGGGGAATCCTGGAACACCCGTCAACGTGCCTTTCGTGTCGTCAGCCCCTGTGTGCGAGGGCCGACTGAGCAGTCTAGGGGTCCGCCGGCCCGGTGGGGGGGGCGTTCCGTCCAGAGCGGGGTGACAGGCGCTCAGGCTCCGGTGGTGGAACCCGGCCGCACGATCATCAGGACGGTGACCGTCGCCCAGAGCAGGTTGAACACCCCGGTGAACATGGCGAGCCGGACGGTGCCGGCGCGTTCGACGGGCTTGCGCTCGGTCAGCTGGTCCAGCAGCTCCCCCTGGTGGGGCAGGACGAAGGCGATGAGGACGCCCGCGGCCGCGGCCGTCAGCGTCATGGAGACGATGAGCCAGGCGTCGCCCAGGACGCCCATGGCGAGCGCGGTGGCGAGACCGAGCACCGGAACCGCGACGCCGAGGCCCGCGTAGACCCGGCAGATGCGGTGCAGCAGCCGCACCGTGCCCACCGCGCTGCCGGTGCCGTCCGTACCCGCGCCGGGCAGGGCCGCCCGGCGGGCCGCCGGCGGGAACATGCTCGCCGCGACGGTGACGGGTCCGACGGCGATGATGGCGGCCAGGACGTGCAGGGACAGCAGGATCTTCGTCATCGGTCGGGGCTCCGGAGGCAGCAGGGGCGTCGGGGATCGGACACCACGCTAGGAATCCTCCGCAAGATCGCACAGAGGCTGAAACGACAGCCTCCAACGGATTCTCGCCAACGCTCCCACCTGGGACGCGTCCCCGGCCCACGGTCCTCCTCCAGCTCCCGCACCCGGCGTGATCCCGCTTATGGTGGCGGACATGCACACCGTGGCGATCCTGGTCCTCGACGACGTGGTGCCCTTCGACATGGCGGCACCCCTGCAGACCTTCGACTGGACACGGCTGCCCGACGGACGCCGGCCGTACCGGGTCCGGCTGTGCGCAGAGTCACCGGAGGTGCGCACGTCGGGGCTGGGCCTGCGGATCGACCGGGGGCTCGAGGCGCTCGAGGACGCCGACACGATCATCGTCCCGGGCCGCTCCGAGGAGTCCGGGCCGCCCTCCGGCCGGGTGCTGGCCGCCCTGCGCCGCGCGGCCGGGGCCGGTACCCGGATCGCCTCCGTGTGCGTGGGCGCCTTCGTCCTCGCGGAGGCCGGGCTGCTGGACGGGCTGCGCGCCACCACGCACTGGATGGCGACGGAGGAGCTGGCCCGCCGCTACCCGCGCGTCGAGGTCCAGCCGGACGTGCTGTACGTGGACAACGGCCAGATCCTCACCTCGGCGGGTGCCGCCGCCGGGCTGGACATGTGCCTGCACATGATCCGGCGCGACCTGGGTTCCGCGGTCGCCGCGCACGCCGCCCGGATGTGCGTCATGCCGCTGGAACGGGAGGGCGGTCAGGCCCAGTTCATCGTGCACGAGCATCCGCCCGTGCCGCGCGGCTCGGATCTGGAGCCCGTGCTGGAGTGGATCGAGGACAACCTGGCCCGGGATATCACGCTCGCGGCGATGGCGGAGCGCTCGGGCATGAGCGAGCGCACCTTCAGCCGCCGGTTCCGCGAGCAGACCGGCACCACACCGTTGCAGTGGGTGCTCCGGGCCCGGGTGCGGCGGGCGCAGTACCTGCTGGAGAACAGCGACCACCCGGTCGAACGGATCGCCCGGCAGGCGGGGTTCGGTTCCCCGACCGCGCTCCGGGAGCGGTTCCGCCGGGTGGTCGGCACCACGCCGCACGCCTACCGCGCGGCGTTCCACAGCAGGCCGGCCTCCCTGGCGGACCGCTCCGAGGACAGGCCCTGACGGATCAGACGGCCAGCGACAGGTCGCTCTCGCCGTCCTGGCCCGTCGGCTCGGCGGCGTTCTTGCGCCCCTTGGCGAGCAGCAGGGCGTCCGCTCGCTCCACCGCGTCGTGGATGCTGGTCGTTCCCATCATCACGCACAAGGTGTAGCTGACGTCCGCCAGCTCGCGCGCCGTCGCCGGCCTCTCCCGTTCCGCCTGAGCGATCCGCAGTGACGCGTAGCGCGTCAGCAACTCCCTGACGACCTTCGGGTCCGGTACGAGCACGAAGCGCCCCTCTCTCGATTTTCGCTGCGTATGCCCGGACCCGGTCGAAACATTCGCACCTTGCACATGCCTGGGCGCAATTGACGAGAAATAGTCGCTTACTGACCTGCCGATGACCGGAACGGGCGGCAATTCGGGCGAAACGTTACGGCAGCGCCCGGGCGGCCCGCGTCCGGTTCCGTGCCGGCGGGCGCGGGCCTACTCCCCCAGCGTCCGGGCCAGTTCGGTGCTGGCGCGGGCGATCTCGGTGTCGTCCTCGGCCAGCAGCCGCCGCAGGTCCTCGCGCCGGGCACGGACGGCCTGACGCGCCGCGCGCTCCCACACCACGGGGTTCTCGCGGTGATTGAGCAGCTTGGGATAGACGGCGGCGGTGCTCTCCCACTGCCGGGCGTCGGCGATGCTCCTGAGCAGCTGGATGATCTGCGCCCGGCAGCTGACCTCGGGGCGCTGGGCCAGCTCCCACAGGAAGGGGACGGTGGCCGCGGTGGCCTGCTCGACGACGAAGCCGTACTGGCAGATGCGGCGGCGCAGCTCACCGAGGGCCGTCCGGGCGGTGTCGGGGTCGCCCCAGGCGACGCTGTGCAGAAGCCGCGGGATGGCCGCGGCGGAGCCGCTGGAGTCCTGGATCTCGCGCCAGGGAACCTGGTCGAGCCCGACGAGGGGGGCGGTCCGGGCGTGACCGGTCGGCGGCGTGCGACGGTCGGCGCGCGGCGTGCTCGGCTGCTGGGTCGGAGCGGTGCGCATGGGGGGGCCTTTCCGCGGCAGTCGGATCAGGTGAGGGGGCGGGTCGACAACTTGGCCCAGACGGTCTTGCCTGCGGGGGGTCTCGGAGTCCAGCCCCACTCGTCCGCCAGGGCGTCGACGATGCACAGTCCGCGGCCGTGCTCCCGCAGGGAGGCGCCGCCGGACGGTGCGTACACGGGCGCGTCGTCCCCGGGGTCGGAGACGGTCAGCGTCAGGAAACCGGGGTCCAGGGTGAGCCCGAGCCCGATCTCGTTCGTTCCGGCCGCCGTCGGCACCGCGTGCGCCACGGCGTTCGAGGCCAGCTCGGTGATGACGAGGACGGCGTCGTCGCAGCGGTGGTCGAGCGCCCAGCCGCGCAGGGTGTCGCGGGTGAACGCCCGCGCCCGGGCGAAGCCCTCCGCGCTGCACGTGACGCGGAGCACGGCCGGTACGGGCCCGTCGCCGGAGGGCCGGCGACGCTCCTGTGCTGCGGACCGCGGGCGGTCGGCCGGAACGGTGGCCGGTCGCGCCGTGCGCGGAAGCAGGTCGTACCGGCTCACCCCGCCTGCCGTCGAGGCTGGTTCGCTCCGCGGGCGGAGCGTTCGGTGCGCGGGTGATGACACGGCATCTCCTCGATGCGACGTCAGGTCGGGGCGTCTCCCGGGGGGTTGACGCCGCGGCTATTATCCACGCTGACGGCGCTCGCGTGCAATTGCACGAGAAATTGCGCAGAAAATCGGCTGGAAGCGCGTGCGGGCCGGCAGGGCGGGTAACGCTTCCCCGAAACAGGCAAGGAGACTGTGGTGCCACCAGTGCGGAACGGAGTACGGGCCAGTTCGCTGGACGCCCGCTGGACGAAGAGCCGGCACAGCAACGCCGAGGGCAACTGCGTCGAGGTCGCCCCGGTGGACGGGGGCATCGCGATGCGCAACTCCCGCGATCCGGACGGACCGGCGCTGGTGTACACCTCGGCCGAGGTGGCGGCCTTCCTGGCCGGGGCCAAGGACGGGGAGTTCGACCACCTGCTGTGACCGCCCGGCCGGGGAGGTGCGGACCGGGCGGTGAACTGCCCGATGCGGCCGCAAGGATGCGGCGCGGCGGATCGGGTGAGATAGTGTATGTCTCAAGTCTGCCGGTCTGCTGGGAGTCAGGATGTCCGCCGCGTCGCACCGCCTCTCCCGTCTCGAACCCTATCTGGACCGGCCCGAGCCGGCTCCGACCCTGCTGAAGATGCTCGTCGGCGTGCAGCTGGCGGGTTTCCGTGAGGACGCCGGCCTGTCGCAGGACCAGGCGGCCCGCGAGCTGGGTTTCAGCGCGGCGAAGCTGTCCCGTATCGAGGCGGGCAAGGGCCGCAGGCCTCCGGCGGAGACCGACGTCCGTGCGCTGCTGCGGCTGTACGGCACGGACGACTACGAGGTCTCGGTGCTGCTCAAGCTGCTGAAGCGGGCCGGTGAGCCGGGCTGGTGGCAGCGGTACGACAAGCGGCTGATGCCGGAGTGGTTCGACCGGCTGGTCGGGCTCCAGGAGGCCGCCGCGACCATCCGGACGTTCGAGATCCAGTACGTTCCCGGGCTGCTGCAGACCCCGGAGTACACCCGTGCCGTGGTCCGGCGCGGCCTGCCGAACGCGCCCGCCGGTGAGGTGGAGCGCCGGGTCGAGCTGCGGATGCGCCGGGCGCGGCTGCTGGAGCGCGTGGACGCGCCGCAGCTGTGGGCGGTCATCGACGAGTCGGTGCTGCTGCGCGTCCTGGGCAGTCGCGAGGTGATGCGCGAGCAGCTGGCCCATCTGGTGGCGATGGCCGAACGGTCCCATGTGTCCCTGCAGATCGTGCCGTTGGACGTGACGAACGCGTCGGCACCCGCGATCCCGGTGACCTACCTGCGCTTCTGGGGAGCCGACCTGCCCGATGTGGTCTATCTGGAGCACATCAAGAGCGCGAACTTCCTCGAGGACCGCGACGAGACCGAGGAGTACCGCGTCGCGCTGGACCGGCTGGCCGACGAGGCGCTGACGCCGCGCGAGTCGCTGGAACTGCTGCGCAAGACGATGGACGACCGCTACCCGGCGGTCTGAGAGACGGCGGTCCGAGAAGACACGAGAAGCGGCTACCGGGCCGCGCGCTCCGCGGTGACGGTGCCCGCGGCCCGAGCCGTTGCGGACGGCCCGAGCCGTTGCGGGCGAGTCCGGTCAGACGATGCGTCCGACGCCGCCGAACTCGATCCACTCCTGGGTGACCTGCCGGGGCGCCACCTCGCTGTCCGGGCGCCAGGTGGAGACCTCCACCAGACCGGGCTCGAGGATCTCCATGCCCTCGAACCACTCCGCGACGTCCTTCTCCTCGCGGACCCGGCCCCAGTGACCCTGTGTCGCCTGGTCCATGAAGTTGGTGACGAACTCGCGGACCTCGGGATCACCACTGACGAGCTGGCACATCACCGCGTAGCTGCCGGGTACGAGCCGCTCGGTCACCCGGCGGACGACGGCCATCGGTCCGTCGGTGTCGCTGTCCGGGATGCAGTGGAAGACCGAGTTGAACAGCACGGCCACCGGCTCCGAGAAGTCGATCAGGCGCTGGGTGTCCGGGTGGGAGAAGATCTCCTCCGTCGAGCGCATGTCCGCGTGGATGACCGCCGTCCGGTCGTTCTGGTCGAGCAGCGCACGGCCGTGGACCAGCACCATCGGGTCGTTGTCGACGTAGACGACGCGGGACTCCGGCTCGATGCGCTGGGCGACCTGGTGCACGTTGTCCTGCGTGGGCAGGCCGGAGCCGTGGTCGAGGAACTGGCGGATGCCGTAGTCCTCGCTGAGGGTCCTGACCACCCGGTTCAGGAAGCGCCGGTTGTTCAGGGCCAGCGCGCGGGTGCTGGGCACGACCTTGTCGAGTTCCGCGACCGCCGCCCGGTCGGCCGCGTAGTTGTCCTTGCCGCCCAGGTAGTAGTCGTACATACGAGCGGCTGTCGGCACATTGGCATTGATCTCCGTGGACAGCTGCTTGTCGGCTTGCATCTTTCCCCCAGCTCCGTACGGCGCCAACTGCACTGACTGCACAGAGAGTACAGCGTGAGGAACGTCTCGTTCACCGGAACCGCAAGACGTCCCGCGGACGGGGACGGACCGGCGGTCCGACGGCCGGGTCGCCGTCGAGCCGCCGGTCCGGCTGCCGCGTCGGTCCCCGGTCAGTCGCGCGACCTCAGGTACTCCTCGGCGCCGGGCACTTCCTGGGCGTCCTCCGCGACCACCAGGCCGCCGACGGCCTTCTTGTCGGGCTTGAGCACGTAGGACGACGTGCTGGCGGGGCGGGAGACGTCGGTGAAGTCCTGCGGGGTGCCGAGGCCGGTGTCGGCGTCGTCCTGCGAGCGGTGCGCCTTGACCAGGTCCTCCCGGGTCAGGCTGCCCAGCGCGCAGGCCTTCTTCAGGTCGTCGCCCATCACCTGGGCGGCGTTGTATCCGGAGAGCACGCCGGAGTCGACCGGGGAGTCGGGGTACTTCTTCTGGTACGCCGCGACCATCCGCTCGACGCCCGGGATGTCCGCGCTGACCGCCGGGGCGGCGCTGACCACGTGCAGCATGGCCTGGAGGGCTCCCGCCGCGGGCGTCTCCATCAGCTGCGGGGCGTAGCCCGGGGCACTGCTGACGACCGGCACCTTCAGGCCGCGGGAGGCGGCGACGCCGACGAGGGAGGCGGTCTGCGCGGGGCCGGCGCTGATCAGGATCGCCTTCACGCCGGCCTGGCGGAGGGCGGACACCTGGGCGGACAGGTCGGTGTCCGTGGCCTTGATCTTCTGGCCGACCACCGTCATCCCGGCCCGCTTCGCGGCCCACTGGGAGCCCTCGAGGGCGTTGGTGCCGTAGTCGCCCTCGAAGTAGACGTGGCCGATCTTGTCGCCCTTGGCGAGCTTCTTGGTCCGGGTGAGGAAGTCGACCGCGGCGATCATGTCGATGTCGTACGTGGTGCCGAGGACCTGGACGGGGTCCTTGCCCAGCAGGGAGGCGGCCCAGGCCTGCGGGAAGGTCAGGACCTGGTCCCGCTCGATGTCGTCGAGCAGGGCCGCGACCACCGGCGAGCCGATGACCTGGGGCATCGCGACGACGTCCGGGGAGATGTCGGCGTAGGCGGTGACCGCCTTCTGCACGTCGTAGCCGTGGTCCTTGACCACGATCTCGACCTTGCGCTCGCAGATGCCGCCCTTGGCGTTGACCTCGTCGGCCCACATCTGCTGGGCCTGCACGATGCTCTTGCCGAGGGTGGCGTAGGGGCCGGTCAGGTCGGTCAGCGCGCCGAGCTTGATCGTCTCGGCGCTGACACCGGGGCCGGTCTTGAGGCCGTCGGCGCCGTCGCCGCCACTGCCGTCGTCCCCCTTGGAGCTGCATCCGGTGCCCGCGAGCAGTACGGCGGCCAGTGCCGCGGCCAGGGCGGTGCGGGTGGTGCGGGGCCTGGGGTGGTGCGTGAGGTTCACGGGGTGTGCTCCTTGGTTCGTACGGCGGTGGCGGGTGGCCGGACCGAAGTCGCGGTGTCGGAGGGGCCGGTAGGGGTGCGTCGGCGCCTGAGGCGGGCGCGGAGACGGCGGGCGAGACCGTGCAGGCCGTCGGGGGCGTACAGCAGGATCACGACGATCGCGGCGCCGTAGAGGTAACGGGCGGCCTCGGTGGGGCCGATCGAGCCGTCGCCGGAGCCCGGGGCGGCGACCAGCGGCAGCTGGTCGGCGTAGCGGGTCATGAGCAGGGGCAGCGCGGTGACGAAGACGGCGCCGGCGGTGGCACCGGCCACGGAGCCGAGGCCGCCGATCACGATCATGGCGAGGTAGTCGACGGAGAGGGCGAGGGAGAAGTAGTCGGGCACCACGCGGCGGAAGGACAGGGCGAGGAGGACCCCGGCGAGTCCGGCGTACATCGAGGAGACGACGAACGCGGCGGAGCGGTAGCGGGCCACGTGCACGCCCATCACGGACGCGGCCGTCTCGCTGTCGCGCAGCGCCGCGAGGGCGCGGCCGGGGCGACCGCGCAGCAGGCCGCGCGCGGTGAACCAGGTGAGGGCGAACAGGGCCAGGCCCAGGTACCACAGGCGTTCCTCGGCGCCGAACGGGACGCCCAGGACGGTGAGTTCGGGGTCGCTCTGGGCGAAGGTGAAGCCGCCGATCTCCAGCGGCGGGACGGAGCGTCCGTTGAAGCCGCCGGTGACGGAGTCCGCGGTGAGCAGGATGTGGTGGCCGAGGAAGACGAGGGCGAGGGTGGCGACGCCCAGGTAGATGCCCTTGACCCGGCCGGCGACGGGGCTGAACAGGCCGCCGGCGGCGCCGGCGAGCAGGACGGCCAGGAGGACGGCGACGGCGGGCGGCAGGCCCGGCCCGGGTTCGCCGGCCAGCCACACGTAGCCGTAGGCGCCGACGGCGAGGAAGAAGGCGTGGCCGAGGGAGAGCTGACCGGCGGTGCCGCTGAGCAGGGCGAGTCCGACGGCGCCGATGGCGGCGGCCATGGCGAACAGGCCGATGCGCAGCCAGAAGGCGTCGAGGTAGAAGGGCAGCGCGCACAGCAGGAGGACGGGCAGCAGGAGGGCGGCTCGCTTGCGCAGGTCAGACACGGGCCGCTCCCTTCGCCGCGAACAGCCCGGCGGGGCGCACCAGGAGGACGAGGACCATCACGGCGTAGGGGGCGACGTCGCCGAAGCCCTCGCCGAGGACGTGCAGGTCGGACTGGTAGCCGGCGACGAAGGCCTCGGTGAGGCCGATCAGCATGCTGCCGACCAGGGCGCCGACCGGGGAGGCCATGCCGCCGAGGATGGCGGCCGGGAAGGCCTTGAGGGCGATCTGTCCGGTGGTGCGTTCCAGGCCGGGGGCGGGGAAGGCGACCAGGAAGATCGCGGCCAGTGCGGCGAGGCCGCCGGCCAGGCACCAGGCGAGGGTGCGCACCCGGGTCAGCCGTACGCCCATGAGGGCGGCGGCCTCGCCGTCCTCGGCCGCCGCCCTGAGCGACAGGCCCCAGGGGGTGAACCGGAAGAGGGCGAAGGCGCCGGCGATGGCCGCGCCGGAGACGAGGATGGCGGCGATGCGGCTGTCGGCGACGGTCACCGGTCCCATGTCGGTGACCGCGTCGCCCCAGGGGTCGCCGGTCGAGAGCAGGTCGCCGCCGATGCGCCGGGCCAGGTCGGTGACGAGGACGATGTCGATGCCGATGGTGACGATGGTCTGCACATGGGCGGCGTGGGCGTCGGTCCCGATCCGCTGGAGGACCAGCCGGTCCAGGGCTCCGGCCACCAGGGCGGTGACGACGATCGCGAGCGCCAGGGCGCCGGCGAAGCCGAGGTCGTCGTGGAGGACGGCGACCAGGTAGCCGCCGAGCAGCAGCAGGGAGCCGTGGGTGAAGCTGAGGACGCCGGAGGCCTTGAAGATGGTGACGAAGCCGAGGGCGATCAGGGCGTAGACCGAGCCGAGGGCCAGGCCGTTGACGAGGCTGTCGAGCACACCGGTCATGCCGCCTCCTCCCCCGTGCCGTCGGTGCCGAGGTAGGCGCGCAGCACCTCGGGGTCGCGGCGGACCTCGTCGGGGGTGCCGTGGGCGATGACCTTGCCGAAGTCGAGGACGGTGACCTCGTCGGCGAGCCGCATGACCAGGCCCATGTCGTGCTCCACCAGCAGCACGGTGAGGCCGAGTTCGGCACGGACGTGCCGGACCACCTCGGCGGTGCGGGCGCGTTCGGCGGCGTTCATGCCGGCCACGGGTTCGTCGAGCAGCAGCACGGTGGGCTCCAGGCAGAGGGCGCGGGCGAGTTCGACCCGCTTGCGGTCGCCGTAGGACAGCAGGGCGACGGGGGTGTCGAAGTGGCTGCCGAGGCCGGTGAGTTCGGCGATCTCGCGGGCCTCGGCGAGGTGTCGGCGCTGTTCGCGCACGGCGCGCGGCAGGCGCAGGGCGCTGGCGGCGAAGCCCGCGCGGGACAGGGCGTGACGGCCGAGCATCAGGTTGTCGGCGACCGTGCCCTGGGTGGTGACGATGTTCTGGAAGGTGCGGGCGACGCCGAGGGCGGCGATCCGGTGCGGGGCGAGCCGGGTCAGGTCGGCCTGGCCGAACCGGACGGCGCCCCGGGTGGGCCGGTACAGGCCGGACAGGACGTTGAAGCAGGTGGACTTGCCGGCTCCGTTGGGGCCGATGACGGCGTGCACCGTGCCGGGGGTGACGGTGAAGGAGACGTCGTCGAGGGCGGTGAGCCCGGCGAAGCGCACGGTGACGTCACGGACCTCGAGTGGGTGCGGGGCGGCGGTACGGGTGGTCACGCGGCCCCCTGACCGTCGGCGGACTCGTCGGCGGCCTCGCCGAGGTAGAGGCGGCGCACGGCGTCGGTGCGGGCGAGTTCGCCGGCGGGACCGGACAGCCGGATCTCGCCGACGTCCAGGACGTACGCCCGGTCGGCGAGCGACAGCGCCATGCCGGCGTTCTGCTCCACCAGCAGGACGGCGGTGCCCTGGGCGTTGATCTCGCGGACCACCTCGGCGATCCGCTGCACCATCAGGGGGGCGAGTCCGAGGGAGGGCTCGTCCAGCAGGAGCAGGCGCGGGTGGGCCATCAGGGCCCGGCCGATGGCCAGCATCTGCTGTTCCCCGCCGGAGAGCAGGCCCGCGGCCTGGCCGGTGCGTTCGGCGAGCCGGGGAAAGAGGGCGAAGACGCGGTCCCGGGCCGCACGGACCTGGGCGGGGGCGCGGCGGGACAGGCCGAGCCCGCCGGCCTTGAGGTTCTCGTCGACGCTGAGCCCGGCGAAGACCCGCCGGCCCTCGGGCACCTGGACGACGCCGGCGCGTACGGCGGCCACCGGGTCGCGGCCGTCGAGGACCGTGTCGCCGTAGCGGACACGGCCGGCCGTGATGGCGCCGTGGTGCAGTCGCAGCGTGCCGGACACGGCCCGCAGCAGCGTCGTCTTGCCGGCGCCGTTGGCACCGAGCAGGGCGACGACGCCGCCGGGCGGGACGGTCAGCGACACGGAGCGGAGGGCGGACAGGGCGCGGCCGTACGTCACGTCGAGTTCCTCGACGTGCAGCGCGGGCGCCCCGCCCGGTGGTGCTTCGGGCATTGCGGCTCCTTGGCACCGTGCCGGACCGGCACGGCTTCGGGGGTCGTTCGGGCGTTCGACGAAGGAACGCCGCTCACGACAGCACGGCCGCCGGTGCCGGTACAGCGCCCGGACCGGGGACGCTGCGGCGTCCCAGTCCCGGGCGGGTCAGTCTGTGCGGGTGCCCAGCCCGCCCCTGCCCGGAGCCGGAGCCCGTGCCGGCGCCGGTACCGTCAGTCGCGCAGCAGCGTGCGGGCGGTCAGGGCGAGGCTGACCTCGACGACGTCGGACGGGCGGGCCAGGGAGCGCCCGGTGAGCTGCTCGCAGCGGCGCAGCCGGTTCAGGACGGTGTTGCGGTGGCAGTAGAGGCGCTCCCCGGCCCGCTGGGCGGAGCCGTCGCAGGCGAGCCAGGTGGTGAGGGTGTCGAGCAGCACCTCGCGGTCGGCGGGTTCCAGGCGCAGCAGGGGTCCGAGGACCTTCTCGGCGAGCGCGCGGCCGAGTTCGGGGCTGGAGACGACCAGCGCGGCGGGCAGGTGGTCGGCCAGGCGGACGGTGCCGCCGCCGGCGGGGCAGATGTTCAGCGCGGTGTCGGCGAGCCGGCGGGCCTCACCCACGGAGGCCAGCCCGTCGACGGGGCTGCCGATGCCGATACGGACGCCGGAGGCCGGGCCGTCCGGCCGCGGGTCCGGCTCGGGCAGCCCGCCCTGTCCCACGAGGACGATGCCGTGGTCCACGTCGACGCCGGTGTGCCAGTAGACGCGCAAGGCGTCGGGTACGGCCGCGGCGCGGGCGGTGGTGCACCGCGCGGGGTGTCCGCCGGCCACGGCGACGACCACGTACCGGCCATGTTCGGGCAGGTCGAGGGCCTGCGCGGCCTCGGGCAGGTCGGCGATGCGGCTGGTGCCGTCGAGCAGGGCGGCGGCCAGCAGCCGGGCCCGGTTCTCGCGGCGCCGGTTCAGCTGCCACTCGACCTGCCGGTAGGCGTCGGCGACGAGGGTGCAGTGCTCGTCGACGAAGTTCCACACGTCGGCCGCCACGTGCACCAGCAGGCGGACGTCCTCGGGGGCGGTGCGGGAGGTCTCCTCGACGAGGCGCTGCCACACCAGGGAGCCGCCCAGCCGGAAGGCGTGCAGCAGGGCGTCCAGCGGCAGTCCCTGTTCGGCGCGGGTGGCCCCGATCCGCCAGGAGCAGCGGCGGGCGGCGTCCCGGGTGCCGCGCGGGTCGATCAGTGAGGTGACGCTGTGCCGCAGCGAGCGGTGCACCTCCTGCCAGATGCCGGTGGGGTCGCCCGCGACTGCCGTGCGGTAGGCGGGCTCCTGCTCCTGCAGGATGGCCACCAGCCCGTCGGTCAGATCGGGCAGGTCGTCGAGGAGCACACCGGCGGCCCGGTGCAGGACGCGCAGCGCGTCGGCGTCGATCAGCGACCGGACGCGCGGTGTCCGCGGGCGCGGAACCGGCGTGGGTCCGGTGCGGATGGCGGCTCGGGACCGTATGGCGTGGTGCGTCGCGGCGGCGTGGTGCATCGCGGCCCTCCCCCAGGCTCGGGCTTCCGGCGGCGGGACGGCCCGGGGCATGCCGCCCCGCGCCGTGCCACCCCTGACTCGTCCTGCCCGAAGGATGGCATACCGTCCGGTCGGTCCCTAGGCCTTGGCGGCAAATTCTGGTCGATCCGCCCGGCGGACCGGGCCGGCTGCGGGCGGCCGTCGCCCACCGGCGGCAGACGCCTGAGCACCTTCGACGGGCCTCCCCGGCCCGCGGGGAGCGCGCCGGACCGGCGCCACCGAGCGGGCGGAACCGGCCACCGGGCGCCGGCTAGGTGTATTGCCCTGTGAGGTTGGGGACGCGGCTGGCGGGTGGCTGGCCCTTGAGCGCGGTGTGTCCGCGGTGGTGATTGTAGGTGTGCAGCCAGCTGGGGAAGGCGTCACGTCTTTCCTGCTCTGACTGGTAGGGGCGGGCGTAGGCCCACTCGTCGAGCAGGGTGCGGTTGAAGCGTTCGACCTTGCCGTTGGTCTGGGGCCGGTAAGGCCGGGTTCGCTTGTGGGTGATCCCGGCCGCTGCCAGCGCGTCGCGCCAGGCACGGGAGCGGTAGCAGGAGCCGTTGTCGGTCAGGACCCGCTCGACGCTGATTCCCGCCTGTGCGAAGAAGGTCTGGGCCCGCTGCCAGAAGCCGGTGGCGGTCTCCTTCTTCTCGTCGGTGTGTATCTCGCTGTAGGCCAGGCGGGAGTGGTCGTCGACGGCGGTGTGCAGGTAGCTGTAGCCGACGCTGGACCGTTTGGCACGACCGGCCTGGCGGCCGAGGACGTTGTGGCCGCCGCCGTCGGGGATGTTGCCCAGCTTCTTGATGTCGACGTGGACCAGCTCGCCGGGCTTGTCGCGTTCGTAGCGGCGTATGACACGGCCCGTTGCCCGGTCCAGATGGGCGAGGCGGGCCAGGCCGTAGCGGGTCAGGACCCGATGCACGGTCGAGGGCACCAGGTGCAGCAGGTGCGCGATGCGAGCCGGGCCCCACCGGCGCAGCACGCGGACCTTGATGATGCGCCGCTCGGTGCGGGTCGGGGTGCGGCGCGGGCTCGTGTGCGGGCGGGAGGACACATCACTCATCCCGGCCTCGCCGGACGCCCGGTAGCGGTCGGCCCACCGCTGAGCGGTGGTGGGCGAGACCTGGAAGCGTTCAGCGGCCCGGCGAAGAGTCCAGCCGTCCTCGACCACGCAGCGGGCCAGACGCAGCCGTCCAGTCTCGGTCAGGGGTGCATTACGGTGGGGCACGAGGGCCTTTCTGTTGGTGTAGACGTCGCAATCCACACCGAACCGGAAGGCCCTCACCTGTTCAAGATCCCTCAGCCGAGACCTGGCTCACCCGTCCACAACCTCCCCGGACAGAACAGCTAGGGCTCCGCCGCGGTCTTCTCCGCCTCGTCGACCAGGCGGGCCAGCTCCACGCGGGAGCGGACGCCGAGGGCCGCGAAGACCTTGCGCAGGTGGTAGTCGACCGTGCGGGTGCTGACCGCGAGGGTGAGGGCGACCTCCCGGTTGGTGGCGCCCTCGGCGACCTGCCGGGCGATGCGCAGCTGCTGCGGGGTCAGCCGGGTCAGGGCGCCGGCGTCCCGGCCGCGCGGGGCGGCCCCGAGGGGGCGCAGCTCGCCACGTGTCTGCTGGGCCCAGACGCCCGCGCCGCAGCGCTCGAAGCCGGCCAGGGCGGCGCCGAGGCGGTCACGGGCCTCGCGGGGCCGGCGTCGGCGGCGCAGCCATTTGCCGTACAGCAGCGCGGTGCGGGCGCGTTCGAAGTCGCCGCCGGCCTCGTCGTGCCGGGCCAGCGCGCGCCGGTAGAGGTCGTCCGCCCGGTCCGGCGGTGCCAGCAGCGCACGGCAGCGGGCCAGCTGGGCGGCGGCCTGCGCGTCGGCGCCGAACGCCGCCCACCCGGCGAAGTCCTCCAGCAGCGTCCGGGCGTCGTCGTGCCGTCCGGCGAGCGCCGCGGCCTCCACGAAGCAGGGCACGGCGAGCCGCCACACGGCGAAGTGGCCGCGGCGGGGGCCGGGCAGCACGAGGAGGCCGAGCCGGTCGGCGGCGTCGAGGGGGCGGCCTCGGCCGAGGTCGGCCCGGCCGGCCGCCCACTCCGCCAGGGTGGCGGCCTGCGCCAGACCGTGCCGCCGGGCCGTGGCCAGGGCGGCCGTCACATGCCGGTCCACGACGGCCGGCTCCTCCTCGATGGACGCCGCCAGGGCCAGTACGGCGTGGTGGTGGGCGGCGGTGTTGCGCTGTCCGGCACGCAGCGCGGTGCGCAGTCCCTCCTCGGCGTGCGCGCGGGCCTGTGCGTGCCGGCCCGCGCGGAGTTCGGCGTAGGCGAGGTACTCCAGGGCCTGTGGCACCAGCGCCGCCGACCCGAGGTGCCGGGCCGCCGCAAGGGCCCGGGCGCCGGCGCGGCGGGCGGCGTCCGCCTCACCGAGCAGCAGCGCGGCCGCCGCCGCCCGCAGCAGTTCCTCGGGACGGTGGCCGGTCCGGCCGCGGTCCACCACGTGCCCCAGCGGTACGGCGGCCCGGTCCCGGTGGCCTTCGAGCAGGGCCCGCATGCCGAGGCGGTGGTCACGCATCGCGTCCCCGGCCGGGACGGCGGCGGCCTCGCCGTGCCGCTGTTCGTTCCCGAGCGTCGCCAGACACGCCGTGAGGTCCCCGGCCGCCCAGGCCGCGTCGACGGCGGCGAGAGCGGCGACGGCCGCCTGCTCGGGGGCGGAGGCGGCGAGCAGGGACGCCGCCAGCAGCAAGGACTGGTGCGCGTCTCCGACGGGGCCGTCCCGCAGCTCGGTCAGGCCGCTCACCAGCTCGGCACGTCCCCGTGTCCCCGCCGGTGCGGCCCGGTCGCGGGCGGCTGCGATCAGCGGACGGGCCCGGTCCGGCCGCCCGGCGAGCAGCGCCTGCTCGGCCGCGGCCGTGTACCGCTCGGCGCGGGCCGGGGCGTCCGCCGTCAGCTCCGCGGCCCGGGCGTACGCCCTCGACCGCAGCAGGTGGGAGGCGGCGAGCGACTCGTCGGCCGCCTCCGCCGCCAGCCGATCGGCCAGCGCGGCCCCGGCCGAACCGCCCACGAGGGCCCGGCGCGCGCCGGCCACTCCGCCCCCGGCCAGGCCCGCTGCCCCACCTCCGGGCACGTCGGCCGACCCCTCCCCCACCAGGTCGCCCACCCCACCACCGGACGCGTCGGTCACCGAGCCCCCGGACACGCCGGGCTCCCGAGCCCCGGACACGCCGGAAACCCGCGCCCCGGACCCGTCGCCCACTCCGCCCCCCGGCAGGGCGGCCGGCCCGCCTCCGGACGCGTCGGCCGCCGAGCCGACGGACACGTCGGGCGCTTCCCTCCCGGACACCTCGGCGACACCCCCGAACACACCGGCCGCCTCCCCGGACGCGTCGGTCACACCCCCCGGCGCGTCGGCCAGTGACCACGTGTGGTGCAGGAGTCCGGTGAGGCGGTGGCCGGTGGTCCGTGTCGCCCGGGCCAGTGCGGCATGGGCGGCGCGGCGGCGGTGGGGGTCGGCGGTCGCGTAGGCGGCGCGGCGGAGCAGGGAGCCGAGCAGGCGGAGCCGGCCGTCGGCCGGTTCGGGTTCCGGCGCGGTGGGCCGCAGGTGCCGTACGGCTCGATGGACGAGGCCGGCGTCGGCGTCGGGCAGGTCCGATGCCCGTACCGCGGCCGCCGCCGTCAGCAACAGGTCCCGGTCGTCGGGGTCGAGGCCGTCGAGGGCGGGCCCCGCCACGGCCGCCAGCGTCGCGGCGTCGGCGAGAGGTCTCGGCAGCGGGCCGTGGCCGCGCAGTTCGGCGGACGACAGCCGGCCGACCAGGGCGAGCAGCAGGGCCGGGTTCCCCTCGGCCTCGGCCAGCAGCTCGGCGGCGACGGCCGGGTCCGCGGCGCCGTCGGTCGCGTCGTCGAGCAGGGCGGCGGCCTGCGGCGGCGACAGCGGGTCCAGGCGTACCACGGGCAGCCGGGCGAACTCCGGGTCGGCGGCGCGGTGTCCGGCGACGGAGAGCAGCAGCCCGGTCCGGCCCGTGCCGGCCGCGCCGCGCAGCGCGGCGCGGGCGGGAGCGGACCACAGGTGGACGTCGTCGGCGCACAGCAGCACCGGCGTGTCCGGCGCGAGGGCGCGCAGCGCGTGGGGGGCCGTCCCGTTCTCCAGCCACAGGACGGGCCCGGCCGTGAAGGTGCGCGCGGCCCAGCGGAGCAGGGTGGTGCGGCCGAGACCGGGCTCGCCGGTCACGACGAGTCCGGCGCTGTGCGTCCGCAGCCGGTCCGACAGCGCGGCCACCGCGCGCCGTTCGGCGCACCGGCCGTGCAGCCGCACCGCCGGACGTACGGTCGTCTCTCCGGTCATTCCCGGGAGGTTACGCGCGCGTAACCCGAGGCGGAAGCCTCCGGTCCTCACCGGTCGGCGGCTGTTTTCCGCCCTGTCACCTGCGCTTCGGCCGGCGGCGCGGGCGGGTTGCGGACTGTGCCGCCGCACAGCGTGTGCGACGCCCGGAGGTGCTCCGGCACAACGCCGGCGGCGGCCGCCGGGTGGGCGACCGCCGCCGGATGGTGCCGTCGGGGGATCAGGAACGGAGCGGGCAGTTGCCCCGGTACTCCTCGATGGTCAGGCTCGGACGCGGCAGCGGGCACAGGAACTGCTCGTAGCGGGTGTCGTTGTCGATGAACCGCTTGAGCCAGGAGATGCTGTACTTCGCGATCGTCGTGTTCGACGTGTTGGGCGCGAAGTGGCTGGCGTTGTTCAGCTCCAGGTAGGCGCGGTCCGTGCTGGACGGCAGGGTGTTGTAGAACGGCTCGGAGTGGGAGGAGACGGGGGCGACGGTGTCGCCGTCCGCTCCGATGATCATGGTGGGGGTGCGGACCTCGGGCCAGGTCTTGTCGAGGTTCCACGGGGTCAGCGGGATGGCCGCCTGGAGGGACGGGCGTGACTTGGCGGCCTCCAGCGAGCCACCGCCGCCCATGGAGTGGCCCATGACGCCGAGGCGGCTGCTGTCGATGCGGCTTCTGACCGAGCTGCGCTCGGTGAGGTAGTCCAGGGCCGCGAGCAGCTGCCGTCCGCGCGAGTCCGGCTGGTCGTACCTGGAGTTGGTGTCGATGGTGAACACCACGAAGCCCTGCGAGGCCAGACGCGGTCCGAGCCAGGCCATGGAGGACTGGCTGGCGGTGTAGCCGGGGGCGACCGCGACCGCGCCGAAGGTACCGTCGCTGGTGGTGGTCGGGTAGTAGATGGTGCCGCCGCCGAAGCCGGTGACCACGAGCGAGGAGACGCTCGTGTCCGAGACGGCGTACGGGCCGCGCAGTGCCTCGATGCTGGACTCGGTGGGCGCCGGGCCGCGCTCGTAGGGGTTGTCGGCCGCCTGGGCGGCCGGACCGGTGAGGGTGCTGAATCCGACGACGGCGGCGATGGCCGCCGCCGCGCCGGCGAACCGCCGCCGGATCCCGCCGGACGGCGGCCGGGGAGCCCGGTGAGTGGCAGTGACGTGGGGGTTCGACTGCACGACGAGTCGTCCTCTCTGTCGTGGCGAGGGGCCCGGCCGGTGGCCGCACACGGCTCGGGACGCGTGGGGCCGCGTCCCTCAACTCCGCCGGACGGGCATCGCCGCTGAGCTGGCCGTGCCACTGTCGAGGGGTGCGCCGGTTCCGGGGATCGGCAATATCACCGGTCTCTCGAAACCCTCCGGTCGCGAAGGGCGCGGCGGCCCGGGCGGCCCCGTTCCCCAGGGGTTGCGCGGGAGCCCGGTCGGTGTGTCACGCTCGGCCCCGGCCGGGCGGCCGCGGGCCGGCCCGGGGTTCACCACCGTGGAGAGGCGGCGGCATGCGCATCGGACTGCTCGGCACCGGTCCCTGGGCGGACATGGCTCACGCTCCCGCCCTGAGCCGGCACGACGACCTGGACTTCGTGGGGGTGTGGGGGCGCCGCCCCGAGGCCGCCAAGGAACTGGCGGCGCGTCACGGCACGCGCGCGTACGACGACGTGGACACCCTGCTCGACGACGTGGAGGCCGTCGCCGTGGCGCTGCCCCCGGCCGTGCAGGCCGATGTCGCGGTGCGCGCGGCACGGGCGGGCCGTCATCTGCTGCTGGACAAGCCGCTGGCGGCGACGGTCGCGCAGGGGCGGGCCGTGGCCGAGGCCGTGCGGGAGACCGGCGTCGCCTCGGTCGTCTTCTTCACCGCCCGGTTCCGGCCGGAGACCGAGGGGTGGATCGCCGAACAGGCGGCCCGCGGCGAGTGGTTCACGGCGCGGGCCCAGTGGCTCGGAGCGGTGTTCACCGGTGACAGCCCGTTCGCCCGGTCGCCGTGGCGGCGGGAGAAGGGCGCCCTGTGGGACGTCGGGCCGCACGCGCTGTCGGTGCTGCTGCCGGTGCTGGGCGATGTGGTGCGGGTGACGGCCGCCGGGCACGGCCCGGGGGACACCGTGCACATCGTCCTGGAGCACACCGGCGGCGCGTCGAGCGTGCTGACGCTCAGCCTGACGGCACCGCCGGCCGCGGCCGGCGCCACGGTGGAACTGCTGGGCGGTACCGGGGTGACGCTCCTTCCGCAGAGCGCGGAGGGACCGGTGCCCGCGCTGCTGCGGGCCGCGGACGCGCTGCTCGCCGCCGCGCGTACCGGACGCCCGCACGCGTGCGGCGCCGCGTTCGGTCTGCGGGTGACGGAGATCCTCGCGGAGGCCGAGGCGCGGCTGGCCGGCGCGGTCGGCTAGCCGCGCCGCGTGGTGCCGCGGCCGCCGTGGACCGGCTGCGGGTCCGTCGTGGCCGGCCGGGCCCGGACGGCGGCGCTCGTCGTCCCGCTTCGGTGTGCGGGCGGTGAACGGGCGTGGCGGCGTGAGGGCCCGCGTGGCGGCGTGGTGGTGTCCGAACGGGCCCGAGAGGCGTCCGCCGTGCCGTCGCACCGGGATTCCGGCCGGTGGGGGCCCGCTCCGGGGGCGCCGGGCTCCGGGCGGCGCGGCCCAGGCGGAGCGCCCGGCGAGAAGGGACGTTACGGTGATAGCGGGAGATTCGGAACCGATGGCAGAACCGGGACCGAAACCGACAACGGACCGGAGGAGCTTCAGATCATGGAGATGTCACAGCCCGAGGCTTCCCGGCCGTCCGAGGTTCGCGTGGCCGACGACCGCGCCACCCCGGACGACCTGCTCCACACCCGCACCGGCGTCGACGTGTCGCCGGAGGATCTCGTCCTGGCGTCCGGCAAGGACCTCACGGAACGCAATCTGGAATGGGCCCGGCGCAAGCTGGCCGACGAAGGCCCGGCCGCCCTGGACAAGCTGCTGCCCTGACGCTGGGCGGGCGCCCGGCCGGACTCCCCGGCCGGGCGCCCGCTCAGCGGTCCTCGCGGTCCGGCAGCGCCGTGTCGTCCTCGACGGTGTGCATGGCGGCCTCCTCGGCGCCGGCCGCGCCCCCGTCGATGCCCACGTCCCGGGCGACGGTCTCCTTGGTGGTGTCGGTGCGCGCCCCCTCGTCCGGCGCCACCAGGCGCCCGGAGCGGTCCGTGCCCGCCTCCGGGTCGACGGGCTCGCCGTCCCCGCCGGGGGCGTCGCCCACACCGTCCCCGGAGGGCTCGGTGACGTCGGGGACCTCCTGGGAGAGCCGCTCATCGAGGGTCTCGCCGTCGTGCTGCTCGGCCGCGGTGGTGCCGTGCTTGGTGACGCCGAGCGGCTTCTCCGGCGGCGAGTAGCCCTCGTCCAGGGTGTCGTCGTAGTCCCGCTCGTCGAGGGCGTCCTGCAGGTCGAGCGGCGCGGCGTCCTCCTGCTCCTCATTGCTTCCGGTGGGCTGGTAGGCGTCGTCGGCCATCGGGTTCGTGCCCATCTCTGCCTCCCTCTCGCGCTGCGTCGACTCGGTCGTGTCGGGTGTCTGCATTCGCGTTTCCCGTCACGCGATCTCTAACCTCCGCGGCGCCCGCACGGGCGTACGGGCGCCGCCGGACCGAGAGGGCGGGCGGTCACTTCGCGAGGGGCTGGGTGAAGCGCAGCAGGTTGCCGGCGGGGTCGCGGAAGGCGCAGTCGCGGACGCCGTACGGCTGGTCCATGGGCTCCTGGAGCACCTCGGCGCCGGAGGCGCTGATGCGCTCGAAGGTGGCGTCGCAGTCCTCGGTCGAGAAGAGGACGCCGCGCAGCAGACCCTTGGCCATCAGCTCCGCCAGGGCCTGTTTGTCGGCGGCCGAGGTGCTCGGGTCGGCGGCGGGCGGTTCCAGGACGATGTTCACGTCCGGCTGCGCGGGCGACCCGACGGTCACCCAGCGCATCCCCTCGAACCCGACGTCGTCGCGCACCTCGAGGCCCAGCACGTCGCGGTAGAAGGCGATGGCCTTGTCGTGGTCGTCGACGGCGATGAAGCAGGTGGAGAGCTTGATGTCCATGGCGGACACGCTACGGCCGATCGGTTGGGCGCGCTTCTCCGTTCCTGACCGGCCGTGTGTAGATCTTGGCCATGCACGCCGGGATGGCGGCGCCCCGGTCGTGGTCGCGGGCCCGGTAGGCGCTCGGGCTCTCGCCGACCAGCTCGGTGAAGCGCGAGCTGAACGAACCCAGCGACGTACAGCCGACCGCGAAGCAGACCTCGGTCACCGTCAGGTCGCCGCGCCGCAGCAGCGCCTTGGCCCGCTCGATGCGGCGGGTCATCAGGTAGCTGTACGGCGTCTCGCCGAAGGCGGCGCGGAAGCTGCGGGAGAAGTGGCCCGTCGACATCAGGGCGTCCCGCGCCAGCGCCGGGACGTCGAGCGGCTCGGCGTAGTCGCGGTCCATCCGGTCGCGCGCCCGGCGCAGCCGGACCAGGTCGTCGAGATCGGGCCGTTTCACGTCACGAGTTTCCCACAGCACCCGGGGCCGGGCGGCGGGCAAGTCACCGCCCGGCCTCCGCCACGGACAGGGTCAGGAGCCGACGTAGGCGGCGAGGTGCTCGCCGGTCAGGGTGGAGCGGGCGGCCACCAGATCGGCGGGCGTGCCCTCGAAGACCACCTTGCCGCCGTCGTGGCCGGCGCCGGGGCCGAGGTCGATGATCCAGTCGGCGTGGGCCATGACCGCCTGGTGGTGCTCGATGACGATGACCGACTTGCCGGAGTCCACCAGCCGGTCGAGCAGGCCGAGCAGCTGTTCGACGTCGGCGAGGTGAAGGCCGGTGGTCGGCTCGTCGAGGACGTAGACGCCGCCCTTCTCGGCCATGTGCACGGCCAGCTTCAGCCGCTGCCGCTCACCGCCGGACAGCGTGGTCAGCGGCTGCCCCAGGGTGAGGTAGCCGAGCCCGACGTCGGCGAGCCGGCCGAGGATCTTGTGCGCGGCCGGTGTGCGGGCGTCGCCGCCGCCGAAGAACTCCTCGGCCTCCGCCACCGACATCGCGAGCACCTCGCTGATGTCCCGGCCGCCGAGGTGGTACTCCAGCACCGCCGCCTGGAACCGCTTGCCCTCGCAGTCCTCGCAGGTGCTGGCGACGCTCTGCATGATCGCCAGGTCGGTGTAGACGACCCCGGCGCCGTTGCAGGTGGGGCAGGCGCCCTCGGAGTTGGCGCTGAACAGCGCCGGCTTCACACCGTTGGCCTTGGCAAAGGCCTTGCGGATCGGGTCGAGCAGTCCGGTGTACGTCGCCGGGTTGCTGCGCCGGGAGCCGCGGATGGGGCTCTGGTCGACCGACACCACACCCTCGCCGGCGGGGATCGACCCGTGCAGGAGCGAGCTCTTGCCGGAGCCGGCGACGCCCGTGACGACGGTCAGCACCCCGAGCGGGATGTCGACGTCGACGCTTCGCAGGTTGTTCGCCGTGGCGCCGCGGACCTCCAGCGCGCCCTTCGGCGTGCGCACCGTCTCCTTCAGCGCCGCCCGGTCGTCGAGATGACGGCCGGTGACGGTGCCGGAGGCCCGCAGCCCCTCGACGGTGCCCTCGAAGCAGACCGTGCCGCCCGCCGTACCGGCGCCGGGTCCGAGGTCGACGACGTGGTCGGCGATCGCGATCGTCTCCGGCTTGTGCTCCACGACGAGCACGGTGTTGCCCTTGTCCCGCAGGCGCAGCAGGAGGTCGTTCATGCGCTGGATGTCGTGCGGGTGCAGGCCGGTGGTGGGCTCGTCGAAGACGTAGGTGACGTCGGTGAGCGAGGAGCCGAGGTGGCGGATCATCTTCACGCGCTGGGCCTCGCCGCCCGACAGGGTGCCCGCCGGCCGCTCCAGCGAGAGGTAACCGAGGCCGATCTCCACGAAGGAGTCGAGGGTGCCCTGGAGCTTGGTGAGCAGCGGCGCCACGGTCGGCTCGTCCAGGCCCCGCACCCATTCGGCCAGGTCGCGGATCTCCATCGCGCAGGCGTCGGCGATGGAGATCCCCTTGATCCTGGACGAGCGGGCCGCATCGGCGAGCCGGGTGCCGCCGCACTCGGGACAGGCGGTGAAGGTGACCGCCCGCTCCACGAAGGCCCGGATGTGCGGCTGCATCGCCTCCTTGTCCTTGGCCAGGAACGACTTCTGGATCTTGGGGATCAGGCCCTCGTAGGTGAGGTTGACGCCGTTGACCTTGACCTTGGTGGGCTCCCCGTACAGGAAGTCCCGCATCTCCTTCTCGGTGAAGTCACGGATCGGCTTGTCGGGGTCGAGGAAGCCCGACTGGGCGTAGACCCCCACGGTCCAGACGTTGTCCGACTTCCAGCCGGGGATGGTGAACGCGCCCTCGGCGATCGACTTGGAGTCGTCGTAGAGCTGGGTGAGGTCGATGTCGGAGACCGTGCCGCGGCCCTCGCAGTTCGGGCACATGCCGCCGGTGCGGGTGAAGGTCGCCTTCTCCGTCTTCTTGTTGCCGCGCTCGACGGTGATCGCACCGCTGGCCCGGACCGAGGGGACGTTGAAGGCGAACGCGCCGGGGCCGCCGATGTGCGGGTCGCCGAGCCGGCTGAACAGGATGCGCAGCATGGCATTGGCGTCGGTGGCGGTGCCCACGGTGGAGCGGGGGTCGGCGCCCATGCGCTGCTGGTCGACGCTGATCACGGTGGTCAGCCCGTCGAGCACGTCGGCCTCGGGCCGCGCCTGCGTCGGCATGAAGCCCTGCACGAAGGCGCTGTAGGTCTCGTTGATCAGCCGCTGCGACTCCGCCGCGACCGTGTCGAAGACCAGCGAGCTCTTGCCCGAGCCGGAGACGCCGGTGAACACCGTCAGCCGGCGCTTCGGGATCTCGATGCTGACGTCCTTGAGGTTGTTCTCGCGCGCACCGTGCACGCGGATCATGTCGTGGCTGTCGGCGGCGTGCGGCGCAGGCGACTGCGGGTCCGTGCTCGGTGCCATGCTCATCGTGTCTCCATTCCATGGGGGGCCGGCCTCGCGGCCCGGATCGGCGTCGCCGGACCCGATCCAACCAGCTTTGCTCCGGTGCTCGCCGGTGCTTTCGTGTCAGTGGACTTCGTCGACGCGGATCATGTTGCCCGCGGGATCACGGAAGGCGCGGTCGCGCGTGCCGTGGGGCTGCTCGGTGGGCTCCTGGACGATCTCGGCGCCGACGGCCCGCACCCGGGCGAAGGTCCCGTCGAGGTCGGTGGTGGCCAGGGTGATCCGGGCGCAGGTGCCCTTGGCCGTCATCTCCGTGACGGTGCGGCGCTCGTCGTCGGTGACCCCGGGGTCCGCGGCTGGCGGCTCCAGCACGAGGGACGTGCCGGGCCGGCCGGCGGGGCCGACCGTGATCCGGCGCACGGCGCCATGGCCGACGTCGTCGCGGACCTCGAAACCGAGGGTGTCGCGGTAGAAGGCCAGGGCGGCGTCCGGATCGTCGTGCGGGAGAAAGGCCCGGTGGATCGTGAGGTCCATGGCCTTGAGCCTAGGCAGGTGGCGTGACCGGTGCTTCTCCATTCCTGACCGGTCCCCGGCCGGTCACGACCGGCCCTCGACCGGCCCTCGAGCCCGCTTCGAGAGGTCCTGGTTTCGCGCCTGCCCCGGAGCCACCCGGATCTCGAGGCCGGTGACCTCGTGCGGGGTCCAGGTGCGGGCGTACTCGGGCGGGGTGCCGCCCGGGCCGGTGAGGGCGGCCACCGGGATGCGCCGGGCGGTGCGCACGATCTCCGCCACGGTGATGTTCTCGTTGTTCCCGGCGCTGTTGCCGGAGGAGCAGCCGGCGTAGTAGGCGATGGGGATGGCCTCGTGCCCGGTGAGCAGGCAGGGTGGGCGGACGCCCAGGCCGTGCAGCGTCTCGGCGACGCGGGCCCAGTCGCGGCGGCTGTCGGTGTTGCGGTCCACGGTGTGCACGAGGACGGTGAGCTGCACCGCCAGGTGCCCGGCCAGTCCGAGCGCGACCAGGGTCGTGGCGACCGGCCGCCACTGCCCGCCGGGCCGCTTGACCAGCTGCCAGAGCGCGTCGGCGACGGGGATGGCCAGCAGGGCGTAGGCGGGCTGGAGGAAGCGGGGCGCCGCGTAGTCGATCATGAACAGGTAGGGCAGGGCGACCGTCGTGGCGCAGACGAACGGGATCAGGGTGCGGGCGGTGCGGCCGGCGCGTACGGCGACGACGACCCCGAGCACGGCGAGCACCGGCAGGAGGAACCACCACGCGGTGACCGGCGGTGGCGGCATCTCCCCGGCGCACGGCCACCGGCACAGGGCGCGTCCGCCCAGGCTGCGCAGCTGGTCGTCGACGGCGATGTGCCAGCCGAGCCCGCCCTGGATCTCGGAGGCCCGGGACAGCCGCTCCCCGAGGCCGCCGTACCAGGCGTACGCCTCGGCCACCCACTCCGCTCCTCCGGTGGCGAGGCCGCCCGTCAGGGCGAGCAGGAGCGGCCAGTACCGTCGCACCAGCGCCAGGACGAGCAGCGGAACGGTCACCCAGACGGCGTCGGTGGGCCGCATCCACGCCATCAGCGCGGCCCCGGCCACCACACCCCACAGCGCCGCCCGTCCGGAGTGGCCGGCGCGGACGCGCAGGAAGCAGCCGACGCAGACGAGGGCACCGATCGCGACCCAGTAGTTGGGCATGGCCTGCGGGCCGTAGAAGAGCGTGATCCACAGGGTGGCGAACAGCGCGCCCGCGGTGGCCAGGACACGGGCCGGGAACAGGTCCCGCCAGGCGCGCAGGGCCAGGTAGAGGCCGAGACCGGAGAGCAGGGCGAGGTAGACGCGCAGCAGTTCGGTGGATGACGACCAGGAGGCCACGGGCGCCACCAGCACGGAGACGCCGCGGGAGCGGGGTGCGCTGAAGAAGGCGGCCGGGGTGTGGGTGGTGACCTGACTGACGTAGACGGTCTCGTCCCAGCCCAGGCCCATGCCGGGGCGGACCAGCAGCAGTTGGGCGAGGGTGAAGGCGCAGGCCACCGCCGCGAGCAGCCGGGTGCCGGGCACGCGCCGGGGGCGGCCGGACGCCGGGGCGCCATCGCGGTGGCGCATGCCCCCGAGGATGGTGTTCACTGCGCCGGCCATCGTCCGCCCCTCCGTCGTGAACGCGCGGGAAAATCCGATGCGAAATTATGAATTCCAGATAAAACAAGCACAAAGCTAACCCTTGCACGGCCGCTCCGCAGGGCGGCGTCCGGCCCCTCCGGCGTCCGGGGGTCGGCGGCCGGTCACCGGGCGTGGGGGCGGCGGTGCGGGGGCTGTTCCGGGGTCGGCCGGCGTTTCACGTCGGGGACGGGCCGGCGCACCGGTCCGTCGCCGTTCAGGGCGACCTCCGTCCCGTGGTGACGGATCGTCAGCGGCGGTCCGGACAGCAGGGTGTACGTCGCCTCGCCGGCGGCGATCTCCACGCGCACGCACCGGCCGCGGAACTGGAGCCGGAAGGCCAGACGGCCGAACTTCTCCGGCAGGCACGGCGCGAAACGCAGGGTGTCGCCGTCGCGGCGGGTGCCGCCGAATCCGGCGACCAGGGCCATCCAGGTGCCGGCCAGGGACGCGATGTGCAGCCCGTCGCGGGTGTTGTGCTCCAGGTCCGCCAGGTCCATCAGCGCGGCCTCGGCGGCGTAGTCGTAGGCCAGGCGCAGGTGGCCCGTCTGGGCGGCGACCACGGCCTGGCAGCAGGCCGACAGCGAGGAGTCGCGGACGGTCAGCGGCTCGTAGTAGGCGAAGTTGCGGGCGATCTGGTCGTCGTCGCAGTGCGCGTCGAACCAGCTGCCGCAGGTGTACATGGCCAGGACCAGGTCGGACTGCTTGATCACCTGTTTGCGGTACAGGTCGAAGTAGGGGAAGTGCAGCATCAGCGGGTACTGGTCGGCGCCCGTGCGGGCGAAGTCCCAGCGCTGGTGGCGGGTGAAGCCCGCGTGCTGCTCGTGGACGCCGAGTTCCTCGTTGTAGGGGATGTGCACGGCCTCGGCGGCGTCCCGCCAGGTCGCGCTCTCCTCGTCGTCGACGCCGAGCCGGGCGGCCTCGTCGGGGTGGCGTTCGCAGACGTCGGCGGCGGCCAGCAGGTTCGACCGCGCCATGAGGTTGGTGTACACGTTGTCGTCGGCGATCGCGCTGTACTCGTCCGGGCCGGTGACCCCGTCGATGTGGAAGGTGCCGTGGTGGTCGTGGTGGCCGAGGGAGCGCCACAGCCGGGCCGTCTCCACCAGCAGCTCCAGGCCGGTGTCGCGTTCGAAGTCGGTGTCGCCGGTGGCCGCCACGTAGCGGACGACGGCGTGCGCGATGTCGGCGGCCACGTGGAAGGCGGCGGTGCCGGCCGGCCAGTACGCGGACCCCTCCGAGCCGTCGATGGTCCGCCAGGGGAACGCCGCGCCGCGCAGGCCGAGCTGGGCGGCGCGGTCCCGGGCGGCGGGCAGGGTCTCCTGGCGCCAGCGCAGCGCCTCGGCCACCGCCCGGGGCTCGGTGTAGGTCAGGACGGGCAGCACGAACATCTCCGTGTCCCAGAAGGCGTGGCCGTCGTAGCCGGAACCGGTCAGTCCCTTGGCCGGGATCGCCCGCTGCTCGGCGCGGGCGCCGGCCTGGAGGACGTGGAAGAGGCCGAACCGGACCGCCTGCTGGATCTCCTCGTCGCCGTGCACCTCGACGTCCGCGCGCGCCCAGAAGTCGTCGAGGTAGGAGCGCTGTTCGGCGAGCAGTCCGGCCCAGCCGCTGTGCGCGGCGGCGGCGAGCGCGGCCTCGACCTGGTCGCTCATCGCCGGCCGGGAGCGGGCTCCGGACCAGCCGTGGGCGACGGTCTTCTGCACCCGCAGCCGCTGCCCGGGCTCCAGTACGGCGGTGATGGTGAGCCGGGCCACGTCGATGTTGCTCTCGCTGCTGGTGGAGACCCCGTCCGGGCCCTCGACCACGTGGTTCGCGGCGACGGCGACCCGCAGCCCGCTGCGCCGGGTGCGGTGGACCAGGCGCAGCCGCGGCCCGAGGGCGAGGGCTTCCTCCGGCTCCAGCGGGGATTGCAGCGCCTTGGCCGCGCGGGGGTCGCCGTTCGGGTCGGGCAGGCTCTCGTTGGCCACCAGCTCGGACTGGATCACCACCCGGATGCGGGCGTCGACGGCCTCGACCTCGTAGTCCACGGCGGCGATCGCCCGCTGGGTGAGGGAGACCAGCCGGGTGGAGCGGACCCGGACCGTCGAGCCGGCCGGGGAGGTCCACTCGCAGGCCCGCTCCAGCACGCCCCGGCGCAGGTCGAGGGTCCGTTCGTGCTTGCCGAGGCGTCCGTAGCGCAGGTCGAACGGCTCGTCGTCGACCAGCAGCCGCAGCACCTTGCCGTTGGTGACGTTGATGACGGTCTGGCCGGACTCGGGGTAGCCGTAGCCGGCCTCGGCGTAGGGCAGCGGGTGCAGTTCGTGGACGCCGTTGAGGTAACTGCCGGGCAGGCCGTGCGGTTCGCCCTCGTCGAGGTTGCCGCGCCAGCCGACGTGCCCGTTGGAGAGGGCGAAGACGGACTCGCTCTGCGCCAGCAGGTCGAGGTTGAGGGCGGTCTCGCGCACCGACCACGGTTCCACGGCGTACGTCAGGTTGGTGATCACGCCCGGCCTCCCAGCTCGGCGAGGTCGGTCACCACGCGGTCGGCGCCGTGCGCGTAGAGGGCATCGGTCTGCCCGACGCGGTCGACGCCGACGACGTAGCCGAAGTGTCCCGAGCGGCCGGCGTCCATGCCGGCCAGGGCGTCCTCGAAGACGGCGGCGCGGGAGGGATCGACACCGAGGTCGCGGGCGGCGGCGAGGAAGGTGTCGGGGTGCGGCTTGCCCGGCAGCTTCCGCTCCCGGGCCACCACGCCGTCGATCCGGACGTCGAACAGGCGCTCGGCGTCGATGGAGCGCAGCACGTCCACGGTGTTGGCGCTGGAGGAGACGATGGCGGTGCGCAGGCCGAGTGCGCGGACGGCCTCGATGTAGCGCAGCGAACCCTCGTACGCCTCGACGCCGTCGGTGCGGATCTTCTCCAGGAGCAGTGCGTTCTTGCGGTTGCCGACGCCGTTGACGGTCGGTGCGTCGGGCGGGTCGTCCGGGTCGCCCTCCGGCAGTTCGATGCCGCGGGAGGCGAGGAAGGTGCGGACGCCGTCGGCCCGCGGGCGGCCGTCGACGTACTCGCCGTAGTCGGAGTCGGTGAACGGCCGGAAGTTTGCGCCGTCCCGCTCGCGCAGGAACGCGTCGAACGTCTCCTTCCAGGCGGCGGCGTGCACCACCGCCGTCCGGGTGACGACCCCGTCGAGGTCGAAGAGGCAGGCCTGGATGTCGTCGGGGAGCCCGAGCTGCGTCGTCATACCCGACACAGTTCCCCATACCCGACACAGTTCTCCGCCGCGGCGCGTCCCATCGGGTGGTCCGTACGGCGCCGGGGCGATGGCGGGGCGGGGCGGGGCGGGTGGCAGACTCGGCCGCATGCCGCCGACCTTCGACGACCTCCTCGCCCGGGCCCGCCGTCTGCCGCGGGGCGGCCGGCGGGCGGTCCTCGGCATCGCCGGCAGTCCCGGCGCCGGCAAGTCGACCCTGGCCGAGCGCCTGGTGCGGGAGCTGAACGGCGCCGGCGCGCCATGGGTCGCGCACGTCCCGATGGACGGCTTCCACCTCGCCGACGCCGAACTGGACCGGCTCGGCCGCCGCGACCGCAAGGGCGCCCCCGACACCTTCGACGCCGCCGGGTACGCGGCGCTGCTGCGGCGGCTGCGCGAGGAGGGCGGGCGGGATGAGGGGGGCGAGCGGCGTGAGCGGGGTCAGGGGGTCGACGAGGCCGGCGGGGGGCGTGATGGCGAGGTCGTGTACGCGCCGGGCTTCGAACGGGTGCTGGAGCAGCCGCTCGCCGGGGCCGTCCCGGTGCCGCCGTCGGCCCGGCTGGTCGTGACGGAGGGCAACTACCTGCTGCTGGACGACGGGGCCTGGGCGCGGGTGCGGCCGCAGCTCGACGAGGTGTGGTTCTGCGAGCTGGACGAGGAGGAGCGCATCCGCCGACTGGTCGCCCGGCACGAGGAGTTCGGCAAGTCCCACCGGGAGGCGGTGGCCTGGGAACTCCGTTCCGACCGGCGCAACGCCGAGCTGGTGGCAGCGACCCGGCACCGGGCGGACCTCGTGGTGACGGTCACGGCCCTGGACGGCGCCGGCCGGCCGGGGTGACCTTCGCCGGCGGGGGCCGCCCGGGGTGAACCCCGGCCCGCCGGTGGCCGTACCCGTGGGTGCGGTGGAATGTCTGCCGTCATGACACGAGCCGAGGGCGGCATGGGGGGCGGGACGCGGTGGCGCCGGCGGGGCGGGCGATGGCTGGTGCCCGCCCTCGTGGTCGTGCTGCTCGGTCAGATGACCGTGGCGGCGGTGACCGCCGCGGTGCGGCAGACGCCGACGATCGACGAACCGGTGTACGTGTCGGCGGCCGCCGACCAGTGGTACGAGCACCGGCTGCGGTACAACCCCGAGCATCCGCCGCTCGGCAAGCTCGTCGTCGGCGTGGGCGTGGCGCTCGCCGGTCCGCGGGTCGATCCCGCCTTCACCGGCGATCAGGGGGCGCTGGGACGGCGTCTGCTGTACGAGTCGGGCAACGACCCGTGGCGGCTGATGCTGTGGGCGCGCCTGCCGGTGATCGTGCTGACGCTGCTGTTCGGTCTGGTGGTGTTCGCCTTCGCCCGGGAACTCGCCGGTGCGGCGGGCGGGGTGGCGGCGCTCGCGCTGTACGCCTTCTCCCCCGACGTCCTCGCCCACGGCTCACTGGCCACCCTCGACGTGCCCGTGGCCGGCTTTCTGCTGACGTCGGTGTGGCTGGTGTGGCGGGCCCGGCTGCGGCCGTGGCGGTACCTGCCGCTCGCCGGGGCGGCGCTCGGTGCCGCGCTCGCCACGAAGATGAGCGCGCTGGCGGCGGTGCCGGTGCTGTGCGGGCTGGCCGCGCTGTCGGCGCGGGGCGGTCCCTCGCGGGGGCGGTGGACGCGGGGGGTGCGGGCCTCGGGGGTGGTGCTGGTGGTCGCGGTCGCCGTCGTGTGGGCCGCGTACCTGGTGGTCGATCCACGGCGGCGCTGGACCCCGCAGCAGCAGGTGCCCGACGTGCGGGGGCTCAAGGGGCTGCTGGTGGGGCTGCTGCCGTTCCCGGAGGCGTACCGGGACGGGATGCGGCTGCAGTTGGCCATGGAGAACCGGCCGTGGCAGGGCTTCCTCTTCGGCCGGCTCTACACCGGCTCGCTCTGGTACTACCTGCCGGCCGCGCTGCTGGTGAAGACGCCGCTGGGGCTGCTCGCCCTGTGGGCGGCGGGCGTCGTCGCGGTGGTGGCGGTACGGCGGCTGCGGCTGGCGGCGCCCTACCTGCTGGCGCCCGCCGCCGTGCTGCTCGCGGCGGCCCTGCCGGGGGCGCGCAACCTCGGCACCCGGTACGTCGTATTCCTGCCGATGTTCCTGGCGGTGGCCGGGGGCTGCCTGCTGGCGGCCCGGGTGCGCTGGGCCCGGGCGGCGACCGGGGCGCTGGCGGCGCTCGTCGCGCTCAGTTCGCTGCGGACGTACCCCTACTACCTGCCGTACGCCAACGAGGCGTTCGGCGGTCCGGCCCGCACCCGGCTGCTGCTGCACGATTCCAATGTCGACTGGGGCCAGGACCTGGGCCGGCTCGCCGACCGGCTGCGAGAACGGTATCCGGGCGAACGCGTCTGGCTGGTGTACAAGGGCAGCGGTGTGCCGTCCTTCTACGGCATCGAGGCGTCCGATCCGCGGGCGGTGCCCGCCCCTGCCGTGCGCGGGCTGCTGGTGGTGTCCGACTCCGCGGCCGCCAAGGCGACCGGCCGGCTGGCCGAGCTGCTCGACGGCAGCCGGCGGGTCGACGGCGTCGGCCACTCGATCTCGATCTACCGCCGATGAGCGCCGCCGATGAGTGCCGCTAGCCCGTCGCGTGCGGGAAGTCCTCGGCGCTCACGTGCGGCAGCACCCGGCTGGCCACGCGGTAGCGGCCGTTGGGCACGTCCTGGGCCCTGGTGATGTGGACCGCGAGCGGCCCCGCCCATTCGTAGCCCTGCCGCTCGGCGTGCCGGACGAGGCTGTCGGTGAGCGCCTGCCCCACCCGGCCACCGCGGCCGGACAGTTCCTCGTGGACGGCGTCGGTGAGCGCCACGTCGTAGGCGTTGGGCACCAGCACCCGGCCCTCGGCGCAGACCACCGCCTTGCTGTCGCACTCGGTGCGCAGGGCCTGGACGAGTTCGACCGGTTCCCTGTCGAACACGCGCGCCCGGAGCGCTTCCCATCGGCCTTCCAGTGTCTCTTCCAGCGCGCTGAGGGCGCCCATGGGTATGTCACCTGCCGGATCGGTCGAATGCGTGCGGAACGGAGCCCTGCGGAACGGAGCCCTGCGGCGCGGGGCCCTGCGAAGTGGGGCTCTGCAGGGTGGGGCTCTGCGGGGTGGGATGCCACTGGGCCGGCTGCCGGGTGCCGGCGCTCACTTCTCGTCGTAGTCGTCGGGACGTACCTGGGCCTCTTCCAAGGCCTCGCGCATCGTGCGGCCGGTGGCGCCCTGACTGTGCTCGGCGTCCTCCCGTGCGCGGGCCTCCTCGCGGGTCCGGCTCGGATTCGCGTGCGGGTCCTGTACGACGTCGTCGGTGCTCTCGGTCTTCCGGCGGTTCTCTTCCGGAACGGTCATGACGGTGACTCCTCGTGGTTCGGTCGGGTCCTCGTGGTTCGGGTCGAGGCCTGCTTCCGTGGCGGCGGGTTCCCGGACCGGGCGCGGCTATCCCTCCGCGGCCGCCGGACGCCCGCCCGCCGCCCGCGAAGGCGCCCTGGTGGGGGCGGCCGGTGGGCTATGTTGAACCTCCGTGGGAGACTCCGTGGGAGACAAGGGAGGCGCACCCGTGCCATCGCCGCAGCAGGCACGCGCGCAGGCGTCAGCGATCACCTCGGGCAGGAGCGTGCCGGAGAGGGAGGCCTCCCCCACGTCCCAGCTGCGGACGCTGTTCGACCGGCCCCGGCTCTCCCCCGGTCACCGGCGCATCGCCCAGTACCTGATCGAGCACCTCCCCGAGGCGGCGTTCCTGTCGATCACGGATCTCGCCGACCGGGTCGGTGTCAGCCAGCCGTCGGTGACCCGGTTCGCCTCGGCGGTCGGCTTCAGCGGCTACCCCGCGCTGCGGGAGCGGCTGCAGTCGATCGCGCTCGGCACCCGGGGCGGCGGGGCGGCCGAGGAGCACCACGGCAACGAGCTGCAGGCCGCGGTGGACGCCGAGATCGAGAACCTGGAGAACCTGCGGCGCGACCTCGCCGATCCCGACCTGGTGATCGACATCGGCCGGAAGCTGTCGTCGTCCACCCCGCTGACCGTGCTCGGCCTGCGCATCTCCGTCTCGCTCGCCGAGTACTTCGCCTATGCCGCCCGGCGCATCCACCCGGACGTGCGGCTGGTGACCCTGGGCGGCAGCGTCGCCTACGACGCGCTGCTGCAGTCCCGGGAGGCCGGCGGCACCTGGGTGCTGGCGTTCTCCATGCCCCGGCACGCCCAGGAGACGCTGACCGCCGTGCGGGTGGCGCGGGGCGCGGGACTCAAGGTGGCGCTGATCACCGACCTGGCGCTGGGTCCGGTGGTGGACGAGGCCGACGTCACCTTCGCCACCGGCACCGGTTCCCGGCTGGTCTTCGACTCCTACGCGGCGCCGGGCGTGATGTGCGCCGCGCTGCTCCAGGCCATGACGGATGCCGACCCCGAGCGGACGCAGGCCCGCCTCGAGGAGTACGAGCACCTGGCCGATCAGCACCAGTTCTTCCTCCGGGACTGAGCCGGCCGCAGGCGCTGGGCGGGCCGGACGGCCGGGGCGGGCCGTCGGCAACAAAGCAGGCATGAATGTTTTCATACGTCTTGCAAAGCGGATGGCATATATAAATACTGCTCACGGATCGCGACCCGGCGTCCCGGCTCGCATCCGCCCTTGCACGGACACCCGAGGCCGCCGACTCCTACCCGCCCCGGCGCCCCGAGGGTGTTCGGCCGGGGGGCATCGCCTGCGCGAGCGCCCGCCCGTGGCGGTCCCGGTCACCCCCTAGGCCGGGGCCGCCCCCACTGTCGCCTCACTCCGACGACGCCGCACACCCCGGAAGCGATGAACATGTCCCTGACGTCCACGCGTACCCGCCCGGACTGGCCCTGCCAGGTCAAGATCCCCGGCAGCTACGACTGGGAGCGCTCGGCCGCCAAGTGGCTGCGGGAGCTGGTGCCGGCGCGTTATGCCGGCTACCCGGCGCTGGTCCGCCACCCGGTGCTGCTCGCCCGGCACGCGCACATCCAGGTGCAGCACGAGATCCGGATGGCGCGCACCGCGTTGCAGACCGCGCGGGCCGACCTGCCGCGGCTCGGCGTGCCCGAGGCGGCCATCGAACACACGATCAAGCTGTACGCCGCGGAGGTCTCGCAGCTGCAGCACATCGCGCGCAGCGTCCGCGCGGTCACCGAGGCCCTGGTGGAGCGGAACGCCGCCCGCTGAGCAACGGCCGTGCGGGCCCGCGGGTGCGGCGGCGCGGGCATGCGGTGCGCGAGGAGCCGGGCCGGCCCGCTCCCGTGGCCCCCGGCGCCCCGGCCTGCCGGGCGCGGCCCCCGCGGTCGTACGCGTTCCCGCTGCCCCGGCCGCCCAGGAGTGGTCCCCCAGTGGCCGTGCGGCCTCGGTACGGGGAGCGCGACGAGCCGGTCTGCGCATCCGCTTCATGTGCAATGCTCAACCCGTGACGAGCGAGCAGGCCACGCCGACGGGTTCCGGCGCCGCGCCCGACCGGGCCACACCGGCCGAGGCCGTGGCCGGGCCGCGCGCCGAGCCGGACCCCCTGCGCGAGCTGACCGCGACGTCGGCCGTCCTGGAGCGGGCCAAGGGCGCGGTGATGGCGCGCACCGGCTGCTCGGCGGAAGCGGCGCGCGAGACGCTGGTGCAGCAGGCGCGGGCGGAGGGGCGGACGCTGCTGGAGGAGTGCTGGATCACCCTGGGCACCCTGCTGCCCCCGCTGTCCAGCGTCGGTCGCACCGCGGAACCGACGGTGCGGGCCCCGGCACAGGCTGACCCGGCCGGCACCGGCCGGACACCGGACGTCACTGCGGACGTCGGCCCGGCGCCGGATTCCGCCCCCGGCACGACACCGCCCTCCGCGCCCGGCCGGGCGTCCACGCCGCTCCGCGCGTCCGCCCCCGGCACGACGGCGCCCTCCACGACCGGCCAGGGGCCCGCACCGGCCCCCGCGACCCCGCCCGGCCCGGTACCGCCTTCCACGACCGGCCGGGCGTCCACGCCGCTCCGCGCGTCCGCCCCCGGCACGACGGCGCCCTCCACGACCGGCCAGGGGCCCGCACCGGCCCCCGCGACCCCGCCCGGCCCGGTACCGCCTTCCACGACCGGCCGGGGACCGGCGTCACGCCCCGCGAGCACGTCCGGCCCGACGCCGCGGTCCGCGACCGGCGCCCGGCCGGCACCGACTCCCGCGGCCGCACCCGCCCCGGCGCCGGACGCCGCGTCCCGTTCCGTGCCGGGCGTCGCGCACGGGCGCGACGACGTCGCGGAGGGTCTCGCCGGGCTGGCGCGGTGGCTGGTCCGGGCCGGGTCGCCGCAGGAGCTCGCGCGAGGCCTGCTGGAGCACCTCGCCCCGGAGGTCGGCGCCGACGCCGTGATGCTCTACGCCCGTACGCCCGCCGGAGGGCTGGAACTGCTCGGCCACGCCGGTGTCGACGGGACACTGGCCGCGCAGTGGCGCCACGTGCCCCCGCTGAGCGGCATGGCCGCGCTGGACGCCGTGCGCGCCGGTGAGCCGCGCTGGCTGGAGGACATCGCGCGGGACAGGGAGCGGTACCTGCTCATCGGCGGCCCGCCCGAGCGCTGGCGGTCCCGGGCCTGGCTGCCGGTGCCGTCCGGGGCGTCGGCCGATGTGTGCCTCGGTGTGCTGCGCCGCCGCGGCGGGCCGTTCTCGCCCGAATCCCGGGAGCACCTGCTGGCGGTCTCCCGGCTGTGCGCCGGCCGGCTGCGCGCCTTCGGCGTCCGGCCGGCACCGGTGGCGAGCACCGCCGACCTCATCCAACAGATGTTCGACGCACTGCCGGTCGCGGCGGTGCTGGTCACCCCGTTGCGCGCGCCGTCGGGCGAGGTGCAGGACTACCGCATCGACGCCGCGACCGCTCAGGCGGGCGACCTGGCCGGTGCCCGCACCGCAGAGCTGCGCGGCAGGCGGCTCCTGGAGTGCTTCCCGGTCCTCGCGGACGGCCCGCTGTGGCAGGGCTGCCGGGAGACGCTGCTCACCGGGGAGCCGTACCAGGGCGAGCCCTCCGGGCAGCAGGCGCCGGCGGCCGACTCAGGGGAGCTGTCGACGTACTCGGTCCGGGTGGCGGCGCTGGGCGGCGGTCTGGTGCTGACCTGGGTCAGGCACGGCCTGTCCGACCGGCAGGAGCAGCGGCTGGCCGACCTCCAGCGGCTCGGCGACCTCGGCTGGGCCGACTGGAACCTGGTCACCGAGGAGGCCGCCTGGTCCGACCAGGTCTTCCGCATCTTCGGCCGGGACCCCGCGCGCGGCCCGATCCCGCTGGCCGACCTCCCCGGGCTGGCGCTGCCCGACGACGCCCCCGCGCTGTCCCGGGCCGTCGAGGGCCTGGTGGGCGAGGGCCGGCCGTGCGACGTACCGTTCCGGACCCGCACGCCGGTCGGCGTCCGGCATCTGCGAGTCGTCGCCGAGGCCGTGCCGGACGCCGACGGCACCCCCGTGGAGGTGCACGGCTTCGTACAGGACCTGACCACACGGCGCCGGGCGGAACTCGCCCTGGTGGAGAGCGAGCGGGCGATGCTGACGCAGCACGACGTGCTGCGGGCCGAGCAGACGCTGGCCGCCCGGTTGCAGCACGCGCTGCTGCCGCTGCCCCGGCGTCCGCTGCGGCCGGCCGGGTTGCGCGTCGAGGTCGCCTATCTGCCCGCCCAGTCCGGGGTGCAGGTCGGCGGCGACTGGTTCAGTGCCGTGGAACTGCCCGGCGGCGACGCGCTGCTCGTCGTCGGGGACGTCGCCGGGCACGGGGTGGACGCCGTGGCCACGATGGCCCAGCTCCGGTTCACCGCCAAGGGCATGGTCACCACCGGCTCGTCGCTGACCGGGGCGCTGGCCCGGCTGAACGCGCTGCTGCTCCACTCCCGCGACGCCCACGGCACCGCCAGCATGGTCATGGCCCGCTACCACCCCGCCCGGCGCCGCCTGGTGTGGGCGCAGGCCGGCCATCCGCCGCCGCTGCTGGTACGCGCCGGTGCCGTCCGCTACCTGGACCGCCCGCGGGGCATCCTGCTCGGCGCGGGCACCGATCCGGTGTACGAGGAGGCGGAGTGCCGGCTGGAGCCGGGCGACCGGCTCCTGCTGTACACCGACGGGCTGGTCGAGCGGACCGACGAGAACATCGACCGGGGCCTGAAGCGGCTCGCGCAGGCGGTCCTGGCCACCACCGGCCACGAGACCGGCGCCCACGGAGCCCTGGAACGGCTGCTCACCGCGATGCTGGCCGGGCAGGAGCGGCGGGACGACGTCTGTGTCCTGGACATACGGGCGCCGGAGGAGGACCAGGACCCGCCCCGGTGAGCGGGATCAGTCCACCGGATGGCCGGGGTCGATGCCGAGGGCGTCGCTGAGCCGCAGCAGCGGCCCGCCCCCGCCCTCCCCCGTGCCCCATTCGACCGGGTCCAGGACGAACCCGATGTGGTCGCCGCCGCCGGCGTGCCCCACGACCCGGCCGACGAACCACGCCTCGGCGTCCTCCAGGACCACGGCGCCGCCGTGCCCCTCCCGCCAGCGGACGTTCCGGAACTTGTCGACCCCGTCGTCGCCGGTCCGCCCGCCGAAGACCTCGGCCAGCCCCAGCTGGTCCCGCCCGAGCAGGTGAACGGCGAGGAACCGGGCGGACCGCGCCACCCGGAAGGTGCGGTTGACCTCCGACAGCCACACCACGAACCGCACCGGCCGCAGGGAGCACTGCGAGGCGAAACCGACCAGGCACCCGGCCCGTTCCCCGCCCGCCGCGGCCGTCACCACGCACATGTCGGGATCGAGCCGGCCGGTGAACGCGTCCATGTCCCCCATGTTCCCGTCGCTCCCCTCGCTCCAGTCACTCCCGGTCACGTCGTCACGCCGTCACGCCCGTCGTCGGCGGGCCGCGTCACGGCATCACCTCACCACGTCACCGGCCCGTATGCCATCGGACCGCGTGACGGACACCGGCTCAGGCGTCGAGGAAGCGGCGCAGCGAGGCCGTCATCGCGGCGACGAAGGCGTCCCGTCGCGCCTCGTCGAGGGCGTCCAGGGACAGATACGGGTTGAGGTCCTCCAGTTCGACCAGCAGCAGCTCGCCGCCCGGGGCGCGGCAGGCGTCGACGCGCTGGATGCCGTGGCCGATGCCGTTCCAGTCGACGAAGCGCCGGGCGAACGCGAGGTCGTCCGGGCCGGGTTCGTACGGTCGGAGCCGCCAGCGCCGGCCGGGGTCCGGAGCGTACAGGGCGTACTGGAACTCGTCGTCGACGAAGTAGAAGGAGACCTCGTAGGCGGAGTCGACGCGCGGCTGCGCGAGGACCTCACCGGCCTCGGCGCCCACCACCTCGTGCAGCCGGTCCGCGGGCACCGTGCGCAGGCCCAGGGAGTCGGCGCCGAGCCTGGGCTTGACGACGTACAGCTCGGCGGCGGGCAGCCGGTGCAGGTCCTCGGGGCGGTCGACGGTGGGGATGACCGGGTACCCGGCCTCGCAGAGGTCGAGCAGATACTGCTTGCCGGCCATGTCCGCCTTGCCGGTGAGCGGGTTGTAGACGCGCGTGCCGCGCTCGGCCGCCCGCTCCCGGAAGGCGGTGTACGCGTCGAGGTGGCCCAGCACCGGGCCGCTGTTGCGGACGACGACGGCGTCGAAGGAGTCCATCAGCGCGGTTGCCTCCCGGGGATGGCACAGCGCCAGGTCGAAGGTCCGGCGCAGGCGGGAGGTGAGGAAGATGTCCTCGTCGCAGTAGCGCCGCCCGCCTGCCTGGTAGGCGAGGTCGGTGACGTACAGGATGCGGGGACGGCCGGACATCATGCGCGGACTCCTCGGGGCGACTGGCGTGAGCGGTGAGCGGTGAGCGGTGATCGTATGCGATCACACGGGTCGGTCCGGTCGGGGAGCACTCAGTTCCCCGTCTTGGCTGCACTGAGTGCCATGCACCCCGGTGAGCTGCTACGTTCCCGTTCATGAGCTCCAGCAGTGCGGCGCCCCGCCGCGGTGAGAAGGTGGAGCCCGCGCCCGGACGGCCGCCGATGCGCGAGGCTCTGGTCGCGGCCGCGTTCCGGCTGTTCCTCGAACGCGGCTACGAGCAGACCACCGTGGACGACATCGTGGCGCTGGCCGGTGTGGGCCGCCGGTCGTTCTTCCGCTACTTCCCCTCCAAGGAGGACGTGGTCTTCCCGGACCACGAGCGGTGCCTGGCCGACATGACCGACTTCCTGGCCGCCTCCCCCGAGGACGCCGAACCGGTGCGGCGAGTGTGCGACGCTGCCCGGCTGGTGCTGCGCATGTACGCGGAGAACCCGTCCTTCTCGGTGCAGCGCTACCGGCTGACCAAGAAGGTGCCCGGGCTGCGCGCCTACGAGCTGTCGGTGGTGTGGCGCTACGAGCGTGCCCTCGCCGCCTACCTGCGCGAGCGGCTGGCCGGGCACCCGGACGGCACCCTGCGGGCCGATGTGATCGCGGCGGCGGTGGTGGCGGCGCACAACAACGCGCTGCGCTCCTGGCTGCGTTCGGACGGCCGCGGAGACGCGAGCGCGACGGTGGACCACGCGCTGGCCTTCGTGCAGTCGGCCTTCGGCACCGTGCCGGCGCTGCCGCGCGGCGCGGAGCCCGAGGACGTGGTGGTGGTCGTCTCCCGGCGGGGCGCCCCGCTGTGGCGGGTGGTGCGGGAGCTGGAGACGGCGCTCGCCCGGAACTGACCGCCACGGGAGCCACGGGATCCCCTCGGGACTCACAGAATCCGAGGGTACGGAGTGCCTTTACGAGTGGCACTCAGTGCCATACTCTGTCGTCGTGCACGGTGGCACGGCGCACCGCGCACTCGCGTGCCCGGGTGACCGAGCACGTGGGATTCCGGCCGAGTGCAGGGAGTTGACCAGCGTGTACCACCACTCAGGAAGTGTCGCTCAGCAGGCAGCCGGCTCCGCGACGGGCGTGCTCGAGCCCAGGGCCGCGGACACCGACGCCATCGTCTTCCAGCGCTGCACCTGGTGCGGTACGGCCATGTACCACAAGCTGCTGTGCCCCGTCTGCCGGGGCAGCGACCTGCGCACGGAGCGCAGCGAGGGCACCGGGACGGTGCGCCACTCGACGGTGGTGCACCGCAACACCCCCGCCGCCCGCAATGTCTCGCTGATCGAGATGGCCGAGGGTTTCGTGGTCCGGGGCCGGGTGCTGGGCCCGCCCATCGGCATCCACAGCGGGGACCGGGTACGGCTGTCCACGGCCAAGGACCCGGTGCGCGGGGAGCCGGTGTTCCAGCTGGTCGACGAGCCCTACCGGGCCTGGACCTGACGGTCGGTCACCGGCCGCCGGGTTCCTGCGCCGCGGGCCGTCGCGGGGTCCGGCTGCGCCCGCGGAACTCGGCGAACACTTCCTCGCCGCGCCGTACGGTGACGTCGTGGACGCCGCTGCGGCCGAATCGGGTGCGCTCCTCGGCGTGCTCCAGCAGTTCGATGCCGAGCCCGCGGGAGGCCCGGCCGGCCTCCCGTACGCGCGCGGTGGACGACCTCCCGTCCCGTTCGGCCCGCGCGGTCACGGCGCCGCCGTGACGCGTATGCCCACGGTGCCGTCCGTGCCGCGGCGCAGCCGGCTGCCGAGCAGGGTGAGCCGACCGGTCAGGCCGTACTTGCGGGCGATCAGCCGGCGGTAGCGGGCGGTGGTGGCCGCGTCGCAGATCTCGGCCTTCGCCGGGACCTGCTCGCCGGTCGGGTTGCCGCGGAAGTCGCAGGGGCCGACCAGGACGTCGGCGCGGTTGCGGACGCGTTTGACCTTCCAGGAGTCCGCGGCGGTCCAGACGCCGAGCGCGTCCCCGTCGGGCACGACCCACACCGGGGTGGCGACCGGGGTGCCGTTCCTGCGGTACGTGGTGAACAACAGGTACTTGCCCGTGCCGAGCCGGGTGCGCAGAGCGTCGTCCATGGTCGCGCAGTCTAGGCGCCGGCTCCGGGACCCACGTGGGTCGGCCCCGCTCTCCGGCCCCCGGCACCGGGCCCCGGTCCCTCGGCGCCCGCCGCGCTCAGGCCGTCGCCGTGGCCGTCGCCATCCGCCGGACCGCCTCCTCGATCACCTCGGGTGAGGTGCCCAGGTTGAGCCGGACGTGCCCGGCCCCGCCGGTGCCGAAGGGCAGCCCCGAGCTGAGGGCCACCCGGCCACGGCGCAGGAAGGTGTCCGCCGGGTCGTCGCCGAGACCCAGCGCACGGCAGTCCAGCCAGGCCAGGCAGGTCGCCTCCGCCGGGCGGTGGACGATGCCCGGCAGGTGCTCGGCGAGCAGGGCGGCGAGCAGCCGCCGGTTGTCGTCGAGGCCGGCCAGCAGCGCGTCCAGCCAGGCGGTGCCCTCGCGCAGGGCGGCGGTGTGGGCGAGGATCCCGACGTGGCTCGGGCCGTGGCCGACCTCCTCGGGCATCCGTGCGAGGTCGGCGCCGGCCCCGGGGCCGGCGAGGGCGAGCGCCGCCTTGAGGCCGGCCAGGTTCCAGCCCTTGGACGCCGACATCAGCGCGAGGCCGCGCTCGGCCCCCGGCACGCTGAGATACGGCACGAACCGCACGCCGCCGGCGACGACCGGCGCGTGGATCTCGTCCGCGACGACCCGGACGCCGTACCGCTCGGCGAGCGCGGCGACCGCGGCCAGTTCCTCGGCGGTGTGCACGGTGCCGGTCGGGTTGTGCGGGCTGCACAGCAGGTGGGCGGCGCGTCCGCCGTCCGCGACGGCCCGCCGGAAGGCCGCCTCGAGCGCGTCGAGGTCGAGACGCAGGTCCGCGCCGAGCGGGGCCTCGACCACCTGCCGGTCCAGGTGCGTCACGAAGTCGTGGAAGGGCGGGTACACGGGCGGGTTGACGATCACCGGGTCGCCCGGCCCGGTGACCAGTTTGAGCATCTCGACGACGCCCAGCATGACGTCCGGCACCAGCGCGCTGCGCTCCACCGACAGCCCGTCCCAGCCCCACCGCTTGCTCGCGAAGGCGGCGAGCGCCTCGGCGTAGGCGGTGCCCGCGGGGTATCCGGTGTCGCCCAGCTCCATGGCCTCGGTGACGGCGCGCACGACCGGCTCGGCGAGCGGCACGTCCATCTCGGCCACCCACAGCGGCAGCACGTCCTCAGGATACGTGCGCCACTTCATGCTGGTACGGCGCCGGAGCCGCTCCAGGGTGAGTGCGCGCAGGGGATTCGGCTCGCCGGGGCCGTCCTGCGGGTTGCTGGTCATGGGGCTCACGATAGGCGGACGCGGTGTGACCGGGGAAGCACGAGGGCGAGCCGTGGCCCGCCGGCCCTGGACACCGGCGCGGAACCGTCCGTGCGGTGAACGCGGCCCCTTCCGCCCGCGTATCGAGGACGGGCGCTCGAACTTCCGGAGGGCCCCGCGGTGCTGACGCCGCGTGACCGGACACGGGAGCACACGCATGAGGCACGCACGACGACGCATCGTCCGGCGAGCGGTACGGCTGGCCGCCGTCGGCGGGCTCCTCCTCGGGACCACGATGGTCACCGGCGCGGTGGCGAGCGAGCCGCCCGGCGTCTCCCCCGCGCCGCGCACCCTCGCGCAGCCGGCCGGCGACGCCGGGGCCGGTCTCGTGGAACGGCTCGGCACCTCACGTACGGCGGGGCACTGGATCGGCACGGACGAACGGCCGGTCGTGGCGGTCACGGACGCCGATGCGGCGGCCGAGGTGCGCCGGGCAGGGGCCGAGGCGAAGGTCGTCCGGCACAGCATGCGCGAGCTGAAGTCGGCGGCCTCGCGCCTGGGTTCGGCGCCCCGGGTGGCGGGCACCGCGTGGCTGGTGGACTACCGGTCGAACGAGGTGGTGGTACGGGGCGACAGCACGGTTTCCGGCGTCGACTGGTCCCGGCTGACCGAGGTCGCGGAGGGCATCGGCGGCCATGTGCGCATGGAGCGCACCGAGGGGAGGTTCACCACCCGGCTGAACGGCGCGCTGCCGATCCTGTCGACGGCGGGCCGCTGCTCGGTGGGTTTCAACGTGACCGACGGGCAGAGCGAGTTCATCCTCACGGCCGGTCACTGCGGCCCGACGGGGTCGGTGTGGTTCTCGGACGGCGGGGGCGACCGGCAGGTCGGCGAAACGGTCGCCGGGAGTTTCCCGGGTGACGACTTCTCCCTGGTGGAGTACGCGAACGGCGATGCGGGGGACGCCGCCGACGTGGTGTCGGTCGGCGGCGGCAAGGGCGTGCGGATCACGGGGGCCGGTGAACCGTCCGTCGGGCAGCGGGTGTTCCGCAGCGGCAGCACCAGCGGGCTGCGCGACGGGCGGGTGACCGCGCTGAACGTGACCGTGAACTACCCGGAGGGCACGGTCACCGGTCTCATCGAGACGGATGCGTGCGCCGAGCCGGGGGACAGCGGGGGGCCGATGTTCTCCGAGGGGATCGCGCTCGGTGTGACGTCGGGCGGCAACGGCGACTGCACCACGGGCGGCACGACGTTCTTCCAGCCCGTCGAGGAGGCGATGGACTCGCTCGGCGTCCGGCTGCTCACCGCCCCCGAGCGGGGCGCCGGGCAGGGCGCCGCGCCGCCCCCGAGCGCGGCGCCGGGTGACGCCTCGCCGGGGAATGCGGCGTCGGTGCCGGGCGCCGACGGCGCGACGCTGCTGGCCCGCCTGGCCGACCGCCGGAACATCGGTCCCGGCCTGCTGGTCGTCGCGGGCAGCCTGATCGCCCTGGCGGCCACCCGCTGGATCCGCACGGAGCAGGACCGCAACGCCTACCGCCGCCAGTACGCGGCCCTGTGGGGCTGAGGGGCGGGGGCAGGCGGCGGCAGCGCCGACGAGAGCGGCCCGGCGGGCCGGTGGCAGCGGCCGGCCGGACGAGGAGGGAAGAGACGGCCGTGGTGAAACGCACACGGCGGGACTGCGGGCGGTCGAGGAAGTGCCCTGATGCTACGAGGAGCCCGGCGTGCCGGTCAGGCGGCCTGCCCGGACTCCGGGGCCACGGCGGCCCACTCCATGACGAGCCGCTGGTACTCCTCGCGTTGCTCGACGCTCAGTGTCCCGCCCGACCGGAGCCACAGGGCCCGGATCTCCTCGTTGACCTCGGCCGCCGATCGCTCGGAGGAGGGTTCAACAGTGGTGGACATACTGTGAAGCATACGGCGGCCAAGGTGAAGGTCATGTGAGTAAGCGGGAGCTAATCGGACATATCGGACCGTGTCTCTGGTCACGTCCATCTGGCAAGGGACACCGGCGAGTTCGCGTCGGCCCCGGCGACGTGACCAGCGGCACAGCACCGCCGCGCCGGTCAGGTGCCCGGCTTGCGACCGTACACGTAGACGTCGTCGCCCTTCTTCAGCAGCGACCAGTACTTCTTGGCGTCGGTCTTCGTCATGTTGACGCAGCCGTGCGAGCCCGGCGGGCTCCACATGCTGACGCCGGCCGAGTGGAAGGCCTGGCCGCCGTCGAAGAACTGGCTGTAGGGCATCGGCACGTCGTAGAGGGTCGAGTGGTGGTCGATGTTCCGCCAGTAGATCTTCGTCGCGCCGGTGCGGGTCTCGTGGCCGTCGCGGCCGGTGCGGACCGGGACCGGCCCGTACACCAGCTTCTTGCCGTCCTGGACCCAGCTCAGCTGGAGGGTGAGGTTCACGCAGGCGATGCGGCCCTTGTTCACCGGGCACTTGCCGTCCTTGTTCGGGTTCTTCCCGACGGCCTTCTGCTTGCCCATGAGGTCCATCACACCCCAGGTGACGGGACCGGCGTAGCCGATGTTCGGGGTGATGCCGTGCTTGGTCTGGAAGGCGCGGATCGCCGTGCAGTCGGCGGCCGACTGCTTGCCGTCGACCGGGCGGCCGAGGAACTTCTCCACCTGCTTCTGGTACGGGCCCGTCGCCGTGGTGCAGCTCGCCGCCTGCGCGGGCGCGGCGCCCAGCGCGAGGGTGAGCGGCGTCACCAAGCCAGTGATGCCGAGTACGACGGCTCCCCGTCTGCGTGTCTCCCCCATGGCCGGCCAGCCTTTCGCGTCGAATGGGTCGAGTGGGCGGAATGTCCCGCGAGTGGTGCGGTTTCCTGCCTGCTAGACCGGCCTGCGGCGGCCTGGGTTGCCCACGGCCCGCGCATCGCGACGAAACGGTGACCTACCGCGCGGGGCGGGCCCGGTCAGCTCCGGTCGTCCCCCTGGTGCAGGGCCTGGTGGAAGCCGGTGTTGACGGCGGTGAGGCCGCCGTCGACGACCAGGGTGGTGCCGGTGATCCAGGACGCGTCCGGCGAGGCGAGGAAGGCGACGGCCGCCGCGATGTCGTCCGGCTCGCCGGCTCTGCCCAGCGGGTACAGCCGCGCGGCCGCGTCCAGCTCGGCGTCCCTCCCGCCCCAGGCCGGGGTGCGGACGGTGCCCGGGGCCACCAGGTTGACCCGGACGCCACGGGCGGCGGCATGCCCGGCGAGGGTTCGGGTGAGGGAGGCCAGGCCCGCCTTGGCAGCGCTGTAGGCGTGGTTGCCGAAGTCCTGGATGCCGTTGACCGAGCCGACGCTCACGATCGCGCCGCGCCCCGAGGCCACGAGGTGGGGCAGGGCGGCGCGGCAGCAGCGGTAGGCGCCGGTCAGGCTGACGTCGAGGTCACGCGCCCAGCTCTCGTCCGGCTCGTCCTCGAACAGCGGGGCGTCGGGGGTGCACGCGTAGGCGTTGTTGACCAGCACGTCCAGACCGCCGAAGGCGTCGACGGCGTGCCCGACGGCCGCCTCGACCGAGGCCCGGTCGGCGACGTCGCAGCCGTACGCCCGCACGGCGAGCCCTTCCTCGCGCAGCCGGCCCGCGGCCCGCTCGGCCGCGGCCGGGTCCACGTCGGTCAGCAGCACCCGCGCACCCTCCCGGGCGAACCGGCGGGCCGTGGCCGCGCCGATGCCGCGGGCCGCGCCCGTGACCAGGACTCCGTACTCCGTGAAACGCGTGATGTCGGTCATGCGCCCGACCGTACCGCCGTGCCGGTCACCGGGGCGGATACCGTTCCCGCAGGTCCGAGTTCATCCAGCAACTCCCCGCGCTCATAGACGTCGTGATCGGTGCCCTGGGTTCGTATCTCGCGATCGTCCGCAGCGACCGGGCCCGGTTCCGCCGGGAGACCGCCGCCCGCTGGGAGGAGCGGAAGCTCGCCGTCTACGCCGACTACGCGCGGGCCCTGAAGAGGTCCGTCACGCTGACCTACCGGATCGCCTCGCACCTCGGCAACGCCCCCCGCCCGCACCCGCTGGCGCCCGAGGAGGCCGCGCCGCTGCTGGCCGAGGCCACCGTCGCGCGGGACCCGGCCGGGGAGGCACTGGTGATGCTGGGCAGTACCGAGGTGGTGGAGAAGGCGCGGGCGTGGGTCGTCACGGTCCTGGAGATGGAGGCGTTCCTGCGCGCGGAGACCCGTGACCCGGCGGCCTGGCAGGCCCTGCTGGAGCGGCAGCGCGCCGCCCGCGAGGGCTACTACTCGGCCGTCCGGGAGGACCTGGCGCTGCCGCCGGGTCACGGGGCCCGCTGGGCGCTGCCGCCGGTCAGCGGTACCCGGTGACGTCGGCCGGCCTGCCCGCGTCCTGGACCTCGGCGATATAGCGCCAGGCGTCGGGGCGGCTGCCGTCCAGGTCGGTGAAGCCGTACTCCTGAGCGAGGCCGCCGCTGGAGAGGGACCGCCCGTTGAAGCGGGCCACGTCCGGGTCGGCCGCGAGGGCGGCGACGGCGCGGCCGACGTAGCGGGGCGTCTCGGAGATCGCGAAGTGCGGTTCCGCGGCGAGCGCGTCGCGCCAGTTGTCCTCCCGGACGCCGAAGTGGCCGAGCATCATCTCCGACCGCAGCCAGCCGGGGGTGAGCGCCACGGCCGTGGCGCCGCGGGGGCCGAGTTCGTGACCGAGGGAGAAGGCCATGCGCAGCACGGACGTCTTGGCGAGGTCGTAGAAGAAGGAGTTCCGGTAGTGCTCGCGGTTGTAGTCGGCGGTGCCGTCGGTGACCTCGACGACCAGACCGCCGGGGCGGCGCAGCAACAGCGGCAGCGCGTGGTGGCTGGTGATGGCGTGGGTCTCGACGGCGAGCCGCAGCAGCCTCAGTCCGTTGTCGAGGTCGTGCTCCCAGACGGGGCTGTCCCACTCGAAGAGGTTCTCGCCGCCCCAGACGTCGTTGACCAGGACGTCGAGGCGGTCCTGCTCGCGGGCGACGCGGTCGACGAGCGCGCGCACCTGGGCCGGGTCCAGGTGGTCGGCGGGGTGGGCGATGCCGTGCCCGCCTGCCTCGGTGACCAGGTCGGCGGTGTCCTCGATGGTCTCGGGCCGGTCGTACTCCGAGCGGCGGGCGCGGGTGCTGCGCCCGGTGACGTAGACGGTGGCGCCGGCCGCGCCGAGTTCGACGGCGATGCCCCGGCCGGCTCCCCGTGTCGCCCCGGCCACGAGTGCGACCCTGCCCTCCAGCGGACGTGACATGTCCGGCCTCCGTTCCCTGTTCCGTGTGTGGCTCCGGGTATCAGGGTGCCGGGTAAGCCGGACAGCTTCTGTCGCCTTTTCCGGGCCGTCCTGGCCGTCCGGGGCTCAGTGCCCGCGCTTGATCCACTCCTCCAGGTGCGGGGCCTCCGCGCCGATGGTCGTGGGATCGCCGTGGCCGGTGAGGACCTTGGTCTCGGGCGGGAGCGTGAGCAGCCGGCCGCGGATGGAGTCGATGATCGTCGGGAAGTGGGAGAAGGAGCGGCCGGTGGCGCCGGGGCCGCCCTGGAACAGGGTGTCGCCGGTGAAGACGGTCCCGAGGCCGGGGTCGTGCAGGCAGACCGCGCCGGGAGCGTGTCCGGGGGTGTGCAGGACCGTCAGGTCGGCTCCGGCGGCCTCGATCACCTGGCCGTCGGCCAGCCAGGCGTCGGGTTCCCGCTCGGGGTGGGTCTGGCGCCACAGCGGCAGGTCGTCGGGGTGCAGCCAGATGACCGCTCCGGTGCGCTCGGCGAGGGCCGGAGCGGCGCTGATGTGATCGTTGTGTGCGTGGGTGCACACGATCGCGGTCAGGTGCCGGTCGCCGATCGCGGCGGTGATGGCGTCGGGGTCGTGGGCGGCGTCGACGACGATCACCTCGTGGTCGTCGCCGATCAGCCACACGTTGTTGTCGACGTCCCAGGTGCCGCCGTCCAGGGTGAACCGGCCGGAGGTGACGAGTCGTTCGATGCGGGCGGTCATCACAGCACCACCACCGAACGCAGGACGTCACCGGCGTGCATCCGCTCGAACGCCTTCTCCACCTCGTCCAGCCGGATCGTCTCGGTGACGAAGCCGGCCAGGTCCAGTCGGCCCTGGAGGTGGAGATCGATGAGCATCGGGAAGTCCCGGGAGGGCAGGCAGTCGCCGTACCAGGAGGACTTCAGGGCGCCGCCGCGGCCGAAGACGTCCAGCAGCGGCAGTTCCAGCTTCATCTCCGGGGTCGGGACCCCGACGAGCACCACCGTGCCGGCCAGATCGCGGGCGTAGAAAGCCTGCCGGTAGGTCTCCGGCCGGCCCACCGCCTCGATGACGACATCGGCGCCGAAGCCGCCGGTCAGCTCCCGGATCGCCGCGACCGGGTCGGTGTCGCGCGAGTTGACGGTGTGCGTGGCGCCCATCGTGCGGGCGGTCTCGAGCTTGCGGTCGTCGATGTCCACGGCGATGATCCGCGCCGCCCCGGCGAGGCGGGAGCCGGCGATCGCCGCGTCTCCGACGCCACCGCAGCCGATGACGGCCACGGTGTCGCCCCGGCCGACGCCGCCGGTGTTGATCGCCGCGCCGATGCCGGCCATCACACCGCAGCCCAGCAGGCCGGCGACCTGCGGTGAGGCGGCGGGATCGACCTTGGTGCACTGCCCGGCGGCGACCAGGGTCTTCTCGGCGAAGGCGCCGATGCCCAGGGCCGGGGACAGTTCCCGGCCGCTGCCGGCGAGGGTCATCTTCCGCGCGGCGTTGTGCGTGTCGAAGCAGTACCAGGGCCGCCCGCGCCGGCAGGCCCGGCACTTGCCGCACACCGCGCGCCAGTTGAGGACCACGAAGTCACCGGGCGCCACGTCCGTGACGCCCTCCCCCACCGACTCGACCACACCCGCCGCCTCGTGCCCGAGCAGGAAGGGGAAGTCGTCGCTGATGCCGCCCTGCTTGTAGTGCAGGTCGGTGTGGCAGACCCCGCAGGCCTGGACGCTCACCACGGCCTCGCCCGGACCGGGATCGGGCACGACGATCGTCTCGATCCGCACCGGCTCGTCCCTGCCCGGTGCGATCACGCCGCGTACTTCCTGCGCCATGGTGCTGCCCCCTTCGTCGGCCGCTGTCCGTTCCCTCCGACCCTACGTCGGACTGATCAGTGAGGGACCGCAACCGGGGGACATGCCCGAGGGCCGCCCGTTCCGGGCGGCCCTCGGCGGAACACCGGAGTCAGTGGATGGCGGGGGCCAGGCCGAACAGCGGGGAGACCAGGCCGGTGACCTGGTGCAGCTGGTTGACGTCGTTGAGCCGGTTGAGCTGGGCGGACGGCGGCAGGATCTCGTCCCGGTACTCGGCGGGGATGTCACCGGCGGCGAGCCAGTCGAGCGTCCCCTTCACACTGAGGCCACCGGCCTTGCCGGCCTCTGCGTCGGCCGCGCTCGCCATGGGCGCGGCGAGGCCGGCGGCTCCGGCGGCGAGACCAACGGCGGCGAGGATACGTCGTGTTGAGATCACGTCTTCAGCAAGGCCGGACGGCCGGGCGCGGACACGGGGCCGGAGGGCCGCTCACCCGACAGGCGCAGTGCTCCGCCGCGCTTGCCAGGCACGGCGGGGCGGGGGAGTCTCGAAGAAGAAGGCCCCTCGCGGCCCGCAGCCGCAGTCGGGCCGCGGCCTTCGAAGGAGGTCGCCATGGGCACTACGGCATCCTCCGGATTCGACACCGAGACGTTCCGCCGGGCTCTCGAAGGAGGAGCGGTGGCGACCTGGTGTCCCTGTACGCGGACGACGCGCAGGTGCGCATCGTGGACCGCAACACCCAGCCCAGCCGCCCCCGTGTCCTGCACGGACGCGACGAGATCGCCGAGATGCTCGACGACGTCTACAGCCGCGACATGACGCACAGGCTGGAAGGGTGCGTCGTCCAGGGCGACCACGGTGCCTTCGCCGAGTCCTGCGCCTACCCGGGCGGGGTCCGGGTCCTCGCGGAGTCGATGGTGTCGCTGCGCGACGGCAAGATCGTCGACCAGACCATGATCCAGGCCTGGGACGAGTGACGAGCACGGCGGAGGCACGCGCAGGAAGGAGGGAACGGCAGACGTCGGGCGGGGCGCGGGCCCGGTGGGCCGGGCGGGTCCCGCCGGCCGATCCGGGTCAGCCGCCGAGCCTGCGGGTCACGTTCAGCAGGTACTCCTTGCGGTCGAGCGGGTTGTGGTCGGTGCGCGGCCGGTGCGGCACCGCGCCGTGCGTGACGGGCGCGTAGTGGTCGAAGGCGCTCTCCAGTTCGCCCTCGCCCCGGGTGAGGCCGGGCAGCCGTTGCCCCAGCTCGTGCACCCGGGCGGCGGGAACCGTGCCGTCGAGGACGCAGGTGCGGCCCCGTGTCCGGGTGGTCCGCGGTACGGCGCCCAGGGCGGCCACTACCGGCAGCAGGGCGCCGAGGGTGTCGGCCGGGGCCTCGATGCCGAAGCGGTGCACCGGCTCGTGCACCCGGGTTCCCGCCCGGCGCAGCGCCTCGGTCAGCACCAGCGGGGTGAGCCCGCGGAAGTCGGCTCCGGTGGAGGACATGCTCTTGTCGAAGCCCTGGTGGGCGTGGCTCTGCCGGGGCGAGTAGCCGCAGTGGGTCAGGGTCACCGTGCAGTCGGTGACCGGCCAGCCGGCCAGGCCCTGGCCGAGGGTCTCGGTCACGGTGTCCTCGATGGCCTTGAAGAAGGCGTACGGCATCGAGCCCAGCTCCACCTCGCGGCGGAGGCCGACGCCCGAGCCGGGCGGCGCCGGGTCGACGCGCAGTCCGACGGTCGCGAGGAACGGGTTGTCGTCCTTGCCGTTGAACTCCACCGCCGCGCCCGTGCCGACCGGCCGCTCGACACACAGCGGCGTGGTGGCGCGGAAGCCGACGGCGAGGCCGTAGTCGTCGGCGAGCGTGGCCTGCAGGACCTCCTTCTGGACCTCGCCGTAGAGGGACACCGAGGTCTCCCGGCGGGTGTCGTCGTGCCGCAGGCCGATCAGCGGGTCCTGCTCGGCGAGCTGGGTGAGGGCCAGGTGCAGGGCACGCCGGTCCGTGCCCGGGCCCGGCAGGACGACGGTCTCCAGGGTGGGCGGGGCGAAGTGGTGCCCGTGCGCCCGCCGCGGCTCTCCGATCGCGTCGCCGATGCGGATGCCGGTGAGCCCCCACAGCCGGGCGATCCGTCCCGCCGGGACCGCGTCCCGGCGGAGGTCGGCGCCGTGCTCGAAGACGCTGACGGCGGTGATCCTGCCCTCGGCCCCGGCGTCCCCGAACCGGACCCGGTCCCGCACCCGCAGCGTGCCGGAGAACATCCGCACGTACGCGATCTGCTCCCCGGCCGGGCCCCGCTCCACCTTGAACACGGTGCCGGAGACCGGACCTTCGGGGTCGCCGTCGGCGGCCGGCAGCAGTTCCCTGATGCCGGCGAGCAGGGCGTCGGTGCCCGCGCCCGTGACGGCGGAGCCGGCGAAGGCGGGGTGCGCCAGGCCGCGCCGGGTCTGCTCGGCCAGGGCCGCGCGCAGCCGGTCCTCGTCGACGGTGTCCTCCACGTAGGCGGCGAGCAGCGCGTCGTCGTGGTCGGCGAGGGCGTCCACGACGGCGGGGCTGAGGCCCGGGGAGAAGCCGGCGGCGGGCGTGCCGAGGGCGGTGGCCCGGCCCATGGGCAGCACGCCGGGCGACAGCCGCTCGCGGGCGGCGCGCAGGACGGCGTCGTAGCGGGCGCCACGCCGGTCGATCTTGTTGACGAACAGCAGGGTGGGGATGCCGAGCCGGCGCAGGGTGCGCATCAGGACCCGGGTCTGGGCCTGCACCCCCTCGACGGCGGAGACGACGAGGACCACGCCGTCGAGCACACCGAGCACCCGTTCCACCTCGGCGATGAAGTCCGGGTGACCGGGGGTGTCGATGAGGTTGACCGTGACGTCGCCGAGGGCGAAGGAGACCACGGCGGACTTGATGGTGATGCCCCGCTGCCGCTCCAGCGCGAGCGTGTCGGTGCGGGTGTTGCCGGCGTCGACGCTGCCGATCTCGTCGATCACGCCGGCCGTGTGCAGCAGCCGCTCGGTGAGGCTGGTCTTACCGGCGTCGACATGGGCGAGGATGCCGAGGTTGAGCACGTGCACGAAGCGTCATGTCCTTTGTGAAGAGGCATTCCTTTCCGGATGGACATGGACGGTCCGCGCATCGGGGTGCTCCTGGTGGTTCGGTGACGGGTCACCCGCAGTGCAGCAGGCCGGGCCGGGGCACGGCAACGGATTAACGCTCGACCACCTGTGCGCGGGTGCGCGGCGGCAGCCGGTGCAGCTCGACGTCCGTGAGCCGGCCGTCGGCGGCGGTCGCGGTCAGGTACGTGCAGTACGGCTGGCGCCGGCGGTCGGTCGGGGAGCCGGGGTTGAGCAGCCGCAGCCCGGTGCCGGCGGTGGTGTCCCAGGGGATGTGGCTGTGCCCGAAGACCAGCACGTCCAGCTCGGGGAAGCGGGCCGCGCAGCGGGCCTCCCGGCCCTTGGCGGGGCCGGTTTCGTGGACCACGCCGAACCGCAGGCCGCCGAGATCGGCGTACGCCACCTCGGGCAGCCGGGCACGCAGGTCCGGCCCGTCGTTGTTGCCGTACACGGCGACCAGCCGCCGGCTGTGGCACTCCAGCAGGTCCAGGGTGGCCGTGTCGACCCAGTCCCCGGCGTGCACGACGACGTCCGCGTGCGGCACCTCGGCCAGCAGCGGGGCCGGCAACTCCTTGGCGCGCTTCGGCAGATGGGTGTCGGACATGAGCAGCAGACGCACGGTCACCTCCCGGGGCCGCTGTCGACCCGCCGTTTCAGCGGCTCCCACCAGGCGCGGTGGTCGCGGTACCAGGCGACGGTCGCGGCGAGCCCGGCGGCGAAGTCCTGGCGCGGGCGGTAGCCCAGTTCGTCGCGGGCCTTGCTCCAGTCGACCGAGTAGCGCAGGTCGTGGCCCTTGCGGTCCTCGACGTGGTCGACGCGCTCCCAGCCGGCGCCGCAGGCCCGGAGGAGCAGGCCGGTCAGCTCCCGGTTGGTCAGCTCGGTGCCGCCGCCGATGTTGTACACCTCGCCGGCCCGGCCCCGGGTGCGCACCAGCTCGATGCCGCGGCAGTGGTCGTCGACGTGCAGCCAGTCGCGGACGTTGAGTCCCTCGCCGTACAGCGGCACCCGGCGACCGTCGAGCAGGTGGGTGACGAAGAGCGGGACGATTTTCTCGGGGAACTGGTGCGGGCCGTAGTTGTTGGAGCACCGGGTGATCCGCACGTCCAGGCCGTGGGTGCGGTGCTGGGCGAGGGCGAGCAGGTCGGCGGAGGCCTTGGAGGCGGCGTACGGCGAGCTGGGGCGCAGCGGCCACTCCTCGTCGGCCGAGCCGGAGCCGACCGGGCCATATACCTCGTCGGTGGAGATGTGCACGAAGGTGCGCACGCCGTGGCGGACGGCCGCGTCCAGCAGGGTCTGGGTACCCACGACGTTGGTGCGGGCGAAGTCGGCGGCCGTGCGGATCGAGCGGTCGACGTGCGACTCGGCGGCGAAGTGCACCACCTCGTCCGTCCCGGCCATCGCCTTGTCGACCCGCTCGGCGTCGCAGATGTCGCCGTGGATGAACTCCAGCCTCGGATGGCCGGGCCCCAGGTTGTCGAGGGTGCCCGCGTACGTGAGCTTGTCCAGCACCGTGATGCGCGGCGCCGCCGGCGGGCCGGAGGCGAGCAGCATCCTGACGTAGCGGGAGCCTATGAAACCGGCACCGCCGGTGACCAGGAGGTTCATGCTCCGATCCTCCCTGCACCGGCGTGGCGGTGGCCCGCGGGGGTCAGTCCTCGCCGCGGACGATGTTCGGCTCCGGCTCCGGCCGGGCCGTGCGCGGGGCGCTGCCGTCCTCGACGGCCGGGACCCAGGTCCGCAGAACGCTCTTGCCGCGCAGTCGGCGGGCCTCGGACCAGCCCGTCTCCGGGCGGCGTGCGACGGGTTTCTCACTGGCGTCCGTGATCACGGAACTCATCTTCCTTCTGTTTCCAGCTCGGTTGTCGGTCCCCGCACGCGCGGTCCCTCGTGCCGCGCGGACGACCGGGTTCCCGGGCGGCGTCCCCGTCAAACGCCGCCCGGGGATCTCAGGTGTTGGGCCGGGCCACGCTGATGTCGCCCAGCGCCGACTCCGGGTCGCGCTCCATGGCCGTGTCGCCCAGGGAGACGATGCCCACGGGGTGCTGCTCCTCGTCGACGACCGGGATGCGGCGCACGGCGTGCTCGCGCATCAGCCGGATCGCGTGGTCCAGGTCCTCGTCGGGCCGCACGGTCACCACGTCGTCGCTGCAGGCGCCGGCCACCGTGATCTGGTCCACGTCGCCGCCGTCCGCGAGGGAGCGGATGACCAGGTCGCGGTCGGTGACCAGGCCGCGCAGCTCGTCGCCGTCGGTCACCAGGACGGCGCCGAGGTCCTGGTCGCGCATGATGCGGGCGACCGCGTGCACCGACGTCTGCGGTTCGACGGTCACCGGGTCGCCGGTCATGATGTCGCGCACGTACTGGGTCATGGCGTACCTCCCTCACGGGTCCTCGTCAGGTTCACCTGCCGGGTAACCCGGCGGCGCGGCATGTCACCTGCCCGTCGCCGGGCCGTTCAGCCGTCCAGCGGGATCTCGCTCCAGACCTGCTTGCCGCCGCTGACCGGCAGCGTCCCCCACGCCGCGGACACCGCCTCGACGAGGAGGATGCCCCGGCCGCCGGTGGCCTCCCAGCCGATGCTCGTCGGCTTGGCGGGGCTGCGCGGCGAGGCGTCGGCGACGGCGATCCGCATCCGGCCGCCGACCAGGGTCAGGTCCAGGCGGACCTTGCCGTCGGTGTGCACGAGCGCGTTGGTGACCAGTTCGGACACGACCAGCAGGACGGTGTCGACGTCGTCCGCGGGTACGCCCCAGGTGCGCAGGGTGCGGCGGGTGAAGCGGCGGGCGTGGGACACGGCCTCGGGGACCCGCCAGACCGTCCAGCTCTCGCGCAGCGGCCGCAGGGTCATGCCGTCGTAGCGCACCAGCAGCAGGGCGACGTCGTCGCTGCGGCGGGCGTTGCCGAGGAGGGCGTCGGCGACGAGTCCCGGGTGGCCGGGGTCGCAGGCGGCGAGCGTGTGGGCGAACCGGTCCATGCCCTCGTCGATGTCGGCGTCGGCGGACTCGACCAGGCCGTCGGTGGTCAGGGCGAGCAGCGTGCCGGGCTGGAGCCTGAGCGGGCTCATCGGGAAGTCGGCCTGGGCGAGCACGCCGAGCGGCGGGCCGCCCTCCGCCTCCGCGATCTCCGTGCGGCCGTCCGGGTGGCGCAGCACCGGCGGCAGATGTCCGGCCCGCACGCACCAGGCGAAGCCCTCCTCCATGTCGAGTTCGACGTAGGCGCAGGTGGCGAAGAGGTCGGTCTCCATGTCCGCCAGCAGCCGGTTGGCGTGGGAGACCACCACGTCCGGCGGGTGGCCCTCGACGGCGTAGGCGCGCAGGGCGGTGCGCATCTGGCCCATCAGGGTGGCGGCGCCGGCGCTGTGGCCCTGGACGTCGCCGATGATCAGGGCGACGTGGTTGTCGGGCAGCGGGATCACGTCGTACCAGTCGCCGCCCAGCTCCAGCCCGGCCGTGCTGGGCAGGTAGCGGGCGACGGCCACCGCGCCGGGCAGCCTGGGCAGGCGGCGGGGCAGCAGCTGGCGCTGGAGCATGCCGACGAGTTCGTGCTCGGCGTCGAAAGCGTGCGCGCGCAGCAGGGCCTGCCCGGCCAGACCGGCGGAGGCGGTGAGCAGGGCGCGTTCGTCGGGGCCGAAGTCGTGCGGGCCGTCCCAGCCGATCAGACAGACGCCGGTCATGCGTCCGCCGGCGGGCAGCGGGAGGACGGCGAGGCCGCCGGGTCCGACGTCGGCGAGGGCGGGTTCCAGGCCGCCGGTGCCGGCCGGCCAGATCCGGGCGCGGCCCTCGCGCAGCGCGGCGGCGAGCGTCGGCATGGCCCGCACCGGCGCGTCGGGCCACTCGGTGCGCCACTCCAGCCGCCACAGCTCGGGCCAGGCATCGGGCTCGGGCGGGTCCAGGACGGTGACGACGAGCCGGTCGTTCTCCAGCTCGGCCAGCGCGATCCGGTCGGCGCGCAGCGGTGCGCGCAGCGCGGCGACCACGGCGTGGCTGACGTCGCGGACGGTGCTCGCGGTGGCCAGCGCGGCGGCCAGGCGCTGCACCCGGGCCACGTCGGTGACGTCGGGCCGCAGGGTGGAGGCGTCGGCGACGGTGCCGACCAGCCGGGCCGGCCGTCCCTCCCCGCCGGGCAGCAGCCGTCCGCGCAGCCGGAGCCACCTCGGCGGTCCGTCGGGCCGCAGCACCCGGAACTCCAGCACCCGGTCGCCGATGGACATGTGGTCGGGCTCCACCACGGACATCAGCGAGGGCAGGTCCTCCGGCACGGCCAGGCCGAGCAGGGTCTCCACCCTGCCGTCGAAGCCGGCCGGGCCGAGGCCGAACAGGCGCAGGACGTCGTCGCCGACCTCGACCCGGCCGGTGTCCATGGCGAGGCCGAACGCGTCCGGCGGCAGCTCCGCGCCCTCGGCGGCCACGCCCGGGGCGGGCCAGGTGACGGCCTCGGCGATCAGCTCCAGGCAGCCGCGGTCGTCGGGGTCGAAGCCGCCCGGGTGCTCGGTGACGGCGAGCAGGCAGCCGCCGTCCCCGGGCACCGGCAGCGCCGCCAGGAAGAAGCCGCCCGACGGCACGCGTCGCGACTCCGCGCTGCCGGCGAGTTCGTCGGGGCACAGCCACACCGGGCTCTTGGTACGGCGGGCCTCGGCGACCGGGGAACCGCCCGACGCGGTGTAGACGTCCCGCACGCCGTACAGCCTGCGCGGCACGCCGGCGGACTCCACCAGGCACAGCAGCTCGCGGTCCTGGCCCGGCGCGTAGACGGCGGCGAAGGCGGCACCGGCGAAGACGAGGGCCTGTTCGAGGGTGCGGCGCGTCCGCTCGGCGGCGTCCGGACCGGACGTGACCGCCCTGAGGACGGCCTCGGCGCGCAGCGGTCTCGCTCCTCGCTCCGCAGCGCCCTCACCGACCACGCCGCCATTACAGCGCGTATGGGACGACTGCGCAGCCCCTGCGGCGTCCGGCGGGTCCGGCGGCGCCCGGGGATTCGAAGGCAATCGAACATGTCTTGACGCATGAGTTGCGCATGGTCTCCTCGTGACATGCGTGACTGTCGGGGGCCGCCGGTCGGCTGGAAGGCTCGTAGTCGCCCAGGGAGGGGGACACGCATGGACAAGCGGTACGAGGTGTACGCGCTCGCCGACCGGCACTTCTACGAGACGCCGGACCGGCCGGCCGGCGAGGGGCCGGACGCCGGTTCGAGGCGGCCCGCCGCGCGGTGCCGGACGGCTGGGAGGCGGCGCGCACCGGGGACTGGCTGACCATGACACCGCTCGGTCCGGACGGGGACCCGCTGCCGGGCCCGGCTCAGGGCTGGAAGATCCACGCCTCGGCCACACGGCGGTCGGGCAGGCGCCCGAGGAGATCATGCGCAGCACCGACCGGATGCTCATCGACCTCGACAGCGAGCTGTTCGCCAGTTGTCTGTACCTGCGGCTCGATCCGGCGCAGAGGTGCGCCGTGATGGCCCGTGCCGGCCACCCGCCGCCGCTGCTGCGCCGGCCCGACGGGCGGGTACGCGTGCTGGACCTGGCCGGCGGTCCGGCTGCTGGGCATCGACGCCGCCGCCGGGTACCCGACCACGCGGGTCGACCTGCCTCCCGGTTCGCTGCTCGCCCTGTACACCGACGGCCTGGTGGAGTCCCCCGGGGGTGGACTTCGAGGAGGCCCTCGCCGCCCTGGGCCGGCGACTGGGCGAGGCCGGGGACCTGCCGCTGGACGCGCTCGCCGACCGCCTGGTCCAGCACGTGGCGGACGCGGAGGAGCGGCTCGACGACATCGCGCTACTGCTGCTCCGGGCGCGGGCCGTGTGACACGGCCGCCTCCCCCGGCACGGTGGTCCGGCCCTCCCCCGGAGGGCCGGACCTGTCCACGGGGCCGGTGACAGGTGCGGGTGCCGGGGCGGCGCCCAGCCCTCGTGTGGAGAGCGCGAACGTGGTGTGCGCGAACCTGGTGTGCGCGACCGGGCACCGAGCCGAGAGCCGGTCACCGGCGTGAGTACCGCACCGGGGTGGCGTGCGGGTGCGGGCGGCGCCCGGTCCGCCCCCGCCGTCAGTGGGTCTGCGCCAGGCCGGTGTCGTCACCCGCGTCGGCCCCGTCACCGCCGGCCTGCTCGCCGCCCGCCTGCTCGCCCGCGTCACCGGCACCGGCCGCGCCGCCGGTGCCGAGCGTGGCGCCGACCGCCTCCAGCGCGGTGGTGACCGGCTGGAAGAACGTCTCGCCGCCGACGGTGCAGTCGCCGCTGCCACCGGAGGTCAGGCCGATCGCGAGGCCGTCCTGGGTGAACAGCGAGCCGCCGCTGTCCCCGGGCTCGGCGCACACGTCGGTCTGGATGAGACCGGTGACGGTGCCCTCCGGATAGTTCACGGTGGCGTCGAGCCCCAGCACCCGCCCGTCGTCGAGCCCGGTGGTGCTGCCCATCCGGAACACCTGCTGGCCGACCGTGGCCTCGGCGGCCCCGGTGATCGGGACCCTCTGGTCGCCGAGGTCGACCTCACTGGGCGCCTCGGTGGCCGGGTCGTCGTAGGTCACGAGCCCGAAGTCGCCCTCGCCGGGGAAGACCGACTGCTCGACGGTGCCGATCGGCGCACCGCCCTGCGCGTCCGACCACTGCCGGGCCGCGGCCGTGCAGTGCCCGGCGGTCAGGAAGGCCGGGGAGCCGTCGCTCGCGGTGACGTTGAAGCCGAGGGAGCAGCGGGCGCCGCCGCCGAAGACGGCGTCGCCGCCGGAGACGAACGTCTTGAAGGTGCCGGCGGACTTCTTGATGGTGGCCATGCCGGTGCCGAGTTCCCGGACGGTGGACTCCAGCTGGTCCCACCTGGCGCCGGTGACGGTGGAGTCGGCGGTCACCAGGAGCTTGTTGGTGCGCGGGTCGATGGCCCATGAGGTGCCCGGGATGGTCGCCCCGGACTTCAGGGTCTGCGCGCCGGCCTTCAGTTCGGCCATGCTGTTGTCGACCTCGCGGACCTGTGCGCCCGCCTTCTTGGCCTGCACGATCACCTGGTTGTTGTCGCCGGGTACGACGTTGACCACGAGCTGCCGGTCGGCGGCGTCGTAGTAGGAACCGGCGAAGGCGTCGCCGAGCAGGCCGGCGAGCTGCGAGGCGAGATCCGAGGCGTCCACCGCCTTCAGCGTCCGCGGCGCCGTGGCGGTGTCCTCCGTGGCGCCGTGCTGCGAGGCGCCGGCCTGGGGGAGCAGGATCGCGGCCGCGCCGAGCGCCACCACGCCGCCCGCCGCGATCGCGGCCCTGCGCTTCGGAATTCGCTTGTGACTCAACCTTCTCGACCTCCTGGGACGGGGTCCGTGCCGCCGGTCGGCGGCAATTCGGGGCGCCTGGCTGGCTGTTGGTACGCACGGGCCGGGTGGGGCGTTCAATCCGACCCTCGCCGCACCAGTCGTAATCGATCGATCACGGTCTGTTCCGAGCACGGAACGGAATCCTGGCTTCAGCGAATCTGCACATCGAATGCCCAACCCGGTCACCGGCGTCGACGGATCTGCACACGCCCCGGCCGCCGCGCACGCCTTTGGGGCGGGAGTGCCGGATTCGCCGCCGCGCGGGCAAGGGGCCGGACGGGCCGATGCCGCACGGCATGTGAAGAAGTCGCCACGAAGGCGTGCCCAGTCCTGCACGGTTGGTTGCCTGGGCGACGCAAGTGCCCAGGTGGGAGGGGATGGTTGATTGGAAGGGCGATGCCGCCGCGTGCTTTGATCCATCGCACCGCGGGGGCCGCGGACGGCTCCGGAGACGGGCACCCGGCGCCCGCGGCCGCGGCCGTCATCTGTCCCCAGAGGGGGCCGCTCCCCCCTTGTGAAATGGCTATACGAAGGGAAGTTCCATCATGAACTCCACCCCCCAGGTCGAGACCGTCGAGATCTCCGACGCCGAGCTGGACAACGTCTCCGGCGGTCTCTCCGTGAACGCCGTGGGCACCGTCACCGGCGCCCTGGACGACGTTGCCCCGGTCTCCGGTCTGGTGAACACCGCCGTCGGCACCGTGGAGGGCGTCACCGGCCTGAACACCGCTCCGGTCACCAACCTGGTCGCCGGTCTCTGATCGCACCGTCGTGCCGCTGAAGTCCCGGGGTCGCCTGACGGCTCCGGGACTTTCGGCCGTTTCCCTTCGGAACCCTCTGGACCGTCTGCCGTGCAGTTCCGCCAACAGGCCCTCGCCAAGCTCCAGTCGCCGGAGGAGCTGGATCTCCCCGTGCGCTTCGCCCGCCCCCAGGGCTGGCTGGTGCTGTCCATGACCGTGCTCGCGATGGCCGCCGCGTCCGTGTGGGCGGTGACCGGTTCGGTGACCTCCACGATCGGCGCGCCTGCCATCCTCACGCACGGGCAGGGCAGTTACCTCCTGCAGAGCCCCGTCGCCGGGCAGGTCACCGCCGTGCTCGCGAAGCAGGGCCAGCGGCTGCCCGCCGACGCCCCGGTGCTGAAGGTCCGTACCGCCGAGGGCGAGACCGTCGTCCGCACGGTCGACGCGGGCCGGGTCAGCGCGCTCGCCGCGACCGTCGGCCAGATCGTGCGGACCGGCGCGAACGTCGCCGCCGTGGAGAAGGTCGCCGACGCCGACGCCCCGCTGTACGCCACGGTGTACGTGCCCGCCGAGAGCGCCGCGTCGATTCCGCCGCACGCCTCCGTGGACCTGACCGTGCAGTCGGTGCCCAGCCAGGAGTACGGCGTGCTGCACGGCGAGGTGAAGTCGGTGGACCGCACGGCGCAGTCGGCGCAGCAGATCGCCGCGTTCCTCGGCGACCAGCAGCTCGGCGAGCAGTTCACCGAGGGGGGCAGGCCGGTGGCGGTGACCGTCGAGCTGGCGACGTCGGACACCGAGAGCGGGTACGCGTGGTCGACCGCGGACGGGCCGCCGTTCGCGCTGTCCTCGATGACCCTGGCCACCGGCTCGATCCGGCTGGCCGAACAGCGCCCCCTCGACTGGCTGCTGCCGTGAGCACCGCACGGGAGACCCGGGGCAGACGCCGCGCCGCCCCGCCGAAGCGCACCGTCCCGAAGTCCCGGGCCAGGGCGGTCCGCACGCCCACCGTGCTCCAGATGGAGGCGGTCGAGTGCGGCGCCGCCTCCCTCGCCATGGTGCTCGGCCACTACGGCCGGCACGTCCCGCTGGAGGAACTGCGCATCGCCTGCGGTGTCTCCCGCGACGGCTCCCGCGCCAGCAATCTGCTGAAGGCGGCCCGGAGCTACGGCCTGACCGCCAAGGGCATGCAGATGGACCTGGCCGCACTCGCCGGGGTGACGGCGCCGGCCATCCTCTTCTGGGAGTTCAACCACTACGTCGTCTACGACGGCATGGGCCGCCGCTTCGGCCGCCGCGGGGTGTTCGTCAACGACCCCGGCAAGGGCCGCCGGTTCGTGCCGCTGGAGGACTTCGACGGCTCCTTCACCGGCGTCGTCCTCACCATGGAGCCCGGCGAGGACTTCACCCGGGGCGGGCGCAAGCCGGGCGTGCTCGGCGCGATGCCGGCCCGGCTGCGCGGCACGGCGGGCACCATGCCGGCCGCGATGCTGGCGAGCCTGCTGCTGGTGCTGGTCGGCGCGGCGGTGCCCGCGCTCAGCCGCACCTACATCGACATGTTCCTGATCGGGGGGCAGACCTCGCTGCTGGGCGTGCTGTTCGCGTCGATGGCGGCGTGCGTGCTGCTCACGGTCGTGCTGACCTGGCTGCAACAGGCGAACCTGCTGCACGGCAGGCTGATCTCCTCCACCCTGTCCAGTGCCCGCTTCCTGCGCCATCTGCTGCGGCTGCCGGTGACGTTCTTCAGCCAGCGCAGCCCCGCCGACCTGGTGCAGCGGCTGCAGTCCAACGACGCCGTGGCCGAGACGCTGGCCCGTGACCTGGCGGCGGCGGGCGTGGACGCCGTGGTCGTCGTGCTCTACGCGCTGCTGCTGTACACCTACGACCCGCAGCTCACCTTCGTCGGCATCGGCGTGGCGCTGCTGAACATCGTGGCGATGCGGGTCGTCGTCCGGCTGCGGGCGACCCGTACGGCGAAGCTGCGCGCGGACACCGCCCGGCTGACCAACACGGCGTACACCGGCCTGCAGCTGATCGAGACGATGAAGGCGACCGGCGGCGAGGACGGCTACTTCCGCAAGTGGGCGGGCCAGCACGCGACGACGCTGGAGGAGCAGCAGCGGCTCGGGGTGCCGACGGCCTGGCTGGGCGTGGTCGCACCGACACTCGCGACGCTGAACAGCGCGCTGATCCTGTGGATCGGCGGGATGCGGGCGGTGGAGGGCCATATCTCCGTCGGTCTGCTCGTCGCCTTCCAGGCGCTGGTGGCCCGCTTCACCGCCCCGCTGACCCGGCTGAACGGTGTCGCGGGCCGCATCCAGGACTTCGCGGCCGACGTGGCCCGGCTGAAGGACGTGGAGAACTTCCGCGCCGATCCGCTCTACGGCCGCCCCGGCGCCGGTGACTCCACCCGCCGCCTGCACGGCCACGTCGAGCTGCAGAACGTCTCCTTCGGCTACAACCCGCTCGACAAGCCGCTGCTCACCGGCTTCGACCTGACCGTCGGCCCCGGGCAGCAGGTGGCGCTGGTCGGCGGCTCCGGCAGCGGCAAGTCCACCGTGTCCCGGCTGATCTCGGGCCTGTACGCGCCGTGGGAGGGCGTGATCCACATCGACGGGCAGCGCCTGGAGGACATTCCGCGCGGGGCACTGGCGGCCTCGGTGTCCTTCGTCGACCAGGAACTGTTCCTGTTCGAGGGCACCGTCCGGGACAACGTGGCGCTGTGGGACCCGTCCGTCCCGGACGACGCCGTGGTCGACGCCCTGCGCGACGCGGCGCTCCACGACGTGGTCATGCGCCGTCCCGGCGGCATCCACAGCCGGGTCGAGCAGGACGGCCGGAACTTCTCCGGCGGGCAGCGCCAGCGGCTGGAGATCGCCCGGGCGCTGGTGCGCCGGCCCAGCATCCTCGTCCTCGACGAGGTGACCAGCGCCCTGGACGCGGAGACCGAGCTGGTGGTGATGGACAACCTGCGCAGGCGAGGCTGCGCCTGTGTGGTGATCGCGCACCGGCTGAGCACCGTGCGGGACAGCGACGAGATCGTCGTGCTCGAACACGGCACGGTCGTGGAGCGCGGGCGGCACGAGGAGCTGGTGGCGCGCGGCGGCGCGTACGCGGCGCTGGTCAGGGAGCGGTGAGATGACCTCCGTACACGAAGGGGGCGCCCTGCCCGGGCAGGGCTCCGTACCCGAGGGCGACCTCGTCCTCGGTGCGCTCGGCGCGCTCGGCACGCCGGTCGACTGCGCCGGGTTCAGCCGCCTGGACCTGGAGGGTCCGCAGGTGCTGTGGCTGGTGGCGTCGGGCGCGGTGGACCTGTTCGCGGTGGACGCCGCGCAGCAGGGCCACTGGCACCACCTCGGCCGGCTGGAGGCGGGCTCGCTGCTGCTCGGCCCGGTCACCGGCCCCCAGCACACGCTGGTCGCCCGGCCGTTGCGGGACTGCGTGGTACACCGCATCGGGCTGCGCGAGCTGTACCAGCCGGCGAGCACGCAGACGTGGTCGTACGACGCGTACGGCAACCCCCAGTACGTGCCGCCGACGACGAGCCCGCTGGAGTACGCCCTCGCGCTGGGCGTCGGACGCAGCCTGTCCATCCTGTTCCAGGCGCCGATGGCGACCGAGGGGGCGGCGGCGCCCGGGGACGACGACGACGTGTTCTGGATGCAGGTGCCGCCGGGCAGCGTGCAGTACGGCTCGCTGTACGGCGCCGAGGCCGCCGCCGACCTGCTGATGGACCCGGCGCTGTGGCAGAGCATGGTCGACCAGCAGTACCGCCTGCTGACCACGCTGGACCGCTGGATCGAGCAGCTGGAGCAGACCCACGAGACCCGCACCGCGGCCGGTATCAGGGCCGGCGAGGCGGTGCGCGCCCAGGCCGACCGGACGCTGCTGGCGTCCATCGGGAAGCGGCCGGACCGGCGGTCGACGGGCGCCGACGCGGACGCCACCTACGCGGCCTGCAAGCTGGTCGCGCAGGCGGCCGGGATCGCGCTCGCGGAGCCCGCGCAGAGCGCCACGGAGAGCGACCGGCTCGACCCGGTGGAGCGGATCGCGCTGGCCTCCCGGCTGCGCACCCGGGCGGTGCGCCTGGACGGCCGCTGGTGGCGGGAGAACGTCGGCCCGCTGGTCGGTCACCGGGCGCTGTCCGGGGCGCCGGTGGCACTGCTGTGGCGGCGCGGCGGCTATGTGGCCGTGCATCCGTCGACCGGCCGGGAGACTCCGGTGGAGAAGGCGAACGCCGGGGAGTTCGAGCCGCGAGCGGTGATGTTCTACCGGCCGCTGCCCGAGCGGCGGCTCGGTCCGCTGCGGCTGTTGCGGTTCTGTCTGCGGGGCACCCGCGGTGATCTGACGAACCTGCTGCTGAGCGGGTTGGTGACGGTGGCGATCGGGGCGCTGGTGCCGATCGCCACCGGCAAGGTGCTCGGCGAGTTCGTGCCGACGGCGCAGACCGGGCTGATCGTTCAGGTCTGCCTGGCGGTGATGCTCAGCAGCGTGGTGGCGGCGGCCTTCATGCTGTTGCAGAACCTGACCATCCTGCGTCTGGAGGGCCGGATCGAGGCCACGCTCCAGCCCGCGGTGTGGGACCGGCTGCTGCGGTTGCCGACGAGGTTCTTCACCGAGCGGTCCACCGGCGAGCTGGCGAGCGCGGCCATGGGCATCAGCCAGATCCGCCGGCTGCTGGCCGGGGTCGGCCCGACGGTGGCCCAGTCGGTGACGGTCGGGGCGATGAACCTGGGTCTGCTGCTGTGGTTCAGCGTGCCGATGGCGCTCGCGGCGATCGGCATGCTGGTCGTCGTCGCCGGTGTGTTCCTCGGGCTCGGGCTGTGGCAGGTGCGCTGGCAGCGACGGCTGGTGGTGCTCACCAACAAGCTGAACAACCAGGCGTTCCAGACGCTGCGCGGCCTGCCCAAGCTGCGGGTGGCGGCGGCGGAGAACTACGCGTACGCGGCCTGGGCGGAGCGGTTCGCGCGCGGCCGTGAGCTCCAGCAGCGGGTGGGGCGGATCAAGAACCTCAACGCGGTGCTCGGCGCGGTCTACCTGCCGCTGTGCACCCTGCTGATGTTCATGCTGCTGGCGGGCCCGGCGCGCGGGTCGATGTCGGCGGCGGCGTTCCTGACCTTCAACACCTCGGTGACCATGCTGCTGACCTCGGTCACCCAGCTGACCGGCGCGTTCGTCTCGGCGGTGGCCGCGCTGCCGCTGTTCGAGCAGATCAAGCCGGTGCTGGAGGCGACCCCCGAGGTGCGCACGGCGAGCACCCGGCCAGGGCCGCTGTCCGGGGCGATCGAGGCGCGGCGGCTGGCGTTCCGGTACACCGACGACGGTCCGCTGGTGCTGGACGACGTGTCGTTCGAGGTGCGGCCGGGCGAGTTCGTGGCCGTGGTCGGGCCCAGCGGCTGCGGCAAGTCGACGCTGCTCAGGCTGCTCATCGGCTTCGACCGCCCGCTGTCCGGCAGCGTCCTGTACGACGGGCAGGACCTGGCGGCGCTGGACCAGTCGGCGGTGCGCCGGCAGTGCGGGGTGGTGCTCCAGCACGCGCAGCCGTTCACCGGCTCGATCCTGGACGTGATCTGCGGCACCGAGCCGTACACGCCGGAGGAGGCGATGGCGGCGGCGGAGCTGGCGGGGCTCGCCGAGGACATCCGGCGGATGCCGATGGGGCTGCACACCATCGTCGCGGGCAACGGGGCGATCTCCGGCGGTCAGCGGCAGCGGCTGATGATCGCCCAGGCGCTGATCCGCAGGCCGCGCATCCTGTTCTTCGACGAGGCGACCAGCGCCCTCGACAACGAGACGCAGCGCACGGTGATCGAGTCGACGAAGGCCCTCAACGCCACCCGGGTCGTCATCGCGCACCGGCTGTCGACGGTGCTGGACGCCGACCGGGTGATCGTGATGGAGGACGGCAGGATCACCGAGCAGGGCCCGCCCGCGCAGCTGCTCGCGGACACCGGGGGCCGACTGCACGGGCTGGTGCGCCGGCAGATGGCCTGAGACCGGCCGTTGCCGGGGCGGATGTCGGCCCCTGAGCCCGCACAGCCGTTGATCCGGCCCGCAATTGGGTACTTGCCGCAGCATGCGGATCAGCGTGGTGGATGTGGGATCGAACACGGTCCGGCTGGTGGTGGCGGACGCGGACGGCGGAGTGCCGCTGCCGGTGCACACCGCGAAGTGGCGGCTGCGGTTGTCGGAGCAGGTCAAGCCGGGGTCGCCCATCCCCGAGGAGGCCGTCGAGCGGCTGGCCGAGGCGGTGGCCGACGCGAGCCGGACGGCGGACCGCTGGGGCGCGGCCCCTCCCCTGGCCTTCGCGACGGCCGTGGTGCGGGCCGCCCCGAACCGCCCCGAGGTGCTGCGCACCGTGCGCGCCCGCACGGGGGTGGACCTGTGCACCCTGCCGGGCGAGGTGGAGGCCGAGCTGACGTTCCTCGGGGCCCGGCGCTGGATGGGCTGGCGGGCGGGGCCGCTCGCCCTGCTGGACATCGGCGGCGGCTCGCTGGAGGTCGCCTTCGGCCGCGGCCGGCTGCCCGACTTCGTGGCCTCGCTGCCGCTGGGGGCGGGCCGGCTCACCCACGAGTTCTTCGGCGACGACGATCCCCCGCCGCCGGAACAGGTGCGGGCGCTGCGCCGCCGGGTCCGCCACCAGCTGCGGGACGTCGCGGCGCGGATCCGCTGGGAGGGCCCGCGGACGGCCGTGGCCACCTCCCGCACCTTCCAGCAGCTGGGCCGGCTGTGCGGGGCCGCGCCCGGCCGTCACGGGCCCTTCGTGCAGCGGGAGTTGCACTGCGCCGATCTGCGCGAGGCGATCGACCGGCTGGCCGCCCTGCCCGCCGCCGAGCGTGCCCGGCTGCCCGGCATCTCCGCGCCGCGGGCCGCCCAGAGCCTCGCCGGAGCGGTGGTCGGGCACACGGCGATGAAGCTGACCGGTCTGCAGACCGTGACGATCTGCCCCTGGGCGATCCGTGAGGGCGTCCTGCTGCGGCACATCGAGGACGGCCCGTCCTGGTGGGCGGAGGTCACCCGCCGCCACGACGACGCCGCTCCCCCGGCCCCGGTGCCCCTGCGCATAGCGACCACCGGGAAGTGAGCAGGCCGACACCGAACGAGACCGACCGACACCGAACGAGAGAGAGGCATCCGTGTCCGACAACGACGACCGCAAGCACCAGGAACCCGAGACGGCCATCGACGAGGTCCTGCGGGAGATCCGGGACTCCGAGCCCCGCGAGGCGGAGTCGGACGAGCAGGACCCGCGCCGCGGCGAGGGCGGAGACGCCACCTCGCCGAACGTCGGAGCCCAGGAGCAGTCCGGCAGGGAGTGACGGGTGGTCCCGGGTACCCGGGACGCATGGAACACCAGGAACACGAGGAACACGACCACGCAGGACCACAGCTGCCGCCCGCCCGGGGCCCGCTCTCCGCGGCCGTCGCGGATTACCTGCGGGGCCCGGGACCACTGCCCGCCCCCGAGTCCGTCGCCGCCGCCCCCGCGTACGGCGACGACCTCCAGCTCGCCCTCTACCTGTGCTACGAGCTGCACTACCGCGGCTTCGCCGGGGTTTCCCCCGGCCGCGAATGGGACCCCGAGCTGCTGCGCACCCGGGCGGCGCTGGAGGACCGCTTCCTGTCCGCGCTCCGCGCCGACGTGCCGGTCCACGACGGCGTCGAGGACGCCCTCGGCGACCTGCTCGTCGAGCCGGTCGACGGCACGGGCGTGTCCTTCTTCCTGCGCGACGAGGGCGAGCTGTGGCAGCTGCGGGAGTACGCCGCCCAGCGATCGCTGTACCACCTCAAGGAGGCCGACCCGCACGCCTGGGTGCTGCCCCGGCTGTGGGGCCGCGCGAAGGCGGGGATGGCGGCGGTGGAGTTCGACGAGTACGGCGGCGGCCGCGCCGACCGGGTGCACGCCCGGCTGTTCGCCGACCTGATGACGGACCTGGGGCTGGACACCACGTACGGGCGGTACCTGGAGGCGACCGGGGCGGAGTGCCTGGCCACGGTGAACCTGATGTCCCTGTTCGGTCTGCACCGCCGGCTGCGAGGCGCTCTGGTGGGCCATTTCGCGGCGGTGGAGATCACCTCGTCGCCGGGTTCCCGCAGGCTCGCCGAGGCGATGCGCCGCACCGGCGCCGGGCCGGCCGCCGAGCACTTCTACGACGAGCACGTGGAGGCGGACGCGGTGCACGAGCAGGTCGTGCGCCACGAGGTGATCGGCGGCCTGCTGGAGGAGGAGCCGCACCTCGCGCCCGACGTGGTGTTCGGGCTGGACGCCACCGGCTTCGTCGAGGACCGCTTCGGCGCCCGGCTGCTGGAGGACTGGCGGGCCGGCCGCTCGTCGCTGCGCACACCGCTGCCGGAGCCCGCCGCCACACCGTCCTGACCAGGGTTGATTTCGCCGGATGGGGTACTTGAGTTCCGTGAATCCCGTGGTGCTGCCGGGCGTCTACGCCCCTCAGGAGGACACCGAGCTGCTGGCCGGTGCCCTGTCCGACGAGTCCCTTCCAACCGGCGCGGCCGTCCTCGACGTGGGCACCGGTACCGGTGCGCTGGCCCTTGCGGCGGCGCGGCGCGGCGCCCGGGCGACCGCGGTGGACGTGTCCTGGCGGGCGGTGTGGACCGCCCGGCTCAATGCCGTGCGGGCCGGGCTGCCGCTGCGCGTCCGGCGCGGCAACCTGTTCGGCCCCGTACGGGGCGAGACCTTCGATCTGGTCCTGGCCAATCCGCCGTACGTGCCGGCGCCGGGGGACGGCGGCCGGCCCCGTGGTGCCGCCCGGGCGTGGGACGCGGGCCGGGACGGGCGGCTGCTGCTGGACCGGATCTGCGACGAGGTGCCCGCCCTGCTGCGTCCGGGCGGCGTGCTGCTGCTCGTGCAGTCCGCGCTCAGCGACCCGGAGCGGACCGTCGCGCAGCTGCGGGCCAACGGCCTGAAGGCCGCGGTCGTCCGGCGGCGGCGGATCGCGTTCGGTCCCGTGCTGCGCGGCCGGGAGAACTGGCTGCGCCGCCGGGGTCTGCTGTCCGCGTCCGAGAACAACGAGGAGCTGGTGGTCGTCCGTGCCGAACAACCGATCTGACGCCGCACGCCGGATCACCGTCCGGCGCCGGGGGCCGCTGCTGGTGGAGGGCCCGGTGGAGGTCGAGCTGGAGGACGGCACGACGGTGTCCTCCGACCGCTTCCGGGTCGCCCTGTGCACCTGCCGGCGCAGCCGCCGCTTCCCCTGGTGCGACACCAGCCACCGGGCCAGGACCGGCGGGACCCGTGGTGCCGACGACGGTCGGGCACCACGGGGTTGATCCCGGGGAACGGCGGGCGGCCCCACTCCGCCCGCCGCCCCCGGTACGGGACCGCAGACCTCCGCGGCAGCGCTCGCACTCCCCAGCAACGAGCCGCCGGTCACGCCGCGGGCACACGGTGCGGTCCCGGTCCTCAGAACGTGAAGACGGTCGCGCTGTGCGCGTTCTTCACGCAGGGATTGGCAAAGGTGCGCTCGTCCGAGACGCGCCGGCCCTGCCAGACGCCCTCGACGGTGACGACGACGGGGTTGTACTCCTTGGTGCACATCACGTCGTCCCGGGCCGTCAGGGCGTGCAGGTCGGCCCCGGCACCGCGCAGTTCGGCGCAGGCCTGCTCGGGGTCCGGATGGGTGCCGGAAGCCGTCGGAGCGCAGCTGAGGGTGACGGCGCGCATCGGGGTGGCCTCCGCCGCGCTCTCGCCGTGGCCCACGGTGAGCACCAGGGCCGAGGGAGCGTAGAGCGACGCGGGTGCGCTGCCCGGGCCGGCGAGGGCGGCACCCGCGAGGGGGCCGCAGGTGGTCGTGATCGCGAGGCCGAGGGTGGTTGCCCAGCGCGCGGTGTTCCGCATTGTGTGCATCCTTCCGCTTTCCATTTCGAGGGTGCGCCGACCCGGCTCGGTCAGTGCCGGGGTCGGCGAGCGCGAGTCTGCCGAGTCCGCCGCCGAAAAACACCTCGACCCCATGGGTTTCGGTAACATTGCGTATTGAATCAGTGGCGTGAAGTTACAGAATACGAACGTTTCAACGCCGCAACCGGGCGCTTCTTGATCGCTTCGACCGGCCGGATGGCGCGATTGACGCGTTCCGCAATAGGCCTGAAACATTCCCGATCGCCTACCCGCGAGTATCGTCGGGGCGACGCGAACTCGACGACGAGAGGCGGGGCGTGCGGATGGCCGGGCACTGGGCCGACTTCCAGTACGAGATCTACCTGAACGGGATGACGGGCGCCGTGCCCCGGCTGCCCACCGATCTGACCCGCCTGGAGGAACTCGCCGAGCAGCGGCTCGGCCCCGGCCCCGTCGGATACGTCGCGGGCAGCGCGGGCGACGGCAGCACCGCCCGCGCCAACCGGGCGGCGCTCGCGCGACGCCGGATCGTGCCCCGGATGCTGCGCGACGTGCACGAGCGGGACCTGTCGGTCGAGGTGCTGGGCCGCCCCTTGCCCGCCCCGCTGGCACTGGCACCGGTCGGCGTGCTGTCGATCATGCATCCGGACGCCGAGCCGGCCGCCGCCCGGGCCGCCGCCGCGCAGGGCGTGCCGTACATCCTGTCCTCGGCCTCCAGCACACCCATGGAGCAGGTCGCCGAGGCGATGGGCGAGGGCGAGCGCTGGTTCCAGCTGTACTGGCCGAAGGACCGGGAGGTGACCCGCAGCTTCCTGGACCGGGCCAAGGGCGCCGGGTACACCGCGCTCTTCGTCACGCTGGACACCCCGCTGCTGTCCTGGCGCCCCCGCGATCTCGACCAGGCGTACCTGCCGTTCCTGCACGGGGTCGGCACCGCCAACTACTTCTCCGACCCGGCGTTCCGGGCGGGCCTGGCCAAGCCGGTGCACGAGGACCCGAACGCGGCGGTGATGCACTTCGTCGGCATGTTCTCCGACCCCGGCAAGACCTGGCCGGATCTGGCGTTCCTGCGCGAGAACTGGGACGGCCCGATCGTGCTGAAGGGCGTCCTGCACCCGGACGACGCCCGGCGCGCGGCCGACGCCGGGATGGACGGCGTGGTGGTCTCCAACCACGGCGGCCGGCAGGTGGCCGGTTCGGTCGCGGCGGCCGACGCGCTGCCCCGCGTGGTGGACGCGGTCGGCGACCGGCTCACCGTCCTGTTCGACAGCGGCATACGCACCGGCGACGACGTGTTCAAGGCGCTCGCGCTCGGGGCGAAGGCGGTCCTGCTCGGCCGGCCGTACGTCTACGGCCTCGGGCTGGACGGGCAGCCGGGCGTGGAGCACGTCATCCGGTGCCTGCTCGCCGAACTCGACCTCACCCTCGCCCTGTCCGGGCACGCCACACCGGCCACGCCCGGCCCCGCCGACCTCGTGGAGGGGCCCGCCTGACCGACCGGGGGCACGTCCTCGCCGCCGCCGTGACACGGTCCGCCGGGCGGCGCCGCCCTCGCGCCCGGATCAGGCGCCCGAGACCGGCACCGGCGGTGCGGGCCGGGATCCGGTTCCGGCGATCGTCGGGGAACCGTCCGCCACCGGGTCCGTCCGCCAGCGCTGTGCCCCGGAGCCGTCACGGACCTTGACGACGATGTCGGCGTCCGGCGCGTCGGTGGTGGCGGCGAGGGCCAGCTGCTCCTGCCAGCGGGGCAGCAGCTCGCCCTGGACCGTCTGGTCGTAGCGCACGTCGTCGCCGCGCTCGGTGCCCTCGTCGGCGCAGGTACCGAGGATGACGACGCCCGCGTCCGCGTGCGAGTCCAGGCACAGCCCCGGGTCGGCGACGCTGCGCAGCCGCCCGTCGTCCTCGTGCGTCCACTGCTGGGTCCAGGACTCGGAGCACACCGCCAGCCGGGCTCCCGCGCCCGCCCTGGGCTCGCCCCGGACGTCGAGGCACAGACCGGCGTCGATGTTGCGCAGCCGGGTCCGGCCCGGGGCCGTGGGCGACACGGCCGCGGGCGGCGTCGGGGTGGCAGTGTCGGGCGTACCGCCCCGGTCGGCGGCGCTGGTGGAGGCGGCCGGGTCGGCGCCGCCGCCGTCGTAGGACCAGACGCTCACCACGAGCATGGTCACCAGCACCCCGGCCGAGGCCGCGCCGACCCCCCTGAGCACCGACCGGACGGACCTCGGCGGAACCGGCCCGCCGCCCGGGTCCCGGCGGGCGGGCACGGGGAACCGCGCCAGCAGCCCGGGCCGCCCGCCGCGGTGCCGGGCGGTGCCCTGGGAACGCGTGCGGGACGCCGCCCGTCCGGGACGGGAGTCGAGGTAGCGGCGGGCGCCCCAGCCGAGCACCGCCTCCGCGAGCAGGGTCCCGAGCCCGCCGTCGAAATGGCTGAGCTGTTCGGCGGCGTGGCGGCAGTGCCGGCACTGGGTCAGATGGTCCTTGACATCGGGCAGCAGTTTGCCGCCCCGGCGAATGGGAACGTCGAGGAGGCGGTTGTAGAAGCGGCAGTCCTTCGTCGGCGCGAGTTGCCGATGGCCGTGGACACAGCCGTCCCGGAATGTGTCGCGGGCCTGTCCGAGTGCGGCCGACGCCGTGTCGATGTCCATGCCCAGCAGACCGGCCGGCACGGATATCGGTTCGGCCTCGACCTCGGTGTGCCACAGCAGGCAACGGGACGGCGCAGGAAGGGACGCGAATGCCCGCGCGGCCAGCGTGCGGCTCTCCGGTATCAGGGACTTCGCGGCCCGCATGCCCCGGCCGCCGGCGGGTTTGAGCAGTTCGGGCAGGGCGGTGGTCATCCGGTCGTCGGCGGCCCACTGGCGGACCGTGTCCCGCACGGCCACCAGCAGCCGGGGGCGCAGGGCCGTGGCCGACTCGCCCTCGGCGAGCCGGTCCAGGACCCGGTGGCAGGCGGCGGCGGTGACCATGGCGGCGACGTCGGCCGACGAGGCGAGGCAGACGGTCGCGTAGTCGTGCGCCGGCTGCCAGTGCCGGGCGGTCAGCAGCGCGACGGCTTCGGCTGCCTCGTTCTCCGGACGGGCCCGGAGCCGGGCGGCGAGGAACTCGTCGGACTCCCCGGGATCACCGCCGGACGGGGGATGGAGCGGTCGAGGGGGGTTGGGGGTGGGCACTGAGATGGTTCCTTCCCACGCGCGCGTTGCACACAGGTTCTCCGTCCGAAAAGGACCGCGAATTGGTGCGTACCTTCGGGGACGCTGCGCGGGGAGATCGAATTCGCCGCGGCGATTCTGACCCGGTTCTCCAAGGCGCGTGCGACACCCGGCCGTTACCCCCCGCGCGGGTGCCTCACTCTGGCACAAAGGCTCATGGTCAACAAGGCGCACGGGCAACTTGCGCGGCCCGCCGGGTTTCTTGAAAGAAAGTCAGATCCGGTATTTCGACGCGCCCGTGCGAAAGGCCCTGCGCGGGACAGTGGCTCTTCTGCGCGACGGCCGGGGGGCCGGCGGTCTCAGATCTGCCAGGAGCGCAGCCGGTCGGCCGCGCCGTAGACGTCGGCCTTCCCGGAGATCAGATCGCGGGCGAGGTCGACGAGCGCGCCGTAGGGCGGGTCGATGCCGACGCCGCTGACGAACATGTACGCCACCGCCGTCGCACAGGCGAACCGGGCGTTGGCCGACGGCAGGGGCTTGAGCACGGCGAGCGTGTGCAGCAGGGCGGCGGCCCGCCAGGCGGGGTCGGAGTCGACTCCGAGGCGAGGCGGGTCGACGCGGTGCCGGGCGACGGCGGCGACCAGGGCGGAGAAGTCGTTGACCGTCGGCTGGTCCGGCAGCACCTCCTCGTGGCGCTGGAGCAGCCAGGGCACGTCGATGTGGATGGCCGGTGCCATGTTCAGGCGGCCCGCCCCTCGCCCCGGCTGGGCGGTTCGTCGTCCGGGAAGGCGGCCGCGAACTCGTCGGCGTGGCTCTGGAAAAAGCGGCGGAACGCGTCCGCGCCCTCCTGAAGCGCCCGGTGCCGGGCTATGTCGGCGGCGGCGGCCTCACGGACGAGAGCCTTCATCGACGTACCGCGTTCCTTGGCGATCTGCCGCAGGTCCTCGAGCTCGCGGTCGCTGAACTCCACGTTCAGGGCTGGCATGCCTCCCACGGTACCGCTCGGGTACTGACCCGTAAATACTCCCAGGTCAAATGCATATTCGAACGGTACCGCGGAAGGGCGTCCGGTGCCGGTTCAGCCCTGGTCCGCCACGAAGGCGGCCATCCGGGCCAGGGCCGCGTTCCAGTTGACGGTGATCTCGTTGGTCGACCAGGACTCGATGTCGTCGAGGTAGCAGAACTGGGCGACGCAGCCCTGGAGCTTGGCCTGGGCCACCGGGTCCTGGATGCTGGAGTTCGGGCCGCCGGAGAGCGATCCGTCCGGCGGCTGGGGCAGCGCCGGGTCGAGCGCCCGGGCGTACCAGCGGCTGTGCTGGTTGCGGGCGTGGACCTCGCCGTAGCCGGTGACGTACGAGATGTTCAGCGCATTGCGGCCCAGGACGTAGTCCATGCTCTGCACGGCGCCGTCGCGGTACTTCGAGGCACCGGTGATGTCGTACGCGGTGGCGATGACGACGGCGTTGTTGAGCACCTGGTGGGTGGAGCCCCAGTCGTAGACGTTGTCCTCCGGGGCGTACGGCATGCCGTACGGGTGTGCCCGCAGCGTGGCCAGGTAGCGGTCGGCTCCCTCGACCACCGAGCGGCGCACCTTGTCCCGGCCGGGGAGCCGGTTCGGGACCGTCGCCAGGTCGAGGCGGGCCGCCGCGGCGGTGCGGGCCCAGTCGAAGCCGAGCGGGCCGAAGATGTCGGCGGTGTGCACCGGGGAGCCGAGCACGTGGTCGCGGAATTCCCGCTCGCCGGTGGTGAGGTACAGCTCGGCCGCCGCCCAGTAGAACTCGTCCTCGACGTTCCGGTCGGGGTAGGCGCCGCCGCCGATGCCGTCGTTCTCGTCGGCGTACACGTCGGGGTGGGCGAGCGCCGCCGCCCAGGCCCGCTTCGCGGCCAGCAGCGCCTGTGCCGCGAACTGAGGGTCGTGGGGCTTGTAGAGGCGGGCCGCCTGGGCCGCGGCGGCCGCGAGGTTGAGGGTGGCCGCGGTGGTCGGCGGGTGCAGCTCGCGCTTCTGCGGGTCGTCGTCGGGCAGCAGCGGCAGGCCGGTCCACTGCTCGTCGTGGATCTTGTGGTGGGCCATGCCGGCCAGCGGCTCTCCCTGGGGCACCTGCATCTTCAGCAGGAACTCCAGCTCCCAGCGGACCTCGTCGAGGAGGTCGGGCACCTTGTTGCCGCTCTCCGGGATGTCGAGGGTGCCGTCGCGGAAGGCCGACGGCTCGCCGGTGCGGGCGTGCAGGGCGCGTTCATAGGTGCTCAGCAGCTCCCACACGGAGATGCCGCCGTTGACGACGTACTTGCCGTGGTCGCCGGCGTCGTACCAGCCGCCGGAGACGTCGAGCCGGTAGTCGCACACGCCCGGCTGGCAGGGGACGTCGGTGTCGCCCTGGTTGGGCGCGACGCCCACGTGCCCGGCGGGGCGGGCGTAGCCCGGCCGCAGGTCGCCCCGTATCTCGATGCCGCTGCGCTGGGTGTAGTAGAACTTCGCGGCGTCGGTGCGCAGCCGCTGGTACGCGCGCGTGCCGATGTCGAAGGGGCGGCTGGTCTCACCGTCGGCGACCAGGGTGTAACCCTCACCGCGCCTGGTGTGGCGGCCGAAGTCGATCGAGTGGACGTTCTGCCCGGAGGAGACGTCCACGCCGCGCGGCTGGCTCCAGCCGCGTGCGACGACGTGACCGTCACCGTTCTTCAGCCGCCAGGGCAGCCGCTCGGTGGCGTCGGTGACCAGGGTGGCGTTCTTGGGGCCGGAAGGCAGGTAGGCGACCTGGTTGACGCGGACCCGGGGGCCGGTGTCCGGCTCGTACGGCTCGGGCGCCACGCCGCCCAGCAGGGACACGTCGTCCACGCAGAAGCGCCAGGCGCCGGCGCTGCCGCCGAGCTGGAAGGCGACCTGGCCCTGGGCGGTGTCGGCGGGTGCGGTGAAGGTGTACGTGTAGGTGTTGCCGGAGACGCTGAGCTGCGGGCTGACCTCGTAGTAGGTGTCGTAGGGCGCCGCCGCCAGGCCCACGACCGCCCGGACCACGTGGTCGGCGGGCGTGCCGTTCGCGGTGAAGGAGAAGCGGTACGACTCCCCCGCCACGAGGGCGATGTCGTTCTGGCCGACGATCACGTCCCAGCGGTCGGCGGTGCCGCCGGGCACGTCGGCGCAGAGCCGGCCGTCGGACGGGGCCGCGGTGATGTTGCCCGTCGTCCACCAGGAGTCGGTGCCGTTGTCGAAGGTGCCGTTCCTGACCTGCTCCGTCTCGTCGGCGCCGGCCGGGGCGGCGGGCATCGCGGTGAGCGCGGCCGCGAGCAGGGCGGTCAGCGAGAGAAGGGCGGTTCTGCGTCTGTGCACGTCTGGGCTCCTCGGGGGAGGTGCGGGGGGGGGCGCGCTCGGCGTGGGAGCGCTCCCAAAAACTGGACGGGGCCATGCTTGTGGCAGGGATGACACTCCGTCAACGGTCGGGACGGTACTGGTTCCGTGTGTCTCCGGACTGGTTCCGTGCGTCTCCAGGTCCCTGGCGCCCCGTCCTGCGCCCCGGGGCCGCTCGCGCGGTCGGGCCCGTCACCACCGGGATCCGGCCACGCGGCGTTGGCGGGACGCACTAGGCTTGGTACCCAAGTGACACACCTGTTGACGGTGAGTGTGCGCGATGGAGTGGCGACGATGAGCCCGGTCAACCCGTTCGACGATGCCGCCACGGCCCGGGCCGTCATCGACGCCACCGGCACACTGCTGGAGTGGAACGAGGGGGCCCGGCGGCTGCTGGGGCACACGGCGGCCGACGTGGTGGGCCGGCCCGCCGCCGGGCTGCTCGCCGACGGCGGCGCCGCGGCACCCGTCGGTCCCCGCGACGAACGCTGGAACGGCACGCTCGCCCTGCGGCACCGCGACGGCCGCACCGTGTCCGTGTGGGTGCTCGCCCACCACCGGCCGGCGCCGGACGGCGGGCCGGGCACCTGGCTCGCCGTCAGCCCGCCCGCCCGGGACGGCGGCGAGCGGCCGGAGGACCAGCTGGTCCGGTCGGCCCTGGTCCAGTCCCCCTGCGCCACGATGATCTTCGACGACCAGCTCCGTCTGCACGGCGTCAACGACGCCATGGCACGGCTGCTGGAACTGCCGGCCGAGCGGCTGCGCGGTCTGCGCCCCACCGACATCGGCAGCCGGCCGCAGCACGCGGAGCTCGAGGAGCACCTGCGGCGGGTCCTCGCCACCGGGCGCGGCCACGACATGCAGACGTACATGAAGGCCACCGGCGAGAGCCGCGGCGCCCACGCCTGGCTGGCCCGGATCGCCCCGCTCACCACCCCCGACGGGCGGGTGCGGGGCGTCTGCGTGACCGCCCACGACTTCACCGAGCAGCATCTCGCCCGGGAACGGCTGCAACTGGTCAACGAGGCCAGTGTGCGCATCGGCTCCACCCTCGACGTGACCCGCACCGCCGAGGAACTGGCCGCGGTGTGCGTGCCCGCGCTCGCCGACTTCGTCAGCGTGGACCTGCTCGACGCCCGCGAGTACGGGGGTGAGGCGACCGGTGCGCCGGCCCCGCCAGTGACTCTGCGCCGGGCGGCGCACCGGTCGATCACCCCGGGCTGCCCGGAGGCGGTCGCCCGGCCGGGGCAGGTGGACCTCTACCCGGCCGGCTCCCCGCAGGCCGAGTCGCTGAGGACGGGCGGCGCGATCGTGGCCGCGGTGCCCTCCGGCGACGTCGAGCGGTGGCGGACCTGGGACGAGGTGCGCTTCCGGCGGGTCGAGGAGTACGGCATCCACTCCACGATGTCCGTCCCGCTCCAGGCCCGTGGCACCACGCTCGGGGTGGCGGTGTTCACCCGCTTCCGGCGTCCGGAGCCGTTCACCCACGACGACGTCCTGCTGGCCGAGGAGGTCACCGCCCGCGCCGCCGTCTGCATCGACAACGCCCGCCGCTACTCGCGCGAGCGCGAGACGACCCTGACCCTGCAGCGCAGCCTGCTGCCCCGGACGCTGCCGCCCACCGTCGCGGTCGAGGCGGCCTCCCGTTATCTGCCGGCCGCGCGGTCCGGGGTCGGCGGCGACTGGTTCGACGTGATCCCGCTGTCCGGGATGCGTGTCGCCATGGTCGTCGGGGACGTCGTCGGCCACGGCATCACGGCCTCGGCCACGATGGGGCGGCTGCGCACGGCGGTCCGCACCCTCGCCGACATCGACCTCGCCCCCGACGAACTGCTCACCCACCTGGACGACCTGGTGGTCCGGCTCTCGGAGGAGTCCGGCGGCGACGGCACCGGCGAGGTCGGCGCCACGTGTCTGTACGCCGTGTACGACCCGGTGTCCCGGCGCTGCGCGCTGGCCCGGGCCGGGCATCCGCCGCCGGTGCTGGTCCCGCCGGACGGGCCCGCCCGGCACGTCGAGCTGCCCACGGGCCCGCCGCTGGGCGTGGGCGGGCTGCCGTTCGAGTCCGCCGAGATCTCCCTGCCGGAGGGCAGCGTCCTGGCGTTCTACACCGACGGGCTGGTGGAGGGCCGGGACCGGGACGCCGGCACCGGGCACTCCGTGCTGGTCGAGGCCCTGGCGTCGGCCGCCGGTTCGCTCGACCAGGCCTGCGACCGGGTGCTGCACGCCCTGCTCCCGGCGGGCGGCACCGCGGACGACGTGGCGCTGCTGCTGGCCCGCACCCGGGGGCTGCCCGCCGCCCAGGTCGCCACCTGGGACATCCCCGCCGACCCGGCGCTGGTCGCGCCCATCCGCAAGCAGGTGCTCGACCGGCTAGCCGACTGGGCCATGCTGGAGGCGTCCTTCACCGCCGAGCTGGTGGTGAGCGAACTGGTCACCAACGCCATCCGGTACGGCGCGGCACCCATCCGGCTGCGGCTGATCCACAGCGCGACCACGCTGATCTGCGAGGTCTCCGACACCAGCCACACGGCGCCGCATCTGCGCCGGGCCAAGACCTGGGACGAGGGCGGGCGCGGGCTGCTGCTGGTCGCGCAGCTCACCCAGCGCTGGGGCAGCCGGCACACGGCCGACGGCAAGACCATCTGGGCCGAGCTGGCCCTCCTCGACGAGGAGTGACGCCGGTTTCCCGGACCGTGCGGCGGGACACCCGCATCCACAGGGCGCGCGGCGCGGACGCAGGCGCCGGGCCGGGCGCGACCAGCCCCGTCGGGAGTGGAGAAGCGATGGCGAAGACATCCCAGCCCGTGCAACCCCGATCCGTGCGTTCCCGGTCCGCTCCGTCCCGGTCGGTGCCGTCCCGGTCGGTGCCGTCCCGGTCGGTGCGCTCCCGCTCCGTGCGATCCGCGTCGGTGCGTTCCCGGCCCGCTCCCTCCCGGCCCCTGCGCCGGGCCGTCGTGCTCGCGAGCGCCGTCGTGGTGCTCGGTGCGCTCACCTCCTGCGGGGGCGGGCAGGCCACGTCCGGCACTCCGCAGCCCACCCGCGCCGATCGCGCGACCAGCACGCTCGGCGCGGCGTCCGGCACCCCGACGGCCAGTCCCGCCGCCGGCGACACGGCGGCGTCCGCCTCCGCGTCCGCACGGACCGACGGCCGGTGCCAGACCTCCGAACTGCGCGCGACCGTCGGCCGGGTCGACCCCGGTGCCGGGCAGCGGAACTTCCCGATGGTGCTGACCAACACCTCGGACCGCACCTGCACGCTGTACGGCTATCCGGGCGCCGCCTTCGTCGACGCCTCCGGAAAGCAACTGGGCCCCGACCCCGAGCGCGCCCCGGCGTCGCCGGAGACGGTCCGGCTGACCCCGGGCGCGAGCGCCTGGGCGGGGCTGTCGTTCGCCAGTCCGGAGATCAGCGGGGCGCGCACCGCCGAGCCGGCGGCGCTGCTGGTCACCCCGCCGGACGAACACGACTCCCTCAAGGTGAAGTGGACGGCCGGTGAGGTGCCCGTGGGCGGCAACGAGTCGTCCGTCTCCGTCACCGCCCTGGCCCCCGGCACGGGCCCCTGAGTCGGGGCCTGCTTTGCGCAGCTCAGCGCAGATTCGAGCGGCAGTGTGTGTGCGTCACCTGTAAGGCCGCTGTTGGTCGCCGAGCGGGATTGCCGAGTCGGCAGCAGAGGTTCGGTGTCGGTGTTCGGAATCCTCTGCGCGGGTGTCTGAGGCTGGCGGCACGGGCGTGGCAACCAGCAGCAGTGCGGCAAACACGAGGGGAGCGGCTGTCTGAGGGCACTGTTCGTCGGTCTCACGCAGGGCGTCCTCCTCGGCCTCGCCCCGGGTGCCGGCGAGCAGTACTTCGCCGACACCGCTTGCGCCCTGGCGTCCAACGCGACCCTCCTCGATCAGGATGCCGACGCCCCTGTGTGATTGCTGCCAGCTCGACGTTCTGTTGCTCCGATCTCAGGCTGGGACTCGTCGACGATCGGCCGAAAGCGGACTCCGGACGGCAACTCGGCCCCTGGCCTCCGTCGGCATCACCGTAGCCTCGCCTGTCACCACCGCCTTGCCATATGCCGCCGTTCAGAGCGCCTCACCCACGGTGATGAGGTGTGCCCGGACGGCGCGGAGCCTGTCGAGCAGCGCACGCTGTTCGACGATCCAACCGAGGTCCACGTCGAGGGAGACGGACAGCCTGGTGGCCTGCTGGCCGGCGATGGTGACCGTGATCGTCCTCCCGCCAGTCCAGGCGGATGCCGGCCCTCGGCGACCCGCGCAGCCTCGCGCCAGGCGGCGTTGCGCCCTGCGGCAACCTCTTCCAGTACATGCGCCCAGCCGGCTGGTCTCTCGGCTCCACACAGGTGTCGTGGACGCCGGACACGAAGTCGTCGTGGACCAGGAAACTTCAGTTCAACGTCTGGGTCAGCTCACTCCGGCCGGGTGCGTGAACGATACGGCCGTAAGCGCCGTTGAGGATCGGCATGTAGGGCGGAACGTGGCCGCACTCGATGTCAGCGATGATCGGCACATTCAAGGGGCCGAGGGCATCGAGAACGGCTTCATGCTGGGTGAGGGAACTGTTGTCCGGTGCCCTGGTCCGGCCGACGAGGATCGCATTCGCATGGTCGAAGACCCCGGCGAGCCGCATGCCGTGCAGGTTTCGGCAGATCGTGAAGGCGTCGTGTTCGGCTGCCTCGACGTACACGAGGAGACCCTCGGGAGACTCGTTGCGGGCGAACGTCGTCACATCGAGGTAGGGCGTCCCCGCGAGATTGCACAACGTCTCGATGCAGCCGCCGATCAACCTGCCCTCAGCCACCACGTCACCACTGTCGTCGAGCCGGGTCCAGACGCCCTGCGAGTCGAGCGTGTACTCGCGTACGTCGGGGAAGGTCGCGTAGTCGTCGAAGCCCTGGGACCGGTGGAATCCGGGCGGGGTCTGTGTGAACCGGTGGCCCGAAGGCGCGGCGACGATGTCGAGCCACGACAGCAATCCCTCGGGAACGCGGTAGGGCGTGTCCATCAGGTTGTTGCCGTGGAGCGTTGCCGTACCGGTGAGCAGCGTCAGCGGTGTGATGAGGGTCGAAATGTCGGAGAATCCGACGAGCCAGGTCGGCTCCGCCTCTCGCAGCCCGTCCCAGTCGAGCAGTGGGATCAGGTCGATCGCGGTCTCTCCGCCCCATGGCGGCACGACAGCCCTGATGGTGGGATCGGTCAGCATCGACGTCAGTTCGGCTGCGCGATCGGCGGCTGAGGCGCTGACGTGTCCGGAGCCGTCCACGCACTGTCCGACGACAACCTCGTACCCGCGTGCCTGAATGTCCTTGACGGCGACGTTCAGTCGCTCACGCAGTTCCTTCGCGACTCCGCTCGACGGTGCGGTCACCCCGACACGGTCGCCGGGACGCAGGGCGCGGGGGTAGCGAACTGACATGCATTGGATCTTGGCACAGCGTCCTGCGCAGACGACAGCACGTTTTCAGCTTCAGAACCGTAGAAGGCCGTCCGACCGCCGCTGCGAAGGAACCAGCGAACCGACCGCGACCGTACTCCCGCGCTCACCGCATTGAGCGTTCCAGTGCACCCCGATGATCGGAAACCCACTGATAGGCCGTCCGGACTTGCCTCGCCGCCCCTGCGTCACGGAGTCGAGCCATGGCGACGTCACCCGCATCGGCCTGGGACTCGATGCCCCGCCGGCAGCGGTCCTGCCACCACAGGATCGTGGACACGAGACATTGCCGGTCCGACAACTCGTAGCTGTCGACGATCAGCCTCATGCGCCGGGCCACCTCCTCGACGTCGGTGACCGAAGGGCCGAGACCGAGGTACTGCCAGCAGACATGCGCGATGTCGTGGATCCGCGCACCCGGCGCGGCAAGGTCCCAGTCGATGAATGCCACTGGCCGCAGCTCGCCCCCGCACGGCCGATAGACCGTGTTCTTGGGCGACAGGTCGTTGTGACACACGACCTCTTGGCCACCGGCCAGTGGGGTGCCGGCCGTCAGGTCGTGGAACTCACGCACGAGCCGGGCGACCGTCACCAGACTCTCGTCGGATGAGACAGCAGCAGGTTGCCGCGGCTCCCACGCCACATGACCCTCAAGGTAACCGAGGACTTCGCGGCCCTCGTCGTCCACACCGAGATACCGCGGAGCACCGCTCCAGCCGCCGGCTTCGAGCAACCTCAGCAGATCACCCACGAACCTCGTGCGAGCCGAGGCCGGACGGCGCACCGTGGCCCCGACACGAACGACCGCAGTGACGAAACCTCCGGGCAAGGGCGACTCAGGCATCCGTCCACCCTGCCCGGTCGTTACCTCGCACTGCCATCACCTTGTCCTGACGCTTGATCCGCCGCCGAGGGAACTCCGCCAGGCAATCTACTCCGCAGACTGCCGCCCAAGGCTGGCGCGAGCACCCCGTCAGGCGAGCACACCAGCCCTTTGGCCTGCGGTGTCAGGTTGGCTGAGGCTCAGTGACCGGCGATCGGGTGCGGCGTGTAGGGCCGCTCCAGTTCCTCGATCTCCTTGTCCGTCAGCTCCAGCTCCACGGCCGCCACCGCGTCGTCGAGGTGTCCCGGCCTGGCGGCGCCGATGATCGGCGCGGTCACCGTGTCCTGGTGGAGCAGCCAGGCGAGGGCGACCTGGGCGCGCGGGACGCCGCGGTCGCCGGCGATGCGGGTGACGGCCTCGACGATGGCACGGTCGCCCTCCTGGTAGAGGGTGCTGCCGAAGTTGTCGGTGGCGCTGCGCTCGGTGGTGGTCCCCCAGTCGCGGGTGAGCCGGCCGCGGGCGAGCGGGCTCCACGGCAGCACGCCGACGCCCTGGTCCGCGCAGAGCGGCAGCATCTCGCGCTCCTCCTCGCGGTAGAGCAGGTTGTAGTGGTTCTGCATGGAGACGAACCGCGTCCAGCCGTGCCGCTCGGCGGTGTACTGGGCCTTGGCGAACTGCCAGGCGTACATCGAACTGGCCCCGAGGTAGCGGACCTTGCCGGCCTTGACCAGGTCGTGCAGGGCCTCCATCGTCTCCTCGATGGGCGTGTGCGGGTCCCAGCGGTGGATCTGGTAGAGGTCCACGTAGTCGGTGCCCAGGCGCCGCAGGCTGTGGTCGATCTCCGCCATGATCGCCTTGCGGGACAGGCCGCCGCCGTTCGGCCCGGGCCGCATCCGGCCGTGCACCTTCGTCGCCAGCACGATCTCGTCCCGGCGGGCGAACTCGGCGAGCGCCCGGCCGACGATCTCCTCGCTGGTGCCGTCGGAGTAGACGTTGGCCGTGTCGAAGAAGGTGATGCCCGCCTCCAGCGCCTGGCGGATCAGGGGGCGCGAGGCCTCCTCGCCGAGGGTCCACTCGTGCACGCCGCGGTCGGGAAGACCGTAGGTCATGCACCCCAGACAGATCCGCGACACGTCCAGGCCCGTCGAACCGAGCTTCACGTACTGCATCGTTGCTGCTCCTGCCTTCCGGATCACTGTTCAAGGGGAGCGTACGTGTTCGTGCGCGCTCCAATCCCCGGCCACCGGCTCCTCCCCGCCGGACCGGCCGTTGCTGCCCCCAGGTGACCGCGCGGCGTGGGAGCGGCCGGGACCCGGCCGGCTGCCGCATCCTCTGCCCAGACGGCCGGTGCCCGACCGGCCGCGGACGTCGCGGGAGGAACGCGTGCTCACACGTGCGAGGAGAACTCCGAGACGGGTGACGACCCTGGCCGGTACGGCCGTGCTGTGTCTCGCCCTGGTCACACCCGCGTGGGGGCGGCCGGCCCCCGCCGCGGATCCGGCGGCCGAGGGCCGGGCGACGCTGTGCGCCCCGGCCGGCACCCTGCGCGGCGCCGGCGGGCAGCGCGCCACGGTCGACCTGTGCGCCTCGGGCGGCGCCCGCGGCATGGAGGTCTCGGCCCCGGCGACCTGCCGAAGGCCCGGGACCGGTACCCGGTACGCCTGTCTGACCTCCGGCACCTGGACCGCCCGGCAGGACGGCAGGACGGTCGCCTCCGGGTCGCTGCCCGGTTCGCACCCGGTCTACCCGGGCCCGGGGACGTACGAGATCACGGCCACGGTGCACGCCCGTTCCGTGCCGGAGGGCGTGGACCTGCGCGGCACCGTGCGCACCACGCTCACGGTGACCACGCCGAAGCCCGCGCCCACGCACCGCGTCGAGGTCGACCGGCGCACCCTGCGGACCGGCTCCACCACCACGCTCACCTACACGGTCCACCGCGACAGCGACGCGGGCGACGGCAGCGCGCGCTTCGGCCTCATCGGCGAGGAGGACTCCGGGGTGTCACTGGCCACGGACGACGCCCGGTGCGTCAACCCGTTGATCGGCCGCCACCCGTCCGGTACCCGCCTGCGCCACGCGCTGGACTGTGCTCTGACGGACCTTCAGCCGGGCCGCCCGGCAACGGTGAGGGTCCGCGTCACGCTCGGCCCGTCCTGCTCGACGGTCGTCTCGAAGCTGGGCTACTGGATGCCGCGGGGGCAGGAGGTGTACACGGGAGGCATGCTGGTCGGGCCGACGGTCGGCTGCGCCTAGGAACCGCCCGGGCGATCGTGCGGCCACTCCGTGCCCGGGCCGTTGCCGGGGGCGCGAGGCGGGGCGGGGCGGTCCTGCGGATGGGACGAAGGCCCCCGGCGGCTCGTGACGACGGACCCGCTACGCCTGCGGCGGCTCCATCTTCGCCGGCCATGTCGTCAGCAGCCGATCCAAGTGCCGTGCCTCCTGCGGCTCCAAGGCGTCCAGAAGGCTTCGCTCGTTGTCCATGTGCTCCGTGAACGCGCGGTCGATCAGTGCCCGGCCCGCCCCCGTGAGCGCGACCACCCGGCCCCGGCCGTCCGCCGCCGAGCGGCGCCGCGCCACCAGGCCGTCGCGCTCCAGGCGGTCGATCCGCTTGGTCATCGCTCCCGTGGTGACCATCGTGTGCGCGGCCAGCTCGCCCGGCGCCCGTTCGAAGGGCTCGCCGGTCCGGCGCAGCGCGGCCAGGACGTCGAACTCCCTGTCGGACAGGCCGTAGCGGCGGTAGACCAGGTTCAGGCGCGCGGTCAGGAGCAGGCCCAGGCGGTGCAGGCGGCCGATGACCGCCTGCGGGGAGACGTCCACGTCCGGGCGCTCCCGGGCCCACTCGGCCTGGATACGGGCCACATGGTCCGGAGCGGGGCGGTCGGCGGCTTCGCCCGATGGTTACCTTCCATGGAAGGTAACTTGGATGGGCGCTGAGCACCGCCATCGCCCCCGTGGCCCGGGGCACGACCTACTTCGTCACCCGGGAGTTCCTTCCCGCCGGCCACCCCCTGTACGGGGCCGCCATCCGGGCGCTCCCCGCCGGACTGCTCCTGCTGGCCGTGCGCCGGAAGCTGCCTCGCGGGAGCTGGTGGGGCAAGTCCCTGGTGCTCGGAGCCCTCAACATGAGCGGGTTCTTCGCGCTCGCGTACGTGGCGGCGCAGCGCCTTCCCACCAGCGCGGCGTCGATCGTGATGGCCGTCGCGCCGCTGGCCATGATGCTGCTCGCCTGGGGGCTCGTCGGCGAGCGGCCGGGCCCCCGGCACCTCGCCGGGGCCGGCGTCGGCCTCGCGGGCGTCTGTCTGATGGTGTTCACGGCGAGGGGTTCCGTGGACGCCGCCGGCATCCACGCCTCCGTCGCCGCGACGGCCGTCTCCTCGTTCGGATACGTCCTCGCCAAGCGCTGGAGCGGCGAGGCCGACGTACTCGCCTCGACCGGCTGGCAGCTCATCGGCGGCGGGCTGCTGCTCCTGCCGTGCGCGGCCCAGGTGGAGGGCGCGCCGCCCGCGCTCGACGGCCCCGCACTCCTCGGTTTCGGTTACCTCGCCGTGGTGGCCGCGGCCGTCGCCTTCGCCGCCTGGTTCACGGGGCTGGCGCACCTCCCGTCGGGCACGGTCGGTCTCCTCGGGCTCCTCAACCCCGTGACGGGCGTACTGCTGGGCGTCCTGATCTCCGGCGAGACCCCCTGTCCGGCCGTCAGGTGTGCGGCCTGGTGCTCACCCTCTGCGGGGTCCTCCTCGCCCGACGAACCTCCCGGCCGGGACGGGCCGACGGCCGGATCGACGACCTGCGCGGCCATCGGGCGGCCGGCGACGGGCCCGGCGACGACCCGCCGGCAACTCGCCACCGGACCATCAGACGGTCCGATGACCGACCGGACAGGTCAGCCCCGGGCCGTGTCCGGTGTGATCAGGTCCAGGGCCCTCTCCCACCCGAAATCCGGGCCGGCGCCGTCCGGGCCTGGCTCCCCGGTGTACCGCTCGCCGAAGCGGACGCCCATCCCCCGCAGCCGGGCCACGCTCTCCCGGTAGGCGGGGTGGCCCGCCAACGCGTCGGCCACGCACGGCAGGACGGCGATGGGCACGCCGAGGCCGCAGGCCTCGCACAGGGTGCCCAGGGCGACGCTGTCGGCGAAGCCGGCGGCCCACTTGTTGACCGTGTTGAAGGTGGCGGGCGCGACGGCCACGGCGTCCGGCGGCGGGAACGGACGCGGTTCGCCCGGCGGGCGGGACCGGGCACGGACCGGGTGCCCGGTCTGCGCGGCCACGGCGGCCGGGTCGAAGAAGCCGTCCGCCGCCGCGGTCGGGGTGGCGATCACCCCGACCTCCCAGTGGCGTTCGTGCGCCGCCGTGATCAGCTTGCCGACGTCCCCGGCGACCCCGGCGGCGCACACGACGACGTAGAGGAAGGGCCTGCGGTCCGGCCTCGCGTCCGGTGTGGTCATCCCGGAACCCTACGCGACCGCCCGAAGCACCCGCCCGAGGGGCCTTCCCATCAGGTGACTTGCCGTCAGGAAACCTCCCGTCGGCAGATCGATCTGTCAGGAGACCGTCTCGGAGACGGTGATGGCCGCCACCGGGCAGGCGCGGGCCGCCTCTCGCAGCAGCGGACTGCCCCCGCCGTCCTCCCGGCCGGGCAGCAGGGTGCTGTAGCCGTCGTCGTCCTGGGTGAACACCTCCGGTGCGGTCAGGGCGCACTGGCCCGCGCCGATGCAGAGGTCCTTGTCGATGTCGATGCGCATGTCCGGAGCCTCCTACCAGGCCACGGGGAGTTCCAGCATCCCCTGGATCGTGTCGCCGGGTTTCCAGGGGATCTCCTCGGCCGGGACCGCGAGGCGCAGGGTGGGCAGCCGCTCGAAGAGGGTGTGCAGGGCGATCTCCAGTTCGGCGCGGGCCAGGTTCTGGCCGAGGCACTGGTGGATGCCGAAGCCGAAGGCGACGTGGTGACGGGCCGGCCGGTGCCAGTCGAGGGTGTCGGGCTCGGCGTAGACGGCCGTGTCGCGGTTGATGACGGAGGTGGCGAAGACGACGCCTTCGCCCGCCCGGATCGTGTGGCCGTCCACCTCGATGTCCTCGGTGGCTCGCCGCAGCAGCCCGTCGGCGATGGACAGCATCCGCATCAGTTCCTCGACCGCGCCGGGCAGCAGCCGCGGGTCGGCGCGCAGCTCGGCCAGCCGCTCGGGGTGGCGCAGCAGGGTGTAGGTGCCGAGCGAGATCATGTTCGCGGTCGTCTCGTGTCCCGCGACCAGCAGGATGATCGCCAGGGCGACCAGTCCGGCGCGGTCGGCCGTGCCGTCCCGCGACTGCCGCCGGACCAGGTCGTCCAGCAGGCCCGTGCCCGGCTCCCGCCGCTTGCGGTCGACCAGCAGGCCGAGGTAGCCCTCCAACTGGTCGCGGGCGTCCTGGGTGTCGGCCGCGGCCGGGCCGCGCAGCAGCCGGCGGGACTGCTCCTCGAAGAAGTCGTGGTCGGCGTAGGGGACGCCGAGCAGGGCGCAGATCACCATGGAGGGCACCGGCAGCGCGAAGGCGGACACCAGCTCGGCGGGCGGGCCCTGGGCGGTCATCGCGTCGAGGCGGCCGTCCACGATCTCCTGGATGCGGGGGCGCAGGGCGGCGGCCCGCTTGAGGGTGAACTCGGGCAGAACCATCTTCCGCTGGGCGTGGTGCTCGGGGTCGTCCACGCCGAGCAGCGCGGTCCTGCGGTCGCGCCCCCCGGCGAAGCGCGGCGCGGGGACGGGGAAGTCGGGGTGGGTCCGGTCGGACGACAGCCGCTGGTCGGCCAGGAGCCGGCGGGCGGTGGCGTGTCCGGTGACCAGCCAGGCCTGACGGCCGTCATAGAGGGTGATCCGGGCCAGCGGCCGGGTGGCGCGCAGCGGGTCGTAGGCCGTCGGCGGGTGATAGGGGCAGGTGCGGTCCTGGGGGAAGGCGACGGGTGCCGTGCGCGGCGCGGTGTCCTGCGCGGCCGTCGTGTCCGTCGTGTCCGTCATGGAAGACCTCGCAGACGAAGAGTGCGTCTTGCCGATCTTCATTAGATGCCCCGGGCACCTATCCGGCGACGGGAAGTTCGGCCAGATCGGTGACGGCGGCGAACTGGCCGAGGATCGCCGCCCGGACCGGGCCGGCCGCCGTGCCGGGTCCGCGCCCGGCACGGCCGGACCGACCTGGTGGCCGTGGTGGCGTACGAGGTGGTGGCCGGCCGCCGGACCGTCCCGGCGCCTCGCCGCGGTGCGGCGCGGTGCGGACCGGGCGCAGTGACGGAGCGGATCTGGCGCGATGGGGACGCCCGGTGGCCGCGGCGGTGCGCCGGATCCGGCCGGGCTGGTACCGGCCGCAGGCCCGGCGCCGGTACCGCACAGGCCCTCACAACCCACCCTCGGGGACGTCGAGACCCACCCTCGGGGACGTCAGGGCGGCCCTGCCCGGCACGCAGGAGGCCATGCCCCGGGCCCACGCCGGGCCCGCAACCCGCCCGTGCGGCCACGGTCGCTGGGCGCCGGTGGCGGCGCGCTCGCCGGGGAACCCGGCGGCTCGCGGAATTTTCCTTCCGAGGGGGCATGAACCCGCGGCCACCGGGCACGCGTGGGTCAGGCCCCGCCGCGCTCCCCCGTCGCGGCGGGGCTTTCCGCTGCCTCCCGGGCGGGCCGGTCGGTCACGTCGAGGAATATCTCCCCCGCCTCGGGGACGGTCCGCGCGATGGAGTGCTTGATGCGGTCCGCGACCTCCTCGACGCGTTCGCTGTCCAGGCCGGGCACCAGGTCGACGCGGGCGGCGACCAGGGCGCTGTCGAGACCGGTCTTCATCGTGAACAGCGCCTCGACGCTGTCGATCTCCGGCTGTGCCTGCAGCACGGCGCGGATCCGGCCACTGGACTCGGGGTCGGCCGCCTCGCCGATCAGCTGGTCGCGGGCCTCCCGGCCCAGCCGGTAGGCCACGTACACGAGCAGCGCGCCGATCCCGAGCGAGGCGCACGCCTCGTAGACGACCTGGCCGGTGACCATGTGCAGCACCATGCCGATCAGGGCGAGCGTCACGCCGAGCACCGCGGTGCCGTCCTCCGCGACGACCGTGCGCAGCGCCGGGTCGCGCAGCCCGCCGCCGTTCGTGCCGCCCTGCCGGTGCGCCTGGTACAGCGCGCGCAGCAGCGAGGCGCCCTCGGCGAGCAGGGCGACCCCCAGCACGATCAGTCCGGCCACGTATCCGCTCAACTCCTCCTGCCCTCCCCTGCGCAGGGCGTCGAAGCCCTGGTAGAAGGAGAAGCAGCCGCCCATGACGAAGATGCCGACGGCCGCGAGGAGCGACCAGAAGAAACGCTCCTTCCCGTAGCCGAAGGGGTGCCTCCGGTCGGCGGGACGGCGGCTGCGGCGCAGGGCGGCCAGCAGGAAGATCTCGTTCATGCTGTCGGCCACGGAGTGCGCCGCCTCCGACAGCAGCGCCGGGGAGGCGGCGAGCACGCCGCCGACCGCCTTGGCGACGGCGATCACCAGATTGGCCGCCAGTGCGACCAGCACGGTGATCCGGGTCCTGCGATCCGTCTTGCGGCCCGCGTTCCGGCCGGGCTCTCGGCCGGGCTCTCGGCCGGGCTCTCTGCCGGCCTTTCGTTCGGGGTTTCGGTCGGTCTTCTGCTGGGTCTTCTCGTCCGAGGATGTGCCGCTCACGATTCGCCGACTGCCCGCCACCTGCCGGCTCACACCCGCCTTGTGGGTGGCCCACCAGTGCCGACGGCGCGAAACGGGGAACGCGTCCTGTCGGGGAAGGCACCCACCGAGGGCAGGCACGGCAGCGAGGAGAGGCCATGAGCGGCGGCGACGACGGGCAGGGCGGCAACAGCGCGTACGGCAGGAGGGCCTTCAAGCGGTCCAAGAGCCACTTCGCGGACCGGATCACCGCGGACGGCCGGGACGGCTGGCCGGTCGAGCCGGGCCGGTACCGTCTGGTCGTCAGCCGCGCCTGTCCGTGGGCGAGCCGGTCGCTGGTCTCCCGGCGGCTGCTCGGGCTGGAGGACGCGCTGTCCCTGGCGGTCGCCGACCCGATCCAGGACGACCGCAGCTGGCGGTTCACACTCGATCCGGACGGCCGCGACCCGGTGCTCGGCATCCGCTACCTCAGCGAGGCCTACGACAAGCGGGAGACCGGGTACCCGGGCGGGGTGAGCGTGCCGGCGGTCGTGGACGTGCCCAGCGGGCAGCTGGTCACCAACGACTACCAGCAGATCACCCTCGACCTGGCGACCGAGTGGACGTCCCTGCACCGCGCGGGCGCGCCCGACCTGTACCCCGAGGCGCTGCGGGACGAGATCGACGAGGTGATGGCGGGCGTCTACGAGGACGTCAACAACGGCGTGTACCGGGCGGGCTTCGCCACCGGCCAGGCGGAGTACGAGGAGGCCTGCGCCGCGGTCTTCCGGCGGCTGGAACTGCTCACCCCGCGGCTGGAGCGGCAGCGCTATCTGGTCGGCGGCACCATCACCGAGGCGGACATCCGGCTGTTCACCACGCTGGTCCGCTTCGACGCCGTCTACCACGGCCACTTCAAGTGCAACCGCTGGAAGCTGACGGAGAATCCGGTGCTGTGGGCCTACGCCCGCGACCTGTTCCAGACGCCGGGCTTCGGCGACACCGTCGACTTCGACCACATCAAACGCCACTACTACCAGGTGCACACCGGCATCAACCCGACCGGGATCGTGCCCCTGGGCCCGGACCCGTCCGGCTGGCTCACGCCGCACCACCGGCAGGAGCTGGGCGGCCGTCCGTTCGGCGACGGGACGCCTCCGGGGCCGCCCCCGGCCGGCGAGGAGGTCCCGGCACCGGGCGGCAACGTTCCGGCGGGCTGACCGACCGGCGTATGCGAGCGCCCCCAGGGGACCCGATCGGTCACCAGACGAACCGACCACCTGACACACCGACGAACCGACGAACCGACGAAACCTCACAGTCAAGGAGACCTCGTGGGCAAGAAGGCGAAGAAGAAGCTCCCCATGGCCTACCAGCCGATCGGCTTCGTGCTGGGCTGGGCGGGCGGAGCGCTGGCCGGTATGGCCTTCCAGAAGACGTGGAAGATGCTCCGGCACGAGGACGACGCGCCCGACGCGCTGGACCCGGACCGCGGCTGGGGAGAGGTCCTGCTGGCCGCCGCGGTCCAGGGCGCGATCTTCGCCGCGGTGCGCAGCGCCGTGGACCGCGGCGGCGCCAAGGCGATCGAGCGTTCCACCGGAGTCTGGCCGACCAAGGAGAAGGGCGGTCGCGACTGATCCGGCCCGGCGCCGGGCGGGGCGGCGGAATACCGTCGCCCCGCCCGGCGCCGGCGCTCGGCGCTGCCCCGGGTCCGCCGGTTCCGCCCGGCGCCCGGGGCTCAGCCCTGCTTGGGACTCGTCGGTGTGGTGCGGCGCAGGGTGAAGGAGTGGCCCGCCGGGTCGGCGTAGCCGCGCTCCTCGTACGGCCCCAGCGCGTCCTTCGCCTCCAGCGGACGCCCGCCGAGCCCCACCACCCCGCGCTCCGCCTCGTCGAGGTCGTCGACCACGAAGTCCAGGTGCGCCTGGAGGGAGTTCTCGGGGCGGGGCCAGCTCGGCGGGGTCGCGTTCACATCGCGGCGGAACGCCATGCGGAAGCCGTCCGGTCCGCGGATCTCCACGCGGTTGGCGGTCATGGCGGTCTCCTCCGCGTCCAGCAGCCCCTTGTAGAACTCGGCGAGCTTCTGGGGCTCGGCGCAGTCGAGCACCACGATGCCCGCGTTCACCAGTGCCATCTTCCCCTCCGAAGGTCCGGGGCGCGGGACGTCGCATGCCCCGCCGCCCTGTACCTTGCGGATATCCCGGCCCGCCGGATTCAGTCGGCCACCAGCCATCTCCCGTCGCGCATCAGTTCGCGCCCGTCCAGTTCGTCCGCCTCGCGCCATGCCTGGATCCGCTGCGGGACGACGCGGAAGTACCGGTAGGGCGTGGTCAGTTGCCGCGGATCGAAGCCGGTCTTGGCGGCGAACAGGTCGGCGTCCTGCTCGGGCAGGTCGGCGGGTTCCACGGGTTCGACGGTGCCTTCGAGGAGCACGACGTCGCGGGTCGGTCCGATGCCGACCCGGGTCCGGCCGCTGGAGACCAGGTTGCGGCCGGTGGGACTGCTGGCCGGGGTGGAGAACAGCAGGCAGGAGCCGTTCCAGAGGAACGACAGCGGAACGAGGTAGGGCGCACCCGAGGCGCTGTCGGCCGTGGCGACCCAGGCGTCGACGTCGTGCTCCAGGCGGTGCAGGGTGTCCTTCTTGCGCTGCTCGGCGGTGCGTGGGGGCGGCGTGCTCATCGTCCGGCTACCTCCTGATGGTTCGTCATGTCGTGCTTGTGCTTGCGTTCTTGGTGTGATCAGTGTGACCGGTGGTTGTGGCGGCCACGTCCTCGTCTCCGCCAACCGAGTCGCCGCCGCGTCCAGCAGCAGGTCGAGTGCCGCCGGATACGAGCTGTGCCGCATGTCCGCCACCAGGTGCGGGGCGGTGACCGCGATGTGCGGGTGGGTGTCCGGGGACAGCCGCGCGTACGTCGCCCGCCACACTTCCGCCTCCGCCTCGCGGGCCGGTCGCGGCAAGGCCGCGCTCGCCGAGTCCAGGGCGCCGAAGGCCAGGGACTGGTCGACGAAGGCGTGGTAGATCCGCACCGCCTCGGCGTCGGGGAAGCCGGCACCGCGCAGGATGCCGAGGATGGTCTCCACGGCCGTGATCTCGTGGGCGCGTCCGGTGACCCGGTAGGAGCTGAGCACGGCCGCCCGGGGATGGGCGAGGGCTACCGCGTGCATGCGCAGGCCGATGTCCCGCAGGTCCGCCCGCCAGTCGCCGGTGGGGCGCCAGGAGCGGGCGGACCGGCCGATCAGTTCGTCGGCGACGGCGAGCATCAGGTCGTCGGTGTGCCGGAAGTAGCGGTACAGGGAGCTGGGGTCGGCGCCGAGGGCGCGACCGAGGCGGCGCACGGACAGGGCCTCGGAACCGTGCTCCTCGATCAGCCGGAGGGCGGTCTCGACGATCAGCTCCTCGGACAGCACGACGCCCTGCTTGGTGGGGCGCCGGCGCCGGCGGGCGGCGGGCGGCACGACGCGGTCGGTCATGGCGTACCTCCTCGGACGGTCGGACCCGCCCCCTCGGACGGTGGCACGGAGCTTATGACAACACCGTTGACCCATTGGCCCGGCGGGCAGTTACATGAGCCCGGGCGACGGGGATCCCGCGCTCGCTCCCCTGGACGCCGACATGCCCCGCCCGTCTTCCCCCTGAGCCCCCGAGCCCCTGTCCCGACCGGCAAGGAAGTGACCATGCACGCCGATCTCCTGTTCACCGGCGGACCCGTCCTCACCCCGGGGGGCCGGACCGCCACCGCGGTCGCCGTCACCGGGGGCCGGGTCACCGCCGTCGGGCGGGCCGACGAGCTGCGCGAGCTGACCGGGCCGGGGACCGAGGTCGTCGACCTCGCCGGCCGGCTGCTGCTGCCCGGCTTCCAGGACGCGCACGTCCATCCGGTGCCGGCCGGGCTGGAGCTCACCCAGTGCGACCTGACCGGGACCCGGACGGCCGACGAGACGGTCGCCGCGGTCCGCGCCTACGCCGCCGCACACCCCGAGCGGGAGTGGATCACCGGCGGCGGCTGGTCCATGGAGGCCTTCGCGGGCGGCACTCCCTCGAAGGAGCTGCTGGACGCCGCCGTCCCCGACCGTCCGGTGTACCTGCCCAACCGCGACCACCACGGCGCGTGGGTCAACAGCCGCGCCCTCGCGCTGGCCGGCATCGGCCGGGACACCCCCGACCCGGCCGACGGGCGCATCGACCGCACCGCCTCGGGCGAGCCGGGCGGGACGCTCCAGGAGGGCGCGATGCAGCTGGTCGGGCGGCTCACCCCGCCGGTCACGGCGGCCGACCGGCTGGACGCCCTGCTGCACGCCCAGCGGCATCTGCACGCGCTCGGCGTCACGGCGTGGCAGGACGCGCTGGTCGGGGACTTCCTCGGGATGCCGGACCCGGCCGAGGCGTATCTCGCCGCCGCCCGCGACGGCTCGCTGACCGCCCGGGTCGTCGGCGCCCTGTGGTGGGACCGGGAGCGCGGGGCCGAGCAGATCCCGGAACTCGTCGAGCGCCGGGCCGCGCTGACCCATGGCCGGTTCCGCGCGAGCAGTGTCAAGCTGATGCTGGACGGGGTCGCCGAGACCGGCACGGCGGCGCTGCTGGAGCCGTATCTCGACCGCTGCGGCTGCGCCACCGCCAACCGGGGCACCGCCTTCCTGGACGCGGCCAGGCTGCCGGCGTACGTCACCGAACTGGACGCGCTCGGCTTCCAGTGCCACTTCCACGCGCTCGGCGACCGTGCCGTCCGGGACGCCCTGGACGCGATCGAGGCGGCGCGGACGGCGAACGGGCCGAGCGACACCCGGCCGCACCTGGCCCACCTCCAGATCGTGCACCCCGACGACGTGCCCCGCTTCGCCCGGCTCGGCGCCACCGCCAACATCCAGCCGCTGTGGGCCGCGCACGAACCGCAGATGGACGAGTTGGCCATCCCCTTCCTGGGGCCCGAACGGGCCGCGCGGCAGTACCCGTTCGGCGCCCTGCTGCGGTCGGGCGCCGTGCTCGCGGCCGGCAGCGACTGGCCGGTCAGCAGCCCCGACCCGCTGCACGGCGTCCATGTCGCGGTGAACCGCGTGGAACCCGGCGGCCGGGCGCCGGTGTTCCTGCCGGCCGAACGCATCGGTCTGGCCGCGGCGTTGACGACCTACACGGCGGGTTCGGCGTACGTGAACCACCTGGACGACAGCGGCCGGATCCGCGAGGGCATGCTGGCGGACCTCGTGGTGCTGGACCGCGACCCGTTCGACGGGCCCCCGGAGGCGATCGCCGGCACGCGGGTGGCGCTGACGTACGTGGGTGGCGAGCGGGTGTACGCCGCCGACGAGGGCTGAGCGGTCAGCGCGCCGACTGGAACGTCCGCCGGTAGGCCTGCGGTGACACGCCGATCGACGTGTGCAGGTGCCGGCGCAGGGAGGCGCCGGTGGCGAAGCCGACCCGGCCGGCGATCTGGTCCACGGGCAGGTCGCTGGCCTCCAGCAGGTGCCGGGCGCGGGCGACGCGCTGCTGGATCAGCCAGCGGCCGGGGCTGAGGCCCACCTCGTCGTGGAAGCGGCGGGCGAAGGTGCGCAGGCTCATCCCGGCGTGCGCGGCGAGGTCCGCCAGCGACAGGGACTCGCCGAGGTGTTCGAGGGCCCAGGCACGGGTCGCGGCGGTGCTCGCGGCGCCGGGCCGGGGCACCGGCTGCTCGATGTACTGGGCCTGCCCGCCGTCCCGGAACGGCGGGACCACGCACCGGCGGGCGACGGTGTTGGCCAGTGCGCTGCCGTGGTCGGTGCGGATCAGATGGAGGCAGACGTCGACGCCCGAGGCGGCTCCGGCGGAGGTCAGGATCCGGCCGTCGTCGACGAAGAGCACGTCGGGGTCGAGCGCGATGTGCGGGTACATGCGCCGGAACAGGCCGGCGACCCGCCAGTGGGTGGTCGCCCGGCGGCCGTCGAGGAGCCCGGCCGCGGCCAGGACGAACGCGCCCGTGCAGATGGAGACGATCCGGGCGTCCGGACGGATCCGGGCGAGGGCGGCGGTGACCGCCGCGGGCGGTTCCGCCGTGATCAGGGACGGCGGGACGGCGGCGATCACCACCGTGTCGGCCGTGGCCAGGATCTCCGGGCCGTGCTCGGCGGTGACGGTGAAGCCCGCGTCGGTGCGCACCGGGCGTCCGTCGGCCGTGCAGGTCAGCACCTCGTACCGGCCGTCGGCCGCGCCCAGGATGCGGCTGGGGATGCCCAGTTCGAAGGTGTAGACGCCGTCGAGGGCGAGAACCACGACCCGATGGGCGCGCTGCGCGTGCTGCATGGCAGGATCCTATCGGTTGATGACCATCGTGCCATTTCGCGAACGGGCGGGGACCGGCAGGCTGGACGACCATGAGCGATGTGAACACGATGCGAGCGATCAGCCAGGACACCCTCGGCGGCCCCGAGGTACTGACGGAAGTACGGCTGGAGCGCCCCTCCCCGCGCCCCAACGAGGTGCTGGTGCGGGTGCGCGCCGCCGGAGTGAACCCGACCGACTGGAAGCACCGCGCGAACGGCGGCTTCCTGGGCGAGCCGCCGTTCGTGCTCGGCTGGGACGTCTCGGGCGTGGTCGAGGCGGTCGGGATCGGCGTGGCCGAGTTCGGGCCGGGCGACGAGGTCTTCGGGATGCTGTCGTACCCGTTCGGCCACGGCTCGCACGCCGAGTACGTGACCGCCCCGGCCCGTGCCTTCACCCACAAGCCGGCCGGGATCGACCATGTCCAGGCGGGTGCGCTGCCGCTGGTCTCGCTGACCGCGTGGCAGGCGCTGGTGGAGCGGGCGGACGTGCGGCCGGGACAGCGGGTGCTGGTGCACGCGGCGGCGGGCGGCGTGGGCCATGTGGCGGTGCAGATCGCCAAGGCCCGGGGCGCGCGGGTGATCGGCACCGCCAGCGCGGGCAAGCACGACTTCCTGCGCTCGATCGGCGTGGACGAGCCGCTGGACTACCGGGAGACGGACTTCGCCGAGGCGGTGAAGGACGTCGACGTCGTGCTCGACACGATCGGCGGTGACACCTCCGTCCGTTCGCTGCGCGTCCTGCGTCCGGGCGGGATCGTGGTCTCGATCCTGCCGGTCGGCTCCCAGGAGTTCTACGAGGAGGCTCAGCGGCTCGGCGTACGGGCGGTGCGGATGCTCGTGGACGCCGACCGCGGCGGTATGCGGGAGATCGCCTCTCTGGTGGAGTCCGGGAAGCTGCGCGCCACGATCGAGCGGACGTTCCCGCTGGGCGAGGCGGCCGAAGCGCATGCGCTCGGCGACCGGGGGCGGACCACGGGCAAGCTGGTCCTGGTGATGGACTGACACCGGCCCCCGTATCGACACCGCCTGGTCGGCCCGGCTGTCCCGTTGGTTCCCGTTGATGTAAGTGAGAATTCGATGACATATGTCAATCGAACATGCTCAAATTTCTTTCGTTGAGGGTAACTTGCAGGGCAGAAACGAACCAGGCTGGAGGCGATGCCGTCGTGCGGCAGGAACCCGCACCGTTCACCCGGCATCTGCGGATCCATCGCGAGCGGGCACACACGGTGCTGGAGTTCCGCGGCGAGATCGACATCGCCGCGGAGGGCGAGATCGCCCCGCATCTGGACCGGGAGACGGGCCGTCCCGGCGCCCGGGTCGTGATCGACCTCAGCCGGGTCGAGTTCTTCGACTGCTCCGGCCTGCGGCTGCTGTACCGGGGACGGGCCCGGGCGCTCGGCCACGGGGGCGAACTGCACCTGGTGTGCGCGCATGCGCTGACCCTGCGCATGCTGCGCATCACCGGACTGGCGCGGCTGCTGCCCCCGCGGCCGACCCTGGAGGCGGTCCTGGGCCGGCCGGAGGCCACGTCCGGCTCACTGTGACGCGGCGAGCCCGCGTGCCGGGCGGGAATGGCCGGACGGGCCCTACGACCTGTCGTCGAACAGGGCGCTGACGGACTCGCCGTTGTGGATGCGGCGCACGGCCTCGGCGAGGGCGGGGGCGATGGACAGCACCCGGAGCTTGTCGGTCTGGTCGGCGGCCGGAATGGGCACCGTGTTGGTGCACACGATCTCCAGGACGTCCGGCTGCTCGTCCAGCCGTTTGAGGGCACCGGCCGCGAACAGCCCGTGGGTGCAGGCGACGCGGACCGAGCGCGGACCGGACTCCCGCAGCCGGTCGAGCAGTTCCAGGACCGTGCTGCCCTTGGCGATCTCGTCGTCCAGCACGATCACGTCCCGTCCGGCGACGTCGCCGATGACGGAGCTGATGCTGACCCGGTCGTCGGCGTACCGCTGCTTGGCCCCCGCGGCCACCTGAGCCCCGATCCGCCGGGCGAAGGCGGCGGCCTCCTTGGCGTTGCCGAGGTCCGGCGAGACGACCGTCGTACGGGAGAGGTCGTACTGCCGGAAGTGCGCGGCGAGTTCGCGCAGCGCGTGCAGGTGGTCGACCGGGACCGAGAAGAAGCCGTGCACCTGCGGCGAGTGCAGTGTCATGGCCAGCACCCGGCTCGCGCCCGCCGCCACCAGCAGGTCCGCGACCAGCCGTCCGCCCAGGGAGATGCGGGGCTCGTCCTTCTTGTCGGAGCGGGCGTAGGAGTAGTGCGGCATCACGACGGTGATCCGCCCGGCCGACGCGCCGCGCGCGGCGTCGCACATCAGCAGCAGCTCCACGAGGTGCTCCTGCACCGGCCGGACCAGCGGCTGGACCAGGAAGACGTCCCGCTCCCGGCAGTTGGCCGCCAGCTGCACCTCCAGGCAGTCGTTGGCGAACCGGCTGACCCGGGTGGGGCTGAGGGGCACGCCGAGCTGTGCGCACAGCTCCTCGGCCAGCTCGGGGTGGGCACTACCGCTGAACACGGCGATGTCTCGCACGGACGCTCCTTGGGTGATCATGTCCGGCCGGAAGGCTCATGCTACTGACCTCGCTTTTCCGGGCCGCGGCGGCGCCGGGCCGGCACCGGGCCGGACACCGGTGCGCCCCGCGCGCTCCTCGTGCTGTCGTCCGTTCCCCAACCGGCCGGTCTGGCCGGGGAGATGAGGGGCAAGCGATGACTAGGAAGGAGGGCCGTGGTCATGACGACTCCCATCAGCCGCCTGTCCGGACGCATGCCCGGCTGGGCCAAAGCGGTGGCCGCGACCGTGCTGGTGCTCGCCGTGGTGTTCGCGGGGCTCCGGCTGACCGTGCTCCCGGGTCTGAAGGACCTGTTCGGCAGCGAGACCCATGACCGCTCGGGCCCGGCGCTGCTGCAGTCCATCCAGGACATCAGCCGCTACGAGGCCGCCTCCGGCAACTTCCAGGTGGTCGTGGACCTGGAGAAGGACGCCAGGTTCCTGCCCGACGCGGTCCGCGGCACCCGCACCCTGTACGTCGGCGCGGGCACCGTCGACGCCTACGTCGATCTGGGGAAGGTCGGCGAGGACGACGTGACGGTCGACGACGACCGTACGTCGGCCACGCTCCGGCTGCCGCACGCCGCCCTCGGCGAGCCCTCCCTCGATCCGGAGCGCTCCTACGCCGTGTCCAAGCAGCGCGGTCTGCTGGACCGGCTCGGGGACCTGTTCTCGGACAACCCCAACAGCGAGCAGGCCGTGCAGAAGCTCGCGGTCCGGCACATCCGCGAAGCGGCGACGGAGAGCGAACTGACCGCGCGCGCGGAGAGCAACACCACCGGCATGCTCAAGGGTCTGCTGCACTCCCTGGGCTTCACCGAGGTGCGGGTGACGTACGCCGGCTGAGCCGGCGCCCCCGGACCCCGGGCGGCCAACCGCCCCACCGTTCACCGAATCGACACCGACACCGACACCGACACCGACGACTGGAGGACCGGCATGGCTCGGACCGCCGCACGGCCGCGTTCGCTGCTGCGACCCCGTGGCGCCAGGGCGCAGGACCCCGCCGAGGGCGGACGGCGCCCAATGCCCTGGCCCCTGCGGCTGCTGGCGACGGTGTGCGCGTTCGTCTTCATGGTGGCCTTCGCCGTGGTGCTGGCCCGGCTGACGCTGCACCCCTCCCCCGCCTCGGAGGCGCTGACGCACACCAATCTGCGCCCCGGCCGTTCCCTGGAGGCGTATCTGAACCAGCCGGCGCTGCGGGACGCGGTCAAGCAGATCGGCGGCAACATCCTGCTCGGGGTGCCGTTCGGCGTACTGGTGCCCGTGGTCGCGCCGCGCACGCGGGGGCCGCTGCGGGTGCTGGTGCTGACGGCCGTCGTCATGCTGCTGGTGGAGTTCGCGCAGGGCGCCATGGTGACCGGGCGCGCCTTCGACATCGACGACGTCCTGCTCAACACCGCCGGAGCGCTGATCGGTTACCTGCTCCTGGGGCGGCGGGTCAGCCGCGCGGTGCACGCGCACCGGGGGCCGCGGCGAGGCGCGGCCTAGGGGCCGCTGCCGTGGGGCGTGGGGGGGGCGGATCCCGTGCGGTCCGCCCCACCGTGGTCACTCCTGGTAGGTGGGTGCGAGATGGGCCAGTGCCGCGTTGGCGTCCGCGGCGGCCTCTTCGGCGGTGGCCGCGCAGGTCATCACGTGTCCCAGCCGCTCGTGGCTGTTGGACGGCCAGGTCGTCCGCTGCCCGGGCGCGGCCTTGGTGCGGAAGGCGACGACCGAGGGGAAGTTCTCCAGGACGTCGGTGCCGGGCACGGAGCCCACCGTTCCCGACCGGCCGGCGATGAAGCGGATGGCCGCCCCCTTGGCGCGTGTGGGCGTGAGCTCGGGACGTCCTCCGCTGTGCGCGAGGACCGACTGCCGGAGCAGCGGCACGCCGGTCGCGTGTTCGACCAGGTCGGGGATGAAGTCCCCGCCCGTCCGCGCGTTGATCTCGATGAGCACGGGGCCGCGCGGGGTCAGCTTGGCCTCCACGTGCGCCGGGCCGAAGTCGAGGCCGATGGCGTCCAGGGCCGCCACCGCCACGTCCGCGGCCCTCGACGCCCCTTCGCCCACCGACGACGGGAAGGTGTGGCCCAGTTCGACGAAGTGGGGCGTGGGGCCGAGGAGTTTGTCGGTGACGCCCAGCACCGTCGTACGTCCGTCGAAGGTGAAGGTCTCCACGCTGACCTCGTGGCCGAACAGGCACTCCTCGACCAGTGCGCCGGGGACGCGAAGCTGGCCCTTGGAGTTGGTCGGCCGGCCGGCGATGTCGGCGACCCGGTCGACGGCCTCCTCACGGGTGCGGCACAGGGCGACGCCGATGCTCGCCGACTCGTCGACGGGCTTCACCACGCAGGGCAGGCCGGTCTCGGCGAGGGCGGCGTCGACCCCCGCGGCGTCCTGGACGAAGCGGAACGCCGGGACCGGGACCCCGCGCTCGGCACACCGGACGCGGGTCTTCAGCTTGTCCCTGGCCATGTCCGCCGCGGCCGGGTCCAGGCCGGGCAGCCCCATGCGGCGCGCGGTCGCCGCCGCGATGGGGACGTAGTACTCCATGACCGTCATCACGCCGGCCACCGGTGTCGGGCCGGCGCGCAGCGCCTTCTCGATCGCCTCGGGACTCTGCGTGTCGCAGTGCAGGATCTCGTCCGCGCACGCACGGATCGTCGCCGCCGTGTCCGGGTCCACGGCGTAGCGGTCGAGATCCGAGGTCACGAAGAGGGTCCGCAGCCCCAGGGCGCGGGCCAGGCGCAGTGCCTGCATGCCGGTGCCCGTGAGGTTGCTCTCGACGAACGCCAGGCCGGGGGCCGGGCCGTCGCCTTCGGGGCGCGTGCCGGACGTCGTCATCGCACGGCCGCCTTTCCGCTCACGACGCCACCGGTGCTGGTGATCCAGTAGGTGGCGGCGCTCCGGTCCACGCGGCGCGCCAGCGGGTCCCTGACCAGGCGGCCGACCAGGCCGGCCGGCACGACCAGGGCGAAGTAGACGATTGACAGCAGCAGCTTTCGCATCGGTGTCCTTCTGTGGGGGTGCTGTGCCGCCGACGGCGTGCCGGGCGGCGGGGGGACGGCTCAGTCCAGGGGGATGGCCTCCCGCCAGTCCCCGGACTCGCGCCAGGCGGGCTGGTCCTTCTTCTCCAGCAGGAAGTCACCGAGCACGAGCACGTCGATGTCGGTGCGCATGAAGCAGGTGTAGGCGTCCCGCGGGGAGTTGACGATCGGCTCGCCACGGACGTTGAACGAGGTGTTCACCAGCACGGAGCAGCCCGTCCGTTCCCTGAACTCGGAGAGCAGCCGGTGATAGGCGGGGTTGTCCGGCTCGTCGACGGTCTGCACACGCGCCGAGTGGTCGACGTGGGTCACCGCGGGGATCGTGGAGCGCTGGACCTTCAGCAGGTCCAGGCCCCTGACACCGTCCTCCGCCTCCGGGACGGCCAGCCGCTGGGAGGGGGCGACCTGTGCGACCACCAGCATGTAGGGGCTGTCCTGGGACAGCTCGAAGTACTCCTTGACGTCCTCGCGCAGGACGGAGGGGGCGAACGGGCGGAAGGACTCACGGAACTTGATCTTCAGGTTCATCGCCGACTGCATCTCCGGGTCCCGGGGATCGCCGAGGATCGACCGGGCGCCCAGGGCCCTGGGGCCGAACTCCATCCGGCCCTGGAACCAGCCGGTGATCGCGCCCTGCGCCAGGCGGTCGGCCACCACGCCGGGGGTGTCCCGCGCGTCCAGCTCCGTGTAGACGGCCCCGGCGCCGTCCAGGAACTCCCGGATCTCCCGCGCGTCGTACGAGGGGCCCAGCAGGGACCCCGACATGGCGTCGCGGCCGCTGCCGAGGTGGGTGCGTTCCGCTCCCCGTTCGTGAGCCACCGCCAGGGCGCTGCCGAGTGCTCCGCCCGCGTCGCCGGCGGCGGGCTGGATCCAGACCTCGTCGAACACCTGCTCCTGGATGACCTTGCCGTTGGCGACGCAGTTGAGGGCGACTCCCCCGGCGAGGCAGAGCCTGTCCTCGCCGGTCACCCGCCGTGCGGTACGCGCCAGGCGGAGCACGGCCTCCTCGGTCACCGCCTGGACGGAGGCGGCGAGGTCGAACTCCCGCTCGGTCAGCGCCGCCTCCGGCCGGCGGCGCGGCCCGCCGAACAGCCGCTCGAAGGCCCGGCCGGTCATGACCTGCCCCGCCAGGTACTCGAAGTACCGCATGTCGAGCCGGAACGAACCGTCCGGCTTGATGTCGATGAGCTTCTCGCGGATCAGGTCGGCGTACCGCGGTGTGCCGTACGGGGCCAGGCCCATCAGCTTGTACTCGCCGGAGTCGACCTTGAACCCGCAGAAGTAGGTGAAGGCGGAGTAGAGCAGGCCCAGGGAGTGCGGGAACCTGATCTCGGACAGGGGCCGCAGAGCGGTGCCCCGCCCGTGCCACAGCGTCGTGGTGGCCCACTCCCCCACGCCGTCGACGCACAGGACCGCGGCGGACTCGTAGGGGCTCGGGAAGAAGGCCGAGGCCGCGTGGGACTCGTGGTGCCGCCGCGCGACGACCTCCGGAACGCGGCCCGCCCCCAGCTTCGCGAGGTTGCCGCGCACCGTGCGCACCGTGTCGCGCTTCCACGACAGCCACTCGGGCAGCGTGTCGCGGAAGGAGGCGGCCCCGCGGGGCGCGGCACCCAAGTAGGTGGCGAGGACCCGCCGGAACTTCAGCGCCGGGTCCTCGTAGTACGCGACGGCCGCCACGTCGTCCAGCCGGACCCCCGCCTCCGCCAGGCAGTACCGGACCGCCTGCCCGGGGAAGCCGGGGTCGTGCCGCTTGCGGCTGAAGCGCTCCTCCTGAGCCGCGGCGACGGGCACGCCGTCGGCGACGAGTGCCGCCGCACTGTCGTGGTAGTACGCCGAGATGCCCAGAACCAGATCGGCCATGTCCGTTCCCTCTCTCCTCAACGCTTCCTGCTCTGACGCCGGGCCCACCGGTCGGCCAGCCAGGCGTGGATGCCGGTGGGCGGGTTGAGGGAGCGGTACCCCTCGCGCACCCGGCGCCAGGCCGTCTCGCGGGCCTGGGGGCCGCTGCCCACCGCGGCCGAGGACATGAAGGCGTCGATGGCGTCCGCCGCCCACGCGGAGTGCCCCGTGGCGACGTTGTCGATGGTGTTGTGGATGTCGACGAACCGTGTGCTGAAGCCGTGCTCCAGCAGCGCCAGCCGGGCCCGCCGGTAACTGCCGCCCACGCCCGAGAGCTCCATGGCGAGGTTCAGCCCCAGCACCTCCGGCTGGAAGGTCCGCGGGAAGCGGCCGATGCTCAGCCAGAACACGGGCAGGTCGAACGAGCTGTCCCGGAACCCCGGCCAGCGGGCGAACTCCGCCGAGCCGGTCGGCGGCAGTTCCACCCCCATGTCCGCGAGCAGTTCCCGGTAGATGAGGGGGTGGTTGAGCCGCCGGTGGCCGTTGCCCAGCTCGTCCCAGTACGTCTCGAACAGCGAGTGCCCGATGTGCGAGGACGCCAGGTCGTAGTCGGAGAACCCCTGGAGCCAGGCACCGTCGATCATCGTCAGGGGGGCCAGTTGGAGGGTGGACTCGATCAGCTGCTCCCTCGACGGGAGCGCGGCGTCGGAGGTGCGCTCGAACTCCGCCGCGTGCCGGTCGTGCTGGCCGGTCAGCCACGGCCGCAACCCGTCGGCGGGCCAGCTCTCGGGCAGCGGCATCTCCTGCCCGCCCATCCGGTGCCGGGCCCTGCCGAGCCATCCCTGGACGTACTCCAGCGCGTAGCGGCGTACCGCCGGCGTCTGGCCGCGCCGTTGCAGCAGGACGTACGCCTCCCGCAGGTCCGCGGGCCCGCGGTCGTCCGGCGGCTCCTGTTCCAAAACCGGCTCGGCGGAGGACAACGGGTGGGCGGAGGACAAGGGGTGGGCGAACCGCCCGCCCGGCCGTACGACGGTCTCGCCCGCCCGCCCGGACGGCGCGTCCTGCCCGTCCCCGTCCGCCAGGGAGGCGATCCAGCGGCGCAGGACCGCCAGGTCGTCCTCGGAGAAGACGCGGAACATCGCGCCGCGCTCGCCGACCAGCCCGTTCACCAGAGGGCTCCGGTCCGGACGGCCGGGGCGCACCAGCGAGCTGGTGGCGAGCGCCGCGAGCAGGGGGTAGGGATCTTCCCCGGCCTCGGCGAGCCACTCGGCGAGCGGCCGGCCCGCCAGGGCGAAGGACTGGTGGTAGACCGCTCCCTCGCGGGCGCGCAGCCGGATGAGTTCGGCGGCCTGCCGCCGGGGGTCGAGGACCCCCGAGAGCCGGGCGCACAGCGTCCGGTGCCACTCCCGCAGCAGCGCGAACGCCCAGCGGGCACCCGTCAGGACGCGGTCCCGCGTCTCGTGCGGCTCCTGTGCCGCCAGGGCCTCCACCGCCGCCAGACAGCCGTCCAGCCCGCCCCGCGGTTCCCGTCCCCGGGGCCTGCCGGGATCCAGTGCGTCCCAGTCGGCGCCGTCGCCCACCAGGAGCCTGAGCCCGGTCAGCGCGGGAAGCGGGCCGGCCTGCCGGAGGCAGAGATCGGCCCCGAGGATCTCGGGGCGGAAGTCCTCCGGCCGCCGGCTCATCATCAGCAGCAGCGCCGGGAGGACGAACGCCTCCTCGTGCACTCTCGCGTCGAGTGCGATCCGGGCGGCCGGTACCGCGTTCTCCGCCACCCGCAGACCCTGCAGGAGGGCCAGGTAGGCATGGCCTCGCGAGGTGCACGGGTGACCGACACCGACGTCCGAGGCATACAGGGCAAGTGCGCTCAGGGCCGCGGGATCGTCCGCCTCGGCCATGCTGCTGAGCCACTGCAACCACGCCCCCGACAGCAGGGACAGCGGCGCGCAGTCGAGCGCCAGTTGCTGTGCCAGGCGCTCGCGGACGGCTTCCGCCCGAGCCCGGTCGGCCAGGTCCCGGAAGGCAGGCGCCTCGTCGGCCGACCAGGCGGCGACCTCCCGGCGCAGTGCCGCGAGGTCCCGGGGGCCTTCGCCGGAGGGCACCGACCGGGCGATGGCGGCCCGGATGCCGGCCACCGGCACCCGGTCGGCACGAGGGCTCTCCGGATCACAGAACGCGGGGTACCACGATCTGGCCCAGGCGACGGGCGCCGAGACCCGATCGGCCCGCGCCGTCGCCGGCAGGGTCGTCGAAGACATCGCTCCGTCCTCCTAGAACATCGGGTAGATGGAGGCGTCGTTCTCCTGCTTTTTGCGGCGGCGAAGAAGAACATTGATGATCTTGCGTATGAAAGACATGAGGTCCCTTTCGACAGGTCACCGGAGAACGAGCTGCTCGGCGAGCAGCCCGGCCACGGTGTCGTGCCCCTGGTCGGTGAAATGGATACGGTCCACGAATATCCAGTCCTCGGCGCCGATCGCCGCACCGAGAACGGGGTTCATGTCGAGGAAGGAAACGCCGAGCTTTTCACAGCCGCCGCGCAGTCGGTCGGCATACCGCCGCCCCGCCTCGATCGTGCAGATGTCGCCGTACGCCTGGCTGAAATTGGCCATGCCGTCCAGCTCGTCGAAAAGGAGCTGTTCCTGGCGGGCCGGCTGCTCGCGCACCCACGGCGCAAGGGGCTGCAGAACGAAGGTGAGCCGCGCCCCCAGGCCCTGGGCGAGCAGTTTCCAGTTGTCGAGGTGGCGGAGGGTCAGCTCGACCGCCAGGTCCAGCTGCCCGGAGAGGTCCGGAACGCTCAGCTCCGCGCTCGTGCGCTGCGGTGCCCGGCGGGCGGACCAGCGGGACTGCCCGGCCGCCCGGCGCCGGCGCGCCTGCGTCTCCTGGATCTGCTCGAAGTAGTCGTGGCCGTTGAAGAAGGCGCCGCTGTCGCCCTGCATCCAGCGGGGCAGCCGGGCGAGCCCGAGGTTGTTGAAGCCGGTGAACAGAACGATCTCCTCGATCTGCGGCACCAGGTGGCGGTACAGCACGAAGAGCAGCAGTTCCTGGGCGGAGTTGAAGCTCCGGCCGCCGAAGTTCAGCCACGGCCGGCCGGGCGCGTGCCGGTCCCACAGCCGGGAGGCCAGTGTGTCGGCGTCGGAGGAGGCCCCGATCCCGAACACCGTGGAACTGCCGGCGATCAGCCGGACGGGCCCTTCGGGCACCTGCCCGCCCGCGGACGCCTGCCGGCCCTGCCCCTCGGACAGGCGGAAGCCGAGCCGGTCGGTGTTGACCACCGCCGAGCGGTGCCCGGCCGCGTGGAAGTACATCAGGTAGGGCAACCAGCGGATCTCGCCGCGGTCGTCGAACTTCTCGGCGTACTGGAGCATCTGCGGCGTCAGTTCCGCACGATGAGAGGGCATGGAGAGATCGCCTCCTTCCGGTCGATCCGTTCCGGGGCGGACGCATCGAGCGGCGAGCTTGTCGGAAACGGGGGGTCAGACGGCTTCGGTGCGCAGGGCGGGCTTGGCGAGCGGCCGGACGGCGTCGGGGGCGTAGCGCGTTCTGGTCGCCTCGGCCCAGCGCACGGTCGCGGGGACGGCCAGACCCGCCACGAGGAACAGCGCCCCCATGACGTGCCAGCCCGGTTTCCCCCAGCCGATGCACAGCCAGGTCAGCAGGGCCGGTCCGAAGGACTCGGCCAGCCCCATCCCGACGCCGAAGACGCCCAGGTACTGGCCGATGGCGTGCCGGGGTGCGAGGACGTTCGACACCTCGAAGCCCCCGGCGGCCTGCCACAGTTCGCCCACGCTGTGGACGACGACCGCGGCTCCCAGCAGGACCACGGCGGCCCACGTCGGGGCTCCCGCCGCCCACCCGATGGCGGCGCACGCCGCGCAGAAGGCCCACCCCGACCGGCGCAGCGCGAGACCCGCACGCCGGGGCGAGTCGATCCGGCGGCCGAATCTCACCTGCAAGAGGATGATCATCGCCGTGTTCGCCACCACGGCCGCCGAGATCATCCACCTCGGGGCGGACGTGGCCCCCACCACCCACAGCGGAAGCGCGACGGTGAGGATGCGGTACTGGATGGACAGGATGCCGTCCAGCAGCGACAGCGCGAGATAGGGGCGGTCCCGCAGCGCGGCCCACCGGCCCGTCCGGACCGGCGCCGTGATGGGTTCCGTGCGCGGGACGCGGAAGGCCAGGAGCAGTGCCACGAGGAAGCAGGCGCAGTTGACCAGCACCAGGCGGTGGTAGGCCTGCACCGTGTCCGCCTGCGCGGCCCAGCCGGCCGCCGCCGCGCCGACGGCGATGCCCACGTTGGTGACGGACCTGATGTAGGCGCGCAGTTCCTGGGGGCGCCCGTCCGCGATGCGATTGATGATCGGTCCCCGGGACACCAGCAGCGTGGCCTGGCCGGTCGTCGCGAGGACGACGACGAGCAGGACGGACCAGTAGGCGTGGGCGAGCAGGAAGGCGGCGGTGGCGGCGGCGCTCACCAGGAGACTGGCCATGAAGACGGCCCGCGGGCCGCGGCGGTCGGCGACATGGCCGACCGGGACACCGAGAAACAGGGCCACGAATCCCGCGATACTGAACGCGATTCCGATTTCGATGGCCGGTAATTGGACCACGCGAATGAAGTAGAGGACACCGGAAGTGAGGAAGATTCCCTTTCCGGTGGAACTGGCCAACGTGGCGAGTGCTAACGCGCGCTGAGCCTTCGAGTCAGGCAGCACTGCGGCAGGAATGCGCACGAAAAACCCCCGTTGACCGGGGTTTCGGATTTTACGCCCACCCCGTGAATAAGCCATCGACGTACGATCCAGCATGGCTTGAACTCGCGAAACCGAGATTACTGATCACTCATTGCCTACGCAATGGGGGTCTCGCCACCTGAGACGTCGCACGCCGCGAGCCCGGCCACAACTGACCGGCCGGCAGGCGGAGTTCGCCTGCCGGCCGCGGTGTTCCGCCGGGAGTCGGCTCAGGAGCCGTACTCCCAGGAATTGAGGTACTCGTTCTGGTCGTCGGTGATCGAGTCGATCGTCACGCCCATGCTGTCCAGCTTCAGCCGGGCGACGTTCTTGTCGATCTCCGTCGGCACCTCGTGGACCTGCGGATCCAGCGAGGAGTGGTGGGCCGTCAGCCACTCCGCCGTGAGGGCCTGGTCCGCGAAGGACATGTCCATCACGGAAGCCGGGTGGCCCTCGGCGGCGCCGAGGTTGACCAGCCGGCCCTCGGCGACCAGCAGCAGCCTGCGGCCGTCCGCCAGTACGTACTCGTCCGTCTGGTGGCGGATGCGGGAGCGCTTCTCCACCGCCATCGCCTCCAGCCCCGTGACGTCCACCTCGACGTCGAAGTGGCCGGCGTTGGACAGGATGGCCCCGTCCTTCATCACCTCGAAGTGCTCCTTGCGCAGCACTCCCCGGTTGCTGGTCACCGTCACGAAGACGTCGCCGATACGGGCCGCCTCCGCCATCGGCATCACCTGGTAGCCCTGCATCAGGGCGTCGAGCGCCTTGGTCGGGTCGACCTCGGTCACGACCACCTGTGCGCCCAGGCCCGCCGCACGCTGGGCGACGCCCTGGCCGCAGTAGCCGAACCCGGCGACGACGACCGTCTGCCCGGCGAAGAGCAGGTTGGTCGCGCGCATGATCGCGTCGAGGGACGACTGCCCGGTGCCGTACCGGTTGTCGAACATGTGCTTGGTGTCGGTGTCGTTGACCGCGACCATCGGGAACTTCAGGGCGCCGGAGTCGGCCATCTGCCGCAGCCGGACGACACCGGTCGTGGTCTCCTCGCAGCCGCCCTTGATGGTCCCGAGCAGCTCGGTGCGATCGGTGTGGACCGTGTTCACCAGGTCGCACCCGTCGTCGAAGACGAAGTCGGGGTTGATGTCCAGCGCGGAATTGATGTGGCGGTAGTACCCGTCGCGGTCGATGCCGTTGACGGCGAAGACGGAGATGCCGTACTCGGCCACGAGCGCGGCGACCGTGTCGTCCTGCGTGGACAGGGGGTTGCTGGCGCAGGCCGCGATCTCGGCGCCACCGGCCCGCAGCGTGCGCAGCAGGACGGCGGTCTCCGTGGTCATGTGCATACAGGCCGCGAAGCGGACGCCCTCGAAGGGCCGCTCCTTGGCGAACCGTTCCCGGACCTGGCGCAACACGGGCATGTTGCGCTCGGCCCACTCGATCCGGCGCACGCCCTGTGCGGTCAGACCCACGTCCTTGACATCGTGCTTCGGAAGATCGGTCATTGCGGTGGCTAGCCTCGCTCTCCGGTTGGCATCTTTGATCGTCGGCCGCGTCCGCTGAGCGCGGTTGCGCCGCGGGTGCGGGCGGGCCGAAGAAAAGGGGTCAGCTGATGGTGGCCGTGGGGGCGGCGGGCCGCCGCCCGGGCAGGCCGACGGCGACCAGCACCGTCGTGGCGACGGCGACCATCGCGCCGACGGTGAACGCCGTCTGGAATCCCTCGGCCTGGTGCTCGGGGGTGGCGGCTCCGAGCGAGTCGGTGCGGGCGGTCGCCAGGCTCACCATGATGGCCACGAAGGCGGCGGTGCCGACCTGCTGGAAGGTGTTGAGCAGTCCGCCGGCGACGCCTTGTTGCCGCTCGGGCACCCCGGCGGTCGCCGCCATCATGGCCGTGGAGAAGAACGCGGCGAACCCCAGGCCCATCAGGAGCGTGCCCGGCAGTACGCCGCCGGCGTACCCGCTGTCCGCTTCGATCCGCGACAGCAGGAGCACTCCGGCGCTCACCAGGGCACCGCCGGTCACGCACACGATCTTCGGCCCGAACCGCCCGGCGGCCGCGGCCGAAAGGGGGCCCGCCACGGCGACGGACAGGCCGAGCGGCAGGAAGGCGAATCCGGTGCTGAGGGCGGACCGGCCCTGAACCTGCTGGAGGAAGAGGGACAGTTGCAGAGCCGTGGTGCCCATGACGCCGGGAATCAGGAAGCTGGCGCCGTTGGCGACGCTCAGGGCGCGGCTGCGGAAGATGCCGAGGGGGACCAGCGGGGCGGAGCTGCGGGACTCGACCACGACGAAGACGACGAGCAGGGCGACGCCCGCGGTGATGCTGACGGCCGCGTGCCTGCCGTCGGCGGGCACCTGGCTCAGACCGTTGATCAGGGCCACGAAGCCGGCGGCGGACAGCAGGACACCCGGCAGGTCGTAGGCGCGGCCGGCCCGCGCACCGGGGGCGACGGACGGCAGCACCCGGAACGCCGCCAGGACCGCGGCGGCCGTCAGCGGCACGTTGACGAAGAACACCGCCCGCCATCCCGCGAGTTCGGTGAGGATCCCGCCGAGCAGGACCCCGATGGCGAAGCCGCTGGCCGTCGCGGCGCTGAACCAGCCCAGGGCCCGGTTGCGCTCGGCCTCGTCGGGGTAGCCGGTGGTGATCAGGGACAGCGCGGCCGGCGCGATCAGCGCGGCGCCGACGCCCTGCAGGGCGCGCATGGCGATGAGGAGTGCGGGGGTCGTGGCGAGGCCGCCGACCAGGGAGGCCACCCCGAACGCGGACACGCCCACGACGAGCATCAGCCGTCTGCCGAGCAGGTCCGAAAGGCGCCCGCCGAGCAGCAGCAGACTGCCGAAGCCGAGGGCGTAGGCGCCGACCACCCACTGCGTCCCGACCGCGCCCAGCCCCACGGAGGTCTCCATGCTGGGCAGGGCCACATTCACGATGGAGAAGTCCAGGAGCAGCATCAACTGCACGCCGCAGAGAAGCACCAGCGCGCCCGGCCCATTCCTCGTCGGTGCGGCCTGGCTGCCTGTGCTCTCCCGATCGAGCGCTCCGGCTTCGGACATCGCGGGACACAGCCTTTCGTACGGGGGGAGGAACTTCCTGGCCCGGTGAGCGTAGCCGAACGATTGACACGGCCAGCGGGGAACGAAGCATGAAGCAACTGGTTTCAGTCATTCCCCGGCCGGTCTTTCGAGTGTGACAGAGGCCGGTCTGCGCAGGCGAAGGAATGCGTTTCGGCCATCCTGGCCGAGAGATCTCAAAGGGTGGACATCGTTGCGGCTTGTCCGAAGCGCGGATCGGGATATACGTTCGAGACGCCGAAAGGGGGAACTGCTGTGTCGTCCTTAAAATCGACTCGATGTCGTTGGAACGTACACGCATCAACCAGGTCTGATTCCTTACCGTGTCGTCCCGTTCGTCTTGCAGCCAACCGCACGCCAACTCGTGTGCAGCGGCGGGCCCTACGGTCCGGGCGGCACGGACGGGGACGCGCGGGAGGGCTCGCGTGAAGCTTGACCTGAGCCGACTTGCTCATTCGTACGTCGTTTCCCGGTCCCTCGAGCAGACCCCGAACTGGAACGCAACCCTCCATCTCGACGGAGTGGTGTGCCGTTCGATAGCCGACTGGTACGAGCAGGCGCCGCTCACATCGGGCACCAAAGAAGAAGCCCTTCAGTACCAAATCCTGAAGGAAGACACCCTCGACCAGTTCGAGCTGTTACGGGAAAACGGCGTCGAAATCGAGCCGTGGCCTCACGAGGGGCAGCCGTACACGTCGTCGACCGCCCTGTCGCAGCAATTGCACGCCGACCGGAAGCTCTACGTTTTCCTCACCTCGAACGGCCACGGGCAGACAGACACCGCACAGGGTGCCCAGCGTCCCGCCGACCACCCCATGCTGGAGCCGTCGCCAGTTACCTCCCACGGGGTCACATTTATCTTCAACGATCTTTTCCGCGCCGTTCACGACGCCTTCGGGCACGCCGCGCGCGGAAATCGTTTCACCGCACGCGGTGAGTTCATGGCGACCTGGGACCACATGAAAATGTACAGCCCGGGCTGCCACCCCGTTCTGCTGTCGGAGACCGTCGGACAGATCTGCTGGTTCTACTTCGGCCCGCATCTGCGCCGCCCCAACGGGGTGCTGCCCCGGCCCTCCGACACCGACTACGTACCGCCGGCCCAACGGCCGTACTCCCCGCAGAAGACCGTCCCGATGCCGGACGAACTGCTGTCAGCCTTCCGCTCACTCTTCAAGCAGGTGACTTGATGTCCTCCGACATACGGGACGACTTCCCCATCCTGGCCCAGCAGGTGGACGACCATGCCCTGGCCTATCTCGACAACGCCGCCACCACCCAGAAGCCGACGCAGGTCCTCGACGCGGTCGTCCGCTACTACTCGGAGTCGAACGCCAACGTCGGGCGCAGTGTGCACGCCATGAGCACCCGGGCGACGGACGCCTACGAGGCCGCGCGCGAGACCGTGCGCGCCTTCGTCAACGCGGGCGACGCCGCGGAGATAGCGTTCACCAAGGGAACCACGGAGTCCGTGAACCTGGTGGCCGAGGGCTTCGCCGCCGGGGTGGTGGCGTCCGGTGACGAGGTCGTGATCAGCGGCCTGGAGCACCACTCCAACCTGCTGCCGTGGCGCCGCCTGTGCGAGCGCAGGGGCGCCGTGCTGCGCGTGGTCCCCGCCGACGCCGACGGCGAGCTGTCCGCGGAGGCGTTCGCCGAACACCTCACCCCGCGCACCCGGTTCGCGGCGGTGGCGCACGTCTCCAACGTGCAGGGAACGGTGAACCCGGTCGAGGAGATCGCCGCGGCGACCCGTGCCCGCGGCATCCCGCTGCTGGTCGACGGGGCCCAGGCGGTCGCGCACCGAGCGGTGGACGTTCAGGCGCTGGGCGCGGACTTCTACTGCTTCTCCGGCCACAAGATGTACGCCCCGATGGGCATCGGCGTGCTCTACGGGCGGGCCGAGCTGCTGGCGCGCATGGACCCGCTGCTGGTCGGCGGAGGCATGGTCAAGCAGGTCACCGTCGAGGGGCCGCTGGCCGTCGCCAAGTCACCCACCCTGTTCGAGGGGGGCACACCGAACATCGCCGGGGCGGTGGGACTGGCCGCGGCCGTCGAGTACCTCACCGCCCGGGGCATGGACCGGGTGCGCGACCACGACACGGAGCTGACGGCACGTGCCGCCGCCGGGCTGCGCGCCCTGGACGGCGTCCGGGTCTTCGGTGCCCAGCAGCCCTCCGGCGGCCTGATCTCGTTCGCCGTCGACGGCCTGCACCCCTATGACGTGGGCAACCACCTCAGCACCCACGGCATCATGGTGCGCACCGGGGTCCACTGCGCCATGCCGTTCGTCGACGGCCTGGGTGTGGTCGGCACGGTACGGGCCTCGTTCGCGCTCTACAACACGCCCGAAGAGGTGGACCGGCTCGTCGAGACGGTGGCCACCGCCGAGAAGGGCTTCTGGTCGAACGAGCACCCCGACGAGCGCTTCCTCAGCCTCTGAACAGCGGGCCCTGGGAAAGGACGGTACATCCCTTGCCGGACAACGGAACCAACGCGGCCTCTGACTTCAAGGCACAGCAGGAGCGCACCTGGCACCAGCTGAGCGCGGGCTGGGACAAGTGGTACGAACTGTTCGAGCATGGCGCCCAGCCGGTCACGCACGCCCTGCTCGACGGGGCCGGGCTGCGCCCGGACAGCGCGGTCCTGGACATCGGCAGCGGCACCGGCCAGCCGGCCCTCGCCGCCGCCGCCCGGGTCCCCGAGGGCCGGGTGGTCGGAGTGGACCAGGCCGAGGGCATGCTGGCGGTGGCCCGGCGCCGGGCCGAGGAACTGAAGCTCACCCAGGTGGAGTTCCTCCGCCGGGACGCCGAGGAACTGGACGTCGAGGAAGGCACCTTCGACGCGGTGGTCAGCCGCTGGAGCCTGATGTTCCTGCCGGACGCCGACCGGGTGCTGCACACCGCCTTCCGCGCGCTGAAGCCGGGTGGTGCCCTCACGGCCGCCGTGTGGGGCACCCCGCCGCAGGTCCCCATGCTGAGCCTCGCCTTCGGCGTCGCCGCGGCCCGTCTCGGCCTGCCCGCCCCGCCGCCCGGCACCCCCGGCCCGTTCAGCATGGCGGACGCCGAGGCGCTGTGCGCGCGGCTGGTCAAGGCCGGCTTCCAGGACGTCGGCCACCAGGAGTGCCGCGTCGTCTTCACCCCGAGCAGTGCCGAGGAGTTCGTGGACTTCTCCTGGGACCTGCTGCCCGGCTGGCTGAAGGCCAAGCTGGCGGAGACCTTCGGTGCCGAGCGCGACGAGCGGACGGTGCAGGCCGTCGCCACGGCGGCCGGGGACTTCGAGACGGAGGGCGGCGGGCTCGCGGTTCCCTGCGTCGCCCACTGCATCCGGGCCGTCAAGCCCCGTTGAGCCGGACCGTCCGACCTCCGAGGAGACCTCTCATGGAATTCGACACCAAGCTGGTCCAGGTCGGCCAGGAGCCCCATCCCGGCACCGGCGACATCGTTCCGCCCATCCACCTGGCCTCCACCTTCGAGCAACGGGCGCAGCAGGACCTGCGCTACTTCTACGGCCGCGGGGAGAACCCCACGCGGGAGGCCCTGGAGCGCTGCCTGGCCTCGCTGGAGGACGCCGCGTACGCCCTGGCGTTCTCCTCCGGCCAGGCCGCCGGCACCACCGCCCTCAGCCTGCTTTCCCCCGGCCAGAAACTGATCTCCTCCGATGACGTGTACGGCGGCACGTTCTCGCTGTTCGACCTGCTGCCGCGCTACGGGATCACGGTGGAGTACGTCGATCTGTGCGACCTCGACGCGCTCGACGCGGCACTGACCGACGACACCGGGCTGATCTGGATAGAGACCCCGACCAACCCGCTGCTGAAGGTCGCCGACGTGGCGGCCGTCAGCGAACGGGCCCACGCGGCCGGGGTGCCCGTGCTGGTCGACAACACCTTCGCCAGCCCGGTCCTGCAACGCCCCCTCGCGCTGGGGGCCGACATCTCGCTCTACAGCACCACCAAGTTCATCTCGGGCCACTCGGACGTCATCGGCGGGGCCCTGGTCTACAACGGCGAGGAGTTCCACACGCGGTTCTCCCGGTACCGGACCGCGGCCGGAAACGTGCCCGGCGCCCTGGACTGCTACCTGCTGCACCGCGGCCTGAAGACGATGTCGCTCCGGGTCCGGCGGCAGAACGAGTCGGCCGGGCACCTGGTGGAACTGCTGAGCCGGTCGCCGCGGACGGGTGCCGTGCACTATCCGGGACTGGCCTCGCATCCGCAGCACGACATCGCCGCCCGGCAGATGGACGGGTTCGGCTCGATCATCACCTTCGAGTACCTCGGTGACGTACAGGAACTGCTGGAGAAGGTGGAGCTGTTCTCCGTGGCGGTCAGTCTGGGCGGTGTGCGGTCCCTGATCGAGTGCCCGGCGCTGATGACCCACCGGCCCATCCCGGCCGAGACCCGCAGGCGCCTGGGCATCGGCGACAACCTGATCAGGCTCGCGGTCGGCATCGAGGACGTACGGGACCTCGCCGCGGATCTGGAACGGTCGCTGTGACCCGGCGGGTGGGCAAGGGGCGGTGGACGCGGTGACCGGGCCGCTCTCGCCGTCCCCCGGGGCGCCCGTGCTCGTCGACGGGGCGAAGGGGACCGAACTGCAGCGGCTCGGGGTCAGTGTGACCGAGCCGTGGTGGACCACCGCCGCTCTGCTGGACATGGAAGGGCAGCGGCAACTGGCCGGCATCCATCGCGAGTACACCGCCGCCGGTGCCGACCTGGTCACGGCGATCACCTTCCGGACCAACCGGCGCACCCTGCTGCGCGCCGGTGCCGACGAGCACGCGGCCGGGGTGCTGGTCCGCAGGGCGGTCGCGCTGGCGCGCGGCTCGGCCGGGCCGGACGGCGACGGCCGGCGGCCGGTGCTCGCCGCCTCGGTGATCCCGGTGGAGGACTGCTACCAGCCGTCCCTGGTCCCCGCGGACGAGGAACTGCGCGAGGAGCACGGCTGGTTGGTGCGCGAGCTCGCCGCGGAGGGCGTCGAGCTGGTGGTGGCGGAGACCATGAACAGCGTCCGCGAGGCCGTGGCCGTCGTCGACAGCTGTACCCGCAACGGGCTGCCCGTGTGGGTGAGTTTCGTCTGCGGCCCGGACGGAGCCCTGCTGTCCGGCGAGTCCGTGGCGGTCGCGGCACGTGCGGTCGCCGCGGCCGGTGCGAGCCTGGTCTGCGTCAACTGCACCACGTTCGAGGGCACCGACCAGGTGCTGCGCAGGTGGTCCGACGCGTGCCCGGTGCCCTTCGGGGCCTATCCCAACCTGGAGGACCGGTCGGACATCGCGGACTGGACTCCGGTGGACCGGTACGTGCCCGTGCGGTTCGGCCCCGAGGAGTTCGCGGACCTCATGGCCGAGCGCGCCGACCGGTACGGTCTCTCCCTGGTCGGCGGCTGCTGCGGCAGTACGCCCGCCCACATCGCGGCGTTGCGCAAACGGCTGACCGGCTGACCGGCGGACCGGACGGGGCACCGGCCGGTCCGCCGGACCGTTCAACGGGCCGGCCGGAGGAGGGGGCCGGGCAGGCCGGCGCAGACCGTCCGGATGAACTGCCCGACCCCCTCCTCCTCGTTTCCGGGCAGCACGAGGCGAGCGGCCGCCAGGACCTCGGCGTGGGCGTTCGCCACGGCCGCGGCGAGTCCCGCGGCCCGGAGCATGGGCAGGTCGTTGGGCATGTCGCCCACGGCGGCGGTGGCCGCGGCCGGTATCCGGTGGTGGGCCGCCAGCCGGCGCAGCGCCGCGCCCTTGTCGACGCCGCGCGGCGAGATCTCCAGGAAGTGCGGGGTCGAGCGGGTGGCCTCCACCGCGTCGTCCGGCCGCACCAGCACCTCGCCCAGCGCCGCGGCGGGCAGCGAGGCGTGCACGGCCAGGATCTTGACCGGCGGATCGTCGGCCGAGAGCGCCGCCGCGGCGTCCGGCACCGCCGCGTGGACCCAGCAGTCCGGCACCAGCTCGGCGAAGCCCCGCTCCAGACGGAGCCCGCATACGGTGTCCACCCCGAGCACCACGCCGGGGACCCTGGCTCTGAGCCGGCCCAGCAGCCGCGCGGCCCCGTCGGCGGTGAACCCCCGCCGGTCCACCACGTGCCCGGCGGGGCCCTGAGCGGTCACCGCGCCGTTGCTGCACACCAGCAGGCCCCCGAGGCCGTGGTCGCGGACCGCGGACAGCGCGTCCCGCAAGGGCCTGCCCGTCACGTAGGCGACGGGCAGGCCCTTGCGTTCCGCCTCCGCCAGGGCGGCGCGGGTCACCGGGCCGATGGTGCCCGCCCCGTTCAGCAGCGTTCCGTCGAGATCGGTGCAGACGAGCCGCACCCCCCGGACGCCGTTCACCGCGGTCGTCCGCCGTGCCGGTCGACCGCTCCGCTCACGGGCACCCACAGCCGGACCCGGAGCGGCAGGCCACCGGCGAGCCAGAGCTCCACTCGGCCCTCGCGGACCAGACGGCTGCGCCCGGGCCCGTCGCCCAGCGGGATCCAGACCCAGTCGCTGTCCGGGTCGAGCAGCCACGGGATGCCCCCTCTGGCGGCCGGCTCCGCGTCGTGGCCGCGCCGGGCCCGGGGCACGACCGCCGCCACGACCTCGGGAACGTCCAGGATGTCGGCGTTGACCGGCTGCGCCTGGCCGTCGAGCTGGATCCAGACGCGCGAGTGGAAGGTGACCGTCGCCCGCTGAGAGCCCGGCGCGGGAGCGTCCGCCCGGATGCTCAGCGTGCCGATGCCGGCGTCCCAGTCGACGGACGGCCGGGTGGTGGTGCCGGGTTCACTCATGGTCTCCTCCGCCGTCATACGGCCTGCAGCCGGTCCAGCCCGGTCACCGGAACGTCGTCCGGCAGCCTGGCGGGGCGCAGCTCGACCTCGCCGACCACCGTGTCGCCGGGCGCCTCCAGCACCCATCGGACCGCCTGGGCCACCGAGGAGGCGGCCATCTTCAGCGGTGAGGTGTCACCGGGCAGGTTGGCGATGGCGCCCGGGCTGATCAGGGTGGTGCCCACTGCGTTGCGGCGCTCCTCCAGCAGCAGCACCTCGGTGATCGCCTTGAGCGCGGCCTTGGTCGCGCAGTAGGCGGCGCCGCCCTCGAAGAACCGCGTGCCGGCGTGCGAGCCCATCAGGACGATCCGGCCGCCGCGGGCGCGCAGATACGGCAGGGCGGCCTGGACCAGGGCGACCACGGAGGTGAGGTTGACGTCCACGGCCTCCTGCCAGTGGTCGAGCGGCAGGGTGGCCAGATCGCCGAGGGCGCGTTCCACGCCGTTGGCGACGACGGCGTCGAGGCCGCCGGCCGCTTCGGCCGCCTGCCGGACGGCCGGGCCGACGTCCCGCGGCTTGCTGAGGTCGCAGGCGACGTGCTGCATCCAGGGCAGGTCCGCCGGGGTCCGGCCCAGGCCGCACACCCGCCAGCCGGCCGAGTGCAGTTCCTCGGCGACCGCCCTGCCGGTTCCCCGGTTGGCCCCGGTCACCAGCACGGTGCGGCCGGCGTCGGCCGCCGTCATCCGGACACCCGGCGGACCAGGTCGGTCCAGATCGAGACGATCGTCGCCGGGTCGGCGCCCTGCCGGAACAGGTCCTTGTCCAGGGGGTTGCCTGCGTCGTCGCGCAGCCGCATGCAGTCCGGGGAGATCTCGGAGTTGATGACCGGCCGGCCCTCGCCGTCGACGCCGATCACCAGGCAGAAGTCCCACAGGTCGAGCGGGGCCAGCCAGGACCGCAGCGAGGCGTTGCACTCCAGGGCCACCTGGCGGAAGGCCTCGACGTCGGTTCCCGTCGCCCTCAGGTAGTCCTCTCCGATCGGCTGGTCCTCGGGGTCGATGCGGTAGTCGAACTTCACCACGGGCGGGTCGAAGCGGTGGCCCTCCGGAAAGAGCCCGGGGTACTTCCGGATCGTCGAGCCCGTGGCCAGGTTCTTGACGATCACCTCGAACGGCGGCGCCGGAATGTACGCGGCGCGGTAGGAAGTGTCACCCAGCCGTTCCAGGAAGACCGTGCGCAGACCCTTGTCGGCGAGTTTCGTGGCGGCCAGTTCGTAGAAGTCGAGCCGCAGCCGGGCGGTCTCCGGAATCATCTCGTCCCGGTCGTACGTGTAACTGCGCAGACTCGGTATGAGTTCGACATCGCAGGTGCCGTCATCGTTGAGCCAGAGCCGCTTGCTGCGACCCTCGATATCGGGATTCCGATCGAGTCGTGCCATTGACTTGTCCTCCCTGCTTTGCGGCCCTGTCGCAGGGCCCGGACAGTGGAATGGAGCGGAGCATGGCATTCGCGTATGGATGAGCGCTGCTCCGGGGGGCCCTGAAAACGGCCCGGTAATCCGACAGAAACGCGCTGGACGGCGTACGGATCCGGCAGGCTGGTAAAATGTTACATCACGCCGGATCGGCGGAAACATCACCGATCTCGCCATCTCATATTCCGGGACGAGCCGGCACCCGCCGTGCCGTACCGGACCACGGCCAGCGTCCAGCCATTTCCGAGCGGCCCGGCCCGTTCCCGCCCTGGCCTGATTTCTCCGTACCGAGTCGCCTCCGGAAGGGCGGCCCGCCGGCCCGGCCGAAAAGAGCCGTCGGGGAATGGCCGATTCGGTGCCCGCGGCACCGGTGCGGGCCGGTGCGGGCCGGTGCGGGCCGGCGGCGGACGCGGGCGTGAATGTGAATGCGGACATCGGCGTCCGAATGACCGGCGGTGGGCGGTGACCGCCGAATGTCGTTCGAACAAGGCCGCCGATCCTCGGACCGCGCCAAACGTTTGTACGGCGTCCGGGCTACCTGTCGAAGTCGCTGCCTAGACTCTCGGCGGACGCTCAGCGAGGGGTCATGCCTCGCCGCATCACGCATTTCTGCGGGGAGTGCCGCGATCGTCCTGCGCGGAAGGGGAGACACATGCACGGGGGCCGCCTCGGACTGGGGCAGGGCACAGCCCTGTACATCGGCGCCGTCCTGGGACCCGGGGTGCTGGCGCTGCCGGCCCTGGCGGCCGCTGCGGCGGGTCCGGCCTCGATGGTCTCGTGGGCGGTCCTGCTGCTGCTGAGCGTTCCCGTCGCGGTGACGTTCGCCGCGCTCGGCGCCCGCTACCCCGACGGCGGCGGGGTGGCCAACTTCGTCGCCCGGGCGTTCGGACCCCGGCCCGCGGCCTGCGTGGGTTGGCTGTTCTACGCGGCCGTGCCGCCCGGAGTACTGGCCGGTGCCATGGCGGGCGGGAACTACGTGGCCGAGGTCCTCGGCCTGCCGCAGCGGGCCGGATACGCGGCGGCCGCGGTCATCCTCGCGGTGGCCGTCGCCGCCAACTACGCCGGGCTGCAGATGTCCGGGCGGATGCAGCTGGTGCTCGTCGGCGTGCTGGTGCTGCTGCTGGCGTGCGCCACGCTCTTCGCCGCACCGCACGTCAGTGCGGACCACTTCACGCCCTTCATGCCCGAGGGCTGGCTGTCGATCGGCTCGGCGGCGGTGGTGCTCTTCTACGCCTTCAGCGGGTGGGAGGCGGCGAGTCATCTGTCCGCGGAGTTCGCCGATCCCCGGCGCCACCTGCCCAGGGCCACCACGATCACCCTGACCATCGTCGGCGTGCTCTACCTCGGACTGTCGTTCGTCACCATCGGCGCCCTCGGGGCACTGGCGCGGGAGTCCGACGTTCCGCTGATGCTGCTGCTGGAGCGCGGCCTCGGCTCCGCCGCGCGGCCGCTGACGGCGGCGGCGGCCGTCTGCCTGAGCCTGGGGGCGGTCAACACCTTCATAGCCGGCGCCGCCCGGCTCGGGGCGGCGCTGGGACGGGACGGCGCACTGCCAGGCTGGCTGGCCAAGGGCGGGGGCGCCGGCCAGGTGCCGCGCCGCAGCCTGACCGTGCAGGCGGTGCTCACCGGCGGCCTGACGCTCGCTGCCGCCCTGCTCACCGTCCCGCTGGATCCGCTGATGCGTGTCACGTCGGCGTTCCTGGCCGCGGTCACCGCCGCCGGGATGGCCGCCTCGCTGCGGCTGCTGCCGCGCCGCTCGCCCCTGTGGTTCGCGGCCTGCGGAGCCGTGGTCTTCACTCTGGTGGTGATGGCGTTCAGCGGATGGCTGCTGTTGCTGCCGCTCGCCGTCGGCGCCTGTGCGGCGCTGTACTGGCGGCGTCGGCACGGGCCCTGGACCGGTGCCGGCCGCCCGGCCGCTCAGGCGGGGGACCCGGAGGTGGCCGACGCGGCTGCCGCCACCAGCTCGCCCAGTGCGGCCGCCGGCTCGGGGCGCTCGAAGAGATAGAAGTGGCCGCCCGGAAAGCCCCGGTGGGAGGGGGGCGTGCGGCAGTCGGCGTCCCACCGCAGCCGCTCCGGCTCCGGCAGCGTGGCGTCCTCCGTGCCGTACCAGACCTGGTGCGGCACGTCGGCCGGACCGAACCGCGGCGGCGTGTAGGTGTCGGCCAGATGCAGGTCGTGTCCCAGCAGGGTGACGGCCGCGTCCACGAAGTCGGCGTCCTCCAGCAGCTCCGGATCGACTCCGCCGAACGTCCGCAGCTCTCCGAGCAGTGACTCGCGGCTGCGCACCACGAACGGCTTGTCGGGCATCGGCGCGGTCTCGGCGGTGGCCCCCGGCGACCGCGAGGCGGACACGATCACCGTGTGGACGAGTCGCCGCTGCGCATCGGGCAGCAGGCAGGCGACGTTGTGGGCGAACAGCGCTCCCAGGCTGTGGCCGATGACGACGACCGGGCGGTCCACGACGTCCGCCGCGTCGGCGGCGAAACGGTCGTACGCCTCCGCGTAATCGGCCGCCGGCGCCTGCTCCGCGTCACCGGCCCGGCCGGCCAGCTCGAAGACGAACGCCTCGCACAGATCCGGCAGTCCGCGGGCGAGCGGCAGGAACGACAAAGCGGAACCGCCCCCGTGATGAAAGGCGAGCAGGCGCACCGGAGCATTTCGCTCCCCTACCCGGAGATAACTCTTCTCGGCTTTCGACATACGTGCGCTCCTTCCTCAGACCGAGGACGACTCTGTCATCTTTTCCCAAGGCCATGTCAAGCGATTCCGGAAAGTCACCGCGGCACCGCCACACCCCTGCCCACTCGATGGCCGAATACATACGCCACCCGACGCGGAATGTTTGCTTTCCGGCTCTCCTCGGCGAGACCCCGGCCCCCGGTGTGAGAGATATTGCTGCGCATCACCCGGACGACAGGAGATCGCCTGCGACAGACGTCACATCCAGGGATCATCTTCGGTCGATGTCCGGACGGCAAACCTACTTGAAAAACTGACGAAGACGGTGTGAACATGACCGGGCCAGCAGAGAATCCGATGGACCTCGATTAGTGCTTGAGGTAGCGTCGGCGTGACCGATTCCTGAGGGATCAGTCTCTGTTTATGCCGTACATCTCTCCCTGGGCACACCTGCCCTCACCGACCCCGAATCCCGCCTTGTCGGCGCGTTATTCGTGTGCCCTCCGACAGGGGGCGGGTGTCGAGCGCGTCGGCTGTCAGACGGAAGGACGTCCATGCAAAAGGAATCCTCGGTACGTCGTGTTTCGGTCTTCGACACAACGCTCAGAGACGGAGAGCAGGCGCCGGCGAACGCCATGCGCCCGGAAGACAAACTCGATCTGGCCCTGCGTATCGAAGCGCTGGGCGTGGATTCCATCGAGACCGGGTTTCCCGCGTCCTCGCCCAGTGAATTCAAGGCGACCCGGCTGATATCCCAGCACCTGACCCGGGCGAAGTTCGTGACGTTCTGCCGCGCGGTCCGCGCCGATATCGAGACGGCCGTCGAGGCCGGCGGGGTGCGCAACCACGAGGTCCAGGTGATGGCCACGGGCAGCGATCTGCACCTGGAGCACAAGCGGCAGATCACCCGCAAGGAAGCCGTGGACGAGGTCGTCGACGCCGTCGCCTTCGCCCGCAGTCTCGGCGTCGACTCGGTGTCGGTGCCCATCGAGGACGCCAGCCGCGGTGAGCACGACCTGCTGCGCGCGATCACCGTCGGCGCCGTCGAGGCGGGTGCCGACTGCTTCGTCATCGGTGACACCTCCGGCTGCCTGACGCCGCAGGAGTACGGCGACCTCATCGCCGCCTTCCGCGAGTGGGCTCCCTCCCCCGTGCGTATCTCCACCCACTGCCACGACGACTTCGGCCTGGCGCTCGCCAACGCCGTGGCCGGCCTGCAGGCCGGCGCCGACGAGGTCCAGGCGACCCTCGGCGGCATCGGTGAACGCGCGGGCAACACCGCGCTCGAGGAGATCGCCGCGCTGCTCGCCTACAAGAGCGAGGAACTCGGCCTGCGCACCGACGTCCGGACGGAAGGCATGTACGAGGCGTACACGGCGCTGCGGAAGGTGATCCGGCTGGAGGAACCGAGGAACAAGGCGATCTTCGGCACCTATGCCTTCGGCACGGCCGCCGGCGTCCATCAGCAGGGCGTGCTGCGCAACCCGGCCACGTACGAGTACGTCGAGCCCGCGCGCTTCGGACGGCAGCGCTCCATCCTCATCGGCCGCCACTCGGGCCGCTCGGTCCTGCGCCACCTGCTCGACGAACTCGGCGTGGAGGTGAGCGAGGAGAAGCTGACGGAGCTGTACCGCTCCCACGTCGAGGAGCGCGTCGGAGGGGACTGCGAAGAGCTCTCGGTGGTCAGGGAACGGCTCGCGCGCGAACTCGCGGTGCCCTCCCCCGCCCCCACGGGGGTGTGATGGAACGCCCACGCACCCTGGCCGAGAAGATCTGGGACCGGCACCGCGTGGCCGGTCCGGGCGACAGCCCGGCGGGTACGGACGACCTGCTCTACATCGACCTGCACCTGATGCACGAGGTCACCTCGCCACAGGCCTTCGACGGGCTGCGGCTGACCGGGCGGAGCGTCCGGCGCCCCGACCTGACCCTCGCCGTCGAGGACCACAACGTGCCGACGGACACCGAGGAACTGCACGACCCCGTGGGCCGGCAGCAGCTTCACACCCTGCGCGGCAACTGCGCCGAGCACGGCATCCAGCTGTACCGGATGGGCCACGCCCGGCAGGGCATCGTCCACGTCGTCGCCCCGCAACTGGGCCTGGTGCAGCCGGGCATGACCGCCGTCTGCGGCGACAGCCACACCTCCACGCTGGGCGCCTTCGGCGCGCTGGCGTTCGGCATCGGCACCAGCGACGTCGAGCATGTGCTGGCCACCCAGACCCTCGCGCTGCCCCGGCCGCGCACCATGGCGGCGGAGTTCACCGGCACCCTGCCCGACGACGTCACGCCCAAGGACCTGATCCTGGCCCTCATCGCCCGGATCGGCCCCGGAGGCGCCCAGGGGCACCTGCTGGAGTACCGCGGCGAGGCCCTGCGGACGCTGTCCATGGAGGGCCGGATGACGATGTGCAACATGAGCATCGAGGCCGGCGCCCGGGCGGGGATGTTCGCACCCGACGAGGTCACCTTCGCCTATCTGTCGGGCCTGCCGCACGCTCCGGCCGGCCGCGCCCGGGAGGAGGCGCTGGCCCACTGGCGGACCCTGCCGTCGGACCCGGCGGCCCGCTACGACCGCACCGTCACCATCGACGTCTCGTCCCTGTCGCCGCAGGTGTCCTGGGGTACCAACCCGGGCCAGACGGTCTCCGTCGAGGACACCGTGCCCGCACCGGAGGAGTTCGCCGACGCGGAGCAACGCGCGGCGGCGGCCCGGGCCCTGGAGTACATGGGGCTCACCCCCGGCACCGCGCTGCGGGACGTAGCCGTCGACGCCGTCTTCCTCGGCTCGTGCACCAACGGCCGGCTGGAGGACCTGCGGACCGCGGCGGACGTACTGCGCGGACGGCGGCTGGCCGACGGCACCCGGATGCTCGTGGTGCCCGGCTCGGCCGACGTACGCCTGAGGGCCGAGGAGGAAGGACTCGACCAGGTGTTCAAGGCGGCCGGAGCGGAGTGGCGGCTGCCCGGGTGCTCGATGTGCCCCGGGCTCAACCCGGACCGCGCGAGCGGGCAGGAGCGGGTCGCCGCCACCTCCAACCGCAACTTCGAAGGGCGGCTGGGCGGACGTTCCCGCGTCCACCTGGTCTCGCCCGCGGTCGCCGCGGCCACCGCGGTGACCGGACGTCTCGCGACCCCGGGGGACCTGACGTGACATCACCGTCCGGCCTGCTGCGGCCCCTGGTGCGGCACACCGGCCGCACCGTCCCGCTGCGGCGCAGCAACGTCGACACCGACCAGATCATGCCCGCCGAATTCTGCAAGCGGGTGACGAAGTCGGGATTCGAGGACGCGGTGTTCAGCCGCTGGCGCGCCGAGCCCGGCTTCGTCCTCGAACGCCCCGAACGGGCGGGGGCCAGTGTGCTGCTGGCCGGTCCGGACTTCGGCACCGGAAGTTCCCGCGAGCACGCGGTGTGGGGGCTGCGCGACTGGGGTTTCGTCGCCGTCCTGTCGTCCCGGTTCGGCGACATCTTCCGGCGCAACGCCCTCAAGAACCGCCTGCTGGCCGTCGTGCTGCCGGAGACCGCCATGGAGACGCTGATGGCCCTCTCCGAGCGGGATCCCTCGCTCCGGGTCACCGTCGACGTCGCCGCCGGCACGGTCGAAGGGGGCGGCGGCAACTGGGAGTTCGAGCTGGACGAGCACACCCGGTGGCTGCTGCTCAACGGGTACGACGACATCGCCGTCACCCTGCGCAAGGCCGAGTCCATCACCGCGTACGAGAGGTCACGGCCGCACTGGCTGCCCTCGGTCCGTCCGGACCACGAGGCCGCCGGCTCCGGCCGCACCCCGAAGGAGGCGACATGACCACAGCCCTCGCGCCGTCCGGTGCGCTGCCCCGGGGCGCCGCGCGTGTCGGCGCCCTGCCGGCCGGCGCCCTCGCCCAGCTCCTCCACCTGGGCCGGGAACTGGGCGCCCTGGACCTGGCGGGCGGGGTCCCCGGCACGCCCCTGCCGCCGCGGGACGCCCTGGAGGCCGCCGCCGAACAGCTGCTGCACGGCGACAACCAGTACGAGGACACCAGCGGAAACCTTTCGCTCCGCGAGCAGATCGCGGCCACCCTGCCGGGCCGCCCCGACCCGCGGACCGAACTGACCATCACCACCGGCGCCTCGGAGGCGCTGAGCGTGGCCATGCTGGCCACCGTCGATCCCGGCGACGAGGTGGTGTTCCTCGAACCGTTCTACGAGAACTTCCTCGCCGCGCTGGCCCTGGCCGGAGGCGTCCCCCGGTTCGTGGGCCTGCGGGCACCCGACTGGCGCTGGGATCCGCAGGAACTGGCGTCCGCGTTCGGGCCCCGCACCCGTGCCGTGGTGATCAACTCCCCGGCCAATCCCACCGGCCGGACGCTCACCCGGCCCGAGCTGGAGGAGCTGGCCGCGCTCTGCGAGAAGTGGAACGTGACCCTCATCTCCGACGAGGTGTACGCGCCGTTCGTCTACGACGGCGCCCCGCACGTGTCCGCCGCCGAGGTGCCGGGCCTGCGGGACCGCAGCATCGTCATCGGCAGCCTGTCGAAGGCGTACGCGCTCAGCGGCTGGCGGATCGGGCACCTGCGTGCCTGCCCGCAGCTGACCGAGCGGCTGCGCGCGGTGCACCTCGCCACCAGCTTCAGCGCCACCGGACCGCTCCAGCGGGCGGTCGCCGCCTCCGGTGTCCTGCGGGACACCTCCTGGCAGCCGGCCGCGCGCCTGCAGGAGCTGCGCGACCGGACGGTCGCCCTGTTCACCGCGGCCGGGCTGCCCTGCCGGGCCCCGGAGGGCGGCTGCTACATCATGGCCGACATCCGTCAGATCACCGACGAGGACTGCGAGACCTTCGTACGGCGGCTCGCCACCCGGCGCCGCGTCCTCGTCGTGCCCGGACGCTGCTTCTTCCGCGACCACACCACCGACTCCGGCCACGTCCGCATCGCCTTCAACAAGAGCACCGAGGTGCTCCAGGAGGCGGAACACCGATTGGCCGACGGCCTGTAGGGACGCCCGTGAGCCGACCTCCACGGAGCCCCGCCGATCCCGTTCCGGCAAGGAGAAACCTGTGACGGCAGAGACTGCCACCGCCCTGTACCGCCTGGTCCGTGCTGACGACGGCACGCCGAGTGTGTGGCCCTCGGGCCGGCCGCTGCCCCCCGGATGGCAGCCGACCGGCTTCGACGGCACACGCGAGGAGTGCGTCGCCCACGCCGACACCCTCACCGCCGACGGGCGCGACCTGCCCGCCGTGCCGCCCGGCAGTCCCGGCACCTTGGTCGAGCTGTTCGGGAACACGGCACGACGCCACCCGGACCGGCCCGCCGTCAGCGACGACACGACCTCCCTCAGCTACGCCGAACTCGACCGGCGCTCCGACCTCGTCGCCGCCCTGCTGCGCGAGCGGGGAGTCGGCCCGGAGCACCGTGTCGCCTACCACCTGCGGCGCGGAGTCCCCGTCTTCGTCACCCTGCTGGGCATCCTCAAGGCGGGCGCCGCCTACGTCCCGGTCGACACCCGCTACCCCGACGCGCGCCGCGACCTGATGCTCACCGAGAGCCGCCCGGCCCTGGTGGTCACCGATCCCGGGGAGAGCGCGGGGGCCGGCGCGGCCGGCACGGACGTGTGGGAGTACGGCCTCGACGGCCTGGCCGAGCCACGGGCACCGCTGCCCGGCGTCCACCAGGAGGACGCCGCCTGCCTGCTGTTCACCTCCGGTTCGTCCGGCACGCCCAAGGGCGTGGTGCTGGAGCACCGCAACATCGTGCACTTCGCGACCAACCCGGCGCTGCCCGCGCTGACGCCGCAGGACCGGGTCGGGCACGTCTCCAGCCTGTCCTTCGACGCGTTCCACTTCGAGACCTGGTGCGCGTTCGCCGGGGGCGCGGAGATCGTCGTGCTGCCGACGATGCCGGACCTGCTCACCGGCGACATCGGCCGGGAACTGCGGCGCCGGCGCATCACGGCGATGCTCGTCCCGACCATGGCGCTCAACCACGTGGTCAAGGAGGACCGCGACGCGTTCGCCACGCTCCGGGTGCTGCACACCGGCGGCGACGTCATCCTGCCCGAAGCCTGCCGCCAGCTGCTCTCCGGCTCCTTCTCCGGCGAGTTCTACAACCTCTACGGCCCCACCGAGGGCACCACCGCCTGCTCGGCCCACCGCATCACCGGTGTCGCCGAAGGCGAGGACAGCGTGCCCATCGGCCGCGACCTGGTCGGTACCGAGCTGCTCGTCCTGGACTCCGGGCTGGAACCGGTGCCCGACGGGACGGTGGGCGAACTGCACATCACCGGACCGGGTGTGGCCCGCGGCTACCTCGGCCGGCCCGGTCTGACCGCCGATCGCTTCCTGCCCGCCCCCGGTGCCTCGGGCGGCCGCATGTACGCCACCGGTGACCTGGTCTTCCGCGGCCCCGACGGCGCACTGCGGTACGTGGGACGCGCCGACGACCAGGTCAAGATCCGTGGCTACCGGGTCGAGCCGCGGGAGGCCGAGCGGATCCTCGGCCGCCACCCGCAGCTGCGCGAGGTCGCCGTGCTCGCGGCGGGCACGGGCACCGACCGCCATCTGGTGGCGCTGGTGGTGCCGCACGACGAGGTGTCCCTGAAGGACCTGCGGACGTACGCGCAGGAGGCGATGCCCGACTACATGGTCCCCAGCTCGCTCATCAAGGTGGCGGAGATCCCCGCCAACGACCACGGCAAGCGCGACACCAAGCGCCTCGCCGAGATACTCGACGACCACCTGCGGCACCGGGCGGACCATGTGCCACCGCGGGACGAGACGGAGAAGTACCTGGCGGAGCTGTGGAGCGAGCTGCTGGCGGTCGAGGAGATCGGCGTCCACGACGACTTCTTCGCCCTCGGCGGCAACTCCCTGCTCGCCTTCCGCATGCAGCGACGGCTGGTGCGCGAGCTGACGGTCGACATCAGTGCGCGGGAGATCCTGGCCACCAGCGAGCTGGGCGCCCTGGCCGGAATCATCCGCATCAGGCGTGAGGAGCCGGTGACGGCATGAGCAGCGTACTGACCATCGATCTGACCGATGCGGACGCCTTCGTCGAGCAGCGGCACTACGGCATGCTGGCCTGGCTCCGGGAGAACGACCCCGTCCACTGGCACACCACGGACGACGGCGGCGGCTTCTGGGCCGTCACCCGCTATGACGACGTCGCCCGGCTCTACACCGATCACGAGGGCCTCAGCTCCGAGGGCGGCCCGATGCTCGGCGGTTCCTTCCGCAGCCAGGCGGACCCGTCGGCCGGGCGCATGCTGGTGGCCTCCGACCCGCCGCGACAGCGCCAGATCCGCCAGGTGGTGCACCGCGCCTTCACCCACCGGATCCTGGGCCGGATCGCCCGCCAGGTCACCGAACTGGTGGACGCCGCGGTGGACCGCGCGCTGGCCGACGGAGGCTGCGACTTCGCCACCGACATCGCGCCGGAGCTGCCGGCTGGCGCGGTGATGGCGATGATGGGCCTCTCCCACCGGGAGGCGCGCGAACTGATCGACCTGACCCGCAAGATGATCGGTTTCCGCGATCCGGTCTACGTCGACACCTCCGACGACGAGCGCTTGCGCCTGGCCGTGACCCAGGCCGAGATCTTCGAGTTCTTCGCCGAGATCGTCCGGGAACGGCGGCGGCGTCCCGGGGACGACCTGGTCAGCTTCCTGATCGAGGCCGAGCGCAACGGCCGTCCGTGGCCCGAGGAGGACATCCTCTACAACTGCATGAACGTGGCGGTCGGCGGCAACGAGACGTCCTCGTACACCGCGTGCACCGGACTCCTCGCCCTCCACGACCATCCCGGCCAGCTCGCCGCGCTCCGGCGGCGACCGGACCTGATGGACAGCGCGGTCAACGAGGTTCTGCGCTGGAGTTCCACCAACGCCTACGTGATGCGGGTGGCCACGAGCGATCTGCGCATCGGCGATCGCCAGGTGCGCGAGGGCGACTCGGTCACGCTGTGGAACGTGTCGGCCAACCGGGACCCGGCGCAGTTCGACCGCCCGGACGTCTTCGACATCGCCCGGTCCCCCAACCGCCACCTGACCTACGGCATCGGTATCCACCGCTGCATCGGGGCCATGGTGGCCCAGACGGAACTGGGCATCCTGTTCCGCCGCATGACCGACCCCGGGCTGACCGTGGAGCTGTCCGGCCCGGTCCGGCGGCTGCGGTCGAACTTCATCCAGGGCATCACCCGCATGCCCATCACCGTGCGCTGACACCGGCGGCCACCAGCCACCGGTGCCGGACGGCCGGGCCGGGCCGCGGGTGACCCCCGCGGCCCGCCTCCCGGGCGGATCCGCCACCCGGGCCGCCCGTGTCCTCCGACAACCCACCCCACCCCACCCCACCCCGGGCCGCACACGGCCCGGCACAGCGAGGAGCGTGTCACCCCATGGCCGTGAGCTGGGTACCAGCGGAACGGACCCGCAGCTTCGGGACGTCGATCTTCACCGAGATGACCCGGCTCGCCGAGCGGACCGGCTCGATCAACCTCGGCCAGGGCGTACCGGAGCTGCCGAGTCCGCCGGAGATCCTCGGCCACGCGGTGGCCGCGATCACGGCCGGACGCAACCAGTACCCTCCGGCGACCGGACTACCCGAGCTGAGGGAGGCGGTGGCCGGCCACCGGCTCGCGACCACCGGGGTCTCCTACCGCCCCGACGACGAGGTGCTGGTCACCACCGGTGCCACCGAGGCCGTCGCCTCGGCGCTGCTGGCCTTCTGCGACCCGGGCGACACCGTCCTCACCTTCGACCCCTGCTACGACGCCTACCCGGCGGCGGCCCGGATGGCGGGCGCCCGGGTGACCGCCGCTCCGCTGGCCGTCACCGCGGACGGATTCGTCCTCGATCCCGACGCCCTGCGCCGCGCGGTCGGCCCGCGCACCCGCGTGCTCCTGCTCAACTCGCCGCACAACCCCACCGGAAAGGTCTTCACCCGCGAAGAGCTGACGCAGATCGCCGCGGTCTGCGAGGAACACGACCTGACGGTCGTCACGGACGAGGTGTACGAGCACCTGGTGTACGACGGTGTCCGCCATGTCTCCATCGCCTCGCTGCCGGGCATGCGCGAGCGCACGCTGGTGATCTCCTCGGCCGGCAAGTCGCTCAACGTCACCGGCTGGAAGGTCGGGTGGGCCTGCGGCCCCGCGCCGCTGGTGGCGGCGGTGGCCTCGGCCAAGCAGTTCCTGACGTACGCGTCCGGTACGCCGTTCCAGGTGGCCGTGGCCGCCATGCTCACCTCCGGGATGTCCTGGGTGAGCGGGTTGCGCGACCGGCTGCAGGAGAACCGGGACCGGCTGTGCGAGGGCCTGGGGAAGGCGGGGCTGCCCGCCCTTCCCGGTCAGGGCGGCTACTTCGTGCAGGCCGACGTCCGGCCCTGGGGGTACGACGACGGCACCCGCTTCTGCCGTGAGCTCCCGGCGCGCGCCGGGGTGGTGGCGGTGCCGACGAGCGCCTTCTACCAGAGCGCCGGCAGCCCCGACTGGCTCGTGCGGTTCGGTTTCTGCAAGGGCGGGGACGTGGTGGAGGAGGCGGTGACCCGCCTGGTGGCCGCGCGCTGACGGCTCGTCAGCCGTTCACGGGCGTACGGCCGGCGCCTTTCGTCCGCCCCGCTGCGCGGCCGGGCGCGGAGTCGGACGCGGACGCGGCGTTCGCCTCCGGCAGCGCGGACAGCAGCGAGGTGGGGGCGTGCTGGAAGATGACGATCGTCCGGAAGCCCACGACCTCGCGCCGCTGGCTGAGCCGGTCCATGAGGAACGCGTGCAGGGCCTCGTTGTTCTGGACGGCGACGTGGATGAGGAAGTCGTCACCGCCGGCGACGACGAAGACGCCGACGACTTCCGGGAGTTTGGCGACCGCCTCCTGGAAGGAGGTGATGACCGTGCGGCTGAGCGGTCTGACCTGTGCGGCGACGAACGCCTGGTAGTGCCGGTTCAGCGCGGCGAGGTTCAGTTCCGCGCGGTAGCCGGTGATCACCCCCCGCTCCTCCAGGGAGCGCACGCGTTCGAGCGACGTGGACGGAGCCACTCCGATCTGGCGGGCCAGTTCGCGGTTGGACTGCCGAGCGTTCAGCTGGAGGTGGCGGATGATCGCCGAATCAAGTTCGTCCATGCGATCCATTGTGGCATGCAACTACTTCAACTGTTCGGCGAGCGGGGCACGTTGGCGGCCATCGGATCAGTACGCGCGGGAAGTGGTCGACACCCGGCCGCTGCCGGGGCGAAAGGCCATGCGGACGGAAGCCGCCGCGTTCCGAGGAGGGCCTCGGGCACCTCGGCGTCATCGTGCCCGGCCCGGGGCCCCGTGCGCCGGGCCGACCAGGCGCCTGCGTCGCCGGGGGGGGAAGGGGCTAGCGCGGTTTCCAGGTGAACTTGTCCCCGCCCACCCAGCGGACCACGTCCGGGTCGTCCAGGTCGTGGACGGTGATGCCGAACGCGGCGGCGGCCTCCAGAACGTCGGTGACGGCCCTCGCCTCACCGACGACCTGGCCGTCGATCTCGACGATCCGGAACGGCGGAGTCCCCGGCTGAACCCCGAGCACCAGGATCCGCGGACGGGCGATGTGCGGGCTCGCGATTTCGGTCATGCAATCGAGGGTAGAGCCGGATGGCCGCTCATGGCTTTGTACGCCGCCCGCACCTCGCCGACCTGCGACGACGCGCACTCGCGCCGACGGCCGGGTCAGCCGGCGCCCGGATCAGGGGCGCCGCCAGTCGTCGGCGGTCAGATGAGATCCGGCCATCGGGCCCATGCGCAGCATGCCGCCGTCGACGCTCCAGGACGCGCCGGTGACGTAGGAGGCGTCCGGCCCGGCGAGGAAGGCGATGACGGCGGCGACCTCGCGGGCGTCGCCGGGCCGGCCCAGCGGCACTCCGGGGCGGCGCTCGGTGTGCGGGTCGGTGTCCTCCTGTCCGGTCATGGGCGTGGCGATCTCGCCCGGGGCGACCGCGTTGACGGTGATGCCGTGCTCGGCGAGTTCGATCGCCATCACCTGGGTGAGCAGGCCGAGGCCGCCCTTGGCCGCGCAGTAGGGGGCGGCGCCCACCCGCGGCTGGTGCTCGTGGACGGACGTCACATTGACGATCCGGCCGCCGTCACCCTGCCGGATCATGCGCCGGGCGGCCTTCTGCCCGCACAGGAACGGTCCGGCCAGGTCGACGTCCAGCACGTGCCGCAGGTCCTCCAGCGCCAGGTCGAGGAAGGGCGTGGCGGTGCCGGTGCCGGCGTTGTTCACCAGGACGTCCACGCGGCCCAGGCGCTCGCACAGCGCGTCGACGGTCTCCGCGGCCTCGGGCAGCCGGGTCAGGTCCACCCGGGCGGTCTCGGCGCGCCGCCCGTGGGCGCGGACCTCCTCGGCGGTCCGCTCGGCACCCTCCCGGTCGCTGTGCCAGGTGATGCCGATGTCCATGCCCGCCTCGGCCAGGCGTACGGCGGTGGCACGGCCGATACCGGAGTCGGAACCGGTGATCACGGCCACCTTGGTGTCGGGTGCGCTGGGGCTGGACATGGCGGGGCTCCTCCTCGGCCGGGACGGCGGTGACGCGGCATCGCAGTACCCGGGTGCGGTACGGACAAACGGGGCGCTCCGTCGTGCGGCTCCGGGGACGCTGGGCAACCCTGGAGGGGCGGGGCGGCCGAGGAGGTGGCGATGGATCCCGTCGAGGCGCTGGAGCGGATCGCCTTTCTGCTGGAGCGGTCCCTGGCGCCGGCCTACCGCGTCCGCGCCTTCCGCACCGCGGCTCGTGTGCTGTCCGCGCTGCCCGAGGAGGAGGTGCGGCAGCGGGCGGACGCCGGTTCGCTGGAGTCGCTGAAGGGGGTCGGCCCGAAGACGGCGCAGGTGGTGCACGAGGCGCTGACCGGAGAGGTGCCCGGCTACCTGCGGAAACTGGAGAGCGAGGCGGACGCCCCGCTCGCCGGGGGCGGTGCGGAGCTGCGGGCGCGGCTGCGCGGCGACTGCCATCTGCACTCCGACTGGTCGGACGGCGGGAGCCCGATCGAGGAGATGGGCCGGGCCGCGGCGGCACTGGGGCACGAGTGGGCTGCGCTCACCGACCACTCGCCGCGGCTGACGGTGGCCCGCGGCCTGTCCGCCGACCGGCTGCGCGAGCAGCTGGACGTGGTGGCGGAGCTCAACGCGACGTGGGCGCCGTTCCGGCTGCTCACCGGCATCGAGTGCGACATCCTCGAGGACGGCTCGCTGGACCAGGAGCCGGACCTGCTCGACCAGCTGGACGTCGTGGTGGTGTCGGTCCACTCCAAGCTGCGGATGGACGCCCGCTCGATGACCCGCCGCATGGTGGCCGCCGTACGCGATCCGCACGCCGACATCCTGGGCCACTGCACGGGCCGGCTGCTGACCGGGCGGGGGCGGCCGGAGTCGGAGTTCGACGCGGACGCGGTGTTCGCGGCCTGCGCCGAGTCGGGCACCGCCCTGGAGATCAACAGCCGGCCCGAGCGGCTCGACCCGCCGCGGCGGCTGCTGCGCCGGGCGGTGGAGGCCGGTGTGCTGTTCTCGATCGACACCGACGCGCACGCGCCCGGCCAGCTCGACTGGCAGGTCCACGGGTGCGCCCGGGCGGAGGAGTGCGGGGTGCCCGCCGAGCGGATCGTGACCACGTGGCCGCTGGACGACCTGCTGGCCTGGACGCGGCACGGCCGTACGCCGTCCGGAGTGGCGGACGGTTGACGTGGTACCCGGGCGCCGAACGTGATCCGAGGACACAAGGAAGGGACCGGTGCATGGAACGGGCGGCCGTGTTCGACGTCGACGGGACTCTCGTCGACACCAATCATCTGCACGTGGTGACCTGGTGGGAGGCGCTCCGGCAGGCCGGCCACACCGTGCCGATGCACGCCGTCCACCGGGCCGTGGGCCTGTCCTCCACCGATCTGATCGCCCACCTGCTGGGCGACGACCGGGACACGGAGCAGGACGCCGCGCTGAGCGCCGCGCACAAGGCGCTGTACGGCCAGTACTTCGACCGGCTGCCCGCGCTGCGGGACGCCGGCTGGCTGCTGCGGCGCCTGGCCGGGGACGGCTGGCAGGTGGTGCTGGCCACCTCGGCGGGCGGCGCGGAACTGAGCGCGCTGCGCCGGGCGATCGACGCGGACGACGCGATCACCGCCACGGCGAGCGCCGACGACGTCGAGGCGGGCAAGCCCGCGCCCGAGCCGGTGGCGCACGCGCTGGAACTGGTCGGAGCGCCCGCCGAGCGGGCGGTGTTCGTGGGCGACACCGTCTGGGACATGCGGGCGGGCAGCCGGGCCGGGGTGCGCTGCGTGGCCGTCCTGAGCGGCGGCATCCCGCGCGCCGACCTGGAGCGGGCCGGTGCCGAGGCGGTCTACGCCGATCCGGCCGACCTGCTGGCGTCGCTGTCCGGCAGCCCGCTCGCGTGAGGCATCCGGTCGACGACGCAACGGGCGTGACGGAGGAGAACGACTTGGCGGGGCACGACGAACGCCGGGCCGGACGGCGAGAGCGGCAGGGCGGCGAGAGCGGCCAAGGCGGTCAGGTCGGCCAGGACGGCCGGAGCGGCCAAGGCGGTCAGGACGGCCGGAGCGGGGACGCGCCGGGCCGGGTGCTGCGCTGGGCGCGGGCGGCCGGGCAGGCGGTGCAGGGCCTGAGCCCGCTGGACGCGGTGCGGCAGGACGCCCGCGGGATCGGCCAGGCCGCCTGTTCGGCCTGGCGGGGGCCGGGACGGGAGCGCGACCTGGTCAAACAGTCGCTGAAGGCCGCGGCGGCGGGACTGCTCGCCTGGTTGGTGGGCGGCGCCTGGATGGACGATCCGATGGCGCTGATGGCGCCCTGGGTGGCGGTGGTCCTGGTGCAGGCCACCGTCTACAGCTCGCTGCGGCAGGGGACGCAGCTGTTCGCGGCCATCTGCGCGGGAACACTCCTGGCCTCGGGAGCCCAGGCGGTCACCGACGACAACACCGGGGCGCTGGTCGTCTCCCTGCCGCTGCTGATGCTGATCGCGAACTGGCCGCGCTTCGGCAACCAGGGCATCTACGCGGCCACCACGGCGCTGTTCACCCTCACCGCGGGCACCGTCTCGGCCGCCGCGGTCGGGCACCGGCTGGGGCAGGCGGCGCTCGGCGCGGTGATCGGCGTGGCCGTCAACGCGCTGGTGCTGCCGCCGATCCATCTGCGGGACGTCCGGGAGAACCTCACGGCACTCGCCCGGGAGACGGGCGACGTCCTGGCGGTCATCGCCGACGACCTGCGGGAGGGCGGATGGGACGAACAGACCGCCGCCGAGTGGTCGCGCGCCTCCGGGCGGCTGCAGCGGCGGCTGAAGGCACTGGAGTCGGCCCGCTCCTGGAGCCGGGAGAGCCTGCGCCTGACCTACGCCCCGCTGCGCGCCCTGCACCGGATTCCCTCCGCCCTGCCGCCCGAGCAGGAGGACCAGCGGTGGAGCAGGATCACCGGACAGGTCTCGTCGCTCACCCGGGCCCTCGCGGTGGCGGCCGACGAGCGGCGGACGCCCACCCCGCCGGAGGGGCCGGTGCTGGAGCAGTACGCGAGGCTGCTGGAGCTGATCGGCGACTCCTGCCGGGTGGAGGCCGACCGGCTGGTGGGCGAGGTGGTGGACGCCCAGCCGGACGGGACGACGCGGGAGACGATGGACGACCTGCACCAGCGGCTCCAGGAGGGGCTGCGGGAGCAAGCCGGCCGGGGCGCCGCGCAGGCCACGGTCCTTGGCACGCTGCTGCTGGAGGCCGAGAACATCTGGGCCGAGACCCTCCCGGCGGACGGCGCCGAGGAGGCCGGGACCGCAGGGCGCGCCGGGGACGGCACGGGCGCGGAGGCCCTTCCCGACGCACGGGAGCGGTGACGCACATCACCGCAAAACGCGACAGACCATGGAACACCCACAGGTCGTGCACCGTTGAACGGGGCGCGGGTACGGATGGGACAGTGTCCCCGGGCCTCACCCATGGCGCACAGGGACGATCGTTCGGCTGAAGCCCCGTGCAGCCTTTCGCCGAGAGGCGACCGCCGTCCGTATCCACCACCAGTCGGCCCCGACCGTGATCCCCCCGTCCGGTCGGGGCACTCTTCTGTCCGCCTTCCCACCCGCTTTCCCGGCCGTCTTCCCGTCCGCGTGCATGCCCGCGGCCGAGGGGTACCCGGTGACCTCCGCCGAGCAACGGCCGAGAGGAGCGGATGGTGAGCAGCACAACGGGCAGCAGGATCGTGGTCACGGGCGCCACCGGAAACGTGGGCAGCAGCGTGGTGCGTCTCCTCTCGGAGGACCCGGAAGTCGGGTCGGTGGTGGGGCTCGCCCGGCGGCTCCCCGAGTGGCAGCCCCCGAAGACGGAGTGGTCGGCGGTCGACGTGACCTCCGATCGGGCCGATCTCGTCGGACACTTCTCGGGCGCCGACGCGGTGATCCATCTGGCCTGGGCGTTCCAGCCGACGCACGATCCGGCGACGACCTGGCGCACCAACGTGCTCGGCTCCATCCGGGTGTTCGAGGCGGTGGCCACGGCCGGCGTACCGGCGCTGGTGCACGCGTCCTCGGTCGGGGCCTACTCGCCGGGGCCGAAGGACCACGCCGTGGACGAGTCGTGGCCGACGCACGGCTGGCCGGACGCCGCCTACTGCCGGGAGAAGGCCTATCTGGAGCGGGCGCTGGACACCTTCGAGCGCGACCACCCCGGTATCCGGGTGGTGCGGATGCGGCCCGCCTTCCTGTTCAAACGGGAGTCGGCGAGCGAGCAGCGGCGCATCTTCGGCGGCAGGTTCCTGCCCGGCCCGCTGGCCCGGCCCGAACTGCTGCCCTTCCTGCCGGACGTTCCGGGGCTGCGGGTGCAGGCGCTGCACACCGACGACGCCGCGAACGCCTACCGGCTGGCGGCGCGCTCCGACGACGCCCGCGGCCCGTTCAACCTGGCGGCCGAGCCGCCCGTCGACGCCGGCCTGCTGAGCGAGCTGACCGGTGCCCGCCCGGTCCGGCTGCCGCGCACCGCGGCCCGCTCGGCGATCGCCGCCGCGTGGGGGCTGCATCTGCTGCCCGCGTCGCCGCATCTGTTCGACGCGGTGCTGCGGCTGCCCCTGATGGACTGCACGCGCGCGCGTGCCGAACTGGGCTGGCGCCCGGAACGCACGGCCACCGAGGTGCTGGAGGAGTTCCTCCAGGGCCTGCAGCAGGGCGCGGGGGCACCGACGGAGCCGCTGCGGGGGCGGAAGCTCGGCTGACCCCGAGCGGCCGTGCCGACCGTCGCCGCGCCGACCGTCGTCGCCGGCCGTCATCCGCGAGCGGCGCCCGGCCGTCATCCGCGAGCGGCGCTCGGCCCGCGAGCCCGGCCGCCCGAGACCGAGAGCAGAGGAGTCGCCCGCTGGACGTCTGTCAGGCGGACGACTCGTCGGGCGCGGGGTGCTCGGGGTGCACGGCACCCGTCTGCCGCTCCCCCTGGCGGCCCGTGCCGGCCTCGTCCGTGTCGGGAACGTCCTCCGCGGGCCCGGCCCGTTCGGCGGAACCGTCGTCGTCGGCGCCTGCGGCGTCGTCCGTGGCCTCGGCGTCCCCGGCGTCCTCGACATCACCGCGGGCCGCCAGGCCGGGGGCCACCTCCCAGGGATCCTCCCCGGCGTGGGCCTGCTGGTCCGGCATGTCCCGGGGGATCGGGTCACCGCTCTCGCCCGGGCCTTCGGCGCGGTGGTCGGTCACGGCGCTCTCCCTCCTGTCGTCCGCTCACCCGGCGGTTCCGGCCGCGCGAGCGACACCGGGTACCTCCGCACCGACCGGCGAAACCTCAGCCCGGGGCCCGCTCCCGCAGTGCCGTGCGCCAGGCCGGCAGCAGATACTCGGGCGCGGGCTCGGGGCGCCGGCCGCCGCGGGCGAAGAAGTCGGCGAGCGGCAGGATCGCCGCACCGACGGTGACACCGCCGGGCGCGACTTCACCCATTGCTTGATTCACCACGTGAATGTACGGCCGGGAAATTCACTGGCCCCCTTCGGCGGAGACTGCTTAACCTGAGAAAACTAGAGGCCCTAGGTTTTTTGGAGGGCCTCTTCCCCCGACCCCGCACCGGAGCCGTCATGCGACCCCTCACCGAGCCGGACATCCGCAACTCGTTCATCAACTGCTCGAAGGGGGAGGCCAAGCGCCTGGCCGTGCCCCGGGACCTCGGTGAGCTGCCGTGGGCGGACCTGGACTTCCTCGGCTGGCGGGACCCCGGGGCGCCGGACCGCAGCTATCTGGTGACCGAACGGGAGAACGGTCTCGCCGGAGTGGCGCTGCGGTTCCAGCCCGTCCGGCCCGGGTTCTTCCGCCGCAGCATGTGCTCGCTGTGCCTGACGTCCCATCCGCGCGGCGGCGTGTCGCTGATGACCGCGCGCAGGGCCGGCCCGGCGGGCCGCGAGGGGAACTCCGTCGGCGTGTACATCTGCACCGACCTCGCCTGCTCCCTCTACCTGCGCGGCAAGAAGGTGCCGGGGTCCGGCCCCCGGTACGAGGAGAGCCTCACCCTGGAGGAGCAGGTCGCCCGGACGACGGGCAACCTGTCCGCGTTCCTGGACAAGGTGGCCGGCTCCTAGCCAGGCCGTGTCCCCAGCGTCCCGCAGCTCGGCGGCCTGCACCCGGTGGAGGTGGATCAGCACGTCGTGGCTGCGCGCGAGCGCGACGTCGTACGGGCCGTCGGGATAGTCCGTGCCTGTGCTGCGCGTCGGCCGCGCCTGCCGCAGCCACTGCCGCGCCGGGGCGCCGACGGTCCGCAGATCGAGCAGGTAGTCCCGGTGGCGCACCCGGTCCAGGGTGCGTTCGTTGCTGCCCGGGCCCGCCGGCCCCAGCGTCCAGCGGCGCACACCGCCGTCCGGCCCGGTGGCGTTGAACGAGCCCCGGTCGAAGGTGAGACCGACGCTGACGTACCCGTCGCCGAGGCCGTCGCGCAGGAACTCGCCCTGCACCTTCGGGTAGTGGACGGGGTCCTCCGGCACGTAGCCGACATGGTTGTTGTGCGCCGACAGCAGCACCTTGCCGCCGGTCCTGCGCTGCCACCACAGCACGTTGGCGGCCATCGCCTCGTCCCGGTAGCGCATCGAGGCGGCGATCTGCGCGGGGTCGTCGAAGTCGAACGCGTACTGCCGGGCCGTCCGGTCGATCGCGGTGGCGTGCTGCACGGCCCAGTCGTACGCCTCCCGGCCCCTGCCGCTTCAGCAGCCGCAGGGCCTCGCCGGTGCGGTCCGCCATGGCCTTGCGGTCGGCGTACGGCTTGTTCAGGTACTCCTCGATGTACTCCCCCGTTCCCGTGGTGGGCCGCAGGCCCCGGTACAGCGCGGCGACGCGGCCGACGAGCCCCGGGTGGGCCTCGGCCACGTACTCGGTGACCTGGTCGTACAGCTCCGGACCGGTCCACGCGGTGTCGTCGCCCATGAACGACACCGGGTCGTCGGGATGGCGCACGTTGTACGCCCGCATCCACTCCGCCAGTCGCAGGTAGTCGGTGTTGTTCCACCACCGGTAGTCGCGCTGGAACTCCTCGCGCATGATCCGGCGGGGGTCTCCCTCGCCGTGCAGCACGTAGGCGTTGAGCCGCAGGCCCGTGCTCCAGCTCGCCTCCAGGGCGAAGGTGCGAAAGCCCTTCTCGCGTACCAGGTGGCGGAAGACACGGTGCTTCAGGGCGAAGAAGTCGTGGCTGCTGTGCGTGGCCTCGCCCAGCCCGACGACGCGGGCGTCGCCGATCATCCGGTCCAGCGGGCGCAGATCACGTGTGTCGCCGCCCGGTTCGACGGTGCGCAGCGGGTGGGCGGCGCGGTCGAGTGCGGCCCCGACCCCCGGGGCGTGCTCGGGCGTCGGGGCGGGGGCGCCGGCGGACGAGCCGGGGACGGCGGCCGGCAGCGCGTTCGGCGGCGCCGTCGCCGCCAGGGCCGGGGTGCCGGCCGCGACGGCGCCGAGGGTGACGAGCAGGGCCAGGGCGGTTCGGCTGCGGTGTCGTTTCATGATCCAAGGCTGTCGCGCCGGACGAGCCGGGCACCATGAGGCGGACCTCCGTCCCGGGGTGGGGCCGGCCCCGGAGCGGACCCGGGGGTTTTCCGCAGGACGCCGGCGCATGCCCACGAACGCCGGCCGGGCGTGCCCGCCCGGGGCGTCGTTTCCCTCGCAGCTTCCATCGGCCGATCCCTCGCCCCACGGCGCGTGGGACCGAAACGTACGCCGCTGCTCCGGCTACCGTCCTGTTCCTAGGGTCCTGTCCGAAAACGTTCGACGCGCCTGGGGAAGGGGAACGGCCCGAGGATGCTGGAAGTACGTGAGAGGGCGGAGTCCGCCGCGCAGGCGGTGAAACGTGCGCATCGTGACCCCTCGGTGGTGCAGGCGCTGCGGTCGACGGCGGCGGCGACGATCGCCTACGTCATCGCGCTGCGGCTGAGCCCCGAGGCGGCGCCGCTGACCGCGCCGCTCACCGCGCTGCTGGTCGTGCAGGTCACCCTGTTCGCCACCCTCAAGATGAGCGTCCGCCGCGTCAACGCCGTGGTGGCCGGTGTCCTGGTCGCCATCGCCTTCAGCCAGTTGGTCGGTCTGACCTGGTGGAGCCTGGCGCTGGTGATCGTGGCGGCGCTGGGGGTCGGCCATCTGGTGCGGGCCCATGAGTTCGTGCCCGAGGTGGCGATCAGCGCGATGCTGGTGCTGGGTGTCACCTCGCACGGGGACACGGCGTGGGCCCGGGTCGTGGAGACGCTCATCGGGGCGATCGTCGGGCTCACCTTCAACCTCGTCCTCGCTCCCCCGGTCTGGGTGGAGCAGGCGGGCGAGTCGATCGAGGACCTGGCCCGGCGGCTGCGGCAGCTGATGCTGCGCATGGGCGAGGAGGCGGCCGGACGCACCCCGCACCATCTCGCGGCGGAGCGGCTGCACGAGGCCCGCCGTCTCGACCACGACATCGTGGAGGTGGACGCGGCGCTGCGGCAGGCCGAGGACAGCCTGCGGCTCAACCCGCGCGTGCGGGAGGGCCTGCTGCACCGGGTGGTGCTGCGCACCGGTCTGGACACCCTGGAGATCTGCACGGTCGTCCTGCGAGTCCTGGCGCGCACGCTGACCGACCTGGCCAAGGAGCGGGAGCCGGACCCGCTGTTCCCCGCGGAGACCGGCGCGGCCCTGGAGCAGCTGCTGTCCGAGATCGCCGACGCCGTGGTCAGCTTCGCGGTGCTGGTCACCACCAGCGCCAGTGAGAACGCCGAGTCCGCGGAGGAACGGCTCGCCGCCGAGCTGCGGCAGGCCGCGGTCACCCGGGACAGGCTCGCCCGGCTGCTCCTGGAGGAGGTGCAGCGCGACGCCCGGCGGTGGGAGCTGCACGGTGCGGTGCTGGCGGAGGTCAACCGCATCATCGACGAGATGGACACCGAGCACCGTTCGCGCCGGCTGCTGGAGGAACTGGACCGGCACACCCGCGAACTGCGCGAGCGCATGCCGCGGCTGACCCGGATGCGGGACCGGATGCGCAGGCTGCGCCGGAACCGCGGGACCGCCGGGCGGCGTTCTCCCTGAAGGAGGCGCGCCCCGCCGCCCGGGTGGCGGGGCGGCCGGGACGTACGGCACCAGTGGGGGGACACCATGACGGACACCACCGTGCGGATCGACGGGAACACGCTGCGGCTGCCGGGCGGTGTGGCGGTGCGGTTCATCCGCACCCTGCGGCTGCCCGAGACGGGCACCCACCCGTTGCCGCCGGGGCTCGGCGAGTTCCCGGTCCGCCGAGTCGCCGACCACGCGGACACGGTGCCCGACGCCTGGCGGGCACGCGGCGGTGTGATGCTGCCGGTGTATCTGCGCGAGGCCATGTGGCTGAGCTTCGCCGGTTCGACGCAGCCCGCGGCCCTCCAGGTCGGGGTGGGCAAGGTGTGCGCGGTGTCGGGCCGGCCCTGGAGCGACCGGCTCTCCCGTGATCCGCAGAACTACGTGGTGCTGCCCCGTCAGCCGTGGCTGGACGGCATCAACTCCGGCACGGGCACGGTCCGGCAGTTCGTGGCGGTCCCGCTCGGCCTGGGCGCGACCGTCGAGGGCCAGATCACCGGCGAGGAGGTCTGGGGCGGGGTCCAGTTGCAGTCCTTCCCGCTGAACGAGGAGGCGCTGGAGCGGTGGCGCGAGGCCCAGCGCCGTCTGGCGCGGCCGGCCCGCGGCCCGGTGGGCGGTGCCTTCGGGGCGCCCGCCATGCCGATGGCGGCGCCGGGCGCCGCACCGAGCCCGCCCGGGGCCGCTCCGGCGGGCCGGCCCCGGGCCGCCGGAGCGGCCATGGGACTGGGCGTGGGCGGGTCCATGCGGCAGGAGGTCTACCGCGACGACCGGTCGCCGGCGGACTGGTCCGAGCGGCCCGCCGGCCGGGTCTTCGTGCACCTGGTGACGCCGCCCGAATGGCGCCGCATCACGGGCGAGGCGCCCCCGCCGTCCCCGGTGGACCGGGCGGCCTACACCCGGGCCGGTCTCCCCTGGTTCGACTACTACGACCAGGACGCCCACGATCTCGCCCCCGCGGACACGCTGGAGGGGGTGCGACCCGTCGGTGACTGGCTCGGCGACGACCACGAGCCCTGGCAGCAGCCCGCCGGGACGCAGGTGCACCCCCTGGGCGACGCGGCGGGGCGGCCGGTCGAGGACGGCGACTGGTAGCCCCGGGCGGCACCGCTGGTAGCCCCGGGCGGCACCGGCGGTACCGGTGGCCCGGCACACCATCGCACCGGCGGTTCCAGTGACCCCGGCGCACCGGCGGTTCCGCGGCCCCGCCGCACCACCGCGCCGACGACCCCCGCGCCACGCCACCGTGCCGACGACCCCGCGCCGCGCCGTACCACCGTGCCGACGACCCCGCGCCCCGCCCCGGACACGCCCCCGCCCCGCCCCGCCCACGATCTCTGCCGCCCGCCCCGGGACACCGGCGGCCGGGGACGGCCCGGCAGGGCTGCTCGCCGGCCGGCCTTGCACACGGGCGACGGTCTCCGTCAAGGTGGCGTGACGAGCGGGACGGGCGACGACCTGAGGTGCGGGCATGGGCAGTGGTGGCTGGAACCGGCGACGGTTCGTCGGTGTGCTCGCCGGAGCGGCCGGCGCGGCGGCCCTCCCGGCGGCGGCCGGCTGCGGCGGCGCACCGACGCCGGGCGGCTCCCGGTCGTCCGGGCCCCCCACGGAGCCCGGGGCGCGCCCGAGCGCCCCGGGCACGGAGCGCCCGTCCGGCCCACGCCCGCTCTACCTCGGCACGTACACGTCCGCCCAGGGCGGCGGACGGGGCATCGGCCTGGCCGAGTACGACCCCCGCACCGGGCGGATCACCGGCCGGTCCACGCTCACCGGCGTCGACGACCCCTCGTATCTCGCCGTGCACCCCGACGGCCGCACCCTGTACGCGGTGAACGAGCGCGAGGAGGGCGCGGTGACCGCCGTTCGGAGGTCCGACGGCACGGTGCTGGGCAGCCGGAGCACCGGCGGCGCGGCCCCCTGCCATCTGTCCGTGCACCCGGGCGGGCACTGGCTGCTGAGCGCCAACTACGGCTCGGGCAGCGTCGCCGTGCACCCGATCGACGGCTCGGGGGCGCTGGGCGAACGCACCGGCCTGGTCACCCACTCCGCTCCCCGGCCCGGGCCGGGGCAGCGGGGCCCGCACGCCCACCAGATCGTCACCAGCCCCGACGGCGGGCACGTGCTCGCCGTGGACCTGGGCACGGACAGCGTGTACACCTACCGCCTCGACGAACGGGCCGGCACCCTCACTGAGGTCGCCCGGGCCCGGGCCCGGCCGGGTGCCGGACCGCGGCACCTCACCTTCCACCCGGGCGGGCTCCACGCCTATCTGGCCAACGAGGTGGACAACACGGTCGCGGTCTGCGTCTACGACCCGGACACCGGCCGCCTGACCATCGGCGAACCGCAGTCCACGGGCACGGGGCCGGGCACCAGCTACCCGGCGCAGCTGCTGGTGACCGCCGACGGCCGGCACGCCTACCTCGCCAACCGGGGCCACGACAGCATCACCCGCTACGCGGTGGAGTCGGACGGCGCCCGGCTCCGGCTGCGGGACACGGTGCCGGTCGGCGGGGACTTCCCGCGGCAGATCGCTTTCTCCCCCGACGGCGCGCTGCTGTTCGCGGCGAACCAGAAGTCGGACGACGTGAGCGTGTTCCGGGTGGACGAGGCGAGCGGTGAACTGCGCCTCGCCGGGAAGCCGTTCGCCTCACCCGTCGCCGTCTGTGCGCTGCCGCTGTAGGGCGCGGGGGCAGGCGGCGGCGCTCGCCTGCACGAGCAGTCCGTGCATCCGTTCGGTGAGCTGCGCGACGTCGTCCGCGGGCGCGTGGAACGGCAGCCGTACGTCGCCGTGCGCGCGGGTGCGCTCGATGCGCAGCGTCAGCCCGTGCCGGTCGACGGCGAGCGGCCGGACGCGGACCGCGCCGTGCAGGCTCTCGGCGTCGACGAGCCGGGTGAGCCGTTCGACCGCGTCGCCGTGGCAGTCGGCGAGGTGGGTCAGCAACCGGGCCTCGGCCGTGGCCAGCGGATCGGGCGCGGCGACCGCGTACTCGTCGAGGTCGACCACCACCGCACCGGACGGTTGCCGCAGCACCACGCGCGTGGGCCGGAAGGCGAGGTGGCCCTCCTCCACGGTCAGCGAGCCCGCGAGCCAGAGCCGGGCCCGGATCCTGTGCCGCACCGGGACGGGCGCGACGTCGGCGAACTCCAGCACGGCGGACGGCTCGCCGCGCGGTGCGCAGATCGCGGCGGCGAGCAGCGCGCTGTCCTCGGGCACGTGCAGGAGCACCCGGCCGTCGTCGGCGACGGTGTGCGCGCCGACGAACTCCTCCCGGCCGCCCTCCGCGACCACCGCGCAGGACCATGCGGCGGCGAGCACCGAGCGGGCGCGCTCCGCCGCAGCGGGCGCGGCCGTCCAGGTCTGGCTGTCACCCATCCCAACCTCCTATTAGGTAAGCCTTGCCTAACCTATCGGAGATCGGGGTGCGCGCCAACCACGGCACGTGATCTTTGCGAGACCTTTCAGGAAGCGATCGACCCCAGGAGGGCGCGCGCACACAGATCCCGCACCTGCTGCCGGGTCAGGTCCGCACCGCGCAGCCACTCCAGGCAGACCCTCGTGGTGAACGCCAGCCAGCCGCGCACGGCCAGCCGCACGTCGGGGCGTTCCGCGACGTCCGGGCCGAACTCGGGGTCGGCGGCCAGCGCCGCGAGGATCTGCCGCTCCTGCACGGCCAGCGACCGCCGGTAGACCCGGCGCACGGCCCGGTCCCCCGCCGCGTCCGCGCGGTGGAAGGCGCGGTAGCCGTGCGCGTGGGCCTCGACGTCCGCCAGGTATGCGTCCAGGCCGGCCGTGAGCTGCTCGCGCACCGGGAGGCCGGGCACCGCCGAGGTCATGCGCAGCATGCGCTCGCTCTCGCGCTCGACGACGGCCGCGAAGAAGTCCCGCTTGGTCGGGAAGTAGTGGTACAGCAGCCCCCGGGAGACCCCGGCGATCTCGGCGACCTGCTCGATCCACACCTCGTCGTAGGGGCTCTCCGAGAACAGCCGCGCCCCGACCGACAGCAACTGCTCGCGGCGCTCGGCGGTGCTGAGCCGGCGGCGCGTGCGCTCGCCCTGGTTCGCGGCCATGGCCGCACTCTACTTGACGCCGATTCAACAACGGGACCAGACTGACCCGCGTTATTGAACCCACGTACAACAGGATCGCCGCCGCCTGGTGCGGCAAACCGAACGTGTCGCCGGATCAAGGGAGAGCGCGTCATGGCGGAGACGACCGGGGCACCGGCCGGGGACGGACTGCCGAAGGGGTTCCGCAGCGCCGAGCACGGCTGGCCCGAGCTGCATCGCATACCCCGCCCGCCCTACCGGCTGCCGCTGCTCGGGGACGTGATCGGGGCCGACCGGCGCACGCCGCTGCAGGACTCCCTGCGCCACGCCCGCCGTCTGGGGCCGATATTCCGGCGGCGGGCCTTCGGCAAGGAGTTCGTGTTCGTGTGGGGTGCCGGCCTCACGGCCGACCTGGCGGACGAGGCGCGGTTCGCCAAGCACGTCGGCCTGGGCGTGGCCAATCTGCGGCCGGTCGCCGGGGACGGGCTGTTCACGGCGTACAACCACGAGCCGAACTGGCAGCTGGCGCACGACGTCCTGGCGCCGGGCTTCAGCCGCGAGGCCATGGCGGGCTACCACCGGACGATGCTGGACGTGGCGGACCGGCTCACCGGCCACTGGGACCGCGCGGCGGCGGCGGGAAGCCCGGTCGACGTGCCCGGGGACATGACCAAACTGACCCTGGAGACGATCGCGCGCACCGGGTTCGGGCGGGACTTCGGCTCCTTCGAACGCTCCCGGCCGCATCCCTTCGTGACGGCGATGGTGGGCACGCTCGGCTACGCGCAGCGGCTCAACACCGTGCCCGCGCCGCTGGCTCCGTGGCTGCTGCGCCGGGCGAGCCGCCGCAACGCGGCCGACATCGCCCACCTCAACAGCACGGTCGACGACCTGGTCCGCGCCCGCCGCACCAACGGCGGGAACGGGGACCTCCTGGACCGGATGCTGGAGACCAGGCATCCGCAGACCGGCGAGCGGCTGTCGCCGGAGAACGTCCGCCGCCAGGTCATCACCTTCCTGGTCGCCGGCCACGAGACGACCTCCGGCGCGCTCTCCTTCGCCCTGCACTACCTCGCACAGCACCCCGACGTCGCGGACCGCGCCCGCGCCGAGGTGGACCGGGTGTGGGGCGATACGGCGGCCCCGGCCTACGACCAGGTGGCCAGGCTGCGCTACGTGCGCCGGGTGCTGGACGAGTCGCTGCGGCTGTGGCCGACCGCGCCCGCCTTCGCCCGGGAGGCCCGCGCGGACACGGTGCTGGCCGGGGTCCACCCGATGCGGCGCGGCGCCTGGGCACTGGTGCTGACGCCGATGCTGCACCGCGACCCCGAGGTGTGGGGGGCGGACGCCGAGCGGTTCGACCCCGACCGGTTCGACGCGAAGGCCGTACGCTCCCGGCCCCCGCACACCTTCAAGCCGTTCGGGACGGGTGCGCGGGCGTGCATCGGGCGGCAGTTCGCCCTGCACGAGGCCACCCTCGTGCTCGGGCTGCTGCTGCGCCGCTACCGGCTGCGGCCCGAGACCGGCTACCGGCTGCGCGTCACCGAGCGGCTGACGCTGATGCCGGAGGGGCTGCGGCTGCACCTGGACCGGCGGCGCCCCGCCGCGCCGCCCCCGGCGCCGGCCGCCGGGCCGGCGGCCCGGCCGGTCGGCGAGGCGGAGGCCGGCTCAGTCCCCGGCTGTCCAGTGCACCGGGCGGGCGAGTGACCCCGGCAGCCGGGTTCCGGCACTGCCGCGCGCCGCGTTGAGCTGCGGCTGCGTCAGGAAGAACGCGTCGGTCAGGTCCGCGTCCGTCAGATCGGCGTCCCGCAGGTCGGCGCCGATCAGGTCCGCGCCCCGCAGATCGGCGCCGGTCAGGTCGGCCGCGATGAGGTAGGCCCCGCGCAGATCGGCGCCGCTGAGGTCGGCCCCCTTGAGGCGGGCGCCGATCAGGTCGGCGTTGCGGCGGTTCTTCCGCCGGCCGCGGGCGCCCGCCCGCACCAGCTCGCCGGCGCGCAGCAGCAGCGCGTTGACCCGCTGCCGGTGTGCGGCCACGTCGAGCGCGGTCAGTTCCTCGGGGGGCAGACCGGTGAGCCGCTCGGTCTCGGCCAGCACCCGGCGCAGATCGGCGTGGACCGGCCCGGCCGCGGGCAGGGCCAGGGCCTCGGTGAGGTACCACAGCAGTTCGTGCAGCTGCCGCACGACCGGGAAGACGTCGAACATGCGGCGGGCGTGCTCCCGGGAGCCGGTCCGCCAGTCCTGTCCGCCGAAGGTGACCTGCGAGACCTGCTGCCCGGCGCCGAAGCAGTCGTAGACCGTGCAGCCGGTGAAACCGCTCTGCCGCAGCCGCGCGTGAATGCCGCACCGGTGGTCGCCCCGGAGGTTCGGGCAGGGCTTCCCGGCGTCCTTGCCGATCGCGAAGTCCGCCGAGGCGGCGAACGGCAGAGCCACGCAGCACAGCCCGAAGCACCGCGTGCAGTCGCCGCGCAGTGCCGTCCCGTGCGCCTGGTCCACCGTGTCGTCCCGCATGGTGCACAGGATACGGACACGCAGGCGGGCGGCGGTCCGCGGGCGGTGCCGGGCAGACGGCACCGGTCAGGCGGGCTCCAGGGCGGACAGGTCCAGGCGGGCCAGGCGGTCCGGGTCGGCGAGGATGTACAGGCCGGTGATCCGGCCGTCCACGACGGTGAGGCCGGTGACCGACCGGGGGTGTCCTCCGGCGGGTGCGTTGAGGATGCCGACCGTGCCGTTGACCAGCACCGGACGGGCGTCGCCCACGAACCGGCGGAAGAGCATCGACTGTTCGGCCACCGCCCGGGCGCCGCGCACCAGCTTCGACGCCGCCGGTCCGCCGACCAGCGCACCGGCGTCGGCCCGCAGCACGACGTCCGGGTGCAGGACGGCGACCAGGGCCTCGAAGTCCCCGCTGCGGCTCGCGGCCAGGAACGCCTCGACGGCCTCGCGCTGCCGGCCCAGGTCGGGATCGGCCGCCGGGGTGGCGCCGCGCACCCGGCGCCGGGCGCGGCTGGCGAGCTGCCGGGTGGCGGCCGTGCTGCGCTCCACCACGGGTGCGATGTCGTCGAACGGGACGGCGAACATGTCGTGCAGCACGAAGGCCAGCCGCTCGGCCGGGTCCAGGGTCTCCAGGACCACCAGCAGCGCCAGGCCCACCGCGTCGGTGTGCAGCGCCGCCTCCTCGGGGTCGGTCCGCGGCAGCGGTCCGAGCCGGGGGTCGGGGACGAACACGTCGGCCCGCTCGGGCAGCGGGTCCTCGCGCCGCGAGGCGCGCGAGCGCAGCATGTCGAGGCAGACCCGCCCTGTCACGGTCGTCAGCCAGGCGCCGAGGTTGCCGATGCCGTCCGCGCCGTGGCGGTCGAGTCTCAGCCACGCCTCCTGGACGGCGTCCTCGGCCTCGGTCACGGAGCCGAGCATGCGGTAGGCGACCGCCCGCAGATGGCCCCGGTGCTCCTCGAAACGGCCGGCCAGGTGCTCTTCGATGTCCATCCCCCTGCCGCCCCTACCGTCCGAACAGCTCGAACGCGACCGCCGGCCTGCCGCCGAACCGCTCCCCCGTGGTGCGGGCGACGCCGGTGAGGAAGTCACGGACGTACCTCTCCGGGTCCTGGTCGGTCAGCGCCTCGATGTACGCGCGGTGTTCGAGGAGGGACGCCACCGCGCGCTCCAGCCCCGCGGTGGCGTCCACCGCGTGGGTGGGCGTGTCGGAACCCGCCACGGCGACCCAGCGGACGCCGTCCCACGGCTGAAGGCCCTCTTCGGTCAGCTCCGGGAAGATCCAGCGGTTGCCGGCGTCGGCCGCCGCGTCGAGGGTGGCGCGGCCGACGGCGCGGTGGTCGGGCGTGTTCCAGGCGACGCCGCCCCAGGTGTCGCGGTGGTTGAGGGTGATCACCAGCTCGGGCCGGTGCCGGCGGATCGCGGCGGCGATGTCGCGGCGCAGCGCCGTGCCGTACTCGACCACGCCGTCCCGGTGGTCGAGGAACTCCACCTCGGTCACCCCGACCACGGCGGCGCTCGCCCGCTGCTCGCGCTCCCGCAGCGGGGCGCACTCGTCGGGCGGCAGTGTGTCGATGCCCGCCTCGCCCCGGGTGGCGAGCACGTAGGCGACCTCACGGCCCTCGTCGGTCCAGGCCGCGATCGCCGCGGAGCAGCCGTACTCCAGGTCGTCGGGGTGGGCCACGACGGCGAGGGCGCGCCGCCAGTCGCCGGGCATGGGCTCCAGTTGCGGGATCATCGGCTCGGTCATGCTCCGCACACTAGCCCGGGGCACCGGCAACGCACCGCGGATTTACGCCTCGTCGCGTGCGAGGGCCAGCAGCCGGTCCAGGACGCGGGGGCCGCCGGCGCGGATCCCGTCGTGCTCGAACTCGTCGGTGACCCAGGTGCGCAGGCCCCGGACGGCGCGCGCGGTGGTCAGGGAGTGGGCGGTGTCGACGTACATGTCGTCGTGGTAGACGGCCGCCGCGGCCGGCACCTCGTTGGCGGCGAGGCGGGCGGGGTCGTACAGGGGCCGCCAGTCGGTGCGGGCGGCGAGCAGTTCGGCGGTCTCGCGCAGCGGGCGCAGGGCGGGGTCGCAGTCGAACATCCAGGGGTGGACCGTCTCCCCGGTGAACAGCAGGGGCTCGTCGCCCGCGAGGGCCTTGGCGGCGTCGAACTGCGGGAACTCGGCGCGGATCCGCTCGGCCGACCAGTCGGTGGGGCGGGCGTCCTGGGCGTAGATCGCCTCGTGGACGAGCGCGTAGAGCGGGTGCCCGGCGTACGACAGCAGGCCCTGGACCTCCTCCTGGAAGGCGTCGGACAGTTCGGGGCCCCGGGGGGTGCGGACGAAGGCGTCCTCCAGCAGGAAGTGCAGGCGGTGGCTGCCGTCGCCGCCGCCGAGGAGGATGCCGAGCGACTGGAAGGCCTCGACGGTGAGCCGGTAGCCGTTCGGCAGGACCACCTCGTGGGTCATCAGGTGGTCGGCGATGCGGCGGGCGCGTTCGACGTCCTGCGGGTAGCGGTCGTAGTGCGCGGCGACCTTGCGGGCGATGCGCGGGTAGGCGGCCCGGTAGACGTCGTCGGCGTGTGCGTCCAGGGAGGGCAGGCCGCCGGTGATCAGGGCGGTGGTGAGGCCCTCGGGGGCCAGGGACAGGTAGGCGACCGTGCAGAAGCCGCCGAAGCTCTGGCCGAGGACGGCCCAGGGGGCGCCGCCGGTGACCTCGGGGCGGATCGCCTCGCAGTCGCGGACGATCGCGTCGGCGCGGAAGCGGGTGAGGTAGTCGGCCTGTTCCGCGGGGCCGCCGCGCAGCGGGAGCGTCTGCCGGGTGGCGGGGGTGGAGGCGCCGGTGCCGCGCTGGTCGAGGAGGAGGACGCGGTGGTCCTTCAGGGCGCGGCCGAGCCAGGACGGCTTGCCGACGAAACGGTTGGCCCCGAAGCCGGGGCCGCCCTGGAGGTAGACCAGCCACGGCAGGTCCTGGCCGGCCTTGTCGCTCGCGACGACCTCGCGGGCGTACAGCTCGATCGTCTCCCCGCCCGGGGTGTCGTGGTCGAGGGGGACGGTGAACCGACGGTCGGTGAGGACAACGCCGGGCTGGCGGTAGCTGACGCTCAAGGGGGCTCCCGGAACGGACGGATCATGCTGGCCGCGTCCCAGTTCAGCACACGGACGTCCGGTCAGGGCCGGGGGGACCGGGAACTCCTGCTGAACCGCCAGTCAGCGGGCGGAGAGGCTGGAGCGCCGGACCACCAGCTCGGGCTGGAGGACGACCCGCCGGTGCTCGTGCGGGACCGGCGAGCCCTCGGCCTCCGTCTCCTCCAGGAGCAGCTCGGCGGCCAGGGCGCCCATGGTCACGGCGGGCTGCCGCACCGAGGTGAGCGGCACGGCCGCCGCGGCGGCGAACTCGATGTCGTCGTAGCCGACGAGCGCGAAGTCGTCGGGGACGGCGGCCCCGGCCGCGTACAGCGCCTGGAGGACGCCGAGCGCGAGCAGGTCGTTGGCGCAGAAGACGGCGGTCGGCCGGTCGGCGAGCCCGAGCAGCCGGGCTCCGGCGTCCCGTCCGGCGGCGACGTCGAGCCGTTCGGTGGGCAGCTCGCGCAGCGCGTCGGGGCCGAGGCCGGCTTCGGCGAGGGCGGCGAGAGCGCCCGTGCGGCGGTCGCGGACCTGGTTGAGGCCGGGCGGCCCGCTGACGTAGGCGATGGAGCGGTGCCCGGCCTCCACCAGGTGGCGCACCGCGAGGGCGCCGCCCGCGACGTCGTCGACGGAGACCGAGCACTCGGTGATGCCCTCGGCGACCCGGTCGACCAGCACGAAAGGGATGTTGTGCCGCCGGAAGGCCGCGATGTTGCGGCCGGTGGCATCCGCGGGGGTCAGCAGCACGCCGCGGACCCGCTGCTCGGCGAAGAGGGAGAGGTACTCGGCCTCTTCGCCCGGGTCCTGGGCGCTGTTGCAGACCATCACGCCGAGCCCGGCCTCGCGCGCGGCCCGCTCGGCGCCGCGCGCGACGTCGACGAAGAAGGGGTTGCCCATGTCGAGGACGAGCAGTCCCATGATGCGGCTGCGGCCCGCGCGGAGCTGGCGCGCGGACTCGCTGCGGACGTAGCCGAGCCGGTCGATCGCGGACAGCACCCGTGCGCGGGTCTCGGTGGCGACGGTGTCCGGGCGGTTGATGACGTTCGAGACCGTGCCCACGGAGACTCCGGCGGCACGGGCGACGTCCTTGATACCCACCGACTGGGCCATCGGGCAGGTTCCTCCAGGTCGGGGCTAGGGGGGTGTCGGACATGCGCGGGGCGGCCGGACGACCGTCACATTACCGTCAGGTCACCCCGCCGCGGTCGCCCTCACCCGGGCAGCCGGAAGTCGGCGACGTGCAGCGGGGACGGCGTGGTGCCGCCGGACTTCTCCTGGCAGAGGAAGGACGGCACGCCGTCCTGGGCGACGCGCGTCTCGTCGACCACGACCTCCCCGAAGGCGTTCAGCCCGGCCCCGTCGTACAGCAGCCGCCAGTCGGTGTGCCCGGAGGCCGCCGAGGCCCCGGCGACCCTGAGGGCCGAGGGTGGTGACGCCGGCCGGGGTGACGGACGCGCCGGGGGCGGCTGCCCCGGCGGCGGCTGCCCCGGCGGGGCCGGCGGTGAGGACCGGCGCGGCGAGGGCGCCGGCCGGCAGGGTGCGTCGTCTCATGCGGGGCTCCCGGTGCGGTCAGGCGAGATGGAAGACCTCGGTGAGCGGTGTCATCGCCTCGTCGGGACGGGCGCCGTCGAGGGACTCGAAGAAGGGGGCCATCTCGGCCTGCCACCGGGCGTTGACCTCGGTGGCCTCCATGCCGGCCTTGGCGGCCTCGAAGTCCTCGGTCTCCAGGTAGCCGACGAGCAGGCCGTCGTCGCGCAGGAAGAGGGAGTAGTTGTGCCAGCCGGTGGCCGAGAGCGCCTCACGCATCTCCGGCCACACGGCGGCGTGGCGCTCGCGGTACTCGGCGATCCTGTCCCGGCGGACCTTGAGCAGGAAGCAGACGCGTTGCATGGCGGGCCGCCCGGTGCCTAGAAGTCGTACTGGTCGATGTTGCCGGCGTTGAACACGGTCGGCTTGCCGAGGTCGATGACCCCGTCCTCGCCGATCGTGTACTCGCCCATGGGCCCGGCCTCGAAGGTCTCGCCCTCCTTGCCGGTGATCTGCCCGGAGGCCAGGGCGACGGCGGTGCGGGCGGCCAGTTCGCCGAGCGCGGCCGGGTCCCACAGCTCGAACGCCTCGACGGTGCCGTCCTTGACGTAACGGCGCATGTCGTTGGGGGTGCCGAGGCCGGTCAGCTTGACCTTGCCCTTGTACTTGGAGCCGGACAGGTACTGGGCTGCGGCCTTGATGCCGACGGTGGTCGGGGAGATGATCCCCTTGAGGTCCGGGTGCTCCGCCAGCAGGCCCTGGGTCTGCTGGAAGGACTGCTGGGCGTCGTCGTTGCCGTAGGCGATCTCGACCAGCTTCATGTCCTTGTACTTGGGGTCCTCCAGCTCGTCCTTCATGAACTCGATCCAGGTGTTCTGGTTGGCCGCGGTCTGGGCGGCGGAGAGGATCGCTATCTCGCCCTTGTAGTCGATCTGCTCGGCGAGCAGCTGCACCTCGGTGCGGCCGAGGTCCTCGGCGGACGCCTGCGAGACGAAGGCGTTGCGGCACTCGGGCTTGGTGTCGGAGTCGTAGGTGACGACCTTGATGCCGTTCCGCATGGCCTGCTTCAGCGCGGTGCACAGGGCGCCCGGGTCCTGCGCGGAGACGGCCATCGCGTCGACCCGCTGCTGGGTGAGCGTGTTGACGTAGGAGACCTGGCCGGAGGTGTCGGTGGCGCTGGAGGGGCCGACCTCCTTGTAGCCGGAGCCGAGTTCCTTCAGGGCCTTCTCGCCGCCCTTGTCGGCGACGGTGAAGTAGGGGTTGTTGACCTGCTTGGGCAGGAAGCCGACGGTCAGGCCCTTCTTCAGCTCGGCGTCGGGGTTCGCCTTGCCGGCCGTGGCGGCCGGGCCGCCCTCGTTCTGCACGTCCTGCTTGGTCGTCCCGCCGCAGGCGGTGACGGCGAGGGCCAGGGAGGTGACGGCGGCCAGGGTGACGCAGGTGCGGCGGAGGGATGTCTTGCGCATGGTGGGGGTCCTTTGAACAGAGGTGAGCGGGAGCCCCTGGAAGGGGCGCGGGGCCGTACTCGGCATGCGGCTCCGCCGCGTGGGCGGGACCGGCCGCACTCGGCCGGTCAGCCGGGCGATTGCGCACGTACGACGGTGATCTGCCGCGCGACCCGCGGCCCGAGCACGGAAAGGACGAGCAGCACACCGGTCACGACGATCTGCGACTGCGCGGAAACATCCTGGAGACTCATGACGTTCTGCAGCGCGCCGAGCAGGAAGACACCGGCGATCGCACCACCGAGCGTCCCCTTGCCCCCGTCGAAGTCGATACCGCCGAGCAGCACGGCAGCCACGACGGACAGCTCCAGACCGGTCGCGTTGTCATACCGCGCACTGGCGTAGTGCAGCGCCCAGAAGACACCGGTGAGCGACGCCATCAGCCCCGTCAGGGTGAACAGGATCAGCTTCTGCCGCCTGACCCGGATGCCTGCGAACCGGGCCGCCTCCGCACTCGCGCCGATCGCGAACAGCGAGCGGCCGAACGGGGTCGCGTGCAGCGTGACCACGGCGATGGCGAGCAGGACCAGGAACGGCAGGAAGGCGTACGGGACGAAGGTGTCGCCGACGCGCCCGGCGGCGAAGTCCAGGTACGGGCCGGGGAAGTCGGTGACCGCGTCGGAGCCGAGCACGATCTGCGCGATGCCCCGGTAGGCGGCCAGGGTACCGATGGTGACGGCGAGGGAGGGCAGCCCGAGCCGGGTCACCAGCAGACCGTTGACCAGCCCGCACACCACCCCGAGCAGCAGACAGACCGGGATGATCGTCTCGATCGCCATGCCCTGGTTCCACAGGGCGCCCAGCACCGCGCCGGACAGTCCGGCCGTCGAGGCCACGGACAGGTCGATCTCGCCGGAGACGACCAGCAGGGTCATCGGCAGGGCGATGAGCGCGATCGGCAGGGTGTTGCCGATCAGGAACGACAGGTTCAGGGCGTTGCCGAAGCCGTCGACGAAGCCGAAGGAGAGCAGGAGGACGACGAGGAGGAGGGCACCGACCACCGTGTCCCAGCGGATGGCGCGCACGAAGGAGCTGTCAGCCATGGCGGGCGTTCCTCTTCTTCAGGGCGGTGGCCACGCGCAGCGCGACGATCCGGTCGGCCGCGATGGCGAGGATGAGCAGGATGCCGTTGATGGCCAGCACCCAGACGGAGCTGACGCCGAGGGCCGGCAGGACGCTGTTGACGGAGGTCAGCAGCAGCGCGCCGAGGGCCGCGCCGTAGACGCTGCCGGAGCCGCCGGTGAAGACGACGCCGCCGACCACGACCGCGCTGACGACGGTGAGTTCGTAGCCGGTGCCGGTCCCGGAGTCGACGTTGCCGAACCGGGTGAGGTACAGCGCACCGGCCAGTCCGGCGAGGGCGCCGCAGAAGGTGTACGCGGCCAGGATCCGCTTGCGGACCGGGATGCCGGCGAGCCGGGCGGCCTCCGGGTTGGAGCCGAGGGCGTACAGCTCCCGGCCGCTGCCGAAGTGTTTGAGGTAGTACGCGGTCGCCACCAGGACGGCGAGGGCGATCAGCGCCAGCCAGGGCACGGCGGAGACGCCGCCGGAGCCGAACTCGACGAATCCGGCGGGCAGGTCGGCGGCGGTGATCTGGCGGGAGCCGACCCAGATGGAGTCGATGCCGCGGATGATGTAGAGGGTGCCGAGGGTGACGACGAGCGCGGGCACCTGGCCGAGGCTCACCAGCAGACCGTTGAGCAGGCCGAAGCCGACGCCCGTCAGCACCGCGAGCGCCACGGCCACGGCGGCGTTGCCGCCGCCCTGGAGGAAGGTGCCGGCGGCGAAGGCGCTGATACCGAGCGTGGAGCCGACCGACAGGTCGACGTTGCGGGTGATGACGACCATCGCCTGCCCGGTGGCGACGAGGACCAGGATCGTCGCGTTGAGCAACAGGTCCTTGATGCCCTGCTGGGACAGGAACTCGCTGTTGCCGGCCTGGGTGACGGCGATCATCACCAGGAGCACGACGGCGATGGCCAGTTCGCGCATCTTGAAGACGCGGTCGGCCAGGCGGGCGGCCCCGGCCTCGGGCACGTCGGCGACGGGAGCCTGGTCGGGTGCGGTGACCGTCATGCGGCGGTCCTCCCGGTGGGGTGCGGGGTCACGGAAGCAGCCCTTCCGGTGGGGTGCGGGGTCACGGAAGCAGCCCTTCCGGTGGGGTGCGGGGACACGGAGGCGGCTGCGGCGCGGCGGGCCCGGACGGTGGTCGCCGGACGGCCCCTCCGGTCGGCCCGCGCGCGGCGCCCCTCCCGCATCGGCACGGAGGCCACGCAGGCGACCCTCCCGACGGCCGTCATACGGCACCCCTCCCGGACCAACCCGCAGGCCACGCAGGCGACCCTCCCGACGGCCGTCATACGGCGGCCCTCCCCGTGGCCGCGGCCATCACCGTCTCCTCCGTGGCGTCGGCGCGGGCGATCTCCGCGGTCAGCCGGCCCTCGTGCATCACCAGCACGCGGTCGGCCATGCCGAGGACCTCGGGCAGGTCGGAGGAGATCATCAGGACGGCCACGCCGTCGGCGGCCAGTTCGCCGAGCAGCCGGTGCACCTCGGCCTTGGTGCCGACGTCGATGCCGCGGGTCGGCTCGTCGACGATGAGCACCTCGGGGCGGGTGGCCAGCCACTTGGCGAGCACGACCTTCTGCTGGTTGCCGCCGGACAGGGTCGACACGGCGTCGGCGATCCGGGCGTACTTGACCTGGAGCCTGACGGCCCAGTCGAGGGACCGGCGGCGTTCGGCGCCGCGGTCCATCAGCCCGGCCTTCACCGTGGTCCGCAGACCGGTCAGCCCGATGTTCCGTTCGATGGACATGTTCATCACCAGCCCCTGGGCGCGCCGGTCCTCGGGAACGAGGGCCAGTCCGGCGGCCATCGCCGTGGACGGGGCGCCGTTGGTGAGCAGGCGACCGCCGACCTCGACCTCGCCGGCGTCCCAGCGGTCGACGCCGAACACGGCGCGGGCGACCTCGGTGCGTCCGGCGCCGACCAGTCCGGCGAGGGCGACGATCTCGCCGCGCCGCACCTCGAAGGAGACGTCGGTGAAGACGCCCTCGCGGGTCAGCCGGCGCACGCTGAGCGCCACCTCGCCGGGGCGGACGTCCTGCTTGGGGTACAACTCGTCGAGGTCGCGGCCGACCATGCGGCGCACGAGGTCGTCCTCGGTCATGCCGTCCAGTGGTTCGCCGGCGATCCAGGCGCCGTCGCGCAGGGTGGTGACCCGGCGGCAGATCTGGAAGATCTCCTCCAGCCGGTGGGAGACGAACAGCACGGCGGCGCCCTGGTCCCGCAGGGCGCGGACGACGCCGAAGAGGCGGGCGACCTCGCTACCGGTGAGGGCGGCGGTGGGCTCGTCCATGATCAGGACGCGGGCGTCGAAGGAGAGCGCCTTGGCGATCTCGACGATCTGCTGGTCGGCGATGGACAGGCCGCGCGCGGGCCGGTCGGGGTCGAGTGCGACGCCGAGCCGCCGCATCAGCGCCAGGGTGGCGGTGCGCGTGGTCCTGTGGTCGATCCGGCCGAGCGCGCGGCGGGGCTGCCGGCCCATGAAGATGTTCTCGGCGATCGACAGGTCGGGGAAGAGCGTCGGCTCCTGGTAGATCACGGCGATTCCGGCGTCGCGGGCGTCACCGGGGCCGTGGAAGACGACGGGCGCACCGTCGAGCAGCACCTGCCCGGCGTCGGGGCGGTGCACCCCGGCCAGCGTCTTGATGAGGGTCGACTTGCCGGCGCCGTTCTCCCCGGCGAGGGCGTGCACCTCGCCGGCGAACAGTTCCAGGGAGACGTCCCGCAGGGCGCGGACCGCGCCGAAGGACTTGGAGACGTCCCTGAGCGCCAGAACCGGGGCCGGACCCGTGTCGGGCGGGTGGGTCATGGGGGCTCCTCGACGACGCCGGCGGGACGGCCCTCACCGCGCCGTGAAAGGTTTCAACCGGATTTCCGGGACGGTAGGCAGGGACGGTGGGCCCCGTCAATGGGTCCGGGTCGAAAAACTTCGGGGAGCTGAAGGTTTCGTGACGTCCCGGCAATCGGGCGCGAGGGGAAGGGTTGACACCTCCTCGGAGGGCTCATAGCTTCACGTCCTGAATCGTTTCATTAGTGGTCGTGAACCCGAAGGCGCACGACCCGACGTCACAGGAGTCCCGAAGTGACCGAGCTCGCCGCGGTGAAGGCCGCGCTCAGGACCCAGGCAGTCGAGACACCGTCGTGGGCGTACGGGAACTCGGGCACCCGCTTCAAGGTGTTCGCGCAAGCGGGCGTGCCGCGCACTCCGTACGAGAAGCTGGACGACGCTGCCAAGGTCCACGAGTTCACCGGCGTGGCGCCGACCGTCGCGCTGCACATCCCCTGGGACCGGGTCGAGGACTACGCCGCGCTGGCCGAGTACGCCGAGAAGCGGGGCGTGAAGGTGGGGGCGATCAACTCCAACACCTTCCAGGACGACGACTACAAGCTCGGCAGCATCTGCCATCCCGACGCGGCGGTGCGCCGCAAGGCGGTGGACCATCTGCTGGAGTGCGTCGACATCATGGACGCCACCGGGTCGCGGGACCTGAAGCTGTGGTTCGCCGACGGCACCAACTACCCGGGGCAGGACGACGTCCGGTCCCGGCAGGACCGGCTGGCCGAGGGGCTGGCCGAGGTGTACGAGCGGCTCGGCGACGGGCAGCGGATGCTGCTGGAGTACAAGTTCTTCGAGCCGGCGTTCTACACGACCGACGTCCCGGACTGGGGCACGGCGTACGGGCACTGCCTCCGGCTGGGGGACAAGGCGCAGGTCGTCGTCGACACGGGGCACCACGCGCCGGGGACGAACATCGAGTTCATCGTGGCGACGCTGCTGCGGGAGGGGAAGCTCGGAGGGTTCGACTTCAACTCGCGGTTCTATGCCGACGACGACCTGATGGTCGGGGCCGCCGATCCGTTCCAGCTCTTCCGGATCATGTACGAGGTGGTGCGGGGCGGGGGGTTCACGTCCGACGTCGCGTTCATGCTCGACCAGTGCCACAACGTCGAGGCGAAGATCCCGGCGATCATCCGGTCGGTGATGAATGTGCAGGAGGCCACGGCGAAGGCACTGCTGGTCGACCGGGGGGCGCTGGCCGAGGCGCAGGCCTCGGGCGATGTGCTGGGGGCGAACGCCGTGTTGATGGACGCCTACGACACCGATGTGCGGCCGCTGCTTCGTGAGGTGCGGGAGGACATGGGACTGGATCCCGACCCGATGGCCGCCTATAGCCGCTGCGGGTGGGCGGAGAAGGTCGTGGCGGAGCGGGTCGGGGGGCAGCAGGCGGGGTGGGGGGCGTGAGGTTCGGACACCTCTGCCGGGTCCCGTGACGCGCGGGCGGCGGACCGGTCGTGGCCGGCCACGCCCACCCGGCGGAAGCCGCACATCGACACCAGTCCCGCGCCCCTCGCGGTGCGATGCCCTCCCCCTCCTCCCGGAAAGGACCGTACGTCCATGACACCCCACCCCGAAGCCGCCGCCCTCCTCGCCCGTTCGCACCGTCTCGGTGCCGATCCCCGGAACACCAACTACGCCGGGGGCAACGCCTCCGCCAAGGGCACCGCCGCCGATCCCGTCACGGGGGGCGATGTCGAGCTGATGTGGGTCAAGGGGTCCGGCGGGGACCTGGGGACGCTGACCGAGGACGGGCTGGCCGTGCTGCGGCTGGACCGGCTGCGGGTGCTCAAGGGCGTCTATCCGGGCGTCGAGCGCGAGGACGAGATGGTCGCCGCGTTCGACTACTGCCTGCACGGAAAGGGCGGCGCGGCGCCCTCCATCGACACGGCGATGCACGGCCTGGTCGAGGCCGCGCACGTCGACCACCTCCACCCGGACTCGGGCATCGCGCTGGCCTGCGCGGCCGACGGCGAGAAGCTGACCGCCGAGTGCTTCGGCGACTCGGTGGTGTGGGTGCCGTGGCGGCGGCCCGGCTTCCAGCTCGGTCTGGACATCGCGGCCGTGAAGGAGGCCAATCCGCAGGCCGCCGGCTGCGTCCTGGGCGGGCACGGCATCACCGCCTGGGGCGACACCTCCGAGGAGTGCGAGCGCAACTCGCTGCACATCATCCGCACCGCCGAGGCGTTCCTCGCCGAACGCGGGAGGCCGGAGCCGTTCGGGCCCGTGCTGGAGGGGTACGGGCCGCTGCCGGAGGCCGAGCGGCGCGAGCGGGCCGCCGCGCTCGCCCCGTACGTGCGGGCCCTCGCCTCCCGGGACCGGCCGCAGGTCGGCCACTTCACCGACTCCGGGGTGGTCCTGGACTTCGTCTCCCGCGCCGCGCATCCGCGGCTCGCCGCGCTCGGCACGTCCTGCCCGGACCACTTCCTGCGCACCAAGGTGCGGCCGCTGGTGCTCGACCTGCCGCCGACGGCACCGCTCCAGGACGCGATCACCCGGCTGAAGGAGCTGCACGCCGCCTACCGCGAGGAGTACGCCGCGTACTACGAACGGCACGCCGAGCCCGATTCCCCCGCGATGCGCGGTGCCGATCCGGCGATCGTGCTGGTCCCGGGCGTGGGCATGTTCAGCTTCGGCAGGGACAAGCAGACGGCCCGGGTGGCGGGCGAGTTCTACGTCAACGCCATCAACGTGATGCGGGGCGCCGAGGCGGTGTCGGCGTACGCGCCGATCGAGGAGTCGGAGAAGTTCCGCATCGAGTACTGGGCGCTGGAGGAGGCCAAACTCCGGCGGATGCCGAAGCCCAAGGCGCTGGCGACGCGCATCGCCCTGGTCACCGGTGCCGGCAGCGGGATCGGCAGGGCCATCGCGCACCGGCTGGCCGCCGAGGGGGCCTGTGTCGTGGTCGCCGACCTCGACGGGGAGAACGCCGCGGCGGTCGCCGAGGAGCTGGGCGGGCCGGACCGGGCCGTCGCCGTGACGGTGGACGTGACGAGCGAGGAGCAGATCGCCGAGGCGTTCCGGACGGCCGTGCTCGCCTTCGGCGGCGTGGACCTGGTGGTCAACAACGCCGGCATCTCCGTCTCCAAGCCGCTGCTGGAGACCTCCGCGGAGGACTGGGACCTCCAGCACGACATCATGGCCCGCGGCTCCTTCCTCGTCTCGCGCGAGGCGGCCCGGGTGATGATCGCTCAGGAGCTGGGCGGCGACCTGGTGTACATCGCTTCCAAGAACGCCGTCTTCGCCGGGCCGAACAACATCGCCTACTCGGCGACCAAGGCCGACCAGGCGCACCAGGTGCGGCTGCTCGCCGCCGAGCTGGGCGAGCACGGCATCCGGGTCAACGGCATCAACCCGGACGGCGTCGTGCGCGGTTCGGGCATCTTCGCGGGCGGCTGGGGCGCGCAGCGCGCGGCCGTCTACGGGGTGCCGGAGGAGAAGCTCGGCGAGTTCTACGCGCAGCGGACGCTGCTCAAGCGGGAGGTGCTGCCCGAGCACGTCGCGAACGCCGTGTTCGCGCTGACCGGCGGCGACCTGACGCACACCACCGGCCTGCACGTCCCGGTCGACGCCGGCGTCGCCGCCGCCTTCCTGCGGTGAGCCGGCCGGTGAAGGCGTACGCCGCGGCCGACCTGGGCGCCTCCAGCGGGCGGGTCATGGTCGGCCGCGTCGGCCCCGGCACGCTGGAGCTGACCGAGGCACACCGGTTCGCCAACCGGCCGGTGCGGGTGCCCGAGGGGCTGCGCTGGGACGTGCTGGCGCTGTACGCGGGGGTGCTGGACGGGCTGCGGGCGGCGGGTCCGGTGGCCTCCGTCGGCATCGACAGCTGGGCCGTGGACCACGGGCTGCTGGACGCCGACGGGGCACTGCTCGGCAACCCGGTGCACTACCGCGACGACCGCACCGAGGGCGTCGCGGAGAAGGTGTGGGCGACGGTACCGGCCGCGGAGCTGTACGCGGCGACCGGGTTGCAGTACGCGCCGTTCAACACCCTCTACCAGCTGACCGCCGCCCGTGAGTCGGCGCAACTGGCCCAGGCCCGGCGGCTGTTGCTGATACCGGACCTGCTGACGTACTGGCTGACGGGTGAGCAGGGCACGGAGCTGACCAACGCCTCCACCACCCAGCTGGTCGACCCGCGCACCCGGGACTGGGCGTACGGCGTCGCCGAGCGGCTCGGCATCGACCTCGGTCTGTTCCCGCCGCTGCGGCGGCCCGGCGACCCGGCGGGGGTGCTGCGTCCGGACGTACTGGCGGAGACGGGGCTGGAGGGGCCGGTGCCGGTGACAACGGTTGGCTCGCACGACACCGCCTCCGCGGTGGCCGCCGTCCCGGCCACCGGTGAGCGGTTCGCGTACATCTGCACCGGCACCTGGTCGCTGGCCGGTCTGGAGCTGACCGCGCCGGTGCTCACGGAGGAGAGCCGCACCGCCAACTTCACCAACGAGCTGGGGCTGGACGGCACGGTCCGCTATCTGCGCAACATCATGGGGCTCTGGCTGCTCCAGGAGTGCCTGCGGGCCTGGGGGCAGCCGGAGCTGGGCGGGCTGCTGCGGGAGGCCGCCGAGGTGCCGGCGCTGCGGTCGGTGGTGGACGCCGGTGACACGGCGTTCCTGGCACCGGGCCGGATGCCGCAGCGGATCGCCGAGGCGTGCCGCGCCTCCGGGCAGCCGGTGCCGGCCACGCCCGCCGAGGTCACCCGCTGCATCCTCGACTCGCTGGCGCTGGCCCACCGCAGGGCGGTCGAGGACGCGCAGCGGCTCGCCGGGCATCCGGTGGACGTCGTGCACATCGTCGGCGGCGGGACGCGCAACGAGCTGCTGTGCCGGCTGACCGCGGACGCCTGCGGGCTGCCGGTGGTGGCGGGCCCCACGGAGGCCGCGGCGCTGGGCAACGTCCTCGTGCAGGCCCGGGCACAGGGGCTGGTCGGGGATCTCGCGGGCATGCGGGCCCTGCTCGCCGCTACGCAGCCGCTGACCCGGTACGAGCCGAGCGGCGGCACGGAGCGCTGGCGGGCGGCCGAGGCCCGACTCGCCGCCCGGTGAACGGGGCTCCTCCACCGGCCCCGCCCGCGCCACTACCCTGCACTCGTCCGATGATCGACCCCGAGGAGCCGCGATGCGTGTCGCCCTGTTCCTGACCTGCGTCAACGACACGCTCTATCCGGACACCGGCCGTGCCGTGGTCCGGCTGCTGACCCGGCTGGGCGTCGACGTCGACTTCCCCGTCGCCCAGACCTGCTGCGGGCAGGCGCACTACAACACCGGGTACCGGCACCAGGCGGAGCCGCTGGCCCGCCACTTCTCCGAGGTCTTCCGGGACTACGACGCGATCGTGACGCCGTCGGGGTCGTGCGGGGCGATGGTGCGGGAGCTGTATCCGCGGCTGGGCGAGCGGGCGCGGGCGGAGGGCCGGGGCGGGGCCCTGGCGGCCACGCTGGCACCGGTGGTGCCCAAGACGTACGAGCTGACGGAGTTCCTGGTGGACGTGCTGGGGGTGACGGACGTCGGCGCGTACTACCCGCACACCGTGACGTACCACCCGACCTGCCACGGGCTGCGCGGCCTGGGCCTGGGCGACCGGCCGCTGCGGCTGCTGCGGGCGGTGCGGGGGCTGGAGCTGGTCGAGCTGCCGGGTGCGGAGGAGTGCTGCGGCTTCGGCGGCACGTTCGCGGTGAAGAACCCCGACGTGTCGTCGGCGATGGGCGCGGACAAGGTGCGCAACGCGGAGTCGACGGGGGCCGAGGTGCTGTGCGCGGCCGACAACTCGTGCCTGATGCACATCGGCGGCACCATGGCCCGGCTGCGGACCGGCATGCGGCCGGTGCACATCGCGGAGATCCTGGCGGGCACGGAGGAGGAACCGGCGGCATGAGCGGGACGTTCGTAGGGATGCCGGCCTTTCCGCGGGCCGCGCGGGAGGCCGTGCACGACCGGACCCTGCGCGGCAATCTGCGGCACGCCACGCACACCATCCGCGCCAAGCGGGCTAAGGCGGTGGCGGAGGTGTCCGACTGGGCGGAACTGCGCGAGGCGGGCAAGCGGATCAAGGACCACACACTGCGGCACCTCGACCGCTACCTGGAGCAGGTGGAGGAGTCGGTGACGGCGGCGGGCGGCGTCGTCCACTGGGCCGCCGACGCGCAGGAGGCGAACCGGATCGTCACGGAGCTGGTCAGGGAGACCGGCGAGTCGGAGGTCGTCAAGGTCAAGTCGATGGCGACGCAGGAGACCGGTCTGAACGAGGCCCTGGAGGCGGCGGGCATCCGGGCCTACGAGACCGATCTGGCCGAGCTGATCGTGCAGTTGGGCAGGGACCGGCCCTCGCACATCCTGGTCCCGGCGATCCACCGCAACCGCGGCGAGATCCGGGACGTCTTCCGCACGGAGATGGGCGAGTGGGGCCGTCCGGCGCCGGACGGCCTGACGGACACGCCCGCCGAGCTGGCGGAGGCGGCGCGGCTGCATCTGCGGGAGAAGTTCCTGCGCGCCAAGGTCGGCGTCTCCGGCGCCAACTTCGTGGTCGCGGAGACCGGCACGCTGGTGGTCGTGGAGTCCGAGGGCAACGGCCGGATGTGCCTGACGCTGCCCGAGACGCTGATCTCGGTCGTCGGCATCGAGAAGGTCGTGCCGGCCTGGCGGGACCTGGAGGTGTTCCTCCAGACGCTCCCCCGCTCCTCCACGGCCGAGCGCATGAACCCGTACACGTCGATGTGGACCGGCACCACGGACGAGGACGGCCCCCGCGTCTTCCACCTGGTCCTGCTGGACAACGGCCGCACCGACGCCCTCGCCGACCAGGTGGGCCGCCAGGCGCTGCGCTGCATCCGCTGCTCGGCGTGCCTGAACGTCTGCCCGGTCTACGAGCGCGCCGGCGGGCACGCGTACGGGTCGGTGTATCCGGGCCCGATCGGCGCGATCCTCAGCCCCCAACTGCGCGGGACCGGCAGCGAGATCGACGCCTCCCTGCCCTACGCCTCCAGTCTCTGCGGCGCCTGCTACGAGGTGTGCCCGGTCGCCATCGACATCCCCGAGGTGCTGGTGCACCTGCGGGAACGGGTGGTCCAGGGCGGCCCGGCGACCCGGCACGGCAACAAGGTCGTGCTGAAGCCCGCCAAGGGGCACGCCGCCGAGCGGGCGGCGATGCGGGCGGCGCAGTGGGCGTTCCGGCATCCGGGGGCGCTGCGGTCGGGCCAGCGGCTGGCGTCGCGCACCCGCCGCTTCCATCCGCGGTCGCTGCCCGGTCCGGGCCGGGCGTGGAGCGGCAGCCGGGAGCTGCCCGAGGTGCCCGCGGAGCCGTTCCGGGACTGGTGGCAGCGTACGCGCGGAGGAAAGGACGGGGCCGAGTGAGCAGCAGGGAACGGATCCTGGGCCGGGTGCGGCGCGCGCTGGCGGACGTGCCGCGCGACGAGCAGCCGTACGAGCGGGCGGTCCCGCGCGGCTACCTGCGGGAACACGGCGGGCGCGGCGCCGAGGAGACGGTGGACCTGCTCGCCGGGAACCTGGCGGACTACCGGGCGGTCGTGCACCGCTGCACGGCCCACGCGCTGCCGTCGGTGCTCGCCGGCCTGCTCGCCGGGCGCGGCGCCGAGACGGTGGTCGTACCCCCGGGCCTCGATCCGGAGTGGCTCGCGGCGGCCGATGTGGAGCGGCTGCCGGACCGGGCGGACGACACCCCGCACGACCTCGACCGGGTCGACAGCGTGGTGACCGGGTGCGCGGTCGCGATCGCCGAGACGGGCACGATCGTCCTGGACGGCGGCCCGGACCAGGGCCGCCGCCGCATCACGCTCGTCCCGGACCACCACGTCTGTGTCGTCCGGGTCCCGGAGCAGGTGGTCTCCTCCGTCCCCCTGGCCCTCGCACGCCTCGACCCGGCGCGTCCGCTGACCTGGATCTCCGGCCCGTCGGCGACCAGCGACATCGAACTCGACCGGGTGGAGGGGGTGCACGGCCCGCGCACCCTGGAGGTGGTGCTGGTGGACGGCCGGACCCCGCCGCCCGGGTGACCCGGCGGCCGTACGGGACAGCGCCGCGCGGACGCGGCCGGTCAGTTCGTTCTGCGCGCGGTCAGTTCGTCCTGCGCGCGGTGAACAGCAGGTACTCCCACTCCACGACCAGGCCCTCCCCCGGCCCCCGGTCGTGCCGGCGGGCGAGGCCGGCCGGCTCGCGGTCCACGGCCGCGACGCGGTCACGTCGGTGACCAGGTCCCCGAGCAGGTCCCGGACATGGTCCGCGGCCCCACAGCAGGGGTGGCCGTGCGCCCGGCAGACCCGCAGCAGTTCGTGCGCCGCCTTCCGGTGGCGCGGGGCGAACACGACCCGACGCGGGGCAGGACGATGTCGAAGGCGGCGTCGTCGAAGGGCATCGCCTCGGCGTCCGCCTCCTGCCGCCGCGGCCGCGCCCCGCGGTCCCGGGCCGGCCGCCGTCCGGTCTCCAGCAGTTCGGGCGTCAGGTCGCAGGCCACCACGTCGGCCCCGGCCACAGCGGCCGGGTTCGCCACATCGCCCGGTGTCGTGCCTTGAGGGCACGGTCGGCCTCGACCGTGCCCGTCGGATTCGTCATCGGTGCGCTCCTCGGTGCCACGCCGGCCGGACGTGCTAGGTCCTGTTGCGAAAGTCCCGCCTGCCCGGCGACGCCCGGCACGTACTCTCGCCGCACCGGGCACAGGACCAAGTACGTCCAGTACGAGGGCCTGCACCCGGCACGCCGAGAGCACGCACCGAACGCCGCCGGGCCCGCCCTTCGGGCGGACGACGGGACTTTCGCAACAGGCCCTAGTCCGCCCTGGCGTAGTCCTGCGCCATGGCGCCCGCGAAGTCGTAGACGACGACCTGTTCGTCGCCCACCACCCAGGCGTCGTGACCGGGCGTGCAGACGAAGACGTCTCCCGGGCCCACCTCGTGCTCTCCGCCGTCGTCCATACGGATGCCCAGGCGTCCCTGGACGACATAGCCGTTGTGGTGGATCTCGCAGCTGTCGGTGCCCGCGATGGGTCCCACGGACTCCGACCAGCGCCAGCCCGGTTCGAAGGTGGCCACGGCGAAGTCGAGCCCCGTGAGATGGACGGCCTCCAGGTGACCGCGTGGGAAATCGCGCCGCTCGTCCGGCTTGTCGAGCGTCTTGGCCTCGAACATGACGCTCCTCCTTTCCGGCCGCACCGGTCGTGCGGCCGGGGCCGGGCTCCGTCCGCGCACCGTTCCACGAGCCGCGCACCGGCCCCACGAGCCGCGCACCGTCCCCACGAGAACCACCGGCGGGACCTGGCCCCACCACTCCATCGTCCGCCCGTCGACCGGACGACGCCATTCGGGTGACCGGCCGGGACCGCCCCCTCAGCCTCCGGTGCCGCAGAGCCGGGCGAAGCGCTCGGCGTCGATGTTGCCGCCGGAGACGATCACGCCGACCCGGCGCGGGAGCGGGCCGGCGCGGCCGGTGAGCATGGCGGCGAGCACGGTGGCGCCGCTCGGTTCCACGACGATCTTCAGTCGTTCGAACGCGAACCGCATCGCATCCCTGATCTCCTCGTCGGACACCAGCACGATCCCGTCCAGCAGCCGCCGGTTGAGGGAGAAGGTCAGCTCCCCCGGCGTGGGCAGGGCCTGCCCGTCGGCGATGGTGTGCGGGACCGGGACGCTGACGCGGTGCCCCGCCTCCAGCGAGCGCTTGGTGTCGTCCCCGGCCTCCGGCTCGACGCCGATCACCCGGGTGTCCGGATGCAGGCCCTTGGCGGCCGTGGCGCTCCCCGCGATCAGTCCGCCGCCGCCGACCGGCGCGAGCAGCAGGTCCGGCTTCCCCGCCTGTTCGAGGAGCTCCAGCGCGGCGGTGCCCTGCCCGGCGATGACGTGCGGATGCTCGTAGGGCGGGACGATCGTCAGGCCCCGCTCGGCGGCCAGGGCCTCGGCGAGGGCGACGCGGTCACCGGTGTAGCGGTCGTAGGTGACGATCTCGGCGCCGTAGCCGGCGGTCGCGGCCCGCTTGGCCGGCGGGGCGTCCTCGGGCATGACGATCACGGCGGTGGTGCCGAGTTCGCGGGCGGCCAGGGCGACCGCCTGGGCATGGTTGCCGGAGGAGTAGGCGGCGATGCCCCGGGCCAGTTGCCCGGGTGTGAGCCGGGAGGCCGCGTGGTAGGCGCCGCGGAACTTGAAGGCGCCCACCCGCTGGAAGTTCTCGCACTTGAGGTGGACCTCGGCGCCGGCCAGCGCGTCGAGGGTGCGGGAGCGCAGTACCGGTGTGCGGTGCGCGACGCCGTTCAGCCGGGCGGCGGCTTCCCGGACGTCGTCGAGGGTGACCGGCGGGGTGGTGGTCGTCACGCGGTGCCTCCGGCAAGAGTCGGGTCGGTGGTCGTCCTGGCCGGCGAGAGGTACGTGCGGGCGGCGCCGGGGGACGACGAGCCGCAACGGGCGTGCCGGTCCCGCTCATCGCGCCGCGCACCCTCCGCCCGGTCGCCGAGCCTACGCGTCACCGGCCGATGGTTTCCCGGCCCGGGACCGGTCGGCCGTTGATGCAGCGTTCCGCCTCCTGTGTGATCACTCCGCAAGTCCTTCCAATTTGCGGCATTTTGTCTGCTTAGCATGCATGGTCCGCGTGCGCGGGTCGCCGTCACCGCGCGACGGCTCACCGTGCCGTTTCGCCCCTGGACGCGCCCGCGCCGCCTCCCGCCCCGCACGAGAGGACACCGAATGGCGCCCACGCGTCGTCCCAGCGCACTGGCAGAACACGCCCACTCCCCGCACGACGCCGTGCTGACCGACGCCGCCCGGCACCTGCGACGGCGGCGCTTCCTCACCGTCACCGCGGCCGCCGCCGCCCTCGCCTTCACCACCAACCTGCCGGCCCGGGGCGCCGCCGCCGCGACCGAACTGGACGCCGCGCGGATCCCCGGCGACCCGTTCACGCTGGGCGTCGCCTCCGGGGACCCGCTGCCGGACTCGGTGCTGTTGTGGACGCGGCTGGCTCCCGAACCCTTCGCGACGGACGGCGGGCTGGGCGAGCAGCGGGTGACGGTCCAGTGGGAGGTCGCGATGGACCCGTACTTCGCGGCCGTCGTCCGGCGGGGCTCCGCCGTGGCCCACCCGGAGTACAACCACACCCTGCACGTCGACGTCAAAGGCCTGACGCCGGGCAGCGAGTACCACTACCGGTTCCGGGCCGGGGCCTGGATCAGCCCGACCGGCCGCACCCGTACGGCCCCCGCCGCGGGCTCCTGGGTCTCCTCCCTCACCCTGGCCGCGGTCGCCTGCCAGGCCTACCAGGACGGCTACTACACCGTGCACCGGCACCTCGCCGAGGAGGACGTCGACGTGGTGTTCCACCTCGGCGACTACCTGTACGAGTACGCGGTGAACTCGGCGGGCGGCGAGCGCCGGTACACCGACGTCACACTGCCCGACGTGTTCAACCGCGAGACCATGACCCTGGCGGACTACCGGCTGCGGTACGCCCTGTACAAGAGCGACGAGGATCTCCAGGCGGCCCATGCCGCGCACCCGTTCGTGGTCACCTGGGACGACCACGAGACGGAGAACAACTACGCCGCCTCCATCCCGGAGAACGGCGTGCCGCCGGAGCAGTTCCTGGTGCGGCGGGCCGCCGCCTACCGCGCGTACTGGGAGAACCAGCCGCTGCGCTCCGCCCAGCTCCCGCAGGGACCGGACGCCCTGCTGTACCGCCGGCTGCACTGGGGCAGCCTCGCGCAGTTCGACATCCTCGACACCCGCCAGTACCGCTCCGACCAGGCCTACGGCGACCGGCCGCACCCTCCGGGACCCGAGTCGGACGACCCGGCCCGCACCCTCACCGGGGACGCGCAGGAGCGCTGGCTGCTGGACGGCTGGCGGACCTCCGGCGCGCTGTGGAACGTGATGCCCCAGCAGGTGTGTTTCTCCCAGCGCAAGTTCTCCACGGACGCCAACGCCTCGATGTCCATGGACGCCTGGGACGGCTACCGCGCCTCCCGCGGCCGGGTCGTGGCCGGGGCGCAGGCGGCCGGCATCGACAACTGGCTCGTCCTCACCGGCGACGTGCACGTCGCCTACGCCTTCGACATCAAGGAGAACTTCGACGACCCGCAGTCGAAGACCGTCGGCACGGAGCTGACCTGCACCTCCGTCGCCAGCGGCAAGGACGGCGTGGAGCGGCCCGACAACTGGGACACCTTCATGCGGGCCAACCCCCACATGAAGTTCTACAACGCCAAGCGCGGCTTCGCCCGGGTCGAGATCGGCCACCAGGAGGCCCAGCTGGACTTCAAGACCGTGTCCGCCGTGACCACGCCCGGCGCGGCACTGACCACGGCCGGGTCGTTCGTCACCGAGGCGGGGTCGCCGGGGCTGAAGCCGGCGTGAGGCACGGCGGCCGGCGCCGCCCGGTACTGCACTTGCCACCACCGGACGTCCCCCATAGCGCTGACACGTCCCGTTTCCGGTATCGCCGCGGGCCGTCGCGGCAAGGTCTAGGAACTCCGCCGCAGTCCCACCTTTTCCGAAGGAGGCACATCGCATGGTCGGCAGACACGCCGCGAGCGGGCGCCGCATCGCCCTGACCGCGCTCGGCGCCCTCGTCCTGACCGCACTGCCCTCGGCCGCGTCCGCCGAGCCGCCGCCCGCGCCGGGTCCGCTGCCCACCGCCGCGCAGACGCTCGGCGCCGACAGACCGTCGGCCGGCCTGCTGCGCGCCCTGGCCCGCGACCTGAAGCTGACGCCGGAACAGGCGGCGGCCCGGCTGGTCAACGAGGCGGAGGCCGGCACCCGCGCGGGCCGCCTGCGCAACACCCTGGGCGCGAACTTCGCCGGTGCCTGGGTCAGCGGCACGACCTCCACCCGGCTCACCGTCGCCACCATCGACGCCGCGGACGTGCCCGCGATCCGCGCCCAGGGCGCCACGGCGACCGTCGTGGACCGGACGCTGAACGATCTGCAAGCCGTGAAGCGGAAGCTGGACGACGCGGCCCGGCGCGTGCGGACCCCCGAGACGCCGGTCTGGTACGTCGACGTACCGGCCAACCGGGTCGTGGTCCAGGCCACCAGCCAGTCGGCCGCGGCGGCTTTCGTCGAGGCCGCGGGCGTCGAGGGACAGGACGTGGGCGTGCACGTCTCCGCCCAGCGGCCGCGGGTCCTGGCGACCGACCTCGTCGGCGGCGACGCCTACTACATCGACGGGGAGGCACGCTGCTCCATCGGCTTCTCGGTCACCAAGGGTGAACAGCAGGGCTTTGTCTCGGCCGGGCACTGCGGCAAGCCGGGCGCCACCACCACGGGCTCCAACCATGCCGCCCAGGGCACCTTCGAGGCCTCGACGTTCCCCGGCAAGGACATGTCGTGGGTGGGCGTCAACGCCGAGTGGACCGCCACCCCCGACGTCCAGGCGCAGGGCGACGAGAAGGTAAAGGTCGCCGGGTCGGTGCAGGCGCTCGTCGGGGCGTCGGTGTGCCGGTCCGGCTCCACCACCGGATGGCACTGCGGCACCATCGAGCAGCACGACACGAGCGTCAGCTACGCCGAGGGCACCGTCGACGGACTGACCCGGACGACCGTGTGCGCCGAGCCCGGCGACTCCGGCGGTCCCTTCGTCGCCGGCGCCCAGGCGCAGGGCGTCACGTCCGGCGGTTCCGGTGACTGCACCAGCGGCGGGATCACGTTCTTCCAGCCCGTCAACCCGGTGCTGAAGGACTTCGGGCTCACGTTGAAGACGGCATCGGCCGAGACCACCCTGCCCGCCCCGCAGGACAACGCCACGGCGGCCGCGTGGTCGGCCGGCCGTGTCTACCAGGGCGGGGCCACGGTGACGCACGCCGGGGTCCGGTACCAGTGCCTGCAGGACCACCAGGCGCAGGAGTCCTGGTCGCCGGAGGCCGCCCCGGCCCTGTGGCAGCGGCTGTGACGGACGGATGACCGACCGGCCGGCGCCACACTCGGGTGGCGCCGGCTACGACGGGCCGCTGTCCTCCGCGAGGAGTGCGTAGGCGGTGGCCACGAACGGGTCGTGGGCGCGGAAGCGGCGGGTGCAGACAGCGGCCAGGGCCGTGCCGGTGTCGGGCCGGAACCCGAGGAAGGCCTGCTGGCCGAGGGTCGCGCCGCTGTGGAAGTACATCGGCCCGCCGTCGGTGGGGTGCCGGAACCACGCGATGGTGTGCACGTGCCGGTGCCCGAGCCCGCGCCGCAGCACGGGCGTGCGCACCGACCGCAGCGCGGCGGCGAGGGGCGAGCCGCCGGGGTCGAGGTGGGCTTCCAGGAAGCCGAGCAGGTCGTACGGGGTGGACCGGACCGCGCCGGCCGCCTGGAACCCCCCGGCGTCGAAGGCGGGGACCTGGGTGCGGCCGTCTTTTCCGTGCCCGGCCGCGTCGGTCCCGGGGTCCTCGGCGCGCAGGGCCGTTCCGCTCATGCCGAGCGGTGCGAGGACGTGTTCGGTGAGCAGGTCCGTCCAGGCGGTGCCGGTCGCCGCGGCGACGGCGTGGCCGAGCACGGCGACACCGAAGTTCGAGTAGCGCCACCGGGTGCCGGGCCGGTGGCGGGTGCGGTGGCGCAGGAAGGCGGCCAGGACCCGGTCGTCCGGGTAGCGCCCGTAGGGGTTGGTGCTCCAGGCGGGCAGTGCCCGCCGCCGGAAGCCCCGGGGCAGGACGGGCAGTCCGGAGGTGTGGGTGATCAGGTGGGCGAGGGTCACCGGGTGGGGTCCGGCGGACCGGCCCGGGTCGAGGCAGGTGACGGCCGGCTCGCCGCCGGTGAGCACGCCCTTGTCGATCAGTCGGGCCAGCAGCAGCCCGGTGAAGGTCTTGGTGGCGGACCCCATCTCGTACCGCAGGTCCTCGCGGGGCACGGCGGGCTCGGGAGCGGTACCGCCCGCGTGCACGGTCCGGCGGCCGTACCGGGAGACGGCGAACACGGCGTCGGGCGCGTCGACGGCCGCCACGGCGGCGGCCAGCCGTGCCCGCCACGCCGGATCGTCCCGTCCGGCGTCGGCCGCACCGCCCGCCGGGGCCGCCGCGGTGGCCGCGTCCTCGGCGGGCGGCCCCGGCCAGGCCGTGCCGCGGGCCCTCATGAGGCCGAGTGCGCCAGCTCGGTGAGGGCGCGAGAGGTGGCCAGTACGGAGGCGAACGCGGCGACCAGCGTCGAGTGGTAGACGATGTCGAACACCGTGTCCGCGTCGCCCTCGGGCATCTCCCGTACGGCGGGCATCGCCCCGTCGGGCTGCTGGGCGGCGGCGAACCCCTCCCACGCGCGCTCGTCGAGAGTGGGCCGGGGCAGGCAGGCGTCGACGACGAGGAGTTCGCCGAGCAGGTCCCAGCGTCGCAGGTCGAGCCAGTCGTCCAGCCAGACCGGCAGCCAGGTGGCGAGGTAGCCGGCGATGTGCGGCGGCAGTCCCTCCGGGCGCTCGCCCCAGTCGGTGAGGTGGAACACGGTGTGGGTGATGTCGTAGGCGGTGTGTCCCTCGACCGTCCACGGCTCGGGCGTGCCGGCCAGCCATGTGGTTCCGGCCACGTCGGACTCCGGCGGCCGGGCCGGCAGGCCGAAACGGCGCTGGAAGGCGGACAGGCCGAGGCGCCGGGTCGGCGACAAGGGGAACCTCTCCCAGCTGTCCAGCCGGTGGTTCAGCGCGGTGGCCCGCTCGATGTCCGGCTGGCTGTAACCCAGTTCCCGGAACGGCAGGTAGACCTCGAACGGGATCGGGGAGAACGGCTCGGTCCGCTGGCCGCGCACCAGCATGCGGCCCCCGTCCAGGGCGTCCCGCCAGACGTGGTCGATCAGCTGCCGGGCGAGCTGTGCCTGGCGCGAGCCGGCCACGCCCTCCCGGAACAGCACCTTGCAGACGAGGGCCAGTTCGCCGATCGGCTTGAAACGCTCCAGGAAGCCGATCTCGGGGTCGACGTCCGGTTCCAGGCCGAAACCGTCACGGTGGGCCCACAACCACTCCAGCGCCCGGACACCGACGTGGTGGATCATGCGGGTGTCGTTCATCCCGGTACTCCCTGTCCGCGCCTTTCCCACCCGGCCGCCTCCGGGCCGCCGGCATGGTCCGGCCGCGCGAGCCGAGCCGACGTCAGGGCCGCGGCGAAGGCCGCCATCAGCGTGGAGTGGTAGCAGTCGGTGAAGGCGTACGGCTCCTGGTCCGAGCCCGCTCCGCCCGATCCGGGCTCCTGCGCGGCGTCCCGGACGGCGCCCTCCTCCGGGAGGGCGCCCGACGTGTGCTGCGCCGCGGCCAGCCGCCGCCAGGCGTCGTCCAGGACGTCCGCCTCCGGCAGCCGCGGCAGACTGACCGCCACGGCCAGCAGTTCGCAGCTCAGGTCCCACATCCGGGCCTCCAGGCAGGTGTCGAGCCAGGGCGGCAGCCAGTGCAGCAGGTAATCGGCGAGGCCGGGCGGCACGCCCCGGACGGTGCGGCCCCAGTCGGTGAGGTGGAAGACGACGTGGGTGAGCGCGTAGCCGGACGCCCGTTCGAAGGTCCAGGGTTCCGGCAGACCGCCCAGCCAGGTGCGGTCGAGCGCCTGCGGCACCTGCCCGTGCGGGGGGATGCCGCTGCGCCGCTCGGCCTCGATGACGCCCAGGCGCCGGGTGGGGTACTGCTCGGTCAGCCGCCAGCCGCGGGTCCGGGCCACCAGGGCGGCCGACTGCTCGTACCGGCTGTGCCGGTACCCGGCCCGCACGAAGGCGGCGTACACCTCCAGCGGGTAGGTGGCGAACGGCTCCAGCGCCTGCATGCCGAGGAACAGCTCACCCTTGCCGGTCTGTTCCCAGCCGAAGTCGGCCAAGTCGCGGGCGCGGGCGTGGACCGGGTCCGACGGTGGCGTGCACGCCATGAGCGTGGCGCAGACCTGGACCAGTTCGCCCAGCGGTTTCCAGGTGCGGTTCACCTGGCCCTCGGCCGCCAGCGCGTCGTCCCGGAGTGCGAAGCGGTCCCGGTGGGCGGACAGCCAGGCCACGGCGGCCTCCTGCACCCGCCGCACCCGGTACGGGTCCGCCGGGCTCACCGCAGTGCTCCGACCGGGCACGACAGCAGACGCGCCGCCTCCAGCTGGAGGGCCACACGGGGATCGTCACCGCCCATCAGGCGTACGAACTCCAGTCCCGTCTCCAGGCCGAGGGTGTCCGGCACCCCGTCCAGCAGGGTGAGCCAGCGCCCGGCCCCGGCGGCCTGCCGCCAGTCGCGCCGGCGTACGGCGCGGACGAAGCCGCGGGCGACGTCCACGGGGCGGCTTTGTGCCGTACGCAGCACCGCGCTGTCCTCGCCGGGCAGCGCCAGCGGGGCGAGCACCGCGAGCTGGTGGGTGAGGTACTGCCAGCCGGCCTCGTCGAGCCAGGTCGCGTCGGGCCGGGCGGGCGGGTCGTCGAGGGGCGGGGGCGTGCCGGGGTCGTCGAGGCGCCGCAGCACCCGGGTCATGGCCCAGTGGCTCCATACGACGGTGGGGGCGGCGTCGGGGCGCGGCCGGTGGGCGGCGACGGCCTCCGTGAAAACGGCGAGCCGTTCCGGGTCGGGCGGGACGCCCAGCAGCACGGTGGGCAGCAGTGTGTCGGCGCCCAGCACGCGCACCGCGGCGCGTGTGACGTCGTCGTCGGGTCCGCCCGGCGCCAGGCCCCCCGCTCGCACGTGGTCTCCGCTCCGGAGAGCGGAGACCACGTCGGAAGCGAGGTCCAGCACCGTGCCCTGCAGAAGGGTTGACGTGCTCGACTGCTCCATCTCATTTCTCCCGTCGGTCCGTCAGCCCTTCTTCGGGCGCGGGGTCGGCGGGGACAGCAGCAGCTTGCCGGCGCCGCCCTGCAGGGCGAGCGCGGCGCACTCACGGCTGTCGCGGAAGACTCCGTCCGGCTCGACGGGGTCGAGTTCCGCTTCGATGTCGATGTTCTCGTTGCGGGTGACTTCCTTGAGCATCTTGTCCGTGGAAGGCATTTCACCATCTCCCTCTGGTAGCCGACGGCCTTCACACTCACAGGTGTCCATCTAGCCACAAAGCATGCCTTTCTTCTCAAATTTCTCAGGAGATAACTTTTTCAACAAATCGGACAGTTGCTGCGTGGGGCGATGGTTGACGGCCGAACGTCGGCCGTCCGAGCAGGAGCGGTGCTCCGCCGGTGTCCGCCGTGGCGGCCGGTCAGCCGTCGGACCCGGCCGCGCCGGCCGCAGCGGCCAGTACCGTCAGCAGGTCGTCCCGTCCGGCCAGCGCCGGAAGCGACAGGGTGCGGTAGCCGGACCGGTCGAACAGCACGGTGATGCGGTCGCCGTCCTCGCTCAGCACCGTGCCGTCGCCCCACTCGCCGTGCCGCACCCGGGCGCCGGCCGGGTAGGCGGCGGCGTCGGGATGGACGGGCGCCCCCCGCCCGCCCGCCGCGTCCCCTGCGTCCGCCGCCCGCGCCTCGCACACGTCGCAGTTGCCGCAGGGCGCCTCGTACTCCTCGCCGAAGTAGCCGAGCAGGAAGCGCCGCCGGCAGCCGGTGGTCTCCGCGTAGGCGCGGGCCATGTCGACCCGGGACCTGTCGGTCCGCCGGTGCACCTCGGCGGCCTCCTCGGCCCGCTCGGCGGCGGCGCGGGGCCCGGTGCCGGGGTCGGGGCGCACCTCGCCCTCGTCCCCCGTGCCGACGGCACCCGCCTCCTCCAGCAGGTTCACCGCCGCCGTGACCCGCTTGCGGGACAGCCCCGTCTCCCGGCGCAGCCGGTCCGGGCCGGCCGGGTCGTCCCGGTGGTCGTGGACGGCCTCCGCCACCTCGGCCAGCGTGTCGTGACCGGGGGCGCGGCCGGCGAAGTAGCTCCGCATGCCGGTGTCCTCGGACCGGTGGTGGAGCACGGCGAGGGCCGGCTGGCCGTCCCTGCCGCAGCGGCCCGTCTCCTGGTAGTAGGCGTCGAGGGAGCCCGGCAGGGAGGCGTGCAGCACGAACCGCACGTCCTCCTTGTCGATGCCCATCCCGAACGCCGTGGTCGCCACCACCACGTCGACGCGCCCGGCGAGGAACGCGTCGTGGACGCGGGCGCGTTCGGCGGCCTTCAGTCCGGCGTGGTACGCCTCGGCGGACAGTCCGAGGGAGGCCAGTTCGGCGGCGTACTCCTCGGTGTCCCTGCGGGTCGCGGCGTAGACGATGCCCGGCTTGGGCTCGGCGGCGGCCCGTTCGACGACGGCGCGGCGCCGCTCGTCCTCGGCGAGGAACCGGCGGGCCTCCAGCCTGATGTTGGGCCGGTCGAAGCCGGCCACCGTCAGCCGTGGATCGCGCATGCCGAGGCGGGTGACGATCTCCCCGCGTACGGGCGGGGCGGCGGTGGCGGTCAGGGCGAGCAGCGGAGGCCGGCCCACCCGTCGTACGGCCTGTTCCAGGCGCAGGTAGTCGGGCCGGAAGTCGTGCCCCCAGGAGGACACGCACTGGGCCTCGTCCACGACGAACAGGGCGGGGCCGGCGTCCGCCAGCCGCGCCACGGCCTCGTCCTTGGCCAGTTGCTCCGGCGCCAGGTACAAGAACCGCACGTCGCCCCGGCGCACCGCCTCCCAGGCGGCCTCGGTGCCGGAGGCCGAGAGGTCGGAGTTGACGGCCACGGCGCCGGGGGCGCGGTCGGGCAGGCCGGCGATCTGGTCCCGCTGGAGGGCGATCAGCGGCGAGACGATCACGACGGGGCCGGACAGCAGGACACCGGGGACCTGGTAGACCGCGGACTTGCCGGAACCGGTCGGCATCACCACGAGGGTGTCCCGGCCGTCCAGCACGGCGTGCATGGCCTGGAGCTGCTCGGACGAGAGAGTGTCCCAGCCGAACACCTCGGCGGCGGTGCGGCGCAGGCGCGCAGTCCGCCGCTCGTGCTCCGACGGCCCGTGCTTCCCGGTCATGACCGCTCCCTCGCTCGCCCGGCACTGCCTCGCGGTCCGGCGGCGCCGTGCCGGCGTGCCCGGGCACCGGCCGTGTACCCGGGGCCGCGCCCGCCAGTCCGCGCCGCCCGCCGGGCCACCCATGAGCACTTCTTCGCTCGAATGTGCGTCCGACGGGTTTCCCGGGCCGTCGGCGGGGCAACTCACAGGACGTGCCGCGGTGCCGGCTTCCGATCGCGAGGGAGTGCGGGGATCGCGCCCCCGTCGGCGGCGTCGGCCAGTCGGTCGGTCAGGTCCGGGACGTCCGCGACGGCGGTGAGACACCGCGGCACACCAGAAGTTCACTCCCCGTCAGCGCACCGGACGGCTCGCGGCGCCGCCGCTCCCGCGGTCTTGCCACGCCAGGCTCACATGCCTCATGGTTGACGCGCGTCACATGACCTTCACGCTCGGCCCCACCCCACTCCCCGGCATGGAGAACACATGTACACACGCGTCATCAGATTCGTCGTCAGCCTTGTCATGATCATGGCTGGCATCGGCGCCGGCACCCTCGCCACCGCGGGCACCGCCCACGCCGACGGCTGCTACACCTGGACCCGCACCCTCTCCCAGGGCGCTTCGGGCGCCGACGTCACCCAACTGCAGATCCGGCTCAGCGGCTATCCCGGCTACGGCTCCGTCCTCGCCGTCGACGGCTCCTTCGGCCCGGCCACCGCGGCGGCCCTGAAGCGGTTCCAGTCGGCGTACGGACTGGCCGCGGACGGCATCGCGGGCCCGGCGACCTACAGCAAGCTCTACGCCCTCCAGGACGACGACTGCACGCCGATCCACTTCTCCTACAGCGAGCTGAACAACTGCAACTCCACCTGGTCGGGCGGGGCCGTCAGTGCCGCGACCGCCAGGGCCAACGCCCTGCGCACCATGTGGAAGCTGGAGGCCCTGCGGCACGCCCTCGGCGACCAGCCGATCCGGGTCACCAGCGGCTTCCGCTCGCACGCCTGCAACGACGCCGTCGGCGGCGCGAGCAACAGCCGCCACCTCTACGGAGACGCGGCCGACCTCGGAGCCGGCCCGCACTCCCTGTGCACGCTGGCCAAGCAGGCCCGCCACCACGGCTTCAACGGCATCCTCGGCCCGGGCTACCCCGGCCACAACGACCACACCCACCTCGACCACCGCGGCAGCCGCTACTGGTCCGCGCCGTCCTGCGGCATCTGAGTCCGCCCACTCCTCAACCGCGCCGCAGCCTCCACACGTGGTCGTCGCGGAAACCGTCGAGGCCCTCGGGGGACACGCTCCGTCTGCGGACCGTCTCCCGGGTCTCGACGGTCCACTCGTCCTCCGGCAGGGCGAGTTCGGCCAGCACCCCGTCCAGGGTGGGGAACACCGCCTCGAAGGGCGGTTCCGTCTGCCAGGACGGCCAGCCCGCGTGCAGGACGACCAGCAGGGTGCCCCGGTCCGCGACCGCCTGCGCGGCACGCCGCAGGATGCCCTGCCGGTCGAGCTCGACCGGTGACTGGAGATAGTGCGCGCTCACCAGTCCGAAGGAGCCCTCCGGGAACGTCCTGCCCAGCTCGTGACGCTCCCAGGAGGTGCGGTCGCCGACCCCGGCCTCGGCGGCGTGCCGGGCCGCGCGCTCCAGCGCGGTGGGCGAGATGTCCACGCCGGTGACCCGCCAGCCGGCCGCGGCCAGCCAGACCGCGTCGCCGCCCTCTCCGCACCCCAGGTCCAGGGCGGTGCCCGGCGCCAGGCCGGCGACCTCCCGGACGAGCAGCTCGTTGGGCCGGCCGCTCCAGACCGGTCCGGCGTCACGGTAGCGGGCCTCCCAGAACGCGTCGGGGCGGCCCGGTACGGGCGTGTCGGTCATGTGTGCCTCCCAGTGGCGGGCGCGGTGGTCTGCTCCGGCGGCGCCCGAACGCACGGCACCGCGTGAGGAAGCCTGCACCACCCGGACACCGGGCCGGAAGACATGTTGCCGATACGGCAACCCGCCTCCGGCCGCCCAGGTCGGGCGGAGGTGAACGGGCCGCGCCACCCCGCGCTTCTGCGCAAGCGGCGCAGGCCACACGCGCAAAGAGAACAAGGTCACAACCGCAGCCTCTGCTGCTCGTCCGTCGATCTGTCCTAGCATCCGGGCATGACGGTCCTGCCTGACGAAGGCCTCTCCCTCGCGGCCGAGTTCCCTGACGCCACCCATGAGCAGTGGCAGCACCTGGTGGCAGGTGTGCTGCGCAAGTCGGACAAGGAGGTCTCGGGCGCCGAGGCGGAGGAGGCCCTGTCCACCGTGCTGGAGGACGGGCTGCGCGCCCGCCCCCTGTACACCGCGCGCGACACCGCCCCCGATCCCGGCCTGCCCGGCTTCGCGCCGTATCTGCGCGGCGGGCGGCCGCAGGGCAACGCGGCCGGCGGCTGGGACGTGCGCCAACGGCACACGGTGGCCGACCCGGGCGCGGTCCTGGCCGACCTGGAGAACGGCGTCACCTCCCTGTGGCTGGCCGTCGGCGAGTCCGCCGGCATCCCGGTCTCCGCGCTCGGCCGGGCACTCGACGGCGTCTACCTCGACCTGGCGCCCGTCGTCCTGGACGCGGGCGAGGAGACCGAGCCGGCCGCCCGGGAACTGCTGCGGCTGTACGCCGAGCGCGGCATCGCCGACGACGCGGTACGCGGCAGCCTGGGCGCCGACCCGCTGGGCCACGAGGCCCGCACCGGAGCGCCGTACGACGTCGCGCCCGTCGCCGGACTGGCCCGGCTCTGCGCCGAACGCCACCCGGAGCTGCGCGCGTTCACCGTCGACGCGCTGCCCTACCACGAGGCCGGCGGCTCGGCCGCCCAGGAGCTGGGCTGCTCCCTGGCCACGGGGGTGGCGTACCTGCGGGAGCTGACCGCCGCCGGTCTGGACGTCGAACAGGCCTGCGCCCAGCTGGAGTTCCGGTACGCCGCCACCGCCGACCAGTTCCTCACCGTGGCCAAGCTGCGGGCGGCGCGGCGGCTGTGGGCCCGGGTGGCCGAGGTGTGCGGGGCCCGGCGGGCGGGCGCCCAGCGCCAGCACGCGGTGACCTCGCCGGTGATGATGACGCGCCGCGACCCGTGGGTGAACATGCTGCGCACCACGGTCGCCACACTGGCCGCCGGGGTCGGCGGGGCCGAGGCCGTCACCGTGCTGCCCTTCGACCACGCGCTCGGCCTGCCGGACGCGTTCGCCCGCCGCATCGCCCGCAACACCTCCACCATCCTCATCGAGGAGTCGCACCTGGCGCGGGTGATCGACCCGGCCGGCGGCTCCTGGTACGTGGAGCGGCTGACGGACGAACTCGCCCACGCGGCGTGGGAGTTCTTCCAGGAGATCGAGCGCGCCGGCGGCCAGGCGGCGGCGCTGCGCTCCGGCATGGTCCGTGAGCGCCTCGCCGAGACCTGGGCCGCGCGCAGCGCGAAGCTCGCCAAGCGGCGCGAGCCCATCACCGGCGTCAGCGAGTTCCCCTTCCTGGCCGAGAAGCCGGTGGTCCGCGAGCCCGCGCCCGAGCCGCCCTCCGGGGGCCTGCCCCGGGTGCGGCGCGACGACGCCTTCGAGACGCTGCGGGCCCGCTCCGACGCCCACCTCGCCGCGACCGGTGCCCGGCCGCGGATCTACCTGGCCGCGCTCGGCCCGGCCGCCGCGCACACCGCGCGCCTGACCTTCGCCTCCAACCTGTTCCAGGCGGGCGGCATCGAGCCCGTCACCGAGGGCACGTTCGAGGAGAGCGGCGCGCGGGAGGCGTGCCTGTGCTCCAGTGACGCGCTGTACGAGGAGCAGGCCGAGTCCGTCGCCGGCCGGCTGCGGGCGGCGGGCGCCGAGCACGTGTTCCTCGCGGGTCGCCCGGGGCAGTACCCCGGGGTCGACGCGTACGTCTTCGCGGGCTGCGACGCCGTCGCGGTGCTCTCCGCCGCCCTCGATCGCATGGGAGTGTCCTGATGTCCATCCCCGACTTCACCGGGATCGAGCTGGGAGCGCCGGCCGCCGACGCCGGCCCCGACGAGTGGCGCACGGCCGTGAAGCGGGCCGCCGACGGCGCGGACCTGCTCTGGGAGACCCCGGAGGGCATCACCGTCAAGCCGCTGTACACCGGGCAGGACCTGGAGGGCCTGGACTTCCTGGGCACGTACCCGGGCATCGCCCCGTATCTGCGCGGCCCGTACCCGACGATGTACGTCAACCAGCCGTGGACCATCCGCCAGTACGCGGGCTTCTCCACGGCCGAGGAGTCCAACGCCTTCTACCGGCGCAATCTGGCGGCCGGTCAGAAGGGCCTGTCGGTCGCCTTCGACCTGCCCACGCACCGCGGCTACGACAGCGACCACCCGCGGGTGACCGGTGACGTCGGCATGGCGGGCGTGGCCATCGACTCCATCTACGACATGCGCCGGCTGTTCGACGGCATCCCGCTGGACCGGATGACCGTGTCGATGACGATGAACGGCGCGGTGCTGCCGGTGCTGGCGCTGTACATCGTGGCGGCGGAGGAGCAGGGCGTGCCGCCGGAGAAGCTGGCGGGGACCATCCAGAACGACATCCTCAAGGAGTTCATGGTCCGCAACACCTACATCTACCCGCCGAAGCCGTCGATGCGGATCATCTCCGACATCTTCGCCTACACCTCGCAGCGGATGCCCCGCTACAACTCCATCTCCATCTCCGGCTACCACATCCAGGAGGCCGGGGCCACGGCCGACCTGGAGCTGGCGTACACGCTCGCGGACGGCGTGGAGTACATCCGGGCGGGCCGGGAAGCGGGCCTGGACGTCGACGCGTTCGCGCCCCGGCTGTCGTTCTTCTGGGCGATCGGCATGAACTTCTTCATGGAGATCGCCAAGCTGCGTGCGGCCCGGCTGCTGTGGGCGAAGCTGGTCAGGCAGTTCGACCCGAAGAACGCCAAGTCGCTGTCGTTGCGCACCCATTCGCAGACCTCCGGCTGGTCGCTGACCGCGCAGGACGTGTTCAACAACGTCACGCGTACGTGCGTGGAGGCGATGGCGGCCACCCAGGGCCACACCCAGTCGCTGCACACCAACGCCCTCGACGAGGCGCTCGCGCTGCCCACCGACTTCTCCGCGCGGATCGCCCGCAACACCCAGCTGCTCATCCAGCAGGAGTCCGGCACCACCCGGGTCATCGACCCGTGGGGCGGCAGCGCCTATGTCGAGAAGCTCACCCACGACCTCGCGCGCCGCGCCTGGCAGCACATCGAGGAGGTCGAGGCCGCGGGCGGCATGGCCAAGGCCATCGACGCGGGCATCCCCAAGCTGCGCATCGAGGAGGCCGCGGCCCGCACCCAGGCCCGCATCGACTCCGGGCGGCAGCCGGTGATCGGCGTGAACAAGTACCGGGTCGAGACCGACGAGCAGATCGACGTGCTCAAGGTCGACAACTCCTCGGTGCGCGCCCAGCAGATCGAGAAGCTGCGGCGGCTGCGCGAGGAGCGGGACGAGACCGCCTGCCGGGAGGCGCTGGACGCGCTGACCCGCGCCGCCGGGGGCGAGGGCAACCTGCTGGAGCTGGCGGTGCACGCGGCCCGGGCGAAGGCGACGGTCGGGGAGATCTCGGACGCCCTGGAGAAGGTGTACGGCCGGCACGCGGGCCAGATCCGTACCATCTCCGGTGTGTACCGCAACGAAGCCGGGGAGTCGCCGTCCGTGGACCGCACCCGGGCCCTGGTGGACGCCTTCGCCGAGGCCGAGGGCCGCCGGCCGCGCATCCTGGTCGCCAAGATGGGCCAGGACGGCCACGACCGCGGCCAGAAGGTGATCGCCACGGCCTTCGCCGACCTCGGCTTCGACGTCGACGTCGGCCCGCTGTTCCAGACCCCGGCCGAGGTGGCCCGCCAGGCCGTCGAGGCGGACGTGCACATCGTCGGGGTCTCCTCGCTGGCCGCCGGGCACCTCACCCTCGTACCGGCGCTGCGCGAGGCGCTCGCCGAGGAGGGCCGCGAGGACATCATGATCGTGGTCGGCGGGGTGATCCCGCCGCAGGACGTGCCGACGCTGCTGGAGATGGGCGCGGCGGCCGTGTTCCCGCCGGGCACGGTGATCCCGGACGCGGCCCACGACCTGCTGACCCGGCTGGCGGCCGGGCTCGGTCACGACGATCTGTGAGGCCGTGACCCGCATGGCGATCGATCTGGACACGTACGTCAAGGGCGTGCTCGACGGCAAGCGGGCGGTGATCGCCCGCGCGATCACCCTCGTGGAGTCCACCCGCCCCCAGCACCGGGCGCTGGCCCAGGAGCTGCTGACCGAGCTGCTGCCCTACAGCGGCAGGGCGCGGCGGGTCGGGGTCAGCGGGGTGCCTGGGGTGGGCAAGTCGACGTTCATCGACGCCTTCGGCACGATGCTGACCGGGCTCGGGCACCGCGTCGCGGTGCTCGCCGTCGACCCCTCCTCCAGCCGGACCGGCGGCTCGATCCTCGGCGACAAGACCCGGATGGAGCGCCTCGCCGTCGACCCGGCGGCCTTCGTCCGCCCCTCCCCCACCGCCGGCACGCTCGGCGGTGTGGCGAAGGCGACGCGCGAGTCGATCGTGGTGATGGAGGCCGCGGGCTACGACGTGGTCCTGGTCGAGACGGTCGGGGTCGGCCAGTCCGAGACGGCGGTCGCCAACATGGTCGACTCCTTCCTGCTGCTCACCCTGGCCCGTACCGGCGACCAGTTGCAGGGCATCAAGAAGGGCGTCCTGGAGCTGGCCGACGTGATCGCCGTCAACAAGGCGGACGGCCCGCACGAGCGCGACGCCCGCGCCGCCGCCCGCGAACTGGCGGGCGCCCTGCGGCTGATGCACGGCAAGGACGCCTTCTGGACGCCCCCGGTGCTCAGTTGCAGCGCCCGGGAGTCGGCCGGCCTGGATGCCGTCTGGGAGCGCCTGGAGCAGCACCGCACGCTGCTGGACTCCACGGGCCGGCTCGCCGCCCGGCGCCGCGACCAGCAGGTCGACTGGACCTGGACGATGGTCCGCGACGAACTGCTGGGCCGGCTGCACGCCGACCCCGAGGTGCGCTCCCTCGCCCCGGACCTGGAGCGGCAGGTCCGCGACGGGGAACTGACGGCCACCCTGGCGGCCGAGCGCATCCTGGACGCCTTCGGGGGCGGCGGAGCCGGCCGGCAGCGGTGAAGGGCGGGGACGGGCCACCGAAGGTGACGTAGTATCACCAGGTCATCGCCGCGACGGGAGATCAGGAAGCCGGTGCGAATCCGGCACGGTCCCGCCACTGTGACCGGGGAGTGCACCCCCTCGACATGCCACTGCGCACCGCGCGGGAAGGCGGGGGAACGTCGATCCGGGAGTCAGGACACTGGCCTGTCGCGGGCCCGTTCCGAGGAGCGCGGACTCCCCAGGAGGCTTCACGTGTACGACGGCATGTCCCGTCCCCCGCTGTTCTCCCCTGCCCGCAGGCGACGCCCGCTGCGTGTCACGGCCGCGGCCCTGGCCCTGACGGCGGCCCTGCTGACCGCCGGCTGCGGCTCGTCCGGCGACGGCGCCGCCGAGCACCCGAAGGCCGCGGCGCCGGCCGAGGGCTTCCCCGTCACCGTCGACAACTGCGGTGTGCGGACGACGTACGACAAGCCCCCCTCGCGGGTCGTCACCATCCACCAGCATCCGGCGGAACTGATGCTCGCGCTCGGCCTGAAGGACCGCATGGTGGGCACCGCCTTCCCGGACTCGGCCGTACTGCCCGAGCTGAAGAAGGACCACGAGTCGGTACCCGAACTGGCGAAGCGGGAGCCGTCCTTCGAGAAGGTCCTGGAGGCCGAGCCGGACCTCGTCTACGGCGGTTACGCCAGCGCGTTCGACGAGAACGAGGGCCGCTCCCGCGAGGCGTTCGCCGACGCGGGCATCCACACGCACCTCAACCGCGAGTACTGCGGGAAGGAGCGGGTGACGATGGAGGACACGTACGCCGAGATCCGCACCATCGGAAAGATCTTCGGCGTCCCCGACCGGGCGGAGAAGCTGGTGTCCGACCTCAGGAGCCGGGTCGACAGGGCCGCCGAGGCGGTCCGGGACGAGCCGGCGGTGCCCGTCTTCGTGTACGACAGCGGCGACAAGGCCGCGTTCACCGCGGGCGGCAAGAGCCTGGGCACCGAGCTGATCCGGCTGGCCGGCGGCAGGAACGTCTTCGCCGACCTCGACGACGTCTTCGGGGACGCCTCCTGGGAGCAGGTCGTGGAGCGCAGGCCCGAGGTCATCGCCGTCTACGACTACGCCGGTGCCGGAAGCGTCGAGCGGAAGAAGCAGTTCCTGCTGTCCCGGCGGTCCCTGGCCGACGTGCCCGCGATCAGGAACAAGCGGTTCGTCGTGCTGCCGCTGACCGCGACCCTGGTCGGCATCCGGTCGGCGTACGCGGTCGAGGACCTGGCCCGCGGGCTGCACCCCGAGAGCTTCCGGTGACGGCCACGGAAGTGCCCGCCGAACCGGCCGTCCGGGAACGGACACCGGGTGGCGGCCGGACCGGCCGGGTGCCGCTGACCGTCACGCTGGCCGTCCTCGCCGCCCTGCTGGTGCTCTCGGCCACGGCGGGTCTGGCCATCGGCTCGGTGCACGTGCCGCCCGGCCAGGTCTGGGGCATCGTGACCCACGCACTGGGCGCCGGCTGGGTGGAGCCGGACTGGTCGGGGGCGCGGGAGACCATCGTGCTGGACGTGCGGGCGCCGCGCGTACTGCTCGGCGCGGTGACCGGCGCCGGACTCGCGGTCGTCGGCACCGCACTGCAGGCCCTGGTCCGCAACCCCCTCGCCGAGCCGTATCTGCTGGGCGTCTCCTCCGGGGCGTCGCTCGGCGCGGTCTCGGTGATCGTCTTCGGGGTGAGCCTGCTGGGTCCGGTGTCGCTGTCGGCCGCCGCCTTCGCCGGTGCCCTCGGCGCGCTGCTGCTCGTCTACGCAACCGCCCGCACCGGCGGCCGGATCACCTCCACGCGGCTGGTGCTGTCCGGGGTGGCGATCGCGGCGATGCTCACCGCGGTCCTGAACCTGCTGCTGCTCACCACCGACCGGGGCAACGAGGCCCGCGCGGTCCTCGCCTGGACCCTCGGGGGTCTCGGCGGCGTCGACTGGAGCACGCTGTGGCTGCCGGGCCTGGCCGTGCTGCTCGGCATCGGCGTGCTGCTGGTGCAGGCCCGCAGTCTCAACCTGCTGCTGGCCGGTGAAGAGGCCGCCACGACGATGGGACTGGACGTGGCCCGCTTCCGGGCCCGGATGTTCGTCCTGCTCTCCCTCGTCACCGGTGTGCTGGTGGCGGCGGCCGGGCCGATCGGCTTCGTGGGCCTGATGCTGCCGCACATCGTCCGGCTGCTCGTCGGCGGCGACCACCGCCGCGTCCTGCCGACGGCCGCGCTGGGCGGGGCGGTCTTCCTGATCTGGGCCGACGTCGCGGCACGTACCGTCGCCGCGCCGCTGGAGATCCCCGTCGGCGTGCTCACGGCCCTGTGCGGCGGGCCGTTCTTCCTGTGGCTGATGCGCCGGGACGCCCGGCGGCACACCGGCCGAGGAACGACATGAGCGCCTCCGGGCTGTCCGTGGACGGCGTCACGCTCACCGCCGGAGCGCGTCGCCTGGTCCACGACGTGTCGCTGACCGCCGGCCCCGGTGAGGTGATCGGGCTGGTCGGCCCCAACGGCAGCGGCAAGTCCAGCCTGCTGCGCGCCGTCTACCGGGTGCTGCGCCCCGCCTCGGGCCGCGTGCGCGTCGACGGCGCCGACGCCTGGTCGCTGCCGGTGCGGCAGCTGGCCCGCACCGTGGCGGCGGTGGTGCAGGATTCGGGCACCGACGTCGACCTCGCCGTCCGTGAGGTCGTGGCGATGGGCCGCACTCCGCACAAGCGGCTGCTCGCCGGTGACACGCCCGAGGACGCCGCGCTGATCGAGTCGGCGCTCACGTCGGTGGACGCCACGGGTCTGGCCGACCGCCCCTTCGACCAGCTCTCGGGCGGGGAACGGCAGCGCGTGCTCATCGCCCGGGCCCTCGCCCAGGCTCCCTCCCTCCTGGTCCTGGACGAGCCGACCAACCACCTCGACATCCGGCACCAGCTGGAGGTCCTCGGGACGCTGCGCCGCCTGCCCGCCACGGTCCTGGTGGCCCTGCACGACCTGAACCTGGCCGCGTACTACTGCGACCGCCTCTACGTCCTGCGCGACGGCGAGGTCGCCGCCTCCGGCCCGCCCGCCGAGGTGCTCACTCCGCGTCTGCTGGCCGAGGTGTACGGCGTGGCGAGCGAGGTCGCCGTGCATCCCGGCACCGGCGCGCCCCAGGTGACGTTCCTGCCGGGGAGACCGGTCCCGGCCGGCCCGGAGGGGGCGGACCGCGCCGTCGGGTGAGTGCGGGAGGGGCGGGGCCCGGGGCCGTCCGTCGGGCTGCCGGGGCAGCCGGGGGGCTCCCGTCGGGTCCGCCGGGGAGGCGGGTGGCGGGACCGGCAGCCGCCGCTCGGGAGCGCGGGGGGCCGGGACCGGCAGCCGCCGTTCGGATCGGCCGGGAGAGGGCGCCGCGGTCCGCCTCGCCGGGGGCGGGTACCCGGTCGGCGGACCCCTCAGTGACGGGGAGATGAGGACGCATGATCTCCGACACGGTGACAGTGGCAGTGCCCTCCGGCCGGGCGCGTCTCCCCGGCGACCTGGCGGTTCCCGCCGGGGCGCGTGGCGTGGTGCTCTTCGCGCACGGCAGCGGCAGCTCCCGGTTCAGTCCCCGCAACCGCGCGGTCGCCGCGGAGCTGCGGCGGGCCGGGTTCGGCACGCTGCTGCTGGACCTGCTGACCGAGCGCGAGGAGGAGCGGGACGCGGTGACGGGCGAGCACCGCTTCGACATCGCCCTGCTGGCCGGGCGCCTGGCGGACGCCGTCGACTGGCTGGCGGAGCGTCCGGACACCGCCGACCTGCCCGTGGGCCTGTTCGGGGCGAGCACGGGCGCCGCCGCGGCCCTGATCGCGTGCGCCGAGCGGCCCCGGCGGGTCGCGGCGGTGGTGTCCCGGGGCGGACGCCCGGACCTGGCCGGCGACGCACTCGCCCAGGTCCTGGCGCCGGTCCTGCTGATCGTCGGCGGGCACGACGAGACGGTGCTCGGCCTCAACCGCCGGGCCGCCGAGCGGCTGCCCGGGCCGCACGAACTGCACGTGGTGCCCGGCGCGACCCACCTGTTCCCCGAACCGGGCGCGCTGGAGCAGGTGGCCGGGGCCGCGGCCGACTGGTTCCGGCGCCACACGGGCGACGGACGCGGCGGACCGCGGGAGGCCGCTGACGGCTGACGGCCGGTGCCGCGCCCCGCCGGTCCACGGGCGGCACCGCTGCCGCGCCGGGACACCGGCACCGCCGCCGCCCGGGGAGGGCGACCGGGCGGCAGCGGTGCCGTGGGTCAGGCGGCGGACGCCGGCGCCGGAGCGCCCCCGGCCTCGGCCTCCGCCAGCCACCGGATCAGCGAAGTGCGGGCGCGGGAGACGCGTGAGCGCACCGTGCCGACGGGGCAGTCGCTGACGACGGCGGCTTCCGCGTAGGGAAGGCCCAGCAACTGGGTGAGGACGAAGGCCTCCCGCCGGTCGGCGGGAAGCGTGTCCAGCAGTTCGGCCAGGGCGATGCCCTCGTCGAAGCCCGGCAGGTCGCGCGGCTGGGCGCGCTCGGCCGCCGCCTCCCAGTCCTCCCGGTCCGACAGGCGGGGGCGGGCGGCGCCGTGGCGGATGCTGTCGATCACCGCGCGCCGGGCGATCGAGAGCAGCCATGTGCGGGCCGAGGAGCGGCCCTCGAACCGGTGCAGGCTGCCGAGGGCCCGCAGGAAGGTGTCCTGGGCCAGGTCGTCGGCGTTCTGCGGGTCCGCGCCGAGGAACGTCACGTAGTGCCGGACGTCCCGGTGCAGGGCGCGTACGAAGTGTTCGACGGCGTCGGTGTCGCCGCCGCGGGCGGCGAGGGCCAGGGCGGTGATCGACTCCTCTCTCGACTCTTTCCGGGCAGGGAGCAGGGCAGCAGTGGTCACCTGGGGGTCCTTCGGGGTGTACCGGACCGGCGCCCTGGTCGCCGCGCGCGGCGCCGGCGGCGCCGGGTCTGCGGCACGGCGGTGCCGGTGCCGGGGTGACGGCCGGGCACGGCTGTGCGCGGCCGGTGCCCGAGGCGGGAGCCGACGGCTCGTGGCTCCGTACCGCCTCGGGGTGGTGCCGGCTGTCGTCAGGCGACAGCGACCCCCGCGGGCGGGCCCCGATAGGTGATCGCACGGGTGAGGAGGAGCCGGTGCGGCACGCGGGCGGGACCGGTCCGGCGCGCCCTGACGCGCGGGCGGTCGGGCGGTGCGGGCAGCCGCAGCAGCGGACGCAGCGGTGCGAGGAACCGGGCGGCCAGGGCGCGCAGGATGCGGAAGGCGGCGCGTTCGCCGTGCGCGAGCCACAGGCCGCACAGCAGCGCGGCCAGCAGGTGGGCGGCGAGCATGCCGGCCGAGGACATGCCGCCCGTGCCGTGGTCCATGTGCGCCGACGTGCCCAGGGCGTCCAGGTGGCCGGCGGGGTGCACCGCGTGTGCGGCGGCCGTGCCGTGGTCCATGGAGTGGGCCGGCGCCGGAGCGGGCCCCGCCGGGGCACAGAGCAGGTGGTCCAGCCACCGCCGGCCCAGCGAGCCGCTGCCCGGCGGTCCCGGACGGGCGACCGCCTGGGCGAGCGAGAACGAGGCGTGCAGCGCGGCCTGGGCGGCCACCGTGGCGGAGCCGACCGGCAGCGGTCCGCGCTCCCGGCCGGCGGCCCACAGGGCCGTGCCGCCCGTGGCCGCGGCACCGGCAACCATGGCCCACCAGGGCACCGGGACACCGGACATCAGGACGTGACCCGTGGCGGCGAGCAGCACGCACACGGCCGCGAACACCGCGGCCCGTACCGTGCGAGAACACCACCCAGCAGTCATGGCGGCCTCATCCTCGCATCCGGGTCCCACGGGTCACGGGAGGGTACGGACATTGTCCCGGCACCCGACTCAATCCGACTCCCGTGACCCGGGTCACACTCGGCGGACGGCGTCGCCCGGGGTGCCGCTCACCGCCGGAGGACTCATCTTGGTAAGGGACGCCACGTCACCGGTTCGCCGTCCGACCGACCCACTCAGCACGGAGCGAGGGCCATGGCCCACACCGAGGAGGCCCCAGGCCGCCCCACCGGGCTGAAGGCCGACGCGATCGGATTCCTCGACGCCCTCGTCATCGGACTCAACTCCACCTCCCCGGCGTACTCGCTGGCGGCGGTCATCGGCCCGGTGGTGGCCCTGGTGGGCATCTACGCCCCGGGGGTGATGCTCGCGTCGTTCGTGCCGATGCTGCTGATCGCCTCGGCGTTCTACCACCTGAACCGGGTCGACCAGGACTGCGGAACGACGTTCTCGTGGGTCACCCGGGCCATGGGGCCGTGGGCCGGGTGGCTCGGCGGCTGGGCCATCGCCATGACCGGCGTCCTGGTCGTCGGCTCGCTGGCCGACGTCGCCGTGACCTTCGGTCTGCTCGCCGTGGGCCTCGACGGCTGGGCCGCCGACGAGGTCGTACGCCAGCTGCTCACCGTGCTGGTCATCCTGGTGATGACGGCCCTGTGCGTCATCGGCACGGAGCTGTCGGCCCATGTGCAGAACGTGCTGATCCTGGCCCAGGTCGCCTGTCTGGTCGCCTTCGCGGCGGTGGCTCTGTACCGCGTCTACGCCGGCACCGGCACGCTCGACTCCCTCAGGCCGTCGGTCGAGTGGCTCGATCCTTTCGGGTCCGGCGGCGCCCCTCTGACGGCGGCCCTGCTGCTGGGCGTGTTCATCTACTGGGGCTGGGAATCCGCGGTCAACCTGACCGAGGAGGTCGAGCACTCCGCCACCGCCCCCGGCAGGGCCGCGGTCTGGTCGACCGTCGTGCTGCTGGTGACCTACGTGTCGGTCGGGTTCGCCGTCGTGGCCTACGCAGGAACCACGTTCCTCACCGCCAACGCCGAGGAGGAGGAGTTCGTCTTCGCCCTGCTCGCGGGCGAGGCGATGGGCGGCTGGGACTGGGTCGTGCTGCTGGCGGTGTCCACCTCGGCGCTGGCCTCGACGCAGACGACGATCATCCCGGCGTCGCGCACGGCCCTGTCCATGGCCCGCCGCCGGGCGCTGCCCCGGCAGTTCGGCCGGATCCACCCGCGGTACCGCACGCCCGACGTGAGCACCTGGTGGGTCGCGGCGATCGCCATCGGCTGGTATCTGGCCGTCCGGCAGATCAGCGAAAGCGCGCTCTTCGACTCGCTCTCCGCGCTGTCGCTGCTCATCGCGTTCTACTACGCGCTCACAGGCGTCGCCTGCGCGGTCTACTACCGCCGCCGGCTGACCGAGAGCGTGCGCAACTTCCTGCTCATCGGCGTGGGCCCGCTGGTCGGCGCCGGGCTGCTGACGTGGTTGCTGGCGGAGTCCGTGATCGACATGTCCCACCCGGCTGGCTCCTACACCGGCGTCGCCTGGCTCGGTCTCGGCCCCCCACTGGTCATCGGCCTCGGCATCGCCCTCGTCGGCGTGGTCGTCATGTTCGTGTGGCGGTTCGTCGCGCCCGCCTTCTGGTCGGAACGCCCCGGCGTCGCGGACCCCGAGCCCGTCCGCCCCGAGGAGTCCTGAGATGGCGGTCGTCCTCGGATACGACGAGTCGGCGGGCTCGGTACGCGCCCTGCGGGTCGCGGTCGAGGTGTCGGCGGCGTTCGGCGAGCCGCTCGTACTGGTCTACGGCGCCGCGGCTCCCGGCTCCGTGGGCGAGGAGTACGCCTCCCACCACCAGGCACTCGTCGAATCCGGCCGCGCCGCTCTCCGGCACGCCGTCGAGGTGGCCGACGCGGCCGGCGTACCGACCGCGGTCGAGATCATCGACGAGAAGCCCGCGCAGGCGCTGCTCAGCGCGGCGGCCCGGCATGACGCGCGGGTCATCGTGGTGGGCGGCCGGGGCGAGAGCCCGATGCGCGGGGCCCTGCTGGGCTCGACCCCGCACAAGCTGCTGCACCTGTCCCGCGTTCCCGTGCTGTGCGTGCCGCCCGAGGAGTGAGAGCGGCCGGCCGGCCGCTTCAGCTCCCGGACGGGGTGAGCACCACGAAGTCCGCGTTCGACGGGTCGAGGCAGACGGCCAGCCGGCCGACGCCCTCCGCGTCCTCCGGTCCCATCTGCACGCTGCCGCCGTTGGCGGTGACCTGGGCGACGGCGGCGTCGCAGTCGGCGACGGCGAAGACCGGGTGCCAGTACGGCCGCCCGTTCGCCAGCGCGAGGTCTTCCCGGCGCAGCCCCATGACGCCGCCGTGCATGCGCTCCTCGGGCAGACCGGCCGGAGTGATGAGGGAGTACGTGCCCCCACCGCCCGGCAGCTCCATGTCACTGAACTGCCAGCCGAATACGCCGCCGTAGAACTCCTTCGCCGCCGCGGCGTCGCTCGTGTACAGCTCGGTCCAGGACAGCGAGCCCGGCTGGTCCACCAGTTCGACGCCCTTGGTCTTCCCCGGCTGCCAGACGGCGAACTGGCCGCCCAGCGGATCGCTGTACTGCGCCATCCGGCCCCAGTCCTCGAGGTCCATCGGCGCCACCCGCACCGTGCCGCCCGCGCGCTCCACGGCCTGGGTCGTGGCGTCCGCGTCGGTGACCGAGTAGTAGATCATCCAGGCCGGGCGCGCGCCCTTCTCGGTGAGCTTGCCGAGGCCCGCGACGATCTTGCCGTCCTTGCGGAACATCCCGCCTTCCGCGTCTCCTCCCTCTCCCTCTCCCATGGACTCGTACTCCCAGCCGAGCACCGCGCCGTAGAACGCGGCGGCCGCCCGGACGTCCGGCGCACCGAGGTCGAGCCAACAGGGTGAGCCGGGGGCGAATTCTGTGGTGATCACGGTGATTCCCTTCCGCGGAACGTGTCTGGCCTCAGCGTCGCACCCGGCACTGACACTCGCCCGCCGGCCTGGTCGTCCGGGTGCCCCTCAGGAATGTGAACGGGCGGCCGTCATCCCGGAGAGGGGGCGGGGCGGGGGCGGGGCGGGGGCGGGGCGGGACTTCGGGAGAAGGCCGGGACGACGGCTGCGAGCGGGCGTCCGACGGCGTCATCATGGCCGTATGACGGATCCGACGCACAACCCGCACGGCCCCACCGCACCCACCGGCCCGCGCGGCGCGGAGCACGTGGTCAACTCGCAGCAGGCCACGGCCTGGAACGGCTACGAAGGGCGGCACTGGGCAGACCACCAGGACCGCTACGACGCCATCAACGACGGGGCCAACACCCCCCTCCTCGACGCGGCGGCCATCGCCCCGGGCGACCGGGTCCTCGACGTCGGCTGCGGCAACGGCCGCGTCACCCGCCTCGCCGCCGGCCGCGCCGCGTACGCCCTGGGCATCGACCTGTCGGCGCCCATGCTGGAACGGGCCCGGGCGAGTGCCGCCGCGGAATCCGTCGGCAACGTGGGCTTCGTCCAGGCCGATGCCCAGGTCCACGACTTCGAGGAGGGCGCGTTCGACGTCGCCGTCAGCCGCTTCGGCGTCATGTTCTTCGCCGACCCGGTGGCGGGCTTCGGCAACATCGGCCGGGCCCTGCGCCCCGGCGGTCGTCTCGCCTTCGTCTGCCCGCAGAGCTTCGACCGCATGGACCAGTCCGCGGTCTTCGCGGCGGTCTCGGAGCACGTACGGCTGCCCGATCTGTCCCGGTCCACCGGCCCGAGCCCGCTGGCCCTCGCCGACCCCGACGACACACGTCGGGTACTGGCCGACGCCGGCTTCGACGACGTGGCCGTCGAGGGCGTCGAGGCGCCCCAGTACTGGGGCGAGGACGCCGAGGACGCGGCCGGCTTCCTCTTCGGGCTCGGGCCGCTGCGCCACTGGCTGCGGGAGGCGGACGCCGATGCCGACGCGCAGGAACGCGCCCGCCGGGCCGCGACGGACGCCTTCCGCGCGTACCAGGCGGACAGCGGCGTACGGCTGACCGGCCGCTACTGGCTCGTCACCGCCGTGCGCCCCCCGAAGTAGACGACCTGCCTCCGGAGGTCATCGGGGGTCAGGTCCACACCGCCTGCGCCACGGCGGCACCGAGGAACACCGCCCCCAGGCCGGCCGCGACACTGGCGACCACATTCGCGGCGGCGAGGAAGCGGGCCCCGGACTCCGCCAGCCGCAACGTCTCGTAGGAGAACGTGGAGTAGGTGGTCAGCGCCCCGCACAGCCCGGTGCCGAGCAGCAACTGCACCGAGTGTGAGGCGGCCCCGTAGGTGACGGCTCCGGTCAGGACGCCCAGCACCAGACAGCCGGTGACGTTGACGGCGAAGGTGCCCCACGGGAAGACCGAGTCGTGCCGGGCCCGGACGGCGCGGTCGGTCAGGTGGCGCAGCGGCGCACCGACCGCGGCGCCGGCGATGACGAACAGCCAGTTCACGCCCTGCTCCCCTTTGCTTCCTCGGCGCCTTTCGCTTCCTCGGCGCCCTTGCCTCCCTTGCCGCCCTTGTCCGCCTTAGCTCTCCTGGCCCCCTTGCCTCCCTTGTCCGCCTTAGCTCTCCTGGCCCCCTTGGCTCCCTTGGCTCCCTTGGCGGCCAGGCGGCGCGTCGCGGTCGCCGCGCACCACACCGCCGCCGACGCGGCCACCACCGTGGCGGCCAGGTAGGCCAGGCCGGTGCGGGCGTGGCCGTCCTGGAGGAGGCGCTGGATGTCGACGGCGTAGGCGGAGAAGGTGGTGAACCCGCCGAGCACACCGGTGCCCAGGAACGGCCGGACGAGCCGGTGGGCGACCCACACATCGGTGATGACGACCATGAACGCGCCGATCACCGCACAGCCGACGGCGTTGACCGCCAGCGTGGTCCAGGGAAAGGCGTCCGGGGCGGTGGGCCACAGCAATGAGGCCGCGTGGCGGGCGGCCGCGCCGAGCGCGCCGCCGGCCGCGATCACCGCGATCTCGGGCGCCTGCCCGCCGGCCGCACCGCCCCGTCGGGCCGGCGGCGAAGGGTCGACGTCCGGGTCGATGTCCGTTTCGACGCCCGGGGCGACGGGCTCGGGGGGCTGCTCGCGGGGCTCGGCCATCGGATATGCGTCTCCTACTCGTGCGGTGCCCGCGCAGGCGTGCGGGCGGCCGGTCGGCACAAGCAGGGACCGTTGGCGGCGACGGTGCCGCGGTTCGGGTACGGCGGGCCCCACCGCCGCGCGGCCGGGCTCCGGACTGGGAGGACGGCCGTCCAGGCCAGGATAACCGGGCGGCCCGCCCGCGCCGGCCGCCGGGCCCGACCGGCCGGCCGTGCCCGCCCACCGCCGGGTCCGGGGTCCGGCCGCGGCAGGGGTGGACGGCTCCCGTATCGTCTTCCGATATCGGAGTCCGTACACCCGTCTGTGCCGCCGAGGAGTGCGCCATGAACAAGCAGCCGACCACCCCCGCGGCGCCGGACGAGTTGCGGCGGCGGCTGGGCGTGTTCGACGCGGTGGTGATCGGGCTGGGGTCGATGATCGGTGCCGGCATCTTCGCCGCGCTCGGCCCGGCCGCGCAGGCCGCCGGCTCGGGGCTGCTGCTCGGGCTGGCCCTGGCGGCGGTGGTGGCGTACTGCAACGCCACCTCCTCCGCCCGGCTCGCGGCGCGCTACCCGGCCTCCGGCGGCACGTACGTCTACGGCCGGGCGCGGCTGGGTCCGTTCTGGGGGTATCTGGCGGGCTGGGGGTTCGTGGTCGGCAAGACGGCTTCCTGCGCGGCGATGGCCCTCACGGTCGGCACCTATGTGTGGCCCGGGCAGGCGCACGCGGTCGCGGTGGCGGCGGTGGTGGCCCTGACCGCGGTGAACTACGCCGGGATCCAGAAGTCCGCCTGGCTCACCCGCGCGATCGTCGCCGTCGTCCTGTCCGTGCTCGCCGCCGTCGCCGTGGCCGCGTTCAGCTCCGGCGACACGGACGCGGCACGGCTGGACATCGGTTCGGACGCCACCGTCGGCGGGGTGCTCCAGGCGGCGGGCCTGCTGTTCTTCGCGTTCGCCGGCTACGCGCGCATCGCCACGCTGGGCGAGGAGGTCCGCGACCCGGAGCGCACCATCCCACGGGCGGTCCCGCTGGCCCTGGGCATCGTCCTGGTGGTGTACGCGGTGGTCGCCGTCGCGGTGCTGACGGTGCTGGGACCGCAACGCCTGGCGGATGCCACCGCGCCGCTGTCGGACGCCGTGCGTGCGGCGGACGCCGGCTGGCTGGTGCCGGTGGTCCGGGCGGGGGCGGCCGCGGCGGCACTCGGCACGCTCCTCGCGCTGATCCTGGGTGTCTCGCGCACCACGCTGGCCATGGCCCGCGACCGGCACCTGCCGCACGCGCTGGCCGCGGTGCACCCGAGGTTCCAGGTGCCCCACCGGGCGGAACTCGTGGTGGGCGCGGTAGTGGCGGCGGTCGCGGCGACGGCGGACGTGCGGGGGGCGATCGGATTCTCCTCGTTCGGGGTGCTGGTCTACTACGCCGTCGCCAACGCCTCGGCCTGGACCCTGACCCCCGCGGAGGGCCGCCCGGTGCGGGCCGTCCCGGTGATCGGGCTGACCGGCTGCGTGGTGCTGGCCTTCGCCCTGCCGCGGACCTCCGTGATCGCCGGGGCGGCGGTGCTGGCCGCGGGGGCCGGGTGGTACGCGGTGCGCCGGGCGATGTCCGGGCGCCGCACCCCGTGACCGGGCGGCGTCGTGTGTCAGGCGTCGTGTGTCAGGCGTCGTCGCCGAGGACCTCGCGGGCCAGTTCCCGCAGGGCCTCGCGGTCCTCGGCGAGGGCCTTCTTCCCGGCCGCGGTCGCCTTGTAGACGCGGCGGGTGCGGCCGTCGACGACCTGCTGCTCGGAGGCCAGCAGCCCGTCCGCCTCCAGGCGGTGCAGCGTGGGATACAGGGTGCCGGGGCTGATGTCGTAGCCGTGCCCGGCCAGTTCCCTGGTCATCCAGGCGCCATGGATCTCGCCCTCGGCGGCGTGGTGCAGGATGTGCAACCGCACCGCGCCCCGCTGGAACTCCCGCACCGCGGCCCACCTCCCGCCCCGCCGGGCAGTCACGAATCCGATATCGGTTTCGCAAGTGTATGACCCACGGGACGGGCCCACCGGCGGCCGGTCACGCGTCCGATCGGCGTCCCCGGTGATCGTCGCCGGCAGCGTCCGCACGGAGTGCCGGTCAGCGCACCCCTGCGCGCGCTCCGACCGGCCACCGGCGGGAGGCTGGAAGGGGAGCTGGTCTTCGCGACTGAGGAGCCGACGTCATGGTCCGCTACGTGTACGACTTCACCGAGGGCGGCCGTGACCAGGCCGGCCTGCTCGGCGGCAAGGGTGCGAACCTGGCCGAGATGGCCCGGCTCGGTCTGCCGGTCCCGCCGGGTTTCACCATCAGCACCGAGGCGTGCCGGGCCTACCTGGCGACCGGCGCCGAGCCCGCGGGCCTGGCGCGGGAGGTGTCCGCACATCTGGCGGCCGTGGAGGAGGCGGTCGGCCGGCGGCTGGGCCGGCCGGACGACCCGCTGCTGGTGTCCGTCCGGTCCGGCGCCCGGTTCTCCATGCCCGGAATGATGGAGACCATCCTCGACATCGGCCTGAACGACGATTCCGTGCTGGGCCTGGCGAAGGTCTCCGGCAGCGAGCGCTTCGCCTGGGACTCCTACCGCCGGCTCGTGCAGATGTTCGGCAGCACGGTCATGGGCGTCGACGCGTCCCGGTTCGAGGACGTCCTGGCGCGGCTGAAGGAGCTGCGCGGTGCTCCGGACGACGTGCACCTCGACGCCGGCGACCTCGTCCACCTGGTGGAGGCGTACCGGGAGCTGATCCGCGACGAGACCGGGGAGGACTTCCCGCAGGTGCCGGCGGAGCAGCTGCGCCGGGCGATTCTGGCCGTCTTCCAGTCCTGGAACGGTGAGCGGGCCCGCGTCTACCGGCGGCGCGAGCACATCCCCGACGACCTCGGCACCGCCGTCAACGTGCAGTGCATGGTCTTCGGCAACCTCGGCACCGACTCCGGCAGCGGGGTGGCCTTCACCCGCGACCCGGCCACCGGGCGGCCCGGCCTGTACGGCGACTACCTGCCCAACGCGCAGGGCGAGGACGTCGTCGCCGGCATCCGCAACACCGTACCCCTCGCCGAGCTGGAGCGTCTCGACCCCCGCTCGTACGGGCGGCTGCTGGAGCACATGCGGACCCTGGAGCGGCACTACCGGGACCTGTGCGACATCGAGTTCACCATCGAGCGCGGTCGGTTGTGGATGCTGCAGACCCGGGTGGGCAAACGCACCGCCGAGGCCGCCTTCGCCATCGCCCGCGCGTTGGCCGACGAGGGGCTCATCAGTGCCGACGAGGCGCTGGCGAGGGTGAGCGGAGCGGGCCTGGCCCGGCTGATGTTCCCCCGCTTCGACGCCGCGGCGGCCGGCGTTCCGCTGGCCCACGGCCTGCCCGCCTCGCCCGGTGCGGCGGTGGGTGCGGCGGTCTTCGACTCGGCCGAGGCGGTGCGGCGGGCCGCGGCCGGCGAGCAGGTGGTCCTGGTGCGTCGGGAGACCACCCCCGACGACCTGCCCGGCATGGTGGCCGCCCGGGCGGTGCTGACCAGCAGAGGCGGGAAGACCTCGCACGCGGCCGTCGTGGCCCGCGGGATGGGCAAGGTCTGCGTCTGCGGTGCCGAGGAACTCGTCGTGGAGACCGCGGCCCGGCGGCTGACCACTCGGGACGGCACCGTGATCGAGGAGGGCACCGTCCTGTCGGTGGACGGCTCCGCGGGTGCGGTGTACACCGGGGCGGTACCGCTCGTCGACTCGGCGGTGATGCGCCACCTGGAGGCCGGTGGGGCTCCCGGGACCGACGGTGCCGCCGAGGCCGACGAGGAGTCGACCGGAGTGGTGGACGCCGTCATCCGCGCCCTGGACCACGCCGACACTGTCCGGCGGCTGGAGGTGCGGGCCAACGCGGACACGCCGGAGGACGCCGCGCGGGCCCGCCGGTTCGGCGCCCAGGGCATCGGGCTGTGCCGCACCGAGCACATGTTCCTCGGCGAGCGCCGCAAGCTGGTGGAGGAGATGATCCTGGCCCGCACGGACGCCGGGCGCGACCGTGCGCTGGACGCCCTGCTGCCGCTGCAGCGCCAGGACTTCACCGGCATCCTTCAGGCGATGGACGGCCTGCCGGTCACCATCCGCCTGCTCGACCCGCCGCTGCACGAGTTCCTGCCCGACCGCCTCGGCCTCGCCACCCGTATCGCCGCCGCAGAGGCCCGCGGCGATCGGCCGGACCCGCACGACGCCGAGCTGTGGGACGCCGTGAACCGCATGCACGAGGAGAACCCGATGCTCGGCCTGCGCGGCGTCCGCCTCGGGCTGGTGGTGCCCGGCCTGGTCGCCATGCAGGTGCGGGCCGTGGCCCAGGCCGTCGTGGAACGCATCCGGGCGGGCGGCCGCCCCCGGGCGGAGATCATGGTCCCGCTCGTCGGGGACGTCACCGAGTTCCGGCTCGTGCGGGAAGAGGTGGACCGTGTGCTGGCCGAGGTGTCCGACACCTCCGGCGTACCGGTGACCTGCCCGGTCGGCACCATGATCGAGCTGCCGCGCGCGGCGCTCACGGCCGGCCGGATCGCCGAGGGCGCGGAGTTCTTCTCCTTCGGCACCAACGACCTCACCCAGACCACCTGGGGCTTCTCCCGCGACGACGTCGAGGCCGCGTTCTTCTCCGCCTACCTCGACAAGGGCGTCTTCGCCACCTCCCCGTTCGAGACGATCGACCGCGAGGGCGTGGGCCGACTGGTGGAGATCGCCGTCGCGGAGGGGCGGGCCGTGCGGCCGGGCCTGAAGATGGGCGTGTGCGGCGAACACGGCGGCGACCCCGGCTCGGTGCACTTCTTCCACGCCGCCGGCCTCGACTACGTCTCCTGCTCGCCGTTCCGGGTCCCCGTGGCGCGGCTGGAGGCCGGGCGGGCCGCCGTGGGCGGGGACGCGAGCGACAGCAGGTGAGCGGGGGCCGGCCGCGCGGCAGTCCCGAGGAGCCGCGGTGGCCGGACCGCGCACCGATGATCGGAGAGGTGAGGCATGACCGACAGGCACACCGGCGCTCACGGCGACGGAACCACTGTACGGGTGCGGGCCGAGGGCGACGTCACCGAGGAGGACCTCGCGTACCTCCGGGAGAAGGCCGACGCCGCCCTGCGGCGTCCCGGTCTCCCGCCGGTCAGCGGCGAGGTGAGGATCACCAGGGCCACGGCTGCCCACACCGATCTGCCGTGGTCGGCCGCGGCCGAGGTACGGGTGGGCGGCGACCGCGTGGTCGTCCACGCCCACGAGGCGAGCGCCCGTGAGCTCGCCGACCGGCTGCACGACCGGCTGCCCGGCCAGGTGGACCGTGCCGCGCACCGCCGCGAGGACACCCGCAGGACGGCCGCACCGCCGCCGTGGCGAGGCGGGCCGCGGTGACCCGCATACCGCCCGGGATCCGGGCCCGGCACACGGCGGCCTCCCGCCTCCCGAGGGCCGACCGGCCCTGCCGGACCCGGCCGCACGGGTCCCGCGGGGAGCTTCATCGCCTGGGGCGGGCCCACGGCCCCTAGGACGGTCAGAGGCCGGGGCAGCGCGGTCGTGGCGGAACCGCACGGTGAGGTCGACCTGGGCACCGCTCTGCGGATGCCGCCGCGGTTCGCCGCGCCGACCTCCGGCCCGCGTCCCCGGCGCGTGCGGTTCAGGGGGCTTCCTGGCCGGGGTCTGCGGTCTTCGGGGGATGCGCGCGCAGTGAGCCGGGGTGGGCCTTGGCGGTCGGGTCGCGCCTGGTCTTGATCAGGCTCGCCACGGTGACGGCCGTGAGCACCACGGCGATCACGGCGAGGCTGACCGGCGTGGAAATCTCCGGAACTCGCTCATGCAGGTCGACGTGCGCCCAGTGCAGGATGAGCTTGACACCGATGAACGCGAGGATCAGCGCGAGTCCGGCGGACAGATACACCAGCCGGTCCAGCAGTCCCTTGACGAGGAAGAACAGGGCGCGCAGGCCGAGCAGGGCGAAGGCGTTGGCGGTGAAGACGATGTAGGGCTCCTGGGTGACCCCGAACACGGCGGGAATGGAGTCGAGCGCGAAGAGCAGGTCGATGCTGCCGATGGCGAGCAGGACGATGAACAGCGGGGTGACCATCCGGCGCCCGTCCACGCGGGTGACGAGTCTGCCGCCGACGTAGTCGCCGGTGACCGGCAGGAGCCGGCGAGCGGCTTTGACCATGACGTTGTCCTCCACGTCGGGGTCCTCGTCACGGTGCCGGAACAACTGCACGGCCGTGTAGATCAGCAGCAGACCGAACAGCAGGAACATGAACGAGAACAGCGCCAGCAGGGTGGCACCGAGCACGATGAAGACCGCGCGCATGGCCAGGGCGAGCACGATGCCGAAGGTGAGCACCTTGTGCTGGTGTTCCGCCGGCACGGCGAAGGTGGTCATGATGATGACGAAGACGAACAGGTTGTCGACCGACAGGCTCTTCTCGACGACGTAGCCGGCGAAGTACTCGGTGCCGAACTCGCCGCCGTATCTCGCGGCGAACCAGGCGCCGAAGCCCACCGCGACGAGGACATAGAACACCGACCACGCTGTCGCCTCGCCGAAGCCGACCCGGTGCGGGCGCGCGGCGGCCAGGACCAGGTCGACGGCGAGCAGGGCGAGGATCAGGGCGATGGTGACAGCCCAGGTGAGTGCGCTGATGTCCATACCGGTCCTCCATCCGGTTTCCGGGTCGGTCCTCGTTCGGCGGGAAGGCGGCGGTGCCGCCGGAGCGGCGGCTGTGAAGGCGGTGCGGACCACCCGGCAGGGCACGAGCAGCACGCCGGATGACATCAACCGGAAGAAATGTGGGAACTATGTACGAAACCTACAAACCAGACAGGGTGTCGTCATGGAAGGCGGTCACGATGGCTTTGTTGCTGTTCCTGATCCTCGTGGCAGTGGTCCTGGGCATCATCGGTACCGTGATCGAGGGGTTGCTGTACCTGCTCGTGATCGGCGTGGCCGTCTTCGTCTGCGCCCTCGCCTACGCCGCGGTGCGGTTTCGCAGGGGAGGCCGACGGCACCGCTGAACGCCGCGTCTCCGCACGGCCGCCGTCTCGGCTTCGGTCAGGAGGAAGGCAGCTCCTCGACGACGTCAAGTACCGCGGGCGGGGCCAGCCCGTTCGGCTGTATCGGCTCCTGTGTGCCGCCGGGTGACGACAGGATCGCTGTGAGGAGCAGTCCGAGAATGGCCACGGCGGCGAGTACCGCCGCGGTCACGGCGCTCCGTGAGCGCTGGTGGCCGCCGTCTGCGTGGTCGCCGGGACCCTCCTCGGCGGTCCGGTCCCCGGCCCGGCCGTCGCAGTGGCCCGTTCGCCGCTCGTCGGCTTGTGCCGTCCCTTCGCCGCACATGTCGGTGAACTGGCTGTTGATGGCGTCGATACGCTGGGCCAGTTCGGGATCCTCGCGGGCGAGACGTCGTTCGATCCGGGCGAACGCGTGCTCTTCATTCATCGCGGAACTCACAACCGATCACCTCGCTGTTCAGGCACTGACGAACCCGTGACCGAGGACCGCCGCCGGCCACGCCCTCCACTTCCTCCCGCCACGCCGTTTCGCGGTACGCGGACGCCGGCGGAACGCGGTACGCGAGTACCCACCTCCGCGGCACACGAGACGTGTGACGTGTTGGCGCGAAGCGGCCCGGCACGGACGTGGTCGCTTGGCGGGCCCTGGGCACGGGAGGGCGCACAGCCGTACAGGAGTGATCCGGGTGGCCCGCATCCGGTGTGTCACCGAGTCGCCGGGATGCACAGGCGGCGTGTTCGTGCCGTATCCGGGAGGGCAGCCTCACGCGGTGACGGGAGGGCAGCCTCACGCGGTGACGGACAGAACCTGCGTCTGGGGCCGGACTACCGCCCCCTGGCAGCCGGAGACCGCCTGTCTCCCACCCGCACGACGACGGGAAGTCCAGCCGGGCCGGGTGCGGATTCGGAGGGACGGGACGCCCGGCTGAGGGCCGGCGCCCCGTCCACGTCACCGGACCGGCGGAACCGGTCGGGTGGCGAGGTGAGTCACGGCTTCTACCCGGCGCTGTCCTCGGGACCCGCGCCGGGGCGGTCCTTCCGGTGCCGGGTGCCGGGCAGCGCCTCCTGCAGCTTGGCCTTGAGACCCTGTTTGATCATGGAGCCGCGGTCGCTGTCGCCGCGCAGAACGGCTGCGGCGGCGGCCTCGATCTGGTCCAGCTCCGCGTGCGGCGGGATGGGCGGCACCGCCGGGTCGGTGCGGAAGTCGATGACGAAGGGCCGGTCGGCCGAGAGCGCCCGGTCCCAGGCCGACTCGACCTGCTCGGGCTTCTCCACACGGACGCCCTCGAGCCCGATGCGCTGCGCGATCTCCGCGTACGGCAGGTCGGGAATGTGCTGCGACTCCTCGAACTGGGGCGCGCCCTCCATGGCCCGCATCTCCCAGGTGACCTGGTTGAGGTCGCCGTTGTTGAAGACGGCCACGATCAGACGCGGGTCGGCCCACTCCCGCCAGTACTTGGCGGCCGTGACCATTTCCATCATGCCGTTCATCTGCATCGCCCCGTCACCGACGAGAGCGATGGCCGGACGGTCCGGGTGGGCGAACTTCGCACCGATGGCATAGGGCACACCCGGCCCCATGGTGGCCAGCGTGCCCGACAGGGAACCGCGCATCCGGCCGCGCAGCCGCAGGTGGCGGGCGTACCAGTTGGCGGCGGAACCGGAGTCCGCGGTCACGATGGCATCGTCGGGAAGCCTGCCGTCGAGCGCGTGCGCCACGTACTCCGGGTTGATGGGGTCGGCATCCACGGCGGCGCGGCGCTGCATGACCTCCCACCAACGGGCGACGTCCTTCTCGATCTTCTCGCGCCAGGCCCGGTTCTCCTTGCGGCGCAGGTGCGGCAGGAGCCGGCGCAGCGTCTCGCGCGCGTCGCCGACGAGGTTCGCCTCGAAGGGGTAGCGCAGGCCGATCATGTGCGGGTCGATGTCGATCTGCACGGCCCGCGCCTGGTCCAGTTCCGGCATGAACTGGGTGTACGGGAAGCTGGAACCGATCATCAGGAGCGTGTCGCAGTCCCGCATCAGCTCGTACGAGGGGCGGGTGCCGAGCAGACCGATGGCGCCGGTGACGTACGGCAGGTCGTCGGGGAGGACGTCTTTGCCGAGCAGCGCCTTCGCGACGCCGGCACCGAGGACGTCTGCCAGCTCCTCCACCTCGGCACGGGCGCCGCGAGCGCCCTGACCGATGAGGACGGCCACTTTCTCGCCCGAGTTGAGGATCTCGGCGGCCTGCTCGATGTCCGCGTCGGCCGGCACCGGGGCGTACTGGCTGAGCCCCATGCTGGACGGCACCATCTTGAAGGCGTGCGTCGGCGGGCTGTAGTCCAGTTCCTGCACGTCGGCGGGAATGATGATCGCGGTGACGGTGCGCTTGGCGTACGCGGTGCGCATCGCCCGGTCGATGAGGTTCGGCAGCTGCTCCGGCACCATCGCCGTCTCGCAGAACTCCGAGGCCACGTCCTTGAACAGGTTCTGCAGGTCGACTTCCTGCTGATACGAGCCGCCCATCGCGCTGCGGTTGGTCTGCCCGACCAGCGCGACGACGGGCACATGGTCGAGCTTGGCGTCGTACAGGCCGTTGAGCACGTGGATCGCCCCCGGGCCCGAGGTCGCCGCGCAGACACCCACCTTGCCGGAGAACTTGGCGTACCCGACGGCCTGGAACGCGGACATCTCCTCGTGCCGGGACTGCACGAACTTCGGCTGGTTGCCGGCGCGTCCCCATGCGGCGAGCAGAGCGTTGATGCCGTCGCCGGCATAGGCGAAGACGTGGTCCACCTGCCATTCACGCAACCGCTGGAGGATGTAGTCGGATACCTTCATATTGGCCTCGGCCTTCCGTTTCCGCCGGTACGCGCCTTCTCGACCCGGCCGTTGCATCGCGTTTGGGGAGCCTGACGGGTTACCGGACGACCGCCATGGCAAACATCACGGCCCGGCCGGAGGCGGGCGGCCGGCCGGACAGCACCGCACCAACTCCTCCAGCCGGTCAGGCGAGCCAGGCTCCCGTGGAGAGTTCCGGGTGCGCCCCGCGGGTGGTACGAGCCAGGGCGACCGCGCTGGAGACAAGGCCGACGTGGCTGATGGCCTGCGGGAAGTTACCGAGAAAGGTGCCGTCCGAGGGATCGATCTGCTCCGGCAGGAGCCCGAGATTGGCGCGGGAGCAGAGGTTCTCGAACAGCTCGCCCGCCCGTTCCGTGTGCCCCTGTCCGGTGAGGTTGTCCACGAGCCAGAAGCTGCACAGCAGGAAGGCGCCTTCCGGCTCGTGGTCCATCCCGTTCCGGTGAGCGCTCCGGCAGGTAGCGGTGGAGCAGTCCGTCGCCGGCGCCCAGCTGCTCGATCACCGCCTGGCAGGTGGCCGCCATCCTGGGGTGGTCGGCCGGCAGCACCCGGCGCAGGGGCAGGGCGAGAACGGAGGCGTCGAGGGCACTGCCCTCACCCAGGTCCCCGGTGAGAGCGCGGATTCGGTCGTCCCAGGCATGGTGGAGGATCCGCTCGGTCAGGTGACCGGCTTGGCGTGCCCACTTGTCGGTGTCGCCCGGCAGGTTCAGCCGGCGGGCGAGCCTGGCGGCTCGGTCGAGGGCCACCTGGCACATGGCGGCGGAGTAGGTGAAGGGCTTGCCGGGCGTACGGACCTCCCAGATGCCGTGGTCGGGAGTGCGCCAGGCGTGCCCCGCTCGGTCGACGAGACCGGCCAGCCAGTGCCACAGCTGGTCGTCGAAGTCCCCTCCGGTGGCGGCCCACTGGAAGGCGCAGTCCAGGATCTCCCCGTAGACGTCGTGCTGCGTCTGCTCGACGGCCGCGTTTCCCCAGCGCACGGGGGCGGAGCCGCGATAGCCTTCGAGTCCCTCGTCCACGGCTTCCGGCGGAGGAAGGTTGCCGTCGACGTCGTACAGCACGTGCGGCCGGTGATCGCCCCGGGCGGCGGTCAGGGCCCAGTCCAGGAAGCCGCCGGCCTCCGACGGCAGGCCGATGCGGCGCAACGCGAAGACGGAGTAGGCGGCGTCGCGGATCCAGGAGTAGCGGTAATCCCAGTTCCGCGTTCCGCCGATGTGTTCGGGGAGCGACGAGGTGGGGGCGGCGATGATCGCCCCGTTTCCGAACACCGGGACGGCTTCGTCGCGCTGGGTGCCACCTTCCTGTCCTACGGGGTGACCGAGCTGATGGGGGGCTACGGCTTTCTCGCCGTGTTCACCACCGCGTGCACGATCCGGGCGGCCGAACGTGCCCACGGCTTCCACAACGTCCTTCACGACTTCGTGGAACAGGTCGAGCGCCTGCTCACCGCGACGTTGCTGCTTCTGCTGGGCGCATTCATCGCACTGGGCGGCCTTGCCCCTCTGACCTGGCAGGGCGCTGTCACCGCGCTGGTGCTCCTGCTGGTGATCCGGCCGCTGTCCGGGTGGGCGGGGCTGCTCGGGAGCCCCATGCCCGCCAAGGAACGCTGGGTTGTCGCGGGCTACGGCATCCGAGGCATCGGCTCGCTGTACTACCTCGCCTACGGCCTGGGAGAGCACGACTTCCCGGAGCCGTCCCGGGAGCTGTGGGCGGTGGTGACGTTCACCGTGCTCGCCTCGGTGGTGCTGCACGGCGTCACGGCAGGCCCGGTCGTCGCACGGCTCGACCGGCTGCGGACTGCCGCCACACCCTCGCGACGCGACACCCTATGACGGGCAGCGCGAAGTGACCGAGCCGGACCCGGTGACTGCGTCCGCGGGTGAGAGCGTTGCTCGAGATGCGACTCGAGCCCGACTCCTCACCCGGGCACTCGCCGAACGCAACGGCGGCCTTCGCCTGACGCACGCATACCTGCCCACCCGTGGGAAGCCGCCCTACACCCCCGTCGTGATCTCGATCAGCTCGGGGCTCTGGAGAACGCGCAGGGAGAACCGCCACAACTGGCCCTCCCAGGTGCTCACGTAGACCACGCCATTGACGCCGTCCAGCGCGACGCCGCGCGGGGAGAAGTGGCCGCTGGCTTTGACCGCCTCGCGCTCCTTGCCGCTGGCCAGATCGACCCGGTACAGGACATCGGTCCAATGGTCACCGACGTAGGCCGCGCCCGCGCCGTCCAGCGCGATGCCGCCGCTTCGCCGCGTGGAAGACTTGGCCACCAAGCGCGGCTTGACGGATGGGGTGGCCGTGAGGTCGATCTCCCGCAGACTCCCCGTCTCGTCCTGGTTGCCGGTGTACGCCTTGCCCTTCCCGTCCAGGGCCACTGCCGAGGTGGTCGTCCCCAGGTCTTCGGCGAGCTTCTTCGGCTCCTCCTCCTTCTTCTGCAGATCGACCTCGAACAGCTTCCCGTCCCAGCCGGTGACATACGCCTTCTTGCCCGTCCGGTCCAGCCTGACGCCGTATGCCTGCTGGACGGTGGCGATCTTCTCGGTGTGGCCGGTGGCCAGGTGCACCCGAAGCAGGCGACTGCCACCCGTGTCGGTGACATAGGCGTGACCGTTCCCGTCCAGCGCCACACCGCCGGTCGTGCCCAGGCTGCCCTCCGCGTCGCCGCTCGTCACGACTCGGCGCTTGGTATGGGCGGTGAGGTCCACCCCGTACAGCTTGCCGCCTGCCGTGATGACGTACGCCTTGTCCAGCGACGGGTCCACCGCGACGTCCGGGGCACTCTCCATCCCGCCGGCGACCAGGACGGCGCCTACAGCCTGGTAGGAATCCCCTTTCCATCCCCTTTGGACTTCTTCGCTGATATTCGGCTGGTCCTCGTCGCCGATCTCCGTCGAACTCCTGAACGCTTCCTCCCCGGCCGAGGATTTCGCAGTCGCCGCTGCCATGCTGGATGCCGATCGGGGATCCTCGCTGACTTTGCGCTGACCATCGGCTACCGCTTGGAAGTTCTTGAAATGAGCACCGAGGAAGCCCTTCATGACATCCAGCGCCCCATGTGCCGTCTGGCGCGGATGCCATGGGTCGCGACCACTCTCCAACCTGTGCACATACGCCGAGACGTCTCCCGAGACACTCTCCTCGGCCTCGTCCCAGTCGCCGTCCCCGGCACCGGGAGTGCCTTGCACGATCTTTTCGGCTGATTTTTCGGCGTCACTTGCCCGGTCTTTCCCACTGCTGAAGGCGTTACCGAAACCAGAGCTTTTCGCGGACTCGCCTTCAGCGTCACTGCCGTTGGGTCCGTTTTCCTCGGACATGAGCTTCCCTCCTCGTTTCCTGGGCGGACGTGCGATCAGCTCTTGTAGAACGGCGCCTCCTTCTCACCGATACCGTCACTGAGTTCAAGCTTCTCCAGTTCGAAGACCTCGGCCTCCCCGGCGAGGACGGAAACAATCTCAGCCTCTCCCTTTTGGGTGAAGTATTTTTTGCCGTCCTCGATCAGTTCGAGAACATCGACCGTCCGCGCAACAACTTGATAGTATTTCTCGGGAACAGTTTTGCCACTCTGATCCCGGGTCTGTGCGCGTTTCCGTGTTTCCGCTTCCTCTCCCTCCATGTTCTGGATACTGTCGTACTCGACCGGCTCTTCGTAATACAGCGCGACAAGCCCGCCGAAGGTGATGGGAAGTTCGTAGTCGAACTTGCTCACCTTGCGGCGTTGCGTGGCCCTGACGACTGCTCGGCTGTCCACCGTTCCGCTGAGCGAGAACGAACCCTTGAACTGGGTCGTGAAGGAACCGCTGACGGAAGCACTGATTCCGAGCATCAGCTGCGCAGACAGTTCCCCGGTGCCCGTGGCGGTACCCGTGGCCGTTGTCGTGCTTGTCGCCTGCGACTGGGACTCCACATCGACACCCTGATTGTCTTTGCTGTTCTTCAGGGTGACCTTGTGCGACTTGTTCATCGCCATGCTCTTCTGCAGTTGCTGCTGCAGTGACGCGGTGGTTTTTGCCCCGAACGTGAGCTGCACCTGACCTTGGAGCGACCAGCTGATGGTGTTCGAGACCGAGAACTCGAAACCGGCGGTCCACGTAACCGGTCGAGGGTCGGTCCGGTTGACGAACGTGTTCTCGTAGATGACGTCAGGAGGCGGCTGCTGAATGTCGCTCCGCTCTTCGATCAGCGGCACACCCATATTCATGTAGGTGTTCCACCCCTGCTTGTGCGCCGAATCCTCTGGGGGAAAGGCGCCATACGTCACCTTGTTGATGGAGAACCCGACAGGGGCGATCCATCGGTCCGGCTCGCCGGGTGAGCCCTTCTTGACCTTCCCCCTTACCTTGTTCCATTTCTCCGCCACCTCACTCCATTCTTGGGGCTTTTCTTTCATCTGACTCATGTCCTCCCATTCTTTCCACTTCCTCAGAATGGAAGGTGGCTCGCCGGTGAGAATATTCAGCTCCCTCTGGTTCTTCCGTGTCAGTGGGTGGCGCATGAACCTCGTGGGCTTGTAGGTCTTGCCCACTACGTGTTCGCTGCCGGTGTCGGTTCCGGAAGGGTTACCCATGGCCTTCATGCCTCCTTGTGTCGCAGACCTGATAGCGCAAACGAAGAGAACGGCTTGCAGCGGCCGGTGGTCTCGATCCACGGAGCAAAGTGCGGAGCTTGGTTCCGGCGCATTGCGCTCGGTCCGCACGCCCGGCCACGGTCCAAGGCGTTCCAAGGGCTCTGCGATTTTCTGCACCAGCTCGTTGGATACGAGCTGCCCGGCCACGCGGAGCGGCATTCGTGCGGACTCCCCATGCCGAGGGGCGCGCCGAAGCAAAAAGGCATACGAGTAGCACTCAGGTAGTCATCTGATTATCGGGATTGCTGTTGCTGTCCGGTCCGGGCGAGCCCGTACCCTCCTTCCGGCCGCCCTCGCCGCGGCCCTCCTCGCTGTGACCGCCTGCGGCTCGGGCGACGAGTCCCCGTCCGCCGGCGGCGCGGTCACCTCTCCCTCAAAGGCGTCTTCCCCTGCCCAGCCGCCCGCCGGCTCCCACGACAGCGGCAGCGGGTCACAGGGCGCGAAGGTCCCCGAGTCGCTGAACTTCACCGCGACCACGGTGGACGGCAAGCCGTTCGACGCGAAGACCCTGGCGGGCAATCCCACCGTGCTGTGGTTCTGGGCGCCCTGGTGACCCACGTGCAAGGGCCAGGCCGCCGCAACCGCCGAGGTCGCCGCCCTCACCGGCTGAACCGCCATGGCCGACCTGCACCTCGCCCTCGCGCTCGGCGCCGTGCGCCGGCGCACGGCGGGAGTCGCCCGCCCGCCGCGGCTGCCGGCCGCTGCCGCAGGTCAGCGGAGCCTTCCTCGCGGCTTCAGTGGTGTCGCCGGCAGCTCGGGAGCCGGTAGCGGCGCCCCGTCGTACCCCTTCACCTCACCGAATACCGACCCTTCCATCCAGTCCCGGCGCGCCTGCTCGATCTCCTCCTGGGACCGGCCGATCCAGTTCCAGAACATGACCAGCTCCTCCTCGAACGGCTCGCCGCCCAGCAGCATCAGGCCCGCCTCCGACTCGGCCCGCAGCGGGAGTTCGGTGCGGCCGCAGCCGAGGTAGAGCATGGAACCCGGCAGTACCGGCACGCCGTCCACGTGGGTCTCGCCGGACATGGCGAGCACCGCGTACTCGAAGTCCGCCTCCAGCGGCACGCGGACGTCCGCGCCGCGGGCGAGGGCCAGGTCGGCGCCGACCAGGGGCGTGTACGTGGTGCCGGGCGAGGTCGTGCCGTCCAGGGTGCCGAGGAGCAACGTGGCCGTCAGACCCGGGGCGGTGACGGCCGGCAGGCCGGTGTGGTACTCGAAGTGCGGTGCGGTGTGCCGGTGGGCGTCCGGAAGGGCGATCCACAGCTGGGCGCCGTGCAGGAAGCGGGCGTGGGAGCGGGGGCTCTCCTCCGAGTGGCTGATCGCCCGGCCGGAGGTCATCAGGCCCAGCTCGCGGGGGCGGATCGTCTGCAGGCTGCCGGTGGAGTCCCGGTGCAGGACCTCGCCCTCGTGCAGCCAACTGACCGTCTGCAGGCCCATGTGCGGGTGCGGGGGCACCTGCATGCCGGGCTCGTCGGCGATGTCGTCCGGACCGTAGTGGTCGACGAAACACCAGGCGCCCACCATGCGGCGGCCCAGGTTGGGCAGCAGCCGGCGGACCTCGGTGGACTCGCCGAGCGGGACCCGGCGAGGGCTGAGGAGTTCGCGCACGGGCTCCGCCACCACGAATCCGCGGCCGCCGCAGACCGCGGGAACCGCCTGGCGATCGAGATTGCTCATGGCGACAACCTAGCCCCGGGCCGGCCCCGCGTCAGTCCGGTTCCCCTCTCCGGCACCCGTCGACACCCGGGGACAGCCGGGTGCCGGAGCAGACCGGGCCGCGACTGCTGCACGCGCGCTCCTACTACCACTCGGCCCAGCCGCGGCGCGGAGGCCGAACTGCGCACCGTCGTCGAGCGTGACCCCGTGGAGCACTACGCGCGCCTGATGCTGGGCCACACCCTCCGACGGCAGGGGCGGCAGGAGGAGGCCGAGCCACGGCTGCGGATCGCCGCCGCGCCGGCCGGCGACTTCGCCGGGAGCGCCCGACGGGCACCGGTGCCCGGTTCCGGACGACGGGACCGGGCGCCGGGGTGGCCGGCCGGCCCCGGTTCAGCTTCGCGGGGCCGTTCCGGCGTCCCCGTAGGTCCTGCGCCCCCGCCGGTACGCGATCTCCCCGAGGAGCACGTCCACCGCGAGGAAGGCCGCCAGCGGAATGCCGAGCAGCGGGACGAAGTAGCCGATGACGGCCACGGCGGCCAGGAGTGGCACCAGGAGCCGGGGCGGCACCTGCTGCCAGGCGCCGCGCGGGACGGGGCGGCCGAAGGCGGAGCCGCGTCCGCGCTGCCACCACATGCGGTAGCCCCAGACGATGAGCAGGACCAGGGCGAGCGCGAGCAGTATCAGGGCGATCTGGTTGGCCAGGCCGAACAGGATGCCGGTGTGCAGGTCGATGCCCCAGCGGGTGAGCTTGGCGAGCACCGGGTAGTCGGCGAACCGCAGGGTGTCGGTGACCTCACCGGTGGCCGGGTCGATCGCGACCGAGTCCTGCTTGGTGGGCCAGCTGCGCTGCACCTGCTTGACGACGTACGCCGATCCGGGTTCCGCGGGCGGGACGATCTCCACGGGGTCGCCCAGGCCCTCGGCGCGCGCGGCGGCCAGCACCTTGTCCAGGCCGACGCCATGACCGGCGGCACCGCCGGAGCCGGCTGCGGCACCGCCGTGGCCGGCGTGCTCGCCGCCCGCCGCGCCCGCCGACACCGACGGGGTGGTCTGGCCGAGGGACGTGCGCAGTTCGTCGATGTGCGCCCCGGCATACGTCGACCAGGTCAGACCCGTCGCCGACAGGAAGACGAACCCGGCCGCCGCCCACGCGCCGACCGTGCCGTGCAGGCCGAGGGTGCGGCGCCGCCCGCCGGTGCCCCGCACCTTGCGCCGGGCGCGGTGGCGGGCGAACCAGAGCACCAGGCCGCCACCGGCGATGACCCACAGCCAGCTCGCGGCGAACTCGCTGTACAGGCGGCCCGGTTCACCGAGGTGCAGGTCGCGGTGGAACTCGTCGATCCAGGTGCGCAGCGGCAGGGCGCCGGTCGAGCCGTACTGTTCGAGGGCGCCCTCGACGGTGCCGGTGTACGGGTCGACGAACACCGCGAGCGTGCGGTCCGCGTCGACTCCCTCGACCCCGGACAGCAGCACCCTGGTGGTGACGTCGGCCTCGGGGGACGGGCGTATCGCCGACACGGTGCCCTCGGGATGGGCCGCACGCGCGGCGGCGACCTGCTCGGACACCGGCAGCTTGCGGTCGCCGACGGGGACGGTCAGCTCATCGGCGTACACGACCTTCTCGGCCTGGAAGGACGCGGCGTAGAGCAGGCCGGTGACGGCGGCGACGAGCAGGAACGGGGCGACGAACAGCCCGGCGTAGAAGTGCAGGCGCAGGACGAGGGGGTACAGCGGGGAACGGCGGCCGGGGGGCGGTCCGGCCGGGCCGGCGGTGGGCGGGGCCTCGTCCGCGGGCGTCGAGGGGGCGGTGGTCATCGGTACTTTCTCCGGGGCGTGGGGGAGCGTGGCGGTCCAGTGGTCGGGGCGCGGGCGGCGCCGGTTCCCGACGGAGTGTGTGGCGTGGGCCACAGGCGGCGCGGATGGGTGCCGGGTGCCGTGGCATGCTGGCGCGATGGGAACTCCGAGTGCGCGCGTGCCTCTTGCCGAGCAGGTCGAGGAACTCCTCGCCGCCGGCGGTCCGTTGCCCGTCGTCCCGGCCGGCGATCCGGTCCTGCGGCAGGGCACCGAACCCTTCGACGGGCAGCTGGAGCCCGCTCTGTTCGGCCGCTTCATCGACGCACTGCGCCTCACCATGCACGCGGCGCCGGGTGTCGGACTGGCCGCCGTGCAGGTCGGGGTGGCGCTCAGGGTCGCGGTGATCGAGGACCCGGCGCCGGTCCCGGAGGAGGTGCGCCTGGCGCGCGGGCGGGTGCCGCAGCCGTTCCGGGTACTGGTCAATCCGTCGTACGAGCCCGTGGGCGACCGGCGGGTCGCGTTCTACGAGGGCTGTCTGAGCGTGCCGGGCTGGCAGGCCGTGGTGGCGCGACCCGAGTCGGTACGGCTGACCGCCCGGGACCAGTACGGCCGCCCGGTGGACGAGGTGTTCACCGGCTGGCCCGCGCGGATCGTGCAGCACGAGACGGACCACCTCGACGGCAGGCTGTACCTGGACCGGGCGGAGCTTCGTTCGCTGGCGTCGGCCGGGGCGATGGCGGAGCGCTGGACGCAGCCGACGCCGGAGGAGGCGGCGCGGGCGCTGGGATTCGAGCTGCCCTGATCCGGCGATCCGGCCTTCAGCCTGATCCGACCTGGTCCTGACCCGGTCCCGACCCTGGCCCTGGCTCTGGCCCTGGCCCTGACTCACAGTGGCCGCCCGGCCCGCTCCGGCCTACCTCCCCCCGCCTGACCTGCTCCGACTTGCGGTGAGGGGAAAATCGCAGGCGCTCGCGACGGCGCCTGCGTTACCTTGGCCGCATGTCGACGCCCCGCATTTCCTAGCTGAGGACCCGGTTCCACGCCACCCGTGTGTCCTTCTGCTTGTTCGGAGCGTCTCCTCATGATCGCCGTCCGTGACGCCGACGTGCGCGTCGGCGCCCGTCTGCTGCTGTCCGGCATCTCCTTCCACGTCTCCCCCGGTGACCGCATCGGCCTGGTGGGCCGCAACGGCGCCGGGAAGACCACCCTGCTCAACATCCTCGGCGGCTCCCTGCGGCCCGCCGCCGGGACCGTGACCCGCACCGGCGGCGTCGGCCACCTGCCACAGGACTCCCGCGCCGCCGACCAGTCGGTGACCGTCGCCGACCGCATCCTGTCCGCGCGGGGCCTGGACCGGGCCGTGCGCGCACTGCGGCGGGCCGAGGCGGCGATGGCCGATGGCTCGGCCCGTTCCCTGAACGCCTACGTCCGCGCCGAGGCCGATTTCCAGGCGCGAGGCGGGTACGCCGCCGAGGCGGAGGCCGCCCGGGTCGCGGCGGGCCTCGGGCTGCCAGCTGAGTACCTGGAGCGTCCCCTCGCCGCCCTGTCGGGCGGACAGCGTCGCCGGGTGGAGCTGGCCCGGATCCTGTTCGCGGACCACGACACCCTGCTGCTGGACGAGCCCACGAACCACCTGGACGCCGACTCGGTCGCCTGGCTGCGTGGCTTCCTGGCGAACCGTCCGGGCGCGCTGGTGCTGATCAGTCACGACACCTCGCTGCTCGCCGAGACCGTGAACCGCGTCTTCCGGCTCGATCCGCGGCGGGCGGCGCTCGACATCCACAACACCGGCTGGAACGCCCACCTGGCCCGGCTGGACGCCGACGAGCGGCGCCGGGCGCGCGAACGGGCGAACGCCGAGCGCAAGGCGGCGTCACTGCACGCGCAGGCCGGCAAGATGCGGGCGCGGGCGTCGACGGCGGTCGCCGCCCGCAACATGGCCCGCCGCGCCGACCGCATGCTGGCCGGGCTGGAACCGGTCCGGCGGTCCGAGAAGACCGCCCGCATCCGGCTGCCCGAGCCGGCGCCCTGCGGACGGATTCCGCTCGGCGCGGTGTCACTGACCCGGTCGTACGGCGGCCGGCGCGTCCTCGACGGCGTCGACCTGGCCGTGGGCCGGGGCAGCCGGCTCGTGGTGCTCGGCCCCAACGGTGCCGGAAAGACCACCCTGTTGCGCCTGCTCGCCGGGCGGGACACGCCCGACGGCGGCCGGGTGGTGCACGGGCACGGCCTGCGGCTCGGCTACTTCGCCCAGGAACACGACACCCTGGACGCCGGGCTGACGGTGCGCCGGCAGCTGGCGGCCGTCGCGCCGCACCTCACCGACGGCGAGGTGCGGCACGTACTGGGCTCGTTCCTGTTCACCGGCGACGACGCCGACAAGCCCGTGGGCGTGCTGTCCGGAGGGGAGAAGACCCGGCTGGCCCTGGCGGGGCTGGTGCACTCCGGCGCCAACGTCCTGCTCCTGGACGAGCCCACGAACAACCTCGACCCGGCCTCGCGCGCCGAGGTGCTGGCCGCGGTGGGCACGTATCCGGGCGCGATCGTGATGGTCACCCACGACCCGGAGGCCATCGAGGCGCTGCGTCCGGACCGGGTGCTGCTGCTGCCGGAGGCGGAGGAGGACCTGTGGAGCGAGGACTACCTGGAACTGGTGCCGTCCGCCTGAGGCGCGGGCGGGTCAGCTGTCCCGGTGGGCCTCCAGCAGCCGCAGCCACACCTCGCTGATCGTCGGGTACGACGGCACCGCGTGCCACAGCCGGCTGACCGGGACCCGGCCGGCGACGGCGATCGTCGCGGAGTGGATCAGCTCGCCGACGCCCGGCCCGACGAGGGTCACGCCGCGCAGGATCTCGTCCTCCAGGTCGACGACCATCCGGGCGCGGCCCTTGTAGCCGTCGGCGTAGAGGCCGGCGCCGGCCACCGTGGACAGGTCCACGTCGACGGCGCGGACCCGGTGGCCGGCCTGTTCGGCCTCGGCCAGCGACAGGCCCACGGACGCGGCCTCCGGGTCGGTGAAGACCACCTGGGGCACGGCGTCGTGGTCGGCGGTCGCGGTGTGCGCGCCCCAGGCCTCGGTGCGGACGGACTCTCCGGTGGCCCGGGTGGCGATGGCGGCGCCGGCGATGCGGGCCTGGTACTTGCCCTGGTGGGTGAGGAGGGCGCGGTGGTTGACGTCGCCGACCGCGTACAGCCAGTCGTGGCCGTCCACCCGGAGGCTGTCGTCGACCTGGAGCCAGGAGCCCGGTTCCAGGCCGACGGTCTCCAGGCCGAGGTCGTCGGTGCGCGGGGCGCGGCCGGTGGCGAAGAGGATCTCGTCGGCCTCGATGCGGTCGCCGCGGTCGGTGACCGCCACGACGGTGCCGTTCTCGCGGGTGACCGACTCGACGGAGGTGCCGGTGCGGACGTCGGCACCGGCCTCGGTGAGCGCGTCGGCGACCAGTTCGCCGGCGAACGGCTCCATGCGGTTGAGCAGGCCCTTGCCGCGGACCAGGAGGGTGACCCGGGCGCCGAGGGCCTGCCAGGCGGTGGCCATCTCGACGGCGACCACTCCCCCGCCGACCACGATCAGCCGGCCCGGCACCTCTTTGGCGGCGGTGGCCTCACGGCTGGTCCACGGGCGTACGCCGGCCAGTCCGGGGAGGTCCGGCAGGACGGCGCGGCTGCCGGTGCAGACGGCGACGGCGTGCCGGGCGGTCAGCACGCGCTGCCCGCCGTCGGGTCCGGTCACCTCGACGGTGCGCGGCCCGGCGAGCCGGCCCAGCCCGCGGTACAGGTCGGCGCCGATGCCCTCCAGCCACCGGACCTGGCCGTCGTCCTTCCAGTGGGAGGTGTACTCGTCCCGGTGGGCGAGGACGGCGGACGCGTCGAGCGGGCCCTGCACGGCCTGCCGCACACCGGGCACCCGGCGGGCGTCCGCACGGGTGATGACGGGCCGCAGCAGAGCCTTGCTCGGCATGCACGCCCAGTAGGAGCACTCGCCGCCGACCAGTTCGCTCTCCACGATGGCCGTGGCCAGGCCGGCGGCGCGGGTACGGTCGGCGAGGTTCTCGCCGACCGGTCCGGCACCGATCACCACGACGTCGTACGCGAGGGTTTCCGTTTCCGTCATGGGGTCAGTCTGGTGGGTGGTGTGCGGCGCCCGCCACATGGGTACGCGCGCCGCACGGCACGGGTACGTCCCTGGAATACCCGCCCGGTCGGCCGTGTTGTGCCGACGCCCTTCGCCCCCGACGTTCAGGAAGAGAGAACACCCGATGAGCAGCACCGTGGAGCTCACCAAGGAGAACTTCGACCAGACGGTCACGGACAACGAGTTCGTCCTGATCGACTTCTGGGCGGAGTGGTGCGGGCCGTGCCGTCAGTTCGCCCCCGTGTACGAGAAGGCGGCCGAGGAGAATCCCGATCTGGTGTTCGGCAAGGTGGACACGGAGGCGCAGCCGGAGCTGGCCGCGGCCTTCGGCATCCAGTCGATTCCGACGCTGATGATCGTCCGTGACCAGGTGGCCGTGTTCGCGCAGCCGGGCGCGCTGCCCGAGGCGGCGCTGGCGGACGTCATCGGGCAGGCGCGGAACCTGGACATGGACGAGGTCCGCAAGGCGGTCGCCGAGCAGCAGGCGCAGCAGGCCCAGGAAGGCCAGTAACAGCGGGCCGACGGGCGGCGCGCGGTGCGCCGGTCAGCTGGATTCCCGGTGCACCGCCGTCGCGCCCAGCACCTTGTGCCGCTCGGGCGGGGCGCCGGGGTCGCGGACCGCGCGGTCGACCAGTTCCGCCAGCTCACGTCCCGAGGGCAGTTCTATGTGGACCGTGCTCAGCCGCGGGCGGAGCAGCCGGCCGAGCACCAGGTCGTCGGCGCCGATCACGGCGGTCTCCTCGGGGATGGCCACGCCCGCGTCCTGGAGGGCGCGGCACAGGAGCATGGCGTACTCGTCGTTGTACGCGAACACCGCGTCGAGGCCGAGGGAGTTCCAGCGGGCGGCCAGCCGCTCGGCCGCCCGCTCGTCGTAGGCGAGGGGCAGTTCGGTCACCGTGGCGTCGGTGTCGCGCAGGGCGCGGCGCAGGCCGCGGAGGCGGGGCGCGGAGAACAGTTCCAGACCGGGTTCCGCCGGGACGACGACGCCGACCCGGCGGCGCCCGCGGTCGTGCAGGTGACGGCCGGCGCAGTCGCCGACGGCCTCGTGGTCCATGAGCAGGGCGTGCGCGCCTTCGACAGGCTCGGTGCCGAGCGTGACGACCGCGCGTGCGCCGGAGCGCTTGAGCACCTGCACGCCCTGCGGGCCGAGGCCCGGTCCGGGCACGAGTACGGCGACCGGCCGCAGCTCGGCCCAGGCGCGGGCGGCCTCGTCGCCGTCCAGACCGGCGGTGCCGTACTGCACGACCGTGTAGTCGAGGCGGCCGAGGGCCCACTGGAGTTCGTTCAGGAACCGGCTGTAGAGCGGGCCGACGGGGAAGGTCGGGGCGGGCATCAGGACCATCCGGCTGTGCCCGGCGCGCAGGCTGCGGGCGGCGGCGTGCGGCACGTAGCCCAGTTCCTCGGCGGCGGCGTGGACACGGCGGCGGGTGGGCTCGCTGATCCGGACGGCGCTGGTGTTGTTGAGGACGTAGGAGACGGTCGCGCGCGAGACGCCGGCCAGGCGGGCCACATCGGCGCTCGTGGGAACGGAGCGCGGTGCGGAGGTGGACGCGGACGCGGGCGTTTTCGGTATCTGCACCATGACGTACGGCATCTTGGCAGAAGCCGGGGATGGGGCATCCGGTGGGGCAAGGTCGTCCGGATCGGACGAAACACCGCCTCCGAGACGGAGACGACGCCGATCCTCGCGGGGCCCGCGGGCGCAGTCGTGCCGACGGCCTCGGGCCCGGCCCGCGCGGCCGGTCACCCCGGCGGGTCGGTGCGGGTCACCCGGGCCACCAGGTCCAGCCAGCCCGCCTCCAGGTGCGCCAGGGACATCCCGCACTGCCGGGTCAGGTGGTGGACCTGCGCCGGGTCGAGGTACGCCATCAGCGGGTAGGAGAGCAGGTCGGCGTCCTCGCCCGGGAGTGCCTGGCGCAGCAGCATGGCGACGTGCCCGCGCTGGAACTGGCGGGGCGGCGAGGCGAAGCGGCGCTCGGGACCGGGCTCGGCGGCCAGTTGCAGCTCCAGTTCGTCGTTGGCGCGGCGCAGCAGGGCGCAGCCGAAGGCGCGCAGCCGTTCCACGGGCGGCGCGCCGGGGCCCAGCGGCGGCGGGCCGCTCAGCAGCGCGGCCTGGAACTTCTTCTCGGAGTGGTCCAGCAGCGCCGTCAGCAGGCCGGTGCGGTCGCCGAAGCGGCGGAAGACCGTGCCCTTGCCCACCGAGGCCGCGGCGGCCACCGCCTCCATCGTGACGCCGGCCGCGCCGTGCTCGGCCACCAGCCGGGCGGCGGCCTCCAGCAGCCGGGCCCGGTTGCGTGCCGCGTCGGCGCGCAGGCAGGGCTCGTCCTGGGTGGGCGAGGTACCGACTTGCAGCAGTTCAGGCGGGCCGGCGATCTCCTGGTGATCCGGTGAGGGCGGCGGGGCGGCGGACATGAAGCCAGCGTAAGGCATCGGGAATGAACTGGACCGCGGTCCGGTTAAGCTGCTAGAAACTTTAAGCGGACCTCGGTCCGGATCGTTACCGCAGTGTTTCAGGCCCCAGGAGTTGCCCCATGTCTGTTCGCATCCTCGCGCTCGTCGGCAGTGTCCGTGCCGGTTCGCACAACCGTCAGCTCGCCGAGGCGACCGTCAAGCTCGCCCCCGCCGGGACGGAGGTGGAACTGTTCGAAGGGCTGGCCGAGATCCCCTTCTACAACGAGGACATCGACGTCGACGGCACCGTTCCGGCCACCGCCGAGCGGCTGCGCGCGGCGGCCGACGCCGCCGACGCCGTGCTGGTCTTCACGCCCGAGTACAACGGCACCATCCCGGCCGTGCTGAAGAACGCCATCGACTGGCTGTCGCGCCCGTACGGCGCCGGCGCCATCAGCGGCAAGCCGGTCGCCGTGGCCGGCACCGCCCTCGGCCAGTACGGCGGCGTGTGGGCGCACGACGAGACCCGCAAGTCCGTGGGCATCGCCGGCGGCAAGGTGATCGAGGACATCAAGCTGTCCATCCCCGGCTCGGCGAACCGGTTCGGTGCGACGCACCCGGCCGACGACACCGAGGTCGCCGCGCAGCTGACCGAGATCGTCGAGCGGCTGCGGGGGCACGTGGGCGAGGCCGCGGCCGCCTGACCGACGCGTACCGACAAGGGCCGGAGTCCAGCGGACTCCGGCCCTTCGGCGTGCCGCCGCGGTCCGGATCAGGCCACCGCCGTCGGTGCCAGCGCGTGCAGTTCCTCCAGGGCGACCGCGACCGCCCGGCGCTGGTGACCGCCGCGGCGGGTGCAGGTGAGCAGCTTGCGGTGCGGCCTGCTCGCGCACCGCACCCGGGTGATCGGCAACTGCGGCGTCAGGTGGGCGAGCCGCGGGATCAGGGCGACGCCGAGCCGGTGGGCGACCAGATGCGCGGTGACGTTCCAGTCCAGCGCGTGGTGGACGACCTCGGGGGTGAACCCGGCGGCGCCGCACGCCGACATCACATGCGTACGGCAGGGGTTCCCGGGCACGGGGGCGATCCACGGATCGTGCGCCGCGTCCACCAGGTCGACACCGTCCCGCCCGGCGAGCGGATGGTCGTCGGGGACCACCAGGTCGTAGGGGTCGTCCAGCAGCGGCCGCTGGTCGAAGCGGGCGTCGCTCAGCGGTGGATTGTGCGGGGTCACCTCCACCACCGCCAGCTCGGTCTCCCCCTCGAAGAGCAGGTCGAAGCTTCCCGGTACGCCCGCCTCCAGGATCCGCACGGACAGCCGCGGGTACCGCTCGCGCAGCCGGGCGGCCATCGGGGCGAGCAGCGCCGAGACGGCCCCCGTGAAACCGGTGACGTGCAACGGCCCGACGGGCGTGCCGGGGTCGGCCCGCAGGTCGAGTTCCGCCTCCTCCCAGCGGGCCTGGATGGCGTCGGCGTGCGCCAGCAGGCTCTCGGCCGCCGGGGTCAGGCGGACGCCGCGGCCCTGCGGCTCCAGCAGGTCGACGCCCAGGTCACGGGCGAGCTGCCGGATCTGCTGCGAGGCGGCGGACGGGGTGAAGTGCAGGGCGCGGGCGGCGGCGGTGACCGTGCCGTAGTGGGCGACCGCCCGCAGGACGTGCAGCCGACGGAGGTCAATCATGAAGCCCACGCTTCACGGTGTCGTCCAGAAAGTCAACCTGGACGCAACGGATGCGGCGTCGCACCCTGGCTGTGTCGCGACGATCAGCCAGCCCCGACGCAACGAGGAGTCGCCATGACCACCACGACCGGTGCCACGTGCCCGCACTGCGGATGGCCGGACAACGCCGAGCCGCCGCAGGTGGTGTCCCGGCACCCCACGGCCACGGGGCACACCATGTGGGCCCGCTGCGCCTGCGGCTCGCTCCAGATGCGGGTCGTCGACGGCTGCGGCTCCCGCGTGGTCTCCCGCAGCCGCCCCGCGCGGGCCCACCCGGTTCGGTGAACCTCGCTTCGGCGGCACCGGGGACGGACCGGCCCGGGCGATCATGGACGGGCCGCGGACACCGTCGCGGCCCGTGTGGAGGAGAAGCGATGCCGGAAGCGCCGCCCCAGGTCCCGCCCCCGTTCGACGCGGAACTCGCCGCCGCGCTGGCATCGCTCGGGGACGCCGCCCGCCCGGGCCTCACCTTCGAGGACATCGCCGAGGCGCGCCGGAATCCGGGTCTGGAGCTGCTCGCCGACCCGGATCCGACGAGCGGCGGGAGGTTCGCGGTGGAGGACCGGCGCGTGCCCGGCCCACCGGGCGGCCCGGACGTGTCCCTGCTGATCTGCCGGCCGGCCGCCCCGACGGCCCCAGGCCCGCTCCCCGTCGTCTACTACGCGCACGGCGGCGGCATGGTGCTCGGGTCCAACCGGGCCGGGATCGAGGTGCCGCTGGAGTGGGCGGCGGAGCTGGACGCGGTCGTGGTGTCGGCCGGGTACCGGCTGGCACCGGAGCACCCGTACCCGGCCGCGGTCGAGGACGTGTACGCCGGTCTGCTGTGGACCGCCGGGCACGCGGCGGAGCTGGGCGCGGACCCCGGGCGGATCGTCGTCGCGGGCACCAGCGCGGGCGGCGGACTGTGCGCCGCGCTGGCCCTGCTGGCGCGGGACCGGCAGGGGCCGCGGCCGCTCGCCCAACTGCTGTTGTCGCCGATGCTCGACGACCGCAACGACACGCCGTCGGCACGCCAGATGGCGGGGTGCGGCCTCTGGGACCGGTCGGCCAACGAGACCGCCTGGACGGCACTGCTGGGTGACCGCCGGGGTGGCCCCGACGTGCCCGCCTACGCCGCTCCCGCGCGGGCCGAGGACCTGTCCGGCCTGCCGCCGGCCTTCCTCGACGTCGGCTCGGCGGAGACCTTCCGCGACGAGGTGGTCACCTACGCCTCCCGGATCTGGCAGGCCGGCGGAGTGGCCGAGCTGCACGTCTGGCCCGGCGGCTTCCACGGCTTCGACGGCCTCGCCCCCGGCGCCGCCCTCACCCGGTCGGCCCGTGCCGCCCGTCTGGACTGGCTGCGCAGGCTCCTGTCCGGCTGAGCCGGGGACGGCCGCCCGGGCGCCGTGGGCGGGCCGGTGCCGGAGCCGGGAGCGCGAAGGTGCAGGTGAGGGTCGAGGTGGCCGTTGACAGGGGTCCGGCAGGGGCCGTAGAAAGCTGATCACCAGACCCGTCGGCCGACGTGCCGGCGGGTGTCCGGCCCGGCGGCAGGAGACTCGAGCGTGCAGCGGCTTCCCCTGTCCGGGGTCACGGTGGTCAGCCTGGAGCAGGCGGTGGCGGCGCCCTACGCCACCCGGCAGCTCGCCGACCTCGGCGCCCGCGTGATCAAGGTGGAGCGCCCGGGCGACGGCGACTTCGCCCGCCGCTACGACACCACCGTGCACGGGCAGTCCAGCTATTTCGTGTGGCTGAACCGGTCCAAGGAGTCCCTCACGCTGGACCTCAAGGACCCGCGGGGCGTCGACATCCTGCACGGGCTCCTGGAACGCGCCGACGTGTTCGTCCAGAACCTCGCGCCCGGTGCCGCGGACCGCCTCGGACTCGGCGCCGCCCGGCTCACCGAGCGCCTACCGCGGCTGATCCCGTGCACGATATCCGGGTACGGCACCAGCGGGCCGTGGGCCGACCGCAAGTCGTACGACCTGCTGGTGCAGTGCCAGACGGGGCTGGTGTCGCTCACCGGGACGCCCGAGGAGACCGCCCGCGTCGGCATCTCCGTCGCCGACATCGCCGCCGGGATGTACGCCTACAGCGGCATCCTCACCGCGCTGTACACCCGCGCCACCACCGGGGAGGCGCACCCGGTGGAGGTGTCCCTGTTCGAGGCGCTCGCGGAGTGGATGGGCCAGCCCGCGTACTACACCCGGTACGGCGGCAGCCAGCCCCCGCGGCTGGGCACCCGGCACGCCACCATCGCGCCCTACGGCGCCTTCCGCGCCGCCGACGGCAAGGAGGTGCTGTTCTCGATCCAGAACGAGCGCGAGTGGGCCGCGCTGTGCGCCGAGTTCCTCGGGCAGCCGGAGCTGACCGACGACCCGCGGTTCGCCACGGGTCCGGACCGGGTCGCCCACCGGGAGGAGCTGGACGCCCTCGTCGCCGCGCGCTGCGCCCGCTCCGTCAGCGCGGAGATCCTCGAGGACCTGCGGCGCATCGGCGTCGCCTGCGCCGGCGTCAACGACATCGCCGCGTTCCTGGACCACCCGGTACTGGCCGGCCGGGACCGCTGGCGGGAGGTGGCCGTGCCCGGCGGCGCCCGGGTGGAGGCGCTGCTGCCGCCGGCCGATCTGGGGGGCGTGCCCGCGCGCATGGACCCCGTGCCGGCCGTCGGCGAGCACACCGAGGCCATCCTCACCGAGCTGGGGCGTTCCCCCGCCGACATCGAGGCGCTGCGCGCGGACGCCGTCGTCTGACTCCGCCGGACCCCTCCAAGACTCGCGTCGAACGCGCCCCTTCCCCGAGAACCACCCGCCCGAACACGCCGGCACTCCGCAGGGGCACCCGGAGCACACGGACCCCAAGGCACCCGACGGAGCACACCGGCCCCCCTCCGAAGCCCCCGTCGGACGCATCCGCTTCCCCGGGAACCTCCCGCCGGGACACGCCGACGAGCGAGTGGGCGGCGGCACGCCCTTCGGGCCGTGTGCGCCGTGCACGGGGCGCGTCGCCGGCTCCGGCTCACCCTCCCGGTCCGTGCGCCGCGCCGCCGCCGGTGTGCAGGGCCCGCAGCACGTCCTCGTCGGTCAGCTGGTCGAACTCCTCGTACCAGAGGCCGACGGCCATGAAGGCCGCGGGCGTGTACGGACAGATCACCTCGTCCGCCTCCGCCCGCATCCCGTCCACCGTTTCCGGCGCGCCCACCGGCACGGCCAGCACCAGGCGCCCCGGTTCCCGGCGCCGCAGGCAGCGCAGCGCCGCGCGCGCGGTGGACCCGGTGGCCAGGCCGTCGTCGACGACGACCACGGTCCGGCCGCGTACCCCGGGGGCCGGGCGGCCCTCGCGGTAGCGCCGTTCGCGGCGGCGCAGCTCCGCGCGCTCCCGGTCCACCACCGGCGCGAGGTCGGACTCGTCCAGACCCAGCCCGGCCACGGCCTGCGCGTCGTAGAGCGGCTCGTCGTCCCCGGCGATGGCGCCGACGCCGTACTCCTCGTGGAGCGGGGCGCCGATCTTCCGTACGACGAGCACGTCGAGCGGGGCGTCGAGTTCCCGGGCGACCTCCCGGGCCACGGCGACGCCGCCCCGGGGCAGGGCCAGGACCAGGACGGGGTCCGGCAGTCCGCCGCCGCTCCGCAGTGCCCGCAGTTCCTCGGCCAGCATCCGTCCGGCCTGCTGACGGTCGTGGTACCGCATGGTGGCCGCGCCTCCTTCGTACCGCGCCTCTCCCCGGCCCCCGCGTACCCTGCTCGCCGCCCGTCGATACCGCGTCCGGGCCGCCGGCCGGCCGTCACCCGAAGGGAGCAAGCGGTGTTTCCGGACCCGCGTCGCAGGCAACCCGGCACCCGGCGCGGGCCGGTCCCGCGCCGTCCCCCGGCGCCCAGCCGACCTGTGAACGTGACGGGAGTTCCCGGATGACCACTGCCCCTTCCCATCCGCGGGCCGCCCGGCCGGGCCCGCGCATCGGCGTGCTCGGCTCGTACGGCGGTTTCAACATCGGCGACGAGGCGATCCTGACCTGCGTCCTGAGCTGTCTGCGCGTCCACCGGCCGGACGCGCACCTGGTGGTGTTCAGCCGCAACGCCGAGCACACCCGCGCGCACCATCCCGAGGCCGACGAGGTGGTGGACTGGGAGGGCGTGAGCCGCAACCGCGTGCTGGACGTGCTGCCCGCCCTGGACCTGCTGGTGCTGGGCGGCGGCGGCATCCTCTACGACGGGGAGGCGCGGCGCTATCTGCGGCTCGTGCGCGCCGCGCAGGACCTGGACGTCCCCACGTTCGCCTACGCCGTCGGCGCCGGCCCGCTGCGCGAGGCGGAGGACCGGGAGGCGGTACGCACCGTGCTGGCCGACATGGACGACGTGGTGGTGCGCGACGAGGAGTCCAAGCTGGTCCTGGAGGAGGTCGGGCTGGAGCGCGAGGTCACGGTCACCGCCGACCCGGCGCTGCTGCTGCGGCCGGAGCCGTTCACCGAGGCGATGATGCGCGACGAGGGCGTGCCCGCCGGGGCCCGGCTGGTGGGGATGTCGGTGCGGGAACCGGGCCGGGCGGCCGAGAAACTGGACGAGGGCGACTACCACGCGCTGCTCGCCGACGTCGCCGACTTCCTGGTGCGGCGCCTGGACGCGCATGTGGTGTTCCTGCCGATGGAGCGGCACGACGTCCGGCACGCACACGCCGTGCTGTCCCACATGACCGCGCCGGACAAGGGACGGATCCTGCACGGCGCCTACAGCCCCGGGCAGGTCCTCGGCCTGATGCGCCACCTGGAGCTGGCCGTCGGCATGCGCCTGCACTTCGTGATCTTCGCGGCGCTGTCCGGGGTGCCGGTGCTTCCGCTGCCGTACTCCGGCAAGGTCTTCGACTTCGCGCGCCGGCTCGGCGCCCCGGCCCTGGTCGGTGTCGCGCGGGAGCAGGCCGGGCTGCTGCTGGCGGAGGTGGACCGGCTGTGGGACGAATACCCGCAGCGACGCGACGACCTGCGGGACCGGATGCGGGAGCTGACGGCTACCGCGCGGGAGACCTGCGTGCGCTGCGGTTCCCTGCTGGACGAGATCGACGGCGCGCGGACGGGAGAGCCGGAGCGGGAACTGCCGTACGCCGCCGAACCGCGCCCGCTGCACGCCTGACCGCGTGCGTGCGGCCGGCCGACCGGCCGCACGCGTGCGGAACGCCGACTGACCGACTGACCGACCGGCCGACCGGCCGAACAACCGCCCGACCGCCCGACCGACCGCGTGAGGAAGACCGGACTGACCGCGTGAGCCGAACCGGATGACCGTCCGAGGGAGACCGATGCCGATCCTGAAAGAGCCCCGCGAATCGCGCACGGTCACCCTGCCGCCGCGCTCCGCCCAGCACGGGGGCAGCTGTGACGTGCTGGTCGTCGGCGGCGGCCCGGCCGGCGTCTCCGCCGCGATCGGCGCGGCCGAGGCGGGCGCGGACGTGGTCCTGGTGGAGCGCTACGGCTTCCTCGGCGGCAACGCCACCGTGGCGCTGGTGATGCCGCTGATGTCGTTCCACAACGAGCACAAACAGGCCACCTTCACCGAGTCCGGGGAGGACTCCCGGCTGCTGCCCACCGACCACGGCGAGGGCGAGCCGGTGGTCGCGGGAGTGCTGTGGCAGCTGCTGGACCGGCTCACGGGGCGGGGCGGCTGCCTGCCGCCGTCCCGGAAGACCGGGTACACGGTCCCCTTCGACCCGGAGCTGTTCAAGCTGGTCCTGCTCGACATGCTGGACGAGTCGGGGGTGCGGATGCTGTTCCACGCCTTCGCCTCCACCGCGCTGCCCCTGGACGACGGTTCCGGCTGGCGGGTGGTGTTCGAGACCAAGTCCGGTCCGGTGGTGCTGGACGCCGGTGTGGTCGTGGACGGCACCGGCGACGGCGACGTGGCGGCGGCCTGCGGGGCGTCGTACGAGATCGGGCGCAAGGAGGACGGGCTGGTGCAGCCGATGACGCTGATGTTCCGCGTCGCGGACTTCGCGCGGCCGGACTTCGCCGACTACGTGCGCGCCAACCCCGACCAGTGGCGCGGCGTGCACGGCCTGTGGGACCTGATCGAGGAGGCCCGCGCGGACGGGGATCTGCGGCTGCCGCGCGAGGACATCCTGTTCTTCGCCACCCCGCACCCGCGCGAGGTCGCCGTCAACAGCACGCGCGTGAACCGCGTGCTCGGCACCAGCGTGTGGGACCTGACCCGGGCCGAGTACACGGCCCGCCGCCAGCTGGCGCAGATCGACCGGTTCCTGCGCACCCGGGTGCCCGGCTTCGAGGAGTCGTACGTGGTGCAGAGCGGCACCCACATCGGGGTGCGGGAGACCCGGCGGGTGCTCGGCGACTACCAGCTGACCGGCCACGACATCCTCGCCGCCCGGATGTTCCCGGACGTGGTCGCGCACGGCGCCTATCCGATCGACATCCACAACCCGCGCGGCAGCGGCACCGTCCTGAAACGGGTGCCGATGGGCAGCTTCTACGACATCCCGATGCGCTGTCTCGTGCCGAAGGGCACCGAACGGCTGCTGGTCGCGGGGCGGTGCATCTCGGGGACCCACGTGGCGCACTCGTCGTACCGCGTCATGCCGATCGCGATGGCGACCGGGCAGGCCGCGGGTGTGGCCGCGGCGATGACCGTGCGGCACGGCCACGGACCGCGGGGCGTCCCCTACCGGCTGGTGCAGCGGGAGCTGCTGCGGCAGGGTGCCCGGCTGCGGATCGGCGGCCCGGCGGGCGCCTGACGCCGGGCGCCGGGCGCCCGGCGTCAGCTCGCCCAGTCCAGCAGGCGGTCGCGGGTCTCGGGGGCGCGGAGGTGGGCAAGCGAGGCCTTCTCCAGCTGGCGCACGCGTTCGCGGGTGAGGCCGACGTGCGCGGCCACCTGCTGGAGGGTCCGGGGGTGCCCGTCGTGCAGGCCGTAGCGCAGGCTGAGGATCATGGCCTCCCGGGGCGCCAGGGTGCCGACGGCCTCGTGCAGTTCCTCGGCGAGCGCCTGGTACTCGGCGACTTCCGGGGCCTGGAGCACCTCCGTGTCGGCGATGAGGTCGCCGACCACGGTCTCCCCCGTCTCGTCCACCGGGGTGTCGAGACTGACCGCGTCCCGTCCGACGCGGCGCAGCCAGGCGACCTTGTCCGCGGCGAGGCCGCTCTCGGCGGCCACCTCCTCGACGGTCGGCTCGCGGTCGAGGCTCCCCCGCAGCTTCCGCTCGACCTTGGCGAGCTTCTGCAGCTGCTCCACGACGTGCATCGGCAGCCGTACCGTCCGGGCGTGCGTGGCCAGGCCCCGTTCGATGGCCTGCCTGATCCACCAGGTGGCGTACGTGGAGAACTTGAAGCCCTTGGTGTGGTCGAACTTCTCCACGGCCCGGATCAGCCCGAGGTTGCCCTCCTGGATGACGTCCAGCAGGGGCAGCCCGCGGTGGGCGTGCCGCTTGGCCATGGAGACCACGAGCCGGAGGTTGGCGCGCACCATGTGGTCCTTGGCGGCCTGCCCGTCGCGCACCGTCTCCGTCAGCCGGCGGCGCTGCCCGGGCGTCGGGGCGGGCTCGCCGGTGTCGGCCTGCTCCAGTTCCTCCTGGGCGGCGAGACCGGCCTCGATGCGCCGGGCGAGCCGTACCTCGTCCTCGGCGGTCAGCAGCGGGGTGGCGCCGATCTGCGCCAGGTACTGGCCGAGCAGGTCGGGTTCCTCGTCGGGCTCCGGGATACGGGTGCGCAGCCGCGCGGTGCGGGCCGGGGCGCGGCGGTCCTCGTGCGCGGCGGGGGTCTGTGCCGGCGGAGACATCTCGCGTTCCTCCGTCCCCTCCTCGTCACCGATGGGCTCGGGTACCCGGCGGGCCCGGACCCGAACGTCCGGCGGGCGCGGGCCCGGTGCCGGGTCACCGCGGGGGCGGACCGCCCTGCCGTTCCCAGCGTTCCCGGCGCAGCCGGGAGGTGATCGTCATCAGGTCCGCCACCGCCAGCAGGGCCAGCGCGGCGCACACCGCGCCGAGCGCGACCAGGACGCCGCGGCCGGGGCTGTCGCCGGGGTCCCAGGCACCGGCCCACACACCGAAGAACGCGGCGCCCGCGACGAACAGCGGCAGGAAGACGGCCGACAGCACCAGGCGCAGCCGCAGCGCGCTCCGGGCCGTGGCCGGTTCGGTGCCGGTGCGCGGGTGGCGGCGGCCGAACGCGCCGGAGCGCGCACGCGGCGCGGGTGGCGCGGCTCCCCGGGGGCGTCGGACGGGCATGTCGTGCCTCCCTCAGTGGTCGGGGGCCGCGGTGCTGATGTCGGCCGGGGCAGAACCGGGCTCCCCGGCGGCGGCGAGGTCGCCGAGGCTGACGATGCCGACCGGGCAGCCACCGCGTTCGACGACCGGGATCCGGTGCACGGCGTGCCGCCGCATCAGCTCGACGGCCCGGTCCGTGGTGTCGTCCGGTCCGAGGGTCACCACGGGCGGCGGCGTGCACACCGAGCCGACCGGGGTGTCGTCGGGGTCGCGGCCGTCGGCGACGGCCCGCAGGACGATGTCGCGGTCGGTGAGCACGCCGAACAGATCACTGTCATAGGCCACCAGGACGTCGCCGACGTCCCGCTCGCGCATCAGCCGTGCCGCCCGCGCCACCGTGGTCATCGGTTCGACGGCCGCCGTGGCGGGTGACATCACGTCCCGTATCCGCCGGGTCATAGGTGGGCACCTCCGAATGGTGCGTCGGTACGGAGTCGGGCGATCGGACGGGCCGGGTGCGTGTACCGGTACCGGCCGGGTAACCCGTGGCCGGGCCGGTGAACCGCCGTGCGGCGGCGGTCTCAGCCGGGGTCGATCAGGGCGAGGCCGAACTCGGGGCGGTAGGTCTTGGCCAGTTCCGCGGGGCTGTCGCGGACGACGACCTCCAGCGTCGGCCACACCCGGCCCGACAGCAGGTGGCCGCCGCGGGTGGAGCCGTCGGACAGCCCGACGACGGCGTGCAGGTGCGGGACCGGGCCGTCGTCCCCGACGGCGATGTCCCCGAGCAGGGAGAGCACCTCGCACTGCTCGTCCACCGGAATGTGCCGGTAGTCCTTGGCGTCCCGGTCGAACCAGCCGACCACCGCTTCGGAGAACGCGCCCACGGCCGTCACCTGCGAGGCGCCGAGGGAGCGGTCGCGGGCGAAGGACGTCAGCTCGGTGACCGGGTCCTCGCCCGGGTCGAGCACGAGTACGTACACCGCCGAGGGACCGTCCTGTACCTGTTGCCACTTCATGCCGGGCCGGGTACCCGGCCCGGATCACGGCAACCGCCGATCTCCGGGCCCGCGGGCCTACCCCGCTTCGGGCACGGCCCGGGCGAGGGCGGCGAGCCAGTCGTCGACGGGACCGAAGGTGAGCAGTCCGCTGCCCGCGCCCGCGAGTTCACCGGCCGCGGGCAGCAGCCGGCGGTACGCGCGCTCCAGCGCCGGCCGGTCGCGGAGTTCCAGGGCGAGGGCCGCCTCGGCGCAGCACAGGGCCTCGTACAGCAGGCCGGGCGGCGGTTCCGGAAGGGACCGCAGAGCCGCCCGGGCCTCGTCGGCGCGGTCCCGGCCGAGCAGGGCGAAGGGCTGCGCCCAGGGCCGGTAGGGGCCCCAGTCGTCGTCCGGGTCCACCTGCGGCGGGCGGCCGGAGGCCAGATCGAGGCCGAGCAGGGCGAGGGGCAGCAGGCCGCGCCGCACCCCGGGCATGCCCGCGCCGTCCAGCCGGGCGGCGGTGGTCCGGTAGGCCGCCACGGCCCGGTCGGCGGGGCCTTCGACGGCTCGGCGCAGTGCCCGGTGGCCCTCCGTGAACACGGACACCAGCGGCAGTTCGTGCCGTTCGGCCAGGCGGTCCGCGGCGGTGGCGTGTTCCTCGGCGGTGGTGAAGTCGGCGAGGGCGCAGCGGGCCTGGACGCGGATCAGATGGCCCAGCACCTCGTAGGTGACCAGGCCGTGCCGGGCGGCGAGGCCGGCCAGTTCGGCGCCGATCGCGTCGCGGCGCGGGGCCAGGCCCGCGGTGGTGCAGGACTGCATGAAGGTGCCGTTCAGCGCCAAGGCCAGCAGCGCCGGGGCGTCCAGGCGGCGGGCGATCCGCTCGGCCTCGGCCGCCGCCTGCGGCCCGCGCGGGGAGCGCACGCCGCGCGACTCCAGGGCGACGGTGGCCAGCAGCCGGCAGCGTGCCGCCTCGGCCGAGGGACCGGCCGGGAGCGCGGCGAGGGTGCGTTCGGCGGCGGCGACGAGGCGCCGCGCTAGGTCGGGGTCGTCGCTGCGGGTCCAGACGGCGGGGACGTCGTAGGCGCCGATCACGCGGGCGGTCAGCTCCGCATCGCCGGTCTCCTCCGCCGCCGTGACGGCCGCCATCCGGTGCTCCCGGGCGGCTTCCAGTCCGCCGCCGCCGGTGACCGCCAGGTCGCGGAGCAGTCCGACGGTCGACTCCAGGCGGGCGCGGGCCCCGGCGGCGACGGTGCGGTCGTACGCCTCGGTGGCCCGGGCCCACAGCCGGGCCGCCGCCTGGGCGGGTTCGGCCGGCGGGTCCAGGGCCTGATCCTGGGCGAGGACGGCGGCCTCCAGCCCGCGCAGCGCGGGCCCCGGGTCGATGCCGAGCCGCTCGGTCAGCAGGGCGCGGGCCCGGCGCAGTACCGCGAGGGCGTCCGCCTGGCGTCCCGTCCGGTACAGGGCCAGGGCGAGCAGCCGCCAGCCCTCCTCCCGCCAGGGGTGGTCGGTCACGTGCGCGTCCAGATCGGGGATCGCCTCGGCCGGGCGGCCGGCGGCCACCAGGCACTCCGCCCGCCGTTCGACGGCCCGCAGCCGCAGTTCGGCCAGCCGGGCGCGCTCGCCGCGGGCCCAGGGCGCGTCGCTGAACTCGGCGTAGGCGGGCCCCCGCCACTCCCCGAGCGTGGCCCCGAGCAGGGCCGGGGCCCGGTCGGCCGGCAGCCGCTCGGCCCGAGCGACGGCGTCCTCGAAACGCCAGGCGTCCACGGCATCCGGTGCCGGGCGCAGCGCGTATCCGGGGCCGTCGGTGACCAGCAACCGGGCCGGGGCGCGCGGCGGGCGTCCGGGCTCCAGGGCGCGGCGCAGGTCCCCGACGAAGGTGCGGACCGCGCCGACGGCCCGCGGGGGCGGTACGTCCCACAGGTCGTCGACCAGGTGGGCGACCGGTACGACGCGTCGCCGGGCCACGATCAGCCGGGCCAGCACGGCACGGTGCCGGGGCCCCTTCAACGCGAGCGCGTCGCCGCCCCGCTCGGCTGTCACCGGCCCGAGCACACCGAAGGCGACCGCCACTTCCCCGTCCCGTTCCGTCCGCGTCCGTCCGCGTTCCGTGGTCACCACCGTACGCGCACTGATCGGTTGCTGATCCGCGCCCGGCAGGCTCGGTGACGTTCCCGTCCCTGTGCGGGAGCGGAAAGGCACCGACCAGTCATGGCACCGATCATCCCCGGCTTCACCCTGGACCGCGTCACCGTCGCCGACGGCGTGGCGCTGAACGTGGCCGTCGGCGGCACCGGCCGTCCCGTCGTCCTGCTGCACGGTTTCCCGCAGACCCACCTGGTGTGGCGGCACGTCGGCGCGGACCTGGCGGCCGACCACACCGTCATCTGCCCCGACCTGCGCGGCTACGGCGCCAGCGACAAGCCCGCCGACCCGGACGGCACCGGGTACGCCAAGCGGACCATGGCCGCCGACGTGGTCGCCCTGGCCCGGGCACTGGGGCACGAGCGGTTCGCGCTCGCCGGGCACGACCGGGGCGCGCTGGTCGCGTTCCGGGCCGGGCTCGACCACCCGGACGCGGTGACGCGGCTGGCCGCGCTGGACGTCCTGCCGACGCTGGACATGTGGGACGTGCTGCGCGGCACCACGGCGGCCGTGGGCTTCCACCTGTACCTGATGGCGCAGCCGCCCGGCCTGCCCGAGCGGCTGATCGGCGCCGCGCCGGACGCGTTCTTCGGCCACTTCCTCAACCTGTGGACCAGGGATCCGGCGGCGCTGCCCGCCGAGGTGCGCGCCGCGTATCTGGAGGCGTCCCGCGAGGCGGTGCCGTCCATCGTCGCCGACTACCGCGCCTCGGCCGGTGTCGACGTCGCCCACGACCGGGCCGACCGGGAGCGCGGCAACCGCCTGCGGATGCCGGTGACCGTCCTCCAGCAGGACTGGGGTGCCGCGCTCGGCTACGACGCCGCCGCCCTGTGGCGGGCCTGGGCGCCGGATCTGCGGCACGTCACGGTCGGGTGCGGTCACTTCATGGCGGAGGAGGCGCCCGGAGAGGTGACGGCGGCGCTGCGGGAGCTGCTGACCCGGTGAGGGCCGGCGCGGAGGATGGCGGCGGGGCACGGCGGGGAGGGGCACGGCGGGGCCCGGCCCGGGCCCCGCCGCGGGGGCCTCAGCAGGCCCCGGGGACGTCCTCGGTGACGCCGTTGAGCGGGGAGGACGGGTCGCTGCCGTACGGGCGGGTGATGATCTCCAGGCCGTGTCCGGCCGGGTCGGTGAAGTACACGCCGCGCCCGCCGTCGTTGCGGTTGATCCGGCGCGGGTGCCTGCCGTGCGGATCGGCCTGGATCGGGACGCCGTCCTCGACGAGCCGGGCGAGGGCGGCGTCGAACTCGTCCTCGGAGACGAGGAACGCGTAGTGCTGCACGGGGATGTCGATGTCGACGGTGGCGAAGTCCAGCGTGACGCCGTTGGCGGTCGTCACGGGCAGGAACATCCCGGCCGGTTCCCCGACCTCCAGCCCCAGCACGTGGGCGAGGAAACGGGCGGACTCCTCCCGGTCACGGGAGAGAACGATGGTGTGGTTGAACTGGACCGACATGGGTGAATGCCTCCACGGGCATCTCCGCGGCGCCTCCATGCCTCACCCGGCCGGTGACCGGCACGCGATGCCGCGCGGTGGATCCTAGACACCGCCGGTCGCCGTGTCGACGCGGTTTTCCGGTCCGCCGGCCGCCGGGTGCCTGCCGTGGTGGGCGCGGAAATACCGGTGGAGGGCGGGACTTGCCGCGTGCTTGCATGGCCCGCATGGTGTCCTCCGACCGGCTGCTCGCCGTTGCGGCCCCGTCCTTCCTGGTCATCGTGGTGCCCGGCCCGAGCGTGCTGTTCGTGATCGGCCGGGCGCTGGCGCAGGGCCGGCGCGCCGCGCTCACCACGGTCGTGGGCAACACCCTCGGCGCCTACGTGCTCGTCGTCGCCGTCGCCCTGGGAGTCGGGGCCGGTCGTGGAGCGCTCGGCCCTCGTCTTCACCGTGCTCAAACTGGCGGGCGCCGCCTGCCTGGTGCACCTCGGTGCCAAGGCCTGGCGCGGACGCCGGTCCCTGCCCGCGGCGTTCACCGGGGACGCGGCACCGCCCCGTGGCCGGCGCACGATCTGGGAGGGCTTCGCGGTCGGCGTCACCAACCCCAAGACGCTGGTCTTCTTCGCCGCCGCGCCGCCCCAGTTCGTCGACCGTGGCCGGGGCGGGGTCGCCGCACAGATACTGCTGCTCGGCCTGGTCTTCATCCTGATCGCGGTCGCCTGCGACAGCCTGTGGGGACTGCTGGCCGCGACCGCGCGCGACTGGTTCGCCACCTCGCCGCGCCGCCTGTCCCTGGTCGACGGGACGGGCGGCCTGGCGATGATCGGCCTCGGCGTGACCGTGGCCGTGACGGGACGCAAGGACTAGGTGACGGGGCGAGGACCGGGGTGACGGGGCCAGGGCCAGGCGACGGAAGGCGAGGACGGCGAGGACCGGATCGGCGGCAGGCCGACGGCCCGCCCCTCAGCTGCCCGCCGACGTGCCTGCCCCTCAGCTGCCCGTCCGGTCGCCGTCCTTCATCTCGCCCCAGCCGTGCCAGCGCTCGACCTCGATCCAGGCGCTGACCCGGGGGCTCTCGCGGTCGGGGTAGGGGCGGCCGGTGTAGTGCCGGGCGAGGCGGTCGATGTCGGCCAGCCCCTCGTCGTCGCGCAGCTCGACGACGCGGCCGATGAGGGTGAGGTGCGTGTACCAGCTGTCCCCGTCCAGGACGGTGAGGGTGACGCGGGGGTCGCGGCGCAGGTGCTTCAGCCGGACACGGCTCTCGTCGAGGTTGACCAGCACCCGGCCGTCGTCCCACAGGTACCAGGTGGCGGCCGACACGGGCGCGCCGTCGGACCGCAGGGTGGCCATGACGCACGGGTTGGGGCGGCCCAGCAGGGTCACGGCCTCGTCGGGGAGCGGCGGCTTGGACATACGGACTCCTTCGTGTGCGGTCGTGCGCGTCGCGCGGTTTCGTACCGCCGTGCGGTTTCGTACCGTCGCGCGTCGCGAGGTTGTGCGGTTGTGCGGTTGTGCGTCGTGCGGCCGTACGGCGTCCTCGGGCCCCGGGGGCTCCTCAGCCCCCGTTCGGTTTCCCGTCGAAGCTGGCGTAATACGCCGCGGCCATGTCCTCGTCACCGTGCCCCTGTGCGGCGGCGCGGGCGAGCCGTTCCGCGCCCGCCGCCGCCATGTCCAGGCGGAGGCCGTGCCGCTCGCCGGCCTCGACGATCAGCCGGGCGTCCTTGGCGGCGGTGCCGACCGCGAACTGGGGCGGGGTCAGCCGGCCGTCCCGGATGAGCCCGGTCTTCGTGTGCAGGTACCCCATGTCGAGCGGTCCGCCGGCGATGGCGTCGAAGAACCCGGCCGGGTCCACGCCGAGGGCCTCGGCCAGCGCCAGGACCTCCCCGGCGGCGTTGGTGGCGGCGATGACCCAGCTGTTGGCGACCAGTTTCAGCCGGGTGGCACTGCCGGCCGCGCCGTCCTCGCCGGTCCACACCGTGCGGGCGCCGACGGCGTCGAAGACGGGCGTGACCGCGTCCCGCGCGTCGGCCGGCCCGGCGGCCAGCACCAGCAACTGCCCGGCCTCGGCGGGCTGCCGGGTACCGAGCACGGGCGCGTCGTAGAAGACGAGGTCGTGCTCGCGGGCGAACGCGGCCAGGTCGCCGAGAGCGTCCAGTCCCGCGGTGGTCGACTGCACCCACGCGGCACCGGGCCGCAGGCCGGGCGCCGCCTGCCGCATCACGTCCAGGGCGGCGGGGCCGTCGTACAGCACGGTGAGGACCACATCGGCGTCCCGCACCGCCTCGGCCGGGGTGTCGGCGACGTGCGCGCCGTCGGCGGTGAGCGGCTCGGCCTTGTCGCGGCTGCGGTTCCAGGCCCGGACGGCGTGTCCGGCGCGAGCCAGATTGCGGGCCATCGCGGCGCCCATGATGCCGGTGCCGAGGACGCTCACGGTGAGCTGGTCGGTCATGCGTCGACTTCCTGTTCTCGCGCGGTGGGTGACCGGGGATCAGCCTGCCACGCGTACCGGCCCGTCGCCCGCACCACCCGCCGGGACGTGTGCGGGCGGCACTCAAGTCCCTTTTCCGCCCGAGGCGTTCCGCCGCCGCGCGGCGGAGGTTACCGTTCGGTAGACAGCATGCTCGACGGAGGTGTCCGCATGACGTACGACCGTGTCGCCGGCCTCGCGGAGTCCGCCCGTGCGCTCGCCGCGGGGGAGGTGACGTCCCGGGCGCTGGTCGAGGAGGCCCTGGCGCGGATCGCGGCGACGCAGGTCGCGGGCTCGCTCAACGCCTTCCGGATCGTCCGCACACGGGCCGCGCTCGCCGAGGCCGAGGCCGCCGACCGGGAGCTGGCCGCCGGGAGCCGCAAGCCGCTGCTCGGTGTGCCCGTGGCGGTGAAGGACGACATGGACGTGGCGGGCGAGCCGACCGCGTTCGGCTGCGCCGGGGAGCATCCGCCGGTGGCCGAGGACGGGGAGGCGGTACGGCGGCTGCGGGCGGCCGGGGCGGTCATCGTCGGCAAGGCCAACACCTGCGAGTTCGGGCAGTGGCCGTTCACCGAGGGGCCCGCGTTCGGGGCGACCCGCAATCCGTGGAGCCTCGCGCACACGCCGGGCGGCTCGTCGGGCGGGTCGGCCGCCGCGGTCGCGGCCGGGCTGGTGCCCGCGGCGCTGGGCTCGGACGGCGCCGGGTCGGTGCGCATACCGGCCGCCTGGACGCATCTGGTCGGCATCAAGCCGCAACGCGGCCGGATCTCCACCTGGCCGCGCGGCGAGTCCTTCCACGGCATCACGGTCAACGGCACCCTGGCCCGCACGGTCGCCGACGCGGCGCTGCTGCTGGACGCGGCGAGCGGCAACCACGCGCGGGACCCGCACCGCCCGCCGGCCATCGACGCCTCGGCCGCGGTGGGGCGCCCCCCGGAGCGACTGCGCATCGCGCTCTCCCTGAGGCCGCCGTTCACCGCGGTGCCCGCCCGGCTGCACCCCGAGGTGCGCGCCCGGGTGGTGGAACTCGCCGACCGCATCGCCGCGCTGGGGCACATCGTCGAGGAGGCCGACCCGCCGTACGGGCAGATCGGGCTGACGTTCGTGCCGCGTGCCACGGCCGGGATCGCGGAACGGGTGGGCGAGGCGCCGTTCCCCGCGCTGCTCGACCGGCGCACCCGGGAGGCCGCCCGGCTGGGCCGGCTGCTCGGCGGGGCGCCGCTGCGGGCGGCCCGGCGAGCGGAGGCGGTGCTGCGGCGCCGTATCGGCGCGTTCTTCGAGACGTACGACGTGGTCCTCGCGCCGACGACCGCCGCGCCGCCGCCACGGGTCGGCGCGCTGGCGCGGTTGAGCGGCCTGGCGACCGACCGGGCCATGATCGCCGCCTGCCCCTACGCCTGGCCGTGGAACGTGCTGGGCTGGCCCGGCGTCAACGTGCCCGCCGGATTCGTCACCGGCGGCCTGCCCGTCGGCGCCCAGTTGCTCGGCCCCGCGAACAGCGAGCCGCTGCTGATCGGGCTCGCCGCGCAGCTGGAGTCCGAGCTGCGCTGGCACCGGGCCCGGCCGCCGCGGGGCCCCGCCCCGGACGCGGACACCCCGGCGGCGTGAGCGGGCGCGTCCCGCCCGGTGCGGCCGCGGGCGTGCCGCCCGCCGACGACGTCCCGGGCGGGTACGGCCCCGCACACGACGGCGCCCCCGACCGGGGCGGGAGGATGCCTCGGGCACGCTGCCGGCGGTCCGGGAGTCCGGCGAGCGGCACGACGGGTGCGGGGCCGGGTGCCCGTCGGCGGCGGGCCCCGCGCGGGGCGGCCCGGCCCCGGCCCCCTACGAAGCCCGCCGTGCGGCGGGTTCCTCCGCCGGGCCCGGGGCGCTTTCCGGGAACGCCCGCGCGAACGCCTGCCGGACCGTGCCGTCCGGGGTGCGGTCCAGGATGCCGAAGACCACGTGCGCGAAGGCCGACGCGAACCGGCCGCCCGGTCCGAGCAGCGTCCGGAAGGCGCTCGCGACCTGGGCGGGGTCGTTCTGGAAGACTCCGCAGCCCCAGGCGCCGAGCACCAGGTGCCGGTGGCCGTGGGCGGCGGCCGTCTCCAGCACCCGCTCGGCGCGCACGGCGAGCGCGTGCGGCAGGTCGGCGGCGCGCTCCGGTGCCGTGCGCCGCGCCACGCCCGCGTTGGGCGCCGCGGCCGTGAGGAAGGAGACCGGGTACGGCTCGTCGAGCAGGCGGCCCCGGTCGTCGCGGAAGACGGGCACGGCGGGTGAGTGGATGACGCGGTCGGTGTAGAACGGGTCGCGGTGGGCTCGGTGGTGGTCGTAGAACTCCCGCGCCCGCAGCAGGCAGGTGTACAGCGCGGAGGCGCGGCACAGTGCCTCCTCCTGTGCCTGGGCGCCGTTGAGGTAGCCGCCGCCGGGGTTGCGTGCGGAGGCGAAGTTCAGCACCGCCGCGTCGCCGACCAGCCGGCGGGCGGCCTGGAGGCTGCTCTCGCCCGTGACCTCGAACGACGTCACCACCGGAGGGACGGGCGGGACCGGTACGGGACCCGGGCCGTGCATCCGCGTGCCGTCCCGCGCCGCCTCGACGGCCGCCGCGACCGGCACCTCCCGGCCGTCGGGCGCGCGGTAGGCGCCCGCGGCGACGATCTGTTCCGTGCGCAGCGCGATGCCGCGCAGGCGCGCGCTCACGGCGCCACCCCCGTGGGCGCCGTGGCCGCGCGCCGCGCGGCCTCCCCCGTCGTGCTCATGTACGCATCCTGGGTGATGCTGGTGATGCGGTGCAACGGAGTTTCCGGAGCGCCGCGAACACCCGGGAAAGGCCTCCGGAAACGACCGGGACGCACAGGATGACCGACCCGGAACGTCCCGGTATGCGCCCTTGTGCCGCGCGTCACGAGGGTCTTGGGTGGGACGAGTGTGCCGACCCGGCCGACCGGGCCGCAGGTCGGCGGCATGGTGGAATCTCAGGAGGATCCCGACATGTCAGATAGCCCCACTGTCCCGGAGGGCGGCTGTGAGCAGCCACGCACCGTCCTCACCGAGGCGGAGGTCGAGGCCCTGGTCCGCGGCATCTGCTTCAAGACCGGCCCGCCCCGCCGCCTCGGTGTGGAGGTGGAGTGGCTCGTCCACGAGCTGCGGGACCCGCGGCTCCCCGTGGCCCCCGGACGACTCGACGCGGCCTACGCCGCACTGCGGCCCGTGCGCCTGAAGTCGGCGCTCACCATCGAGCCCGGCGGCCAGCTGGAGCTGAGCTCGCCACCCGCCGACTCGCTGATGGACTGCGTCGGCACCGTCTCCGCCGACCTCGACGCCGTCCGGGCGGTCCTGCGCCGGGACGGACTGACCCTCGTCGGCCTCGGCCACGACCCCTGGCGGTCCCCCCGGCGCTTCCTGCGCCAGCCGCGCTACGACGCCATGGAGGCGTGCCTGGACCGCACCGGCCCGGCCGGCCGCGCGATGATGTGCACCTCGGCGTCCGTCCAGGTCTGCCTGGACGCCGGCTACGAGGAGCCCGGCCCCCTCGGGCACGTCCGGCGCTGGTGGCTGGCCCACCAGCTGGGCGCCGTGCTGGTGGCGGCGTTCGCGAACTCGCCGCTGGCCGTGCGCCGGCCCACCGGCTGGGTGTCCACCCGGCAGCTGCGCTGGACCCAGATCGGCCCCGCCCGGGCGGGCGGCCCGCCGCTGGACTCCGATCCGCGCGGCGCCTGGGCCCGGCATGTGCTGGACGCACCGGTGATGTGCGTCCGGCGCGACGGCGAACCCTGGGACGTCCCGGAGGGCCTGACCTTCCGGGAGTGGGCCCGCTCGGGTGTACCCAGGCCGCCGGAGCGGGAGGACCTCGACTACCACCTCACCACCCTGTTCCCGCCGGTCAGGCCGCGCGGCCACCTGGAACTGCGGATGATCGACGCGCAGCCCGGCGACGACGGGTGGATCGTGCCGCTCGCCGTGACGGCGGCGTTGTTCGACGACCCGGAGGCCGCCGAGACCGCCTACCGGGCCGTGAAGCCGCTGGCCGAGCGAGCCCACGGACTGCCCGCGCCGCACAACCCGCTGTGGCGGGACGCGGCCCGGACCGGGCTCGCCGACCCGGAGCTGCGCGAGACGGCCGTGACCTGCTTCGAGGCGGCCCTCGGGGCCCTGCCCCGGATCGGCGCCACCACCGAGGTGACCGCCGCCGTCACGGCGTACCTGGAGCGCTACGTGGCCCGGGGCCGCTGCCCCGCCGACGATCTGCTGGACCGGCCGGACGGCGCGGGTCCCGCCCACTCCCGGCTCCGCTCGAGCGGGGGGAACCCCAGCCCGCACGGAAAGGACTTCCGTTCATGACCGAGCCCGCCCACGACGCCGAAGCCCTGCGCGAGCGGGCACTGCACACGCTGGTCACCGCCCGGGAGCGGACCACGCTGCTGACCGGCTGCGTCGAGGACCCCGACCTGACCGCCCAGCACTCGCCGCTGATGTCCCCGCTGGTGTGGGACCTGGCCCACATCGGCAACCAGGAGGAGCAGTGGCTGCTGCGGGCCGTCGCCGGGCAGGAGGCGATACGGCCCGAGATCGACAGTCTGTACGACGCCTTCGAGCATCCGCGCGCCGACCGTCCCAAGCTGCCGCTGCTGCCGCCCGCCGAGGCCCGCCGCTACGCGGCCGACGTGCGCGGCCGGGCCCTGGACGTGCTGGAGAGCGCGGCGTTCCACGGCACGCGGCTGACGGAGGCCGGTTTCGCCTTCGGGATGATCGCCCAGCACGAGCAGCAGCACGACGAGACCATGCTGATCACCCACCAGCTCCGCAGGGGCCCGCAGGCCCTGACCGCCCCGGACCCCGGTCCGGTGCCGCTGTTCACCGGACCGTCCGAAGTCCTGGTGCCCGGCGGCCCGTTCACCATGGGCACCTCCACCGAGCCCTGGGCGCTGGACAACGAGCGGCCCGCGCACCGGCGCGAGGTGCCGCCGTTCTTCATCGACACCACACCGGTGACCAACGGCGCGTACCAGGCGTTCATCGAGGACGGCGGCTACGACGACCCGCGCTGGTGGGCGCCGGAGGGCTTCGACCACGTCCGCCGGCACTCCATCACCGCCCCGCTGTTCTGGCGCCGGGACGGCGGGCAGTGGCTGCGGCGCCGGTTCGGCGTCACCGAGGTGGTGCCCCCGGACGAGCCGGTGGTGCACGTGTGCTGGTACGAGGCCGACGCCTACGCCCGCTGGGCCGGGCGGCGGCTGCCCACCGAGGCCGAGTGGGAGAAGGCCGCGCGGTACGACCCGGCCGGCGACCGCTCGATGCGCTACCCGTGGGGCGACGCCGATCCGGGGCCCGGCCACGCCAACCTGGGCCAGCGGCATCTGCGCCCGGCGCCCGCCGGCAGCTATCCGGCCGGTGAGTCGCCGCTCGGCGTGCGGCAGCTGATCGGCGACGTGTGGGAGTGGACGGCGAGCGACTTCCTGCCGTACCCGGGGTTCCGCGCGTTCCCGTACAAGGAGTACTCGGAGGTGTTCTTCGGGTCCGACCACAAGGTGCTGCGCGGCGGTTCGTTCGCGGTGGACCCGGTCGCCTGCCGGGGCACGTTCCGCAACTGGGACTATCCGGTCCGGCGGCAGATCTTCGCCGGGTTCCGCACCGCCCGCTCCTCGGGGGTCTCCTGATGTGCCGTCACCTCGCCTACGTGGGGCCGGAGGAGCCGCTGGGCCGGCTCCTGGTGGCGCCCTCGCACGGTCTGTACCGCCAGTCCTGGGCGCCGCGGCGGCAGCGGTACGGCACGGTCAACGCCGACGGTTTCGGCGTGGGCTGGTACGCCGCCGGGGACGCCGTGCCGGCCCGGTACCGCAGGGCCGGGCCGATCTGGGCGGACCAGTCCTTCGCCGACCTGGCCCGGGTGGTGCGCACCACGGCGCTGCTCGGGGCGGTGCGCGACGCGACCCTGTCGGGTGCGGACGCGGAGGCCGCGGCGGCGCCGTTCGCCGCGGGGACCTGGCTGTTCAGCCACAACGGCGCGGTGGCCGAGTGGCCCGGCTCCCTGTCGGGGCTGGTCCGGTCGCTGCCCCCGGAGGACCTGCTGACGCTCCAGGCCCGCAACGACTCCGCGTTCGTGTGGGCGCTGGTGCTCAACCGGCTGCGGGCCGGCGACACCGAGGGCGATGCCCTGGCGGACACGGTCCTGGAGGTCGCCGCGGCGGCCCCCGGCTCCCGGCTCAACCTGCTGCTCACCAACGGCGGGACGATCGCCGCCACCGCCTGGGGCGACACGCTCTGTTATCTGACCCGGCCGGACGGCGGCACCGTCGTCGCCTCCGAGCCGTACGACGACGATCCGCACTGGCGGGAGGTTCCCGACCGCACCCTGCTGGTGGCGAGCCGCACGGACGTGCTGCTCACCCCGCTGAAGGACCTGGCACCCGACGAGCCGACCGCCCCCGCAACCGCCGAGGAGTCCCACCCGTGAGCCCGTTCCGTCTCACCCGCACGCTGCCCGAGGACGCCACGGACGCGGCCCTGCGCGACGACGTCGTGGCGGGCCTGACCGGCACGCCCAAGACGCTGCCGCCGAAGTGGTTCTACGACGCGCGCGGCAGCGAGCTGTTCGACGAGATCACCGAGCTGCCCGAGTACTACCCGACCCGTGCCGAGCGGGAGATCCTGCTCGCCCGCGCCGGTGAGATCGCCGCGGCGACCGGCGCCCGCACCCTGGTCGAGCTGGGCTCCGGCTCCTCGGACAAGACCCGGCACCTGCTCGACGCGCTGACGCGGCTGCGCGGCTATGTGCCGGTCGACGTCAGCGAGAGCGCCCTCACCCAGGCCGGGCAGGCCCTGGTCGCGGAGCGGCCCGGCCTGGACGTGCACGCGCTGATCGCCGACTTCACCGCGGGGCTCACCCTTCCGGACACCCCCGGCCCCCGGCTGCTGGCGTTCCTCGGCGGCACGGTCGGCAATCTGCTCCCGGCCGAACGCACCGCGTTCCTGGCCTCCGTGCGGGCCATGCTCGACCCCGGCGACGCGCTGCTGCTGGGCACCGACCTGGTCAAGGACGAGGGGGTGCTGGTCCGGGCGTACGACGACGCGGCCGGGGTGACCGCCGCGTTCAACAAGAACGTCCTGGCCGTGATCAACCGCGAGCTGGACGCCGACTTCGATCCCGCGGCGTTCGAGCATGTGGCGCTGTGGAACGCCGAGCGGGAGTGGATCGAGATGCGGCTGCGCTCACGGACGGACCAGACGGTGAAGGTGCAGGCGCTCGACCTGGCCGTGGAGTTCACGGCGGGCGAGGAGGTGCGCACCGAGGTGTCGGCGAAGTTCCGCCGGGAGGGTGTGCGCGGCGAACTGGCCGCGGCGGGCCTGGAACTGACCCACTGGTGGACCGATGCCGGGGACCGCTTCGCGCTGTCGCTGAGCACGGCGCGCTGAGCGCCGTGGCCGGGGCCCGGCCGTTGTGGCCGGGCTCCGGCAGGCCGGGCCCCGGCAGGGCAGGCCCCGGCCACGGGAGTGTCATTCCGCGTCGGGGTCGAGGAGTGCGGTGATGCGCTCGGAGGCGCGGCGGGCCTCGGTCCCGGGATCGGATCCGGTGAGCACTTTCGTCATGTACTCCTTGATCGGGTTGTCCGCCTCGACCCTGCCCCACAGGGGTGTGCCGGGGGTCGCCCGGCCCTGCGCGGCTCCGGCCGCCATGGCCGCGACCCCTTCCTCGCCGGCCACCGCGCCGGCCAGCGACTTCTTGTTCGGCACGTAGTTCATGGTGCGGGCCAGGTCCGTGTTCCACTTCTTCCCGGTGAGCGCCTCGACCACGGCGATGGCGGCCTCCCGCTCGTCGGTGTTCTTCGGGATGACCAGGTCGGAGCCGCCGGTGAAGACGGCACCGGGCCGGCCGGCGGTCTTGCCGGGCACGGGGAAGAAGCCGAGCCTGCCCTTCAGCTCCGGATTCTGCCGGACGACGGCCTGGGCGAGCCCGGGCACCGCCACGATCTGCGCGACCTTGCCGTCGGCGAACACCCCTGCCTGCGGCGGGCTTTCCTCGTCGGCGTCGACGGGTCCGTCGCCGAGCGCCTGGAGCTCGCGGTAGAAGTCCATGCCGCGCAGGGCGGCCGGGGTGTGCAGCGCGCCCTCCCAGACGGCGCCGCGCTGCACCGCGAGGTCGCCGCCCTCGTCCCAGACGAAGCCGGAGAGCGTGTACCAGTCCTGGCCGGCCAGGTAGATGCCCTGGTTGCCGTCCGTGTCGAGCCGCTCGGTGATCTCCAGCCACTCGTCCCGGGTGCGGGGCGGTGCGGTGATACCGGCCTGTTCGAACAGGTCCGTGCGGTAGATGACGACGCGGTTGGCGGCGTACCAGGGGATGCCGTACTGCTGGGACAGGTACTCGCCGGGCTGGGCGAGGCCGGGCAGCCAGTCCTCGATGCCCCAGTCCCGCATCGACTCCAGGGTCAGGTCGAGCAGCCGGCCGCCCTCGGCGTACTGCGCCACCTGGGTGTTGCCGACCTCGATGACGTCGGGTCCGTCGGTGCCGTCCGCCCTCAGCGCGGCCTGCACCTTCTCGCCGATGCCGGTCCACTGCTGGATGCGGACGTCGAGGTCGAGGCCGGGGTGCGCGCGCTCGAACTCCTCGGTGAACCGGCGCTGGAAGTCCTGTGAGGCGCTGTCCTTCATCAGCCACACGGTGACGGTGCGCCGTTCGGACCCGCCGTCCTGGGAGAGCACTCCGCATCCGCTGAGCACGGCGGCGGACGCACAGGCAAGGGCAAGCAGGCGGCGACGTCTCACGAGGGGTCCTGTTCTGTCTGACGGACAGGGCGGCGCGGCCGGAGTTGTCCGGCGCACGGGCAAGGGGCCCGACGTGGGGGGAGGAGCGCATAGCTCGTACGGGTGTGCTGGATTTTGGTATGGACCAATGCGGAGGTCAAGGGGCGCCGGGCGCCGATGCCCACCGCACCGCCGTACCGCAGTACCGCCGTCTCGCGCTCCGGCACGGCTTGGGGCACGGTGGAGTGGCACGCACCCCACGTGACGCCGTCGTCACCGCGGAGAGGAGCACCCGCATGTCGAACCACACCTACCGGGTCACGGAGATCGTCGGCACCTCGCCCGACGGCGTGGACCAGGCCATCCGCAACGGCGTCTCGCGCGCCTCGCGGACGCTGCGCAACCTGGACTGGTTCGAGGTGACCCAGGTGCGCGGCCAGATCGAGGAGGGCGGGATCGCCCACTGGCAGGTCGGTCTGAAGGTCGGGTTCCGGCTGGATGAGGCGGACTGAGCCCCGCCCGAGGGGGCCCGGGCGGTCACGTGCGGGTCAGGTGCGCCCTTCGCGCTCCTGCGCGACCTTCAGCTCCGCGGACCGCGCCGCCCAGCGGGCCCGTACGACGGTGAATCCCGCCCGTTCGGCGTCCTCGCAGACCAGCTCGTCGTCGTCGACCAGGACGCGGATGTCGCGCGTACGGGCGAGCCGGCCGAGGATCTCCAGCTTGGTGCGCCGGGCGGGCCTGCGGTCGGCGTCGCGCCGCATGTACACGCGCCCTTCCGGGAGACCCTGCGCGGCCAGCCAGTCGAGCGTGTCGCGCCGGCAGCGCTCCGGCCGCCCGGTCAGATAGACGACCTCGCACTCCTCGGCGCTCTCGCGGACCAGCGCGATGCCCTCCGCCAGCGGCGGATCGTGCGGCGCGGCGGCGAAGAACCCGTCCCAGTCGCGCGGCCGGCGCTCCAGGAACCGCTGCCGGTGCGCGGTGTCGGCGAGGGTGTTGTCCAGGTCGAACACGGCCAGCGGGCGCTTGCTGCTCTCGGTCACGCCGCCACGATACGGGCACCCCGCGGGGCGGTGGGAATGCGGCGGGCGGTCAGATGTTGTACCCCGTGTGACCTCGTCGACCTCCACCACCCGGACCGCCACCACCCGGACCGCCCGCACCCGCTTCTCCGTCCTCGACCGTTCGCGCACCCGCGAAGGCCACCCGCCCGGCGAGGCGCTGCGCGACACGGTGACGCTGGCACGGGAGGCGGAGCGGCTCGGCTACCACCGGTTCTGGGTGTCGGAGCACCACGGTGTGCCCGGGGTGGCCGGGTCGGCGCCGACCGTGCTGGCCGCCGCGGTGGCCGGGGCGACGCGGACGATCCGGGTGGGCACCGGCGGGGTGATGCTGCCCAACCATCAGCCGCTCGTCGTCGCCGAGCAGTTCGGGGTGCTGGAGTCGCTGTTCCCGGGACGGATCGACATGGGCCTCGGCCGCTCGGTGGGCTTCACCGACGGGGTGCGCCGGGCACTGGGGCGGGACAAGGGGGCCGCCGACCGCTTCGAGGAGCAGTTGGCCGAGTTGCTCGGCTGGTTCGCCGGCACCTCCCCCACGGGCGTCCACGCGCGCCCGGCGGAGGGGCTGGCCGTTCCGCCGTTCGTGCTGGCCATGGGCGAGGGCGCGGCCGTCGCTGCCCGGGCCGGCCTGCCGATGGTCATCGGCGACCTGCGCGACCGGGACCGGATGCGGCGCGGCATCGACCGCTACCGCGCGGACTTCCGCCCCTCGGCGTGGGCGAGCGAGCCGTACGTGGTCGTCTCCGGCACCGTCGCGGTGGCCGAGACCCCCCAGGCGGCCCGGCGGCTGCTGGTCCCGGAGGCCTGGTCGATGGCGTACTCGCGCACCCACGGCTCCTTCCCGCCGCTGCCGCCCGCGGAAGCGGTCGAGAGCCGCGCCATGACGGACAAGGAACGCGGCTTCTACGAGGCCGGTCTCGGCGGCCACATCGCGGGCACCCAGGAGCAGGTCGCCGACGAGCTGGAGACGCTGCTGAAGGAGACGGAGGCGCAGGAGGTGCTGGTGACCACGAGCACCCACGACCGTGCCGCCCTGCTCGACTCCCACCGGCGGCTCGCGCGGATCTTCGGGGCGGCACAGGCGTAGGATCGCGGGGTTTGTCCCCTCCCCCGGAGCCCGCGATGCACGACCCCCACGCCCACCACAGCACCCACGATCCGTACGTCCGCGTCCGAGGCGCCCGTGAGCACAACCTCAAGGGCGTGGACGTCGACATCCCACGTGACGTGGTGGCCGTGTTCACCGGCGTGTCGGGCTCGGGCAAGTCGTCACTGGCGTTCGGCACGGTCTACGCCGAGGCGCAGCGCCGGTACTTCGAGTCGGTCGCTCCGTACGCGCGCCGCCTGATTCACCAGGCCGGTGCGCCGAAGGTCGGCGAGATCACCGGGCTGCCGCCCGCCGTCTCACTCCAGCAGCGCCGCACGGCGCCGACGTCCCGGTCGTCCGTCGGCACGGTCACCAACCTGTCGAACTCGCTGCGGATGCTGTTCTCCCGGGCCGGCGACCACCCCCCGGGCGCCGAACGGCTCGACTCCGACGCGTTCTCGCCCAACACGGCGGCGGGGGCGTGCCCCGAGTGCCACGGGCTCGGGCGGGTGCACCGGACCACCGAGGAGCTGCTGGTCCCGGACCCGTCGCTGTCGATCCGCGAGGGCGCGATCGCCGCGTGGCCGGGCGCCTGGCAGGGCAAGAACCTGCGCGACGTCCTCGACGCGCTCGGGTACGACGTCGACCGGCCCTGGCGCGAGCTGCCCGCCGAGCAGCGGGAATGGATCCTGTTCACCGACGAGCAGCCGGTGGTCACCGTGCACCCGGTGCGGGAGGCCGGGCGGATCCAGCGGCCGTACCAGGGCACGTACATGAGCGCCCGGCGGTATGTGATGAAGACGTTCGCGGACTCGAAGAGCGCGACCCTGCGCGCCAGGGCGGAACGCTTCCTCACCGGCGCGCCCTGCCCGGCCTGCGGCGGCAGCCGGCTGCGGCCCGAAGCCCTGGCGGTGACCGTCGGGGGCCGGACCATCGCCGAGCTGGCCGCCCTGCCGCTCTCCGAGCTGCCCGCGCTGCTGCCCACGGACGGCGAGGCGGCCCGGGTGCTCACCGCCGACCTCACCTCCCGCATCGGGCCCGTCGTCGAGCTGGGCCTCGGCTATCTGAGCCTCGACCGCGCGGCACCCACCCTGTCGGCGGGCGAGCTGCAGCGGCTGCGCCTCGCGACGCAGCTGCGCTCCGGGCTGTTCGGCGTGGTGTACGTCCTGGACGAGCCGTCGGCAGGGCTGCACCCGGCGGACACGGAGGCGCTGCTGACGGTGCTGGAGCGGCTGAAGGCGGCGGGCAACTCGGTGTTCGTGGTGGAGCACCACCTGGACGTGGTGCGCGGCGCCGACTGGATCGTGGACGTCGGCCCGCGGGCGGGCGAGCACGGCGGGCGGGTGCTGCACAGCGGGCCGCCGGCGGAGCTGGCCGGGGTGGCGGGTTCGCTGACGGCCCGGTACCTCTTCGACCGCTCCCCCGCCCCCGCCCGTGAGCCCAGGAAGCCGCACGGCACACTGACGCTCGGCCCGGTCACCCGGCACAACCTGCGCGGGGTGACCGCCGAGTTCCCGCTCGGCGTCCTGACGGCGGTCACCGGCGTCTCGGGCTCCGGAAAGTCCACGCTGGTCGGTGAGGTCACCGACCGGCTGCCCGGCGTGGGGCGGCTGGTCTTCGTCGACCAGAAGCCGATCGGGCGGACCCCGCGCTCCAACCTCGCCACGTACACCGGACTGTTCGACGTCGTGCGCAAGGTCTTCGCGGGTACCGAGGCGGCCCGGGAGCGGGGGTACGGCGTCGGCCGCTTCTCCTTCAACGTCGCCGGGGGGCGCTGCGAGACCTGCCGGGGCGAGGGCTTCGTCAGCGTGGAACTGCTGTTCCTGCCCAGTACGTACGCGCCGTGCCCGGACTGCGGCGGGGCGCGGTACAACCCCGAGACGCTGCACGTGACGTACCAGGGGCGGAACATCGCGGAGGTGCTGGATCTGACGGTGGAGAGCGCCGCGGAGTTCTTCACGGACACCCCGGCGGTGGCGCGCAGCCTCGGCACCCTGCTCGACGTGGGCCTCGGCTATCTGCGGCTCGGGCAGCCCGCGACCGAGCTGTCCGGCGGGGAGGCGCAGCGCATCAAGCTGGCGAACGAGTTGCAGCGGGGCCGCCGCGGCCACACCCTCTACCTGCTGGACGAGCCGACGACCGGTCTGCACCCGGCCGACGTGGCGGTTCTGATGCGGCAGTTGCACGGCCTGGTGGACGCCGGGCACACGGTGGTCGTGGTCGAGCACGACATGTCCGTGGTGGCCGGCGCGGACTGGGTGATCGACCTGGGCCCGGGCGGCGGTGACGCGGGGGGCCGGATCGTCGCGGCGGGAACCCCGGCGGCGGTCGCCCGCGCGGCGGGCAGTGCGACGGCGCCGTATCTGGCGCGGGCCCTGACGGGTTCGCCGCGGCCGTGACGGGCGGCAGAGGCGGGCGGCAGATGCAGGTGGCAGAGGCGGCCCGGGCTTCGGCGGTGTGCGTCGCCGCGCCGTCCCCGGCGTGCCCGTGTGCCCCCGGCGTGCCCGTGTGCCCCCGGCGTGCCCGTGTGCCCCCGGCGTGCCCGTGTGCCCCCGGCGTGCCCGTGTGCCCCCGGCGTGCCCGTGTGCCCCCGGCGTGCCCGTGTGCCCGGGCGCCGTCGGCGGCCCGGGCAGTGTCAGGGCGCACGCGCCCGCCCCGCGGCGGGCGCCGTCGGACGGGGCGCCGGCCGGGTCACTCGCGGTCCGGCCGCCTCGGCATGTCGTCCTCGGTGCCCTCCGTCTCGATGCGCTCCTTGCGGACCTGGCCGCGGACGGTCTCGTCGTCGGCGTGCTCCTCGGTGGTCATCCGCACGCGCTCCACCGGCACCGCCTCGGTCTCCACGACCGGGCGCTCCTCGTGCAGCGTGACCTCGTGCTCGGCGTCGCTGATGTCCGGCCCGGACAGCGCCTCGTCGCGGTTGGCGTCCGTGATCGGCTCCCGCTCGACGCGCACCTCCTCGTGGCGCACCGGGACGGTCTGCTCGACCTCCTCGGTGACCACGTACTTGCGCAGCCGGGCCCGGCCGGTCTCACGGCGCTCGACGCCGACGTGCATCTGCTCCTCGGAGCGGGTCATGGCGTCGTCGTCGCCCATGCCCGTCCGGTCCGGGGTACGGCCGTACCCGGCGGCGCCCGCCGCGCGGCCACCGTCGCCGGACCGCTCGGCCTCGAACAGCACGCTGTCCCAGTTGATGCCGTAGTAGTCGTACAGACGGTGCTCCTCGCTCTCCGAGAGGTGCCCGCCCGAGTCGACGTCGACGTGGGGCGCGCCCTTGACCTGGTCCTTGCGGTAGGGAACCTCGAGGTGGTCCTGCACCAGGTTCGCGTCGCGGATGGGTACGAAGGACTCGCTGGAGCCGAACCATCCGGTCTTGACGCTGACCCATTCCGGCCGGCCCGTCGCGTCGTCGAAGAAGACGTGCTTGGCCTCACCGATCTTGTTGCCGTCGCCGTCGTAGACGGGGTGGTCCAGCAGCTGGGTGATCTCTTCGCGGGTGATCATCTGGCATCACCCTCCTTCCGGAGTGCCTGCTCTCCGGTTCTCCGCATCAACTGCCAGGAAACGGCACATCAGCCACAAAGGTCACGTACTTTTCGAAGGGTACTTTCCGCCGGTGATCGTGTTCCGGGAGCGTGTCCGCCGGCCGGGCGGCGCGGGCGAGGGACCGGCGGTCGGGGTGTGCACCCGGCGGGATCACGGGGCAGACCCGCGCCTCGGCCACCAGCCCGCGGGCCGAGGCCACCCGCCACAGCGACGCGAGCAGCGTGTCCTCGCCGACGAACGCGGGCGCGGTGCTCAGCGACCGCCCCTCGGCCGAGTAGCGGATGCGGACCGGCTGGACGGGTACGCCGGCGTCGAGGGCGGCCTGGAAGACGGCACGGCGGAACGGGCCCGATGCCCGGCCGCACCAGGTGCTGCCCTCGGGGAAGACCGCGACCGCGGTGCCGCCCCGCAGCACCTCGGCGATGCGGGCCACCGTGCCGGGCAGGGCGCGCAGCCGGTCCCGCTCGATGAACAGGGCGCCTCCGCGCGCGGCGAGCGGCCCCGCGACCGGCCACCGCCGGATCTCGGTCTTGGCGAGCATCCGGGCCGGACGGACCGCGGCGAGCAGCGGTATGTCGAGCCAGGAGACGTGGTTGGCGACGAGGAGCAGCCCGCCGGCGGGCGCGGCGGCGCCGGTGATCCGGACCCGGACGCCCGCGGCCCGGACCAGCCACCGGCACCAGCGCCGCACCAGTCCGGCGGGGATCCGGGGGCCGAGCGGCGACAGGGCGACGCCGGCGAGGAGCAGTACCGCCACCGCCGTGAGCCGCAGCACGGCCCGGGGTACGGCGCGGGCCACGGCTCCCGGCGGCTCCACGCACGCGCCGGGCGTGCAGGGCGCGGCGGGCAGCCAGCCGCTCATCAGGCCGGGACGAGGGAGAGGAAGTGCCGCAGATAGCGCGGGTTGACCCGGCGCATCGACAGCAGCACGTACAGGTCGGCGACCCCGAAGTCCGGGTCGTGCGCGGGCTCGCCGCACACCCAGGCGCCCAGGCGGAGGTAGCCGCGCAGCAGGGCGGGAAGCTCGGCGGGGGCTACGGTCCGGTCGGCGGAGGCCGCGGACGGCTCGGTGCCCGGGGCCCACGGCAGCAGCGGGCGCACCCGGTACTCCGGCGGGGCCAGGTGCTTGTTGTTCCGCACCCGGTCCCAGGTCGCGGCGGCCAGGGCGCCGCCGTCGGCGAGCGGCACGGAGCAGCAGCCCGCCAGCCACTCGTGGCCGCCGTCGGTCATGTAGCGGGCGATGCCGGCCCAGATGAGCCCGATGACGGCACCGTCGCGGTGGTCGGGGTGCACGCAGGAGCGGCCGACCTCGACCAGCCGGGGCCGGATGGCGTCCAGCCCCGTGAGGTCGAACTCGCCCTCCGCGTAGAGGCGGCCGGCGACCGCCGCCCGCTCCGGCGGCAGCATCCGGTAGGTACCGACCACCTCCCCGGTCGTCTCCTCGCGCACCAGCAGGTGGTCGCAGTACGCGTCGAAGGCGTCGACGTCGAGCCCGGGCTGCGGGCCGGACAGCAGGGCACCCATCTCCCCCGCGAACACGTCGTGCCGCAGCCGCTGCGCGGCACGCACGTCCTCCTCGTCTCGAGCGAGGGAGACGGTGTAACGGGCGGGTGCGGTGGGCTGCGGGGGACGGTCGACGGTCAGTACGCCGCTCATGGCTGCTCTCCTGGTCGGGTGCCGGGTCCGCCACAGTTCTTCCGACGCCGGCTGTCCGGCGCGTGTCCAGTGCCGGGAGAGCGGATGTGCGCTTGCTGAATGCCAGGGTCGGGAAGCGAGACGGGACCGGGATGAGCACCACTCCCGGCCCCGCCCGTCCGCACCTTGTCGGCGAACGTTCACTGAGACACCCCGCAGGGACGCGATGTGCCTCGATCCCCTGCGGCGTTACCGCTTCACCTTCCGCGCGGCCCGCAGCCACTCCTTGTTCATGGAGGTGATGGACATCAGCGGGATGCCCTTCGGGCAGGCGGTGGCGCACTCCCCGGCCAGGGTGCAGCCGCCGAAGCCCTCCTCGTCCATCTGCGCCACCATGTCCAGCACCCGGGTCTCCCGCTCGGGCGCCCCCTGCGGCAGCACGTTCAGATGGTTCACCTTCGCGGAGGTGAACAGCATCGCCGCGCCGTTCGGGCAGGCGGCGACACAGGCGCCACATCCGATGCACTCCGCGTGCTCGAAGGCGAGGTCGGCGTCCGGCTTCGGCACCGGTGTGGCGTGGGCCTCGGGCGCGGAGCCGGTGGGCGCGGTGATGTAGCCGCCGGCCTGGATGATCCGGTCGAACGCGGACCGGTCGACGACCAGGTCCTTCACGACCGGGAAGGCCGCCGCCCGCCACGGCTCGATGTCGATCGTGTCGCCGTCCTCGAAGGACCGCATGTGCAGCTGGCAGGTGGTGGTGCGCTCGGGCCCGTGCGCGTCGCCGTTGATGACGAGCGAACAGGCTCCGCAGATGCCCTCGCGGCAGTCGTGGTCGAAGGCGACCGGGTCCTCGCCCTTGAGGATGAGTTCCTCGTTGAGGGTGTCGAGCATCTCCAGGAAGGACATGTCGGGTGAGATGCCGTCCACCTCGTACGTGGACATGGCGCCGTCGGCGCCGGCGTTCTTCTGCCGCCAGACGCGCAGGGTGAGCCTCATGCGTAGCTCCGCTGGGTGGGGTGGACGTACTCGAAGACCAGGTCTTCCTTGTGCAGGGTCGGAGCCTCGCCGGTGCCGGTGAACTCCCAGGCTGCGGCGTAGCCGAACTCGTCGTCCTTGCGGGCCGCCTCGCCGTCCGGGGTCTGGGACTCCTCGCGGAAGTGGCCGCCGCAGGACTCCGACCGGTGCAGCGCGTCGAGGCACATCAGCTCGGCGAGCTCCAGGTAGTCGACGATGCGGTTGGCCTTCTCCAGGGACTGGTTGAACTCCTCGCCGGTGCCCGGGACCTTGATGCGCCGCCAGAACTCCTCGCGGATCTGCGGGATCCGCTCCAGCGCCTTGCGCAGACCGGAGTCGGTGCGGGCCATGCCGCAGAACTCCCACATCAGCTCGCCGAGTTCGCGGTGGAAGCAGTCCGGGGTGCGGTCGCCGTCGACGGCGAGCAGCCTCTCCAGCCGGTCCTTCGTCTCCCGTACGACGGTGACGGCGGCCGGGTGGGTGTCGTCGACCTCGTCCTTGTGCGGGTTGCGGGCCAGGTAGTCGTTGATGGTGGCGGGCAGCACGAAGTAGCCGTCGGCCAGGCCCTGCATCAGCGCCGAGGCGCCGAGCCGGTTGGCGCCGTGGTCGGAGAAGTTGGCCTCGCCGATCGCGAACAGGCCGGGGACGGTGGTCTGGAGGTCGTAGTCCACCCACAGGCCGCCCATGGTGTAGTGCACGGCGGGGTAGATCCGCATCGGCACCTCGTACGGATCCTCGTCGGTGATCCGCTGGTACATGTCGAAGAGGTTGCCGTACTTCGCCTCGACGGCCTTCCGGCCCATCCGCTTGATGGCGTCGGCGAAGTCCAGGTAGACGCCCTGCCCGCCGGGGCCGACGCCGCGGCCCTCGTCGCAGACGTTCTTCGCGGCGCGGGAGGCGATGTCGCGGGGCACGAGGTTGCCGAAGGACGGGTAGATGCGCTCCAGGTAGTAGTCGCGCTCGTCCTCGGGGATCCGGTTCGGCGGGCGGGTGTCGCCCTTGGCCTTGGGCACCCAGATCCGGCCGTCGTTGCGCAGCGACTCGCTCATCAGCGTCAGCTTGGACTGGTGGTCGCCGGTGCGCGGGATGCAGGTGGGGTGGATCTGCGTGAAGCAGGGGTTGGCGAAGTAGGCGCCGCGCCGGTGCGCCCGCCAGATGGCGGTCGCGTTGGAGTTCATCGCGTTGGTCGACAGGTAGAAGACGTTGCCGTAGCCGCCGCTCGCGAGCACCACCGCGTCCGCGAAGTACGTGTCGATCCTGCCGGTGATCAGGTCGCGGGCGACGATGCCGCGGGCCCGCCCGTCGACGACGATCAGGTCGAGCATCTCGGTGCGCGGGTGCATCTCGACGTTGCCGGCGGCGATCTGCCGCGACAGCGCCTGGTAGGCGCCGAGCAGGAGCTGCTGGCCCGTCTGGCCGCGGGCGTAGAAGGTGCGGGAGACCTGGACGCCGCCGAAGGAGCGGGTGTCGAGCAGGCCGCCGTACTCGCGGGCGAAGGGCACGCCCTGCGCCACGCACTGGTCGATGATCTCGACGGAGATCTGCGCGAGGCGGTGCACGTTGGACTCACGGGCCCGGAAGTCGCCGCCCTTGACGGTGTCGTAGAACAGGCGGTGGACGGAGTCGCCGTCGTTGCGGTAGTTCTTCGCCGCGTTGATGCCTCCTTGCGCCGCGATGGAGTGGGCGCGACGCGGGGAGTCCTGGTAGCAGAACTGGACGACCTTGTAGCCCTGTTCGGCGAGGGTGGCGCCGGCGGAGCCGCCGGCCAGGCCGGTACCCACCACGATCACCGTGTGCTTGCGCCGGTTGGCCGGGTTGACCAGCTTGGCCTCGAAGCGGCGCTTGTCCCAGCGCTCGTTGACGGGCCCGGCGGGGGCCTTGGTGTCGAAGACCGGCTCACCGGTCGTGTAGTCGGCGTAGGAAGTCATGGTCAGCTCACCACTCCGGTCATGACGCCCACGGGGACGGCGATGAAGCCGGCCGTGAGCAGCAGCGCGAGGACGTTGGCGACGGTCTTCGGGGCGCGGTCGCGGGTGCGGCTGCCGGCGCCGAGGGTCTGGGCTGCGGACCAGAAGCCGTGCCGGATGTGCAGGCCGAGGGCGAGCATCGCGACGATGTAGACGACGTTGCCGTACCAGGTGGAGAAGGTGTCCACGACGTTCTGGTAGGGCTTGCCCGTCTCGAAGCCGCCGGGGTGCGCGGTGCCCGTGGTCAGGTCCAGGATGTGCCAGACGATGAACAGGCCGAGGATGATCCCGCCCCAGCGCATGGTGCGGGTCGCGTAGCTCGCCCGGGGCCTGGAGTGCACGTACTTGCTGGGCCGGGCCTTGATGTCGCGGCGGCTGAGCTGGTACGCGGAGACGGCGTGGGCGACGACCGCGACGACGAGGACGACGCGGATCAGCCAGAGCGTCCACTCGTAGTGCATGAACGGCTCGCCGACGGTGCGCAGCCAGTGCCCGTAGGCGTTGAACTCGCTCGCCCCGAAGTAGATCTTCAGGTTTCCGATCATGTGGGCGATCAGGTACAGCAGCATGATCAGCCCGCTGACCGCCATCACGGTCTTCTTGCCGACGGTCGAGTCCCACACGGTGCGTGCCATGGACGGCCGTCGGTCCGTCCGCGTTGCCAGAGCCATGGCACCAGACGCTAGGGCCGAGTGGCCTCATCGGTCCAAGACATGGTCCAGCTTGATTCGATAGGGAAAACCTATAGCAGGCTATTCTGGGCGGATGCAGTTCCAGCAGCTCCAGTACTTCGTGGCGGTCGCCGAGACCCGGCACTTCACCCGGGCCGCGGAGGCCGTCCACGTCGCGCAGCCGTCGCTGTCCCAGCAGATCAAGGCGCTGGAGCGGGAGCTGGGCGCGGACCTGTTCCTGCGGGCACGGGGCAACATCACACTGACCGACGCCGGGGAGGCGCTGCTGCCGCTGGCCCGGCGCATCCTGGCCGACGCCGACACCGCCCGGCACGAGGTGCAGGAGCTGGTGCAGCTGCGCGGCGGCCGGGTTCGGCTGGGGGCCACGCCGAGTCTGTGCACGGGCCTGCTGCCGGACGTGCTGCGCGCCTTCCACGACCGCTATCCCGGCATCCGGCTGATGATCGAGGAGGGCGGCTCCCACGACCTGGTACGGAAGCTGGCGCGCGGTGCGCTCGACCTGGCCCTGGTCGTCCTGCCGCTGCCCACCCCGTCGCCGGCGCTGACCACGGTGGAGCTGCTGCGCGAGGACCTCGTGGTGGTGTCGTCCCCGGAGGCGCCCCGCCCCGGCGCCGGACGGCGCGCGGTACGCATCGCCGACCTGGAGGGAGAGCGGCTGGTGATGTTCCGGCACGGGTACGACCTGCGGGAGCTGACGGTGGCGGCGTGCCGCTCCGCGGGGTTCGAGCCGGATTTCGCGGTCGAGGGCGGGGAGATGGACGCGGTGCTGGGGTTCGCGCGGGCGGGGCTGGGGGTCGCCGTGGTGCCGCGGATGGTCGCCGCGCGGGCCGGGCGCGGGCTGCGGGTCACCCCGCTGGCCCGGCCGGGGCTGCACCGGACGATCGCGCTGGCGCACCGCAGCGATGTGGCTCCGCCTCGGGCCGCGCGGGAGTTGCAGCGGATGCTGCTGGAGAGGTGAGCGTGGCCCGGCGGGCGGTCGCGCCGTCGTGGAGAGCGTCGTTTCCGGAGTGCGGGTGGTGGGGGGGAGCGCGCAGTTCCCCGCGCCCCTGGGGAGCCGGGCCGCCCGGCGACAGATGGGGGCCGGGCGTCTCGGGGACGCGCCGTGCACTGCGCCCTGCCGTCGGCCGGGCGGCGGTCGCGCCGTGCTGGAGAGCGTTGTTTCCCGGGTGCGGGTGGTGGGGGCTGAGCGCGCAGTTCCCCGCGCCCCTGGGGCGGCGGTGGATGGGGGCCGGGGTAGTGGCCGGGGCCGCCGTGTGGGGCGGCGGCCGCTGGCCGACCGGTCAGCCTGTGGCGTCCACCAGTGCCAGTTCGTGGAGCCGTTCCGGTGGCCCCGGACGGGCGTAGTACCAGCCCTGGGCCGTGTCGCAGCCCAGTATGCGGAGCTGTTCGGCCTGGGCTCCCGTCTCCACGCCCTCCACGGTGACCGCCAGGTCGAGGCTGTGGGCGAGGGAGACGATCCCCTCGACGATCTTGAGGTCGACGGGGTCCGCCGGGAACTGCTGCATGCTCTGGGTGAAGGAGCGGTCCAGCTTGAGGACGCTCACCGGCAGCCGGCGCAGGTTGGCCAGGTTGGAGTAGCCCGTGCCGAAGTCGTCCAGGGCGATGTCGACACCCATCTCGGCCAGCCGCCGCAGCGGTTTGAGCAGGTCGTCGTCCGCGCCGATCAGCGCCGACTCGGTCACCTCCAGGCACAGCGCGTCCGGTGTGACGCCCGCGCGCTCCAGGATGTCGACGGTGTCCTGGACCAGGCCGGGGTGGTGCAACTGGCAGGGCGAGAGGTTGACGTTGATGCGCAGCGGGCCCGCTGCGGTCTGCGCGCCGTACCTCTCCCGCCACTCGCGGGCCTGCCGCACCGACTGCTCCAGCACCCAGCGGCCCAGCGGCACGATCAGCCCCGTGTGCTCGGCCAGCGGGATGAACCGGTCCGGGCCGAGCACACCGTGCTGCGGATGCAGCCAGCGCACCAGGGCCTCCGCGCCGCGCACGCTGCCGTCGCCGAGGCGGACCAGCGGCTGGTACTCGATGAAGAACTCGCCGCGTTCCAGCGCCATCGGCAGCGCGGTGGTCAGCCCGTGCCGGGTGATGACGCGGGCGTCGGCCTCCGGGTCGGCCAGCTCGTACCGGTTGCCGCCCGCCGACTTGGCCCGGTACATGGTGATGTCGGCGCTGCGCAGCACCTCCGCCGCGCTGCGCTCCCCCGCCGGTCCCTCGACCACGCCGATGCTGCCGCGCACGGTCAGTTCCCGGCCGTCCACGCTGATCGGGGCGAGCAGCGCGTTCATGATCCGGCCGGCCAGTTCGTCGACCTCACGCGGGGTGTCCGGACCGGTGGTCAGCGCCACGAACTCGTCGCCGCCGAGCCGGGCCACCATCTCGCCGGGCGCGGTGGCGCAGGACTGGAGGCGGTCGGCGACCTCGACGAGCAGCCGGTCCCCGGCCGCGTGGCCGAGGCTGTCGTTGACCGCCTTGAAGCCGTCCAGGTCGAGGTAGCACAGGCCGAAGCGCCGTCCCGGGCCGGCGTTCAGGGCCTTCTCCAGGCGTTCGAAGAAGAAGCTGCGGTTGGGCAGGCCGGTGAGCGCGTCGTGGGTGGCCTCGTAGCGCAGCCGCAGGTTGAGCAGCCGCCGCTCGGTGGTGTCCTCCATCAGGGCGAGCTGGTAGCGGGGGGTGCCGTCGGCGTCGCGCAGCAGGGAGACGGTGAGGTTGGTCCACAGGACCGTTCCGTCGGGCCGGTAGAAGGCCTTCTCCAGGTGGTAGTGCTCGCGCTCGCCGCGCACCAGCTCGTCGTAGAGCCGCCAGGTCTGCGGCGCGTCGTCGGGGTGGGTCCAGTCCCGGACGTTGCGGCCGCGCAGCAGCTGGTCGCCGAGGCCGAACATCCGCATGAGCGCCCCGTTGACCTGGAGGACGTTGCCGTCCAGGTCGGCGATGCCGATGCCTATGGCGGCGCCCTCGAAGACCGCGCGGAAGCGGGCCTCGCTGGCGTGCAGCGCCTGTGCGACCACGCCCTGTGCCTGGAGGGCGGCCTGCGCGATGGCCTCCTGCTCGGCCAGGGTCCGCTCGCGCAGCGCCTCGGCGAACCCGGCCGCCATGGCGTGCTGGAGCCGGGCCGAACGGGCCCGCAGGTCCTCGTGGTTGCCGTCCTCGCCGCAGTAGAGCACCAGATAGGCGTCGACGCAGTCCAGGGTGCGGCTGAGCGCCTCCGGATCGGTGCAGTGGGCGTCGACGAGCGCGGCGCCGACCGCCCTGCCCTCGTCGGCGTCGAAGCCACGCGCGCGCAGCGCCTGCTTGAGCCTGCGGGCGAGCGGCAGCAGCTCGTCCTCGAACTCCGGCCGGGTTGACGACGTCGAGGTCACCGGGAACACGGCCCGGCTCCAGATCGTCGCGAACCGGCGCAGTCTGTCCTCCGGCCCGTCCGGCTCCGCGATCACGCCGTACGTCCCACGCCGGCGAAACCGGAGAACGCGTACGGGTCCTCGTCGTCCGGCGCCACCTCGGGCCGCCAGCGCGGCATCGGCACCAGCCCGGGTTCCACCATGTCGTACCCCTCGAAGAATCGCGCGATGTCCTCGCGCGAACGCATGATCAGCGGATTGCGGATGTCCTTGTACACGTCGACCGTGCCCCGCGCCCGCTCGGGCGGGAGCGGGATGCCCTCGTACGAGGCATGCGTGAGGACCAGCATGCTGCCGGGGGCGAGGGCGTCGCTCAGCTCGGCCACCGCCGCGTAGGGGTCGTCCGCGTCTTCCACGAAGTGCAGTATGGCAACGAGAAGGAGTGCGACCGGACGATTCAGGTCGATCAGCCGCTCCACCGGGGAACTGCTCAGGATGTCCTGGGGCTTGAGCAGATCGGCCGCCACCACGTCCGCGTCGTCGTTGCCCGCCAGCACCGCCTGGCTGTGCGCGACCGCGACCGGGTCGTGGTCGACGTACACCACGCGCGCGCCGGGCCGGGCCCGCTGGGCCACCTCGTGCACGTTGCCGAAGGTCGGGATGCCGGAGCCGATGTCCAGGAACTGGGTGATGCCCTCGTCGGCGGCGAAGCGCACGGCACGGCGCATGAACGCCCGGTTCGCCTGCATGATCTTGGGGAGCCCCGGCATGAACTCCATGGCCTTGCGGGCCGCTTCCCGGTCGACCTCGAAATTGTGCGAACCGCCCAGGTAGAAGTCATAGATACGGGCCACGCTCGGCACCGTCATGTCGATGCTCCGTGGGGCCCAGGCGGGACGCTCCATCGATCTCTCCAAGGCGTAGGCGATCCGGTGTTCGAGCAGAGGCTACTGATCGCTCGCCAAAGGGGCGAGCAGAAACGGAAATTGACCATCCGTTCCCGGTCACTGCCCGCGTCACGCACCGTGCGCACGCCGAAGGGCCGTCCCCTCCGCCTGGGGTGCGGAGGAGACGGCCCGGTGGCCGACGCGCCTGTGGGGCCGCCCTGGGGAGGTCGCCTACTTCTCCTTCGGCGCGCCGACCGGCTTTCCGTCGGGCGATACCGCGTACCAGGTGCCGCCGACGCCCTGACCGTTGGTGTCACCGGGTTCCTTGTCCCCGGCGAAGGTGTAGATGGGCCAGCAGTCGACCGTCTGCTGTTCGGTGCCGTCGGGCCGGGTGAAGGTCATCAGGTCCTTCTTGACGACGCCCTCGGTGTCGTCGGGTTCCACGGGCGCCACGACGGGCCACTTCTCCAGGCAGGCTCCGGTGCACGTCGAGACCGGCTCCGGCCAGGCCTCGTCCTTCATGAAGCGGTAGACCGTCATGCCGTTCTTGTCGACGACGATCTCGCCGAGTTCCGGGTCGTTGCGGGTGGACAGCCCGGGCAGGTCCTCCGCCCCCTCCCGGCCCGCCTTCGCCTTCTTGCCGTCGGGGGCGAGCGCGTACCACTCGCCGCCCACGCCCTGGCCCTTGACCTCTCCGGCGGCCGTGTCCTTGGCGTAGCGGTACGCCGGCCAGCCCCCGATGGTCAGCTGCTTGGTGCCGTCGGCGCGGGTGACCTCGCCGAGCAGTTCCGGGTCGATGCCCTCGCCGGCGGCGGCGTCGTCGGCGGCGACGGGCGGCCAGGCGGTGGCGCAGTCGCCGTCGCAGTTCGACTTGGGCGGCTTGGCGGTGTCCTGGTCGAAGCGGTAGAGGGTGCGTCCGGCGCCGTCGGTCACCAGCTCGCCGAGTTCGGCGTTGTCGGCGACGGCCAGCTGCCCGGCGCCGGCGGGCTGCTCGCCGGCCGCGGGCGGGCTCGCGGAGTCCTGCCCGGCGCCCGCCGTGCCGCTGCCGAGTCCGGCACCGGCGCCGATCTCGTTCAGGTCGCCGGGCGCGGCGGTGGCGCCCACGTTCTGACTGCTCCCGGCCGCGCCGCCGTTGTCCTGACCGCACGCCGTCGTCAGCGCCAGCACGGCCGCAGCGCTCGCCACGAGTGAGGCGCTCCGCCAGGAGGTCTTCATCGTCAACTCCCGATCATCCCGAACGTGTTGCGGCCCCCTGCTGGGCCGCCGCACGACACTGGGTACGCGCGGGAGGACGGGTGGTGTTCAACGGCCGCCGAGATTTCTTCCGCGCCGGGCACCGGCACCGGCCGGCAGGCGGGGCCCCGCCGGTGCCTGCCTTCGGAGACGACGGGTTCGACGCCGCAGACGCCGGGTCCGCGGCCTGACCCGACGGGCACCGGCAAAGCGGCCGGACGTCGATGGGGCCCGCGCACGGACGGCGGACACCGGCCGGCCGGCGTGCGGCGAGCCGGTTCCGGTGAGGGAGGATCCGCCGGTGTCCGGGGACGCCGCGCGGGCCTGTGTGCGGGGCCGCGGAGTGCGCGGTGGGCCGGGATCAAACCGGCGAGCGGAGGTTCCCCCCTTCGGGGCAATCCCCCGGTACCTCGGCGTGCCCCGTCGGGGCAGGCCTCATGATCAGCCCCGTGCATGGACCCGAACCGACCCGATCGGCCTTCACCGTGAGGGTGTTGGCCCTGGTGACCCTGACGTTCGCGCTCGTCGGGGCGCCGGCGGGCGCAGCGGCGGCCGACGCCTGCGCGTACGTGTCGAACGGGCCGGGCGACACCGACGCGGCGGTCTCCGTCGCCGGCAGCGGCACCTGGCCGACCTTTCCGCCGTGCCCGCCGACCACGCCGCCGCCCGAGCCGGCCCCCACTCCGGCTCCGACGCCCCCGCCGCCGAAACCCCCACCCCCGCCGCCGCCACCGCCACCGCCGCCCACCCCGCCACCACCGCCCCGGCCCACCGCCAGGCCCGAACCGCCCCCTCCGTCGCCGCCTCCTCCCCCGGTCCCGCGCCCCACCCCGCCGCGCCCCGCGCCGGCGCCCAGCCCCCCGGCCGCGCCGGCACTGACGCTCCCGCCGTCCGTCCGTCCCACACCCCGGCCGTCCCTGACCCCGGTGCACTACCCGGAGTACCGCCCCGCACCGCCGCCCCGGCGGTCCTCGAACGGCGCCCCGTCGCCCCTCGTCTTCGTCCTGCTCATCACGGTGCCCGCGGTGGTCGCCGTCGCCGCGCTGCGCCCGCGCTGATTCCTGGAGGCTTCCCTTGGCGGAATGGCTTGTTCTCACCCTCGCGATGGTCGCGGCGTGTGCCGTGGTGGTCGTCATCACCCTCGTACGGCACCGGACGGCGTCCGAGGACGAGGACATCACCGAGACTCCGGACGTCATCGAGTACATGACGATGTGGATCGGTGTCGTGTACGCCATCGTCCTGGGTCTGGCCATCGCCGGCGTCTGGGAGGCGCGCAGCGCCGCCCAGGACCACGTCCAGACGGAGGCCGTCGCGCTGCACGAGGTCTCGGAGCGGGTACGGGTCTACCCGCCCGAGATCCGCGACCGGATTCGGGATGATGTCAATGCCTATGTCGGACACGTGGTCACCACCGAGTGGAAGGCCATGGCCGCCCACGACGAGGTGACCGAACGCGGCACCGAACTCCTCCACCGCGTCCGCGTGGGCGTCACCGACTACGAGCCGAGGTCGGACTTCGAGGCCCAGGCCTACCAGCCACTGCTCGACCAGGTGGCCGCGGCCGACCAGGCACGCATCGCCCGGGCGGAGTCGACCGGGGCCACGATGCCGGGCGTGGTGTGGTTCGGGCTGATCATCGGGGCCCTGGTCACCATCGGCATGGTGTTCGCCCTGCAGATCCGGCGCACCGCGCGCGAGTTGGTCCTCGCCGGGCTGTTCTCCGCGCTGATCGCCTTCCTGCTCTTCCTGATCTGGGAGTTCGACAATCCCTACGGCCGTGACCTCGGCGCGTCGGCGGATCCGTTCCTGAACCTCTTCCCGGAGGCCGGGGGCGGCTGACGCCCGCCCTGCGGGAAGAGACGGGGGGCGGCACCCGACACGCCGGTTCCGCCCCCCGACCGCACCAGCGCCGTCCCCTGTGCGGCCCACAGCCTTGCCCCATTCGCGCGACTGCGATCGCGCAGATGTGCGCACCTTCCTAGCGTTTCGGGCATCGAGGTGCATGTCCGACGCGAGCGGAAGAGGTCCGCAGCTGCTCCTCGGGACCCGGAGGATCCACCATGCGCGCGATACCCGTGGCTTCGGTCGCACTGCTCGGCGCCTGCGCCCTGACCGCCTGTGTGCCGGCCAACGCGATCGGCGGCGACGTCACGCCGTTCGGCTTCAGCGTCCAGCCCTCCACCGTCGCCCCGGGCGGCGAGGTGACCCTGCGGGTGGAACGCAGCGACGGCGGCTGCAAGGGCCCCGCGACGGTCTCGTCACCGGTGTTCGACAGGGTCACCATCCCACCGAAAGACACGTCGGCGAAGGCCGTGGTCGACTGGGACGCCGCCCGCGGCAAGGTCTACCAGGTCTCGTTCACCTGTGACGGGGCTACCGGCACCACCAGTCTGACCATCGCCGACGGCCGGCCCAGCCCGTCCCCCACGCCCGAGCCGGTCGACCCCACGCATCCCCGTCACCCCGATCGCCCCGATCACCACCAGCACCCGCAGAAGGGCGTGCACGCCGGTGAGGGCGGCACCCTCGCGGGCTTCGACCTCGGCGAGGTCGGGCTCGGCGCCGCGCTCATCGTCGGCTCGATCGGGGCGGCGTACCACTTCTCCCGCCGCCGCAGCGGCGAGGAAGGCGCCTGAGAGGGAGCGAGGGCTCACCCGCACAGGGCTTCGCCCCGGATCTCGAGCGGGTCCGGGGCGAAGCCCTGTGCGTGCGGCGCGTGCGGTTCCGAAAGGGTGCGAAGCCCCGAAGACGGGGTGCGAAGCCCCGAAGACGGTGCGCGGGCCCGCCCCCCGAAGGCGGGGCCCGGCGGATCGGCGAACGGCGCGGATCAGATGCGACGCTCGGCGCGGCGGCGCATCCAGAACAGTCCGCCACCGGCGACGGCCGCGGCGACGAGCCCGCCGCCGATCGCGATGTCGGTCGGGGTCGCGCCACTGGAACTGCTGCCTCCCAGGCCGCCATGGACGCCGCCGATGACGGTGAACGCGGAGGGCTTGGTCAGCCGCTTGCCGGAGCAGTTGACGGTGATGTCGTGGGAGCCCGCGCGGGCGTTCCGGTCGATCGTGGCGATGCCCTTGGAGGTCTCGTTGGCCCCCTTGACCGGAGTCAGGTGGGTCCTCGGGAACGCGTCCGAGGTCATCGTGCCGCCGTTCGGGCAGCCGTCGACCGTGACGGTCATCTGGCCGCCGCGGGCGATGACGCTGGGCATGGCGACGATGTTGCTCGGCGTCTGGTGGTCGCCGCCTGCGGTGGCCGTGGGTGCGGCCAGTCCGAGGACAGCGACGGCGGCGCCTGCGGCCGCCAGGGCACGAGAGTTACGCATGTGATCCTCCGCGGAAGGCGCCCCCGGGACCCGTACCCGGTCGATCGGCGAGAAAGCGCCTCCGAGAAAGACCCTCAGTTGCCGTGGCAGCGCCCGCATTTCGGGAATGGTCCGTCCTGGTGAGCGGATATCCCGCGGTGAAGCCACGGGAGCGGATATCGCCGCAGGTCACGGACCGTCAGAAGTTTCCTGGGCCCCTGACCTCGGATGGCGCACCGAAAGGGGTGCGGACCACCCGTTCGCATCTGCCCCCGTCGCCGGTGGGGCTTCGGGCACTTAGCGTTTTCCCATGCGCGAATGACATGGCGACGGCCGTGTCGAGAGGGGAAGGCGAATGTCTGCGTCCGAGCTGGCCGAAGAGGAGGAGCGGCGGCGGAAGCGTGCTCCGTGGGGCGTGATAGCGCTGGTGCTGCTGACCGGCCTGGCGCTCATTCGCAACGGTTCGGGGGAGTTCGACGTGGGCCCGCCGCAGCCGGCGTCGGCGGCCGCCTCGGACAGCCGTCGCGGCCCCGAGGACGTCACCGCCGCCGCGGGTCTGCAGCCGCTGCCGTACTCCGTGCCCGACCGGGTCAGGATTCCCGCCATCCAGGTCGACGCGCCCATCATGCCGGTCGGCCTGGACCCGGACGGCTGGGTCGACGCGCCGCCGCCGGAGGACCCGAATCTGGCGGGCTGGTTCACCGCCGCGGTGACCCCCGGGGAGAAGGGCACCGCCGTGGTGGTCGGCCACGTCGACAACCAGCAGGGCCCCGCGGTGTTCTACGGACTCGGGGCGCTGAAACAGGGGAACAAGGTCGAGGTCTTCCGCCAGGACGGAAAGACCGCGGTGTTCGAGATCTACGCCATCGAGGTATTCGAGAAGGACAATTTCCCCGGCGACCGGGTGTACGCCTCCAAGGGCCACCCGGAACTCCGGGTCATCACCTGCGGTGGCGGTTTCTCCAGGCAGGAGGGCTACGCGGGGAACGTCGTCGCGTTCGCCCGCCTGGTCGAGGTCCGCTGAGCGCGTTCCCGTCCGGGCGGGCGGCGGTGTCTCACAGGTACTGCCGGCGCGGGACGGTGATCCGGTAACCGTCGTCGATCAGCTGCGGGAGATAGGAGCGCAGGGCGCGCACGCTCTGCGAGCGGTCGCCCCCGGCGTCGTGGGAGAGCACCACGACACCGGGGGCGGCGCCGTCCTCGACCCGGTCGACGATGGTGCCGGTGCCGGGGGCGGTCCAGTCGAGGGTGTCGACGGTCCAGGCGAGCGGCTCCATGCCGAGTTCGGCGCCGAGCTGGAACGCGGCGCGGTTCCACGCCCCGTACGGTGCGCGGAACCAGCGGGGCGGCTCGCCGTAGGCCGTCTCGATGACCTCGCTGGTGCGCTCCATCTCGGTGCGGATGCGGCGCCGGGTGAGCCGGGTCAGCAGGGGGTGGGACCAGGTGTGGTTGCCGACGACGTGCCCGTCGTCGGCCATCCGGGCCAGCAGGTCCCGGTTGTGGGTGGCCATCTCGCCGCACACGAAGAACATCGCGCGCACCTCGTACTTGGCGAGGGTGTCGAGGATGTCCGGGGTGTAGCGGGGGTCGGGACCGTCGTCGAAGGTCAGCACCATGGTGCGGCCACGCCCGGACACGCGCAGCAGCGGCTCGCGCCGGACCGGGGTGCGGCCGGGGGCGGCGCGCGGCGGGCCGTAGCCGGTCATGGGCTGGAGCCGGTAGGCGGAGGGCTTCAGGGCGCTGAGCGCCTGGGGTCCGGGGGCGGGGGCGACCGACCGGGCGGCGTCGTCCCCCAGGACCGTTCCGAGCACTCCGGCGGTACCGGCCGCCCCGACGGCGGCGGCCCCGGCGAGCAACGCGCGGCGGCGCGTGAGCAACTGATCCTTCTTCATGACTCATCAGTCGCCCGGCGGCGGGCCGACGCACCTGAGCAACACCGGAGCGGCGGCACGATTCCACCCGCACGGCCGAGTGCCGGGCGGTCGGCGGCGGCAGGAGGAGGAGGAGGAGGAGGCCGGGTGCGCGGAGTCCGATAGCCTCGCCGTGTGACGGAACAGCAGCACTCGCACCAGTTCGAACGGGGCACGGACGGTCCGAAGGTCGTCGTGGCCGGGGTGGACGGGTCCGGCTCCTCGCTCCGTGCGGCGGCCTATGCGAGCGGTCTCGCCCGCCGGCAAGGGGCCCTGCTCGCCGTCGTGTACGTACAGCCGGTACTGGCGGCGGGCGCGGCGCTCGGGGTGCCGGTGGCGGACACCACCGACGAGATCGCCGAGGACCTGGTGGCGCAGATCCGGGAGGCGGCCGAACGGGTGCGGGGGATCTTCGAGGTGCGCTGGGAGTTCCACACCCTGCGTGGCGACCCCTACAACGGGCTGGTGAAGGCGGCCGACGAACTGGCGGCGGACGCGGTGGTGGTGGGCGCCTCCGAGCAGGCCGGCCACCGGATCGTGGGGTCCGTCGCGGTACGGCTGGTGAAGGCGGGGCGCTGGCCGGTGACGGTGGTGCCGTAGAGCTCCCGACCGCCGGGTCACCGGGCCGCCCCTCACAGGACGCGGAGGAAGTCCAGCAGGATCCTGTTGAACTCCTCGGGCTTCTCCAGGTTCGCGTAGTGGCCGGCGCCGTCGACGGTCAGGGAGCGGCCGTCGCGGACGGTACCGGCGAGCCGTTCGGCGGCGGCGGTCAGGTCGTCCGGTTCCAGCGAGCCGTTGACGGCGAGCAGCGGTGCGTCGATCTTCGGGGCGCGGGACCAGGTGTCGGTCATCGGCACGTGGTGGTCGGGCTCGCCGGGGCTGTGCTTGGACATCGTGTGCAGGGCCATCTCGCGCAGGCGGCGCAGGATGTCCGGGTCGATGTCGTCCGTCGTGCGGTGCGGGCCGGGGACCACGCGCAGGAACGCGGCGACCCAGCCGTCGAGGTCGCCGGCCGCCAGGGTGCGGGCGTACTCCGCCCGGATCTCCTGGTACCAGGGGTCGGTGTACTGGAAGTCGCTGGTCGCGGCGCCGCAGACGACGACCGCGCGGACCAGGTCCGGGTACTCCAGGACGGTGTCGGTGGCGATCGCGCCGCCCATCGAGACACCGACCAGCACGGCGGGCCCGGCGTCGAGGTGGCGCAGCAGGCCGGCGAGGTCGTCCGCCCAGCGGAACGGCTTGGTGGCGTTGGCCGAGAAGCCGTGGCCGCGCACGTCGGGGGCGATCACGCGGTGGTGGGCGGCCAGGGCCGGGATCTGGGCGTCGTACAGGCGATGGTCGGCGAATCCGGAGTGGAGCAGCACCACGAGGTCACCGGTGCCGGTGTCGCGGTAGGCGAGGTCGCCGTCGGGGGACGTGAAGTAGCGCAGTTCCGCGGAAGCAGTCATGACAACCAAGGTGTCATCTTGACGCCGCTTTGGCAACCCAGGTGTCATGATGGGTGGGTGACCGATACCGACGCACCCCTCCCGCCGGACGAGCTGGGCCGGCGCCTCACCGAGGTCTACGACCTGGTCGGCCCGCTCTACCGGCGCGCACAGCGCAGCGTGGAGCAGGGACTGACCGGCGACGGCCTGTCCGTCGGCGTGCGCGCCGTGCTGACCCTGCTGCACCGCAACGGGCCGATGACCGTGCCGCAGATGGGCCGCGCACAGGCGATCAGCCGCCAGTTCGTGCAGCGCATGGTGAACGAGGCCGCGGCCGGCGGCCTGGTCGAGAGCATCCCGAACCCCGCGCACCGGCGCTCGTCGCTGATCCGGCTCACCGCAGAGGGCCGGGGCGCGATCAGTGCCGTCCTGGAGCGGGAGCACCTGCTGCTGCGGCAGGTCGGCGGCGGGCTCACCGAGGCCGACGTCACGGCCTGCCTGCGGGTGCTCGGGGCCATGCTGACGGGCCTCGACCACGTCGCCGACGACTGATCACCCGTCCGGCCCGGCCTACTCCCCCATCACCAGCCCGTCCTTCGCCGCGCCGCGGCTGAACACCACGTCGCGGATGCGGTCGCGCACGGCCGTGACCTCCGCGCCCCGGCTGAGCGCCCGGTTGAGGTTCACCACCCGGCCGGCGTCGACGTCGAACCACTGCGGGACGAACTCGGCCCTGGTCACCTCCCAGCGCCCGCCCGGCCGGGCCGGCGGGGCGAAGGTGAAGCGGGCGATCGTCGACTCGTTGCCGCGCGGGTCCTGGGCGCCCTCGTGGTTGATCATCGCGCCGGCGATCTGGTCACCCATCCCGTAGACCACCCAGGTGCCGTTGACCTTCTCGTAGGCCTGCGGGACATGGGCGTGGGTGCCGAGGATCAGGTCGATGGCGGGACGGCCGTCCGCGCGGGCGGCGGTCAGCGCCCGGCCCAGGGAAAGCTGCTGCTCGTCGGGGGCCTCCTGCCATTCGGCGCCCCAGTGCAGGGACACGACGACCACATCGGCGCCCGCCTTCCGGGCGGCCGCCGCGTCGGCGAGGATCTTGTCCTCGTCGATCAGGTTGACCGCCCAGGGCTGGTCCGCGGGCAGCGGGAAGCCGTTGGTGCCGTAGGTGTAGGCGAGGTGGGCGACCTGGGCGCGGCCCGCGCGCAGGATCGTGACGGCGCGCGCCTCGTCCTCGGTGCGTGCCGACCCGGCGTGCCGTACGCCGGCCCGGTCCAGGGCGTCCAGGGTGCGGCGGATGCCCGCGGCGCCGTCGTCGAGGGTGTGGTTGGATGCGGTGGAGCAGCCGTCGTAGCCGGTGGCTGCCAGGCCCGCGGCCACCTCGGGCGGGGACTTGAAGGTGGGGTAGCCGGAGTACTTCCCGTTCGCGCCGTAGACGGTCTCCATGTGGCAGAGGGCCAGATCGGCCTCGGAGACGACCGGTTCGACGCCGGCGAGCATGGGGCGGAAGTCGTAACCGGTGCCGCCCGCGTCGAAGCGCGCCCGTTCGATGATCGAGTCGTGCGGCAGGACGTCCCCGGAGGCGACGAGCGTGAAGGCGCCGGTGTCCGGGGCCTTCGGGGCCGGGCGGGCGGGTGGCGGCTCGGGTTCGCGGGCCTGACAGGCCGCGCCCGCGGCGAGGACGACGGTCAGCGCCAGGGCCACCTGTCGACTGCGTGTGATCATGCGTTCACCCCGCTGTGGTCGTACACCGACATAAATAGTCGTATTTACGCATAATCAGGAAAGAAGGTGGTTGGCCTCACGCCCGGCTCCGACACGCCCTTTAGCCCGTCCGATGGGCCCGAACGGAGTGCGCCGACCGTTCGTCGAACCGTTCGTCGACGCGATCGACCGCCCGTCGCACATCCGTGCGCGCGCCCTGTCCCCCGGCGGCGCCCTGCGATGCCATACGGCCATGACGGCCGGAATCACCCTCACCCACGCGACGACCGCCGAGCACGAGCTCGCCGCCCTGCAGCGGGAGCACGGCCGACCGCTGTTCGCGCTGCTGCTGCGGCTGTGCGACGGCGACCGGCAGCGCGCCGAGGACCTGGTGCAGGAGACCCTGGTCCGGGCCTGGCAGCATCCCGAGGCGCTGCGCGCCGACGACTTCGACTCCGTACGGCCCTGGCTGCTCACCGTCGGCCGGCGGCTCGCCATCGACGCGCGGCGGGCCCGGCAGGCCAGGCCCCCGGAGGTCGGCGACGCGGTGCTGGAGAACGCCCGGGTGTGCGCCGATCACGCCGAACGGGCGGCCGCCGCCCTCGATGTGCGCGAGGCTGTGAAGACACTCACTCCGGAGCACCGTGAAGTCCTGGTGCTCGTGTACTTCCAGGGGGCGAGTGTGGCGGAAGCGGCGGAGACCCTCGGCATCCCGCCCGGTACCGTGAAGTCCCGCGCGTACTACGCGCTGCGCGCCCTGCGCCGGGTCCTGCCGGGTTACGCACCCGACCTGCGGTGAAACCGACTCCTGAGTCAAACCTCCGTAAAGCGCCTTGCCGAGGACCCCGGTTGAGTAATCGGCTGTCCTCATCCGTGTTCCGGACGGGGCCCCGTCGCAGGGGCCCGGGGATGGGCGCCGCGCACGCACCGGAGGAAGGCAGGAAGGGATGCTGCACCAAGGTCAGGAGAGCACGGACGGCGGCGGGGGCGAACTGACCGTCCCCATGGCGTGGTTGTACGCCGAGTACATCGCCGACGAACTGCTGCGGACCGGCGACCTGATGCCGCCGACGTCCTTCGAGTTCCGCGCCGGCCGGGACGCGCTGGCGCTGACCGTCTTCCTCGCCGACACCGACGGCGAGCTGGGCGGCGTCGGGGTCGTCTCCCAGCTGGAAACCTGGCTGTCTCTCACCGCCTACGACCAGCCGTGGCACGAGTGGGTGCGCGGACGCCTCGCCGAGGTCGCCGCCGAGACCGCCGCCTCCGGCCGGAACGCGCCGGATCTGGAGCTGGCCCGGGCGGCGTGGCACTGGCTGGAGGAGACCGAGCTGCTCGCCCCGGACCTCAACGCGGTGCCGGGCGGGGCCGGGGCCGGTGAGGACGAGGGCCCGAAGGTGTGGACGCCGGCGTGGCAGCTGGGACTGCCGCTCGGCCATCTGGCCATCCACCTGTTCTAGGACGTCGCCACAGCCCCGCCGGCCGTGCTGGGCGCCTCCGGGCGGAAAATATCCCGGCGGACCGACCAATCCGCCCGCCGGTCCGCTCCGAACTCCCTGGTTGCGATTCTCCGCGTGACTTGAGTGATTCGGCTGTCCGTTGCGTACGGGTGGGAGCAAGGAGCAACCCCACCCGCACTCGACGGCACGAGGATTCGGCATGAGGTCCCTGGAGAGGCATCGCGACGTCGGCGCCTATGCGCTCGGCGTGCTGGACGAGGCGGACGCCTTCCGCTTCGAGGACCACCTCATGGAGTGCCCCCGCTGTATGGCGGCGGTGACCGAATTCGGCCCCACCACACGGCAGATGATGCTCTACCGCCGGGCGACGCCCCGCTTCGTGCACCCCATGACCCGGCCCGGCCCGGCGCTGCTGGACCGGCTGACGGCCCGGGTCGCGGCCCGGCGCCGGGCCGGGCGCCTCCGGCTGTGGTGCGCCGCGGCCGCCGCGGTGGTCCTCGCGGTCGCCGGGCCCGGCGTCGTGGTCCTCGCACACCAGGCGCAGCGGGGCGAGCGACCGGTGAGCATGACCGCCACCGACGAGCGGTCCGGGGTGTGGGCGCAGGTCACCACCGAGGACGAGGTCTGGGGCAGCGATGTGCGGCTGACGGTGCAGGACGGCGCGGGGCCGCGTGACTGCCTGCTCGTCGCCGTCGCCCACGACGGCTCGGAGCAGACGGTCACCAGCTGGAACGCGCCGCGGGGCGACCCCCCGCCGAGCACCATGCGCGGGGGCGCCGCCCTGCACCCCGACCAGATCGCCCGCTACGAGGTCCGCACGGCGGACGGGGAGCGCCTGGTCATCCTCGAACCGCCGCGCTAGCGCGGGCGCCGGCGGCCCCGGGCGCCGGGTCGAGCGTCTCCGCCCGGATGCGGGCGCAGGTCTGGCCGAGCAGGCGGGAGACGTGCATCTGGGAGATCCCCAGCCGCTCGGCGATCCGGCTCTGCGACCACTCCTCGAAGAAGCGCAGGTAGAGGATGGCCCGCTCGCGCGGGGGCAGCCGGCGCACCGCCGCCTTGACGCTCTCGCGGTCGACCACGAGCTGGAAGGCGGGGTCCGGTTCGCCGAGGACGTCCAGCAGGCTGGTCCCGTCGGCCTCCGCGCCGCCGTCACCGCCCACCGCGTCCAGGGACAGCGCCCGGTAGCTCTCCAGGGCCTCCATGCCCCGGGCGACCTCCTCCTCGGAGAGCCCGGTGTACCGGGCCAGGTCGGTGACCGTCGGGCGCGGGCTGCCCGGCGTGAGGGCGAGTTCGACGTAGGCGGCGCGCACCGTGTTGCGCAGTTCCTGGACCCGGCGCGGCACCCGCACGTCCCAGGTGCGGTCGCGGAAGTGCCGCCGCAGCTCGCCCCGGATCGTGGGTATCGCGAAGGGCTCGAACGGCCCCCGGCCGGGATCGAACCGGCGGATCGCCTTCAGCAGCCCCAGGGCGGCGATCTGGCGCAGGTCCTCGGCGGCCTCGCCCCGGTCCCGGAAGCGTCCGGCGAGGCGGTGGGCCATCGGCAGCCACGTCCGCATCAGCTCCTCCTGGAGCCGGTCCTTCGCCGGGCCGTCGTCCAGGGCGGCGAAGCGGACGAAGGCGGCGGTGACGTCCTCCGGAGTGTCGGGTCCGGGCCGCCGGAGGGCGGCTGCGGACGAGTGCGGGCGTGCGGCGACTTCGGTCGGCATGACTGGGGTGTTCCTCGCTGTGAGCCGGGTGGTGTGCTCTCACCGACCTTTTGTGCCCAAGCTCACCCTTGCCCCATTCGGGACTTTGGTCCTTTTTGTTATCTTTATGTCTGCGCCGCTACCCATCTGCCCCGTGCCCGGGCGTCCGGCGTCCGGCGTCCGGCGTCCGGCCGGTCTACTTCAGCAGCCGGGACAGCCTCCGGTCGGCCAGCGGCCTGCCGCCCGTCTGGCAGGTCGGGCAGTACTGGAGCGAGGAGTCGCTGAAGGAGACCTCACGGACGGTGTCGCCGCACACCGGGCAGGGTTCACCGGTGCGGCCGTGCACCCGCAGGCCGCTCTTCTTCTCGGCCTTGAGACGGCCGGCGGCGAGCCCGCGCGAACGCTCGACGGCCTCGGTGAGCGTGGCGCGCAGGGCGGCGTACAGATGTGCCGTCTCCTCGGGCGTGAGGGACGAGGCGAGCTTGAACGGGGACATCCTGGCCGCGTGCAGGATCTCGTCGCTGTACGCGTTGCCCACGCCCGCGATCAGGGTCTGGTCGCGCAGGGCGCCCTTGAGCTGCCGCCGCTCGCCGTCGAGCAGGGCGGCGAAACGCGCCTCGTCGAAGTCCCCGGCCAGCGGGTCCGGGCCGAGCCGGGCCACCCCCGGCACCTCGTGCGGGTCCCGCACGACGTACACCGCGAGCCGCTTCTGCGTGCCCGCCTCCGTGAGGTCGAAGCCGGCGCCGTCCTCCAGGGCGACGCGCAGGGCGAGCGGCCCCCTGCCCGGGCGGGGGACGCCGTCGGGGAGGCGGTCCTTCCACTGCAGCCAGCCCGCGCGGGCCAGGTGGGTCACCAGACGCGGGCCGCCGGCGGTCTCCACGTCCAGGAACTTGCCGTGCCGGTGCACGGCGGCGACCTCGTGTCCCTCCAGGGCGGTGAGCGGAGGGTCGTAGGTCTTCAGGACGCTGACCGCCACCGGCAGCACCCGGACGATCTCATGGCCGGCGAGATGCTCGGTGAGGAACTCCCGCAGCGCCTCCACCTCGGGCAGTTCGGGCATACGTCCAGACTGCCACCGAGGGCGCACGGTGGCAGCGGGAGGGGCTCTCAGGGCTCGCGTTCGGGCACCACGAACTCCGACCAGACGCACTTGCCGCCGCCGCGTGCCTCCACCCCCCACGCGTCGGCGAGCATCTCGACCAGCATCAGGCCCCGGCCGGAGACCCCGGACTCCCCCGCCTCCCGGCGGCGCGGCAGGGCGCTGGAGGAGTCCTCGGCCTCCACGCGCAGCCGGCGGTCGGTGCCGCCCAGCATCCTGAGGGTGACGACCGCGGAGCCCTCGGTGTGCATGAGCGCGTTCGTGACCAGCTCGTCGGCGACCAGTTCGACGGAGTCGGCCTGGTCCTCGGCGCCCCAGGCGCGGACGGCGGCCCGGATCATGTGCCGCGCCTCGGTGAGGGCCTCGGGGTCGCCGGGGGCGACGTGCTGCTGGAGCCGGCCGGCGGTCCGCGGGGCGTCCGGCTCCCGCCGGCGCAGCAGGAGCAGCGCCGCGTCGTCGTCGCCGCGGCGTTCCTCGGCCACGGCGATGAGGCGGTCGGCGAGTTCCCGGACGTCGTCCGGACCGGACGCGATCAGCGCCGTGAGGACCTCCATCCCCTCGTCCAGATCGGCGCCGGGCTGTTCGACCAGCCCGTCGGTGCACAGCAGCAGGGTGCAGCCGGCGTCCAGCTCCAGGGTGGCGACCGGGTAGTCCAGGCTCCCGAACTCGGCGGACAGCCCGAGCGGCAGCCCGCCCTCGACGGAGACGCGGCGGCAGGTGCCGTCGGTGCCGCGCACCAGCGGGTCGATGTGCCCGGCCCGGACCACCTGCACGACGCCGGTGGCCAGGTCGGCCTCGGCGTACAGGCAGGTGGCGAAGCGGTCGGTGTCGAGTTCGTGCAGGAAGACCGAGGCCCGCGCCATCACGGTGGCCGGGGTGTGGCCCTCGGCGGCGTAGGCGCGCAGCACGATGCGCAGCTGGCCCATGACCGCGGCGGCGTGCGTGTCGTGGCCCTGGACGTCGCCGATGACGGCGCCGACCCGGCCTCCGGGCAGCGGGATCAGGTCGTACCAGTCGCCGCCGATGTCCCGGCCCAGCATGCCGCCGATGCTGGCGGCACGGTAGCGGACGGCGACGTCGCAGCCGGGGACGCTGGGGATGGTGCGCGGCAGCATGGCCTGCTGGAGACCGGCGGCCAGGTCCATCTCCTGCTCGTAGAGCATGGCCCGTTGCAGGCTCTGCGCGATGCTGCTGCACAGGGCGACCAGGACGTTGCGGTCCTCGGGGGAGAAACCCCTCCGGTCGCTGTAGAGCAGCCCGATCGCGCCGATCGGCCGGGCCTGGGCGATCAGTGGCAGATAGGCGGCGGAGGTGATGTCCAGGCCGGTCAGGTGCGGCCAGAGGACGGGGTAGCGCTCGGCGAACTCCTCCGGCGACTCGATGTACCGCGGGCTCAGGGTCCGCACCGCCTCGCTCATCGGGTACGGCTCGTCGATCCCGGTCAGGTCGGTGCCGGGGACGAAGCTGCCCTCCGGACCCTCGGCGATCAGCCGGATGCGGCCGGCCTCGACCAGTCCCACGACGATGCTGGCGACGCCCAGGTGGCTGAGTCCGTGGGTGTCCTTCAGCACGTCGACGACGTCGTCCACGGTGCGGGCGTGGGCGAGGGCGGCGGTGGTGAGCTGGACGATGCTGGTCTGCTGCCGGCGGGCCGCGTCCTGGTCCTGCTGCGCGCTGCGTGCCTCAATCTCGGCGAGTTCCTGGGTGGCGTCGCGGACGATGCCGACGATCCGCCGGGGGCGGCCGGTCGCGTCGCGCCGGATGTAGCCCTGGGTGTGGGTCCAGCGCAGCGTGCCGTCGCGGCAGCGGAGCCGGAAGTACGTGCCGTAGTTCTCGCTGCCGTCCTTCATGGCCTGGGCGACCAGCTCGTCCAGGCGGTGCGCCTCGGCGGCGGGAACCCGCAGCGACAGCGACTCGGGGCGCCCGTCGTATTCGTCGGGGCGCAGGTCGAACACCTCGTGGGCCTGGGCGTCCATGTGGAACGCGCCGGTGTCCAGGTCCCAGTCGAAGCTGCCCATGCGGTTGAGCGCGAGGATCGGGTCCGGGTGGGCGGGCCAGTCCTCCGGGGGTGACAAGGCGCTCGCTCCCCGATCAGCCATGGGCCCACCTTGCCAGGATTCGTCCGATTCTTCGACTTGTTCTGCGGCTTGTTCTGCGGCTTGTTCCTCGGCTGCTTCGCCCCTCGAGTACATCGGCCCGCCGGGGTGTTCGTCAGCCCGTGAAGACGTCCACGGGACTGCCGAAGATGCTGTCGGCCGCCGGGTCGTCGGCGTCGGGGATCAGTCCGCCGCCGTCGGGCCGGTCGGGAGTCTCCGGCAGGGACTCGGGTCCGACCTCGTCGGCGGGGTCGGGGGCGGGTGCCTCCGCGGGCGGGGACGCGGCGGCGTCCTGCGGTCCGGCGGGGTCGGCGGGCGGTTCGGCGGGCTCGGCGGCCTCGGCGGGCGGGGGCCCGGTCGGCGGCGCGTCCGGAAGGGCGCTTCCCCCACCGGCGTACACCCCGTTCTCACTCGGCTCCCCGCTCTCACTCGGCTCCCCGCTCTCGCTCGGCGCGCCGCCGTCCGGGCTCGCGGTCGGTGCACCGGTGGCCCACTCGGGCGGCGGGACGCGGCGGTCGCGGCGGGCGTCGGGGCCGATCGGCCGCTCGATCCAGGAGTGGTCGGCGACGTCGACGATCGTCAGCTCCTCGATCGCCCGCGGCGCCGGGGTGACGACGATGACCTCGGCGGACCGGTAACCGGGCCAGGCCCGCCCGCGCACGGCGGCGTCCGGCCGGACCGGTGCCGGTGGCTTCAGCGGGTTGCCGCAGGCACAGCGCACGCGCGGGACGCCCCGGTCGTCGACGAGGACGGCGGTGCCCGCCTGGAGGACGGACTGCCGGCCGGTGGCCCGGCCGTCCCGGAAGCCGTGGTCGGTGACGCGGGTGTCGGCCCGCAGGACGACCGGCGTCAGCCGTCGCAGGTATGCGGGGACCGCGGCCGGGGAGACCTCCACGGCCTCGGCGAAGGCACGGGACCTGGCCCGGTCCGCGGTCAGGTGATGTATCTGCCGGCCCACGTCACAGCTGTCCCGCCGGGCGGTGCCGCCGTACAGGCCGGGTGTTCCGCCGGACAGTGAGCGCAGCTCGCCCGGGACGGCGGGGGCCCGGCCGCCCGAGGGCGGCCGGTGCGGCGTTCGGGTGACCGCGGAGGGGGTAGCCGTCGGGGTGGCCGTGGAGTCCGTGAAGGGGTCCGGCCCCCGGGCCGCGACCGGCTGGAGGCGCAGGGTCGCGGCGGCGGCCCCGGCGTCCTCGTCGGCGCCGGCCACACCGCAGCCCGTGGCGGCGGCGAGGACGGCAACGGTGAGGGCACAGGCCGGCGCGCAGGTCGCGAGGAAGGACCCGGTCGAGGTCCGCACCGCCTTCTCCCGTCTCATCTCGTTACTCCCGCCTCAACGATCACAGTCATGACATTCCGGACAACCAGCCACTATTGTCTGCGTCACTCGCTTGGGTCACGCAAGCGGAACGGCCGCACACGGAGAGTGACACGAACGGAAGGGAGGGCGGCAGCGTGGAGTGGTTCACCGCGCCCGACTACTGGCTGAGCCGGCTGGTCTTCCAGAAGGCCTTGGCGGCGGTGTACCTGGTGGCGTTCCTGACGGCGGCCCTGCAGTTCCGCGCGCTGATCGGTGAACGCGGCCTGCTGCCCGTGCCCCGCTTCGTGGAGCGGGTGCCGTTCAAGCGGGCGCCGAGCCTGTTCCACTGGCGCTACTCCGACCGTCTGTTCGCCGGGTGCGCGTGGGCGGGCTGCGCGGTCTCGGTCGCCCTGCTGGCCGGTCTGGACGCGGTGCTGCCGCTGTGGGGCGCGATGCTGCTGTGGCTGGTGCCGTGGGCGCTGTACCTGTCGATCGTGAACGTCGGGCAGACCTGGTACTCCTTCGGCTGGGAGTCGCTGCTGCTGGAGACCGGGTTCGTCGCCGTCCTGCTCGGCAACGACGAGGTGGCGCCGCCGATCGTGGTGCTGTTCCTGCTGCGCTGGCTGCTGTTCCGCGTCGAGTTCGGGGCGGGGCTGATCAAGATGCGGGGGGACGAGTGCTGGCGCAAGCTCACCTGCCTGGACCACCACCACGAGACCCAGCCGATGCCGGGCCCGCTGAGCTGGTTCTTCCACCACCTCCCCCGGCCGCTGCACCGCGTCGAGGTGGCCGCGAACCACGTCACCCAGCTCGTGGTGCCCTTCCTGCTGTTCACCCCGCAGCCGATCGCCACGGCCGCCGCCGCCCTGATGATCGTCACCCAGCTGTGGCTGGTGCTGTCGGGCAACTTCTCCTGGCTGAACTGGATCACCATCGTGCTGGCCCTGTCGGCCGTCGAGTTCCCCGCCGATCCGCCGTCGGTGCCCGCCGCGCCGCTGTGGTACGAGATCGTCGTGCTCGCCGTGGCCGCCCTGCTGGTGGCCCTCAGCTACCGCCCGGTCGCCAACATGCTCTCCCGCCGCCAGGTGATGAACCGCTCCTTCGACCCGCTGCACCTGGTCAACACCTACGGCGCGTTCGGCAGCGTGAGCCGGGTGCGGTACGAGGTGGTGATCGAGGGCACCGACGAGGAGGTGCCCCGCGAGGACTCGGACTGGCGGGAGTACGAGTTCAGGGGCAAGCCCGGCGATCCGCGCCGCTGGCCGCGCCAGTTCGCGCCGTACCACCTCCGGCTGGACTGGCTGATGTGGTTCGCGGCGCTGTCCCCCGCCTACGCCGGGGCGTGGTTCGGCACACTGGTGGAACGGCTGCTGGAGAACGACCGGGCCACGCTGAAGCTGCTGCGCCGTTCGCCGTTCCCGCCGGACGCGCCGCCCCGCTTCATCCGCGCCCGCCTGTTCCGCTACCGGTACACCACCTGGCGCGAGCTGCGGGAGACGGGCGCCTGCTGGCAGCGGACGTACGTGCGGGAGTACCTGCCGCCGACCCGGCTGGCGAGGGCCCGGCCCACGGAGTGAGCCGGGCCCCCGACCGCGCCTAGGCCCGCTTCAGCCGCAGCGTCATCAGCTGGAAGGGCCGCAGCCGTACGGCGATCCGGTCGCCGTCGGCCCGCGGCGCCCCCTCCTCGCCGGGCAGCGGGCGCTCCAGCAGGTCCGTCGCCGTCACGCGCGCGACCGGGAACGAGGCCGTGAGGGTGGCCCGGGCCCGGCCGCCGTGCGCCTCGTGGAAGCGGACCACCACGTCGCCGCTGCCGTCGTCGGCCAGCTTCACGGCGGTGATCACCACCGCGTCCCGGTCGACCGTCACCAGCGGCGCGACCTCCCCGGCGCCGGTGAGGCGCCGTTCGGGCACGTTGATCCGCCAGCCCTCGCGCACCGCGTCACCGATCCCGGCCCCCGGCACCAGCGCGTGCCGGAAGCGGTGCACGCCCTGGTCGGTCTCCGGGTCGGGGAAGCGGGGGGCGCGCAGCAGGGAGACGCGGACCGTCGTGGTCGTACCGCCGCCGGCGCGGACGGTGCGCGTGACGTCGTGCCCGTAGGTGCTGTCGTTGACGATCGCCACGCCCCAGCCGGGCTCCTCCAGGTGGACGAAGCGGTGGTTGCAGGCCTCGAACTTGGCGGCCTCCCAGCTGGTGTTGGTGTGGGTGGGCCGGTGGAAGTGCCCGAACTGGGTCTCGGAGGCGTAGCGTTCGGCGTGCACGTCGAGGGGGAAGGCGAGCTTGAGGAACTTCTCCGTCTCGTGCCAGTCCACCTCGGTGTCCACCTCCAGGCGCCGCTCCCCCGGCGCCAGTGTCAGCACCTGGGTGACCTTCGAGGACCCGAAGGACCGCACGACCCGCACCGATGCCCCGGTCTCCCCGGTCTCCCCGGCCGTCACCGACTCGGCGTCGGTCAGGTCGGTGACGGTGTTGCGGTAGAAGGCGTCGACGTCCCAGGCGTCCCACATGTTCGGGAAGTCGGGGTGCAGCTGGAGGAGGTTGGCGGCCCGGCCGGGGGCGATCGTCTCCCGGTCGGCCTCGATGTCGTGGGCGGAGACGACCAGGCCGCGTTCGTCGATCTCGACCCGCAGCAGGCCGTTGTCCAGGATGTGGCCGCCGTCGGGGCGGGGCCGCAGCTCGGTCCGGCCGTCGGCGGCCGCGGGGCGCGCGCCGCCGGCCGGTACGCCGGCCCGGGCGTGCGGGGCGGCGTTGAAGACGAGCGGGGTGTCCCCCTCGCCGGCCAGGGCGCGCTGGGCGGTCTCGACGATCGCGGTCAGCTCGGCGGCGACCCGCTCGTAGGCGGCGCGGGCCTCGCGGTGCACCCAGGCGATGGAGGAGCCGGGCAGGATGTCGTGGAACTGGTGCAGCAGCACCGTCTTCCAGATGCGGTCCAGGTCCTCGTACGGGTAGGGGAAGCCGGTGCGCACGGCGGCCGTCGCGGCCCACAGTTCGGCCTCGCGCAGCAGGTGCTCGCTGCGCCGGTTGCCCTGCTTGGTCTTCGCCTGGCTGGTGAGGGTGGCGCGGTGCAGTTCGAGGTACAGCTCGCCCACCCACACCGGCGGTTCGGGGTTCTCGGCCTCGGCCTTCTCGAAGAAGGCCTGCGGGGTCTCCCAGGTGACCGTCGCCGAGCCCTCGAGGTCGCGCAGCCGGGCCGCCTTGGCGATCATCTCGCGGGTGGTGCCGCCGCCTCCGTCACCCCAGCCGGTGGGGGCGAGGGAGTGCCGGGCGACGCCCTTGTCCTTGAAGTTGCGGGCGGCGTGGGCGATCTCGCTGCCCTTCATGGAGCAGTTGTAGGTGTCGACGGGCGGGAAGTGGGTGAAGATCCGGGTGCCGTCGATGCCCTCCCAGCGGAAGGTGTGGTGCGGGAACCTGTTCGTCTGCGACCAGGAGATCTTCTGGGTCAGCAGGTACTTGGCCCCGGCCGCCTTGATGATCTGCGGCAGGCCCGCGGCGAAGCCGAAGGTGTCCGGCAGCCACGCCTCGTCGTTCTCGATGCCGAACTCGTCGAGGAAGAACCGCTTGCCGTGCACGAACTGCCGGGCCATCGCCTCCGATCCGGGCATGTTGGTGTCCGATTCCACCCACATGCCGCCGGCCGGCACGAACCGCCCGTCGGCCACCGCCTTCTTCACCCGCGCCCAGACCTCGGGCCGGTGGTCGCGCACCCAGGCCCACTGCTGGGCCTGCGACATGGCGAAGACGAACTCGGGCTCGTCCTCCAGCAGTGCCGTCATGTTGGAGGTGGTGCGGGCCACCTTGCGAACGGTCTCGCGCAGCGGCCACAGCCAGGCCGAGTCGATGTGGGCGTGACCGACGGCGCTGATGCGGTGGGCGGAGGGGACGGCGGGGGCGGAGAGCACGCCGGTCAGCTCCGCGCGGGCGCGCTCGGCGGTGCCGCCGACGTCCTGGAGGTCGATCGCGTCCAGTGCCCGGTCCACCGCCCGGAGGACCTCCCAGCGGCGCGGCGACTCCACCGGCAGCCCGGCCATCAGCTCGCCGAGCACCTCCAGGTCGATCACGAGCTGCCACACCGTCTCGTCGAGGACGGCGAGGTCCATCCTGGTGAGGGTGTACTGCGGCTCGCCGCCCGCGGTGTCCTTGTCGCCGAGCGGGGTCGGCACGAAGGGGTGGTAGTCGAGGATGACGGGGTTGGAGGCGGCCTCGATGTGCAGGCGGACCTCCTCGCCGCCCTCGACGGGGGCGCCGATGCGGACCCACTGGTTGCGCGGGTTGAGCCCCTTCACGGGGGTGCCGTCGGGCCGGTGGACCAGGCCCTCGCACTGGAAGCCGGGCATGTTCTCGTCGAAGCCGAGGTCGAGGATCGCCTCGACGGTCCTCCCGGCCCACTCGGCCGGCACGGTGCCGGTGACGCGGAACCAGCTGGTCCCCCAGGGAGCACCCCAGCGGGCGCCCACCGCGATGGGCTCGGGTTCGGCCGCCAGTCCCTCGGCGACCGGCACGGGTTCGCCGGGCGCGTGCCAGACCGCGACGTCCAGCGGCACGGACTCGGGGTACACGGCGGGGCGGACGCGCTCGTCGAGGACACGCTTGAGGCGGGCTTCGACCAGGTTGCGGTCGTCATGCATGCGGGATGCTCCGTGGTCGGGTGCGGGTGGTCACCAGGTGTGGGTCACGACGGCGGGGGCCGATGTGGTGTACAGCTCCCCCACGGCACGCAGTTCGAACCGCGCCCCGCGTTCACCGGCCTCGGGCCGCAGCCCGTCGGCGAAGAAGGCGCGCTGGCAGGTACCGCCGAGGAAGCGCCGGGTGCCGTCGGCCAGGACGCGGTGGAGGGCGTAGTGGCGTACGTCGTCGCGCCGGCCGCGGCCCCAGGCGAACCGCAGGTCGCCGCCGCTCGCGCCGGTGATCCGCAGGCCGGCCGGGGCGGCGGGCACCGGCCGGGCCGCGCCGCGCACGGCGAGGCCGCCGAGCCGCCAGCGCACGGGGCCCCCGGCGGCGGTGAGCCGGACGCCGAGGGCGTGCACGGTGCCGGTCAGCCCCGTCAGCGGCACCGTCACCGTCCGCCAGGAGCCGCCGGCGGGCACCGGCAGGTACGTGTACGACGGCGGTGCCCCGGCGCCGTCCGGCTGCCGCGTGGCGACCGCCAGCTCGACGGTCAGGTCTCCCGCGTCGGCGCGGTGCGTCACCTCGACGACCGTGTCCGCGCCGAGAGGCAGGCGGGTGGCGTACAGGTCCACCTCGGCCGGTGCGTCGAGGGCGCCGTCGACCAGCAGGCTGCTGCCGCCGCGCCAGGCGTCCGCGAAGTCGAAGCCGACCGCGGGCCGCTCCCCCGCCGTGCGCACCACCCAGCGGCGGGACGGCAGCCGGTCCTGGAGCCCGAGGTGGTTCCAGGGCGCGTCCGAGGTCACCGCCCCGTCCTCCCACCAGCGCAGCCCGTGCCCGGTGTTGAACACGGTCGCGAAGGGCACGGACGTCACCGTCGACCGGTCGGCGACCGACACGGCCGGTGCCCGCCAGCCGTCGGTGTCGTCCGGGCGGGACGGGTCCAGGGAGCGTCCGGTCCAGAACCGGTCGTCGGCGGCGTGGAAGTCGCCGGGCGCACGCCGGTCGGCGGGGAGGTGGTTACGGGTCCACTCGGGCCGGTACAGGCCGATCGAGGTGACGTGCGGCCGGTCCTCCGGCACGATCGCGTCCCAGTTCTCGGACGTGTTCCAGCCGTTCGCCTCCACGTCCACGCCCGCCCACAGCTCGTACCGGCTGCGGCCGAGGCGCTCGGCGGTGCGGCCGGAGGAGACGAGGCGGTCCGGCGTCCAGCGGAAGTCCACGAACATGTCGTCGGCGGCCTCGAAGAACGGCTGGTTGTGGTCGGTGAGCCCGCCCTGCCAGCGCACCGCCCCGTCCACGGTCATCGAGTCGTACCAGGTCACCCGCTGCCCCTTGGCGCGGGCGAGGGCCTTCAGCTCCCGCACGAAGCCCAGCATGTCCGCGCCGAGCGCGGCGTCGCCGCCGCCGGTCTCGGCGTTCACGAACCAGCCGTCGAAGCCGTGGGCCTCCGCGACCGCGACCAGCCGCTCCGCCAGCGGGTGGCGCCCGGCGGGATCGCGCTGTACGAGGTCCCGGGTCCAGCGCAGCTGCCCGCCGTAGGCGACGGGCGGCAGGAAGACGTTGCCGAGGACGGGCACACCGTGCCGGTGGGCGGCGTCGACGACGGGCGCGTTCGGCGCGAGGATCAGTCCCTCGCCGGACGATCCGCCCAGAAGACGAGTTCGTCGATGTACGCCCAGTGGGTCAGGGCGTAGAAGTCGGCCGTCGCCGAGCCCTGCGACGGGTTGCCGGACGTCGGCCCGAAGGAGACCAGGGCCTGGACGCGGGCCTGCCCGGAGCGGGCCGTGGGGGTGGCCGGGACCGGGGTGAAGCGGTCGGCGAGCGGCACGGTGGCCGCGTTGAAGGCGAGGTCCGGGTCGGTGTCGGCCCGCCATTCCGTCAGGCTGCGCCAGGTGATGCCGGGACCGGGGCGGCCCGCGGGCAGGGAGTCCGGGTACCAGTAGGCGGCGTACGGCCGGGGTGCGGTGGCCCTGGGGCGGGCGTGTGCCGGGGCGGCCTGGCCGGTCAGGGCCAGGGCGGCGCCGGCGGCGAGCAGGACGGTGCGTCGGGTCGGTCCGTCGGGGTTCACGAGCGGGTCCCTCCTTGGTGGGTGGGGAGTACCTGTTCGGGAGTGACGACCTCGGTGATGCCGCGCGCGGCGAGGTGACCGCCGTCCTGCGCGCGGGTGTCGAGGACGGTGGTCGGGCGGGCGCCGTCGGCGACCAGCCGGAAGAAGGCCTCGAAGACGGGGCCGCCGGGCGCGCAGCGGGAGCGCCGCCCCGGGTCGGCGGGACGACGAGGGCGGTGCTGCGAGCCGCACCGGGTGGACGGTGTCCTGGTGGTCGACCCGCGCTCCGCGGACCCGCGGCCGGACCTGCTGGACGAACTGGGCCTGCCCGCCGTGGTGATCGGCGGCGCCCCGGCCGAACGGCACCCCGGGCTGTCGACGGTGTGGGCGGACGACGCGGGCGCGATGGCCGCCCTGGTGGACGGGCTCTACGCGCGCGGCCACCGGCGGATCGCGCACATCGCCGGGCTGCCGGGCCTCGCGCACACCGAGCGCCGCATCCGGGCGCTGCGCGCCGAAGCGGGGCGGCGTGGCCTGACCGAGGTGCGGTCGGTGACGACCGACTACTCGGACGCCGAGGGCGCCGCCGTCACCCGGCGCGTCCTGCGGGGCGCCGCTCCCCCGACCGCCCTGATCTACGACAACGACGTGATGGCCGTGGCCGGGGTCGCCGCCGCGGCCGGCCTGGGGTTCTCGGTACCGGCCGACGTGTCGGTGGTGGCCTGGGAGGACTCGGCGCTGTGCCGCATGGTCAAGCCCTGGCTGTCCGCGCTGTCCCGGGACAGCGTGGAGTTCGGCCGCACGGCCGCGACGGAACTGACGGCGCTGCTGGACGGCGGCCCCGCCCGCACGGTCCGGGTGCCGGTGCCGCGGCTGATCGAACGGGACAGCACGGGTCCCGCTCGGGGGACGTGAGCACCGCCCGCGACACCGGGCCCGGCCCGGCCGGGGACGCCTCGGCCGGCACGGCGTGGGCCCGGCGGCCGATCACGGCGATGCCCCGGACCCGGGTCGCGGTCTCGACGCGGGCCCCCTCCCCCAGGCACAGTGCTGTCTGCGTACTCACCAGTAGCCGCCGTACCGCACCCCGAGGAGCCTTCCGTGACCCACTGGGCCGGCCGGACCGCCGTCGAGATCGCCGCCGCCGTACGCGAGAAGCGGGTCACACCCCGGGAGGTGGTGGCCGAGCACCTCGCCCGGATCGAGCGGCTTGACGCACGCGTCGGCGCCTTCCGCACGGTGCGGGCCGGCGCGGCGCTCGCCGAGGCCGACGAGGTGGGCGCCCGGGGCGACCTGGCCGAACTGCCGCTGGCCGGCGTGCCGGTGGCGGTGAAGGACAACCTGGCGGTGCGCGGCGAGTCCAGCCGGGTGGGCTCGGCCGCGACGCCCGGCACCCCGGCCGGCGCCGATCACGTCACCGTGGCCCGGCTGCGGGCGGCCGGGGCGGTCGTGGTGGGGCTGACCAACGTGCCGGAGCTGTGCGTGTTCGGCACCACGGAGGGGGTGCACGGCACCGCCCGCAACCCGTGGGACCCGGCGCGCACCGCGGGCGGTTCCTCGGGCGGCAGCGCCGCCGCGGTCGCCGCCGGCCTGGTGCCGGTCGCGCTGGGCAACGACGGCATGGGCTCGCTGCGGATACCGGCGGCCAACTGCGGTCTGGTCACCCTCAAGCCGGGCCACGGCGTGGTCCCGGCCGGCATCGGCGCGGGCGACTGGTTCGGCATGGCGGAGAACGGGCCGCTGGCGACGACGGTCGAGGACGCCCGGCTGCTGCTCACGGTCCTCGCCGGCGACGCCGCCCCCCGGCGCCGGGAGCCGGGCATGCGCCGGGTCGCGGTCTCCCTGCGCAGCCCGGTCGCCGGGGTCACGGTGAGCAAGCCGTACGCGGCCGCCGTCCGCGAGGCGGCCGGGGTGCTGATGAAGTCCGGCCACCAAGTACGGCGGGCCGACCCGCCCTACCCGGCGACGCTCGGCCTCACCGCGCTCGTCCAGTGGACGGCGGGCGCCTCCGAGGACGCCCGGGGCCTGGACCCGCGGCTGCTGACCCGGCGCACCCGGGTGCACACGGCCGTGGGCCGGCGGTTCGTCCGCGCGGCGGCGGCCGGCCGGGGCCGGGAGCGGCTGCGCGGCCGCCTGGAGCCGTTCTTCGCCGAGTACGACGTGCTGCTCACCCCGGCACTGGCCCGCCGCGGCCCTCGCGCGGCGCCCTGGCACGAGCGCGGCTGGCTGCGCAACATCGCGGCGAACACGGCGTACTCGCCGTTCACCCCGCCCTGGAACCTGACCGGCTGGCCGGCGATGTCGGTGCCGCTCGGCGCCCTGCCCTCGGGTGCGCCCTGCGCCGTACAACTGGTGGGGCGGCCGGGGTCGGAGGGGGATCTGCTGGCGCTGGCGGAGCAGATCGAGCGGCTGCGTCCGTGGCGGCGGACGGCGCCGCTGGACTGAGGCCGCCCGGCCGGCAGGGGGCGTCCGGCCGGGTGGCCGGGGCTCACAGCGCCCGGTGCATGATGTGCAGCCCCACCGGGCCGAGACGCGGGTGTTCGAAGGCGTCCGGCACCGTGCCCAGGATCGTGAAGCCGAGGGAGGTCCAGAGCTTCACCGCGGGGTTGGTCTCGACGACGGCGTTGAACACCATGCCCCGGTATCCGTCCACCTTGGCGGCGGCCAGCACGTGTTCCGCGAGGGCACGGCCGGCACCGCGGCCCGCGTGGTCGGGGTCGACCATGAAGCCCGCGTTGGCGATCCGGGCGGCGGGGCCCGCGTAGTTGGGGGTGACGTAGGCGGAGGCGACCACGGTGCCGGCGTCGTCCTCCACGACGAAGACCCGCTTGGCGGGGTTCATCCACAGCTCCCGGGCCTGCTCCTCGGGGGTCTGCGGGTCCCAGGCGTAGGTCTCACCGGCGGCGACGATGCGGTGCCAGAAGGGCCAGATGCGCGGCCAGTCGTCGGCCGTTGCGTCCCGGATCAGCATGGGCGTGAGTCTCCCACGCCCATGCCGCCGGCGACCGCTGGGGGCGGCGGCTGTCAGTCCACGCTGGGCAGGATGTGGGGCTCGGCGAGGTCGTCCTCGTAACCCGCCAGGCGGATGGGGGCGGACCGGGCCCACACGTCGAGGCTGCCGATCTCCCCGGGCCGGCGGCCCGCGCGTTCCGGGCGTTCCTTGGGGCGCTGATCGAGATTCGTCTTCTCCGGTGTCACCGCGCACTCCTTATGTGTCGGTCACCCTCGGGCTTCGCCGGCCAGTCTGCTGTCCGGCGTCTGACGCCCGCTCGGGTTTCGGTCAAGAGCAGTTCGGACGCGGTGGCGCCGGTAACTCGACTGGGAGCAGGCCGTTGTGCCCCGGCTCGTCCCATGACGGGCCGTGGGTGTGGGTAGGACCCGTACTGCTGCCCGTCCGCTCCAGATTAACCAAATGAGCGGGGGTCCGCTCTATGGGGCTGAAAACTCGGTGTAACCATTACACGTCCTACCGCGCACAGTTGGGCGCGTTCCGCCCTGGTTCGCTCCGGAATGCCCAGGATTCGACTCACCCGTTCGGCCCACACCGCCGCTCGCGTCTTCGAACGCCGCCGGGGCCTTGGCCGGGCCGTTCAAGTGCCGTTGGCCGCGCCGCAAGCTCGTCATGGTCTGCTGACGGACCGCAACGGCTGTCTCGCGGGAGGACCGACGCATGGAGCTGCGCAGCGTCGAGGAGCTGATGGACCTGCTGTACGCCTGCCGGGGCTCGCGCGGCCCGGCCGGGCACAGCGGCGGACCGGTCGATCTGCACGACCACGCGCTGCGGACCGCCGCGCTGCTGCGCCGCAGCCGCCCCGCCGACAAGGAGCTCCAGGTGGCGGGACTCGTCCACGCCGTGGGCAGGCTGCTGTGGCCCGGTGATCCGGCCGGCGGTGCGGACCGGGCGGCGGAGGCGGTACGCCCGCTGCTCGGCGAACGCGTCGCCGGTCTGCTGCGCCGTCACGCCCGCACCGACGCCCCGGCCGACGACGACCTGCTCCGGCTGCGCGAGGCGCGCGAGGAGGGTCGCGTCACCGTCTTCGACGCCGGGGTCCTGGAGGACTGGCGCACGGTACTGGAGCTGCTGGCGGCACGGCACTCACGGCTGGGCGCCGTCGACTGACCGGTCCGTCCCCCTACCCGCCCGAACGGGACGGGCCCCCGGCGCCGTTGGGGCGTGACCGCCCCTACCACTTCCCGGGCGCGTAGTCCTTGAGGAAGACGCCGTACAGGTCCTCGCCCGCCTCGCCGCGCACGATCGGGTCGTAGACCCGGGCCGCGCCGTCGACCAGGTCGAGCGGGGCGTGGAAGCCGGCCTCGGCGAGGCGGACCTTGTCGGGGTGCGGGCGCTCGTCGGTGATCCAGCCGGTGTCGACGGCCGTCATCAGGATGCGGTCCTTGTCGAACATCTCCTGGGCGCTGGTGCGCGTGAGCATGTTCAGGGCGGCCTTGGCCATGTTGGTGTGCGGGTGGCCGGCGCCCTTGTAGCCGCGGGCGAAGACACCCTCCATGGCGGAGACGTTCACGATGTAGGTCCGGCGGGCCGACGAGGCCGCCATCGCCGGGCGCAGCCGGCTGATCAGGATGAACGGCGCCGTGGAGTTGCAGAGTTGGACCTCCAGCAGCTCCACGGGGGTGACCTCGTCGACGGTCTGGATCCAGCTGTTGGTGTCGTGCAGGTCGGGGACGAGTCCGCCGGCGTCGATGGCCGTGCCGGCCGCGATGCGCTCCAGGGAGGCCGAGCCGGAGACCAGCGCCAGGTCGGTGACGTCCTGCGCGGTGAGCGCGCCGCCGCCCGCGACCGGCAGCTCGGTCACCGCGCCGGAGCCGAAGGTGCCGATCACCTCGGCGGCGGGCAGCTCACCGGCGGGCAGCGGCCCTGACTCGGCGGCGACCAGCTCGCTGTAGGCCTGCGGGGAGCGCCGTACGGTCTGGGCGGCGTTGTTGATCAGGATGTCCAGCGGGCCCTCCGCGGCGACCGAGTCGGCGAGGGCGACGACCTGGGCGGGGTCGCGCAGGTCGATGCCGACGATCTTCAGCCGGTGGATCCAGTCGGCGCTGTCCGGCTGGGCCTTGAAGCGGCGGATCGCGTCGTTCGGGAAGCGCGTGGTGATCGTGGTGTGGGCGCCGTCGCGCAGCAGCCGCAGGGCGATGTACATGCCGATCTTGGCCCGGCCGCCGGTGAGCAGCGCCCGCTTGCCGGTGAGGTCGGCGCGGGCGTCGCGCCGGGCCCGGTTCTCCGCGGCGCAGGCCTGGCAGAGCTGGTGGTAGAAGTAGTCGACCTCGACGTAGCGCTGCTTGCAGACGTAGCAGGAGCGGGGGCGCTGGAGTATCCCCGCGATGGTGCCTTCCTCGGTGCGGGAGGAGGGCAGGATGCCCTCGGTCTCGTCGTCGATGCGCTGGGCGGAGCCCGTGGCCGTGGCCTCGGTGACCGCCTTGTCGTGGGCGGTCTTGGCGGCCCGGCGCTCCTGACGGCGGCGCTGCTTGACCGTGCGGTAGATGTGCGAGGTGGCCCGGCGGACCCTGACCGCGTCGGGGTGGTCGACGTCCAGCTTGTCGAGTTCCTCGAGCACGCTGAGGCAGACGGCCAGCCGCTCCGGGTCGATGCCGGGTCCGTACGCGGACCCGGTCATCCCGTCCGTGGTCGCCGAACCGTCCTGTGTCACCGTCATCGCCGCTGCCGTTCCCTGGTCACCCGTCGCGGCGCTCCGGTTCGCGCCCGCTTTCGACCGGGCGATTTTACGCGAGCCCCGCGCCGGGCCGCCAAACCGCCCGGGATCAGGGATCGCAGACGGTGATCAGCGCCGCCACCTCCTCGGACAGGGCGCGGGCGAGGAGGTCCAGGTCCGGCACCGCCCGCGCGTCGGCGACCAGCCCGAAGTGGACCCGCCCTCGGTACGTGGAGACCGCCACCGCCAGGGAGTGCCCGCGGGCCAGCGGCGCGAACGGGTAGACCTCGGTGAGCGGGTTCCCGCCGAGCCGCAGCCCGAGGCTGGGCAGCGGCACGCTGGTGACCAGGATGTCGAACCAGAGCCGGGCGGCCCCGGAGACCAGCGGTCCGCCGAGGCGGTGCCCGAGCGCCGGGACGTGGTCGGCGAGCAGCGCGACGGCACCGGCGCCCCGGCCGGGCCCGGCGTCCTTGTTGCGGTCCATGGCGGAGCGGACCGCGCCGAGGCGGCCGAGCGGGTCCGGGTCGCCGACCGGGAGCCGTATCAGGTAGCCGGAGAGCCGGTTGCCCGGTGGCTGGGCGGTGCGCGGACGGCGGTTGGACACCGGGATCAGGGCGCGCGGCGCCACGCCCTCGCTGCCGTCGCCGCGCTCGTCGAGCCAGCGGCGCAGGGCGCCGGCGACGACCGCGATGAGGACGTCGTTGACGGTGCCGCCCTCGGCCTTGCGGACGCGGTGCACGTCGTCCAGGTCGACCACCACGCCCGCGGTGCGGCGGGTGCCGGAGGGCTCGGCGGTGAACGCGGGCGAGGAGCGCACGTCGAGGCCGGACAGGGCGGCACAGGCGCCGATGTCGAGGGCGCGGCCCGCCTCGGACAGCGCGCCGCGCAGCAGCTCCGGCATCTTGCGCACGTCGGGGAGCAGACCGCGGCGGGGTTCCTCCGGGCGGGGCCGGGGCGCGGGCATGTCGAGCGGGTCGAGGATGCCCGCGGCGAGGGTGAGCGCGCGCAGCCCGTCCGCCAGCGCGTGGTGGAACTTGAACAGCACGGCGAAGGACACGCCGTCCTCCCCCGGCAGCACGTGGGCCTCCCACGGCGGCCGGTGGCGGTGCAGCGGACGTTCCATGAGGCGGCCGGCGCCAGCCTGGAAGTCGGCCGTGGGGGCGTGCAGCCGGATGTGGTCGAGCGGGTCGAAGCCGGGGTCGGGCTCCCGGGCCGCGCCGCCGAAGGAGAACGGCCGGCGCAGGGCGAGCGGCGGCTGCCAGACGTCCCGGATCCGCATCCGCAGTCCGGGCACCCCGGCCGCACGCGCGGCGAGCAGGTCCGCGGCGTGGGCCCCGGCGGTGGGCGAGCGGGCCGAGAAGACGCCGAGCGCACCGAGGTGCATCGGGTGCTCGGGGGATTCGATGTTCCAGAACGCCAGGTCGAGGGGAGCGAGCAGGTCAGGGGTCACGGGCTTGCCTCGCGTCGACGAACGGGTGGACCAGCAGTCAATCGCCCTTCGCCGATTACGGTCAAGTACGATCAGGCTACGTACAGTTAACACCAGATTAAGTGCCGCCGCCGGTGAAGGCATGGGGCTCCTGGGGCGTACGCGGCCGGATTCCGGCAGGTGGCGTCGGCGGCGGCGCGGATTCCCCACCCGGACGGCCGTCCTCCGACCGTGCGTCCGGCGGGCGCGGACCCGCCGGACGCCGGGCGTGCTCAGCCGGTCGGGCACCCGGCCGGGGCCGGGCGGGAGGCGTCCCTGATCAGCGCCTCGTGCGCGGCCCGCATCCGCTGGACGTCGGGCTTGAGGATCTCCCGGTCGTAGGTCGTCAGCCCGTTCAGCTCTCCCCCGACGTCGGATATCTGGGTGCAGACGGCGCCGTTGCCGCCCCGGCACACCAGGGCCCGCACCTCGTCGAGCTCGGCCAGGTAGTCGTCGGTGTACGTGGCCGGGTCGACGTCCACGTACGACTGCTGCACCGGCCAGGCGTGCCCGGGCACGGCCAGGCCGAGGCCGCCGTACTCGCCGCTGACCAGGGCGCGCTCGCCGTCCGGCCGGGGCGGCAGGGCGGGGCTGGGGTAGCCGTGCTCGTCCATGATGTCGCCGGCGTGCCCGTCGGCGCCGAGGTTGAGGCCGGACTGGTTGTTGACCAGGCGGGTCGGGTCCCAGCTCTTGGCCTGCTCGGCGATCCGGCCGATGTCGTACTGGCCCCAGCCCTCGTTGAAGGTGACCCACATGATCACCGACGGGCTGCCGACGTGTTCGGCGATCATCTCCTTCATCTCGCGCTCGTACTGGGCGCGCGCCTCGGCGCCCGGGTTCACCCCGGCGGTCATGGACGGCATGTCCTGCCACACCAGCAGGCCCAGCCGGTCGGCCCAGCAGAACCAGCGGTCGGGTTCGACCTTGATGTGCTTGCGCACGGAGTTGAAGCCGAGCTTCTTGTGCAGCTTCAGGTCGTACGCGAGCGCCTCGTCGGTCGGCGCGGTACGCAGTGCCTTGGCCAGCTCCCGGCGCAGTTCGCCGCGGCCTTGGACATAGAGTGCCTGGTAGACGGTTTCGTGGGTCGCGTGCGTCTCCGGCCGGTCGGGGAAGCGTGTCCGCAGAGCCTGGCAGATCTGCTCGGGGCTCCACCGGCGTTCGAGGTGGTGCTGGACGAAGTCCCGCAGTTCCGTGTTCTGGCCGATCTTTCCCGGCTTCGGCCGAGGCCGGCGGGCATCGGCGCGGGACTGCGCGGCGTGCGGGCGGTAGGCCCAGCGGGAGGCGTCCCCGCGCAGTGGCGTACCGTTGGAGCGTATCTCCCGCTGATGGTGGAAGGGCTCCGGCCCAGCTCGGAGGCGATCTGCCGGATCGACGCCTTCTCCCTCAGGCGGTCGGCGATGTGGATGCGATCGGCCTCGCCCAGATACCGCGACGGGCCGGCAGAGCTGAGCGGTCGGCGGATCGGCGGCGCACCACGCGTGCTTCCCGTGGCCTGGCGTCCGTTACGCCACCGCTTCCCGGTACGCCGGTTGATGCCGACGATCCGGCAAGCCTCCATGCTGCTGACGCCCTGGTCCATGAGCCGGGAGTGTTCCTCCCGCTCACGGACCAGGGCCTTACGGCCTGGCGCCTGCCCCCGGTCCTCCCGGATCTTGAAGTCCATCGCATCCCCTGAACTGGGGTGTTGCGACGACCACTGGAACGGAAAGCGCACGCCCCGGGGCCGCCGCCCGGCACTACGGCACCCGCTGCCCCTTGCCCAGGGCGATCACCCCGCCCTTGGAGACCGTGTACAGCTCGGCGTCGCGCTCGGGGTTGACCCCGATCGTCGCGCCCGGCGGCACCTCGACGTTCTTGTCCAGCACCGCCCCGCGCACCACCGCGCCCCGCCCGATGTGCACGTTGTCGTGCAGCACCGAGCCCTGCACCACCGCGCCCGGGTCGACCAGGACGCCCGGCGACAGCACGGACCGCGTGACCTGCCCGCGGATCAGGCACCCCGCGCTGATGATCGACTCGCTCGCGATGCCCCCGGCGTTGAACCGGGCGGGCGAGAGCTGGCCGGAGTGGGTGTAGACGGGCCAGTCCCGGTTGTACAGGTTGAAGGCGGGACGCTCGGCGATCAGGTCCATGTGGGCGTCGTAGTACGCGTCGAGGGTGCCGACGTCCCGCCAGTAGCCCTGGTCGCGGCTGGTCTCGCCGGGGACGTGGTTGTCGCTGAAGTCGTAGAGCGCGGCCTCGCCCCGGTCGGTGAGCTGGGGCAGGATCGAACCGCCCATGTCGTGCACGGAGTTCTCGTCCTCGGCGTCCCGGTGCAGCGCCTCGATCAGGGCCTTGGTGGTGAAGAGGTAGTTGCCCATCGAGGCGAACACGCACTCGGGGTCGTCCGCCAGGCCGGGCGGATCGGCGGGCTTCTCCAGGAAGCGCTCGACGGTCCGGCCGTCGGAGCCCGGGGTGATCACGCCGAAGGACGACGACTCGGCGCGCGGCACCCGGATGCCGGCGACGGTCACGCCCGCGCCGGAGTCGATGTGCTGGGCGAGCATCTGGCGCGGGTCCATGCGGTAGACGTGGTCGGCGCCGAACACCGCGACGTACTCGGGCTGTTCGTCGTGGACCAGGTTGAGGGACTGCAGGATGGCGTCGGCGCTGCCCAGGTACCAGCGGGGCCCGAGGCGCTGCTGGGCCGGGACCGGGGTGACGTAGTTGCCGAGCAGGCTGGACATCCGCCAGGTGGTGGTGATGTGCCGGTCCAGCGAGTGCGACTTGTACTGCGTGAGCACGCAGATGCGCAGGATGTCGCCGTTGACCAGGTTGGACAGCACGAAGTCGACGAGCCGGTACGTCCCGCCGAAGGTGACCGCGGGTTTCGCGCGGTCCGCCGTCAGCGGCATCAGGCGTTTGCCCTCGCCGCCCGCCAGGACGATGCCGAGTACCGAAGGACCACCACGCCGCATGGCCGCTCCCCTCACCCTCGCTGTGGGCCCATGCCTGCCCCTGGGCCGGTCCGCCTAAGCCTGTCCTGCCTGCGCCAGGACGTCCTCATAGAGCCGGACCGTGCGACGGGCCACCGCGTCCCAGCCGAATTCGCCCACCGCACGCTCCCGGCCCGCCTCGCCCATCCGGCGGGCGGCCTCCGGATCGCCGACGACCGCGTCCAGGGCCCGGGCGAGCCCCGCCCCCAAGTCGTCGTCCGCGTCGACGAGTACCCCGGTTTCGCCGTCCGCCACGACCTCGGGGATGCCGCCCACCCGGGAGGCCACGACGGGCGTGCCGCAGGCCATCGCCTCCAGGTTGACGATGCCGAGCGGCTCGTAGACCGAGGGGCAGACGAAGACGGCGGCGTGGGTGAGCAGCTGGATCACCTCCGCGCGCGGCAGCATCTGCGGGATCCAGTGCACGCCCTGGCGGACCCGGCTCAGCTCCTGGTAGAGGTCGCGGAACTCGCGGTCGATCTCGGGGGTGTCGGGTGCGCCCGCGCACAGCACGACCTGCACACCGGGGTCGATGCCCCGCACGGCGCGCAGCAGGTGCGGCACCCCCTTCTGGCGGGTGATGCGGCCGACGAACAGCACGTACGGGCGGGAGCGGTCCAGGCCGATCCGGTCCAGGGCCTCGGTGCCGTGGTCGGGCCGGTAGAGGGTGGTGTCGATGCCGTTGTGCACCACGTGCACCCGGTCCTTCTCCAGCGCCGGGTAGCAGGCGAGGATGTCCTCGCGCATGGCGGCGGAGACGGCGATCACCGCGTCGGCGGCCTCGAACGCGGTGCGCTCGGCCCAGCCGGAGAGCGCGTAGCCGCCGCCGAGCTGCTCGGCCTTCCAGGGGCGCAGCGGCTCCAGGGAGTGGGCGGTCACCACGTGCGGGACGCCGTGCAGAAGGCCCGCCAGGTGGCCGCCGAGATTGGCGTACCAGGTGTGCGAGTGGACCAGGTCGCGGCCCTGGAGGGCGGCGGCCATCGCCAGGTCCACGGAGAAGGTGCGCAGGGCGTCGTTGGCGCCGTCGAGGGCGGACCAGGGGCGGTGCCGCAGCACACCGGTGCCCTTCTCCGCCGTGCTGGCCTCGCCCCAGCAGTGCACGTCCAGGTCGACGAGGGCGGCGAGTTCCCGGGCGAGGAACTCCACATGGACACCCGCGCCGCCGTACACGTCCGGCGGGTACTCCCGGGTCAGCAGTCCCACTCGCACCCGGAACCTCCCGTGTCGGCGGCTGGTCCTCTCATGGTCACCCAGGCGAGGCCTGTGCGGAAGAGTGCGACGGGGTGCACCTGTGGCCGGGGGCCACGGACGGCCGCGGGCCACGGACGGCCGGGAGGGGGCTCACGAACGGCCGGGGGGCCGGGAGGAGCGGCCCCCTAGGGGCCGCGGGGTGAGGCGGTCAGGGGCGTCCGCCCGGTCGCGCCCACCCTGGGGATGACCGGCCTCCCGTCGTACTCCATCGGCAGTAGGACCCAAAGAATGCTCTGGGACGACGACGGCAAGAGCGCGGCACGGCAGGGTGTTGTTCATGGAAGCCGACCGATCGCCGCGCCGTGCCGGGCAGGCCGCGCCCAGCCCTCGCCTCACGCAGAGGAGACGCCGATGAGCGCCCTCGCGTTGTCCGTGCTCCTGTCGCTGGTCTCCGCCGTCGCCTACGCGGGCGGGGCGATCGTGCAGGAGCGCGTCGCGGTCTCCGCCCCCGACCGGCAGTACGCGCCGCTGCGCCACCCGGGCTGGTGGGCGGCGGTGGCGCTGAACGGCCTCGGCGCACTGCTGCACGTGGTCGCGCTCGCCTACGGCCCGCTCAGCGTGGTGCAGCCGCTGGGTGCGCTGACCATCGTGGTCGCGCTGCCCATGGCGGCGCTGTTCGCCGGCCGCCGGGCCGGGGCGACCGCCTGGCGGGGCGCCATCATGGCGACGGTCGGTCTCGCCGGTCTGCTGGCCCTGGTCGGTGCCTCCGACGCGCAGTCGCTGACCACGGCGGAACGCACGGCGGTGGCCCTCGTCACCGTGGGTGTGGTCGTGGCGCTGATGCTCGCCGCCCGTGCCGTGCACCGGCACCCGGCAGTGCGCAGCATGCTGCTCGCGACCGCGTCCGGCATCGCCTTCGGCATGTCCTCGGTGTTCACCAAGACCGTCGCGGTCGACTGGACCGGCGGGGTGTCGGGGGCGGACGTGCCGTCCCTGGCCGTCATCGGCGTGCTGGCCACGGCGGGCATGCTGCTGTCCCAGGCGGCATACCGGGGCGCGGGCCTCGCGGCGCCCCTGGCCACGCTGACGGTCGTGAACCCGGTGGTGGCGGCGGCGATCGGGATCACGCTGTTCGGCGAGACATTCCGCTACGGCACGACCGGTACCGCGCTCGCCCTGAGCTGCGGTGTGGTGGCTGCGGGCGGGTTGATCCTGCTGACGACGGAGCGGATCGCCCGGACGGGGCGAGGGGCCGCGGCAGGGGCGGTTCCGGCGGCACCGGCCGAGGCCCTGTGGCCCGAGGCGGCCGCCTTGTCCGAGAGGGCCGTGCGGGCCGAGGCTGCCGTGCGGGCCGGGACGGACGTGCGGGCCGAGGCTGCGCTCGTCGCGGGCGTGCCCGGGCAGCGGGTCCCGGCGCTTGGCGAACAGCGGGTCCCCGCGCTGCCCGGGCAGCGGGCCGCGGCGCTGCCCGGGGAAGGCGCGGAGCCCGACGGGAACGTCCTGTTCGTGCCGGACGTGCTGCCGGCCTGGGCGCGGCCCGCGCCGGAGCCGGGGCCTCCGGTCTCGTACGGGCTCTTCTACGGCGGCCCGTACGTCCCGCTGCCGCTGCTCGACCCGCGCCGGGCGCGGGTCAGATCCTGACGCCGCCCGCCCGCAGGTAGGCCACCGGGTCGACGTCCGTGCCGAATCCGGGCCCCGTCCGCACCTCGAAGTGCAGATGCGGGCCCGTGCTGTTGCCGGTGGACCCGGAGCGCCCGATGCGCTGCCCGGCGGTCACCCTCTGCCCGTCCTTCACGGAGATGGCGGACAGGTGCGCGTACTGGCTGTAGCGGCCGTCGGTGTGCCGGATCACCACCTCGTACCCGTAGGACCCCGCCCAGCCGGCGCTGACCACGCTGCCCGGCGCCACCGACTTGACGGACGTCCCGGTGGGCACGGGGAAGTCGACACCGGTGTGGTAGCCCTTGGACCAGGCGGACCCCGCCTGGCGGTACGGCGTGCCGGTCGAGGCGTCGACGGGGGCGGCGAGAGAGCGGCCGGCGGTTTCCTGGCTCCCGGTCTTCCGGTCTGCTCTGCTGCCCTTGCTGCTCCGGCCGTCGTCCTCGCCGGTCCTGGCCTGGCTCTTCTCGCTCTTCTTACCGGGCTTGGCCTGCGAGGCCGCCTTACCGGGCTTGGCTTGCGGAGACGCCTTGCCGGGCGCCGCACCGCCGCCGTCCAGCTTCAGACGCTGGCCCGGCAGGATCAGGTCGGGATCGGCCCCGATGGCGGCGCGGTTGGCGGAGTAGAGCCGCTCCCAGCCGCCCCGGACCCGCTGGGCGTCCGCGATGCCGGACAGCGTGTCACCGGTGACCACCGTGTACATGCGGGCCTTGCCGGCGCGTGACTGGGGTGTGGTCTGGGGCCGGACGTCGGCGGCGGCGCGCTGCTGCTCCTTCTTCTTCGCCCGCTCCTTCGCCTTGTCGGCCGCGGACGCGCCGGTCGGCCGGATGTCGGGGTCGCTGCCGTCCCGGGTCAGTCCGGCCCGCACCGAGCACGTCGGCCAGGCGCCGGGCCCCTGCCCGTCGAGCACCTTCTCCGCGACGGCGATCTGCTGGTCCTTGGTGGCGAGGTCCGCGCGCGGCGCGTACCGGGTGCCGCCGAAGGCCTCCCAGGTGGACTGGCTGAACTGCAGGCCACCGTAGTAGCCGTTGCCGGTGTTGATGTCCCAGTCGTTGGTGGACTCGCACTCGGCGACCCGGTCCCAGGTGTCGGCGTCGGCCGCCTGGGCGCTGCCGGTGCCGATGAGCGGGAGCGCCATCCCGGCACCGCCTGCGGTGACGGTGAGTGAGGCGCGGTTGATCCTGTTCGGCTGGTACCGGCGGTGCCGGCCGCGTGCGGCCATGAACGTCCCCCTCGACAACGCGTCAGGAGGGGCAAAAGTAAGCGCTGCGAACGAGCCATGACAAGACGGCAACCGGCCGCTTGACCGCGCCAAGTGGCCGGGAGCGGACGTTGGTTGGCCGGACGCGCGGGTGCTCCTGCGGTGACGGCTGAGGCGGCCGGCCCCTTCCCTGCGTACGGGAGTACGTCGCGTCCAGAGGTGCGGTCGGGGTACCGGCACGTCAGGATGGCCGAATGGCGGTGCCGGGTCGGAGGGCGATGCCGCAGGGCGATACTGGCGGGCACGACCGGCACCGCAGCCATCCAGGTCACTAGGGAGCCAACCCAATGAGCAATACGGCGCAGATCGGCGTCACGGGTCTCGCGGTCATGGGCCGCAACCTCGCCCGGAACTTCGCCCGCAACGGCTACACGGTCGCGGTGCACAACCGGACGGCGTCGCGTACCCACGCGCTGGTGGAGGAGTTCGGCGGCGAGGGCGAGTTCGTCGCGGCCGAGACCGCGAAGGAGTTCGTGGCGGCGCTGGAGCGGCCCCGGCGCCTGGTGGTCATGGTGAAGGCCGGTGAGCCGACGGATGCGGTGATCGAGGAGTTCGCGCCGCTGCTGGAGCCCGGCGACATGATCATCGACGGCGGCAACGCGCACTTCGCGGACACCCGGCGCCGGGAGCGCGAACTGCGCGAGCGCGGCATCCACTTCGTCGGCACCGGCATCTCGGGCGGCGAGGAGGGCGCGCTGAACGGTCCCAGCATCATGCCCGGCGGGTCGCCGGAATCGTACGGCTCCCTGGGACCGATGCTGGAGAAGATCTCCGCGAAGGCGTCGGACGGCGCGCCCTGCGTGACCCATGTCGGTCCCGACGGCGCCGGGCACTTCGTGAAGATGGTGCACAACGGCATCGAGTACGCCGACATGCAGCTGATCGGCGAGGCGTACCAGCTGCTGCGGGACGTCGCGGGCTACTCCCCCGCGCGGATCGCCGAGATCTTCCGCACCTGGAACACCGGCCGGCTGGACTCCTACCTGATCGAGATCACGGCGGAGGTGCTATCGCACGTGGACGCGGCGACGGGGCGGCCGTTCGTGGACGTGGTGCAGGACCGGGCGGAGCAGAAGGGCACGGGCCGCTGGACGGTGCAGATCGCCCTGGACCTCGGGGTGCCGGTGTCCGGCATCGCAGAGGCGGTCTTCGCCCGTTCCCTGTCGGGGCACACGGCGCTGCGGGAGGCCTCGCGCGGGCTGGCGGGGCCGAAGGCGGCGCCGCTGCGCGAGGCGGAGGCCGGGGCGTTCGCCGACCGGGTGGAGCAGGCGCTGTACGCCTCCAAGATCGTCTCGTACACGCAGGGCTTCCACGAGATCGCGGCGGGCAGCGAGGAGTACGGCTGGGACATCGACCTGGGCGCGGTGTCGGCGATCTGGCGCGGCGGCTGCATCATCCGGGCCGCCTTCCTGGACCGCATCCGTGCCGCGTACGACGCCCGGCCGGACCTGCCGAGCCTGCTGGCCGACGAGACGTTCGCGCAGGAGATCGCCGCCGCGCAGGACGACTGGCGCGAGGTGCTGGTCGCGGCGACCCGCCAGGGGGTGCCGACGCCGGGCTTCGCCGCGGCCCTCGCCTACTACGACGCGCTGCGCGCCGAGCGGCTGCCGGCCGCGCTGACGCAGGGCCAGCGGGACTACTTCGGTGCGCACACGTATCGGCGGACGGACCGGGAGGGGTCCTTCCACACGCTGTGGGGCGGGGACCGGTCGGAGGTGACTGCGTAGGGCGGGGACCGGCCGGAGGCGACCGCACAGGGCGGGGACCGGCCCGAGGCGACCGCACAGGGCGAGGACCGGCCCGAGGCGACCGCACAGGGCGAGGACCGGCCCGAGGCGACCGCACAGGGCGAGGACCGGCCCGAGGCGACCGCACAGGGCGGCAGCCGGCCGGTCCGTGCGGCGGCGCTCCCGTGCTGGGTACCGCCCCCACTGGTCGCTGCCGCCCGCGCCCGACCGGCCCCGGAGGACGCCTGGCCACGCCCGACGCCCTGTACGGCGTCGGGCGTGACGCGTCAGGTGAGCGGTGGTCCCGGTTCCGGGTTCGGCACCGGCTCCGGGCCCGGCGGGATCGGTGACGGAGGCGGGCCCGGCGGCCCCGGGTGCGGAGGCGCCGGAGGTGGTTCCGGGCCGGGGCCCGGAGGCTGGGGCGTCGGCTCCGGTCCCGGGCCGGGAGGCGGTGGCGTCGGCTGCGGCCCCGGGCCCGGTGGCGGCGGAGGCGGAGGCGGCTGCGGGGCAGGGGGCGGCTCCGGGGTCGGGACCGGATGCGGCTCGGGGTGCTGGGGCTCCGGGCCCGGCGTGGGTCCCGGTGAGACGGGATCCGGGTACGGGTTGGTCATGGCGCGTGTCCTCCGGCCAGTCGGTCGACGTCGGCTCTGGACTACTCCCCCGCCTACCCGACGGCCCCGCCGCCACTCACCCGCCCGCATGAACGGCGCGGGCCCAGGTGGACCAGGTGCGCCACGGCCGGGACGCCCCCGGCCGCCGAGCCGGCGAAGTGCCGCAGCGCCAGGCCGGGTGGTGGCCGTCGCGCAGGGCGTCGAGGACCGGGACCTGAACGGGCGAGGTGTGCGCCAGGGCGGGCACCCGCGCGGCAACCCTGGTCACGACCGCCAGAGCCGTGAGACCCCTGAGGACCGTCAGAACCGCCCGGGGTGCGCCGCGAGCCACTCCCCGGCCGCGCGCCGCAGCGCCGGGTCGGCCGCCGGGGCCTCGTCGGGGTGGCGTTCTGCCCACCGGACGACGTACGGACACAGCGGGGCGACGGGGACGCCCTCGCGGCGCGCGGCGGCGTACAGTTCGCGGACCAGCGAACCGGCGACGCCCTTGCCCTCGTGGGCCGGCTCCACGACGGTGTGCACGGGGACGAGGGCCCGCTCGGGGGACTCCAGGACGAAGTACTCGATACGGCCGACGGTCTCGTCCCCGGCCGTCGCGGTCAGCAGGCCGGCCGCCCGGTCGTCGCGGATCTCGATGTCGCTCACGGGCACGCTCCTTGTCCGGAAACGGGGCTGTGGTCAGCCTGCCACGGCCTGCGGGCTGCGCTCCTGGTCCGAGCCCGGCACCGGCTCGGAGGGGTCGGCGCCCAGGGCGACGATGCGGTTGTCGCCGTCCACGTGCACCACCCGCGGCTCGAGTGCCCGCGCCTCGGCGTCGGTGACCTGGGCGTAGCTGATGATGATCACCAGGTCGCCGGGGTGGACGAGATGGGCGGCGGCCCCGTTGATCCCGATCACACCGGAGCCCCGCTCGCCCTCGATGACGTACGTCTCCAGCCGGGCGCCGTTGGTGATGTCGACGATGTGCACCAGCTCACCGGGCAGCAGATCGGCGGCGTCCAGCAGGTCGGCGTCGATGGTCACCGATCCCACGTAGTGCAGGTCGGCCTGGGTGACGGTGGCGCGGTGGATCTTGGACTTGAACAAAGTACGCAGCACTTTGGACTCCTGGATGACGGCTCCCTGCCTGCTTTCTGCAGGTCAACGGCGTCTTCACTCTACAACTGGCACGCGCCTGACTCGAAGATTGTGAGGAACATCGCTTCACTCCGGTAAGCAGGCTCCTGCCTGGGCTTAAGCGCGAACACGGCTGTTGTGGCTCGTCGAAGGTGCACCTACTCGAACGCTCTTCGCGGAACTTGCCAGGATCGATGCTGACGAAACGCTGACTTACCTGACGGCATATCAGGAGATTTAGGGGTGCCATCGGGTCACTGCTCAAGGGGCCGCGCCCTTCGTTCCTCGACGAGCCGCGTCGCCCGGACGAGACGGACTTCTGCACCGCCGGTACAGAGGACCGCTACCCGGATGCGTTCGGGCTGCTACCCATGACCGGCGGCTCCGCCCGCCTCACGGAGCGGCTCGCCGCCCTCCCGTACCAGACCCTCGCCCTCGGCCACGATACGAACACCAACGCCCTCCTGGAGAAGACTGCCTTCAACCTCCTCACCTGAGACGGGTCGTGGCACCGAACCGCGCGACGTCGTGCCCGCCTGCACTGTCGGTGGCGCGTCCTATGATGCGGAGATGGTGGGGCGCGACGCAGCAGAGCAGGTGGCCAGCCCGTACGCGACCGGCGGCGGTGGCACGGTCTTGGAGCACGACTTCGGTGCCGTCCTGCTGGCGCACCTCCTCCTCGGCGATCCCGTACCGGCACTGGGTGATGACGTGACGCCGGTGTCCGTACGCTTCCAGGACAGCAGTTTCAGCCCCGTGGACGACCTGATCGTCGTTGGGGACACGGCCGACGGAGCACAGCGGCGGTTGTCGATCGGTGTGCGCCGGGCCCCGGCATTCACGACCAGCGACGACTCCACGGCGGACCTGCTCGTGTCCTACCTGCGGATCGTCACGGATCACTGGGCCGAGGCCGGCGCGGGGCATTGGCGGCTGGCGCTCGCTGTGGCCAGCACCAGTCCTGCCGTACGGCAGGTGCATGAGCTGGCCGTGATCGCACGGGGGCAGCCCGACGAGGAGTCGTTCCGCGCGGTAGTGAAGCAGCCGGGACGCACGACTGAAGCGATTCGCAGGCGGCTGAGCCATCTGGACGCGTTGATCGCTCAGGCAGCCAGCAGTCCGAAGGTGAGTACTGAAAGGCCTGCCGCCGAGCTGACCTGGCGATTCCTGCACGTGCTCTGGTTGTGGCAGCTGAGGCTGGAGGGGGCCGACGAGTCCGACCGTACGGCGGCTGTGGCCCGCCTGCGGAGTGTCGTCCCCGATGCCTCTGTGGAGGGTTCCGCCACCCTGTTCGAAGCTCTGGGGAGACTGTCCCGGAGTCACGCCCCGACAGCGGCCACCGTCACCGAGAGCATGCTCCGGAGGCAGCTCTCTGGGGCTGCGGTCGTTGACCGCTCCCCGTCCTACGCCCCGGCGTGGCGGGCCCTCGACGCCCTGTCGGAGACGGCCGAGAACCTCGTCCGGTTCCGGTTGACCGGTGCCGGCGAGAACCTCGAGTTGGAGCGCGCCGAAGCCGGAAATGCTCTGGCCGCCGAAGCGAGGGCGGTCGCCTCGCGGGCGACCGCGCTGGTCGTCCACGGGGAGCCCGACGCCGGCAAGTCGGCTTTGGCCCTGCGTACCGCTGGGCGGCTGCGAGCCGACGGAGTCGCGGTCACCGTGCTGAACCTGCGGGAGATCCCCGCAACGCTTGCGGAATTCGAGGCGCTGCTCGGCGCCCGCCTCGCCGCGGTGCTGGGTGCCTCTGCGGTGGGTAAGGGGCGTCTGCTGGTCGTCGACGGCGCGGAGTCGGTGCTGGAAGGACGTGCCCAGCTGCTCTCGGACCTCGCGCGGGCGGCCATGGCCGCCGGACTCGGCGTGGTGGCGGTCACCCGTGCCGACGGTTCGGGAGCCGCACGTGACGTGCTCGTTCAGGCTGCGGAGAGCGTGGCGCAGGACGGCGGAATCGTCGAGGATCTCGTCCGCGAGCACGAGGCCCCCCGGCTGACTCCAGCCGAGACCACGCGGCTCGTCGAGGTCTTTCCGCAGCTGCGGCAGTGGGCCGGTGACGAGCGGACGCGGTGGTTGCTGGGCAGACCTGGTCTGGTGGACATGCTGTTGCGCGCGGGCCCGGGCGTGGCGGCCCCTCAGGGAGCGGCGTCGGAGGCCGACCTGTTCGCCGCCGTCTGGCGCAACCTTGTACGCCGCGGAGAGATGATGACGGCGGGAGGCCCCTCCCCCGACGCTCGCGACCAGTCTCTCCAGGCACTGGCCAGACGCCAACTACTTCCCCGCGAAACCGCCGTGCCACCGGACCCGGCCGCCTTGCCCTCCCTGCGCTCCGACGGTCTGCTGGCGCCGCTCGGCGCGACCAGCGCCTGGAGCCCGTCTGATCGGTTCGCCAGCGATCTCGTGCGAGACATGGCGGTGGTGCGGCTGCTCGTCACGGACGGCTTCGCTCTCCTCTCAACCGCCGACGCGCCGCGCTGGGCGCTGCGTGCCGCACGCATCGCGTGCCAGGCGCATCTACTCGGCGCCGATGACGTCGAACGGTCGCTCGCCCACCTGCGCACCGTCTTCGACGGGATCGCGTCCGACCACGGCGAGCGGTGGTCGGACGTGCCGTGGGAGGCAGTGCTCACCCTCGGTGCCGCCGGAAAGGTACTCGGCCGTGCATGGCCCGCGCTGCAGATGGACCAGCAAGCCGGCTTGCGCACGGTAATCCGGCTGGCCATGCAGCGTTACGCGCCCCATGGCGTCGGCGACCCGCTGATACTCGCGCCCCTGGTCGAGCTGGCCTTCTGCCACCCACACGACACCGGCTCCGACAGCGACTCACGGACCGCCCACGACGTGGGCCGCAGAGTCCGCGAACTGGTGCTGGCGTGGCTGTGTGGACTAGTGCAGGCCGAGACAAGCGAGCCAGTCCCGATCCGGCAGGCGCTGCGGGACCGCGTGCTCGCATCCGATCCGGAGCACTCGGACGAATTCGCAGTGGAAGCCCTGGCGATGCTCGGCACCGACCTCGACAGGCGCGCCGAGGCGTTCCTCAGGGGAATCGCCGACGACGGTGCGCGTCTCGAGCCCGCCGTGGAGAGCTTCTGGGCCGCGACGGAGATGGCCAGGCATCAGCCGGATCTGCTGCTGGCCCTGGCCGAGTCCTACTACATCGAACAGCACGACCCTGAGGAGGACAGATACGGCTGGTCCCACTCGTACCCGTTCGACGACGGCATCCGACATCACCGCGCCCGCGGAAGCATCACCGAACAGATGGCGGGGTGGTATCGGGGGCCCTTCTGGCCGCTCCTGAAGGCGCACACCCTCCCTGCACTGGCCCTGATCAACCGGATGCTCGACCACGCTGCGGCCGTCCGGGTCGGGGTGCACGGCGACGATGTCCGAGCACCCGCTGACGAGCCGACCGGAGCAGGACTGGATCTGCCGGGTGTGGGAGTTCGGCACTGCGTCGGGGATGAACACGTCTGGGCCTGGTACCGGGGAGGGTCGATCGGCCCGTACCCGTGCGTGAGTGCGCTGCTCGCGGTCGAGCGCCTCGCGGACCAACTCGTGGCCGTCGTCGGCATCTCTCCCGCCCAGGTCGTGGAGCTTTTGTTGCGCGACTGCAACAACTTGGCCATGCCCGGTCTGGCCGTCGGGTTCCTGGTGCGCCATCTGGAGCAGGCCGGCGATCTGCTGATCCCCTGGATGCGGGATCCGAACGTGTGGCAGCTGGAGTTCGTCGAGTCGCCGGTGAAGGAGTACTGCACGTACAAGGCCCGGACGAGACCGATCTCGTGGGGCGGTCCCGTCGCCGAAGCAGCCCGCGCGATGTCGCCGCCGAACTCACTATGCGCGCGGTCCTCTCGGGGGACCAGGGCCGGGTGGACGAGCTCGCGGCCACCGGAGAGGAACTCGTCCGCCGCGCGGAGGAAATGGTCGCCGACTCCCAGGATGACTCGGAGGCCGACCACTTCCTCGCCTCGGTGCAAGTGTGGGCAGCGACGTTCAGGCCGGAGAACTTCCGCCTGGAAACCGCCGGATCCGGCAACTTGACCGTGCAGTACCAGCATCCCGAGCCGCTGGCGACTCGCATGCGGCCCGACACCGAGATGCTCGACCGGGCCGGCCGGGCCCTGCGCCTGCAGAACACCTACGCCGGATCCGACGGTCGCACCGCCCCTCCCGACACGCTTCTGGCCGACATAGCCGAGGCGCGGTCCTTGGGCGACGACACACCCGGTCTTCCTCTCGACCGGCTTGACCCGATCGCCGCCGTCGCCGCCACCGCTGCCGTTGCACAGGCTCGCGGACGGCTCCGGGTTCCGGTCGACGACCTGCGATGGGCGACGACCGTCCTGATCGAGGCGATCACCGAACCGAGCCGTACCGGGTACGCCGCCTCCTCCTACTACTCGATGGGGGCCGACCGGTCCGCGGCGACCGGTCTGGCGGCGCTCCTAGCGGTGACCTCCGACGACGCCGTCCTCGACCGGCAGGCGATCATCGACGTCTTGACCCGCTGCAGCACGAACCACTTCGACGAGGTGCGCATGGCGTTCGCCCGGGCTCTCGAATACGTCTGGGCCGCGCCATGCGACACCGACCGACAGCCGGGCCCGTGCCGCCACCAGGTGGCGCTAGACGCCGTGGAGGCGGGACTGCGGGACTGTCGACTGGGCGACTGGGACCCGAAGACCGGCACACGGGAGCGTCCCCGGCTCGACGGCCCCTACGAGCGAACGCTGCCCGAGGTCGATACGGAACAGCTGTACCTGATCTCGCTGATCCCCCCGCTCGTGGCCGCCGGCGCGGCATCCCTCAGCGACAGTTGTGTGGCGGATCGGGCGAACAGGCTCACCGAAACCCTGCTCGCCGCCCACGCCCGCGCCACCGACCACTGGGCCAAGGAGGGGTACGAGAACCGGCACAGCAAGCGAAGCGCGCGCGTCATTGTCGACCTAGCGGTCAGTGGCAACACCGAGCCGCTCAAAGCACACGCACAACACTTCGCCGCTAACAGCCGCGCCCTGCACCAGTTCCTCCGCGACCTCGCCGTACTCTTCACCTACGACGACGGCCTGCGCCCGTCCCTCCCTGCCGTCTGGCCCGTCGTCATGGAGGCCGCCCTCGACGCCATCGGCGACGGCACCGGGCTACGCACCAGCCATCACTGGGACGGCCTCGCGCTGGGGTCGCTCCTGCCCGCGCCCGAAATCGACATAAGTGACACCGACATCGACGCGACCCTGGCTCGCGCCCGGCAGGACTGGCTCCATCCCGACATCCTCACCAGCCTCCTGGACCGCTGGACAGTACTCGCCCGTCAGGAACCGAAGGCCCTCGATGCACTCGCACAACTCGGCAAGTGCGCCCCGCTCACATGGCAGAGGGACACGGGACTCCGCCTGGCGGAGCGACTGATCGACGGCAACCATCGCATCGCCGCGAACAGGTGCTGGCACCTCCCCGACTGGCTCCGGACGCTTCACTCACGTGATGCCATGACACCGGACCAGATCGCACGGTGGCGACGCCTCGTCGACGGGTTGGCGTCCGCGGGTGACCACCGGGCGGCCGACCTGCAGCGTATGGAGGAATGACCCCGGCGCGGGGCCCCCGGGGTGCGGGGGCAGCCGGCCTTGTGTTCGCCCAGGACCGGCTCCGGCGCCAGGGAGCACGTTCCGGCGAGGTGCTGATCCGCCTCTATCTCCCACACGGGGCACCTTCAAGTTCGCGGCTTCATCCCGGTGCCAAAGGTTGGCATGGCTGGAGGCCACAGTCGGCCTCCGGTCACCGAATCGGGACTCGGACGCCGCCGTCATCAATAGAGGATGCGGTCGCACGATCCGCGAGGCTGCGACTTCGCAGGACATCAGCCGCAACGATGTCGCCCAGCACCTCGTACGACCGCAGGGGCCTCCAAGCCCGGAAAGAGCGCTGTCGGCTCCTGAAGGCTTGCTCGACCTCACGCCCATGGGACGGGCTCGGTCTCACCGACCCACCTGTTGGTCCTGGAGAGGTCCTGGTAGGAGCCTCGGTAGCCGATCGAGCGGAGCACCAGCAGCGCGAGGTAGTGGCGGGTCAGGAGCCAGGTGTCGGTGACCAGTCCTTTGACCCCGTAGACGGGCTCTTGTGTCTCCTTGGGATGCACGAGACGGTTACGGACTCGGGTGACGACGTCGGCGCCGTCCGCCGGCCGAGTGCCGTCTACCCGCTGTCTGGCCGCATAGGCAGCGGCTGCCGGCAGACGGTCTGCGCGCACCCTCAGATCGACCCCGGACTCCGTCAGGACCATACGCAGTTTGTCATGAGCCGGCCGTGCGCGGGATGTGTACTCGGCTTCCGTGAGCCGCCCGCTGAGCACGAGTTCCTGCCACATCACATGCTCCAGTCCGGCAGCTCCGCTCATGATCCGCTGCTCGACGAACCCTCGATCGACTATGGCAGTGATCGCGTACTGCATCTGCAGGCGAAGCGCCTGCCCCTTGCCGGGATCGCGGAAGGTGGGCAGGAGGCAGGCCAGCAGATCTGCCAAGGACTTCTGGTCTTCGGGGTACCACCAGCCGGAGCTGATGCGGCGTGCCGGGTCGCAGAGCATCGGGCCCCACTGGCCCCACACCGTATGCTCCTGGTCGTTCAGGCCGACGGGCAGGGCGGGGGCGACCCACCGGCCGAGCGCGAAGGACAGTCCGACGTGCAGCGCACTGAGAACCGGGGTGACCTCGGCGGCCGTGAACGTGGATCCGTCCAACCGACGGATCTCCATCACGTGAGTCATGATGTAGACGTCAGCCTGGCGCACATCAGAGAAGACGGCCTTGTGATCGGGGCGGACGTCGAGCGTGATCCTCCACCCGTCCGCCTCATACACACTGCGTCCGGCCGACACCAGTCGCGGCGTCCCATCAGCAGCATGAGCCTCGAGGTGGGCTGATCCACGCCATCGGGGCAGATTGAACCAGTGGGCAACAACACGGTCGAGCGGGGCGGTGGGGTCTCCGTAGGAAGTGCCGTTGGACCAGCCGCTCACAGCGTCTCTGGCGGACACCGGCAGGTCGATGCCGGGGTTGAGCAGACTCAGCTCAGTCCTGTCCATAGAGGTGGGGTCATAGTCTTCGGTACGCAACCGCCAAGAGATCCCGGGCTTCGGGCAGCAGTCGTACTGGACAACCCCGGGCACCTCAGCCCCGGCCGGTCCAATGGGTCCGTCGTAGAGGGTGATCGGCTCCCCTGGCGCATTGAAGGGGTACACCGGCGCCAGGGGCTCCTCAGCCTTGAGCTCAGTTGACGAAGCAGACATGTGCCGCACTCTAGACGTTGCCACCGACATTGGCCGCGCAGTGCCGCCGGGCGCTGCGCGGCTCCCCCCTGCAAGCTCAGCTCTCCACAACGCGTTCTCGGACGACAACCCGAGAAGGGCCCTAAAGGAGCGCGGTGCAAGGACCTGAATCGCTACGCAACGACCCCACTCTCTGCACGGGCCCCTCAGAAGCGAACCCCTCACCGTCCAACTACAGTGCGTCAATCCAGCCTATACAGCGTGTGGATCACGCCATTCTCCCGGACCGCGTTGTCGTGCCTCCTCAGCCACCCGATTCTGGAACGTTCGTCACCAGCTGAGGGGAGACAGGTGAAGGTGCCACGACACGCCGCGAACAGCCCTGATGTCATCGGGCAGACCACCGGACTGATCGGCTTCTTGCGAGAGGTCGTCCAAAGCAGCCACCAGCGTCTACGGGACGACCGGCGTTCGCGGGAGCGTTCGCGGGAGCGTTTGTGGCTCGCCAGTCTGCCGGCCTCCGTACGACGCCCCGTCGACCGGCCCGACGGCATCCTGCTCACCCTCGACCACGGGCCCCAGGCCGCCCCGCCGCCGCTGCCGGAAGTGCTGGACGGGTGGGTGTCCCCTGAACTGTGCCGGGACGCGGACGGTGAGGATCCGCCGCTGGCGAGCGAGGGACCGGGGAAGGAGTTGGTGCGGGCCGAGGACGGCCGCCAATGGCGGGAGGAGGCCGACGACCACAGCGTCCGCCGCGAAGACGCGGCCGAGGTGTTGCGGGCCTACGGACCGTGGCTGGCGCGGTGGCGACGCTGGGCCGAGCGGGAGCGCGCCGAGCGGGCCCTGCGGGAGCTGTACGAGCAGGTCTACCACTGGCACCAGAAACTGACCCAGCAGGACGACCAGCTCGAACTCATCCTGGTCACAGGCCTGTTGACCTGGAGTGACCCACGCGGCGACACCGTTCATCGCCACATCCTCACCCACCGGGTGGAGACTTCGGTGGACCGCAAAACCGCCCAGCTCACTGTCCGGCTGACGGCCGAAGGAGCGGTACGGCTGGAGGACCAGGCGTTTCTCGACACCGACGACGGCTGGGCCCCCGAGCGGTCGGCCGCGCTCGCCGAGGAGATCGCAGCCCAGTCTCTACACCTCCTCGGCTCGGAAACCTTGGAACACCTGGCCCAATGGCAGGAACGCGTGCTGCAGCGTCCCGTGACGTTCAGCGCCGAGTGGCAGCCTCCCCGCGAGCCGGAGCCGGGGGCACGCCTCACGTACGCCCCGGCGTTGGTGCTGCGCCCCCGGGACCGAAACGCCCTGCTGAATTTCTACGAGCGGATCGCCGACAGCGTGGCCTCGGAGGCGCACGCGCCGCTGGCACTGGCGCAGCTGGTACTGCCCCTGGACGCCGAGGCTCGTGCGAACTGGGACGGGCGAGAGATCCTGCCCTGTTCGGGGACGACCCGCTCTTCCCGGGCATGACCAACGAACGCCAGCGCAGTGTGCTGCGGCGCCTGGAACACGACACCGGCGTGGTCGTGCAGGGCCCGCCGGGCACCGGCAAGACGCACACCATCGCCAACCTTGTCTCGGCATTGCTGGCCCAGGGGCAGAGGGTCCTGGTGACCAGCGCCCGCGACCAGGCCCTGACCGTCCTGCGGCCTCGATCTCGCGGTCGGACTCCCCAAGCCACATCACGGCACCGACAACATCCTGTGGGTCGTCGTCCTCAGGGGCCTCGTTCGGCAGGGGCTCCCAGCCCGCGCTCCTGGCTGCCTTCAGCACGGCCTGCTCGTCATGTACGTGGAACTCGCGGAGCGTCGCTACTCGGACGACCGTGCCTGTCAGGTCCATGAGACGTGCGTCCTTCGGGGTGCGCAGGGCGCGGGTGACCCCGTAGGCGTCACTGCCTTCGTCCCCGTCTTCGTCGACGTCATCGGCGATCTGCTCCCACTTCAAGAAGCTGCCGGGAAGCATGGGCCAGACGCCCGCGAGCGCGTGCTGTACGGCGCTACGGAGGGATGAAGCCGGAGCATCCGGCAGCTGTGCACACAGATTCTCCAGCAGCTCGGGTTCCCAAGCGGCCGAGGAAGAGCGGATGGCCTGCTGGAGGATGCGCACTGCCTGCTGCGCGAGCTCGGGTTGCCGGCAGGTGAGAACAGCCTGCAGTGAGGCAGGGCCTTCTCGGTGGTGGACGAGAGCGAGGATGCGGCTCTTGCTGGGGGTGTGCTCGCAGTGGAAGCCGCGGAGCGCGGCGAGGGTCGGCTGAACAGACATGCGGAGGACTCCGACGGGGGCACGGAAAACGTGCGTGCAAGCGGGTGGAGTTCCGCTGGTGGGCACGCTGCTTACGCGCCTCCGGACGGTAAAAGACTAGTACTGCAACGGTGCTTGCCGTGACTGCTGACCAGCTCGGTCGTTGATGTGGTCATGGGTGGGGACCTTGCTGATGTCAGGTTGTGGGCGCATGAACTCGAGGCGGTGCATGAGCGGTTCGTGCACCGGTTCAACCGGGAAGAGCCGCGTCAGTCAGCGCTTGCCTATATGCGGGGGCTGGTAGCTCCGCTGGAGCGGAAGAACGGCTGGACGCTGGCGGAGGAGGCCGGGCACGCGGGGCCCGATCGCATCCACCGGCTGCTGAACCGCATCGAGTGGGACGCCGACGAGGTCCTGGACGACGTACGCGACTACGTCGTCGAACACCTCGCAGACCAGGAGGCCGTCCTGATCGTCGACGACACCGGGTTCCTGAAGAAGGGCATCCGCTCGGCCGGCGTGCAAAGGCAGTACTCCGGTACCGCGGGACGCACCGAGAACTGCCAGATCGGCGTCTTCCTCGCCTACGCCACGAGCCGCGGACGCACCCTGATCGACCGGCGACTGTATCTGCCCACGTCCTGGACGGACGACCGGGAACGCTGCCGCCGGGCCGGCATCGACGACAGCGTCGCCTTCGAGACGAAGGTGGCCACGGCCAAGACGATGGTCCGCCGGGCCATCGCCGACAAGATTCCGTTCGGCTGGGTGACGGCGGACGCCGCCTATGGCTTCAGCAAGGGCTGGCGGTCCGAACTGGAGCAGGCTGACGTCTTCCACGTCATGGCCACCACCCGCCACGACACCGTCGTCACGCGCTGGTCCCTCGACCATCCCGTCCACGACCTGTTCCCCGGCCTGCCGCGGCAGAAGTGGAAACGCCGTTCCTGCGGCGACGGAGCTCACGGCAGGCGGATCTACGACTGGGCCCGCGTCGAGGTCCGGCCCTGGCACCGCGAGGACCGCCGGCACTGGGTTCTCGCCCGCCGCAGCGTCAGCAGACCCGAGCCAGATCTCCTACTACATCGCCTACTGCCCGGCCGGCACCACGCTGGACGAGCTGATCCGCATCGCGGGCAGCCGCTGGGCGGTGGAGGAATGCTTCCAGACCGCCAAGCAGGAGTGCGGCCTGGACGACTACCAGGTCCGCCGCTATCCCGGCTGGCACCGCCACATGACCCTGGCCATGGCCGCCCACGCCTGCCTGACCGTCCTGCGAGCCCGACAGCTGGACGCGGACAAAGCAGAAACGGATCCTCCCAGCTCATCCACCTCAGCCTCGCCGAGATCAGACGCCTGATCACCCGACTCACCGACCGCCGCCCCACCCCGGCCGACCACATCCTGCACTGGTCGACATGGCGCCGCAGACGGCAATATCAAGCTCGGTTCAGTCACTACAAACGACGTGGACACAGCCCCTGAAAACTGCCCAGCACCCAGAACAAGCACCGTTGCAGTACTAGAGCGCTTGGCTGGTTCCCCCGGTGCTGCCGGGAGTCCGGACCTGGCTTCCACAGCTTACTCACACGAAACCGTCGAGTGCGATGGAGAGCGACGGGAACGCCCTCGACCGGCTGGAGTCCGAAGGGGGTTGTGCCCCCTCCCCTGCAGCTACGCCACGCCATGGCGGTCGCGCTCTCTGGCAGACAGGTACTCACGGATGAGCCGACCGAGCACGTCCCCCTCATGGACGCGCTCGTTGAACACAGCTCGCTTGAAGGCAGCACGCTCCTCAGGTTCCAGGAAAGCCACCAAATGCTTTGCCTTGGGATGCTGGTAACCGCAGCAGATCAGGCGCGTACAGACGGTCCGCGAAGTCCTCAGTTTCGGCGTCCGCCAAGGATAGTGGGGGTAGCCTCGCAGCTCGGCCTTGCAGCGATCGAGGATTTCGAACAACTCTGCCTTGTTCCGGTGCTTCTCACTGCCGTAGTGCAGCTGGAACCACTCGCGCCGGTCCGTGTCGGCTCTCTCTCGCTGCACACGCTCCACACGTCTTGTGATGCCGACGTACACCCTGGGAGGCATAACTCGAGTTGCGAAGCCTGCCTCCGGATACCTGCGATGGAGATCCATGTCGGCCACCCATCGCCGCGCGGTACGGCCCCTCTTCCAGCGATTGCAGTCTTCGCAGGCTGGAACGAAGTTCCAGCAGACGTCTGCTCCGGTATCAATGATGGGCTTCTCGTGGTCAATCGTGGTGGCCGCAGAACGACCGCAGTAGACACACAAGCCTCGATGCGCCGTCAGGACCATGAGCCACTGCCAGGTCTTCTGCTTGCCTCGCTCGCCGCGACGGATCTCGTCCATCACACCCCCTCCGTTGCTGCAGGCTGATCAGCGGCGATCGTAGGAGGCGGCACTGACAATCGGAGGGGCGCGCCGGACGTCGCGGTGGACGTCCCCGCTCCCCCGTCTCCGAGGCGGCAGCGGGCAACTTTTCAGATCCAACCTCGGCACCGCCCCGACTCGATACCGTGTCGCTCCAGTCGGCTGGAGGGGGCTCAGATGAAGTACGGAGATGCGGACTACATGGCTGCCCGGGACGCCATGGTGACGATTCTGAAGGGGTGGGCCCGAGAGGGCCGGACCGACACCTACAAGGCGCTGAGCGAGGCCGTGGCACCGGAGCACCGGGTGCACTACCACGGCCGGATGATGTCGCTTCTGCTGGCAGACGTCTGCCGCCGGGACAGCACCGGTCCCGAGCCGATGCTGTCAGCGCTGGTAGTCAATGGATCCAGCCGGGAAGCCTTCCGACCAATTCTTCGTGCTGGCCGTTACCGAGTTCCACCGTCGGGACCCGGACTGGACCTGGGAGTGGGATGCAGTGTTTGACCGTTACCGCAGCCCGGTTTCGCCGTGAGTCCACTGCAGGGTATCGCTCGGCTGCCCTGCACATCCGCCGTGCAAGGCAACCACCCACCGTGAACGGCTCCAGGTTGGAACCTGCTGGCTACACCGCATCCTCTCGTTGCAACGGCGGTAGAGGGGATGGACGCGATGACCGCCTCTCAGGCGTTCTCGTCATGGATCCGCGCACCCAGATCCTCCGCCCACTCCAGCGCCCACGCCTTGAGTTCTTCGATCTGCCGGGAGGTGAGCCCATATGCGGTGTAGTCCTCATCCTCGTACCAGTCCGCGCCGATCAGCCGGTCCCGGAGGTCTTCGAGGCTGAACTCGTCGTGGGCGCGACGGCGGCCCAGGGATTCGAGGTCGGCGGTGGAGCGGTGGCGGGAGGCAGCCTGGACGTCGATGAGGTCGCGGACGGTGCCGCGGTCGGCGAGGGCACGGACCTTGGTGCCGATCACGTCGTCGAGGGAAAGAACGGGGCCGTAGGGGGTCTGGGCAGGCGGAGCCCAGAACGCCTCCTTGAGGACGTCAACCTCACACTCCTCGCCGGTGTCCGGATCGGTGACGAGAAACCGGCCGCTGAGCGGATCGGTCTGGACGTGCGTGGTCCGCCATCCGCGCGCGCTGAGGCCGGCTGTGAGTGCGGCGACGATCTCCTGCATCGGAGCGGGGTTCTCGGTGGCGACGTCGAGGTCACGGCTGAAGCGTTCGACCAGGCCGTGGGCCTGCACGGCGTATCCGCCGGTGAGGACCAGAGGGTAGGGGGAGCCGAGGTCGAGGATGTCGGCAAGGAGACGCTCGTGGAGCGGAGTGAGCTTCACGCGGCGGTCGTGTCGGCCGGAGCGGTGCGGAGCAGCTCGGGGAAGGCGTCCTCCCAGACCTCGCGGATGTAGGGACTGATCAAGCGCCGCAGCACGGGCCACTGCTCGGCGAGCAGCCGGTGGTGCAGGAGGGTCACCAGGTCCTCGCGCAGTCCTTCGGCGAGGACGGTCCGGTAGAGCGTCATGCGGGCCTTTGGACGGTCCAGGCTGTAGCTCGTCCGCCCGGACCAGACGATGTGGAGCGGCAGATCCACGTTGCCCTCGACAGGGCCGGCCAGCTCCTGCAAGCGCTCGGGCAGTCGGCTGCGGTAGCGGTCCCGCAGCACCTCGGCGCGGGGTGCGGTGATCGTCGTGTCCATGCATCCAGTATCGCTGCTGGGAGGCGACGGCATGGCGGATACGGGACTCCCCTGTCGTACGTACGGGTCGGGCGGCCGACCGCCCTTCCCTCGGACATCTCACCCAGTGGGCGCTTAGCGCATCATCGCCTACCCGCGCAGGCCCCCAGGTCGCGCGGCAACCGGCTGCCCTGCAGACCCGGGACCAGCCCCGCTCGCGGGCGCGGTGATCATGACGCAGTAGGTCACGCGGAGGGCCGCCGCAGTGGAGTCGGCTGCGGCTTCGGTCTCGCTGTACGACGGTGCCGAAGCCGAAGCCGGGGCCCATGGCGCCGGCGCAATGGACGAGAAGGACACCGGGGCGGGCGAGGTGGCGGTAGCGGCCGGAGGGGGCAGGCGGCATCCACAGGGCAGGCCGCTTCGGCCTCGAACGCAGCCCACTCGCTCAGAACCCATGCCGCGGACGAGCTGTCGAGTAACGCAGCGAGCGTCCCAAGCGGGAGCCAGGCACCTGTGTCCAGATCCCCGTCATGGCGGCCACCAGGTCAGCAAGCTGGGACGCTCCCGCGCCCGATGCTGACCGTTTGCTGACCTGAACGGGGCCATCGAGCCTCTGACCTGCAAAAACACCCAAACGCTAGATCTTGGACTTGAACATGGTACGAAGCACGGAGAAACTCCCGGTTTGTCTGCTCCCTGCCTGCTTCTTGCAGGTCAAGGGCGGCATTCGCAGCGTACAACCATTCGCATGTTCGGTCAGCTGGCGCAAGGTGTTTCAGGACTCACACTGAGCTGACCAGGTCCCGGTCCGGCAGGCGGCAGGCCCCGGCGGACGCCCACGGGCGATCCGCCCGCCACGGTCTCCGCTCCCGGCGCCTACTCGTGGCCAGTGGCACTGAGATCCGGGTGAGTCAGAGCTGCCCCGGTACCGCGGCGCCGTCCGGTTCTCCGACGGTCCCCCATTTCGTGGGACTTCCGGTACGGGTTCGCCCGGGCCTGGTGTAATCGGCGGCGGACGACCGAGGGCCAACCGAGGGCCAAGGGGGGCCGTCATATGCAGGCCAAGGAGACGTTGTTCGCCGATCTCGTGCAGGGCCGGGCCCAGCAGTTCCAGGTGCCGCTCTACCAGCGGACCTACTCCTGGACCGAGAAGCACCTCAAGCAGCTGTGGAGCGACATCCTGGAGCAGGCCGGGCTGCTCGAGTCAGCGGAGGAGAAGGGGACGACGCACTTCCTCGGTTCGGTGGTGCTCGCGCCGTCACCGCAGAACGACGCGACGTTCCCCCGTTGGCTCGTCGTCGACGGCCAGCAGCGGCTGACCACGCTGTCCCTGGCCCTGGCCGCCATCCGCGCAAACAGGACCTGCTGCGGAGCAGCCACCTGGAGATGAACCGCCGCATCGCCGCCACCGAGCGCTGGGGCGTGCGCGAGATCCTGGCCCGCGCCGACGAACTCGCCGACCGCGCGATCGCGTTGTGGCCGTCCCCGCTGCGCGGAGTCGGCCGCGCGGAGCGCAATCGCGACTGGCAGCTCGCCCACCAGGTCCTCGCCGCGCTCCCCCACGGCACCTGGACCTCGTACGGCGACCTCGCCGCGTTCCTCGGCTCCGGTGCCCAGGCCGTGGGCAACCACCTGGCCAACACTCCCGGAGTGGTCAACGCGTACCGCGTCCTCACCTCCGAGGGCAAGGTCTCCGACGGCTTCCGGTGGGCGACGCCCCAGGATGCGGGAAGCGACGACGTCCGCGCCCGGCTGGCCGCCGACGGTGTCCGCTTCACGATCACCGGGGCCGCCGACCCGGCCCAGCAGCTCACTGCCGAGGACCTCGCCGCGCTGCTCGCCGGCACGCACGACGACGGGCGGACGGCGAGGACACCGCGCAGCAAGGAGCCGCGGGAACGCCAGGAGAGGAGACCCGCGCCCAACGGTTCTTCCGCCGGCTCGCCGCCGACGACTCACCCGAGACGGTCGAAGCGGTCCGCGCGCTCTTCGCCCACTGGGAGGCGCTGGGCGGCTGGATCGGCCACGGCGCGGGACACGTCACCACGAGCGCGTACCTCATGCTCGGCGAGGCGGGCGGCCCCGGCCGCTGCATCTGGCCGATGACGCTCTACCCGGGTGCCGGGCGCGGGGGCACGGCGGAGGTGGTGTTCCAGTACATGGCCGCACGGGAGCCGTTCACCGACCGCGCGCTGCGCGCCGGACTCCTGACCCGCCTCAACGCCCTCGACGGCGTCGACCTCCCGGAGGGCAAGTTGGAGCTGCGTCCCAACATCCGGCTGTCCCTACTGGAGAAGGGCCGCAACCGGGAGCTGCTCATCGAGACGCTGACGTGGTTCCGGGACCGCTGGGAGAGCCGGGGCTCGTCCTGAGGGGTGCCCGCCGGGCGCACTCCGCCCGCACCCTCTTGCCGCCCGGCGGGTACGGCTCGCAGCCCCGGCGTCCACGATCGGGGCGACCAGGAGCAGCCTCCGTCCGGACTCGCCGTCGGTGTCAGCCGTTGCGGCGCACGAGGGCGGCCTTGCGGGCCTCGGCGAGCTTGCGGGCCTCGCCGGTCTTTCGGGACTTGCCGCCGGTGCCGCGGGAGGGGTCCTTGCTGGTGCCGAGGCCGCGGAAGGGCGCGTTGGTGTTCTTGGGCCGGGGGGCGGCGGGCCCGCCGTCGAGCGGGGTGCCGGAAGGAGCCCTGGCGCCGGTGATCCGGCTCAGCTCCGCCTCGCCCGAGCGCACCTTGGTGACGGTCGGCTCGATGCCGGCCTCGGCCATCATGCGGCTCGTCTCGCGGCGTTGGCCCGAGAGCACCAGCGTGACCACGCTGCCGGACTCACCGGCGCGGGCGGTGCGGCCGGCCCGGTGCACGTAGTCCTTGGGGTCGGTGGGCGGGTCGACGTTGACCACGAGATCGAGGGCGTCGACGTGCAGGCCACGGGCCGCGACATCGGTCGCGACGAGAACGGTGATCTGGCCGTTCTTGAACTGTGCCAGGGTCCGCGTGCGCTGCGGCTGGGACTTGCCGCTGTGCAGGGCCCCGGCGTGCACCCCGCTGGCCCGCAGATGCCGGGTGAGCTGGTCGACGGCGTGCTTGGTGTCGAGGAACAGCAGTACGCGGCCGTCGCGGGCGGCGATCTCCGTGGTGACGGCGTAGCGGTCGGGGCCGTGGACGACCAGGACGTGGTGCTCCATCGTCGAGACCGTGCCCGCGGACGGGTCGACCGAGTGGACGACGGGGTCGTGGAGGTAGCGGCGGACCAGCTGATCGACGTCGCGGTCCAGGGTGGCCGAGAACAGCATCCGCTGACCGTCGGGGCGCACCTGGTCGAGCACGTCGGCGACCTGCGGCAGGAAACCCAAGTCGCACATCTGGTCGGCCTCGTCCAGCACGGTGGTCCTCACCCGTCCCAGGCGGCAGGCGTTGCGCTCGATCAGGTCGTGCAGGCGTCCGGGGGTGGCGACGACCACCTCGGCTCCCTCGCGCAGCGCGGCGACCTGCCGGCCGATCGACATGCCGCCGACGACCGTGGCCATGCGCAGCCGCAGTGCCTCGGCGTACGGCGCCAGCGCCTGGGTGACCTGCTGGGCCAGCTCCCGGGTGGGCACGAGGACCAGGGCGAGGGGCTGTTTCGGTTCGGCACGCCGCCCGGCCGTACGCGTCAGCAGCGGCAGGCCGAAGGCGAGCGTCTTGCCCGATCCGGTGCGCCCGCGCCCCAGGACGTCGCGCCCCTGAAGAGCATCGGGGAGTGTGGCGGCCTGGATCGGAAAGGGTTCGCGCACCCCGAGTCCGCTCAGCGTCCGCAGCACCTCCACCGGCAGTCCCAGGCCGGCGAAGGAGACGGCCGGGGGCGTGGCCCCGGGCTGGGCGGGACCGCCGTGAGCGATGCCGGAGTCGTCGGGATGCTTCATGAAATGCCTTCCGCAGGGAAACGTACCGAGGAAGGCCCGGCAGGAGTGAACAGTTCACGCGCAAGCGGAACCGAACAGGCAGAATCGTCCGCCGCGACGACCACGCAAACGCCTGACACTAACACAAGGAACGGCATCGCGTCGGGAGGAGCACAGGCACGGGCACGTCCGCGACCTGTCGACGCGACGGAGGCCGAGGCGCCGCCCGAGGCACTGGCCCTCGCCCGCCGGGCCGCCCGGCACGGGGTGCCGATCAGCCGGTTGATGCGCTCCTACCGCCTCGGCACATGATCCTCGTCCGGCTGATCCAGGGCGGGGCCGCCCGGCTCACCGACGACCGGGAGCTGGTGAACGCCACGGCGAGGAGATCAAGGCCTACGTCGTCCTCGGGCCCGGTTCCTCCGTCACCGCCGACAAGCTCGTCGCCTGGGCCAAGGGTGAGATGGCGTCCTACAAATACCCGCGCATCGTCGAGTTCGTGCCCCGCCTGCCGATGACCGCCACCGGAAAGATCCTCAAGCGTGAGCCGGCCCGCTGAACAGGGCGGCGACGCGCAAGACGCGCGAGCACACATCGTGGACGACACCGGACCGGCCGGTGCCACGGAATCACGTCGCGCCGGGACGGCTTCGTCGGCCGAGCCACCCACCGCCGGGCTCTCGTCCTTCTGCGGCCTGCCTCAGGCCGCGTCCAGGTCGGTGCGCAGCACGTGGTGGTCCGAGTACGGAGTCGGATGCACACGGTGCCCGAGCGGGACGATGCCCCGCAGGAAGACGTAGTCGAACTTGCTCTGCCAGTCGGTGGTCGGCTCGCAGGCGCCGGTGTGTGAGGGACGGCACCGGGGGTCAGTGTCCGCGGCCAGTGCCCACATCCCGCTGAGTTCGGGGGCGTCCGGCGCGGCGTTGAAGTCGCCGAGAACGATCGCGCGGTCGTGCCGGGCGACGGCTGCGGCGAGTACGCCGGCCTGGTCCGCCCGGACCGCCTCCTGACGTCGCTGGGCGAGGTGGGTGTTGAAGACCCGGACGGGCCGGCCGTCCACCGTCGTGGTGACGGCCATGTACCCGCGGTCCTCGCTTCCGCCGTCGGGGTATTCGACGTTGACGGGGTCCTTCATCGGTGCCGCCGAGAGGACCGCCTGTCCGAAGGCCCCCGGCCGCCACGGCAGCCCTCCGCAGCGGCTCCAACTCCGGAGCACCGTCCCGTACTCGACGTGGTAGACCAGCCCGTGAAGTCTCTTCAGATGGCCCCGGACCCGCTCGACGTCGCGCACGCACGCTTCCTGAAGACCGATGACCTGGGGTGCGTACCTGGCGATCTCCGCCGCCCGGTCGGCGTCGCTCTCCTCGCAGGGGTTGCAGATGTTCCACGTCATGACCCGGTTCGGTACGACGTCCCTGACGGCCTCGACGGGCAGCGAGCCGCCGAAGGGGCCACCCGGTGCACTGGGGCCGACGAGCGCCATGCAGGCCACGACCATGACGCCCGCCAGCAGACGTGTGCCCCTACCGGCCACCATTGCCCCCTCGAAGTGGTCACCCATGCCGTCTGGCGTCTCCGTGTACGAGGTTATGGGACGGAGCCGGATGAAAGTTATTGACAGGGCACCGGCGATCCACTGAAACTAACTGCCACCCGGCTTGCCCGGCTCCGCAGGGCATCCGCGTCCGCGAAGGGGGCCGTATGACCACCCCGGTGCACGAACCGGCCGAGGGGACCGCGAAGCCGCCTCGGGCGCGCAGGGCACTGGTGGCGGGGTCGGTGGGGAACTTCATCGAGTGGTACGAGTTCGGCGTCTACGGCTACCTCGCCACCGTCATCGCCGCCAACTTCTTCACCCCGGAGGGCGGCAGCGACGTCGAAGGGCTCGTCAGGACGTACGCGTCCTTCGCGCTCGCGTTCTTCTTCCGCCCGGTCGGCGCGGCGGTCTTCGGCCGCCTGGGCGACCGGATCGGACGGCGCCCCACGCTGATCCTCGTCGTGCTGCTGATGACCGTCGCCACCACCCTGATCGGCCTGCTGCCGACGTACGCCACGGTGGGTGCCGCGGCGCCCTGGCTGCTCACCCTGCTGCGGATCCTCCAGGGCCTGTCCGCGGGAGGCGAGTTCGGCGGTGCCGTCTCGATCATGACCGAGTTCGCCCCGCCCGGCAGGCGCGGCCTGTACGGCTCCTGGCAGTCCTTCACGGTGGCGCTCGGTCTGCTCGCCGGAGCGGGCATGGCGGCGCTGCTGGCCACCGTGCTGAGCGAGTCGGACCTCAGCGGGTGGGGCTGGCGGCTGCCGTTCCTGCTGACGCTGCCCCTGGGACTCGCCGCCCTGTGGCTGCGCCTGAAGCTGGAGGAGACGCCCTCCTTCCGGCGGACCGCGCGGGCCCGGACCCCGGACGCGGGAGGCACCCCGCGCCCGGAGCCGGTGGCGGCCGCCCCCGCGCGCGAGACCGCCAAGGCCATCGCGCTCGGCACCGGGCGGCTCATGGGCTGGTCGGCGGCCGGCTACACCTTCCTCGTCGTCATGCCGTCCTATCTGCAGAGCACGTTGAACGCCACGTTCCAGCAGGCCCTGATCGCCACGGTCGTCGCCAACCTGGGCTTCGCGGCCTCCATCATCCCGGCGGGCGCACTGAGCGACCGGATCGGGCGACGCGCCGTGATGGTGGCCGGGGCGGCGCTCGTGGCCGTTCTCGCGTTCCCGCTGCTGCACCTGTTGCAGGACCCTGACGCCTCGACGGCCGCCAAGGGCATCGCGGTGTTCGCCGCCGGCGCCGTCGTCGGTCTGATGGCGGGGCCCGGGCCCGCGATGCTCGCCGAGATGTTCCCCACCAGCGCCCGCTACACCGGTCTCGGGCTGGCGTACTCGCTGTCGAACGCGGTGTTCTCCGGATGCGCGGGCCTGATCATCACCGAGGCGGTCGAACGGACCGGCGACATTGACATCCCCGCGCACTACGTGGTCGTCACCTGCGCCGTCAGCACGCTGGCCCTGCTCACCCTGCGCGGCGACGACCACCGGCGCGCGTTGCGCGACTGACGGCCCGACGGACCGGGACAACGGGCCGGATCAGGCGGGAGGAGAGGAGCGACGATGCGGGTCATCGGGCTGATGTCGGGGACGTCCCACGACGCGGTCGACGCCGCCGCGGCCGATCTCACGCTCCAGGGGGACAGCCTGCTGCTGAGTCCCCTCGGGATGGTGAGCGCCCCCTACCCGGAGAACCTGCGGACCGCCCTGACCGCCGCGCTGCCGCCCGTGCCGACCACGATGCGGGACGTGTGCCGACTCGACACATGGATCGGCCAGGCCTTCGCCGCGCTGGCCGTCCGGGCCGACCGCGAGTTGTGCGACGGCCGCGCCGAACTCGTGGTGTCACACGGCCAGACCGTCTACCACTGGGTCGAGCAGGGCCGGGTGCGCGGCACACTGCAGATCGGCTCGGCCGCCTGGATCGCCGAGGCCACCGGTTGCCCGGTGGTGTCCGACCTGCGCAGCCGCGACGTCGCCGCCGGCGGTCAGGGCGCACCCCTGGTGAGCGTCTTCGACGTCCTGTGGCTGCGCGGGCGGCCCGGCGTGCCCGCCGCCCTGAACCTCGGCGGCATCGCGAACCTGACGGTGGCCGCCGGGACGGCCGAGCCCCTCGCCTTCGACACCGGCCCCGCCAACGCCCTCATCGACGCCGCCGTGCACGCCCTCGCCGACGGGCGCCCGGACTACGACCGGGACGGGGCCATCGCCGCCCGCGGCAGTGTCGACGCCGCTCTGCTGCGGCGGCTCCTCGACGAGCCGTACTACGCGAAGCCGCCGCCCAAGACGACCGGCAAGGAGCTGTTCCACTGGCCCTATCTGCGGGACGCCCTGGCCTGCCACGGCCGGCTGCCGGCCGAGGACGTGGTGGCCACCGTCACCCGGCTCACCGCCCGCACGGTCGCCGACGCGGTCCGTTCGGCGAACGCGACCGAAGTCATCGCCTCGGGCGGCGGGACCCGCAACCCGACCCTGATGGCCATGCTCCGCACGGCACTGGACGGTATCCCGCTGCGGACCTCCGACGACCTCGGACTGCCGGCGGCGGCCAAGGAGGCCTGCGCCTTCGCCGTCCTGGGCTTCCTGACCGCGCACGGACTGGCCGGAACGGTCCCCTCGTGCACCGGCGCCCGCCGTCCCAGCGTCCTCGGCTCGATCACACCCGGCCGCCGGGGCCTGCGCCTGCCGGAGCCGGCGGCGATCACGCCCGTGCGAGTAGTCGTGTGAGCTGCTGCCGCCGCGGAGCGGACTCCCCGTACGGCGACCGGGGATTCGGTCGTCCCCCGGGCGGACCGACCACCGAGCTCCGCCTGCCCGCCGGGGGCCGGCTCCGGGGAGGTGCCGTCCCCGGCGGCCGGCGGCCGGTGGTTCATCCGTGGCCGCGCCTGTGCAGGTTGAGGTCCGTGACCACGGGCCGGTGGTCGGAGGCGTCCGTGGCGACGGTTCGGGCGCCGGTCACGGTGACGCCGGGCGAGACGGTCACGGAGTCGATGCGCTTGACGGGGCCGACCGCCGGGTACGTGCCCCCGCCGTCGGGAGAGGCGTCGCGCAACTCCCGCCACAGCGGCGCCAGTTCCGGCGCCGTGGCCTCGGCGTTGAAGTCGCCGACCAGGATCTTCGGGCCCCGGTCGGCGGCCAGCACCTGAAGCATGTCCGCCACCTGGGTCGCACGGACCGACGGGTCGGACCGGTAGTCCAGGTGCGTGGAGTACACGTGTACGTGCGAGCCCTTCACGTTGACCACCACCTCGGCGAAGCCGGGCGCCGGTGCCGGCACGGAATCGGGCGCCTGGGTGGAGAGCCGGGTGATCTCGTGGTTCTCGGCCTCCAGCACCGGGTGGCGACTCAGGATCGCCACGCCGTACTGACGGCGCTGCCCGCCCTCGGCGGCCGGGTCCAGGTCGTAGATGGGCGCGAAGAACACCCGCATGCCCAACTCCGCGGCGAGTTCCCGGGCTTCGTCCACGAAGCCGCTGCGGGCACCCCAGTGGACGTCGACCTCCTGAAGGCCGATCACGTCGGCGTCCAGGCCGCGTACGGCCTCGGCGGTGCGGTCGAGATCGAAGACCCCGTCCTGGCCTGCGCCGGCATGGATGTTGTAGGTCGCCACCCGTAGCGGCACCGGCGGGGCCTGCGCACCGGGAACACCGGTGTCCGCGGCCGCCGTCGGCGCCGGTGCTGCCGTGGCGAGCACTGCGGCGGCGAGCACGGCGAACGCCGCACGGCCGCGCCCGGGGAGACGTCGGGAACTGGGCTTCATGCCTTCTCCGGATCAGGGGGAGCGAGACTTGCACCGGCCTGTCTGACAAGGACTCAGGCACCCCTGCATTCTGCTCGGCTGACGGCCCGCCCACTCTCGTTCGGTGCGGCCGAAGGTCCTCGCCGCATCGCCGCGGCGCGGGCAGCGGGAGCCGGAGGGCGGGCCGGTGGACAGCCAGCGGCCCACGGGCGGGCGCCTCGGACGTACCGCGTACGGCGCGCCGACCTGCGTTGTCGCCCTTTTTCGCACCATAGTGGGGCTCCATGAGCACGGAACCGATCGAACAGCCAGAGCCTCCGCTCAACGCTCATGCCACCGGCGCGCCCGACCGCATCCTGGTCGGCATCGGAATGGCCGCCGTCGTCGCCCTGGTCCTGTGGGCGTGGCTCGGCGACGAGTCCTTCGACAGCGTCTCCACCACGAGCCTCGCATGGGTCCTGGACAACTTCGGCTGGCTGTTCGTGGTCGCCGCGGACGTATTCCTGGTCCTGTGCCTGGTGATCGCGTTCAGCCGGTTCGGCCGGATCAGGCTGGGCAGGGACGAGTCCGAGCCCGAGTTCGGGAACCTCGCGTGGATCGCGATGATGTTCAGCGCGGGCATGGGCATCGGTCTGATGTTCTACGGCGTCGGGGAGCCGCTCACGCACTATCTCAACCCGCCCCCGGCCAGCGGTGTGCAGAGCGAGTCCGCGGAAGCGGCGCGTACGGCCATGCAGTACTCGTTCTTCCACTGGACGCTCACCCCGTGGGCGATCTACGGGATCGTGGGGCTGGCGCTGGCGTACGCCACGTTCCGCAAGGGCCGCGGCAACCGGCTCAGCGCCGTGTTCGTGCCGCTCATCGGGGCCCGGCGGGCGGTGTCGTGGCAGGGCAAGGTGATCGATCTGCTCGCCGTCTTCGCGACCGTCTTCGGTACGGCGACGAGCCTGGGCCTGGGCGCGCTCCAGGTCGCCGAGGGGCTCGATCTCACGGTGGGGGTGGACGCCACCCTGTCCTCGGAACTGGTCATCATCGGCGCGCTGTCGGCGGCCTTCGTCGTCTCGGCCTTCTCCGGTCTGCACCGGGGCATCAAGTGGCTGTCGACGCTGAACATCCTGCTCGCGGCGGGCCTGATGGCGTTCGTCTTCCTGCTCGGTCCGACCGTCTACGTCCTGGACACGATCCCGGCCTCCGTCGGCGGCTATCTGCAGAACCTGCTGCCGATGGCCACCCGCACCGGCGCCTTCTCCGACCACGCCTGGCTGGGCAGCTGGACCATCTTCTACTGGGCCTGGTGGCTGTCGTGGGCGCCGTTCGTGGGGACGTTCATCGCCCGCATCTCGCACGGCCGGTCCGTCCGCGAGTTCCTCATCGGCGTGCTGCTGGTGCCGAGCGGCGCGACCGTCGTCTGGTTCTGCGTGATGGGGGGTTCGGCGCTCCGGCTGGACTCGACGGGAGAGGCGGACCTCACGGCCACGGTGGCGGACGGCGCCGAGGCGTCGCTGTTCGCGATGCTGGACGCGCTGCCGATCGGCACGGTCACGTCGTTCATCGCGATGATCCTGGTCATGACCTACTTCGTCACCAGCGCCGACTCGGCGTCCCTGGTGATGGGCTCCCTGACCAGCCGCGGTGCGCTGCATCCCCCGTCGTGGCTCGTGGTGGTGTGGGGGGTGCTGATGGCGTCGGTGGCGGCGGTGCTGCTGGTGGTCGGCGGGCTGGACTCGCTCCAGACGGCCACGATCCTGGTGGCGCTGCCGTTCGTGGTCGTCATGCTGGTGCTGTGCTGGGCGCTGCTGAAGGAACTGCGGGAGGATCCGGGCGCCGGCCCCGCCCGGCACCACGGGCTGCACGGGCTGCGGGACGTCGTACGGACGATGGTCGGCGACGTCGTCACGGAGCAGGCCCCGGCGCGCCACCACCGGCTGCGGCGGGCGGCGAAGGCGCGCTCGGAGTCCGAGGAGCAGGGCTGACCGGCCCGGGCGGTGTCCGGGGCGGGCCCGCGTCAGCCGGGCTCTGACCCCCGCACGCGCCAGGGCGGGGACCGGCCGCCGCCCGGGGCAGGACTCCTCGGACGGCGGCTCCCCGGTCTCCCGTTCCACCGGCGGCCTCGCGTACCCGCTGCGGCCTCCCGTACCACCTGCGGCCTCGCGTAACCGGTGCGGTCTGCCGTACCACCTGCGGCTCGGAGCTCCTGTCCCGGCGTCGGCCGGCTCGGCGGGGAGGCGGGAGCGCACGTTCCCCGGTGCCTGGCGCGAAGGTGTGAATGGTGGTTCACTTCTTCCATGGCCTACCGGAAGACCCCTGCCGAGATCCGCCGGCTGGAAGCCGCCCGGGACCGTCTCGTCGCCTGCGCCACCGCCGTGGTCGCCGAGGTGGGATGGGCGCAGGCCTCGGTGACCGCGGTCGCCGGGGCGGCCGGGATGGCGGCCGGCTCCGTCTACCAGCACTTCCCGTCCAAGGCGGCGCTCGCCGTCGAGGTGTTCCGGCGGGCGGCGGAGCGCGAGGTCGAGGTGCTCGGCGCGGTGCTGCGCGGTGACGGCGATCCCGTCGAGCGGCTCGCCGCCGGCGTGCGGGTCTTCGCCCGCCGCGCGCTGGAGAACCGCGGCCTGGCCTACGCGCTGCTCGCCGCCCCGGCCGAACCGGCGGTCGGCGCCGAGCGCCTGGACTTCCGGCGCCGCTACCGCGCCCTGTTCGCGGAAGTGGTCCGCGAGGGCGTCGGGAAGGGCACACTGCCGCCGCAGAACGCCGAGGTCACGGCCGCCGCCCTGACCGGTGGGGTCGGCGAGGTCCTGGTCGTACCCCTGGGCGAGGCGGAGAGCGGCGACACCGGCGAACTGCTCACCGAACTCACCGCCATGGCCCTGCGGTGCGCGGGCGCCGCACCGGACGCGCCGACCGCGCCGACCACCTGAACCCGCCGCCACCCGTCATCCGGAGGGAACCCCGTGACCGCATCCGCCGCACCGCGCAGCACCCCCACCGCCGTGACCCACGAGGTGACCAACCAGCCCCCGCCGCTGACCGGGCACGACGTCGCCGAGGACCCGGTGCTGATCGAGGGCGTGCGCCGGGAGGGCGCCGACTGGTACCTCGCCGACCTGCACCGGATCGGGCGGCTGGCCGGCGGTGAGGAGGCGCAGCGCTGGGCCGAGGAGGCCAACCGCCACGAGCCGGTGCTGCGCACCCACGATCGCTACGGCCACCGCATCGACGAGGTCGACTTCCACCCCTCGTACCACGCCCTGATGAACGTGGCCGTCGGTGAGGGCCTCGCCGGGTCGGCCTGGGCGGACGAGCGGGCCGGTGCCCATGTGTCGCGGGCCGCCGGGTTCATGGTGTGGAGCAGCACCGACGCGGGACACGGCTGCCCGGTCTCCATGACGTACGCCGTGGTCCCCGCCCTGCGGCACGCCCCCGGCCTGGCCAAGACCTACGAGCCGCTGCTCACCAGCCGGGTCTACGACCCCGGCCTGCGCACGCCCACCGGCAAGCGCGGACTGCTCGCCGGGATGGGCATGACGGAGAAGCAGGGGGGCTCGGACGTGCGGGCCAACACCACGACCGCGGTGGAGCGGTCCGACGGGACCTGGCGGCTGCGCGGGCACAAGTGGTTCACCAGCGCCCCGATGAACGACCTCTTCCTGGTGCTCGCCCAGGCGCCCGGCGGGCTCTCCTGCTTCCTCGTGCCGCGCGTGCTGCCCGACGGCAGCCGCAACACCTTCCGCGTCCAGCGGCTCAAGGACAAGCTCGGCAACCGCTCGAACGCCAGCAGCGAGCCCGAGTTCGACGACACCGTGGCCTGGCTGGTCGGTGCCGAGGGCAAGGGGGTGCGCACCATCATCGAGATGGTCACCATGACCCGGCTCGACTGCGTGCTGGGCTCCGCCGCCGGTACCCGCACCGCGCTGGCGCAGGCGGCCCACCACGTACGGCACCGCTCCGCGTTCGGCGCCAAGCTCATCGACCAGCCGCTGATGCGCAACGTCCTCGCCGACCTGGGCGTCGAGTCGGAGGCCGCCACCACCCTCGCGCTGCGCCTGGCCGGGGCCGCCGACCGGGCGGTGCGCGGCGACGCCCGGGAGCGGGCCTTCCTGCGGCTGGCCACGGCCGTGGCCAAGTACTGGGTGTGCAAGCGCCAGCCCGCCGCCGTCGCCGAAGCGCTGGAGTGCCTCGGCGGCAACGGCTACGACGAGGCCTCCGGCATGCCCCGCCTCTACCGGGAGGCTCCGCTCAACGGCATCTGGGAGGGTTCGGGCAACGTCAACGCCCTCGACATGCTGCGGGCGCTGGCCCGGGAACCGGAGTCCCTCGACGCCTTCCGCGCCGAGGTCGAGGCCGCGGCCGGCGCCGACCGCCGGCTGGACACGGCCTGGCGCGAGCTGCGGGCGGAACTCGTTCCCACGGAGGACGCCCCGCTGCGGGCCCGCCGGGTCATCGAGCGGGCGGCGCTGGTGCTCCAGGGCTCCCTGCTCGTCCGGCACGCCCCGGCCGCCGTCGCGGACGCCTTCTGCGCGTCGCGCCTCGCCGGGGACCGTGGCCTCGCCTTCGGCACGCTGCCGCCGGCGACGGACTTCGCGGGGGTGCTGCGCCGTCTGCCCTGCTGACGGTGCCGGGTCCTGTCCCGGCCGCCGGGGTTCGTGGCGGTCCCGGCCCGGCCACCGGGTCTTTGACGGTCCCGGCCCGTCGGCCGTCCGGTCCGGACGTGCCCCGTCGCCCTCGGGTCAGGTCCGCCAGGCGTCGGCGCCCGCCCCGCGCCATTCGATCAGCGAGGAGGCCACCGCTTCGTCGGGGTCGAGTTCGATTCCGACGCGGCGCACCAGCGCCACGACGTCCGCGAGGCTCGTCGCCACTCCCGCCGGCGCTCCTCCGACGGACACCTGGCGCCCGGGGGTGTCGCCGGGCCGGTGCACGACCACGGGAGCGACCCTGCCGCGCCGTCCGCCGGGAGGCCGCGGGCACTCCCACGGATCCGGCCCCCGTCCCTCGGATCTCGCACGCCACCTGGCGGACATCTCATCACGCACCCCGGCATTCTTGCACAGTGCAAGGGTGTGGAGCCGGACGGCCTCGCCCCGGGCCGGCCCGGCCTTGCCTGGCCCTGACCCGCCCTACTCGGAGGTGGTCCGCGCCGTCTCGGTGTCCCGCCGTCCGTCGCCGTCGGCCATGCCCGCCAGGTCCTCGACGTCGAAGGCGCGGGCGATCGGAACGTCCGTAGAACTGTGCGCGACGATCGAGAAGGCGATGCAGACGGCGATGAGCGTGAACGCCTGTTCCGCCTCGGGGACGCCGGAGTGCAGCACCAGCAGCCCGTAGACGACCGACGCGAACCCCTTCGGGCCGAACCAGGCCGCGACCAGCCGCTCCTTGCGTGTCAGGCGCGTGCCGACGAGGGACAGCAGGAGCGAGGCCGGCCGGATCAGGACGATCGCCAGGATCACGGCCAGGTACCCGCCCACCGAGAGGTCACCGAACAGCTGCGGGGTCAGCAGCGCGCCGAACACCAGCAGTGCCGCGAACTTCGCCAGCTCCGCCAGTGCCTCGCCGAGGGGCGCGAAGGACTCCTTCGCCTCCGGGGAGAGGTGGGCGATGACCGCGCCCGCCGAGAAGGCCGCCAGATACGGGTTGGCGTGCGTGAGGTGGCAGGCGGCGTACAGGATGACCCCGACGGCCAGCGGCAGCAGCGGCTGGAGCTTCGGTTCCGCGCCCAGCAGCCGGAAGCGCACCAGCCAGTTGACCAGCAGCGGCAGCAGACAGCCGAAGACCAGTCCGAGGAGCAGTTCCAGGGAGATCGCGCCGGGCGACGCGTGCATGCCCTCGGCAGTGGGGCCCGCGGCGGCGATCAGGATCAGCACGACCGGGAGGGCGAGCCCGTCGTTGATCCCGCTCTCCACGTTCAGCAGCTGACGCAGCTTGGCGGGGACCTCCGCCCGGCCCACGATCGCCGAGGCGAAGACCGGGTCGGTCGGCGCCAGGACCGCGCCGACGAGGAAGGACGTCGTCCAGTCCAGGCCCACCAGGTAGTGCGTCACCAGCGCCATGAAGACGAACGCCAGCGGCATGCCCAGGCCCAGGGCCCGTGCCGGGTTCCGCCAGTTGGACCGCAGCTTGTCGAACGACACGTGCATGCCGTCGGTGAACAGCACCGCGAAGAGCGCCAGATCGGCCGTCACGGACACGATCTCGCTGTCCGGCGTGACATGGATCAGCCCGAGGAAGCCGTCGCTGACGAGCGCGCCGCCGACCAGGAACAGCAGGGACGTCGACAGGACCGTGCGTGCCGCGAGCCCCGACAACAGCACCGCCACCAGCAGCGCGACGCCGAACACCACTACCAGGACCATGCCGGAAAGCCCCCGATCGGAAGAAGATTGCCCCTGCTCGCCGACCAGACTTCCCGGCACACCGAGGCGCACACTACATGTTCTTGACACGTCATCGACAGCTTGCTCATGCGCACACGGAGTAGTCGCACATTGCCGGGTCCCGGCAGTGTCGGCACCGGGGCGGAGCGGCCCCCGCGGCCGGACGGCGCTGTTCGCGGGGGAGACATCCACCCACCGATGCCCCAGACTCTAAGCAGGACATGAGGTCGATCCCGCTCGAGAGGTCGGACCTGTGCATGATGTGCCGTTCTGGTTGTGGGCGGTTTTCGCCGTCACCGTGATCGTGTCGTTGGCCGTCGACCTGCTCGCGCATCGACAGGCGCATGTCATCGGCTTCAAGGAGGCCGCGGCCTGGAGCTGTGTGTGGGTGGGGCTGGCGGTGGTGTTCGGCGCCGTCGTCTTCGTCGTCGTCGGCACGACCGCCGGCGTGGAGTACACGACCGCGTGGCTGCTGGAGAAGAGCCTGTCCGTCGACAACCTCTTCGTCTTCGCGCTGATCTTCGGCTATTTCCAGGTGCCGCGCGCCTATCAGCACCGGGTGCTCTTCCTCGGGGTGCTCGGCGCCCTGATCTTCCGCGGCGTCTTCCTGGCCGCCGGTGTGGCGGTGGTCAGCCGCTTCACCGCCGTGCTGTTCGTCTTCGCGGCCATCCTCTTCTGGAGCACGTACAAGATCCTCCGGGAGGAGGACGACAGTTTCGACCCCGGCAAGAGCATCGCCGTGCGCATGCTGCGCAAGGTCGTCCCGGTGCGGGACGAGTACGCGGGGCCCCACTTCTTCGTGAAGGAGGCCGGCAAGCGCGTCGCCACGCCCCTGCTGGCGGTCGTCGCCGCCATCGAGGCCGCGGACCTGGTGTTCGCCGTGGACAGCGTGCCCGCCGTCCTGGCCGTCAGCAGCGACGCGTTCATCGTCTACACCAGCAACGCCTTCGCCATCCTCGGTCTGCGTGCCCTGTACTTCCTGCTCGCCGGCCTGCTGGACCGCTTCCACTACCTCAGCAAGGGTCTGGCGCTCATCCTGGGCTTCATCGGCGTCAAGCTGATCCTTCAGGCCTCGCACAAAACGATCAGCACGGCCGTGCCCGAGATCCCCTCGCTGCTCAGTCTCGCCGTCATCGTGATCGTGCTGGCCGTTTCCGTCGGGCTGAGCATGGCCCGGCCCCCGGCATCAGGCGAACGCGACGACCACGGCGACCACGGCGACCACGGCGACCACGGCGACCGTGAGAAGCGTCAGGGTCCCGAGGACCTCGTAGACCGCATAGACCGCATAGACCGCGAAGACCGCGAAGACCGCGAAGACAAGGCATGGACCGAGGCGAATGAGCCACCCGACGGTTAAGGCACGTCAAGCACCCCCCAAACGCCATTAAAAAGGACGTAAAATACCATCATGAACAGCGAGCGACGACACAAGGCGGCCTCGCACTCCCCGCAGGTCTGCCCCAAGTGCAAGCAACCGGTGGAAGCCGTCGTGGAACGGCACAAGAACATGGCGGTCTACGTTCCCGTCTGGTCCCCGGGCCCCTGTCGCAACCCGCGGTGCGAGCGGTACGAACCGGAAATGGTGCCGATCGACTCGGTGCGCGGTCCCCGGAAAGAAGGGGGCGACGAGACCGGCCGGCCGGCCGGCTAGCCGCTCACGTCGCCCCCTGTCTCACACCGCGAGGGTCTTCGCCGGCCGCTCCGGCTGCTCCGGCCGCTCCGGCTGCCGGGCGAACTGCGTGCGGTACAGCTGCGCGTACCGTCCGCCGGCGGCCAGCAGTTCGTCGTGCGTGCCCCGCTCCACGATCCGGCCCGCCTCGACCACGAGGATCTGGTCCGCCGCGCGGACCGTGGACAGCCGGTGGGCGATGACCACGGCCGTCCGGCCCTGAAGCGCCTCGGTGAGGGCCTCCTGCACGGCCGCCTCCGAGGTGTTGTCGAGGTGGGCGGTGGCCTCGTCGAGGATCACCACGCGCTGGCGGGCGAGCAGCAGCCGGGCGATGGTCATGCGCTGGCGCTCGCCGCCGGACAGCCGGTAGCCGCGCTCGCCGACCACCGTGTCCAGGCCGTCCGGCAGCGACCGTACGAGGTCGTCGAGGCGGGCGCGCCCCAGGGCGTCCCACAGCTCGTCGTCACTCGCGTCGGGGCGGGCGAGCAGCAGGTTGGCGCGGACGGTGTCGTGGAAGAGGTGGCCGTCCTGGGTGACCATCCCGACGGTCTCCCGCAGTGACCCGGCGTTCAGGTCGCGCACGTCCACGCCGCCGATCCGCACGGCGCCGCCGTCGGTGTCGTACAGCCGGGGCAGCAGCTGGGCGATGGTCGACTTGCCGGCGCCGGAGGAGCCGACGAGGGCGATGGTCCGACCGGGCTCGGCGCGGAAGGAAACGCCGTGCAGCACCGCGGCGCCGCCCCGGCTGTCCAGCGTGGCGACCTCCTCCAGGGAGGCGAGGGAGACCTTGTCGGCCGACGGGTAGCCGAAGCGGACGTCGTCGAACTCCACCGACACCGGGCCGTCCGGGACCCGGCGGGCGTCCGGCTTCTCCTCGATCAGCGGCTTCAGGTCCAGCACCTCGAAGACGCGCTCGAAGCTGACCAGCGCGCTCATCACCTCCACCCGGGCCCCGGCGAGCGCGGTGAGCGGCGCGTACATCCGGGTCAGCAGCAGCGCCAGTGCCACGACGGCACCCGGCTCCAGGCTGCCGCGCAGCGCGAACCAGCCGCCGAGCCCGTAGACCAGAGCCAGGGCGAGGGCGGAGACCAGGGTCAGCGCGGTGATGAACGCCGCCTGGGCGGTGGCGGTGCGCACGCCGATGTCGGCGACCCGCCGGGCCCGCACCGCGAACTGGGCCGACTCCTCCTCCGGACGGCCGAACAGCTTCACCAGTGTGGCGCCGGGCGCCGAGAACCGCTCGGTCATCCGGGTGCCCATGGCCGCGTTCAGGGCGGCGGCCTCGCGCTGCATGCGGGCCATGCGGCTGCCCATGCGCCGGGCCGGCACGACGAACACCGGGAGCAGTGCCAGCGCGAGCAGCGTGATCTGCCAGGACAGGGTGAGCATCACGGCGAGCGTGAGCAGCAGCGTCACCAGGTTGCTGACCACGCCGGACAGGGTGTTGCTGAACGCCCGCTGGGCGCCGATGACGTCGTTGTTGAGACGGGAGACGAGCGCTCCCGTACGGGTACGGGTGAAGAACGCGACCGGCATGTGCTGCACATGATCGAACACGGCCGTGCGCAGATCGAGGATGAGTCCCTCCCCGAGCGTCGCCGAGAGCCGCCGGGAGAGGATGCCGAGCCCCGCCTCGGCGACGGCGATCAGCGCGATGAGCAGGGCCAGGCGGACGACGGTTCCCTCGTCGCCGTCCGACACGATCGTGTTCACGACGCGGCCGGCCAGGACGGGAGTGGCGACGGCGAGCAGAGCGGTCACCACCCCGAGCACGACGAACAGGGTGATACGGCGGCGGTGCGGACGGGCGAAGGCGCCGATGCGGCGCAGCGTCGCGCGGGCGAAGGGGCGGCGGTCCTGCTCGGCGTTCATGACGCTGTGCAGCTGGGTCCAGGCGGTGGTCTCCATGCTCATGGTCAGGACGGTAGGACCTCAAGCAACCTTGAGGTCAAGCGTCGTCCGCCGTCCGTCCGCAACCCGCCGGTCCCGCCGCGCCACCAATGGGTGGCCTGCTGTGGCCTGTTACTGATCGGCCTGCGGGATCCGGACGACCGCAGTCCCTGCCTCCAGGTCTACCGCGGCTCGGCGAAGCGGGACTCCGCAGGCAGTCGACGTCGATCCGGCCTCGGTCGAGCCCGTCGTACATGGCGCCGTGCCGACGCCGGTGCTCCGGCGACAGCCCGGTTCTCCGGCAACAGGGTCGGCTCCACCGCCGGGCGCGCCGCATCCGGCGCACAGAGCGCCCCCGGGCTCAGCGGCGGTGGGGCCGCACGCCGACGCGTACCGGTCCGCCGCCCGGGTTCACGCGATCGGTCCAGCGTGCCGACAGACGCAGGTTCCGGTTCGGCACGGCCGTACGGGCCCGGAGGCGTTCGCGGTGCAGTGTGCGGCCGTCCTGGGTGACGTACAGGACCGGGCGGGTCAGCAGGGCGTCGGTGCGCAGCACGTACGGGAGCCGGTCGGACGGGGTGACGCGGTGCGGCGCGATCCAGCGCAGGGGCGCTTCGGCCAGCAGGGGGACGGAACCGGGGCGCTCGCCGGAGCGGGGCCACTCGCCCGAGGCGAGCCAGTCGCGTACGGCGGCCGCGGCCCGGGCGCCCTCGCGGGCCGCGGTGGCGGCGGTCCCGGCGGGGTGCAGCACGCTGCCGACGGCGAACACGCCCGGCCGCGCGGTGCGCAGGGCGCCGTCGACGGCGGGGCCGCGGGTGCCGGGGTCCAGGGCGATGCCGCCGCGCCGGGCCAGACCGTGCTCGGGGGCGAAGTCGCCGGTGAACACGACGGTGTCGCAGGGCAGCGTCGCCGTACGTCCGTCCCGGTGGCGTACCCGGACACCCGACAGCCGTCCGTGGCCGAGGAGTTCGGTGACCGTGGTGGACGTGAGCACGGGGACCCGGCGGCGCAGCCGTGCGTCCAGCGCCCGCACGGTCCCCGTCTGGACCACGGGCAGGCCGGTGACCAGGGCGACGACCTCGGCCCCGGCCGCCCGCACGGTGCCGGCGGCGGCGTAGGAGACGTCCTCGGCGCCGACGATCACCGCCCGGCTGCCGATCCGCTGCCCGAACAGGTGGACGGCCTGCTGGAGTTCGCCGGTGGTGTAGACGCCGGCCGGGCGGGTGCCGGGAACCAGGCGGGCGGCGCGGGGGCGTTCGCGGGCGCCGGTGGCGAGCACGACCGCCCGGGCGGCGAGGGTCTCCGGTCCCCGGGGCCCGACGGTCGTCAGCGACAGCGGCCCCGCCCAGTCCAGGGCGGTGACGCCGGTCCGCACGGACGCGCCCGACCGCAGCGCCGCCTCGGTGAGCCGGCGGGCGTACGCGGGGCCGGTCAGCGGGCGCGGCCAGGTGCCGAAGCCGCCGTGCGCGCAGTGCCGGGGCACGCCCCCGGCGCGCTGCTCCCGGTCCAGCACCTCCACCGAAGCCCCGTCGGCCGCCAGCCGGGCCGCGGCGGCGAGTCCACCGGGTCCGGCGCCCACCACGAGCACCTCGACGCGTCGGGTCACGCCCGTCCCTCCTCCAGCAGCGCGCGGACGGCCGCCCCGCAGTGGAAGCCCTGGCAGCGGCCCGCCCGCGCGCGGGTACGGCGGCGCAGTCCGTCGAGATCGCGGGGCGGGACCGTACTGGCCAGGGCGTCGCGGATCTCGCCGCGGGAGACGCGCTCGCAGTGGCAGACCAGGGTGCCGTACTCCGGGTCGGCGGCGATCAGTTCGGGCCGCTGGTACGGGCGGGGAAAGGCCTCGCCGATGTTGGGCATGCGCACCGGGTCCGGTGCCCGCTCCGGGCCGAGGTCCAGTCCCGTGCCGGCGAGCAGCCCGGCGACATGGTCGGCGATGGCGAGGGAGGCCGTCAGTCCGGTGGAGCGGATGCCGCCGACGGTGACGTACGCGCGCTCCGGGTGAGCGGCGATCCGGTAGTCGTCGTGCCCGGTGGCGGCGCGCAGTCCGGCGTAGACCGCGGTGACCTCCTCGTCGGCCAGCGCGGGCAGGACGCGGCGGCCCCGGGCGCGCAGCAGGGCGATGCCCTCGGCGGTGGAGCCGGTGGCGGTCTTGTCGTCCAGGTCCTCGGCGGTGGGCCCGACCAGGACGTTGCCGTGGACGGTGGGGGCGACAAGGACGCCCTTGCCGAGGGCGGTGGGGACGGGCAGCAGGATGTGCCGCACCAGCGGGCGGGCGGCCTTGTCGTGGACGATGAGCTGGCCGCGGCGCGGGGTGACGGTGAAGTCGTGCAGCCCGAGCCGGGCGTCGAGGGTGTCGGCGTGCAGTCCGGCCGCGTTGACCAGCCACCGGGTGCGGAGGGCGCCGCGCGGGGTGTGCAGGAGATGGGTGTCCTCGTCCGCCCGCACGTCGCCCACGGGGCAGCCGAGGTGCAGGTCGACCCCGGCGCGGACGGCCTGGGTGGCGTACGCCAGGGTGGTCGTCCACGGGCAGACGATGCTCTCGCCGGGCACGTGCAGGGCACCGAGGGCGCCGGGGCCGAGGTGCGGTTCGCGGGCGTAGAGGTCGCCGGGGGCGAGGAGGCGGGCGGCGTCGTAGGCGTTGCGCCGGGCCTTGTCCGCCAGGCGGGGCAGGGCGGCCAGCTGTTCCTCGTCCCAGGCCACGAGCAGCGCGCCGACCGGCTCGACGGGGATGCCGGACTCGGCGGCGTAGACGGTGAGGGCCCGGGCGCCCGCGCGGACGAGCCGCGCCTCCAGCGAGCCGGGCACGGCGTCGAAACCGGTGTGCAGGATCGCCGTGTTGGCCTTGGACGTGCCCTGGCCGACGTCGCCCCGGGCCTCGACGAGGGCGACGCGCAGCCGCGGGTGGTGGGCGAGTCGCCGGGCGATCGCGCAGCCGACCACACCGGCGCCGACGATCGCCACGTCGTACGGCTGCGGGGGCAGCGGACCGTCGGCGGTGACCGTCATGCGGGGTCCCCGTCGAGCAGGGCGGCGACGGCGGAGCGGAACCGGCCGAGGCGGTCGGCGGCCTCGTCGGCGGTGATGCGCGGTTCGTACACGGCCGCCGGTGCATCGTCCGGCAGCACCTCGGCCGGCGTCAGGCCGGGTTCCGTGCCCAGCCGGGCCAGGGCGGCGACGCCGAGCGCGGTGGCGTCCGGCAGGACGGACACCTCGACGGGGCGTTGCAGCAGGTCGGCCTGGGTCTGCATGAGCAGCGCCGAGCGGGTCAGACCGCCGTCGGCGCGGAGCACGGTCAGGGGGGAGCCGAGGTCGGCCGCGGCGGCGTCGGCGAGTTCGGCGACCTGGGCGGCCAGTCCGTCGCACAGTGCGCGCACCAGGTGCCCGGGCGTGGTGTCCAGGCCGAGCCCGGTGAGCGAGCCGCGCAGGTCGCCGCGCCACCAGGGGGCGGCGAGGCCGACCAGCGCAGGGACGAAGGTGACGCCACCGCTGTCCGGCACCGCGCCGCCGACGGGGTCGAGGTCGGCGGCGCCGGTGATGACGCCGAGGTCGGTGAGCCAGCGCACGGCGGAGGCGGCCGTGTAGACCTGGCCGTCGAGGCAGTAGCCGGCGCGTCCGGCGAGCCGCCAGGCGACGCAGCTGACCAGGCCGGAGGCGCCGCGGCACGGGGTGTCGCCGGTGTGGGCGAGCAGGAACGCGCCGGTGCCGTAGGTGCACTTGGCGGTGCCGGGTGCGGTGACCCGCTGGGCGAACAGGGCGGCCTGCTGGTCGACGGCGAGGCCCGTGAGCGGGAGTTCGGGGCCGAAGGCGGTGGTCGTGCCGACGGGCCCGGCGTTGTCCACGATCTCCGGGAGGCGTTCGCCGGTGAGGCCGTACACCTCCTGGGCGCGGGGCGACCAGTCGACGCGGTCGAGGTCGAGCAGCTGGGTGCGGGAGGCGGTCGCGGCGTCGGTGACACAGGCACCGGTGAGCCGGTGGACCAGCCAGGCGTCGGAGGTGGTGACCAGGCCGTCCCCGGTGAGCCGGCGGCGTATCCAGGCCATCTTCGGGGCGGCGAAGTACGGGTCGAGAGGCAGGCCGGTGAGGTCGCGCAGCTCGTCGGCGTGCGGGGCGAGTTCGGCGCAGACGGTCTCGGCGCGGCGGTCCTGCCAGACGAGGGCGTCGGTCAGCGGGCGGCCGGTGTCCGGATCCCAGGCGAGGACGGTCTCGCCCTGGTTGGCGAGGCCGAGGGCGGTGACCGGTTCACCGGCCTCGGACAGGGCGCGGTGCCCGGCGGCGAGGACCGAGCCGTACAGCTCCTCCGGGTCTGCCTCGACCCGGCCGCCGGGCAGGTGGCGGGGGCGGACGGGAGCGAAGCCGGTGCCGATGACGCCGCGTTCGGGGCAGACCACCAGGGCCTTGGTGCCCGAGGTGCCCTGGTCGACGGCGAGCAGCGGTCCCCTGGTCAACGCGCGCCTCCCGGTCCGGACGATCACTGCGCGTCAGCCTGCCCCCGGTGCGCACGCCCCGTCAAGCGGTGCTGACCGATGGTCATGAGCCACTGGTTGCGAGGGAGTTGGCCAGAGATCGTCATAACCCGACAGGGGCGGAAGGTCCGCCTCTATAGTGACCGCCGACCACCACACTGCTGTACCACCGCCCCTGGGGAGGGCTGTTGTTACTCCATCCTGCCGTCGTGCCCGTGCCGCTCCCGGGAGCGGGCGGGTGATGGCCAGAGACGGAGCACGCCCCGCCTACGACCCCGCCGGCCACGACACCGCGCTGCGCGCGGCCCTCCAAGAGGTGCGCACCGGCCGCTGGATGTCGATGCGCACCCTGCTGGAGCAGACCACGTCCTGGTGGCAGTGGACGCAGCGCACCCAGGTGCTGGCGACCGCGGCGGCCGGCACGGACGTGGTGCGGGCCTGGCTCGGGGAGGAGCCGCACAGCGTGCCGGCCGCGGTGATGCACGCACGCGTGGCCGTCGAGCGGGCGCTGCGGGCGCACCGCGAGGAGCACCGCCGTACGCACGAACTGTGGCTGGAGGCCTGGCACGCGTGCGACGCGGCGACGCGCGTCGCACCGTACGACCCGGTGCCGTGGGTGTGTCTGCTGGCCCTGGCCCGGCTGGACGGGGAGCAGCGCTGGGCGGAGCACCGGGTGCCGCCGCCGGAGCCGATGCTTCCGCCGGGCCCGTGGGGGCTGCTCGGCCAGGCCGACAAGCGGGACCCGTTCAACCGCGAGGCCCACCACCGGATGCTGCAGTTCCTCTACCCGCGGGCCGGTTCCGGACGGATGGCCGAGGCGGCGGGGTTCGCCCACTGGGCGGCCGGTGCGGCCCCGCCCGGGTCCGCGCTGCATGTGCTGCCGCTGTACGTGCGGGTCGAGCGCTACCGGCGCTCGGACGGGCGGGCGGCCGCACTCGACCTGCACTGGGTGGCGGAGGACGCCGCCCGTGAGGCGCGGCAGGCGTTCCACTCCTGGTTCCGGCTCACCGCTCCCGCCGAGCGCTCGGTGCTGGACCTCAACCATCTGGCACACGCCCTGTGGGGCGCCCTGAGCTTCCCGGAGGCGGCGGAGGTGTTCGACGCGCTGGGCCCCTACTGCACCCCGCTGCCCTGGGCCCTGCGCGCCACCGACCCGGGCGATCCGGGCCGGGCCGTGGAGGTCTTCGTCCAGGCCCGGGCGCGCAGCCGGTCGGCCGCGGGCCGGTCCCCCCGCTGAGCCGCGCCACGCCCCGCCCCCGCCACCCACCCTCTCGACCCGACGGAGGTTTCCGCATGCCACGCACCCCCGCTTCCCCGCCGCGCGACGAGGAGCAGCGCCTGCGCGAACTCGGCTACCGGCCGGTGCTGGCCCGCCGCATGGGCGGGTTCGGCAATTTCGCGATCAGCTTCTCGGTGATCTCGATCCTGTCCGGCTGCATGACCCTGTACGGCTTCGGCCTGGGCACCGGCGGCCCGGCCGTGATGCTGTGGGGCTGGGTGGGCGTCGGCCTGTTCGTGCTGTGCGTCGGAATGGCGCTCGCCGAGGTCACCAGCGCCTACCCCACCTCCGGCGCGCTGTACTACATGGCCGACCGGCTCGGCGGCCGGCGCTGGGGGTGGTACACGGGCTGGCTGAACCTGCTGGGGCTGCTGGGCGCGATCGCCGGCATCGACTACGGGGCGGCGCTGTTCACCGGCGCCTTCCTGAACCTCCAGTGGGGCTTCCAGCCGACGCCGGAGAAGACGATGCTGATCTTCGTCGTGATCCTGCTGCTGCACGCCACCCTGAACCTCTTCGGGGTCCGGCTGGTCAGCGTGCTCAACTCGGTCAGCGTGTGGTGGCACCTGGCCGGCGTGGCGCTGATCGTCGGCGCGCTGGTGATCGTCCCCGACCACCACCAGTCGCCGTCCTTCGTGTTCACCGAGTTCGTCAACGACACCGGCTGGGACAACCCGCTGTACGTGGCCGCGATCGGCCTGCTGCTCGCGCAGTACACCTTCTCCGGCTACGACGCCTCGGCCCATCTGTCCGAGGAGACCGCCAACGCCTCGGTGTCGGCGGCGCGCGGCATCGTCCGGGCGATCTGGGCCTCGTGGATCGCGGGTTTCGTGCTGCTGGCGGGCCTGACCTTCGCCATCCAGGACTACGAGGCCACGCAGAACACCGCGACCGGGGTGCCGCCCGCCCAGATCCTGCTGGACGCCCTGGGCACCGACGGGGCGAGCGCGCTGCTGCTGGTGGTGATCGTCGCCCAGTTGTTCTGCGGCAACGCCGAGGTCGCCGCCGCCAGCCGGATGGTGTTCGCGTTCAGCCGGGACGGGGCGCTGCCCGGCTCGGCCCTGTGGCGCAGGGTTTCGGCCCGCACCCAGACGCCGGTCGCCGCCGTGTGGCTGTCGGTGGCGGTCGCCTGCGCGCTGGCGCTGCCCTCCCTGTACTCGGCGACCGCGTACGGTGCGGTGACCGCGATCAACGTCATCGGGATCACACCGGCGTACGCGATCCCGGTCCTGCTGCGGCTGCGGGCGGGCTCCCGGTTCACGCCGGGGCCGTGGCACCTGGGCCGGTGGAGCAGGCCGATCGGCTGGATCGCGGTGGTGTGGGTGGCGTTCGTCACGGTGCTGTTCTGCCTGCCGCAGTCGTCGCCGGTGACGGTGGGCACGATGAACTACGCCGCGGTCGCCCTCGTGACGGTGCTGGTCCTGGCCACGGTGTGGTGGTTCGTCGCCCGTCGCCGGTACGCGACCCCGACCACGGCGGCGTACGGCGACGACCGCGAGCAGGCGGAACTGGCCGAGGGCATCGTCTGAGCGATGCGCCGGTACGAACGGCCCCTGCGGATGGGGCAGGATGAGCGAGCGCGCCGGTCGAACTCCCTTGCGGAGACGGCGCGCTCGCATCCCGGAATCCGAGCAGGTGACGACGTGTCGACATTTCACATACCGCCCAGTCCCCTCCTGGCGAGCGCACACCACGGAGGTGTCCGGTGACGCACGACCTCACCGTGGACTACCTGGTCCCCGCCGGCATCGCGCTGGCCGCGGGCCTGCTGGGCGCGTTCCTGCTGCGCATGCTGCTGCGCTGGCTGGCGGGCCACGCCGGCCGCACCCGCTGGAGCGGTGACGACGTCATCGTGGACGCGCTGCGCACGGTGCTGCCCTGGGCGGCGGTCTCGGGCGGTGTGGCGGGCGCCGCGGCGGCGCTGCCGCTGACCCGGACCGTGCAGCACAACGTCAACCAGGTGCTGACGGTGCTGCTGATCTTCGTCGTGACGGTGTCGGCCGCCCGGGTGGTCGCCGGCCTGGTGCGGACGGTGACGACGTCCCGGTCCGGGGTGGCCGGATCGGCCACGATCTTCGTCAACATCACCCGGATCCTGGTCCTGGCGATCGGCTTCCTGGTGGTGCTGCAGACGCTGGGCATCTCCATAGCGCCGCTGCTCACCGCGCTCGGTGTCGGCGGTCTGGCGGTCGCCCTGGCCCTGCAGGACACGCTCGCCAACCTCTTCGCGGGCATTCACATCCTGGCCTCCAAGACCGTGCAGCCCGGTGACTACATCCAGCTCAGCAGCGGCGAGGAAGGGTACGTCGAGGACATCAACTGGCGGCAGACCACCGTCCGTGAGCTGTCCAACAACCTCGTCGTGATCCCGAACGGCCAGCTCGCCAAGTCGAACATGACCAACTTCATGCGGCCCGAGCAGCAGCTCACCATCCTGGTGCAGGCCGGCGTCGCCTACGACAGCGACCTGGACCACGTGGAGCGGGTGACGACCGAGGTGGTCGCCGAGGTCATGACGGAGATCACCGGCGCCGTGCCGGATCACGAGCCGGCGGTGCGCTTCCACACCTTCGGCGACTCGCGGATCGGCTTCACCGTGATCCTGGGCGTCGGCGAGTTCAGCGACCAGTACCGGATCAAGCACGAGTTCATCAAGCGACTGCACCGGCGTTACCGCGCGGAGGGCATCCGGATCCCGGCGCCCGTCCGGACCGTCGCGCTCCAGCAGGGGGCGGTGGTGTTCCCGCAGCAGCGGGCCGGCGACGCCGACGACGCCCCGCACGCCGGATTCGCCCCGGAATCTCCGGGCGGACCCCAGTCGAGGACGGATCGATCAGGAGATATCTTGATGTCGAGCAATGTTGCAGACGTGGAGCGGAGCACCCGGTGACTGACTCGACCATCATCTATACGCACACTGACGAGGCCCCCGCCCTGGCGACGTATTCCTTCCTGCCGGTGGTCCGGGCGTACGCCTCGCAGGCCGGTGTCGGGGTGGAGACCCGCGACATCTCGCTGGCCGGACGCATCATCGCCGTGTTCCCGGAGTACCTCACCGAGGACCAGCGCATCCCCGACGCCCTCGCGGAGCTCGGCGAACTGGCCAAGACGCCGGCCGCGAACATCATCAAGCTGCCGAACATCTCGGCGTCCATCCCGCAGCTCAAGGCCGCCATCGCCGAGCTGCAGGGCCAGGGCTACGCGCTGCCGGACTACCCGGACGACCCGAAGACCGACGAGGAGCGCGAGATCCGCGCCCGCTACGACAAGGTCAAGGGCTCCGCGGTCAACCCGGTCCTGCGCGAGGGCAACTCCGACCGCCGCGCCCCGGCCTCGGTGAAGAACTACGCCAAGGCCCACCCGCACCGCATGGGTGCCTGGACCGGCGAGTCCAAGACGAACGTGGCCACCATGGGCGTGGACGACTTCCGCTCCACCGAGAAGTCCGTGGTGATCGCCGAGGACGGCGCGCTGCGCATCGAGCTCAAGGGCGACGACGGCTCCACCACCGTGCTGCGCGAGTCGGTACCCGTGCGGCAGGGCGAGGTCGTCGACGCCTCCGTGATGCGGGTCGCGGCGCTGCGCGAGTTCCTGACCGCGCAGGTCGCCCGCGCCAAGCAGGAGGGCGTGCTGTTCTCCGTGCACCTGAAGGCCACGATGATGAAGGTCTCCGACCCGATCATCTTCGGTCATGTGGTGCGCGCCTTCTTCCCGAAGACCTTCGCGAAGTACGGCGACAAGCTCGCCGCGGCCGGCCTCACCCCGAACGACGGCCTCGGCGGCATCTACAAGGGCCTGGAGTCCCTGCCGGAGGGCGCCGAGATCAAGGCCTCCTTCGACGCCGAGCTGGCCGAGGGCCCGGAGCTGGCCATGGTCGACTCCGACAAGGGCATCAGCAACCTGCACGTGCCCTCCGACGTCATCATCGACGCCTCGATGCCGGCCATGATCCGCACCTCCGGTCACATGTGGGGCCCGGACGGCCAGGAGCACGACGCCCTCGCGGTCATCCCGGACTCCTCCTACGCCGGTGTGTACCAGGCCGTCATCGAGGACTGCCGCGCCAACGGCGCCTACGACCCGTCGACGATGGGCTCGGTGCCGAACGTCGGTCTGATGGCGCAGAAGGCCGAGGAGTACGGCAGCCACGACAAGACCTTCGAGATCCCGGTCACCGGCACCGTCCGCCTGGTCGACCAGGCCGGCAACGCCCTCATCGAGCAGGCCGTGTCCGCCGGTGACATCTTCCGCGCCTGCCAGACCAAGGACGCGCCGATCAGGGACTGGGTGAAGCTGGCGGTCACCCGCGCCCGCGCCACCGGCGACCCGGCCGTCTTCTGGCTGGACGAGACCCGTGCGCACGACGCGAACCTGATCGCCAAGGTCGAGCAGTACCTGCCGGAGCACGACACCGAGGGCCTGGACATCCGGATCCTGAACCCGGTGGAGGCGACGAAGCTGTCGGTGGAGCGCATCCGCCGCGGCGAGAACACCATCTCCGTCACCGGCAACGTGCTGCGCGACTACCTGACCGACCTGTTCCCGATCCTGGAGCTGGGCACCAGCGCCAAGATGCTGTCGGTCGTCCCGCTGATGGCGGGCGGCGGCCTGTTCGAGACCGGCGCCGGCGGCTCCGCGCCCAAGCACGTGCAGCAGCTGGTCAAGGAGAACTACCTGCGCTGGGACTCCCTGGGCGAGTTCTTCGCCCTGGTGCCGTCCCTGGAGCAGTACGCCGAGGTCACCGGCAACGCCCGGGCCAAGGTCCTGGCCGACGCCCTCGACCGCGCCACGGCGACCTTCCTCAACGAGGACAAGTCCCCGACCCGGCGCATCGGCGGCATCGACAACCGCGGCAGCCACTTCTACCTGTCCCTGTACTGGGCGCAGGAGCTGGCCAGGCAGACCGACGACGCGGAGCTGGCCAAGGCCTTCGCCCCGCTCGCCGAGACGCTCGCCGCCAACGAGCAGAAGATCGTCGACGAGCTGAACGCCGTCCAGGGCAAGCCGGCCGAGATCGGCGGCTACTACCAGCCCGACCCGGCCAAGGCCGCCGAGGTCATGCGCCCCTCGGCCACCTGGAACGAGGCCCTGGCCTCGCTGGGCTGACCCGCGCGCATCCCCCGGGCACCCCGTCTCCGTCCCACGGAGGCGGGGTGCCCGGCTGTCCGTTGCCGTCCACGTCCCTGGAGCAGTCCATGACCGACGCCCCGCCGGCCTTCGAGCTGTTGCCCGGCTCCGACGCCTCCCCCGTGATCCTCCACGTGCCGCACTCCGCCCGGGCGATACCGCCGGACGTCCGCTCCGGCATCGTGCTGGACGACGCGGCGCTGGAGCGGGAACTGGACCACATCGTCGACGCGCACACCGCCGAGATCGCCGAGGCGGCGGCCCGGTCGGCCGAGGTGACGCCGTGGCGGTTCGTCAACCGGTTGTCGCGCCTGGTGGTCGACCCGGAGCGGTTTCCGGACGAGCGGGAGGAGATGACGGCCGTCGGCATGGGCGCGGTGTACACGCGGACCACCCACCGGGACGTCCTGCGGCCCGCCGACGTCGATCCCGAGCCGCTGATCGAGCGGTACTTCCGCCCCTACGCGGCGGCGATGACCCGGGCCGTGGCGGACCGGCTCGCCGCCACCGGGCGGGCGGTGATCATCGACGTGCACTCCTACCCCACCGAGCGGCTGCCCTACGAGCTGCACGGCACAGGCCCGCGCCCGCCCGTCTGCCTGGGCACGGACGCGTTCCACACGCCGCCCGCGCTGCTCGCCGCCGCCCGGGAGGCGTTCGCGCCCTGTGGGGAGACCGGGCTGGACAGCCCGTTCGCCGGCACCTACGTACCGCTGGACTTCTACCGGAAGCGGGCCGAGGTGAGCGCGCTGATGGTGGAGATCCGCCGGGACACCTACATGAGCGAGCCGGGCGGTCCGGCCGGGCCGGGGCTGTCCCGCCTCGCCGGGTCGCTGGCGGCGCTGGTCGACGCCGCCGGCGGCTGACCGCCGGCGGACCACCGCCTGGAGCACTCCGGCGCGACAGGGGGCCGGGGCGGCGGCGAGGGTGGGGGCATGACTCAGGAGACCACCACGCTCACCGGACAGCCCCCTCCCCCGGTGCGGGACTGGCCCGCCGTCGACCTGGCCGGGACGATGTTCGACCCGCACCTCGCCGAGCTGATGCGCGAGGGGCCGCTGACCCGCATCCGGCTGCCGCACGGCGAGGGGTGGGCGTGGCTGGCCACCCGGTACGAGGACGTGAAGCTGATCACCAACGATCCGCGGTTCGGGCGGGCGGAGGTGACGAGGCGTCAGGTGACCCGGATGGCACCGCACTTCAAGCCGCGGCCCGGCTCGCTCGCCTTCGCCGACCAGCCCGACCACAACCGGCTGCGCCGGGCGGTCGCCGGGGCGTTCACCGTGAGCGCGATGAAGCGGCTGCGGCCCCGGGCGCAGGAGATCCTCGACGGCCTGGTGGACGGCGTCGTCCGGGACGGGCCGCCGGCCGACCTCGTCGAGCGGGTACTGGAGCCGTTCCCGATCACCGTCGTCAGCGAGGTCATGGGCGTGCCGGCCGCCGACCGGGAGCGGGTGCACGCATGGACGCGGGAGATCATCTCCACCACCGGGGTGGAGGCCGCCGAGCGGGCAAAGAACGGCCTGTACGGCTGGATCACGGACACCGTCCGGGCCCGCGCCGACAGCCCCGGCAACGACGTGTACTCCCTGCTCGGCGCCGCCGTGGCCCGGGGGGAGGTCGCGGAGGAGGAGGCGGTCGGGCTCGCCGGGCCGCTGCAGATCGGCGGCGAGGCCGTCACCCACAACTGCGGGCAGATGCTGTACCTGCTGCTCACCCGGCCCGAGCTGATGCGGCGGATGCGCGAGCGGCCCGAGGAGCGGGGCGCCGCCCTGGACGAACTGCTGCGCTGGATCCCGCACCGCTCCTCCGTGGGCCTGGCCCGCATCGCCCTGGAGGACGTCGACCTGCACGGCCACCACATCGTCGCCGGCGACCCCGTGTACGTCTCCTACCTGGCCGCCAACCGTGACCCGGACGTCTTCCCCGACCCGGACCGCATCGACCTCGACCGGGACGCCGGCCCGCACCTGGCCTTCGGCAACGGGCCGCACTACTGCACCGGCGCCGTGCTCGCCCGGATGCAGACCGAACTCCTCGTCGACACGCTGCTGGGCTGGCTGCCGAAACTGCGGCTGGCGGTCCCGCCCGACCAGGTGGAGTGGCGCCGCAAGACCATGATCCGCGGACCGCGGACCCTGCCCTGCGCCTGGTAGGCCGGGCAGGCCGACGCGCGGTCAGGCGCGCAGCCACTCGGTGACGAGCACCTCGCCGCCGGCCGCCAGCCGTAGCGCGAACGGGCCGGCCGGCGGCGCCTCGCCGGTGAACCGGCCCAGGTCGTCGGCCGTCAGCGTCCGGGCGGCCTGCGGTCCGCTCAGCACCTCGATCCGGGCCGGGCCCGGCGGCAGCAGCTGCCCGATCAGGCCCTCGGCGGTCACCTCGACGTCGATCGTCACCTCGCCCGCGCTGAACGTCAGCATCCGCGGCGGGTCCTCCTCGCCCCGCACCGGGATGCCGTCCACCAGCGAGTCGAACGTCAGCTCGGCGAGCCGGGCGTCCAGGTCGTGCAGGGCGTAGGCGTCGACGGCGATCCGGCTCAGCTCGGCCGGCACCGGGTCGAGGACGGCGGCGGCCTGCCGCAACTGCTCCTCCAGCATCCCGTCGCCGAACTCCCCGTCGGAGAACTCCCTGTCGGGGAACCCGTCGTCGAACACGCCGTCGCCGAACACGCCGTCGCCGTCGTCGCCGTGCGCATCGCTCAGGTCACTCATCTCTTCCCCCGTGCTTCCAGCCGGTCGCGCAGGCGGCGCAGACAGCGCTGGCGCGTCGGCCCGATGCTGCCCACGGCGATGCCCAGCGCCGCCGACACCTCCTGATAGCTGGGCGGCGGCGAGGCCATCAGCACGCGCAGCAACTGCCTGCACCGCTCGCCCAGTTCCTCGAACTCCTGCCACAGCCGCCGGATCCGCTCGCTCTCGGCGGCGGCCTCCTCGGAATCGAGCACCGACTCCTCGGGCGTACGGTCCTCGCTGACCCGGTCCAGCAGTTGCGGGTCGTCCGTCGGCGTCCAGCGCCGCGCCGCCCGGAGCACCTTCAGCGACTCGTGCCGCGCGGTGCTGGCCAGCCAGGACCCGGCCTTGTCCGGTTCGCGGAGCCGCCCCAGGTGCTGGGCGAACCGGAACCAGGCGGTCTGGTACACCTCGTGCGCGTCGGCGTCCGACAGCCTGTGCGCGCGCACCACGGACCAGACCAGCGGGCCGAGCCCCTCCACCAGTGCCTTCCACGCCGCCGCGTCACCGTCGGCGGCGGACTGGACGAGCGCCCCGACAGCGTCACGTTCCACGGTCCCACCCCTCGTGTACGACACGTCATCGTACGCCGTGGAGGGGGCCGTTCCGCCCTGCGTGCCGCGGCTCATGTCCCGGCGGCCGGCGGGTCGGCCGGGCCCGGGCGCCAGGTGGGCGGCAGCAGCGCCGGCACGTGCGCGCCGCGCACTTCCGCGTACTCCGTGCCGGCCGCGAGGAGCTGTGTGCGGGCGGTGCGCGGGTCGGTCTCCTTGTGCGCCGTCATATGGGCGGCGATCATGCCCGCGACCACGGGCGTGGCGAACGAGGTGCCGCTCCACCGGGCGTTCCCCTCGAACATCACCTGGTCCGGCTTGGCGGGCGGCTCGCCCGGGTCGCTGAGGAGGCCCGTGTGGCGGGGGTACTGGCAGGTGCAGGAGTAGCCGAAGCCGTACCGGCAGGCGTCGTAGGTGGAGTGCTGGTAGACGTACGGGACGGGGGTGCCGAAGCCGGTGAGGGCGCTGGTGAGCCGCTCGCCGGGGGCGTAGACCTTGACCCAGCCGCCGTGGTTGGTGAAGCAGGCGCCGAACTCGCCGTCGGTGCGCAGCGCGCCGACCGACAGCACGGCGTTCCGCCAGCCGGGCAGGTCGGCGTAGGCGGCGGGCCAGAAGGGGGTGGCGCTGGCGTTGTTCCCGGCGGCGGCGACGAGCAGGGTGCCCTGCTCGCGCAGTTCCTCCATGAAGGCGTGCACGCCGAGCAGGCCGTCGGTACGGCCGTTGGAGGTGCCGGCGGAGAGGCTGATGACGTCCGGCCAGCCGTCGCGGTCGACGGCCTCGAAGAGTTTCTCGCCGAACTCGTCCTCCAGGATCGCCCCGGCATCGTTGAGGGTGTTGCGCACGGTGATGTCGGTGTTGGGCGCGACGGCCGCCAGGAGCCCGGCGATGAAGGTACCGTGACCGACGTACTGCTGGAGTGTCCCGTCGTCGTCGCATTCCTGGATCTGGGCGTCGCCGTCGGTGTGGGCCAGCAGCGGACAGGACCGGTAGTCGTGCATGAGGCCGGTGTCGATGACGAGGACGCCGACGGCGGTGTCGGCCGTGTACGGCGTGGTGTCGGGCGCCGGGTTGGGCGGCTCGGTGCGCGGGACGGGCACCGGTTCGTCGCCGGGGCAGGCGTTGACGGCGATGGACACCACGTGGTTGCGGCTGATCAGCCGGCGGCCCGCCCGGCCCTCGGGGGCCCGCAGCGAGCGCAGGGCGACGGCGACGGCCGGGTCGCCGCTGCCGTCGCCCTCGCCGGGGTCGGCGACCCGGATGCGGGTGATGCCGGTGCGGTTGGTCTCGGGGCTCGCCCGGCGCACCTGGTCCCCGCTCAGTCCGGCGAACGTCGTGAAGTGCTCGCGCACGGTGTCCTCGACGATGCGCGCCTCCTCGCCGTCGCGGGCGAGGACGACGCCCTTCTCGTAGAGGAACTCGGCGGAGTCGTCCGGGCCCATCGCCAGGGGGACGCCCGGCATCGAGCGCTGGATCTGGTCGAACTGCTCGCGGAAGCGGTGTGGTGCCATGGACGTGTCCTCCCACTGAGGCGACGGCGGTCGCGGCGGCGGTCGTCAATCAGAGCCCGGGGATGGCTGATTGATACAGACACCAACCTGTGGGACACGGTTCCGGAGCACTACCATCCGTGGGGTGACCGCGGGAAGCGACTCGGTGCTCGACCTGCTGCCGATGGTGTTCGCCGCGCCCAACGAGGCCCTGGCGCGGGCGGAGGAGGTGCTCGCCGCCGCTCCCGGGCCGCTGGACGCCTCCGTGGCCCATCAGGTGATCGGCATCTGGCAGCGGGACTTCGGCGACACCCGGCTGGCGCTGTCCCATCTGCGCCGGGCCCGCGGCCTGGCGGCCCGCGCGGACTCGGCCGAACGCGAGGCCGACGTGCTGGCCACGCTCGGGGTGGCGCTGGTGCACACCGGCCGCACCCGGCAGGGGCTGGCCGCGTTCGAACGGGGCGTGGCCCGGGGCACGGGGCACACCCGGGCGCGGGTGCTCTACCGGCGGGCCTACGTGTGGTGGGTGCTGGGGCGGCACGCCGAGGCGCTGGAGGACGTACGGCGGGCCATCGCGGTACTGCGCCAGGTGGACGACGTGATCTGGACGGCGCGGGCGCTGACGCTGCGGGCGACGGTGCATCTGGCGCTGGGCGCGGTGGACCGGGCGGACGCCGACTTCACGGCGGCGGAGGCGCTGTGGGACACCACGGGCCAGGAGCACGACAAGGCGGACGCGGTGGAGAGCCGGGGCTGGCCGCGTTCCGCTCGGGCGACGTGCCGGTGGCGCTGCGGCTGCTCGACGAGGCCGAGGAACGCTACGCGAAGCTGGGCACACCGACGTTCGTGCTGAACATCCGGCGCTGCGAGGTGCTGATGGCGGCGGGGCTCGCCCCGGAGGCGCTGGCCGAGGCGGACGCGGCGCTCGCCGCGCTGGACGGCATCGGCGGGCAGTCCACGCGCCGCGCCGAACTGCTGCTGGTGGCCGCGCGGGCGGCCCGGCTGGCCGGGGACGCGCAGACCGCCGTCGCCCGCGCGGCGGTGGCCGTGCGGCTGTTCGCGGGGCAGCGGCGCACCTGGTACGAGACGCACGCCCGGCTGGTGCTGATCGAGGCGCGGGTGGCGGCCGGGCGGGGCTCGGGGCGGCTGGTCGCGGACGCCGCGGCGGTGGCCGAGCGGCTGGCGTCGTTCGGTGCGCCGGCCGCGCCGGAGGCGTCGCTGCTCGCGGGCCGGATCGCGCTGGACCTGGGCTGGACGGCGGACGCCGAGCGGCATCTGGCCCGGGCCGCGCGCAGCCGGCACAGCGGGCCGCCGCTGGCCCGGGTGACGGGCTGGGCGGCGCAGGCGCTGCGGGCGCGGGCGGCCGGGTCGACGCGCGGGGTGCTGGAGGCGTGCCGGCGCGGTCTGGACGTGCTGGACGACCACCGGATGACGCTGGGCGCCTCGGAGCTGCGGGCCCGGGCCACGGAACAGGGCGCGGAGCTGGCGGCCATGGCGCAGCGGGCGAGCCTCGCCTCGGGCGGGCCCCGGCGGCTGCTGGTGTGGAGCGAGCGGTGGCGGGCGACGGTGCTGTCCGCGCCGCCGACCCGGCCGCCGGCCGACCCGGCGCTGTTCAGCGGCATGACGGCGTTCCGGGAGATCGCCGCCCGCGCGGAACAGGCGCGCAGGGACGGCCGTCCGGTCGCGGCGCTGGAGCGCGAGCAGCGGCGCCTGGAGCGGGAGATCCGCTCCAGGACCCTGCACATACGGGGCGAGGCACCGGGCGAGGGGGACCGGTTCGACGTCGGCCGGCTGCTGGCGGCCCTCGGGGACGAGGTGCGGCTGGTGGAGCTGGTCGTGCTGGACGGACGCGTGCATGTGCTGCTGTGCGGGCAGGGGCGGGTGCGCCGGTTCGAGGCGGGGCGGCTGGCGGAGGCGGAGCGGGAGGCCGAGCATGTGCAGGCCGGGCTGCGGCGGCTGGCCCATCCGGGGGCGGAGGCCCGGTTGCCGCTGGTGGAGGCCGCGGGTCGCCGCCTCCAGGAGTTGCTGCTCGGCCCGGCGGCGGCGCATCTCGGCTCGGGCGCGGTCGTCGTCGTACCGCCGGGGCGGCTGCACCGCGTGCCGTGGGCGCTGCTGCCGGCGCTGCGGGAACGGGTGCTGAGCGTGTCGCCGTCGGCGAGCAGCTGGCTGCGCGCACGCGAGACCGAGCCGCCGCCCGGCGGCCGGCACGTGCTGGTGCGCGGCCCGGGGCTGGCCAGCGGTGGGGCGGAGGTGCCGGAACTCGCCCTCCGGTACGGGGGCCGGGCGGCGTCGCCGGGTGCGCGGCCGCGGGACACGGCGGGCGCCGCCGGCTACGCGTGCCGGACGGGACCGAGGGCCGCGGTGGCGCGGCCCCCGTCCACCGCGAACGGCCGCCGGGGCCCGACCGAACCCGAATCCGATCCCGAACACACCGAACCGGGACACACCGAATCGGGACACACCGAATCGGGACACACCGCACCGCGGCCACCATCGGCGGCCGCCCGGCGCGGGACGCCGACCGGAGCGGAGCGCACCGGAGCCGACCCGTCGCCGGCGGCCGGGCGGGCCCCGGAGCCGGCCGGAGTGGAAGGCGCCGGGGTACGGCGGCCGCCGCCCGGCCTCCGGGACGCCCACCCGACCGGGCGGCCGGACGGCGGGAGCGGGAGCGCGGCCGTGCCGGTCGCCGGGGCGCCGGTCGTCCTGGAGGACGACCGGGCACGGGTGCCGCGGGTGCTGCGGGAGCTGGACGGGGCCGCGTTGGCGCACATCGCCGCGCACGGCACCTTCCGGGCGGACAGTCCGCTGTTCTCGGCGCTGCGGATGGGTGACGGGCCGCTCATCGTGCACGACTTCGAACGGCTGGACCGCAGTCCGTACCGCATCATCCTGTCCTGCTGCGACACCGCCCGGTTCGCGACGGTGGGCGCGGACGAGCTGCTCGGTCTGGTGACCGCGCTGCTGCCGCTGGGCACGGCCGGCGTGGTGGCGTGCAGCGCGCCGGTCAACGACGCCGCGGTGGTGCCGCTGATGCTCGCGCTGCACAAGGGGCTGGAGGCGGGGCTGTCGCTGGCGGAGGCACTGCGCGACGCGCGGGCCGCGTTGCCGGACGACGCGGTGCACCAGGCCACCGGGTGGGCGTTCACCGCGTTCGGGGCGGCCTGACCCTGATCGTGGGCCGCGTCAGGCGGGCCGCGCCGAAGCTGGCTCCACCAGCCAGGACAGGGCGGCGCGGTCGCCGGCGCCGAGACGGGCGTAGGCGCCGTACAGGTGGTTGCCGACGGTGCGGACGGACAGGGTGAGCCGCTCCGCGATCTGCCGGTTGCTCAGGCCGCCGGCGGCGAGTGTGACGATCTGCCGCTGACGAGCGGTGAGTTCGCCGAGCGCCAGGCCGGACAGCGCCGGGGTCCGGGCGCCCTGGCAGCGCCGGGCCAGGGCCACGGCACGGGTGCGGGAGGTGCGGGCGGCGCGCGGGTCGCGGTGGACGTGGACGGCCTGGGCGTGGGCCTCGGCCGCGAACAGCAGGAGGCCGCGCCGCCGCAGCTCCTCGGCCGCCCGGTCGAGGCCCGGCCCGTCACCGTGGGCGAGCGCCTCGGCGTGCGCGGCGAAGACGCCGGTCAGCCGCCCGGCGGCCCGGCCCGGGGCGCCCAGCCGCACGGTGTCGTAGGCGTCGTCGTCGGTGACGGCGGCCAGGGCCCCGTCGAGGTCACCGCGTGCGGCGGCGGCCCAGGCCACGGCCGCGCCCTCGACGTCCTCCCCGGCGGCCGGCGGTTCGCCCGACTGGGCCGCGGCGAGGGCGAGTTCGGTCCGGCAGGCGCGGTCACCGGGGGCGGCGCGCAGGCCCTCCCGGGCCCAGGCCGCGGCCAGGCGCAGCTCGCCCCGCAGGCGGGCGCAACGGGCGCGTACGGCCGCGTACCCGGCCGGTACGGATGCTCCCTCGCCCACCAGCCACTCCCCCACCGGCCCCCTGATCCGGCGTACGTCGGCCCGCTCGACGCACCGGAGCAGGGCGGCCCGCTCCGCGGTCAGCGCGGGACCGCACCGACCGGAAACGGCCCGGGACAGGCGCCGGGCGCGCAGCCGGCCGGCCAGGGACCGCAGGACGGGGCCGTACAGGGGGTGGGCGAGGCGGGCGGCGCCGTCGTCGTCGACGTGGACCAGGCCCTCGGCCTCCAGCGCCTCCAGTTCCTTCAGGGTGCGTGCGTCGGCGTCCTCCGGGTGCAGCGCGAGGGGCTCGGTGAAGGCGAGGAGCTCCAGCGTCTCGCGCTCCTCGGGGCGGGCGCGGTCCAGGAGGTGAGCGGTGCGTTCCCGTACGGCCGCGGTCACGGGCACCGGTCCCCGCCACGCCCACGGGGAGACACCCGGAACCGGGTCGGCCGCCTCCACCAGGTCGCGCAGCAGCCGCAGGTCACCCTGGCACAGGCGGTGCAGCCGGTCGGCGGTGAGCGGGTCCGGGCGGCCGCCGGCCCGCGCGGTGAGCAGCTCCGCTGTCTCGTCGCGGGACAGCGGCTCCAGGGCGAGGCGCGGCAGCAGTTCGCCGGCCCACAGGCGGGAGACCGCGCGGGGCGCGGGTTCGCCGTCGGTCGCGACGACCAGCAGCCGGGCGCGTCCGTGCGCCGCGAGCTGGTGGACCAGCGCGGCGGAGGCGTCGTCGAGCAGATGCGCGTCGTCGACCAGCAGCAGCCGCAGCCCGGACAGCAGCCGGACCGCGCGGTGCAGGGTGACCGACTCGGGCAGCAGGTGGGCGAAGGCGGCGAAGGGCATGTCCCCGGTGCCGGGCGTTCCGGTGACCAGGGCGCAGTCGGTGCCGCGGACGGCCTCGGTGACGAGCCGGGTCTTGCCGCGGCCCGCCGGCCCGGTGACCGCGAGGCCGGGCCGCCCGGCGGCCACGGACCGGCGCACCAGCTCCAGTTCCTCCTCACGTCCCGTGAACGGCCAGGGCGGCCGCGGCGTGGTCGCGTCCCGGTCGGATTCCCGCACGTCGAAAGTGGTCACACCAACAAGAGCCCGCCTACTCACCTTTGATACAGGGCGACTTGAGCAGCCCTCGACTCACGCTTCCGCGGCCGGGCGGGCGGCAGTCTGGGCCCCATGACCGCCCGCTACTGCTCGCTCGCGCCGCAGGCGGCCCCCGCGTTCGCGCCGGGACTGGCCGCCGAGCGGCTCGCCGCGCTCACCGGCGGACGGCGGATGTGGGTCAACGGCACCGTGCTGCACTACGCGTTCTACGACGACGACGGCGCCGGTGACGCCTCGGTCATCACCGTGCCCGGGACCGGCCGGACCCGCCGGGTTCCGTGGGCCGGGCCGGCGGAGCAGCGGGACGTGGTGCGCGCGTGCTTCCACCAGTGGCAGGACCTCGGCCTCGGGCTCACCTTCAGTGAGGTCGGCGACCGTGCGGAGGCCGAGCTGCGCATCGGGTTCCAGCAGGGCGACGGCTCCTGGTCGGCCGTGGGCCGGGACGCGCTCCGGGTCGGCCTGCACGAACGCACCATGAACTTCGGCTGGGACCTCACCGCGCCCGGCGAGCGCGGCACGGCGCTGCACCAGATCGGCCACGCGCTCGGGATGGTCCACGAGCACCAGAGCCCGTTCGCCGGGCTCCACTGGGACGAGGAGGCCGTCTACGCCGAGCTGGCGGGGCCGCCGAACCACTGGAGCCGGGAGCGGACGTACCACAACATCCTGCGCAGGCTCGATGTCCACGAGGTCAACGGTGATCTCTGGGACCCGCAGTCGGTCATGACGTTCGCCGTGCCGCCGGGGCTGGTCCTGGAACCGGAGCAGTACCGCGCGGGCCTGCACCCGCCCGGCACGCTGTCCGCATCCGACAAGGAGTTCGCGCTGCGCTGGTACCCGCCGGCCGGCCCTCCTCCGGTCCCGGACCGGCTCGGCCGGGGAGACCTCGGCCGGCCGCCCGCGCTGGTGCCGTTCCGTTCGGTGCCGCTCGGTCTCGGGCCGGGCGAGCAGGCCGACCTCTCGATCGAACCGCCGCAGACCCGCGCGTACACCGTGGGAACCTTCGGCGACAGCGACGCCGTCGTGGTGGTCTTCGAGGAGCGCGACGGCCTGCCGCGCTACCTCGCCGGGCAGGACGACGGCGGTACGCCCGGGAACGCGAGGATCACGGCCCGCCTCGTCAAGGGCCGCCGCTACGTCGTCCGGGTGCGTCTGTACTCCGCGTGGGGTGCGGGCGAGACCGCGGTCATGTGCTGGTGACGGCACGGCCGCGGCGCACCGGGACGTGACAGGCCGCAGTCCGGCGCCGGGGGAAAGGGCCGGGAGCGCCGCCTTCGGGGGAGGGCGACGCTCCCGGCGCCACCGGCGTCCGCCGCACGGGGGTCGGCGGACGCCGGGTCCGGCCGCTCGGCCAGCGCCGTCCGGCGCGGGACCTGCGAGGGTGAACGGCGGTGCCGACTGAGCCCGAGAGGCCGTACCGGATGTTCCGCTACGGCCTCTGACCCGCGCTCCACGAGTCGGGACGACAGGATTTGAACCTGCGACCCCTTGACCCCCAGTCAAGTGCGCTACCAAGCTGCGCCACGTCCCGCTGCGCCTCCAGGACATCCCGGTGAACGCGCCGGTCAACCCTACCAGCCACGGAGCGACGCGGCGTGGGGCGGTGGCGTGCACAGCCCGGGGTGGCTGCGGGGCCATGCGGCACATCAATGCTGTTCACCCTGCCCCTGCCCCTGCCCCTGCCCCTGCCCCTGCCCTTGCCCCTGCCCCTGCGTCCCGGCGCGCGCGACGAAGTGTCCGCGTCCCGCCCCCGAAACGGCACAACCTGTCGCCCGTCCCGGCGGGTCCGCGCTGGCTAGGGTCGCCGCATGGACCACAGCTTCGTTCTTCACATCCCCGACGTCGAGCTCGAACCCGAGCCCCTCGACCCGGAGCAGATCGTCTCCGGTACGCCGGAGGTGACCGGCAAGGTGGTCTGGGAGTCGCCGGACGGCCGTCAGCTGCGCGGCGTCTGGCAGATCACCCCCGGCGTCGTCACCGACACCGAGGCGGACGAGCTGTTCGTGGTGATCAGCGGGTCGGCCACCATCGAGGTGGCGGGCGGGCCGACGCTGACGGTCGGGCCGGGTGACCTGGCCGTGCTGCGCGAGGGCGACCGCACGACGTGGACCGTGCACGAGACGCTGCGGAAGGCCTACGCCATCAGTCTTTAGCGGCCTGTGCCGTCAGTCCTCGAAGGAGGGCGGGGCCGTGGTGCCCCGGATCTCCAGTGCGGGCGGCGCCAGATGGACGCCGCCCTCTCCCCCGGGCCGCTCGAGGCGGTCCAGCAGGCAGCGGGCGGCGCGGCGGCCGACCTCGTGCCCGCCGGTGTCGACGGTGGTGAGCCACAGGTGACGCAGCCGGGAGATGCCGGTGTTGTCGTAGCCGGCCACGGACAGGTCCCGCGGCACCCGCAGGCCCAGCTGCCCGGCCGCCGACAGGGCGCCGACGCCGGCGATGTCGTTGACGGCGAAGACGGCGGTGGGCCGCTCGGGGCGGCTGAGCAGCCGGACGGCGGCGCGGTAGCCGCCCTCCTCGGTCATGTCGGTGGGCTCCACGACCGCCCGGTCGGCGAGGCCGTGGGCGCGCATGGCCGCCTCGAAGCTGCGGCGGCGCAGTTCGCCGACCGCCCCGTACCCGGCGAGGTGCGCGACACGGCGGTGGCCGAGCCCGATGAGGTGCTCGGTGACCAGCCGCGCTCCCCGTTCGTCGTCACCGGCGACCACGTCCACCCCGGGCGGCACCGGCTCGCGCGCGCCCGCGACGACGACCGGCATCCGGGCGGCGACCGCCCCGAGGGCGACCGGGTCGGGCAGGGTGCCGACCACCACCAGACCGTCGACGCCGAGGTCGCCGAGCGGACCGGCGGGGTCCTGGCCGGTGCGGTGGTGGAGGCGGGCGTCGGCCAGCAGCATGGAGAGGCCGGCCGCGTGCAGCAGGGAGTTCAGGTTGTCGAGCAGGTCGACGAACCACGGGTTGCGCAGGTCGTTCAGCAGCACGCCGACCACGGGGGTTCCCCCGCCCGGGCGGAGCCGGGAGTGGGGGAGGGTGCGTCGCTCGCCGAGGCTGCGGGCCGCCGCGTTCGGCCGGTAGCCGAGTTCCCGCGCGGCACGCAGCACGGCCTCCCGCTTCTCGGGGCGCACCTGTGCGGAACCGCGCAGCACCAGTGACACGAGGGACTTGGAGACTCCGGCGCGCTCGGCCACGTCGCGGATGGTCGGCTGCTTCATGCTTTGGACCGTTCCATGAAGACCGCTCCCCTGTCAAAGGCTTGACACCCTTGGTGGCGCGCACAGAAGGTGGGCTGGACAGTGGCAGTGCCTGGACCGGTCCAAAGGGGCTCTCATGGTGGATGTGCTCGGTGTCGCCGTCGTCGGGTTCGGCTGGATGGGCCGGGTGCACACCCAGGCGTACGCCCGGGTCCGGCACCACTATCCGCTGCTGCCGCTGCGCCCGGAGCTGGTGACGGTCGCCGAGGAGGTGCCGGGCCGGGCCGAGGAGGCCGCCGCGCAGTTCGGGTTCGCCTCGACCACCCGCGACTGGCGCGAGGTGGCCGCCGACCCACGGGTCCGGGCGGTCAGCATCACCGCCCCGAACTTCCTGCACCGCGAGATCGGCGTCGCCATGGCCGAGGCCGGCAAGCACCTGTGGATCGAGAAGCCGGTGGGCCTGACCGCCGAGGACGCCCGTGCGGTGGCCGACGCGGTCGCCCGGGCGGGCGTCCAGGGCACGGTCGGCTTCAACTACCGCAACGCGCCCGCCGTGGAGGCGGCCCGCGACCTGATCGCCACCGGCGACATCGGCACGGTCACACACGTCCGCATCCGCCTGTTCAGCGACTACGCGGCGCACCCGGAGTCGGCCCTGACCTGGCGGTACGAGCGGGAGCGCGGCGGCAGCGGGGTCCTCGGCGACCTGGCGTCCCACGGCACGGACCTGGCCCGGTTCCTGCTGGGCGACATCGCCTCGCTGACCGCGGACACCGCGATCTTCCTGCCGCGGCGGGCCCGGCCGGCCGCGGCCACCGCCGGCCACGCCCGGGCGACCGGCGGCGAGCTGGGCCCCGTGGAGAACGAGGACTACGTCGGCTGCCTGCTCCGCTTCGCCTCCGGGGCGCGCGGCGTCCTGGAGGCCAGCCGGGTGTCGGTGGGCGAGCAGAACGCGTACGGCTTCGAGGTGCACGGCACCCGGGGCGCGGTGTTCTGGGACTTCCGGCGCATGAACGAGCTGGGCGTCAGCCGCGGTACGACGTACCAGGACCAGCCGGTGAGCACGGTGTACGTGGGCCCGGGGCACGGGGAGTTCGCCGCCTTCCAGCCAGGTGCCGCCAACGCCATGGGCTACGACGACCTGAAGGTCGTGGAGGCCTACCGCTTCCTGCGCTCCGTCGCCGAGGGCACCCCGCACGGGGCCACGCTGCGCGACGCCGTGCACACCGCGGAGGTGCTGGACGCGATGGCGCGGTCGGCACGGAGCGGTGCCTGGGTGGACGTGGACGCGGGGACGTGACGGCGACGGCCGGCATCCCCCGGCCGGCCCTCAGGCTCCCGGCGCCTGCGGCGGCATGTTGTACGGCGTGACCACCTGGATCGCGGACGGCAGCGCGGGGCCCGCGGGCGGCAGGGCGCCGTGCGCGCGCATCACGGCGTGGCAGGCCTCGCGCACGTCCCGGCGCAGATCGTGGTGGAGCACGGCGGACAGGCGGTGCTCGCGCAGCAGCCGGGTGTTGTCCTGGTCCAGGTCGTGGGCGACGAAGACGGCGCAGGTGCGGCCCAGGTCGGCGAAGGCCCGGAGGGTGGCGATGTTGCCGCCGCCGATCGAGTAGACCGCCCGGATGTCCGGGTCGCGCTCCAGGGCGGCGCGGACGAGGTCGTACTGAGTGGCGTCCAGGCCCTGGCCCCCGGCCGTCTCGACGAGCGCCCGGTGAGGGTGGCGGGCCCGCATGACACCGCGGAAGCCCATCTCGCGCTCCTCCTCGTTGCGGAAGAACCCGCTGCTCAGGCTGGTCAGCACGTTGCCTGGGCGGTCGCCGAGCCACTGGCCCGTGAGATACGCGGCCGTGGCGCCCGCCGCCCGGTTGTCGATGCCGACGTAGGCGAGGCGGGTACTGGCCGGCAGGTCGGTCACCAGCGTCACGACCGGTATGCCGGCGGCGGTCAGCCGGCCCACGGCGGCGGTCGCCTCGGGGACGTCCGGGGCCTTGAGGATCACGCCCTGGGAGCCGCGCCGGGCGATCCGGTCCAGGGTGCGCACCAGTTCCCCGACGGGGCCGGTCTGCCGGAAGTGGAAACGGGAGCGGACGACGGCCGGGTGCAGGGAGGGCAGTTCGGCCTCCAGAGCGGCTCGTACGGCGGTGGTGAACCGCTCGGGTGCCTGCATCACGATGTCCACCATGAACGTCCGGCCGACCAGCCGTACCTGGGTGCGCTGCCGGTCCAGGTCGGCGATCGCGCGGTGCACCTCCTGTGCCGTGCTCGGCCGCACCCCGCCCCGGCCGTTGAGGACCCGGTCCACGGTGGCCTCGCTCAGACCCGCCTGGCGCGCGATCTCCCGGATCGGGAACGGGTGGCCCATGGGACGGCTCCTTGAGGGGTTTTTGATGGCTCGCCGCTGATTGTTCGAGGGGTTTGTACTGACAAGAATGGCAGGACCGTGCCGTTCCGTGACCCGGTTGCTCCGACTCGCAGGGAGCGATGACGTCCTCCACCCCCGCACAGCCCGTCCGGCGTTCGAGGACGAGCCGAAGGGCGCCCGGGGCGCGGGCCGGACCCGGTGACGGACAGCGGCCGCCCCGGACAGCGACCCGGAAACACAAGGAGCAACGGAGCCCATGCGCATCGGAATTCTCGGCCTCGGCCGCATCGGCGCCTTTCACGCCGAAACCCTCTCCGGCCTCGACGCCGTCGACTCGCTCGTCGTCGCCGACCCGTTCGCGGACGCGGCCAAGGCCGCCGCCGACCGGTTCGGCGCCGAGGTCGCGGACTCGCCGGAGGCCGTGCTGTCCGCCGGTGTGGACGGGGTCGTGGTCGCCGCCGCGACCGACGCCCACCCGGCGCTGATCCGCGCCGCCGTGGACGCCGGTGTCCCCGTCTTCTGCGAGAAGCCCGTCGCCCGCACCATGGCGGAGGGCGTCGAGGTGCTCAAGGCGATCGCGGGCCGGGACGTACCGGTGCAGATCGGCTTCAACCGCCGCTTCGACGCGGGGTTCGCCGCCGCCCGGGACGCGGTCCGCCGCGGCGAGCTCGGCAAGCTGCACACCGTGCGGTCGACGACGCTGGACCCGGCGCCGCCGCCGGCCGCCTACATCGCCGCTTCCGGCGGCATCTTCCGGGACTGCGCGGTGCACGACTTCGACGTCATCCGCTGGGTGACCGGCCGCGAGGTGACCGAGGTGTACGCCGCCGGCGGCAATCGCGGCGCGGACCACATCCGGGAGGCGGGCGACGCCGACACCACCGGCGCGGTCCTGACCCTGGACGACGGCACGCTCGCCGTGGTCTCCAACAGCCGCCACAACGCACGCGGCTACGACGTCCGGATGGAGCTGCACGGCTTCGCCGACTCCATCGCCGTCGGTCTGGACGACCGGCTGCCGCTGCGGTCGGTCGAGCCCGGAGTGGGCTTCCCGGCCGGCACCCCGCACGACTTCTTCATGGACCGCTTCACCGCCGCCTACCGTGCCGAACTCGCGGCGTTCACCGAGGTCGTCGCCGGCGCGCGACCCTCGCCCTGCACGGTCGAGGACGCGCTGGAGGCGGGCTGGATCGCCGAGGCCTGCACGCTGTCGCTGCGCGAGCACCGCCCGGTGACGGTGGCGGAGGCACGGCGCGGCTGAGCGGACGGGAGTGACGCCGGCGGGAGAAGCCGTCACCCGGGCCGCACCAGCGACAACGGCCTGCCGAACCGGCCGTGCGCGGGGCCCGCGCACGGCCGGTTCGGCGGGCCGCCTCGGGCCGCCTCGGGCCGGGTCAGGCGCCGCAGGAACGCAGGAACCTGCGGGTGCGGACGGCGATGGGCAGCGGCTTGTCCGGCTCGCAGGGGTACATGTCCTGCTCGACGATCGCGAACAGCTCCACGCCGAGCCGCTGCGCGGCGGCCAGCACCGGTTCCAGCTCCGGCACCCCGCCCGGCGGTTCGCACATCACGCCGCGCTGCACGGCCGGCCCGAAGGGCACGCCGTTCGCGGTGACGTCGGCGAGGATCCCCGGGTCGACCTGTTTGAGGTGCAGGTAGCCGATGCGCTCGCCGTAGGTCTCGATCAGCTTGACGCTGTCGCCGCCGCAGTAGGCGTAGTGGCCGGTGTCCAGGCAGAGGTTGACCAGCTCGGAGTCGGTGGAGTCGAGGAAGCGCTCGACGTGGTCCTCGGTGTCGATGTGGGTGTCGGCGTGCGGGTGGACGACGATGTCCAGGCCGTAGGTCTCCTTGACCTCGTGGCCGAGCCGCTCCATGCCCTTGGTCAGGTGGGCCCACTGCTCGTTCGTCAGCTCGCGGGGCTCCAGGATCTCGGCGGTCTTGTCGTCCCGCCAGAAGGAGGGGATGACGACGAGGTGCCGGGCGCCCATGGCCTGAGTGAGCGCGGCGACCCGGCCGACCTGTTCCCAGGTGCCGTCCCACTCGGCGGGTCCGCGGTGCAGGCCGCAGAAGATGGTGCCGGCGGAGACCTTCAGGCCGCGCCGGTCCACCTCGTCGGTGAGCCGGGCGGGGTCGGTGGGGAGGTAGCCGTAGGGGCCCAGTTCGATCCAGGAGTATCCGGCCTCGGCGACCTCGTCCAGGAAGCGTTCCCAGGGCACCTGCAGCGGGTCGTCGGGAAACCAGACGCCCCAGGAGTCGGGGGCGGAGCCGACCCGGATGCGGTCGAGGGCAGGGGGCATGTCAGGACTTCCCTTCGGTCCGTTCGGGCGCGGCGGGCCCGCCGGGTGCGGTGGGCTCGGCGACCGGTTCCCGGGTGAGGTCCCGGTCCTCCGGAAGCCGCTCCACGTCGACGCCGCCGACCTGCGCCAGCTCGTGCTTGAGGGCGGCGAGTTCGGCGCCGCCGGCCATGTGGTTGGTCAGTTCCTCCAAGGTGATCTCGCTGCGGGCGGCGGACAGTTCCAGGGTGCCCAGGCGCAGCACGGTGAAGTGGTCGCCGACCATGAAGGCGTGGTGGGGGTTGTGGGTGATGAAGATGACGCCGAGGCCGCGGTCGCGGGCGGCGGCGATGTACTTCAGCACCACGCCGGACTGCTTGACGCCGAGGGCGGCGGTGGGCTCGTCCAGGATGAGGACGCGGGCGCCGAAGTGCACGGCGCGGGCGATGGCGACGCACTGGCGCTGGCCGCCGGAGAGGGCGCCGATGGGCTGCTCCAGGTCGTCCAGGACGATGCCCATGTTGCGCAGTTCCTCGTCGGCGGTCTTCTTCATGCCGGCGATGTCGAGGCGGCGGACCGGCCAGGGTCCCTTGGTCAGCTCGGAGCCGAGGAAGAAGTTACGCCACACCGGCATCAGCGGGACGGTGGCGAGGTCCTGGTAGACGGTGGCGATGCCGCGGTCGAGGGCCTCGCGCGGGGTGGCGAAGCGGACCGGTTCGCCGTCCACGAGGAACTGGCCCTCGGTGTGCTGGTGCAGCCCGGAGATGATCTTGATGAGGGTGGACTTGCCGGCGCCGTTGTCGCCGAGCACACAGCTCACCCGGCCGGGGTGGACGGCCAGGTCGACGCCGTGCAGGGCGCGGATGTTGCCGTAGGACTTGCCGGCGCCGCGCAGTTCGACGACCGGGCGGTCCCCGTCGGGTCCGGTGTCCTTGAGGACGGCTCCATGGGTGCCGGTGGTGTTGCTGGTCATTTCCGATCACCTCCGGGTCGCCGTGCGGCGGACCCACAGATTGACGAGCACGGCCCCGAGCAGCATCACGCCGAGGAACGCCTTGAACCAGTCGGGGTTCCAGCCGGCGTAGACGATGCCCTGGTTCACCATGCCGAACATGAACGCGCCGAAGACGGGGCCGATCGCGGAGCCGTAGCCGCCGGTCAGCAGGCAGCCGCCGATGACGGCCGCGGCGATGTAGATCAGCTCCTGGCCGACGCCCTCGCCGGACTGCACGGTGTTGAAGGAGAACAGCTGGTGCATGCCGACGAACCAGGCGCCGAGGCCGACCAGCATGAACAGGGAGATCTTGGTGAAGGTCACCGGGACGCCGACGGCCCGGGCGCTCTCCTTGCTGCCGCCGACCGCGAAGATCCAGTTGCCGTACCTGGTGCGCAGCAGCACCCAGGTGGCCAGCGCCGCGAAGGCGAGCCACCACACGACCGTGATCTTCACCTGGACGCCGCCGATGTCGAAGGAGGAGGCGAAGACGGCCCTGGCCTGGTCGAAGCCGTCCATGTCGCTGATGTCGTCGGTGGCGACGTTGCCGGTGACCAGCTTGGTGACGGCGAGGTTGACGCCCTGGAGGATCAGGAAGGTGCCGAGGGTGACCAGGAAGCTGGGCAACCCGGTCTTCACCAGCAGCCAGCCGTTGAACGCGCCGACGCCGAGGGACACCAGCAGGGCGACGAGCACGCCCATCCAGATGTTCAGGGTCAGCTGGTAGCTGAGCATGCCGGCGGTCAGCGCCGAGGTGATGACGGCGACGCCGGCCGACAGGTCGAACTCGCCGCCGATCATCAGCAGTGCCACCGGAAGGGCCATGATCCCGATGGTGGACGACTGGTAGAGGATCGTCGCCATCGACCCGCCCTGGCGGACCGTCGGGGCCGCGATCAGGAAGAAGACGAGGACCGCGACGGCGCCGAGGAAGACCCCGACCTCGGGCCGGGCGAGCAGCCGCAGGGCCAGGGGGCGCTGCCGGGTCCGCCCGTCGGACTGCCGGGGGCCGGGGGCCGGCGGTGGGGTCACCGCCGGCGCAGCCTGCTGGGTCATGCCCATCACCGGGTGCCCTTCGCGGCGAACTCGGCGATCCTGTCGACGTTGGACTCGTCGACGAAGGCCGGGCCGGTCAGCACCGGCTGCTCACCACCGCCGCTGTAGTTGCCGTTGTTCTCGTAGAGCCACAGTCCGTCCACCGCGAGGTAGCCCTGGAGGTAGGGCTGCTGGTCGACGGCGAACTCGACGGTGCCGTCCTTGATGGCGCCGGTCAGCTGCTTGTTGAGGTCGAAGGTGGCGACCTCGGCCTTGCTGCCGGTCTCCTCCACCGACTGCGCGGCGGTGAGCGCGAACGGGGCGCCGAGGGTGACGACGTGGTCGATGGCGCCGTCCTGCTTCAGCTTGGCGGTGATCGTCGACTTCACGGACGGCATGTCGGTGCCGTTGACGTAGAGGTTCTCGATGGCGCCCTCGAAGGTCTTCTTCACGCCGTCGCAGCGCTGGGTGAGGCCGATGTTGCCCTGCTCCTGGATGACACAGACGGCCCTCTTGGCGCCGACCTCGTTGAGCTTCTTGCCGAACGCCTCGCCCGCCACGGTCTCGTCCTGCCCGAAGAACTCCAGCAGGCCCAGCTCCTTCCAGTCGCTCAGTCCGGAGTTGAGCCCGACGACGGGTATCCCGGCCCGCTGTGCCTTGGCCACCACGCCCTTGAGGGCGTCGGGCTTGGCGAGGGTGACCGCGATGCCGTCGACCTTCTGGTCGATCGCGTTCTGCACCAGGTTGGCCTGGTTGCCGGCGTTCGGGTCGGCGGAGTAGATCAGCTCGATGTTGTCCTTGGCGGCTGCGGCCTCGGCGCCCTTGCGGACGATGTCCCAGAAGGTGTCGCCGGGTGCCTGGTGGGTGACGAGGGCGACCTTCATCCGGGGGGTGTTCGCCTTGCCCGCGGAGGCGCCCGAGCCCCCCTCCTCGTCGGCCTTCTTCCCTCCGGAGCCGCTGGAGCAGCCGGCGAGGGTCAGGGCCGCCGCCGCGGCGAGGGCCACGGCGGGGGCGATTCTGCGGGAGCGGGCGTGCGAAGAGCGGTCCATCTTTCCTGCACCTCACTGTGCGACGGGGAGCCGTGTGCCGAGAGGAGACGGCTTTGCGCTGGCACCGGATACAAGTCCTTGGGACGCCCGCTGTCAATACTTTGTCAAGACATCACTTCACGAGCTAGTCCGAATGTAAGTACAAAGTATTGACAGGGTTGGTGCCCGAGTCCTACACCTGGGAGTCGGCAGGCCCCCGCCCAGCCCCGAGGAGCTTCCTACATGGCCGAATACGCCGAACACTTGGCCGAGTCAGCCGAGTCGGCCCAGCCCTTCGATCTGATCACGATGGGCCGGATCGGGGTCGATCTGTACCCCCTGCAAACGGGCGTACCGCTCGCCGAAGTGGAGACCTTCGGCAAGTTCCTGGGCGGCTCGGCCGCCAACGTGGCGGTCGCCGCGGCCCGCCTGGGCCGCCGATCGGCCGTGATCACCCGCACCGGCGACGATCCGTTCGGCGGCTATCTGCACCGGGCTCTGAAGGAGTTCGGCGTCGACGACCGCTGGGTCACCCCGGTCGCCGCGTACCCGACGCCCGTCACGTTCTGCGAGATCTTCCCGCCGGACGACTTCCCGCTGTACTTCTACCGCCGGCCCAAGGCCCCCGACCTGGAGATCCGCACCGAGGAGCTGGACCTGGCGGCCGTCCGCGCGGCCCGCGTCTTCTGGATCACCGGCACCGGCCTGAGCGAGGAGCCGAGCCGCTCCGCCACCCTGGACGCCCTCGCGGCCCGGGCCGGGGCCGGGACGACCGTCTTCGACCTGGACTGGCGCCCGATGTTCTGGACCGACCCGGAGGCGGCCCGCCCGCACTACGCCGAGGCACTGCGGCACGCCACCGTCGCGGTCGGCAACATCGACGAGTGCGAGATCGCCACCGGCGTGCGCGAGCCGAAGGCGTGCGCCGAGGCGCTGCTGGCGGCGGGCGTGGAGCTGGCCGTGGTGAAGCAGGGCCCGAAGGGGGTGCTCGCCGTGCACCGCGACGGGACGACGGCCGAGGTGCCGCCGGTGCCGGTCGAGGTGGTCAACGGCCTCGGCGCGGGCGACGCCTTCGGCGGGTCGCTCTGCCACGGCCTGCTCTCCGGCTGGGAGCTGGAGCGCACCATGCGGTACGCCAACGCGGCCGGCGCCCTGGTCGCCTCCCGTCTCGCCTGCTCCTCCGCGATGCCCACCGCGGCCGAGGTCGACGGCCTCCTCGCCCGAGCCTGCCCGAACGGAGCGTCGTCTTGACCCTCAGCATCCCCGACCTCACCGCGGTCAGAGCCCGGCACCCGGAGGCGATCACCGAGGCCGCGGCCCGGCGGACGCGCCGCCCGCTGATCGGCGACAGCGGCCGGCTGATGATCGTGGCCGCCGACCACCCCGCGAGGGGCGCGCTGGCCGTCGGCGACCGCCGGCTCGCCATGGCCAACCGGGCGGACCTTCTCGGACGCCTGTGCGTCGCGCTGTCCCGGCCCGGCGTCGACGGTGTGCTGGCCACCGCCGACGTCCTGGAGGACCTGCTGCTGCTCGGGGCGCTGGAGAACAAGGTCGTCATGGGTTCGATGAACCGCGGCGGCCTCGCGGGCGCCGCCTTCGAGATGGACGACCGCTTCACCGGCCACCGCGCCGAGGACCTCGTCCGCCTGCGGTTCGACGCGGGCAAGCTGCTGCTGCGCATCGACTACGACGACGCCGGGTCGCTGGCCACGCTGGAGTCCACGGCCCGGGCCGTGGACACGATGGCCGCCCACCGGCTGCCGGTCTTCGTGGAGCCGTTCCTGTCCCGCCGGGTCGACGGGCGGGTGCGCAACGACCTGTCGGCCGGGGCGGTCACCCGGTCCATCGCCATCGCCTCGGGGCTGGGCGGCACCTCCGCCTACACCTGGCTGAAGCTGCCGGTCACCGACGACCCGGACGACATGGGCGAGGTCCTGGAGACCTCCACCCTGCCGGTCGTGCTGCTCGGCGGCGACGTCGGGAACGATCAGGACGTCGCCTACGAGCGCTGGCGCAAGGCGCTGCGCCTGCCCACCGTGCAGGGCCTGGTGGTGGGCCGCTCGCTGCTCTACCCGGCCGAGGGCAGCGTGGAGCAGGCGGTGGACACGGCCGTCGGCCTGTTGTGACGAGGACGGAGACGACCCTGATGACGTATCACCACCCTGCCGGGAAGACGGCGAACGGCCCCTACACCGTGGACGTCACCCCCGGGGACGCCGGCTGGGGGCACTCCGCTCTGCGCGTCCTGCACCTGCCGCCGGGCGGCAGCCACACCTTCGACGCCGACGACAGCGAGTGGATCGTCCTGCCGCTCGGCGGCGGCTGCACGGTCACCGCCGAGGACGGCTCCGGCCGGGACACCTTCGAACTGCACGGCCGCCCCGACGTGTTCAGCGCGGTCAGCGACTTCGCCTACGTGCCCCGGGACGCCCGTACGACCGTGACCTCGGCCGGCGGCGGACGGTTCGCGCTCACCGGCGCCCGCTGCACCCGCCGGCTGCCCGCCCGCTACGGACCGGCCTCCTCGGTCCCGGTGGAACTGCGCGGCACCGGCAACTGCTCCCGCCAGGTGAACAACTTCGGCGCCGCGGGCGTCTTCGAGTGCGACAAGCTGATCGCGGTCGAGGTGCTCACCCCGGGCGGCAACTGGTCGTCGTTCCCGCCGCACAAGCACGACGAGCACCGCCCCGGCGAGGAGTCGGTGCTGGAGGAGATCTACTACTTCGAGTTCGCCGCCCACGACGGCACCCCCGGCCTCGGCTACCAGCGGGTCTCGCCGTCCGGGCGGGGGCGCGGCACGGACGTGCTGGCCGAGGTGCGCGACGGCGACGTGGTGCTGATCCCCGACGGCTGGCACGGACCGTCGATGGCCGTGCCCGGCCACCACATGTACTACCTCAACGTCATGGCGGGGCCGGAGGACGAACGCGCCTGGCTGATCTGCGACCACCCGGATCACGCCTGGGTCCGCGACACCTGGCCCGAGCAGCCCGTCGATCCCCGACTCCCCCTCTACACCGCGCCGGAGAGGTCCGCATGAGCGCACACAGCGCCCCCACCCGCCGACTGACCACCGCCCAGGCCCTGGTCCGGTTCCTGGCCGCCCAGTACACCGAACGCGACGGCGTGCGCCACCGCCTGATCACCGGCACCTGGGGCATCTTCGGCCACGGCAACGTGGCGGGCATCGGCCAGGCCCTCGTCGAGTACGCCGACGTGATGCCGTACCACCAGGGCCGCAACGAACAGGCCATGGTGCACGCGGCGGTCGGCCACGCCCGGCAGCTGAACCGCCTGTCCGCTCAGGCGGTGACGACGTCGATCGGCCCCGGCGCCACCAACCTGGTCACCGGTGCCGCCCTCGCCACCATCAACCGGCTGCCGGTCCTCCTGCTGCCCGGCGACTACTTCGCCTCGCACGCCGCCGACCCGCTGCTCCAGCAACTGGAGCACCCCGTGTCCGCCGACGTGTCCGTCAACGACACGCTGCGCCCGGTCTCCCGCTACTTCGACCGGATCACCCGCCCCGAGGCGCTGATCCCCTCCGCGCTGGGCGCCATGCGGGTGCTGGCCGACCCCGCCGAGACCGGCGCCGTCACCCTCGCACTGCCGCAGGACGTGCAGGCGGAAGCCTTCGACTGGCCCGAGGAGTTCTTCGCCGACCGCCTCTGGCGCGTCCGCCGGCCCGCGCCCGACCCGGAGGAACTGGCCGAGGCCGTCCGCGCCGTCCGGGCCGCCGAGCGTCCGCTGATCATCGCGGGCGGCGGCGTCCACCACAGCGAGGCCGAGGCGGCGCTGAAGGCGCTGGTGGACGCCACGGGCATCCCGGTCGCCTCCACCCAGGCCGGCAAGGGCTCACTGCGCCACGACCATCCCGCCGACGTCGGCGGCATCGGCCACACCGGCACCGCGGTCGCCGACGCACTCGCCCGCACCGCCGACCTGGTGATCGGCGTCGGCACCCGCCACACCGACTTCACCACCGCCTCCGGCACCCTCTTCCAGAACCCGCACGTCCGCTTCCTCAACCTCAACATCACCGCCTTCGACGCGCACAAGCTCGCCGCGCGGACGCTGGTCTGCGACGCGCGGACCGGCCTGGAGAAGTTGACGGAGGCGCTTGCCGGCCACCGGGTCGACCCGGCGTACGCGTCCGAGTACGCCGCCGGCAAGGACCGCTGGGAGCGGATCGTCGAGACCGCCCACCGCGCCGACGACGACGGCGCCGTGCCGACCCAGACGCAGGTGCTCGGCGCGCTGGACGTGGTGGTGGGCGACGACGACGTGGTGATCAACGCGGCCGGCTCGCTCCCCGGCGACCTGCACAAGCTGTGGCGGGCCCGCTCCGCGCGCCAGTACCACCTGGAGTACGGCTACTCCTGCATGGGCTACGAGATCCCGGCCGCGCTCGGCGTCCAGCAGGCCGCGCCGGGCACCCCGGTGTGGGCGCTGGTCGGCGACGGCACGTACCTGATGAACCCCACGGAGATCGTGACCGCCGTCCAGGAGAACCTCCCGGTGAAGCTGGTGCTGATCCAGAACCACGGCTACGCCTCGATCGGCGGCCTGTCCGAGACGGTGGGCGCCGAGCGGTTCGGCACCGCCTACCGCCACCGGGCCGCCGACGGCTCCTTCACCGGCGCCCCGCTGCCCGTCGACCTCGCCGCCAACGCGGCGAGCCTCGGGATGGAGGTGCGGCGCGCGAAGACGGTGGGCGAGCTGCGCGAGGCGCTGGCCGCCGCCCGCGACTCGGACCGTCCGGCCTGTGTGTACGTCGAGACCGACCCGGCGCCGACCGCTCCCCCGGCCGAGGCCTGGTGGGACGTGCCGGTGGCCGAGGTGTCCGGCCGCGAGGCCGCGACCGGGGCCCGCGAGCGCTACGAGCGCGCCGTGGCCGACCGCCGCCGCCACCTGTGAGAGCGCCCGCCCCCGGACGAAGGAGGTACCTGTCGTGACCGCCGCCGCGCACCACTCGCTGGACCTCGCCCTGGACCGCACCAGCCCGGTCCCGCTGTACCACCAGCTCGCCCAGCAGCTGGAGGCCGCCATCGAGCACGGCGGGCTCGCCCCGGGCGACCGGCTCGGCAACGAGGTCGACCTGTCCGCGCGCCTCGGCCTGTCCCGGCCCACCGTCCGCCAGGCCATCCAGTCCCTGGTCGACAAAGGGCTGCTGGTCAGGCGGCGCGGGGTGGGCACCCAGGTGGTGCACACCCGGGTCCGGCGCCCACTGGAGCTGAGCAGTCTCTACGACGACCTGGAGGCGGCCGGGCAGGGCCCCACCACCCGGGTCGTACGCCACGAGCCGGAGCCCGCGGCCGCCGACGTGGCCGCCGCCCTGGGAGTGCCGGACGGCAGCGAGGTCACCGTCCTGGAACGGCTGCGGCTGACCCACGGCCGGCCGGTGGCCGTGCTGTGCAACTACCTCCCGGCCGGACTGCTGGAGCTGGACGACGCCCGCCTGGAGTCGACGGGCCTGTACCGGATGATGCGCGCGGCCGGCATCACCCTGCACAGCGCCCGGCAGACCGTCGGCGCCCGCTCGGCCACCGCCGAGGAGGCCGCCCGCCTCGACGAGCGGCCGGGCGCCGCCCTGCTGACCATGCGGCGCACGGCGTACGACGTCACCGGCCGGCCGGTGGAGTACGGCACGCACATCTACCCCGCCTCCCGGTACACGTTCGACTTCCAGCTGCTGGCGCGGACCTGACGCGGGGTCAGTGGGCGGCGTCCAGCCGGGCCCGCTGCTCCGCCGTCAGCTCCAGCTCCACGGCGGCGAGGTTCTCCTCCAACTGCGCCACGGAGGAGGCCCCGGCCAGCGGGACCACCGGCAGGTCGCCGCCCATCTGCCAGGCGAGGACGACCTGGCCCGCGGTGGCGCCGGTCTCCTTCGCCACCTCCCGCAGCACCGCCAGCCGGGCCGGGGTGCCGGGGTGGTCGTAGTCCGGCGGCAGCGGCTTGTCGGCGCGGGTGTAGGCGCCGGAAAGCAGCGGCGAGTAGGCGACCAGGGTCAGACCGGGCTCGGCGCGCAGACAGCCGAGCAGGTCGGGCCCGGCGTGGCCGAGGCTGCCGTCCGGGAAGAGGTCGCTGGGCACGTCGAAGCGCGGGCGCAGCAGGCTGTGCTGGTACTGGAGCACCTCGTAGCCGGGCAGCCCGGCCGCGGCGGCGATCGCGCGTGCCCGCCTCCACCCGCCAGGTCGCCTGATTGCTGACGCCGAGCAGCCCGACCGTGCCCTCGGCGACGAGGGCGGCGAAGCCCTCGACGGTCTCGCGCTGCGGCACGGCCGGGTCGTCGATGTGCGCGTACAGCAGATCGAGCTTCTCCACGCCCAGCCGGTCCCGGCTGCGTTCGGCCGACTCCCGGATCACCTTCGCCGACAGGCCCTCCGGGTTGTCGACGAAGCCGGTGCCGGGGGCCGGCGGGCGGGCGCCGACCTTGGTGGCGATGACGACCTCGGAGCCGATGCCGCGGCTGCGCCGCCACCGCCCGAGGAGTTCCTCGCTCTGTCCGCCCTGGCCACCGTCGGTCCAGAAGGCGTAGTTGCCGGAGGTGTCGATGAAGTTCCCGCCGGCCTCGACATAGCGGTCGAGCACGGCGAAGGAGGTCTTCTCGTCGGTCACCGAGCCGAACAGCATCGCGCCGAGCGCGAGCTCGCTCACCTCGCGGCGGCCGTCCGGACCGGTGCCGATGGTGCGGTACTTCATGGTGCGGCTCCTCCCGTGCGTACCCGGTCGTCCGGGCACACCCCGGAGTCTTCGGCTTGCAGTGCGCTCGAAGTCAACCCGCCGTGTCGGATGTCCTTACGATGGACCGCCTGTGACGTACGCGGCAGCCGAAGGGAGACAGGGCGTGACGGACCACCGGCGGCCCCGGCGACGGGGGCAGGGTGAGCTGGAGGTGCAGGTGCTGTCGGCGCTGCGCGAGGCGGACGGCCCGGCGAGCGCGGGCTGGGTGCAGGAGCGGCTCGGCTCGGACCTGGCCTACACGACGGTGATCACGATCCTCACCCGGCTGCTGGCCAAGGGGGCGGTGACCCGGGAACGCGCCGGGCGGTCGTTCCTGTGGACGCCGGCCGCGGACGAGGCGGGGCTGGCCGCGCGGAAGATGCGCAAGGTGCTGGACGGCGAGCAGGACCGGGGGGCGGTGCTGGCCAGCTTCGTCACCGGACTCGGCCCCGAGGACGAGCGGCTGCTGCGCGAACTGCTGGATCGGCCGGCGGACCACGGGGAAGACTGAGGCCTCATGGGGGTCTTCGTGTTTCTGCCGCTGGTGCTGCCGCTGACGGCCTGGCCGATCGCCCGGCTGGCCGAGCAGCACCTGCATCCGCGTGTCGCGACGCGACTGCTGACGGGTGTGGCCGGCGTGATGGCGCTGTGCAGCACGGTCTGCCTGGGACTGCTGATGGTGGTCGGCACCGCACAGCTGCCCGGCAATCCGCTGCCGGACGGCTGGTCGGACCCGGAGGTCCGCGCGGCCGTGCCCTACGACGAGGTGGCCGGCCGGGCGGCCATCCCCGCGCTGCTGGCCGTGGCCGTGGTGTGCGGCCGGACGCTGTGGCGGCACCGGCGGGTGCGCCGCCGCGCCCACCGGGCGCTCGCCCACCTGCCCGCGACGGAGGTGGCGGTACTCCCCGACGAGGAGCCGTACGCGTACGCGCTGCCCGGCGGCGCCCGGGACCGGATCGTCGTCAGCACGGCCCTGCTGCGCAGTCTGCGGCCCGCCGACCGGCGCGCCCTGTTCGCCCACGAACGGGCGCACCTGTCGGCGCGTCACCACCGGTTCCTGCTGGTCGCTCAGCTGGCGGCGCGCGCGAACCCCTTCCTGCGCCCGCTGCGCACGGCGGTGTCGTACACGACGGAACGGTGGGCGGACGAGGATGCGGCCCGGGCCGTCGGCGACCGCCGGACGGTGGCACAGGCCATCGGGAAGGCCGCGCTGGTCTCACGGGGCACGCCGGCCCCCGCGCTCGCGGGGTTCGCCGCACCGGGGCCGGTGCCGCGCCGAGTGGCCGCTCTGCTGGGGCCCGCTCCCGCGACGCGCACCTGGCCGTCGGTGTTCACCGGCGTGGGGGTGGCGGCATGGCTGGCCGCCGCCGGGACGGCCGTGTCCGCGATGGCGTCCGCCAACTCCGCGGTGACGATGGTCTTCGTCCTGCACGCGGCCACGCCGCTGTGAGGCCTGAAGCCTGAGACCAGGGGCCGGAGGCCGGGGGCCGTGGGGAGCGGGGGCCGGGATCTCAGAGGTCGAACTCGTGCGGCGGCAGGTCCAGCGCGAAGCACGCCTCCCGTACGACGGCCTGCTCGTCCTTGTCGAAGTCGCCGTCGGCGCCGCCGATGACGATGCCGATCTGGATGACGGCACGCGCCTCGGCGGGCTTCTTCTTCGCCTTGCCGATCTCCTGGAGCACGCCGACCTTGCCGAAGGCGAAGTCGGCGGTGAGCTTGTCCAGGTTCTCCTCGAAACGCCGGCGCAGATCCATGGCGTCGAAGTTCTGCAGCACCTCGTTGGTGGCGATGAGCTGGGCCACCCGCTGCCGCTCGGCGGGGTCGACGGTGCCGTCGGCGGCGGCGACGAGCGCGCACATCGCCATGCTCGCGTCGCGGAAGGCCCCGCTCTTGAGGTCGTTCTTCTTCGCCGTCAACTGGGTCTGCATCTGCGACGCGGACTCCTTGATGCGGTCCCACAGGGCCATGAGCACTCCGTTTGCCTCTCAGGGCATGCCCGGACGGACCGAACGGCGGGTCCGGACAGCCAGATTTCTACAACAATGTAGAAGGTATCAGTGTGACGGCCCGTCCGCGGCGGTCCGCCCGTGCGGTGATCCCGGCGCTCCTCGCCCAGCCGCACGCCGGGGACCGCCAGCAGGTGTGACGAGAAGACCTCAGAGACGAAAGAAGGGTCTTCCCGGGCTCGTGCCCGTGAAGACCCTTCACAACGTCGGGACGACAGGATTTGAACCTGCGACCCCTTGACCCCCAGTCAAGTGCGCTACCAAGCTGCGCCACGTCCCGATGCGCTCGCACACGGCGAACCGCGCGATCACGCGGACAGCACTCTACCGCACGCTCCCCCGTACGCCGAAGCGGGCACGGGCGCGGGACAATCGAGGTCATGGACAGCACCCCCTCGAACCCGCCTACGCCCTCGACCCCCTCCACCCCCTCCACGCCCTCGACCCCCTCGAACCGCCCGGCGGACCCGCGGGACCGCGACAGCGAGGGCCGGGCACGCAACGCCCGGCCGCGGGACGGACTCGGCCGGCCGCTGCCGTACGGCGCCGAGGGCGTGCCCCGGCAGCCGGAGGGCCTGGTGCGGTCCCCGGAGGAGACCGTCGTCGAGGCGCAGCGGCTGCTCGACGAGGGGAAGCCGTTCCACGCCCACGAGGTCTTCGAGGACGCCTGGAAGTCCGGGCCCGAGGAGGAGCGGGAGCTGTGGCGGGGCCTGGCCCAGCTCGCCGTCGGGCTGACGCACGCGGCCCGCGGGAACGTGACGGGCGGCGCCAGGCTGCTGCGGCGGGGGGCCGGCGCCGTGGAGGAGTGGGCGGCGCGCTCCGGGCGCCCCGAGCCGTACGGGGTGGCTCTCGCGGGGGTCGCCGGCTGGGCACGGGAGCTGGCCGCGGACGTCGAGGGTGGCGGCGCGGCCGTGGACGCGGGGGCGCGGGCGCCCCGGCTGCACGGCCGGGGGACGTGACGGCCGGCGGCCCGGCGTCGGCCCGTTCCGGAGTGTGCGGCAGACTCGGAGCGTGCGGAAGATTCATGTCATCGGTATCGGTGCGGGCGACCCCGACCAGCTGACCCTGCAGGCGGTCCGGGCGCTGCGCGGCACGGACGTGTTCTTCGTCCTGGACAAGGGCGAGGCGAAGGCGGACCTGGTGCGGCTGCGCCGGGACATGCTCCGGGCGCACGTGCCGGAGGGGACGTACCGGATCGTCGAGGCGCGCGACCCCGAGCGGGACCGCGGCGCGGGCGGTGCGGCGTACTCCCCAGCGGTCGGTGACTGGCGCAGCGCCCGCGCCGACATCTACGAACGGCTGATCGCCGAGGAACTGGACGCGGACGGGACCGGCGCGTTCCTGGTGTGGGGCGATCCCTCGCTGTACGACAGCACGCTGGGGATTCTCGAGGAGATCCTCGACCGGGGCCGGGTGGACTTCGCGTACGACGTCGTACCGGGCATCAGCAGCGTCTCGTCCCTCGTCGCCCGGCACCGTACGGGGCTGAACCGCGTCGCGCGGCCGGTGCAGATCACGACGGGCCGGCGGCTGGCGGAGGGCTTCCCCGAGGGGGTGGACGACGTCGTGGTCATGCTCGACGCCCACCAGACGTTCCGGCGGTACGCGGACCAGGACATCGACATCTACTGGGGGGCCTACCTCGGCACCCCGGACGAGATCCTCGACTCCGGCCCGATCGCCGAGGCCGCACCGCGCATCGAGCGGCTGCGCGCCGAGGCACGGGAGCGCAAGGGCTGGATCATGGACACGTACCTGCTGCGCCGCAACCCGAAGGACTAGGCGCCCGAAGGAGCAGTCAGCCTGAGGGAACAGCCGCCACGAAGGAGCGGGCGCCACAAGGAGCAGGCGCCCCAAGGAGCGGACCGGCCGAGGGAGCGGGCCGGCCCCGGGACGGTCCGCTCCCGACTGCGCGGCCGGCTACGGCGCCGGCGGCGTGCCGAGGCCCAGGTGGCCGAGGACGGCCGGCACGTCGGGCACCGCCCGTACGCCCTCCGGGAGCGGGGGCCGGCGGACGATCACGACGGGCAGGGACAGGTCGCGGGCCGCGGTGAGCTTGGCCGCGGTGGCCGCTCCCCCGCTGTCCTTGGTCACCAGGACGTCGATGCGGTGGGCACGGAGCAGGGTTGTCTCGTCGGCCGGTGTGAACGGTCCCCGGGCCAGGACGACGTGGGTGTCCGGGGGCAGGGGAGGGTCCGGGGGTTCCACCGACCGTGCGACGAAGTGCAGTTCCGCCAGGTGGGCGAAGGCGGCGAGGCCGAGGCGGCCGGTGGTGAGGAGCACGCGGCGGCCCAGCGGCGGCAGCAGGTCCGCCGCCGCGGCCAGGGACGGGACGGGGTGCCAGTGGTCGCCGGGGCCCGCCCGCCAGCCCGGTCGGCGCAGGACGACCGCGGGGACGCCGGTCGCCGCGGCGGCCCGGGCCGCGTTCGCCGTGATCGAGGCCGCGAACGGGTGCGTGGCGTCGACGAGGGCGTCCACGCGCTGCTCGCGCAGCCAGTCGGCCAGCCCCTCGGCGCCGCCGAATCCGCCGATCCGCACGTCCCCCTCCAGGGCTCCGGGGCGGGACACGCGCCCCGCGAGCGAGGTGGTGACGCGGACGCCGGGCCGCGCGGCCAGCTCGGCGGCCAGCCGCCGGGCCTCGGTGGTGCCGCCGAGGATCAGTACGTGCGGGGACATGGCGCCGAGCGTACGGGGCGTCAGCCCAGCAGCAGCTGGAGGCCCCCGACGACCGTCGCCGCGATCACGAGCCGTTCGAACAGCCGCTGGTTCATCCGGTGCGCCGCCCACCTGCCGAGCAGCGCACCCGGCACCACGAACGCCACCAGCGCCGCGTCCAGGAACAGCGAACGGGCGTCGATCAGGCCGAGACCGGCGCTGAAGGGGAGCTTGGAGACGTTCACGATCAGGAAGAAGAAGGCCGAGGTGCCCAGGAAACCGAGCTTGCGGAAGCCGGCGGCGAGGAGATACATCGACATCACCGGCCCGCCGGCGTTGGCGACCATGGTGGTGAAGCCGCCCAGGACGCCGTACGAGCGGGCCTTGGCGCGGCCCGCCCGGCCGGTGACCGCCTCCGGTCGCGCCGCCGCGTCGGCCTGCCGCCGGCGCCACACGGTCACGCCCGCCATCAGCAGCAGGATGGCCCCGATCGAGGTGCGGACGGCCCCGTCGCCGGCCCAGGCCAGGAAGACCGTGCCGACGACCACGCCGACCCCGACCGCCGGGAACAGCCGCCACAGCGTGGGCCAGTGCGCGTGCCGGCGGTAGACGAGGACGGCCAGCACGTCACCGGCGATCAGCACGGGCAGCAGGATGCCGGTGGAGGCGCGGGCGGGCAGCACCGCGGCGAAGATCGCCAGGCTGACGGTGTTGGCCCCGCTCACGGCCGTCTTGGAGAAGCCGACGAGCAGGGCCGCGAAGGCGAGGGCGGCGAACTGCCAGCCGGTGACGTGCCAGAGGGTCATGGTGTCCATCGCGGGCACCGATGCTACGCACACCTAACCGTCGCCCGTAAGGACCGTCTCGCCAGATGATCCTTAGGCCCCGTCGGCGTACCGCACCCGCAGCTCCCGCTTGAGCACCTTCATGCTCGGACCCAGCGGCAACGCGTCCGTGAACTCCACCCGGCGCGGGTACTTGTGCTTGCCGAGGTGCTCCTTGGACCACTCGGTGATCTCGTCACCGGACACCGCGGCGTCCGGGGCCGGGACGACGACGGCGCACACCTCCTCGCCGTGCAGCTCGTCCGGCAGGCCGATGACGGCGACCTGGGCGACGCCCGGGTGGCGCGCCAGCACCTCCTCGACCTCGCGCGGGTAGACGTTGTAGCCGCCGCGGATGATGACGTCCTTCTTGCGGTCGACGATCCTGAGGAAGCCCTCGTCGTCCTTGGTGCCGAGGTCGCCGGTGCGGAACCAGCCGTCGACGAGCGCCGCGGCGGTGGCCTCGGGGCGGCCGAGGTAGCCGGAGAAGACGTTGTGGCCGCGGATCACGACCTCGCCCAGCTCGCCGGGCGGCAGCAGTTCGACGCGTTCCTCGGCCTCGGCGCGGGCGATCTCGACGTCGACGCCCCACAGGGGGTGGCCGATGGTGCCGGGCTTCGCCCCGAAGACCGGCTGGTTGACGGCCGCCGCCGGGGAGGTCTCGGACAGCCCGTAACCCTCGTAGACCTTCGCCCCGAAGGCCTCCTCGAACCGCTCCAGCACGGCGACCGGCAGTGAGGCGCCGCCGGAGATGCACACCCGCAGCCCGGGCAGCGCGCCGGCCTCGGCCGCCGCGGCGGCGAGCGCGACGAACATGGTGGGCACTCCGTGGAAGGTGTTGACCTTCTCCTTCACCATCAGCTCGATCGCGCGGGCCGCGTCGAACCGCGGCAGCAGCACGAGGGTCGCCCCGGCACGCCAGGTGGAGTTCATGGAGACGGTCTGCCCGAAGGCGTGGAACAGCGGCAGGGCGCCGAGCGCGACGTCGTCGGGCCGGATGTCGTTGGCGTCGAAGGCGTTGACGGTCGCGTTCATCACCAGGTTGAAGTGGCTGAGCACGGCGCCCTTGGGCACGCCGGTGGTGCCGCTGGTGTAGAAGACGACGGCCGGGTCGTCGGCGTCGCGGGTGACGTACGACGTGAGCGGCTCGGCGTCGGCCGCCAGCTTGCCGAACTCCTCGCCCAGGGTGACCACCCGCACCCCGGCGGCCCGGGCGGCGGCCGTGCCCGTCTCCGCCTGCGCCGGGTGGCACAGCAGCAGGGTGGCGCCGCTGTCGGTCAGCACGTGCTCGACCTCGGCCGGCGACAGCAGCAGATGAACGGGGACCACGACGCCGCCCGCCGCGGCGACGGCGTAGTAGGCCTGCGGGAAGTCGGCGGTGTTGGGCGCCATCAGCGCGACGCGGTCCCCCGGCCGTACGCCGAGTCCGACGAGGGCGCCGGCCTGCGCGCGGGCCCGCTGCCACACCTCCGCGAAGGTCAGCCGCAGCTCGCCCTCGACGAGTGCTTCCTTGCCGGGACGGCGGCGGGCGTTCTCGGCGAGAACGGCGGCGACGGAGAGGGTTGCCATGGGGTGTTGCTCCGTTTCTTTCTGCGGACGGCGGTAGTGCGGCGCTCCGAGGGGCACGGGGCTGTGTCGGCATGCGGCTCCGCCACGGGGGCGCGACCGGCCATCGAGCACCGCGGGCCGGCGACGGCCGAGCGCGAAGCGCTCAGGGCCTCTCGACCAGCACCGCGCTCCCCTGCCCCACCCCGACGCACATGGTCGCCAGCCCGCGGGCGGCCCCGGTGCGCCGCATCCGGTGCAGCAACGTGGTCAGGATGCGGGCCCCCGAGCAGCCGAGGGGGTGACCCAGCGCGATGGCCCCGCCGTAGGGATTGACCAGCTCGGGATCGATGCCGAGCTGCTCCACGCACGCGAGCGCCTGGGCCGCGAACGCCTCGTTGAACTCGGCCTCCCGCACGTCCCCGACGGTCCAGCCGGCGCGGGCCAGCGCCTTGCGGGTGGCGGGGACCGGGCCGATGCCCATGACGTCCGGGTGGACCCCGGCCGAGGCGCCGGCGACGTAGCGGCCCAGCGACTCCAGCCCGAGGTCGTTCAGCACCTCCTCGCTGACCAGGAGCAGTCCGGCGGCCCCGTCGTTCATCGGGGAGGCGTTGCCCGCGGTGACGGTGCCGCCGGCGCGGAAGACCGGCTTCAGCCGCGCCAGCTTCTCCGGCGAGGTGTCCTCACGGATGCACTCGTCGCTGTCTACGACGACGCCGTCCGGCCGCTCCACGGGCAGCAGTTCGTCGTCGAAGTGGCCGTTCTTGCGGGCCTCGGCGGCCAGCCGGTGGCTGCGCAGCGCGAACTCGTCCTGCCGTTCCCGGGGGACGCCGTACCGCTCGGCGACCTCCTCCGCCGTCTCCCCCATGGACAGCAGGCCGTGCAGTTCCTTCATCGCCGGGTTGACCAGGCGCCAGCCGAGCCTGGTGTCGGCGGTCTCGATGCGGTGCGGCAGCGCCTCGTCGGGGCGGGGCAGGACGAACGGGGCGCGGCTCATCGACTCCGAACCGCCGGCGAGCACGATGTCGGCCTCACCCGCGGCGACGGTGCGGGCGGCGGTGGTGACCGCCTCCAGCCCGGAGGCGCAGAGCCGGCTGACCGTGGCGCCGGGCACCGACTCGGGCAGGCCGGCGAGCAGCGCGGCCATCCGGGCCACGTTGCGGTTGTCCTCGCCGGCCTGGTTGGCGGCGCCCCAGTAGACGTCGTCGATGCGCGCCGGGTCGAGGGCCGGGACGTCGGCGACCAGACCGCGGATCACGGCGGCGGCGAGGTCGTCGGGCCGCACGGAGGACAGGGCGCCGCGGAGCTTGCCGATCGGGGTGCGGCGGGCGGCCGCGAAGTGGACGGGACGCACGAAGGATCTCCTGACCGTCGTCGCTCGGTCGCCGGCGGGTCGGGGCGCCGGGCGGACCTCCACGAGCCTTGAGCAGTACCCCACGTAATTAGCACTGCTAGTTTTGGACTATAGACCGCGGGCCGCCCCCTGGGAAGATCCCCCCGAGGCTTGGGTAGGTATCCGGGGACCTGCACCGACGCAGCCCGAGGAGTCGAGAGGCCATGGCCGACACCCGCGAACACGTCCTGACCGGAACCCGGGGCCGCATCACCGCCCGCGAGTGGCGCGGAGCGCGGCCCCGCTACGTGGCGCTGCTGGTCCACGGGTACGGCGAGCACATCGGCCGGTACGAGGAGGTGGCCGGGGCGCTGGTGGCGCACGGTGCGGCCGTGTACGGGCCGGACCACGTCGGGCACGGGAAGTCGGACGGCGAGCGGGTCCTGATCGAGGACTTCGAGGACGTGGTCACCGACGTGCACACCGTGGCCGGGCTCGCGCGGGCGGCACACCCCGGGCTCCCGGTGGTCATGGCCGGGCACTCGATGGGCGGCCTGATCGCCTCCCGCTATGCCCAGCGCCACCCCGGCGAGCTGTCCGCGCTGGTACTGTCCGGGCCGGTCATCGGCGACTGGGAGCTGCCCCGGCAGGTGCTCGCCCTCGACGAGATCCCCGACATCCCGATCAGCCCGTCCGCGCTCTCCCGCGACCCGGCGGTCGGGGAGTCGTACGCGGCGGACCCGCTGGTGTGGCACGGGCCGATGAAGCGGCCGACGGTGGAGGCGTTCGTCCGGACGCTGGGCACCGTCGCCGAGGGCGGGGACGTGGGCCGGCTCCCGCTGCTGTGGCTGCACGGCGACGACGACCGGCTGGTGCCGCTGTCCGGCAGCCGTCCCGGTGTGGAACGGCTCAGCGGCGGACATCTGACCGAGCGGATCTACCCCGGCGCCCGGCACGAGGTGTTCCTGGAGACCAACAGGGCCGAGGTCCTCGCCGACCTCACGCGATTCCTGGACGGCGTCCTGCGGCAGTGACGGCGTTTTGCCCTGGTGTGCGAGGGGCACCCGTGCCGCCGGAGCGGTCGCGCCGCGCATCCCCGACCGTCCGCGCGGCGCCGCTCCGCACACCACAGCCGATGCCGCAAGGAGAGAAGCACCGTATGACTGTCGTGAAGAGCACGATTCCGGAGTCGGCCCGCCAGGTCACCGGGGACGCGCTGCAGGGCACGCTCGTGGATCTGCTCGGGCTCTCCCTGATCGGGAAGCAGGTGCACTGGAACATCGTCGGACCGCGCTTCCGCTCGATCCATCTGCAACTCGACGAGGTGGTGTCCACGGCCCGGTCGTACGCCGACACGGTCGCCGAGCGTTCGGCCGCCCTGGGCGTGCCCGCCGACGGCCGTCCGGAGACGATCGCGTCGACGTTCACGCTGCCCGGCGCCAAGGAGGGCTGGGTGCGCGACAGCGACGTCGTCGCGCTGATGGTGGAGAGCCTGGAGGCCGCCGTCGCCCGGCTGCGCGAACGGATCGACGCCACCGAGAAGGCCGACCCGGTCACCCAGGACCTGCTGATCTCCATCACCGCCGACCTGGAGAAGCAGCGCTGGATGTTCGACGCGGAGAACTGGCCCAGGAAGGACTGACCCGGGGCCCGACCGGACGCACGGACGCACGGACGCACGTGCACAACGTACGCACCTACGCACGACGAAAAAGGGGCAACCTCATGGCCGACGCCCTGGAACTCGACGCGCTGTGGGAGGACTTCCACCGCGTGGTGAACATGACCTCCGCGGAGCTGGCCGCCTGGCTGCGGGTCCGCGACGCCGACGAGCAGACGGAACCGCTGCCGGAGGAGGCGGGCTCGCCCACCGGGCAGCACGTGCTGGCGATCCTGCAGAAGCGGCGCACCGACCTGACCGAGGACGACCTGCGGGTGATGCGCAAGGTCGTGGACTCGGTCACCGCGCAGACCGACGTGGAGAACGAGCCCGAGGCCGAGACCACCCGCCGCAGGCACCGGCTGATGACACTCGGGCACGATCCGCTGAAGGCGTAGCCGTGGACCGCGACGAGCGCGTCGTACGGGAACTCGTGGACGCACACGGGCGGACGTACGCCGAGGAGGCGGGCATCCGGCTGCGGGACACCCCGCAGCCGCTGTACCGCCTGCTGGTCCTGGCCCATCTGCTCAGTGCCCGCATCCGCGGCTCGATCGCGGTGGCCACCGCCCGGGCGCTGCAGGAAGCGGGACTGAGCGATCCGCGCCGGATGGCCGGGGCCGACTGGCAGGAGCGGGTGGACGCGCTGGGCCGGGGCGGCTACCGGCGCTACGACGAGCGGACCGCCACCCAGCTCGGCGAGGCCGCCGAGCTGCTCACCGAGCGGTGGGGCGGGGACCTGCGCCGGCTGCGCGAGGAGGCGCACGGCGAGGCCGGTGAACTGAGCCGGCTGCTCCAGGAGTTCCCCGGCATGGGCCCGGCCGGTGCCGACATCTTCCTGCGCGAGGTGCAGGGCGTCTGGCCGGAGGTGGCTCCCTACCTGGATCGCAAGGCGTTGCAGGGCGCGGAGCGGCTGGGCCTGCCGAAGGACCCCGGCCGGCTCCTGGACGCGGCCGGGAAGACCGACCCGGCCGTGCTCGCCGCCGCGTTGGTGCGGGCCTCGCTGGACAAGGACGTGGTCGAGGACGCCACAGAGCGGGCCGGATGACACCGCGGGCCCGACCGCCCGGCACGTGACCGCCGCCGGGAGCACGGCGCGGCGGCCGGGCACGTGACCGCCACCGGGAGCACGACACGGCCGCCAGGCACGTGACCGCCTCCGGGCGCGGAAACGCGGCCGCCGGGCGCAGGGGACGCCGCCCCGGACCCGAAAGACCTGGCCGCCCGACAGGCACGGAGGACGCGGCCCCCGGTCGCGGTGACGCGTGGCCGCCAGGCTCGAAAGGCTCGAAAGACCCGGGCGCCCGGCCCAGGGAACGTGGCCACCAGGGGCGGTGGCGAACGCGGCCACCATGCGCGGTGGCGAACGCGGCCGCCAGGGGTGGTGGCGAACGCGGCCGCCAGGGGTGGTGGCGCGGCTGGTCGCGGCGCGACGTGGGTGCCCGGCGCGGGGTACATGGCCGCCCGGCGCCCGGCGTCCCCCGATCGGTCCCGTGCGCTGGTGGTCCCACGGCAGCGGTGATGCCCTGAGGACACGCGCCACGTTCCCAGGAGGCATCCCCGATGAGCCGTCGTCCCGCCCACCCCGTCCGTGTCCTCGCCTCCGCCCTCGCGGCGGGCGCGCTGCTGACCACCGCGGCCTGCTCGGGCGGCGCCCGTGACTCCTCCGGCACTACGAGGGCCGACGCTTCACCCGCCGCCGAGCGGGCCGAGGCCGCCGGCCGGCAGACCACCAGCCCCTCCCCCGGCACCCTCACCGAGGACGGGGCACGGGCGGCTCTGCTCACCGAGGCCGACCTGGAGGACGACTGGCAGCACGTCGACGACGCCGCCACCTGGCGTGACCGCATGGTCGTCGCCGAAGTGGACGTCTCCGAGTTCCTGAGCGCCGAGGCGGACGCCGCGGACTGCCAGCGGCTGCTCGACTCCCTCTACAGCGACGCGTTGCTGGGCAAGCCGTCGGGGCCGTCGGCGGTCACCGGCTTCCAGCAGGGCGACTCCCGCCTCTTCGAGCAGATCGCCGCCTACGACCGGGGCAAGCTGGACGACTCCCTGACCTGGCTGGACCAGTTGCCCGTGAAGTGCGACGAGTTCACGGCCACCGGGTCCGACGGCGAGAAGCGGACCGTCCAGGTGACCGAGGCGTCGGTCCCCGACGTCGGCGACGCGCGCGAGGGCGTGCACGTGACGGTGCAGGGTCCCGCCGCCGGCAACCCGGCCGAGCTCTCCCTGAACCTCTCCGCCGTACGCGTGGGCAGCAGCGCCATGACCCTCACCGTCGGCGGGCTCTCCGGGGACGAGCGGGCCACCTTCGACCGGGCGACGAAGCTGGGCGCCCAGCGTCTGCAGGAGGTCATGGCCGGCCGGACGCCCGACGCGGACCCCACCGGCCTCTACTGAGCGTCCGGCTCCGTTTCCGTTTCCCGGGACAGGGAGATCACCCGGCGGCACAATGGGCGGCGACGGCGGAACGGGCGCGAAGGAGCTTCAGACGTGAGCCAGGGCCACACCCCGACGAGTGGGTCCGCAAGGCTGAACACCGGTGTGGCGCACAACGCGCGCGTGTGGAACTACTGGATCGGCGGCAAGGACAACTACGAGGTCGACCAGCAGGTCGGTGAGCACGTCGCGGACATGTTCCCGGTCATCCGCGAGGTCGCCCGGGCCGACCGCTGGTTCCTGCGCAGGGCCGTCCGCTTCCTGGCCGAGGAGCAGGGGATACGCCAGTTCCTCGACATCGGCACCGGGTTGCCGACCGCCGCCAACACCCACGAGGTCGCCCAGCGGATCGCACCCGAGGCGCGGATCGTCTACGTCGACAACGACCCGATCGTGCTCACCCACGCCCGCACCCTGCTGACCGGCACCCGGGAGGGCGCCACCGACTACATCGACGCCGACGTGCGCGATCCGGAGGCCATCCTGGAGCGCGCCGGGCAGACCCTGGACTTCTCCCGGCCGGTCGCCGTGATGATGCTCGGCATCCTGAACTTCGTACTCGACGACGACGAGGCGCGGCAGATCGCGCGCGGCGTCATGGCGGCCGTCCCCTCCGGCAGTCACCTGGCCCTCACCCACCCCACCCACGACGCCGAGTTGGGCGGCGAGGGCCAGATCCCGGCCATGAAGTTCTGGAACGAGAACGCCACCCCGCCGATCACCGCCCGCGGCCGCGCGGACATCGCCGCGTTCTTCGAGGGACTCGACCTGCTCGACCCCGGGCTGGTGTCCTGCTCGCAGTGGCGCCCGGAGCCCGACTCCCCCGCCGCCGTACCGCAGTTCGGCGCGGTGGCCGTGAAGCCCTGAGCCCGGGGTCGCGCCGGAGCGGCACACAGGAAGCGGGACACGTCGAAAGTATGATCAAGCGATGTCTGACATGACCGAAACCACGCCGGGTTGGCTGACGACCGACGAACTCGAACTCGTACGCGCCCGTATGCCGGTCCTGTACGTCGAGGCCGTGCCGGTGCGCGTCGACGACAGCGGCGAAGTCACCAGCGTCGGCCTGCTGCTGCGCATCGGCCCCGACGGCACGGTCAGCCGGACGCTGGTCTCCGGCCGGGTACTGCATCACGAACGGGTCCGTGACGCCCTGCTGCGCCACCTGGAGAAGGACCTCGGACCGGTGGCGCTCCCCCGGGTCCCGGCCTCCCTCCAGCCGTTCACGGTGGCCGAGTACTTCCCGACGCAGGGCGTCACGCCGTACCACGACCCACGCCAGCACGCAGTGTCCCTCGCCTACGTCGTCCCGGTCACCGGCGACTGCCGGCCCCGGCAGGACGCGCTCGACCTGGTCTGGTTCAGTCCGCGGGAGGCGCTGTCGCCGGCGGTGCAGAGCGAGATGCCGGGCGGGCACGGGGTGCTGCTGAAGCAGGCGCTGGCGCATGTGGGCTGCGTGGCCTGACGCCCCGCCGTCCGGTCCACGAAGCCGTCTCCTCCACGAAGCCGTCCGATCCATGAAAAAGTCCTCGCGGACCACTGTCCGCGAGGACTTCTCAGTTGTCGGGACGACAGGATTTGAACCTGCGACCCCTTGACCCCCAGTCAAGTGCGCTACCAAGCTGCGCCACGTCCCGTTGCCCGCCTGACCTGGGGTTTCCCCCGGCCGAACGTGCAGGAAAACCATACCGCACTCAGGCCGGTGGTCGCGCACCGCTTTACGGGGCACGGCCATCCGGACCCGGCGCTTGACCTCAAGTTTGGTCGAGGTTGCACGATCGTGGGCATGACGACGACCGACGAGCGCGGGCGCACCCACGGCTACGCCGACCTGCCCGGACTGATGGCACTGATGACGGGCGACGAGAAGCACGGCCCCGCGGCGACGTCCACGCTGGACGTGCTGTGGGTGCTCTACGACCGGGTGCTGCGAGTGGCCCCGGAACGGATGGACGACCCCGGCCGGGACCGGTTCCTGCTGTCCAAGGGGCACGGGCCGATGGCGTACTACGCCGTACTGGCCGCCAAGGGCTTCGTGCCCGTGGACTGGCTGCCGGGCTTCGGCTCCTACGACTCGCCCCTCGGGCACCATCCCGACCGCACGCTGGTGCCGGGGACGGAGATCGGCAGCGGCTCCCTGGGCCACGGTCTGCCGATCGCCGTGGGCACCTCGCTGGGACTGCGCGCCCAGGGACTCGACGAACCCCGGGTGTGGACCCTGATCGGGGACGCCGAACTGGACGAGGGCAGCAACCACGAGGCGATCGCCTTCGCCGGGCCCGCCGGGCTGGAGCGGCTGCACACGGTGGTGGTCGACAATTCCTCCGCCAGTCACGCCCGGCCCGGCGGCATCGCGGCCCGCTTCGAGGCCGCGGGCTGGTCGGCGGTCACCGCCGACGGGCGGGACCACGAGGCGCTGTACGCCGCGTTCACCGCGCCGCATCCGGGCCGGCCGCACGTGGTCGTGGCCCGGGTGGAGCCGAAGTCCGCCTGACCGACCCTGCCCTTCCCCCGGCCCTCTTCCCCCTCCCCCTTCCTCCTCCCTCCCCTCCTTCTGCCTTTCTCCTCCCCCTCCCTCTCTTCCCTCGTCGTCCCAGGAAGGTCCCCTCATGGACACCATGCGTGACCGTTTCGCCCCTGTCGTCTCCCGGCTGCTCGACGAGGATCCGCGCGTCGCCGTCGTGCTCGCCGAGATCGGTGTCGCCGGCTTCGACGAGGCGCGGCACCGCCACCCCGACCGGGTGATCAACGTCGGCATCCGCGAGCAGCTGCTCGTGGGGGCCGCGGCGGGGCTGGCGCTGACCGGGCTGCGGCCCGTCGTGCACACCTTCGCCAGCTTCCTCGTCGAGCGGCCCTTCGAGCAGGTCAAGCTGGACCTCGGGCACCAGGACGCGGGCGCGGTGCTGGTGAGCGCCGCCGCCTCCTTCGACTGGCCGGCTGGCGGCTACACCCACATGGCACCGGGGGACGTGGCGCTGCTCGACACCCTGGACGGCTGGACGGTGCACGTCCCCGGGCACCCGGACGAGGCCGAGACGCTGCTGCGGCACGCCGTCGCGGCCGGGGACGACAAGGTGTACGTGCGGCTGTCGGTGCAGGCGAACGCCGGGGCGCACCCGGTCGACGGGAGGCACTTCCACACCGTCCGCGAGGGCGGCTCCGGTGTGGTGATCGCCGTCGGGCCGGTGCTGGACGAGGTGCTCACCGCCACCGAGGGTCTCGACGTCACGGTCCTGTACGCCACGACCGTGCGCCCCTTCGACGCCGACACGCTGCGCCGGGCCACCCGGACGGCCGGGACGGACGTCGTCCTGGTGGAACCGTACCTGGCGGGCACCTCGACCGGGGCAGTCAACGACGCGCTCTCCGACGCCCCCCACCGGGTGCTCGGCCTCGGCGTGGGCCGCCGCGAGCTGCGGCGGTACGGGACCGTCGAGGAGCATGTCGCCGCGCACGGGTTGGACGCCCGGTCGCTGCGGGAGCGGATCGGCGGCTTCGTCGGTGCCCGCGCGGTGCCGGCCGGAGCGTGAGGGCGCGGGCCCCGCACCGGCCGGTGGGGCGCTGACACAGTCCGAGGGGCGGCGGGCGGCCTCTCAGCCCGTGGGCGGCAGCCCCAGCCGGGGGTGGGCCTCCAGCAGGCGGGACGGCGCGGCCTGCCGCCAGGAGTCGGCGAGGATGTCCCTCAGCTCGTCCTCGCCCTCCAGCGCCGCGAGGCGGACCCGCACCCAGGCGAACTGCGCCTCGTGGCCGGCGATCCAGAACTTCTCCGGTTCGGCGAGGGCCAGTTCGTCGCGCTCCTCCTTCGGACAGCGCACGGCGATGGAGGTCTCGTCCTCGGGCAGCGTGGCGAACATCTTCCCGGCGACCCGGAACGTGGGCATGCTCCAGGCGATCTTCTCCGTGGTGTCCGGCAGGGACAGGGCGATACGGCGTACGTCTTCGGCGTCCGGCATGGCAGGCACCGTAGCCGCTGCCACTGACAGTCACCCGCCGGGCCGGGGGAGGAGCCGTTTGAAGTAGAGCGTCGTCGGCCGCAGCAGTCCCTGCGGGTCGGCCGCGTAGTCGGGGATCTCGCCCGCCCGGGTCCAGCCCGCGGTGCGGTAGAGGTGCTCCGCGGGGCTTCCGGTCTCGGTGTCCAGGTGGAGCAGGGTGAGTCCGGCCGCGGCGGCGGCCTCCTCGGCGGCGGTCAGGAGCCGGCGGCCCACACCCCGGCCGCGGGCGTCCCGGCGGACCATCAGCTTCACCAGCTCGGCACGGTGCCGGCCGTTGGGCTTGTCGGGCAGGGCCAGGCTCACCGTCCCGGTGATCCGCTCGCCGTCGCGGGCCACCCATACGGCGAGCTGCCCGGCGGCCACGGCGGCGGCCCGGCCCCGCCACCAGGCGACGGCGGCCGCGCGGTCCAGCGGCGCGAGGAAGCCGACCGAGGCACCGCCGGCCACCGTGTCGGTCAGCAGGTCGGCCAGCTCCTCCGTGATCCGCGTCAGTCGGTCCGCGTCGAGTCGGCGCACGGTCACGGCAGCACCACCGCCAGCGCGTAGCGGGCCGCCTCGGGGCCGGGGCACCGGAACCGCGTCGGTCCCCACACCCGCAGCCGCAGGCAGTCGCCCGTGCCGACCTGGTGCCCGGTGTCCTGTGCCGTCACCTCCAGCTCCCCCGTCAGGACCCAGATGTGCTGTTCCAGGCCCGGTACCGGCGGCCGGTCGTAGGCGATGCCGGCGCCCGCGGCGAGCCGCCCCTCGACGAGTTCGCCGCGCAGGCCCGCGTGCGGCGGGGAGACCGATCGGCGGACGAAGCCGGAGGCCCGGTCCTCCCAGACCGGCTGGTCGGCGGCCCGCACGAGCGGCGCGGGCCGCGCCTCGACCTCGCTGAGCAGCTGGGACATGGTCCGTCCGTAGACGGCGCACAGGCGGTTCAGGAGGGCGGCGGTGGGGCTGGTCTCCGCCCGCTCGGCCCGGGACAGCGTGGACCGGCTCACTCCGCTGCGCTCCGCCAGCTCCCCCAGCGACCAGCCGCGTTCGGCACGCAGTCCGGCCAGCCGGGCACCGAGCAGCGCGTCCACAGCATCCGTATCCGTGGCGTCTCTCATATACGGGACGCTATCCCGGAGATGAGACGCCCGTGTTACGGAACGCTCACTCCCGGGCCGCCCGCTCCAGTGCCTGGAGCACCGGCCGGATCAGCGGGTGTTCCTCAGCGCCCCGGCGTACGGCCGCGAAGACCCGGCGGGTGGGGGCGTCCCCGTCGACGGGGCGGACGACCGCTCCGGTGAGGTCCGTGCCGTGCAGCGCCGAGCGCGGGACCAGGGCCACGCCCGCCCCGGCCGAGGCAAGGGCCACCACCGCCCGGAAGTCGTCCGAGGAGTGCTCCATACGGGGCTGGAAACCGGCGTTCTCGCAGGCCAGGACCACCACGTCATGGCAGGGGTTGCCGGGGTAGGGACCGATCCACGGGTCCTTGGCCAGCTCCGCGAGCGGTACCTCGGCGGAGCCGGCGAGGCGGTGGCCGACCGGGACGACCGCGTCGAACGGCTCGGCGTACAGCGGGACATGGGTCAGCCGGGGGTCGTCGGCGGGCGGGGCCCCGCGGTACTCGACGGCGACGGCCACGTCGACCTGCCGGTCCAGCACCATCGGCAGGCTGGCGTCGCCCTCGGCGTCCTGGACCCGGATGCGGATACCGGGCGCCGACGCGGCCAGAGAGGCCACCGCCGGGGCGACGACCAGGGCGATGCCGGTGGCGAAGGAAGCGACGGTGACGGTGCCGGCCTGCCCGGAGCCGTAGGCGGCCAGCTCGGCCTCGGCCCGCTCCAGCTGGGCGAGCACGGCGTTGGTGTGGCTGAGCAGGATCTCGCCGGCCGGGGTCAGCCGTACGCCCTTGGCGCCGCGCTCGACCAGGCGGTGGCCGGTCTCCTGCTCCAGGGCGGACAGCTGCTGGGAGACCGCCGACGGGGTGAGATACAGCGCGGCGGCAGCCGCCGTCACCGTACGGTGGTCCGCCACCGCACGGAGGATGTGCAGCCGCCGCGCTTCGATCACGGGATCGATTCTCTCAGGTCACCGGCGCATCAGGCGTCGAGCTGCTCCCGCGCGGCCACGAACGCGTCCACCGCGCGGTCGACGTCGTCCGTGGAGTGGGCGGCCGAGAGCTGGACCCGGATGCGGGCCTGGCCCTGCGGGACGACCGGGTAGGAGAAGCCGATCACGTACACGCCGCGCTCCAGCAGCAGTTCGGCCATCCGGCCCGCCCGCGCCGCGTCGCCGATCATCACCGGGGCGATGGCGTGGTCGCCGGGCAGGACGTCGAAGCCCTCCTCGGTCATCCGGCGGCGGAACAGCGCGGTGTTCTCGGCGAGCCGGACCCGCAGGTCGTCGGCCGACTCCAGCAGGTCGAGCACCTTGAGCGAGGCGGCGGCGATCACCGGGGCGAGGGTGTTGGAGAACAGGTACGGCCGGGAGCGCTGGCGCAGCAGGGCGACGATCTCGGCGCGGGCGGCGACGTAGCCGCCGGAGGCGCCGCCGAGGGCCTTGCCGAGGGTGCCGGTGATGATCTCCACGCGGTCCATGACGCCGTGCAGCTCGGGCGTGCCGCGCCCGCCGGGGCCGACGAAGCCGACGGCGTGCGAGTCGTCGACCATGACCATCGCGTCGTAGCGGTCGGCGAGGTCGCAGATCTCGCGCAGCGGGGCCACGTAGCCGTCCATGGAGAACACGCCGTCGGTGACGATCAGGCGGCGCCGGGCGCCTCCTTCGACGGCCTCCTTCAGCTGCCGTTCCAGGTCGGCGAGGTCGCGGTTGGCGTAGCGGAAGCGGCGGGCCTTGGACAGGCGGATCCCGTCGATGATGGAGGCGTGGTTGAGGGCGTCCGAGATCACCGCGTCCTCGGGGCCGAGGAGGGTCTCGAAGACACCGCCGTTGGCGTCGAAGCAGGAGGAGTACAGGATCGTGTCCTCCTGGCCGAGGAAGGCCGACAGCCGGGCCTCCAGCTCCTTGTGCACCTCCTGGGTGCCGCAGATGAAGCGCACGGAGGCCATGCCGTAGCCCCAGCGGTCCAGGGCCTGGTGCGCGGCGGCGATCACCTCGGGGTGGTCGGCGAGGCCGAGGTAGTTGTTGGCGCAGAAGTTGAGCACCTCGCCGGGACGGCCGCCGGCGGTGACGTTCACGGTCGCCGACTGCGGGGTGCCGATCACGCGCTCCGGCTTGTGCAGGCCGGCGGCGCGGATCTCGTCGAGGGTGGCGCGCAGGTCGTCGCGGACTGAGTCGAACACGGAAAGCTCCAAAGGGGTGCGGCTGGTGCGGCGGAACGGGCGGAGGATCAGACGGTCCAGTCGAGGATGACCTTGCCGCCCGTGCCGCTCGCCGCGTCCTCGAACGCGGCCTCGTAGTCGCGGTGGCCGTAGCGGCCGGTGATCACCGGGGAGAGGTCGAGGCCGCCCTCCAGGAGGACGGACATCGCGTACCAGGTCTCGAACATCTCCCGGCCGTAGATGCCCTTGATGGTGATCATCGAGGTGACGACGCGGGCCCAGTCGACCGGGAACTCCTCGGCGGGCAGGCCGAGCATGGCGATCCGGCCGCCGTGCGTCATGTTGGCGATCATGTCGCGCATCGCCTCGGGGCGGCCGGACATCTCCAGGCCGATGTCGAAGCCCTCGCGGAGGCCCAGCTCGCGCTGGCCGTCGGCGATCGTCATGCCGGAGACGTTCAGCGCGAGGCTGACGCCGACCTTGAGCGCCAGCTTCAGGCGCTCCTCGCTCACGTCGGTGATCACGACGTTGCGCGCCCCGGCGTGCCGGGCCACGGCGGCGGCCATCAGGCCGATCGGCCCGGCGCCGGTGATCAGGACGTCCTCGCCGACCAGCGGGAAGGACAGCGCGGTGTGCACGGCGTTGCCGAACGGGTCGAAGATCGCGGCGACGTCGAGGTCGACGGGGACGCGGTGCACCCAGACGTTGGACGCGGGCAGGGCGACGTACTCGGCGAACGCCCCGTCCCGGCCGACGCCGAGACCGACCGTGGCCCGGCACAGGTGCCGGCGGCCGGCCAGGCAGTTGCGGCACTTGCCGCACACCAGGTGGCCCTCGCCGCTGACCCGGTCGCCGATCTTGATGTCGGTGACGTCCCGGCCGGTCTCGACGACCTCGCCGACGAACTCGTGGCCGACGACCAGCGGGGCGTTGATGGCCTGCTGCGCCCAGCCGTCCCAGGCCCGGATGTGCAGGTCGGTACCGCAGATACCGGTGCGCAGCACCTTGATCAGTACGTCACCCGGTCCGACGGCGGGCTCGGGGACGTCCGCGAGCCACAGCCCGGGTTCGGCCTTCTCCTTGACCAGCGCCTTCAACGCTTCGGCTCCTGAGGGGTGAGATCCCGGCACCGGGCATGCCGAAGCGGCCCGCGTCCGGGGAGGTGAGGGGGATCGCACAGCAATCTGCCCTACCCGGCCCGCCCCGTCCATCGAGGTTTTCTAAAACGGCGCCACAGCTTTCCTTCACACGGCTCCCGCGGGCTTCCGTCTCCCACCCCCGCCCCTCACGGCGGCAGGCCGTCGTCCGCGCTCCGTTCCAGGCGCCGCACCAGCTCCGCCGCCGTCGACTTGATCGTCTCCAGCCCTTCCCTCCCCCAGGGCCGCGGCCGCACGTCGGCGGCGCTCACCGTGCCCAGCACCGTCCCCGTGCTGTCGATGAGCGGGGCGCCGAGGTAGGAGCGGATGCCGAACTCGTCGACGACCGGATTGCCCGCGAACCGCGGATAGTCGCGGACGTCCTCCAGCACCAGCGCCTTGCGCCGGGCCGCCACATGGGGGCAGAAGCCGTGGTCGCGGGGCTGGACGCGGCCGAACTCGGGTGCGGTGCCGTCACCCCGCAGAACGGGCGGGACCTCGGGGACATGCAGCCCGGCGAAGAACTGCCCGTCCTCGACCAGGAAGTTGACCATGCCGTACGGGGTACCGGCGTGCGCGGCGAGCCGGTCCGCGAAGACGTCGAGCGTGGGTTCCGGGCGGTGCCCGAGCCCGAGCCGGCGCAGCCGCCGGATCCGGTCGGGGGCCTCCCGGTCCTCGGGCGTGAGCAGCAGACGTCCGACCGGGCGCGGCGGGTCGTAGCTCATGGGCGGGCTCCGTCGCTGAGGGCGTACGTCATGGGCGGCTCCGTGGCGGTGTGTGCGGGGATCACATGGGTCGGGATCACATGTGGGCGCCGTACCCCGAAGCGGGGGCCGGCGTATGGGCGATGAGGTGGCGCACGAGGGTCAGCAGGGTCTGTACGCCGGAGCTGGAGATACGGGCGTCGCAGCGCACGACGGGGATCTCGGGCGGGAGGTCCATCGCCAGGCGCACCTCCGCGGTGTCGTAGCGGTGGGCGCCGTCGAACTCGTTGACGGCGACGACGAAGGCCAGGCCGCGCTGCTCGAAGAAGTCGACGGCCGCGAAGGATTCCTCCAGCCGGCGGGTGTCGGCGAGGACGACCGCGCCGAGGGCCCCCTCGCACAGTTCGTCCCACATGAACCAGAACCGCTCCTGCCCCGGCGTGCCGAACAGGTACAGGACGTGTTCCGGGTCGAGGGTGATGCGGCCGAAGTCCATCGCCACGGTGGTCTCGAGTTTGTTCTCGATGCCGTCGAGGCTGTCGGTGGCGGCGCTGACCGTGGTGAGCAGTTCCTCCGTGCTCAGCGGCGCGATCTCGCTCACCGCGCCGACAAAGGTCGTCTTGCCCACGCCGAACCCGCCCGCGACCAGGATCTTGAGCGCGGTGGGGAACGGGTCGGTGCCGTCGGCTCCGTCGGGTCCGTGGGCGTAGTCAGAGCTGTCGTCGTAGTCCATCGAGCACTGCCTCCAGAAGGGCCCGGTCCGTGGGGTTGTGGTGGAACGCGGGGGGCTTGGTGGTCAGCGCCCCGCAGTCGACGAGATCCGACAGCAGCACCTTGGTGACCGCCACCGGCAGCCTCAGATGGGCGGCGACCTCGGCGACCGGGACCGGGGCGCGGCACAGGTCGAGGACCTGCGCGTGTTCGGGTCCGAGGTAGCCGAGGGGGGTGGCTCCGGTGGCCATCACCTGCGACATCAGGTCGAGCGCGACGCTGGGCCGGGTGCGGCCGTTGCTGACCGTGAAGGGGCGCACCAGCCGTCCGGCCGCGTCGTCGAGCCAGGGCCCGTCGCCGGTCGCCGCCGCGCTCAAGGCCTCATCGCCGGGGTTTCGACGGCATGCTGCCGGGGTGCGGTGACCAGGTAGGGGCGGACGCTCTTGACCAGCATCGCCATCTCGTAGCCGAGGACCGCGGCGTCGGCCTCGCGGCCGGCCAGCACGGCGAGGCAGGTGCCGGAGCCGGCGGTGGTGACGAACAGCAGGGTCGAGTCGAGTTCGACGACGACCTGCCGCACGTCCCCGCCGTCGCCGAAGCGGACACCGGCGCTGCGGCCGAGGGAGTACAGGCCGGAGGCCAGGGCGGCCATGTGGTCGGCGCTGTCCGGGTCCAGGCCGTGGACGGACTTCACCAGCCCGTCGCAGGACAGGAGCACCGCGCTCCTGGTGTGCGGTACGCGCTGCACGAGGCCGCTCATCAGCCAGTCGAGATCGGATACCTGGCCGGTCGGCGCGTCGCTCGCCATGGTGGATCGACTCCTTGAAGTGGTAAGGGGGGTGGTCATCCGGCCGGTGCGCTCCCGTCGTGCCGGGCGTGCTCCCGGTGGGGTGGTTCGGTGGGCTGCTGCGCCTCGGCGAGGCCGATGCCCCGCTGGAAGGCGGCCATCAGGCCGGGGTCGTGGCCGGCGAGGTGTTCGGGGTCCTGCCGGGGGGCGGGACCGTCGCGGAGCTGGGGTGCGATGTGCTCCTGCGCGCGGCGGCGGGGCAGTTGGGGTTTGCCCATGGTGCCGCGCACGGCCGCGTGGCGCGGTAACGGCGGAGTGTCGGCGTGCTCGGCGAGGGCGGGCCGGTCGTCGGGCCGGACGCCGGGCACGGCCTCGGCCGGGTTGGGCCGGTCCTCGTGGGGGCCGCGCACGGGCAGCGGCTGGGGCGCGGTGCCGTGCGCGGGCGCCGGCCCGGGCGGTACGGCGGCCGGTACGACGGTGGGTGCGGGCGCGGGGTCCTGCTGCTGGCGGAGCGGCGGTACGGGAACCGGCTGCGGGGAGGTATCCGGCCGGGTTGCGGCGTCCGGGAGTCCCGGTTCCGTTCCCAGCAGGGCCTGGGGGACGACGAGCACCGCCTGTACGCCGCCGTAGATGTTGGACTGGAGGCGGACGGTGATGCCGTGCCGCTTGGCCAGTTGGGACACGACGAACAGCCCGATCCGGCCGTCCGCGAGCAGCCGGGCCACGTTGACCTGGTCGGGGTCGGCGAGGAGGGCGTTCATGCGGTGCTGTTCGGCGACGGGCATGCCCAGGCCGCGGTCCTCGACCTCGACGGCGAGCCCGGAGGTGACCAGACCGGCGCGCAGCAGCACTTGGGTGTGGGGGGCGGAGAACACGGTGGCGTTCTCGACGAGTTCGGCCAGCAGGTGGATGACGTCGGCGACGGCGTGGCCGCGCAGGGTGCCGTCGATCGGCGGGACCAGCCGGACCCGGGAGTACTGCTCGACCTCGGCGATGGCCGAGCGCAGCACCTCGGTCATGGAGACGGGGTGGCTCCACTGGCGGCGGGAGACGGCGCCGCCGAGCACGGCCAGGTTCTCGGCGTGGCGGCGGATGCGGGTGGCGAGGTGGTCGACGTGGAAGAGCCCCTTGAGCAGGTCGGGGTCCTCCATCTCGTTCTCCAGCTCGTCGAGGATGGAGATCTCCCGGTGGACCAGGGACTGCAGCCGCCGGGCCAGGTTGACGAAGACCTCCAGCTTCTGTTCGCTGCCGGCCTGGCTGGAGAGCTGGGCGGCCCGGACGACGGCGGCGACCGCACTGTCGTGGGCGCGGGCCAGGTCGGCGGCGAGCAGGTCGAAGTCGTCGGCGTCGGCGGGGGGTTCGCCGCGGGCCGGCCGCTCGGGCGGACCCTCGCCGCGGCGCAGCGCCTCGACCACGGCGCGCAGGTCGCCCTCGCCACGTGCGGTGCTGCGGCGCAGTACACCGACGCGGTCGTGCACGGCCCGGGCGGCGCGGTCCGCGGCGACGGCGGCGATGACGACGGCCGCCAGCGTCACCGAGACGGCGCCGCCGAGCACGCCCCACAAGGTGGGCCCGGGCGCGATGCCCGTGGAGCGGACCGTGAACAGCACGGCCGCGCAGCCGCTGAGGGCCACGGCGACGGGTGGCAGGACGGCGAGACGCAGCAGTTGGGGCCGTATGTGGGTCTCGGGCAGCGCGGGAGCGGTGCGGGCGGCCGGCCGTCCGTGCCGCCCGCCCTCACGTCGGTCTGCGCGCGCGGCCGGGGCGCGGAGGTGAGACATCGGTGTCCTCGTACTGGTCCGTCGGGGCTGGGTGCTCGCGCGTGGTGCGCCACGCGGACATGCGCCATCGCGGTGTCGGCCGTGCGGACCGAGAGGCGGTCCCCTGTCGCCCGACGGACACTGACAGTAGTCGCCTGTGCATCATGTGCGGTGGGCAGTTGACAAACTCCCCCGGACATCGTCCTGCTCTGGTATGAGGCCTCGTACGACAGACCGATAACCCGGTGAGACACCCATTCCGGATCAGTCGGAGACGGACCGGAACCGATCGAAATTGATCACGTTCGGTTACAACGCCGGGCCGGGCACGGGAGTTGACGCTCCAGAGGCTCCCGTGAGCCGCCTCACACGAAGCGTGCAAAGTACATCTTTCAGGTAAGATCATCTCCGTGGTGCCGGGCCCTCCGTTACTCGGATGCACGCCGAACGCCACTTCTCGCGAACGATCGCGTGGAACCGGCCGGCCGGGGGGCGGACCACATTGACGAAACGCACGGCTGCCCGTCCTCGATACCGCCGCCTTCTCGTCTGGCTGGTTCCGTTCCTCTGGACCGTCGCTCTCGGCCTGTGGGGGCTGTCGCGGCAGCGCAGTGTCTGGCGGGACGAGGCCGCGACCTGGCAGGTCGCCCTCCGGTCCACCGGCGAGACAGTGCACATGCTGAAGCACACCGACGTCGTGCACGGCCTCTACTACCTGTGCATGCACGAGCTGTTCGCGTGCTTCGGCCCTTCGACCACGGTGTTGCGCCTGCCCTCCGTGCTGGCCGTCGCGGTGGGAGCGGCATGTGTGGCGCAGCTCGGGCGGCGGCTGGCCGGGAGCGTGGCGGGCCTGGGCGGCGGCATGGTGTTCGGGCTGCTCCCCTCCGTGCAGTTCCACCTCCAGGAGGGCCGTCCGTACGCCCTGGTGGCGGCCGGGGCCGGGCTCTCGACACTGCTGCTCGTGGTGATCCTGCAGGAACGACGGGAGCGGTGGGTGTACTGGGCCGGCTACGGCTGCGCGGTCCTCGTGTGCGGCCTGCTGAACTGGCTCTCGTTGCTGATCCTGCCCGCGCACCTGGCGACTCTGGCGTGGGCGCGTGCCGGGCGCGGCACGTGGGCGCGCTGGGCCGTGTCCGCCACGGCCGCGACGGCAGGCGCCGCACCGCTGATCCTCTTCAGCCGGACCCAGTCCGATCAGGTGTCCTGGATACCGCCGCTGACCTGGCACATGCTGATCGGGCCGGCGGTCCTGCTGGCGATCGCCGGTCTCGGGACCCTGCTGGACCGGCCCCGGGCGGGACGGCTTTCGGCGGCGACCGTCGGGCTGCCGCTGCTTGCGGTTCCGCAGCTCGGTCTCGTCGGGCTCTCCCTGTTCAAGCCCCTGTTCGTGGACCGGTACGTCCTGTTCAGCCTCCTCGGACTGGCCCTGATGATCGGTGTCGTTCTCCGCGCGCTGGTGCGGGCGGTGTCACGCCGGTCGTGGAGCGCGTCGCGGTGGGTCCTTCCCGTCGCGATCGCCGTCGCGTCGGCAGGTCTGCTCCCGCAGGCGCTGGCGAAACGCTCTCCGCAGAGCCGCGTGGACGACGTCCTGGCAGCGGCGGCGCAGGTGGAGCGGCTGAAGAAGCCCGCGGACGCCGTACTCTTCGTCCCGGCGGCGCGGCGGGACACCAGAATGGTCTCCCCGCACGCCTTCACGGGCCTCCAGGACATCGCCCTGGAGGAGACCCCGGAACGTTCCGGAACGCTGAAGGGCGTGGAGTGGGGCCCTGCGCGCATACGGACGGAGATGCTCGCCCGACAGCGCATCATTCTCGTCACCGACGCGGCGGAGGTGGCGAGGCCGACGAGGTCGGCCCGGGACAGGACGAAGATCTCCACGTTGCGGAGGTACTTCGCGCCGGTGGCCGACGAGCAGGTCCGCGGCCGGAGAGTGACGGTGTACGAGAGGCTCGCGCCCGGGCCGCGGTCGTGACCTCTGCCCGCGGGGCGCCCCGTCCAGGGCGCTCGCACCGCACGGTCGCGGCCTGCCGACGGGAGACGCCCCGGCAGCCGCACATCCCGGGGATGCCGTGCCCGATGGACGTCACCGCTCACCCACGAGGCCGTGATCGCCGCTGCGCCTCTCGGCCCCGGCCCCGACGCGCCCGGAGTGGCGCCACGGGCGTGCGATCGGGTGCGACACCGCCCGCCACCACGGCTCCCCGGGCGTCTTCCCGGCAGGCTCGAACGGCTCGCCGGGCCGGGGGAACGCCACCGCCTGGCCCGCCTCTTCGGCCACATCCTTCATCCACTCCCCCGGCTCCGCCCACGGATGCGGCGCCAGGTTGAAGGTGGCCCAGTGGATCGGCAGCAGCACACCGGCGTCGCCCGCCCCGCCCTGGAGGTCGAGGTGGGCGCGCAGCCCCTCGGCGGGGGTCATGTGGATGTCGGGCCAGAACTCGGAGTACGCCCCGACCTGGATCATCGTCGCGTCGAACGGGCCGTGCGCGGCGCCGATCCCCGCGAAGCCCTCGAAGTAGCCGGTGTCTCCGCTGTGGTAGACGCGGTGCTCCTCACCGGCGACGACCCAGGAGGCCCACAGCGTGTGCTGGGTGTTGCGCAGGCCGCGTCCGCAGAAGTGGCGGGCCGGCGTGGCGGTCAGGGTGAGACCGCCGACCCGCCTGGATTCGTGCCAGTCCAGTTCGCGCAGCCGGCCGGTGGACACCCCCCAGTGCTCCAGGTGCGCGCCGACGCCCAGGGGCACGGCGAACAGGGTGTCCGTGCCGGCCAGCGCCTTGATCGTGGGCATGTCCAGGTGGTCGTAGTGGTCGTGCGAGACGACGACCACGTCGACGGGGCCGAGCGCGGCCGGCGGCAGTGGCAGCGGGTGGAGCCGCCTGGGGCCGGCGAAGGGGAACGGGGAGCAGCGCTCGCCCCAGACCGGGTCGAACAGCACCCGCTGCCCGTCGATCTCGGCGAGCACGCTGGAGTGCCCCAGCCAGGTCAGCCGGAGCCCGGTGGCCGGCGGGCGGGCGAGGTCGGCGAGCGTGGTGGCGTGCACCGGGACCGGGCCCCGCGGAGTGCGGCGCGCCCGTGCCTCGCGCTCGAAGTAGATCCGGGCGAAGTCCAGGGCCGAACCGGAGGGACGGGTCCGGGCCGGGCCGCCGGGGTTCTGGAAGACGCCGTCCTTGAAATGCGGCGATCTGCGGATACGCGCCATGCGCTCACCGCTGGGGTCCACGCCGAAGGCCGCGGGCCGCGGTGTGCGGAACGCGGTGCTCGGAAGACGGAAGCCGGCCACGGTACCTCCAGACGGAGTCGGTCAGGCTCCCATTATGGTCGGAGGGTGTGACAGCCCCGGCGGGCCGGATGTCACGCCCGCGCCCCCTGCCTTCGTCGTACCGGTGACGGCGCCCGCACCGGGCGTCCCGCGCGCAACCGCGCGTCCGACGTACAGGAGGTCGTCTCATGGCCCGCGTATCGCTCACCCCGCCCCGGACACTCGTCCTCCGTGTCGTGGAGTGGTACTCCCGGCGCACCTACGGAAAGTCCCTCGACCCCGTCAACGCGCTCGGGCACCACTCCCGCGCCCTGCGGGGCTATCTGCGGTTCGAGCAGTCCGTGGCCAGGTGGAACAAGCTCGACTCCGATCTCAAGGCGCTCGCCGTGATGGCCTCGGCGGCCTCGATCGGCTGCTCGTGGTGCATGGATTTCGGGTATTGGGCGAACGCCGAACGCGGTATGGACACGCGGAAACTGCGCGAGGTGCCGGTGTGGCGGGACAGTGACGCCTACACACCGCTGGAGCGGGACGTGATGGAGTACGCCGAGGCGATGACGGCGAACCCGCCGACCGTCACCGACGACCTCGCCGAACGGCTGCGCGCCCGGCTCGGCGAGCCCGCCTTCGTGGAGCTGACGGCCGTCGTCGCCGTGGAGAACCTGCGCTCCCGGATCAACTCGGCGCTCGGCCTGACCAGCCAGGGCTTCAAGGACTCCTGCGGCCTGCGGGAGGCGCCGGGCCGGGCCGCGACCGCCGCGGAATGAACGGGCGGGCGGCCGCGGGCGCCTGTGTAGGGTGACCGGCGTGGCGAGGGTTCGATTGAGTGTGCGAGAGAGGCGCGAGGAGCTGCTGTACGCCGCGATCGAGCAGATAGCGGCACGCGGCGTGGCCGCGGTGCGGATCTCCGACGTGGCCTCCGCCCTCGGCGTCAGCAACGCCCTGGTGCTCTATCACTTCTCGACCAAGGAGAAGCTGGTCGCGGCGGCGTTCACGCACGCCGCCGAGGACGACCTGGCGCGCCTGCGCAAGCTGCTCGGCCGCCGCACCTCGGCGTTACGCCGGCTGCGCGCGGCCGTGCGCTGGTACGCCCCGACCGGACCGGCCAAGGGCTGGCGGCTGTGGATCGAGGGCTGGGCGGCGGCGCTGCGCGAGCCGGTGCTGCGCGAGGTCGCGCGTGACCTGGACGCGCAGTGGAAGGCCGCGCTCACCGACGTCATCACCGAAGGGGTGGCCGCCGGAGAGTTCCCCTGTCCCGACCCGGCCGGCGCCGCCCTGCGGCTGACGGCCCTGCTCGACGGGCTGGCCGTACAGCTGACGTCGTACGGCGGCAGCGTGTCCCGGGCGCGCGCCCAGGAGTGGGTGGACGACGCGCTCGCCCGCGAGCTGGGGGTGGCACGGGAGGCCCTGACCACGCCACGCCGACGAGCCCGCCCCGCCGGCGGGCCCGTCACCCGGGTGAGCCCGCCCCGCGAGTGACCACGGGCCCGCCGACGCACGCATCCAGCCCGCGGGCCCACCAGGCCGGGAGCGCGGGCCCGCCCATGAGCCCGGGCAACGGGAAAGCGTCCCGCCGACGCACGCCGGCCACCGGCCCACGTCGGCCCCGCCCGTTGGTCACGCCGCCGGCCGTCGGCCGCACACGCCGGTGAGCGCCGGCCGCCCCTGAGGCACTCCGCGAGAACCGCCCCGGTCCCTCGTCCCGGCGTCCGTGCGCCCCGTCAGGCCACCGAGGTGATCCGCATCCGGATGTCGTCCGGCGAGAGGGTCCCCTTGGCGGTCACGTGGTCGCCCGAGGACTCGCCGCGCAGCCGCCGTCCGATCCATGGCACCAGGTACTCGCGCGCCCAGTGGACGTCGTCCCGCCGGATGTCGAGGGTGCCGCGCGGCGGCAGCGGAGGCCAGGGCTGCTCCGGGTCGGCCGGGACCGGGAGGCCGAGCACCTGTCCGGCGCGCAGCGCCACGCGCGTGTGCCCCTCGGGCGACAGGTGCAGCCGGTCCGTGTCCCAGGCCCGGCGGTCCTGCACGCTGCGCAGCGACCACAGGTCGAGCACCGGGCAGCCGTACCGGTCGGCGACGGCCCGCACATGTCCGTTGTACGTGGCGATCTTGCCGCGCAGGTGCTTGAGGAGCGGCACCCTGCGGGTGTCGAACCCGGTCGTCACCAGGACGGTGCCGGCCACCGCCGCCAGCTCGGCGACCGCCCGCTCGAACCGCTCGGCCACCTCGTCGGGGTCGGTGCCGGGCCGGATGATGTCGTTGCCGCCCGCACAGAACGAGACCAGGTCCGGGGCGAGTTCGACGGCCCTGGGAACCTGGTCGGCCACGATCTGGTCGAGCAGCTTCCCGCGCACCGCGAGGTTGGTGTAGCCGAAGTCGCCCTCGGGCCGCCGGTCGGCGAGCAGGACGGCGAGGCGGTCGGCCCAGCCGACGAACGCCCCGTCGGGGCCGGGGTCGCCGACGCCCTCGGTGAAGCTGTCCCCCACCGCCACGTACGACCCGATCACTGATCTGCTGTCACTCTTCGAATCGTCTGCCACGTCGCACCATGATTCACCGTGGAATGTGACTTACGCGACCGTAGGCAGGGGTTGACGGGCGGTGAGAAAGGCCACTCGTAAATCATTTGCCAACTCCGGAACCACGGGCCGCCATTCCCGGGCCCTCTTCCCGGCCCCGCTTCCGGACCCGCACGCACCGAAGGCCGGACCCGGGGATCGGGGTCCGGCCTTCGGTCGCGCGAGAGGCGGAGCGTCAGAGGGAGACGCCCTTGGAGCGCAGGTAGGCGACCGGGTCCACGTCGGAGCCGTAGCTCGGCGTGGTGCGGATCTCGAAGTGCAGGTGCGGCCCGGTCGAGTTGCCGGTCGAGCCGGAGAGGCCGACCTGCTGGCCCGCGCTCACCGACTGACCGCTGGAGACGGAGAGCGAGGACAGGTGGGCGTACTGGGCGTAGTGGCCGTCGGCCAGCTTGAGGACGACCTGGTTGCCGTACGCGCCCGCCCAGCCGGCCGAGACGACCGTACCGGCGCCCACGGCCTTCAGGGAGGTGCCCGTCGGGACGGCGAAGTCGGTGCCGGTGTGGTAGCCGCTGGACCACATGCTGCCCGACTGGCGGTACGGCGTGCCGACGGTGCCGCCCGGCACCGGGGAGACGAAGCCGCTGGAGGCGTTGGCGGAGGTACCGGCGGACTGAGCGCGGGCGCCCTCGGAGGAGGACTCCTTCGCCGGGGCGTCCGAGGACGACTTCTGCTTCTGCGGCGCGGCCGGCTTCGACGGCTCGGCGGCCTTCGACGACTTGCCGGACGACTTGCCGGCGCCCGCCTCGGCCGCGCCGCCGATGGCGAGCTTCAGGCCCGGGTGGATGAGCGAGGGGTCCTCGCCGACGGCCTGGAGGTTGTCGGCCCACAGCTGCTGCCAGCCGCCGTCGACGTTCTGCTCGTCGGCGATCTTCGCGAGGTAGTCACCGGAGCGCACGGTGTAGGTGCGCTTGTCCGAGGACTTCGCGTTGCCGGCGGTGCCGGCGCTCTTCTCGGCGGCCTTCTGCTGGGCCACCGGAAGGGAGGAAACGGCCTTTTCGGACACGGACTGCGCGGGAGCGGCCTGGGCGTTCGCAGCACCCATGAGCGGGAGCGCGAGCGCGGCTCCACCGGTTCCGGCGAAAGCGATGACGCGGGTCAGACGCTGGGTCTTGGTACGGCGGTGCTTACCCTTCGCGGGCATGGCGAATTCCTCTCCGGCGCCTACGAGGTGAGCTGTCGGGTTCGGGCTGGAGATGCCCGGCCGGGCCGAAGCACGGCTTAACCCCTAGCCGTTCCGGAGACCGGAACAGGCGGTGATACCTGTGGGTCCCCCGCTCCTGCCGTGTACGGGTGTGGGTGAGTGCGGGCTCCGGTCGGCGGCAGGATTAGGCGTCCGTCCGGATCGGTGGTGAACGTAAGGGACCAAGACGCACAGAAACAAGCGACGGTTTCCCGATGCGGGGTTTTCACGTGATCCCCTTGGGGAAAGAGTGGTCACACTCCGTCGACTCTCCGGGCACCATCACCGGCAAACACCCTTGAAAACAGCTGGAATTACGTGAGCATGATGGGCAACGCACCGTCACGGATATGACCCTCCTCACGCACCGCCTCTCCAGCCCCCCTTATTCCAGAGCGAGTTGGAACTAAGACACCAATTCGGACAGAATTCCCGAATGCACCACCAATGAATAAGTGCCGCATCGAGTCGCCCGGCGTCGTGCCCGGTGTACCGCCTGTGGACAACTCATTGCCCCAGGCAAGGGATGCCGTATCGTCGAGTCGGTGCCCGTCGACGAGCAGCGTCGGCGGGGCGGAGTGGGAGGAGTCCCCGTGACGCAGCAGGTCCCGTCGACCGAGCCCGAGCTGGCCGGTGTGCGCAACTTCCGTGACGTGGGCGGACTGCCGACCGCGGACGGCCGACGGGTGCGGTACGGCGTGCTGTACCGCAGCGGCCACCTGGCGCACGCCACCGCGGAGGACGCCGCCTTCCTCGACTCCCTGGGGCTGCACACGATCTTCGACTTCCGCAACGCGGCCGACCAGAAGCTCGAGGGCCCGGACATCGCGCTGCCCGGCGTGCGCAACGTGAACCTGCCGCTGTCCGACCCCGCCGACGGCGCCGAGTTCTGGAAGATGGTCCGCGACGGCGACCTCGACCAGCTCCGGGAGATCCTGGCGGACGGCAAGGGCGCGCACCGGATGATCGCCTCGTACCGCATGATCATCAAGGAGCGCACGGCGGAGCACTCCCAGGTGCTGCACGCGCTCGCCGAGGACAGCGTGCCCGCCCTGATGCACTGCGCGGCCGGCAAGGACCGGGCCGGCCTGTCGGTGGCGGTGACGCTGCTCGCCGTGGGCGTGGAGCGCGAGGCCATCGTCGAGGACTACCTGAAGTCGGGCGCCGCCCACCGCCGCTACAAGGTGCGCCGCAGCGGCAGCTCCGACTCGGCCTACTCCCCCGAGGTCATGGAGCTGCTCAGCCCCCTGTTCGACGCCCGCGCCGAATACCTGGCGGCGGCCTTCGACACGATCGAGGAGACCTGGGGCGGCGTCGACACCTATCTGGAGCGGGGTCTGCGGATCACACCGGACATCCGGGAGCGGCTGCGCGAGCGCCTGCTCGACTGAGCCACGCCACCGCCCCGCCACCGCCCCGGCTACTTGGCGCCGGCCTCGAACAGCAGGTAGACGAAGGCGGCGAAGACGTGCCCCACGGCGATGTAGACGATCAGCCGCACCCACAGCGCACGCGGGAACTTCTCCTCCATGTCGCTCACGGCGTCTCCCCGGGGGCGTGCCCCAGGCACAGCGCGGCCGTGGGGCTCTGCAGCAGCGTGTGGACGAACAGCAGGTCGACGCCGTCGGTGTCCACGGCGGCGATCCAGTGCGGGGTCAGCGAGTCGAAGTGCGCACTGTCGCCGGGCGCGAGCCGGTGCACGGTGTCGCCGAGGCGCAGCCGCAGCCGGCCCCGCAGGACGTGGAGCCACTCCTCGCCGGGGTGCACGCGCACGATGTCGCCCTGCGAGCCGAAGGGCACGTGGACCCGCAGCGCCTGCATCCCGCGCCCGGGCGCGCCGGCCGGCCAGTACGTCCAGCCGCCCGCCCGGGTCGGCTCCATGTCGGCCGCCCGGACGACGGCGTCGCGGTCCGCGACCGTCTCGCCGAGCAGCTCCGAGACCGTCGTACCGTAGATCCGGGCCAGCGCGAGCAGCATCGGCAGCGAGGGCTGGCGCTGACCGGTCTCCAGCCGGGAGAGATGGGCGGGCGACAGCCCCGCGGCGCGGGCCGCCGCCTCCAGCGTGAGACCGGCCCGCCGGCGCAGGGCGCGCAGCTGTGGCGCCACGACGGACACCGTCCCGGCGGGTCCGTCCGGCGCGGACTCGGGAGAGTTCATGCCTCCATTCAGCCCGAGCCTTGCCCCCGGGGCAATTTTCTTGCCTCTGAGGCAAAAGATCCCTAGCGGCCGGCCACCGCCTGCTTCACCAGCGTCTTGCCGAAGTCCCACATCAGGCCGCCGCCGCTGTGCGCGTCGTCCATGACCTCGGTGAAGGCGTCCACGAACCGGTCCACCTCCCGCTCACCGATGATCAGCGGCGGGATGAGCTTGATCACCTCCAGGTGGTCGCCGGAGACCTGGGTGAGGATGCGGTGCCGGTGCATCAGCGGGGCGACCACCATCTGTGCAAACAGCCCCTTGCGCGCCGCCTGCAGCATGGACCACCGGCTGCGCAGCTTCATCGACCGCGGCCGGCCGAACTCGATGCCGATCATCAGCCCCCGCCCGCGCACGTCGGAGACCAGCTCGTAGGAGTCCGCCATCGCAGTCAGCCGGGACTTCAGCCGCTCGCCCATGGCCGCCGCGTTGGCGACGACCTGTTCGTCCTCCAGCACGTGCAGCACCGCGAGCCCGGCGGCCATGGCCTGGGCGTTGGAACCGAAGCTCGCCGAGTGCACCAGCACACGGTCCATCGACGAGAACACCTTCTTGAAGATCCAGTCCCTGCCGAGAGTGGCCCCCACCGGGACGTATCCGCCGGAGAGCGCCTTGGCCACGCACACCAGGTCCGGCTCGACGCCCTCTTCGTCCTGGTAGGCGTAGAAGGTCCCGGTCCGCCCCAGGCCCGTCTGCACCTCGTCGGCGATGAGCAGCGCCTTGTGCCGGTGCAGCAGCTCCTGGGCGGCGCGCAGGTAGCCGGGCGGGGCCTCGTGCACGCCCTTGCCCTGGATGGGCTCGACGATCAGCGCGGCGACGTCGCCCTTGTTCAGTTCCCGGGCCAGGGCGTCGAGGTCGCCGAGCGGGACGGCGGTGTCCGGCAGCAGCGGGGCGAAGCCGTCCCGGAACCCCGCCTCGCCGTTGACCGACAGGGAGCCGGCCGTCAGCCCGTGGAACGCGTGCGCGCAGTACAGGACCCTGGGCCGGCCGGTCGCGTACCGGGCGAACTTCAGCGCGGTCTCCACCGCCTCGGTGCCGCTGTTGCCGAAGAACACCTTCTCCAGGTGCGGGCTGTACGACAGCAGCCGCTCGGCCAGCAGACCTGGCAGCGGAGGGCAGTCGAAGCGGGTCAGGTCGGCGAGCGAGGCGTCGAGCACGTCGTGCAGCGCCTTGCGGAGGACGGGGTGGTGGCGGCCCAGGCCCATCACCCCGAAGCCGGCGAGCATGTCCAGGTAGTCGTTGCCGTCAGCGTCCCAGAAGTACGCGCCCTCCGCGCGCTCGTAGACCTTGTCGAAGCCGATGGTGCGCAGCATCCGCGGGAGCTGGTGGTTGACGTGCCTGCCGTGCAGCTCGTACCGCTCTGCTCCGCGCTCGGCCAACAGGGCGCCGAGGTCGAACTCCTTGGTCATTCCGTTTCTCCTTGCGCTGACGCGACGGGTGGAACGCCCCCCGGCTGCCGCCCCCCGACGGCGAGGCCCGCGCTGATCCGGCCGGCGATCTCGACGGGCGTGAGCCCGATGTCGGCGAGCACCTCGGCCCGTTTGGCGTGCGCGAGGAACTGCTCGGGGATGCCGAACCGCCGTACGGGCACGTCGACCCCGGCGTCGCCCAGCGCCAGTGCCAGCGCCGAGCCGACCCCGGCCGCCCGGCTGTTGTCCTCCACGACGGCGACCAGGCGGTGCCGGGCGGCCAGCGGGGGCAGGGCCGGGTCGACGGGCTTGACCCAGCGGGGGTCCACCACGGTGCAGCCGATGCCCCGGGCCTCGAGCAGTTCGGCGGCCCGGAGGCAGACCGGCGCCATCACACCCACGGCGACGAGCAGCACCCCGGGCCGTTCCGCGGCGTGCAGGACGTCCATGCCGCCGACCCGGCCGACAGCGGGCAGGGCCGGGCCCACCGACTCCTTGGGGAAGCGCAGCAGGGTCGGCGCGTCGTCGACGGCGACCGCCTCACGGAGCTGGGCGCGCAGCTGGTCGGCGTCGCGCGGGGCGGCGATGCGCAGGCCGGGGACGACCTGGAGGACGGACAGGTCCCACATGCCGTTGTGCGAGGCGCCGTCGACGCCGGTGACGCCGGCCCGGTCCAGCACGAAGGTCACACCGCAGCGGTGCAGCGCGACATCCATCAGCAACTGGTCGAAGGCCCGGTTGAGGAAGGTGGCGTAGACGGCGACGACCGGGTGCAGCCCGCCGGTCGCCAGCCCGGCCGCGGACACCGCCGCGTGCTGCTCGGCGATGCCGACGTCCCACACCCGGTCGGGGAACCGCTCCGCGAACCTGCCCAGGCCGACCGGGTGCAGCATGGCCGCCGTGATCGCGACGACGTCCTCGCGTTCCTCCCCGATCCGCACCATCTCGTCGCCGAACACCGACGTCCAGGACGGGCCGCCGGACGGAGCGAGCGGGGCGCAGGTGAGCGGGTCCATCACGCCGACGGTGTGGAAGTGGTCCTCCTCGTGGGCCAGCGCGGGTTCGTAGCCGCGGCCCTTCTCGGTCAGGCAGTGCACCAGCACGGGCCCGTGGAACCGCTTGGCCCGGCGCAGCGCCGACTCGACCGCGCCGATGTCGTGCCCGTCGATCGGGCCGACGTACTTCAGCCCCAGGTCCTCGAAGAGGCCCTGGGGGGCGAAGGCGTACTTGAAGCCCTTCTTCGCGCCGTGCAGGGCCTCGTAGACGGTGTTGCCGACGACCGGCGTGCGCTGGAGTACGTCCTTGCCCCAGGCCAGCATCTTCTCGTAGCCGTCGGTGGTGCGCAGGGTCGCGAGGTGGTGGGCGAGACCGCCGATGGTCGGGGCGTAGGAGCGCTCGTTGTCGTTGACGACGATGATCAGCGGCCGGTTCCTGGCGGCCGCGATGTTGTTCAGCGCCTCCCAGGCCATGCCGCCGGTCAGCGCGCCGTCGCCGATCACCGCGACGACGTGGTCCTTCTCCCCCCGCACCTGTCGGGCCTTGGCGAGTCCGTCGGCCCAGCCGAGCGCCGTGGAGGCGTGGCTGTTCTCGATGATGTCGTGCTCGGACTCCTCGCGTGACGGGTACCCGGAGAGGCCGCCCTTGCCGCGCAGCTTGGAGAAGTCCTGGCGACCCGTCAGGAGTTTGTGGACGTAGCTCTGGTGACCGGTGTCCCACAGGAGGCGGTCGGCCGGCGACTCGAAGACCCGGTGCAGAGCGACCGTGAGTTCGACCACCCCCAGGTTGGGTCCGAGGTGCCCGCCGGTCCGGGCCACCGACCGGATCAGGAAGTCGCGGATCTCCTGGGACAGTTCGCCGAGTTCCGCCTCGGACAGCGCCTTCAGGTCGCGTGGTTGCCGGATCCTCTCCAGGATCGTCACGCTCGGCCCCCTCTCGGTCCGTGCTGTTCAGTTCACGGTGACGGCCGGCTCCCCCTGCGCGATGCCGTCCTGCTCCATCTGCTCGGCGAGCTTCATCGCCTCGTCGATCAGCGTTTCCACGATCTTGGACTCCGGGACCGTCTTGATGACCTCGCCCTTGACGAAGATCTGCCCCTTGCCGTTACCGGAGGCGACACCGAGATCGGCCTCCCGGGCCTCACCCGGACCGTTGACGACACAGCCCATCACGGCCACCCGCAGCGGCACGTCCATACCGGTCAGACCGGCGGTGACCTCTTCGGCCAGCTTGTACACGTCCACCTGGGCCCGGCCGCAGGACGGACACGACACGATCTCCAGACCCCGCTGCCGCAGGTTCAGCGACTCCAAAATCTGGATGCCGACCTTGACCTCCTCCGCCGCGGAGCCGACAGCGAGACACGGATGGTGTCGCCGATACCCTGCGAGAGCAGCGCACCGAACGCGACGGCCGACTTGATCGTGCCCTGGAACGCCGGACCGGCCTCGGTCACCCCGAGGTGCAGCGGGTACTCGCACCGCTCCGCCAGCTGCCGGTAGGCCTCGATCATCACCACCGGGTCGTTGTGCTTCACCGAGATCTTGATGTCCCGGAAGTCGTGCTCCTCGAACAGCGACGCCTCCCACAGCGCCGACTCCACCAGCGCCTCCGGCGTCGCCTTGCCGTACTTCTGCAGCAGCCGCCTGTCCAGCGACCCCGCGTTCACGCCGATCCGGATCGGCGTCCCGTGGTCGCGGGCCGCCTTCGCGATCTCCCTGACCTGGTCGTCGAACTTCTTGATGTTGCCCGGATTGACCCGGACCGCCGCACAGCCCGCCTCGATCGCCGCGAACACGTACTTCGGCTGGAAGTGGATGTCGGCGATCACCGGGATCTGCGACTTGCGCGCGATCGTCGCCAGCGCGTCCGCGTCGTCCTGCGTCGGACACGCCACCCGCACGATCTGGCACCCCGACGCCGTCAGCTCCGCGATCTGCTGCAGCGTCGCCCCCACGTCCGACGTACGCGTCGTCGTCATCGACTGCACGGACACCGGGGCGTCCCCACCGACCGCCACGGATCCGACCTGGATCCGCCGCGACACCCGCCGCTCGGCGACCGGCCGGACCGGTACCTCGGGGAGGCCCAAGGGGATGGCGGTCATGACGTCACCCCTGGCTTCCGGAGACCGTCTCGCGCATCGCGCGCAGCGACTCCTTCAGCGAACCCATGGTGGCCAGTACGGCGGTGGGCTCGTAGCCGCAGTGCGCCATGCAGTTGGCGCAGCGCGGGTCCTTGCCGCGGCCGTACTGGTCCCAGTCGGTGTCCTCGATCAGCTCCCGGTAGGTGGACACGTAGCCGTCGCTCATCAGGTAGCAGGGCCGCTGCCAGCCGAAGAGGGAGTAGTTCGGGATCGCCCAGGCGGTGCAGGGGAAGTCGACCTTGCCCTCCAGGAAGTCCAGGAAGAGCGGCGAGTGGTTGAGCCGCCAGCGGCGCCGGTTGCCGCCGGCGAAGGCCTTCTTGAACAGCTCGCGGGTCTGTTCCACGCCCAGGAAGTGCTCCTGGTCGGGGGCCTTCTCGTAGGCGTAGGCGGGCGAGATCATCATCTCGTCGACCTTCAGGTCGTCGTTGAGGTAGTCGAGGACCTCGACGACGGTCTGCGGGGTGTCGGTGTTGAAGAAGGTCGAGTTGGTGGTCACCCGGAAGCCGCGTCGCTTGGCCTCCTTGATGGCCGCCACGGCCTCGTCGAAGACGCCCTCCTTCGCCACGGACTCGTCGTGCCGCTCGCGCAGTCCGTCGATGTGCACGGCGAAGGCGAAGTACGGGGAGGGCGAGAAGTTGTCCATCTTCTTGCGCAGCAGCATGGCGTTGGTGCACAGGAAGACGTACTTCCGCTTCGCCACCAACTGGCGCACGATCTCGTCGATCTGGGGGTGCATCAGCGGTTCGCCGCCGGCAATGGAGACCATCGGGGCACCGGATTCCAGCACCGCCCCGACGGCCTGGGCGACCGGCATGCGCTGCTTGAGCACGCCCGCCGGGTGCTGGATCTTGCCGCATCCCTCGCACTTCAGGTTGCAGGCGTACAGCGGTTCCAGCTCGACGATGAGCGGAAACTTGTCCCGCCGGCGGAGCTTCTGTTCGGCCAAGTAAGTAGCGACCTTGATGGACTGGCGCAGCGGCATGGCCATCTGGCTCACCTCCTGGGGAGCAGCAACGATCGGTGCCATTCAAAGAAAGCGGGAAGTACGGAACGGAGAACGCGGAAAGCCGATATTCCACCGCGCACGGTGCCGATCCGGACCAGTTCATGTTCCGGAGCGTCCACGACCACCCGGACGGCCGCAACGGGGCGCACGCCCGTGCGCACGGCGCTCAGCAGCGTGGCCGCGGACTCCATGTCCACCGCGATCGCGCCGGTCGCCCGCAGGTCCGCCCGTTCGGGGCCGCGGACCACGTGGCCGGAGCCGGTCAGCGGCCCGGTGTGGACGGTGCGCCCGGGCACGGCCCGGGTGAGCGCCTTGACGAGCAGCTCGGTCCCGACGCAGCCGACGGTGCCGCGCGGGTCCCGGGTCTCCCCGGCGACGACCAGGTCGCCGGGGTGCATGCCGGGGGCCAGTCCCGCACAGAAGCCGGTGGCCAGCACAGCGGCGTCGGCGAGCGCGGGATCGGCCAGCACCCGGGTGACGGAGCGCTCGGCCGCCTTCGGCCCCATGCCGGTGCGCAGCACGGTGACCGGCCCGTCGGCGCCGCCGCGGTCACCGGCGCGCAGGGCGAGGTGCTCGATGCCGAGCGCGCAGGCGACCAGCAGCGGGGCCGGAGCGGGCGTGGTGCTCATCCGCTGCCCTTCGCCTCGGCGAGCGGTTTGCCGGCGATGGATGTGCCGGCGACCGGCTTCTCGGCGAACGGCTCGCCGTTCACGTACCGGCCGAGGGCCGTGAGCGGGAACACCTGCCGGTAGAGGTGGTAGTTGATGGAGAAGTCCCAGGGGAAGCCGGTGCCGGTGAAGTACGGCTCGTCCCAGGAGCCGTCCTCCCGCTGGGTGGCGGCGAGCCACTCGACGCCGCGTTCGACGGCCTCGGACTCCTTCTGTCCCGCCGCCAGCAGGGCCATCAGCGCCCAGGCCGTCTGGGAGGCGGTGGAGGCGCCCTTGCCGCTCCACTCCCTGACGTACTTGTAGGAGCGCAGGTCCTCGCCCCAGCCGCCGTCGTCGTTCTGGACGGACTCCAGCCAGGTGACCGCCCGGCGGATCGCCGGGTGCGAAGCGGGCAGGCCGGCCGCGACCAGGGCGGGGACGACGGAGCCGGTGCCGTAGACGTAGTTGACGCCCCAGCGGCCGAACCACGAGCCGTCCGGCTCCTGTTCGGCGAGCAGCCACTCGATGCCGCGCCGGGTGCGCGGGTGGTGGGCCAGGCCCTCGACCGCGAGCATCTCGACCACGTGCGCGGTGACGTCGGCCGACGGCGGGTCGATGACCTCGCCGAAGTCGCAGAACGGCAGCCGGTTGGGGAAGGGGCTGGTGTTGTCGGCGTCGAAGGCGCCCCAGGCACCGTTCTTCGACTGCATCCCGAGGTTCCAGCGCACCCCGCGCTCGATGGCCTTCTCCACCCGCTCCGGGTCGTGGTGCTTGACGCGGCGCAGCGCGAGCACCACCTCGGCGGTGTCGTCGATGTCGGGGTAGTTGTCGTTGTGGAACTCGAACGCCCAGCCGCCGGGCGGGAGTCCGGGCCGGCGCACCGACCAGTCGCCGGGGCGCACGACCTGCTCGCCGAGCATCCAGTCGGCGGCCTTGACCAGTTGGGTGTGGTCGGCGGGCACTCCGGCGTCGGCGAGCGCGATGGTCGCCAGGCAGGTGTCCCACACCGGGGACTGGCAGGCCTCGATCATCCGGGCGCCGTCCTCGCGCCACACCGCGAACCGGTCCAGCGACTTCAGTCCCTCGCGCATGACGGGGTGTTCGAGGTCGTAGCCGAGCAGGTAGAGCGCGATGATCGAGTAGACGGCGGGGGGCTGGATGCCGCCCCAGCAGCCGTCGTTCTCCTGCCGCTCGATGATCCAGCGGGCCGCGGTGTTCATCGCGGCCCTGCGCAGCCGCTTCGGCACCGCCCGGCGCAGCGCGTGCAGCCCTTTGTCCAGCCGCTGGAAGGCGCCGTCCCAGGTGGCCGCCGGGGCGAGCGGCCGGGGCGGGTTGGGGTCGGCCGGGTCGGTGTGCAGTTCGTCGAGCGGGAAGGGCGCGGGGCGCACCGGGCGCTTGGCCGAGACGATCGTCAGCGGGACGATGGTCTGCCGGGCCCAGCAGCCGAAGTCGTAGACGTTGAGGGGCATCCAGCTCGGGAACCAGATCAGCTCGGGCGGGAGTTCGGGCAGGTCCTCCCACTTCCACCAGCCGAACAGGGCGAGCCAGATCCGGGTGAAGACACGGGCGGCGGCGATGCCCCCCTGGTCGCGGATCCAGGCGGAGGCCCTCGCCATGTGCGGGTCGTCGGGCGCGTCGCCGGCCAGGCGCAGGGCGACGTACGCCTCGATGGTGGCGGACAGGTCGCCCGGACCGCCGTAGAACGTGGCCCAGGTGCCGTCCTCGCGCTGCTCGCCGCGGATGAACAGGGCGGCGGCTCGCGTCGTCTCCTCGTCCAGGATGCCCAGGAACTGGCGGAGCAGGAGATCCTCGGCGTCCATGGTGACGTTCGTCTCGAGGTCGCCCTTCCACCAGCCCTCCGCGTCCTGCCGCGAGAGCAGGAAGTCGGTGGCGCGCCGGACGGCGTGTGCGGCTGCCTGCTGTACCCCGGCCGCTTCGGGGGTTCGACTGTCGGTTTCGCTGGCCGCGGCTGCGCGGGGCGGCAGGGTGGCCCCGGTGCTTCCGTCGGTCGTCGCTGTCATGGCTTCCCCTTCGTGCAGTGTGCAAGTGGTGCGTCTGCTGTGGGTCCGCCGTCGGCCGGTGCCTGGTGTGCCCGAGGCACCGGCCGGCGACTACGCGAGGACTATTCGACCGATAGTGATCATCTCTTTCGTACGACGACGAAGTCGGCGAGCGCCGTGAACCGGTCCCGGACGTCACCCGGCATGTCGACGGCGTCGAGTGCTTCGATGGCGATGGTGTGCTGGCGGCGCGCCTCCTCGGCGGTCCACTCCCGGCCGCCCGCCTCCTCGATGAGGGCGGCGCGGGCCGCGAACTCCTCCTCGGAGAAGTTCTCGATGTCGCTGGTCTTGGCGTCGGCGGCGAGGATCTCGCCGAGCCGCTCGGAGGCGGCGCCGCCCGCCGCGAGCGCGGCGACGACCGGGAGGGACTTCTTGCGCTGGCGCAGGTCGCTCCAGGTCTGCTTGCCGGTGGCCTCCGGGTCGCCCCAGATGCCGAGGAGGTCGTCGACGGCCTGGAAGGCCAGGCCGAGGTGGTAGCCGTACCGCTCCAGGGCGTCGGCGGTGCGCTCGTCGGCGCCGCCGAGGACCGCGCCGATGGAGCTGGCGCAGGCCAGCAGGGCGCCGGTCTTGTTGCCCTCCATCTCCAGGCACTCCTCGACGCTGACGCGGTCGCGGTGCTCGTAGGACATGTCCTGCGCCTGACCGTCGATCAGGGCGCGGGTGGCGGTGGTCAGGCGGCGGGCGGCCCGGCCCGCCTCCACCGTGCCCAGTTCCAGCAGGACCTCGCCCGCGAGGGCGAACAGGGCGTCGCCGACCAGGATGGCCTGGGCGGGGCCGTGCACCTTCCAGACCGTGTCCCGGTGGCGGCGCTGCTCGTCGCCGTCCATCAGATCGTCGTGCAGGAGGGAGAAGTTGTGGACCAGCTCCACGGCCACGGCGCCGGGGACACCGGTCTCGGGGGCGGCGCCGGTGACCTCCGCGGAGAGCACCGCCAGGGCGGGACGGACGGCCTTGCCGCCGTCGCCGTCCGCGGGGTTGCCCTGGGCGTCGATCCAGCCGAAGTGGTAGGCGGCGACGGTGTCCATGGGAGGTGCCAGACGGTCGACGGCGGCCCGCAGCACCGGCGTGGCCAGGGTCCGGCCGCGCTCCAGCAGCGCGGTCACGTCCACCGTGGTCCGTCGAGCGGCCGTCGAGGCCGGGGGCACAGTGGGCACAGTCTCTCCTCCAGTTGCGGTGCCGGGAGTGCGGATGGTCCCACGCGGCTCGGTCTTCATGCCGCCTCCTCGAAGAAGTCCGGGAGGAGATCGCGGGACCGGCCCAGGGCGGCGAGCGCGGCGCCCGCCGCGCCGACTCCGCTGCGGACCGCACTCTCCATGGTCGCGGGCCACCCGGTGGCGGTCCACGCGCCGGCCAGGTAGAGGCCGGGTGCCTGGGTACGGGCGCCGGGCCTGAGGCGTCCGACGCCGGGGGCGGGAGCGAAGGTCGCCGTGCGCTCCCTGGTCACGAAGAAGTCCTTCACCTCGGCGCCCCGGATGCGGGGCAGCAGCCGCTCCAGCTCGGGCAGGTACCGCTCGCGCAGCACGGCGACGGGCCGGTCGATGTCGTCCTGCGCGGCCGACTGCGACAACGCCAGGTACTGGCCCTCCTTCAGACCGGAGGCCTCGGTGCGGTCGAACACCCACTGCACCGGGGTGCCGAGGGCGGTGAGGAAGGGGGCGCCGAGCACCTTCCGGTCGTAGATCACGTGCACGTTGAGGATGGGTGCGGTGCCGATCTCCAGCAGCCTGCCGGGTGCGTCGAGCGCGCCCTCGGGCAGCAGGTCGTGCGCCTCGCACTGCGGTACGGCGAGCACGACGGCGTCCGCGTCGAGCGTCTCGCCGGGAAGGCGAACGCTCCAGCCACCGTCCACGTTCGAGGAGACGGCGGTGACGCGTGCCCGGACCTCGGTGCGGACGCCCGCGGAGTCGAGCGCCCTGCGGGCCAGCCGGTCGTGCAGATCACCCAGCGGGACGCGCGCCCAGCCGATGTCGGCCGCGCCCGGGTCGGACAGCAGACCGGTCTTGAACACCATCGCGGCGAGCGACAGGGAGGCGTCGCCCGCGACCGCGTTGAGGGTGGCGACCCCGACCAGGTCCCACAGGGCCTCGACGGCACGCGGCGACTGGCCGTGCGCGGCCAGCCAGCTGCCGAAGTCCTGGGCGTCCAGGGCCGGATCGGCGAGGTCGAGCCCCTTGAGCGCGAGCGCGGCCCGGCCCACTCTGGCCCGGTCGGCGAGCGAGAGGTGCGGGTAGGCGGCGAGGCTGCGTCCCAGGTGCAGCGGTACGGGCAGCGGGTCGCGCCGCAGCCGGCCGAGCCGCCGCCCCTCGGGCTTGGCCAGGTCGACGACGGGCACGTCGAGGCGGTTCTGCAGCGGAGCCAGCTCCGCGCCCCGGATGCGGTCGAGGAACCAGCGGTAGGCGGTGCAGCAGCGCAGGTACACGTGCTGGCCGTTGTCGACGGTCAGGTCGCCGCGCTGGAAGGAGAAGGCGAGACCGCCCAGGCGCGGCCGGCCTTCGAGGAGCGTCACCCGCACCCCCGCGTCGGCGAGCGCGAGCGCCGCGGTGATGCCGGCGAGCCCGCCGCCCACCACGACGGCGTGCCTGCCGGGCGGGGCCGCCCGGTCGGCCAGGTTGCGGGCCGGGACGTCCGCGAGCGCCCTGTCGGGACGCGAGCCGTTGCCGTGGGTCATCGTGCGCCCTTCCCTGTGCGGTGGCCGTGGTTGAACGGTGCACGGCCGACCGTCTCAGTCAGGGACGCCGGGCGCCACCGGAGGGTTGCCCGCCGTTCGTCCCCGGCGGCATCACCGTGGGCCGGTGCGTCGGATGTGCCGGCAGAGGTCATCAGGCGCGCCTCCTGACGGTCCGGCGGGTCACGTGCCGGGCGTCCAGTCCGGACAGACCGCGCACGGCGACATAGGCCTTCTCGCGTCCGGGCAGCGACACCCGGCCGCGCAGCACTGCCTCGGGGTCGCGCTCGATGCGGTCGAGGAGGCGGCGGTAGATGCCGGCCATCGCGGCGACGCACGCGCCGCTGCGCCGGTCGAGCATGGGGAGCAGCCGGTAGCCCTCGGCGAACAGGGCCCGGGCCCGGCGCACCTCGAAGTGCACCAGGCCGGCGAAGTCGGAGCCCTCCGGCGGGGCCGCTCCCGCGAACCCGGCCGAGCAGCCGAACTTGGCCAGGTCGTCCGCGGGCAGGTAGGTGCGCCCGTCCTCGGCGTCCTCACGGACGTCCCGCAGGATGTTGGTCAGCTGAAGCGCGAGCCCGAGCGTGTCTGCGTACTCAGGCGCGCGCTCGGCGCCGCGCGCCCCCGGTTCGGTGCCGAACACGCCGAGCGAGAGGCGTCCGATGGCACCCGCCACGAAGCGGCAGTAGAGCTTCAGGTCGTCCCACGTCTCGTAGGTCTCGCCGCGGACGTCCATCTGGACGCCGTCGATCAGCTCGTCGAGGCCGCCGAGCGGAATCGGGAAGGCCCGCGCGGCGTGGGCGAGGGCGACGGCGACCGGGTCGGTGTCGTCCTCGCCGACCGCGCCCTCGCGGATGCGGGTGAGCAGCGAGCGGGTGTCCTCCAGCCGGGCCACCTTGACGTCGTCGGCGAGGACGCCGTCGCCGATGTCGTCGACGCGGCGCGAGAAGGCGTACAGCGCCGACATCGCCCGGCGCTTGGGCGTCGGCAGCAGCCGGATGCCGTACGCGAAATTACGTGCCTGCTGTCCGGTGACGGCCTCGCAGTAGCGGTAGGCGGCGAGTACCGGTGCGGACACGTGTGCCGGCGACTCCACGGTCCGGATCACCCCTCTCCTCGCAGGGTCGCGCCCACCTCGCGGAGCAACCCGGCCTTGCCGGGCTTGGGCGGACCGGGAAGTACGTCGTGGTCGGCGGCGGCGATCGCCCGGAGGGCCGCCCTTCCTCCCGCCACGAACCCGGCGAGCAGCAGCCTCAGCCTGCCGTGGACGCTCCTCACCAGGGGGGTCCCCTCGTCCAGCAGGTCGCGGGCCTGTCGGGCTTCGTAGGCGATCAGTGCGCGCACCGACGCGCCGGCCGAATCCGCCGCGAGGTCCGCCTCCCGGACGTGGAAGCGCTTCATGTCCGCGGCGGGCAGGTAGATCCGGTCCCGGGCGAGGTCCTCGGCGACGTCCTGGAGGTGTTCGACGATCTGCAGGGCGGTGCAGATCGCGTCGGAGCGGCGGACCCGCTCGGGCGTGACGGTGCCGGTGACGGCGAGCACCAGTCGGCCGACCGGGTTGGCGGACAGCTCGCAGTAGGCGAGCAGGTCGTCGTAGGTCTGGTAGCGGCGGACGAGCTGGTCCTGGCGGTTGGCGGCGATCAGGCCGAGGAACGGCTCGGGGGTGAGCGCGCAGCGGCGCACGGTCGGCAGCAGCCGCCGCAGGAGTGGGTGACGCGGTGCCTGGCCGCGGGGCTCGAAGACCCGGCGCAGGTCGGCCTCGAAGGCGTCGAGCAGGGCGAGCCGGTCGTCGGCGCGCTCGGGCGCGACGCCGAGGAGGCGGGCGTCGGCACCGCCGGGGGCCAGGTCGCCGTCACCGATGTCGTCGACCAGCCGGGCGAAGCCGTACACGGCCATGAGGTCGGCGCGCCAGGCGCGGGGCAGGAAGAAGGGGGCCACGGGGAAGTTCTCCTCCGCGGCCTTGTCGAGCGTGCCGCGCACGGGGTCGGCGGCGCGCGCCGCGCCGGTGACCGTCACCGCCGGCTGCCCAGGGCCGGAACGGCACATACTGCGACGGCACGCGCTGCGCGGAGGTGGGGAGTATCCGTAGCCATTGCCGTCACATCTCCCGTTCTACACTGCCGACCCAATACACACTATTTTGGACACGCCGCCCGTGCGGCGGCCCCGGCCGAGGGTGTCGGGCACTATTGCCCCATGTGCCGCGTTTGGGGACCGGTACAGCTTACGTCGTAGAAGCCCTCCAGGAGCGCCGGGGTGTCCTGCGCACCACCCCAACACATCAGGCACCGTCAGGATTCCGGCCGCGGGTGGGAGTTGACGGTTCTTTTGCAGAGGCCGGGACGCGCCGGAGCACTTCCGGCAGGTCCCGGCGGAGCACCGGTTACTTGCCGGTGAACTTCTCGTACTCCTTGAGCACCTCGTCGGTCGGGCCGTCCATGCGCAGCTCGCCGCGTTCCAGCCACAGGACGCGGTTGCAGGTGTCTCGGATGGACTTGTTGTTGTGGCTGACCAGGAAGACCGTACCGGCCTCCTTGCGCAGCTCGCGGATGCGCGCCTCGGAGCGGGTCTGGAACTTGCGGTCGCCGGTGGCCAGGGCCTCGTCGATCATGAGGACGTCGTGGTCCTTGGCGGCGGCGATGGAGAAGCGCAGGCGGGCCGCCATGCCGGAGGAGTACGTGCGCATCGGCAGGGTGATGAAGTCGCCCTTCTCGTTGATGCCGGAGAAGTCGACGATGTCCTGGTAGCGGGCCCTGATCTGCTCGCGGGACATGCCCATGGCCAGGCCGCCCAATATGACGTTGCGCTCGCCCGTCAGGTCGTTCATCAGGGCCGCGTTCACGCCCAGCAGCGACGGCTGGCCGTCGGTGTAGACCTTGCCCTTCTCGGCGGGCAGCAGGCCGGCGATGGCCCGCAGCAGGGTGGACTTGCCGGAGCCGTTGGAGCCGATCAGGCCGATGGCCTCGCCCCGGTAGGCGACGAAGGAGACACCGCGTACGGCGTGCACCTTGCGCACGCCGCGGTCGTCACCGCGCTTGAGGATGCGGCTGAGCGCGGCCGTGGCGCTGCCCTTGCCGGTCCTGGCGCCGTTGACCCGGTAGACGATGTGCAGGTCGTCGGCGATGACGGTGGGCACCCGCTCGCCCTGCTGCTGCTCAGCCACGGCCGTACCTCTCCTCCGCCTTCCAGAAGTACACGAAGCCGCCCACGGCGACCAGCACGGCCCAGCCGAGCGCGACCGCCCAGACGTGCGGCGGCAGGTGCTCGGAGCCGTATCCGTCGATCAGCGCGAAGCGCATCAGGTCCATGTAGATGGCGGCCGGGTTCCACTGGAGGATGTCCGCGATCCAGGACGGGCGGTCCTTGAGCATGATCGGGATGGAGAACATGACGCCGGAGGCGTACATCCAGGTCCGCATGATGAACGGCATCAGCTGGGCCAGGTCGGGTGTCTTCGCGCCCATGCGCGCCACGATCAGGGCGAGGCCGGTGTTGAACAGGAACTGCAGGGCGAGCACCGGGACGATCAGCAGCCAGGACATCCTCGGGTAGCTGCCGAAGCCGATCGTCACCGAGAACAGCACGATCATGGAGGCCAGCAGCTGCTGGAGTTGCTGGAGCGAGAAGGAGATCGGCAGTGAGGCGCGCGGGAAGTGCAGGGCCCGCACCAGCCCGAGGTTGCCGGAGATCGCGCGGACGCCCGCCATCGCCGAGGACTGGGTGAAGGTGAACACGAACACCCCCGTCACCAGGAACGGGATGTAGACGTCCCTCGGCATGCCGCGGCCGGCCTTCAGGATCAGACCGAAGATCAGGAAGTAGACGAGCGCGTTCAGCAGCGGCGTGGCCACCTGCCACAGCTGGCCCAGCTTGGCCTGGCTGTACTGGGCGGTCAGTTTGGCCTGGGAGAAGGCGATGATGAAGTGCCGTCGTCCCCAGAGCTGACGGACGTACTCGACGAGGGACGGGCGGGCGCCGCTCACGGACAGGCCGTACTTGGCGGCCAGCTCGGCCGCCGTGAGGCCCTCGTCGGGTGACACGGGTGCGGCCACCGCGACCCTGCCGTCGTGCGTTGTCTCACTCACTAGTGGAAACTTTCGTCTTCGAGATGCGCGGCCCACGCGGACGGGCGCCGGCCTGCGGCCCGGGACGGGGCGCCCCGAGGTGCTCGGACACGAGCTTGTCAGATCACCGGGGGCCGGCCCAGTCGGGTCAGCCGCCACACCGTACGCCACTTCATGGGGCGGCGGGGACCGCACGGGGTGCTCCAGCCCTCGCGGAAGCCGCCGAACCAGGCCTTGAGGGCCGGGCGGGAGGGGCGGCGGGCCAGGGTGAGCAGCAGCCAGACCCCGAGGTAGACCGGGACCACGGGGGCGGGCAGGTTGCGGCGGGCGAGCCAGACCCGGTTGCGGGCGACCATGCGGTGGTAGACCGCGTGCCGCGAGGGGGCGGTCGTCGGGTGGTACAGCACCATGTCCGACCGGTAGTCGATCATCCAGCCCGCGTCGAGGGCCCGCCAGGCCAGGTCGGTCTCCTCGTGGGCGTAGAAGAACTCGTCCGGCAGGCCGCCGACCTGCCCGAAGACCTCGGTGCGGACGGCGTTGGCGCCGCCGAGGAAGGTGGTGACCCGGGAGGAGCGCATCGGGTCGGAGGCGCGCAGCCGGGGCACGTGCCGGCGCTGGGTGACCCCGGTGTCCGGGTCGGCGATCCGGAAGCTGATGATGCCGAGGGCCGGGTCGGCGGCGAAGGCCTCCCGGCACAGCTCGGCGGTGTCGGTGCGGGCCAGCAGGCCGTCGTCGTCCAGGAAGAGCAGGACGTCGACGTCCCGGCCGCCGGGGCCGAAGGCCTCGATGCCGACGTTGCGGCCGCCGGGGATGCCGAGGTTCTCGGGCAGCTCGACGGTGCGCACGCCCTCGGGGACGTCCGGGACCGGGGAACCGTTGCCGACCACGACGACCTCGACCGGGTCGCCGTCCTGCTTGGCGACGGAGTCGATCAGGGCGCGCAGCTCGTCGGGGCGGTTGCCCATGGTGATGATGACGGCCCCGACCTTCATGGCGCTCACCGCAGCCTGCTGGAGGCCAGGACGGACACCAGGTGCAGCAGCGTCTGGAGCAGCGCGATGCCGGCCAGGACGGCGGTGCCGAGGCGGGTGAAGAACAGGTCGCCGTGGATCGTGTCGGCGATCGCGAGGACCAGGATGAGCAGGGAGGCCTCGATGCCGAGGATCAGGCGGTGGAACTTCAGGGCGGCGGCGGCCCGTCGGGCCAGCGCCATGCCGGAGGAGCGCGGCTCGGCGGCGGCCTCCTTCACCGGCGGCATCCCGGCCTGGTGGCGGGCGACGCCGACCAGGTCGGTCTCGGCCTTGATCAGGATGGCGCCGAGGGCGGCCAGGGTGCCGAGGAAGGCCCACAGCCAGTCGATGCGGCCGGTGCCCCACAGGTCGGCTGCGCGCAGACCGAGGCCGACCAGGACGGCGGCGTCGGTGAGATAGGCGCCGACCCGGTCGAGGTAGACGCCGCCGAGGGAGTACTGCTTCCTCCAGCGGGCGATCTCGCCGTCCACGCAGTCCAGCAGCAGGTACAGCTGGACCGCGACCACGCCGAGCACGGCGCCCCAGATCCCCGGCACCAGCAGGGCCGGGGCCGCGAGGACGCCGCAGACGGTCATCAGGTACGTGAGCTGGTTGGGCGTGATCCTGGTGTTCACCAGGTAGCGGTCGACGCGCAGGGACACCTCGCGCATGTAGAGGCGTCCCGCCCAGTGCTCACCGCTGCGCCGGTCCTTGACCCCGGCGGGGTGCACGACCGGTCGTAGTTCAGCTACCGATGGCCTTGACATAGTCGGCGTAGATGTCCTTGATCTGTTCGGTCTTCAGGTCGAGGTGCTCGAGGATCGTGAAGCGGCCGGGCCGGGTCTCCGGGGCGAACTCCACGGCGCGGACGAACTCGTCCGGGGTGAAGCCGATCTCCTCCGGCAGCACCGGCAGCCCGTGCCGCCGCAGCACCGAGGCCATGTACGCCGACTCCTCGTGGGCCCCGCGCAGGTACATCGCGAAGCACGCGCCCAGGCCGCACTGCTCGCCGTGGGCCGCCGCCCGCTGCGGGAACAGCAGGTCGAAGGCGTGGTTGATCTCGTGGCAGGCCCCGGAGGAAGGCCGGGAGTCGCCCGAGACGGACATGGCGATGCCACTGAGCACGAGGGCCTCGGCGAGCACCTGGAGGAAGTCGTTGTCGCCGATGCCGCCCGGGTGGCGCAGCACCGCCTCGCCGGCCTGGCGGGCCATCGCGGCGGCGAGGCCGTCGATCTTCTCGCCGTTGACGCGGTTGGCCAGCTCCCAGTCCGCGATCGCGGAGACGTTGGAGACGGCGTCGCCGATCCCGGCCCGTACGAAGCGCACGGGGGCGTCGCGGATGACGTCGAGGTCGATGACGACCGCGATCGGGTTCGGCACGCCGTACGAGCCGCGGCCCGCGTCGTTGTCGAGGGTGGCGACCGGGGAGCACAGGCCGTCGTGCGCCAGGTTGGTGGGCACGGCGACCAGCGGGAGGCCGACGCGTGCCGCCGCGAACTTGGCGCAGTCGATGATCTTGCCGCCGCCGAGCCCGACGACCGCGTCGTAGTGGCCGCTCTTCATCTCGCCCGCGAGCCGGATCGCGTCGTCCAGGGTGCCGCCGCCCACCTCGTACCAGGTGGCGCCGGGCAGCGAGGGGGCGACGCGCTCGCGCAGCCGGGCACCGGAGCCGCCGCTGACCGCGACGGCGAGCCGGCCGGAGTGCGAGACACGCTCGTCGGCGAGCACGCAGCCGAGGTCGTCCAGGGCGCCGGGGCGGATGTCGACGACGACCGGGGTGGGGATGAGCCTGGTCAGTACCGGCACGCGATCTCCCGTCCCTTGGCGAGGTCGTCGTGGTTGTCGATCTCGACCCAGCTGACGTCGCCGATCGGCGCCACGTCGATCCTGAAGCCGCGGTTCACCAGTTCCTGGTAACCGTCCTCGTAGTACAGCTGCGGGTCACGCTCGAAGGTCGCCCGCAGCGCGTCGGCCAGCTCGGCGGCGGCCTCGCCCTCGATCAGGGTCACGCCGATGTACTCGCCGGTCGCCTCCGCCGGGTCCATCAGCTTCGTGATCTTCCGCACGCCCTTGTCGGGGTCGACGACGACCTTCATCTCCTCGTCGGCGAGCCGCTTGACCGTGTCCAGCGCCAGGATGATCTTCTTGCCGTCACCGCGCGCGGCCAGCAGCGTCTTCTCGACCGAGACCGGGTGCACGGTGTCGCCGTTGGCCAGGATCACGCCGTCCTTCAGCGCGTCCCGCCCGCACCACAGGGAGTAGGCGTTGTTCCACTCCTCGGCCTTGTCGTTGTCGATCAAGGTGAGCTTCAGGCCGTACTTCGCCTCCAGCGCCTCCCTGCGCTCGTACACCGCCTCCTTGCGGTAACCGACGATGATCCCGGCCTCGGTCAGACCCACCTCGGCGAAGTTGCCGAGCGTCAGGTCCAGGACGGTGAGGCTGTCCTCGGCGCCCTCGGGCCCCACCGGCACCAGCGCCTTGGGCAGGGTGTCGGTGTAAGGGCGCAGACGCCGTCCGGCGCCGGCCGCCAGCACGAGGCCGATCATGCGGGTTCTCCTTCATCGTGTACGGCGGGCGCGCCACCCTTGTGGGCGGCGGCCCAGAAGCGGATGCTCTCGGCGAGCACCACCAGAGCCACGGCCACGGCGAGAACCGTGAGCGCGATCGTGAACTGTGCGCCGGTGAGCAGCGCGGCCAGCACGGCGACCACCAGCGCGCGGCCCTCGTGCCCCCCGGTCACCCGCACCAGCCAGTGCGGGGGCGCGCCCGCGTTGCCGCGGATGCGGTAGACCGTGTCGTAGTGATGGTAGGCGACCGCCGCCACCAGCCCGAAAGCCGCCGGAAGCGCCCCGTTCACCTCCGCTTTGGCGGCGAGCAGCAGCACGGTGCCGTACTCGGCGGCCCTCAGCATCGGCGGGACCAGCCAGTCCAGGGCGCCCTTGAGGGGCTGGGCGACGGCGGCGGCCGAGGTCACGACGTAGAGCGCCGCCATGGCGACCGGCAGGGCGCTGCCGTACGAGGAGACTCCCGCCGCCAGGAGCAGCAGCGCGGCGCCGGGCAGGGCCAGGAGTGCGCGCGATCCGAGCGGGCCGCCGGCGGGCAGCCTGCGCAGCGCGCCGGAGAACGCCTCCGCGAGCGGCCCGGAGTCCGTGAGGTCGTACAGGGCCCGTGCGGCCCGGTCGGTGCGGCGGGCCTTGCGGGTCACCGAGCGCAGGACGCGGCCCGCCGTGGTGTACGTCGCCGCGAAGGCGCAGCCGATGAGCAGGGCGCAGAAGGTGATCCGCGGGGTGGTGACCGCGGTCAGGACGGCGATCATCGCCCAGCGTTCGCCGATGGGCAGGACGATCACGCGGCGCAGCCAGACCGTCCAGCCGACGCCGTCGAGCTTGTCGGAGAGGGCGGCGGTGGGGCTGGTGTTGGCCGTCGCGTCGTGATTGGCCTCGTTGAAGGAGAAGTCGACCACGTGCCGGCAGGTCTGCAGGATCATCGCGGCGAGCGCGAGGGTCCATACATCGTCGCCGCCGCGGGCGGCGCCGAGGGCCAGGCCGGCGTAGTAGGCGTACTCCTTCGCCCGGTCGAAGGTGGCGTCGAGCCAGGCGCCGAGGGTGGAGTACTGCAGGGAGTAGCGGGCGAGCTGGCCGTCGGTGCAGTCCAGCACGAAGGAGAGGAGCAGAAGCAGGCCGGCGGCGACGAACCCGCCACGGGTGCCGGTGGCCGCGCAGCCCGCCGCTATGAGGGCGGTGATCAGGGACGCGGTGGTGACCTGGTTCGGGGTCAGGCCGCGACGCGCGCACCAGCGGGCGAGGTGGCGCGAGTAGGGGCTGACGAAGAAGGTGGTGAAGAAGCCGTCGCGGGACTTCACGGCCGTCTTCAGGCGGACGGCCTCGTCGTCGACGGCGGCGACGGCCTGCCGGGCCTCGTTGCGGGCCTGCGGGTCGGCCGGGACCGCGGCGACGAGGCTGCCCAGCTCGGGGCGGTGCACGTCGGCGCCGTCGGCGTCCAGGGCGGTGACGATGCGGTCGGCGAGGCTGCCGACCAGGGTGGTGCCTCCGCCGGCGGAGTTCTCGCGGGCCATGGCCCGGGCGAGGGCCTGGCGGCCGGCCGGCCGGGCCGTCACGGCACCCGGGATCGCGGCGAGCGGGAAGCGGGGGTCGGTGAGGCCGAGGCGCAGGGCGTGCGGGTGACCGACGAAGCGGGCGTCGACCAGGGCGACGCGCTCCGCGTCCGGCACCCGGGCCAGCTGGGTCTCGGCGTCGGCGGCGTCGGCCGCGCGGCGCACCTCGAAACCGAGGGACCGCAGATCGTCCTCGATCGACGAACCGGGGACCGGCTGGCCGGTCAGGATGGCGGTCGACAACCGAACTCACTCCCTGGGTACCGACGGCTCGCGCCGGGGCTGTGCATGGTGGGGCGCCCGCGCCTGCGGCACCCGGGCGGCATGTCGGCAGAGGCTATCGGATGAACAGAACGCCGTGTTCATCGCCCGTTCGGCGGGCGGTCGACGCGGCGTGGGCACGCCTTTGCCGCGATCATCATCGGGGATGCGGGGTCCGGCCGACAAACCGCGGCCCCGGAACACGGACGCGCGCGGGGCATCGCACCGGTTGCCGGCGGACGCCTCCGCACGCGTGGCGCGACCGCTCTCCCGATCGCTTCAAGGCTCTGACCTGCGCACCGTTTCCGCAGGTCAGAGCATATGACAACGGTGTTCAGTGCCGCGTTGCCGGGTACCCCCCGGCCGTAGTTCACTGTGATCCGGACGGACGGCTACGGAGCGCTGGGAGGCGGCTTTCATGGGGGCTGGGCACGATCACGGACACACGCACGGCGCACCCGCCGGCGGCACCGCGACCGCCGCCTACCGCGGGCGGCTGCGGGTGGCCCTGGCGATCACGCTCACCGTCATGGTCGTGGAGGTCGTCGGCGGTGTGCTCGCCGACTCGCTGGCGCTGATCGCCGACGCGGCCCACATGGCGACGGACGCGGTGGGTCTGGGCCTGGCCCTGCTGGCGATCCACTTCGCGAACCGGCCGCCGAGCGACCGGCGCACGTTCGGCTACGCCCGTGCCGAGATCCTCGCCGCGCTGGCCAACTCGCTGCTGCTGCTGGGGGTGGGCGGCTATGTGCTGTACGAGGCCGTCGAGCGGTTCATCACGCCCGCCGGCACCGAGGGCGGGCTGACCATGGTCTTCGGCGCCGTCGGCCTGGTGGCGAACTCGGTCTCGCTGGCGCTGCTGATGCGCGGCCAGCGGGAGAGCCTGAACGTGCGGGGCGCGTTCCTGGAGGTGGCGGCGGACGCGCTCGGCTCGGTCGCGGTGATCGTGTCGGCGCTGGTGATCCTGGCCACGGGCTGGCAGGCGGCCGACCCGATCGCGTCGATCGCCATCGGCCTGATGATCGTGCCGCGGACGCTTCGGCTGCTGCGGGAGACCCTGGACGTGCTGCTGGAGGCGGCGCCCAAGGGCGTCGACATGGCCGAGGTGCGCGCCCACATACTGGCGCTGGACGGCGTCGAGGACGTGCACGACCTGCACGCCTGGACGATCACGTCGGGCATGCCGGTGCTGTCGGCGCACGTGGTGGTCAGCACCGAGGCCCTGACCGCGATAGGTCACGAGAAGATGCTGCACGAGCTGCAGGGTTGCCTGGGCGACCACTTCGACGTCGAGCACTGCACCTTCCAGCTGGAGCCCAGTGGGCACGCGGAGCACGAGGCCCGGTTGTGCCACTGACGGGCGCGCGGCGGGCGGCCGACCGTCATTCGCCGCGCGGCTCCGGGCGCCGTCCGGGGCACACGGCGGGGCGCGTGCGTCGGGCAGCGCGCCGGGGAACGCAGCCGTCCGCCGCCGTGGCGGCGTTCTGACCGGCGACGGGCCCGGCGCCGACGGTTCCCGGGCGGCAGCGCCGGGCACGATCATCCATCGAGCCCCTCCCCGGTGTACGCCCGGTGACGCCCGTGGCTCCGCGCGTCGCGCGGGACATGCGGGCGGGCCGGGAAGTGCCGGGAGTGCCGGATTCGTACGGCACACTTGGGGCGCGAGGACCGATGCGAAGGATGGGTATGCCGATCACACCTGCTACCGCGACGCACAGTTCGTCGAACGGCACCGCAGACGCGATTTTGCTGGAACTGGTCGACGAGCACGGCGCGACGATCGGCACGGCGGAGAAGCTCGCCGCACACCAGCCGCCGGGGCAGCTGCACCGCGCCTTCTCCGTGTTCCTCTTCGACGAGCGGGGCAGGCTGCTCCTGCAGCAGCGGGCGCTCGGCAAGTACCACTCCCCCGGCGTGTGGTCCAACACATGCTGCGGCCACCCCTATCCCGGTGAGGCGCCGTTCGCCGCGGCGGCCCGGCGGACGTACGAGGAGCTGGGGATCTCGCCGTCGCTGCTCGCCGAGGCGGGCACGGTGCGCTACAACCACCCGGACCCGGCCTCGGGCCTGGTGGAGCAGGAGTACAACCACCTGTTCGTCGGCCTGGTCCAGGCGCCCCTGCGGCCGGACCCCGACGAGGTGGCCGAGACCGCTTTCGTGTCGGCGGCCGAACTGGTCGGGCGGCACGCGAGGGACACGTTCTCGGCGTGGTTCATGACGGTGCTGGACGCGGCCCGTCCAGCGATCAGGGAGCTGACGGGCCCGTCCGCCGACTGGTGACGGACGGTCCTACGGCAGCCGCGCGTGCTGGAGCGGCAGGGCGGCCCAGATCACCTTGCCGCCGCCCGCCGTGTGCGCGACGTCGCACACCCCGCCGGCCTCCCGGGCGGTCTCGCGCACCAGGAGCAGGCCCCGGCCGCCGGTCTGCCCGTGGTCGGCCTCCAGCGCGGTCGGCCGGTAGGGGTGGTCGTCCTCCACGGAGACCCGGATCCACTCGGGGCCGACGGCGACCTCGACGGCGAGCACGGGGGACAGCACCGCCGCGTGCCGGACGGCGTTCGTGACGAGCTCCGAGACGATCAGCAGCAGGCCGTGCGCCACCTCGTCCGAGACCGGCACCCCCTGACGTGCCAGCAGGTCCCGCACGGCGTGCCGCGCCTGCGGGACCGAGGCGTCGACGGCGGGGGCGGTGAACCGCCACACGCCCTCGTACGGCAGCGGCCGCCCGAAGCTCTGCACGCCGTGGGACGCCCCGGGGTCCTCGGGGCGTGGGCCGGGCCCGCGCCCGTCGTCGTCCATCGTCCGGTCGCCACCCTCGCGCTCGATTGTCACCACACCCCTGAGTGTTGGTAACGCGTCGCTCCGCCCCGGATGCCTGAACGCAAGTCAGCGGGTATCGAGCGGTTCTGATCGCGTGCGCATGACCTGGTCGGTCCCGGGACTGTTCCTGTCCCGGTTGTACCGGCTCGGCGAACTATTCGGGTTGTACGTGTTTGGCGGCCGGTCAGTCCCCTATGTCCCTCCGCCCGGACTCCTCCCCGGCCAGCCGGTCGGAGACCATGCCCACGATGCGGCGCCCGCCGAAGCCGGCGGCGATCAGGCCGAGGCCGTCGAAGAGCAGGGCCAGCGAGAAGAACGTGCCGATGACGTACTGGCTGTCGCTCGGCCAGGAGGCCAGCACCAGGATGCCCAGCAGCAGGTCGAAGGCGCCCAGCAGCAGCGTCCAGCCGAACTGGGGGCCGCGCACCACGACACTGCCGACCAGCCGGAAGAGCCCGGCGGTGAGGAACAGCAGCGCGGCGAACATGGTCAGCGCGGCGGCCGCCGTGCCCGGCCTGCTGATGATCACCACCCCGGCCGCGATGTTCAGCGCCGCGACGATGACGCCCAGCCAGAAGAAGCTGGTGCCGCGCGACTGGATCGCGTGCAGCAGTCCGACGACGCCTCCGATCAGCAGCAACCAGCCGAAGAGCAGCATCGAGGTCAGAGTGGCGACCCCGGTGTAGACGAGCCCGACGGTCCCGGCGATCACCAAGAGCACGCCGAGGGCGGCGAGCCGGCCGAAGCCGCGGTTCAGCTCCGCGGCGCCGCCGCCGCGTGCCTCGGTGGACGTGGTCATGAGCGCCTCCTCGGGGCCGCGTCTCTCCTCTCCCCGTGTGTCTCCTTGTGCCCGCCGTGGCGTAACTCTCACCCCGCGCCGACCGCCCGCTCTTGATCACGTCCGCTGCCCGGCCGATAGCATCCGGCGCATGGAGCCCCAGCTGCTGCACCACGTCGCCGACTCGGTGGCCACGGTCGTCATCCGGCATCCGGCCAAGCGCAACGCCATGACGGCCGCGATGTGGAGCGCCCTGCCGCCGCTGCTCGACGCGCTGGCCCACGATCCGGGGGTGCGGGCGCTGGTGCTCACCGGTGAGGGCGGGACGTTCTGCGCCGGGGCCGACATCTCGACGCTGCGCGGTTCGGCGGCGGCGGCTCAGCGGCTCGCGGTGGCCGCCGAGGAGGCGCTGGCCGCGTTCCCGAAGCCCACGCTGGCGGCCGTGCGCGGGCACTGCGTCGGCGGCGGGGCACAGCTGGCGGCCGCCTGTGACCTGCGGTTCGCCGAGGAGGGTGCGCTGTTCGGGGTGACCCCGGCGAAGCTGGGGGTCGTCTATCCGGCGTCCGCTACCCGGCGGCTGGTGTCCTTGGTGGGGCCGGCCACCGCCAAGTACCTGCTGTTCTCCGGCGAATTGATCGACACCGAGCGGGCGCTGCGCACGGGTCTGGTCGACGAGGTGCGGCCGGCGGGCGAGTTGGACGGGCGGGTCGCGGAGTTCACCCGCGTCCTGGTCTCGCGGTCGCAGCTGACGCAGGCGGCGGCGAAGGAGTTCGCCGACGGCCGCACCGACCGGGACGGCCACTGGGCCGCGCAGGCGCACGGCAGCGGCGACACCGCGGAGGGCGTCGCCGCGTTCCTGGAGCGCAGACAGCCGCGCTTCACCTGGTCCACGTCGGGACGAGCCGGTCCACGTGAGGATGTGCGGGCCCGCTTGGGGACGAGGGGGTCCGCGTGAGGGTGAGGCGGCCCACCCCAGGGTGAAGCGGCCCACCTGAGGGTGAAGCCGCCTACGTCAGGACGAAGCGGCTGCGGGCGTGGAACTCCTCGACGAGGTGCGCGGGCGCCTTCTGCGGGGAGCCGGCGTCGTAGGGCGGCTGCGGGTCGTACTCGGTCAGCAGCTGCACGGCCCGCGCGTGGTCGTCGCCGGCGATCCGGCCGAGCAGGGTGAGGCCCATGTCGATGCCGGCGGAGACACCGGCGGCGGTGACGTACTTGCCGTCGGTGACCACCCGATCGCCGGTCGGCTCGGCCCCGAACCGCTTCAGGTGGTCCAGGGCCAGCCAGTGCGAGGTGGCGCGGCGGCCGTCGAGCAGACCGGCGGCGGCGAGCAGCAGGGAGCCGGTGCACACCGAGGTCGTCCAGACGCTGGTGGCGTCGGCGGCGCGCAGCCAGTCCAGGAGGGCCGCGTTCTCCATCTGCGGGCTCTGACCGGGGCCGCCGGGGACGACGACGATGTCCGGGGCCGGTACCTCGGCCAGGCTGCGGTCGGCGACGAGGGCGAGGTTCCCCGTGTCGGTGCGGACGGGGCCGGTCCGTTCGGCGACGAAGACGGTGTCCGCGTCCGGGAGGCGGCCGAGGGTCTCGTACGGGCCCACGGCGTCCAGGGCGGTGAAGCGGTCGTAGAGGACGATGGCGATCTGCATGGCTTCCTTCCGGTGGGTGGTGCCGGTCAGCGGGCGGGGGGCGAGGCGGGCCGGAAACGGCGGCGGTACTCGGCCGGGCCGGTCCCGAGGGTCCTGACGAAGGCGCGGCGCATGGCCTCGGGCGTGCCGTAGCCGCTGGCGCGGGAGATCTCCTCGACGCCGTCGCCGGTGTCCTCCAGCAGGCGGCGGGCGTGTTCGAGGCGCACCCGGTCCACGTACCGGCCGGGCGTCATGCCGGTCTCGGCCCGGAAGGCGCGGGCGAAGTGGCGCGGGGAGAGTCCGGCGCGGGCGGCGAGCGCCTCGACGCCCAGGTCGGCGCCGGGGTGCTCGGTGATCCACTGCTGAACGTCGCGCAGGGGCGCACGGCGGGCGGTCTGGGCGGCGAGCTGGGCGCTGAACTGTGCCTGGTTGCCGGGCCGGCGCAGGAAGACCACCAGGTGGCGGGCGATGGTGAGGGCCGCCTCCCGGCCGAGGTCCTCCTCGACCAGCGCGAGGGCGAGGTCGATCCCCGAGGTGACGCCGGCGGACGTGGCGACGTGTCCGTCCCGGATGTAGATGGGGTCGGGGTCCACGACGACGGCCGGGTGGTCGCGGGCGAGCTTGTCGCAGTACGCCCAGTGCGTGGTGGCCCGGCGGCCGTCCAGCAGGCCGGCCTGGGCGAGCAGGACGGCGCCCGTGCAGACGGAGACCAGGCGCCGGGCTCGCGGCGCGCGCTCGCGCAGCCAGTCGGTCAGGCGCGGGTCGGGGCTGCGGGTGCCCTGGCCGCCGGGGACGAGCAGCAGGTCCGGGTCCGGTGCGTCGGCGAGCGCCTGGTCCGGTACGAGGGTCAGGCCGCCGGAGGTGCGCACGGGGCCGCCGTCGAGGGAGGCCGTCCGGACGCGGTAGATGCCCGGCGTGTGCTTCTCGGCGCCCGCGAAGACCTCCACGGGGCCGGTGACGTCGAGGCTCTGCACGGCGTCGAAGAGGACGACGAGAACGCTCCGCTGCGGCATGGACACGATTCTTCGGCCTCCCGTCGGCGTCCGCAATGACGACTTCCCCACCTTTCCTGCCATCGGCACACCCCTGGATGACGTACTGAGCGGTTGGTAACCTGCGCGGCATGACGACTGCCGCCATCGACCGGCGCCCCGGGCGCCGCTGTCACAACGCGCTCAACTCGCTGCACTCGACGCACTACTTCTCGCCCGACCTGGGCCGGGAGATGGGCGCGTTCGGGGTCACCGACCCCCGGGCCGTCAACTTCGCCGCGCGGGCCGCCGCGCTCGGGCCGGTGGGGCCGGGCACGGTGACGGCGACGTTCTACAACTACAAGTACGACCTCGTGGCGCGGCACCTGCCGGCCGTGTGGCAGACCGTCTCCCCGGAGCAGGCGCTGGCCGCACGCGTGCGCGCCGTCGACGCGACCCTGCGCCGCCTGCTGGGCGAGGAGGCGCTGGCGTCGGCGGAGATGGCCGAGGCCGCGCGGCTGGCGCTGCGGGCCGCCGAGGCCTGTTCGCGCGGCGCCCGGCCGCTGTACGCCGCGCACGCCGACCTCCCCGTGCCCGAGGAGCCGCACCTCGCCTACTGGCACGCCGCCACCCTGCTGCGCGAGCACCGGGGCGACGGGCACCTCGCCGCGCTGATGGCCGCCGGCCTGGACGGGCTGGAGGCGTTGGTGAGCCACACCGCGACCGGCAAGGGCATGACGCCGAAGTGGGCGTGCGGCACGCGCGGCTGGTCCCGGGAGGACTGGGACGCCGCGGCGGACCGGCTGCGGGACCGCGGGCTGCTCGACGACGGCGGCGAGCTGACCGAGCGGGGCGTGGCGCTGCGCGAGGAGATCGAGCAGGAGACGGACCGGCTGGACGCGGCTCCGTACGAGCATCTGGGCGCCAAGGGCGTAGCCCGGCTGACGGAGCTCGGGACGGCGTTCGCGCGCGCGGCGTTCGCCGCCGGCGCGTTCCCGGCGGACCTGGTCGGCAAGAGCTGACCGGGCCGGGCGGGCATGCCGGAGCAGTGACGAGGTACCCGTCTCTGCCGGTCACCGCGGCCGGGAGAGAACCAGGGAGGACTTCGTGTTCCGTGCCATCGCAGACGTTCTGCGCCAGATCGGCGGCGCCGTCGCCACCGTCGTGACGCTGCCCTTCCGGGCCCTGGCCCGGCTGTTCGGCGGCGCTTCGGGCTCGACCCGCGGCCGCCGGGTCTGAGCGCGCCCCGCCGGAGCGGCCCTGATCCCCGGTTGCCGGTGCCACCTGCCACAATTGCCGCGCAACCTCAGTGAGAAGGCGGTACGGGATCGTGACGACACCCGGGTCCAGCGGGTCCATGGCAGTAGGGTCGATCGAAGGCAGGATCGCCGAGGAGCTCGGCGTACGGGAGCGGCAGGTGAAGGCCGCGGTCGAACTGCTGGACGGCGGTTCGACGGTGCCCTTCATCGCGCGCTACCGCAAGGAAGCGACCGAGATGCTCGACGACGCGCAGCTGCGCGCGATCGAGGAGCGGCTGCGCTATCTGCGGGAGCTGGAGGAGCGGCGTACGGCGATCCTCGACTCCGTGCGCGAGCAGGGCAAGCTCACCGAGGAGCTGGAGCGGCGGATCCGCGAGGCGGAGACCAAGGCGCGCCTGGAGGACGTCTATCTGCCGTTCAAGCCCAAGCGGCGGACGAAGGCCCAGATCGCTCGCGAGGCGGGGCTGGAGCCGCTGGCGGAGGGCCTGCTCGGCGACCCGGGTCTGGAGCCGCTCGCCGCGGCGGCGGCGTACGTCGACGCCGGCAAGGGTGTCGCCGATCCGCAGGCCGCCCTCGACGGCGCGCGGGCGATCCTCACGGAGAAGTTCTCGGAGGACGCGGACCTGATCGGCGAGCTGCGCGAGCGGATGTGGGTGCGCGGGCGGCTCGCCGCCAAGGTCAAGGAGGGCAAGGAGGAGGCCGGCGCCAAGTTCGCCGACTACTTCGACTTCGCCGAGCCGTTCACCGAGCTGCCCTCGCACCGGATCCTGGCCATGCTGCGCGGCGAGAAGGAGGAGGTCCTCGACCTCGTCCTGGAGCCGGAGGAGCCGACCGACGGGCCGTCGTCGTACGAGGGGATCGTCGCCAACCGGTTCGGGATCGCCGACCGCGGCCGGCCGGGCGACAAGTGGCTCACGGACACCGTCCGCTGGGCCTGGCGCACCCGGATCCTCGTCCACCTCGGCATCGACCTGCGGATGCGGCTGCGCACGGCCGCCGAGGACGACGCCGTGAACGTCTTCGCCGCGAACCTGCGCGACCTGCTGCTGGCCGCCCCGGCCGGCACCCGCGCCACGCTCGGCCTGGACCCGGGCTTCCGTACGGGCGTGAAGGTCGCCGTCGTCGACGCCACCGGCAAGGTGGTCGCCACCGACGTCGTCCACCCCCATGTGCCGGCCAACAAGTGGGACCAGGCGATCGCCCGGCTGGCCCGGCTGGCCGAGGAGCACGCGGTCGAGCTGATCGCCATCGGCAACGGCACGGCGTCCCGCGAGACCGACAAGCTCGCCGGGGAACTGATCGCCAGGCACCCGGAGTTGAAGCTGACGAAGGTGATGGTGTCTGAGGCCGGCGCGTCGGTGTACTCGGCCTCCGCCTTCGCCTCGCAGGAGCTGCCCGACCTGGACGTGTCGCTGCGCGGCGCGGTGTCCATCGCCCGCCGGCTCCAGGACCCGCTGGCCGAGCTGGTGAAGATCGACCCCAAGTCCATCGGGGTCGGCCAGTACCAGCACGACCTGTCCGAGGTGAAGCTGTCGCGCTCACTGGACGCGGTGGTCGAGGACTGTGTGAACGGCGTGGGCGTGGACGTCAACACGGCCTCCGCGCCGCTGCTGGCCCGCGTCTCCGGGATCACCTCGGGGCTCGCCGAGAACATCGTGGCGCACCGGGACGCCAACGGACCGTTCACCTCCCGGGGCCAGCTGAAGAAGGTGCCGCGGCTCGGCCCGAAGGCGTACGAGCAGTGCGCGGGCTTCCTGCGCATCCGCGGCGGTGACGATCCGCTGGACGCCTCCAGCGTGCACCCGGAGGCGTATCCGGTGGTGCGCCGGATGGTGAAGACCTCCGGGCAGGAGGTGGCCGCGCTGATCGGCAACACCTCGGTGCTGCGGTCGCTGAAGCCGGCGGACTTCGTGGACGACACGTTCGGCCTGCCGACGGTCACGGACATTCTGAAGGAGCTGGAGAAGCCGGGGCGCGACCCGCGGCCCGCGTTCCGGACGGCCACCTTCAAGGAGGGTGTGGAGAAGATCTCCGACCTGTCGGCCGGGATGGTGCTGGAGGGCGTCGTGACGAACGTCGCGGCGTTCGGGGCGTTCGTGGACGTCGGTGTGCATCAGGACGGGCTGGTGCATGTGTCCGCGATGTCCAAGACGTTCGTGAAGGATCCGCGGGACGTGGTCAAGCCCGGGGACATCGTGAAGGTGAAGGTGCTGGACGTCGACATTCCGCGGAAGCGGATTTCGCTGACGCTGCGGCTGGACGACGAGGCCGCTCCGCAGGGCGAGCGGCAGCGCGGCGGGCGGCCGCCGCAGCAGCGGCAGCAACAGCGGCAGGGCCAGGGCCGGCAAGGGCGGTCCGGGGGCAAGCCGCGGCAGGCGCCGCCGGCCAACGGGGCGATGGCCGACGCCCTGAGGCGGGCCGGGTTGGCGTAGGCGGCCGGTGCGCCGGGTGCCCCCATCGTTGCCGGGGCGCCGGCCGCCCGCGGACTAGGATCCCACCGGTGTCACCAGGACGCTGGTCGATGCCCTCGCCACCAGGTAGGACTGGCCCCGGAGCGCCTTGGGGACGAGGGGGACGCGGTGGGTGCCCGGTTCGAGGTGGGCGTCGGCCAGGTCGTGGGTGTGGGTGCGGTGCAGGCGGTCGAGGCGGTACGCGGTGAGGCGGACCCGGCAGGGTGAGGTGACCTCGATGCGGGCCGCGCCGTCGGTCACGGACAGGCGGGTCAGGCGGCGCCGCTCGGCCGGCACCCGGTCCAGGGCGTGCTCGATCTGGGCGACCAGGAGCGGGACGATCGGGGCGAGGCCGTCGACGTACGCCACGTCGAGTCCGGCGCGCTCGAAGGCCGTGCGCACGGCGGCGCGTTCCGCCTCGGGGACCGCGCGGCCGAAGGCGACGGCGGCGTAGCAGCTCAGCTCCTCCGGCGGGACGTCACCGGCGTCGCGGGTGATGTCGGCGCCGATGCCGATGGTGCGCAGGGCGGCGGCCAGTCTGGCCAGCACGGCGACCCGGGCGCCGATCAGCAGGACGCGGCTGCGCGGACCGGCTGCGGCGCCGTCGAGCAGGGCGGTGAGCGCCGCGCGGTACTCGGCGCCGGCGAAGCGGAACGGGCCTATGCCGTGGTAGCCGTTGAGCTCCAGGTCGGCCCGTTCGCCGGTCTGCCAGGCGAAGTCGCGCCAGACGTAGTCCTCGCCGTCCTCGCCGTCCTCGCCGTCCTCGCCGTCGCGCCGGATCACGGCGGTCACGGCGCCGCAGGCCAGGTCCGCGCACTCGGGACAGCCGTAGATGACGTACCGGCCACCGGCCAGGGGCGCCTCGGCCTCCAGGAGCAGTGCGCGGACCTGCGCGGTGAAGATGGCGGGCGGGATGTCGGAGGCGAGCGGGGAGACGGCGTCGAGGTCGCTGAGGCGGTACAGCAGCGGGCGTCCGTCGACGATGAAGTCCACGAAGTCGCGGTGCGCCTGGTAGTCCCCGTCGGTGCGGACGCCCCCGGCCCGCATCGCCGGTGCCAGGCCGAAGGTCGCGTACTCGGCAGCCATGCGGTGAGTATTCCCGCACCGGGTGCGGTCTGCGCACGGCTGACACATTCCGCTAACGTCCCCGTGTGACAGGCGGACGAGATGACGAGACCGTCGTGGTCGGCGGCGGGGTGATCGGGCTGACGACCGCCGTGCTGCTCGCCGAGCGGGGGCGACGGGTGCGGCTGTGGGCGCGGGAGCCCGTCGAGCGGACCACCTCGGCGGTCGCGGGGGCGCTGTGGTGGCCGTACCGGATCGAGCCGGTGGCGCTCGCGCGCAGGTGGGCGCTGCGCTCGCTGGAGGTGTACGAGGAGCTCGCGGCGCGGCCGGAGGTGACCGGCGTGCGGATGGCCGAGGGGGTGCTGGGCGAGACCGGGCTCGGCGACGTGGACGGGTGGGCCGCGGCCCGGCTGCCGGGGCTGCGGGCGGCGACCGCCGCGGAGTACGGCGGCTCCGGCCTGTGGGCACGGCTGCCGCTCATCGACATGTCGACTCATCTGCCGTGGCTGCGGCAGCGGTTGCTGGCGGCGGGCGGCGTGGTGGAGGAGCGTGCGGTGACCGGCCTGGCCGAGGCCGCGGCGCCGGTCGTGGTCAACTGCACGGGACTGGGCGCCCGTACGCTCGTGCCCGACCCGTCGGTGCGCCCGGTGCGCGGGCAGCTGGTCGTCGTGGAGAACCCCGGCATCCGGACCTGGACGGTGTCGACGGACCCCGTCTCCGGCGAGATGGCGTACTTCTTCCCGCAGCCCGGCCGGCTGGTGCTGGGCGGGACGGCGCAGGAGGACGACTGGTCCGAGGAGCCGGACCCGGCGGTGGCGGCGGCGATCGTCCGGCGGTGTGCGGCGCTGCGGCCGGAGATCGCCGGTGCGCGGGTGCTGGAGCACCGGGTGGGGCTGCGGCCCGCCCGGCACGCGGTGCGGCTGGAGCGCGAAGCGCTGCCGGACGGGCGGCTGCTGGTGCACAACTACGGACACGGCGGCGCCGGGGTGACCGTGGCGTGGGGGTGTGCGCGGGAGGCGGTGCGGCTCGCCTCCCGCTGAACAGATCCCTCCGGTCAGCCGTGCTTGCCGATCGGGTCGCCCTCGACGTCCGTGCCGGGGCCCGGCCCGATGCGGATCTCGAAGTCGCCCTCGTACCGCTTGTGCCCCTCGATGACGGCCAGCTCCACGGCTTCGTCGGCCATGGCGCCGCGCACGATCACCGGGTCGCGGCGCAGGTCGCGCATGAGGGCGACGCACATGAAGATCATCACGACGATGAAGGGTGCCGCCGCGAGGATCGTGAGGTTCTGCAGGCCGGTCAGCGCGTCGCCCTGACCGCTGCCGACCAGCAGCATGATGGCGGCCACCGCTCCGGTGACCACACCCCAGAACACCACGACGACACGGCTCGGTTCGAGCGCCCCCTTCTGCGAGAGGGCGCCCATCACGATGGAGGCCGCGTCGGCGCCCGAGACGAAGAAGATGGCGACGAGGATCATCACCAGCAGGCTGGTGACGGTGGCCACGGGGAACTCCTGGAGCACCGCGAAGAGCCGGCCCTCCGGCGTCGCCTCCTCGGGGAGCCGGCCCTGCTCCTGGAGCTTCATCGCCGATCCGCCGAAGACGGCGAACCAGATCAGGCTGACCGTGCTGGGCACGAGGATGACACCGCCGATGAACTGGCGGATCGTCCGGCCGCGGCTGATCCGGGCGATGAACATGCCGACGAACGGCGTCCAGGAGATCCACCACGCCCAGTAGAAGACCGTCCAGCTGCTCAGCCAGTCGGCGACGCCCTCGCCGCCACTGGCCTCGGTGCGGGCCGCCAGGTCCGGCAGTTCGCCGAGGTAGGAGAAGACCGAGGTGGGCAGCAGGTCCAGCACGACGACGGTGGGGCCCGCCACGAACACGAACAGGGCGAGGATCAGGGCGAGCACCATGTTGGTGTTGGACAGCCACTGGATGCCGCGCTCCACGCCCGAGACGGCGGACGCGACGAACGCCACGGTCAGCACCGCGATGATGCCGACGAGCAGCCCGGTGCTCACCGTGTCCATCCAGTCCAGCTCCTGCACCCCGGAGCCGATCTGCAGGGCGCCGAGGCCGAGCGAGGCCGCGGAGCCGAAGACGGTCGCCACGATCGCCAGGATGTCGATGACCCGGCCCCCGACGCCGCCGGCGTGCTTCTCGCCGATCAGCGGGGTGAAGACGGCGCTGATGGTCTGGCGGCGGCGCCTGCGGAAGGTGCTGTAGGCGATGCCGAGGCCGACCACCGCGTAGATCGCCCACGGGTGCAGCGTCCAGTGGAAGAGGGTGGTGGCCATGGCCGTCTCCATGCGCTCACCGGAGTCGCCCGGCGAGGTGCCCGGCGGGGGCGCCATGTAGTGCGCCAGCGGCTCGCTCACGCCGTAGAACATCAGGCCGATGCCCATGCCTGCGCTGAACATCATCGCGACCCAGGACACGGTGCGGAATTCGGGTTCCTCGCCCTCCGCACCGAGGTGGATCCGACCGTAGCGGCTGGCCGCGAGCCAGAGGGCGAAGACGACGAAGCCCGAGGCGGCCAGCATGAACGCCCAGCCGCCGTTGTGCATCAGGCCGCTGAGCATGCTGCTGGAGGCGTCCTCCAGCGAGTCGGTGGCGGCGGCGCCCCACACGACGAAGGCCAGGGTGAGCGCCGCCGTGACGCCGAACACGACCCGGTCGGTCCGGGGGCGTTTCTCCTGCCCGGGAAGACCCGCCTCCGAACCCGGAAGCGCGGTTCCCTCCGGATGCTCTGCGTCACTTGGCCGATCGTGCGTCACAGGCGGCACCTTTCACCGAATCGATGAGGCGGATGTTGCTGGGTACGCCCCTACCACAGTTGGCGCAAAACAAGCCCCTCTCAACAGCTCATGTCCGGTTCGCCCTCTGCTACGTGGTATGTCGCGCGCTCGTCGAGGAGCAGCGGCACGAGGGCGCGCAGCGGCTGCCGCAACGGTACGTAGGCGCCGTCGCCGGTGCGCTGTGCGCGTACGCCGTGCAGGGCGAGTTCGTCCTTCAGCTCCGCGTACTGGGCGGAGGTGAGCCGGTACCCGCAGGGCGGGTCCCCGATCACCTCGGACGGCTCGGGCGCGTCGTTGTCGGCGCCACCGAGGTAGACCGGGCCGCGGTCGGCGTAGCCGGAGTACCGGGCGGCGAGCGTGGCGGCCTCGATGCGTCCACGCCGTTCGTCCGCGTAGCCGAACAGGCCTCCGAGGGCGGCGAGTTGCGAGTGCACCCGGCGCCGGTTGTTCAGCGCCTCGTCGCGCCGCTCGGCGTCGGTGAGGGGGTCGACGCGGCTCTCGATGAGCAGGCCGATGGCGTGCTTGATTCCGGACATGTTGCGCAGGATGCGCTCCTGGCCGTCGCCGGCGGTCTGCTTGATGGGTTCGCCGGTGCCGGGGTCGGTCCAGATGCCGTACGTGCCGGTCGAGTAGCCGGCGTGTCCGGCGGCTGGGCGGACGTGGGCGCGGGACAGGGTCCGGGCCTCGTCATGGACGGCCTCGTGGGTGTTGAGGTTGCGCGGCCAGAGGTCGAACAGGTCCTTGTCGTAGTACGGGGGTGTGGCGCCGTACTCGTGCAGGTCGTAGACGACGTCGGGGCGGTGGTCGCGGACGACTGCGGCCAGGGCGCGGGCCTCGGCCGTCTTCAGGGCGAGGTGGTCGCGGTTGATGTCGACGCCGTCGCCGTTGCCGCGGGTGCCGGCGGCCCGGCCGTCGGGGTTGACGGTGGGCACGACCAGCAGGGTCGTACGGTCCAGGAAGCGACGGGTCTGCCGGTCCCGGGCCCAGGCCAGGTCGCGGACGGTGGACAGGCAGGCCTCGCGGCCGGAGGGTTCGTCGCCGTGCTGGCTGCACACGAGCAGCACCTTGCCGGGGGCGGAGCGCCTGCCGACGGTGACGAGCTGGAGGGGACGGCCCTGCTTGGTGGTGCCGATGCGGTCGACCGAGACCCGGTCGCTCGCGCGGTCGGCGGCGGCCAGCAGGGCCTGTTCCTCGGGCTGGGTGGTCCAGCGGGCCCCGTCGGACTTCTCGAAGCCGGTGCGGGGCGGACCGGCGTGCGCGGAGTCGGCGGCCCGGGCGGGTGCGGTGACGAGGGACGCGGCGAGCGCCGCCGCGGTGAGGGTCAGAACGGGGATGCGGTACTTCACTGGGCTCCCTCCGGGACGCGGTGCGTGGTGCGCGGCGCGGTCACGCCGTCCAGGGGCGTGGCGGCGGGCGCGGTGGCGGCCGTACCGGCGGTGGCGCGGGCGAACGCGGCGGTGCCGCCGACGAACGGTACGCAGGCGGCGGTGCGGGCCAGGTCGAGCGTGAGCGTCGGTGTGTCGGCCGGGGGGTCGATGAGGTCGCGGTCGGTGCCGGCGACGATCAGCGCGAGCCGGTGCCCGGCCGGGACGACGTGGTCGGTGGCGGCGAGGTCGAGGGTGATGGTGTGCGGCTTGCCCGGGGTGAGCGGGCGGCCGTGCCAGGGCGAGGCGTGGTTGCCGAGGTCGGCCCAGCCGCGGCTGACGACCGTGTGGTCCACGTCGGCCGTCTTCGCCGCCGTCTCCCGGTAGCAGGAGCTGTCGCCGGCCGTGCTCGCGCCCCAGCAGGTGCGGTGGTCGAGGGTGGTGATGCCCTCGCCGCGGTCGGCGTAGTCACGGATGGTGGCGGGGCCCAGGTCGACCAGGACGGCGGACAGGTGGGCCGTGGCGGTGGTGGGCGTGGCGGTGACGGTCACCGTCGAGGAGCCGGACAGACGCAGGTCGCGGGTGAGCGGGCCGGTGACGAACCCGGCCTTGTCCGGAGTGGGTCGGTCGATGTCCGCCGCCCAGTCGGTCTCGCCGCGCGACGGGTCGTCGGTGAAGGTCTCGGTGCCCCGGTCCGGCCGCAGGCCCAGGGTGCCGACGCCCGGTTCGGTGCCATCGGCGGGGCGCAGGGTGGCCGTGGCGGTGCCGTGCGGCGGCCAGCTGGCGGACGTGACCCACTGGTCGGGACGGCGCTCGATGTCGGCCATGGGCTCACGGTCGATGCCGTTGTCGTAGCCGAGGAGTTCGTGGTCGAACCAGCGGTGCAGCGTGCGGACCCACTCGGCGCGGCGGAAGTCGAACGGGTCGACGTGCCCGGTCTGGGAGAGCCAGATCTTGCGCTCGACGCCGTGCTCGGCGAGCGCGTCCCACCACGGGCCGACGTGCTGCATACGGACGTTGAGGTCCTGCAGGCCGTGGACGAGGAAGACGCTGGCCTTCACCTTGCCCGCGGCCTTCACGTAGTCGCGTTCGGACCACAGCCGGGTCCGGTCGCCGCTGCGCGGGGCGCCGTCGGCCAGCCTGCGCTGCACGGCGTCGCACCTGGCGCGGGCGTCGGGGCTGTTGACGTAGTTCGACAGCCAGTCGGGGCCGGAGTCGTACAGCGGGGCGCCCTCGGAGAAGTAGTAGTCGTACCAGGAGGAGATGGCGGCGATCGGGACGATGGTCTCCAGGCCCTCGACACCGGTGGCGGCGACGCCGTTGGCGATGGTGCCGTCCCAGCTCTTGCCGATCATGCCGGTGCGGCCGTTGGTCCAGTCGGCTTCGGCGCGTTCGGTGCCGGTGCGGGTGGTGTACGCCTTCGCCCGGCCGTTGAGCCAGTCGACGACGGCCTTCGCGGAGCGGATGTCGGACCGCCCGCCGACGTCTACGCAGCCGTCGGAGCGGTTGGTTCCGGCCAAGTCGACGCCGACGAAGGCGTAACCGCGCGGCACGAAGTAGTTGTCGTAGTACAGCGGCATCCGGTCGACGTCGCCGTCGGCGTCGTACGTCTTCCTCTGGCTCTCGTTGCCGCGCCCGCAGCAGGAGTAGTACGGGCTGGCGTCCATGATGACCGGGATCTTCCGGCCCTGCCGGGCGGGTTCGCGCGGGCGGACGATGTCGACGGCGACGCGGTCGCCGCGGCCGTCGCCGTCCCCGTCGAGTCCGGTGTCCACCCAGACGGCCTCGCGGATGGCGTGCTCGTAGGAGTGGACGGGCTTGCTCTCGCGCGGGGTGGCGTGGGCCGCGGTCGGCGAGAGCAGGGTGGCCATCAGGGCGGCCAGGGCCGCGGTCGCGAGCGGTCTCCAGTTCGTGAAGCGCATGCGTGTCGGCATGGGCGGACGGTACATCGGTCAACTGCCGTGCAGAAGAGGGCATCCGGGCACCGGTGCGGGGCGCGCGCCGGGTGTCGCATGACGGCCGAATGGCGATCGTGTGACGGTGGTGGCCATGGAAACGCCCGGGGGTGAGGCCTCTGAATGGGCTCCGAACGCACCTCGTGCCCCCACGACTTGGAGCGTTCGTGCACCGCAGAATCATCGCGCCGGGCGCACTGGCCGTGGCCTTCCTGATGCCGGCGATCCCGGCGTCGGCCGCGAGCGCCTCCCCCGGCGCCCCGGGCATCGGCGACCCCTACTACCCGGCCTACGGCAACGGCGGCTACGACGTCTCCCACTACGGCCTGCGCCTGAAGTACCGGCCGGCCACGGACCGGCTGGAGGGAACGGCGACGATCCTGGCGAGGGCCACGCAGGACCTGTCGCGGCTCAACCTCGACTTTCTGCTGGACGTCGGCGAGGTGCGGGTGAACGGCCATGAGGCGGCGTACCGCACCTCGGGCGAGCACGAGCTGGAGATCACCCCGGACGAGCCGCTGCGCAAGGGCTCACCGGTGACCGTCGTGGTCCGCTACAGCGGTGTGCCGTCCGAGCAGCGGGCGTACGGCTTCACCGGCTGGCACCGCAACCCCGGACGGCGGCGTCGCGGCCAACGAGCCCGAGGCGGCCTGGTGGTGGTTCCCCGGCAACGACCACCCGTTGGACAAGGCCACCTACGACGTGTCGGTACTGGTGCCGGACGGCACCCAGGCCATCTCCAACGGCACGCTGCAGTCGACGGGTTCGCGGCCGGGCTGGACCCGCTGGAACTGGCGGTCCGGCAAACCGCAGGCCACCTGTCTCGCGACGCCGGCGGTGGGGAGGTTCGACATCACCACCGGCACCACCGAGAGCGGCATCCCGGTCGTCAACGCCTACAGCGAGGATCTCGGTGCCCGCGCCGGTGCCGCGCGGGCCGGTGTGGAGCGGACCGGGGAGGTCGCCGAGTGGCTGACCGGCTACTTCGGGCCGTACCCGTTCAACGCGCTCGGCGGCTATGTGCCGAACACCACCCTGATCGCGGCACAGACCGAGGCAGCGCCTTCCCTCGCCGGGCGCCCTGCACACCATGGTCAATGTCACACAGAGTGACCTCGCACGGCTCCGTCCCAGAGGTCCACGGTGGTTTCACAGTATTGGTGAGACAGCGATACTGCTGCACATGGAGAGCCATGCCGAGGAGCTGACGCTGACGGTCGACGAGCTGGCCGCGCAGGCGGGTGTGACGGTGCGCACCGTCCGCTTCTACAGCACCAAGGGGCTGTTGCCGCCGCCCGTGATCGGGCCGCGCCGGGTCGGTCACTACGGCCGTGCGCACCTGGCCCGCCTCGCCCTCATCGAGGAGTTGCAGGGGCAGGGGATGACACTGGCCGGTATCGAGCGCTATCTGCAGCAGTTGCCGCCGGACCTGAGCGCGCACGATCTGGCCATCCACCGCGCGGTGGTGGCCTCCTGGGCCCCGGACTCCCAGGAGACGCTGACCCGCGAGGAACTCCGGCGGCGGGCGGGGCGGACACTGGGCGACGACGACGTGGACCGGCTGACGGCGATGGACGTGCTGCGGCCCGTGGCCGGCGGTTACCGCGTCGACCTCGGCCTGCTGCGGCTCGGCGTGCGGTTGCTGGACGTGCCGCTGTCCGAGGAGGCGATCCTGGCGGCGCGCAAGGTTCTGATCGAGCACTCGCGCGCCGCGGCACATGAGCTGTCCCAGCTCTTCCGCGGCGAGGTGGCGGAACGCGACGCCCGGGACGTGCGGTCCCTGTCGGCGCACATGCAGCCCCTGGTGGTGCAGGCGCTGCTGACGACGTTCCAGCGGTCGCTGCGGGAAGAGCTGGGCGAGTGGCTCACCGGGTCTCGCGCGGAAGACGCGTCGCGCGAGGCAGGCGCCTCGCGCGAGGCAGACGTCTCCCGCGCGGGAGACACATCGCGCACGGGAGACGCCTCGCGCGCCGGTGAAGCGTCACGCTCGTCAGGGGCGTCACGCGCCGGCTGAGTCGCTGAAGACCTCTCCCTTCTCGGCCTTCTCCACCAGCAGCGCCGGCGGCGCGAACCGGTCGCCGTAGCGCTCGGCGAGCTCCCGGGCGCGAGCCACGAAGCCGGGCAGCCCCGCACCCGCCCCGGCGTAGGCCTCGTAGCCGTTGATGTACTGGAGCACGCCGCCGGTCCAGCCCGGGAAGCCGATGCCGAGGATGGACCCGATGTTGGCGTCGGCGACGGAGGTCAGCACCCCCTCCTCCAGTAGCCGGACGGTGTCCAGCGCCTCCGAGAACAGCATCCGTTCCTGCATGTCCCGGAACGGGATCTCGTACCCCGGCCTGGTGAAGTGCTCGCGCAGGCCCGGCCACAGGTCGGTGCGGCTGCCGTCCTCGCCGTACTCGTAGAAGCCGGCGCCGCCGCTGCGGCCGGTGCGGCCGAACTCGTCGACCATGCGGTCGATGACGGCCTCGGCGGGGTGCGGGGTCCAGGTGCCGCCCGCCTCCTCAACGGCCCGCTTGGTCTCGGCCCGGATCTTGCGGGGCAGGGTGAGCGTCAGCTCGTCCATCAGGGACAGCACCTTGGCCGGGTAGCCCGCCTGCGCGGCGGCCTGCTCCACCGACGCGGGCTCGATGCCCTCGCCGACCATGGCGACGCCCTCGTTGATGAAGTGGCCGATGACCCGGGAGGTGAAGAAGCCGCGGGAGTCGTTGACGACGATCGGCGTCTTGTTGATCTGCCGGACCAGGTCGAAGGCGCGCGCGAGCGCCTCGTCGCCGGTGCGCTCGCCCTTGATGATCTCCACCAGCGGCATCTTGTCGACGGGCGAGAAGAAGTGCAGCCCGATGAAGTCGGCCTGGCGCTCGACGCCCTCGGCGAGTGCGGTGATGGGCAGGGTGGAGGTGTTGGAGCACAGCAGCGCGTCAGGGGCGACGACCTGCTCGACCTCCTGGAAGACCTTGTGCTTGAGGGAGGTGTCCTCGAACACGGCCTCGATCACCGCGTCGCAGCCGGCCAGGTCGGCCGCCTCCGCGGTGGGCGTGATGCGGGCGAGCAGCGCGTCGGCCTTCTCCTGCGTGGTACGGCCCTTGGTGACGGCCTTGGCGCACAGCTTCTCGGAGTAGCCCTTGCCCTTGACCGCCGCTTCCAGGGAGACGTCCTTCAGCATGACGTCGATGCCCGCGCGGGCGCAGGAGTAGGCGATGCCGGCGCCCATCATGCCGGCGCCGAGGACGGCGACCTTGCGGACCCGGCGGGGCTCGATGCCCTTCGGCCGGTTGGCGCCGGAGTTGACGGCCTGGAGGTCGAAGAAGAACGCCTGGATCATGTTCTTCGACGTCTGTCCGGCGGCCAGCTCGACGAAGTAGCGGGCCTCGATGACCTGGGCGGTCTCGAAGTCGACCTGGGAGCCCTCGACGGCGGCGGCCATGATGTTGCGCGGGGCCGGGTAGGGGGCGCCGTTCGTCTGCTTGCGCAGGTTGGCCGGGAAGGCGGGCAGGTTGGCCGCGAACTTCGGGTGGGCGGGCGTACCGCCGGGGATGCGGTAGCCGGGCCGGTCCCAGGGCTGGGCGGACTCGGGGTGGGCGTCGATGAAGGCGCGGGCCTTGGCCAGCATCTCCTCGGGGCTGTCGGCGACCTCGTCGACCAGGCCGTTGTCCAGCGCGCGGCGCGGGTTGTACTGCTGGCCCTGGAGGAGCACCTTCAGCAGCGCGTCGGCGATGCCGAGCAGCCGCACGGTGCGGACGACGCCGCCGCCTCCGGGGAGCAGGCCGAGGGTGACCTCGGGGCAGCCGATCTTGGAGCCGGGGGCGTCCAGGGCGACGCGGTGGTGGCAGGCGAGGGCGATCTCGTAGCCGCCGCCGAGCGCGGCGCCGTTCATCGCGGCGACGACCGGCTTGCCGAGGGTCTCGATGCGGCGCAGGTCGCGCTTGATCGCCATGCCGCCGTCGAACAGGTCCTGGGCGGTCTCCGGGGTGACGCGGATCAGGTCGCGCAGGTCGCCGCCGGCGAAGAAGGTCTTCTTGGCCGAGGTGAAGATGACACCGCGGATGGCCTCCTTCTCGGCCTCCAGGCGGTCGGTGACCGCAGCGAGCGACGCGCGGAACGCCTGGTTCATGGTGTTCGCGGACTGGTTCGGGTCGTCCAGGACGAGGGTGACGACGCCGGTGTCGTCCTGCTCCCAGCGGATGGTGGTGGACTCGCTGCTCATGAGGGTGTGCTCCAGGTGATCCGTCGGGAGGGGGTCAGATGCGCTCGACGATGGTGGCGATGCCCATGCCGCCGCCCACGCACAGGGTGGCGAGGCCGTACCGCTTGTCCTGGCGCTCCAGTTCGTCGACGAGCGTGCCGAGGATCATCGCGCCGGTGGCTCCGAGCGGGTGGCCGAGCGCGATCGCGCCGCCGTTGACGTTGACCTTGTCCAGGCTGAGGTCCATGTCCTTGACGAAGCGCAGGACGACCGCCGCGAAGGCTTCGTTGATCTCGACCAGGTCGATGTCGTCGATGGTCAGCCCGGCCTTGGCCAGCGCCTTGCGGGTGGCGGGGGCGGGGCCGGTGAGCATGATGGTGGGCTCGGAGCCGGACACGGCGGCGGAGACGATCCGCGCGCGCGGGGTGAGGCCATGGCGGTCGCCCACCTCCTTGGAGCCGATGGCGACCAGGGAGGCGCCGTCCACGATGCCGGAGGAGTTGCCCGCGTGGTGGACGTGGTCGATCTTCTCCACCCAGTGGTACTTCTGCAGCGCCACGGCGTCGAAGCCGCCCAGCTCGCCGATGTCCGCGAAGGACGGCTTCAGCCCCGCGAGGGAGTCGGCGGTGGTGCCGGGCCGCAGGTGCTCGTCGTGGTCGAGGACGGTCAGGCCGCTGCGGTCCTTCACCGGCACCACGGAGCGCTCGAAGCGGCCCTCCTTCCAGGCCGTGGCCGCCCGCTCCTGGGACAGGGCCGCGTACTCGTCGACGTCCCGCCGGGAGAAGCCCTCGATGGTGGCGATCAGGTCGGCGCCGATGCCCTGCGGTACGAAGTTGGTGGCGAGGTTGGTCATCGGGTCGTTGAACCAGGCACCGCCGTCGGAGGCCATCGGCACCCGGGACATGGACTCGACGCCGCCCGCGAGGACCAGGTCCTCCCAGCCGGAGCGCACCTTGGCGGCGGCCAGGTTGACGGCCTCCAGGCCCGAGGCACAGAAGCGGTTCTCCTGCACGCCGGCCACCGTGTCGGGCAGTCCGGCGGCGATGGCGGCGATCCGGGCGATGTCGGAGCCCTGGTCGCCGACCGGGCCGACCACGCCGAGCACGATGTCGTCGACGGCGGCCGGGTCGAGGCCGGGGAACCGCGCGCGGATCTCGTGGATGAGTCCGACGACCAGGTCGACGGGCTTGGTGCCGTGCAGGGCGCCGCTTGCCTTGCCGCGTCCGCGCGGGGTGCGGATCGCGTCGTACACATACGCTTCGGTGGTCACTGGCCGGCCTTTCGGTGAGGGTGGGAGAGCGGGGTCAGGAGCCGGGGGAGGTCCCAGTCGCGGGCAACGGCCTCGGTGTCGGCGCCCGGCCGGGCGGGGCCGGTGCGGACGGCGGTCGGGGTCGCGGAGAAGCGGGGTGCCGGGGCGGGCTGGGTGATGCCGTCGTGGTCGGTGAAGGTGCCGCGGGCCGCCAGGTGCGGGTGGTGCGGGGCCTCGCGCAGGGACAGCACCGGTGCGACACACGCGTCCGAGTCCGCGAAGACGGCCGTCCACTCGTCCCTGGTACGGGACTTGAAGCGGGCGGCGATGGCCTCCCGCAGCTCGCCCCAGCGAGTCGGGTCGTCGCGGGCCGGGGCCCGGTCGGGGATGCCGAGGAGCGCCGTGAACTCGTCGTAGAACCGGCGCTCCAGCGCCCCGACCGCCATGTACTGCCCGTCGGCGGTCTCGTAGGTGCCGTAGAACGGGCAGCCGCCGTCGAGGAGGTTGGCGCCGCGCCGGTCCTGCCAGCCGCCGGCGGCGAACATGCCGTGGATCATCGCGGAGAGGTGGGCGGCGCCGTCCACGATGGCGGCGTCCACCACCTGCCCGGTGCCGGTGGCACGCGCGTGGTGCAGGGCGGCGAGGATGCCCACGACCAGGTAGAGGGAGCCGCCCGCGTAGTCGCCGAGGAGGTTGGCGGGGACGGCCGGCGGCTCGTCGGGGCTGCCGATCATGCCGAGGGTGCCGGTGGGCGCGAGGTAGGCGATGTCGTGCCCGGCGCGCGAGGCGAGGGGGCCCTCCCGGCCCCAGCCGGTCATCCGGCCGTAGACGAGGCGCGGGTTGCGGGCGTGGCAGGGCCCGGGGCCGACGCCGAGGCGCTCGGCGACGCCGGGGCGGTGGCCCTCGATCAGCACGTCGGCGCGGGCGGCCAGGTCCAGGACCCGGCCGGGGCCGTCGGGTGCCTTCAGGTCGACGATCACCGAGCGCTTGTTGCGGTTGGTGACGTCGTACGCGGGGTCGATCGCGAGGCCGGGGCCGCCGGGCCGGTCGACGCGGACCACGTCGGCGCCGAGGTCGGCGAGGAGCATGGCGGCGAAGGGGCCGGGGCCGATGCCCGCCAGCTCGACCACCCGCACGCCGGTGAGCGGACCGTGCGGTGGCGGCGTCGGCGCCGTGGGCGGTCCCGTGGTCGGTCCGGTGGTCATCCAGCCCCCAGTGTGTGACACAACTGATGTAACACCAGTGATGCTAGGAACGTGTTCCAGTCGGCACAAGGCCCGGGCGAGCAAGCGCTTAGACAATTATGCGCCGCGGGCGCCCGCCGGGCCGGTTCGGCGTGCCGGACCGCGCCGCGCCGGGCAGCCGGTGTGCCGCGCCCGCCAGCCACCCTGTTTCTTCTCCCGCTTCACCAGGGCGTCCGTCAGGACGTTCGTCGGCACGTTCTGGGACACGGCCACCTGCGCACCTCCGGGCTCGTGGTCGGGCTCCGCACGGTTCACGCTAGCCTCGGCCACCGACAACGGCGCGTGCTGCCGACCGAAGAACGGCGGAGGATGTCATGAGCAGGCCCAACAGGGACGACCGTCCGTACGATGTGGTGCTCTTCGGAGCGACGGGGTTCGTCGGCGAGCTGACCGCACGGTATCTGGCCGCGCACGCACCCGAGGGGCTGCGCTGGGCGATCGCCGGACGGAGCGAGGACAAGCTCCGCCGGTTGCGTGAACGACTGCCCGGCGCCGGGGACGCCGGGGTGCTGCGGGCCGACTCGGCCGATCCCGCCTCGCTGCGCGAACTCGCCGGGCACGCGCGCGTGGTGGCCACGACGGTGGGCCCCTACCTGCGCTACGGAGAGGGACTCGTCGCCGCCTGCGCGGAGGCCGGTACGGACTACCTCGACCTCACCGGTGAGCCGGAGTTCGTCGACCTGATGTACGTCCGCCACGACGCACGCGCGCGGGAGACCGGCGCCCGGCTGGTGCACGCCTGCGGCTTCGACTCGGTCCCGCACGACCTCGGCGCGTACTTCACGGTCCGGCAGCTGCCGGAGGGCGTGCCGCTGAGCGTGGACGGCTTCGTGACGGCGAGCGGGATGTTCTCGGGCGGTACGTTCGCCTCCGCGCTGGGCCAGTTCGCCCGCGGGCGGCAGCTGGCGGCGGCGGCGCGGGAACGGCGCCGGTACGAGCCGCGCCTGGTGGGCCGGCGGGCGACGACGCCGGCGGCCGCGCCGCGGTTCGCCGCGGAGATCGGTGCCTGGGCGCTGCCGCTGCCGACCATCGACCCGCAGATCGTGCGGCGCTCGGCGAAGGCGCTGGAGCGCTACGGCCCCGACTTCCGCTACCGGCACTACGCGGCCGTGCGGCACCTGCCCGTGGCCGTGGGCGGGGCGGCCGGCCTCGGGGCGCTGGTGGCGGCGGCCCAACTGCCACCGGCCCGGCGCTGGTTGTCGGGCCGCCTCAGGCCCGGGGACGGGCCGAGCCCGGAGAAGCGGGCGAGGAGCTGGTTCTCGGTCCGGTTCGTGGGCGAGGGCGGCGGCCGGCGGGTGTTCACCGAGGTCGCGGGCGGCGACCCCGGGTACGACGAGACGGCGAAGATGTTCGCCGAGGCGGCGCTGTCCCTGGCCCTGGACGACCTGCCGGCCACGTCCGGGCAGGTCACGACGGCGGTGGCGATGGGCGACGCGCTGATCGACCGGCTGCGCGCGGCGGGCCTGCGGTTCCGGGTGGCCGCGACCCGCTGAGGCGCCGCCCCGTCCCGCCCTGCGGCGGTTCCTACAGCCCCCACCCGGCGAGGGTGTAGATCATCCCGCCGATCCAGCCCACCCCGGCCAGGACCCCGAGGACAAGTGCCGCGTTGACGGCACGCTCGACGGGCCGGCCGGGGCGGGCTGCGGGCTTCGGGGCGCGATGTGTCGTCATGCGCCCAGGCTGCCGGCGCCGGCCCCGCCGGCACATCCGTACGGATACTCAGACGGCCTGGGCGATACGCCTCTCGACCGCCGCCCGCCCCACCACTCCCCCGGGCGCCCCCCGGTTTGAGGGTTGCGCGCGCCCGGACGCCCCGGTGCCGACGAGCACGGGCACGCAAGTGCCAACAAGCACTTCAATGAAACCCTTGAAGGTATGAAATTCCTTCTCGAAGTCACCATGGACGACGACGCTCTGGCCCGGGATCCGGCGGGGGAACTCGGACGGATCCTGCGCTACTGGGGCGGCAACCTGAAGCACTACGAGCTGCGGCCCGGCGACGGTTCCGCCGTCTACGACTCGGAGTACCGGGAGGTGGGCCGCTGGACCGTCGAGGGCCGGGACGCCTAGCGGCCGCGGTCCGGGCGGAGGGCCTCGCGCAGCGCCCCGCGGCACAGGGCGTCCGCCCTGCGGGTGGTCTCCGGCAGACGGTAGGCCGGGGTCAGCGCCAGGGTGTGGGCGCAGGCGTTGTCGAGGCCCACGCGGTGTCCGACGGAGACGAACACCGGCTTGACGGCGTCCCGGGTGCGCAGGGCCCGGCCGACCTCCTCGGTGCCCGCGCGCAGTGCCGACGCACTGCCGCGCGGCGCGTCCGGGTCGTCATACGTGAAGGTGAACGGGTTCTTGGCCACGCCGATGGTGGGCAGTCCGGTGAGGACGCCGAGGTGGCTGGCGAGGCCGAAGCGGCGGGGGTGGGCGAGTCCGTATCCGTCGCAGACCACCAGGCCGGGCGGTCGGTCCAGCGCGTCGAGGGCGGCGAGGACGGTCGGGATCTCGCGGAAGGCGAGCAGGCCGGGCACGTACGGAAAGGAGATCCGTCCGACGGCGGTGGCCTCGGCGACCACCGTGAGCGTCGCGGCGTCCAGGACGACGGCCGCGGCGGCGACGACGTCCCGCTCGTCGTCGTAGGCCACGTCGACGCCGGTGACATGGCCGGTGCCGGGCGGCGGCCCCGGTTCGTCGAGCACCACGCGTGCCCGCAGTTCGTCCTGGACGGCACGGGCCTGCGCCTCGGTGGCGGGCCAGCCCTCGGGGATGCGTACGGTCGTCATGGTGGCCACGAGCCTACGGGTGCCCGCCCGTTCGGGTGAGCGCCGGCCCCGGCCGCCGGCGTCCGGGTACGACGACCCCCGCGACGGCGGATGATCAACGCCGGCGCGGGGGACCGTGCGGCCGGTGGCCGGAGCGGATGCGGGGGCGCGGGGTCACTTGCCCAGCGCGCGCTGCAGCTCGCTCTTGTTCATGTTCGAACGACCGGAGATGTCGCGGCGCTTGGCCTCCTGGTACAGCTGGTCGTAGGTCTGCCCCTGGGAGCCCTGACCGGACCGTTCGCCGCCCCGCTTGCTCGGGGACTTTCCCCGCGTCGATGACTTGCTCGCGCTCTTGGACTCCCCGGTCCGGGCGCGTTCCTTGTTCACCGTCCGGGCGGCCATCTCCTTGGCGCGGCCGGTGCTCGCGCCGCGCTCCTCGGCGCTCTCCTTGATGTGCTCGTACTGCCGCTCCCGTTTGGAGCTGGATCCGCGTGGCATGTCCGCTCACTTCCTTTCCTCTGCAGCGAACGGATACCCACGTTACGGACAAACGCGACACCCCGCGCGGCGGCAAGTGGCGTACGGGGCGCCCGGGGAGAGCCGTGTCACTTGTGTCCCGCCGCCGAGCATGAACGCGGTGACAGAGGTCACTCGCCTCTCGTGTGCACGGATCGGCGCGTTCCGTCGTCTTTTCCGGTGCCCGGCCGTCCGCCCGCCATGTCCGTCCAGCCGTCACGAGGGAGCAAGGCGTTGTCCACCGTCATAGAGCAGCCCGTCGAGGCACGCCTCGTCGCCGCCGCGCCCCGCATGCCGAGCATTCCCGCGATGCTGCACTACGACCAGCGCGACCCGTTCGCCGTCCGCATGACCTTCCCCGCCCCGGCCACGCTGGAGGGCGTGGAGGTGTGCTGGACCTTCTCCCGCGAGCTGCTGGCCGCGGGCATGGAGGAACCCGGCGGCCAGGGCGACGTGCGCGTGCGGCCGTACGGGTACGACCGCACCGTGCTGGAGTTCCACGCCCCCGAGGGCACCGCCGTGATCCACGTCCGCTCGGGCGAGCTGCGCCGGTTCCTCAAGGCCGCCAACGAGCTGGTCCCGGTCGGCCTGGAGCACCTCCAGCTGGACCTGGACCACGACCTGGCGGAGCTGATGCGCGGCACCTGCTGACACCGGCGTGCGGCCCCGGCCGGCCGTCGGCGCCGCGGCCACGGCCCTCGCCGCGCCCGGGGCGGCGCGCCGTGCCCCATACGACGGCCCTGGGGCACGGCGTGGAAAAAAAGGGGGTTGCTGGTACTCCCGAGTTCCCTTACGCTGTACAGCAGTCCTGTTGTCGTCGATTGGAGAAGGACGTTGCTCGTCTGAGGTCCTGAGACACCGCGTCACACCTGAGGTGTGTTCGCCGCGTGCGACCTCGGCGTTCGAGCCGTCCCCCGACGAGCAGGGCTTTCTTTGTGCCCCGGCCCGGCCCAGGGGCTCTCCTCTTCGCCCCGGCGGTTCTCCCGCGACGGTCGCCCACCCCCGGTGTCTCGATACGCGTTTGCCCCTGAACGCTTCAAGCAACCGCGGAGGCCCGCATGCCTACTTCCATCAGCTGTACGTCCCTCTCCTTCACCTGGCCCGACGGCACCCCCGTCTTCGAGGATCTCGACGCCGCCTTCGGTCCCGGCCGGACCGGGCTCGTCGGCGTCAACGGCTCGGGGAAGTCGACCCTGTTGAAACTGATCGCCGGGGAGCTGACCCCTGCCGACGGCTCGGTCCGGGTCGCCGGCGAGGTCGGCTACCTCCCGCAGAACGTCGCCCTGGACACCGCCCTGCGGGTCGACGAGGCGCTCGGCATCGCCGCACAGCGCGCCGCACTGCACGCCATCGAGGGCGGCGACGTGGCCGAGGAGCACTTCGAGACCGTCGGCGACGACTGGGACGTCGAGGAACGCGCCCTGGCGACCCTCGGCGAACTCGGCCTCGGCCACGTCGGACTCGACCGCACCGTCGGCGAGTTGTCCGGCGGCGAGTCCGTGCTGCTCCGTCTGGCGGCGCTGCTGCTGCGCCGGCCGGACGTCCTGCTGCTGGACGAGCCGACCAACAACCTCGACGTGTACGCGCGCCGGCGGCTGCACGCGGCCGTCGCGTCCTGGCCCGGGGTGATGGTCGTGGTCAGCCACGACCGGGAGCTGCTGGAGCTGGTCGACCAGATCGCCGACCTGCGCTCCGGGGAGATCACCTGGTACGGCGGCAACTTCTCGGCCTACGAGGAGGCACTGGCCGTCGAACAGGAGGCGGCCGAGCGCATGGTGCGGGTCGCCGAGGCCGATCTGCGCAAGCAGAAGCGGGAACTGGCCGACGCCCACGTCAAACTGGCCCGCCGCAAGCGGTACGGGCAGAAGATGTGGGACAACAAGCGCGAGCCCAAGGCCGTCATGGCCGAGCGCAAACGCCAGGCCCAGGTCGCGGCCGGCAAGCACCGCATCATGCACGAGGAGAAGCTCGCCGAGGCCAGGGAACGGCTCGACGAGGCCGTGGAGGCGGTACGGGACGACGACGAGATCCGCGTCGACCTGCCGTACACGGCCGTCCCCGCGGGCCGGACCGTACTCACCCTGCGCGATCTGGAACTCGCCTACGGAGCCCGAGTGGAGGGAGGTTTCGACCTGCACGGTCCGGAGCGGATCGCGCTGATCGGGCGCAACGGCGCGGGCAAGACCACGCTGCTGCGCACGATCGCCGGGGAGCTCCGGCCGGCGGCCGGCGAGGCGACGGCGCACGTGCCGCTGCGGTTCCTGCCGCAGCGTCTCGACGTCCTCGACGAGGAGCTGACCGTCGCCGAGAACGTGGCCCGGTTCGCGCCGGGCGCCACCAACAACCGGATCCGGTCGCGGCTCGCCCGCTTCCTTTTCCGGGGCGCCCGCGCCGACCAGAAGGCGGCGACGCTGTCCGGCGGCGAACGCTTCCGGGCGGCGCTGGCCGCGCTGATGCTGGCCGAGCCGGCGCCGCAGCTGCTGATGCTGGACGAGCCGACCAACAACCTGGACCTGGCGAGCGTACAGCAGCTCACCACGGCCCTGGAGTCGTACGAGGGGGCGCTGATCGTGGCCAGCCACGATCTGCCGTTCCTGGGGTCGATCGGCATCACGCGCTGGCTGATGCTGGACGGAGAGCTGAAGGAAACCACGCCAGAGGCTGTCGGGTTTCCCGCCTAGCGTCCCCGGCACGAGCGAGTTCATCACCATCACCGGAGCCCGGGAGAACAATCTCGACGACGTCACGCTCCGCATCCCGAAGGGCCGGCTGACCGTCTTCACCGGCGTTTCGGGATCGGGGAAGTCGCCGGTCGTGTTCGACACGATCGCGGTGGGAGCCGCAGCGTCAGCTGAACGAGACGTACACATGGTTCATCCGCAACCGGCTGCCCGAGTACGAGCGGCCGCACGCGGACGGACTCACGGACCTGCCCCCCGCGATCGTCGTCGACCAGCGGCCGGTCGGGGGCCACTCCCGGTCCACCGTCGGCACCATGACGGACGTCTACGCGGTGCTGCGGGTGCTGTTCTCCCGGCACGGCACCCCCGGCGCCGGGCCGGCGACGGCCTGCTCGTTCAACGATCCGTCCGGCATGTGCGCCCGGGCTGCGACGGGCTCGGCCGGACGGTGCGGCCCGACTGGGACCGCCCACCCCGACGCCGTGGTGGTCGACCAGTCGTCGATCGGGATCTCGGCGCGGTCGACCCCGGCGACGTACCTCGGGATCATGGACACGGTACGCAAGATCTTCGCGCGGGAGACGGGCGCCGAGCCGGGCCTGTTCAGCGTCAACTCGGCGGGGGCCTGCGCCACGTGCGAGGGCCGCGGGATCATCGACACCGACCTGGCCTTCATGGACCCGGTGACGACCACCTGCCACGCCTGCGAGGGGCGGCCGTTCCGGGACGAGGTGCTGCGCCTGACGATCGACGGCAGCTCCATCGCGGACGTGCTCGGGATGACGGCCGGCCAGGCCCTGGACTTCTTCACGGACCAGGGCGTACGGCGCCGGCTGCGCGCCCTGCGCGACGTCGGCCTCACCTACCTCACGCTGGGTCAGCCGCTGTCCACGCTCTCCGGCGGTGAACGGTGGGGGTGCCCCCAGGCCGTGCAGGCACTGGGGGAGCATCAAGCCGGCGACCCGGCTGCACCGCACGGGTACCGTCTACGTCCCGGACGAACCGACGACCGCGCTGCACATGTCGGACGTCGACAAGCTGCTCGCCCTGCTGGACCGACTGGTCGACACCGGCAACACGGTGGTGGTCGTCGAGCACGACCTCGACGTGGTGGCGCACGCCGACTGGGTGATCGACCTCGGGCAGGACGGGGGCCGGTCCGGCGGCCGGGTGATCTTCGAGGGCACCCCGCGGCAGCTGCTCACCCACCGCGGCTCCTGCACGGCGGAGCACCTCAGGCGGGCCACGGGCCACTGACGGGGCTTCCGTCCGCGCGGGCGGGCACTGCATGATGGCGGACCGGCGCCGCACCACCGGGCGCCGGTACAGCCACCCCCCGATACGGAGACCCGCACGTGCCCAGCAAGAAGGCCCTCGTCCGCCGCCCCAGCCCGCGCCTCGCCGAAGGCCTGGTGACGCACATCGAGCGGGGAAAGGTCGACCACGACCTCGCGGTCGAGCAGTGGGAGTCGTACGTGACGGCGCTGCGCGCACACGGCTGGGAGACGCTGGAGGTCGACCCGGCCGACGACTGCCCGGACTCGGTGTTCGTCGAGGACACGGTGGTGATGTACAAGAACGTCGCCCTGATCACCCGGCCCGGCGCCGAGTCCCGCCGGGCGGAGACCGCCGGGGTAGAGGAGGCGGTGGCCCGCCTGGGCTGCTCGGTCAACTGGATCTGGGAGCCGGGCACCCTGGACGGCGGCGACGTGCTGAAGGTCGGCGACACCATCTACGTCGGCCGCGGCGGGCGCACCAACGCGGCCGGCGTCCAGCAGCTGCGGGCCGCCTTCGAGCCGCTGGGTGCGCGGGTCGTGGCCGTCCCCGTCAGCAAGGTGCTGCACCTGAAGTCGGCGGTGACGGCGCTGCCGGACGGGACGGTCGTCGGGCACATCCCGAAGACGGACGCGCCCTCGCTGTTCCCTCGCTTCCTGCCGGTGCCCGAGGAGGCGGGGGCGCATGTGGTGCTGCTCGGCGGTGACAAGCTGCTGATGGCGGCGAGCGCGCCGCGGACGGCGGAGCTGTTCGCCGATCTCGGGCACGAGCCGGTCGTGGTGGACATCAGCGAGTTCGAGAAGCTCGAGGGCTGTGTGACATGCCTCTCGGTGCGGATGCGGGAGCTGTATGGCTGACGGCCCGCGCATCGTCCGTTCGGCCCCGGGACCTGCGACTTCCGGGGCCTTTCCGTATCACGGACACTCCGCTGATCAGGCACCTTTACGCGAAGTTTAACCTACGGGCTCGTAACCTACGGATTCGTAGCCTACGATCCCGTAGGTTCCGGCACCGCTCGCCGGGCCGCTCTCCGTTTTGCCGCTCGTCCCCCTGGAGTACTCGTGACGCTCACCTCTTCCCACCTCGGCAGCTCTTCCGCCTGGACCGACGCCCGGCTGCTGTACGCACTGGAGGAAGTGGTCGAGAAGGAACTCAACCGGCACCTGAAGATCGCCAAGGACTGGATGCCGCACGAGTACGTGCCGTGGAGCGACGGCCGCAACTTCCCCGGTCTGTTCGAGGACGGCGAGGCCTGGGAGAAGGAGCAGTCCAAGGTCACCGAGATCGGCCGTATCGCCCTGGTCGTCAACCTGCTGACCGAGGACAACCTGCCCAGCTACCACCACGAGATCGCCAGCCTCTTCGGCCGCGACGGCGCCTGGGGCACCTGGGTGCACCGCTGGACCGCCGAGGAGGGCCGGCACGGCATCGTGATGCGGGACTACCTGCTCACCTCCCGCGCGGTCGACCCGGACAAGCTGGAGCAGTTCCGCATGGCCCACATGAGCGAGGGGTTCGAGCACGACCACCGGCACTCGATGCTGCACTCGGTCGCCTACGTCGCCTTCCAGGAGCTGGCCACCCGCATCTCGCACCGCAACACCGGCCACCAGTCCGGCGACCCGGTCTGCGACCGCATGCTGGCCCGCATCGCGACCGACGAGAACCTGCACATGGTCTTCTACCGCAACCTCCTCAAGGCCGCCTTCGAGCTCGCGCCCGACCTGACGATGCAAGCGGTGCGGGACGTGGTCGTCGACTTCCGGATGCCCGGGCACGGCATCCCCGGCTTCGAGCGGGCCGCCGCGCAGATGGCCATCGGCGAGGTCTACAACCTGCGCATCCACCACGACGACGTGCTCCAGCCCGTGCTGCGCTTCCTGAAGGTCATGGAGATCGACGGGCTCGGCCCCGAGGGTCTCAAGGCGCAGGAGGAGCTGGGGCTGTACCTGGAGGGGCTGGACGCCGAGGCCGCCAAGTTCGACGAGAAGCTGGCGGCGCGCAAGGCGCGGATGGCGGCCCGGGCGGCGGGCTGAGGACACCGACGACCACTTCGACGCCGCCCGCCCGCCGGTCCTGGGCGGCGTCCCGCCGGGCCGGGTACGAGGACTTGGCGGGCCGGAACAGGGCTTGACGGGCCGGAACAGGGCTTGACGGGCCGGGCCGGTGGCTTGGCCGGGAAGCGTCTTGCGGGACGAGCCGGTGGCCTGCGGGCCGGGGGCGGGTGGCTCGCGGGACGGGGCGGCCGGGGCGTCGGCCTCAGCCCACCGCCCTCTTGATGAGATCGCTGATGCGCCGCTCGTCGGCGGCGGTCAGCTTCGTCACCGCGTACGAGGTCGGCCAGACGGCGCCGTCGTCGAGGGCCGCCTCATCGCTGAAGCCCAGCGTGGCGTACTTCGACTTGAACTTCTGCGCGCTCTGGAAGAAGCAGAGGACCTTGCCGTTCTTGGCGTACGCGGGCATCCCGTACCACAGCCTCGGGGTCAGCTCGGGGGCGCTGGTCCTGACGATGTCGTGGATCCGCTCGGCCAGTGCCCGGTCCGCGTCCGGCATCTCGGCGATCTTCGCGAGGACCTCGCTCTCCGGGTCCGCCTTGGCCCCGCGCCGGGTGCCCTTCAGCTCCTTGGCGCGCTCCTTCATGGCCTCGCGTTCCTCGGCCGTGAACCCTTCCCGCTTCCCGGCCTCCGCGCCGGAGCCCTTCGCGGTCCTCTTCGTGCTCGTCATGGCAGGTTTCCTCTCTCCGTACCGGACTGTCGCGGTTCTGCCGCGGGTGATCGTCAGGACGAGGCGGGGGCCGACGGCTCGGCGGCCTCCCAGACGAACCCGTCCGGGTCGGTGAAGGGGCCGGCCGGGCTGCCGAGCACGATCCGGTGCGACCCGCTGCCCTCGGCCGGGACGCCGAGGTCCTTGGCCAGGCCACGGCGCTTGTACAGCGCCAGCTTGACGGGGCTCGACTCCTCGGCGACGAACTCGACGTACCTGCTGCCGAAGCTCCTCTCCACGGCCAGGCCCTGCTCGACGTAGAACTGCTTGCTCGCCTTGACGTCCTCCACTCCCAGCAGGAGCACGATCTCTTCGAGGTCTCGGGTGGCCGGTCCGGTGTTCTTCTTCGCCGGGGTCGCGGCCTTCCAGATGGTCCCGTCCGGGGCCTGCACGACGCCGCCGTAGCCCCACAGCGACTTGCCGGCCGGCTTCAGGGACGTGGCGCCGGCGGCGAGGGCGGCGTCCAGGAGGAGGTCGGCGTCGGCCGGCTGGGACACCTGGAGCGACAGGGTGAAGCCGCGGAACCCGGTCGTCGGCGTGTCGCCGGCCCGCAGGCCCACCTGTGGGCCCAGGCCGAAGGCGGTGGAGTAGAAGCGCTCGGCGGCCGCCGGGTCGGCCACTTCCAGGGTGACGGATGCGATGGAGTTCATGACGATCACGCTAGCCGCGGCGCGCTGGCCGGGGCTTCTTCATTTCTGCTCGGTACCGGCGCGGGTCGCGCGGAGCCGGTAGGCGGCGGGCGACATGCCGACCAGCGCGGTGAAACGGGTGGTGAACAGGCCCGGCGACGGGCAGCCGACCGCGCGGCAGACCTCGGTGACGTCGAGGTCCGCGCCGCGCAGCAGTGCCGTCGCGCGCTCCACACGGCGCGCCATCAGGTAGTCGTGCGGCGACCGGCCGTAGGCGAGGCGGAACTGTCCTGCGAGGTGCCCGGGCGGCATGTCCGCGTCGCGGGCGAGCGCCTCGACGTTCAGCGGCTGCGCGTACTCCCGGTCGATCCGGTCGCGGACACGCCGCAGCCGCGCAAGGTCGCGCAGGTGCTGCGCGGCGATCCGCGCACGCCTCCAAGCGGGATGACACATCGGCAAGCTCCTTCCCCCGTGGCCGGGAGAGCGTCGGCGGGTGCGACGGGCCGTCATCGCGCCGAGGTCGCGGCACACGGCGTGCGGCCCGGGACCGTCACGGTAACCGCGGCGCGGCGGCCGGGCTTCTCCATTACTGACGCGTCTGCCTCAGGTGCCGACGCGGTCTGCCTCAGTGCACGGCCGGGGTACGCCGGAGTGCCAGCCGTTCCTTCTCCGACAGGCCGCCCCAGACGCCGAAGCGCTCGTCGTGGTTCAGCGCGTGTTCCAGGCAGGCGGCGCGGATCGGGCACAGTCCGCAGATCCGCTTCGCCTCGCGGACGGAACTGCCGGGCTCGGGGAAGAAGAAGTCAGCCCCGGTCTGCGCGCACAGCGCCTCCTGCTGCCAGGCGAGGTCGGGCGCCGCGTTGGTGTCGATGTGCATGCCCGGGATCGTGCCGGTCGGCGAAAAACGTTCGATCAACGCGCCATCAACGCCGGGGTGCCACCCGGCGCGGCCCTCGGCCCCTGGCGTCCGGCGTCCGGCCCCCGGCATCCGGCGGCCCCCGGGCACCCGGGCACCCGGTATCCGGCCCCTCGATGGTGGCCCGCCCGGCGCCGGTGCGCACGGCGGCGCGCGGGACGCACAGGGCGCGGCCGCGGCGTGCTCACCGGAACCTCCCCGGCGGTGGGAACCTCCCCGGTGACCGGGGCGCCCCAGGTGACCAGGTCGCCCCCGGCAACCGGGCCCCCGGCGCACTCACGCCGACGCGCGGCGGATCAGCGTCGTCGGCAGGACCACTCCGGCCGGCGCGGTGCCCGTGGTCCCGGACCCGACCGCCCCGGCGCCGGTCCCGGGTTCGAGGCCGCGCAGCAGCAGCCGGGCCATCAGGCGGCCCATCTCCTCGATGTCCTGGCGCACCGTGGTCAGCGGCGGGTCGGTCTGCTCGGCGACCGGCAGCATGTCGTCGAAGCCCACCACGGCCACGTCCTCGGGCACCCGCCGCCCGTGCTCGCGCAGGACCCGCAGGGCGCCCGCGGCGGTGAGGTCGTTGGCCGCGAACACGGCGTCCAGGTCCGGGCACCGGCCGAGCAGTTCCCGCATCGCCCGCTCACCGCCGCCCGGGGTGAAGTCGCCGCGCACGACCAGCGCCGGGTCGGTCTCCGCCCGGACGTCCCGGTAGCCGGCGAGCCGGTCGGCCGCGGAGGTCTGGTCGAGGGGGCCGGTGATGTGCGCGATGCGGCTGCGGCCGAGCGCGACGAGGTGGCGCACGGCCTCCCGGGCCCCGCCGCGGTTGTCGCTGTCGACGTACACCGCCTCGCCGCCGCGGTCGTCGCTCCAGCCGGGCCGCCCGCCGAACACGGTCGGCACTCCGGCGCGCCGGATCAGTCCGGGCAGCGGGTCGTCCAGGTGCAGGGAGAAGACGAGCGCGCCGTCGACGTGCCCGCCCGCGAGGTAGCGGCCGACTCGGGCGTGGTCCTCGCGGCCCTCGGTGAGCAGCAGCACGAGCTGGTTGTCGTGGGCCGTCAGTTCCTTGCTGATGCCGCGGAGCTGGAGCGCGAAGTAGGGGTCGGCGAAGACCCTGGTCTCCGGTTCGGCGACGACGACGGCGACGGCGTCGTGCCGCTTCGTGACCAGGCTGCGGGCGGCCTGGTTGGGGACGTACCCGAGTTCCTCCACCGCCCGCCGCACCCGTTCCACGAGCGACTCGCGGACCCCGGCGGCGCCGTTGACCACCCGCGACACGGTGGCGCGCGAGACCCCGGCCCGCGCGGCCACGGCCTCCAGCGTAGGACGCGGCGCGGTCTCGGTCACGGCCTCCGGCGTGGGACGCGGCGCGGTCTCGGTCACGGGCGCTCCTCCTCGGCGGCTGCGGCCCAGGATAGCCGCGGGTCGCCGGGCGGGAGCGGGTGCTCCGGTCAGCGCGAGCATTCCACGCTCAGTGCTCGTGCGCCGGGTCGGCCTCGGCCTCCTGCTCCTCGCCGTGCGGATGGTGCGGCTCGTACCCCGGTATCGTCCCGTCCTTCTTCTTCACCAGGAACAGGCCCACCATCCCCATGTCGGAGTGGCTCTGGACGTGGCAGTGGTACATCCACGCCCCGGCGCCCACCCCCTCCCCCGCGATCACCTGGAAACCGAAGGAGTCCGCCGGTCCGCAGATCTTGTTGTCGATGACCTGGCTGGGGTCGTCGGGACCGGTGAGCATGCCGGTGCGGTTGTCCGCCCAGCGGTGACCGTGCATGTGGAAGGTGTGGTAGTACTCGCCGTGCGTGATCACCACGAACTCGACGCGGTCCCCCACCGTGGCCTCGAAGTCCGGGCCGGTGTGCGGTCGCCGGTTGTTGATGAGCATGTCGTTGAAGACGACCGTGTGCGTGGCGTCCGGCAGGACGTCGCCCTTGCGGCGCACGATCACCGGCCCGTACAGGCCCTTGCGGATGCCGCCGGTGCCGTGTTCGGTGCCGACGACGTGGTCGTGGTAGTGCCAGTAACCCGCGCTGCCCGCCCGCCAGGTGCCGTCCTTGCGGCGGCCCGGGGCGTGGGTGCGCCAGGTGTAGGTGCGGGTGCCGCCGGGCGGCACGTCGCTCTTGTTCATCCTGGTGCCGTCGCTGGAGATCTCGTAGTCCAGGCCGTGGACGTGCAGGCTCACCGGGACGTCCATGAGGTTCTCGAAGGCGATGTGCACCGTGTCGCCCTCGTTGAGTTCGATCAGCGGGCCGGGGATGCTCGCCCTGCCCTTCTCGAAGCCGTAGCCCATCTGCCCGTCGGGCAGCTTCTCGGCGTAGAGCTTGAGGTGCCTCACCTCGCCCCCGGCCGGCGCCGTCCTCGCGGGGGTGGCGGGGGGCGGGGCGGCCGAGGACTCCTGCGTCAGCGACAACGATGTCGCGACGGCCGCGCCGCCCAGCAGCACTCGCCGGTTGAAGCCGCGTCTGTCCATGCCGAACTCCCCACACTCGTACGGATGTTGCGGGAACATGACCGCTGATGGGCCGTCAAGAGCCGTGGTACGCCGGTGAGACGGTACCGGCCACCGCATGGTTTATCCACGTCCAGGACAAAGTTCGTTCCCTCTCGGTGATACCTATTGGCGCAACACGCAAAGAGGTCTACCTTCCTTGGCGCTGCTGCCGTGACCGAGGAGGTGCCCATGCACTTACGAGGGTTGAGCGCGAGAAGAAGAGGGTGGGCGGCCGTCGCGACCGCCGGGTTCGTCGCCGCCGGGCTCCTGACCGGGCCCGCCGCCAGCGCGCGCCCGGCGCCCGAGCCGCCTGTGACAACGATGTCGATCAAGTCCCCGCCGGGCGGTGCCAACGTCCGGGTGCTGGTCTTCCACGGGTCCGCCGCGCCCGGTGACGAGTCACCGCTGGTGAACGCCGGGATCGCGGCCATCGAGCGGATCGGGCTGTCCGGCCCGGCCGACGAGCGCTTCCGGGCCGAGGCGACGGATGACGCCTCGGTCTTCACCGACGAGCGGAGGCTGGGGCGTTACAACGCGGTGGTCTTCCTGACCGGCGGCGGCGACGTCCTCAGCCCGGAGCAGGAGGCCGGGCTGGAGGCGTACATGGAGGCCGGCGGCGGGTTCGTCGGCCTCCACGACGCGGCGCGCGCGGAGCCGTACTCGGACTGGTTCACCGGGCTGGTCGGTGCCCGCCCGGCCGCCTCGAGCCCGGCGAAGGTCCAGCGGGCCACCGTCGAGGTCGGCGACCGACGTCATCCGGCCACCAAGGACCTGCCGGTCCAGTGGAAGCGCCCCGACAAGTGGCTGAACTGGGTGGAGAACCCCTCGGGCGACGTGCACACCGTGGCCCGGGTGCGCGAGTCGTCGTACCGGCCGGGCGAGGGCGCGAACGGATGGGACCATCCGGTCAGCTGGTGCCGGGACTACGACGGCGGGCGGTCCTTCTACACCGGCATGGGCGGCACGGTGTCGTCCTACGACGAGACCGACTTCCGCGAGCACCTGCGCGGCGCCCTGCTGTGGACCACGCGGCTGGTGCGGGCCGACTGCAAGGCGACCATCACCGGCAACTACGAGGCGGAGCGGCTGACGAAGCCCAACCGGCCAGGGCGGAACGACCAGATCGGCGAGCCGCACGGGCTGGTCACCGCGCCCGACGGCCGCGTGTTCTACATCGGCCGCGGCGGCGCCGACGCCTCCCGGCCCGTGGTCACCGACTGGAACGACCCGGACGTCGGCAAGGGCAAGGGCCAGATCCACGTCTACGACCCGAGGACCGGGCAGGTCACGCTCGCGGGAGAGCTGACCGTCTTCGGCAACAAGGGCGGCGGCGACGAGCTGACCAAGGTCGAGGAGGGGCTGCTCGGCATCGAACTGGACCCGCGCTTCGAGCAGAACGGCTGGGTGTACCTGCACTACACCCCGCACTCCCGGATCGACCGCGGGACCCACCTGGGCGAGCGGCGCGTCTCCCGCTTCACGCTCGACCAGGTGACGAACAAGCTGGACCTGGACAGCGAGAAGGTGCTGCTGAAGTGGCCGGTGCAGATCCACAGCTGCTGCCACGCGGGCGGCGGGATGGCCTGGGACTCCGAGGACAACCTGTACATCGCCACCGGTGACACCAACTCCAGCGGCTTCAGCGGCGGTTACTCGGGCAACAACCCCGAGCCGGACTTCAAGGGCGTGTCCTTCGCCGACGCGCGCCGCACGGCCGGCAACACCAACAACCTCAACGGCAAGATCCTGCGCATCCACCCGGAGCCGGACGGCACCTACACCCTCCCCGAGGGCAATCTGTTCACCGGGAAGGAGACCGACGAGGGCGGCGGCAAGACCCGCGGCGAGATCTATGTGATGGGCGTCCGCAACCCGGCACGCATCTTCGTCGACAAGTCGACCGACATCCTCTACGCCGGCTGGGTCGGCCCGGACGCCGGCTCCCCGTCGCCGACCTGGGGCCCGGCGAAGTACGACACGTTCGCCGTGATCACCGAGGCGGGCAACCGGGGCTGGCCGTACTGCATGGGCAACAAGCAGCCGTACCGGGACCGGAACCTGCCGGACCCGTCGAAGCCGCTGGGCTGGTACGACTGCGACGCCCCGAAGAACGAGTCGCCGAACAACGACGGTCTGGTCGACCTGCCGCCGGTGACCGGCAACAACATCTGGTACTCCCCGCAGGGCGGTGCCCCGGACTTCCCGCGCGACGAGAACGGTGTGCCGTCGTACGAGGCGGAGGAGGCGACGTACGGGCTGCCGTGGCTCAAGGGCGGCGGCCAGGCGGCGATGAACGGTCCGGTCTACCGCTACGACGCGGACAGCACCAGCGGCACCAAGTGGCCGGCCTACTGGGACGGCAAGTGGTTCGTCGGTGACTTCTACGACGCCGGCCAGCCGCGCAACGCGGTGCTGATGGACCCGAGGACGCAGGGTGACGGCGGGCTGCCGGTGCACTCGGAGTCGCTGAAGAAGATCGTGCCGGTGGGCAACGACGGCATCAAGAACCTGATGGACTGGAAGTTCGGTCCGGACGGGGCGCTGTACGTGCTCGACTACGGCCGCGGCTTCTTCACCTCCGACGCCAGGTCGGCGCTGTGGCGCGTGACGTACACGGGCGGCGGGCCCACCCCGGCCGCCGGAGAGCTGGCGAGGGGGAACCGGTGATACGCGAACGAAGAGTCTGGGCCGCCCTGCTGGCGGGCGTTCTGGTGATGCTCGGCCTGCAGGCGATGCCCGCGGCCGGGCAGCCGAAGGCCGCGGCGGCCGCCGGGGAGGCCGCGGAACAGGTCCTCACCTGGACCGCGGGCAACGAGATCGACCGGTATCTGTCCGCGCCCGGGACGGCGGTGGCCGGCCCGGCGACGATCGTGTTCGAGAACAGCGCGGCGACCGGCAACACCACGGGCATGCCGCACACGCTGACGTTCGTGACCAGCGACCCGGAGTACAACAACGACGTCCAGCTGAACATCCTGGCCAATCCCGACGACGACCAGGGCGGCCGGCACACCGCCGAGGTCACGCTCACGCCCGGCCGCTACCTGTACCACTGCACGATCCCCGGCCACGGCCAGATGCGGGGCGTGCTGGTGGTGACCGAGGGCGGCGGCGACGACACGACGGCGCCCGAGACGGCGGCCGAGGTGCAGGGCGCGCGGAACGCCGACGGCGCCTACGTCGGTTCGGCGAGCGTCGTGCTCACCGCCACCGACGCGGGCGGCTCGGGCGTCGACCGGATCGAGTACGCGCTCGGTGCCGACGGCGCCTGGCAGCCGTACACCGCGCCGGTCGTGGTCGACACCGTCGGCGGGCACACCGTCCGCTACCGGGCCTTCGACCAGGCGGGCAACGCCGCCGCCGAGAAGAGCGTCACGTTCACCGTCGTCGCCCCGCCGACGGACGACACGACCCCGCCGGAGACCTCGGCGACGGTCACCGGTGAGCGGAACACCGACGGTGCCTACATCGACATGGCGACGGTGACGGTCACCGCCTCCGACACCGGGTCCGGCGTCAACACCATCGAGTACGCGATCGGCGACGGTGCCTGGCGGCCGTACACCGCGCCGGTGATGGTGCACGAGGTGGGTGCCCACACCGTGCGCTACCGGGCCACCGACAAGGCGGGCAACGCGGCGGCGGCCAAGAGCGTGGAGTTCACCGTGGTCGCCGCTCCGCCGCGGGACACCACCCCGCCGGTGACCGGCGCGACCGTCGGGGGCACGAAGAACTCCGACGGTGCCTACGTGGGCTCCGCCGAGGTGACCGTCAGCGCCACGGACGAGGACGGTTCGGGTGTCGCAGGCATCGAGTACTCGCTCGACGGCGGGCCCTACCTGGCGTACTCCGCACCCGTCGTGGTCGACCGGGTGGGCCGGCACACCGTGGCCTACCGGGCCACCGACAAGGCGGGCAACACCTCGGAGCCGCTGACGGTGAGCTTCACGGTGGTGGCGGGCGAGGTGCCGGCGCCGCCCTGCCCGGAGTACGACGAGCGGCTGACGGTGATCGTCGGCACGGTCGACTCGGGTGTGCCGAACCGGGTGACGGACAACCGGTGCCGGATCGGGGAGCTGATCGAGGACGAGAAGGAGTGGACGTCCCACCAGCTGTTCCTGAAGCACGTGCGGGAGGTCCTGGACGCGCTCCTGGGCGAGGGCGTGGTCGACCGGCGCGAGTACCGGGCGATCGAGCGGGCCGCCCGCCAGTCCGGCGTCGGCAAGCCGGGCCAGACCGAGGGCTACCGCAAGATCATGGACGGCAGCCCGGAGTCCTTCGCCCGGTGGGAGCAGGTCGGCGGCGGGTCGTTCGCCCTGAACCCGGACGGGTCGATCACCTCCGGCACCGCGGAACCCGGCCTGGGCATGCTGTGGCTCCCGCAGCGCAAGTACGGCGACTTCTCGCTGCGGCTCCAGTGGCGGGACGACGCCCCCGGCACCGGCAACGCCAACTCCGGTGTGTTCGTGCGCTTCCCGCACGTCCACGACCACCCGGAGGAGTCGCGTCCGGAGTGGGTCGCCATCAAGTACGGCCATGAGGTGCAGGTGCTCGACCGGCCCGACGGCGACATGTACAAGACGGGCTCGGTCTACGGTTTCGACCGGGTGGGGCTCGCCGGGGCCGGCGTGACCGAGAAAGGCACCTGGAACGACTACGAGATCCGCGTGGTGGGCCAGCACTACGAGGTCTACCGCAACGGCCTGCTGATCAACGAGTTCGGCAACACCGGCGGCCAGGACTTCCACCCGCCGCGCCCGGACGACCCGGGCACGGACGGGCGGCGGTACGCCTCCGGGTACATCGGGCTCCAGGTGCACGGCACGGCGGACGTGGTGTCGTACCGGGACATCCGGATCAGGGAGCTGTAGGGCCGCGGGCCCGGGTCACTGGGCCGCGGGCCCCGGCTGCTTCTTCGCGCGGCTCGGCTGTACCCGCCTGGGTTCGCCCGGCATCTTCGGATACTCGGGCGGGTACGGCAGGTCGGCGAGGCCGTGGTCGCGTTCGTCCTTCGAGGCCAGTTCCAGCAGGGCGTCGAGGGAGTAGCGGTGGTCGTCCATGTCCGCGTGCACATCGCCGAGTTCGGCGAAGCGCGCGGGCATGGTCGTGATGTCGAAGTCCTCGGGGTGCGCGACTCCGACCTCGTCCCAGCGCAGCGGCGCCGAGACGGGGGCGTGCGGGCGCGGTCGTACGGAGTAGGCGGAGGCGATGGTGCGGTCCCGGGCGGTCTGGTTGTAGTCGATGAAGATGCGCTCCCCGCGCTCCTCCTTCCACCACTTGATGGTGACCCGCTCCGGCATCCGCCGTTCCATCTCCCGGCCGACGGCGATGGCCGCGCGCCGCACCTGGGTGAAGGTCCAGCGCGGTTCGATCGGTACGAAGACGTGCAGGCCCCGGCCGCCGGAGGTCTTGGGCCAGCCGCGCAGGCCGCCGAACTCCTCGAGCACCGCCCGCAGTTCGTGGGCGGCACGGGCCGCGTCGTCGTAGTCCGTGCCGGGCTGCGGGTCGAGGTCGATGCGCAGTTCGTCGGGGCTGTCCACGTCGGCGCGGCGCACCGGCCAGGGGTGGAAGGTGAGGGTGCCGTACTGGGCGGCCCACACCACCGCGGCCTCCTCGGTGGGGCACATCTCGTCGGCGCTGCGCCCGCTGGGGAAGGTGATGTGCGCGGTGGGGATCCAGTCGGGCATGCTTTTGGGGGCGCGCTTCTGGTAGAACCACTCGCCGGCGATGCCGTCCGGGTAGCGCTCCAGGGTGGTCGGCCGCTCGCGCAGGGCGCGCAGGATGCCGGGGGCGACGGCCTGGTAGTAGCGGGCCAGGTCCAGCTTGGTGTAGCCGCGTTCCGGGAAGAAGATCTTGCCGGGGCTGGTCAGCCGCACGGTCCGGCCGCCCACTTCCAGTTCCACCGCTTCTCCCATGCGAGCCACGGTAGGCGCACCGGGCGACTCTCGCATATCAGGCGACGAGCCGCATATCCGGTCAGAATCGGACCATGGATCTGCCCGTGATGCCTCCCGTGAAGCCGATGCTCGCCAAGTCCGTGGCGAAGATCCCGCCCGGCATGCAGTACGAGGCGAAGTGGGACGGCTTCCGGGCGATCGTGTTCCGCGACGGCGCCGAGGTCGAGTTCGGCAGCCGCACCGGCAAGCCGCTGACCAGGTACTTTCCCGAGCTGGCGGACGCCGTGCGGGAGCGGCTGCCGGAGCGCTGCGTGGTGGACGGGGAGATCGTGATCGCCCGCGAGGGGCGGCTGGACTTCGACGCGCTCACCGAGCGCATCCACCCGGCGGACTCCCGGGTGCGGATGCTGGCCGAGAGGACCCCGGCGTCCCTCGTCGCCTTCGACCTGCTGGCGCTGGACGGCGAGTCCCTGCTCGACGTGGGGCTGTCCGACCGGCGGGCACTGCTGGTCCGGGCGCTGGAGGGGGTCACCCCCCCGGTGCACGTGGCGCCGGCGACGACCGATGTCGCGGTGGCCCGCAAGTGGTTCGAGCAGTACGAGGGGGCCGGGCTGGACGGGGTCGTGGCCAAGCCGCTCGACCTGCGCTACCGCCAGGACGAGCGGGCGATGTACAAGGTCAAGCACGAGCGGACGGCGGACGTCGTGGTGGCCGGCTACCGGTTCCACAAGAGCGGTCCGGTGGTCGGTTCGCTGCTGCTGGGCCTGTACGACGACCGGGGCGCCCTCCAGCACGTCGGCGTGAGCGCCGCCTTCTCCATGAAGCGGCGCCAGGAACTGGTGGCGGAGCTGGAGCCGCTGCGCATGGACGACGTCACCGGGCATCCGTGGGGTGCCTGGGCGGACGAGGCCGCGCACGAGACGGCGCGGCTGCCCGGCGCGCCGAGCCGCTGGTCGGGCAAGAAGGACCTGTCCTGGGTGCCGCTGCGCCCCGAGCGGGTCGCCGAGGTGGCCTACGACCACATGGAGAACGGGGCCCGCTTCCGGCACACGGCCCGGTTCCGCCGCTGGCGTCCGGACCGCACGCCGGAGAGCTGCACGTACGCCCAGCTGGAGGAGCCGGTCCGCTACGACCTGGCGGAGATCCTGGGCGGGCCTTAAGCCGACCTGGGGAGATCCTGGGCGGGCGGGGACTTTGGGAACGCGTCTTGGTACTTCAGCCGGACGTCTGTATTCGTCCTGACGATGTCCGCGACTCCGGCCGGCGGCCCGTGGTGGCTCAGCATCGGTGCCCTCGCCCAGTTCCCCCCGTCATGGCAGCGCAGCGACGCCACCAGGTCGTCGGGTAAGGAGACACCGAGCGCGCGCTGGGCGGCCTTGATGTCCGCGCCGGACTCCGGCGGACGCAGCAGGGCGTGGCTGATGGCCCGCCATCGACACTCGGTCGGGAACGGTCCCCGCGCGTGCGGCGCTCAGCGGCCACGAGACGAATGCCGGAAATCGCCGCCGGTTCCTCACCAGAAGACGGGATCAGGGGAACCGTCCGCCCCGCACGCGGAACACGGAAATTTCCGAAATCGACGGTGTGCGTTGTCGTGCAGCTAGATGCACCACAGCTTGCTGCACGCGACGCGGGTGGCGAGCCGGCCGCGAGATGCGGCACGGTGATCCACGTGTTCGCCGGACGTTTCCCCGCCACTCGACATCGTCCATTCGATCGGTCCTCTCAGGATGTGCACTTACTGAATTTCTGAGAGCCACCCGGATGATTCGTTGCCGACTCCCAGCCGGTGCGCTGAGTAGCACGAATTGAGGAACGATGCAGACTCTTGACACCCTGGCCGAAGAGAAAACCGATTCCACTACAGGACAATTACTGCCGGACGACGTCGGCGGGCGCTGCCGCGCGTATGTGACGAGCACCCCCGACGAACTCCTGAGCGAGCTTCCGCTGACCGAGGCCGCGGCCCGCTCGGTGGGCGCCGGCCGTGTGATGACGCGCCGTGTGCTCAGTGGCGCGGACGACCGGCTACTCGTCGTGGTCGGTCCGTGCTCGATCCACGACGTGAACGCCGGTCTGGCCTACGCCAGGTCCCTGCGCAGCCTGGCCGACGAGCTGGCCGAGGACCTGGCGGTCGTCATGCGGGTGTACGTCGAGAAGCCGCGCACCACGGTGGGCTGGACCGGGCTGCTGTGCGACCCGGTACTCGACGGCGGCCTGGACCTCAACCGGGGGCTTCGCGCCTGCCGGACGCTGATGCTGGAGATCGCCGAACTGGGCCTGCCCATCGCGACGGAGTGGCTCACCCCGGCCGTCCCGGCGTACCTGGCCGACCTGGTCTCCTGGGGAGCCATCGGCGCGCGGACCGTGGAGAGCCAGGTGCACCGGCAGCTGGCCAGCGGTCTCCCCATGCCCGTGGGCATGAAGAACGGCAGCACCGGTTCCGTCAGCGTCGCCCTGGACGCCATGCGGTCCGCGGCGGCTCCCCACGGCTACCTCGGCCTCGGCCCGGACGGCAGGCCGGTCACCCTGCGCACGAGCGGCAATCCGCACTGCCATGTGGTGCTCCGCGGCGCCTCGGGCCGGCCCAACTACCGCGCCGAGGACGTGCGCGAGACGGCGCGACTGCTGTCTGCCGCGGCGCTGCCGGCCGGTCTGGTCATCGATGCCAGTCACGGCAACAGCGGCAAGGACCACCTGCGGCAGGCCGAGGTCGCCCGGGAGATCGGAGACCAGGTCGCGGCCGGCGACCCGGACATCCGCGGCGTCATGCTGGAGGGCTTTCTGGTCCCCGGGCGTCAGGACCTCGACGCGGGCGAGCCCGTGTTCGGGCGGAGCATCACCGACGCCTGCATGGGGTGGGACGCCACCGTGGACGTGCTCCAAGACCTCGCGGCGGCGGCGCGACAGCGCCGCGCGCTGCGGGCCGTCAGCCGCTGACCCGGCCTTCTTCCCCATGCCTGTACGCCCCTGACGCGTGCGCCCTTGACTCGCCGGAAGGAACAGGAGAGCGAGCATGCTGGACATCCCCGCGCTGGGCCCGGCAGGGCCCTACCGGACGCGGAACCGCACCACCGTCGCGGACGCCTCGGGCATCCCGGCACTGGACGTGGCGGCGGTCCCGGGTCTGGTGGTCTCCCATTGGATCGACCAGCTCCGTGACCACGCCCCCCTGCCCGTCGCGGAGGTCCCGGACGTGCTCGGTAAGGCGGCCGACGTCTTCGAGGCCGAGGAGATCCTCGGGGACCGCCTCGACGCCCACGAGCGACGGGTGTCTGCGCTGACGGGCACGCCCCTGACGGTCGTCCGCGCCAGTGACGCGCTCATCACGGACACGCTGCGCGACGTGGCCCGGGCCCCATCGGCGGCACGTCCCACGGGCTGCGCACCGCTCGGCATCGCCGTGTCCGGCGCGCCGTTGGCGGGCGCCGCGTGGTGCCGTACCGGCGATGTGTTCGCCGTGCACGCCGCGGGCAACAGCCCGGGCGTCCACGCCATGTGGCTGGATGCACTGGCGCTCGGCTACCGGGTCGTCGTACGCCCCTCCCACCGGGATCCGCTCACGCCGTTCCGCCTCGTCACGGCGCTGCGCCGGGCGGGACTGCCGCCGGCTCAGCTGATCGTGGCGCCCTGCGACCACACGACGGCGGATCTGATCATCGAGCGCGCGGACCGTGCCCTGGTGTACGGCGGTCAGGACGTCGTGGACAAGTACGGCGACCGCGCCGACGTCCGGCTGCAGGGGCCGGGCCGTTCGAAACTGGTGGTGGCCGCCGACGGGGACCGCGGCGCCGCGCTGGAGCTCGCCGTCACGGGCGCGCTGTATCACGCGGGCACCGCCTGCACGGCCACCACGGGCGTGCTGGTCGAGCGGGATCCCGCGGGTTTCGCCGCAGAACTGGCCGCCGCGCTGGGGAAGATGGCACCGGCTCACCCGCTGGACGTCGGGGCGGTGCTGCCGTGCATGCCCCGGGCCGCCGCGGAACGGCTGACATCCGTGCTCCTGGGGCGGGCGAAGGACGCGGTCGTGCACCTGGCTCCGAGGGCGGAACCGCTCGGCGGCGAGGGCTCCCTGACGGCGGTGACGCCCGCCGTCGTGGAACTGGCGTCCGCGCGGGACCCTTCCCTGTCGTACGAGATGCCCTTCCCGTGTGTGTGGGTCGGGCCCTTCGAGCGGGCCGCCCCGGACGTGCTCGACGGCTCGCTGGTGCTGTCGCTGCTCACCGGGGACCGGGAGCTGGTGGCGGCGGCCACGGAGCTGACAGGGGTCTCCAACGTGTATCTGGGCCGGCCGACGTCCTGGACGCACCCGGACGTTCCGCACGACGGGTTCCTCGGGGAGTTCCTGATGCGTGCCAAGGGGCTGGCGCACGGTGTCCCGCCGACGGGGCTCGTCGATACCCCGGCTCATCCGCGATCGAGGAGTGACACATGAAGATCAAGTCCAGGAGTGAGCTGGACTACCTGGAGCGGATCCGGCGTGAGGTGACCACGCGCCCCCGCGACGCCGCCTCCGACGAGGCGTTCCACACCGCGAAGCTGGCCGAGGTCTGGCAGCGTGCCGCGCGGACGAGCGCCTACACCTCCCTCGGCCCGTTCTCCATGGACGCGTTCCGGGGCCTGCCCGCGACCGCCAAGGAAGACCTGAAGGCCCGGCCTCTCGACTATCTGCGCGTGCCGGTCGGCGATGGGCTGAAGTACTACCAGACCACCGGGACAACCGGAGTCCCCACGCCGACGCCCCGCACCGCGCGGGACATGATCGCCAACACCGTGTCCGTCGCCGAGGCCTGGCGCACCATGCTCGCGGGCCAGGGGCACCGCGCTCTGATCCTGCTGCCGTCGGACATCGTGCCGGTGGCCGACCTCATGGTCGGCGTCTGCGAGTTCCTGGAGGTCCCGCACGTCAAGGCCTATCCCTACACGACCGGGATCTCCGACTGGGACCGCATCGCCGGCCTGTGGGAGGTCTTCGGGCCGACCGTCGTCTTCGTGGCGCCCGGGGTGCTGCTGCAGTTCTCCCAGATCATGAAGAGGCGTGGCGTGCTCGACCGGATGCGTCGGCCGGTGGAGCTTCTCATGCTGCTCGGCGAGGTGAGCACCCCCGAGCTGCGGGCCATGGTCGGGCACTGGTGGGACGCGCGCGCGTACGACGCGAGTTACGGCAGCACGGAAAGCGGCACGCTCGCCGCGTGCTGCGCGCGGGACCGGCTGCATCTGCTGCGCCGGGCCAACTACTTCGAAATCACGGACGAGGACGGCATCGCGCCGGCCGAGGCGGGGCGCGAGGGACGGCTCGTCGTCACCCCGCTCAACAACGACGCCCGTCCGCTCCTGCGCCTCGACATGGGTGACGAGGTGTCCCTGACCGGCGGCTGCCCCTGCGGCGCGGACACCCCGGTGGTGACGGTCCACGGCCGGGGGACCGACGGCACCGGGATCAAGGGCAGCCGGGTGCGCACCCGTGACTTGGAGGGCATCGTCTACGCCAACCACGACGTCATGGGTTATCTGATCGAGGTCGACGAGCGCGGCACCTGGGCCAGGCTGCTGCTGGAGCGGGATCCCCGCACCGACCGCGAGGCTGAGCCCGCGAAGCGGGACCTCATCCAGCGGCGCACGGACGAGCACCTCGGCTTCCGCTGGGACGAGGTCCGGTTCGTCAACCGGCTGCCGGTCACGACGAAGAGCGGCGGGTCGCAGAAGAGCTGGAAGCGCTCGAACTTCCGGGTCGTCGACGAGGTGGTGCCGGCATGACGTACGAGACGCTGCTCAGGTCGTCCGGGGTGGTCTCCGGGGAGTCGGACCTGTGGTGCACCTACGCGGCCGTGCGCACACTCGCCTGGCTCGGCCGCATCGGCGACCTGCCCTCCCCCGGGTCCGTCGCCGGCTTCCTCGCCTCCCGGCAGAACTCCGACGGCGGATTCGCCTGGTCGGCCGGTATGTCCTCCGACGCCTGGGCCACCTACTACTGCACCCAGGCACTCGCCGAACTGCCCGCCCGCGGCCGCGGTACGACGACCAGGCCGAGTTCCGCGTGGGTGCGGAGCACCGCCCACGCGGACGGCGGATTCGCGATGACGCCCGGTCAGGCGTCGGACGTCTGGGCGACCTACTACTCCGTACGCACCCTGGTGGAGATCTACGGCGAGCAGCCGCCGGAGGCGCTGTTCGACTGGCTCGCGGCGCTGCAGGCCGAGGACGGCGGGCTGGCGTGGAGCCCGGCCCATGCCAAGAACGGCGTGTCCGACGTACGGGCCTGCTACTACGCCGTCACTGCGTGGAGCACCGCCACCGGCGGACGCGGTCCGCTGCCGTGGAACCGTGAGCGGTTGACCGATTGGCTCATGGCCCGGCAGAGCGCGGCCGGCGGATTCACCTTCCAGGCGGGCGACGCGACGGACTGCCTGTGGGCGACTTTCCGGGCCACCGGCGCGCTGGCCCGCCTGGGCGAGACCCCGCGGGACCCCGAGGGCTGCGTGGCCTGGATCCGGACCCGGATGCACCCGGAGGGGTCGTTCACCCGGTGGCCCGGATATCCGGTGCCCGACGTGTGGGCGGCGTTCTGCGCGGTGGGAGCGCTGCGGGAACTCGGCGCCGATCTCGACGACGCGGCCGAAGGGGTGGTCCGCACCGTGCTGTCCTTCCGGACCGGACAGGGCGGCTTCACCTATCGCGTGCCCGAGCTGGCCTCGGACGTGCTGACGACCTCCGCCCATCTGATGGCGGGCCGTTTCACGGACGCCGAAGCACGGGAGGCCCTGCGGTGGATGGAGAGCTGCATGCTGCCGAACGAGAACGGCATCATGTACATGCCCGGGCGAGGGAGTGAGGTGCGGTGCACCCTCTGGGCTCTCTCGGCCGGGGCGTTCCACGACGACCCACCCGCCCGTGCCCGGGTCGCGGACTGGCTCGCCGGTGCCATCCAGAACCCCGACGGCGGATTCGGCTACTGGGAGGGCCGCGCCTCGGACATGGTGTCGACGTGCGCGGCCTCGGAGATGCTCCACAACACGGCACGCACGTCCGCCGCCGCCTCCCTGCGCAGCATCGCCGGGTACGTGGCCTCCTGCGAGACCGCGCCCGGTCGGTACGCCAACGTGCCCGGTGGCCTGCCCACACTGCGCGCCACCCTGCAGGGACTCCGGGCGCTGCACAGGACGACGGGCGCGGACGGCACCCGCGCCGGTGAGGCGCTCGCCCGGCACGCCGGCGACGCGCTCGCCCGGCACCGGGTCCGGGGCGGGGGCTTCGCGAACGAGGGCAACCGGGTCCCCGACCTACTGAGCACCTACGAAGCCGTCCTCGCGGCGGACGTGTTCGGCCTTGACTGGGACGCCGACCACCTGACGAGGTTCCTGGACCGCGTGCGCACGGCCGGCGGCGGGTTCGCCTGGACACCCCTCATGTCCGCCGACGGCGGCCCGCTCGCCGACTGCCTGGGACGGCGTCTGGAGACGCGGCTGTCGCCCGGCCGGGCCGCCCTGCCACCGCTGTCCCTGTCGTGAAAGGCGCGGAATCTTGCCGACTGTCGATGTGACCAGCACCCCGCTGGCCCCCTCCGCACGGCTCAGGGCCGCCCTGCGCCTCACCCGGTGGATGGCCGCGCACGGGTCCGACGCCGTCCATGTCGTGGTCACCTTCCGCACCGCGGAGCCCATGACGTACTTCTGCGGCGGCGTGCCATTGACGTCCTATCAGGACGGCGCGGACGAGGGTCCGTCCGCCCGGTGGGCGTCCGCCGTGTGCCACATCCATCCCGACCGCGACCACGCCTACCGGGCGGAGCTGGCCGAGGAGATCAGAGAGGCGCTCGGTCTTGAGGAGAGCGCCCACCTGACGGTCCGCTTCGAACCCACCCAGCCCGACCGGGTGTTCTACCTGGAATCGGGGTCGATGACGAGCGGCGGCCCGGCACTGGCCGACCGCGGAGCAGAGAAAGGTTTCGAACATGCCCACCTCTGACACCGACCTCACCCGGATCCACGGCCGGGTCCGGGCGGTCCTGGAAAAGCGCTTCGGTGACGCCGCCCGAGCCCTGGCCCCGGACGCGGATCTGTCCGCCGCGCTGCCGGGTTTCGACAGCCTGGCGGCTCTCGAGTACGTCACCGCCGTCGAGGGGGAGTTCGGCATCGAGGTCGACTTCGTCGGGGACGACGTGCGTTACTGGTTCAGCACCCTCGACCGGACCGCCGAGTACGTGCGGGAGCGCGTCGAGGACCAGGCGGCATGACGACGAGTACGGCGTACTCCCCCGCCGGGCTCCGCGACGAACCCGGTGAGCCCCGTGAGTCCGGTGAGCCCCGTGCATCCGGTGAGCTTCGTTTCGAGACGTCCGGCAGTACCGGGACCGCGCGTCGCTGGTTCCGGCGCCCGCGCCAGATGGAGCGCGAGGTGGAACTGATCGGCGGACGTCTGGTCGGCCCGGTTGATCACGTGATCAACTATGCCCCGCCACGGCACCTGTTCGGTGCCCTGTTCGGCCGGTGGCTCCCCGGCATGGCGGGGGTGAGCGTCCACCAGGCGTGGGCCGATCCGTTCGCGCCCCTGTCCGTCTCCCCGGGTGCGCGGGTCCTGGTCGTCTGTGTTCCGATGGCCTGGGACCTGCTGCGGCGCGGCTGGCCGGCGCTGGAACGCGCGGGCTCGGTCGTCGCCCTGCACAGCTCGGCGGCCCCGCCGCCCGGGGCCCGTGAACTACTCCGGCGAGCCGCTTCACGGCTGCGCGCCCACGAGATCCTGGGTTCGACCGAGACCGGGGGCATCGCCCACCGGCCGCTCGTCGCCGAGGACGGCGAGTGCGGCGAGGGCGCCGAGGGCCCTTGGGAGGCCTTCCCCGACGTGTCCTTCGTCCGTGCCGCCGGGGCACCGGCGGGAGCGACGGAGGAACTGGTGGTCCGCGGCCCGCGCCTGGCCCGCCCGGAGCACGGGACCCGACCGCCCGCCCAGTGGGCGACCGGCGACCTGGTGGAGTTCACGGGCCCCCGCGCATTCCGGCTGGTCGGGCGCGACAGCTCGCTGCTCAAGGTGAACGGCAGGAGAGTCCATCTCGCCGGGGTCGACGAGCGGCTCAATGCCCGTCTGCCGCACGCCGAATGCGTCACGCTCGCCCTGCCCGGCGACCGGCTCGCCGGGGAGGGATACGCGGTCTTCTGGTCCGCCCGCGACAGCGGAACAGGCGTGGCGGACATCAGAGCGGCCCTGCGGGACTTCCCCAGCCCGTCGCGGATCGTGGAACTGGCGGCCATCCCGAGGACCGCCGCCGGCAAGCCGGATCGCCGGGCGCTCCTGGCGGCCCTCCGGTCACCGTCCGCCTCCCTTTCCCTCTCTGCTCTTCCCTCCCGTAGTCGTACAGAGGATTCAGTGTGTCCAGGTTGATCGTGGTGACCGGTGCGAGCGCCGGCATCGGCAAGGCCACGGCGCGGCGGTTCGCCGAGAACGAGGACAAGGTGCTGCTGATCGCGAGGGGTGAGCAGCGGCTCCGTCAGGCGGCCGAGGAGATCACCTCCAGCGTGCCGGGAGCGGACGTCGAACCGCTCGCCCTCGACTTGTCCGACGCCGCGTCCGCGGAGATTCTGCGCGGTCGGGTCAGGCAGACCGGACTGCCCGTCGGCGGGCTGCTGTGCTGCGCGGGTGCCGTCCCGCCATCCGGTGGCGAGGAGCTGGCATCGGTGGTGGCGGAATGGCAGGACGCCTACCGGTCGAACGTCCTGACCGCCGTCATCGCCGTGGAGTCCCTGCTGCCCCTCATGGCCGACGGCGGTGGCATCGTGCTCTACAGTTCCATCGCCGCCTACCGGGGATCGCGCGGAACCGGCGGCTACGGCGCCGCCAAGGCGGCCCTGCACTCGTACGTCCACGTCCTCGCGACCCGCCTGGGACCGCGCGACATCAACGTCAACGCGATCGCTCCCGGCTATGTCGCGGGCACCGACCTGTTCGGCGGCGAGCTTCCCGCCGCGCGGGAGTCCATGCTCGTCCGGCAGACGGTGCTGGGACGCGCAGGAGCACCCGCGGACGTCGCCGAGCTGGGCTTCTACCTCTGCTCGCCGTCCGGCGGCTACGTCACCTCGCAGATCCTCCAGATCAACGGCGGCTCGCAACACGGCGTATGACGGCGGCGGGGCCGCTCCCCGTCCGCGTCCGCACTCGAATCCGTCCCTCCTCTCGACCGAGAAAGCACGGTGATACGCATGACCGCCCGAGAACAGGCCGACGCGCACGTCCGGGCCATGATGCGCTGGCATTTCGACCCGGCCACGGGCTCCCGCTTCTGGCTGGACCGCCGCGACCGGCTGGGTTTCGACCCGGTCGAGGACGTGCGGTGCGTCGATGACCTGCTGCGGTTTCCCAACCTGGTGGACGAGCTGCGGGACGTACCGGTCGAGGACCTGATCCCCCGCGGCCTGGACGCGACGGAGAAGGTGTTCGCCGTGTACGAGAGCGGTGGCACCACCGGGGCGCCCAAGCGCTTCGTGATGTTCGAGAACTGGTTCGACCAGTACATGGCGTGGGAGAACTCCCACTACCCCGACGACGGCCGGGGCCACGCCTTGGCCGTGGCCCCCAGCGGCCCGCACATGCTCGGCGAGTACTCCCGGCGGATCGCGGAGGCCAGGGGCGGCATCCGGTTCTCCATCGACCTCGATCCCCGCTGGGTGAAGCGCCTCATCGCCGCCGGTGACACGGCCGGCGCCCGCGCCTACGTCGACCACCTCGCCGACCAGGCCGAGCTGGTCCTGCGCTCACAGGACATCGCCTTCCTGATCACCACGCCGCCGCTGCTGACCCGGTTGGCCGAGCGGGCCCCGGTCCGGGCGCTGGTCCAGGAGAAGGTGCGTCTGATCATCTGGACCGGAGCGCACATGGACGCCGACACCCTGGACTATCTGTCCACCGAGCTGTTCCCCAAGGTGCGGTTCCGCGGGTCGTACGGCAGCACCTCCGTCCTCAGCGGCACGGTCCAGCGCCCCGACCCGGAGGGCACCGGCGACACGGTCTTCGACTCGTACGCGCCGTACGTCTTCTATCGCGTGGTCGATCCCTCCTCCGGCCGGCCGGTCGAGTTCGGAGCGGAGGGGGCCGTGGTCATGAACCACCTCACCAGTTACGGCCTCGTACCCAACAGCCTCGAACGCGATCTGGCCACGCGCGTGCCCAGCCCCACGGGTGTCGGGGACTCGCTGCGCGACATCCATCCGGTTGCCGAGGTGGACGGCCAGAAGCTCATCGAGGGCGTCTACTAGGCCACCGGCCGCAGGGGAAGGAACGGTACACATGGCGTACGGGTCCACGGCCGGGCACCTCGAACTCGACGGCGCGGGCCTCTCCTCCCGCGCGGTCGCCGCAGCCGCACGCCGGGGCGGCGGAGGCACTCGGGTGACGCTGAGCGCCGCGGCGGCCGAGCGGATGCGTGCCTCCGTCGGCCTCAAGGAGAGGCTGCTGACCCAGGAGATCCCCGTCTACGGCGTCACCACGGGCTTCGGGGACAGCTGCGTCCGGCAGATCTCGCCGGACAAGGCGCACGCGCTCCAGCGCAACCTGGTGCTCTACCACCTCAACGGAGTGGGGCCGACGGCCACGCCGGAGGTGGCCCGGGCAACCATGATCATCCGCGCCAACGCACTGGCGAAGGGAGTCTCGGCGATCCGGCCGCAGACGGTGTCGACCCTGCTGGAGTGTCTGGGCCGGGACATCCTGCCGCTGATCCCCGAACGCGGCTCGGTCGGCGCCAGCGGTGATCTGGTGCCCCTGTGCTATCTGGCCGCGGCGCTGATCGGGGAAGGCCGGGTGCTGCACCGCGGCACCGTGCGCCCGGCGGCCGAGGCCCTGCGCGAGGAGGGCGTCGAACCGCTGCGGCTCGCGCCCAAGGAGGGCACTGCGCTGATCAACGGCACGTCCTTCGCCGCGGCGTACGCGGTACTCGCCGCCTGGGACACACGGGAGCTGGCCTTCGTCGCCGAACTCGCGACGGCCATGACGATCGAGGCGCTGCGCGGCAACGCGTCCGCGCTGCATCCCTTCGTGCACGCCGCCAAACCGCACCAGGGCCAGGTGCGGTCGGCCGAGGTCATCCGGGATCTGCTGACGGGGTCGAAACTCGCCACGTCCTTCGAGGAGATCCTGGTGCGCCGGGAGCGGCTGCTCGGGCGCGGTCACCTCCAGCTCACCGAGCGGATCCAGGACAAGTACTCGGTGCGCTGCGCCCCGCAGGTCATCGGCATCGTCCGGGACACGCTCGCGTGGACGGAGAGCTGGCTCGACACCGAGATCAACTCCGCCACCGACAACCCCCTGTTCGACGCCGGCACGTCCGTCCTCCACCTGGGCGGCAACTTCTACGCGGGGCATGTCGGACAGGCCATGGACAGCCTGAAGACCGCGGTGGCGGGCCTGGCCAACCTGCTCGACCGGCAGCTCGCACTCGTCGTGGACGAAAAGTTCAACGAGGGACTGCCGCCCAATCTGATCGTCGCAAGGCCACCGGACGCCCCCGAGGCGGGTCTGCATCACGGGTTCAAGGGGATGCAGATCGCGGCCTCGGCCGTCACCGCCGAAGCCCTCAAACAGACCGGGCCGGTCTCCGTCTTCTCCCGCTCCACGGAGGCGCACAACCAGGACATCGTCAGCATGGGCACCATCTCGGCCCGCGATGCGCGCACGGTCAACGGGCTGGTCCGCGAAGTGGCGGCCATCCACCTGCTGGCCCTCGCCCAGGCGATCGACCTGCGCGGCGCCCATCTGGCGGCACCGGCCGTCCGGGCGGTGCACGGGCTCATCAGGGAACACAGCCCCTTCGTCACCCGCGACCGGCGGCTGGACCACGACATCGCCGTGGTGACCGGTCTGATCGAAACCGGAGCGCTGCGGCGCGCCGCGGGGTTCGGCGACGAGACCTTCGACGACTTCGACGACCCGCACTAGGGAGTTACCTCGCGTGTCCAAAACCCCTTTCATGTCCAAGACCCACGTTCTGCGAAAGACCCATGTCGCCCTGTTCGGCGCCGTCGCCACCGGAGTGCTGGCACTGGGCATATCCTCCGTGCTCGCCTTTCCCGCACAGGCCAGGCCCGAGAAGGTCATCGATCTGGCCGTGGGCAACGACGGGGTCGTGCACACCGACGTCGGCACCCCCGGGCTGAGCGTCGGAGACGAGTTCGTGTACGCCGACAAGCTGTTCCGGGACGGCAAGCAGGTCGGCGAGGACGGCAGTTCCTGCCAGGTGGCCAAGCTGGACGGCTCGAAGATCGTCACCAACTGCGTCCTGTCGGTCCAGCTGCCGGACGGGCAGCTCACCGCCCAGTCCCTCTGGATCAAGGGCACCGACACCGTGCGGATGGCCATCACCGGCGGCACCGGCGCCTACCGCGGCGCCACCGGCGAACTCACCTGCAACGACATCCAGACCCCGCACGAGACCTACCGGATCTCGCTGGACAGGTGACCGAGCACGGCGCCGACGGGGTCACCGCTCACTCCTCGCGGAGTGCGCGTCCTCGCCGAGGTCGGCCATGTCCAGCAGCAGCATCGCGTCGTGATCCGGGGTCCCCGGCACCGCCTGGTAGGTGACGAGGCGCTGACCGTCCGTACGGGAGATCGTCATCACCTCGAAGCTGAGGCACATCGAGCCGACCTCGGGGTGCCGGAAGTGCTTCCGGCCACCGCCGTGCGCCCGTACGTCGTACCGCTCCCACAACTGGGCGAACTCCGGGCTCTTCATCACCAGCTCGCCCACGAGCTGGGCCAGCTCCGGCACGTCCGGATCGGCACCCGCCATCGCCCGCAGGTGGGCCGCGCTGTGCGCCGCCATCGTCTCCCAGTCGCGGTACAGCCTGCGGCCCATGGGGTGCAGGAACATGTAGCGGGTGAGGTTCCGCCGCTCCGGCGGCCAGTCGGTGAGCCCGGGGAAGAGACGCAGGCCGGGGCGGTTGGCGGCCAGCAGGTCGTTGGCGCGGCTGACGACGTACGCAGGTGACGGACGCAGCGTCTCCAGCAGGGTGCGCACCGAGTCCCGTACGGCGTGCGGCGGCTCCGGCGACCCAGCCGACGGCTGGCCGGCGGCGAGGGCCACCAGCTCGTGCAACCGGTGCAGCGCCTCCGGCGACAGCCGCAGCGCTCTGCCGAGCGCCTCGACGACGGCGGGCGAGGGCCGGGTCTCGCGGCCCCGCTCCAGCCGCGTGTAGTAGTCGACGCTGACCCCGGCCAGCGTCGCCAGCTCCTCGCGGCGGAGGCCCGGAGTGCGGCGGACGCCCGTGCCGGCGGGCAGGCCCACGTCCTGCGGGCGGACCTGTCCGCGCCGGGCACGGAGGAAACGACCCAGTTCCGTACCTTCACTCATCCGGCCATTGTCGCAAGCCGTCCCGCACCCAGGGAGGTCGTGTCAGGGCCAGGAACACCGTTCCCCCGTACAGCTCGGTCTGCCTGACGGCGCACGAACCGAGCACTGTGATCCCAGGTGAAACGAACGTCTCAGTGAGGAGCAGTACGCGATGAGCGTGGCGCAGTCCAGGACAGGCGCGACGGCCAGGGGAGGGACGGCTCCAGGAGCGCCGGGGCGAGCCGGCTCCGCCACCGCCGCTCTCGTCGCCGCCGTCCTCGGCTTCTTCGTGATCACCCTTGATGTCTCCGGCGTCAACGTGGCCCTGCCCGCCGTGGGGCACGACCTCGGCGGCTCCTTGTCCGGACTTCAGTGGGTCGCCGACAGCTACACCCTGATGTTCGCGGCGCTGATGCTCTCCGCCGGCGCCCTCTCGGACGCCGTCGGCGCGCGGCGCGCGTACGGCTGGGGGATCGGCGTCTTCACCCTCGCCTCGCTGGCCTGCGGGCTGGCGCCGTCAATCGGGACGCTGACCGCCGCGCGGGTGGTGCAGGGAGGCGCGGCGGCGGTGATGGTGCCCGCTTCACTGGCGCTGATCCGGCAGGCCTTCCCCGACGACCCGGACGCGCGGGCGCGCGGCATCGCCCTGTGGACGGTCGGCGGCGCCGTGGCCATCGCCGCGGGCCCCGTCCTGGGCGGGCTGCTCACCACGGAGTGGGACTGGCGCACCGTGTTCTTCCTCAATGTGCCCGCCGGGCTCGCCGCCTTCCTCACGCTGATGCGTGCGGTGCCGTCCCCCCGCCACCCCGTCGTCTTCGACCTGCCGGGGCAGCTGACGGCGGTCCTGGCGCTTGCCTCGCTCACCTTCGCCGTGATCGAGGGCGGGCACCACGGCCTGACCGCGACGGTGCTGGCCGCGGCCGGGGCCGCGGTGGTGACCGGAGCCGCTTTCGTGGTTGTCGAGGCACGGCGGCGCGCCCCGATGCTCCCCCTGGAGCTGTTCCGCCAGCGCGGAGTCAGCGTGCCGGTCGTCGCGGGCTTCGCCTGCAACGCCGCCTTCTACGGCGGGGTCTTCGTACTGAGCCTCTTCTTCCAGGAGCAGCGGGGGCAGTCGGCGTTCTCCGCCGGGCTGATGTTCGTGCCGATGGCGGTGATCACCGCCCACTTCAACTACTTCTCCCCAAAGGCGGTCTCCCGCTACGGCCCGCGGACCGTGGTCGTCGCGGGGCTGCTGACTGGTGCCGTGGGCTGCGGCGGGCTGGCCGCCGTCGGCGCGGACACCCCGTGGTGGGTGACCGCCGTGCTGATGATCCCGCTGGGCGTCGGCGGCGCCCTCGCCATGCCGGCGCTGACCTCCCTGATGCTCGACAGCGTCGCCGCCGAGCGGGCCGGCACGGCCGCCGCGCTGCTCAACACCAGCCGGCAGACGGGTGGAGCACTCAGCATCGCGGTCTTCGGCGCACTCCTCGCGGGCGGTTTCGCCACGGGTATGCGGGAGAGCCTGCTGCTCGCCGCGGGCCTGCTCGTGGCCAACGCACTGGGCGCGGCGACCCTGTTGCCACGGCACCGATGACCGACGAGGACGCCGACGGCGGGCGTACCGGGCCAGGACCCGGTACGCCCGCCGTTCGTTCCCGGCAGGCCGGCGTTCTATCGGATGGGGAGGTTGTCGAGGCGCGACCGCACATTGCCGCGCGTCTCGGTCACGCTGTCCCCACCGAACCTCTCCGCCACCGCGTCCGCCGGCACCAGCGCCACCGTCGCCTCCGCGACGATCCCCGCCGCCGGTACCGCGCACACATCCGAACGCTGATGATGCGCGGCAGCGGGCTCACCCGTGGCCACATCCACCGTCTTCAGCGCCCGCGGAACGCTCGCGATCGGCTTCCCGACAGCGCAACCGCCAGCCGCGCGTCCAGCCGCCGGTCCCAGTGCACAAGCGAACCCAGACCCACCAGCACGCCGTACGCCAGCACCTCCACCACACCCCGGAGCGAGCGTGTCGCCGTCCTGGTGGGCCTGGTCGATCTCGCGACCACCGCCTTCGACGCGTCCGCGTCCAGAACCGCACCGGATCGGCGTCCAGCCTCTCCACGTCCGCCGGAGACGGGTAGACCGCGTACGGCGTCTTCGCAGCCGCCAGCTCAACGACATGGACGATCTCGATCCCGGCCGTCTCCCTCAGAAACGACCGCGCCCAGCGCCACCCGCGCGCCGTCTCCCGCGCCGACGCCCGCTCCAGCACCGGACGGGCCTCGTCGAAACCGTACTTCTGCATCCCCGCCAGATCGGCGTGACCGGGCCGCGGCCGGGTCAGCGGCGCGTTACGCGCCAGCTCGGCCAGCTCCGCCGGATCGACCGGACCGGTGGCCATGGCCTTCTCTCCGTGGTGACCGGCACACCGGCCGGAAGGCCCTCCAACGTCGCGACGAGTGCGGGTCCATGGGACTCCCCCGCGGTCAGCCAGCGCAACCTGCTCAACGGTACTCCTCGTCCATCTGCCCCCGGGTCATAAGGAATTAATAGAGCCACCAGGAATTTTTGTGCAGCAGCAACGGATTGACCGCCGGTGATGTCAGCGCGCCCTTCATCGGTCCCTGACATGCAGGAAGCTGCACCACAACTTGCTGCGCCCGCCGCACGGTGGCCGAAAGACCCGGCGCATCCTCAAGCTGGATCGGTCGGGTGTAATCCGCTCGGCTGCATAACCGCCGGGACGTTCTGTGACCGCCATGTAGGAGGCAGATGTCATGTCAGTTCAAAGAGTTCCCGTCCTCGTCGTCGGTGGCGCCTATACCGGGCTCACGACTGCTGTGAGTCTTGCCGCACGTGGCGTGCGTCCGCTTCTGGTGGAGCGGCGGCCGACTGTTTCCACGCTGCCGAAAGCATGGGGACTCAACACACGTTCGCAGGAACTGCTCAACACGCTGCCTGGAGTCGCGCGGCGCATCCGCGACGCCATCGCCGGCGCGCAGTGGCCCCGTATGAGCCATGGCCTCTCCCTGGCCGATCCGGAGCGGCGCTTCCTCGACCCGCCGGCGGAGCCCGACCCGCGCGAACTGTCCGCTGTGCCGCCGCTGGCCTGGATATCCCAGGCCCAGGTGGAGGAGATCCTGCGGGTCAGTGCCGAGGAAGTCGGCGCGGATCTGCGGCCGGGCACCGAGATGGTCGCCCTCACCCAGGACGAGGAGAAGGTCACTGCGACACTGCGTGAGGTGACCACCGGCCGCGTCTACACGGTCGAGGCGGACTATGTGGTGGCGGCCGACGGCAATATGAGCAGGACTCGGGACCTGCTCGGTATCACGGTCGAAGGCAGCGGAGTCATCGGCCATATGTACATCATCACCTTCGAGGCCGATCTCACGCGATATGTGAAGAAGGGCGCGGTCGAGGTCATCGGCATGCCCGGCAGCGGATCCAGCTTCATTCTGGACGGCTCCGAGCGGCACACCCTGTGGGTCGACTATTTCCCCGAACGGGGAGAAACTCCGGAGGACTTCACCGAGGACCGGTGCGTCGAGCGGATCCGCCGGGCCGTCGGCGATCCCGAGATCGATGTCGCCTTCGTCAACGCCCGTTTCTTCCCCATCAATCACAAGCTGGCCGAGCGGTTCCGGGAGGGCCGAGTCTTCCTGGCCGGTGACTCCGCGCACGCCTGTCCGCCCAACGGCGGGCAGGGCGGCAACCTCGCCATCCAGGACGCCTACGACCTGTCCTGGCGGCTCGCCCTGGTGCTCACCGGACAGGCGGGAGCCGGACTGCTGGACATGTACGAGACCGAGCGGCGACCGGTCGTCGACATCACCCTCAGGCGCGAGGTCGAGCTGGCGAAGATCTCCGAGGGCCGGGTGCCCGCCAGTTACAACCCGGCCGATCCGAACGCCCCCGTTCCCATGCCTAAGGAGTATCTGGGCTTCCGGTACCGCTCGTGCGCGATCCGCACCGAGGCCGACGACGACGACAGCCTCCAGGAGGATCCGTGGCACCCCACTGGGCGACCCGGGGGGCGCGCCCCGCACGTCCCCCTCACCGACGGCCTGCGGGAGTTCTCCACCCACGACCTGTTCGGCCGTGGTTTCGTCCTGCTGGCCGGGTACGAGGCGCCCGAGTGGGTCGCCGCCGCGGAGAAGGTCGCCCGCATGCTCGGGGTGACCATGGCCGCGCACCGGCTAGGTGACCGCTTCACCGACAGGGACGACCTGTGGCGCGGCCGCTACGGCGTCGGGCCGACCGGCGCCTCGCTGATCCGCCCCGACGCCGTCGTGGCCTGGCGCAGCAAGGGGGCCGCAAACGACCCCGAGGCTCAGCTCACGGCGGCCCTCACCGCGATACTCGCCCGCTGACCGCAGCGAGCCCGGCAGGTGACCGCCCGCGGCGCACGGTCACCGGACAACGCCTGTCACCGGGAGCCGCGGGCGGTCGGTTCATGCCGCCGTATGATCCCCGACGGGCCTTCGAAGCCTGCCCCGTCGAGCCCGGACACGAGCAGGTGATCGCGGACCAGCCACCCGGCCTGGAACCGGCTGTGCGCCCCGAGGTCGCCGAACAACTCGGCGATGTACTTCCGACACGTCCGCACACCGATGCCGAGACGCCTGGCCACCACCTCGTCCTTGTAGCCCGCGGCGAGCAGCTGGACGATCGCGGTCTTCGTCTCCTGGGTCAGGCTTTCCGGGATGCGGTTCTTACCGCCCGTCCGCTGGAAGGCCGTGCTTGTCGCCCAGGCACTCACCACCGTGTGCACGATGAACCCCACCAGGGCTTGGTGCTTCACCATGTGCGCCCTGCAGACCTTCTCACCGCCGCCGCCCCCGCCGTCGCCGTCGCCGTCGCCGTCGCCGTCCAGCAGGAACGCCACGGAGCGGTCGAAAACGATCAGCGCGGGCAGCGGCGCGGCGGTGGTGCGCACCTCACCCCCCGATGCCGAGATCCGTTCGACGCAGTCGCGCACCTCGGCGTCGTAGCGGGACAGGTGAGGCAGCAGCACCCGTACGCCGGCCTCCGGCCTCATGGGTTCGAAGTCCCGGCAGACGATGTCCCGGGCGAGTTCCGGAGCACCCCGCCCCAGGGGCTGCACGGCGAGCACGTCGTCGGCGCACCGTGACGCGCACTCCTCCAGCGCGGCACGGATGTCGGCCGCGCCTTCGACCGTGACGACGGAGCCGAGTCCGGTGCCCTGCGTCCCGTCGGCACACAGCCCGGAGAGCGTGTCGAGCTGCTCGCGGATCTGGACCAGCTGGGCCTGCCACGCGTCGATCACTCCCGAGAGGGGCTTGGCGTACTGAAGTCCGACCAGGTCAGGGTGGACCGCGGTCCAGGCGCTGCGGCCGTGTGCCTCGGTTCGCGCGAGCCGCATCCTTCTCAGCCGTGACAGTACGCGCTCCGTCTGTCCCGGGCCCCAGCCAAGGTTTCTCGACAGCCTCTCCAAGGTGGCACCACCTGTGCTGACGAGAAACTGATAAGCCGTCAATTCTTCGTCGGCCAGGAGTGGAACCATCTGACTGATGTCCACAGCCTCCCCCTACCTGCTCTCGGACCAGAGTGATCCAACAATAAACACCGAGTCACTCTTGAACGCAAGTACAAATATTTCGGGGTGCGGGATGCCTGCGCCACGGGGCAAACGGTGCGTCAAGTCCTGCTGACAGCACTTCGTCAGGTCGGGTGATCTCGCAAGTCGGTCCAGCCGACGGCCGATCGGCCGCCGGACGGCAACATGCAGGCCCTGCAGCAGTTCGTGAACCAGTCGCCGTGAGATCGGGCGCCGTGCGGCGGCGGATCGCCGAGCGATTGTGCGGGGCGATCAGCCCTGACGTGCGGGTCGTCGACGATGTGCCTTTCCCCAAGTGCGGGGCAGCGTCGGCGGGGGCGGCACGGCAGCACTGCGGGACCCTGGGCAAGCGAGCGAACTCAGGTCGCGGTCGGCGTGCACGCCGCCACGGACACGACAACAGGTCACGTGGCGACACGGCAACAAAGGCACGACGGCCTCACGTTTCGCTGCTCTTGAGGTGCGGCCGTCGGGCAAGGAAGCCTCCCGCACCGCCCAGGAACAAGCCGGTGGCCGCAGCCGGTGGAACGGGGTACTGCCTTTGCGAACGCCGCTCGCCGAACAGCCCGAAGAAGCCGACGAGCCGACCGGCTACCGGATGACCAACCTGTCCGCCACCACGCCGATCGCCGACCTGGTTCGGTGGGCAAAGATGCGATGGCGGATCGAGCACGACTGCCGCGAACTCAAACGGCCTGGGCCTGGACCACTTCGAAGGCCGCAACTGGCGCGACTGGCACCACCACGTCACTCTCGTCACCGCCGCCCAGGCCTTCCTCACCCTCAGGCGGCTCGACCCAAGAGCCCACAGGCCGGCCACCTAGTCCTCGACGCGCTCCAGGACCTACTGAAAGTCCGAACCAAGCACTGCTGGTTAAGGGTTCCTTAAGAGCATGGATGGGATCCCGGGGCAAGAATGAATCTCGGTGTATTTTTGGATCCCCGCTCGATGATCAACCGGCTCAGTCATGCAGCAAGCCTGGAGTCCTCCATGCACGCACAACAGTTGCCTCAAGCACCCGTCGCGATCGTCGGCATGGGGTGCCGCTTCCCCGCGATCGGAAGCATCGACGAACTGTGGGACGTGCTCATCACCAATACCGACACCGTGACTCCGGTCCCCCGTGAGCGCTTCGACATCCGTGACCACTACGACCCGAGCCCCATGACCCCCGGCCGGACCGTGTCCCGGCACGGCGGCTTCCTTGCCGATCCCTTCGGCTTCGATGCGGCGTTCTTCGGCATCTCGCCCGTGGAGGCCCGCGAGACGGACCCGCAGCAGCGCCTCCTTCTGCACGTCGTCTGGGAAGCCCTGGAGTCCGCCGGGATACGTCCCTCCCGGCTCGCGGGCAGCCGGGGCGGTGTGTTCGTCGGGCAGGCGACGGCGGAACACGCGGACACCGACCCGCGGGGACACGCTCAGGACGTCCGCGGCATGGTGGGAAGCCGGCTGCGCGCCGTCACGGCCGGCCGCGTCTCCTACGCCCTGGACCTGCGCGGACCGAGCGTCGTCCTGGACACGGCGTGCTCCTCCTCGCTGGTCGCCGTGCACGCCGCACGGCAGAGTCTGCTCACCGGCGAGAGCGACCTGTGCGTCGCCGCGGGGGTCAACCTCATCCTCTCGCCGCACGACGCCATCGCCTACTCCCAGGGCGGCATGCTCTCTCCCGACGGCCGCTGCCGGTTCGGCGACGCCCGGGCCCACGGCTTCGTCCGCGGCGAGGGCGTGGCCGCGATCGTCCTCAAACGGCTGGACGACGCCCTCCGGGACGGCGACCCCGTGTGCGCGGTCCTGCTCGGCAGCGCGGTCACCAACGACGGCGCGGCGAGCGAACTGCTGATCCGCCCCTCCGTGGAGGGGCAGGCCGACACACTGCGCCAGGCCTGTGCCGTCGCCGGTGTCAAACCGTCGGAACTCGACTACGTCGAGGCGCACGGCACCGGAACGCAGGTCGGGGACGCGGTCGAACTCCAGGCGCTCGCCGAGTCGGCCGGCCGTGACCGTCCCGCCGGGCAGCCGCTGCTGACCGGGTCGGTCAAGACCAACATCGGTCACGCCGAGGCCGCAGCTGGAATCGCCGGGCTGATCAAGGCGGCGCTGATCCTCCGGCACGGCGTCATCCCCGCGTCACTGCACCTCGACGAGCCGCACAGCCTGCTCGCTCGGGACGACTTCCCGGTACGGGTGGTGACCCGCAACCAACCCCTGGAACCGGCCGGTTCCGGCGCCCTGCTCGGCGTCACCTCCCTGGGGCTGTCCGGGACCAACGCCCATGTCGTCGTCGGCGCCCACACGCCCGCGCCGGCATCCGCTTCCGTATGCGCATCGGCATCGGCATCCGCTTGTGGGTCCGCATCCGCATCCGTACCGGAGACCGCACCAGTACCCGGTTCCGTACCTACCCCTCCCGGCACTGACGGGAACGCCGGCCCCCACCTGCTGGTGCTCAGCGCGCGAACGCCCGGCTCCCTGCGCCGCCTGGCCCGGGACTACGCGGCCTACCTCGCCCCAACCGGCCCAGGGCACGGCCATCCGCTGGGCGACATCTGCTCCGCCGCCACCACCGGACGCGACGCCCATCCCCATCGGCTGTGGGTCGTGGGCGACGACCATGACGCGCTGTCGCGGCGGCTGTCCGCGCTCGCCGCCGGTGAGACGATTCCCGACGGCGGGTTCGCGGAGGCGGGCCTGTCGGGCGACCGGCGCGTCGTCTTCGTCTTCTCGGGGCAGGGTTCGCAGTGGGCGGGCATGAGCCGGGCGCTCTACCGCGCCTCGCCCGCCTTCAAGGCGGCGCTGGACGCGTGCGACCGGGCCGTGCGCGAGGAGTCGGGCTGGTCGGTGCTGGACCGGCTGATGTCCGGGGACTCCGAGCTGCCCACCGACGTGAGTGTCGTCCAACCCGCCCTGTGGGCCGTGCAGGTGGCCCTCGCCGCAGCGCTGCGGGAACGCGGGGTGGAGCCGGACCTGTGCCTGGGCCACAGCATGGGGGAGACCGCTGCCGCCCAGGTCAGCGGCGCGCTGTCCGTCCGGGACGCAGCTGCCGTGATCTGCCGCCGCAGCCGACTGATGCAGCGAACGGCCGGCCAGGGCGCCATGCTCGCCGTGGAGTTGCCGGCCGCCGAGGCCAGGCGGTCCATCGAGGCGTACGGCGACAGCCTGTGCGTGGCGGTCGAGAACGCGCCCACCAGCACTGTACTGGCGGGAGATCCCGTGGCCCTCGCCGCCGTGCGGTCCGAGCTGGAGGAGAGGCACGTCTTGTGCCGCGCGGTGAAGGTGAACGTCGCCTCGCACTCGCCGCAGATGGACGCCCTGCGCGACGACCTGCTGCGCGAGCTGGCCGACCTCGCACCGGGCCGCGGTACGCCGGGGATGGTCTCCACCGTGTACGGCTCCCGGGTCGCGGGCCCCGACCTGACGGCCCACTACTGGGTGGAGAACCTGCGCCGCCCCGTACGGTTCGCCGACGCGGTACGGCGGGTGGCCGAGGAGGCGGAGAGCGTCTTTCTCGAGATCAGTCCGCATCCGGTCCTCGTCGCCGCCATCACCGACACGCTCGCCGACGGCCATGGCGCCGCCGCGGTGTCCTCGCTGCACCGCGCGTGCGACGAGCCCACCGAACTGGCCCGCGCGGCCGGCCGCCTGTTCGCCCACGGCGGGCGGGTGGACTGGCAGCGGTGGCATCGCGGCGGCCCACGGCACGTTCCGTCCCTGCCCACCTACTCCTGGGACGTCGTGCAGTTCCGCCGCGAGGCGGCCGGACCCGCGGCCCGGCCGCGCTCCGGGGTGTCACGGGTGCGCCGTATCGACCTTGCGTCCTGGGGCCGGACCGCCGACTGGGGTGACGGCGTCAGGATCCGCGGAGTCGCGCCCGTCCCGCCCATGGCCCATCTCGCGGCCATGCTGGAAACGGCCCGCGAGGCCGACCCCGAGGCCGCGTTCGCCCTGCGGGACGTACGGCTGGGCGACACGCCCCTGTTCCTTGAGGCGGCCGGCGACACGTCCCTGCGCGTCACCCTGGACGGACCGTATCCGGACGGAGACGGAACCGACGGTACGGTGACGGTGCACGCCGTGCCGCCGGGCACCGCGGACCCTGTCTTCTGCGCCTCGGGACGGCTCGTCCGGGCGGAGACCGCGGGCCCTGCGGCCGGTGATGTCCTCGACTCGGCTCTGGCCCGGTGCCGTGACTACCTGGGGGGGCGGGAATTCGACGCACTCGCTCGGCGCCACGGGTACGACATCGGGAAACCCTTGCGGGGCGTGCAGCATCTGTGGCGGCGCGACGGTGAGGCCGTGGCGCGGGTACGGCTGACGCATCCCCTGCTCCGAATCGGCTGGGAGGCGGGCCTGCTGCCGCTCCTGGCCGCCCTCCCGGGAGCGGCGTCGGGCGACGACCGCCCCCTCGTCCCCGTCTCCTACGACACGGTCCGCTGCCACGCCGAGCCGGAGCCGGATTTCTGGAGCGTGAGCCGCGTACGGACCGAGGCCGGGGAAGACGCGGTCCTGGCCGATGTCCTCCTGCTCGCACCGGATCTGCGCCTCCTCGCGACCTTTTCCGGTATCCGTCTACGGCGTATCGCCGAGACGTCCCGGACGAGGACGTCCCGGGCGGGCACACCCTCGGTGCGCGTGCCCGCGATGGTCTCGGCGCTCGCCGGCCCGTACCTGGCGCCGCTCACCCGCGCGGTCAGGAAGATCACGCACCCCCTCGGCACCGGCCTGCGCACCCGGTTCCCGCGTCCCGTCGTCCCGGCCGCCGACGACCGGGTCCGCGCATCGGCCACGGCGCGAACGCCCGTCGCCGCGCCGCCGCCCGGGAGCGATCCCACTCCCGCGTCCCGTCCCTATGGCGTCAGCGCCGCGGAGTCGCTTCTCGAACACTCCGCGGTGCTGCTCGGCATGCCCGTGTCCGCCATCGACGAACGCCGGTCGCTCCGCGAACTCGGGCTCGACTCCCTCATGGCCGCCCAGCTCCGGCAGCGTCTGCGACGCAGTCACGGCGTCGACATCAGCGCCGGGCGGCTCCTCGGCGCGGAGAGTGTCGCCGGCCTGCGCGAGAGCCTGGCCCGGCACGGCACCGGCCCGGAGACCCTTCCGGACGGGGAGTGACGGCACTCCGCGTGACAGCAGGGCCGGGGAGGCATGTGTCGGCCGGAATACGACAGGACGAGCGGCATCAAAACTTGCACTGTGGTATAAAAAAATCGCGGTCGGGCCGGCAGTGCCACCGACACGCACCGCCGCGACACGCCGCCGAACGGTCCGGGCCTCTCGCTGCCACAGGACCGCGCACCCAGGCTTGAGGGCTCGACACATCCAGGAGGACGGAATGGACTCGCCCGCGACGATGCCGCCGGTCGGCCGCCGGGAACGCAACAAGCAGCGGGTCAGGGAGCGCCTCTACTCGGCGGCGGTCGAGCTGTTCGTGGAGAAGGGGTACGAGAACACCTCCATCAACGAGATCGCGGAACGGGCCGATGTCGCGAGGGGAACGTTCTTCAACTACTTCCAGCGCAAGGAAGACATCATCACCGCCTGGGGAGAAAGGAGGCGTGCCGCGCTCGTGACGAGCCTCGAGGAGTACGGTGCGTTCACCCCGAGTTCGGTCGCGCAGCTTCAGCAGTGCATGGCGATCCTCGTCCGCATCAACCAGGAGGAACCGGATCTCACCCCCGCCATGCTCACCGCCTGGGTGAAGGCGGGCCGACCGATACTGGAGGAGCCGTACGTCGCGGAGGTGTTCGCCAGGATCGTCGAAAGCGGGATGGGCCGGGGGGAGTTGAAGCCGGCCATGCCACCCATCGGCGTCGGCAACGTGCTGCGTGACGTCTACCTCGGAGCCCTCTACCGGTGGGCCAGCCAGCCGTCGGAGGCGAGCGGTTCGTCCCTCGCCGACGAACTGCAGCAGATCCTGCGGCTCCTCCTGGAAGGCATGACCCCCGCCTCCCCGCCTCGCTGAACCCGACCTCACCTGCCTGAGCCGACCTGCGACTTCCTACGGCGTGCCCGCGGCGGCCTTCGGCGTGATCCGGGGCGACCGGTGCGCTGAGCAGGACGCTGGTGCAGGCGGCGCCGCCGAAGCCGCCGCTGGCGGTGTCACTTTGCAGACGGCGGCCCCGCACGGCGACGGCACAGTGCGCCCGGCCGCCCTTCTCGCCGAACACGATGCTCACGTACCCGTCGGCGCCGGGATCGCCTCGCCGACCTGGTCGCACTCGCAGCACAAGCCCACGCCGACAGCGAGGCAAAGGGGGCTGCAGAAACGGATCAGCACTCGCCCCGCTCACCGTGGCAGAGATCCGGCGACTCCTGAACGCTCTCCTGCCCTACCCACGAGCCGACCACGGTCCCGTCGCCCCACGCACTGAACCGGTCCGCATGGAGGAGACACCGCCAGACTGCCGCCCGCCGCTGCCACTACCGAAAACGCACCTCAGCACACGCACCGCTGCTGGAGGTACTAGGGCTGCATCAGCACCTTGACCGCGCCGTCCCGCTTCTTCTGGAACATCTCGTAGGCGTGCGGCGCGTCGGTGAGCGGCACCCGGTGGGTGGCGAAGTCCTCCACGCCGAGGGGGTCCTCATCGGTCAGGTACGGGACGATGTCGTCGCTCCAGCGGCGGACGTTGGCCTGGCCCATCCGCAGCTGGATCTGCTTGTCGAAGAGGGTGAGCATGGGCAGCGGGTCGGCCATGCCGCCGTAGACGCCGGACAGCGAGATGGTGCCGCCGCGCCGGACCAGCTCGACGGCGGTGTGCAGGGCGGCGAGCCGGTCGACGCTGAAGCGTTCCGCCAGCGGACCGCCTATCTTGCGGGGCAGGATCGCGGCACCCTGCTGAACCAGCTTGGCCGCAACGCTGCCGTGCGCCTCGGTGCCGACGGCGTCGATGACCGCGTCCGGTCCGCGGCCGTCGGTCTCGTCCTGGATCGCGGCGACCAGTTCCTTCTCGTTGTCGAAGGACCGCAGGTCGTACGTCTCCACACCCCGCTGCTTCGCCCTGCGCAGCCGCTCCGGCACCAGGTCCACGCCGAAGACCCGTCCGGCGCCCCTGAGCTGGGCGACCCGGCAGGCCATGTCGCCGATGGGGCCGAGGCCGAGCACGGCGACGGTGCCGCCCTGCGGCACGTCGGCGTAGGAGACCGCCTGCCATGCGGTGGGCAGCACGTCGGACAGGTAGACGAAGCGGTCGTCCGGCGGCCCCTGGGGCACCTTGATCGGCCCGTACTGCGCCTGCGGGACGCGCAGGTACTCCGCCTGGCCGCCCGGCACCGCTCCGTACAGGCGGGTGTAGCCGAACAGGGCGGCACCCATGCCCTCGCCGGTGACCTGCGTGGTCTCGCACTGGGTCGGCAGCCCCGTGTCGCACATGAAGCAGTGCCCGCACGCGATCTGGAACGGCACCACGACCCGGTCCCCCGGCCTGAGGTCCGGCACCTCGGCGCCGACCTCCTCGACGATGCCCATCGGCTCGTGCCCGAGGATGTCGCCGGGGGTCATGAACGGGGTGAGCACTTCGTACAGGTGAAGGTCGGAGCCGCACAGCCCGGTGGACGTGACACGGATGACCGCGTCCGTCGGTTCCTGGATCTTCGGGTCGGGCACCTCCTCGACCCGTACCTCCCGTTTGCCCTGCCAGGTCACTGCCTTCATCGTCTCGTGCTCCTCTGTCACCGATGGGTGGCACGTCCGGTCCGCGGTGGCGCCCGGGTACCCGGGGCCCTTCTCGCCCAACCGTGACGAGCCAGGCCGATGAACCGACTGGGCCGATCAGCCGATTAACCGCGCACATTCAGAAAAGGTCGGGTATGGCCATAAACGCATGAAGAAGCGCACAATCGATGACACAGGAATGGTGGGTGGCCGGTGGTGGGGATGCGACGAGGGACGCGCACCCGGAACGGTGCCGCGAGGACGCTGGCGACCGCCGCAGTGGCGGTCCTGCTGGCGGCGGGCTGCACGGCACAGTCCGGCCCGCGCGACGACGGACGCGGCACCGTCCGGGAGCCGGCGAGCAGCCCGGAGAGCCGGAACGACGCCTCGGTGCTGGCCGTGAAGGTCGACAACGTCCGGGCGGCGCGCCCGCAGTCCGGCCTGGACGCCGCGGACCTGGTCTACGTCGAGCCGGTCGAGGGCGGCCTGAGCCGGCTGATGGCCGTCTACGCGACGCGGCTGCCCGACTCCGTCGGGCCGGTACGCAGCGCCCGCGAGTCCGACCTGGAGCTGCTGCGCCAGTTCGACCGGCCGACGCTCGCCTTCTCCGGGGCGCAGAGCAAGCTGCTGCCGCTCATCGCCGAGGCGCCACTGCGGGCCGAACCGGCGGACGGGGGCTCCGACGCCTATGTCCGCGACGACGGCCGGGCCGCCCCGCACAACCTCTATCTGCGCCCCGACCGGCTGATGCCGTCGGCTCCGGGCGCCGCCGCCCTGACCACCGGCTTCCGCTACGGCGCGGCTCCCTCGGGCGGCACGGCCGAGGACTCGCACACCGTCCGCTACCCGGCGGCGCGCTTCACCTTCAGCTGGTCGGAGAGCCGGGACCGCTGGCTGGTCAGCATGGACGGCGAGCCGGCCGTCACCGCCGACGGCAAGCGGCTGGCCCCGGCGACCGTCGTCGTGCAGTACGTCGACATCCGCGACTCCCGCTTCCAGGACTTCCGTGGCAGCAACTCGCCGTACGTCGAGTCGGTGGGCACCGGGAAGGCCGAGGTGCTGCGCGACGGGCGGGTGCACACCGCCACGTGGCAGCGCCCGGCGGCGGAGGACGGCACGTCGTTCGAGGCGGCGGACGGCTCGCCGATGAGGTTCGCCGACGGCCAGGTGTGGGTGGTGTTCACCGAGGCTCCCTGAGCCGGACCCCGCCGCTCAGTGCGGTGCGCCGAGGGGCTCGGCCGGATTCCGCAGCCCCTCGGCCGCGTCGGCGACCCGGCGGATGAGGTCGAAGAACACCGTGCGCTCGTCGGCGGAGAGGGGGGCCAGGAACACCTGGTTCATCCGGGCGGTGCGCACGGTCAGCCTGCGGTGGGTGCGCAGCCCCTCGTCCGTCAGCCGGAGCAGGAAGCGGCGGCCGTCCTGCGGGTCGCGGACCTTGTCGAGCAGGCCGCGGCGGCCGAGCCTGCTGACCACCTCCGCGATGGTGGAGCGGTCGAGCCCCACCCGCTCCCCCACCGTGCGCTGGTCCAGGCCGGGCTCGGCGACGAGCGTGTTGAGGACCGCGAACTGCGGAGAGGTGATCTCCTCCGAGACCATCGTGTTCCACAGCAGGTAGTGGGCCTGCTGAAGCCGCCGGGCCAGGTGCCCGGGATGGGTGGTCAGATCCACCGCGGCCATGTGCGCTCCCGTGATCGCGTTCGTTGGTGCACTGAACGATACCCCCGCCGAAGAGAAGCCGTCTGCACGGCACGCACACCTCTCACGTGCGGTTTTCCAGGGTCTTGACGCCTCGGTCGACCGGTGGCACCGTGTGGGTCACCTCGCTGAAATACTCAGTGCCCTGACTAATTGAGAGATGGGGCTTCGCGGATGGACAAGGTGGTGGCCACGGCCGCCGAGGCGGTGGCCGACGTCCCGCACGGCGCGTCGCTGGCCGTGGGCGGTTTCGGGCTGAGCGGTGTGCCGAACGTGCTGATCCAGGCGCTGTACGAGCACGGGGTCGGCGGCCTGTCGGTCGTCTCCAACAACTGCGGCGCGATGGAGTCGGGCCTCGCGGTGCTGCTGGCCGCCGGGCGGATCGGCCGGGTGACCGGTTCCTACATCGGGGCGAACAAGGAGTTCGCACGGCAGTACCTGGCCGGGGAGCTGGAGGTGGAGCTGATCCCGCAGGGCACGCTGGCCGAGCGGCTGCGGGCTGGCGGCGCCGGGATTCCCGCGTTCTACACCCCGGCCGGGGTGGGCACGCAGGTCGCCGAAGGCGGGCTGCCGTGGCGCTACGACGGCTCCGGCGGGGTGTCGGCGGCCTCCCCGGCGAAGGAGGTGCGGGAGTTCGACGGCACCGAGTACGTGCTGGAGCGCGGCATCCGCACCGACTTCGCGCTGGTGCGGGCGGCCAGGGGGGACCGGCACGGCAACCTCGTCTTCGCCAAGTCCTCCCGGAACTTCAACCCGCTGGCCGCGATGGCCGGGAAGGTCACGGTCGCGGAGGTGGAGGAGCTGGTGGAGCCCGGCGCGATCGATCCGGACGCGGTGCACCTGCCCGGCATCTTCGTGCAGCGCGTGGTCGCGCTGACCCCCGAGGAGGCCGCCGACAAGAAGATCGAGCGCCGTACCGTCTCCGCGCCCGCGGCACGCGGGACGGTGAGCGCCTGATGGCCTGGACGCGTGAGCAGATGGCCGCCCGGGCCGCCCGGGAGCTGCGGGACGGACAGTACGTCAATCTGGGCATCGGCCTGCCGACGCTGATCCCGAACCACCTCCCGGAGGGTGTGGAGGTGGTGCTCGAGTCGGAGAACGGAATCCTCGGCACCGGCCCCTACCCGGCCGAGGAGCAGGTCGACCCGGATCTCATCAACGCCGGGAAGGAGACCGTGACGGTCCTGCCCGGCGCCGCCTTCTTCGACTCGGCACTGTCGTTCTCGATGATCCGCGGCGGGCACATCGATGTCGCCGTGCTGGGGGCGATGCAGGTCTCCGCGGGCGGCGACCTGGCGAACTGGGCGATACCCGGGAAGATGATCACCGGGATCGGCGGGGCGATGGACCTGGTCCACGGCGCCCGCACGGTGATCGTGCTGATGACGCACACCGCCAAGGACGGCTCCCCGAAGATCCTCGAGAAGTGCGCGCTGCCGCTGACCGGCAAGGCGTGCGTGGACCGGATCATCACCGACCTCGGCGTCCTCGACATCAGGGAGGACGGACTCGTCCTGACGGAGACCGCACCCGGGGTGAGCGTCGAGGAGATCACCGCGAAGACCGACGCCGGGCTGACCGTCGCGGAGGGTGTGCGGTGAAGTCCGCCTGCATCGTCGACGCGGTGCGGACCCCGTTCGGCGGATACAACGGCGGCCTGGCCGCTGCCCGCCCCGACGGACTCGCCGCCCACGCGATCCGGGAACTCCTCGCCCGCACCCCGCGGTGGGACCCGGCCCGGATCGAGGACGTCCGCCTCGGCAACGCCAGCGGCGAGTCCATGACCCGGGCACCGTACGTGCTGCCCGAGTCTTCGGGCTCGCCCCCGTCGAGGCCGTCGACCGCGCCCTCGAACGCCAGTGACCCCGGGGAATTCTCATGACTCTCACCCAGCAGGACATCGACGCGGAGATCGCGGCGGAGCACGCCGCGTACGGCGAGCGGGTCGCCGGAGGTGCGCCCGTCGAGCACCACCCGCGCCGCGACTACGCCCCGTACCGCTCGTCGGTGCTGCGTCACCCCAGACAGCCGCCGATCGCCATCGACGTCACCAAGGACCCGGAACTGGTGGAGCTGTCCTCCCCCGCCTTCGGGGAGCGGGACCTCACCGGGGTCGACAACGACCTCACCCGGCAGCACAGCGGTGAACCGATCGGCGAGCGCATCACCGTCTCCGGCCGGCTGCTGGACCGGGACGGGCGTCCGGTGCGCGGCCAGCTCGTGGAGATATGGCAGGCCAACTCGGCCGGCCGCTACGCACACCAGCGGGAGCAGCACGACGCCCCGCTGGACCCGAACTTCACCGGTGTGGGCCGCACGCTCACCGACGACGACGGCCACTACCGCTTCACCACCGTCCAGCCCGGCCCCTACCCCTGGCGCAATCACGTCAACGCCTGGCGTCCGGCGCACATCCACTTCTCGGTCTTCGGCTCGGCGTTCACCCAGCGGCTGGTGACGCAGATGTACTTCCCGAACGACCCGCTGTTCGCGTACGACCCGATCCTGCAGTCCGTGACCGACGACGCGGCCCGGCAGCGGCTGGTCGCGACCTACGACCACAGCCTGTCGGTGCCCGAGTTCTCGCTCGGCTACCACTGGGACATCGTGCTCGGCGGCCCGCACGCCACCTGGCTCGAAGAAGGGCGCTGACCTGCCATGACGAAGATCGACACCAGTCGGCCGGAGTGCGTCCTGCCCACGCCGTCGCACACCGTCGGCCCGTTCTACGGGTACGCGCTGCCGTTCCGCGGCGGTGAGGACATCGCACCGCTCGGGCATCCGGACACGGTCACCGTGCACGGGTACGTGCTCGACGGGGAGGGCAGGCCGCTGCCGGACGCCCTCGTGGAACTGTGGGGGCCGGACAGCGCGGGCAATGTGCCGACGGCCGACGGCTCGATGCGCCGGGACCCGGCCACGGGCGGCTTCCTCGGGCGCAACGGCGTGGAGTTCACCGGGTTCGGACGTATCCAGACCGACACCGACGGACACTGGTACGCGCGGACGCTGCGGCCCGGGGCGCGCGGGCGCAACGCGCCGTACGTCAGCGTGTGCCTGTTCGCGCGCGGGCTGCTCGTCCACCTGTTCACCCGGATCTATCTGCCGGACGACCGGGCGGCGCTCGCCGCCGACCCGCTGCTGGCCGGACTGCCGGACGAGCGCCGCGACACGCTGGTCGCCGCGCACGAGGGCAACGGCACGTACCGTTTCGACATCCGCCTTCAGGGCGAGGGCGAGACGGTCTTCCTGGAGTTCCGGTGACTTCTGCGCACACCGACGACGTGAGTCTGCTCGCCCCCGGGTGGGCGGGCTCGCCCGCCGCCGCCGCGACCGGCGACCTCGCGTACCTGCGGGCGCTGCTGGACGCGGAGGCGGCGCTGACCCGCGCGCAGACCGCTCTGGGGCTGGCCCCGGCCGGGGCGGCGACGGCGGTGACCGAGGCCGCCGACCCGGACCGCTTCGACGTACGGGCGCTCGCCGAGCGCGCCCGGGGCGGCGGCAACCCGGTCATCCCGCTGGTCGCCGACCTGACCGCGGCGGTCGGCGAGGAGTACGGCCCGTACGTGCACCGGGGCGCGACCAGCCAGGACATCATGGACACGGCGACGATGCTGGTCGCCGCCCGCTCCCTGGCACCGGTGCTCGCCGACCTCGCCCGCACGGAAGGCGCGCTGGCCCGGCTCGCCGCCGGCCACCGGGACACGGTCATGCCCGGCCGGACGCTGACCCAGCACGCGGTGCCGACGACCTTCGGGCTGAAGGCGGCCGGGTGGCGGTCGCTGGTGCTGGACGCCCGCGACCGGGTCACCGCCGTACGCGACGGCCTGCCCGTCCAGCTCGGCGGCGCGGCGGGCACGCTGGCGGCCTTCGGCGCGTACGGCGCACCGGACCCGGCCGCACTGCCGGCGGCGTACGCCCGTGAACTCGGCCTCCGCGCGACCGCGCTGCCCTGGCACACGCTGCGCACCCCGGTCGCCGACCTCGCCGGATGCCTGGCGTTCGCGGCCGGTGCGCTGGGCAAGCTCGCCGTGGACGTGCTCGCCCTGTCCCGGACCGAGATCGCGGAGGTGGCCGAGGGCGGTGGCGGCGGTTCCTCGGCGATGCCACACAAGGCCAATCCGGTGCGCGCCACCCTGATCGCCGCCGCGGCCCGGCGCGCGCCGCAGCTCGCGGCGACCCTGTACGGCTCGCTCGCCGCGGAGGACGAGCGGCCGGCCGGGGCGTGGCACGCCGAGTGGGAGCCGCTCAGGGAGCTGCTCCGGCTGGTCGGAGGCGCCGCGCGGGACGCCGCCGACCTGGCCGAGGGGCTGCGGGTGCGGCCCGGGGCCATGCGGGCCCACCTGGATCTCACCCACGGGCTGATCGTGTCCGAGCGGCTGTCCGCCGAACTCGCCCCCGTCCTCGGACGGTCCCGTGCCAAGGCGTTGCTCACCGAACTCGCGCGGCGCACCCACGCCGAGGACCGCCCGCTGGGCGAACTGCTGGCGGACCAGCCCGAGCTGGCGGACGTGGACCTCGCCTCCCTCACCGACCCGGCCCAGTACACCGGCTCCGCAGCGAGCCTCACCGACCGTGCTCTGGAGCGACGTTGACCGGCACACTCCTCAATCACCGCGCCGAAGGCCCCCTCTCCGCTCCCCCGCTATTGCTCGGCCCCTCGCTCGGCACCTCCCACGCCCTGTGGGACGGGGTGGCGCCCGAGCTGTCCGCCGGGCACCGGGTGATCCGCTGGGACCTGCCCGGGCACGGCGGCTCCCCGGCCGGGCTGGTCTCCGCCGGCGCCACCGTCGGCGACCTCGCCGACCTGGTGCTGGCGCTGGCCGACGCACTCGGCGTCGACCGGTTCGGGTACGCGGGGGTGTCGCTGGGCGGTGCGGTCGGACTGCACCTGGCCGTGCACCACCCGCAGCGGCTCACCTCCCTCGCGGTGATCTGCTCCTCGGCGCACTTCAACGGGGTGCGGCCGTGGGAGGAACGGGCCGCGCTGGTGCGCAGGGAGGGGCTGGCCGAGCTGGCGGAGAGCGCGAACGCCCGCTGGTTCACGCCCGGTTTCACCGTGCCCGGGCTGGTCCGGGACCACCGGGACGCCGATCCGGAGGCGTACGCCGCCTGCTGCGACGCGCTGGCCGCGTTCGACCTGCGGGACCGGCTCGGCGACATCCCGGTGCCCACGCTGCTGATCGCCGGCCGGGAGGACCCGGCCACACCCCCGGCCCACCTGCGGGAGATCGCCGACGCGGTGCCGGGCGCCACGCTGACCGAGATCCCGGGCGCGTCGCACCTGGCGCCCGCCGAGCGTCCCGAAGCGGTGCTGACCGCGCTGAGGGCGCACCTCGACGGGGACGCCCGGCGCGGGATGGCGGTACGGCGGCAGGTGCTGGGTGATGCCCACGTGGACCGCGCGCAGGCCCGGCAGACGCCGTTCACGGCCCGCTTCCAGGACTTCGTCTCCCGCTGTGCGTGGGGCGAGATCTGGACCGACGAGACGCTCTCGCGCCGCGAGCGCAGCATGATCACGCTGACCGCGCTGGTCGCACACGGCCACTACGAGGAGCTGGCCATGCATGTGCGGGCGGCGCGGCGCAACGGGCTCACGCCCGAGGAGATCGGCGCGGTGCTGCTGCAGACGGCGGTGTACTGCGGGGTGCCGGCGGCGAACTCGGCGTTCGCGACGGCGCAGCGGGTGCTGGCCGAGGAGGACGGCACCCAAGGCTGACCGGCGGCCGTCAGCTCACGCCGCTGCCCGCCTCCAGCGCCTCCCGGACCCGCGCCACGAGCCCGTCCGCCCCGCACGAACGGGCCAGCGCCAGTCCGCGCTCCAGCTCGGCGGCCGAGCGGGCGGCGAGGCCGTACTCGACACGGGCGGCGGCATGCTCGTACTGGCAGGGTGAGGCTTCCAGGTAGGCGACCGCCTGCCCGGCGAGCCGGACCGCGCGTTGGCCGGTCTCCAGTGCGGCGGCGCAGCGCAAGGCCTCCCCTATGGCGGTGTCCGTGCCGAAGCGCTCGGCCTGACGGCGGGCGTCGGTGGCCAGCCGTGCGGCGCGGCCGGGGTCCTCGGTGGCCAGGGCACGGGCCAGGTCGACCGCCCACGGCACCATCACGGGGTTGTGGTGGCCCCGGGCCGCGGACGCCTTCTCCGCCGCCTCCAGTTCGTTGACGCCGTCCTTGGTGCGGCCGACGGCGAGCAGCAGGCGGCCCCGCACGGAGCGGGGATCGGGCAGCACGATCGTCGAGGGGTAGGGCGGGGCGAAGCCGTACTGCTCGGCGATCGACCAGGCCTCGTCGACATGGCCGCGGGCGAGCAGGGTGTCGACCAGGTTGCAGGTCGCCGACCAGTACAGCGGCAGGCCCCGGCCGACGCGTTCTGCCAGCCGCAGCGACTCGCGCAGGGACGCCTCGGCCTCCCGCAGCCGGCCGCGCCTGCGGTGGCCCAGGCCGACGTAGGCGTGTGCCAGGGCGAGGTGGCCGCCGCTCCAGCCGGCCGTCTCGTACGCCCGCAGAGCCTCGGTGAACAGGGCCTCGGCGCGGTCCAGGCGGTCCGTGTAGACGTAGGAGCTGGCCAGCATCATCAGCAGTTCCAGACCCCAGTCGGGGTCCGTCCAGCCGAGTCCGGGGGCGAGCCGGCCGTTGACCAGGGCACGGTCGCACAGTTCGGCGACCTCCTCGGCGTTCTCGCCGTGCGTCATGGCGTCGAACCCGCGCAGGATCAGCAGGGCGCGTTCGGCGTTGTCCCGTCCGGTGCAGGTGGCGGCGAGTTCCTTCAGGCGCTCGGAGCGGCCGGGCGTGGCGGACTCGCCGGCGTGGACGCCCTCCCACATGTACTGGACGGCCTGGAGCCGCATCCTGGCCGGGCCCTCGGGGTGGCGGGCGGCCTCCGACTCGACGGTGCGGACCGCCTCCTCCAGCTGGTCGTTGTGGAGGAGGGCCTGGGAGAGGCGGAAGACGGCGTCGACGCGCTGTTCGCCGTCGAGGCCCGGCATGCCGAGGGCGGTGCGCAGGTGGCCGATGGTCTTGGCGGGCGCGGTGAGCAGGGTGGCGCAGCCCAGCTCGTAGAGCACACGTGCGTGGGCCTCGGGCAGCGGCGGCTCCTCCAGGGCGCGTTCGAGGCAGCGGCGGGCCGCGTCGGGGGCGCCGACGGCGAGGTGTTCGCGGGCGGCCTCGCGCAGTTGCGCGACGAGTTCCTGGTCGTCGTCCGGGTGGACCTGGAGCAGGTGGCGGGAGGCCGCCGCGGCACCGAGTCCGGAGTCGGTGACGAGCTGGGCGGCGATGCCGTGCATGGCGCGGCGCAGGGCGTCCGGGATGGAGTTGTAGACGTCGGTGGCGATCAGGGGGTGGACGAACTCCAGGTCGCCGTGGGCGGCCGCGCGGGCGGCCGCGGGGTCGGGTTCGGTGAGGATGCGGGCGGTGCGCAGCAGTTCGGCACAGCGCACGGCGTCGTCGTGGTCGAGGGTGGCGAGGCGGGCCACCATGTCGATGGTGATGCCGGTGCCGAGGATGGCGGCGGCCCAGGCGAACCGGGTGGCGTCGACGCCGAGTTGCTCCAGGCGGGCGACGAGGCCGCCGCCGCGGGCGGAGCGGTTCAGGGCGCGCAACTCGCCGGCCTGGGCCTCGACCGGCGCCAGCTCGCTGTCCTGGACCTTGGCGAGCAGTTCGACGGTCTCGTACGGGTTGCCGCCGGTCACGGCCCAGACCTCGCGGCAGAACGGCGTGTCGGCGTCGGCGCCCAGGGTGGCGCGGGTGAGCCCGGCGGTGGCCTCCGGGGTGAGGGCGCTGAGCGTGGCGGCGGAGTGGTGCGCGGCGGCGGCGACCGCGTCGAGGTGGCGGGCGCTGTCGCCCGTGACGTCACCGGGGCGGCGGGCGACGACGAGCAGCACGGGCATCTCGGCCAGGTGGTCGGCGAACGCGGCGAGCCAGCGCAGGGTCTCCTGGTCGGCCCAGTGCGCGTCGTCGATCAGCAGCACCAGCGGCCACTCCCGCCGGGCGAGCCGGCGGACGGCGGCGACCAGTCCGTCGCACACACCCTGCGGGTCCGCATGCCGCTCACCGGGGTCCACTATGCCGAGGGCCGGGCCGGCGATGTCGTACCAGTCGCCCAGGTACTCGCGGGCCTCCTCCGGGAGCATCGACACCAGCGCGGGTTGCAGCAGCTGCCGGACGACGTTGAAGGGGACGGACCGCAGGGTCTCACCGCCGCGCGCGGACCACACGGCGCAGCCGCAGGCCTCGGCGATGCGGCGGGTCTCTGCCAGCAGGGCGGTCTTGCCGAGCCCCGCCTCGCCCCGGAACATCAGCAGGCTGCCGGACGACGAGCGGTCCGCGCACAGGGCGTCGACCGCCCGCGTGATCGTGGCGACTTCCTCATCGCGCTCCCACAGGGAAGCCGAGGCGGCGGCCGTGGGCCGTACCTCCGTCATCCCGCTACCTCCCCAAGTCGCCCGAACGACGTACGGACCCCGAGCCTAGCCCTCCGACGGGCCCGGTGGCTGCGGGTCGGGTCAGGTGTTGCCGTGACGGGTGACATCGGGTAACGGACGGACGACGTGCGGGGGCCCGCGACCAGGGGGGTGTGTCCGATCGGGCGTCAACGCCCGCCGCCCGGGGGGTTCTTCGCGTACGGAGCGCCGGTGGCCGACGTGTCGGGGGCTCGGGGCGTCCACCCGTGGACCGTCGGCAGGCCGGGGGGGCGGACCGGGGCGGCGGCGGGGCCGGGCGGCATCGGGCCGGATCCTCTCATGCCGCTTTCACCCGCGCCTCTTACGGTGGGGTCATGACGCAGGTGACTCCTCCCGGGTGGTACCCGGACCCCGGGCAGAAAAGTGACGGTCCCGCCACCGAGCGCTGGTGGGACGGCAAGGCGTGGACGGACCGCATCCGCCCCGTGGCACCGGCCACCGCGGAGGCGGCGCCGACGCAGCCGGGGACGAGCGGGTCGCAGGGCGGGGGGAACGAGTCACAGCCCCGGGCGAGCGAGTCGCAGGGCGGCGTGAGGGAGTCTCAGGCCGGGGGGCAGGCCGAGCCGGGCCGCCTGGAGAAGCCCGGGCGGCAGGAGGGGCCGGGCGGGCAGGAGTCCGGCGACGCGCGGCCCGTGCCCTCGGCGGAGCCGCCCGTCGGCGACGCACCCGCGGAGCCGCCCGCCGGCGAGGCGCCCGCGGAGCCGTCCGCCGGTGACGCACCCGCGGAGCCGTCCGCCGGCGAGGCGCCCGCGGACCGATCGGCGAAGCCGTCCGGCGCGTCCGCGGACCGACCGGCGGAGCCGCCCCTCGGCAGCACGTCCGCGGACCAACCGGCGGAACCACCTTTCGATGACGCGCCCAAGGATCCACGGGCACAGCCCCCGACCGGCGATACCTCCGCGGAGCGACCGGCACCGCCCCCGACCGGCGACACCCCCGCGGAGCGACCGGCACCGCCCCCGACCGGCGACACCCCCGCGGAGCGACCGGCACCGCCCCCGACCGGCGACACCCCCGCGGAGCGACCGGCACCGCCCCCGACCGGCGACACCCCCGCGGAGCGACCGGCACCGCCCCCGGCCGGCGACACCCCCGCGGAGCGACCGGCACCGCCCCTGGCCGGTGGTGCGTCGCCCGCGTATCCGGCCCAGCCGGCCCCCGGGCACGTCCCGGCCGGGCACCCGGCGCCTCCCGGGCAGCCGCCGTATCCCGCGGGTCACGGACAGCAGCCGGTCCACGGCCCGTACCCCGGCCAACCGGCGTACCCCGGCCAACCGGCGTACCCCGGCCAACCGGCGCATCCCGGCCACCCCGGCTACCCGGCCCAACCGTCGCCCGGCGCCCGCCGGCGTCGGCTGCGGGCCGGGATAGCCGCGGCGGTGGCCGCCGCCGTCCTGACGAGCATCGGAGTCGGTGTCTACGCCCTGGCCGGCGACGGCTCGGGCGAGGACCGGGTCGGTTCCCAGCAGCGCAGCCCGGGCGTGCCCGACCGGCAAGGCGACGGTGACGGCGACGGCGGCTCGGACGACGAGTCGCCCTCCCCCGACCGGTCCGGTCCGCCGAAGATCGACAGCGGTTCGGTGACGGACACGGTCAGCGGCATCAGCCTGCCGATCCCGGACGGCTGGCACGGCCAGGAGATCACGGTCGGTGCGTCGGTCTCCTCCGACGACTCCTATCCCTGCCCCGGCGACACCGACGCGACATGCACCAAGGGCGGCGCGTACTCCGCGCCGGCGCTCGTGCTCGGCACCGAGGGCCGCACCGCCGAGCAGGTCGCCAAGGCGGACATCGAGGTGAACGCCGAGCAGTCCTACGGCGGCAAGAGCTACGGCTCGATCACCTCGCACGAGGTGCTGGCCTCCGAGGCGGTGACCGTGGCCGGGCAGAAGGGCTACCGGGTCCGCTGGAAGGCCGTCACGAGCAAGGGCGCCGACGGCTACGTCGAGTCGCTCGCCCTCCCCTCCCCCGCCAACCCGGAGCGCATCGTCGTCGTCCGTCTCGGTGTGGACGTCGGCCAGAAGCAGTCCGTCCTGGACGAGATCGCCGAGGGCATCGAGGCCGCCTCGGGCGGCGGCACCGGCCAGGACGTCTGACCGCCCGCTCCGTCCCGCCCGGCGTCCGGGAACACGAGTCGGCCGGGTGGGACGCCCCTCCGCTCAAGGGGCACCCCACCCGGCCGGGGGTGCGCGCCGCCCCCGTCCCCACGGTGCGGCGCGGGCAGGCCGCCGTCCAGTCATCCCGTGGACGGCGACCTGGTCTCAGGTGAGTCCCATTGCGGGCAGCACCGCGGCCTCCACGAAGCGGACCAGGTAGTCCGCGTCGGCGTACTCGCCCTCCAGCACGGGCCGGACCCGCAGCACGCCGAACATCTGCGCGGGCACGTACTCCAGCGCCGGATGGCCGGCGGGGACCTCGCCCCGGGCCACCCCGCGCTCCAGCATCGTGCGCAGCGCGGCGATCTCCGGCTCGACGATCGCCTCGCGCAACGCCCGCTGCAGCTCCGGGTCCTGCATGACGGCATGGCCGAGCGCCTGGAGCAGCCGGGTGTCCTCGCCCGACCACTCTCCCGCGGCCCGGGCCGCCTGCCGCAGGTCCTCGGCGAGCGATCCGGTGTCGATGCCGGCGAAGCGCACCCGGCGGCGCGAGCGCAGGGCCGCCGCGACGAACTGCGGCTTGGTCCTCCACTGCCGGTAGAGCGTGGACTTGCTGCACCGCGTGCTGGCGGCGACGCCCTCCATCGTGACGGCGTCGTAGCCGCACTCGCGGATCTGCTCGACGACCGTGTCGAAGAACTCCTGTTCCCGCTCGGGCGTGAGCTTGGAGCGGCGCGGGGCAGCGCCCTGGGACCCGGCCGTCTCCGGTGGATCCGCGGCCTGTGGCGCCATCGGTGCTGCTCCTCGCTCGGGTTCGGCGGTCAACGTCCGTACTCCCCCGTACTCGACTGCGGCTCAAGTGTGTCGTACGACCATCGATCGCCCATCGATACGCCAGTGTACCGGTACTCGGCCGTATCGGTACACTGGCGTATCGGAACGGAACCGTATCGATGAGTCCCGTCACCTCGCCACACGCGCCACCGTCAGTGAAGGGACCGTGGGATGACCGCCGCCCGCACCGAGCCCGCAGCATGGGAGCCGGACCCACCGGCCCGACCGCCGCTGCTCCGTGAGCTGCTGCTCGTCGCGGGGCTCTTCGTCGTCTACAAGCTCGGCCGGCAACTGGCGGCGGGCGACACCGGCGAGGCCTTCGCCCACGCACACCGCGTGTGGGACCTGGAACGGTCGCTGCGGCTGCCCGACGAGGGCGCGGTGCAGTCCCTGCTGCTGCACGGCGACACGCTCGTGCGGCTCGCGAACACCTACTACGCGGCCGTGCACTTCCCGGCCACCGCCGCCTTCCTCGTCTGGCTCTACCTGCGGCGGCCGGCACACTACGTCTGGGCCCGCCGGGTGCTGGCCGCGGTGACCGGCGCCGCGCTCGTGCTGCACCTGACGTTTCCGCTGGCCCCGCCGCGCATGCTCGCCGCGGCCGGTCTGGTGGACACCGCGCGGGTGTACGGGCCGTCGGTGTACGGGCCGCCGCGGGCCGACGAGCTGTCGAACCAGTTCGCGGCGATGCCGTCGCTGCACTTCGGCTGGGCGCTGATGCTGGCGATCGGCCTGGTCGTCGCCACCCGGTCCCGGCTGCGGTGGCTGTGGCTCCTGCACCCGCTGCTCACCCTGGCGGTGATCGTGGGCACGGCCAACCACTACTGGCTCGACGTGATCGTGGCCGCGGCCCTGCTGGGCCTGGCGCTCGCGGTGGTCCGCCCGCCCCTGCGCCGGACCCGGACCCTGGTCGTCCGCGGCCGGACCCGGCCGAGGCCGGCCGAGCGGCGCGAGCCGGTGGGGGCCGGCCGGTGAGCGCCGCCGCACTCGCCGTCGGCCTGTCCCTCGTCTCCGCCGTCGCCTACGCCGCGGCGGCAGTCACCCAGGAGCGGCTGGCCGCCCGCCGTCCGGGCACCGGCGCGCTGCGGATGCTGGGCAGCGGCGCCTGGTGGTGGTCGGCCGCGCTCAACGCCTTGGGCGCGCTGCTGCACGTCGTGGCCCTGAAGTACGGTCCGCTCACCGTGGTCCAGCCGCTGGGGGCGCTGACCCTGGTGGCGGCGGTGCCGCTGGGGGCGCGGCTCGCGGGCCGCCGGGTCGGCTCCGCCGAGTGGCGGGGCACCGGGCTGACCCTGCTGGGGCTGGGCGCGCTGCTGCTCACGGCGACCGGGCCCGCGCCCGACGACGTGCTGAGCGTGCCGGAGGCGCTGGCCGTGGCGGGCGCGACCGCCGCCCTGATCGGCCTGCTGTCCCGGCCGGGCACCCGGCCGGGTCTGCGGCACGCGTCCGCCTCGGGCATCGCCTCCGGCGTCGCCTCGGCGCTGACGCAGACCGTCACGGTGGCCGCCACCGACCGCTCCGGCCCGCTGCTCGGCGCCCAGGTCGTGGGGGTCGCGGTGCTGGTGGCGGCCTTCGCGGCCGGTGGCCTGCTACTGGCGCAGACCGCCTATCGCGGCGGCCTCGGGGCCCCGCTGGCGGTGGTGACCCTGGCCAACCCGGTGGCCGCCGCGGTCATCGGCGTCGCACTGCTCGGCGAACGCCTGCGGGGCGGCCCGGCCGGCCTGCTGCTGGCCCTGACCGGTGCCGCACTGGCCGCCCGAGGCGTTCTGACACTGACCCGCGCACCGACCGGAACACCGGGCGCAGGCCCTGCGGCCGGAGCACCGGACGCGCGTCCTGCGGCCGGCACACCGACCGGGCTGCGAGGCACGCACTCCACGCCCACCGCGCCACCCGACCCCGTGGACGCGGCTCCCGCGACCGGGTCGCCGGCCGGAGCACCGGGAGCCCACCGCACGCCCGCCGCCCCGGCCCCGGCCACCCCGGCCCCACCCGCCGCCCTGATGCCCCGGCAGCCGCGGCCCGAGCCCGTGGAAGCCCTCACGGCGGGCATGCCGGGCGGCGTGCAGGCGGGCTGACAGCCGGAGGCGGCCGCCGCCCACCGGGGGCGAGGACAGCGGCCACGTCGGCATGATGCCGCCGGGCACCTGGCGACCCGCGCCGAGCGGCCGGTCGTGCGGCGGAACCCCAGCGGCTACTCCGTGACGATCGCCGGGTCGCTCACCCCCGGCCGCCCGTTCTCGACGTGCCCGGCGAAGCGGCGCAGGAACGCGGGGTCGGACTCGGAGGTGACCGTGAGGTCGTACCAGCGGCGGCTCTGTCCGAGGTCGACGGTGTGCCGGACGACGGCGCCGGGGCGCACCGTGACGGTCCGGCCCCGGCCCCCGTAGGCGTTCGCCAGCTTCAGGCGGACCGTGCCGGAGCCGCTGTTGGTGAAGGTCAGTTGCACGTCGTCGCGCACGTGCCGGGCCGTGACCTCGGGGCCGGCGGTCCGTCCGGGGCCCTTGAAGACGCGCAGGAAGCCGTTCGGACCGTGCACGGCCAGGTCGTGGCCGCCGCCCGAGTACGCCGAGTTCCAGGTGTCCGAGAGGGTCTTGCCGGCCTCGGTGGTGTACGTCCAGGGTCCGTCGGTGCGGTTGCCGGACGTGACCAGGAAGGCGGCGCCGGCCTCGGGGCCGGAGGCGAAGGTGAGCGTGAGCTTCCCGGCCGCCGCGTCCGCCGATCCGTCGACGTGCGGGGCGTACCTCAGCGGGCGGGCCGGGCGCAGGCCGCGCTCCTGCTTCGGCATGTCCGGGTCGGCGGGCGGCGTCGGCCGGTAGTCGGGGTGGCGCTCGCGGTCCGGCGGCTCGTAGGCGCCGGTGTCCGGCAGCTCGGCGGGCCGGCTGTCCTTGCGGGAGAAGTCGAACGCGGAGGTCAGATCGCCGCAGACGGCGCGCCGCCAGGGGGAGATGTGGGGTTCCCGGACACCGAAGCGGCGCTCCATGAACCGCAGGATCGAGGTGTGGTCGAAGGTCTCCGAGCAGACGTACCCGCCCTTGCTCCACGGCGAGACCACCAGCATCGGCACCCGCGGCCCGAGCCCGTAGAAGCCCTCGCGGTGGGTCCTGTCGCCCGGGTGGACGTCCAGGGAGACGTCGACGGTGGAGAGGCCCTGGGCGGCGGACTTCGGCGGCAGCGGCGGCACCACGTGGTCGAAGAAGCCGTCGTTCTCGTCGTAGGTGATGAACAGCGCCGTCTTCGCCCACACCGCGGGGTTGGCGGTGAGCGCGTCCAGGACCTGGGCGATGTACCACGCGCCGTAGTTCGACGGCCAGTTGGAGTGCTCGGTGAAGGCCTCGGGGGCGACGATCCAGGAGATCTGCGGCAGGCGGTCCGCCTGCACGTCGGCGCGGAGCCGGTCGAAGTAGCCGTCGCCGTTCTTGACGTCGGTGCCGGTGCGTGCCTTGTCGTACCAGGGGTCGCCGGGGCCCGCGTCGCGGTACTTGTTGAAGTACAGCAGGGAGTTGTCGCCGTAGTTGCCGCGGTAGGCGTCGCCGATCCAGCCCCAGTGGCCGTCCGCGTCCAGGCCGTCGCCGATGTCCTGGTAGATCCTCCAGGAGACGCCGGCCCGCTCCAGGCGCTCGGGGTAGGTCGTCCAGTCGTAGCCGAGTTCGTCGTTGCCGAGGACCGGACCGCCGCCCTTGCCGTCGTTTCCGGTGTGGCCGGTCCACATGTAGTACCGGTTGGGGTCGGTGGAGCCGATGAACGAGCAGTGGTAGGCGTCGCAGACGGTGAACGCGTCGGCGAGGGCGTAGTGGAAGGGGATGTCCTCCCGGGTCAGGTAGGCCATGGTGGTGGTGCCCTTGGCGGGCAGCCACCGGTCGTACCTGGCGTCGTGGTAGGCGTCCTGCCCGTCCGGCCAGCCGTGCGGCAGCCCTTCCAGGAACTGCATGCCGAGGTCGTCGGCGTCCGGGTGGAAGGGCAGCACCTCGGTGCCGTCGTGCTCCTGGTGCCACACCGACTTGCCGCTCGCGAGGGTCACCGGGCGCGGGTCGCCGAAGCCGCGGACGCCTCTCAGCTTGCCGAAGTAGTGGTCGAAGGAACGATTCTCCTGCATCAGGACGACGATGTGCTCGACGTCCTCGACCGACCCGGTGCGATGGTTCGCCGGGAGGGCGGCGGCCCGCTGGATACTGGTGGACAGGGCGCTGAACGCCGTGGTGGCGCCCGCGAGTTGAAGGAATCGGCGCCGGTTGACTTCGGGCATGGGGGTGGGAAGCCTCTCTCGCCTCGGGAGTGGGAGGTTCGGTCCGGGATGGTGCGGGTCGGGACGAGCGCTCGTGCGAGAAGCCGCGCGAAAGGAGTGTTCCAGGAGCACCAAACGTCAGGGAAGGGCCCGGTGGCGCCCATGTGAAAGTCGCCGGTACACCTGGACGTCGCGCCCGCCGACGGGTGGCGGTGGCGCCGGTGATGTCCGACCCGCAATTTCCCGAGGGAGAAGTGAATCTATTCGCGGGGTGCTTGCGCAGTGGACCCGCGCACCACCAGCTCCGGCTCGAACAGCAGCTCATCGGCGGCCACGGAACCCCCGCTGATCTGCGCGTTCAGCAGCTCCACCACGGCCCGGCCCATGGCCTCGATGGGCTGCCGGACGGTGGTGAGCGGCGGTTCGGTGCAGTTCATCAGCGCCGAGTCGTCGTAGCCGACGACGGAGATCCGCGACGGCACGTCGAGACCCTTGCGGCGGGCGGCCCGGACGACGCCGAGGGCGAGGGGATCGCTGGCGCAGATGAAGCCGGTGACGCCCCGGTCGAGGAGCCGGGTGGCCGCGGCGTGGCCGCCCTCGATGGAGAACATGGCCCGGGCCACGTGGGCGTCGGGCAGCTCCCCCATGGCCCGGGCGGCGGCCAGCTTGCGCCCCGAGGGCATGTGGTCGCCGGGGCCGAGCACCAGGCCGATCCGCTCGTGTCCGAGCGAGGCAAGGTGCCGCCAGGCCTGCTCCACCGCCACGGCGTCGTCGCAGGAGACGCCGGGGAACCCGAGGTGCTCGATGCCGGCGTTGACCAGCACGACCGGGATGTTGCGCTCGGCGAGCCGCCGGTAGTGGTCGTGGGGCGCGTCGGCCTGCGCGTACAGCCCGCCGGCGAAGACGACGCCGGAGACCTGCTGCTGGAGGAGCAGATCCACGTAGTCGGCCTCGGAGACCCCGCCCTTGGTCTGGGTGCACAGCACCGGCGTCAGCCCGAGCTGGGCCAGCGCCCCGCCGATCACCTCCGCGAACGCCGGGAAGATGGGGTTCTGCAGCTCGGGCAGGACCAGGCCGACGAGCCGGGCGCGCTCGCCGCGCAGCTGCGTGGGCCGCTCGTAGCCGAGGACGTCCAAGGCGGAGAGCACGGCCTGCCGGGTGGCCTCGGAGACTCCCGGCTTGCCGTTGAGCACCCGGCTGACGGTGGCCTCGCTGACCCCGACCTTCTTCGCCACCTCGGCAAGTCGTCGCGTCATGACCGCAAGCGTAGCGAAAGATATGCAAGTCGCTTGCGTAACGGGTCGACGGCGGGCCCGGGCAGGGGTCAGGGAGCGGCCCACAGCCCGCGGACATGTCCCAGGTGCCGGGTCATCACGGCCCGTACGGCGTCCTCGTCGCGGGCCAGCAACGCGTCGAGGATCTCCAGGTGCTCCTCGGCGGACGCCTCCAGCCGCCCCTGCTCCGCCAGCGCGGTCAGCCCGTACAACCGGGAGCGGCGGCGCAGGTCCCGCACCACCTGGACGAGATGGTCGTTGCCGGCGAGCGCGAGCAGCCCCAGGTGGAAGCGGAGGTCCGCCTCGACGTACGCGATGAGGTCGCCGGACGCGGCGGCCGCGACGATCTCCCGGGCGGCCGACCGCAGCGCCTCCAGGGCCACCGGGTCGGCCGTGCCGGCCAGGCCGGCGGTGGTCGGGATCTCGATGAGCGACCGGATGTGCGTGTACTCGTCGAGCTGCTTGTCGGAGACGGCGGTGACCCGGAACCCCTTGTTGGGCACGGTGTCGACCAGCCCCTCCTTGGCGAGGTCCAGCATCGCCTCGCGCACCGGGGTGGCGGAGACCCCGAAGCGGGCGGCGAGCCCGGGGGCGGAGTGGACCTCGCCGGGGCGCAGTTCGCCGGCGATCAGCGCGGCCCGCAGCGCGTCGGCGACCCGTTCGCGGTGGCTGGGCTTCTTGCCGCCCAGGACGGGCAGCGCGGGACCGTTGCGGCTCACAGGACGAACCCCGCCGGGAAGGGGTCGGCCGGGTCCAGCAGGTACTGGGCGGTGCCGGTGATCCAGGCGCGGCCGGTGAAGCCGGGCAGCACGGCCGGGCGGCCGGCCACCTCGGTGGTGCCGTGCAGCCGGCCGGTGAACCGGGTGCCGATGAAGGACTCGTTGACGAACTCGGTCTCCAGCGGGAGTTCGCCGCGGGCGTGCAGCTGGGCCATGCGGGCGCTGGTGCCGGTGCCGCACGGGGAGCGGTCGAACCAGCCGGGGTGGATCACCATGGCGTGCCGCGAGTGCCGGGCGGTGGAGTCGGGGGCGTAGGCGTGGACGTGGTGGCAGCCGCGGATGGAGTCGTCCTCCGGGTGCACCGGCTCGGCCTCGGCGTTGATCGCCTCCATCAGCGACAGGCCGGCGGCGAGGATGTCGTCCTTGCGCGACCGGTCGAAGGGCAGGCCGAACTCCGTCAGCGGCAGGATGGCGTAGAAGTTGCCGCCGTAGGCGAGGTCGTACGTCACCGTCCGCCCGTCGGACAGGGTCGCCCTGCGGTCCAGGGCGACGGCGAAGGACGGCACGTTCCGCAGTGTCACCGCCGTGGCGGCGCCGTCCGCCACCGCCACCTCGGCGACGACGAGCCCGGCCGGGGTGTCGAGGCGGATGGTGGTGACGGGCTCGGTGACCTCGACCATGCCGGTCTCGACGAGGACCGTGGCCACCCCGATCGTGCCGTGGCCGCACATCGGCAGATAACCGGAGACCTCGATGTAGACGACGCCCCAGTCGCAGTCGGGGCGGGTCGGCGGCTGGAGGATCGCGCCGCTCATCGCGGAGTGCCCGCGCGGTTCGTTCATCAGCAACCGCTTGACGTGGTCGCGGTGTTCGCGGAAGTACAGCCGCCGCTCGTTCATGGTGGCGCCGGGGATGGTGCCGATCCCGCCGGTGACGACGCGGGTCGGCATGCCCTCGGTGTGCGAGTCGACGGCGTGCAGGACGAGCTTGCTGCGCATGGCCCGCTCCCTCCCTACGCCGGTCCGGCCGCGAGGGCCTGCTCGGTGGCGGCGCGCACTGCCGCCTCCTGTGCGGGCGGCAGCGGCATGCGCGGCGGGCGGCAGGGTCCGCCGCGCCGCCCCGCGACGTCCATGGACACCTTGATGGCCTGTACGAACTCGACCTGGGAATCCCAGCGCAGCAGGGGGTGCAGCTGCCGGTAGAGGCGGCGCGCGGTGGGCAGGTCGCCGGCGACGGCGGCGCGGTACAGCTCGACGGAGGCGGCGGGCAGCGCGTTGGGACAGCCCGCCACCCAGCCCTTGGCGCCGGCGAGCGCCAGCTCCAGCAGGACGTCGTCGGCGCCGATCAGCAGGTCGAGTTCCGGGGCGAGTTCGGCGATGCGGTAGGCGCGGCGGACGTCGCCGGAGAACTCCTTCACCGCTCGGACGTGCCCCTCGCCGTGCAGCCGGGCGAGCAGTTCGGGCACCAGGTCGACCTTGGTGTCGATCGGGTTGTTGTACGCGACGACCGGCAGGCCGGCCTCGGCGACCTCGGCGTAGTGGGCCAGGACGGAGCGCTCGTCGGCGCGGTAGGCGTTGGGCGGCAGCAGCATGACCGCGCCGCAGCCCGCGTCCCGGGCCTGCTCGGCCCAGCGGCGTGCCTCGGCGGACCCGTAGGCGGCGACGCCGGGCATGACCCGGTGCCCGCCGATCGCCGCGACGGCGGTCTCGACGACCTTCGTCCGCTCCTCGGCGGTGAGCACCTGGTACTCGCCGAGCGATCCGTTCGGGACGACGCCGTCGCAGCCGTTCGCGACCAGCCAGGAGCAGTGCTCGGCGTAGGCGTCGTAGTCCACGGAGAGGTCGTCGTGCAGCGGGAGCGCGGTGGCGACGAGGACGCCGCGCCAGGGGCGGTCTTCGGTCATCAGGGTCCTTCCTCGGGGTGCTGGTCGGCGAGTACGCCCAGCGGGACGGGGCGTGCGAACGGCCGCCGGGCCGGGGAGGCGTCGCAGCCGGCGAGCCCGGCGACCGCCGGACCGCACACCCGGCCCTGGCACCAGCCCATGCCCGCCCGGGTCAGCAGCTTGACGGTACGGACGTCGCCCGCGCCCAGGTCGAGGGCCTCGCGGACGGCACCGGCGGTGACCTCCTCGCAGCGGCAGACGACGGTGTCGTCCGTGACCTGGTCGGTCCAGCGCGGGCGGGTGGCGTAGGCGGAGTCGAGCGCCGCCGCCGCTTCCCGCAGGCGTCTGCGGGCCGCGACGGCGGCGGGCGCCGGGTGGAACCGGGTTCCGTGCAGCCGCGCGGCGACCGAGCGGCCGGCGAGGTGGCCCTCGGCGAGGGCGAGGCCCGCGCCGCCGATGCCGGTGGCCTCCCCGGCGGCCCAGACTCCGGGCACGGTGGTGCGCTGCTCGGCGTCGACGGCCACGGCCGTGCCGTCGAGGGCGCAGCCGAGGCCGTCGGCGAGGTCGGTGTGCGGGAGCATGCCGTGGCCGACGGCCAGGGTGTCGCAGGCGAGGTGCCGCTCGGTGCCGGGCCGGACCCGTCCGGCGGCGTCGAGGGCGGCGACGGTGACGCCGGTCAGCCGGTCTCCCCCGCTCTCGGCTTCGCTCGAGCGGGAGGTACCCCCACCGTGGGCGCGGACGACGGTGTGCCGGGTGAGGAGGCGGACGCGGTGGCGCAGCAGCCGTGCGGCGTGACCGGCGCCTTCGGGGAGCTTGCGGGCCAGGGCACGGGCGTGCCGGGGGAAGCCGCGCGGGCCGGCCGACTCGACGAGCGCCGCCACCCGCACGCCCGCCGCCGCGAGCCCGGCCGCCACGGGCAGCAGCAGCGGCCCGGTGCCGGCCACCACGGCGGTCCGTCCCGGCACGACGAGCGATCCCTTGAGCATGGCCTGGGAGCCGCCGGCGGTGACGACACCGGGGAGGGTCCAGCCGGGGAAGGGCAGTACCCGCTCGTAGCCGCCGGTCGCGAGCAGCACGGCGTCGGCGTGCACGACGGCCGGTTCGTCCTGCCCGGGACCGAGCAGCGCGTGCACGGCGAAGGCGCCGGACCGCCGTTCCACCCACCACACGTGATGGCCGGTCAGGGTCTGTACGCCACTGGCGGCGAGGCCGTCGCGCAGCCGCTCCCAGGTGCGCCGCTGGTGGTGCAACGCCCGGGCGTGCCGTGCGCCCAGTGCGGCGGCCGGCTGCCGGAAGTACTGGCCGCCCGGCCCGGCGGCGGCGTCGAGGAGCGCGACCCGCACGCCTCGCGCGTCCGCCGCCAGGGCCGCCGCGAGCCCGGCCGGACCGGCGCCGATCACCGCGAGGCTAGTCCGCATGGCCGGTTCCCTCCTGGGTGCGGATCACGGCGCCGGGCCGCACGGGCACCAGGCAGGCGCGCTGGTTGGGCCGGTCGTCGACGGTGACCAGGCAGTCGAAGCAGACACCGATTCCGCAGAAAACGCCCCGCGGCCGGCCGGTGCCCCGGGTGGTGTGCCAGGAGGTGACACCGGCCGCCCACAGCGCGGCGGCGACCGTCTGGCCGGGCAGTGCCTCGATCTCCCGGCCGTCGAAGGTGACGGTGAAGGCGGGGCCGGGCCGGGCCCGGGCGAGCCGGAGCGGGTTCACGCGCTCTCCTCGGGGAAGCGGTCGGGACGGAACGGCGTCGGATCGAGGGCGTATCGTGCCCCGGCGAGCGCCTGGGCGATCAGCCGGCCGGTGCCCGTGGCCAGGCCGATGCCGGCGCCCTCGTGCCCGCAGGCGTGGAAGAGACCGGGGGCCCGGGGGTCGGGACCGATCGCCGGGAGGTGGTCGGGCAGGTAGGGCCGGAACCCGGCGTACGTCCGCATGGCCCGTACGCCGGTCAGGAAGGGGAAGAGCCGTGTGGCGCCCGCCGCCAGGGCCCGCAGCGCCGGGAGGGAGACCGTGCGGTCGAAGCCGACCCGTTCCCGGCTGGCCCCGATGAGGACCGGGCCGGCCGCGGTGCCCTCCACGACCGGGGAGGTCTGGAGCGCCGCCGAGTCGCTGGCCACGTCGGCGACGTAGTCCGCGGCGTACACCTTGTGCCGGATGCGGCGCGGCAGCGGCTCGGTGACCAGGACGAACCCCCGCCGGGGCAGCACGGGCAGGTGCACCCCGGCGCGGGCGGCCAGGTCGCCGCCCCACGTGCCGGCCGCGTTGACGACAGCGGGGGCGTGCAGGTCGCCACGGTCGGTGCGCACCCCGCGCACCGTGCCGCCGGGCCGGCGCAGCACCTCGGTCACCGTCCGGCCGGTCAGCAGCCGTGCCCCGGAGGCCCGCAGCAGCCGGGCGGCGGCCAGGGCGGGCATCACCTGGGCGTCCTGCGGATAGTGCACGGCGCCCGCGAGGCCGGGGGCCAGCCACGGTTCCAGGTCGGGCAGCCGGTCGGCCGGGACCCCGGCCGCCTCGACGCCGGCCGCGCGCTGAGCGGCGGCCAGCGCTTCGAGGCCGGCGAGGGCCCGTGGGGTGCGGGCGACGACGACGCCGCCCTTGGGTTCGTATTCGACGGACTTCCCCAGCTCCCGGCCCAGTTCGGACCACAGGCGCAGGGAGAGCAGGGCCAGTTCGAGCTCGGGTCCCGGTTCCTTGTCCGAGACGAGGAGGTTGCCCTCCCCCGCCCCGGTGGTCCCTCCGGCCACCGGGCCGCGGTCCACGACGGTGACGGTCAGGCCCGCCCGGGAGGCGTACAGGGCGCAGGCGGCGCCGACCACTCCGGCGCCGACCACGACGACATCGCAGGTCAGCGACTGGCTCACGGCAGTAATATGTCACACAGCACACTGCCCGGGAAGAGGGCGGCGACCGGTGGGCGGCCTTCTCCGCGACGGACGCGGGGCCGTCAGCGGGAGTCCGGAACCACCCTGAGGTGCCCGGCCGAACGCCGCGCACGGCGCTCCCGGTGCGGTGCGCGGCGCGCCTCGCGCAGGACCAGCGTCAGCCGGCTGCAACCCGCCTCCGCCAGGGACCCGGGCGTCTCGACGACGACCCGGCACTCGGTGGCGCCCCAGCGCGGATCGGGGTGCACCAACGGCCGTACGGCGCCGTCGTGTTCGACCGCCTCCGCGCCGACCGCGCGGATCCAGTGCGGCAGACCCTGCCGGTAGGCGGCCTCCATGATCGGGTCCTGGGCGATGTCCCGGCGGATGGCCTGGAGCACGTGGTCGTGGCCGTGCCGCTCCAGCGCGGCCGCGAAGTGCGCCAGCATCGGCAGGCACCAGCTGGACTCGTGCTCCCCGAGGATTGTGGCGGCGTCCGGGTGGAACAGGACGAACCGGAGGAAGTTGTCGCCCGGCATGGCCGTCGGGTGTGGTCCGACGGCGCCGAAGAGGGCCCGGAAGGCGCTGTTGTCCAGCACCACGTCCCAGCGGTGGTCGACGACGAGGGAGGGGAAGGCGACGGCCTCCAGGAACGCGGCGTAGTCCTGGAGGTACGCCTGGGCGTCGGGGGTCGTGGGGCCGGGCCGCGGTGCCGGCCGCTGCCCTCCTGCCTGAAATGCCATCGGGAGGTCACCCCTCTTGCCTATGCGGCCTTACGCGGCGCCCCGATCCTGGTGCCCCGACGCAAGGCATGTCAACTATCGTGGCATTTCATGCCGGTTGACGGCTGGAATTGGCCACAGTTGTGGCGAGACCTGGATGTGAGTTCGAACCACCCGCTACTCTCCGGGAAGTTCACGGCAACCCGCTTGTGAGAAGCCTGTGAGTCCTGTGAGAGACGTAGGAGATCTGTCGGTGACAGGTGGCTTCGAGGGACCGGGCAATACGCCGACGGCCGCGCTCCAGGCCGTGGTCGCCCGCGTCACCGCACTCGCCGACCGGCTCGGCGTACCGCACGCCGAGGTCTTCGACGTCGGCCGCCTGTCCGTGGCCTCCGGGGTCCCCGAGGCAGTGGTGGGGGCCCTGCTGAGCGGCCGCCCGGCGGGTGAGCCCGATGTGCAGACCCGGTTCGTGCAGCGGCTGGACCTGCTGCGCCGCACCCGGCTGAAACCCAACGGCCGCAGGTACACCCAGCAGGAGATCGCCGACGGCGCGGGCATGTCCCGGCAGCAGGCGGGCGCGCTCATCAACGGCGACCGGCGCCCCACGATGGAGCACTGCGACGCCATCCAGCGCTTCTTCCGGGTGCACGCCGGATTCCTCACGGCGGAGGACCCCGAGGCGCTCGCCAGCGTCCTTCAGCACACCGAGCAGGAACTCCTGCAGAAACTCGCCGACCGCGAGCGGGCGACGGCCTCGGTGGCCGCCGACCCGTTGGAGCGGCTGCTGCAGGACCACGGCGTCCGCGGGATCGCCTGGCGGGCCGCGCAGTTGCCCACCGACCAGCACCGCGACAAGGTCGCCGAATGGCTGGACATGCTCCTGGAGAGCGTCAAGCGGCCCGAGTCGTGAGCCTGGGGAGAGACGTGAGCATCGGCAGGGAGATGCGCCGCCTGTGCGGTGAGCTGGTCGCGGAGCTGACGCTGCCCGCGCCGGCCTCGCCCGCCGATCTGTACGCCGCGCTCTGCGAGGCGATGAGCCGGCGCCGCGGCCGGCCGGTGGTCTTCCGTACGGCCGCGTTCCCGCCCGGGACCGCCAGCGGACTGTGGCTGGACATGACCGACCAGGACCTGGTCGTGGTCGAGGAACGCACCGCCCCCGACCACCAGTTGGTCATCCTGGGACACGAGCTGTGGCACATGAAGGCCGGGCACTGCGGCCGCCACGCCGAGGGCGGTGCGGTCGCGGCCCGGCTGCTCGGCGAGCACCTCGACGAGGACGCCCTGCGGGCGACCGTCCGGGCGGTCGCCGCCCGCACCCGCTTCGACCAGGCGGAGGAGAAGGAGGCCGAGAGCTTCGGCCTGCTGCTGGCCAGCAAGTGCCGCACCTGGCTGGCGGGTTCGTCGCTGCGGGGGCCGGTGCAGCGGGATCACCTGGCCGGTCGGATCGAGGCTTCGCTCGGCTATCTGGGCTGAGCGGCCGGGCCGGCCGCGCCGGGACCCGCACGGCCGGCCTCCGGCCCGGCGGGCCGGCTCACCCCGGCGGACGCCCGGTAGGCCCTCAATCCGCCGCATTGTCAGTGGTGGACGGCAAGCTGGTGGGGTGCCGTCGCCGTGGAGCGGCGTGCTTCGTTGCCGTCGTTGTGGGGAGAGCCGACCGATGACCACCGCCGTGCTGACCGACCGCGAACGCGCCGCCGTCCAGGCCTACCTGCGGTTGCTGCACACCGTGCGCGCCGCCTTCGACACGGCCGCCGGCCCGCCGGACGCCCACCGTCCCGCGGTGGTGCCGCCCTCGGTGCTCGCCGAGGCCGAGCAGGCACTGGCGGCGGCGGGCCTGGCCGGCAACGAGGCGGAGTTCTTCCGGCTCCTGACGAGCTGGTGCCCGAGGCCCTGACCCGGCGCCCCCGGACACTGCCGTTCGTTCAGCTGTGCGGGACCGTGACCGCGGTGGCCAGCAGGCCGTTCCGGGTGGTCCAGCGGCCCTCGAAGTGGGTCAGCCGGCGGTCGCCCACCCGCGGCCCCGGCACCAGCAGGGCCGCCCGGAAGGTGCCGCGGTGCCGTTCGCCGGGGCCCGCGGTGATCTCGATGTCGGCCTCGCCGAAGTCCAGCCAGGCCCGGGTGAGCGGGAACCACGCCTTGTACACGGACTCCTTGGCACTGAACAGCAGCCGGTCCCAGGGGACCTCGGGCCGTTCCACGGCCAGCCGGCGCAGCCGGGTCACCTCGGCCGGCAGGGCCACGGCGGACAGCACGCCGTCCGGGAGCGGAGCGGCGGGCTCGGCGTCGATGCCGAGGGAGGCCAGGTCGGTGGCGCGCACCAGGGCGGCGGCGCAGTAGCCGTCGCAGTGGGTCATGCTGCCCAGCAGGCCGGACGGCCAGTCGGGGGCGCCGCGGTCGCCGGTCAGGACGGGCTGCGGCGGCACACCGAGCTTCTCCATGGCCCGGCGGGCGCAGGAGCGGACCACCGCGTACTCCCGTCGGCGCTTGGCGACCGCCCGGGCCACGTACGCCTCCTCCTCGGGGTGGAGCGGCGGCACCTGCCCGCTCTCCCCGGCCCCGACGGCCTCGACGGCGACCACCGTGTCCGGCAGCAGTTCCCCGATCACCGGGCCTCGTCCTCCGCCGGCCGGATGCGGCGCAGCCGGCCCGGCGGCCGGGGCCTCTTGGACCACTCACGGGGGTAGCCCACCGACACCTCCTCGAAGCGGACGCCCTCGTGCCACGTGGTCCGGGGGATGTGCAGATGTCCGTAGACCATGGTCTCGACGCGGAATCTGCGGTGCCAGTCGGCGGTCAGCCGGGTGCCGCACCACATGGCGAACTCCGGGTGCCACAGCACCTCGGTGGGGTGCCGGTCCAGCGGATAGTGGTTGACCAGGATCGTCGGCAGGTCGGCGGGGAGTGCGGCGAGGCGGGCCTCGGTCTCGGCGACCCGCGCCCGGCACCACGCCTCGCGGCTGGGGTAGGGGTCGGGGTGCAGCAGATGTTCGTCGGTGCAGACGATGCCGGTGGTGTGGGCGTACGCGAGTCCCTCCTCCTTGGTGGTGCAGCCCTCCGGCAGGAACGAGTAGTCGTAGAGGAGGAAGAGCGGGGCGACGCCCACCGGCCCGCCGGGGCCGTCCCAGACCGGGTAGGGGTCCTCGGGGGTGGTCACGCCGAGGTCGCGGCAGACGCCGACGAGGTGGGCGTAGCGGGCGGTGCCGCGCAGGGTGACCGGGTCGCTCGGGTGGGTCCACAGTTCGTGGTTGCCGGGGGCCCAGATCACCTTGGCGAAGCGGTCCGCGAGCGTCCCCAGGGCCCAGCGGATGTCGGCCGTGGTCTCGGCCACGTCACCGGCCACCAGCAGCCAGTCGCGGCCGGATTCGGGGCGCATCTCCTCGACCAGTGCGCGGTTCTCCGCGTAGCCGACGTGCAGATCGCTGATCGCCCACAGCTGTCCCGCGTTCCCGGCCGTCGCCGTCACCTCTCGCCCCCTCCGAGCAGGCCATCACCCGTGCGCGCCGAGCCGTCCTGGCAGGGCCTGCGGCCGAAGCCTACGAGATCACACAGGGCGCCGGCCGGACAAGGGCGTTCGGCCCCGGCGCGCCCCGCCCGCACGGCCCGCGGACGGGTGGGCACACCCGCAACGCACGCGTTGCGCCGCATCGCCCCCGAGCCCCTATGATCGGCCCGACACCACCGCCTCGAACCTTCCCCCGCGCAGGGCGGCTCGGTGTCCCTTCATCCCCCCTGGCCGGGCACGGCCTGCTTCGCCCTGCCCGCGAACCGTGAAAGGCGGCCTGCATGGTCTCTCGCGTACGCGTCTGGCTCAACCGCACGTACGCGGAGAACGTGTTCTTCATGGATCAGCTGCGGAGAAATCCCGGCGACCGGGCCGTCGAGATCCACGCCACCCACGGCGACCCCGACTCCCCCGTGCTGGCCGCCGCCGACACCGCCGAGCTGGAGCCGGAGTCGCTCTCCCCGGCCGCGTACGTGGAGTTCGCGCTGGACCAGTGCCGGCGGCGTGGCATCGACGTGTTCGTGCCCCGGCTGCACCAGGCGGCGATCGTGGCGCACCGCGCCGAGTTCGAGGCGGCCGGTACGGCGCTGCTCGCCCCGCCGGCCGAGGCGGTGGCCGTCTTCCAGGACAAGGTGGTCGGCTACGAGGCGGCCCAGGCCGTCGGCGTGCCCGTGCCGCCGTGGTGGCGGGTGCGTACCGTCGAGGAGCTGCTGGACGCCGTGGAGGAGCTGGAGGCGCAGGGCCACCGGGCGTGCTTCAAACCGGCGTCCGGGGCGGGCGGGGTGGGCTTCCGGGTGATCACCCGGGACCCGTTCTCCATGGCGCAGCTGAGCGGCTTCCCCAGCCCGTACGTGCCGTTGGACCTGGTCGTGCGGGCGGTGCGGACGGCCGAGGAACCGGTCGACTGGCTGGTGATGCCCCGGCTGGAGCAGCCGGAGGTGTCGGTGGACTGCCTCACCGGCCCCGACGACCGGGTGCGGCTGGCCGTGGGCCGTACCAAGAACGGCCGCCGCCGCGGCTTCACCCTGCACGAGCAGTGGCTGGAGCCGGCCCGCCGGATCGCGGAGGGGTTCGGGCTGCACCACCTGTCCAACATCCAGTTCCGGATGTACGGCGAGCGGCCCGTGCTGATGGACGTCAACACCCGTCCCGCGGGCGGGCTGCACCAGCTGTCGCTGTGCGGCGTCAACGCCCCGTGGGCGGCGGTGCGGCTGGCGCTCGGCGAGGATCCGGGCGAGATCGTGCCGCCGTTCCTGGGCCGGGACTACACGGTGGTGTCCGGGCTCCGGCCGCTGTCCGCGGTGCCGCTGCCGCAGCACCGCGCGGACGATCCCGGCCCGGCTCCGGCTCCGGCTTCCGGCCCGGACAGCACGGCCGTGCCGGTCGCACCGCGTCCGGCGGAGCCCCTCGTCGCGCCCGCCGCCGGGCCCGTGGGCGCTCCGGCCCGTACGGACCCGGCCGCCCGGGCCTGAAGTCCCCGGCGAGTCCCCGGTCCGGGGCGGCACCGGCTGCCAGCCCCGGAGCGACACCGGCTGCCGGCCCCGGGCCGGTACCGGCTGCGAGCCGCGGGCGACCCGGCGCGCGGAACGTCAACGGGGGCACGGTGTGCGCGGGCGACCCGGCCCGCCGAACCCCGACAGGGGCACGGCGTCCGCGGGCGGGCGGTGGTCGCGGCGGCGCGGCCCGCGGGGCATCGACGGCAGCGCGGCCCGCGAACGCCCGGTGGCCGCATCCGGGCGTCACCGGCCTCCTGTCCCGGACATCACCGCCGGGGCGACGCGGCTATCCGAGATACGCCAGCCCGGGGTGGACGGCGGTGTAGCCGTCGACGAGCCGCCGGGCCGCGGTCACCGAGTCGACGAGCGGGTGCAGCGCGAAGGCCTTGACCGCCGCGGCCCGCGAGCCCGTTCCGGCCGCCGCGAGCACCTCCCGTTCGACGGCCTTGACCGCGCAGACCAGCCCGGTGGCGTGGCCGGGCAGCGGGTCCACGGCCACCGGGTGGGCGCCGGTCGCGTCGACCAGGCACGGGACCTCGACGACGGCATCGGCGTCGAGCACCGACAGGGTGCCGCGGTTGCGGACGTTGAGGATCAGGGTCGTGCGTTCGTTCCGGGCGACGGCCCGCATCAGCGCCAGCGCCACCTTCTCGTAGCCGCCGGACAGGTCCTCGGCCTCGCGCTCACCGGCGCCCGCCGCCTCCCGGTTCTCCGCCATGTAGGTGGCCTCGCGCTCGGCGCGGGTGCGGTTCCACAGCTCCAGGGCCGGCACCTCGGGGTCGCGGGCCCGCTCGTAGAAGGCGGACTGCTGGTCGCGCAGGAAGGCGCCCCTGGTCCGGCGGGCCTCCTGGTAGGCCTGTACGGTTTCCCGGTTGAAGTAGTAGTAGTGCAGGTATTCGTTGGGAATCGCGCCGAGGGACCGGAGCCATTCGGCGCCGAACAGCCTGCCCTCCTCGAAGGAGCCGAGCAGGGCCTGATCGGCGAGCAGGCGCGGGAGTTCGTCGCGGCCGTTCACCCGCAGGCCGCGCACCCAGCCCAGGTGGTTCAGGCCGACGTAGTCGATCCACGCCCGGGCCGGGTCGGCGCCGAGCACGCGGGCGATGCGGCGGCCGAGGCCGGCCGGCGAGTCGCAGATGCCGATGACCCGGTCGCCGAGGTGGCGGGACATGGCCTCGGTGACCAGGCCGGCCGGGTTGGTGAAGTTGATGACCCAGGCGTCGGGGGCCAGCCGGGCCACGCGGCGGGCGATGTCGACGGCGACGGGGACGGTCCGCAGGCCGTAGGCGATGCCGCCCGCGCCGACCGTCTCCTGTCCGAGGACGCCCTCGGCGAGCGCCACGCGCTCGTCGTCGGCGCGTCCCTGCAGCCCGCCGACCCGGATCGCGGAGAAGACGAAGTCGGCGCCGCGCAGCGCCTCGTCCAGGTCGGTCGTGGCGGTGACCTCGGGCGCGTCGGGCACACCGGCCGCCTGTTCGGCGAGCACGCGGGTCACGGCCGTCAGCCGCCCGGGGTCCAGGTCGTGCAGGACGACCTGCCGTACGCGTCCCTCGGCGCGGTCCGCCAGCAGCGCGCCGTACACGAGCGGCACCCGGAATCCGCCGCCGCCCAGAATCGTCAGTCTCACGCCCGCTCCCTACCGCCGGCCGTCGTCCCACCGGTGCCGATCATGGCACGCCCCCCGCCGGGCCGTCGCCGCCCGGCCGGTCCCCGGCCTTCACGGACACCCAGCCCTCACCGGCCCTCTCCAGAGAGCAGCCGGTGCGCCACCGTCGGTGAGGGGCGGGCGGCCGGGTCCGGGAGACTCGGCGTTTTGCCGCATTTCTCACAGTGCTCACAGGCCGCCGACCGGCATGCACAGGGCCAACCCAGATATATGGTGCAGACTGCACACATCCCGCCGACCCCGCCGACCCCGCCGCAGAAAGGCCGCATGCCGTGAGCACCCTCCAGCCCCCGATACCCGACCGGCCCGAGCCGCAGTCGGCGGGCTGGTCCCGCCGCGGGGTGCTCACCGCGCTCGGCGCCCTCCCGGTGGCCGCGGCGCTGACCGCAGGTGCGGGAACACCGGCACAGGCCGCGGACGGCTCGACCGCCGCCGGCCGGCGGCGGTCGCTCACGGCCCGCGTCACCCCCGAGGCGGATGCCGTGTACGGCGTCGGCAGCCGCGGCTGCGCCGGTGTCGATCACCTTCTCGCACGCCGTCACGGACCGGGCCGCGGTCGAGCGGGCGATCACGGTCACCGCCGACCCGGACGTCGAGGTGGCTGGCCACTGGTTCGGCGGCACCCGGCTCGACTTCCGCCCGAAGAAGTACTGGGCTCCCGGCACGACGGTCACAGTCCGGCTGGGACTGAAGGACGTGCGGGCCGCCGAGGGCCTCCACGGCGTCCGGAACGAGACCCTCGCCTTCCGTATCGGCCGTTCGCAGATCAGCACGGTCGACCTGGCGAAGAAGCGGATGACCGTCGTGCGGGACGGCAGGAAGATCGCCGCCTACCCCGTCACCGGCGGCAACGCCGACCACACCACCTGGTCCGGCATCATGGTGATCAGCGAGCGGCTGAAGCAGACCCGCATGGCGTCCTCGACGGTCGGGCTCGGCCACGAGTACGACATCCCGGACGTCCCGCACGCCCAGCGCCTGACCACCTCGGGGACCTTCCTCCACGGCAACTACTGGACCGAGGCCAAGGTGTTCGGGCACGACAACACCACGCACGGCTGCATCGGACTGCACGACGCCAAGGACCCGGACGACGACGCCACCGCGGGGCACGAGTTCTACACGGGCTCCCGGCTCGGCGACGTGGTGATCGTGAAGAACTCCGGCGAGCGGACCGTGGACCCGGCCAACGGGTTGAACGGCTGGAACCTGTCGTGGACGGAGTGGACGGCGGGCAGCGCGCTGTAGGCGCGGCCGGCCCCTTCCTCTTCTCGCCCCCTCCCGCCCCCTCCCGCCCTCTCCCCGCCCCTCCCACTCCCGCTCCGTCCCTTTGCCACCGCTCCGTCCGTTCTTCATCCGGTGAACTCACCGACTCCGCAAGGCCTTTCTCGGTTTCACCTCTTGACGGCCGCAGGACCGGAGAGCACATTGGGCGCACTCTGAGAGCGCTCTCAATCCCCGAGCGTGCCTCGGGGCGCCCGTGCTCCCCACTCCCGCACTCGCACCCGAGAGGGACCCCCACATGAGAGAACCTTCCGGCACCCCCCGCAGACGGCGGCCGCTGCGCCGGACGCTCGTCGCCGTCGTCGGCGTGCTCGGCCTCGCCGTGACCGCCACCGCCGTCACCGGCCCGACGGCGGCCGCCGCCGCTCCCCCGCCCCCGTCCGGCTGGACCCAGGTCTTCGTCGACGACTTCGACGGCCCCGCGGGCTCCGGTGTGAACACCACCCGTTGGCAGTACGCCACCGGCACCTCGTACCCGGGCGGCCCCGCCAACTGGGGCACCGGCGAGATCGAGACGATGACGTCCAGCACGGACAACGTCTCCCTGGACGGCAGCGGCAACCTGCGCATCACCCCGCGCCGTGACGCCGCCGGCAACTGGACCTCGGGCCGCATCGAGACCAACCGCACCGACTTCCAGCCCCCGGCCGGCGGCAAGCTGCGCGTGGAGGCCCGTATCCAGGTCCCGAACGTCACGGGGGCCGCGGCCAAGGGCTACTGGCCGGCGTTCTGGATGCTCGGCGCGCCCTACCGGGGCAACTACTGGAACTGGCCCGCCGTCGGCGAGCTGGACATCCTGGAGAACACCCAGGGCCTGAACACCGTGTGGGCCACGATGCACTGCGGCACCTCGCCGGGTGGCCCGTGCAACGAGAACAGCGGCATCGGCGGCAGCACGGCCTGCCCCGGCACCACCTGCCAGGCGGGCTTCCACACCTACCGGCTGGAGTGGGACCGCTCCGGCAGCGTCGAGGAGATCCGCTTCTACCTCGACGGCAACAACTTCCACACGGTGCGCGAGAACCAGGTCGACGCGACGACGTGGGCGAACGCCACCGACCACGGCTTCTACATCATCCTCAACGTGGCCATGGGCGGCGGCTTCCCGGACGCCTTCGGCGGCGGGCCGGACGCCGGCACCCAGCCCGGGCACCCCATGGTCGTCGACTACGTCCAGGTCCTGTCGGCCGATGGGAGCGGTACCACGCCCCCGCCGGGCGACGGCGGCCGCGACGCGTACGGCACCATCCAGGCGGAGTCCTACGACGGCCAGTCGGGCGTCGGCACCGAGACCACCCTCGACTCCGGCGGCGGCCAGAACATCGGCTTCCTCGCCAATGGGGACTGGGCCGTCTACAAGGGCGTCGACTTCGGTCCCGCGGCGGCGCGGCAGTTCTCCGCGCGTGTGGCCAGCGGTGCCCCGCCCGGGGTGAGCGGGCTGGTGGAGGTGCGGCTGGACAGCCGTACCAGCGCGCCGATCGGCAGCTTCGCCGTCGGCAGCACCGGCGGCTGGCAGTCGTGGCGGACGATACCGACGAACGTCTCCGCCGTGACGGGCACGCACGACGTCTACCTGACGTTCACCAGCGGCCAGCCGGCGGACTTCGTGAACGTCAACTGGTTCTCCTTCGGGCGCTGACCCCGTACGGAACCGGAAGGACAACCCCCGCAGGAGGCGAAGGGGCCGCACGCGTGCGTGCGGCCCCTTCCGCATGCGCTGCTCAGCGCAGCTCCGCCCGGAAGGCCGCCGGGGTCGTCTCCGTGTGCTGGTGGAAGAACTTGGAGAAGTTCGCCGCGTCCGGGAAGCCGACGGCCGCGCCGACGCGGCCGATGGGCAGGTCGGTGTGGGCGAGGAGGCGCTTGGCCTCCAGGACGACGCGGTGGTCGATGAACGCCTTGGGGGTCTGGCCGGTGGCGGCGCGCACCGCGCGGACGAGGGTGCGACGGGAGTAACCCAGCGCGTCGGCGTAGGCGCTGACGCTGTGGCTGGTGGCGAAGTCCCGTTCGACGGCGTCGCGGAAGCGGGTGAAGGCCGTGTCCGCCGGTCCGGACCGCGTCGCCTTGGCGGAGTCGGCGGCCAGATGGGCCAGCCGCAGCAGGAACGCGGAGAGCGAGTGGCGCAGCACGGCGGTGTGCAGACTGAGCGGCAGGGTCGTCTCGTCCTCGTACTCGCGCCGGAGTTGTTCGAGCGCGGCTTCCAGGGCGGCGCGCTGGGCCGGTCCGGGGTGGAGCAGGGGCGGCAGGTCGTACCGGTACAGGCCGGCGGCCTCGACGGTGGCGCGGGGCAGGAAGCCGGGTTGCATGGTCAGCACGGTTCCGCGGTACTCGCCGTGCGGCGCGAAGCGGTGGACCTGCCCGGGGCGGATCCACAGCAGGTCGCCGGGGGCCGCCTCGTACTCGGTGAAGTCGATCATGTGGCGGACCGGTCCGCCGGAGAACAGCATCACGATGTGGAAGTCGATGCGGTGCACCCGGTGCGGCGGAGCCTCGGTGTGCCACGTGCGGCCGGTGCCCATGGGGCCGACCTGCATGCCGACGCCGAGGACGCTGAGGTCGACCGGGAAGGGGAAGGTTCTGATCGCGTCGCCGCCGCCCGGACCGTCACCGTCGCCGTCGCCGGGCGCCTCACCGACGCCGGGTGCCTCACCGGCGCCGGGCGCCTCACCACCCGCGGGAGCGGAGCCTCCGCCCGCGTCTCCGGCTTCGCCCGCGTCGCCGTCTCCGCGCCCGGCGCCGTCTTCGCTGTGTTCGTCCGTCATGTCCTTCTCGTGCCTTCTCAGTCGCGCACGCGTCGGCTCAGGTGCGCGGCGGGCCGCCGGGGCGTGTCCCAGATTCACCACAGGCTGGCACATCCAGACCTTCACTCTCAAAAGTCTGACTTTTAAGTTTGAACGCATCAGCCCCACCCACTTCGCCTTTGTCGAGGATTCTTGAAGATGAGCACGCAGACACCGGACCGCGAGGACCGCCTCGAATGGACCGAACTCGACCGGCGTGCCGTCGACACCGCCCGCCTGTTGGCGGCCGATGCCGTACAGAAGGTCGGGAACGGCCACCCGGGCACCGCGATGAGCCTGGCCCCCGCCGCGTACACGATCTTTCAGAAGCTGATGCGGCATGACCCGGCGGATCCGGAGTGGGCCGGCCGTGACCGCTTCGTCCTGTCCCCCGGTCACACCTCGCTGACCCTCTACACGCAGCTGTACCTGGCCGGGTACGAGCTGGGTCTGGAGGACCTGAAGGCGTTCCGCAGGCTCGGCTCCAGGACGCCCGGCCACCCCGAGTACGGACACACCGCGGGCGTGGAGACCACCACCGGTCCGCTCGGCCAGGGCGCCGCCAACGCGGTCGGCATGGCAATGGCCGCCCGCTACGAGCGCGGCCTGTTCGACCCGGACGCCCCGGCCGGCGCCTCCCCCTTCGACCACACCGTCTGGGCGATCGTCTCCGACGGCGACCTCCAGGAGGGTGTCTCCGCCGAGGCGTCCTCGCTGGCCGGCCATCAGAAGCTGGGCAACCTGGTCTTCCTCTACGACGACAACCACATCTCCATCGAGGGCGACACCGCCACCGCGTTCTCCGAGGACGTGCTGCGGCGGTACGAGGCCTACGGCTGGCAGGTGCAGCGGGTCGAGCCGGCCGGGAACGGCGACATCGACGTGCACGCGCTGTACGCGGCGCTGAGGGCGGCGCGGGCCGAGACCGAGCGGCCCTCCATCATCGCCATGCGCACGATCATCGCCTGGCCCGCCCCCAACGCGCAGAACACCGAGGCCGCGCACGGCTCCGCCCTCGGCGCCGACGAGATCGCCGCCACCAAGCGCGTCCTCGGCTTCGACCCGGCCGAGGACTTCCAAGTCGCCGACGACGTCCTCGCCCACACCCGCGCGGCCCTGGACCGGGGCGCCGAGGCGCACGCCGCCTGGGACAAGCGGATCGCCCGGTGGCGGGGCGACCGGCCGGACCGCGCCGAGCTGTTCGACCGCGTGGTCGCGGGCCGGCTGCCCGAGGGCTGGGAGGAGCGGATCCCGGTCTTCGAGGCGGGCCGGGCGGTCGCGACCCGCGCCGCCTCCGGCAAGGTCCTCCAGGCGCTCGGCCCGGTGCTGCCCGAGCTGTGGGGCGGCTCCGCCGACCTGGCCGGCTCGAACAACACCACGATCGACAAGACCAGCTCCTTCCTCCCGGCGGACAGCCCGCTGCCGGAAGCCGGCCCGTACGGCCGGACCGTCCACTTCGGCATCCGCGAGTTCGCCATGGCCGCGACGATGAACGGCATCGCGCTGCACGGCAACACCCGCATCTACGGCGGCACCTTCCTGGTCTTCTCCGACTACATGCGCAACGCCGTCCGCATGTCCGCCCTGATGCAGCTGCCGGTCACCTACGTCTGGACCCACGACTCCATCGGTCTGGGCGAGGACGGCCCCACCCACCAGCCGGTCGACCACCTGGCCTCGCTGCGCGCCATCCCGGGCCTGAACGTCGTCCGCCCGGCCGACGCCAACGAGACCGCGATCGCCTGGCGCGAGATCCTGCGCCGCGGCTCGGCCGAGCCCGCCCCGCACGGACTGGCCCTGACCCGCCAGGGCGTGCCCACCTACGAGCCCGACCCGGACGCGGCCCGCGGCGGCTACGTCCTGCGCGAGGCCTCCACCGGCGCCCCGGACGTCGTACTCATCGCCACCGGCTCCGAAGTGCGGCTCGCCGTGGCCGCGCGCGAGCTGCTCCAGGCCGAGGGGATCGCCACCCGGGTGGTGTCGATGCCGTGCGTGGAGTGGTTCGAGGAGCAGCCGCGCGAGTACCGCGAGAGGGTGCTGCCACCGTCCGTGCGGGCCCGGGTGGCCGTCGAGGCCGGGGTGGGCCTGACCTGGTACCGCTTCGTGGGCGACGCGGGCCGCATCGTGTCCCTGGAGCACTTCGGCGCCTCCGCCGACGCCGCCACCCTGTTCGCCGAGTACGGCTTCACCCCCGAGAACGTCGCCGCCGCGGCCCAGGAGTCCCTGGCCGCCGCCCGCGGTTGATCCGCGCGCGAGAAACCACTGAGAAAGCAGATGAGCACCGTGACCGAAGCACCCGTGACCGCGGCGGCCCTGAAGCGCCTGTCCGGCGAGGGCGTCTCCGTCTGGCTGGACGACCTGTCCCGTACCCGGATCGAGTCCGGCAACCTCGCGGAGCTGATCGCCACCAGGCATGTGGTCGGCGTGACCACCAACCCGTCCATCTTCCAGGCCGCCATCGGCTCCGGCGCGGGCTACGAGGAGCAGCTCGCCGACCTCGCGGTGCGGGGCGTGACCGTGGAGGAGGCGGTGCGCATGATGACCACCGCCGACGTGCGGGCCGCCGCGGACGTCCTGCGGCCGGTGTACGAGGCGACGGGCGGCCGGGACGGCCGGGTCTCCATCGAGGTCGACCCCCGCCTCGCGCACGACACGCGGGCCACCGTCGCCGAGGCCCGGCAGCTGGCCTGGCTGGTCGACCGCCCGAACGTGATGATCAAAATACCGGCGACGAAGGCCGGTCTTCCGGCGATCACCGAGGTCATCGGCGCCGGCATCAGCGTCAACGTCACGCTGATCTTCTCCCTGGAGCGCTACCGCGAGGTCATGGACGCCTACCTCGCCGGCCTGGAGAACGCGCAGGCGGCCGGGCACGGCCTCGCCGGGATCCACTCGGTGGCCTCCTTCTTCGTCTCCCGCGTGGACAGCCAGGTCGACAAGCGGCTGGCGCTGCTGGGCACGGACGAGGCCGTGGCGCTGAAGGGGAAGGCGGCACTGGCCAACGCGCGCCTGGCGTACGCGGCGTACGAGGAGGTCTTCTCCAGCGGGCGGTGGACCGCCCTGGCCGCGGCCCGTGCGAACAAGCAGCGCCCCCTGTGGGCGTCCACCGGTGTGAAGGACCCGGCATATCGGGACACCCTGTATGTGGAGGAGCTGGTCGCTCCCGGCACCGTGAACACGATGCCGGAGGCCACCCTGGAGGCCGCCGCCGATCACGGTGACGTCCAGGGCGACACGATCACCGGCGGTTACGCCCAGGCCAGGGCCGACCTCGCGGCCGTGGAGCGGCTCGGCGTCCCGTACGACGAGGTGGTGCAGCAGCTGGAGCAGGAGGGCGTGGCCAAGTTCGAGGCGGCCTGGCAGGACCTGCTCGACGCCGTGACGAAGTCCCTCGACAGCAAGGGAGTTGACGGGGAATGAGCGAGGACCTTCCCGACCCGACGAGCGGCGGGACCGAGGAGACCAAGCAGAGCAAGGAGGCCAAGGAGACCAGGACCGCACGGGAGGCCTCGGGGGCGGTGGACGCCGGCCGGCCCCGGGCGGCCGACGAGCGCACGGGTGGCGACCGCGCGGGCGAGGGCCGCACGGACGACGAGCACGCGCGTGACGCCCGCGCGGACGACGAGCACGCGGGTGACGAGCGCGCGGACGACGAGCGCACGGGCGCGGACCGTGGCGCCGGGGAGCCCGCGGACGACGCGGCCTCCGCCGTCGTCCCGGCACCCGACTGGAGCAACCCCCTGCGCGACCCCCGCGACCGGCGGCTGCCGCGCATCGCGGGGCCGTCCGGCCTGGTCATCTTCGGCGTCACGGGCGACCTGTCCCGCCGGAAGCTGATGCCGGCCGTGTACGACCTGGCCAACCGCGGCCTGCTGCCGCCCGGCTTCTCGCTGGTGGGCTTCGCCCGCCGGGACTGGGAGAACCAGGACTTCGCCCAGGTCGTGCACGAGGCCGTCAAGGAGCACGCGCGGACGCCGTTCCGCGAGGAGGTCTGGCAGCAGCTCACCGAGGGCATGCGGTTCATCCCCGGCGACTTCGACGACGACACCGCCTTCAAGCAGCTTCGCGAGGCCGTCCAGGAGCTGGACGCCGCCCGCGGCACCAGCGGCAACTACGCCTTCTATCTCTCCGTACCGCCGAAGTTCTTCCCGAAGGTCGTCCAGCAGCTGAAGAAGCACGGACTGGCGGACGCCCCGGAGGGTGCCTGGCGGCGCGCCGTCATCGAAAAGCCGTTCGGCCGCGACCTGGCGAGCGCCTGCGAGCTGAACGCGATCGTGCACGAGGTGTTCGAGCCGGACCAGGTCTTCCGCATCGACCACTACCTGGGCAAGGAAACCGTCCAGAACATCCTGGCGCTGCGCTTCGCCAACCAGATGTTCGAGCCGATCTGGAACCGGTCGTACGTCGACCACGTGCAGATCACCATGGCCGAGGACATCGGCATCGGCGGCCGGGCCGGCTACTACGACGGCATCGGCGCCGCCCGGGACGTCATCCAGAACCACCTGCTCCAGCTCCTGGCGCTGACCGCCATGGAGGAGCCGGCCGCGTTCGACGCCGCGTCGCTGCTCACCGAGAAGCTCAAGGTGTTCCGGGCGGTGCGGCTGCCGGACGATCTGGGCCGGCACACCGTGCGCGGGCAGTACGCGGCGGCCTGGCAGGGCGGCACGAAGGTGCGCGGCTATCTGGAGGAGGAGGGCATCGACCCGGCCTCCACCACCGACACCTACGCGGCGCTCAAGCTGGCGATCGACAACCGCCGATGGGCGGGCGTCCCCTTCTACCTGCGCACCGGCAAGCGGCTGGGCCGCCGGGTGACGGAGATCGCGGTCGTCTTCCAGCGGGCCCCGCACTCCCCCTTCGACACCACGGCCACCGAGGAGCTGGGCGAGAACGCCATCGTGATCCGCGTCCAGCCGGACGAGGGCATGACGGTGCGGTTCGGCTCCAAGGTGCCGGGGACCTCGATGGAGATCCGGGACGTGTCGATGGACTTCGCCTACGGCGAGTCGTTCACCGAGTCCAGCCCGGAGGCGTACGAGCGCCTCATCCTCGACGTCCTGCTGGGGGACGCCAACCTGTTCCCCCGTCACCAGGAGGTGGAAGAGTCCTGGAGGATCCTCGACCCGGTCGAGGAGTACTGGGCCACGCACGGCAGGCCCGCGCAGTACGCCGCGGGCAGCTGGGGCCCTGGGGAAGCGGACGAGATGCTCGCACGAGACGGACGGAGCTGGCGCAGGCCATGAGGATCGACCTGACCGACACCACGGCAAGCAAGATCAACAAGGCGCTGGTGCAGGGCCGCCGGGCCATCGGGACCCCCGCCGTCGGCATGGTCCTGACGATCGTGGTCGTCACGGACGAGGAGAACGCCTACGACGCGACCAGGGCGGCCGAGGAGGCCTCGCACGAGCACCCGTCGCGCACCCTGGTCGTCATCAAGCGGCACCCCCGCAACCCCCGCGAACGCACCAAGTCCCACCTGGACGCCGAGATCCGGGTCGGCTCCGAGGCCGGCACCGGCGAGACGGTCGTGCTGCGCATGTACGGCGAGGTCATCGAGCACGCCGACTCCGTCGTCCTACCGCTGCTGCTGCCGGACGCGCCGGTCGTCGTGTGGTGGCCGGTGGACGCGCCCGACAATCCCGCCAAGGACCCCCTCGGCGCCCTGGCCCAGCGCCGGATCACCGACCTGTACGCCGTCGAGAACCCGCTCGCGACCCTCCAGGCCCGGGTCCGCACCTACGCGCCCGGCGACACCGACCTGGCCTGGACCCGGCTGACTCCGTGGCGCTCGATGCTGGCGGCGGCCCTGGACCAGGCCCGGGCCCGGGTGACGTCGGCGGCCGTGGAGGCGGAGGCCGAGAACCCGGCCGCCGAGCTGCTGGCGCGCTGGCTTCAGGCCCGCCTCGGCGTCCCGGTCGACCGGGTGGTCACCGACGGCCCGGTCGTCACCGGCGTCCGGCTCGGCACCGCGGACGGCGAGATCGTCATCGACCGGCCCGAGGGGCCGATGGCCACCATGACCCTGCCGAACCAGCCCTCGCGCACCCTGGCGCTCAAGGTGCGCTCCACCTCCGAACTCATCGCCGAGGAGCTGCGGCGCCTCGACGCGGACGAGATGTACGCCATCGCCCTGCGCGGCGAGGGCACGAAGGAGACCCCGGTCCATGCCTGACTCCCCCGAGCTGACCCGGCGCCCCCAGTGGACCGCACTGGAGGACCACCGGCAGGAGGCGCTGCCCCGCCCCGGCCTGCGTGAGCTGTTCGCCGCCGACCCCTCCCGCGCGGAGCGGTACGTGGTCCGCGTCGGCGATCTGCGCATCGACTACGCCAAGAACCTGGTCACCGACGACACTCTGGCCCTGCTCCAGGAACTGGCCGCCGCCACCGGCGTGTTCGAGCTGCGCGACGCCATGTTCCGCGGCGAGCGGATCAACGTCACCGAGGACCGCGCGGTGCTGCACACCGCGCTGCGCGCCCCGCGGGACGCGGTGATCGAGGTCGACGGCGAGAACGTGGTGCCCAAGGTCCATGCCGTGCTCGACCAGATGGCGGACTTCGCCGAGCGGGTCCGCTCCGGCGAGTGGACCGGCCACACCGGCAAGCGCATCCGCAACGTCGTCAACATCGGCATCGGCGGCTCCGACCTCGGCCCGGCCATGGCGTACGAGGCGCTGCGCGCCTACACGGCACGGGAGCTGACCTTCCGCTTCGTCTCCAACGTGGACGGCGCCGATCTGCACGAGGCGCTGCGGGACCTGGACCCGGCGGAGACCCTGTTCATCGTCGCGTCCAAGACCTTCACCACGATCGAGACGATCACCAACGCCACCTCGGCCCGCTCCTGGCTGCTGGCCGGGGTGGGAGGCGACGAGAAGGCGGTCGCCGAGCACTTCGTGGCCCTGTCCACGAACGCCGAGAAGGTCACGGAGTTCGGCATCGACGCCGACAACATGTTCGAGTTCTGGGACTGGGTCGGCGGCCGGTACTCCTACGACTCGGCGATCGGCCTGTCGTTGATGATCGCCATCGGTCCGGACCGCTTCCGGGAGATGCTCGACGGCTTCCGCATCGTCGACGAGCACTTCCGCAACGCCGACCCGGAGGCCAACGCCCCGCTGATCCTGGGCCTGCTGGGCATCTGGTACGGCAACTTCCTCGGTGCCCAGTCGCACGCGGTGCTGCCGTACTCGCACTACCTGTCGAAGTTCCCGGCGTACCTCCAGCAGCTGGACATGGAGTCCAACGGCAAGTCCGTGGACCGCGACGGGCGCCCGGTGCGGTGGCAGACCGGTCCGGTGGTGTGGGGCACGCCCGGCACCAACGGGCAGCACGCCTACTACCAGCTGCTCCACCAGGGCACCAAGCTGGTCCCGGCCGACTTCATCGGCTTCGCCCGGCCGGTCGCCGGGCTGAGCGAGGAACTGAAGGCCCAGCACGACCTGCTGATGGCCAACTTCTTCGCCCAGACCCAAGCGCTCGCCTTCGGCAAGACCGCCGACGAGGTCCGGGCCGAGGGCGTGCCCGAGGAGCAGGTCCCGCACCGCACGTTCCCGGGCGACCACCCCACCACGACCGTTCTGGCGACCGAGCTGACCCCGTCGGTCCTGGGCCAGCTGGTCGCGCTGTACGAGCACAAGGTGTTCGTCCAGGGCGCGATCTGGCACATCGACTCCTTCGACCAGTGGGGCGTCGAACTCGGCAAGGTTCTCGCCAAGCGCGTCGAACCCGCACTGACCGAGGGCGCCGAGGTGCCCGGTCTCGACCCGTCCACGGCCGCCCTGGTGGCCGCCTACCGCGAACTGAAGGAAGTGCACTGACATGCAGATCGGTCTTGTTGGTCTCGGCAAGATGGGCGGCAACATGCGCGAGCGCCTGCGCAACGCCGGCCACGAGGTCGTCGGGTACGACACCGACCCCGAGCTCTCCGACGTCGACAACCTGGTGGAACTCGCCGACCGGCTGGCCGCGCCGCGCGCGGTCTGGGTCATGGTCCCGGCCGGCGCCGTCACCCAGAACGTCATCGACCAGCTGGGGGGCATCCTCAAGCCCGGCGACACCGTCGTCGACGGCGGCAACTCCCGCTGGACGGACGACGAGAAGCACGCCGAGGAACTCGGCAGGCGCGGCATCGGCTTCGTGGACGCGGGCGTCTCGGGCGGGGTGTGGGGCCTGAAGAACGGCTACGCGCTGATGGTCGGCGGCGACAAGGAACACGTCGACCGCCTGCGGCCGATCTTCGACGCCCTCAAGCCGGAAGGCCCCTACGGCTACGTCCACGCGGGCAAGGTCGGCGCCGGCCACTTCGCGAAGATGGTCCACAACGGTATCGAGTACGCGCTGATGCAGGCCTACGCCGAGGGCTGGGAGCTGCTGGAGAAGGTCGACTCCGTGGACAACGTCCGGGAGGTCTTCCGCTCCTGGCAGGAGGGCACGGTCATCCGCTCCTGGCTGCTGGACCTCGCGGTGAACGCCCTCGACGAGGACCAGCACCTGGACAAGCTGCGCGGCTACGCCGAGGACTCCGGCGAGGGCCGGTGGACGGTGGAGGCGGCCATCGACAACGCGGTGCCGCTGCCGGCGATCACCGCGTCGCTGTTCGCCCGGTTCTCCTCCCGCCAGGGGGACTCGCCGCAGATGAAGATGATCGCCGCGCTGCGCAACCAGTTCGGCGGCCACGCGGTCGAGGCGGCGAAGAAGTAAGAAGAAGTAACACGTTGACGTCACCGGCCGGTTCGGGTCAGAGTCCCCGCGATGGAGATCAACGACCTGACACCGGCCGAGGCGCGCGTCTGGCGGGCGTTCGCCACCGGGGAGGCCGTGGACTTCCGGTCCACGGACGAGGAGGACGCCGCCGCCGGCCGGGCATGGGGACCGGAGCGGACGGTGCGCGCCGCCGTGCTGCGGAGGCTGCTCCTGGCGGGCCCGCAGCGCGACGGTGAGACCGCCTCGCTCAAGGTGGCGGGCGCGCGGATCACCGGCGCGCTGGAGTTGCAGTACGCGACCGTCGACCACCCTGTTCGGCTGCGGCACTGCCACTTCGACGAGGCGCCGAGGCTGTACGCCGGGCGGCTGCGCGAGGTGAACCTGAGCGAGTCCGTCCTGCCCGGGCTGATCTCGCACGCGGTCCGGGTGGACGGCGTGCTGCGGCTGACCCGCACCCGGTTCAGCGGCATGGTGCGGCTCGGCGGGGCGGAGGTCACCGGAAGCCTGTACCTGGAGAGTGCCGAGATCCACGCGCCGAACGCCGAGGGGCCGGTGCTCCAGCTGAACCAGGCCGCCATCGGCGCCGACCTGTGGGCGCCGGGGCTGCGCGCACGCGGACACGTCCGGCTTACCGGGGCCGCCGTCGCCGGAGCGCTCAACCTCAAGGATGCCGAGCTGGACGGGGGCGACGGCTCCGCCCTGGACGCGCAGAACCTCGTCGTGGGCTCGGGCGTGGCTGCAGCGTGCCTGCGCGCCCGCGGCCGGCTCGATTTCCGGGGTGCCCGCATACCCGGCACCCTGGACCTGCTGCACGCCCGGCTGTCCCACCCGGGCGGGACGGCGCTGCGGGCCAGCAGCTGTGTCATCGGGGAGCTGTGGCTGCGGCGCGGCGAACGGATCGAGGGCGCCCTCAATCTGCGCCGCTCCCAGATCGACATGCTCACCCTCGACCCGGAGAAGCTGCCGGACGAGGTGTATCTCAGCGACCTCACCTTCACGGCGCTCGCCCCGCAACTGCCGGCCGAGCGACGACTGCCGATGCTGGAACGGGACGGCGACGGTTACGTGCCCTACGCCTACGAGCAGTTGACGGCCGCTTACCGCAGGCTCGGGGACGACGGCGCGGCCCGTCGGGTCCAGCTCGCCAAGCAGCGCCGGCACCACCGCACCCTGCCCTGGTACGGCCGGGTCTGGGGCCTGCTCCAGGACGCCGTGGTCGGCTACGGGTTCCGGCCGCTGCGGGCCGGCGCCTGGCTGCTGTCGTTGCTCGCGGTCGGCTCCGTCGCGTACGGCCTGCACCACCCGCCGCCGCTCAAACCGGCCGAGTCGCCGGACTTCGACCCGGTGTTCTACACGCTCGACCTGCTGCTGCCGGTGATCTCCTTCGGCCAGGAGAACGCCTTCGCCCCCGAGGGCTGGTACCAGACGCTGTCCTACCTGCTGATCATCACGGGCTGGATCCTGGCCACGACCGTCGCCGCGGGCGTCACCCGGAGCATCAGCCGTCAGTGAATCCGTCGGCGGCGTCCAGCGTGTGCAGGGGCGGGCCGACACCGGAACCGGCCTTCTCCAATCACCGGCACCGACCCCGCCCGCAGCAGGAGGACCCGATGACCGGCGTCGACGCGGTCGACCTGCAGGCGGTGATCAGCGCCTTCTGCCTCTTCCGGGTCTCCAACCGGCACACCTTCGGCGCGCTGTTCGGCCGCGACCTGGTCGACCCCGCCCGGCGGGAGCGCTACCGGGCGATGCCCGGGAACATGGTGATCGCCTGCCTGACGGCGGAGCGCACCGCGGACTGAGGACGGCGGACCACCACCGGCGTTGACTATTGTTGCCCGATCACGCGCGACGGGACCGGGAGGCGGAGGGACGTGACGGGGGCTGCCGGGTGGATACGGGTGCCGGTCGGCGACGACGCGGCGCGGTGGGCGACGCGGGGGCGTACCCGCAGGGTGCTCCTCGTCGTCCACAACGTCACCGCCGCGACCCGGCTCCTCGACGTCCTGCCGCTGTTCCACGACGACCTCAGGGTCCAGGTGCTCGCCACGTGCCCGGGGTCGTCGGCGTTCCGGGCGGGGCTCGATGAGCTGCTGGGCGAGGTGGGCGTACCCGTGCTGCCCTGGGAACAGGCCCTGTCGACTCCGGTCTCGTTGGCGGTGTCGGCGAGCTTCGGTGGCCAACTCCGGGCAGTACAGGGCAAGTTGATCGTACTCTCGCATGGCGTCGGATACACTAAGAGGCTGGCGAGGCCGGATGCCGGATGCCGGATGCCGGATGCCGGACGCCGGACGCCGGACGCCGGAAGCCGGAAGTCCGCGCCGGTGTTCGGGATGTCGCCGGAGTGGCTGCTCGCTCCGGACGGGCGGCCGGTCGCGGACGCGCTGGTGCTGTCGCATCCCGAGCAGTACGAGCGGCTGCGCACCGTCTGCCCCGACGCCGCGCCCACGGCCGTGCTGGCCGGGGACCCCTGCTGGGACCGCATGCTGGCGGCCCGCCCGTACCGCGACCGCTACCGCCGCGCCCTCGGTGTGGGCCGGGGCCGGCGGCTGGTCGTCCTCAGTTCGACCTGGAACCCGGAGTCGCTGTTCGGCGACGGCGGCGGCGATGACGTGCTGCCGTCCCTACTGCCCCGTCTGGCCTCGGAGTTCCCGGCCGACGAGTACCGGCTCGCGACCGTCCTGCACCCCAACGTCTGGCACGGCCACGGCCCCGGCCAGATCCGCGCCTGGCTGGACCGGGCCCGCCGCTCGGGGCTGGCGCTGATCGACCCCCTGGACGGCTGGCGGCAGGCACTGGTCGCCGCCGACGCCGTGCTCGGCGACCACGGGTCGGTGACCTACTACGCCGCCGCGCTGGGCACGCCGGTGCTGCTCGGCGCCGCTCCGCTGGCCGGCCTGGACCCGGCCGCGCCGGTCCACTCCTTCGTGCGCGCGGCACCCCGGCTGGACCCCGCGCGTGCCCTGCGCCCGCAGGTGGAGGCGCTGCTCGCCGGACATCGGCCGGGGTCCGCGCCCGCCCGGTTCGTCAGCTCCGTACCCGGCGAGTCGGCGGCCCGGCTGCGGCGCCTCTTCTACGGCTTCCTGGAGTTGCCCGAACCGGACACGCCCGCCCGGCTCGAACCGCTGCCGCTGCCGCCGTACGAGCCCGGTACGACGACCGCGCCGCTGACCGTGATCACCCGGCTGCTGGGCTCGGGCGAGGTGGCGGTCACACGGTACGCGGCGGACGCGGGCCCGTGTCCGCCGCCGGACGCGGGCGCAGAGGCGCACATCGCGGTCCACGAGGACACCCGCGAGACGGACCGACTAGCCCTCGCCGACGTGGTGTTCTGGGACGGCGCCGCCGACGACCCGCGCCTCGGCCCGCCCGCGCAGTGGACGGCGGAGGTGCTCGGCCGGCACCCGCACTGCGCGCTCGCCGCCCGCGTCACCGGGCCGGGTACGTGCGTCGTCCGGCCCCGGGGCGGAGCGCTGCTGCGCCTGACGGCCGGGCCCGGCGCGGGCGCCGACCCGGCCGCCTACGCGTCGGCACTGCACGCGTGGCTCGCGGCGGGCAAGGCGCCGGACGAACTGTTCGAGCGCGGCCTGACGGTCCGGACGGGCGCGGCGGCGCACCCGGTGACGGTCACTCCGGCGGGCTGACGCAGCGTTCCCGCAGCACTTGGAGCCGGGCCACGTGGTAGACGGCGTTCTCCCGGCCGAGCGCCGCCAGCGCCTCGTCGATCAGCGGCAGGGCGGTGTCCCGCGCGCCCCCGTCGAGGTGGGTCTCGGCGAGGTCGGTGAGGGTGCGGGCGGTGTTGTACGCCTCCCCGACGGAGCGGAAGAAGCCGAGGGCGTGCTCCAGCCGGGCCACGGCCTCGGTACGGCGTCCGAGGCCGCGCAGGGCCCGGCCGCGGTGTCGTTCCAGCAGGGCGCGGGCGCGCGGCAGGTCGGCGGCGCCCTCGTCACCGGGGCCGACGGCGTCGAGGATGCGGCCGGCCTCCTCGAAGCGGGCGTACGCCTCCTCGAACCGCCACTGGCGCAGCCGCAGCAGGCCGAGGGACTCGACCGCGGAGGCGTGACCGCGCGGGTGTCCGGCGGCCTGCTCGTCGCGGGCGGCGGCGCGTGCCTCCGCCTCCGCCTCGTCCCAGCGGCGGAGTTCGGTGAGGGTGTGGGCGAGCTGGGCGTGCAGCGCGCCGGCGGTGCGGGTGCCGGGGGCGTGCGTGTCGGCGGTGCGGGCCCCGGCGCGCAGGGCGGGCAGCAGGGTCTCGTGGTGGCCGGCCTTGAGCTGGAGCGGCCACAGGGCCCGGCTGAGCAGCAGGACGGTGTCGGCGTCACCGAACTCCTCCGCCGCGTGCACCGCTTGGACCAGATTGGGGGCCTCGGCCGCGAGGGCGGCGACGGCCGCGCCGCGGTCCGGGAAGGTCACGGGCGAGGGCTCGGAGGGCACTCGCCAGCTCTCCGGGAGCGCCGCGCGCGCCGCGCCGACCGCCAGGTCACGGTAGTGGCCGACGACCCGGGTGACCGCCGCCGAGCAGGTGGCGATGCCGTCGGTGGCGGCGGCCGTGCGCTCGGCGTGGGCGCGGACGGCGGGCCGGTAGTGGTGGCGGCCGGTGTCGGTGCGCTCGACGAGCAGCGCGTCGGTGAGTTCCGCCAGGTGCTCGGCGGCCTCGGACTCGTCGGTGTCGGCGGCGCGGGCGGCGGCAGCGGCGTCCAGGGCGGGCCAGTCGCGCAGTCCGGCCAGCCGGTAGAGGCGGGCCGCGCCGGTGGTGAGCCGGTGGTAGGAGTCGTCGGCGGCGGCGCGGACCGGGTCGCTGTCGGGCACGTCGGGGGCCTCCGGGTGCGCGGGCGTCGGGTCGGTGAGGCGGGGTGCGGCGGCGCGCAGGGCGTAGGGCGAGCCGGCGCAGCGGTCGAGGACGGCGGGCAGCGTGGCGCGGGCCGCGGCGAGCGCGGGTTTGCCGGCCAGGTCGGTGAGCAGCCGCACGGCGTCCCGGCGCGCCAGCGGACCGACCGGGATGCGCAGCGCGTCCAGGCCGGTGAGCGGCTGCCGGGCGACGACGACGGTGAACACGCCCGGTGCCGCGGTCAGCAGCGGCCGCACCTGCGCGGCCGAGCGGGCGTGGTCGAGCACCAGCAGCAGCCGTCGGTCGGTCAGGCAGCGGCGCAGCAGCCCGGCGCGGTCCTCGGCGGCCGGGGGTATCTCCTCGTCGGGCACGCCGAGGCCGCGCAGCAGGGTGCCCGGGGCCGCCTCGGGGGCGAGGGTGCGCAGATCGGCGTAAAGCTGGCCGTCGGGGAAGCGGGCGGCCTGCCGCCAGCCCCAGTGGACGGCGAGCGTGCTGGTGCCGATGCCTTCGGGGCCGTACAGGAGCGCCAGCCGGGGGCGGCCCCGGTGGGCGCGGGTGGCCTCCTTGTCGAGGAGGCGCAGGGCCTGCCGGCGGTCGGTGAAGAAGCGCGGCGCGGTGGGCAGGCAGGGGCGGTCCGGGCCGGCGGCGGGGCCGGAGGTGCGCACGCCCCGCGCGAGCTCGGCCCAGGCACGGGCCAGTTGCGGATCGTCCCGCACGCGGTCGTGCACCAGGCGTGCGACGTCCTCGAGTTGGCCGGGGGTGGTGGGTGCGGGCACCTCGCGTCCGGTGATACGGCGGACCAGTCCCCCGGCGGACTCCCAGGCCCAGCGGCCCGCCTCGTTGGCCATGCCCGCCCCGACGGCTCCGAGCACCGCGCCGATGGCACCCACCGAGATCGGATCCAGCATGCCCGCACTCCCCCGTCCGTGGCTCCAGCCGTCCACACAGAGTAGATCAACCCCTCTCGATCGGGGTCTCCGACGCAAGCGGGCGGCGCGGCTCCGGCCGGCTGTGAGGGACCGCCTCGCCACGGGGGCGCCCGCTCGCTCCGCCGAGACCGGCGATCAGCCCTGGCGGGGGTCAACTCCACTGCTGTATAACGCATTTGCGAAGCGAGCCGAGAGAAGGGCGCTCATGTCCGTGAGTGGAGACTCAGAGGGTACGGCGGGGCCGGAGCGCTTGGAGGCGGATGACGCAGCGGACGGAACGGCGCAGCCCGCGGGGGCCGAGGAGGCGGCCGGCGCGCAGGCCGCGGCCCCCGCTGGTCGGGCCCGTCGGCGGGGCGTGCTCGTCCTCGCGGCCTTGCTGCTGGTCGGCGCAGGGATCGGCACCTACGTCGTCCTGGGGTCCGGCGACGGCGAGCCGGCCGGCAAGGAGGCCGGACCGACGGCCTCCGTGACGTACGAGGTGACCGGGACAGGCGTCGCCTCCCTCTCCTACCGTGGCGCGGCGGACAAGGCTGTCGTGGTCCGCGACGTGGACCTGCCGTGGCGGAAAACGGTCGACGTGCCGCTGGGCGAGAAGCCCGTCGTCCAGGTCACCCTGGGCGAGCAGGGCGGCGACGCCCACTGCACCCTCGCCGTCCGTGGCAGGCAGGTGCAGAGCGCCACCGCCTCGGGCGCGTTCGGGCGCGGCACCTGCAGCGGCGAGTTGCCGGCTGCGCCGGATGATGCGGATGCCGGGCAGTGAGGCGACCCGGCACCGGGCCCGTGACCGGCCGCTGAGCCCATAGCAGGCAGAAGGCCCGGACCGCGATCGGTCCGGGCCTTCCGTTCACCCTTTCACGGGCGGCGCGTGCGCCCTTTCACGGGCGGCGGGCTACCCCAGCTTCTTGAAGGCGGCCTCCCCCCGCTCCCAGAGGGTGACGTCCCCCAGCGGGCACTCGGGGAAATCGCCCCGCAGCAACCGGGTGAGGAACTCCGCCATCCCGCAGTCGTAGCGGCTGAACTGGATCTTGCCGCGGTTGAACACCAGGACCGGCCATGCGGCCGGATCCTCCCCGGAGGCGTCCCAGCACATCAGGTCGGCGCTGGCGGCGGCCCCCCAGGCGATCAGCCGGGGGGAGGCGCCCTCCAGTTCGGGGATCTTGTACGCGTCCGCCCAGGTGTCCTCGGCGTTCCCCGTCTCCTCGACCATCCCGTCCCAGCCCGCCTCGGACAGCGGTGCCTTGGGCTGCGGTGCGAGGACGACCAGGAAGTCCTGGACGACCCCGGCTCCGTACACCTCCATGAACCGCCGGTAGTCAGGCGGGAACGGCCGGCCCCAGGACTCGGCCATCCGGTCCCAGTCGACGGCCCTGCCGCCGTCCTCCGGCGGCGGCATCAGCCGCAGCAGGGCGTCCACGTCGGCTGCCGTGCTCATCCGTTCTCCTCTCCGTGGGCCGCCATGGTGTCGGTCGCTCTCCTGTGGCGGGTCGGTGGCCGGTCATGGTGTCGATCCTGTCGGGACGGGTGAGCCGCCCGAGGACTGCGTACCCAGGTTGTCCCCCGTCTTCAGGGTGTTCGGGATGAAGGTGTTCAGATTGATCCCGACCGTGCCGTCGGGGTACACACCGTACGCCGTCAGGGTGAAGCCGGTGGCGACGGTCCTGTTCCCCTCGTAGACGGGCGTCACCGTGTACATCACGTGCTGGCCGGACATGACCGCGTCGTACACCTGCTTCTCGTAGCTGTACATGTGGTCGTCGCCCTGACCGGAGCCCCGCTGCTTGGCGTTGGCGCCGCGCGAGCAGGTGGCCAGGTTCCGCGCGTCCGTGCCGGACCCGCTCAGCCTGTTGCCGAGCAGATGGCAGTTGTTGATGTTGGTCTGCGCGACCAGGCCCTTGCTCTCGGCGAACTCCTGTGCCCACCGGTAGCCGGGTGGCAGCACGCTGGAGCTGGTCGGGGTGCCCGAATTGCTGTTCAGGTACTCCTGGGTCAGGCAGGCCTCGACACCGGTGGCGCGGTTGCCGTTGGCCCTGTCCGTGTCCTGGTAGTGGACCCAGCCCTCGCCGCAGTTGCCCTTGCTCTCGTCGGTGGAGTCCGGCACCGGGCGCGGCCGCGGAACCGGCTTCGGATCGGGCGCTGGCTCGTCCTTGGTGTTCTCCTGCGTCGCCTCGTCGATCTTCTCGGAGACGTACTCGACCGCCTTGACCGCCACATAGGCGACCACCACGGCCACGGCCACGACCGCCACGGCGGTCAGCGCCGCGGAGGCGATGGCGGCGAGCCCGAGCGCGGGGAGCGCGAACGCAAGGTGCCCGTCGATCTCCACATTGCTGATCGGGTTGCCGCCGGTGAAGGCGTAGCGGTTCCCGGTGAACGGATCGCTGCCGAGGGCCAGGTCGGCCAGGGCGCCGTTGAACATGTCCCGGGTGGTGAAGCGGTTCAGACCCGGGTCGTAGTCACGGAAGCCCATGTCGTACGTGCCGGAGTTGGTGTCCCACCGCTTGGAGTTGTAGCGGTAGGGGTTGTACTCCTCCTTCTCCGGGTTGGCCGGGTCCGGCTTGTCGATGCCCGTGTACTCCGACGTGTCGGCGTTGCCGTAGGCCGTGTAGCCGTAGGTGGCCTTGGTGTTGCCGTCCTTGCCGGTCAGCGTCTCGACGTCGGTGTGGCTGTTGTAGCCGTAGTAGCCGTCCTCCTTCGTCCCGTCGTCGTTGTGCTTGACCTGCGACAGGCGCTCGCCCCACGGGCTGTACTGGTAGGACTTGGTGAGCTTGCCGGCGACCTCCTCGGTCAGCACCTCCTGGGACAGGCCCAGGTAGTGGTAGTCCGTGGTCTTGCCGTCGGCGGTCTTGGAGGTCGTGCGGTCCAGCGGGTCGAAGGTGTACTTCGTGGACTTCATCGCGCCGTCCGGCCCCCGCTGCTGGGACTCGATGACGTGGTCGAAGCCGTCGTAGACGCTCCGCGACTGGATCTGCCCGTCGCGGGTCACCGACTCCTGCCGGCCCAGCGGGTCGTAGGTGAAGGAGGTGACGGCCCCGGCCGTGGTCGAGGTCTGCAGCCGGTTGCGGTCGTAGCGGAAGTCCGTCGTGACGTCGGCCACCGTCTGCTCGATGACGTTGGCGTTGTCGTCGTGGACGTAGGTCTCCGTGGTCGCGCCGTTGCCGGTCTTGACCGACTTGGCGATCCGGTCCACCGGGTCGTAGCTGTACTCGGTGGTGGACTCGAGGTACGCCGAGTGGTCGTCGGCGTTCATCTTCTTCGACACGTCCTTCGCCTTGTTGCCGTTGGCGTCGTAGGCGTAGGTGTGCGAGGCGACCACGGTGCCGCCGGCCTTCTTCTCCACGGAGGTCTTGAGCGCCCCGTCGTGGAAGTAGGTGTGGTCGACGGTGTTGCCGTTGTCCTTGACCTCCCGCAGCACCTCGCCGCGGTCGGTGTAGGTGTAGCGGGAGACCTTCGGGCCGGGGTCGGTGGGCGAGGTGCCCACGGACACCGTCTTGACCTTGTCTCTCAGGTCGTAGGTGTACTTCGAGAACTGATCCGGGTGGGTGACCGTCTCCGGCAGGTCGTTCGGGTCGTAGGTGTAGGTGGTGGATGTCCTCTCCTCGCCGACGAGGGACTCGGTGATCTTCGAGACCTTGTTCACGGCGGTGTAGGAGAGGGTGTACTTGTCGACCTCCGCGCCGGGTGACAGGTCGTCGATCAGCGAGAGGTTGTCGTTGAGGTCGTAGGCGTAGCGGAAGTGGTGCTTCTCCGCGTCGACCTCGCCGGACAGGTCGCGGACGAGCTTGACCCCGTCCGCCACGACCGTGCCGTCCGTGCTCTGGAAGAGCTCCAGCTCGGCCGTGTTGCCCTCGGTGAAGTCGAACGAGCCGAGGCTCACCCAGGCGCCCGCGCCGCTGGACTGGTCGACGGTCTTCTCGACGCTCCCGGTGGCATGGGTCAGCTTGTACCTCGCGGTTTTGCTGGCCCCGCTCACCTGCGGGAACTTCACGTACGCGGTGTACTTCCCGCTCTTGGGGATGTTCAGCGTCCAGGTGAACGAGGCCGTGCCGCTGCCGGCCGCGTGGGTCCGGTGGTCGTACCCCTGCTGGCCGGTCCGGCTGCCCGTGCTCCAGGTGCCGGTGGAGCTGGTGTGCTGGAAGTCGGAGTTGTCGACGAGCGGGACCGCGGTGCCCACCGGCACGCCGTCGTCGGTCTTCTCCTTCAGCTTGCCGTTCGGGTAGTACGTCCAGCCCATGGTGCGGCTGACGTCGCCGTCGGCCGAGGTGAGCGTGCGGGACGTCTGCAGACCGACCTCGTTGTAGTCGTAGCTGGTCTTGATGTCCCACGGGTCGGTCGAGGTCTTCGCCCACCCGTTGTCGTAGTACGTCTGCACCGTGTCGTTGCGGACGGTCTGCCCCTCCGACGGCGGCAGCGAGGTCTTGACGACCCGGCCTGCCGCGTCGTACAGGGTCTCGGTGTAGACGTTCGGGTTGTTGTAGCGGCTGTCCGCCGGGTCGTACGGCAGGTACTTCTTGACCGGACGGTTCAGCGCGTCGTACTCGGTCCGCGAGGCGAAGTCCTGCTCGTCGGCCGTCGCCGTGCCGCGCGGGGTGACGGTCCGGGTGAGGTTGCCCACCTGGTCGTACTCGTAGCGCGTGGTCCGGTGGACGACGCCGGAACCGGTGCCGTCGTGCGGGACCTTGACCTCGGTCCGCTTGCCCCGCTCGTCGTAGCTGATCAAGGTGGTGTTGCCCAGCTGGTCCGTCTCGGAGACGGGCAGTGAGTCCTTGTCGTAGCTGCGCGAGGTGACCTTGCCGGCCGCGTCGGTGACCTTGGTGACACGGTGGTCCAGGTCGTACTCCATCCTCGACGCGAAGTCCGCCGGATCCGCCGTCCGGTTCTTCTTCGGGTCGACGACCTCGATGGTGTTGCCGACCGAGTCGTACCGGTAGGAGATCTTCTCGCCGAGGGCGTTGACCGTGTCGGTCAGCTGGTAGATCTCGTCGTAGTGGTTGGTCGTGGTGAAGTCGTCAGGATCGGCCGTCACCACGCCCTTCGGCTCGGTCGTCGTCTTCAGATGGCCGGTCTTGTCGTAGGTGTACGTCGTCTTGCGGTCCGGCGCGGTGGCCGAGTCCTTCGGCGCGACGGCCTCGGTGATCTGGTCCGCCGCGTCGTAGACCGCCGTCGACACCGCCCCGTTCGGCGCGGTGGCCTTGGTGACGTTGTCGTTGGGGTCGTACTCCGGGGCCGGCGTGGTGATCAGGTCACCCTTGGCCTGGTCCTTCGGCTCGGTGCGCACCATCGGGCGGCCGAAGGCGTCGTAGGTCTGGGTGGTCCTGAAGCCCAGCGGGTTGATGACCTCCCGGACCTTGCCGCGGTCGTCGTAGGTGTACTCGGTGGTGTTCTCCAGCGCGTCGGTGATCTTCTTCGGGTAGCCGGTGGGACCGAACTCGCTGTTCTTCGTGGCGTTGCCGTTGGCGTCCGTCGCCTTGGACAGCTGACCGTACGCGTCGTACTCGTAGCGGGTGGTGTAGTCACCGCTGTCCGGGGTGGAGACGCCCTTCGGGTCGACGACCGTGGTCAGGTTGCCGAAGTCGTCGTAGCCGAAGTTCCAGGTGCGGCCCTGCGGCGACGTCTTGCGGAACAGGTCGGACGAGTAGCCGTCCAGCCGCTTGACGTACTCGAACTGCTGGGAGTTGGCCGGGTACTTCCCGGGCGCGCAGTCGCTCTGCGGAGGCACGCCCGCCTCGTTGTACACGGCCGTGCGCTTCCACAGCGGGTAGCCGGTCAGCGGGTCGTAGCAGTACGCGGTCCTGGCGCCGTTCGCCTCCTCCATGTACGTGACGTTGTTGTCCGCGTCCCAGGCCAGCTGGGTGGTCTGGTTCTTGGCGTTCGTGGACCGGACCGGACGGCCGTAGTCGTCGGTCACATACGTCGTGGCGTGGCCCTCGGCGTCGGTGACCTTCGTGGAGGTGTGGCGGGTGTTGGCCGAGTCGGGTGCGTAGACGAAGTCCGTCCGGCCGCCGAGCCGGTCGGTCAGGGTCTGCGTCCACCAGTGGTACTTCGGGTCGTCGCCCTCACGCGGGTAGTAGTACGCCAGGCCGGTCGCGTGGTTCCGCGGGTCGGTGACCTTGACCAGCTTGACGTTCTTGTTGCCCTGGGTGGCGTCGTAGGCGAAGGTGAAGACCTTCGGCTGGCTGGAGCCCGCGCCGTCCGTGACCTTGGTCAGCAGGCCCTTGTCGGAGTACTCGAAGGTCAACCGCCGGCCGGAGATGTCGGTGACCGTCTTGAGGTGGTCGACGATCTTCGGGTTGGACGTGTCGCTCTTCGTGAAGTACGTGGCGGTCAGCGACTGCCTGCCCGCCGGGTCGGTGAGGTACTTCAGGAACTTGGTGGGCTTGTTGTTGGACTTGCGCTCCTCGTACGTGAACGTCTGGGTGTTGCCGTTCTTGTCCACCGACGACGTCAGATAGCCGTCGCAGCCGAAGAGGAAGCGCGTGCCGTCGGGCTTGGTGAGCGTCCACGCGTCGGGGACCGGGTCCTTGGCCGGGGTGCAGTCCAGACCGGGCTTGGCCGAGAGCCTGAAGTGCACGCCCGCAGGGGCCTTCCAGGTGCCGTCCTCCTGCTTGCGGAAGACGTGCGTGGTGCCGTCGCCGTCCGGCAGCCGGATCTGTGTCGGGCGGGGGTTCGGGTGGAAGTCCAGCGGGGTGCCGAGCCGGATCGGCCCGGCCGCCTGCACGGACCAGCCCGCTCCCGCCACCGTGTCCGAGGTGTCGAGCGAGTTGTAGGCGAGGCGAAAGAAGGTGTTCAGTCCGCGGCCCGGGTTGTTGAAGACGTTGTACTGCCAGACGGAGTTGCCGGCGGCGGTGCTGGTCATCAGCGACGAGCCCGCGCCGGTGTTGATGCCGTTGTAGGAGTAGAACTTCTCCAGACCCAGCTGGTCGGACGTCGGGTCCTCGACGGCGACGTTCTGTCGCAGGCCGGCGATGCCGTCCGTGCCGGACACCCAGGTGTCGGCCACCGTGTCGCGGACGTCCCAGATCAGCGCGTAGTCGGTGCGCTTGTTCCCCGAGTCGGAGTTGACCGGGGTCTTCACGACCGCACGCAGGGTGACGGAGTCACCGGGCAGCAGGTCCTCCGGCAGTGCCGTCCGCACCTGGTTGCCGCCGTTGGTCACGTCCGTGCCGTCGGGCAGCTCCCACCGGTAGGTCAGCACGTGCCGGCCGGCCTGCCAGGTGCCGCGGGTGGTGTTGGTCAGCGTGACCTCGACCGTGTGGTCGGAGTTCGGGGTCATCCGCGCCGGGGTCTTCGGCGCGTAGTACGTCGAGTCCGTGGTGGAGTCGATGTAGGTGACCGCGAGCCGCGGCTTCAGCCTCGGCTCCACACCCTCGGTGGAGATGAACAGGCTGCGCTCCTGCGCACCGGCCTCGTCCGCCAGCTTGACCATGACGCCGTGCCGGCTCTGCGGGTCATCGACCCAGCCCTGCACCATCGAGGTCACGTTCCACTCGCGGGCGACGGGGTCGTTGGTGAAGTTGCCGACACTGGCGACCGCGGCGCCCGCGTCGCCGCCCGCCGTGGTCCACGACGTGGTGGAGTCCGCTTTCTGCCAGGTGGCGTCGGCCTCCTGGAAGTCCCGTGTCAGCGGCCGCAGTTCGTACTGGGCTCCGGCGCCCGCGGTGATGGTCGTGAACGACCACATCTTCACCTGGGCGTCCACCACCCGGGCGGTGGAGGGGATGCCCAGCGCCGGGAACCGGGCCACGGCGCGGCTGGTGCCGTAGGTGCGGGAGCTGTTGCCGACCATCAGCCAGGGGTGGGCGACACCGGCGTCCAGGATGGTGTCGTGCGGCTGGGCCGGCTGGTTCGCGGTGAGGGTGGTGTCCTGGGACGCCTCCACCAGCTTGGTGATCCGGCCCGCCTTGGGCAGCCGTACCAGCTGGGTGGGCGCGGGAATCACCCGGCCGTCGCGGGTCTTGACCGCGACCATGTAGTAATAGGCGCGGCCCAGCGGATCCGGGTCGTCCGCCCGGGTCGGCACCGCGGAGGTGTCCGTGTAGGTCCGGGTGCCCGGGGCGACGGGGGCGACCAACGTGGACTGCGACGGGGTGAAGTTCTGGAACACCGAACGGTGCACCTGGTACTCGACGATGTCGTCGCCCAGGTTGGCGGACGGGTCCTGGTAGGCCGACCAGCTCAGGTCCGCGCCCGTGGCGGAGATGGTCTCCGGCGGCGCCAGGTTCGCGCCCTGCCGGCCGAAGGTCAGCACCAGCCGCGGGTAGTTGATGTGCTCGCCGCCGTAGGCGTACTCGCTGCCCTCGTACCGGGGACCGCCCTTGGGGCCGGTCGCGCTCTCGTCACCGGCCTTGATGACGAAGCCGTAGTTGGGGTGGGTGCCGTCGATCCACTGCTGGACGGTCTTCGTCACCGCAAAGGTGTGCCAGACGTTGGACTCCTCCGGCTTCTTGGTGACGACGCCGCCCTTGGTGAAGCGCACCGCGTCGGCGATCACCGCGGTCGAGGTGGAGGCGGGCCCGTCGCCCAGCACCACCTTGCCCAGGGTGCCTGCCTTGAACGGGTGGGAGCCCAGCGTCTTCCACACGCCCGCCGAACCGGCCGCCTGATCGACGGTGTAGGTCTTGCTGCCGCCGTCGTAGGTCACGGTGTACGGCGCGCCGCCGGCGCGGTCCCCGGCGGGCACGTAGTGCGCCTCGACCTGGTAGGTGCCGTCCTCCGGGAGGCTGGGCTGCCAGGTGTAGGTGTCGCCGGCGACCGAGTCCTTGTTGTACAGGTAGTCCTTGTTCACCGCGTACTGGGTGTACGCGGTGTTGCCGGAGGCCGGCCAGGCGCCCTTGGCGGCGGTGGTGCCCGTGTCGCCGTCGTCGACGACCACGGACGTGCCCGAGAGCTCGCCGGTGATGTCCTTGGCGCTGTTCCACGTCGCGGTGTCCTCGCGCCAGTCGGCGGTGGCGCGGTGCGCCTCCAGCCGCACCTCGTCGGAGCTGGTGGTGTGCGTCTGGTCGAAGTACAGCTTCAGGTCGGCGGAGTCCAGCTTGGTGCCGGAGGGGATCCCCGTGACGGGGAACCGCAGCAGGGCGCGGGAGCTGCCCGTGCTGGTGTTGCCGACCGAGAGCCGCCAGCTGGTGTCGTAGTTGTCCTCCGGACCGTCCGAGGAGATCATCACGTCCTGCGCCTGGGACGGCGGCGGCGCGATGGCGATCGTCGGGTCGATGGTGACCGGGTACTGCCGCGCGGGGGCGGCCAGCCACTTCGCGTCCGGGGTGACGGTCACCTTCCAGCTCTTGCCGTCACGGCTGAGCCGCTGGCTGACGGACGTGCTGTGGGCGCTGCCGTACGGGGACTCGGCGTCCTTCCTCGCGTCGGTCATGAAGGCGGGCGGGAGCTCGAGCACCGGGGAGTCGCCCTCGCCGTACAGGAGGATGGAGCCGTCCTTGGCGGCCTTCGGGGTCAGACCGCCGGTGTCGAGGGTGAAGGTGAAGGCCACCGGGCCGGCGGGGCGTTCCCGCAGGACGATGTTCTCCTTCACGCGGCCGGGTCCGACCTCGTACACCAGGTCCGCGTTCTTGACCGCGTTCCGGTAGGTAACGGAGTTGCCGTCGGCCTTCGGCGCGAGCTTGGCGGCGCCGCCTTCCAGGCCGAGGGTGACGACGTGGCCGTCGGTGGCCTCGAAGCGCACCAGCCGCTGCGGCTGCGTGCCGAAGTAGCTGCGGCCGGTGTTGGTGGTGTTGGCGAAGGCGTAACCCGGCTTGTCGGCGGCCTCGATGCCCGTGTCGATGGTCTTCCAGCTCTTGCCCGACCGGTAGGCGGTCGGCACGGCCGAGACCTCGGCCTGCACACGCCCGTCGGACATCCGCCAGTAGCGGGCGTACGGGGTGCGCTTGCCGGTGAGCTCGGCGACCCGTTCGGCTTTGGGGGCCTTGGCCCCCTTGGGGAGCTTGTCGCGGCTCGGGAGGGCCGGCTGCCCGCCGGTCGCCGGCTCCTCGGGCCGGTCGTTCCCGTCGTCTCCGTCGTCTCCGGAGAACCAGCCCTTGATGGTGTCGCTTATGGCCTTGCTGTCGATGCTCGATGACGAGGCGGCATAAGCCGCTTGCGGTATTAAGGAAACGACGACCGCGGACGTCACCGTCAGGGCTATGGTCCGCATCGGTCTCGCTCGCCGTGATCTGTGTCTCACGCCATCCCCTCTTCGCCTGCGCGCGATGCACCGCGCGCAGAGCATTCCGGCACAAAAAAAGTTCGCGGCGTCAGTCGCGAACTCGGCTGTTGTGGTGCATCTCAGGGCATGGGGGGTGTGAGCACCCCCCATGTCGGGGAGGGCTCGCCGCATCGTGCGCCGATAACGGTGAAGATTGTCGACGGACCGCCTTGTACATGTCAACTACCGTGCGGCTGCGGGCATTTGACGAACCGAACTGCAACTTCGACATGGCCTGCAGAGGCAGCTACCTTCACCTTGCCTTCGGCGGGTGCCCATCAGGCATCCCCGACCAGGCAGAGACGCATGCCCGACCTTGCTCTGTACACATTCGGCGTCCTGAAGTCACCTCTCGCCGATCCCGCACCTCTCACGCGGGAGTTCTACGACATCGGTGCGGCCGTCCACCGGCAGACTGGTTCTGCGCGGCGGGTCCGGCCTCGCCGCTCCTCGACGTCTGCCACGCTCTGTTCGAGGAGGCGGCCGGGGAGTCTGAGGCGGCGTGATCGGGGTAGGCCGGACGCAGCACCATCAATGACGGAGGAGAGCGGATGGCAGGACTGCGGCAGGAGGCCGACCCGACCGAGGCGGGACTGGACCCGAAGGCGCTGGACCGGCTCGACCGGCATCTGGCCGGACTCGTGGACGACGGCCGCCTCCCGGGTTTCCTCGTGGCCGTCGCCCGCGGCGGGCGCGTCGCCCACCTCACCGTGCACGGCCTGCGGGACGTCGCCGCCGGGCTGCCGGTCGAGACCGACACCCTGTGGCGGATCTACTCGATGACCAAACCGGTGACCGCGGTCGCCGTGCTGATGCTGGTGGAGGAGGGCCGGCTGTCCCTGGACGACGAGGTCGCCCGGTACCTGCCCGCCTTCGCCGAGCCGCGGGTGTACGTCGAGGGGGACCCGCCCGACGTCGTCACCCGGCCGGCCGACGGCCCGGTGCTCGTCCGGCACCTGATGACCCACACCGCCGGCCTGACCTTCGGCTTCTACCACACCCACCCCGTCGACGCGCTGTACCGCGCGGCGGGGCTCGAGTCGTCCGTGCGGCCCGGCGCGGGGCTCGCCGAGACCGTCGACCTGTACGCGAGCCTGCCGCTGCAGTTCGAGCCGGGCACGCAGTGGAACTACTCGGTGGCCAGCAATGTGCTGGGCCGGCTGGTCGAGGTGGTCGGCGGGCAGCCGCTGGACGTGTACTGCGCCGAGCGGATCTTCGGCCCGCTCGGCATGACCGACACCGGCTTCCAGGTCCCGGACGAGCGGGCCGGGCGGCTCGCCGAGCTGTACGGCGAACGGGACGGCGGCGGCATCGAGCCGGTCCCGGGGCTGCCGCTGCGGGGCCGGCCGCGGTTCCTGTCCGGCAGCGGCGGCCTGGTGTCCTCGGCCTACGACTTCCACCGGTTCATGGAGCTGCTGCGCCGCCGCGGCGAACTCGACGGCACCCGGCTGCTCGCGCCGTCGACGGTGGACCTGATGACCCGCAACCACCTCCCCGGCGGCGCCGACCTGCGCGCCTTCGGCAGCCGTCCGGCGCACGACGAACCCGGCAACGACGGCGTCGGCTTCGGCCTCGGCGTCTCCGTGGTCATCGACCCGGACCGCACCCAGGCGCCGTCCGGGCTCGGCACGTACGGCTGGAGCGGGGTGGCGACGACGACGTTCTGGATCGACCCGGGCCGCGATCTGACCGTGCAGTTCATGAGCCAGGTACGGCCGAAGTCCTCGAACGGGGTGTTCCGGGACCTCAGACGACTGGTGCACGAGGCGCTGACGGACTGAGCGGCCGATCCCGGCCGATAGGGGCCGGCCCCGGCGGAGCGGCGCCGGGGCCGGCGGCTCGGGAAGCCGCGCCGGGCGGTGGCTCAGGACAGGTGCGCCACCGCGTCCAGGTGGGGCAGGTGGTGGTCCATCCGCTCCCGTTTGGTGCGCAGATACGTGATGTTGCTCTCGCACGGCGGGATCAGCAGCGGCACCTGCTCCGCGACCTCGATGCCGTTCCGTGCCAACGCCTCCCGTTTCGCCGGGTTGTTGGACATCAGGCGTACCGACCGCACGCCCAGGTCGTCCAGGATGCGGGCGGCCACGCCGTAGTCGCGGGCGTCCACCGGCAGGCCGAGAGCGACGTTGGCCTCCACCGTGTCCAGGCCCTCCGCCTGCAGGGCCATGGCGCGCAGCTTGGCGAGCAGGCCGATGCCGCGGCCCTCGTGGCCCCGGAGGTAGACGACGACACCGGCGCCCTCGGCGGCCACGGCGCGCAGCGCGGCGGCGAGCTGGTCGCCGCACTCGCAGTGCCGCGAGCCGAAGGCGTCCCCGGTCAGGCACTCCGAGTGCAGCCGGGTCAGCACGCCCTCGGCGCCGAGGTCACCGTGGACGAGGGCCACCTGCTCGTCGCCGCGCTCGTGGTCGTAGTAGCCGACCGCCTGGAATGTCCCGTACACCGTGGGCAGCGGGGCGTTCACGACGCGTTCCACGTCCCTGCGCTGCGGTGCCTTCGTGCCGAGTATGCCAACTTTTTCTGTCATCATTTTCCGAGTTCCTCAAAGGGGAGTTCCGGGACTGGCCGACCGGACTGGGAATCCTGAACGGGGAGTTTCTGGTGGGCGAGATGAAAGGCCGGGCGGGAATGAGCCGTTCACAGACACAGACGGCCCTGGTGCCGGCGGACACCACCGACGACGTGCGCCGGCGGGGGGCGGAGCAGCGGCGGCAGGTCGCGGTCCTGCCCGTCGGCAGCTTCGAGCAGCACGGCCCGTACCTCCCGCTCGCCACCGACACGCTGGTCGCGTGTGCCGTCGCGCGGGAGATCGCCGCCGCTCATCCGGTGCACCTGCTTCCGCCGGTGACCATCTCCTGCTCGCACGAGCACGCGGCCTGGCCGGGGACCGTCAGCATCTCCGCGGCAACCCTGCACGCGGTGGTGCGGGACATCGCGGACTCGCTGCGCCGCTCGGGCGTCGAGGCGCTGGCGGTGGTCAACGGCCACGGGGGCAACTACGTCCTGGGCAACGTCGTGCAGGAGGCCTCCGCGCGCGGTGAGCGCATGGCGCTGTTCCCGGCCCCGGAGGACTGGGAGGAGGCGCGGGTGCGGGCCGGTGTGGTCACCTCGCTGCTCACCGACATGCACGCGGGGGAAATCGAGACCTCCGTTCTGCTGCACGCCCATCCGGAATTTCTCCGGCCGGGGTACGAATCCTCCGACTTCGTCGCGGACGACCGGCGTCATCTGCTCTCCCTCGGTATGTCCGCCTATACCGATTCCGGTGTCATCGGACGTCCTTCACTGGGTTCGGCGGAAAAGGGGAAGCAACTGCTGGCGAGCCTCGCGGAATCCTTCGGCGCGTGTTTCTCCCTGCTGACGGCCCCGGACGGCGGGGAGTCGGGCAGCGGGGGCGCGGAGGGCCAGGCGGGCCGCGACCGGTCGTAGTGCCCGGCCGGCGGCTCCGCGGTGGTCGGGGCCGTCCCGGAGACGGCCCGCCGGGCGCGGTCCGTGCGCCGTGCGCCCCGGCGGGCGACGAGGACCACGACGCCCGGCAGGCTCGCCGCGAAGCTGAGCACCCCGTACACCACCGCCACTGAGAGCCCGCTGCCCGCACCCAGTCCGGCCGCGCCGAACGCCCAGGCGGTGACGCCCTCGCGGGGCCCCCAGCCGGCGACGTTCAGCGGCAGCCCCATCGCGAGCAGCGCCAGCACCGCCAGCGGCAGCAGCACGGCCACGGGTGCGGCGATTCCGGCGACCCGGGCGGCCAGTACGAACATCGCCAGGTGTCCGGCGAGGACGACGAGCGACGACACCATGACCCCCGGCCGGGTACGCCGGGACAGCAGCCCCCGGCGGGTCTCGCCGAGCACCCTGCGCAGGGCGCCGCCGCGCCGCGCGGAGGTCCGGTTCATCCGCAGCGCGGTCACGACCGCGAGGGCGCCCAGCACGGCCGCCGCCACGAGGGGCGTGACGTGCCGGGTCGCGTCCAGTACCGGGGACGGCATCGTCAGCAGCACCACCGCGCCGACCCCCATCAGGGTGAGCTGTCCGGCCGTCCGCTCCAGGACGACCGCCTTCACGCCCCGCCCGCGGTCGCCCTCGCTGTGCCCGTGCCGTACCGCTCGGTGCACGTCGCCGAGGATGCCGCCGGGCAGGGTCGCGTTGAGGAACAGCGCGCGGTAGTAGTCGGCCACGGCCGGTCCCAGCGGCAGCCTGATACGCAGGCCGCGGGCGACCAGGGCCCACCGCCAGGCGCTGAACACCGTGGTGACCAGGCCGATCCCGACCGCCGCGAGCAGCGTCACCGCGTCGATCCGGCGCAGCCCGTCCAGCAGCGGGCCGGTGCCCAGCCGCCACAGCAGCACGGCGAGGATCGCGGCACCGGCCAGGGTGCCGAGGTGGGCGCGCAGTGCGGGTGCGGCGGGGGCGCGGCGGTGCGGTGCGTGAGGTACGTGAGTGGGGGCCGTGGTGGCACGGTCCTGGTGGGTCGGGGTGCGGGTTTCGGGGGCGGTGGTCGTGCGGGGTGCGGCGTCGGCGGTCGCATGCGGCGAGGCCTCGGCTCCCGCATCGGGGATCGGGTCGGTGCGGGGCCGGCCTACGCCGGGCGCCGTACCGGGGCGGTCAGCCGTACCGGGGCGGTCAGCCGTACCTGGGCGGGAAGCCGTACCGGGCCGGGTAGCCGTACCGGTACGGAGCCGCGTCGCCGCCGCTGAAGCCGGTGCACAGGCCGGTGTCAGAGCCGGTGCCGTCCGGGCGCTCATGCGGCGGCGCCCGTCGGACGGCACAGCGCCAACAGGTCGTGGTGGTGGACGACCACCCGCAACTCCCCCGCGTCACAGACCGCGAGGCGCTCCGTCAGATACCGGTCGGCGCGCTCACGCAGTCCGGGGCGCTGCTCGACCGCCGCACCGACCCAGCCGCGCAGCCACTGGGCGGTCAGCGCGGCGTCGGCCGGCCCGAGCCGCCAGAGGCTGGGCGCCAGTCGCACCGTCGCACCGTGCGCCGTGAAGGCGTCCGCCGCCACCGTCGCCGCGTCCGGGCCGAGCAGGCCGTCACGCCGCTGGTGGGCGTTGAACGCCTCGGTGATCTCGGCGTCCAGCGGGTGCGCCGGGGTGAGTTCCACACGTCCGGCCACGGAGAGGGTCAGCAGCGCGGGGCAGCCGGCGCCCGCGCAGGCGGCGGCGAGCGTACCGGCCTCCTCGGCGGTCAGGACGTCGAGCAGCGCGGACGCCGTGACCAGGGACGCGCCGTGCAGGGCGTCCGGGGTGAGCCGGACGATGTCGCCGCGGCGGGTCTCGACGGTGACCCGGCTGCCGTCGGCGGCCGAACGCGGGGCGCCGACGGCGGCGAAGTGCAGGAGACAGGGGTCGCGGTCGTGCAGGATCCAGTGCTGGGCGCCGTCGAGCAGCGGGGCGAGCCAGCGCCCCATGGAGCCGGTGCCGCAGCCCACGTCGTGCACGACCAGCCCACGCGAGGACCGGGGCAGGTTGGCGAGCCTGATCCGCAGGGGATCGAGCAGGTCGTGCGCCCGCGCGGCGGCGTCAGCACCCTCGCGCAGCCGCAGCCACTCGGGTGCGTAGCGGGGCGGCTCGTCGGGGCCGGTCTCACGCAGGCGCAGGGTGGTCCGGTCGTCGGCTCGGTCGTAGGCCCGGTCGGGAGCCCGGTTGCCGGCGCGGTTGTCGGCGCGGTTGTCGGCGCGATCACCGGCCCGGTCGTCGGCCGGGTTGCCAGGCACTCGGGCGGGCCCCTCGGCGGCCTGGCCGGTGAGCGCATCGCCGGCCGCGGTGGTGGTTCCGGCGCCGACCCGGAGGACGGGGCCGGCGCCGATCCGAACGCCGGGTCCGTCACCGAGGCGAACGCCGGGCGCCCCACCGAGCCGGACACCGAGCCCGTCGCCCGGCCGGCCGCCGGTGCGGGCGCCCGGGCCTGCGGGGGCCGCAGGGCCTGCGCCGGGCATGATGTCGTGCCCTCCCCTGGACGCGCCTCCGGACGAGCCGTTGGACGCACCCCGGGACGAGCCGCTGCGCGCACCGCTCGTCGCACCCCTGGACGCGCCGCTGGACCCGCCCTTCTCCGCAGCCGCACCGGCAGCCGCTTCAGCAGCCTGACCCACGTCCCCGGGGCCCGGCTGCGCCGGAATCGCCCCGCTCGTCGTCGCCGTCTTCCTCATGCCGTCCTCCGTGGTCCGCCCGACAGCCCGCGCAGTACTCCGGCCAGGCTCTGTGCCGTGGTCGCCCAGCCGCCCAGACCCGCGCGGCGGCTCCGGGCGGCGGCCTTCAGCCGGCGTCGTACGTCCGCCTCGCCGAACCAGCCGCGCAGTTCGGCGGCGAGGGCGGCCGGGCCCTCCGGAGGCACGAGGATGCCGGGCACCCCGCCGTCGGGCGCGCGGCCGACGGCCTCCGGGATGCCGCCCACGTCCGTGGCCAGCACCGGGATGCCGCGCGCCAGCGCCTCGGTGACCGCCATGCCGTAGGTCTCGGCGTACGACGTGAGCACCATGAGGTCGGCGGCGGCGTAGGCGGCGTCGAGATCGGCGCCGGTCAGCGGCCCCGCCAGCGTCAACCGGTCCTGGAGGCCGGACGAACGGATCTGCGTCCGCAGCCGGTCGACGTACGCCGGGTCCTGGCCCAGCCCGCCGACGCACACGCAGCTCCACGGCAGGTCCGCCACCGCTGCCAGGGCCTCCACCAGCCGGTGCTGCCCCTTGCGCGGCGTCACCGCGGCGACGCACAGCAACCGGGAGACGCCGTCGGTGCCGGGCGCGACGGGCGCGATGTCGGCGCCCGGGGCGGCGACATGCACCCGGCCGGGGTCGAGCCCGTGGTGGGAGACGAGGCGGCGGACGGCCCAATCGCTGGTCACGACGACGGCCGGTACCGCACGCAGCACCGCGCGCTCGCGGGCGTCCAGCTCGGCGGCGACGGCCGGGTCGAGGCCGGTCTCGTCGCCGAGCGGGAGGTGGACGAGGACGGTCAGGGCCAGCCGTTCGGCCTCCGGGACGACGACCTCGGGGACACCGCAGGCGACGAGCCCGTCCAGCAGGACGACCGCGCCGTCCGGCAACCGGCGCAGGGCGCGCGCCAGTTCGGTGCGGGCGGCCTGGTCCGGGCGCGGCCAGTCACCGGCCACGACGGTCCGGCGCACCCGCCAGCCGAAGGCGGGCAGGTCCAGGCAGACCCGTCGGTCGTAGGCGTTGCCGCCGCTCGGTGCGGCCGGGTCGTCGACGCCGGCCGGCATGACGAAGTGCACGGAGCGCAGGGACATGGGGATGATCTCGCCGTTCCTCGGGGCGGACACCTGTACGGGTACGTACGCCGGCCGGTCCCGCTTGCTGCCGCCGGACGAGACACCCGTACCGGACGAGATGCTCGCACCGGATGAGATGCTCGTACCGGACGAGATGCTCACTCCGGACGAGATGCTCGCACCGGACGAGATGCTCACTCCGGACGAGATGCTTGTACCGGACGAGATGCTCGTACCGGACGGGGCACGCGTACCGAACAAGGCACCGGCGCCGGTCGAAGCGCCGAAGCGGGCGTCGGGCGCGGTGCCGGTCCCGCCGGCGGTCGTCCCGGTCACAGCGCACGCTCGTAACTCGCCCAGGCGATGTGCGACTCGTGCAGGGTGACGGTGAGCCCCGCCAGGCCCTTGGCGCCCTCGCCCAGCGCGCCCTTGTGGATGCGCTCGGCGAGCCGGTCGGCGACGACCTTGGCCAGGAACTCGGTGGAGGTGTTGATGCCGGCGAACTCGGGCTCGTTGTCGAGGTTGCGGTAGTTCAGTTCGCCGACGACGGCTCCCAGTTCGCGGGAGGCCAGCCCGATGTCGACGACGATGTTGTCCTCGTCCAGCTGTTCGCGCCGGAACGTGGCGTCCACCAGGAACGTCGCTCCGTGCAGGCGCTGCGCGGGCCCGAAGACCTCGCCGCGGAAGCTGTGGGCGACCATGATGTGATCGCGGACGGTGATGCTGAACAACGGACGACCCTCCAGGTGTGGCGCGTCTGATGCCCCGCTGCTCGCTGCGCGGGATGCCGTGTAGTACGGCTTGTTCCCTGCCCGTGTTCAGCTCCGTCGCCGCCTGATCCGATCGGTTCGGACAGGTCAGCGGTATCGGATGCGGTGTCCGGCGGTCAGGCGTACCGGATGCGGTGGCAGAGGGCGGGGATCTCCCCCGAGGCGAGCCTCGGCATCACCTCCGGCAGCTCCTCGAAGGCGGACTCGCCGGTGACGAGGGCGTCCAGGGCGGGGTCGGCGAGCAGGTCGAGGGCGAGGGCGAGCCGGTCGGCGTACGTGCGCCCCGCCGCCCTCGGGGACACGGTGCCGACCTGGCTGCTGCGGACGGTCAGGCGCCGGGAGTGGAAGGCCTCGCCGAGCGGGAGGGCGACGCGCCGGTCGCCGTACCAGCTCAGTTCGACGACGGTGCCCTCGGGGCGCAGCAGTTCCAGGGAGCGGGCCAGGCCCTGTTCGGTGGCGCTGGCGTGCACGACGAGGTCCCGGTCGCCGAGTGCGTCCTCGGGGCCGGCGAAGCCGATGCCGAGTGCCGTGGCGATCCGGGCCCGGTCCGGGTCGGCGTCGACCAACTGCACGCGGACGCCGGGGAAGCGGGCCAGCAGGGCGGCCACCGAGCAGCCGACCATGCCGCCGCCGACCACGGTGACCCGGTCGCCGACCAGCGGTGCCGCGTCCCACAGGGCGTTGACGGCGGTCTCCACCGTCCCGGCGAGCACGGCGCGGGCAGCGGGCACGGAGTCCGGCACCACGGTCACGGCGGCGGCCGGGACGACGTAGCGGCTCTGGTGCGGGTAGAGGCAGAAGACGGTGCGTCCGGCGAGCGCCTCGGGGCCCTCCTCGACCACGCCCACACTGAGGTAGCCGTACTTCACCGGCCCGGGGAAGTCGCCCTCCTGGAACGGCGCGCGCATCGCCGCGTACTGGCTCTCGGGTACCCGGCCGCCGAAGACGAGGGTCTCCGTGCCGCGGCTGACACCGGTGTAGAGGGTGCGCACGACCACGTCGTCCTCGCCCCGTTCCGGCAGCTCCACCGGCCGGATCCCCGCCCGTCCCGGCGAGTCGAGCCAGAAGGCTGCGGCGGTGCGGTTCATCGTGGTCCTCCTGAACGATCGGGAAGCCGCCTGCGTACCGAGGGATGCACGGGCCGCGCACAAGGTAGCGGCGTTGATCGACTCTGTCACTCGGCCGGAGGGTGTTCGGTGGCCCTGAACAACAGTTACGACGCGAGGCCCGTTCAACAGGAGACCGCCGTGGGCGCGGGCGTGCAGGTGCTGCTGCTGGCGCTGCTCGGCTCGGCGATCGGCATGGGCCCGGCGGGCTGGCTGACCGGCCTCGTCTTCGCGTTCGCCACCTGGGCGGTGCTCTCCCGTGCCCTGCACCGGACCCGTCCGCGCGCCTTCGGTCCGGCCAACCGGGTCACCCTGGGCCGGGCCACCCTGGTCGGCGGGGTGACGGCGCTGGTCGCGGACTCGTTCTTCAGCACCCCGCCGGTGACGCTGTTCGTGGGTCTGACGGCGGTGGCGCTGATCCTGGACGGCGTCGACGGCAAGGTGGCCCGCCGCACCGGCACCTCGACACCGCTGGGCGCCCGCTTCGACATGGAGGTCGACGCGTTCCTGATCCTGGTGCTCAGCGTGTACGTGGCCATGGATCTGGGCCCGTGGGTGCTGCTGATCGGCGGCATGCGGTACGTGTTCGTCGCCGCGGCCCGGCTGTGGCCGTGGCTGACCGCCCCGCTGCCGCCGAGCACGGCCCGCAAGACGGTGGCCGCGCTCCAGGGGGTGCTGCTGCTGGTGGCGGGCGCCCGGCTGCTGCCGCACGCGGTCAACGCCGGTGTGGTGCTGCTGGCGCTGGGGCTGCTGGTGTGGTCCTTCGGCCGGGACGTGCGGTGGCTGTGGCGGAGGGCACGGACCGGACGCCCCTTCGCCGGTGCCACCATGGCACAGATGCGGGACCTGGTCTCTCAGTGACCGGCCTGTCAGTGACCGGGCTCTCAATGACCGGGCTCTCAATGACCGGACCGGCCGTCGCCGGCCTCGTCACCCCGCGCCCGCCCCTCACCGCCCCGGGGCAGGACCGCCGCGGACACCACCACCAGGGCCGCCAAGGCCACCACGCCCCTCATCGACACCACGCCCCTCACCACCCCGGGGCAGCACCCCCACCGCCAGCAGCGGAACCGCCGCCAGCACCAGCCACGGCACGGCGCCCGGCAGTCCACTGTCCAGCAGGGTGCCGCTCGCCGAACTGCCGGCCAGCACGATGAGCCCGGAGACCGACGACAGCGCCCCCGTGTACAGACCGAGGCGTCCCTCCTCCGCGAGGTCGGGCACCCAGGCGCGGGCGACGGGTGCGACCAGCATCTGGCCGAGGGTGAGCAGGACGACGAACCCGGTGGCGGGCAGCAGCCCGGCCGTCCCGGTCCACCCGGCGGGCCGGGCGAGCGCGACGACCGCGAACCCGGCCGCGATCAGCACCAGCCCCGCCGCCATCGACCGGCGCAGCGTCAGCCGCTCCCCCGCCCACCGGGTGACCGGCAGCTGGGCGGTCACCACCAGCAGCGAGGACAGCGCGAACAGCCAGGCGAGCGGCGCCTGCGAGCCCGCGGCCCGCTCCACTTCGGCGGGCAGGGCGAGGTAGAGCTGGTTGTAGGCGAGGAGGTAGGCGCCGTAGGCGCAGCACAGCGCCAGGAAGCGCCGGTTGCGCAGCAGCAGCCGTACGCCGCCCCGGACCCGGACGCGCTCCCGCCCGGGAATGTGCTGCGGCAGCAGCCAGACATGCCCGGCCAGGACGAGGACGAAGATCCCGGCCCCGGCCAGGCAGGCGGTACGGAAGTCCACGCCCAGCAGCAGCGCGCCGAGCAGCGGCCCGACGAACGCCCCGGCCTGCCCGGCGACGGTGAACAGCGCGAGTACGCGGGTACGGGAGCCGCCGCCCGCCTCCTCCCGGGCGACCGCCTGCCGGGCGACCTCGGACTCGACGGCGGGCGAGAACAGCGCGGCGGCGAACCCGATGAGCAGCACGGCGGCGACGACGGCCCAGGTCCGCTCGGCGTACCCGAGCCAGGCGAACCCGGCGATCCGCAGCACGCATCCGGTGAGCACGACGGGCCGGATGCCGTAGCGGTCGGCCAGCGCCCCGCCGACCACGAACAGCCCCTGCTGGCTGAACGTCCGCAGCCCGAGCACGAACCCGACCAGCCAGCCGGCCATGCCGACGGACCGTCCGAGGTGTTCGGCGAGGAAGGGCAGGACGACGTAGAAGCCGATGTTGAAGGCGAACTGAGTGAGGATCAGCAGCCGGAGGAGCGGCGAGAGCCGGGTGCGGCCGGCGTTGGCGCGGCACCCGGTCGACGAGGGGGTGGACGACGGGCTCGGCGGCGGGGTGGACGGCGGGAGCGGCGGTGGGGTGGACGGCGGGGTCATCCGACCACCGCCGGTTCCTTCTGCTCCTCCGTCACGGCCGCCGGGATGGCTGCCGCGGCGGCCGTACGGCGCCGGGTCCGCCGCGGCAGCCGCACTCCCCCGGCCGCGGTGACCGCCAGGGCGCCGAGCAGCGCGAGGACGGCGGCGGGGGCGAGGACGGCCCAGGGGGCGCGTTCGGCGTAGGGCTGGTTCTCGGCGAGCAGCAGGCCCCACTCGGGGGACGGCGGCTGGGCGCCCAGGCCGAGGAAGCCGAGGGAGGCCAGGGCGAGGGCGACGCCGGGCAGCCGCAGCAGTGCGTGCCGGAGGACGGGCGGCAGGACGGCGGGCAGGATCTCCCGGCGCAGCAGGTACCAGGGCCCGGCGCCGATCGCACGGGCGGCCAGGACATGCAGTGCCGCCCGCTCCTGCACCAGCAGCGACGAGGTGTGGGCGGCCAGCGGCGCCCAGGCGACGACCGTCACGGCGAACGCGGGGGTGGTGGCGCCGCTGCCCGCGACGGCGGTGACCAGGAGCGCGGCGAGCACGGGCGGCACGGCGTTGACGGTGTCGACCAGCGGCCCGGAGACCTGGGGGACGAGCCCGAGCAACACCCCGATGATCAGGGCCGCGGCGGTGATGGCGAGGGCGAGCAGCAGGGTGTCGAGGGCACCGTGGCCGACCCGGGCGAGCAGATCGCGGCCGAGGGCGTCGGTTCCGAAGGGGTGCTCCCAGGACGGCGGCCGGAGCCGGTCGCCGGTGCTGACGGCGAGGGGGTCGCGAGGCAGGCCGAGCCCGATGACGGCGAGCAGCGCGGCGGCGTGGAACAGGGGTGTGAGGGCGCGGGCGCGCGGTGCCGGCCGGTGCAGGGTGGGCAGGGCGCCGTCGCGCAGGGCGGGCCCGACGAGTAGCCGGGCGGCGAGCCGCGCGGCGCCGGACGCGAGGGCGGCGAGCAGCACGAGGGCGAGGGTGCCGGCCTGGAGGACGGGCAGGTCCTGGGCGAGGGCGGCCTGGAGGGTGGTGCGTCCGAGCCCGGGGATGTCGAAGATCTGCTCGACGGCGACGGCGCCACCGGTGAGGCCGACGACGAAGAGGCTGAGGTTGGGCAGCAGCGCGGGCACGCACCGGCGCACCGCCATCCGGGCGACCCGGCGCCCCGTCAGGCCACGGGCCGTGGCGGCCACCGCCCAGGGCTCACCGAAGGCCCCGGGCAGCAGATCGTCGAGCAGCCGCCCCAGGACGGCCCCGGCGGGGACGCCGAGGGCGAGCGCGGGCAGGACGGTCCACTGCGGCCCGTACCAGCCGAGCGCGGGCAGCCAGCCGAGCTGGACGCCGACGACGGTGGCGAGGACGGAGGCGAGGAGGAACTCGGGCAGCGCGGCCAGCACGGCGGAACCCGTTCCGCCGCGCCGCCGGGGGTCGAGGCTGCGCCCGGCCCCCTGACGGAGCGTACGGGCGCAGACCAGCCCTGCGGTGACGGCGGCGACGAGCAGCGCCACACCCATCAGCAACAGCGAGGCGCCCAGCGCCCGGAGCACGTCGGGGAGCACCTCGGAGCCCGAGATCCAGGACCGCCCGGCGTCCCCGCGCAGCAGTCCGCCCAGCCACTGTCCGAGCAGTCGCAGCGGCCCGTCGTCGAGCCCGAGCTGGGCGCGGATGGCGGCCAGCACCTCGGGGGTCGGATCGCGCTCGGCCGACCGGGCCTTGAGGACGGTCAGCGCGGGGTCGGTGCGGGTGAGCCAGGGCAACAGCCCGATCCCGCACACGAGTCCGGCCGCGAGCAGGACCCGCCAGAGGAGGGTGCCGATCTGCCGGCCCATGGGTCAGCGCCGCGTTCCCGTGCCGACGAGGGTGCGCTCGTACGGGTCGAGGAGCACGCCCTGCACGGAGTCGGCGACACCTGTGATGATCCGCTGGTGGACGAGCGGCACGACGGCGTCGGTGCCGAGGATCCGGGCCTCGGCGGCCATGGCGGCGTCCTGCCGCTTCTCGCCGTCGGCGGTCTTCTCGGCCTCGGCGACGGCCCGGTCGACGTCCTTGTCGCACAGCTGGGCGATGTTGTACCCGCCGTCGCAGGTGTAGTCGGAGGCGAGGACGGCGACGGGGTCACCGGTGTCGACGAGGGTGTTGCGGGCCAGCACGAAGGCGTCGAACTTCCCGTCGAGGGCGTCGCTTTCCAGCCGCGAGTACTCGCGAACGGTGAGCTTGACCTTGAAGCCCGCCTTCTCCAGCTGCTGCTTGACGACCTGGGCGAGTTCCGGCAGCTCAGGCCGGTTGTCGTAGGTGGCGAGGTCGATGGTTCCGCCGGTGGGCCTGCCGGCCCCGCTCCGCCCCACGGGTTCGTCCCGCTTCCCCTGGGCCCAGGTCACGGCGGGCCCGTAGACGCCGGCGCCGGGATCGGCGTACCCCTCGTACACGTCCTCGGCGAGTACGGAGGTGTCGACGGCGGCACGGGCGGCGGCGCGGACCGCGGGGTCGGCGAGGGGCCCGGAACCGGCGTTGAGCAGCAGGCTGGTGGTCCGCGCGGTGGCGGTGTCCCGCCGGGTGCCCGGGTCGAGGGTGGCGGCCTGGGCGACGGGTACGGACTCGGCGATGTCGACCTCGCCGGTGCGCAGGGCGTTGGCGCGGGCGGTGCCGTCGGCGATGAAACGGGCGTCGATGCCGGAGGTCTGGGCGCGTCCGCCCCAGTAGTCGTCGAACCGGGCCAGCTCGGCGGAGCTGGAGCCGTTGACCTCGGTCAGCTCGAAGGGGCCGGTGGCGGTCCCTACGGGGTCGACGCGACCGCTCTTGTCGTAGGCCTTGTACGCCTCGCCGGAGAGGATGGCGAGGCTCGGGCTGGAGAGCCGCAGCGGAAGGATCGGGTCGGGGGTGTCGGTGGTGACCCGAACGACCCTGTCGCCGTCGGCCTTCGCCGTGAGGCCGACGCCGGCGAGGGCGGCGGGCGCGGGCTCGGCCTTGACGGCGTGGGCGAGCGAGCCGACGACGGCGGCGGGCGTCACTTCGCTCCCGTCCTGGAAGGCGGCCTCGCGCAGCGTGAACTCCCAGGCACGGTCACCGTCGCGCCGCCAGGACTCGGCGAGGGCGGGGGCGGCGGAGCCGTTGGCGTCGAGCTTGGTCAGCCCTTCGGTGACACCGAGCCGGCTGAGGATGGTGGCGTCGGCGCCGTACGGGGAGAGGTTCTCGGCGGGCGGGAAGGCGAGCGCGACCCGGAGCCGGGCACCTTCGCCGTCGGCGCCGGCACCGTCGCCGCTGTCGCCGCCGGAAGCGAAGCAGCCGGATATCAGGGGGGCGAGCAGGAGGGCGGCGAGGAGGCGGGGGTGGCGATGGGGGCGCATGGTCCTTGGTTCGGTCTTGGCGTACGGGGAGGACGGCTGGCTGGGCCGACGAAGCGTGACTCTACATGAAAACCGTTTCCATAATCACCCCACCCCTCCTCCCGTCCCTCTCACCCTTCCCGACCCCCTCACCCCATGGCCACGACACACCCCGCGGGCACGCGTCACCCCATGGGCACGTCGAAATGCACGATCCCCTGTCCGCCCCCGGCGTCCTCCCGCTCGTCGTGCACGACCTTGGCGAGCGACCGCCAGAACGGCTCGGCCCCGGTGACGGCGGGGTCGGTGTGCAGATAGACGGCGCGGTACCCGCCGTCGGCGACGGCGAAGGCGAGCAACTCGTCGACGATCCGCCGGGCCAGCCCCCGCCGCCGGTGCTCGGGCCGCACATAGACGCGCCGCAGCTGCGCGGTCACGCCGGAGGGGTAACGCTCGGCGACATGCCAGGGGTTGGGCGGGTGCGCGGGACCGCGGGAGTCGAGCGCCCCGGTCCCGACGACCGCACCGTCGCGCCGGTCCGCGGCGACGAGAAGGGTGTGCCGGGCGGGGACGAGGTAGGCGGCGGCCGGGTCGATGATGTCGCCGTGCCATTGCGGGACGTAGCCGGTACCGAAGTCGCGGTAGACGGTGTCGAGCATGACGACTCGGGCGGCGTCGAGGTCGGCGGGGGTGGCGGGACGGATGGCGTAGTCACGGGCTTGCACCTGCACATCGTAGGCAATAAGGGTCTCTGGTGATCAACGCCCCTTCGGCCGCACGGCGATCACACGGACACCCGCTGGGGCCGCGGACTCAGGAAGTGGTACATCGACGTGACAAGGGTGAGCCGCGAGCAGGCGGCCCGGCTGACCGGGTGCCCGCGGCGGCCGAAAACCAACGACACCCACTTGGCGCTGTACTAACGTGATGCGTCGCTGCGCACCTTCCCGGAGGGTACGTCGGCGGCGTTCACGTGCCGGTCCATGGCTGTGGCTGACGAGTGGTTTCCACTGCGCGCACAACGCGGTGTGAGTGCGGATGCCCGGTAGGGCGGTCCCTGCCATTCCCAGCTCACGCCAAGGAGTGGATACCCGTGAACCCCGTTGAGTACAAGCCTGCACGTCGTAACCGGTTTTGCGAGATCCTGGTCGACGTCGCCGTGGGGGTCGCCGCCAATCTCGTGGTGGCAGCCCTGACTGCGGCAGCGCGCCTGGTCCTCTGACGCAGGCAGGTGGCGGGCCCGGTGAGCCCGCCACTCCACGCGTCCGACGGCCGCGTCAGAACAGCCGCAGATCGGGGGCCTGCGGGCCCGAGCCCTGCTTGCGCCTGCGAGGCCGTCGCCCCCGGCGGGGCCGAGGCAGGTGGGGTACGCGCGCCTCCTCCGGCAGGCTCTCCCAGGTGGGACGCAACCCGTGGATCTGGACCTCGCCGACCAGGCCGTTCAGGTAGGCCCGGGTCTCCTCGTCCGTGGAATAGAGCACTGTGGCACGGCTCGCCCGGGTCATCAGCACGTAGTAGGCCTGGCGGACAAGTCGGGCGAATTCCTGGTCGTCGACGCTGCCGGGCTTCACCTTTGGGTCGAACGATCCGGGCACAGCGACTCGCTTGACACCCGACTCCGGGTCCTTCCGCTCCTTGCCCCGGCGGAATTCCCAGCGGTCACCCCGACGCACCATGTCCTCACCCATGATCACGCCGCACCAGTCCCACTCGAGTCCTTGTGCCGTATAGACGCAGCCGATCTGGTCGAGTCCCTTCTCGTGCACAGCCCAGATCCTGGAAGGTGGCGCTCCGTTCTCGCAGAACGAGTCGCTGTCCGCGTTCCACGGCCTGTGCCATTCACCGATGCGTACGTCGGCCTCCAGCCGCTTTTCCTTGCCGATCGGCTTCGTCCACGGCCAGCAGTAGCCCGCGACCATACGTGCGGACGCCCCGGCAAGGGCCTCTGTGCGGACGATTCGTTCGAGTTCTTCCGGGGTCTCGGCCACCTCGAGGTGCATCAGTCCGTCCGGCGTCCACTGGCCCGGTTCCTCGTCCGTCATGCCGAGCACGGAACGTACCCAGCGGAGGTAGGCGTCACTGCCCCCACAGCGGAACTGCTCCTGGAGTCGGTACCGAAGAAGATGCGCGCCGTATCGTCGCGCCGCGTCTTCGATCAGCCCGACGGTGCCGACCTCCTTCGGCCGAAGGGACTGACCTTCATCGAGGAAGAAGACGGTGAGACGGGAGGCATCGAGAAGTTCGTCGACCTGTGGCTTCGTTCCCTGCTGTTCGGGCGGCCAGAACCGGTTGGTCGACCGCTCCCGCAGACGGTGAGCCTCGTCGCAGATCAACACGTCGAGCGGCGGGTCCGGCGGGGTGACGAAGTTGCTGAAGTAGGTGAAGGTCTCCCTGAACTGCCGGTCCCCATAGCCCACATGCTCCTGGAGTGCGCCGTTGAAGGCTCTGCTGCCGCTGGCGTACTTGACGGTGCGGCCATCGGCCTCCAACTCGGCCTTGATCTGGAGGCCGATGGCACTCTTCCCGGTACCGGCGCTGCCCGTGACCAGAAAGACCACGCGCCGCTCGTCCGGCACGAGCCCGGGACACCTGGGGTCGGGCAAGACCTTGGCGGCGGTGTCGAGGATCTGATCGGCGACCTCCTTCTGCCGGCCGCGCAGGGTGAACACCGTGTCTTCTCCGCGAGAGCGGATCATGGCGTCGAGCAGCGGTGTATTGCGCAGGCCCATCTTCTGCAGCAGGATTTCGGCCGCCGAAGCCCCACCCTCATCGGCGAAGTGTCTCCGGAGGTCGGCCAACAGTTGTTCACGCCGGTCGTTCGTGTAGACGCGGGCGTAGGCGCCAGTGGGTGCGTCCACGTCGACCAAGGGCCGAACCGCGTCACCCGAAGCGTTGTGCAGGTAGGCGAAACCGCCGCATTCGAAGTCGAGCCCGCCCAGTGGGCCCCTGCCGCTGGTGAACGCCTCGTAGTATTCGCGTAATTGCAGAGCGGGGTGCTTCTTGACGCCCATCCCCGGTACGTGAACCAGCTCCGCTGTGGCCCGTTCCACCCTGGTCACCATGGACCAGCGCTTCAGCTCAACGAGCTGAACGGAGAGCGTTCTCTCTTCAGGATGACGGCCCACGAGAACGACATCGACGAGCCTCGGGTCACCGGGCCGGTCGGTCTCATCGAGGGTGGCAGCGCACTCGACGATCATCTCCACGTTTCCACGCTCGGCGGCGACCAGGTCTTCGGCGAGGTGCACGAGGCTCTCTGCCCACGCGGAGCGTTCCGTCAGCGAGGCATCGGCGCCCCGGAAGTACCGCCATCTGGCCGCCAGGTGCGGCACCATACGACGACGCTGATTCAAGGTCAGCAGATCCTGCGCTGCCAGCTTGAGCAGGAGCATGGACACGAGGTGGGTCCCCCAGAGCACGAGTGACTCGTGCGGGTGGGGGCATGTCCCCGTGGGGAAGCCCGTCGGGCCGCATTCAGTACCGGTGATCTTAAGGAAGCGGCCGCCCACCGGTCGATGGCGACGCCCCTGTCGGCCCGAAGCACCGGCAGCATGGCTGGATCACGCGCGCGCCGGAAGGCTTGTCCCGATCAGACCGTGGAAGGATGCCGGGCCGGACGGGCACCCACCAGCTCCCGCAGCTTCTCCCGCGTCTCCGCGTCCGTCGAGTACACGATCGTGCCGACCATGCCCCGGGTGAGCAGGACCTTGTAGGTGTTGCGGATCAGACGGTCCACGTCGGCGTCCGGAGTGGACTTCTTGAAGACCGGGTCCTTGGACGCCGTGCGGTCCGTGACCCACCGGTCGCCGCGCCAGACCAGGTCGGGGCCGATGATGACGCCGGACCAGTCGTACTCGAAGCCCTGGGCGGTGTAGACGCAGCCGACCTGTCCGAAGCCGGCCGGGTCGGTCGCCCACAGGGCGGCCGGGGGTGCGCCCGAGACGGACCGGTCGCCGCGCAGGTTCCAGGGGCGCGCCCAGCCGCCGACGACGACGTCGGGCGGGAGCGGCTCGCCCGGCTTGGGCTCCGGGGACCAGCGCCAGCAGTAGCCGGCGGACATGCGGGCGCCATAGCCCTGGGCCCGGCGGCCTTCGAGGAAGGCCTCCATTTCCTGCGGGCTGTCGGCCACCAGCAACTGCATACGGTCGTCGGGTTCCCAGAGAACCGGCCCTCCGGGCTCCAGCCCGAGGAGCCGGACCACCCAGCGCAGGTAGGCGTCGCTGCCACCGCAGCGGAACTGGCCGTCCAGCGGGACGACATTGCACGGGATGCCCCGCTTCGCCGCCGCGGCCTCGATCTCCGCCACGGTTCCCATCTCGCCGGGGCGCACCACTTGGTGCTCGTCGAGGAAGAAGACCGGAACGTACGCCACGTCGATGAGTTCGTCGATCTGCGCCCGGCCCGTTCGCAGCGCGGCCCGGGTGTAGCGGTTGGCCGAAGTCTCCCGGATACGGTGGGCCTCGTCGCAGATCAGAGCGCCGAGGCTGTTCTTCTCGGCGGTCATGAAGCTGTTGAAGTACTTGAACAGGTCCTGGACTTCTCGCTTGCGGGCCCCGGCGACCTTCCGCATCGTCTTGGTGAAGGACTGCGAGCCTGTCGCGTGCAGGGCCGGTACCCCTCGGCGATACAGCTCGCCGAGGAGCTGCAGGGCGATCACACTCTTCCCGGTGCCCGGACCGCCCGTCACGATGACGACTTCCTTGCGGTCGGCGCGCTTCGCCTTCTCCACCGCATTGAGCACCATGCGGTACGCGACCTGCTGCTCGTCGAGGAGAACGAACTGCGTGCGCTCCCGGACCTCCTCGGCGGCCACGGACATCAGCTGCTTCGACGGCACCGTGGCACCGGCGCACAGCTCGTCCGCCGCGCGGGCTCCGGGGGCCTTGTCGCTCAGCCTCGTACGGAGGTGCTCCAGGAAGGCGCCGCGGCGTTCGGCGGTGAAGAGCAGGCCGCGGCCGTCGCGCTCGATCTCCCGCAGCCCGGTCACACCGAACTCGGTCGCGTTGTGCAGGAACGCCACCCCGTTGATCCGGTCTCCGTGTCCGGCCACCGCACCGTTGAAGTTGACGAGGTACTCGCAGTAGCGACGCACCTGCTCGATGGGGTTCAGGACCGGGTGGGTGTAGGCATCGACGTGGCACAGGGTCGGGTCGTCCTCGTGCGGGACAGCCTGACTCCACTGCTTCAGTTCGACCACTACGTACGACGGCTCGCCCGTGCTCGGGTGCACCCCCGCGAGTACGACGTCAGCGCGCTTGCTGTTCAGCGGGAGCGCGTACTCCAGCATGACCTCCACATCGCCCAGGCCGGCGTCGTTCAGGGCGGTGGCCAGTACCGGGATGCTGCGCTCCCAGGAGCGCGCCTCGGAAGCGCCGGGCCGGTAACCGTGCATATGGACGAACTGGTCGGTCAGGTGCATGAACAGCGAACCATCGAGCGCCATGACGGCGACCGTTTTCGCGGACGCGCGGAACAGCAAGGACTTCCCCCAGGCAGCACGAAGAGACTCGTGCGGGTGGGGGCATGTCCTGGGAACTCCACCGAGGTGGAGCGGAAGCCCGTCGGGCCGCGTTGACGATGTTCCGAGGGTACCGGGCGCTGCCGTGCGTGCCCTCACGCAGCCCTGCGCCCGTGCCCCGTCAAGTACCGACCCGGCGGAGGGCCCTCGGGTGCCGCGGACGCGTGACCGCCCTTGTTGCGTACCAGTGAGCGGAGGGTCGGCCCCTCCCCCATGTGGGAGGGGCCGACCGCGTCGGTCAGCGGGCCGGCACCGGGGCCGGGGCAGGTGCGTAGCCCGTCGGCCGGGCCGTGAAGGTGCCGCGGCCCTGGGTGCGGCTGCGCAGGCGGGTCGCGTAGCCGAACAGTTCGGCCAGCGGGACGGTGGCCGTGACGATCGCCGCACCGGCCCGCGTGTCGGAGCCGGTGACGCGGCCGCGCCGGGCGGCCAGGTCGCCCAGTACGGCGCCGACCGCGTCCTCGGGCACGGTCACCGCGACCTCGACGACCGGCTCCAGCAGGAGCATCTCGCAGGCGCGCAGGGCGTCCCGGAGGCCGAGCCGGCCGGCCGTGCGGAAGGCCGTGTCCGAGGAGTCCTTCACATGGGTCTGCCCGTCGGTGAGCGTGACCCGGAGGCCGGTCACCGGGTGGCCGCCGAGCGGACCCTCGGCCAGGGCGTCCCGGCAGCCCGCCTCGACGGCACGGACGTACTCCTGCGGTACGCGCCCGCCGACGACCGCCGACCGGAACGCGAACCCGGGCTCCTCGCACGGCTCCACGTCCAGGACCACATGGGCGAACTGGCCCGCCCCGCCGTCCTGCTTGACGTGCCGGAACACGAAGCCGGAGACGCCGCGGGCGACCGTCTCGCGGTGCGCCACGCCGGGGCGGCCGACGGTGATCTCCACGCCGTGGTCGCGCCGGATGCGTTCCGCCGCGACCTCCAGGTGCAGTTCGCCCATGCCGGACAGGACCGTCTGGCCGGTCTCGGGGTCGGTGCGCACCACCAGCGACGGGTCCTCCTCGGCCAGCCGGGCGAGGGCGGAGGCCAGCCGGTCGGTGTCGGTGGACCTGCGGGCCTCGACCGCGACGTGCACGACCGGTTCGGGCGTGCCCGGCGGTTCCAGGACCAGCGGTGCGTCCGGCGCGCACAGGGTCGAGCCGGCGCGGGCGGACTTCAGTCCGACCACGGCGACGATGTCCCCGGCGACGGCCTGCTCCAGCGGGTCGTGGCGGCCGGCGCGCACCCGCAGGATGCGGCCGATCCGCTCGGCCCGCCCGGCGCTCGCGTCCCACACCGTGTCGCCCTTCTCGATGGTGCCCGAGTACACCCGGAGGTACGTCAGGCGTCCCGTCGGGGTGGCGTTCACCTTGAACGCCAGGGCGGCCAGCGGTGCCGCCGGGTCCGTCGGCCGTTCGCGCTCCGTGCCGTCGTCGTGCGTGCCGCGTACGGCGGGCACGTCGAGCGGCGAGGGCAGGTAGGCCACCACCGCGTCCAGCAGCGGCTCGACACCGCGGTTGCGGTAGGCCGAGCCGCACAGCACCACCACGCCGTCGCCGGCCCGGGTGAGGTCGCGCAGTGCGGCGTCGAGGGTGGCCTCGGTGAGCGTCTCCCGGTCGCAGAACTCCTCCAGCGCGGCCGGGTGGAGTTCCGCCACCGCCTCCTCCAGCGCCCGGCGCCGACGCGCCGCCTCCGCGCGCAGGGTGTCCGGCACCGGGCCCTCCCGGACGGTGTCACCGTCGTCGGGCCACACCAGCGCCCGCATGCGCACCAGGTCGACCACGCCGGTGAAGCCGTCCTCCGTGCCGATCGGCAGCTGGACGACCAGCGGCGCCGGATGCAGACGGTCCCGGATCGAGGCGACGGCGGTGTCCAGGTCGGCGCCGGCCCGGTCCATCTTGTTGACGAACGCGAGCCTCGGTACGCCGTGTCGGTCGGCCTGCCGCCACACCGCCTCGCTCTGCGGTTCCACGCCCGCGACGGCGTCGAACACCGCGACCGCGCCGTCCAGTACGCGCAGCGAGCGTTCGACCTCGTCGGCGAAGTCGACGTGGCCCGGCGTGTCGATGAGGTTGATCCGGTGCCCGGCCCAGGCGCAGGTGACCGCCGCGGCGAAGATGGTGATGCCGCGGTCGCGCTCCTGCGGGTCGAAGTCGGTGACGGTGGTGCCGTCGTGGACCTCGCCGCGCTTGTGCGTGGTGCCGGTGGCGTAGAGGATCCGCTCGGTGACGGTGGTCTTGCCCGCGTCGACGTGGGCGAGGATGCCGAGGTTGCGGATGGTGGTGAGTGCGTGGGTGCGCACGGCCGGTGGCCTCTCGTGTCATCGGTGACAGGGCGGCGCGATTCCCACGACGAGCCCACGGCCGGGACGCACGGCAGCCGTACGGTGGCCGTCGTACGACGGACATACGGCGGATGCGCGTCGGATGTGCGGCGCGTGCGTCAGGCGGGCGTCGTGGGCATCCGGTGCCGGCCGCGCAGCGGGCACCGGACGGCCGGAGACACGAGGATCACCTCGTACCGGGAGGGGGAGGCAACGGCAGCGGTGCGGTCACGCACGGCTGGCTCCCCTCACTCGTCTCCTCGATGACGCGGTGAGTCTAGGGAGACGGGGCCAGAGGGCGCACCGGATTTTCTCAGGCCCCGTAAACGCATCGATTGAACGCATCGATGCGGGCCGAGGGAACCTCGACCCGCATCCACAGGAATCTCACTGGTGTCCGAGGGGGGACTTGAACCCCCACGCCCGATAAAGGGCACTAGCACCTCAAGCTAGCGCGTCTGCCATTCCGCCACCCGGACCAGGTGTCCGCCGCCCGGCCGGAGTGGGCCCCGCGGCGACATGCTCAACCATACCAAGGTTTCGCAGTGCCTTTCACCTGCGTTTCCGTCGTGTGGGCGGCACTCCGGGACGGTGAGGCAGGATGCCCCCAGGGTCGCACCATGAGTGAGTGGACGGTTACGCGCTGTCCGCCGCAGGGGAGCCGGGCGCGGGCGCCGTCGCCGCTGCGGGAGCGTCTGCGGGACATGGCGTATGCCGCGGCCAGCCCGCAGGTCGCGCGGCGGATGCTGGCCGGGCTCGACGACCTGCTTCTGCTCGCCCCGCCGGAACGGCGCGATGCGCTGCTGCGCCACCGGGAACTGCTCCGGCAGGCGGTCGACCGGGGGGCGCCGACCGCCGCCGACCGGGCCTTCGCGCTGCGGCCGGACCGGCAGGGCATCGGCTGACCGGGACCGGACGGCTGCGCGGCGGCCCTTCCCGCGGCGTACGGCGGCGCGGGAAGGGCCGGATGCCGGAACCGGAACTAGCGGCGCCGCCTGCGCAGGGCCGCGAGGTTGCGGTAGCCGGTCCGCGCGTACCGCAGGGACTGGGCCGGGTCGGTGCCGCTCGGGGCGTTGTCCTGCTCGACCATCGGGTTGTGGTAGTTGCGGTGGCCGATCCGGGTGAAGAAGGTCCGGTAGTCGATGTCACCGGTGCCGAACGGGACCATGTCGTACCCCATGCCGTTCGAGGTGTTCACGGTGCCGTCCTTGGCGTGGAACAGCGGGTACCGCTTGTTGTGGCGGGCGACCAGGCCGGCCGGGTCGAAGACGTTCTCCTGGGTGGAGCCGTCGTGCGCGGTGTAGGTGTGGAACTTGTACTGGGCCACGTGCGCCCAGAAGATGTCCATCTCCAGCCATACGGCCTTGGGGTCGGTGATCTTCAGGAAGTACTCCAGCTTGCGGATGCCGGAGCTGCGGGTCGGGCGGCCCTGGTCGTCCAGCGGGCCGCCGTCGAGCAGGAAGCCGTAGGCGGCGTCGTGGTTGTGGGTGTAGAGCTTGATGCCCTCGCGGCGGGCGATCTCCCCGAGGGTGTTCCACTTGTCGGCGGCCACGTCCCAGTCGGCGCGGTAGGAGCTGCCGGTGGGGTCGCCGCCGGTGCCCATGTGCCCCAGGCCGAGGATGTTGGCGATCTCCAGGTGCTTCTTGAAGGTGTCCAGGTCGGCGGCGGTCAGCGGCCAGGACGGCGGGATGAAGCCGTGGTTGCCCTGGGCGCGCAGTCCGTACTCGTCGAGCCAGCGGCGCAGCAGCCGGGCGCCCTGGACTGTCTCCAGGTCGGCGCCGCCGGGCGCGTTGGGGTGCTGGCGGTAGCCGGCGAACTCCACCTGCCGGTAGCCGTAGCGGGTCAGCTCCTTGAAGACCTCGCGGAACCCGGAGGGCAGGTCGGTGGAGAGCGGGTCTCGGCCGGTGGCGTCGCGGACGGTGTAGAGGATGATGCCGCGCCGGTCGCACGGTACGAGGACGTCGCCGCCGTGGTCGTGGTCCTGGCCCCTGCCCCACCGGTCCTCGGTGGCCAGCGCGGGGGCCGCGCCGACGACCGGTGCGGCGATCGCCGCGGTCGCGGCGGCCGTGCAGGTGCTCAGGAAGCGGCGGCGGTTGACGCCGAGGCTGCGGCGCAGGGCCTCGTCGGGGCCGCCGGCGGTGGAGACGTCGGGGCCGTCGGGGCGGTGGGCGTCGGTGGATCTGGTCACGGGTGCCTCTTTCTGCCGTGGCCGGTCGCGGGGCCGCCGGGACCGGCCGTTGTCAGTGGCGTGTGTTTCACTTTCAGCAGGTGGATCTCGACGGAGTGTGATGGAGCGGGCGCTCAGTCGAGACCGGCGAGGTGGAGCAGGAGTTGCTTGACATCGGTGGCCGCGAGGCGGTCGCCGACAGCGCGGGGGGTGGAGCAGATGAGGAGCGGACCGTCGTCGTCGCTCGCGGGGAGGCGGCCGTGGCTGCCGCGAATAGGTGAGGCGTCCAGGGGCACGACCGCCATGCGGTAGCGCATGCCGAGCTTCTTGCGGGCCAGGGCGGCGGCCGCCTTGACCTTGACGTAGGGGTCGAGCGGGTCCATGAACAGCTCGACCGGGTCGTAGCCGGGTTTGCGGTGGATCTCGACGAGCTGCGCGAAGTCGGGCGCGTGGGCGTCGTCGAGCCAGTAGTAGTACGTGAACCAGGCGTCCGGCTCGGCGACGGCGACGAGTTCGCCGGCGCGGGGGTGGTCGAGGTGGTGGGCCTTCTTGCCCTCGTCGTCGAGGAGTTGCTCGATGCCGGGCAGGTTCTCCAGGGCGGCGCGGGTGGTGGCGAGGTCCTCGGGGCGGCGGACGTACACATGGGCGATCTGGTGGTCGGCGACCGCGAAGGCGCGGGAGGCCATCGCGTCGAGGTACTCCATGCCGTCCTGGGTGTGCACCTCCAGCAGGCCCGCGCGGCGCAGGGCGCGGTTGATGTCCACGGACCGGTTCACGCGGGTGATGCCGTACTCGGACAGCGCGACGACGGTGCGTCCCTCGGCGCGGGCGTCGGCCAGGAGCGGGGCCATCGCCGCGTCCAGGTCGGCGGCGGCCTTCAGCGAGCGCGGGTCGTCGGGGCCGTAGCGCTGGAGGTCGTAGTCGAGGTGCGGGAGGTAGCAGAGGGTCAGGTCGGGCCGGCGGGTGCGGATGATGTGCCGGGTGGCGTCGATGATCCACTGGCTGGAGACCAGGTCGGCGCCGGGCCCCCAGAAGTGGAAGAGGGGGAAGGTGCCGAACTTGTCGGTGAGTTCGTCGTGCAGGTCGGCGGGCCGGGTGTAGCAGTCGGGTTCCTTGCGGCCGTCGGCGTAGTAGACGGGACGGGGGGTGACGGTGATGTCGGTGTCGGCGCCCATGGCGTACCACCAGCAGATGTTGGCGACGGTGTAGCCGGGGTGGGCGCGGCGGGCGGCGTCCCAGAGCTTGTCGCCGGCGACCAGTCCGTTGTGCTGGCGCCACAGCAGGACGTCGCCGAGTTCGCGGAAGTACCAGCCGTTGCCGACGATGCCGTGCTCGGAGGGCATCGTGCCGGTCAGGAAGGTGGACTGGGCGGCGCAGGTGACGGCGGGCAGCACGGTGCCGAGCGGTGCGCGGGACCCCGCCTGGCCGAGGGCCTTGAGGTGGGGCATGTGGTCGAGGAGACGGGGGGTGAGTCCGACGACGTCCAGGACGAGGAGCGGGGTGGGGCGGCCTGTGCCCTTGCCTTCGGGCCGGGTCATGGCAGCTCCTTCAGGCCGAGGTCGGTCAGCAGGTCGCGGGCGAGGGTGAGTTCGGCGGCTATGCCGTCGGTGAGCTGGGCGCGGGCGCGGGGCCGCAGCTCGGGCGGGAGGGCCTGCCAGGTGTAGGTCTCGACCTCCAGGTGACGGGTGAGCGGGTGCGGGCCGCCGACCAGCCGGGTCAGCGCGGCCTTGAGTACGGGGAGTGTGGAGGTGAGGGGCGCGGCGGGGGCCGCGTGCAGCGGGACGTGGAAGTGGGCGCGCCAGGGTGCCGTGTCGGGCAGGGCGTCGCCGGTGAGGGCCTCGTCGAGGTCGTCGGTGCCGTGCGGGCCGGCGGAGCTGGGGCCGGCGGTTCGGGTCTGGTGCAGGAAGCGGGGTTCGGCGAAGGCGGCGAGTGCTTCGCGGACCTCGGGGAGGTGGGGCTGTTCGGCGTGCAGGGCGGCGGACAGCTGGGACTTGACGACGGGGACGCGGGCATCGGTGAGGGCGTCCAGGGCGGTGTGCGGGTCTTCGAAGGAGGTGGCGAGGTGGCAGGTGTCGACGCAGATGCCGATGCGGTCGTGGGCGATCGCGGTGAGCGGGGCGATGGCGTCGTGGGTGGTCTCCACGACACAGCCGGGTTCGGGTTCCAGGCCGACGCGGATGGAGCGGCCGGTCAGTTCGTGGAGGGCGTCGAGGCGTTCGGCGAGGGTGACCAGGGCGGCGCGGGCCTTGTCGGCGCGGGCGTCGTCGTAGGCGGTGCGCCAGGCCAGCGGCAGGGTGGAGACGCTGCCGTCGATAACGTCGTCGGGCAGCAGCCCGGCGAGCAGGCGGGCCAGGGAGGTGGTGTGCTCCAGGCGCTCGGGGTCGGCCCAGTCCGGCTTGTACACGCGGTACTTGACCTCTTCGGCACCGAAGCCCTCGTAGGGGAAGCCGTTGAGGGTGACGACCTCCAGGCCGCGCCGGTCGAGTTCGGTGCGCAGGCCGCGCAGCGCGGCGGGGTCGTTGCCCAGGGCGTGGGCGGCGTCGCGGGCGAGCCACAGACCGATACCGAGGCGGTCGCGGCCGAGGCGGCGGCGCACCGGCTCGCAGTGGTCGCGGAGCTGGGCGAGGACTCCGTCGAGGGTTTCCGCCGGGTGGACGTTGGTGCAGTAGGCGAGGTGGACGGTGGAGCCGTCCGGGTGCCGGAAGCGCATCGCTCACTCCCCGCCGCGCAGGATGGAGTTGCCCTCGTGCGCGGGGTCGGGCGGGGTGACGTCCAGGGCGAGCCGCCCGCTGAGGCCGTAGAAGGCGACCGGGTTGCGCCACAGCACACGGTCCACGTCGTCCTCGGTGAAGCCCTCGGCGAGCATCAGGTCGCCGACCTTGCGGGTCTTGAGCGGGTCGCTTCTGCCCCAGTCGGCGGCGGAGTTCACCAGGACGCGGTCCGGTCCGTACTCGCGCAGGATGGCGACCATCCGCTTCTCGTCCATCTTGGTGTCCGGGTAGACGGAGAAGCCGAGCCAGGCACCGCTGTCCTTGGCCTCCTTGACCGTGGTCTCGTTGAGGTGGTCGACCAGGACCCGGTCGGTCGGCAGCGGGGACTCGCGGACGACGTCCAGGGTGCGGCGCAGCCCGGCGAGCTTGTCGCGGTGCGGTGTGTGGACGAGGGCGGGCAGGCCGTGGTCGGCGGCCAGGGCGAGCTGGGCGGCCAGGGCGGTGTCCTCGGCGGGGGTCATCGAGTCGTAGCCGATCTCGCCGACGGCCACGACGCGGTCCTTGACGAGATAGCGGGGCAGTTCGTCCAGGACGGGGGTGCAGCGGGGGTCGTTCGCCTCCTTGGGGTTGAGGGCGATCGTGCAGTGGTGGGCGATGCCGTACTGGGCGGCGCGGAAGGGTTCCCAGCCGAGGAGGGAGTCGAAGTAGTCGCGGAAGGAGGCCGGAGAGGTGCGGGGCTGGCCGAGCCAGAAGGAGGGCTCGACGACGGCGCGGACGCCGGCGGCGTGCATGGCCTCGTAGTCGTCGGTGGTGCGGGAGGTCATGTGGATGTGGGGGTCGAAGATGCGCATCAGGACTCCTTGCCGTGGGGGGCGGCCGGGATCTGCGGCGACCGGGGCTCGGTCAGGGCCAGGACGCGGTGCAGATCCTCGGGGACGGGGCGGTGCGCGGCGGTGCGTTCGGCGGCGTAGTCGGTGAGCATCCGGGCGAGTTCGGCGTCCGCGCGGGCGCGCCGGTCGAGGTCCGCCACGTGGTCCACGGACACGCCGGTGAACAGGCACTTCAGCACGGCGTGCCGCCACTGGTGGTCATCGAGGTGCGCGGCTCCGTACGGGCCGAGGGCGGCGGCCACCAGACGGGTGTCGTTGGTGCGCAGGGCGTCCTCGACGAGCGGGAGGGCGTCGGGGCCGGACACCAGGTGGGGCAGGGCGTGCAGTACGGCGCGGCGTTCGTCGGCGGTGCCCTGGAAGTAGACCCGGGTCAGCGCCTCGGTGCCGGCGCGGGCCGCGTGCAGGATCAGGACGCGGGCGGCGTCGGCGTGCTCGGGGCCGCAGCGGCGGCCGGCCTCGGCGAGGCGCAGCTCCCACACGGAGATGGGGCCGTGGGCGCCGGGGTGGGTGGCGGCCTCGTCCAGTGCCTGATCCAGCCAGGCGCGGGCGGCTCCGCCCAGGCGCGCGGTGAGGTCGGCGTGCAGGTCGGCGGGGGGCGTACGGGCGGGGGTGGTGCCCTCTGCCTTCCGGATGCCGGCCGTGTCGTGCGGGGTGCCGTCGGTGTCGTGGGAGGTGTCGTGGGAGGTGTCGTGCGTGTCGTGGGAGGTGTCGTGCGTGCCGTGGGAGGTGCGGGGGCCCGACCGGTCCGGGGTGGTGGGCCGGTGGGTGCGGGCGGCGGGGTCGTGCGTCATGCGGTGCTCCCTTCAGGGGTGGCGGCGGGCTCGCCCGGGAGTGGGGCGTCTGGTGCGAGGCCGGTGCGGGCGGCGGCCGCGGCTGCCTGACGGAGGAACGGGAGGGAGCGTTCGGCGAAGAGGGGGCCCGCGTGCGAGTGGCGGGGCAGTTCGACCACGGTCAGGCCCTGGTAGCCGGTGGCGGCGAGGGCCGCCAGGACGGGCGGGAAGTCGATCTCACCGTCGCCGAAGGGGAGGTGTTCGTGGACGCCGCGGCGCATGTCCTCGATCTGGACGTGCCGCAGCCACGGGCCGGCGGCGCGTACGCAGTCGGCGGGAGAGACAGGTTCGAGGCACTGGCAGTGGCCGATGTCGAGGGTGAGGCCGAGGGCCTCGGGGTCGCCGAGGGCGCGGCGCAGCCGGTGGAAGTCGTCGAGGGTGGCCAGGAGGTGGCCGGGCTCGGGCTCCACGGCGAGCGGCACACCTGCTTCGCAGGCGGTGTCCAGGGCCGGGGCGAGGGCCTCGGCCAGCCGTTTCCAGGCGGTGCCGGCGTCCGTGCCCGGCGGGGTGGTGCCGCTGAAGCAGTGGACGGCGTGGGCGCCCAGGTCGGCGGCGACACGGACGGCCCGGAGCAGCAGGTCGACGCGGCGGGCCCGGTCGTCGGGGTCCGGGTCGAGGAGGGAGGGACCGTGCTTGCGGCGCGGGTCGAGCACATAGCGGGCGCCCGTCTCCACCGTGACGCCGAGTCCGAGCGCCGCCAGCCGGTGCGCGACCCGGCGGGTGCGGGCGGCCAGGTCGGGGGCGAGCGGGTCGAGGTGCATGTGGTCGAGGGTCAGCCCGACGCCGTCGTAGCCGAGGTCGGCGAGCAGGCCGAGGGCGTCGTCGAGGCGGAGGTCGGCGAGTCCGTTGGTGCCGTAGCCGAAGCGGAGGGGAGCCGGTGGCGGCGCGTGGTTCGCTCCCGGGACCGTCTCGGGGCTCGGCGCGCGGTGTCCGTCCCGGCCCCGGCCACCGGGCAGGTCCTGCTCCGGCCCACCGCTCAGGCCCCGGCTCGGTCCACCACGCGGACTCTCGCTCGGCTCACCGCTCAGCCTTCCGCTCCGCTCACCGTTGGGGCCCGCGCTCCGCTCGCCCCGCAGGTCCCGGCTCGGCACACCGTGGATGTCCCGGGTCACGTGATGTTCACCTTCCTCATGCTCGCCCTCCTCGCGAATCTCCGGCCGGCCAGGGCCAGGGACGTGATGAACAGGGACGTGACGGTCGCGCCGGAACGGGCGGTCAGGGCGGCCTGGAGGGGGATCGTGGCGCGGATGCCACCGCCGACGGCGCGTTGGGTGAGCGGGGGCGAGGGGTTGAGGGCGGCGTGGAAGTACGGGCGTGCGGCCGTGGCGGCGTAGGCCGCGCCGAGGGCGGTGGCGAGGGCGTCCGTGGACCGGCGGTCGCGGTCCACCGGGGTGGAGCCCGGCAGGCCGGGGGCGGCTGCTGCCCGCCGGCCTGCCGGGAGTCGGGTGCGGGGGTGGGTGACCAGCCGGGTCAGCGCTCCCGTCGTCGCGAGGGCCGCCAGCGGGGCCAGTGCGGAGCCGCCGCCGGTCTCCCGGCGGGAGACGGCCGTGACCGCGAGGGTGTGGGTGCCGAGCAGCGCGGCGGAGGGCAGCGCGGCGCGGGTGCCGCCGCCGGTGGCCGCGGCACCCAGGAGCAGGTCGAGGCCGCGGGCCGTGGCCATGGCCACGGGACCGGCGGGCGTGTGCTTCAGGGCGAGGTCGTAGGCCCAGACGGTCGCCGCCAGGGGCGCGGCCACCGCGAGCGCGGGTAGGCCCGCGCCGGCGGCCAGTGCCAGACCGGCGCCGGTGAGGCCACCGGCGGCCGCCAGGGCGGCGGCCGGGCGGATGCGGCCGGACGGCAGCGGCCGGTGCGGGCGTTCCGCGGCGTCCTCCGCGCGGTCCGCCCAGTCGTTGAGGGCCATGCCGGCCTCGTACAGGCACAGGGAGGAGCCGATGGCGAGCAGGGTGCGCGGCCCGGGGCGGGCACCGGCAGCCGCCGCGCCGGCCAGGGCGTCGCCGGGAACCGTGAACAGCGCGGGCAGCCGCAGCAGTTCGGCCCAGGCGGCGGCACGTTCGGCCCGGGAGGAGGCACGTTCGGCCAGGGGGGCCGCCGGTTCAGCCAGGGAGGCGGCCCGTTCAGCCAGGGAGGCGACCGGTCCAGCCAGGGAGGCGGCCCGTTCAGCCAGGGAGGCGGCCCGTTCAGCCAGGGAGGCGACCGGTCCAGCCAGGGAGGCGGCCCGTTCAGCCAGGGAGGCGACCGGTCCAGCCAGGGAGGCGGCCCGTTCAGCCAGGGAGGCGGCCCGTTCAGCCAGGGAGGCGACCGGTCCAGCCAGGGAGGCGGCCCGGTGTCTGTGGGACTGAGGGCTTGCGGCCTCGCCTCCCGTTCCGGCGCCCGTGCCACCCGGCGCCCCCGCGCCACCCGGCAGATCCTGTACGCCCGCGCCACCGGGCGCACCCTGCGCCCCCGGCCCACCGGCCGCCCCCCGCACGCCCGCGCCACCCGGCGCACTCTGCACGCCCGGGCCAGCCGGCACCCCCCGCGCTCCCCCCGGTGCTCCGGGCCGGTGCGGGCCCGGAGGCCGCGCCGTGCCGCCGCTCAACGGTCCGACCCCAGTCGCCGCGCGAAGCCCAGCAGCTCCGCGTACTGCTCGGCCAGGCCGGACGGGCCGTCGCCGACCGGATCCTTGAAGTAGAAGCCCAGCTCGCGCAGCGGGCCGGACAGGCCGCGCTCGTGGGCGCGGGCGGTCAGGCGGGCCAGGTCGAGGACCAGGGGGGCGGCGAGGGCGGAGTCGCAGCCCTGCCAGATGGTCTGGAGGACCATGCGCGCGCCGAGGAAGCCGTCGAAGGCGATGTGGTCCCAGGCCGTCTTCCAGTCGCCCAGCGCCGGGACGTCGTCGATGTGCACCTCGCCCTCGACGTGGGTGCCGAGGGTGTCGGCGAGGACGCGCTCCTTGCCGGCGTTCTTCGCCGCCGCGGCGGCCGGGTCGGCCAGTGCGGCGCCGTCGCCGCCGCCGAGCAGGTTGGTGCCGGACCAGGCGCGCACGGTCAGCGCGCGCTGCGCGAACATCGGGCCCAGCACCGAGCGCAGCAGCGTCTGGCCGGTCTTGCCGTCGCGGCCCGCGTACGGCAGGCCGCCGGCCGCCGCCGGAGTGGCCAGGGCCGGGTGGTGCAGGCCGGTCGACGGGGTGAAGTTGACGTACGGGCAGCCGGCGCGCAGGGCCGCCGCCGCGTACAGCGAGCTGGGCGGCAGCGTGCCACCGGTGGGGGCCGGTTCGGTGGAGGCCACGTTCACGACCACGGCCCGGTCCGCGCCCGACCGGCGTACGAAGTCCTGGATGTCCGCGGTGAACGCGGCGGCCAGCGCCTCCTCGTCGCGGCGGTCGCCGGGAAGCGGGCCGCCGGGGCGGATCTCCTCGTCGGCGGCGGCCAGTTCGGCCCGGACCGCCGTGGGGAGGCCGGGCGGCAGCACGCCGCCCGCGGCCAGCGCCTCCGCGCGCTTGGGCAGCGGGCAGTCGACGGTGTCGTGACCGCCGAAGACGAGGGAGGACAGGGGCGGCAGTCCGGCGTCGGCGAAGTCGGGGGTCTCGGTCACCATGCCGGCCGGCGGATGCAGTCCCGCGGTCACGGCGGCACAGCCCGCCACCACGGTGGTGGCGACGGAACCGCGGGCTCCGATCAGCCAGACCCCGGTACGGGGAGCGGAAGGGGACGCGGACATGGGCAGCCTCCTTGTCGAGCGCGTCGGGAACACACGTGGGGGAGACGGCGGGCGGGAGTCCGGCGTCTCCCGCCCGCCGCCGTTCAGTCGCCCTGCGGGGCCGTGGAGCCGGTCGCGGCGTCCGCGGGCAGTTCCTTGATCCGGACGTCGCGGAAGGACACCCGGTCCTCGGCTCCGTGGTTCTGGAGGCCGATGTGTCCGTCCGTCAGGCTCCGGGCCGGATCGGTGTTGGTGTAGTCGTTGATCAGCACCCCGTTGAGCCAGAGGCGCAGGCGTTCGCCCTCGACCCGGATCTCGTAGGTGTTCCACTCCCCCGGCGGGTTCAGCGCCCGGTCGCGGGCGTCGAGGTCGGCGGACTGGAAACCGTAGACGGAGCCGGTGGTGCGTTCGGGCACGTCGGTGGCGTCGATCTGGATCTCGTAGCCGTTGTGCACGGCCGACCACGGGTCGTCCGACGGCGGGAAGCCGACGAACACGCCCGAGTTGTCGTCTCCCGAGGGGCCGGCCATCCGCCAGTCGAGCTTCAGGGAGTACGACCCGAAGCCGCGGTCGGCGTACCAGAGCATGCCCATGCCTCCGGAGGAGGTGAGCGTGCCGTCGTCGCTCAGCTCGAAGGAGCCGGGGCCGGCCTGCCGCCAGCCGTCCAGCGAGGCCGGGGTGCCGTCGAACAGCGCCTCGTACCCGTTCTCCGGACGGCAGTCGGCGCGGGCGTCCCCGATGGCCCAGCGGATGCCGCCCAGCAGGTGCTGCCGGAAGGCGGGCTCGGCGAAGGACTCCTTGGTGTGGCCGCCTCCGGTGTAGAAGGCACGGCCGCCCCGGTAGTCCTGGCACCAGGCGATCGGGTGGTCGCCGTTCATGGTGCCGCCGGTGTACGACGACTCGTCGAGCGAGGCGAGGACGCGGGCCCGCTCCCGCGGGTTGGAGCGGTAGTTGTACCACTCGTCGGTGCGCTGCCACGCCCGTTCCAGCCCCGAGGTCGCCGGGTGGGCGTGGTCCTCGACGTTCACCGTGGCGGGCTGGATCGCCGGGTGGGACTCGAAGTAGGCCCCGGCCAGGCCGCCGTAGAACTCCCAGTCGTACTCGGTGTCGGCGGCGGCGTGGATGCCGACGTAGGCCCCGCCCTGGCGGATGTAGCGCTCGAAGGCGCGCTGCTGGCGGGCGTCGAGGACGTCGCCGGTGGTCGAGAGGAACACGACCGCGTCGTACCGCCGCAGGTTGCGTGCGGTGAACGCGCCCGCGTCCTCCGTGGCGTCGACGCGGAAGCCGCCCTCCTCGCCGAGCTGCTTCACGGCGGCGACGCCCTCGGGGATCGAGTCGTGCCGGAAGCCGGCCGTCTTGGAGAAGACCAGCACCCGTTTGCCGTCGTCCTTCCGCCCGCGGTCGTCGGCCTGCGAGGCGGCCGGTCCGGAGACGCAGCCGAGGAGCAGGGCGGCGCCCAGGACGGCGGTGGTCACTCGTGCGGTGGCCTGCATGGGGCCGTCACCTCCTCACTCGGTCGTGAAGACGAAGTCGTCGACGTCGTACAGGGCGCCCGTGCCGCTCCCCTTGAAGACCAGGTAGAGCGTGGTGGTGCCGCGCGGGGCCCGCGAGATGCCGGTCTCGACGTCCTGGAAGGTGTCCCAGCCGCCGGTGACCGGGACGGTCGCCGTGCCGAGCAGCCTGCCCCGGGGCGAGCCGGCGCGGATCTCCAGGGTGCCGCCCGCGCCCGCGGAGGAGACGCGCGCGGTGACCTTGGTGGCGTTGCTCAGGACGTACGGCGTGAAGGAGATCCAGTCGCCGTCGTGGATGTCACCGACGGTCTTGCCACCGTGCGCGGCCTCCTTGCTCATCACCGTGACGCCCGAGGAGTCGCCGAAGTGCTCGGCCTGCCGGTGCCGGGGCTGGGTGACGTTCTGGTCGTGCGTGGTGAGGGGGGCCTGGCCGCCGCCTCCGTTGTCGGTGTACTCGGCGTCGAAGACACCGAAGATGTTGGCGTTGGGGTCGTGGCCGCCGTCGGCGCTGGTCCGGATGGTGCCGGAGCAGCCGTTGGCCGAGGTGAGCGGGTGGCCGTGGGTGTCGTGGCCGAGGATGAAGCTGACCTTGACCTTGGAGCAGTCGATGCGCCGGCCGTCCTCGCGGTCGGTGACCCTCACCTTGAACGGGATGGCGTCGCCGAAGCTGAACAGCTGCCCGTCCCGGGGGAGTTCGAGCGTCACCTTCGGGGCGGTGTTGCCGACGACGATCTGCACGCTCGCACTGCCGGTGCGGCCCGAGGGGTCCTTCGCGGTCAGCGTCGCGGTGTAGGTGCCGTTCTTCGTGTAGCGGTGCGTCGGGTTGGCCCGCGTGGAGGTGGAGCCGTCGCCGAAGTCCCAGCTGTAGGTGAGGGTGTCGCCGTCCTGGTCGGTGGTGCCCGCGGAGGAGAACCTCACCCGCAGCGGGGCCTGGCCGGAGGTCGTGCTCGCGGCGGCCCGGGCGACCGGTGAGTGGCCGTCGGTGGCGTTCTCGATGCGGTACAGGGCGGAGTGCTCGTCGCCGCCGAACCAGGCGGTGCCGTAGTCGAGGACGTACAGCGCGCCGTCGGGGCCGAAGGCCATGTCCATCACCTGGGTGCCGGTCCAGGGGATGTCGTCGATCGACTGCACGGTGCCGTCGGCGTCGCTGGAGATCCGCTTGATCCAGCGGCGGCCGAACTCCCCGGCGAAGAAGTCGCCGTCGTAGGCCTCGGGGAACTTCACCGGCGAGTCCAGCTCGGGGTCGTAGTGGTAGACCGGGCCGCCCATCGGGGACTCGGAGCCGTCGCCGAACTCGGGCAGCGATCCGCCGTCGTAGGGGATCCAGGCGGGCTGGGCCGGGGGCAGGTCGGTGAGGCCGGTGTTGTTCGGGGAGGTGTTCTTCGGGGCGGCGCAGTCGAACGTCTCACCGGACTGGCCGGTGGCGAAGTCGTAGTCGACGTAGGCGTCGTTGTCACCGTGGCAGTAGGGCCATCCGTAGTTGCCGGGGCCGGTGACGCGGTCGAACTCGACCTGGCCGGCCGGTCCGCGGTTCGGGTTGGCGGTGCCGGCGTCGGGGCCGTAGTCGCCGACGTAGAGGATGCCGGTCTCCTTGTCGACGCTGAACCGGAAGGGGTTGCGGAAGCCCATCGCGTAGATCTCGGGCCGCGTCCTGTCGGTGCCGGGCGGGAAGAGGTTGCCCTCCGGGACGGAGTACGACCCGTCCTCGTGGACCTTGATGCGCAGGATCTTGCCCCGCAGGTCGTTGGTGTTGCCGGAGGTGCGCTGGGCGTCGAAGGCCGGGTTGCGGTTCGCCCGCTCGTCGATGGGCGTGTAGCCGTCCGACTGGAACGGGTTGGTGTCGTCGCCGGTGGACAGGTACAGGTTGCCCTCGGCGTCGAAGTCGATGTCGCCGCCGACGTGGCAGCACATGCCGCGGCTGGTCGGCACGTCGAGGATCTTCTTCTCGCTGGCGGTGTCGAGGGTGCCGTCCTCCTTCAGCACGAACCGGGAGAGCCGGTTGACGCCGTCGAAGGGTGCGAAGTCGGCCGGGGTGCCGGTCTCGGGGGCGTCGCCGACCGGGGTGTCCATCGGCGGGGCGTAGAAGAGGTAGATGAACCGGTTCTGCGCGAAGCCGGGGTCGACGCCGACGCCCTGGAGGCCCTCCTCGTCGTGGGAGTAGACGTCGAGCTTGCCGGCGAGCCTGGTGTTGCCGGCGGCGTCGGTGAGGCGCAGTTCGCCGTCGCGGGAGGTGTGCAGGACCGAGCGGTCCGGCAGCACGGCCAGCGACATGGGCTCGCCGACCTCCGGCTCACCCTTGGCCAGGGTGACCTGCTGGAAGTCCTCGGCGGAGACGGCCGCGGGCGCGGCGTCGGGGGCGTTGTCGGCCGCGCCGGCCTGGGGAGCGGCGAGGGTGAGGGAGGTGCCCGCCAGCAGCGCGCCGCTGAGCAGCGCGACGGACTGCCGCCAGGACAGGCGACGTCTGGGACGGGTGTCGAAGGTGCGGTCGGTGTAGTTGGTACGGACGTTCCCGTGCACTGATGCCTCCAGAATGGAGCCGGTTGTACGGGGTGGGGTGCGTACGCCGGGATGCGCCGTCATCCCGGAGAAATTTGCGGTGCGGTCAGTTGCCGAACGCCGCGTCGAAGGAGGCCGTCGGGGGCTCGAAGTCGAAGGCCTTCAGGCGGGTCAGGGCCTCGGGGGCGCCCTGGAGCCGGTCCATGCCGGCGTCCTCCCACTCCACGGAGACCGGGCCCTGGTAGCCGATGGAGCGCAGCATCCGGAAGACGTCCTCCCAGGGGACGTCGCCGTGGCCGGCGGAGACGAAGTCCCAGCCGCGGCGCGGGTCGCCCCAGGGCAGGTGGGAGCCGAGGCGGCCGTTGCGGCCGTCCAGCCGCTTGCGGGCCTCCTTGCAGTCGACGTGGTAGATGCGGTCGCGGAAGTCCCACAGGAAGCCGACCGGGTCGAGGTCCTGCCACACGAAGTGGGACGGGTCGAAGTTGAGGCCGAAGGCCGGCCGGTGGTCGACGGCCTCCAGGGCGCGCCGGGTGGTCCAGTAGTCGTAGGCGATCTCGCTGGGGTGGACCTCGTGGGCGAAGCGGACGCCCTCGGCGTCGAAGACGTCCAGGATCGGGTTCCAGCGGTCGGCGAAGTCCTGGTAGCCGCGCTCGATCATGGACTCGGGGGCGGGCGGGAACATGGCGACCAGGTGCCAGATGGCGGAGCCGGTGAACCCGATGACGGTGTCGACGCCGAACCGGGCGGCGGCCCGCGCGGTGTCCTTGATCTCGGCGGCGGCCCGCTGCCGTACGCCCTCGGCGTCGCCGTCGCCCCAGATCCGGGCGGGCAGGATGGCCTGGTGGCGTTCGTCGATGATGGCGTCGCAGACGGCCTGGCCGACGAGGTGGTTGGAGATGGCCCAGCACTTCAGGCCGTACTTCTCCAGCAGCTGGTGGCGCGAGTCGGCGTACGAGGGGTCGGCGAGCGCCTTGTCGACCTCGAAGTGGTCGCCCCAGCAGGCGAGTTCCAGGCCGTCGTAGCCGAAGTCGCGGGCCAGACGGCAGACCTCCTCCAGGGGCAGGTCCGCCCACTGGCCGGTGAACAGGGTGAAGTTGCGGGGCATCCGCTTCGGGCCTCCTCAGACGGCGTTCGACGTGACGGCGATCGGGGTGTAGACGGAGTTCTTCTCGGCGCTCTCCTCCACGGCGGCGAGCACGCGCTGCACCTGGAGACCGTCGGCGAAGGAGGGCTCGGGCCGGCTGCCCTCGGCGACCGTGTGGACGAGGTCGCGGGCCTGGTGGACGAAGGTGTGCTCGTAGCCGAGGCCGTGGCCCGGCGGCCACCAGCCCTCCAGGTAGGGGTGGTCGGGCTCGGTGACGAGGATGCGGCGGAACCCGGCGTGCTCGCCGGCCTCGGTGGCGTCGTGGTAGGCTAGTTCGTTGAGCCGCTCCAGGTCGAAGGAGAGGGAGCCGCGCTCGCCGTTGAGCTCGATGCGCAGGGCGTTCTTGCGGCCGGTGGCGTAGCGGGTGGCCTCGAAGGTGGCGAGCGCGCCGGAAGAGAAGCGGCCGGTGAAGACGGCGGCGTCGTCCACGGTGACCTCGCCGGTGGTGCCGTCGGCCGAGGAGGCGGACAGGCCCTGGGCGGCGCCGCCGGGCAGCGGACGCTCGCGGACGAAGGTCTCGGTGAGGGCGGAGACGCCGGCGAGGCGCTCGCCGGTCATGTACTGGGCGAGGTCGACGATGTGCGCGCCGAGGTCGCCGAGCGCGCCGGAGCCGGCCTGTTCCCGGCGCAGCCGCCAGGTCAGCGGTGCCTGCGGGTCGACCAGCCAGTCCTGGAGGTAGACCACCCGCACGTGCCGCAGCCTGCCGATGCGGCCCTGGGCGACCATCCGGCGGGCGAGCGCGGTGGCGGGCACCCGGCGGTAGTTGAAGCCGACCATGGCCACCTGCCCGCGGGCGGCGGCCTCGTCGGCGGCCCGGGTCATCGACTCCGCCTCGGCGACGGTGTTGGCCAGCGGCTTCTCGCACAGTACGTGCTTTCCGGCGGCCAGCGCGGCGAGCGCGATCTCGGCGTGGCTGTCGCCGGGGGTGCAGATGTCGACGAGGTCGACGTCGTCGCGTGCGATCAGGGCCCGCCAGTCGGTCTCGGCCGCCGCCCAGCCGTGCCGGTCGGCCGCGGCGCGGACGGCGTCGGCGTCCCGCCCGCAGATCGCGGCCAGCACAGGGGTGAGCGGCAGGTCGAAGACGCGGCCCGCGGTGCGCCAGCCCTGGGAGTGGGCGGCGCCCATGAAGGCGTAGCCCACCATGCCGATGCGCAGTGGCCGTGTGGTCGCGGATGCCCCCGTGGCCACGGTGCCGGCACCGGTGGCTGCTGACCGAGTCCCGGCCCCCTCGGGCTGCTGCGGTTGTCCCATGCGGATGTCCTCCTCGTCGTCGGTGCGCGGTGGGCGGTGCGCCCCGCCCCGTGAGCTGGTCAGGCCCGCGGGGCGGGCGCATCGGCGGGCCTCACTTGAAGCCGGTGGACATGTACTGGTCGACGTTGTCCTTGTCGACGACGGCCGAGTACAGGGTGATCGAGGCCGGGATCTCGTACTCGGCGAGTCCGCCGATGCCCTTGCCCTGGCCGAGGGCGCGGGCGAGGTCGATGGCGGAGGCGGCCATGGTCGGCGGGTAGAGGACCGTCGCCTTCAGCACGCCGTCGTCCCGCTTGATGGCCTGGAACGCGGAGAGCGCTCCCGCGCCGCCGACCATCAGGAAGTCGTCGCGGCCCGCCTGCTCGATGGCGCGCAGCGCGCCCACGCCCTGGTCGTCGTCGTGGTTCCACAGCGCGTCGAACCGCGACTGCGCCTGGAGCAGCTGGGCCATCTTGGCCTGCCCCGACTCGACGGTGAACTCGGCGGCCTGGCGGGCCACCTTCTTGATGTTCGGGTAGTTCTTCAGGGCGTCGTCGAAGCCCTGGGTGCGCTGCTTGGTCAGCTCCAGGTTGTCCAGTCCCGCCAGCTCCACGACGCGGGCGTTCGGCTTGTCCTTGAGCTTCTCGCCGATGTAGTGGCCGGCGTTGAGGCCCATGCCGTAGTTGTCGCCGCCGATCCAGCAGCGGTACGCCTGCGGGGAGTTGAAGACGCGGTCCAGGTTGACCACCGGGATGCCCGCCCGCATCGCCTTCAGCCCGACCTGGGTGAGCGCCTTGCCGTCGGCGGGCAGCACCACCAGGACGTCGACCTTCTTGTTGATGAGGGTCTCGATCTGGCCGATCTGCTGGGCGGTGTCGTTGGAGCCCTCGGTGACCTCGAGGGTGACGTCGGAGTACTTCTCGGCGCGGCCCTTGGCCTGGTCGTTGATGGCGTTGAGCCAGCCGTGGTCGGCGAGCGGGCCGGCGTAGCCGATGGTGACCTGCTTGCCGGGCTTGTCGTCGGCGGCGGGCTGGTCGTTGGCGGCGGGCTTGTCGTCGCCGTCGCCGGGCTCGTTGCTGGTGCACCCGGTGAGGAAGGCACCGGCGGACACGGCGGCGGCTCCGAAGAGCAGACCTCTGCGGCTCGCGATGGGCGTGTGCTCTGGCATGACGGTGAACCCTTTCCTCAGGTCGTGCTCGCGGTACGGCGCTGGACCAGCACGGCGGCGACGATGATCGCGCCCTTGGCGATCTGCTGGACGTCGCTCTGCAGGTTGTTCAGGGCGAAGATGTTGGTGATGGTGGTGAAGATCAGGACGCCGAGGACGGAGCCGACGATGGTGCCGCGGCCGCCGCTGAGCAGGGTCCCTCCGATGATCGCGGCGGCGATGGCGTCGAGTTCGTAGAGGTTGCCGTTGGTGTTCTGTCCGGAGCCGGACAGGACGATCAGCAGGAAGGCGGCGATGCCGCAGCACAGCCCGGACAGCAGGTAGAGGTAGAGCCGTTGGCGGCGGACGTCGATGCCGGCGAGCCGGGCGGCCTCGGCGTTGCCGCCGACGGCGACCGTGCGGCGGCCGAAGGTGGTGCGGTTGAGCACCAGCCAGCCGATGATCGTGACGGCCGCGAAGACCAGCACCAGCGGCGGGATGCCGAGTACGTAGGAGCTGCGCAGGCCGAGGTCCAGGACGCCGTCGACGGTGACGATCTGGGTGCGGCCGTCGGTGATCTGCAGGGCGAGGCCCCGGGCCGAGGCCAGCATGGCGAGCGTGGCGATGAACGGGACCATCGCACCGTAGGCGATGAGTACGCCGTTGACCAGACCGCAGCCGACCCCGACGACGACGGCCGTGAACAGGATGCCGAAGAACCCGTACTCCTGTGTCGCCACCGTCGTCGCCCACACCGAGGCGAGGGCGACGATCGCGCCGACGGACAGGTCGATGCCGCCGGAGATGATCACGAAGGTCATGCCGACGGTGACCACGCCGATGACGGACGCCTGGGTGAGGACGAGTTGCAGGTTGCGGGTGTCCAGGAACTGGTCGGGTTTGGTGATGCCGCCGATGATCACCAGGACGGCGAGCACGCCGAGCAGGGACAGGGTGCGGAGGTCGGCGCGGGCCGTCACGGCCCGCCAGGCGGGCGGCCCGTCCACCGGTGCCGCTTTTTTGCCGGTGCCGTCCCGGGGCGGGGACACGTGCTGCGTCATGACGCCGGGCTTCCTTCCATCACGAGGTCGAGTACGCGGTGTTCGTCGAGTTCGCGGGCGGGCGCCTCGTGCACGACGCGCCCTTCGCGCAGCACCAGCACGCGGTCGGCGAGGCCGAGCACCTCGGGCACCTCGCTGGAGACCAGCAGGACGGCGAGGCCCTCGTCGGCCAGGCGGCGGACCACCGCGTACAGCTCCGCGCGGGCGCCGACGTCGACGCCGCGGGTGGGTTCGTCGAGCAGCAGCACCCGGCAGCCGCGCAGCAGCCAGCGAGCCAGGACGGCCTTCTGCTGGTTGCCGCCGGACAGGGTGCGCACGGGCACGGACGGGTTGTCCGGCCGGAGCGACAGCTCGCGGGTCGCCGCCCGTGCCGCCCCCAGTTCGGCACCGCGGTCGATCCAGCCGCCGCGTGAGAAGCGGGACATGGAGGAGACCGACACGTTGCGGGTGACGGACTCCAGCATCAGCAGGGCCTGCGCCTTGCGTTCCTCCGGCGCGAGCCCGAGGCCGGCGCGGACGGCGGCCCGGACGCTGCCCGGCCTCAACGGGCGCCCGCCGACCAGGACCTGACCGGCCGTCGGTTTGCGGGCGCCGTAGACGGTCTCCAGGATCTCGGACCGTCCGGAGCCGACCAGCCCGGCCAGCCCCACGATCTCCCCGGGCCGCACCTGGAGGTCGAGCGGCTCGAACTCGCCGTCGCGGGCGAGGCCCTCGACGGTGAGGACGGGTTCGGCCCGCGGCGGTGAGGCGGGCCGCTCCGGGAAGACGTACTCGACGTTGCGGCCGGTCATCAGGGCCACGACCTCGCTGGTCGGCGTCGACTTCGCCGGGAGTCCGCGGGCGACGGCCCGGCCGTCCTTGAGGACGGTGACCCGGTCGCCGATGCGGCGGATCTCCTCCAGGCGGTGCGAGATGTAGACGACGGCCACGCCCTCGGCGGTGAGGTCGCCGACGATGCGGAAGAGGTTGTCGACCTCGTCCGGGTCGAGGGCGGCCGACGGCTCGTCCATCACGATGAGCCGTACGTCGTGGGACAGCGCCCGCGCCATGGACACGATCTGCTGCTGGGCCGCCGGCAACTGCCCCACCAGGCGCGCCGGATCGATCTCGGGGTGCCCGAGCCGTTTCAGGAGCCGCGCCGTGGATTCCCGGGCCGCGCCGGTGCGGACGACGAATCCGGCGGCGGTCGGCTCGTGGCCGAGGTGGACGTTCTCGGCGACCGACAGGTGCTCCACCAGGTCGAGTTCCTGGTAGATGGTGGCGATGCCGAGGCGCATGGCGGCGATGGGCGAGCGGAGGGTGACCGGATCGCCGCGCCAGTGGATGGTGCCCGTGTCGGGCTGATGGGCGCCGGCCAGGACCTTGATGAGCGTGGACTTGCCGGCGCCGTTCTGGCCGAGCAGGCAGTGCACCTCGCCGGCCTGGACGTCGAGGTCGACGCCGTCCAGGGCCCGGACTCCGGGGAACGACTTGGTGATGCCGGACATGGTGAGCAGGGGTGGTTCTGGTGCCATGTGAGGTCCCCTCGGCGGGCGTGCGGGCCGGTGTCAGGGCAGGGCGGAGCAGGGCAGGGTGGCGCGGAGCAGGGTGGCGCGGAGCGGGGTGGCGCGGGGCGGAGTGGAGCGGGGCGAGCGGAACAGGTCAGGGTGGCGCGGGGTGGTGCGTGGCAGGAGAAACGCGGGGCGGAGCAGTGCGCGGTGCTGACGGTGCCGTACGACTGTGTCGGTTACGCGGGCGAGAACAGGTGGTCGCTGATGAGCCGGGCCGCGCCGATGACTCCGGCGACGGGACCCAGCTCGCCCAGGACGATGGGCAGGTTGCCGGTCGCGAGCGGCAGCGACTGGCGGTAGACCTGGGTGCGGATCGCGGCGAGCAGGGTGTGGCCGAGGCCGGTCACCCCACCGCCGATCACCAGCAGGCCGGGATTGAAGAAGCTGACCAGGCCGGCGATGACCTGGCCGGTGCGGGTGCCGCCCTCCCGGATCAGCTCGAGGGCGGTGGCGTCTCCGGCGGCGGCCGCGGCGGCGACGTCGGCGGCGCTGAGTCCGCCGTTCGTCTCCAGGCGGCTCGCCAGCTCCGCCGACCGGCCCTGCTGGGCGGCCTCGGTGGCGTCGCGGGCCAGTGCCGCGCCGCTGAAGTGGGCCTCCAGACAGCCCCGGTTGCCGCAGGCGCACGGGCGGCCGTCGGGCACGGCCTGGATGTGCCCGATGTCGCCCGCGCTGCCCGTCGTGCCGCGGTAGACGCCACCGCCGACGACGATGCCGCAGCCGATGCCGGTGCCGATCTTGACGAAGAGGAAGTCGTGCACGGTGCGGGCGACGCCCGCGTGCTGCTCCCCCAGCGCCATCAGGTTCACGTCGTTGTCGACCATGACCGGGCAGCCGAGTTCCTGGCTGAGCGCCTCCCGCACGGGGAAGCCGTCCCAGCCCGGCATGATCGGCGGAGCCACCGGGACGCCCTCGGGGAAGCGGACCGGCCCCGGGACGCCGATGCCGGCGCCGTCGAAGCCCTCCGCGAGTCCCGAGGCCCTCAACTTCGCGGCCATGGACAGCACTTGCTCGAAGACCGCGACCGGTCCCTCGCGTACGTCCATGGGCTGGTTGATGTGCCCGAGGATCTCCAGCTCGGCGTTGGTGACGGCGACGTCGACCGAGGTCGCGCCGATGTCGACGCCGAGGAAGCGCAGTCCCGGGTTGAGCCGGATGTTGTGCGAGCGGCGCCCGCCGCGGGATGCGGCGAGTCCGTCGGCCACGACCAGCCCCGTCTCCAGCAGCCGGTCCACCTCCACGGCCAGCTTGGACCGGGAGAGGTCGACCTGGTCGCCCAGCTGGGCGCGGGAGTTGGGGCCGCCGTCACGCAGCAGCTTCAGCAGCCGGGCCTGATGGGCGTTCGCGGGTCGCGCCGTCATACGTCTCACGAGCCCCTCCCCGCCTCAACGGCCTGCGCGTGCCGGTCTCCGACCACTTCCGTGGCTTGCTTTCGGAGGGAACGTAGCAGTGAGCGCCGGGCGTGGGAAGAAGTCGCGCATGAATTGCCGCAGACTTTCTCCACTGACAGGACAAAGATGTACCGGGCCGGGGCTGGGGGCAGGGCCGGGGGCCGGGGGCCGGGGGCTGGGGCGGGGCAGGACAGGGCCCGGAGCAGGGTCGCGGGCTGGGGCCCGAGCAGAGATCGCGGACGAGGTCCTGGCCCGACTGCCCGGCGATGTCCGGAGAGGCCCCGGGCGAAGACCGGCGAAGGGTCCCGGGCGAAGACCGGCGCGAGGGTACCGGGCGAAGACCGGCGAAGGGTCCCGGGCGAAGACCGGCGCGAGGGTACCGGGCGGAGACCGGCGCAGGGTCGCGGCGGGTTCGTCGCCCGCCCGGCAGGGCCCCGCTCAGGGGCAGCGGACGACCTGTCCGGCGTACGACAGGTTCCCGCCGAAGCCGAAGAGGAGCACCGGGTCGCCGGAGCCGATCTCGCCGCGTTCCACGAGCTTGGACAGGGCGAGCGGGATGCTCGCGGCGGACGTGTTGCCGGACTCCACGACATCGCGCGCCACGACGGCGTTCACCGCGCCGATCCGCTCGGCGAGCGGCTCGATGATCCGCAGGTTGGCCTGGTGCAGGACGACCGCCGCGAGGTCCCCCGGCTGGAACCCGGCCCGTTCGCACGCCCGGAGCGCGATGGCCGGCAGCTGCGTGGTCGCCCAGCGGTAGACGCTCTGGCCCTCCTGCGCGAACCGCGGTGGCGTGCCCTCGATGCGCACGGCCCGCCCCATCTCGGGCACCGACCCCCACAGCACGGGTCCGATGCCCTGCTCGTCCGCGGCCTCCACGACGACGGCCCCCGCCCCGTCACCGACGAGCACGCAGGTGGTGCGGTCGGTCCAGTCGGTGACGTCGGACATCTTGTCGGCCCCGACCACCAGGGCCCGGATCGCCGCGCCCGCGCGGACGGCGTGGTCGGCGGTGGCCAGGGCGTGGGTGAAGCCTGCGCAGACGACGTTGAGGTCCAGCGCGGCGGGCTGCGGGATGCCGAGGCGGGCCGCGACGCGGGCGGCGGTGTTCGGGGAGCGGTCGACGGCGGTGGAGGTGGCGACCAGGACGTAGTCCACGTCCGCGGGCGCCAGCCCGGCCGACGCGAGCGCCTTCGCGGCGGCGTGGGCGGCCAGCTCGTCGACCGGCTCGTCGGGCCCGGCGACATGCCGGGTGCGGATGCCCACCCGGGACCTGATCCACTCGTCGCTCGTGTCGACCCTGGCCGCCAGCTCCTCGTTGGTGAGGATCCCGGCGGGCTGGTAGTGGCCGACGGCGGTGATGCGCGAGCCGTTCATGGGTGGGCTTCCCCCTAGGTGCCTCGGGTACGGGGTCCACCAGTCTGATCAGTGACCGACGGGTACGAGGGCAGGTGAAGTGACAGGAATCGGGCGCGGGGCTTGTCGGCTTCGATCAGCCACCGCCTCGGCACACGGCATCCCGACGGCACCCGGCACGCTCGACAGCAGGCCCGAGGCACCCTGGGCGGCAGCCCCGTGGCACCCTCGGTACCAAGGGCCGTTTGGGCTGCCAGCACGCACAGGACCGGGGCTGATCAGGACATGGGACGGGTCACGGAACGCCGCAAGGTCATCCGCATCCGGGACGGGGCGGTCTCCACCCGGCCGGACACGCTCGTCGCCGAGGAGCCCCTGGAGATCCGGCTGAACGGCAGACCGCTGGCCATCACCATGCGCACGCCCGGCGACGACTTCGCGCTCGCCGCCGGGTTCCTGGTCAGCGAGGGCGTGCTCGCCGAGCGGAGCGAGCTGCGCAACATCGCGTACTGCGCGGGCGCCACGGCCGAGGGCGAGAACACGTACAACGTGGTGGACGTGCGGACCGCTCCCGGCGTCGCGGTGCCGGACATCACCCTGGAGCGGAACGTCTACACGACCTCCTCCTGCGGACTGTGCGGCAAGGCCGGCCTCGACGCGGTGCGCACCACGGCCCGGTGGCCCGTCGCCGACACGCCCCGCGTCGTGGTGGACCCGGCGCTGCTGGCGGGCCTGCCCGAGCGGCTGCGCGCCGCCCAGCGAGTCTTCGACCGCACCGGCGGTCTGCACGCGGCGGCCCTGTTCGCGCCGGACGGCGAACTGCTGGACGTCCGGGAGGACGTGGGCCGGCACAACGCGGTCGACAAGCTGGTGGGCCGCGCCCTGCAGGACGGCACGCTGCCGTTGTCCCGGTCGATCCTGCTGGTGTCGGGCCGGGCCTCGTTCGAGCTGGCGCAGAAGGCCGTGATGGCCGGCATCCCGATGCTGGCGGCGGTGTCGGCGCCGTCCTCGCTCGCGGTGGACCTGGCCGAGGAGACGGGCCTGACGCTCGTGGGGTTCCTGCGCGGCGGCTCGATGAACGTGTACGCGGGCGAGGACCGCATCACCCTGCCCGGTGCCTCGGCCGGCGCCGCGGAGCCCGGGCCGGGCGACCCGCGCGGGATGCCGGGCAACGCGCAGTGGGCACCGAGCGACACGCGAACGACCCCGTAGAGCGATACGCACGACCCCGTAGAGCGACACGCACGACCTCGTAGAGCGACACGCGCACGATCTCGTAGGACGTATCGGACATGTGATGTCTTGATCTACTGATGCCCCGACGACCGGCTACCGACCAGCCGCCTGAAGGGCAGACCGCCAGATGCCGTCCTCTCCCCGCTTCCGCCCGAGAGTGCCGAGATCCCTGAAATCCCCGGGATCCCCGGGGACCCCGGGGACCCCGAGATTCCCGCTGACCGCCCTCGCCGCCCTGCTCGCCCTGGCCACGACCGCCGCCGCACTCCCCGCCCAGGCCCAGCCCCGCCGCGATGCCGCGCAGTTCGGGCAGCAGGTGCTCTTCAAGGCCGACCGGGACCCCGGCTACGCCTGCTTCCGGATCCCGGCGATCGTGCGGACCACGAAGGGCACTCTCCTGGCCTTCGCCGAGGGCCGGGTCCTCAACTGCGGAGACGCCGCCGACATCGACATCGTGCTCAAGCGCTCCACCGACGGCGGCCGGACCTGGGGCCCGCTCCGGGTCGTCAACGACGGCGGCGGCGACACCCACGGCAACCCGGCACCGGTCGTGGACCGCGCCACCGGACGCGTCCTGCTGGCCGAGACGTACAACACCGGCCGTACGGACAGCGGCAACTGCGCCGTGCCCTGCGACCGCACCCCCCACCTCCAGTACAGCGACGACGACGGCCTGACCTGGTCCGAGCCGCGCGACCTGAGCGCCGAGATCCTGCCGCCCGACTGGAACTCCTGGTACGCGACCGGCCCCGTGCACGGCATCCAGCTGACCCGGGGGGCCCACGCCGGACGGCTGGTGTTCGGCGTCAACGCCGAGACCTTCGACGGCACCCGGATCACCGCCAACCACGCGGCGCTCGTCGTCAGCGACGACGGGGGCGACACCTGGCGGATCGGCGCCACCGACAGCCGGCCGGTCGCCGCCGACGGCACCCACCGGCAGAAGCCGTCCGAGGTGACCCTCACCGAGCGCGCCGACGGCTCGCTGCTGGTCAGCGGCCGGGAGGAGAACGGCACCGACCTCGGCCACCGCTCCCAGGCCGTCAGCCGGGACGGCGGTGAGACCTTCGCCGCGCCCTTCCGCGCCCTGCCGGACTTCTACACCCCGCAGGTGCAGGGCGCCCTGCTGCGCCTCGGCGACCGCCTGCTGCTGTCCGCGCCGGCCGATCCCGACCGCCGCCGCACGATGGCGGTCCGCTCCTCCCACGACGGCGGCGCCACCTGGGACAGCGTCGACCGGGGCACGATCGTCACCCGGGACTGGTCCGGCTACTCCGACATGGTGGCCGTCGACGGCTCGACCGTGGGACTGCTCTACGAGGCGGGCGCGGTCGACGCACGGGACGAGATCCGGTTCGCCCGGTTCACCGAGGGCTGGCTCCGGCCCCGCCGCGGCCCCGATCCGACCACCCCGGACCTCGCGCCGGGTGCCCTGCCCGCCGCCGTCCTCGGCGGTGCCCGGGCGACGGACGGCGCGGTCGGCGGCGCGCTCGCGTTCGACGGCGCCGACGACTCCGTACGCCTTCCGTACCGCTCCGGACTGCCGCTGGGGGACGGCGACTTCACGGTGTCGCTGTGGTTCCGGTACAGGCAGACCGAAGGGGAGCAGCCGCTGCTGTGGATGGGCGGGACCGGCACCCGCCGGCCCCAGGTCTGGCTGCGCGCCGAGCCCGCGCACGGCCGGGTGCAGGCGCTGATCACCGCGCGCGCCGGGGCGGCCGCGCCGCGGTCGGCGTACGTGCGCACCGACGGCGCGTACAACGACGGCGCGTGGCACCGGGCGGTGCTGCGCCGGGGCGGCGGGCGGCTCACGCTGGCCGTCGACGGTACGCGGGTGAGCACGGCGGACGTGCCGGGCTCGGTCAGCCGCGACTCGCCGTTCGGGGTGCACGTCGGCGCCCGTATGGACGGCCGCGCCCACTTCGCCGGCGCCGTCGACGACGTGCACGTCTGGGACCGGGCGCTGACCGACGCGGAGATCGCCGCCGGCAATCCCGCGTCGGCGGCCGGCGACACCGTCCTGCACCTCCCCATGGACCGGGTGGCCGCGAGCAACTAACGTCCCGGAGCGTGCCCGACGACGCACGCGCCCGACGCCGGTGGGGAACGGGGCTCGGCCTGCTGCTGACCCTGGTTCTCGCGGCCGTGCTGCTCACCGCCCTCCCGGACGACCGCGACCGGGAGGGTGGCGGCCGTTGCGTACCGCAGACCGTCGCCTCCTGGAAGCCGGACGAGCGGCTCACTGAAGCGTTCGCCCGGTACGGCGACGACGGTTCCCGCACCGACGACTGGACCGGCGGTGACGGGACGCACTCGGTGCGGCTGCCGGACGGCCGGGTGCTGTGGCTGTTCTCCGACACCTTCCTGGGCCGGGTGCACGCCCCGCCCAACCCGGTCGGCGAGTCCTACGCCTGGCGGGACACCACGGCCCCGCTGGTGCGCAACTCGGCGGTGGTGATGCGCGGCGGCCGGCCCGAGCGCACGCTGCCCGCGCCGCTGTTCGCCGACCCGGCGCCGGACCAGTGGCGCTGGCCGGTCGCCGCCCGCGTCGAGCCACGCTCCCCCGGCGCCTCCGAGCAGGTCCTGCGGGTGCTGCTGTGGGTGCGCACGGCCGGCTCGGCGCCCTGGATCTACGGGGTGCCGACCGCCACCGAGGTGGCCACGCTGTCGCTGCCCGGGCTGCGCGTGGAGTCGGTCGTGAAGGTGCTCGACCAGCAACTGATCCCCGACCCGGCCCGGCGGGTGCTGTTCGGCACCACGCTCCTGGCCGAGGGCGGCTTCACCTATGTCTTCGGCGGCGACGACCGGCAGGCGGGCTCCGGTCCGGTCTCCCACGCGTACGTGGCCCGGGTGCCGGAGGGCCGGCTCGCGGACCCCGCCGCGTGGCGGTACTGGACCGGCTCGGCCTGGGCGGCCGGGGCGCCGCCCGGGCCGGTGCTGGGGGACGGCCGGCGCACCGGTGTGGGCAGCGCGTTCTCCGTCGTCCGCACCGGCGGCGGCTACGTGCTGTTCACGATGGCCGCGGGCACCGAGGGCCTGACGACGGTCACGGCGTACTGGGCGTGTTCCCCGACGGGCCCGTGGCACGGTCCGGCGGCCCGGTTCCGCCCGCCGCTGCCGGACGGCGAGGTCGCGGCGTACAACCCGCAGACGCACCCCGTGCTGAGCCAGGACGGGCGGCTGGTGCTGAGCTACGACGTCAACTGGCTGGAGACGACCGGGGCGGCGGCGCAGCTCAGCCGGAACGTGTCCCTGTACCGGCCCCGGTTCGTGACCCTGCGTCTGGCCCCGGCCCGGTGACCTCCTCGGCGGCACCCGCCGCGGCGTCGTGCGAGCGGCGTCTGGCGATGACCGCGCACACCATCAGCTGCATCTGGTGGAACAGCATCAGCGGCAGCACGGCCAGCGAGGCGTGCGCGCCGAACAGGACACCGGCCATGGGCAGCCCGGCGGCGAGGGACTTCTTGGAGCCGGCGAACTGGATCGCGATGCGGTCCTCCCGGTCGAAGCGCAGCGCCTTGGCTCCGTACCAGGTCAGGGCGAGCATCACGGCCAGCAGGACCGCCTCGGCGGCGAGCAGCCCGCCGAGCCGGGCAGGGCTCACCTGGTGCCAGATGCCCTGCACCATGCCCTGACTGAACGCCGCGTAGACGACGAGCAGGATGGAGCCGCGGTCGACGAGCCCCAGCCCCTTCTTGTGCCGGGTGACGAAGCCGCCGATCCAGCGGCGCAGCACCTGCCCCGCGAGGAACGGCGCCAGCAGCTGAAGCACGATCTTCAGCACCGAGTCGGCGGAGAACCCGCCGACGCCGCCGCCCAGCAGCGAGGCGGCCAGCAGCGGCGTGACCACGATGCCGACCAGGGAGGAGAAGGAGCCCGCGCAGATCGCGGCGGGCACGTTGCCGCGGGCGATGGAGGTGAAGGCGATCGAGGACTGGATGGTGGACGGGACGAGGGTGAGGAAGAGCAGGCCCTGGTACAGGGGGTCGGTCAGGACCACCGGGACGAGCCCGCGCGAGGCCAGACCCAGCAGCGGGAAGACGACGAACGTGCACGCCAGGACGGTGACGTGGAGCCGCCAGTGCTTGAGTCCGTCCCAGGCCTCACGGGTGGAGAGCCGGGCGCCGTAGAGGAAGAACAGCAGGGCGATCGCGGCCGTGGAGGCACCGGAGACGACGTCGGAGGCCGTGCCGCGGGCGGGCAGCAGGGCGGCGAGGCCGACCGTCCCGAGCAGCAGCAGGATGTACGGGTCGATCGGCAGCCGGCCGGGCCGTCGCAGGCGTATCACGGTGCTCCACTCGCTCCTTGTCCTCGTCCCCGTCGGGGTCGGGCCCCCGGCCTCTGGGTCTCCGGGGCTCCAGGTCTCCGGGACTCCGGGACTCCGGGACTCCGGGACTCCGGGACTCCGGCACCCCGGGTCTCCTCCTCATGGTGCCCCCTCACCCGGCGATCGGGAATCCGGTACACCGCTCTCACTGTCATCGCGATCCGTGATGGGCCCCCCTACCATGGCAGGCGTGTACGACCCTTCTCACCTGCGGACCTTCCTGTCGGTGGCACAGACGCTGAGTTTCACGCAGGCCGCCCGGCGGCTCGGGCTGCGCCAGTCCACCGTGAGCCAGCACGTGCGGCGCCTGGAGGACGCCACCGGGCGTCCGCTGTTCACCCGGGACACCCACTCGGTGGAGCTGACGGAGGACGGCGAGGCGATGCTCGGCTTCGCGCGCCGGATCCTGGAGGCGCAGGAGCAGGCGGCGGCGTTCTTCACCGGCACCCGGCTGCGCGGCCGGTTGCGCTTCGGGGCGTCCGAGGACTTCGTCCTCACCCGGCTGCCGGAGATCCTGGAGGGCTTCCGGCACGATCACCCCGAGGTCGACCTGGAGCTGACGGTGGAGCTGTCCGGCACGCTGCACGAGCGGCTGGCCGCCGGGAAGCTGGACCTGGTGCTGGCCAAGCGGCGCCCCGAGGACCGGCGCGGCCGGCTGGTCTGGCACGACCGGCTGGTCTGGATCGGCGCGGAGCGGCTGCGCCTGGACCCCGACCGCCCGGTGCCGCTGATCGTCTATCCGCCGCCCGGCATCACCCGTGCGCTGGCCCTGGAGGCGCTGGAGCGGCAGGGCCGCCAGTGGCGGATCGCCTGCACCAGCGGCAGCCTCAACGGGCTGATCGCGGCGGCCCGCGCGGGCCTCGGCGTGATGGCGCACTCCCGCGGGCTGGTCCCGCCGGGCCTGGTGCGGATGCCGGAGCGCGCCGGGCTGCCGGAGCTGGGCCGGGTCGACTTCGTCCTGGTCACCGCGGACCGCCCCGCGTCGGCCCAGGACGCGGCGGACGCCCTGGCGCGCGCCATCCTGACGGGCGGGGACCGGCTGCACGCGCCCGGCGCCCGCCGGTAGCGGCGCCGCCGCCGGTCGCGCGACGGTGAGCGGCTTGTACAGATTCGGTGGAGGTTACGGCACCGAAACTTACTCGACGGTCAGGAATCTTGTCCGGACCTTCCCCATGTGCGCGCATTTTCCGTGCCCGGACCGTGGCGGCACGAGCACGGTCCGCGGTCGGCGCCCCTCCCGCCGCCGCCCGGGGTGGGGTAGCTTGCACGGGCGCCGCGGGGCGTCACCAGGAGCGGGAGCGAGGTTTGCGCGAGTTCACGAGCCCTCCGTCGACGTCGGCACCACCGGTGGGGGGTCTGGCCGACATGGTCTTCCGGCATGCCGAGGAGGACCCGCGCCACATCGTCCTGGGGCGCAAGGACGAGCACGGCCGCTGGCGCGACGTGACCGCCGCCGGGTTCCGCGACGAGGTGCTCGCCCTGGCCAAGGGCCTGCTGGCGCGCGGGGTCCGCTTCGGCGACCGGGTCGCCGTGATGTCGCGCACCCGCTACGAGTGGACGCTGTTCGACTTCGCCCTGTGGACGATCGGTGCCCAGGTGGTGCCGGTCTACCCGACGTCCTCGGCCGAGCAGTGCCTCTGGATGCTGCACGACGCCGAGGTCACGGCCGCGGTCGTGGAGCACGAGGACCACGCGATGACCATGGCCACGGTGATCGGCCGGCTGCCCGGACTGCGGCAGCTCTGGCAGCTCGACGCCGGCGCCGTGCAGGAGCTGTACGAGGCCGGCGCCCATCTCGACGACGAGGTGGTGCACCGGCACCGGCAGGCGGTCACGCCCGGCACGGTCGCCACCGTCATCTACACCTCGGGCACCACCGGCCGCCCCAAGGGCTGCGTCATCTCGCACGGCAACTTCATGTACGAGGCGGACACGGTCATCGGGCGCTGGGAGCCGGTGTTCCGTTCCCGCGGGGGCGACGAGGCCTCCACGCTGCTGTTCCTGCCGCTCGCCCACGTCTTCGGGCGGATGGTGCAGGTCGCGGCGATCCGCGGCAAGGTCCGCCTCGGGCACCAGCCGCAGCTGAACGCCGCCGCGCTGCTGCCCGACCTGGCCGCGTTCCGGCCGACGTTCATCCTGGCCGTGCCGTACATCTTCGAGAAGGTGTTCCACGCGGCCCGGCGCAAGGCCGAGAAGGAGGGCAGGGCCGGGCCCTTCGAGAAGGCCGTCGACGTGGCGGTGAAGTACGCCGAGGCGGTGGAGGAGAAGGCCTGGGGGCTCGGCCCGGGTCCGTCGGCCGGCCTGCGCATGCAGCACCAGTTCTTCGACAAGGTCGTCTACGCCAAGGTGCGGGCGGCGATGGGCGGCCGGGTCCGCAACGCCATGTCGGGCGGCTCGGCGATGGACCGGCGGCTCGGGCTGTTCTTCGCGGGCGCGGGCGTGCAGATCTACGAGGGGTACGGCCTGACCGAGTCCACCGCGGCGGCGACCGCCAACCCGCCCGGGCGCACCCGGTACGGCACGGTCGGGCAGCCCATTCCGGGCGTCACCGTGCACATCGCGGACGACGGCGAGATCTGGCTGCACGGCGGCAATGTCTTCCAGGGCTACCTGAACAACCCCGAGGCCACCCACGAGACCCTGCACGACGGCTGGCTGGCCACCGGCGACCTGGGCTCACTCGACGAGGACGGCTACCTCACCATCACCGGCCGCAAGAAGGAGATCCTGGTCACGTCCGGCGGCAAGAGCCTCTCGCCCGGCCCGCTGGAGGAGCGCGTCCGGGACCATCCGCTGATCGGCCAGTGCATCGTGGTCGGCAACGACCGCCCGTACGTCGCCGCCCTGGTCACCCTGGACCACGAGGCCGTCGAGCACTGGCTGACGATGCGCAACAAGCCCCGGCCCTCCCCGGCCGAGCTGGTGCGCGACCCCGACCTGGAGACGGAGGTGCGGCGCGCGGTGGTGGCGGCCAACACGCTGGTCTCCCAGGCCGAGTCGATCCGGACCTTCCGCATCCTGGCCCAGCCGTTCACCGAGGAGCACGGGCTGCTCACCCCGTCGCTGAAACTCAAGCGCAGGGCGATCGAGAAGGCCTACGCGGACGAGGTCGAGGCGCTGTACCGGGCGTGAGGCCGGTACCGGACGTGCCGGATTTCACCGGTCAGGAATGCATCCCGCCGTGTGATCGTTGACGATGGGACGTACCACCTGACCACAACCGAAGGATCAACAGCTCGTGAGCAGCCAGGTCCCCCCGATCACCCTGAACAACGGCGTCGAGATGCCCCAGCTGGGCTTCGGCGTCTGGCAGGTGCCGGACGACGAGGCCGAGAGTGCCGTCGCCACGGCACTGGAGGCCGGGTACCGCAGCATCGACACAGCGGCGATCTACGGCAACGAAGAGGGCACCGGCAGGGCCATCGCCGCCTCCGGCATCGCCCGCGAGGACCTCTTCGTCACCACCAAGCTCTGGAACAGCGACCAGGGGTACGACTCGACCCTGCGGGCCTTCGACACGTCCCTGGCCAAGCTCGGCCTGGACTACGTGGACCTGTACCTGATCCACTGGCCGCTGCCGTCCAAGGACCGGTACGTGGACACCTACCGGGCGTTCGAGAAGCTGCACGCCGACGGCCGGGTCCGGGCCATCGGCGTCTCCAACTTCCTGCCGGAGCACCTTCGGCGGCTGATCGACGAGACGTCGGTCATCCCGGCGGTCAACCAGATCGAGCTGCACCCGCACCTCCAGCAGCACGCCGCGCGTGAGTTCCACGCGGAGCAGGGCATCGCCACCGAGGCCTGGTCCCCGCTCGGGTCCGGCAAGGGCATCCTGGAGATCCCGGCGATCGTGGCGATCGCCCAGAAGCACGGCCGCACCCCGGCCCAGGTCGTGCTGCGCTGGCACCTCCAGACCGGCAACGTCGTGATCCCGAAGTCCGTGACGCCGTCCCGGATCAAGGAGAACATCGACGTCTTCGGCTTCAGCCTGGACACCGAGGACCTCGCCGCGATCAGCGCGGTGAACGAGGACCGGCGCCTGGGCCCGGACCCGGCCGAGTTCGACGTGGTCTGACGGCCCGCCCCCGGCGTACGGCGAAGGCCCGGCGCACCCCGCACCAGGGGAGCCGGGCCTTCGCCGCACGAGGCCTGCCCCTCCCGCTCGGGCCGGTGCCCGCTCAGGCCGGCCGGACCGCCGTGTACACCGTGTGCGCCACCAGGACGAACACGTCGGGGCGCCGGTGGACGCCCGCCTCGTCGTCGGGGTCGAGCAGCCGGTCGAGGGTGGCGAGGTCGTCCGGGTCGACGCGGCCGGCGACCCGTTCGCGCAGCCGGGACAGCTGCGCGGCGACATAGGCCCGGGCCGGGTCGGAGACCGGGGCGGGCAGGTCCAGCAGGAAGCTGCGGGTGCCGGAGGGCTTGAGCCCGGCGGCGCTCAGCAGCGCCGGCCAGTCCTCCGTCTCGGCGACGGAGCCGGGCAGCTCGGCGCGCATCTCGGCGAACACGTCCTCGTTCACCGCGTCCAGCCGCGCGTGCAGACCCGGCCGCCCGATGCCGAGGTCCCTGGGCAGGAACCTGGCGGGCAACCCGCCCTCCAGGATCGCCAGGGTGCCGCCGGGCGCCAGGTGCCCGGCGAAGCCGGCCAGCCCCGCCCGCTGGTCGCCCAGGTGGTGCAGGCTCTGGCTGGCCCACAGCAGGTCCACGGGGTAGTCGAGGTCGTCCAGTACCCCCGGCAGCTCACCGGCCAGGGTGGCGAACCGGTCGGCGACACCGAGGCGGTCCGCGCGGTCCCGGGCCCGTTCCAGCAGCGGTTCGGCACCGTCGACGGCGACCACGCGGGCGCCGGGGAAGGCCTCGGCGAGCACCCCGGAGACGACGCCGGGACCGCTGCCCGCGTCGACGACCAGCCCGGGTTCGGTCACGTCCCGCGCCAGCCAGGCCATGGCCTGCCGGTACAGCGGCGTGTACAGCTCCGCCTGCGCCTCCAGCAGCGGGGCCATCGCCGCCCAGTCGAAGTCGGCGTGGTCGTGGTGGTGTCCCTGCCGGTGCGTGTGCTGGTCGTGGTCGTGCTCGTGCGCCATGGTGGTCACCCTCTCGCTCGGGATGCCGCCAGCGTGCGACGGCACACCGCGATACGACAAATCATGTTGCCGTAATCGCAAAAGGCGCCCCAGGGGGGTGCAGCGCGGTGCCCGGTCCGCAGGAGGACCGGGCCGGGCACCGCGGCCGGGTGGGCGACCCGTCAGGTCCCGCCTACGACAGCGGCGGGTACGCGTTCCGCATCAGCTCCTGGAACTGTGCGGAGAACCAGTGTCCGGAGACCGGCGCGTCGGGCAGGGCGCCCGTGGGGTTGTTGCCGTTGCGCGGGTTGCCGGTGTACGTCGGGTCGCACATCCGGTCGAAGCCCTTGCCCTCGTCGTTCGGGATCTGCTTGCTGGCACCGTCGGACTCGCCCGGCGGCTTCATCCACACATAGGCGTCGATGCCGGTGGCCGGGTTGGCCTGCGGACGTTCGCCGAGGCCCGCCCCGGACTGGTTGCACCAGTTGCCGAGGTGGATGCGGCGGTCGTAGCGCCCGCCGTCGACATAGGCGTCCACGCTGGTCCTCGGGCCCGGTCCGGCGGGCCGGTTCGGGCCGCCCCAGCCGTTGCGGGAGGTGTCGATCAGCATGCCGACGCCGGAGTTGAAGCCGACCGAGACCAGCTCGTTGCGGAACGCCTGGGCGAAGGACAGCTCGTCGACGTACCGGTTCCAGTCCACCCACTTGGACTGGCGCACGGAGGTGCCGTTGACGCTGTCGCCGATGCCGAAGTTCTCCTCCTTCAGGGCGCTGTAGTTGGCGGTGTTGGTGATGAAGCCGTGCACGTCGTTGACGGTGGCGCCCTCGGCGGTGGCCGCCTCCTTGATCACGTCGGCGGAGGCGCCGAAGTTGTCGTCCCAGCCGATCCAGCCGTGGTGACCGGCGTCCACGTAGTTGTAGACGTTGGGCACGTCGCCGAGCCTGTTCAGGGCGTAGCCGACGCCCTTCACGTAATTGCCGTTGGCCAGCATGGTGTTGCACTGCTCGGTGGCGGTGGGCCGTCTGCCGGTGTTGGTGACCAGGTTGGGCAGCGAGTCGATCTCCACCGTGGTGACGATCCGCAGGTCCGCGTACTTCGGATCGGCGAGGATCCCGGCGATCGGGTCGATGTACTCCGTCTTGTAGCGGCCGATCTCGGTCGGGCCCAGCTCGCCGTTGGAGGCGAGGGCCGCGCAGTCGCGGCCGGGCAGGTTGTAGATGACCAGCTGGATCACCAGCTCGTCGGAGCCCTTCTGGGCGAGGGCCTCGTCGAGGTGGTCGCGCAGGCCCATCCCGCCGTTGACGCCCTCGATCGCGGCGGTGCGGTCCAGCCACACGCCGGTGGGCTGGTCGGCGATGCGGGCGCCGCCGGGCTCGGCGGCGGCCTTCTCGGCCCACTCCGGGTTGACGTACACCTTCGCCCCGGCGTAGGGGTTGTCCACCCGGTCGCCGGTCTCCGGCGGGTCGGTCGGGTCCGGCGGGTCGGTCGGGCCGCCGCCTCCGTCGTCGACGTTGCAGGTCACCCCGTCGAGGGTGAAGGTGGCGGGGACGGCGTTGGTGCCGCTGTAGGAGGCCTGGAAGCCGAAGCTCACCGAACCCCCGGTGCCCAGCGCGGCGTTGTAGGACTCGTTGGTCGCGGTGACGGCCGCACCGCTCTGGCTGACCTTCGCGTTCCAGCCGTTGGCGACCTTCTGGTCGCCGGCGTAACTCCACTTCACCGACCAGCCCGACTTGGCGGCCCCGTTGTTGGTGACGGTGACGGCGGCGGTGAAGCCGGTGCCCCATTGGTTCTGCACCTGGTAGTCCACGGTGCAGGGGACGGCCGCCGCCCCGACGCCGCCCGGCTGGACGGCGAACGCCGTGCCGGTGGCCCCGGCGACGAGCGCGAGGGCGGCCAGTAACGCTGTTCTGCTACGGCTCATGGGTGCGGGTTTCCTCTTCGTCGACTCGGGCACGCCGCGACGGACGCGCCGCACGATGGAACCGCTCCCACTGGTGCCGTCGAAGCTAGCGCCAAGTGACGGCGAAGAACAGAGGCAGTCGCCGACTTTCCCCGGCTTCCGCCTGTCGAATGTATTCGACTCTTCAAGCACCTTGACCGCTCAGACCCCCCTCTTCAGTATGGGAGCGCTCCCACTGGTTCACAGCTTGTAGCTCCTCCCCCCACTCCGCTTCCGAGCGCAAGGAGGAACCAGCACCATGCATCCCAGACGCAGACGCCGTGCCACGCGGCGGCTGTGGACCGCCGCCCTGGCGGCCCTCGCCCTACCGCTGACCATGGCGGGCACGGGCGCGACCCCCGCCCACGCGGCGGCGGTCCAGTGCAGCGTGGACTACAAGACCAACGACTGGGGCTCCGGCTTCACCGCGGACCTGACGCTGACCAACCGCGGTACGCAGGCCCTCGACGGCTGGACCCTGACCTACGACTACGCCGGAAACCAGAAGCTGACGAACGGATGGAACGGCGCCTGGTCCCAGTCCGGCAAGACGATCACCGTGCGGAACGCCCCGTACAACGGGCGGATCGCCGCCGGCGCCGCCGTGTCCACGGGCGCGCAGTTCACCTACTCCGGGACCAACACCGCCCCGGCGAGCTTCGCGGTCAACGGCACCCCGTGCACCGGCGCCCACCAGCCGCCGATCACCGTGCTGACCAGCCCGGAGCCGGGTTCGGTCCACACTCAGGGCGAGGCGGTGCCGCTGGCGGCCACCGCCGCCGCCGCCGACGACGCCACCATCACCAAGGTGGAGTTCTACGACGACACGACGCTGCTGGGCACCGACACCAGCGCGCCCTACACCTTCTCGGCCACGGGTTTGACCGTGGGCAGTCACTCCCTGGTGGCGAAGGCGTACGACAGCATGGGCGCCTCCGCCAGCTCGACGCCCGTCGGCATCACGGTCGCCTCGGGACCGGCCGTGGTCGCCACGCCCGCCCAACTGGGCGTCCGGCAGGGCGAGTCGGGCACCTACGAGGTGAAGCTGTCCAAGCAGCCGGCCGCGGACGTGACCGTGACGACGGCCCGCGCGAGCGGCAACACGGGCCTGTCCGTCACCGGCGGCGCGAGGCTCACCTTCACCCCCTCGAACTGGGACACCGCGCAGCGGGTGACCGTCACCGCCGACGGCTCCGGCACCGGCTCGGCGGTCTTCGAGTCCACCGCGCCCGGCCACGGCAAGGCCTCGGTCACCGTGACCCAGCTCGGTGCCTCGAAGGCGTACGACGCCCGGTTCCTGGAGCTCTACGGGAAGATCACCGACCCGGCGAACGGCTACTTCTCCCCCGAGGGCGTTCCGTACCACTCGGTGGAGACGCTGATCGTCGAGGCCCCGGACCACGGCCATGAGACCACCTCGGAGGCGTACAGCTATCTGATCTGGCTCCAGGCCATGTACGGCAAGGTGACCGGCGACTGGACCAAGTTCAACAGCGCGTGGGAGCTGATGGAGAAGTACATGATCCCGACGCGCGCGGACCAGCCGACGAACTCCTTCTACACCCCGTCCAAGCCCGCGACGTACGCGCCGGAGCACGACCAGCCCAGCCAGTACCCGTCGGTGCTGGACCCGGCCGTCCCGGTGGGCCCGGACCCGATCGCCGGTGAGCTGAAGTCCGCGTACGGCACGGACGACGTCTACGGCATGCACTGGCTCCAGGACGTCGACAACGTCTACGGCTACGGCAACGAGCCGGGCAAGTGCGAGGCGGGCCCGACGGCGACCGGACCGTCGTACATCAACACCTTCCAGCGCGGTCCGCAGGAGTCGGTGTGGGAGACGATCCCGCAGCCGACCTGTGACGCCTTCAAGTACGGCGGGCCGAACGGCTATCTGGACCTGTTCACCAAGGACGCCTCCTACGCCAAGCAGTGGAAGTTCACCAACGCCCCGGACGCCGACGCGCGCGCCGTGCAGGCCGCGTACTGGGCGGACCTGTGGGCCGAGGAGCAGGGCAAGGGCGGTCAGGTGGCCGGCACCGTCGCCAAGGCGGCGAAGATGGGCGACTACCTGCGCTACGCCATGTACGACAAGTACTTCAAGAAGATCGGCAACTGCGTGGGTCCGTCCACCTGCCCGGCGGGCACCGGCAAGGACTCCTCGCACTACCTGCTGTCCTGGTACTACGCCTGGGGCGGCGCCACCGACACGTCGGCCGGCTGGGCCTGGCGCATCGGCTCCAGCCACGCGCACGGCGGCTACCAGAACCCGATGGCCGCCCACGCGCTCGCCAGCAACCCCGACCTGAAGCCGAAGTCGGCGACCGGTCAGGCGGACTGGGCCAAGTCCCTGGACCGGCAGGTCGAGTTCTACCGCTGGCTGCAGTCGTCGGAGGGCGCCATCGCCGGCGGCGCGACCAACAGCTGGGCGGGCCGCTACGCCACTCCCCCGGCCGGGACCCCGACCTTCTACGGCATGTACTACGACGAGAAGCCGGTGTACCACGACCCGCCCTCCAACCAGTGGTTCGGTTTCCAGGCGTGGTCCATGCAGCGGGTCGCCGAGCTGTACCAGCAGACCGGCAACGCCATGGCCAAGACGGTCCTGGACAAGTGGGTCGACTGGGCGCTGTCGGAGACCACGATCAACCCGGACGGCACGTTCCGCATCCCGTCCACGCTCCAGTGGTCGGGCGCGCCCGACACCTGGAACGCCGCCGCCCCCGGGGCCAACGACAACCTGCACGTCACCGTGACCGACTACACCAGCGACGTCGGGGTGGCGGGTTCCTTCGCCAACACGCTGATCCACTACGCGGACCGCTCCGGTGACACCGAGGCGGCGAGCACGGCGAAGGCGCTGCTGGACGGCATGTGGGAGCACCACCAGGACGCGCTCGGCATCGCCGTCCCGGAGACCCGCGCCGACTACAACCGCTTCGACGACCCGGTGCACGTCCCGGACGGCTGGACCGGCACCATGCCGAACGGCGACGTGATCGACTCCTCGTCCACCTTCGCCTCGATCCGCTCCTTCTACGAGGACGACCCTGCCTGGTCGAAGATCGAGAGCTATCTGGCGGGCGGTGCCGCGCCCGTCTTCACGTACCACCGGTTCTGGGCTCAGGCGGACATCGCCCTGGCCATGGGCTCGTACGCGGAGCTTCTCGAATAGTCCCGCTGCCGCTCCGCGTACCGGGCCGGGCGGCTCCCCGCACGGGGGGCCGCCCGGCCGCCGTCGCGCCCACCCTCCCCACCGAAAGGGATCCCACCGTGCGAAGAACCCGCATCCTCACCGCCGTGCTGGCACTGGCGGCCGGGCTGCTGGCGGGCGGCCCGCCCGCCCTCGCCGCGGACGCCCCGAAGCGGGCGGCCGTCGCCGCCGACACCTACACCTGGAAGAACGCCCGGATCGACGGCGGCGGTTTCGTCCCGGGCATCGTCTTCAACCGCACCGAGAAGAACCTCGCCTACGCCCGCACCGACATCGGCGGCGCCTACCGCTGGCAGGAGTCGGACAAGTCCTGGACCCCGCTGCTGGACCACATCGGCTGGGACGACTGGGGGCACACCGGCGTGGTGAGCCTCGCCTCCGACTCCGTCGACCCGGACCGGGTGTACGCGGCGGTCGGCACGTACACCAACGACTGGGACCCGGGCGACGGCGCCATCCTGCGCTCCGCTGACCGGGGCGCGAGCTGGGAGAAGACCGACCTGCCGTTCAAGCTGGGCGGCAACATGCCGGGCCGCGGAATGGGCGAGCGGCTCGCCGTGGACCCGCACGACAACCGCGTGCTGTACCTGGGCGCGCCCAGCGGCGAGGGCCTGTGGCGGTCCACGGACGCGGGCGTGACCTGGTCCGAGGTGACGGCGTTCCCGAACCCCGGGAACTACGTGCAGGACCCGGACGACACCAGCGGCTACGCCTCGGACAACCAGGGCGTCGTCTGGGTGACGTTCGACGAGTCGACGGGCCGGGCCGGCGAGCCGACGAAGACCGTGTACGTCGGGGTGGCGGACAAGGAGAACGCCGTCTACCGCTCGACGGACGCGGGCGCGACCTGGCAGCGCGTGCCGGGCCAGCCGACCGGCCACCTCGCCCACAAGGGCGTGCTGGACGCGGAGAACGGCCACCTCTACGTGGCCTACAGCGACAAAGGCGGCCCGTACGACGGCGGCAAGGGCCGGCTGTACCGGTACGCGACGGCGACCGGCACCTGGACGGACATCAGCCCGGTGGCGGAGGCCGACACCCACTACGGCTTCAGCGGCCTGACCGTCGACCGGCAGAACCCGGGCACGGTGATGGCGACGGCGTACAGCTCCTGGTGGCCGGACACGCAGATCTTCCGCTCGACGGACAGCGGCGCGACCTGGACGCAGGCATGGAGCTACACGTCGTACCCAGACCGCGAGAACCGCTACACGATGGACGTCTCCTCGTCCCCGTGGCTGACCTGGGGCGCGAACCCGTCCCCGCCCGAACAGACGCCCAAGCTGGGGTGGATGACGGAGTCGCTGGAGATCGACCCGTTCGACTCCGACCGGATGATGTACGGCACGGGCGCGACGATCTACGGCACCGAGAACCTCACGAAGTGGGACAGCGGGGCGAAGTTCACCATCAGGCCGATGGTGCGGGGCCTGGAGGAGACGGCCGTCCTCGATCTGGCCTCTCCCCCGTCGGGCGCACCGCTGCTCAGCGCCCTGGGTGACATCGGCGGCTTCCGGCACACCGACCTGACGAAGGTGCCGCCGATGATGTACACGCAGCCCAACTTCACCTCGACGACCAGTCTGGACTTCGCGGAGTCGGACCCGGGCACGGTGGTGCGGGCCGGGAACACCGACTCGGGGCCGCACGTGGCGTTCTCCACGGACAACGGCGCCAACTGGTTCGGCGGGACGGACCCGTCGGGCGTCACCGGCGGCGGCACGGTCGCGGCCGGGGCGGACGGCAGCCGCTTCGTGTGGAGCCCGCAGGGCGCGGGCGTACACCACTCGACCGGTTTCGGCACGTCCTGGCAGGCGTCCAGCGGCATCCCGGCCGGCGCGATCGTCGAGTCGGACCGGGTCGACCCGAAGCGGTTCTACGGCTTCAAGTCCGGGGCGTTCTACGTCAGCACGGACGGCGGCGCTACCTTCGAGAAGTCGCCCGCGACCGGGCTGCCCACCGGCGACAGCGTGCGCTTCAAGGCACTGCCGGGCGGAAAGGGCGACGTGTGGCTGGCCGGCGGCGAACCGGACGGCCCGTACGGCCTGTGGCACTCCACGGACGGCGGCGCGAGCTTCACCAAGCTGGCGAACGTGGACGAGGCCGACACGATCGGCTTCGGCAAGGCGGCGCCGGGCGCCTCCTACCAGACCCTCTACACCAGCGCGGAGATCGGTGGCGTGCGCGGCATCTTCCGCTCCACCGACAAGGGCGCGTCCTGGACCCGTGTCAACGACGACGCCCACCAGTGGGGCTGGACCGGCGCGGCGATCACCGGCGACCCGCGGGTGTACGGCCGGGTGTACGTTGCGACGAACGGACGGGGTGTCGTCTACGGCGACATCGCGGGCGACGACGGCGGGGGCACGGACCCCGGCCCGGGCCCGGACCCGGACCCGAAGGGCGCCTGCGCGGTGACGTACGAGGTCGTCAACCAGTGGTCCGGCGGCTTCCAGGCGGAGGTACGGCTCGCCAACACCGGCGAGGAGGGGTGGGACGGCTGGTCGCTGGGCTGGTCGTTCCCGGACGGCCAGCGGGTGACGCAGATCTGGAACGCCCGGCACGCCCAGTCGGGTGCCTCGGTGACGGCGCAGAACGTCGGCTGGAACGCCCGGGTGGCGCCGGGGGCGTCGGTGAGCTTCGGCTTCACGGGCAGCTGGACGGGCACGAACGACCGGCCGGCCGCGTTCGAGATGGCCGGCCGGAGCTGCACCACCTGACGGTGCCGGCGAAGGCCGCCGCCGCCCCGGGACGACGCCGGGGCGGCGGCGCTGCCGTCACGGTTTGCGGAAGGACCGCAGCGTGAACACCGGTTCCGGGCGGGGCCGGTCCTGGTCGGGCAGGGCCGCGAGGCGGGCCGCGAAGTCGTCGGCGCGGGGGTCGCCCGGCGGGAGCGTCACGAACCAGCCGCGGCGCAGGTCGGCGATGGCCCGGCGCGGGCTGCGTCCCTGGCCGCGGCCGGTGAAGCGGGTCTGCCCGGCGGGGACGAGACCGCAGGCACGGGCGTGCGCCTCGACGGCGGCCGCGCCGTCCCGGACCGGCGTCGGCGGGCGGGCGGCGAGGACGGCGTCGATGTCGCTGCCGACGTTGTGGGAGGCGCCCTTGTCGACCGTGGTGACCCAGACCCCGCCCGCGCGCAGCACCCGCGCACACTCCCCGACGACGGTGCGCACCTCGTCGGCGCCGGCGGCGAGGTGCAGCAGCCACACGCTGCTGACGGCGTCGAACGCGCCGTCGCGGACCGGCAGCCGCCGGCTGTCGGCCAGCACCACGGCCCCGGGCAGCCGGGCGGCGGCCCGCCGGGCCATGGCGGCGGACAGGTCGGCGCCGGTCACCCGCAGGCCGTCCCGCGCGGCGGCGAGGCGGCGGGTGACGATGCCGGTGCCGCAGCCCACGTCGAGCAGGCGCCGCGCCTGCGGCGGGACCAGGCTCAGGACCGCCTCCGCGGCCGCCGCGGCCCGGGGCTCGCCGCCGCGCGAGACGTCGTACCGCTCCGCTTCCTTGTCGTAGTCGAGCACGCGCCTCAGTGTGCCCCGTGGCCCGCGGCCAGGTCCTCCACCCTGCGGGCGAGCTGGAAGTCCTTCTCGGTGACGGCGCCGCCCGCGCTGTGCGTGTGGACGGACAGGGACACCGTGTCGTAGCCGAGGGTCAGCTGGGAGTGGTGGTTCAGCTCCTCCTGCACCTGGGCGACGTGCACGACCATCGCCGTCGCCGCGACGTGCGAGCCGAGCCGGTAGGAGCGGGTGAGGCGGCCCTCGTCGAGCGACCAGCCGGGCAGCTCGGCCAGCCGGTCCTCGATCTCCTTCTGCGACAGCGGTTCGACGGGCATGGACTGGGCTCCCTCCGCGCGGGTCCGGTGTTCTCCCAGCCTGCCACAGCACAGGCGTCCCGGCCCTGGTCAGGAAGCGGCACGGGCCCCCACGGCGCCTTCCGGTCGGCTACCGTTCCCGGGTATGACCGCTCTCATCTCCGGCACCGCCGCCACCGCCCAGGGCGTGGGCCCGCTGCTGCGGGCCTGGCGGGAGCGGCGCCGGGTCAGCCAGCTGGAGCTGGCGCTGCGCGCCGACTCCTCGGCCCGGCACATCAGCTTCATCGAGACGGGCCGCTCCCGGCCGAGCGAGGAGATGGTGCTGCGGCTGGCCGAGCACCTGGACGTGCCGGTCCGGGAGCGCAACGCGCTGCTGCTCGCGGCCGGTTACGCCCCGCACTATCCGGAGACCCCGCTGGACGACCCGGCGCTGGACGCCCTGCGCGAGGGGATGGAGCGGCTGATCCGGGGGTACGAGCCCTATCCCGCGCTGGTCGTCGACGCCACCTACCGGGTGCTCGCGGCCAATCGGGGGATCACCATGCTGCTGGAGGGCGTACCGGAGCATCTGCTCCGGCCCCCGCTGAACGCGATGCGGCTGACCCTGCACCCGGAGGGCCTGGCGCCGCGCATCCGCAACCTGCGCGAGTGGCGCGGGCATCTGCTGGCGCAGATGGAGCGGCAGATCGGCCTGCACCGCTCCCGGGAGCTGCGGGCGCTGTACGAGGAGGTGGCCGCCTACCCGGTGCCCGAGGAGGCGCCCGGCGGGGAACCGGCCGAGCCGGTGCCGTACTTCGCGCTGCCCATGCAGATCGAGCACGAGGGCCGCACCCTGTCGTTCATCTCCTCGATCTCCACCTTCAACACGCCGATGGACGTGACCGTCGCCGAGCTGGCCATCGAGACGCTGCTCCCGGCCGACCCGGCGACGGTCAAGTACCTTCGCACGCTGCTTCCCTGACGCTCCCTCAGGGCGGCGTACTGGAGCAGCGCGAAGGCGGTGACGACGAGGGCCTGGAGCACCGTCCAGACCGCGCCGGCCGTGGTGGGTGTCAGCCACACGGCGAGGGCGACGAAGCTCAGGGCGGCCCAGGCCAGGTTGGCCTCCACCACCGCCCGTACGCCGAGCGCCGGGGGCCGGCGCCGCGAGGCCAGCAGGCCGACGGCCGCGGCGTAGAGCGCGAGGAACCCGCCGAGGACGAGCAGCAGGGCCGAGTCGGCGCCGAGGAGCCGGCCGAGCGGCCCGGACAGCGCGAGGTAGGCGAGAGCGTTGGCGCCGGTCACCACGGCGTCGAGCGCGAGGAAGCGACGCAGCATCGCCTGCGGCTCGGAGGTGCGGGCGAGTGCGGACAACTGGTGCGCGGACATGACGTGTCACCCTCCGTCGGGTCGGGGCGGGCTGCCGGGGACCGGGCCCCGGGCCGGAGTGCGCCGGCCCGGAACCCGGTGTGTCTCCACGATCCCGTCCGGTTCGGGTCCGGTCGATTACCCGCGGGGTAATGCGCTCCCCGGCTCCGTCCACCCCTGTGAGACGGGCGGTGGGACATGTCAAACTGCCGTGTGGCGGAGGCGCGTTGGGGAGGCGTGGCGTGAGTGAGCGGCGGACCGCGCCCACTGTGGGCCAGGTGGTGCTCGGCAAGCGGCTGCAGGAGCTGCGCGAGGCGGCGGGCTACGGACGCGACCAGGCCGCCCAAGTGCTCCGGGTGGCCCCGGCGACCGTACGGCGGATGGAGACGGCCGAGGTCGCGCTGAAGATCCCGTACGTGCAGCTGCTGCTGACGGCGTACGGCGTGCCCGAGGACGAGGTGGCCGCCTTCGTGGCGCTGGCCGAGGAGGCGAACGAGCCGGGCTGGTGGCAGCGGTACGGCGACGTGCTGCCGGACTGGTTCAGCCTGTACGTGAGCCTGGAGGGCGCGGCCCGGATCATCCGGTCCTACGAGCCGCACTTCGTGCCGGGGCTGCTGCAGACCGAGGACTACGCGCGTGCCGTGCTGGCCGGCGGGACGATCGGCACCGCGGGCGGCCGGGGGGCGGTCGAGCGGCACGTGGCGCTGCGGCTGGAGCGACAGCGGCTGCTGGAGCGCCCCGACCCGCCGCACCTGTGGGTGGTGATGGACGAGACGGTGCTGCGGCGTCCGGTGAGCGGGCCCGGCCGGGTGATGCGCGAACAGCTCGACCGGCTGCTGGAGCTGGCCGCCCGGGACCGGGTGACGCTCCAGATCGCCGAGTTCGCGGACGGGCCGCACCCGGGGACGTACGCGCCGTTCACCCTGTTCCGCTTCGGCGAGCCGGAGCTGCCCGACATGGTGTTCACCGAGTACCTGACCGGCGCGCTGTACCTGGACTCCCGCGAGGAGGTCTCCGCGCACCTGGAGGTCCTCGACCACATGACGGCCCGCGCCGCGTCCACGCGGCGCACCGAGAAGCTGCTGCGGGAGTACCGCGAGAGCTTCTGAGCACCGAGCCCGGCCCATCGACCCGGAGACCGCAGGAGACGACAGCGCATGACCGGAGCCGACCCCGCGTCCGCCCCCATCGACACCGGCCGGCCCCATCCGGCCCGGGTCTACGACTGGTGGCTGGGCGGCAAGGACAACTACCCGGTGGACGAGGAGCTGGCCCGCCGGATCCTCGCCGCGGACGGCACGGTGGTGCGCGGGGCGCGGGCCAACCGCCGGTTCATGCACCGGGCGGTCCGCACGGTCGCCGAGGCGGACGTGCGCCAGTTCCTCGACATCGGCACCGGCATCCCGACCGAGCCCAATCTGCACCAGGTGGCACAGCGGACCGCGCCCGAGTCGCGGGTCGTGTACGCCGACAACGACCCCATCGTGCTGCGGCACGCCGAGGCGCTGCTGCGCGGTTCGGCCGAGGGGTCCACCGACTATGTGCACGCGGACGTCCGGGACCCGGACACGGTCCTGCGGCGGGCGGGCGAGACCCTGGACCTCACGCGGCCGGTCGCGCTGTCGCTGGTCGCGCTGACCCACTACCTCGACGACGAGGTGCACACGCTGCTGAAGCGGTACGTCGACGCGCTCGCGCCCGGCAGCCACCTGATCCTGTCGCAGGTGACCGCGGACCTGAATCCCGAGGCCGTCGGGAAGGCCGCCGAGCTGTTCGCGCGCAGCGGCACGCCGTTCTTCCCGCGCCCGCTCGCCGAGTTCGCGCGCTTCTTCGACGGTCTCGAGCTGCTGGGTCCCGGCGTCATCCCGGTGACCGGGTGGCGGCCGGAGCCGGTGGACGTGGCGGCCCAGGCCGAGGGCGTCGTGCCGGTGTACGCGGGGGTGGCGCGCAAGCCCTGACCCGTACGGGCGCCGCGAACGGGTGCGCGTCCCGGCACGCCCCTAGGTTCGAAGGCCAGGGCGAGCAAGGGAGCGCACGTGACGGACACGCGACACCGCCCACCGGGCCGGGGGCGGCGCCGCCGCGCGCCGGAGGGTTCCTCCGGCGCGGGACGGCCGCGCCCGGCCTGCACGGCACCGGCCTGGCCGGCGGCCGGCCCGGACCGCCCCGAGTACGAGCCGCGCGGCCGTCCCGGGGGCGCGGCGTTCTCCCGGTACGCCTGCTCGCCGGCCCGGCTCCGCCACCCGTACGTGCGCCGGATGCTGCTCCGGATGTGCCGGGAGGCCCGGGCCCGGCACGGGCGGCGACGGCCCGTCCGGGCGGGACTCGGGACGCAGAAGGCTGACGCCGGTGCCGGTGGAGAACTTCCTCCGCGCCCTGCACCGGCGGCGGACCGCGGACGACGAGAAGGAGGCCTGATGTCCGGATTCGAGGTGCTGTACCAGGCCGCGGCGCTCTGTCTGACCTATCCCGACGACGACTTCCGCGCCCGGCTGCCCCTGCTGCGCGAGGCGGCGCCGCAGCTGCGGGAGTTCACCGACCACGCGGCCCTGACGCCGCAGCCGGAGCTCCAGGCGCACTACGTGGAGGTCTTCGACTTCCGGAACCGGAACAGCCTGTACCTGAGCCGGTGGCGGCACGGCGACACCCGGCGGCGCGGGATGTCGCTGGCCGGCTTCCAGGACCTCTACCGCGAGCACGGCCTGGAGTTCACCGGCGAGGAGCTGCCCGACTACCTCCCGGCGGTGCTGGAGTTCACCTCCCGCACCGGTGACACCGGGCCGCTCGTGGAGCACCGGGACGCCCTGGAGCAGCTCCGCTCCCGGCTCGCCGCCTTCGGCACGCCGTACGCGTGCGTGCTGGACGCGGTGTGCGCGACCCTGCCGCCCACGCCCGCCGGAGACGCCCGCCGATGACCGTCTTCCGGTGGGGTGTGCCGGGGCCGCGCCCGGAGCGGGAGCGGGCGGGGTCCTAGGCGGCCGGGCCCCGGGCGTCCTTGCCGGTGTTCTGCTCGTCGTCGACGATCTCCGCGTCCACCACGCTGTCGTCCTCCTGCGGTGCGCCCTGCTGTCCGGCGTCCCCGGCCGCCGGCTCCTGCTGGTTCTGGGCGTACATCGCCTGGCCCATGCGCTGGCTGACGGTGGCGAGCTTCTCGATGGCGTCGCGCAGGGCTGAGGTGTCGGGCTCGCCCTCCAGGCGGGACTTCAGGTCGGCCACGGCCGACTCCACCTCCCCGCGGGTGTCGGTGGGGACCTTGTCGCCGTTGTCCCGCAGGAAGTTCTCGGTCTGGTAGACGAGTTGCTCGGCCTGGTTGCGGGTCTCGGCGGTCTCGCGCCGCCTGCGGTCCTCCTCGGCGTACCGCTCGGCGTCCCGCATCATGCGGTCGATGTCCTCCTTGGCCAGTGCCGAGCCGCCGGTGACGGTCATCTTCTGCTCGCGGCCGGTCGCCATGTCCTTGGCGGAGACATGCATGATGCCGTTGGCGTCGATGTCGAAGGCCACCTCGATCTGCGGGACGCCGCGCGGGGCGGGCGGCAGCCCGGTGAGGTCGAAGACGCCGAGCTTCTTGTTGTAGGCGGCGATCTCGCGTTCGCCCTGGTAGACCTGGATGCCGACGGAGGGCTGGTTGTCGGCGGCCGTGGTGAAGATCTCCGAACGCCGGGTGGGGATGGTGGTGTTGCGTTCGATGAGCTTGGTCATGATGCCGCCCTTGGTCTCGATGCCGAGGGACAGCGGGGTGACGTCCAGCAGGAGGACGTCCTTCACGTCGCCGCGCAGCACGCCGGCCTGGAGGGCGGCGCCGACGGCCACCACCTCGTCGGGGTTGACGCCCTTGTGCGGGTCCTTGCCGGTCAGCTCCTTGACCAGGTCGGTGACGGCGGGCATCCGGGTGGAGCCGCCGACCAGGATGACGTGGTCGACGGCGGACAGCTCGATGCCCGCGTCGTCCACGGCCTGGTGGAAGGGGGCCTTGCAGCGCTCCAGCAGGTCGGCGGTCAGCTCCTGGAACTGGGCGCGGGTCAGCCGCTCCTCCAGGTGCAGCGGGCCCTCGGCGGAGGCCGTGATGTAGGGCAGGTTGATCGTCGACTCGGTGGACGAGGACAGTTCGATCTTGGCCTTCTCGGCGCCCTCGCGCAGCCGCTGCAGCGCCATCTTGTCGCGGCCGAGGTCGACGCCGTACTGGCCTTTGAACCGCTTGACCAGGTGCTCGACGATCCGCTGGTCCCAGTCGTCGCCACCGAGGTGGGTGTCGCCGTTGGTCGCCTTGACCTCGATGACGCCCTCGCCCATCTCCAGCAGCGACACGTCGAAGGTGCCGCCGCCCAGGTCGAAGACGAGGACCGTCTGGTCGTTCTCCTTGTCCAGGCCGTACGCCAGCGCCGCCGCCGTGGGCTCGTTGATGATCCGCAGCACCTTCAGGCCGGCGATCTCACCGGCCTCCTTGGTCGCCTGCCGCTGGGTGTCGTCGAAGTAGGCGGGCACGGTGATCACCGCGTCGGTGACGTCCTCGCCGAGGTAGGACTCGGCGTCCCGCTTCAGCTTCTGCAGCACCCGCGCGGACAGCTCCTGCGCCCGGTACCGGGTACCGTCGATGTCGCCCTGCTCGGGGAAGCGCCAGGCGCTCTCCCCCATGTGCCGCTTCATGGAGCGGGCGGTGCGCTCCACGTTCGTCACGGCCTGCCGCTTGGCGACCTCGCCGACCAGCACCTCGCCGTTCTTGGCGAAGGCCACCACCGACGGGGTGGTACGCGCCCCCTCGGCGTTGGCCACGACGGTGGGTTCACCGCCCTCCAGCACGGCCACCACCGAGTTCGTCGTCCCGAGATCGATCCCGACCGCACGTCCCATCGCCGTCCCCTTCCACCAGGGCACCTACGGGTACCTACGCTCTCCAGCCCAAAACCCGAGGATGCCGTTGTCAAGGGCGCGTGGCCCCGGCGGAAGGGGGCGGCCGGGTGACGGCCGAGGTCAGACGAGCTTGGCGGACAGGGTGATCGGTACGGCCTTCAGCGCCTGGCTGACCGGGCAGTTGACCTTGGCGTCCTCGGCGGCGGCGACGAAGGCGTCGCCGTCCATGCCGGGGACGGTGCCCTCCACGGTGAGGTGGATGCCGGTGATGCCCTCACCCGGCTGGAAGGACACGTCGGCCGAGGTGGTCAGCTTGGTGGGCGGGGTACCGGCCTGGTCCAGGGCGTTCGAGAAGGCCATGGAGAAGCAGCTGGAGTGCGCGGCCGCGATCAGCTCCTCCGGGCTGGTCTTGCCGTTCGCCTCCTGGCTGCGGGCGGCCCAGGTGACCGGCTGCTCACCGATGGCGCCGGAGGAGTCGAAGCCGACGGTGCCGCTCCCCTCGAGCAGGTTGCCTTCCCAGACGGTGTGTGCGGAGCGCGTGGTTGCCACGGTTTGTCCTTTCGGGTGGGTCCCGTTGTGCCGCTAGCGGGGTTTCCCGCCCATCCGATCACATTCCGGCTCAGCTCACGCGGAAAACCGGGCCCCGGGCGCTGAACGGCAGCCGCGCGCCCTGCGGGATCAGATAGGCGTGCTCACGGCGCACCCGCAGCACGTCGCACCACCCGTCGGTGATGATCAGCACCGGCGCGGCGGGCGGGAAGTCGTCGGCGCGGTGCAGCAGGTCGACGCCGGGCTGGAGCACGGTGCCGCCGCGGCCGTGCACCCGCGTGCGGCCGGCGATCTCCGTCACCGGCAGATACCCGGCGTCGTGCGGGGCGGCGTCGCAGAACACGACCCGGGCGGCGGGCACGTCCCGGGCCTCGGCGTAGGAGGCGATGGCGCCGAGCGCCTTGCCGAGCAGGGTGCGGTCCATGGAGCCGGAGGTGTCCAGCACGACGCCGAAGGTGCAGCGGGCGATCTCCTCGGGCGGGAAGTACCGTCCGGCGCGGGGGATGCCGGGGGTGGCCGCCTGCCGGCGGGAGGGGCGCGCGTACGACCGCACGGGCTCGGGGCGGGGCACGTACTCGTCGAACCAGCGGGCCAGCCGGGCGTCCCAGGGCAGCGGCGGGTGGCTGAGCGCCCGGATCTCCTCCACCAGGCCGCCGGGCAGGAAGCCGCGCTCCTGCCGCTGGTGCAGGTCCAGGCCCTGGGCGAGGCCGCGGCGGTAGAAGCCGTCGAGGTCGCAGTGGTCGCGGGGCACACCGAGCGGGGCGCCGAGCACGTCGCCGACGCCCTTGCCGCGCAGGGTGGACAGGCGGCGCATCCGGCGCAGGTCGCCGGCGATGCGGTCGTAGACCTCCTCGGCGGACAGGCCGGCCAGTTCCGGGTCGTGCAGCAGGCCCTCCGGCATGGCGCCGACCTGCATCTGCACCAGCCAGCCGTTGACGACGTAGTCGCAGGCGACGTTGAAGAGGTACGGGTCGCGGGTGCCGCAGCGGTCGCCGTGGCGCAGTGCGGCGTGCAGCATCTCGTGGGCGAGGATGAACCGCCACTCCTCGTCCTCGAACTGCCGCAGCGGGTTGACGTAGATCTCGCCCGCCTCGGCGTTGACGGCGGCGACCGCGATGCCGTGGGCGCGGGCCAGTTCCGCGTCGGCGACCAGCTCGACGCCGGCGGCGATGCCGCCGAGCAGCGGGTAGGAGGAGACGAACCAGCTCAGCGCCCTCTCCCAGGGGCGCCGTACGGCCCCCTCGCCGTCCATGGAGTCGCGCCGGCCGCCCGCCACGTCCATCGCGGCGGACACGGTCCGGGTCAGGGCGGTGGCGAACGCCAGCTGCCGGTCCGGGGGCTGCCCGTACCAGCCGAACCACTCCACCAGCTTCAGGTCCGGCTCGGCGCCCGCCGTGCCGCACCGCTGGTACACGGCCGGGAGCCCGTCCCGGCGCCAGCGCGCCGCGAGCTGCTCCTCGTCGCCGTCCGGGTACGACGGCGGCAGGTCCTCGGGGGTCCGGCCGATCGGGAAGGACTGCAGGAAGCGGTTGACCACGACGCAGCGTGCCGCTCGGTCGTAGCGGTCGGGCTGGGTGCGCCGCCCCTTGGCGGCCGGTACGTGCCCGAAGCCGAGGTGGAGCGCGGCGTGCGCGATCGCCCACGCCCAGGCCGCCGGGTCGGCCATGCGGGCCGGGTGGACGTGCAGCCCGCCCTCGGAGTCGACGCGGACCAGCCCGTCCCGGGGGGCCTCCTCGCAGTCCTCGTGGCGGCAGACGGTGAACTCCACGGCGGCCAGCGCCGGGTTGGCGCGGACCAGCCGCAGGCCCTCGTCGAACGCCTCCGCCGCGAGGTCCCGCTTCTTCTTCCCGGGCTTCCGGCTCACCGGCGGGCCTCCACCAGGCGCGGCATGTCGCGGGCCGCCTCCACCAGGAACCAGGAGGGCAGCACCGGGTTGCCGTCGGCGTCGGAGGCGATGACGCTCTGGGCGACCTCCACGGAGATCTCGGCGAGCTGCACCAGCAGGGACTTGGCGCGGTAGGCGGTCTGGCGGCCGTTCGCCGACATGTGCTCCTTGCTCGCGGGCAGTTCCTTGACCAGCCGGCCGCGGAAGGACTCGGCGAGGTAGTAGAGCAGGTCGCGGTCCTCGGGGCGGTGCGGCCAGCGGGCGTCGCCGCGGAGGATGGCCTCGATGCCGAACCGGCTGCGGACGATCTTGACGTAGCCGCAGAAGGCGGTGGCGTGGCGCGGGGTGAGCGTGCCGTGCGCGAGCACGCGCAGGGTCTCCTCGTCCAGGTCGCGGCCGAAGGAGTGCAGGGCGTCGGAGAGCATGTGCCAGGAGCGCGGGGTGGAGAACGGCTCCTCGGTCTTGGGCGGCTTGGACCACAGGTGGTCGGGCCGGTCGGTGAGGTGGTCCGTGACCCAGGGGTGGATGCCGTTGTTCGCGGCCCAGGTCAGCCAGTCCTGGGCGGAGGCCTCCAGGTGGACGTGGGTGAGGCGGTTGACCAGCGCGGAGGCGATCGGGCGGGCGAGGGCGTTGTCGGTGGCGCGGTTGCCGGCGCCGATGACGATCGAGCCCTTGGGCAGCTCGTAGCTGCCGATGCGGCGGTCCAGGATGAGCGAGTAGAACGCCTTCTGCACATCGGGTGTGGCCGCGTTCAGCTCGTCCAGGAACAGGCAGTACGGCTCGTCGCGGGCGATCGCCTCGGGCGGGCAGAACACCGACCGGCCGTCGCGGATCTGCGGCACCCCGATCAGGTCCTCGGGGGCGAGCTGGGTGCCGAGCAGGCTCACGCACTCCAGGCCCAGCTGCTCGGCGAAGTCCCTGACCAGGGAGGACTTGCCGATGCCGGGGGCGCCCCAGAGGAAGACCGGCCGCACGGTGGCGAGGCCGAGCAGCAGGTCCGGGAGACGGGCGGGAGTGACGGTGACGGCTGCCTGCACGCAGGGGCTCCTGACGGGTGTACGAGGTGATCGCACACCAGTGTGAGCGGCTCGCGCGCCGCACGCAGCCGAATTACCCGGGGGCGGGTCGCCGGTTGCCGCCGGTCACCGGGGGGCGGGCTGCCGTCGGGCCGCCATCACGGCGTGGACCAGGACACCCGCGAACAGGAACAGCACGCCCTGGTACACGGCGGCGTATCCGGCGCCCGCGACCAGCCACAGGGAGAAGCCGGCCGCGACCGAGGCGACGACGGCGTCCCGCACCAGCCGCGCCCGGTCGACCGCGCGCCGCCCGGAGACCAGGTGGAACAGCTGCGCGGCGGTGGCCAGCAGGTAGGGCACGGTCGCGGTGAAGGTGGTGACGAGGACCAGCACCTCGAAGACCTTCGCCGAGCCGGACGTGTAGTTGTAGACGGTGAGCAGCGAGGCGAGGACGACGGTGACGCCGACGCCGACCGTGGGCACCCCCCGCCGCTTGCGCGCGAACACGGCCGGGAACAGCCCGTCGCGGGCGGCGGCGTAGGGGGTCTGGGCGCTCAGCAGGGTCCAGCCGTTGAGGCAGCCGGTCATGGAGACCAGCGCGGCGAGCGCGACGGCCCAGCCGCCCCAGGTGCCGCCGAACATGGCGTTCACGGCGTCCGAGAAGGGCGCGGAGGAGTCGACCAGGCGGTCGTGGGCGACCGTGCCGAAGACGGACAGGGTGCCCAGGAGATAGACGAGGGCGGCGCCCAGGGTGCCGATGACGGTGGCGCGGCCGACGGTGCGCCGGGGGTCCTTGACCTCTCCGGCGCTGACCGCGGCGGACTCCACACCGAGGTAGGAGAAGAGCAGGATCGCCGCGGCGGCCGAGACCGCGCCGATCGCGCTGCCGCCGCTCGCGTTGAACGGGCCCAGGTTGCCGGCGTCGAAGAAGAACAGCCCGCCGACGGCGACCAGCAGCAGCGGGACGAACTTCAGCACGGTCGCGACGAACTGGACGGCGCCGACGTACCGGGTGCCGGCGAAGTTGGCGAGCGCGGGCAGCCACTGGATGACGAGCGCGGCCAGACAGGCACTCCAGCGGTGGTCGCCCACCGGGATCAGTACGTCGAGGTAGCCGACGGCGGCGACGGCGAGGGCGGCGTTGGACACCCAGGTGGTGATCCAGTACGCCCAGGCGGCGAGGAACCCGGCGAAGTCGCCGAAGGCCTCGCGGGCGTAGACGTAGGGACCGCCGGTGCGCGGGTAGCGGGCGGCGAGCTGGCCGAAGACCAGGGCGAGGGCGACGGCGCCGACGGTGAGGACGCCGAAGGCGAGCAGACTGACCGTGCCGTAGGGGGCGACGGAGGCCGGGAGCAGGAAGATGCCGCCGCCGATGATGTTGCCCATGACCAGGGCGGTGGCGACGGGGAGGCCGAAGCGGCGGGCGTTCCTGCCGTTGCCGCCGGCGTCGCCGGGGGCGGGTTCGGGGGCCGCGGGGGTCTCCTGCGGGGCCGGAGCCGACGGGGGGACGGTCCCGGTGACGTGCATGGGGTGGTGCGCCTCTCTTCGAACTGCTGCCCGGGATCGCCGGGACGGCGCCCATGCTCGGGCATGGTCCGAAGCGGCACCAAATCAGGCGCTTTTGTCCTGCGCGACCCCGTCCGGCACCGCAAAAGCTGAGCCGTCCACGATCGCCTGCCGGGAATCCTTCAGCAGCACCTGGGGGCCGTCGGCCTCCCGCAGCCAGCGGCGCAGCACCTGGTGGACCTGCTCGGCGCCGGTCAGTTCCGCGCCGTCGTCGACCGGCGGGCCGAAGGCGACCGGTGACAGCAGGAAGGCCTTCGACTGGGCGCCGCCGAGCCCGCCGTGGGAGCCGATCTGCTCCTCGAAGGCGAGGACCTCGCCGTCGGCCGGGTCGTAGAAGGAGTTGACCATGATGTCGGCGGTGTGCGGGAAGGAGTGCGTGCGGCGCACGGCGTCGGCGGCGCGCGGGCCGAACGGCGCGAGCGGGCCGGGGTCCTCGTCCAGCCGGTCCAGGGGTATCTCCGCGCCGCGCGCGCCGAGCACGATCCCGCCGTGCTCCTTGCTGCGCACCAGCAGGAAGCCGATGCCGGGGTGGTTGGCGAGCGTGGTCAGCAGCGCGGGGTGGCGGGCGTCGATCTCCTCCCGGGTCATGCGGTGCGGCACGTCCGGGAAGGACACCAGGCCCAGGTTGCCGGAGGCGAGCACGATCGGCTCCGAGCGGCGGCCGGAGGGGCGGTGCTGCTCGCCGCCCTCCTCGACGGGGATGCGCAGCGCGGCCCGGACGGCGTTGCGCGCCTCGGCGCCGCTGCGGGTGCGCCGTGCCCGGCGCGGCACGGGCAGTCCGCAGCCGGCCCGCACCAGGTCGCCGAGGGTGAGGCCGTAGCGGGCGCGGAAGGTCTCGCCGGGGCTCTGGCCGTGGTCGGACAGGACGACGATCCGGTACCGGCGGGGTGCGTGCTCGGCGACCTTCTCGATCAGCGCCACCGCGCGGTCCAGGTGCTGCAGGACCTTCTCGGCGTCCCGGCTCGCCGGCCCGGAGTGGTGCGCGACCTCGTCGTACGCCACCAGGTCGGCGTAGACGGCGGAGCGCCCGGCGAGCATGTCGCCCATCACGGCGGCGACCACGACATCGCGTTCGACGACGGTGGCGAAGGCCCGGACGAAGGGGTAGAGGCCGCCGCGGGAGACGCGCGGACGCTCCTTGCGCAGGCGGGCCCGGGTGGACTGGACGATCTCGCGGCCCACCTCGGCGACGAAGGACAGCGCGGTGCGCACCGCGTTGGCCGGGTCGGAGAAGTAGGCGAAGTAGCCGGCCCGGGAGCGGTTCTCCCGGCTGCGGCGGCGGGTGGCGATGGACAGCACGAGGGCCTGCTCACCGGCGCCGCCGCCGAACAGGTTGCCGCGGCTGGCGCCGTCGAGGGCGAGCAGCCCGCCGTCGCCGGTCCACTCCATGGCGCGGCGCTGGAGCAGGGCCGCGCTGCTCGGGCGGTTGCACACCATCACCTCCCGCTTGTCCTTGTCGTACCAGCGGAAGGCGGGGACGTCGTAATTGCTGCCGTGCAGGATGCCGAGCTGGCTGGCGCCGGTCTGGCTGGACCAGTCGGTGTGCCAGGGGACGAGCCGGTGGGTGGCCGGCCGGGCGGGCAGCTCGGGCCGGTCCGGGTCGCCCTCGCCGAGCCAGCGGGCGAGGGTGGGCATCAGGCCCTTGCCGACGGCGGCCGTCAGGACGTCGTGGCCGACGCCGTCCAGTTGCAGGAAGACGGTGCCGGGGCCGGACGGGCAGGGCGGGCCGGTTCTGCGGCGGCGGTCGGCCAGGCGGTAGAGCCGGCGGCGGTAGGCGTCGTCGTCGCGGACGGCCAGGGCGGCGCCGGTGGCGGAGGCGACCGCGGACATCACGGCGGCCACCACCACCGCGGTCTCCCAGGCGGCGGCGCCGCGCTCGGCGGGGTTCACCCGCAGGGCGACGAGCAGCAGCGCGCCGTTGAGGAAGAACACCAGCAGGCCGAGGACGAGCGCCGGCACCAGCAGCAGCAGGCGGACCAGCAGCGGCCACACCACGGCGGACAGCAGACCGAAGGCTCCGGCGCCGAACGCGGCGGCGACGGCGGTGTCGGTGGCGCTCGATCCGTCCGGGGACTGGATCTGGAAGTCGGGCAGGAGACCGGCGAGCACCAGCATGGTGACCGTGGAGACGGCCCACACGGCGACGCTCCGCCCCAGCTGGCTGACGATCCGCCGCCAGTACCCTCCGCCCACGCTGCGCACACCTCACGTCCCCGGCCCGCCGTCGGCACGGGCCCCCGTCCACCCTGTCACAACGGCCGACGGTCACGTTTTGTGCCCACTGGTCCGGGATGGCGGCCCGCCCCCCGGGGGGTGACCGGGTGTCAGCGGCCGTCGTAGCCCGCCGTCGGCATCGACAGCCGGCGGTGCACGCACGCCTTCATCGCGGCGTCGTACGACGGCTCGGCCCGCCCGACCGTCTCCACGCGCACCCCGCGCCGCGCGCACTCGGCGGCGAACTCCTCCGCGGAGGCGAGCGCGCTCTCCAGCACCCGGCGGCTGGGGGCGACGAACAGGTCGGTGCCCGGGCGGACGCCGTCCCACAGCGCGGCGTGGTCCGGGCGCAGGCCGCGGACCAGCAGTTCCCGGGCGACCACGTAACCGTGTTCGGCGGCCCAGCGGGCGCACATGGCGTGCTGGCTGCGGGAGTCCACCAGGAAGGGATCGGCGTCCAGCTCCTCCAGCGGCGTCAGACTCGCGATCGCCGTCACCCGCACCGGCCCCATGGCGTCCCCCCTCACCTCCGGATTTCGCCGCCGACCCTACTCCTGGACGTAGGCTTCGGGGAGTCGCGCGAAGGAGGCGAAGGGGTGCCGGCGGAGGTCACCTGGTGGGGTCACGCCACCTGCACGATCGAGGACTCGGACATACGCGTGCTCACCGATCCCCTGTTCGTGCGCCGGCTGGCGCATCTGCGGCGCCGGCGCGGTGCGCTTCCGCCGCCCGGCGCCTGGCGTGCGGACGTGGCGCTGGTGTCGCATCTGCACGCCGACCATCTGCACCTGCCGTCGCTGGCGCGGCTCGCGGAGGGCACCCGCCTGCTGGTGCCCAGGGGCGCGGCACGGGCGGTGCCGGGGCTGCGCCGGCTCTCCCACCTGCGGCTGACCGAGGTGGCGCCCGGCGACGAAACGGTCGTCGGTGACCTGGTGGTCCGGGCGGTGCCGGCCCGGCACGACGGACGCCGGCTGCCACTCGGGCCGCACCGCTGTCCCGCCCTGGGCTACGTCGTCGAGGGCGAGGCACGGACGTACTTCGCCGGGGACACCGGGCTGTTCGACGCGATGGCCGAGGAGGTCGGGCCCGTCGACGCGGCGCTGCTGCCGGTGGGCGGCTGGGGCCCCCACCTCGGCGACGGTCACCTGGACGCCGCCCGGGCGGCGGAGGCGCTGGCCCGGCTGGCGCCCGGCACCGCGGTGCCGGTGCACTACGGCACGTACTGGCCGATCGGGATGGACGCCGTGCGCCCCCACGAGTTCCACGCGCCGGGCGACGAGTTCGTGCGGCTGGCCGCGGTGCGCGCGCCGGACGTGGCGGTGCACCGGCTCGGGCACGGGGAGAGCGTGCGGCTGGAGGCCGCCCGGTGAACTGGCTCGGGGCCGCCCCGACGGCGATACCGCCGGAGACCACCCAGCAGGCGCTGGGGTATCCCTCGCTGTTCCTGCTGGTGCTGATCGGGGCGCTGGTGCCGGTGGTGCCCACGGGCGCCCTGGTGAGTTCGGCGGCGGTGGTGGCCTTCCACCAGACGGCGATCTCGCTGGGGATGGTCTTCCTGACCGCGTCGCTCGCCGCCTTCCTGGGCGATCTGGCGCTGTACTGGCTGGGGCGGCGCGGGCTGCGGTCGAAGAACGGTTCGCGCTGGCTGGCGGCGCTGCGCGCCCGGGCACCGGAGGACCGGCTGGAGCAGGCGCAGACGAAGCTCGCCGAGCACGGGGGGACGGTGCTGGTGCTGTCCCGGCTGATGCCGGCTGGCCGCATCCCGGTGATGCTGGCCTGCCTGCTGGCGGACTGGCCGCTGCGCCGCTTCGTCCGGGGCAATCTCCCGGCCTGTCTGGCGTGGGCGGTGACGTACCAGCTGATCGGCATCCTGGGCGGTTCGCTGTTCCGGGAGCCGTGGGAGGGCGTGGTGGCGGCGGTCGCGCTGACCGTCCTGGTCAGTGCGGTGCCGAGCGTGTGGCGGCGGCTTCGCGGGCCCGCGGAGGCGTGACCGGGTCCTGTTGCGAAGGCGGCGTCGCCGCCCGGAGGACGGCCGCTTTCGCAACGGGCCCTACTCCAGGACGCGCGAGCCGCCCACCGGCAGGTCCCACAGGTCCTCGCGGGGCAGGCCGGCCCGGTCCCAGGCGGCCCGGACCCGGGTCAGGGGCTCCAGGACGGGTTCTGCGGACAGGACGAAGGTGCCCCAGTGCATGGGTGCCATCCGGCGGGCGCCGAGGTCCCGGGCCGCCTGGACGGCCTCCTCGGGATCGCAGTGGACGTCGCTGAGCCACCAGCGGGGGTCGTAGGCGCCGATGGGGAGCAGGGCGAGGTCGATGCCGGGGTAGCGGCCGCCGATGCGGGTGAACCAGTGGCCGTACCCCGTGTCGCCCGCGAAGTACACGCGGCGGCCGTCCGGGTCGGTGAGGACCCAGCCGCCCCACAGGGTGCGGCAGGTGTCGGTGAGGGTGCGCTTGGACCAGTGGTGGGCCGGGACGAAGTCGAAGCGGACGCCCCGCAGTTCGGCCGCCTCCCACCAGTCCAGCTCGGTGACGCGGGTGAACTTGCGGCGGTGGAACCAGCGGCCGAGTCCGGCCGGCGCGAAGACCGGGGTGTCGCGCGGGAGCCGGCGCAGCGTGGGCGCGTCCAGGTGGTCGTAGTGGTTGTGGCTGATGACGACCGCGTCGACGGGCGGCAGGGCGCTCCAGGCGACGCCGACGGGCGTGATCCGGGCCGGTGTGCCGAGGATGCGGCGGGACCAGACGGGGTCGGTGAGGACGGTGAGTCCGCCGATGCGCACCACCCAGCTGGCGTGTCCGGCCCAGGTGACGGCGACGGTGCGGGCGTCCACGCGGGGCAGCGGCCCGGGGGCGAACGGTAGCCGGGGGATGTCGGCGAGGCCCTCGGGGCCGGGTCTGACGGCGCCCTCGCGGGCGAACCGGGCGACGGCCCTGAGGCCGGGCAGCGGGGCGGTGAGCCGGTCGTGGAAGGTGCGCGGCCACACCCGGCGCTCGGCGAGCGGCCGGGGCTCGGCGAGCGGGGGGCGGGGTGCGGCCAGGGGTGACGGGGCCGACGGGAGGCCGGCGTCCTCGGTGGCCGTCGGGGTGCTCGTGGTCGACTCGGACTGCTGCGTCATCGAGGAGGCTCCCATCGCTGAGCGTCGCGGAGGTCGTCGAAGACCGACTTCACGGTGGTCAACGCGCGTTGCACGGGTGGCAGTTCCAACGGGTCGGGGGCGGTGAGGCATTCCGCGCGTTCCTCGTCGGTCGCGCCCAGCAGCGGGCCGGTGGACAGCCGCACGCGCAGGGCACCGAGGTCGTCGCCGAAGCGGTGGCCGCCGGGCGCGGGCATGCCGAGCCGGGCGGCGAGGAAGTCCTCCAGTTCCTGGGCGTCGCCGACGCCCGACGCGCCGAGCGCGCCGCGCAGCGGCTCCAGGTCGAGGTAGAGGTGGCGCCCGGCCCGCGGGGGGCGGGACAGCGCGCCGGCGGTGACGGCGGCGGCGTGCACGGCGGCGGCCAGGCGCGCGTGCAGCCGTACGGCCGCGGAGCGGCGGGCGGTGACCGGCCCGGGTTCGGCCAGGGCGTACGCGGCGGCCGCCGCGACCGGCGTGGCGACGCGAGCGCCGAGGGCGGTGAGCACGTCGAGCACGCGCGCGTGGAGGCCGTCCCCGGCGGTGGACGCGGCGAAGCGGGCGACGGCGGCCGGCCAGCCGGCCGGCAGCAGCGCGCCGGCCAGGTCGGTGACGACGGTGACCTGCTCGGGCAGGATCTCGGCGGGGCTGACCAGCACCGTGGCGTGCGGGTCGTGCAGGGTGTCGCGCCAGGTCTCGTCGCTGAGCAGGTGGAGTCCTTCGCCGGCCGCGGCCTCGACGGTCTCGTGCAGGGCCTCGGGAGGCGCGACGGTGGCGGTGGGGTCGTCGGCGACGGACAGCACGAGCAGGCGGGGGTCACCGCCCTCGGCGCGGACCCGGCGCACGGTCTCCAGCAGGGCGTACGGGTCGGGGACACCGCCGCTCTCGACGGTGGTCGGGACGTGGAAGACGCGTCTGCCCAGCAGCCGGGCGTCCGGCACCCACCAGTCGGCGCAGGGCCGGGGCACCAGGACGTCGCCGCCGAGCGCTGCGGTCAGTGCCAGCAGCAGGGCGGGGGCGCCGGGGGCGGCGGCCGTGTCGCCGGGGACGCAGTTCAGGCCGCGGCGGCGCCAGTAGCCGCAGGCCGCGTCGAGGAGCGCGGACCCGCCGCCGACCGGGTCGCTCCCGGCGCGGGCCGCGGCGGCGGCGAGCGCCTCGGACAGCTCGGGCAGGACGGGGAGCCCGTCGCCGGGGAGGGGCGGCCCGTAGCGGACGGGGCCGTGCCCTTCGGGGGCCGCCTCGGGGGCCGTCCGCCGCATCCCTACCTCCGCGCCATGTGTGGTGCCGTCACCGCCGCACCGTGTTCCCCGGTCGTGTCTGTGAGTACCCACCGTGCCGCCTGCCCATGGCCCCGGGCCGGATCGCGCCGGTCACAGCACCGGTCCGCCGGGGAGCCGCCGGTGACCGGCACGGGCCGGAACGGGTCAGCGGTGTGCGGTGCCGCGTCCGCGCAGCAGCCGGTGGGCGGCCAGTCCGCCCGCGCCCGCGAGGAACAGGCCGCCCGCGACCAGGGCGGGCACGGAGTCGGTGAAGGCGCCGCCCGCCCCGGCGCGCACCCCGTGCGGGTGCGCCGTGGTGGCGCAGGAGTGGTGGTGCGGCGCCGGCTCCGGGCACGGCGGCTCGGTCGGGCAGTGTCCGCCGGGCCGTACGGGCTCCGGACACGGCGGCTTGGTGGGACAGTGCCCGCCGGGCACCACGGGCTTGGGGCAGGGCGGTGCGGGCTTCGCCGGGCAGTGCTCCCCCGGCCGCGCGGGTTGCGGACACGGCTTGCCGCCGCCGCCCACCCGGGAGACGGTGATCGTCGCGCTCCACGGCTTGCCCTCGCCGCCGGGCGCCGCCGGGCAGGTCCCGTCGACGGTCCACGCGGAATCGGGGCCGACGGCGTCCGGGTCGCCCTCGAAGTTCTCGGCGGGCGCGAGGCGGGCGGTGCCGCGGTAGGCGGGGCCGGACACCTTGTCGTCGTTGCCGGGGACCTTGCGCAGTTCGACGGTGCCCTCGTCGAAGGCCTGCGAGGTGGCGTCCAGGCCGGCCGGTGCGGGGCCGCCCGTGGCGGGGCAGGAGACGGAGACGGTGACGGTGCCGCCGGGTTCGACGGTGGCCGGGCTCACCTCGGCGGCCGGCTCCCCGGCGCCGGCCCGGTGCTCGGGGGCGACCGGGACGGGCGGCTCCGGTCCGGCGCCCGGTGCCGCGAGGCCGGGCGCGGCGGACGTCCCCAGGGCGGCACTGGCCAGGAGGGCGGCGGAGAGGGCGCGGGCGGTGCGGCGCATGCGGCGGGCTCCCTTGGGTGACGGCGGGGCGCTGCGCTGGCGCCCACGTAGTCATCTCAGCCCGTGCCCCGCCGGCTCGCCCGTGGTCGTGCGCCGTTCGTGGGACGGGAGCGGCCGGGCGGGTGAGCAAGAGGTTTGCGGTGCCGCCGCCGGGATCCGGTGCGTTGCGGACCGGGGACGTGGCGACGAGCGGGGACGCCGGCCCTACGGGTCCCCCGACGGGTGCCGCGGCGGTCGCCGCGGCGCTGTCCCTCGCCTCGTGGCCGGTCACGCCCGCGCGGCAGGGGCGCGCCGGTGATGGACGGTCACGCCCGCTCGGCAGGGGCGCGCGTCGGGACGGCGCCGCGCCCCTGGGGCCAGTCGCTTCTCCCGCGTCGTCAGTCCGCAGCGTCCCGCAGCACCTGCTCCCGGATCCGAAGGCAGCAACGCGTGATCAGGCGGGAGACGTGCATCTGGGAGATGCCGAGCTGTTCGGCGATGCGGCTCTGGGTCATGTCGTCGAAGAAGCGCATGTAGAGGATGGCGCGTTCGCGTTCCGGCAGGGCGGCGAGGCGCTCCTTGACGGCCTCCCGGTCCACGACCGTGTCGAGGGCCGGGTCGGGGGCACCGAGGGCCTCGCTGAGGGAGTAGCCGTCCTCGCTGCCGGGGAGTTCGGCGTCCAGGGAGAGGGCGGTGAAGCTGTCCAGCGCCGCCAGGCCCGCCCGGACCTCCTCCTCGCTGAGGTCGGCGTGCTCCGCCAGCTCGGCCTCGGTGGGCCGCCGGCCGGAGATGGTCTGGGACAGTTCCTGGTCGGCGGTCCGGACGCGGTTGCGCAGGTCCTGGACCCGGCGCGGCACGTGCAGGGTCCACATGTGGTCGCGGAAGTGCCGTTTGATCTCGCCGGTGATCGTCGGCACGGCATAGCTCTCGAAGGCGTGGCCGCGGTCGGGGTCGTAGCGGTCGACGGCCTTGACCAGGCCGAGGGCGGCGACCTGGCGGAGGTCCTCGTGGCTCTCGCCGCGGCTGCGGAAGCGGCCGGCGAGCCGTTCCGCCATGGGCAGCCAGGCCTCGACGATCCGGTCGCGCAGTGCGTCGCGCTCGGGGCCGTCGGGGAGCGAGGCGAGTTCCCGGAAGGCGTCGGCGGTGTCGGGGGCGTCGTCGTGCGGGTGGTGCTTCGCGCTCACTGGGGTCGGCATGGTGCGTCGCAGCTCCCTCGGAGGTGCGGGGCCCTGCCGTCGGGTGTTCCGGCGGCTCGGTCGGCACGGCCGGAGTACGAGGGCTCGGTACTCCGCGGGGTGCGCGTGCCGGGCGCCGGGGACGGCACGGCCCGGGGACGGGCGGTCACCGCGGGAGCACGTCCGCAGTCCGGACGGATCGGGGCGGCGTCCGCTCCCACGGACGTGCCTTCTGTCCGAAGCACTGACCTTGCGCCTGCCCACGTTCCGGCACCGCAAACTCCCCCGGACCGGACGGAAGCGACGGCGGCCCGGTCAGGGCGACGGTGCGGGGGCTCCTGCCGGGCCGGGCGGGGAAGCGGGCCGCGCGGCCGGGTCGAAGGGATCGGGAGCCTGCCCGGCGTCCGGCAGCAGCAGGTCTTCGTACCGCCCCAGCGCCAGCACCACGCCGAGCATGAGGACCGGGATGAGCACAGCGAGCACCGCCATGGTCCTGTCCTTCCTTCCCGAGGAAACAGAGGAAGAGCACATGGGCGTGGGGGGTATGAACCGGGTGCCCGGCGTGCGCGGGGCAAACCCGGCGAACCCGCCGGAACGATTCCGTGTCGGTCTCCGGTGTTCGGGTACGCGGTGCCCACCCCCGAAGGATCTGGAGGGAGACATGCAGCGAGGCAGCGACCGGCTGAGCGTCCATCGCGACGACGAGATGAAGCACGAACTGCAGGGTCTGCTCAAGTCCGGGCACCCCACCCGCACCGAGGAGTGGCACGACCCGGAGCCGACCGCCGACGACGACCCGGAGGTCGCGTACGGACCGGTCACCCCGGGCCGCGGGCCGTCGTCCCTGGAGACGCTCCGCCTGGAGCTGGCCCGGCACCTGACCCGCGGCGCGTTCCCCGCCACCCCGCGGGAGCTGGCGCGGGCCCTGCGCCGTGACAACGCCCCCGACGCCGTCGTGGAACGGGTCGAGGGGCTGCCGCACAAGTCGAGTTACGCCACTCTCCAGGAGCTGGCCGAGGCGCTGACCGCGGCCGGTCCGGGCAACGCGTAGCCGCGCACCAGGGAGCCGTGAGGAAGGTCCCGGTCATGGCCGAATACGTGAGGGACGTGATGACCCCGGGCGTGGTCGCCGTGCGCCCGGACGCCTCGCTCGTCGAGGCGGCGCAGCTGATGCGCTCGCAGAACATCGGCGACGTGGTGGTGGCCGACGGACAGCGCGTCGTCGGGGTGCTGACCGACCGTGACATCACGGTGCGGGTCGTGGCCGAGGGCATCGATCCGCTGTCCGTGGGCGTGCAGTCGGTGTGCACCCCCGACCCGCTGATGGTCGCCCCGCACGACCCGGTGTCGGCCGCGGTGGCGCTGATGCGGGAGCACGCCGTGCGCCGGCTGCCGGTCGTGGAGAACGGGCTGCCGGTGGGGATGGTCAGCCTCGGCGACCTGGCCGAGGCCGAGGACCCCGGCTCGGCCCTGGCCGACATCAGCCGGGCGGAGCCCGACACCCGCGGCGGGACCTGAGACGCACAAGAAGAACGGAAGGACGTAGCAGCATCATGCGCATCGCTTTTCTGACCGCGCCCGAGGGCGTGGAGCAGGTCGAGCTGACCGAGCCGTGGCAGGCGGCCGAGGACGCCGGTCACGAGCCCGTGCTCGTCTCCACGAAGCCGGGCGAGATCCAGGCGTTCAACCATCTCGACAAGGCGGACACGTTCCCCGTGGACGAGGTGGTGGGCGACACCTCCGCCGACGCGTTCGGCGGGCTGGTGCTGCCCGGCGGGGTGGCCAACCCGGACTTCCTGCGGATGGACGACAAGGCCGTGGGGTTCGTGAAGGACTTCTTCACCCAGGGCCGCCCGGTCGCCGCGATCTGCCACGCCCCGTGGACGCTGGTCGAGGCCGACGTCGTACGGGACCGGGTGCTGACCTCGTGGCCGAGTCTGCAGACCGACATCCGCAATGCGGGCGGCACCTGGGTCGACGAGCAGGTGAAGGTCTGCGAGCACGGGTCCAACAAGCTGATCACCAGCCGCAAGCCGGACGATCTGAAGGCGTTCTGCGAGACCTACCTCGCGGAGTTCGGCAAGGCGGAGGGCTGAGCGCCCGCCGGTGGCCGGCGGCGGCCGGCGGCCGGCGGCCGGCGAGCAGCCCTCGCGGGCCGACGCCGGGCGTCGACGCCCGGAACGGCAGGCACCCCACCAGACCGAGGGTCTGGTGGGGTGCCTGCCGTTCCGGGGTGCTTTTCGGTTCAGAGGGCGCTTTCAGGCGCCGGGCGTCGCCGTCTGGCCGGAGCCGCGTTCGCGGGCGCCCTCGCGGGTGCGTCCGGCGGCGACCGGGCGGCGGGGGTTGCGGCGCAGCCACTCGCCCTCGAGCTGGGCCATGCGCTCGTTGTGGGCCCGCAGGGCGTCGTTGGAGCCGTAGAGCAGCGTGTCGTGGCGGGTGCGGTGGATCGTCTCCAGCTCCTTCATCAGCTGCTGGTCGTCCAGGCGCTCCGGGTCCACTCCGGTCATGGTGCCGTCCCACGTGTCGTGTTCGTTCATGCGGTCCGGGTACCCGCCCCGGTGAAACACCACCCCCGAGCGGCATCCGGGAGGGAACCATGGATCTCGCCTTTCTGCACCCACTCTACGAACATCCCGGCCCCTGGGCCTCCGTGTACGTCGACCTCTCCCGCCATGCGGAGGACACCGTCCACGCCCGCGAACTGACGGCCGGAGCGGTGGCCAGGGAGCTGGCGGAGCAGGGCGCCGACGAGGCGACCTGCCGGGCCGTGCAGGAGGCGGTGAACGACCTGCGGCACTCCTCCGACCCCCACGGGCGCGCCCTGTTCGCCCGGGACGGGCAGGTGGTCCTCGACCCGCCCCTCGCCCGCACCCCGCAGGGCGGCACCTCCGCGCACTGGGCGCCGCTGCCGCATGTGGCGCCGCTGCTGGAGCTGGCCGGCGAGGACCCGGTGTGCGTGGTGGCGTACATCGACCGCAAGGGCGCCGACTTCGAGCTGCGCAGTGCGCTGGGCAGCCAGGACGCGGGCGGCGTGACCGGCCGGCAGTGGCCGGTGCACCGCACCAGCACCCTCGACTGGTCGGAGCGCCACTTCCAGCTGCGGGTGGAGAACACCTGGGAGCACAACGCGGCGGAGATCGCCGACGCGCTCGCCGTGTGCCAGGAGGAGACCCGCGCCGACCTGCTGATCCTGGTCGGCGACGACCGGGAGCGGCGCTCGGTGCACGAGCGGCTGCCCAAGCGGCTTCAGGACCGCGTGGTGGAGGCCTCGCGCGGCACCGGCAGCCGGCTGCTCGACGACGAGGTGGAGCGGCTGCGCGAGGAGCACGTGCGGCTGCGGGCCCAGGAGGACCTGGACAAGTTCCTCGCCGCCCGCACGCCGGACGGCGAGGGCCGGGCCGCCGCGGTGGAGGGCGTGCCGGCGCTGGTCGAGGCCGCCCGCGAGCACCGCATCGACGAGCTGCTGATCATTCCGGACGGGCCCGACACGCACCGCGAGGTGTGGATCGGCGAGGACCCGGACCAGCTGGCGGTGCGCCGTTCGGAGCTGAAGACGCTCGGCGAGCAGAACTCCTGGTCCGCCCGGGCGGACGACGCGCTGCTGCGCTCGGCGGTCATGACCGGCGCCCCGGCCATCTCGGTCGTCCCGGCACTGCCGGAGGGCGGCGAGGACACCCCGATCGGCGGTCTGGGCGCGCTGCTGCGCTGGAAGTGAGTCCGGCTTCGGACGGCCGCGCACGAGCGGCGGGTCAGCGCACGCGCTCGACCCGCCGCTCGTCCCATACCGGCTCCGGCGTCTCGCGGACCCGGCCGTCGCTGCCGAAGACCAGATAGCGGTCGAAGGAGCGGGCGAACCACCGGTCGTGGGTGACCGCGAGGACCGTGCCGTCGAAGGCCTCCAGGCCTTCCTGGAGGGCCTCGGCGGACTCCAGGTCGAGGTTGTCGGTCGGCTCGTCCAGCAGCAGGGCGGTGGCGCCCTGGAGTTCCAGCAGCAGGATCTGGAACCGGGCCTGCTGACCGCCCGAGAGCCGGCCGAAGGTCTGCTCGGCCTGCCGGGTCAGCTCATAGCGGCGCAGCCGGGACATGGCGGCGCCGCGGTCCTGGGCGTGCTCCCGCCACAGGATGTCCAGCAGCGTGCGCGCCTCCAGTCCGGGGTGGGCGTGGGTCTGTGCGAAGTGGCCGGGCACGACCCGCGCGCCGAGCTTCCAGTGCCCCGTGTGCGCGACGTCGTCGCCCGCGAGCAGGCGCAGGAAGTGCGACTTGCCGGAGCCGTTGGAGCCGAGGACGGCGACCCGTTCGCCGTAGAAGACCTCCAGGTCGAAGGGTTTCATCAGGCCGGTCAGCTCCAGCCCCGCGCAGGTGACGGCGCGGACGCCGGTACGGCCGCCCCTGAGCCGCATGCGGATGTCCTGCTCACGCGGCGGCTCCGGCGGCGGCCCGGCCTCCTCGAACTTGCGCAGCCGGGTCTGGGCGGCCCGGTAGCGGGAGGCCATCTCGTCGCTGTTCGAGGCCGCCTGACGCAGAGTCAGGACCAGCTTCTTCAGCTGGGCGTGCTTCTCGTCCCAGCGGCGGCGCAACTCCTCGAAGCGGGCGAAGCGTTCCCGCCGGGCCTGGTGGTACGTCGTGAAGCCGCCGCCGTGCACCCAGGCGTCGGCGCCCGCCGGGCCCGGCTCCACCGACACGATCCGCTCGGCGGAGCGGGCGAGCAGTTCGCGGTCGTGGGAGACGAACAGCACGGTCTTGCGGGTCTCGGCGAGCCGCTCCTCCAGCCACCGCTTGCCGGGCACGTCGAGGTAGTTGTCGGGCTCGTCCAGCAGCAGCACCTCGTCGGTGCCGCGCAGCAGCGCCTCCAGCACCAGCCGCTTCTGCTCACCGCCGGACAGCGTGCGCACCTGCCGCCACTGGGCCCTTTCGTACGGCATGCCCAGCGCGGCCGTGGTGCACATGTCCCACAGCGTCTCGGCCTCGTAGCCGCGGGCCTCGGCCCAGTCCGCGAGGGCTTGCGCGTACCCGATCTGGGCCGCCTCGTCGTCGACCGCCATGATCGCGTGTTCGGCGGCGTCGACGGCGCGCGCGGCGTCGCGGACCCGGGGCGGCGCGACGGACACCAGCAGGTCCCGCACGGTCGTGTCGTCGCGTACCGACCCCACGAACTGGCGCATCACCCCGAGGCCGCCGCTCACCGAGACGCTGCCGCCGTGCGGCGCCAGCTCACCGGCCAGCAGTCGCAACAGCGTGGTCTTGCCCGCGCCGTTGGGCCCCACCAGGGCGACGACCGCCCCCTCGCCCACCCGGAAGGAGACACCGCCGAGCAGCGTCCTCCCGTCGGGGAGGTGGTACTCCAGGTGCGCGGCTTCGAGGTGACCCATGGGAGGCGATTGTGTGCGGCGGCCACCGGTGAGGCAACCGCTTTTCCGCCGGGGCCGTCCGGGGCCCGGCCCCGCAGGAAACGCGCTCGGCAGGGTAGGCGGGTGACATGAGCCCCGACATAGACCTCACCGTCCCGGCGCCCGGCCCGCACCCCGTCCGCAACCGGTTCCTGCGGCTCGATCAGCGGCTGTTCGAGGCGGTCGCCGCCCGGCACTGGCCCGGCGCCGACCCCGTGCTGCCGCGTCTGAGCCACAGCGCCAACCACGGTGTGCTGTGGTTCGCGGCGGCCGCGGCGCTGGCCGCGACCCGCACGCCGAGGGCCCGCCGCGCGGCCGTCCGCGGCATCGCCTCGCTGGGTCTGGCCTCGCTGGCCATCAACACCCTGGGCAAGCGCAGCGTCCGCCGGCCGCGTCCGCTGCTGGACCCGGTGCCGCTGGTCCGGCAGCTGAGCCGGCAGCCGATCACCACGTCGTTCCCGTCCGGGCACGCCGCGTCGGCCGCCGCGTTCGCGACCGGTGTGGCCCTGGAGTCGCCGGCCTGGGGCGCGGCGGTGGCCCCGGTGGCCGGCGCGGTCGCCCTGTCCCGGGTCTACACCGGCGTGCACTTCCCGAGTGACGTCCTGGCCGGCGCGGCGCTCGGGGCGGGCGCCGCGTTCGCCGTACGGGGCCTGGTGCCGACGCGCGCCCAGCTGCTGCCGCCGGCCCGGCCGCGGGCCGGGGTCCCGGCGCTGGACGAGGGCGAAGGGCTGGTGATGGTGGCCAACATCGCCTCGGGCACCTCCGACCGGGTCCGCGCGCTGTGCGACGCGTTGCCGAAGGCCGAGGTCGTCGAGTGCGAACCGGGCGACGTCCGGATGGAGTTGGAGAAGGCGGCGGGCCGGGCCCGGGTGCTCGGCGTGTGCGGCGGGGACGGCACCGTGAACGCCGCCGCCGAGGTCGCCCTGCGGCACCGCCTGCCGCTGGCGGTGCTGCCCGGCGGCACGCTGAACCACTTCGCCTACGACCTCGGTGTGGAGGACGTCCGGGATCTGTGCCGGGCGCTGGAGCGGGGCGAGGGCGTGCGCGTGGATGTGGGCCGGTTCGTCTCCGGCGGGCAGCGCGGGGTCTTCCTGAACACCTTCAGCCTGGGGGTGTACCCGGAGCTGGTGCGCGAGCGGGAGCGCTGGTCGCACCGGATCGGCGGCTGGCCGGCCGGGGTGCTCGCGGCGGTACGGGTGCTGCGCGCCGACCGGCATCCGCTGGAGGCCGAGATCCGAGGACGCAGGCGGCCGCTGTGGATGCTGTTCGCGGGCAACGGCACCTACCACCGTCTGGGGCTGGCGCCGGGGCGCCGGCTGGACATGGCGGACGGGCAGCTCGACGTGCGCGTGGTGCACGGTGGCCGCCGGCCCGCCCTGCGGCTGCTGTCGGCGGCCCTCGCCGGGCCCCTCACCCGCTCCCCCGCCCACGCGGCGGTGCAGGTGGGCCGGCTGCGCCTGACCGGCGTCGCGCCCGGCACCCTGATGGCGTACGACGGCGAGGTCACCGAGACCGAGGGCGACCTGACGCTGGAGAAGCTGCCGGAGGCGCTGACGGTGTACCGCCCGTTGCCCGGGAACGGCGAGCCTCTCTGACGCACCACTCTGACGCCCCATCAGTCCATACTTCGAAACGCGGGTCTCACACTCCGACACACGGGCGTACGGTGATCTCGTCGCCGGACGGGGCCCTCCCGTCCCACACGGCGACGATCCTTGCCTGCCGGAGAGGGGACCAGCCATGCCGAGGCCCGGGGAGACCGCCGTCTACACGCACGGACACCACGAGTCGGTGCTCCGTTCGCACAGCTGGCGCACCGCCGCCAACTCCGCCGGGTATCTGCTCGGCTCGCTGCGGCCCGGCATGCGGGTCCTGGACATCGGCTGCGGTCCGGGCACCATCACCGCCGACCTGGCGGCACTGGTCCCGGACGGTCACGTCACCGGCGTCGACCGCGCGCCGGAGATCCTGGAGCAGGCCCGGGCCACCTCCGACGAGCGGGGCCTGGCCAACGTCGACTTCGCGGTCGCGGACGTGCACGCCCTCGACCACCCGGACGACACCTTCTGCGTGGTCCACGCCCACCAGGTGCTCCAGCACGTCGGCGATCCGGTGCAGGCGCTGCGCGAGATGAAGCGGGTGACCCGGCCGGGCGGCTTCATCGCCGTGCGCGACTCGGACTACGCGGCCATGACCTGGTACCCCGCCTCCCCGGGGCTGGACAGCTGGCTGGACCTGTACCACCGGGTCGCCCGGGCCAACGGCGGGGAGCCGGACGCCGGCCGGCGGCTCAAGGCCTGGGCGCTGCGGGCGGGACTGACCGCCATCACGGCGACCTCCAGCGCCTGGACCTTCTCCACGCCCGGGGAACGGCGGTGGTGGAGCGGGCTGTGGGCGGACCGCACGGTGGCGTCCTCCTACGCCGCGCTGGCCACCGAGGGCGACCACGCCACCGCGGAGCAGTTGCGGGCCGTTGCGGCGGCCTGGCGGGAATGGGGCGAGCGGGAGGACGGCTGGTTCAGCGTGCTGCACGGAGAAATTCTCTGCCGGAAAGAAGCCTGAACAACGTTTCTCGGGAAACCAGTACGGCAGGAGGTTCACATTATGGTTCCACTTCTGCTGGTCCTGCTTCTCGCAGTGGTTCTTTTCGGTGCCGGATTCGCCGTGAAGGTGCTCTGGTGGATCGCCCTGGCCGTCCTGGTCCTGTGGCTGCTGGGCTTCGTCGCCCGTGGCACGACCGCGAGCGGCGGCAGGGGACGCTGGTACAGGTGGTGAGGCCGCTGCCCCGGGAGGCTCACTCCCGGGGCAGCAGCGGTCCGAGCGGCCCGAGGTCCAGATTCAGGTCCTCGGGCCGCAGTCCGTATCGGTCGCGCAGCTCGGTCATGCGGTCCTCGAGCAGCATCAGGGTGAGCCCGATGCGCTCCTCCTGGTCCTCGGTCAGGTCGCCCTCGTCGAAGCGGCGCAGCGCCTGCCGCTCCATGAGCTGGCGCAACAGCTCCACCACGGTCAGCACCAGCTTGATCAGGTCCCGCTCGACCGTGTCGGGGTCGAGATCGAGGCGGCGGCGCTCGGGCGCGGGTTCGGGCACGTCGGTCACCTCAGTCACCCCAGGGCGAGGGCACGTTGTGGTTCACCGAGCTGATCAGCGCGTTGAGGTCGATGCGGACCAGGTCGACGTCCGCGATGCGCAGCGTGATGTCCCCGGTGATGACGACTCCGCCGGCCAGCAGCCGGTCGAGCAGGTCGACCAGGGCGATCTCCCGGCGTTCGACGACCGTCACGGCCGCTCCCCCTCCGTCTCGTCGGTCTCTTTCTCGGCGTCCTTTCCGGCGCTCTCCTCGCCGGCGAACGAATAGGCTGCCCAGGGCCCGGTGAGTTCCACGCGAATTCCGGGAGCGTCGTCCTTGGTCCGGTCCACGATTTCCACGAATTCTTCGGAGCCGTTCCGCGGCACCAAATAGGCGGCATTGAGAACGTTCCGTCCGGCGGCACCGGAGAGCGTGGGGTTCTGCGGCGCGTGCAGCCGGGCATCGTCCGCCCGCGCGGACAGCGTCTCGTGCAGCCGGGTCGCGAACTCCTCGGCCCGGGTCCACAGGTCCTCGTGCGCCCGCGTCCGCATGCGCCGCTGCCGCAGGTAGTCCCGGCCGGAGGCCGGCCTGGCCGCGGGCTGTCCGGCGGCCGGGCCGGCCTGTGCGGTGTCCTGCGCCGCGGGCGGCTCGACGAACACCTTGACGCCCCATTCCACCCGGCCGGCCAGGCGGTCGAGGGTGCGCCGGAAGTAGTCCTCGCGCTGCTCCATCATCACGCGTACGCCGCTGTCGTCCCGGAAGACGGTGGCCAGCCGGAGCGGCAGCGGCGTGGTGACGGCGGTGAGCGCGTCCACGACCTGCTGGTGGGCGCGGGCGGTCCCGGCCAGCCAGTCCAGGTCCTCCAGGTGCGCCCGGAGCGGCTCCTCGGCGAAGTCGGCCTCGGGGACGTGGCTGACGACGGCGACCAGCCCCTGATGGTGCAGAAGCCGGGGCGGGTCGCCCGCGACTCCGGTCAGCTGCGACTGGAGGGCCGCGCCGAAGGGGCGGCAGACGGCGTAGACGTACCGCAGTCCGGTCATGGTGCCTCTTCCCTCGGTGCGCGGCCCGACTCCAGCTCGGCCAGGCGGTCACGCAGCTCCGCGTTCTCCCGGGCCAGCTCCTTGTGCCTGGCGTTCGAGGAGAGCGCCGGGTCGCTCTCCCACCAGTCGATGCCCATCTCCTTGGCCTTGTCGACGGAGGCGACGACGAGCCGCAGCTTGATGGTGAGCAGCTCGATGTCGAGCAGGTTGATCTTGATGTCGCCCGCGATGACCACGCCCTTGTCGAGCACCCGCTCCAGGATGTCGGCGAGGTTGGCGCTCTGTCCCTGGCCGTAGGGCTCGGGCAGCCGGCCGGGAGTCGTCATCGACGGCCCCCGTGCTCGGCGTACTCGTCCCCGTCACGGTCGGCGTCCTCGGGCTTCTCCGCGTCGGGCTCGTCCTCGTACGCGCCCTCGTACTCCTCCTCGGGCTCTTCTTCGTCCTCGCCCTCCGGCTCGTCCTCGTACTCCTCCTCGGGCTCCTCCGCGTACTCGCCCTCGGGTTCCTCCTCGTACTCGCCCTCGGGTTCCTCCGCGGTCTCGTCCTCCGCGTACGAGGCTTCCTGCTGCTCGTCGTGCTCGCCCTGCCCTTCCTGCTCCTCCTCCGCGACCGCGTCCTCATGGCTGCGGACGACCTCGCCGTCGCGGATCTCCCCGCGCCAGCCGTCCTCCGCCTCACCCTTGAAGGTAACGAAACGGACGTAGTTCTTCAGGTCGAGCCGGGCCCGGCGGCCCTGCGCGCGCCAGATGTTGCCGGTCTTCTCGAACAGTCCCTTGGGGTAGTACTCGATGACCAGGACGACGCGCGTGAGGCTGTCGGCGAGCCGGTGGAAGGTGACGACGCCCTTCGTCGTGCCCTTGGCGCCCTCCGACGTCCAGGAGATCCGGTCGTCGGGCACCTGCTCGGTGGTCGTCGCCTTCCAGCTGCGGTTGGACCAGAAGACCTTCACCTGCCAGTCGGACGTCGTGTCGTCGGCGCGTTCCGCGTTCTTGACGCCCTTGGCGAACGTGCTGAAGTCCTGGTACCGGGTCCACTGGTCGTAGGCGGTGCGCAGCGGCACGCCGACGTCGACGTGCTCGATGATGACGGTCGGCTTCTTGCCGGCGCCGCCCTTGCGCCTGCCCTTGCCGCCGCCGAGGTTCCCGAACGCGTCGGCCACGCGGTCCTTCACGCGGCCCGCGCCGGTCTCCAGCGCCGTACGCAGCGGGCCCTTGCCCTCGGCGAGCTTGCGTCCGCCGTCGAGGGCGAGCTTGCCGAGGCCGGGGCTGTTGCCCTCGGCCATGTCGTTCAGCCTGACGGTCGTCTCGCCGAGCTTGCGGCCCGCGCCGGCCAGCAGGCGCTGCGTCTGCGCCGCGAGGTAGTCCTGCACCTCCGACTTCAGGCGCTCGGCCGCCTCGCTGCGGGCCACGTCCGCGAGCGGGTTCTGCTTCGCGGCGCCGCCCGCCGCCGAGGACGCCGATCCGAGGGTCTCGGTCATCGCTCACCACCACCCTTCGGCAGCCCGGCCCGGCCGCCCCGGGCCCCGGCCGTCTTCTTGCCGGCCGCCTGCTTGGCCGACCGCGACGTCTTCGCCGCCGTCTTCCTGGCCGGCGCCTTCTTGGCGGGGGCCTTCTCCGCGGCGGCCGTCCTCTTGGCCGGCGCCTTCTTGGCGGGCGCCTTCCGCGCGGCCTTCCCGGTGTCCTCGGCGCTCTCCGCGCTCTCGGCTCCCTCCTCGTCCTCGGCCCCCGCTTCCTCCTCGGAGCCGACGCCCGGCGCCTGGGATGCCACGCCGGAGAGCTGGTCGCGGACCTGGGCGGTACGCCCGTGCAGACGGCCGGCGATCGCGTCGAGCTGCCGCTCGACCAAGGCGCCCGAGGCCGCCTTGCCCACGCCTTGCAGGTCCGTGCGCAGCTGGTCGCCGATCTCCTTGAACTGCGGATTGTTCTGCAATTGCGTGTTGACCAGTTCCGCGATGCCCCGCGGGGTCAGGTTGAGCTTCCTGCCGGCCACCATCGAGCCGACGGCGACGGCGAATTTGAGCTTCTTGGTGCGTCCCAGCAGATATCCGGCCCCTATCGCGAGGCCCAGCCCGACTCGGTTCATGATGCCGTCCCGTCACCCCATCCCGCGCTCCCGCGCGAAGCGATCTCCAGCCGGTCCAGGAGTTCGTCCTCCTGCCGGTCGAATTCCTCCTCCGTGATCTCCCCCGACTCCAGCCGCTCCTCCAGGCGGCCGAGTTCGGCCCGGATGGTGGCCGGGTCGTAGTAGATCCGCTCGGCCTCCTGAAGGACCTGTCTGACGGCCCAGGCGCTGCCGCGCACCGGGGCGAACGGCAGCAGCAGCACCTCGGAGATCAGTCCCACGGTTCTCACCCCGCCCCGGCGTCCGCGCCCCCGGCCACGGCCGGGGTGCCCGCGGGCTCGGCGGGGCCGGGCTCGACGAAGCTGTACGGCGGCAGCGGTCCGTTGACCCGCACCTCCAGGTGCGGCAGCTCCCGGCGCGCCCGCTCGACGGCGGCGAGGAACTCCTCGGCCGACGCGCGGTCCACCAGGAACGACACATTGGCCAGCCAGCCGGTGGACTCGGGGCCCGGGCTCACGGCATCGGCGTCCGCCTCCAGGGCGCGCTGCAGCGTGGCGGCGTCCTCGGACTCCTTGGCCTTGACCGCGGCGGCGACCATCTCGCCGAGCTGGATCTTGTTCTCGTAACTGCCGCCGCCCGCCTTCCGGTTGGCTTCGGCGAGGGCACGGATCTCCGCGTTGTCGGCCATCACGTGGTGCAGGACGGCCTCCTCCACGTGATTGGCCTTCACGTTGTACTCGACCCGGCCGTCCAGCGCCCGCAGCCGCTCCTTGTAGTGCTCGACGCGCTCGGCGAGCACCCCGGTGACGGACTTGTCGTCCGGGGCGACGCTGCCGAACCGCATGGGCAGCACACAGGCGGCGGCGCTCGCCTCACCGATCACGTTCTGGTGGGCGAGCAGGTCCCTGCGCTTGGGCCGCAGCCCCTCGGGGGCGTCGCTGACGAGGGCCGCCAGCTCGCCCTCCTTCAGGACCCGCACCGGGCACGGCGGGTCGCCGACGCCGTCCATGCCCTCGGGGAGCGAGGGGTGCGTGCTTGCCGTGATGCCGTAGACGTACGTGCTCACTCCTGCTCCTCCTTCCTCCGCGCGGCCGTGCTCTTGCGGGCCCGCGGACGCGGCTCGCGCTCACGCTCGGAGCCTTCGTCGCGGGCCTGCTGGAAGGCGTCGGTTATCGTCTGGGCGGCGCCGGACAGCGCGCCCTTGGACTTGCCGCGGGCGCCGGACTCGGTCATCTCCCCGACCAGGTCGGGCAGGCCCGGGTCCTTGCGCGGCCCGGCCTCCAGGTCGAGCCGGTTGCACGCCTCGGCGAAGCGCAGATAGGTGTCGACACTGGCGACGACCACACGCACGTCGATCTTCAGGATCTCGATCCCGACCAGGGACACGCGCACGAATGCGTCGATGACGAGCCCCCTGTCCAGAACAAGCTCAAGCACGTCGTAGAGACCGCTGCTGCCGCCTCCACCGCCGGTTTGCTGTGCCGGTACGACAGTCATGCCGGCATTACCTCCCTGTTCGTGGGTTCGGTGTGGTGTCCGTCCGTCCGGGCGGCCTAGCGACCGCCCGGACGGCGTGCATCGGACCGGCCGCGCTCGTAGCGGCGCACCCGCCGGTAGCCGGTGAGCTGCCCCTCGGCATCCAGGTCCACCTGGTAGCTCGCCAGCAGGCTCATGGTGTCGGGCACGCGCTCGAGTTCGAGCACCTCGACCTCCAACGCCCAGCCCTCCTCCGTCTGTTCGAAGGACGACACCGACTCGGCTTCCATGCCGGTGAGCTCCGCGAGCTGGCTGCGCGCCTGGCGCAGTACCTCCATCGGGCTCGGCCGGTGCGCCGCCGTCGAACGGTCGGCCGTACCACGGGACTTCGTTGACTCTTGCGAACTTTGCGACTGATGTCCGTTTCCGGAAGCTGACGCTTTATCAGTGTTTGCCATGGCCACCTCCCCCTTCGTGTGGCCGCAAGAGTGTTGGCCAAACCTCAACGGACGTATGCGTCCAGTCGCCGCCGGGCCGGGCCCAGGGACCGCGCGCGGCTCATGACCCCGGCCCAGGGGTTGGTGCGGGCCTGCTCGACGGCGTCGGCGATGGTCCAGCGGCGGGCGTGCAGGGCCGGGTCGTCCAGCTGGTCCCAGGTGATGGGGGCGGCCACGGGGGCGCCGGGCCTGGCGCGGACGGTGAAGGGCGCGACGGCGGTCTGCGCGTAGGCGTTGCGCTGCACGTCGAGGTAGAGCCGGCCGCCGCGGTCCTTCTTGCGCGCGGCGGTGGTGAGGGTCCGCGGGTGGGCGGCGGCCAGGGCGTCGGCGACGTCCCGCGCGAATCGGCGCACCTCGTCGAAGTCGTGCTTCCCGTCGACCGGCACGACCACGTGCAGACCGCGGGAGCCGGTGGTCATCGGCGCCGAGGGCAGGCGCAGGGTGTCCAGCAGTTCGCCCAGCAGCGCCGCCGCCTCGCGGACCGCGGGGAAGTCGTCCCCGGCCGGGTCGAGGTCGAAGACCATCCGGTCGGGGCGGTCGATCCGGCCGGTCCGGGACAGCCAGCGGTGCAGGGTGAGGGAGGCCTGGTCGGCGAGGTAGCCGAGGGTGGCAGTGTCGTCGCACACGGCGTGGCGGACGGTGCCGCCCTCCTTGGGCAGCTCGGCCCGGGTGATCCACTCCGGATAGCCGTCCGGTGTGTTCTTCTGCATGAAGCGCGGGCCGTCGATGCCGTCCGGGTGCCGCTCCAGCATCAGCGGGCGGCCCCGCAGGTGCGGCAGCATGAACGGCGCGACGGCCCGGTAGTAGGCGACGAGGTCGCCCTTGGTGTACTCCTTCGCGCCGCCGTCCCCGCCCGGGAAGAGCACCTTGTCCGGGCGGTGGACCTCGACCGTGCGCCGCCCGGCCCGCACGGTCCGAACGGCGTCGCCGCTCACGGCACGACCGCCTCCTCCACCAGCAGCCGGTCGGCCGCGGCGATCGACTCGGCGTCGATGCCCGCGGCGTGCAGCTGCTCGTCGGGCGCCGCCGAGCCCGGCATGGTGCGGACGGCGAGCCGGACCAGCCGGGGCACCGGCCGGCCGTCGGTGAACGCGTCGAGCACCGCGTCGCCGATGCCGCCCTCCGGGTGGTGGTCCTCCACCGTCAGCAGGCAGCCGGTCTCCTCGGCGGCCTGCCGCAGGGTGGCCGCGTCGACGGGCTTGACGGAGTACAGGTCGATCACCCGGGCCTGGATGCCCTCCTGTTCCAGGGCCTCGGCGGCGGCCAGCGCCTCGGGCACGGTGACGCCCGCCGCGACGATGGTCATGCGGTCGGTGCCGGAGGAGCGCAGCACCTTGCTGCCGCCGATCGGAAACTCCTCGTCGGGCCCGTAGATGACCTCGCTCTCGCCGCGCGAGGTGCGCAGGTAGCGGATGCCCTCCAGGTCCGCCGTCCCGGCGACCAGCTTCGCGGTCTGGTTGGCGTCGCACGGGTACAGCACGGTCGAGTCGTGCACCGACCGCATCATGGCCAGGTCCTCCAGTCCCATCTGGCTGGGCCCGTCCTGGCCGATGGCGACGCCCGCGTGCGAGCCGACCAGGTTGATGCCGGAGCCGCTGATGGACGCCATGCGTATGAAGTCGTACGCGCGGGTCAGGAAGGCCGCGAAGGAGGTGGCGTACGGCACCCAGCCGCGGGCCGCCATCCCGACCGCGGTGGCGACCATCTGCTGCTCGGCGATGTAGCACTCGAAGTAGCGCTCGGGGTGCTCCTTGGCGAAGAACTCGGCACGGGTGGAGTCGCCGACCTCGCCGTCCAGGGCGACGACGTCGCCGCGGGCGGTGCCGAGCGCGGTCAGCGCCTGCCCGAAGGCGTTCCGGGTGGCCACTTCCTCGCCCTTCTCCCAGCGGGGCAGGTCGGTCTCCCCCGAGCCCACGGCGTGCAGCGCGCGGGCGGCCGGCGGCTCCTGCACCCGGACCCGGATGTCGCGGGGCCCGCCGAGTTCCGCGATCGCCTCGTCGGCGTCCTTCAGCGGCTTGCCGTGCAGGCCCTCCCGGTCCTCGACGTCCGCGACGCCCTTGCCCTTGAGGGTGCGGGCGATGATCGCCGTGGGCTGGCCCTTGGTGGAGGCGGCCTCGCCGTAGGCGCGGTCGATCGCGTCGACGTCGTGGCCGTCGACCTCGACGGTGTGCCAGCCGAAGGCCTGGAAGCGGCGGGCGTAGGCGTCCAGGTCGTGCTCGTGCCGGGTCGGGCCGCGCTGGCCGAGCCGGTTGACGTCGAGGATCGCGGTCAGGTTGTCGAGGTTCTCGTGTCCGGCGTGCTCGGCGGCCTCCCACACCGAGCCCTCGGCCAGCTCGCTGTCGCCGCACAGCACCCACACGCGGTACTCGGTGCGGTCCAGTCGCTTGCCGGCCAGCGCGATCCCCGCCCCGACGGGCAGGCCCTGTCCCAGCGAACCGGTGGCCGTCTCGACCCACGGCAGCCGCTGCGGGGTCGGATGCCCCTCCAGGCGGCTGCCGAGCCTGCGGAAGGTGAGCAGTTCCTCGTCGTCGATGACGCCGGCCGCCTTGTACGCGGAGTACAGCAGGGGCGAGGCGTGGCCCTTGGACAGCACGAAGCGGTCGTTGCCCGGGTGGGCGGGGCGCTCGAAGTCGTAGCGCAGGTGGTGCGCCAGGAGTACGGCCATCAGGTCCGCGGCGGACATCGAGGACGTGGGGTGTCCCGAGCCCGCGGCGGCGGCCGACCGCACGCTGTCGACGCGCAGCTGCTGGCCCAGTTCGACGAGTTCCTCGGTGTTCATGAGTCTCCTTCAGCGGGGTCGTCACGCTTGACGGGGCCGGGCGCGGCGCCGGAGCCCGGGGGCGGCTGGTCCGCCGGGGGTTCCGGACCGCCGTCCCCCTCGCCGGGCCGGCCGACGGGCTGGTTCTTGGCCGACTCACCACCCGGCTGGTTCTTGGCCGGCTCACCGCCCGGCTGGTTCTTCGCCGGCTCACCGCCCGGCTGGTTCTTGGCCGGCTCACCGCCCGGCTGGTTCTTCGCCGGCTCGCGGCCGGTCCGTCCCTCGGTGGGTTCGTCGCCGGAGCGGCGCTTCCCGGATTCCGGGCCGGTGTCCGGCGAGGCCGCCGCGCCCGGCCCGGAGCCGGCGCCGGAACCCGCGTCCGCGTCCGCCTGGGCGCCGGGACCGCCGGGCCGTCCCGGTACCCGGGCCACTTCCGGCGAAGCCGACTCCAGCGGCACCGACCAGGACCGGACCAGCCCCAGCTGGACGGCCTGGCGCGGCAGCACCGCGTCCAGCAGCCAGTCCGCGGCGACCCGGACCCGGTTGCCGGGCATCGCGGCAAGGTGGTAACCGCGGGTGACGGCGCCCGCCGCCGGCCCGGACAACGGCACGCCGAGCGGGTTGGCGGCGGCCTTGGCCCCGCCCAGGTCCACCACGAAACCCATGTCCTTGTGGCGGTAGGCCCGCCGCTCGCCGCCCAGCCCCAGCGAGGCGGCGACGTTCTGCGCGCACACCTTGCCGTGCCGCCAGGCGTGCTGCGCGGTCATCGGCGTGTACGAGCCGGGGTTGTTCAGGTCGGGCACCGCGGCCACGTCACCGCAGGCGAACAGCTCGGGGCGGCCGGGCACCTGGAGGTGCGGGTCGACCAGCAGCCGGCCGCGCTCCATGGGCAGCCCCAGGGACTCCACCAGCGGGTCCGGCCGCACGCCCACGCACCACACCAGCGTCCGGGTGTCGACCGTCTCGCCGTCGCTCAGCAGCACGCCCTCGTGCGTGGCCTCCTTCACGGAGGTCCCCATCCGCACGTCCACGCCACGCTGCCGCAGCACTCGCTCGGCGGTGCGGGAGAGCCTTTGGTCCATCTCGGGCAGCACCCGGTCGGCGAGGTCCAGCAGCATCCAGCGCGGCCGCATGCCCGTCCGCAGCGGGTGCTTGCGGACCTGCGCGTCGGTGAACATCTGGCCGTGCGCCGCGACCTCCGTGCCGGTGTAGCCGGCGCCGACCACCACGAAGGTGCACCGGGCGGAGCACTCCTCCCGGTCACGCGTGGCGGCGGCCAGTTCGACCTGCCGGGTCACGTGGTCGCGCAGGTAGAGGGCCTCCGGCAGCCCGCGGAAACCGTGGGCGTGCTCGGCGACGCCCGGGATCGGCAGCAGCTTGTTCACACTGCCCGCGGCCAGCACCAGCCGGTCGAAGCCCAGCGAGCCCTCACGGCCCTCCGGGTCGGTGTAGCGCACGGTGTGCCCGTCGAGGTCGATGCGGTCGGCCTCGCCGAGCACCAGCCGGACGCGCGGCAGCGTGCCCGACAGGGACACGGTGACCCGGCGCGGCTCCAGCACTCCGGCGGCGACCTGGGGCAGCAGGGGCAGGTAGAGGAAGTAGTCGGTCGGATTCAGCAGGGTGATGTCGGCCTGGTGCCGGGTGAGCCGGGACAGGGTGCGGGCCGTCCGGTACCCGGCGAAGCCGGCACCGACGATCACGATGCGGGGTCGGCTCACGGTTCGCCTCCGGGCTGTCGCGTACCTCGTAAGCCTTCCGCGTCCCCCTGGCCGGGGTGGTCAAACGTGGGCGACCGGCGCGTACCGCCGGTTTCCGGCCTACCGCCCGGGTACTCGGCCGCGGACCGGCCCGACCGACCAGACCGACCCGACCGGTCGGACCGGTCCGACCGACCCGTCGATGTTCCGGAGGCACCCTCCCATGCCCGAGTACGGCTACTTCCTCTCGTGCGAGCAGTACGGCCCCGACGAGCTGATCGAGCAGGCGCGGATGGCCGAGCAGGCCGGGTTCCAGGCACTGTGGATATCGGACCACTACCACCCGTGGAACGACGAGCAGGGCCAGAGCCCGTTCGTGTGGTCGGTGATCGGAGCGCTGTCGGAAGCGGTGTCCCTGCCGATCGAGACGGCGGTGACCTGCCCGACCGTCCGTATCCACCCGGCGGTGGTGGCCCAGGCGGCGGCGACCAGCGCGGTCCTGACGGGCGGCCGGTTCCGGCTCGGCGTCGGCACCGGCGAGGCACTCAACGAGCACATCCTCGGCGAGGCCTGGCCGCCCGCGCACGTGCGCCTGGAGATGCTGGAGGAGGCCATTCAGGTGATGCGCCGGCTGTTCACCGGCGAGGAGGTCAACCACCACGGCACGCACTACACGGTGGAGAACGCCCGCCTGTACACGGTCCCGGACGAGCCCGTGCCGATCGACATCTCCGGCTTCGGACCCGCGGCGACGCAGCTGGCGTCCCGGGTCGGCGACGGCTACATCACGATGATGCCGGACACGTCGATGGTGGAGCAGTACCGCAAGGGCGGAGGCGGCGGCAAGCTGGTCAGCGGCGGCACCAAGGTCTGCTACGACACCGACCGGGACGCGGCGGTCAAGACGGTGCACCGGCTGTGGTCCAACGAACTGCTGCCCGGCGAGCTGGGCCAGGTGCTGCCCTCGCCGAAGCACTTCGAGCAGGCGCAGACGCTGGTCACCGAGGACATGGTGCGGGAGAACCGGGTGTGCGGCGACGACGTCGACGAGCACGTCGCCGGGCTGAAGCAGTTCGCCGACGCGGGCTTCGACCGGATCTACGTCAACCAGATAGGCCCGGACATGCGCGGCTTCTTCGACTTCTACCGCACGAAGGTGCTGCCGCAGCTCCGGGGGACCGGCTGAGCAACGGCACGAGGGAGCGTCACGACATGACGAAGGGGGCGTGGGTGCCACGCCCCCTTCTGCGGGTGTGGGTACGGCGCGTCACGACCGGTCGTGCCGGGTCTCGGGGTTGAGGTCCTCCGGACGCGGGGTGAGCGGAGCGCCCGGCGGCGGTGTGCCTCCCCCGGTCCCGGCGCCGGGAGCGACGGGCGGCATGGGCGGGTAGGGAGCCCGGCTGCCGGCGGGCTGCGCGGGCTCGTGCCCCTCGTGCACCGACGGGGGCCCGGAGGGGCGGGCCGCCCGGCGCAGCAGGTAGGCCACCGCCCCCAGGATCACCGCGGTGATCAGCGCGGCGGCCCAGTCCGGCAGGCCGGCGGCGAGGGCCAGGCCCACGGTGAGCGCGAGGGCCGCGCCCGCGTAGAGGGCGGCGGCACCGGAGGCCGCGTACAGCGTGGCCCGGCGGCGCTGCTTGCGGGTCTGCTCGCGCAGCTCGTCCCGCACGGTCTCGCGTGCCACCTGCGCCAGTTCGTCGACCAGGTGCTTGTCCAGATGTTCCAAGTGATCCAAGCGCTTCATGGGTTGCGGGTACCCGCAACCACCCCGGCCATGGGCCGCCGCGCTCTCCCGGCCCCAACTAGGCTCTCCCGCATGGACATTCTCGGAGCCACGCTGCGCATCTACGTCGACGACCTGGACAAGGCGATCCCGTTCTACGAAGGACTCGCCGGTGGCCGAGCCCTGCGCTTCGAGCGCGGTGGCGTCGAAGTGGCCGCGATCGGCTGCTTCCTGTTGATGAGCGGGCCCGAGTCCCAGCTGGAGGTGCTGCGCAAGGTCTCCGCGACGGTCGCCGTGTCGGACGTCGAGGAGGCAGGCCGGCTGCTCGGCGAGCTGGGCGCGGACATCATCGCCGGCCCGGTCCCGACCCCGGCGGGCCGCAACCTGATCGCCCGTCATCCCGACGGTGTGGTCTACGAGTACGTCGACCGCCGCGCCTGAGCCCGGGGCCGGGCGGGCTCCCCGTCCGCCCGGCCGCATCCGGAGGTCGAGGCGTGCCGGGAGCGGTGCGCCGGTGGGAGCGGTGCGCCGGTGGGAGGGTACGGGGCCTTGGTCAGCCGGAGGTCACCGACTCGGCGGTGACGGCCCAGCGCTGGTGGTCCCGCCAGGCGCCGTCGATGTACAGGAACCTCGGCGAGAAGCCCTCCAGACGGAACCCGCAGGCACGGGCCAGCGCGATCGAGGCGGTGTTGCCGGGCTGGACGTTGATCTCCAGCCGGTGCAGCCGCATCGGGCCGAAGGCGTACCGGACGACGAGGTCCAGGCCCTCGCGCATCAGCCCGCGGCCGGCCGCGTGGGCGAAGGCGCCGTAGCCGAGGGCGCCGCTCATGAAGCCGTCCTCGACGATGTTGTTGATGTTGATGAACCCGGCGATGGCGCCGTCGGTCTTCTCGCACACCAGGAAGCCGGCCTTGGCCGGGTCCTCGATCAGCCGGCCGGCGTAGGCGGCGTAGGCCTCCGCGCTGTCCGGCGGGAACAGCCACGGGTGGTGCAGGTCCTTGCTCTCGCGGGCCCGTGCGGTGAACTCGGCGCCGTCCTCGCGGGTGAAGTGGCGTATGCCCACCCGGGGGCCCTCGGCGAGGTGGCGGGATGCGGTGTGCGGCATCCCGCCAGCCTACGCCCGCCGGTGACTCAGCCCCCGGTCACCGGCAGCCGGAGCACGCCGGCGTCCCCGGGGGCGCTGACCACGGTCACGGGCTTGATCCCGCGGTTGCCGAAATACGCGCCGTCGCTCGCCGCGACGACGAACCGCAGCCGGTGCCCCTCCTCGTACCGGTGCACGATCCCGGGCAGCGTGACGGTGAACGGCTTCGTCACGTCGGGCACGCGGACCGGGGCGACCAGGCGGTGGACGAGGGTCCGGGTGCCGTCCGGGGCGACGTCGTAGAGCTTGGCGAACAGCACCAGCTTGTCGGCGGCGTCGCCGGAGCCCTGGGTCCGCTCGGCCTTGGGGGAGACGACCTTCAGCGTGGCCCGGGGCGCCCCCACGACGTCGAGGTCGCGTTCCAGCGGGGCACTGGTCCAGGCCAGGTGGGTGCCCTTGGTGTCGTACGGCGCCGGGTCCGGCAGGCCGATGATGCCGGCGAGGGAACTCTCGGAGTGGCTGGTGGGGACCAGCCAGTTGGTGTAGGTGCGGCTGCCCGCAGTGACCTTGGCGCGGTTGTCGACGAGTTTGCCGTCGCCGGAGAGGTAGAGGTTCCGGCTGAGCGGGGGCAGGCGGTCGGCGGTGGCGTAGGTGTGCCGCGGGTCGGTGACCCAGTCGCGGTAGTAGGCGAAGTCGGGGCCGGTGTCGGTGCCGTGCTTCTTGTGCAGGTAGCGGTCGAACCAGGCGAGGATGCGCCGGCCGACGTAGGAGGTCTCCAGGTTGCCCCGGCCGAGGTCGAGTTCCCCTGCGGCCGGGTCGGTGAGGCCGCCGCTGTGGCCCCAGGACTGCCAGATCATCTTGGCCGGGGTGCCCTGCGCCTTGAGCGTGTTGTACGTGGCGGTGGCCTCGTTGAGGTTGAAGAGGCTGTCGGCCTGCCCCTGGACCAGCAGGGTCGGTGTCTTCACCCGGTTCAGATACGACACCGGGGAGACGCTGCGTGCGAAGTCGAGCAGCTCGGCGGTCCGGTCCGCCGGGTAGCTGCCGGAGTTGAGGGTGCGGATCGTCTCGCAGGCACGGGTGACGAAGTGCAGGCAGGACAGCGAGTTGATGCGGGAGGGGTCGAGGCCGGGCGCGAGCAGTGGCTGCCCCTCGCCGATGAGGTAGAAGCCGTTGGCCCACTGCCACTTGAAGGCGCCGGGGACGTCCTCGGCGCCGACGGCGTTGTTCGGGTCGAGAGAGTACGCCAGGTCGTGCCAGGTGATCATGGGCACGAGGGCGTCGAGGCGCCGGTCGACGGCGGCCGTCGCCAGCTGGATGGCACCGCCGTAGGAGCCGCCGATCATGCCGACGCGCGGGTCGCCGGCCCGGTCCAGGGTGACGAAGTCGGCGGTGGTGCCGTCGTCGGCGGCGCGCTTGCCGCCGAGGAAGTCGATCAGTTCGGTGGCGGCGGCGCCGTCGATGTCCGGGTCGTCGAGCGAGATCAGACAGCCGGACCTGCCGAAGCCGAGGCCGGAGTAGGCGAGCGCGACGTAGCCGCGCTCGGCGAAGGCCTTGCCGATGGCGTCGGTCTGGCCGTCGGACTTGCTGCCGCCGAAGCCGTTGGTGGCCAGTACGGCGGGGGCCGGGCGGGAGGCGTCCGCGTCCGTGGGCCGGTAGAGGTCCGCGTCGACCGTGCAGGTCCGCCCGCCGGCGTCGACGGTGAACTTCAGCGGCGTGACGGTGTACTGGCCGGTCGCGGCGGCCGGAGCGGTGACGGCGAGGGGAGCGGTGAGCGCGGCACCGAGGGCGAACGCGAGGGGCGCGCGGCATCTGGGGAGACGACGGGGCACACAGACCTCCACACTGAGGGCCCGTTGAGGGCAGCCCGGCTTACCGACCGGTAGGTACCGGCCGGTAAGCATCGTGTGACACGTGTCATACAGGGGTCAATCGCCCTGACGAGGGTTTTTGACGGAGATTCAATGACCGGGCCGTCGGCGAAGGTCAGCGCAGCGCCGGTTCGTCCAGCGTCAACGTCCCCGCGTCCGCGTCGAGTTCCGCCGGAACGCCGAAGGGGACGGTGAGGGCGCCCGCGCCGTGTCCGAACCCGAACTCCTCCACGACGGGGACACCGAGCCCGCCCAGCCGGTCGAGGAGCTGGGGCCGCAGGCGCGCGTAGGGGCCGCACTCCTCCCAGGAGCCGAGGAGCACGCCCCGCACACCGTCGAGCCAGCCGGCGCGCAGCAGCTGGGTGAGGCAGCGGTCCAGCCGGTACGTCTCCTCGCCCACGTCCTCCAGGCACAGCAGGCCGCCGCGCGCGGAGGGCCGGGCGTACGGGGTGCCGAGGTCGGCGGCGAGCAGGCTCAGGCAGCCGCCGAGGGTGACGCCCCGCGCCCGGCCGGGGACCATCGGCCTGCCGCCGGAGGCGATGGTGCGGACCGTCTCCGGGGCGAGCAGGGTGGCCTTCAGGTGCTCCTGCGCCCGGGCGTTCTTCAGGAAGTCGACGCCGGCCGCCATCGGCCCGTGCAGCGTGGCCAGGCCCAGCCGGACCGCGAACGCCTCGTGCAGCGCGGTGATGTCGCTGAAGCCGACGAACACCTTCGGCCCGGCCGCGCGCATCGCCTCCCAGTCCAGCAGATCGGCCATGCGCTGCGCGCCGTAGCCGCCGCGGGCGCACAGCACCGCGTCCACGGCCCGGTCGCACCAGGCGGCCTGGAGGTCGGCGGCCCGGTCGGCGTCCGTGCCCGCCAGGTAGTCGAACGTGCCGTGCCGGTCCAGGACATGGGGTGCCACCACCGGGTCGAGGTCCCATCCGCGCAGCACGTCGAGCCCGGCCTGAAGCCGCTCCTCGGGAACCGGCCCGCTGGGGGCGACCACGGCCACCCGGGCGCCGGGCGCGAGGCGGCCGGGGCGCGCCAGGGCCCTCACCCGGCCGGCTCCGTCGTCTGTCACCTGTTCAGCTCCAGCGTCGGGATGCCGCGCGGATTCAGGTTGAACACCTGTGCGTACAGCGACAGTTCGGCCTCCAGGGCGCGCACCAGGGTCTCCGCCCGCCGGAAGCCGTGGCCCTCGCCCTCGAAGGCGAGATACGCGTGCGGCACCTGCCGGTCCGCCAGGCGGGCGAGGAACCGCTCGCACTGCACGGGCGGGCAGATCACGTCCTCCAGGCCCTGGAGCAGTACGAACGGCGCCGTGATCCGGTCGGCGTGCTCGGTGGGCGACCGCTCCGCGTACCGGCCGGGCACCTCGGCGTAGGGCCCGATCAGCGTCTCCAGGTACTGGGACTCGAAGTCGTGGGTCCCGCCCGCGCTCCATCCGGTCAGGTCGAGGACCGGAAAGATGATCGTGCCGCACGCGTAGACGTCCGTCGTGGCGAGCGACGCGGCGGCGGTCCAGCCGCCCGCGCTGCCGCCGCGCACGGCCAGGCGCTCCCGGTCGGCGGTGCCCTCGTCGGCGAGGGCCAGCGCGACGGCGGCGCAGTCCTCGACGTCGACCACGCCCCACTGCTCGCGCAGCCGGTTGCGGTACTCCCGGCCGTGTCCGGTCGATCCGCCGTAGTTGACCTCCGCGACGCCGATGCCGCGGGAGGTGAAGTAGGCGATCTCCAGGTCGAGCACGAGCGGCGACCGGCCGGTGGGGCCGCCGTGCGCCCAGATCACGAACGGCGGCAGCTCACCACCGGGCGCGACACAGCCGGGGTTGTGCGGCGGGTAGACGTGCGCGTGGATCTCGCGTCCGTCGGGGCCGGTGAAGGTGCGGATCTGTGGTTCGGGGTAGTACGCGGGGTCGACCGCGTCGTCGTGCGGGGCGCCGATCACCCGGGCCCGGCCGATGGAGGTGTCCAGTTCCACGACCTCGTAGGCGCTGCGCGGGCTGGCGCCGACGGCCGCGACCCTCCCCCACCCTCCGGGCGGGGCGGCCCCCGTCTCGCTTCGCTCGCCGTGCACCGCGAGCGTGGGCGCGAACTCCGTCCAGGGGCCCGCCACGTCGACGACCTCGCCGGTCTCCGGGTCCAGGATGCCGAGGGCGGTGGCGCCGCGGCCGTGCACCACGGCGATCAGGCCGTTGTCCAGCGGGGCGAACCAGCGCTGGCCGAGCTTCCACAGCGGCCCGCCGAACTCCTCCTCGCGCGGACACAGCGGCACGTCGTCGCGGTAGAGGTTCCACCAGCCGGTGCGGTCCGACGCGTACAGCAGGGCGCCGTCGGCGGCCCAGTCGACCTGGGCGATCGACTCCTCGGGCCCGCCCGCCACCGTCCTGGGCTCCGCGAACGTGCCGTCGTTCCGGACGTCGGCGACCAGCAGCTCGGTGCCGTCCCACGGCATACGGGGGTGGTCCCAGGCGAGCCAGGCCGCGCGCCGCCCGTCGGGCGAGAGCCGGGGCCCGGTGACGAACCGGTGCCGGTCGTCGGTCAGTTCGCGTACGGCGTCGCGGTCGTCGGCGGCCGAGCCGTCCAGCGGCACGGCGGCCGGCACGCGGCGGACGTCGGTGGGTCCGTCACCGGTGAACTCCTCCAGCACGCACCACACCTCGCCGCGCTCCGTCAGCAGCTGCGGCTCCGCCCAGCGCAGCCCGCCGCCGACCGGCGAGACGGGGGTGAGCGGGCGCGGCTCGCCGCCCGGTGGCAGCGCGTAGAGCCGCTGGTCGGCGAAGTTCGCGAACACCACCAGTGGCCCGTCCGCCGTCATCACGCCGGCCCAGGCCCGCCCGCCGTACTCGATGACGCGCGTGCGCACGTTCCACGGCGCGGGCAGCACCGGTTCCGCGCTGCCGTCGGCACGCCGCCGCACCAGGGTGCGCCGGCCCTCCTCGGTGGGCCGGGGCTCGGTCCACCACACCTCGTCGCCGACGAAGCCCACGTCCTCGGGGCGCCCGTCGTGCGCGGCGGCGAGCGCCGCGTCGATGGGCGAGGGCCACGATCCGTACGCCAGGGTCCGCACTGTCTCCCCCACTGGGCTAGGCCGTCCGCAGGAACCGGTCGAGGACGCGGACGCCGAAGTGCAGCGCCTCGACGGGGACGCGCTCGTCGACGCCGTGGAACAGGGCCTGGTAGTCGAAGCCCTCCGGCAGCTTCAGCGGGGCGAAGCCGTACCCCGTGATGCCCAGGCGGGAGAACTGCTTGGCGTCCGTGCCGCCGGACATGCAGTACGGCACCACGTGCCCCTCCGGGGCGAACTCCTCGACGGCGGCACGCATCCCCGCGAACACCGGCGAGTCCACCGGTGCCTGGAGGGCGACCTCGTGGTGGACGAACTCCCAGTCCACGTCCGGCCCGGTGAGCCGGTCGAGGGTGGCGCGGAACTCCTCCTCGTGACCGGCCAGGAAGCGTCCGTCGACCTGGGCCACGGCCTGCCCCGGGATGACGTTGACCTTGTAACCGGCATCCAGCATGGTCGGGTTGGCGCTGTTGCGGACGGTGGCCTCGACCAGCTTCGCGGCGGGGCCGAGCTTGTCCAGCAGGGCGTCCACGTCGGTCAGGTCGGTGTCGATGCCGTACAGGGCGGCCAGTTCGGTGAGGGCCGCGCGCACGGTCGGGGTCAGGCGGAGCGGCCACTCGTGCTCGCCGATGCGGGTGATGGCCGCCGAGAGCCGGGTGACCGCGTTCTCCTTGTTCACCTTGGAGCCGTGCCCGGCCCGGCCGCGGGCGGTGAGCTTCAGCCAGCCGGTGCCGCGCTCGCCGGCCGCGATCGGGTAGATCTGCCGGCCGGCGCCGTCGTGGAAGGTGAACGCCCCGGACTCGCTGACGCCTTCGGTGCAGCCCTCGAACAGGTCCGCGTGCCGGTCGGCGAGGAATCCGGAGCCGTCCTCGGCGCTGGCCTCCTCGTCGGCGGTGAACGCGATCACCACGTCCCGCCGGGGCCGCACGCCCTGCCGGGCCCAGCCGCGCACCGCGGCGAGGATCATCGCGTCCATGTTCTTCATGTCCACGGCCCCGCGGCCCCAGACGACCCCGTCACGGATCTCCCCGGAGAACGGGTGCACGCTCCAGCCCGCGGCCTCGGCCGGCACCACGTCCAGGTGACCGTGGACCAGCAGCGCGTCGGCTGAGGGGTCGGTGCCCTCGATACGGGCGACCACGTTGGTCCGCCCCTCGGTGCGCTCCAGGAGGGTGGGCTCGATCCCCGCCTCCGCCAGCCGCTCCGCCGCGTACTCGGCGGCCGGGCGCTCCCGGCAGTCGCCGCCGCCGCGGTTGGTGGTGTCGATCCGGATCAGGTCGGAGGTGAAGCGGACGACCTCCGCCAGCGCCCGCTCGTCCAATGCCTGCTCCTGTTTCTGCCCCTGTCCCTGTCCCTGCCCCTGCCCCTGGGCGTGCTCAGCCATACTCCTCCTCCACAGCCGCCGACGCGATCGTGGTGACCGCCTTGAAGGTCCGGATTCCCTCGTACATGGTGTCCGTGGTGTACGCCACCTTGCGTTCGCCGATGCGCTCGACGCCCGGCACGACCGTCGAGGCCGCCGCCAGGTGCTCGGCGTCGAACTCCACGGCCACGGTGAACGGCCCGCCGCTCACCGGCTCGTGCCGCACCGCGAGCGCCGCCGCCTCCTTGGCTGCGGCGCGGATGTCGGCGGCGGTCCTGGCCGGCGTGCGGCACACGGCCGCGTACCGCGAGACGTGGTCCTTGACGGCGACCTTCAGCGCCCCGGGCGCGTAGCCGAGCGCGTCCTCGCAGGCCAGGTCGTCGCCGGTGACCAGGACGACGGGCACCCCGTACTCGGCGACGACGTGCGCGTTGAGCAGGCCCTCACTGGCGCGTACGTCGTTCAGCCAGACGCCCGTGATCTGGTTGGCGAGGTAGGTGTGGGCGAGGACGCCCTCCATGCCGGCGCCCGCGTGGTACCCGAGGAAGGCGATGCCGTCCACGTCTCCGTGCTGCACGCCCTCCACCATGGAGAGCGCCTTGTGCCGCCCGGTGAGCATCTGCGCCCGGTCGTCCAGTTGCTCGAGCAGCAGATTGCGCATGGTCCAGTGGGCCTCGTTGACGAGCACCTCGTCGGCGCCGCCGTCGAAGAAGCCCAGCACGGCGGCGTTCACGTCGGAGGTGAACATCGAGCGGCACCGCTCCCACTGGGGGGTGCCCGGCAGCACGTCGGCGGGCCAGGTGACGCCGGTGGCGCCTTCCATGTCGGCGCTGATGAGAATCTTCACGACTCGTGGCCCGTCCGCGGGCCAGAAACGCGCGGTCCGGTTCCTGACAGCGGTTCTCGACGGCTTGCGGCACTACGGGCGTGCATCTTCACGCCCGTTGGACCAGGAGTGACGGGGATCTTCATGGGGCTTCACGTTACGCGCCGGCGAGGGAGAACACACCACTGGCCGGCCCGGCATTCCAGGCCACTCGGCGCGAACAGCCCGCCGGCCGCCGGCCGCCGGCCGGGGCGGTGGGCGAAGCCGTCGCCGTCGTGACCGGAGCGGCATGCGGCCCGGGAACGGGCGGGCGTGGCCGAGGACGGGTGAACCTCATCGGCAGTGCCGTCACCGCCCGGCCGGTCATCCGTGACCTGTCCGCCACGTCCGGTGACGCGTGCATCCACGAGCCCGGTGGCCGGTGGAGTGACTGCGCGGGATCGGTCGGCACCGCCGGATGCCTTCGGCAGGAGACGCTCATGCACGCGATACCGGGCGGCCCCCGCTTCCTCGTCGCGGTCGCCCTCGTCGCGGTCGCCCCCGTCACAGTCGCCCTCGTCACGGTCGCCCTCGTCGCGGTCGCCGGACGCGTCGGCGCGACAGGCGCGGTCACACGGCTGCGCCCATGATCGGACCCAAGAGGGAAGTCGTAGCGGACACGTGAGAGGAACGCTCGTGGCGGACACGGACGGACAGCACAACGGCGAACGGCTGCGCTGCCTGGTCACCGGGGCCTCCGGATACATCGGCGGACGGCTGGTGCCGGAACTGCTGCGGGCCGGCCACCGGGTCCGGTGCCTGGCCCGCTCCCCCGGCAAGCTCCGCGACCACCCCTGGGCGAAGGACGCCGAGACCGTCCGCGGTGACGTCACGGACGCCGCCTCCGTCGCCGAGGCCATGCGCGGGGCCGATGTCGCCTACTACCTGGTGCACGCCCTCGGTACCGGTTCCGGTTTCGAGGACACCGACCGCCGGGCCGCCCGGATCTTCGCCGAGCAGGCGCACACCGCCGGAGTACGGCGGATCGTCTACCTCGGCGGACTCACCCCGGCGGGCGTGCCCGAGCATTCCCTCTCCCCGCACCTGCGCTCCAGGGCCGAGGTCGGGCGCATCTTCCTGGACTCCCCGGTGCCCGCCACGGTGCTGCGGGCGGCGGTCGTCATCGGCTCGGGTTCGGCCTCGTTCGAGATGCTGCGCTACCTCACCGAGCGCCTGCCCGTGATGGTGGCCCCCCGCTGGGTGCACACGCGCACTCAGCCGATCGGGGTCCGCGACGTGCTCCGCTACCTCGTCGGCTCGGCCACCATGCCGCCCGATGTCGACCGGGCCTTCGACATCGGCGGGCCGGACGTCCTCACCTACCGGGACATGATGTGCCGCTACGCCGCCGTCGCCGGACTGCGGCGGCGGCTCATCGTGCCGGTGCCGGTCCTCACCCCAGGGCTCTCGAGCCACTGGGTGGGCCTGGTCACCCCGGTGCCCGCCGCTCTCGCCCGTCCGCTGACCGAGTCACTGCGCCACGAGGTCGTCTGCCGCGAACACGACATCGCCCGCTACGTGCCCGACCCTCCGGGCCGGCCGCTGCCCTTCGACCAGGCACTGGCCCTGGCGCTGCGCAAGGTCCGGGACGCCCAGGTGGCCACCCGCTGGTCGTCCGCGGCCGTGCCCGGCGCCCCCAGCGACCCGCTGCCCACCGACCCCGACTGGGCCGGCGGCAGCCTCTACCAGGACGAGCGGCAGTTGCCGGTGGAGGCGTCCCGGGAGTCGCTGTGGAAGGTCATCGAGGGCATCGGCGGCGACAACGGCTGGTACTCCTTCCCGCTCGCCTGGGCCGTCCGGGGCTGGCTGGACCGGTTCGTCGGCGGGGTCGGCCTGCGCCGCGGGCGTCGCGACGCCGAGCGCCTGCGGGCCGGTGACTCACTGGACTTCTGGCGGGTGGAGGAGATCGAGCCGGGCCGTCTGCTGCGGCTGCGCGCCGAGATGCGGCTGCCCGGACTGGCCTGGCTGGAGATGTACGCCGAGACGGGCACCGACGGTCGCACGCGCTACCGCCAGCGTGCCCTGTTCCATCCACGCGGCCTGCTGGGCCACGCCTACTGGTGGAGTGTCTCGCCGTTCCACGCCGTCGTCTTCGGCGGCATGGCCCGCAACATCGCGCAGGCCGCCGCCAAGGGCATGAGCGCACACGGACGAGCGGCGCGCACCGGCCGCACCGGGCGTTCCCGCCCCGCGAAGGGCCTTCGTCACTGACCGGTCGGCACAGCACCACCTCACCTCTCCTCACCTCACCTCACCTCACCTCACCAGGAGCGACGACATGACCCGCGCGGTCGTCCTGTTCACCTCGGATCTACGCCTGCACGACCATCCGCCGCTGCGCGCCGCACTCGCGGCGGCCGACGAGGTGGTGCCGCTGTTCGTCCGCGATCCCGGCGTGCACGCCGCGGGCTTCGACGCCCCCAACCGCGCCGCCTTCCTCGCCGACTGCCTGGCGGATCTGGACGCCTCGCTGCGCCGGCGCGGCGGCCGGCTGGTCGTGCGCAACGGCCCGGTCGCCCGGGAGGCCGGCGCGGTCGCGGCCGAGTGCGGTGCCACGGAGGTCCACATGGCCGCGGCGGTGACCGGCTACGGCCACCGGAGGGAGGAGCGGCTGCGCGCCCACCTCGACGCCCACGGCGTGGCCCTCCACGTGCACGACTCCGTGGTCACCGCCGTCGCGCCCGGGCGGGTGACGCCGTCCGGCGCCGACCACTACGCGGTGTTCACCCCCTACTTCCGCCGCTGGTCCGCCGAGCGGCTGCGGGATGTCTGCCCGGCGCCGCGCACCGTGCGGGTTCCGGACGGGGTGCGGGGTGAGCCGATTCCGTCCCGCGACGCGCTCTCCGGTCTCTCGCCGGGCCTGCCGGCGGGAGGTGAGAAGGCCGGCCGGGAGCTGTTCTCCCGGTGGGCACGGTCAGCCATGTCCGCGTACGAGGAACGGCACGACGACCTGGCCGGCGACGCGACGTCGCGGCTGTCGCCCTATCTGCACTTCGGTGCCCTGTCCGCGTCGGAGCTCGTGCAGCGGGCCCGCGCGCACGGTGGTCCCGGTGCGGAGGCGTTCGTACGGCAGCTGTGCTGGCGGGACTTCCACCACCAGGTGCTGGCGGCGCGCCCCGAGGCGTCCACCCGGGACTACCGCACCAGGCACGACCGCTGGCGGAGCGAGGACGAGGCCGCCGAGGACATCGCCGCCTGGCGGGAGGGCCGCACCGGCTATCCGGTCGTGGACGCGGCCATGCGCCAGCTGCGCCACGAGGGCTGGATGCACAACCGGGCACGCCTGCTGGCGGCGAGCTTCCTGGCCAAGACGCTGTACGTGGACTGGCGGATCGGCGCCCGCCACTTCCTCGACCTCCTCGTCGACGGCGACATCGTCAACAACCAGCTCAACTGGCAGTGGGTGGCCGGCACGGGCACGGACACCCGCCCGCACCGCGTCCTCAACCCGGTCGTCCAGGGCAAGCGCTTCGACCCGCAGGGAGCCTACGTACGCCGTTGGGTGCCCGAACTGCACGACGTGGACGACCGGTTCGTGCACGAGCCCTGGCGGCTCCCCGAGGACCGACGCGCCCGCCTCGGCTACCCCGAGCCGCTGATCGACCTCTCCGACGGGCTGGCCCGCTTCAAGCACGCCCGCGGTCGCGACTGAGAGGCGACGCCTCGTGCCACCGGCCGCGGGACCGCCGTGCCGGGCAGCAATCACCGCTCCGTACGGGGGTACTCGACCGAAGCGCTGACGTGAAGCTGACTGAGAGTGAGAAAGGGTTGTGCATGCTGGGACTGCGGCCAACGGTGGCCGAACCGGTCGGGCCGGTCGACGGTCCGCTCACGGCCCGCGACGCGGCCCGGAACGTCGAGGCGGAGCTGGGGCGCGTCCTCGACGCGGGGCTGGAACGGGCCCGCGGCGCGGACCCGGTGTTCGCCCGTGACATCGCCGACCGCGTCGCCTCGTTGGTCCTGCGCGGCGGAAAGCGGCTGCGCACGGCGTTCACGTGGTGCGGGTGGCGGGCCGCCGGCGGATCGGGGGACGCGACGGCGGTCCTGCGCACCGGTGCTGCCCTCGAACTCGTCCAAGGGTGTGCGCTCATCCACGACGACGTGATGGACGGATCACCCCTGCGGCGCGGCGCACCGGCGGTGCACGTGGAGCTCGCCCGCCTGCACGAGGACGCGCGCATGACCGGATCGCCCGAGGCGTTCGCGACCTCCGCGGCCGTGCTCGCCGGCGACCTGGCCCTGGCCTGGGCGGACGACCTGCTGACCGAGACGGCGCTCGGCACGCCGCACGGCCCGCGACTGCACCGTGAGTGGCAGGCCATGCGCGGCGAGATGGTCGCCGGCCAGTACCGGGACATCCACGCGCAGGCCACCCGGGCGTCCGGCGTCGACGAGGCGATGGCCATCGCCACCCTCAAGAGCGCGCTGTACACGGTCGAGCGCCCACTGGCGCTGGGCGCGGTCCTGGCCGGCGCCGACACCACCGTCCTGGACGCGCTGCGCTCCGCCGGACGGTGCGCCGGCCTTGCCTTCCAGCTCCGCGACGACCTCCTCGGCGCCTTCGGCGACCCGGCCGTGACGGGCAAGCCTGCCGACGACGACCTGCGGACGCGCAAGCTCACCTACCTGCTCGCCGTCGGCTCCAGGCTCGCGGAGGCATCCGGTGACCGGGAGGCCTCGGCCGTACTCGCCCCGGGTGCGCCGTCCGTGTCCGACGACACCGTGCGCAGGATGCGCGCGGCACTGGAGCGTACGGGGGCGCGGGCCGTCGTCGAGTCGAAGACCAGGGAGTTGGCCGCGACGAGCCTGCGGCACTTCGACCGGACCGGCTCCGGGCCCTTCGTGCGGCGGGAGTTCGCGGCACTGGTCGAGCGGGCGTCCGGGGCCCCGCCGGAGCGCACCGGGGAAGCCGGCCGCGCCACGGCCGGAGGCGGGGCGCCGAGCGGAGCAGGCCGGTGCGGTAGCCGGGGCTGAGGGCGCGGCCGCAGCGGTCCGTACGGGGCCTCCACGGGGTGCACGAGGGTGATGGCGGGGGCGGCACAGGCGGTCAGTCGGTGTGCCGGTGGGCGAGGCCGGCTCCGGCCGCACCACCGCCGACGGTGATCACCTCGCACGGCGCTCCGGCCGCGCTCGGCTGCCGGCCCGCCACGACCCGTCCCGGGTCACCTCCAGCAGCGCCGCACTCCGTCCGGCGCGGCACGGGCCCAGGGCGCGGGCGAGACCGGCGAGACCCGATCCGACGACGACGGTGTCGAGGGTGCCGCGGTGGTGGTGACTGGTCACCGGCGGGCTCCACACGTCACCGACCGGCTCCCCTCACCTCAGCCGCTCCCCGGCCGCCCTGCGTCTCAGTCCTCGTGGCCGAGCTGGAGGTCGCGTTCGGTGCGGCCGCCGCCGGCCACCTGGAGCACGGTGGCCACGGGCGGGTAGCCGGCGGCGATGACCGTGTACTCGCCGGAGGACAGGTCGATGAACCGGAACGTGCCGTCGGCACCGGTGGTGAGCGTGTCGACGACGTTGCCGGCGGCGTCGAGCAGGGTCACGCGCGCGTCCTCCACGGGCCGTCCGCCCCCGGCCCGCACGGTGCCCTTCAGCACCGCGCCGCCGGCCAGCTCGATGTCCTGCCGGGTCTCCCGGGAGGCCTGGACGCTGACCGGCAGAGCGGCCGGGCGGAAGGCGGGCGCGCTGGCGGCGAGGGTGTACTCGCCGGCCACCAGCTCGGTGATGACGTAGCCGCCCTCCCGGCCGCTGCGGGTGGTGGCCACGACCTCGCCGTGCACGTTGGTGAGGGTCACGATGGCGTCCCGTACGGGGCTGCCGTCGGCGGTGAGCACGTTGCCGGCGAGCCGCCCGGCGCCGCCGAGGACGACGTCCAGCTCGACGGGGCGTTCGCCGACGGTCACGGAGACCGCCTGCGGCTGGTGGCCGCCGGCCGCGGCGATCAGGACGTACGCCCCCGAGCCGGGGGTGGCCAGCGCGTACCGCCCGTCGTCGCCGCTGGCCCCGCGTCCGATCTGCTGCCCGGCGACGTCGATGAGGGTGAGCGCGGCGCGGGGGACGACGGTGCCGTCGGGGTGCTGCACGGTGCCGCAGACGGGGACGCCGGCGGTGTACGGCGAGCGCAGCGAGGTGGGGCTTCCCCCGCCCGGAGAACGCAGGCGCGCCTGCGGGACCGGGGCGGTGGGCTGTGCCATGGGCTGTGCGGTCTCCGGCTCGGTGACGGGGGTGTTGTGGGACACCAGGGGTTTCTCCTTGAGGAAGAAGGCGAGGACGAGGCCGAGGACGAGCACCGGCACCAGGTACAGGAAGATCCGCGGCATGGCGTCGGCGTACGCCTGGATGTAGGCGTCGCGCAGGGCCGGCGGGAGGGCGTGGACCAGCTCGGGGGTGATGGCCTCGGCGTCGGGGAGGGAGGTGCCGGCCTCGGACGGGACGCGGACGGCGAGGGCGTCGGTGAGCCGGTCGGCGAAGAGCGTGCCGAAGGCTGCGGCGCCGACGCTGCCGCCGATCTGGCGAGCGTAGTTGTTGGCGCTGGTGGCGGTGCCCAGGTCGGCGGGGCGCACGGAGTTCTGCACGGCGAGGACGAGGACGGGCATCACCATGCCGATACCGGCCCCGAGGACGGCCATCCAGACGCTGTAGTGCAGGCGGGGCGTGTCGGTGTCGAGCCGGGAGAGCAGCCACATGCCGGCCACGGACAGCGCCCCGCCGAGGATCGGGTGGACCTTGTAGCGACCGGTGCGGCTGATCATCTGGCCGGAGACGATCGACGCGCCGACGATGCCGCCCATCATCGGCAGCATGAGCAGTCCGGACTCGGTGGCGGAAGCGCCGTCGACCATCTGGAGGAAGGTCGGCAGGTAGCTGGCGGCGCCGAACAGCGCGACCCCGACCACGAGGCCCACCAGGCCGGTGACGTTGAAGACGGAGTCCCGGAACAGCCGCAGCGGGATGAGGGGTTCGGCGGCGAACCGCTCGGCGACGAGGAACAGCACGGTGGACGCCGCCGCGCCCGCGGCGAGGCCGAGGATGACGCGGGAGTCCCAGGCGTACTCGGTGCCGCCCCAGCTGGTCAGCAGCACCAGGCAGGTGGAGGCGGCGGCGAGCAGCAGCGCGCCGAGGACGTCCAGGCGGGGCCTGCCCTGCGGCTTCGGCAGTTTCAGCACAAGGGCGACGACGACCATGGTGAGCAGGCCGAAGGGCACGTTGATGTAGAAGCACCAGCGCCAGGAGAGGTGGTCGGTGAAGTAGCCGCCGAGCAGCGGTCCCGCGACCGAGGCGAGACCGAACGCGGCGCCGATCAGCCCCATGAACCGGCCGCGCTCCCGGGGCGGCACGATGTCCGCGATGATCGCCTGGACGCCGATCATCAGCCCGCCGGCGCCGACGCCCTGCACGGCGCGGAAGGCGATCAGCTGGTCCATGGTCTGCGCCCGGCCGGCGAGCGCGGAGCCGACGACGAAGACCAGGATCGCGAACTGGAAGACGCCCTTGCGGCCGAGGAGGTCACCGAGCTTGCCGTAGATCGGCAGGCCGACCGTGGAGGTGAGCAGGTAGGCGGTGATCGCCCAGGACATCTTGTCCAGTCCGTGCAGCTCGCCGACGATCTTCGGCAGCGCGGTGGCGACGATCATCTGCTCCAGGGCGGCCAGGAGCAGCGCCAGCATCAGCCCGAAGAAGACCAGCCGCACCCGGCGCGGACTCAGCCCGGCGGCCGGTTCCGGCGGAGGCTCGGGGGTGTCCGGAGGCGCGGCGGTGACCGGCTCGTCCCGCACCGGCGTGATCCCACCCACGTACCGCTCCCCTCGCCGCACTTGCACACAATCGCTGCCTGGGGCAACAACTGCGGACAACTGCGGCGAGTTACGGCATACGGTGCACGCGCCCGGAGATCACCCGAACCGGTGAGGCGGCCAACAACCGCCGCCCGTCCGGTGGTTGACCACCGTCCTGACTACTTCTCCACCTCGGCGGCGAGCCGGGCCAGGATCGCGTCGTAGATCCGGCCGAGCCCCTTGGGCGCGAAGGTCTTCTCGAAGAAGCCGCCGATGCCGCCGGCGCCCTGCCAGGTGGTGGTGACGACGACCCGGGACCTGCCCTCGCCGGCCGGGGTGACCCGCCAGACGGTGACCATGGAGGAGTTGCGGTCCTTCTCGACCAGTTCGCCGTCGGCCGGCTCGCTCACCTCCAGCAGGCAGTCGCGGACGCGCTTGCTGGTGGCCTGGAGCTTCCAGTGGACGAGGGTGCCCTCGCCGTCGCCGCCCTCACGGACCTCGTACTCGCTGAACTGCTCGGGCAGCAGCTTCGCGCGGGTGCCGCTGTAGTCGGCGAGGGTGTCGAACACCGTCTCCGCGTCCGCCGCGACGATCCGCTCCGTCGTGGCCTCGACCTGCGCCATCGGTTCCTCCAGGGCCTGGTTCCTCGGGGTCGGGGCAAGCCAACCACCCCGGCCCCCGGCCGCCAAATCGAGGCGATCGAACCCGACCGGAAAGCGCCGCGGCGCGCTCGTTCACGCTCCCGCACGATCATGGGAACACATGTTCTATTCTGTGCGCAGTGCTACCGAGGAGGCGTCATGCGCTGGGACAACCTCACCGACTCCGGCCACAGCCGGGCGGCCGACCCCGCCCTGTTCGGCGCGGACGCCGTGGTCACCCGCACCTTCGACACGCCCGAGTTCCGCGGCATCACCTTCCACGAGGTGCGGGCCCGCTCGGTCCTGAACCGGGTGCCGGGCGCCTCCCGCATGCCGTTCGAATGGACGGTCAACCCCTACCGCGGCTGCACGCACGCGTGCGTCTACTGCTTCGCGCGCAAGACCCACAGCTACCTGGACCTCGACACCGGCCTCGGCTTCGACTCGCAGATCGTGGTGAAGGTGAACGCGCCAGAGGTGCTGCGCCGCCAGCTCGCCTCGCGCCGCTGGCAGGGCGACCACATCGCGATGGGCACCAACGTCGACTGCTACCAGCGCGCCGAGGGGCGCTACCGCCTGATGCCGGGGATCATCACGGCCCTCGGCGAGCGGGCGAACCCCTTCTCGATCCTCACCAAGGGCACCCTGATCCTGCGCGACCTGGATCTGCTCACGCAGGCGGCGCGGGTCACGGACGTCGGCATCTCCGTCTCGGTCGGCTTCACCGACCCCGGGCTGTGGCGCACCGTGGAGCCGGGCACGCCCGCGCCGGAGCGGCGCCTGGAGGTCGTCCGCACCCTGGGCGAACACGGCATCGGCTGCGGAGTCCTGATGGCCCCGGTGATCCCGTTCCTGAGCGACGACCCGGCCCAGCTCCGGGCGACGGTCCGGGCGATAGCCGCCGCCGGGGCCACGTCCGTGACCCCCCTGACGCTCCACCTGCGGCCCGGCGCCCGGGAGTGGTTCATGGCCTGGCTCGGCACCCACCACCCACACCTGGTGGCCCGCTACGAGCGGCTGTACGCCGACGGCGCCTACGCCCCCAAGTGGTACCAGCGCCGCATCACCCGCCAGGTGCACGACCTGGCCCGGGAGTACGGCATCGGCCCCACGCGGGCCGGGCAGGCGCGGCGCCCGAGGGAGCCCGGGCCCGCCGAGCACCCCGCGCCGGACGCGGGGGCGCCCGGGCCGACCCAACTGTCGCTCCTCTGAGAGCATTCGAGGGCATCCGCCGACCCAATCGGGTCAAGTATCGGCAGAAGGCGTTCCTCCTCGGGCGCCGCCAGGGACCATGCGGCGAGAACCGCGACCCTCGCGGACCGCCCGCCCCTGGCGTCCTGGGAGGCCCCATGAGACACCGCGCAGCCGTGCTCTGCGCCGCCGCCGTCGTCCTGGCCGGGACCTGCGCCGCCGTGCCCGCCGGGGCGAGCGCGCCGCGGACCGCGGCGCCCTCCCCTGCCGCCGTCGCCGCCGCGAAGCTCGCCTGGAAGAAGTGCGGCACGGCCGACTACCCGACGCTCCAGTGCGCGTCCCTCACGGTGCCGCTCGACCACGACCGCCCGCGCGGGGAGAAGATCACGCTGGCGCTCTCCCGCGTCCCGCACACCGCCGACCGGTACCAGGGCCCGCTGCTGGTCAACCCCGGCGGGCCGGGCGGCAGCGGTCTCAGGCTCGCCGGGTTCGTGGCGTCCTCGCTGCCCGAGGACGTGGCCGCCCAGTACGACGTGATCGGCTTCGACCCGCGCGGCGTGGGCGCCAGCGAGCCCGCCCTGGACTGCCGCCCCGGCCACTTCGCCGCGGTGCGGCCCGACTCGCTGCCCACGTCACCCGCGGTGGAGCGGGCCAACCTCGCACGCGCCAAGTCCTTCGCGGACGCCTGCGCCGAGAAGTACGCGCGCGTGCTGCCGCACATCGACACCGTCAGCGCCGCGCACGACCTCGACGCGATCCGCCGGGCGCTGGGCGCACCGCGGCTCAGCTACTTCGGCTACTCCTACGGGACCTACCTGGGCGCCGTCTACGCCAAGCTGTACCCCGAGCGGGTGCGCCGGCTGGTGCTGGACTCCGTCGTCGACCCGGCCGAGGTCTGGTACGAGACGAACCTGCGGCAGGACCTCGCCTTCAACGACCGGCACCGGGCGTTCCTGGCCTGGGTGGCCGAGCACGACGCGGCCTACGGGCTCGGTACCGATCCGGAGCGGGCCGAGGCGGCGTGGTACCGGATGCGCGCGGCGCTGGCGAAGCGGCCGGCGGACGGGAAGGTGGGCGCCGCCGAGTTGGAGGACACCTTCCTGCCGGGCGGCTACTACAACGGCTACTGGCCCTACCTGGCGGAGGCGTTCGCGGCGTACGTGAACGACGACGACGCCGATCCGCTCATCGAGGCGTACGAGAACTTCGGCGCCGCCGACGCCTCGGGCGACAACGGCTACAGCGTCTACACCTCCGTGGAGTGCCGGGACGCCGGATGGCCGCGGGACTGGGAGGACTGGCGCGAGGACAACTGGGAGGTGCACGAGAAGGCGCCGTTCCTGACGTGGAACAACGCCTGGTACAACGCGCCGTGCGCCTTCTGGCCGGTGCCGTCACGGCGGCCGGTGGACGTCAGGAACCGCGAGCTGCCGCCGGCGCTGCTGTTCCAGGCGACGCACGACGCGGCCACCCCGTACGAGGGGGGCGTCACCGTGCACCGGCTGCTGCGCGGCTCCCGTCTCGTGGTGGAGGACGGCGGCGGCAACCACGGCATCACGCTCAGCGGGAACGCCTGCCTGGACCGGCACCTGGGGGCCTACCTGGCCGACGGGACCCTGCCGCGCGGCGACGGCGAGGCCGACGCGGTGTGCGCGGCGCTGCCCGCGCCGAAGCCGCTGACGTCGAAGGCCGCGTCGGCGTCCTCGCGCGGTGCGACGCTGCACGGGCTGCTCGGCTTCCGGTCCTGAGCGACCGGGGGCGGGCGCCGGGCGGGCAGGGCGGGCGGCGGCGGCGGCGCCGGACCCGTGATCCATCATGGACCGATGAGCGAGCCGACCAGGATCACCGCCTCCGACGGGGCGGCCCCCGCCGCCCCGTACTCCCAAGCCGCCCTCGGCACCGTCCGCTTCGTGGCGGCGACCGAGGCTCCCGCACCGCCCAAGGGCGTGGGGGCACCCTCGGCGGCGGTGCCCCGGTGACGGCGCCGCACGTCCGGGAGATGGTCCTCGCCGACTGCGACCGGGTCTCCGCGATCCGCATCCGGGGCTGGCAGCACGCCTACCGGGGCCTGTTGCCGCAGTCGTACCTCGACGCGCTGAGCGTCGCCGAAGACGCCGAGCGGCGCCGTGACTTCTTCACCCGCGCCCCGGCCGAGGTGGTGAACCTGGTCGCCGAGGACGACGGCGGTGACCTGGTCGGCTGGGCCTGCCACGGCCCGTACCGGGACGGCGAGGCGCACACCGCCGACGCCGAGCTGTACGCGATCTACGTCGACGCCGGGCGGCTCGGCGGCGGAGTCGGGCGGGCCCTGCTGGGGGAGTCGCTCCGCCGCTGCGCGGCCGCCGGGTACCCGCGGATGCTGCTGTGGGTGGTGGAGGGCAACGCCCGCGCCCGGCGGTTCTACGAGCGGGCGGGGTTCCGCGCCGACGGTGCCGAGGAGCCGTTCGAGGTGGACGGGGTGGCGGTGCCCGAGGTGCGCTACGCCAGGTCGCTGACCGGCTGACGGTTCACGCCGGTCGCCGACGGCTCACGCCGGGCCTGACGGTTCATGCCCGTCTCGGCCGCTCCCCCGTGCTGCCGGTCCGTGCCGGTCGCCGAGGGACCGCGCCGGTCGCCGACGGATCGCGCCGAACACCGGCCGCTCACCCCGGTTGCCCACCGCTCACGCCGGTTCCGGGATCCGCGCCAGCGCCCGCACCGCCGCCTCGGCCAGTGCCGGGTGGGCGAGGGCCTCGTTCAGGACCGGTCGGGCCCGGGCGTCGCCGAGCGTTCCGAGGCCCTCCACGCAGGCGAGGGCCACCCGGCGGTAGGGGTCGTGCGGGCGCAGCCGTCGCTCCAGGGTGGTGATCAGCGCCGGCACGGCTTCCGGGGCGCGCAGTTCGACCAGCAGCCGGACCGGGTGCAGGGCGTAGGCGACGCGCAGTTCGTTGGTGGCCAGGGCGGCGGCGGCACGGGCGGTGCGCGGGTCGCCGAGCCGGGCCAGGGCGTGGGCGGCGGCGGCGCAGCGCGGCGGATCACGGTGGTTCAGCAGCAGTACGAGGGACTCGAAGGCCCGCCGGTCCCCCGCCCGGCCCAGACGGAACGCGGCCAGCTCCCGGGCCCACAGCGGCTGTCCCGGCTCGGTGAGCACCGCCGCCAGTTCGTCGTGGTCGCCGGTCGCCACCAGCCGCTCGTAGGCGGGCGACGCACCCGACTCGGCCCGTAAGCGCTCCGTGAGTGATCGCAACTCTTCGTCCATGGCACTGAGGTTAGGCGCGCTGCCGGGTCCGCGGGACGTACATCACAAACACCGGGGACTGGCGCGCTCGTTACCCGCCAGTTAGGCTCAGACGAGCGGGTTACCCACTCGCAGCACTCCTCATGGCGGTTTGGTGACGCGGCCGCCGTGAGAGAAGTCGGTTCGGTGCCTGAAGGTACCGCTTGTACGACTCGGCCCCGGGACAGGGCCGGTCGGCCTCTCGCCGCCGCGCGGGCATGTGCAACGCCCGCCCCGACGGCACCGGGCGTGTGCGCCAGTAGCCCGGCAGACACCCGCACTCCACCGCACCCGGTGCGCCCTCGGCGCACCCGGGGCGTCTCCCGTCGTCACCCTCATTCCTGGAGTCCGCGATGGCCACTCCCCTGTCCGACACCCCTCAGTCCCCGTTCCGGACCGTCGCCGTCATCGGCCTCGGCACCATGGGCACCGGCATCGCCGAGGTCCTGGCCAAGGCCGGCCGCGACGTCGTCGGCATCGACATCAGCGAGGCCCAGGCGGCCAAGGCCGTCGCCGCCCTGGAGGCCTCCACGGCCCGTGCCGTGGAGCGCGGCCGGCTGACCGAGCAGGAGCGCGCGGACGCCCTCGGCCGGGTCCGCACCGCCACCGACCTGCGCGCGGCGGCCGACGCCGACCTCGTGATCGAGGTGGCGCCGGAGTCGTACGAGATCAAGCAGCAGATCTTCCGGGAACTCGACGGCATCGTGCGGCCGGAGACCATCCTGGCGACCGGCACCAACGCGCTGTCCGTCACGCGCCTGGCCGCCGACTCCGCCCGCCCCGAGCGGGTGCTGGGCCTGCACTTCTTCAACCCGGCCCCGGCGATGAAGCTGGTCGAGGTCGTCTCCTCGGTGCTGACCGCGCCGGCCGCCGTCGGCGCGGTCACCGACCTCGCCGTGGACCTGGGCAAGGAGCCCGTCGCGGTCGGCGACCGGCCCGGATTCGTCGCCGACGGGCTGCTGTTCGGCTACCTCAACCAGGCCGCGGCGATGTACGAGGCGCGGTACGCCTCCCGCGAGGACATCGACGCCGCGATGCGGCTGGGCTGCGGCCTGCCGATGGGCCCGCTGGCCCTGCTCGACCTGATCGGCATCGACACCGCGCGCACCGTGCTGGAGGCCATGTACGCCGCCTCCCGGGACCGGCTGCACGCCCCGGCGCCGATCCTGAAGCAGCTCAGCGAGGCGGGCCTGACGGGCCGCAAGGCCGGGCGCGGCTTCTACACGTACGAGGCGCCGGGCAGCGCGGCCGTCGTGCCGGACGCGCTGACCCCGCGGGAGAGCGACAGCCCGGTCCCCGGCCGCCCCGTCCGGTCGGTCGGTGTCGCCGGTTCCGGCACCATGGCGTCCGGCATCGCCGAGGTGTTCGCCAAGGCCGGGTACGAGGTCGTGCTCGCCGCCCGCAGCGAGGAGAAGGCCCGGACCGCCAAGGCCCGGACCGGCAAGTCGCTGGCCCGCTCGGTCGACAAGGGCCGGATGACCGCCGAGGCCGCCGCGCAGACGCTGGAGCGGATCACCCCGACAGGCACCTACGACGACTTCGCCGACGTGGACCTGGCCGTGGAGGCGGTCGCCGAGGACCTGGAGGTCAAGCGGGAGCTGTTCGCCGCGCTGGACAAGGTGTGCAAGCCGGGCGCGGTCCTGGCCACCACCACCTCCTCGCTGCCCGTCGTCGCCTGCGCCCGCGCCACCTCGCGTCCGCAGGACGTGATCGGCATGCACTTCTTCAACCCGGCGCCGGCCATGAAGCTGGTCGAGGTGGTCCGCACCGTGCTGACCGCGGACGACGTGCACGCCACCGTCCGCGAGGTCTGCGGCAAGATCCGCAAGCACGCCGTGGACTGCGGCGACCGGGCCGGATTCATCGTCAACGCGCTGCTGTTCCCGTACCTGAACAACGCGATCAAGATGGTGCAGGAGCACTACGCCACGCTCGACGACATCGACGCGGCGATGAAGCTGGGCGGCGGCTACCCGATGGGCCCGTTCGAACTGCTGGACGTGGTGGGGCTGGACGTCTCGCTGGCCATCGAGAAGGTGCTGCACCGGGAGTTCCGCGACCCGGGCCTGGCCCCGGCACCGCTCCTGGAGCACCTGGTGGCCGCCGGCTGCCTCGGCCGCAAGACCGGCCGCGGCTTCCGCGAATATGCCCGCCGCTGAACCACGGCCCGGCGACCGGTTCCGGCCGGACGAGGAGTGGGGCGGACTGCTGGACCCCGGCAGCCGCCCGCTGCCCGCCCGGCCCGGCGCTCCCCCTGCTGCCCGGCCGGCTCCCCCGCCCGCCCAGGGCGGGGGAAACCCAGGTCACGCGCGCTCGGCTGCGCGGATGCAGTACGTTCGGGTCATGTCCCAGCCCGCCAAGTCCTCACGTACACCAGCTACGCCCGACGCTCCGGAGAGTGCCGCGGGCGGCCGAGCCGCCGCCCAACGGCTGAAAATGCGCCGGGAACTGGCGGCCGCCGCGATGGAGCTGTTCGCGACCAAGGGGTACGAGGCGACCACCGTCGACGAGATCGCGGCCGCCGCCGGGGTCGCGCGCCGCACCTTCTTCCGCCACTTCCGCTCCAAGGAAGAGGCGATCTTCCCGGACCACGACGACACCCTGGTCCGCGCCGAGGCGGTGCTCAACGCCGCGCCCGCGCACGAGCATCCGCTCGACACGGTGTGCCGCGGCATCAAGGAAGTCATGAAGATGTACGCGGCCCGCCCGGAGATCTCGGTGGCCCGCTACAAGCTCACGCGCGAGGTGCCCACGCTGCGCGAGGCCGAGATCGCGTCGGTGGCCCGCTACGAGCGGCTGTTCACCCGCTATCTGCTCGGCCACTTCGACGAGCACGCGCACGACGACGACGCCAACGACGACCCGCTGCTGGCGGAGGTCGCCGCCTCCGCCGTGGTCACCGCCCACAACCACGTGCTGCGGCGCTGGCTGCGGGCGGGCGGGCAGGGGGACGTGGAGGCGCAGCTCGACCACGCCTTCGCGATCGTGCGCAAGACGTTCGGCACGGGCATCGGCGCGGGGCGCTCCACGGCGCCGAAGCCGGCCGCGGCCTCGACGCTCGGCGAGGGCGGGGTGCTGGTGACCGTCGCCCGCACCGACGCGCCACTGGACGAGGTCATGCGGGCCATCGAGCAGACGCTGAAGGAGCGCTGAGCCCGGTACCGCCCCTGTGACAACGGCCACCCGACGGGTGGCCGTTTTTGCATGTCGGTGCCCCTTTTTCACCCCTGCCGACGTACGGTTCGATCGATCATCGCTCATCTGTCGCGTGAAGTTTTCATTTGAGAGCAATTTCTGGCACTCAGTGCCTTGCGAGGTGACACGCGGTGTCATACGTTGAAGGTGTCCGGGCTGTCCCCGCGGGCCATCACCGCGACCCGGACGCCTGCGTCACAGGCAACCTCCCGCGCCAACAAAGCGCCGCCGCACAGCACCATCCGCCGAACCGACGGCACCACCCTCACCCGACCCTCAGCAGTACCGACGCAACCCTCAGCGCCCCTCCCTCAGGGCGCTCGACGCCGGAGGCAACACCGTGACCATGAAGGACATCCTGGCCGCGATCCAGTCGCCCGACTCCACCTCGGCCGACTTCGCCAACCTGCCGCTCCCCGAGTCGTACCGCGCGATCACCGTGCACAAGGACGAGACGGAGATGTTCGCGGGCCTCGCCACCCGCGACAAGGACCCCCGCAAGTCGATCCACCTCGACGAGGTGCCCCTGCCGGAACTCGGCCCGGGTGAGGCCCTGGTGGCCGTGATGGCCTCCTCGGTCAACTACAACTCGGTGTGGACCTCGATCTTCGAGCCGCTGTCGACCTTCGGCTTCCTGGAGCGCTACGGCCGCACCAGCGAACTGGCCAAGCGCCACGACCTGCCCTACCACATCATCGGCTCCGACCTGGCCGGCGTCGTGCTGCGCACCGGCCCCGGAGTCAACGCCTGGCAGGCCGGTGACGAGGTCGTCGCGCACTGCCTGAGCGTCGAGCTGGAGTCGTCGGACGGCCACAACGACACGATGCTCGACCCCGAGCAGCGCATCTGGGGCTTCGAGACCAACTTCGGCGGCCTCGCCGAGATCGCCCTGGTCAAGTCCAACCAGCTGATGCCCAAGCCGGACCACCTCAGCTGGGAGGAGGCCGCGGCGCCGGGCCTGGTGAACTCCACCGCCTACCGCCAGCTGGTCTCCCGCAACGGCGCCGGCATGAAGCAGGGCGACAACGTGCTCATCTGGGGCGCGAGCGGCGGGCTCGGCTCGTACGCCACGCAGTTCGCACTGGCCGGCGGCGCCAACCCGGTCTGTGTCGTCTCCAGCGAGCAGAAGGCGGACATCTGCCGGTCCATGGGCGCCGAGGCGATCATCGACCGCAGCGCCGAAGGCTACAAGTTCTGGAAGGACGAGAACACCCAGGACCCGAAGGAGTGGAAGCGCTTCGGCAAGCGCATCCGCGAACTCACCGGCGGCGAGGACATCGACATCGTCTTCGAGCACCCCGGCCGCGAGACCTTCGGCGCGAGCGTCTACGTCACCCGCAAGGGCGGCACCATCACCACCTGCGCCTCGACCTCGGGCTACCTGCACCAGTACGACAACCGCTACCTGTGGATGTCGCTGAAGCGGATCATCGGCTCCCACTTCGCCAACTACCGCGAGGCCTGGGAGGCCAACCGGCTCATCGCCAAGGGCAAGATCCACCCGACCCTTTCCAAGGTCTACCCGCTGGAGGAGACCGGCCAGGCCGCGCACGACGTGCACCGCAACGCCCACCAGGGCAAGGTCGGCGTGCTGTGCCTGGCCCCCGAGGAGGGCCTGGGCGTGCGCGACCAGGAGAAGCGCGCCAAGCACCTCGACGCCATCAACCGCTTCCGCAACATCTGAGACACCCGAGGTCATAGATGACTGAGCGTCAGAAGGACCGGCCGTGGCTGATGCGCACGTACGCCGGTCACTCCACGGCCGAGGCGTCCAACGAGCTGTACCGGCGCAACCTCGCCAAGGGCCAGACGGGTCTGTCGGTGGCGTTCGACCTGCCGACCCAGACCGGCTACGACTCCGACCACATCCTCGCCCGCGGCGAGGTCGGCCGGGTCGGCGTGCCGATCGCGCACCTGGGTGACATGCGCCGGCTGTTCCAGGACATCCCCCTGGAGCAGATGAACACCTCGATGACCATCAACGCCACGGCCATGTGGCTGCTGGCGCTCTACCAGGTCGTGGCCGAGGAGCAGGGCGCGGACATCTCCAAGCTCCAGGGCACGACCCAGAACGACATCGTCAAGGAGTACCTGTCCCGGGGCACCCATGTGTTCCCGCCGGGGCCGTCGCTCCGCCTGACGACGGACATGATCGCGTACACGGTCTCCCACATGCCGAAGTGGAACCCGATCAACATCTGCAGCTACCACCTGCAGGAGGCGGGCGCCACGCCGGTGCAGGAGATCGCGTACGCGATGTCCACCGCGATCGCCGTGCTGGACGCCGTGCGCGACTCCGGCCAGGTGCCTCAGGAGCGCATGGGCGACGTGGTCGGCCGCATCTCCTTCTTCGTGAACGCGGGCGTCCGCTTCATCGAGGAGATGTGCAAGATGCGCGCCTTCGGCCGCATCTGGGACAAGGTCACCCGTGAGCGGTACGGCATCGAGAACCCCAAGCACCGCCGCTTCCGCTACGGCGTCCAGGTCAATTCGCTCGGGCTGACGGAGGCGCAGCCGGAGAACAACGTCCAGCGGATCGTCCTGGAGATGCTGGCCGTGACCCTCTCCAAGGACGCACGCGCGCGTGCCGTGCAGCTGCCGGCCTGGAACGAGGCGCTGGGCCTGCCCCGCCCCTGGGACCAGCAGTGGTCGCTGCGCATCCAGCAGGTCCTGGCGTACGAGAGCGACCTGCTGGAGTACGACGACATCTTCGAGGGTTCGAAGGTGATCGAGGCGAAGGTGGACGAACTGGTCGAGGCGGCCTTCGCCGAGATGGAGCGGATCGAGGAGATGGGCGGCGCGATGGCGGCCGTCGAGTCCGGCTACCTCAAGTCGCAGCTGGTCGCCTCGCACGCCGAGCGCCGGGCCCGGATCGAGTCCGGCCAGGAGAAGATCGTCGGCGTCAACGCCTTCGAGGGCACCGAGCCCAACCCGCTCACCGCCGACCTGGACACCGCGATCCAGACGGTGGACCCGGCGGTGGAGGCACGGGTGATCGCCGCGCTGCAGCACTGGCGCGACACCCGCTACCAGCCCCCGTTCAACCACCCGCGTCCCTGCAAGGCGCTGGAGCGGCTGAAGGAGGCCGCACGCGGCACCGACAACCTCATGGAGGCCACCCTGGAGTGCGCCCGGTCCGGGGTCACGACCGGCGAGTGGGCCGGCGCCCTGCGCGAGGTGTTCGGCGAGTTCCGGGCACCGACGGGCGTGTCCTCCGCGCCGGTGGCGGTCGCCGCCGAGGAGGGCACCGCGCTGGCCCGGGTGCGCAAGGCGGTGGAGCTGACCGCCCAGGACCTCGGTGTCGGCAAGCTGCGCTTCCTGGTCGGCAAGCCGGGCCTGGACGGCCACTCCAACGGCGCCGAGCAGATCGCGGTGCGTGCGCGTGACGCCGGCTTCGAGGTGGTGTACCAGGGCATCCGGCTGACGCCGGAGCAGATCGTGGACGCGGCCCTGGCGGAGGACGTGCACGCGGTCGGCCTGTCCATCCTCTCCGGCTCGCACGCGCAGCTGGTGCCGGACGTGCTGGAACGGCTCCATGTGGCCGGTGCCACAGATATTCCGGTGATCGCCGGTGGCATCATCCCGAATGGTGACGCCGAACAGCTGCGGGCCGCCGGAGTGGCCGCGGTCTTCACCCCGAAGGATTTCGACATCACCGGCATCATCGGCCGGATCGTGGACGAGATCCGCAACGCGAACAAGCTCGACCCCCTGGAGGTCCCCGCATGACCACGCCTGTCAACCGCCTTCGCCCGCGGCGCTCCTGCCTGGCGGTGCCGGGCTCGAACCCGCGCTTCCTGGAGAAGGCCCAGGGCCTCCCGGCGGACCAGGTCTTCCTGGACCTCGAGGACGCGTGCGCCCCGCTCGCCAAGCCCGAGGCGCGGCACACCATCGTGAAGTTCCTCAACGAGGGCGACTGGACGGGCAAGACACGGGTCGTGCGCGTCAACGACTGGACGACCGAGTGGACGTACCGCGATGTCGTCACGGTCGTCGAGGGCGCCGGACAGAACCTCGACTGCATCATGCTGCCGAAGGTGCAGGACGCCCAGCAGATCGTGGCGCTGGACCTGCTGCTGACCCAGATCGAGAAGACGATGGGCTTCGAGGTCGGCCGGATCGGCATCGAGGCGCAGATCGAGAACGCGCAGGGCCTGAACAACGTCAACGAGATCGCGCAGGCCTCCCCGCGCGTCGAGACCATCATCTTCGGCCCGGCCGACTTCATGGCGTCGATCAACATGAAGTCGCTGGTCGTGGGCGAGCAGCCGCCCGGCTACCCGGCGGACGCCTACCACTACATCCTGATGAAGATCCTGATGGCCGCCCGCGCCAACAACCTCCAGGCGATCGACGGCCCCTACCTGCAGATCCGCAACATCGACGGCTACCGCGAGGTCGCCCGGCGCGCCGCCGCCCTCGGCTTCGACGGCAAGTGGGTACTGCACCCGGGCCAGGTCGAGGCGTCCAACGAGATCTTCTCGCCCTCGCAGGAGGACTACGACCACGCCGAGCTGATCCTGGACGCGTACGACTACTACACGTCCGAGGCGGGCGGCAAGAAGGGCTCCGCGATGCTCGGCGACGAGATGATCGACGAGGCCAGCCGCAAGATGGCCCTGGTCGTCGCGGGCAAGGGCCGCGCCGCCGGCATGCGGCGCACCAGCAAGTTCGAGATCCCGGAGGGCTGAGCGCGATGCAGTTCGGACGCACCTACGAGGAGTTCGAGGTCGGGGCGACGTACAAGCACTGGCCGGGCAAGACGGTCACCGAGTACGACGACCACCTGTTCTGCCTCCTCACCATGAACCACCACCCGCTCCACATGGACACGAACTACGCCGAGAAGACGACGGACTTCGGCAAGAACGTGGTGGTCGGCAACTACATCTACTCCCTGCTGCTCGGCATGAGCGTGCCGGACATCTCCGGCAAGGCGATCGCCAACCTGGAGATCGAGTCGCTCAAGCACGTGGCGCCGACGTTCCACGGCGACACGGTCTACGGCCAGACCACCGTGCTCGACAAGTGGCCGTCGAAGTCGAAGAACGACCGCGGCATCGTGCACGTGGAGACCAAGGGCTACAAGCAGGACGGCACGCTGGTCTGCGTCTTCCGCCGCAAGGTGATGGTGCCCACCGAGACGTACATCAAGGAGCGCGGCGGCGAGCAGCCGGGCCGCCCCCAGCTCAAGGAGCAGGAGAAGTAACCATGGCCCGCCTCGCCCAGACCCACGGCCTCACGGACGTCCAGCAGGAGATCCTCTCCACCGTCCGCGACTTCGTGGACAAGGAGATCATCCCGGTCGCGACGGAGCTGGAGCACCGCGACGAGTACCCGCAGCAGATCGTGGACGGCCTCAAGGAGCTGGGCCTGTTCGGCCTGATGATCCCCGAGGAGTACGGGGGCCTGGGCGAGTCGCTGCTGACGTACGCGCTGTGCGTGGAGGAGATCGCCCGGGGCTGGATGTCGGTGTCCGGCATCATCAACACGCACTTCATCGTGGCGTACATGCTCAAGCAGCACGGCACGCAGGAGCAGAAGGACCACTTCCTGCCGAGGATGGCCGCCGGTGACATCCGGGGCGCCTTCTCGATGTCGGAGCCGGCGCTCGGCTCGGACGTGTCGGCCATCACGTCCAAGGCGGTGAAGGACGGCGACGAGTACGTCCTGACCGGCCAGAAGATGTGGCTGACGAACGGCGGCACGTCGTCGCTCGTGGCCGTCCTGGTGCGAAGTGACGAGGGTCACCCGGAGGGCACGGCACCGCACAAGTCGATGACGACCTTCCTGGTGGAGAAGGAGCCCGGCTTCGGTGAGGTCCGGCCCGGTCTCACCATCCCCGGGAAGATCGACAAGATGGGCTACAAGGGCGTCGACACCACCGAGCTCATCATGGACGGACTGCGCATTCCGGCTGATCGGGTGCTCGGCGGCGCCACCGGCCGAGGTTTTTACCAAATGATGGACGGCGTGGAGGTCGGCCGCGTCAATGTGGCGGCGCGTGGCTGCGGCGTCGCTCAGCGTGCCTTCGAGCTGGGTGTCCAGTACGCCCAGCAGCGTCACACTTTCGGCAAGGCGATCGCCCAGCACCAGGCCATCCAGTTCAAGCTGGCGGAGATGGCTACCAAGGTGGAGGCCGCTCATGCGATGATGGTGAATGCGGCACGCAAAAAGGACTCCGGCGAACGAAACGACCTGGAAGCGGGGATGGCAAAGTACCTCGCCTCCGAGTACTGCAAAGAGGTCGTGGAGGACGCCTTCCGGATCCACGGCGGCTACGGCTTCTCCAAGGAGTACGAGATCGAGCGTCTCTACCGGGAGGCGCCGATGCTCCTGATCGGTGAAGGCACCGCCGAGATCCAGAAAATGATCATCGGCCGCAGGTTGCTCGAAGAGTATCGATTCCAGGGCTAGATGTCCGGATACGGGGTGTTTTCTTGGAGAAGAAGATCACACCCCGTAGGCACTCTTCGGCCGCCGACTCGGCTTCCTGGCTTACCCAGTTGCCGCCCCGAGCCGCTACGATCGCCGGAAAGCCGCCGTCCCCCGTCGAAGCGCGGCCTGATCCGCTACGAAGGTCATCCATGCCCCACAGCCAAACCTCTGCACCTCGCGACAGCCTCGCCGGCGTACGCCTCGCGCGCGGAGCATCGCCGTGGCTCCTGCCGACCGTCGCCACCGCAGCCGTCAGCCTGGCCCGCGCCCGCCGCTCGGGTGCCGCCAAGGCCGTCGCCGTTCCCGCCACCGCGCTCGCGGCGGGCATGCTGTGGTTCTTCCGCGACCCCGAGCGCGAGATCGCGCAGGGCCGGGTCATCTCGCCCGCCGACGGAGTGGTGCAGAGCATCATGCCGTGGAAGGACGGCCGGACCCGCGTCGCCATCTTCATGAGCCCGCTGAACGTCCACGTCAACCGCGCCCCGCTGTCCGGCACCGTGACGTCGGTCGAGCACGTGCCCGGCGGCTTCGTTCCCGCTTTCAACAAGGAGAGCGAGAACAACGAGCGGGTCGTCTGGCACTTCGACACCGAGCTCGGCGACATCGAGATGATCCAGATCGCCGGCGCGGTGGCCCGCCGCATCGTCCCGTACGTGCCCCAGGGCACCAAGGTCGAGCAGGGCGACCGTATCGGTCTGATCCGCTTCGGCTCACGCGTCGACCTCTACCTGCCCGAGGGCGTGGAGGTCGCGGTCGAGGTCGGTCAGAAGACCGTGGCTGGGGTGACTCGCATTGACCGTGATTGACCCTGACACCAAGGCCGGCTGGGTGCCGGAGGCCGACGAGGTCGACGAAGCGGAGGAGATGCCGCTGTCGCTGCGCCTGTCGATAGCGGACACGCTCACCCTCGGCAACGCGACCTGCGGCTTCATGGCGGTGTACTTCACCACCACCGGCATCCTCATCCCGCACCTCACGGGCAGCGAGGAGTCGGGCATGGCCCGGCACAGCGCGGCCACGGCGGTCATCCTGATGCTGTGCGCGGCGATCTTCGACCTGTTCGACGGTCTGGTGGCCCGCAAGCTGCGCAGCTCGCCGATGGGCGCGGAGCTGGACAACCTGTCCGACCTGATCAGCTTCGGGCTGGCGCCGGCGTACTTCGTCCTGGTCTACGGCATGGTCGCGGACGACGCGTATCAGCGAGTGGCGGCGGTCGGTGCGATCGTCGTCCTGCTGGCGGTGGTGCTGAGGCTTGCGAGATTCTCGTGCGTCACGGTGAAGGACGGCACGTTCCAGGGCATGCCGTCGCCGTTCGGCGCGCTGACGGTGGTCTCCATCGTGCTGCTGGAGCTGCCCTTCGTGGCGACGCTGCTGGCGATCCTCGGGACGGCCTGGCTGATGGTGAGCCGGGTGGAGTACCCGAAGCCGCGAGGCCGGCTGGCGGTGGCGATGCTGTCCTGGATCGTCCTGTCGATGGGCCTGCTGGCGGCGTGGGCCTTCGACGCGCCGAGCGGGCAGCTGCTGCTCCAGACGGGCTGTGCGCTGCAGCTGGTGATGGGCGCGGTGATTCCGCTGTTCGCGACGGCACGGCGGGTGAACAACTTTCGTGACAATCGGCGGGAGGCGCGGGCGGCGCAGTTGCCGTAGCGACGCGTTGAGGGGCCCCGGACCGGGTTGGTCCGGGGCCCTTCGCTTGCGCGCTTGGCGGCGCCGCACCGTCCCTCCCACTTGGCGGCGCCGCACCGTCCGTCCCTGGGGCTCCGCCCCCAGACCCCCGGACCTATGCCCACCCACCGCCCGACTCGGCCAGTTCGAACAGGCTCCCAGGCCGATCCGGTCCCCCCGCATGCCAAGCCCCGTCCGCCCAAGCCGACGCCGGGCCCATACCCACCCCCGCCCGGCTCGGTCGGCCGAGCAGCCCCCAGGGCCCGGGAGGGCGCACCCCAGCCCGTCCGGCGTTCGAGGACGAGGCCCGCTCAAGGCGGATGCGGGGGTCTGGGGGCCGCAGGCCTGCTCGGGTCGGCCGAGCAGCCCCTCCGGGTGCCGAGAGGCGCACCCCAGCCCGTCCGGCGTTCGAGGACGAGGCCCGCTCAGGGCCGATGCGGGGGTCTGGGGGCCGCAGGCCCCCCGGGGATGGGACGGGTAGGGGCGGCGGGGGCGAGAAACGGTGTTCGGGTCAGGGCGCCAGGAAGTCCCGGGCGATGTTCTCCGCCACCTGCTCCAGAATCGGCCCCGCCTCCGCGATGCAGCGCGCCACGTCCGGCTCGACCTCCGTCAGCGGATACGCACGGCGGATCCCGGCCCGCCCCAGCACCTCCGCCGGCAGCGCCAGCCGCCCGCACACCGCGACGACCTCCTTGCCCGCCGCCCGCGCCGCCGCCGCCACACCCGCCGGCGCCTTGCCGTGCAGGGTCTGCTCGTCGAGCGACCCCTCACCGGTGATCACCAGATCGGCCCGCTCCAGCGCCGGCGCGAACCCCAGCACATCCAGCATGACCTCGATCCCGGGCCGGAACCGCGCCCCCAGCAGCAGCGCGCCGTAGCCGATGCCACCCGCGGCGCCGGCCCCCGGCGACGCGGCGTACTCGGCGGCCTTCGGGCCCACGACCCCCTCCAGCACCTTCGCGAAGTGCGCGAGGGCCGCGTCCAGCGTCCGCACGTCCTCCGGCGAGGCCCCCTTCTGCGGCCCGTAGACCGCAGGGGCGCCCTTCGGCCCGGTCAGCGGATTGTCGACATCGCTGGCGAGCACGAACTCGACCTCGGAGAGCCTCGGGTCCAGACCGGACAGGTCGGCCGTCGCCAGCTCGGCGAGCCCCCCGCCACCCGGCGACACCGGCTTCCCCCCGCCGTCCAGGAACCGCGCACCCAGGGCGGCCAGCATCCCGGCACCGCCGTCCGTGGTCGCGCTGCCGCCGACGCCGAACACGATCGTCCGCGCCCCGGCGTCCAGCGCGGCCCGCAGCAGCTCGCCGGAGCCGTATGTGGAGGCCGTCAGCGGCGCGAGGACGCCCTCGGGCAGCCGCTGCAGCCCGCTCGCCTCCGCCATCTCCACGACCGCGGTGTCGCCGCGCAGCGCGTACGCCGCCGTCACCTCGTCGCCGACGGGCCCGACGACCCGCAGCTCCCGGTGCTCGAACCCGGCCGCGACCGCCGCGGCCACGGTGCCGTCGCCGCCGTCGGCCACCGGCAGCGCCTCCACGGCGACGTCCGGCACGACCCGGCGCAGCCCGGCCGTCACCCGCTCGGCGACCTCGACGGCCGTCAGCGACCCCTTGAACTTGTCCGCGGCGACGAGCACCCGACGGGCCCCGTCCACTGCAGCGTCAGCCACCTTGCTATCCCCTTGCTCTTCGAGCCTTGCGCACGTCAAGGCAGTCGCGCCGCTGCGACCTTAACCTCACACCGGCCCCGTCGTCATGCCCTGCCCGGTCCCTGGACCGGCCCGGGGGCCGCTGCGGAGTGGGTACACCGCAGACATGACCCCTGAAGGCATCGCCGCCCCCGGACTCCCCGACCGCATCCACGGCGGCTGGCTGGGCCGGATCGCCGGCAACATGCTCGGCAAGCCGGTCGAGCAGGGCGAGGTGTGGACCCGCGACCGCATCGACCGCTACCTGCGGCGGGCCGACGCGCTGCCGCTGACCGACTACCTGCCCGAGCCGCTCACCCCCGCCGACGGCGACGCCGCGCTGCTGCGGCCCGAGTGGCGGGAGTGCGTCCGCGGCCGGATCGACGGCAGCTGCCGCGACGACGACGTCGACTACGCCGTCCTCGGCCTCCACCTGCTGGAGACCCACGGTTTCGGGTTCACCACCGAGCAGGTCGGCGACCTGTGGCTGCTGCGGCTGCCGTACCTGCAGACCTTCACCGCGGAGCGGGCGGCGTACCGGAACCTGGCCAACGGGCTCAAGCCGCCGCTGACCGCCACCTACGACAACCCCTACCAGGAGTGGATCGGCGCCCTCATCCGCGCCGACATCCACGGCTGGACCAACCCCGGCGCCCCGCGCCGCGCCGCGCTGCTGGCCCGCCGGGACGCGGTCCTGTCGCACACCGGCAACGGCGTCTACGGCGCCATGTGGGCGGCGGCGCTGATCTCGGCCGCGTTCACGGCCCCGACCGTGCGGCACGCCCTGGAGGCGGCGTTCACCGTCATCCCCGCGAGCAGCCGGCTCGCCCGGACCGTACGCCGGGTGGTCTCCCTGCACGATGCGGGGCTGGCCTGGGAGCACACCCTCGCCACCGTCGAGGAGGAGACCGCCGGGCCGGGCTGGATCCACACCGTCCCGAACGCCGCCGTGCTGACCGCCGGGCTGCTGTACGGCGACGGCGACTTCACCCGCACCATCGCGCTCACCGTGCGCGGCGGTCTGGACACCGACTCCAACGGCGCGACGGCGGGCTCGGTGGCCGGGGTGCTGTGCGGTGCGGCCGCCATCCCGGCGCAGTGGGTGCGGCCGCTGCGGGACACGGTGCGCAGCGCGGTCTTCGGGTTCGACGGCGTACGCATCAGTGAGCTGGCCGAGCGGACGCTGCGGCTGGCGGAGGCCGGAGGCCGGGAATCGACCGGGTCCGGCCTGGATACGCTTCCGGGATGACCACGTCACCTGACTACGCCACGTACATCGCCGGTCTGCCGCGGGTCCTGTGCGGTGCCGCCACGCTGCTGCGGGACGCCGAGGGCCGGGTGCTGCTCGTCGAGCCCAACTACCGGGAGGGCTGGACCCTGCCCGGCGGCACGGTCGAGTCCGACGCCGGTGAGACCCCGCGGCAGGGGGCGCGGCGGGAGACGGCCGAGGAGATCGGCATCGACGTCGAGCCGGGCCGGCTGCTGGCGGTGGACTGGGCGCAGGGACCGGGCCGGCCGCCGATCGTGGCGTACCTCTACGACGGCGGGGTCCTCGGCGAGGAGGACCTCAAGGCGATCCGGCTCCAGGAGGAGGAGCTGCTGTCCTGGCGGCTGGTGCCGCGCGAGGAGCTGGACGGCCATCTGCTGGACGCGCTTCTCGGCCGGGTCCTGGCGGGGCTAGACGTGCTCGCCGACGGCCGGGGTGCGGTGGAGCTGGAGAACGGCCGCCCGGTCGGCTGACATGGCCGGTCAGGCCTGAGTCTCCTGGGGCTTGTCCTCGACGGCGTGCAGCGCCTCGTCCCGCTCGGCCATCCTGGCCTCGGTGCGGTGCCCGCGCTGGATGTAGTCGCGGAGCACGAGCTCCACGGCGTCCTGCGGGGAGCCGACGCCGGCGAGCACCATGGCTTCCACCACGAGCTCGGCGTCCAGGGAGACGGTGACCTTTGCCATGCCGGGACGTTAGCACCCCGCGCACCGCCGCGGGCCGCCTCGGGACCGATTATCTGTTCGCCGTCCCGGCCGGGACCGCCCTACCCTCGGGACCATGAGCAAGCCACTGGTCGCGCTCCTCAGCGGCGCCGGCATCTCCACCGACTCCGGCATCCCCGACTACCGCGGGCCGAACGGCCTGTGGCGGCGCGACCCGGAGGCCGAGAAACTCGTGACGTACGAGTACTACATGGGCGATCCGGAGATCCGGCGCCGGTCCTGGCAGATGCGACGGAAGAACCGGACCCTGGCGGCCGAACCCAACGGCGCGCACCGGGCGGTGGCCGAGCTGGAGCGGGCCGGGGTGCCGGTGCGGGTCATCACGCAGAACGTGGACGGGCTGCACCAGCTGGCCGGGATGCCCGCCCGGAAGGTGCTGGAACTGCACGGCAGCGCGCGCAGTTACGTGTGCACCGGGTGCCACGCCCGCGGCCCGATGGAGGACGCCCTCGCCCGCGTCGAGGCCGGTGAGGACGACCCGCCCTGTCTGGAGTGCGGCGGCATCCTGAAGTCGGCGACGGTGATGTTCGGCGAGCGGCTCGATCCGGTGGTGCTCGGCGAGGCGGTCGCCATCACCAAGGCCTGCCAGGTGTTCGTCGCCGTCGGCACCAGCCTCCAGGTGCAGCCCGCCGCCGGGCTGGCCGGTGTGGCCGCCGACCACGGGGCCCGGCTGGTCATCGTCAACGCCGAGCCGACGCCGTACGACGACCTGGCCGACGAGGTGATCCGGGAGCCGATCGGCACCGCGCTCCCGGAGCTGCTGCGCACCCTCGCCGGCTAGAACAGGGCCGTTCCCCGCTCGAAGTCCAGCAGGCGGCGTTTGCGGTGCAGGCCGCCGCCGTAGCCGGTCAGGCCACCGCCCGCGCCGATGACGCGGTGGCAGGGGACGATGATGCCGACCGGGTTGCGGCCGTTGGCGAGGCCGACGGCGCGGGAGGCGGCCGGGTTGCCGAGAGCGTCGGCGAGTTGGCCGTAGGTGCGGGTCTCGCCGTACGGGACGGTGCGCAGCGCGTCCCAGACGGTGCGCTGGTAGGGCGTGCCCGTCAGGCGCAGTTCGAGCGTGAAGTCCGACAGCTCCCCGGCGAGCTGCTCCGGATCGCCGCCGTCCTCAACGCGCGTCTCCGCCCTCGTCAACGACTGACCCCGGGCACGCCGAGGCCCCGCCCATCCGCCACGGGGGAAACGGACAGGCGGGGCCGGCCAGGATCGGCGTCGTCAGACCTTCTGCCAGGTCACCCTCTGCCCCTCAGGCGAGACGATGACCTGGAAACGGTCCAGCGTCGGGGAGCCGTCCGCCCGCCAGCGCAGCAGGTGGTCCTCGATGGCGTCCCACAACTGCACGACCCCGCCCTGCCGGACGACCCAGTGCTCACCGTCCTGAGTCAGGGCTGCCCAGGCGCCAGCCTCCACGTCGACCAGGACGTGCTGCGTGGTGTCGGCGAACGTCAGGCTGAGGCGCTGCGCGCGCGGCGCCGCCAGCTGCGCGACGAACCGGGCGTCCCAGTCGTCCAGGACATCGGCGCCCACCTGGGTGGTCCGCTCTTTCCCGGACTCCATGTCGGGCAGCATGCCCAGCGGCAGCGGCCACTGCGGCCGGGCGAGCATGAAGGAGATGTGTCCCGTGAGCAGCTGTCCGTGGGCCACCCCGTCGTCGCCGACGGCGAGCCGAGCCAGCTCCGAGGCATGCATCCAGCCGCCAAGGGTCGCGAGGATGATGCCGCCCGGCCTGGTCTGCTCGATCCACGTGTGCGGCAGTTCCAGCACGCCGCAGGTGGCGACCAGCCGGTCATAGGGGGCGCCGTCCTTGTGCCCGGCCAGTCCGTCACCGACGACCAGTTCCGGGAAGTAGCCGCACGCACTCAAGCCGGCGCCGGCCCGGCGGGACACGTCCGCGTCCACCTCCACCGACGCCACCAGGTCGTCCCCCAGGCGGTGGCACAGCAGCCCGGTGGAATACCCGGTACCGGTGCCGATCTCCAGCACCCGGTTGCCGTCCTCGACCTGGAGGTCCTCGAGCATCCGCACGACCAGGCTCGGCAGCGTGCTGGAGGAGGTGGGCTCGCGCAGGATCTCGCCGCGGATGTCACCGGGACAGATGGTCCCGGCGATCTGGGTGACCAGCGACTCGTCCGCGTAGCAGCGCTCCAGCCAGCCGTCGGTGTCGACCGGTACCGATCGCCAGGCGTCCCCGGCGCGCTCGAAGAAGCCGTCACGCAGGAACGGGTGACGGGGCACCGCTTCGACGGCCCGCCGCCACGGGTCGGTGCGCAGGGCGCCGGCCTCAGCGAGCCGGCCGGCCAGCGCCCGGCGCAGCGCGGCGGAGTCCATGACGGCCATCAGCAGGTCTTCCTTTCCAGGACATCAGCCACGGCCGCGAGCAACGGCAGGCCGGTCTCGGGCTCCAGCCAGTACCACTGGCCGGACGGATTGCACTCCAGGAACCACCATCGGCCCTCGCGGTCGATTGCGAAGTCAAAAGCTCCGAAGACCAGCCCGAAGTGGTCCAGGTAGCGGTGGAGTGCGGCCTCAAGGCCGGGCGGCACCTCCATGGGTGTGTAGGCCAGCGCGCTGTAGTCGGTGCGCCAGTCAAGGAGGCCGGAGTCGATGCGGACGCAAAACGTCTGTGTGCCGATGACAGTCACGCGCACGTCCGCCGTCTTGTCGATGCGCTGCTGGAACAGGTGCGCGGTGCCCGCCACCCTGTCGTCGATGTCCTCGACAGCCACCTCGGCAACCTTCACGACCGACGAGACACCGTCAACCCGGTACACCGGGTTGTGCAGGGGCTTGTAGACGACGGGGCCGTGCTGCTTGGTGAAAGCCCGCGCCGCATCAGGGCTGGACGTGATGAGCGTGCGCGGGACCAAGAAGCCGGCGCTCACCGCAGCGGCCAGCCCGGAGGGCTTGAATTCCGCGTCCCCGATGCGGTGCGGGTGGTTGACGTACAGGCAGCCGGGCAGCGAGGCGAGCACGCCACCGAGGCCGTAGCGGGCCTGGGTGATGGCGAACCGGGCGTCCTGCTCATCGAGGTACGGGAACGCGAACCCGGTCGGCCGCCGGTAATACAGGGCTCGGATGCCGACCAGGTCGGCGGTGCGGGACGGAGTACGGAGGCGGCCCTGTAAGCCGCTCGGGGTGATCTCTGCCTCCACCGACAGTGATGCGGGGAAGTCCCCGGAGTCGAGCCGCACGACCGGGACATCCCGACCGTGCAGCTCACTGATCACCACGTCGGCAGTGGGGTCGTGCAGGCTGGTGACGACCAACACCGGACGCGGGTCACTCACTGGTCGCTGTCACTCCCGGTGTCGCTGTCCTGCGTGGAGCCATTGCCGTCCGGGCTGGTTCCCGTCGACGGGGACGTGCCCGTGCTGGTGCCGTGGCCCGGCACTTCCACGACCTGCCCGGAGGCGTCGAGGAACACCGCCGTCTGCGTGGCCCGGTCCAGCTCGGTCCGGGCGTACGCAGGGGCCGTCGTGGGGTACGGCGCCATGCGATCCAGACCCCACGGGCGCGGCGCGACGGTCCCCTGGGGGACAGCCGGTCCGGTGGGCACACGGTCAGAATGGACGAACATGTCTCTCCCTTGTCGGAGTGGTGAGGGATATACAGCCCGCCCCAGGGCTCGACCAGTCCGGAGTTCGGGGCCTGGTGCGGGGTTTCGGGACCCGTCCCGCCGCCGGCTTGCCTTCCGGCAGCGGGACGGGCGTGTGTGTGGGGGGGATGCGACCCTGACCCTGCGGTCGTCATGGGGCCCCTTGTGCGCCGAGGCACAGCGGGGCGGTCAGCCGCCCTGGAAGGCCTGCGCGAGCAGCACGCGTGCCAGGATGCGGGTCGCCACGGGGTCGGGCTCGACCAGGTCGGCGTGCGCCCGGTGCGCCCAGGTGTCCCAGCCGGCGCCGCTGTTGCCCGGCTCGTGAGCGACCAGGACCGCGTCGTCCGGGTCCAAGATCGGCTCGTCGCAGTAGCCGCACACGAGCCCGGTCACGGCAGCTCGCCGGCCAGCTTCTCGTGGTGCTCGCACAGGGCGCTCAGGACGCGGGCCAGGCGCCGGGCGTAGCCGAGGGCGCCGCCGTAGCGGGGACTGGGCTGCGCGCTCAGCCTGCGGCGGGCCTCGCCGACGCAGGCGAGCGTGCAGTAGCGGGGCACGCTGTCCTTCGGCTGCTTCCCGGCGATCCGCTCAATCACGGGGATGATCAGCTGGACATGGCCGCGCAGCTGCTCGGTGAGCAGCACGAGTTCATCGTCGGCCGGAACCGCGGCAGGGCCGGGTTCCAGCAGCCGACGCACGGCCTGCCGCATGACATCCAGGTCGATGGGTGCGGTGTCGCTGCTCTGCTCGATGGCGTTCACCGGGCCGCCGCCTTATCGGCTCGGCACAGCGGGCACTTGCACGGCGGGTAAATGTGGTTGGACGGCGGCGGGCCCTTGAGGTCCGTCACGGAAACGGTGCCCTGGTCCTCGGTGACCTTGCCGTCCCGGTCGACCCGGTAGACGTGAATGGTCATCCTGGCGCCGCGCTTTCCGCGGGCTGTAGCGTTCATGGTGTCGACGCTCCTCGACAGCGTTGGCAACCCCGGCGAGGTCTCACCACCTCGTCGGGGCCTGATGCTTCGACCGTAGGAGCGCCTGCACCCGACCGCCGACCGTAATCCGGTCGCTACGCTCAGGCAGCGAGCATGCCGATCTTCATGGCAAGGTCAGCGGCACGACGCCGCCGCGCGGCCTGAGTTGACTCGATCTCCTCCAACAGGATCGCCTTCGCGTAGCCGTTGTACCGGATCGTTTCCGGCGCTGCTTCGAACGCCTTCTGGAGGGACGCCACGGCAGTATCCGGCTGGTTGTCCAGTTGGTAGCCGCGCGCCTCCTCAATGCGGTGCCGGGCCCGCCGCGGGCGGGACTGAATCGTCGACCGGTCGGCGCGTGCCGCCTGCCGTACCGACTCCCCACCCTGGTGCAGTTCTACAGCGATCGTGACCGCGTGGGCGCCCATGACGGCCTGAGAGAAGCTGGTGACCGGGTGGTAGTAGTCGGCCGGCAGCCGCGCGGCCATGTCGTTGGCCGTGTCCCAGTGCCGCCATGCGGTGCCGGTCTCGCGGCGCCGGGCGGCTGTGTAGCCCAGCTCGAATTCCAGCGCTCCCGCGATCGCCAGGACGTCATCCGAGGCGTCGGGCAGCAGCGGCTGGAGGAACCGGACCGCTTCACGGTTGACCGCGTCGGCCGCATCGAAGTGCCTCGGACCGGAGTCCCGGTGCGCCTGAGCCAGCAACCACGCGGCCACTCCGATGGCGTGCGGGTCCCCGCTCTCCTGGGCCGCGATCATGCCGCGCTCGGCGACGCGCCACAGCAGGGAGCTGTCGGGCTGGTAGGCGATGAAGAACTGGCTGAGGCTGTACGCCTGTGCGAGCAGGGCCTGCGCGGCTCGGCGGTCAACGGCGCTGTCCACGTGGCGGACGAGAGCCACGGCGTCCCGGATGAGGTCCGGCAGCAGCCTGCCGATCGCTTCCCTGTGGTTCTTCGCAGCGTGCCTGGCCTTCCAGGCGGCGTGCAGCCGGGCTTCCAGATGCGCCACAGGGGGCGGCTCCTGGTCGGAGGCCAGCGGGAAGCTGTCGATGGCAGCCTTTACGGCCGCCAGGCGCGGGTGCCCGGGACCGACGAACAGGTCCACGTGAGCGTCGGGCCGACCGGTCAGGTCAGCCAAATCGCGAACCCTCAGCGCCTCCGCGATCCGCAGCACCATCTCCAGGCCGGGCGGCTTCTGCTGCCCGTTCTCGATCTTTCGAAGAGTGTGCGGCGAGATGCCCACCAGGTCGGCGAGCTGCGCCTGCGTCATGCCGCGGCGTTCGCGAAGAATCTGTACGCGCTGTCCGAACTTCAGTGGGTCGGCGTACGGGTCGGGGGTAACATCGGTAGACATCACGGCCTTGCCCCTCCTAGCAGCTTCGTCACTGCAAGAGTAGGGGGCAAGGCCGGTTCTGTGTGAGGCTCCGGGCGATGCGTCAACGCACGGGGCAGGTCAGAAGGCGCCCCGGACGCCGCCAAGGCCTGCCCCTACCGGTCGGGGCGTCCAGTACAGGCCGCGCAGGACACCGTCGTCGGCGATGAGGGTCAGAAAGCCGTAGGGGCTGTCGATGACGGTGTGCTGCTTCATCTGCTTACCTCACACGGGCAGGAAGTTGATCGGGTGGCTGTCGGTCGCCCACAGGTACTGGACGGCGTACGCCCGCCAGGGCCGCCAGGTGGCCGCGCGGGCGGTGAGCGCCGTCAAGGTGGACGGCAGGCCCAGGTCCTGGGCGGCGCGGCGGATGCCGAGGTCGGTGGGGAGGAAGGCGTCGGGGTCGCCGAGGGCGCGCATGGCGATGACGTCGGCCGTCCAGGGGCCGAAGCCGGGCAGGGCGAGGAGGCGTTCGCGGGTCTCGGCCCAGTCGCTCTCGACGCCGAGGTGGAGGGAGCCGTCGGCGAGGTGGCGGACGAGGGTGGTGAAGGTCGTGCGGCGGCTGCGCGGCATGGCCAGGGTCTCCGGGTCCACCTCCGCCAGTGCCCGGGTCGAGGGGAAGAGGTGGGTGAGGCCACCCTCGGGGTCGTCCACCGGTTCGCCGTGCGCGGTGACCAGGCGGGCGGCGTGGGTGCGGGCGGCGGCCGTGGAGACCTGCTGGCCGAGCACCGCCCGGACGGCGAACTCCGCCGCGTCGACCGTGCCTGGCACCCGGCGGCCGGGGGCCTTGTCGACCAGGGGCGCGAGGAGCGGATCGGTGCGCAGTTGTGCGTCGATCGCGACCGGGTCGGCGTCCAGGTCGAGCATCCGGCGGCAGCGGCTGGTGGCGACCGGCAGGTCCCGCAGATCGGTGAGGGTCAGCCGGCAGGCGATGTGGTCGGGCTTCGGGGTGAGCGCGACGAGGCCGTGGCCGTACGGCAGTCTGAGGGTGCGCCGGTAGGTGCCGGTGGGGGCACCGCCCACGCCGTCAAGGCAGTGGGGGAGCCATTCCTCCACGCCGGGTACGGCTGTGGCGGCGAGGTGGCCGAAGAGGTTGTCGGGGTTGAGGGGGGCGCGGAACGGCAGGCGCAGGGGAGGGCGCCCGGGGTGCGCGCGGCGGTGCGGGGGCGCCGGTCGCGCAGGTCGGTCGGGGAAAGGGCGTAGACCTCGCGCACGGTGTCGTTGAAGGTGCGGATGGAGGAGAAGCCCGCGGCGAAGGCGATCTCGGCCATCGGCAGCGGGGTCGTCTCGATGAGCAGGCGGGCGGTCTGGGCGCGCTGGGCGCGGGCGAGCGCGAGAGGGCCCGCGCCCAGCTCGGCGAGCAGCCGGCGTTCGATCTGCCGGGTGCTGTAGCCGAGCCGGGCGGCGAGGCCGGGCACTCCGTCGCGGTCCACCACGCCGTCGGCGATCAGCCGCATGGCGCGGGCGGTGAGGTCGGCGCGCCCGTTCCACTCCGGGGAGCCTGGGGTGGTGTCGGGCCGGCACCGCTTGCAGGCCCGGAACCCGGCCTGCTGGCAGGCCGCCGCGCTCGGGTGGAACGTCATGTTCTCCGGCTTCGGCGGCACCACGGGGCAGCTGGGCCGGCAGTAGATGCCGGTGGTCAGGACGGCGGTGAAGAACCAGCCGTCGAACCGCGCGTCCTTGGACCGCACCGCGCGGACGCAGCGCTCGGTGTCGGTGTGCATCCCCTTCTGCATGCGTCCAGCATGGGCCTGTGGCCCCGCCGGGGCTGGCGAGAATCCGACGTCAACCTCGCGCTTCCTGGGCCTCGCCGGACCGCCAGGCCTTCTCCCGCAGCAGCCGCAGGCCGTTGAGGCCGACCAGCACGGTGGAACCCTCGTGCCCGGCGACGCCGAGCGGCAGCGGCAGGTGCCCGATGAGGTCCCACAGGACCAGGACGGTGATGCAGGTGCCCGCGATGACCAGGTTCTGCACCACCAGCCGGCGGGCGCGCCGGGACAGCCGTACGACCGCCGGTACGGCCGTCAGCTCGTCGCGGACCACGACCGCGTCCGCCGTCTCCAGCGCCAGGTCGGAGCCGGCCCGTCCCATGGCGATGCCGGCGTGCGCGGCGGCGAGCGCCGGGGCGTCGTTGACGCCGTCGCCGACGAAGAGCACCTTGCGGCTGGCGCGCTCCAGTTCCCGTACGGCGCTGACCTTGCCCTCGGGCAGCAGGTCGGCGCGGACGTCGGTGATGCCGGTGGCGTCGGCGACGCGGGCGGCGGCGCGGGCGTTGTCGCCGGTGAGGAGGGCGGGGGCGGTGCCGGTCAGGGCGGTGAGCGCGGCGGTGGCCCCGGCGGCGTCGACGCGGAGGCGGTCGGTGAGGGCGAGGGTGCCGACGGGGACGCCGTCGCGGAGCACCTCGACGGTCGTCTCGTCGCCCTCGGGGGCCTGAGCGCGGCCGACCCGCACCTCGTGGTCGCCGACGACCGCGGTCACGCCCTGCCCGGGGATCGCCGCGAAGTCCCGGGCCTCGGCGGTTCGAAGCCCCCGGGCGCGGGCGGCGGCGACGACGGCGCGGGCCAGCGGGTGCTCGCTGGGGTGCTCGGCGGCGGCGGCCAGCGCCAGCAGGGCGTCCTCGTCGAGGCCGGAGCCCGGCAGCGGGCGTACGGCCGTGACCTCCGGGGTGCCCTCGGTGAGGGTGCCGGTCTTGTCCAGGGCGGTGGTGTCGATCTCGCCGAGTCGTTCCATGGCGACCGCCGACTTCACCAGGACGCCGTGCCGGCCGGCGTTGGCGATGGCCGACAACAGCGGCGGCATGGTGGCGAGGACGACCGCGCACGGCGAGGCGACGATCATGAAGGTCATGGCGCGCAGCAGGGCGTCGGCGAGGTCGGCGCCGAAGGCGAGCGGGATGCCGAAGACGGCGAGGGTGGCGACGACCACGCCGACCGCGTAGCGCTGCTCGATCTTCTCGATGAACAGCTGGGTCGGGGCCTTGGTGCGGGAGGCCTCCTCGACCAGGGTGACGATGCGGGCGATCACCGAGTCGGCGGCGTCGCGCCCGACGCGGACGCGCAGCGCGCCGGTGCCGTTGAGGGTGCCGGCGAACACGTCGTCGCCGGGCTGCTTGAGGACGGGGAGGGACTCGCCGGTGATGGTGGCCTGGTCGGCCTCGCTGGTGCCGTCGGCCACGGTGCCGTCGGCGCCGATCCGCTCCCCCGGCCGGACCAGCACGAGGTCACCGACGCGCAGTTCGGCGGTGGGGACGGTCTCCTCGCGGCCGTCCTCGGTCAGGCGGGTGGCCGTGGTGGGGGCGAGGTCGAGCAGGCCGCGCACGGAGTCGGCGGTGCGGGCAGTGGCCAGGGCCTCCAGGGCGCCGGAGGTGGCGAAGATGACGATCAGCAGGGCGCCGTCGAGGACCTGCCCGATGGCCGCCGCGCCGAGGGCGGCGACGATCATCAGCAGGTCGACGTCCAGGGTCTTTTCGCGCAGCGCCCGCAGGCCTTCCAGCGCCGGTTCCCAGCCGCCGGCGAGGTAGGCGACGGCGTAGAGCGGGCCGTACGCCCAGGCGGTGGAGCCGGTGAGGTCGAGGGCGAGGCCGAGCAGGAAGGCGATCAGCGAGACGAGCGCCCAGCGGGCCTCGGGCAGGGCGAGGACGCGGGTGCGGCGGCGGGGCGCCGGGCGGGCGGACGACGGGACGGGAGTGGGAGCGAGCGTTGTGGACACGCGCAGCACCATACAGGAATAGATGAAGACCCGTTCATCCGTTCATTCGTTCACTCGTTCATGTGCGCAGGGGGCGTGCGTAAGATGAGCGCATGGGTCATGGAGCCGTCACCGCCGCGCAGGACGCCGCCGCACGGGTGCGCCTGGACGCGGAGAACGTCGCGAAGGTCGCCACCACGCTCCAGGCCCTGTCCACGCCCTCCCGGCTGCTGATCCTGGCCCGGCTGCGCGAAGGACCGCTGCCCGCCACCGAGTTGGCGGCCGAGGTCGGCATGGAGCAGTCGGCCTGCTCCCACCAGCTGCGGCTGCTGCGCAACCTGGGCCTCGTGGTGGGAGAGCGCCGCGGCCGGTCGGTGGTGTACGCGCTGCACGACCACCACGTCGCCGAGCTGCTGGACCAGGCCGTGTACCACGTGGAGCACCTGCGGCTGGGGATCAGCGACGCGGCCCGGTGAGCAGCCCGCCCATCGTCTCGGCGGCGCGTACGGCGGCGTCCGCGCAGCAGTTGTTGAACAGCACGTGCAGCTCGTCCGCCTGCCGGGCGGCGCGCCGCAGGCGGGGCGCCCAGGCGGCCAGTTCGGCGGCGGAGTAGTCGTACCGGAACCGGTCCTCCTTGCTGCCCCTCCCCCAGGCGCGGCTGCGCCCGTGGAACCGGACGACGGCGAGGCCGGACCGGGTGACCGGCAGCACGGGCGGCAGTGAGCCGGGCAGGCCCTGCGCCATGTCGGTGCCGACGGCCGTCGCGCCGAGGGCGGTCAGCAGCGCGCAGGTGGCGTCGGCGCGTTCGGCCTGCCACCACCCCGGGTGCCGGAACTCCACGGCGATCGGCCAGCCCTCCGTGCGCCGGGCGCAGGCTTCGAGGGTCTCCTCGGCGGGGCCGCCGGGTGCGAACCACGGCGGGAACTGGAACAGCACGGTGCCCAGCCGCCCGGCCTTCCGCAGTGGCTCCACCGCCTCGGCGAACCGTCCCCACACCTCGTCCAGCAGCGCCTCGCCCGTCCGCCCGCGCCGCAGCGCGCCGGGGTCCGCCCCGCGCAGGTCGGCGGGGAGCGCCTCGACGCGCGTGGGGTGGCCGGTCAGCAGCGAGAAGGCCTTGACGTCGAAGCGGAAGCCCTCCGGGGTGCGCTCCACCCACAGTTCGCTGTTGCGCCGGCTCGGCAACGCATAGTACCCGGCGTCCACTTCGACCACGGGCAGCCGGGAGGCGTAGTGCCTGAGCCGCCCCTCGGCGTCCCGTCGTCCGCGCGGATACCAGCCGCTCGCGACGAGTTGCCGGTCCGTCCAGGAACACGCTCCGACCCGTACGTCACTCATGGGAGCCCGGTTACCCCGGGCTCCCGCACGGACCCCTAGTCGGTCGCCGTGGGCCGCCGCGAGGCCGCCATCGCCTCCTTCACGTCGGTCAGCGGGCGCAGCCGGTAGGTGTAGGAGTAGTCGCGGTCGGCGAACAGTTTGAACTCGTCGTGGGTGTGCGCACCCCAGCTGTTGTCGCCGCCGACGCCCATCTGCCGGTGGTTCAGCCGCAGGACGACCGCCTCCCTGGGCGTGAGCTGGTAGTCGTGGCGCAGGCCGGCCGACAGGTCCTCCGGAGTGAAGTGCGAGGCGTTGACCTCCAGCAGGGGCTCACCGGTGGCGAGCAGGCCGGCGCCGCGGCGGTCGGTGAGGGCGACCCAGCGCACATCGGTCTTGTTGCCGTTCTCCTGCGGGCGGATGTACGGCGTCCACTGCTCGGCGACGGTTCCCGAGTACAGGCCCACGTCGGTGCCGGTGTTGCGGTCCCAGTGGTTCTCCTCGGGGCCGCGGCCGTACCAGTGCAGCCGGTCCAGGCCCCGCGGCAGGAACAGCATCGTGCCGACCTCGGGGAGGTACGGCAGGTTCGCGGCGCCCGGGTGCAGGGTGTTGTCGACCTTGATCTCGCCGTTGCCGAACACCGTGTAGGTGGTGGTGTACGTCGACTCGGTCGTGGTCGGCAGCGTGCCGCCGACCTTGATCTCGACGGCGCGCTCGCCGAGGGCGCGCACCTTCACTTCCGTCACCTCGCGCCGGGCCCCGGCGTCCCGCCAGGTCTGGTTGCGCAGGTGCTGGCCGTTGCCGCGGTCGTTGTCGGTGGGTGCCCGCCAGAAGTTGGGCACGGGCCCGGAGGTGATCAGCCGGGTGCCCTTCGCCTCGTAGGAGGTGATGGTGCCGCTGCGCTTGTCGACGGTGACCGAGAAGCCGCGGCCGTCGACCGTGACCTCGTCGTCGCCGTCGCGGTGGCGCAGGGCGGGGACGCGGTCCAGGGGCACGGGGGTCACGGCGGGGACGTCCGCGTCGAGCGGGAGCTGCTGCCGGGCGACCTCGAAGCCGGCCTTCGCCCAGGGAGTGGGCTCCTTGGTGGTGAAGGACAGCCGGAGGAAGAACTCGGTGCCCGGCGCCGGGTCGGCCGGCAGCCGGACGGGCACGGTGATGTCCTTCTCGGCCAGCGGCTCCACGTCCAGCTGGTCCCGGGTGAGCCGTCCGCGCCGTACGGCCCTGCCGTCGGCGACGAGTTCCCAGTGTCCGTCGAACTCGCGCAGGCCGGTGAAGAGGTACTCGTTGACGAGCGTGACCGCGCCCGGGCCGCCGGGCCGCTTGTGGACGTTGATCGCCTGGTGGACGCGCTTGATCTCGGCGGCCTTGCCGGTGTGGCCGCGGTCGGCGGTGACGATGCCGTTGGCGACGAAGTTGCCGTCGTTGGGGTTGTCGCCCCAGTCGCCGCCGTAGGCGAGGAAGGTCTTCTCCTCCGGCCGCTTGCGTTCCACCTCGACGGTCGCCGCGTCGAACCAGAACCGCACGCCCTCGTCGCCGGGGCCGCGGTCGTCGTCGGCGAGTTCGGCGGCGGTCAGGGCGCGGGCGTGGACGCGGGCGCGGCGGATGGTGCCGCTGAACTCGCGGACCTGGTTGTCGGCGTCGGTGGCGAGGGCGAGGGGCGCGGTGTTGACGTCCGGCCGCCGGTCGGTGGTGCGGGTCGCCCGCCGGGTGCCGTCGGCGTACAGGGTGAGGGTGCCGGCGTCCGCGTCGAAGACGCCCGCGATGTGGTGCTCGCGGCCGGTCCAGTCGTCCGGCACCGTCCAGCCGGCGGTGATCCACTGGCCGCCGGAGTGGATGAAGAACTCCAGCGTCCGGTTGTTCTGCTTCAGGGCGTACTGGGTGTCGCCCTTGGCGATGATCGGCTGGTGGTAGCCGGTGACGCCCGGGGTGACCCAGGCCTCCAGCGTGAGCGAGCCGGTGAGGTCCAGGCGCTCGTCGCGGGCGAAGACGGTGCCGCCGGACAGGCCCTTGCCGGGCTCGAAGGTGCCGGACGCGGCGAGGATCTCACCGCGCAGCCGGGCGGGGCCGGTCTCGGTGAGCAGGGTGCGCCGCGGGACCGGCCGGCGCAGTGACTGGTCGGCGAAGTCCCAGATCCAGCCGCCCTGCAGGACGTCGTGGCGGCGGACGAGGTCCCAGTACTCGGTGAAGTTGCCGTTGGAGTTCCCCATCGCGTGGGAGTACTCGATCATCACGTACGGCCGGGTGTCGGAGGTGTTCTTCGCCCGCTGCTCGACGCGCTGGGGCGAGTCGTACATCTCCGAGCGGATGTCGCTGACGCCCGGGCGGTCGTCGCCCTCGTACTGGATGACGCGGGTGGGGTCGTAGGAGCGGATCCAGTCGTGCATGGCGGTGAAGGTGCTGCCGCCGCCGGCCTCGTTGCCGAGTGACCAGATGACGACCGAGGCGTGGTTCTTGTCGCGGTGGACCATGTTCTGCGCGCGGGCCACACAGGCTTCGGTCCACTCGGGGTGGTCGCCGGGGTACTCGTCGCGGATGCCGTGGGTCTCCAGGTTGGTCTCGTCCACGAGGTAGAGGCCGTACTCGTCGGCGAGTTCGTACCACAGCGGGTTGTTCGGGTAGTGCGAGGTGCGGACGCTGTTCATGTTCAGCCGCTTGATGACCTCGATGTCCTCGATCATGTCCTGGCGGGTGAGCGCCAGGCCGCGCTCCGGGTGCATTTCGTGCCGGTTGGTGCCGCGGAAGGAGACGGGCTTGCCGTTGATGCGCATCAGCCCGTCCCGAAGCGCGAACTCACGGAAGCCGACGCGGTGCGAGAGGGTCTCGATCACCTTTCCGGCCGGGTCCCGCAGGCGCAGCACGGCGGTGTAGAGGTGCGGGTGCTCGGCGGACCAGAGCCTGGGCGAGCGCACGGCCTTGGCGGCCCGGACGGTGACGTCCTGGCCGGCGCGCACCGTGCCGAGGTCGGCGGGCTGCTGGAGCGGGCGGGACCAGACGGCGTGGCCGCCGGCGTCGTAGAGCTGGGTCTCGACGCTGTACCGGCCGGCGTCGCCGCCGCCGTAGGCGCGCACGCTCGCGGTGACGGACAGCTCGGCGTCGCTGTAGGTGTCGTTCAGCGGGGTGTCCAGCTTGAAGTCGCGCAGGTGCACGGCCGGGGTGGAGTACAGGTAGACCGAGCGGAAGATGCCGCTCAACCGGATCATGTCCTGGTCCTCCAGCCAGTCGCCGTCGGAGTAGCGGTAGACCTCGACGGCGATCTGGTTGGTGTCGGGCTTCAGGTGGTCGGTGATGTCGTACTCGGAGGGAGTGAAGGAGTCCTCGTCGTAGCCGACCGGGTGGCCGTTGATCCACACGTAGTGCGCGGACTTGACGCCCTCGAAGTGCAGGAAGGTGCGGCGGCCCGCCCAGTCGCGGGGGACGGTGAAGGTGCGCCGGTACTGGCCGACGGGGTTGTAGCGGGTCGGCGGGGCCGGGGGCTGCGGATCCTCGCCCCGGCCGTTGGGGCCCCAGTACGGGTAGGTGACGTTCAGGTAGATCGGGAAGTCGTGGCCGTGCAGCTGCCAGACGGAGGGCACCGGGATGGTCTCCCAGTCGCCGTCGTCCAGGTCGGTGCGGTGGAAGTCCGGGTCGCGGTCGTCGGGGCGGTCGGCGTAGGCGAACTTCCAGGTGCCGTCGAGGCTCAGGCGGTACGGCGAGCGGGTGCGGTCGCCGGCCAGGGCCTGGGGGACGTCCGCGTAGGGCATGAGCGTGGTGTGCGGCGGCTCGGTGCCGAGCCGGAAGACGCCGAAGTCGTGCCAGGCCGGAGGAGCGTCGGGGGCGGCGGGGGCGCGCCGTCCCGTCGCGTGCGCCGCGGTGGGCGACGCGGACAGCGCCAGGGCGCCGAACACTGCGGCCCCGCCTTCCAGCAGCCGGCGGCGGCTGACCAGCGGACGGGGCCGGGGGGCCTGGGGGGTGGGTGACACGGGCGAGGGCGACATGACCGTGGCCTTCCGTGGGCGTCGGTTGGGGGCGGCTCAACGCACGGTGCTCGTCGGCAGTTGACAGCGGGCCGGATCGTAACTGCCGGTGATGGGGCGACGACTGAGTCAGCCACACACCCTAGAACTCGCACACAACCGAATCAATCACCGCGTCGGACTCTGTGCGTTCCTGAGAGGCCCGAGGGTCGACGACCGGCCACCGCGGGGTGCGGAACGCGACACGGAGCCGGGCGGCCGCCCGGGATGCGCCGAGCGGGCGGCGGGCGTCCTACCGGACCACCGCCTTCCCGGGGGCGACGGCGGTCAGGTCCGTGAACTGGACGGTGCGGTCGCACCAGCGGTCGAGCAGGGTGCGGTCGTGGCCGACGGCCAGCAGGCCCGCGCCGGTCTCGGCGCGGTAGTCCTCCACGACCCGGACCAGGGCGGCGGTGGTCGAGGCGTCGAGCATCGCCGTCATCTCGTCGCAGACCAGCCAGCGCGGGCGCAGCACCAGGGCGCGGGCGAGGCAGGCGCGCTGGAGCTGGCCGTCGCTGACCTCGTGCGGCCGCCGGGTGAGCAGATCGCCGGTGAGCCCGACGGTGCCGGCGAGTTCGGCGACGCGGTCGGCGATGCCCTCGCGCCGGCCGGTGGCGCGCAGCGGTTCGGCGATCAGGTCGGTGAGCGCCAGCCGGGGGTCGGCGGACAGCCGCGCCTGCTGGAAGACGACGCCGAACGCCGTGCGCAGCTCGCGCGGGGCGCGGTGGCGCCAGCGGCGTACGGGTTCGCCGTCGACGACGACGGTGCCGGCGTCGGGCCGGTGCAGCAGGGCCGCGACCCGGGCGAGGGTGGACTTGCCGCAGCCGCTGGGGCCGAGCAGCCCGACGGCCTCGCCGGGGGCGACGGTGAGCGAGACGTCCCGGATCACCGGGGCGTTCCTGGTGTATCCGGCGGTGATGTCGCGCAGGTCAAGCACGGTCGGCGGCCTCCGTCAGAGCGGCGTGCGGGTGGTGGCAGGCGACCGTGCCGGACAGCGGCGGCAGCACCGAGCAGGCGTCGGTCGCGCGGTCGCAGCGGGCGGCGAAGGCGCAGCCCGCGGGGAGGGCGCCGAGTTCGGGCGGCAGGCCGGGGATGGGGGTGAAGGCGCGGTCGGGCAGCGCCTGGAGCAGGCCGCGGCTGTAGGGGTGGCGGGGGCCGGGGTCGCCGAAGAAGGCGGTGGCGTCGGCGAGTTCGACGATGCGGCCGGCGTACATCACGGCGACGCGGTCGGCGATGCGTTCGGCGGCGGCCAGGTCGTGGGTGATCATGAGCAGGGCGCGGCCGGTTCCGTCCGTGCCGGCGTCGACGTGCCGGCGCAGTTCGTCGACGGTGCGGTCGACCAGGTCCCGGTCGAGCCCGGTGGTGGGCTCGTCGGCGAGCAGCAGCGGGGCGTCGCCGACGAGGGCGAGTGCGGTGGCGGCGCGCTGGGCGAGGCCCCCGGACAGCTCGTGCGGGTGGCGGTCGAGGTGGTCGGCGGGGAACGCGGCGCGTTCGGCGGCGGCCTCGGCGGCGGTGCGCAGGGCCGCGCCGCCCCGGGTGCCGGTCAGTGCCGCGACCGTCTCCTCCAGTTGGGAGCGGATGGTGCGGACGGGTGTGAGGTGGGCGGCCGGACTCTGCGGGACCAGGCCGATCAGCCGCCCGCGCACGGTGCGGGCGAGGGTCCGCTCGTCGGCCGCGAGCAGGTCCAGGTCGCCGAGCAGGGCCCGGCCGGCGGTCTGGGCGTTGCCGGGGAGCAGGCCGAGCAGGGCGGAGGCGAGCACGGACTTGCCGCAGCCGCTCTCGCCGATCAGGGCGAGGCACTCGCCGGCCGCCACGTCGAAGTGCGCGTCGGTGACGGCGGCGATCCGGCGCCCGCCGGGCATGCGGAACCGCACCGACAGTCCGCGCACCGCCAGCACGGGGGCACGCCCGGTCGTCGCGTCGGCTTGGTGGCTCACAGCATCAGCTCCGATCGCCGCCGGGGGTTGATCCGCTCCCGCCAGGCCCCGGCGAGGCCGGCGATGGCGAGGGTGGGGACGATGATGAACAGGCCGGGGAAGAGGGTCGGCCACCACTGGCCCGCGAGCAGCGAGCCCCGCGCGTCCTGGATCAGGTTGCCGAGGCTCGCGGTGTGGGTGGGCAGCCCGAGGCCGAGGAAGGACAGCGCCGACTCGTGCCACATGGCGTGCGGCACCATCAGCACGGCGGCCAGCGCGGCCTGCGGCAGCACCCCGGGCAGCAGGTGGCGTGCCACGACCCGCCGGCGGGAGGCGCCGCCGGAGACGGCGGCGTCGATGTAGGGCCGGGAGCGCAGGGAGAGCACTTCGGCGCGGACGATGCGCGCCGTGGACAGCCAGTGGGTGAGTGCCACCGAGACCACCACCGGCCAGACGCCCGGCCGGAACAGCGCGACGATGAAGATGCCGAGCAGCAGGTGCGGTACGGAGGAGAAGGCGTCGACGACCCGCATGATGCCGCGGTCGAACCAGCCGCCGAGCGCCCCGGCGGCGGCGCCCACCGCGGTGCCGACCACGGTGGCCGTCAGCGCCGCCGCCACGCCGACCAGCAGCGAGACGCGCAGCCCGTACACGCAGCGCAGCAGCAGGTCGCGGCCGACGTCGTCGGTGCCGAAGGGGTGCGCCCAGCTGGGCGGTTGCAGCTTGCCGGACAGGTCGACGGCCTGCTGGTCGAGCTGGACCAGCGGCGGCACGAGGAGCACGGCGAGGACGGTCACGGCCACCAGCACCGCGGAGGTGCGCACGCGCAGGGTGCGGGTGGAGCGGCGGATGCCGCCGCGGGACCGCCAGGTCTTCTCCTCGACGGGAGCGGGGGCCTCACATGTCACTGAGCTTCACCCTCGGGTCGAACAGTCCGTAGAGCAGGTCCGCGAGCAGGTTGCCGGCGAGGACGGCGGCGGTGGCGAGCGTGGTCAGCGCGGCGAGCAGCGGGAAGTCGACGGCGGTGGCTGCCTCGACGGTGGCCGCGGCGATGCCCGGCCAGCTGAAGACGCTCTCCACCAGCAGCGCGCCGGTGATGAGTTCGGGGACGCGGGAGCCGATCAGGGTGAGCACCGGCAGCAGCCCGGACCGCAGGGCGTGGCCGAGCAGGACGGTGCGTTCGCTCAGCCCGCGGGCCCGGGCGCCGCGTACGGGGTCCTCCGCCAGGGCGTCGCCGACGCCCTGGCGCACGTACAGCGTGAACCAGGGCAGCTGGGAGGCGGCGAGCACCCCGGCGGGCAGCACGATGTGGCTCGCGACCTGCCCGAAGGTGACCTGCCGGCTCGCGGTGTCGGTCAGACCGCCGGCCGGGAGTACGTCCCACTGGAGGGCGAAGAGCCACACGGCGAGCAGCGCGATCCAGAAGACCGGCGCCGCCTCCAGGGAGTAGGCGAGCGAGGTCACCGCGCGGTCCAGCAGGGAGCCGGGGCGGCGGGCGGCCAGCACGCCGAGCAGGGTGCCGACGAGGACGGCGACGGCGAAGGCGACGGCGCACAGCAGCGCGGACCACACGAGACGTTCGCCGATCACCTGGGCCACCGGCTGCCGCATCACGGTGGAGTGGCCGAGGTCGCCGGTGAGCGCGGAGGTCAACCAGTGCCACCAGCGGGCGACGAAGGGCTCGCCGACGCCGAGGTTGGCGCGCAGCCGGTCCAGCGTCTCCTGGTCGGCGCCGAGCGCGGCGGTGCCGGCGTAGGCCTTCACGGGGTCGAACGGGGAGGCGGCGGCGATCGCGAACACGGCGAACGTGACGACGACCAGGACGGGGGCGGCGAACAGCGCCCGCCGCCCCGCCAGCCGTGCCATCGCTCCCCAGGGCAGTCGCCCGGGAGCGCGGGTCATTTCTTCGGCTGCCAGTCCTCGATGTTCCACCAGGGGCCGCTGGCGAAGCCGTGCTCGTGCGGTTCGAGCTGGGTGGTCAGGCCGCTCCAGCGGTCGGCGAGCACGTAGAGGTGGTCGATGTGGGTGAGGAAGGTGTACCCGGGGTTCTCGACCAGTTCCTTCTGGATCGTGGCGTAGGCGGCCTCGCGCTCCGTCGGCTCCTGGCTCCGCCTGCCCTGGTCGAGGGCCTTGTCGACCGCCGGGTTGTCGTAGCGGGCCATGTTGTTGAACCCGTCGCCGGCGAGGGAGGAGTGCAGCAGGGTGTAGAGCCCGAAGTCCGGGTCGCCGACGCTGCCGAAGCCGGCGAGCACCGCGTCACGCCCCATCCGCGGCTCGATGACCTCCCAGGTGGCGCCCTCCACCTTCACCTCGATGCCGGCCTTCTTGGCGTCGGAGGCGTAGGCGAGCGCGTGGTCCTGGCGGACCTTGTCGCCCGAGGGGTAGTAGAGGGTGAAGGAGGCGCGCTGCCCGTCCTTGGCGCGGATGCCGTCCTCGCCCGGCTTCCAGCCGGCCTCGTCCAGGATGCGCTTGGCCCCGGCGAGGTCGTGCCGGCGCTCGATGTCCTCGGCGTACCAGGGATCGTCGGCGGGCAGCGGCCCGTAGGCGGGGCGGCTGGCGCCGTTGAGAATTTTGTCGACCATGGCCTGGCGGTCCACGGCCGCGTCCAGGGCCCGCCGGATGGTGCGGTCGCCGGTCACCTTGTTCTCCGTGGGGAGGGTGACGGCCCGGAAGTCGTACGACTTGGCCTGGTACGTGCGCCTGCCGTCGTCCTTGTCGAAGGTGGCGGCCAGGTTGGGCGGGAGGACGGCGCCGTCGAGATCGCCGGAGCGCAGCCGGGTGGCGCGGACGTTGTCGTCCGCGATGATCGCCATGGTGAAGGACGTCACCTTCGGCTTGCCGCCCCAGTAGTGGGGGTTGGCCTTGAAGGTGAGCTTCTCGCCCTTGCTCCAGTTCGCGAGGACGTACGGGCCGGTGCCGACCGGCTCGGTGTTGAAGGAGCCGGTGTTGGGGTCCTGCTTTCCGGCGACGTGCTCGGGGACGATGGGCAGCACCGTGCGCGCCGCGAAGGCGGCGTAAGGGTACTTGAGGGTGAAGACGACCTTGTCCTCGCCGCTCGCCTTGACGCTCTTGACGGCGTCCAGCTCGCTCTTGGCGGTGTTGTTGGTCTTCTCGTCCAGCACGGTGCGGTACGTGTAGACCACGTCGTCGGCGGTGAGCGGCTCGCCGTCGCTGAACTTCACGCCCTTGCGCAGGGTGTAGGTGTAGGTCCGGCCGCCGTCGCCGACCTCGGGCAGCCCGGCCGCGAGGGCGGGCTTCAGCTTCAGGTCGCGGTCGCGGGCCAGCAGCCCGTCGAAGATCTTGGAGTTGCCGTCCTTGCCGTAGCCGAGCAGCGGGCTGAGCGTGTCCGGCTCGGAGGCGACGCCGATGACGACGGAGTCGCCGGCCTTGCCGTCGCCCGCGCCGCCGGAGCCGGCGGGGGCCGAGCAGGCGGTGACGCCCGCGGCCATCGCCGCTGCCGCCGCGGCGGCGGTCCGTATCCGATGGCTGGTCATGTGTCGTCCCCCACGCTTGTTGCCCTGCATCCGTTGTTGCACATCGGATGCAATTAAAGCGTCAACCGGACGCGCCGCGCACGCGGGGGTCCGGGAGGGGAAACGGGCCGAGTCCTGGGCGGGCGCCTCGGCGCCTCAGCGCGGCGGGCCGGCCTGCTCGGCGAACGCCGTGTACGCCCGGTCGTCGAAGAGGACGAACCGGGCCTCCTCGACCGAGGTCCGCGCGGCGCGCACGGTCGTGAGCGCGATGCGGGCCGCGTCGTCCATCGGCCAGCGGTACACCCCGGTGGAGATGGCCGGAAGGGCCACCGTCCGGGCGCCCAGCTCGTCGGCGACGCGCAGTGACTCGCGGTAGCAGGAGGCGAGCAGGTCCGAGCGGTCCTCGGTGGCCGACCAGACCGGGCCGACGGTGTGGATGACCCAGCGCGCGTCGAGGTCGCCCGCGGTGGTGGCGACCGCCCGGCCGGTGGGCAGCCCCTTGCCGTACGTCGAGGCGCGCAGCGCCCGGCACTCCCGGAGGATCGCGGGGCCGCCGCGTCGGTGGATGGCGCCGTCGACGCCGCCTCCGCCGAGCAGGGAGGAGTTGGCCGCGTTCACGATCGCGTCGGCGCGCTCGCGGGTGATGTCGCCCCGGACCAGCGTGATCCTGGGCCTGCCCGCCGTCATGTCCGCCTCGGTCATGTCTGCCTCAGCCTGCGCCAGACGGCCTTCGCCGCGTTGTGTCCCGACATGCCGTGCACGCCGGGGCCCGGGGGCGTGGCGGACGAGCAGATGAAGACGGCCGGGTGCGGGGTGCCGTACGGGAAGAGCGAGAGCTTGGGGCGCAGCAGGGTCTGCAGGCCGGTGACCGCACCGGAGGCGATGTCACCGCCGATGTAGTTGGCGTTGCGGGCGGCCAGTTCGGGCGGGCCGGCGGTGGCGCGGGCGAGGACGCGGTCACGGAAGCCCGGGGCGAAGCGCTCCAGTTGGCGTTCGATGGCGTCGGTGAGGTCGCCGGTCCAGCCGTGGGGGACGTGGCCGTACGCCCAGAAGGCGTGCTTGCCGTCCGGGGCCCGGGTGGGGTCGGCGACGCTGGGCTGCACCGTGATGAGGAACGGCCTGCGGGGCGCCTGTCCGGCGCGGGAGGCCGCGTGCAGGGCGGTGCCGATCTCCGTGCTGTCGGCGCCGATCTGGACGGTGCCGGCGGCGCGGGCCTCCTCGGCGGTCCACGGGACCGGGCCGTCCAGTGCGTAGTCGATCTTGAAGACGCCGGGGCCGTACCGGTAGCCGTCGTAGTACCGCCCGAGGCCGGCGATCCGGGCCAGGGCGGTGGGCGAGGTGTCGAAGACGTACGCGCGCGCGGGCGGCAGGTCGTCCAGGCGCTTGACCTCGTAGTCCGTGTGCAGCGTCCCGCCGAGGTCGGTGAGGTACGCGGCGAGCGCGTCGGAGATGGACTGGGAGCCGCCGCGGGCCACCGGCCAGCCGCGGGCGTGCGCGGCGAGCGCGAAGACCAGGCCGATGGCGCTGGTCGCGAGGCCGCCGAGCGGGGCCATGACGTGCGCGACGAGCCCGGCGAACAGGGTCTTGGCCCGCTCGTCGCGGAACCGGCGCAGCAGCCAGGTCGACGGGGGCAGGCCGACGAGGCCGAAGCGGGCGAGGGTGACCGGGTCGCGGGGCAGTGCGCTCAGCGGCAGGGACATGAAGTCCCGGGCGAGCGTGTCCCACCGGGACAGGAAGGGCTCGATCAGCCGGCGGTAGGTGCCCGCGTCGCGCGGGCCGAACGAGGCGGCGGTCTCGCCGACCGACCGGGCCAGCACGGCCGCCGAACCGTCCGGGAACGGGTGCGCCATGGGCAGGTCGGCGTGCAGCCACTCGAGCCCGTACCGCTCCAGGGGCAGCCCGCGGAAGGCCGGGGAGTTGATGCCGAGGGGGTGCGCGGCGGAGCACGGGTCGTGCCGGAAGCCGGGGAGGGTGAGCTCCTCGGTGCGGGCGCCGCCGCCGACCGTGTCCCGTGCCTCGAACACGGCGACCGAGAAGCCGCGGCGGGCCAGTTCCACGGCGGCCGTCAGGCCGTTCGGCCCCGCACCCACCACGACGGCATCGAGCATCGACGGCACCTTCGGACCCCTTCGTCAGCCGACGGCCACTGAGATCAGGATATGACGCGGCACCGACAGCCTCCCCTCACGGGGCGGGGCGGCCGGGGTCAGGCGGCCTCGCCCGACAGCAGCGCCACAACCCGGCGGGCGGTGGCGGCGTCCCGGGCCGCCGTGAACGGCAGGTCGTTGCCCCCCGTGATGCGGAACGGCTCTCCCGTGCGGGTCAGGTGCGTGCCGCCCGCCTCCTCCACCAGCAGCAGGCCGGCGGCGTGGTCCCAGGCTGCCTCCCAGGAGAAGGCGGTGGCGTCCGACTCGCCGCGGGCGACGGCGAGGTACTCCAGTCCCGCCGAGCCGCACGGGCGGGGGCCCACGCCCGGGGTGCGCAGACCGAGCAGGGCGCGCTTCTGCTCCTCCGTCGTGTAGTCCGGGTGGGAGGTGGCCACCCGCAGCTCGCGGCCGGGCTCCGGCGGGCCCGCGTGCAGCCGCTCGCCGTCGAGGAAGGCGCCCTTGCCCCGTACGGCCGTGGCGAGTTGGTCGCGGGCGGGGGCGTAGGTCCAGGAGGCGAGCACGACGCCGTGGTGCGCGAGCGCGACCAGCGTGCAGAAGCCGGGGTCGCCGTGCACGAACTGACGGGTGCCGTCGACGGGGTCGACGATCCACACCGGTGCCTCGCCGCGGATCGCCTCGTACGACGCCGGGTTGGCGTGCACCGCTTCCTCGCCGACCACCACGGAGCCGGGCAGGAGGGCCACGAGCTGCTCGGTGAGGTACTGCTCGGCCAGGCGGTCGGCGTCCGTGACCAGGTCGTGCGGTCCGGTCTTCTGGTCGACCTCGTGCGCGGCGAGCCGGCGCCAGCGCGGGACGATCTCCTGGGCGGCCGCCTTGCGGACGGCCTCTTCCACCTCGTCGGCGTGCCGGGCGAGAAACTCGTCGATGGTCTCGCTGTCTTCGATCATGTCTCCATGAGAGCACGCGCCACTGACAATCCCCACCCGGCCGGTGCACGCCGGGCGGAATCGCCGTGAACAGCGGGTTCCGGGTGGGACGGGCAGCGGACCTGCCGCCCGTCGCGGGCGAGTCCCGCCCGTGCCCGGCCCGCCGGTTCAGCGGCCGACCGCGTACCCCTGCATGCCCCGCGGATTGGCCGCCGCCGACAGGATCCCGGTCTCCGGGTCCCGGGCGACGGCGCACAGCCGGCCCTCGGACCAGGGGTCCCCGACGGTGACGTCGTGACCACGGCGGCGCAGTCCCTCGACGACCTCGGGGTCCGTGCGGGACTCCAGCGTGACGCTGCCCGGCCGCATGCCGCGCGGGAAGAAGGAGCCGGGGAAGCTGTCGTTGTGCCAGTCCGGCGCGTCGATGGCGCCTTGGAGGTCGAGGCCGCCGCGCACCTGTCCGCGCAGCGCGACCGCGAGGAGGAAGTGCAGCTGCCACTGGTCCTGCTGGTCCCCGCCGGGCGTCCCGAAGGCCAGGACGGGCGCGCCGTCGCGCAGGGCGATCGAGGGCGTGAGCGTGGTGCGGGGCCGGCGGCCCGGGGTGAGCGAGTTCGGCAGGCCCTCCTCCAGCCAGGTCATCTGCAGCCGGGTGCCGAGCGGGAAGCCCAGTTCCGGCACGACGGGGTTGGACTGCAGCCAGCCGCCGCTGGGCGTGGCGGCGACCATGTTGCCCCAGCGGTCGACGACGTCGAGGTGGCAGGTGTCGCCGCGGGTGCGGCCGTCGGCGGCGACGTCCGGCTCGCCCGGCACCGGGGAGGTGGGGCTCTTGGCGACCGTCGGCTCACCGGCGCCCGGAAGGGCCCGGGCGGTCCCCTCGGCGGCCGCCACGCGCGCGTGGGCGCACAGGCGCGGGGTGCGCCCGCCGGGGCTGCCGGGCCGCAGCTCGAAGGAGGCCCGGTGTCCGACGAGCCCGCGCCGCTCCGCGTTGTACTCGGCCGACAGCAGGTCGTCGAGCGGCACGTCGGCCGCGTCCCCGTACCAGGCCTCCCGGTCGGCCAGGGCGAGCTTGCACCCCTCGATCAGCAGGTGGACGTAGTCCGCGGAGCCGTGGCGGGGCAGCTCGGGCGGGAGCAGGGCGAGCTGCTGGAGGAGGACCGGGCCCTGGCTCCAGGGGCCGGCCTTGCACACGGTCCAGCCGTTCCAGTCGTACGTCACCGGCCGCTCGTAGGTCGCGGACCAGCCGGCGAGGTCGGCGGCCGTGAGGGTGCCGGTGTGGTGCTCGCCGCTGGTGTCCATGGTGGGCCGGCCGGCCTGCCGGACCAGGGCCTCGGCGATGAACCCGGTGCGCCACACCCGCCGTGCCGCCTCGATCCGCGCCTCCCGGTCCCCCGCCCCCTCGGTCTCGGCGAGCAGCCGCCTCCAAGTTGCGGCGAGCGCGGGGTTCCGGAACAGCGCGCCGGCCCGGGGCGGACGGCCGCCCGGCAGATAGACCTGCGCCGAGGAGGTCCACTCCGTCTCGAACAGCTCCCGCACGGTCTCCACGGTCCCGCCGAGGCGCTCCACGGGCGGGTGCCCGTGTTCGGCGTAGCCGATGGCGTACTTCAGCACGTCGGCGAGGGACTTGGTGCCGTGGTCGCGGAGCAGGAGCATCCAGGCGTCGAAGGCACCGGGCACGGCGGCGGCGAGCGGACCGGTGCCGGGGACGAGGTCCAGGCCGAGCCCGCGGTAGTGCGCGACGCTCGCCCCGGCCGGCGCCACGCCCTGCCCACACAGCACCCGCACCTCGCCGCGCGCCGGCGCGAGCAGGATCGGCACCTCCCCGGCGGGGCCGTTCAGGTGCGGCTCGACGACGTGCAGGACGAAGGCACCGGCCACGGCGGCGTCGTAGGCGTTGCCGCCGTCCTCCAGAACGGCCATCGCCGACTGGGAGGCCAGCCAGTGGGTGGAGGACACCATGCCGAAGGTGCCCTGGAGGGTGGGGCGGGTGGTGAACTGCATTTCTCACCTCGGTGTTTCCGTGTGTCTGCCGGTCCCGCCCCTGTTCCGGATCCGCTCCGGGGGAACGCGGGGTGTTTCGGCTCGGCTCCGGTCGGCCGGACCAGGGAGCAGGCTACTGATCGGTCCGCCGCCGGGCTCCGCCGCCGGCTCGGCCGCAGGGCCAGGCCGCGCCGTCGCGGCGTCCGGCACCTCCACGCGCTTCGGCGGTTCCACGGCCGCCTGCCGGCCGGTGCGCCTCGGCCCGCCCACCGTGCTCCCCGGCGACCAGGCCCGTCTCACCCCGCCCGCAGGTACGCCCCCGCGCGCGCCGCCGCCGCGGCGGCCTCGGCGGCCCGGTCCGCGGCGGCTTCGTCGAGGCCGTCGCCGATGGTCAGCAGGCGGTAGTAGAGGGGGGCGGAGACGGCCCGGATCACCTCGTGGGCGTCGGTACCCTCGGGCACCTCGCCCCGGTCGACGGCCTGCTGGACGCAGGGGGCCCACTCCGCGACCCGGATGTCGTAGAAGCGGCGCAGCGCCTCGGCGGTCCTCGGGTCGCAGGTGGCGGCCGCGATCACCGCCTTGAACAGCGCCCCTTGCCGTGGATCGGTCAGGGTGCGCCGCACCAGCCGGGCGTTGGCCGTGAGGTCGCCGAGCAGCGAGCCGGTCTCGGTGCGGGGCAGTGACTGCTCGGCCATGTCCGTCAGCAGGTCGGCCACCAGGTTGGCCACCGTTCCCCAGCGCCGGTAGACGGTGGTCTTGCCCACCTCCGCCCGGCGCGCGATGTCGGCGAGGTCCAGGTGGGCGAGCCCCCGCTCCGCCAGCACGTCCCCCGCCGCTCGCAGCACCGCCGCCCGCACCCGCGCCGTGCGCCCTCCGGGACGGACACTCCCCGGCTGATCCACACCCTCAGAACTCATAACGGGACTCCAGTTTCATTAATGGCCGACTCGTGCTACCGTGAGGACATCTTAACGGGACCAGAGACCTGTTAGGTTACGAACAGAGGGGGTCAGTCATGGAATACAGGCGGCTGGGCGCGTCCGGACTCATGGTCCCGGCACTGAGCTTCGGCGCGGGCACCTTCGGCGGCCGCGGTCCGCTGTTCGGCGCCTGGGGCGACACCGACGCGCGGGAGGCACGCCGTCTCGTGGACATCTGCCTCGACGCCGGCATCACGATGTTCGACACCGCCGACGTCTACTCCGACGGCGCGTCCGAGGAGGTGCTGGGCGCGGCGGTCAAGGGCCGCAGGGATCAGGTGATCGTGTCCACCAAGACCGGCCTGCCCATGGGCGACGGGCCGGGCGACGCGGGCACCTCCCGCTCACGCCTGATCACCGCGTGCGAGAACGCCCTGCGCCGGCTCGGCACCGACTACATCGACCTGTTCCAGCTGCACGCCTTCGACGCCGGAACACCCGTCGAGGAGGTCCTGTCGACGCTCGACGACCTCGTACGGGCGGGCAAGGTCCGCTACGTCGGGGTCTCCAACTTCTCCGGCTGGCAGACCATGAAGTCCCTCGCGGCCGCGGAGAAGCACGGCCACCCGCGCTACGTCGCACAACAGGTCTACTACTCCCTCGTCGGCCGCGACTACGAGTGGGAGCTGATGCCCCTCGGGCTCGACCAGGGCCTCGGGGCACTCGTCTGGAGCCCGCTCGGCTGGGGACGGCTCACCGGCAAGATCCGCCGCGGCCGGCCGCTGCCGGCCGACAGCCGGCTGCACGCCACCGCGGACTACGGCCCGCCCGTGGACGACGAGCGCCTCTACCGGGTGGTCGACGCCCTCGACGAGATCGCGCAGGAGACCGGCAAAACCATTCCGCAGATCGCCATCAACTGGCTGCTGCACCGGCCGACCGTCTCCTCCGTCATCATCGGCGCGCGCAACGAGGAGCAGCTCCGCCAGAACATCGGCGCCACCGGCTGGGCGCTCACGGCCGACCAGCTGGCCAGGCTCGACGCGGCGAGCAGCAGCACGGCGCCCTATCCGTACTTCCCCTACGAGCGCCAGGCGGGCTTCGCCCGCCTCAACCCTCCGGTGGCCCGGTGAGCGCTCAGCGGCGACGGGCAGTGACCAGGCCCGACTCGTAGGCGAACTCCACGAGTCGGGCCCGGTCCCGGGCACCGAGCTTGGTCATCGCCCGGCTGATGTGCGTCTTGGCGGTCAGCGGGCTGATGACCATGTGGGCGGCGATCTCCTCGTTGGTCAGGCCGCGTGCGGCGAGCGCGGTGACCTCGCGTTCGCGGCGGGTGAGGCACTCCAGACCGGGCGCCGTGGCCCGGTCGGGCGGCCGGGCCGCGAACTCGCCGATCAGGGTGCGGGTGACCGAGGGGGAGAGCAGGGCCTCGCCGCGCGCCACCACCTCGACGGCCTGGAGCAGGTCGGCCGGTTCGGTGTCCTTCAGCAGGAAGCCGCTCGCTCCCGCCCGCAGCGCCTCGAAGACGTACTCGTCCAGGCCGTAGTTGGTGAGGATGACGACCCGGACGGCGGCGAGGGCCGGGTCGGCGGCGATCCGGCGGGTGGCCTCGATGCCCGACATCACCGGCATCTGCACGTCGACCAGTGCGACGTACGCGGTGCCGACCGCGGTGGTGACGGCCAGCACCGCGCGGGGTGCGGTGCGGTGGAAGGCCAGGGCCGCCGAGGCGAGGACGACGAGCACGTGGTCCGAGTGCGGTCGTGTCGTCGTCGACGGCGGCCGTGGTCAGGACCAGCGCGCCGACCGCGAGGGCCGCGTCGGCGAGCCGCCTGCGTGTGACCCGGTGCCCGCTCATGCCCGCACCCTGGACGGCCCGGACGGCGCGGGCGTCCGCCCTGTGGACGGCTGCCGGACCACTCCCCGCGCAGTAGTGCCCGCGGGTGCCGGGCCCGGCCGGCGCAGCGCCGACCGCATCCGGCCGTACGACGACCGGGAGGGTCCCCGCGGCGCACGCTGGGGTCCATGACCACACAGTCCGCTCTCTTCCGTCACACCCGCCCTCTCCCGCCGAAGTCGGCCACCGGACGGGCCGCCGAGGTCTACGCACAGATCGCCCGCGACTTCGGCATCGCCGACCCGCCCACCTTCGTGGTGCTCTCCTCCGCTCCCGAACTCCTCGCTGCCGCCCGGGCGTTGACGCGCGAGTCGCTGATCGCCGGTCCCGGCGGCCGGACCGGCAAGGAGGTCGCGGCCTTCGGGGTGTCGCTCGCCAACCCGGTGCCCGTTCTGCGTGAGCGCCCACCCCGTGCTGCTGCACGCCACCGGCGACCACGCCCTGGCCGAGCGGCTGGCGCGCGGGGAGGCGCCCGAGGACGACCGGCACGCGCGCGTGCTGGACTGGGCGCGGCGCACCCGCGTCCCGGGGGCCGCCGGCGAGCCGTGGCCGTTCCCGCGCGAGGAGGCCCCCGACTATCTGGGCACCGCGCTGGCCTTCCACTTCATCAACCGCATCGTGTCGGCGCTGCTGGCCGAGAACCTGCTCCCCGGCGGCGCGGAGCGCCTGCGCCCGGCGCGCAGTCTCGCGGGCCGGGCGCTCACTTCCGCCGTGCGCCGCCCCGCCGCGCCGGGGGCCGCCCTGGCCCTGCTGGACGAGCCCGGTCCGGGGCCGGCCTGGGCGGCCGGGGCGGCCGTCGGCCCGGCGTACGCGGCGCTGCGCACGGCCGCCCTGGCCGGCGCGGGCCTGCTCGACGCCGGTGACCAGGCCCTCGTACGGCAGGCCGTGGGCGCCTGGGACGGAACGCATCCGCCGCTCGGCCCGGACGGGTTCCCTGACCGGGCCGAGCGGCCCGGCGCGCGGCTGGCGCTGCTGGCGGCCCTGGCGCCGTACCGGATCGCGGACGCGGACGTGGCGGCCTGGCGCCGCCCGGAGCACACCGACCACTGCCTGGTGCATCTCGTCGCCTACGGCGCGTTCCTCGCCGTGGACCGAATCGAAACCGCCCTTTCCTCACAGACTGCGCAAGAAGCCTCATAGTGGCGCGCGTTCGGCCGCGGCCCGCTCGCCTGCGTCATCGGGCGGGCACGCAGCGAGTTGGCACTTCCGCCCCACGGACACTCGTGTGAAACTGGCGTCCCGTCCGCAGTGCGGGACCCCCTCCGCACCGTCCCCATGAGAAGTGCGCCGTGCGTCACCTTCCCCTGCCGCTCGCCCTCGTCGCGCGCCTGACCCCGGTCGCCGTGCTCGCCTCGGCGGGCTGGGCGCTGTCGTCCGGCCCGTTCGCCGCGGCGCCGGCCGCCGAGCACAAGACGCAGCCCCGGACCGAGCAGACCGGGAGCAGTGCGCCGTCCGCGCCGTCGACGCAGGCCGTCGCCAGGACGTACACCTCCGCGCCGACGCCGTGCGCCAGCCTGGCCAAGGGCACGATCTCCTCGCTGGTGCCGGGCGCCAAGACGGCCGGAAAGGAAATACCGTCGACGGACTCGACGGTGCGCCGGACCTGTTCCTGGAACGCACTGAAGGGCTACGAATATCGTTGGCTGGACGTCTCCTTCGAGGTGATGAAGTCGGACGAGACGGCGGAGAAGTCCTACCGGGAGCGGGTCGAGGACCGCAGCGGCGGGGGCGAGGTGCCCGGTCTCGGTGACGCGGCCTACTCGGTGGTGAACCTGACGACCGAGGACGGGCAGCAGACCCGTGAGGGCACCGTGCTGGCCCGCGCCGCGAACGCGCTGGTCGTCATCACGTACAACGGCAGCGACTTCGAGACGAAGAAGGCGCCTGGCACGGACGAGATCAACAAGGGTGCGATCAAGGCGGCCAAGGAGGCGGTGGCCGCGCTGACGGACCGCGCGGGCGGCCAAGGGGACTGACCGGAACGGGGCCTGTTCCGTCCGGATACGGATCACCTACGAAATCCGCAGAGTTACCGGCCGGTCATGCTGTGTGACGCACGCACTTTCGGTTAGGTTTCTGCCGGGAGTCGCCACACCGGGGGCACGGGGCCCCACTGGGACTAGCGACTCCGAAGGAATCGTCCCCTTTGACGACCATCACGACCGAACTGTTCACCGTGCGGCCGTACACCTCCCACTGCCGGGTCATCGAACAAGAGGCCCATCACGCCGTGATCGGCGTCTCCCCCGGCAACGGGTTCTTCACCGCCGACACGGTCACCGGCCTGGCGCACTGGGCGGCCGACCGCTTCGCCCGGGCCGACATCGTCTACACCGATCTGTACGTCGCCGACATGTACGAGGCACTGGGCTATGAGCCGGACGACGCGCGCCGCAAGGCGGTCAAGAACCTGCGCGGAGTACGCGCGAAGGTCAAGGCCGCGGCGCTGTCCGCGGATCCGGAGGGCGTCCGGGTGCGGGCGCAGCCGGTGTCCGCGCTGACCGGGCGGCCCGAGTACCGGCGCCTGAGCCACCGGCTGGAGACGCTCATGGCCGACGACCCCGTTCTGCGGATGACGGTCGCCGATCTGGTGAATCGTTTCCTCAGAGACAAGGTCACCGGGCAGGACGCCACCCAGCGGCAATGGGAGGTGTGCACCCGTTACATCCTGGCCGAACTGCCGCTGTTCATCGATTCACCGGCGATCTTCGACGTCGCCTCCTCGCTCAACTGCTACCACCAGGTGCTGCCGTTGGCGGATCTGCTCTACGGGCCGGGCCACGGGCTGCGCGCATCGCGCAACCAGGGCCACGGCATCATCACCCCCACCCGCACGGAGGCCGCCCGGTGACCACCGCAACCGACACCAACACCAACACCGACACCGACACCGACCTGCCCGGCTTCCCGTTCTCCCCGCGAGGTGACCGGCTCCCGGACGAGGTGCCCGCCCTGCTGCGGGACCGTCCGGTGACCCGGGTCCGCACCATCGCCGGAGACCCGGCCTGGCTGGTGTCCTCGCACGCCCTGTGCAGACAGGTGCTGGAGGACGACCGCTTCAGCCTCAAGGAGACGTCCGCCCCGGGCGTGCCGCGGCAGTACGCGCTGACGATCCCGCCCGAGGTCGTCAACAACATGGGCAACATCACCGGTGCCGGCCTCCGCCGGGCGGTGATGCGCGCCATCAACCCCAAGGCGCACGCCGACTGGATGGAGGACTACGCCGGGGAACTGGCCGACCGGATCGTCGCCCGGGGCGCCCCGGCCGATCTGCGCCGGGACTTCGCGGTGCCGTACTCCACCGGTTTGCACTGCCGCCTGCTGGGCATTCCCCTGGAGGACGCGGACCGCCTGTACCGCAGTCTGCACGTGGCCTTCATGAACAGCCCGCGGCCGATCCCCGCCGCGGCGCTCAACTGGGACCGCGACATCGCCTACATGAAGGCACGCCTGGACGACCCGGCCACCACCGGGCTGATGGGCGAACTGGCCACGCTGCGCGGCACTCCCGACTACGCCCACGTCTCCGACGAGATGTTCGCGACCGTCGGGGTCACGATGTTCGGCGCCGGGGTGATCTCGGTCATGGGCGCCCTGACCATGATGTGCACGACGCTGCTGTTCAACCCGGACATCCGGGACCGGCTGGCCGCCGACTCCGGCCTGGTTCCCACCGCGGTCGACGAGCTGCTGCGCGTCAACCTGTCGATCGCCGACGGGCTGCCCCGCATCGCCCTCGACGACGTACGGCTCGGTGACGTCACGGTGGCCAAGGGCGAGCTGGTCCTGGTCCTGGTCGAGGCCGCCAATCACGACCCCGAGCAGTACGACGACCCGCACACCATCCGGCTGGACCGGCCCAACGCGGGCACGCATCTGTCCTTCGGCGGCGGGGCGCACTACTGCCCGGCCACCGCCCTGGGCAAGAAGCACGCCGAGACCGCGCTGCGCGTCCTGCTGGACCGCATGCCCGGCCTGGACCTGGCCGTCCCGGTCGAGCAACTGGTGTGGCGGACCGGGTTCATGAAGCGGATACCGGAGCGGCTGCCCGTCCACTGGTAGGACCGCCGGCGCGGGGTTCCCGAGGCCCGTCCGCCTCGGGAACCCCGCGCCGGTCAGCCGTTGACGGCCGGGATGACGTCGGAGCCGTAAGCCTCGATCGTGGCCTCCTGCGCGTCGTGCATGTCGTACACCGCGAACTGGTCGACGCCCAGGGCCCGCAGCGCCTTCAGCCTGGCGATGTGGGCGGCCGGCGGGCCCAGCAGGCAGAACCGGTCGACGATCTCGTCGGGGACGAAGTCGGCGGAGGGGTTCCCGGCCCGTCCGTGGTGGCTGTAGTCGTAGCCCTGACGGGCCTTGACGTACGAGGTGAGGGCCTCGGGCACCAGGCCGGAGTGCTCGCCGTACCGGCTCACCAGGTCCGCGACGTGGTTGCCGACCATGCCGCCGAACCACCGGCACTGGTCGCGCGCGTGCTCCAGGTCGTCGCCGACGTACGCGGGCGCGGCGACGCAGACGGTCACCGAGGCCGGGTCCCGGCCCGCCTCCTCGGCCGCCCTGCGCACCGCCCTGATCATCCACTCGGTCAGGAACGGGTCGGCAAGCTGGAGGATGAAGCCGTCCGCCTTCTGCCCGGCGAGCGCGAGCGCCTTCGGTCCGTAGGCGGCCATCCACACCGGCAGCCTGCCGTTCCTGACCCAGGGGATGCGGACGGGTTTGCCGTCGACGACGGCCTCGCGGCCCTCCGCCAGGTCGCGGACGACGTCGATGGCCTCGCCGAGCCGGGCCAGGGTGTCGGGCCTGCGGCCGGCCACGCGCATGGCCGAGTCGCCGCGCCCGATGCCGCAGACGGTGCGGTTGCCGAACATGTCGTTGAGGGTGGCGAAGGTGGAGGCGGTGACCTCCCAGGTGCGGGTGCCCGGGTTGGTCACCATCGGGCCGACCTTCAGTTTCCGCGTGTTGGCCAGGATCTGGCTGTAGATCACGAACGGCTCCTGCCACAGCACGGCGGAGTCGAAGGTCCAGCCGTGGGTGAAGCCGTTGCGCTCGGCCCGCTTCATCAGGCTGACGACGCGGGCGGCCGGCGGGTCGGTCTGCAGGACGAGTCCGAAGTCCATCTGCGCCACTCCAGGTCGGCTAGTTCAGGTACTGGCAGGTGGAGCGCGGGGTGTAGACGCCGTGGCCCTTGCGGCCGGTGTACGCCCGCTCGGTGATGACCGGTGTGCCGCGCGAGAGCACCGTCTCCACCCGGCCGGTGACGCGCTTGCCCTCGTACGCCGAGTAGTCGACGTTCATGTGGTGGGTCTCGGCGGACAGGACCTGCTCGGCGTGCGGGTCGTAGACGACGATGTCGGCGTCGGCGCCCGGTGCGATGGTGCCCTTCTTCGGATACAGCCCGAACATGCGGGCCGGAGTGGCGCAGGCGATCTCGATCCAGCGACGGCGGGAGATGTGCCCGTCGAGGACGGCCTGGTGGAGCAGGTCCATGCGGTTCTCGACGCCCGGGAGACCGTTGGGGATCTTGGAGAAGTCGCCGCGGCCCAGCTCCTTCTGGCCGGCGAAGCAGAAGGGGCAGTGGTCGGTGGAGACCACCTGGAGGTCGTTGGTCCTGAGCCCGCGCCACAGCGCCGCCTGGTGCTCGCGCGGGCGCAGGGGCGTGCTGCACACGTACTTGGCGCCCTCGAAGTCCGGTTCGGCGAGGTTGTCGGTGGACAGGAACAGATACTGCGGACAGGTCTCCCCGAAGACCGGGAGCCCCTCGTCGCGGGCCCGGGCCAGCTCCGCGACCGCCTCCGCCGCCGAGACGTGCACGACGTACAGCGGTGCCCCGGCGACCTGCGCGAGCCGGATGGCGCGGTGCGTGGCCTCGGCCTCCAGCAGCACCTTGCGGACCTCGCCGTGGTGGCGCGGGTCGGTCTCGCCGCGGGCGAGGGCCTGCTCGACGAGGACGTCGATGGCGATGCCGTTCTCGGCGTGCATCATGATCAGTCCGCCGTTGCCGGCGGAGCGCTGCATGGCCCGCAGGATCTGGCCGTCGTCGGAGTAGAAGACGCCCGGGTACGCCATGAACTGCTTGAAGGAGGTCACGCCCTCCTCCACCAGCAGGTCCATCTCCTTCAGCGTCTCCTGGTGGACATCGGAGACGATCATGTGAAAGCCGTAGTCGATCGCGCAGTTGCCCTCCGCCTTGGCGTGCCAGGCGTCCAGGCCCGCGCGCAGGGAGTTGCCGACGCTCTGCACCGCGAAGTCGACGATGGTCGTCGTACCGCCCCAGGCGGCGGCGCGGGTGCCGGTCTCGAAGGTGTCGGAGGCGAAGGTGCCGCCGAAGGGCAGCTCCATGTGGGTGTGGGCATCCACGCCGCCCGGGACGACGTACTTGCCGGTGGCGTCGATGACGTGCTCGGCCGTGAACGATCCGGCGGCCGGGGTGCCGGACGCGGCGAGGGCGGCGATGCGGCCGTCCTCGATCAGGACGTCGGCGTGGATCTCGTCGGAGGCGGTGATGACGAGGCCACCGCGGACGACGGTACGGCTGCTCATGCTGTTCCCTCCTGTCGGGGCCGGCCGGGGCCGGTCAGGGCCGTCGGGGCACGGCCGGCGGCATGCGGGGGCTGCCGGCGGTGCTCACAGGCCGCGCAGCGCGCGTTCCAGGATCGCGGCGCCCTCCTCGGCCTCGGCGACCGTGAGGGACAGCGGCGGGGCGATGCGCAGCGCGCTGGTGCGGTGTCCGCCGCCCTTGCCGACCAGCAGGCCGCCCGCGCGGGCCTCCTCCAGCACGTCGGACACGGCCTGCGGGTCCGCCTCGTCGGTGCCGGGCCGGGTCAGCTCGATGCCGATCATCAGACCGCGTCCGCGCACCTCCCGTACGTGCGGCACCTGGGCGGCGACGGCCCGCAGCCGCTCGATGAGCAGCCCGCCCACGCGCCGGGCGTTGCCCTGGAGGTCGTGCTCCAGCAGGTGGCCGAGGTTGGCGAGGCCCGCGGCCATGGTGACCTGGGTGCCGCCGAAGGTGGAGATGCTGTTGGCGTCCAAGCAGTTCATGATCTCGGCGGGGGCGATGACCCCGCCGACGGACATGCCGTTGCCGATGCCCTTGGCGAACGTCACGATGTCCGGCGGGCCGCTGCGCCCGTGCGCCTGCCAGCCCCAGAAGTGCTCGCCGGTGCGGCCCCAGCCGGTCTGCACCTCGTCGGCGATCCACAGGATGCCCCGCTCGTGCAGCACCTCGCGGAAGGCGGCGTACAGGCCGTCCGGCGGGGAGGTGAAGCCGCCGACACCCTGGATCGGCTCGGCGATCAGCGCGGCGGGCGGGCGGATGTGGCCGAGCAGGTCGGTGAGGTCCTCGACGCACGCGTCGATGAAGTCCCGGTCGTCCAGGTGCGCGTACGGGCCGCGGGTGCGCACGCCGCCGTGGACGTACAGGGTCTGGAGCGGGGACAGCGAGGTCGGGGACCAGCCGCGGTTGCCGGTGATGCCGACGGCGCTGAAGGAGCGGCCGTGGTAGCTGTTGCGCATCGCCAGGATCGTGTTGCTGCGCCGGTACGTCGTCGCCAGCAGCAATGCGGTGTCGTTGGCCTCGGTGCCGGAGGTGGTGAAGAAGACCCGGGCGTCGGGGATGCCGCTCAGCTGGGCGATGCGCTCGGCGAGTTCGACCATCGGCCGGTTGAGGTAGAGGGTCGAGGAGTGCACGATCCGGCCGGCCTGCTCGCTCACCGCCTTGGTGACCTCGGGCAGGGCGTGCGCGGTCATGGTGGTGAGGATGCCGCCGAAGAAGTCGAGGTACTTGTTGCCGGCGGTGTCCCAGACGTACCGGCCCTCGCCGTGGGTGATCTCCAGCGGCTCCTCGTAGTACAGGGCGAGCCAGTCGGGCAGGACGGCCCGGTGCCGGCTGAGCAGGTCCCTCGTCACGGCCGCACCAGCCCCTCGTAGGCGTCGGGGCGGCGGTCGCGGTAGAAGGCCCACTGCTGCCGCACGTCCTCGACGAGGCCGAAGTCGAGGTCGCGGACGAGGAGTTCTTCCTTGGTGTCGCTGGCGACCTCGCCGACGAACTGCCCGCGCGGGTCGACGAAGTACGAGGTGCCGTAGAAGTCGTTGTCGCCGTACTCCTCCTGGCCGACGCGGTTGATCGCGGCGACGAAGTACTCGTTGGCGACGGCCGCCGCGGGCTGCTCCAGCCGCCACAGGTGCGACGAGAGACCGCGGTGGGTGGCGGACGGGTTGTAGACCAGCTGGGCGCCGTTCAGGCCGAGTTGCCGCCAGCCCTCCGGGAAGTGCCGGTCGTAGCAGATGTAGACGCCGACCTTGCCGACGGCGGTGTCGAAGACCGGCCAGCCGAGGTTGCCGGGCCGGAAGTAGTACTTCTCCCAGAAGCCCTTGACCTGCGGGATGTGGTGCTTGCGATACGTTCCGAGCACGGTGCCGTCGGCGTCGATGACGGCCGCGGTGTTGTAGTAGAAGCCCGACTGCTCGACCTCGAACACGGGCGCGACGACCACCATGCCGGTCTCCCGGGCGAGGGCCTGCATCCGGCGGACGGTGGGGCCGTCGGGGACGGGCTCGGCCCAGCGGTAGTGCTCGGGGTCCTGGACCTGGCAGAAGTAGGGGCTGTTGAAGACTTCCTGGAAGCCGATGATCTTCGCGCCCCGGCGGGCCGCCTCGCGGGCGTGCTCCTCGTGTTTCGCCACCATGGACTCGGTGTCGCCGGTCCAGGTGGCCTGGACCAGAGCGGCGCGTACGACGTTGGCCATGAGCTGCTCCTTCGACGGGACGTCAGAGCCTCTACGCCCGTAGACGCAGGCCGTAGAGGCACGAACGTAAGCCTCCCGGGCGGGCTTGCCAAGACCATCGTCACCAAGCCGTGGTGTCGGTCCCGTTTCACACTCCGGTGGGCGAGCGGGCGTGCGCGGGGGCGCACGGCGCGTCAGAGGGCGAGTCCGGCGACACGGAGGGCGTGCACGAGGTCCCAGTGGTGTTCGGCGGAGACGCTCTGCGCGGCCTCCAGCAGCAGCGGGGTGATCCGCTGCGGATCCGGTCCGGCGCTGCGGGCGGCCTCCTGCGGGGTGCGGACGCGGACGTAGGCGTCGAGCAGCGCCCGGGCCTGGCGGTGGCGGCCCTCGGCGAGCAGGCCGAGCACGCCCTGCCCGACCTCGGGGGCGGGGCGGACCACGCCCTGCCGCAGGATCCGCTCCCCGTCGTCCCCGTGGCCCGCCGCCCTCAGCGCGTCGGCGGCGGCGACCAGCCGGGCGACGGGCAGCGAAGCGGCCTCCCACAGCAGTGTCGACCAGTCGGCGCCCAGCCTGGCGTGCCGCAGCTCGGCGGCGAGCAGCGGGAACCGGGCGGCGGGCCCGTGGGCGGCAGCGGCGAGCAGGGCGTGCGCCTCGCCGCTGCGCCCCTCGCCGCGCAGCCGCGCCAGCGTCTCGACCACACGGGCGGCCTCCCGCCGGTCCTCGGCGTCGGGCACGGGGGCCTCCGGCGCGACCGGCTCCGCCGGCTCGGCCGCGCCGGCGAAACGCGCCCCGCGCGGCGTACCACGGCCACCGGTGCCGGGCTGGGCGGGCGGGCTCGGTACGACCGCGGGAGGTGCGGCACCGGGGGCGGCGTCCTCCTCGGCCGCCCCATCGGTCATCCCGGCGAACCTGGCCCCGCCGCGCCGCCGTTTGCGGGGCTTGGGGGGTGGGGCGGGCTCGGGGGCCGGGGCTTGCCGGGCAGGCGGGGCGTGACTTGCCGGTGGGGTCGGCTCGGCGGACGGGGCGTGCTCGGCCGACGGGGCGTGCCCGGCGGACGGGGCGTGCCCGGCGGACGGGGCGTGCCCGGCGGACGGGGCGTGCCCGGCGGACGGGACGGTCTTGGCGGACGGGGCGTGCTCGGCGGACAGCACGGTCTCGGCCGATGGGGCGTGCTCGGCCGACGGGGCGTGCTCGGCCGACGGGGCGTGCTCGGCCGACGGGGCGGCAATGACGGGCGAGCCGGTGGCTGGGGCCGGTGGGGCGGGGGCGGTTGGTTCGCCACGTCGGCCCGGTTCGGGTACGGCGGGCGACGGACGGCCCGGTTCGGCGGCGACGGGAGACAGACGGCCCGGCTCGGGGGCGACGGGAGACAGACGGCCCGGTTCGGCGGCGACGGGAGACAGACGGCCCGGTTCAGGAGCGGCGGGCGACGGACGGCCCGGTTCAGGTGCGGTGGGAGACGGACGGGCGGGGCTGCCGTGGAAGGGTGCCCGGTCCGCGGCCGGGGTCCGCTCCCCCACCGCGCGCCGGTCCAGCTCCTCGATGCGGCCGCGCAGTTCCGTGCAGCGGGCGGTCGCCCGGGCGTGGTCGTCGCGGGCCCAGGCCAGGTCGACTCGGAGGAAGGCGATCTCCCCGGAAGTGGTGGCCGCGGCGAGGAGCCGGCCCAGTTCCGCCTGGCGTTCGGCGGCGTACCGCCGTTCCCGGAGCATGACGTCGAGCCGGTCCCCGAGGGCGTCCCGGGCGCCGGGCCGGGCGTCGTACTCGGTGAGCGCGGCGGCGTGCAGGGCACGGGCCCGCTGCACCTCGGCGCGGGCGGCGCCGGGGTCGCAGCGCGCCGCCAGATCACTCAGAAGCGCCTCCACCACGTCCCAGGGCGGCACCTCGCGCCCGTCCAGGCAGTCCCGCATGCCGTCCGGGTCGCGCTGCCAGAACACCGCGCACCAGCCGTCGTCCTGGTCCAGCCGGGTCAGCAGTCCCGCCAGGTAGGCCGCGAACTGCCTCGTCCGGCCCGGCAACCGTTCCGCGGTCATCGCTCAACTCCCCAAACCGACTGGAGCCTTCCGGTCCGGTCGGCCAGGAAACACCAGCCGTGTTACGGGGTCGCTACGGGGAGTTTTCCGCCGGTGACGTCGGACGGTGAGTCAGACGCCCGCGGGCGCGCACCGCCCGGCCAGCTCGTCCATCGACAGCTCCAGGGCGCCGGCGAGCGCGGCCACCGTGAAGAACGCGGGGGTCGGCGCCCGGCCGGTCTCGATCTTGCGGAGCGTCTCGGCGGAGATGCCCGCGCTCGCCGCGACCTCCGCCATGCTGCGGCCGCCGCGGGCCTCGCGCAGCAGTCGGCCGAGCCGCTCGCCGCGCTCTCGCTCTTCCGGGGTCAAAGGGGTGCGCACCATGCGCCCATTGTAATACCGGTATAGTAATTGGCATGGTTGAGCTGAAGACGGACACATCGATCGAGGCCATGCACGCGGCCGGCCAGGTCGTCGGGCGGGCCCTGACGGCCGTACGACAGGCCGCGAGGACAGGGGTGTCGCTGCGGGAGCTGGACGAGGTGGCGCGCGAGGTGCTGAAGGCGGCCGGCGCGACCTCGCCGTTCCTCGGCTACCGCCCCTCCTTCGCGCCGACGCCGTTCCCCGCCGTCATCTGCGCGTCGGTGAACGACGCGATCGTGCACGGCATCCCGGACGGCTACCGGCTGCGCGACGGCGATCTGGTCTCGGTCGACTGCGGTGCGCAGCTGGACGGCTGGGCCGGGGACTCGGCGATCAGCTTCACGGTCGGCACCCCGCGCGCGGCCGACGTGCGGCTGATCGAGACCGCCGAGCGGGCCCTGGCCGCGGCCGTCGAGGCGGCCGTCGTGGGCAACCGCATCGGCGACATCGCCCACGCGATCGGCACGGTCTGCCGGGCGGCGGGCTACGGCATCCCGGACGGCTTCGGCGGCCACGGCATCGGCCGCCGCATGCACGAGGACCCGGCGGTCCCGAACGAGGGCCGGCCGGGCCGCGGCCTGCCCCTGCGCCACGGCATGGTCCTCGCCATAGAGCCGATGCTGATCGCGAGCGGCAAGGACGCCTACCACGCGGCCCCCGACGGCTGGACGCTCCGCACGAACGACGGTTCCCGCGCGGCCCACGTGGAGCACACGGTGGCGATCACGGAAGGCGGCCCCAGAATCCTGACGGCCAGAGAGAGGATGCCGACGGCTGGAGAAACGTCTCCATAGGGGCGCCGGGGGCCCGTGCGACCAGCCACGACGAATCCGCACTCGCCGGGCCCCCCGCACCTCCGGTCCGTGGGCGCCCCTGAAATGCCCCCCACCACAGAACGTGTCATCTTGGGCATGACCGCCCACCGGCCGGGTTACCCGGCCCCGGCACGTCAAGCAGCGGCAGCGGAGAAGCAGCGGAGGCACGGAAACGATGACCAGCGGCTTCATGGGCCCGGAGGGCGACCCGTTCGCGGAGTTCCTCGCACGCTTCTTCGGGGGCCCGCGCCCCCGGCAGATCGACATCGGCCGGCTGCTCAGTCAGCCCGCCCGGGAGCTGGTGCGCGGTGCCGCCCAGTACGCCGCCGAGCACGGCAGCCGCGACCTGGACACCGAGCACCTGCTGCGGGCCGCGCTGTCCACCGAGCCGACCCGGAGCCTGCTCAGCCGGGCAGGCGCCGACCCCGACTCGCTGGCGTCGCAGATCGACGAGCGGTCCGGCCCGGTGCAGCACGCCCCCGGCGAGGCCCCGCCGCCCACGTCGCTCTCCCTGACCCCTGCGGTCAAGCGCGCCCTGCTGGACGCGCACGAGATGGCGCGGACGTCCGGCACCGGGTACATCGGCCCGGAGCACGTGCTCAGCGCGCTGGCCGCCAACCCGGACTCGGCCGCCGGGCACATCCTGAACGCGGCCCGGTTCGCGCCCTCCGGCCTGCCGCACGAGGCGCCGGAGGCCGCGGGTCCGCCCCGCGCCGCCGAGCGTCCCCAGCCCACGAACACCCCCACCCTGGACAAGTACGGCCGCGACCTCACCGACCTGGCCCGGCAGGGCCGCATCGACCCGGTGATCGGGCGGGAGAAGGAGATCGAGCAGACCGTCGAGGTGCTCTCCCGCCGCGGCAAGAACAACCCCGTGCTGATCGGTGACGCGGGCGTCGGCAAGACCGCCGTCGTCGAGGGGCTGGCCCAGCGCATCGCCGACGGCGATGTGCCGGACGTGCTGCTCGGGCGCCGGGTGGTGGCGCTGGACCTGACGGGCGTGGTCGCCGGCACCCGCTACCGCGGCGACTTCGAGGAGCGGATGAACAACATCGTCGACGAGATCCGCACCAACTCCGACCGGCTGATCGTCTTCATCGACGAGCTGCACACGGTCGTCGGCGCGGGCGGCGGCGGCGAGGGCGGGTCGATGGACGCCGGCAACATCCTCAAGCCGGCCCTGGCCCGCGGCGAGCTGCACATCGTCGGTGCGACCACCCTGGAGGAGTACCGCCGGATCGAGAAGGACGCGGCGCTGGCCCGCCGCTTCCAGCCGATCCTGGTGCCGGAGCCCACCACCGCGGACGCGATCGAGATCCTGCGCGGACTGCGCGACCGGTACGAGGCCCACCACCAGGTCCGCTACACCGACGAGGCACTGGTGGCGGCCGTGGAGATGTCCGACCGCTACCTCAGCGACCGGCGTCTGCCGGACAAGGCCATCGACCTGATCGACCAGGCCGGTGCCCGGGTGCGGCTGCGGGCGCGGACCAAGGGCACGGACGTACGGACCATGGAGCGCGAGGTCGAGCAGCTGATCCGGGACAAGGACCAGGCCGTCGCCGACGAGCAGTACGAGCAGGCCATGCAGTTCCGCGACCGGATCACCGAGCTGAAGCAGCGGATCGCCGAGACGGACGGCAACGAAGAGGCGGACGAGGGGAACCTGGTCGTCGGCTCCGAGGCGATCGCCGAGGTGGTGTCCCGGCAGACCGGCATCCCGGTCAGCAGCCTCACCCAGGAGGAGAAGGAGCGGCTGCTGGGCCTGGAGGAGCACCTGCACCAGCGGGTCGTCGGCCAGGACGAGGCCGTCCGGGTCGTCTCCGACGCGGTGCTGCGCTCCCGCGCGGGGCTGGCGAACCCCGACCGGCCCATCGGCAGCTTCCTCTTCCTCGGCCCGACCGGTGTCGGCAAGACCGAGCTGGCCCGGGCGCTCGCCGAGGCGCTGTTCGGCAGCGAGGACCGCATGGTCCGCCTCGACATGAGCGAGTACCAGGAACGGCACACGGTCAGCCGGCTGGTCGGCGCCCCGCCCGGCTACGTCGGGCACGAGGAGGCCGGCCAGCTGACCGAGGTGGTGCGCCGGCACCCGTACTCGCTGCTGCTGCTGGACGAGGTGGAGAAGGCGCACCCGGACGTCTTCAACATCCTGCTCCAGGTGCTGGACGACGGGCGGCTGACCGACTCCCAGGGCCGCACGGTCGACTTCACCAACACGGTCGTGGTGATGACCAGCAACCTCGGCTCCGACGCGATCACCCGCCGGGGCGCCGGCATCGGCTTCGGCGCGGGCGGCTCGGAGGCGGACGAGGAGGCCCGGCGCGAGCAGGTAATGCGCCCGCTGCGCGAACACTTCCGGCCGGAGTTCCTCAACCGCATCGACGAGATCGTCGTCTTCCGCCAGCTCAGCGGCGACCAGCTGCGGCAGATCACCAGCCTGCTGCTGGAGCAGACCCGCCGCCTGATGCACGCGCAGGACGTCGCGGTCGACTTCACCGACGCGGCCGTGGACTGGCTGGCCGAGCGCGGCTACCAGCCCGAGTACGGCGCCCGCCCGCTGCGCCGCACCATCCAGCGGGAGGTCGACAACGAGCTGTCCCGGCTGCTGCTGGACGGCCGGGTCTCGGACGGCGGCCGGGTGACGGTGGACGTCGAGGACGGACGGCTGGCGTTCCGCACCCGCGAGACGCCCGCCCCGGAGCTGTGACGTCGCGGGTCCGCCCTAGCGGCCGGGCCGCACCACCATCGCCGAGCCACCGCCTCGGCGTTCCTTCTCGGCGGCGGCCAGCCACTTCCCGCCCGGCAGCCGCTGCACGGCGGTCGCCGCACCGATCTCGGGGGTACGCCTGAAGGAGTGGCCGACGGCCTCCAGCCGCTCGCGCAGCTCGCTGTCGTGGAGGCCCGGTTCCAGGTCGGTGCGGGCCGTGTTGCGCTGGCTGGCGCGCGGTGCGGCGATCGCGTCGACCAGCGGCAGGCCGCGGTCGAGGAAGCCGGTGAGGGTCTGCAGGACGGTGGTGATGATGGTCGCGCCGCCGGGCGAGCCCAGGGCCACCACCGGGCGGTCGTGCCGGTCCAGGACGATCGTCGGGGCGATGGAGGAGCGGGGGCGTTTGCCGGGGCCGGGCAGGTTCGGGTCGTGCACGGCCGGGTCGGCGGGGGCGAAGGAGAAGTCGGTCAGCTCGTTGTTGAGCAGGAAGCCGCGGCCGGGCACGGTGATGCCGCTGCCGCCGGTCTGCTCGATGGTGAGGGTGTAGGCGACCACGTTGCCCCACTTGTCGGCGGTCGTCAGATGGGTGGTGTTCTCGCCCTCGTACGTCGTCGGCGCCGCCGGCCCGCCGGTGCGGCAGCGCTCCGGGTGGCGCGGGTCCCCGGGGGCGAGGGGGCTGGTGAGAACGGCGTCGTCCCTGATCAGGCAGGCCCGGGAGTCCGCGTACCGCTGGGACAGCAGCTCCTTCGTCGGTACGTCCTCGAAGGCGGGGTCGCCGACCCAGCGCCCGCGGTCGGCGAAGGCGATGCGGCTCGCCTCGACGAGGCGGTGCAGGTAGCGGGCCTCGCCCGCCTCGGACAGGTCGGTCCGCTCCAGGATGTTGAGGGTCTCGCCGACCGTGGTGCCGCCGGAGGAGGACGGGGCGATGGAGTAGACGTCCAGGCCGCGGTAGGAGGTCCTGGTCGGCGGCTGGAGCTTGGTGCGGTAGGCCGCCAGGTCACGCTCGGACAGGTCGCCGGGGCGGGCGTGCCAGCCGGAGCCGGGGTCCACCGGCGGCTTGTTGACGGTGGCGACGATGTCCTCGCCGATGTCGCCGCGGTAGAGCGCCCCGACGCCCTCGCGGGCCAGCTCGCGGTAGGTGCGGGCGAGGCCGGGGTTGGTGAAGGTGGAGCCGACGACCGGGAGTTCGCCGTTCGGCAGGAACAGCTCGGCGGTGTCGGGGAAGTAGCGGAACCGCTTCTCGTTGGCGGCGGTCTGCGCCCGGAAGGTCTCGTCGACGGTGAAGCCGTGCCGGGCCAGGCGCTCGGCGGGTTTCAGCAGGGCGGCGAGCCGTTTGCTGCCCCACTTGTCCAGGGCCGTGTGCCAGGTGGCGGGCGTGCCCGGGGTGCCGACGCCGAGCCCGCTGCTGACGGCCTCGGCGAAGGGGACCGGCTCGCCGTTCTCGGTGAAGAGGTCCTCGTCGGCGGTGAGCGGCGCGGTCTCGCGGCCGTCGACGGTGTGCACCGTGCGGGTCCTGGCGTCGTAGTACACGAAGTAGCCGCCTCCGCCGATGCCGGCCGAGTAGGGCTCGGTGACGCCGAGCGCGGCCGCGGTGGCGACGGCGGCGTCGACGGCGTTGCCGCCCTTGCGCAGGATCTCGACGCCGGCGGCGGAGGCGTCCGGGTCGACGCTGGCGACGGCGCCTCCGTGCCCGACGGCGACCGGGACCTTCTCGGGTGGCCGGGTCCGCTCGGCGGGCGGCCCGGCCGCCCCCACCGACACCATGGCGGCCGTGACCGCCAGAACTGTCAGCTTTCGTCCGACGGGACGACGCATGCGCACCTCCAGTCAAGGGCCGTCCGCGCAGCCTAGTTGATGGTCATGGCCGCGTCAGGAGTGCGGCGCGGCGCCCGGTCGAACACGGGTCCGCCTTCGCCCGCTAGCATGCGCGCCCATGACTGACGACGTGCGCAACATCGTCCTGGGCGTGGTGGCGGCGGGCATCGGTGCCGCGCTGGGCTGGATCGCCCGTACGTACCTGTGGCGGCGGAAACTGAGGCGCAAGCAGGCCTTCTTCGGACTGCCGGACAACTCCGAGTCGCTGCTCGTCGTCAATCGCGATCCGGCGATGGTCGAACCGGCGGTGCACCGCATCGACGTGTTCGCGCTGCTGGAGCTGTCGGCGCTGATCAAGGACTGCGGCGCGCACGTCCAGATGGTCACCCAGGACACGGCCCATCAGGGCTTCGGGGAGCGCACCGAGTTCTGCGTGGGCGGGCCGGGGTCGAACCGGCGCATGGCGGCCCACATGGCGGCCATGCTCCCCGGGGTGCGGGTCAACGTCGATCCGGAGCCGGACCCGGACCGGGGGGCCTTCCAGATCGGCGGCGAGCGCTACCGCATGGACCCGGGGATCACGGAGTACGTGCTGCTGGCCCGGCTCACCGCGGGCGACCGGCGCGAGTCCCGGCCGGCGTTCCTGTTCTGCGGCCAGCGGGCGATCACCAACCAGGCGGCCACGCGCTACCTGGCCCGCAACCACGAGCGGCTCGCCCGCAAGCACGGCAACGCCTCCTTCGTGCTGCTGCTCAAGGTGGTCAACTCCCAGGCCTACGGGCCGGACATGGTCGAACTGGTCGGGGACGTGACCCGTGCGGCGACGAGTCCGCTGCCGGCACCACCCACTCCCCGCAACTCCCACCGGGCCTCCTGAGAGCGACCGGGCGCCACCCGGCCGGCGTGCAGCTGACCTTCTCCTCGGAACGAGCAGTGATCTGCGGCTGCCGTCGGCGGGTAAGGGTCTCGGTCAAGGGAACGACGGCGGTGCCGGCCTCCTTCGCGGCGGGTCCTGATGGCCGCAACGTATCCGGACCGCGGGACACCGCACATCCGACACGCACTTTTCGGGCATTAGCCTTATTTACCGCAATTGCGCATGGTGGGGCTGTCCGGGCCGTTCCCTGCGGTCAGGGCTCCGCGACCTCCGCGTACAGCTGCGACAGCTCGGGCACGCCGCTGGCGGCCCACTCGTGCCCGGAGGCCACCACGTCGAACTCCCGGCCCGAGGCGAGGCGGACGACGGGCTGGCCGTCGGACCGGATGCGCCAGACGGCCCCGGCAACCGTGCGCACCAGGACGGTGCCCAGGTAGAGCCCGACGTCGTTGCCGAGCCACGACAGGGCCTCCTCGTCGTCCCGCCAGCGCGGCACCAGCTGGTCGAGTTCCTCCAGCGAGGCCGCCGAGTCGTCGAGCCGGACGCCCTCCCGGGCCGCCTGGGAGCGCAGCAGTTCGCACTCGGCGAGCAGGTCGGCGATGCCCTCGGCGTCGGGGGCGGCGGGTGGCTCGCGTCGCTTGCCCAGAAAAGGGATGTTCATACCTCCAGCCTGGCATTCGTACCCCCGTACACACCACAGGCGCGCGGTGGATCGCTTCCGGGGGACTTCACCTCCCGTTTCCGCATGGCTCGTTGACGCGTCACCGGCCGCTTCCTAGCTTCGCGGTGCGTCCTGCGTGTGCGGGACCGTGTGACGGGAGGAGTCGGCCGTGCGCCGATGGCTGGGGAGTTGCGCGGTCGTCCTCGCCCTGCTGGCCACCCTGGTGCCGGGCGCCCTGGCACGGGTGGCCGCCGCGGACCGGGCCGTACCGCCGCCGCTGGAGCAGCTCTTCGACAACACGGCCGTCAGCGACGACGCCCGGCCGCACGAGGCGGACTTCGACGGCGCGGGCGCCTCCCTGTCGGCGCAGGACCTGGCCGCCGCCGGCTGGACGCCGGACCGCGTGCTCACCGTGCAGGGCGCCCGGCTGACCTGGCCCGGGTGGCGCGCCGGCGAGCCGGACAACGTCCGGGCGGACGGGCAGGACGTCCGCGTCACCGGGCGCGGCGACGCGCTCGCGTTCCTGGTCGCGGGCACCGGCGGCGGCCCGGTGGGGGGCGCGGGCCAGGTGAGGTACGCGGACGGCGGCCGCTCCACGTACGTGCTGACCGCGCCGGACTGGCGCACCGGCCCGCTCGCCACGAAGGCGGTGGCGCTGCCGCATGTGAACACGCCCGTCGGCCAACTCACCGGACCCGCCCGGCTGTACGTGGTGACCGTGGAGCTGCCGCCGGACCGCGAGGTGGTCGCGGTGCGGCTGCCGCGCGCGCCCGGTCTGCATGTGTTCGCGCTGTCGGTGCGGGACGCCGGGCGGGGCTGGACGGGCAGCTGGGCGGCGTCGACCGGCGGGTATCCGGCGGTGGGCCCGTGGACCGGGCGGACGCTGCGGCTGGTGGTGCACGTCTCGGCGGGCGGGCCCAGGGTGCGGGTGCGGTTCGACCACACGTTCGCGGCCGCGCCGGTACGGATCGGCAGCGCGACGGTGGCCGTACAGGCGGCGGGGGCGGCGGCGCGACGGGCGCCGGTGCCGCTGTCGTTCGGCGGTGCGGCGGGCGTCGAGATCCCGGCGGGGGCGCAGGCCTACAGCGATCCGCTCGCCTTCGCGGTGCCGTCCGGCGCCAACCTGCTGGTCAGCTTCCATCTGCCGGGCACGGTGGCGGCGGCGCCGGTGCACCGGCTCGCCGTGCAGCGGTCGTATCTGAGCGAGCCGGGCGATCACACGGCGGACGGCTCGGCCGCGGCGTACACCTCGGTGCTGTCCAGCTGGCCGCTGCTGACCGGGGTGGACGTGGGCGGCGGGCCGGGGTCGGTGGTGCTGCTCGGCGACTCGATCACGGACGGCACCGGGTCCACGCCCGATGCGAACCGGCGCTGGCCGGACGTGCTGGCCGCACGGCTGCGCAGCCAGGGCGAGGTGCCGCGCTACGGCGTGCTCAACCACGGCATCTCGGGCAACCGCGTGGTCACCGACCGCTATCCCGGCGACGGGGTCTCCACGGACACGGCGGGGGTGAGCGCCCTGAACCGGTTCGACCGGGACGTCCTGGCGCAGACCTCGGTGGGTACGGCGGTGGTGTTCGAGGGCGTCAACGACCTGCGCGCGGGCACGCCGGCGGAGCGGGTGATCGCGGGGCTGCGCCGGCTCGCGGAGCGCGGGCGGGCCCGGGGCCTGCGGATGCTGGCGGCGACGATCCTGCCGTGCGGCGGCTCGGCCGCGTGCACGGCCGCCGTCGACGCCGAGCGGGCGGCGGTCAACGACTGGCTGCGCGGCACGCGCGACTTCGCCGCCGTCCTGGACTTCGACGCGGTGCTGCGCGATCCCGCCCGGCCGTCCCGGATGCGGCCCGAGTACGACAGCGGGGACCATCTGCATCCGGGAGACGCGGGGCTGGCGGCGCTCGCCGAGTCGGTGCGGCTGGAGCTGCTGGTGCCGTGACGAAACGGGCCGCGGGCCGCGAACCTCCGCGGGCCCGCGCTAAACGTCCAGGTCGACGACGACCGGGGCGTGGTCCGAGGCGCCCTTGCCCTTGCGCTCCTCCCGGTCGACGTACGCGTCCTTGACCGCGTCGGCGAACGGCGCGTTGCCGTACACCAGGTCGATGCGCATGCCGCGGTTCTTCGGGAAGCAGAGCTGACGGTAGTCCCAGTACGTGAACGGCCGGTCGTACTTCAGCGGGCGCGGCACCACGTCGGACAGGCCCGCCTCGCGCAGGGAGGCGAGGGCGGCGCGCTCGGCGGGGGTGACGTGGGTGGAGCCTTCGAAGGCGGCGCGGTCGTGGACGTCGTCGTCCGTCGGCGCCACGTTGTAGTCGCCCAGGACCGCGAAGGGGCGGCTGCCGGTCGCGTCGCCGGCCACGGCCGCGCGCAGGGCCTCGAACCACTGGAGCTTGTACGCGTAGTGCGGGTGGTCCACCTCGCGGCCGTTGGGCACGTACACCGACCAGACCCGGACCGGGCCGCAAGTGGCGGAGATCGCGCGGGGCTCCTGCACGCCGTCGAAGCCGGGGTCGCCGGGCAGGCCCTTGACCACGTCCTCGAGGCCGACGCGGGAGAGCACCGCCACGCCGTTCCACCGGCCGGTGGCGTGGACCGCCGCCTCGTAGCCCAGCTCGCGCAGCTGGTCGAACGGGAACTGCTCCTCCGCGATCTTGGCCTCCTGGAGGCACAGCACGTCCGTGCCGCTGCTCTCCAGCCAGGCCAGGAGCCTCGGCAGACGGGCGGTGATCGAGTTCACGTTCCAGGTCGCGATGCGCATGTCCCACAACCTACCGGGCGGGTCTGACAACGCGGGCCGCCCGGGTGCGGCCGGCTCTCGGACCGGCCCCGGGTGCGGCCGGCTCTCGGACCGGCCCCGGGTGCGGCGGGCGCTCAGACCTGCGCGGAGTCGCCCGGTGCCAGCCGCAGGTGCTCGGCGCCGGCCAGCTGCCCGATCTGACGGTCGTAGATGGGGCGGGCGAGGTCGGTGAGCAGCGCGTCGTGGATGTCGTAGGCGCGCTGCGGCCGGACCTCGCGGACGTAGTCGATGACCTCGGAGATCTTGTTCCAGGGGGCCATCACCGGCAGCATCAGCGTCTCCACCGGGTGCTCGGGCACGGTGAGGGCGTCTCCGGGGTGGAAGACCTTGCCGCCGTCGACCAGGAAGCCGATGTTGGTGACCCTCGGGATGTCGGGGTGGATCACCGCGTGCAGTTCGCCGTGCACCTGTACCTCGAAGCCCGCGGCGGTGAAGGTGTCGCCGTGGCCGACGGTGTGCACGCGGCCCGGGAACGCCGAGGTGATCTTCTCCGCGACCGACTTCAGCGTCCAGATCTGTGCGGCCGGGTTGATCTCCATGGCGGCGCGCAGCCGCAGCTCGTCGAAGTGGTCGGGGTGCTCGTGGGTGACCAGGACGGCGTCCGCGCCGAGCGCGGCGTCCTCCTCGGTGAAGGCACCGGGGTCCAGGACCAGGATCTGGCCGTCCTTCTCGAGCCGGACACAGGCGTGGGACTTCTTCGTGAACTTCATGGTTCCATCCTGCCGCGCACGGCCGGAACGGGCCGTCCGGCCCGCCCGGCCGCGGGGCGGGTCACTCCGCGGGGGTCGTCTCCTCCCGGATGACCTGCTGCGCCACCCGGAAGGCGCCCGCCGCCGCCGGTACCCCGCAGTAGACGGCCGCCTGGAGCAGCACTTCCTTGATCTCGTCGGGGGTGAGGCCGTTGCGCAGGGCGGCGCGGGTGTGGAGGGCGAGGCCGTCGGTGTGGCCGCCGGCGACCAGGGCGGTGAGGGCGACGCAGCTGCGGACGCGGCGGTCGAGACCGGGGCGGTCCCAGATCTCGCCCCAGGCGTAGCGGGTGAGGAGTTCCTGGAAGTCGCCCGAGAAGTCGTCGGCCTGCGCCAGCTCCCGGTCGACGTGTGCGTCGCCGAGCACCTCGCGGCGCACCTTGAGCCCCGCCTCGTACGGGTCGGGCCGCCCCTGGGACTGCGGCGGTACGGCGGCCGGGGCGATCTCGGCGACCGGAGCGGCGTGGGCGGCCGGGACGGCGTGGGCGGCCGGAGCGGCGTGGGCGGGCTGCGGCGGTGCGGCCAGGACCGGCTTGGCGGGAGCGGCGGGGATGGCGGTCTGGCCGGTGGCGGTGTCGTGGGCGGGCTGCCAGGCGGTGGTGAAGTGCCGCACCAGCAGGTCGGTGACGGCCGCGGGCTGCTCGACCGGCACCAGGTGGGAGGCACCGGGGACGACGGCGAGCCGGGCGTCGGGGATGCCGGCGACCAGCGTGCGGGCCTCGGCGGGGCCGGTGACCTGGTCGTCCGAGCCGACCAGGACCAGGGTGGGCACCCCGACCCGGCCCAGCTCCGGCCGGACGTCGAACGAGGCGAGCGCCTCGCACGCGGCGATGTAGCAGCCGGGGTCGGTGGTGCGGACCATCTGCACGGCCCATTCGGTGATCGCGGGCTGCGCGGCGGCGAACCCGCCGGTGAACCAGCGGTCCGGTGCGGTGCGGGCGATGGGGTCGAGCCCGTTGGTCCGCACGATCACGCCGCGCTGGCGGAACTCGTCGGCCGTGCCGAACCGCGGGGACGCGGCGATCAGCGCGAGGGAGGCGACCCGCTCCGGGTGCCGCAGGGCCAGCTCGACGCCGACCGCGCCGCCGAACGCGCAGCCCGCGTAGCCGAAGCGCTGGACACCGAGCCCGTCGAGCGTGGCCAGCAGGCGCGTGGTGAGGTCGGCGACGGAGCCCGCCGGGTGGGCGGGGGCGCCGCCGTGTCCCGGCAGGTCGAACCGGAAGACCCGCCAGTGCTGCTCCAGTTCCGGAACCTGGCGGTCCCACATGTGCCATGTGGTACCCAGTGAGGGACCGAGGATCAGGACCGGGGCCTCTTCTGGCCCGTCAAAGCGGTATTGCAGGGTGTTCGACGGTGTCTCACTCACGCCCCAGACCTTCTCACGTCTCACGGACGCCCCTATAACGCGGGGGTGCTGGACACTGGTCTGACCAGGTTGAAGACCTCGCGGGCGGCATACCGCTTGAGGCATCGGATGATCTCACGGCGGTTGCCCTCCTGGGTGCGGCGTTCGTAATACGCCTGTGTGCGCGGGTCATGGCGCAGCCGGGTGAAGACGATGCGGTGCAGGGCGGCGTTCGCCTGGCGGGCGCCGCCGTAGTTGAGCCGACGTGTGCGCCGCCGCCCCGACGAGTACTCGATGGGGCTGACTCCGCAAAGGGCAGCAAAGGACGCCTCGCTGTTCAGCCGCTCGGGATTGTCTCCCATGGTGATCAGGAGAGTGACGGCGCTGTCCGGACCGATGCCCACCGGTTCGAGCAGCTGTGGGGCGTGGTGTTCGACGAGCCGGGTCAGGCGTTGGTTGAGCTCATAGATCTGCGCGGTGAGCTGTTCGATGCGCTCGGCGAGCATGCGTAACGTCATGTGGGTGGCTTGGGTCACCGCGTCCTCGTCTCCCCCACCGTCGTGCGGGCCGAGGCGCGCGCAGGTGCGGAACAGCTCGGCGCTGCCGAGGCTGGACATTCGTTCCCGCAGGGCGGGGTCGGCGATGACCAGGACGGCCTTGAGCTGGTTGATCGCCTGGGTGCGGGCCTTGACCGCGGAGTCCTTGGCGAGCTTGTAGATCCGGGCGCTGTGCACCGGACCGTCGCCGGCCTTGGCCCGGGCCCGGGCGCGACCGCTGAGCACGGCCCGCGCTGCGGCCTGCGCGTCGAGCGGGTCCGACTTGCCGAGCAGACGGCGGGCTGTGCGGTCGGGCCGGTTCACTTCGAACACCTCGACGTGCTGAGCCAGCAGGTACCGGGAGAGGCCCGCGCCGAAGGTGCCCGTGCCCTCCACGCCTGCCCGACGCACCGTCCCCCGCTTGCGGGCCCACACGAGCAGCCGACGGTAGCCGGCCGCCGTCGCCGGAAAGGACTCGGTTCCCAGGAGCTTCCCGAGCGGGGAGATGACTGCGGCGACATGCACCTCGCCGTGCGTGTCCACGCCCAGGACGACCTCGCGCCGAACCGGGGGATCCGTGCTTGAGGAGGTGCTGCTCTGTCGGGTCGTCATGGTGGTCCGCCTCCCGCGTGGTGACGTGCTGAGTGGATGGCACCGGGCTGCTCGGGCGGTCTGAACTGTGATGGCGCCTGATCGTCGGCAAGGCCCCTATGGGGACACGCCCTGTGGCTCGGTGACAGCAGAAACCATCCCGCAACGACAGTCGACAGGCCCGTGACTGGACACTGCGGTCAAAGATCTCAAGAGTCAGACCCCCGTCGAGGACGGCATCACGCAACCGTCCCATCGATCCCGGCGCACTGGCACGTCCCGACCACAGCCGGACGGCTTCGCCCGGACCAGTGCCCAACCGGGCCTGGATGGGATGGCTCAGAGTTGGCTTCTCGCCCCCCTCGTGACCGGTACTGACGGACTGACCGTGCTCCGCCTAAGTGGTCGCCCTTCATCGCCCTCTCGTCGGATCCCGTCGGCCTGCGGTCCCGCTTCGGGGTCACAGATGAACGAGTCCTGCGGTCCGGGACCCTTGCGTCCATATGAGGAGGCCAAGGTCATTCAGGGCGCATCAGACCGGTCCGGTCACCATGCTCGCCTGGTCCTTCGTCCGCGACGACCAACCACTCGGCGACACCGCCCGGCAGGTCGCTCTCGCCCTGCGCGACGAGGTGGACCTGGAGGCGGCCGGGACCTCGGTGATCCAGGTCGATGAGCCCGCCCTGCGCGAGACGCTGCCGCTGCGCACCGCCGACCGCGCGGCGTATCCCTCTCTCCGGGGAGATCCGCCCCGGTGGTTCGTCGAGGAGGCGACCGCGTGAGTCTCCTGGCTCTCGGGTCGATGCCTGTCCCGGCCTTCCCACCCTCTGCCGGGCAGTGGCCTGTCGGGACGCGCTCGCCGATCACAGTGGCGGGACCGCTAGGGATTCACACCGGCTTCTTCGTTCCGCCGTCGCCTTGTCGCCGGACATCATCCCACCCCTGGACGCCGTGCCAACCGTCCGGTGCCGGCCGTCAGTCCGTCTCCTGGGAGTGCGGGGCCGTCACGGGCGGATGGGTCGGACGGTCCCGTCCGCCGTCACGGCCGGACACCACCACGATGACCAGCCCGACAATGACGGCTCCGGCGACGACACGTCCGACCGCACGCGCCCACCAGGCCGGGCGGGCCGCGCCCACGCCTCCCTTCGGCGGGCCCAGCCGTTCAACCCGCCGAGCAGGTCTCAGCAGACGGATCAACAGCAGTGCGGCGACCGGTATTTGCAGCAGCCACAGGACAGTGCGCGGCCACTCCCCGTACCAGACGTTGGTTCCGTACAGCAGGGTGTGCCAGACGCTCAGCACGTAGACGACGATCACAAAACGGTGCAGCCGTCGCCAGGCGTTCGCTCCGATGCGGTGCCGGACGTAGAACAGCAGCCCGAGCGGTATCGCGAGGTACAGGGCGCCCTGGCCGAGGGGGATGGCGATCCGGCCGGTGCCGGAGTCGTACCAGCCCGGCACGAAGGTGTCCGCGAAGGCCACCCACAGCCGCTCCGCCCACGCCACCTTCGTCTCGTAGCGCACGAGTTCCGCCGCGAACATCAGCGCGTGGGCGAACATCAGCGCCATCGTCGTCAGGCTCGTGGCTCGGTGCCAGCGCTCCAGTACCTGCCGGGAGACCGGTAGCCGGGCCGGGCACGGCCCCGACAGCAGCAGGCCGAGCATGACCGTGCCCCAGGCCCACAACAGCCCCGACCAGCCGAACGCCTGGCTGAGCAGGTACATCCAGTAGGTGCCGGCATCGTCCATGAACGGCATGACCGCGACGGTGTCCGAAGCACCCGACTCCATGCGCGCCCACAGGAGGGCGAACACGAGCGCCGTGACCACCACCGCCGCGGTGGCGTCGGGCAGGGCGGAGCGCAGATCGCCGCGCAGAGCGACGCGGTCCCCGGGAGGCCGTCCCCGCCCGGGCGGCGCTTCTGCCCCGTCTTCGTCCGGCCTCGCTTCTGACGTCATCAGGGGCCTCCCGGGCACGGGCCACCGCGGCAACGGTGCGCATGTGTCGTGAAGCAACAAGTCTGGCTGACGGGACAGCGATCCTCAGAGGTGATATCCAGCCAGAGCCGCCACGACAACTGCACAGGGGACACCCCTGGTTCTTCGTCCCCTCCACATTCAAGACAACCGCCGAAGGCCCACTGTCGCAGGAATACGAGCGCCCCTACTCTGATGCACGCAGTCGGTTCGTGCCTCCCGTCCGCCCGGACGCCTAGTGGCGCGACGCAAGAGGGAACCCGGTGCGAATCCGAGGCTGTCCCGCAGCGGTGAGTGGGAACGGAAGCCGTCGATGTCACTGGGCCCGCGTCAGGGCCGGGGAAGAGACGGCCGGTAGGTGTCCGCCCTTTCGGCGGACGTGCCCGCGAGTCCGAAGACCTGCCACTGCGCCCGCGTCCCGCGTGGGCTGTGCACGTGACCTCGTGGACTGGGTCGGCGGTATGGGCGGTCGTACGTCGTGCGTGTGGCCGCGCCTCCTTCCCTGTCGGTGTTCAAGTCCCGGTACGGAGGAGGAGGATGTGCGGGACACAGCCGCTTCGGATCGGCCCTTCCGTCCCCGGGCCGACGTGTCGTCCGACGGACCGGGACAGACGATCCTCGGACCTGTCGCGGGCGTCCTGCAGGAGCGGGACGTGTCCCGCAGCACCGTGTCCGGTGTCTGCCACGGCACTCTGGGCGAGCTGTACCAGGGCCCGTTGCGGGCGGGCACCGATCCTGAGATCGCGGTGGTGTCCTTTCCCGTGGACCGTCACTCCTGGGTGTACTTCACTCCGAGGACGGCGGCCGGTCCTGCGCCGCATACGCCGCCGCTCGGGGAGAAATCGGTGAAAGCTGCCCGGCTCTTCCTGGACCATTACGGCCTCGTCATGCCCCCGGGCGAGTGGCGCACCCACTCCGAACTGCCGGTGGGCGTGGGGATGGCCAGTTCGACGGCGGACATCGTGGCGACGCTGCGCTGTCTGTTCCGCGTTTTCTCCCTGCCTTACGACGTGGACGTGCTCCTAGGTGTCCTGGCGGACATCGAGCGCGCCGACAGTGTCTTCCTCGACGAGTTCGCCCTGTATCTCAGCGGCCGGCACCGGGTGGTGCGGCGGCTTGGCCCGGACATCGGCTTCCACACCGTGTACGTCACGGAGCCCGGCACGGTGGACACCGCCGCCGTCACTCCCCTGCTGCTGGACCACTACCGGCGCCGCGGCGAGGAGTACCAGCGGTGTCTGACCGATCTGGTGAAGGGCTTCGACTCGGGCGACCCGGCCGCCGTCGCCCGTGCCGCGACGGTCAGCGCCGCCTTGTCCCAGGAGGTGCTGCCCAAGGCGACCTTCGGCAGCCTGCAGGCCCATCGTGAGCGGTTCGGCGCCGACGGCGTCTTCGTCGCCCACACCGGCTGCCTGGCCGGCTACCTCTTCGCCTCGCGCCCACGGGCCGAGGTCAAGTCCGAACTCTCCACGTTCTTCCACTCGCTCGGCCACCAGTGCACCTTCGCCCAAGGAGGCTACGGGTGATCCACCCCCACATCGCCGACGCCCTGAAAGTCCCGGACCTCGTCCGGCTCACCGATGGCCTGGTCCTGCTGAGGTTCGAGTCGATGAAGATCTACTCGGCCCTGGCCGCCGTCCGCCATCTGCTGGAGCGGGGCACCGTCCGTCCGGGCCAGACCCTGATCGACAGCTCCAGCGGCATCTACGCCTACGCCCTCGCCCTGGCCTGCCACCGGTACGGCATGCGGTGCCACATCGTCGCGTCCACCACCGTCGACGCCACCACCCTCGCCCAACTGGAGATCCTCGGCAGCACCGTGGAACAGGTCAGACCGTCGCGGAACCTCAAACTCGACCAGGAACTGAGGGTGCGACGGGTGCGCGAGATCCTCGCCGAGCGTCCCGGCCACCACTGGATGCGCCAGTACCACGACGACGTCCACTACCTCGGCTACCAGGAGGTGGCCGACCGGATCGCGGCGGAGTTCCCGGCCGCACCGCTGACCGTCGTCGGCGGGGTCGGTTCCGGGGCCTCGACCGGCGGCATCGTAGAACGCCTGCGCATGACGGACCCCTCGGTGCGTCTGGTCGGCGTCCAGCCCTTCGGCAGCGTCACCTTCGGCAGCCAGGACCATCACGATCCCGAGGCGATCATCGCCGGCATCGGCTCGTCGATCGTCTTCGACAACGTCCGCCACCATCTCTACGACACCGTGCACTGGCTGGACTTCACCCACGCCATGTCCGGTGCCGTCGCCCTGCTGCGCGAGCACGCCGTCTTCGCCGGACTGTCCACCGGTGCCGGCTACCTGACGGCGACGTACGAGGCACGCCGCCACCCCGACCGACTGCATCTGGTGATAGGGGCCGACACCGGGCACCGCTACGTGGAGCGCGTGTTCGCCCGGCACGCCGAGGCCCTGGATCCGGCCGCGCTCAAGCCCCACGAGGTCCGCAGTCCGGAGGAGATGACCATGCCCTGGTCGAGGATGACGTGGCAGCGCACTCCCCGCCCGGCGGGCCGGAAGGAGAGTGCCGCATGACCGTGGCCTGCCTGGAGTCCCTGACCTTCGGCCTCGGCCATCTGGTCCGCGCCGCCGACCGGCTCGGCGAGCGCCTGCTGCTCCTCACTCGGGACCCCGCCTACTACGCCTACGAACTGGACCGGCTGCCCAGCGACGCCCTCGACGTCGTCGTGACCGACACCTTCGACGTGGAGCGGGTCGCCGCTCTGCTCCGGCGCACGCCGGGGCTGCGCGGTCTGATCAGTTCCACCGACACCTGGACTCTGACCGGCGCCGCCCTCGCCGAACGCCTCGGCCTGCCGGGGCTCGATCCAGCCGTCCTGCGGCTGACCCGGGACAAGGCCGCCGTACGCAACAGGCTGCACGACGCGGGTCTCACCTGCGCACGGGCCGTCGAAAGCGCCGACCCGGACCGCGAGGCACGCGGGCTGCTGCTCAAGGAGACGGGGCTGCCGCTCGTGCTCAAGGACACCGCGGGCACCGGGAGCCAGAACGTGTGGCTGGTCCGTGACGAGGGCGAACTCGACGCGGCGCTGGCGGAGGCTTCCGGTCGGGACCTGAAAGGGCGGCTGTTCGCCGAGCCCTATTTCAGCGGCCCGGTGTACAGCGCCGAGACGCTCACCTGGGACGGCCACACCAGGCTGCTCGGTGTCTCCAGTCGGCTCATGTCACCGGAACCGCACTTCCGGGAGGAGATCACCGCCTTCCCCGTGGCGTTCCCGAGCCCGCAGCGGACATCGCTCGAGTTCTGGCTCGACCGGGTGCTCGCCGCCATCGACTACACCGACCGGTTCGCTCACGTGGAGTTCGTGCTGACCGCGGACGGCCCGGAAGTGGTGGAGGTCAATCCCCGCATCGGGGGCGCGCTGGTCGGGGAGGGTTTGTGCCGGGCGCTCGGCGTCAACGTGTACCAGGCGATGATCGAGGCCGCGCTCGGTCGCCGCCCCGGTCTCATGGACGCGGACTGTCCCGGCGGTCCGGCCGTCGCCTTCGTTCTCGGCTACCCGTCAGCCCCCGGCGTGTTCATCGGCGTCACTGGGCTCGACCGGCTCACCGACATGCCGGGAACGCCCGCCTGGTACCCGATCAAACAGGTCGGCGACCCCATCGAGCACCTGGGTGACAGCCGTGGATACGCGGGCATCGTGTACGCCGAAGCCGAGACCGCCGAACTCGCCACCCACCGCGCGGTGGCCGCAGCCGGCGCCCTGCGTGTACTGACTGACCCGTTCCCCGACCTGGCCGGCCGGGAGGCGCCCGGTGGGTGAGCGCACCACCAGGGGACCGGGTCTGCGGGCCTCGCTGTTCCCACTCACCGGCCCGCTGCGGTTCCTCCTGCTCAGCTCGTTCCTCATCCCGCTCGGCAGCTTCATGGTCCTGCCGTTCATGTCGGTGTTCCTCCACGAACGGCTCGGGATGGGGCTTGGCACGGTCGGCGTCGTCCTGGCGTTGGCATCGCTCGTGCAGTTCTCCGGCGGCATCGTCGGCGGCGCCCTCGCGGACCGGATCGGACTACGCCGCACGATGCTGTGGGCGCTCGTCGTACGCACCGCCGGTTTCGCCGGGCTCCTGCTGGCCCTGCGCTGGCCGCCCCTCGCGGTCTGGGCGCTGGTCCTGACGTGCTGCGGTGCCGCGCTCTACCTGCCCGCCAACAAGGCGTATCTCGTGCACGGCGTCGACGACGAGCGCCGTCCGGCGTTCCTGTCGGCGGGCAACGCGGCACTCAACGCCGGGATGGCGGTCGGCCCGCTCATCGCCGGACCATTCGTCCTGTCCTCGCCCGGCTGGCTGTTCGCGGCCGTCACGGCGCTGTTCCTCGCGGTCACAGCGGGACACGCACGGTTGCCCGGAACCGACGGGACCTATCCCACCAAATCGGAGGAAACGGCCCGCTCGGGCCTTCTCGTCGGCGTGGCACTCCTGCCGTTCGCCGCCAACGCGCTGGCCTTCTACCTCTACTTCCACTTCCAGCACTTCCTGGCGGTGTACGCCGTCGAGCGCGCCTCCAGCGCCTTCTACAGCATGGTGCTGTTGCTCTGCTTCACGCTGGTCATCGTCGTACAGCCGCTCGCGTCCGGCCTGATCCGGCGCATGCCGTACGTCCTCGCCCTCGCGGTCGGGTTCACGGGCCTGGCGGCGGGACTGGCCGTGCTGGCGGCCGGCACCCGGACGGCACTGCTGGCGGGCGGCGCGCTGATCACCCTCGGCGACATCGTGCTGTTCCTCAAGAACGACCTGGAGGCATTGCGCCGCAGCCCCCGCTCCGACGCCGTGGTCTTCGGCCAGCAGCGGCTGGCCGCGGGCCTGGGCGCCTGCGCGAGCGGCGTACTGGGCGGGCAGTTGTACGGCCTCGGCGAACGGGCCGGGCACACCGGTTGGTTCTGGCTGTTGGCAGCCGCCCAGTGTCTGCTGCTTCCCCCGCTTCTGCTCTCGCTGCGCCGTCGCACGGCGCGGCGCCCTGTCCCCGACGGCGACCATGAAGGAGCACTGACGCGCGATGACACGGACGGGCGGATTCCAGGACGATGACTTCTGGACCGAGTTCCACGACTTCCTCTTCTCCGAGCGGCGCTACGAGCAGGCCGAGGTACTGCTGGACACCTCTCCCCTGCTCGCCCTCCCCGACGGATCACGCGTGCTGGACCTGTGCTGCGGGCCGGGCGTCTTCACCGTGCCCCTCGCCCGCCGCGGGCACCGCGTGACCGGCGTTGACCTGAGCCCGGCCATGCTGGACCGGGCACGCAAGCGGTCGGCCGACGCCGGTGCCGAGGTGACGTACGTGCGGGCCGACGCCCGCGAGTACAGCGCACCGGGCGGCTTCGACGTCGTCCTCAACATGTTCACCTCCTTCGGGTACTTCGAGGACCCCGCCGACAACGCGCGTGTGCTGCGCACCATGCACACCTGCCTGGCGCCCGGCGGCACGCTCGTCCTGGACCTCGCCGGGAAAGAACTCCTGGCCCGCAATGCCACCCCGCCCAAAGTGGTGCGGCGGGGCGACGACCTGATGGTGCAGACAGACACCGTCCTGGACGAGTGGGCGCGGCTGCGCAGCGAGTGGGTGCTGGTTCGGGGCGAGCGGGTGACGCGAGCCACCTTGACGTGGTTCGTGTACAGCGCGGTGGAGCTTCGCCGGATGGCCGAGGATGCGGGTTTCGGCCGCGTGGAGGTCTTCGGCGGGTTCGACGGACGCCCCTACGACGAGAACGCCGAGCGGCTCGTGCTGCGAGCGGTGCGCGAAGCGTGACGAAGGCGCGGGCGTGCGGCCGGGTCCGCACGCCCTTTTGCCGCCGACTCGGAGGAACGTGGGATCACCTGGTCATCGCCGCGACGGGAGACAGGAAGCCGGTGCGAATCCGGCACGGTCCCGCCACGGTGACCGGGGAGCACCCCTCCGAGATGCCACTGCGCACGGCGCGGGAAGGCGGAGGGAACGTCGATCCGGGAGTCAGGACACTGGTCCGTCGCGGGCCCGTCCCGAGGAGCGCGGACTCCAGGAGGCTTCACGTGTCCCAGCTGTTCACCCCTGCCCTCACGCGCGGGTTCCTTCGTACCACGGCCGCTGCCGTGTCTCTCACGTCAGTGCTGCTGACCGTCGGCTGCGGTTCATCCGACGAGAGCGGTGGGGACGCGAACGCCGGCGCGGCCGTGCCCGCGGGCTTTCCGGTCACGATCGACAACTGCGGTGTGAAGACGACATACGACGGGCCGCCGTCACGGGTGGTCACTATCCACCAGCACCCGGCCGAGCTCATGCTCGCCCTCGGCCTGAAGGACCGCCTGGCCGGAACGGCCTTCCCCGACTCCGCGGTCCTGCCCGAGCTGAAGAAGGACTACGAGTCCGTCCCGGAACTGGCGGAGAGGGAACCGTCCTTCGAGACCGTCCTGGACGCCGAACCCGACCTCGTCTACGGCGGCTACGGCAGCGCCTTCGACGAGAAAGAGGGCCGCTCCCGCGAGGCGTTCGCCGACGCCGGCATCGACACCTACCTCAACCGCGAGTACTGCGGAAGAAGCAGGTGACGATGAAGGACACCTACGACGAGATCCGCACCATCGGCAAGATCTTCGGCGTTCCGGACCGAGCCGACAAACTGGTCGCCGACCTCGAAGGCCGCGTCGGCAAGGCCGCCGACAAAGTCGAAGGCGAGCCCGAGGTGCCCGTCTTCGTCTACGACAGTGGCGACAAAAGCGCTTTCACCGCGGGCGGCAAGAGCCTGGGCACCGAACTGATCCGGCTGGCCGGCGGCGAGAACGTCTTCACCGACCTCGACGACGTCTTCCGTGACGTCTCCTGGGAGCAGGTCGTCGAGCGCAAGCCGGAAGTCATCGCCATCTATGACTACGCCGGTGCCGGAAGCGTCGAGGAGAAGAAGAAGTTCCTGCTCTCCCAGCCCGCGCTCGCCGACGTACCCGCCGTCAGGAACAAGCGGTTCGTCGTCCTGCCGCTGACCGCCACCCTGGTCGGCATCGGCTCGGCCTACGCGGTCGAGGACCTGGCCCGCGGGCTGCACCCGGAGATCCGGTGACTCAGGCCGCCACCGGCGCGCCCGCCGAACGGACCGTGCAACGACGGAAGGCCACCGGCTCGGGAGCAGGCCGTGCGCGGCTGGCCGTCACGCTGCTGGTGCTCACCGCGTTGCTCGTCGTCTCCGCCACGGCGGGCCTCGCGATCGGCTCCGTGCATGTCCGCCGGGCCAGGTGTGGGGCATCGTGACGCACGCGCTGGGCGCCGAATGGCAGGAACCGGACTGGTCAAGGGCCCGGGAGACCATCGTGGTGGACGTACGGGCACCGCGGGTACTGCTCGGTGCGGTCACCGGCGCCGGCCTGGCGGTGATCGGCACCGCGCTGCAGGCCCTGGTGCGGAACCCTCTCGCAGAGCCGTACCTGCTCGGCGTCTCCTCCGGGGCGTCGCTCGGCGCCGTCTCCGTGATCGTGTTCGGGTTCACCCTCTTCGGACCGGCCTCCCTGTCGGTGGCCGCCTTCGTGGGCGCCTTGGGCGCACTCCTGCTCGTGTACGCCACCGCCCGCACCGGCGGACGCATCACCTCGTCGCGGCTGGTGCTGTCCGGGGTGGCGATCGCGGCGGTGCTCACGGCGGTCCTCGATCTGCTGCTGCTCACCACCGACCGGGGCAATGAGGCCCGCGCGGTCCTCGCCTGGACCCTCGGCGGCCTGGGCGGTGTCAACTGGGGCACGCCGTGGCTGCCGAGCACGGCCCTGCTGCTCGGCATCGGCGTCCTCCTGGCGCAGGCCCGCAACCTGAACCTGCTGCTGGCCGGCGAGGAGGCGGCGACCACCATGGGGCTGGACGTGGCCCGCTTCCGCGCCCGTCTGTTCGTCCTGCTCTCCCTCGTCACGGGCGTGCTGGTCGCGGCGGCCGGACCGATCGGCTTCGTCGGCCTGATGAAGCCCCACACCGTGCGCCTGTTCGTCGGCGGCGACCACCGCCGGGTCCTGCCGACGGCAGCACTCGGCGGAGCGGTCTTCCTCGTCTGGGCCGACATCGCCGCACGGACGGTCGCCGCACCGATGGAGATACCCGTCGGTGTCCTCACGGCCCTGTGCGGCGGACCGTTCTTCCTGTGGCTGATGCGCCGCGACGCCCGGGGCGGCACCGACCGAGGAGTAGCATGACCGCGACCGAACTGGACGTCGACGGCGTCACGCTCACCGCCGGAGCCCGCCACCTGGTGCGCGACGTCTCCCTGACCGCCCGCCCGGGCGAGACCATCGGGCTCGTGGGCCCCAACGGCAGCGGCAAGTCCAGCCTTCTGCGCACCGTCTACCGGGTCCTGCGCCCCGCCACCGGTCAGGTCCGCGTCGACGGAGGTGACGCCTGGTCGCTACCGGTGCGGCACCTGGCTCGCACCGTGGCGGCGGTGGTCCAGGACTCGGCAGCCGTCTTCGACCTCACCGTCCGCGAGGTCGTCGCCATGGGCCGCACCCCGCACAAGCGGCTCCTCGCCGGTGACACTCCCCAGGACGCCGAAATCATCGACTCCGCGCTTTTGGCGGTCGACGCCGTCCACCTAGCCGACCGCCCCTTCGACCGGCTCTCCGGCGGCGAGCGTCAGCGCGTCCTCATCGCGCGCGCTCTCGCCCAGCAGCCCACCCTCCTTGTCCTCGACGAACCCACCAACCACCTCGACATCCGCCACCAACTGTCCGTGCTCGGCACTCTGCGCCGCCTGCCCGCCACCGTGCTGCTCGCCTGCACGACCTCAACCTGGCCGCCTACTACTGCGACCGCCTCTACGTACTGCATGCCGGTGAGGTCACCGCCTCCGGCTCCCCGCCGAAATCCTCACCCCGCGGCTTCTGGCCGAGGTCTACGGAGTGGCCGCGGAAGTAGCCACCCATCCGCGCACGGGCGCCCTGCAGGTGACGTTCCTCCCCGAAGAGCCAGGCAGCTGAAGGCCCCCGATACTGCCCCATGCCCATCCGCGCGACCTAGCCGCATCAGGCAACGTTCGCCCTGGACGGTCTGCGACGATGACGCCATGGACGAGGACGTCATCCCATTTTTCGCGTCGAGGACGCTGCAGCGGCGGTCGCGTGGTACGAGCGGCTGGGCTTCACCAAACAGTGGGAACACCGCTTCGAACCGGGGCTTCCCGCGTTCGTCGAGGTCGCCCGGGGCGGGGTGTGGTTGTTCTTGCCGGAACACAAGGGCGATGCCAGTCCCGACACGTTGGTCTACCTCCGCGTTCGTGATGTCGAGGCCATCGCCTCCGAGTTCGGGGTGCAGGCGAGGGACGCTCCGTGGGCGCGTGAGATTGAGCTGCACGATCCTGACGGCAACCGGCTTCGGATGCACGTCGGCGGAATAACACTCGCCGGCAGTGTTCAGCAGGGAAGCTGTGCTGGTGGCTGAGCGAGTACACGTCCGCGAGATCGATGACGACGAAGGGCAGCGCCTGCTGCGGATCATCCGCCGGGGCATCGGTTCGGTGGTGACCTGGCGGCGGGCGCAGATGGTGCTGCTGTCCGCGCAGAGCATGCCCGTGGCGGAGATCGCCGAGGTGACGTTCCCCAGCGCGGACCTGGCCCGGGATCTGACCTACCCCTTCAAAGCCGACGGCTTCGACTCCCTCTACCCGAAGTACAAAGGCGGCCGCCACAGGACGTACGCCCTGCCCGAGCGCCGGGAGACCGAGAAGATCGCCAAGTCCAGGCCGGCCGAGCACGGTCTGCCGTTCTCGACCTGGAACCTGGCCAAGCTGGGCGACTTCCTGGTCGCCGAGGGAGTGGTCGACGACATTCCATGATCGGGAGTTACACCGAACGAGACGCTGATCGCCCGACAGCCGTCAGACCTGCGTGCCGGGGCTCGGCCGGTGCGGCCTGGGCCGTGAAGGCCGGGGCGGCGCGCAGGGCGGCAAGGACGACACCGGCAGTCACGACGGTTCGCTTACGCATGTTCTCGTCCCTTTCGGATGCCTTGACCTGGAATGCCGAAGGCTCTGAAGAGGATCCGGTACCGCCAGCCCCGCGGATCGGTGCCGACTCGACAACCCACTCGCATGGAGCACAGACACGCCCGGCGGAGGAATGCGCAGCGCCACCGCACAACGGAACGTGAGTTCCGGGCGACCGGCGTCGGTGGGTGGTCTGGCATGTGTGACGAACTCCCGCGTCGGCCGGGCAGGACGGCGTACCGACGCCCCGAGCCTGATCAGGAGCCGGTGATCCTGACCCCGTCGATCACCCAGTACCAGTTGTTCGAACCGGTGTACCTGAAGCGGAAGCTGACGCTGGAGGCCCCGGCGGGTACGGGGACGGTGAGGGACTGGGGCTGTGAGATCACGTCGGAGGTGTAGTTCTTGACGACGGTGGGGGCGCCACCGTTGAAGGAGGCGAGGACCTGGGCGCTCTGGCTGCCCTCCTGCCGGTAGAACGTGGTGAAGTCCAGTCGCACGACCGACTTGCCGGTGACGTCGTGGGCCGGGGTCACCAGGGTCGAGTCGTAGGTGCCGGAGAAGGGCTTGTCCGCCCACTCGTCGGAGTCGGCGACGGCGAACACGCCGCGCGCTCGGACGTTCAGCTCACGGGACTGGTCGCGCTGGGTGCGGGACCAGAACTCGTCGGTGGCGAAGGCCCAGCCGCGCCACTCGGTCACCCCGCCGGTGCCCATGGCGTTGTTGATGACGGACCAGCCGCTGGGCGGGGTGTGGGTGAAGCCGAGCACGGAGGAAGGGATGCCCGTCTCGTCCACGCGGGCGGAGAGGGAGCCCTGGAGGGCGTCGAAGGGATCCGTGGACCGTTCCTGGATCGGCTTGCCGTCCAGGCCCCAGGCGGGGTCGACGGGGATGCCGAGCTGCTTGAGGACGGTGGGGACGACGTCCACGAGCCGGGTGTCGATGGGGCGGGCTCCGGCTGCGATGCCGGGGCCGGTGGCGAGGACGAAGGTGCGGCGTTCCTCGATCGCGGAACCGCCGTGACCGCCCGCGTTCAGATGGCCGTGGTCGGTGGTGACGATGACGGTCCAGCGCTCGGAGGCGTAGCCGGGCCTGGCCTCGATGGCGGCGCGCAGGCGGCCGACGTAGGTGTCCTGCACGGCGATCTGGTCGAGGTAGGCCTGGCTGCCCGCGCCCCGGTTGTGGCCGACGATGTCCGACTGGCCGAAGTAGACGAACAGCACGTCCGGGTTCTGGTCGCGGATGACCGCCTCGCTCTCGGCGGCGATGGTGGCGTCATGCCCGGTGTAGCCGTCGGCGTCGCCGTCGAGGACCAGCTTGGCGTCCGCGCCGGGGGTGATGGTGCCCTGGGTGTCAAGGGGCTTCCAGTCGACGGCGGCGTACGTGGACAGCCCGGGCCGGGCCTCGGCCAGGCGGGCCAGCAGGCCCGGGTACCTGCCGTAGTTCCTGCCCGCGAAGGAGTTGTCCCTGACGCCGTGCTTGTCGGGCCAGACGCCGGTGGAGACGGTGGACCAGCCGGGGCCGGAGGAGGTCGCGGCCATCGGGTTGGCGTACAGCAGGGAGGTGCCGTAGGTACCCTCGCGCATCATCGCCTTCAGGTGCGGCGCGTTCGCCGCGTCGATGCGGTCGTGGCGCACGCCGTCCATGCCGATGACCAGGACCTTGTCCTTGCTGATGCCGTTTGGCAGGGTGGCCGAGGCGTGCGCCTTCGGGGCTGCGACGGCGGAGACCGCGCCGAGGGCGGCGGTCGCGGCCGTCGCGGAGAGAACGGTACGGCGGGTGAGGTAGGACGACACTGATACTCCAGTGGGTGAAGGGGTATGCGGTGGCCGTATGGGTGGTGCCGTGGTGGTCGGGGGGCTGCCCGCTCAGCTGCCGGTCGCGGACTTCCAGGAGTCGACGTACGAGGTGAGGTTCTCCTCGATGTCGTCCCAGTCGGGCTCGAAGACCTCCACGCCGTTCATCAGCCTGGTCAGTTCGTCGGCGTTGGCGTCGGTGGCCTCGATGTCCTGGCGGGCCGCGAAGCCGCCGCCGATCTCGCTGACCTGGGCCTGTGCCTTCCGGCTCAGCAGGTGGTCGAGGAGCTTCCTGCCGTTCTCGCTGTGCGGGGCATCGGTGACCAGGCCGGCCGCGTAGGGCAGGGCGAAGGTAGTGGGCCTGCCGCCCTCGCGGGCCGGGAACCAGATGGCGAGGTTGGGCATGGTCTTGGACTGGGCGAAGTTCATCTGCACGTCGCCGTTGGCGACCAGCAGTTCGCCCTTGTCGACCTTGGGCGCGAGCTTGCCGGTGGACGCGGACGGGCCGACATTGTTGGCTTGGAGCTTCTTGAGGTACTCCATGGCCGGTTTCTCGCCGCCGAAGTCGTGCATGGCCTTGATGAGGACGGCGGTGCCGTCGCCCGCGACACCGGGCGTGGAGTACTGGAGCTTGTTCTCGTACGTGCCGTCGAGCAGTTCCTCCCAGGTGGTGGGGGCCTGCTTCAGCTCCTTCTTGTTGTAGATGAACCCGAAGTAGTTGTTGACGACGGCGGTCCAGGTGCCGTTCGGGGCCTTGTCGGCGCCGCTGACCTGGTCGGCACCCTTGGGTACGTACTTCTGGAGCAGGCCCTTGGCGTCGGCCTGCTGGATGAACGGCGGGAGGGTGACGAGCACGTCGGCCTGCGGGTTGCTCTTCTCGCGGACGGCGCGCTGCACCATCTCGCCCGAGCCGCCCTCGACGTACTCGACCTTGATGCCGGTCTCGTTCTCGAAGTCCTCGAAGACCTGGTCGTACCAGCCGTCGCCGTGCTCGCCCTTGAGGCCGTCGGCGCTGTAGACGGTGACGACGTTCGGGTCGGAGGCGGCGGTGCCGGTGCCGCAGGCCGTCAGCGGGAGGGCGAGGAGGCAGACGGCGGTGAGCGGCAGGAGGGGCTTTCTGAGCATGGCGGGGAGAACTCCTTGCGGGCAGAGGGCGGTTGCGTCAGCGGTAGGAGGCGCGGGTACGGATGCGGGAGCCGCCGAGCAGCACCAGCAGGGTGGCCGCCATCAGGACCACGGCGATCGCGGAGCCGGTGAACAGGGCGCCACGGTCGGTGGCCGCGTAGACGAGCACCGGCAGCGGCGTCCAGTCCGGCGGGTAGAGCATGATCGTGGCGCTCAACTCGCCCATGGACAGGGCGAAGCAGAGGCTGGCGGCGGCGGTGAGGGAGGGCAGCAGCAGCGGCAGCTTGACCCGCCACAGGACGTAGGCGGGCCCGGCGCCGAGGGAAGCGGCGGCCTGTTCGTAGGCCGGGTCGAGGCGGGTGATCGCGGCGGAGACGGACTGGTAGGCGAAGGCGGTGACCAGGACGGCGTGCGCGACGATCACGATCCAGCGGGTGCCGTTGAGGAGGAACGGCGGCTGGGAGAAGGCGACCAGGACAGCCAGGCCGACGACCACCGAGGGCACGGCGACCGGCAGCACGAACACGGCGTCCATCACCTTGCGGTGGCGTTTTCTGAGGGCGGCGGCCGCGAGTGCGGCCCAGGTGCCGACGGCCAGCGCGAGCAGGCTGGCGGTGAGGGCGGTGACCAGGCTGGTGGTGAGGGCATGGAAGGTCTCGCCGCGAGTGGCGGCCTGGTAGTTGGCGGTGGTCGGGCCCGAGGGCAGGACGCCCGACCAGTTGGTGGCGAAGGAGGCGCCGAGGACGACGAGGAGCGGCAGCGCGAACAGGGGTACGAAGAGGACGAGGAAGACCGCCCACAGGGCCCACCGCGCCGTGCGGCTATGCACCAGCACGTCGGCTCACCACCCGGTAGAGGCCGTACAGGCCCACGGAGAGAAGGACGTTGACGACGGCGACCACGCAGGCGCCCGGGTAGTCGGACTCCAGGATCGCCTTGCTGTACACGAGCGTCGGCAGGGTCGTGACGCCCTTGGCGCCGGTGAACAGGACGATGCCGAACTCGTTGAGGCACAGGACGAGGACGAGGCTGCCGCCGACCGCGAGCGCGGGCAGTGCCTCGGGCAGGATGATCTGCCGGACGATGCGGGGCGCGCGGGCACCGAGCGAACTGGCCGCCTCCAGCTGGGCGGTGTCCAGCTGGGAGAACGCGGCGAGCAGCGGGCGCATCACGAACGGCGTGAAGTACGTGATCTCCGCGAGCAGCACGCCCCAGGGCGTGGTGAGGAACTGGAAGGGTCCCTCGACAGTCCCTGTGACGTTCGTCCAGAGTCCGTTGGCCATGCCGACCGTGCCGTAGACGAACAGCAGGGCCAGCGTGATCAGGAAGGAGGGGAAGGACAGGAAGACGTCGATGAACCTCGACACCGCCCGCGCGCCGGGGAACCGCACAAAGGCGATGATCAGCGCGAGGACGAACCCGAGCACCAGGCAGCCGGCCGTCGAGCCCACCGCCAGCCACACCGTCGTCCACAGTGCCTCCCGGAACGACTTAGAGCCGAAGACGTCGGCGTAGGGCTCGGCGGAGGTGCCGCCGGTGTCCGGCTGGAAGGACTGCTGGACGACCAGGGCGAGGGGGTAGAGGAAGACGAGGGCCAGGAGTCCTACGGGGGGCAGGGCCCAGAGGTAGGGGCCCCACGTGGAGCGCGTCGGCCGCGACACCCCCCGCGACCGCTGTGGCCGCCCCGCCCCCCGCGGCTCCGGCGGATGCGGGCGGCCGTCAGCCCCCTCGTGCCGCAGCGGCAGGGGAGGCGCCGTCGCGGAACGGGCGGGCACAGCCGACAGCGCGGGCTCACTGTTCATCAGCGTTCACCCCCGCGGGCAGCAGCACCGCGTCCTCGGGCGCGAAGTGCAGGCTCACCGCATCCCCGTGCACCGGCGGAGCCTTCAGCTCACGCAGGTCGGCCATCACCCGGTGCCCGTCCACATCGACGTACAACCGGTGTGTGGCCCCCCGCCACTGGACCTCCCGCACGGTCCCGGCCAGCCGGTTGGGCCCGTCCCCGAGCCCCACCAGATGCGGGCGTACGCACAGCGTCGCCGACGCTCCCGGCGCGATCCCCTGCGTGTCGACCTTGATCTCGGCGTCCCCGAAGGCCGCTCCTTCGGCCCCGACCACAACCGGCAGCAGGTTCGCGTTGCCGACGAAGGACGCCGTGAACTGGTCCGTCGGCGCCCGGTACAGCTCCTGCGGCGTGCCGCATGCCTGGAGTCGGGCCCTGTCCATGACGGCGATCCGGTCGGCCAGCGTCAGCGCCTCGACCTGATCGTGGGTGACGTACAGGATGGAGACCTCGGGCAGCTCGCGGTGCAGCCGTGCCAGCTCGGCGAGCATCCCGGAGCGCAACTGGGCGTCGAGCGCGGACAGCGGCTCGTCGAGCAGCAGCACGTTCGGACGGATGGCGAGCGCGCGGGCGATGGCGACGCGCTGCTGCTGGCCGCCGGACAGTTCGCGCGGATAGCGCCGGGCGTAGGCAGACATGCCGGTCATCTCCAACGCCTCAGCGACTCGCGTGCGTGTCTCGGACTTGGCGGCCTTGCGGGCCTTGAGCCCGAAGGCGACGTTGTCCTGGACCCGCATGTGCGGGAAAAGGGCGTACTGCTGGACGACCATGCCGATGCCCCGCTGGTGCGGCGGCAGGCCGGTGACGTCACGGTCGCCGAGGAAGACTCGCCCGGAGGCGGGCCGTACGAACCCGGCGACCGCCCGTAGCGCGGTGGTCTTGCCGGACCCGGACGGCCCGAGCAGCGCCATGACCTCGCCGGGTGCGACGGTGAGGTCGAGGGCGTCCAGGACGACGTGGCCCGCATAGGCGACGGTGACCGCGTCGAAGCGGATGCCACTGGTGGTGCTGGCGGTGTGGGTGGTGCTGGTTCCTCCGGTGGCCATCAGCCGGTCCTCCGCAGCAGGGCGGGCAGGTCGGCGACCGAGGCGAGCACGTGGCTCGCGCCCGCAGCGTGGAAGGCGGCGTCGCTGTGGGCTCCGGTGCGGACGCCGGCGACCAGTCCGGCTCCGGCACGTACGCCGCTGAGGACGTCGTAGGAGGTGTCGCCGACGACGGCGACCTGGTGGACGCTGTCCGCGGCCTTGGTGCGCAGGAAGGCCTCCAGCACCATGTCCGGGTACGGCCGCCCGCGCCCGCCGACGTCGGCGGGGCACAGAGTGAGCGGCACCAGCTCCTGCCAGCCGAGGGCGGCGAGGAGGGCGTCCTGGGTGACGCGTGCGAAGCCGGTGGTCAGAACGACGGTCCGGCCGTCGGCGGCCAGTTCCTCGACGGCCGTGCGGGCTCCGGGGACCGGGGCGATCAGACCGCCGTCGACCAGTTCGCCGTAGGCCTTCTCGAAAGCGGCGTTGGCGCGCCGGGCGCGGTCCTCGTCACCGAACAGGTGCCGGAAGACGGAGATCTTCGACTCGCCCATGGTGGCACGGACGTATGCGAGCTTCTCGGCATGGCCGTCCGTACCGGGCTCCACGCCCAGCTCACGGGCGGCGGTGTCGAAGGCGCGCTCGACCAGGCCGCCGTCGGCGACGGTGGTGCCGGCCATGTCAAGGACGACGAGACGGATGCCCAGGGTCTCGGGGCGCTCGTCGGCGGTCTCGGCGGTCTTCGCGGTCGGGTCGGTCATGGGTTCACCAGCCAAGTTCGTTCGCGGTGGTTTCGGCGATCGCGGGCGAGCAGGTCATGCCGCGCCCACCGGGCCCGGTGACCAGCCACACCCCCTCGCGCACCCGCTGCCGGTGCACGACCCGGCCCGGATCGGTGCACTGCGCGTACACCCCGGCCCAGCGGCGCCGGACCTTGGGCAGCGGGCGGCCGAGGAGGGACTCGACGACACCGGTGAGGTGCTCGTAGGGGTCCTCGACGGTGTCGAAGGCGAAGGGGTGCTCGTACTCGTGGGTGTCGCCGAGGGTCAGGCCGCCGTCGGCGCGCTGGACCATCAGCAGCTGCATACGGTGCTCCGCGGCCGTCGACGGCTGCGGCTGCCGGGCGTTCAGCTCGTCCAGGGCGGGTGAGCGGTACGCCGGGTAGTAGCGGAAGCTGTCGGCGTCGGCGACGGAGGTGGTCAGCGGCTCGCCGAGCGGGTCGGTCTGCATCATCTGGAGGCGGACCCGGCGCACCGGCAGCTCCGGCCCGGCCAGCTCGCGGACCAGTCCGCCGAGCCAGGCGCCGGTGCACAGGACGACCGCGTCGCCAGAATGCGTGTCGCCGTGGTCGTCGCGGACGGCGTTCTCGCCGATGACGTCCCGGATCTCGCGGCCGGGCAGGAACGTGTAGTGCGGGGACTTGAGCAGCTCGGCACGCAGGGCGAGCTGGGCGGTGCGCGGCTCGACGGCCGCGTCCCGCTCGCAGTGCAGCGCGGCGTCGAACTCGCCGCGCAGGGCGGGATTGAGGGCGCGTGCCTCGCCGGGGGTGAGCAGCTTGTAGCCACGGGCGGCGGCGTCCGGGCGGGCGAGGGCGGCCTCGGCGACGGCGACCTCCAGGGCCCCGCGGACCGGGGTGAGGGAGCCGTTGGGGCGGAAGCCCAGCGCCGGAACCCGGCCGCCGATCTCCTCCCACAGCTCCCGGGCGCGCAGTGCGGTCTCCAGTTCCGCGCCGCCCGCGCGCCCACTGACCCAGATCTGGCCGAAATTGCGCAGCGAGGCGCCGCGAGCCTCCGTCTCGCGCTCGATCTGTACGACCTCGTGGCCGCGTTCCACTGCCTGCCAGGCGTGCATGGTGCCCACCACGCCTGCTCCGACGACTATCACTCTCACGGCGGCAACGCTCCTTGGCCTGGGGGAACCGGAGGCTTCCGGCTGACAACGGGAACGTGAACCGGCCATCACGTTTGGGCTAGACCCGTTATCTCAACGTGATCTAAGGGGGTCGGAAGCGAGGATTTCCAGCCGCTGTCCGTCGCTTTCAGGCGCGCAGCTGCGTCAGACGCGTGGTGAACGAGAAGCGGTCGCCCCGGTACAGCGTCCGCACCCGCTCCAGCGGGCGGCCGTCGGCGTCCCGCGAGACACGGTGGATCAGCAGCATGGGCAGGGCCGGCGGGGTGCCGATGAGCAGCGCCTCACGTGGGGTGGCGAGCACCGTCTCGATCCGCTCGTCAGCGTCTCCGAAGGCGATGCCCTCGCGGGCGAGGTAGGCGTAGAAAGACGAGTCGGGGTGGAAGGCCGTGTCCAGGTCGGGGACACGGGACACGGCGACGTAGGTGCTCTCCAGACCGACCCGCTCGTCGTCGGCGAGCAGTACACGCTCCAGGTGCCAGACGGGTTCGCCGCGGGTGAGACCGGTCTCCACGGCGAGCGCGGCCGGGCAGGGGAAGCGGTCGAGGCCGACCAGCGTACGGCCGGGGGTGCGGCCCTGGCGGCGCACGCCCTCGGTGTAGCTGGCGAGGGACAGCGGCTGCTCCAGTTTGGGTCCCGCGACCACCGTGCCGCGGCCCTGCCGACGCAGTTTGCCCTCCAGAACCAGTTCCCGCAGCGCCTGGCGCACCGTCTCGCGGGCGACCTCGTACCGCTCGGAGAGGTCACGCTCGGTGGGGATGGCGGAACCTTCCCCCAGCTCGTCGACGAGTCGGTCGATCCGCGCCTTCACGGCGTAGTACTTGGGCACGCGGCCGTGCTCCGGGATGCCGGAGCGAACGGGGGCGCCGGGGGCTTGGTCGTTCGGGTAGTCCACGCAGGGATCGTCGCAGACAGGGCGAGTACGTCCGTCATCGGCGCCCGGCCCACCCCACCCCACCGCACGGCACCGGTGTCGCCGGCTAGCAGCAGGACGACGACGGTGAGGGAGCGCGGAGTGCCCGGCGGGATCTGGACTGGTGGCTGGTTCGAAGCAGCCTTGACGCACTGCCGAAGGGCGTTTCCTGGACTGAGTAGAGGTGGCCGTCTCTTCGGGCGATGGCTGCCGCAGGGGGTTACGTGGTGGCCGCGTCCTGGCTGCGGGTGTGCGCGGTGAGGGCGTCGGCGGCGGTGGGGTAGGCGGGCAGCAGGGTGCTCAGCCCGGTGAGGTTCAGCATCCGCTGAAGCCGGTCGGGGACGGCGGACAGGACCAGGGTGCCGTCGGCTGCCGTGGCGCAGCGCCAGATGCCGATCAGGGCGTTGAAGCCGGAGGAGTCGCAGAAGGTGACGGCCTCAAGGTCCAGGATCAGATGGCGGTGGCCTCGTTCGACCAGGTCCAGTGCCTGGGCGCGCAGGCCCGGCGCGGTGGTGAGGTCGAGTTCCCCGGTGATGTCGGCCAGGACGAGGTCGCCGTCGGTGTGCTGTGGGGTGAGGCCGAAGTCGGTCACGGTCGGCTCTCCGGCATGTCGCCGTCGCCGGTGGAGGCGATGGTGTGGGCGGCGGCGGTGACGCCGTCGACCGCGGCGTCAGCAGAGGGCACGGACAGGGCCAGCAAAGCGATGTCGTCACCGGCGCACTCGGGCAGGGACTCGATGAGGGCGACCGTGTCTTCGATGACTGCCGTGGCGCTGTTGGGTGCGGTGCGGGCGGTGAGGAAGCCGGTCAGGCCCGCTTCGCCCAGCACTTCGCCGCCTGCGGCGCGGGCCTCGGTCAGCCCGTCGGTGTACAGCAGCAGCCCTTCGCCCGGAGCGAGGTGGAAGGTGTGAGAGGCGAAGCGCGCCTCGGCGAAGGCGCCGACGAGCATGCCGCCCTGGGGACGCACCGCTTCCACCGCCCCCTGGCCGCGCAGGTGGTAGGCCGGGGGGTGGCCGCCGGTGGACACCGTGACGGTGAACCCTGCCTTCTCGTGCGGCTCGAGGACACCGAAGACGGCCGTGCAGAACCGGCTCCCGATGGCCGGGTCGAGCAGCAGCGCCGTGCGGGTGCGATCACAAATCAGGCACCCGAGAGAGTTACAGGCACGCGGACTCCTTAGCGGCACCGACCGCATCGTGCGCGCCAGCGCGTTCGACCTCACGTCGAAGCCGCACCGGAGGGCTCTGGTGCGGCTTCGACGTCTCACGGATCCGGGCAGAGACCCCGCCAGGACGGACCTCGGCGGGGCCTCGCCATATCACCCGCGTATCACACAGCCATCACCAACCGGGCAGACGCTCTCGGCCCAAGAGGCTCCGACCTGCAATTTCATGCCCTCAGTAGACTGGCACAGACGCCCCTGGACGGTCTCTACAACCCGTGCCATGTGGTACCCAGTGAGGGACCCAGGATCAGGACGGGAGCCTCTTCCGGCCCGTCAAAGCGGTATTGCAGGGTGTTCGACGGTGTCTCACTCACGCCCCAGACCTTCTCACGTCTCACGGACGCCCCTCCAACGGGGGGACACTGGATGCCGTCCTGACCAGGTTGCGGACCTCTCGGGCGGCATTTCGCTCGAGGCATCGGATGACCTCACGTCGGGTCGGCGACCAGCTCTGACGACGGCTTCGGCCGGTGACTTCTCGCAGGTGCCGGATTGATGTGAGATAGACCACTTTCAGGAACCATAGGCAGGAACGGCGACGTCAGCCTAGAGTCCTGGGGTTTGCGGGGCGTTTGCCTGCGCACCACCCGGCCCGACCGTCCGCTCCGTACACGACCTGTACGCGCATGCAGAAACCGGGCCGATTCCCCGACTCACGAGGAACCGGGAAGCATTCGCATGAGCACGTTGGAAGCCTGGGTCGTCGACCTCAACGACGTCCTCTGGACATATCTGCTGATTCCGCTGGTCGCCGTCGCCGGCGTCTGGTTCACGCTGCGCTCCAAGGGCGTGCAGATCCGCCTGATCCCGGAGATGTTCCGGGTCTTCAAGGACAAGCCGCAGTCCGGCGTCAGCCCCTTCGGCGCCTTCACCATCTCCGCCGCCGCGCGGATCGGCACCGGCAACATCGCCGGCGTGGCCACCGCGATCACCCTGGGCGGCCCCGGAGCCGTCTTCTGGATGTGGATGATGGCCCTGGTCGGCGGTGCCTCGGCGTTCGTCGAGTCGGTCCTGGCCCAGCTGTACAAGGTGCGCGACACCGAGCCCGGTACGTACCGAGGTGGCCCGGCCTACTACATGCAGAAGGCGCTCGGAAAGCGCTGGCTCGGCGTGGTCTTCGCCGTTCTGATCACGCTGACGTTCGGGTTCGTGCTGACCGCCGTGCAGTCCAACACCATCACGGTGGCCGCGAAGGGCTCCTTCGGCTCGGACGCCTCCTGGTTCAACCCCGTCCTCGGCGTCGTGCTCGCCGTGCTGCTCGCGCTCGCGGTGTTCTTCGGCGTGAAGCGCCTGACGGCCGTCACCAAGGTCATCATCCCGGTGATGGCCGGGCTCTACCTGCTGGTCGGCCTGGTCATCGTGCTCCTCAACCTCGGCAGCGTGCCGGGCATGCTCGGCGACATCATCGGCGGGGCCTTCGGCTTCCGCGAGGTCGCGGGTGGCGCCGTGGGTACGGCGATCCTGCAGGGCGTGCGGCGCGGCATGTTCTCCAACGAGGCGGGCATGGGTTCCGCCCCGAACGCCGCCGCGGCCGCGGAGACCACGCACCCGGTCAAGCAGGGCCTGGTCCAGACCCTCGGCGTCTACTTCGACACCCTGGTCATCTGCACCATGACCGCCTTCGTGATCCTGTCCGCCAACCCGACCCTCGGTGTACGCGGCGGCGCGGACGTCACGCAGTCCGCCTTCACCAGCGCGCTCGGCGGCTGGGCGGGCCACCTGCTGACCCTGGTGGTCTTCATGGTCGCCTTCAGCTCCATGATCGGTAACTACTACTACGGCGAGTCCAACATCCAGTTCATCACCCGCAGCAAGAGCGTGATGAGCTCGTACCGCGCAGTGGTCGTCGCCTGCGCCGTCCTCGGCGCGATCGGCTCAGTACCGCTGGTCTGGAGCCTCGCGGACGTCACGATGGGCCTGATGGTCCTGGTCAACCTGATCGCGATCATCCCCCTCGGCGCGATCGCCTTCCGCCTCCTCGACGACTACATGGCCCAGCGCAGCCAGGGCCTCGACCCGGTCTTCCGCAAGGACCAGGTGCCGGGCCTGCGCGGCGAGGTGGAATGCTGGGGCGCGTCGGACGAGGACTCCCCCCCGAAGGAGCGGACGCCGGTCGGCTCGCTCTGACACGAACGCACCCCGGCACGACCGTGCACGTCGAAGGGCGGCATCCTGGAAGGGTGCCGCCCTGTGCCATGTGGGACCGAGGGACGGTCCCAAGATCGGGACGGGGAGGTGTTCCGGACCGCATGGCGAGCAGGTGACCCGGCACGCCGTTGCCGGCGAGGTACGTCACGCAGGGCGCCCGGGCGTCGTACGGACGGACCCTGCGAGGACCGTCTCCGACCATGACCTCGCGGGCCCGCGCCGGGAACTGCCGGCCGATCGCCGTGGCCGGTCAGCCCGTGCGGCGACAGCGGGCCAGAGCCAGACCGCCGAGGGCCGTGCCGACCAGCCCCACCAGCATGGCCACGTAGGCCCCGCCCAGCCCGTTGCCGGTGCCGAGACCGCCGTCGGCGGTGGCCGCGACCAGGGCGCCGAGGGCCGTGCCGACCAGCCCCGCCGCCATGGCCGCCTTGGCCCCGCGTGTTCCGTTGGCCGCGCCGAGACGACCGGCCGGGCGGGCCAGCGCCAGCCCCGCGATCGCCACGCCGGCCAGCCCCACCAGCGCACCGGTGGCGGCCCCGAGTCGCCCGAGGCCGAGGTCGTAGGAACCGGCGGCGAGCGGCTGGACCGGGACGTGCGCGGCCGCCGGTGAGGCAAGCCCGAGAACGCCGATCAGGGCAGTGGCCGCGGCGGCGGCCAGCAGACGACGGATGGACATCGAGGTGCTCCTTCTCTTCCTGCGTCTGGACGTCACCCGAGCATGTCCGCCGGACCGGCCGCCGGTCGTCCCGCAGCCGCAGGCACTTCGCGCTGCCGCCGATGCCGCACCCGGCTGCCGCAGGCGCGGCAGGCACCGCGCATGTACCGCGTGCGCGGTAGTCGGCCGCTCGTCCGCGAGCGGGACTCGCCCGAGTCGGCATCCGGCTAGGGTGCGCGCATGGGCAAAGGACGGTTCGGTGTTCGGGCCGGTACCGGAGACTGGGCGATCGCCGTCGGCGTTGCGGTGACGCTGCTGGTCACCGGGGTGTCCGGGCATCGCTCGGTCACGAGTCCCGACCTGCTCGGGCACGCGCTGCTGGCGGCCGGCGGCTTGGCGCTGGCCGCGCGCCGCCGGGCTCCGGTCACCGTCCTGGCCGTCACCGGCCTGTGCGCGGTCGGGTACCAGGCGGCCGGTTTCGACGTGCCCGCCGTCGCCTACCTGTTCGCGGTGTACGCCGCCGTGCGGGCGGGGCATCGCATCGCCACGGTGGCCGCGTCCGTGACCATGCTGGCGGCTCTCCCCCTCGCGACCCTGGCCTCGGGCCTGCACGACACGGGCGAGGCGTTCGCGCGGGCCCGAGGCGCACTGGAGCTGGCCTGGCTGGTCGCCGCCGGGGCCGCGGGGGAAGCGCTGCGGCAGGCCGAGCGGCGGGCGGACGAGGCCGAGCGCACCCGGGAGGAGACCGCGCGGCGCCGCGCCGACGAGGAGCGGCTGCACATCGCGCGTGAGCTGCACGATTCGCTCACCCACCAGATCTCGGTCATCAAGGTGCAGGCCGAAGTCGCCGTCCATGTGGCCCGCAAGCGGGGTGAAGAGGTGCCGGAGGCGCTGCTGGCGATCCAGGAGGCCGGTCGTGAGGCGACCCGGGAACTGCGGGCGACCCTGGAAGCGCTGCGCGACGACGGCACAACCCCGCCGCACGGGCTCCACCACATCCCGGAACTGGTGGAGCGGGCCGGTAGGACCGGCCTGGCGGCGACGCTGACGATCGAGGGGAAGCGGCACGAGGTACCGGCCGCGGTGGGCCGGACCGCCTACCGGATCGTTCAGGAGTCGTTGACCAACATCGCCCGTCACTCCTCCGCCACTTCGGCGTCGGTCCGCATCGACTTCCGGCCGGACTCTCTCGCCCTCCAGGTCGATGACGACGGCAGCGCCACACCGGACGCCGGCCTGGTGCCCGGCATCGGTCTGCTCGGGATGCGCGAACGAGTCACCGCCCTCGGAGGCCGGCTGTGGGCGGCGCCGCGCAGCGAGGGCGGCTTCACCGTCCAGGCCGAACTCCCCGTGGAACGAGGGTCATGATCCGTGTCCTGCTGGTCGACGACCAGCCGCTCATCCGCAGCGGATTCCGCGCCCTGCTCGACCTCGAGGACGACATCGAGGTGGTGGCCGAGGCCGCCGCCGGGAAGGAGGGCCTGGAACTCGTCAAGGAGCACCTGCCCGACATCGTGCTCATCGACATCCAGATGCCGGTCCTCGACGGCATCGAGGCGACCCGGCTCATCGCCGCGGACCCGGCCCTGGCCGGGGTCCGCGTGGTCGTCCTGACCAACTACGGCCTGGACGAATACGTCTTCGACGCGCTGCGCCTCGGTGCCGCCGGCTTCCTCGTCAAGGACATCGTGCCGGAGGACTTCCTGCACGCCGTACGGGTCGCCGCGCGCGGCGACGCGCTGCTGGCGCCGTCGATCACCCGGAAGCTGATCGACCGGTACGTCACCCAGCCGCTCCGTCCCCATACCGGTACGGGGCTGGAAGAACTGACCGGCCGCGAACGCGAGGCCGTCGCTCTGGTCGCGCAGGGCCTGTCCAACGAGGAGATCGCGGATCGCATGGTGATCAGCCCGCTGACCGCGAAAACGCACGTCAACCGGGCCATGACCAAGCTCCGGGCCCGTGACCGGGCCCAACTCGTGGTGCTGGCCTACGAATCCGGCCTGGTGACCCCGCGGCGCCCGTGACGCCAAGGAGGTCAACGAGCGCCGCGGCGAAGGCGAGCGGGCGGTCACGTCCTGAAGGGGCGGCTTCCCCGCGGTGGCCGTGCGCTGCGGCAAGTGAGTCGGAGGAACTCACCGCCATGGCCGCGGCCGATCACCGGTCCGCGGTGCACGCGAACGGCGACGACCCAGCCGAACAGCTGGCCTGGCGCCGGCTCACCGCACGGCATGGTGACCGGCAGCTCGGCGTCCGGCGACGTGCCCTGAAGCTGATGCGGGAGGCAGTGTCGGCCGGCGCGGCCGGTCCGCGGGAGCCGGCGTTCCTGCGCGACCGCACGCTGGTCGACGAGGGCCGGAAGCAGATCTACGGCACGCAGACCGCCGGCGTGAAGGACGGGGCACCGCTTCCGTGGCCCTGCGCAGAGCCCGAGCCCATGGACGGACTCCGCGCCGACGTCGGCATCGATCCCTTCGGCGAGTACGTTGCCGAGTTCTCCATGACCTGACGCCCGTCGCCCGCGTGGCCGGAAGCCGCCCGCCCCGGCCGGCGGCGGCCTACCGCTGCCGCCGGGCCCGAAGGAGACTGGCCGTGGACACGGAGGACGAGTTCACCGGTGCGGGGTGCGCCAGCAGATGACCGAGTGTGGTGGAGACGGCCAGGCCCTGCGTCCGCACGGGCGGGCGGGTCCGCGCCCGCCGGGCGGTACGCCGGGAGAGCGGGGTCGGCGCCCCGGCGCCGCCACCGCCGGCCCGGGGCCCGACGCCCGGCAGGTGACGCGCTGTCCGCCGCCGCGCGCGATCGACCGCCGCCGTCGGCAGCGCCGACGCGGACGCCTTCCGTGGGGCGCCGGCCCGGCCGAGGGAACGCGCACTCGCCGGGCTCGCCGAGTACCGCACCGCTCCCCGCTCCGTCGCACTCCCCTCGCCCCGTCACCACCGAAGGAGAGCTCATGCCCGAGCAGCCGATACTGGTCCTGGACCCCGCAGCACCCGACCACCACGCCGAGTACCAGGCCCTGCGCGCCCGCGGCCCGGCCGCCCGCGTGGACGTCCTGGGCGTGACCGCCTGGTCGATCACCGAACCCGACCTGCTCAAACGGCTTCTGACCAGCCCGCAGGTCTCCAAGGACGCGCGAGCGCACTGGCCGGCCTTCGCCGAGACCGTTTCCACGTGGCCCCTCGCCCTGTGGGTGGCGGTCGAGAACATGTTCACCGCCTACGGCGCCGATCACCGCCGACTGCGCCGGATGGTCGCACCGGCCTTCGGCTCGCGCCGCGTCCGGGCCATGCGGCCGGCGGTGGAAGCGACCGTCACCGGCCTCCTCGACGACCTCGCGGCCCGGCCGGCCCAGGAGAGCGTCGACCTGCGCGAACATCTCGCCTATCCGCTGCCGATCGCGGTGATCGGCCAGCTCATGGGCGTGCCCGAGCCCCGGCGCCCGGGTTTCCGCTCCATGGTCGACGGGGTCTTCGCCACCACGCTCACCTCCGAGGAGGCCGCGGCGAACACCGCCGCCGTGTACGAGGCTCTCGACCAGCTGATCGCGGAGAAGCGCGCCCGTCCCGGCGACGACATGACCTCCCTGCTCATCGCGGCCCGCGACGAGGAGGGCGACGGTGGCGGCTTCACGGACAACGAACTCCGCGACACGCTCCTGCTGATGATCGGTGCCGGGTACGAGACCACCGTCAACGTCATCGACCAGGCCGTCACCGCCCTGCTGACCGACCCCGAGCAGCTCGGCCACCTCCGCGCCGGTCGCGCCGACTGGTCCGACGTCGTGGAGGAGACCCTGCGGCACGAATCCGCCGTCAAGCACCTGCCCCTGCGCTTCGCCCTCGCGGACATCCCCCTGCCCGACGGACAGACCATCGCCCGGGGCGACGCGATCCTCGCCTCCTACGGCGCCGCCAACCGCCACCCGGGCTGGCACGGCGAGTCCGCCGACCGTTTCGACGTCACCCGGCCCACCAAGGACCACCTGGCCTTCGGGCACGGGGTGCACTTCTGCCTCGGCGCCCCGCTCGCCCGGCTGGAGGTCGCCACCGTCCTGCGCATGTTCTTCGACCGCTTCCCCGAGGCCCGGCTCGCCGTCCCCGCCGACGAACTCCGCCCGCTGCCCACCCTGATCAGCAACGGACACCTGACCCTGCCCGTCCGTCTGGGGCCGGACGCCGGCTGATCACCACGCGAACACGGCGTCGGAGTCACGGTGTCCGGCGCCGGGTCCACCGGGTCCACCGGGTCCACCGGGCCACTCGTCCGGGTCGGACTGCGGTCGCGCCGCCTCGGCGTCCCGAGATCGCCGGGCGGCACCCCTGCCGCACTGTGCTCCATGTCACATGCAGTTCCTGTCAGCAATCGGTGCGCTGCTCCGCTCAAGTCACCGAGACCAAGCGAACCGACAGGAGCAGCACATGAAGCACCGCATCGTCGTCCTCGGCGCCGGCTATGCCGGGACCTACGTGGCCGGGACCCTGGCCCGCCGGCTGTCCCCGGCGGACACCGAGATCACCGTGGTCAACGCCGAGCCGGACTTCGTCCAGCGGCTGCGGCTGCACCAGCTCGCGGCCGGCCAGGAGATCGAGGCTCCGCAGCTCGCCGACGTCTTCGCGGGCACGGGGATACGGCTGCGCCTGGCCCGTGTCACCGCCCTCGACCCCGAGCGCCGCGCCGTCGCCGTGGCCGACGCCGACGGCGGCGGCGAGCTCGGCTACGACACCCTGCTCTACGCGCTCGGCAGCCGCGCCGCCGACCACGGCGTCCCCGGCGTCGCCGAGCACGCCTTCGACGTCGCCGGCCGGCCCTCGGCGCTGCGCCTGCGCGAACGCCTGGACGGCCTGGACCGGCGGGGCGAAGGCGGGAAGGTGCTGGTCGTCGGCGACGGGCTGACCGGCATCGAGACCGCCACCGAGATCGCCGAATCCCGGCCCGGCCTGTCGGTGACGCTGGTCGCCCGCGGAGAGCTGGGCGCCCAGCTCTCCGCCGGGGCCCGCAGCCACCTGCGCCGGGCCTGCGACCGGCTGGGCGTCACCGTCCTGGAGCACACCGGCGTGGAAGCCGTCGAAGCGGCGCGCGTGCGGTGCGCCGGCGGCACCGCCCTGGCGTCCGACGCGACCGTGTGGGCGGCCGGGTTCGCCGTCACCCCCCTCGCCGCCGCCGGTGGGCTGGAGGTCACCGGCAACGGCCGGATCGTCGTCGACCGCACCATGCGGTCGGTCTCGCACCCGGACGTCTACGCCGTCGGCGACAGCGCCCACGCCATCGGCGGCAACGGCCGGCCGCTGCCGATGTCCTGCGCTTCGGCCGGCTACACCGGCATGCAGGCCACGGAGGCGATCGTGGGACGCCTGACCGGCCGCAAGGTCCCGAACACCAAACTGGAGTACCTGGGCAACCACATCAGCCTCGGGCGGCGGGACGGGATCCTGCAGATGGTCGACGCCGAAGGGCGGGCGAAGCCGAAGTACCTGGGCGGCCGGAAGGCCGCGCGGATCAAGGCGGGCATCCTCCGGGCGGCGCTGTGGACCACTTCGCACCCGACCTTCGGCGTGCCCAAGCGCAAGCGCCGCCTGGCCGCCGTGCCGGACGCGACCGCCGTGAACCGCGCGGCCGCCTAGGGTGGTCCGCGTGGACAGCACCGCCGCTGATCGCTTCGACACCGGTCGGTTCGAGGCCAGCCGGAACCGGCTGGCCTCGCTGGCCTACCGGCTGCTGGGCTCCGCCGCCGACGCCGAGGACGCCGTGCAGGACGCCTTCCTGCACTGGCAGGCCGCCGACCGGCAGCGGATCAAGGTGCCGGAGGCATGGCTGACCAAGGTCGTCACCAACCTGTGCCTCGACCGGCTCCGCTCGGCACAGGCCCGCCGCGAACGCGCCGCCGGCGCCTGGCTGCCCGAACCGCTCCTCGACGGCGACCCGATGCTCGGCCCGGCCGACACGTTCGAGCAGCGCGAATCGGTCTCGCTGGCCGTGCTGACGCTCATGGAGCGCCTGTCGCCCCTCGAGCGGGCCGTCTACCTGCTGCGGGAGGCGTTCTCGCACAGCCACGCCGAGATCGCCGAGATCCTCGGCATCACCGAGTCCGCGAGCCAGCAGCACCTCCACCGGGCCCGGCGCCGCGTCACCGCCGCGAGCCGCCGCGGCGGCGGTGACGCCGACCCGGCTTCCGCCCGCAGGATCGTCGAGGAGTTCCTCGCCGCCGCCACCTCGGGCCGTACCGAACGGCTGGTGGCGCTGCTCACCGACGACGCGACCGCGATCTCCGACGGTGCCGGCCTGACCGACAGGCTGCTGCGGTACGACACCGCGCAGCGCATCGCCGCCGTCGCCCGGGCCGGCTTCAAACCCACACCCGCGAAACGGCGACTGGCCGGCGGCATGCCCGCCATCCACTACGCGCTCGTCAACGGTGCCCCCGCCATCCTCGCCGTGGTCGGCGACCAGGTCGTCGGTGCCGTCACGTTCGACATCGCCGACGGCAGGATCGCGACCGTGCGCGGCATCGCCGCCCCCACCCGCCTCGCCCGGCTCGCGGAGACCTGGCGGCGGCACGAACCGGACGCGCCGCTCATCCCCCGGTGGTGACCCCACGCCGACCGCGGCCGGGCGCGGTCATCACCACCGGCAAGAGGAAGCGCCGGCACCCTTCACCGGTCGTCGGAGCCGTCAGCGCAGGAGAGGGCCCAGGGTGAGGGGGATCGCGGCACCGCCCGCCAGGCCGAGGGCGAGGGAGGCGGTGCCCGCGGTGTAGGCGGCCGCGGCGGACCAGCGGCCCAGGGCGGCCTGGACCTGGGCGGGCCGGCCGGCGGGGGCGGGGCGGAAGAGGGGGACGAGCCAGCGCAGGTAGTAGAAGAGGGAGGCGACGGTGTTGGCGACGGCGAGGGCGGCGAGCCAGGCGTAGCCGCCGTCGATCGCGGCGCTGAAGACTTCGAGTTTGCCGAGGAAGATGCCGGTGGGCGGGGTGCCGACGAAGCCGAGCAGGCAGACGACCAGGACGGCGGCGAGGCCCGGGTGGCGGCGGGCGAGCCCGCGGTAGTCGTCCAGGGTCCGGGCCTCGGGCAGTTCGGTGACCACGGCGAACGCGCCGAGGTTGGTGAGGGCGTAGGCGGCCAGGTAGAGGAGCAGGCCCTGCTGGGCGAGGTCGCTGCGGGTGGCGACGGCGACGGCCATGAGCAGGTAGCCGACCTGGCTGATGGTGGAGTAGGCCAGGAGCCGCTTGACGGAACTCTGGAAGAAGGCGGCGAGGTTGCCGAGCGTCATGGCGGCGGCGGCCAGGACGGCCAGCAGCAGGGGCCAGTTGACCGTCTCCGCGGGCAGCGCCCGGTGGACGAGCCGGAAAGCGGCGATGAGCCCGCCGATTTTGGGCAGCGTGGTGACGAAGGCGGCGACCGGGGCCGGGGTCCCGTCGGTGACGTCGGGCACCCAGAAGTGCGCCGGTACCGCGCCGATCTTGAACAGCAGGCCGCCGAGGACGCCGACGAGGCCGAGGGCCACGGCCGCGTACGGGGCGGTGCCCAGGGACAGGTGCAGCCGGCCGTAGACGGTCCCGCCGCCGACGCCGTACAGCACCGCGATCCCGGCCAGCATGGTGGTGCCCAGTACCGCCCCCATCAGGTAGTACTTCAAGGACGCCTCGGTGCCCGGGGCGTCCTTGGCGAATCCGGCGAGTGCGTAGGCGGGGACACTGGCGAGCAGATAGCCGGCGAAGAGCATCAGCAGGTCGCTGGCGCCGATCATGGCGAGGGCGCCCGCGGCGGAGAGCAGGAGCAGCACGTAGTACTCGCTCTCCCGCTTGTGGCCGCGCACGGTCTCGACGGAGGCCGCCAGCACCAGCAGCAGCGCGCCGAGCACGATCAGGCGCCCGGCGCCGGTGGCGGCATCGACGGCGAAGGCGTCGGAGAAGACGGTCTGTTCCCGGTCGGTGGCCATCGTGACGGCGGTGGCCACCAGGCCGGTCAGGCAGGCGACGGCGGCCAGGACGCCTACGGCCCACTGGCGGCGGCGGGGCAGCCAGGACCCGGCGAGGAGACCGGTGACGGCCGCGGCGAGCAGGGCGATCTCGGGCAGCAGGGCGGCGAGGTTCTCGTTCCTCATCGGGTGATCAGTCCCACCAGGGCGCGGCCGGACGGCTCGATCACGTCCAGGAGGAAGCGCGGCAGGACGCCGATGACCAGGCCCAGGGCCAGGAGCGGCACGATGGAGACGGCTTCGACGGGGGCCAGATCACGGAAGCCGCCGGTGCGGACGGACTGCGGCAGCCGTACGGTCCCCAGGAACATCCGCCGCAGGGCCCGCAGGAACAGGGCCGCGGTCAGCAGGATGCCGGTCAGGGCGATGGCGGTGGCCGTGGCCTGGGAGGCCAGGCTGCCGGTGAAGATCTGGAACTCGGCGATGAAGCCGGAGAAACCGGGGATGCCGAGGCTGGCGAACGCGGCGACGGCGGTGGCACCGGCGAACCGGGGCGAGGGGGTGGCGAGTCCCGAGTAGGCGTCCATGTCGTAGGTGCCGCCACGGTCGTGGAGCACTCCGGCCAGCAGGAAGAGAGCGCCGGTGAGCAGACCGTGGCTGACCATCTGGGTGACGGCTCCGGTGACGGCCAGCGCCCGCGCCTGGGCGTCGGTGCCGGCCAGCACGCCCGCGGCGCCGACCGCCAGGACGATGTAGCCCATGTGGTTGACGGACGTGTAGGCGATCATGCGTTTGAAGTTGGCCTGGGCGAGGGCGACCAGCGCTCCGTAGACGACCGAGACGACGCCGACGACGATGAAGACCAGCGCGTAGCGGCGCCAGCTGTCCGGCAGCATCGGCATCGCGATGCGGACGAAGCCGTAGGTGCCCATCTTCAGCAGGACCCCGGCGAGGATGGCGGATCCGGCGGCGGGGGCGTCGGTGTGGGCGGGCGGCAGCCAGGTGTGGAAGGGCACCGTGGGTGTCTTGACGGCGAGGCCGAGGCCGATGGCGAGCAGCACCAGTGCCGCGTAGGTGCCCCGGCCGGCCAGCGGGTTCGCTTCGGTCAGCTCCACCATGTCGAACGTGTGGGGCTCGGCGGCCAGGAACAGGCCGATGAAGCCGAGCAGCAGGGCGAGGGAGCCGATGAAGGTGTAGAGGAAGAACTTCAGCGCCGCCGCGCGGCCTTGTTCGCCGTGTCCCCAGCCGGCGATGACGAAGAACATGCCGACGATGGACAGGTCGAAGAAGACGAAGAACAGGATCAGGTCCAGGGCCACGAACAGGCCCAGGGACACGGATTGCAGGAACAGGAACAGACATGCGTAGGTGCGGACCCGGCGGGTCTCGCGCAGCGAGTAGACGGCGACGGCGAGGAACAGCACGCAGGTGAGGGCGACCAGCGGCAGGGACAGCCCGTCCACGCCGACGTGGTAGCCGACCCCGGCACCGGGGATCCAGGACACCCGCTGCTCGTACTGCATGCCGCCGCGGGTGTCGAACCCGGCCCACAGGGCGACGACCAGGGCGAGATCGGTCACGGCGGTCGCGATCCACACCCCGGTGCACGCGCGGTCGGGCAGGGGGCGCGGCCAGAGCCACAGCACGGCGCACACCAGCAGCGGCAGGAAGGTGACGAGGGTCAGCATGGGTTACCTCACCAACAGCAGGATCAGGACCAGCACCGCGAAGCCGACCGCGGCCTGGGCGTAGTACTGGTGCAGCAGTCCCGTCTGCGGGCGGCGGGCCGCGCGGCCGAGCCGGCGGGCGCCGGCGGCGACCGCGCCGACCAGTGCGTCGATCCCGCCGTCGTCCGTACGGCCGGCGACCCGGGCGGCCGCCAGTCCGCCGCGCGCCACCTGCCGTACCGTCCCGTCGACGATCCGGTCGTCGAACGTGGCCGCAGCCCGGGCGAGCCCCATGACGGGCCGCACGAGCAGTGCGTGCGCGGCCCGCTCCAGCCCCAGCCAGGCGCCGGCCCACCGGCGCACCGCGGGCGGGCCGGGGGCGGGGCGCGGTCCCCGCCACCAGGCGAGCCCCGCCGCGGCGAGCGCGACCGCGGCCGACAGCGCCGGCTCCCAGGCGTGCGGGCGGGGTCCGCCGGGTGTGCCGACCGTCGAGCGCAGGGCCGCGGCGACGTCCGGCAGCGCCAGCACGCCCAGCGTCGCGGCGGCGAACGCGAGCACCATCAGCGGCGGGTGCATCGCCGGGGCGACCCTGCGGGTGCCCTCTTCCTCGGTGTCGTAGCCGTCCGAGGCGTCGTCGGGCACGGGCCGCAGCACGTACCAGAGGGCTTTGACGCTGTAGACGGCGGAGACGGCCGCGGCGGCCAGCCCGACCGCGTACAGGGCGGTGCTGTCCTGGCGGGCGGCGGCCAGGACCTCGTCCTTGGTCGCCCACAGCGACAGCGGCGGCAGGCCGGCCAGCGCGAGCGCGCCGACGGTGAAGGCGGCTCCCACGAGTGGCCAGGAGCGGGCGGCGCCGCGCAGGGCGGGCAGCCGTTTGGTGCCGAGCGCGCTCAGCCAGGCACCGGCGGCCAGGAACAGCAGCGCCTTGGTGGCGGCGTGGGCCACCAGGTGCGCGGTGCCGCCGGCCACGCCGGCCGCACCGGCGGCGAGCACCATGAACCCGACCTGTGCGCAGGTCGAGGCCGCCAGCAGCTGTTTGAGATCGGACTGGGCGACCGCGACGACGCCCAGCAGCAGCGCGGTGGCGGCTCCGGTCCAGGCGACGAGCGGCTCCGCCCACCCGGTGGCGGCCAGCAGCGGGTGCAGCCGCAGCAGCAGGTAGGCGCCGGCGGCCGCCATCGTGGCCGAGTGCAGCAGCGCCGACACCGGGCTGGGGCCTTCCATGGCCCTGGACAGCCAGAAGGAGAACGGCAGTTGTGCGCTCTTGCCGAGCGCCGCCAGCACCACACCGGCGGTCACCACGTCCAGCCACGGCGAGGCGGCACCCGGCAGCGCGTCCAGGTGCAGCGAGCCGGCACCGCCCGCCAGGGCCGCCCCCGCGGCCAGGTACAGGCCCAGGTCGGCGGCCCGGGTGGTGAGGAACGCGGTGTCCGCGGCCCGTACCCGGTGCGGCTCGTGCCACCGGAAACCGATCAGCGCCCAGCTGGTGGCGCCCATCACCTCCCACGCCATGAGCAGCAACGGCAGCGTGGTCGCGGTGACGGTGACCAGCATGGCCCCCGCGAACAGCAGCATCAGACCGAAGAACCGTCCCGGGTGCCGCCCGTGGCCGAGCCGGCCGGCGGAGAAGACGAGCACGGCCGTGGTGACCGCGGCCACGGTGACCACCATCACGGCGGACAGACCGTCCACCCGCAGCCCGGCCTCGATCCCCGCGAACAGCGGCGCGCTCGCCGCGGGGCGGTCCACCGCCGCCACGACGGCCAGGGCGAGCGTCGCCAGTGCGGCGCCCACGCCGATGAGGGGGGCGGCCCGGTCGGCGGCCCGGCCGGCCACGGCCAGCCCGCCGCCGACGACCAGCGGGAGGGCGACCAGCAGCCACAGCAGCGCGCTCATCCCTTGAGGTCCTCGGCCATGTCGGTCATGTCGACCTGGCGGGACCGGAAGATGGCCGTGGTGACGGCGAAGCCCATGGCCATCTCCACGGCCATCGCGACGACCGCGGCCACGATCACCATCTGCCCGCTCGCGGCGGCCGGGGCCAGGAAGTGCCAGAACGCGGCGGCGCCGACGATGATGCCGCCGATCATCAGCTCGATGCCCATCATGATCATGACGATGGACTGCTGGGACAGCGCGCCGTACAGGCCGATCGAGAACAGCCCCGCGGCGAGCAGGAGGAACAGCTCCAGGATCACCGGCCGACACCTCCGCCCGCCGGATCCCGCGGCCGTGGCCGGTCCAGGTCGTCGCCGAACCGGTCGTAGCGGCCGCGGTGGGTGGCCAGCACCGTCGCCGAGACCATCGTGGCCAGCAGCACGAATCCCAGCGTCACCATCGTCAGCATCTGCGGGCCCATCAGGACCTCACCGGCCTGGAAGGTGGTGTCCGACGGCGCCTTCCCCACCCGGTCCGGCCACGGCACCAGAAGGACGCCCGCGGCCAGGGCCAGGAACGTCCCGATACTGATCACCAGCGAGCCGCGTTTGTTGTGGACCATCGCCATCGGCATCAGCCCGGCCGGGTTCATCATGTAGGCGATCATGAACACGGCCATGATGACCATCTCCATGACCATCATCAGGACCACGACGACCCCCAGGTACGGCAGTCCGAGCAGGATCACCAGACCGCCGACGCAGCACAGGGAAGCCAGCAGCGCGAAGGTCACCCGCGCCATGGAGTCGAGGCGGAACACCAGAAAGGCACTGACCAGTGCCAGGACGGCCAGCACCGCGAACAGCGCGGTGGACACGATTGCCCTCCTACCGGTTGAGCACGACAAGCGCCGGAACGAGCGCCTGCACGATGGTGAGCGGAAGCAGTACGAGCCAGGCGAACTCCACGTACCTGTCGGCGCGTACGGTCGGCACCCGCCGCCGCGCCCAGACCAGCAGCCCGAGCACGGCGAGGGTCTTGAGCAGCGACCAGGCCCAGGCCGGCAGTCCCGGCCCGGCGCCGCCGCCCAGGAACAGCGGCACCGCCATGGCAGCGCCCGCGGCCAGCAGCAGCCAGCGGCCCGCCTGCAGCATCAGCCGGTCGGCGCCGCAGACCTCGCCGAGGACGCCGCCCGCGATGTCCCGGCCGGCCGGGTGGCCGAACGGGCCGAGGAAGCTGAACGCCAGCACGCTCGCCAGGTAGACGACGAAGGCGACCGGCATCCACACCGCGAACCACAAGCCGTCCTGCGCGGCGACGATGTCACCGACGCTCAGGGACTCCGCCCCGGTGGCGGCGGAGATCAGGGCGAACATCAGCGGCAGCTCGTAGGCCAGTCCCTGGGCCACGAAGCGATAGCCGCCGATCAGGCCGAAGGCGGCGTTCGGACCCCAGCCGGCCAGCCACAGCCCGCCCCAGGTCAGCACCTCCATGGCGTTGAACCACACCACGCCGACCTCCAGGTCGGCGACCACGTGGTGCCCGAACGGAACCACCAGCACGGCCAGCACCGCCGCCACCGGCACGAGGAGCACGCCCAGGCGCCACAGCAGGACGTCGGAAGCCGGTGTCCGGCGGGGCTGGGCGATCAGCAGCCGGGGCACCTCCAGCAGGGGACGCACGGCCGCGGACGCGCCGACCGGGCGCCCGGCCTCACCGGCGGTCAGCAGGGCGTCGCCCGCGACCGCGAGGACCGCGAGGACCAGCAGCAGCGCGGGGGCGACCAGCAGCGCCCACCAGGGTGCGGCCTCAACCACGGGCCGCCTCCCCCGCACGGGCCGCCAGTTCCTCGGTGTCCGGGTCGAGGCTCGCCACGATGAGCCGCGCGGCCGCCAGCTCCGCGCCCTCCAGCAGCCGCGGCAGCACCTCGACGAGACCGGCCGACGGCGGGCGCGGCCCGTCCAGCCGGCCGCGCGGCCCCTCCTCGCGGCTCGGATCCAGCGTCGAGGTGTCCTCCAGACCGGCCAGGTCGTCCAGCACGCCGTCGAGCCAGAGCCGGTACCGGGCGGGCACGTCCCCGTCTGCGCGTGCCGCGGGTCCGCCCGCACCGGCGGCCGCCGCCTCGGCGGCCGGGAGGCGCCCGATGCCCTGGGTCAGCCAGTACAGGGTGCGCGACCGTCCGACCCGCCGGGCCAGCCGCCGCGCCCGCGGAACAACGGCGTCCGCCGCCGCACCGGCGAGGAGGTCGTCGCGCAGCCGCCGCGCGGCCGTGGCCTGCGCGGGCCATCCGGCCACGGAAAGGAACCGGCCCAGGCTGTCCAGACGGGCCGCCGCGCGCCGCCGGGCCGCCGCGCCGACGGTCACCCGTTCGCCCGCGGCCGCGCGGTCCCACGGCTCCGACCAGAAGGACGTCACAGCCGTCGCGCCGGGGGGCAGCGTCGTCTCGGCGTGTGCCTCCTGGACGACATCGCCCTGCAAGGTGAGGCGGAGCGTCAGGCCGGAGGGCCAGTCGGCGAGGAGCGGTCCGAGCGGGACGTGCAGCTGATCGAGGGTCAGGCCGTCGCGGTCGGGGCCCTGCTCGGCCATCGGCAGCCCGCCCGGCATCTCCATGTCGTCGCCGTGACCGTGACCGCCGTGGTTGCCGTGACCGCCGTGGTCACCGTGGGCGCCGTGACCGTCGTGGTCGGCGTGCTTTTCGTGGTCCTCGGTTTCGTGGCGGTCGCCATCGCCACTGCCACCGCCACCGCCGACGCCGACGGGAGCGGATGCGGCGTCAGCTCGCTGGCGGGCGGGGTCAGCCAGCTCTGCGCACCCCGCCTCGATGGCCCCGGCCACGTCCTCGGCCCGCTGCGCGAGCACTCTGGTCCGCGGCGCCGGCACGTCCCGCCACAGCCGGCCGACCGCCTCATCGAGGCCGGGGCAGGGCGGCCCCACGACGAGCAGGACGTCGGCCTCGGCCGGCGTCAGCGCCGACGGCAGGTCCCGGGCACGCAACTCCCGCTCGACGGCCAGCCGCGCCGCCACACCGCCGGGCATCACCACCGGCAGCACACGCGGGCGGGTGGCCGCCCTGCGCAGCACGGTGGCCGTCAGGTCCATCGGAACGCGCCTTCCCGCCAGGCGTAGACGACCCCGACCAGCAGCACCGCCAGGAAGGTGAACATCTCGATCACGGCACTCGGCCCCATCGCGGAGATGATCCGGGTCCACGGATACATGAAGACCATCTCCATGTCGAAGGCGAGGAAGAGCATCGTCACCGGGTACCAGCGCACATGAAACCGGCTCACGGCGTGCTCGGCCGGTTCGAGTCCGGAGGTGAACGGCCGGGCGTCCAGTGGAGTGGACGTCACCCGGACGAACCAGGCCACGCCGTAGACCGAACCCGCGGCGGCCAGCACGATGCCGAGCAGGGCGAGCGCGGCGGTGAACCCGTTCACGCCACTCCCCCGGCCGAGCGATACGGCAGCGGCAGCATCCCCGGACCTCCGCGCCGCTCAACCATGCCGTGTCCCTTCCTACGACCGCTCCACGGGCCGCCCCGGTACCCCTCTCGGCCCGCCCTCACTCCCCCGCCGGCCGATGAGCAGGCTCACCGCCGCCGACGGCAACACCGGGGAACGCCGTGGCCGCGATCGCTTCGCCGGGCGCCGAGAGCACCGTTGACCTGTATCACCTCGGCCGCACACCGAAACCCCGCAACCGCTCACCGACCCGGAGAGACGTCCGCCGAGCGGTGACGACCGGCGCGGAGTACTGACCGGTCAGACCCCGGCTCCCCTGATGAGGTCGGCCGCCTTCTCCGCGGCCATGATCGTGGGCGCGTTGGTGTTGCCGCGCGGCACCGTCGGGAAGACCGAGGCGTCGACGACCCGCAGGCCCGTCACGTCGAACACGCGCAGCTCGGGGTCGACGACCGACCCGATGGCGCAGGTCGAGGTCGGGTGGTACAGGGTCTGGCCGGACCGCTGCGCCCAGGCGAGCAGGTCCGCGTCGGAGTCGGAGGCCGCCGGCGCGTCGCCGTACGGCCCCGTCACGAGGTCGGCCACCGCCGGCTGCGCCGCGATCTCCAGGGCGATGCGGATGCCGGCGACGATCGCGTCCCGGTCCTCGGGCGCCATCAGGTAGTTGTGCACGATCCGGGGCGCGACGTCCGGGCGTACGGAGCGCAGGGTCACCGCGCCCCGGGCGGCGGGGGCGAGCACGCAGGGGCCGAAGGCGAAGCCGTGCTCGGTGGCGGCGCCGAGGCCCTCCTGGTGGAAGAGCACGGGAGCGGCGTGGAACTGGAGGTCGGGGGCGTCCAGACGGTCGCGGCTGCGGAAGAAGCCGCCCACCTCCCCCAGGTTGGAGGTCAGCGGGCCGCGGCCCTCGCTCTGCAGCAGCGCGGCGTTCTCCGGGCTCGCCGCGCCGATCAGCGACTCGGCGTCGGTACGGAAGTTCAGCAGCGTCATGTAGTGGTCCTGCAGGCCCAGACCGACCGGCAGTTCGCGTACGACGTCGATGCCGAAGGCGGACAGCACGGCGGCGGGCCCGATCCCGGACAGCATCAGCAGCTTCGGTGACTCGTAGGCGCCCGCGGACAGGATCACCTCGCGCTCGGCGCGGACCACCTCGACGGTGCCGCCGTGGTCCACCTCCACTCCCGCCGCCCGGCCCGCCTCGATCACCACACGGTGGGCGCGGGCGGAGGAGAGCACGGTGAGGTTCGGCCGGGCGAGCGCGGGGTGCAGATAGGCGACGGCCGTGCTGCAGCGCATGCCGCCGCGCTGGGTGAGCTGGTAGGGCCCGACGCCGAACTGCGTCTCGCCGTTGAAGTCGTCGTTCGGCTTGTGCCCGGCCTGCACGGCGGCCTGGACGAAGGCCGAGGCGAGCGGGTGGCCGGACCTGCCGTCACTGACCGTCAACGGCCCGCCCGCACCGTGGTGGTCGTCCTCGCCGCGCTCGTTGTCCTCGGAGCGCTTGAAGTACGGCAGCACGTCGGCGTAGCCCCAGCCGGTCGCCCCGGCCGCGGCCCAGCCGTCGTAGTCGGCGCGGTTGCCGCGGATGTAGATCATCGCGTTGATCGAGCTGCAACCGCCGAACACCTTGCCCCGGGGCAGATAGGCCCGCCGCCCGCCGAGCCCCGGCTCCGGGTCGGAGTCGAGGTCCCAGTCGAGGCCGGACTTGAACAACTGGGGGAAGGCGGCCGGAATGTGGATCTCCGGTGCGGTGTCGGGGCCGCCGGCCTCGATCAGCGCCACGCGCGCCGCGGGGTCTTCCGACAGGCGTGCCGCCAGGACGCAGCCTGCGGATCCGGCGCCGACGATGACGGAGTCGTACGTGCTCATTCCCATCCCCTTTGATCGGAGGTGCCTGTAGCGCGGGTTCACCTGACGGACCGACGGACCGATGGATCTGCCTCCGTGCCGCCCCGCACCAGAATCGGGCAGGCCAGGCGTCCGGCCAAGGCGATCGGGCTGGTTCAGGACATGTCCGCAAGATATGTCCGTCGGAGTACCACGCCTCCGCGGCGGGGCGCGGTTGCCGGAGTCGAGTTCGAACTGGTATCCGTTCCAGTCTCGGGCCGAACCTCCGTGCCGGGTGCGAGGGGGCGGGGCCGTGTGGACGGGCGCCGGGCGGAAGGGCGACGGACGGAAGGGCTGGGGAGCCGGGCATATGGGCACCGAGGGGTACACCACAGCACAGTACGGCGGGGTCGGCGTGCTGGTCGGCGCGCGGTCCGGGGCCTACCCGTACAGCAATTCGCTGCTCATCCACGGTTCGGCGGCATCGCTGGTCGTGGATCCGTCGCTGTCTCTCGCCGACGCCGCGCCACCCGCGGACGCGGTCCTCGTGAGTCACGCCCACGAGGACCACATCGCCGGTCTGGGCAGCTACGACGACGTTCCGGTTCACGTCCACGAGGGCGACCTGCACGCGCTGCGGTCCCGCGCGGCGCTGGTCGCCGGGTACGGCCTTCCGCCGGAGACGGTCGGCGAAGTCGACGAGGAGATGCGGGACCACTTCCATGTGCGGGGACGTCCCGACGCGGCGGGCTTCGGGGACGGCGCCGTGTTCGACCTCGGCGGACGCACCGTGACCGTCGTGCACCTCCCCGGCCACACCGCGGGCCACAGCGGCTTCCTGGTGGAGCCGGACGGCTTCCTGTTCGTCGCGGACATCGACCTGACCTCGTTCGGTCCCTACTACGGCGACGTCGGCAGCAGCCTCACGGACTTCGAGGCGTCGATGCGCCGGTGCCGGGACATCGACGCCCGCTGGTACGGCACCGCTCACCAGAAGGGCGTGATCGAGGGCGCCGCGGAGTTCCGGCGGCGACTGGACGCCTTCGCCGGCGTGGTGGAGAAGCGGGAGGCGGCGCTCCTCGAGTTCCTCGGCGAGCCGCACACGGTGGAGGAGATCGTCGAGCACCGGCTGGTCTACCGGCCGCACGTCGAAGGGCCGCACGTCGGACCGGTGGAGCGCAGGACGGCGGTGCAGCACCTCGACCGGTTGAAGAGGGCGGGGCTGGTCGTCGACGAGGAGCGGGGGCGGTTCCGCGCGGCCTAGCAGGCCGGCCGCAGCCGTCCCCCGGCCCCCCGCCGCCCCCGCCCGCCGGTGTGGCGGCCGGTGCCGGACCGTCAGAGGTCGCCCGGTGTGCCGAGGCCGGTGAGGGCGCCGACCGGGTCCAGGTCGGGAGTGCCGCGGGGCCACCAGTCCTCGCGGCCCGGTTCGGACTCGTAGGCGTACCACAGGCCGTCCCGGCCGAGGCGGAGCTGGACGTGGCCCTGGGGGTGGGTGAGGCGGTTGCGCCAGGGGCGGAACGCGGGCAGGTCGGCGGCCAGCAGCAGGGGGCGGGCACGGTCGAACCGGCCGGCCGGCGGGTCCCACGCCTCCTCCAGGACGGCGAGCCCCGCCGGACCTCCCTGGCGCCAGGCGGCCACCGCGCGCGCCAGGTCGGCCGTGCTGCGGCCGGTGGCCGTGGCGAGGGCGGCGTACAGGGCGCGGGAGCCGGCGGTGAGCCCGGAGCCGGGGCGGGCGGCGGCCAGGCGGACGGCGTCCTGCCACAGGGTGAGCCCGCCGACCGGGTCGCGCCCCGTGGTGAGCATCGCGTGGGCGCGGGCGGCGGCGTCGGTGGCCAGCTGGTCCAGCACGAAGGCGTCGGGGCCGCCGGGGGCGCCCGGATGGGCGGGCGGCTGCTCGGGGTGCGGCGGTGCGGGCAACGGCGGCGGCAGGGGCGGGAGCGGGCCGGACTCGGCGGCGGCCAGGGTGTCGCTCGCCCGGACGCCGGGCAACTGCGCCGACGGCCGGTCCTGGGCGGCGGCGCGGGCCGCGCGGGCGGCGCTCAACCGGGAGAGCGCGTCGAGCAGTTCGCGTTCGCCGCGGCCGCGCAGCAGGAGCAGGACGAAGGGGTCGGCGTCGAGCAGGCGTGCCGTCTGGTAGCAGAGGGCGGCGGCGTGCTTGCAGGGGTGACCGGAGTCGGGGCAACTGCACCGGGGAGCGAGGTCACCGGGGCCGGGCAGCAGGGGGACGCCGCAGTGGGCGAGCGAGTGCGGGAGTTCCTTGTCGAGGAGGGCGGCGATGTGTCCGGGCCGCTCGGCGGCGGCGTCCAGGAACCGCTCCCAGTCGGCGTCGTCGAGCGTGCGCAGCCGGACCTGCACGCGGTACGGCCGGGGGCGGCTGCCCTGTACGTAGGCGAGGACCAGGCCGGGGGTCACGGTGATGGCGTCGACGTGTCCCCGCTCGGCGTATCCCCGGCCGCGGGCCAGCCGTTCGGGGTCCAGCGCGCCGTCCTCCAGCGCGGTGACCCAGGCGTTGCCCCACCAGGTCTCGGCGAGTTCCTCGCCGGCCGCCGTCCGGGACGGAAAGGCCGGAAAGGTACGGCGCAGCTCGCCGTCGCGTCCCGGGGCGGCCATGGAACGCGGGGTCCGCGGTGCGGCGGGGGCCCTGCCCTGCTGAGCGGCACCGGCGGTCGCGCCGACGGAGTCCGGTTCATCGCCCCGGCCGGGAGCGGGGTGACTCACGGAGGCCGTGTCCGGGCCATCGCCCCGGTAGGGCGTGCGGTGAGTCGAGGCGGTGTCCGGGGCCCCGTCCCGGTCGGGAGCACGGTGAGTCGTGAAGGCGGTGTCCGGGGCCCCGTCCCGGTCGGGAGCACGGTGAGTCGTGAAGGCGGTGTCCGGGGCCCCGTCCCGGTCAGGAGCACGGTGAGCCGTGGAGGCGGTGTCCGCGCCGTCGCCACGGTCCGCAGCGCGGTGGGGCGGGGCGGTGCGCGGGGCCTCACCCTGGTGCGGAGCGCGATGAGCCGCCGAGCGGGATTCCGGCTCGGCACCTCGGTCCGGAGCACGGTGAGCCGAGGCGGCGTTCGGGGCGTCAGCCCCGTCGGGCGCACGGTGAGTCGTCGGGGCCGCGTCCGGGTCGGGGGGCAGCCGGAACGCGTCCGTGAGCATCTCGCGCAGGGCGCGGGCACGGGCGTCCGGGGTGCGGGGGCCGTCCGTCCGGGGGCGGTGGGCGGGCGCGGGCCGGGAGGCCGGGCCGGTGGAGCGGGCGGCGCGGGCAGGGTGCTCTGTGGCGTCGGTTGCCGGATCCGGGGCGTCCGTGTGCGTCGCGCGCGCCCGGCGGCGAGCCGCCCGCAGCGCCTCCCGCGCCACGTCACCGGGGCGGGCGGCGCGACGGTCGGACTCACCGGGCGGCCCGTCCGCCGAGGGGGTCCGCGTCGTACGGCCGGCGAGGGCGTCGTCCGGCCGGGGTGCGGCGGATCCGGCCGGGGCGCCGCGGTCGCCGGCCGTCGCGGTGCCGGTCGGCGGGGGCGGCACGTCCGTAGTGCCGGAGGCCTCGTTTGTGGTGCCGGAAGCCACGCCCGTCGTGCCGGAAGCCACGCCCGTCGTGCCGGAAGCCACGTCCGCGATGCCGGGGACCTCGTCCGCTGTGCCTCGGCTCTCGTCCTCCCCCGGCTCCCCCGCCGTCCGCCCGGTGGTCAGCCCGCGGCGCAGGGCCGCGCGGACGGCGTCCGCGGGGCGGGGGGCCGGCTGTTCCGTGCGCTCCTCGGCCGGTTCCGTCGGCCGGTCGGCGCCTGCGGGTTCGGCGTCGGCTCGTCCCCGGGCGGCGCGCAGGGCGCGGCGGGCCTCGTCGGCGGGGCGTGGGCTCATGTCGGCCTCCGCAGGGACACCAGGTCGGACAGCTCACGGTCGGTCAGTTCCGTGAGGGCCGACTCGCCGGAGCCGAGGACGGCGTCGGCCAGGGCCCGCTTGGCCTGGAGCATCTCGGCGATGCGGTCCTCGACCGTGCCCTCGGTGATGAGGCGGTGGACCTGCACCGGCTGCGTCTGGCCGATGCGGTAGGCGCGGTCGGTGGCCTGCTCCTCGACGGCCGGGTTCCACCAGCGGTCGAAGTGGACGACATGGCCGGCGCGGGTGAGGTTGAGGCCGGTGCCGGCCGCCTTCAGGGAGAGGATCAGCACCGGCGTCGCACCGCTCTGGAAGCGGTCCACCATGCGCTCGCGCTCCGGCACCGGTGTACCGCCGTGCAGCAGGTCGACCGGGACCGCGCGGGCGGCGAGATGGGCGGCGACGATCCGGGCCATGCCGACGTACTGCGTGAAGACCAGGGCCGAGCCGTCCTCGGCGAGCACCGTGTCCAACAGCTCGTCCAGCAGGGCCAGTTTGCCGGACCGGGCGGTGAGCCGGTCGTCACCGCCCGCACCCCGCGGGAGTCCTGAGTGCTCCTCCTTCAGGAACAGCGCGGGGTGGTCGCAGATCTGCTTCAGGGAGGTCAGGAGCTTGAGGACCAGGCCCCGGCGGGCCATGCCCCCGGACGTCTCGATCGCGAGCATCGACTCGCGCACCACCGCCTCGTACAGCGCGGCCTGTTCCCGGGTGAGCGGCACCGGGTGGTCCGTCTCGGTCTTCGGCGGCAGCTCGGGGACGATGCCCGGGTCGGACTTGCGGCGGCGCAGCAGGAAGGGGCGGACCAGGCGGGACAGCCGCCGCACCGCCTCCTCGTCCTCGCCGTTCTCCACGGCGCGCGCGTGCCGGGCGCGGAAGGACTTCAGGGGGCCGAGGAGGCCCGGGGTCGTCCAGTCCAGCAGCGCCCACAGCTCGGAGAGGTTGTTCTCCACGGGGGTGCCGGTCAGGGCGACGCGTGCGGGGGCGGGGATGGTGCGCAGCGCCTTGGCCGTCGCCGAGTAGGGATTCTTGACGTGCTGGGCCTCGTCGGCGACGACCATGCCCCAGCGCTGCCCGGCCAGTGTCGGCGCCGCCGACCGCATGGTGCCGTATGTGGTGAGGACGAAGCCGCCGGTCAGGTCCTGAAGGGTGCGGTCGGGGCCGTGGAAGCGGCGGACGGGGACGCCGGGCGCGAAGCGGTTGATCTCCCGCTGCCAGTTGCCCAGCAGGGAGGCCGGGCAGACCACGAGGGTGGGTTCGCTGCGCGCCCGCTTCAGGTGCAGCGCGATGACGGTGACGGTCTTGCCGAGGCCCATGTCGTCGGCGAGGCAGCCGCCCAGGCCGAGCGAGGTCATCAGGTCCAGCCAGGCCAGGCCGCGCAGCTGGTAGTCGCGCAGGGTCGCGTGCAGGCCCGGGGGCGGCTCGGCGGTGCCCGGGCCGGCGGTGAGCCGGTCGCGGAGCGCCGCCAGCGCGCCGACCGGCACCGCCTCGACCGTCTCGCCGTCCACCTCGGCGGTGCCGGTGAGGGCGACGCTCAGCGCGTCGACCGGGTCCATGAGGCCGAGGTCCCGTTTGCGGGCCCGGCGCACCAGGGCAGGGTCGACCAGCACCCACCGGTCGCGCAGCCGGACGACGGGGCGGTGGGCCTCGGCGAGCGCGTCCATCTCGGCCTCGGTGAGCGGCTCGCCGCCGAGCGCCAGCTGCCAGTGGAACCGGAGCAGTTCCTCGCCCTCGAAGAAGCCGGTGCCGTCGGTCGCGGAGCCGGGCGCGGGCCGGACCACGGCGCTCGCGGTGAGGTCCTGGGCCAGGTCGCGGGGCCAGTGCACGGCGACGCCGGCGGCGGCGAGCCGGGTTGCCGCCACGCCCAGCAGGTCGGTCAGCTCGTCCTCGGACAGGGCCAGCACATCGGGTGTGTCCTGCGCGGCGAGCCGGTCCAGCGGCGGCCAGACGCGGGCCGCCCGGCGCACCGCGAGGGCGGTGTCGACGCGCGCGCGTGGGCCGAACGCCGGGTCGGCCGCGCCCGACCAGAGGTCCGCGACGTCGGCCACCAGGGTGGGGTCGGCGAGGCTGTGCACCTGGAGGACCGCCGCGCCCGCGCGCCGGCCGCCGCCTTCGGCCTCCGGCCCGCCGTCGAACAGGTCGTGGGCCGCCAGGTCCAGGCGGAGCGAGATCCGCACGCCCGCGTCCATGCCCGCGGCGACCTCGGCGGCCCAGTCGTGTGCCTCCTCGGGCAGGCGCTGGGCCGGGCGGGCGGCGAAGGGGCGGCCGGAGGCGTGGGGCGCCGCCGGGGTGCGGGGCAGGGTGTCCGCGACGGCGTCCAGGAAGGAGCGGATCAGCGCACGTGGTTCGGGGAGCCGGATCGGGCCCGGGCCGTCCAGCGGGACCGCGTGCCCTTCGGGGGGCAGGGCGGCGGCCACCGCCCGCAGGTGGGCCATGTCGTCGGGGTCGAGCGGGCCGGCCCGCCAGGCGTCGTGTCCGCCGGCGGTCACGCCGGGCAGCAGCCGGCCCCGCGCGGCGAGCCGCAGGGCGTGCAGGGCGGCGGCGCCCCAGCAGGCGGTGGCGGGGTGGGCGGCCGGATCATGCCGGGCGCGCACCAGCAGGGGCAGTGCCTCGTCGAGCGGGAGGGTCAGCGCGGGGGCCGTCCGGCGTCGTACGCCCGGACCGTGCCGTCGGACGACGGTGAGGTCGGTGTCGGCGGCGGGCGGCGGGGCGTCCGACTCGGGGTCCCAGAAGGCGAGGCGGCCCTCGCGCGGGAGAGGGGCCGGCAGGAAGACGGCTGCCAGCCGGGCCGGCACCGCCCGCGCGGCCTCCTCCGGCGCCCTGCCGCGCTCCGCCACCGCGGCACCGTCGCTCATACGTCCTGTCACCTCCCGCCCCCTTCGTCGGACCGATCGTCTCCGACTCTACGGGCGGGGTCTGACAACCGGCCCCGGCGGCGGTCCGGGCACCGGTCAGGGAACGGTGCGCGAGACGACGTAGACCATCGGATAGTCGGGGTCGGCCATGTCGACGACGATGTCCCGGCTCGGCGCGGGGTTCTGCTGCTCGTGGGAGACGCCCCACCACACGCCGTCCCCGCCGAAGTGCCAGTCGGTGACGCGCTGGGCCCGGTCGCTGATGGGGATCTCGCCCCGCTTCAGCTCGCCCCGGTCGACGCCGACCCCCGAGAGGAAGGCGTCCAGGCCGACGCGGGAGGTCTCGAACTGGACGTAGAGGCGGCTGGTCTTCCAGTTGTTCGTCTCGTAGTACGCCACGTGCCAGGCGGGGTGCGGGACCGGCACCTCGTACAGGCGGCGTTGCAGCTTCGACGGCCAGCCGGCGGTCATGCCGGTCGCCGAGTACTTCTCCTCCTTGTCCCGGCCGCTGGCGCGGCTCTGCTCGGCGGAGATCACCAGGTAGCCGGCCGGGATGCCGATGAGCAGCACGATGATGAGCAGGGTGAGCGCCCGGCGGCGGACGACGTGGCGGCGGTCCTCGACCGGGCGCCCGGGCTCGTCCGGCGGCTCGGCCTGGTGCGGGAAGGTGGCGGTCACAACGTCTCCCGGGTGGTGCGGAGGACCTCGGCATACCGCTCGTAGCGCTCGTACCGCTCCACCCGGCGGCGCTTGGCGCGGCGGAAGCGGCGGGCGACCAGGCGGGCGAGGTCGGCGGCGCCGACCATGCCGGCCTCGGGGCCCAGCTGAGCGCGGACGACACGGGCCTCGGGGCGGTAGCCGCGGCCGGTGAGATGGCGTCTGAAGGCGTCCCGGGCGGGGCCGATCAGCAGGTCGTCGGCGGCGCTGACGCCGCCGCCGATCACGAAGCAGGACGGGTCGAGGGCAGCGGCGAGGTTGGCGATGCCGACGCCGAGCCACTGGCCGATGTCCTGGAGCAGTTCGACGCACATGGCGTCGCCCTCGCGGGCCAGCTCGGTGATCACCGGGCCGGTGATGTCGGAGATCTGGCCCTTGACGTGCTCGATGAGCCCGTACGCCACCGGCGAGTCCGCGGCGGCCAGTTCGCGCGCCTCCCGGACCAGGGCGTTCCCGGAGCTGTACTGCTCCCAGCAGCCGCGGTTGCCGCACGGGCAGCGGTGGCCGCCGGGCACGACCTGCATGTGGCCGAACTCGCCGGCGACGCCGTACTTGCCCCGCTTGACCTGGCCGTCCTGGAGGATGGCCCCGCCGATGCCGGTGCCGAGGGTGATCATGACGAGGTGGTCCTCGCCGCGGCCGGCGCCGAAGCGCCACTCGGCCCAGGCCGCGGTGTTGGCGTCGTTGTCCACCAGGACGGGCACGGAGAGCCGGCCGGAGATGCGGTCTCTGAGGGGTTCGTTGCGCCAGGACAGGTGGGGGGCGAACAGGACCCGGTTGCGGTCGGCGTCGACCCAGCCGGCGGCGCCGATGCCGACGGCGTGCACGTCGTGCCGGTCGGACAGGTCCAGCACCAGTTCCACGATCGTGTCCTCGACGACCTTGGGGCTCTTGGACTTGTCCGGCGTCTCCGTGCGGACCTTCTCCAGGATGTTGCCGTCGGCGTCGACGACGCCCGCCATCACTTTCGTGCCACCGATGTCGATGCCGACCGTGGGCACGCGGGGTGCCGTCAGGTGGGAGCGGCGTTCCCTCGTGCCGACGGTGCGCAGGACCGTGGCCCGGCGGGAGCCGATGGGGGCGGTGAGGTCGCGGTAGGTGCTCATTGGGTGCGATTCTGCCGCACGGTACCTGCGGGTGCCGAACGGCCGAGCGGCGAGGTGGTGCGGATCATTGCCGGGTGCCGGTCCACCGTGGTTACTCGCGGGGTCCCCCGTGCCCCCGGCGACGCTGCAGTTCGCGGCGTAGATCGTCCAGCTCGTTGCCGCCCGCCATCTGGCGGGTCAGCTCGTCCAGGGTGATCTCGTCCCGTGTGTGGTTCCCCACCATCGTCCCCCTTTTCAGGAGCACGAACTTGTCCCCCACCAGATACGCGTGGTGCGGGTTGTGGGTGATCAAGACAACGCCCAGGCCCTGGTCCCGTGCCGCCGCCACATATTTGAGGACCACGCCGGACTGCTTCACGCCCAGTGCCGCCGTCGGTTCGTCGAGGATCAGCACCTTGGCACCGAAGTACACCGCGCGGGCGATGGCCACGCACTGGCGTTCGCCGCCGGAGAGGGTGCCGATGGGCTGGTCGACGTCGCGCAGGTCGATGCCCATGCGGAGGAGTTCCGCGCGGGTGGTCCGGCGCATGAGGTCGACGTCCATGCGCTGGAAGGGGCCGGTGCCCTTGCGCGGCTCGGAGCCGAGGAAGAAGTTGCGCCAGACCGGCATCAGGGGGACGACGGCCAGGTCCTGGTAGACCGTGGCGATGCCGCGGTCGAGGGCCTCGCGCGGGGAGGCGAGGCGGGTGTCCTCGCCCTCGATGGCCAGGGTGCCGGCGTCGTGCTGGTGCAGGCCCGCGATGATCTTGATGAGGGTGGACTTGCCGGCGCCGTTGTCGCCGAGCACACAGGTGATCTCACCGGCATGGACCTCCAGCGAGACACCGTCGAGGGCGCGGACGTTGCCGTAGCGCTTGCCGACGCCCGACAGTCCGACGAGCGGCGTGCGTGCGGTGGTCCGCGTCCGTGGCTGGATCTGCGTCTGGGTCTGCGTCTGCGTCTGCGCATGCGTCATTTCGTGGCCTCCGCGCGCTTGCGGACCCAGGCGTTGAGCAGGGTCGCCAGGAGCAGCATGGCTCCGAGGAAGAACTTGAACCAGTCGGGGTCCCACTCGGCGAAGACGATGCCCTTGCTGGTCATGCCGAAGATGAGTGCGCCGACCGCCGAGCCGACCGCGCTGCCGTAGCCGCCGGTGATCAGACAGCCGCCGATGACTGCGGCGATGATGTAGATCAGCTCGTTGCCGACGCCCTCGCCGGACTGGACGACCTCGTACGAGAAGAGCAGGTGCTGGCCGGCGATCCAGGCACCGAGGGCCACGCCCATGTACAGGCCGGTCTTGGTCCGGCCGACCGGGACACCGACCGCGCGGGCCGCGTCCTTGTTGCCGCCCACCGCGAAGATCCAGTTGCCGGCACGGGTGCGCAGCAGGATCCAGCTGGCGACGGCGACCAGGGCCAGCCACCACAGGATGGTGACCTTGACGCCGACGCCGCCGACGGTGAGCGTCGAGGCGAAGACGGCGCGGGCGCTCGGGAAGCCCTCCATGTCGGCGATCGTCTTGGTGGAGACGGTGCCGCCGATCAACTTGGTGAAGCCCAGGTTCATGCCGGTCAGCATCAGGAAGGTGCCGAGCGTGATGATGAAGCTCGGCAGCCTGGTGCGGGCCAGCATGAAGCCATTGAACGCGCCGATCGCCAGCGTCACCAGGAGGGAGACGCCCACACCGACCCAGACGTTGGCGGTCATCTGGTAGCTGAACATCGATGACAGCAGGGCCGACGAGGTGACCATGACACCGGCGGACAGGTCGAACTCGCCGCCGATCATCAGCAGCGCCACCGGGACGGCCATGATGCCGATGGTGGAGGCTGCGTACAGGACCGTGCTGAGGCTGGAGGCGCGCAGGAAGCTGTCGGCGGCCAGGGCGAAGAAGAGGAAGACGGCGATCGCGCCGACGACCGAGCCGAGTTCGGGGCGGCCGAGGAGTCTTCGCGGCGTCGACGTCTGCAGAATCCTTTCGTCCGCGGTCTCGGCCTTTGCGTCCGCGTTCTCGGCACGAGGCTCGGCATGCGGCTCGGCGGCCGGGGTGGTGCTCATCGCGTGCCCCGATTCGTGTAGTCCTCGAGCGCGGCGGCGTCGGCCTTCGTGATGATCTGCGGCCCGGTGAGCACCGGGCGGCCGCCGCCGAGGACGTCCGCGTTGTACTTGTAGAGCCACAGCAGGTCGACCGCCTCGTACCCCTGGAGGTAGGGCTGCTGGTCGACGGCGAAGCCGAGGGTGCCGTCCTTGAGGCCGGCGGCCACCTTGGCGTTCAGGTCGAAGGTGTCGATCTCGGCGTCGCTGCCCGCGCTCCGCTTGGCCCTGACGGCGATGTCGGCGTACGGGGCGCCGAGCGTGACCACCGCGTCCACGGACCGGTCGGTCTGCAACTCGGCCTCCAGGGCGGACTGCACGTCCGGCATGCTGGTGCCGTTGACGTAGAGCCGCTCCACCTTGCCGTCGAAGCGGTCCTCGACGCCGTCGCAGCGCTGCTCGTGGCCCACGTTGCCCTGTTCGTGCAGGACGCAGACCGCCTTCTTGCGGCCCCGCTCGTTCAGCTCCTCGCCGACGGCCTGACCGGCGATGGTCTCGTCCTGGCCGATGTGGGTGAGCGCACCGAACTCCTTGGACTCGGCCGAGCCGGAGTTCACCGTGATCACCGGGATGCCGGCCTTCACCGCGCGGGCCACGGCGGACTTCATGGCGTCCGGCTTGGCGAGCGTGACGATGATGCCGTCGACCTTCTTGTCCACGGCCGCGTCCACGAGCTGCGCCTGCTGCTGGGCCTCGTCGTCGTGGGAGTACAGGAAGTTGACGTTGTCCTTGAGGGCGGCCTGCTCGGCGCCGCTCTGGACGATGTCCCAGAAGGTGTCACCGTCGCCCGAGTGGGTGATCATCGCGAAGGTCCAGCGGGGCGTGTCCACCGCCGCCCCGCCTTGGGCCGCCGCCTTGCGGGCGTCCTCGGCGCGTTTGCCGCCGGTGCTGCTGCATGCGGCCAGGGAGAGCGACAACGCCCCTGCCAGCGCGATGCCTACCCAGGTCCGAAACCGTGCCACGAGGCCGTGCCCTTCTTGCCGTGCTCTGTCGTACGCGCGGGCCGGGATGACTCACCGGCCCCAAACGTCACATTCTCCGTCATGACGACGGGACGGCGCACAACCGGTCGGCACATGCCCGTCAGGTTGTCCGGACATGACCGGCCCGGACGCGGGTCCTCGGGGCCGTCCCGCGGGCCGCCGTCAGGACCGGACGAGCAGCTGGAACTCGAAGGAGTAGCGGGACGGCCGGTAGGTGTGCGTGCCGAACTCGACCGCGCGGCCGGTGTCGTCGAAGGTGGTGCGCTGCATGGTCAGCAGCGGGGCGCCCTCCTCCTCGCCGAGCCGCTCGGCCTCCGCCGCGGCGGCGGCGCGGGCACCGATGGACTGACGGGCGCTGTGCAGGGTGATCCCGGCGGTGCGCATCATCCGGTACAGGCCGGTGGCCTGCAGCTGCTCGGTGTCGAGGTCGATCAGACCGGGCGGCAGGAAGTTGCAGAGGTACGCCATCGGCTCCCCGTGCGCGAGCCGCAGCCGCTCCACCCGGTGCACGTCGCTCCCCTCGGCCACGCCCAGTGCGGCGGCGACCTCGGCGCTCGCCGGGACCACGGTGTTGACCAGCACCTTCGTGGCCGGGCGCTGGCCCGCCGCCTCCAGGTCGTCGTAGAGGCTGCTCAGCTCCAGCGGGCGCTTGACCTGGCTGTGCACGACCTGGGTCCCGACACCGCGGCGGCGCACCAGCAGGCCCTTGTCGACCAGCGACTGAATGGCCTGGCGCACGGTGGGACGGGACAGGCCGAGCCGCGCGGCCAGCTCGATCTCGTTGCCCAGCAGGCTGCCGGGGGTCAGCTCGCCGCGCTCGATCGCCGCCTCGAGCTGCTGCGACAGCTGGAAGTACAACGGCACCGGGCTGCTCCGGTCCACACTGAGGTCGAGCGCCACGGTCGGGTCCACGTCTGGTTTCGGCACGGCCCGAGCGTAGCTCCGTGCGCTGTTGACGGGAAGTCGTGTAGTTCGGTTGTCCGGACATACGAATTGACAGGGTGCGGGTGGTGGCTCACCTTGATTCCATGCGCATCGGGGTCATCGGTACGGGCCGGATCGGCGCCGTGCACGCGAACACGCTCAGCCGCCATCGCGACGTCGGGTCCCTGATCCTCACGGACGCCGATGTCGCGCGCGCCCAGGAGCTGGCCCAGCGGCTGGGCGAGACGGCCGCTCCGGGGGTGGACGAGATCTTCCGGTGGGGCGTGGACGCCGTGGTGATCACGACGGCGACGTCGGCGCACGCCGATCTGATCGGCCGGGCCGCCCGCTCGGGGCTGCCGGTGTTCTGCGAGAAGCCCATCGCCCCCGACCTGCCCGGCACGCTCCAGGCGATCGCCGAGGTGGAGGCGGCCGGGACGGTCCTGCAGATGGGTTTCCAGCGCCGCTTCGACCCCGGCTACACGGGGGCGAGGGAGGCGGTACGGTCCGGGCGGCTCGGGCGGCTGCACACCGTGCGGGCGGTGACGAGCGACCAGGAGCCGCCGCCGGCGGAGTACCTCCCCCTGTCCGGCGGGCTGTACCGGGACACGCTGATCCACGACTTCGACGCGCTGCGCTGGGTGACCGGGCACGAGGTCGTCGACGTGTACGCCGCCGGGTCCGATGCCGGGCCGCCGGTGTTCCGGGCGGCGGACGACGTCGACACGGGCGCGGCGCTGCTGACCCTGGACGACTGCACGCTGGCGACGGTGACGGCGACCCGGCTGAACGGGGCGGGGTACGACGTGCGCATGGAACTGGCCGGGGAGCGGGACCAGATCGTCGTCGGCCTGGACGACCGTACGCCGATCGCCTCCACCGAGCCGACCGGGCCGCCGGCCGCGGACAAGCCGTGGACCGGGTTCGTGGAACGCTTCGGCCCCGCCTACGAGGCCGAACTGTCGGCGTTCGTCGAGGTCGTGCGCGGCGAGCGGGCCAACCCGTGCGACGGCCGCGAGGCGCTGCGGGCCCTGCGCATCGCCGAGGCGTGCGAGGTGTCCCGGCGCGAGCGCAGGCCGGTGCGGCTGTCGGAGATCCCGGGGGCGGCGGAGTCCGCCCTCGGGTGAGCGGCGGGCGGACGGAGCCGGCTCCGGGGCGGTGGGTGGGGCCGGGCGGCGCGAGCGCGCCCTTGTGCCCCCCCGGCACCCGGAGACGCGGGCGGCCCGGCTGCGCGGCCGGGCTCCTCGGGTCGCTATCGCATCCCGTCGCCGGCCGTCGGGTTCCTCCAGCAGCCCCGCGTCGTGGACCAGCGAGCGTCGCGCTGCTCGCGCTGGGCGGCGCGCTCTTCGCCGCCGCCGAGAGCCGGAAGCCCGATTGAAGCACCGTCCGGCCGAGCGCCCGCCGGCCGGGCACCGCCGGGTACGGCGCCGGGCTTCCGGCCCCCGGGGTCAGCAGCCGTGGTCGACCAGGTCGAACGAGGCGTAGTGGTCGGCGGTGTAGTAGTCCTCCCGGTGCTCCTCGCCGGTGACGATGCGGCGGGCACCGCGGGTCTCGGAGCCGGGCGTGATCACGGTGTACTCGTGGTAGTAGCCGGTCGGCTGACCGGGCAGCAGCCCCTCCCGGTTCTGGAAGACGGTCCCGTCCTGTTCGAAGGGGTAGGGGCCGCCCTGCTCAATGAGGTCCAGGGTGTCGTGCGCCTGTGCGGGCAGGGCGCTGTAGCAGATGTCGCCGACCGCGGAGACGGCGGCACCTGCCGGGGTCGCGGAGACGGTGCCGCCCACGAGGAGGGCGGACAGGAGTGCGGCTGCGGCGCCGGTCCGGGCGGCGCGTGGGGGGGAATCGCATGAAGTCATGATGACGCGCGTAGAGAATGGCATGTCAATGACAACACCGAGGATTCGCCCGTCAAGCCCCCCGAATTTTCACGGCATTCACCCACCGCGCCCTGCCTCGGATCTCCGTCCGGGGCGGGGCCGTGCGGCCGGGGCCCGGGCTAGGCGTTCTCCGGAAGCTCGAGGGACCCGTACTCGGGGCGGCCGGAGAAGTCGTACGACTGGATGGTCACCCCCGCACCCGTGACGCTGCCGCCCGTGTGCCGGAAGGCGGTCGGTGCGCAGCCCTCGGCGAACAGGCGGCGGCCGGCGCCGAGGACGACCGGGAAGGTCAGCAGATGGAGGGTGTCGACGAGGCCGAGCGCGAACAGGGACCGCGCCAGGGCCCCGCTGCCGTGCACCTGGAGTTCGCCGTCGGTGCGCTCCTTGAGGGCGGTGACCTCCTTGGCGAGGTCGCCGGCGATCACGGTGGTGCCGGCCCAGCCGGGGTCGGTGAGGGTGCTGGAGACGACGTACTTCGGCAGGCCGTTCAGCTTCCCGGCGACCGGGTCGCCGGGGTCGGTCACCTTCGGCCAGTGGGCGGCGAAGATGTCGTACGTCCGGCGGCCGAGGAGGAAGGCGCCCACCCGGGAGAAGACCCCGTCGACGAACCGGCCGAAGTCGTCGTCGATGTGCGGGACGACCCAGCCGCCCTGGTCGAAGCCGTCGCGGGTGTCCTCGTTGGGGCCGCCCGGGGCCTGGTGGACGCCGTCGAGGGAGACGAAGGTGGTGACGACGAGCTTGCCCATGGCGGGTGCCCTGCCTTTCGGTGCCCGGAGGTTCTGCGGTCATCAGCTCAGACCCCTGTGGCGGGCGCAACTCATCGGTCGCGCGCCATACCGCCGCTCAGCGGTCGTGCGCCATGCCGCAGCTCAGCGGTCGCGCTCCAGGTCGACGTCCGTTCGCCGCCGGTGCGCCGGCCGGCGGGCCGCTGGGATGGAGGCACACGACGACGAACGTTTCGGGAAACCTGCACGGCAAGGCGGCCCTGGTGACCGGCGGCAGCCGCGGCATCGGTGCCGCGACGGCGCTGCGGCCGGCGCGGGAGGGCGCGGACGTGGCCGTGACCTATGTGCACGGCAAGGACGGCGCCGAGGACGTCGTAGGGGCGGTGGAGCGGCTCGGGCGCCGGGCGGTGGCACTGCGCGCCGACCTGGCCGACGCGACGGAGGCCACGGGGGCCGTCGAGCGGGCGGGGGACGCGCTCGGCGGACTCGACGTGCTGGTGAACAACGGGGGCGTCGGGCTGCTCGGCCCCATGGACGGCATCTCGGTCGCCGACCTGGACCGGGTGCTGGCCGTCAATGTGCGGGGCGTCTTCCTGACCTCGCAGGCCGCCGCGTCCCGCATGGCCGCGGGCGGGCGGATCATCACCATCGGCAGCTGCATGGCACAGCGGGTGCCGGGCCCCGGCGGAACGCTGTACGCGATGAGCAAGTCGGCGCTGGCCGGGCTGACCAAGGCGCTGGCGAGGAAGCTGGGGCCCCGGGGCATCACGGCGAATCTGGTCCACCCCGGTCCGGTGGACACCGACATGAACCCGGCGGACGGCCCCTGCGCGGACGGCCAGGCGGCACTGACCGCACTGGGCCGCTTCGGCACGGCCGACGAGGTGGCGTCGACGGTCGCGTACCTGGCGTCGGCCACGTACGTCACCGGGGCGGAGTTCGCGGTGGACGGCGGCCACGCGGCGTGATCCGCGGGCCGGGGTGATGCGCGTGGGGCGCGCCGGTGCTGTCCAGGCCGGGCGCGCCCCACGGGTTCAGGGGGTTGTTCAGCCGCCCAGTTCCTGGTGGCGGGCGGACAGGCGGGCCGCTCCGTCCTCCGTCAGGGAACCGAACAGGCGCAGGCGGGAGATGCCGCCGTCGGGGAAGATGTCGATGCGGGCGTGGGTGCCGACGGCCGGCTCCGGCAGGATGAAGCGGTGATTGGTGTCGGGCTGCATCCGGGTGCGCGGCAGCACCTCGCGCCATTCACCGGCTCCCTCCTCGTCGGCATCCTTCACCGACACCGAGGCCCAGCCGGCGCTGTTCCCCTTCAGGTAAGCCGTGTCGATCTCGACGGCGCGGATCTCGGAGCGGTCCACCAGGCGGTAGCGGATCCAGTCGTTGCCCTGGTCACGGCGGCGGCGAGTCTCCCAGCCGTCGTCCATCTTGCGGGAGCGGCCCGGCTGGATGGTGTTGGTGGCGGGCGAGTAGAAGAGGTTGGAGGCGTCCTCGACCTGGCCGCCGTTCTCCAGGGCGACGACGTCGAAGGTGCCGAGGGCCTGAAGCCACTTCGGGTCGGGCAGTACCTCCCCGTGTACGCGCAGGCGGGCGATGCCGCCGTCGGGGTGCTGCTTGACCCGCAGGTGGGTGAAGCACTGCTCGGCCGACACGGCGAAGCCGTTGGCCGCGTGGCCGCCGACCGGCGTGCGCGGGACCAGCGTCGTCCACTTCACGTCGTCCGCGAGCAGCTCCTGCGGCGAGGGCGAGCCCGGCAGGCAGGCGCCCTCGACGGAGACCGCCTGCGGGTAGTTGCCGCGGAAGTGGGCGGTGTCGACGACGATGCCGCGGATCACGCCGGGCGCGCCGAGCCGGACCAGCGCCCAGTCGTGGTCGTCCGCGGTCGGCCAGGGGTGCTCGGCCGAGACGCCGCGGCGCCGGCGGGTCTCCCAGCCGTCCATGACCTTGCCCTTGTGCCCGAAGTGCTCGGGGTCGAACTCGGCGCGCTCGGGCACCAGCAGGTTCTCGCGCTGGGCGAAGAACTCGTCGTTGGCCGCGACGACACCGGCGCCGAGCTGCCGGTCGGCGAGGTTGGCGTAGTGGGTGAAGGGGAGGTCGGCCGTGCGGTAGTCCGCGTACGGGTCGCCGCCTCCGTAGGGGTTCGCGTCGCCGGTGAAGCTGGGTATCGCCGTCACGGTGATCAGGGCCTGCCTTTCGGAATGTCGGGCGCTTGTGAGGTGGTCAGTTGGTCCGGGTGAGGAGCCGACCCTGCGGCTCGGTGAATTCGCCCTCCGCCACGATGCGCCGTCCACGCAGCCAGGTCGACTTCACCACGCCGTACAGGGTCCTGCCCGCGTAGGCCGTGACGCGGTTGCGGTGCTGGAGCGCCGCGGGGTCGACGACGAAGGTCTCGTCGGGGGCGAGTACCGCGAAGTCGGCGTCGCGACCCGCCTCGATGGCGCCCTTGCGGTCCATTCCGACCAGGCCGGCGGTCTTCGCGGACATCCAGCGGACGACGTCCTCCAGGCCGTGGCCGCGCAGGCGGGCCGCGGTCCACACGGCGGGCAGGCTCAGCTGGAGGCCGGAGATGCCGCCCCAGGCGGTGGCGAAGTCGTTGGTCTTCAGGTCGGCGGTGGACGGCGAGTGGTCGGTGACCACGCAGTCGATGGTGCCGTCCGCCAGGGCCTGCCACAGCAGGTCCTGGTTGGCGGACTCACGGATCGGCGGGCAGCACTTGAACTCGCTGGCGCCGTCCGGGACCTCCTCGGCGGTGAGGGTGAGGTAGTGGGGGCAGGTCTCGACGGTGAGCCGGACGCCCTCGGCACGGGCCTCGGCGATCAGCGGCAGCGCGTCGCTGGAGGACAGGTGCAGCACGTGCACGCGGGCGTCGAACCGCTTGGCCTGCGCGATGAGGCTCGCGATGGCGGTGTCCTCGGCGTCGCGCGGGCGGCTGGCGAGGAAGTGCGCGTACTCGGGGCCGCCCTGCTGCGGCGCGGAGGCCAGGTGGTGCGGGTCCTCGGCGTGCACGATCAGCAGGCCGTCGAAGGCGGCGATCTCGGCCATCGAGCGCGCGAGCTGCTCCTGGTCCAGGTGCGGGAACTCGTCCACGCCGGACGGGGACAGGAAGCACTTGAAGCCGAAGACGCCGGCCTCGTGCAGCGGGCGCAGGTCCTTGACGTTGTCGGGCAGGGCGCCGCCCCAGAAACCGACGTCGATGTGCGCCTTGTCGGCGGCGACCTGCTGCTTGGTGCGCAGGTGGTCGACGGTCGTGGTCGGCGGCAGGGAGTTGAGCGGCATGTCGACGAGGGTGGTGATGCCGCCGGCCGCCGCGGCGCGGGTGGCGGTCCAGAAGCCCTCCCACTCGGTGCGGCCGGGGTCGTTGACGTGCACGTGCGTGTCGACCAGTCCGGGCAGGACGACGTGGTCGCCGACGTCCTCGAGCCGGGCACCGTCCGGTACCGGGGCGTCGTACGGCAGGACCGCCGTGATCGTCTCGCCGGTCACCGCGATCGACGCGGCACGCGTCCCCTCGGGAGTGATGACGCGCGTCGAGCGCAGCACCAGTTCAACTTCGGACACCCGAACCCCTCTCTCTGCCGCCGTGTCTCGGCCGGTCCGCGTCCCGCGGTACGGGACATGACGGAGTTGTCCCCATCTAGCGGATTCAACGTTCTGTTGAAGGAGTCTTGCCCCGTCACTTCCACGCCGTCAAGAGGCACACTGCTCATGGGCGTGGTGTACGGGTTCACCCTGGACGTTTCCACAAAGCGGAATTAGAATTCCAGCAAGCAGAACGTAGCTACGTACAAGCGGGGAGTCAACCGGGTCCCGGGTAGGCTTCTGCCCTCCCGTCCGCCTCGAAAGGAACCGCGCCGTGCCGACGTCCAGCGCCAGCACCACCGACTCCGCCAGGCCCACCGCCACCGGCGGCGTCCAGTCCCTGGAGCGCGCCTTCGACCTGCTCGAACGGATGGCGGACGCGGGCGGCGAGGTCGGCCTGAGCGAGCTGTCCGCGAGCAGCGGGCTGCCCCTGCCGACCATCCACCGCCTGATGCGGACACTGGTGGCCTGCGGCTACGTACGTCAGCAGCCCAACCGCCGCTACGCGCTCGGCCCGCGGCTGATCCGGCTCGGCGAGTCCGCCGCCCGGCTGCTCGGCACCTGGGCGCGCCCGCACCTGGCCCGGCTGGTGGAGGAGACCGGCGAGACGGCGAACATGGCGCTGCTCGACGGGGACGAGATCGTCTACGTGGCGCAGGTGCCGTCCAAACACTCGATGCGCATGTTCACCGAGGTCGGCCGGCGCGTCCTGCCGCACTCCACCGGCGTCGGCAAGGCCCTGCTGGCGGACTTCCCGCCGGAGGAGGTGCGCGCCCTGCTCGCCCGGACCGGCATGCCGGCCGCGACGGACAAGACGATCACCACCCCGGACGGCTTCCTCGCGGCGCTGGAGGAGGTGCGGCGCCAGGGGTACGCCATCGACGACAACGAGCAGGAGATCGGCGTGCGCTGCCTGGCCGTCTCCGTGCCCGACTCCCCCACCGCGGCGGCCATCTCCATCTCCGGCCCGGCGGGCCGGGTGACGGAGAACGAGACCGACAAGATCGTGCCGCTGCTGCAGCAGGTGGCCGCGGAGCTGTCGGTGACGCTGCTCAGCTCGGGGGTCAACGGCAACGGGGCGTAGCCGCTCTGCTGATTTCCGCTGATTCCCGTTGCATTCCGTCACAGGCGGGTGACCGGCCGCGCACCACGGAGCCGGGCCACCACGGCCCCGCACCCTTCAAGGGCGCGGGGCTCGCCGCCGGTGGACCAGCGCGCGCAGGCGCGCGTCAACGGCCCGGCGGCTCCCCGAACAGCTCCACGGCGCGGCGCACCTCCGTCAGCCCCGGTCTCAGGGCGCTGACCGAGCCGATGGCGCCGGCGATCAGCAGCAGCGAGCGCCGCAGCCGCACCACCTCCGGGACGCCGTGCAGCGTCATCGCGGCGAGGTCGGCCAGTTCGTCCTCGGCGATGGCCCGGTCGGGGAAGTCGGCCGGCAGCGCGGCGAGCCGGCGGCGCAGCCGGGACACCGCGGTCCGCAGCTCCGTCACCCGCACGTCCTCGTCGCCGACCGTCACGCGCCTCTGCCCCACGCTCCGCAACACAGCCCTCCCCCTCGCACCCCGTTGTGCGCCCCTAGTGGTGAACCTGCCGAGCGCCCCCATGGCGCTCCTCGGGCGCCGGGGGACGCGGGCCAGTAAACGACAACCGGCGCGCGGTGCGCCACCGTGAGGGCCGAAATTCAGTCCCCCGTGCCGCTGCTGTCCGAGGGGGCGTCAGGCCCGCGGTCCGGTATGCAGGACGCATGACGGAGAACGAAGACCAGGTGGCCGGGCTGCTCCTCGCCGCCGGCGGCGGACGACGGCTCGGCGGGCGCCCCAAGGCGCTGCTTCCGTACCGCAGCCGCCCCCTCGTCGAACACGCGGTCGGCGTCCTGCGTGCGGCCGGCTGCGCCCGCGTACACGTGGTGCTGGGGGCGCAGGCCGACGTCGTACGCGACCGCGCGGCGCTGCCGGGGTGCGTTCTGGTGGACAACCCCGGCTGGGAACGGGGCATGGGGTCGTCGCTGCGGGCGGGGCTGGAGTCGCTGGCCGGGACGGGCGCGCGGGCCGCCCTGGTGTCGCTCGTCGACCAGCCCGGGATCGGCGCGGAGGCGGTGGCGCGGGTCCGCGCGGCGTACCGGGACGAGACGTCGCTGGCCGCGGCCGCCTACGCGGGGGTGCGTGGCCATCCCGTGCTGTTCGGCGCGGCCCACTGGGCGGGCATCGCCGCGACTGCGACCGGGGACCGGGGGGCACGCGCCTATCTGAGGGAGCACGAGGCGGCGATCACGCTGGTCGAGTGCGCGGACGTGGCCCGCCCCCACGACATCGACACCGAGGCGGACCTCGTCCACCTGAAGTGAACCTGGAGTGAACGGCGTGGCACCGAGCGCCACCTTGCCTCGACTCAGAGAATCTCGACATCAACAAACCATTGAACTTCCACTATGAGAAAACTACTATCCACTGTTCAGAAGCGCCCGACCGCGCCGCGGGGCGCGATTTGCCCTGTTCGGGCTCCTGACACCCCGTGCCACGAAGAAGCTCGCTGAAGGAAGTGACAGCTCATGTCCGCACCAGCGCCGTCCCCGCTGGCCATCGTCGACGCCGAGCCCCTGCCCCGGCAGGAGGAGGTCCTCACCGATGCGGCGCTCGCCTTCGTGGCCGAGCTGCACCGGCGGTTCACGCCCCGGCGTGACGAGCTCCTCACCCGCCGCGCGGAGCGCCGCGCCGAGATCGCCCGCACCTCCACCCTCGACTTCCTCCCGGAGACCGCCGCCGTCCGCGCGGACGACTCCTGGAAGGTGGCCCCCGCTCCGGACGCGCTCCAGGACCGCCGGGTCGAGATCACCGGTCCCACGGACCGCAAGATGACCATCAACGCGCTCAACTCGGGCGCGAAGGTCTGGCTCGCCGACTTCGAGGACGCCTCCGCCCCGACCTGGGAGAACGTCGTCCTCGGCCAGCTGAACCTGATCGACGCCTACACCCGCAACATCGACTTCACCGACCCGCGGTCCGGCAAGTCCTACGCGCTCAAGGCGAACGAGGAACTCGCCACGGTCGTGATGCGCCCGCGCGGCTGGCACCTGAACGAGCGTCACCTCCAGCTCGACGGCCGCCCGGTGCCCGGCGCCCTGGTCGACTTCGGCCTGTACTTCTTCCACAACGCCCAGCGGCTGCTGGACCTCGGCAAGGGCCCGTACTTCTACCTGCCGAAGACCGAATCGCACCTGGAGGCCCGCCTCTGGAACGACATCTTCGTCTTCGCACAGGACTACGTCGGCATCCCCCAGGGCACCGTCCGGGCCACTGTCCTGATCGAGACGATCACGGCGGCGTACGAGATGGAGGAGATCCTCTACGAGCTGCGCGACCACGCCTCCGGGCTGAACGCCGGCCGCTGGGACTACCTGTTCTCCATCGTCAAGAACTTCCGCGACGGCGGCGAGAAGTTCGTGCTGCCGGACCGCAACGCCGTGACGATGACCGCCCCGTTCATGCGGGCCTACACCGAACTGCTGGTCCGTACCTGCCACAAGCGCGGCGCGCACGCCATCGGCGGCATGGCGGCCTTCATCCCGTCCCGCAAGGACGCCGAGGTCAACAAGGTGGCCTTCGAGAAGGTCCGCGCCGACAAGGACCGCGAGGCTGGCGACGGCTTCGACGGCTCCTGGGTCGCCCACCCCGACCTGGTACCGATCGCCATGGAGTCCTTCGACAAGGTGCTCGGCGACAAGCCCAACCAGAAGGACCGGCTGCGCGAGGACGTCGACGTCAAGGCGGCCGACCTGATCGCCATCGACGCGCTGGACGCCAAGCCGACCTACGCGGGTCTGGTCAACGCCATCCAGGTCGGCATCCGGTACATCGAGGCGTGGCTGCGCGGCCACGGCGCGGTGGCCATCTTCAACCTGATGGAGGACGCGGCCACCGCCGAGATCTCCCGCTCGCAGATCTGGCAGTGGATCAACGCCGGTGTCGTCCTCGACAACGGCGAGCAGGTCACCGCCGACCTGGCCCGCAAGGTCGCCGCCGAGGAGCTGGAGAACATCCGCGCCGAGATCGGCGACGAGGCCTTCGCGGCCGGCAACTGGCAGCAGGCGCACGACCTGCTGCTGACCGTCTCCCTCGACGAGGACTACGCCGACTTCCTCACCCTGCCGGCGTACGAGCGGCTCAAGGGCTGACGCTCACCCCGCACGGTCCGAGTGGCCCAGGGACTTCCCCGGGGCCACTCGGTCGCGTACGGCCCGCTTCACGGCCGTCGGCTCGGGGAAGCCCTGCTCCCGGCGGTCCCAGACGACCTCGCCGGCCACCCGTACGACGAAGACGCCCCCGGTGCCGGGCCTGAGCGCCAGCTCGGTCAGCTCGGCCTCGAAGGTGGTCAGCAGCTCCTGCGCCAGCCAGGCGGCGCGGGGCAGCCAGCGGCATTGCGTGCAGTACTCGATCTCGACGCGTCGCGCGTCCACGGGGCCGTCCGGCATCCGTCCGTCGTCCTCCGTCATCCGTCCGTCATCCCAGGTGCACCGACCAATCCTGTTCCGCCGCCGGTTTGCCGTGCAGGTCGGGGACCCGCTTGAGCCACTCGGGGCGGCCCTGCCGGGTGCGCGCCGCGCGCAGGGCCTCCTCGGCGGCGAGTTCCTCCCGGCTGGGGAAGCCGGTGGGGAGCCAGGCCCCGGACACCCGCACGCGCGCGTGAAGGTGCTCCACGTACCCCCGGCGGACCTCGTCCGGTGTGCCGCGGCCCGGCTCGGGGGCCAGCCACGCGTCCGGTACGGCGGCCGTGACCTCCCGCAGCAGGCCGGGCGTCACCCGCGGCGCCAGCTCGGCGTCGGCCGCGCGGACGTCCGGGGCGTAGTGGCCGAGGGCGTGGTGCCGGAAGTCGTAGGCCCTGGCGGGGTCCGCGCCGTCCCAGCGGTGGTGGAAGACGAGGGCGGCGCCGTGGTCGATCAGCCACAGGCGCGGCGGCACGGTCCCCAGGGTCGGCCAGACCATCAGGTTGGAGCTGTGCACCGTGCGGTCCACGTTCGCCGTGAGCGCGTCCAGCCAGACGATCCGCCCGGCCTCCAGCGGGTCGACGGGGAAGGTCTTCGCCACCTCGGGGGTGAAGTCGCGCGCCCCCGGCAGGAAGTCCATGCCGAGGTTGACACCGGCGCTCGCGCCGTGGAGGTCCCGCACCTCCTGGTGCGGTTCGTGCTCGGCGACCGCCGGATCGAAGTGCACCAGCACCAGCTCGGGGAACCTGAGCCCCAGGGCCCGCGCCAGCTCCCCGACGATCACCTCGGCGACCAGCGCCTTGAGCCCCTGCGCGGAGCCGGTGAACTTCACGACGTAGGTGCCCAGGTCGTCGGCCTCCACGATGCCGGGCACGGAGCCGCCGGAGCGCAAGGGCTCCACATAGCGAGTGGCGGTGACCTCTCTCAGCATTTCCCCAGCCCACCTGCCTCTTCAGCCCTGCCTGCCACGGCCAGCCTACGAGGCGCTCGGCCGGTACGGACGCAGACCGTCGCACAATCCGCCGGGAGTCGTGGATCACCGTGCTTGTGCGATGAGGATCGCGACGTCGTCGTGGTCGTCGGGATGGCGCAGGGAGTGCAGGAGCCACTGGCAGGTCTCTTCCAGGGGACGACGCGGTTGGCCGAGGGTGTGCAGCAGGGCGTCGAGGCGTTCGTCGATGGGGTGGTGGCGGGTTTCGACGAGGCCGTCGGTGTAGAGGACGAACCGGTCGCCGGGGTCCAGGCCGAAGGTGGTGCTGTGGAAGGCGACGCCGCCGACGCCGAGGGGCGCGCCGGTGGGCAGGCCGAGCAGCCGGGGGCGGCGGCCCGCTGCGGCCAGGACGGGCGGGAGGTGGCCGGCGTTGGCGATGTGGCACCGGTGGGCGCGGGGGTCGTAGACGGCGTAGATGCAGGTGGCGATGTAGTGCTCGAGCCCGCAGGTGATCTTGTCGAGGTGCCGGAGTACTTGGTCGGGGGCGAGGTCCAGGTCCGCGAAGGCGCGGGTGGCGGTGCGCAGGCGGCCCATGGTGGCGGCGGCGTCGATGCCGTTGCCCATGACGTCGCCGACCACCAGGGCGGTCCGGTCGCCGTCCAGCGGGATGACGTCGTACCAGTCGCCTCCGATCTCTCTGGATGCCTGGGCCGGCTGGTAGAGGGAGGCGACGTCCAGACCCGGGAGTGGGGGCGGGCGGCCGGGCAGGAGGCTGCGCTGGAGGGTTTCGGCGGTGTTGCGGACGCTCTGGTGCCAGCGGGCGTTGTCGATGGCGACGGCAGCGCGGGCGGCCAGCTCGACGGCGAGGAGTACGTCGTCCTCGTCGAAGGGGAGGGGGTTGCGGGCACGGAGCAGGTCGAGGGCGCCGAGGACTTCGTTGCGGGCGATCAGCGGCACGGCGAGGTAGGAGTGCACGCCGGCCTCGGCAAAGGCGGTGGCGCCGTCGGCGTCGTGGGCGATGTGCTGCAGATCGTTGCCTCCGGCGTGGGCGATGACGATGGGCCGTCCGGTGTGGACGCAGCGGGTGATGAGGCGGTCGGCGCTGTAGGCGGCGAGGTCACCGACGGTCAGGGCGGTGGTGGCGTGGGTGGGGTAGGCGGCGGCGACGGCGAGCGCGCGAAACAGTTCCGGGCCCGGTTCGTGGGTGGGTGTGGTGCGGCGGAAGGCCAGGACGTCGTCGAGGACGTCGACCGCCGCGACGTCGGCCAGGTCGGGCACGGCGGCATCGACCAGTTCCTGGGCGGTGTGCTCCACCTCCAGGGTCGTGCCGACGCGGGCGGAGGCGTCGGCGATCAGGTCCAGGCGGCGCCGGGCCCGGTCCGCCTCCGTAGTGGCCCGGTGGCGCTCGCTGACGTCGACCACCGAGTTCGCGACCCCGATCACCCGGCCGCTGGGGCCGTCGAGCCGGTAGTACGACACCGACCAGGCGTGATCGTGGTCCGGGTCGGCCAGGGTGCGGCCGACGGTGTACTGGTCGATCAGCGGTGTCCCGGTGAGCAGCACCTGGCGCATCGCGGACTCGATGGTCTCGACGTCGAGGAACGGCAGGATGTCGTGGGGACGCTTGCCGAGGTGGTCGGCGGCCGCGATGCCGTTGATGCGTTCCAGGGCCGGATTGACCAGCAGATAGCGCAGTTCGGTGTCCAGCAGGGCGATGCCGATGGGAGCCTGGGACACCAGGCGCTCGGACAGGGCCAGGTCGGTCTCCACCCGCCGCAGCGTGCTCTGGTCGGCGGCGATGCCCAGGGCGTAGACGTCGCCCAGGTCGTCCAGCAGCCGCATGTTGCGGAACTCCACCAGGCGCGTGCTGCCGTCCTTGTGCCGGACGGGGAACGCGCCGGACCACCTCGCCCCGGTGCTCATCACCTCGGCGAACAGCTTGACCACGAGTTCCTTGTGCTCCTCGTGGACCAGCATGACCGCGTAGTGGCCCAGGGCCTCCTCGGCGGTGTAGCCGAACACTTCGTCCGCCTGCGGGCTCCAGAACACGATCCGCCCGCGGGCGTCCAGCACGATCGCGGCCACGCTGAGCAGATCGAGTAGCCCTCCCGGCGGCGACGGAGCCGCCCGGCGGTCCCGCTCCTCCCCCGGGAGCGGCTCGGGGGCACCCATCCTGGACGGCTCCCTCCTCGGCGAAGCCCGCTCGGGGGCGCGCCGGTCGAGGTTCTCTCTTCCATGCTGCTCCTCCAACCCGGTCCGGCACGATCCGGTGACGCCCGCGCAGTGCCGGATGCCCGGCCGGTCGCCGACGCGTGCCGACGGGCCCGGACCCGTATGGTGGAAGGGTGGAGGTGGCGACCACCGCGCAGTGGCGGACGCCGTCGCACCGGATGAATGCCTCCCGCCGCGCTGGGCGGTGAGGGCGAGAGGCGCCCGGCGTACCCGCTCCGCGGCGTCGAAGGCCGGCTGAGGCGAGGAGGCAGTTGTGCGTGCCCGTGACCTGGCCGAGCCGTTCCCGTTCGTCACGACCGACGACGACGCGGTGGCTGCGGCGCGGATGCTCGCGGAGCAGGCGCTGCCGGCCCTGCTCGTGCTCGACGCGGACGGCCGGCCGCACGCGATCGTGCCCGGCTCCCAGGTGCTGCGCCAGGCACTTCCCGAGTACGTGGTCGACCACCCCGCGCTGGCCCCGGCCCTCGGCAGCCTCGCGGATGCGGAGATCGAGGAACGGCTCGACGGGCTCACCGTCGCCGAGTGGCTGCCACGCCGGCTGTTTCCGCCCCCGTACGTCGGCCCGGACGCACTGCCCATGGAGATGGCCGCGCTGATGGCCCGCACGCACAGCCCGCTGATCGCGGTGATCGAGCGCGACGCCGACCAGGTGCGGCTGGTGGGCACGGTGACCGCGGCCCGGCTGATGGGCTGCTTCCTGTCCGGGCCCGGATCCGTCGCCTGACGGCCGTCCGCACCCGCTTGTCACCGCTGCCCGCGCCGCCGGTTAGCGTCACGACGCAAACGCCCAGGTCGTCGGCCCCGACGATGCGGGACACCCCGGGCCGCCGGCGGGCAGGGGTGCGACGCAGCGGGTCGGACCGGTCCCCGGCCCGCCGTCAGCGGGGCGGGGCCGGTCGGACGGCAGCCGTCAGCGGGGCCGGTCGGACGGCAGGGCGCCGGAGGTGGTGCTGTCGGCCTTGGCCGCGTCGGCGAGGGCCGCGGCGGCGGCTTCCGCTGCCTGCGCCGAGTCGTTGGCGGCCTGGGCGGCCATGTCGTCCGACGGCTTCTCGCGCGTGGCCGGCGACTGCGGCAGCGCCTCGGTGAAGGCCCGGGAGACGCCCTGGAGCGCGGCCGTGATCTCACTGGGGATCACCCAGAAGTTGTTGCCCTGGCCCTGCGCGAGCTGCGGCAGCATCTGCAGGTACTGGTAGGCGAGCAGCTTGGGGTCCGGGTCGTTGCGGTGCACGGCCTGGAACACCTCGTCGATGGCCCGGGACTGGCCCTCGGCCTGCAGGATCGCGGCGGTGCGGTTGCCCTCGGCGCGCAGCACGGCGGCCTGCTTGTCGCCCTCGGCGGTGAGGATCTGCGACTGCCGCTGCCCCTCGGCCCCGAGGATCGCGGCGCGCTTGTCCCGCTCCGCCCGCATCTGCTTCTGCATCGCGTCCTTGATGGACTGCGGCGGATCGATGGCCTTGATCTCCACCCGGTTGACCCGCAGCCCCCATTTGCCGGTGGCCTCGTCCAGTACGCCACGGAGCTGGCTGTTGATGGTGTCCCGCGAGGTGAGGGTCTTCTCCAGGTCCATGGACCCCACGACGTTGCGCAGGGTGGTGACGGTGAGCTGCTCGACGGCCTGGAGGAAACTCGCGATCTCGTAGAACGCCGCCCGTGGGTCGGTGACCTGGAAATACAGGACGGTGTCGATCTCGACGACCAGGTTGTCCTCGGTGATGACCGGCTGCGGTTTGAAAGAGACGACCTGCTCGCGCAGGTCGATCATCGGGTGCACCCGGTCGATGTAGGGGATGACGAGGTTCAGGCCGGGATTCAGGGTCCGGTGGTAGCGGCCGAGCCGCTCGACATTGCGAGCGCGCGCTTGGGGCACGATACGCACCGCCCGTATCACGGTGAAGATCGCGAGAAGCGCGACGATCAGTCCGGCAACGAAGAACGCGGATATCTCCATGGTTCAGTCCCGGGGGTAGACGAACGCGGTCGTACCGCTGATCTCTATGATGTCGACGGTCGCTCCAGCTGGGATCACCAGCGTCTCGTCGTAGGCGCGAGCCGTCCACTCCTCGCCGTCGACACGGATCCTGCCGTCCATGCCCGTCACCTCCGAAACGACATGGGCGCCCTTGCCGACCAGCGCGTCCACACCGAAGCGCGCCGCCTGTGGCTGGAGGACGTGACGCAATGCGATGGGGCGCACGAATACGAGAGTGACGGTGGCGACGAGGGCGAACACCAGGAACTGGAATGCCAGCGGCAGCCCCAGTGCGGCGGCCCCGGCCGTGATCAGCGCGGCCGCACTCAGCATCCCGAGCGCGGCGGTGAGGGTGAAGATCTCCGCCACGGCCAGCACCGTCGCGGTGATCAACCAGATCAGCCATGCATCCATTGCGTACCTCTCCTGGCCGGTATGGGTACGGAGGGCCTCTCACCATTGGACCCGACACGAGGCGGCTGCGATATGCCCTGGACGTTATTCCCTGGAAAAGAAAAAGCTGGTGGGCGAGCGAAGCTTGACTGACGCAGCGCCCTGCTCCGAGCCGCTCGGTAAATCTTCCTTTGCTCTCACTTTACCGTTCGGCGGAGTCATTCCGAGAGCGGCCGGGAGATTTCGTCCCCGGCGGCCGTCCCCGGCACCACGGACGCACCGTTGGGCCGGTGAGGTGAACGGCTGGCCGACAGGGCGCCCTGGAGGGCAGGAATGAGCGCATCCACACCCATGACACCGGCGGAAGCACTGGTGCACGGACGCCGGAGAGTGAGAAGGGGGCGCGCATGCCGGGACTGCGACCGACCGCGGCCGGACGGGCCGAACCGGCCGGACCGTCGGGCGTCGCCCCGGGCCGCCGCGGGGAGGGTGCGTGAGGACGGTGGCGGGACCGACCGACCACGTCGTCGTGGTGGGCGCCGGACTGGCCGGCCTGGCCTGTGTCCTCCATCTGCTGGGCGCGGGCCGCCGGGTCACGGTCGTGGAGCGGGACGCCGGTCCGGGCGGCCGGGCCGGCCGGGTGGTGCTGGGCGGGCACCTCGTGGACACGGGCCCCACGGTGCTGACCATGCCGCACCTGGCCGACGAGGCGTTCGCGGCCGTCGGCGACAGCCTCGCCCGGCGCGTGGAGCTGATCGCCCTGCACCCGGCCTACCGGGCGTGCTTCGCGGACGGGACCTCGCTCGACGTGCACACCGACGGCGAGGCGATGGAGGCGGAGGTGCGGCGATTCGCCGGGCCTTCCCAGGCGGCGGGCTACCGCGCGCTGCGGGAGTGGCTGGAGCGGCTCTACCGGGCGCAGATGCGGCGTTTCATCGACACGAACTTCGACTCGCCCCTCCAGCTGCTGCATCCGGACCTGGCTCGGCTCGCGGCGCTGGGCGGGTTCGGGCGGCTGGACCGCCGCATCGGCCGCTTCCTCTCCGACGACCGCCTGCGCCGGGTGTTCTCCTTCCAGGCCCTCTACGCCGGTGTGGCACCCGCGCGGGCCCTCGCCGCCTACGCCGTGATCGCCTACATGGACACCGTGGCCGGCGTCTGGTTCCCCAAGGGCGGCATGCACGCGCTGCCCCGCGCCATGGCCGACGCGGCCGCCGACGCCGGTGCCCGGCTGCGCTGGTCGGCCGAGGTCAGCACGCTGGAGCGGGGACCCGGGCGGGTGCGTGCCGTGCGCCTGGCGTCGGGCGAGCGGATCCCGTGCGACGCGGTGGTGCTGACCTGTGAGCTGTCCGCCGCCCACCGGCTCCTGGGCCGCGCCCCCCGGCGACCGGTACGGCTGCGTCACTCACCGTCCGCGGTGATCCTGCACGCCGGTACGGACCGCACCTGGCCCGGCCTCGCCCACCACACGCTCTCCTTCGGCTCGGCGTGGGAACGCACCTTCGAGGAACTCACCCGGTCGGGGCGGCTGATGAGCGACCCGTCCCTGCTGATCACCCGGCCGACGGCGCACGACCCCGGCCTGGCCCCGCCGGGCGGGCATCTCCACTACGTCCTGGCGCCCTGCCCGAACACCGGTGTCGGGCCCTCCGCCGCGGCCTGGCGGGACCTCGGGCCCCGCTACCGCGACAGCCTGGTCCGCGAGCTGGAACGCCGGGGCCTCGACGGCTTCGCGGCCAGCGTCCGGGAAGAGCTGCTGGTGACCCCGCTGGACTGGACGGCTCTGGGACACGCGGCGGGCAGCCCGTTCTCGGTCTCCCACACCTTCGCCCAGACCGGGCCGTTCCGGCCGCGCAACCTGGTGCGCGGGCTGGACAACGTGGTACTGGCCGGCTGCGGCACCACCCCCGGCGTCGGGGTGCCCACCGTGCTCATCAGCGGCAAGCTCGCCGCCGCCCGCGTCACCGGCGGCCCCGGCCGCCGCGTCCCCCGGGTCGGACCGGCCCCACCCGTCCCACGGGTCGCCCAGCCCTCGACCGCGGCAGGTGCCCATGACCGGTCGTGAACTGGACGCCGCCGGGATCACCGATCCCGCGCTCCGCTCCGCCTACACCCGGTGCCGGCACCTCAACGCGCGGCACGGCAGGACGTACTTCCTGGCCACCCGTCTGCTGCCGGTGGAACGCCGCTTCGCCGTGCACGCGCTGTACGGCTTCGCCCGCTGGGCGGACGACATCGTGGACGACCTCGACCGCCGCCTGACGCCCGGGGAGCGGGACCGGCTGCTGCACGGCCTGGAGGGCGACCTGGCCCGCGGGCTGCGCACCGGCACGGCCGACGAGCCCGTGGTCAGGGCGGTGGCCGACACCGCGGCCCGGTTCGCGATCGAGCACACGCTGTTCACCGACTTCCTCGCCTCCATGCGGGCCGACCTGACCGTCACGGACTACCCGACCTACGCCGACCTGCGCGCGTACATGCACGGCTCGGCCGCGGTGATCGGGCTGCAGATGCTGCCGGTGCTCGGCACGGTCGGGCCGCGCGAGGAAGCGGCACCGCACGCGGCCGCCCTCGGCGTGGCGTTCCAGCTCACCAACTTCCTGCGGGACGTGGGCGAGGACCTGGACCGGGGCCGCGTGTACCTGCCGGCGGACCTGCTCGCCACCCACGGCGTGGACCGGCCCCTGCTGGAGTGGAGCCGCCGCACCGGGCGCCGGGACGCCCGGATCCGCGCCGCGCTCGTCGCCGCCGAGGCGATGACGAGAGAGGTGTACCGGGCGGCGGAACCGGGCATCGCCATGCTCGATCCCCGGGTACGCCCGTGCATCCGTACCGCGTTCGTCCTGTACGGCGGCATCCTCGACGCCATCGCGGACCAGGACTACGCCGTTCTGCACCGCCGCGCGGTCGTGTCCCGGCGGCGGCGCGCGGCCACCGCCGTGGCCGGTGCCGTCCAGGTCATGGGCGCGCGGTGGCGGGCCCGCGGCCCGCGCCCGGCGGCATCGGCGGGCAGCGCGGCGTACCAGGGGAAAGGACCCGGGAAGTGACCGACCGGCCGGACAGGCTCCGCTGGACACCGCCGCTGCGGCGGCGCCGCCGTCCCGACTGGGCGGGGCAGCCGGCCACCTGGCGCGCGGCACGCCCGGCGGTGATCGCCGGCGCGCTCGAGCGCGCCTCGGCGCGGCCCTCCGGCAACTGGTTCGTGGTCGGCGCCTCCCGCGACGTCCGCGCCGACGGCCGTCCGCGCGGCAGGACGGTCGGCGGCGTGGAGGTCGTGCTGTGGCGCACGGAGGCGGGCGGGCTGCACGCGGGCCCGGGTGCCTGCCCGCACCTGGGCGCCCCGCTGCGGGACAGCCGGGTGGTGTGCGGCACGCTGCTGTGCCACTGGCACGGACTGGCCCTGGACGGTGCTCCGTTCGCCGGCTGGCAGCCGTATCCGGTCCATGACGACGGGGTGCTGGTGTGGGTGCGCCTGGACGCGGTCGGCGGCGAGGCACCCACGGAGCGCCCGGTGGTGCCGGAGCGTCCGGCGGCGGGCAGCGCGGTGGACGCCGTGTTCACGACGGTCGGGCGGTGCGAGCCGCAGGACGTGGTCGCCAACCGGCTCGACCCCTGGCACGGCTCCTGGTTCCATCCGCACTCGTTCGTCGACCTCACGGTGGCGCGGTCGCCCGGGAGCGACGACGAGGACGACGACGAGGACGACGCGTTCGTCGTCGACGTCTCCTTCCGGGTGAGCGGCCGTCTGGTGGTGCCGGTGCGCGCGGAGTTCACCGCGCCGGAGCCGCGCACGGTCGTCATGCGGATCACCGAGGGCGAGGGGACCACCTCCGTGGTGGAGACCCATGCCACGCCGCTGACGGGCGCGTCCGGTGCGCGGCCGCGGACCGCCGTGGTCGAGGCGGTCGTCGCCGCCTCGGACCGGCGGGGCTTCGCCCTGGCCCGGGCCGCCGCCCCGGTGCTGCGCCCCCTGATGCGCAGGACGGCCGGCCGCCTGTGGCGCGACGACCTGGCCTACGCCGAACGACGATGGGAACTGCGCGGCACGGGGCGCCTGCCGGGGTGAGCCCCGCGCCGCGGCGCGCACGGCCCGTCGTTCACGGCCGCGCGCGGGCGGCGAGCGCCCGCAGCACCCGGGACCGGCCCGCCCGGGGGACCGTCCACAGCACCTGGCCCCGCACGCCCCGGTCGGCGAGCAGGGCGTTGGCGGCCAGGAAGCCGGTGGTGGCGGCACGCTCCATCAGCGCCACGGGCAGGTCGCAGCGGATGGCGTCACCGGCCAGCGTCAGCCAGGGGTGGGGGGTGCACACGGCCGGACGCCGGTGATGGGAGCCGACGGGGAAGAACGGGCAGTCGGAGCGCCACTCGTGCCGGGCGTCGACGATCCGCGCCGCACGGGTCTCGGGGTAGGCCTGGCGCATCCGCTCGACCACCTCGCCCTGTACCCGCGCCGGTTCCGCACCGGCGTCGACGGCGTAGGCGTGCAGTTCGACCACCGAGCCGCCGGTACGGGCGGCCCAGCGGGCGGCCTCGCCCTCGTAGCGCTCCAGGACGCTGATGTTGTCCAGCCCGCCGTATCCGCTGGTGCCGAGGAACCCCGGGCGGTCGGCGCGGACCGGCCGGTCGAGCCAGAGCCGGGAGACCAGGAACGGCGGTGCGGTGCGCAGGGCGGCGACGTCGTCGCGCCAGGCCGCGGTGCCCAGACCGGGTGAGGCGGCGACGACCTGGCGCAGGGCGCCGGGGTCCAGGGCGAGCACCACCGCCTCGTGGCGGTCCGCCGTCGCGTCGGTCCGTACCTCCGCTCCCCGGCCGTCGCACGGGTGGACGCCGTGCACCGGTGTGCCGGTGCGCACCGTCGCGCCGAGACGCTGGAGGTAGTCGCCGAGCGGCTCCCACAGGGCCTGCGGGAAGGGCTCGTTCGGCACGTCGAAGAGCAGGCCCTCGGCGGAGCCGAGGAAGTAGATGTGGAACATCAGCAGCAGTTCCGCCGCGGACAGTTCGCGCGGGTCGGCGAAGAAGCTGCGCGAGAAGACCTCGAACGCCAGGTGGTGCGCGGCCTCGGGGAAGCGGACCCGTTCCAGGAAGGAGGTGGCGCTGACGCCGTCGAAGCGGTCGTAGACCTCGGGCACCCGGACGTCGAGGAGGGGCAGTGCCGCGCGGGGGTCCATGGCGGCGAGGTCGCGCCAGCCGAAGGTGGGACTCAGCGCGACGAAGCCGAGCGCGCTGAACGGCGGAGTCCGCGGCACGCGCGCGAAGCTGTCGGTGAGGCCGCCGCTGTGCCGCAGCGGGTAGTCGGGCAGCGGGGTGAGCCTCGACAGGGCGGGGTCGGTCCGCCGCAGCAGGCCGCGCAGGTTGTAGTACTGGCGGAAGAAGGCGTGGAACCCGCGGCTCATCGTCACCGCGGAACCGTCGGTCAGGCGGGTGCGGTGGCCGGCGAGACGGCCGCCGAGCGACTCCTGCCGTTCGTAGAGGGTGACGCGTGCGCCGCGTTCGGCCAGCAGGGTGGCCGCGGCGAGACCGGCGATGCCGCCGCCGACGACGGCGGCGTCCGGCCCGTCCGAGCGGTCGAAGCGGGCCCGGCCCGGTGCGGGGGTCAGGATCTCGGCCCTGCGGTCGCGGCCCCGTCGGGCGGCGTCGCGTCCGGCGCTCACCGGGTGTCCTCCGCCGTGGTGGAAGGGTTGCGGGCGAGGAAGGTGTGCACGATGCCCGTCTGCCATCCGGCGACCGGAGCCGCCCGCACCCCCGTGAAGCCCGCGCGCGTCAGCCGGTTCGCGAAGGCGGGGGCGGTGTCGAAGTCGAGGACGCTGCGCCACAGATGCCGGTAGAGCGCGCGGTCGCCGCTCAGTGTGCCCGCGGGGATGATCACGCCGTGGCACACGGCCGTCCACAGGGCACGGTGGGCGGCCGAGCCGGTGAGGGTGTACTCGTGGACGGCGAGCCGGCCGCCCGGCCGCAGCAGCGAGCGGACGGCCGCGAGAACACCGTCCGGGTCGGTGACGTTGCGGAACAGATAGGCGGCGAACACCGCGTCGTACGGCCCCTCCCCCGTCGTCACGACCTCCTCGGCGGTCAGGTGCCGGAAGCACACGCGAGAGGGCCACGGCTTGTGCAGCGCGCGGCGCAGCATGCCCGAGGAGGCGTCGACGGCCGTGATCCGGGCGCGGGGCGCGGCCCGCAGCAGCGCCCGGGTGGAGGCGCCGGTGCCGCAGCCGAGGTCCAGCACGTGCAGGCCGGCCCCGGCCCCGGGCAGCCGGAGGCGGCGCGCCGAGCGGAGCAGGTCGGTGCGGTAGCCGGGGTTGAGGGCCGTGAGCCGGTCGTAGGTGTGGGAGGCGTGGTCGAAGGCGCGGGCCAGGTCGTGGTCGCGCAGCAGCGTCATCGGTGGCGTTCTCCGGTTCCTGGGGCGGGTGGCGGACGACGGGGCAGGAAGGGCAGTTCGAGGGCGGTACGGAGCATGGCGCCGACAGGGGTGCGCAGACCGACGCTCCACTCCTCCCGGAAAGAGGTGCCGCCGTCGAGGAAGCGCAGCAGGCGCTCGGGGGGCACCCGGCGGAACAGGTCCGTGAAGAAGTCGGGGCCGTTGATCCGCCCGGTGTCCAGGGCCCGCAGCAGCACGGCGTCCATGGCCAGCGCCCGCCGTCCGTGCGGCGGGGGCACGACCGCCCGGCCCGCGCGCAGGGCGGCGGCGACGGCCCGGCTCTGACGCTGCACGGCGGCGAAGGTGTAGCCGGTCGCCGGACGGGTGGCACCGCCCGCCGCCCCGATACGGAAGACGGCGGGCCCCACTCGACGCGTGAAGCGAGCGTCGGTCATGGGGATGACACCCTGTTCCACCGACTCGACCGTGAGCGGGCCGAGCTTCAGGACGTCTCGGCTGTAGCGGCCCAGCGCCGCCTCGTACGCCTCGGTGGTCAGCGGGACCCGGGAGAACTCGGTGTACTCGACGAGCGCCCGGTCCGGTGCCAGGGGCAGGATGTAGCCGAAGGCGAGGCCGTGGCGCGGCTGCGGCACCCGGAAGTCCATCAGCTCCACGACCGACGGATCGAACCGGTCCGTATCGGTGCGCACGAACCAGCCTCGGAAGTGCTGCAACAGCAGCGTCCGGGCCGGTGGCAGGGCGGCCAGCGGCCGGGAGTCGAACACGTGGCGGGCGCGCAGGGTCAGTTCCCGGCCGTCGGCGGCAAGGCAGCGGACTTCCGCGCCGTCGGCCGTGTCGCGCACCATGTCCGCCGTCGCGCGCAGCACGCGCGCGCGGGGGGACCGGGCCAGTCGCGCGTGCGCCCACCGCTCGAACGAGGCGGACCGCAGCATGTGGTAGCGCATCGGGGACGGGTCGACGGTGACCTCGTCGCCGTCCGCACCGTGCACCCGCAGCCTGGACCACGAGGCGCTGACCGCTTCGTCGAGGTCGTCCGTCCCCCGGGCCCAGTAGCACCAGGTCCGCTCGGGAGGACGTGCCGGTCCGTCCGGTGGCTCCACCACGGTGACGGTGTGGGTGCCGGGGCGCGTCAGCCGGAGCGCGAGACTGAGTCCGGCCGCGCCGCCGCCCAGGATGACCACCTCGGACGTCTCGTCCGGGGCTGTGGCGGCGACGGTGTCCGGTGCCCCGCGGGGCCGAGCGGTCATGGTCCTCCTCCTTCGGCCTCCCTGGGCCCCCTTCGGCCTCCCTCTGGCCTCCCTCGCCCTCCTCCGGCCTCTTGGATGCGATCACCTGTACCTCGACGGCCGGGAGCGGGTCCTCCGGCTCGCCGGTCGGCCGGGCGTGGCCCACCCGACTCGCCGCAGGGCCGGGCGCGCGGCCCCGCCCGGAGCGGCCCGTCCGGGTCTCCGTCACGCCCTACGCGGGGCCGCGCCCGCTCAGGGGGTTGGGCAGCGGCCGGTAGCGGGCGGCGGCGCCGTCCGCGTTGGTCCAGCGCAGCAGTAGGTTGGTCTTGCCGGGCAGGGTGGGCGAGGCGAGCAGCGCGGGGATCTCCGGCAGGTCGTGGCGGGCCAGTTCCCGGCGGACGGCGGGCCAGGGATCGAGACCGGGGTGGTGTTCGGCCAGGGCGGCGGCGATCTCGCACAGGTGGTTGACCACCAGGCAGTACACCAGCCGCTCCCAGCCGGCGGCCCGGTCCACGTCCGGCAGCAGCTTGACGCCCTCGGCGTCCCGGAACAGCGCCTGCACCGGGGTGCCGGCCGCGTCCACGGCGATCAGCGTGTTCTGCAGATGGGCCTCCAGGACGACGCCGTGGCCGTGGAAGGCCGTCAGGGCGGGCGGGACGACGGCGGCGAGGTACGCCTCCCACCAGGCCGCCGGGTCCGGCGCCGCGGCCAGCGGGTTGCCGGGGAAGCCCTCCGCCAGGGCGGCGGCGAGCAGCGGCGTCGCTCCGGGCGGCACCCGGTCCCACAGGCCGTCGCGGACGAGGACGGCCAGCTCCTCGAAGGCGAAGTCCGCGGTGCGGTAGCCGCGGTCGGCGAGCCAGGCGGCCGGGGGGCCGATCGCGGCGAAGGCGTCCGTGGCCGCCGTGTCCGTCCGGCGCAGCCTGAGCAGGTCGTGGCGCCACAGCCGCCGGATGTCGTTGGTGATGCGCACGTCGAGGCTGAACTTCAGGAACAGGTCGCGGTCGGGGGCGTACACCGTGCGGATCGCGGCCGTCGGCCAGACGGGGAACGCGGTGGTGCCGAGCCGGATGAGCCGGCCGTCGCCGAAGGCCGGGGCCAGGGCACGGCCGGTCAGGTCGAGCTGCCAGGGGTGCGCGGGCAGCAGGCGGTAGCCGGGCGGGGCCTGGCCGAGGGTGTCCAGGGCGGAGGTGTCGCCCTCCTCCACGACCGTGTCCTCGCGCACGCCGAGCAGCGCCGCCGGGAAACTGGTGTGCGCCTCCGGCGCGTACGGCAGCCACCCGGCGTGCGGGCCGCCGCCGCGCGCCTTCGGGGCGGGGTGGTACGGGTGCCCGGTGATCAGGGACTGCTCCGAGCGCAGGTAGGGGTCGCCGGGCGGGGCGGCACCCGCGCGGGCGGTCAGCAGGGCGGCGACCGCGTCCCGGCTGTCGAGCATCTCGGCGGGCAGTTCGTGGTTGGGCAGGCCGGTGTGCCGGCGCAGCTCCTCGGTGACGAGTTTGACCAGTTCGGCGTGGCCGATGCGGTGCCAGCCGCCCGCCGCGTACACCTCGGGCTCGGCCGGCCGCCGGCCGCCGCGCACCCGCAGCAGCCGGCCGCCGCCGGGCAGCCGGTACACCGGCCGGTCGCCGGGTCCGGGCACGGATCGCGCCACCTCCCGCAGCAGGCAGTTCAGCAGCGGGGTCGCCGCGTAGGCGTCGGCGCGGGCCGCGATGTCGGCGGCGGGCGGGGGCAGGCGGTCCACGCGGTCCACTCGTTCCTTACGGTCTGTCAGAGGGCGGAGACGATCAGTATGTCTGTCGTCGTCCGCCGTGCCGTCCTACTCGTACCCGAGGAGCCCGACCGTGCACCGTCCCTCCACCGCCGAGGCCGAGGTCACCGACGAGCTGGCCGCCCTGCGCCCCGGTCTCGTCCCCCGGTTCGCGGCCGAACTGCCCGGCGCCCGCGCGGCCGTGCTGACCCGGCTGTGGCGCGCCCTCGCCCATGAGCCGCTGCCCTGGATCGGGCGCCGCGAGCCGGACGGTGACGGGCTCGTCGTCAGCCTGCGGGACGGCCGCCTGCTGCGCGGCCCGGTCAGCGACCCCTACGGCACCTCCGGACATGTCGGCGTCGTACGTCTGGACGACGTGGCCTACGACGATCCGGCGCGCCTGACGATGGACCTCGCCGTACCGCACGCGGCGGGCTTCGCCGCCGAACTCGGGCACGGCGTCGCGTCGTTGGCGCTGTCCCGGGCGCCGGGCGGGCCCGGCCCGGACGAGTGGCCCGGTACCGACTGGGAGTGGGAGCGGCGGGTGGTCGACGGGCACCCGTTCCACCCCAACTGCCGTTCGCGGCCCGGTTTCTCGGTGGCCGAGCAGCTTGCCTACGGCCCCGAGCACGGCCCGCTGGTGCGGCTGGGGCTGGTGCCGGTCCCGGCGGCGGAGTGCCTGGTCAGCGGGGTCTGGCCGGGGGAGCTGCGGGACGCGGGCCGGCTGCTGCTGCCGGTGCACCCGTGGCAGGCGGCCCATGTGCTGAAACGGCCGTACGAGCCGGACGCGGTGGAGGGCCCGGCCGCGTACCCGCTGATGTCGCTGCGCACCCTCGCCGTGCCCGGCGGGCCGCATGTGAAGACCGCGCTGAGCGCCCGGCTGACCTCCTCGGTGCGGGACATCTCGGTCGCCTCGGTGGCGGCCTCGGCGACCCTGTCGGCGTTCGGCGAGACGCTGGCGGCGCGTTCGGAGGGGCTGCTGCACATGACCCGCACGCTCGGCGCGGCCACCGCGTACTCGCCCGACCTCGCGGCCGTGCTGCGCGAGTCCCCGCAGGGGTACGCGGCGCCCGGCGAGTACGTCGTCCCGGTGGCCGCGCTGCCCACGACCCGGCTGCCGGACTCCCCGGCCTGGCTGTCCCGCTTCGCCCGGCTCGCGCTCTCGGTGGGCCTGCGGATGCTGGAGCTGGGGGTGGCCCTGGAGGCGCACGGGCAGAACCTGCTGGTGGTGCTCTCCGCCGACGGTGATCCGCTGCGGCTGGTCTACCGGGACCTGGCCGACATCCGGGTCAGCCCGGCCCGGCTGGCCCGGCACGGCGTCCCGGCCCCCGGCCTGCCCGCCCGGATGGTCACGGACGACGTGACGACGCTGCGCCGCAAGCTGTTCGGCTCGCTGGTGGCCGGGGCGCTGGCCGGGACGGCCGGGTCGGAGGCGGCGCTGCGGGCCGCGCTGGAGCCGGCCGTACGGGATCTGCCGCGTACGCCGGACCTGGCGGCGCTGTGCGAGGAGCCGCTGCCGGCGAAGGCCCTGACGCTGATGCGGCTGACGCCGGACCGGCCCGGGGATCTGTGGGCGGCGCTGCCGAATCCCCTGCGCTGAGCGACGGGTCGGGGCGGGGCCGCGGCCTCGTTTTTGATCACACCACGGGTGATCAATAAGATCCGCCGATGATCACAAGAAGACGGCTGGCGACGGGCGTGTGCGCCCTGGTCGCCGCGCTGACGGCCGGGCTCGCCCTCCCGGCCGCGGCGAGCGCCGACGAACCCACGGACGACGACGCGCCGAAGGTGAACCTGGTACTCGACGTCAGCGGCTCGATGCGGACCCGGGACATCGACGGCGGGACGCGGATGGCCGCGGCGAAGCAGGCGTTCAACGAGGTGCTGGACGCGACGCCCGGGGAGGTGCGGCTCGGCATCCGCACCCTCGGCGCCGACTACGCGGGCGACGACCGCAAGCGGGGATGCAAGGACACCGCGCAGCTCTACCCGGTCGGCCCGCTGGACCGCACCGAGGCCAAGACGGCGGTGGCGACGCTGGCGCCGACGGGCTGGACGCCGATCGGGCCCGCGCTGCTGGAGGCCGCCGACGACCTCGACGGCGGCACCGGCTCCAAGCGGATCGTGCTGATCAGTGACGGCGAGGACACCTGCGCGCCGCTCGATCCGTGCGAGGTGGCCCGGGAGATCGCCGCCAAGGGCATCGGCCTGACCATCGACACCCTCGGCCTGGTCCCCAACGCCAAGATGCGGCAGCAGCTCAGTTGCATCGCCGAGGCGACCGGCGGCAGCTATACCTCCGTGGAGCACACCGACGAACTCACCGAGCGGGTCAACCAGTTGGTGGACCGGGCGGCCGACCCGGTGGTGACGCCGACGCCCGCCGAGGGCGCGGACGGCTGCGCGAAGGCGCCGACGCTGGCGTCCGGTCTCTACACCGACCGCGAGGGGTTCGGTCAGCAGCGCTGGTACCGCGTCGACGTGCGGCCGGGCCAGGAGTTGCGCGCCTCGGTGAGCGTCGCCGCCGACCGGGCCGTGGCACCCTCCTACGGGGTGCTGCTGCGGGCGGTCACGGTGCACGGCCGGGAGATCGTGCGCGGTGAGGCGGCGGGCAACGGCCGTACGGACGCGATCTCGACGGGTCTGCGGTATCCGAAGGCGGAGGAGGACGGTTCCGGTGAGGAGGTGCCGGCCGAGACCGTGTGCCTCCAGGTCACCCACTCCTTCGCGGCGGCCTCCGGGGAGAAGTCGACGCCCGGTCTGCCGCTGGAGCTGACGGTCGACGTCGTGGACGGGCCGAGCGAGGCGGGTGACGTGGCCTCCTTCGGCCTCGGACGCGGCTGGTGGCTGCTCGGCGCGCTGATCCTCGCCGGTTTCGTCGCCGGTCTGCTGTGGGGCTGGCTGTCACGCCGGCGGGTCGCGGTCTGGAGGACCAACTGATGCGTATCGCACGGACACTGGGCGCGGCCCTGCTGGTGCTCGGGGCGGCCGCGGCGCCCGCCGCCGCCTCGGAGGACGACTCCGCCCCCACGGAGGCGGGCACGTCGTTCCGTACGGCGGCCGAGATCCCGCAGGGGCGGACGGCCACGGCGAACGGCTCCGCGGGCGACTATCTGTACTGGTCGTTCCCGGCGGACGCCGGTCAGCGCCCCACGGTGCGGGCGAAGGTGACGCTGCCCGAGGCGCACGCCGCCGAGACCTGGCGGATCGACGTGTACGACGGTCTGCGCCGCCGGCAGGCCTGCCGGCACGGCGCGCAGATCCGCACCGCGGCGGCGGAGGCGGCCTCCGTGGAGCTGACCTGCGTCCTGCGCACGGTCCGCGCGTGGTCGGAGCCGTGGGCGAACGACCCGCTGCCGGGCACCTACTACGTCCGGCTGACGGTGGTGGAGCTGCCCACCTCCGACCTGGGTCTGCGGGTCGGCGCCGAGGTCCGGGTGGACTCCCGGGACATGGGCGGGGCGGCTGCGGTGGACGGCTCGCTGGCCGAACCGCTGGTGCCGGGCGTCGCGATGCGGACGCAGGAGGACGAGCGGGAGTCGGGCGGCGGCGCCGTGCTGTCCTCGGTCGAGCCCGAGGACGGCTGGTCGTCGGGCCGGTGGTCGGACCGGTGGGTGTGGACGGCGGTGGGCGGCGCACTGGCCGCGCTGGCCGGCGCCGGCGGTCACGCACTGACCCGCGGAGCCGGCCGACCACCGCGGGTCCCGCCACGGGGCGCCTGACCCACGAGGCAGGCCCGGCGGTCACACCAGGCCTACGGCCGGGAGGCCGGGCGGGGCGCCTGGCCTACGGCCGGGGGCCTGGCGGGCGCGTCTGCCCCACCGGCCGGGGCATACGGGGGCGCGTCTGCCCCACGGGCCGGGAGGCACGCGGGGGGGGCGGCCGGCGCGCGGGCGGGAGGTCTGCGGGGTGTCTGCTCCACGACCGGAGGCACGCCGAGCCGCCTGCCCCACGGCCGGGTTGCCCTACGAATGCCCGCCTGCGGTCGGGCCGCCCCGGGGGTGTGTCGAGCGGCCAGGAAGTTTGGGGGGGGCCTGCTCCACGACCGGAGGCGCACCGAGCGCGTCTGCCCCACCGCCGGCGGCTCTCCGCATGCCTGGCCCACGGCCGGGAGCCATGTGGGATGCGGCCGACGGGCGGTCGGGAGGAGGGGCGCCGGGTGCGCCGCCGTTGGCGCTACGCCTCCCGCAGCCTCTTGGCGAGCGGACCCTCGCCGCCCACCTCCACGCGCCCGGCGCGCACGGCGCCGGTCAGGCTCAGCTCCCCCCGGCCGACGGCGGCGCAGGTGGCGGCGTCCAGGACCAGCCGGGCGTCCGGCTCGCCGGGCGCCGGGCCGTCACCGTGCACAGGTCCGTCCTCGGCACCGACGTACAGATGGAAGACGCCCTCCTCCAGGCGGACTTCGACCGACCCGGTCTCACCGGCGAGGCACCTCAGCAGGGGCAGCGCGAACCAGTGCGCCCGTACGGCGTCCGTGGGCCGCCGCTCCCCCAGTTCACCCGCGCCCCACTCCCCCAGCGCCTGAAGCACCGGCAGCAACGCGCGCCCCCGGCCGGTGAGTTCGTAGACGCTGGCCGCTCCGGGCGGGGGCAGCCGGCGGCGCGTCGCCAGCCCGTCGCGCTCCATGTCCTTCAGCCGCGAGGCGAGGACGTCCGTGCTGACGCCCGGCAGATCCGCGTGCAGGTCGGTGTAGCGCCGCGGCCCGGCGAGCAACTCCCGGACGATCAGCAGAGTCCAGCGGTCCCCGACGAGGTCGAGGGCGCGGGCGACGGAGCAGTACTGGTCATAGCTTCGGCGAACGCGGGGTGACATGCGAGGCAGTCTAGACAAGTTGTTGGACTTTCCAAGCTTCCACTTGGTAAAACCAAGCAACACCAGATACCGGAGGGGAAGCGGCACATGGAGTTCCGGCAGTCGAACAAGCTCAGCGAGGTCTGCTACGAGATCCGCGGCCCGGTGATCGAGCACGCCGACGCCCTGGAGGAAGCGGGCCACAGCGTGCTCCGCCTGAACACCGGCAACCCGGCACTGTTCGGCTTCGAGGCGCCGGAGGAGATCCTCCAGGACATGATCCGGATGCTGCCGCGGGCGCACGGCTACACCGACTCGCGCGGCGTCCTCTCCGCCCGCCGGGCCGTCGCCCAGCGCTACCAGACCCTCGGCCTGGAGGTGGACGTCGACGACGTCTTCCTCGGCAACGGCGTCTCCGAGCTGGCCTCCATGGCCGTGCAGGCCCTGGTCGAGGACGGTGACGAGATCCTGATCCCCGCCCCCGACTTCCCCCTCTGGACGGCGGTGACCACTCTCGCGGGCGGCAAGGCGGTCCACTACCTGTGCGACGAACAGGCCGAGTGGTACCCGGACCTGGCCGACCTGGAGTCGAAGATCACCGACCGCACCAAGGCGGTGGTGATCATCAATCCCAACAACCCCACCGGCGCGGTCTATCCGAAGGAGATCATCGAGGGCATCCTCGACCTCGCCCGCCGCCACGGCCTGATGGTCTTCGCCGACGAGGTCTACGACCAGATCCTCTACGACGACGCGGTCCACCACACGGCCGCGTCGCTCGCCCCCGACCTCGTCGTCCTGACCTTCTGCGGCCTGTCGAAGACGTACCGGGTGGCGGGCTTCCGTTCCGGCTGGCTGGTCGTCACCGGCCCCAGGCAGCACGCCAGGGACTACCTGGAGGGCCTGACCATGCTGGCCTCCATGCGGCTGTGCGCCAACGCGCCCGCCCAGTACGCCATCCAGGCCGCGCTCGGCGGCCGGCAGTCCATCCGCGAGCTGACCCGGCCGGGCGGTCGGCTGCGCGAACAGCGGGACGTGGCCTGGGAGAAGCTGAACGAGATCCCGGGCGTGTCCTGTGTCAAGCCCAAGGGCGCGCTGTACGCGTTCCCGCGCATCGACCCCGAGGTGCACGCGATCCACGACGACGAGCGGTTCGTCCTGGACCTGCTGCTCCGCGAGAAGATCCAGGTCGTCCAGGGCACCGGGTTCAACTGGCCGTCCCCCGACCACTTCCGCATCCTGACGCTGCCGTACGCGGAGGACCTGGAGGCGGCGATCGGACGGATCGGGCGGTTCCTGAGCGGGTACCGGCAGTAGCGGGCCCCCCGGGGGACGGCGGGCCTCACCTGTAGTAGGTGTCGAACGTGCCGATCCACGACGCCGCCGCCGGCAGGACGGCCGGCTGCACGCCGGCGGTGATCCAGCAGCGGCACAGGACCGCGGTCCCGAAGCTCCACCACGCCGTGGCGGACAGGGTGCTCACGGCCGACGCCTGGTAGCCCTGACCGGTGGGGTCCATCATGCCGGGGTGGCCCATCCAGTCCTCGGTGAAGACGCCGTCACCGCCGAACACGAGGACCGCCGACACCAGCCACAGGTCGGCCAGGAGGGCGAACAGGGCGAGCGTCCGGTCGAAGCGCAGGTACGCGGGCGCCGGCAGCAGCAGCCGTTGCGCCGGGTGCCCGTCGCGCCGCATCCAGTCCTCGCCCCGAATGCGCACCAGCGTGGCCACGGAGTACCCCAGCGCGCCGCCGGCCGGCGCCCATCCGGCCATGAAGAACAGCGCCAGGAACACCGTCGCGAGACCCATGCCCGTCCAGATGCCGCATCGGGGGCACGGTTCCGCACGGCGGGCGAGGGCCGACGTAGCCTGTGGGGCATGGGTGATCTCTTCCTCGTGCGGCACGGTGAGACCGAGTGGTCGAGGTCCGGGCGGCACACCGGGCGGACGGACGTGCCGCTGACCGACCGCGGGCGGGACGAGGCGCGGCGGCTGGTGCCGCTGATCCGGTCGCACCGGATCGGCGCCGCGTTCGTCAGCCCGTTGCAGCGGGCGCGCGAGACGGCCGAGCTGATCGGGCTGCACGACCCGCGGGTCGACGCGGACCTGCGGGAGTGGGACTACGGCGGCTACGAGGGGATCACCACCGTCGAGATCCACCGGTCCCGGCCGGACTGGTTCCTGTTCACGGACGGGGTCCCGCCCGGGCCTCCGGACCACCCGGGGGAGACGCCCGAGCAGGTCGGCGAGCGGGCCGACCGGGTGCTGGCCAGGGCGGAGGCCGCGTTCGCCAACACCGAGGGGTGCGTGGTGCTGGTGGCGCACGGGCACTTCCTGCGGGTGCTGACCGCGCGGCACCTGGGGCTCGCACCGTCGCAGGGGGCCCTGTTCCAGCTGGGCACGGGGACGGTGTGCCGGCTGGGCACGGAACACGGGCGCCCGGTCATCGCCGCGTGGAATGTCAGACCGCCGTCGTAGTCTTCCCGGTCATCGAAGACTGGGAAGACCACGAAGGTCGCGGAGGCCGCGAAGGCCGCGAAGGCCGCGAAGGCCGCGAAGGCCGCGAAGGCCGCGAACGGATCCGCCGTTCGGGCCGGAGCCGGGGAGGGGGACGCGTGACACGACCGCCGACCGCCGCGCAGCGCCGGGTCATCGACGCCGCCGACCCCGTCACCGGGCGGCTGAAGGGAACACCGGCGCAGCTGGCGGCACTGGTGCGGCGGGGGCTCGCCTTCCGGCACCCCAGACCGCCGCACGACCACTTCCTGACGCCGGCCGGGCACCGGCTGCGGGAGGCGGACCGGCGCCCGGCGGCACCCGGACCCGCCGAGCAGCCGGACGGCGGGGTGTTCGCCGCCCGGACCGGCGGTGAGCGGGCGGCGCCCGCCGGGCCGGCCCGGGCGCGAGAGGTGCGCAGTGCCTGGCAGGGGCTGCTGGAGCTGCGCCGGATGACCAGTGCCGACGGTGACACCGAGCGGCCCTGCGGCTGGGAGCGCGGCCACCTGGTGCAGGCCGCCGCGCTCGCCCTGGAGGCGGCCGGGCACCCTCCGGCGGGTCCGGACGCCGACGCCGGCGGCTACCGGGTGCGGGCGACCCCGCAGCCGGAGGCGGTGGCCGTGTACGAGCCCTCGGCCGAGGCGCTGCGGGCCTGCGCGCTCACCCTGGAGCGGGCCGGCTGGCAGGTCGGGGAGTACACCGAGCCGCGGAGCCGGACCCGGTACCTGCTGGCCTCTCCGCGGCGGGTGTGAGGGGCGTGTCAGGATCGTCCGGCAGCAGGGACTCACGACGGCAGTCGTGACCACGACGAGAGGGGGCCATCCGTGAGCGAGCCGTTCTCCGTTCCCGTGACCGTCCGCGGGTACGAGACCGACACCCAGGGCCATCTGAACCAGGCCGTCTACCTCAACTACGCCGAGCACGCCCGCTGGTCGCTGCTCCAGGCGGCCGGGATCCGGCAGGCGGACCTCGTCGCCCAGGGGGTCGGGCCGGTGGCGCTGGAGACGACCATCCGCTACCGGCGTGAGCTGCTCGCCGGTGACGAGGCCGAGGTGACCTGCGAGTTCGAGTGGGGCGAGGGCAAGACCTTCCGGATCCGGCAGACCATCCGCAAGGCGGACGGCACGGTCGCCGCCGAGATCGACGGGGTCGGCGGACTGATGGACCTGCGCGAGCGCCGGCTCCTCGCCCAACCGCAGCAGCGCTTCAAGGAACTGGCCGCCCGCCCCGACCTGTTCGGGCTGTAGGACCGGCGGGTCCCTCGCCGTCGCGGCCACCGCAGAGGGGGGGTCGGTCAGTCTTCCGGAGACCGTGGTGATCGGCGCCGTGGCGCTCGCGCCGGCCGCGGTCACCCGGCGGGAGCGCGTCGCGCGGCCCCCGAAGCGGTGCTGCCGGTGCCTTCGACGCCGTGACGCCGGCGCCTCCGTGGGGAGGCGCCGGCGTACACATCGCTTTCCGCCGAGGGCGGTCCGGGTAACCGGGTCACGAGGTGGCCGGTTCCCGGGCCGGTCCGCTGATCTCCTCCCCCGACTCCATCGGGTGGGTCACGTCATGTGCTTCCTTGCCCTTGCCGATGTGGTTGAAGACCAGGTTGAGCAGGACCGCGGCGACGCAGCCGGTGGAGATGCCCGAGTCCAGGACGATCTTCGCGGTCTCGGGGAAGGCGTGGTAGAACTCCGGTGCCGCGATCGGGATGATGCCGACGGCCAGGGAGACCGCCACGATCAGGACGTTGTTGTCCCGGTCGAGGCCGGCCCGGGCCAGGGTCTGGATGCCGCTGGCCGCCACCGACCCGAACAGCACCACGCCGGCGCCGCCCAGCACCGGGCGCGGTACCACGGCGATGAGGGAGGCGGCCACGGGGCACAGGCCCATCAGGATCAGGAAGCCGCCACCGGTCGCGACGACATAGCGGCTGCGGATCTTGGTCATCGCCACGAGGCCGATGTTCTGGGCGAAGGCGCTGCACATGAAGCCGTTGAAGAGCGGGCTGACCGCCGAGCCGAGGGTGTCGGCGCGCAGGCCGGCGGCGATGGTCTTCTCGTCGGCCTTGCGGTCGACGATCTCGCCCAGGGCCAGCATGTCGGCGGTGGACTCGGTCATCGAGACCACCATCACCACGCACAGCGAGATGATCGCGGCGATCTGGAACTGGGGCGCGCCGAAGTGGAACGGGGTCGGGAAGCCGACGATGTCGGCCTCGCCGATCGGCGAGAAGTCGGTGACGCCGAACGGGATCGCGATGAGCGTGCCGACGACCAGGCCCAGCAGCACGGCGATCTGCTTGACGAAGCCCCGGGTGAACCGGCGCAGCAGCAGGACGATGACCAGGGTGACGGCCGCGAGACCGAGGTTGGTGGCCGAGCCGAAGTCGTCGGCGTCGGGGCTGGAGCCCTGGGCCCAGCCGAAGGCGACGGGCAGCAGCGAGACACCGATCAGGGTGATCACGGTGCCGGTGACGACCGGCGGGAAGAAGCGGATCGCCTTGCTGAAGAACGGGGCGGCGATGAAGCCGAGGAGACCGGCGACGATGACCGCGCCGAAGATGATCGGCAGTGCGTCGTCCTTGTCCGCGGTGGCGGCGACGATGGCGGTCATGGGAGCGACACCGGCGAAGGTGACGCCGTTGACGAAGGGCAGGCGGGCACCGATCTTCCAGATGCCCAGGGTCTGCAGGAGGGTGGCGAGGCCCGCGGTGAACAGGCAGGCGCCGGTGAGGAAGGTCAGGTCGGTGGCGGACAGGCCTATGGCCGCGCCGACGATCAGGGGCGGGGCGACGACCCCCGCGTACATGGCGGCCACGTGCTGCAGGCCGGTGGTCGCCATCTTGAGTGGTGGAAGCTTTTCGTCAACTGGGTGGTCGGCCACGGCGGCTCTCCTCCGGTCGGTTACACGTCGGCTCCGACGTGGGTGTCAGGGAGGTGGTGCAGGGGGTCGTGCGGGACCGGGACGGACCGCTTCCGGGGAAACGGGGAGCACCGTTCCGGGGCGCGCGCACTGACGCGCGCCCCGGAGACGGGCCGCCATGGACCCCGCTCGGGTCCATGGCTGCCGGCCGGGAGCCGTCCCTCCCGGCCGGAGATCGAGTGCCGTACGCCGGCCGAGGCCTGCGGTACGGGTTCGTGCGTCGGCCGAGGCCTTCGCACGGGTTCAGCCCTGTGCCGCGATCCGGGCCAGCCGCTGGGCCTCGTCGCGCGTGGAGCGGGCGATGGCGTCCTCGTCGACCGTGACCAGCCGGCCGTCCTCGACGATCTGACGGCCGTTCACGAACGAGGCCGTGACCGGGGCGGCGGCGCCGAAGACCAGGGCGGTCACCGGGTCGGCGATGGAGGCGTGGGCGAGGGTGTCCATCTTCCACAGCACGACGTCGGCGAGCTTGCCCGCCTCCAGCGAGCCGGTCTCGGCCGCCCGGCCCAGTACCCGGGCACCGCCGAAGGTGCCCAGCCGCAGTGCCTGGCGGGCGTTGAGCGCGGCCTCGCGATGGGCGCCGAGTCGGTTGATGAGCAGGGCGTTGCGCAGTTCGGTGTGGAGTTCGCCGGACTCGTTGGAGGCGGTGCCGTCGACGCCGAGACCGACCGGCACACCGGCGGCCAGCATGTCGGGGACCCGGGCGATGCCGGCGGCCAGCCGGGCGTTGGAGGACGGGCAGTGGGCGACACCGGTCCCGGTGCGGGCGAACGCGGCGATGTCGGAGTCGTTCATGTGGACGCAGTGCGCCATCCACACGTCCTCACCGAGCCAGCCGGTGGACTCGAAGTAGTCGGTCGGGCCCATGCCGAACAGTTCGTGGCAGAACTTCTCCTCCTCCACGGTCTCCGAGCCGTGGGTGTGCAGCCGTACGCCGAGCCGGCGGGCCAGCTCCGCGCCCTGCCTGAGCAGTTCGGTGGAGACCGAGAAGGGGGAGCAGGGGGCGACGGCGACCTGGGTCATCGCGCCGAAGGAGGCGTCGTGGTGCTCCTTGACGGTGGCCTCGGTGGCGGCCAGCGCGCCGTCGAGGGTCTCCACGGCGAAGTCCGGCGGCAGGCCGCCGTCCTTCTCGCTGCGGTCCATGGAGCCGCGGGCGAGGGTGAAGCGGACGCCCGTCTCACGGGCGGCGCGGATGATCGCCCCGGACAGGTCGCCCGAGCCCTGCGGGAAGACGTAGTGGTGGTCCATGGCGGTGGTGACGCCACCGCGGGCCATCATGGCGAGGGAGCCCTGCGCGGCGGCGTAGGTCATCCGCTCGTCGATCCGCGCCCAGACCGGGTAGAGCGCGACCAGCCAGTTGAACAGGTTGTGGTCGGTGGCCAGGCCCCGGGTGATCCACTGGTAGTAGTGGTGGTGGGTGTTGACCAGTCCGGGCGTGGCCAGGTGGCCGGTCGCGTCGATCCGGCGTACGACGTTCTCCAGTCCCTCGGGTGCCCGCCCCGCCCCGACCGACTCGATCCTGTTGTCCGCGAGGACCAGGTGCCCCGAGGCGTACTCGGTGTCGCCCGCGTCCACGGTGGCGATCGCGCAGTTCTCGATCACCACGCGCTGGGCTGCCGATGGTGCCATGATGCTTCCTCAGTCTTTCTGTGGCGGCCCGTGGGCGGGGAGTACCCACGGGAGGGTGCGGCAGGACCCTACGGGGATCTGAGTGCCGGAACCGTGCCGCGGCTCCGGGTGCCGAGATGGTGGAAGAACAGGTTCAGGGTGACCGCGGCGAGTGCTCCGGCGCTGATGCCGGAGCCGAGCAGGGTCTGGGCCCAGGCCGGGAAGCCGGCGTAGAAGGTGGGGGCGGCCAGCGGGATGATGCCCGCGCCGAGCGCCACCGCCACCAGGATGATGTTGGAGCTGTCGTCCAGTCCCGCCTCGGACAGTGTCCGGATGCCGCTGACGGCGATCGAGCCGAAGAGCACGATGCCCGCACCGCCCAGCACGGGCATGGGCACCAGGGAGACGACCGCGCCGAGGACCGGGAAGGCGCCGAGGACCAGCAGGGTGGCGCCGGCGACGGCGACGACGTAGCGGCTGCGCACCCGGGTGAGGGAGACGACGCCGACGTTCTGGGCGAAGGCGGAGGTGGGGAAGCCGCCGAAGACCGGGCCGACGAGGGTGGCGATGCCGTCGGTACGCAGACCGCGGGTGATCGTCCTGCCGTCGGCGCGGCGGTCGCAGATCTCGCCGAGGGCGAGCATGCCGGCGGAGGACTCGGTCATCAGCACCAGCATCACGATGCACAGCGACAGGATGGCCGCGGGCTGGAAGACGGGGGCGCCGAAGGAGAAGGGGGTGGGCAGCGCGGCGACGGGGGCGGAGGTCAGGGCGCTGAAGTCGGCCATGCCGAAGGGGACGGCGGCGAGGGTGCCGATGAGCAGACCGAACAGCAGGGCGACCTGCTTGACGAAGCCCTTGCCGAAGCGCTGGATCAGCAGGATGACGGCGAGGGTGAAGCCGGCGAGCGCGAGGTTGTGCATGGCGCCGAAGTCGGCGGCGGCCTTGTCGCCGCCCTGTGCCCAGGCGACGGGGACCGGCATCAGGGTGACGCCGATGAGCGTGATCACGACGCCGGTGACCAGCGGCGGGAAGAAGCGGAGCAGCCGCCCGAAGAACGGGCCGACCGCGAGGCAGAAGACACCGGCGACCATCACCGCGCCGTAGACGGCGGGGAGTTGCTGTCCCTTGCCGTTGGTCTCGGCGATGGCGAGGATCGGGGCGATGCCGGCCGAGGAGGCGGCGTTGACGAAGGGCAGGCGGTTGCCGACGAAGCCCTTGACCCCGATGGTCTGGATCAGGGTCGCGACACCCGCGATGAGCAGGCTGGCGGCGATCAGCCGGGTGCGGGCCGCGAGGTCGAGTCCGCAGGCCTGGCCGATGATGAGCGGAGGTGTGACCACGCCTGCGTACATGGCGGCGATGTGCTGGAGCGCGGCGGGGACGAGCCGCGAGGGGTGGAGCTTCTCGTCCACCGGGTGCACGGCCGTGACGGTGTCCTCGGTGTGCACCGGCGGGGTGGAACAGGGGGGTTCTGCCGGCCCCTTTGCAGGCTGTGCCATGGTGTTCCCTCCGGTGTGGCGCGCCCCCGGCCGCAGTGGGCCGGGGGCGCGCATCCCGCGTCAGAGGTTGGTCATGTCGACCGGGATACGGGCCTCGCAGCCGTCCCGCAGGATGGTGGCCTCGATCAGGCCGTAGGGGCGGTCCGCGGCGTAGTAGACCTCGTTGTCGTTCTTCAGCCCGAACGGCTCCAGGTCCACCAGGAAGTGGTGCTTGTTCGGGAGGGAGAAGCGGACCTCGTCGATCTCGCTGCGGTTGTTGATGATGCGCGCGCCCATCTGGTACAGCGTCTGCTGGAGCGACAGCGAGTAGGTCTCGGCGAAGGCCTGGAGCATGTGCTTCTTCACCTGCTCGTAGGACTTCTCCCAGTTGGGCATCCGCTGCTCGTCGTCGGTCCAGTTGAACCGCCACTTGCCGGAGACCTGCGTGGCCAGGATGCGGTCGTAGGCCTCCTGGAGCGTCGTGTACTTGTCCTTGACGTAACCCCAGAACTCGGAGTTGGTCGAGTTCATCACGACCAGGTCCTTCAGGCCGGAGACGACCTCCCACCGCTCACCGTCGTAGGTGATCTGGGTGGTGCGGATCTCCTGGCCCTGGCGGACGAAGGAGTGCTTGACCTCGTCGGCGCCGATGAACTTGGAGTTGGCGTCGGAGGTGGCGATGCGCTCCCAGGCGTACTCCTCGATGCGGATCCGGGCGCGGTGGATCGGCTCCTGCGAGGTGACGAAGTGGCGGGCGAGGTGGATGCCGAACTGCTCGGCGGACTCGATGCCGTACTCCTTGGCGAACGCGAACACCGTGTTCTTGGTGGTGTCGGTCGGCAGGCAGTTGGCGTTCGAGCCCGAGTAGTGGACCTCGTCCATGTCGCCGGACAGGGCGACCGAGACGTTCAGGTCCTTGATGTGGTGGGTGGCGCCGTCCCGCGTGATCTTGACGACTCGGTTCTCGGCCTTGCCGTACTGGTTCTGTCCCAGGATGGTGGGCATTTAGCTAGCTCCCTCGGTAAACGGAGTAGCCGAACGGGTTGAGCAGCAGCGGTACGTGGTAGTGCTCGCCGGGCGTGACCGCGAACGTGATCACTACCTCGGGAAAGAACGCACCGCTGTCCCGAGTCGCGGGGGCGTCCTGCTGCGCATCGGCTTGCTTCTTCTCGGAATTCCCGAAGTACGGCTCCACCGCGAAGTCGAGCCGTACGTGGGTGGTGCCCTCCGGCAGCGCCGGGAGGTCCTTGCACCGCCCGTCCGCGTCGGTCGCGGAGCCGCCGAGCGGCTGCCAGTCCGCGTCCCGGCCGCTGCGGGCGGAGAGCTGGACGGCGACGCCCTCGGCGGGGCGGCCGACGCTGGTGTCCAGGATGTGCGTGGACACGGAGGCGGTGGTGCTGGTGCTCATGGTTCAGGCGTCCTCTTCGACGAGTCGGGAGAGCCGGATTCGGTTGATCTTGCCCAGTTCGGTGCGGACGATCTCCCGCTCCTGTTCCGGGGCGTTGCCGATCCGTTCCTTGACCGCGTCCCGCATCTGCTCGCCGGTCCGGCCGGTGGCGCAGATCAGGAACACGTGGCCGAACTTCTCCTGGTAGGCCAGGTTCAGTTCCAGCATCTCCGCCTTGAGCGCGTCGGACGCGCCGGCCATGCCCGCCTGCTCGCGGGAGGAGGTCGGGTCGCCCGGCTTGGGGCGGCCGATCGGCGGGTGCCCGGCCATCGCCTCCTGAAGGTCCGCCGCGGTCAGCTCGGCCATGGCGGCGTCGCTGGCGGCGTACAGTGCCTCGGTCGTGGCGTAGGGGCGGGCGGCGAGCAGTTGCCGGGCCCACGCCGTGGAGGCACACGCCTCGTGGAGGGCGGCGAAGGCCGCGTGCTCCTCGAGGGCGTTGAAGCGGGCCAGGCCCGGCGGCGTGGAAGTGGACGTCACGGGAGCCTCCGTGGCCTTGTGCTGAACGGGCGTGCCGATAGCTAACGCCCTCGGAAACACGGCGTCAACAGTTTGTTGAAAATTCGGGGTAACAAATACGAGAGCCGCACCGCCCGGCTCCCGGGCCCTGGGCGACACCGCGCCCGCGGCCCCAACCCCCAGGTCACGGGGCCGGACCCGGGCGAGTACGGCTACCCCCGACACCGGCCACCACACCGGACGGAAACCCCGCCCGAACGTCCACGCCAGGCCCGCACCCGGCCGGCACCCTGGACGCCGCAGCCCTGGGAGCCGACTCCCCTGGGACCCCGGCCCACGCCGGACCAGCGGGGCTCGGCTCACGCCGGAGCGGCCGAGAAATCCGCCGGCGCCGGTGGCCTCGGGGCGCGCGCTCGGTCCCGCCGACGGCGTCGGGGTCCCCGCCGGCACCGGTGGCGCCAAGGAACCGGAGGCATGGGGGACGGGTCTCCCCCGCCGGGTCCGGGCGCCGTCCGACCATGGCGTCGCGCCCCCTCACCCCGGAAGGGGTCGGGCGCCGGTCAGGCGCCCCTCTCGCGGTTGAGGTAGTTGTAGACCGTGAAGCGGCTCACGCCGAGCGCGCTTGCCACGGTTTCCACGCCGTGCCGCACGGCGAAGGCTCCGCGCGCCTCCAGGGTGCGTACGACCTCCTGCTTGGCCTTGCGGTCCAGGTCGGCCAGCGGCCGGCCCTGCCGGCGCTCCATGGCGGCCAGGATGTGGTCCAGGGAGTCGGCGAGCTGCGGCAGGCGCACGGCGACCACGTCGGCGCCCTCCCAGGCCAGCACCACATCGTCCTGACCGGCCTCGTCGGGCGGGAGCAGCTCACCGCCGATGGCGTCGACCAAGGGCTTGACGGCCGCGATGAAGGGCTCCTCCGTGCCGCCGGTCACCGCTCGCCCTCCGTGACCACGTTGACCTGGAGCGAGACCCGGGTGGCACCGGCCCGCAGGGTCCGGCGCAGCAGGGCGTCCACGGCAGTGAGCACCGCGTCGGCGTCCCCCTCGGCGGTGTTGCCGAACGGGCCGACGTCCACCGCTTCCAGCTCCGCGGCCTGGATGACGTCCCGGGCGACCAGCGCGTGGGCGGGCGCCTCGTCGAGGTCGAAGGGTTCGGTCGTGAACTCCACTTTCAATCGCACCCGGTCAACCTAACGCGCGGTGACCGTTTCCGCCGACCCCTCTTGACAAGCCGCACACTGCCCCGGCAATCTTCCATTACGCAGAAACGAACTTCCGTAATACGGAAACAGTAGCGACACGGAAGGGAGCGCGGCACCCCATGGGATTCGCAGACCAGCGCTTCAACGTCAACCTGTCGATCCTCTTCACGGAACTCCCGCTCCTGGAGCGTCCCGCGGCCGCCGCCGCGGCCGGCTTCACCGCGGTCGAGCTGTGGTGGCCCTGGGTCGACTCACCCACCCCCGAGCAGTCCGAGCTCGACGCCCTGAAGAAGGCGATCGAGGACGCGGGCGTCCAGCTCACGGGGCTGAACTTCTACGCCGGACAGCTCCCCGGCCCCGACCGCGGCGCCCTGTCGGTGCCCGGCGAGGAGTCGGAGAAGTTCCGCGCCAACATCGACGTGGCCGCCGACTTCGCCCAGTCCCTGGGCTGCAAGGCGCTCAATGCGCTGTACGGCAACCGCGTCGAGGGCGTGGACCCGGCCGAGCAGGACAAGCTCGCCCTGGAGAACCTGATCCTGGCCGCCCGCGCGGCCGACCGGATCGGCGCGACCCTGCTGATCGAGACCCTCAACAAGCCCGAGTCGCCGCTGTACCCGCTGGTGTCGGCGCCGGCCGCGATCGAGGTCGTCGACAGGGTCAACGCGGCCACGGGCCTGAACAACGCCACCTTCCTCATGGACCTGTACCACCTGTCCATGAACGGCGAGGACCTGCCGCAGGTGATCGAGCGGTACGCCGCGAAGACCGGCCACGTCCAGATCGCCGACAACCCCGGCCGCGGCGCCCCGGGCACCGGCTCGCTGCCGCTGGAGGAGCTGCTCGACCAGCTGAGGAAGGCCGGTTACGAGGGCTTCGTCGGCCTGGAGTACAAGCCGGGCGACCGTCCCAGCGCGGAGGCCTTCGACTGGCTGCCCCGCGAGGCCCGCGCCGCCCGCTGATCACCCCCTGCACTGAGAGGCACCCACACCATGAGCAACCTCCCCAAGATCGCCTGGATCGGCCTCGGCATCATGGGCTCCCCCATGTCCGAGAACCTGATCAAGGCGGGTTACCAGGTCACCGGCTACACCCTGGAGCAGGAGAAGCTGGACCGCCTGTCCGCCGCCGGCGGCACCGCGGCCGGCTCCATCGCCGAGGCGGTGCGCGACGCCGACGTGGTCATCACCATGGTGCCCGCGTCCCCGCACGTCGAGGCCATCGCCTACGGCCCCGAGGGCATCCTGGAGAACGCCAAGTCCGGCGCCCTGCTGATCGACATGTCCTCGATCACCCCGCAGACCTCCGTGGACCTGGCGAAGACCGCCAAGGACAAGGGCATCCGCGTGCTGGACGCCCCGGTGTCCGGCGGCGAGGCCGGCGCCATCGAGGCCGTGCTGTCCATCATGGTCGGCGGCGAGCAGGCCGACTTCGACCAGGCCAAGCCGATCTTCGAGTCGCTGGGCAAGACCATCGTGCTGTGCGGTCCGCACGGCTCGGGCCAGACCGTGAAGGCCGCCAACCAGCTGATCGTCGCCGTGAACATCCAGGCGTGCGCCGAGGCCGTGGTCTTCCTGGAGAAGTCCGGCGTGGACCTCAAGGCCGCGCTCGACGTGCTCAACGGCGGCCTGGCCGGCTCCACCGTGCTGACGCGGAAGAAGGACAACTTCCTCAACCGCGACTTCAAGCCGGGCTTCCGCATCGACCTGCACCACAAGGACATGGGCATCGTCACCGACGCCGCCCGCAACGTCGGCGCGGCCCTGCCGGTCGGCGCCACCGTCGCCCAGCTGGTCGCGTCGCTGCGCGCCCAGGGCGACGGCGGCCTGGACCACTCCGCGCTGCTGCGGGCCGTGGAGCGCCTGTCCGGCGCCCAGCTCTGACGCAGCCCCGCAAAGCTTCCGGGCGGCGCCGTCCGCTGACACCTGTCCTGTCGCGCCCGAGCGTGCGGCGCCGCCCGGAACCAGATTCAACAAACTGTTGACGTCCCGAACAGCTCGAACTTAGGCTCCAACTAGGCTCCACAAAGCGGAAACAGTTTTCCGCTGACCCCTCGCACGGAAGGTCCACGATGTCGCAGCGCGTGCTCACGACAGAGTCCGGCGCCCCGGTCGCCGACAACCAGAACTCCGCCTCCGCCGGCATCGGCGGCCCGCTCCTGCTCCAGGACCAGCACCTCCTGGAGAAGCTCGCCCGGTTCAACCGCGAGCGCATCCCGGAGCGCGTCGTGCACGCGCGGGGTTCCGGCGCCTACGGCCACTTCGAGGTGACGGACGACGTCACCGACTACACGTTCGCCGAATTCCTGGACACCGTCGGCAAGCGCACCGAGGTCTTCGTGCGCTTCTCGACCGTGGCCGACTCGCTCGGCGGCGCGGACGCGGTCCGCGACCCGCGCGGTTTCGCGGTGAAGTTCTACACCCAGGAAGGCAACTACGACCTGGTCGGGAACAACACCCCGGTGTTCTTCATCAAGGACCCGATCAAGTTCCCCGACTTCATCCACTCGCAGAAGCGCGACCCGTTCACCGGCAAGCAGGAGCCGGACAACGTCTGGGACTTCTGGGCCCACGCCCCCGAGGCCACCCACCAGGTGACCTGGCTGATGGGCGACCGCGGCATCCCGGCGTCGTACCGCCACATGAACGGCTACGGCTCGCACACCTACCAGTGGACGAACAGCAAGGGCGAGGCCTTCTTCGTCAAGTACCACTTCAAGACGAACCAGGGCATCCGCTGCCTGTCCACCGAGCAGGCCCAGGAAGTCGTCGGCAAGGACGCCAACTCGCACCAGACGGACCTGCTCCAGGCCATCGAGCGCGGCGTGCTCCCGTCCTGGACGCTGTACGTCCAGCTGATGCCCGCCGAGGAAGCGGCCGACTACCGCTTCAACCCGTTCGACCTGACCAAGGTGTGGCCGCACAAGGACTACCCGCTCAAGCGCGTGGGCCGCCTGGTGCTGGACCGCAACCCGGACAACGTGTTCGCCGAGGTCGAGCAGGCCGCGTTCTCCCCGAACAACTTCGTGCCGGGCATCGGTCCCTCGCCGGACAAGATGCTCCAGGGCCGGCTGTTCGCCTACGCCGACGCGCACCGCTACCGGCTGGGCGTCAACCACACCCAGCTCGCGGTCAACGCCCCCAAGGGCGTGCCCGGCGGCGCCAACAACTACGGCCGCGACGGCTTCATGGCCGTCAACGGCCAGGGCCGCGGCGCCAAGAACTACGAGCCGAACTCCTACGACGGCCCCGTGGAGACCGGCCGCGCGCTGTCGGCGCCGCTCGCCGTGTCCGGCCACACCGGCACCCACGAGGCTCCGCTGCACACCAAGGACGACGACTTCTTCCAGGCGGGCGAGCTGTACCGGCTGATGTCCGCGGAGGAGAAGCAGCGTCTGGTCGCGAACATCGCCGGCGGCCTGTCCCAGGTCTCCCGCGACGACGTGATCGAGAAGAACCTCGCGCACTTCCACGCCGCCGACCCGGAGTACGGCAAGCGGGTGGAGGAGGCGGTCCGCGCCCTGCGCGAGGACTGATCCCCCGGCTCGCGTAGGGACTTGACGGGGAGGTCAAGACCGTACGCGCGGCCCGCGGGGGCACGGGGCGGCCCGGATGAGGGGTGGCCTCCCGTGCACCGCGGGCAGGAACGAGGACCGCGGCGGCGTGCGAGCCAGTGCGGTGGTGAAGGGCCCGGAGTCTTCTCCTACGACCTGAGGGGAGAAGCCCCGGACCCATCGCACCCGCCGCGGTCCCGGCCAACAGCCGCTCCCAGGACTCCGTCCGGCGGCGCGAACGTCCTGTCGCGCCCAGCCTCGCACCGTCGGGCGGCCACAACTTCACAGAACCTCACCGGCCGGAGAGCGCCGGATGCGGACGGTCCCGCATCCGGCGCTCTCCGGCGTTTCCGCACGGCGCCCGCAAGTCCCCAGTCCAGTCCCGAGTCACTCGCCGTGGCGGCACCGCGTCCGCGGGGTGTCGTCGAAGCGGCGTCGCGAGCGGGCCGCCCGGGCGGTCGTGCGCAGGACGGCGGTGACGGGCACGGCGGGCGTCGCGTCCCCCGCCGATCGACCGGAGAAGGCCGTACGTGCCGGGCTCCGCCGGCCCACCGGCCCACCGGCCCACCGGCCTCGGGGAGTTGCTCGCCCTGACGGTCATGCGCCGGGCGTCGGCACGGATGCGGGACGAGCTGTCGACGGCCGGGCTGCCGCGCACGCTGCACCCGGCCCCGCCTCCAGGCGGGCGGCCCGGCACGGGCAGGCGGCCCTGTGGGAGCGGGATGCCTCGCCCGCGGGCCCGGAGGGACCCACGGACACCGACCGACGGCACCGACCGACGGACTCCGACTGCCGGGTGACGAGGCACTGACGGATACCGAGCTACTGCCGGACGACGACGGAGAACGGCTCACCGTCGCGCTGTGCGGCGACCGTGCGCTGCCGGCCCTGCTGCCCCGGTTCTCCCGCGACACCGGCCCGACCGGCCGGGGTGCGCTCGCGGGCCAGGGCCGCCTCCCGTTCGGCCGGGGAGGCGGCGGTCGGCCGGGGATGCGGCGGCCTGCACCGGGTCGTCGGCGACGAGGGCGGGGTCAGTGACGAGAACGGCCCCGCCTCCCCCGGCGGGGACGGCGGTGGCGACCGCCCGGACGTCCGGACACGACGAAGGGCGGCCCGGTCCACAGGGACCGGGCCGCCCTCGGCGGTGGGAGCGTCAGACCTTCAGGGTCTTGATGGCGGTCGGGGCGTGCCCCGGCTCGGTGGCGAGCTCCTCGAACTCCACGACGTTGCTGATGTCGTTGGTGCCCGACATGGAGATGTTGGTGACGCGCTCCAGGATGGCCTCGACGATGACGGGGACCTGGAACTCGGCGGCGAGCTTCTTGGCCTGCTCCAGGGCCGCGCCCAGCTCGTTCGGGTCGGTGACCCGGATCGCCTTGCAGCCGAGGCCCTCGGCGACCTTGACGTGGTCGACGCCGTAGACGCCCAGCTCGGGCGAGTTGATGTTCTCGAACTCCAGGTTGACCTGGAAGTCGATCTCGAACGCCCGCTGCGCCTGGCGGATCAGGCCCAGGTAGGAGTTGTTGACCAGGACGTGGACGTAGGGGATCTTGTGCTGCGCGCCGACGGCCAGTTCCTCGATCATGAACTGGAAGTCGTAGTCGCCGGAGAGCGCGACGACCTGCGCCTCGGGGTCGGCCTTGGCCACGCCGAGCGCCGCCGGGACGGTCCAGCCGAGCGGACCGGCCTGGCCGCAGTTGATCCAGTGCCGCGGGCGGTAGACGTGCAGCATCTGGGCGCCGGCGATCTGGGAGAGGCCGATGGTGGAGACGTACCGGGTCTCCGGGCCGAAGGCCTTGTTCATCTCCTCGTAGACGCGCTGCGGCTTGATCGGGATGTTGTCGAAGTGCGTACGGCGCTGGAGCGTGGCCTTCTTCTCCTGCGCGGCGGCGACCCACTCGGAGCGGTCGGGCAGCTTCCCGGCCGCCTTCAGCTCGCGCGCGACCTCGACGAACAGCTCCAGCGCGGCCTTGGCGTCGGAGGCGATGCCGTAGTCCGGGGCGAAGATCTTGCCGATCTGGGTCGGCTCGACGTCGACGTGGACGAACTTCCGTCCGGCCGTGTAGACGTCGATCTTGCCGGTGTGGCGGTTGGCCCAGCGGTTGCCGATGCCGAGGACGAAGTCGGACTCCAGGAAGGTCGCGTTGCCGTAGCGGTGCGAGGTCTGCAGGCCGACCATGCCGGCGTTCAGCTCGTGGTCGTCCGGGACGATGCCCCAGCCCATCAGGGTCGGCACCACCGGGGTGCCGGTCAGCTCGGCGAACTCCACCAGCAGGTCGCACGCGTCGGCGTTGATGATGCCGCCGCCGGCGACGATCAGCGGGCGCTCGGCGGCGTTGAGCATGCCGATCGCCTTCTCGATCTGGGCCCGGGTCGCGGCCGGCTTGTAGACGGGCAGCGGCTCGTAGGTCTCCGGGTCGAACTCGATCTCCGTCAGCTGGACGTCGATCGGCAGGTCGATCAGGACCGGGCCGGGACGGCCGGAGCGCATGAGGTGGAAGGCCTGCTGGAAGACGCCGGGGACCTGCGCGGCCTCCAGGACGGTCACCGCCATCTTGGTGACCGGCTTGGCGATGGAGGCGATGTCGACGGCCTGGAAGTCCTCTTTGTGGATCACGGCGGTCGGCGCCTGGCCGGTGATGCACAGGATCGGGATCGAGTCGCCGATCGCCGAGTACAGACCGGTGATCATGTCGGTGCCGGCCGGACCGGAGGTGCCGATGCAGACGCCGATGTTGCCCGGGTGGGTCCGGGTGTAGCCCTCGGCCATGTGCGAGGCGCCCTCGACATGGCGGGCGAGGGTGTGGTTGATGCCGCCGGAGGCCTTGAGCGCCGCGTAGAAGGGGTTGATCGCCGCGCCCGGCACACCGAACGCGTCCGAGACGCCCTCGCGCTTGAGGATCTCAACTGCCGCGCGGGCAGCGGTCATACGAGCCATCGAGTACTCCTGCTTCGGCTGTCGGATTCGCACTCCCGTCGCGCCCTGCGGTCGGCAATTCCGTATAGCGAAATTTAGTTTCTACTATCTGGAAGCAATGTAGAGCGACCGCACCGGGCCGTCAAGAGACGCCCAACCGCCGGACAGACGGGTGCGGCCGGAGGAGGATGAGGGGCATGTCCGAGAGCATCGCGGTGCGCTGCCCGGCGTGCGGGCGCCGGCACCGCTGCACGTCGCCGTCGTATCCGTGCGCGTGCGGGGCGCCCGTCGCCCCGCGGCTCGACCCGGACGGCACCGCGGCGCCGGTCACCCGCCGGGTGTGGGAGGAGGAGTGGATCGCGGTGCGCTGCGCGGCCTGCGGCGGTGAGGGCGAGTGGCCCCGCCCCGAGCTGGGCTGCCCCTGCGGGACGACGCTGCGGCTGCCCGTGTCGCGGTCGGCCGACGGACGGACCGTCCGGCCCGCTCCCCCGATGCGCACGGTCCTGGACACGGTCATCGCCGCGGTGCTCTATCTGCACGGTTTCGGCCACCGCGACATCCGCCGCGCCGATCAGCGGCCGCCGTCCGGCATCGGGCTCGCCGCGCCGGGACTCGTCGTCCAGGTGGACCCGGCGGAGGACCCGGTCCCGGTCCGGGACGTGGAGTGCCTGTGGCTGACGGCCATGACCGAGGCCGCCGACTGCGTCTACTTCGCCCTCGCCGGCTACGCCGAGGAGGCCCGCGGGCGCGCCGAGCAGCTGGGCGTCCCGCTGTTCGTGCTGGGCGAGACGGGACCGCCGCGTCCCGTGAACGCGCCGGCCGTGGCGCTGGACGCCACGGCCGGCTGAGCCCTGCGGTCCTCCCGTCCTGCCAGCCCTTCCAGCCCTTCCGGTCTACGTCCCGTACCGCTCCCGCAGCTCGATCTTGCGCACCTTCCCGGAGACGGTCATCGGGAAGGCGCCGAGGAGCTGGAGCCGGCTCGGCACCTTGTAGTGGGCCAGCTGCCCGTCGCAGAAGGCGCGCAGCTCCTCCAGGGTGAGCGGGTCGGCCGGGTCGGCGGGAATGACACAGGCGAGGACCTCCTCGCCGTAGCGCTCGTGCGGCACTCCGACGACCTGGACGTCCGCGATCTTCGGGTGAGCGTGCAGGAACTCCTCGACCTCGCGCGGGTAGATGTTCTCGCCGCCCCGGATGATCATGTCCTTGATCCGGCCGACGATCTCGACGTACCCGTCCTCGCGCATCACCGCGAGGTCCCCGGTGTGCATCCAGCGGCCGGCGTCGATCGCCTCGGCGGTCTTCTCCGGCTCCTCCCAGTAGCCGAGCATCACGCTGTACCCGCGGGTGCGCAGCTCGCCCGCGCTGCCGCGGGGCAGCGTCACCCCGGTCACCGGGTCGACGACCTTCACCTCGATGTGCGGCAGGACCCGGCCGACGGTGCCGGTGCGGTGCTCCAGGTCGTCGTCCATGCGGGTCTGCAACGACACCGGGGAGGTCTCGGTCATGCCGTAGCAGATGGAGACCTGCTCCATGTGCATCTCGGCGACCACCCGCTTCATCACCTCCACCGGGCACGGTGAGCCCGCCATGATGCCGGTGCGCAGGGAGGACAGGTCGTACGTCGCGAAGTCCGGCAGGTTCAGCTCGGCGATGAACATGGTCGGGACGCCGTACAGCGACGTGCACCGTTCCCGCTGCACCGCCTCCAGGGTCGCCTTCGGGTCGAAGGACGGCGCCGGGATGACGACGCAGGCGCCGTGGGAGGTGGCGCCCAGGTTGCCCATGACCATGCCGAAGCAGTGGTAGAACGGGACGGGCAGGCAGACGCGGTCCTGTTCCGTGTAGCCGATCGTGCGGCCCACCCAGTAGCCGTTGTTGAGGATGTTGTGGTGGGAGAGGGTGGCGCCCTTCGGGAAGCCGGTCGTCCCGGACGTGTACTGGATGTTGACCGGGTCGTCGCAGCTCAGCTCCGCCTGCGCGGCCACGAGATCCTGGTGCGGCACCGAGGCCGCGCCCGCCGTCAGCGCCTCCCAGGACGGGTCGCCGATGTAGACGGTCTCGCGCAGCGCCGGGCACCGGCCGCGGACCTGCTCCACCAGCGCGCGGTAGTCGCTGCTCCTGTGGGTGAGCGAGGCGATCAGCAGCGAGATGCCCGCCTGCTTCAGCACGTACTCCAGCTCGTGCGCGCGGTAGGCCGGGTTGACGTTGACCATGATCGCGCCGATGCGGGCGGTGGCGTACTGCACGAGCACCCACTCGGGGCAGTTGACCGCCCAGATGCCGACCCGGTCGCCCTTGGTGACGCCCTTGGCGAGCAGTCCGCGCGCCACCTCGTCGACCGACGCGCCGAACTCGGCGTACGTCCAGCGCCGCCCGGAGGGGACGTCGACCAGGGCCTCGCGGTCGGGGTGGGCGGCGACCGCCCGGTCCAGGTCGGCGCCGATGGTGTCGCCGAGCAGCGGCGTGCCGCTGGTGCCGTGGGCGTAGGAGAGGGGTGCGTCGGCGTGGGTCGGGGCGCTCACCGGAAGTCCTCCTCGCGGTACTCCGCCTCTGAGCCGGCGGCGGTGGCCTCGCGCAGCTCGATGCGGCGGATCTTGCCGGAGACGGTCTTGGGCAGGTCGCCGAACTCCAGGCGGCGGATGCGCTTGTACGGTGCGAGCACCTCGCGGGAGTGCTCGAACAGCACCTTCGCCGTGTCCGGCCCCGGCTCCCAGCCCGCGGCGAGCACGACGTACGCCTTGGGCACCGCCAGCCGCAGCGGGTCCGGCGCCGGGACGACGGCCGCCTCGGCCACCGCCTCGTGCTCCAGCAGCGCGCTCTCCAGCTCGAACGGGGAGATCTTGTAGTCGGAGGCCTTGAACACGTCGTCGGCGCGGCCGACGTAGGTGAGGTAACCGTCGGCGTCGCGGGAGCCGATGTCGCCGGTGCGGTAGTAGCCGCCGGCCATCGCCTCGGCGGTGCGCTCGGCGTCGCCGTGGTAGCCGGTCATCAGGCCGACGGGACGCTCCGAGAGGTCCAGGGCGATCTCGCCCTCGGTGGCGCCGGGTGCGCCGGTGACCGGGTCGAGGAGCTCGACGCGGTAGCCGGGGCTCGGGCGGCCCATGGAACCGGTCTTGAGCACCTGGCCGGGGCTGTTGGCGACCTGCACGGCCGTCTCGGTCTGTCCGAAGCCGTCCCGGATGGTCCGGCCCCAGGCCCGGCGGACCTGCTCGATCACCTCGGGGTTGAGCGGCTCGCCGGCCGCGACGGCCTCGCGCGGCGGGGTGGCCAGCTGGGCGAGGTCGGCCTGGATGAGCATGCGCCACACGGTCGGCGGGGCGCAGAAGGTGGTGACGCCCGCCCGCTCCATCTCCCGCATCAGCCGGGCCGCGTCGAAGCGGGTGTAGTTGTGCAGGAACACGGTCGCCTCCGCGTTCCACGGCGCGAAGAGGTTCGACCAGGCGTGCTTGGCCCAGCCGGGCGAGGAGATGTTGAGGTGCACGTCGCCGGGGACCAGCCCGATCCAGTACATGGTCGCCAGGTGCCCGACCGGGTAGGAGATGTGGGTGTGCTCCACCAGCTTGGGGCGGGCGGTCGTGCCCGAGGTGAAGTACAGCATCAGCGGGTCGTCGGCGCGGGTGGGGCCGTCGGGCCGGAAACCGGCCTCGGCGCCGTACATGTCGTCGAACGGCAGCCAGGCCCCGCGCGCGTCGCCCCCGGCGACGATCCGCGTGTAGTCGCCGGGCACCTCGTCGAACTTGCCGGCGTCCTCGGCGCGTGCGATCACGTGGCGCACCCGGCCGCGGTCGACGCGGTCGCGCAGATCGGCGGGGCCGAGCAGCGGGGTGGCGGGGATGACGACGGCGCGCAGCTTCATGGCGGCGAGCGCGGTCACCCACAGCTCCTGCTGGTTGCCGAGCATGACGAGGATCCGGTCCCCGGCGCCGACGCCGCGCCCGCGCAGCCAGTTCGCGGCCTGGTCGGAGCGCACGGACAGCTCCCCGAAGGAGAGCGCGGCCTCGCGGCCGTCCTCCTCGACGATGTGCAGGGCGGTGCGGGCGTTGCCGTCGGCGATGGCGTCGAACCAGTCCAGCGCCCAGTTGAAGTACTCGGGCCGGGGCCACCGGAAGCCCTCGTAGGCGGTGGCGTAGTCCTCACGGTGCTCCAGCAGGAAGTCCCGCGCGCTGCGGAACAGCTCCGTCGCCGTCGTCATCTGTCCTCCTTCGTGCCGGACCATTGCCGGGCGGCTGTCCGCCATCGTGTAATCCGTGATGCAGGTCTCACTACCCCCGAACGGGGGTGTGCGGTACGTGACGGCAGAGGCGGGCTGGTGGCGATGGAGGCGGCTGGGGTGGTGGAGGTCCGCAGCGCGCTGGCCGGGCTCCGGCGCGCGACGGGGCTGCCGGTCGCCTTCGGCGGGCTGGTGGAGTCCGGGCGGAGGCAGGTCCGCATCAGCGAGCTGAGCGGCACGGCCACGGCCGCGCTGAGCGCCCTCGCGGTGTCCTCGGGCAGCGGTCTGGGCGGCAAGGCGGTGGCCCTGGCCCGGCCGTGCGCGGTGACGGACTACTCCTCCTCACGGCAGATCAGCCACGAGTACGACGCCCCCGTGGCCGCCGAGGGACTGCGCTCGGTGGTGGCGGTGCCGGTGGTGGTACGGCGGCGGGTGCGTGGTGTGCTGTACGGCGCCCTGCGCACCGCCCAGCCGCTCGGCGACCGCACGCTGAGCGCCGCGGTGGCGGCTGCACGGGACGTGGAGCAGGCACTGCTGCTTCGGGAGGAGGCGCGGGAGCTGGCGGCGGCGGCACGGCCGGAACCCGTACCGGACGCCGACGCGGGTGCGGCGTGGGAGCAGGTGCGGGAGGCCCACTCGGCGCTGCGCGCCCTGGCCCCGCGGATCGCCGACCCCGCGCTCCGGGAGGAACTGCTGCGGGCGTGCGGGCTGCTGGCGGCGGGCGGCGGCCGGGCACCGGTGGTGCGGCTCGCGCCACGCGAGGTCGACGTGCTGGCGTGCGTCGCCGCGGGCGCCACGAACGCGGTGGCCGCCGAGCGGCTGGGGGTGGGCGCCGAGACGGTCAAGGGTTACCTCCGCTCGGCGATGCGCAAGCTCGGCGCCCGCACCCGGGGCGAGGCGGTCGTCGCGGCCCGCCGGGCGGGGTGGTTGCCGTAGCCGGGCGGGGCGGGGGCCATGGGGCTGGGCGGAGGCCACGGGGCGGGCGGGTGCCACGGGGCCGGGTCGAGCGGGCGTTGCAGGCCGGGCCGGGGCGGAGCTGCCGGGCTGGGCCCGGCGGGCGCCATGGGGCCGGGCCGGGCGGGCATCACGGCGCCGGATCCGGTGGGCACGAGGGCGCCGGACCCGGCAGGCACCACGGCGCCAAACCCGGCAGGCACCACGGCGCCGGGCCCGGTGGGGGCTGGGGGTGCCGGGCGGGAGCGAAGGGCTTGCGGGAGATTGCGGGTTTGTTGCGGCGGCTTTGCGGGTTTTCTCGGAAGCCCGGTCTGGCATTTCGGCACGGCCCCTGTTATTTCCCTCACCCCACCGTCCGTCCGAAATTCAATGCCTCGTTGCCTAACATTGGCCCGGACACGACACTCGGAGGGAGCGGTGACCGTGCGACGGGACTTCAAGGAGCCTGCCCCGAGCCGCCCCGCCCTGGTCGTCGGCCGGGAGGAGCTGTTCGGCGCTGCGCGTGAGCAGCTCGGCCGCGGTGGCAGCGTGCTGCTGCACGGGCCCGCCGGAATCGGAAAGTCGACGGTGCTGCGCGCCCTGGCCGCGGAATACGCCGAGACGGCACGGACCGTACTGCGCTGCTCGGCGACCGAGTCCGAATCCCACCTCCCCTTCCTCGCCCTCGCCGACCTCCTGGGCCTGGTGCTGGACGACGTGGCCGGCGCGCTGCCCGCCGCCCAGCGCACCGCGCTCGAGTCGGCGCTCACCGGCCGCGAGTCCACGCTCCAGCGCGACGGACTCGCCCTGCGCCTGGCGGTGCTGTCCGCGCTGCGCGCGCTCGCCGCCGAGGGCCCGGTCCTGGTGGTCGCCGACGACCTCCAGTGGCTGGACGCGGCCAGCTCCGAGATCCTCGGCTTCGCCGCCCGCCGCCTGGGCGACACCCCGGTGCGGATGCTGTGCGCCGTGCGCACCGAGGGCCAGGAGTACGACCGTCAGCTGCGTGCCTGCCCCCCGGACACCCTCGCCGTGCGGCTGGGCCCGCTGACCCGGGACCAGACCTCCGCGCTGCTCGACCACCGCGGCTACACCGGACTGCCCCGCTCCACGGTCCGCGAGATCCACCGCACCAGCGGCGGCAACCCGCTGTTCGCCCTGGAGCTGGGCCGAGCCCTGGCCGAGAACCCCACCCCGCCCCGGCCGGGCGAGCCGCTGCCGGTGCCGACCTCGCTGCGCGACCTGGTACTGAGCCGTCTGGAGATGCTCTCCGACGAGGCCCGCCGCACCCTGCTCGTGGCCAGCGCGGGCGCCCGCCCGACACCCGCCCTGCTGCACGCGGCCGGCCGGGCCCACGCCGAGGCCGAGACGGCCCAGGCCGCGCAACTCGGTCTGCTGGCGGCGGACCCGGAGGGCCCCACCGTACGGTTCGCGCATCCGCTGATCTCCGCCGCGCTGTACGCGGAGGCCCCGGCGCAGGAGCGGCGGGCCGCGCACGCGGCGCTGTCCACGGCGGCGTCCGACCCGATCGAACGCGCCCGCCATCTGGCCCTGGCCACCACCGGTACCGACCCGGAGGTCGCGGCCCGGCTGGCCGAGGCCGCCGCACTGGCCCGGGACCGGGGAGCGCCGTCGGTGGCCGCCTCGCTCGGGCTGCTGGCCGCCCGGCACACGCCTGCGGACGGCGAGCCCGGGCCGGACGAGCACCGGCTCCAGGCCGCCGAGGACGCGATCACGGCCGGCGAGGCCGACCTCGCGCGGGACGTGGCCCGCGAGGTGCTGACCCGGGCCACCGCGCCGGCCGAGCGGGTGCGGGCGTGGATGGTGGTGATCGAGGCGGCGGGGCAGGCGATCGGCGAGGTCGACGCGGCCTTCCCGCAGGCGCTGGCCGACGCGGGCGACGACCCCCGGCTGCTGGCCCAGGTCCACTACCAGCTGGCTTGGCGGGGCCTGGTCGTACAGGGCGACTTCGCCCAGGGCCGGGAGGAGGCCGCGCACGCCGCGGCCCTGGCGGCGCGGGCCGGGGACCGGCGCACCGAGCTGCTCGCACTCGCCTTCCAGGCCCAGGCCGAGATCCTGATGGGGCACCCGGACGCCCCGGCGACCATCCAGCGGGCGCTCAAGGAGCCGCAGGACCCTCGGGTGGCCTGCCATCACAACGGGGCGGGGTCCGCCCGCTTCCGCTGGCTGATCATGAGCGACCGGCTGGCCGAGGCGCGGTCCACGGTCACGGCGCTGCTGCGGGAGGTGCGGCGGCGCGGGATGGCCGAGAGCGAGGTCCACTACCTGCGGTTCCTCGCCGAGACCGAGCTGCGCTCCGGGCAGTGCGGCCGGGCGCTGTCGCTGGCCCGGGAGAGCCTGACCCTGGCCCGGGACGCGGGCATCGGGGAGGGCGCCGGCGCGATGCAGGCCTCGCTGGCCGAGGCGGCCGGCGGTGATGTGCAGCGGGCGCTGGACCTGGCGCGGGAGGCGGTGGACCGGGCCGAGGAGGACGGCGACGCCGTCTACCTGTCGCGCGCCCTGGCCGCGCTCGGGCACGCCCACCTGGTGGCGGGCGACGCGCGGGCGGCCGTGGACACGCTGCGCCGGGTACGGCGGCTGGAGGCCGGGGCGGGCATCACCGACCCGGCGCGCGGCCGGTGGCAGGGCGACCTGGCGGAGGCCCTGGTGCGGATCGGGGAGCCGGGCGAGGCGCAGGAGGTCGTCGACGTCACGCGCGCCCACGCGCTGCGGCTGGGCCGGGAGAGCGTGCTGGCCGACCTGGACCGGGCCGAGGCGCTGGTGCGGGCCGCACGCGGTGAACACGACGCGGCCGTCGCCCAGTTGACGTCGGTACGGGACCGGCTGGCGAAGCTGGGGCACGGCCTGGAGGAGGCGCGGACCGTGTTCGCGCTGGCGTCCCTGCCGGTGCGGCGGCCGGGTGCGGCGTCGTACGACGAGGCGGCGCAGGCGTTCCGGCGCTGCCGGGCGCTGCCCTGGCTGCAACGGGTGGAGGAGGCGGCCGCGGCGGGCCCGGCCGGGGCGGACGACACGGCCGGCGGTCTGCCCGCCGCCTGCCTGGAGGCGCTGGCGTCGATGGAGCGTCAGGTGGCGGCGCTGGTGATGGAGGGCGCGACCAACCGGGAGATCGCCAAGCGGCTGTTCGTGAGTGTCAAGACGGTCGAGGCGACCCTGACCCGCGTCTACCGCAAACTGGGCATCCGTTCCCGCGTGGACATCGTCCGACTGGCGGCGGGGCAACGCAGACGCTGAGCCCGGGGGCCTGGATCGCGAACGCCGAGCCGGGGGCTCCGGAGCGCAGCGGGGGTTGCACGCATGGCCCCGGTGGGCGAGCGGGGCCGGCCACCCGGAACACGGCGACCTGCGCGGGAACGGCCGGCGAAGGACGACCGGACGGGGCGGAACCAGGGCGCGGCGCCCCGTGCGTGGCGGCCGGTACGCAAGCCGGAGCACGACCGACGCACACGCGAACCGGAGCACGGCGGTGGGACGCGCGAGCCGGGGCGCGGCCGGCGGGGCGGAGCTTGGCGGCCGCGGTGGGTGAGCCGGGTGCGGGCAGCGGGGCGGGTGAGCCGGTGTGCGGTGGGTGGGGCGGAGTGGGCGATCGAGGGTTTTCCCTGGCCAACTCGCTTAGGGGGTTCCCTCATTGGGCGGTCATGGGGCCGGTTCTAGCGTAAGGAGCGTGCCGCTCGCCGGGCACACGGGGGCCGGTCCCGAGGCCCCCGTGCTTCACCCCCCACCCCGCGCGCCCCCCCACCGGCAACCTCCCGAGGAGACTCATGTCCGGGCTCACCCGCGCCAGACGGACCGCCGCCGCGCTCATAGCCACCGCCGCCGCCGCGACCGGACTGTTGGCGGCCCCCACCGCCGTCGCCGCGCCCCAGCCGATCGTCGGCGGCACGACCACCACGACCGCCGCGTACCCGTTCGTCATGCAGATCACGGACGCCTCCGAGGACCAGTTCTGCGGCGGCACCCTGGTCTCCCCCACCAAGGTGGTCACCGCCGCGCACTGCATGGCCGGCGAGACCGCCCGCAGCGTCCGCGTGGTCGGCGGCCGCACCCACCTCGACGGCACCGACGGCACCGTCGCCCAGGTCAGCGGGATCTGGATCCACCCGGACTACAAGCGGGTCACCAGGGGCGAGGACGTGGCCGTCCTGACGCTGTCGAAGCCGATGCCGTACCAGCCCGCCGCGTACGTCTCCTCCTCGGACACGGGCGTCTACGCTCCCGGCACCACCGCCCGCGTCCTGGGCTGGGGCACCACCAGCGAGAACGGCAGTTCCTCCCGGCAACTGCGGACCGCGACCGTGCCGGTCGTGTCCGACGCGGGCTGCGGCGACGCCTACGGCCGCAACTACGTCGCGAGCGAGATGGTGTGCGCCGGATACACCGAGGGCGGTGTGGACACCTGCCAGGGCGACAGCGGCGGCCCGCTGCTCGTCGGCGGCGTCCTGGCGGGCATCACGTCCTGGGGCCAGGGCTGCGCCCGGGCCGGGTACCCGGGCGTGTACACGAGGCTGACCACCTTCTCGGACCTGGTGACGGCGCAGGTGAAGCCGTAGACCGCACAGACTCCTGAGCATCCCTCAGGTGAAATGCCAGGGGGCGTTGCGAGCCACCACGAGCGGCCCGCAACGCCCCCTTTCCACGCCCCTGGCACGTCCCGTCGCACTCATCCCCGGCACGTCCCGTCGCACTCATCCCCGTACGGTCCCGAACGCGATGTCGTACGACCGTTCCGGGTGCACGACGCTCAGCATCCGCAATCCCTCGGCCGTCACCTCGTCCCGCTGCGCCTCGGTGAGCCGGTCGAACGGCTCGATCACGAGGGCGTCGTCGTCGAGCCTCCAGACCCCGGCCAGGAAACCGTCGACGAGGAGGGCGCGGTGGGCCTGGTTGCCCCGCCAGTTCCGGCCCCGGTGCTCCGGCGGCACCACGCGCGTGCGGTCGGCGTGGGACAGCAGCAGGTTGTCGAACTCGGGCAGGAAGCGCGGCGGGGCCGGGGTGTCCGGGTCGGGGCGGGGCGCGTCGGGGAGGTCGAACAGTTCGGTGCCGGCGGGGTCCTGGAAGGTGACGAGCCGGGGCCGGAGGCGTTCGAAGGCGTCCCGCAGCCGGGTCAGGCCCGACCAGGTCTGCATGTCCTTGACGGATGCCGGGCCGAAGGCGGCGAGGTAGCGCAGCACGGTCGCGTCGGGGGACGGAGCCGGTTCGGCGGGGCGGCCGAGCCACTGCTCGGCGGTGCTGAGCGTGACCTGGCCGCTCCTGCCCCACAGTCCGCGCGGGGTGACCTGGACGAGCGGGAGGCGGCAGCGGGCGGCGACGGACAGCGCCTGCGGGTCGGCGTCGGGCCACTCGGCGCACAGGGCCTCGCGGAGCTGCTTCGGTGTGCGGGGTTCGGTCTCGACCAGTTCCCGGGCGAGCGCGGCGAGCCGGACCAGGTCGACGCCCACGAGCCCCCGGCGGAACTGCGTCAACTCCCGGTCCCGGGCGGGCTGCACCAGCGGTCGCAGGGTGAGGCAGTCGTCGGCGGTGTGGGTGTGGATGGTCGAGCGCAGGGTGACGAGGCGGGCGACCCGGCGATCGGCCATGAGGGCGGAGAGCGCTGCGGGCGTGAAGCCGTCGAGGCGGGCGGCGAGCGCGTAGTACGGGGGCTTGACGTTCTGCGCCTGCAGCCCGACGAGGTGCGCGACGGCCGCCTCGGCGGACAGCGGGGCACGGCTGAGCAGCAACTGCCGGGCGAGCGTGGCGCGGTTGAGGGCGCGGGTGCCGAGCACGGGGGCCGTCGTGGATGCCTTGGGCTTCATGTCCTGCACGGTAGCGGCGGTTGCGTACAGCTGCTGTCCGCAACCGCCGCTCGTGCCTTTCCCGTCGGCTGTCCCGCGACCACGTGTGCTCGGTGAACAGGCCGCGGGGGCCGGTTCACCGGGCCCCCGCGCACACGGGCCGGGGGGCGAGCTCCGGCAGGAGGTCGCGCCAGGCCGCGCGGGTCAGTTCGCCTCCCGTGCGGGCGCAGATCCGCTGGACGGCGTCGTCCGGGTCGAGCATCCAGATGCGGGCGGTGAGGTCCTGGCCGGCGGAGACGAGGGTGCCGCCGCGGGGGCCGAACGCGACCGAGGCGACCGTTTCGAGGTGGCCGGTGAGTTCCCGGCCGTGCGGTTCGGCGTCGGTGACGTTCCACAGGCGGACGGTGTGGTCCCCGCTGCCGCTGGCCAGCAGACGGCCGTCCGGGGAGAACGCCACCGAGGTGACCCCGCCGCGGTGTCCGGTCAGTTCCCCGCCCCGCGCCCGGGCCCGGCCGGGCGCGGTGACCTCCCACAGCCGCACGGCGCGGTCCCGGCCGCCGCTGGCGAGGGTGTGGCCGTCGGGGGCGAACGCGACGGACGTGACCGCGTCCGAGTGCCCCGTCAGCGGTGCCCCGGCGGGCCGGGGCCGGGACGGGTCCCTGACGTCCCACAGCCGGACCGTCTTGTCCTGGCCACCGCTGGCGAGGGCGCGGCCGTCGGGAGTGAACGCGACGGACGTGACCGCGTCCGAGTGCCCCGTCAGCGGTGCCCCGGCGGGCCGCGCCCGGGACGGGTCCCCGACGTCCCACAGCCGCGCCGTGCCGTCCTCGCCACCCGTGGCCAGGGTGCCGCCCCCCGGCGCGAAGGCGACGGTGAGCGTGCCGCCCGGGTGGGCCTTGGCGAGGGTGCCGGACCGGGCGGGGTGCGCCGGGTCGGAGAGGTCCCACAGCCGTACGGCCCCGTCGTCGGTCGCGGTGGCGGCCGTCCGGCCGTCCGGTGCGAAGGCCACGGCCAGGACGGCGGCGTCGTGGGCGAGCGGCCGCTCCAGCCGGCGGGGGCGGTCCGGGTGCCGGAGGTCCCAGAGCCGGACCAGCCCGTCGTCGGTGCTGGCGACGGCGAGCAGCCGGCCGTCGGGGCGGTGGGCGACGGAGGTGAGGGGGTTGCGGAAGTCGGTGAGCAGCGTCTGCGGCAGGTGCCAGAGGCGGACGCTGCGATCGGCTCCGGTGCTGGCGAGGGTGCGGCCGTCCGGGGCGAACGCCACCTCCCACAGGCCCTCCGTGTGACCGGTCAGCGGTTCGCCGATCTGCTGGGGGTAGTTGGGGTCGGCCACGTTCCACAGCACCACGGTGTCGTCCTGCCCCGCGGTGGCGAGCGTGTGGCCGTCGGGGGCGAACGCCACCGACCACACCGCGGCGGAGTGCGTGGTCAGCGGCTCGCCCGCCGGTTCGATCCGGCCCGCACCGGAGACCTCCCACAGCCGAACCGTCTCGTCGAATCCGGCGCTGGCCAGGGTGCGGCCGTCCGGGGAGAAGGCGACCGCCCACACCGAGGCAGCGTGTTCGCGCCGCGGCGCGCCCAGCGGGGTGAGCCCGTCGGTGCCGCGCACCCGCCACGTCCGTACGGCACCGGTGTAGCCGGCGGTGGCCAGGGTGCGGCCGTCGGGTGTGAAGGCGACGGCCCGTACGCTGCGGTCGTCGGCGCGGGCCGGGGCGCCGAGCGGCACGGGCCGGGCCGGGTCCGCGAGGTCCCACAGCCGTACGGTGCCGTCGTCGCCGGCGGTGGCCAGGGCGCCGCCGTCCGGAGCGAAGGCCAGCGCGACGACGGTCTCCTCGTCGTGGCTCACCAGCGGCCGGCCGAGCGGGCGGGGGCGCGCGCGGTCGCGTACGTCCCACAGCCGGATGCCGCCTCCGTCGCCGGACACGGCCAGTACGGCGCCGTCGGGTGAGAACGCGACGGCGCCGACGGTGCCGGCCGGGAACCGCAGCGGCTCACCGAGCGGTGCGCCCGGGCGTGGTCCCGCCGTGTCCCACAGGCGCACCGTGCCGTCGTGGCCGCCGCTGGCGAGGGTGCGGCCGTCGGGTGCGAAGGACACGGAGCTGCCGAGTGCCTCGTGGCCGGGCAGCCGGGTGGAGAGCACCCGGACCGCGTCCGCGGTCAGCCGGGTCCGCAGGTCGGGGGTGTCGCGCATGCCGTGCGCGGCGACGTCGAGCCGGGCGGACAGGGAGGCACTGGTGGTGCGCAGCCGGTCGGCCTCCGCGGTGATCCGGCCGAACACGGCGTCGTCCCGCTCCGCCTGTGCGGTGCCCCGCAGGTGCAGGGCGACCACGGCGGTGCCCGAGGCGAGCAGCACCAGCAGGACGAGGGCCGCGGAGATGCCTCGCCGCAGCCACCGGGCCCGGCCGCGGCGCCGCAGCGAGGCGGTGAGGAACTCCCGCTCGTCCGCCGTCAGTTCCCGGTCGCGCCGTTGTTCCGGGAAGGCGTCGCGTGCGGCGGCCAGGCGCGAGCCCGCGTACAGGGCGGCGCTCTCCCGGCCCAGTTCCCGCCAGGTACGGGCCGCCTCGGAGAGCGCGCGGTGCACCCGGAGCCGGTCGCGTTCGGCGTCGATCCAGGCCCTCAGCCGCGGCCAGGCCGTGATGAGGGCCTCGTGGGCCAGTTCGACGGTGCCGTCGTCCAGGGTGAGGAGCCGGGCGCGGACCAGGCGGTCCAGCACCGCGCCGGTGTCGGCCGGGTCGCCGACGTCCAGTTCCGCCCGCTCGGCCGGCCGCCGGGTGTCGGGGGTGCCGTCGCCGGGTGCGACGAGCCGCAGCAGGATGCGCCGCGCCAGGTCGGCCCGGGACGCGGTGAGTTCGCCGTACGCCTGCTCGGCGGTGCGTACGACGGCGCCGCGCAGTCCACCGGCGGCCTCGTACGCGGCCCGGGTCAGGGTGCGTCCGGTGCGGTGCCGCCAGGTCTCCAGCAGGGCGTGCGACATCAGGGGCAGGGCGCCGGGGGCGTCCGCCACCTCGTCCACCAGTTGGGCGGCGAGGGCGCGTTCGACGGTCAGTCCGGCCGCGGCGGCGGGCTTGACGACGGCCTCGCGCAGTTCCGTCCGGCTCATCGGCCCGGCGAGCAGGGTCGCGTCCTGCAACGCGGCGGTGAGGCCGGGGTGTTCGGCGCACCGGCCGAGGAAGTCGGCGCGTACGGCGATCACGACGCGCAGCCGGCCGCCGGGTGCGGTGGCGGCCAGGAGGCGGTCGACGAAGGCGGTGCGGCGGGCCGGGTCCGGGCAGAGCGTGTACAGCTCCTCGAACTGGTCGACGATCAGCCAGGTGTCGGCCTCGGTGTCCGGCACGGGGACCAGCCGCTCGGCGTGGGTGCCCAGCGGGTCGGCGCCCGGGGTGAGGACGCGTACCGCGGCGGGGGGCGCCTCGCCGTCGCCGGGCGCGCGCAGCCGTGGGATCAGTCCGGCGCGCAGCAGGGAGGACTTGCCGCTGCCGGAGGGGCCGAAGACCGCGGTGAACCGGTGCCGCCGGGTCAGTCCGGTGAGCCGGTCCACCAGGTCGTCCCGGCCGAAGAACCAGGCGACGTCGTCGGGCTCGTAGCGGGCCAGGCCCCGGTAGGGCGGGCGGGTGTCGCCGTCGTCGGCCGTGCGCTCGGCGATCTCGGCGGCGGCCTGTCGCCAGCGCCGCTCCCACTCCCGCCGGTCGCCGCCGCACACGTCGACGTAGGCGAGGGTCACCGCGAGGCTGGGCAGTTGCCGGCTGGCCGCCGCCTGGGACAGGGCGGTCACCGAGAAGGGCACCTTCTGCGCCATGGTCCGGTAGGTCGGGCGCCCCACGGACTCGCGCAGGGCGCGCAGTTCCGCGGCGAACCGTTCGACCGGTCCGGCGTCCGGGTCCAGGCTGCGTTCCCGGCGTCCCGCCCCGCGTCCCGTCACGTGCCCGCCCCCGTCGTCGCGCTCGGCAGTCGTCCGGGCGCCCACGGTAGGGACCGGCCGGTCGGGGCGGCAAGCGGAAGGGAGGCAACCATGCCGTGCCGCACGGGGAGTTCACGACTTCTTCACGCGGCCGCGGGGACTGTGGCGGCCGAACGGGCCGGTCGCGGGCGGCCCGCGCCGACTTCGGCGCGGCCCCGCATTGTTCAGTGACGCATCCGGATTGTTCAGTGCCGCTTCCGGGCTGCTGAACAACGGGGTACGGCGGTGAGATGGCTGCTCGGGGGAGCCCGGGGCGGCGCGCACCTCGCGCCGCCCCGCCGGCCCGGCGTCCTCCCCGGCGGAGACCGGAGACACCCAGAGGGAGCCTCATGCACACGGAAGGAAACCGCCGCACGGCCGCGGACCCGGCCCGCCGGCCGCGGAGCGTGACACTGGCGGTGGTACTGATCGTCCTCGGCGCGCTGACGGCGGCCACGGCGGCCGCCGGACCGCAGCAGGCCGGACAGCTGATGATCCTGCTCGTGGTGGCCTGCGTCTGGTTCGCGGTGCGTGCCGGGCGCGGCCGGCGGGCCGCCCGGACCACGGTCACCTGTCTGCTGGCGGTGATCTTCGTGTTCGCCGGGACGTTCGCCTTCGACGACCCGGTGTACGGCGGCGCCACCCTGGTCCTCGCCCTCGTACTGGCGGTGCCCGGGGCGGCCCTGCTGTACCGGCCGGCCGCCGAGGCGTACGTCCGCGCCCGCGGTGAGGGGGAGACGCCGTGAGCTGCACGCCGCACCTGCCGCCGTCCGCCCCGCCGGAGCCGCCGGGGCCGCCCGGGGCCGATCCGGTGGCGGTCGCCGTCGGCAACGCCTCGCTGCTCGGCGTGGGCTACCTGCTGCTGGGGCGGCTCGGGCTGTTCTGGGCCGCCGCGGCGGTGACCGTCTCCCTGGTCTGGACGACGGCCTCGGTCGCCGAGGCCTGGTGCGAGGTGGTGGTGCTGCTGTGGTGGGCGGCCGTCGTCTCGCACGGGTGGCGGCTGGCGCGCAGGAGCCCTGCCGCGCCGCGCCACGGACAGCGCCTGCGCGCCGTCGCCCTCACCCTCACGGTGCTGGTCACCGTCGGGGCGCTGCGGTTCGAGGCCCACCTGATCGAGAACGAGGTGGCCGAGGCGCGGGCGGACGGGGACTGCACGGCGGTGACGGAGGCGCAGGACCGGGTGCTGGGCTTCAGCCACCGGCTCGTCGCGGCGCCCCTGGCCGCCCGCGGCGACAGGGTGGTCGAGGTGTGCGACCGGCTGCAGATGGCCACCGGTGAGCTGAGCCGGGGCCTGGACGCCGACCTCGACGCGCTGGACGCGGGTTTCCGGCGGCTCGGCTCGGTGCTGGCGGACCCCGCCAACGACAAGCTGGCCGACGTCATCCTGAAGGACTTCCTCCGGCGGCTCCCCACCACGGACGCCTGCGAGACCGTACGGATCGCGGACTGGCTGCGCGACCGGGAGACGGACCACAGGACCCTGGCCGCGGCGCCCGCCACCGCGGCCCGGATCACCCCCGAGGCCCTGATGGAGTGCGGCGACGACCTCTTCGACGAGGGCAGGTGGCCGGACGCGCGGGCCCGCTACCAGCGGCTGGTCGACGACCATCCCGACGACGACCGCGTGGGCACGGCCCGCAAGGGGATCAGGAAGACCGTCCTCGCCGTCCAGCTCGACCATGTCAAGGGCCTGCTCGGCGGTCCGGCCGGCACGGACGGCGGCTACTGCGCCCGGCCCGCGAAGTACGAGGGGGCGCCCGCGCGCCGCGAGGGCGCGAACCCCGCGGTCTTCGTGGGCACGCCGGACTACACGGAGAAGCTGCCCGGCGGGTGGCGCACGACCGACCCGGCCAAGGCGTCGCTGATCGTGTGCGCGGAGGAGACCGGACGCGGCGCCGCCGTCGAGACCTGCGCCTACCGGGACCACGAGCAGCGCATCCGGAACATCACGTTCTACAAGATCGGAGTGCGGGTGAAGGCGTACGAGCTGCGGACCGGCAAGCGGGTGACCGACCGCACGGTGCAGCTGGGCGGTGCGAGCTGCCCGGGGATCATCACCTACTACGGCTCTCCGCCGTCGTACGAGTACGTCGAGCCCGCCGCGTCCGACATCCGCAGGGCGTTCGGGCCGGTCGTCGGCCGGTGACCGCCTCCCGGGGGACGGCCGGGATTGACCGGCCGGCGTCAGGGCACCCGGGTGCACTGTGCACGGACGACACAGGATCCTGGTGACCGGCTGGTTCAGCTTCCTGCACGGGGAGGCGACGGCCGGGGACGTGCTGGCGCTGCACCGCGTGGAGGACGTCCTGCGCGGTGCGCGGCTGCCGTACGACGTGGTGTGGAGCCCCGGCTTCCGCGCGAACGGCCTGCACTTCGAGGACCTGGACCCGGCGGAGTACTCGCATCTGGTGTTCGTGTGCGGCCCGGTGCACGGGCCGCAGCTCGAGGAGTTGCACCGCCGGTTCGCGCACTGCGTCCGGATCGCCGTCGGCACCTCGGTCGTCGACCCCGCCTCGGCGGCCGTCACCGGCTTCCACCGGGTGCTGGCCCGCGACGCCCCCGGCGCCGAGCCGACCCCCGACCTCGCCGCCCGCGCCCCGGAGCTGCCCGCCCGGCCCGTGGCCGGCGTGATCCTCACCCACGGGCAGGGCGAGTACGGGCGGCAGCGGCGGCACGAGGAGGTCGCGGAGGCGGTGACCGGCTGGCTGGCCGGGCGGGACTGCGCGCGCCTGGAGCTGGACACCCGGCTGGACGCCCACGACTGGCGGCTGTGTGCCACACCGGGCCAGCTGGAGGCGGTGCTGGCCCGGCTGGACCTGGTGGTCACCGACCGGCTGCACGGGCTGGTGCTGGCGCTGCGGGCCGGTACCCCGGCGCTGGCGGTGGACCCGGTGGCGGGCGGCGCCAAGGTCACCGCCCAGGCCCGGGCCTGCGGGTGGCCCGCGCTGATCGCCGCGGAGCGGCTGGAGGCGGGGGTGCTGGAGCGGTGGTGGGACTGGTGCCTGACCACCGGCCGGGAGGAGGCCCGGCGGATCGGCGCCGCCTTCCGCGCGGACGGTGCGGCGGACACTGCGGACGGCCTCGTCGAGGCGCTCGGGCTGCGGCCGGTCGGTTAAGGGCCGCAGCCGCGCGGGCACCCGGCGGGGCGTCGGTCCGCCCCCCTGGAGGACACCGTGAGCATCCGCCGGCTTCCCGATCACGAGCAGCGCATCCTGGACGAGGTGGAGCGGGAGCTGCGCCGCGACCGCCGGCTCGAACGGCGCCTGCGCACGTTCCGCCCGCGGCGCGGCCCGGTTCCTTCCCGGCTGGTGGCGTACCGGCCGCGCACCCGGACGGTGCTCCTGCTGCTCGCCCTGTCCGTCACCCTCATGGTGACCGGGATCGTCACCTCTGATCCCCGCGTGATCTGGGCCTTCGCCGTCGTCTGGCCGGTGACGCTGTTCGCCGTGTTCCGGCTGTTGTGCCGCTGGACGGAGGGGTAGCGCCGGCGCGGCGTCGGGCCGTCAGCCCGTGTGCTGCGGGCCGTCAGCCCGTATAGCTGCGGGCCGTCGAGGCGCGCTGCTCCGGCTCCAGCAGGCGCAGGCGGGCCTCGACCTCCGGCGGCAGCACCCGGCGCTCCCGCAGCACCCACGGCAGGGCGGCCGTCGCCTCGGCGAAGGCACGCAGGGACGCGGTGTCGCGCGGGACGGTGCGGGCCAGCTGAAGGGTGCGGCGCAGGGCGGGCCCGGCCGGCCGCCGCAGCCAGGTGAACCACAGGGTGTTGCGGATGCCGTGCGCCCGCCGCAGCGTCGAGTCCCGGACCGTCGAGGGGTGGTGGTGGATCGTCAGGTGGTCGGCGTACGTCAGCCACCAGCCGTTGGCCGCGAGGTCGGCGGCGAGCAGTTCCTCCTCTCCGCCCAGCCACAGCCTGGGGTGGAAGCCGCCCGCGGCGCGGAAGGCGTCGGTGCGCAGCACGGTCGCGGCGGCCAGGAAGGAGCCGAGCGCCGGGCCGGGCAGCCAGTCCGGGCCGGGGACGGGCGAGTCGCGCAGTTCCTTGACGATGGGGTCCTCGGTGCCGTCCGGTTCGACGAGGATGCGGGCCGTCACCGTGCCGACGGCGGGGTGCGCGTCGAGCAGGTCGGCGGCCCCGGACAGCGAGCCCGGCGCCCACCAGGAGTCGTCGTCGCAGAAGGCGACGTAGGGCGTGCGGACCTGGCGGATGGCCAGGTTGCGGCCGACGGCGCCGAGGTTGCGGCCGGGGCGCAGCAGCTTGACCTGCGGGTGGTGGCGGGCGACGGCGGAGGCGGTGCCGTCGGTGGAGCCGTTGTCGGTGACGATCACCGGTGGCCGCTCGGGGAGTTCGGCGAGGCGGTCCAGGGTGCGCAGGAGTTCGGGACGCCGGTTGTGGGTGATGACGACGACGGTGGTCCGGGGGTCGGTCATGGGGTCGCTCCGTCCAGGAGTCGGGCGGCCCGCTCCACGTGCGGGGGCAGCGGCCTGCGGGCGCGCAGGGCGGCGGGCAGGCGGGTGAGCGCCTCGCGCAGCGCGCGCCGGGCGTGCGGGTCGTGGCGGGCCTCGGCGGCGAGCGCCCGGGTACGGGCGAGGGCGTACGGCAGGGGGCGGCGCAGCCAGGCGGTGAGGAGTTCGTTGCGGCGCACGACGACCGGGCGGCCGGTGCGCGGGCCGGGGTCGGGGTGGTGGTGGGCGGTCACCTCGGGGCAGTGGGTGACGCCCCAGCCGCGGGCGGCCAGGTCGTAGGCGAGCAGGGTCTCCTCGGCGCCGAAGAACAGCAGCGGGTGGTATCCGCCCGCGTCGAGGTACGCCTCCCGTCGGGTCATGGCGGCGCAGCCGAGGAAGCCGAGCACCTGGGTGCCGGGCAGGTCGGTGGCGGAGCCGAGCGGGGAGGCCGCGAGCACGTCGTTGAGCGGGTCGGGCGTGTCGTCGGGGCCGACCAGGGTGCGGGCGGAGAGCAGGCCGAGCCTCGGGTGCTCGTCGAAGAGACGGGCGGCGGTGGCCAGCGCGCCCGGCGCCCACCAGGAGTCGTCGTCGCTGAACGCCACGTACGGGGTGCCGAGGGCGCGGACGCCGTGGGTGCGGGCGAGAGCGCCGCGGTTGAAGGGCAGGGACAGCACCCGCACCTGCGGGAAGTCGCGGGCCACCATGGCGCGGGTGTCGTCGGTGGAGGCGTTGTCGGCGACGACGATCTCCGGCCGCTCGGGGAGGGCCTGGAGGTGGCGCAGGGTGACGGCAAGGCGTGCGGAGCGGTTGCGGGTGGCGATGACGATGCCGACGGGGGCGTGGCCGGCCCGGTCGGCGGTCCGCTGCTCGCGGGTGGTCGACGGGGTGTCGTTCATGGTGTCTCGCTCAGGGCGTCGAGGGCGTCCAGGACCTCGTCGGCGGTGATCCGCAGCAGTGCGGGGTCGGTCTCCCGGCCGTGCGGGTCGCCGTCCGGGCCGGGGTGCCACAGGGCGCGGTGCCTGGGGTGCGGGGGCGGGCCCCAGCGGCTGGGCGGCACCGGGCCGAACAGGGTGACGGAGGGCGCGGCGTGGGCCACCGCGAGGTGCGCGATGCCGGTGTCGCCGCTGACCACGGCGCGGGCGTCGGCGACCAGTGCGGAGAGCCGCCGGTAGGGCAGGCCGCCGCCGAAGACGTCGGTGTCGGGCAGTCCGGCGGCCTTGGCGAGCCGGGCCACCAGGTCGCCCTCGTCCGCTCCGCCGGTCACCACGACCCTCAGGCCCCGGGCGCGCAGCGCCTCGGCGACGGCCGCGTACCGCTCGACGGGCCAGCAGCGGGAGGGGGCGCCGGCGCCGGGGTGCAGGACGACGGCACCGGGCGCCGGGGACGGCCCCGGCGGGCGGGGCAGCAGCAGGTCGGCGGGGTCGGCGTCGATGCCGTACGCGGTGAGCAGCCGGCACCAGCGGTCGCGTTCGTGTTCCTCGGCGTACCAGGGCGGGCCGTCGATCCCGGGCGTCTCGGGGTGCGCGAAGGCCAGCAGCTTCAGTGGGCGCAACCGCGCCAGCAGGCGGTGGCTGGGCGGTCCGTTGCCGTGCAGGTCGACGGCGACGTCGGGGGGCGGGCCGGTCCAGTCGAGAGTGCGCGGCACCGCCCGGCCGGGCGCGGCGGCGGGCAGCAGCCGGTCGACGGCGCCGGTCGCGGCCACGACCGGCGCCAGTTCGGCGGGCGTGGCCAGCACCAGTTCGTGCCCCGGATACGCCCGCCGCAGCGCGCGGAGCGCGGGCACCCCGGCGAGCAGGTCGCCGAGCCCGAGGGCGCGCAGCACGAGGACACGGGGGCGCGGGGCCGCCCCGTCGTCACCGCCCGTCGCGGTGGAGACCTCACCGCCGGGCACACCGCCGGTCACGGCGGACACCTCACCACCAGTCACGGCGGACACCTGACCACCGGCCACACCACCGACCCCGGGAGACACCTCACCGCCGCCCGCGCCACCAACCCCGGCAGACACCACACCACCGGCCACACCAGCGGGCACGGCGGACACCTCACCACCGGCCACACCACCGGCTCCGGGAGACACCTCACCGCCGCCCGCGCCACCAACCCCGGCAGACACCACACCACCGGCCACACCAGCGGGCACGGCGGACACCTCACCACCGGCCACACCACCGGCTCCGGGAGACACCTCACCGCCGCCCGCGCCACCAACGCCGGCGGACACCTCACCACCGGCCGCGCTCCCCCGGTCGCCGCCGGCCGCCGTATCGCGTTCGGCGTCGGCGGGCGGGAGCGTCGCGCGCGAGGGCCGGTGCTGCGTCCGTGGGTCCCGGGCGGACGCCCGGACCGCGTCGGTGAGGAGGCCCGCGCCCCGCGTCATCGCACCCCCTCGGCCGCCCGTGCCATCAGGGCCGTGGAGGAGCGGCCGTCGAGGTAGGGCAGCAGCACGGCCTGGCCGCCCCACTCCTGGAGGAGCGCGGCCTCGGGGAGGTCGGCGCCCGCGTAGTCGCCGCCCTTGACCCAGACGTCGGGGCGCAGATCGCCCAGGAGCCGTTCGGGGGTGTCCTCGTCGAAGACGGCGACGGCGTCCACGCAGGCCAGGGCGCGCAGGACGCGGACCCGGTCCGCGAGCGGGTTGACGGGGCGGCCGTCGCCCTTGCGGCGGCGCACCGAGGCGTCGGAGTTGACGCAGACGACCAGGCAGTCGCCGAGCCGCCGGGCGGCCTGGAGCAGGCCGACGTGTCCGGCGTGCAGCAGGTCGAAGCAGCCGCCCGCGGCGACCACGGTGCCGTGCTGCGCGCGGACCCGGGCGGCCAGGGCGTGCGGGTCGTCGGTGTCCGGCGGCAGCGCCTCGGCCGACGGCGAGTCGGCGGGTGGCAGGGCGCCCGCGCCGCCCGCCGCCACGAACGCGGTGGCGGCGCTCACCGCGCCCTCGACGGCCTCGCCGACCAGCGCGCCGTCGGCGAGCAGCCCGGCCGCGGTCGCGGCGAACCGGTCTCCGGCCCCGCAGGAGTCGCCGTGGTGGGAGGCGGGCGCGGGGACCAGGAGCGGGTGTTCGCCGTAGGAGAGGAGGGCGCCGCGCGAGCCCAGGGTGACCGCGACCGCGGCGACGCGCCAGTCCCGCACCAGGGCGGCGGCGCTGTGCGCGGCGGCGCGCAGGCTGCCACCCGGCCGGCCGTCCTGCGGGGCGAAGCCGTGCGCCTCCTTCTCGGCGGGGGTGACCAGCCGGGTGCCCGGCACCGGCGGGGCGCCGCGCGGATGCGGGTCCCAGACCAGCGGCGGGCGGGCGGCCAGCTCCTCGCGGAGGGCGTCGGCGGTGCCGCGGCCGTAGTCGGAGACGAACACGGCCGGGGCGGAGCGCAGCGCGGCGCGGGCCTCGTCGGTGGCCGCGCGGGCGCGTCCGCCGCCGCGGTCCAGGCGGACGACGGGCCGGTCCTGGGCCAGGACGCGGGTCTTCTCGGGCAGTGTCCCGGTCGGGGGGAGCGGGATCACCGTCAGCCACGGTTCGAGCAGTTGACGCAGCTCGCGTGCGGCCGGGTCGTCGCCCAGGCCGGTGATCAGCGTGACGTCGCGGCCGTCGCGGGCGGCGAGGTAGGCGGCGAGCGCGGCGCCGCCGGGCCGTACCCGCTCGGCGCACCCCGAGACCACCGGTACGGGCGCGTCCGGTGCGAGCCGGTCGGCGGAGCCGGTCAGGTCCCGGTCGAGCAGGGCGTCGCCGACCACGACCAGCGGGGTCCTGTCAGCCATGCGTGCCCTCACCTTCGTACTCCGTCGGCCCCCTTGGCCCCCTTGACACTCTTGGCCCCCTTCACCCCGTTGGCCCGCTTGCCCCGGGCCCCCCGTTCCAGGGCGGCGTCGAAGGCCGCGCACACCATGTGCACGGCGACCAGGTGGATCTCCTGCACGGTCGCCGTGGTCGGTGCCTCCACGCACAGGGACTCGTCGCTGCCGGCCATGAGCGGGTTGGGGGCCGGTCCGGTCAGCGCCCACACCCGGACCCCGGCGGCGCGGGCCGCGTCGGCGGCGGAGAGCAGGTTGGCGCTGGCGCCGGAGGTGGACAGCAGCATCAGGACGTCGCCCGCCCGGCCGTGGGCGCGGACCTGACGGGCGAACACCTCGTCCACGCCGTAGTCGTTGGCGATGGCGGTGGTCGAGGAGGTGTCGGCGTGCAGGGCGATCGCGGAGAACGGCGGCCGGTCGTCGCGGTAGCGGCCGACCAGTTCGGCGGTCAGGTGCTGGGCCTGGGCGGCGCTGCCGCCGTTGCCCGCGGCCAGCAGCCGGCCGCCGCCGGACAGGACGGACGCGAGCCGCTCACCCCAGCGTTCGGTGATGTGCGCGGAGGCCCGGAAGGCCCCCAGCGCGTCCTGGAGTTCGTCGCAGTGCCCGACGACGGGCGGGTACACGGTCATCACGCCACCTCCTTCGACAGTGCGTGGTCGGCGAGGGTGAGGCGGTACACCTGTTCCGCCCCGTCGGCCACCCGCCGCCAGGTGTAGTGCTTCATCACGCGGGCGCGGCCCGCGCTGCCGTACTCGCGGCGCAGCGGCTCGTCGGCGAGGAGTGCGCGGGCGGCGTCCGCGATCGCCTCGGGGTTCTGCGGTTCGACGAGGCGGCCGGTGACGCCGTCGGCCACGGAGTCGCGGTGCCCGCCGACGTCGGTGGCGAGGACCGGCACGCCGCACGCCATGGCCTCCAGCGGCACGATGCCGAAGGGTTCGTAGAGCGGGGTGCACAGGACGAGGTCGGCGCTGCGGATGAGCCCCGGCATGCCGGCCGGGTCGACCGCGCCGAGCAGCCGTACCCGGTCGGCGACGCCGGCCCGCCGCGCGACGCCGGCCAGGCGCTGCGCCTCGGGGTCGGCGTCCACGGCATCGGCCGGCGGGCCGCCGGCGACCACGAGTTCGGTGTCGGGGATGTGGGCGAGCGCTCGGATGGCCTGGTCGTAGCCCTTGCGGGGAACGAGCCGGCCGCAGGCGAGCAGCCGGTGCCGCTGCCGGCGCGCGGGGGCGCGGCCGGGGTCGGCGCCGGGGTGGAAGTGGCCGGCGTCCACGCCGCACGGCACGATGGAGACCTGGCGCGGGGGCACGCCCATGTCGCCGAGTTCCATCACCTCGTCGGTGCAGGTGGCCAGGACGCGTTCGCAGGTGCGGCCGATCTGCCGTTCGATGCCGATGCGTTCGTACGGGCTGGTGTCCCGCATGCCCTGGTGGCGCCGCTTGACGGTGCCGAGGGCGTGGAAGGTCTGCACGAGCGGGATCCCGTGCGGGCGGACGCCGATCTGGGAGGCCAGGCCGGACATCCAGAAGTGGGCGTGGACGACGTCGGGCCGCTCCTCGGCGAAGGCGCGCGCCAGGTAGGCGCCGAAGGCGGGCATGTGCGGGAACAGGTCGTCCTTGGCCAGGACCTCGGCCGGTCCGGCCGGCACGTGCTCGACGACCGCGCCGCCGGGCAGCGGCACCCGGTCGGGCAGGTCGAGCGAGTCGCGGCGGGTGTAGACGGTCACGTCGTGGCCGCGCCGCGCCAGCTCCTCGGTGAGGCGGGCCACGTAGACGTTCTGTCCTCCGGCGTCGACGCCGCCGAGCGCGGCGAGCGGGCTCGCGTGCTCGGACACCATGGCGATCCTCATCGGGTCACCTCCTTCAGCAGCCGCTCCCAGTCGTCCAGGAAGCGGGGCAGCCCGTAGCGGGCCAGGGCCGCCGCACGGGCTCCCTCGCCGACCGTGCGTGCGTGCAGCGGGTCGGCCAGGAAGTCGCGTACGGCGTCGGTCAGTACGTCGATGCGGTTGGAGACCACGCCGGCGCCGGGCGGCACCGCCTCGGTCACCTCGGTGGTGGCGAGCGCGACCACGGGCATGCCCAGGTGCATGGCCTCCAGCAGGGACAGGCCCAGGGAGGTCCAGCGGACGGGGTGGACGTACACACGCCGTCGGGCCAGCTCCGTGTGGAGGTCGCTCTGGACGACGTCCTGGGTGCGGCAGCGGCCGGGGGTGACGCCGATGTGCTCGGCGAGCCCTTCGGTGCGCATGCCGAACACGTCGAGCGGGGCGGCGCGGGCGAACTCGGGCAGCAGGTCGGTGCCGGTGGTCCGGCCGCGCCGGACGGGCTCGTTGACGACGACGGCGGCCCGCTCCAGCTCGCCGGTCCAGCGGTGGCCGGGGTCGACGATGCCGTGCTCGATGACGGTGGCCGGCGTGCCGCCGGCGTCCCACATCAGCCGGTTGAAGTGGGTGACGTGGACGAGGGTGACGCCGGGGATGTCCGCGGCGGGGTGGCGGGTGTCGGGCACGTCTCCGTGGGGGGCGTTGTGCTCCAGGTACACCAGCGGCGGACGGCGGCCCAGCCACCGGTCGACCAGGTCGAGTTCGTGCGGCCGTTGCAGCACCACCAGGTCGATCTCCTCGTCCCGCAGCCGCTCGGGCGGGACCTCGATCACCGATTCCGGCCAGTCCCAGGTGCGGGCGCGGCCGAGGCCGTCGGGTCCGCGGTCCGGGGTGACCGGGACGAGGTAGGTGTGCGGGCCCTGCACGAAGGCCGTGGTCCACGACCCGTGCACGTGCCAGATGAGGATCCTCATGCCTCCCCCACGAGTTTCTCGACGGCGGCGACGACGTCGTTGGCGGTGACCGTGTTCAGGCACGGGTGGCCGGGGACGGGGCACTCCCGGGCCCTGCTGTCGGCGCAGGGCGCGTCCTGGTCGCCGAGCAGGACGTACGGGACGCCGTACGGCCGCCAGCGCCCGGCCGGTACGACCGGGGCGAACAGGGAGACGACCGGGGTGCCGACGGCGGCGGCGAGGTGCGCGGGGGCGGTGTTGCCGGTGACGACGGCGCTCGCGCCCGCGAGGACGCCGGAGAGTTCCGGGGCCTCGGTGCGCCCGCCCAGGTCGGTGCCGTGCGCGCCCGCCACGTAGGCGGTCAGGTCCCGTTCGTCGGGTCCGCCGGTGACCAGCACCCGGTGCCCGGCCGCGGCGAGTTCACCGACCGCCTCGGCGCTGCGCTCGGGGCTCCAGGCGCGGGCGGGGACGCTGGCGCCTGGGTGCAGGACGACGTACGGACCGCTCCCGGTGAGGCGGGCGGTGTCCGGCGGTTCGTGCACCCGCAGCCGGCCGTCGTCGGGCCGCGGGAACCCGGCGGCCTCGGCGAGGTCGAGCGCGGCCTCGGCCTCGTGGGCGTGCGGGGCGCGCTGGTGGCGCAGGTCGAGCAGGGCGCCGGGGTAGTCCACGCTGTCGGCCGCGAGGTACCGGACGCCGGCCAGGCGCAGCAGCAGCGCGGTGGGCAGCGGCGACTGGTGGAAGGAGGTCAGGATCAGTCCGGTGTCGATGCCGGCCCGGTCGATCCGGTCGACGAGCGCGTCGGTCTCGCCCCGGTCGACCGGCGGCGGCCTGAACCCGGCCCACGGCGCGTCCCACACCAGCACCTCGTCCACGCCGGGCAGCAGCCTGGCGGCGGGGGCGCCGCGCGGGCCGCACAGCAGGGTGACGTGGTCGGCCCGGGCGGCGACGGCCCGGACGGCGGGCCCGGCGAGCAGTACGTCGCCGAAGCTGTCGAGTCGGGTGACCAGGGCTTTCATCGCGGCCTCCCACCGGTGTCCACGGGTGCGGCTCTCCCCCGGGTGGTGTGGGCGCCGGTGCAGGGGGCGCCCGTGTCGTCGGCGTCCTCGGCCCGGCGGCCGGCCGCCGGGCGTCCGGGCGGCAGGTCGCCGTCGAGCACCGCGCGCACGGCGGTCAGCAGGTCGGGGGCGACGTGCTCGGCCGCGGCCGTCTCCTCCGGGCGGGTGCGGTCGTTCGGGACGAGGATGCCGCTCGCGCCCGCGCGCCCGGCGGCCTCGATGTCGGCGCCGATGTCGCCGATCACGACGCAGTTCGCGGGGTGGGTGCAGATCCGGCCGGCCGCCCACAGCACCAGGCCGGGCTGCGGCTTGCGGCAGTGGCAGCCGTCGTCGGGGCCGTGCGGGCACACGGCCCACACGTCGAACGGGCCGAGCAGTTCGTCGATGCGCCGGTTGACGTGGCGGACGTCGGCGTCGGTGAGCAGTCCGCGGGCGACGCCGGACTGGTTGGTGACCACGCCGGTCGCCACGCCGTGCTCGCGCAGCAGGGCGACCGCTTCGCGGGCACCGTCGACCGGCCGCACCCGTTCGGGGTCGCCGTTGTACGGGACGTCGTGCACAAGGGTGCCGTCGCGGTCGAAGAGGACGGCCTTGACGCGGTTCATGCCGCCACCTCCCGCCAGGCGGGGGCGGACCGGTGCCGCCACTGCCCGCTCAGCCGGTGCCAGGTGGCGGCGGGCGGTATGAGCGCGCTGGTCAGGAGCATGGTCGTCACCTCGTCGCGGGTGCGCGGCCCGGGGGCGATGCGGGCCCAGGCGAACTCCGCGGTGCCCGCGGCCCAGCCGAGCCCGGCGATCGCGGCGGCGCGGGGCCGGCCCGCGGCGGCGAGGGCGAGCGCGGCGGCGCCGGCGGCGGTGATGGCGGCGTGCCGGCGGATGCGGCCGCGCGGCGCCACCGCCTTGGCCCACCAGTCGGGCCCGTGCAGGCGCCGCATCAGGGCGTCGTCGGCGTTGCCGCGCTGCTGCTTGAGCGACACCCAGCGGGAGGCGGGGCGCACCGGGTGCCGGGTGGTGCGGCGGCCCTGCCGGATGCGCCACCCGGCGTCGAGGACGCGCAGCGCGAGGTCGGCGTCCTCGCGGAAGGCACGGGTGAAGCGCTCGTCGAAGCCGCCGACCTGCTTGAGCGCGTCGGTGCGGTAGGCCATGTCGGCGGTGATCCAGCGGGCAGTGGCCAGGCCGGCGGTGCCGCGTTCCCAGTCGGTGGGGCGGCGCTCGCCGGGCAGGGGGACGGCGATCACGCCCTGGACGCCGGCGGTGTCGGGGGCGGCCTCGGTGAGGTCCTGCACGAGCTGGTCGCACCAGTGCGGGCCGACCTGGACGTCGTCGTCGAGGAAGGCCGTCCAGGGCGCGGTCACCGCGCGCAGGCCGGTGTTGCGGGCGGCGGCCGGTCCGCGTCCGCCGCTGCGCCGGACCACCGTGCGTTCCCGCAGGTCGCCGAGGACGCCGAGCGGGTGCTCCAGCGTGCCCGGGTCGGCCTCGGGCTCGGGCCGGTCGTCGACGAGCACGATCTCGTCGGGCCGGGGCCCGGTCGCGGCGGCGAGCGCGGCCAGGCAGTCGGCCAGGGTCTCGCGGGCCAGGGTGGGGATCACGACGGCGTAGCCGGTCATGCGAACGCCTTCCCGCGACGGACCGCGAAGGGACCGATCGCCAGCAGGTCCACGGGCGCGGATCCGAAGCACTCCAGGGCGTCGCGCGGGTCGTCGACCATGGGCCGCCCGGCGGTGTTGAGGCTGGTGTTGACCACGACCGGCACCCCGGTGCGCCGTTCGAAAGCGTTCAGCATGCGGGCGACGAGCGGTTCGCGGCGCTCCTCGACGGTCTGGATGCGGGCGGTGCCGTCGACGTGGACGACGGCCGGGATGCGGTCGCGCCAGGCGGCGGCGACGTCGTGCACGAAGAGCATGTACGGGCTCGGGACCGGCCCGTCGAAGATCTCGGCGGCCCGGTCGGCGAGCACCATCGGCGCGACCGGCCGGAACTCCTCGCGGCCCTTGACGTGGTTGAGGCGTTCCAGGTTCTCCGCGCGGCCGGGGTGGGCGAGCAGGGAGCGGTGCCCGAGGGCGCGCGGCCCGTACTCGCTGCGGCCCTGGAACCAGGCGACGATGCCGTCCCGGGCGAGTTCCTCGGCGACGGTCTCGGCGATGTCGTCCGGCTCCTCGTAGGGGATCGCGGCGGTCTCCAGCCAGGCGCGGATCTCCTCGTCGCTCCAGCCGCGGCCGAGGTCGGCGCCGGGCATCGGCTCGGGGGCGGTGCCCTCCTGGGCGGCGGCCACGTGCAGGGCGCCGCCGAGGGCGGTTCCGGCGTCGCCGGCGGCGGGCTGCACCCACACGTGCCGGTACGGGCCGCGCCGGGCGATCGCGGAATTGGCGACGCAGTTCAGGGCGACGCCGCCGGCCATGGTGAGCGCCTGGCCCCCGGCCTCGCGGTGCAGCCAGTGGACGAGGTCCAGGAGGAGTTCCTCCAGGACGGCCTGGGTGCTGGCGGCCAGGTCGGCGTGGTCGCGCGTCCAGTCCTCGCCCTTGGCGCGCGGCGGGGCGAGAGCGGCCCAGTCGACACCGTGGGCGCGGAAACCGCCGTCGCCGGTGGCGTGCACCTGCTCGCGCAGCCGGTCCAGGAAGCGGGGGGTGCCGTAGGAGGCGAGCGCCATCACCTTGTACTCGTCGCTGCTGCGCAGGAAGCCGAGGTGTTCGGTCAGCTCCTCGTAGACCAGGCCGAGGGAGTGCGGCAGGGCCTGGGTGGCGAGGGTGTCGAGCTTGCCGTCGCGGTAGCGGCCGGCCAGGTGGGAGGCGGACTCCCCGCGGCCGTCCAGAACGAGCACGTCGTTGTCGGGGTGCGGGGAGGCGGGGCCGGCGGAGGCGGCGTGCGCCACGTGGTGCGGGACGAAGACGACCTGGTCGGGGTCGAGCCCGGGCAGCGCCTCGGCGAGGAACTCGGGGGCGCGGCGGGCGTACTCCAGGCGCAGCGGGTCCCAGGGGTCGTTCAGGCCCATGTCCCGGGCGGGCCGGGCGAGCTTGGGGTCGAAGGAGTAGGCGACCGCGTCCAGCTCCTGGGGGCGTACACCGGCGTGCTCCAGGCACCACCGGGCCGACAGCTCCGGCACCTCCCACGCGGAGAAGGGCACCGGCCGCTTGCCGTGCTTGCGGCGGCTGAAGCGCTCCTCCTCGGCGGCCGCGACGGTCCTGCCGTCGACGACGAGGGCCGCGGCGGGGTCGTGGAACAGGGCGTTGATACCAAGGATGCGCATGGGGGGTGCTCCGTCCCGGAGGCTGGTGGTCTTCCTGAAGTCAGGTCTCTGGGACCTCTCTGGTGCCTTGGGCCTCTCTGGTCGTCTTGCGTCTCTCGTCTACGGACTCGCGGGTCCCGCACCGCAGCTGCCTCAAACACTTGGAGACAACTCAATTCCGCAAATGACAGGAAAAATCACTGTCCGTAGCGAAGCGCGGACCTGGTACCACGCGGCGCCGGATCAGGCGGCGACGGCGTGCGCGAACCAGCCGATGGTCCGCTCCAGTCCCTCGCTCCAGCCGACGCGCGGCTGCCAGCCGAGCCGCTCCCGGGCCAGGGTGGTGTCCGGCCGGCGGCGACCGGGGTCGTCCACGGGGCGCTCGACGAACCGGATGCGGGAGCCGGAGCCGGTGAGATCGACGATCCGCCGGGCCAGCTCCAGCATGGTGATCTCGTCGCTGCCGCCGATGTTCACCGGGCCGGTCTCCCGGGAGGCGGCCAGGGCGAGGACGCCGTCGACGGTGTCGTCGACGTAGCACAGGGAGCGGGTCTGGCCGCCGTCGCCGGCGACGGTGAGGGGCATGCCGTCCAGGGCCTGGGCGATGAACGTGGGCACGGCGCGGCCGTCGCCGGTGCGCATGCGCGGGCCGTACGTGTTGAAGATGCGGACGATGGCGGTGTCGGTGCCGTGCACCTGGCGGTGGGCGGTGACCAGAGCCTCGGCGAACCGCTTGGACTCGTCGTAGACGCTGCGCGGTCCGATCGGGTTGACGTTGCCCCAGTAGGTCTCGCGCTGCGGGTGCTCCAGCGGGTCGCCGTACACCTCGGAGGTGGAGGCGAGCAGGAAGCGGGCCCCGTCGGCCTGGGCCCGCTCCAGGGCGTTGCGGGTACCGGCGCTGCCGACGTCGAGCGTCTCCAGGGGCAGCCGCAGGTAGTCGGCGGGCGAGGCCGGGCAGGCGAAGTGCAGGACGAGGTCGAAGCGTCCGGGCAGCGCGCGCAGGGCCGTCGGGTCGGTGGCGTCGGCCCGGACGAAGCGGAAGCCGCGGTGCCGCTCCAGGTCGGTGATGTTGCGGCGGGAGCCGGTCGCCAGGTTGTCGAGGCACACGACGTCGGCACCGGCGTCGAGCAGCCGGCCGCACAGGTGGGATCCCACGAATCCGGCTCCGCCGGTCACCAGGACCCTGCCCCAGGGGTGTCCGTCCACGGGACTCTCCTCGCTCTCGTCACTCTCACCGTCACTTCGGTGACGGCGCGAGTAACCCGGTGACGACTCCCATACCTCGAACGGCCATTCGACACGCCTTCCCCTGCCCGGGAAGGTGACATGCCCGGACGGCGGCGTGAGGGGCCGCGGCCGACTCCTTACGATCGTGCGGTGGTCACCTTCTCCCTCGAACGCACGGCACCGCTCCCCCTGGAGGAGACGTGGCGCCGGCTCACCGAGTGGCACCGCCACGGCGCCACCGTCCCGCTGACCCGGGTCAGCGTCACCACTCCCCCGCCCACCGGGCGGGGCACGGTGATCGTGGCCCGCACGGGGCTGGGTCCGCTCGCCTTCGACGACCCGATGGAGGTGACGGTCTGGCAGCCCCCGCAGGAGGACGGCCCCGGACTGTGCCGCCTGGAGAAGCGCGGCCGGGTGATCCGGGGCTGGGCGGAGTTCGAGGTCCACCCCGGCCCCGGCGGCCGGACCCGCGTGCGGTGGCGCGAGGAGGTCGACGTCCGGGCACTCCCCTCACTCTTCGACGGCGTCGTGCGCCGCTCGGGGCGGTACGCCTTCGGCCGCGAGGTCAATCACCTGCTCAGACAGCCGTGAGGGACGGGGCCCCGACGGGACGGCGCCCCTAGGCCACCGACCCGATCCGCCGTGCCGGCGCCGTGGGGCCGTCGTGGTGGATCGGGGTGTGTGCGCCCGTCAGGGACGCGCCGCTGCCGCCGCGCCGGGCCGCGACGATCTCCGCGGCGATCGACAGGGCCGTCTCCTCGGGCGTGCGGGCACCGAGGTCGAGGCCGATCGGGGACCGGAGCCGGGCCAGTTCCAGATCGGTCACACCGGCCTCGCGCAGGCGCTCGTTGCGTTCCAGGTGCGTGCGGCGCGAGCCCATCGCGCCGACGTAGGCGACCGGCAGCCGCAGCGCCAGCTTCAGCAGCGGCACGTCGAACTTGGTGTCGTGGGTGAGGACGCACAGCACCGTCCGGCCGTCGACGTCCGTGCGTTCCAGGTATTCGTGCGGCCACTCGACAACGACCTCGTCGGCGTCCGGGAAGCGGGCCGGTGTGGCGAACACCGGGCGGGCGTCGCACACCGTGACGTGGTGGCCGAGGAACTTCCCGACACGGACCAGCGCCGAGGCGAAGTCGACGGCACCGAAGACGATCATGCGGGGCGGCGGGACGGAGGACTCCACCAGGAGCGTCAGCGGCGAGCCGCACCGCGAGCCCCGCTCTCCGATCTCCAGCACACCCGTGCGCCCCGTGTCCAGGAAGGCGCCCGCCTCGGCGGCAACCGTCCGGTCGAGTTCCGGGTGGGAGCCGAAGCCACCCTCGCCGGACCCGTCCGGCCGCACCACCAGGGCGCGGCCCAGCAGCCCGGCCGGGCCGCTGACGATCCGCGCCACCGCCGCCGCCTCCCCTCGGGCGGCGGCGGCCAGCGCGGACGCGAGCGCCGGACGGGCGGGGGCGCCCGCCCGTACCGGCGTGACGAGGATGTCGATGACGCCGCCACAGGTCAGGCCGACGGCGAAGGCATCCTCGTCGCTGTAGCCGAAGCGCTCCACGACGGACTCCCCGTCCCGCAGCGCCTGCCGGCACAGCTCGTACACAGCCCCCTCCACGCACCCCCCGGAGACCGACCCGATCACCGTGCCGTCGGCGTCCACCGCGAGTGCGGCGCCGGGCTGGCGCGGGGCGCTGCCGCCGACGGCCACCACGGTGGCCACGGCGAAGTCACGCCCCTGCTCGACCCACCGGTTCAGCTCTTCGGCAATGTCCAGCATCTGTCGGTCTCCTCGGACAACGGGGTACGGGAAGGGTTCCCGAACCGGCGCCTAGTGCACGCCCAGCCAGCTCTCGATCGGGTTGAGGGCGAAGAAGACGATGAAGATCACCGTCAGCGCCCACATGAACACGCCGATCTCCCGCGCCTTGCCCTGCGCGACCTTGATGGCGACGTAGGAGATGACGCCGGCGGCGACGCCCGCCGTGATGGAGTAGGTGAACGGCATCAGGACGACGGTCAGGAAGACCGGGATCGCGGTGCCCCGGTCGGCCCAGTCCACGTGCCGGGCGTTCATCATCATCATCGCTCCGATGACCACCAGCGCGGCCGAGGCGACCTCCTGCGGCACGATCGCGGTGATCGGCGTGAAGAACAGGCAGGCCGCGAAGAACAGGCCGGTGACGACGGAGGCCAGTCCGGTGCGGGCACCTTCTCCGACACCGGTCGCGGACTCGACGAAGACGGTCTGGCCGGAGCCGCCCGCCACACCGCCGACGGCCCCGCCCGCGCCGTCGATGAACAGTGCCTTGGACAGGCCCGGCATACGGCCCTTGTCGTCGGCGAGCTTGGCCTCGGTGCCGACGCCGATGATGGTGGCCATCGCGTCGAAGAAGCCGGCCAGCACGAGCGTGAAGACGATCATGCCGACGGCCATCGCGCCGACCCTGTCCCAGCCGCCGAACTCCAGCTCGCCGAAGAGCGAGAAGTCGGGCATGGAGACGGCGCTGCCGTGCAGTTCGGGGGCTCCGTTGGCCCACTGCTTGGGGTCGATGACCCCGGCGGCGTTCAGGACGGCCGCGACGATCGTCCCGGTGACGATGCCGATCAGGATCGCGCCCGGGGTGTGGCGCGCCTGGAGCATGAAGATCAGCAGCAGGGTGCCCGCGAAGAGCAGGACCGGCCAGCCGGCGAGTTCACCGGTGGGACCGAGGGAGAGCGGGGTGGCCTTGCCCTGGTGGACGAAGCCGCCCTTGACCAGTCCGATGATGGCGATGAACAGGCCGATGCCCATGGTGATGCCGTGCTTGAGGGCGAGCGGGATCGAGTTCATGATCATCTCGCGCAGCCCGGTGACCACGAGCAGCATGATGACCACGCCGTACATCACACACATGCCCATGGCCTGCGGCCAGGTCATCTGGGGAACGACCTGTCCGGCGATCACCCCGGACACCGAGAGTCCGGCGGCCAGGGCGAGCGGCACCTTGCCGACGAAACCCATCAGGAGCGTGGTGGCCGCGGCGGCGAGCGCCGTGGCGGTGATCAGGGCTTTCTGGCCCAGGGTGTTGCCCGCGGCGTCCTCGCCGGAGAGGATCACGGGGTTGAGCAGGACGATGTAGGCCATCGCCATGAAGGTGGTGATGCCGCCGCGCACTTCCCGCGCGACCGTGGATCCTCTGTTCGATATGTGGAAGTACCGGTCGAGCCAAGACCGGCCGGCCGGAACGCGGCTGCCTGTGCCCGCGTCCTCCGCGGTGGTCTTGGGCTCCACTGATTGCTGGGCCATGGTGCCTTCTCCCAAGGTTCATAGGGGCACCCGCTGTCGACCGCCGTGACCGCGGTTGCGGGATTTGGGATGCGCGACCCGGGGGACGGCCCGAGACGAACGATGTGGGTACTTCAAGGACCGCGAGCGGAGCGGAACTTGGGGAGTGCTCCGGGCGGCGCGGAGTGTGTGACGTTCCGTTGCGCCGCCCGGAGGGTCAGCTCACGCCGTGCCGGTGAGGTGCTCCGGGCGGACCGGCGTGCGGTCGAGCTCCAGCCCGGTCGCGTCCCGGATGGCCGCGAGGACCGCCGGTGTCGACGACAGGGTGGGAGCCTCGCCGACGCCGCGCAGCCCGTACGGCGCGTGGTCGTCGGCGAGTTCGAGCACGTCGACCGGGATGGTCGGCGTGTCGAGAATCGTGGGGATCAGGTAGTCCGTGAACGAGGGGTTCCTGACCTTGGCCGTCCTGGGGTCGACGACGATCTCCTCCATCACCGCCACGCCCAGGCCCTGGGTGGTGCCCCCCTGGATCTGGCCGATGACGGAGAGCGGGTTGAGCGCCTTGCCGACGTCCTGGGCGCAGGCCAGTTCGATCACCTTGACCAGGCCGAGTTCGGTGTCGACCTCGACGACGGCGCGGTGCGCGGCGAAGGAGTACTGCACATGGCCGTTGCCCTGGCCGGTGCGCAGGTCGAAGGGCTGGGTGGGCCGGTGGCGCCACTCCTGCTCGATCTCGACGGCCTCGTCCTCCAGCACGTCGACCAGGTTCGCGAGGACCTCGCCGCCGTCGGTGACGACCTTGCCGCCCTCCAGCAGGAGTTCGGCGGTCGCCCACGCCGGGTGGTAGGTGCCCAGCTTGCGGCGGCCGATCTCGAGGACCTTCTCGCGCACCAGTTCACAGGCGTTCTTGACGGCGCCGCCGGTGACGTACGTCTGACGCGACGCGGACGTCGAACCGGCCGAGCCCACCTGCGTGTCGGCGGGGCGGATGGTCACCTGCGCGACACCCAGCTCGGTGCGGGCGATCTGCGCGTGGACGGTGACACCGCCCTGGCCGACCTCCGCCATGGCCGTGTGGACCGTGGCGACGGGCTCGCCGCCCACCACCTCCATGCGCACCTTGGCGGTGGAGTAGTCGTCGAAGCCCTCGGAGAACCCGACGTTCTTGATGCCGACCGCGTAGCCGACACCGCGGACGACGCCCTCGCCGTGCGTGGTGTTGGACAGGCCGCCGGGCAGCTGGCGTACGTCGGCGCCCTCGCTGGACTCCCACTGGCGCACCGGAGGCATCGGCATCGCCTTGACGCGGCGCAGCAGTTCGGCGACCGGCGCCGGGGAGTCGACCGGCTGACCGGTGGGCATCAGGGTGCCCTGCTCCATGGCGTTGATCCGGCGGAACTCCACCGGGTCCATGCCCAGCCTGCCGGCCAGCTTGTCCATCTGCGCCTCGTAGGCGAAGCACGCCTGGACCGCGCCGAAGCCGCGCATGGCGCCGCAGGGCGGGTTGTTGGTGTAGAGGGCGAGGGCCTCGATGTCGACGTCGTCGATCACGTAGGGGCCGGCCGACAGCGAGGAGGCGTTGCCGACGACCGCCGGGGAGGCGGAGGCGTAGGCGCCGCCGTCCAGGACGATCCGGCACTTCATGTGCGTGAGCTTGCCGTCCCTGGTGGCGCCGTGCTCGTAGCGGAGCTTCGCCGGGTGGCGGTGGACGTGCCCGAAGAACGACTCGAACCGGTTGTAGACGATCTTGACCGGTTTGCCGGTGCGCAGCGCCAGGAGGCAGGCGTGGATCTGCATCGAGAGGTCCTCGCGACCGCCGAAGGCGCCGCCGACGCCGGAGAGCGTCATGCGGATCTTCTCCTCGGGCAGGCCGAGGACCGGGGCGATCTGAGCGAGGTCCTTGTGCAGCCACTGGGTGGCGACGTAGAGGTCGACTCCGCCGTCCTCGGCCGGCACGGCGAGTCCGGACTCCGGGCCGAGGAAGGCCTGGTCCTGCATGCCGAAGGTGTACTCGCCCTCGACGATCACGTCGGCCCTCCTGCGGGCCTGCGCCACGTCGCCGCGGATGATCGGCTGGCGGTGCACGATGTTCTGGTGCGGGACGGTCCCGGCGTACTCGTCGTCGCGGCCCTCGTGGAGGAGGACGGCGTCCGGCGCCAGCGCGCTCGCCTCGTCGGTGACGACGGGCAGTTCGCGGTACTCGACCTTGATCTTGGCGGCGGCGCGGCGCGCGGTCTCCGGGTGGTCGGCGGCGACCAGGGCGACGGGCTCGCCGTGGTGGCGGACCCTGCCGTTCGCGAGCACCGGGGTGTCCCGGAGCTCCAGGCCGTAGTTCTTCACCTCGGTGGGCAGGTCGTCGTACGTCATGACGGCGTACACGCCGGCCGTGGCGAGCGCCTCGCCCGTGTCGATCGAGACGATCTCGGCGTGCGCGACGGTGGAGCGCAGGATCTGGCCCCAGAGCATGTCCTCGTGCCACATGTCGGACGAGTACGCGAACTCGCCGGTGACCTTGAGGGTGCCGTCCGGGCGCAGCGTCGACTCCCCGATGCCGCCCTTGGTCCGGGAGCCCTGCGTGATCTTGGTGGGTGCGCCGTTGGCGGTCATGCTCAGACCCCCTCGGACTGCCGGGCGGCCGCCAGCCGGACCGCGTCCATGATCTTCTCGTAGCCCGTGCAGCGGCACAGGTTGCCCGAGAGCGCCTCGCGGATGTCCGCGTCGGTCGGGTTCGGGTTGCGTTCCAGCATCTCGTCGGCGGCGACCAGCAGGCCCGGCGTGCAGAAGCCGCACTGCACGGCGCCGGCGTCGATGAAGGCCTGCTGGACCGGGGCGAGCTCCTCGCCCTCACCGGTCTGCGAGTCGGTGCTCCTGGCCTGCCACCGCCTGGCCTCGTCGAGCGGGGTGCCGCCGCAGGCGCCCGTGGCGCAGCCGCCCTCGGCGCGCTGCTTGGCGTAGTCCGCCAGGCCCTCGACGGTGACGACCTCGCGGCCCTGTGCCTGACCGGCGGCGACCAGACAGGCGCAGACCGGCACGCCGTCCAGGCGGACCGTGCAGGAGCCGCACTCGCCCTGCTCGCAGGCGTTCTTGGAGCCGGGCAGGCCGAGGCGCTCGCGCAGCACGTACAGGAGGGACTCGCCCTCCCAGACGTCGTCGGCCTCCTGCGGGCGTCCGTTGACGGTGAAGTTGACGCGCATTACGCAGCTCCCTCCGTGGCGCGACGGGCGCCGCGGTACGACTCCCAGGTCCAGGTGAGGGTCCGGCGGGCCATCACACCGACCGCGTGGCGGCGGTAGCTCGCGGTGCCCCGGACGTCGTCGATCGGGTTGCAGGCGGCCGAGCACAGGTCCGCGAACTGCTTGGCGACCGAGGGAGTGATGATCCTGCCGTCGTCCCAGAAGCCGCCCTCTTCCAGGGCCGCGTTCAGGAACTGCTCGGCCGCGGTGGCCCGGACCGGGGTCGGGGCGGCCGAGCCGATGCCGGTGCGGACCGTACGGGTGCGGGGGTGCAGGGCGAGACCGAAGGCGCACACGGCGATGACCATGGCGTTGCGGGTGCCGACCTTGGAGAACTGCTGCGGGCCGTCCGCCCTGTCCACGTGCACGGCTCGGATCAGCTCGTCGGGCTCCAGCGCGTTGCGCTTGACGCCCGTGTAGAAGTCGTCGATCGGGATCATGCGCTTGCCGCGCACCGACTCGGCCTCGACCCGGGCCCCGGCGGCGAGCAGCGCCGGGTGCGCGTCGCCGGCCGGGGAGGCGGTGCCGAGGTTGCCGCCCACGCCGCCGCGGTTACGGATCTGCGGGGAGGCGACCGTGTGCGAGGCGAGGGCGAGTCCGGGGAGTTCGGAGCGGAGGTGCTCCATGATCTTCGTGTACGGCACCGAGGCTCCTACCCGCACGGTGTCCTCGCCGACCTCCCACTCGGACAGATCGCCGATGCGGTTCAGGTCCATGAGGTACTCGGGCCGGCGGTGGTCGAAGTTGATCTCGACCATCACGTCGGTACCACCCGCGATCGGCACAGCGGTGGGGTGTTCGGCCTTCGCGGCGAGCGCCTCCTCCCAGCTGGCGGGGCGAATGAACTCCATGACCGGCTCTCTTCTTCGTGATCGTGCGTCGTACAGCTCGTGCGTCGTACAGATTGAGCCAATCCGTGTGCAGCGAGCCCGGCTCGTTCATGTGCTGTTCACGTGGACTGCAGCCAGTACACCGCCGTGTGCTCCACCGGGGTCAGTCGCAGAAACGCCGAAGGAGTTGGCTGGCCATCGTGGTCATCTTGTAGATTCGTATGAACGGAGGCCCTCAGTAACCTCTTCGTCTTCCTGTGGAAACGCGCGACACAGCCGCGTGACCAGTACCACAGCCCGGACGCGGACAGACCCTGCTCGCCGACCCGCCGCGCGGGGCGCCCGGCCGAAGGAGTCCTCCGCAGCAAGAGCACGATTCGAGACAAAGAACGGCGGCGACGAGAATGCGGCTGCGCGCACTGCTGGACACCGACGCGCTGGGCCTCAAGCTGCTCGGCGGCGAGGAGGAACTGGACCGCTCGGTCCGGGGCGTGATGACCACCGACCTGCGGGACCCCAGCCGCTACCTGTCGGGCGGCGAGCTGGTGCTCAGCGGCCTGGCCTGGCGCCGGGACGCCGCCGACTCCGAACCGTTCGTACGCGTCCTGGTGCAGGCCGGGGTGGCGGGGCTCGCCGCCGGTGAGGCCGAGCTGGGGAGCGTGCCGGACGACCTGGTCGAGGCGTGCGCGCGGCACCGGCTGCCGCTGTTCGCGGTGCACGAGTCGGTGGCGTTCGCGACCATCACCGAGCACGTGGTGCGGCAGGTCTCCGGCGAACGCGCCGGGGACCTCGCGGCGGTCGTGGACCGGCACCGGCGGATGATGACCTCCGGCCCGGCCGGTGGCGGCCCCGACGTGGTCCTGGACCTGCTCGGCTCGGACCTGGACCTGCGGGCGTGGGTGCTCTCGCCGACCGGCAGGCCGATCGCGGGCTCCGAGGCGGCCGGCCCCGCGCTGCCCGGCGACGTGTGCGCGCGGCTGGCGGCGGAGCACCTGGCGGCCAGCCGCACCGGCCGGCGGGCGCCGCACCGGGTGACGCTGGGCCCGACGACGTACAGCCTCTTCCCGGTGCGCAGCACCGGCCGTGCCCCGCAGCCCGCGCGGGACGTGCGCGAGACGGTGCTGTCCGACTGGCTGCTGGCCGTCGAGGCGGACGCCGGGGACTGGGCCGAGGAGCGGCTGGACCTGCTGCACGGCGTCACCCAGCTGATCGCGGTCGAGCGGGACCGCCGGGACGCGGCCCGCACGGTCCGGCGTCGGCTGGCGCAGGAGGTCCTGGAGCTGGTGCAGACGGGCGCGGCGCCCGCCGAGATCGCCGCCCGGCTCCGGGTCGCGGCGCCGGTCCTGCTGCCCGGGCTCGGGGCGGCTCCGCACTGGCAGGTCGTGGTGGCCCGCGTCGAGTGGGAGGACGGGGAGCCGGACAGCGGCCGGAGCGCCCAGACGCTGCTGGAGGAGATCCTCGTCGACCCGGGGGCGGCGGGGCCCGAGTACTCCGACCGGATCGCCGTCGCCCAGGCGGGCGAGGAGGCCATCGCGCTGGTGCCGCTCCCGGCGGTCACCGGGGAGCACGACGGCCCGGAGACGGGCATCCTCGCCGATGCGCTGCTGGAGGCCGTGCGGGACCCGCTGACGGCCGGACTGGACGGGGACGGGCGGGTCACGCTCGGGGTGAGCGCGGCCGTGCACTCGGCGGAGGGGCTGCGCGGGGCGCTGGAGGAGGCGCGGCACGCCCGCCGGGTCGCCGCCGCCCGGCAGGGCCGGGTGTGTGCCGCCGGGCACCAGGAGCTCGCCTCGCACGTCCTGCTGCTGCCCTTCGTCCCCGACGACGTCCGCCGCGCCTTCACGGCCCGGCTGCTGGACCCGCTGCGGGACTACGACCGCCGGCACCGCGCCGAGCTGATCCCGACGCTGGAGGCGTTCCTGGACTCCGACGGCTCCTGGACACGCTGCGCCGCCCGGCTCCACCTCCACGTCAACACGTTGCGCTACCGGGTCGGGCGGATCGAGCAGTTGACGGGACGTGATCTGTCGCGGCTGGAGGACAAGCTCGATTTCTTCCTGGCACTGCGGATGAGCTGAGCCGACGGCCGAACGTCGGGGGCCGACAGTCCCACGACTTTGTGAAATCCTTCACCCACCCTCTTGGCCGGGCCGGTCGTTCCGTGCTGAGATGCCGCCACCACTCAACGGCTCGCTGGTGTGCTTGGGGAGGGCAACGTGGCGCATCCCGCCATGTCTGGTTCTGGTACGGGAACGACCGCAGGTGACGATCCGCTCCAGACCGCGGTATGGCGGCTGCGCTCACGCGCGTGCTGGGCCGACGCCGCGGCGCTGCTGCGGCCGGACACCGCGGCCACGGCGCTGCAGCGGGCCGCGCTGCTGGTGGAGCGGTGTCTGTACACCGAGCAGGGCTGGGAGGAGGCCGAGGACGCGCTGCGCACCGCCGAGGCGCTGGCCCACGGCGACGAGGAGCGCGGCGCCGCCGCCTGCGAACGCGGCCAGCTCGCCTACGCGGCCACGCTGCACGGCGTGCGGGACCGGGCCGACGAGGCGCGGGCGGCGCTGGGGCGGGCGGCGGCCCTGATCGCGCCCGGGGCTCCCGGGCGGGCGCTGCTGGACTTCCGGCGCGGCCTGCTGGCGGAGAACCTGACGGGGTCGCCGCAGGCGGCGCGGGCGGCGTACCGGCGCGCCCATGCCTCGGCCACCGCGCACGCCGACCCGCTGCTGCTGTCCTTCACCTGGCGCCATCTGGCCGGACTGGCGCTCAGGGACGGCGAGCTGGCCGAGGCCCGGCACGGCTTCACCGAGTCGCTGCGGCTCCGCGAGGAGCTGGGGTACCTCGTCGGCACGGCGCCGGCGCTGGCGTCCCTCGCGGACACGGAGACGGAACCGGAGGCGTCCCGGCTGCGCGAGGAGGCCCGCCGGCTGTTCCGGCTGCTCGGCGGTGTGCCGACGTGGCTGTCCCGCCAGCTGGCCCCGCCGGCGACGGGCGCGGCAACGGCATGAGCCCGGCCTCGCCCCGGCCCGCCGGGCCACGCGGCCGGAGCAGCACCCCGGCCGCGCCCCACAGGCGGCCACTCCGGCGACCACTCCGGCGGCCCGTCGCCCGCGGCGGACTCGCCACCGGTCACCGCCCACGCGGCGCGAGACCGGCCCGAGCGAGGTGACCCAGCGCGGCACGGCCCCCGCATGGCTGCGCCCCGGGCGGCCGGGCCAGGCCGCCCCCGGGGGGGACGGCCACGGCGGTGAGGGCGTCGGGCCCATGACGCGGGTGAGGATCCGCTCGTCGGCCGGCGGCGGGCTGGTGAGCGGGCCGTACGTGCGTCGGTCGGGGCTCGCGGTGGGGCTGTCCGGCCGGTCCGGAGCCCCGGCCGCCGGACTCGCGGTCGGGCGGCGGGCTCGTGATCGGCCGCCGAACTCCCGGTCGGGCGCCGGACTCCCGGTCGACCGCCGGACTCCCGGTCGGGCGGCGGGCTCCCGGTCAGCCACCGAACCCGCGGCCAGCCACCGGACTCCCGGTCAGCCACCGGACTCCCGGTCGACCGCCGGACTCCCGGTCGGGCGGCGGGCTCCCGGTCGGGCGCCGGACTCGCGGTCAGCCGCCGAACCCTCGGTCAGCCGCCGGACTCCCGGTCGGGCGGCGGGCTCGTGCCGGAAGGGGGCGTCCGCGGCCCGAGGGAACCGGCGGGGCCGGCGCTCAGCCCCGGGTGGCGAAGTGTTCCTCCGCCAGCGCCCGGACCGCGTCCAGGTCCCCGGCGATCAGCGCGTCCAGCAGGGCGGTGTGCTCGTGGGCGTCGGCGACCAGGTCGGCCCGTCCGCGCGAGACGGGCACGGCGGCCGGCGGCCACTGCGCGCGGCGGTGCAGGTCCTCGGCGAGCCGGACGAGCTGCTCGTTGCCCGACAGCGACAGCACCGCCCGGTGGAAGGCCCGGTCGGCCTCGGCGTAGGTGGCCCGGCAGCCGGCGGACGCGGCCCGGACGGTGGCCTCCGCCGGCGGGCGCAGCTCCGCCCAGCGTTCGGCGGGCACCGTGCGGGCCAGCCGCAGCAGCACGGGGATCTCGAGGAGGGCGCGGACCTCGGCCAGCTCGGCGAGTTCCCGCGTGCCCCGTTCGACGACCCGGAAGCCGCGGTTGGGAACGACCTCGACGGCACCCTCCAGCGCGAGCTGCTGCATGGCCTCCCGGACGGGGGTGGCCGAGACGCCGAAGCGCTCGCCGAGCGCGGGCCCGGAGTAGACCTCGCCGGGCCGCAGCTCACCGGCCAGCAGCGCGGCGCGCAGCGCGTCGAGGACCTGCCCGCGCACCGAGGTGCGGCGGACGGGCGCCCGGGGCAGGGAGGGTTCGGCGTGGGTGTGCTCGCCGCGCACGGCCCCGGCCGTCCCGGCGAGGTCCCGGCCGCGACCGCCCGTCCCGGCGAGGTCCGGCCCGTGACCACCCGTCCCGCCCCGGTCCCGGCCGCGCGCCGCGCCGGCGGCCCGGTCCACCTCCGCGGCCCGGGGCTGCGCCGGCACCCACGCCGATGACCGTACGCGGGGTCTGGCGGCCTCCGTCTCGGCGGAGCCCTGCGCGCCCTGCTCCACGGGTCCTCCTGGAGACATGTCGGGATGTTTCGGTAGCTGGGTGGATGGCGACGGTTGTCGCCCGTCCGTCAAGCACGATAGGGGCACCGGCCGTTTGTTCCTATCCCGGGGCTCACATCCGCGGCAATCATGGGTAAGGTAAGGCTTACCTGAAGAACTGCTCGCACCTGATGTGGATCGGTGGTCCCGCATGCCCGTGCCCCGCTCGGCCGTCGCGGACGCGTACGCGCGTCTGTCCGAGGTCCTCCCGGGTCTGGCCGTGACCGAACTGCGCGCCGGGGACGCCGCCCCGCGGGGCGGCGGATGGGTCACCGCCGCCGCGCTCGCCCAGGGCGGAGCCGACCTGGAGTCCTTCCTGACCTGGGACGACGCGCAGGTGCTCCGGGATTACGGGCAGCGGGCCCGGCCGGACGTGATCGCGAGCTTCGGTCTGCACCGGTACGCCTGGCCGGCCTGCCTGCTGGTCACGGTGCCGTGGTTCCTGCACCGCCGGGTGCCGCGCTGCCCCGTGACGCACGTGTCCTACGACCGGACCGCCGCCGGGCTGCCCCTGGGTCGCATGGCGGTCCGCCCGACGGGCTTCGCGTGTCTGCCCGGCGACCCGGCCGCCGCACTGCCCGGCGCCCGCGTGGTGCCGGACGAGGAGGCGCTGCGCGCCGAGGTGCGGGCCGCGGTCGCCGAGCACCTGGAGCCGGTGCTGGCCGGCTTCGGCCCGCGCATGCGGCGCCGCGGGCGGGCCCTGTGGGGGATGGCGACCGACGAGGTCGTCGAGGGCCTCTGGTACGTCGCCCACCTGCTGGGCGAGCAGGAGCGGGCGCGGCACGAGCTGGAGCTGCTGCTGCCGGGAGCGACCCGCCCCTATGTCGGCACGGCCGCGTTCCGGGAGCTGAAGGGCCCGGACGGGGAGCCGCTGCACACCCGGGACCGGGCCAGCTGCTGCATGTTCTACACAGTGCGCCCCGAGGACACCTGCGCCACCTGCCCGCGCACCTGCGACGCGGACCGGGTCGGCAAGCTGCTCGCCACCGCGGGCTGACGCCCCGCCGGTCCGGCGTGCGGCCCCCGCGGAGCCGCAGGATCATCCGCACGAGCTACTTCCGTACGGTCGGCGCATTTTCACACCTTCCCCACCTGTCGCAGGACGTTTCCGCGGAACCACCCGTGCGGGTACTCTTATTCGAACTCAACTCCCGCCCCTCAAGCGGCAGTTCGAGCAGAAAGCCGTCCTGGGCATCCCTCTGACACCTCCTGGCGGCATCTTGCCGCGAAAGCCCCTGAGGGCCGGTGGGCTTGGGCCACTATGGCGGGCGTTACGCCCTATCCCAAGGCAAGGGACCCCAGATGAGACTGACCGACATATCGCTGAACTGGCTGCTTCCGGGCGCCGTACTACTCCTGGGCATGCTGGCGGCGGTTGCGGTACTGGCGCGCGGCAAGCGCGCCTCGGGGAAGGACACGAGCGCGGACGACTCGTGGGAGCGTGCCGAGGAGCGCCGCCGGCGCAAGGAAGCCGTCTACGGCACCGTCTCCTACGTCCTCCTCTTCTGCTGCGCCGCGGTCGCCGCGGCCCTCTCCTTCCACGGTCTGGTCGGCTTCGGCGAGCAGAACCTCGGCCTGAGCGGCGGCTGGCAGTACCTGGTGCCGTTCGGTCTCGACGGCGCCGCGATGTTCTGTTCCGTGCTCGCGGTGCGCGAGGCCAGCCATGGTGACGCGGCGCTCGGCTCCCGGATACTCGTGTGGACGTTCGCGTTCGCCGCGGCCTGGTTCAACTGGGTGCACGCGCCCCGGGGCGCCGGTCACGCGGGCGCCCCGCACTTCTTCGCGGGCATGTCCCTGTCGGCGGCGGTGCTGTTCGACCGCGCGCTGAAGCAGACCCGCCGGGCCGCGCTGCGCGAGCAGGGCCTGGTGCCGCGTCCGCTGCCGCAGATCCGCATCGTGCGCTGGGTGCGGGCGCCCCGGGAGACGTACCGCGCCTGGTCGCTGATGCTTCTGGAGGGCGTGCGCAGTCTGGACGAGGCGGTCGAGGAGGTCCGCGAGGACAAGGCCCGCAAGGACCAGGAGCGGCAGCGCCGGCGCGACCAGGAGCGCCTGGAGCGCGCTCGCCTGAAGGCGATCAGCCGGGGTCACCGGAGCCTGCACGGCCGGGGCGGCCGCCAGGTCGAGGTCGAGGTGCAGGCGGTCGAGCGGGGCGCCGACCGGGTCTCCGCGGAGCCTGCCATACCGGCGCCGCCCACGCCGGAGCAACTGCCCGTACGCCAGCGTCCCTCCCTGCAGCCGGTGCGCGGCGGCGGTGACCCGGTCACCGTCGACCTCACGGCGGAGGACGACACGCAGGCGCTGCCGCGGCTCGACTCCCTGGAACGCAAGCTGAAGGACCTGGAGCAGCAGTTCGGTTAGGTCCTCCCCGGACGGGGGCGTGATCCGGCACGGGCCGGATGACGCCCCCTCCGCGTCGGAGGCGCACCGGGCGCACCGGGCGGACTCGGGACTCGACGGGCCCTCGAAGCTCGTTGGATCCTCGAAGTCTGGCGCGAACACGACCCCTCGGGCCGGGCGCCCGGCGCCCCGCACGGCCACGGTGCCTCGCGGGGCGAAGGCGCCTCACACGGGCTCGGCGGCCAGTTCGAACCAGACCGCCTTGCCCACCCCGTGGGCCCGCACCCCCCACGCGTCCGCGAGGGACTGCACCAGGAACAGGCCCCGCCCGTGGGTGCTGTCGTCGGAGGCGGGAACGCGCGGCCGGGGGAAACGGCCCACGAAGTCCCGCACCTCCACCCGCAGTCCCCGGGGTCCGACGGTGGCCGTCAGGACCGCGTCGTGGTCGGTGTGCAGCAGCGCGTTGGTGACCAGTTCGCTGGTCAGCAACTCCGCGATGTCCGACTGCCCGGCGCTCCCCCAGCGCCCGAGCAGTTCACGCAGCGCCCGGCGGGTCTCGGGCACCGCCCGCAGGTCCGCCCGCCCGAGTCTGCGCCTGAGCCGGGGCGCGCCCTCCCCGTTGTCGTCGGCCTTCTCCTCAGCGCCTGCCGAGGAGATCCCGACCGTCATGGGACCGCCTCCTCGTGCCTGCCTCACCCTGTCCCCCGTCCGCGTGCGGATGTCGCATTCCCTTCTGGTCGAACACGTTCACGGGGATCCTTGCCCGATCGGGCCCGGGGCAGTCATGTCGAATGCTCAACGACCGGGTGTTCGGCCAGGAGTGACCGAACATCCGGTCCCCGCCCCCGTCGTCACGCCTCCCATACGGCGGCGGCCGTACGGTCGTCCGCGTATCCCTTGACCCGGGTGCGGCCGTCGGCGAGGAACTCCGTGAGACCCGGCGGAGTGCGGCCGGACCATCGCCGGGCCAGCTGGGCGGCCAGCTCGGGCTCACCGTGCAGCGGCTCGGCCAGGCCCGCGGTGCACATCAGCAGCACGTCCCCCGGGCGGGCGACGGAGGCACGGAACCGGAAGGGCTCCCGGGGGAGTTCGGGGTGCGGTTCGTCGTACGGGCTCGGGGGCGTCGGGATGCCGAGGTCCACGGTGAGCCGGTCCCCGTCGGGTGTCTCGGCCGGCAGCGACCCGAAGCCCACCACGGGCTCGCCGGCGACCTCGGTGGGCCGCGGTTCCATGTCCTGCCAGCCGCCGTCGCGGAGGCGGAACAGTCCCCCGGCGCCGACGCCGAAGAACACCCGGACACGGCAGTGGGGGTCGGCCGGCAGCAGCAGGCAGCGCAGGGTGGCGGTGTACGCGTCCGGTGGCAGGCCCTGTTCGGTGGCGGACGCGCGGAGCCTGCCGAGGCTGCGGTCGGTGAGGCGGTGCAGGCCGGACTTCAGGTCGCCGCGCCGGGCGGCCCGCAGGTCCTCGCCCAGCCGGACGTGGCTGCGGCCCACGGCCCGGCCGATCCACCGGCATACCTCGGCGGCGGCGCGGTGCGCCCCGGCGGTGGCCCGGGCGCCGGTCGCCATCGCCACCAGGACTAGCGCCTGCTCGCCCGTGCCGAACCGGGCGGTCAGCAGCGCGTCGCGGCGGGGATCGCCCCGGTACCGCGCGGAGTCGCCCCGCACGGACAGGGCCCGCAGCGTGGACGTCCCGCACCGGGCCCCGTCCAGCACGGTGTCCGCGACCAGGTCCCCGAGCCCGTCCGGATCGGCGAGCGGCAGCGCGGTGGGCTCGGCGTCGTAGGTGGGCGGCCCGGACCCTACGTGGTCCAGCACCGGGGGTGCGGGTCCGGTGGCGCCGCTGCCGCCCGCTGCGGAGGCCGCCTCGGCAGCGGCCCCGGCGGCTGCGGAACGGGGGGCGGCGGGCGGCGCCCCGGCTCGGGGACCCGTCCCCGCGGTCGCAGACGCCGTGGCGGGCGCGGCCGCCGAGGGCGGTGCGGGCGAGGGGGGTGCGGCCGAGGGCGGTGCGGCCGAGGACGGTGCGGCCGAGGGCGGTGCGGCCGAGGACGGTGCGGCCGAGGGCGGTGCGGCCGAGGGCGGTGCGGCCGAGGGCGGTGCGGCCGAGGGCGGTGCGGCCGAGGGCGATGCGGTCGGTGGAGGCGGACCGGTCGGCGGCACCGGCTTTGTGGGCGGGGGCGGGGCGGACGGCGGCAGAGGCCCTGCGGGCGGGGGCGGGGCGGACGGCGGGGGCGGTGACTGCCGAGGCTCGGGTCCGGCGGACGAGGACGGTTCGGCGGGTGGGCGCGGTACGACGGGTGGGGACGGTTCGGCCGGTGGGGAGGGCTCGGCGGGTGGGCGGGGCGGGGTGCCGACCGGGGCCGCGCCCGTGGCCTGCGCGTCTGCCCGCCCGGGCGGTGTGGGCGCGTCGGACGGGGGCCGGGAGGCCGGGACGGTCGCGCCGGGAGGGCCGGCCGGGGGCTCGGGAACCCCCACCCGCGGGTCGGGCGCGGCCGGGCTCGGGGGGTCGGATCCGGGCGGGAAGGTCACCGGGCCGGTGGGCGTGGCGGGGGGCGGTTCCCAGGGAGCGCGTATGGACGTCAGCCCCGGGCGGGAGGGTACGTCCGCCCGCGCGCCGGGTGGTGAGCCGGATCTCCCCCAGGACCGGGGAGCGCCCCCCGGCCGTGACACGACGGGCGGCGTCTGACCCCGGTGACCGTCCGGCGGACCGAACGGCCCAGCCGGCTCCCGGGATGCGGGCCCGGTACGGGGCGAGGGCTCCGCCGGACCGCCGGCCGGGCGGCCGGGCGGCTTCACCGGCGCGTTCGCCGGCGGGTGCGCCCCGTCGTGCGGGATGTCCGGTGGGTCGCCGGGGCGTGGTGCGGGGACGCCGGTCGCGCGGGACGCGGAGGCGAACCGGTCGTCCAGGGAATCGGCCGAGGGCGCGGGGCCCGTGTCGCCGGTGGAGTCGTCGTACAGCTCGCGCCACCAGTCGTCCTCGCGGCCGGTGGGCCTTCCCCCCTGCTGGCTCATGCCCGTAATTGTCCACGGCACGGGCCGGAGGAAAACGGGGCATCGGGAAATTCCGGACGGCCGCGAGGCGCACGACGGCGTGTCGGGTGAGTGACCGAACGCGGGTACGCATGGGTCGCCGGACGGTTCCACCCCCCACGGGAGAACCGTCCGGCGCGGGGCCACCTTGGCAGAGTGACCGCGGGTAAGACGATGATGTTCCGAGGCGGGTTTGCGCCGTGGCCGTTTCCCGCCACGGAGCGCACCGCGGAGCTGTGACTCGGGGAGGGGCGACGCCTGATGCTGGGAGTACTGGGGCTGGAGGAGACACAGGAGTCGGCGTATCGCGCGCTGGTGTCCGTGGGCGCCGCCGACGTACCCGATCTCGCCCGGCGGCTGGCGCTCGGCGAGCAGGCCACCGAACGCGCGCTGCGCCGGCTGGAGCAGAACGGCCTCGCGGCCCAGTCGTCGGCCCGGCCCGGCCGCTGGGTCGCCGCGCCGCCGGGCGTGGCGCTGGGCGCGCTGCTCACCCAGCAGCGGCACGAACTGGAGAAGGCGGAGCTGGCGGCGGCGATGCTGGCCGAGGAGTACCGGGCGGCGACCGCGGAGCCCGCCGTGCACGACCTGGTCGAGGTGGTGATCGGCGCCGCCGCGGTCGCCCAGCGCTTCCTCCAGCTCCAGCTGGGCGCCGGCGAGGAGGTGTGCGCGCTGGTCACCGGCAACCCGGTCGCCGTCACCGGTATGGAGAACCACGCCGAGGAACAGGCGGCCGGCCGCGGCGTCCGCTACCGGGCGGTGGTGGAGCGGTCGGTGCTGGACCAGCCGGACGGCATCACCGAGCTGACCGCCGCGCTGGGCCGCGACGAGCAGGTCCGGGTGGTGGACCGGGTACCGACCAAGCTGGTGGTCGCGGACCGCTCGCTCGCCCTCGTTCCGCTCACCTCGCACTCGGCGGAGCCCGCCGCGCTGGTCGTGCACGCCAGCGGCCTGCTGGAGCTGCTGTCGGCGCTGTTCGAGTCGGTGTGGCGGACCGCGCTGCCGCTGCGGCTCGGCGCCGGAGGGGTGACCGAGCGGAGCCCGGACGGTCCCGACGGCACCGACCTGGAGATCCTGTCCCTGCTGCTGGCCGGTCTGACCGACGCGAGCGTGGCCAAGCAGCTCGACCTGGGCCTGAGAACCGTGCAGCGCCGGGTGAAGCGCCTGATGGAGCTGACCGGGGTGACGACCCGGCTGCAGCTGGGCTGGCACGCGTACGAGCGGGGCTGGGTGGCCCGCGGGCAGTAGCGGTGGTCCGGCGGACCGGCCCCGCTCGGCCGCGGACCTGCGCGGTCATCGCGAGGGGGGCACCCTGGTCAGATGGGAGTGCCGGAACTCCTGCTGGTCGGCCTGGTCATCCTGCTCGGGCTGGGCGGTGTGCTGCTGCCCGGAGTGCCCGGGTCGTGGCTGGTGTGGGCAGCGGTGCTGTGGTGGGCACTGAAGGTTCCGCAGCCGCTCGCCTGGTTCGTGGTGGTGGGCGCGACCGTGGTGCTGCTGCTCTCCCGGGCGGTGCGCTGGGCGCTGCCGCCCCGGCGGCTGGAGGCGGGCGGTTCCGACGGCCGCCTGATGGCGTACGCGGGCGTCGGCGCGTTCCTCGGCTTCGTTCTCATCCCGGTGCTGGGCGCCGTCCCCGGCTTCATGGGCGGCATCTACCTGGCCGAACGGCTCCGCCTGGGCCGCCACGGGGAGGCACGGGCGGCGCTGCGGACGACGATGCGCACGGGCGGCTCCAGCGTGCTGGCGGAACTGTTCGCCTGTCTGCTGATCACGGCCGCGTGGCTGGGCGCGGTGTTCGCCGGGTGACCGGCCCCGGCGGACCGCGGACTCCGGACTCCGAGTCCCGGACCCAGGACCGCGGTCCGCCGCCGTCCGTCAGGCCGCCCTGAGCACACCCTCCAGCGTCAGCAGCCGCGTCTTGCGGTCCAGGCCGCCCGCGTAGCCGGTGAGGGAGCCGTCGGCGCCGATCACCCGGTGGCAGGGGCGCACGATCAGCAGCGGGTTGGCGCCGATCGCGCCGCCGACGGCCCGGACGGCGGGCCGGGAGGCACCGATGCGGGCGGCAATCTCACCGTAGGTCGTGGTCGCCCCGTAGGGCACGGCGTCCAGGGCGTCCCACACGCGCCGGCGGAAGGCGGTGCCCTCGGCGCGCAGCGGCAGCCGGAACTCCTTCAGCTCCCCGGCGAAGTACGCGTCGAGCTGCTCGGCGGCCTCCCGGAACGGGCCGGGGTCGTGCCGCCGGTCGTCCTGGACGCCGCGCCCGCCCTTCTGTCCGGGCACGGACAGGGAGGTCAGCGCCCCGGCCGGGTCGGCGGTGAGCAGCAGCCGCCCCACGGGGCTCTCCAGTTCGGTCCAGTAGGTCACGGCGGAATCCACGGTCGAGGTCACGGTCACGGTCACTCCAACTCTCCTGCTGCGCGCAGGTGGTGCAGGGCGTACGAGCGCCAGGGGCGCCAGGTGTCGGGCACGTCCGCGCCGGGCGGGGCGACGTCCGGGTCGCCGAGGGCGCGGACGCGGATCTCGGCGACCGTGCGGGCGTCCAGGCCGGGCACGGCGAGCAGCGCCTGCTGGGCGTCGTCCCGGTCGGCGCCCGGATCGAGGCGTACGGCGCCGTCGGCGAGGGCGGCGGCGAGCGCGCCCGGGGTGCCGTCCGGCTCGGCCTCGGCGAGGACGGCCGGTTCGGGGAACAGGTGGGTGAGGGTGCCACAGGGGGCGTCCAGCGTCTTGCCGTACCGCTGGACGAGCCGCTCGGCCTCCGCGCGCCCCACCAGCGCCCGTACCGCCAGTTCGTCGGGGTCGGCGGCGCCCGGCGAGCGCAGCCCGGGGCGGGCGGCGACCAGCGGGGCGAGCCGGGGATCGGCGCCGAGCCGCTCGTCGACGGCGTAGGGGTCGGCGTCCAGGTCGAACAGCCGGCGCAGCCGCTGCGCGGCGGTGGTCAGGTCCCGGGGGTCGGTGAGGTGCAGCCGGGCGTCGAGCCAGCCGCCGCCCGTCCTCGGTGTGCCCGGCCGTTCGTGGACGGCGACGATGCCGGTGCCGTACGGCAGGCGGAGGGTACGCCGGTAGACGCGGCGGCCGGGCGGGCCGCTCACCTCCTCGACGCCCGCGACGGCCTCCCGCTGGAGCAGGTCGAAGACGGGCCCGGACTGGTAGCGGCCCCGGTGGGCGAGCCGCAGCGGGATCCCCGCGGACGGGGCCGCCGTACGGCGGGCGGTACGGGCGCCGCCCGGTGCGGCGGCGCGCAGGGCGCTGGGGGTGGCCGCGTACACGGCCCGGATGGTGTCGTTGAACTGCCGCACGCTGGCGAATCCGGAGGCGAACGCGATCTCGGTGACCGGCATGCCGGTGGTCTGGAGCAGCACCCGCGCGGTGTGCGCCCGCTGGGCGCGGGCCAGCGCGACGGGGCCGGCGCCGAGTTCGGCGGTCAGCTGCCGCTGCACCTGCCGGGCGCTGTAGCCGAGCCGCGCGGCGAGCCCGGCGACGCCCTCCCGGTCGACCACGCCGTCGCCGATCAGCCGCATGGCCCGGCCGACCACGTCCGCGCGGACGTTCCAGTCGGCCGAGCCCGGCACGGCGTCCGGGCGGCACCGCCGGCAGGCCCGGAAACCCGAGCCCTGCGCGGCGGCGGCCGTCGCGAAGAACCGCACGTTGCGCCGCTTCGGCGTGACCGCCGGGCAGCTGGGCCGGCAGTAGATGCCGGTCGTCTCGACGGCGAAGAAGAACGCCCCGTCGAACCGGGCGTCCCGGCTCCGTACGGCCTCGTATCTGCTGTCCTCGTCCATCACACCGTCCAGTCTCCGCCGTCCCGGCGCCCGGGGCTGGCGGAAATCGGACATGACGTCGGGGGCCCCGGCCGCAGGGCCCCCGAGGGACCTAGAGGCGGGGTCCGCGCTTGGCCTCCATGGCCGCCCTCCCCGCGGCGCCCCGGCGCTTCCACTCCTTGCGGATCTCGGCCCGCATCCGGGCGTCGGTCTTGGCGATGATGCGCTGGTTCTCCCGCAGCAGCTTGCGGTAACTCTCCAGCCGTCGCACGGGCAGCTCACCGGCGTCGATGGCGGCGAGTACCGCACAGCCCGGTTCGCTCTGGTGCGCGCAGTCGTGGAACCGGCACTCCTCGGCCAGTTCCTCGATCTCGGCGAAGACCTGCCCCACCCCGCTGCCGGCGTCCCAGAGGCCGACGCCGCGCAGTCCGGGCGTGTCGATCAGCACACCCCCGCCGGGCAGGGCGAGCAGGTTGCGGGTGGTCGTGGTGTGCCGTCCCTTGCCGTCGACGTCCCGCACGGCCCGCACGTCCATGACGTCCACGCCGAGGAGCGCGTTGGCGAGGGTGGATTTGCCGGCGCCGGACTGCCCGAGCAGCACCGCCGTACCGCCGGAGACGACGGCGGCGAGGACGTCGAGCCCCTCGCCCCGTGCGGCGCTGACGGTCAGCACCGGCACGCCGGTTGCGGTCGTCTCCACGTCCTGCACGAGGTGCGCGAGCGTCGCCGGGTCCGGTACCAGGTCGGCCTTGGTGAGTACGACCACGGGCTGCGCCCCCGACTCCCAGGCGAGCGCGAGGAAGCGCTCGACGCGGGCGAGGTCGAGTTCGGCCGCGAGGGACACGGCGACGACGGCGTGGTCGACGTTGGCCGCGAGGATCTGCCCCTCGGAGCGCTTGGACGAGGTGGAGCGCATGAAGGCGGTGCGGCGCGGCAGGTACGTGCGCACGTAGCGCGGGTTGCCGCCGGGTTCGACGACGGCCCAGTCGCCGGTGCACACGACCCGCAGCGGGTCGTGCGGGGTGACGAACGCGGTGTCGGCCCGCACGATCCCGTCGGCGGTGACCACGTCGCACTGCCCGCGGTCGACCCGGACGACCCGTCCGGGCAGCAGCCCCTCGCCGGCGTACGGCGCGAACGCGTCGGCCCAGGCCTCGTCCCAGCCGTAGGGAGCCAGCGCGGAGAAAGCGGTGGAGGAAGCACTGGATGAAGCGGTGGAGGAAGTCAACGGTTGACCCTTCACAGGGTGGCCCCGGCGTACGAGAGAAGGGTGAGGTCAGCCGGAGGCCACGGAGGTGGATTTGATGGGTTGCTGAATGCGGGCAGGGCCCGTCGTCGCGGTGACAGCCATCGGTCGACACCTCCTCGTCCACACGTGTACGCGGCTTGGAACACCCGGAACTCTAGGACGTCCCGTGGGCGGAGCGCCATCGGTTTTCCGCGCGACGACTCCTACGCGCAGTCCTGGCCGTTGAGGGTGAAGTGGCGCGGCGGGGAGTTCTCACCGCTCCGGGAGGCGATCAGCCCGAAGGAGAGGCGGCCGCCGGCGGGGACGGAGCCGTTGTACGCGGCGGCGCCGGCGGTGACCCGCGAGCCGTCCTGCTCGTAGCTCGCGTCCCACATGTGGCGGACCTGCTGGCCGTCGGGGAAGGACCAGGCGACGCGCCAGGAGTCGAGAGCGCTGGTGGTGGTGACGGTGACGGTGGCCTGGAAGCCGTCGGGCCACTGGTTGACGAGGTCGTAGTCGACGCGGCAGACGGGCGGCCCGGCGTGGCCGGCGGTGGGCCGGGCCGCGGTGGAGGACACGGTGCCCTGGGGTTCCGGGTCCGGGTCCGGCGGCCGGTCCTTGCGCTGCGCGGCGGGCCGCGTGGCGTCCGGCCGCGGGGTGCCGCGGGACGGGGACGGGGCGTCCGACGGCGGGCGCGTCGACGGCGACGGCGCGGACGGCAGGGACGGGACGGGGTCGGCGACCGGCCGGCTGCCGACGGTGTCCTCGCCGCTCCGCCCGCCGAGGGGCATCAGGGAGGCGCCGAGCGCGAGCAGGGAGACCAGGACGGCGGTGGCCAGCAGACCGCCCCGCACGACGCCGGCCCGGGGAGCGCCGTCGTCCGCGGGGATGTCGTCGGCCGGCGCGGGCTGCCCGGCGCCGAGGCGGGCGTCGGCGGCCCGGCGGCGGCGCTCCAGGTAGGTGAGGCCGCCCCAGCCGATCACCCCGCCGGCGAGGGCCGCGGGCAGGCCGGCCCCGTCCGCGCGCAGGCAGGCGGCGGCCTCGGCGCAGTCGGCGCAGATGGCGAGGTGGCGTGCGAGGTCGTCCGGGACGCCGGCGACCGGCGACCGGCTGACGGCGTCCAGCAGCCGGGCGTAGCCGCGGCACCGCGGTTCCAGCGGCGCGTCCCGGTGACTCTGCCGGCAACGATCCCGGAACAGCTCGCGGACCTGGGCGAGTTCCTCGGACAGGGTCGCCGGGTCGAGGCCGAGCCGGCGGGCCACCACGACCGGCGGCAGCGCCTCCACGTCGGCCAGCCACAGCAGCTCCGCGTCCGGTGCCTGCATGTCCCGCAGTCCGCGCAGCGCGAGCGGGCGGCGCGGGGGCGGGCCGGTGTGGCGGGCGGCCTGGTCGGAGTGGAGCCACAGCCGCAGGCCGGGGGCGAGGCCGTCGCCCCGCCCGGCGGACTCCCAGGCCGCGGCCGTGGTGCGTACGGCGGTCAGCAGCAGGGGGATGCGGGGCAGCCGGGCCGGGCGGCGGGCGGTGGGTCCGGCAGGGCCGGCCGCGGTGCGGACCTCGCGCATGCCGCGGGTGAACGCCTCGGTGGCGAGCCGGGCGGCCGCCTCGGGACCGGCGGCGCACAGGTCGGCGTACGACAGCACCGCGTCCCGGCATTCGGCGAACTGCGCGGCCTCGGCGGCGTCCTCGGGGATCGGCAGGTCGGGCATGGGTCTCCTGCATCCACGGGCGAGGCCAATTCACCGTCACGTCAGGGGATTTGCAGGGGGGCCTCGCGGCAGGGGCCGAGCCTTTCACGCCCCCGGCACGACTGACAAGCGCCGTCGTCACCGCGCCGGTCCGGCTCCCGGGGGGCGTCCGGAAGCCGGGCCGGCACGTCCCGGCGACCCGCGGGTCACCTCTCGACGGGCTCGTCCGCGGGCAGGCTGTCCATGAAGGAGCTGACCGAGAAGACCGCGCGGCCGGCGCCGGGCGGGCCGTATCCGGGCGGGGAGGACAGGCCGAAGTCCTCCATCGTCCGCCGGTACGCCTCCAGCAGCCGGATGTGGTACTCCAGCGGGGCGCCCTGCGGGTTGGCCTTGCCGAGCGGCGTGGTCGGCTCCGGGCACCAGGTGGTGAACCGGGGCGTGATCCCGTGCGACATGAAGAACCGCAGACCCTCGGTGGTCGACGCGATCGCCTCGTCCACGGACGTGAAGCCGAACGGCTCGGCCATCTCCACGCCGGCGACGAAGTTCGGGATGACGTTGCGGGCGCCGAAGACGTCGGCGGAGTCGAGGATGCGCTTGTGCCACTCGTCTCGGCCGACGTACCGCTCCTTGCCGGGGCAGTACAACTCGAACAGGCGCCGGTCCCACACCTCGTAGTTGGGGTGGTAGATCTGCACGCCGTAGTCCTTGAAGCGCTGGACGTCGTCCTTGGGCAGCGCCTGGGCGACGACCTTGCCGATCCAGCGGCCGGGGAAGCGCTCCTCGATGGCCTTGGCGTAGTGGCCGTAGAAGTCGGCCTCGTCGCGTCCGGAGACCGTCTTGGTGATCGCGCCGCCGGTGAGGGTGTAGGCGGTGGAGGCCTTGGCCGTGTCGTAGCGGTCGATGATCTCCAGGGCCTCCAGCACCTCCTCGACGTCCTTGACGCCCGTGTAGGGCCGCCCGGCCGCCTTGTGCTGGCGCCAGTTGTGGTTGATGTCGCAGTACTGGCACTCCTCCTTGGCGCCGAAGTACTGGCAGACCCGGAAGACGGTCAGGTAGATCAGGTAGCCCCACTGGATGGTGGGGGCGACCTCCATGACCGACTTCCCGTTGGCGAGGGTGTGCCGGTAGTACTCGGGCATCGGCGGCACGCCGACGTCCGAGATCCGCCTGCCGTCGAGGTAGAGGCCGAGCATGCCGCTGTCGTCGGCGGCGACGCGGTACGGCGAGGACGGGTTCACCCGGACCGAGACGACGGTGCGGCGCAGGTCGTAGGGGCCGCCGGTGAGGATGATCTCCTCGGGCGGGCGGCGCAGCGCGGCCTCCCCCAGCTCCGGCAGGGTGCCGTGGTCGAAGGAGAAGATGAAGTACGACTTCGGCTTGACCTCGCCGCTCTCGTTGTCGCTGAGGGCGGACGCGTCGAAGGCCACCCCGCCGCGGAGCAGGTCCTCCTTGAAGACGGCCTCCCGCGGTACGTGCGGAAAGCGCTCCATCAGATCCTCGACCAGCGCGGTACGGCTGCCCATCCCGTGTCTCCTCCCGGTTCCAGGCGTTCGACTTCTCACGGTATGCCCCCGCCGGTGCGGCTCCCCGGCCGGGTCCCGTCCAGCGCCCCGGGTAGGTTCCGCGGTATGACCGAGATCACCGTGACCAACTGGGCCGGCAACATCACCTACGCCGCCAAGGAACTGCACCGGCCGCGCACGCTGGCCTCGCTGCGCGCCCTGGTGGCCGGCAGCGCGCGGGTGCGGGTGCTGGGCAGCGGGCACTCCTTCAACAGGATCGCCGAGCCGGGGCCGGAGGGCGTCCTGCTGTCGCTCGCCGAGCTGCCGCCCGAGGCCGAGGTCGACACGGCGGCCCGTACGGTGCGGGTGGGCGGCGGTGTCCGGTACGCGGAGCTGGCCCGCCGGGTGCACGCGCGCGGGCTGGCGCTGCCGAACATGGCGTCGCTGCCGCACATCTCCGTGGCCGGGTCGGTGGCGACCGGCACGCACGGCTCGGGGACGGCCAACGGGTCGCTGGCGTCGGTGGTCCGCGAGGTGGAGCTGGTCACGGCGGACGGCGGCACCGTCACCGTGGGCCGGGGCGAGGAGCGGTTCGGCGGCGCGGTCACCGGTCTCGGCGCGCTCGGCGTGGTGACCGCGCTCACCCTGGACCTGGAGCCGGCCTACGAGGTCGAGCAGCACGTCTTCACCGAGCTGCCGCTCGCCGGACTGGACCCGGCGGCGTTCGAGACGGTGATGGCGGCGGCGTACAGCGTGAGTCTGTTCACCGACTGGCGGGCGCCGGGCTTCCGGCAGGTGTGGCTCAAGCGGCGCGCCGACCGGCCGCTGCCGCCGTTCCCGTGGGCCGCCCCGGCCACCGCGAAGATGCACCCGGTGCCGGGCATGCCCGGGGTCAACTGCACCGAGCAGTTCGGGGTACCGGGGCCCTGGCACGAGCGGCTGCCGCACTTCCGGGCCGAGTTCGTGCCCAGCAGCGGCGCCGAACTCCAGTCGGAGTACCTGATGCCCCGCGAGCACGCGGTGGCCGCGCTGCACGCCATGGACGCGATACGGGGCACCCTGGCACCGGTGGTGCAGACCTGCGAGGTGCGCACGGTGGCGGCCGACGCGCAGTGGCTGAGCCCGGCGTACGGGCGGGACAGCGTCGCCGTGCACTTCACCTGGGTGGCGGACACGGCGGCGGTGCTGCCGGTGGTGCGGCGGCTGGAGGAGGTGCTGGACGGCTTCGCGGCGCGCCCGCACTGGGGCAAGGTGTTCACGACGGCGCCCGAGGTCCTGCGCGAGCGGTATCCGAGGCTGGACGACTTCCGGACACTGGCGCGGACCCTGGACCCGGCGGGGACGTTCGCCAACGCGTTCGTGCGGGACCTGCTGGGCGGCTGACGCTCCCAGAGGGCCACTGCCACTGTCCACTGCCCGCACGCCCCTGCCGGCCCGTCAGCGGCCGCCCGGCGGCGGGGCCTTCCGCGCGGGATGGATTCCGGTTCATGACCACAGGCAGACACGCCGTACTGCGGCGTTCCATACAAGCCACGCTGATGTGTGATGGCCCTGGTGATGACCGCGCTCACCGCACCGCCGGCAAGGGCAACCCCGACTACCTGATCACCCAGCGGATCAAGGGCAAGATCGACGCCACGGCCTCCTCGCCCGGCCCGGACGACTACATCCGGGTCGCCGTCGTCCGACGACACCATGCTGCGGGTGATCGACGGATGGGTCACCGTCCGCTACATCGACCAGTTGGAGACGATGTGGGCCCATCCCCGGTCCTGTGACTGACCAAGTCGCCGGCCGCTTGCCGGGGCCACCGCGGCGGTGCCGTCCGGTGACCCCGGCAGCCTGTCAGTGATCCGCGCAGCACGGCGTGGGGTCGGGGAACTCGAACGGGACCAGCGTGCCGCCCGCGGCCGGTGTCGCGGCCAGCACGAGCCGGCCGTGCTGCCACTGCGGGCGGACGTGGCCGCGGGTCACCACGGGAGTGTCGCCGGACGGTGGCTCGGGGCCGCCCAGGACGGTCACCCGGTCGATCGCGGAGCGGGCCAGCAGTTCCGCGACCGGCAGCGTGCCGGTGAGCGCCTCGGCGCCGGGGTAGAGGACGGCACGGCCGACGGCGTCCGCGGGCGTGTCCGCCAGCGCGTACCCCTGGGCGGCGAGGCGCTCGCGGGCCGTGCGCAGGACCGGCTCCGAGGCGACGGCCAGCGACAGCGCGACGCGCGGCCTCTCCCCCCGCACCAGGTGGGTGCAGCCGAACGTGTCCTCGGGGAGGCGGAGTCCGGCCGCCAGCGTCCGGAGCAGGTGATCGGCCTCGCGCAGGTCGGTGGCGTCGGTGTCGATGCCGACGACGTACGGCGGCGGGGGCGGGGGCACGGTCACGACGGCAGGACCCACACCGGGTTGGAGTAGAACCACAGGTCGCGCCACGGGTCGGCGTCGCCGACGACGTCGATGGCCGGGCCCGCCGGGTCGACGGCCGCACCCATCGCGCCGACGGCCGACCGGTTGCCGTCGGTGCCGCGCAGGCGGACGTAGAGCGGACGGTCGACGCGGCCGAGGCCGTAGGTGAGGCGGACGGTGCCGGCGGACTTGTTCACCTCGTAGGACTTGACGACCCTGGCCGTGGGCGCGGTGAAGGTGTCCTTGTCGGCGGCCTCGCCGGTGACGTCGCCCTGGATGACGTCGACGCGGGCCAGCGTGGGCCGGAACCCGGCCCAGTTGGGGCCGCCGGCCAGGGCGACGTCCACGCTCAGCGTGACCTCGGTGCCCTTCCTGACGTGCAGCGCGCCGCCGAGCGTGGCCCAGCGGCCGCCGCCCGTCATCCGGACGTCGAGGCCGCCGATGAGCTGGCCGTGGTCGACCCAGACCCGGCCGGCGCGGATGCCGTCCATCACGGCGGCGTAGGAGAAGCGGTCGGCGCCGACGTGGGTGCGGCTGTACTGGCCGGGCCAGAAGTCGCCCTGAGTGAGGTCGATCCCTCCGCCGTAGACCGGGTCCTCGTAGCGGCCGTTGGCCTTGAAGTCGCTGTTCGGGCCGCGGACCGCGGTGTCGGCGTAGACCTGGTGGGAGTCGGAGTTGGCGGTGATCCACCAGGGCTTGCCCTCGGCGAGCAGGCTGTCCCACAGGCCGCCGACGGTGGCGGTCATCCAGTCGAAGCCGCCCCAGGTGCGGTAGCTCTCCAGCGGGTAGCCGGGGAAGGAGTTGGCGCCGGGGCCGCCGTCGTAGATACCGCGGGCCCGGCCCATGCCGAGCGGCTCGGGCAGGCCGGCGGCCTGGTGGCCGGGGGCGCCCTCGAAGCCGACGGCGATCTGCCGGTGGCCGGGCGTGGCATCGCGCCAGGCGCGGATCTCGTGCGGGGAGTCGATGCCCTTGCGGGCCGGGTGGTTGGCCAGCATCAGGACGTCCCGGACCTTGCGGCGCCGCACCTGCTCGGCGAGGAAGGTCAGGCCGGCGACGGCGAGCGCCTCGTTGGCGGGCGTCGAGGCGGAGGCGCCCTTGACGCTGCCGTCGTAGTCGGTCTCGAACTGCTTGAGGACCTCGACCTCGTGGCGGCCGGGGTGGACGAAGACGGTGCCGTGCTCGGCGGCGGGGATGTTCCACTCCAGGCCCTGGAAGACGAGGGTGTCCGCGTAGGCGTCGCGGGCCTCGCGGATGTCCGGGTTGACCTTCTCGACGCCGATCCTGGCGTGCGTCTCGCTGCCGTGGTCGGTGATGACCAGCCAGTCCATGCCGTGTCGGGCGCCCTGGCGGACCTGGTCGACGACGCGGTACTTGCCGTCGCTGCTGTACTGGGTGTGGATGTGGTGGTCGCCGGCCAGCCACAGGAACCTCTTGCCGCGCCGGCCCCGGTCACGGTCGCCGGCGTACGCGGGCGCGGCCCCTCCTGGCGCGAGCACGCTGCCGGCCGCCAGCCCCGCACCGAGCAGGCCGGCCCGGCGCAGCAGGGAACGGCGCGACTGCTGCTCGGCGGTGAGGGCCTCGTCGGGGACGGAGGTGTCGAAGGCGGCGGGCAGGGGTGCCGTCGTCTCGTGCCCGTGGTGGTGGTCGTGCCCCTGACCGTGGTGGTGATGCCCGTGCCCGTGTCCCATGGTGTGCCTCCCGAGTGCCGCGGCCTGCTCGCGGCTGCCTTCCGCGGCGCGTTGTCGCCGCGTGGGGAGGATCGATGCGGAAGATGAACCTTGAACGACTGTGGTGTGAGGGGCGGGTGCCGCGCACACGGCGGGTCGGCTCCTCCTCGACGCCCGCCCCAACCCCCTTGTGGATCGGCCGCGTTGCCCCGAAGAATCGCCGGAGCCCGTCGAAGCGGATGCGAGGAGCACGATGAGCACCACCGAGAACCCCGCCGGCCGCCGGTGACGCCGGAGACCACGGGACCGTACAACCGCCGGGTCCGGCTGCTCGTCGAGGTCCGCGACGACCAGGACGAACTGGAGCTGGCGACGAGCCTGTTCACGGCCCGGGGCTGGGGCGTGCGCCCGGCCCGGGACGGTGACGCGGTCACCACGGACGACGGCTGGGCCGGACTGCTGGTGGAGATCCCGGTCCACGGCTCCCGGTGGACCGCGAGGTCGGCCGCCGTCGAGCGGCTCACCTCGCTCGCCGAGCAGCGGAAGGTCGACCTGTGGGTGCGGGAGACCAAGCTCGTACCGTCCAGGCCCCGCGAGGCGCAGACCGTCTACCACGTCCATCGCAGGGTGCCGGACGACGCGGGCCCCGTGCGTCGCTGGTTCGCCGAGCACTGGGCGGCCGTCGGCGGCCTGGACGTACGGCACACCCTGAACCTGCGCGGCGAGCACTCCGACGACACGCGGGAGCAGGTGCTCGCCGAACTGGAGGGCCGCAACATCGGGGGCCCGCCGTTCGACCGGGCGGTGCACGACATACGCCGGGGCATCGGCCCCCGGACCGGTGCCGGACCGGACGAACCGCGGCCCGGTGCGGGCACGGTCGCCGCGGTCTGCGCGCTCGTGCTCGTCTGCGCCCTGAGCGGCAGCGTCATCGGAGCCCTCGCCTCCGGGTGGCGGTTCGCGGCACTGCTGGTGCCGGCGGTGATCTGCTGGCCGCTGGGTGCGTGGATGACCTCGAACGCACCGCGTCCGTGGCTCGTCCGGCTGGGCTGCGGCGTCTTCTTCACGGGCGCCATGACGTTCGCCGGCTGGCTGTGGGGAAGCTCCGACGACACCGAGCTGTCCGGGGTCCTCACCGGACTGGGCATCGCACTGGGCGCCGGCGCCATGGCCCTCGGCCTGTGGTACGCGCTCAGCGCGTCCTGGTTCAGCCGAAACGTGCAGTGGTTCCTGCCCGTGCTGGTGGCACCGCTGCCCTTCGTCATGCCGTGGGCCGGGTCCTTCCTGCACGCCGTGTACCTGGAGGACATGTTCGGGATTCCGGCGAACACGGTGCACGTGGGCTTCTACTGGCGGTACGCCGTGGCGTTCCGCCCGCTGGCCGTGACCGTACTGTCCGTCCTGGGCCTCATCGCCCTGGCGGGCTGGTCCCGGCACTTCAATGTGCCGGCGCCCATCAGCGGCTTCTTCCGTCTCCTGCTGTGCCTGGCGGGGCTCATCGCGGTTCTGACGGTGACCCAACTCGCCCTGGGCGACCTGGAACGGGCGGCCGGGCGGACCATGGACGCGGCGGCCGCGGGCCGGCGGCCGCCCGGATACTTCGGTCTTCGCGCCGAGCTGGTCTGCGTCGAACCGCTCGGCAAGGAGATCTCCGTCGTCAACGGACCCGTCCCGACGAGGCATCCGGTCGTCTCCTTCCAGCCCAGCGGCGACACTCTCTGGCTGTGGGACCCGGCCCCCGAGCGCGGCGGCGACACCGTGCGCCACGCCCTGCGGGTGCGGGCGGAGGACGTGGCGTTGGTCCGGGCGACGGGCCGGCGCTGCTGAGCGTCCGTGCGGCGCACGGCCCTCCGGTGACCGTCGGCCCCGCCACCGGGCGGCCCCGGGGCGCCCTGCGGTGGAGGGGCGCGGCGCGCGGCACGCCCCCGCCGCAGTGGTAGGGCATCGCCGGCCCGACCGCGGCCCGTGCCGCCGTGTCCGGGTCGCCGGTGGATACTCTGGGCCGTTGCCTGGCACCCGCAGGCTCCTGGAGGTCGCCCCATGCCCCGCGCAGGTCTCACACCCGAGCGCATCACCCGCGCCGCCGCCGAACTGGCCGACGAGGTCGGGTTCGCCGGCGTCAGCCTGTCGGCGCTGGCCCGCCGCTTCGGCGTCAAGGACGCGAGCCTGTACTCGCACGTCCGCAACCTTCAGGACCTGCGCACCCGGCTCGCCCTGTACGCGGGAGGCGAGCTGATCGACCGGATCGCCGACGCCGTAGCGGGACGGGCCGGCAAGGACGCGCTCGTGGCGTTCGCGGGGGCCTACCGGGAGTACGCCCTGGCGCACCCGGGCCGGTACGCGGCGACGCAGATCCGCGTGGACCGGGAACTGGTCGCCGACTCCCCCACCCTGCGCCGCACCGCCGACATCACCTACGGCCTGCTCCGCGGCTACGGCCTGGCGGAACCCGACCTCACCGACGCCGTCCGCCTGCTGCGCAGCACCTTCCACGGCTACTGCGCACTGGAGGCGGCCGGCGGCTTCGGCGACCCCCGCGACGTGCGGGCGTCCTGGGACAAGGCGGTCGAGGCGCTGCACGCGGCGCTGGAGCACTGGCCGCACGAGACCGGCGGGGCCACTACCGGGTGACGCCCTTGCCGAGGTCCAGCACCTCGCGGTACGCGGGCGTGGTCCCCGCCGGTACCCGCCCCGCCCGGATGTCGGCCACCGCCTCCAACGCGGCGCCCAGGGCCCGCCGGTAGAGCAGCGAGCCGAGGCTGACCCGGCGGACGCCGAGATCGGCGAGGTGCGGGAGCGGGGGGCCGCCGGGCGTGTAGAGGACGTTGAGGGGCACGTCGAGCCGGCGGACCAGGGCGGCGATCCGTCCCGGATCGGTGAGGCCGGGCACGAAGACGCCGTCGGCGCCGGCCTGCCGGTAGGCGTCGAGGCGGCGCAGCGTGTCCCGTCCGGCGCCGTGACCGTCGCCGAGCCAGTACGTGTCGGTGCGGGCGTTGACGAAGAGTCCCGGCACCGCCGACTTGACCGCGGCGATCTTGGCGGCGTGCCGGTCGGCGGGTCCGAGACCGTCCTCCAGGTTGATCCCGGCGGCGCCGACCGCGGCGAGGTGGCGGGCGAACTCGGCCACCTCGTCGGGGTCGTCGCTGAAGCCGTCCTCGGCGTCGACGGAGAGCAGGAACGGCTGCGAGCCGAGCGTGAGGGCGAGCTGCAGGGTCTGCTCACGGGTCGCCGACGCCCCGTCGGGCAGCCCGGCGGCCGCCGCGACGGCGAGGCTCGTCGTTCCGATCGCCCGGAAACCCTGCGCGGCGAGGGCGACCGCGGACGCGTGGTCCCAGGCGTTGGGGAGCAACAGGGGCTCGTCGGCGCGGTGCAGAGCGGCGAAGTCGGTCATGCGGCGGACGCTAGCCGCCGGTCGGTTCGGCGACGGCCGAACGGTACGCGTGAGCGGGCCGGGGGTACCCGAGCGGCACGGTTGTCTCACTCACGAGGGGTGACATGACGAACGGCAGGACGAGCGGAGGAACGGGCGAAGGGCGCCGGGACGACCGCCCGAGGCGCACGTGGCAGGACAGCTTATGGGCCATCGGGCTGCTCGCCCTGATCACGGGCGTCGGGGTCCGGCTGGTGTTCAACGGCCTGGCGGCGTGGCCGTACGCCGTGGTGGCCACCGTGCCGGTGGTGGCCTGGATCATGTGGTTCGTCCGGCGGCGGCGCCGGCACGACGCCGCGACGGCCGGCACGGCACCGGACGACGTACCGGTCATGGAGCGGCAGATCCTCAAGGGCGAGCCGCCGCCCCGGGATCCGCGGCGGCGGCAGGCCATGGCGGCGCTGGTGGACTCGCGTCAGCGGAAGCTGCGCCGCCACCGCTGGTGGGCGTTCCCCCTCCTGGCGGTGATCTCCTTCGGTACGTCGGCCCTGTGGTTCAGCGCCGGCTCCGTCACGGCGGGCAGCTCCCTGCTGGTGCTGGCGGTGGTCTTCATGGGCTGGATGACCTGGCATCACCGCCGCTTCGACCACCGTCTGACCCGGATGCGGCAGCGGTTGCAGAGCTGAGCCGCGGCGGCAGCAGCCCCTGGGCGACGAGTCCGTCCCGCACCAGCCCCGCGTACACGGTGGCCCCGTACTCCGAGGTGTGGGTGTTGTCCCGCTTCTCGTCGTACAGGTAGAGCGCCTTGGACGCCTCGGCGCCGAGGGACTCCACGAGCTGCTTGGTCCGCGCCGTCAGGTCGATCAGCGGCACGCCCTGCCGCGCCGCGACGGAGCGCATCACGGCCGGGTGGTCGACGCCGAGGCCGTTGACCAGCAGGGCGGTGTCGTTGTTCAGGGTGCCGTCGCCGTTGAACCAGCGGCGCACCACCGGGGTGACCAGGACGGGCCTGCCGCCCCGGTCACGGACGCCGGCCACCAGGGTCTCCAAGTTGGCCCGGTACGTCGCCTCGTCGGTCGTCTTGTCGTTGTGCGCCAGCTGGATCAGGACCAGGTCCCCGGCGCGGACCCGTGCCCGGACGGTGCCCCACAGCCTGGGGTCGGCCAGGTAACTGACCGTGCTCTCCCCGGAGTCGGCGTGGTTGGCGACGGACACTCCCCGGCGCAGGAACTGCGGGAGCTGCTGCCCCCAGCCGGAGTAGGGGGCGCCGGGCTGGTCGCAGACGGTGGAGTCGCCGACGAGCAGGATCTGCCGGGCGTGCCGCGCTGGGGTCACCCGGATCCCGGCGAGGGCGGGCGCCGGGCCGCCGACGGTCAGGTCGAGGCCGGGGGAGCCGTCGGGACCGGTGGGCTCGCCCTCGGGGGTGCGGACGTCCACGGTGAAGCTCCGCACGGCCCGCTCCCCCGCCCCCGTGGCCGTCTCGGCGAGCAGCGAGCGCCGGCCCTCCCCGCCGATGCGGGTACGCGCGGCCCGCTCACCGCCGAGCAGCACCGTCACGTCGTACGTGCCCGGTGGCACGTCGAAGTGGCAGCCGGTGCCGGTGCAGGGCCCGAGCCCCGGCCGCGGTTCGTGCGCACGGGCGGGTACGGCCGTCAGGGCACCGGCGGCCAGGGCGGCCACCGGTACCAGGGCGAGCAGCCGTCTCACGCCCCCTCCCCCGCGGTGTCGGCGACGGGGACGCCGAAGTCGGGGGTGCCGTCGGGCTTCCAGCCGAGGGTCTGGACGCGGGTGTGACGGTTCGGGTCGTGGAGCGGGTCGCCGTCGATCTCCTTGTACTGGCGGGCGTGGTAGACGAGGACGTCGGTGCGGCCGTCCTCGGCGACGGTGAAGCTGTTGTGGCCGGGGCCGTACTGCCGGGTGGTGTCGTTGCTGGTGAAGACGGGGGTCGGCGACTTGGCCCAGCTGGCCGGGTCCATGAGGTCGGCGCCGGCGTCGGCGGTCAGCAGGCCCATGCAGTAGTTGGCGTCGGTGGCGCTGGCCGAGTACGTCATGAACAGCCGGCCGTTGCGCGCGATGACCGCCGCGCCCTCGTTGACCTTGAACCCGACGCACTCCCAGTCGTATTCGGGCGTGGACAGCCGCACCTGAGGCCCCCTCAGGGTCCACGGGTTCGCCATCTCGGACAGCCACAGGGCGGTGTTGTTGTCCATGCCGGGCTCGTGCTGGGCCCAGGCGAGATAGCGGGTGCCGCGGTGGGTGAAGGTGGTGGCGTCCAGGGAGAAGGTCTCCCACGCCGTCTTGATCTGCCCCTTCTCGACCCAGGTGCCCTGGAAGGGGTTGGGGTGGGCGTTCTCCAGGACCCACATGCGGATGTCCCAGACCCGCTCGGCGGGCGCGGCGGCGAAGTAGATGTACCACGTGCCGTCGATGCGGTGGATCTCGGGCGCCCAGATGTGCGCGCCCATGTCGCCGGTGGCGTGCTTGCGCCAGATGACGGACTCGTCGGCGGTCGCGAGGCCGTTCAGGGTGCGGGAGCGGCGCAGGATGATGCGGTCGTACTCCGGGCTGGTCGCGGTGAAGTAGTACCAGCCGTTGCGGTGGCGGTGGATGTGCGGGTCGGCGCGGTTGCGGACGAGGGGGTTCACGTACGGGTCCGGATTCGGTCGGGCGGCGGGGGCGGCGTGCGCGAGGGCGGGCGTGGCGGCGAGGGCCGCCCCCGCGGCGGCGCCCTTCAGCAGCAGGCGGCGACTGGGGACTTCGGGCAGCTCGTGGGCACGGCTCATGCGGACTGCCTCTCGTGGCGAGGTGGCGTTCACCATGGCGTTCGATAACTCGAACGTCATTTGAGATGACGAACGACGGAAAAGGTAAGGGCGTGACAGGAGGAGGTCAACGGGTTGGCTTAGCGTCGAGTCATGACCAGCGACTTCGCCGACGCCCTCGCCGCGGGTCCGCTCGTGCTCGACGGCGGCATGTCCAACCAGCTCCAGGCGGCCGGTCACGACCTGAGCGACGCCCTGTGGTCGGCGCGGCTGCTCGCCGACCGCCCGGAAGCCATCGCCGACGCCCACCTCGCGTACTTCGAGGCGGGCGCGGACGTGGCGATCACGGCGAGCTACCAGGCCACGTTCGAGGGCTTCGCCGCCCGGGGCATCGACGGCGACCGGACGGCCGGGCTGCTCGCGCTCAGCGTGGAACTGGCCCGTGACGCGGCCCGGCGGGCCCACACCCGGCGCCCGCTGTGGGTGGCAGCGTCGATCGGCCCGTACGGCGCGATGCTGGCCGACGGCTCCGAGTACCGCGGCCGGTACGGGCGCACGGCAGCCGAGCTGGAACGCTTCCACCGCCCCCGCATGGAGGTGCTGGCCGCGGCCCGCCCTGACGTCCTCGCCCTGGAGACGGTCCCCGACACCGACGAGGCGGCGGCCCTGCTGCGGGCGGCACGCGGCCTCGGCGTCCCGGCCTGGCTGTCGTACTCCGTCACCGGCGGCCGCACCCGCGCCGGCCAGCCCCTGGAGGAGGCCTTCGCCCTGGCCGCCGACGCGGACGAGGTGGTCGCGGTGGGCGTGAACTGCTGCGCCCCCGAGGACGTGGACGCGGCCCTGGCCGTGGCGGGGCGGCTGACGGACAAGCCGCTCGTGGCCTACCCCAACAGCGGTGAGACCTGGGACGCCCGGGCCCGCTCCTGGACTGGCAGCTCCACGTTCACCGCGGAAAGGGCGGCGGGGTGGCGCGCGGCCGGCGCCCGGCTGATCGGCGGCTGCTGCCGGGTGGGCCCGGAGACGATCGCATCCGTCGCCGGAACGACACCGGCGCACGGCTGACCCTGCCGGGCGAAGGCGTCGGAGCCGGGCGGCCGGGGCACCGCCGGGCCGAAGTCACTCGCGTCCCGCACACCGTCCCAGGGGTCGTGGCCGTGCGGCACCGGCGGGCGGAAACGCCGGGGGCCGGGTGCCTCCCCGTGCACACCGTGACCGCCGGTGCCGTGCGCGGTGCCGGGGTCAGCCTCCCGCGTCGACGTTGTTGTCGGGCGCCCCGTCGCCCACCGGGGGCAGGTCTCCGCGCTCCACGGGGGAGGCGGTGGCCTCGGGGCCGGCGGGCGGGAGGAGGGCCTCGGCCTCGGCGGCATCGGGACGGTGGGCCGCGGTGGCCGCCGCGCGCAGGACGTCGCGCGGGACGGCACCCCGGTCGGCGGCGATCCGCACCACATGGTCGTCCTCGGGGCGGGCGTACTCGTGCCGCTGGGCCCCGGCGCGGTACCAGGCCTCGCCGTCGCGCTCGCAGGTCGTCCACTTCCGCGCGCCCTTCGCGCAGGTGCCGGCGTCGGCCGAAGCCCGGTCGACGAACAGGCTGAGCCGGCCGCCCTGCGCGGAGACGTACACCGCGGAGAAGCCGTCGGCGCCGTACACCCCGACGGACTGCTGGGCCAGGGTGTAGCCCGGGGACCCGGTGACGTAGACCAGTTCCGGCGCCACGCCCAGCGCGCGGGCCCGGGCCGCCAGTTCGGCGGACGGGGCGGCGTCCGCGGCGGAACCGGAGCCGGAGCCGGCCCGGCGGGCCTCGTCGGCCCGCTCCGTGCCGCAGGCCGTGAGCAGCAGCGGCGCCAGCAGCAGCGCGGGCAGGACTCGTAGGACGCGTACATGACGGATCATGCCGTCATCCTGCCAGCACCCGTAGCCGGCCTCATGTCCGTTTCCTTCAAGACCGGCCCCGCCGTCCTGCCTACGGTGGTGGCATGACCGCACGATTCAATGCCATCGGCCTCGTCGTCTCCGACATGGCCGCCTCCGTGACCTTCTACCGTCGCCTCGGCTTCCCCTTCCCCGAGGGCTCCGAGGAGCAGCCGCACGCCGAGGCCGAGTTGCCGGGCGGGATCAGGCTGCTGCTGGACACCGAGGAGACCGTCCGTTCCTTCCACGCCGGCTGGCAGCCGCCGACCGGTGGCGGCCGGGCCTCGCTCGCCCTGCTGTGCGACGCTCCGGAAGAGGTGGACGCGGTGTACGAGGAGCTGGTCGGGGCCGGGTACCAGGGCGAGCTGAAGCCCTGGGACGCCTTCTGGGGGCAGCGGTACGCCGTCGTGACCGACCCGGACGGCAACGGCGTCGACCTGTTCGCCCCGCTACCGGCCCAGTAGGGCACCCGGCGCCAGGCCCGTCAGCGCCCTCACCTCCCGGGTGAGGTGGGCCTGGTCCGCGTATCCGGTCCGGGCGGCGGTCTCCGCGAGGGAGACGCCGGCCCGGGCGAGCGTCAGCGCGCGCTGCAGGCGCAGGACGCGGGCCAGCGTCTTCGGGCCGTAGCCGAAGGCGGCCAGTGCGCGGCGGTGCAACTGACGGGCGCCGATGCCCAGTTCGTCGGCGGTCGCGGCGACCGGGCGGCCCGCGTCCAGGGCCGACACCACCCTCGCCAGCAGTGGGTCGGGCGGGTCGGCGTCGGCCGCCCGGGAGAGGGCCGCCGCCTCCAGACCGTCCGCCGGGTCGGCCGCCGCGTTCACCCGGGCCGTCAGCCGGCGCACCTCCGCGGCCGGCCACAGGTCGGCGAGGTCGACGCGCCGGTCGCGCAGCTCGTGCGCGGGGACGCCGAGGAGGGCGGGCGCCGTGCCGGGGTAGAAGCGGATGCCCGCCCAGCGGCCGGCGGGGCCTTCGGTGAGGTGGGCGCGCGTGTCCGGGCCGGCGACCAGCAGCCGGCCCTCGTGCCACAGCAGGTCCATGCAGCCGTCGGGCAGGATCCGGCTCCCGCCGGTCCCGGTGGGGGTGTTCGTCCACACCACCGCTCCGGTCAGCCGGGCCGCCCGTTCCGCGTACACGCAGGCCAGGCTACGCCGCCAGGGGCTCCGACGCTGCCGCGGGCGGCCGCCGCACGCCCGCCCGAAGGCGGCGGACAGGGTGGGGCAGGCGCGGATGATGAACGCTCCCGCCAGTGTCCATGGCGTCAGCGCACACGTGGGCTACGGGGCGTCCGGGCGGTGGCGGGGCAGGTCGCGGTCGGAGGGCTTGTGGCGGGGCCGGTCGCGGTCGGCCGGCAGGTGCTCGGGCTGCTGGTGACCGGACAGCTCGTGGCCGGACGGCTTCGGGGTGGTCGGGTGGTGCCGGGCGTGGGTCCGCAGGCGGGCGGTCACGTCCTCCGGCGGCAGGAAGCGGGACCATCGCTCGGGGAACTCGGACGGCATGTCGGGGTCCGCCTCGCCGTTCGCGGCGGCACGGGCCACGTACTCGGCGACCTGCGCCTGCCGCAGCCGCTCGTTGGCCTCGCGGGCGGCGGCGGTGGCGGCGGCCGGCCAGACCCGGTCGATGGCGGCGTTGACCGCGGCCCCGACGAGCACGGCGAACGCGGACACACCGATCCACAGCAGCACGGCGACGGGTGCGGCCAGCGAGCCGTAGATGGTGGGTCCCTCGACGGTGCTGGTGAGGTAGATGCGCAGCAGGAAGCTGCCGAGCACCCACATCGCGAGCGCGACGAGCGCACCGGGCACGTCCTCGATCCAGGGCGAGCGCACGGGGACCGAGACGTGGTACAGCGTGGTCAGGAACGCGATGGACAGGACGATGACGACCGGCCAGTACAGCACCTGCACGACGGTCGCCGACCACGGCACGACCCGCACCACCGCGTCCGGTCCGGCCACCATCAGCGGCAGCGCGACCGAGCCGATCAGCAGGGCGACGAGGAAGAGGAGGAAGGCCAGCAGACGGGTCTTGACGATGCCCCGGACGCCGTCGAGGCCGTACATCACGGTGATGGTGTCGATGAAGACGTTCACCGCGCGGGAGCCGGACCACAGGGCGAACAGGAAACCGAGGGAGATGACGTCGGGCCGGCCGCCCTTCATCACGTCGTCCAGGATCGGCTCGGCGATCTGCTCCACGCCCTGCTCGGACAGCACCGCGCGGGAGGCGTCCAGGATGTTGGCGCGCACGCTCTGCGTGGTGTCCGCGCCGGTCAGCAGGTCGACGTAGCCGAGCAGCCCGATGACGCTCAGCAGCAGCGGCGGCACCGACAGCAGGGTGAAGAACGCGGCCTCGGCCGCCAGGCCCAGGATGCGGTACTCCACGCAGGAATTGACGGTGTCCTTGAGCAGCAGCCAGGCGGTCCTCCGCTTGGAGACGTTCCGGTAGAGGGCACGGGCCCGGTGAAGGCGTCCGGAGGGTCGCTCGGGGGGTTCACTTGCTGACTGCACGTCCTAAAGGTATCCGCCGCGCGGGACACCACTCACCTGCGGAGGTCGCCGGACACGGGCGGGCCGGAACGGGGTACGTTCACGTCATGGCAGGCGACAGCACCCACACCGTGACGAACCAGGTCCCGCCGCTGGTCGGGTACGACGTGTTCACCGCCGACCGGGCCCTCGTCGCCGCGGTCGACCGGCATCTGCCACCGGAGCTGCGCGGGGAGGCGGCGGCGGAGCTGTCCGGCCTGGGCCGCAGCTGCGGGTCGGCGCAGGTGCTGGAGTGGGGCGCCGAGGCCGACGCGAACCCGCCCCGGCTGCGCACCCACGACCGCTACGGCCACCGCCTCGACGAGGTCGACTTCCACCCGGCCTGGCACCGGCTGCTGGGCAAAGGCGTCGCGGCGGGGCTGACCGCGGCCTGGGGCCGGCCCGGCGGGCACGTGCGGCGCGCCGCCGCCTTCCTGATGTGGACGCAGGTCGACGCCGGTGTCGGCTGCCCGCTGTCGATGACCCACGCGGCCGTCCCCGCCCTGCGCACCGACCCGGCGCTGGCCGAGGAGTGGGAGCCGCGGCTGACCTCCACGGTGTACGACCGCGGGCTCAGGCCGGCCCACCTGAAGGCGGGGGCGCTGTTCGGGATGGGCATGACGGAGAAGCAGGGCGGCAGCGACGTACGGGCGAACACCACCTCCGCCCGGCCGCTCGCCGAGGACGGCGCGTACGAGCTGACCGGGCACAAGTGGTTCTGCTCGGCGCCCATGTCGGACGGCTTCCTGGTGCTCGCGCAGGCGCCGGGAGGGCTGACCTGCCTGCTGGTGCCGCGCGTACTGCCCGACGGCACCCGCAACCCGTTCCTGATCCAGCGGCTGAAGGACAAGCTGGGCAACCGCTCCAACGCCTCCGCCGAGGTCGAGTTCGCCGGGACCTGGGCGCGCCGGGTGGGCGAGGAGGGGCGCGGGGTGCGCACCATCATCGGGATGGTGGCGGCCACCCGGCTGGACTGCGTGCTGGGCTCGGCGGGGCTGATGCGGCAGGCGGTCGCACAGGCCGTCCACCACTGCGCGCACCGCGAGGCGTTCGGCGGGCGGCTGATCGACAAACCGCTGATGCGCAACGTCCTGGCCGACCTCGCCGTCGAGTCGGAGGCCGCCACCGTCCTCGGCCTGCGGCTCGCGGCGGCCTACGACAATGCCGCCGGCGGCGACGAGCGGGAGCGGGCGCTGCTGCGGCTGGCGGTGCCGGCGGCCAAGTACTGGGTGACCAAGCGCTGTGCGCCGGTGGCGGTGGAGGCCGCCGAGTGCCTGGGCGGCAACGGGTACGTCGAGGAGTCCGGGATGCCCCGGCTGGTGCGCGAGTCGCCGCTGAACTCGATCTGGGAGGGCGCGGGCAACGTCCAGGCGCTGGATGTGCTGCGGGCGTTGCAGCGGGAGCCGGCCGCGCTGGACGCGTGCCTGACCGAGGTGGGCGCGGCACGCGGTGCCGATCACCGGCTGGACGCGGCGATCAAGGGCCTGCTGACCGAACTGGCCGATCTGGAGGGCGCCGAGGGGCGGGCCCGGCGGCTGGTGGAGCGGCTGGCGCTGGTGCTCCAGGGGTCGCTGCTGGTGCGGTACGCGCCGCCGGAGGTCGCCGACGCCTTCTGTGCCGGCCGGCTGGGCGGCGACGGGGGCGCGGCGTTCGGCACCCTGCCGCCCACGCTGGACCTGGCGTCGGTGGTGGAGCGGGCCCGGCCGGTGTCCTGACCCGGGCGGGAACCGCGCGCGGCACGGCGCGCGTCCTGCCGGGCGTGGTCTGCGGCGGGAGATGTGGCGGGGGTGGTGCTGCGCCGACACGGCACCACCCCCGCGACACTGGCCTTCGAGGCCGTGAGCGCCGCTCAGGACGGCGCTCAGCAAGTCTCGGCCACCCGCGCGGCGGTCCACCAGAGTTGCAAGGGGTTGCAACTTGCTGCTGACTGGGTGCGGACTGTGCCCCCGGCACAGGGGCAGGCGGTCATCATGAGACGAACGACCGGTACGGAGTCCGCAGGAGGACCAGGAGCAGTGGCGCTCTCGCCGATGGACGTGACGCAGTTCGCCGCCGTGGACACGGCGCGTGCGGCTCGGGTGCTCAGCGAGGTTCGTTCGGCCAGGCTGTCCGGCGGGCGGGCGCCGGTGGCGCCGCGCCCGGTGATCGAGCAGTCCTGGGAGCGGATGCTGCGCAGCGGCGTCGACCCGGACCACGACTTCCGGTCCGGGCTGCTGCCCCGCGAGGAAGTGGAGCGGCGGCGGGAGTCCTCGGCGCTGCGGCACGTGCTGCCGGTGCTGCGGGAGGGACTGCTGTCGGTGGCGGACGTGGCCCACCACATCATGGTGGTCGCCGACGACGAGGGCCGGGTGCTGTGGCGGGAGGGCAGCCCGCCGGTGCTGCGCAAGGCCGACGGCCTCGGCTTCGAACTGGGCGCGGACTGGCGGGAGGACGTCGTCGGCACCAACGGCGTGGGCACCCCGGCGGTGACCCGGCGCCCTGTGCAGGTGTTCGCCTCCGAGCACTTCGTGCGCTCGCACACGACCTGGACGTGCGCGGGTGCCCCCATCACCGATCCGCGCGACGGCCGGCTGCTCGGCGTGGTCGATGTGAGCGGGCCGCTGGAGACGATGCATCCGGCCACGCTCGCCTGGGTCGACTCGGTGGCCAAGCTCGCCGAGGCCCGGCTGCGCGAGCTGCACGCGCAGTCGCTGGAGCGGCTGCGCGCCGTGGCGGCGCCGGTGCTGGCCCGGATGTCCGGCCGCGCCCTGGTGGTGGACCGGGACGGCTGGACCGCGGCGGTGACGGGGATGCCGTACACGAGCCGGGTCGCGCTGCCCAAGTCGTGGGCGGCGGGGCCGCGGTGGCTGCCGGGGCTGGGTGCGTGCACGGTGGAGCCGCTGGCCGGCGGGTGGCTGGTGCGGGCGGCGGCGCGGGAGGCGGACGCGGGCGGGGCCACCCGGATCGTGCTCGATCTGCGGCATCCGCGCCGCTTGTCGGTGGAGGTGCTGGGCGGCGCCGGGCCGTGGACCCACGAGCTGAGTCCCCGGCACGCCGAGTTGCTGTACCTGCTGGCCGTGCAGCGGTCCGGCCGGAGCGCCGCGGGGCTGGCCGCGGACCTGTTCGGCGACCCGGCCCGCACGGTGACGGTACGGGCCGAGATGTCGCGGGTCCGGCGGTACCTCGGGGGGCTTCTGGAACACCGGCCGTATCGTTTCGGCGAGGGCACGGAGGTCGAGGTCCGGCTCCCCGACGACCCCCGGGACCTGCTCCCCCACTCGACGTCACCCGTGGTGACCGCCCGCCGCGACTCGGCACGGACCTCCTGACCGGGTCCGCCGGGCCGTCGGCCGGTGGACGGTGCGGTGCGGGTGGTCCGGCAAGGCGGTTTCTTCCGCATATTTGCTCCGTCCCCGCCCCAGGGGCCCCACCCCTGCCGTAGCATCGCTCTACGGGCCGCCCCCGCACTGCTTCCGGTCAACGCTCCGACCGCCGGGCGCAGTTGGCCCGGCGCCCGTGGAGGTTGTATGAAGCATCGCGGCAGACACCGCCGACGCAGGCAGGGCCGGGCGTTGCGCGCGGCCCTGGCCGGGGCCGCCCTGGCCCTGACCGGCGCCGCCACGATGATCAGCGCCTCACAGGCGACGGTCGCCGACGACCCGGGCCGGCTGAAGCCGCTCACCGCCCCCGCCGAGCGCGCCCCGATGCGGCTGACGGAACACCGGGTGCCGCAGTCCTGGCTCGACCGGCTGTCCTCGTCGATGGGCCGGCCCCTGGACGTCGGTGCGGTGCTGGCCGACGCCGACCGGACCCTGCGCGACGCCGACGGCTGTCCGGCCGCGGAGCGCGAGGCACTGCCCGTCGCCCCCGCCGCCACCCGCGCCTACTGCTGGGACGAGGCCGACACGCGGGGCTGGCTGCCCGGGGCGGTGGCGGCCTCGGGAGACGGGGACGGCGGCTCCGGAGTGATCGTCTCGGCCTGGTCCCGCGAGAGCCGCGGTCCGGCCGGGCGGGGCCTGGCCCGGGTCGCGTTCGTCGACGCGGGAGAGCCGGCCCCCGACCCGGCCGCCCCGGACCGGCCGCGCCACGTCTCGGCGCTCCTCGTCGTGCCGGTCGACGGCGGCCAGGACTACCGGGGGCTCGCCTCACCCGTCTCGGGAATGGTCCGCCACCAGGACAAACTGCTGGTCACGGCCGGCGCCGGGGACCGCAGCGCGCTGTACGTGTACGACCTGGACCGCATCCAGCGGACCACCGTCGACGCCGATGCGATGGGCCGGGTGCCCGGCGGCTGGGCGGCGGACGGCTACGAGTACGTCATGCCGGCCGTCGCCTCGTACCGCCTGCCCGGCGGCACCGGCGTCCCCGGCGCGGCACGTCCGCACACGCTCGCCCTGGACCGGAGCACCACGCCGGCCGGTCTGGTGGCGGGCGAGTGGGTGCCGGCGGACGGCGACCGGCCCACCCGGCTGTGGCGCTACGCGCTCAGCACGGACCCGGCCCGCGCGGGGCTGCCGGCCGTGGACGCCCGGGGGCACGCGCAGGCACGGCGGGTGTACGAGACCGGGGCGGCCGGGGTCCGGGGGCTGCTGGTGCACCACCCGTCCGGCGCGGAGCCCGACTGGTACCTGGCCCGCGCGGCCGACGACGGACCGGACGGCCGCGGAACGCTGGTGCGCCAGGACACCGGGGGCACCCGCGCCGCGGAGTGCGGTGCCGACCGCTCACAGCACTGCTGGACCCCGGGCGCGGGCGCGCTGGCGTACCGCCCGGAGACCGGCGAGGTCTGGTCCCAGTCGGGCCGTGTCCTCTTCGCCGTGCCGCTGACCTCGATCGACGGGTCACTCGGATAGTCGACAGATCCGGCTGCCGGGTGGTTTTCTGGCCGGCATGACCAACATCGCGGTGACCACCTGGTCGCTGGAGCAGACGGCTCCGAGCGATCTGCTGCCGGCGGCCGGGCCCGAGGGGGACGTGCGGATCGTCCGCTCCGAGGTGCCCTCCCCCGAGTTCAGCCGGTTCCTGTACGCCTCGGTCGGCGGTGACATCCACTGGACCGACCGGCTGGGCTGGACGTACGCCCGGTGGGAGGAGCACCTGAAGCGGCCCGGTGTGGAGACCTGGGTCGCCTACGACCGGGGCACGCCCGCCGGGTACCTCGAGCTGGCCTCCGGGGACGACGCCGTGGTGGAGATCGAGTACTTCGGGCTGCTCCCGGCGTTCCGGGGGCGGCGCATCGGCGGTCACCTGCTGTCCTACGGCACCGCCCGGGCCTGGGACCTCGCCGACCGCTGGCCGGGGCTGTCGCCGACGAAGCGGGTGTGGCTGCACACGTGCAGCAAGGACGGCGAGTTCGCGTTGGAGAATTACCAGCGCCGGGGCTTCCGCCTGTTCGACACCAAGGTCGAGGAGGAGCCGGAGATCCCGGCCCCTGGTCCCTGGCCGGGGGCGTTCCCGGCCTGACCCGCCGACGCGACCCGCCCGGGCCGTGTGACCGACGCCACCCCTGTCTCGCCCTACGAGACAGGGGTGTCCGCATTTTGGACGAAGCTGGACTGTGTCCAGATCGCCATGACAACCTTCCGTCATGCCTGGATCTGGAATTGCCTTGGTGAGTCGGCGACACGTCGACCTCGGCCGCATGTCCAGCGCCATCTGTCCGGTGCGCTGAGAGCACTCCAGCAGCACCCGGCAGCACCCGAACCCCCGCTTCAGCCTCACTGCCGCGCAACGTCGCGCCCTTATGCCCATGGGCGCCGATGCGCAGGCCAGAGCCTCCCGCCCGTCACCCGACCGCCACCCCTCATCGACGGCGCCACGCGCCGACCCTATCCATCCTGTCCCGAAGGACGTGTCCCCCATGACCGCCACCCCGCAGAACCCCGCCGCCGCGACTCCCCGCCGCAAGGTGAGCCGTCACCGCGGCGAGGGTCAGTGGGCCGCGGGTCACTTCACCCCGCTCAACGGCAACGAGCAGTTCAAGAAGGACGACGACGGTCTCAACGTTCGGACACGTATTGAGACGATCTACTCCAAGCGGGGCTTCGACTCCATCGACCCCAACGACCTGCGCGGCCGTATGCGCTGGTGGGGCCTGTACACCCAGCGCAAGCCCGGCATCGACGGCGGCAAGACGGCGGTGCTGGAGCCGGAGGAGCTGGAGGACAGCTACTTCATGCTGCGGGTCCGCATCGACGGCGGCGCGCTGACCACCCAGCAGCTGCGCGTCATCGGCGAGATCTCGCAGGAGTTCGCGCGCGGCACCGCCGACATCACCGACCGGCAGAACGTCCAGTACCACTGGATCCGGATCGAGGACGTGCCCGAGATCTGGAACCGGCTGGAGGCCGTCGGCCTGTCCACGGTCACCGCCTGCGGCGACACGCCCCGCGTGATGATCGGCTCCCCCGTGGCGGGCATCGCCGAGGACGAGATCATCGACGGCACCCCGGCGCTGGAGGAGATGAAGCGCCGGGTCCTGAACAACAAGGCGTACTCGAACCTCCCGCGGAAGTTCAAGACCGCCATCTCCGGCTCGCCGGTGCTGGACGTGGTGCACGAGATCAACGACGTGGCGTTCGTCGGCGTCCGGCACCCGGAGCACGGCCCCGGCTTCGACGTGTGGGTCGGCGGCGGACTGTCCACCAACCCCAAGCTGGGCGTGCGCCTCGGCGCCTGGGTCCCGCTGGACGAGGTGCCCGACGTCTACGAGGGCGTGCTGTCGATCTTCCGGGACCACGGCTACCGGCGGCTGCGTACCCGCGCCCGCCTGAAGTTCCTGGTCGCCGACTGGGGCGCGGAGAAGTTCCGCCAGGTGCTGGAGGACGACTACCTGGGGCGCAAGCTGGTCGACGGCCCGGCGCCCGAGGAGCCGGTGAGCCGCTGGCGCGACCACGTCGGTGTGCACCGGCAGAAGGACGGCCGCTACTACGTCGGCTTCGCCCCGCGCGTCGGCCGGGTGGACGGCACCGTCCTGACGAAGATCGCCGACCTGGCGGAGGCGCACGGCTCGGGCCGGGTCCGGACCACCGTCGAGCAGAAGATGATCGTCCTCGACGTCGCGGAGGAGCAGGTCGACTCGCTGGTCGAGTCCCTGGAGGCGCTGGACCTCACCGCCCGGCCCTCCTCCTTCCGGCGCGGCACCATGGCCTGCACCGGCATCGAGTTCTGCAAGCTCGCCATCGTCGAGACCAAGGCGCGCGGCGCCTCGCTGATCGACGAGCTGGAGCGCCGCATCCCGGACTTCGACGAGCCGATCACCATCAACCTCAACGGCTGCCCGAACGCCTGTGCCCGTATCCAGGTGGCGGACATCGGTCTCAAGGGCCAGCTGGTCCTGAACGACGCCGGTGAGCAGGTCGAGGGCTACCAGGTGCACCTGGGCGGCGCGCTCGGCCTGGAGGCCGGGTTCGGCCGCAAGGTGCGCGGTCTGAAGGTGACCTCCGACGAGCTGCCCGACTACATCGAGCGCGTGCTCAAGCGCTACCAGGCCGAGCGCGAGGAGGGCGAGCGGTTCGCGACCTGGGCGGCCCGTGCCTCCGAGGACGCGCTGTCGTGAACGCGGCAAGCGAAACGAAGGATGCGGTATGACCGAGCGCGCGGCCCCCTTCTACTGCCCGTACTGCGGCGACGAGGACCTGCGTCCGAGCGAGCAGGGTCACGGCGCCTGGGAATGCGCGGCGTGCAACCGCGCATTCCAGTTGAAGTTCCTCGGGCTGCTCGCCCGGGGTCTTCAGCCCAACTCGACCGACGGGGAAGCGATATGACGGCGGTTCAGGAAGAACTGACGACCGAGGACCTCAAGGCGCTCGCCGAGCGGGCGGACCGCGAGCTGGAGGACGCCAGCGCGCTGGAGATCCTCCGTTGGGCCGCGGACACCTTCGGCAAGCGCTTCTGCGTGACCTCGTCGATGGAGGACGCGGTGGTCGCCCACCTCGCCTCCCGGGCGATGCCCGGCGTCGACGTGGTGTTCCTCGACACCGGCTACCACTTCCCGGAGACCATCGGCACCCGGGACGCGGTCGAGGCCGTGATGGACGTGAACGTCCTCACCCTCACGCCGCGCCAGACGGTCGCCGAGCAGGACGCCGAGTACGGCCCGAAGCTGCACGAGCGCGACCCCGACCTGTGCTGCGCGCTGCGCAAGGTGCGGCCGCTGGAGGAGGGGCTGAAGAACTACGTCGCCTGGGCCACCGGGCTGCGCCGCGACGAGTCCCCGACCCGGGCGAACACCCCGGTCGTCGGCTGGGACGAGAAGCGGCGGAAGGTGAAGATCTCCCCCATCGCGCGGTGGTCACAGGAAGATGTGGCAGCGTACGTCGCCGAGCACGGAGTCCTCACCAACCCGCTGCTGATGGACGGCTATGCCTCCGTCGGCTGCGCTCCCTGCACCCGGCGCGTGCTGGAGGGCGAGGACGCCCGGGCGGGCCGCTGGTCGGGGCTGAGCAAGACCGAGTGCGGGCTGCACGGATGACGACGACTTCCCGATCCTCCTTGCCCGCCCCCGCCCGGACCGCTTCCCAGACCGCATCCCACACCCAGGAGAACGACGTGACGAGCGGAGCCACCGTCTGGCTCACGGGACTGCCCAGCGCCGGCAAGACCACCATCGCCCACGAACTGGCCGGCCGGCTGCGTGCCGAGGGCCGGCGCGTCGAGGTGCTCGACGGCGACGAGATCCGCGAGTTCCTCTCGGCGGGCCTCGGCTTCTCCCGCGAGGACCGGCACATCAACGTGCAGCGCATCGGCTTCGTCGCCGAGTTGCTCGCCCGCAACGGCGTCACGGCGCTGGTCCCGGTGATCGCGCCGTACGCCGACAGCCGCGACGCGGTGCGCAAGCGGCACGAGGCGAACGGCACGGCGTACGTCGAGGTGCACGTGGCGACGCCGGTGGAGGTGTGCTCCGTACGGGACGTGAAGGGCCTGTACGCCAAGCAGGCCGCGGGCGAACTGACCGGGCTCACCGGCGTCGACGACCCCTACGAGGAGCCCGTGGCACCCGACCTGCGCATCGAGTCGCAGAACCAGACCGTCCAGGAGTCCGCCGCGGCGGTGTACGCCCTGCTGAGCGAAAGGGGACTCCTGTGAGCGACGCACGCGCGGCCACCCAGCCGCTGTCGACGACGAAAGCCGCACCTCTGCGCCGCGCGGGCGGAGAAGCGAACGAAAGGGTTGCAGCATGACGACGACCGTCGCGACCGTCACCGAGGAGACCGACAGCCCGTACGCCCTCTCCCACCTCGACGCGCTGGAGTCGGAGGCGGTGCACATCTTCCGCGAGGTGGCGGGCGAGTTCGAGCGGCCGGTGATCCTGTTCTCCGGCGGCAAGGACTCCATCGTCATGCTGCACCTGGCGCTGAAGGCGTTCGCTCCCGCGCCGGTCCCGTTCGCGCTGCTGCACGTGGACACCGGGCACAACTTCCCCGAGGTCCTCGACTACCGCGACCGCACGGTCGCCGAGCACGGGCTGCGGCTGCACGTCGCCTCCGTGCAGGACTACATCGACCGCGGGGTGCTCAAGGAGCGCCCCGACGGCACCCGCAACCCGCTCCAGACGCTGCCGCTGACCGAGAAGATCCAGGCGGAGAGGTTCGACGCGGTCTTCGGCGGCGGGCGCCGGGACGAGGAGAAGGCCCGCGCCAAGGAACGGGTGTTCTCGCTGCGCGACGAGTTCTCCCAGTGGGACCCGCGCCGCCAGCGCCCCGAGCTGTGGAACCTCTACAACGGCCGCCACTCCCCCGGCGAGCACGTCCGCGTCTTCCCGCTGTCCAACTGGACCGAGCTGGACGTGTGGCAGTACATCGCCCGGGAGGGCATCGAGCTGCCCGCGATCTACTACGCCCACGAGCGTGAGGTGTTCGCCCGGGGCGGCATGTGGCTGACCGCCGGCGAGTGGGGCGGGCCCAGGGACGACGAGCCGGTGGAGAAGCGGCAGGTCCGCTACCGCACCGTCGGCGACATGTCCTGCACCGGCGCGGTCGACTCCGACGCCGACACCATCGAGAAGGTGATCGCCGAGATCGCCGCCTCCCGGCTCACCGAGCGCGGCGCCACGCGTGCCGACGACAAGCTCTCCGAGGCCGCGATGGAAGACCGCAAGCGCGAGGGGTACTTCTAGCCATGACCAGCACCACCGATCCCACCGAGCCGCTGTCGGTCGAGCAGTTGTCGGCGACCACCCTGCTGCGGTTCGCCACCGCGGGCTCCGTCGACGACGGCAAGTCCACCCTGGTCGGCCGGCTGCTGCACGACTCCAAGTCGGTCCTCGTCGACCAGCTGGAGGCCGTGGAGCGGGCCTCGGCCGGCCGCGGCCAGGAGGCCCCGGACCTCGCGCTGCTCACCGACGGCCTGCGGGCCGAGCGCGAGCAGGGCATCACCATCGACGTGGCGTACCGTTACTTCGCCACCCCGCGCCGCCGGTTCATCCTGGCCGACACCCCGGGCCACGTGCAGTACACCCGGAACATGGTCACCGGCGCTTCCACGGCCGAGCTGACGGTGGTCCTGGTCGACGCCCGCAACGGCGTCGTCGAGCAGACCCGGCGGCACGCCGCGATCGCCGCCCTGCTGCGGGTGCCGCACGCCGTGCTCGCCGTCAACAAGATGGACCTGGTCGGGTACGAGGAGCGGGTCTTCGCCGCCATCGCCGAGGAGTTCACGGCGTACGCCACCGAGCTGGGCGTCCCCGAGGTCACCGCGATCCCGATCTCGGCGCTGGTCGGCGACAACGTCGTGGAGCCGTCCGCGCACATGGACTGGTACGGCGGCCCGACCGTCCTGGAGCACCTGGAGACCGTCCCGGTCAGCCACGACCTGGCGCACTGCCACGCCCGGCTGCCCGTGCAGTACGTGATCCGGCCGCAGACCGCCGAGCACCCCGACTACCGGGGCTACGCCGGGCAGATCGCCGCCGGTTCCTTCCGCGTCGGCGACTCGGTCACCGTCCTGCCCTCGGGCCGCACGACGAAGGTCACCGGCATCGACCTGCTCGGCGAGCCGGTCGACGTGGCCTGGACCCCGCAGTCGGTCACCCTGCTGCTGGAAGACGACATCGACGTCTCCCGCGGCGACCTGATCGTGCCCAGCAAGGACGCCCCGGCCACCACGCAGGACGTCGAGGCCACCGTCTGCCACGTCGCCGACCAGCAGCTGACCATCGGCCACCGGGTGCTGCTCAAGCACGGCACCCGCACGGTGAAGGCGATCGTCAAGGACATCCCGTCCCGGCTCACGCTCGCCGACCTGTCCCTGCACCCGCACCCGGGGCACCTGACCGCCAACGACATCGGCCGCGTCAAGATCCGCACCGCCGAGCCGCTGCCGCTGGACGCCTACGCCGACTCCCGGCGCACGGGCTCCTTCATCCTGATCGACCCCAGCGACGGCACCACACTGACCGCCGGCATGGTCGGCGAGTCCTTCGCCGCCCCGGAACCGGTCAAGAACGAGGCCGACGAAGACGGCTGGGACTTCTGAGCATGGGTTCCCCGGACTTCTACTCGACGTTCGCCAAGGAGGGCGGCCGGGTCGGCAGCGGCGCCCTCGGCAGCGGCCAGGGCGGAATGGCGCGATGCGGCCGGTGACCCGCGGACACCCGCGGCTCCGCCTCCCCCACCGCCGAAAACCCGCCGATCTCCCGGCCACGGTCTGACCGACGTACACGACGCACTCGGCAGACCGTGACCGCCGGGCCGACGAGAGGAACACCTCCCGTGCCTGCCACCACCGCCCTGCGCCGCACCCTCGCGGCCCTGGTCGCCCTGCCGCTGCTGGTCCTCGCCGGCTGCGGTTACGGGTCCCAGGCGAAGGACAAGGGCGCGGCGAAGATCGCTCCCGGTGCGGAGAAGACCGACGGTCTGGACTCCGTGACGATCGGCTACTTCGCCAACGTCACGCACGCCACCGCGCTGGTCGCCAACCGCAAGGGGTTCTTCCAGAAGGCGCTGGGCGCCACCGAGGCGAAGTACGCGGTGTTCAACGCCGGCCCCTCCGAGATCGAGGCGCTGAACTCCGGCTCCATCGACATCGGCTGGATCGGCCCCTCTCCGGCGGTCAACGGCTACACCAAGGCGGACGGCAGGAACCTGCGGATCATCGGCGGTTCGGCGTCCGGCGGCGTGAAGCTGGTCGTCGACCCGGAGAGGATCAAGTCGGTCGCGGACGTGAAGGGCAAGCGGATCGCCACCCCGCAGCTGGGCAACACCCAGGACGTGGCCTTCCTCGCCTGGGCCGCCGAGCAGGGCTGGCGGATCGACCCGATGACCGGCAAGGGCGACGTCACACTCGTCCGCAGCGACAACAAGGTCACCCCGAACGCCTTCCGGTCCGGTGCCCTGGACGGCGCCTGGGTGCCGGAGCCGACCGCGTCCCAGATGGTCGCGGAGGGCGGCAAGGTGCTGCTGGAGGAGGCGTCGCTGTGGCCGGAGCAGAAGTTCGTCACCACGAACATCATCGTGTCGCAGAAGTTCCTCGAGGAGCACCCGAAGGCGGTCGAGGCCGTGCTCAGGGCGTCCGTCGAGACCAACCGGTGGATCAAGGCGAACCCGGACGAGGCCAAGGCCGCCGCCAACGAGCAGATCGAGATCGACGCCGGCAAGGCGCTGCCCGCCGACGTCCTGGACCCGGCGTGGAAGTCGATCCGGCTCACCGACGACCCGCTGGCCGCCACCCTCGCCGCCCAGGCGGAGCACGCCGTCACCGCCGGTCTGCTGAAGAAGCCCGACCTCAAGGGCATCTACGACCTCACGCTTCTCAACAAGGTCCTCCAGGCCGAGGGCGAGCCCACGGTCGACGACGCCGGGCTCGGCGTCCAGTAGGCCCGGATCACGACCACTGACCAGGAGGTGACGACCATGGCCACGACCACGACCCTCGCCAAGGCCGCAGACGCCGCCGGGACGGCCGCGCCGGCCGCCCGGATCGAGCACGTCTCGAAGTCCTTCGCCGGCCCCGCCGGAGGGCAGCTCGTGCTGGACGACATCAGCCTCGATGTCGCGCCCGGCGAGTTCGTCACCCTCCTCGGCGCCTCCGGCTGCGGCAAGTCCACGCTGCTGAACCTGGTGGCGGGCCTGGACAGGCCCAGCGCCGGCACGATCACGACGGACGGGCGGCCCGCCCTGATGTTCCAGGAGCACGCGCTCTTCCCCTGGCTGAGCGCCGGCAAGAACATCGAACTGGCCCTGAAGCTGCGCGGCGTGCCCAAGTCCGAGCGACGCGGCCGGGCCGAGGAGCTGCTGGAGCTGGTCCGGCTCACGGGCGCCCACGGCAAGCGGGTGCACGAGCTGTCGGGCGGCATGCGCCAGCGGGTCGCGATGGCCCGCGCACTGGCGCAGGAGAGCCGGCTGCTGCTCATGGACGAGCCGTTCGCCGCCCTGGACGCGATCACCCGGGACGTGCTGCACGACGAGCTGACCCGGATCTGGCGGGAGACGCAGCTGTCCGTCCTGTTCGTCACGCACAACGTGCGCGAGGCCGTCCGGCTCGCCGAGCGCGTGGTGCTGCTGTCCTCCCGCCCCGGGCGCATCGCCCGCGAGTGGACGGTCGGCATCCCGCATCCGCGCCGGATCGAGGACACGGCCGTGGCGGAGCTGTCCGTCGAGATCACCGAAGAACTGCGTGGGGAGATCCGCCGCCATGGCCAGCACTGACACCTCCGTCAAGGACGGCGGCAACGACCTGGCCGGTCTGGAAGCCGGCCTGGACGCACTGGAGACGGTGCACAAGGGCCGCAAGCCCCTCCGGCAGACCTTCACCGAGAAGATCCTGCCGCCGGTCGTCGCCGTCACCCTGGTCCTCGCGGTGTGGCAGGCACTGGTCTCCTTCCGGATCGTCGACGACCCGACCAAGCTGCCCGCCCCCGCCGACGTGTGGAACGTGCTGCGGGACGCCTGGCTCCAGGGCGAGCTGCTCGGCTACATCTGGACATCCGTCTCACGCGGCCTGCTCGGCTTCTGCTTCGCCCTGCTGATCGGCACACCGCTGGGCCTGCTGGTGGCCCGGGTGAAGTTCGTACGGGCGGCGATCGGCCCGATCCTGTCCGGCCTGCAGTCGCTGCCGTCGGTGGCCTGGGTGCCGCCCGCGGTGATCTGGCTGGGCCTGAACAACCAGATGATGTACGCCGTCATCCTGCTCGGCGCGGTGCCGTCCATCGCCAACGGCCTGGTCTCCGGCGTCGACCAGGTGCCCCCGCTGTTCCTGCGCGCGGGCCGCACCCTCGGCGCCACGGGCCTGAAGGGCACCTGGCACATCGTGTTGCCCGCCGCGCTGCCCGGCTATGTGGCGGGGCTCAAGCAGGGCTGGGCGTTCTCCTGGCGGTCGCTGATGGCCGCCGAGATCATCGCCTCCTTCCCCGACCTCGGCATCGGACTCGGCCAGCTGCTGGAGAACGGCCGCAACGCCAGCGACATGGCCATGGTCTTCGAGGCCATCCTGCTCATCCTCGTCGTCGGCATCGCCATCGACCTGCTGATCTTCAGCCCGCTGGAGCGGTGGGTGCTGCGCAGCCGCGGGCTGCTGGTGAGGAGCTGAGCCGCCCATGCACCGTCCGGTCCGCCCCGTCCTTCTGGTCATCGCCCACGGCAGCCGCGACCCGCGGCACGCCGCGACCGTGCACGCCCTGGTGCGCAGGGTCCGTTCGCTGCGCCCGGACCTGCGGGTGGAGACCGGCTTCCTGGACTTCAACGTGCCGTCCGTGCCGGGAGTGCTGGAGTCCCTGGCGACGGAAGGGGTGCGCGACGTCGTGGCGCTGCCGCTGCTGCTGACCCGCGCCTTCCACGCCAAGGCCGACATCCCGGCGGTCCTCGCGGACGCGCCGCCGCGGCTGCGGATCCGGCAGGCGGAGGTCCTCGGCCCCTCCCCACTGCTGCTGTCGGCGCTGGAGCGGCGGCTGTACGAGGCGGGTCTCACGCCCGCCGACAAGTCCTCGACCGGGGTCGTGCTGGCCTCGGCGGGGTCCACCGACCCGGAGGCGATCGCAGTGATCGCAGAAATCGCGCGGGAGTGGCGGCACACCGGTTGGTGCGCCGTGCGGCCTGCGTTCGCCTCCGCATCCCTTCCCCGCACGGAGCAGGCGGTGCGCGAACTGCGCGAGCTGGGCTGCGAGCGTGTCGCCGTCGCCCCGTACGTGCTGGCCCCCGGCTTCCTGCCGGACCGCATCGCGCGCGGCGCGGCCCGGGCGGACGTGCTCGCGGACGTCCTCGGCCCGGCGCCCGAGGTGGCGCGGGTGCTGCTGGAGCGGTACGACGCGGCACGCACGCCGCTGCCGGTGGCGGCCGGGGCCGCCTGACCCGGGGGCGATCGCACCGGCGGGGGACGTGCGGGGAGGGCCGCGGCCGACCGCGCCGGGCGGGATCGCGGGACCACCTCGTACACGTTCCGTCCGGGCGTGCGGCGGATCAGCCTTCCGCCGGTGCGGTGAGTTCCACGAGCTTGACGACGGTGTTCCAGTTGCGGGTGGTGGCGATCGTGCCCTTGGTGATGCGGGGCTTGGCGAGGTGCTCGGCGAGTCTGGAGCGGCCCAGCCCGTACGGCGCGTACAGGTACAGGGCGCGGTCGCCGAGGCGGAACTCCTCGGGGAGGCAGGCCGTTCGGTCGATCTCCGCGAATCGCTCCTCGCCGACCGGCGTGGAGAAGTAGGTGACGTGCAACTGCTTGGGCTCCAGGTCGGCGGCCGGGAACGGGCACGCGTCGGCGACCGCCTTGAGATAGGCGTGGTCGCGCACGATCACGTCGACGGCGAAGCCGAAACGCTGCTCGATCGCGGCGGCCAGTTCGGCGGCGAGGGACTCCTCGTCCCCGTGGCCTGCGGTGAACACGGCCTGCCCGCTCTGCAGATGGGTGCGTACGCCGCTGTGCCCCAGCTCCGCCACGAGGGCGCGCAGGTCGGCCATCGGGATCTTCTTGCTGCCGCCCACGTTGATTCCGCGCAGCAGCGCCGCATACGTCGTCGCCATGGGCACACCATAATGCGGCCGTCATGCCCCGTGGGGGTGGGCACGACGGCCGCGTCCGCACCGGCGGACTGCGCGAAACTCTGACCGATGCGGGGGACGTGGAGCAACTGCTACACGCGGCTGTGACTTATTCAACAACATTGCGGAACGGCGCGGCCCCCCGCGCGGTCCGCGACCGCTCACCCTGACCAACGGCCCTTACGTGACCGGGTAGATGTGCCCCTGGTCCTCCCCAGCGGTGAGACGGCGGCGTCCCGGTGGATGAGGCGCGGAGGCGGCTCTTCACCGGGCAGCACGACGTGACGGTCCTACTCCGCCCATACCTTCGAAGCGGAAGGTGGCGGCAGGGGGCTGCCACCGCTCACGAGGGGGCAAGCCCGTCATGGGGAACGGAGATACGAGGGTGCGGGGACTGGCCGCCCGGGCCGGCGGCTGGAGCGCCCGGCACCGATGGGCTGCCGTGGGCATCTGGGTGCTGTTCGTCGTCCTGGCGACGGGGCTCGGCTCGGCGGCGGGCCGGGTCGACGTCAAGGACAGCGACCAGCTCCCGGGCGAGACGAACACCGCCGCCCGGATCATCGAGGAGGCCGGTCGACGAGCCGGCCGGTGAGACCGTCCTGATCCAGGCGAAGGACGGCGCCCTCACGGCCACGGACCCCGAGTGGCGATGGCGGGCATGCTGTTCACCGGCATCGCCGAGTTCGAGGCGATGGGCCTGGCCTCGCTGATGGTGGTCGCGGTGGCCATGGCCGGCTCGGTGACGGTGCTGCCGGCGCTGCTGTCCCTGCTGGGCGAGCGGGTGGAGAAGGGCCGCATCCCGTTCCTGCGCCGGCGGCAGCGCCCCGCCGGCAACGAGGGCAGCCGGTTCTGGACGGCCGTACTGGGGCGGGTGCTCGCCCGGCCGGTGCTCTCCGCGGTGGTGGCCACCGGTGCGCTGCTGGCCGTCGCGGCGCCCGCGGTCGGCATGAAGACGCAGAACCGCACGCTGGACCAGGAGTTCGGCGACTCGCTGCCGATCGTGCAGACCTACAACCGGGTCAACGAGGCCTTCCCGGGCGGTTCGGAGCCGGCCGAGGTGGTGGTGAAGGCCGACGACATCAACGCGCCCGAGGTGAAGGCGGCACTCGCCGGCTTCCGCGAGCGGGCGGTCACTTCGGGCGCCTCGCGCGGCCCGGTCGAGCCGTGCGCCTCAGGCCCCGCGGGCCGCGGTCAGTTCGGCCTCGATGAGGTCGGCCGCGCGGCGGGTGCCGCCCTCCTGGGCCATCTGCGCCTGGATCTCCTTCAGCCGGCGGGCCGCCTCCGGGTCGTCGACCAGCGCGAGCGCGGCCTCGCGCAGCGCCTGCGCCGTGGCTTCCTCGGTGGGCAGGTGCCGGGCGACGCCGAGGCCCTGGAGCATGTCGGCGTTGCCGAACTGGTCCACGGCCTGCGGTACGGCGATCATCGGCGTCGCGGTGGCCAGGCCCTCCTGGCTGCCGCCCGCGCCCGCGTGGGTGACGAACAGGTCGGCCTCCTTGAGGACCGCCAGCTGCGGCACCCAGGACCGCACCTCCACGTTCGCCGGTACGTCCCCCAGCTCCGCGCGGTCGACGTGGCGGCCGATCTGGAGCACCAGGTGCCAGCCGGGCAGGTCGCCGAAGGCCTTGAGGCACTCCCGGTAGAAGCCGGGCTGCTTGGTGAAGGACGAGCCCAGGGAGACCAGCACGACCTTCTCCGCCCCGGCGGGCCGCTGCCAGTCGCCCTCGGCGCTGCGGTCGCCCTGGCAGGCGCCGACGAAGGAGTACACGGTCTCGTCGACCCGGTCGGTGTTCGGCTGGAGCGCCTTCGGGATCAGGACGATGGAGCGGTCCGGGCGGCCGGCGAACAGGTCGGGGTGCCGGGTGATGCCGTTCTCCTCCAGCCAGGCCTGGAAGCGGGCGTAGTAGGCCCGGCCGCGTTCGGTCTTCTTCGGTTCCTCCCACATCGGCTCGGCGACCTCCTGCTCATAGCCTTCCCAGGCGACCATGCACGGCGAGAGGGAGATCGCGGGCACGCCCCAGCGGTGGGCGAGGATGCGGGCCTGGTATGACGCGATGTCGTGGAGGACGAGGTCCGGCTCGTCCCCTTCGTACGCCTCCACCTGCTGCGGCAGGGCCTGGATCGCGTCGTCGAGGAACGGCTCGACGTTGTCCAGGAGCGTGCTCCCCCAGACCTCGGGGTCGGCGTCGGGGCCGGGCAGGGTGGAGTTCCAGAGCTTGGGCTCGGCACCGGTCTCGGCGACCTTGTCGGCGAAGAGCGGCGGGATCGCGTAGGTCACTCGGTGCCCCCGCGCGACGAGTTCGCGGATCACCTCCAGGCTGGGGTTCACGTGGCCGTGTGCGGCGATGGAGAACATGGCGATGTGCGCGGGAGTGGTCATATCGGGACTGTATGCGAGACGAGACGTCTCGTGCAATGTGTTTTCCGTGGCCTCGGTCGCGTCATGCGGACAGCTCCTCGTACAGCCGCAGCCACCGGTCCGGCGCCACCTCGCCGACGAGCACCCCGGGGTCGAGGCGCGCGGCCCGGAACGCGGCGTCGACCCGGCGCCTGGGGTGGGCCCGTCGCAGTGAGGCGTGCAGCGAGCCGCCGGCACCGGAGAAGCCCGGCCCGACCAGGTCCCGCCGACCTCGGTGGGCGGCGGCGTCCAACAGCGGGGTGCGGCGCCGTTCGATGCGCACGATCCCCACGTCGACGCGGGGCGCGGACCGGAAGCCGTGCCGGCCGACCCGGCCGGCTGGCCGCCACTCGTAGCGCGGCCAGGTCCGGACCGTCAGCAGGGTCCAGCGGCCGTAGCCACCCGTGCGCTTGCGCACGTATTCGAGCTGGGTGATGAGGGTGGCCGCGGTGAGGGCGGGGGCGTCGAGGTGCCAGTCGACGACGTCCGCGGTGCGGGAGAGAGCACGTTCCCGGCGACCGAGAAGGGGGCGCGCGGAGGGCGTGCGGCGAGGAAGTCGCCGGCGATCACGCGGACGTGCGGGGTGCGTGCGAACCGGGTGCACAGGGCGGTCGCGAGCCGCGGGCCGATCTCGTAGGCCAGCAGCTCCCGGGAGCGGCGGGCGAGCGGCTCGGTCAACGCGCCCTTCCCGGCTCCGGCTTCGAGGAGGAGTGGCGGGTGCCCGCCGCGGCGGCGCACAACCGGTTCTCACCGGGTCCTCGGCGCGGGTGCCGGGCCGGTACGAAGTCGCCGTCCCTCTTGGGTCGTTCGCGGGCTCCGGGCCTCGTCGGGGCACCGTGCACACGGTCACACCAGTGCGAATGCGACACTGACCGACGGATGTCGGGCACTCGCCGGACGACAGACGGACACGAACGCGGACACGGCTACTGCGAAGGCGAAGGTGGAGGCGGACGATGGATGAGGCACGGGCGCGGGACGTACTGGCCGCGGCGGGAGTGCTGCCCGGCCCGGCCCGGGGCGCGCGGCTGCTCTCCCTGGGCGAGAACGCCGTGTTCGCCGCCGGTGACCTGGTGGCCAAGGTGGGCCGCGACGCGGAGCTGCTCGACCGGGCGCGTCGGGAACTGGACGTCGCGGCGTGGCTGGCGCAGGCGGGCGTACCGGCCGTACGGGCGGCGGAACCGAGGGCACTGCTCGTCGAAGGGCACCCGGTGACCGTGTGGCACCGGCTGCCCGATCCTGTACGGCCCGCCGAGCCCCGGGACCTGGCCGGACTGCTGCGGCTCGTGCACGCGCTGCCCTCCCCCTCCTTCCACCTGCCGCGCCGCGAGCTGCTGGGCGGGGTGGAACGGTGGCTGCGGCTCGCGGGCGACGCGATCGACCCGGCGGACGCCGCCTATCTGCGCGAGCGCCGCGACGGCTTCGCCTCGGCCGCCGCCGCGCTCACTCCGCACCTGCCGCCGGGCCCGGTCCACGGCGACGCGCTCCCCCGCAATGTGCATGTCGGCCCCGGTGGCCCGGTCCTGGTGGATCTGGAGACCTTCTCCTCGGACCTGCGCGAGCACGACCTGGTGGTCATGGCGCTCTCCCGGGACCGGTACGGACTCCCGGCCGAGGCGTACGCCGCGTTCACCGAGACGTACGGCTGGGACGTGCGCGAGTGGGCGGGCTGTGCGGTGCTGCGCGGCGCCCGCGAGACGGCCAGCTGCGCCTGGGTCGCCCAGCACGCCCCGGGCAACCCGAAGGCGCTGGCCGAGTTCCGGCGCAGGGTGGCGTCGCTGCGGGACGGCGATCCGACGGTGCGGTGGCATCCGTTCTAAGGCGTCGGGTGCCAGGACGCCGGGCGCGAAGGCGCCGCGCGCGAGGGCGCCCGGGCCCACCGGGAGCCGGAAAGCACCGGCCCCGCAAGCACGGGTCCCGCAAGCACGGGCCCCGGGCGCCCGCTCACACCGTTTCGCCGGCTGGCTCCCGCAGCGGCCAGGCGCCGTCCACGACGGCCGTGGCGTCGCCCTTGCGGCGCAGGAACTCCTGGAAGTCCGCCGCCCACGCGGCGCACCACTCGATCTGCCGGCGGTGCAGCTCCGCCGGGCCGAGGGCGGCGACCTTGGCATGGCGGCCGGCTATCGCGCAGGCCAGCCGGGCCGCCGCGAGCGCGTCGGCGGAGGCGTCGTGGGCGGCGTCCAGCGGCACGCCGTATTCCGCGCAGACGGCCTCCAGATTGCGCTTGCCGCGGCGGTAGCGGTCGACGAAGCGGTCGATGGCGTAGGGGTCGATGACCGGGGCGGGGTCCAGTCCGCCCAGGCGCTCGCGCAGGGACGGCAGTCCGTACCGCCGCAGTTCGGCGGAGAGCAGGGTGAGGTCGAAGGCGGCGTTGTAGGCGACCACCGGGACGCCCGACCGCCAGTACGTCACCAGGACGCCGGCGATGGCGTCGGCGACCTGGTCGGCCGGGCGGCCCTCGGCCACCGCGCGCTCGGTGCTGATGCCGTGGACCGCCACCGCGTCCGCCGGGATCTCCACTCCGGGGTCGGCCAGCCATTCCCGGTGCCCCGTCGGCTCCCCGCCCCTGACCTCTATGACGGCCCCCGTGACGATGCGCGCCTCGCGCGGATCGGTCCCCGTCGTCTCCAGGTCGAAGCCGATCAGCGGCTCCCGGTGCCAGTCCATGGGCTGCCCCCCTTCTCCGTGGTGCGTTCCCCCAGTGGCCTCCACCCTCGCACGCGCCACTGACAATCAGGGGGCCGCGTTCCGCTCGCGCCCGGCGCCGCGGCCCGCCGACCGTCACCGCAGCCGGGCCGCCGGCCCGTCACGACACGGGCCGCGAATCCGCCCACATCAGCTCGAACTCCTCCCGGTAGGTGGGGAAGAGCCCCACTTCGTCGACCTGGTCCGCCTTGACGACCTTCCCGGTGTTCCGCCCGTTCCGCAGGACGAACACCGGCGCCTCCATCCCCCGCGTGCGGCGCAGGTACGACTGCACGACCGCGATGCCGTCGGCGCCGTCCCCGTCGACCAGGTAGGCGGTGAAGCGGGGCGTCTCGTCGAAGACCTGGATCTCGAAGGCGCCCGGATCGCGCAGCCGGGACCGCACCCGGCGCATGTGCAGGATGTTCGTCTCCACGGCCCGGCTCAGCTCACCCCGCTTGATGCCCAGTTCGCGCTCGCGCCGCTTGACCGCGCTGGAGGCGGGATTCAGGAACAGCAGCCGGACCCGGCTGCCGGCCTCGGCCAGGCGGACCAGCCGGCGCCCGGAGAAGTTCTGCACGAGCAGGTTCAGGCCGATGCCGATGGCGTCGAGGCGACGGGCCCCGCCGAAGATGTCCTCGGCCGGGAACTGGCGCAGCAGCCGGACCCGGTCCGGATGCACGGCGACCACGTCGGCGTACCGGTCGCCGACCAGGTCCTCGACCGCGTCGACGGGCAGCCGGCGGGCGGAGGGCACGTCGGTGCCGGAGCCGAGGACCTCCAGCAGCCGGGCGGAGGCCCGCTCGGCCTGGTTCAGCACCGCCTCGGACAGCGCGCGGTTGCGGGAGACGACGTTGCGGGTGACCTCCAGCTCGTCCAGCGCCAGCTCCACGTCCCGGCGCTCGTCGACGTACGGCTCGAAGCAGGGCCAGTGCTGCACCATCAGCTCGCGCAGCTGGGGCAGGGTGAGGAAGCTGAGGACGTTGTCGTCGGCCGGGTCGAGCAGGTAGCCCTTGCGGCGGCTGACCTCGCGGACGGCGACCGCCCGCTGCACCCACTCCTGCCCGGCCGGCCCGGCGGCGGCGACCACCCAGTCGTCGCCGTGCACCGGTTCGTACACCGGCCGCAGCACGGCGGCGACCACCGCACGCAGCCGCTGTTCGACCAGATTCAGCCAGATGTAGGCCCGGCCGGCCCGCTGGGCGCGGGTGCGCACCTCGTGCCAGGCGTCGGCGTCCCAGTCCAGCTCCGGGCCGATCGCGCCCGCGTTCATGGGCCGCGCCAGGGACACCGCACCGGGCGGGACGTCCGCGGAGTTCCCCTCGTGACCCTCGTCACCAGGGGGCAGCTCCAGCCCTCCCGAGCCCACCCGCGCACCGCCTTCCGCTCCCCCGGGCACTCCCCGGCTCAACGATCAAGGAAGAGTACTCCGGGAGCGGTCCGCGACGCAGCCTGATGCACAGCCTCGTTGCCCAACTACCCGTTTCCCCCGGCCCGTTCCGATCACGGTCCGCCGCGCAGTGAGCGGATTCATAGTGGTGGGGCGGGCGGCACGCGGCGGTGGGCACCGCGCGGGGCAGCGGGAAACGATCCTCTGTTCGCCGCGTGACCCACGGGTCACCCGGTGGCCGGGCACAAGTCGTAGGTGGTCACCCCCACTTTCCGGTAAGACTCGGAGTCAAGGCGTCCCCACCGGCGCTCCTCACCTGAAAGAGTCGTATCCATGCAGGTCTGGCCTGGAGAGGCATATCCACTCGGTGCCACGTACGACGGCGCCGGCACCAACTTCGCGGTCTTCACGGAGGCCGCCGACCGAGTAGAGCTGTGTCTGCTGCACGACGACGGCTCGGAGACGGCGATCGAGCTGCGGGAGAGCGACGCGTTCGTACGGCACGCGTACGTCCCGGGCGTGATGCCGGGGCAGCGGTACGGCTACCGCGTGCACGGCCCCTACGCCCCGGAGCGCGGGCTGCGCTGCAACAGCGCCAAGCTGCTGCTGGATCCGTACGCGCGTGCGATCAGCGGTTCGATCCAGTGGGGTGAGGAGGTGTACGGCTACCACTTCGACGACCCCGAACGGCGCAACGACCTGGACTCCGCCCCGCACACGATGACGTCGGTCGTGGTGAACCCGTACTTCGACTGGGGCGACGACCGCCGCCCCCGGACGGAGTACCACCACACGGTGATCTACGAGGCCCACGTCAAGGGCCTGACGATGCGGCACCCGGGGCTCCCCGAGGAGTTGCGCGGCACCTACGCGGGGCTCGCGCACCCGGCGCTCATCGAGCACCTCACCGAGCTGGGGGTGACCGCGCTGGAGCTGATGCCCGTACACCAGTTCGTCAATGACCACCGGCTGGTGGACATGGGCCTGAACAACTACTGGGGCTACAACACGATCGGCTTCTTCGCCCCGCACAACGCCTACGCCTCCTGGGGCGACCGGGGCCAGCAGGTGCTGGAGTTCAAGTCCGCCGTCAAGGCGCTGCACGAGGCCGGGATCGAGGTGATCCTCGACGTGGTCTACAACCACACCGCCGAGGGCAACCACCTGGGTCCGACGCTGTCCTTGAAGGGCCTCGACAACCCGTCGTACTACCGGCTTACCGACGACCCCCGGTACTACATGGACACCACGGGGACCGGGAACTCGCTGCTGATGCGGTCCCCGCACGTGCTCCAGATGATCATGGACTCGCTGCGTTACTGGGTGACCGAGATGCACGTCGACGGGTTCCGCTTCGACCTCGCGGCGACCCTGGCGCGGCAGTTCCACGAGGTGGACCGGCTGTCGTCGTTCTTCGACCTGGTGCAGCAGGACCCCGTGGTGTCCCAGGTCAAGCTGATCGCCGAGCCGTGGGACGTGGGCGAGGGCGGCTACCAGGTGGGCAACTTCCCGCCGCTGTGGACCGAGTGGAACGGCAAGTACCGGGACACGGTGCGGGACCTGTGGCGGGGCGAGCAGCGCACACTGGCGGAGTTCGCCTCCCGGCTGACCGGGTCCTCCGACCTCTACCAGGACGACGGCCGCCGTCCGCTGGCCTCGATCAACTTCGTCACCTGCCACGACGGCTTCACCCTGCACGACCTGGTGTCCTACAACGACAAGCACAACGCGGCCAACGGTGAGGACAACCGGGACGGCGAGAGCCACAACCGGTCCTGGAACTGCGGGGCCGAGGGCGACACCGACGACCCGGAGGTGCTCCGGCTCCGGGCCCGCCAGATGCGGAACTTCATCGCCACGCTGCTGCTGTCCCAGGGCGTGCCGATGATCAGCCACGGTGACGAGTTCGCCCGCACCCAGCGGGGCAACAACAACGCCTACTGCCAGGACAACGAGCTGTCCTGGGTGCGGTGGCCGGACGGCGAGGACGACGGCGCGCGGCAGCTGCTGGACTTCACGCGCGCGATGGTGTGGCTGCGCAAGGACCATCCGGTCTTCCGCAGGCGGCGCTTCTTCCACGGGCGGCCCGTGGAGGGCACCCACGACGAGCTGTCGGACATCGCCTGGTTCACCCCCGAGGGCCGGGAGATGACCCAGCGGGACTGGAACTCGGCGCGGGCCTCGGCGCTGACGGTGTTCCTCAACGGCAACGCGATCTCCGAGCCGGGCGCCCGCGGGGAGCGCATCACCGACGACTCGTTCCTGCTGATGTTCAACGCCTCGCCGAAGCCGCTGGAGTTCGTCCTGCCGGTCGACCACGGCCGTCAGTGGCAGGTGGTGGTGGACACCGCCGTCCCCGACGGGGTGCCGCCGGGCACCGGCCGGAAGGTGCGGGCCGGCGACCGGCTCACCCTGGTGGACCGGAGCCTGACGGTGCTGCAGCGGCCCGTCTGACAGAGCCCGGACAGCTCACCGGGCCCGCCCCGGAAGCGGGCGGCCGGTCCGGGACGCCGTGGGGGGGCGGCGCCCCCCCGTCACCCCCCACGGCGGAGCCGATGACACGAAAGGCGGCGGGGCGGGTACGTACGCTCCATGACACCTGAGCGCCCCGCCCCGGCGGCACCCACTGCCACGTACCGGCTGCAACTGCAACCCGAGTTCCCCTTCGCGGCCGCCGCGGCGGCCGTGCCGTACCTGGCCTCGCTCGGCGTCTCGCACCTGCACCTCTCCCCCGTGCTGGAGGCCGTCCCGGGCTCGCCGCACGGCTACGACGTCGTGGACCACGCGCGCGTGCGCGGAGAGCTGGGCGGCGAGGAGGGGCTGCGGGCCCTGGCGCGCACCGCGCGGGAGCACGGTCTGGGGCTGGTGGTGGACATCGTGCCGAACCACATGGCGATGTCGCCCCGGCACAACCACGCCCTGTGGGAGGTGCTGCGGGAGGGGCCGAAGTCGCCGTACGCGCGGTGGTTCGACATCGACTGGGAGGCGCAGGGCGGGCAGGTGCTGCTCCCGGTGCTCGGCGGGCCACTCGGCGACGTGCTCGGCGAGCTGCGCGTCGACGGCGACGAGCTGCGCTACTTCGACCACCGCTTCCCGCTGCGCGAGGGCACCGCCGAGCTGCCGCTGCCGCAGCTGCTGGACGCCCAGTGGTACCGCCCGGTGTGGTGGCGGCTGGCCCGTACGGAGCTGAACTACCGGCGGTTCTTCAGCATCTCCGAGCTGATCGGGGTGCGGGTGGAGGACCCGGAGGTGTTCGAGGCCACGCACGCCACCATCCTGCGGCTGCTGCACGAGGGCGTCATCGACGGGCTGCGCATCGACCACCCCGACGGCCTCGCCGACCCCGACACCTACCTGGCGCGGCTGCACGAGGCGACCGGCGGACGCTGGACGGTGGTGGAGAAGATCCTCTCGGACGGGGAGCACCTGCCGGCCTCCTGGCCCGTCGCGGGCACCACCGGCTACGACGCCCTGCGCCACGTCGACGGGCTGTTCACGGACCCGGCGGGACACGGGGAGCTGCTCGGGCAGTACCGGCGGTTCGCGGCGCCGCAGACGGACCGGGGCGGGGACTGGGACGCGACCGCGCGGCGGGCCGCGTACAAGGTGCTCACCCACGAGCTGGCCACCGAGTGCGACCGGCTCACCCGGGTGGCGCACCGGCTGTGCGCCGGTGCGCCGGACCCGGCGCTGCGCGACCGGGCGCCCTGGGCGCTGCGCACCGCGTTGCAGGAGCTGCTGGTGCGGCTGGAGGTCTACCGGCCCTACGAGTCGGTGGACGCGGCCTCGGTGGTCACCGAGGAGGCGGCGGCCGAGGCGCGGCACGCGTTCGTCGTGCCGGAGGAGGCCGGCGCGGTCGACGTGGTCCGGGACCTGGTGCTGGGGCGGGCCGGGGACGGTCCCGACCGCGTGGAGCTGCGGACCCGGTTCGCGCAGACCGCGTCGGCGCTGCGCGCCAAGTCGGTGGAGGACACGGCGTTCTACCGCTACGTGCCGCTGCTGTCGGCGACCGAGGTGGGCGGGAATCCGGGGAGTCCCGCGGTGTCCCCGGAGGAGTTCCACGGGTACTGCGCGCGCGTGCAGCGGGACTGGCCGGTGACCGGGACGGTCGTCTCGACGCACGACACCAAGCGCAGCGCCGACGTGCGCGCGGCGCTCGCCGTGCTCACCGAGTGCCCCGGGCGGTGGGCGGACGTCCTGGCCGAGGTGACCCGGACCGGTGAGGGCGTGCCCGACGCGCAGCTGGCGTGGGCGGCCTGGCAGACGGTGTTCGGGCTCGGGCCGGCGGACGGCGGGCGGGTGCGGCAGGCGATGCTGAAGCACGTGCGCGAAGCGGGGATGTACACCAGCTGGACGGAGCAGGAACCGCCGTACGAGGAGGCGGTGGACCGGTTCGTCGCGGCGGGTCCGTGCGGGCCGCCCGGCGCGCACGTGGCCGCCCTGCGCGCCGCCCTGGAGCCGCACATCCGGGCCAACGTGCTGGGCACCGCCCTGGTGCACCTGACCATGCCGGGCGTGCCCGACCTGTACCAGGGCACGGAGAACGAGTACCGGGCGCTGGTGGACCCGGACAACCGCCGGCCGGTCTCCTTCCCTCCGGGCGAGGGGGGCGAGAAGGCGGCGGTGACGCGGGCGGCGCTGGCGCTGCGCGCGCGGCGGCCGGACGCCTTCGGCGACACGGCGACGTACGAGGCGCTGCCGGCCGAGGGGCCCGCGGCGGCCCACTGCACGGCGTTCGTCCGTTCCGGTGAGGTGCTCACGGCGGTGACCCGGCTGTCGCTGCGGCTGGCGGAGGCGGGCGGCTGGCGGGAGACGCGGCTGACGCTGCCGCCGGGCCGGTGGGCCGACGTGCTGGCGCCCGGGCGCAAGTTCACCGGGCACGCGCGCGTGGCGGAGCTGTTCGACGCGCTGCCGGTGGCGTTGCTGGAGCGGGTCGACGCGGCGGGCGAGGAGGACGGCTGACCGCAGCTCTCAGCGGGCGCCCGGCACCGGCTCGCCGCACGTCTCGTACGGTCCGGTCGGCGCGGACACGCCGGCCGGCGGCCAGGCGGCACGGAGGAGGTCGACGAAGGCCTCGGCGGCGCCGGTGGGCGGCACGCGCGCGAACACCGTCAGGATGCGCCGCCAGGCCGGGTCGGGCGAGAGCACCACGCAGTCCTCGCCGACCGCGCCGCCCACGATGTGGGAGGGCGCGGTGCACACGCCCACCCCGGCGGCGGCCATCCGTACGGCCGTGGAGGTGTGCTCGGTGAACGCGGCGGTGCGCGGCCGGAAACCGGCGCGGCCACAGGCCCAGTCGAGAAAGCGTTCGCCCTCGACGAGCGGTTCCATGGCGCAGCGGACCCAGGGGCGGTCGGCGAGTTCGGGCAGCGTGACCCTGGTACGGCCCGCGAACCGGTCGTCGAAGGGCACCACCAGGACGATCTCCTCCTCGCCGACCTCGAGCACGGTGCCGGGCCAGTGGTCGGGCGCCGGGCCGACGGCGAGGTCGGCGGTGCCGCGTTCGACCTGCTCCTCCAGGGCCTCGGTCGTGGCGTACTCGTGCAGGTGCAGCTGAACCCCCGGGTGGGCGGCGCGCCAGCGGGCGAAGATGTCCGGGAGGATGCCGACCGCGACGGAGTGCAGGGCCGCGACGTGCAGTTCCCCGCCCTCGGCACCGGCGGCCGCGCGGGCCGCGCGGCGGGCCTGGACGGCGCTGCGTACGGCGACCTCGGCGTGCGGCAGGAAGGCGCGGCCCATCGGCGTCAGGCGCACCCCGCGCGGCATGCGCTCCAGCAGGGCGCCGCCGACCGACCGCTCCAGGGCCTTGACCTGGTGGGACAGCGCGGACTGCGTGACGTGCAGCGTCTCGGCCGCGCGGGTGAAGGAGGCCGCCTCGACGACGGTCACGAAGTACTCCATCTGCCGCAGGCTCATCGCCCGATCCCCGTTCCCTCACGCGCAGTTGCCATGAACTCCGTGCATCGAACCCACAACAACATTGCCTTGGACTCATGGCAAGGGGCGGGCGGAGGCTGAGGGCATGAACACACCGGACGTGATCGTCATCGGCGGTGGCACCGGCGGCTACAGCACCGCCCTGCGCGCCGCGGCCCTCGGGCTGGACGTCGTGCTCGTCGAACGCGACAAGGTCGGCGGTACGTGTCTGCACCGGGGCTGTATCCCGAGCAAGGCGATGCTGCACGCCGCCGAGCTGGTCGACGGCATCGCCGAGGCCCGCGAGCGCTGGGGCGTGAAGGCGACGCTGGACGCGGTCGACTGGGCGGCGCTGGTCGCCACCCGCGACGACATCGTGGCGCGCAACCACCGGGGGGTGGAGGCCCATCTCACGCACGCGGGCGTGCGGGTGGTGCGGGGCAGCGCGCGGCTGACGGGCGCGCGCTCGGTGCGGGTGGACGGGGTGCCGGGCGCAGCGGCGGAGGACTCGGGGGACTTCACCGCGCGCCGCGGGATCGTGCTCGCCACCGGCTCGCGCCCGCGCACGCTGCCGGGGCTGGAGCCGGACGGACGGCGGGTGGTGACGAGCGACGACGCGCTCTTCGCGCCCGGGCTGCCGGCCTCCGTGCTGGTCCTGGGCGGCGGTGCGATCGGCGTGGAGTACGCCTCCTTCCACCGCTCGATGGGCGCGCAGGTGACGCTGGTGGAGGCCGCCGAACGGATCGTCCCGCTGGAGGACGCGGACGTCGGCCGCCATCTGACGCGGGGCCTGAAGAAGCGCGGCATCGACGTGCGGGCGGGCGCCCGGCTGCTGGACGCCGAAGTGCTGGAGGAGGGCGTACGGGCGCGTGTGCGCACGGACCGGGGGGAGCTGCGCGAGATCGAGGCCGAGCGGCTGCTCGTCGCCGTCGGCCGGGCGCCCGTCACCGACGGCCTGGACCTGTCCGCCGCGGGGCTGGCGACGGACGCGCGTGGTTTCGTCGTACCGGCGGACTGGGACCGCCTGGAGACCGCGGTGCCCGGCGTCCACGTCGTCGGCGACCTGCTGCCGCCGCCGTCGCCCGGGCTGGCCCACGCCTCGTTCGCGGAGGGCCTGCTGGTGGCCGAGACGCTGGCGGGCGTGCCGTCCGCGCCGGTCGACTACGCGGCCGTACCGCGGGTGACGTACTCGGCCCCGCAGACCGCCGCCGTCGGACTGAGCGAGGCGGAGGCACGCGCGCGCGGGCACGAGGTGACGGCCAACACCATGCCGCTGACCGCCGTCGCCAAGGGCATGGTGCACGGGCAGGGCGGCATGGTGAAGGTCGTCGCCGAGGCGGGCGGGGGCCGGGTGCTGGGCGTGCACCTGGTGGGCCCGCACGTGTCGGAGATGATCGCCGAGAGCCAGCTGATCGTCGGCTGGGACGCCGAACCGGCCGACGTGGCCCAGCACGTGCACGCGCATCCGACGCTGTCGGAGGCGGTCGGCGAGGCGTTCCTGACCCTGGCCGGGCGCGGGCTGCACCAGCAGTGACGGGGCGGCGGTCCGTCAGCGGTCCTCGTCCAGCGCGAAGACCGCGCCCGTGCGGGCCGCCATCACGCAGGCGTTCGGGAAGGTCCGGGTGTACTCCACCGGGCGGCCCTTCCACTGGCCGCGGGCCTGGGCGGTCACCGGGGCGTAGATCATCGGGCAGGGGGTGTCCCTGAGCGGGATGGCCGCGGGGTCGCCGTCCGCGGCCGCGAGGTCCGCGCAGGCGCCGGCCGCGCGGGCGTGCCCCTGGGGCGGGTCGCACAGCAGCAGGGCGCCGTGCGTGACGTCGGCGGGGGTCTCCCCCCGGGCGACGGTGAGGAACAGCCAGTCGTCGGCGAACCGGGCGGGCGCGGCGGCCTGCACCGGTGCGGCGGCCTGCGCCAAGCCCGCGCAGGCGACGAGGACGGCGACGGCCGCGAGCAGGCCGCCTCGGGCCGCCTTCGCTGTGGTGGTGTGCGTCATTCCTGGTGCATCGGCACGGCGGCCCCGCAGCCCCAGCCCGGGTCACCCGAACGGGAGCCGGTGGGCGGGTGCCGTACGGCCAGTTCGAACGCGGCGAGCACGGCCCGCGCCTGGTATTCGGCCTGACGTGCGACCGGAATCCAGCGGGCCGCGCAGCCGTCTCGGTAGTCGGCGCACCACCGGTCGACGAGGCCGTCCAGTTCCGGCAGGACCTCCGCCGGATCGCGGCCGGCGGAGGTGACCAACTGGTGCAGCAGTCCCGCGGTGCGCAGGGCGAGCCTGCGTCCGGCGATGCGCAGGGCGACCAGGTGGGCGGTGCTGAGCGGCGGCAGGGGGCGGCCGGTCCCGTCCTCGGTGTCGGGGTCCCAGGCGTCGGCGAGCCTGGGGCAGACCAGCAGGTAGTCGTCGACGGGGGCGAGCAGCCGGGCGGTGTGCTCGGTGCCGGGCAGGTGGGGCCGCAGCCGGCCGAGGAGCTGCCGCAGGAGCCGGGTGTCGTGGCGCAGCGTGCGGCTGACGCTGCGCAGCACCCCCTCGGCGTCGGTGGGCGGCGAGCCGTCCGCGACGGCGGCCACGCCCCACATCGGCGCCTCGACGACGGCCGTGACGGTGCCGTACCGCCGCGGGTGGCACCAGGTCGACTCGACGGCTGCCTCGGTGATGGCCGCGGTCAGATCGCCGCGGCGCGGGGGCGGTATGCGGTAGACGGCGGGGCCGAGGCCGGGCCAGTACAGGGTGTCGTAGGCGCCCAGCTCGCGGGGGATGCCCAGGCGGGCGGCGGTGTGGGCGAGGCGCTGGGCGAGGCCCGGCAGGTCGTGGGTCAGCTCGACGAAGCCGCCGCCGACGTCGACGCCGTGCAGGGAGCACTGCAGGAAGGGCCGCAGTTCCTCGTGGAGGGCGAGCAGCGCGCGGGTCTCCGGAAGGGCGGCGCGGTCCGCGCCGTGCGGCAGCCACTCGGGCTGCTCCAGGAAACCCGGCCGGAAGAAGTTCCGGACGTAGTGGCCGAGGCTGTACGGGCCGGACAGCCAGCCCTCGTTGTGCCGCAGTCCGTCGGGGTCCAGGCACAGCAGCAGGTTCCAGGTGGCGTCGGCGCCCTCGGTGAGCCGGGGGTCGGCGAGGGCCCGCTCGGCCAGGCGCAGGGCGGTGGCGCCGCCCACGGGTTCGTTGGGGTGCGGTCCGGCGACGACGAGGACCTGGCGGCTGCCGTGGCCGATGGACAGCAGCCACAGCGGGGTGCCCGCGCGCGAGGTGCCGACGCGGCGCAGCCGGGCCCGGGCGGGGTGGCGGGCGGCGAGGGCAGCGGCCCGTGTGCCCAGGTCGTCCACGGTCGGATAGCGCAGGAGGAGCGTCAGGGCACACCTCCACGATGCGGCGTCGCCGGTTCACCTGCTGTGCGCGGTGTACGCACAGTGAGTCACGACTTCGGGGGCGCGTCAACACCAGGAAGAGCAAAGGGTTTTCAGCCACACCGCACGGCGACGCCCGGTTAAGCCAAGGCCAAAGCTGGGCCGGTGGCTCAGTCCGCGGAGAGGCGGAACATCATCTGGCCGAACCCGATCTGGTCGCCCTCGCGGACGACGGCCGCACCGATGACGCGACGCCCGTTCACGGTCGTGCCGTTGGTCGAGCCCAGGTCCCGCAGGACCCACAGGCCGCCCTGCCGCCTCAGTTCGGCGTGCACCCGGGAGACCGTCTCGTGGTTGAGCCGCAGCCCGCTCGCCGGATCGCGGCCTATGCGCAGCGGGTGCCCCGTGCCGGGGTGGGGCAGCAGCAGCTTGGGGAGCCGCTCGGCCCGCCAGGCCGCGCGCAGGCGCACGCCGAATCCGGAGACCGCCTCCACGGTGCCGAACACCAGGCGCGACACCCTGCTCTCGCGGGGCAGGTCGGCGGTGAGTGCGGCCAGCTCGTCGGCGCGGCGGGCGGCGAGCGCCAGCTCCATCCGGCGGATGAAGGTGTCGTGCGAGAGCCGGCCCAGGGCGACCCCGTCCCGGAGCACCTTCAGCGCCTTGTCGCGCTCCGCGTCGGACAGCCGCGCGGGGTACGTGTTGAACTCGAAGGACGACGTCACGCAGGTGATTGTCGGGCAGCGCGGCCGGGGTGTCCAGAAAACGGGCGAAGGGCCGCCACGCGCGCGAACCCGGCGGGACCCGCCGGGAAAGGGGGCGTTCACCGGCGGATCGATCGCTTTTGCAGGACGATGGACGGGCGACATCACGGTGAGCAGACGAAGGGGAACCGTCCGTGCAGTTCGAGGTGTGGGCACCGAAGGCCGACCGTGTGACGCTCCACTGCGACGGCGTCGCCCGCCCGATGGAGCGCGATCCCGAGCGGTCGGGATGGTGGCGGGGGGAGGCGGAGGCGCAGGACGGCTCGCGGTACGGCTTCGCGGTGGACGACGGTCCGGCGCGGCCCGACCCGCGCTCGCGCCGGCAGCCGGACGGCCCGGACGGACTGAGCGCCGTCGTCGACCACGGGCGGTACGCGTGGCGCACCGACTGGGCCGGGCGCCCGCTGCCCGGCGCGGTGCTCTACGAGCTGCACGTGGGCACCTTCACCCGCGAGGGCACGCTGGACGCGGCGGCCGGCCGGCTGGACCACCTCGTTCGACTGGGCATCACTCACGTGGAGTTGATGCCACTGTGCCCCTTCCCCGGCCGGCACGGCTGGGGGTACGAGGGCGTCTCCATGTGGGCGGTGCACGAGCCGTACGGCGGTCCCGAGGCGCTGAAGCGGTTCGTCGACCGGGCGCACGAGCTGGGTCTCGGGGTCGTCCTGGACGTCGTGCACAACCACCTGGGACCGTCCGGCAACTACCTGCCGGTGTTCGGCCCGTACTTCACCGACACCCACCAGACGCCCTGGGGCTCGGCCGTGAATCTGGACGCGCCCGGTTCGGACGAGGTGCGCGCCTACCTCGTCGGCAGCGCGCTGGCGTGGCTGCGCGACTACCGGATCGACGGGCTGCGGCTGGACGCCGTGCACGCGCTGGTCGACACGCGCGCGTGCCACTTCCTGGAGCAGCTCTCGACGGCCGTGGACGGTCTCGCCGACGAGATGGGCCGCCCGCTGTTCCTGATCGCCGAGTCGGACCTGAACAATCCGCGGGTCATCACCGCGCGCGCGGAGGGCGGTCTCGGCGTGCACGCGCAGTGGAACGACGACTTCCACCACGCCGTGCACACCGCGCTGACCGGGGAGTCGCAGGGCTACTACGCCGACTTCGCCCGCGATCCGCTCGCCGCCCTGGCCAAGACGCTGACCGGCGGCTATTTCCACGACGGTACGTACTCCAGCTTCCGGGGCCGCAGCCACGGCCGCCCCCTGGACCGCACGCGTGTGGCGGCGCACCGGCTGCTCGGCTACAGCCAGACCCACGACCAGATCGGCAACCGCGCGCAGGGCGACCGGCTGGCGGCGCTGGTCTCCCCCGGGCTGCTGGCCTGCGCGGCGACGCTGACGCTGACCGCGCCGTTCACACCGATGCTGTTCATGGGCGAGGAGTGGGCGGCGGGCACGCCGTGGCAGTTCTTCACCGACCACACCGACCCCGAGCTGGCGGAGGCGGTACGGCGGGGCAGGCGGCGGGAGTTCGCCGCGCACGGCTGGAAGGAGGAGGACGTGCCCGACCCGCAGGACCCCGCGACCCGCGACCGTTCCTGCCTCGACTGGTCCGAACCGGAACGCGAGACCCACGCGCGCGTGCTGGCCTGGTACCGCAGGCTCATCGCCCTGCGGCACGAGCGGCCCGACCTCACCGACCCCGACCTCGCCGACACGAAGGTGGCCTACCACCGGGACGGGCGCTGGCTCGCCTTCCGGCGCGGCGACCTGAAGGTGGCCGTCAACCTCGGTACGGAGCCGGCGGAGATCCCGCTGGGCAGCCGCCCCGCGCGCGTGCTGGCCGCGTGGGAGCCGGTGGAGGCGCCGGGAGCGGACGGAGTGCTGCGTGTTCCCGGAGAGACGGGTGTGGTGCTGTTGCAGGAGTGAGCGCCTTCGGGACCGGCCCTCTGAACGCGGCCTCACGGCCACGCCCCTCAGAACGCGGTCCCGGCCCCCGCCCTCAGGAGGCGTCCTCGTGACCCCGCCCTCAGGACACGTCCTCGTGGCCCCGCCCTCAGGACACGTCCTCGGCGCTCTCCTCGCGCAGTTCCGTCACCCGCTCCAGCAGGATGGCCTCCCAGGCACGCCCGAGCCGGGTCCGCAAGCCCGGCAGGGAGGCCGCGGACCGGCCGGCGAGGGCCTCGGCGAGGCGCAGCACCGCATCGCAGCGGGCGAGCCACAGGCCGCGCAGGCAGGGACGGGCGCCGTAACCGGCGAGGGTGGCGGCCCGGACGGCGGCGGGGGAACCGACGGCCGCGGCGAGCCCGGCGATGTCCTCCGCGGGGTCCCCGACGACCGCGTCGGCCCAGCCGAGCACACCGCGCACCCGGCCGTCGGCGCTGACGACGAGGTGCTCCCCGGTGAGCCCGTGGTGGACCAGGACCGGCGTGCCGGGCTGGGCGGCGAGCTGGGCCGTGGCGGCCTGGGTGAGCTGGCCGAGGCGGGACGGGTCGAACTCGTCGGCGACGGCGAGGGCGCGGGCGGCCTGTTCGGCGGCCCGGCGCAGGCCCTCCAGCGAACGCGGGCCGGTGCGGGGCACGCCGAGGCTCTCGGCCTGGCGGACCGGCACCTCGCGCAGGCCCGTGAGCAGCCCCGCCAGGTCGGCCTCGCCGACCGCGGACACGTCGTGCACCTCGCCCGAGCCACCGGGCAGCTTGGCGTCCAGCGTGTAGGTCAGTCCGGGCGCCCACTCGCCGTGGGCGGTACTCGCCGGCACCGCGACGGGCAGGTGCGGGCGGACCAGGTCGCGCAGCCGCAGCTCGCGGCGCTGGCGGACGGCGGCCTCGCGGTCCGGGGCCAGGCGCAGCACATGGCGGTTGCCGACCCACCACGTGGCGGGCGGGGCCCCCTCGGCGACGGGCCGCACATCGGGCCCGCCGGCGGCCCGGCCCTCCTTCAGCAGGGAACGGACCAGTCGGCGGACGGTGTCCGCGGTGGGTGTGGGTTCCTGGGTCATGGTCGCGTCGTCGTCTTCCGGGGGCGGTGGCTTCCGGGGTGTCCGGGAGGTGGCCGGTCAGTCCACGAGGACCAGCTCCCGGGTGGTGTCGTTGAGGCGCCGGCCGCCGTCCTCGGTGACGGTGACGATGTCCTCGATGCGCACCCCGAACCGGCCGGGCAGATAGATGCCGGGCTCGACGGAGAAGCACATGCCGGGCACCAGGGGCTGCTCCTCGCCCTCGATCATGTACGGCGGCTCGTGCGTGGTGACGCCGATGCCGTGGCCGGTGCGATGGATGAAGTACTCGCCGTACCCGGCGTCGGCGATGACGGCGCGCGCGGCGCGGTCGACCTCCTGGCAGGCGACCCCGGGCCGCACCGCCCGGAAGCCCGCCTCCTGGGCCTCGCGCACCAGGTCGTGCACCCGGCGCTCCTCGTCGGTGGGTTCTCCGACGTGGACGGTGCGGGAGGTGTCGGAGCCGTAGCCGTCGCGGAGGCCGCCGAAGTCGAGGACGACCATGTCGCCGTGCTCGATGACCCGGTCGCCGACCTCGTGGTGCGGGTTGGCGCCGTTGGGCCCGGAGGCGACGATGGTGAAGTCGACCTGGGAGTGCCCGAAGCCGCGCAGCAGCTCGGCCAGGTCGGCGGCGACCTCGGACTCGCGGCGCCCGCCGAAGGGCACCTTCCGGATCTCCTCGAACGTCGCGTCGGCGGCCGCGCCCGCGGCGGCCAGGAGGTCCAGCTCGGCCGCGTCCTTGACCGCACGCAGCATGGGCAGCGCCTCGGTCAGTGAGGCGTACGAGGTGCCGGGCAGCGTGCGCTGGAGGCCCAGCAGGTGCATCGCCCAGGCGTTGTCGCTGATCCCGAGCCGCCCCGCCTCGTCGAGGAGGGCGGCGGTGACGGCGTAGGGGTCCGTGCCGTCGGTCCAGTCGCGCAGGGCCAGCGCGGAGGCACCGGCGGCCTTGGCGGCGTCCGGGGCCTCCAGGGTGGGGACGACCAGGACGGGGTCGCGTCCGGGGGCCAGCACCAGCAGGGTGAGCCGCTCGGTGGCCGCGGTGGGCGCGTAGCCGGTGAGCCAGACCAGGTCCGGCCCGGGCGCGACGAGGAGCCCGGCCAGCCCGGCGTCCCCGGCCTCGCGTGCGGCGCGCTCCATGCGGGCCCGGTAGTCGTCGGCGGTGAACGGGGCGGGCGCAGAGCCGGTCATCCGGACCTCCTGAACGGGCGAAGGGACCACGGGCAGCATCCTGCCCGCACCGCGGGGGCGACGCGAGCCGATTCGCGGGTCCGCGCGCCCGGGCGCCGGGAGCACCGGTGTGTGACCGGTCATCGCCCGCCCTGCGGACAGGTCCTTGGGTGCAGGCAGATGACACCATGAGGGCGCCGGTTCCGGGCGCCGGGGAGGCGGAGGCGGAGGCGTGCCCGTACGCGCGTACATCGGCGATCCGCACCTGGGCGGGAGCCCGCGGGCGCCCAAGCACGCCGGGCGGGCCGGGCGGGCCGCGACCGGCTCTGGGGACTGCCCGCCCGGGCGGGCGCGCTGCTGGTGGCCGGAGCCTGTCCGAGACCGCGAGGCTCATCGCCGGACACGCCCACGCGCCCACACGCCCGCCGCCACGGGTTCCGCCGGGCCCCCGCTGGCGGTGGGGCCCGGTGTGACATGGACGCTACTGCCGCGCCGTCAGGTGACGACACCCGGCACGACCGTCAGCTGCTGGTAGCCGCCGCTCCGGTGGCGCACGGTCAGTCTGACCTCGGCGCCCGGGCGGGCGTGGGCGACGGCGCGGGCGAGGTCGGCGGCCGAGTCGATGCGGGTCTCGCCGAACGCCAGCAGGACGTCGCCGCGGACCAGGCCCGCCGCGTACCCCGGGCCGGGCACGTGGACGCCGACCACCAGGGCGCCCGGCCGCTCGTCGTCCACGGCCTCCACGCCGAGTGTGGCGCCGGCCGGCGCGACCGAGGGCGAGGCGGAACCCGGGGCGGGCGGGGAACCCGGCGGCGCGCTCGGAGCGGTGCGCTGCGCCTGTTGCCGCAGTTCCGCCAGCTTGCTCATGCCGATCACACCGGCGCCCACCGTCCCCAGCCCGACGCCGGTCAGGACCAGCACCGTACCGGCGAGGACCCCGGACAGCACGGTGGTCAGCCGGCGCCGGCGCCGGCGCGCGGGGCGCGGACGCCGGACGGGGGCCGGTGCGGGTCCCCCGCGTTCCCGGCCGGGCATCGGCTTGGGACGCAACGCAGTCTGTTCCATGGATCGCCTCCGCCAGGAGCTCTACCCGGCGCCCCGGTGGCCCACGAGCCACGAACGAGTGAGACTGACCAGCGGTCAAGAACGGGAAGACATGGCCGCAGCGGCGTCCGGGGACACGACCGCACGGCCGGCCGTGGCCCCCGGCACGCGCGCGGGCACGGGCACGGCCGGGGCGCGGTCCGGGAGGAAGCCGTGCGTGCGGCCGGCCAGGTACTCCGCCTTGTAGCGGGGGACCTCGCGATGCCAGTTGAGGATGCCCGCCATCCAGTTCCGCAGGTCGTCGACGTAGCCCCGCATGATCTCGCGCGCCTCGTCCGACAGCTGGAAGTCGTCGTGGACGATGGGCAGTTCGTGGGCGACGACATGCTCGAACTGCCTCATGCGCTGGGTCATCAGGTCGTGCACGATGCCCAGGGCGGTCGGGTAGTCGATGCCGAAGAAGTTCTGCACGACGAGGATCGCGTTGTGGATCTCGCCCTCGTACTCGATCTCCTTCTGGTACGAGAAGACGTCGTTGACCAGGCACGCGTAGTCGATCGCCGCGTTCTCCAGGGAGCGGACGGCGCCGCTGCGGTAGACCTCGGGCGGGACGGCGGGGCCGTGACCGGCCCGGCACAGGCCGAGCGTGAGGTCGGAACCGAAGGTGGCGCGGCGCATCTCCAGGTAGTCGACGGGGTCGGGGATGCGGTTCTGGAGCTGGTTCGCCACCTCCCACACCCAGGCGTCGGTCATCGTGTCGACGGCCGCCTTCAGCGGCTTGCGCTGCTCGGGTGTCATGTGCGCCGTGGTGCGCGCCCACAGGTCGATCAGGGAGCGCTCCATGGCGTTGGCGGGCGGCGGGACCGGCTCGCCGTCCAGGGGCATGCACGCCGACAGCCGGGCCGTGGTCAGCCGGGCGGCGGCCAGGTCGCGGCGGTGGCCGTAGACCAGCGGGTAGTAGTCGTCGCCGTAGGTGCCGAAGGCCAGCCAGTCGGAGGCGAGGTCGAGCTGCTCCTGGGTGGCGTCCGGGTCGAGACCCGCCGCGCACAGGGGCAGGTCGCAGCTCGCCAGCTTGTCCTCGTCCCACACCCCCTCGCTGAGCATGCCCATCTCGGCCGCCCAGCGGAACAGATGCCGCCGGGAGCCGTCCAGGGCGGGGCTCAGCTCCAGCCGGAACGGCATGTAGATGTCGGGAATCCGCGCGGGGCCGACCTTCTGGAACGGCACATGCGTGTACGCCCGCAGCCTCTCGGCCCCCGCCGCGGCGAGCAGCGCCCGCACATCGGCGGCGGAGGTGCCGGGCCCGGACAGGGACTGCCACGGCGTGCCGGAGCGGGCGCGCTCGTTCATGTAGCGGCTGGAGCGCATGTGCCATTCGTGACCGCCGGACTGCCAGTCCTGGAGGCCCTTCGCGTACGCCCCGACGGCCGCGACCTCGGCGGGCGTGAGGCCGGCCTCCAGGGCGAGCGCGGGTACTTCGGTGAACGCCGTGTGCTCGAACTGGTGCAGCCGGGAGGTGAGGACGTCGTTGACCGTTTCGGCGGCCTCCTGGGTGGTGCAGCCGAAGAACGTCTCCAGGACGAGCACGCCGTTGCTCAGTTCACCCTCCTCCTCGACCTCGCGCTGGTAGGAGAACAGGTCGTTGCGCAGGTGGACGCCGTCGGAGAAGGTCTCCATCAGCACCCTCAGCGGCCTGGCCCCGGCGACGGAGGCGGGCACTTCGGCGGTCGCGTACTCCACGAGCCCGGCCGACCAGGGCGCGCCGCCCACCTTGCGGCGCATCTCGATGTACTCGACGGGGTTGGCGATCCGCCCCTCGTTGATGTTGGACAGCTCCCACAGGGACTCGTTGAGGAGGTGCTCGGTGGCCACCGCGAAACGGCGGCGCCAGCCGGCCGACATCGCGGGCACCGTACGCGCCCACAGATCGGCGAGGCCGGCCTCGACCGGGTTCTCCGGCTCGGGCACCTCGGTCGTGAGGTCGAGCGGCATGAACAGCGGCAGGCGGTCGAGATGGGCCTTGCCTCCCTCGCGGTCCTGGGTGCGCTTGAACTTCTCCAGGAAGTGGTCGTCGAAGAAGAAGACCCACACGTACCAGTCGGTGATGAGCGACAGGGCCGGTCCGTCACAGTCGGGGTGGGTGTAGGCGCAGAGCAGGCCGTAGTCGTGTGCGTCGAGGTCGGCCTGCTCCCAGACCCCGGAGCCCTCCAACATGCCCATGTCGCGTGCCCACACCGTCGAGTGGGCCCGGGCCTCGTCGAGGTGGGGGTTCAGCCGCGCGGGATACGGCATGTAGAAGTGCGGGAGTTCGAACGGCTGCTGCGTCATGGCCCGGGGCTACCCAGGGGCCTCGGGCGCCATCCGCGGGGCGGGACATGATCACACCATCGCGTGAATCAGCGGGAACGGCAGCACAGTCGGACCTCACCCGCTCCCGTCTCCGCCGGACACCTGGACCAGCGCGTGCGTGCCGCTCGTGCGCCACCGCTGCTCCCCGGCCGCCACCAGCCGTGCCTCGGTGTCCGCGGCCAGGCCGGTGATCACGTCCGACTTGAGGGTGCGCAGGGCGGCGACCGGGCCCGGGAAGTAGGCGGTGACGTCGGCGAAGGACGTGGTCGGCGGCCACCGCCGGTCGCCGACGAGGCGACGGTAGTTCAGGTCTCCCTTGAGGACGGTGACGGTGGCAGCGGCGAACTCCGCACGGAGGTCGTCGGGCATGTCGGCGTACGGCAGCGGGGCGCAGGAGAAGGGATGGGCGCGGACGGTGAGGCGGCCGTCGGCCAGGGCGGACCACAGCCGGCGGCCGTGGGCGGCGGCCGTGCCCTCGGCGCCGGTCAGCCGCCGCACCGCGTCGAGCACGTCGGCGGTGGTGGCGTCGGAGACGTAGTACGGGTGGGGCTTGACGTGCAGGACGGCTCGCTCGATGTGGCCGTGGGCCAGCAGGTGGGCGACGAGGAGCAGGTCGGGGACGAGTTCGCGGCCGGCGTTGTCGGCCACGAGACAGAGTGTGCGGGCCCCGGAGGGCGGCAGCAGCGACCAGAGCCGCGCGCTGTCGTCGGCGACCAGGGGCGGGGTGTCGGCGGGGGTCGCCGCGTCGCCGGCGGAGAGGCGGAAGCCGAGGTCCGCGCGGTTGCCCCAGAGGGAGCCGTGCAGCAGGGCGCGGGCCTGTTCGCCGGCGTCGAGGCCGGCGAGGGAGTCGAGTGCGGCGAGTTCCCCGGTCGTCTCGTCCGCGTCGAGTTCGGCGAGCTTGGACGGCCGGAAGGGGTCGATGCCCTGCCAGGCGCCGGGGCGGAAGTAGCCGACGGCTTCGAGGAGTCGGCGGTAGAAGTAGCTCTCTGACCACAGCCACGGCACGTCGGACCAGGAGCGGCCGACGTGGTCGCCGAGCCCCCAGGCCGCCCACCGGTCCCGGTCGTGGGCGTCGTCGGGGAGCGGTTCGATCACGCCCTCGGTGCAGCTCTCCAGCAGCGCGTCGAGCGCGCGCCGCTGTCCGGGGGCGTACGGGAAGGCCTCCTGCACCTGGCGGATGATCGCCGGGTGCCGCTCGGCCAGCACGCCGTGCGGGAAGGAGCCGGGTTCGTCACCGAGGATGACGGGCGCGGACGGGGTCTCGGGCATGCGGTTCACCGTACCGCGCGGCACGGACGGGCCGCGGGCGGCGCCGGCCGCGCCCGTGGGACCGCCGACCGCGGGCCGCAACCCGCGGCCCGGGCCGGTCAGACCGCCAGGCACTCCCGTTCCAGCCGGGCGGCGAGGCCGGCGTAGCGGGCGCGCCGGGGCACCGGGACCAGGCCCCGGATCAGCAGGCGCCACAGCTCGGCCACCCGGCGCGGCCGGCGTGTGACGGGTTCGAGGGTGCGGCACACCACGTCGCTGCCGACGAAGCAGGAGACGAGGGCGTGCGCGACGGCGTCGACGTCGATGTCGGCGTGCAGGTCCGCCTCCTTGACCGCGCCGACCAGCCGGGTGGTGGCGAGGTCCTTCCACTCGGTGTACGGGTGCCGCAGCGGGGGCCGCACCTCGTGGCCCTCGGTGGCCAGCCGCAGGCCGGCCCGGAGTATCGGCCCCTCGACGGACAGCCGTGCGATGCCGAACGTCAGGCGCATCAGCGCCTCCAGGGACGAGTAGCCCCGGCCGTCCAGCTCGGTCGCCAGCCGGCGCGAGGTTCTCGACTGCAGCTCCAGGATGGCGTGGGCGAGGTCCTCCTTGGCGGCGAAGTGGAAGTACAGCGCTCCCTTGGTGACACGGGCGTGCGTCACGATGTCGCTGAGACTGGTCGATTCGTAGCCGTGACGGTCGAACAGGTCGGCGGCGGCCGTGATGATCGTCGCGCGCGTCTGTTCGGCGCGTAGCTGCCTCGCCATCGGCGGAAACTCCTGCGCTGGAAAAAGGAGGGGTACGCCCCCGTCTCACCCCCTGGTCACACGGCGTACACGATAACTCACTGTGCGGCCGGCCGACGTGTCAGCCCAGGCCCACCGACTTCAGCCAGGCCTTGGCCACGTCCATCGGGTCCTTCTTCTCCAGCTGTATCCGGGCGTCCAGTTCCATCAGCGTCCTGGTGTCCAGCTCGGCGGAGACGGCGTTGAGGGCGTCGACGCCCTTCTGGGAGAGGTCGCCCTTGCGGACCAGGGGCTGCACGTTCTGGAAGCCGAAGAGGTTCTCCGGGTCCGTCAGGACGACGAACTTCTCCTTGGTGATGGCCGGGTCCGTGGTGAAGATGTTCGCGGCCTGCACCGTGTTGTCCTTGAGCGCGGTCCGGGTCAGCGGGCCGCCCGCGTCCAGCGCCTTGAAGGACTTGAACTCCACGCCGTAGACCGACTTCAGGCCCTCCAGCCCCTGGTGCCGGGTCTGGAACTCCGGGGGCCCGCCGATGACCAGCTGGTCCGCGACCTCCTTGAGGTCGCCGATGGAGGACTCGGCGGTGAGCTCGTACTTCTCGGCGGTCCTGGCGTTGACGGTCACCGAGTCCTTGTTCTGCGCGGCCGACGGCTGCAGCAGCGCCAGCTTGCCGTCGAGCTTCTTCTCGATGGCCGCCGTGGTCTCCTCGACCGTCTTCGGCGTGGCCTTGGGGTCGAGGTAGGCGAGGAGGGCGCCGTTGTACTCCGGCAGGACGGTGACGGAGCCGTTCTTCATCAGGCCGTACGTCGTCTCGCGGCTGCCGATGTTGTGCTTGTAGGTCACCTTGATGCCCTCGGCCCGGAGCGCCTCGCCGTAGATGTCGGCGAGCAGGGTGCTCTCGGCGAAGTTGTTGGAGCCGACGACGACGGTGCCCGCCTCCGCCTTGTCCCCGTCGAGCGGGTTGTCGGAGGTGTCGCCGGACGAGCAGCCCGCGAGCAGCGCCGCCGCGGCCGTGAGCGCGACGGCCGTCGCACCGGTGTGCCTCGTTCTCGATCTGCTGCTCTTCGCGCCAGTAGTCATCTCTCGATCCAATCCAGCCGCTTGTCGGCCAGTCAACAACGGCCTGGTTACGGTTTTCGGCAGGGGAACCCCGGTCGGCGGGCGGCGGTCAGCGCCTGCGCACTCCCGGGGACACGGTCAGCCGGCCCGCCGCCCAGAACACGGCGAGCGTGGCCAGGGCCAGGGCGGCGACCAGGGTGGCGCCACCGACGACCTTCTCGTAGTCGCGCTGGTAGAGGCCGTCGATGATGTACCGGCCGACGCCGCCGAGGCTGACGTAGGCGGCGATGGTGGCCGTCGAGACGATCTGGATGGCCGCCGAGCGCAGGCCGCTCAGGATCAGCGGCAGGGCGACCGGCAGTTCGACCTGGAACAGGATGCGCTTCTCGGTCATGCCCATGCCCCGGGCGGCGTCCACCGGGGAGGGGTCGACGGAGCGCATCGCCTCGTAGGTGGTGACCAGGATGGGCGGGACGGCGAGCACGACCAGCGGGATCATCACGGGGAGCAGGCCGATGCCGAGCAGGACGGCCATGAGGACCAGCAGGCCGAAGCTGGGCAGCGCGCGGGCGGCGGTGGCGACGAACGCCAGCGCGTTGCCGCCCCTGCCGGTGTGCCCGGTCAGCAGGCCGGCGGGCAGCCCGATGGCGGCGGCGAGGGCCAGCGCCAGCAGCGAGTACTGGACGTGTTCGAGGAGGCGGTGCGGGATGCCGTCGTAGCCCTGCCAGTGGGCGCCGTCGCCGAAGAAGGCGCTGACGAAGTTCAGGACGTTCACCGGGTCGCCGCCTCCTCCGGCACGGGCGGCGCCTGCCGCCGTGCGGACCTGCGGCGCGGGCCGCCGCGCGGCATCCACGGCGTCAGCAGGACGCGGAGCCCGACCAGCAGGGCGTCGCACAGGATCGCCAGGACGGCGGTGGTGATCACCGAGTTCACCGCCAGCACCGGCCGGTCGTACTTCTGCGCGGCCGCGAGCAGGTTGCCCAGGGCGCCCTGGTTGCCGATGAGGGCGCCGACGCTGACCAGGGAGATGCTGGAGACGGTGGCCACCCGCAGCCCGGCGATGATCGCGGGCGCGGCGATCGGCAACTGCACCTGTGCGTAGCGCCGTACGGGTCCGAAGCCCATGGCGGTCGCCGCGGCCAGGGTCTCCTGCGGCACCGAGCGGACGCCGTCGACGATCGCCGGGACCAGCACCACCAGGCTGTACACGGCCAGCGGGATCATCACCGTCAGTTCGGTCTGGCCGGTGTAGTCGATGAGGACGACGAAGAAGGCCAGGGACGGGATGGCGTACAGCACGGTCGTCAGGCCGAGCACGGGCGGGTAGAGCCAGCGCAGCCGCACGCACAGCTGGGCGAGCGGCAGCGCGAGGACGAGTCCGGCCAGGACCGGCAGCAGGGCCTCGCGCAGATGGAGTCCGACCAGGCCCGGGTAGGTGTTCTGGAGATCGCTCGGGATGTCGAAGAAGCCGTTCATCCGGCGACCTTCGCGTCGGGCCGGTGCCGGGTGTGGGCGTTGCGGATCGCGGCGCCGATGGCCGCCTGGGAGACGACACCGGTCACCCGGCCGTCGGCGTCCACGGCGACGGCCCAGCCGGTGGGCGACAGGACAGCGCAGTCGAGGGCGGCGCGCAGCGAGTCGGTGCCCGGGGTGAACGGCCGCCCGTAGGGCAGCAGCCGGTCGGTCCGGACGTCCCCGGCGGTGAGGTCCGCCGGTGCGCTCCAGCCGAGGGGTCTGCCGTCGGCGTCGGTCACGAGCAGGTAGGGGGCGGCGTCGGCGGCGCCGATCCGCTCGGCGGTGGCGTCGGCCGGCACCACCGGGCCGGTGGTCAGCTCCAGGTCGGCGGAGGGGAAGAAGGACAGCCGCCGGATGCCCCGGTCGGCGCCGAGGAAGTCCTCGACGAAGGCGTCGGCGGGGTCGGAGAGGAGTTCGGCGGGCGGTGCGTACTGGGCGAGCCGGCCGCCTTCGCGCAGCACGGCGACCATCGTGCCGAGCTTGATGGCCTCGTCGATGTCGTGGGTGACGAAGACGACGGTCTTGCCCAGTTCCTCCTGGAGGCGCAGGAGTTCGTCCTGCAGGCCCTTGCGGACGACCGGGTCGACGGCCGAGAACGGCTCGTCCATCAGCAGCACCGGCGGGTCCGCGGCGAGCGCCCGTGCCACGCCGACGCGCTGCTGCTGCCCGCCGGAGAGCTGGTAGGGGTACCGCTTGGCGAGGGCGGTGTCGAGCCCGACCCGTTCCATCAGTTCCGCCGCCCGGGCCCGGGCCTTCTGCTTGCCCCAGCCGAGCATGCGGGGCACGGTGGCGATGTTGTCGACGATCGTCCGGTGCTGGAAGAGCCCGGCGTTCTGGATGACGTAGCCCATGGACCGGCGCAGGGTGGTGACCGGCTGCCGCTGGATGTCCGCGCCGTCGAGGAGGATGGTGCCCCCGGTGGGCTCGACCATCCTGTTGATCATCCGCAGGGTCGTCGTCTTGCCGCAGCCCGAGGGTCCGACGAGGACCGTGATCGAGCGGTCGGGTATCTCCAGCGACAGCCGGTCGACCGCCACCGTGCCGTCCGGATACCGCTTGGTGACTGATTCCATCCGTATCAAAACGCCGAATACCCTTCGGGTGGGCGGACAACGCGCAAGGTCTGGCCAAGGTCGTACGGGCAGTTGCCGGGAGAGTCTAGACGCCGGGTGGTGCCGGACTGGGGGGCGCCACCAGGCATTGTCCGGTTCGGCGGCGGCGTTCTTACGGAGCGGTGACGTGCGGGCGCGGACCGCCGTGCGGGACCGCTCACGGTCCTGGCGTGAGCGCATGCGCGTTCTGGTCACCGGCGGTGCCGGGTTCGTCGGATCCCATGTCGTCGAGGCACTGCGGGCACGTGGGCACGAGCCCGTCGTGTACGACGTCCGCACCGATCCGGCGTCGGACGTGCGGGACCGGCAGGAGGTGGGCCGGGCGCTGGCGGGGTGGACGCCGTCTGCCATCAGGCGGCGATGGTCGGCCTCGGCACCGGTTTCTCCGACACGCCCGAGTACGTCTCCCGCAACGACCTGGGCACGGCGGTGCTGCTCACCGCCATGGCGGAGGCCGGGGCGCGGCACCTGGTGCTGGCCGGGTCGATGGTGGTGTACGAGGAGGGCCGGTACGCCTGCGCCCGGCACGGCGCGGTCCGGCCGGGGCCGCGGGCGGTCGCCCACCTGGCGGCGGGCCGCTTCGAGCCGCCGTGCCCGGTGTGCGGCGCGGACCTCTCGCCCGAGCTGGTGGCGGAGGAGGCCCCGGCCGATCCCAGGAACGTGTACGCGACAACCAAGCTGGCCCAGGAGCACCTGGCGGCGGCGTCGCCTCTCTGGACCCGGCCGACCTGGTGCCGTTCGTCCGCGAGGTGCGCTCGGGCGGGGCCGACCTGGTGCTCGGCCGGCGCCGGCCGCGGACCCGGCGCGCGTGGCCGGCGCACGCCCGGGCGGGCAGCCTGGTGCCGGCCCGCATGCTGCGCCGCCGCACCGGGCTGCGCCTGCACGACCTGGGCCCGCTGCGGGCCGCCCGGCGCACGGAGTTGCTCGCCCTGGGGCACGACCGGCGCAGCGGCTACCCCTTGCAGATGGTGGTGCGGGCCGCCGACGCCGGCTGGCGCCTCGCCGAGTACGACGTGCCGTATCTGCCGCGCACCGGGGCCTCCAAGGTGACCGGCACCTGGCGCGGCACCTGGCAGGCGGTGCGGGACATGCGCCGGGTGCTGGCGGAGGCGCCCCCGGGGACCGTGCGGGAAGGGGGCGACCGGTGAGGCCGCCGGTGACGACACTGCTGGTCATCGCCAAGGAGCCGCGGCCGGGCCGGGTCAAGACCCGGCTGACGCCGCCGTTCACCCCCGAGGAGGCGGCGGCGCTCGCGGAGGCCGCCCTCGCGGACACGCTGGACGCCGCAGCGGCGACGCCCGCGCGGCGCCGGGTGCTGGTCCTGGACGGGACGCCCGGCCCCTGGCTGCCGCCGGGCATCGACGTCGTACCGCAGTGCGGGGGCGGCCTCGACGAGCGGCTGGCCGCCGCGTTCGCCGGCTGCGACGGCCCGGCCCTGCTGATCGGCATGGACACCCCGCAGGTCACCCCGGATCTGCTCACCGTCGACTTCGCGGACTGCGACGCGTACCTCGGGCTCGCCGAGGACGGCGGCTTCTGGGCGCTGGGGTCCGGCTGCTGCCGGCCTGCGCGTGGCTGCCCCGGGCCCGGGCCTGGCTCGCGGCGCAGGCGGCTCTGGCCCTGCTGGTCAATCACCTGGTTCTGACGGGCTGGTGACGGGGCAGAACGGGATGGCGGGATGAAGGGACGACGGGCGGGATAAGGGGCTGAAAGGACGGGCGGGCGGGATGACGGGATGACGGAGTGGTGAGGCGGCGGGGCCGGCACCGGCGTCCCGACCACGTCGTCCCCCCGTCGGCGCCGTGTCGCGCTGCGGACACCGTGCCGTCACGCCGGGCGGGGATGTTACCGCCGCCCCCTGCCGCGCCTGGTAGCCGTCCGCCCCGGTCCCCGGGGGCGCGACGCGGAAGGACGACGTACCCCGTGTCCCTGTTGCCGCTCGACGCCGCCTCCGCATCCCCGGCCGCCCGCGTCCGCTCCCCCGCCGCCGGCCGCCTCGCCCGCCGTGCGCTCGGCCTGCTGCCGCTGCTGCTGATCGCCGGCTGGGCGGCGGTCGACCGGCAGTCCGTGCGCGACGGAGCCGCCCGGCTGGCCTCCGCCGACCCCGGGTGGCTGCTGGCGGGACTGTTCTTCACCTGCCTGGGCTGGGTGGCCGCCGCCTGCGCCCGGCAGGGCGCCCTCCCGGAGCGCCTTCCGCCGGGCCTGCTGCTGGCCTCGCAGTTCGCCGCCGACGCCGCGAACCACGTGCTTCCGGCGAGCCTCGGCGCCCATGCCGTCACCCTGCGCTTCCTCCAGGGCCGCGGCATCCCGCTGTCCCGGGCCACCGCCTCGATCGCCCTGTACTCCCTGGCCAAGTCGATCGCGAAGACGGCGGTCCTGCTGTTCTTCCTGCTGGCCTTCCCGAGCGTGCTGCACCTCGGCGACCTGGTGCCGGACGGGCGGACCCTGCTCATGGCCGTCGGCTGCGTGCTGCTGACGGCGGCCGTGGCGGGCCTGGTCCTGGCCCTCGCCCGCCCGTTGCGCCGCCCGGTCCGGGACTTCCTGCGCGCCGCCCTGACCGACGTACGCCGCGTGCACACCCGCCCCGCCCGGGTGCTCGCCCTGTGGGGCGGGGCGGCCGTCGCCCCGGTCCTCCAGGCGAGCGTGCTCCACTCGGTCGGCGCCGCGCTCGGCCTGCCGCTGACCTGGGCCCAGGTGGTGTTCGCCTTCCTGGCCGCGGGCGCCGCGGTCGGCGCGGTCCCCGCCCCCGGCGGCATCGGGCCCGTCGACGCGGCGGTGGTCCTCGCCATGGCCGCCTACGGCGCACCCCTGCACCTCGCCACGGCCACCGTCGTCGGCTACCGCGTCCTGACGGTATGGGTGCCGCTGCTGCCGGGGGCGTTGGTGCTGTCGGCGCTGGTGCGGCGCAAGGTGCTGTGAGCCGTGGGCTCCGGCCCCGTCAGCCCTCGTCCGGCGTCAGCCGCAGCGAGATGGAGTTGATGCAGTACCGCTCGTCGGTCGGGGTCGGGTATCCCTCGCCCCGGAACACGTGCCCCAGGTGGGAGCCGCAGCGGGCGCAGCGCACCTCGGTGCGCACCATGCCGTGGGACCGGTCCTCCAGCAGCTCCACGGCGTCGGAGTCCTTCGGGTCGAAGAAGCTCGGCCAGCCGCAGTGGGACTCGAACTTCGTCTCCGAGGTGAACAGCTCGGCGCCGCAGGCCCGGCAGGAGTAGACGCCCTTGGTCCTGGTGTCGGTGTACTCGCCCGTGAAGGCGGGCTCGGTGCCCGCCTCGCGCAGGACGGCGTACTCGGCGGGGGACAGCTCCGCGCGCCACTGCTCGTCCGGCTTCTCGACGTCGTACGGCATGAGCCTTCAACCCCTCACTTCGACAGACGGTCCAGGATGTGCGGGCCGAGGTCGGTGACGTCGCCCGCTCCCATGGTGAGAACGAGATCACCGGCCTTCGCGATTCCCGCGACCGCCCCGGGCACCTCGGCCTTGTCGTGCAGCGGCGTGACGTCGGCGCCCGCGGCCCGGGCCGCCTCGATGATCAGGTCGCTGGTGACGCCGGGGATCGGGTCCTCGCGGGCCGGGTAGATGTCGAGGACCACCGAGGCGTCCGCCAGGGACAGCGCCTGGCCCATCTCCTTGCCCAGCTCCTGGGTGCGGGAGAACAGGTGCGGCTGGAAGACGACCAGGATGCGGGCGTCGCCGGCCGCCGCGCGCATCGCCTCCAGGTCGGCGGTCATCTCGGTGGGGTGGTGGGCGTAGGAGTCGATCACCTGGACGCCGGCCGCCTCGCCCTTCAGCTGCAGGCGCCGCTTGACGCCGGTGTAGGCGCCGAGCGCGGGGGCCAGCTCGGCGGCGGGGACGCCGAGAGCGGCGCCCGCCGCCAGGGCGGCCACGGCGTTGTGCGCGTAGTGGCGGCCGGGGACGGAGACGGTGAAGGTCAGCTCCGTGCCGTCGAGGACGACCGTGACCTCGCTCTTCAGGCCCTGCGGGACCACGGAGAGGATGCGGACGTCGGCGTCCTCGGACTCGCCGTACGTCACCGTGCGCACCGATCCGGCCAGCCGCCGGGTCAGCTCCCGCGCGCCCTCATGGTCGGCCGCGATCACCAGGGTGCCGCCGGGGACGATCTTCGCGGCGAAGGTCTCGAAGGACTCGTAGATCTCGTCCATCGAGGCGTAGTTCGCGTGGTGGTCCAGCTCGACGTTGAGGACGATGGCGACCTCAGGGGCGTACTTGTGGAAGCTGCGGTCGCTCTCGTCAGCCTCGGCGACGAAGATCTCGCCCTCGCCGTGCAGGGCGTTGGAGCCGGGGGCGTCCAGGTCGCCGCCGATGGCGTACGACGGGCCCAGGCCCAGCTCTGACAGGGAGACGGCCAGCATCGAGGTGGTCGTGGTCTTGCCGTGGGTGCCGGCCACCGCGATCGGGCGCAGGCCCGTCATCAGGGCGGCGAGGGCGTCGGAGCGGTGGACGACCGGGACGCCCAGCTCGGCCGCGCGGGCCAGCTCCGGGTTGTCCTCGCGGATCGCCGACGACACGACCACGCAGCTCGCGTCGTCGGCGAGGTGCTCCGCGGCGTGTCCGACGTGCACGGTGACACCCAGCGCGCGCAGCGCCTCGGCGGTCGCGGACTCCTTCGCGTCGCTGCCCGCCACCTCGGCGCCGCGCTGCGCGAGGATCTTGGCGATGCCCGACATTCCGGCGCCGCCGATGCCGATGAAGTGCGGTCGGTCCATGGCGGTGGGAAGGCCGGGTGCCATGCGCGTGTCTCCCTGTGCGTGCGGTGCCTGCGGTGCGTGCGGTGCCTGTAGTGCGTGCGGTGCCGCGGTGCGTGCGGTGTGCCCGCCGTCGCGGCGGTGGTACAGCCGCCCACCTTATGCCTTGCTGTGGGAGAACAGTTTCAGGACCGGTACGCCGACCTTGTGCCGGGCCCGGGAGGCCCAGTCCCGGTGAAAGAACTCCTCCACGTAGTGCGGGTCGGTCAGGACGATCACCTCGTCGGCGTCGACCTCCTCGACCAGGGTCTTCAGCGCGTCCAACGGGTGGTCCTGGACGAGTCTGCCCGCGGCCTCGCTGCCGGCCGCGTGCAGGGCGGTGAGGGACACCTCCAGGGCTCTGCGGCCGACGCTCATCGCCTCCTCGCCCTCGGGGGTCTCGCCCTCCCGGACCGCCTCGTCCAACTCGCCGAGGGCCACGTCGTCGATGGCTCGCAGCAGGCGGTCCGCCTGGTCGCCGCGCGGCTGGAGCAGCACGTGGAAGGAGACCGGCTCGTCCCCGTGCAAGGTCGTGACGAACTCCACGTCGGCCGATGTCATGGCCTTCTCGATCATCAAAACGCTAGTGAACACAGGCGCCCCTTCTCCTTCGAGGGCCCCCCGTGGGCCCACCAACCGCATGGCCGAAGCAGCCCTGCGGAAACCATCCTGCCCCGTGATCGCACGGGTACTGCCGGATTCAGTGTGCCCGTCACGGGCTAAACGGAACGAGAGATTCCGCCGATTCCCGGATGCGCGGTACCGCTCGTACGGGTGTCCGGCCGGCACCGGCCACGCCTTCGCTCCGGACCGCTCACGCCTCCGTTCCGGATTCCGCTCACGCCTCCGTTCCGCATTCAGTCGCGTCGGTACCGGCTGAAGAGGAAACCTTCCTCCTCCAGCAGGGACGCCAGCGCGAACCGCTGCGGCACCGCGACCGACGGCCCGCCCGCGATGCGCTGCGCGTCGCCCGCGGTGAGCGTCGGGGAGACGGTGAGGCACAGCTCGTCGAGCACGCCGGCCGCGACGAACTGGCCGAGCAGCCGGGGGCCGCCCTCGGTGAGCAGCCGGGTGTGGCCCAGCTCGGCGAGGGCCCGCACGGCACGCTCGGGGTCCACGCCGACGCCGTCCCCGGCGGTCACCACGCGGGCGCCCGCCTCCTCGGCGGCGGCGATCCGGTCCGGAGCCGCGGCGGCGCCGGTGAGGATCAGGGTGGGCACCAGCGGCGAGGTGAACAGCGGCAGCGTGAAGTCCAGTGCCAGACCGGCGCTGACCACGGCGATCACCGGCGCCGGGCCCTGTCCGGCGGCCCGCCGCGCCTCGACGAACTCGGCACGCGCGCGTGCCGGGCGGTACCCCTCCCGGCGTACCGTCTCGGCGCCGACGACCACGACGTCCGCCAGGGCCCGCAGCGTGCCGAAGATCCGCATGTCCGCGGCGCTGGAGATGGGCTGGGAGCGCCCGTCGTGCTGCGCGGCCCCGTCGAGGCTGGCGACCATGTTGGCCCGCAGCCAGGCGCCCGACCCGCCCGGCTCCGGATAGGCGTAGGCGTCGGCCAGCTCGGCCAGGCTCCACTCACGGTCGGTCACCGGGTCGGGGCCCGAGTCGTCTGTCAGGTGGGTCACAGGGAACAGGCGTCGCATGCCGTGCAGTGTTCCACGCACCCCGCCTTCCATCCCGCCCACGGCGTCCGCCCCTCCCCTGCGCCACCTGCGCCGTCACCCACAGACCGACCACACCGGGTCGTCCCCGGACAGGGATCGGGCGGAACCGGAAGGGGCCGCCTCCCCCGGAAGACTCACCGCCCCGCCCCGCACGCGCCGCCTCACCCCGCCCCGCACGCGCCGCCCCGCCCGCGCCTCCATCGCCTCCCCCGCTCCGGGCTGGCCCCCCGTCCCATCCCTGGCCCCGGGCGGCCGCCCTCCCCACCCATTCCCGTGGCCGCCGCCCTCCCCACCCCGCCGCTCGACCAGCCGCCCTCCTCCTCTGCTCCCCGACCCGTCATCACCCTCCCCGTCCCGGGATCCGGGCCCCCGCCCGCAAGCCCCAGTCCCCGGTTCGCCGCCACCCTGCCCGCCCCGACCCGCGGCCCTGCCCCCTGCCCCCTGCCCCGGCCCGCGGCCGAAGGGTCGGCTGCCGGGCCGCCCGCGCCCGGCCGGTCGCCCGTCCGGACCCTCCCCACGAGCCCGCGTCAACCGCACGTCCGGACCCTCCCCACGAGCCCACGCCAACCGCCCGGCCGACCCTCTCCACGAGCCCACGCCAACCGCCCGGCCGGACGCTCCCCCGCAGGCCCGGGCATCCGGCCGCCCCCGCAGGCCCTAACATGGGGAGGCGTGTCGTCCTCCTCCGCCGCCTCCGGTTCCGCCGCCTCCGGGTCCAGCCCGATAGCCGGCGCCGCCCCGCTGTCCCTGTGCGCCCGTGAGCCGCACGTTCCCGCGGACCGCCTGGTGGCCGAGATGGTCCCGCCGCCGCGGTTCGACTCGGTCCGCTTCAGCACCTACGTGCCGGACCAGAACCAGCCCAGCCAGAGCGAGGCCGTGCGGGTACTGGAGGGCTTCGCGGCCGGACTGGGCGGGGCTCCCGCGGGCGGCGGCAGGCGCGGCCTCTTCGGGTTCGGCCGGAGCAGGGCTCCCAAGGCCCCCGCCGGCCCCCGCGGCGTCTACCTCGACGGCGGCTACGGCGTCGGCAAGACCCACCTGCTGGCCTCCCTCTGGCACGCCACCCCGGCCGACCCCGACCGCAAGGCGTTCGGCACCTTCGTGGAGCTGACCAACCTGGTCGGCGCCCTCGGCTTCCAGCAGACCGTGCAGACGCTCTCCGGGCACCGGCTGCTGTGCATCGACGAGTTCGAGCTGGACGACCCCGGCGACACCGTCCTCGTGTCGACCCTGCTCGGCCGTCTGGTGGACGCCGGCGTGGCGCTCGCCGCCACCTCCAACACACTGCCGGGCAAGCTCGGCGAGGGCCGCTTCGCGGCGGCCGACTTCCTGCGCGAGATCCAGGGCCTGTCGGCCCACTTCCGCGCCCTGCGCATCGACGGCGAGGACTACCGTCACCGCGGCCTGCCCGAGGCACCGGCCCCGCACTCCGACGAGCAGGTGACCCGGGCGGCGCAGGCCACCGCCGGCGCCTCCCTGGACGCCTTCCCCGACCTGCTGGACCACCTCGCCCGCGTCCACCCCAGCCGCTACGGCGCCCTGACCGACGACGTGCGGGCCGTGTGCCTCACCGGCGTGCACCCGGTGCAGGACCAGTCGACGGCGCTCCGGCTCGTCGTGCTGGCGGACCGGCTGTACGACCGCGAGATCCCCGTCCTGGCCTCCGGACTGCCGTTCGACCAACTCTTCAGCGAGGAGATGCTGAAGGGCGGCTACCGCAAGAAGTACTTCCGGGCGATATCCCGCCTCACCGCGCTGGCCCGGGACGCGGCGCGCCTGGTCACGGACTGACCGCACGGCGCCGACTCGTCAACGGCCCCCACCAGGAGTCCGTTCAGGCCATCCGCCCCACAATTTTCGGGCGGTCTCGGCCTAGTAACACTTCGTTAACCCTGCAAACCCCCCTGCCGGGTTACCTTGTCTCTTGACCAAGCGTTGACCAAACCTTGGTGCGTACTAGACGTGCGCTCAGACGTGCGAATCGACCGAAGGGGGGCCATGTTGGGAGGTCGACGGCCCGGGCCGCGAGATCACCCCTCGCCACAACCTCACCGGCACTCCCACCCTTCACAGTTGTCGAGTTCTTCGCACCCGCGCATACAACCCGTGAAGTCATGGCCAACACCCTGCCCGGAACCACCCCTTCCGAAGGTGTGCCGCGCGGCGTGACCCACGCCCGCCAGGTCAACCGCTGCTGAGCGTCAGAGCAGCCCCCCACCTCTGTCCTGCCCATCCGACGCGTCCCCGCTGCGCGCCAGGAGGAAACACCACATCATGCAGCCCCTCATCGACAACGCCCGCATGTTCGGACAGCGCCCTGAGGAGTTCGCCGGGTTCGCCGAGGGCCAGTCCCCCGGCGTCCTGTTCATCACCTGCTCCGACTCCCGGGTCGTACCCGCCCTGATCACGGGCGCCCGGCCCGGCGAGCTCTTCGAGCTGCGCACCGCCGGAAACGTCGTCCCGCCCTACGGCGGCGAACGCCCCACCGGAGAGGTGGCCACCATCGAGTACGCCGTGCAGGTGCTCGGCGTCGGCGACATCGTGGTCTGCGGCCACTCGCACTGCGGCGCCGTGGGCGCGATGGTGCGCGGCGACGACCTGACCGCCGTACCGGCGGTGCGCGACTGGCTCGCGTACGGCGCGGACCAGCCCAAGTGCTCCGACCCGGCCGACCCGACGGTCGCCGAGGCCGTGCAGAACCACGTGCTCGCACAGCTTCAGCGGCTGCGCTCCTACCCGTGCGTGGAACGGCGGCTGACCGAGGGCGGGCTGCGGCTGCACGGCTGGTACTACGAGGTCCACACCGGCACCGTGCGCCAGCACCGCCCGGAGACCGACACGTTCGAGGCCCTGTGAGCGGCGCCGTGACCTCCATAGCCAAGTACCCCTTCCTGCGGCAGGACTTCGCCGCCTCCCTCGTCGTCTTCCTGGTCGCCCTCCCGCTGTGCGTGGGCGTCGCCGTGGCCTCCGGGGTCCCGGCGGAGCTGGGCCTGGTGACGGGCATCATCGGCGGCATCGTCACCGGCCTGCTGCCCGGCAGCAGTCTTCAGGTGTCCGGGCCCGCCGCCGGCATGACCGTGCTGGTCTTCGAGGCGGTCGACACCTACGGACTGCCCGCGCTCGGTGTGATCGTGCTGGCCACGGGCCTGCTCCAGCTGGGCATGGGCGCGCTGAAGCTGGGCCGCTGGTTCCGGGCCATCTCCCTGTCGGTCGTCGAGGGCATGCTGGCCGGCATCGGGCTCGTGATCATCGCGGGCCAGCTGTACGCGGCGGCCGGACTGGAGGCGCCCGCCTCCGGAGTCGACAAGATCATCGGGCTGCCCGGCGCGTTCGCCGACATGCTGGGCAGCACCGACGCCATGATCTCGCTCGCGCTCGGCGCGGGCACCGTCGTGGTCATGGTGCTGTGGACCAAGCTGCCCAAGCAGGTCCGCACGGTGCCGGGCGCGCTCGCCGCGGTAGTCCTGGCGACCCTGGCCACGGCGGCGTTCGGACTGCCGGTGGCGACCGTCGAGGTGAACGGCCTGCTGGACTCGATCCAGCCGCCCGGCCTGGACGCCTTCGGCGAGTTCGCGGGCATCGGCATCTTCGGCACGATCATCGCGTTCACCCTGATCGCCTCCGCCGAGAGCCTGTTCAGCGCCGCCGCGGTGGACCGGATGCACGACGGGCCGCGCACCGAGTACAACAAGGAGCTGATGGCCCAGGGCGCGGGCAACACCGTGTGCGGCGCGCTCGGCGCCCTGCCGATGACCGCGGTCATCGTACGCAGCTCCACCAATGTCAACGCGGGCGCGAAGACCAAGGCGTCCCGGGTCATGCACGGCGTGTGGCTGCTGCTGTTCGCCGCGCTGCTGCCGGCCGCGCTGGCTCTGATCCCGCTGCCCGCACTGGCCGGCATCCTGGTGCACGCCGGCTGGAAGCTGATCCCGTTCCGCCAGCTCGTGCCGCTGTGGCAGGACCATCGGGGCGAGGCACTGATCCTGGTGGTCACGGCGGTGTCGATCGTCGCGGTCAACATGTTCGAGGGCGTGCTGATCGGAATGGCCCTGTCCGTCGTCAAGACCGCCTGGGAGGCCTCGCACCTCAAGCTGGAGATCGTCGACAAGGGGGCCGGCCCCATCCAGGCGCACCTGTCGGGCAACGCGACCTTCCTGCGGCTGCCGAAGATCCTGGAGAGCCTGGAGGCGCTGCCCCAGGACCGCCCGGTCGAGCTGGACCTCTCCGGGCTGCACCACCTGGACCACGCCTGCCGGACGGCGCTTCGGAGCTGGGCGGAACGGCACAGCGCCACCGGCACCGACCCGGTGAAGGTCACGGAGACCGGCAGGACACCGGCACCGGCCTAGCGCACGCCGGGAGCAGGCTCCTGGTTCGGGACCGCGAGCATGGCCACCGCGAGCATGGCCTCGGACCAGGTGCCTGGCATATCGTGTCAGGAACGCACGAAACGGACCTCTGAGAAGGAGGTCGTCATGCTCGAGGAGTTCCTGACCGCGGGCGCGGCCGTCGGAAGCGCCGGGCTGCTCTACGTCGCGTCGGCAGCGCGGATCATCAAGCAGTACGAGCGCGGGGTGGTCCTCCGGCTCGGCCGGCTCGTCGGTGAGGTGCGGCGACCCGGCTTCACCATGATCGTCCCGATCGTGGACCGGCTGCACAAGGTCAACATGCAGATCGTGACGATGCCGGTCCCCGCCCAGGAGGGCATCACCCGGGACAACGTGACCGTGCGCGTGGACGCGGTCGTGTACTTCAAGGTGGTGGACCCGGCCAGTGCGCTCATCCGGGTCGAGGACTACAAGTTCGCCGTGTCGCAGATGGCGCAGACGTCGCTGCGTTCGATCATCGGCAAGAGCGAGCTGGACGACCTGCTGTCCAACCGGGAGAAGCTGAACCAGGGCCTGGAGCTGATGATCGACAGCCCGGCGGTCGGCTGGGGCGTACAGGTGGACCGTGTCGAGATCAAGGACGTCTCCCTTCCCGAGACGATGAAGCGGTCGATGGCCCGGCAGGCGGAGGCGGACCGGGAGCGGCGGGCCCGGGTGATCAACGCCGACGGCGAGCGGCAGGCCTCCAAGGTGCTGGCCGAGGCCGCCCGGGAGATGTCCGACACCCCGGCGGCCCTCCAACTGCGGCTGCTGCAGACGGTGGTGGCGGTGGCCGCCGAGAAGAACTCCACGCTCGTACTCCCCTTCCCCGTGGAGCTGCTGCGCTTCCTGGAGAAGGCACAGACGGCGCCCGAGGAGCCCGTGGACCGCACGGACCGCACGGACCGCACCCTGGAGCGGCCGGCTGGCACGTGACGCGTGTAGCACGCGTGGTTCCCGAGGCCCGTGGCAGATGGTAGACACGGCGGGGTCACAGTTCCTGTCCGCCAGCAGGAAGGTTGCCCCATGTCCGAGAACACGCTCGAGAACGCCCCCGGGAGCAGCACCGGGACCACCACGCCCCGCACCGCGGACGGCCGTGCGACGCGCCGTCAGGTACTGGCCCGTACGGGCGCGTTGGGCGTCGGCATCGCCTTCGCCGGAAACCTCTCCGAACTCTTCGCGGGCACGGCCGTCGCGCAGGACCGCCTGGGCCACGGCTCCGGCTACGGCCCCCTGGTCCCCGACCCCGACGGCCTGCTCGACCTGCCCCGTGGTTTCCGCTACCGGGTCCTGTCCCGGGAGGGCGACCCGCTCCGTTCCGGTGAGGGCCCGGTGCCGTCCAACCACGACGGCATGGCCGCCTTCCCCGGGCGCGGCCACGGCCGGGGAGGCAGAGACCGCCGCGTCCACCTGGTCCGCAACCACGAGAACCGCGCGGGCAGCCGGGCCCCCGTCCCCACGGTCGGGGGCCTGACCTACGACCCGGCCGGCGAGGGCGGCTGCACGGCCCTGACCCTGGACTCGCGCAACCACGTGCTGTCCGAGCGGGTCGCGATCGCCGGCACGGCCGTCAACTGCGCGGGCGGCCCCACCCCTTGGCACACCTGGCTGACCTGCGAGGAGACCGAGGACAAGGCCGGCACCAACGGCTACACCAAGGACCACGGCTTCATCTTCGAGGTCGACCCCGCCGACCCGCACCGCACCGGGGCCGTGCCGCTGACCGCGATGGGCCGCTTCCAGCACGAGGCGGTCGCCGTGGACCCGCGCCGGGGCGTGGTGTACGAGACCGAGGACGCGTTCCAGAAGCCCTTCGGCCTGTTCTACCGGTTCCTGCCCGAGAAGCCGCTGGGCGGCACCGGGTCACTGCGCGCGGGCGGGCGGCTTCAGGCGATGCGGGTGCCGGGCGTACCGGACCTGTCCTCCATCCAGGAGACCGGGGCCTCCTTCGACGGCGTCGAGTGGGTGGACGTACCCGATCCGCTGGCCGCCGGGACGCCCATCCGCCACCAGGACTTCGGACGCCGGGGCATCACGCACGCGCAGAAGCTGGAGGGCTGCTACTGGGGCGGGCGGTGCGTGTACTTCGTGTCGTCGTTCGCCCGCAGCTCGCAGGGCTCGGCGGCCGACCACTACGGGCAGATCTGGCGGTACGACCCGGAGCGGTGCCGGCTGACCCTGGTGATCGTCTTCGGCCCGGACACCGACATCCAGCTGCCCGGCGAGTCCCCGGACAACATCTGCCTGGCGGCCGGCGGCGGCCTGATGGTCTGCGAGGACGGCGACGGCGCCCAGCACGTGTACGGGGTCACCCGGCGCGGCGAGGTGTACGCGATGGCCCGGGGGCGGCAGAACATCGGCACGCCCGAGGAACCGGAGTGGGGAGAGTTCGCGGGCGTCACCTTCTCCCCCGACGGCGACACGATGTACGTCAACTGCTACACGCCGGGGACGACCTTCGCGGTGACGGGCCCTTGGCGGAGGTAGGCCGGGGGTAGTCCGGGCGCGGCATCGGGGCCGGCCGGTCACTGAAGTCGCCGGAGCGGGGTACCCGGGGCCGCATGACGGAGAACGCGCACGTCAGCGGCTCGTACTGGCTCAGTACCGCACCGGGTGGCCCCCCGCGCCCCGCCCTCGCCGACGACCTCGAGGTCGACGTGGCGGTGATCGGCGCCGGAGTGGCCGGCCTGAGCACGGCCTGCGAACTGGTCCGGGCGGGGCGCAGCGTGGCGGTGCTGGAGGCCGGGCGGGTCGCCGCCGGCGTCACCGGCCACACCACCGCCAAGCTGACCGTCCTGCACACGCTGATCTACGACAAGCTGCGCCGCACCCGCGGCCCGGAGGCCGCCCGGCTCTACGCCCGCTCGCAGACCGAGGCGATCGAGCACGCCGCCGGCCTGGTGGACGAGCTGGGCGTCGACTGCGACTGGGAGACCCGCAGCGCGTACACGTACGTCTGCGACGCGGGCCGCGTGGACGAGCTGCGCGCCGAGGCGACGGCGGCGCGGGAGGCGGGGCTGCCGGCCTCGTTCGTGACGGAGACGGAGCTGCCGTTCCCGGTGGCGGGGGCGGTCCGGGTCACCGGGCAGGCGCAGTTCCACCCGCGCAAGTACCTGCTCGCCCTGGCCGAGGACCTGGTCTCCCGCGGCGGACGGATCTTCGAGAACACCACGGTCCACGGCCTGGACGAGGGCGAGCCGTGCCGGCTGTCGACCGGGTCCGGCGCCACGGTGACCGCCCGGGACGTGGTGGTCGCCACGCACTACCCGATCTTCGACCGGGCGCTGCTGTTCGCGCGTCTCACCCCGCGCCGGGAACTGGTGGTGGCCGGGGCGATCGGGGCGGAGCGCGACCCGGACGGCATGTACATCACCCCGGACGAGAACACCCGCTCGGTCCGTACGGCGCCCCTGACCGGGAACGGCGCCGACGGGCAGCGGCTGCTGATCGTCACCGGGGAGCACTTCACGCCGGGCACCGGAGACACCCGGGAGCGCTTCGGCCGGCTGCGCGCCTGGGCGGGCGAGCACTTCCCGGACGCCGACCTCACCTACTCCTGGGCCACGCAGGACATCGACCCCACGGACACGGTGCCGATGGTGGGCCCGCTGCACCCGGGCGCCAAGCACACCTACGTCGCCACCGGTTTCGGCGGCTGGGGGCTGAGCGGCGGCATGATGGCGGGCCGGCTGCTCACCACGCAGATCACGGGCGGCACCTGTGCGTGGAGCGAACTGTACGACCCGCGCCGGCTGCGCACGGCGGTGCGCGAGGCGCCGACGTTCCTCAAGACCCAGGCGGAGGTCGCCCGCCACTTCGTCGGGGACCGGCTGCGGCCCGCGCCGCCCGTGGACGCCCTGCCGCCCGGCGAGGGTGCCGTCGTGCGGGCCGGCGGCGACCGGCTCGCCGTCTACCGGGACGAGGCCGGCACGCTGCACGCCGTGTCGCCCCGCTGCACCCACCTGGGCTGCCTGGTCAGCTTCAACGCGGCCGAGCGGGCCTGGGAGTGCCCCTGCCACGGCTCCCGGTTCGACACGGACGGCAAGGTGATCCAGGGCCCGGCGACGAAGCCGCTGGACCGCCGGGACATCTGAGGACCCGGCCGAACGGGTGAGGGCACGGCGCCACCCTCCCCCAGAGCGCCACATACGGGACACCGCGGCCATACGTTCGTACGATGATCAGCCTTTCTCTCGTGCGACGTGTGGCCGTCGCCTGTGCCCTGGGGGCCGCCCTCGCCGCCTGCGGCACCGCCCGGGCGCCCCAGGAACCGCACCAGGCCCCGTCCCACTCCCCCTCACCGTCACCGTCCCGTCCGCCGACCCTCGCGCCCGGCCCGGCGGGGCTGACGCCGGTCTTCGAACACGGCCCCCGCACGGCGCGGGACCGGACCGTCGCCCTCACCTTCGACGCCGACATGACGGCCGACCAGGGGCCGCGGGCGGCGAGGGGCGAGCGGTTCGACAACCCGGAGCTGATCGCCACGCTGCGCGAACTGAAGGTGCCCGCGACGGTGTTCATGACCGGCCGGTGGGCGGAGGAGTACCCGGAACAGGCCCGGGCGATCGGCCGGGACCCGCTCTTCGAGGTCGCCAACCACTCCTACAGCCACTACGCCTTCACCGGCGACTGCTACGGCCTGCCGGCCGTCGCCCGGGAGCGGATGCGGACGGACGTGGAGCGGGCGTACGCGGCGTTCCGCAAGGCGGGCGTGCCGGACCCGATGCCGTACTTCCGTTTCCCCGGCGGGTGCCACGACCGTACGGCCCTGAAGGAGCTGACGGCGGCCGGTGTCACCGCCGTGCAGTGGGACGTGGTCGGCGGGGACGCGTTCGCCACGGACGCGGACGCGGTCGCCCGGCAGGTGCTGGACGGGGTGCGCCCCGGGTCGGTCGTCGTCCTGCACTGCACCCGCAGCGCCGCCCCGGCGACGGAGCGGGCCGTGCGCCAGGTCGTCCCCGAGCTGCGCCGCCAGGGTTACCGCTTCGTGAAGGTGTCCGAGCTGATCGCGGCCGCCGGCGGACGGCGCTGACGGGCCCGCGCGGCCTACTCCGAACACACGACCGACAACGACTACTGCCTGATCGACGCGGCCAGGCCGCCCCGGGCCGACGGGCCCCCGTATGCGATGGGGGTGCCCCCGCTCGAGCGCAGCCGAGAGTGGGGGAGCGTGGTGTGCCGGGAGCTGACGGAGTACCCGGAGTCGTACAAGGGGATCACGCTCCGCCCGGCCTGCGAGTGGCGGGAGGCCGAGCGGGGCCTGCGGCTGCTGACCGGCAGGGCAGACTTGGGGCCATGAGTCTCGATCCCGCCCCGCCGACGGACGACAGCCCCTTCCGCGCCGAGCCCGGCGACCGCGACCTCGCGCCGCAGTACGTGCTGCCGCTGGTCGTGCGCATCGAACGCGCGGCCCCGCCCGCCCGCACCGACGCGCTGGAGACCGCCGCCCGGGCGGTGCTGGTGATGCTGGAGGACGAGCGGTCGGCCGGCGACGGCGAGTGGGCGCAGGCGATCCGGGACTGGCAGGACGCCCGGATCCGCAAGGTGGTGCGCCGGGCGCGCGGGGCGGAGTGGCGCCGGGCCGAGGCGCTGCCCGGCATCACGGTCACCGGCGGGACCGCCGAGGTACGGGTCTTCCCGCCGGTCCCGCTGGACGGCTGGCCCAAGGACCTGGCCCGGCTCCAGGTCTCCGGCACGGACCTCGACGACCCACGGCCGCCGGCGCCCGCCGGCCCCGGCGTCCCCGTCCTCTGGTTCAATCCCGCCCTGCGGATGTCGGCCGGCAAGGCGATGGCCCAGGCGGGTCACGGCGCCCAGCTGGCCTGGTGGGAACTGTCCCCGCGGCAGCGCACGGCCTGGCGCGAGGCGGGCTTCCCGCTGGCGGTGCGCACGGCGGCCCCCGATTCCTGGCAGCGGCTCACGACCAGCGGCCTGCCGGTGGTCCGCGACGCCGGTTACACGGAGATCGCGCCCGGGAAAACTGTTGCAGTAGAGGGGACCCACCGCGTCGTTTCTCTCCCGCGTCTACGAGGAGCGTAGGCGGGCTGCTTCGCGTCGACTCCCACCGCTCCTTTACATTGCGTCGAGTTCGCGTGTGGGCCGCCAGGTCAAGGCAGCCGAGCCAGCTGTCAGGCGGGCCACGCGGACCGGCCCGAGAGCAGGGAACGAGCGGCTTCCTGGGTGGCGCCCCTGTCGAAGCGCTCGGTGCGCCAGGTGGTCGAGCGCAGGCTGCCCCGGTTCCGATAGGAGCGCACGATCCGCACATGGTCGTGGCGCGCCACGAAGCCCTGCAGGTCCCGCTCCGCACGCCATACGGATATCGAACCCGAGCGCGGACGGAGCGGATCGGGGTCCATCCACAGCCAGAGGCCGACCGCGCCTTCGACCTCCGGCCAGACCCGCCGCAGGGCAACCCCGGCGACGGTGACGCCGGCAGCGGTCCACGGTCGGTGCGGGGTGAACTCGGTGACGCTGACGACGGCCGTGCCGTCCGTCAAGCCGCCGGACGCGAAGTCCCCTGCCGGGCCGGGCTTCCATGGCGTGAACCAGATGGTGGCCGACATGGCGTTCTCCTCCTGAGACCGGGGCGGCGGGCTCCCCTGGGGACTATAAAAGCACGGTCGTTCGTGCTAACTTACCATGTTCCTGATGCCGACCGAGGAGTCACTGGGCATGGTCCCCTCCGAGGCACTTGCCAGCACCGCGCTCAACACCGTCTCCCGATTGTCGGGGGGGTTCGCGGGCGCGGGCGCCTACACCCTTTTCCACATGCCGCTCGCCCGGAGCAGGATGCGGGGCACGGAACGGGAGCTGTTCGCCGGGGCGGACATCAGGCGACGGGAGGTCAACGGCAAGTCCGCGGTGACCTACCGGTGGGGCAACGGCGAAAGGCCCGTACTTCTGGTGCACGGCTGGCAGTCGCGCGGCTCGCGTTTCGCCGACTTCGTCCCGGGACTCCTCGACCGGGGATACAGCGTCATCACCTTCGACGCTCCCGGCCACGGCGACTCCACCGGCCGTAGCACCACGATCCTTGAATACCGCGACATCATCACCGAACTTCACGGCCGGTACGGTGAGTTCGAGGCCGTTGTCGCGCACTCGCTCGGCGCCCTCGGCTCGTTCTTCGCCTTGCAGCACGGAGTGAAGGCGAAGAGAATCACCACCATCAGCGGAGTCTGCGACTTCGACTATCCGGTCGAGGAGTTCTGCTCCGCCCTCAAACTGCGCCACCAGCTGAAGGCCCGGCTGCACGACCGCATCGCGAAGAACCTCTTCCCCGGCATGCCGGCCGACCGGACGCCCTTCTCCGTGGTGAACACGGCTACGGACATAGAGTCTCCGCTCCTGGTCATCCACGACGAGGGCGACACCAGGATCGGCGTGGAGCAGGGGCGCCGGCTCGCCGGTGCGTTCGGCGGTCAGGCACGCCTGATCACCACGAGAGGCCTCGGACACCGCCGGATCCTGGGTGATCCCGAAGTCGTACGTGCCGTCCTGGACTTCATCGAGCATGCGCCGGGCCAGTCCGGGGAGGCGGGCACCGAGTCGGTCGCGGCCCAGTGAGAACCAACGCCGGCAGCCGTCACCTGGACGTGCGGTACCCGGCCCTCCTCTCATCACTGACCGCACGGTCGTCTACTTACTCAGTACACTGGACTTCAGCGGCACCATGAGGGTCTGGCCCAGGAGATTGGTAGGGCATGGCAGCGACACACATCGACGGGCGGATCGCGCGCGGGAACCAGACGCGTCAGCTGGTCCTCCAGCGCGCCGTGGAGATCGCCTCCGTCGAGGGCCTGGAGGGCCTCTCGCTGGGACGGCTCGCGACCGAGCTGAAGCTCAGCAAGAGCGGCGTATTCGCCCTGTTCGGCTCCAAGGAGGACCTGCAGCTGGCCACGGTCCGGGCGGCCATCAAGGTCTACCTGGAGCACGTCGTCCAGCCGGCCCGCGACGTGCCGCCGGGGCTCGACCGCCTGTGGCGGGTGTGCACCGGCTGGCTCGACTACTCCCGGCAGCGGGTCTTCCCGGGCGGCTGCTTCTTCTACTCGGTCTCGGCCGAGTACGACGCCCGCGAGGGCAAGGTCCACGACACGCTCGCCGCGGCCCGCACCAACTGGTTCGACTTCCTCGAACAGACCGCGCTCGAAGCGCAGCAGGCGGGCGAGGCCAAGGAGGGAACCGACGTGCCCCAGCTCGTGTTCGAGCTCGCCGCGTTCATGGAGATGGCCAACGCCGAATCGGTCCTGCACAACGAGTTCACCTGCTACGACAAAGCGGCCAAGGCCATCCTGAACCGCCTGCGCGGCGTGGCCACCGACACGTCGCTGCTTCCCGAACGGCCCTGACAGCGGCAGTCGGGCGGGGGCGAGGGCCCACTGAGGGGCCTTCGCCCGCTGCGGCCGCTGGCGGTCTCATGCCCCGATGGCGTGCACTCCTCCGTCGACGTGCACGATCTCCCCCGTCGTCCGGGGGAACCAGTCCGAGAGCAGTGCGACGACCGCACGGGCCGTCGGCTCCGGGTCGGACAGGTCCCAGCCGATGGGGGCGCGCGTGCTCCATACTTCCCGGAATTTCTCGAACCCCGGGATGGACTTGGCCGCCATCGTCTTGATCGGTCCGGCCGCTACCAGGTTGCAGCGGATACCGCGCGGCCCGAGATCCCGGGCTACGTAGCGCGAGGTGGATTCGAGGGCCGCCTTGGCCACCCCCATCCAGTCGTACGCGGGCCAGGCCGTCTGAGCGTCGAAGTCCAGGCCCACGATCGACCCGCCCCGCTCCTCCATGAGGGGCAGACAGGCCACGGCCAGGGACTTCAGCGAGTACGCGGACACCTCGACGGCGGTCGCGACGGAGTCCCAGCCGGTCTCCAGGAAGTTGCCCCCGAGTGCGTCCTGCGGCGCGAAGGCGATGGAGTGCACCACACCGTCGAGGCGGGCATCCGGACCGACTCTCTCCCTGATCCGTTCCGCGAGACTCTCGCAGTGCCCCTTGTCCTGGACATCGAGCCCGATCAGCGGCGCCGGCCTGGGAAGCCGCTTGGCGATGCGTTCGACCAGGCTGAGCCTGCCATACCCGGTGAGTACCACCTCGGCACCCTGCTCCTGTGCGAGCCGGGCGGCATGGAAGGCGATCGAGGACTCCATCAGGACCCCGGTCACCAGGATGCGCTTGCCCGCGAGTATTCCGCTCATCCTGCTGCCACCTCGGCCTTCCGCCCGGGCTCCACGGCACCGGATGTGACGAACGCCGCTATCTCCGCGACGACTTGGGGGGCACCGAGGATGCGCCGGTGCCCGAATCTGCGAGTGGTGACCAGCCGGGCGCGGTCGCCGAAGGCCTCGGCGATGCGCCTGCCCTGACCGGCGTCGACCATGCCGTCGTCCTCGTCATGGATGACAAGAAGCGGAATCTGCACGCTCGCGGACTCATGGAATACCGAGAAGCGGGTCCACATGTCCGCTTCCTCCGCGTACACATCCCGTTCGATGCGCCCGCGAAGCTCCTCCTTGAGGTGCGGCTCGAGGCCCATCCCGGCACTGAACCGGTCGACCAGACACGCGAAGTCGGGGACCGGGCTGATCGCCACGATTCGGCCGGCGCGCACCCCGTGCTGCAGGGAGAAGAAGGTCGCGGTGACACCGAACGAGTGCGCCACGATGGCCTCGAACTTCCCGTAGGTTCGGTGGAGTTCGGTGATGATGTCGCAGAACTCCAGCAGGGTGGCGGAGTCACCGGTGGCCTCTCCGTGGCCCGGCGCGTCGAAGGCCACCGGGCTGCACCCCAGCTCGAGCAGTCGGGTGATGACCTTCGCGTAGCGCGATGCGCGTGACTCCCAGCCATGGACGAGGAGCACCGGACGCTCACCGCTGCCCCAGCGATAGGCGACCGCCACCTTGCCGTTGACGGTCAGCTCGCTCGTCTGCGCACTTTCGATGCCTGTCCACCGTCGTGTTCTCCTCCCGCGCTGGGGCCGGGGGCGAGGAGCCCCGGTTGACGCCGGACAACTACGACGCGGTCTCCTACGCCTCGACGCGCATGCTGCATGCCTGGGCGGTGCCTGCCGAGGTCGACGGGGAGGCCTATGTCGACGCCTCGTACACCTGCTCCTGTCCGGCGCGGGAGGTCGCGGCCAAGGGCGTGACCGTGCTGATCGCGATCGGCAGCGACCCATTCCCGCTCTTCAGAGACCTCTACGCGTCCGAGGAGATCGTCGACGGCTCCGTCCTGGACCGAGCGCAGGTGCTGGTGATCAAGCCGGACGAGGACCTCAAGCAGCTGGGCGTCGACTATGCCGCAGCGACCACGGAGGGGCTGGTCAAGGCCTACGAACGCGGTCTCGACGCCGGACACCGCTTCGTGGACCAGCATGTCGAGCTGCTCGGTCCGGCCATCGCGGGGCCGGCCGGCATACCGGATGAAACAGGGAAGGACGTGACGTGACACACGTGGTCACCGAGCAGTGCGTCCACTGCAAGTTCGCGGAATGCATCACCTACTGCCCGGTCGCCTGCTTCCGTGAGGCGGCGACATTCCTGGTCATCGATCCCGAGGAGTGCATCGACTGCGGGAACTGCGTGGAGGCGTGCCCCGCCGACGCGATCTACCCGGAGGACGAACTGCCGCCCGAGCTCGCGCCGGCCCTGGTGTGGAATGCCCGGCTCTCGGCCGAACTCCCCTTGGCCACCGAGCGCGTCGTGCCGCTGCCGGATGGCGACGAGTGGCTGGAAAAGTCCGGCAAGTGGGGCTCCCTGCCCGCGGAACAGGCCCCCGGTGTTCCCTGTCAGTGACCACAGTTTCGCATCGCTGCTGCTCGAACTGCGCCGGGCCAATGCGCCGGCACAGCTGCGCTGATGCCCGGTGGCTGGATCGTCCTGCCGTGCCCGCTCGCTCCGAAGCGGCCCCTCGGAGGCGCGGTGGCGCGCCTCGGCCTGGCCGCCGCGGGTGGGACGGCGCGCGCGTAGGGCCTGCTCCGGGCGGCGGGCCTGGGCCCATGTACGAACGGCGTGGGAAAACCGCGCCCTCGGCATCCGGCTGATCGCGGCCCGACGTCCGTAGCCCCCGTTATGTTTTCTGCGGTCCTGCAAGAGGGCCGCTGGCCTCCGGGCCCGGCATGACTGTTGCCCCCTGTCGAAGGGATGACCTGGGGGGTGGTGTCACCGGGCCCGAGGGGTGCCGTCGGAGACGCTGATCAGAGGTCCGACCGCCGCCTGGCCGGGCGCAATGCCCGGCCACTCGCGGGCGGCAGGTCTGTATGACGTGGATGCGCGAGAACGGCACCGCTGCCGGGGTCGGCACGGATCGACGCATGGTGGGGGCACGATGGTCGACATCGACGGGGTGGGCGTCTTCCTGGGCCTGGACGTCGGCAAGCACGCGCATCACGGCCACGGGCTGCCCCCGGCCGGGAAGAAGGTCTTTGACAAGCCGCTGCCCAACAGCGAACCGAAGCTGCGGGCCGTCTTCGACAAGCTCCAGGCCAAGTTCGGCACGGTTTTGCTGGTCGTGGAGCAGCTTCCCCACCGCCGCCCACCTGGCCTCCTACGCGGGCCTCGCTCCGGCGACCCGGCAATCGGGAACCTCGCCCCACGGTGAGCACGCCCCCAGAGGCGGAAACCGGCAGCTCAAACGGGCGATGTTCCTCTCCGCGTTCGCAGCCCTCCACGATCCCGCCTCCCGCGGCTACTACGACCGCTGCCGAGCCCGCGGCAAAACCCACACCCAGGCCCTCCTCCGCCTCGCCCGCCACCGCACCAGCGTCCTGTTCGCCACGCTCCGTGACGGAACCTTCTACAAGCCGAGAAGCCCTCGACTCGCCTGACGAAAGACATGGAGGCACCCCCCCACCGGCGACGCTCCGGCGTCCGGGGCTCCGCTGGCATCCCCGTCAGGCAGTGACGGCTGCCGCCCGCTTGGCGCGTGCCGCGCGGATGCCTTCGCGCCGGTCCGTGAAGGACGTTGCCTGGGTGTCCAACTTGGCCACAAAGGCAGCGAGTTCTTCCCGTGCCGCCTCGCCGGCCGGGCCGAACCCGCCCCGCTCGAACACGCCCAGCTTGCGCAGGATCGGCATCACCACGCTGTCGTGGTGCAGCCGCAGGTCGTAGATGCCCGCGATGGCGATCTCCGCGGACTTGCGCCCGAAGTCCTTGATCGTCGAGCCCGGCATCTCGAACCCGGTCACGACGTCGCGTACGGCCGCCATGGCGGTGTCGGGTGTCAGCTCGAACGCGGCCTCGACCAGGTTCCGGTAGAAGACCATGTGCAGGTTCTCGTCCGCGGAGACGTCGACGAGGCAGCGCGGGCGCAGGCGGAGCCGGTCGAGCGCGGCACGTCCCGCCGAGAGCATCGACTCGGTGCCGCTCCCCCCCTTCGAGGAAGTCCCACACAGGCCCGGGGAGGCACCCCTTGGCCGCCGCCCGGTACTCGCGCAACGCCAGTCCTGCCACTCTTCGCCCCCGTACCCACTTGACCCCGTACACCAAACTGAACGCACGGCCGTACAGTAACTATACCCTTGCACACTGTCCGCACGGTCGTCCACTTAGTGTGGTCAGGAGCCGACCGCTGGGACACCGACCCTCCCCGTACAGGGAGATTGAGGAGGTGGTGCGTGAGCACGACCCGCATCGATGGGCGGATCGCACGCGGAAACCAGACCCGGCAGTTGATTCTGCGGCGCGCCGTTGAGATCGCATCGGTGGAAGGCCTCGAAGGGCTGTCGCTGGGCCGTCTGGCAGGCGAACTCCAGCTCAGCAAGAGCGGAGTGTTCGCCCTGTTCGGCTCGAAGGAGGAGCTACAGCTCGCGACCGTACGCGCCGCCATCAAGATCTACATCGAGGACGTGGTCCAGCCGAACCGCGAACTGCCCGCGGGGACACACCGGTTGTGGAGCCTTTGCACCAGCTGGCTCACCTACTCCGAGCAGCGGGTCTTCCCCGGCGGCTGCTTCTTCTACTCGGCCTCGGCCGAGTACGACGCACGCGAGGGCAAGGTGCACGACACGGTCGCCGGTGCCCACGGCAACTGGTTCAAATACCTTGAGCAGGCGATCGAGGACGCAAGGAAGGCGGGCGAGGTACGTGACGACACCGGCATCCCCCAACTCGCCTTCGAACTGGTGGCCTTGCTGGAGATGGCCAACGCCGAGTCCGTGCTGCACGACAACTTCACCTGTTACTCCAGGGCAGCCGAGGGCATCCTGAACCGCCTCCGCGGCGTCTCGACGGAACCGTCGCTCCTGCCCGACACACCTTGACACCGCCCGCGGTCCGCCGGACCGCGGCCCTGGTCCGGAGGCACCATGGCATTCGATCCACAACTCCAAGCGATGTACGACCAGCGCTCGGCACAGGGCGTCCGCCCCTTGTACACCATGTCCCTGGAAGAGGCGCGGGCAGCCGACCTCGCCGCCATCCAGGCCGACTCAGGGACTCCCGAACCCGTGGAGCAGGTGGTCGACGAGTCGATACCCGGCCCGGCAGGACCCCTCCCCGTCCGCGTCTACCGGCCCGCCGGCGAGGGCCCGCTGCCCGTACTCGTCTACTTCTTCGGCGGCGGCTGGACGTTGGGCTCCATCGCGACCAGTGAGGCGATCTGCCGGAGCTTGGCCAATGCCGCCGGTTGCCTCACCGTCGCCGTGGGCTACCGCCTCGCGCCCGAGCACAAATTCCCCGCCGCGCCGCGGGACTGCCTCGCGGGCGTGCGGTGGGCCGTCGAGCACGCCGGGCGGTTCGGCGGCGACGGCACGCGCGTGGCCGTCGGCGGGGACAGTGCGGGGGGCAACCTCGCCGCGGTGGTGACCCTCATGGCGCGTGACGCGGCAGGCCCGGACATCCTGGCCCAACTGCTCGTCTACCCCAACACGGACTACCTCGCGGACACGCCGTCGCGTCGCGAGAACACCGATCCGCTGCTCTTCAACGACAAATCCGTGCAGTGGTACTGGGACAACTATCTGGCCTCGCCCGCGGACGGCACCAGTCCCCTCGCCTCCCCGCTGCGGGCAACCGATCACTCCGGGCTGCCGCAGGCGCTGGTGATCACCGCCGAGCACGACCCGCTCCGCGACGAGGGCGAGCAGTACGCCGAGCGCCTGCGGCAGAGCGGCGTACGCGTCGAGGCGACTCGTTACCCGGGCGTGGCGCACGGCTTCTTCGCCATGGCCGGGACCCTCGACGCGGGCCGCCGCGCCATCGAGCAGGCCGCCGCGTACCTGCGAACCGCCTTCGCCGGCGCCACGACGAGAGGCTGATCCCATGGCAGACACCACGGCCCCCGGGCTACCCGCCGGCGCCCTCGACCTGGGCGAGCTGCACGCCTCACTGACCGATCCGGTGCTCGACGCGATGAACTTCCTCAACGAAGTCGTCGCACGCTTTCCAGAGGCCGTCTCCTTCGCGCCCGGCAGGCCCTCCGAGGGCACGTTCGAGCCGGAGGACCTCGCGCGCCATCTCCGGTTCTACGCCGACCACCTGGAGCGGGAGCGCGGGTGGTCGCGCGACCAGGTGCGCACACTGCTCTTCCAGTACGGGCGCACCAACGGCGTCATCCACGACCTCATCGCCCGCACCCTGGCCAACGACGAGGGCATCTGCGTGAGCCCGGAGTCGGTGGTGGTGACGACCGGCTGCCAGGAAGCGATGCTGCTCACCCTGCGCGCCCTCTTCGCACGCCCCGAGGACACGCTGCTGGTGAGTTCGCCCTGTTACGTCGGGGTCACCGGGGCGGCGCGGCTGCTCGACATCGCGGTGCGCCCCGTCGCGGAGGGCGCCGAGGGTCCGGAACCGGAGGCGGTCCTGGCCGCCGTGCGCGAGACCAGGGCGCGGGGACGGCGCCCGCGCGCCCTGTACGTGGTACCGGACTTCGCCAACCCGTCGGGCGCGAGCATGACCGTCGCCGCCCGCGAACGGCTCCTGGAGATCGCCGTACAGGAGGACCTGCTGATCCTGGAGGATGACCCGTACGGGTTCTTCGTCCGGGCCGGGTCCGCCAGGCCCACGCTCAAGGCCCTGGACCATGGGCGCCGCGTCCTGCACCTGGGGTCGTTCGCCAAGACCGCGCTGCCCGGCGCGCGTGTCGGCTATGTGGTGGCCGATCAGGAGGTCGTGGGCCCCGCCGGCGAACGGACGCTGCTCGCCGACCAGTTGTCCAAGATCAAGAGCATGACGACGGTCAACACCTCGGCCATCAGCCAGGCCGTCATCGGAGGACTCCTGGTCGAGTCCGGCTGCCGGCTCCGCGAGGCCAACGCCGACGCCATCGACTTCTACCGCACCAACCTCAACACCCTCCTCGCGGAGCTGGAGCGGCACTTCCCCCCCGGTCGCCGCCAGGAGCTGGGGGTCGGCTGGAACCAGCCGGACGGCGGTTTCTTCCTCGTCGTCCACGTCCCGTTCGTGGCCGACGACAAGGCCCTCGAACACTCGGCACGCGCCTTCGGCGTGCTCTGGACGCCGATGAGCGACTTCTACCTCGACGGCGGCGGTGACCACCAACTCCGGCTGTGTTGCAGCGCTCTGTCCCCGGAGCGGATCGCCGAAGGCGTGGACAGGCTGGCCGCGTTCATCACCGAGCGGGGCCGCGCAGGCCCTCGCGTAGCGACGCCGGCGCGCCGGGAGCGGGAGCACGACGCCGAGGGGCCCGGTCATGACCGGGCCCCTCGGTCTTTCCCTTTGCCACATAACTAAACGCACGATCGTGCTATTGTTTTTCCGCCCGCACTCCCCACGAGAGCGACCGCGGCTCTCTTCGCCGTGTCGCCACACCTGCGGGAGCGGGCACCCCGGCCTGGCGTCGACCGCCCAGAGGCCGTTCCCACGAGCGTGGGACAACCACTCGCCGAAAGGATCCGCATGGATATCCGGAAGCTCGACCGGACGGCAGTGCTGGGGACCGTACGCATGCTGGAACAGGCGGCACCCGACACCTGGGAGGCCCCCACTCCGTGCACGGACTGGAACCTGCGTGAACTGGTGGCCCACATGGCGGGCCAGCACCACGGCTTCGCGGCCGCCGCGGCCGGGGGCGGCTCCGGCCTCGCCGCGTGGCAGCCCGCCGAACTCGGTGACGACCCGGCGAAGGCCTACCGCGCCGCCGCCGGGGCGGTCTTCGACGCCTTCGCCCGACCGGGCGTCCTCACCAGCGAGTTCAGCCTCCCGGAGATCAGTACGACGACCACCTTCCCGGCCCCGGTCGCGATCGGGTTCCACTTCCTGGACTACGTCGTGCACGGCTGGGACGTGGCCCGGGCCCTCGGCCTGAACCCGGAGCCGGACGACGACATCGCCGAGGCCGCCCTGGTCTTCGCCCTGCGCGTGCCCGACGACGAGCGCAGGCTCGGCCCCGCCGCACTGTTCGAGCCGGCCCTGGCCCCGGTTGGTGGAGCGCCCACGTTCGACCTCGTCCTGGCGGCGCTCGGGCGCACGCCCGGCTGGACCCCTCCGGCCGCCCCCGCGACATCACCGCAGCACTGACCCACAGGGAGACATCCATGCTCACCGAACTCAGGACCAACGTCGCGCGCCGGCTCGGCCTGCCACAGGAAGAGGTGTTCGACGGGCGGCCGCTCTCCGCCGTCCTGGTCGCCTCACCGCACGCGGTCAACTCCATCGACCTGCTTGACGCGTTCGCGGGCGGCCTCGCCGACGTCGGTGTCGACGACGACGTGGAACTGCCGACGATGACCCTCGACCACGCCGCCGAGGACGTCGTCACGGCACTGGGCAAGCAGCTCGCCACCACCTCCTCCTGAACGGAAGGCGTCTCGACCCGTGTTGATCATGGCCGACATCGTCAAGGAACTCCGCGCCGGGGCCACGATCAGCGATGTGCTGCGCGTCCAGCAGAGCTACCACGAGCAGCGCCGCTGGGGCACGGACAACCTCTTCGACGGCCGCCGGCTGTCCCGCCCGGCCCCTGGCGACAAGGCGGCGCTGTGGCACGCCTCCCGCGCCGAGCTGACCACCCAGCCCGCCGGTATCCGGCTCGCCGTGGACGGCGTCAAGCTGGCCAACGAGATACGCGAGTCCAACCCGCTCGGGCCGACGTCCTGCACATCGCCGCGGCCTGGTCGGCGCGCTACTGGCTGGAGGAGGAGGCGCACCACGAGGTCGCCTTCGGCCGGCTCATGGAGATGGCAGGGGTCGATCCGATCGACGAGGCCGAGGTGATCGAGCACCGGGGCCCGTTCCCCACCGACAACTACGCCCGGGTCTGCATCCTTCAGGCGTGCGTGGAGATCGAGGCATGTGTGTCGTACGGCTGGCAGTCCCGCACCAGCGAGGACGGTCTGGTGCGCGACGTCTTCCTCACGATCATGAAGGACGAGGTGCAGCACCGGCAGTACTTCGCGTCCTTCGCCAAGGCACTCGTGGAGTCCGGGGTCTACCCCGTCAAGGACGTCCTGTCGATGGCGTTCCTGGCCTGCTCATCGTCGAGCTGGACACCGCGGAGCGGATGCGCCGGCCGGGGCATCACCGAGATCGCGGCGGGGTCGTGCACGGTGGTGGCCGAGGGAGACGGTCGTTTCGCTTCTCACCGGTGAGTGCGCCTCAAGCACGCCGTGAAGATCGCCTCCATCGATGGTCTGGAAGGCCCGCGGGCCCGAACCTCAAATGTTGCTCTGAACGTGGCCCCGACACGGTTCGGCCGCCCGGCTCCTGGCCATACCCCCCTCACGTCCGTGAACGGCGTGGCGAAGGAGGGGGAGGAACATGGAGCGGCTGGGGACGGGGATCGGGTGGCGGCCGGAGATATCGGACGCCGTGGAGCGGATGCCCGGCGTCGACTGGGTGGAGGTCGTGGCCGAGAACGTCTGCCCCGGGCACCTTCCCGACTCGCTGGTGCGGCTGCGCGAGCGCGGTGTGACCGTCGTCCCGCACGGCGTGTCGCTGGGGCTCGGGGACGCCGAGCGGCCGGACCCGGAACGGCTCTCGGCCCTCGCCGACCGGGCCGAGGCGCTGGGGGCACCGCTGGTCACCGAGCACATCGCGTTCGTCCGCGCGGGCGGGCCGCTGACCGCGTCGCCGCGCCTGGAGGCGGGGCACCTGCTGCCCGTACCGCGGACCCGGGACGCCCTCGACGTGCTGTGCGAGAACGTGCGCATCGCCCAGGACGCGCTGCCCGTGCCGCTCGCCGTCGAGAACATCGCCGCCCTCATCTCCTGGCCGGACGAGGAGATGACCGAGGGGCAGTTCCTGTACGACCTCGTGGACCGGACCGGCGTACGGCTGCTGATCGACGTGGCCAATCTGCACACCAACCACGTCAACCGGGGTGAGGACCCCGCCGTGGCGCTGGCCGGACTGCCGCTGGAGGCGGTCGCCTACGTGCACGTCGCCGGCGGTTTCGAACGGGACGGCGTCTGGCACGACAGCCACGCCCACCCCGTGCCGCAGCCCGTCCTGGACATCCTCGGCGACCTCGCGGCGCGCGTGGCGCCGCCGGGTGTGCTGCTGGAGCGCGACGCGGACTTCCCCGAAGCGGCCGAGCTGGAGGGCGAGCTGGAGGCGGTCCGGATCGCCGTGGAGAAGGGGCGCGCCGCCGCCGCGCCGCCGCCCGGCGGATCCGCGGACACCCACGGCGCAGGGCGCGGCGGTCTTCGGCTGCTGCCCGACGCCGGTCCCGCCCGGCAGCGGCTCGGCCTCGCGCAGACCGCGCTGCTGTCCGCGCTCGTCGCCGGCACGCCCGTCCCCGAAGGGTTCGACCGGGCGCGGCTGGGGGTGCAGGCGCGGGCGCTCGTCGCGAAGCGGGCCGGGGTGGTGGCCAAGGTCGCGCCCGAGCTGCCGGAGATCCTCGGGGCGGGGTACCGGGCGGCCTTCCTCGCGTACGCCGGGAAGCGGCCGATGCCCGGCGGCTACCGGCAGGACGCGCTGGACTTCGCCGAGCACCTGCTGCTCGCCGGGGAGCCGCGGGAGGAGCGGGCGCGGCGGGAGCTGCGGGAGTGGTGGCTGGAGCGATCGGGTCCGGCGCCGCGGTCGCGGCGGCCGGCGGTGCGGCTGGCGCGGGCCACCCGGCGGGTGCTGCTGCGGCGCTGAGCCGCGCGACGGCGCGGGCACCCGGACGCCGAACGGAACGTCACGGACCCGCAACACCGCGTCCCGGAATGTGAACAGGGCATGGCGCCGGCGAAAGCCCTTGGCATAGAAACACGGCATGTTCTGGGTACTGCTCCTGCTGCCGGCCTGGGCCGTCGCCGGTACGGCGTGTCTGCGGCTGTGCCTGGCCGCCGTGCGCGCGGCCGCCGTCGACGCGACCGCGGGCCGGGGACACGAGCTGACGCTCTACGAGGCGGCCTTCCTGTCCGGCGGTCCCGGGCGGGTCGCCGACCTGACCCTCGTCTCCATGGCGCGCCAGCGCCGGCTGCTGCTGGCCCGGACCGGCTGGGCGACCGTCGTCGATCCACGCGGGCGGGACGAGATGGAACGGTCCGTCATCGGGGCCATCGGACCGGAGGGGCAGTCCCGCATCGCGCCGGTGCGGGCCGCGGCAGCTGCGGCGGACGCCGTGCGCGGGCTCGCCGACCGGCTGGTCGGCGCCGGTCTCGCGGTGCCCGACGGTGCCGACACCGTCGCGGCCGGGGTCCGGCGGGTGCGGTACGCGGCGCTGGCCGTGTGCGCGCTGGGTGCGGTGGCGCTCGCGCTGCCCGTCCCGGCGGACCTGCCCCGCCATCTGATCGCCGCCTGGTTCGCGCTGCCGCTGGCGCTGACCCTGAGCTGCCTCGCCATCGCGCGGATGGAGGTGCACCCGTACTCGCCGTGGGCCTCCCCCGCGGGGCAGCGGCTCCTCGGCACGCTGGCCCGGCGGACGGACGGGCGGCGCGGGGACGACCGTACGTTCCTGACGTCGGTAGCCGTACGGGGGATACAGGCGGTCGGCGAGCCGGACCTGCGGGCGGCCTTCGCCCACCGCGAGCAGCAGCCGCCGCAGCAGGCCCGGGGAGACCGGCGGGGCTGACCGGCCGGGGGCGCACGGAAGCACGCGGCGCCGACACCGGCCGACGGTGCTTGCCTTCCCCGGGACCCGAACCAAGCATCCCTTCTGTCGCCGCCGTGCCACGAAGGGATACGCGATGCGAACAGCCGCTCTCCACTCGGCCGCCGGGAGCCTGCTCCTGGCCGGTCTCACCACCGCCCCGGCCACGGCCGCACCGGACGTGCCCGACGCGGCGGAGGCGGCCGAGCGGCGCGGCACCGCGGTGGCCGCACGGCGCGCCGGGGCGGCCGGCATCGAGTTCGGCGGCTGCCCGCAGGCGGAGGAGCTGCCGGGCAGCATCCGGTGCGGCACGGTGAAGGTGCCGCTGGACTACGCGCACCCCGACGGCGCGCAGATCGAGCTGACCGTCAGCCGGGTGCCGGCCACGCGGAAGGACCCGGGCGACGGCGGGCGCAAGGTGCCCCGGCAAGGTGCCCTGGTCTACAACCCGGGCGGGCCGGGCGCCTCCGGGCTGTACTTCCCGCTGGTCGGCATGGTGCCGGAGTGGAAGCGGATCGGGGCGGCGTACGACCTCGTCGGGTACGCCCCTCGCGGGGTCGCCCCGTCCTCGCCGCTGTCGTGCGTCGACCCCGAGCGCTTCTTCAAGGGGCCCCGGCCGGCCCCGGCCCAGCCCTCGGAGGCGTTCAAGCGGGAGCGGGTCGAAGAGGCGAAGGCCTACGCGCGCGGCTGTGCCGAGCGGGAGGGCGAGGCGCTGCGCCACTACCACTCCCGCAACAACGCCCGGGACCTGGAGGTGCTGCGGGCCGCGCTGGGCGAGGAACGGCTGACGTTCATGGGCGCGTCGTACGGCACGTACTTCGGGGCGCTGTACGCGGAGCTGTTCCCCTCGCAGGTACGGCGGATGGTCTTCGACGCGGCGGTGAACCCGGACCCCGAGCAGATCTGGTACCGCAACAACCTCGCGCAGTCGGCGGCGTTCGAGCACCGCTGGCGGGATTTCAAGAAGTGGATGGCCGAGCACGACGACGTGTACGGACTCGGCGGCTCACCGCGCGAGGTGCAGAACAGCTACGACCTGGCGAGCGCACGTCTGGCGGCGGAGCCCGCGGGCGGCACGGTGGGTCCGGCGCAGTTGCAGGGGACGTTTCTGCAGGCCGGGTACTACGACGACTACTGGCCCGCGCGCGCCGAGGCGCTGGCGGCCTATCTGAGGGGCGATCCGCAGCCGCTGGTCGACCTGGCCGGGCCGCACCCGGAGGCGGCGGCCGAGGCGGAGAACGCTCACGCGGTCTACACGGCCGTCGAGTGCAACGACGCGCCGTGGCCGACGGACTTCGCGGTGTGGGACCGGGACAACACGCGGCTGGCGCGCCGGGCGCCGTTCGAGACCTGGGACAACGTGTGGACCAACCTGCCGTGCGCGTTCTGGCCGCTGCCGCGGCAGCGGCCCCTCGACGTGCGCACCTGGCCGGGTGAGCTGGCTCCGACGCTGATCCTGGCCGCCGAGGAGGACGCGGCCACCCCGTACGAGGGCGCCATGGAACTGCGGCGGCGGCTGTCGGGCTCGGTGCTGGTGACCGAGTGGGGCGCCGGGACGCACGGCATCGCGGGCGGTCCGAACGCGTGCGTCAACGCACACCTGGAGGCGTATCTGCTGGAGGGCCGTCTCCCGGTGCGGGACGCGTCGTGCGCCCCGCGCCCGGCGCCGAAGCCCCGGCCGGCGGCGGAGCCCCGCCCGGCGCCGGAGCCGGCCGCACCGGCGGCCGCGCCCGCGGCCGCGGCGCCCTGATCAGGCCAGCCCGGCGACCAGCTCGGCGATGTCCTTGCGCCGCCCGGTGAAGAACGGGATCTCCTCGCGGACGTGCATGCGGGCCTCCGAGGCGCGCAGGTGGCGCATGAGGTCGACGATGCGGTGCAGTTCGTCGGCCTCGAAGGCGAGGATCCACTCGTAGTCGCCGAGGGAGAACGAGGCGACCGTGTTGGCGCGCACGTCCGGGTAGCCGCGGGCCATCTTGCCGTGGTCGGCGAGCATGCGGCGGCGGTCCTCGTCGGGCAGCAGGTACCAGTCGTAGGAGCGCACGAACGGGTAGACGCTGACGTAGTCGCGCGGTGTCTCGTCGGCGAGGAACGCCGGGATGTGCGAGCGGTTGAACTCGGCGGGGCGGTGCAGCGCCATGTTGGACCAGACCGGCGTCAGGGCACGGCCCAGCCTGGTGCGGCGGAAGAGGTTGTACGCCTCCTGGAGCTGGTCGCTGGTCTCGGCGTGCCACCAGATCATGAGGTCGGCGTCGGCGCGCAGCCCGGACACGTCGTACGTGCCGCGGATCGTCACGTCCTTGGCGGCGAGCTGGTCGAACAGTTCCTGGACCTCGTCGGCGTAGCCCGCGCGGTCCTCGGGCAGCACGTCCTTGAGCCGGAAGACGGACCAGAGCGTGTAGCGGATGACCTCGTTGAGGTCCTTGGCCAGCTTGCCCTTGTTCGGAACCCGCTCGGCGGCGGGGGTGGAGGCGTCACTCATGGTCCCTATTCTCCCGCTCCGCCGTGCAGGCTCTGCACCGGGTGGGCGGTGAGCCGCCGGACGGCACGCAGGTCACCGCCGAGCTGGTCCACGGCCGCGTAGGCACTGGCGATGCTCGCCGGGATGCCGACGCCGTCGTACGCCGCCCCGCAGACGGCGAGGCCGGGCAGCTTCGCCACGTGCTCGCGGACGCGGGCCACGCGCGCGTGGTGGCCGACCGGGTACTGGGGCAGGCCGTCCTGCCAGCGGGTGACCCGGGTCGCGACCGGCGCGGCGGTCAGTCCGGTGGCTTCCGCCAGGTCGTGCCGGGAGACGTCGACGAGGCCGGTGTCGTCGCGGCCGAGGATCTCCGTCTCGCCGTACCGCCCCACGGAGGTGCGCAGGACGACCAGGTCCGGGTCCTGGCCGTCGATCCAGCCCCACTTGCGGGAGGCGAACGTGGACGCCTTGATGGTGCGCCCGTCGACCGGCGGCACCAGGAAGCCGCTGCCCTCGGGCAGGGCGGCGGCGTCCGCGCGGCGGTAGGCGAGGGTGATCAGCGCCATCGAGGCGTACTCGACGGCGGCCAGTTCGGCCGCCGCGGCGGGTGCCTCGGCGCGCAGCAGCCGGGCGGCGGCCGGGGCGGGGACGGCGACGATCACCGCGTCGGCGCGCAGCTCCCGGTCACCGGCGACGACGCGCCAGCCGGCGGGTGCCGTGCGGCGCAGCCCGGTGACGGGGGTGCCGGTGAGGATCTCGCCGCCGCGCGCGCGGACGGAGCCGGCCACCGCGTGCGGCAGGGTGCCGATGCCGCCCTCCAGTCCCATGAAGACCGGGCCGGCGGTCTGCGGGGCCGCGGCCGTGCGGCCCTGGATCTCGCGGACCGCCTCCGTCAGGGAGGTGTGGGTGCGGGCCGCCTCGAAGAGCTGGGGGACGGCCGAGCGCATCGAGATGCGGTAGGCGTCGCCCGCGTACACCCCGCCCAGCAGCGGCTCGACCAGGCGGTCGACGACCTCGCGGCCGAGTCTCGCCGCCACGTACTCCCCCACCGCGACGTCCTCGCCGATCTCCGTGCGGGGCAGCTCGGTGTCGCGCTCGATGCGGGCGAGCCCCTCGGCGGACAGGACGCCGGACAGCGCGGCAGCCGTGCCGGGGACGCCCATGACGTGGCCCTTGGGCATGGGCCGCAGTGCGCCGCGGGTCCACAGGGCGGCCGTCGCGGTGGCCGGCGGCTGGAGCCGGCCGGCGAGCCCCGCCTCGCGGGCGAGGCCGACGGCCTCCGGGCGGCGGGCCAGCATCGACTCGGCGCCCAGGTCGACGCGGACGCCCGCGATCTCGCCGGGCAGCAGCTTGCCGCCGACGCGGTCCGAGGCCTCCAGCACCGTCACCCGCGCCCCGCGGTCCAGCAGCCGGTGAGCGGCGGCCAGTCCGGCGATGCCGGCCCCGATGACGACGACCTGTCCCGTGCCCGCACGGGTCTCGCTTCCGCACATGGCCCCAGCCTCTCAGACCCCGCCGACAGCGGGCCCCGCGCCCCGGCGCGGCCGGGCGAGTCCGGACCGTGACCTCTTCGGAACCGTTCCGCGCCAACGCCGGGGCCGGTCGGGGCGTCGTAGGAGCGTCAGTTCACACCACCCCGGGGGGCCCACATGCGCACACGACCGTCCGTACGACCCGTCCCGGCCCTGGCCGCCCTGCTGCTGGCCGGGGCCCTCGCCCTCACCGGCTGCTCCGCCGGAGGGGACAGCGGCGGCTCCGACAAGGCCGCGGCCTCGCGCGCCGACGCCCCGGAGGGGGCGCAGCAGGACGCCGGGCAGGGAGCGCCGGGCGGCGCCGCGGACGGCGCCGGGGCGAGCGCGGCGCCGAAGACGTCGGCGAGCCACATCGTCCGCACCGCCTCGCTCACCGTGCGGGTCGAGGACGTTCCGAAGGCGCTCGACGAGGCCCGCAGCGCCGTCGGGAACGCGGGCGGCTACGTCGGCGACGAGACCACCACCCGGGACGAGGCGGGGCACGAACGGACCCGGCTGGTGCTGCGCGTGCCCGTCGACGCGTACGAGGAGGTCCTCGCCGGTCTGGAGGGCGCCGGGAAACTCCTCGAACGCAACGCGAAGACCGAGGACGTCACCGACCAGGTCGTCGACGTGGAGAGCCGGATCAAGTCCCAGCGGGCCAGCGTGGCCCGGGTGCGCGAGCTGATGGACCGGGCCACCAAGCTCAGCGACGTGGTGACGCTGGAGGGCGAGCTGAGTTCCCGCCAGGCCGAGCTGGAGGCGCTGCTCGCCCGGCAGGCCTCCCTGAAGGACCGCACCAGCCTGGCCACCATCACCCTCTCCCTGACCGAGGCCCCCGCGCGGGAGTCCGCCGAGGACGACGACCCCGGGTTCACGGACGCGCTGGCGGGCGGCTGGGAGGCGTTCGTGACGATGCTGCGCTGGCTCGCGGTGGCGACCGGGGCGGTGCTGCCGTTCGCCGCGGTGGCGGCGCTGCTGATGCTGCTGTGGCTGAAGGCGGTACGGCCCCGGCTGCCGCGCCGGGCACAGCCGCAGCCGCAGCCCCGGTCCGCCGGTCAGGACTGAGACGCCTCGCCGCCGTAGCGTGTCCGCATGAGCATGAGCAGCGCGCGGGGCGCACGAGGGGCGAGGGAACGGCTGGTCGTGATCGGCGGCGACGCCGCGGGGATGTCCGCGGCGTCGCAGGCCCGGCGGCTGAAGGGCCCGGACGAGCTGGAGATCGTGGCGTTCGAGCGCGGCCACTTCACCTCCTTCTCGGCCTGCGGTATCCCCTACTGGGTGGGTGGCGACGTTCCCGAGCGGGACCAGTTGATCGCCCGCACCCCCGAGGAGCACCGCGCCCGGGACATCGACCTGCGGATGCGGACCGAGGTCACGGAGATCGACGTGGCCGGGCGGCGGGTACGCGCGCGTGACGTCGATTCCGGGGCGGAGTCCTGGACGTCGTACGACAAGCTCGTGATCGCGACGGGCGCGCGGCCGCTCCGCCCGGACCTGCCGGGCGTCGACGCGCCCGGTGTGCACGGTGTGCAGACCCTGGACGACGGGCAGGCCCTGCTCGACACGCTGGCCGGCACGCGCGGGCGGCGGGCCGTCGTCGTGGGCGCCGGCTACATCGGCGTGGAGATGGCCGAGGCGCTCATCAACCGCGGGTACGAGGTGACGGTCGTCAACCGCGGCCGGGAGCCGATGTCCACGCTCGACGCGGACATGGGCCGTCTGGTGCACGAGGCCATGGAGGGTCTCGGCATCACCATGGTGAACGACGCCGCGGTCACCAAGCTGCCGACCGGCGACGACGGCCGGGTCCGGGCGGTGGCCACCGACGACGCCGAGTACCCGGCGGACGTGGTCGTGCTCGGCATCGGCGTGCGCCCGGAGACGTCGCTCGCCGCGGCGGCCGGTCTGCCGCTCGGCGATCACGGCGGGCTGCTGACGGACCGGGCCATGCGGGTGCGCGGGCACGACGACATCTGGGCCGGCGGTGACTGCGTGGAGGTGCTCGACCTGGTCTCCGGACAGCAGCGGCACGTCCCGCTCGGCACCCACGCCAACAAGCACGGCCAGGTCATCGGGACCAACGCCGGCGGCGGGTACGCCACGTTCCCGGGTGTGGTCGGCACGGCGGTCAGCAAGGTCTGCGACCTGGAGATCGCCCGCACCGGGCTGCGCGAGAAGGACGCACACCGGGCGGGCCTGCGGTTCGTGACGGCCACCATCGAGTCCACCAGCCGCGCCGGCTACTACCCGAACGCCTCCCCGATGACGGTGAAAATGCTCGCCGAGCACCGCACGGGCCGCCTCCTCGGCGTCCAGATCGTGGGCCGCGAGGGCGCCGGGAAGCGGGTGGACATCGCGGCGGTGGCCCTGACCGCCGGACTGACGGTGGAACAGATGACGACGCTGGACCTGGGCTACGCCCCGCCGTTCTCACCGGTGTGGGACCCGGTGCTGGTGGCGGCGCGCAAGGCGGCCAAGGCGGTACAGCGGGAGTCCTGACCGGGCGCGAGGGACGGCGCGCCCGACCCACCCGACCCGCAGGACACCGCCCCTCAGACGCGCGGCCCGCACACGCCCGCCCCGCAGACACCCGACCGCCACGCGGCGACCGGCCACACGGTGGCGGGCGCCGCGGCGGCCGCCCAGGACACGACCGGCCACGCCCGCCCCGCGCCCGACCCGGACCGCCCGCCCGACGCAGACCCCAAGCCCGACCCGGACCGCCCGCCCGACGCAGACCACGAACCCGGCGCAGACCGCCCGCCCGGTGCGGACCGCACACCCGCCGCAGACCCCAAGCCCGCCACAGACCGCACCCCCGGCGCGAACCGCGCCTCCGCCGGCGGCCGTCCGGCCGCCGTCATGCCGCGCCCCCGCGGACGCCGCGTCGGTCCTGCACCACGTGGCCGACCGTCCGGTGACCGGGCGCGAGGCGTTCGCCGCGCGCGGCAGCCATGCGGACGGGGGCTACCCGCCGTCCGCATGGCCGCCCGGCCGGCCCGCCGCGGCCGGTGCCGGGTACGCCGCTGCCGTCGCCGGGCCGGGCGGGAGGTGTCACTCGGGGAGCGCGATGCACGCGAGGGGATCGCCGGTGGGCCGGAGGGAGCCGCCGGCGGGGGTTCCCCGGTCCATCGTCCTCCTCGGCTCGGCTCGACACTGACGCCCCGTCGCGGGGAGCGCATCCCGCCCGGAGCCGTCCGCCTGACGGATTCACCTGCCTGCCGCAGGCCGCCCGTTCGGCCGGGCAGAGGGGTTCCGCGCGGCCTCGGCGGAGCCCCCAAGGGCGCGGAGGTAGCCTGAACGGCAGTCGGCCGCAGGGCCGCCGGGAGCCGGAGAAGGACGTCATGGGGAGTGAGCCGACGAGGCCGTCCGCCGTCACCAGCGCGGACGTGGCCCGGCTGGCCGGGGTGTCCCGGGCCACCGTCTCCTTCGTCCTGAACGACACCCAGCGCAGCCGGGTCAGCGCGGCGACACGGGCCCGGGTCCGGGAGGCGGCCGAGCAGCTGGGGTACGTGCCGCACGCGGCGGCCCGTTCACTGCGGGCGGGACGCAGCAACCTGGTGCTGATCCCGGCCTCGGTCTCCGCGCTCGGCAGCCTGCTCAGCTTCTGGGTGGACGACCTGCACAGCGAGCTGGAGCGGCACGGCTACACCAGCGTGCTGCACGCCGGCCGCTATCCGGACCCGGTGACGGCCGCGCGGGCGTGGGCCGAGCTGCGGCCGGTGGCGGTGCTCGCCCTCGGCGGGGACGGTGTCGGCCCCCGGGCCGCCGACGTGCTGCGCCGTGCCGGGGTGCGCGGCATCCTGTCCTTCGCCGCCCGGCCCTCGGACGGCGTGCACACCCTCGTGTTCGACCACGCGCACATCGGTGCGCTCGCCGTGGGGCATCTCGTCTCGCGCGGGCGGCACCGCATCGGCGTCGTCATGCCGCGCGAGCGCGGGCTGGCGACCTTCGCCCGGCCGCGGCTCGACGGGGCCCGCAGCGCGGTGGCGGGCGGTGCGGCGTCCGTGACCCCGCTGGAGATGGCGTACACCGGCGCCTCCGCCGCCGAACTGGCCCGGCACCTCCGGACGGCCGGTCTGGACGCCGTCTTCGCCTACAACGACGAGTACGCGACGCTGCTGATGCACGCCCTGCGGAACGAAGGCGTCGACGTCCCGGGGGCGGTGGCCGTCGTGGGGTGCGACGACCTCGTGCCGTCGGCACTGCAACAGCCCCCGCTCACCACCGTCCGCCTGGACGGGCCGACGCCCGGTCAGGTCGTCGAGGTCCTCTCCGCGCTGGTCGACGGCTCCGACGTGCCCGACGTGGGCGGCGTGCGGCCGGTGCTGGTGCCGCGCGGGTCCTCCTGAGGCTTCCGGGGCTCGTCCGAGCCGTCCCGATCCCGCCCCGAGCCGTCCCGATCCCGCCCCGAGCCATTCCAGGTCTTGTCCCGGAGCCGGGGGCACGCGACACTTGGTTACACGTGTAACTCGACAGGGATGAGCCCCCATGAAGCTGAACGTCCACGAACGCGGCACCGGCGACCGGACCGCCCTCCTCATCCACGGCGGCATGGCGGACCACCGCACCTGGCACGCGGTGGAGGACCACCTCGTCGGCCTGGGCTACCGGGTGATCGCCCCCGACCTGCGCGGCCACGGGCGCAGCCCACGCGGCGAGTACCGCCCGGACGCGCTCGCCGACGACCTGGTCGAGAACCTGCCGGCCGGCGCCGACCTGGCCGTCGGCCACTCCCTGGGCGGCCTGGCCCTCTCCCTCGCGGCGTCCCGGCTGCGCCCGGCCCGTGCGGTCTACTCCGACCCGGGGTTCCTGCTGGGCAACGTCCCCGCCGGGGCGCACGAGGCCATGCGCCGGATGGTCGCCACGGCGACCGCGGAGTCGGTGCGCGAGATGAACCCGCGCTGGTCCGACGCCGATGTGGCCGCGGAGCTGGCCGGGTTCGCGCTGTTCGACCCCGAGTTCTTCACCGGACTGGCGGGATTCGAGCCGGACTACCTGCCGGCGTCCCCCGTCGTGCCCTCGCTCGTACAGCTCGCCGACCCCAGCCTGTGCCTCACGGCGGACGACGCCGCCCGGCTGAAGGAGTACGGCTTCGAGGTCAGGACCGTGCCGGGGGCCGGGCACTGCATCCACCGGGACGACCTCCCGGGCTTCCTCGCCTCACTGGACGGCTGGATCTGACCCTGACTCGGCCCGCATGCGCGAGGCCCCGGCGCTCGGAGGGGAGCGCCGGGGCCCTGCTCGTCGGCCGGCCGCCGTCAGCGGGCGCCGCGGACGAACCGGGCGAGCCGCACCGCCTCCCGTCCGGTGTACGTCCGGTCCGGGCCCACGGGGGTCACCGTCACGTAGCCCCGTTGCAGCAGCGCGAAATCGGCGTTGCGCTTGGTCTCGGGACGGCAGCCGTCCACGCCGGGCTCGCACAGCGCGCCCCCGATCGCGAAGGTGTCGCCCCGGCCCGTGTACTGGGGCCGCAGGAGCTTCTGCGTCCCGACGGCCGTCCACGCGATGCCGCGCGGGTGGTGCCCCGGCTCGACGTGCGGGTGGTTCACGTTCACCACGAACTCGGTACCCAGCAGGTCGCGTCGGCGCAGGTCGCCGATGAACCGGGCGCCGAATTCGGCGGTCCGGCGGTAGGTGCGGTCGCTGACCGAGAAGGTCTGTGCGCCCGGATCGTACGAGCTGTTCAACGCGACCGCGGGCACGCCCTCGCCGATCGCCGCGAGGGCGGCCCCGACCGTGCCGGACTCGTTGACCACGGAGGCGGCGTTGGGGCCGTAGTTGCTGCCCGAGACCACCAGGTCGGGGCCGTCCCGCCAGCCCGCCTTCGCGGCCAGCGCCCCGCCGATGCCCAGGCGCACGGTGTCGGCGGGGGTGGCGCTCGGCGTGTCCGGACCGCACGGCCCGGTGCCCTTGCACACGCCGTAGACCGCGCCGCGAGCGGGGGCTCCGGCGCAGTCGCGGGCGTACGCGCCGGGCAGGGCGGTCCGCTCGGCCAGCGTGAGATGCCCGCCGCCGGTGGCACTGGTGCCGGCCCCGCTCTGGTTGCTCCAGGGCGCCATGACGACGACGTCCGCGCCGGCCGCGCACAGCGCCCGCCGCGCCTCGTACAGGCCCTTGCCGTCGGAGGCGTCGGGGCGGGACATCCGCATGGAGTCGTCGTTGGTGAGCAGGATCCGCAGGCCCGCGAGCGGGGCCGGGCCGGCGGTCGGCGAATCGGCGGGCCGGGCGTGAGCGGCGGTCACGGCCGTGGTGGCGGTCGCCGTCGTGGCGAGGAGCAGTGCGGTCGCGGCGGCGAGGACCATGGCGGGTCTGCGCCTGACGAGCTGCTGCACGGGAGTCTCCGTCCTGGGTGAGGGGCGAAAGGGGGGTGGGTCGGTACCGGAAGGGGCCGGGGGGACGGCGGCGGGAGTTCAGCGGACGCCGCGCACCCGCAGCACGCCGAACGCGCCCACCAGGGAGACCGCGGCGGCCACGGGGAAGAGCGCCTCGTACCCGCCGGCCGCGACGATCCAGCCGGCGAGGGTGGGGGCGAGGATCTGCGGCCCGGCGTTGGCGATGTTGATGACGCCCATGTCCTTGCCGGCGTCGGCCACGCGCGGCAGCACCTTGGTGATCAGGGCCATGTCGACGGCCATGTACACCCCGAAGGCCAGGCCGCCGACGACGTTGTACGCCAGCATGCCGCCCTCGGTGGGTGAGACGACCGGGATCGTCAGGGCCAGCGCCGCGACCACACCGGACGTCAGCACGAAGGGCTTCACCCTGCCGACCCGGTCGACCAGCGGCCCGACGAGGACGGAGGCGGCGACGGTGCACACCGCGTTGACGATCATCAGGAAGCCGACGGTGGGCAGCAGGTCCCGCGGCGGAATCCTGATGTGGTCGGCCAGCAGGAACATGTTGTAGGTCAGGACGATGAAGTAGCCGAGCAGTACACCGAGCCGCGAGACGAACGCCCAGGCGAAGTCCGGGTGCTGACGGAAGCTCACCCGGAAGTTGGCGAGGAACGCCCGGAATGCGAAGCCTTCCCGCGGCAGTGCGCGGGCGTCCCGGTCGGGGGTCACGAGGGTGAAGACCAGGGCCGCGACCAGGACGACGGCCGCGATCAGGTAGTAGCCGTGCTCGCCGGCGAACCGGCCGCCGAAGCCGCCGATCACCCCCTCGACACCGAACTTCTCACCGGGGACGCCGCCGATGACCAGGGCCGCGACGATCGTGCCGAGCGGCACGCCGAGACCGACGAGGGCGGAGAAGGTGCCGTACTTGGCGGGCGGTACCCGGTCGGGCATCGCGGCCGTGAGCGCCGCCTGGTAGCCGTTCATGATGAACTGCACGACGCCCCAGCTCAGTCCGAGTGTCGCGATGGTCGCGGCGTGCGCCTGCGCGACCAGGGCGAGCCCTCCGAGCGCCGCGCAGAGGAGTATCCACGGCGCCCGGCGCCCGAACCGGGAGCGGGTCCGGTCCGACAACTGGCCGAAGACCGGGTTGCCGACGGTGGCCAGCACGGCGCCGGTGGTACTGGCGGCGGACAGGGCCGTCGTGTCGTTGCTGCCGGTGATCTGCGCGACCTGGATCGGCAGCAGGAAGCCGCCGACTCCGAGCCACAGCAGGTACAGCGCGACGTTGGCCAGCGGAAGCGTGACGACGAGCCGGCCGAGGCCACGCCCCTCGACGGGACCGGGCGCCGCGGCGGCGGGCGGCGGAGCGGCGGTCACGGGAACTCTCGCGCCGTCTTCGGAAAGTGAATGACTCATGGTGGGCCCCCTCGCGGAGCGGTGCCGGTGGGTGAGCTGAAGAAAGCCAAGAAGGGGTGCGCTCGTCGGCCGCCCGTGGGACGCGGCTCCGGCGCTGACGTTCACGGGGAGCGTAGGTTACACGTGTCAGCACCGATAGAGACCGGACAGCCCGTGATGAATTCGTGATGTGAACACAGAGGGGCCACCATCAAGCCGGCTGCGCCACGAAGACGGCACCTTGAGGCGGGCATAGCCTGAAGAGGTCGGGACGCTCGACGTCGCTGGGAGATGAGCGTCATGTCATTCGTGCAAGTGATCGACTGCAGGACGAACAAGCTCGACGAGCTGAACAGGCTGATGGACTCCTGGGCGGAGGCCACCAAGGGCAAGCGGACGGCCACCCACGCCATCATGGGCACGGACCGCTCCGACCCCTCACACGTCGTGGAGATCGTGGAGTTCCCCTCCTACGAGGAGGCGATGAAGAACTCGGAACTGCCGGAGACGGAGCGGATCTTCCGGGAAATGGTGGCGCTGTGCGAGGCGGAGCCGTCGTTCACCGACCTGGACGTGATCCGCGACGAACTGCTCAACAAGCAGGTGGCCCGCCGCTACTTCGAGGTTCTCGTCAACGGCGGCGACGTGGACGTCATGGACGACATGTGCACGTCCGACTACCGGGAGCACGACCCGGCGCTGTCGTCGTACGACCTCGGCGTGGCGGAGGCCAAGCGCGAGAACGAAGAGATCATCACGGCGTTTCAGCCGCGCGTGGTCATCGAGAGCATGATCGCCGAGGGCGACACGGTAGCGGCCCGTTTCAGCTTCACCGGCCGGCACGTGAGCGAGTTCCAGGGCATCGAAGCCACCGGTAAGGAGGTCGCGGGCACGGGTCACGCGACGTTCCGCTGCAAGGGCGGCAGGATCGCGGAGAGCTGGTGGAACACCGACGACCTGGGGCTGATGCAGCAACTGGGCGTCGTGGAGGCCTAGCGGAGGCCGGACGAGGAACGGCCGCGACCGCCCCGTGGCGGTCGCGGCCGTCGGTCGGCGGGACGGGTCAGCGAGCCGTCTGTTCGTGGACGTACTGCACGAGGCGGGTCAGCGCGTCCGGGTCGGTGGTGGGCAGGACGCCGTGGCCGAGGTTGAAGACGTGGCCCTCCAGGTCCGCCGCCGCGTCCAGGACTTCCCGGGCCTTGGCCTGGACCGCCTCGGGGGTGGAGAACAGGACCGCGGGGTCCAGGTTGCCCTGGAGCGCCCTGCCCGGTCCGACCCGGCGGGCGGCCTCGTCCAGCGGGACCCGCCAGTCGACGCCCACGACGTCCGCGCCGGCCTCGCCCAGCAGGCCGAGCAGCTCACCGGTGCCGACGCCGAAGTGGATGCGGGGCACGCCGTACTCCGCGACCGTCCGGAAGACCTTCGCCGAGGCGGGCAGCACCGAGCGGCGGTAGTCGGCCGGGGAGAGGGCGCCGACCCAGGAGTCGAAGAGCTGGACGGCGCTCGCGCCCGCCTCGATCTGCACCTTCAGGAACGCGCTCGTGATGTCGGCGAGCCGGTCGAGCAGGTCGGCCCACAGCTGCGGGTCGCCATACATGAGCGCCTTGGTGTGCTCGTGGTTGCGGGACGGACCGCCCTCCACGAGGTAGCTCGCGAGGGTGAACGGCGCGCCCGCGAAGCCGATGAGCGGGGTGCCGCCGAGCTCGCGGGTCAGCAGGCCGATCGCCTCGGTGACGTACGAGACGTCCTCGGGAGTCAGGTCGCGCAGCTGCGCCAGGTCCGCGCGGGTGCGGATGGGGCGCTCGACGACCGGGCCGACGCCGGGCTTGATGTCGAGGTCGACCCCGATGGCCTTGAGCGGGACGACGATGTCGCTGAAGTAGATCGCCGCGTCCACGCCGTGCCGGCGCACGGGCTGGAGGGTGATCTCGGTGACCAGGTCCGGCCGCATGCAGGACTCGAGCATCGGGATGCCTTCGCGCACCTTGCGGTACTCCGGCAGCGAGCGCCCGGCCTGCCGCATGAACCACACGGGCGTGTGCGGCACCGGCTCACGCCGGCACGCCTTCAGGAAGGCGGAGTCGTACGTGGCGGTCGGCTGCTTGCCCGCGGGGCTCTGGTTGGCACTCACGACGGCAAGTCTCGCATGTCCGGCCGACCATCCCGGACCGCGGGTCGACGGCCGCCGGTGGGGGTGCGCGGGTGGCCGACCGGGGCGGTGCCGCCGGGGTCGGCGGGTGCCGGGGGCGGTCGGCGGGGGCGCCCGGGGGCGACCGGTGGGGGGCGCCGAGGCGTGGCGGCGGGAGCGGTGGGACGCGGCACGGCGAGGGGATGCGGCACAGCGCGAGGACGCGGCACAGCACGGGGACGCGGCACAGCACGGGGACGCGGCACAGCACGGGGACGCGGCGCGGCGAATACGACGGAGCGGGCGGAGCTGGGCGGAGACAGCCGGAGACAGGCCGGGTGGCAACGGTCGGAGCCAGGCCGGAAAACGACGGCCGGAGTCAGGCCCGCGCCGGCCCGGGCCAGGCGCGGCGGAAAGCAGTTCCGGCGGCGTCCGGGGACCACCCCGCGCGGCCGGAGGCAGCCTCTGCGGCAAGGGAGACGGCCCCGCGGCGGGCGGAGACGGGCCCGCGGCGGGCGATGGGCCTCCCGCGCCTCGGCACGCCACCGCGCCCCGGGTGTGCGCCGCCCTCTCGGGCCGCGCGCCGCGTGATCCGGACATCGTGCGCGCACGCGGGTGTCTCTCCCTGCACCGACGCCCCGTTCCCCTTAACCTTCCCCGCATGGCTGCGGCTCAGGGACGACTGTCGGACGGCGCTGGCGGAATGGACGAGGCGAAGGACACGGAGGAGGACGTCCGGCATGCGGGAAGCACGGCTCCACGGCCCTTCCGAGCGGCTGTCGAGGCGCTGAGAACCACGCGGCTGCGGCCGCAGATCGAGGTGGCCGCGACACGCGCGCCGCAGCGGCTGGCGCCCCACGCGTACGCGCTGGAGGCCACGGTCGTCGACGGCGACCAGGATCTGGCCGACGGGCGCCTGGTGCTGCTGCACGACCCAGCGGGGCACGACGCCTGGCAGGGCACGTTCCGGCTGGTGACGCTGGTGCGGGCGGAGCTGGAGCCGGAGATGGCCGCGGACCCCCTGCTACCCGACGTCTGCTGGACCTGGCTGACCGGCGCCCTGCAGGCGCGCGGCCTGACCTACGGCGAACCCAGCGGCACGGTCACGCGCGCGAGCTCCCACTACTTCGGTGGCCTCGCGGAGCGCCCCGCCGCCTCCCAGATCGAGATCCGCGCCTCCTGGACGCCTCGCGAGGGCCTCGGCGGCGTACCGGACACCGCCGCCCACCTGGCCGCGTGGTGCGATCTGCTGGCCCAGGTCGCCGGACTGCCGCCGGCCGGTCCGGGCGACGCCTCGGTGGTGACGCTGCCGCAGCGACGGGGGCCGCAGGCGCCGTAGCCCCCGTCATCGGCCTCCCACCACGCTCTCGCCTCCCCTTCCCTCCCCCCTCTCTTTCGTTCCCTCCCCCTTTCCTTCCTTTCTCTCCCCTCCCCACCGCCCCTCCCTCCAGCGGTTCGGCGGTGATCTCCGCGCCGCCCCATGCCCGAGACAGGTTCCGTCACTTTGTCGATACGGCCACTTTCAGACGGATATCGACAATGCAACGACGTGGAGTGAAACCGTTCGGTCTTCGAATGATCGATCGCGTGTCCGAATTGCTCGGATTGTTACTCACCAGATCGTGATCATTCTCTAAAGGCGGGCCCGTTCGGTGCCGAAGACGACTGTGACCTTGAAAGCACGGTTCGTCCCGGCTTCTTCCCCACAAGCCGGCCCCGTCCCCCCACCCCAGGAGGCCTGGTGTCCGTTCTCCTCGAGCAGCCCGCAAGCCTGGTCGCCTACCGCCCGAACAAGCCGACCGCCATGGTGGTCGTGGCCGATCCGCGCGTCCGCTCCACCGTCACCCGGCACCTCTGGGCGCTCGGCGTGCGCGACGTCATCGAAGCCTCGTCCATCGCGGAGGCTCGTCCCCGCATCGGCAACCCCCGCGACATCTGTGTCGCCGACGTCCACCTGCCCGACGGCTCCGGGCTCACGCTCCTGTCCGAGACCCGCGCCGCGGGCTGGCCCAACGGGCTCGCCCTGTCCGCCGCCGACGACATCGGCGCCGTGCGCAACGCCCTCGCGGGCGGCGTCAAGGGCTACGTCGTCACCGGCACCCGCACCAACCTCGGCCTCCCCACCCGGCCGGGGGCCGCGCCCATCGGCGCCGCCGCGTCCCGGCTGCACCGCCGTCCCCCGGGCGCCCCGAGCCACCCGGGCGGCTACCGCGAGCTGTCCGGCCGCGAGGTCGAGGTGCTGAGACTGGTCGCGGAGGGCCAGTCGAACAAGGCGATCGGCGTCTCGATGGGCCTGTCCGCCCTCACCGTCAAGAGCCACCTGGCCCGCATCGCCCGCAAGCTCGGCACCGGGGACCGCGCCGGGATGGTGGCGGTGGCGCTGCGGACCGGGATCATTCACTGATCCATCCCTGATCCACCGCTGATCCACCATCGGGTCCATCCCCTACCCCGTCCACCGCGCCCCGTCCGCCCACTCCTCCCTCCCCTTGCCCGCTCCCACCGTTCACCCGCGTGAACGGTACGGCCGCTGGTCCCGGGTGCCCGCCGGTCAGCCGCACCAGAGGCCGTGATCCACCGACCTGACTGGTTCACGACCCCGCAGCGCCCGTCGACGGAACGTTCCGTCGACGGGCGCTGTCCACACACAGATACTCTTGACAGGTGACCGACGCCCACGAAACCGCAGCAGACCGTTCACTGCGAACCACCGGAGGCGCCCCTCCGGACGAGGCCGGATCTTCTGCTACAGAGGCGCCGATCCCCTTGCTGGAGCCCCGCGAGGGCGTCCCCCCGGTGATCGCGGACGCCACCGCCCTGGCCGAGGTGACCGCCGCCTTCGCCGCCGGTTCCGGCCCCGTCGCCGTCGACGCCGAGCGTGCCTCCGGCTACCGCTACGGCCAGCGCGCGTACCTGGTGCAACTGCGCCGCGAAGGTGCCGGGACCGCGCTGATCGACCCCGTGGCCTGTCCCGACCTGTCCGCGCTGGGCGAGGCACTCTCCGGCACGGAGTGGGTGCTGCACGCGGCCACCCAGGACCTGCCCTGCCTGCGCGAGATAGGGATGGTGCCCAGCCGGCTGTTCGACACGGAGCTGGCCGGCCGGCTCGCCGGGTTCCCGCGGGTCGGCCTCGGCGCGATGGTCGAGGGCGTCCTCGGCTATGTCCTGGAGAAGGGGCACTCCGCCGTCGACTGGTCCACCCGCCCGCTGCCCGAACCGTGGCTGCGCTACGCCGCCCTGGACGTCGAGCTTCTCGTCGACCTGCGCGACGCGCTGGAGAAGGAACTGGAGCGGCAGGGCAAGCTGGAGTGGGCCCGGCAGGAGTTCGACGCCATCGCCTCGGCCCCGCCGCCGGAGCCGCGCAAGGATCCGTGGCGGCGTACGTCCGGGATGCACAAGGTGCGCCGGCGGCGGCAGCTCGCCGTCGTGCGCGAGCTGTGGCAGACCCGGGACCGCATCGCCCGGCGCCGGGACGTCTCGCCGGGCAAGGTGCTGCCGGACGCGGCGATCGTCGAGGCCGCGCTGTCGTTGCCGGCCAATGTGCACGCGCTGGCCGCGCTGAACGGGTTCGGGCGGGTCAACCGCCGTCAGCTGGAGCAGTGGCAGGCGTCGGTGGACCGGGCGAAGGCGCTGTCGGAGTCGCAGCTGCCGCAGCCCGGGCAGCCGGTGACCGGGCCGCCGCCGCCGCGGGCCTGGGCCGACAAGGACCCGGCCGCCGCGGCCCGGCTGAGCGCGGCCCGGGCAGCGGTGTCGGCGCTGGCCGAGGAGCTGACCATGCCGCAGGAGAACCTGATCACGCCGGACACGGTGCGGCGGGTGTGCTGGGAGCCGCCGGCGGTGGTGACCGACGAGTCCGTGGCGGCAGCCCTCGCCGGGTACGGGGCCCGGCCGTGGCAGGTGGAGCAGGTGACGCCGGTACTGGTCGCTGCGCTGGCTTCGGCGGGGGATGCGGAGTAGCTCCCGCCGGGCTGGTGTCGGGGGCTGCCGGGTTCGTGTTGTGGGTGACTGCGGGTTCGTCGTGGTCGGGCGCGCAGTTCCCCGCGCCCCTTGCGGGACGGCTGTGCGGGCGCCTGTTCCCCGGTTGGGCGCGCAGTCCCGCGCGCTCCTGGCGGGGCGGGCGCGGGTACGCCGGGAGTGTGACCTTCGCCGCTCCAGTGGTGGGGACTGGGCAGCTACGTTACCCACAAGTAGCATGGGGCTGAGCGCGCGCTCAGTACATGCGTGCCGCAGCAGTGCCACCCCGCACCCTGGAGGAGAGCCATCGTGCCTCGTACCGTCAGGGACGTCGTCTTCGTCGACGGCGTCCGCACCCCGTTCGGCAAGGCGGGCCCGAAGGGCATCTACCACGAGACCCGCGCCGACGACCTGGTCGTGAAGGCGATCCGGGAGCTGCTGCGCCGCAACCCCGGTCTCGACCCGAAGAAGATCGACGAGGTCGCCGTCGCCGCGACCACCCAGATCGGCGACCAGGGCCTGACCATCGGCCGTACCGCCGGCATCCTCGCGGGCCTGCCCACCTCGGTCCCGGGGTACTCGATCGACCGCATGTGCGCCGGTGCCATGACCGCCGTCACCTCGGTGGCCGGCTCCGTCGCCTTCGGCGCGTACGACATCGCCGTCGCCGGCGGTGTCGAGCACATGGGCCGTCACCCGATGGGCGAGGGCGTGGACCCGAACCCGCGGTTCGTCAGCGAGAAGCTGGTCGACGAGTCCGCCCTGTTCATGGGCATGACCGCGGAGAACCTGCACGACCGGTACCCGCAGATCACCAAGCTGCGCGCCGACGAGTACGCGGTCCGCTCGCAGGAGAAGGCCGCCAAGGCGTACGCCAACGGCAAGATCCAGGCCGACCTGGTGCCCATCTCGGTGCGCCGCACCGACCCGGAGGGCGGCGAGACCGGCTGGGGCCTGGTCACCGCCGACGAGCCGATGCGTCCGGGTACCACCCTGGAGAACCTGTCCGGGCTGAAGACGCCGTTCCGTGTGCACGGCCGGGTCACCGCGGGCAACGCGGCCGGTCTGAACGACGGCGCCACCGCCTCCCTGATCGCGAGCGAGGACTTCGCCCGCGAGCACGACCTGCCGGTCAAGATGCGCCTGGTCTCCTACGCCTTCGCGGGCGTCGAGCCCGAGGTCATGGGCTACGGCCCGATCCCGGCGACGGAGAAGGCGCTGGCCCAGGCCGGCCTGTCGATCTCCGACATCGGCCTGTTCGAGGTCAACGAGGCCTTCGCCGTCCAGGTCCTGGCCTTCCTGGACCACTACGGCATCGCCGACGACGACGAGCGCGTCAACCAGTACGGCGGCGCCATCGCCTTCGGCCACCCGCTGGCCTCCTCCGGCGTCCGGCTGATGACGCAGCTGGCCCGCCAGTTCGAGGAGCAGCCGCAGGTCCGCTACGGCCTCACCACCATGTGCGTCGGCTTCGGCATGGGCGCGACGGTCATCTGGGAGAACCCGCACTTCGAGGGGGACAAGTGAGCACCACCGCTGAGCTTTTGAAGGGTGCGGCCGAGCTGTTCCCGGACGAGGTCGTCACCACGGCCCACGTACGCCACTTCGGCCTGCCCCAGGGTGCCGGGCGCTTCGCGCTCATCACCCTGGACAACGGGCACGACCACACCAAGCCGACCACCTTCGGCCCCCAGTCGCTGGCGAACCTCAACACCGCCGTCGACCAGGTGGAGAAGGAGGCCGCGGACGGCGAGATCGTCGGCGTCGGCATCACCGGCAAGCCGTTCATCTTCGCGGTCGGCGCCGACCTCAAGGGCGTCGAGCTGCTGAAGGAGCACAAGGACGCGCTCGCCATCGGCAAGGGCGGCCACGACGTCTTCAAGCGGCTCGCGGGGCTCGCGGTGCCGACGTTCGCGTACTACAACGGCGCGGCCATGGGCGGCGGCGTCGAGGTCGGTCTGCACTGCACCTACCGCACGGTGTCCGCGGCCCTCCCGGCGTTCTCGCTGCCCGAGGTCTTCCTCGGCCTGGTCCCCGGCTGGGGCGGCTGCACGCTGCTGCCGAACCTGATCGGCGCCGACAAGGCCGTGACGGTGATCATCGAAAACAGCCTGAACCAGAACAAGCAGCTCAAGGGCAAGCAGGTCTACGAGCTCGGGATCGCCGACGCGATCTTCGAGGGCGCGGACTTCCTGGAGCAGTCGCTGCTCTGGACCGCCTCCGTCCTCAAGGGCGAGATCCAGGTCGAGCGCCCCGTGATCGACCGCGGCGAGGCCTGGGACCAGGCGGTCGCCAAGGGCCGCTTCATCGCCGACTCCAAGGTGCACGGCGCCGCCCCGGCCGCCTACCGCGCCCTGGACATCATCGCCGCCGCCAAGAACGGCGACCTCCAGCAGGGTTACGACGCCGAGGACAAGGCCCTCGCCGACCTGATCATGGGTGGCGAGCTGCGCTCCGGCATCTACGCCTTCAACCTGGTGCAGAAGCGCGGCAAGCGCCCGGCGGGCGCCCCGGACAAGAACCTGGCGCGTCCGGTCACCAAGGTGGGCGTCGTCGGCGCCGGCCTGATGGCCTCCCAGCTCGCGCTGCTCTTCCTGCGCCGCCTGGAGGTCCCGGTCGTCCTCACGGACATCGACCAGGAGCGCATCGACAAGGGCGTCGGCTACGTCCGCGCCGAGATCGACAAGCTGCTCGGCAAGGGCCGGATCAACCAGGACAAGGCCAACCGCCTCAAGGCGCTGGTCTCCGGTGTGCTGGACAAGGCCGAGGGCTTCGCGGACGCGGACTTCGTCATCGAGGCCGTGTTCGAGGAGATGGGCGTCAAGCAGCAGGTGTTCGCGGAGGTCGAGGCCGTCGCCCCGGCGCACGCGATCCTGGCGACGAACACCTCGTCCCTGTCCGTGTCGGAGATGGCGTCGAAGCTGAAGCACCCCGAGCGGGTCGTCGGCTTCCACTTCTTCAACCCGGTCGCGGTGCTGCCGCTGCTGGAGATCGTCCGCGGCGAGCAGACCGACGACGCCTCGCTCGCGACCGCGTTCGCGGTGGCCAAGAAGCTGAAGAAGACCGCGGTGCTGGTCAAGGACGCCCCGGCGTTCGTGGTGAACCGCATCCTGACCCGCTTCATGGGCGAGATCCAGAACGTCATCGACGAGGGCACGCCGGTGGCCGTGGCGGAGAAGGCGGTCGAGCCGCTGGGCCTGCCGATGTCGCCGCTGGTGCTGCTGGAGCTGGTCGGTCCGGCGATCGGCCTGCACGTCTCGGAGACGCTCAACAAGGCGTTCCCGGACCGCTTCACGGTCTCCCCGAACCTCAAGGCGGTCGTCGAGGCGGGCAAGCGCGGCTTCTACGTCTACGACAGCGGCAGGCCCGAGCTGGACCCGGAGGTCGCCGCGCTGCTCAAGCAGGGCGACACCGTCCTCACCGAGGAGCAGGTCCGCGCCCGTGTCCTGGACGCGGTGGCGCAGGAGATCGGCCTCATGCTCGACGAGGGCGTCGTCGCCGAGGCCCAGGACATCGACCTGTGCCTGATCACCGGCGCCGGCTGGCCCTTCCACCTGGGCGGCATCACGCCGTACCTGGACCGTGAGGGCGTGTCCGAGCGGGTGAACGGCGGGAAGTTCCTGGCTCCGGGCGTGGCGAGCGTCCCGGCGTAGTACCGGCAGGACATCGGCGAGGAGGGCCCCGCGTGCGGGGCCCTCCTCGGCGTTCTGGCCGTGCGGTCCATGCGGTCCGTGCAGTCGGTGCGGTCCGTCAGTAGCCGAACGGCTGTGCCCCGGCGGGCGCGTTCAGCACGGCGAAGGGGACCAGGGCCGCCGGGGACTCGGCGCCGGTGGTGTCCACCGCGAACACCTCCACCGTGTGCATGCCCTCCTGCCACGGCCACCCGGAGTCCCAGGACCACCGCCCGTCGGCCGCGACCGAGCAGCTCCCGAGCAGCGTCCCGCCCGCCCGGAAGCCCACCTGCGCGGCGCCACCCGCCAGGCCCGTGAACCGTACGACCGATCCCACGACCTGCTCGTAGGACTCGGGGGTCCGCACCTGCGGCGCCTGCGGCGGCCCGCCCGGCACGTGCTGGACCGGGTCGGCCCGGAGCCCGGGATGCACCGGCGCCGCGGACGCCGTACCCGCGGGGGCGCCGTCCTCCGTCACGAACCGCACCTCGGTCCCCCGGCTGTGTTCTCCGGCCTCGTTCCAGGCCACGGCCTTCACCGTGTGCCGGCCCTTGCTCCAGGGCTTGCTGAGCCGCCAGGACCAGGTGCCGTCCGGGGCCACGGAGGGCGAACCGAGGAACTTGCCGTGCTCCCACAGACTCACCCGCACGGCGCCCCGGGCGGTGCCCTCGAAGCGGACGCCGTCCCTGGGCAGCCGGGCGTCGGCGGCCGGCACGGTGACGACCGGCGAGGCGACCTGGCCGCTCGGCCTGCGGGAGTTGGCGGACAGGTAGGCGTCGATGGCCGCGGTGTCGCGGTCCGGCTGCTCGAAGCCGTTGCGCACGAACCCCAGCCGCGGGGCCAGCCCGTCGGCGAGGCAGTTCAGGATGCCCATCAGCATGGGCACGTTGCGCCGGGTCACCTGCGTGTGGTCGGTGATGTACGGCGACTCGCTGAAGACGAAGTTGAAGTTGTCGTACCCCTGGAAGAGCCCCAGGAACGGCTCGATCTGCTCCGGGTACTGCTCGTCCTGGGGTGAGGAGAGCAGGTAGATGTTGGCGCCGCGGTGGACGCCGGAGCGCACCAGATCGGGCAGGACCGCGTCGACCGCCCGTACGTTCTGCTCCGGCACCCCCTCGCCGAGCATGAACCGGGCGACCTTCGGGTGCTTGTTCCGGACGTAGGTGCCGATCAGGAACTGGGGCACGAGGGAGACGATGTTGCGGAAGCCGTACCGCAGGCCGAAGTAGAGCGCCGCGCTGCCGCCCTTGGAGCCGCCCCACACCGTGACGTCGTCCGGGGTCAGGTCCAGGGCCCGCATCACGTTCCCGATGACCCCGGCCACCGACTGCTCCAGGGAGAAGTCCATGTCCCGGCACAGGTAGTAGCTGTTCATGCCGTGGAACCGGTCGCGGATCCAGAGGACGTTGGCCCGCACCGGGTCGAAGACGCCGTTGGACCAGCCGTAGTCGTCGGTGACCCCGAAGTTCGCGAACACGACGACGAGGTGCCGGTTGCCGCCCTTGGCGTGGGCGAAGCGGTACTCGACCGGATGGGCCCCCGACGTGTCGATCCCGTGGATCAGTCGGCGTCCTTTCGACGGTGCTGTGGGCATGTGCGGCTTCCAGTCTCGAGAGGGTGAGCAGGGCGGGGTGGGGGCTCAGTGGCGGGGCGCGAAGTGGCCGGCCGGGGCGGGGGCGTCGACGACGGAGAACGGCACCGGGACCGGGCGGTGCTCCAGGCCGCCTGCGTCCACGGCGACGACCTCGACCAGGTGCGTCCCCTCCGGCCAGGTTCCCCCCGCGTCCCAGCCCCAGCTGCCGTCGGGCGCGACCGCGACCGCGCCCAGGAACACCCCGTTGTGCCGGAATCCGACCTGTGCCGCACCGGCCGCGACGCCCCGGAAGGCGACGGCCGTGCTCATCACCTGCTGGTGGCCCTCGGGCTCGAAGACGGTGACGGAGGCGGCGGGCGCGGCGACGGGCCCGGGGGCGGCGACGGTCTCGGCCGCCGTGAACGGCACCTCCCTGGTCCTGGAGTGGAAACCGGAGGGGCTCACCGCGAAGACCTTGACCCGGTGGTCCCCGGGCGCCCACGGCTTGTCCGGGGACCAGCCCCAGGAGCCGTCGGGCGCCACCTTGGGCGAGGCGAGGAACTTGCCGTTCTCCCACATGCTCACGCGCACCGCGCCCGGTGCCGAGCCGGTGAACCGGGAGCCCGTGCACGACACCGCCCCGCCCGCGGCCGGCTCGACGACCACGGGCGGCGGGAACGCCTCCGCCTGCTGCACCTTGGCCGTGGCGGAGAGGAAGGCGTCGAGGGCCGAGGTGTCCCGGTCGGGCTCCTCGTAGCCGTTGCGCACCGTGCCGATGCGCGGCGCGATGCCGTCGGCCAGCAGGTAGGCGATCCCCAGCAAGGGCGGCACGTTCCGTACGGTCACCTTGTTGTGCTCCGTGATGAACGGGGACTCGCTGAAGATGAAGTTGAAGTTCGGGTAGCGCTGGAGCATCCCCACGAAGGGCTCGACCTGGGTGGTGTACTGCTCGTCCTGCGGAGAGGACACCAGGTAGATGTTGGCCTCCGGGTTCGCCCCCGCCCGGAGCAGCTCGGGCAGGATCGCGTCGAGGACCCGCACGTTCTCCTCCGCGAGGCCCTCGCCCAGCAGGCTCCGGCCGACCTTGGGGTAGACGTCCCGCACGAAGGTACCGATGAGGAACTGCGGAACACAGGCCACGATGTTGCGGAAGCCGTAGCGCAGGCCGAAGTGGAGGGCCGCGCTGCCGCCCTTGGAACTGCCCCAGAGCGTGACGTCGTTCGGGGTCAGGTCCAGGGACCGCATCACCCTGGTGATCAGCTCGATCACGGACCGCTCGACGGCGAAGTCCATCTCCCGGCACAGGTAGTAGCTGACTCCGCCCCGGAAGCGGTCGCGGATCCACAGGATGTTCGACCGCAGGTCGTCCAGGACGCCGGTGGACCAGCCGTAGTCGTCCGGGGCGGCCAGGTTGGCGAAGACCACCGTCAGGTGGCGGTTGCCCTTCCTCGCCCGGGCGAAGCGGTACTCGACGGGATACGCACCGGACGTGTCGATCCCGGTGACGATGTCGCGCCCCTTCGACGCTGCTTTGGGCATGTGCGGCTTCCAGTCGTGAGTAGGTCGGCGGTGGGCGCCGTCGGCGGTCAGTACTGCGGCGTGAAGTAGCCGGTCGGCGCGGCGGCGCCCAGGACGGTGAAGGCGGCCGGGGCGGGCGGGGACTCCAGGCCGCTCGCGTCCACCGCGGCGACCTCCACCAGGTGCGGGCCCTCCGGCCACGGCCAGCCCGGGTCCCAGCCCCAGCTCCCGTCCGGTGCGACCGCCACCGCGCCGAGCAGCACGCCGTTCTCCCGGAACCGGACCTGCGCGGCCCCCATGGCGGTCCCCTGGAACCCGAACGCGGCGGGCACCTGCTGCTGCGGGCCCGGCACCATGACGAGCGGCGGCCGCAGCGCGGGGCCCGGCGCGGGCCCGGCACCGGCGGCCGGCCCGGCCGGGTCGCCGGGGGCGGCCTCCACCACCGTGAAGGGCACCTCGACGCGGTCGGAGTGGAAGCCGGCCGGGTCCACCGCGAAGATCTTGACCACGTGCTTGCCCCGGGCCCACGGCCCGTCCGGGGCCCAGCCCCAGGTGCCGTCGGGCGCCACCTGCGGCGACGCCACGAACTTGCCGTTCCGCCACATGCTCACCCGCACCGCTCCCGGGGCCCGGCCGGTGAACCGCAGGCCGTCGGCGGCGACGTCGGTGCCGGAGCGCGGGGCCGTCACCACCGGAGGCGGGAACGCCTGGGCGCCCTGGACCTTGGACGTCGCGGCGAGATAGGCGTCGACGGCCGACCGGTCGCGGTCGAACTCCTCCGGGGCGTGCCGTACGAAGCCCAGCCGCGGGGCGTAGCCGTCGGCCAGCAGGTTCAGCAGCCCGATGAGCGCCGGCACGTTCCGTCTCGTCACCGTCGCGTGACCGGTGATGGTCGGGGACTCGCTGTGCAGGTAGTTGAAGTTCTCGTATCCCTGGAACATGCCGAGGAACGGTTCGACCTGCACGGCGTAGTGCTCGTCCTGCGGGGAGGAGAGCAGGTAGATGTTGGCGCTGCGGTTCATCCCCGCCCGCACCAGGTCGGGCAGGAGCGCGTCCAGGATCCGGGCGTGGTGCGGCGGCGCCCCCTCGCCGAGCATGTACGCGGCGACCTTCGGGTGCCGCTTCTCCAGGGCGTCGCCGACGAGGAACTGTGGGACGATCGCCACGATGTTCCGGTAGCCGTGGTTCAGCCCGAAGTACAGGGCCGCGCTGCCTCCCTTGGAGCCGCCCCACAGGGTGACCTGGTCCGGCGTCAGCCCCAGCGCGTGCACGAACCTCGATATGAGCAGCTGCACCGAGTCCGCCAGGCCGAAGTCCATGTTGCGGCACAGGTAGTAGGCGTTCATCCCGTCGAATCGGTCGCGGATCCACAGGATGTTGGCGCGCACGTTGTCGAAGACGCCGTTGCACCAGCCGTAGTCCTCCGGTGCCGAGAAGTTGGCGAACACCACGACGAGGTGGCGGTTGCCGTTCTTGGCGTGGGAGAAGCGGTACTCGACCGGAAACGTCCCCGACGCCTCGATCCCGTTGAAGAGCTTCCGCCCGTTCGACGGTGTGGTGGACATGTACGGAACTCCAGTCTCAAGACGGTTGGCCGGAGCCGGCCGGGCGGGCGCATTGGCGCGAGATCAGCTGATCGGACATGATGTCGTGATGTTTCCGGCTTCTTGGCTGCCGGCGGGCCGCGGCCGACGCCGCGTCCTGCTCACCGCGGTCTCGGCCGTCGCCCTGTCGGCCCTCCTGGTCTCCCTGCCCCCGGTGCGGCACGCCCAGGGGACGGCACGGTCCTTCGCCGAGGCCCCCGCCCTGACGGTGGCGACCTGGAACATGTGCGGTGTGGAACGGTGGGGTTGCGCGGGCACCGGCGGTGAGGCGGCCAAGGGCCGGGCGGTGCGGCGGCTCGCCGGCGCGGGCGCCCATGTCCTGCTCCTTCAGGAGGCGTGCGCCGACTCGGTGGAGTCGGCGCGCAAGGCCCTCGGCAGTTCCTGGAGGCTGTCCTTCCGGCCCTACGCCTGGCGCGACGCGGACGGACGCTCCCGCACGGTGCGGTGCGACGGCCCCGGCCGGGGCGCGGCGGGCCTGGCGATCCTGTCGTCCCATCCGCTGTCCGCGGTGCGCGTGGTGCCCTCGCCCCAGCCCGTGGAGGGGCTGCGCCGGGGCATCCTGTGCGCGACGGTCGCGGCGCACGGCGTCCGGGTCTGCAACGCCCACCTCAGCATGCCGGACAGCGACCGGGCACGGCCCGGCCGGGAGTACCGCGACGACCAGCTCAGTGCCCTGCTGGCGGCGGTGCCGGAGCGGCGCACCGTGTTCGGCGGGGACTTCAACCTGCGGCCGCCCACGGCGGGCGGTACCGGCGGCCGGTTGTGGCCGGCTGCCCCTTACCGCATCCACCGGGAGTGCGACCAGGCGTCGCGCACCGACCGTTCGGGACGCCCCACGCACGAGTCCGGTCACAAGCTCGACTACCTGTTCACCGGGCTGCGCACGACGGACTGCGCGGTGCACGACACCGGCGTCTCGGACCACCGGGCCCTGCTGATCAGGGTGGACACCCGCACGGGCGCCGGCACCGGCTGAGGCCACGCCGGCGCAGCGCCCGGCCCTGCCACCGGCGGCAGGGAGACCGAACGCCCCGGGCGCGGCGGGCGGCGTCGTCATGGGGTGCCGGAACCGTCCGGCACGGCCGGGGGCCCCGGCGTCACACGATCACACCCTCGTACGTGCGCTGCTCGCTCGCCGGCGCCCCGGCCGGCCGCGACGACTGCGCGGGCACCGCGCCGGTGAGCGGGGCGAGCTGGCGCTGCGGGTCGAACCACGGGCTGGCGACCGGGATCGGGGTCATGGGCCGGCCCGTGTGCCGGGTGTCGACGGTGCCGACGGCCGGGGCCTGCGCCTGCCCGGGGGCGAGGTCGCCGCCCGCGACCAGCATCCGGTCGGCGAGGCGCGCGGCGGCGTAGCCGTCGTCCAGGTCGCAGAACTCGCGCTGGAACCAGCGGTACCGCTCGGCGTAGAGGTGCTGGATCCGGTCGATGTCGCGGATCGCCGACACCAGTTCCTCGGAGGTGGCGAGCAGGGGGCCGGGGGCGCTGCTCTGGAAGTCGAAGTAGAAGCCGCGGAGCGTGTCGCGGTAGTGGTCCAGGTCGTAGGTGAAGAAGAGGATGGGCCGCCCGGTGTTGACGTAGTCGAACATCAGGGAGGAGTAGTCCGTGATCATCACGTCGGTGATGAGCGAGAGGTCGGCCATGTCCGGGTAGTCGGAGACGTCGAAGACGAAGCCGTCGCCGGCGCCCGGCACCGGGTCCACCACGTTGGGGTGGCGGCGCACCATGAGCACGTGGTCGTGGCCCAGGCGGGCCCGGGCGTCCGCCAGGTCGACGCGGAAGTCGAGCTTGTACTTGCCCGGCGCGTAGAACTGGTCGTCGCGCCAGGTCGGGGCGTACAGGACGACCCGCTTGCCGTCCGGCAGGCCGATGCGCCGGCGGATCTCCTGCTCGCGGGGGCCGGTGCCGGTGTGGCGCAGGATGTCGTTGCGGGGGTAGCCGCTCTCCACCATCTCGCCGGGGTAGCCGAAGGCGCGCTTGAGGATCGGGGTGGAGAAGCTGTTGGGCGAGACCAGCATGTCCCAGTTCTGCACCTCCTTCTCGACGCGCTCCAGGTAGCGCTGGTCGGCGAAGTGGATGGCCTCGATGTCGTGGCCGATCTTCTTCAGCGGGGTGCCGTGCCAGGTCTGCACCACGACCTGGCCGTCCCGCTTCTGGAACCAGTCGGGAAGGTGGTTGTTGGCGACGACGTACCGGCTGGTGGCGAGGGCCTCGTACCACTCGGGGGACCACATGCGCACCGGTGTCGCGGTGGGGGGCACCTGGACCTGGTCGTCGCGCACCACCCACAGGTGCTCCAGGTCGGTGCGGCGCCGCACGAGCTCCTCGTGCAGGGCGCGGGGGCTGTCGGAGTACTGGGTGCCCTTGAAGGCGTCGAAGAGGACGGCGTCGCGCACGGGTCTGCGGCGGGCCGCGGGGTAGTCCTTGGTGCGCAGCAGCTTCTGCCGGTAGGGGCCGCGGGCGTGGTCGGGCATCGCCGAGTGGACGAGGAGGGACAGCCGGTCGTAGGCCTCGGCCTGGAGGTCGTAGCGGCGCTCGTTCTCCTCGTACTCCTGCGGGAACGCCTCGACGAGGTCCTGCTCGATCTTGAGCATCAGGTCCTCGAGACGGTCCTCGCGGGCCACCGCGGAGTGGTCCTGGCGGCGCAGGAAGAAGTCCCACCGGCCGGCGGCGAGCGGGATGTCCCCGGCCAGGGTGTGCATGGCGGCGGGGGTCAGGACGCAGCGGAACGCGTCGCCGTGCCAGGCCAGCGGGACGGTGCGCTCGGCTCCGTGCGCCCGTGAGCGCACCACCAGGTGGGCCTCGCGGTACTCCTGGTCGGAGAGCCGGTCGGCGGCCAGGTAGCGGCCCTGGATCTCCAGCGAGCCGTCCTCGTGCCAGGCGAAGCGGGTGGTGGTGGGCAGGGTGGCCCGTTCGAAGAGCACCAGGTAGCCGGAGCCGTTGCGGTGGACGACGACCTCCCGGTCGCCCTCCCGGGTCTGGAGGGAGCCGGGCATGCGGTAGTGCCCGTCCGGGGCCTCCTCGGCCATGACGGGGTAGATGGGCGCCTTGCGGCCCTCGACGTGGAAGGTGGTCTTCCAGCCGTTGCTGCCCATGCTCCAGGACTGCGGGATCTCGGCGTCCGCGGCGGCGTCGGCCCGGAACTTGGGGACGAGGGTGCGCAGCGGCAGCTTGGTGGAGAAGGTGCACCAGCCGTCCCCGCCGGGGGTGAAGTGGACCCAGGCGTCGTGCCGCCCGGCTCCGCTCATGCTGGTGACGCGGAACTTGCCCCATTCCGGGACCTTGGGGCCGAGGTGGACGCCGCGCAGCTCCAGCTGGTCGCCCACGACACGGTGCCCGGTGATCCGGCAGCGCACGACCTCCACCCGCAGCTTCAGCTTGCCCTGGAGGAAGACCGGCAGGACGCGGGTGTTCTTGTCGACGTACTTGTAGGGCGGGTTGGCGGCGCTGCCGGCGCCGCCCCGGTCGATGCCCCGGTAGCGGAACAGGCCGCGGCTGAGCACGCCGGCGGCGACGTCCCAGGTGCCCTCGACCCACTTGCCCTTGCGCTTGAGGCGGGTGGTGTCGATGCGGGCCTCGAAGCCGGCCCAGTCGTAACAGTAGCGATTCTGTTGGGAGTTCTCGGTGGCCTGCGGCGCGTAGACGGTCTTCGCGGTGGTGACCACCATGCGCCCCTGCTTCTTGTTCCGCAGGGCGATCGCCTTGACCGACATGTGCTTCTTGTGCACGTTGATGTAGCGGACGTAGGCGGTTCCGGTGAGCGTGAGCAGGTCGCCGTTGGTGCTCCAGCGCGCGCCGGACAGCGAACCGTGCAGGGAGAACTCCTTGTCGAGCCGGTACGCCTTCTTGTCCAGGCCCACTCCCCGGTCGCCCAGGTAGGGGTACTTCAGGTAGCGGTGGAACCGTCGCTGGACGGGCATCGGGCCGCCCCGGCGCTCGAACTCGATGACGTCGAGAAGCTCGGGCAGCCGGCCCTCGCGGACCAGCAGCCACTTGACGCGGGCGTCGGCGGGCAGTTCGTCGATGATGGTGAGGTCGGTCTCGTCGAGGAACTCGTTGGCCCACTGCATGAAGGCCTGGCGGTACTCCTCGTCGGCGTCCGGCAGCACCTTCAGGTGCAGCATGAGGTCGGACTTCAGGCAGGCGAGGTCGTACTTGCGCTTGCTCTCCTCGTACTGCCGGGAGCGCCGGTCGGCGAGGAAGCGGCTGACCGACTGCACGGCGGCCACCCGGTCGCGCAGGTTGGACAGCTCGCTGTGGCGCTGGGTGATGGAGGGGGCCGCCCCGCCCTCCCGGCGGCGCCAGTAGTAGACGACGTCCGTGATGACGTCGACCTTGGCGGCGCGGAAGTGGGCGTACATGTTGACCCACGAGTCCTCGTACATCACGCCTTCGGGGAAGCGGATGTGGTGGTGGTCCCAGAAGGAGCGCCGGAAGAGCTTGTTCCAGACCGTGCGGTCGTAGATCAGCCCTTCGAACTTGGTGATGTGGGTGCCGCGGCGGCTTTTCTGCATCGGGCCCCGGTGCAGCGGTGACTGCCACTTCTTGGTGGAGTTCATCATCTGCACATTGCCCGAGACGAAGTCCGCGTCGGACTCTTCGAGGGTGCGCACCAGCAGCTCGTACGCGTACTCGGGAAGGACGTCGTCGCCGTCGGCGAAGGCGAGGAACTCCGCGGCGGGGTGGGTGTTGCGCAGTCCGGCGTTGCGTGCGTGCCCGGGCCCGTGCGCCTGCTGGCGGACGAGGCGGAAGCGGGGATCGGCCGCGCAGAAGTCGGCCGCGATGCGGGTGGAGCCGTCGGTGGAACCGTCGTCGACGAGGACGACCTCGAAGTCACGGAACGACTGGCGCGCGATCGACTCCAGGCATTCGGCGAGATAGGTCTCGACATCCTGGAAGGGCACGACGACACTCAGGCGCGGATGAACCACCAATTCGTACTCCTACCAAGACATTTCGCCCGCCGGGACACCAAACTTCGCCCTGGGGCGCCCCTCCCCTTACTGGTGCACCGACGGCCCCCTTGCCGCCTTGGCCTCACCCGAACCCGTGACCCGCGGAAAGCCCCCCTTCGCACCAGTCACAGACCCGGCATATCTTATGTCACTCTTACGAATGGTCAAGGAACGTTGATGTGGCGTTCATCGCTGTAACGCGCTACCGTTGCCCGCCCATATTTCGGCGTCGGTCATTGCCTATAGTTCTCCCACTGACGTGATCGCATCAGTGGACCGGTCTCCCCCACCCGGGCCATTCCACTCCGCCGCGGCGGAGCCCGTGAGGAGAGGACCGAACACCCATGACGCACAGCGCCACCACGGAACCCCGGCGTGCCCGCCGGACCGAGTCCGGCGGACGCCGGCGGGCGCCGCGCGGCCGCCGGCGCTGGGGACGCATCCTGCTGCTGAGCTTCCTGGTCCTGCTGCTCGCGGCGGGCGGCACCGTCTACTGGCTCTACCGGGGCCTCGACGGCAACATCGACGGCGTGGACCTGAACGAGGCCCTCGGCGACGACCGTCCGCAGAAGCTGCCGACGTCGGGTCAGAACCTGCTGGTGCTGGGCTCCGACTCGCGCGCCGGCGCGAACGCCTCGCTGGGCACCGGCAAGGTGGCGGGCGCCCGGTCGGACACCGCGCTGGTGGTGCACATCCCCGAGGGCCGCGAGAAGGCCGTCGCCGTCAGCGTCCCGCGCGACACCCTCGTCTCCCGCCCGGAGTGCACCGCGGCGGACGGCAGGAACCACCCGGCGGCCGACCGCGTCATGTTCAACTCCGTCTACTCGCTGGCCGGCCCCGCCTGTGTGGTCAAGACCGTGGAGAAGATGTCCGGGGTCCGCATGGACCACTACGTGGAGATCGACTTCGCCGGGTTCAAGGGACTGGTCGACGCCATAGGCGGTGTGACCGTCACCGTCGACGAGCCCATCAAGGACAGCGACAGCGGTCTGGACCTGAGCGCCGGCACCCACAGGCTGAACGGCACCGAGTCCCTGGCGTTCGTCCGGACCCGGCACGGGGTGGGCGACGGCAGCGACCTGGGGCGCATCGGGCTCCAGCAGCAGTTCCTGATCGCCCTGCTGAGCGAGATCAAGCGGCAGGACCTGCTCGGCAGCCCCACCAAGACCTACAAGATCGCCGACACCCTGACCTCGGCGCTCACCACCGACTCCGAGCTGGCCTCGCTGACCAGCCTCGCGGACTTCGCGCGCAGCATGAACGGCGTCGACCCGGCGAGCATGGAGACCATCATGCTGCCGGTGGCGTACGACAAGACCGACCCGAACCGGGTGGTGCCGGCCGAACCGCAGGCGGCGCAGCTGTGGGAGGCGATCCGCTCGGACAGCGAGATCCCCGAGTCCGCGAAGAAGTCGCCCGCGACGGGCGGCTGACCCTCCGGGCCCTCCTGCGGCCGCCCCGCTGCGAGGTCCGGTGGACCGGGCGGCTCCGGTCCGCGGGCACCGACGGCGCCCGGCGTCAGTGCCCGAGCCGCTGCCAGCGGGTCAGCGCGAGCCCGGCCCCGTCCTCCTGGCGGGCGACCTTCGGCACGCCGTCGGTGCCGACCAGCGCCATCACCACCCGGCCGCGGCCGTCCCGGGCCAGCGCGGGAGCGCCCTGGCAGGACTCGGCGAGCGCGTACCACCAGAAGCCGGCGGCCTCGTTCTCGGTGCCGCACATGCCGAGCACGGCCGCGCCGTCCTGGTCGCGGTAGGCGAGGACGACGCAGTCGAAGCCGTCCACCGGAGCGCGCAGGGACGCGTACGGCCGCCCGGCCGGCGAGCCGCCCAGCGCTGCGGGCCAGGCGCCCGCCCGCCATGCCGCGCCGCCACCGCTGTCGGCGTCGGTCCAGAAGAACGTGGCACGCTCCGGTCCGGTCTCCAGCGCGGCCACCGTGCCCGGTGCCGGGCGCAGCGCGAAGCCGCGCGGGCCGGTGAAGTCGCCGCCCGGCGCCGTCTGGCGCCAGACGAGCACACCGGTCTCGGCCGCCGCGCAGACCTCCAGCCGGCCGCCGGCCAGGGCGATCGGCGCGGGCAGCGCGTCGATGCCGCCGCCGCCCAGCTCCTCCCAGGCCCGCCAGGCGCCGTTCGGGGCCTCACGGCGCAGCGCCAGGCCGCGGTGCGCGTTGCGCGCGAAGACGTGCACGGTGCCGTCCGGCGCCACCGCCCCGACCGGCGGGCCCACCTCCCGCCCCTGCTCCCGGTCCCGGTGCGGGTTGCCGAGGGAACGCCAGTCGGTGAAGGCCAGACCCGTCTGGTACTGGATGGCGTGCACGATGTCCACGGCGCGGCTGCCGTCGGCGCGCGTGCGTTCCCTGCGGCCGAGGAAGTGGACGTAGGTGTCGGCGCCCTGCGTCACCGTCAGATGGGTCAGTCCCGCCACGGCCACGAAGTGCGGTCCGCTCCACTCGGGGCCGCCGACGGTGGTCTCCGTCCAGCGCAGCAGGCCGCCCTCGGCGGGTACGTAGAGGCTGAGCCTGCCGTCCCTGCCCGCCGTGAGCCAGTCGCCGTGGGCCGACCCGGACGCGACCGGGGCGCGCGCCGCGGCGTCGGCATCGGCCGATCCGACGGCAGCGCGGACGGGGTCCGCCGACCTTCTCCGCATGGCCTGGTGCACCTTCCCTGAAGCCCGCCGTGCCACGGACAGGCGACCCTCGAACGCGGAACATCATATGCTTTTCGTTCACCCGTTCCCCGTGGCCGCGTCACCCGGCCGTCGGCCGTCACACGGCCTGCCACGCAGCCAGCGCCAGCCCCGGCTCCTCCTTGCGCCGGGTCAGCAGCAGTCGCCCGGTCGACGGGGACAGGCTCGCCGCGACCACCCGGCCGTCCTCGTCCAGGGTCAGGGACACCTCGGCGTCCGCCGGCAGCTCCGGACCGGATTCGGCCCACCAGGCGCCGGCCGACTCCTGTTCCGTCGGGTACGCGGCCAGGGCGACCCGGCCGCCGGCCGTGCGCTGGGCGAGCAGCGTGCAGTCGTGGCCGTCGATCTCGCAGCGGAGCACGGCGAGGGGACCGGGGCCGGCCGCGGCGAGCAGCGGCACGGGCTCGCCGCCGGGGCGCCAGGCGCACAGGTCGCCCGACGCGTCGTCGGTGAAGAACAGCGTGACACGCTCCGCGGAAGTGGCCAGGGCGCGCAGGCTCCCCGGGCGGACCCGCGCGCCGACGCCCTCCTGGAGGTGCGGCCGTGTGCCCTCCTTCTCCATCCGCCAGTGCAGGATCCCGTCGGGCCCCGTCGCGAACGCCTCGACCGCGCCCGACTCCCGCACCGCCGCCACCGGCTCCTCCCCCACCCCCTCGCCGCCGAGGTCGCGCCAGGGGCCCCAGCCGCCCTTCTGCTTCTGGGCCCGCATGCTCATCCCGCCGCCGGCGTTGCGGACGAAGACGTGGGCACGCCCGAGCGTGTCGACCGCCACGGCGGGCGCCCCGGTGCGGTCGCCCTGCTGGTCGGGGTGACCGATCGGCTGCCAGTCCAGGGGCGCGAGCCGCGGCCGGAAGTGGGTGGTGTGCACAAGGCCGGACTCGCCGGGGACGGTGTGCCGCCAGGCGGCCAGATGGGCGTAGCCGTCGCTGCCCCGGCCGACTGCGAGGCCGGGGCGCAGCTTCTGGTCGCCGCCGATCCTGCGCGGCGGCTCCCAGGGCCCGCCGGGCCCCAGCTCGGCACGGCACAGGGCGGCCTCGCCCGACGGCAGATAGACACAGAGGCGGCCGTCGCGGCCGCGAAGGAGCCAGTCGCCGTTCACCGGTTCACTCTATGCGGGACGGTCACCGCGCCGTCGGGCGGGTGCGGGTGGGCCGGGGCGGCCGTGGCACCCTGGCGGCATGGATGACAGCGCCCCCCTCCTCGTGGTCGTCGACGCCGCGAACGTCGTCGGATCGGTGCCCGACGGGTGGTGGCGGGACCGGCGGGGAGCGGCGGAGCGGCTGCGGGACCGGCTGGCCGCGGACGGGGTGCCGGGGCGTTCCGGTGCCGTGGAGATCGTGCTCGTGGTGGAGGGCGCGGCCCGCGGGGTCGAGTCCGTGCCAGGGGTCCGCGTGGAGTCCGCGCCGGGCAGCGGCGACGACCACATGGTCGATCTGGTCGCCCGGGCCGGCGACCGCGCCGTCCTGGTGGTGACGGCCGACCGCGAGCTGCGCCACCGGGTGACGGAGCTGGGGGCGGAGGTGGCGGGGCCCCGCACGGTGCGGCCGTAGACCGCGAGGTGCCGCTGCGGGGGGGGCCTCTATGTCTTTCGTCAAGCGAGCCGTGGGGTTCTCGGTTCGTAGAAGGTTCCGTCGCGGAGCATGGCGAAGAGGATGCTGATGCGGTGGCGGGCGAGGCGGAGGAGGGCCTGGGTGTGGGTTTTGCCGCGGGCTCGGCAGCGGTCGTAGTAGGTCCGGGAGGCGGGGTCGTGCAGGGCTGCGAACGCGGAGAGGAACATCGCCCGTTTCAGCTGCCGGTTCCCGCCCCTTGGGGCGTGTTCGCCGTGGATCGAGGTTCCCGACTGCCGGGTCGCCGGAGCGAGGCCCGCGTAGGAGGCCAGGTGGCCGGCGCTCGGGAACGAACTGCCGTCGCCGACGGTGGTCAGGAGGACTGCGCAGGTCCTGACGCCGATGCCGGGCATCGAGGTCAGGACCTGGGAAAGAGGGTGGGCCTCCAGCAGGGCCTCGATCCGCGCCTCCACCGCCCGGCGTTGTTCGTGGACGGCGGCCAGCGACTTGGCCAGCGACGGGACGATGACGTCGAGAGTCCCGGTGCCCGGGACGACGACGGTCTGCTCGTCGAGCGCGGTGAAGATGTCGTCGACCAGCCGCTCGGCCATGCGCGGTGCCCTGGGGCGGACGATCTCGACGAGCCTGCGGCGGCCTGCCTTGCGCAGGGCCTGCGGGGATCCGTATCGCTCGAGGAGCCAGGTGACGGCCTGGTGGTCCAGACGCGGGCCGAGGACGCGTTCGAGGCTGGGGTGGAACTGGGTGAGCAGGCCGCGGATGCGGTTGCTGGTGCGGTTGGCCTCGCCGGCGAGGTCCTGGTCGAAGCCGACCAGCATGGTCAGTTCCGCGGCGGTTTCGTCGGCGAGGTCGAGGGTGCGCAGGGTGTGGGGCATGGTGCGGGCGGCGTCCGCGATCACGGCCGCGTCCTTCGCGTCGGTCTTGGCCTCGCCGGGGTAGAGGTCGGCGATCCTGCGCATGGCGAGGCCGGGCAGGTAGGCGACCTGACAGCCGGCGTCCCGGGCGACGGTCAGGGGCAGGGCGCCGATGGAGGCGGGCTGGTCCACGACCACCAGGACGGTGCCGAACTTGGTCTTGAGCTTGTGAAAGACCGCCCGCAGTTTCGGTTCGGTGTTCGGCAGCGGCTTGTCGAACACCGTCTTCCCGGCCGGGGTCAGACCGTGTCCGTGATGCGTCTGCTTGCCGACGTCCAGGCCCAGGAAGACGCCCACCCCGTCGATGCTGATCACCGTTCCCCCCACCTGTGTTGATGCGTGCCAGCCCTGAGGTCGGGAGCCGTTCTCGCGCATCCACGTTATGCAGACCTGCCGCCCGCGAGCGGCCGGGCATTGCGCCCGGCCGGACGGTGGTCGGACCTCTGATCAGCGTCTCCGACGGCACCCCTCGGACCCGGTGACACCACCCCCCAGGTCATCCGTTCGACAGGGGGCAAAAGTCATGCCGGGCCCGGAGGCCAGCGGCCCTCTTGCAGGACCGCAAAGAAGATAACGGGGTGGGCGCGGGTCGAGGAACCCCGCCGGGATCGAGGAACCCGGCCGGGATCGAGGAATCCCGTACGTCCGTCATCACATCGACCTACTGCAGACATAGCCGAGGCAACGCACTGAGCCCGTCGAGGTCCACCGTCGCGTCCAGCTCGGCGGCGGGGCCGACGGCGGATACGGCGCCGGTGCTCTCGTCGACGAGCACGGCGCCGTCGGCGGTCACCCGGTCCGCGGGGCCTGCGATGACACGGTCGGTGGTGATCAGTAACGTGTTCACGGGGGTGGGGGCCTCCTCTCGTGCCTGCTGCTTCCCGGCGAAGCGTTCCGCGAGCCCTCCTACGGGAACTGCTTCTCCTCGCGGCCGATGTCGTCGATCGGGCCGAGGATCGTCCAGCCGGGCCCGAGGAGGCGGGTGGAGCGGAAGCCGTGGGCGTCCGCGTACTCCTCGGCCTCCTCCGCGGTGTCTTCGGGGGCGTGCATGATCGTGTAGCGCGGGGGGTCCTCGTGGTAGAAGCGGTAGAACGTGCGGCCCTCGTCCTTGCGCTGGTAGAGGATCACGCTGACGCCCCAGAGGGCGTCGTACACCTTCTGGTCGCGCGGGGGCGTCGTCGTGCACGTGTCGGAGGGGCGGCCGGGCTCGCGGACGCAGGTCCGGTACCGGCTCCAGTCGATGCGTTCGGCGCGGGGGTGTTCCGCGATCAGCTTCCGCATCCGGGCGTCGGCCCGGGCGAAGGTGTCCTCGCGGCGGTCGTACTCCTGCTGCAGCCGGTTGAAGCGCTGCTCGTCGAGGCCGCTGCCGAAGTGGGCGTCCAGGCCCGCGAGGACGGCGGCCCGCCAGGCCAGGTACCCGGCCGTCACGACGAGCAGCGTGATGACCAGGACCCGGCCCGGCGAGCGCCTGTGGGGCATCAGGTCGGCGAGGTCAGAACGTGCCGCTGACGGGGATCTCGATGTCCGCGTGCGCGATCGGCGGGGGGTACTTCCCGTCGAACCGGTCATAGTGCTGGAGCGTAAACCAGTCGATGAAGCCGTACTCCTTGATTTCGTCGTCCGGGTCGAGACCAAAGTGGTCGTAGGAGTGGAAGACGAGCTTGCCGGAGAAGGAGTTGCCCTCGACCTCCTCGTCGCGCTCGACGGCCCGCCGGGCCGGGATCTGGCAGGAGAAGCCGTGCCGGATGAGCAGTTTGCGCACCCCCGGCGGGGTGTAGCTCTTGTGGAAGCGCCGCCCGATCAGTGTCTTTGTCCGGGCCAGGGTCCAGCGCTGGCCCGGCCGGCCGTACGCCACCGGGCCCTTGGCCGACTCCCGCTCCGACACGGCGAACGGCTCCTCGCTCAGCCGCGGCGGCGACGGGCTGCCGGCCGAGCGCAGCGCCCGCGGCCCTCCCGCCTGCCAGGCCCGCCGCCAGCGCTGCACCGAGCGCACGCTCACCCGCAAATCCTTCGCGATCACCGAGCTCGGCTCACCCAGGGCGAACCGCTCGGCCGCCGGCATCCGGATGCCCTCACGAAACGCCTGCCGCTCCGCGGTCAGGCCCCGCCCTGCGCGTACCTCATGCCAACCGCATACCGCGAGAGTCAAGCTCTGTCAGCACCTACGACGTCACGAGTTCAGACTCAGTAACCGGCGGCCGCCGCCGCGTCGGCCACTCCGGGGGCGGCCGGCTTCGCGGCGGCGGGCGGCGTGCGGTAGGCGCGCAGAGGGCCGTTGGTCGCGGCCACGGCGGCGATCGTCAGGACGGCGGACAGTCCCCCGAAGACCAGGGAGAAGGAGGCGGAGGTGGCCGACGCCAGCAGGCCGCCGCGGAAGTTGCCGAGTTCGGGGCCCGCGACACCGATGACGTGTTCCACCGAGGACACCCGCCCCCGGTACGCGTCCGGGGTCTCCCATTGAACCAGGGCACTGCGGGTGACGACGGACACGGTGTCGGCGGCGCCCGCCACGGCCAGGCAGCCGAGCGCCAGCCACAAGGACCCCGCCAGACCGAAGCAGGCCAGCGCCAGGCCCCAGACACCGGCCGCGGACAGCTGCACCAGGCCGCCACGGCGCAGGCGCGTCACCGTGCCGGAGAGCAGACCGGCCGTGATCCCCCCGACCGCGACGGCCGAGAGGAACAGGCCGAGGGTCTGCGGGTCTCCCCCGAAGCGGATCTCGTTGACCAGCGGGAAGAGCGCGACGGGCATCGCGAGCAGCGTTGCGGACAGGTCGGTGGCCATCGAGCCCCACAGCGTCGGGCGGCGCACGACGATCCGCCAGCCGCCACGCTCCGGCCGGCGCCTGCCGCCTGCCGCGCCCGCGCCTTCGGGCCGCATGGCGGGCAGGCGGATCACCGCGAGCATCGAGACTGCCATGGCCACGGCCTGGGTGGCGTATGCGGCGGAGAAGTCCCAGCGGGCGATGATCAGCCCGGCCATCGCGGGCCCGGCCAGCATCGCCGCCTGGAAGGAGACGTTGGTCAGCGCGAGACCGGCCGCGACCTGGTCGCCCGGCAGCAGCCGGACCGGGAAGGTGCGCCGGGCCGGAGCGCCGAGAGCGCTGCAGCTCGTCCCCGTGGCGACCAGGGCGAACAGCAGCAGCACGTTTCGGTTGTCCGCCAGGGCCTGGGCGCACAGCCCCGCGGCGGCCAGCAGCTGGCCCGCGGTGGTGGCCCGCACCACCGCACGGCGGTCGACGGTGTCCGCCAGCGTGCCGCCGAGCAGCCCGAACAGCACCATCGGCAGGCCGGTGGCGAGCCCGATGGCGCCGGTGCCCACCGGGCTGCCGGTCAGGTCCCAGACCTGGGCCAGCACCGCCACGTTGGCTATCTGTCCGCCCAGTTGCGAGACCGAGGCGCCGATCCACAGGTCGCGGAACGACCGGCTGCCGCGCAGCGGGCGGGTGTCGAGGAACCGGACACGGACACGCCCCCTCATCGCGGCGGCTCGGCAAGGTGGTGGAGGATCCGCTGCCGCATCGACCGGCGTTCCAGCGCCCGCCGGACCTCCTCGACAACGGTGGTCATCGCGTACGGGATCTCGCTGTCCAGCTCGGCGACCGTCGCGTGAGTGGCGCGCCACTCCGCCTCCAGGAACGGCACCAGCGACCGGCCGCGCTCGGTGAGGTCGATCCGCCGGGTGCGGGCGTCGGGCCCCGGCTCGGAGGTGACCAGGCCCTCCTTGCGCATGGCGGCGACGGTCTGGCTGATCGCGGAGTGGGAGCGGTCCAGGGACTTGGCGAGCTCGCGGATGGTCAGCGGTCCGGTGTGGGAGAGCCGAATCAGCGGATAGGCGAACCGAGGCCGCACCCCCTCGATGCCTCGCTCGACGTAGACCTGCTCGATCTCGGCGTCCATGGCCGCCAGAAGCTCGTGCAGGGAGTGCCAGGGATCGGGCAGCGCCGTGGGGTCCGAAGATGACACAGCGCTAATATAACAGCACTGTCATAATCGCCGGCTGTCATGGGGCGCCGGCTCGTACGTACAGCACCGCCCCGTCCACCGTCCCCGCCGCCACGTATCCCCGCGCCAGCAGCCGGCGCAGGGTCGGCAGGCGGTCCGGGGCGTACGGCCTGCCGCCGGAGTCGTCGATGACGACGGCCGGCGGGTGGGCGGTCAGCTCCGCCCGGAAGACGGGCCACGCGCCGTCGACGCCGTACTCCTCGCCGACCCGGGCCCCGGCGCGGCCGCCGCTGTAGTTGGTCAGCAGGCCCGCGGTGAGGTAGCGGCTGGCGGGGGTGCGGTCGGCGAACCAGTACGTCTCCGGATGCATGCCCCAGATCAGGACGCGGTCGCCGGGCCCGGTGCGGCGCGCGGCGGCGTCCGCGAGCCGCCGGGCGTGGTCGAGGTCGGCGCGGGGCGCGAGCAGACCCCAGGTCACGAAGAGGGCGCAGCAGCAGGCGGAGACCAGCACCGCCTGCCTCCGCCCCGCCCGGGGCAGCTCCCGCAGCGCGGCCGTCGCCAGCAGGGCCAGCGGCGGCAGGAGCTGGAGGTAGTAGTGGCCGAAGAAGTGCAGGCCGACCGTGACCGCCCCGGCCGACGCCGCGAGCCACAGCCACAGGTCGGCGGTGCCGGCCGGGCCGCGGCGGGGACGCGGCGTCCGAAGCAGCGGCAGCAGCAGCCCCGCGCAGGCGACGGCGAGGATCGCGGTGTTGGCCAGGGCCCGGCCGAGTACGTGCGGGGCGGATCCGGAGAAGGAGGCGTACGTGCCGGAGCCCGTGACCGTCCAGAAGAGGAAGCCCGCCGGGTCGGTCAGCAGGGCCGCGCCCAGGACCGGGACGGCGGCGCCCGCCCCCAGCCGGAACAGGCCGTCCCGCCGGGCGCCGGACAGCCACAGCCACAGCACCGGGAGCAGGACCGCACCGCCGGTCTGCTTGGCCAGGAAGGCACCGCCGACGGCGAGGCCCGCCGCGCCCCAGCGGCGGCGGTCGGCACACCACATCGCGGCCGCCGTGCACGGCAGTATGAACACCTCGAAGGTGGCGGCCTGGGCGTCCTCGGGGTTGAGGCCGACCGAGACCAGCAGGTACAACACCCCGGCCGTGCGGCCGGCGGCGTCGCCCCAGCGGCGCCGGGCGAGGGAGGCGAGCGCCGCGGCGGTGGCGGCCTGGGCGAGGACCGCCAGCAGGCGCACCCACAGCAGCGACTCGGACCCGGTCAGCGCGAACGCGGCCTGGTACAGCCACGGCACCAGCGGCGGCTTGCGGTCGACGACCGTCTCGTACAGTTCCCCGCCGGCCGCCAGCATGCGGGCCTGTACGGCGAGGAAGCCCTCGTCGGGGTTCCACACCGGGCGGGTGAACGACGGCACCCGGGTGAGCAGGGCGAGCCCCGCCAGCAGGGGCAGCAGGCGCGCCCAGTACCCCGGACGGCCGTCCTCCCGCCCCTCGGGCACGGAACGTGACGACGGGAGGGGCGGGCCGTGCATGCGCAGCACGCTATCCGGCCCCGCACTCCGGACTCAGCAGGACATACGGGGCCGGATCGATCGGCGACCGCGGTGTCCGCGGCCACGACGGCTACGGAGTGTCTCCGCCGGAGCCCTCGGTGCCTCCGGACGGCCTGAACACCTCCCCCGCGCCGGTCTCCTCGTCCCGGCCCAGCCGGCTGTGACCGCGGCTGTAGACGAAGTAGACGACGAAGCCGAGGGCCATCCAGACGGCGAACCGGACCCAGGTCTCGGCGGGCAGGTTGAGCATCAGCCACAGCGAGGCGCCCACCGACACCACCGGCAGGACCGGCACCCACGGGGTGCGGAAGGCGCGGTGCAGGTCCGGGCGGGTCCTGCGCAGGATGATCACGCTGATCGCGACGACCACGAAGGCGAACAGGGTGCCGATGTTCACCAGCTCGGCGAGTTCGGTCAGGCTGGTGAAACCGGCCAGGACCGCGATGACCACCCCGAGCAGGATGGTCGGCCGGTGCGGGGTGCGGAAGCGCGGGTGGACACGGGAGAAGAAGCGCGGCAGCAGCCCGTCGCGGCTCATCGCGAAGAACACCCGGGTCTGGCCCAGCAGCAGGATCATGCAGACCGTGGTCAGGCCGACGGCGGCGCCGAAGCTGATGAACCCGGCGAACCAGGGGTGCCCGGTGGCCTTGAACGCGTCGGCGAGCGGGGCGTCCACCGACAGCTCGCTGTAGTGCTGCATGCCGGTGACGACGATCGACACCGCGACGTACAGGACGGTGCAGATGAACAGGGAGCCGAGGATGCCGCGGGGCATGTCCCGCTGCGGGTTCCTGGTCTCCTCGGCGGCCGTGGCGACGATGTCGAAGCCGATGAAGGCGAAGAAGACGACGGACGCGGCGGTGAAGATGCCCATCACGCCGAAGTTGGACGGCGCCCACCCGAAGATGAGCTGGATCAGCGGGGAGTGCAGGCCCCCGCCGGCCTCGACGGGCTGCGCGTCGGGCACGAAAGGCTCGTAGTTGGAGCCGGTGACGAAGAAGGCGCCGGCGATGATCACGACCAGGACGACCGTCACCTTGATGGCGACGACCAGCGAGGTGACCCGCGCCGACAGCTTCATGCCGAGGACGAGGACGCCGGTGAGGACGAGCACCAGCGCGGTGGCGAGGATGTCGAAGCTGAAGCCGTCGGCGGCGGTCGGCCCGGCGAGCCCCTCGGGCATGTGCCACCCGGCGTTCTCCATGAGCGAGCGGATGTAGCCGGACCAGCCGACGGCCACCACCGCCGTGCCCAGCGCGAACTCCAGGACCAGGTCCCAGCCGATGATCCAGGCCGGCAGCTCGCCGAGCGAGGCGTACGAGAAGGTGTAGGCGGAGCCGACCACCGGGACGGTGGAGGCGAACTCCGCGTAGCACAGCGCGGCGAGCGCGCAGACGACGCCGGCCGCGACGAAGGAGAGGGCGACGGCGGGGCCGGCGTTGTTCCTGGCGACGGTGCCGGTCAGGACGAAGATGCCGGTGCCGATGATGACACCGACCCCGAAGACGGTCAGGTCCAGCGCCGACAAGGACTTCTTGAGCGCGTGCTCGGGCTCCTCGGTGTCGAGGATGGACTGCTCGACCTTCTTCGTCCTGAAGAGGCTGCTGCTCACGGGTACCTCCCACGCTGTCGTCCTCGACATGGTCGAGAGGGGGCGTACGAGGTGATGCCCCGGCGTGGCCCACGTCACACGAACGGACCGGTCCCGCCACCGCAACGAGTGGCGGGACCGGTCCGTCGGCGGTACCTCAGTCGCGGGCGGCCTCCACCGGGTCCGCTTCCGCGCCCGTGCGCTCGAACCGTCCGTCGAGCTTGGCGACCAGGCCGGTGACCTGCCGGGCGATGTCGGGCGCGGTGAGCCCGATCTCGGCCAGGACCTCGGCGCGGGAGGCGTGGTCGAGGAAGCGCGGCGGGATGCCGAAGTCGCGCAGCGGGACGTCCACGCCCGCGTCCCGCAGGGCCTGGGCGATGGCGGAGCCGACGCCGCCGACGCGGGAGTTGTCCTCGACGGTGACGACGACGCGGTGCCGCTCGGCGAGCGGGGCCATGGCCTCGTCCACGGGCTTGACCCAGCGCGGGTCGACGACGGTGGTGGAGATGCCCTGCTTGTTCAGCAGGCCGGCGACCTCCAGGCACATCGGAGCCAGCGCGCCGACCGAGACCAGCAGCACGTCGGGGGTGTCGGTGCCCGGCTCGCGCAGTACGTCCATGCCGCCGACGCGGCCGACGGACGGGACCGCGGGGCCGACGGCGCCCTTGGAGAAGCGGACCACGGTGGGGGCGTCGTCGACGGCGACGGCCTCGCGGAGCTGGGCGCGGACCTGGTCGGCGTCACGCGGGGCGGCGAGCCGCAGGCCGGGGACGACCTGGAGGATCGACATGTCCCACATGCCGTTGTGCGAGGCGCCGTCGGTGCCGGTGACCCCGGCCCGGTCCAGGACGAAGGTCACCCCGCACTTGTGCAGGGCGACGTCCATCAGCACCTGGTCGAACGCCCGGTTGAGGAACGTGGCGTACACGGCGAAGACCGGGTGCAGTCCGCCGTGGGCGAGGCCGGCCGCGGAGACGGCGCCGTGCTGCTCGGCGATGCCGACGTCGTACACCCGCTCGGGGAAGCGCTTGGCGAACCGGTCCAGGCCGACCGGCTGGAGCATGGCGGCGGTGATGGCGACGATGTCCTCGCGCTCCTCGCCGAGCTTGACCATCTCCTCGCCGAAGACGCTCGTCCAGTCGGCCCCGGAGGAGGCGATGGGCAGGCCGGTGTCGGGGTGGATCTTGCCGACGGCGTGGAAGCGGTCGGCCTCGTCCGCCAGCGCGGGCTGGTAGCCGCGGCCCTTCTCGGTGAGGCAGTGCACGATGACCGGGCCGCCGAAGCGCTTGGCGCGGGTCAGGGCGGACTCCAGGGCCTCGATGTCGTGTCCGTCGATGGGGCCGACGTACTTCAGGCCGAGGTCCTCGAACATGCCCTGCGGGGCGATGAAGTCCTTCAGGCCCTTCTTGGCGCCGTGCAGGGTGTCGTACAGCGGCCGCCCGACGACCGGGGTGCGTTCCAGGACCTCCTTGGTGCGGGCCAGGAAGCGCTCGTAGCCGTCGGTGGTGCGCAGGGTGGCGAGGTGGTTGGCGAGGCCGCCGATGGTGGGCGCGTAGGAGCGCTCGTTGTCGTTGACGACGATGACCAGGGGGCGGTCCTTGGCGTCGGCGATGTTGTTCAGCGCCTCCCAGGCCATGCCGCCGGTCAGCGCGCCGTCGCCGATGACCGCGACGACGTGGTCGTCGCGGTCGAGCACCTGGTTGGCCTTGGCGATGCCGTCGGCCCAGCCGAGGACGGTGGAGGCGTGGCTGTTCTCGATGACGTCGTGCTCGGACTCGGCCTGCGACGGGTAGCCGGACAGGCCGCCCTTCATCTTCAGCCGGGAGAAGTCCTGGCGGCCGGTGAGCAGCTTGTGCACGTAGGACTGGTGACCGGTGTCCCAGAGCACCTTGTCCTTCGGCGAGTCGAAGACGCGGTGCAGGGCGAGGGTGAGCTCCACCACTCCGAGGTTGGGGCCGAGGTGGCCGCCGGTCTTGGAGACGGCGTCGACGAGGAAGGTCCGGATCTCCTGGGCCAGCTGCTCGAGCTCCTCCAGGCTGAGCCGGTCCAGATCGCGCGGTCCCCTGATGCGGGTCAGCAGCGGCACCCGTGCCTCCTTGCAGTAGAGCTGTTCGAGCTGTTGCCGGGCTTGAGCGAGTCTAATGTTCCGCCGCGGCCGAACGTGCCCGGGCGGTGCGTCGTACGTCACCCGATCTGCCGTACCCAACTACGGCCCGTTCTACGACACGGCTGTGCCCGGCACCGCCGTTGGTGCCGGGCACAGGTTTCCGGGGACGCTCGGCGCGCTAGGCGCGGCCGGCGGTCCGCTGGGTCTTGCGGGTGACCGAGTCGATGACGACGGTCGCCAGCAGGACGCCACCGGTGATCATGTACTGGACCGGCGCGCCGGTGCCCTGGAGGGCCAGGCCGTACTGGATCGAGGTGATCACCATGACACCGAGCAGGGCGTTCCAGATCCGGCCGCGGCCGCCGAAGAGGCTGGTGCCGCCGATGACGGCCGCCGCGATGACGTTCATCAGCAGGTCGCCGGCGCCGGCGCTCTGGTTGGCGGCCGCGATCTTGGAGGCCCAGAACAGGCCGCCGACCGCGGCGAACAGGCCCGCGAGGGCGAACACCGAGACCCGGACCGCGACCACGTTGATGCCCGCGCGGCGGGACGCCTCGACGCTGCCGCCGAGGGCGAACACCTTCCGGCCGTACGGGGTGCGGCGCACCAGGAAGTCCATGCCGACCAGGACGACGAGGAACAGCAGCAGGGCCAAGGGCAGGCCCTTGTACTGGTTGAACATCACGGCGGCGGCGTAGGCGACGACGGCCAGCAGCCCGGTCCGCAGGAGGATGTCGCTGAGCGGGCGGGACGGCACACCGGCGGCCTCGCGGCGACGGCTGTCGAGGAAGGCCGAGGCGAAGTATCCCGCGACGGCGATCGTGGCCAGGCCGTAGGCGGCGGCGACGTCGGTGAAGTAGTACGTGGTCAGCTTGCCGACCACGCCGTCGCTGTCGATGTTGATGGTGCCGTTCTGGCCCAGCATCTGGAGCATGAAGCCGTTCCAGAACAGCAGGCCGGCCAGGGTCACCGCGAAGGCCGGTGCCCCGATCCTCGCGAAGAAGAAGCCGTGGACGGCGCCCATCGCCGCACCGCCGACGATGGCGATCACCAGGGCGAGCCATTCGTTGACACCGTGGGTGACGGAGAGAACCGCGAACACGGCGCCGGAGACACCGCTGACCGAGCCGACCGACAGGTCGATCTCGCCGAGCAGCAGCACGAAGATGATGCCGACGGACATCATGCCGGTCGCGACCATGGCGACCGCGATGTTGTTGAGGTTCTCCGCCGACAGGAACGCCGAGTTCAGGCTCTGGAAGATCACGCAGATCACGAGCAGGCCGACGACGACCGGGAGCGAACCCAGGTCGCCGCCGCGGACCTTGCGCTTGAACTCGCTGATGTAGCCGGCGAAGCCCTGCTCCCGGACCAGCAGCCGCGGGTCCACGGCGGTGTCGGAACCGGCGGCGGCCTCGGGGTTCTCCACGACGTGCTCGTCGGCCGGGGCGGAGGTCTTGTCGATGCTCACTTCTGAGCCTCCCCGTTGGTGCGCGCCGCACGGCGGGTCACGGCGTTGTCCGTGGCACCGGTGATGGCGGAGATGATCTCTTCCTGGGAGGTCGACTTGACCTCGAAGACCCCGTTGTTGCGCCCCAGGCGCAGCACGGCGACCTTGTCCGCGACCGCCTTCACATCGGCCATGTTGTGGCTGATGAGCACCACGGCGTGGCCGCGCTCGCGCAGCCGCTCGACCAGGTCGAGGACCTGCGCCGTCTGCTCCACGCCGAGGGCCGCGGTCGGCTCGTCGAGGATGACCAGCTTCGGCTCGCCGAGCATGGAACGGGCGATGGCCACGGTCTGGCGCTGACCGCCGGAGAGCGAGGCGATCGGGATGCGGACGCTGGGAATGCGGATCGACAGCGTGTCGAGCAGCTCGCGCGAACGGCGCTCCATCTCGACCTCGTCGAGGACGCCGCGGCGGCGCAGTTCCCGGCCCAGGAACAGATTGCCGACGACGTCGATGTTGTCGCACAGCGCGAGGTCCTGGTAGACGGTCGCGATGCCCAGTTCCTGGGCGTCGTGCGGCTTGTTGATCGATACGGACCTGCCCTCCCATTCGATGACGCCCTCATCGATGGGGTGCACGCCGGCGATCGTCTTGACCAGCGTGGACTTTCCGGCGCCGTTGTCGCCCACCAGGGCGACCACTTCACCGGCGTGGACCTCAAGCTCTACGTCGGTGAGCGCCTGGACGGCACCGAATCGCTTGGAGACCCCGCGCAACGCCAGCACGGGCGTAGCGGACACGTGAACCATCTCCTTCGCCGCCTGACCCGGCGGAAGGTAGTGCAGAAGAGTTGGGGGGTGTTCCGTCCGGCGCCCCGCCTAGCTTGCGGGGCTGGTGTGCGCGGGGACGCCGGAGGAGCTGTGTGCGGTCGTTCCGCGGGCGCCGAGGCCTACGGAACAGCTTGGACCGCTTACTTGAGGCCGAGCTTGTCGCAGGCCGCCTTGTACTTGGCGGTGCAGATCTCCTGGACGGTGTAGACGCCGTCCTTGATGACGGTGTCCTTGATGTTGTCCTGGGTCAGCGAGACGACCGGGACGAGGACGGACGGGACGCCCTTGGTGGTGGGGCTGTCGACCTTGTCCTTGGCGACGGAGTCGAGCGACTCGCCGTGGGCCAGGGCGACGGCCATCTCCGCGGCGGCCTCGGCCTCGGGGGCGTACGGCTTGTAGACGCTCATGTACTGCTCACCCGCGACGATGCGCTGCACGCCGGCGAGTTCGGCGTCCTGGCCGGTGACGGGCGGCAGCTTGTCGAAGCCGCCGGCCTTGAGGGCGGTGATGATGCCGCCGGCCATGCCGTCATTGGCGGAGTAGACGCCGATGATCTTGTCCTTGCCGAGGGCGGAGATGGCGCCCTCCATGTTCTTGTTGGCGTTCTCCGGCTTCCACTCCTTGGTGTCGTACTCCTTGCCGATCTTCACCTTGCCGTCGAGGACGGAGTGGGCGCCCTTCTTGAACAGGGCGGCGTTCGGGTCGGTGATCGACCCGTTCATCATGACGATCTGCCCGTCCTTGGCCTTGTCGCCCAGGGCCTCGAGCAGCGCCTCGCCCTGGACCTTGCCCACCTGCTCGTTGTCGAACGAGGTGTAGGCGTCGATCGGGCCCTCGGCCAGCCGGTCGTAGGCGACCACCGGGATGCCGGCGTCCTTGGCCTTCTTCACCGAGTTGGCGATCGCCTTGGAGTCCACCGCGTCCACGATCAGCACGTCCACCTTGTTGCTGATCATGGTCTCGACCTGCTGGTTCTGGACGGTGGCGTCCTGCTTGGCGTTGGCGTAGACCACCTCGCCCTTGTTGTTCGTCAGCTCCTTGATCTTCTTCTCGATCAGCGGCCGGTCGAACTTCTCGTAGCGAGCGGTCTGGTTCTCCGGAAGCAGGAGACCGACCTTGATGTCGTCGCCCTTCTTGGCGGCGGCGTCGGAGGACGAGTCGCTGCCGCCGTCGGCCTCCTTGGCACTGCCACAGGCGGCGAGCGAGACGGCCATCGTGGTGGCGGCAAAGGCAACGGCGGCACGACGCATACGCGTGTTCACTTCTACAAACCTCCCTGACGAGGCCGCGTCGTTGCGGCCGAGGTGGCTGGAAGTCAACTCGGCCACACGTGCGACGTCAAGAAGTAAATCCTTAACGAGATGGCAACGGTGCCATCCGTTCTCTAAGTGAAGGCGGGGGCGGCGGCTGGCAGCGCCCCGGTCGCACTTCCGTCGAGCAGGGTCGAATCGCCCATCTCGCTCAGCGCCAGGGCGAGCGCTCCGAGCACCTCCGCACGGCCCCCAAGTGCACCGGGAAGTACGGAGAGTTGGCGTGCCGCGCTGGGGATCGCATAGCGGCCGACGGACTCCCGGATGGGCCCGAGGACCAGCTCTCCGGCCTCGGCGAGATCACCGCCGAGGACGACGCGGCTGGGGTTGAGGAGGTTGCAGAGATTGGCGACTCCACTGCCGATGTGACGGCCGACGTCGGCGATCACCCGACGGCAGCCCGGGTCGCCGTCCCGCGCCAGCCGTACGACGCCCTCCATGGTCAGGTCGCTGCCGTGACCGGGCTGGAGCAGCGGGAGGACATAGCGCGCCGCGGCGAAGGTCTCCAGGCAGCCGCGATTGCCGCAGCGGCAGACGGGACCGGCTTCATCCAGAGTGATATGTCCGATTTCGCCTGCGGTGCCGCCCGGCCCCCGGTAGATCCGGCCGTTGATCACCAGTCCGGCGCCCACACCACTGGCGACCTTGATGTACGCCAGGTCGCGCACCCCCCGGCCGCTGCCCCAGACCAGCTCGCCGAGGGCGCCGAGGTTGGCGTCGTTGTCCACGTGCACCGGCACGCCGAGCCGCTCCCGCAGCTCCTCGGCGGGCCTGGTGCCGCCCCAGCCGGGCAGGATGGCCGTCGAGCCCAGCGTCCCGGACTCCACGTCGATCGGGCCGGGCACGCCGAGCCCCACCCCGGCGACCTTGGAGCGGTCCACGCCGGTCGCCTCGATCAGCCGGTTGACCAGCTGCTCCGCCCGGTCGAAGCCCTGCGTGGAGGACGCGTCCACATCCAGCGGCTCGGACTCCTCGGCGAGCACCTGGTGGGCGAGGTTGCCGACCGCGACCCGCAGGTGGGTGTGTCCGAAGTCGACACCGATCACGATCCCGGCGTCGCCGCTCAGCGAGACGCTGCGGGCCCGCCGGCCGCCCGCCGAGGTGGGCGTGACCTCGACGGTTCCGCTTTCCTTCAGCTCCCGGACGATGTTGGAGACCGTCGCCGCGGACAATCCCGTGGTCCTCGCGATCTCCGCCTGCGTGAGGGACCCGGCCAGCCGTACCGCCCGTACGACCCGCTCAAGGTTGGCTCGGTGCAGCGACGACTGCGACCCCGGAGTCTCCACGACGACCTCCTGCGTACGGGGCCGCTTCGATGAGACCCCGCCTATGTCCAACTAGTGAACTCTAAGCTGAGCCGTTCGGGTCGCCTCCCGTCAAGAGGTTGAACCGCATCCGGGTGCCCGGCACACGCATGCGTATGCCGCCCCCGGCGGACCGGGAGCGGCATACGGGAAGCGCGGGACAGACCGTGGGAGCGCTACTTCAGGGCGCCCGCCGTGAGCCCGCCGACCACCTGCCGCTGGAAGACGATGTACGCCCCCAGCACCGGCAGCATGGCCATCACCAGCCCGGCGAAGAGCCCCGACCAGTCGCCCTTGTACCCCTGGCTGACCGCCAGCTGCACCAGGCCCTGGGTGAGGACGCGCTTGTCCGGGTCGGTGTTCAGCACCGTCGGCAGCATGTACTGGTTCCACTGCCCCAGGAAGTTGAAGATCCCGACGCTGATCAGGCCCGGCTTGGCCATCGGCAGCATGATCTGGAAGAAGGTCCGGGTGTGCGAGGCCCCGTCGACGAAGGCCGCCTCCGCCACCGACGAGGGCAGCGTCCGGAAGAACGCGGTGAGGAAGAACACCGTGAAGGGCAGCGAGTAGGCGATGTAGACCAGGATCAGCCCGGGGATGGTGTTCAGCAGCCCCATGTTGTTCACCACGTAGAACAGCGGGACCAGGGCGAGCATGATCGGGAAGCTCATGCCGCCGACGAACAGGTAGTAGATGAACCGGTTGCCCGGGAAGTCGAACCGGGCCAGCACATAGGCGGCCATGGAGCCCAGCACCAGGGTGCCGACGAGGGAGCCGCCCACCACCAGGACGGTGTTGAGGAAGTAGTCGCTCATGTGGGCCTGGGTCCAGGCCCGCGACCAGTTGTCGAAGTGCAGCTCGTCCGGCAGCGACCAGGGTGAGCGGAAGATCGAGGCGTCGTCCTTGAACGACGTCATCACCGCCCACACCAGCGGCATGGCGACCAGGAACGCCCAGATGACCAGGATCCCGTGCGAGAAGACGTTGAGGACGGTGCCTTCCTTCTTCGTCTTCGGGGACCCGCCGGCCGGGGCGTCGGTCTTGGTGACGGCGGCACCGGACGGGGCCGGCACGTCAGCGGAGGTCTCGGTCGTCTTCATCGGATCAGTACTCCAGCCGCTCGCGCCGGCCCAGCCGCATCACGACGGCCGCGAAGGCCAGCGTGACCACGAGCAGGGCGACGCCGATCGTGGTGGCGTAGGCGGCCTGACCGTCACGGAACGCCTTCTGGTACACGTACAGGACCATGACGGTGGTCGAGTAGTCGGGTCCGCCGGGCCCGGTCGTCATGATCTGCACGACCGCGAACGACTCCGCGCCGAGTGCGAGGATGCCCATGTAGACCCAGCCGGACTGCACGGTGTCCCACAGCAGCGGCAGGGTGACCCGGAAGAAGGTGGTGAAGCGGCTCGCCCCGTCCAGCAGGGCGGCCTCGTACAGCTCCGCCGGGATGGAGGCCATGCCGGCGGAGAAGAGGACCACGAAGAAACCGACCGTGGACCACACCAGCACCGCCATCACGCACCACAGCGCCAGATCCGGGTCGCCGAGCCACAGCGGCTGGAGGCCGTCGAGCCCGATCCCGCGGAGCAGGGAGTTGATCGCGCCGCTGTCCGGGTTGTACGCGAACTGGAACAGCAGGGCGACGATCGCGATGGAGAGCACCTGCGGGAAGAAGTACACGATCTTGTAGAAGCCGGAGCCGCGGACCCCGGAGATCACCGGTCCGCCCCGGCGGTGCCGGCCGCCCACGTTGATCATGAAGGCCAGGAACAGTGCCAGGCCGAGCGTGACGAAGGGCACCAGCAGCGCGAACAGCACGCTGTGCTGCAAGGACTTCCAGAAGATGTCGTCCTCGAGCATCCGCTCGTAGTTGTCGAAGCCGACCATCGAGAACTCGGGACTCAGACCGGTCCAGTCGGTGAACGAGTAGTAGATCGACTGGAGGAACGGCCAGATCACGAAGAGCGCGTACAGCCCCAGGGGAACGGCCAGGAACCCCACGATGAACCGGTACTTGCCGTGCTGCATTGCCTACGACCCCGATCTGTGCGCGGGTGGCGCCGCCAGGGCCCGCCCGGCGCGGCGGCGCCGGGCAGGCCCTGGGGGACGCGTCCTCACTGGTGCTTGTAGTGCTTGATCGACGAGTCCTTGGCCGTCTCGTCGGCGAAGCCCTGGATCTTCTTGATGGCCTCCGCCGGGGTGAGCCGCCCGGCCATCATCTCGCCGAGGCCGCCCACGCCGATCTTCTCCTTCTGGAGCTGCACGTACCAGTCCTGGATCCGCGGGTTCACCACGTTGTCGCCGGCCAGTTCCAGCGCCGCCACACCGGCCTTCAGGCCCGGGGTCAGCTCGATGCCGTCGGTGCCGCCGTCGTAGGCGGTCAGCGACTTCACCTTGCTGGTGAAGTTCTTCGAGGAGGCCTCGCTGAGCATGATGCGCAGCTGCTCCATGCCGCCCAGACCGTTCTGCGCCTTGGCCGGGACGATGAACGGCTCGCCGCCGGAGGCCCAGATGGCGCCGAACGGCAGCTTGTCGGAGTCGTCCAGGCCGGAGGGCGCGGAGACGGTCAGCTCGAAGTCGGCGGGGATGACCTTGGCCGACTCGTTCTCCACCCAGGAGCCGTTGGGGATGAACAGGGCGTCGCCCTTGGCCCAGGCGGTCTGCGACTGGATATGGTCCAGACCCGGGGTGCCCTTGAGGATGTAGCCCTTGCGGTACAGCTCGTAGTAGGCCTCGAAGCAGGCCTTGACCGCCGGGTGCTTCCAGGCGTTCGGCTCCAGGTTGTCGATGGCGTCCAGCACCTCCACGCCGCCGACCTTGCCGATCATCGGGTAGAGCGAGAAGGGGAGGTAGTACGGGTACTTGCCGGGGTAGGTCCAGCCGGCCATGCCCTTCTTCCTGGCCTTCTCGCAGACCGCGAGCATCTCGTCCCAGGTCTTGGGGTATTCGGCGTCGAGCGCGTCGAGGGCCTTCTGCGAGTACCAGACGCCGTACACCGTGTAGGCGTAGTACAGGATCCAGACCTTCTCGCCGTCGAACTGACCCATCTCCACGATGCCGGGGCGCAGCGTGTCGCGGACCTTCTTGTCCGGATCGTCGTAGGACGGGGCGTCCAGCAGCGGGGTGAGGTCGGTGAGCTGCTTCTTTCCGACGAGGACGCCCATGTCCATCTGCTCGGCGCCGGAGTTGTCGATGAGGTCCGGTGGGTTGCCCCCGTTGAAGCGCGGCTGGAGCGTCGACTGGATCTTCTGGGTGGCGGAGAACTTCACCGTCGCCTTGGGAAAGCTCTTCTCGTAGACCTTGACGGCGTCCTCGCCGTACTCCTTGCCGAAACCGCCGTCGAAGAGGACGAATTCCATCGTGGCGCTCTCGTTGACGCCGAGCGGGTTCTTGGCGGTCTTCTCGCCCGCCTTGGCCTTTTCGGTGTCGCCGCCTCCGCCGCTGGCGCAGGCGGACAGGAAGCTCATGGTGGGGACGGAGATCAGGCCAAGGGCCACGGACCTCTTGATCAGGCTGCGGCGGCCGACGCCCGCGGTGCCGTCGTGCTCGATGTTCTCGGCGGTCGCGGCGTTCTCGGCGGAAGTGGATCCCATGCTCAAGTCCTCGCCTTCTCCAGGACTCAGGCGGTGAACCGGATCCTCCCGGCACCGCGATCGGGTCAAGCTGCGTCGTGCAGGAAGTGCGGGTGGTGCTGTTCGGGTGCTTTGGCGGTTCCCCTTCGCGGTTCCCCCCGGTTCCCCCGGTGGCCGACAGGTATAGTCCACTTCCCGCCAGCGGAGCAAGATCGAATGCAAGGTTGGCCGTACGTCTTTTCCGAGTTGAGACCTGGCGGAAATATGCGTGGCCTGCGTGCCGCTTGCCGGAAAAATCCTTGACAAGGGCCCCGAATGCCACAGCCAACACCCTTGACACTGCTGGCCACTTGGCCCACTACTGGACCTTGCGCACAGGAGTTGACAACGTTGTCCAGCGCGGTCCCGCGCGCAGGGAGGGTCCTGGCAGATGCAGCGCAGAACTCGGCACAGATGGGGTCCGGCGGTCGTGGTGACGACCGCTTTCGCCTTGGCGGCGGCCTCGCAGGGCGCGGTGGTCGCCCTGCCGCAGGCTCCGGCCGCCCCCGACCGGGAGTTCGCGTCCTCGTTCGAGACGGACGATCCGGCCCCGGACTGGCTCAACACCGTCGACACCGGCCCGGACGGCCGGAAACGGGCCTCGGGCGTCGACGGCGGGTACACCACGGGCATCCCCGGCAATGTCACCGACCATGTCACCGACGTCCGGGCGAGCGGCGAGAACACCGGCGCCGGGGAGGTGAAGGAGAACCTCGTCGACGGCGAGCCGGGTACCAAGTGGCTGACCTTCGAGGCCACCGGCTGGGTCGAGTTCGGCCTGGACGAGCCGGTCCGGATCGCGAAGTACGCGCTCACCTCCGCGAACGACCACGACGAGCGCGACCCGGCGGACTGGACGCTGCAGGGATCGGCCGACGGCGAGGAGTGGACGGACCTCGACAGCCGGTCCGGCCAGTCCTTCACCGAGCGTTTCCAGACGAAGACGTACGACCTGGCCGAGCCCGCCGAGTACCGGTATTTCCGGCTGGAGATCACCAAGAACCGCGGCGGGGAGATCCTTCAGCTCGCCGACGTGCAGCTGTCCACCGGCGACAGCGGCGGGCCGGTCCCGCAGGACATGCTCTCCCTCGTCGACAGCGGCCCCAGCGGCTCGCCGACCGCCAAGGCCCGGGCGGGCTTCACCGGCAAGCGGGCGCTGCGCTACGCCGGCCGGCACACGGCCGACGGGCGGGCCTGGTCGTACAACAAGGTCTTCGACGTCGACGTGAAGGTCGACCGGCACACCGAGCTGTCGTACCGCGTCTTCCCGTCGATGGCCGACGGCGACCTCGACTACGACGCCACGAACGTCTCCGTCGACCTCGCCTTCACCGACGGCACCTACCTCAGCGACCTGGGCGCGAAGGACAGCCACGGGTTCGCGCTGACGCCCCGCGGGCAGGGCGCGGCCAAGGTGCTGTACGTCAACCAGTGGAACGACGTGAAGTCCCGGATCGGGTCGGTGGCGGCCGGCAGGACCGTCGACCGGATCCTGGTGGCGTACGACTCCCCCAAGGGCCCGGCGAAGTTCCGCGGCTGGCTGGACGACGTGGCACTGAAGACAGTCCGCCCTAAGCGGCCGAAGGCGCACGTCTCCGACTACGCGCTGACCACCCGCGGCACCAACTCCAGCGGCAGCTTCTCGCGCGGCAACAACTTCCCCGCGACGGCCGTGCCGCACGGCTTCAACTTCTGGACGCCGGTGACCAACGCGGGCTCGCTGAGCTGGCTGTACGAGTACGCGCGCGGCAACAACGCGGACAACCTGCCCACCATCCAGGCCTTCAGCGCCAGCCATGAGCCCAGTCCGTGGATGGGCGACCGGCAGACCTTCCAGGTGATGCCGTCGGCCGCGTCCGGCACCCCGGACACCGGCCGGGAGGCGCGGGAGCTGGCGTTCCGGCACGAGAACGAGACCGCGCGGCCGTACTACTACGGGGTGCGGTTCGAGAACGGCCTGAAGGCCGAGATGGCGCCGACCGACCACGCCGCCATGTTCCGCTTCACCTATCCCGGCGACGACGCGAGCGTGCTGTTCGACAACGTCACCGGCCAGGCGGGCCTGACCCTGGACGAGGAGAGCGGGACCTTCACCGGCTACTCGGACGTGAAGTCCGGCCTGTCGACGGGCGCGACCCGGCTCTTCGTCCACGGCGAGTTCGACGGCGCGAAGGTGACCGGCGGCTCCGCCGAGGGCGTCAAGGGCCATCTGCGCTTCGACGCGGGCCGGGACCGCACGGTCACGCTGCGGCTGGCGACCTCGCTGATCAGCGTCGACCAGGCGAAGGACAACCTGCGCCAGGAGATCCCGAAGCGCACCTCGTTCGACAAGGTCGAGCGGGACGCCCAGCGGCAGTGGGACCGCGTCCTCGGCAAGGTCGAGGTGGAGGGCGCGACCCCGGACCAGCTGACCACGCTGTACTCCAGCCTCTACCGGCTGTACCTGTACCCGAACTCGGGTTACGAGAAGGTCGACGGGACGTTCAAGTACGCCTCCCCGTTCTCGCGGATGGAGAAGCAGGACACCCCGACGCACACCGGCGCGAAGGTCGTCGACGGCAAGGTGTACGTCAACAACGGCTTCTGGGACACCTACCGGACGACCTGGCCCGCGTACTCGTTCCTCACCCCGTCCAAGGCCGGTGAGCTGGTCGACGGCTTCGTGCAGCACTACAAGGACGGCGGCTGGACCTCGCGCTGGTCCTCCCCCGGCTACGCGGACCTGATGACCGGCACCTCCTCGGACGTGGCGTTCGCGGACGCGTACGTCAAGGGCGTCGACTTCGACGCGGAGGCGGCGTACGAGGCGGCCCTGAAGAACGCCACCGTCGTGCCCCCCTCCTCGGGCGTGGGGCGCAAGGGCATGGCGACCTCGCCGTTCCTCGGCTACACCGGCACGGAGACGCACGAGGGCCTGTCGTGGGCGCTGGAGGGCTTCCTCAACGACTACGGCATCGCGAAGATGGGCGAGGCGCTGTACGAGAAGACCGGCGAGAAGCGCTACCGGGAGGAGTCGGCGTACTTCCTCGACCGCGCCCGGGACTACGTCAACCTCTTCGACCCGAAGGCCGGCTTCTTCCAGGGCAAGGACGCGGCCGGCAAGTGGCGCGTGGAGTCGGAGAAGTACGACCCGCGGGTGTGGGGCCACGACTACACCGAGACCAACGGCTGGGGCTACGCCTTCACCGCCCCGCAGGACAGCCGGGGCCTGGCCAACCTCTACGGCGGCCGGGGCGGCCTCGCGGACAAGCTCGACGAGTACCTGGCCACGCCCGAGACCGCCTCGCCCGAGTTCGTCGGCTCCTACGGCGGTGTCATCCACGAGATGACCGAGGCGCGGGACGTGCGGATGGGCATGTACGGGCACTCCAACCAGGTCGCCCACCACGCGCTGTACATGTACGACGCGGCGGGGCAGCCGTGGAAGACCCAGAAGAACGTCCGCGAGGTGCTCTCCCGCCTCTACGTGGGCAGTGACATCGGCCAGGGCTACCACGGGGACGAGGACAACGGCGAGCAGTCGGCCTGGTTCCTGTTCTCCGCGCTCGGCTTCTACCCGCTGGTGATGGGCAGCGGCGAGTACGCCATCGGCTCCCCGCTGTTCACCAAGGCGACCGTCCACCTGGAGAACGGGCGCAAGCTGGTGGTGAAGGCGCCGGAGAACAGCGCGGAGAACGTGTACGTGCAGGGACTGAAGGTCAACGGCAAGCGCTGGAACTCCACGGCGCTGCCCCACTCCCTGATCGCGCGCGGCGGCGTCCTGGAGTTCGCCATGGGCCCGCGGCCGTCCTCGTGGGGCACCGGCGAGAACGCCCAGCCCGTGTCCATCACACAGGACGACGAGGTGCCGACGCCGCGCGAGGACGCCGTCGAGGGGGACGGCGCCCTGTTCGACGACACGTCGGCGACGGACGCGGCGGTGACCTCCGTCGGCCTTCCGGTCGCGAGGGGTGTGAAGGCGGTCCAGTACACGCTGACGTCCTCGGCGGACCGGGCGAAGGCCCCGACGGGCTGGAAGCTCCAGGGCTCGGCGGACGGCGGCACATGGCGGACGCTGGACGAACGCTCCGGCGAGTCCTTCGCCTGGGACCGGCAGACCCGGGCGTTCTCGGTGAAGTCGCCGGGGACGTACGAGCGGTACCGCCTGGTCCTGGACGGCGAGCACACCCTGGCGGAGGTGGAGCTGCTGGCGTGAGGCGCTGAGCGCGACGGCGGGTCCGGGCCTGGCCTGAACCCGCCGTCGCCGTGTGGTGCCCCGTTTCCCGCGCATGCCGTGCGCCGCACAATGAGCGGACGCCCGGTGCGCACCGGGCAGCGGCACAGGAGGGGGAACACGTGCGGACCATCACCGGCAGAGGGCTGACGGGCGCGCTCACGGGGGCGCTGCTGACGGCGGGCGCGCTCTTCGCGACGGCCGCCCCGGCCCAGGCCTACGACCCGGACCCGAGCGTGGCCACGTACTACCGCGACACCGACACCTGCCCGTGCAGCGGCGGGAGCCTCACCGACCCGTTCGACGGCACCTACTTCGCCCATGACGCGGGCGGCACCGCCGTCAAGATGGAGCTGACCCACGGGGGCTGGTTCGTCGGCAAGGTGGAGTTCCACCCGTACGACGAGAAGCTCTGGGTGTACGACACCCGCAACGACGGCGACACGGTCTACGTGGCCGTCGGCTACTCCTCGGGCGGCTCCTACCACGACCTCGGCACCTTCTCCGCGCCGGGCACTTCGGAGACGGTGGACCTCACGGTCAGGGACTTCGACATCCCCGAGGGGGCGTACGTCGACATCACGGTGTACGACGGGGCCGGCCGGTCCGACTACATCGCCGGGGCCCGGGGGACGGGGGCGGCGGTCGCCTGACGGACGGACGTGCAGCGCGGAGGGCCGCGCCCCCGGTGGCACCGGGAGCGCGGCCCTCCTGCCTCGGTCCGCCGGGTGTTACTTGCGGATCAGGCTGCGCAGCACGTACTGCATGATGCCGCCGTTGCGGTAGTAGTCCGCCTCGCCGGGGGTGTCGATGCGGACGACCGCGTCGAACTCGACGCCGGTGTCGGTGGTGACCTTCACCGTGCGCGGGGTGGTGCCGTTGTTCAGCTCGGTGACGCCGGAGATGGAGAAGGTCTCCTCACCGGTCAGACCGAGGGACTCGGCGGTGGCGCCCTCCGGGAACTGCAGCGGCAGCACGCCCATGCCGATCAGGTTGGAGCGGTGGATGCGCTCGTAGGACTCGGCGATGACGGCCTTGACGCCGAGCAGCGCGGTGCCCTTGGCCGCCCAGTCGCGGGACGAGCCGGAACCGTACTCCTTGCCGGCCAGGACGACCAGCGGGACGCCGGCGGCCTGGTAGTTCTGCGAGGCGTCGTAGATGAAGGAGACCGGCCCGCCGTCCTGCGTGAAGTCACGCGTGTAGCCGCCCTCGGTGCCCGGCGCGATCTGGTTGCGCAGGCGGATGTTGGCGAACGTACCGCGGATCATGACCTCGTGGTTGCCGCGGCGGGAGCCGTAGCTGTTGAAGTCGCGGCGCTCGACGCCGTGCTCCGTGAGGTACTTGCCGGCCGGGGTGTCGGCCTTGATGGCGCCGGCCGGGGAGATGTGGTCGGTGGTGACCGAGTCTCCCAGCTTGGCCAGCACACGGGCGCCGGTGATGTCCTCCACCGGGGACGGCTCCGGCCGCATGCCCTCGAAGTACGGGGGCTTGCGGACGTAGGTGGACTCGGCGTCCCACTCGAAGGTGTCGCCGGTCGGGATGGGCAGCGCCTGCCACTGGGCGTCGCCGGCGAAGACGTCGCTGTAGGACTTGGCGAACATGTCCTCGCCGATGGCGCTGGCGACGACCTCGTTGACCTCGGCCTCGGTCGGCCAGATGTCCTTCAGGTAGACCGGGTTGCCGTCCTGGTCGGTGCCGAGGGCCTCCTTGGTGATGTCCACCTTCATGGAGCCGGCGAGGGCGTAGGCGACGACCAGTGGCGGGGACGCCAGGTAGTTCATCTTGACGTCGGGGTTGATCCGGCCCTCGAAGTTCCGGTTGCCGGACAGGACCGAGGTGACGGCGAGGTCGTGGTCGTTGACGGCCTTGGAGACCTCCTCCGGCAGCGGGCCGGAGTTGCCGATGCAGGTGGTGCAGCCGTAGCCGACGAGGTTGAAGCCGACCTTGTCGAGGTAGGGGGTCAGGCCCGCCTTCTCGAAGTAGTCGGTGACGACCTTGGAGCCCGGGGCGAGGGTGGTCTTGACCCACGGCTTGCGGGTCAGGCCCTTCTCGACCGCCTTCTTGGCCACCAGGGCGGCGGCGACCATGACGTACGGGTTGGAGGTGTTGGTGCAGGAGGTGATGGCCGCGACCGTCACCGCACCGTGGTCGATCTCGTAGGTGGTGCCGTCGGGGGCGGTGACCGGGACCGGGTTGCTCGGGGCGCCGTTGGGGGCGACGGCCGGGGCGTCGGAGGCCGGGAAGGACTCCTGGCCCGCCTCGTCCACGGAGTCCACGTAGTTGCGGACGTCCTGCTTGAACTGCTCGGCGGCGTTCGCCAGGACGATGCGGTCCTGCGGGCGCTTCGGGCCGGCGATGGACGGCACGACGGTGGAGAGGTCCAGCTCCAGCTTCTCGGAGAAGTCCGGCTCGGCGGCCGGGTCCAGCCAGAGGCCCTGCTCCTTGGCGTAGGTCTCGACCAGCTTGACCTGCTGCTCGGAGCGGCCGGTGAGGCGCATGTAGTTCAGCGTCTCGTCGTCGATCGGGAAGATCGCGGCGGTGGAGCCGAACTCCGGCGACATGTTGCCGATGGTGGCGCGGTTGGCCAGGGAGGTGGCGGCCACGCCCTCGCCGTAGAACTCGACGAACTTGCCGACGACGCCGTGCTTGCGCAGCATCTCGGTGATGGTGAGCACCAGGTCGGTGGCGGTCGTGCCCGGCTGCAGCTCGCCGGTGAGCTTGAAGCCGACGACGCGCGGGATCAGCATGGAGACCGGCTGGCCGAGCATCGCGGCCTCGGCCTCGATGCCGCCGACGCCCCAGCCGAGGACGCCGAGGCCGTTGACCATGGTGGTGTGCGAGTCGGTGCCGACGAGGGTGTCCGGGTAGGCCTTGCCGTCGCGGACCATCACGACGCGGGCCAGGTGCTCGATGTTCACCTGGTGGACGATGCCGGTGCCGGGCGGGACGACCTTGAACTCGTCGAAGGCGGTCTGGCCCCAGCGCAGGAACTGGTAGCGCTCCTTGTTGCGGCCGTACTCCAGGTCGACGTTCTGCTTGAAGGCGTCGTTGGTGCCGAACTTGTCGGCGATGACGGAGTGGTCGATGACCAGCTCGGCCGGGGCCAGCGGGTTGATCTTCGCCGGGTCGCCGCCCAGCTCCTTGACGGCCTCGCGCATGGTGGCGAGGTCCACGACACAGGGCACGCCGGTGAAGTCCTGCATGATCACGCGGGCCGGCGTGAACTGGATCTCCTGCGACGGCTGGGCCTGCGAGTCCCAGGTGCCGAGGGCACGGATGTGGTCGGCGGTGATGTTCGCGCCGTCCTCGGTGCGGAGCAGGTTCTCCAGCAGCACCTTCAGGCTGTAGGGAAGGCGCGCGCTGCCCTCGACCTTGTCCAGCCGGAAGATCTCGTACGACTCGTCGCCCACCTGCAACGTGCTGCGGGCGTCGAAGCTGTTCGCCGACACGACAGTCTCCTTCATTTATGTGCGCGTACCACCGCATCCTGCCGCCACGCCACCCCGGCCGATCCGCTGAGGTAAGGCTAAGTTAGGCTGCCCTTACCAGGGTGGCGACTGCGGTACGCCCCGGCAGATATCTCGATGTCGAGATAACTCTAGTACATGGGGGCCGGATGGTCATGCCCGGCCCCGGTGTGGCGTGCGCCCCACCGCATGACCGTCATGCCCATGGCTCCTCCCCCTCGGGGTATCCGGATTACGCCGGGCGCACCCGGCGAACCGAAGGGAGGCACGATGCCGCTCACGTTCCGCAAGAGCTTCCGGATCCTTCCCGGAGTACGGCTGAACATCAACAAACGTTCGTGGTCCATCACGACCGGCGGCAGGAACGGGCCGCGCCACACCCGGAGCAGCACTGGACGTCGTACGACATCGATGGATTTGCCCGGACCTTTCGGCTGGCGCCGCACTCGTTCGGCCAGGCGCCATTGACGACCCGTCACCCGAACAGACCCCCCGAAAGGCGCCATCTCATATCTGAGATAGCCTCAACCTCATGGCAGACGACTACCTCGTACGCATCGGCAAGCTCATCCGTGACGCCCGGCAGCACCGCGGCTGGACGCAGTCGCAGCTCGCGGAGGCGCTCGGCACCAGCCAGAGCGCCGTCAACCGCATCGAGCGCGGCAACCAGAACATCAGCCTTGAGATGATCGCCCGGATCGGTGAGGCGCTGGACAGCGAAATCGTCTCCCTGGGCTACGCGGGTCCGATGCACCTGCGAGTGGTCGGCGGCCGCCGGCTGTCCGGCGCCATCGACGTCAAGACGAGCAAGAACGCCTGCGTGGCCCTGCTGTGCGCCTCGCTGCTCAACAAGGGCCGCACGGTGCTGCGCCGGGTGGCGCGCATCGAGGAGGTCTACCGCCTCCTGGAGGTGCTCAACTCCATCGGCGTGCGCACCCGCTGGATCAACGACGGCGTGGACCTGGAGATCGTGCCGCCGGCCGAGTTCGACATGGCGGCCATCGACGCGGAGGCGGCGGTGCGCACCCGCTCGATCATCATGTTCCTCGGCCCGCTGCTGCACCACATGGAGCGCTTCAAGCTGCCGTACGCCGGCGGCTGCGACCTCGGCACCCGGACCATCGAGCCGCACATGATCGCGCTGCGCCGGTTCGGCCTGGACGTGGCCGCGACGGAGGGCCAGTACCACGCGGTGGTCGACCGCGCGGTCCGCCCCGACCGCCCGATCGTGCTGACCGAGCGGGGCGACACGGTCACCGAGAACGCGCTGCTGGCCGCCGCCCGGCACGACGGCGTCACGGTCATCCGCAACGCCTCCTCCAACTACATGGTCCAGGACCTGTGCTTCTTCCTGGAGGCGCTCGGCGTCCGGGTGGAGGGCATCGGCACCACGACCCTCACCGTGCACGGCGTCCCGGTCATCGACGCCGACGTGGACTACTCCCCCTCCGAGGACCCGGTCGAGGCGATGAGCCTGCTGGCCGCCGCCGTGGTGACGGAGTCGGAGCTGACGGTGCGCCGGGTGCCCATCGAGTTCCTGGAGATCGAGCTGGCGGTCCTGGAGGAGATGGGCCTGGACCACGACCGCTCACCCGAGTACCACGCCGACAACGGCCGCACCCGGCTGGTGGACCTCACCGTCCGGCCCTCCAAGCTGGAGGCGCCGATCGACAAGATCCACCCGATGCCGTTCCCGGGCCTGAACATCGACAACGTGCCGTTCTTCGCGGCCATCGCGGCGGTGGCGCAGGGCCAGACCCTGATCCACGACTGGGTCTACGACAACCGCGCGATCTACCTCACGGACCTGAACCGCCTCGGCGGCCGCCTCCAGCTCCTGGACCCCCACCGGGTCCTGGTCGAGGGCCCGACCCGCTGGCGCGCCGCCGAGATGATGTGCCCGCCGGCCCTGCGCCCCGCGGTCGTCGTCCTGCTGGCGATGATGGCGGCGGAGGGCACGTCGGTGCTGCGCAACGTGTACGTCATCAACCGCGGTTACGAGGACCTGGCGGAACGGCTGAACTCGATCGGGGCGCAGATCGAGATCTTCCGGGACATCTGAGCGCCGGCTGGCTTCCGGTTTCCCTCACCAGGTACGAGCCCGTCGGCCACGACCATGGCCTTCGTTCACCCGCACGGGTCGCACCGGTTCCGCCAGCGCCCAGCCTCGTTGGACCCGATGACACGAACCGGTATCGAGGTCTTGGTGAGGTACTTGAAGAGTTCTGCCTGTGTGCTGTCGCTCTTGGAATCCTGGGAGGGAGACGATTCCCTGGCTCATCGGTACGCGGTCGACGATGGTTTCGCCGAGTTGTCGCGCGCCGACCTGCTGACCGTCGTACGCGATCACGCCGAAGGCCTGGTGCGCCGCGGCGTACGGCCGGGGGACAGAGTGGCCGTCGTGGCGGCGCGGCCACAGCCGTTCATCGCGGCGTTCCTGGGGGCGATGTGGGCGGGTGCCGTGCCGGTTCCGATGGCGCCGCCCGCGTGGGGCGGCGATCCGGCGTGGTCGCAGACGGCGACGGCACTGCTGAGCGCAGTGGGCGCCCGGGCCGTCGTCGGACCGGAGGACACGCTGCCGGCCGGGGCACGCGTGACCCGGCTCGCCCACGAGGAGTTGCCGGTCCCGGCCACGGGGTCGGTGACCAGGGCTGAACTGAATGCGCAGCGTGCGGCGTACTTGCAGTCCAGCAGCGGCAGTACGGGAAAGCCCCGGGTGGTGGCGGCGACCTGGGGCGCCGTGACGGCGAACAGCGTGGGCATCATGCGGGACGCGCTCGCGGCGCGGGCCGGCCGGGACCACGGGGTGACCTGGTTGCCGCTGCACCACGACATGGGGCTGGTGGGGTTCGTCCTGGCGCCGATGGTGGCCGGAGTCTCCGTGACGTTCATGACGCCGACCTCGTTCTTGCGTGACCCGCAGTCGTGGATGCGCGTCATGGCGCAGGTGGGCGGCACCATCACCGCGGCTCCGAACTTCGCGTACGCCCTGGCGGCCCGGCGTTCCGACCCGGAGGAGGTGGCCCGGCTCGACCTGTCGCGGGCACGGGTCCTGTTGTGCGGCGGGGAACCGATCAACCGCGGTGTGCTGGAGTCCTTCGCCCGGCTGCACGCGGTCGCCGGGCTGGCCACGGCAGCGGTGCGCCCCTGTTACGGGCTGGCGGAGAACACCCTCGCCCTGACCGTGGCGCCCGGCGGTCCGCGCAGCGACACCGTGGACGCCGCCGATCTGCACGCGCGGCAACACGCCCGTCCCGCGGCACCGGACCGGGAGGCGGTGGAAGTCGTCTCCTGCGGGCCACCGCTGCCTGGTCATGAGATCCGTATCGTGGACGAAGCGGGAAGGGCGTGCGCCGAACGCACGGTGGGCGAGATCTGGGCGCGTGGACCGTCCGTGGCCGACGGCTATGTCGGGGACGACGGAGCCACCCGTGAGGCCTTCCGTCCCGACGGCTGGCTGCGCACCGGGGACCGCGGCTACCTGTCCGGCGGCCAGTTGTACGTCGTCGGGCGGTGCAAGGACGTGCTGGTCGTCAACGGCCGCAACATCGACCCCCAGCGGGTGGAGTGGCTGGCGGAGACGGTGGAGGGAGTGCGGCCGAACGGAGCGGTGGCCTTCACCCGCCCCGGCACGGACAGCGAGGAGATCGTCGTGGTGGTGGAGTACCTGCCCCGATGCGGTCCCGGCGTGGCCGACGCGGTGCGACAGGTGGTGGCCCGACGACTGTCCGTACAGGTCGCGGACGTGGTCCTGGAACGCCCGGGATTCGTGCTGAGGACCACCTCCGGCAAGCCGCGCCGCCAGGCGATGCGCACCAACTACCTCGCGCACCGCACCGCCACACCGACCGGTTGACAGGGAGGAACCGTCATGCCTTCCCGCCACTCACTGCTGCGGGTGCTGCACCGGGCCTGCCAGGCAGCGACCCGGCACCCCGTCCCCGTGCTGGAGGAGGACACCGAGCTGCGCCTCCTGGGACTCGGCTCGCTGCAGGCGATGGAAATGCTCGTCGTCATCGAACAGGAGCTGGGCGTCCGGCTGGACGACACGGCCGTGTACGGCGCCCGCACGGCGGGCGACCTGTGCGACGCCGTCGCCCGGGCGCTCGACGCCGTGCAGCCTCCCACCACGCACCCCCGCCCCGCCCCGGAGGCGGGCTCGGCCGTGCCCCGGCCGACGCCACCGGCGGCCGGACCCCGGCCGGACAACGACGTCCCGGTGCCCCGTCCCGACACCGGGACGCTGTCGGCCGGTACCGGCGGGGAGCCTGATGCCTTTGCCGCGCCGCACACGCGTGGACTGCACGCCATCGTCGAACTGGTGTCCCAGTCACCGCATCCGGTCCCCTACTTCGCCGTGCACGACGGCAGGCCGGGCGCGACCACCGTGGTCGACGGGGAGACAAGGACGCTGTTCTCCTCCTACGACTACCTGGGCCTGGGCGGCGATCCCCACGTGATGCGGGCGGCGAAGGAGGCCATCGACCGCTTCGGCACCACGGTGGCGGCCAGCCGTGCCGCGTCCGGTGAACGTCCGGTCCACCGTGAACTCGAAGCCTCGCTGGCCGGCTTCCTGCGTGCGGAGGCGGCCCTGGCCTTCGTCTCCGGACATGCCACGAACGTCTCGGTGCTGGGCCACTTGGCCGGGCCCGGCGATCTGGTCGTGTACGACAAGCTGGCCCACAACAGCCTGGTGCAGGGAGCCGAGTTGTCCGGGGCCCGGCGCCGCGTCTTTCCCCACAACGACATGGCGTTCCTGGACCGTCTTCTGACGGCGGAGCGGCATCACCACAGGCGGACGGTGGTCGTCGTGGAGGGCGTGTACAGCATGGACGGCGACCTGGCCGACCTGCCCGCGCTGGTCGAGCTGCGGGACCGGCATCGGGTGACGCTGTACGTGGACGAGGCCCACAGCATCGGCGTCCTCGGTCCGTCGGGAGCCGGTGTGGTCGACCACTGGCAGGTGCCACCGGAGGCCATCGACGTGCGCATGGGCACCTTGTCCAAGGCGCTGGCCAGCACCGGCGGTTTCGTCGCCGGCGCCGACTCCCTGATCACGCACCTGAAGCAGACGACACCGGGGTTCGTGTACAGCGTCGGCCTCGCGCCGAGCGTCGCCGCGGCCGCCCATGCCGCGCTCGCCCAGTTGCGCGCCCGTCCTCACCTGGCCGCCGCCGCTCGACGCCAGGCGGACCTCTTCCGGGACCTCGCCGGCAAGGCGGGGCTGGACACCGGCGGGAGCAGCACCGGGTCCTGCGTGGTACCGGTGATCGTCGGTGCGGACCGGACCGCTCTGGATCTCGCTGCCCGTCTGGCGGCGCGCCGCGTCAGCGTGTGCCCGTTCGTCTCTCCCGCGGTGGAGCAGGGGCAGGCGAGGCTGCGCTTCTTCGTCACCGCCCGGCACACCGACGCCCAGATCGAGGAAGCGGTGACCGCGACCGCCGAGCTGCTGGCCGACCTGACCTCGGTGCCGGCCTCCGGAGGCTGAGGTCAACGGCCTGCCCGGTGCCCCGGGGCGGAAGCTCCCGGGACACCGGGCAGGCCGCGGAGATCGTGCGCGCCGCACAGCGCGCCGAGGCCCTCCCGCAGCCCTGTCGCCGCGTGGAAACCCCAGTCGCGGCGCGCCTTCTCGTCGCTGCACGTCCACCACGGGTGCGTCAGCTCGCGTACCTTGTCCCTGGTCAGGGCGGGCGCGGCGCCGCCCGTGAACCGAGCTGCCAGTTCACCGGCTCTCGCCACCGCCGCAGCCACGGCCGCCGGGGCGCTCACCCGGTGAGGGGCTTTGCGCCCGATCGCCGAGGCAAGGACCACCGCGAAGCTCTCCCAGGTGTGCACGACGCCGTCCGAGACGAAGTAGACGCCGTCGTTCCCCGCGGGACGTGCACGGGGCGCACGGGCGGCCGCACTCAGCAGGGCGGTGCACAGGTCGTCGACATGGATGAGGCTGAAGCGGCGTTCACCACGCCCGCAGGACACCAGCAGCCGAGCGCGGATCATGGGCAGCACGGACGGCACCAGCATGGCGTCCCCCGGGCCGTAGACGGCGGGCGGGCGGATGACCGTGACCGGCATCCGGTCCGAGAACTCCCGTACCGCCCGCTCCCCGGCCAGCTTGCTGCGCCCGTACGCCGAGACCGGCGTGGGTGCGTCCTCCTCGGTGCGGGGACGGTCGACGGCAGGGGCGGGGCCGGCGGCGGCCAGCGAGGAGCAGTACACGAAAACGGGGGGTACGGGCAGGGCCGCTGCCGACCGGGCGAGGTGGCCGCTGCCGACGGCGTTGCCTGCCCAGTACGCCTGCTCGCGCAGGGCCGACGTGACGCCGCCCAGATGCAGGACGACGTCGGCGCCGCTCACCAGCTCCGGCAGGCCCTCGCCACTCGTCAGGTCGCCCACCACCCGGCGCAGGTTGCGCGTCGGCAGGTGGTGCACGGGGGAGTTCGGCCGGACCAACGCGGTGACGAGGCCGCCTTCCGCGGTGATGCGGTGGCACAGGCGCCTGCCGATGAAGCCGGTGGCTCCCACGACAGCGATCCGCCTGCCTTCCCACGATCGGCTGCCGGGGGCGGCCGAGGGCGGCACCGCCCGGCAGGTGCAGGTGCTCTCCCGCCCGGTCACCGGCCCACCGCCTGCCGGGCCGGGAGGGCCACCGCGCGGGATGCCACACGGGTACGCCGGTGGAAGGTCCAGAGACTGAACGCGGCAGCGGCCGCGAACCACACCAACGGCAGGAGCAGCCAGTGCAGCAGCACGGTGTCGGAGAAGCCGGCCGCCACCGCCGCCTGCATGGCACCGTAGGACGGCAGGAACTGGACGATTCCGGTCTCGGCTGACGCACTCTGCACCGGGTTCTGCAGCACGATGTCGGTGACGGACACCATCACGATGACGAACATGCCCTCCACCTCCTTGCGCAGCAGGGCACCCAGCGCCACGCCGATCGCGCCGTAGGTCAGCGCGGTACTGAACAGTGCGGCGGCCAGCAGCACGGGCTGGCGCGGTGACCAGTACAGGCACAGCACCGCGGTGGCGTAGACGACCAGGACGGCTGCCGCCAGCGCCAGGCAGATCACTTTGGCCGACAGCAGGTGGACGCGGGAAAATCCGGCCATCGCCAGGCGCTGGTCGAAGGAGCCGCTGCTGAAGGTGGCGGCGAACATCATGAACCCGAGGATTCCGGTGATCGCGTTCATGGCACCCGTGACCTGTGTCAGCTGGCTGCCGTCCGCGAGCAGCACCTCACCGGTGGCGCGCAACCGGAATCGGACCGGGTCGGTTCCCACCGTCAGGCGGGCCAGCGTCACCCACAGGGGGACGAAGACCAGCATCAGGGCGACAGCCAGCCGGTTGCGCGCGTGCTCGATCATCGCGAACCAGGTCGCACATCCCAGCAGCCGTACGTTCTTCACCGCTTGCCCCATCTCTCCCTCACCACCCCCCTCCGCTCTCTTCTCGGCAGTCGGCTGCCGGGCATCGGCCGTGCCCCCTCGCTGGCCAACGAGGGGGCGCGGCCGATGGACACGCGCAGGGCGGCATACGCGTGCTCACGGCCGCCGTCGCTCGTTGGACAGCACTGCCCCGTCCTCCGTGTCCCCTCTCCGCCCGGGACACCGCAGAGCCAGGAGAAGACGCCTGTGTCCGTGACGCCTTCCACGATCACTCACGTCGAGATCACCCCCGTACGCACCTCGTCGGACCGCGCGGCGTTCGTGGAACTCCCCTACCGGTTGCACCGGGACCTGCCGCTGTGGGTCCCGCCCCTGCGCAGTGAGCAGCACGCCCTGCTGGACGAGGGCGCCAATCCGTTCTTCGCCCGCGCCGAAGCCCAGTTGTTCCTCGCCCGCAGCCGGGGCTCGGTCGTCGGCAGGATCGCGGCCCATGTCGACCCGCGCTTCGAGGAACACCACGGATGTTCCGAGGGGTTCTTCGGCTTCTTCGACACCGTCGACGACGTGGCGGTCGCCCGGGCCCTCGTGGACGCGGCGGCCGGCTGGGTGGCCCGGCAGGGGCGGCCCACGATGATCGGACCGGTCTCGTTCACCACCAATGACGAGTGCGGGGTGCTGGTCGAGGGCTTCGACCGGCGGCCGGCGGTGATGATGCCCTATCACCCCGCGTACTACGCGCAGCTCTTGGAGCGGACCGGGTTCGCCAAGGCGATGGACCTGCTCGCCTGGGAGTTCGAGACAACCCTCCACGAGGATCCCCGTCTGGTCCGGGCCGCCGACCGCCTCGCCCGCGGTCGCTCGCTCAGCGTCCGGCCGGTCGACCTGCGCCGCTTCGCCGAGGAGACCGAACTGATCCGCACCCTCTACAACGCGGCTCTGGGCGGCAACTGGGGGTTCTGCCCCTTCGAGCGACGTGACTTCGACGTCCTGGCACGCCGGTTGAAGCCCTTCCTCAGGCCCGGTCTGGTCCTCATCGGCGAGGTCGACGGCCGACCCGCCGGGTTCGCCGTGGCCCTGCCCGACCTCGCCCCCGCCCTGGCCGCGGCCCGGGGCCGCCTGTTCACCTACGGCCTGCCCGTGGGCCTCGCACGCTTCCTGCTCGCCGGGCGGCGTCTGGACCGGGCCCGGCTGATCGCCCTGGGAGTCAGCGGGGAGCACCGCGGTCGCGGCCTGGAACTGCTGCTGTACCTCGCCCTGTCCCGGGCCGCCCGTGACCAGCGGCTGACGACGGCGGAGGCCTCCTGGGTGCTGGAGGACAACCACCAGGTCAACGCGGCCACCGCCCGTGTCGGCGGACGCGTCGTCAAACGCTACCGGCTCTACCGGCGGTCCTCGACGACTCACTGATCCCCGGCCGGCGTGGTGCCCTTCCGTCCGCCCTCAACCCAGGCTGTGAGAGATCCGGTCGTCGGTGACCAGACGGCCCGCCTCCATACGCCACAGGCGGTCGAACCGGTCCATGTCGTGTGCGATGTGGGAGACGACCAGCAAGGAGCAGCCCGCTGTGCGGAGTCGTCCGGCCAGGTCCCAGAAGCGAAGGTAGGTCTCCCAGTCGAACCCCTGGTACGGCTCGTCGAGCAACAGCACCGGAGGCTGGTGCATCAGCGCCAGGACCAGGTTGAGCTTCTGCCGTGTTCCGCCGCTGAGCCTGTCGATCCGAGCCGCCCGGTACTCGGAGAACCCCAGGACGTCCACCAGCTCGTAGGCCTTCGTGAGGTCCGCCAGGCCGTAGGCGGCGCGGAAGAACGCCAGGTGCTGGTCGACCGTGAAGGACGGGTTCACCACCGGTTCCTGCGGGCAGTACCCTACGCGTCCCGCGCAGTACACCTCGCCCCGGTCAGGCGTCATGAGCCCCGCGAGGATCCTCAGCAGCGTCGACTTGCCCGACCCGTTCTCACCCACGACGCCGGCCAGACAGCCGGCCGGCAGTTCGAGGTCGACGCCTCGCAGGACGTTTCGCCGTCCGAAGGACTTGTCCACGCCGCACACCCGCAGCGCGGGTGGCGCGTGGCCGGGTTCCGAGCCGCCCGCATCGCCGCGCTCTCCTCCCTGACCCTTCCCGCCTCCGCTCATGACTGCCGCGTTGTGAATCTTCATGCCCTCACAACGAAGCACACGGCTCGGCGCAACGTGTCATCCGCGGCGACTCCGCCGTGCCCGGACCCGGTTGACCGTGCCAAGGGGGTGGGTTTTCATGAGCGCCATGTCTGGTGGATCACGGGAAGCGACGGATCCGGTGCTCTCCTTCGCCACGCAGGAGGCGTGGGAGAAGTGGCTGGAGGACAACCACGCCCAGGTCCCGGGAGTCTGGCTGAAGATCCCGAAGAAAGACTCCGGACCGGACGGCGTCGACTACGCGCAGGCGCTGGAGTCGGCGCTCTGCCACGGCTGGATCGACGGACAGAAGAAGAAGCTGGACGACCGTCACTGGCTCCAGCGCTTCACCCCGCGGCGGCCGGGCAGCAGGTGGTCGAAGGTGAACCGGCAGAAGGCCACGGAGCTGATCGAGCAGGGCCGGATGCGGCCGGCCGGACTGCGGGAGGTGGAGAAGGCCAAGGCGGACGGCCGCTGGGAGGCGGCGTACTCCAGTCAGAGCAAGGCGACCGTGCCCGACGACCTCCAGGCGGCCCTGGACGCCCTCCCCGAGGCGCGTGACTTCTTCTCCACGCTCGACAGCCGCAACCGCTACGCGATCCTCTACCGGGTACAGGACGCCAAGAAGCCCGAGACCCGAGCGGCCCGCATCGAGAAGTACGTCGCCATGCTCGCCGGGAAGAAGAAGATCTACCCCTGACCGCCACCGCGGCAGCGCGCTCTCACCCGCGCACGTCGAAGCCGCCCCGGCCGTCGAACCGGACCTCTCGGACCGCGTCGAAACCGTCCGCACGCGACGGCTTGCGCAGCCGCTTCAGGGTGGCCAGGACGCCGGCGTCCGGAACGCGCTCACGCCCCTGACGGGCGGCGTTGCGGCGCAGCGAGCCGGTCACGTCCGGCGGGAACCAGTAGGCCGTCGCCGTCGCCCCGTGGACATGGGCCAGCTCCACCAGCGGGCCCCACTCCTCGGGCGACGGGTTGGTGTTGTCCACCGCCACCGGCCGCCCGGCCGCCAGGTGCTCCGCCACCAGCCGCATCTGCCGCCGCTGCTTGTTCTTGGCGCCCCGCGGAAACCGGTCCTTGCTGACCAGCGCGTAGCGGCCGGCCAGGCACCGCTCGTAGAAGGTGGACTTCCCGGCGGCCTGCAGCCCGACCAGCACGGCGACATCTGCTTCGACCGCCATGACCGCCACGATGCCACAGGGCGCCGCCGCCCGCGGTGACCGAGCGGTGCAGGTGGCCGTCGCCGCCGTCGGCCGGCGCCCGCCGGACGGCGGGTGCCGGCCGCGTGCCGGGTCCGTCAGGCCTGTACCAGCGTCACGTCCTGCCCCTGCTTCGCGTGGAAGCTCGGCAGCGGCAGGCCGCCGAACGGACGGAGTTCCATCAGGGTGGCCTCCACGTGCGCCGGGCCGGGCCGCAGTCCGGCGTTCGTGGAGGGCCGGCCGGTGTTGGCCCAGCGGTGCTCCAGGCCGTCGCAGACGGCGCGCGTGCCGCCGATGCCGTGGCGGACGGAGCCGGAGTCCTGGCTGACGGAGGAGCTGACGAAGACCGGGCCGGTGCCGGGCGCGCAGCGGTAGCTGCCGGAGAGGGTGACGGTGCCGTCGGCGGCGATGCGACCCGTCGGGTCGACCATCACCGTGCCGGTGTCGTACTGGGCCGCGGGTGCGGCGTGGGCGGCGGGCGCGGCGGGCAGGAGCACGGCCGCGGCGGCGGCGAGGGCGGGGCGCAGGGGCAGTCGCCAGGGCATGGGAAACCTCCTGATGGTGGGGTTTCCACTGGTACCCGGCGGACGGGCCGGCGGACGTCATCGTCACCCCTTCGGTGGCGAGTCCGCGTCGGCGGCCCCGTGGTCCTGCTACGGCAGTACGGCGACCCCGTCGAGTTCCACCAGCGCCCGCTCGTCCCACAGGCGTACGACCTCCACGACCGCCATCGCCGGGTAGTCGCGCCCCGCGCACTCGCGCCAGACGCGGCCCAGTTCGGCGGCATGGGTGCGGTACGCGGCGACGTCCGTGGCGTAGACGGTGACCCGGGCGAGGTCGGCGGGGGTGCCGCCGGCGGCGCGCAGGGCGGTCAGCAGGTTGGCGAGGGCCCGCGCGAACTGCTCGGGGAGGGTGTCGCCGGTGACCTTGCCGTCGGCGTCCAGCGCGGTCTGGCCGGCCAGGAAGACGACGCGGGTGCCGGTGGCGACGACGGCGTGGGAGAAGCCGGTGGGCGGGGACAGGTCGGGCGGGTTGATGCGCTCTGCGGTCACGCGGCGTCCTCCGGGTGCTCCGAAACGTCCAGTGCTGCGTACAACTCCTTGGCGATGATGCCGCGCTGGACCTCGCTGGCGCCCTCGTAGACGCGGGGGGCGCGCACCTCGCGGTAGAGGTGTTCCAGCAGGTGGCCCCGGCGCAGCGCCCGCGCGCCGTGCAGCTGGACGGCCGCGTCGACGACGTACTGGGCGGTCTCGGTGGCCAGCAGCTTCGCCATCGCGGCGCGCCGGGGGACGTCCGCGGCCCCCGTGTCGTACGCCGTGGCCGCCGCGTAGACCATCAGGCGGGCCGCCTCGGTGCGCAGGGCCATCTCGGCGACCTGGTGGGACACGGTCTGGAGGTCCCTGAGCCGGCCGCCGAACGCCTCCCGGGCGGAGGTGTGCGCGAGGGTCGCCTCCAGGGCGGCCTGCGCCATGCCGACGGCGAAGGCGCCGACGCTGGGGCGGAACAGGTTGAGGGTGCCCATGGCGACCCGGAAGCCCCGGTCCACCTCGCCGAGCACGTCGTCGGCGGTGACCGGTACGGCGTCGAAGGCGAGGGCGCCGATGGGGTGCGGGGAGAGCATCTCCAGGGCGGTGCCGGTGAGGCCGGGGCGGTCGGCGGGCACGAGGAACGCGGTGACGCCGCGGGCACCGGCGCCGGGTGTGGTGCGGGCGAACACGGTGTAGAAGTCGGCCTCGGGGGCGTTGGAGATCCAGCACTTCTCGCCGGTGAGCCGCCAGCCTGCGCGGCCGTCGGGGTGCGCGGTCAGCGGCGACCGGGAGGCGTCCGGCCGGGGAGCGTCCGACCGGGCGGTCATCGCGTCCGGCGAGGCGGTCTCCGTCGCGTCCGGCGAGGCGGTCGTCGTCGCGTCCGGCACGCCCGGCACCTCCGGCCGGGCACCCGGCGAGCCGGCGGGCGCCCCGGCCGGCTCCGCCCGCAGCGCCAGCGCCGCCGCGTCCGAACCCGCCGCCGGCTCGCTGAGCGCGAAGGCCGCGATCGCCGTGCCGTCGCCCACCCGCGGCAGCCAGCGGGCGCGCTGGGCCTCGGTGCCGTGCGCGTGGACCGGATGGGCACCCAGGCCCTGGAGGGCGAGGGCGGTCTCCGCCTCCGTGCAGGAGTGGGCCAGGGACTCGCGCATGAGGCACAGGTCGAGGGCGCCCGAGGCGAACAGGCGGCGCAGCAGACCGAGCGCACCGAGTTCGGCGACGAGAGGGCGGTTGACGCGGCCGGGTTCACCCTTCTCGGCGAGCGGGCGCAGCCGCCGCGCCGCCAGGGTGCGCAGCTCGGCACACCAGGCGGCCTGTGCCGGTTCGAGCGAGAATGCCGTCATCGCCGGACCTCTCTCCCCGCGGCCGTCCCCGGCCGCCGTCCCGAGCCTGCGCGGCCGTCCCCGGCCGCTCGTGCGACGCTCCGCGGCCGTTCCCCGGCCGCTCACCCGACCGTATCGCGTCCCATTGACTGCCGTCACCAAGACGATACGCTCCTTGTGCGAGCCCACCAGAGCCCACCACCGCAGGCAAGGGGGCGAACCGCCATGACCGGCCCGACCCGCTCCGCCCATGTCGACACGTTCGCGCGCGACCACCTCCCGCCGCCCGGACAGTGGCCCGAACTGATCTTCGACCTGCCGGAGCTGCAGTACCCCGAACGGCTGAACTGCGCCGCCGAACTCCTCGGCCACACCGCCGCCGACCGCCCGGTCTTCCGCACCCCCGACGGCGAGACGTGGACCTACGGCGAGCTGCGCGCCCGCGTGGACCGGCTCGCGCACCTCCTGGCCACCGATCTCGGCGTGGTCCCCGGCAACCGGGTGCTGCTGCGCGGTCCCACCACCCCATGGCTGGCCGCCTGCTGGCTGGCGGTGCTGAAGGCGGGCGCCGTCGCGGTCACCGTGCTGGCCCAGCAGCGCCCGGCCGAGCTGCGGGCGGTGTGCGACATCGCGCGCGTCGGGCACGCCCTGTGCGACATCCGGTCCGTCGACGACCTCGCCAAGGCGGACGTGCCGGGGCTGCGGATCGCCACCTACGGCGGTGACGCGCCCGACGACCTGCTCCGCCGCCCGGCGTCCGAGGCGCCGTACCCGGCAGTGGACACCGCCGCCGACGACGTGGCGCTGATCGCCTTCACCTCGGGGACCACCGGCCGGCCGAAAGGGTGCGTGCACTTCCACCGGGACGTGCTGGCGATCGCCGACACCTTCTCGGCGCGCGTGCTCCGGCCGCGCGCCGACGACGTGTTCACGGGCAGCCCCCCGCTCGGCTTCACCTTCGGCCTCGGCGGGCTGGTGATCTTCCCGATGCGGGCCGGGGCGAGCGCCCTGCTGCTCGAACAGGCCGGTCCGAAGCAATTGCTGCCCGCGATCGCCGAGCACCGGGTGTCGGTGCTGTTCACCGCGCCGACGGCGTACCGCGCGATGCTCGACGACCTGGACGGGCACGACATGACGTCCCTGCGGCGCTGCGTCTCGGCCGGCGAGAACCTGCCCGCGGCCACCTGGCGGCGCTGGCACGAGCGCACGGGGCTGCGGATCATCAACGGCATCGGCGCCACCGAGCTGCTGCACATCTTCATCTCCGCCGCCGACGAGCACATCCGGCCGGGGACGACCGGCGTCCCGGTGCCGGGGTGGCACGCGCGCGTGCAGGACGCCGACGGCGAGCCGGTGCCCGACGGGGAGCCCGGGCTGCTGGCGGTGCGCGGGCCGGTCGGCTGCCGCTACCTCGCCGATCCGCGGCAGCGGGATTACGTGCGGGGTGGCTGGAACATCACCGGGGACACCTATGTCCGCGACGGCGACGGGTACTTCCGGTACGTCGCCCGCGCCGACGACATGATCATCTCGGCCGGGTACAACGTCGCCGGCCCGGAGGTGGAGGACGCGCTGCTGCACCATCCCGACGTGGTGGAGGCGGCGGTGGTCGGGCAACCCGACGAGACGCGCGGTCAGGTGGTGGTCGCGTACGTGGTGGTGAAGGAGGGGGCCGGGCGGGACGCCGCGGCGCTGCGCTCGTTCGTCAAGTGCGAGCTGGCGCCCTACAAGTGCCCGCGGCGGGTCGTCTTCCTGGACGCGCTGCCGCGCACGGCGACCGGCAAGCTCCAGCGGTTCCGGCTGCGCACCGACGGCACCGGGGGCGTCCGGCAGTGACGCCGACCTCCTAAGATGATCAACGTGTCCGATCAGCACGCACAGCACGCCCCCAGGTCCCTGATCGTCACGCTCTACGGCGCGTACGGCCGCTTCACGCCGGGCCCGGTGCCCGTCGCCGAGCTGATCCGGCTGCTGGCCGCGGTCGGCGTGGACGCGCCGTCCGTGCGCTCGTCGGTGTCCCGCCTGAAACGGCGCGGCCTGCTGCTGCCGGCCCGCACCGCGCAGGGCGCGGCAGGCTACGAACTCTCCCCGGAGGCACGGCAGTTGCTCGACGACGGCGACCGGCGCATCTACGCGAGCGCCCCGCCGGAGGACGAGGGCTGGGTGCTCGCGGTGTTCTCCGTGCCGGAGTCGGAGCGGCAGCAGCGGCACGTGCTGCGCTCCCGGCTCGCCGGGCTCGGCTTCGGCACGGCCGCGCCGGGGGTGTGGATCGCGCCGGCCCGCCTGTACGAGGAGACCAGGCACACCCTGCGGCGGCTGCGGCTGGAGGGGTACGTGGACCTCTTCCGCGGTGACCACCTGGGCTTCACGCCGACCGCCGAGGCGGTGGCCCGCTGGTGGGACCTGGGCGCGATCGCCAAGGAGCACGAGAGGTTCCTGGACCGGCACGCGCGCGTGCTGCACGACTGGGAGCGCCGGGCGGACACTCCCGAGGAGGACGCCTACCGCGACTACCTGCTCGCGCTCGACTCCTGGCGCCACCTGCCGTACACCGACCCCGGACTGCCCGCGCGGCTGCTGCCCGAGGACTGGCCGGGCGCCCGCTCGGCGGCCGTGTTCCGGGCGTTGCACCAGCGGCTGCGCAACGCGGGGGCGCGCTACGCGGGCGCACCCGAACAGCACCCCCACCCGTGATGTGAGCCACAGTCTTTCCCGGAGGAACAACCTCCACCCTTCTCCCATCCTCTTCTCAGAAATTTCCCCTAGGGTCCGGACGCATGACTCTCATGCGTAGCTTGAACCGGGCGCTGACCGCCACCACCGGGCTTCAGGTACGGAGGGCCGGCAAGCCTGCGCCGCCGAGACCCGCGGCGCCCGCCGAGCCGGAGACGGCGAGGTACCGCCGTCCGTCGGCCGAGGACCTGCCGACCGACCGTCTGCTGCGGCAACCGGTCTTCATCATCTCCTCGGTGCGCTCCGGCTCCACCCTGCTGCGCATGATGCTGGGCGCCCACTCCCGGCTGCACGCGCTGCACGAGCTGCACCTCGGCAAGATCGGGGTGGACTGCGGCCCGTGGGTCTCGCGGCGGGCCATGAGCGCCCTCGGGCTGCACCGCGGCGACCTGGAGCATCTGCTGTGGGACCGGGTCATGCACCGGGAACTGGTGAGGTCCGGCAAGGACTTCATCGTCGAGAAGACCCCCGGCAACGCCTTCATGTTCCAGCGGGTGCGGGACTGCTGGCCCGACGCGCGGTTCGTCTTCCTGCTGCGCCACCCCGAGTCGATAGCGCGGTCGTGGCATGAGAGCGACCCGGTCAAGCGGCCGTACGACAAGGCCGTCGCCGAGGTGCTGGGCTACGTGGAGGCCGTCGAGGAGGCCCGCGGAAGCGACGCCGAGGGCTGCACCGTGCGCTACGAGGACATCACCGGCGACCCCGGGCGGGAGATGCGCCGGGTGTGCGCGTTCCTCGGCCTCGACTACGAGCCGGCCATGCTCGACTACGGCGAGAAGAAGAGCGGCGAACTCATCAGGGGCCTCGGCGACTGGCGGGAGAACATTCGCACCGGCACCGTGCAGCCGGGGCGGGAGCTGCCGGCGGACGACGAGATCGCCGAAGCGCTCCGCCCGATGTGCGAGGCCTGGGGCTACACCTCCTGAGCGCGCCCGTCACCGTCCCAGGGTGAGCCGCGGCCGGGGCGCGTCCGTGCGTCCGGTGCGCGGCGGCCGGCTGCCCGCCCGGTACGGCGCCGGCCAGACGGCGCCCGGACCGGCGTAGCCCTGCTCGGCCGCCGCGTGCAGCGTCCAGTGCGGGTCGTAGAGGTGGGGCCGGGCCAGGGCGCACAGGTCGGTGCGCCCGGCCAGGATCAGGGAGTTGACGTCGTCCCAGGAGGAGATCGCGCCGACCGCGATCACCGGGACGCCGGCCTCGTGGCGGATACGGTCGGCGTACGGCGTCTGGTACGACCGCCCGAACTCCGGTCGTTCGTCGGCGACGACCTGCCCGGTGGACACGTCGATCGCGTCGGCGCCGTGCGCGGCGAAGGCGCGGGCGATCTCCACGGCGTCCTCGGCGCTGGTGCCGCCCTCCGCCCAGTCGGTGGCGGAGATCCGGACGGTCATGGGCCGTTCCTCCGGCCACACGGCCCGTACGGCGTCGAAGACCTCCAGCGGGAAGCGGAGCCGCTTCTCCAGGGTGCCGCCGTAGGCGTCGGTGCGGTGGTTGGTGAGCGGGGAGAGGAAGCCGGAGAGCAGATAGCCGTGGGCGCAGTGCAGTTCGAGCAGGTCGAAGCCGGCCCGGGCGGCATTCCGGGCGGCGGCCGTGAACTGCTCCCTCAGGTCGGTCAGCTGGGCCCGGCCCAGCTCTCGCGGGACCTGGCTGTCCGGCCGGTACGGCAACGGCGAGGCGGCCACCAGCGGCCAGTTGCCGTCGGGCAGCGGTTCGTCGATGCCCTCCCACATCAGCCTGGTCGAGCCCTTGCGTCCGCTGTGGCCGAGCTGCACGCCGATCGCGGTGCCCGGCGCCCGGTCGTGGACGAAGTCGGTGATGCGCCGCCAGGCCTCGGTCTGGCGGCCGGTGTAGAGGCCGGCGCAGCCCGGGGTGATGCGGCCCTCGGGGCTGACGCACACCATCTCGGTCATCACCAGTCCGGCGCCGCCCAGGGCCCGGGCGCCCAGGTGGACCAGGTGGAAGTCGCCGGGGACGCCGTCGACGGCCGAGTACATGTCCATGGGCGAGACCACGACCCGGTTGCGCAGGGTCAGGCCGCGCAGCCGGAACGGGGTGAACATCGGGGGCGTGCCGGGCGGGCAGCCGAACTCCCGTTCCACGGCCTCGGTGAAGCGGGCGTCGCGCAGCCGCAGGTTGTCGTGGGTGACGCGGCGGCTGCGGGTGAGCAGGTTGAACGCGAACCGGCGGGGCGGCTGGCCGAGGTAGCGGGCCAGGTCCTCGAACCACTCCAGGCTGGCGCGGGCGGCGCGCTGGGTGGAGGCGACGACGGGGCGCCGCTCCTCCTCGTACGCGGCCAGCGCCTCCGGCAGGGAGGGCCGCTCCGCCAGGCAGGCGGCCAGGGCGAGGGCGTCCTCGACGGCGAGCTTGGTGCCGGAGCCGATGGAGAAGTGGGCGGTGTGCGCGGCGTCGCCGAGCAGGACGAGGTTGTCGTGGGACCAGCGCTCGGTGACGAGCGTGCGGAAGGTGGTCCAGGCCGAGTTGTTGGAGCGCAGCGGACGGCCGCCCAGGGCGTCCGCGAAGATCTTGGCGCACCGCTCGATCGACTCGTGCCTATCGAGTTCGTCGAAGCCCGCCGCGCGCCAGACCTCCTCGCGCATCTCGATGATCACCGTGGAGGCGTCGGGGGCGAAGGGGTAGCCGTGCAGCTGCATCACGCCGTGTTCGGTCTCGGCGATCTCGAAGCGGAACGCGTCGAAGGCGAGGTCGGCGGCCAGCCAGATGTAGCGGCAGCGGTGGGTGGTGAGGTGCGGGCGGAAGGCGTCGGCGTAGGTGTCGCGGGTGGTGCTGTGGACGCCGTCGGCGGCGACGACGAGGTCGTGCGTCCGGGCGAGGCGGTCGGGGTGCGGGGCCGCGGTGCGGAAGCGGAGGTCGACGCCGAGGGAGCGGCAGCGGTCGTGCAGGATCTCCAGCAGGCGCTTCCTGCCCAGGGCGGCGAATCCGTGGCCGCCCGAGGTGTGCCGCGTGCCGCGGTGCACGATGTGGATGTCGTCCCAGCGGACGAATTCCTTCTGGAGGGCCGCGTAGACCACCGGGTCGGCGTGTTCGATGCCGCCCAGGGTCTCGTCGGAGAGGACCACGCCGAAGCCGAAGGTGTCGTCCGGGGCGTTGCGTTCCCAGACGGTGACCTGCCGGCCGGGGTCCAGGCGCTTGAGCAGGGCGGCGGTGTAGAGGCCTCCGGGGCCGCCGCCGATGACCGCGATGCGCGCCCCGCCGGCCGGCGCGGTCACCGTCCCCTCCACTTCGGGGGGCGCCTGTCGGTGAACGCCGCGTGGAACTCGGCGTAGTCCTGGCCGTTCATCAGGAGGGCCTGGGTGGCGGCGTCCAGCTCGACCGAGGCCGCGAGTGGCATGTCCAGTTCGGCGGTCAGCAGGGCCTTGGTCTGGGCGTACGCCAGGGCCGGGCCGTCGGCCAGGCGGCGGGCCAGGGCCCGGGCGGCCTCGTCGGCGTCGCCGTCCTCGGTCAGTTCGCTGATCAGACCGATGCGTTCGGCCTCCGGTGCCCGGACCGGTTCGCCGAGCATCAGCAGACGGGTGGCGTGGCCGAGGCCGACCACCCGGGGCAGCAGGTACGCGGCGCCCATGTCGCCGCCGGACAGGCCGACGCGGGTGAACAGGAAGGCGAAGCGGGCGGTGGGGTCGGCGACGCGGAAGTCGGCGGCCAGGGCGAGGACCGCCCCGGCGCCCGCGGCGACACCGTGGACCGCGGCGATCACCGGGAAGGGGCACTCCCGGATCGCCCGCACGACCTGGCCGGTCATCCGGTTGAAGTCCAGCAGCCGGGCGGTGTCCATCGACAGGGTGGCGCCGATGATCTCGTCCACGTCCCCGCCGGAGCAGAAGCCGCGCCCCTCGCCGGCCAGCACCAGGGCGCGCACGGATCGCTCCCTCGACAGTTCGGCGAGCAGGTCGCGCAGGTCGGCGTAGGCGCCGAAGGTGAGCGCGTTGAGCTTCTCGGGGCGGGCGAGGGTGACGGTGGCGACGCCGTCGGCCAGGTCGAGGCGCAGATGCTCCCAGTCGGGAGTGCGGGCGGCGGAGCCGGTGAAGGGACTCATGACGGGCGGCCTCCTCGGGCGGGCACGGCCTCACTGAGCACTGCACCTCGAAGCTATCACCCATCCGTGACCGTCGTCACGAGGGCGCGATAGGAGTCGCCGGGTACGGTGCCGAAGGTCCCGGGCACTCCCCGTCGAAGGTCTCTGCCGGGCGGCCCCGTACCCTTCCTAGGGTTGACAGCAGGACAGGGACCGCCTGCTCCACGAACGGAACCGCCGTGCACGATCGCTTTCCAGCCCATCCGTCACCCGGCCACCTCCCCTGGGGGCACCTCGCGCCGCCCGGGCCGGCCTCCTGGCGCATCGCGCTGCCGCACAGCGTCGCGGCCGTGCCGGTGGCCCGTGCGCTGGTGCGGACCGCGCTGGCCGAGCTGGAGCACGGCGCCGACCGGGACACCGCCGAGCTGCTCACGGCGGAGCTGGTCGCCAACGCCGTGGAGCACACCTCCGGCGGGGCCCCGATCGAGCTGGTGGTGGAGCTGCTGCCGAGCGGCTGCCAGGTCGAGGTGCACGATCCGGACCCGGCGCCGCCCGGTGACCTCACCCGCCCGGCCGTCACCGCCGTGGACCCGTGGCAGGAGCACGGGCGCGGCCTGCTGCTGATCCGCGCCCTCAGCTCGTCCTGCGGGCACCGCCCCACCGCTTCCGGCAAGGCGGTGTGGTTCAGACTGCCTGCGCTTCCCGCTCAGCGGCGTCCGGCGTGACCTCGGCCGGGCGGCCGAGCCGGGAGTTGCGGCGCCCGTAGAGGGCGTAGACCAGCAGGCCCGCTCCCAGGAAGACGGCGAACTGCAGCCAGGTCGAGGCGCCCGTCTCGTAGATCAGGTACAGGCAGAAACCGACGCCGAGCAGCGGCGTCACCGGGTACAGCGGCACCCGGAAGGTGCGCGCGAGGCCGGGCTCGCGGCGGCGCAGCGCGATCACCGCGATGTTGACGGCGGCCATGACGGCCAGGGTGCCGATGGTGCACAGGTTGACCACCGCGTCCAGCGGGGCGAAGGCCGCCGGGATCGCGAAGACCACGCCGACGATCAGCGTGCCGGCCACCGGCGTGGCGGTACGCGGCGAGACCTTTTCGAAGACCCGTGGGATGAGTCCGTCGCGGGACATGGACATCAGGATGCGGGTCTGGCCGTACATGACGGCGAGCACCACCGAGGCGATGGCGACGACCGCGCCGAAGGCGACGATCCCGCCGCCGATCGTGGAGCCGGTGACCTCGTTGACGACGTGCGAGAGCGCGGCGGGCGTGCCGCCGACCGCGTCACCGCCGATGGCGCCGATCGCGGCGAGCGCGACCGCGCAGTACAGCAGGGTGACCAGGCCGATGCAGACCAGGATGGCGATGGGGATGTCCCGGCGCGGGTTCTTGGCCTCCTCGCCGGCCGTGGTGATCGCGTCGAAGCCGATGTACGAGAAGAAGGCGGCCGTGGTGCCGGCGCCGATGCCGGCCAGGCCGGTCGGGGAGAACGGGCTGAGGTTGCCGTCCTGGAAGGCGGTGAAGCCGATCGCGATGAAGGCGAGGAGCACGGCGAGCTTGAGGACGGCCATGGCGGCGGTGGCCCGGGCGCTCTCCCGCACGCCGCGCACCAGCAGGACGGCGGCCATGGCGATGACGATGACGGCGGGCAGGTTGACCGCTCCCCCGTCGGCGGGGCCGGCGGAGAGCGCCTGCGGGAGCTGGAGCCCGAGGACGCTGTCGAGCAGCTCGTTGACGTACTGGCTCCAGCCGACGGCGACCGCGGAGACGGACACGCCGTACTCCAGGAGCAGGCACCAGCCGACCAGGAAGGCGGTGGTCTCGCCGAGTCCGGCGTAGGCGAAGGAGTACGAGGAGCCGGAGACCGGGATCGCGCCGCCCAGCTCGGCGAAGGCGAACGCGGTGAAGATGCAGGTGATCGCGGCCAGCACGAAGGAGACGACGACGGCCGGGCCCGCCTCGGCGACCGAGTCGGACAGGCCGACGAAGATGCCGGTGCCGACGACGGCTCCGATGCCGAAGCAGACGAGATGGAACAGGCCCATCGTGCGCTTCAGACCGTGGCCTGCGCGGTCGGCGCCGGATTCGGCCACCAGCAGATGGGGCGACTTGATGCGGGGCATACGGGTGGTGCTCGTTTCTGGTGGTGCGGGGCACGACGGTGGTCGCGCTCGGCGGCGCCGGAAGGGGTGGCTCCGGGCCGCCGGTCAGCATAGGCGCTGTCCGCTCAGGCGAGTGTGGCCACCATCACGGCCTTGATGGTGTGCAGCCGGTTCTCCGCCTCGTCGAAGACCACCGAGTGCGCGGACTCGAAGACCTCGTCGGTGACTTCCAGGGAGTCCAGGCCGTGGGCCTCGAAGATCTCCCGGCCGACCTCGGTTCCGAGGTCGTGGAAGGCGGGCAGGCAGTGCAGGAACTTCACGTCCGGGTTGCCGGTGGCGCGCAGCACGTCCATGGTCACGGCGTACGGGGCGAGGGCGGCGATCCGGTCGGCCCAGACCTCCTTGGGCTCGCCCATGGAGACCCAGACGTCGGTGGCGACGAAGTCGGCGCCGCGGACGCCGTCGGCCACCGTCTCGGTGAGCGTGACCCGCGCACCGCTGGTCCCGGCCAGCTCCCGGGCCCGGTCGACGATCTCCTGGGCGGGCCAGTAGGACTTCGGGGCGACGATGCGCACGTCCATGCCGAGCAGGGCGCCGGTGATCAGGTAGGAGTTGCCCATGTTGAAGCGGGCGTCGCCGAGGTAGGCGAAGGCGGTCTCCGTGAGCGGCTTGGCGCCGTGCTCGGTCATGGTGAGCACGTCGGCGAGCATCTGGGTGGGGTGCCAGTCGTCGGTCAGGCCGTTGTAGACGGGCACACCGGCGTACGCGGCCAGTTCCTCGACCTTCGCCTGGCTGTCCCCGCGGTACTCGATCGCGTCGTACATCCGGCCCAGCACGCGCGCGGTGTCCTTCACGGACTCCTTGTGGCCGATCTGCGAGCCGGAGGGGTCCAGGTACGTCGTCGAGGCGCCCTGGTCGGCGGCGGCGACCTCGAACGCGCAGCGGGTGCGCGTCGAGGTCTTCTCGAAGATCAGCGCGATGTTCTTCCCCCGCAGGTACGGTGTCTCGGCCCCGGCCCGCTTGGCCGCCTTCAGCTCGGCGGCCAGCTCTACCAGCCCGCGGAACTCGTCCGCGGTGAAGTCCAGCTCCTTGAGGAGGTGGCGGCCGGCGAGGGTGGTCGGGACAGTCGCCATGGGGCGCTCCAGGGATACGGCAACAGAGAACTCTGGAATACTATACGACCCACGGCATTCTTATACGGAGCCCATCCCGACCGGCGCCCACTCCGGCGACTCGGTGCCCGCGCGTGATCGCTGACGACGGAAAAGCACTCAAGGGCTCGGCCCGCCTCACCTCGACGCGCCGGCGCCACCACTACTCATCAGTATGGTCACGATCGGCGGAGCCGTCCTGTCCCCGCCGCCTGTGGTGTGGGATGACTGGAACCAGGAACACGATCAAGCGAGCGCACAAGGCGTACAGGCCACCCAGCCGGTAATACGAGGCAGGCCGGCTGATACGAGCACGAGAAGAGTAAGGAAAAAAGGGGGAACGATGGCACAAGCGAAGGGGCAGAGCCTACGGAGGGTGGCCTCAGCGGTGGCCTCCGGTGCCAATCCCCGGGAGGCGGCCGAGGAGGAAGTCCGGCGGCGCACGGGGCGGTCGGCCGGCCGGCCGCAGAGCCGGGGACAGGCCGGCCAGGAGCGGGGCGACACCGATGAGGAGTCGTACGCGCCGGAGGAAGAGGGCATGGACCCCGCCGACTTTCCGGCCGCGAGGGAACAGGGCGGCTCCATCGCCACGGTCATGGCGCAGAAGACCGTCTCTCTCGACGAGGCCGGCGAGGCGCTCAACCGGAGCGAGCAGCAGCGTGAGGGCGGCGAGCAGGTCCATGCGATCTGCCCGATGGTGCTCCCGAAGGGCCGCTCGTTCCTGAGCATGCTCCCGGTGCTGTCGCTGCTCGTCCTGGGCGCGGTGGGCACCGCGGTCGTGTCGACGGTGGACGACTCCCCGCTGACCAACCCGCTCTTCGGCGTGCACTACTGGGTCATCTCCGTGGCCGCGGTCGCCTTCGTGTGGTGGCGGCAGGGCATGGTGATGGTCCCGGACGGCTGCCAGGCGCTGATCACGCGCTTCGGGAAGCTGGAGAAGGTCGTCGGCCCCGGCCGGGTGATCCTGATCAGCCCGTGGAAGCGGGTCTCGTACATCCTCAACACCACCCGCGAGTACCCGTTCAACGCGCCGGTGCGCGAGGCGCCGACCAAGGGCGGCGTGAAGGCCTCGATCGACCTGTTCATCCAGTTCCGGATCAGCGACGCGACCGAGTTCGTCTACACGCTGGGTGCGGTACGCGGCTTCGAGGAGAAGCTGAGCAACGCGGTGAGCGAGACGATCCGCAGCCTCATCTACGAGCAGGAGGCCGCCGGGATCTACGACATGGTCGGCGAGGACACCGGCCGGCTCCTTGAGCAGCTGAACCAGCAGTTCCGGCCCGCGGTCGAGCTGACCAACGCCAACATCACGCATGCGGAACCGTCCGACCGCAACTACCGGATGGACCTGGCCGCCCCGGAGATGGTGCGGATGGCGAAGGAGGCGTACACCCACGAGTACGCGCTGATGCTCCGCAAGGAGCAGGACGAGGGCGACCTGAGCAAGGAGCTGGCGGCCAGCCGCGAGACGCTCTCCGCGATCCACGCCGACATCGCCCAGTACCAGGCCCAGATGGACACCGCCGTGGAGCGCGAGACCAACCGCGCCCAGGCCCTTGCCCGCCAGCGCTACGTGCAGGCCGAGTCCGAGGCGAAGGCCAACGCGGCGCTGCTGGAGGCACAGGCCCTCGACATCCGCGCGGTCACCGCGGCCGAGGCTCCCGAGATCCTCGAGTACCGCTACCAGCAGCAGATCCTCGACACCCTTGAGCAGGTCGCCGACCATCTGCCGCGTCTCGTCCGCATCGGCGGCTCGGCGGACGGTGACGCCGCCGGGGTCGACTTCCTGCAGCTGGCCCGGGAGATGGTCGGCGAGCGCGGTGAGGAGCTGTTCAGCGAGGCGGACATGGCCGCCATGCGCGGGCAGCTCGCCGCGATCGGCGACCGTATCGCCGGACGCGAGGAGGAGGTCGTGGTGCTGCTCCAGGCCGAGCGGCCCACCGTGCCGTCGGCCGAGGAAGGAGCGCCGACGGGCTCTTCGACCGGGCAGGAGACCGCCGAGCAGGCGAAGGCGTCCGAGGTTCCCGAATCCTCCGAGGAGGCCGGTCAGTGAGTACCGCACGTATGAACCGCAGGTCGGTCATCTCCGAGGCGGTCGCGCCCTGGAGCGACATCGCCCAGCTGCTGCGCGGCGGCGAGGCCGGCACCCTGATCCCGGTCATCATCCCCCGCCACCGGCGCAGGCTGTGGTGGATGCTGCCCCTGTGGCTCGGCCTGTTCGCGCTGCTCATGGGCGTGATGCTGTCGCTGCGCGAGGCGGACTCGGACGGCGCGGCGGACCTCGCCTACGGCGCACTCGCCGGGCTCGCCTACGCGGCCGGCGGCCTGCTCCTGATCATCGGCGCGCTGTGGTGGTGGCGCTCCTCGATCGTCGAGATCGAGCAGGGCACCAACGGGGTCCTGACCCGCTACGGCGCGGTCACCCGCACCCTGGACGCCGGCCGCCACTACCTCTGGCACCCCTGGTCGAGGGTGGACTTCGTGGTCGACACGGCCACCGAGATCCCGTACTCGGCCCCGGTGATGGCCTGCCCGACGCAGGAGAACGTCCCGCTGCGGTCGATCGAGTTCTTCCTGAAGTTCCGCATCACGGACGCGGTCCGGTTCGTCCGCACGATCGGCGCGGGCAACTTCGACCTGGTCCTGTCCAGCGCCGTCCAGGACGCCATCCGCCAGCGCGCCCGCAAGATGCGCACCGAGCGGGCGTACGACCTGCGCGGCTCGGACGTGGCCGACATGCAGGAGCTGCTGAACCGGCAGCTGGAGCGCTACGGCGTGCGCATCACCGGCTCCAACATCCCGGACGTGCAGCTGCCGACGCAGTACCAGCAGCACCTGGCGACCAGGGAGCGGGTCGCCAAGGAGCGCACGGCGTACGAGCAGGAGTGGGGGCTGACCCGCAAGCGCCGTATCGACAGCCTCGGCATGGACATCGAGCGGGCCAAGAAGGTGCGCGACGCGCGCATCGTCGAGGTGAAGGCCGCGCTCAACAACGCCCGCGAACAGGTGGCCCAGCTGTTGGAGGAACAGGAGACCAACGCCCAGCGGGTCCGTTTCGAGATCGAGACCCGCGGTCGCAGCGGCCTGATCTCCGCCGAGAACGAGGCCCGCGCCCAGCGCGCCCTCGCCAAGGCCTACCGCGACAACCGCGCGGTGCTCCAGTACGAGCTGGCCCGCCGCCGCCTCGAAGTGGGCGCGGAGCTGGCGTCGAAGGCACCGCAGCCGGTGGTCGTACGCACCGACGGCGGCAGTGGTGACACCTCGGCGCTCTCGACGCTGCTCGCCGCGCAGCTGCTGCCGCGGATGACGGCGCGGCCCGCGGCTCCGGAGCGGTACTTCGAGGACGGGCAGCCGGACGGGGACGACGCCTGAGGCGAGCGTCACCCCGCCATGCTCAACCCGGCGGCTCCCGGCTCCAAGCTCTCCTCGGAGCCGGGAGCCGCCGTTGCGCACGGTCACATCCGGCACGACGGCCACTCCCGCACGCCGCCCGGTGAGCGCCTGCGCGGGCCGCCTACACGGGCGCCCTCTCGACCGGGCAGCTCATGCAGCGCGGCCCGCCCCGCCCCCGGCCCAGCTCGCTGCCCGGGATCTCGATCACCTCGATGCCCTGCTTGCGCAGATGCGTGTTGGTGGTGGAGTTCCGCTCGTAGGCGACGACGACGCCCGGTTCCACGGCCAGCACGTTGCAGCCGTCGTCCCACTGCTCCCGCTCGGCGGCGTGCACGTCCTGCGTCGCGGTCAGCACCCGGATCTCGCTCAGGCCGAGCGCCGCGGCGATCGCGCGGTGCATGTGCTCCGGCGGGTGGTCGGTGACCTTCAGCTCCATGCCGCCGGTGCCCGGCTCGATGGTGTACGACCGGAGCATGCCGAGACCCGCGTACTGGGTGAAGGTGTCGCCGTCGACCATCGTCATCACGGTGTCGAGGTGCATGAAGGCCCGCCGCTTCGGCATGTCCAGGGCGACGATGGTGCTCGCCGAGCCGGCGGCGAACAGCTTGTGGGCGAGCATCTCGACGGCCTGCGGGGTGGTGCGCTCGCTCATGCCGATGAGGACCGCGCCGTTGCCGATGACGAGCACGTCCCCGCCCTCGATGGTCGACGGGTAGTCGGCCTGCCCCTCGGACCAGACCCGGAAGCCCTCGCCGTGGAAGAGCGGGTGGTGGCGGTAGATCGCCTCGAAGTGGACCGTCTCGCGCTGCCGCGCCGGCCAGCGCATCGCGTTGATGGAGACGCCGTCGTAGATCCACGCGGAGGTGTCCCGGGTGAAGAGGTGGTTGGGCAGCGGCCGGAGCAGGAAGTCGTCCAGCTCCATGACGTGGAACCGCACGGAGACCGGCTCGGCGTGCGCGTCGAGGAACTCCCGCTTGGTCATGCCGCCGACCAGCGCCTCGGCCAGTTCTCCCGCGGGCAGCGTCTCGAAGGCGGCCCGGAGGTGGTCCGTGGCCAGGACGCCGTACTCCTTCTCGTCGAAGACCCGGTCCAGGACCAGCTCCCGGGCCGCCGGGATGTCGAGGGTCTCGGTGAGCAGGTCGCCGAAGAGGTGGACGGCGACACCGCGGTCGCGCAGCACGTCGGCGAACCCGTCGTGCTCGGCGCGCGCCCGGCGCACCCACAGCACGTCGTCGAAGAGCAGGGCGTCCTTGTTGCTGGGGGTGAGCCTCTTGAGCTCGAGATCCGGCCGGTGCAGGATGACGCGGCTGAGCCGCCCGGCCTCGGAGTCGACATGGAATCCCATGGCTCCATCCTGACCACTCGGGCGCCTGTTCACCCCCCGCTTGCGCGGACCCGTGACCGCGGTGCGCCCTCCGTGTGCGCCTGTGCGACGCCGGTGCGGTGGCGCCCGCTCCGTAAGACGGGTCGTGGGCCGGTCCGACGGCCGCGGGACAGGAGGAGACGTCGGCGGGCAGGACAGGGGAGACGTGAGCGGGCGGTACAGGGGGAGACGTGAGCGGTGACGCGCTGGTCCTGCACGTGGTGGGCGCCTCGGCGCTGGTCCTGGTGGCCGCGCACGCGGGCGGCCGGCTGGCCCGGCGGCTGCGGCAGCCGTACATCGTCGGCCAGCTGGCCACGGGCATCGCACTGGGCCCGTCCCTGCTGGGCAGCGCGGCCCCGGAGGCGTACGCGGTGCTGTTCCCGGCGGCCATCGGGCCGGTGCTGACCGGCTTCGCGCAGGTCGCCCTGGTGGTGTTCCTGTTCGCGGTCGGCTACGAGCTGGACCTGGAGGTCCTCGGCGACCGGGCGCGTACGTCGGTGACGGTGGCGCTGGCCGCCTTCGCGGTGCCGATGGCCGTGGGCAGCGGCTGTGCGCTGCTGTTCCGGGAGCCGCTGCACGACCTGGGCATGCCCCGCGGCCTCTCCCCCGCCGCCGTGGTCTTCGCCGGGGTCGCCCTGTCGGTGACGGCGGTGCCCGTGCTGACGGCCATCGTGCGGGAGAACGGGCTGTCCCGTTCGCTGCCGGGCGTGGTGGCGGTGTCGGCGGCCGGGCTGCTGGACGTGCTCGGCTGGACGGTACTGGCCGGGGCGATGATGGACGGCGACGGCGGTCCGGCCGGGCTCGGCGTGCCGTGGCGGGCGGGGCTCGCCGCCGGCTTCGTCGCCGTGATGGTGCTCGCGGCCCGGCCGGTGCTGCGCCGGCTGCTGTGGCGGACGCGGCTGGAGCCCTCGCTGCGGCTGGCGCTGCTGCTCGGCTTCGCCCTCGGCTCCGCCTGGGTGACGCATGCGCTGGGGTTGCACGTGATCTTCGGGGCGCTGCTCGCCGGGGTGGTGGTGCCGCGCGAGGAGGACGGCACCCTCGACCCGGACCTGCTGCGTCCGCTGCACGAGGTCGGCTCGCTGCTGCTGCCGTTCTTCTTCGTGGTCTCGGGGCAGTCGGTGACCCTGGGCGGACTGGACGGCACGGCCTGGGCGGCGCCGCTGGTCGTGACGGTGCTGGCGGTCACCACCAAGGTCGGCAGCGGTGCGGTCGCGGCCCGGCTGTGCGGCCTGGACCGGCGGGACGCGCGGACCGTCGGCGTCCTGCTCAGCGCCCGGGGCCTGACCGAGCTGATCGCCCTCGACGCGGGCCGCCAGGCGGGCCTGCTGAGCGGCCCCCTCTACACGGCCCTGGTCCTGATGGCCCTGGCCACGACCCTCCTCACCCAGCCGATGCTGCTCCTGGCCCGCCGGCCGGCCGGACGCGAGGGCCGGACCCCCGCGCCGCACGGCACGGCGTCGGCTCCGGTCACCGGAAAGAGGTGACCGCAGCCGACGCCGGCCCGGTGTCAGCGGGTCACAGCCGCGGGTCCACCGGCTCCGACTCCAGCGCCAGGACACCGAAGACCGCCTCGTGCACCCGCCACAGCGGCTCGCCGTCCGCCAGCCGGTCCAGGGCCTCCAGGCCGAGGGCGTACTCCCGCAGCGCCAGCGACCGCTTGTGGTTCAGGAACCGCTGCCGCAGCCGGGCGAGGTTGTCGGGGCGCGTGTACTCGGGACCGTAGACGATCCGCAGGTACTCGCGGCCCCGGCACTTGATGCCGGGCTGCACCAGACGCCCCTCCTCGGTGCGGACCAGCGCCCCGATCGGCTTGACGACCATGCCCTCACCGCCGCGGCCGGTCATCTCCAGCCACCAGTCGACGCCCGCCCGCACCGACTCGGGGTCGCCGGTGTCGACGTACAGCCGGCGGGTGGTGTGCAGCAGGCCGGTGCCGTCGTGCTCGACCAGCCGGTCGATGAGCCCGAGCTGCTCGTCGTGCGGCAGGGCGGCGAGGCTGCGGCCCTGGACGGCCAGGACCTGGAACGGCGCCAGACGGACACCGTCCAGGCCCTCCGTCGCCCAGCAGTAGCGCCGGTAGGCGTCGGTGAACGCCGCGGCGTCGGCGGCCCGTTCGCGCTGGCGGGCGAGCAGGCCGGTGACGTCGACGCCGCGGGCCGCCGCGCCCTCCAGGGCGGCCAGCGCGCCGGGGAACACCGCGCCGGAGGCGGCGCCCACGGCGGCGTACTGCGAGCGCAGCAGACCGGAGGCCTTCAGCGACCAGGGCATCAGCTCGGCGTCGAGCAGCATCCAGTCGGTGGCGAGTTCGTCCCACAGACCGGCCGCGCCGATCGCCGCGCGCAGCCGGCCGAGGATCTCCTCGGTGACGGACGCGTCGTCGAAGAACGGGCGGCCGGTACGGGTGTAGAGGGAGCCGGTGGGCCCTCCCCCGCTCCCGGCTTCGCTCGAGCGGCAGGCACCCCCGACGCCGAAGCGGGCGCGGGCCGTCCCGGCGTCCCGGCACACCAGGGCCACCGCCCGCGAGCCCATGTGCTTCTCCTCGCACACCACGCGCGCCACCCCGTCGGCGGCGTACTGGGCGAAGGCCTCCTCGGGGTGCTCCAGATAGCCGTCCACCCGGGAGGTGGCGGTCGGGGCCATGGTCGGCGGCAGGTACGGCAGCAGCCGCGGGTCGGTCGCGAAGCGGCTCATGACCTCCAGCGCCGCCGCCGCGTTGTCCTCGCGGACGGTGACCCGGCCCGCGTGCCGGGTCTCGACCGCGCGGCGGCCGTGCACGTCGGCCAGGTCCAGCGGCCGGTCGTCGTGCCCGCCGGGCGCCTCGGTGCGCAGCGGCTTGACCGGCTCGTACCAGACGCGCTCGGCGGGTGCGTCGACGATCTCCCGCTCCGGCCAGCGCAGCGCGGTGAGCCTGCCGCCGAACACGGCGCCGGTGTCCAGGCAGATGGTGTTGTTGAGCCAGCTGGCCTCCGGGACCGGGGTGTGGCCGTAGACGACGGCCGCGCGGCCCCGGTAGTCCTCCGCCCACGGGTAGCGCACCGGCAGCCCGAACTCGTCGGTCTCGCCGGTGGTGTCGCCGTACAGGGCGTGGCCGCGCACCCGGCCGGAGGTGCGGCCGTGGTACTTCTCCGGCAGGCCGGCGTGACAGACCACGAGCCGCCCGCCGTCGAGGACGTAGTGGCTGACGAGGCCGTCGATGAACTCCCGCACCTCGGCGCGGAACTCCTCGCTCTCGCCCGCCATCTGCTCGACGGTCTCGGCGAGTCCGTGGGTGAGCTGCACCTTGCGGCCCCGCAGGTGGCGGCCGTACTTGTTCTCGTGGTTGCCGGGCACGCACAGGGCGTTGCCCGACCTGACCATCGCCATCACGCGGCGCAGCACGCCGGGGCTGTCCGGGCCGCGGTCGACGAGGTCGCCGACGAAGACGGCGGTACGGCCCTCGGGGTGCACGCCGTCGGTGTAGCCCAGCTTGTCCAGCAGGGTCTCCAGCTCGGACGCACAGCCGTGGACGTCGCCGATGATGTCGAACGGCCCGGTGAGGTGGGTCAGGTCGTTGAACCGCTTCTCGGTGACGACGGTGGCCCGCTCCACCTCGTCCGCTCCGCGCAGGACGTGCACCTTGCGGAAGCCCTCGCGCTCCAGGTGCCGCAGCGAGCGCCGCAGTTCGCGGACGTGCCGCCGGATCACCCGGCGGGGCAGGTCGGCCCGGTCGGTGCGGGCCGCGTTGCGCTCGGCGCACACCTCCTCGGGCACGTCGAGCACGATGGCGACCGGCAGCACGTCGTGGGCGCGGGCCAGCTCGATCAGCTGCCGCCGGGCCTCGGACTGCACGCTGGTGGCGTCCACGACGGTGCGGCGGCCGGCCGCGAGCCGCTTGCCGGCGATGTAGTGCAGGACGTCGAAGGCGTCCCGCGTCGCGCTCTGGTCGTTCTCGTCGTCGGACACCAGCCCGCGGCAGAAGTCGGAGGAGATGACCTCGGTCGGCTTGAAGTGCCGGCGGGCGAAGGTGGACTTGCCGGAGCCGGAGGCGCCGATCAGGACGACCAGGGAGAGGTCGGTGACGGGCAGCGCCCGTCCCTCAGTGGTGGTGTCGCTCATGCCGCCTTCGCCTCCTTCGGGGCCTCGGTCTTCGGAGTCACGTTCTCCGGGGTGCCGTTCTCCGGGGTGCCGTTCTCGAACACGGCCATCTGGGTGGGCGGCCCGACCTCGGGGTCGTCGGGGCCGACGGGGCGGAACCCCACGCGGTAGCCGTGCCGTTCGGCCACCGCCTCCGCCCAGGTACGGAACTGGGCGCGCGTCCACTCGAAGCGGTGGTCGCGGTGGCGGACGTGCCCGGCCGGGAGGGTCTCCCAGCGCACGTTGTACTCGGCGTTGGGTGTGGTGACGACGACGGTGCGGGGGCGGGCGGCGCCGAACACCGCGTACTCCAGGGCGGGCAGCCGGGGCGGGTCGACGTGCTCGATCACCTCGCTGAGCACGGCGGCGTCGTAGCCCTTGAGACGCTGGTCGGTGTAGGCCAGGGACCCCTGGAGGAGGTTCACGCGCGCGGCCTGCCGCTCCCCCATGCGGTCCAGCTTCAGCCGCCGCGCGGCGATGGCGAGCGCGCGCACGGACACGTCCACGCCGAGGATCTCGGTGAACCGCGGCTCCTTGAGCAGCTCCCGGACCAGGTGTCCCTCCCCGCAGCCGAGGTCCAGGACCCGGGCGGCGGCACGCTCGCGCAGCGCAGCGAGGATCGCCTCGCGGCGCTGCACGGCGAGCGGCGCGGGCCTCTCCTCGGCCTCGGTCTCCGCCTCGACGGCGTTGTCGATCTCCTCGACCTCGCTGTCGTCGGCCTCGGCCAGGCGCACCAGCTCCAGCCGGTCCATCGCCTCGCGCGTCAGCGACCAGCGGCGGGACAGGTACCGGCTGGTGATCAGCCGGTGCTCCGGGTGGCCGGGCAGCCAGCCCTCGCCGGCCCGCAGCAGCTTGTCCACCTCGTCGGAGGAGACCCAGTAGTGCTTGGCGTCGTCGAGCACCGGCAGCAGGACGTACAGATGGCGCAGAGCCGCGGCGAGCGTCAGCGCCTCGGACTCCAGGACCAGCCGGACGTACCGCGAGTCGCCCCACTCGGGGAACTCGGTGTCCAGCGGGACCGGTTCGACGCCGACGGACCAGCCGAGCGGCTCGAAGAGCCGGCGTACGAGGTCGGGCCCGCCCCGCGCGGGCAGTGCGGGCACCTCGACGCGCAGCGGCCGGGGCCGGTCCGGGAGATCCGGCCGTAGCCTGCACACACCGCGCATCGCGCTGGAGAAGACGCGGCTCAGCGCCACGGCGAGCAGCGAGGAGGCGGCGTAGGGCCGGTCGTTGACGTACTGCGCGAGCGCCGCGTCGGGGGCGCCGCCCCGGCCCTTGCCCTGGCCGCGCCGGACCATGGCCACCGTGTCGACCTCCAAGAGCAGCGCCGCCGTGCAGCGCTGGGGCTCCGCCTCGGGGTAGAGGACGTGGGCGGTGCCGGAGGAGGTGGAGAACGCCTGCGCCTTGTCGGGATGCTTGTGCAGCAGGAAGCCGAGGTCGGTGGCGGGGCGTTCGGGCGTACCGGTGGTGGTGATGGTCAGGAACATGCTTCAGGGCCTCTCCGGCCGGTGGTCGTGATGGTCGCGCCGTACATGCGCGAGCCCCCAGGGGATGGTGATCCTGGGGACTCGGCAGGACGACGGTCACACCATCGCACGGGATCGCCGGCCGGCGCCTACGGTTATTCGCAGGCCGGGGCCGCTACGACAGCTGCGACTGGACCTCGGAGGAGATCAGCTCCAGGTGCTCCAGGTCGTTCAGGTCGAGCACCTGGAGGTAGATGCGCTGCGAGCCGGCCTCCGCGTAGCGGCCGATCTTGTCGACGACCTCGGCCGGGGAGCCGGCCAGGCCGTTGGCCTTCAGTTCCTCGACCTGGCGGCCGATGGTGCCGGCGCGGCGGGCGACCTCCCGGTCGTCCTTGCCGACGCAGACGACGAGGGCGTTGGAGTAGGTCAGGGCGTCGGGCGCGCGGCCGGCCTGCTGGGCGGCGGTCCGCACCCGGCCGAACTGGCGCCGGGTGTCCTCGATCGAGGCGAACGGGATGTTGAACTCGTCGGCGTACCGGGCGGCGAGGCGCGGGGTGCGGGTGGCGCCGTGGCCGCCGATGAGCACCGGGACCTTCGGCTGGGCGGGCTTGGGCAGCGCGGGCGAGTCGGTGAGGTCGTAGTAGGTGCCGTGGAAGTCGAAGGTCTGGCCGACCTCGGTCGCCCACAGCCCGGTGACGATCGCCAGCTGCTCTTCGAGACGGGCGAACTTCTCCTTCGGGAAGGGGATGCCGTACGCCTTGTGCTCCTCCTCGAACCAGCCCGCGCCCAGGCCCAGTTCGACCCGGCCGCCCGACATCTGGTCGACCTGCGCCACCTGGATGGCGAGGACGCCGGGCAGCCGGAAGGTGCCGGCGGTCATCAGGGTGCCGAGGCGGATCCGCTTGGTCTCGCGGGCGAGGCCGGCGAGGGTGATCCAGGCGTCGGTGGGGCCGGGGAGGCCGTCCACGGACCCCATGCGGAGATAGTGGTCCGAGCGGAAGAACGCGTCGAAGCCGAGGTCCTCGGTGGCCTTGGCGACCCTGAGCAACGTGTCGTAGGTGGCCCCCTGCTGGGGCTCGGTGAAGATGCGGAGATCCATGGCTCCATCCTGCACGCTTCGGCGCGGCGGCCGGTCGCCGGTCGCCGTTCCCGGCACGCGGGTCCGCCGGACCGTTCCACGGTCGGGTGAATACGCGTCAACCCGGCGCCGGGGCGGGGACCGTGCCAGTGACCGGGCGCCGACGATGATCGTTGGGTCGGCGGAGCCGGACCGCCCGGCACCCTCGCCGGCCCGCGACCGCCGGAGTGTCACCGTGTCGGCCTCCGCGGGGGCCAGGGCCGAGGAGGCCGTCATGTCCGAAGAGACCGTGCCGCAGCAGGGCGGGGCCACCGCCGACCGGCCGAAGGGACTGTTGCAGCAGATGGAGGAGCTGATGGCGGCCCTGAACGCGGATCTGTCGGCACTGGACGCGGAGTTGCAGTCGACCGGGGGGACGCGGGGGTCGCAGGGCGAGGAGGAGCGCACGGACTGAGCTGCCGGGCGTGGGTGGCGCCGCGCCGGCTGCCTGCCCCTGCGCTTGCGCTGCGCCGACCCGCCGGGACCCTGCGGTGGGTGGCGTCGCCCGGCGTGACGGGGTGCCGCGCCCTTCGGTGCGGGCGCCGCTCCCGGCACGAGTGCCCGCGGCAGCGCGGTCGAGCACGGACGAGCACGGTCGGGAGGGCCGCACGCCGCCCGGCGGAACGAGATGCCGCTCCCTGGCCGACGGGACGGACGCCGCCCGTCGGCACGACCACCCGCGGCCGTGTCGGCTTCGGGCGTCGGCGGCGGCGTCGCGCGGGCCTAGCCCGCCTCCCGCTCCGGTAACTGCTCCTCGCGGTCGGCCAGTTTGCGCAGCATCTCCCGGACGCGGTCACGGCACTCGTCCGCCGCGTCGATCGCCTCCATGCACTGCCAGTACGCGCCCTCGTCGTCCGCCGCGCTGGCGATGCCGACCAGGGCGATGCCTATCTCGCCGAGCAGCGCGCCGAGGCGTACCAGGGCCTGGCGGGCGTCGCCCATTTCGGTCAGCTGGGCGGCGCGCAGCTCACCGGGGGCCAGGTCCGGTGTGCGCAGCACGCCGCAGCCACGGCCCGCCAGTTCCGTCAATCCCAGTGCCTCGCCGCGCAGTTCCGGCGGGCCGGAGACCGCGAGGCGGCTGCCGATGGCCTGCGCCAGCGCCTGCGCCTGCCACACCTCCGCGAGGATCTCCCGTACGTCGCCGCCGGCGATCAGGGCACGTCTGCTCGTCACGATGAGCCGCACAGCGTCCATGCGCTGCCCCCGTCTGTCCGACGCGCGGTCACGCGCGTCCGCCCGAACTCCGCTGTCCACTACCCAGAGTGAAGGCATGTGGGGCAAAAGGCCAGAGGAAGACGGAAATCTCTGGACAACAAATCGGTTTCGCCCCAACTGTCAACTACTCAGTGTGACCAGAGGCGGTGTCCGGCACCGGGAACCGCCGCTCGTTGCGGTCGATCTTCGCCTCCAGCGCGGCCAGCGGGTCGACGCCGAGCACCTCGCACAGCTGGAGCAGATACGCCAGAACGTCGGCGACCTCGTCGCGGACGCGGTGGGCGCTGTCGGGGTCGTCCATGACGCGCGCCGACTCCTCCGGCGTCAGCCACTGGAAGATCTCGACGAGTTCGGAGGCCTCCACGCTGAGCGCGGTGACGAGGTTCTTGGGCGTGTGGTACGGCTGCCAGTGCCGCGCGGCGGCGAACTCGGCCAGCCGGCGCTGCAAGGCCGTGAGGTCCCGGGGATGATCGGTCACGGCTCCAGGTGTACCACCGTGACACCGTCCGTTCCGGCCGCCCAGGCGGCGTCGCTGACCGTCGCGACGAGACGCAGATGCCCCCGGTCGCACATCCTGGCCGCCAGCCGCAGCAGTCCGGCCCGCTGCCCGGGGTCCAGGCCCCGGTCGAACCCGTCGGCCAGGACGGTGAGCGTCTGGAGGGCGCCCGGCACCTCACCGGCCGGGTCGACCTCCAGCACCCCGGGGCCGGTGAGCAGCACCAGGGCCAGGGCGAGGTAGCGCAGCTCGCCGTAGCCGAGCCGGGCCAGGCCGGTGCGCTGTCCGTCGCCCCGGTCGAGCAGCCCGCGCAGCACTCCCCCGGTGACGGGCTCGGCCAGCACGTCGGCGACGGGCCCGGCGCATCCGGCGCGCACCGCCTCGACGAACTGCGCGTGCCGCCGCCCGCACTCGGCGCGGGTGCGCCACAGCACGTCGGCCAGGTTGTCGCAGCCGCGCACCAGCCGCCCCGAGCCGGTCGGCACCGGGTCGCGCATCCGGCCGGGCCGCGGATCGCAGGCGAAGACCGAGCGCAGGGCGACGACCATCTGCTCGGCGGCGGCGAGCACCCGCCGCTGCCCGTCCGTCTTGCCGGCCACGCGCAGCGGCAGCAGTGCGGTGCCGAGCCGGTCGTCCGGCAGCGGGGCGCGCGTCACGGGTGCGGGCCCGGCGGTGTGCCAGGCGGCCTGCACGGTGCGCCGCCCGGGGTCGCGCAGGGCGGTCTCCAGCAGGACCACCCCGCCCGCGGTCAGCCGTTCCCCGGCGATCCGCAGCTCGGGCTCGGCCTGCACGGCGACGTCGAGCCGGACCGGGCCCTCGGGGCCGTCGGCCGTGCAGCCGATGCGGAAGCCGCGGCGGTGCTGGGCGTCGGGCCGGGCCCGGTCCGGCACGCAGGAGAGCGGGTCGGGGAACGCGGCGCGCAGCGGCGCGCCGCCACCGAGCCGGGCCAGTGCCTCGTACGCCCGCAGCGCGCTGGTCTTGCCGCAGCCGCTGGGGCCGGCCAGCAGGCTGAGCGGGCCGAGCCGGAAGGCGGACCGCCGGTGGCCGGCGAAGGCGGCCAGCCGCAGCTCGGTGACGCGGGGGCGATCGGGGTGTGCCTTGTCGTCACCGGGTGGCGCCTGGGCGGGCGAGGCGGGGGTGGCCGACGCGGGGGACACGGTCATGGCTGGACGGTAGGGCCCGGCCCACGGGGCGAACCGTTCCGCCCTCGCGTTCTTCCTACGATCGGGGGATCGCCCCCGTCCACCGCGCACCGCCCGTCACCCCACCGGCGGCCCGGCACCGCGATCACGCAGCCCGCCGTCACCCCACCGGCGGCCCGGCACCCCGGCCACGCAGCCCGCCGTCACCCCAGCCGCACGCCGGGCCACCGCGCGCGACGACGCCCGGCGCCCGCCGCGAGGCGTCGAGCCGTCGGCCGGGCAGGGCCTCGCCCGTTCGCCGGCGGGGCCGTACGTGCCGCCGCCGCGGGCCGGGGCGCCCGTGTCACGCCCCCGGCACCCCGGCGTCCTCCATGAGGCCCGTCACCTCGGTCCCCGCCGGTGTGAGCAGGAACACGTTGCGATCGACCCGGTGCATGCCGCTGGCCAGGCCGAACACGACGCCCGTGCTGAAGTCGAGGACGCGCTTGGCGACCTCCGTCTCCGCACCGGTCAGGTCGAGCAGGACCGGGATGCCGGACATCAGGGTCTCGGCGACCTCGCGGGCGTCCGCGAAGACGTTGACGCGCAGGACCACGAAGCGGCGCCGCGCCTCCGTCTCCGCCTCCGGCATCGCACGGTGACCGACCGAGGACGGCCACGCGTCGCGCCCGCGCAACGGAACGACCTGGGCGAGCCCCTCCCACTGTTCATCGGTGACGTCGTGGCTGTTCACCGGCTCCCCCGCTCCGACTCGCCTTCATTGCCTTGCACCAGCCAATTCTTACGCCAAGTCACCCGTTCGGCCCAACAGCGACACGGTCCGCGACGGCCCCGGACGCACGTTGCCCCGGTCGCCACGTGGGGTACCCGGCCGACGCCGTGCCGACTGCGAAGGAGGACCCCATGGGCGAGCTGGACCTGCCCGACCCCGTGATCCGCGAGGGGGCCCCGCCCCCGGTCGACGTCGGTTCGCTTCAGGCGGCGCTGCGCGAGCGGGTCGACGGCGAGGTCCGATTCGACGCCGGGAGCCGGGCCGCGTACTCGACGGACGCCTCGAACTTCCGGCAGACGCCGCTGGGCGTGGTCGTGCCGCGCACCCCGGAGGCGGGCGTGGCGGCGGTGGCCGTGGCGCGGGAGCACGGGGCGCCGGTGCTGTCCCGGGGCGGCGGGACATCGCTGGCCGGGCAGTGCGCCAACGCCGGTGTGGTGCTCGACTGGTCGAAGTACTGCACGCGGCTGGAGTCCGTGGACGTCGAGGCCCGGACCTGCGTCGTGCAGCCCGGCATCGTGCTGGACGAGCTGAACGCACAGCTCGCCGAGCACGGTCTGCGCTACGGCCCGGAGCCCGCCACGCACGCCAACTGCACGATCGGCGGCATGATCGGCAACAACTCCTGCGGCGCCACCGCGCAGGCGTACGGCAAGGTCGTCGACAACATCGCCCGCATGGAAGTGCTGCTGTACGACGGCACCCGCTTCTGGTGCGGGGAGACCAGCGACGAGGAGTACGCGGAGATCGAGCGGCAGGGTGATCTGCGGGCGGCCGTCTACCGGCGGCTGCGCGCACTGCGCGACACCTACGCCGACGAGATCCGCCGCCGCTTCCCGGACATCCCGCGCCGGGTCTCCGGCTACAACCTGGACTCGCTGCTGCCGGAGCACGGCTTCGACGTCGCCGGGCTGCTGGTGGGCAGCGAGTCGACGCTGGTCACCGTGGTCCGGGCGGAGCTGGAGCTCGTCCCGGTGGAGCGGGAACGCACGCTGGTGGTGCTCGGTTTCGACCGCATCGACCGGGCCGCCGACGCGGTGCCGGGCGTGCTGCCGCACGATCCGCTGGCGCTGGAGGGCATCGACGCCCGGCTGGTCCGCGACCAGCGGATCAAGCACCTCAACCCCGAGGCCGTCGGCGAACTGCCGGATGGGAACGCGTTCCTGCTGGCGCAGTTCGGCGGGGACACCGCCGAGGAGGCGGTCGCCCGGGCGCGCCGGATGCTGGAGGCCCTGCACCGGTCCGAGCACGACGCGGACTGCGCGCTGATGGACGACCCGGCGCGCGAGGCGGAGATCTGGCAGGTCCGCGAGGCCGGGCTGGGCGCCACCGCGCACATCCCGGGGCGGCCCGACACCTTCGAGGGCTGGGAGGACTCGGCGGTGGCGCCCGAGAAGCTGGGCGACTACCTGCGGCGGCTGCGGGCGCTGTTCGAGGAGTTCGGCTACCTGAGCGACACCGGGCCGAGTCTGTACGGCCACTTCGGGCACGGCTGCGTGCACACCCGTATCCCCTTCGACCTGTACACCGCGGACGGCGTGGCGGCGTACCGGCGGTTCATGGAGCGGGCGGCCGACCTGGTCGTGGAGTTCGGCGGGTCGCTCTCCGGCGAGCACGGTGACGGGCAGAGCCGCGGGGAGCTGCTGCCGCGGATGTTCGGGGACGGGCTGACGGAGGCGTTCGGGCGGCTGAAGGCCGTCTTCGATCCGCTGGACCGGATGAACCCGGGGAAGGTCGTCGCCCCGTACCGGCTGGACGAGAACCTGCGGCTGGGCGGCGACTGGGCCCCGGAGGACCGGCGCGACCTGCACTTCCGGTTCCCGCACGACGGCGGGTCGTTCGCCGAGGCCGCCAACCGGTGCGTGGGCGTGGGCAAGTGCCGGCAGCACACCAGCGAGGGCACCGTGATGTGCCCGTCGTACCAGGTCACCATGGAGGAGGAGCACTCCACCCGGGGACGGGCCCGGCTGCTGTTCGAGATGCTGGACGGCCACGGGGACAGCGCGATCCGGGACGGCTGGCGGTCCGAGGCGGTCAAGGACGCCCTCGATCTGTGCCTGGCCTGCAAGGGCTGCAAGAGCGACTGTCCGGCGGATGTGGACATGGCCACCTACAAGGCCGAGTTCCTGTCCCACCACTACGAGGGCCGTCCGTGGCGTCGGCCACGCTCGGACTGGTCGATGGGGTGGCTGCCCGCGCTCGCCCAGGCCGTGGGCCGCACCCGTCTCGGGCCGGTCGTCAACGCCCTCACCCACACACCGCCGCTGTCGAAGGCCGCGGTCGCCGTGGCGGGGGTGGCGGACCGGGAGGTGCCGTTGTTCGCCGGGCAGACGTTCCAGCAGTGGTTCGCCGCCCACGAGCCGTACGGCGACGGGGAACGCGGCACGGTGCTGCTGTGGCCGGACACCTTCACCAACCACTTCCACCCGCACCTCGGGCAGGCGGCGGTGGCGGTGCTGGAGCACGCCGGCTGGCGGGTGGAGCTGCCCACCGAGCCGCTGTGCTGCGGGCTGACCTGGATCTCCACCGGGCAGCTCGGCACCGCCGAGAAGATCCTGACCCGGACCGTGCGGCGGCTGGCCGGGCACGTCCGGGAGGGCGGTCTCGTGGTGGTCCTGGAGCCGAGCTGCGCGGCCGTGTTCCGGGCGGACGCGGCCGAGCTGTTCCCCGGCGACCAGGACGTGCGCAGGCTGCGGGACCAGACGGTGACCCTGGCCGGGCTGCTCACCGAGCACTCCCCCGGCTACCGGCCGCCGCAGGTGCCCGACCGGTCCGCTCGTGCGCTGGCCCAGGTGCACTGCCACCAGCACGCGGTGCTGGGCTGGGACGCCGACCGGGAACTGCTGCGCCGCGCCGGGGTGGACGTGGAGCGGCTGGACTCCGGCTGCTGCGGACTGGCCGGCAACTTCGGGTTCGAGCGCGGCCATGAGGAGGTCAGCGAGGCGTGCGCGGAGCGGGTGCTGCTGCCGCGGCTGCGGGACGAGGACGCGGGGACCGTCGTGCTCGCCGACGGCTTCAGCTGCCGCACCCAGGTCCACGAGTTCGACAGCGGCGGCCACGAGGCCGTGCATCTGGCGGAGCTGCTGGCCTCGGCGCTCCCCGACGCCCCCGGCAGCGCCTACGGCACCGCGCCCGGCGCCCGCCCGGCGCCCCCGGGCCGGCCGGGCCGGGCCCTGGCCCTGGCGGGTGCCGGGCTGGCCGCGGCCGGTGCGGCGGCGGGGGTGGCGCGGCTGCTGCGGCGCTGAGCGCGGAGCCGCCGGGCGCGAGCGATCCGCCAGGACGAGGCCGAGGCGGTCGGACTCTCTCGGCCTCCTCCTGGCGGCGGGCCGGGGCCCGGATGACGAAGACGTCGATCGCCATCGTGATCACCGACCAGACGGGCGCGTACGGCAGGAACACGAACTGGGCGACGAGGCTGAGTGCGGCCAGGACGATGCCCGTCAAGCGCGGCGGTCGGAGCGTGACCGGCGCGATTGACGGCACAGGGGGCGTGTGACCTCGGTCCGAGCGCCCCGTACGCCCTTGTCACTGCCGGTGCGGGCGCACTACTGTCACCACGCCTTGGTGAACGGGAAATCCGGTGCAATGCCGGTGCGGCCCTCGCCACTGTGATCGGGAAGTCCGGCTCCGGCCCTCACGGGCAGCCACTGGGTCCTCCACGGACCCGGGAAGGCGGAGTTCGGGCGGTGGTACCCGTCAGCCAGGAGACCGGCCGAGGCGCGTCAACCATCCACGAGGTGTTGGAGAGGGTCTGCCGAGCCATGCACATAGCCGAGGGCTTTCTGCCTCCGGCGCACGCGGTCGCCTGGGGCGCCGCGTCAGCGCCGTTCGTCGTCCACGGAGTACGGTCACTCACCCGTGAGGTCAGGGAGCACCCGGAGAGCACCCTGCTCCTCGGCGCCTCCGGAGCCTTCACGTTCGTGCTGTCCGCCCTGAAACTGCCGTCGGTGACCGGGAGTTGCTCCCATCCGACCGGCACCGGGCTGGGCGCCATCCTGTTCCGGCCGCCGGTCATGGCGGTGCTGGGCACCATCACACTGCTGTTCCAGGCGCTGCTGCTGGCCCACGGCGGGCTGACCACGCTCGGCGCCAACGTCTTCTCCATGGCGATCGTCGGGCCGTGGGCCGGGTACGGCGCCTACCGGCTGCTGCGCCGCTGCGACGCGCCGCTGATGGCCGCCGTGTTCTGCGGCGCGTTCGTCGCCGACCTGTCCACCTACTGCGTCACGTCCGTCCAGCTGGCGCTCGCCTTCCCGGACCCGGGCAGCGGATTCCTGGGCGCGCTCGGCAAGTTCGGTTCGATCTTCGCGGTGACGCAGATCCCGCTCGCGGTGAGCGAGGGGCTCCTCACGGTCCTCGTGATGCGGCTGCTGGTGCGGTCCAGCAAGGGCGAACTGACCCGGCTGGGCGTGCTGGTGACCAGGACGAAGGCGAAGACGGCGGGGCAGGAGGCGGCGGCCCGGTGAAGCGCGACACGAGGATCGACGCCCTGCTGCTGCTCGCGGTGGCCGCGCTCGCGGTGCTGCCGCTGGTGTTCGGGCTCGGCGACCGCAAGGAGGAGCCGTTCTCCGGCGCCGACGCCGAGGCGGAGACGGCGATCACCGAGATCGACCCGGACTACGAGCCGTGGTTCTCGCCGCTGTACGAACCCCCGTCCGGGGAGATCGAGTCCGCGCTGTTCGCCGTGCAGGCGGCCCTCGGCGCCGGCGTGCTCGCGTACTACTTCGGTCTGCGCCGGGGACGGCGGCAGGGCGAGGAGCGGGCCCGGGCGGCGGCCCGGCCGGACGCTCCCGCAGGGGACTGAGTGCTGCCGATCGACGCCGCGGCGCACGCCAGTCGCTGGCGCCGCCGCCATCCCGTGGACAAGGCCGTGCTGGGGCTGGGCCTCACGGTGCTCGCGATCTCGCTGCCGCCCTGGCCGGGCGCGGCACTGGTACTGGTGACGGCGCTGGCGGTGCTGCTGGGCCCGGCGGGTGTGCCGGGGCGGCGGCTGTGGCGGGCGTACCGGGTGCCGCTCGGCTTCTGCGTGACCGGGGCGCTGCCGCTGCTCGTGCAGGTCGGCGGCGCGGACGCGTTCGTGTCCCTGGCCGACGGCGGACCGGCTCGGGCGGGCGGGCTGCTGCTGCGCACCTCGGCAGCCTCGCTCGGGGTGCTGCTGTTCGCGTTCACCACCCCGATGTCCGATCTGCTGCCCCGCCTGGTGCGGGCCGGGGTGCCCGCGCCGGTCGTCGACGTGGCGCTGGTGACGTACCGGATGAGCTTCCTGCTGCTCGACTCGGTGCGGCGGGTGCGGCAGGCCCAGGCGGCCCGGCTGGGGCACACCACGCGGGCCGCCGCCTGGCGGTCGCTGGCCGGGCTCGGCGCGACGGCGTTCGTGCGCTCCTTCGACCGGGCGGCGCGGCTCCAGGCCGGGCTCGCCGGACGCGGCTACGACGGCACGCTGCGGGTGCTGGTGCCCGAGGCCCGCGTCTCGGTGCCGTTCACGGCCGCGAGCCTCGCGCTGCTGGCGGCGCTGGCCGCCCTCACCTTCGTACTGGAAAGGCCACTGTCGTGAGCGAGTCCGCCCTCATCGCCCTGCGGGGCGCCTCCTTCGCGTACGAGGACGGGCCCACCGTGCTGCGCGCGGTCGACTTCGAGGTGCCCGAGGGGCGGGCGCTCGCCCTGCTGGGCCGCAACGGCAGCGGCAAGACCACGCTGATGCGGCTGCTCAGCGGCGGGCTGCGGCCGCACCCGGGCCGCCTGACGGTGGCGGGCGAGCCGGTGGCGTACGACCGCAGGGGGCTGACCCGGCTGCGGACCACCGTGCAGCTGGTGGTGCAGGACCCGGACGACCAGTTGTTCGCCGCGTCGGTGGCCCAGGACGTGTCGTTCGGGCCGCTCAACCTCGGTCTGCCGGACACCGAGGTGCGGGCCCGGGTTAAGGAGGCGCTGGCCGCGCTGGACATCGCCGCGCTGGCCGACCGGCCCACCCACCTGCTGTCGTACGGGCAGCGCAAGCGGGCGGCGATCGCGGGGGCCGTCGCGATGCGGCCCCGGGTGCTGATCCTGGACGAGCCGACCGCCGGGCTGGACCCGGACGGCCAGGAGCGGCTGCTGGCCACCCTGGACGGGCTCCGCGCGGACGGCACCACCGTGGTGATGGCCACCCACGACGTCGACCTCGCCCTGCGCTGGTCCGACGAGGCGGCGGTCCTCACGCCGTCCGGCGTGCACACCGGCCCGACGGCGGCCACGCTGGCCCGCCCGGACCTGCTGCGGGAGGCCGGGCTGCGGCTGCCGTGGGGGGTGGCGGTGGCGCGGCTGCTGCGGGCCCAGGGCACACTGACCGGGGCAGCGCCGGGCCCGCGGACCCCGGAGGAGCTGGCCGAACTGACGGCGGGACCGGTTCACGACTGAATGAACCGGAATTATGTGTCCGGTGAACGGACCTCGCGTTCCGGATAACGGTCCGGTTGCGATCGCTGGCATTTTCCGAAGTGACTGACCGTGATGTGACCTGCGCCACTAAAAAATGCGCGGAGCCCATGGTAGACATGCGCAACTCCGCAGGTGGCACCACGGCTCGCCACTCGGCGGAGTGTCGGCACACACGTCGACTGCACGACCAGGGTGATCACGCTCCGAGCCCACGGACCGACCCACCCAGGGTCGCCGATCGGACAACGGCGTTCGCTCTAAGACCGCACATCCCGCCGGTGCCACTCCCCTGCACCGGTCCTGCGCCATCGAGGTAGCCACTGTGTCACTCGACTCCATCACCAACTCCGTCGACGAAGCCGTCAGCGGATTCTTCGAGCCCATAGCCACCTGGCTCGGGGAAGTCGTCTTCTACGCCGTCCCCGTCGGGGGTACGGACCTTCCGCTCATCGTCGCCTGGCTCGTGGTCGCGGGTCTCGTGTTCACCGGCTGGTTCGGTTTCGTCCAGCTCCGGAAGTTCCGGCTCGCCGTCGACGTGGTACGCGGCAAGTTCGACGAGAAGGGGTCGGCCGGTGAGGTCAACCACTTCCAGGCGCTGACCGCAGCCGTCTCGGGCACCGTCGGTCTCGGCAACATCGCCGGTGTGGCCGTCGCCGTCTCCATCGGCGGCGCCGGCGCCACCTTCTGGATGATCCTGTGCGGCCTGCTGGGCATGGCCACCAAGTTCGTCGAGGTCACCCTCGGTGTGAAGTACCGCGAGGTGCACCCCGACGGCACGGTCTCCGGCGGCCCGATGCACTACCTCCCCAAGGGCCTGACCGAGCGCTTCGGCAAGAACGGCAAGACCCTCGGCAAGGTCCTCGCGGTGCTCGCCTCCGTGATGATCCTCTTCTTCGGTCTCTTCGGCGGCAACCTCTTCCAGGTCAACCAGTCCTACGCGCAGCTCGTCTCCGTCACCGGCGGCGAGGACGGCCTGATGGGCTCCTCCGCCGGCGCCCTGTTCTTCGGCATCCTGATCGCCTCCCTCGTCGCCATCGTGCTGCTGGGCGGCATCCGCTCCGTCGCCAGCGTCACCAGCCGGCTGATCCCGGCCATGGCGGCCATCTACATCGCCGCCTGCCTGGTCGTCATCCTGGTCAACGTCACCGCCGTGCCGGACGCCGTGGCCCACATCATCGACGGCGCCTTCGACCCCGAGGGTGTCGCGGGCGGTGTGCTCGGTGCGCTGATCATCGGCTTCAAGCGGGCCGCCTTCTCCAACGAGGCCGGTCTCGGCTCCGCCCCGATCGCCCACTCCGCGGTCAAGACCAAGCACCCGGCGAGCGAGGGCCTGGTCGCCCTGCTGGAGCCGTTCATCGACACGGTCGTCATCTGCACCATGACCGCGCTGACCATCGTCATCGCCAACCCGGACAGCCTGGGCAAGGACATCGGCGGCGTCACGATCACCTCCGACGCCTTCGCGACGGTCATGCCCTGGTTCCCGTACGTCCTCACCGTGGCGGTGCTGCTGTTCGCCTTCTCCACGGTGCTGACCTGGGGCTACTACGGCCTCAAGGCCTGGACGTACCTCTTCGGCCGCAGCCGGACCAGCGAGGTGACCTACAAGGCCCTCTACGCCGTCTTCGCCGTGGCGGGCTCGCTGCTCACCCTGCAGACGCTGATCGACCTGGCCGACGCCGTGCTCTTCCTGCTGGCCGTCATCAACATCATCGGCCTGTACCTGCTCGCCCCGGTCGTCAAGCGGGAGCTGAACTCCTTCCTGGAGTACGTCCGCACCCGCAAGGGCGGCGACGGCGGCCAGGACGAGGACCGGGAGTCGGCGAAGACCATCGTCTGACCGTCCCGGCGGCCCGGCTCCCGAGCGGCCCGTTCCCCACCGCGCGCCGTGGTGGGGGGCGGGCCGCTCGCCGTGTGCGCGGGCGTGGTCAGACCGCCCCGCCCAGCTCCAGCACGGCCACCACGTACAGGCAGATCGCCACGGTCTCCAGCAGGAAGACGACGACGGTGTGCGCGGCGAGCCGCCCGGGCGGTCCGGCCCCGAGGAAGGCCCGGGCCGCGCCGCTCACCCGGGGCGCCGCGCCGGCCGGGGGACGCCCGAGCGCGCCCCGCAGGACCCGCCGTCCGGCCGCGGAGGTGACGCCGAGCCGCACGCCGTCGGCGTCCCGGACGAGGAGCGTGTGGTCGGCCCCGCCGTAGGAGAAGGCCGTCACCAGGCGGACGTCCACCAGGCGGCGCGGATCGACCGAGCGGGTGCCGGTGAGGGTCCGCGCCGTCATGCGCGTCGCCGAGTGGCGGACCGGCCGGAGTTCCTCGCAGAGTCCGCAGGTGAACAGCACCAGGCCGAGGACCGGGCCCGCCACGACCCCGAGGACCACGCCCGCCGGGCGGGTGGCGGGCGGCACGCAGAGGACCGGCGGCAGCAGGAGCAGCGCCAGCAGCACGGTCGTGCCCGCGCGGGCGCGGCGGCGGGCCCGCCGGGCCCCGGAGGGATCCCCGGCCGCTCGCGGCAGCCGGTCGCGGCCCGCCTCAGTGCGGCCCATGGCCCTGGGTGCGGCCGGCGGCGTGCCGGCCGTCGGGCGCGGCCATGAGGTGGTGCCGCGGGTCGGTGACGCGGCGGATCGCCGTCTCGACGGCCGCCACCCGGTCGGCGAGCAGCCCGAGGGCGGCCACCGCCCGGGTCAGGGGATCGTCCCCGGGGCCGCCGAGGGCCCGGGTGCGGACGTACGCCGACTTCACCTCCGCCCAGCGGGCCGCCTGCCCGGCGGTGAGGGTGCCGCGCAGCTCGGCCAGCTTGAGCAGGGCCGCCTCGGCTCCGGTGGCGAGGGCCTGGGCCTCGGCGGTGTAGTGGTCGTCGATCACGGCGGCGAGTTCCGCGTCGTTCATCACCGGCTGGATCCGCTGGGCGATCTTGTTCATGTTGCGGTACGAGCCCTGGAGCCGGAACGGCGGTTCGGTGCGGGCGTCGTCTGACTGCGCCGCCGAGGCGATGTACGCGGCGTTCACCGCGAGGACCGTGTCGCGGGCGGTGAGCAGGTGCCGCAGCACCGCCGTGATCCGTTCCAGCTCGGCGGGCGGGTACGGGTGGACCAGCCGGTCGGCGCGGGCCGTGGTGTCGCCGGCGGCGAGCCGGATCAGCAGGTCGAGGTCGGCGCGCTCGCGGCCGGCCAGCGGGGCCAGGACCGGGTGGGCGGTGAGGGCGTTCTCCACGAAGCTGGCGGCGAAGGCGTCGTCCTTGCCGGTCAGCACGTCGCCGAGGTTCCACACGTCGGCCCGGTTGGCGAGCATGTCGGGGACCTGGAAGCGGCCGCCGGACTCGGTGTAGGGGTTCCCGGCCATGCACACCGCGAAGCGCTTGCCCCGCAGGTCGTAGGTGCGCGGCCGGCCGTCCCACACGCCCTCGACGCGGCGCGTGGCGTCGCACAGCGGGATGAACCGCTGGAGCAGTTCGGGCGAGGTGTGCTGGATGTCGTCGAGGTACAGCAGCACGTTGTTGCCCGCCGCCAGCGCGAAGTTGATCTTCTCGACCTCCCGGCGGGCCGTGGCGTCGGGCGCCTCCGCCGGGTCGAGGGAGGTGACCGCGTGGCCGAGGGCGGGGCCGTCGACCTTGACCAGCATCAGGCCGAGCCGGTCGGCGACGTACTCCATGAGCGTCGTCTTGCCGTACCCCGGCGGGGAGACGAGCAGCAGCAGGCCGCCGGTGCCGGGCCGGCCGGCCCGGCCGCCCTCCCCCGTCGTGCCGAGCTGCTTGGCGAGGCTGTCGCCGACGAGCGGCAGGTACACCTCGTCGACGAGCCTGCCGCGGACGAACGTGGACAGCACGCGCGGCCGGTAGGCGTCGAGACCCAGCCGGGACCGTTCGGCGGCCACCAGGGCGCTGCGGCGCCGCTGGTGGGCGCGGTGGCCGGGCACGTCGTGGGCGCGGAAACGCCGGGTGCGGGCGAGGAGTTCGTCGACGCGGACGGTGAGCGACCGGCCGCTGATCCGGGGGTGGCTGCCGAGCAGGCCCTCGACGGTCTCGGTGAGCGGCGCGTCCGACACGTAGCGGGGCAGGCCGGGGCAGAGTTCGGCGACGACCGCCTCGGCCAGGTCGCCGGGGGCGAGGCCGGTGCCGGTGGCGGTGGCATAGGCGGACAGCCACGCCGTGATGAGCCGGCCGCGGGCGTCCGGGTCGGGCAGGGCGGCCAGGTCCTCGTCGTAGGCCCGCGCGTCGACCGTACGGCGGAAGGAGTCGAGCAGGGAGCGGGTGCCGGCGGCGATGACGAAGCCGTCGGGGCCGTCGGTCAGTTCCTCCAGCAGGTAGCCGGCGGCGGCGTCCGCCGTGTCGCCGCCGATCTCCTCGGCCAGCTCGCCACGCAGGTCGGCGAGTGCGGAGGTGGGGCCGAAGGTGTCGCGGGCGCGGGCCAGCGACAGCGCGCGCAGGCGCCAGGTCGCGCGGGCCTCGGCCGTGCTGTCGTGGGCCCAGAACAGCTGGGCGGCGGCACGGGCGGCGGGCTCGTGGCGCAGCGGGCCGGCGCTGTCGTGCAGGCGCAGGAGCGCGGCGAGGATCAGGGTGGCGTCGTGGTCGTGGACGCCCCGCTCGTAGCCCTCGTCGTACGCCGCCTCGGCCGCCTGCCGGACCAGGTCGGGGAGGTCGTCGGCGTTCGCCAGGGCGGCCGGGCCGTGCTCGTCCAGCAGGCGGGCGGCGAGGTGTTCCGCGCGGTAGACCTCGGGCGACTCCGAGGGCAGCGGGCGGTCCCCGTGGGCGCGGTCGGCCAGGATGTCGGGGTCGGTGACCGGGGCGCGGTAGTCGGTGCCGGTGAGGGCGAGGGCGAGGCCGTCGCCGTGCGGGACGAGGGTCAGGTCGAGGGGCTGGGCGTTGACCGCGAAGCGGTGCGCGCCGAGGCGGAGGGTGCGGCCGTCGTCGGCGTACAGGTCGGTGCGGTCGCGCAGGGCGCGCAGGGCCTGCCGGCGGGCGGCCGTCAGCCGGCCGTGCAGCTCCTCCGCGCGGCCGGGGTCGCCGAGTTCGCGCAGCTCGTCGGCGAGCCGGCGGACCTTGGCGGGCATCGGGTCGGAGCCGAAGTAGGTGGCGACGGCATCCGCGTCGGGGAGGGCGGCGGCACGCCGGGTGAGGGTCGTCAGCACCCGGGCCGCCGAGTCGGCCAGACGCTCGGCCCGGCGGGCGCGGGCGTCCGCGAGGGTCTGCTTGCGGGTGGAGAAGGCCTCGTGGACCTCGTCGCGCTTGTCGGCGAGCGTGCGCAGGAAGTCGTCGGACTCGGCGAACCGGGACTCCAGGTTCTCCAGCTGCACCAGGACGGCGGCGAGTTGCTCGTCGCATGCCTCGGGGCTGCCGGCGGCGGCGAGCGCGCCGGTGACGGCCTGGCCGAGCAGGGCGAACTCGGCGGTGAACGCGGCCCGCCCCTCGCGCTCCAGGAGGTCGCGGCGGCGGGCGTCCAGCGTGGCCCGGGCGCGGTTGGCGCCGCCGAGCACCTCGGCGACGCGCTCCAGGATCGCGGTGCGGACGGTGGCGTCGCCGATGTCGAGCCCGGCGACGACCTCGGTCACCGTGCGCAGCCCGTCGGTGAGTTCGTCCAGGCGAGCGGCGACGGGCGCGGCCTCGGCGACGGTGGCGACCGCCTCGGCGTCGGCGACGAGCCGTTCGATGTCCGCGTGGTGGCCGGCGAAGGCGTCCTCGCGGGCGAGGTGGGCGACGGCCCGCCCGCCGAAGCCGGCCAGGTCGGTCTCGACGCCGGCGGCGAGCCGGTCGATGCGGCCGGTGTCCGCGTACCGCAGGTCCTTGAGGGTGAGCAGCTGCCCCTGGGCCCGGCGCAGTTCGGTCAGTCCGCCGACCCACTCGGCGGCGCTGCGGGGGACCTCGCCGCGCAGCCGCCGCACCACCGCGGCCACGCGTGCCTCGGCCGCGTCGAGCGCGTCGGCGGCCCGGCGGGTGAGCGCCCGGACGGTCTCGAACTCGGCCAGCACCTGGTCGGCCGTCTCCCGCACCGCCGTCAACGGGGCGTTGAGGTCGCCGAGTTCGGGGTCGGCCAGCCAGTGGTGGGCGTCGGCCGTGCGGACGCAGGCGGCGGCCAGTTCGGCGTACACCTCGCTCGTCGGCGTGGTCTCCGCGACGGCGCGCGCGACGGACAGGCAGTCGGAGATGCCGCGGACCAGGTCGGCGTTGCCGACGCGGGCGAGGGGGCCGGTGCCGGCCGGCCGGGCGGCGGCGTGGGTGTCGGAGACGTACGGGGAGCGCCAGAGCTGGACCGGGTGGACGCGCTGCGGCTCGTCGCCGTCGGCGCGCAGCAGTACGAGCGTGCCGTCGTCGAAGAGCGCCCAACCGCGGCAGGTCAGGGGCGTGGCGACGGTTCGGCGGATCATGTTGTACGGCAGCAGCAGGCCGCGGCCGGCCCCGGGGGCGTGGAACGCGTACAGCACGTCCTCGCCGTTCGGGGAGCGGATCTCCCGTTCGAACTCCATTCCGGTGGTGTCGAGGTCGAACGTCTTGTGGGTGCCGGTGGCCAGGCAGTAGCCGCCGGGGAAGACGATCCCCTGGTCGTCCGGGAGGCGGCGGCAGCCCTGGCCGATGCCGTCGAGGCGGACGACGGCCCTGGTGAGGGTGTTGAACACCAGGTGGCGGTCGGTGTCCTCCTTGTAGGGGCGGACCCGCAGCAGGATCAGCGGGCCGACCCGCGCGTAGGCGATGTCGGCGTCGGCGAGGGCCTGCAGCGGCTCGTCGACCGGTTCGGCGTGGATGCCGTCCGGGGACGCGGTGTCGTCGTCGGTCTTGACGGTGAGGCTGCCGCCCACGGTGGAGACGAACACCTCGCCGCCGACGGAGACGTGGGGGTGGCGGCCGAGGACGTGGTCGTCGCGGGTGGCCGCGGTCCACTCGACGGCGTGCGCGGGCGGCCGGACGTGGTCGCGTTCGCCGCGCGCGTCCAGGAAGGAGACCGGCCCGGCGTCCGGCACCGACCAGCGCAGGACGCGGATGTCCGTCGCCTTCTCGCCGGTGCGGAAGACGGCCAGCAGCTTGCCGGGCACCCGGCGCAGCCGCTCCAGCCGGGCCTGCCGGAAGTAGCGGTGCAGATCGGTGAACTCCCGGACCAGGGCGGGGTCGTCCAGCAGTCCCGGCACGGCGTCGTGTGCCGTCCGCTCCAGGTCACGGCCGTGCAGGGCGAGGACGTCGCCCACGCCGGTGCCGGTCCCGCGCCCCGGCACGGTGCCGTAGCCGAACAGCAGCGCGTCGCCCACGGCGACGATGTCCCGGGGGACGCACGCCTGCTCGGTGCGCAGCCGCTCGGTGCCGGCCAGCTCCAGCCGCAGCGCCCCGAACTCCTCGGTACGGCGGGCGTCGAGCGCCTCGGCCCGGCGGGCCAGCTCCCCGGCCTGCGCGGTGAGACGGTCACGCAGCACCTCGTAGGTGCCGGTGTCCAGGCCGGTGGCGGTGGCGGGGGCGGGGGTCTGGCCGGCGGTGGCGGGGGTCGAGCCGGCGGTGGCCGGGGCCTGGCCGGTGGCGGCCGGGGCCGGCCCCGTGGCGCGGGCGTCCGGGCCTGTGGTCGCCGTTTTCGCGCCCGGGGTGCCGGTGTCCCGGCCGGTGGCGGCGGGGGGCGGGCCCGCGGCGCCCGGGGCCTGGCCCGCAGTGCCCCGGGCCGGGCCGGTCGTGACCGAGGCCGAGCCCGCGGCGCGGGCGTCGGGGCCGGTGGTGGCCGGGGCCGGACCTGTGGTGCGGGCGTTCGGGCCGGTGGCGGTGCCCCGGCCCGTGATGCCGGTCGTCATGGCGTCCCTCTCAGGCGTGTCGGGCCGTGCCGTTGGCCATGGCGGCGGTGAGCGGACGGTCGGCGAGGCCCAGCTCGTCCGCCTTGTCCAGCAGCAGCTTCAGCTGCCCGGCGTCGGACCCGCCGGAGTTCATCAGCCGCATCAGCAGCGCCGAGACGGTGAGGTTCTGCACGTCGGCCGTGGAGACCGAGCCGAGGACCCGGGTCAGGTCGGCGGTGAAGTCCGCCGTGCCGTCGAGCCAGGGGCCCGCCAGCGCCCGGGCGGTCTCGGAGTGCTGCACGAAGCCGTCGACGCCCTTGCCGAGCGCGATCGAGGACAGCAGCCGGTCGAAGAAGACCGACTCCCCGCCGACGATGTCGATGTCGGCGTTCTCCAGCCCGGTGGCGAGCACCGTGGCCTGCGCCTCGGCGACCTGCCGCTGCACCTCCAGCCCGGCCAGCCGGACCTCCTTCTCGGTCTCCAGGCGCAGCCGGTACTCCTCGTGCCCGCGGGAGGCCTCGTCCAGCGCGGCCATCGCCGCCGCCTTCTCGGTCAGGCCCGCAGCCTCGGCCTTCAGCTTCTCGCCGACGGCCGCCGCCTCCGCCAGCGCCTTGGCCCTGGCGCCCTCCGCCTCGGCGCGCAGCCGGGCCTCGGTGGCCTCCGCCTCGGCGCGGCCGGCCTTCTCGATGACCTCGGCCTCCTTGTCGCGTACCTGCACGGCGGCCAGGCCCTGGGCCGCGGCCTCCGCCTGGATGCCCTCGGCGAGCCGCTGCTTGGCCCTGGCCTCCAGGTCGGCGGCCTTCACCCGCGCCTCGGCAAGCGTGAGCTGCTCGGCGGCCCGGTGGGTGGCGGCCTGTTCGGCGGCCTCGGCCGCCTTGATGTCCTTGACGAGCCGCTCCTGCGCCTCGGCCTCGGCGGCGATGACCACGGCCTGCCGCTCCCGCTCGGCCTCCTCCACGGCCCGCAGCCGCTTGATGGACTCCTCCTGCTCGGCGACCGTGCGGTCCACGGCGACCCGCTCGCGGACGACCTCGGCGATCTGCCGCTTCTCCGCCTCGACCTCCTTCTCGGCCGCGATCCGGGTCAGTTCCGTCTCCCGGTCGCGGGCGATGACTTCGAGGAGCCGGTCCTTCTCGATGCGCTCGTTCTCGATGGCGATGACCCGCTCGCGGTTCTTCGCGGCGACGGCGACCTCGCGGGCCTGGTTCTCGCGCTGCACGCCGAGCTGCTCCTCGGTGGCGAGGAACGCGGACTGCGCCCGCAGCCGCTCCTCCTCCACCACCCGGGCCGTCTCGGCCTCCTCGCGGGCGCGCGCCGTCTCGATCTCCCGCTTCTGCCGGATCTCCGCGTCGACCTGCCGGCGCTCCAGCTCCAGCACGGCCTCGCGGGCGTCGACGTTCTGCCGGGTGATCTCCTTCTCCTCGGTGCGCTGCGCCTCGTTGGTGCGCACGTGCTCCACGGCCGTCAGCTCGGTGATCTTGCGGATGCCCTGGGCGTCGAGCACGTTGGCCGGGTCGAGCTGGGTCAGCGGCGTCTGCTCCAGGTAGTCGATCGCCGCGTCCTCCAGGTGGTAGCCGCTCAGGTCGACGCCGATGACCTCGATGATCCGGTACCGCAGCTCCTCGCGCTTGGTGTACAGGTCGGTGAAGTCCATCTGCTTCCCGACGGTCTTCAGCGCCTCGGAGAACTTCGCGTGGAACAGCTCCTGGAGGGTGTTCCGGTCGCTGGCCCGCGCGGTGCCGACGGCCTGGGCGACCTTGATGACGTCCTCCACGGTCTTGTTGACCTTCACGAAGAACGAGATGCGGATGTCGGCGCGGATGTTGTCCCGGCAGATCAGGCCCTCGCGCCCGGCCCGGGTGATCTCGATGGTCTTCACCGAGATGTCCATCACCTCGGCCCGGTGCAGCACCGGCAGCACGACCTGCCCGGTGAAGGTCACGTCGACCTTGCGCAGCTTGGAGACGATCAGCGCCTTGCCCTGCTCCACCTTGCGGAACAGCCGGGAGACGACGAAGAGGGCGAGCAGGACGGCGGCGACGGCGAGCGCGCCGAGGCCCACGGTGATGACATTCATGGCATACGTCCTTGGGGCAGGCGAAAGGCAGGTGAAGAAGCGTGGGGATACGTGAGGTACGTGGCGTGCGTGGCACCCGTGGCACCCGTGGCATGCGTGGGATGCGCGCACGGGGGCCGGGGCGGCCGTACGGACGGGGATCGCGGCGCAGGGGGAAGGCGCGCGCGGCTCCGGCCGGATTCCGGTGCCGGTCGTCTGCCGGGGTCCGGCAGGCGACCGGCACCAGAACCATCCGTAGTGCTCCCCCACGTCATGGTGCCCGGCCGACGCCGCTCCCCGCATTGCCGGAATCCAGCAATGTTCACTAAGGTCTGCATGCCGGTGAGCCGCTGAGGAACCGTCAGCGGCGCGTCAAGACTGCGGGGGCGATGTGGCGGAGCGGGACATTCCGGAGGAGTATCTGGACGGCTATGCCCAGATCCTGGCCGAGGCCGCGGCCACCGGCCGGCGCCTCACCCGGGACGAGATCGCCTCCCGGCGCATCCTGGGCGAACAGGCCGCGGACGCCGGGTACGGACTGCGGGCCCTGGTCAGCGCCCACCTGTCCGCCGCCCGGACCGCCTGGCCCGGTACCCCCGGTTCGGCCGACCACGCGCTCGCCGCGGTCCAGCAGGCCGTCGACGCCTTCGCGGAGGGCTACGAACGTGCCCAGCGGCTGGCGGTACGTCAGGAGGAGGCGGCCAGGCGGGAGTTCATCGACGACCTCCTCTACGGCCGCAGCGACCTGGGCCGGCTCGCCGAACGCGCCGAGCGTTTCGGACTGCGTCTGTCGCAGGCCCACGCCGTCGCCGTCGCCCAGGGCGCGGACGCCTACGACGAGGGCCACAGGGTGCCGCGCCAGGTGGAACGGGCGCTCATATCCCGCTTCGGCGACCGCAGCATCCTGCTGACCACCAAGGACGGCCGGCTGCTGTGCATCGCGCCGGGCCACCAGGAGGAGATCCTCGCCCACTTCGCCAAGCAGGCGCACGCGGCCACCGACGGGGGGCGGGTCGCCATCGGCCGCCCGCAGCCCGGCCCCGGCGGAGTGGTCCACTCCTACGAGGAGGCCCTCAACGCCCTGGAGCTGGCCGAGCGGCTGGAGTTGGAGGACCCGGTGCTGCACGCCGCCGACCTGCTGGTCTACCCGGTGCTGACCCGGGACCGGCAGGCCATGTCCGACCTCGTCGTGAACACGCTGGGCCCGCTCACCGGCGCCCGCGGCGGCGCGGGACCCCTGCTGGACACGCTCACCGCGTACTTCGACTCCGGCTGCGTCGCCGCCGAGGCCGCCCGCCGGCTGTCGCTGAGCGTGCGCGCCCTGACCTACCGCCTGGAACGCATCCACCAGCTGACCGGGGCCAACCCGGCCGACCCGGCGCACCGTTACATGCTCCAGACCGCGGTGATCGGCGCCCGGCTGCTGGACTGGCCGGCGCAGACGCTGTGAGGAGCCCCGCCAGAGGCCCGGCGCCGCGCCGTCAGGCGCGGGCCAGCTCCGCGGCGCCGAAGGAGACGTCGAAGCGGTCGCACCAGATGCTCACGCTGCTGAACCGGGAGGGATCGACGTCCTCGGGCAGGTTGTAGTTCTGGCTGCCCTTGTTGCCCTTGAGCTTGCCGAGGCTGACGTACTCACCGTCGTCGAAGACGTGCCAGCCCGCCTTGCCCTCCTTGACCGGCGCGTCGGTCAGCCACACGTGCAGGTCCGGGCCGTTGCTGGTGTCGAGGTTCTCCAGCCTGACCACGTGGGAGCCGTCGGCCAGCCGGACCAGTTGCACCGTGCCGGAGGTGGTGTGCTCATGGCTGATCAGTTCGCCGGCGGCCAGGGTGCGGGGGCCGGGGGGCGGGGTGGGCGAGGCGGAGGGCCCGGCCGAGGGCGCGTCCGGGGCCGGGGCCGGTGTCACCACGGCGCCGGGCAGCGCCTCCTCGACGGTCTCGTTCTGCCACAGTTTCCACGGCTGGAACCAGTACAGCCCGAACCCGGCACCGGCCACGGCCACCACCAGCACCCCGATGAACCACGGCCTGCCCGCTGTCGCCCGCATACGCGCCATTCCCGCCTCGTTTCCTCGAACCGCTCTGTCGCCCCCATTCAACGCGCCGAACGGCCGCCGCGGTCCCGGCAGAGATGACGGAACGCTTACGTTCCGCGCCGTCGTGGCAGGACGCAGTCGCCGCAGTAGCCGCCGCCCGGGGCGCGGTAGTAGAGGCAGCAGCTGTGGCGGCGGTAGGCGAGCGGCTCGGCGACGAAGGTCCCGGCGCTCGCGAGCGGCTCACGGCGCAGCAGCGCGGTGACCGGTTCGAGCGGCGACAGCGGGGCGTCGGGGCGCTGGGCCCGCAGCACCCGCAGGGCACCGATCAGCGCCGACGCGACGTTGCCGGGCAGTGGCTTCGGCGACAGCCCGCAGTGCCGGCGCAGCGCGTCGCCCAGGGGGCGCAGGTTGCGCTCGACGACGGTCTCGAACAGCGCGTCGGCGACGTCCTCTCCGGGGGCGGCGGCCGGCTCGGGCAGCCACAGCTCGATGGGACCGGTGTCCGGCATGCGCCACCACAGCCGGTCGGGCGCCAGGTCGGGCGCCCGGCCGGTCAGGGCCGCGGTGGCCAGGGCGACGGACCACAGGCGTGCGGCGGTGCCGATGTGCAGGGTGGAGGCCGCCACCCGGCGCTGGCCGGTGCGCAGCCGCCGGCCCACCTCCGACACGTACGCCGACAGCACCGCCTCGTCCGTCAGGAGGTCGGTGAACGGCCGGAAACCCGCCGCGTCGGCCCCGGGGCCGACGCGGACGGCGAAGTAGGGGCCGACGGCCGACACCTCGGCAAGGGTGTCCGCGGTCACCGCTGTCATGCGGCACCCCCGGGCTCGCTGCCGGGCAGGCCCAGGAGCCGCAGGTACATGTCGCTGATCCGGGCGACCAGTTCGTCGCGGCGCCCGGGCTCGCGTACGAGGAGCGGGGCGAACACCGACACCATGCCGCCGGCGGCGGTGGCCACCGCCTCCGGATCCGCCGCGGGGTCGGCCCGGCCCTGCGCGACGAGACGCGCGATGTAGCGGGCCGTGCGGGCGCGGGGCCGGGCGTGGATCTCCTCACGGAGGTCGTACATGGCCGGGTCGGCGATGGCCTGGTGGTCGATCAGGGTGAGGAAGGCGAGGTGCGCCGCGTAGGCGTCGAGATAGGCCGCGTTGGTCGCGCGGGCGACGGCCCACGGGTTGTCCGCGTCGGTGCCGGTCAGCTCCTGGGCCGCCAGGAACCGGTCGCGCACCTGGTGCGCGAGCACCGCGAAGGCCTCCTCCTTGGAGGCGAAGTAGACGTAGAACGTCGCCCGTCCGACGCCGGCCTCGCGGGTGATGTCCGCGACGGTCGTCCGGGCGTAGCCCCTGGCCTCGAAGACGGTGCGGGCCGCGTCGAGCAGTGTCCGGCGGGTCTCGCTGTCGGCCCGGTCGAGCTTCTCCCGTACGGCCCAGGGTGCGGTCGGCATGCGTGCACGATGCGTTGACGTTGACGTCAATGTCAATCAGGGTGGGCGGCGGCAACCGCACCGTCGAGCGAGGGCGCCCCGCATGTCATCGATCCTCATCGCCAACCGCGGCGAGATCGCCGTCCGCGTCCTGCGCGCGGCGCGGTCGCTGGGACTGCGCACCGTCGCCGTCCACTCCCCCGACGACCGGGCCGGCGGCGTGGTGCGCCTGGCCGACGAGGCGGTCGCGCTGACCGGGGAGCGGCCCTACCTCGACGCCGGGCAACTGGTCGCGGTCGCCCGGCGCACCGACTGCGCCCTGCTCCACCCCGGATACGGCTTCCTGGCCGAGAGCCCGGAGCTGGCACGGCTGTGTGCCGAGGGCGGCGTCACCTTCGTCGGGCCCGGGCCGGAGACCCTGGCGGTGCTCGGCGACAAGGCGCGCGCCCGCGAACTGGCCCGGGGCCTGGGCGTGCCCGTGCTCGCGGCGACACCGGCGGGCGTGGAGGCGGCCGAGGCCCGGCGGTTCCTGGCGGAACTCGGACCGGGCGCCGGGGTGATGGTCAAGGCCGTCGCCGGCGGCGGGGGACGGGGGATGCGCCCGGTCACCGATCCCGCCCGGCTGCCGGCCGAGTTGGAGCGCTGCCGGTCCGAGGCCGAGCGCGCGTTCGGGGACGGTGCCGTCTTCCTGGAGCAGCTGATGCCGCGGGCCCGGCACATCGAGGTCCAGGTCATCGGCGACGGGACGGGGGCCGTCAGCCACCTGTGGGACCGCGATTGCAGCCTGCAGCGGCACCGGCAGAAGGTCGTGGAGGTCGCCCCGGCCGTGACGGTGCCCGAGGAGTGCCGCGCCGCGCTGCGCGACGCCGCCGTCCGGATGGCCGGTGCGCTGGCCTACCGCGGCCTGGGCACCGTGGAGTTCCTGGTCGACGCCGACGACCCCGAGCGGTTCGCCTTCCTGGAGGCCAACCCGCGCGTCCAGGTCGAGCACACCGTCACCGAGGAGGTCACCGGGCTGGATCTGGTCGCCCTCCAGCTGCGGATCGCGCAGGGGGCCGCGCTGGCCGGCCTCGGGGTCGCCCAGCCCGATGTGCCGCGGCCGCGGGGGATCGCCGTGCAGGCCCGGGTCAACCTGGAGGAGCTGCGCCCCGACGGCACCGCGCACGCCACGGCCGGCCGGATCGAGGCGCTGACGCTCCCCGGCGGCCCCGGCGTCCGGGTCGACACCGCCGCGCGGGCCGGGGACGAGGTCACGACGGTCTACGACTCGCTGCTGGCCAAGGTGGTCACGCACGTACCGGCGGACGACCTCGGCACCGCGGTCCGGGCCGCGGGCGATGCCCTGTCCGAGCTGCTCGTCACCGGCCCGGGCACCAACCTCGTCTTCCTGCGCCGGCTGCTGGAGCGCGACGAGGTCCGCCGCGGACTGGCCACCACCTCCTTCGTCGACGACCACCTCGCCGAGCTGGTGCCCGCCGCCGGGCAGGGGCCGGGCCCGTCGCGGGACGCGGTGCGGGCCGAGTTCGCCGGTGCGGTGGTGTCGGTGGCCGAGCCCGGCGCCCGGCTGCGCCCCGGCGATCCGGTCGTGGTGCTGGAGGCGATGAAGATGGAGCACGTGCTGCACGCGCCGTGCGCCGCCACCGTCGCCGCCGTGCACGTGGCCCGGGGCGAGGTGACGGCGCCGGGCCTCCTCCTGGCCGAGCTGGTACCGGACGACGAGCAGCCGGAGGCGGCGGCCGGGGCGGCCGAGCCGGACCCGGACGAGATCCGGCCCGACCTGGCCGAGGTCCTGGAGCGGCACCGGACGACCCTGGACGAGGCGCGCCCGGAGGCGGTCGCCCGGCGCCGCCGCACGGGCCGGCGGACCGCCCGCGAGAACGTGTCGGACCTCTGCGACCCCGGCGGTTTCACCGAGTACGGCGCCCTGGTCGTCGCCGCCCAGCGGCGGCGCAGGTCCCTGGCGGATCTGATCGAGAACACCCCGGCCGACGGCATCGTCACCGGAGTCGGGACCGTCAACGGCGCCCTCTTCGGGGCCGAGGCCGCCCGCTGCGTGGTGATGGCGTACGACTACACCGTCCTGGCCGGCACCCAGGGCCTGCTCAACCACCGCAAGACCGACCGGATGCTCGCCCTGGCCGAGCGGCGGCGGATGCCCGTCGTCCTCTTCGCCGAGGGCGGCGGCGGCCGGCCCGGTGACACCGACACCACCTCCGTCTCGGCACTGGACATCGGCACCTTCGCCGCCATGGGGCGGCTGAACGGGCTGGTGCCGACCGTGGGCATCGCCTCGGGCCGCTGCTTCGCGGGCAACGCCGCCCTGCTGGGCAGCTGCGACGTGGTGATCGCCACCCGTGACGCGACGATCGGCATGGCCGGACCGGCGATGATCGAAGGAGGCGGCCTGGGGAGCCATCGCCCCGAGGACATCGGTCCGGTCTCCGTGCAGGAGCCCAACGGCGTGATCGACCTGGTGGCCGACGACGAGGCCGACGCCGTCGCACTCGCCCGGCGGTACCTGTCGTACTTCCAGGGAGCCGTCCCCGACTGGGCGGCCCACGACGTCCGGCGGCTGCGGCACGTGGTGCCCGAGAACCGCGTCCGGGTCTACGACGTGCGCCGCGCCGTCGACCTGGTCGCCGACGTCGGCTCGGTGCTCGAACTGCGCCCGCGGTTCGGGGTCGGCGTCGTCACCGCGCTGGCACGGGTCGAGGGCCGTCCGGTCGGTCTGCTCGCCAACGACCCGGCCCACCTCGGCGGCGCGATCGACGCCGACGCGGCGGACAAGGCGGCGCGTTTCCTCCAGCTGTGCGACGCCCACGGCCTGCCGGTGGTGTCGCTGGTCGACACCCCCGGCTTCATGGTCGGCCCGGAGTCCGAACGGACCGCCGCGGTGCGCCGCTTCAGCCGGCTCTTCGTCGCCGGCGGCCATCTGACGGTGCCGTTGGCCGGCGTCGTCCTGCGCAAGGGCTACGGGCTGGGCGCGATGGCCATGGTGGGCGGCGGCTTCCACGTACCCGACGCCATGGTGGCGTGGCCGACGGGCGAGGTCGGCGGGATGGGCCTGGAGGGTGCCGTCCGCCTGGGCCACCGGCGCGAGCTGGCGGCGGTCGAGGACCCCGCGGAGCGCGAACGGGTCTTCTCCGGCCTCCTGGCCGAGGCCTACGAGCGCGGCAAGGCCCTGACCGCCGCCACCGTCTTCGAACTCGACGACGTCATCGACCCCGCCGACACCCGCTCCTGGCTCACCCGCGTCCTGCCACCCTCGGTCGCCCCCGGCCGGCCCGTGCGCCACCGCGTCGACACCTGGTGACCGGCGGCCCGGGACGGCTCAGCGGAGCCTGACGGCTCGTTGTGCGGTGACGTCGCGGGACGAACGCGCCGTCGCGAAGGTGTAGGTGCCGGGTACCAGGGTCCAGGTGCCCGAATTCCAGACGGTGAGGTCCTGTACCGGGACGGTGAGGCGCAGCCGCTTCGCCCCCGCCGGCGGGAGTGTGACCTTCTGGAAGCCGACCAGGCGGCGGGGTTCGGCCGCTGCCGCTCCCGGCAGGGTGGCGTAGACCTGGAGGACTTCGGTGCCCTGGCGCCGGCCCGTGTTGGTGACGGTGACGGCGAGGGTGACGTTGCGGGTCGCCGGGTCGTAGTCGGCTTCGAGGGAGCCGTGGGTGAAGGCGGTGTAGGACAGGCCGTGGCCGAAGGGGAAGCGGGGGCGCTGCCCCTTGAGGTCGTAGTAGCGGTATCCGACGGCGATGCCCTCGTCGTAGGAGACGGTGCCGTCGGTGCCGGGGTAGGTGGCGGGGGTGGTGCCGGGTCCCTGGGCGGCGTCGGCGGGGAAGGTGACCGGCAGCCGGCCCGCGGGGTCGCTGTCGCCGAAGAGGACGGCGGCCAGGGCGGTGCCCATGCCGCGGCCTCCGTACCAGGCCTGGACGACGGCCGCGACGTCGTCGGCCCAGGGTGTGGCGACCGGGCCGTCGGTGTTGAGGACGACGATCGTGCGCGGGTTGGCGGCGGCGACGGCGGTGATGAGCTGGTTCTGGTCCCCTGGCAGTTCGAGGCCGTCGTGGTCCATGGCCTCGCCGGCGACCCGGTTGACGAAGACGACGGCGGCGTCGGCGCCTCGGGCCGTCGCCACCGCCTCGGGGATGAGCGACTCGGGCTGCCAGCCGAGGGTGAGGCCGCAGGTGCCGGGCTCCGCGGTGGCGTTCGTGTAGGTCAGCTCCGCGGTGACGGCCCGGCCCGCGGTCAGTTCGGCGGTGCCCTGGAGCGGATAGTCGTGGGGGCCGAGGAAGAAGCGGCGCATCTGCCGGGTGCCGGAGACGACGGTCCGGCCGTCGATCCTCAGGGTCGCGGTCCCGGCGGGCAGCAGGGAGAAGCGGTGCAGGCCGGTGCCGGCCGGGACCAGGGTGCCGGTCCACTTCGCCGACCACACCTCGGGAAGGCCGTCCACCGGAGGGGCGGTGAAGTCGACGGTCGGGTCGGTGCGGGTGGTGACGGGCGTGCCGGCGGCCTCGGGGCCCGGGTAGTAGGTGGCGGTCAGGCCGGCCGCTCCGGCGGTGCTGCGCAGGGCACCGGACGGGATCGTGGTGAGGGGCAGGTCGCCCTTGGTGCCCTGGGCGTGGGTCACCTCGACCGAACTCCCGGCGCGGGCACGGATCGCCTGCAAGGGGGTGGTCCACGTGCCGGGGTCGACGTAGGTGGAGCCGGACACTCCGGTGAACGCGTCGGTGCAGGCGGGGCCGATGACGGCGAGGGACTTCAGCGTCGCGGGGAGCGGCAGCGCCGAGGAGCGGTTGGTGAGCAGCACGGTGGAGGCGACCGCGGTCTCGTGGGCGAGGTGGTGGTGTTCCTCGGTGCCGACGTGGTCGGCCGGGCCGGGGACGGGGTGGTCGAAGAGGCCGTTCGCGTACATCGTGACCAGGATGCGGCGGGCCGCGTCGTCGAGCCGGGAGGCCGGTACGGCGCCGCCGGTGAGGGCGCCCGCGGGGATCCTGACGGCGCCGGGGCCGAGTCCGGCGAGGTCCATTCCGGCCCGGGCCGCGGCGACCTGATCGGCGCCCGCCCAGAAGTCCGGCACGGTGTAGCCGGTCAGGCCGATGTCCTTCTTCAGGTCGTCGAACAGGGCGGGGTGTTCCGTGGCGAAGGTGCCGTTGATCTTCGGGTAGGCCATCATCACCGAGGTGGTCGGTGCGGCGGCGACGACGTGGCGGAAGGGCGCCTCGTAGATCTCGTGCAGGGCGCGGCCGGAGACTCGGGTGTCGGTGGAGAAGCGGTTGGTCTCCTGGGTGTAGGCGGCGAAGTGCTTGACGGTGGCCACCACGTGCCGGCTCTGCATGGCGCTGGTGAGCGCCGCGCCCAGCCGGCCGGCCAGCAGCGGGTCCTCCCCCATGGCCTCGGACTGGCGGCCGAAGTGCCAGGTGCGGGTCAGGTCGACGGTGGGGCCGAGGAGGTTGTTGTAGCCCTTGGCGCGGCCCTCCGTGGCGATGGCGCGTCCGACGCGGCCCGCGAGGTCCTCGTCGAAGGTCGCCGCCTGCGCCACGGGGACGGGGAAGGCGGTCACGCCCCGCTCGCCGCGCAGGCCCGCGGAGGCGTCGGCCATGGCCAGGGCCGGGATGCCCAGGTGGGCGACGGCCGGGAAGTCGCACCGGACCAGGGCTTCCTTCTCGGCGGCGGTCATCCGGGCGAGCAGCGCGTCCGCCCGGGCCTGCGCGGCGGAACCGGCGGCGGCCGCGGCCCGTCCGCTCAAGGCCGGGGCCGTGCTCACGGCCAGGGCGGTGAAGGCGGCGGAAGAGAGGAACGTTCGTCTGTTCACAGCGGCTCTCCGGAGGACGGGGGCGGCGGCCCGGTGGGTTGCCGCCGGGGTGGGGAGGTGGGGCCGGCCGCGGTGTCAGGTTCCCGGTCGGCCCCGGTCTGGTGGGTGTTCCGTTTCGTCGCGGCGGTCGCCGTCGCGTCCCGCGGCGAGCGGTCGCGGTATTCGGGTGGGATCCGGCCGTGCAGGACGTGGGTGCCCGGACCCAGCGTGACCGGGTCGCGGCCGGGCAGTTCGGCCGTGGCCCGGCAGCCGTCCGGCACTTCGGCGCGGGCGGTCAGGCCCGTAGGGGTCACCTCCCAGTCCAGGCCGACCGGTCCGTAGGGCGTGAGGTGCCGGGTGCGGGCCCAGTCGATGCCGCCCCCGGGGCGGGGGCGAAGGACGATCTCGCGGTAGCCGGGCGCCTTGGCGGTGATGCCGCCGACGACCCGGTGCAGCCAGTCGGCCACCGCGCCGAGGGCGTAGTGGTTGAAGGAGGTCATGCCGCCCGGATTGAGCGTGCCGTCGGGGCGCAGGCTGTCCCAGCGCTCCCAGATGGTGGTGGCCCCCATCGTCACCGGATAGAGCCAGGACGGGCACTCGGTCTGGAGCAACAGGCGGTAGGCGACGTCGAGATGCCCCGTGTCGGTCAGTGCGTCGCAGATCAGCGGCGTGCCGACGAAGCCGGTGGCGATACGGGCGTCGTCGTCGAGGACGAGCCGGGCCAGGCGGTCGCCGGCCGGCTGCCGCTGCCGCGGTGTGAGCAGGCCGAAGGCGAGGGCCAGGGCGTAGGCGGTCGGGCTGTCGCTGGTCATGCCGCCGGACGGGGTGACGTAGCGGCGGCGGAAGGCCTCGGCCACCTCGTCCGCCAGCGTGCCGTACCGCTCGGCATCCGCTTGCTCGCCCAACTCGGCGGCGGCCAGGGACAGGTGGCGGGCGGAGTGGGCGAAGTAGGCGGTGGCGACGAGATGGCGGTCGGTGCGGCCGGCGGCGGGGTCGTCCGGCGGGGCCGCCGGGTCGAGCCAGTCCCCGAGCTGGAAGCCGGTGTCCCACAGACGGTCCGGGCCGGCGAGCCGTTCCACGAGGTCGACCCACGCCCTGGCCATGGGGTAGTGGCGGCGCAGCAGGCCGAGGTCGCCGAAGCGCCGGTAGAGCGTCCAGGGCGTGAGGGTGGCGACGTCGCCCCAGGCGGCCCCGGGCCGGATCGGCGTCCACAGCGGCCCGCCCGGGACGACGGGGACGTACCAGGGGATCGTTCCGTCCGGAAGCTGCTCCAGTGCGACGTCGGTCAGCCAGGAGTCGAGCAGGCCGGCGCAGTCGTAGAGGAAGCTCGCGGTCGGGGCGAAGACCTGGATGTCGCCGGTCCAGCCGAGGCGTTCGTCGCGCTGGGGGCAGTCGGTGGGGATGTCGACGAAGTTGCCGCGCATGCTCCACACGGCGTTCTCGTGCAGCCGGTTGACCAGCGGATCGCTGCACTCGAACCAGCCGGTACGGCGCATGTCGGTGTGGTACACGCGGGCGGTCACCGCGTCCGGGGTCAACTCGCCCGGCCAGCCGGTGACTTCGGCGTGGCGGAAGCCGTGCAGGGTGAAGCGGGGCTCCCAGGTGAGCGGGCCGTCGCCGGAGAGGACCAGCCGGTCGGTGGCGTGCGCCTCGCGCAGCGGACGGGTGGCCGGTTCGCCGTCCTGGAGGACCTCGGCGTGCCGGAAGGTGAGGGTGCTGCCGGCGGGCCCGTCGACGGTGACCCGCAGCCGGCCGACGAGGTTCTGGCCGAAGTCGAGCAGATGACGGCCGTCGCGGGTGCGGGTGACGGTGACGGGAGCGATCTCCTCGGTGCAGCGCACGGGTGGCCCCTGCGGGGCGACCAGGGTGGCCGGGTCCCGGCTGCCGGTGCGTACGGGTGTCCAGGGGGCCGAGGCGGCGCCGGCCGGGGTGGACCAGGCCGGGTCGTGCTGCCGGGCGTCGAAGGTCTCGCCCTCGTACAGGCCGCTGGTGAGGATGGGGCCGGGTGCGGCGAGCCAGGTGCCGTCGGTGGCGACGACGAGGGTGGTGCCGTCGTCGTACGCCACCTCGAGCTGGGCGATGAGGGACTGGTCGGTGCCGTAGATGTTGCGCGTGCCGCCGTCGAAGCCGTACCTGCCCCGGTACCAGCCGTCGCCGAGCCAGGCGCCGACGGTGTTGGCGCCCTCGACGAGGTGGCCGGTGACGTCGTGGGTGCGGTAGCGCAGCCGGTGGGGGTAGACCGTCCAGCCCGGCGCGAGGGCCTCGTCGCCGACGCGGCGGCCGTTGATCTCCACCTCGTACAGGCCGTGGGCGGTGACGTAGAGGCGGGCGCGGAGGACGGACCGGTCGAGGCGGAAGTCCTTGCGGACGCGGGCCGGGCGGCGCTCGGCCGCGGGGTCCTCGTCCCAGCCCGCCCCGACGGGGACCGCCTGCCAGTCGGCGGGGCCCAGCAGTCCGGCCTCGACGGCGCTCGGCTCGCTCCAGGCCGACGGGCCGCTGCCCGGCGTCCAGACGCGGACGCGGACGGTGGCGCTCTCGCGGGAGGTCAGTGGGTCGCCGGGCCAGGCCACCAGGACCTGGGCGGGGCCGGCCACGCGGCCGGTGCGGTGGACCCGGCCGGAGCGGTCGATCTCGAGTTCGTACGCCTCCTGGGTGCCGCGGCCCGGCGGGAGCGTCCACGTCAGACGGGGCGTGGGGACGCCGATGCCGAGGCCGTCCGGGAGGTGCTCGAAGGTCACCGGGGAGGGCTGAGGGGGGAGCAAGGGGAACCTTTCGTCACAGGCGCGGGAGCGGGGTGGGGGGGCGGGCCGGGGTCAGCCCTTGAGCGCTCCCGAGGTGAGGCCCTTCATGACCTTCTGGTTGAGGAAGAGGTAGATCAGGAGGGTGCCGAAGACGTTGATGCAGACGGCGGCGAACAGCGGGCCGTACTGGGTGGCCCCGAAGTCGCCCGTGAAGTTCAGCAGGCCGACCTGGATGGTGCGCAGGTCCTGGCTGTTGGTGAAGGTCAGCGCGATGAGCAGGTCGTTCCAGATGAAGAAGAACTGCACCAGGCCGACGGTGAGCAGCGCGTTGCGGGCCAGGGGGAGGCTGATGGTCCAGAAGGCGCGCAGGATGCCGGCGCCGTCGATGGTGGCCGCCTCGAACAGCTCCCGCGGAACGGACCGGTAGTAGGTGGCCATCATGAAGACGGTCAGCGGCAGTCCCGTACCGGTGTAGGTCAGGATCAGCGGCCACAGCGTTCCCGACAGCCCGGCCTGGAAGTAGACGGTGAACAGCGGCAGCAGGATCATCTGCGGAGGCACCATCATGCCCGCGAGGAAGACCAGCAGGGTGAGGCTGCGGCCCTTCCACACCATGATCTGGAGGGCGAAGCCGGCGGCCGTGCCCAGCAGCAGCGTCAGCGCCAGGGCCGGGAGGACCGCCAGCAGGCTGTTCTGCACGTACAGGCCGATGTGGCCGGTGGTCCACGCCTCGGAGTAGTTGCCCCACTCCCACGTCGTGGGCAGGCTCCAGGTGGAGTTGTCGAGGTAGTCGTCGTTGGACTTCAGCGACGTCAGGAACATCCAGACCAGCGGGTAGATCTCGGCGACCAGCAGCAGGCCGACGACGATCCTCACCCACAGCCGGCCGCCCTTGCGGGGGCGCCGCGTGCGGGTCCTGCCGTCGGGCGCTGTCCGGCCCGGGCGGCGCACGGAGGTCTTCGCGGTGATGTCGGTGGCCATGGCTCTCAGCCCTCCGTGAGGTCGCGCCGCGAGACGCGGTGCACGACCAGGCTCACCAGCAGGCACACCACGGTCAGCAGCAGCGCGATGGTGCTGCCGTAGCCGTACTCGCTGTAGGTGAACGACGTCTGGAACATGTACAGGGTCAGCGGGGTGGTGCCGTTGCCCGGGCCACCGCCCGTGAGGGCCACGATCGAGTCGAAGACCTTCAGGGTGCCGTTGACGCTGAAGATCAACGAGGACATCAGCACGGGCAGGGACAGCGGCAGCACGATGTGGCGCACCAGCCTCGGCCCGGTCGCCCCGTCGAGCCGGGCCGATTCGAGGACCTCGTCGGGGATGTCGACCAGTCCGGCGAAGAGCAGGACGGCGTAGAAGCCCATGGAGCGCCAGATGTCCATGACGATCAGCACCCAGAAGGCGCTCCCCGCGCCGCCGAAGAAGTCGACCGAGTCCAGTCCGGCCGCGTTGAGCAGGGAGTTGACCGGGCCGGGCTGCGGGGCGACCTGGAAGAACTTCTGGAAGAGCAGGCCCACCGCCACCGTGGGGAGGACCACGGGGAAGAACACCAGGGTGCGGATGAGCGCCGAGGCGCGCTTGAGGAAGAAGACGTACAGCAGCGCCAGCAGGTAGCCGGCGACGACCTGACCGGTGGTGACGACGACGGCGTACTTGAGGGTGAACCACAGGGCGTCGTGGACGGCCGGATCATCGAGCAGGCGGGAGAAGTTGGCGACGCCGTTGCCGCTGAACCCGTCGATGGTGTTGCCCCGGGTGAAGGAGTACCCGAGCGACCACACCATCGGGACCAGCATGATCAGTGAGTAGACGAGGAGGGCGGGACCGAGCAGGAGGGCGACTGCCCTGCGGTCACCGAGCACGCGGTGCATGGGGGTCCACTTCGTGTTCGTAGAAGAGACTTGCCGGAACGGGGCCGGGGGGCGGCTCGCGCGGTGCGTCACGGGGCCGGCGGGCCGCCCCGGCCGGTCACCGGCCGGCCAGCGCGTCCTGGACCGTCTGCATGAACTGCTCGGGGCTGATGGTTCCGGTGACCAGGCTCGCCGCGTTCTGCTGGCTGACGGTGGTGGCCTTGGTGCTGAACAGGGCCTCGAACCACAGCACGTTCCGCGTCGAGGAGCTGATGGTGTCGCGGACCTGGGTGGTGACCTCGTTGGCGTCCTTCACCTCGGTGCTGACCTTGAAGCCCGAGATGGAGCCGTGGTCCTTCAGCGCGGTGCTGCCGTAGTTCTTCGCGATGCAGGAGACCCAGTCGCCGGTCTTGTCGTCGAAGGACTTCGCGCCGAGGGTGATGCCGAGGCCGACGTTGGAGGGGTACTGGCCGATCGAGCCCTCGCCGCCCGCGACGGCCGGGAACGGCATGAAGCCGACGTTCTCCGCTCCGACCTTGTTCTGCTGTTCGTCGGAGATGTTCGCCAGCGCCCAGCTGCCCATGTAGAACATGGCGGCCTTGCCGGTGAGGAACTGGTTCATCGCGGTGTCGTAGTCGATGGAGCCGACGCCCTTGCCGAAGTAGCCCTTCCTGCCCAGCTCGGCGACTTCCTCTGCCGCCTCGACGTACTCCGGGTCGGTCAGCTTCGCCTTGCCGTCGGCCACCTTCCGCAGGGCTTCGGGACCGAGGCTGCGGTAGAGGTAGCCGCTGATCAGGCGGGTCAGGGGCCAGCCCTGCTCCCCGGAGGCGGAGAACGGCTGGACGCCCTCGGCCTCCAGCTTCGCCGCCGCCTTCACCAGCTCCTCCCAGGTGCCCGGCACCTTCAGCCCGTTCTCCTCGAAGAGCTTCTTGTTGTAGAAGATCCCCTCGATGTTGTACTCGTAGGGCAGCACCCGCAGCTCGCCGCCGTACAGCGCGTAGACGGTGGAGACGGCGGCCGGCTCCAGCCGGTCGAAGACGCCGAGCTTCTTCAGCTCCTCCTCCAGGTCGGCGACCTTGCCGGACTCGGCCAGCTGCTGGGTCAGCGCCGGGGCGTTGCCCGCCGCGAACTGCACCGGGAGCGCGTCCTGGCCGGCCAGCAGCTGGAGCTTCTGGTCCAGGCTCGCCTGCGGCACGGTCTCCACCTTCAGCGGCAGGGCGTCGTCGGCCGTCCTGCACTCGCCCTTGGACAGGGTGGTCAGGGCGGTCTTGACGGTGGTGTTCTCGGTGACGCTCAGGTAGCTGAACTCCTTCGGCGCGGCCGAGGTGCCGTCGCCGCTGCCGCCGCAGGCGGTGGCGAGCAGCGCCAGCGAGGCGGTACCGGCTGTGAAGAGGCTCAGTCGTGCACGACGGGCACGGGGCATGCGAGAGGACACGGAAGACTCCCGGGGATCACGGGGTGGAGGCAGGGTGCGGGGAAACGGCGCCAAGGGCGGCGAGCCAGGCCCGGCAGCACGGGGAGAGCGTGTAAAACGTTCTCTACAGCGAGTGAGCAACACCCTGCACGCCTCCCCAACGTCCGTCAAGACACAGCCCGGTAACACCGCGATGACGCAAGAAGGTCTTGACGAACCCCAGGGCCTGCCATGTAGACCGTTACACCAATACCTACGAATCTCGGAGCGCAGACGATGGACGGGGCTGCCGCGCCCAAGCAGAACAAGCGCGTGACCATCACGGATGTCGCCCGGCACGCCGGCGTCTCCACCGCCGCGGTCTCCAAGGTGCTGCGCAACGCCTACGGCGTGAGCCCGGCCATGCGGGACAAGGTCCGGGCGGCCATCGCCGAACTCGGCTACCGCCCGCACGCGGCGGCGCGGGGCATGCGCGGCCGGACCTACACGATCGGCGTCCTGCTGGACAACGTCCGCAACGCGTTCTTCGCCGACATCCTCGACGGCATCCGGGACGAGCTGCGCCAGAGCGAGTACACGGTGCTGATCGGGGCGGCCGGATTCGAGCCGGAGGACCAGGCCAGGACCATCCGTTCCCTGGTCGACCGCCAGATGGACGGGCTGATCCTGATCGCGCCGGGAACCGCGCGCGACGAGATCCTCACCACGGCCGCCACGACGCCGACCGTGGTCATCGGCCATCACGACACCGCGGACGGCCACGACTCGGTCGTGGACGCCGACGACGTCGGCGCCGGCCTGGTCGTCGACCATCTCGTCTCGCTCGGCCACCGTGACATCGCCCTGGTCTCGGCACCCGGCACGAAGGCCAACCGGTGGAGACGCACGCCGGAGATCGTGCTGACCGACGGCTATCTGGAGGCCATGGAACGGCACGGCATCGCGGAGCACGCGCGCGTGCAGCACGCCGCCTACTCCGACGACGGCGGCTTCAAGGCGGGCATGACCCTGCTGACGGCCGAGCGGCCGCCGACCGCCGTCATGACCGGCGCCGACGTCGCCGCCCTGGGCATCTACCGCGCCGCCCACGAGCTCGGCCTGCGCATCCCGGACGACCTCTCGCTGGTCGGCTACAACAACACCGCGCTGGCCGCCCTCGCCCCCGTCCAGCTCACCAGCGTCGACCAGGCGGGACACACCATGGGCTGCGCCGCCGCCCGCCTGCTCATCGAGCGCGTGGAGGGCCGGCGCGACCGGGCGATGCGGACCACGATGACGCCCCGGCTGGTGGTGCGCGGCAGCACCGCCGCACCGGGAGGCCGTTAGACCGCCGAGCACGCCGGCGCCGGACACGCCTTCACCGAGCACGTCCCCGTCGTGCTGCCGCCGGAGCTGGTGGTGCGCCGGTCGGTCACGGGGGCACCGGCGCGGTGACCCCGGCGGGAGTGACCCGGGCCGGAGTGACCCGGGCCGGTCAGGGCTGTTCGGGGGCATGGTGGGCGAGGATCCGCGGCGCACGGCGGGTCAGCGGCAGCAGGACGGCCGCGACCAGCAGGGTGACCAGGCCGAGCGCGCCGACGGCCGAGGCCAGGTCGCCCAGGGCGCCCTTGCCGCCGAGCAGGACCAGCGGGCAGACGAACTCGCCGAGGAAGAAGGCCGCCGTCCACAGCCCGGTACCGCGTCCCCGGTCGGCGAAGTCGAGGCGGGACATCGCCAGCGTCAGCAGCGACGGCAGCAGCAGCCCCGTACCGACGCAGTTCAGCACGGCTCCCGCGATCAGCAGGGGCAGGCCGTCGGCGGTGCCCATGACGAGGAAACCGCCTCCGCACAGCAGGAAGAGGGCGGGCAGCCTGCGCCGCGGCCGGTCGGTGAGCCGGGTGAAGAGAGCCGAGCCGAGCACGGTGGCGGCGCTGGCGATCGCCGTGACCAGGCCGATCACACCGGTGGACGCCACGCCCAGATCGTCCAGGAGGTAGGACATCTCCACGGGCACGGTGTAGAAGACGATCGCGCCGAACACGGTCAGCAGGCAGATACCGGCCATCCTGCGCACGGGGAAGGGTCTCGCGCCGCCCCGGGTCCGTTCGCCGTCGCCGTGCTCGTGCCAGGCCGCGGGCGCCGGGGCGGGAGCGGGGGCGGGCAGCAGCCGCGCCATCGCCGGGGCGAGCAGCAGGCCGACCGCGTACAGCCAGAACGGCGCGCGCCAGCCCGCGGCCCCGAGGGCACCGCCGAGGACGAAGAAGACCGTGGCGGACGCCGCGGCGCACATCGTCTGCAGTGCGAGGTAGCGGTCGCGGACCCGGCCGGTGTAGTAGTCGCCGATCAGTGTGGTGCAGCAGGTCATGATCGCCGCCTCGGCGACGCCCACCAGCACGCGGCTCACCACGATGGCGTGCAGCGAGTCCAGCCACAGCGGCGCGGTGCCGAACAGCGCGTACAGGACCGTCGCCGCGATCAGCAGCCGCTTGCGGCCGAGCCGGTCGACGACCACACCCGCGAACGGGGCGAGCAGCGCCAGGGACAGCGCCGGGACGGTCAGCACCAGCGGGACCAGCGCCGCGTTGCCGGGCACGGCCCCGAAGTGCTCCTGCATCCGGGGCAGGACGGGAGCGAGCAGCACCGCGCCGAGGACGGGCAGGCAGCTGCCGGCCATCAGCAGCACGGCGGGCAGCCTGCCCTGCACGGCGGAGGCGCCCCCGTGGTCACGGGCGGGCGGGGCGGCGGGAACGGGCATGGCGGCACTCCGGGGCGCGGCGGCAGGATGGCGCCCCGGAGCGCACGGGTCCGGATGTCGGGGACCGCGACACGCGGGCGCGTGATGTGCCACGACTATGCGGCCCGGGTGCCGGCCTGCCCACCCTTGGCGCGATCCGAGTTCCGGATGCCGTCGATCCAGCGGATCGATACCCGCGGGCGACCGGGCACGGAGGGTCAGTCCGCCGGAACGCGGACCCGGCTCAGCACTCCGGAACGCGGACCCGGCTCAGTCCGCCGGAACGGGCGCCATGCGCCTGCCGACCCGGGCGGCCGTCTCCCGCAGCCAGATGTGCGCCGCGTCGTGGGTGTGCACCGGATGCCACCACAGGGCCTCCTGCAGCGGCACGGCCTCGTACGGCGGCTCCACCACGCGCACGGCCGCGAGCGGCTGGACCAGCCGGGCGAGGCGGGCCTGGACCAGGGCGATGCGCCGGGTGCCCGCCACCAGCAGCGGCAGCAGCTGGAAGCTGTCGACGGACACCTCCACGCGGGGTTCGATGCCGAGCATGCCCAGCTGGCGCACGGCCGGCGCGTCGTAGGTGCGCTGGTAGGTGACCCACGGCAGCCGGGCGAGGTCGTGGCGGGTGAGGCGGTCGTCGACGCTGGGGTGGCCGTCGGCGACGAGGAAGACCCAGCGGTCGTCGTACAGCTCGGTGGCGGGGAAGTCGCTGATGACGCCGTGCGGCATGAGCAGGCCGTCGGTGGCGCTGAGCAGGGTGGCGGTGTCCTCCACCACGGTGGTCGGGGTCTGGGCGAAGCGGAGCCGGATGCCGGGGGCCTCCTCGTGCACGACGCGGGCGAGCTCGGCGCCGAACACGGCGACGGCGTAGTCGGAGGCGATCAGCCGGAACTCACGGCTCTCCACGGCGGGGTCGAAGTCGGCCTGGCTGGCGAAGAGGCGCTCCAGGACGTCGTAGGCGGTCGCGGTGCGGTCCAGGAGGACCTGCCCGAGGGCGGTGAGTTCGTAGTGGCCGCCGACGCGGGCGAGCAGCTCGTCGTCGAAGTGCCGGCGCAGCCGGGCCAGGGCCGCGCTCATCGCCGGCTGGCTGAGCCCGACCCGCTGCCCCGCGCGGGTCACGTTGCGTTCCTCCAGCAGGGCGCGCAGGGCGACGACGAGGTTGAGGTCGAGGCGGGCCAGGTTCACGGGACTTCCCCTTGCTGCAAGGCGTCGGCCAGGAGTGAATAAAGCGCATGGATGCCGATCATCCACACAATCTATTTCCCTGATCGCGGGTGGCGGGTCCAGATTAGTCGCACCGCCATCAGGAGGACATGTCCGTGAAACCTGAACCCGCGTCCGCGCTCTTCGCCGGGCCCTTCGCCCTCGCCACCCTCTCGGCCCCGGACGGGCCGGCCTTCCCCGCCCTCGTCACGCCGGACGGGCGCGTGCTCGACCTCCGGGTCCCCTTCCAGGACGAGCGGTTGACCGTCCGGCGGATCCTGGACGTCTGGGACACGGCCGCGGCGCGGCTCGCGGCGCTGGCCGGCGGGAGCGGTCCGGACCGCCGGCCGCTCGCAAACTTCCGGGTGCACGCTCCGGTCGAGCCGCGCCAGGTCTTCCAGTCGGGCGCCAACTACCGGCAGCACGTGATCGACCTGCACGTGGCCCACCGCGCTCCGGGCGACGACCGGCCCGAGGAGGCGCGGCGCGCCGAGGCCGCCGAGATCATGGACCGCCGGGCGGCCGAGGATCTGCCGTACGTCTTCATCGGCCTGCCGAGCGCGATCACGGGCCCGTACGACGACGTGGTGCTGCCCGCGTGGGCCGGGAAGCCGGACTGGGAGCTGGAGCTGGCCGCCGTGATCGGCCGGCCCGCCCACCGGGTGTCCGTCGAGGAGGCCCCGGAGTACGTCGCCGGGTACACGATCGCCAACGACCTGACCGACCGGGCGACCGTGTTCCGCCGGGACATGCCGCAGATCGGCACCGACTGGCTGCGCAGCAAGAACGCCCCCGGCTTCACCCCGCTCGGCCCGTGGATCGTGCCCGCCTCGTCCCTCGCCGACACCGGCGGCCTGCGGGTGACGCTGAAGCTGAACGGCGAGACCATGCAGGACGAGTCCACCGAGGACATGATCTTCGGCGTGGCGCGGATGGTGTCCTACGCCTCGCAGACCGCCCGCCTCCTCCCCGGCGACCTGGTGCTCACCGGCTCCCCGGCCGGCAACGGCATGCACTGGGGCCGGCTGCTGCGCGACGGCGACGTGATGGACGGCTCCATCACCGGCCTCGGCGCCCAGCGCACCCGGTGTGTCGCGGAGGCCGCGTCATGAGCCTCGACCGCCACGACCCCGAGGGCTCGATCGCCCGAGCGGCCAAGGCCTGCTCCAACTGGGGCCGTTGGGGCGCGGACGACGTCCTGGGCACCCTCAACTTCCTCGACGAGGCCAAGCGCCGCGAGGGCGCGGCCCTCGTCCGGCGGGGCGTCAGCTTCTCGCTGTCGCAGCGGTTCGACATGAACGGCCCGCAGAAGGGCTGGCGGCGGCGCACCAACCCGGTGCACACCATGCTGGACACCGGCACCGACGCCGCCCTCGGCAACCAGGGCTTCCCGCACGGCATCGGCGGCGCCGACGACGTGATCACGATGCCGCTGCAGTGCTCCACCCAGTGGGACGGACTCGGGCACATCTTCGACCACGGCAAGGCGTGGAACGGGCGCCCGGCGGAGCGGGTCGTCACCTCCGAGGGCGACCTGGTCACCGGCATCGAGCACATGGCGCCGCACGTCGCCGGGCGCGGGGTGCTGCTGGACGTCGGCCGGGTGATCGGCGAGGACGGGGAGCTGCCCGACGGGTTCGCCGTCACCGAGGAGCACCTGGCGGCGACCGCCGAGGCCCACCGAGTGACCGTCGGCCGCGGCGACCTCGTCCTGGTCCGCACCGGTCAGCTCGCCCGGGTCCGCCGACGGCGGTCCCCCCACGCGGAAGGCGGCGGGGGAGGGTGGGGCGACTACGCGGGGGGCCCGGCGCCCGGCCTGTCCTTCACCACCGCCGGCTGGCTGCACGGCACCGAGATCGCCGCCATCGCCACCGACACCTGGGGCTTCGAGGTGCGGCCCAACGAGTTCGAGCACGCCTTCCAGCCGCTGCACCAGGTCGCCATCCCGCACATCGGCCTGCTGATCGGCGAGATGTGGGACCTGGAGGCGCTGGGCGAGGACTGCGCGGCCGACGGAGTGTACGAGTTCTGGCTCACCGCCGCTCCCCTGCCCATCACCGGCGCGGTCGGCTCCCCCGTCAACCCGATCGCCGTCAAGTAAGCGGCGGAACGAAGGAGTTCCCCATGAGCACAGCCCGTACGGTCCTGGTGATCGGCGGAGGCGCGGCCGGCAGCGCCGTCACGGTCCTGCTGCGCCGCGCCGGAATCACCGTGGACCTGATCGAGGCCAAGGACGACTGGAACGCCACCGCCGGCTCCGGCATCACCCTCCAGGGCAACGCGCTGCGCGTCCTGCGTGAACTGGGCGTGTGGGAGCAGGTCAGGGCGTCCGGCTTCGGCTTCGGTTCCGTCGGCATCACCGCCCCCGACGGCACCGTCCTGCACGTCCAGCGCGATCTGCGCACCGGCGGCGACGACCTGCCCGCCACGGTCGGCATGCAGCGCCCCCAGCTCCAGCGGATCCTGATCGACGCCGTCCGCGCCGGCGGCGCCACCGTACGGCTGGGCACCACCGCCGAGACCCTCGACCAGGACGGGGACGGCGTGTCCGTACGGTTCTCCGACGGCACCGAGGGCCGCTACGACCTGGTGATCGCCGCCGACGGCCTGGGCTCCACGACCCGCGCGGCCATCGGCATCACCGCCAAGCCGGAGCCGACCGGCATGGCCATCTGGCGCGTCGCGGCTCCGCGACCGGCCGGTGTGACCCGCACCGACCTCGCCTACGGCGGCCCGGCCCACATCGCCGGCTACTGCCCCACCAGCGACACCACCCTCTACGCCTACGTCGTCGAGCCCCACCGCGACCGCGCCTCGATCCCGCCGGAGAGGTACGCCGAGGAGATGGGCCGCCTGGCCTCCGCCTACGGCGGCTTCTGGCCGGAGATCACCGCCCACATCACCGACCCGGCGAAGGTCAACTACACCTGGTTCGACCGGATGCTCGTCGAGGGCTCCTGGCACCGCGGCCGGGTCGTGCTGGTCGGCGACGCCGCCCACTGCTGCCCGCCCACCCTGGCGCAGGGCGCCGCCCTGTCCCTGGAGGACGCGTGGGTCCTCGCGCGGCTGCTGGCCGAGGCCGGGAGCTGGGACGACGCGCTGTTCCAGGTGTACTACGAGCGGCGGATCGGCCGGGTCCGGCCCGTCGTGGACGCGTCCGTGCAGATCGGTCAGTGGCAGCTCGACGGTGTCCGCGACGCCGACGTGCCGGGTCTGATGGCCCGCACCATGACGATGCTCCGGGAACTGCCGTGACCGCCCGCCCGTCGCCCGGCCGCGACGCCTCGGCGAGCACCGGCGCGCGCCGCTCCCCCACCGTCGACGTGCACGCCCACGTCCTGCTGCCCGAGGTCGATGCCCTGGTCGCCGGCCTGCCCGGCCACGACGCGGCCCGGGAGCTGGACGCCCGGCGCAACGGCCCCGGGGCCCTCGCCGTCAGCGGTCCCATGGTCCGCGAGCGCATACCGAGGCTGACCGATCCCGCCGTGCGGCTGGCGGCGATGGACGCCCAGGGCGTGGACGTGCAACTGGTCAGCCCCTCTCCGTCGCACTACCACTACTGGGCGGACGCGGAGACGGCCGAGAAGCTGTACCGGCTCGCCGCCGAGGCGACGGCCGCGCACTGTTCGGCCGCCCCCGACCGGCTCCGCGGCCTCGGGCTGGTACCGCTCCAGCACCCGGGCCTCCTGGTCCGCGCCCTCGACCACGCCCTCGACCAGGGGCTGGCCGGTGTGGAGATCTCCAGCCACGCCCCGGGGCGGGAACTGTCCGATCCGGCGTACGAACCCTTCTGGTCGCGGGCCGAGGAGACCGGCGCGATCGTCTTCCTGCACCCCTTCGGCTGCACCCTCGACGAGCGCCTGGACCGGTGGTACCTGTCCAACACCGTCGGCCAGCCCGCGGAGAACGCCGTCGCCCTCTCCCATCTGATCTTCTCCGGGGTCCTGGACCGCCACCCGGGGCTGACGCTGGTCGCGGCGCACGGCGGCGGCTACCTGCCGACCCACATCGGCCGCTCCGACCACGCCTGGTCGGCCCGTTCGGACGCGGGCGCCGGCTGCGCCCACCGGCCCAGCAGCTACCTGCGGCGGCTCTACTTCGACTCCCTCGTCCACGACCCGCACGTCCTGCGCGAGCTGGTCCGCGTCGCCGGTGCCGACCGGGTCCTGCTCGGCTCGGACTTCCCGTTCGACATGGGCACCGAGGACCCGGTCGGAGCGCTGCGCGCCGCGCGTCTGCCCGAGGCCGACTTCGACGCCGTGCGCGGCGGCAACGCCTCCGCTCTCCTGAAGGAAGGACCGACACCATGAGCGCACGTCTGCTCACCCACCTGCGGCACGTCGACCTGGCCGTGCCCGACTACGACAAGCAGCTCGACTTCTACGCCGGCGTCTGGGGCCTGACCAAGGTCGCCGAGGACTCCGGCCTCTCCTTCCTGGCCGCCGAGGGCTCCCCGGAGCAGTACGTGGTCCGGCTCCGCAAGGCCGAGGAGAAGCGCCTCGACCTCGTCTCCTACGGCGCCGCGAACGCGGCCGACGTGGACACCCTCGCCGAGCGGCTGCTGGCCGGGGGCGTGCGGTTGATCACCCGGCCGGGGAAGGTCGGCACCCCCGGCGGCGGTTACGGCTTCCGCTTCTTCGACGTCGACGGCCGCACCGTCGAGGTCTCCGCCGACGTCGAGGTGCGGCGGCACCGCAGGATCGAGGAGAAGGAGTCGATCCCGGTCAAGCTGAGCCACGTGGTCCTCAACTCCCCCGACCTGAACCGCACGCGCGAGTGGTACGAGCGCCACCTCGGCTTCCGTCTCTCCGACACGCTCAGCTCGCCGCACATGGGCGAGGTCATGCACTTCATGCGGATCAGCAACCAGCACCACTCCATGGCCCTGGCGAAGGGACCGCACACGTCCCTGCACCACGTCTCCTTCGAGATGCGCGGCATCGACGAGTACATGCGCGGCTCCGGCCGGGTGATGCGGGCCGGGTTCCGGAAGATCTGGGGCCCGGGACGGCACATGGCCGGGGACAACACCTTCACGTACTTCCTCGACCCGCACGGCAACACGGTCGAGTACACGACCGAGCTGGAGTGCCTGGACGAGGACACCTGGCATCCCCACGTGTACGACTTCTCCCAGCCCGAGGTCACCGACCAGTGGGGCACCGCCAACCCGATGAACGAACTGGTCGCCAAGGAGTCCTTCAACGACCCCGACCGCGGCGTGTTCGTCGCCCCGCCGGTCTGATCCCCCCTCTCCCCTGCTCCGGGGGCGCGGCGCGCCCTGTCAACCGCCCTGACGCATGCGCCGCGCCCCCGGCCCCGGCCCCAGGAGTCGCACCATGCGTTTCGCCACGTACGAGCACCGCCACCGACCGCGGGTGGCCGTCGTCGAGGAGGACGGCACCCTCTACCCGCTGCCCGGCGTGACCTCCCTCAGCGGCCTGCTCACGGAGGCCGACGGCCTGCCGGGACTGCTCGACGCGGGCGCGGCGGCCCTCGACGTACCGCCCGGCCCGCACGTCTCCCGGGTTCGGCTGCTGCCTCCCCTCCGGCCGGCTTCGGTGCGGGACTTCGTCGCCTTCGAGGAGCACGTCGAGGGCGTACGGCGGTCCGTGGACGGCGTATCCGGCGTGCCCGAGCAGTGGTACGCGGCACCCACCTTCTACTTCACCAACCCGCACGCGATCCACGGCCCCGGCGACGGCATCCCGATGCCGCCCGGCTCCACCGTGCTCGACTTCGAACTGGAAGTCGCCGCCGTCGTCGGTCGCGAGGGCCGCGACCTCACCCCCGAGCAGGCCCGCGACCACATCGCCGGATACACCGTCTTCAACGACTGGTCCGCACGCGACCTCCAGTCCGCCGAGATGCAGGTCGGCCTCGGCCCGTGCAAGGGCAAGGACACGGCCACCACCCTCGGCCCGTACTTCGTCACCGCCGACGAACTGGAGCCGTACCGGGACGCCGACGGCTTCCTGCGACTGGCGCTGACGGCGGAGGTCAACGGCGTGACGGTCGGCAGGGACCTGCTGTCCAACATGAGCTGGACGTTCGAGGAGATGACGGCCTACGCCTCCCGGGGCACCCGCGTCGTCCCCGGTGACGTGCTCGGCTCCGGCACCTGCGGCAACGGCGGCTGCCTCGCCGAGCTGTGGGGCCGGCGCGGTGAGCGGACCCCGCCGCCGCTGAAGCCCGGCGACACGGTCTCGCTCACGGTCCAGGGCATCGGCACGCTCACCAACACCGTCGTCCCCGGCGCCGCGCCGGTGCCGCTGCCGGCCGGCCGCCGCCGCGGCCGGGAGCGGCCGTGAACGGCGGCCTGCATCCCAAGAGGCTCGCGTCGAATCCGTTGACACCAGGGAACACCCCGGCCACATGATCTGTACACAAATGATTGGTGTACGGATCAGTCGGATCGCATCACCCACCGGGACGCGACCGCTCCCCTCTCCTCGGTCACCACCCCCCTGCCCCTCCCGCCGACTCCCAGGAGGCCCCATGCCCGTGACCACCAGACCGCTCCGCCTCGCCGTCGTCGGCGGCGGAATCGGCGGACTGGCCGCGACGCTGGCCACCGCCCGCGCCGGCCACCGGGTGACCCTCGTGGAACGAGCCGCCCGGTTCGGTGAGATCGGCGCCGGCCTCCAGCTGGCCCCGAACGCCTCACTGGCCCTGGAGGAACTGGGCGTGCTCTCCGCCGTGCAGCGCACGGCGGTGGCACCGCCGCGGCTCGTCATGATGGACGCCCTGACGGGGGACCAGGTCACCGCCCTGGACCTGCGCGGCGCGGCCTACCGGGAGCGCTTCGGGCACCCGTACCTGGTCACGCATCGCACGGACCTGCACGCCGCGCTCCTGGCCGCCTGCCGGGAGCACCCCGCCATCACCCTGCGCACCGGTCACACCGTCACGGACGCCGAACAGGACACCACCGGCGTACGGCTGCGCTTCGCCGAGCCGGTCGAGGAGCTGACCGCCGACGCGGTCGTGGCCGCGGACGGCCTGCACTCACGGCTGCGCCGGGCCCTGGTCGGCGACGGGGATCCGGTCTGCTCGCGCTACGTGGCGTTCCGCGGGGCTCTGCCCGCCGAGCGGATGACCGGACGCATGTCGCACCACGCCGCCTCCGACGCGGTGATGGTGTGGGCGGGACCGCGCATGCACCTCGTGCAGTACCCGGTGCGGCGCGGGGAGCTGTACAACCAGGTCGCCGTGTTCGAGAGCGACCACTACACGCCGGACTCCGACGACTGGGGCACCGAGGCGGAGCTGGAGGAACGCTTCGCCGGCGCCTGCCCGGCCGTCCGCGACGCCCTGCCCCTGGTCTCGCGCGACCGGCGCTGGCCCCTGTACGACCGCCCGCCCACGGACGACTGGGTGCACGGCCGCATCGTGCTGCTCGGCGACGCCGCCCACCCGATGCTCCAGTACCTCGCCCAGGGCGCCTGCCAGGCGCTGGAGGACGCCGTGGCGCTCGGTCGGGCACTCGCCGGCGCCACCGACCCCGCGGACGCCTTCGCCGCGTACGCCGGCTGGCGGCGCGACCGGGCGGCGCGCGTCCAGACCAACGCCCGCCGGTTCGGCGAGATCTGTCACCTGGAGGGCATGGGCGCCACGCTGCGCAACATGCTGCTCTCGTCCCGCACGGCCGAGGACTTCGACGACATCTCCTGGGTGTGGACCCCCCACTTGGGACCCGGCCCCGGTGCCGGGCCCGGCCCCCGTGACCGCCCCGTGAACCAGCGACCGCAGGAGGACTCTGCATGACGACGACCGACGAACTCTCCTACAAGGCCCTGGAGGGGCTGGGAGCCGCCCCGCTGTGGCGGTTCCACGGCAACCTGTTCCCCGCCGAGCCGAAGAGCCGCGCCGTGCCCTACCGCTGGAGCTGGCGGGAACTCCGCCCGCATCTGCTGCACTTCTCCGGGACGCTCTCCCTGGAGGAGGCCGAACGCCGGGTCCTCATGCTCGTCAATCCGGGCCTGACCGATCCCCCGGCCACCGTCAACACCCTCTACGCCGGACTCCAGATCATCCTGCCCGGCGAGACCGCGCAGGCCCACCGGCACACCTCCAACGCCTTCCGCTTCATCCTGGAAGGCGACGGCGCGTGGACGACCGTCGACGGCGAACGCGTCTTCATGTCCCCCGGCGACCTGCTGCTCACCCCCGGCTGGCACTGGCACGACCACACGCACCAGGGCGACGCGCCGATGATCTGGCTCGACGCCCTCGACTACCCGCTGGTCAACGCACTCGAAGCCGGCTTCTACGAGCGGTACCCGCAGCGGCTCCAGCCCGTCACCCGCCCCGACGACGCGGGCAGCAGGCAGTTCCTGCACGGCCGCCTCACCCCCGTATGGCTCGCGCAGGACGGGCCCCACTCCCCCGTCACCCGGTACTCCTGGCAGGAGACCCGGCGGGCGCTGGACGCGATCGCCGACACCGCCGAGGGCAGCCACGTCGACGGCATCGTCCTGGAGTACACCAACCCCTGGACGGGCGGCCCCGTCATGCCCACCATCGGCTGCCGCGTCCAGCGCCTGCGCCCCGGTTTCCGGGGATCCGGCCGCCGCCACACGGCCTCCACCGTCTTCAGCGTCGTTGGCGGCGAAGGGGCCACGATCGTGGACGGCCGGCGGCTGGAGTGGTCCGAGAAGGACACCTTCGCCGTCCCCGGCTGGGCCTCCTACCGGCACGTCAACACGTCCGCCTCGAACGACGCGGTCCTGTTCTCCTACAGCGACGAGCCCGTGATGCGCTCCCTCGGCCTCTACCGCACGGAAGACGCCGACCCGGGCGTCTGATCCGCCACCCACCCGACACCACCCAAGGAGGCCACGATGCGCCTGGCCCTGTTCGACAAGGGGCGACTCGGACTCGTCGACGGCGACGACCTCGTCGACGTGACCGATCAGCTCGCCGGATCCGACGCCCCCGGTGCGGCAGGCGCGCTGCACCGGCACATCGAGACCGCCGCCCTCGGCGGTGCGGCGACCCGGGTCGACCTCACCGGCCGCGCACGCCTCCCGCTCGCCGAGGCGGTCCTCGAGGCCCCGCTGCCCCGACCGGGCAAGATCATCGGTGCGCCGGTCAACTACCTCGACCACAAGGCCGAGATGAAGTACACCACCTCCGTCGCCGACCTCGGCGTGTTCCTCAAGGCCAGCTCCTCCGTCATCGGCCCGGGCCAGGACATCGTCCTGCCCTACAGCGACAAGCGCACCGACCAGGAGGGCGAGCTGGGCGTCGTCATCGGCCGCACCGCCTCGCACGTCGGCCCGGACGACGCGCTGGACCACGTCTTCGGCTACACGTGCGTGCTGGACATCACCGTCCGTTCCGGCGAGGACCGCTCCACCCGCAAGTCCTTCGACACGTTCACCCCCATCGGGCCGTGGATCGTGACCGCCGACGAGATCCCGGACCCGGACTCCCTCGGCCTGCGCTGCGACGTGGGCGGCAGCACCCGGCAGCGCACCAGCACCGCCGACCTGATCTTCGGCGTCCGCGAGCTGATCGCCTACACCTCCTCCGTCATGACCCTGCACCCCGGCGACGTGATCGCCACCGGCACGCCGGCCGGAGTCGGGCCTCTCGCCCACGGGGACCGCGTCGTCCTGGAGATCGAGAAGGTCGGCCGTCTGGAGGTGGGCGTCGACGGCTCCCGGGCCACCCCCTACGCGCGGCGTCCCGGGCGCCGCGGCCGCTGACGCCGCAGCCGCCCGCGAGGTGGTGCCGGGGGCTCGTAGACTCCCAGGCGAGCCGGCGGCTCCCGGCCCGGCACCACCTCGGCGACGGACGGACGGACCACTGTGGCGCGCGCACTGGAACTGCACAACTACGTCGGGCACCTGATCCGGCGTGCGGAACAGGTGCACACCGCCCTCTGGTCCCGGCACGTGTCCCGGGAGATCACCTCCCAGCAGTTCGCCGTCCTCAACGCCCTCGGCCGGGACCCCGGCATCGACCAGCGCACGCTGGCCCGCCTCACCTCGCTGGACCGCTCGACCGTCAACCAGATGCTCCGCCGTCTCACCGATCAGAACTATGTGGCCCAGGTGCGGGACGAGGAGGACCGCAGGCGCACCCTGCTGAGTCTCACCGACGAAGGCGCCGAGCTGCTCGAGTCGTTGATCGCGCCGGCGGAGGAGATCAACGAGCGGCTCCTCGACTCACTCCCCGCGAGCGAACGGGAACTGGCCGTCACCGTCCTCCGCCGCATCGCCTCCCTGGACACGGAGGCGCACCCCGGCACCGGGTGAGGACCGGCCCCGGCACTCGACGGGCCGCGGAATCGCCACGCACTCCACGGGACGGTGTGAGGCGTGCCCGGCGGGGAACCCACCCCTGAGTGGGCTTGCGCAACCGTCGGCCGACGGTGCGGCCGGTGCCTTCCTTCACAGTCCCGCCAGACGCTCGCACCGGTGGAGGACTTGCACCGGTGGAGGATGCACCGATGGAGGAAGCACCTCCCGCACGCGGCCGGTTCCAGCGGCTCCCGGCCACCTGACCATCTATCTGAGAGCCTCGTCATCATGACCAGTTCCCCCGTCCACCCCGCGCGCTCGCAGGCCACCGGCAGTGACTTCGCACGGTTGTCGAGGAAGATCGCGGATGCCGGACTGCTGGCCCGCCGCCCCGGCTACTACACCCTCCGGATCACCGCGGTGGCGGTGCTCTACCTCGGCGGCTGGGCCGCCTTCGCACTCGTCGGCGCCAGTTGGTGGACACTGGCGGTCGCCGCCTTCCTGGCCATCGCCTTCGGACAGGTCGCCCTGGTCGCCCATGACGTGGCCCACCGCCAGGTGTTCCGCCGGCGCCGGGCGAGCGAGACGGCCGGACGGATCGCCGGAGCCGGCATCGGCATGGGGTACGGCTGGTGGCAGGACAAGCACACCCGTCACCACGCCAACCCCAACAACGAGGACCTCGACCCCGACGTCGATCCCGACCTGCTGATCTGGTCCCAGGACCAGGCCCGGGCGGCGACGGGACTCCCCCGCCTGATCGGCCGCCGGCAGGCCTTCCTGTTCTTCCCGCTCCTGACGCTGGAGGGTTTCAACCTGCACGTCTCCAGCGGGAGGGCGCTGGCCAACCGCTCGCTCAAGCACCGGACGCTCGACGGCGCCCTGCTGTTCGCGCACTGCGCGGTCTACCTGACCGCCCTGTTCTGGGTCCTGCCGCTCGGCATGGCGATCGCCTTCATCGCCGTCCACCAGGGTCTGTTCGGCCTCTATCTCGGAGCCCTCTTCGCCCCCAACCACAAGGGCATGCCGATGATCAAGGGCGACCGTCCGGACTTCCTCCGCCGCCAGGTGCTCACCTCACGCAACGTGACCGGCGGCTGGTTCACCGACATCGCGCTGGGCGGGCTGAACCACCAGATCGAACACCACCTGTTCCCCAGCATGCCCAGCCCCAACCTGCGCAAGGCCCGGGCCCTCGTCCGGCACCACTGTGCGGAACTGGGCGTGGACTACGTGGAGACCGGGCTGATCGCCTCCTACCGCCAGGCGCTCACCAGCCTCCACCGGGCAGGAGCACCCCTGCGGAACAGGCCCGCGCACGTCTGAGGGCCTGTTGCGAAGTGGCGTCGGTGGCGTCGTCGTGACCGCCGCCGTCAACGGTGCCGCTGGGTGCGGTTCTCGTGCGCGAGCCCGTGCGGACGGGCGGCGGTACGCGGTCCGAGGTCGAGGATCAGGGCCCGCAGCGGCACGGGGGCCGGCGGCCGGAGTGCCGACGGGTCCGGCGACCTCAGGACCCGCCCGACGTCCTGCCAGCCCCGGGACCGGAAGGCGTCGAGGGCCACCGGGTCGGCCTCGCTCACCAGCGTCGCCCCGAGCGAGGCGTGGTGATCGGCGAGCAGCCGCTCCTGGAGCCTGCGGGCCACGGCGTCCTGCTGCTCCGTGTACGGGTGCACCAGGGTTTCCGTGACCGCGAAGACATGTCCGGACGCGGTGAGTTGCCCGACGCCCTGCGGGAGGGTCCCTTCGAACCCCCGCCACCACGTCCCGTCCCGCCCTACGGGGAAGCCGTAGGCGCACCCGGCGAAGGCCGTGTCCTCCGCGATCAGCAGGGCGAACCCCGGCCGCCGGACGGCTGCGGTGAGCCTGCGGAGGAACTCCTCCCTGCCCCGGTACTCGGCACCGGGTCGCGCCCGGGAGGATTCCACGTACAGATCGGCCAGGTCCTCCCGGAGGGTCTCGGTCTGCCAGCGGTCCAGGCGGCGCAGGCGTACGGCGTGCGCCGGGGCGGGTCCGCGTCCCTCATCTCGCGGCCGCGGTCCGGACGGGCGGCTCACAGCGCACCGCCCGGGGCCGTGGGAGCCCGGCGCACCGGCGGGCCGGCGGGCCGGCGGGAATGAATCAGGAAGCCGGAGTCGGTGACCTCGACGACCCGGGCCAGCGACTGCGGCGGCCGGTGCAGGCGCAGGATCATCCCGGCCTCCTTGGAGAGTTCCGAGGCCGCGAGGAAGACGTTCAGCCCGCTGACGTCACAGAAGGTGACGGCCGTGAGGTCGACGTCGACGGTCCGGGTGCCGTCGTGGAAACACTGCGCCAGCGAGGTGCGCAGCAGCGGGACCGTGGCAAGATCGATCTCCCCCACGAGGGTGAAGAGAGCCCGCGGGCCACGGTCTTGGCGGTGGACGTTCAGCTGGGGAGGGGGCATGGCTCCTCCTCGGAGGGTCGGAGACTCCGCGCGGCAGGCATTGCCGGGCCCCCACCGCCGTGACGGCGGGGGTAGCGGTGCGGATCGGCCGCCCTGGGGCGCGCCGGGGCACCGGGAGCGGTGGCGTCTGTCGCCCGGAGGCGCGGCGGGACCGGCCGGGCTTACGCCGGGCCCTTGCGGGTGCGGCGTCGCGGACGCAGCCGTCCGCGTCCGCCGTCGCGGTGGTCCCGGCGTCCGCCGGTGCCGCCCGTTCCGGACGCCCCGTCACGGGCCTTCCGCCCGGCCGGCGGCGCCGGGCCTTGGGCGACGGAGCCCGTGCGGCCGTAGTGGAAGGCGGTGATGCGGTCGCCGCGCTGCGAGTTGAGCCGGTGGATGAGGAACGCGCCCAGAGCGATCAACGCCAGCAACGCGATCACCGTCACGAAGGTCTCCATGGTCCTCACGCCCTCTGCGACTGGTACGGCAGCGCGGCGGTGACCGCCCGGCTCCGTGCGGGCGCGGCCGAACCGGGATCGCCGTGCCCTCCCTCGGAGTCCCAGACCGCTTCCACGGTTCGCTCGGTCTCGGCGGCGTCCCGCAGACGCGCCGCCTGCTTCATCAACGCGCTCCCGGAATCGGTGCGTTGCGGGTCGCCGGCGGCGGCCATCAGCCACTCGGCCGAGGCGGGAGGTGTCTGCGGCGGCACCACCAGCAGGTTCCAGCGGCCCACGTGGTACGAGAGCAGCAGCACCTCGTGCGGGTCCTGCTCGGCCAGGAACCAGCCCACCTTCACCACGTGCCCGGCGACGGGCACCTTGCGTGGCACGACCGGCCACCGGGTGGGTTGCACCGTGACCCGGGTGATCCGTCCCCACAGCGGATCGAGCACGGCCACCAGGGCGGGCAGTTCGGCGCCGAGGTCGCGCGAGCGCGGCCACCAGGCGCCGTCCAGCAGGGCCGGTGCGGAACCGGTGGGGGCGAGCGAGAGGCGCACGGCGGGCGCGGAGGGCCCGCCTTCGGATGTCGTCGGGCGGGAGATGGTCGCAGTCATGACGCGAGCCCTGCCCCGAGCCGATCGCGACCGGCCCGGCGTATTGGATCGCCGAAAACGACACAGGCACGGTTACCGGTGTTCGAAGAATCCTCGGTATTTCCAGCGTACTCCTCGGACCGCCCGAACGGGCCGTGCGCCGGCCGGCGGATGCTGCCCCGCGTCACACGCGGCATCCGGTGCCTCCAGGGCTGGCCCCCGGCAGCGGACGAGGCAGTAGAGTGATCAGCGCTCTGGTCCAGTCGCACAGCGAGGTCGTATGGAATCGCAGGAATCGCTCCCGGCCGGGCATGCCGAGGTCCACGTCGTCGCCGCGTCACCCGAGGTCGCCCGGCGGGTCGCGGAGGTTCTCCGGCGTTGCTTCGCCGCCACCGAGCAGCGCAGCTTTCCCGCGGGCGACGAGGGCGGCACCCGGCTCGAGCTGACCGTGGACACCACCCGTGCGGCGGAACCGGCCCACTCGTGGCTGGAGTCCAGCCGCCGGACCGGCCCCGCCGACCGGGAGCCCGGCCGGGAATGAACCCCGGCTCGAGGAACGCGATCGGACGCGGGACGCCGTGACTCACGCCTGCGCGGCGGACAGCCGGACGACAGGACGGTGAGCCGGACGCCGGGCCGGGTCAGCGGACGGGTCGCCGGCGGGAGTGTCGCGTCCAGCGCACGGCGGTGAGGACGAGGGCGGCCACGAGGACCACGATGCCGATGATCAGCAAGTAGCCCAGCCCCTCCACGACGACGCCGATGATCCCGAGTATGACGGCCACCAGGGCCAGGAAGAAGAAGGCTGCCATCGGGAAACGTCTCCTTGGTCGAAGGCCGGCACGCGGTCAGCGGCGTGCGAGCTGGCGTTCGCCCGCTGCGCCGGGCTGGTACGGCATGCCGTAATACTGGAAGATCGCTTCTTCCTCCTCGGCCGGCAATACGTCGTCGGTGCCGACCGACGGGGCTTTCCGCACGAGCTTCCTGTCGTACGCGGTCCTGACGTAGCCGGGTCCGAGGATCACGTCGTCAAGGGGGACGAAGACCAGACGGTGCCGGGTGGGCAGCCCGGTCTGGACGGTGGCCATGGCCGGTTCGTCGGTCGCGGTGTCGACATAGACCGCTTCGAGCCGGCCGATCTTGTGTCCCTTCGGGTCGACGACGTCGTGATTGCGCCACTCGCGGATGTCGGCTGGACGGATCATGTCTGTGCCTCCTCCCCATCCGCCTGCCCCCGATCGCCCGGTGCAGGCCACTGACTCCCGCCGGAGGGAGACGCGCCGGAGCGGCTGCGCCGGGACCGGCGCACGTACGGCGGCGCAGTCGGTGCCCGACCGCATCGCCGCGTTCTTCACCCTGGTGACCGGGCGGCCGGTCTTCTGGTACGCGGCGGCGGTGCCGCGGATCGGATACGGCCTGGTCCACCTCGTCTTCCTGCTGCGCGAGTTCCCGCACCGCGACCGGATCCGGGGGCGCGGTTCACCGTGGGCCCCGGGCCTGGCCAGGCAGTTGTCCGCCCAGACCGGATGGGCAGCCGCCGAAGCGGACCGGCCGGTGCCGAGCGCGGCCGTGGGCGAGTCTGTTCCGGCCCTGGCCGGAACTGACCCAGTTGCTCGCCGGCCTCCACGTCGCCGTCTCCGCCGTCTGCCACCTGACGGTGCTGCTGCGGGTGGCCTTCCCCTGTTCTCCGCCACGGTGATCGTCGCGGACGCCGTCTTCCTGCCGGACCGCTGGTACCGCTCCCTGGGGCGGCTGTGCGGCCGCGCTCTGCGGCGCGGCCACGGCAGCGGGGAAGGTGGCACGGCCCTCACCACCGCTCTCCGACACCGGTGATCGTTCAAGAGCCCGGCCGAGCGGCTGAATCCGGTGCGTTGGGGCACGGGTGTTCCCCGACGCGCTACCGGCCGCAGCGCATACGTCCTTGGCATACCCCCGAGCCACATGCCGAAATGACCACTGCCTCGCGAGATGGATCCGAAGGCGCTGTGGAGCGCGTGCCGGCAGCCGGCCGCCTCCCGGTTTCCCCGTGGTGAAGGACGGACCGCCCATGCATGTGCAACCCGGCATCGACGAGCCCGGAGCGGCTCACGACGAACCCGTCGCGGTCGTCGGGGCCGCCTGTCGGCTCCCTGGGGAGGTCCGCTCCCTCACCTCGCTCTGGCGGCTGTTGATGGCACGCCGGGAGACGGTGCGGGAGGTGCCCGCCGAGCGGTGGGAGCAGGCGGAGCTGGCCGGTCTTCCCGCCCAGGTCGCGGCCCGGCTGCGCTACGGCTGCTTCCTGGACGACGACGTGTACGCCTACGAGCCGGAGTTCTTCGGGATCAACGCGCAGGAAGCGCCCTGGGTGGATCCCGAGCACCGGTTGCTGTCCGAAGTGGTCTGGGAGGCCATCGAGCACGCCGGCATTCCGGCCCAGCGGCTGTCGGGCACACCGACGGGCATGTTCTTCGGGATCTACCAGAAGGACTACATGCTGCGTGTGCAGCGGCCTCTCGAAGAGGTCGACGCCTACGCGATGTACACCGGTTTCGACAGCATCGGCCCCGGCCGCGTGGGCTTCATGCTCAACCTCAGGGGCCCTCAGGTGGTCGTGGAGAGCGCCTGCGCGTCCGGGCTGCTCGCGGTGCACTCCGCCTGCCAGAGCCTGCGCACGGGCGAGTCGGACGTGGCGCTGGCCGGGGCCAGCATGCTGACGCTGGGGCCGGAGGGGGTCATCGCCCCGGCGCTGTGGGGCGTGTTCTCCCCCACCGGCCGCTGCCACGCCTTCGACGCCGCCGCCGACGGCTACGTACGCGGAGAGGGCTGCGGCGTGGTCGTGCTCAAGCGCCTCTCGGACGCGGTACGGGCGGGGGACCGGGTGCTGGCGGTGCTGCGCGGCACGGCGGTCAACCAGAACGGGCGGGGCACCCGGCTGAGCGCTCCCTCGGAGCCCGCGCAGATCGATCTCTACCGTCTGGCGCTGGAGCGCGCGGGGGTCGAGGCCGGTGACGTCGGGATGGTGGAGGCGCACGGCCCGGGCACGGCGGTGGGCGACCCCATCGAGTTCGCCGCGGTGGCCGCGGTCTACGGCAAGGGCCGCGACCGGTGCGCGCTGGGGTCGGTGAAGACGAACATCGGCCACACCGAGCCGGTGTCGGGCGTGGCGGGTCTGCTGAAGGCCATCGCCTCCCTGCGCCACGGCATGGTGCCGGCCAGCCTGCACTTCCGGGAGTGGAACCCGCAGATCGACGCCAGTGGCACGCGGCTGTTCGTGCCCACCGACACGACCGAGTGGCCGGTCGGGGACGGCGCCCGGCTGGCCGCGGTGTCCTCCTTCGGCATCAGCGGCACCAACGTGCACGTCGTGCTGGAACAGGCTCCCACGGCCTCTCCCGCCCGGCGCGCGCCCCGTCTCCCGGTGTCCGACGGGTGCGGCCCGGCCCGGGGCGACGAAGCGCCGCGCGTGTTCCCGCTGTCCGCCGGCACACCCGTGGCCCTGCGGTCCGCGGCCGGCCGCCTGGCCCGGTGGCTGAGGGGTGAGGGGTCACAGGTCCCGCTGGGCGATGTGGCGCACACACTGGCCGTGCGGCGCTCGCCCGCCCGGGAACGGGCCGCCGTCGTCGCCGCCGGGCGGCGGGAGCTGGTGGCACGGCTGGAGGAACTGGCGGCCGGAACGGTGCCTTCGGCCGGGGTGGCGACCGGCAGGGCGGTGCCGGACGCCGGGCGGGGCGTGGTGTGGGTCTTCTCGGGGCACGGCTCGCAGTGGGCGGGCATGTGCCGGCGCCTGCTGGACCACGACCCGGAGTTCACCCGGGTCATCGACGAACTCGAACCGCTCGTGGCAGAGGAGTCCGGCTTCTCGCTGCGGGAAACCCTGTGCCGTCCGGAGGTGGTGACCGGCTTCGACCGGGTGCAGCCGGTGATCTTCGCCATCCAGTTGGGCCTGGCGGCGATGTGGCGGTCCCACGGCGTCGAACCGGCGGCCGTGATCGGCCACTCCATGGGCGAGGTCGCCGCCGCGGTCGCCGCGGGAGCGCTGAGCGTCCGGGACGGAGTACGGGTCATCTGCCGACGGTCGCGCCTGATCCTGCGGACCGCGGGGCAGGGCCTGATGGCCTCGGTCGCCCTCGGCCGTGCCGAGGTAGAACGGCTGCTGGCGGAACAGGACGTCCGGGGGGTGAGCGTCGCGGTCGTCGCGTCCCCGGAGAACACCGTCATCGGTGGCGACGCCGACCGCATCCGCCGCCTCGCCGAGGACTGGGACGCGCGCGGCGTGGGCGTCCGCGTCATCGAGGTGGACGTCGCCTCGCACACCGCCCACATGGACCCGATCCTGCCCGACCTCGCGGACGCGCTCGCCGACGTCACCGGCGGGCGGCCGACAGCGGTCTTCTACAGCACCGTCAGCGACGACCCGCGCGAACGCGCCGCCTACTGGTCGGACAACCTCCGCCGGGTGGTGCGCTTCGCCGACGCCGTGCGGGCCGCGGCCGAGGACGGGCACCGGCTGTTCGTGGAGATCAGCCCCCACCCCGTGATGGCCCACCCGGTACAGGCCACGCTCGCCGCGCACGGCCACGCCGACACCGCGGTCGTCTCCTCCCTGCTGCGCGACACCGACGACACGCTGGCGTTCCACACCCACGTGGCGGCGCTGCACTGCGCCGGCCACCCGCTGGACTGGGCCGTCCGCTACGGCGACGGCGCCCTGGCCGACGTACCGCCGACCACCTGGGAGCGCACCCGGTACGTCGTCGACCCCTCCCCGCTGCGGCAGTCGGCCGGGGCGCATGCGTCCCCCGCCGCGCACCCGCTCACCGGACCGCACACCGCGGATCCCGACGGCGAGGGCCGTCACCTGTGGCAGACCCGCGTCAGCCCCACGACGCTGCCCTGGCTGGACGCGCACCGCGTCGACGACGTCGCCGTGGTGCCCGGTGCGGCGCTGTGCGAGATGGCCGTCGCCGCCGCCGGCGACCTGTACGCCACCGGCCCGGAGCGCGTGCGCCTCACCGGCATCGAGCTGCAGCGGCTGCTGCTGCCCGCGTCCGACGGGACGCCCGTCACCGCCACCGCCGAGGCGGCCGGCCCGGACACCGCCCGCTGGCGGGTGGTCAGCACCGCCGCCGACGGCACCCGCGTCCAGCACGCCCGGGCGCACCTGCACCGCGCGTCCGAAGGCAACCCCGTCCCGCAGGGCCGTGATCCGCGGCAGCTACTGACGGAGTTCCCGCATGCCGTGGACCCGGCGGACGTCTACCGGCAGATGCGGGAGGAACGCGGCGTGCACCACGGCCCGCCGTTCCTCGGCCTGCGGTCCCTGTACGCGGACGGGGCACCGGCCGACCGCCCGGGGGCCCGCCTCCTGGCCCGGCTCCGGGTACCCGACGAGGGCCGGGCCGGAGCCCAGGCGCTGCACTGCCACCCCGTCGCGCTGGACACCTGCCTCCAGGCCGTCGCCGGTGCCGTATTGCGCACCGGCACCGTGCCCGCCGGAGGCATCCTGCCCCGGCGCATCGAGGCGCTGCGGCTGTACGGGGCGGTCCCGCTCAGCGGCTACTGCCTGGTCACCCTCGGGCGGACGGACGGCGACCGGTACACGGCGGACTTCCGGCTGTGGGCGGACGACGGGTCCGTGGTCGCCGACGCCACCGGCGTGGAGTTCCGCCACGTACCCGCCGAGAGCGCCGAGGAGCGCTTCGCCCACCGTCTCCTCCGGGCGTGCTGGGAGCCCTGCGAGCGCCCCGCGCCGCGACCGGCGACCGGACCCTGGACCCTGGTGGCGGAAGCCGGGCGCGAGTCGTTCGCGACCGCGCTGGGCGCCGCTCTGGAGGAGCGGGGCGCCGCGGTGGACATCCGGACGCCCGCCCCGGAGGGCGGCACCGCACCGGTGATCCCGTCGCAGGCCGGCGGTCAGGAGCCGCAGGCAGTGGTGTACCTGCCCGCGCCCGGCGGTGCCTCCGCGTCCCCGCACGACCGGGCCCGGGAGCGGGTCGCCCGCCTGGTGGAAACGGCCCGCGCGCTGTCGGGCACCGCGGGGGACTCGGCGGCGCCGCGACTGTGGACCGTCACCGGCACCGCGCAGCAGGTCACGCCCGAGGACCGGCCGGACCTGGGCCAGGCGGGCCTGCGCGGGCTCGTGCGGGTCCTGAGCTACGAGCACCCCGAACTGCGCCCCGCCGTCCTGGACATCGACCCGCACACCCCGGTCACGGACGTGGCCGCGGAACTGCTGTCCTGCCCCGACGAGCAGGACGAGATCGCCTACCGGCACGGGACACGTCACCTGGCGCACCTGCGCAACGCCCCGCTGGACGAGCGGGAGCGCCGCCGCGCCACGGTCGGCCGCGAGCGCGACCGGGTGGCCCTGCACCTCGCACGCCCCGGCGACCTGGACTCCTTCGAGTTCGTCGCCCAGTCCCGACGCCGGCCCGGACCGGGCGAGGTGGAGGTCCGCCTCGACGCCACCAGCGTCAACTTCATCAACGTGCTCCAGGCCATGGGCGTCTACCAGCGCTTCAGCACCGGCGAGGAGCGCCAGGACGTCTGCGCGTTCGACGGCGCGGGCGTGGTCACCGCCGTCGGGAACGGCGTCCGGGAGGTGCGGGAGGGCGACCGGGTGGCCGCCATGTTCGTGGACGGGGCCCAGTCGGCCGTCATGTCCTCCTTCGCGACCGTCCGCGCCGGCTGCCTCCTGCCGGTGCCGGCCGCGGTGAGCACGCAGGACGCCGCGGCACTGCCGTGCGCCTACCTGACCGCCTGGTACGCCCTGCGGCACCTGGCCCGGCTCCGCCCGGGGAGAAAGTGCTCATCCACTCGGCGAGCGGGGGCACCGGTCTGGCCGCGCTGCACCTCGCGCGGGCCTGCGGCGCGGAGGTCTGGGCCACCGCGGGCAGCGAGGCCAAGCGGGCGTACCTGCGCGACCTGGGCGTCGCGCACGTCATGGACTCCCGCACCCTGGACTTCGCCGACCAGGTGCGCGACCTCACCGGGGGCCGCGGCGTGGACGTCGTACTCAACTCCCTCACCGGTCCGGCGCAGTCGGCGAGTCTGGACCTGCTGGCCCACCGGGGCCGGTTCCTCGAACTCGGCAAGCGGGACATCTACGCCAACACCCGCCTCGGGCTGCTGCCCTTCCGGCGCAACGTCACCTTCGCCGGCATCGACGTGCTGATGATGATGCAGCAGGACCCGGAACTGCTCGCCGAGGGCTACCGGGACCTGGCCGGGATGCTCGCGGACGGCACCCTGCCGCTGCTGCCCGTCACCGAACACCCCGTCACCGAGGCGGCGTCGGCCTTCCACACCATGGCCTCCGCCCGGCACACCGGCAAACTCGTCCTCACCTGGCCCGCCGAGGGCACCGACACCCTGCCCGTGCGGCCCGAGGACGTCCCCGTCGTACGGTCCGACGGGAGCTACCTGGTCAGCGGCGGCCTCGGCGGACTGGGGCTCCTGGTCGCCCGGTGGCTGGCCGAACGGGGCGCCGCGGCCGTCGTGCTCACCTCCCGCGGCGCACCCACTCCGGCCGCCCGCGCAACCCTCGACGCCATCACCGACGGCTTCGGCACCCGCGTCGAGATCGTGAGAGGGGACCTCGCCGAGCCGGGCGTCGCCGACACCCTCGTGCGGGCCGCCCTGGACACCGGCCACCCGCTGCGCGGCATCGTCCACGCGGCGGCCGTCGTCGAGGACGCCACCGTCGCCAACCTCTCCCCCGGCCTCCTGGAGAAGGTCTGGCGGCCCAAGGCGACCGGGGCCTGGCTGCTCCACCACGCCACGGTCGGCCAGGAGCTGGACTGGTGGGTCACCTTCTCCTCCGCCGCCTCCCTGCTGGGCAACCCCGGACAGGGCGCCTACGCGGCCGCCAACGCCTGGCTGGACGAGTTCACCTCCTGGCGCCGGGCCCAGGGGCTGCCGGCCACCTGCGTCAACTGGGGGCCGTGGGCGGAGGTCGGCCGCGGCACCGGGATGGCGGAACGCGGCTACGCCATGATCGCGCCCGCGGAGGGCATCGCCGCCCTGGAGCGCATCCTCGCCCACGACCGCGACCGCACCGCCTACACACCCGTCGACATGGCACGGTGGCTGGAGTCCTAGCTGTTCTGTCCGGGGAGGTTGTGGACGGGTGAGCCAGGTCTCGGCTGAGGGATCTTGAACAGGTGAGGGCCTTCCGGTTCGGTGTGGATTGCGACGTCTACACCAACAGAAAGGCCCTCGTGCCCCACCGTAATGCACCCCTGACCGAGACTGGACGGCTGCGTCTGGCCCGCTGCGTGGTCGAGGACGGCTGGACTCTTCGCCGGGCCGCTGAACGCTTCCAGGTCTCGCCCACCACCGCTCAGCGGTGGGCCGACCGCTACCGGGCGTCCGGCGAGGCCGGGATGAGTGATGTGTCCTCCCGCCCGCACACGAGCCCGCGCCGCACCCCGACCCGCACCGAGCGGCGCATCATCAAGGTCCGCGTGCTGCGCCGGTGGGGCCCGGCTCGCATCGCGCACCTGCTGCACCTGGTGCCCTCGACCGTGCATCGGGTCCTGACCCGCTACGGCCTGGCCCGCCTCGCCCATCTGGACCGGGCAACGGGCCGTGTCATACGCCGCTACGAACGCGACAAGCCCGGCGAGCTGGTCCACGTCGACATCAAGAAGCTGGGCAACATCCCCGACGGCGGCGGCCACAAGGTCCTCGGCCGCCAGGCCGGTCGTGCCAAACGGTCCAGCGTCGGCTACAGCTACCTGCACACCGCCGTCGACGACCACTCCCGCCTGGCCTACAGCGAGATACACACCGACGAGAAGAAGGAGACCGCCACCGGCTTCTGGCAGCGGGCCCAGACCTTCTTCGCACAGGCGGGAATCAGCGTCGAGCGGGTCCTGACCGACAACGGCTCCTGCTACCGCTCCCGTGCCTGGCGCGACGCGCTGGCAGCGGCCGGGATCACCCACAAGCGAACCCGGCCTTACCGGCCCCAGACCAACGGCAAGGTCGAACGCTTCAACCGCACCCTGCTCGACGAGTGGGCCTACGCCCGCCCCTACCAGTCAGAGCAGGAAAGACGTGACGCCTTCCCCAGCTGGCTGCACACCTACAATCACCACCGCGGACACACCGCGCTCAAGGGCCAGCCACCCGCCAGCCGCGTCCCCAACCTCACAGGGCAATACACCTATCCCGCCACCGCCCGCACCGCCTTCTTCGCCGAGCTGGCCGCCTCGGCGGCGGGCGCGGACTCCGCCGGCCCCCGCAGCGCCCTGCTGGAAACCCTGCGGGAGACGGACTGCCCCCAGCAGCGTCAGCAGATCCTCCAGCCCCAGGTCGTCGAGCACATCGCCGCAGTGCTGCGGCTGGGCACCGACCGGTTCGACGCCAACACGTCACTGGTCACCCTGGGCCTGGACTCCCTCATGGCCATCGCCCTGCGCAACCGCCTGCAACGCGAACTGGCCCTGGACATCCCCACCACGGTGATGTGGACCCACCCGACGGCCACCGCGCTCACCCGCTACCTCCTGGCCCGCCTCGCCCCCGGACAGGGGCAGGACGACGCGCGCCCCGGCGCGGAACCGGCCGCCGCCTCGTCGGCCGCCTCCGACTGACGTACCCGCCACCCTTTTCGCCCGACCGCTAGGTGACCCTCGTATGCCCCCTCCCTCCACCCCCGCCCGTACGCCCGGCACCTGGGACGTGATCGTCGTCGGTGCGGCCCGGCCGGCGCCACCGCCGCCCGGGTCGCCGCCGAGCAGGGCTGTCGGACACTGCTGCTGGAGCGTGCCGCCATCCCCCGCTACAAGACCTGCGGCGGCGGCCTCATCGGAGCGTCCCTCGCCGCCCTGCCCCCCGGCCTGCCGCTGAAGGTGTACGACACCGCCCGGCAGTTCACCTTCACCCTCAACGGCCGCAGAGAACGCACGCTCACCTCCGGTTCCCCGACCATCGCCCTCGTCTACCGCAGCGAACTCGACGCGGCGCTGACCGAGGCCGCCGCGCTGGCGGGGGCGACGGTCCGGGACGGCACCGCACTGACCGCCCTGGAGCAACAGGGCGGCACCGTCACGGTGAAGACCAACCACGGCGACACCCTCCGCGCCCGGGCCGTCGTCGGCGCCGACGGCAGCGCCAGCAGGGTCGCCCGGTACGTAGGGGTGCGGTGCGCCCAGGTCGACCTCGCCCTGGAGGCCGAAGTGCCGGTCGGCGAACGGACGGCAGACCGGTGGCGGGGCCGTGTCCTGATGGAGTGGGGCCCGCTGCCGGGCTCCTTCGGCTGGGTCTTCCCCAAGGGGGACGTCTGCACCGCCGGAGTGGTGGCCGCCCGCGGCAACCCCGCCGCCCTCCGCGCCTACAAGGAGGACTTCCTCACCCGCCACGGACTTCGCGGCCCACGCCCCCTCCACGACACCGGCCACCTGACCCGGTGCCGCACCCCTGACTCCCCGCTGACCCGGGGGCGCGTGCTCGTCGCCGGTGACGCCGCAGCACTCGTCGACCACTGGTCCCGGGAAGGCATCTCCTACGCGCTGCGCTCGGGCGACCTCGCGGGGCACGCCGCCGCCCGTCTCGTCACCGCCGCCGGCGAGGCGGACGCGAACACCGCCGCCGCCCACTACGGACGGCAGGTCGACGACGTCCTCGGCGTCGAGATGCGCGCCAGTGGCACGCTGATGAACCTCTTCGCCCGCAACCCCGGCCTCGTCCACACCGCGCTGACCCGCCTGCCCCCGGCGTGGCGCCGTCTCGACGCCTACATCGCCGGCCGCACCAGCGTGGCCGGGATCATGTCCACGCCCATGGTGCGCGGCGCCACCGCGCTGGCCATCCGGCTCCCCCTGGGCCCCGCGCGAACACGTTCCGGCGAACCGCTGCCCCGCTGAGACAGCCGACGCGGCCGGCCTCCGGCGGGTATGCCCGCCGGAGGCCTACCGCTGTCCTTCTGCCCTCACCGCCGGCGCCGCGGGGCGCCCGGGAGTCCGTGGCGGACGCACTGCCGTGTCACCACCAGCCCGCTCCGGCCCGGCGACCCTGACCCACCGCGAGTAATAGGCACTGACGGCAGAAGGGTTGTGGGTCCAGCGGTGTTCATCGAGGAGGGTCGGACACGTCGTCGCGGCGTGGCGCGACATGGAAGTCGAACGCGAGCGTCCCGGGGTCCAGGGCCGTCGCCCCGCCGTCGACGGTGAGCACGGCGCCATTCACATACGACGCGGCCGGGGACAGCAACCAGCCGACGGCCTCCGCGATCTCCCCCGGCTCACCCGGCCGACCCAGGGGAAGAAGTCTGGTCACCTCTTCGTAGGCCTCCTCCACGCCATCTCCCCGCAGGTCCGCTTCCGCGGCGAAGCGCGCCATGCGGCGGTCGGCCATCTCGCTTCTCACCCAGCTCGGACACACGATGTTGGCCCGCACGCCCCGACGCCCGTAGTCGACGGCGACGGAACGGCACAGCTGGAGCAAGGCTGCCTTGGACGTGGCGTAGGGGACGTTGCTCGTGCCGTTGCGCAGCGCGGACACCGAAGCGACAGCGACCACCGCCCCGCTCGTCTCCAGCAAGTGCGGGATCGCCGCGCGCAGGAGAAGCAGCGGGCCGGTGACGTTGGTGCGCATCACCTCGTCCCAGTCCTCCAACGACAGGTCGCCGACGGTCCCACCACGCCCGATGCCCGCGTTGAGCACAAGTCCGTCGAGTCGCCCATACGCGGCCAGGGCTGCTCGGACGAGGCTGCCGGCGGCCTCGGGGTCCCTCACATCGGACGGATGCGCGAGCACTCCGGCCTCTTGTTCGAGGCGTCGCAGCGGCTCGCTCCGCCGGCCGGAGACGACCACGTGGTGACCTCCCTCGCGCAGCAGCCGGGCGGTGGCCTCCCCAATGCCCGTGCCTCCACCGGTCACGATGACGACTCGCTTGTCCGACACTGCTGTTCCGGCTCCTTCGGGATCGCAGGAGCAACCAAGCCTAGGACCCACTGATCCCTTGCTGACGACTTCGAGCCAAGAAGGCCGTCGCGCCCTGCGCGGCGGACGAAGACGTCACACGCACGCGCAGAACCGCAGTTCAGGAGTTCTCTGTGACCGGTTCGAGGATGGCGACACACTCCACGTGATGCGTCATCGGAAACAGATCGAACACCCGCAACGTCCGCACCCGGTACCCCCCGTCCGCGAAGTACGCCACATCCCGTGCCAACGCCGCCGGATCGCAGGCCACGTACGCGATCCGGCGGGCGCCCAGGGACGCCAGGTGCTCCACCGTCTTCCGGCCCGCCCCCGCCCGCGGCGGGTCCAGGACGATCAGGTCGACCTCCGTGATCCCCGTACGCGGCAGGACCGACTCCACCTTGCCCTGCTCGATACGGACCCGGTCGAAGTCGGCGAGGTTGTGCCGGGCGTCCTCGACCGCCCGCTTGCCGGACTCGATGCCGAGCACCGCGCCCTGGTCGCCGACCCGGTCGGCCAGCGCGCCCGCGAAGAGGCCCACGCCGCAGTACAGGTCGAGGCACATGTCGCCCTTGCGGGGCAGCAGGCCCTGCATGACCGCCGTGACGAGGGTGTCCGCGGCCTTCGGGTGCACCTGCCAGAAGCCGCCGCCGCCCACCCGGTGGGTACGGCCGTCCGCGCGCTCGCGGACGAAGGGGCGGCCGTGGACGCGGTGGACGCCGCCGTCCTTCTCCCCCACCCGCATGACGGACACCGGGCGGTCCAGTTCGACCAGCGGCAGCCTGGCGCCCGGACGCGGGGTCAGGATCACCTGACGGTCCTGCGAGCCGCTCGCCGCGATCGCCTCGACGGACTCCATGCCCGTCCAGTCGTGCTTCTCGATGCCCAGCTCGCTGACGCCCTCGGCGGCGATCAGGCAGTGGTCGATCGGCTCGACCTCGTGCGAGCGGTGCCGGCGCAGGCCCGCGTGGCCCTCGGCGTCCACCGCGTACTGCATCCGCGTGCGCCACTGCGGCACCTGGCCGGCGGGCAGCTTGTCGCCCTCGGCCGGCATCACCGTGCCGTCCCAGCCGGCCTCCTCGGGCGTGAGGCCCGCGAGCCGCTGGAGCTGTTCGGCGACGACCTCGCCCTTCAGCCGCCGCTGGGCGCCCGGCTTGGCGTGCTGCCAGTCGCAGCCGCCGCAGCGGCCGGGGCCGGAGAAGGGGCAGGGGGCCTCGATGCGGTCCTTGGACGGCTGAAGGATCTCGACCGCGTCGGCCCGGAGGAAGCGGGCGCCCTCCTCGCCCTCCGTGACCCGCGCCACCACCCGCTCGCCGGGCAGTGTGTGCCGGACGAACAGCACCTGGCCCTCGGGCGTGCGGGCGATGCAGTGGCCACCGTGGGCGACGGGGCCGATCTCGACCTCGTACTCCTCCCCCACGAGCGATCCCGCCGGCGACTCACCCACGAGCGCTTCCGCCGGCGTCTTGTTCTCTTCTGCCTGCATGGCGGGGTGACTCCAAAGGTGGGGGGACAGCGATCGGCAACAGCCCACCAGTCTACGTCGACTGCGAGGACTCCTTCGGCCGCTCCTGGGCCGGGCCGCGGCGCACCGCACCGGGCGCGTTCCACTCCTGCTGCTTGCGGGCCCGCCGCTTGGCCACCTCCGAGGACTGCAGCTGGTAGGGCACCGAGGTCACCATGATGCCCGGCGTGAACAGCAGCCTGCCCTTGAGCCTGAGCGCGCTCTGGTTGTGCAGCAGATGCTCGTACCAGTGGCCCACCACGTACTCGGGGATGATCACCGACACGGCGTCGCGCGGCGACTCCTTGCGCAGGCTCTTGACGTACTCGATGACCGGCCGCGTGATCTCGCGGTAGGGCGAGTCCAGCACCTTCAGCGGTACGTCGATGCCGCGCCGTTCCCACTCCTCGCGCAGCGCCTTGGTCTCCGCCGGGTCGACGTTGACGCTGAGCGCCTCCAGCGTGTCCGAACGCATCAGCTTGGCGTAGGCGAGGGCGCGCAGGGTCGGGCGGTGGATCTTGGAGATGAGGACGACCGAGTGGACCCTGGAGGGACGGACCATGTCGTCACTGGGGCCTTCGGGCGCCGCGATCTCCTCGGCCACCCGGTCGTAGTGGCGGCGGATCGCGGTCATCGTCGCGAAGAAGATGCACATGCCGAGCAGGGCGACCCAGGCGCCGTGCGTGAACTTCGTGACCAGGACGACGACCAGCACCAGGCCGGTGAAGAAGGCACCGAAGGCGTTGATGGCCCGGGAGCGGATCATGCGGCGGCGCCTGGCGCGGTCCTTCTCGGTGCGCAGATGGCGGTTCCAGTGGCGGACCATGCCGGTCTGGCTGAGCGTGAAGGACACGAACACGCCGACGATGTAGAGCTGGATCAGCCGGGTGGAGTCGGCGCCGTAGACCCACACCAGCAGTATGGCCGCGCCGGCCAGCAGCACGATGCCGTTGGAGAAGGCCAGGCGGTCACCGCGGGTGTGCAGCTGGCGGGGCAGGTAGCGGTCCTGGGCGAGGATCGAACCGAGCAGCGGGAAGCCGTTGTACGCGGTGTTCGCGGCGAGGAACAGCACCAGCGCGGTGGCCGCGGCCAGCAGGATGAACAGGAAGCTGCCATTGCCGAAGACCGCCTCGGCGACCTGGGAGATCACCGGGTGCTGCACGTAGTCGGCACCGACCGGGACACCGTCGCGGACCAGGTCGACGGCCGGGTTCTCCGCCATGCGGACGTCGGTGGCCATGGCCAGCCCGATGATGCCGCAGAACATGGTGACCGCGAGCAGGCCCATCAGCGCCAGCGTCGTCGCGGCGTTCCGGGACTTCGGCTTGCGGAAGGCGGGGACGCCGTTGGAGATCGCCTCGACGCCGGTGAGCGCGGCACAGCCGGAAGAGAAGGCGCGCAGCAGCAGGAAGAGCAGGGCGAAGCCGGCCAGGCCCTGGTGCTCGGGCTTGATCTCGAGCTCCGCGGTGGGGGCGTGCATCTCGTCGCCGAGCACGATCCCGCGGAACGCCCCCCACGCGATCATGGTGAAGACGCCGGCGACGAAGATGTACGTCGGGATCGCGAAGAGGGTGCCCGACTCCTTCACTCCGCGCAGGTTCATCAACGTGAGCAGCAGGATCACGGCGATCGCGCAGAAGACCTTGTGCTCGACGACGAAGGGGATCGCGGAGCCGAGGTTCTCGATGCCCGAGGAGATGGACACGGCGACGGTCAGGACGTAGTCGACCAGCAGTGCGCTCGCCACCGTCAGGCCCGCCTTGGAGCCGAGGTTGGTGTTGGCCACCTCGTAGTCGCCGCCGCCGCTCGGGTAGGCGTGCACGTTCTGCCGGTAGGAGGCCACCACGGTGAACATCAGCACGACGACCGCGGCCGCGATCCAGGGGCTGAAGTGGTACGCCGACAGGCCCGCGATGGACAGGACCAGCAGCACCTCGCCGGGCGCGTACGCCACGGAGGACAGCGGGTCGGAGGCGAAGACGGGAAGTGCGACGCGCTTCGGCAGGAGCGTTTCCCCCAGCCGGTCACTGCGCAGTGCGCGCCCGATGAGAATCCGTTTGGGCACGTCGGTCAGTTTGGACACAACAGAGGATCGTAAGCCTTCGAACGGGCGGTCGCCCACCTGCCACCCCCGACCCGCCCGGCCTCTGCCCTCCGGGTGAATTCGCCGGGCGGTGCGGCTGCGGATTGCGCTGGTGACGGGATTGGCATGCCTATATGACCGAACCCGTCCGTATCCCGCCGTCGTCGCTCCCGGAGGTCCCATGCCAGCGCCCGCAGAGCTGATCGGTGCCGCCGCCGCGCTCGTCGGCCTCGCAGTCCTGACCCTCGCCAGCGTCCGCAGCATCGGCCGCCGCCGGTCGTCCGCCGGGAACTGAGCCACGACGGGAACCGGTCCGGGCCCGGGTCCGTCTTCCGGGGGCCGGACCCGCTCCGCGATCAGGACCGTCGGCTCCGCCCGCGCCCAACCGATACGTTTGACCCGGGTCGTCGGCGACGGCACCCCGCCCCCGTCCGGGGTCACGACGAGTGATTACCCGCATGATGGTGCCTGGCGGTCCGTACCGGTCCGCACAGGGACCGCGGTTGCGGTCCGGCGAGCCGAGAGAGAGACATGAGCACGAGATTCACGAAGGTCAGCGGGTCTGTGGGAAGCGCGGTGTGACGCGATGCATATTGTCATCATGGGTTGCGGACGAGTGGGGTCCGCTCTCGCCCAGACCCTGGAACAGCAGGGTCACACGGTCGCCGTGATCGACCAGGACCCGACCGCCTTCCGCCGCCTGGGCTCCTCGTTCGGCGGTCGCCGGGTCACCGGCATCGGCTTCGACCAGGACACGCTGCGGGAGGCGGGCGTCGAGGAGGCCGGCGCCTTCGCCGCCGTCTCCAGCGGTGACAACTCCAACATCATCGCCGCGCGCGTGGCCCGCGAGATGTTCGGCGTGGAGAACGTGGCCGCCCGGATCTACGACCCCCGCCGCGCCGAGGTCTACCAGCGGCTCGGCATCCCCACCGTCGCGACCGTCCGCTGGACGGCCGACCAGATGCTGCGCCGCCTGCTGCCCTCGGGTGCCGAGCCGCTGTGGCGCGACCCCACCGGCGGCGTCCAGCTCGCCGAGGTCCACACGGCGGCCTCCTGGGTCGGTCACAAGATCAGCCGGCTCCAGGAGGAGACCGGCGTGCGGGTGGCGTTCCTGACCCGGCTCGGGGAGGCGATCCTGCCGACCTCGCAGACGGTGCTGCAGGAAGGCGACCTGGTGCACGTGATGATGCGGGTCGACGAGGTCGACAAGGTCGAGGCGGCGTTCGCCAAGGGTCCCGAAGAGGAGGGCGGTCACTGATGAGGGTCGCCATTGCCGGAGCCGGTGCGGTCGGCCGCTCGATCGCGGGCGAGCTGCTGGAGAACGGGCACGAGGTGCTGCTCATCGACAAGGCACCGACCGCCATCTCGGTCGAGCGCGTCCCGCAGGCGGAGTGGCTGCTCGCCGACGCCTGCGAGATCACGTCCCTGGACGAGGCGGCGCTCCAGCGCTGCAACGTGGTGATCGCCGCGACGGGCGACGACAAGGTCAACCTGGTGGTCTCCCTGCTGGCCAAGACCGAGTACGGCGTTCCGCGCGTCGTGGCCCGGGTGAACAACCCCAAGAACGAGTGGCTGTTCAACGAGGCCTGGGGCGTGGACGTCGCCGTCTCCACCCCGCGTCTGATGTCGGCCCTGGTCGAGGAGGCGGTGAGCGTCGGCGACCTGGTCCGGCTGCTGCGCTTCAGCCACGGCGACGCCAACCTCGTGGAGCTGACGCTGCCGGAGGAGTCGGCGCTGGCCGGCACCCAGGTCGGCGACGTCGACTGGCCGCGGGACACCTCGCTGGTCACCATCATCCGCGGCACCCGGGTCCTGGCGCCGACCCCGGAGGACTCCCTGGAGGCGGGCGACGAACTGCTCTTCGTCGCGGCCCAGGCCCGCGAGGAGCAGCTGGAGGACCTGCTGTCGGCCCGCCGGGACACCGCCGGGAGCTGATCGCCGCACGTCCCGTACGACGGTGGGGGCGCCCCGGGATCCCGGGGCGCCCCCACCGTCGTACGGGACGTCATGCGTATCGGATGTCATGCGCCGGGACTCATGGCCGTACGGCCGTCACCGCACCGCCGTCACGCGCACCGTCCTCACGCGCACCGTCCTCACGCCTTGCGGTGCCTGCCGCCGTGGGAGTCCGCCGCGTCGTCCTCGCCGTCCGTGAGGCGGCGGAGCGTGTCGTCCACGGCGGGTTCCATGACCTCGCCGAAGATCTCCGCGGTGCGCCGCCGCTCCGTCTCCTCCCGCTCCTTCTCCGCCTTCTCCGCCGCCTCCATCTCCGCGAACACGTCGATCGGGGCGGGCGCCTTGGCCAGGAACAGCCAGGTCAGCCAGACGGCGAGCAGGAACGGCGGGATCTTCAGGGTGACCAGGACCCAGCCGAGCTGCTCGGTGTCCGCCCACCAGTACAGGGGGAAGAGGATCGCGCACTTGGCGAGCAGGATCGCGCCCCAGGCGTAGCTGGCCTTGGCGTACGCCTTCTTGCGGCCCGGGTTGCGGGTGCGCCAGGAGAGGTTCTCCTTGAAGACCGGGCCGAGGATCAGGCCGATCAGCGGCACTCCGGCCAGCGTGGTGATGATGTACGCCAGTCCGAGGCCCAGCGTGTAGAGCATGCCGGGGAGATAGAAGTTCTTGGCGTTGTCGGTCATCATCGCGAAGACGACACCGAAGGCGACACCGAAGACGCCGCTGAATGCGTGCTTGACGGTGTCCTTCATCACCAGCCGGACCACCACCAGCACCAGCGAGACGGCCAGCGCCGCGATCGCCGACAGGTGGAGGTCGCTGTTGATCGTGTAGATCGTGACGAAGAGCAGGCCCGGCAGGACCGTCTCGATCATGCCCCGCACGCCGCCGAAGGCTTCGAAGAGGGCGGCCTCCGTCACCGCCCGCGAGTCGTCCGCTTTCGTCTCTTCGGTCGGCTTGTCGAGGGACGTCACCGGCTACTCCCGTCCGAGGGGTCGTAGTTCGTACTTGGGGTTGAACAGCACCCGGCGGCCCTGGCTCATCGAGATCCGGCCGGATGCGATGAGCCTGCGCCCCGGCTCTATGCCCACGATGGAGCGCCTGCCCAGCCACACCACGTCCAAGGCGGCGGAGCCGTCGAACAGCTCGGCCTCCAGGGCGGGCACGCCCGCGCGCGGACGCAGGGTGACGGTGCGCAAGGTACCAGTAACCGAGACGATCTGCCGGTCCTGACAGTCGCAGATGCGGGTGCAGCCGGCGGTGTCGGCGTCCTCCCGCAGTTCCTCGGACTCCAGATCCTCCTGGGAGGAGGAGAGCCGGTCGAACATGCGCCGGAACCGGCCCGCCGGCTTGCCGGAACGAGGGACACCACTCATATGTGAAGCGTACCGGGGTGCACCGATCGTCAGGCACCCCCTCGGGACCGGTATCGCAAGGGTCACTTCTCGAACCGGTAACCCATTCCGGGCTCCGTGAGGAAATGCCGGGGATGCGACGGGTCCGCCTCCAGTTTGCGGCGCAGCTGGGCCATGTAGACCCGCAGGTAGTTGGTCTCCGTGCCGTACGAGGGGCCCCACACCTCCTGGAGCAGCTGCTTCTGGCCGACCAGGCGGCCGGTGTTGCGCACCAGCACCTCCAGCAGATGCCACTCGGTGGGGGTCAGCCGGACGTCCTTCCCGCCCCGGTTGACCTTCTTCGCGGCCAGGTCGACGGTGAAGTCCGCGGTCTCCACGAGAGCGTCCTCCTCGCCGCCGGGCACCGGCTCGGCCCGGCGGACGGCCGCCCGCAGCCGGGCCAGCAGCTCGTCCATGCCGAAGGGCTTGGTGACGTAGTCGTCGGCGCCCGCGTCCAGCGCCTGGACCTTCTCGTCGGAGGAGTGCCGGGCGGACAGCACCAGGATCGGCACCCGGGTCCAGCCGCGCAGACCCTTGATCACCTCGATGCCGTCCATGTCGGGCAGGCCCAGGTCGAGCACCACCACGTCGGGGTGACGGGCCACGGCCAGCCGGAGGGCGGTGGCGCCGTCGTGCGCGGCGTCGACCTCGTAGTGGCGTGCCTTGAGGTTGATCACGAGGGCGCGCACGATCTGCGGCTCGTCGTCGATCACGAGCACCCGGGTCATCGGGCAGCCTGCCTTTCTGCTGTGGTGGAACGATGCGGCTCCGCTGTCGTGGAACGATGCGGCTCCGCTGTCGTGGAACGATGCGGCTCCGCTGTCGTGGAACGATGCGGCTCCGCTGTCGTGGAACGATGCGGCTCCGCTGTCGTGGAACGATGCGGCTCCGCTGTCGTGGAACGATGCGGCTCCGCTGTCGTGGAGCGGTGCGGCTCCGCTGTCGTGGCTTGGCGCGGCGGCGCGGGCGCTCCCGCGGCGCGGAGGGTGAGGACCATGGTGAGGCCCGCCACCGGGCGTGTCCTCGGCCTCCAGGGTGCCGCCCATGGCCTCGGCGAACCCGCGCGCGACGGCCAGGCCGAGGCCGACGCCGGAGCCGCGCGGGGCGTCGCCGTAGCGCTGGAAGGGTTCGAAGATGCGGTCCTTGACCCCGTCCGGCACGCCCGGCCCCCGGTCCACGACCCGCACCTCGACCCGGTCGGCGAGGGCGCTGGCGGCGACCAGGACGCGCTCGCCGGGGGGACTGTACTTGACGGCGTTCTCCACCAGGTTGGCCATCGACCGCTCCAGGAGCCCCGCGTCCACGGCGACCATGGGCAGCGACTCGGGGACGTCCAGCTCCACGCCCGCCTCGGGCACCCCGCCGAGCGCCATCGGCACCACCTCGTCGAGGTCGATCCCGCGGATCAGCGGCGTGACCGTGCCGGTCTGCAGCCGGGACATGTCGAGCAGGTTGCCGACCAGGTGGTCGAGCCGGTCCGCGCCCTCCTCGATGCCCTCCAGCAGCTCCGCCCGGTCCTGCTCGGACCAGTCCACGTCGTCGGAGCGGAGGCTGGTGACCGCGGCCTTGATCCCGGCCAGCGGGGTGCGCAGATCGTGGCTGACGGCGGCGAGCAGGGCCGTGCGGATGCGGTTGCCCTCGGCCAGCGCGCGGGCCCGGTCGGCCTCCTCGCGCAACCGCCGGCGGTCCAGCACGACGGCGGCCTGGGCGGCGAACGCGGCCAGCACCCGGCGGTCCTCGGCGGGCAGCACCCGGCCGGCCAGCGCGAGCGCCATGTGGTCCCCGACCGGCACGTCCACATCGGCGTCCTCCGGCCGCCGCACCGGCGGGCCGGTGCCCGAGCGTCCGGCGCAGCTCCAGGGCGCGACGTCGTCCGCCCGCTCCAGCAGGGCGGCCGACTCCATGCCGAACGTCTCGCGCACCCGTTCCAGCAGCGCCTCCAGGCTGGTCTCGCCGCGCAGCACGTCGCCGGCCAGGAAGGAGAGGATCTCCGACTCGGCGCGCAGCCGGGCCGCCTGGTGGGTGCGGCGGGCCGCGACGTCGACGACGGAGGCGACGGAGACCGCGACGCCCACGAAGATCGCCAGCGCCGGCATGTTCCTGGGGTCGGAGATCGTGATGCGGTCGAGCGGCGGGGTGAAGAACCAGTTCAGCAGCAGGGAGCCGACGGCGGCGGAGGCGAGTGCCGGGTAGAGCCCGCCGAGCAGGGCCGCGGCGACCGTGAGCGTCAGGTAGAGCAACACGTCGTTGGCGAGCCCGAGGTGGACGCTGTTCAGCACCAGGGTCAGCAGCAGCGGGCCGGCCAGGCCCGTGATCCAGCCGGCGGCGATCCGCGCCGGCCCCAGCCGGGTGCTCCGGGAGACGGGCAGTCCGCGTCCCTTGGCGGCCTCTTCATGGGTGACGATGTGCACGTCGAGGTCGGGACCCGACTCGCGGGCCACGGTGGCGCCGACGCCGGGGCCGAAGACGTACTGCCAGGTCTTGCGGCGGGAGGTGCCGAGGACGACCTGGGTGGCGTTGACGCCGCGCGCGAAGTCCAGCAGCGCGGCAGGTATGTCGTCGCCGAGGACGTGGTGGAAGGTGCCTCCGAGGTCCTCCACCAGGGTGCGCTGCACCGCGAGTTCCTTCGGGGAGGCGGACGTCAGTCCGTCGCTGCGGGCGATGTAGACGGCGAGCACCTCGCCGCCGGCGCCCTTCTCGGCGAGCCGGGCGGCCCGGCGTATCAGGGTGCGGCCCTCGGGGCCGCCGGTCAGTCCGACGACGATCCGCTCCCGCGAGCCCCAGATCCGTGACACCCGGTGCTCACTGCGGTACCGCTTCAGGTGTTCGTCGACCCGGTCCGCCACCCACAGCAGCGCCAGCTCACGCAGGGCCGTGAGGTTGCCGGGGCGGAAGTGGTTCGACAGCGCCGCGTCGATCTTGTCCGGCCGGTAGATGTTGCCGTGCGCCATACGCCGTCGCAGGGCCTGCGGGGACATGTCCACCAGTTCGATCTGGTCCGCGCGCCGGACCACCTCGTCCGGCACGGTCTCCCGCTGCCGTACGCCCGTGATCGACTCCACGACGTCACCGAGCGACTCCACGTGCTGGATGTCGACGGTCGAGATCACCTCGATCCCGGCGGCCAGCAGTTCCTCCACGTCCTGCCAGCGCTTGGCGTTGCGGGTGCCGGAGACGTTGGTGTGGGCGAGTTCGTCGACGAGCGCGACCCTGGGGCGGCGGGCCATCACCGCGTCCAGGTCCATCTCGGTGAGGACCGCCCCGCGGTACTCCCGCTCCCGGCGCGGCACCTGCTCCAGGCCGCGCAGCAGTGCCTCGGTACGCGGCCGGCCGTGGTGTTCCACGAACGCCACGACGCAGTCCGTACCGCGCTCGACGCGGCGGTGGGCCTCGGCGAGCATGGCGTAGGTCTTGCCCACGCCCGGCGCCGCGCCGAGGTAGATCCGAAGCTTGCCGCGTCCCATGGCCTCACTGTCTTCCGGTCAACCACCGCCTTCGCAGCGTCGACCTTACGGCCGGGAATCCCGGCACATGTGCGTCGGATCCGGCCCGGGTACGGTCCTTGACGCAACTCTGACGCCGCTCGCGGTCACTGCTCGACGATCTGCCCGTCGCGCAGTTCCAGCACCCGGTCGGCCAGGTCGAGCAGGGTCGCGTCGTGCGTGGCGACCAGGGCGGTGACCTGCTCGCCGCGGACGACGGCCCGCAGCAGCTCCATCACCGCGTGCCCGGTCTCCGCGTCCAGCTGGCCGGTCGGCTCGTCGGCGATGAGCAGCGCGGGGTTGTTGGCGAGGGCGCGGGCGAAGGCGACCCGCTGCTGCTGGCCGCCCGACAGCTCGCCGGGCCGCTGGGCGGCGTGGCCGGCGAGGCCGACCAGGGACAGCAGCAGGCCGACGCGCTCCTCGCGCTCGCGCGGCTCCGCCCGGCGCAACCGCAGCGGTACGCCCACGTTCTCGGCGGCGGTGAGGATCGGGATGAGCCCGAAGGACTGGAAGACGAAGCCGATCCGGTCGCGCCGCAGCGCCAGCAGCCCGTCCTCGTCCAGCCCGGCCAGCTCCACGCCGTCGATCACGACGCGCCCGGCGTCCGGGGTGTCCAGGCCGCCGACGACGTTCAGGAGCGTGGTCTTGCCCGACCCCGAGCGGCCCTTGAGGGCGACCAGTTCCCCGCGGGGCACCTCGAAGGAGACACCGCGCAGCGCGTGGACGGCGGCCTCGCCGCGGCCGTAGGACCTGTGCACGTCCTCGACGCGCAGCATGGTCTCCGTGATCACCTCTGGCATACGCCCTCCCCCGCCGGAACCGGGCGTCAGTATCCCCACCGGACGGCCGGTCGATCAACGGTCCGGCGGGACGTCCGGCAGGGCTTCGCCGGGTGGCGCGGTCGGTGCGGAGCGCAGAGCCACGCCATGCCCGGGGCGGGGCCCGGCCCGGTTCCGCGCATGACAAAAGGGCCGTGCCCCTGGTGCGGGGCCCGGCCCTTCTCTCGACCGTACGCGTACGGTCGTCGTCCGGTCGTACGGCTGCGGTGGTACAGCCGTTACCGGACCTCGGTGGTCTCCGGGCCGCGCTGGAGTCGGGTCATGCCGCCGGAGAAGCGGGAGCCCTCCTCCTGCTGGACGCTCTCGGGGACCATCTGCGCGTCGTTCGGCAGCTTCAGGACGATCGGGTCGCGGGGCGCCATCGGCCCCTCGCCGCGGACCACGACCGTGTCCCGGAAGATCTGCTCCAGCAGACCGGCCGCCTCCGGCTGCACCGCGCCCTGGCCGGAGATCACCCCGCGCAGGAACCAGCGGGGGCCGTCGACCCCGACGAAGCGCACGACCTGGAAGCCGCCCGTGCCGTCCGGCAGCTGCACCGGCACCTGGGCGCGCAGCTCCCAGCCCAGCGGCCCTTCGACCTCGTCGATGATGCCACCCTGCTGGGTGATGCCGGACGCGATCTCCTCGCGCACCTCGGACCAGATGCCCTCACGCTTGGGCGCGGCGAAGGCCTGGAGCTGGATGGCGCTGTCGCGCAGCACGACGGTCGCCGCGACGATCGCGTCGCCCGCGACCTCGACCCGCAGTTCCATCCCGTCGACACCCGGCACGAACATGCCGCCCAGGTCCACCCGGCCCTCGGCCGGGTCCCGGACCTCGGTGCTGTCCCAGGGCCCGTCGGGGCGCGGTTCGGGTTCGAGCCGAACCCGCCCGGACTCCTCGTCCGCCTCGGTGTCGACGCTGTCGACGACCTGCTCGGCCTCGCCGGCCGCGTCCTCGGCGGCACCCTTCCTCTTGCGACGTCCGAACACGTCACTGTCCTTCCCGGTCGGATACGACCGAAGCGTATCGATTCCCACCCGTCGGGCCGCCGTCGGCGACCTGACCGCTTGTGCCGCTTGCAGGGTCCGTCCCGGCGTGGCCGCCGGTGGACCCGAAGCCCCCCTCGGCCCGTGCCGAGTCGGGAAGCTCCGCGACCTCGCGGAAGCGGACCCTCTCGACCTGCTGGACGACCAGTTGGGCGATCCGGTCGAAGCGCTCGAACCGCACGGCCTCGCGCGGGTCGAGATTCACCACGATCACCTTGATCTCCCCACGGTACCCGGCATCAATCGTCCCTGGGGCATTCACGAGAGCGACACCGCAGCGGGCGGCGAGACCGGAGCGCGGGTGCACGAAGGCCGCGTACCCCTCCGGGAGCGCCACAGACACGCCCGTGGGCAGAACGGCCCGCTCGCCGGGGCCGAGTTCGCAGGCGACCGTGGTGCGCAGGTCCGCGCCCGCGTCGCCGGGGTGCGCGTACGTCGGAAGGGGTACGTCGGGGTCGATGCGCCGGAGCAGGAGGTCGAGGGGAGCGCGGCTCACGGGTTCACCTCGAAGGCGCGGGCACGGCGGATCTGGTCCGGGTCGTCCATGGCGGCGCGGATCTCCTCCTCGCGGCCGTGGCTGACGAAGTGCTCGACCTTGACCTCGATGAAGAGGGCGTCGGCGCGGACGGCTACGGGGCCGTCGGGGCCGCCGATCCGGCCGGTGGCGGTGGAGTAGATCTTGCGTCCGGCGACCGCGGTCACCTCGGCCGCCAGGTGCAGGGTGGTGCCCACGGGGACGGGCCGCAGGAAGTCGGTCTCCAGCCGTCCGGTGACGGCGATCGTCCGCAGTAGCCAGTTCAGCGAGCCGAGGGTCTCGTCCAGTGCGGTGGCCAGCACGCCGCCGTGCGCGAGGCCGGGGGCGCCCTGGTGGGCGGGCTGCACGGTGAACTCGGCGGTGATCGACACTCCTTCGCCGGCCCGCGCCTGGAGGTGCAGTCCGTGGAGCTGGTCGTCACCGCAGCCGAAGCACCGGCCGTAGTGGGCGCCGAGCAGCTCGCCGGGGGCGGGCGCGTCGGGGTGCCGCACGGGACGGACCGCGTCGGCTGGGGGCTGAAGGGCTGCGGAAGTACCACTCACAGGCGCAGACCTTACCCGCGCGTCGGCATCCTGCGGGCACCGTGCCAAGCTTGGCTCCATGCAGCTCTCCGCCACCCCGTACGAAGAACGCCTCACCGCTCCCCGCTCCTGGTGGTTCGGTTCCCTTCTGGTGGGACTCGCGGCGGCCCTGATCCTGCTGCCCTTCGGCACGCTGCCGATGCTCGGCGGCCTGGCCGGCGGGACGGCGGTGGCGGCGGTCGCCGCCAGTTCGTACGGCTCGGTCCGCATCCGCGTGGTGGGGGACGCGCTGATCGCGGGCGACGCGAGGATCCCGGTGGCGGCGCTGGGCGAGGCGGAGGTGCTGGACGCGGAGGAGGCCCGTGCGTGGCGTACGCACAAGGCCGACACCCGCGCCTTCCTGCTGCTGCGCGCCTACATCCCGACCGCCCTGCGGGTCGAGGTCGTCGACCCGCAGGACCCGACGCCGTACCTGTACCTGTCGACCCGGGAGCCGGAGCGCCTGGCGGAGGCGCTGCGGGCGGCGAGGACTGCCTAGGCGCGACGGAGGGGCCCTGCCGGGGGTCGCGTGCCGGGCAGGGGTCCCTGCCGGACGTTGTACGGGGCGCGGTGGTGCGCCCGGCCTGCCGTTACGGGGCGCGGGCGGCGACGTCCAGGGCGCCGGGAGGGGCACGCGGCAGGCAGCGAGAGGTACGCGGCAAGCCGTCTCTGGGGGCGCGGGAGTGGCTGACCCACGGGGCCGGTCCTGGTCGGCCGGTTCCGGACGGTTCCGGACGGTTCCGGACGGTTCCCGGTTGGCGCACGGGCCGGTCATGGCAGGTCACTGCCGGTCATCGCCCGTTCCCGGCCGGTCCTCGTGGCGGTCGGGCCGGGTACCCGGTGCCGCGCCGCCGGTCCGGGGAATCGTCGGCCGCCTCCGGAGAGCGGAGGCGGCGAGCATCCCGCCGAGGGCGGTCAGCGCTCGTCGCGTCCTCTGCGGTGCCCGAGCCGCTTCGTGGCCTCGCCCATGTCCAGGGCGTCGGCCGGGGTCTCCAGGGCGGGCAGATCCGGCAGCGCGTCCCACGGCACCTGCCGCTTGCGCAGGTCCTGCCGGATGCGAGTGGCGAGCTTCCTGGTGTCGCGGCGGTTCATGACGGCGCCCACGGCGGCTCCCACCATGAACGGCATCAGGTTCGGCAGGTTGCGCACCATCCGCTTCATGATCTGCTGCCGCAGCTGGCGCTTCATGTGGCCGTTCATCGCCGCGCCGAGGGACGACGGCTTGGCCACGTCGATGCCGCGCTCGTCCGACCAGGAGTTCAGGTACGCGGTACTGCGCTGGGCGAGCGTGCCCGGTGGCCGCAGGCCGTAGACCTCGTGCAGCTCGGCGATCAGCTTGAGCTCGATCGCCGCGACGCCGGTGACCTCCGCGGCCAGTTCCGCGGGCATGGCCGGCGGCACGGGCAGCATCGCCGCCGCTCCGATCCCCGCTCCGACCGTCGCCGTGCCCTTGGCGGCACCGGCCACCAGCCGGTCGGCCAGCTCCTCGGGGCCGAGGCCCGGGAACTGCCTGCGGAGCGTCGCCAGGTCCCGCACGGGGACCCGCGGGGTGATGTCGATGATCCGGTCGGCGAGATGCGCCAGGGCCGCCCTGGCACGGTCGCCGCCCTTGCGGATGCCGCCGCCGGCCCTCTCCCGGAACACCGCTGCCCGGCGCCGGGCAGCGGGGGCCGGGGCCGTCGCGGGGGCCGGGAGGTCACTCCGGCCGCCCGGGCCGGGAGCCGGTTCGAGCGAGGCCCCTCCCGGATCGGTCGGGCCCCGCTCGTCGTCACGCGCGCGGTGCGGGCCGTCGGACGGCCCTTGGTCCGCTCCCCGCTTGGAGAAGCGGCGCTTCCAAGGAGGGGTCGAGCCAGTCACGGCCGACCCCGCCTCAGTCGCAGTCGCGGCAGATCGGCTGGCCGTTCTTCTCCCGGGCCAGCTGACTGCGGTGGTGCACCAGGAAGCAGCTCATGCAGGTGAACTCGTCCTGCTGCTTCGGAAGTACACGGACGGCCAGTTCCTCGTTCGACAGGTCGGCGCCGGGAAGCTCGAGGCCCTCGGCGGCCTCGAATTCGTCGACGTCGACGGCCGAGGCCGACTTGTCGTTCCGCCGGGCCTTCAGTTCTTCGAGGCTGTCCGAGTCGACGTCGTCGTCGGTCTTGCGTGGAGTGTCGTAATCGGTTGCCATGTCGCTCTCCCCCTCTGGGTGTCTGCGGTGTCTCCAGCGCACGTAACGCGTGAGAGGCCGGACTTGTGCCCGACCCGAGGCGGAGATTTTGCCTCACATCAAGGTCTGTTACTCAATCGACACCCAACCGGACTCCTCATGAGTGATCGGCTTGGATGGCGAAGGGGACCGTACACGGTCCGATTGCCGCTCCTCAAAGGCGCCTCACCGTGTACTTCCCGTGATCAGGACACCTGAAAACCAGGATTATCCCGACTTTCCGACAGGGTGCATGATCACGGAGCGTATATGGCCGGAAAAGTGTCGCTGTGATCGATCACACACTGACGAGAAAGGCCGACGGCCAGGAAATTACGCTCAAAGCGAACATTCCCGAGGGCGGCGAAGTGATCGGCGCCATGATCTCAGATCGGCAGGGTCACCCGCATCATGAGCCCACCCCCTTCGCGCGGCTGGGCGTAGATGTGGCCGCCGTGCGCCCGGGCCACGGAACGGGCGATGGACAGGCCGAGGCCGACGCCCTTGTCGCTGCCGGTGCGCTCCGTGCGCAGCCTGCGGAACGGCTCGAAGAGGTTGTCGATCTCGTACGCCGGCACCACCGGGCCCGTGTTGGTCACGACCAGGACCGCCTGGCCGTGCTGGACCTCCGTGGTGACCTCGACCCAGCCCTCCTCGGCGACGTTGTACCGCACGGCGTTCTGCACCAGGTTCAGCGCGATGCGCTCCAGCAGCACGCCGTTGCCCTGCACGACGCTCGGCTTGCGCTCGCCGCGGATCGCCACGCCCTTGGCCTGCGCCTCGGCGTGCACCTGGTCGATGGCCTGGGTGGCGACCTCCGCCAGGTCCACCGGCTTGCGCTCGACGATCTGGTTGTCGCTGCGGGCGAGCAGCAGCAGCCCCTCGACGAGTTGCTCGCTGCGCTCGTTGGTGGCCAGCAGCGTCTTGCCGAGCTGCTGGAGCTCCACCGGGGCGTTCGGGTCCGACAGGTGGACCTCGAGGAGGGTGCGGTTGATCGCCAGCGGGGTACGCAGCTCGTGCGAGGCGTTGCCGACGAAGCGCTGCTGGGCGGTGAAGGCGCGCTGCAGCCGCTCCAGCATGTCGTCGAACGTGTCCGCCAGCTCCTTCAGCTCGTCGTCAGGGCCGTCCAGCTCGATCCGGCGGGACAGGTCGGAGCCGGCCACCGCGCGGGCGGTGCGGGTGATCCGGCCCAGCGGCGACAGGACCCGGCCGGCCATGGCGTAACCGAAGGCGAAGGCGATCACGGCGAGGCCCAGGAGGGCCAGCAGGGAGCGGCTGAGCAGGTTGTCGAGGGCGTGCTGGCGCTGCTCGTTGACGCACTCGTTGAGCGCCTGGTTGAGCTCGTTCGCAGGCAGCTGGGACGTGCGGAGGTCGCACACCTCGCTGGACACACCACCGGACACGATCTTGAACGGCAGCTCGCCGCCGACGTTGAGCGCGCTGGCGGCGAACAGGTAGATGATCGACAGCAGCAGGATGCCCGCGATCAGGAACATGCCGCCGTACAGCAGCGTGAGCCGTATCCGGATGGTGGGCCGCAGCCACGGGAACGGCGCCGCCTGACGCGGGTCCCACGTGGGCTTCGGGGGCGTCTGGGGAGGCGCCGGGGCCGGTGTCGCTGCCATGGGCGATCAGATCCGGTAACCGGAGCCGGGAACCGTGACGATCACGGGCGGCTCGCCCAGCTTGCGGCGCAGCGTCATGACGGTCACCCGGACCACGTTGGTGAACGGGTCGGTGTTCTCGTCCCACGCCTTCTCCAGCAGCTGCTCCGCCGAGACGACCGCGCCCTCGCTGCGCATCAGCACCTCCAGCACGGCGAACTCCTTGGGCGCCAGCTGCACCTCCTTGCCGTCGCGGAACACCTCGCGGCGATTGGGGTCCAGCTTGATCCCGGCGCGCTCCAGGACGGGCGGCAGCGGCACGCTGGTGCGCCGGCCCAGGGCGCGTACGCGCGCGATCAGCTCGCTGAACGCGAAGGGCTTGGGCAGATAGTCGTCGGCGCCGATCTCCAGACCCTCGACGCGGTCGCTGACGTCGCCGGACGCCGTGAGCATCAGCACGCGCGTGGGCATGCCGAGTTCGACGATCTTGCGGCAGACATCGTCGCCGTGCACGAGCGGGAGGTCGCGGTCGAGGACGACCACGTCGTAGTCGTTGACGCCGATGCGCTCCAGGGCGGCCGCACCGTCGTACACGACGTCGACGGCCATGGCCTCCCGGCGCAGTCCGGTGGCCACCGCATCGGCGAGCAGTTGCTCGTCCTCGACGACGAGTACGCGCACGTCGCATGTCCTTCCTGTGTCCACCCGCGCAGGCGCCGCTCCGGGCGCGCACGGGCAGGGGTCGGGTGGGTGTGTTGCCTCCATCCTGCCCTTTTCGGCCATAAGTCGGCTGTAAGGCGGGGGACCGGGGCGGAAGCCGGACCGTGGACCGGGAATGCGGGATTTTCTCGTGCGGTTGAGGTTTCCGCGGAAGGGAGCTGGGGGAGGACGGCTTTACACCCCGCGATCACGCTCTGCCGTACCGCACGACCAGCGGTGCGCAGCGGTCCGCTTCCCGCATGGCGGGCGGGGGTGTCCGGCACCGTCGCCGCCCGGCAGCGCGGTGCGCCGGGCACCCTCCGGGAGACGTGATCGCCCCTTGCGAACGGCACACCCCCGTGCCACCGACCCACGACCCAGGACGAGGGGGCGCAGCATGGACGCTTTCACCGCAGGACTTCTGCAGCGCATAAGGGCGACCGAGTCCGACCTGTCGCGGGCCCGTGACGAGGGCGACGACTTCCTCGTCGAGGTGGAACTCGGCGAACTGGACGACCTTCGCCGCCTCGCCGCCGAGCACGGTGTCGAGGTGGGCACGACCAGCGTCTGACCCACCCGCGAACGAACCATCCAGAGCTGCCCCGGCGAGATCCAGCGCCGGGGCAGCTTCTTTGTCGGTTCGTACGTCGGCTCGTACGTCGGCTCGTCCGCCTCCGGGGGCGCGTCGGGGCCGTGGGTGCTGGTGTCCCCTTGGCGGCACGGGGCCGCCGGGCACGCCGCCCGTCAGTCCCGCAGGGCGCCGGCGTCCTCCAGGAGGCGCTGGAGGGGTTCGAAGACGCCCGGTGAGGCCGCGATCGCCAGCTCGCCCGACGGGCGCTCTCCGGGGCGTCCACCGGTGCGCGCGCCCGCCTCGCGGGCGATCAGGTCGCCCGCGGCCATGTCCCACGGGTGCAGCCCGCGCTCGTAGTAGCCGTCCAGGCGGCCCGCGGCCACGTCGCACAGGTCGATCGCGGCCGAGCCGCCCCGCCGGATGTCGCGCACCAGCGGGATCAGCCGCCGGGCGACGTCGGCCTGGCGGGCGCGGACCTCGGCGACGTAGTTGAAGCCGGTGGAGATCAGGGCCTGGTCCAGGGGCGGCGAGGGGCGGCACGCGAGCCTTCGGTCGCCGTCCCAGGAACCCGTCGCCCAGGCGCCGGCGCCCCGGACCGCCCGGTACGTCTCACCGCGCATCGGCACCGCCACCACGCCGACGACGGTCTCGCCGTCGTGCTCGGCGGCGATGGAGACCGCCCAGGTGGGCAGGCCGTACAGGTAGTTCACCGTGCCGTCGAGAGGGTCGATCACCCAGCGGACGCCGCTCGTACCCTCGGTGGCGGCGCCCTCCTCGCCGAGGATGCCGTCGTCCGGGCGGCGGTCGCCGATCAGGCCGGTGATCAGCTTCTCCGCCGCGATGTCCATCTCGGTGACCACGTCGATCGGACTGGACTTGGTGGCGGCCACCTCGAGGTCGGCCGGGCGGCCGTCGCGCAGCAGGTCTCCGGCGCGGCGCGCGGCCTCCCGCGCGATCTCCAGCAGTTCCTCGTGCAGGGGGTCGGTCACGGCGGTCACGGGGCTCCTCACGCGTAGGGGCTGTCGGCGCCCGCGGCGGCGGGGCGGGGGGTGCGGGCCGGGCAGCAGCCGGCCGGGCAGAGGTTGTGGCTCGCGCCGAGCGCGCCCAGGGCGCACGGCGTGACCTCCTGCCCGCGTTCGTCGGCGGCGCGCTCCAGGACCAGGTCGCGGATGGCCGCGGCGAAGCGCGGGTCGGCGCCCACCGTGGCCGAGCGGCGCACCGGCAGGCCCAGTTCCGCCGCCTTGGCCTTGGCCTCGGTGTCGAGGTCGTACAGGACCTCCATGTGGTCGGAGACGAAGCCGATCGGCGCCATGACGACGGCCGGGGCTCCGGCGGCGTGCCGCTCCTCCAGGTGATCGCAGATGTCGGGCTCCAGCCAGGGGATGTGCGGGGCGCCGGAGCGGGACTGGTAGACGAGCTGCCAGGGGTGGTCGACGCCGGTGCGCTCGCGGACGGCGTCGGCGATCAGCCGGGCCACGTCCAGGTGCTGCCTGACGTACGCCCCGCCGTCGCCGTGCTCCTCGGCCGGGCCGGAGGTGTCGGCGGCGGAGGTGGGGATGGAGTGCGTGGTGAAGGCGATGTGCGCGCCCGCGCGGACCTCCTCGGGAAGGCCGGCGAGGGACTCCACGACGCCGTCGGTCATCGGCTCGACGAAGCCGGGGTGGTTGAAGTAGTGCCGCAGCTTGTCGATCCTCGGGAGGTCCAGGCCCTCGGCGTCCAGCGTCGCCAGGGCGTCGGCGAGGTTCTCGCGGTACTGACGGCAGCCCGAGTACGAGGCGTAGGCGCTGGTGGCGAGGACGAGGATGCGGCGCCGGCCGTCTTGCACCATCTCGCGCAGGGTGTCCGTCAGGTAGGGCGCCCAGTTGCGGTTGCCCCAGTAGACGGGCAGCTCCAGGCCGTGCTCGGAGAAGTCCTTGCGGAGGGCGTCCAGCAGGGCGCGGTTCTGGTCGTTGATCGGGCTGACCCCGCCGAAGAGGAAGTAGTGCTGCCCCACTTCCTTGAGGCGTTCTGTGGGGATGCCGCGCCCGCGTGTCACGTTCTCCAGGAAGGGGACCACGTCGTCCGGGCCCTCCGGGCCGCCGAACGAGAGCAGGAGCAGGGCGTCATAGGGGCTGGCATCGAGCACGTCTGGCATGTCTCGATCCTGCCACCCGGCACTGACAGCCGGGAAACGGCGGGGCGGCGTGGGCGGCGGAGCCGACCGGAAGCGGGGTGCGTTCGGCGCCGCCGGGCCGGTAATCTGTACCGGTTGTATGCACGCCTTACCGAGCGTGTACCGAGCCGCCCCGAGCATTCTTCGCCTTCTTCGCCGAGCCCTGCCGTGACTCGCTGAGCCGCCTCCGGAGACCCCGTTGCCCAGCCCCTACCGCGCCCTGTTCGCCGCCCCAGGCTCCAAGGGCTTCTCCGCCGCGGGCTTCCTCGGCCGGATGCCACTGTCGATGATGGGCATCGGCGTGGTGACCATGATCTCGCAGCTCACCGGCCGCTACGGGCTGGCCGGTGCGCTGGCCGCCACCATCGCGCTGGCCGCCGCGCTGGCCGGGCCCCAGGTGTCGCGCCTGGTCGACCAGCACGGGCAGCGGCGCGTGATGCGTCCGGCGACGCTGATCTCGCTCGTCGCCGCGGCCGTGCTGCTGTTCGCCGCGCACTACGGGTGGCCGGACTGGGTACTGTTCGTGTCCTGCGTCGGCATCGGCTGTGTGCCCAGTGTCGGCGCGATGGTCCGGGCCCGCTGGGCCGCGCTGTACCGGGGCACGCCGCAACTGCACACCGCGTACTCCTTCGAGTCCGTGGTGGACGAGATCTGCTTCATCTTCGGGCCGATCATCTCCATCGGCCTGTCCACGGCCTGGTTCCCGGAGGCGGGGCCCCTGCTGGCCGGCTGCTTCCTGGCGGTCGGCGTGTTCTGGCTGACCGCCCAGAGCGCCACCGAGCCCGAGCCGCACCCGCGCGAGCGGCACGGCGGCGGCACCGCGCTGCGTTCGCGGGGGCTGCAGGTCCTGGTGGCTACGTTCGTGGCGACCGGGGCCATCTTCGGGGCGGTCGACGTGGTCACCGTGGCGTTCGCCGAGGAGCAGGGGCACAAGGCCGCCGCCAGTGTCGTGCTCGCCCTGTACGCGACGGGCTCGTGCGTGGCCGGCATGGTCTTCGGGCTGCTGCGCTTCGCGGGAGCGCCCGAGCGTCGCTGGCTGCTGGGCGTGTGTGCGATGGCCGTGAGTATGATCCCCCTCCTACTGGTCGGAAACTTGCCGCTTCTGGCCGTGGCGCTCTTCCTTGCGGGTCTGTCCATCGCTCCGACGATGATCACGACGATGTCCCTCATCGAGGAGCACGTACCACGCGCACAGCTGACCGAGGGCATGACCTGGGTGAGCACCGGGCTCGCGGTCGGGGTCGCGCTCGGCTCCGCCGCGAGCGGCTGGGTGATCGACGCAGCCGGGGCGCGTGCCGGGTACGGGGTGCCGGCCGTGTCCGGTGCCGTCGCGGTCGCGGTCGGTTTCCTCGGGTACCGCCGGCTCAGGCAGCCGGCTCCGCGTCGGGGAGGGACCGTTGAGCAGCACACGCACGGCGAGCCGCAGGAACGGCACATGGCGTAACTGGGGCGGCACCGTCGCCGCCCGCCCCGCGCGGGAGGTCTCCCCCGCCTCGGTCGACGAACTGGCCGACGCCGTGCGCAGGGCGGCCGAGGACGGGCTGCCGGTGAAGGCCGTCGGCTCCGGGCACTCCTTCACCTCCATAGCGGCGACGGACGGTGTGTTGATACGTCCTCAACTGTTGACGGGCATACGGAGGATCGACCGGGCCGCCATGACCGTCACGGTCGAGGCCGGCACCCCGCTCAAGAGGCTCAACATGGCGCTCGCGCGGGAGGGCCTGTCGCTGACCAACATGGGCGACGTCATGGAGCAGACGGTCTCCGGAGCGATCGGCACCGGTACGCACGGCACCGGCCGTGACTCGGCCTCCGTCGCCGCCCAGATCCGGGGGCTCGAGCTGGTCACGGCGGACGGCTCGGTGCTGACCTGCTCCGAGACGGAGAACCCGGAGGTCTTCGCCGCCGCCCGCATCGGCCTCGGCGCCCTGGGGATCGTCACCGCGATCACCTTCGCCGTGGAGCCCCTCTTCCTGCTCACGGCCCGCGAGGAGCCGATGCGCTTGGACCGGGTCCTGGCCGACTTCGACGAACTGTGGGCCGAGAACGAGCACTTCGAGTTCTACTGGTTCCCCCACACCGGGAACACCAGCACCAAGCGCAACAACCGCAGCGCGGGCCCGGAGCAGCCGGTGGGGCGGCTCCAGGAGTGGTTCGAGGACGAGTTCCTCTCCAACGGCGTCTTCCAGGCGGCCAACTGGGTCGGCCGCGCGGCGCCCGCCACGGTCCCGGCGATCGCGCAGATCTCCAGCAGGGCGCTGTCCGCGCGCACCTACACCGACATCCCGTACAAGGTCTTCACATCGCCGCGCCGGGTCCGGTTCGTGGAGATGGAGTACGCCGTTCCGCGGGAGGCCGCCGTGCAGGTGCTGCGCGAGCTGAGGGCGATGGTGGACCGCTCCCGGCTCCGGATCAGCTTCCCCGTCGAGGTGCGCACCGCCCCCGCCGACGACATCACGCTGTCCACGGCCTCGGGCCGCGACACCGCCTACATCGCCGTGCACATGTTCCGGGGCACGCCCTACCAGGCGTACTTCACCGCCGCCGAGCGCATCTTCACCGCGCACGAGGGGCGGCCGCACTGGGGGAAGATCCACACCCGGGACACGGCGTACTTCTCCCGGGTGTATCCGCGTTTCGGCGAGTTCACGGCGCTGCGGGACCGTCTTGATCCGGACCGCCGGTTTCGGAACGACTACTTGCGGAGGGTTCTGGGGGCGTAGCCGACGGGTCGGGGGCCGGGTCCGGGGCGCCGCCGGGCTCCCGGCCGTCGGTGCCGGTCGGAGTGGGCGCCGGACCGGGCGTCGTGCCGCCGCTCTCCGGGGAGCCGCCACCGGGCGAGGTGGCGTCACCGGTCCCGCTCGGCGTCCCGGAGGGGGTGCCCGTCGGAGACCCGCCGCCGGAACCGCCGCGCTCGCCCGGGTCTTCGGAACCGTCCCGGTCGCCCTGGTCGTCCCGGCCGTCCCGGTCGCCCTGGTCGCCCTGGTCGCCCGAGCCCCCCGAGTCCGGTCCGGGCTCGGCGCCGCCGGTCAGGGCCGCGCCGACCGTCGTACCGCCGCCACCGCCGAGGCTGTGGCCCGAGGCGAGTTCGTACGCCGTGACGCCGGCCATCGTGACGCCGAAGACCAACGCCGCCGCGACCAGCGGGCGCTTCCGGCCGCGGACCCGTGCCCGGTGGACTGTGCCCTCGGTGAACTCGGTGAATTCGGTGAACTCGCCGGGGGCGGAGGGCGTCCGCCCGCGTGGCGGCCACTCCGGCCCGGCCGCCACGGCGGCCGTTCCGCGGGCGCGTTCACCGGAGCGCCGGGCCCTCAGCTGCTCACCGGTCCGTTGGAAGAAGTGCTGGAAGAGCGTGCCGCCGCAGGTCGCGACGACACTGATCAGGCCGGCGCCGAGGATGGTGCCGTAGACGCCGAAGGACGAGGCGAGCTTCGCGGCCACCACCGCCGCAAGGGCGCCGCCGGCCACTTGAGGCACGCTCAGATCGAGCCGCCCGGCCTTGGTCTCCCCCTCGCCCCTGGCCTGAACACCGCCGCCGTCACCGCCGACTTCGGGCCTTTCACGCATCACCGGATCTTGCCTGTCTTTCCCGTACGCGATTGATCAACTGTACGAGAAAGGGACGTACGGGCGAATCTGTCAGTTCCGTTTCTGGTGATTGCGTGAAGTACACCACTTCCAAGATCGCGCGGATCCGGCCAGGGGCGGCCAAGAGGCCCCTCTTGCCGGAAGTCGGACGGCGTGCCAATCCACGCACGTGGCCCGAATGGAGTACTGTTGCGAGCCCTGGGTCCGGCCTCCCGTCAGGGGGTTCGGGGCCGTCAAGGCCCGCCGGGAAGGGGCTAGTTGCACAGGGTGACGGAGTTGGTCACTTAGCGTTGCGAATAGGTAACCGTGCCATAACGGCGATCCAGGGCCCGCGCCCGACACGCCGGGCAACTCGGCAAGGTTGTGGCAGGCTGCACCCGGGCAGGCCACACTCGACAGAGCGGAAGCAGCGACGCACGTGACGTCGGCAGGCACCACCCGGGAGGTCCCCATGCCCGAACTGCGTGTCGTGGCCGTCTCGAATGACGGCACACGGCTGGTGCTGAAGGCTGCGGACGCAACGGAGTACACGCTTCCGATTGACGAACGCCTGCGCGCCGCCGTGCGTGGCGACCGTCCCCGCCTCGGCCAGATCGAGATCGAGGTGGAGAGCCATCTCCGCCCCCGCGACATCCAGGCGCGTATACGCGCGGGTGCCACCGCGGAAGAGGTCGCCCAGATGGCCGGCATCCCCGTCGACCGCGTACGCCGGTTCGAGGGCCCGGTGCTGGCCGAGCGCGCCTTCATGGCCGAGCGGGCCCGCAAGACCCCCGTCCGCCGCCCCGGCGAGAACTCCGGGCCGCCTCTCGGCGAGGCCGTCCAGGAGCGACTGCTGCTGCGCGGCGCGGACAAGGACACCGTCCAGTGGGACTCCTGGCGCCGCGACGACGGCACCTGGGAAGTGCTGCTGGTCTACCGGGTCGCGGGCGAGCCGCACTCGGCGAGCTGGACCTACGACCCGCCCCGGCGGCTGGTCCAGGCCGTCGACGACGAGGCGCGCGCGCTGATCGGCGAGACCGACGATCTCGCGGCACCCGAGCCCAGCTTCCCGTTCGTCCCGCGCATCGCCCGGCTGCCGCGCGACCGCCCGCTGGACCGCCCCGCCGACCGGGAGCGGCCCAGCCTGCCCGCGCCGGCCTCCGAGCCCGCCGAGGACGGCACCGGCAGCGGCGAGCGGGACTCGCTGACCAGCCTCCTGGAGGCGGTGCCGAGCTTCCGCGGCGACCTGGTCGTCCCCGAACGCCCGTCGGCCTCCGCCGAACCGCCCGAGGAACCCGACGAGGAACCGGCGGCCGAGGAGCCCCCGGCGCCCGCGGCATCGGCCGGTGCCGGCTCCGCGTACGCCGACGTGCTCATGCCGCGCTCGGTGGCCAGCCACCGCGACCGGCTCATCGGCTCCACCGACCGCCAGGCGGAGGCGGACGGCGTCCGTCCGGGCCGCCGCGCGGCGGTGCCGAGCTGGGACGAGATCGTCTTCGGAACGCGGCGGAAGAAGCAGGAGTAACGGGCCGTACGGGATCCAGGGGTGGGCCGGTCGGGCACACCCCTGCGTCCCGCGCGGGCGTGGCCCTACTGCGGGTCCGGGCCCACGGCCACCGGCCGCTGCGGGTCCGACGACCACTCGGACCAGGAACCCACGTACAGCTCGGCCGGAATGCCCGCGACCGCCAGGGCCAGCACCTCGTGGGCCGCGGACACGCCCGAGCCGCAGTACACGCCCACCCCGGTGCCCTCGGCGGCGCCCAGTCCCTTGAAGCGGGCGTGCAGTTCCTCTGCGGGCAGGAAGCGTCCGTCGGGCCCCACGTTCTCGCTCGTCGGCGCGGACACCGCGCCCGGGATGTGCCCGCCGACCCGGTCGATCGGCTCGGTCTCGCCCCGGTACCGCTCCCCCGCGCGCGCGTCGAGCAGCAGACCCGACCGGGCCAGCGCGGCGGCCCCGTCCGCGTCCAGCAGCCCCCGCGCGCCCGGCACCGGCCGGAAGTCACCCGGCTCCGGCGTGGGGACGTCCGTGGACAGCGCCCCCTGCCAGGCGGTCAGCCCGCCGTCGAGGACCCGCACGTCCGGGTGCCCCGTCCAGCGCAGCAGCCACCAGGCACGGGCCGCCGCCCAGCCCTGACCGCCGTCGTAGACGACGACCGGGCGGCCGGACGACACGCCCGCCCGGCGCATCGCCGCGCCGAACACCGACAGGTCGGGCAGCGGGTGCCGGCCGCCGGGTCCGGGCGCGGAGGCGAGTTCGGTGTCCAGGTCCACGAAGACCGCTCCGGGAAGGTGCCCGGCCGCGTATTCGGCCCGTCCGTCGAACGGCGGTTCACCGGCGGCCCGGGCCGTGCTGAGCTGCCAGCGGACGTCGAGCAGCACCGGCGGGTCGCCGCCCGCCAGGTCGTTCGCGAGATCCGTTGCGGAGATGATGGCGTTCATGGCCACCATCCTGGCGCACCGGGTGGCCGAGGCGTCGATGTCGGGCTACTCTGCCCGCCGGACACTCCCGGTCACGAGGCGTACGGGATCGGGCACATGCTGTACAGCCGATCGACACCGCCGGCCATCGTGCGAACGGACAGCGGACCGCACATCAGGCATTCTCCGGCCGGCCGGGGCATCGCGCGGGGCGCGCCCCCGGCGCACGGAACCGGGGGCGGTGCCAGCATCGGCACGGGGGTCCGTCAGAGCGGAAGCGACACGGCGCCGCGAGGGGCCGAGAGAAGAGTGACGATGACCGACGCACCGGGTCCGGCCGGCTCCACCGGTGAGGAGAACGCCCGGCACGCGCCCGGCACGCCCTGCTGGGTGAGTCTGATGGTGCACGGACCGGCCGCGACCCAGGAGTTCTACGGAGCGCTGTTCGGCTGGGAGTTCCGGCCCGGTCCGCAACAGCTCGGCCCCTACGCGCGGGCACTGCTGGACGGGCAGGAGGTGGCCGGTATCGGCCAGCTGCCCGCGGACCGGCAGCTGCCGATCGCCTGGACGCCGTACTTCGCCTCCGACGACGTGGACCGGACGGCCGACACGGTCCGCCTGTGCGGTGGCACGGTCGGCGTGGGCCCGCTGGACGCGGCCGAGGCCGGGCGCATGGCGATCGGTTCCGACCCGTCGGGCGCCGTCTTCGGCGTCTGGCAGGCGGCCGCGCACCTCGGCACGGCCGTCACGGGCGTGCCCGGCGCACCCGCCTGGAACGAGCTGCTGACCTACGAGTCGGCGAGTGTCGCCAAGTTCTACGAGACGGTGTTCGGCCATGCCCAGGAGCCGGTGGTGTCCGCCGACTTCGACTACGTGACCCTGCACGTCGACGGCCGTCCCGTCGCCGGCATCCGGGGCGTCGGCAGCGCCCTGCCCCGGGACCGGGGCCCGCACTGGCTGACGTACTTCGAGGCGGCCGACGTCGACGAGTCCGCCCGGCGCCTCGCAGGTCTGGGGGGCCACGTCCTGACGCCCGCCCGGGACACCGCGCACGGCCGGGTGGCCATGGTGGCGGACCCTGAGGGGGCGCGGTTCGCGCTGGTGCAGAGCGGGCGCTGAGGCGCCGGACGCGTGCGGCCGCCCGGGCGTCCTGCCGGTCAGGCGGGGGCGACCGGCAGGACGTCCGGGGAGAGGACGCCGGCCCGCGCCGAGGCGCTGGTCATGCGGCGGCGGTGGTGGCGGCGGCACAGCACCTCGTAGCCGACCTCGGCCGCGGGGCGGTTCACGTCGCCGACCACGACCTGCTCGCCCTCGACCACCATCTCGCCGCCGACCGTCCGGGCGTTGTGCGTGGCGCGGGCGCCGCACCAGCACATCGCCTCGACCTGGAGGGTCTCGATGCGGTCGGCCAGCTCGATCAGCCGCTGGGAGCCGGGGAACAGCTTGGTGCGGAAGTCGGTGGTGATGCCGAACGCGAAGACGTCCAGGCCGAGGTCGTCCACGACCCGGGCGAGCTGGTCGATCTGCTCCGGGGCGAGGAACTGCGCCTCGTCCACGATCACGTAGTCCACCTTGCCGCCGCGGGACATCTGGTCCACGACGTAGGCGAACAGGTCCATCCCGGAGGCCGCCTCGACCGCCTCGGTCACCAGACCGAGCCGCGAGGACAGCTTCCCCTTCCCCGCCCGGTCGTCACGGGTGAAGATCAGGCCCTGGAGGCCGCGTGCCGACCGGTTGTGCCCGATCTGGAGAGCCAGCGTCGACTTCCCGCAATCCATCGTTCCGGAGAAGAACACCAGCTCGGACATGGGGAGATGAGCACCTTTCGGCGGGGTGGGGGTGAGGGGCGGCGTCAGGAGCGTACTTCGAGCAGCGGGACCAGCTGCTCGGCGCGGGTCATCGAGCCGTGGTTGCCGGTCATCGCCGACTCCTTCGGCTCCCGCTCGGAGGCGATGAGCAGGACGTCGTCGCGGGCGGCGGCGACCACGTCACCGATGCGGTCGTACACCCGGGCGTCCACGTCCGGGCCGAACCAGCCGGCCGCGATCGCCTCGTCCCGCGAGGCCACCCAGAACTGCTCGCCGAGCACCTCGCGCCAGCAGGTCAGGACGTCGTTCTGGGCGCCGGGGATGGCGTAGACGTGGCGGGCGCGGCCCTCGCCGCCGAGCAGGGCGACGCCGGCGCGCAGCTCCCAGTCCTCGTCGAAGTCGATGCGGTGCTCCTCGTCGAAGGGCACGTCGACCATGCCGTGGTCGGCGGTGACGTAGAGCGCGCTGCGCGGCGGCAGTTGCTCGGCCAGGCGCTGGACCAGCCGGTCGACATGGCCGAGCTGGCCGCGCCAGGTGTCGGAGTCGACGCCGAAGCGGTGTCCGGCGCCGTCGACCTCGGCGTAGTACGTGTAGACCAGGGAGCGGTCGCCGGCGGCCAGCTGCTCGGCGGCGAGGTCCATGCGCTCCTCGCCGGAGAGCCTGCCGAGGAAGGTGCCGCCGCTGAGCGCGACCTTGGTCAGCGGGGTGTTCTCGAAGTGCGGGGAGGAGACCTGCACGGCGTGCACCCCGGCCTCGTGGGCCAGCTGGAAGACCGTCGGGCGGGGCTGCCAGGCGCGCGGCTCCGTCCAGGGCTGCCAGCGCAGCTGGTTCATCAGCTCGCCGGTGTCCGGATTGCGCACGGTGTAGCCGGGCAGGCCGTGGGCGCCCGGCGGCAGGCCGGTGCCGACGGAGGCGAGGGAGGTGGCGGTGGTCGCCGGGTAGCCCGCGGTGATCGGGCGGCCGGTGCCGCCGCGGGAGCTGCCCAGCAGCGACGTCATGAAGGGGGCGTCCTCCGGGTGCTCCCGCAGCTGCTCCCAGCCGAGTCCGTCGATGAGGAAGACGCAGGCGCGGTCGGTGGGGGCCAGCTCCTCGATGGCGGGGGTCATGCCGGGGACGCCGAGGCCCGCGGCCAGGGTGGGCAGCAGGTCGGCGAGCGAGCCGCTGCCGTACTCGGGTACGGGCGCGGAGGCGACGGGCAGCGGCTCGGGGTCCGGGCCCCAGGCGGCGGGGACGGGAGGGGTGGGCACGGAGCGCCCTCGGCCGTCGGCGGCGGGGGGAGACGGGCGGGACATCAGTGGCCGGTGTCCGCGGTCGCCTCGGAGAGGGCCTGCGCGAAGGCGAGGGCCTGGCGCACCGTCTCGGGACCGTCCCCGGCCTCGCTGACGCGCAGGCTGAGGTCGTCGGCCGTGGAGCTGCCGGTGTAGCCGTGGTCGGCCTCGCAGTTGGGGTCTCCGCAGGCGGCGGGCTCCAGGTCGATCCGGGAGACGGCACCCCAGCCGATGGTCAGCACGATCTCGCGGGGCAGGGTGCCCGGCTTGTACTGCTCCGGGTTGGCGACCACGCGGCTGACGACGATCGACGAGATCCGGCCGAGCTTGACCGACTCCGTGGACGTCGTCGCGTACGGCGTCGGGGAGGTGTCGTCGGCGGCCTGCTCGTCGGTGTGGCTGACGATGAAGCGGTTGTCCGTGAGGACCAGCACGGTCACGTGCCGGCGCACCTCGTTCTGGTCGAACGTGGTCTCCTGGTGGACCAGGTACGACCGGACGGGTTCGCCGCCCACGGCGGCCTCCACCGCCTCGGCCACGAGGGCCGGGTAGTAGCCGCTGCGCTCGATCGCCGCACGCAGCCCCTGGGTCGTCGTACTGGTCTTGGCCATGCGCTCCATCCTACGGGGGCCCACTGACTGCGAGGCACCGCTCGGCCCGTATTCGTACGGTTGTGCGGGAGTCAGTAGACCGGGAGCGTGCGCGGGCCGAGGTCGTCCCGGGCCGGGGGCGGGGCGAGGCGGACGGAGGCGCCGAGCACGCTGAGGCCCTGCGGGGCGACGACGACGGGTTCGAGGGTGACCGCGACCACCTCAGGGTGGTCGTCGACCAGGCGGGAGACCCGCAGCAGCAGTTCCTCCAGGGCGGGGGTGTCGACGGGGGCCGAGCCGCGCCAGCCGAAGAGGAGCGGGGCGGTGCGGACCGAGCGGACGAGGGAGGTGGCCTCCCGGTCGGTGACCGGGATCAGGCGGTGCGCCACGTCGCCGAGGAGCTGGGTCGCGGCCCCGGCGAGTCCGAAGGACAGCACGGCGCCGGCCGCCGGGTCGATGACGGCCCGCACGACCGTGTCCACCCCGCGCGGTGCCATGGCCTGGACGACCGGGCGCAGCTCCGCCGGGTCGCCGAACAGCCCGGTCAGTTCCTCGTACGCCCGCCGCAGCTGCTCCTCGTCCGCCAGGTCCAGGCGTACGCCGCCCAGGTCGGCGCGGTGGCGCAGGTGCGGGGCGGTGGCCTTGAGGGCGACCGGGTAGCCGATGCCCCGCGCGGCGGCGACCGCGTCGGCGGCGGTGGGCGCGGGCAGGGCGCGGTGGAGACGGATGCCGTACCGGCCGAAGAGCGCGCAGGTGTCCTCCGTGCCGAGGGTGAGGCCCTGCCCGCGCGCGAGGAGGCCGTCGATCAGCTCGGCGGCGCCCTTTTCGTCGATGTCCTCGTACTCGGGGACCTTGCCGGGGTCGGCGGCCTCGCGGCGCCACTGGGCGTAGTGGACGGCCTGGGAGAGGGCGCGGACGGCGCGTTCGGCGGCGGGGTAGGCGGGGATGAGGTGGGTGCCCTCGGGGGCCCGGACGGCGGGCGGTCGCTGCTCGGGCGGGGCCGGTGGGGTGCCGGGGGCCGCCTGCGGTGCGGTGCTGGCCGCCGCGGACAGGGCCTCGGCGAGACCGCCGAGCTCGACGTGCACCACGAGGACGGGCTTGCCGGGTGCCGACGCCGCCGCCGACCGCAGGGCCTCGGCGAGGGCGGCGTCGCCGGAGGTGCCCTCCCCCACCGTCGGGATGGCGGTCACCACCACGGCGTCGCAGGTGTCGTCGGCCAGGGCACGGGTCAGGGCCGCGTGGAAGTCGTCCGGCGTGGCGACCGTCGTCAGGTCCAGCGGGGAGTGCGGGCGCAGTCCCTCGGCGAGGCAGGCGTCGTAGGTGAGCAGGCCGAGCGACTCGGAGTTGCCGAGGATGGCCACGCGCGGCCCGGCGGGCAGCGGCTGCCGGGCCAGCAGCAGGCCCGCGTCGACCAGGTCGGTGATCGTGTCGACCCGGATCACGCCGGCCTGCCGCAGCAGTGCGGAGACGGTCTCGTGGGGCAGCCGGGTGGCGCGCACGGCGTGGCCCTGCGGGGCCGCGCTGCGGTGGCGGGCGCCCTGCACCACGACCAGCGGCTTGGCCGCCGCCGTGCGGCGTGCCAGGCGGGTGAACTTGCGCGGGTTGCCGATGGACTCCAGGTACATCAGGGCGACGTCGGTGTCCGGGTCGTCGTACCAGTACTGCAGGACGTCGTTGCCGGAGACGTCGGCGCGGTTGCCGGACGAGACGAAGGTCGAGACGCCCGTGACGCCCGTGACCCCGCTGCCGCGCCGGTGCAGCCGGGACAGCAGGGCGATGCCGATGGCGCCGGACTGGGCGAACAGCCCGATCCGGCCCGGGTGGGGCATCTCGGGGGCGAGGGAGGCGTTGAGCCGGACCTCGGGCGAGGTGTTGACGATGCCGAAGGCGTTGGGGCCGATGATCCGCATGCCGTACGTGCGCGCGTGCCGCACGAGGGCGCGCTGGCGCCGGCGCCCCTCGGGGCCGCTCTCGGCGTAGCCGGCGGAGATCACGACCAGGCCCTGCACCCCGTGCTCGCCGCACTCGGTGACGACCTCGGGGACGTGCTCGGCGGGGACGGCGACGACCGCGAGGTCGACGGGGCCGTCGATGTCCCGCACCGAGCGGTGGGCGGGCACGCCGTCGAGTTCCTGCTGCCCCTCGGTCAGGGCCCGGTTCACGGCGTGCAGCCGGCCGGTGAACCCGGCGTCGCGGATGTTGCCGAGGATGCTGCGGCCCACGCCGCCGGGTGCGCGGCCGGTGCCGATGACGGCGACGGAGCCGGGCGCCAGCAGCCGCTGCACGGAGCGGGCCTCGGCGCGCTGTTCGCGCGCGTACTGCACGGCGAGGGAGCGGTCGGTGGGTTCGAGGTCGAACTCCAGGCGGACGACACCGTCCTCGAAGCTGCGCTTCTGGGTGTACCCGGCGTCCGTGAACACCTTGATCATCTTGGTGTTGGCGGGCAGCACCTCGGCGGCGAAGCGGCGGATGCCGCGCTCCCGGGCGACGGCGGCGATGTGCTCCAGCAGGGCGGAGGCGACGCCCCGGCCCTGGTGGGCGTCCTGGACGAGGAAGGCGACCTCGGCCTCGTCGGAGACGGAGGGGGCGGGCACGGAGCGCCCTCCGGCGAGGGCGGTGGCGGGCGACGGGCGGGAGGAGGCGGGTGTTCCGTCGGGGCCGATCCGGTCGTAGCGTACGGTGGCGATGAACTCGCCGCCCACCGTGGCCGCGAGTCCCACCCTGTCCACGAAGTCGTGGTGCGTGAAGCGGTGGACGTCCTTGGCGGACAGGCGAGGGTACGGCGCGAAGAAGCGGTAGTACTTCGACTCGTCGGAGACCTGCTCGTAGAAGCTGACCAGGCGCTCGGCGTCATCAACGGTGATGGGGCGGACGCGCGCGGTGCCGCCGTCGCGCAGCACCACGTCGGCTTCCCAGTGGGCGGGGTACTCGTGCCGGTCCGGCGAGGTCTGCATGGGCCCCAGAGTACGGCTCGCGTGCGACAACGGCGCGAGGCAGTCTGTGGGGGACGCCCCGGGCTCCCCGGGCTTCCTGGGCAACCGGGCGACCGGGACAACAAGGACGAACACGAGCGATGACGAGGTCGGGCCGAGGCCGCGGTCCGACCACCGTCCCGCAGCGGTGTGCGCCGCTGCGGGCACGCTTCACGATATGGGAAACTGGTCTAGACAACCCTGAACACCTGAAGGGCAGCATCACATGGCTGAGCGCCGCGTCAACGTCGGCTGGGCCGAGGGCCTCCACGCCCGTCCCGCCTCCATCTTCGTCCGAGCCGCCACGGCCACAGGCGTCCCGGTGACGATCGCCAAGGCCGACGGCAACCCCGTCAACGCGGCCTCCATGCTGGCCGTCCTGGGCCTGGGCGCCCAGGGTGGCGAGGAGATCGTGCTCGCCTCCGACGCCGAGGGCGCGGACGCCGCCCTGGACCGGCTGGCGAAGCTGGTCTCCGAGGGGCTCGAGGAGCTTCCCGAGACCGTCTGAGGCAGCCGCCTCCCAGCGGTCCGCAACACCGAAGGGCTCGTCCGGATTACCGGGCGAGCCCTTCGCATTTCGCTTTTTACGGGCGGCAGGAATCAGTCGCGCCCCAGGGAAAAGAAAATCCCCTCGAATTATCGGCCCCTCTTGTGTACGACGCCCGCGTTAATTCCGCAGGCTCGGCGTGTTTACGGCACGTTGCGAGTTCCTCACACGGCCCGTCCGCTCACCCCCGGAGGCGAGGCGCAGCCGGTGCGCCGCCGCCGACCGTTCGGTGTGCAGCGCGGTGAGCGCCCGCGCGCGCTCGCCGTCGCCGCGGGCCACGGCGTCGACGATCGCCCCGAGCTCCGCCCACGACTCCGCCGGCCCGGCCGGCGCCTCCACCGCGTACATCCAGGCGATCTTGTGCCGCAGCTGGGCCAGCATCGCGATGAGGGCGGGACTGCCGGAAGCCTGGGCGAGCGTCTCGTGGAACCAGCCGTTCAGGGAGCGCAGGTCGTCGCTGGTGCCCTGGCGGGCGCGGGCCTGCCCCAGCCGGACCAGACCGCGCAGCACCTTGAGATGGGCATCCGTGCGGCGCTGGGCGGCCCGCGCGGCACCGAGGGGCTCCAGCAGCAGCCGCATCTCCAGCAGGTCGGCGGCCTCCTGCTCGGTGGGTTCCGCCACGCACGCGCCCGCGTGCCTCCGGGTCACCACGAAGCCCTCGGCCTCCAGGGTGCGCAGGGCTTCGCGCACGGGGACGCGGGAGACGCCGTAGCGGCGCGCGAGGAGTTCCTCGGTGAGCCGGCTGCCGCGCTCGTAGACACCGGCGACGATGTCGTTTCGGATCGCCGTGCAGACCGAGTGCGCCGGAATACGCATGACCGACCTCCGCATTGATCCCGTGCACCGCCGATGATTGACACGTGTTCCGTGACTCTATGGCAATGCGCGGGAATTTCCGACGGCGAGCCGGAATTCATGACTGTTTTTTGGTCAGCCGCAGCGTGCGGAAACACCGAAAGCCCCGGCACGGGGGCCGGGGCCTGCGAGCGCCGTCACGCCCGGGGGCGCGGGCGGCCGGCGGAGGTCGTCAGAGGCTGACGCCGTGGGAGCGGAGGTAGGCCACGGGGTCGATGTCCGAGCCGTACTCCGGGCTCGTCCGGGCCTCGAAGTGCAGGTGCGGTCCGGTGGAGTTGCCGGTGGAGCCGGCGAGGCCGATCTGCTGACCGGGAACGACCGCCTGGCCCACCGAGACGCCGATGGAGGACAGGTGCCCGTACTGGGTGTAGGTGCCGTCGTGCATCCTGATCACGACCTGGTTGCCGTACGCCCCGCCCCAGCCGGCCTCGACGACGGTACCGACGCCGACCGCGCGCACGGAGGTGCCGGACGCGGCGTGGAAGTCGATGCCGGTGTGGCTGCCGGAGGACCACAGGCCGCTGGTGGCCCGGTAGGCGGTGGACACGTAGGAGCCGCTGATCGGGGCGACATAGGTGGTGAGGCGCTTGCGCTCGGCCTCCCGGGCGGCGCGCTCCTTGGCCTCGCGGGCCTGCTCGGCGGCCACCTGCGCGGCCTCGGCCGCCCTCTTGCGCGCGGCCTCCCGGGCCTGCTTCTCGGCGGCGGCCTCCTCGGCCGCCTCCCGCTGGACGGCGGCCTGGGTGTCTATCTGCTGGGCCACGGAGTCGCCGATGGTGACGACCGGGGTGAGGCCGGTCTGCTCGGGGGCCGGCTCGGCGGCGAGCGCCGGTGCCGTGAGGGTGCCGACGACACCCGAAGTGGTGAGGGCCGCGACCCCCGCCGCGCGGGCGGTGGTGCGCTGCATCCGGCTGGGCCGGCGGTGCTTGCCGGTGGCGCGCGTGAACGCCATGAACAGGCTCGTCCTTTCCTTCCCTCTCGCCTACCGGGTTAGCTGACGGGTTCGGAGCAGGAAGGTCTCCTACGGACCCCCTCGCTGTGCGCGGGCGTCCGATTCACCCCAGGGACTGCGGTGGGTCCCCGGCTCCCCTGGCTCGCGCCGTACGGGGACTCGGCGATGGCTGTCCGGTGTCGCGGGTGCGACGCAATGCCTGACGAACAGCCCGGAAGACGCTAAGGCGGGGGACTTTCAATTCCCAAACGAAACAGCGGTTTTGTTGCGCACACCACAGGCCAGACAGGCATCTCTCCCTCAATTCAGACATAGCGGGGCCCTGGTGACACTTGCGTCACCAGGGCCCCACGCGCGCGTGCCGCCGGACGGCCCGCCGTCCGGCGGCTACTCGGCCGTCACGACGGTGACTTCACCGATCCCGAGAGCCTCGACCGGCTCCTTGATCTGCGCCGCGTCGCCGACGAGGACCGTCACCAGACGGTCCACCGGGAAGGCGTTCACGACCGCCGCGGTGGCCTCCACCGTGCCGGTGGCGGCGAGCTGCTGATAGAGCGTCGCCTGGAAGTCGTCGGGCAGGTGCTGCTCGACCTGGTCGGCCAGCGTGCTCGCCACGGCCGCCGCGGTCTCGTACTTCAGCGGCGCCACCCCGACCAGGTTCTGCACGGCGACGTCCCGCTCGGCGTCGGTCAGCCCCTCCGCGGCGAGCGTGCGCAGCACGGTCCACAGGTCGGCGAGGGCCGGACCGGTGTTCGGGGTGTCGACGGATCCGCTGATGGCGAGCATCGCCGCGCCCGTGCCGTCCGGTGCGGAGCGCAGGACCTGGCCGAACGCCCGCACGCCGTAGGTGTAGCCCTTCTCCTCGCGCAGGACGCGGTCCAGGCGGGAGGTGAGCGTGCCGCCCAGGCAGTACGTGCCGAGCACCTGGGCGGGCCACACGCGGTCGTGCCGGTCGGCCCCGGTACGGCCGATCAGCAGCTGGGTCTGGACGGCGCCGGGGCGGTCCACGATCACGACCCGGCCGGTGTCGTCGGCGGACACCGGGGGCACCGGGCGCGGTTCGGCGGCGGACCCGGTCCACGCGCCGAGCGTGTCACCGAGCAGCGCGTCGAGGTCGACGCCGGTGAGGTCGCCGACGACCACGACGGTGGCCGTGGCGGGGCGGACGTGCCGCTCGTAGAAGGCGCGTACGGCCGCGGAGTCGATGGCGGCGACCGTCTCCTCGGTGCCCTGGCGCGGGCGCGACATGCGCGAGTCGGCCGGGAACAGCTCCTTGGACAGCTCCTTGGCGGCCCGGCGGGAGGGGTTGGCCAGCTCATGCGGGATCTCGTCGAGCCGGTTGCGCACCAGCCGCTCAACCTCGCTGTCGGCGAAGGCGGGGGCCCGCAGGGCGTCGGCGACCAGACCGAGGCCCTTGGCCAGCCGGGAGGCCGGCACCTCGAGGCTGAGCCGTACGCCGGGGTGGTCGGCGTGCGAGTCGAGGGTGGCGCCGCAGCGCTCCAGCTCGGCGGCGAACTCCTCGGCGGAGAGCTTGTCGGTGCCCTCGGAGAAGGCGCGTGCCATGATCGTGGCGACGCCGTCGAGGCCGGCCGGCTCGGCTTCCAGCGGTGCGTTCAGGAGTACCTCGACGGCCACGACCTGCTGGCCGGGGCGGTGGCAGCGCAGCACGGTCAGGCCGTTGCCGAGCGTGCCGCGCTCGGGGGCCGGGAACGCCCAGGGCTTGGGCTCGCCCGCCTGCGGCCGGGGGTGGAAGTCCATGGTGGCGAGCTCGGTCACTTGGCCGCCTCCTCGTTCTCGTCGGTGGCGTCGTCGGCGGCGGCGGCTTCGTCTGCTTCGGGCGCGGTCGGCTCGTAGACGAGCACCGCGCGGTTGTCGGGGCGCAGGCGGGCCTTGGCGATCTCCTGGACCTCCTCCGCGGTGACCTCCAGGACGCGCTTGACGGCGGTCAGGGCGAGCTGCGGGTCGCCGAACAGGACGGCGTACCGGCACAGTTCGTCGGCGCGGCCGGCGACCGTGCCGAGCCGGTCCAGCCACTCGCGCTCCAACTGGGCCTGGGCGCGCTCCATCTCCTCCGGCGTCGGGCCCTGCTCGGCGAACCGGGCCAGCTCCTCGTCGATGGCGGCCTCGATGACGGGCACCTCGACGTCGCCGGAGGTCTTCACGTCCAGCCAGCCGAGCGACGGCGCCCCGGCGAGCCGCAGCAGGCCGAACCCGGCGGCCACGGCCGTGCGGTCACGGCGGACCAGCCGGTTGTAGAGGCGGGAGGACTCGCCGCCGCCCAGGACGGTGAGCGCCAGGTCGGCCGCGTCGCACTCGCGCGTGCCGTCGTGCGGCAGCCGGTAGGCGGCCATCAGGGCGCGCGCCGGGACCTCCTCCTCGACGACCTCGCGCAGCTGCTCGCCGATGATCTCGGGCAGCGAGCCGTCGCGCGGGGCGGGCTTGCCGTCGTGGGCGGGGATGGAGCCGAAGTACTTCTCGATCCAGGCGAGGGTCTGCTCGGGGTCGATGTCGCCGACCACCGACAGGACCGCGTTGTTCGGCGCGTAGTAGGTGCGGAAGAACGCGCGCGCGTCCTCCAGCGTCGCCGCGTCCAGGTCGGCCATCGAGCCGATCGGCGTGTGGTGGTAGGGGTGGCCCTCCGGGTAGGCGAGGGCGGTCAGCTTCTCGAACGCCGTGCCGTAGGGGACGTTGTCGTAGCGCTGGCGGCGCTCGTTCTTGACGACGTCCCGCTGGTTCTCCATGGACTCGTCGTCCAGGGCGGCGAGCAGGGAGCCCATCCGGTCGGCCTCCAGCCAGAGGGCGAGCTCCAGCTGGTGCGCCGGCATGGTCTCGAAGTAGTTGGTGCGCTCGAAACTCGTGGTGCCGTTGAGGGAGCCGCCGGCGCCCTGCACCAGCTCGAAGTGACCGTTGCCCTTGACCTGGGCGGACCCCTGGAACATCAAGTGCTCGAAAAGGTGAGCCAGGCCCGTACGCCCCTTGACTTCGTGGCGCGAGCCGACGTCGTACCAGAGGCACACCGCCGCGACCGGGGTCAGGTGGTCCTCGGAGAGCACCACGCGCAGGCCGTTGGACAGGCGGTGCTCGGTCGCTGTCAGGCCGCCGGAGCCTGCCTCGGCTGTGGCCGTGTGACCCATGGGCATGTACGTCCCTTCGATCGCGGAAATCCTGGGTGGAAGTCAGGCAGCCGCAGCGGGCGGAACTGCGGGATTCCTGCCGATCCTGCCACTGTATGCAAGCGTGCGGGCCGTCCGCGAAGTTCCCGGCCGCCGTACGCCGAGAGCGAGAAGCCGGTGGCGGGGCCGCGGGGGCGCCCGGACGTCGAGGGCGTACTCTGCGGGCAGCACCGGGCCGGGCAGCCCGCGACGGGTCCTGGTCGGTCGCTGTCAGTGCCGCGGTCCACAATGGTCCGCGTCAGATCACCGTTCACGCTTCAGCAAGGAGCCGGCAGCGATGGCCCGCCGTAGTACGAAGACCCCGCCGCCCGACGACTCGTACGAGGAGAAGATCCTCGACATCGACGTCGTGGACGAGATGCAGGGCTCGTTCCTCGAGTACGCGTACTCGGTCATCTACTCCCGTGCCCTGCCGGACGCGCGCGACGGCCTCAAGCCGGTGCACCGCCGCATCGTCTACCAGATGAACGAGATGGGCCTGCGGCCCGAGCGCGGCTACGTGAAGTGCGCCCGCGTCGTCGGCGAGGTCATGGGCAAGCTGCACCCGCACGGTGACGCGTCGATCTACGACGCGCTGGTGCGCATGGCCCAGCCCTTCTCGATGCGCGTCCCCCTGGTGGACGGCCACGGCAACTTCGGCTCGCTGGGCAACGACGACCCGCCGGCCGCCATGCGGTACACCGAGTGCCGGATGGCTGAGGCCACCAGCCTGATGACGGAGTCCATCGACGAGGACACCGTCGACTTCTCCCCCAACTACGACGGCCAGGAGCAGGAGCCGGTGGCGCTGCCCGCCGCCTTCCCCAACCTCCTGGTCAACGGCGCCTCGGGCATCGCCGTCGGCATGGCCACCAACATGCCGCCGCACAACCTGCGCGAGGTGATCGCCGCCGCCCGCCACCTGATCCGGCACCCGAACGCCGATCTCGACGCCCTGATGAAGCACGTCCCCGGCCCCGACCTGCCCACGGGAGGCCGGATCGTCGGCCTGCCCGGCATCCGGGACGCCTACGAGACGGGCCGCGGCACGTTCAAGATCCGGGCGACGGTGTCCGTGGAGGCGGTGACGGCCCGCCGCAAGGGCCTCGTCGTCACCGAGCTGCCCTTCACCGTCGGCCCGGAGAAGGTGATCGCCAAGATCAAGGACCTGGTCGGCTCGAAGAAGCTCCAGGGCATCGCCGACGTCAAGGACCTCACCGACCGCGAGCACGGACTGCGCCTGGTCATCGAGATCAAGAACGGCTTCGTACCCGAGGCGGTCCTGGAGCAGCTCTACAAGCTGACGCCGATGGAGGAGTCCTTCGGCATCAACAACGTCGCCCTGGTGGACGGCCAGCCGCTCACGCTGGGCCTGAAGGAGCTGCTGGAGGTCTACCTCGACCACCGCTTCAACGTCGTCCGGCGCCGCTCGGAGTTCCGCCGCGGCAAGAAGCGCGACCGGCTGCACCTGGTCGAGGGCCTGCTCACCGCGCTGGTCGACATCGACGAGGTCATCCGCCTCATCCGCTCCAGCGAGAACTCCGCGCAGGCCAAGCAGCGCCTGATCGAGCGCTTCTCGCTGAGCGACGTGCAGACGCAGTACATCCTGGACACGCCGCTGCGCCGGCTGACCAAGTACGACCGCATCGAGCTGGAGGCGGAGAAGGACCGGCTCAACACGGAGATCGAGGAGCTGACCCGCATCCTGGAGTCGGACGCCGAGCTGCGCAAGCTGGTCTCCTCCGAACTGGCCGCGGTGGCCAAGAAGTTCGGCACCGACCGCCGTACGGTGCTGCTGGAGTCGGCGACGGCTCCGGCCGCCGTGCCGCTCCAGGTGGCGGACGACCCGTGCCGGGTGCTGCTGTCCTCGACGGGCCTGCTGGCCCGCACGGTCAACGGCGCGCCGTTCGACACCGAGCCGAGCGCCAAGCGCGTCAAGCACGACCTGATCGTCTCGGCGGTGCCCGCCACGGCCCGTGGCGAGGTGGGCGTGGTGACCTCCGCCGGCCGCCTGCTGCGGCTGAACGTGATCGACCTGCCGCAGCTGCCGGGGTCGATGCCGACGCCGAGCCTCTCGGGCGGCGCGCCGCTGGCGGAGTTCGTGTCCCTGGAGGACGACGAGACGGTGGTCTGCCTGACCACGCTCGACGAGTCGTCGCCGGGTCTGGCGCTCGGCACGGAACAGGGTGTTGTCAAGCGGGTGGTGCCCGACTATCCGGGCAACAAGGACGAGCTGGAGGTCATCACCCTCAAGGAGGGCGACCGGATCGTCGGCGCGGCCGAGCTGCGCACCGGCGACGAGGACCTCGTCTTCATCACCGACGACGCGCAACTGCTGCGCTACCAGGCCTCGCAGGTGCGTCCGCAGGGCCGGCCGGCGGGCGGCGTGACGGGCATCAAGCTCGCCGAGGGCGCGAAGGTCATCTCGTTCACGGCGGTCGACCCGGCGGCGGACGCGGTGGTGTTCACCGTCGCGGGCTCGCGCGGCACGCTGGACGACTCCGTCCAGACCACGGCCAAGCTGACTCCGTTCGACCAGTTCCCGCGCAAGGGCCGTGCCACGGGCGGTGTGCGCTGCCAGCGGTTCCTCAAGGGCGAGGACTGCCTGGCCCTGGCCTGGGCGGGTGCCGCGCCGGCCCGCGCGGCGCAGAAGAACGGCTCGCCCGCCCAGCTCCCGGACATCGACCCGCGCCGCGACGGCTCGGGCGTGTCCCTGCCGAAGACGGTGTGGGCGGTGGCGGGACCGGTCTAGGCCGGGCCGGTCCAGGCGGGCCGGTCTAGGCGGAGGCGGGCGGGTCGGCGACGGCCGCTTCGTCCGGATCCTGTACGTAGCGCAGGACGCCCCACATGCCGTGCTCGTCGGCGTGCGGGGCGTCGCTTGCGCACGCCTGGAGTTCCTTGCGGAGGGCGGGGGCGTCGATGCCCGAGCCGATGAGGACCAGCTGGGTCAGCCGGTCGTCGCCCGGTGCCCAGGACTCCGGGTAGAACCGGAGGAACCGCCCGACGGCGTGCACGGCGTACCGGTTGCGCGGGTCGTGCGGGCCGAAGTCGACGTACCCCTTGATCCGGTAGAGCCCCTCGGGCCGGCTGTCGAGGAAGGCCATCAGCCGCCGCGGATCGAGGGGGACCTCGGAGACGAAGGACAGGCTGTCGTAGGCGGCGTGCAGGTGATCGGCGTGCGCGCCGGTCACTGGGTGATCGGGGTGGCCGGGGTGCTCCGGGTGCTCCGGGTGATCGGGGTGCTCCGGGTCTCCCGAGGGGCCGGAGTGGTCGTGCAGGTCGTCGAAGGAGAGCTGCCCGACGCGCTCCTCGCTCGGCCGGCAGTCGAAGAGGAACTCCGGATCGATACGGCCGTAGGTGGCCGGTACCACGGCGGCGCGGTCGGTGAGGGAGCCGACGAGGCCGAGCACGCGCTCGCCGTCCGCGGCCCGGTCGAGCTTGTTGACCACGACCAGGTCGGCGAGGGCCAGGTGCCGGTCGATCTCCGGGTGCCGGGCGCGGGTGTCGTCGAACTCGGCGGCGTCGACCACCTCCACCAGCCCGCCGTAGACGATCCCCGGATGCTCGCTGGCGAGCAGCATGCGGACGAGTTCCTGCGGCTCGGCCAGACCGCTGGCCTCGATCACGACGACGTCGATGCCGGTGTCCGGGCGGGCGAGCCGCTCCAGATAGACGTCCAGCTCACCGGGGTCGACGGCACAGCACAGGCAGCCGTTGCCGAGGGAGACGGTGGAGTCGCCGAGCGCGCCGGCCACCGCCATGGCGTCGATCTCGATGGCGCCGAAGTCGTTGACGATCGCTCCGATGCGACTGCCTCCGCTGTGGTGGAGGAGGTGATTGAGGAGCGTGGTCTTTCCGGAGCCGAGAAAGCCGGCGAGAACGACGACCGGGATCTGCTGGCTCGGGCTCTGCCCCACTGTGCGACCTCTCTCACGCCTACGCGTACACCGGCAGACTGCTCGGCATACGTGCCGGGAACGAATGCCGACCCAGGATACGAGCCACCGGAAACACCGAAGTGAACGATTGTTAGCAGCGCTTGCCGGGCAGACGTTGGAGAAGGCGCCGGACCGTGCGACCCTCGCTTCCCTCCGTGCGCCTCCTCTCCGCCTCCCCGCCGATCAGAGCCGCTCGGCACTCTGGAGGTGGCAAGCGCCGCCCATCGCTCGCCGGTCCCCGTCAGCCGACCCGCACTCGACGACCGGCGGGCGGTCGCCTGAATCGGGGGTTGACATGGTCACACGGAAGCGCGCTGCGGGACGGTACGGCCCCGCCGCGGCCTGTCTGCTGCTCGCCACCGCCGGTTTGACTCTGGCCGCACGTCAGCGGCAGCTGCACGAACGACAGCTGGAACTGGAAGAACGGGCGATCCGGCGCCGTTCGCTGCAGCACCAGCAGCGCATGCACTGGGAGTTGCTGATGAGGGCCGTCGACGACCCCTCCCTGGCCGAGGTCGTCGACACCTACGACAAGAGCATCCCCGCGCCGCGGCGCCGCCAGTTCCTCTACGCCAACGCGTGGTACGTCAACCTGTACCACGTCCACCGCGCGGGGCTGATGGACCAGGAGGAGCTGTACGGGCACCTGCGGGAGCTCTTCCAGAGCCCGGTCTTCCGCGAGTACTGGGAGGCTTCGCGGCACATGCGCGCCGCGCTCAACGACGCCTCCGAGGAAGCCCGGCTCGGCCGCATGGTCGACGCGCTCGTCCGAGAACTCGACGAAGCCGACACGGACGAATGGTGGGTCGTCGGCAAACCCCCGACCGACTGACGGCGGCCTGCTCGCCCGAACAGGTCAACACACCGGCACCGGGGCGCACGGCAGGGTGTTCTTCAGCGATTCGGCCACAGCGGTCTCGTCGGCACCAGTACCGTATGGCCCCCACCACTCCGTCGAGACTCATTGTTCCTAAGGACCGGTACCTTTGAAGATCGTGCGCCGCATCGGTGTGCCTCCCAGCGCCCGGGGCAGTGCCTCGGGATCCACCTGCCCTGACGTCTTCGAACTGAGCGACGGCAACTTCGCCGTCATCGGCACCGAGGCCACCGAGGCGCTGGAGGGTGAACTGCCCGCCGACGCCGCCCGCGCCGACTACGAACGCATCGTCGTCGTCAGCCGGGAAACGCTCGTTCGCGCCAAGGCAGACATCCCCGACGCCTGACCCTCCCACCCCGGCCGCACGCAACCGCCCCGCCGAGCCGGACCGTCCATCCGGCGAGCAACCGGTACCCCGTCCCTGCTCGACCTCCCCACCGAGGCCTGGCGCCAGAACGGCACCAGGCCGCGTGTTCTGTCAGGCCGCATGTCCTGTCAGGCCGCCGCGGGCACCCGCACCGGTGCCCCCGGCCCCACGTACCGCGCCGCCGGCCGGATGATCTTCCGGTCCTGTGCCTGCTCCAGGATGTTCGCGCTCCAGCCCACGACCCGCGCCGCCGCGAACGTCGGCGTGAACATCTCGCGCGGCAACCCGCACAGCTCCATGACCACGCCGGCGTAGAACTCCACGTTCGTGTGCAGCTCCCGGCCGGGTTTGAGCTCCGCCAGGATCGCCTCGACCCGCCGCTCCACCTCGACGGCGAACTCGACCCGCGGTCCCCCGAACCGCAGGGCCACCTCGCGCAGCATCCTTGAGCGCGGGTCCTCGGTCCGGTAGACCGCGTGGCCGAAGCCCATGATGCGCTCACCGGCCAGCACCCGGTCACGGATCCAGGGGTCGATCCGGTCGGGGGTGCCGATCGCGTCCAGCGTGTCCAGCGCCCGGCTGGGCGCACCTCCGTGCAGCGGCCCGGACAGTGCCGCCACCGCTCCGGTGAGGCACGCGGCCACGTCCGCTCCCGTCGAGGCGATGACCCGGGAGGTGAAGGTTGACGCGTTGAAGCCGTGGTCGATGGTGGAGATCAAGTACTGCTCGGTCGCACGCGCCCGCAGCTCGTCCGGTTCCTCGCCGGTGAGCATGTAGAGGTAGTTCGCCGCGTACGGCAGGTCGTCTCGCGGCTCCACCGGGTCGAGTCCCCTGCCGAGCCGGTACAGGGCGGTGAGCAGGGTGGGTACGGCCGCCACGGCCACGACGGTGTCCCGGCGGCGCCGGACGGCGTCGACGTCGTACACCGGCCGGAAGCCGTGCGCCGCGCCCAGCAGCGACAGGGCGGTGCGCAATCCGGCGAGCGGCCCGGAGCCGGCGGCGGCGCCCGCGACGGCGGGCAGCGCGGTCCGCACCTCGCCGGGCAGCCGCCGCAGTGCGGCGGTCTCGGTGGCGAACGCGGCACCGCGCCGGGCGTCCGGCAGATCGCCGTGGACCAGCAGATGCCACACGTCCTCGAAGCCGCGCGTCTGGGCGAGCTCGACGGCCGAGTACTGCCGGTAGTGGTAGAAGCCCTCGGCTCCCCGTACGTCACCGATCTCGGTGTCGGTGACCACGACGCCCGCGAGTCCCCGCGGCACGTCGACGAGCGTGGCGGCAGCCCTGTTGACGGACATGATTTCTTCTCCGTTCCCGCATCAGCCTTGATTTTACTGTCCATACTTGACCGCCCCTCTGTCAATATTGATTGAATCAATGTATGGATGGAGCAGGACGGAGGGTCGATACGGTGACCTCCATGCGCGATCAAGAACCCGGCCCGCACACGGCCACCGGGCCCCGGCTCAGCACCAAGGAGGCCGCGGAACGGCTCGGGGTGAAGCCGGAGACCGTGTACGCCTACGTCAGCCGCGGCCAGCTCAGCAGCAGGCGTGTGCCGGGCGGCCGGGGCAGCACGTTCGACGCCGAGGAGGTCGAGGCGCTCGCCCGGCGCAACAGACGCGACAGCGGGGCGGGCCCGGCCGCCGGCGGTGGTGAACTGTCCGTACGCACCCGCCTCACCCTCATCGACAGGGACCGGTACTACTTCCGGGGCGTCGACGCCGTGGAGCTGGCCACGCACCACACCTACGAGGAGGTCGCCGAGTGGCTGTGGACCGGCCGGCCGAGCCCGGGGGCCGTCTTCACCGCGCCCGAGGCCTCCGTCGCCGTCGCCCGGCGCGCCGTGCAGGCCCTGCCCGAGCACGCCGGGCCCACCGACCGGTTGCGGGTCGCCGCCATCGCCGCCGCGGCCGCGGACCCGCTGCGCTTCGACCTGTCCGAGGACGCCGTGCTGGGCACCGCGCGCGTGCTGATTCCCACCCTGGTCGCCGCCCTTCCGCCGGCCCGGCACGACGCCGGCCCCGACCGGGGGCCGCTCGCCCACCGGCTGTGGACGCGGCTCAGCGGACGGCCCGCCGACGAGGCGTCGTTGCGGGCCCTGGACACGGCCCTGTGCCTGCTCGCCGACCACGACCTGGCCGCGTCGACGCTCGCCGTGCGAGTCGCCGCGTCGGCCCGGGCGCACGCCTACGCGGCCGTCTCCGCCGGGCTCGGCGTGATCGAGGGCCCGCTGCACGGCGCGGCGAGCGGGCTCGCGTACCGGCTGCTGCTGGACGCGCTCGACCACGGCAGCGCGGCGCCCGTGGTCGCGGACGAGCTGCGGGCCGGCCGCCGCATCCCGGGGCTCGGGCACCGGCTCTACGCGGGCGAGGACCCACGCGCGCGTGCCCTGTTCGCCCTCCTGGAGGAGGTTCCCGGGACCGCTCCCGCCCTCGAAGCAGCCCGCGACATCGTGGCCACGGCCGCCCGGCACACACCGCTGCACGCCAACGTGGACCTGGCACTCGCCGTGCTCACCGCGTCCTGCGGCATGCCCGCCAGCGCAGGCGAGACGATCTTCGCCGTGGCCCGCACGGCAGGCTGGATCGCGCACGCCCTGGAGGAGTACGGCGAGCGACCGCTGCGCATGCGACCGAGCGGCGTCTACACGGGCCCGCGACCTCCCCGGCCACTCCCCTGACAGCGCGCCCGGCGGGGCGGAGGGCCGTCGCAGTCCCGGATATCACTCGCGTAACACACGTACCGCGCGGTGGGAGGTCGCCGAGGCCCAACTCAGGTTAGGCTCACCTCTGTGAGTACCTGCTCAACCGTCTCCAGGGACCTCGCCGAGCCCATCGCGGGCACCGCGGCCACGGCGACTACGTGGCTGCTGCTGGAGCAGCCCGGACCGTGGGGTGCCAAGGCACTCACGTCGAGCCACCTGGACCCCGCGCTGGGCCGTGCCCTGGAGAAGGCCGCCAAGGGCACGGGCGTGCGCATCGCGCTCATCCGCCGCCCCGGGCGGCACGCGGACTGCGGTACCCCCGCCGAGCGCCGGGTCTACGCCGCCCACACCGTGCCGGGCGGCGCATGGCTGCACGGCGCGACGATCGCGGACCCGGGCCTGCTGCTCGGCCTCGACTTCGCCGCCCTCGGCCAGGGCGACCCCCGCGGTTTCGACTCGGCGCTGCGGGGTGCTCCGCACCCGGGTGATCCGCTCGCCCTCGTCTGCACCAACGGCAAGCGGGACCGGTGCTGCGCGCTTCTGGGCCGCCCGCTCGCCGCCGAACTGGCCGCCTCCGGTGCCGAGGGCGTCTGGGAGGTCACTCATCTGGGTGGTCACCGGTTCTCACCCACGATGCTCGTCCTGCCGTACGGATACGCCTACGGCCGGGTCGAGACCCGCGCCGCGAAGGAGATCCTGCGCGGTGTGCGCGAGCGGCGGATCGTGCTGGAGGGCTGCCGCGGCGGCTCGGCCTGGGAGCGTCCCGGCCAGGCCGCAGAGCTGGCCGTGCGCGCGGCGGTGGGCGAGGAGACGGCGGAGGCGGTGCGCGTCGTGCGGACGGACGGCGCCGCGCCGCGCTGGGAGGTCACCGTCTCGCACGTCGACGGACGGCACTGGCGGGTCGTCGTCCGCCAGGACGCCTCGGCGCCGCCCCGGCCCGAGAGCTGCGCGACGTCGGTACTGGGCTCCCCCGCGCGGATGGAGGTCACGGAGGTGCGCGAACTCGCGGTGACCGCGGCGCTCGCGAGCTGACCCGGCGGGCCGCATCCGGCGAGGGGTGTCCGGCGGAGGCATCCGGCTTGGCAGACCCGGCTGGGCAGTCCCGGCACGGCGTGTCCGGCTGGGCAGACCCGGCGCGGCGTAAGCCGCTGGGGCAGATCCGGCCGGGCGCCCGGCGCGGCCGTCACCCGGCCTGCCCGGCCGGGCGGATTCCCAGGCGAGATCCACGTCACAATCCCCTACGGGACGCCGCACGGGGCCACGTACCGTCAGGGCATGAGCCCCACTCCCCCCGCACGCCGCCTGCGCCTCGGGCTGCCGCGGCGGATGTTCTCCCAGGTGCTGCTGATGCAACTGGCGATCGCCGCGGGTGTCGCGGTGCTGGCGACCGGGCTGTTCCTCGCGCCGCTCGGTGATCAGCTGGACGACCAGGCGATGCGCCGGGCGCTGGCCATCGCGCAGACGACCGCACAGCAGCGGCAGATCGTGCGGGACCTGCACACCACCCCCGCGTCGCCGGACGGGCCGGTCCAGCGGGAGGCGGAGCGGGTCCGCGAGGCCACCGGGGCGGAATACGTCGTGGTGCTGGACCGGCGCGGCGTGCGCTGGTCGCACCCCGATCCGGGGCGGGTCGGCGGGACGGTGTCGACCGATCCCGGGCAGGCCCTGGCCGGCCACGAGGTCATGGAGATCGACGAGGGCACCCTGGGCCGCTCGGCCCGCGGCAAGGTGCCGCTGCTCGACGGCGACGGGGACGTCGTCGGGGCGGTCTCGGTCGGCATCGCGTACGACAGTGTCCGGGACCGGCTGATCCACGCCATCCCCGGGCTGTTCGCCTACGCGGGCGGCGCCCTGGCGGTCGGCGCGCTGGCCGCCTGGCTCATCTCGCGCCGAGTGCAACGGCAGACCCGTGACCTGGCCTTCTCCGACATCTCGGCGCTGCTCGCGGAGCGGGAGGCCATGCTGCACGGCATCCGGGAGGGCGTCGTCGCGCTGGACCGGGGCGGCCGTATCCGCCTCCTCAACGACGAGGCGCAGCGACTGCTGGACATCGGTGGCGAGGCCGTCGGCCGCTCCCCCGACGAGGCGCTCGGCGCGGGGCGCACGGCCGACGTCCTGGCCGGCCGGGTGAGCGGCACCGACCTGCTCACGGTCCGGGGCCGGCGGGTGCTGGTCGCCAACCGCATGCCCACCGACGACGGCGGCGCCGTCGCCACCCTGCGGGACCGCACCGAGCTGGAGCAGCTGGGCCGGGAGCTGGACTCGACGCGCGGCCTGATCGACGCCCTGCGCGCCCAGGACCACGAACACGCCAACCGCATGCACACGCTCCTGGGACTGCTGGAGCTGGAGATGTACGACGACGCCGTGGAGTTCGTGGGCGAGGTGGTCGGCGACCACCGGGCCACCGCCGAGCAGGTCACCGAGCGCATCGGGGACCCGCTGCTGGCCGCGCTGCTGGTCGGCAAGGCGACCGTCGCGGCCGAGCGCGGGGTCGCCCTGTGGGTGTCCGAGCGGACGAACCTGCCCGACCGCCTGGTCGATCCGGGCGGGCTCGTGACCGTCGTCGGCAACCTGGTGGACAATGCGCTCGACGCCGCCGCGGGCACCGCGCACGCGTGCGTGGAGGTCGCCTTGCGTGCGGAAGGACGGACGGCGATCCTCACGGTGCGCGACACCGGTCCCGGCATCCCGCCCGAGCACCGCGAGGTCGTGTTCACCGAGGGCTGGTCCACCAAGGAGCCGCCGGCGCACCGAGAGCGCGGCATCGGCCTGTCCCTGGTGCGCCGGCTCGCCGAACGGCAGGGTGGCAGCGCCACGGTCGCCGAGGCGCCCGGTGGCGGCGCGGAGTTCACCGTCGTCCTGCCCGAGGCGCTGGCCGGAACCGGCCTGGAGCCGGCCCTCACCGCCCCCGCGGACGCCGCCGTCGAGGAGGAGACACGATGATCGAGGTCCTGATCGTGGACGACGACACGCGGGTCGCGCGGGTCAACGCCGCCTACGTCGAGAAGGTGCCGGGCTTCCACGTCGCCGGTCGCGCGCACAGCGCCGGGGAGGCGCTGTGCAGCCTGGAGACACTGCCCCGTCTGGATCTGGTGCTCATGGACCACTACCTGCCCGACCGCACGGGTCTGGAGGTCGTCCAGGAGATGCGCCGGCGCGGCAGGCAGACCGACGTCATCATGGTGACGGCCGCGCGGGACGTGTCGACGGTGCAGGCAGCGATGCGGCAGGGTGCGTTGCAGTACCTGGTCAAGCCGTTCAACTTCGCCGGTCTGCGCGCCAAGCTGGAGGCGTACGCCGACCTGCGCCGCACGCTCGACGGCGGCGGCGAGGCGGAGCAGGCCGAGGTGGACCGCATTTTCGGCGCCCTGTCGGCCCCGTCGGAGCCGGGGCTGCCCAAGGGGCACTCCCCCACCACCGCGGAACTGGTGCGCCAGTCACTGATGAAGGCCGACGGCCCGCTGTCGGCCCAGGAGATCGCCGAACGCACGGGCGTCAGCCGCCAGACCGCCCAGCGCTACCTCAAGCTGCTGGAGCGCACGGGACGGGCCCGGCTGACGCTCAAGTACGGCGAGGCCGGGCGCCCGGAACACCGGTACGAGTGGGCGACCCGCTCCTGACGGGCGCAAGACGGACGTAGTACGGCGCTGGGGGCGGTGAGGGCTGCCGCCGCCGGCAGGGCGCATCCCGGACGTCATGCCGCCGGGGCCCATCCCGGGCGTCAGTACGCCGGTGAAGGCGCCCCGTGGGCCTTTGGGCGCCCCGTCAGGCCGCCCCCGCCCCCGTCAGCGACCGCACCTCCGTCTCGGCGTGCTTGGCCTCGTCCGGGGTCTCCGGCGAGGTGCGGGTGCCGAGCCAGCCCGCGAGGAAGCCCAGCGGCACGGAGACGAGGCCGGGGTTCTGCAGCGGGAACCACTGGAAGTCGACGCCCGGGAACAGCGCGTCGGGGCTGCCCGACACCACCGGTGAGAGCAGGACCAGCACGACGGCCGGGACCAGCCCGCCGTAAACGGCCCAGACGGCGCCGCGGGTGGTGAAGCCGCGCCAGAACAGCGAGTAGAGCAGCACCGGCAGATTGGCGGAGGCGGCCACGGCGAAGGCGAGGCCGACCAGGAAGGCGACGTTGAGGTCCCGGGCCAGCAGGCCGAGTGCGATCGCGACCGCGCCGATGCCGACGGCGGCTAGGCGGGCGACGGCCACCTCGCTGCGTGGCTTGCCGCGCCGGCGCCGCAGGGAGGCGTACAGGTCGTGGGCCACGGATGCCGACGAGGCCAGTGTGATGCCGGCGACGACGGCGAGGATGGTGGCGAACGCGACGGCGGCGACGATCGCGAACAGAATCGTTCCACCCGTGGAGTCCGCGCCGCCGCCCAGATCGAGGGCCAAGAGCGGGACCGCCGTGTTCCCGGCCGCGTTCGACTCCCGCACGGCGCCCGTCCCCACGACGGCGGCGGCGCCGAAGCCGAGGACGATCGTCATCAGGTAGAAGCTGCCGATGAGGCCGATCGACCACACGACCGACCGCCGGGCCGCGCGGGCGGTGGGCACGGTGTAGAAGCGGGACAGGATGTGCGGCAGCCCGGCCGTGCCCAGCACCAGCGCGAGGCCCAGGCTGATGAAGTCGAACCGAGCGGTCCAGTCCGCGCCGTAGGCCAGTCCGGGAGCCAGGAACGCCTCTTCGTGGCCGCTGCGTTCGGCCGCGGTGAGCAGCAGGGCGTCGAAGTCGCCGTGGAAGCGGACCAGGACGAGCACGGTCAGCGCGATGGTGCCGCCGAGCAGCAGCACCGCCTTCACGATCTGAATCCAGGTGGTGGCCCGCATCCCTCCGAACGACACATAGACGACCATGAGCGCGCCGACGCCGATGACGGTCCAGGTCTGCGCCGCCTCGCTCGTCCCGCCGAGGAGCAGGGCGACCAGGCTGCCCGCGCCCACCATCTGCGCCACCAGATACAGAACGGACACGGTGACCGAGGAGGTTCCCGCGGCGATCCGCACCGGCCGCTCCCGCATCCGGGCCGCCACGACGTCGGCGAGGGTGAAACGTCCGCAGTTGCGGACCAGTTCGGCGACGAGGAGCAGCACCACCAGCCAGGCCACCAGGAAGCCCACCGAGTACAGCATGCCGTCGTAGCCGTAGAGGGCGATGAGACCGGAGATGCCGAGGAAGGACGCGGCGGACATGTAGTCGCCCGCGATGGCAAAACCATTCTCCATGGGGGAGAACAGCCGGCCGCCCGCGTAGAACTCCTCCGCCGAGCCGTGCCGGTTGCGGCTCGCCCAGGTCGTGATCCCCAGCGTGACCGCGATGAACGCGCTGAAGAGCACCAGTGCCAGCGTCTGGTGACCGACCGTCACGAGTCACCGCCCCGGACGCCTCGGGTCAGCTCCTGGGTGTCCCAGCGCAGATCGAGCGCGGCCCGGTCTCGGCGCAGCCGTGCGTGCCGGGCGTAGGCCCAGGTGAGCAGGAAGGTGGTGAGGAACTGTCCGAGCCCCGCGAGCATCGCCACGTTCACGGCTCCCGCCACCGGCCTCGCCATGAGGTCGGGCGCGGTCGTGGCGGCCACCACGTAGGCGAGGTACCACGCGAGGAAGCCGACCGCCGCCGGCACCACGAACCTGCGGTAGCGGCCGCGCACCTCCTGGAAGGCGGCGCTGCGCTGTACCTCCAGGTACACCTGTGCCGTGTCCGGGGCCGCGTCCGGTTCCCGGCGCGCGGGCGGCACCGCCGCCGGGGACGTCGCCTGAGCCGCCGACTCGCCCCAGCCCGAGGCCAGGGCGTCGTACCAGGGGTCGTCGTACATCGGATCGTCTCCGGTTCCGCGGAGTCGATCATTGCTTGACTGCATGCCCAAGGATGGACAGAACGGGAAGATCCCCGACTCTTCTTCTCCCTGCTCTTCACTCCATCAGGTGACCCGTCGCCGGTACCGGCCCGCCGCCGGGTACGGCGGGCCCAGGGGCCGGGAAGCCGCGAGCTAGGCGTCGATGCGCGACCGGTCGAGCGTCGCCGCCGAGTTGGAGATGAACTCCTTGCGGGGAGCGACGTCGTTGCCCATCAGCAGGTCGAACACCTGCTCGGCGGCTTCCAGGTCGGTGAGGTTGATCCGGCGCAGGGTGCGGCGGCGCGGGTCCATGGTCGTCTCGGCCAGCTGGTCGGCGTCCATCTCACCGAGGCCCTTGTACCGCTGGATGGAGTCCTTGTAGCGGATGCCCTTGGTCTGGAACTCCATCAGCTTGTCGCGCAGCTCGCGGTCCGAGTACGTGTAGACGTACTTGTCCTGGCCCTTCTTCGGCTGGATGATCTCGATCCGGTGCAGCGGCGGGACCGCGGCGAACACCCGGCCGGCCTCGACCATGGGCCGCATGTAGCGGTGGAACAGGGTCAGCAGCAGGGTGCGGATGTGGGAGCCGTCCACGTCGGCGTCCGTCATCATGATGATCTTGCCGTAGCGGGCCGCGTCGATGTCGAAGGTCCGGCCGGACCCGGCTCCTATGACCTGGATGATCGCGCCGCACTCGGCGTTCTTGAGCATGTCCGTCACGGACGACTTCTGGACGTTGAGGATCTTGCCGCGGATCGGCAGCAGCGCCTGGAACTCGGAGTTCCGGGCCAGCTTCGCGGTACCGAGTGCGGAGTCGCCCTCGACGATGAACAGCTCGCTGCGGTCGACGTCGTCGCTGCGGCAGTCGGCGAGCTTGGCGGGCAGCGAGGAGGACTCCAGGGCCGTCTTGCGGCGCTGGGCGTCCTTGTGCTGCCGGGCGGCGATACGGGTGCGGGCCGCGGCGACGGCCTTCTCCATGACGACCCGGGCCTGCTGGGCGGCGTCGCGCTTGGTGGAGGTCAGGAAGGCCTTGAGTTCCTTGGTGATGACGTTGTTCACGATCCGGCGGGCCGCCGAGGTGCCGAGGACCTCCTTGGTCTGGCCCTCGAACTGCGGCTCGGCGAGACGGACCGTGACGACGGCCGTGAGGCCCTCCAGGGCGTCGTCCTTGACGATGTCGTCCTCGGCGACGCGCAGCAGCTTCTTGGTGCGCAGTACCTCGTTCAGCGTCTTGGCGACGGCCTGTTCGAAGCCCGCGACATGGGTGCCGCCCTTGGGCGTGGCGATGATGTTGACGAACGACTTGATCGTCGTGTCGTAGCCGGTCCCCCAGCGCAGCGCGACGTCCACGCCCAGGTCGCGGGTGACCTCCGTGGGGGTCATGTGGCCGCGCTCGTCGAGGACCGGGACGGTCTCCTTGAAGGCGCCCTGCCCGGTGAAGCGGAGGGTGTCGCAGATGGGCTTGTCACTCGCCAGGAACTCGCAGAACTCGCTGATCCCGCCGTCGAAACGGAACGACTCCTCGCCCTTGCTGCCGCCCTCGCCGAGGCCGAACTCGTCCCGGACCACGATGGTCAGGCCGGGCACCAGGAACGCGGTCTGGCGGGCCCGCTGGTGCAGTGTGTCCAGGGAGAGCTTGGCGTCCTTGAGGAAGATCTGGCGGTCGGCCCAGTAGCGCACGCGCGTGCCGGTGCGCGTCTTGGGGATCTTCTTGATTTTGCGCAGCCCGCTCTTCGCCTCGAACTTGGCGTCCGGGCCGAGGGCGGCGAAGGCGCCGGGGACGCCGCGCCGGAAGCTGATGGCGTGCGTGTGCCCGGCGCGGTCCACCTCGATGTCCAGCCGGGCGGAGAGGGCGTTCACCACGGAGGCGCCCACGCCGTGCAGGCCGCCGGACGCGGCGTAGGAGCCGCCGCCGAACTTGCCGCCGGCGTGCAGCTTGGTCATGACGACCTCGACGCCGGAGAGGCCGGTCTTGGGCTCGACGTCGACCGGGATGCCGCGGCCGTTGTCGCGGACCTCCACCGACCCGTCGTCGTGGAGGATCACCTCGATGTGGTCGCAGTAGCCGCCGAGGGCCTCGTCGACGGAGTTGTCGATGATCTCCCACAGGCAGTGCATCAGACCGCGGCTGTCGGTCGAGCCGATGTACATACCGGGGCGCTTGCGCACGGCCTCGAGCCCCTCGAGGACGAGCAGGTGCCGCGCGGTGTAGTTGGAACCGTCCCGGTCTGCTCCTGCCAGCAGCGCTGTGGACGGCACGGACGTCTCGGCGGTCACGCGGTTCGCTCCTCGCTGAATTTCAGATGGGGCCCTGGTGGGTAAGGGCGCGGCGTCGTTCACCGCTCAGAGGGTACCGAGGCCTGGTAGAGCCGTTGTAACGCCACCCTCGTAGGGAACTCACACTAGACCAAGGTCGCATACTTGTTCGATCCCTCGATGGGGTGAAGGACACATCACGTTCCCTTCGAGGCATGAACCATTTAGGCTCCGGGCACGTCCTCATGAACAACCCGGCAACCCAGCCGGCAGGGACTGACACTGACCGACAGCGCGAACCCGTACGACACACAGACACGCAATACGGCACATTCGCCGCCAACCGGCAACAGCCAGCCTCCCCGGAAAGTTTTTTCGAGGAAAAGCCACGAGCGGGAACGTTTTGGGGCTGGTTGGATGTTGACCCTGGTACGACAGCTCGTCGAGCTAGAGAAGAGGCGACGTGACTACTGTTCTGACTTCCGCGAGCCCGCTGACGGCCGCTGACCGTTGCGACCGTTGCGGCGCCCAGGCATACCTGCGCGTCGTCCTGCTGAGTGGCGGAGAACTGCTCTTCTGCGCCCACCACGGTCGCAAGTTCGAGCCGGAACTCAAGAAGATCGCCGCTGAGATACAGGACGAGACCGAGCGACTGACCTCCGTTCCGGAGTCCTCCCCCGAGGATGAGCGCTGACATCTCGCGTCCCACGACGAGCGAGCCCGGCACAGGCCGGTGAACGGGCGGCCGCCTCCACACCCGGAGGCGGCCGCCCGCTTCGTACCCCCGCCAAGGCCTGACGCATTCGCCCGTCGGGGCCTCGCTTCGTACGCCCGTGGAGGCCACTCCTCTGACGTCCTCCGGGGCGTACCGCCGTACACCCACCGGGACCTGCTGGGCCTGCCCGGGCGCGTCGGGACTGTCGCCGGGCCGGGGCCTCGCGCGCTCCACGGCCCCTCTGAGGCCCCACCGGGCGCGGCGTGGTCCCCAGGACCGCCTTCCGATCCCTCAGGGCGTGTCAGGCGCTCGTGTGCCGCCCCGCTCGGCCGCTTCCCAGCCGAGAGCCCGCAGGACGGCGGACACACGCGTGTACACCCCAGGGCTGTCGGGCCGCCCGCAGCCGCTCCCGAACGACACGAGACCGATCAGCTTCCCCTGGGCCACCAGCGGCCCGCCGCTGTCCCCCTGACAGGCGTCCCGCCCGCCGCCGTCCTGGCCGGCACACAGCATGGTGTCGGAGCGGTACTGCCCTTCGTCACCGCCCGGGTACGCCCGTGCACAGCGCGGATCGGGCAGGACGCGCACGCGTGCCCCCCGCAGACTGTTGGCGTAGTCGCCGGCTCCCGAGGTGTCCCCCCACCCCAGCACGACGGCGCCGCCACCCGTCCGGTACGCGGGATCGCCGTCGGGCGCCATTCCTATGGCGGAGCCGGGGGGCAGCGCCTCGGAGAGCGTCACGACGGCGAAGTCCCCGGACTTGCTGACGCTGTCGTGAGCCGGATTCACCCAGACGTCACGCACGGGGATCTCGCGCCCCTCGTCGGAGAGCAGATCCGTACGCCCCGTGATGACCTTCAGGTCCCGCACCTGCTCCGGCGGTGTGCCCAGCACCTCTTCGCCCAGGCAGTGGGCGGCCGTGAGCACGGTGGTCCGGCCGACGGCCACTCCCCCGCAGAACTGACCCGACCGCGTACCTCCGAACCGGTCACGGCTGGAGAGCGCCACGGTCCACGGGCTGTCGGACGCCTCGACGGGGAAGCCCCCGACGACGATGCTGTCGGCCGAGGCCTCGGTCGCGGACACCAGCGGTATGGCGGTCGCAGCGGCCGCCAGGACAAGCGGCCGGGCCAGTGCCCGAACAGAAGGACGACGCATACGGGCTCCTCACTCCGGGTGGTCGTGGAATACCCAGAGTGATCCACACGGCTCCGACCCGCACCCGCGGAACCCCGGGGCCGGACCGCCCGGCGGCATGACGGCCACCGGTCGGCAGCACGAAGGCCCGGCCCCCGCCGTGGGGTCCGGACCTCGTCGTCCGTGCCGGCGCCGCGACCTAGTCGAGGTAGTCGCGCAGCACCTGGGAGCGCGACGGGTGACGCAGCTTCGACATGGTCTTGGACTCGATCTGGCGGATGCGCTCGCGCGTGACGCCGTACACCTTGCCGATCTCGTCGAGGGTCTTCGGCTGACCGTCGGTGAGACCGAAGCGCATGGAGACCACGCCCGCCTCGCGCTCGGAGAGGGTGTCCAGGACGGAGTGCAGCTGCTCCTGCAGGAGCGTGAAGCTGACCGCGTCGGCCGGGACGACCGCCTCGGAGTCCTCGATGAGGTCACCGAACTCGCTGTCGCCGTCCTCGCCGAGCGGGGTGTGCAGCGAGATGGGCTCGCGGCCGTACTTCTGAACCTCGATGACCTTCTCGGGGGTCATGTCGAGTTCCTTGGCCAGCTCCTCCGGGGTGGGCTCGCGGCCCAGGTCCTGGAGCATCTGGCGCTGGACCCGCGCGAGCTTGTTGATGACCTCGACCATGTGCACCGGGATACGGATGGTGCGGGCCTGGTCGGCCATGGCGCGGGTGATCGCCTGGCGGATCCACCAGGTGGCGTAGGTGGAGAACTTGTAGCCCTTGGTGTAGTCGAACTTCTCGACCGCGCGGATCAGACCGAGGTTGCCCTCCTGGATGAGGTCCAGGAAGAGCATGCCGCGGCCGGTGTAGCGCTTGGCCAGGGAGACCACGAGGCGGAGGTTGGCCTCCAGCAGGTGGTTCTTGGCGCGGCGGCCGTCCTCGGCGATGATCTCCAGCTCGCGCTTCAGCTTCGGCGCCAGCTTGTCGGAGTTGGCCAGCTTGTCCTCGGCGAACAGACCGGCCTCGATCCGCTTGGCCAGCTCGACCTCCTGCTCGGCGTTGAGCAGGGGGACCTTGCCGATCTGCTTGAGGTAGTCCTTGACCGGGTCGGCGGTGGCACCGGCAGCGGCGACCTGCTGGGCGGGCGCGTCGTCCTCGTCCTCGTCGGACAGCACGAAGCCCGCGTTCTCGGCGCCCTCGGGCTCCTCCGCGACCTTCGCCGGCTCCTCGAGCACCTCTTCCTCGAGAATCTCGGCGTCGTCCTTCTTGGCCGTGGTCTTCTTGGCCGCCGTCTTCTTGGCGGTCGTCTTCTTCGCGGCCGTCTTCTTGGCGGTCGTCTTCTTGGCCGCCGCCTTCTTCACGGCGGGGCTCTCTTCCTCGCCGGCGGGCTCAGGGTCGGGCGCCGCCGGGGTGGCGCTGGCGGTGGCCTTCCGGCCGGCCGTCGTCTTCGCCGCGACCGTCTTGGTGGCGGTGCGTTTGGCGGGGCTCTTCGCTGCGACGCTCTTGCGGGTGCGCTTGGGCTCTGCGGCACTGACCATCAGCGTCACACCCTCTTCCTCGAGGATCTGGTTGAGGCTGCGCAGTACGTTCTTCCACTGAGTGGCCGGAATCTGGTCAGCTTCGAAGGCCCGACGCACGTCATCGCCGGCGATCTGCCCCTCAGCCTTTCCCCGCTCAATGAGCGCCATGACAGAGACGGACTCGGCGATCTCCGGCGGGAGCGTACGGGATGTGCTGGCCGACACGAACAACCTCTCGGAACGTTGGAAAACGGCTTCCGGCCCCGTCCACGACGGACAGGAGCCGACCGCCGGCTTGGGGATGGGCCGACGGCGCGGGCGGGGGCCGGGGAGATGCACAGCGCCGTCAATGGCGTCCGTATTCCCTCCGCGGCTGTCACCTCTTAGGTCATCGCGTTGTTTCCACAAGCGTTACGCCCAATCCGCGTGGCCCGAGTCACACCCCGTAAGCGGTCGAACCCGGTCAGAAGCGAATGAATATGGTCACAGAAGGCGTCTACCCGAGCAGCGCCGGAAGCCGACATCGTCAGCCGACCCTCTCATCACACCGTCGGACCCCGCAGAGTCACCGGGGACTCTGCGGGGTCGACGGCGACGGCGTCCCGGCCGGGCACGACCATAGGAGGGGTCTGGCCCTGTCCGGCCCGCGCCGCTGCGGTGGAACCGCTCAGTGCTCGCGCGGGGCGGGCACCACGCGTTCCACCTCGGGGTGGACGGTGAGAAGTTGGCGCATGGCCGCCTCGGCCGCCGCGCCGTCGCCGGTGGCCAGGGCGTCGACGATCCGGCCGTGCTGCACCAGCGTGCTGTCGTTCGGCCGGTCACAGCCCGTGACCGGGCCGCCGGAGACCTGCAGGGCGGCGGAGACGATGCCGGAGAGGTGCTCCAGCATGCGGTTGCCCGCGACCTGGATGAGGAGCGAGTGGAACTCGGCGTCGGCCCGGGAGAAGGTGAGCGCGTCGCCCTGCCCCATGGCGTGCCCCATGATGCCGACCATGTCGGCCAGGCGCTGCTGGACGTCCTCGCGGCCGTGGCCGGCGGCGAGGCGTGCGGCGAGCGGTTCGATCGTCCAGCGCAGCTCACTGAGCTCGCGGCGCTGGTCGTCGCGCTGCGGCCCGAAGGCCCGCCACTCGATGATGTCCGGGTCGAGGAGGTTCCAGTCGCTGACGGGACGCACCCGCGTGCCCACGTTCGGGCGGGCGCTGACCAGGCCCTTGGCCTCCAGGACGCGCAACGATTCGCGGACGACGGTGCGGGACACCTCGAAACGCTGGCCGATCTCCTCGGGCACCAGCGGGCGGTCGGCACCCAGGTCGCCGGAGACGATCATCTGGCCCAGCTGCTGGACGAGTTGCCCGTGCAGTCCGCGCCCGCGGCTGCCCGCGGCACGCCGGCTCACGCGGCCCAGCTCGGTGTCCGGCCCGTCCCAGGCAGGGGATCCGACGCGGTCGACGGCGGGCGCCTCGGCGAAGGGGTAGCGGTCGAGTTCGCCCGGGTTCGCGAGGCCGGAGTCGGCGGAGCGGGCGGCGGTCATCATGGTGTGCGCAAGGGTACTCACGCATCCTTTGTCGGCGCCGTCCTCAACTCCCTTGAGGGCTTTGGTGAAAAGCACACGAAAGGGTGATCGCTCACCCCGTCGCAATTGACGCCTTATCGGAAAGAAATGGGCTTCCCCGGGGGAGTTGCGCACAGGGCCGGGCCGGGAGGTCACGGACAGTTGTCAGCGGAGCCTGCCGCGCAGGGTCGTGAGCAGATACGCGCAGAGCAGAGCCGTCAGGGACAACGTCAGCGCACTGCCGACGGGTTGGGCGAGGACGCGCAGAACGGCGACCACATACCGCTCCCCGCCGAACGGCCACTGGCTCAGAAACACCTCGCGCATCCGCAGCGGGAGTCCGGCGGCGGCCCGTACGGACGGGCCCTCCCAGACCCTTTGTACGAGGGGCACGACGAGGATGGGCACGGCGACCACGGCGGCGATTCCGGCCGTGGTGGACCGGAAGACCCCCGCCGCGAGGACGCCCGCCCAGGCACACCCGACCACGAGGCCGATCCAACCGGCACTCAGCACCGGCCAGTCCGCGGGAACCCGCGCGAGCTCTCGTCCGTAGAACAGGCGGAGCACTTGGGCGTCGCAGGCCACGGTGAGGACGGCCAGGAGCAGGGCGGTCGCCGCGGAGACGAGGAGTTTGGCGGTCAGCAGCCCCAGCCGGCGGGGCACGGTGCCGCGGTCCGCCGCCAGCGCGGGGTGACGGAACTCGTCGCCGAAGGCGAGCGCCCCGAGCAGTCCCGCGCCGAGCGCAGCGGGCGGCAGGGGCAGCTCCCTCGGCCACGCGGCCAGCAGCCGCGGCTGCGGGGTGTGCCCGATGCGGGCCAGCACCACGGCGGTGACGGCGGACGCGACGAGCACGGCGCCCCCGGTGACGAAGGCGGTGCTGATGCCGACGACACGGCGCAGTTCGTAGCGGAGGGGCCTCAGCGGGCTCGGGGCGGAGCGGACGGAGATGGGGGGCGGGAGGGGGGAAGGGGGGACCCGGGAAGCGGCGTCGCCGGGGTTGAGGGCGGTCGGCGGAGCGGTGGGGGCGGGAGGGGTGGGCCGGGTATCGGGTTCACGCGTGGGTGTGGGTGTGGCTTCGGGTGCCGGTGTGGACTTGGGTGCCGGTGCGGACTCGGGCGTTAGTGCGGACTCGGGTGCCGGTGCGGACTCGGGTGCTAGTGCGGACTCGGGTGCCGGTGTGGACTTGGGTGCCGGTGTGGACTTGGGTGCGGGTGTGGACTCGAGTGCGGGTGTGGACTCGAGTGCGGATGACGCGGGTGCCGGTGCCGGCGTGGATGCGCAGGCGGCTGCGGATGCCGGTGCCGGGTCACCGGGGCCTCGGCCGGTGTCGTCCGCCGCGGTCGGGGACGGTTCGTCGGCATCCGGCCGGGGATCGTCGGCGTTGGGCCGGGCAGCGTCGGCGTCCGGCCCGGCAGCGTCGGCGTCCGGCCGGGACGCATCGTCGGTGTTCGGCCGGGCGTGGACGGCGTGATCCGTGGTGGCGGCCTCTTGCGGTGGGTCGGCGGGCTGGTGCCCGCCGCCCGGGAGCTGCTCGGCGCCCGTGTCGGGTGCGGTGTCGGCGGTGGGGTCGTGGTCCGGTGAGGTGTGCGGTGTCGGTGTCTCGGGGCGCGACGGTGGGGTGGGACGTACGGGCGAGGCATGCGGCGGGTGCGGCGCCTCGGAAGTCCCGGCGGCCACTGCCGTCCCGGCTGTCGCGGCTGTCGCTGCTGTTGCCGGCATTGCTTCCGTCGCCGCAGTCGGTGCGGTTCTGCCGGCGCCCGGGCCCATGTCACCGACCTCGTCGGCCAGTTGGTGTACGAGGATGCCGTGCCGGAACGCGGTCTCGCCGACGTGTGCGCACGTACTGCCGTACACGGAGAGCCGGTTGCCTCCTTCCCGGACGACCTCGACGGAGCGCCGCGCGCTGCGGGCCTCCTTGGCGAGGAGCGCGGCAAGACGGGCGGCGTGCGGGGTCCGGACGGCGACCCGTGGACGCAGCCGGGTGCGGGAGAAGTCCGCGGCTTCCTGGTCGGCGACGAGTCTGCCCCCGTCCAGGGTGACCACATGGTCGGCGGTGCGCGCCGCCTCCTTGGGGTCGGCGGTGGTGAACAGGACCGTGCCGCCCTGGGCCGCGTACGCCCGCAGGGTGCCGTGCAGCCAGCGGCTCTCGCGGGCGGAGAGTTCACCGGCCGGGTCGTCGAGGACGAGGGTGTGCGGGTCGGCCAGCAGGGCGCAGGCCAGGCCGAGGCGTCGGTCCATGCCGCGGGAGAGGGTGCCGAGGCGTTCGTCGCGCAGGTTCACGAGGCCGACGGCCTCCAGGACTTCGTCGGCACGCCGGACCGGCACGCCGGCCGCCGCGCACAGCATCCTGAGGTGGCCGCGGACGGTGCGTGCCGGATGTCCCGGCACGTCGCCCAGCAACACGCCGACTTCGCGGGACGGGTGGGCGATGCGATGCAGCGGTCGTCCCCGGAAGTAGGTGATGCCGCGGCCGTGTTGGAGTTCGAGCATGAGTCTGAGCGCCGTCGTCTTTCCGGCGCCCGGTGCTCCGAGCAGCGCGGTGACGCGGCCCGCGCGCGCCTCGAAGGAGACGTCGTCGACGGCGGGCGGAAGCTCTTTGCGGGGCTTGCTGGTCAGTCCGAAGGCCTGGATCACCCGAAGCAAGATAGCGCGGTATGTCGGGTTTTCCGGGCAGCACATTGCTCACTGGACGCAAGGCGGGGCGGGCCTGCCCGCTTTCCCACGCGCCCTGCCGCCGGCGGCTTCGCGGACCGGTCCGGGGGGACGCCCTCGCGGCTCCGGGCTGGCGCCGACGGGTCAGACTTCGGGGCGCAGCATCGGGGGGTTGAGGAGGGTGGCGCCGCCGGCCCGGAACAACTGGGCCGGGCGTCCGCCCTGGCGGGTGGTGGTGCCGCCGGTGGGGACGAGGAAGCCCGGGGTACCGGTGACCTTGCGGTGGAAGTTGCGCGGGTCGAGTGCCACTCCCCACACCGCCTCGTAGACGCGGCGCAGCTCGCCGACGGTGAACTCGGGCGGGCAGAAGGCGGTGGCCAGCGACGAGTACTCGATCTTGGAGCGGGCTCGTTCCACTCCGTCGGCCAGGATCAGGGCGTGGTCGAAGGCGAGCGGCGCCAAGGGCTCGCCGTCGCGGCCGTAGCCGGCCTGCTCCAGCAGTTCTTCGACCGGCGCCCACCGGGCGTTGCTGGCGTCGCCGCCCGCTCGGGGCGCGGGCAGGTCGGGGGCGAGGGCGAGGTGCGCGACGCTGACCACGCGCATCCGGGGGTCGCGCTTGGGGTCGCCGTACGTGGCGAGCTGTTCGAGGTGGGCGCCGTTGTCCTGGGCGGGCGCGGCGGGGTCGTGGACGCGCAGCCCGGTCTCCTCGGCCAGCTCCCGCGCCGCCGCCTGTGCCAGGTCCTCGTCGGCCCGCACGAATCCGCCGGGCAGGGCCCAGCGGCCCTGGAACGGCGGTTCGCCCCTGCGCACCGCCAGCGCGCACAGGGAACTGCGGCGCACGGTCAGCACGACCAGGTCCACGGTCACGGCGAAGGGCGGAAAGGCTGACGGGTCGTAGGGCATGCGGCGATCATAGTCGTCTGCCTGACGATAAACACGCCCTTCGTCGGTCGCATCGGCGGCCGGTCCACGGTGTTCCGGCATGCGCCTCACCAGGCTTCCGTTCGCCGTGCGGCGTGGTGTCGTTCCAGGTCACACGCCCAGTTGCAGGCCTTCGGCGGCTTCCTCGACCATGGCCAGTCCGAGTCGGCTGACCCGTACGGAGAAGGGGGCGCCCGCGACCCGCAGGCCGGTCAGACCGATCTCGCCCAGGGGCGCGCTGCGCAGCGGGCGCAGGGTGACCGTCCCGGCCGGGGCGTCGGGTCTGATGCCGGCGAGCGTGGTGAGCAGCAGGGCCCCGGCTGCGGCCGCGGTGGCGGCGGGACGGCAGGCCGCGGGATGCGGCAGCGGGGCGCTTCCGTCCGTACGCTGCTCCCCTGCGTACATCTCGGGCAGCCGGTGACCGAAGGCCTCGGCGGCGGCCAGCACGCCGCGCAGCAGCGAACTCGCCTCCTTCTCGTGTCCGGCGGCGGACAGACCGGCCACGGCGACCGCCGTCTCGTGGACACGCACGGCACCCGAGCGATGGCCGAAGGGGTTGTGGCCCGGCTCCTTCGTGCCGAGTGAGCGCAGTCCCCAGCCCGAGTCCAGCGACGGGCTGCCGAGCAGCCGGGCGAGGTGGTCGGTCTGCGCCTTGTCGAGCAGCCCCGGTGCCGGCGTGCCTCCGCCGAGCAGCCCGTAGTCGAGCAGGTGGGCAGCGCCGGCGCCCAGGTGCGGCACGAGGCGTCCGTCGGGGGTGCGGGCCGCCGCGGGCCGGCCACCGGCCAGGTCGTCGATCCAGAAGTCCTGGCGAAACGCCGTCCGCAGTTGCTCCGCCCACTGTCGCAGCGCGGCGCCGCCCGGTCTCCCGCAGGCGTCGAGCAGGTCCGCGCCGAGCAGGGCGGCGCGGTGCGCGTGGGCCTGGATCTCGCAGCGGACGGGACCGCCGGGCTGCGGGTCGGGTACGTACCCGCCGTCCCCGACGGTCGTCCGCAACCAGGTCAGGCAGCGTTCGGCCGTAGGCAGCAGTTCCTCGGTGTCGGACCGGGGCAGGCCCCAGCGGCGGGCCTCCGCGAGGAGTGCGGGGAAGAGCAGGGTGGCCTCTGTGCCGGTGCAGCCCGGCGGCAGGTGCGGGCCGGCGTCGCGCAGCGGGCCGGGGATCAGGCCGTGCCCCGGACCGGGGCCGAGGCGTTGGGTGCGGGCCAGGGCCCGCAGCGTGCCCGCGGCGAGACGGGTGCCGAGCGGGAGGGTCATCCGGGCCGCGGCGAGTGCCTCGGCGGGCGCCAGACCGCAGCGCCAGGGCGCCCCGGCCGCAAGATACATGTCGGCAGGCCGGACGGGGTCGCGCAGCAGCAAGGCCCTGAGGTCCTCGATGCTCGTCCGCAGGAGGGCGGACACCCTGGGGTCGTCGCCGGCCGCCTGCGCAGGGGCCAGCGGACTCGTCGCCGCACGGCCCACGGACCGGACCGGTCCTCCCCCGTCCGGACGCACTCGCAGCTCGATGCCGGTGCTGCCGCCCGGGGGCAGGTCGAGTTCCCAGCGCAGCAACCCGGCCGAGGCCACCGCGTCGGCGGGCGGCGGCTCGGCCGTGACCGTGGAGGCGACCGTGGTCCGGGACCAGCGGAGGCCCGAGTCGTGGACCCCGGCGGGCAGGTCGGCTCCTGCGTGGCCCGCGGCGATCGCGCCCAGGTCGGCCAGGTCCGTGCCGAGAGCCACCTCGACCGGCAGGCGGAGCGGTCGGGCGGCCCAGTTGTGCAGCCTGATGCGCTCCGTGCCGTCCGCGTGCCGGGTTCGCTCGACCATGACCTCCGGGTCCGGGCCCGGGGCGACGGACACCCGGAGGGTCCCCACGAACCGGGCACGGTCCGCGGCGGTCATCCTGGCCTGCACCGCGAGCGGTTCACGGCCGGCCACCCGCAGCAGACACCGGGAGAGCAGACGTCGACCGGCGCGGTAGAAACCCTCCAGGCCGTGGCCGGTCAGCTGGCCGTGCTCCGTGGAGACCGCCAGCCCCGGCAGGGCAACGCAGATCATCGCGGTGTGGGTGGCCGGCAGGTCGGCCGGTCGCCCGGGAGGAGGGGGTGAGGCCCTCCGGGACGCGGGCGGCGCGCCTGACCGGGAGGTAGTCGGCGCGGCTCTGCTGCTGCCGGGACTGCCTCCGCCCGCGGCGTAGGGCGGAATCTGCTGGTGCATGGGCGGCTTCCTCTGCGCTTCGTACACCGGGGCTGGGTCGTGCTCCGAGTCCGGCCCACGGGCCAAGGCCACGGGCCTCCCGGCGGGCGGGGCCGACGGCGTCACGTCTCTTCCAGGCGTTCCACCACTCAGGTGAACGGGCCGGGTGTCCTCCGAGTCACGCCCGGTGGCCGAAGCCCGCGGTCGGCTCGGGGCTGCGCGGTGCGGGGCAGGCGCCGGGTGCCGGGTGCCGGGCGGCGGGTGGCAGGCCCCCGAGTGGGGAGCGTGCGGAGTGGAAGGCCTCGGAGCGGGTTGCCCGCGGAAAGAGGTGCTTGCGGAGCGGGGTGCTCGCGGAGCGGGGTGCTCGCGGAGCGAGGTGCTCGCGGAGCGAGGTGCTCGCGGAGCGAGGTGCTCGCGGAGCGAGGTGCTCGCGGAGCGAGGTGCTCGCGGAGCGAGGTGCTCGCGGAGCGAGGTGCTCGCGGAGCGGGGTGCTCGCGGAGCGGGGTGCTCGCGGAGCGGGGCTTCAAGCCCTGTTCGACGGGTTCCCGTCTCCCCCGGCCTCCGCCCGTCCCCCGGTCTTCCGCCGACCCCCGGTCTCCCGCCCGCCCCCGGCCTCCTTCCCGTCCAGGCCTCCCGAGAGTCCCCCGGCGCGCCGCCGAGCCGCCGGTCCCCCGCCTGTCCGACGGCTCCCCCGGCCCGGAACCGTTCACCCCCGGTCCCCGGTCTCCCCGGCCTCGCCGCGCCCCGCCCGCTCATCTCCCGCGCACGCGTCCCGTCCGGCGACACTTTGCTTCCGCGGGGTGCGCGACCCGGTCGTCCGGTCGGCCCGTGTGCCGCCAGGGCGCGCGTGTCCCGCCGGAGTACGCGGACGGCCGCCGTCCGCACGCGAGGCGGACCCCGATGCCCGTGCGCGACGCCGGGGAGCGTCTGCCGAGGCCGCGGAGCGCGCACGCCGCCGACGACCGGGGCGCGGAGCCTCCGTGCGGGCAGGAAGCGGCGGCTCCGTGGGAGCGGGATGCGCGGTTGCCGTGGGGACAGGATGCGGGCCCTCCGTGGGAGCGGGCCCGGCCACGGCCCGCTGGTGCTGACGGCCGCCGGCCTCGCCCTCCTGTCGCGCCGTGGACTCGCCGGCTTCCGCGTCACTGTCGCTGTCGGGCCGCTCGGCCGCTGTGCCCTGCCGGCCGCCGCGCTCCGCGCGCAGGCAGCGGCGGATCGACTCCGGGTCCAGGCCCTCGTTGCAGGCCTGGTGCAGAAGACGGGCGAAGAGATAGTCGGGGTCGGCTCCCAGGGCCATGGCCAGTGCTTCCCGGGCTTCCAGTTCGTCACCGATGGACCACGCGACCCAGCCGACGAGGGTGAGCGGCGCAGCCGCATGCTCGCCGTAGGGCCCGACGCAGCGACGGGCCAGGGCACGCCACAGCCGGAGTGCGGCACCGGCTTCGTCGCCCTCCATCCACTGGGCCGCGCGGTCACGCGTCGTGCGGTCCTGCAGCCCGAGGATCAGCGTCGCGGCCTCGTCGTCCTCCAACAGCGCGTCGTCGCGGAGGTCCGCCGCAGCCGTGCCGGCGACGGGCGGGGCCTGGGCCAGGCGGCGCATGACCCGCTCCGCCAGATCGAGTGTTTCCCTGGCGACCTGCGCGCGGTTCGCCTCGTCGAGGATCCTGGCCACCAGGGCCATGCTGGCGGTGTCGAGCGCAACCTCCTGCGCCACGGCGGCGGAAGTGTCCCGGGGGAGCAGCCTGGCGTGCAGTTCCCGCAAGGTGCCGCGCACCTGGATGCCGGCGTAGGTGGCCGCGGCGGCCAGCACGGAGGTGCCGGGCAGCCCCATGGGGGTGCCCTCGGCCGGGCAGCAGGTCTCGTCGTCACAGCAGTAGGACCAGAAGCGGCCGTCCGAGATGCACAGCGCCTCGACCACGGGTACGTCGAGCGCTCCGCACTCGACGCGCAGCTTCTGGGCCAGCGGACGCAGTCGGGTCATCACCTGTCGGCCGGACTCGCCGTTCGACGGTTCCTGGCAGAGGTAGGCGACCATCTGCTCGGGCCGGGCACCACGGCGCTCGCTGCCGGTCACCAGGCCGTGGACCAGCTGGCGGGCCGCGGATGCCCAGTCGTCCGCGCTGGCGGGGATGCCCAGGCGCGCCCGGCCGCCGAAGCGGCCGCGTCCGTCCCGGTCGCGCAGAGCGACCAGGACGATGCTGTCCTCGGGGCGGTATCCCAGCAGGTAGGGCAGGGCGTCGGCCAGTTCGGCCGGGGTACGCAGGGTGACCTGGGGCTCACCTACGGGGCCGTCGCACGCGGTCGAGGAGGCCCGGTCCGGCCCGGCACCTTCCGTGATGTCGCCGTTCCCGGAGGATCCAGTGGTTTCGCTGTGGTTCGTCATGGCCCGACGATCTCGCGGAATACCAGCTTCCGCTTGACCCTGTGGATAACTCCGATCAGGTACACGCCACCCGACCCGTCCGTCGCTCATCCCGCCGTTGCCGAGGGACGGCCGCACCGGCCGCCGCGCACGGTCCCGGACGGCCGAGGACACCTGTCAGGTGCCGGCCCACCGGCGTCCGCGGCACCCGGGCGCCGGGCGGGTTGTCGGTGCCGTCCTGTTGTATGGGAGGCATGGAGCACACGAACAACGCGGATCTCCGGGCGGCCGCCGACGCGGTCCTCGCCCGTCTCGTCGGGGACGCCTCCGGGGCCGCCCGGCTGCGCGAGGACCAGTGGCGGGCGATCGAGGCGCTGGTCGCCGAAGGGCGCCGGGCCCTCGTGGTCCAGCGCACGGGCTGGGGCAAGTCCGCGGTCTACTTCGTGGCCACGGCGCTGCTGCGCGCCCGCGGCGCCGGACCCACGGTGATCGTCTCCCCCTTGCTCGCGCTGATGCGGAACCAGGTCGAGGCCGCTGCCCGGGCCGGCATCCACGCGCGGACCATCAACTCCTCCAACACCGAGGAGTGGGAGCAGGTCCAGAGCGAGATCACCGCCGGCGAGGTCGACGTACTCCTGGTCAGTCCCGAGCGGCTGAACAACCCGGACTTCCGTGACCAGGTACTCCCCAAGCTGGCCGCCGCCACCGGCCTCCTCGTGGTGGACGAGGCACACTGCATCTCCGACTGGGGCCACGACTTCCGCCCGGACTACCGGCGGCTGCGCACCATGCTCAGCGACCTGCCGCCCGGCGTGCCCGTACTCGCGACCACCGCCACCGCCAACGCGCGCGTGACCGCCGACGTCGCCGAGCAGCTAGGCACGGGCGGCACCTCGGACGCCCTGGTCCTGCGCGGCCCGCTGGACCGGGAGAGCCTGAGTCTGTCGGTCCTCCGGCTGCCGGACGCCCCCAGCCGGATGGCCTGGCTCGCCGACCACCTGCACGAGCTGCCGGGCTCCGGGATCATCTACACGCTCACCGTGGCCGCCGCCGAAGAGGTCACGGCCCACCTGCGCCGCCGCGGTCACACCGTCGCCTCCTACACCGGCAGGACCGAGAACGCCGACCGCCAGCAGGCCGAGGAGGACCTGCTCGCCAACCGGGTCAAGGCCCTGGTCGCCACCTCGGCGCTCGGCATGGGCTTCGACAAACCCGACCTCGGCTTCGTCGTACACCTCGGCTCGCCCTCCTCCCCCATCGCCTACTACCAGCAGGTGGGGCGCGCGGGGCGCGGCGTCGCGCATGCCGAGGTGCTCCTGCTGCCGGGCCGGGAGGACGAGGCGATCTGGGAGTACTTCGCCTCGCTGGCCTTCCCGCCGGAGGACCTGGTGCGCCGCACCCTGGATGTCCTCGCGCGCGCGGGGAAACCGATGTCGCTGCCCGCCCTGGAGCCCTTGGTCGAACTCCGCCGCTCCCGTCTGGAGACCATGCTGAAGGTTCTCGACGTGGACGGAGCGGTGCGGCGGGTCAAGGGCGGCTGGACCGCGACCGGACAGCCGTGGACGTACGACACGGAGCGGTACGACTGGGTGGCCCGGCAACGGAAGGCCGAGCAGCAGGCGATGCGTGAGTACGCGTCGACGACGGGCTGCCGCATGGAGTTCCTGCAACGCCAGCTGGACGACGAGGGCGCCAAGCCCTGCGGTCGCTGCGACAACTGCGCGGGCCCCAGGTTCACCGCGGACACGTCCGCCGACGCACTCGACGCCGCACGGGCCGACCTGGGCCGGCCCGGCGTCGACGTGGAGCCGCGCCGCATGTGGCCGACCGGACTGCCGGCGATCGGCGTCGACCTCAAGGGGCGTATCCCGGCGAGCGAACAGGCCGCACCCGGCCGGGCCCTGGGGCGCCTGTCGGACATCGGCTGGGGCAATCGGCTGCGGCCGATGCTCGCTCCGCAGGCCCCGGACGGCCCGGTACCGGACGACGTCGCGAAGGCCGTCGTGGAGGTGCTGGCCGACTGGGCGAAGGGGCGCGGCGGCTGGGCACCCGGTGCAGCGGACGCCCGGCCTCGGCCTGTCGGCGTGGTCACCGTCGCCTCGGCCGGCCGGCCACAGCTCGTCCACTCCCTCGGGGCACGGATCGCCGAGATCGGCCGGCTGCCCCTGCTCGGCACCGTCGCGTACACGGGCGACGCCCCTTGGGCGTCTCGCAGCAACAGTGCCCAGCGTCTGAAGGCACTCGACGGTGCGCTGACCGTGCCCCCCGACCTGGCATCCGCTCTGGCCGAGCGGCGGGGCCCGGTCTTCCTGGTGGACGACTTCACCGAGACCGGCTGGACCCTCGCCGTCGCGGCCCGACTGCTCCGCCGCGCCGGTGCTCAGGAGGTGCTGCCGCTGGTCCTGGCCGTACAGGGCTGACCCCCGCCGCACACCGCCCCCGGCCCACCCGTCCGCCGACCCACCGTCCGCGAGCCCACCCGTCCTCCCACCCACCTGCCCTACGACCGTCGGCTCTCGGCTCTCGGCTCTCGGCTCTCAGCTGCCGGCTGCCGGCTGCCGGCTGTCGCAGACCTCTCCCCGCCCGAGCGTCTCTCTGGACAGCCGCCGCCCCGGTCGCATACCACGGTGTCGGCCCCGCACAGCCCCCACGCATCACACCGACAGGCTCTGGGTAGGGATATAGGACGCGCATCACCCGATAACGGTCTACGGTCCCAATTGCTCGTTGCCGCAACCAAGTTCGACAGGAAGAATTGAGGTCCGCTCCCCGCACGGCTCGTCCGTGTTCCGGCAGGGCTTCACTGCGGTGCGCGGTCCCCCGAATCCGACCCCGCCCGCAGTATGGGCGCGTAGCCGAAGGGAGGAACGTGACCTTCGGATTCGCTCCGTCCTCGGCGGCATCGTTGTCGCCGTCCGCTGCCACCGCCGGCCGTGTGCTGGAACCGGCGGAGTGGGCTGCCGCCGGGATCCCGCTGCTGCGCAACCCCAGGGAGGTCGTCAGCGGACTCCACTCCCGGCACCGCCCCCGGCCCGCCACCGCGGTCGTGGCCGTGCTCGACCCGGACGAACGGCTGCGCGCCAGCGCCTCGTTCACCAGCCGCCCGGCCCCGGCCGACGGCTGGATGTTCCGCAATGTGCTGCTCGACCAGCTGCGCCGGGTCATCCCGCACGATCTGCGCCGCCGCACGCCGGTCCGCACCGCCGTACTGCTCTACTGCCGTGACGGTGACGCCCGTTGGACCGAGGAGGACGGCGCGTGGATGTGGGGCCTGCGGGATGCCTGCACGCTGCACGGCTTGCGCTGCGGCGCGTACATCACGCTGACCCACGACGGCTGGCAGGTCCTCGGGGAGGGCCGTGGCGGCCGCCGCCCGAGCACGGACTCGACACCGGAACCGTTCGCCACCGCCGAGGCACCGCCTCCGCCGCCGCGCACCGGCGGAGTTCCGTCGGAGGTGCTGCGCCGCGCGGCAGCCCGCTGACCACCTCACCGCGGCACCGCCGGCCGATCCGCGCACGGCGAGCGTCGGCCCCACCGAAGCACGGCACCGCACCGGCCGCCGTCGGGCGTGCCGGGACACCACCGAACCCGTGTCCGCGCGGTCACCACGCAGCGGCGGACCCGCCCGCCCCCGGCGCCCGCCGGAGGCGACGGCCTCGGCTCAGACGCCCGCGCCGAGCACCGAGTTGATGCGCTGCGGGTCACCACAGACGATCAGCAGGGCGCCGGCCCGCGCATGGGCCAGTGACAGCGCGGTGGCGGCGGCGGCTTCGGAACCGCCGTTGACCGCGACGACGACCACGGGCCGGGCGGCGGCACGGTCGGCGACGGCGGCGTCCGCATAGAAGACGTCGTCGCCCGCGTCGTGCTGGGCCCAGTAGGCGGTCTCGCCGAAGGACAGTTCATGGGCGGCCCACGGATGCGGCTCGCCGGTGGTCAGCACCAGCACGTCCCCGGGGCCGCGGCCGGAGTCCAGCAGCAGGTCCACGGCTTCCTCGGCGGCGTCGAGCGCGCCGTCGACCGAGGCCGGGATCAGCTGGATCTGCGGGGTGGCCGAGGCGGCGGGAGCGGCCGGCGCGGACGAGCCGGGCTGCGGCGCGGATCCTGGCTGCGGCGCGGATCCTGGCTTCGGGGCGGCCGTGTCGCGCGGCGTGCGCTGCACCGGCGGCGCGGGCCGGTGAGGTCCGGGACGACCGGGGCGCGGCGGAGCCGAGGGACGGGGGCCGGGTACGGGGCGGGGGGTCGGCGCGGTGCGGCCACTGGCCGGAGTGGCGCGGGGACCCTGGGCACTCTCGTGAATCTGAGGCTCCTCGGGAATGAGAGGCATGAGCTGATTTTTATCAAACGTTGGTGCGGCTCGCGTGGGCGGGTGGCACATGCGTGCGCGCGGATCCGTCAGAAATCGAAGCCGAGCTGACCCTCGATTTCCGGAACGTTTCCCTCCACCCAACGGCGGGCCTTCTTGAGGTGCCGCCACTGGGGCAGCGCATCAAGATACGCCCACGACAACCGGTGAAACGGGGTGGGGCCCCGCTCCGCCAGTGCCGCCTTGTGTACGGGCGACGGATACCCGGCGTTGTCCGCAAAACCGAAGTCTGCATGGTCGACGCCCAGTTCGGCCATCATTTTGTCGCGCTGGACCTTGGCGATGACCGAGGCCGCCGCGACCGCCACGCACGACTGGTCGCCCTTGATCACCGTACGGACCTGCCAGGGCGCGCCGAGATAGTCGTGCTTGCCGTCGAGGATGACCGCGTCGGGACGGACCGGCAGGGCGTCCAGGGCACGGACCGCGGCGAGCCGCAGTGCGGCCGTCATCCCCACCTCGTCGATCTCCTCCGGGGAGGCGTGCCCCAGCCCGTAGGAGGTCACCCACGTACGCAGCTCGTCGGCGAGCTCGGTGCGCCGTTTCACGGTGAGCAGCTTGGAGTCGGTCAGTCCGGCCGGAGGCCGACGGAGTCCGGTGACCGCGGCGCAGACGGTGACGGGCCCGGCCCAAGCACCGCGCCCCACCTCGTCGACACCGGCAATGACCTTCGCTCCGGTCGTGGCGCGGAGTGAGCGCTCGACGGTGTGAGTAGGTGGTTCGTACGGCATGGCGCCCATAGCCTACGCCGCGCCGGGTGCCCTTCGACACCCCGGTTCCCCTTCACCGCCACGGTCGTTGCCGACAGCCGTCAGGAGGCCTCGGGGCGCAGCAGCGGGACCATCAACTGGTCGATCATCTCTTCCAGATCCCGATCCACCCATTCACTCGCGCAAACCTTCGAGCGATACATCATCATCGCCGGAATCGCGTCGAAGACGTATCCGTTCGCCGCGTCCGGACGCACCTCGCCACGCTCGATTCCCCGCGTGATGACTTCGCGCAGCATGTGAATCGTAGGCTCCACGACGCCCTCGAAGATCACCCCGTGGAATCGCTCCGCCTGCAGGTTGTCGCACTCGTGAATGACCGACCGGAACGCGAAGCCGGGGCGGGAGTACATGGCGTCGCGCGCCCGCCGGCACAGTTCCAGGAGGTCTTCGCGCACAGTCCCCCGATCGGGCACCGTGTCGAAGCTCGGCAGCCCCGCGCGCAGCGCGTCCGCGACGAGGTCCTCCTTGGACGGCCAGCGCCGGTAGACCGCGGCCTTGCCGGTCTGGGCGCCGGCCGCCACCCCCTCCATCGTCAGGCCTTTCCAGCCGACCGTGCCGAGCTGCTCCAACGCGGCGTCGAGGATCGCACGTTCGAGCACCGCACCGCGACGGCGAGAGGCCGACTGAGCGGAGGCGACCTCCTGGCGCGGAGTGATCATGGGACTTTCTCCAAGGGGCGAGGGAGCGGATGTTCCAGGGACTGGGGCGGGGTCGCGCGACCCCAACGGGGGACGAGGGCGCGCGACGACACAACAGCGAACGGTTGCGTTCACTGTCGCGGAGTCACTACCGTGGCCCCGACAGTGAACGCGAGCGTTCACTAAGGCACTCGTGGGGACCCATAGTGACTACCTCTCCATTGATCCAGGGCGACAAGCCGGGGGCGGCCCGCCGGGACGGGCGCCCCGGCATCGCGCTCACCGTCATCGCGGCCTGCCAACTCATGGTCGTACTCGACGCGACGATTGTGAACATCGCACTCCCGCACATTCAGGAAGCGCTCAGGTTCAGCACGACCGACCTCACCTGGGTGGTCAGCTCCTACACGCTCACCTTCGGCGGGCTGCTTCTCCTCGGCGGCCGGGCCGGTGACATCCTCGGCCGGCGCCGCGTCTTCATGGCCGGCATCCTGATCTTCACCTTCGCCTCCCTGATCGGCGGTTTCGCCCAGGAACCGTGGCAACTGCTCGCCGCACGCGCCCTGCAGGGCATGGGTGGCGCGATCGCCTCGCCCACCTCGCTGGCGCTCATCACCACCACGTTCCCCGAGGGCCCGGAACGGAACCGGGCCTTCGGCGTCTTCGCCGCGGTCTCCGCGGGCGGCGGCGCCATCGGCCTGCTCGCGGGCGGGATGCTCACCGAGTGGCTCGACTGGCGCTGGGTCCTCTTCGTGAACGTGCCGATCGGCATCCTGATCGCCGTGCTGGCCCCGATGTACATCCGTGAGTCCGAACGGCACTCCGGCCGCTTCGACATCGCCGGGACCGTGGCCTCGACGGCAGGCATGGCCTCGCTCGTGTACGGCTTCATCCGGGCCGCGGACGAGGGGTGGCGGGACGGTCTGACCATCGGGTCCTTCGGCGCCGCCGCGGTGCTGTTGCTGGCCTTCGTGCTCATCGAGTCCCGGGCCAAGGAGCCGATCACCCCGCTGAGGATGTTCGCCGACCGGAACCGCTCCGGCACCTATGTGATCACGCTCTGCCTGGCCGCGGCGATGTTCGGCATGTTCTTCTACATCGTCCTCTTCGTGCAGAACGTGCTGGGCTACACCCCGATCCAGGCCGGTCTGGCCTTCCTGCCGGTCACGGTGGTGATCGCGCTCGGCGCGGGTGTGTCGCAGCGGTTCCTGCCCGTGTTCGGCCCGAAGCCGTTCATGCTCGCGGGTTCGGCGCTCGCGGCGGTCGGTCTCGGCTGGCAGGCCCTCATCAGCTCCGACAGCTCCTACGTCGGGGGTGTGCTCGGCCCGATGCTGATCTTCGGCTTCGGTATGGGCCTGAACTTCGTGGCCCTGACGCTGACCGCGGTCTCCGGCGTCGCCCAGCACGAGGCGGGGGCGGCGTCCGGACTGCTGAACGCCACGCAGCAGGTGGGCGGCTCGATCGGCCTGGCCATCCTGACCACCGTGTTCGGCACGGCCAGCAGGAACGAGGGCGAGAAGCAGCTGCCGGACTTTCTCGCCAACGGCTCCCCGGCGGAGAAGGCGGAATTCGCCAGGACGCACCAGCTGCCGGCGCCCTGGGGCCACGACGTGCTGGCGCAGGGCATCTCCGCGGCCTTCATGCCGGCCGCCGCGATGGCCGTCCTCGCCCTGGCCACGGCCTGGCTGGTGATCCGGGTGCGCAAGAGCGACCTGGAGGCCCTGTCCGGCTCCGCCGGGCCGGGCATGGGCTGATCCGACGGCGGCGCGGGCCGGACTGGGCTCGCCGGCGGGCGTCACGGGGGCCTGCCAACGGCCACCGCTCCGGCCCGCGCCCGCGTGCCGTGGGCGCGCCGCCGCGACCGGCGCCCCGCGTCCGCCCACAGCCCACACCGCCCGGACGAGCGTGCTCCCCATGCCGGCCCCCTGACCACCGTGTCCATCCGTGTGCGGCGTCCCGCCCCACACAGCCGATGTCACGACAACGAACGGTCAATCACGGAGAGTTCCTGACCTACACGGAGAGTTGACACTGTAGAGGGTTCGCCGAGGGCCGCCGCGGGGCCACCGAGCCACCAGGTCCGGACAGGCGCCCGGAGTTTCAGGCAGAGACGGGCATCCAGCCCGGCAGCGCCTCGGTCCGGCCCGTCCACTCGGCGGGCGGCGCCCCCGCCTTGTCGGCGGCGATCACCCCGCCCACGATGGCGCACGTGGTGTCCACGTCCCCGCCGGCCTGGGCGGTCGTCCAGAAACCCCGCTCGTAGTCACCGAGGGCACGCGCGGCCGACCAGAGCGCGAAGGGGACGGTGTCGTGGGCCGTCGTACGCCGTCCGCAGCCCAGTACGGCGGCGACCGTGGCCGCGTCACCGTAGTCGAGCATGTCCCGGGCGCGCCGCAGCCCCGCGCCGACCGCGCTCTTCTTCGGCACCAGCGCGATCACCCCGTCGAGCAGTTGCTCGGCGCCCGGCGGACCGCCGGGCGCGGCGGCCAGCGCGGCGGCCGCGGCGACGGCCATCGCACCGACCACGGCCTCCCGGTGCTGGTGCGTGGGGTAGGCGGAGATCTCGGCCTGGTGGGTCGCCTGCTCCGGGTCGTCCGCGTACCAGGCGCCCAGCGGGGCGATGCGCATCGCGGCGCCGTTGCCCCAGGACCCCTGGCCGTTGAAGAGCGCGGCGGCGAGTCCCCGCCAGTCGCCGCCCTCCCGCACCAGCCGCAGGAGCCGGTTCACCGCGGGGCCGTACCCCCGGTCGAAGTCGTGGTGTGCGGCGAAGGACTGGGCCAGCGCGTCCTGGTCGATGCGGTGGTGGGCGGCCAGCACGGAGACCACGGAGCACGCCATCTCCGTGTCATCGGTCCACTGCCAGGGCGCCGGCGGCAGCTCGCGCCGCTTGAGCAGCGGATAGTTCACCGGCACGAAGAACTGCGAGCCCAGCGCGTCGCCCACCGACAGTCCGCGCAGGCTGGCCAGGGCGCGGTCCAGGCGCCCGTCAGATGAGGAGTGAGCGGTCATCGCCCTGCCACTCTATCCGGTGATCCCGTACGGTTCCGGATCTCGCCAGCGTTCGAACGGACGGTCAAGGGTGTACTTGCCGTCCGCACCGAGAACGAGCATCCGGAACTCACCGTTCCCGGGATTGGCCAGCGACTCGAACTCGGCCACCGTCCAGTGGAACCAGCGCATGCAGAACAGCCGCATGGCCAGGCCGTGCGTCACCAGCAGGACGTTCGGCGGGTGGTCCGTGGCCTCGAAGCTGCGGAAGAGGCTCTCCAGGAAGTTGCCGACCCGGTCGTAGACGTCGGCGCCGGACTCGCCCTGGGCGAAGCGGTAGAAGAAGTGCCCGTAGGCGTCCCGGTAGGCCTTCTGCAGGCGCACGTCCTCGCGGTCCTGCCAGTTCCCCCAGTCCTGCTCGCGCAGCCGGGGCTCCTCGCGCACCCGTATGAGCTCCGGATCGAGGTGGAAGGCGCGCAGCGTCTCGTGGGTCCGGCGGTACGGGGAGACGTACACGCTGACGCGCTCCCGGCCGAACAGGTCGCGCAGCACCTTCCCCGTCTCCTCGGCCTGCCGCCGGCCCCGCTCGGTCAGCGCCAGTGCGTGGTCGGGCTCGCGCTCGTACACGGAGTCATCGATATTGCCCGTCGACTCGCCGTGCCGGACGAGGACGATGCGCCGTGGTCGTGCCATGCCAGAACCCTAGATCGGGACGGCGGCGGCGGAGCACCCGCACGGGCTCCATACGGCGTAGGTCACACGGCCGGAACCAGGCCCCGGGGCCGTCCGCACGCGGGTCTCACACCGTCCACGAGGGCTCCAGCTCCACGATGTCCCCCGTCAGGGCGGCCACGTCGGCCTCGATCTGGGCGCGCAGGGCGAGCCGTTCCACCCGCTCGGTCCGGTACTTGCCGTGCTCGGCGGCCGACAGCCACATCGACAGCACCAGGTACTCGTGCCCCGGGGCCTCGCCGAAAAGTCCGCGGATCATGCCGGGCGAGCCGGCCATGGCGGGGTTCCAGACCTTCTCCTGCATCAGGACGAAGTGCTCTGCCCGCTCCTCGTGGACCCGGCAGAGGGCCACCCGCACCAGGTCGGCGTCGGCGAAGCGGGGTTCAAAGCCGGTCTTGACGTCGAACCGGTAGTCGAAGAGCCGGGCCTGGGCGTCCTTGAAGGTGCCGGACTGGGCGGCGGCGAGCCGGTCGTGGGAGCGTGCCATGAAGGAGTCGTAGAAGGCACGGCTCTCCCAGAAGGCGAAGAGGTGTGCCACGTCCGGCCGCCCCCGGCTCCAGCCACCCCCCTGCCCGCGAAACCCCGGCTCCCCCAGAAGCCCCGCCCACTTCCGCTGCCCCCGCTCGAACCCGCGGCGGTCCACCACGGTGCAGCGAATCCACTTGACCAGCACCGCGCCATGGTAAAGCCACGGAGCGTGGTCCCGGTCGCTCTCGGAGGGACCGCTCGCCCGCAGGTGCCGCCGCGCGCGTGGCAGGATGGACAACCGGCCGTCACTGCTCGGCAGTTGAGATGAACGGGCAGGACGGGGACCGGGAAGGGGAAGTTCGTGAACGGCCTCATCAAGGGGATCCGCAAGGTCGAGGTCGCACTGCGGTGGGACCCGAGTCCGGGCGGGCAGCCGCCCACCGATCTGGACCTGATCGCCGCGACCTACCTGGCGAGTGATCCCTACGGCGATCCCTCCTACATGGTGCACTTCGACAGCCGTTCCCCCGACGGCACCATCTATCTCAACCGGGACAGCCGGGACGGCAAGGGCTTCGGATTCGACGAGGTCATGGTGCTGGAGCTGGAACGGCTCGACCCGCGGTACGCGCGCGTGGTGGTCGGTGTGGCCATCCAGCAGCGTTCCGGGGAGCGGACCTTCGCCGGCGTCGGCAACCCGGGACTGCGCATCCGCGAGGGCTACACCGACCTGGCCACGGACGACTTCGGCGGGGTCCTGGGCGCGACGGCTGCCACGGTCGCGGAGTTCGTCCGGGACGAGACGGGAGCGTGGGAGTTCCACGCCGGGGTCCACGGTTTCGAGGGTGATCCGGCGGATTTCGCCCGCACCATGGGCACGGCTCGCCGTCACTGACCGTCCACGGCTCATGAGTAAGGGGCGTCGGCCATGGCCGGCGCCCCTTACTCACTGGGTCCTACGCGTCAGCTGCAACCGCTGGTCGAGCCGCAGCCCTCGCAGATGTAGCAGGAACCGGCGCGCTGCATCTTCGTGCCGCAGGAGAAGCACAGCGGGGCGTCGGCCTGGATGCCCAGCTGCATCTCCACCAGCTCGGCGCTGGTGTGGGCCTGCTGCGGGGCCGGCTTGGCGGCCTCGACCTCGGCCTTCGGCGTGGCCACCGCCTTCAGCTCCTGGGCGCGCGGCGCCGACTGGGCCAGTCCCTCGACGTCGACCTCGTCGTCGGACGGCTCGTACGAACCGGTCTCCAGGTGGCGCTGGCGCTCCTCGGCGGAGTGGATGCCGAGCGCGGAGCGCGTCTCGAAGGGCAGGAAGTCCAGCGCCAGGCGGCGGAAGATGTAGTCGACGATCGACTGCGCCATCCGCACGTCCGGGTCGTCCGTCATACCGGCCGGCTCGAAGCGCATGTTCGTGAACTTCGAGACGTACGTCTCCAGCGGCACGCCGTACTGAAGGCCCACGGAGACCGCGATGGAGAAGGCGTCCATCATGCCCGCGAGGGTCGAGCCCTGCTTGGACATCTTCAGGAAGACCTCGCCGAGGCCGTCGTCCGGGTAGGAGTTGGCGGTCATGTAACCCTCGGCGCCGCCGACCGTGAAGGACGTGGTGATTCCCGGGCGGCCCTTGGGGAGGCGCTTGCGGACCGGGCGGTACTCGACGACCTTCTCGACCGTGGGCTCGACGATCTCCTCGGCCTTCTTCTCCTCCTTCTTCTTGGCGGAGAGCGGCTGGCCGACCTTGCAGTTGTCCCGGTAGATGGCGAGCGCCTTGACGCCCAGCTTCCAGGCCTCGAAGTAGATCTCCTCGACCTCCTCGACGGTCGCCGACTCCGGCATGTTGACCGTCTTGGAGATGGCACCGGAGATCCACGGCTGGACCGCGGCCATCATGCGGACGTGGCCCATCGGGGAGATGGCGCGCTCGCCCATGGCGCAGTCGAACACCTCGTAGTGCTCGGGCTTGAGACCGGGGGCGTCGATCACATTGCCGTGCTCGGCGATGTGGGCGACGACCGCCTCGATCTGCTCCTCCTGGTAGCCCAGACGGCGCAGGGCCTGCGGCACCGTGCCGTTGACGATCTGCATGGAGCCGCCGCCGACCAGCTTCTTGAACTTGACCAGCGCCAGGTCGGGCTCGACCCCGGTGGTGTCGCAGGACATCGCCAGGCCGATGGTGCCGGTCGGGGCGAGGACGGAGGCCTGGGAGTTACGGAAACCGTTCTTCTCGCCCAGGCGCACCACGTCCTGCCAGGCCTCGGTGGCGGCGGCCCACACCGGGGTGTCCAGGTCGTCCATGCGGACGGCCGTGCCGTTGGCGTCGGCGTGCTGCTTCATCACGCGCTTGTGGGCGTCGGCATTGCGGGCGTAGCCGTCGTACGGGCCGACGACCGCGGCGAGTTCGGCGGAGCGGCGGTACGCCGTGCCGGTCATCAGGGAGGTGATGGCGCCGGCGAGAGCGCGGCCGCCGTCGGAGTCGTAGGCGTGGCCGGTGGCCATCAGCAGGGCGCCGAGGTTGGCGTAGCCGATGCCGAGCTGGCGGAACGCGCGGGTGTTCTCACCGATCTTCTGGGTCGGGAAGTCGGCGAAGCAGATCGAGATGTCCATCGCGGTGATGACCAGCTCGACGACCTTCTGGAAACGCTCGGTCTCGAAGGACTGGTTGCCCTTGCCGTCGTCCTTCAGGAACTTCATCAGGTTCAGCGAGGCCAGGTTGCAGGACGTGTTGTCCAGGTGCATGTACTCGCTGCACGGGTTCGACGCGGTGATCCGGCCGGACTCGGGGCAGGTGTGCCAGGTGTTGATGGTGTCGTCGTACTGGATGCCCGGGTCGGCACAGGCCCAGGCGGCCTCGGCGATCTTGCGGAAGAGCGACTTGGCGTCGACCTCCTCGATGACCTCGCCGGTCATCCGGGCGCGCAGCCCGAACTGACCGCCCTGCTCGACCGCCTTCATGAACTCGTCGTTCACACGGACCGAGTTGTTGGCGTTCTGGTACTGGACGGACGTGATGTCGTCGCCGCCCAGGTCCATGTCGAAGCCGGCGTCGCGCAGGACGCGGATCTTCTCCTCTTCCTTGACCTTGGTCTCGATGAAGTCCTCGATGTCCGGGTGGTCCACGTCGAGAACGACCATCTTGGCGGCCCGGCGGGTGGCGCCGCCGGACTTGATGGTGCCGGCGGAGGCGTCGGCGCCGCGCATGAAAGAGACCGGGCCGGAGGCGTTGCCGCCGGAGGAGAGCAGCTCCTTGGAGGAGCGGATACGGGAGAGGTTCAGGCCGGCGCCGGAGCCGCCCTTGAAGATCATCCCCTCTTCCTTGTACCAGTCGAGGATCGACTCCATGGAGTCGTCGACGGAGAGGATGAAGCAGGCAGAGACCTGCTGCGGCTGCTTGGTGCCGACGTTGAACCAGACGGGGCTGTTGAAGCTGAAGATCTGGTGCAGCAGGGCGTAGGCCAGCTCGTGCTCGAAGATCTCGGCGTCGGCGGGAGAGGCGAAGTACTTGTGGTCCTCGCCGGCCTTCCGGTACGTCTTCACGATGCGGTCGATCAGCTGCTTGAGGCTGGTCTCGCGCTGCGGGGTGCCGACGGCACCGCGGAAGTACTTGCTGGTGACGATGTTGACCGCGTTCACCGACCAGAAGTCGGGGAACTCGACGCCGCGCTGCTCGAAGTTGACCGAGCCGTCGCGCCAGTTGGTCATGACGACGTCACGGCGCTCCCAGGCCACCTCGTCATAGGGGTGCACCCCAGGAGTGGTGTGGACGCGCTCGATACGGAGTCCCTTGCCCGCCTTCGTGCCCTTGGCGCGGGAACTCCGTGCCGGACCGCTCGCCGTCTCTGTCATGCCGCCTCCCTGTACGGGCGAAAACGCCCTGAAGTGCCCCGTTTGTTCCCGTGGCACGGTGTTCTGTCTGGTGTTGCGGGCACTTCTCGCTCCGCCCGCAACAGGTCTTCTTCGTCTCCGCCGACCGGCCGGCCCCGGCCCCTGCGTCCGGGGGCCGGTCCGTCCGTCAGTCGGCGGCGCGTGCGGGCTCGGGGACCTCCGCGGTCCCGCCACGCCCGCCGTCGTCTTCCCGGCCCCCCGCGACAGCGTCCCCGCGGTCCGCGTCGACCGCGGCGGGGTGTCCCGTCTGCTCCCTCAGTTCCGTGATGGCGGCCTCGAAGTCCTCGAGCGAGTCGAACGCCCGGTAGACCGAGGCGAACCGCAGATAGGCGACGAGGTCGAGCTCCTGCAACGGGCCGAGTATGGCCAGCCCCACGTCGTGGGTGGTCAGCTCGGCGCTTCCGGTGGCCCGCACCGCCTCCTCGACCCGCTGGCCGAGCTGGGCGAGCGCGTCCTCGGTGACGGGCCGGCCCTGGCACGCCTTGCGCACGCCGTTGATGACCTTGGTGCGGCTGAACGGTTCGGTGACCCCGGACCGCTTGACCACCATGAGCGAGCAGGTCTCCACGGTCGTGAAACGACGGGAGCAGTCAGGGCACTGTCGGCGCCTGCGGATCGACGTGCCGTCGTCGGTCGTACGGCTGTCGACGACACGGCTGTCGGGGTGCCTGCAGAAGGGGCAGTGCATGGACTCCAACCCTCCTCACAGCAGACTCAATAGCCTCGGTAGGCCCTTTGGCCCCCTCCCGAAGCAGCCCCCAGCATAGGCGATCGCCGCGGGCCGGATGACCCGGGGGACCACAACTTGTGGGCTGCTCTCGCAATCCAACCACTAGATGTGGGGATTGGCTCATACATACACGCCGCGCACGCGTGTCGCGTCGACGCCCGCCCACGGGCCGCCGTACGCCCGTCGGGGCCGGGCCGCGGCAGCGGGCGGACCGGGGCCGGCTCGGCACATGCGGAGATACGGTGGGCGCCGCGAGGAGGGGGCGTGGGACTCCCGCGCAGGATGGGCACCGCTCCCCGCCGGGCGGGCCGCCGGGTGGCAGACTGGGCGTGCCCACGAGGTCGCCACCCCGGCGGTGAAGCGTACCGCAGCGGGGCCTCCGCACCGGCCGGACGGCGCGGCAGCCATACACCTGGACACGTGATCACGTCACGCGATTCGCGGTTTTTCACTCGAACGTGTGTTTGGCGCAACCTTTCGAAACCAACTACCGTTGACCGAGCAGGGAGACCATCGAGAGGGGCCGCCGACGTGACCACCACCGCAGACAGTGCCACCATCACTGCCCAGGACCGTTCCCCGGGCCGACTCGAGCCGGTGCAGGCGATGAACGAAGCCACGAATCCGGAGGGGCCCAAGCGCTCCCTGCCGGGCCGACCTCCGGGCATCCGGGCGGACAGCTCAGGACTCACCGACCGCCAGCGCCGGGTGATCGAGGTCATCAGGGACTCCGTGCAGCGCCGCGGCTATCCGCCGTCGATGCGTGAGATCGGCCAGGCGGTCGGTCTCTCCAGCACCTCCTCGGTGGCCCACCAGCTGATGGCACTGGAGCGCAAGGGCTTCCTGCGTCGCGACCCGCACCGTCCGCGCGCGTACGAGGTGCGGGGCTCCGACCAGGCGGCCTCGGTGCAGCCCACCGACACCGCGGGCAAGCCCGCCGCGTCGTACGTCCCACTGGTCGGCCGCATCGCCGCCGGTGGTCCGATCCTCGCGGAGGAATCCGTCGAGGACGTGTTCCCCCTGCCTCGGCAGCTGGTCGGCGACGGCGAGCTGTTCGTGCTGAAGGTCGTCGGCGACTCGATGATCGAGGCCGCCATCTGTGACGGCGACTGGGTCACGGTGCGCCGCCAGCCGGTCGCCGAGAACGGCGACATCGTGGCCGCGATGCTCGACGGCGAGGCCACGGTCAAGCGGTTCAAGCGCGAGGACGGCCACGTCTGGCTTCTCCCGCACAACGCGGCCTACGAGCCGATCCCCGGCGACGACGCGACCATCCTCGGCAAGGTCGTGGCCGTCCTGCGCCGCGTCTGAGCGGCCGCGGCGGGCGGGCCCTGCGGCCCCGGCCCGCTCCTCCGACCGGGCCCCGGGACCCCTGCGCCGGTTCCGGGGCCCTGTTCCGCACGGGACCTCGAACGTGCGTGCAGTCCTGGCCCCGGCCTCTGTCGGGCCCCCGGTGTCCAGCTCCCTTTGGATCGCGGGTTAGCCTGTCGCGGCGCCGCGACAGGCTAACCCGCGATCATGCGCGCCCAGGACGTTCACCCGGCCGTCGCTCACCCGGCTTCCGCCTGCCGCGCCGCGGCGTCGATCGCGGCCAGCGACTTGCGGACCTGGTTACGGTCCGTGGTGTACCAGAAGTCGGGCAGTGACGCCTTCAGATAGCTGCCGTACCGGGCCGTGGCCAGGCGCGGGTCCAGCACCGCCACCACACCGCGGTCGCCCGACGCCCGGACGAGCCGGCTGGCGCCCTGGGCCATGAGCAGTGCCGCGTGCGTGGCGGCGACCGCCATGAAGCCGTTGCCACCGGCCTCCTCCACGGCCTTCTGCCGGGCGCTCATCAGCGGATCGTCGGGGCGCGGGAACGGGATCTTGTCCATGACGACCAGCTGACAGCTGGGGCCGGGCACATCGACGCCCTGCCACAGGGACAGCGTGCCGAAGAGGCAGGTCCGCGGGTCGGCCGCGAAGTTCTTGATCAGTTCGCCGAGCGTCTCCTCGCCCTGGAGGAGGATGGGAAACTCGGGGATGCGGGCGCGCAGCTCCTCGGCGGCCAGCTGGGCCGCCCGCATCGAGGAGAACAGGCCGAGGGCGCGGCCGCCGGCCGCCTGGATCAGTTCCGTCAGCTCGTCGAGCATGTCGCCGCGGTCGCCGTCCCGCGCGGGGCGCGCCAGGTGCTTGGCGACGTACAGGATGCCCTGCTTGGGGTAGTCGAACGGCGAGCCGACGTCGACGCCCTTCCACTGCGGGACGTCGTCGCCCTCGGTGCCCTCCGGGGCCAGGCCCAGGGAGGCTCCCACGCCGTTGAAGTCACCGCCCAGCTTCAGGGTGGCCGAGGTCAGGACGACGGACCGGTCGGCGAAGAGCTTCTCCCGCAGCAGCCCGGAGACGGACATGGGGGCGACCCGCAAGGAGGCTCCGCCGCCGGGCCGGTACGCGGCTCCGCCGCGGGTGTCCTGCCGCTCGTACCAGACGACGTCCCACTCGGAGCCGTTCACGATCCGCTCGGCCACGTCGTGCACGTTCTCCACCGAGGCCAGTGCCTGCTTGCGGACCGCGTCCTCGTCCTGGACGGACTTGTCGCGGGTGGCGCCGATGGCGGAGATGACCGTGCGGCAGGCGTCGCGCAGGGCCGTGAGCGCGTAGCCGAGGTCCTCCGGGATCTCCTCCAGGCGGCCGGGCAGGGCCAGCTCCATCAGGCGCTCGAAGCCCTCCGAGGCGGTCTGGAGCTGGTCGGCCGCCTTCTCGTTCACCAGCTTGGCGGCGCGCCGCACCGCGCGGTTGACCTGGCCCGGGGTGAGCTCGCCGGTGGCGACACCGGTGACGCGGGAGACCAGCTCGTGCGCCTCGTCGACGATCAGCACCTCGTGCTGCGGGAGGACCGGGGCGCCCTCGATGGCGTCGATCGCCAGGAGCGCGTGGTTGGTGACGACGACTTCGGAGAGCTTGGCGCGCTCCCGGGCCATCTCGGCGAAGCACTCGGCGCCGTAGGCGCACTTCGAGGCACCCAGGCACTCCCGCGACGACACCGACACCTGGGACCAGGCCCGGTCCGAGACGCCGGGCGTCAGGTCGTCGCGGTCACCGGTCTCGGTCTCGTCGGCCCAGTCGCGCATGCGCAGCAGGTCCTGGCCCAGCCTGCTGGTGGGGGCCGCCGCCTCGAACTGGTCGAACAGGCCGTCCTCCGCGTCCTGCGGAACGCCCTCGTGGAGGCGGTGCAGGCACAGGTAGTTCGACCGGCCCTTGAGCATGGCGAACTCCGGGCGGCGGCGGAGCAGCGGGTGCAGCGCGTCGACCGTGCGCGGCAGGTCCCGCTCCACGAGCTGGCGCTGCAGGGCCAGCGTCGCGGTGGCCACGACGACGCGCTCCCCGTGCGCCAGGGCGGGCACCAGGTAGCCCAGCGACTTGCCGGTGCCGGTGCCGGCCTGGACCAGGAGGTGGGAGCCGTCGTCGATCGCCTCCGCGACGGCTTCGGCCATGGCCACCTGGCCGGGGCGCTCCGTGCCGCCGACGGCGGTGACGGCGGCGTGCAGGAGTTCGGGGAGAGAGGGCTTCGTCATAGCGCGACCACCCTACGACCCGGGACTGACAATCGGGCGATCACGCTGAGGATGACCGAGGTGCGGACGGCGAGAACGACCGGGGTGCGGATGAGGTCCGGGGACGCGGGTCGGGATCAAGACGGGGGACTCCTCGGCGGACGGGCGGGCCGGACGGGTGGGCGGACGGACCGGACGGACGGGCGGGCGGGCAGGCAGGCGTGGCAGGTGTGGCGGATGCGGCAGGTGCTGTGCCGCGGTGCTGCAGTGCTGCGGGTGTGGCAGGTGCTGTGCTGCGGGTGCTACGGGTATGGCAGGTACGGCGGGGGTCCTCAGCTACCGGACTGCCGCGCGCCGTGCGGGGACCGGTCGCGGACCATCAGGGCGGCTCGTTTGGCGGGCAGGTCGATCTCGGCGGCGCGGCGGAAGCCGGCGGCCAGGAAGGCGGCCACGGAGGGGATGTTGCGGACGTCCGGCTCCGCGAGGACGCGCCCGCAGCGGGGCCGTCTGGACAGCACGAGATCGGCGACGGCCCTGATCAGGATCGGGCCGAGGCCCCGCCCGCGGTCGGCGGCGTCACCGATGAGGAGGTGGATGCCGGTGTCGTGCGGCCGGACGGGACAGTGCCGGGCCAGCGGGTCGAGGTCGGCTCGGTAGATCTCCCAGTAGCTCATCGGCGTACCCTCCAGGACTCCGACGCACGGAACGCTGCGTCCGTCGCCGGACAGCTGGGCCCGCAGGTGGTCCTCGGTCACCTCCGGGGGGCCGGTGAGCTGCCAGAACGCGGCGACGGCGGGGTCGTTCATCCATCGGGCGACGAGGGGCAGGTCCCGTTCGAGTCGGACAGGGACCAGGTGGAGCACGCCGGCGGACGTGACGCTCGGCCCCCAGTCCGCGACGCGGTCGAGGAGGTCGTCGCCGAGCCACGGCCGGCTGCGGTCGGGACCGGGGCCGTCGGGTGCGACGAGGGTGGCGAAGTCCTCGGGGAGCCGGAGATCCAGGGTGTCCTCGCCATCCGTGCCCGCTCCGGCACTCGGGTCGGTCCCGGCTTCGGCGCTCGCGTCGGTGGGTGGCACGGCGGCGCTCCTCTCAGCAGACGGATCGGTCAGCAGTGCAAAGGGTTGGCGATCGTGACGTAGACGGACTGGGTGTCGACGGGGCCGACGAGTTCGTCGAGGCCGTGCAGCCGGGTCAGCAGGTTGGCCTTGCAGCGCAGTACGGGTGAGTCCAGGAGACGGGCGGGCAGCGAGCCGCACCGGCGGTCCGGTCCCGCGGCGGTGCCCAGGAAACGGCGGAAGGCGGCCAGCAGCACTCGCTCGTCGACGAGACGCTGGGAGCCGAGGGCGCCGATCAGCCCGAACACGTTGTTGATCGCGAGGTAGTAGGCGAAGCGCTCGTCGGTGACCGCGTCGTCGACGAAGGTGTCACTGCTCTCGCCGATGCCCGGCAGCCGGGCGTCGAGTTCCGCGCGCCGGGACTCCCGGAAGTAGTAGCCCTGGTTGTCGCGGTAGCGGCCGCCGGCCGGCCAGCCGTCGGCATCGAGGAGGACCAGCGTGTTCTGCTGGTGCGCCTCCAGGGCGATCCCGGCCGCCCCGTCCAGCCACAGCACGGGCCGGACGACCTTTTCCAGGTAACGCAGGAACCACTCGGCGGCCACGGCGCCGACGGGGCGGCCGGTACGCCCGGCCAGACGTGTGACGAGCTCCGCGAGACGGGAGCGAGGTACCCCCGGGACGGACAGCGCTGGGCGCTCGTACGGCGGGCCGGGGCAGGGCGCGACGAGGGCTGCGACACAGGAGACGTCGTCGGCGGGGCCGAAGGGGTTGTGCCGGATGACGACGTCGAGTCCGCGCACGGAGGTGCCGTCCGGCGCGTCGACGGCCAGCCAGGCGGGGTCACGCACGATGTCGAACCCCGGGTGCGCGGCCCGCCACTGTCGGGACAGCCCACCGCGCAGCAGACGGTGGACCTCGACACCGCGGTGGAGTTCCTTGCGGAGGTTCTCCCGGCGGGAGTTGGTGATGTGCAGGCCCAGCGACAGCTTGAGCATCGCAGGGGCGCCGGTCCGGTGGACGGTGCGTACGGAGGAGGTGGGGTGCCAGGGTGCGCCGTGCGCGCCGAGGTCGCGGAGGAGTCCGGCGTCGAACAGGCCGGCGACGGCGGGGCGGTGACGGAGTTCGCGGAGCTGCCAGGGGTGCACGGGCAGGGCGGCGTACCCAGCGGGCAGGGCAGGCCCGATTCCGGCGAGGCGTTCGGTGAGCCGGGGGGCGTGGACCGGCCGGCCGCGTTCGGTCCAGGCGGAGTCGGTGGCGAGTACGGAGGGGGCGACGGCCAGCCAGCGCAGCGGGAAGGAGCCGCGCAGTTCGGGCGAGTACCGCCGCGTCTCCGCCTCGGTGAGACCTTCGCGGCTCTTTGGCGTGGGGTGCAGGGGGTGGCCGAGGAGAAGCGCCTGTTCGGCGGTGAGGAAGAGGTCGGGGCAGGCGCTCTGATGCGTTTCTTGTTGCGGGTGGCGTTCCTGCTGCGGCAGCTGAGGCTTACGGTGCTGGAGATCCCGGCGGTCCCCGTGGCGCTGACCGCTCTGGTGACCCCGGGGGCCCCCGTGGCGCTGACCGCTCTGGTGACCCCGGGCGTCCCCGTCGCCCTGGCCGCCGCGGTCGTCCTGGCCGCCGCGGTCGCCCCGGCCGCCGCGGTCGCCCCGGCCGCCGCGGTCGCCCTGGCGTGCCTGGAGGAAGACGGCCGTGCGGCGTACGGAGTCGGCGACGCGCGCGACCAGGTCGACGCCGTCGGCGTCCGCGCCGCCCGCCGTCTCCCGGGCGAGCAGTGCGGCGACGGTGACCGCGTCGGCCGGTGGCGCGTCCTCGGGGGCGCCGGCCGGCCGCGGCGGCCCGAAGCGGTGCCACCCGGTCGGCGACCAGTAGGCGACGGGGACCAGCAGGGCCGTGCCGCTGGCGGGCAGGGGCACGCGCAGGACGCCGTTGCCGGGCTCGGGCAGGCCGGTCTCACGGACCCAGCAGCGCAGCAGGTTCTCCACGGCGACCGCCTGGGCGACCGCCTGGTGGACCGTCTGGGCGACCGCGTGCGGGCCGGCGGGCTCCGGAGTGCAGCCGGTGGACGGCACCGGCGACCGGCCGGGGCCCTGGCCGTGGGGCGTGGAGACGGTTCTCACGTTCGCTCTCCGTCGGGCAGCGCGCGGGCCACCGCCCGTACCGCGTCGGCCAGGCGGTCGAGCACGGCCGACGCCTGTTCCTCGCTGATGGTCAGCGGCGGCAGCAGCCGTACGACGTTGCCGTGGCGGCCGCCGACGTCCACGATGAGACCGCGTCGCAGGCACTCCGAGCGCACCGAGGCGGCCAGCTCGCGCGGGCGCCGGGCTCGGGCGGCGGCGGTGGACTCGCCCGTCGGGTCCGTCATCTCGATCCCGATCATCAGTCCCCGCCCCCGGACGTCACCGACGCAGCCGAGCCGCGCGGACACGTCCCGCAGCTGGGCCAGCATGCGGGAGCCCAGCCGCGCCGCGTGCTCGACGAGCCGGTTCTCGCGGATGTGGGCGAGGGTGGCCCTGCCGGCGGCCATGGCGAGTTGGTTGCCTCGGAATGCGCGGTCGAGGGTGTCGGGGTCCCAGGCGCCGAGGTCGTCGCGGTGGACCACGACGGCCAACGGCAGACCGCCGCCGATCGCCTCGGAGAAGACCATCGCGTCCGGTGTGATGCCGCTGTGTTCCACGCCCCAGAAGGCACCGGTGCGGCCCATCCCCGTCGCGGACTCATCGAGGACGAGGGGCAGGGACCGGGCCGCCGTGAAGTGCCGCAGACGCCGCAGCCAGGTGTCGGACAAGTGCGGCGCTCCGCCGTCGCCCCGGACCGGTTCCACGAGCACTCCGGCGGGCGGCTGCGCGCCCGGCCGGGGCCCGGCGAGGCCGGACCCGGCCCGACCGGCGTCGAGTTCGCCCTCGTCTGCGTACTCGTCTTCGTGCCGGTCCTCGTGCCCGTCGACGCCGACCTCGAAGGGGAGGGGGCGGCCCCCCGCATACGTCGGGCGTCCGGTGCGTCCGGTGCGTCCGGCGCCGGGTGCCCCTGGGTGGGTGCCGGTGACGGCCGGGACCCGGCTCCGCCCGGTCGCGGCGCCGGCGAGGCGGACCGCGGCGTCCAGCGCGTCCGTCCGGGACGGTCCGCAGAACCGCACGCGCGCGTGTCGAGCGAGGCCGGGCGGCAGGTTGCGGACCAACTCGGCGACGAACGCCTCCTCCACGGGGGTCGCCACGTCGGGAACATGCAGGGGCGCACCGGAGTCGAGGACCCTGCGGATCGCCTCCAGCACGACGGGGTGGTGGTGCCCGAGGGCAAGTGTCCCGGCGCCCGAGAGACAGTCCAGGTACCGGCGGCCGTCCGCGCCCTCGATGGTGAGCCCGCGGGCCCGGACCGGCACGATCGGCAGGGAGCGCGCGTAGGTGCGCGCGGATGGCTCGCGCGCCGACTGACGCCTCGGCACACCCTCGTGCGCCGTGAGCGCGCCGCCCGGCGCCTTCACCGCCGTACCCGCCATGCCGCAGCCCCGGTCCCCTTCCCCGGCCCCTCCGCCTCGCCCGCCGACCCTCCGTACGCGGATCCCGTCACGACTCCCTGACCTCCTGCTTTTCAGAGACGAATCGACTCGGTCGGCGTCGCCCTCCCCGGGGGAACGCACCCGGGCGCAGCCGGGCGGCAGGCCTCACCGCTACAACCCCGGACCACGCACCCGGTTACGGGTTGTGTCGAAGATCCTTGGAGTCACACCCCGCGCCCCTGGCGGACGCGTTCCGCGCGACGGCGTGCGGCATCATCTCGCCGTCGCGCTCCCCAAACCCCATGCGAGGTCGTTGTTCCGGGCACCACCGCGTCATCCGGACGCGGTTCCGGACCTGAAGGAGGGATGCAGGTGGACAGGACCGACGCCTCGATCTCGCAAGAGAGGTGGGACCTCCTCTGGCGGCAGGGCCGGCGATACCGCCCGATCGACGCGGCAGAGACCGAAGCGCTCCGTCGGCAGCTCGGGGCCGGACGCGGCCGACCCGCGCTCGACATCGGCTGTGGCACCGGCGAACTCACCGCTCACCTCACCCGACTCGGCCATCACGCGACGGGCATCGACCATGCTCCCACCGCCGTGGCCGCCGCGCGCAGCGCCCACCCGGGCATCGACTTCCGCCTCTTCGACTTCGACACCGACCCGCCCGCGCGCCTGGGTCATCCCGCCTACGCCGTCATCGCCTGCCGCCTCGTCTACCGCTGGGCCTCGGACAAACCCGCCTTCCTCGCGCGCGTACGCCGGCTCCTCGCGCCCGGCGGCATCTTCTGGGTCGCCACCTCCGTCCACGACCCCGCCCAGGGCACGCCGAAGCCCTGGGAGGCCGACGGCGCGGACATCGAACTCCTCACGGCCGGCTGGTCCACGGTCCGCGTACACTCCCTCACCCGGACATTCCGCTGCTATGCCCTGCGTCCCTGAAACCCCCGGCCGCCCCCTCTCAGCGGGCCCAAGAAGGCCCAACCCGGTAGACATCCGGAGGATTGCAGGTCAGACGGCTTGTAGCCGAACCGTTGCCGTTCCGTCTGAACTCCCCCGCAGCGAGCGCATAGTGTGTGGTGCCGTTCCAGGGCGTTGTGCGGCGCGGCGGCTCGGCGCAGTCGGCCGGGTCGCGCGGCGCCGGCGCCGAGTACGTTCACAGCAGGGGGAGTAACACCATGCGATCCATACGGCCGTCGTCCCGCGCCCGCCGACGAGGGGGCGGACGCCGTACCTCCCCCGTGCCCGCCGCCGTCGCCCTCGTCTCCGCGCTCGTCTTCACGGCGACCGCCTGCGAGTCGGGCGACGCCGAGGCCGGCGGGGACGCCTCGGCGACGGCCGCCGGCGACAGCAAGGGCGACGGCGAGATCCGGATCCCGGATCACCTCAGGGACAAGCTCAAGGAACACGGGATCGACGTCGACCAGTGGAAGAACGGCGCCTGGAAGAACTGGGACCGGGAGGACTGGCTGCGCGAGGCGCAGGACTTCGTCAACCCGATCATCGAGGGTCTGTGGGACCCGGACCGCATGCGGGACGCCGAGGAGCCCGACCAGGAGGTCGACGAGGGCGACATCTCCGGTGACCAGGGCGTGACCGACCCAGAGCCGAAGCCGGTGGACGCACAGGCCCTGCCGCCCAAGTACCACGACAGCGCGGCCACGGCCGGGAAGCTGCTCTTCGACTCCCCCAAGGGCTCGATGGTCTGCTCGGCCACCGTCGTGAAGGACCCGGCCAACCCGGGCAGGTCCAACCTCGTGTGGACGGCGGGTCACTGCGTGCACGCCGGCAAGGAGGGCGGCTGGTACCGCAACATCGCGTTCGTGCCGTCGTACAACGACGCGGGCATGTCCACCGAGGAGCTGCAGGACGCCACCAAGGAGCAGGTCGCCCCGTACGGCGTCTGGTGGGGTGACTGGGCGCAGACCTCGGACCAGTGGATCGAGCAGGGCGGCTCGACGGGCGGTGACGGTGCCGCCTACGACTTCGCCGTCATCCATGTGACGCCCGAGGAGGGCACCGGCGGCAAGTCGCTGGAGGAGACCGTCGGTTCGGCGGTGGAGGTGGACTTCGGCGCCCCGGCCGTGCCGCAGGTCGACAGCCTCACGGCGATCGGCTACCCGGCCGCACCGCCGTACGACGGGCAGAAGCTGTACCAGTGCGAGGACAAGCCGGGCCGGCTGTCGATCAGGGCCTCCGACCCGACGATGTACCGCATCGGCTGCACCATGACCGGCGGTTCGTCCGGCGGCGGCTGGGTCACGGCCGGCCCGGACGGCGAGCCGACACTGGTCTCCAACACCTCGATCGGCCCGGTGACGGCCGGTTGGCTGGCCGGTCCGCGGCTGGGCGAGGAGGCCAAGGGCGTGTTCGACGCGGTGAGCGGCAAGTTCGCCGGTCAGTGATCGGCCAGGGCTGAGCCTGAGCGGCGGGGAGGTCGAGGGCCTCGATGTTCACGGGAACCTTCACCGCCCCGCCGCGGTACGTCCTCAACTCCACGGGCATAGTGGGGTGTCGGTCGCGGCGGCCGTCTTGCGACAGCCGGGTCACACCCGACCGGATGTGACAAGTACATGACATCGGCCCGCTCGGCGGTACCGCCGACATCAGAGATCAGAGATCAGAGATCAACGGGGGTCATCGCACCATGCGTTCCACACGCACGCCCGCCGCGCCCGGGCGCGGACGGCGTACCGCACGCACCGCACTCACCGCCGCCGGCCTGGTCGCCGCGTTGACGCTCACGGCGACCGCCTGCGGCGGTTCCGCCGGGAACAAGGCCGTCGACGAGCCCGGCGCCACCACCTCCCAGGCCGCCGGCGACGGCGCGGGCGGCGGCGAGGTCGGCCTCCCGACGGACCTCGCCGACCGGCTCAAGGAGCACGGCATCGACGTCGACCAGTGGAAGAACGGCGGCTGGAAGGACTGGGACAAGGACAAGTGGCTCAGCGAGGCCAAGGACTTCGTCAACCCGGTGATCGAGGGCCTGTGGAAGCCGGACCGCATGAAGTCCGCCGAGGAGGCCGACAAGACCATCTCCACCCAGGACGCCGCGGCCGACCAGGGCGTCAGTGACCCCGAGCCGGCGCCCGTCCAGGCCACCGCCGAGAAGACGCCGTACCACAAGAACGCGGCCCCGGTCGGCAAGGTCTTCTTCGACTCCCCCGAGGGCTCGATGGTGTGCTCGGGCACGGTCATCAAGGACGTGAACCACCCGGGCAAATCCAACCTGGTGTGGACGGCCGGCCACTGCGTGCACGCCGGCGGCAGCGGCGGCTGGTACCGCAACATCGCCTTCGTGCCCTCGTACAACGACCTCGACAAGTCCCAGGCGGAGCTGGCCGACGCGACCACGACGGAGATGGCGCCCTACGGCACCTGGTGGGCGGACTGGGCCGCGACCGCGAACCAGTGGATCCAGGGCGGTTCGCAGAGCGGCGGCGACGGCGCCGCACACGACTACGCCGTGCTGCACGTGAAGCCGGAGCAGGGCACCAAGTCGCTGGAGGAGACGGTCGGCGCCGCGCTGGAGGTGGACTTCTCCACCCCGTCCGCGACCGAGGTCGGCAGCATGGGCGCCTGGGGCTACCCCGCGGCGTCCCCGTACAACGGCCTGAAGATGTTCAAGTGCATCGACCGGCCGGGCCGCTTCTCCCTCACGCCCTCGCTGCCGACGATGTACCGGATCGGCTGCACCATGACCGGTGGTTCGTCCGGCGGCGGCTGGTTCCGGGTGGTGGACGGCGAGACCAAGCTGGTGTCGAACACCTCGATCGGCCCGCTCGACAACACCTGGCTGGCGGGCCCGCAGCTGGGCCGGGACGCCGAGGCGATGTACCAGAACATGAGCAAGACGTACGGCGGTCAGTGACGCCTGCGTGCCGAGGGCCCGCCCCCTGCGGAAGGGGGCGGGCCCTCGGTCGTTCGCACCTCACGGGCTCGGGCGCGGGCTCCGGCTCTGGTTCCGGCCCCGGCTCGGGGTCACGCGAGCGGTGCCGGAGCGTACGGCGTCAGTTCCGCCGCCAGCTCCTCGTGCACCCGCACCTTGAGCAGGGTGCCCTCCGCGGTGTGCTCCTCGGAGATCACCTCGCCCTCGTCGTGCGCGCGGGCGACCAGCTTGCCGCGGGTGTACGGCACGAGCGCCTCGACCTCGACCGCCGGGTGCGGCAGCTCGGTGTCGATCAGGGCGAGCAGTTCCTCGATGCCCTTGCCGGTACGGGCGGAGACCGCGATGGAGTGCTTCTCGACCCGCAGCAGCCGCTGGAGCGTCAGCGGATCGGCCAGGTCGGCCTTGTTGATGACGACGATCTCGGGCACGTCGGTGGCGCCGACGTCCCTGATCACCTCTCGCACGGCGGCCAGCTGCTCCTCCGGGGTCGGATGCGAACCGTCCACCACGTGCAGGATCAGGTCGGAGTCGCCGACCTCCTCCATGGTGGAGCGGAACGCCTCGACCAGGTGGTGCGGCAGGTGCCGGACGAAGCCGACGGTGTCCGCGAGCGTGTACAGCCGCCCGCTCGGCGTCTCGGCCCGGCGCACGGTCGGGTCGAGGGTCGCGAACAGGGCGTTCTCGACCAGCACGCCCGCGCCGGTGAGACGGTTGAGCAGGGAGGACTTGCCGGCGTTGGTGTAGCCCGCGATGGCCACGGACGGCACCTTGTTGCGTCGGCGCTCCCGGCGCTTGATCTCGCGGCCGGTCTTCATGTCCGCGATCTCCCGGCGCATCTTCGCCATCTTCTCGCGGATCCGGCGCCGGTCCGTCTCGATCTTGGTCTCACCGGGACCACGGGTGGCCAGACCGCCGCGGCCACCGCCCATCTGCCTCGACAGCGACTGACCCCAGCCGCGCAGCCTCGGCAGCATGTACTGCATCTGCGCGAGCGCGACCTGCGCCTTGCCCTCTCGGGACTTGGCGTGCTGGGCGAAAATGTCCAGGATCAGGGCGGTCCGGTCGATGACCTTGACCTTGACGACGTCCTCCAGCTGGATCAGCTGGCCGGGGCTGAGCTCACCGTCGCAGATGACGGTGTCCGCGCCCGTTTCGTACACGACGTCGCGCAGTTCCTCGGCCTTGCCGGAGCCGATGTACGTGGCCGCGTCGGGCTTGTCACGGCGCTGGATCACGCCGTCCAGCACGAGCGCGCCGGCCGTTTCCGCGAGGGCGGCCAGCTCGGCGAGGGAGTTCTCCGCGTCCCGCGCCGTGCCCGAGGTCCAGACGCCGACGAGGACGACCCGCTCCAGGCGGAGCTGGCGGTACTCGACCTCGGTGACGTCCTCGAGCTCGGTGGAGAGCCCCACCACGCGGCGCAGAGCCGCGCGCTCGGAGCGGTCGAACTGGTCGCCGTCCCACTCTCCGTCGATCTCGTGGCTCCAGGCGACGTCCTCTTCCATCAGGGCATCGGCCCGAAGACCCTCGGGATAGGTGTGCGCGAGGCGCTTGGTGTCCTGGGAAGGGGAAGAAGAGGAGGTCATTGGATCCTTACGTAGCTCGAAAACGGATGTCGGCGACGGAACGGGACCGGGTGCCGGCCTCCGCGGTCCGGAATCGGTCCGGGTCCGTCCGGAGCCGGACCGGAGTCGGTCCGGTGCTGGTCCGTCACTGTTCACAACGCTCGGGTACCCCGGGAGATTCCCGTCGTCCCCGCGCATCCCGTGCCGCGCCGTCCCGAAGATGGTCGCACGGCACGGGGCGTCTCGTCACCGGCTTATTCACCTGCCGGTTTCCCGGCCCCAGCCGGTTCCGCGGCGCCTTCCGCATTCCCGGCCGCCGGAGGCGGGTACTCCGGCTTCCAGTCGGGGTGACCGGGCATCGGCGGGGTCTTCTCGCCGTACAGCCAGGCCTGGAAGAAGCCTCCCAGGTCGCGGCCCGCGGTCTCGGAGGCGAGGCCGACGAAGTCGGCGGTCGACGCCGTGCCGTCCCGGTGCCGGGTCACCCACGCGCGTTCGAGGCGCTCGAAGGCCGGGCGGCCGATCTCCTGGCGCAGCGCGTAGAGCACGAGGGCGGCGCCGTCGTAGACGTTGGAGCGGAAGATGCCGGTCTTGCTGCCGGACGTCGGCGCCTTCGGCGCGGCCGGCGGTCCGCCCGCCGCCCGCCAGCGGTCGGATGCGCCGTAGGCGGCCTTCATCCGCGCCGCCAGGGGCTTTTCGGCGGTCTCCTCGGCGTACAGGGCCTCGTACCAGGTGGCGTGGCCCTCGTTGAGCCACAGGTCGGACCAGGTCCGCGGGCTGACGCTGTTGCCGAACCACTGGTGCGCCAGCTCGTGCACCATGATCGACTCCACGTACCACCGGGGGTAGGCCGGCTCGGTGAACAGCTCCCTCTCGAAGAGGGACAGCGTCTGGGTCTCGAGTTCGAAGCCGGTGGAGGCGTCGGCCATGAGCACCCCGTAGGTCTCGAAGGGGTAGCGCCCGACCTTGCTCTCCATCCAGGTGATCTGGTCCGGCGTCTTCCTCAGCCACGGTTCCAGCGCCTCACGGTGCTGTGTCGGCACCACGTCCCGGATCGGCAGTCCGTGCGGGCCGGTGCGGCGCAGCACGGTGGAGCGGCCGATGGAGACCTGGGCGAGTTCGGTGGCCATGGGGTGCCGGGTGCGGTACGTCCAGGTGGTCGTGCCGTCGGCCCGGTCCACCCCGGCGGGCAGGCCGTTGGCGACCGCCGTGGTCCCGTCGGGGGCGGTGACCCGGATGGTGAACATCGCCTTGTCGGACGGGTGGTCGTTGCACGGGAAGACCAGATGGGCGGCGTCGGCCTGGTTGGCCATGGCGAGGCCGTCCCCGGTGCGCACCCAGCCGCCCTGGCGGCCCTCCGGGGACACCGGGTCGCTGGTGTGCCGGACGGTGATCCGCGTCCAGTCCCCCTGGTCGAGCGCCTCCTCGGGCGTGATCACCAGGTCCTCACCGGCACCGGCGAAGGCGGCGGGCTCGCCGTCGACCTCGACGGAGCCGACCTCGCCGTGGGCGAAGTCGAGGTTGATCCGGTCCAGGTCGGCCGTGGCCCGGGCGTCGATCGTGGTGACCGCCCGGAGCGGCGCGCTGTTGTTGCCGGAGTAGGTGAAGGACAGGTCGTACGCCGCCACGTCGTAGCCGGGGTTGCCGAGGTGCGGGAAGAGGCGGTCGCCGACGCCCAGGGGGGCCGGCGGGGCGCTCGCGGCGACCAGGCAGACGGAGACGGCGGAGGCGAGCAGTGCCGCCGCCCGGAGCCGGCGGCGGGCCCTCGCGCGGAGGCGCCGCACCGGTGCGGGAGCGGGGGCGGGAGCGGCTGGGGCGAGGCCAGCGGGGGCGGCCGGAGCGGGGCCAGCGGAGGCGGGAACTGCCGGAACGGGGGCGACGGGGTTGTGCGGGACGTCAGCCGACGCCTGCGGAGCATTCGGGGTGCCGGCCGGGGTGTGGGGGCTGTGCAGCATGCCCCACGGCTATCAGCGCGCGCCTGCGTGACGGCGACGACGCGCGTCGGGCGCACCCGAACGGGTCCGTCCGGTGGTCCGCGCCGGATCCGTGCGACCGGCTCACACTCCCGGCGGCTGTGACTGCGCGCGGTTCACGTCGTACACACCGGCCACGTTGCGCATGGCGCGCATGAGGGCGGGCAGGTGGGCGGCGTCCGGGAGCTGGACCGTGTAGGTGTGGCGCACGCGCTGCCGGTCCGGGGGTTCGACGGTCGCGGAGACGATCTCGGCGCCTTCCTGGGCCATGGCCTCGGTGAGGTCGGCGAGGAGGTGGGGGCGGACGAACGACTCGGCGAACAGGGTGACCCGGCACTCGGTGGTGTCCCCCCAGTGCACGCCGACCTCCGCGCGTCCCCCGCTCTTCATCCGCGCCACCACGGTGCACTCCACGCGGTGCACGGTCACCACTCCCCCGCGCACGGCGAAGCCGGTGATCCCGTCCGGCGGTACGGGGGTGCAGCAGCCGGCCAGCCGCACGGCGGCGCCGGGCCGGTCGACGCGCACGTCGGCGCGAGCGGAGCGGGCGGGGCGGACGGCCGGAGCCTCGGACGCGGGCCGCCCGGCCGGAACCTCGGCGGTGGGACGCCCGGGCTCCGCGGGCGCGGCGCGCTCCGTGGACCCGCTCTGTGCGGAGGCGCTCTGCGTGGAGGCGGCCTGCGAGGCCCCGCTCTGCGAGGGCGTGCTCGCCGCGGCCCCGCTTTCGGGCGGGCCGGCGTGCACCGGATGGGCGGCGAGCCAGCGCTGGATGGCGATCCGCGCGCCGGGCGTGTGCGCGTGCTCCAGCCACTCCCGGGACGGCTCGGAGGCGGGGTCCTGCCCCATGAGGAGCTGCACGGCGTCGCCGTCCCGCAGCACCGTGCTCAGCGTCGCCAGACGGCCGTTGACCCGCGCCCCGATGCAGGCGTGGGCGTCGTCGCCGTACTGCGCGTACGCCGCGTCCACGCAGGTGGCGCCCTCGGGCAGGCTCAGGGTGCCGCCGTCGGGCCGGAAGACGGTGATCTCGCGGTCCTGGGCGAGGTCCTCGCGCAGGGTGGACCAGAACGTGTCGGGGTCGGGTGCCGCCTGCTGCCAGTCGAGCAGGCGGGAGAGCCAGCCGGGTCGCGTCGGGTCGGCGCGCTCGCCGTCGTGCGCGGTCTGCTCGTCCGAGGGCGGCGCGTAGGGGTTGCCGAGGGCGACGACACCGGCCTCGGCGACCTTGTGCATCCGGTGGGTGCGGATGAGGACTTCGACGACCTGGCCGTCGTCCTCGCGGGCGACGGCCGTGTGCAGCGACTGGTAGAGGTTGAACTTGGGTACGGCGATGAAGTCCTTGAACTCCGAGACGACCGGCGTCATACAGGTGTGCAGCTCGCCCAGGACGGCGTAGCAGTCGGCGTCCTCGTTGACCAGCACCAGCAGCCGTCCGAAGTCGGCGCCGCGGAGCCGGCCGCGTTTGCGGGCCACGCGGTGCACCGAGACGAAGTGGCGGGGCCGGATCAGGACGTCGGCGGGGATGTCGGCCTCCCGCAGCACCCCGCGCACCGCGTCGGCGGTCTCGGCGAGCGGGTCGGGGGCGGCGACGGCGTTGCCGGCGATCAGTTCCCGGGTGCGTTCGTACTCCTCCGGGCGCAGCACCGCGAAGACGAGGTCTTCCAGTTCGGTCTTGAGCGCCTGGACGCCCAGCCGTTCGGCGAGCGGGATGAGCACGTCCCGGGTCACCTTGGCGATGCGCTCCTGTTTCTCCCGGCGCATGACGCCGAGGGTGCGCATGTTGTGCAGTCGGTCGGCGAGTTTGATCGACATCACCCGGACGTCGTTGCCGGCGGCGACGAGCATCTTGCGGAAGGTCTCGGGCTCGGCGGCGGCACCGTAGTCGACCTTCTCCAGCTTGGTGACGCCGTCGACGAGGTAGCGGACCTCCTCGCCGAACTGGTCGCGCACCTGCTCCAACGTCACCTCGGTGTCCTCGACGGTGTCGTGCAGGAGCGAGGCGGTCAGCGTCGTGGTCTCGGCGCCGAGTTCGGCGAGGATCAGGGTGACGGCCAGAGGGTGCGTGATGTACGGCTCGCCGCTCTTGCGCATCTGCCCGCGGTGCGAGGACTCGGCCAGCAGATAGGCGCGGCGCAGGGGTTCCAGGTCGGCGTCGGGGTGGTGGGCGCGGTGGGCCTCGACGACGTGGCCGATGGCGTCGGGCAGCCGGTCGCGGGCGGCGGGGCCGAGGAGTGCGGCGCGGCCCAGGCGGCGCAGGTCGAGCCTGGGGCGGGCCTTTCTGCGGGCCGCCGGGGGCGGGACGGCGCCGGCGGCAGCGCCGGGGGTCACCGGGACCGGGCTCGCAGGATTCGTCGCCTCCGTGTTCATGGGCACCTCCGGCTGCGTGGACCGGCGGACGGGGCGTCCCAGGGCGGACACGGCTCAGGGGACGGCGTCGGTCCCCCGTCCGGGCCGGTGCTTGATGCTATCGAGCCCAACACGTGCGGCTGACCGCCTCTCGCCGAGCGTGAAACGGATCACCCATTCGAGCGAAGGGGCGGAGGTTTACGTTTTGTATCGATATGTGGAGCCTTGGAGCCGACGAACATCGCGCGGTGGCGAGTCGTCGGGCAGGCCGCCTGCCGTCACGCCACACCCAGGGCCCCTTCCAGCCATTCCGGCTCGATCTCGCCCTCGGCGACGATCACCGCGGGGCCCGTCATCTCGATATCGCCGTCGGGCCGCTCGGTGATCACCAGGGTGCCGCCGGGCACGTCGACGGTGTACGTCACCGGGGCCCCGGTGACGGCCGGGTCGGCGCCGTCCCTGCGGGCGGCGGCGACGGCCACGGCGCAGGCGCCCGTGCCGCAGGAGCGGGTCTCTCCGGAGCCGCGCTCGTGCACCCGCATCGCGACGTGCCGAGGGCCGCGGTCGACCACGAACTCGACGTTCACCCCGTCCGGGTAGGCGGCGGCCGGCCGGAACGGCGGCGGGGAGAGCAGGTCACCGGCGTGCGCCAGGTCGGCGACGAAGGCGACCGCGTGCGGGTTGCCCATGTTCACGTTCCGCGCGGGCCAGCTGCGCTCGCCGACGCCGACCGTGACCTCGCCCTCGGGGAGCCGGGCCCGGCCCATGCCCACGGTGACGTCACCGTTCTTGGCGATGTGTACGGTCTTCACGCCCCCGCGCGTGGCGACGGCGAGGTCGCCCTCGGTCACGTGGCCCGCGTGCTGGAGGCAGCGGGCGAAGACCCGTACGCCGTTGCCGCACATCTCCGCGATCGAGCCGTCGGCGTTGCGGTAGTCCATGAACCACTCCGCGTCCGCCGCCATGTCCTTGGCCTCGGGGTGCGCGGCGGACCGCACGACGTGCAGGAGTCCATCGCCACCGATGCCCGCGCGGCGGTCGCACAGGGCGGCGACGGCGGCCTGGGGCAGGTCGATGGCGTTGTCCGGGTCGGGGACGATCACGAAGTCGTTCTCGGTACCGTGGCCCTTGAGGAAGGCGATCCGCGCGCGCGTGCTCATTCCTCGATCGTACGGGGTGGGTACGACAGCAGGGCCGCGGCAGTCGCAGCCGGCAGCCGGGCCACGACAGTCGCAGCCGGCCGCAGCAGTCCCAGCCGCGACCCGGCCACAGCACTCCCGGCCGCAACCCGGCCCTCAGCCGCGCAGTCGGGCCACTCTCCACACCGCGAGGACCATCACGGCCGCGACCACCACGACGTACGCGAGGACGACCCGCCAGTCGGGACGGCGGCTCGAGCCCCGCTGGGGCAGGCCCGGCAAGGTGTAGCCCACGCGGCGGGCGGCCGTCATGCCCCAGCCCGCGGCGCACGAGCAGATCAGCAGGCCCAGCATCGCGATCACGGCGCCGCTGTCGCCGAAGTCGAAGGCGAGCGGGAAGGCGAACATCAGGGAGCCGACCGCGGCCAGGCCCACGATGGGCGCGAGCTGCCAGATGCGCAGCCGGCGCTGCGGACGCAGCTCGACCTCGTCGACCTCGCCGCCGCCCGCGTACATCTCCTCCGGCTCGGGCCCGTCCGGGCCGTCCGGGCTCAGCCGGGCACCGTCCGGTTCCGGTTCACCGTGCTCGGTGGTGACGTGCTCGGTGCTCGGTGCGGTGTCACGAGGGCCGGCCTCCATCGCCACGCGCCCTCCCAACTTGGACTCCACTTGGTCGATCGAAGCTCGATGATGGCACGGCACCGGAGGCCGCGATGACGGCCGGAGCGTCCCGATGCCATGACGTGATCAGGCTGTAACCGGTCGTTCGACCAACGACAGAGCGCGCTGCGGAAGTTCCGTGCGATCCGCCGCGGCCCCACTCAACCAGTGCACCCGCGGATCGCGCCTGAACCACGAATCCTGACGGCGCGCGAAGCGTTTCGTGGCACGCACGGTTTCACCCCGCGCCTCCTGAAGCGTGCACTCGCCGGCGAGCGCCGCGAGTACCTGCTGGTAGCCGAGCGCACGCGACGCCGTACGCCCCTCGCGCAGGCCCCGCGCCTCCAGCGCGCGCACCTCCTCCACCAGACCCGCCTCCCACATCCGGTCGACCCGGCGCGCGATGCGGTCGTCCAGCTCGGGGCGGGAGACGTCGACACCGATCTGAACGGTGTCGTAGACGGAGTCGTGGCCGGGGAGGTTGGCGGTGAACGGCCGGCCGGTGATCTCGATCACCTCGAGGGCGCGAACGATCCGGCGGCCGTTGCTGGGCAGGATGGCCCGCGCGGCCTCGGGGTCGGCGGCGGCCAGGCGGGCGTGCAGCGCCCCGGAGCCGCGCAGCGTGAGCTCGCCCTCCAGCCGGGCCCGGACCTCCGGGTCGGTGCCGGGGAACTCCAGGTTGTCGACGGCCCCGCGAACGTAGAGGCCGGAGCCGCCCACCAGGACCGGCCAGCGTCCGGCGGCCAGCAGTGCGTCGATGCGCCCCCGGGCCAGCCGCTGGTATTCGGCGACGGAGGCCGTGACGGTCACGTCCCAGATGTCCAGCAGGTGGTGCGGGACCCCGCCGCGCTCCTCGGGCGTCAGCTTGGCGGTGCCAATGTCCATCCCCCGGTAGAGCTGCATGGAGTCGGCGTTGACGACCTCCCCGCCGAGCCGCTGGGCCAGGAAAACCCCCAGATCGGACTTTCCGGCCGCGGTGGGGCCGACAACTGCGATGACACGGGGGGTTGGGGGTGCGCTGCTCACCGCACCAGTCTCGCAAACCTCCCGCCGTGCCCTCGAACGAGTTACGTGACGGCGCGGGGGCGAGGTCGTTGCCCGTTGCGAGGTTCCCGCCTCCGCATCACCGGGGCGGTGGCCCGGGGCGCGCAATCGGACGCACCGGGCAACGCGGGATTTCGCCCGCACGAGTACCGTATGGAGTTGATATGGGCGTTTTTGCACGGCTTCTTCGGAGGTCGAAGGCCACGGAGGAGGCACCGGCCGCCGAGCAGCGGACCGGCGCACCGGCCCCCGAGTCCGCGTCGGAGGACGCCGCGGACACGACGGAGCCGAAGGGCTCGGACGGCACCGGCGACGCGGAGGCGTCGCAGCCGGCGGAGACCGAACGGCCCGCCGCGGCGGCCGGCTCCGACGGCGTCGAGATTCCCAAGCAGCAGTCCGCCGGGGCGGCCGTCGACAACGAGGCCGGCGAGGGCGCCCGCTCGTAACCGCCCGCGAGGGAAGGGTGAACCATGGGTCTGCTGAACAACTTGAAGGCCAGGCTGGGCCCGGCGAAGGGCAAGGTCTCCGACCTCGCGAGGGAGCACGGAGACAAGATCGACCGCGGTCTCGACAAGGTGGCCAAGACGGTCGACCAGAGGACCAAGGGCAAGTACAGCGACCGGATCCAGTCCGGTACGGGCAAGGCCAAGGACGCCATGGACCGCCTCGCTCACAAGGACGCCCCCTCCGGTGACAGGGGCGGTGACGGCACGCCGGGTTCGACACCTCCGGGTTCGACGCCCCCGGGCACCACACCGCCGGCCGGCCCGCCTCCGGCTTCCTGAGCCGGGCCTCGCAACCGACGGCGCCGCGCACGACGGAAAACGGTGGACGGCCGGGAGCCCACGCGCTCCACGGCCGTCCACCGCGTCCATGCCGAGGATCGGCGGTGCGCGCTCCCGCACTCCTGACGGGACAGCGGCGTGCCCGGCGCGCGCCTCGACCGGGCGCCGGCCGAGGCGCGCGCCCCTACGACCAGGCGGCCACCAAGTATCCCACCCCGTACGGCGCGTCGTCGTACAGCAGCGAACCCTCCAGGCGCGTTCCCTCGGCCGCGCCCGCGAGGACCTGCCAGGGCGCCCGGCCCGAAACCTTCAGCTCGCGGGACAGCCCCGCGTCCAGCTCCCGGAGGGCCCTCGCATCGGCCGACCCGAGCGCACGCGCGACCCCCGCGTCGAACGGCGCCGCCCGCTCGTCGAGGTAGCCGGGGGCCTTCAGCGTGCGGCAGGCACTGCCGTCGCCCAGCACCAGCAGCGCGAGCCGCTCTGCACGCGAGGCGGCCTCGCGCCCGATGCCGGCACACCGCTCGGCCGGCAGCGCCTCCCCCACGGCGAGCCCCTCGACCGGGGTGCCGGCCCAACCGGTGCGCCCCAGCAGCCAGGCGCCCACGGCCAGCCCGTACGGCAGGCTTCGCTCCATGCCGGTGTCCCGGGCCGCGCCCAGCCGGACATCCAGGTCCACGCCGAAGCCGCGGAAGGATCCCCGAGTTCCCTCGGGATACGTCTCCGGCCCGGCGCCGTCCGCGGGCCCGACGACCACGAGCCGGTCGGGCCGGGCGTCGGCGAGCACGGCGAGCGCGTCCGCGCACGCGGCACGCGCACCGTCCAGCTCGGGTGCGGCGCCCGCGGCCACCTCGGGCACCAGGAGGGGCGGGCAGGGACATACGGCTGCGGCGACAAGCATGATCGGCAGCGTAACCCGGGGCCCGGCCGCCCTCCATGAGGGGCGGTGCAACGTCTCGCCCTCGGTCCTCGCTCAGCAGGTCGGACCGACGACGGACACGTCAGCCCCGCGCCGGCACCCCGGCCCGACGACCGGCGCGGCACATCAGGCCGCGGTCCGCGCGTCGGCCGGGCAGGCCGGGCAGGCCGGGCAGGCTGCTCTGTTCCGTCCCGCGACGCAGCGCACCCTCAGTCGCAGCCGCAGCCGCTTCCCGTGGCGACCGGCAGCGGCTCCGGCGCCCCGATCTTCGGCAGGCCCAGCATGACGCCGGCCGGCTTGGCCTGCTCGGCCGCGTTGCGCTTGTCCCAGGCGTCGCCCGCGCGGGTGCGGCGCACGTCCAGGACCGGGCCTTCGGCGAGGAGGTGGTGCGGCGCGGCGTAGGTGACCTCGACCGTCACCACGTCGCCGGGCCGGACCTCCTGCTCGGGCTTGGTGAAGTGCACCAGGCGGTTGTCGGGAGCGCGGCCGGACAGGCGGTGGGTGGTGTCGTCCTTGCGGCCCTCGCCCTCGGCCACCATCAGCTCCAGGGTGCGGCCGACCTGCTTCTTGTTCTCCTCCCAGGAGATCTCCTCCTGGAGGGCGACCAGCCGCTCGTAGCGCGCCTGGACGACCTCCTTGGGGATCTGGCCGTCCATCTCGGCGGCCGGGGTGCCGGGCCGCTTGGAGTACTGGAAGGTGAACGCCTGGGCGAAGCGGGCCTCGCGGACCACGTGCAGGGTCTGCTCGAAGTCCTCCTCGGTCTCGCCGGGGAAGCCCACGATGATGTCGGTGGTGATCGCGGCGTGCGGGATGGCGGCGCGGACCTTCTCGATGATCCCCAGGTAGCGCTCCTGGCGGTAGGAGCGGCGCATGGCCTTCAGGACGGTGTCCGAGCCGGACTGGAGCGGCATGTGCAGCTGCGGCATCACGTTCGGGGTCTCGGCCATGGCGGCGATGACGTCGTCGGTGAAGTCGCGCGGGTGCGGCGAGGTGAAGCGGACCCGCTCCAGGCCGTCGATCTTCCCGCAGGCCCGCAGCAGCTTGCTGAACGCCTCGCGGTCGCCGATGTCGGAGCCGTAGGCGTTGACGTTCTGCCCGAGGAGGGTGATCTCGGAGACGCCCTCGGCGACCAGGGCCTCGACCTCGGCGAGGATGTCGCCGGGCCGGCGGTCCTTCTCCTTGCCGCGCAGCGCCGGGACGATGCAGAAGGTGCAGGTGTTGTTGCAGCCGACCGAGATGGAGACCCAGGCCGCGTAGGCGCTCTCGCGGCGCGTCGGCAGCGTGGACGGGAACGCCTCCAGCGACTCGGCGATCTCGACCTGCGCCTCTTCCTGCACGCGGGCGCGCTCCAGCAGCACCGGCAGCTTGCCGATGTTGTGCGTGCCGAAGACCACGTCCACCCAGGGCGCGCGCTTGACGATGGTGTCGCGGTCCTTCTGCGCCAGGCAGCCGCCGACCGCGATCTGCATTCCGGGCCGCTTCGCCTTCTTCGGGGCGAGGTGGCCGAGATTGCCGTACAGCTTGTTGTCGGCGTTCTCCCGCACGGCGCATGTGTTGAAGACGACGACGTCCGCCTCGCCGTCGGCGCCCTCGGCGGCGCGGACGTAGCCCGCGTCCTCCAGCAGACCGGCCAAACGCTCGGAGTCGTGGACGTTCATCTGGCACCCGTAGGTGCGGACCTCATATGTGCGCGTGCCGCCCACTGACTGGCTCCGGTCGATGCTGCTCATGGCAATAAGGGTAGGCGGTCCGCGACAGTGGCCCCGGCCGCCTGTGGACAACCCGGGTCACCGCTGGTCGCGGCCCGTTCACGGCCGGTTCACGGCTCGGGCCGAGTTCCTCCGGGGCGCCGGGGCGCCGGGACCCATGTCGCGACCGTACGGCGGATGTCAGCATGGCGGCGCCGCGAGCACGTGATGCGCGGGCCGCGCGCGCAGCATGATGTAGAGGGACGAACGAGGGGAAGCCACATGTCCGCTCCACGCCTGAGGGCGACGCCGCTGCCGGGAATCGGGGTGCAGTACGACCTGGTGACCCGGGAGCACCGCCACCTGTCGGTGGTGGCGCACCGCGACGGCGCCCGCACCGTGAACCTGTACCGGGCCGACGACCCCGACTCCTGCGCCCACTCCCTGAAGCTGACCGGCCCGGAGGCGGGCGCGTTGATAGACGCCCTCCAGCCGTCCCATCACAGCGCGAACCTGCTGCACACCTCGGACCTGGGGCTGGTGGCCGAGCGCATCGAGGTCTCCGCGACCTCGCGCTGGAACGGCCGGGCGCTGGGCGAGACCCGGATGCGCACGGAGACGGGCGCCTCCGTGGTGGCGGTGCTGCGCCATGCCGAGGCGGTCCCGTCGCCCGCGCCGGACTTCCGCCTGGTGGGCGGCGACACCCTGATCGTCATCGGCACCCGCGAGGGCGTCGACGCCGCCGCGACGATACTCGGGCGGGAGTGAGCCGGTGCACTCCGCGGTTCTGCTCATCGAGTTCGGGTCCATCATCCTCGGGCTCGGGCTCCTCGGCCGGTTCGCCGGCCGGTTCCGCCTCTCGCCCATCCCGCTGTACCTGCTGGCCGGTCTGGCCTTCGGCGAGGGCGGGCTGCTGCCGCTCGGTGCGAGCGAGGAGTTCATCGCGACCGGTGCCGAGATCGGCGTCATCCTGCTGTTGCTGATGCTCGGCCTGGAGTACACGGCCGGCGATCTGATCACCAACCTCAAATCGCACTATCCGGCGGGCCTGGTGGACTGCGCGCTCAACGCGGTGCCGGGCGCGGCGGTGGCGCTCCTGCTGGGCTGGGGCCCGGTGGCCGCCGTGGTGCTGGCCGGCGTCACCTGGATCTCGTCGTCCGGTGTGATCGCGAAGGTGCTCGGCGATCTCGGCCGGATCGGCAACCGGGAGACCCCGGTGATCCTCAGCGTGCTGGTCCTGGAGGACCTGGCGATGGCGGTGTACCTGCCGATCGTCACGGCGCTGGTGGCCGGGGTCGGCCTGCTGGCCGGCAGCATCACGCTGGCGATCGCGCTGGGCGCGGCGGGGCTGGTGCTGTTCGCGGCGGTGCGCTATGGACGGGTCATCTCGCGGTTCGTCTCCAGCGACGACCCGGAGAAGCTCCTGCTGGTGGTGCTGGGTCTGACCATTCTGGTCGCGGGTGTGGCGCAGCAGCTCCAGGTGTCGGCCGCGGTCGGGGCGTTCCTGGTGGGCATCGCCCTGTCGGGGGAGGTCGCGGAGGGGGCGCACACGCTGCTGAGCCCGTTGCGGGACCTGTTCGCCGCCGTCTTCTTCGTCTTCTTCGGTCTGCACACCAACCCGGCGAGCATCCCGCCGGTGCTGCTGCCGGCACTGGCGCTGGCCGTCCTCACCGCACTGACGAAGATCGCCACCGGGTACTGGGCGGCGCGGCGGGCCGGTATCTCCGTGAAGGGCCGCTGGCGCGCGGGTGGTGCGCTGGTGGCCCGCGGCGAGTTCTCCATCGTCATCGCCGGGCTCGCGGTGTCGGCCGGTATCGAGCCGTCGCTGGGCCCGCTGGCCACGGCGTACGTCCTGATCCTGGTGATCCTCGGCCCGCTGACCGCCCGCTACACCGAGTCGGTGGCCACGCGGCTGTCCCGTTGGCGCCGCGACGCCGGCCGCGGCCCGAAGGCTCCGGCCGGTTCGCCGCAGGCGACGGGGGCGGAGGCGTCGGTCGGCGACTGAGGCGAGCGCTCACGCGGACGTCGGCGTCCGGGCCCTCTCGGGGGCGCGGACGCCGTCGCCGTCCCTGAGCGGGGTCCGACGCCGTCCCGACCCCGGGCGGCCGGGGGGCGGAACGGAGCCGCCCGAGCCCGCTCTCGGGGCGAAGCGGCGTCGTCAGCGCTCCCCCGACGGCACCCACCCCTGCCGGCGCAGCACCGCCGCGACGTCCGGGACTTCGTAGTGCTCGCCCTTGAGGACCTTTCCGTCGGCTCTGCGGTCGATCCGGCCGTCGGGGCCCAGCTTCGACATGTTGGCCCGGTGGATCTCGGCGATCACCGCGTCGAGGTCGACGCCGTGCACCAGGGCCGTGCCGTACGCGACGTACACCACGTCGGCCAGTTCGTGGGCGAGGCGGTCCAGCGGGCCCTCGACGGACACCTCGGCGACCTCCGCCGCCTCCTCGGCGAGCAGGTCGCCGCGGTGCGCCGCCAGCTCCGGCGGAACCTCGGTGGGCGTGCTGCGGGCGTCCAGCCCGAAGGCGAGGTGGAAGGCGCGGACCAGTTCGGCGGGCGAAGTGCTCATGCGGCCGACTGTAACGACGGCCACTGACACTCCCCGGCCCGCCCTGTGAGCCCGGCCCTGGTCAGCGGGCATGCGGGCTGGCAGGATCGCGCGCATGTCCAAGCTGTTCCTCCGCATCGGCAGGCGCCGGGCCGTACGGGCCGCGACCGCCGCCGTCATCGCCCTCGGGCTGCTGCTGTGGTGGCTGCTGCCCCTGGGCGAGGAGCCGCCGAGGGGGACGATCACCTTCAGCACCGGCACGCACGCGGGTGTGTATCACAAGTACGGCGAGCTGCTGCGCGACCGGCTCGCCAAGGACATGCCCGGTCTGAAGGTCCGCCTCGTGCCCAGCGCCGGGTCCCAGGAGAACGTCGAGCGAGTGGTGTCCGGGGAGGCCGACTTCACCATCGCCGCGGCCGACGCGGTGGAGACGTACAAGATCCAGGAGCGCCCCGGCTCCGGCGCGCTGCGCGGAGTGGCCCGCCTCTACGACGACTACGTCCAGCTCGTCGTCCCCGGCGACTCCGACGTCCACTCCCTTTCCGACCTGCGGGGCAAGCGGGTGGCCATCGGGCTGCCCAACTCCGGCGTGCGGCTGATCGCCACCCGGCTGCTGCGGGCGGTGGGCATCGACCCGGAGAAGGACATCACGCCCCGGTCGGACGGCATCGACACGGGGCCGGGGCGGCTCGGGGAGGGCCTGGACGCGTTCTTCTGGTCCGGTGGCCTGCCGACCGACGGGCTGAGGCGGATAGCGGAGACCTCCGCCTTCCGGTTCGTGCCGATCGCGGAGGAGGTCGTGGCCCAACTGCACACCCAGGGCGGCGCGACCCGCTACTACCGCGCCACCAACATCCCGGAGTCCGCCTACCCGACCGTGCAGAACGGGTCCGTGGTGCCGACGATGGCGGTGTCCAACCTGCTCGTGACGCGCGACGACCTCGATCCCCGGCTCACCGAGTGGCTGACCCGGACGGTGATCGAGAGCCGGGACGGCATCGGCGCCCACGTGCACTCGGCCCAGCTGGTCGATCTGCGCACGGCGATCTACACGGGCCCGCTCCACCTGCACGAGGGCGCCCGGCGCTACTACCGGTCGGTCAAGCCCTGATCCGAGGCCGGCCCCTCCAGGCCCTGGGGCGGGTTCCGGGGCACGGTCACCGTCACCTTCAGCCCGCGCGGCTCGTGATGGTCGTAGGCGATGCCGCCGCCGCTCGCGGCGAGCAGGGCCCGGCAGATGGACAGGCCGAGCCCGGAGCCCTTGACGTTCTGGTGCCGGCCGCTGCGCCAGAAGCGGTCGCCGATGCGGGACAGCTCCTCGTCCGTCAGGCCGGGTCCGTGGTCGGTGACGACGACGGTGGAGTCGGCCCCCCGGGAGGCGACCTCGACCCGCACGGTCTCGTCCTGCGGCGTGAACTTGACCGCGTTGTCGATGACCGCGTCCAGTGCGCTGGACAGCGTCACCGGGTCGGTCCACGCCGTGGTCGGCGGGCAGTCCCCGACCAGCCGTACGCCCTTGGCCTCGGCGGTCGGCACCCAGGCCGCGACCCGTTCGGCGGCCAGCGCGCCGATGTCGGTGAGCCGGAGGTCGGGCTCGGCGTGCTCGGCGAGAGCCAGGTCGAGCAGGTCGTCCAGGACACGGGCCAGGCGCTTGCCCTCGGTCTTGACCGAGGCGATCTCCTCATGGCCCTCGGGCAGCTCCAGGGCGAGCAGCTCGATGCGCAGCAGCAGCGCGGAGAGCGGATTGCGCAGCTGGTGGGAGGCGTCGGCGACGAAGGCCCGCTGCTGCTCCAGCACGTCCTCGACGTGGTCGGCCATCTCGTTGAACGACTTGGCCAGGCGGCGCAGTTCCGGCGGTCCCCCGGCCGGTGCGACCCGGGACTTCAGGCGTCCGGTGGCGATGTCGTGGGTGGTGGCGTCGAGGACGCGTACGGGGCGCAGTACCCAGCCGGTCAGCCGCAGGGCGGCGCCGACGGCGAGCAGCATGGCGGCCAGCTCGCCGGCGCCGATGATGAGCCAGCTGTGCAGGGTGCGCGAGCGCATCGAGTCGGTCGGCGAGTCGGTGACCACGACGGCGACGACGTCCCCGTCCCGGATGACCGGCGAGGCGACCACCAGCCGGCCCTCCTCCCAGGGCCACACCTGCTTCGGGTCGTGGCTGCGACGGCTGAGCAGCGCCTCCTCGAAGGCGTCCCGCACCTCACCCGTCTGGGGGAGGAACCAGGTCGTCGGCGCATTGGCCACGGGGATGTGATTGCGGTAGAAGACGCCCGCACGAATGTCGTAGACCTCGTAGTAGCTCGTGAGCTCGTTCTGCAGGGTCTCCAGGCGTTCGCTGGGCACGGTGCGTGATCCGTACGACGAGTCCACGACGTCGGTGACGAACTGGGCGAGCGAGGCGAAGCGGGCGGTGTCGTCGATGCGGTCGACGACGACCTTCTGCTGTTCGGCCCGGGCGACGCTGACCGCGAGCGGGACACCGAACGCGAGCAGGACGGCCGCCATCAGGACGATGAGCAGCGGAAGCAGGCGTGTGCGCACCCGGGCCCGCTAGGAGGTGGGCGCGACGAGGCGGTAGCCGACGCCGCGTACGGTCTCGATGAGCGCGGGCATGCGCAGCTTGGAGCGCAGGGAGGCGACGTGCACCTCCAGGGTGCGCCCGGTCCCCTCCCAGCTGGTGCGCCAGACCTCGCTGATGATCTGCTCCCGGCGGAAGACCACGCCGGGACGCTGGGCGAGCAACGCGAGCAGGTCGAACTCCTTGCGGGTCAGCTGGACGACCGAACCGTTCACACTGACCTGTCGGGTCGGCAGCTCGATGCGGACCGGGCCGAGTCCGATCGCGGTCTCGATGCCCGAGGAGGTGTCCTCCTGGGCGGTGCGCCGGCTGACGGCGTGGATGCGGGCGAGCAGCTCACCGGTGTCGTACGGCTTCACCACGTAGTCGTCGGCGCCGAGGTTGAGGCCGTGGATGCGGGAGCGCACGTCCGAGCGGGCGGTGACCATGATCACCGGGGTGCCGGTGCGCTTGCGGATCTTGCTGCAGACCTCGTATCCGTCCTGGTCGGGCAGGCCGAGGTCGAGGAGGACGACGCCGAAGCCGTCGCACTCGGGGACCAGTGCCTGGAGGGCCTCCTCGCCGCTGCGCGCGTGGGTGACGTCGAAACCGTGCCGGGCCAGGATCGCGGACAGCGCGGCGGCGACGTGGTTGTCGTCCTCGACGAGCAGCAGCCTCATCCGGGCCCCCTTCTGTTCATCGGCCGTACGGTCACGACGTGTACAAGAACGCGTGCACGCGCGCGCGGGCACCCTGTGCAGTCACGCCGATGGACGGGGACCCCGTCAAGAGGGTTCCGCTTGCGGGCACCCGAAGTTATCCGGCCGATATCTGCCCTGCTCACAAGTGCTACGAGACGTGTCCGATTGCTACCGGATCGTGATGCTCAGATTCCCCTCAGATGTAATGACGCAGGTCGTAGAGCGTTACTACTGTCCTCCGAAACCGAGGAGGACGGAGCCTTAGAGCGATGACCGAAGTATCGGTGGCCAAGGAAGACGTGGCCGCGACCGACGAGCTGGTCGTCCTGAAGAGCGTCAACAAGCACTTCGGCGCGTTGCACGTACTCCAGGACATCGATCTGACGATCGCCCGCGGCGAGGTCGTCGTGGTCATCGGACCCTCCGGGTCCGGTAAGTCCACGCTGTGCCGCACCATCAACCGACTGGAGACGATCGACTCCGGCTCGATCGCGATCGACGGCAAGCCGCTGCCCCAGGAGGGCAAGGCGCTGGCCCGGTTGCGCGCCGACGTGGGCATGGTCTTCCAGTCCTTCAACCTCTTCGCGCACAAGACCGTGCTCGAGAACGTGACCCTGGGCCAGGTCAAGGTCCGCAAGGCCGACAGGAAGAAGGCCGAGGAGAAGGCCCGCCGGCTGCTCGACCGGGTCGGTGTGAGCGCGCAGGCGGACAAGTACCCCGCCCAGCTCTCCGGCGGTCAGCAGCAGCGCGTCGCCATCGCCCGGGCGCTGGCCATGGACCCGAAGGTCATGCTGTTCGACGAGCCGACGTCGGCTCTCGACCCGGAGATGATCAACGAGGTGCTGGAGGTCATGAAGCAGCTCGCCCGGGACGGCATGACCATGGTCGTGGTCACGCACGAGATGGGCTTCGCCCGGTCGGCCGCCAACCGCGTGGTCTTCATGGCGGACGGCCGGATCGTCGAAGAGGCCACGCCGGACCAGTTCTTCAGCAACCCGCGCAGCGACCGTGCCAAGGACTTCCTGTCGAAGATCCTGCACCACTGACGTCGCCGGTCCGTCCTCGACGGCCCGCGTCTCCCGCCTGACGGTCTCTGCCCGTTCTGACGGCTCGCCCGTCCGATCACAGCCAAAGGATGTTCACCATGAAGCTCCGCAAGGTCACCGCCGCCTCGGCCACCGTGTTCGCCCTCGCCCTGACCGCCACCGCGTGCGGCTCCGACGACGGCAAGGACAGCGGCTCCTCCGGCGGCGACGACAAGAAGATCAGCATCGGCATCAAGTTCGACCAGCCGGGCCTCGGCCAGAAGACCCCGCAGGGCTACGAGGGCTTCGACGTGGACGTCGCCACGTACGTCGCGAAGAAGCTCGGCTACAGCGAGGACCAGATCGAGTGGAAGGAGTCGAAGAGCGCCGACCGCGAGACCATGCTCCAGCGCGGTGACGTCGACTTCATCGCCGCGACCTACTCGATCACCCCGGAGCGCGAGGAGAAGGTCGACTTCGCCGGCCCGTACCTGCTCGCCCACCAGGACGTGCTGATCCGGTCCGACGACGACTCCATCAAGGACCCGAAGGACCTCAAGGGCAAGAAGCTCTGCTCGGTGACCGGCTCCACCTCGGCGCAGAACGTCAACGACAAGCTCGACCTCCAGGCGGACCTGCAGAACTACCCGACGTACTCGGCCTGCCTGTCCGGCCTGCAGAACGGCGCCATCGACGCGCTGACCACCGACGACTCGATTCTCGCCGGTTACGCCGCCCAGGAGCAGTTCAAGGGCAAGTTCAAGCTCGGCGGCTTCAAGATGACCAACGAGAACTACGGCATCGGCGTCAAGAACGGCAGCGACCTCAAGGCCAAGATCAACGACGCGCTGGAGGCCATGGTCGCCGACGGCTCCTGGCAGAAGGCCGTGGACGAGAACCTCGGCCCCGCCAACTACAAGAACGAGCCCGCGCCGAAGATCGGCGACGTCAAGAGCTGAGGCAACGCCTGACAGGGTGCGCCGTCCCGGATCCGGGGCGGCGCACCGGGGCGGGCATCCCTACACGCGGAAGCGCGGGAGATCGTGTTCGACTTTCTTGAAGATTACGACCTGCTGGGGGCCTTCTGGACGACGGTGCAGCTCGCTGTGCTCTCCGCCGTCGGCTCCCTGATCTGGGGCACCCTGCTGGCCGCCATGCGCGTCGGCCCGGTGCCGCTGATGCGCGGCTTCGGGACCGCGTACGTGAACATCGTGCGGAACATCCCGCTGACCGTCATCATTCTGTTCACGTCACTCGGCCTGAACCAGACGCTGGGCGTCTCCCTCGGCGCGGACGACTTCGAGACGATCAACTTCCGGCTCGCCGTCCTCGGCCTGATCCTCTACACCTCGGCCTTCGTGTGCGAGGCCCTGCGCTCCGGCATCAACACGGTGCCGGTCGGCCAGGCGGAGGCGGCCCGTGCGATCGGCCTGAGTTTCCGCCAGGTCCTGGGGCTCGTGGTGCTGCCGCAGGCGTTCCGCTCGTCCGTCGGCCCGCTCGCCAACGTCCTGATCGCGCTGATCAAGAACACCACGGTGGCCGCCGCCATCGGTGTCACGGAGGCGGCGCTGGTGATGAAGGAGATGATCGAGAACGAGGCACAGCTGCTGCTGATCTCCGCGATCATCGCGTTCGGTTTCGTGGTTCTGACGCTGCCGACCGGCCTGATCCTCGGCTGGGTGGGCAAGAAGGTGGCGGTGAAGCGATGAGCTCCGTTCTCTACGACGCCCAGGGCCCCCGCGCCAAGCGGCGCAACATCGTCCTCACGGTGGTCTTCTTCGTCGCCCTCGCGGCCCTGCTGTGGTGGGTGATCGGCACCCTGTACGACAAGGGCCAGCTCGAGTGGGCGAAGTGGGAGATGTTCTTCACCAGCAGCGAGCCCTGGTCGACGTACATCTGGCCCGGTCTGCAGGACACCCTGAAGGCCGCCGCGCTCGCGGTGATCATCGCAATGCCGCTCGGCGCCGTCTTCGGCATCGCGCGACTGTCGGACCACGCCTGGATCCGTGTCCCGGCCGGCGCCGTGGTCGAGTTCTTCCGGGCCATCCCGGTGCTGGTCCTGATGATCTTCGGTATGGCGCTGTTCTCCGAGTACCTCCCGGTCAGCTCCGACGTCCGTCCGATGTACGCGGTCGTCACCGGCCTGGTGCTGTACAACGCCTCCGTGCTCGCCGAGATCGTCAAGGCCGGCATCCTGGCCCTCCCCAAGGGCCAGTCCGAGGCGGCCATGGCGATCGGCCTGCGCAAGGGTCAGGCGATGCGGTCGATCATGCTGCCCCAGGCGGTCACCGCCATGCTGCCGGCCATCGTCAGCCAGCTCGTCGTCATCGTGAAGGACACCGCCCTCGGCGGTGCCGTCCTGACCTTCTCCGAGCTGTTGTCCGCGGGTAACACGATGAGCGCCTTCTACGGTGCCAACGTCATCGCCAGCTTCACCGTGGTGGCCGTGATCTTCATCGCGCTCAACTTCGCGCTCACCAGCTTCGCGAGCTGGCTGGAGCGCCGGCTCCGGCGGGCCAAGAAGTCGAGCGGCGCGGTACTGACGGCGGACGACAACCAGCCGAACGCCGGAGCCACCACCGGAGCCTGACCCGCAGTCAACTCGTACGACCATCACGAAGGCAGTGGCATGATCGCCACTGCCTTCGTCACTTGACGCAAGCACCGGCAATGGGTTGCATACGTTCTGTGATCGTGCACCCCGCTCCAACTTCCTGTTCACCTACGTCCCCCGGGACGCGACCGCAGGCAGGGGGCGCCGCGTCGTGGACCCGGTGATCGTCGTCGGAGCGGGGCCCGTCGGGCTCACGCTCGCCCTGGCGCTGGCACGTCAGGAGGTGCCCTGCGTCGTTCTGGACGAGGGACCGGGCAAGGACGAACCCCGTCCCGCACGTACCGTCGTCCTGCCCGAGGACACCGTCGCCCTGCTGGAACGTCTCTCCGGCCGGTCCCTGACGGCGGCGGGGTTCCGTTGGGCCGGATGGCGGTCGATGCGGCGCAGGCAGGTGATGCGCGAGATCGTCTTCGACGCCGAGCCCGGCCCCCTGCACATCACCCAGCATGTACTGACCGGCGCGCTGCGCGAGGCCCTCGCCCACGAACCACTCGTGGAAGTGGCCACGAACAGCCGTCTGGACACCATCGAGCAGGAACCCACGGGAGTGACCGCCCACACCCGCGGCCCGGAGGGCACCTGGTGGCGCGGCAGTTACCTGGTCGGCTGCGACGGCCCCCGCTCGACCGTGCGCAAGCTCCAGGACATCCGCTTCCCCGGCCGTACGGCGGTGGAACGGCACGCGGTCGCCGCGCTGCGCACCGAACTGCCCTGGACCGACGAGGCGCTGCTGCACCGTTCGCCGCCGTGGCGGACGTCGGGCCCGTCGGCCGGGGAGATCACCGGACGCCCGTTGCCCGACGGGGTGTGGCGACTGGACTGGCTGCTGCCGCCGGGCAAGGACCTGGTCACCCCGGAACTGCTGGTGACCCGGATCCGGGAGACCCTGGCCGGCTGGACCGGCGGGGAGACACCGTCGTACGAGCTGCTCGACACCGGCGTGCACACCGTCCACCACCGGCTGGCCCGCCGCTGGCGCGTGGGCCGCGTCTTCCTCGCCGGGGACGCGGCGCACCTGCTGGGCGCACTGGGCTCACAGGGGCTCGACGAGGGGCTGCGGGACGCCGACAACCTCGCCTGGAAGCTGGCGCTCGCCTGGCACCAGGGGCCGCGCGATGCGCTGCTCGACAGCTACCAGGCGGAACGGCGCGCGGCGGTCGCCGGCCGGCTGCGCGCCGCCGACCAGGTACTGCCGCTGCTGCGCGGCGGCGGGGGCCTGCGCTCGTACGTCCCCGGCTCCTCCCGCGGCCACGACGTGCTGCTGACGGACGGTCACCTGGGGCGCGGGGCATTGGGTGCGCCGGCGGGGTACACCGATTCACCGCTCGCGCCACCGCCCCTCGACGGTGAGGTACCCGTCGCCACGCCGCCCGGTGCCCCGGTCACCGATGTGCGGGTCACGGCGGAGGACGGCACGTTCGTCCGGCTGCGCGACCGGTTCGGGCGCGGGGCGCTGCTGGTGGTGCTGATCGCTCCGGGCACGGGTGTGTGGGAGCGCAAGCACTGGGTGAGCGCCGGCATCATGCCGCGGCTGGCGGCTGCGGTGACCGCGCTGCCGTACCGGGCCGAACTGCTGGTCGCCGAGAGCTATCCGGGCGCCGCCGCCCACACCGTGCTGCTGGTGCGGCCCGACGGCCACCTGGTCACGGCGCTCGGCGGGGTCCGCCCGGCCGACCTGTACGCGGCGGCCGAGGCGGCGCTGGGCGGTCCGGAGAAGGCGACGGCCGAGGCCGGGGCCAAGGCCTCCGCGGGCTCTCGCTGACCCGCCGGCGAGACGACGCACCGTCACCGTGCCGTCCGCATGGTGACGGTGAGTTGACCGGTGCGCACCCTCATGGTGTACTCCGGAGCGTGACCGACACCGACGTGCGCCTGTGGCGGAGGGTCCATATGGACCTCGTCCGCTACGCGGGCTGCAAGTGTCGTCCGTCCTGCTGAATTCGCATCACCTTCTTCTTCGCGCGCCGCGTCCGGCATTTCTGCGCCTTCTCGCATCCTTCGCGCGCTCTGGCGAACGCTTCTCCAGGACGGTACCCGTGTCTGTTTCCTCCTTCGCCCGTTCCTCGTCCCCTGCACCGGCCCCTGCCCCAGCCGGGTCCGCTCCGACGCAGGCCCAACTCCTCGACTTCGCGCGCCGCACGGCCGCCGACACCGCCCTCGTCGCCTCGCTCCCGCTCGACTCGCAGGGCCGGACCTGGGTACGGCTGGACGGGCCCGGGGGGAGCGAGGCCTGGCTGATCGGCTGGCCGCCCCGTACGGGCACGGGTTGGCACGACCACGCCGACTCCGTGGGCGCCTTCGTCACCGCCGCGGGCGAGCTGACGGAGTACTCACTCGCCGCCCGGCTGCCCACCGACGGCTGGCGGACGCTGGAGCTCACCGACGGTGTGGACCGGGAACGCCGGTTGCCGGCCGGGCGGGGGCGGGCCTTCGGCCGGCACCATGTGCACGAGGTGTTCAACGAGTCCGCCGACCGGCACGCCGTCTCCGTGCACGCCTACTATCCGCCTCTGCCGCGCATCCGCCGTTACAGCCGCAGCGGGCAGGTGCTGCGCCTGGAGCAGGTCGAGCGGCCGGAGGACTGGCAGTGAACGAGCCGACCGGCATCGACGCGTTGCTGGAGCGGGTGCGCCGGGGCTACGAACGGATCGACGTACGGGCCGCGTACGAGGCCGCGCGGGCGGGCGCGGCCCTCCTGGTGGACATCCGGTACGCCGCGCTGCGCGAGCGGGACGGTCTCATCCCGGGCGCACTGGTGATCGAGCGCAACGAGTTGGAGTGGCGGCTGGATCCGCAGGGCAGCCACCGGGTCCCCGAGGCCACCGGCCACGACCTGAGGATCGTCGTGATCTGCAACGAGGGCTACGCCTCCAGCCTGGCGGCGGAGTCCCTGCACCGGCTGGGCCTGTACCGGGCCACCGACCTGACCGGTGGCTTCCAGGCATGGCGGACGGCAGGGCTGCCGGTGGTGCAGGGCGTGCCGTAACGACACCGGGCACGGGTGGATGCCGGGCACGCGTGGATGCCAAGGCACGGGTGGATGCCAGGCGTGCATGAGTACCGGGCGCGTGTGGGTGCCGAGCATGCATGGCGCCAAGACGCATGGGTGCCGGGCGCGCGTCGGCGTCGAGCCGCGTGGACGCCGGACACGGATGGGCTCCGGGGACGCGTGGACGCCGGACGCGCGTAGGGGGCGTTGAGCACCCATGGGCACCGCGCGTGGCTGTCGCGCGCCGGGGCGGCGCTCCGCGAGTCCGCCTCAGATCCCGCCGTCGAGGTGGTCCGTGTCCTCACCCTCTTCCTCCAGCGCCTGCCGGACCACCCGCAGGGCCATGCCCTCGGAGTAGCCCTTGCGGGCCAGCATGCCCGCGAGGCGGCGCAGGCGCTTGTCGCGGTCGAGGCCACGGGTGGTGCGCAGCTTCCGGGCGACGAGCTCGCGCGCGGTCGCCTCCTCCTGCTCGGAGTCGAGCTGGGAGACCGCCGCGTCGATGAGGGCGGAGTCGACGCCCTTGGTCCGCAGCTCCTGGACGAGCGCCCGTCGTCCCAGCCCGCGGCCATGGTGCCGGGACTCCACCCACGCGTCCGCGAAGGCGCTGTCGTTGATCAGACCGACCTCCTCGAAGCGGGACAGCACCTCCTCTGCGGCATCGTCCGGGATCTGCCGCTTGCGCAGGGCGTCGGCGAGCTGTTTCCGCGTGCGTGGGGTCCCGGTGAGCAGGCGCAGGCAGATCGCCCGTGCCTGCTCGACCGGGTCCCGCGGAGGTTCCCCCTTCTCGGCCCTCGACGAGGAAGTGGTCCCTCCGTCCTCACCGGGCGGCCGGCCGCGGTCACGTCCGCGGCGCCCACGCGAGCCGCCCCTGCCACGGGGTCTGCCGCCGTCACGGCGTGCCCCGTCGTCACCGTCCGCACCGACGCCGTAGGCCACGTCCCCGTCCGGGGCGTACGGCGTCCCGCAGGTGCTGTCCGTGCCGCCGCCGTCCGGGGCCGCCGGGTCCTCGCCGTATCCGTCGCCACCCGCCCCGGCGAGGCTCGCGCCACCCGGCCCGTCCCGCCGCGGCTCGCGCGCGGCGGCGTCCAGGTAGGCGTACTCGGCCCAGTCGGTTCGTCGTGTCACGGGTCAGCTCTTGGCTGCGGCGGCCTTGGACTTGCCGGCCTTCACGGGCGCGGGGGCCGGCACCGTCGCGGCGGCGTCGACGGCGGAGACAGCGGCGTCCGTGCCCGGCTCGGCGGCCGGCTCCTCGGGACGCACGCCGACGCCCAGCTTCTCCTTGATCTTCTTCTCGATCTCGTTGGCGAGGTCGGGGTTGTCCTTCAGGAAGTTGCGGGCGTTCTCCTTGCCCTGGCCGAGCTGGTCGCCCTCGTACGTGTACCAGGCGCCGGCCTTGCGGACGAAGCCGTGCTCCACGCCCATGTCGATCAGACCGCCCTCACGGCTGATGCCCTGGCCGTAGAGGATGTCGAACTCGGCCTGCTTGAAGGGCGGCGCGACCTTGTTCTTGACGACCTTGCAGCGGGTGCGGTTGCCGACCGCCTCGGTGCCGTCCTTCAGGGTCTCGATGCGACGGATGTCGATGCGCACGGAGGCGTAGAACTTCAGCGCCCGGCCACCGGTCGTGGTCTCCGGGGAGCCGAACATCACGCCGATCTTCTCGCGGAGCTGGTTGATGAAGATCGCGGTGGTCTTGGACTGGTTGAGCGCGCTGGTGATCTTCCGCAGGGCCTGGCTCATCAGCCGGGCCTGCAGACCGACGTGGCTGTCGCCCATCTCGCCCTCGATCTCCGCGCGCGGGACGAGCGCGGCGACGGAGTCGATGACGATGAGGTCGAGGGCGCCGGAGCGGACCAACATGTCCACGATCTCCAGGGCCTGCTCGCCGTTGTCCGGCTGGGAAAGGATGAGGTTGTCGATGTCGACGCCGAGCTTCTTCGCGTACTCGGGGTCGAGGGCGTGCTCCGCGTCCACGAACGCGACCTGGCCGCCGGCCTTCTGCGCGTTCGCCACCGCGTGCAGGGTCAGGGTCGTCTTGCCCGAGGACTCGGGGCCGTAGATCTCCACGACACGGCCGCGCGGGAGGCCGCCGACGCCGAGCGCCACGTCGAGCGCGGTCGACCCGGTCGAGATGACCTCGATCGGCTCCTTCGACCGGTCGCCCATGCGCATGACCGCGCCCTTGCCGAATTGCCGTTCAATCTGTGCGAGAGCGGCATCCAGGGCCTTCTCGCGGTCGGTTCCTGCCATGGGTTCCACCCGATTTGCTTGAGTCGATCGCTTCACGTCAAAGACGCTAACGCCTGCCACTGACAATGCGCCCCGACGCGGGTCCGGCCTGTGGACAACTGGGGCTGATATCCGCCCAGAACCAGTCGAATCACCCCGTCGTGAGCCTCGCCGGAGCCTCCATAAGAATGGATGTTCGATTTTCGTGTCAAGCGCACCACGCGGCACTTCCGAGGGTACGTCCGGGCCCGGCGGGGCCCGGACCGGCGTCGTCGCCCCGCGCCAGGGCCGGGCTCAGGAGGAGCCCGCCGAAGACCCCCCGGGCGGCCCCGAATCACCGGGCCGCCGGACCTCCTGCGGCCGCCCTGCCTCCTCCGGCCGCCGTGTCCACGTACCGCGCACGCGCGCGAACGACGTGAACGAGCCGGGCCTCACCCCGCGGTCGCGGTGCCCGTGGACCCGCGGGTCGTCCGTCACGTCGTACCGCTTGACGTACGCCCCCAGGAACGCCTGCAGGGTGGCGACCGCGGGGATGGCGATGAGCGCGCCGACGGCGCCGAGCAGGGCGGTGCCCGCGACGACCGAGCCGAAGGCGACCGCCGGGTGGATGTCCACGGTCTTGGACGTCAGCTTGGGCTGCAGCACGTAGTTCTCGAACTGCTGGTAGACCACCACGAAACCCAGTACCCACAGCGCGTACCAGGGGTCGACGGTGAAGGCGATCAGCATCGGCAGGGCGCCCGCGAGATAGGTGCCGATGGTGGGGATGAACTGCGACACCAGACCCACCCACACGGCGAGCGCCGGTGCGTAGGGCACCTGAAGGATCTCCAGCAGGATGTAGTGCGCCATGCCGGAGATCAGCGCCATCAGGCCGCGCGAGTACAGGTACCCGCCGGTCTTGTTCACGGCGATCTCCCACGCGCGCAGCACCTCGGCCTGCCGGGCGGGCGGCAGGACCGAGCAGAGCGCGCGCCGCAGCCGGGGTCCGTCCGCGGCGAAGTAGAAGGAGAACAGCAGGATCGTCAGCATCTGGAAGAGCCCCCCGAGCACCTGGGCGGACACGTCCAGGACGCCGCTCGCGCTGTTCTGCACGTAGTTGCGGAGCCAGTCGGAGCGGAGCAGGCCCTCCTGGATGTCGACCCGTCTCAGCTCGGTGTGGAAGTGGGTGTTGATCCAGTTGATGACGGAGTCGAGGTACTGCGGGAAGTCCTCGACCATCTTGACGATCTGGCCGGCGAGCATGGACCCGAGCAGCGTGACGAAGCCCGCCGCGGCGGCCGTCACGGCGAGGAAGACCAGCGCGGTGGCCAGCCCCCTGCGCATACCGCGGGCCGCCATCCAGCTCACCGCGGGCTCGACGGCCAGGGCCAGGAAGAACGCGATGAGGATGTTGATCAGCAGGCCGGTGAGCTGGTGGAAGGCCCAGCTACCCAGCTGGAACACGGCGTAGAGCGAGAGGGCGAGCACCATGGCGCGCGGCAGCCAGCGCGGCATGCGCCCGTTCGGCCCGGTGGTGCCCGCGGCGGGGGGCCGGGCGGGCGGCGTCGGTCCGGACGGGGATGCCTGCGGGCCTGCCTGCCCGGTCTCCTCAGTGGGTGCCACGAACCCAGTCTCGCCCACGGCACCGGCAACCGGACGCCACCCCGGGGTCTCCGCGATCCGTCAGCGCCGTTCCTGCGGCACGTTCATGACGGCGCAGACCACACGCCATACGTCCTTGGCGTCCCATCCGGCGGCCAGGGCCTCGTGCACCGTACGCCCGCCCAGCTCCGACATCACGTGATCGCGCGCGAAGGAGTCGGCGTAGCCCGGACCGAAGTGGTCCGCCATCCGCTGCCAGAAGACCGTCAACCGCATGACACCAGTATCCCGCCCCTGAGGGTGGGCCTCGCCCGGTACCACCTGCCGGGACCGCTTTCCGCCCTACGGTCTGACGCATGGCCGAAACCGGAGCTTCCCCACTCCCCGCGACGCCCGCTGCGCACTCCCCGCTGGCACGCGCCGAGCAGTTCGTGTGGCTCACCGCGCGCGTGCTGGAGCAGCGTCTCTTCGCCCACCACTTCCGGGACGGGGGCGCCGACCCGGTGGAAACCGCGCTGGACGCCTACCGCAACCGGGACGGCGGGTACGGCCACGCCCTGGAGCCCGATCTGCGCGGCCCGGTCAGCCGGCCGCCGCACACCGCGCACGCCCTGCGCGTCCTGGACGCCGTGGGCCGCTGCGGCGGGCAGCGTGTGGAGCGCGTGTGCCGCTACCTGACGACCGTCTCCACGCCCGAAGGCGCCCTGCCGGCGGTCCGTCCCCGCCGGCGCGGCCACCCGGCCGACCCCTTCGTGCCGATCGTCGACGACCCGCCCGGCGCGCTCCTGGCCACCGGCCCGGTGGTCGGCCTGCTGCACCGCAACGAGGTGTGGGACGCCTGGCTGTTCCGGGCCACCGACTTCTGCTGGCAGGCGGTCGAATCGCTGCGGACCTCCCACCCGTACGAGGTCCGGGCCGCCGTGTCCTTCCTCGACTCGGCCCCCGACCGCTCACGCGCCCAGGCGGCGGCCGACCGCCTGGGCCGGCTGGTGCGCGAGCAGCGCCTGGTGGTGCTGGACCCCGACGACCTGGCCGCGTACCCGGTCCCGCCCGGCTACGCCCCGGGCGAGCACCACTTCCCGCACGACTACGCGAGCACCCCGGACTCCCTCGCGCGCGCGTGGTTCACGGACGACGAGATGGCACGCTCGCTGGACCACCTGGCGGCCGGGCAGCAGGAGGACGGCGGCTGGCCCGTCACCTGGCGTCAGTGGGCACCCGCTCCGGTCCTCGAAGCACGCCCCATGGTGACCCTGGAAGCCCTGCGCACCCTCAGGGCGTACGGCCGCCCCCTGAACTGAGCAGCCTCATCCGCCCATGGCCCGCACCCCCGCGGTCACCACCACGGCCGCCGCGACGACCAGCAGGAACGGGGCGCGCAGTGCCAGCGCCACGGCCGCCGCGGCGAGCCCGGCGGCCCGCGCGTCCAGCACGAGCGCCTGCCCGTCGGCGAACGTCTGCTGGGCCGTGAGCGCGGCCAGAAGGGCCACCGGCATCAGCGCGGCGAGCCGCTTGACCAGGGGCTTTTCCAGGACCTCCACGGGCACGAGCAGCCCCGCCAGCTTGACGGCGTAGCAGCCGACCGCGGTCACGCCGATCGCGATCCAGACGTTCACCGCGCCCCCTCCTTTCCCCGCCGTCCCTCGGCCCACAGCACGACGGGCGCGGCGAGCGCGGCCACCAGGACCGGCACACCGGCGGGCAGGACGGGCAGCAGACCAAGCCCCAGCAGCACGGCGAGGCCGGCGGCCAGCCGCTCGAGGGTGCTCCGCAGCATCGGCGCGAGCAGCGCCAGGAAGACGGCCGGCCCGGCCGCGTCGAGCCCCCAGGCGCCGGTGTCCCCGACGGCCTCGGCGCCGAGCGCGCCCAGCAGTGTGGTCAGGTTCCACAGCACGTACAGCGTCAGCCCCGTGACGGCGAACCCGATCCGCGCACCGCGCCGGGTGGGCTGCGCCAGCGCCACGGCCGTCGTCTCGTCGATCACCCACTGGGCGGCGAACGGCCGCACCGCGCGCGGGAGCGCGAGCAACTGCGACAACCGCAGCCCGTAGAAGGCGTTGCGCACACCCAGGAAGAAGGCGCCCGCGGCGGCCGTGAACGGGTTCCCGCCGGCCGCCAGCGCCCCCACGAGCGCGAACTGCGACGCCCCCGTGAACACCAGAAGGCTCAGCGCACAGGTCTGCAGCAGCGTGAGCCCGCTGCCCGCCGAGGTCACCCCGAAGGCGAACCCGGACAGCCCGACGGCGACGCCGACGCCGAGCGCGTCCCGCACGACGGCGGAATCCGGCTTCTCCTCTGTATCCCGAACTACTGTCTGTTCTGCCACGGCCCGGACGCTACGATCAGCGGCCGCCGCGCGTCTTGTACGTTCTTGCGCTCCCGCTGATAGGCCCCGGGAGGCACGCCCACGATCCGGGTGAAGTGCCGGTTCAGATGCGGCTGGTCCGTGAACCCCACCGCGAGGGCCGCCTCGGCCGGCGACACCCCGGCGTCCAGGAGGCGCCGCACCCGCCGCACCCGGGCGTCGGTCAGCCAGGTGTGGGGCGGCATCCCATAGGCATCCCGGAAGGCACGCACCAACGCGAACGGGCTGGTCCCGAGTTCACTCGCCAGCCGCTCCAGGCTCGGCGGCCCGGCCATCCGCTCCTCCAGCACGGCACGCGCGCGTGCCGCGATCCGTGCCCCCGCCGAACGCACTTCCCGCCGCGGCAGCGACCCGCCGTTCAACCGCAGCAACCGCGTCACGACGACCCTGAGCAAGGTGTCGGCGGCGAGCGCATTGCCCTGGTCGGTGGCCCACAGCACCCGGTGCACCAGCTCGACGGTGTACGGATCATCGAGCACGGGCCGGACGAACCCCGGCGTACCCCGCAGCGCCGTGGTCTCGGCGGCGATCCCCGCCACCACGTCGGGCGACGGATAGACGGCCCCGTACCGCCACCCCTCCGGCACCCCCGCCCGCCCGGTGTGCGCGGTGTCCGGATTGACCAGCGCGAGCGCCCCGGCCCCCGCGCACTGGTCTCCCCCACCGTGGCGGAAGACCTCCACCCCGTCGGCGATGGCGGCGATGACGAAGTTCTCGTGCGTGTGCCGCACGAACGACTTCCGTATGTACCGGGCACGCAGCAGATCGACGCCGGGCAGCCCGGCGTACCGCCAGTGCCGCGCCCGCTCCTCCCCGGATCCCATGCCCCCATTCTCCGCGACCGCGCGGCTGGGGCAGCCACCCGCAGCCGCCCACGGCACCCACCACACGTGCCCGGACCCACCCGCGGCGGTGCCGCAGGCACCCCCCACGGCGCCGCACCCGACGCACGGCCGCCGGCCCCCGATTGTCAGTGCCGGGGTGCACGATGGATCCATGGTCAGCTCCGCACACCGAGCCCTGGACGGCTTCTCCCCCGCGACCCGCGGCTGGTTCACGGGCGCCTTCTCCGCGCCCACCGCCGCCCAGGCGGGCGCGTGGCAGGCCATCGCCGAGGGCTCGGACGTCCTGGTCGTCGCCCCCACCGGCTCCGGCAAGACCCTGGCCGCCTTCCTCGCCGCCCTCGACCAGCTGACCTCCACGCCCCCGCCCGCCGACCCCAAGAAGCGCTGCCGCGTCCTCTACGTCTCCCCCCTCAAGGCCCTCGCCGTGGACGTCGAGCGCAACCTCCGCAGCCCCCTGACCGGCATCCGCCAGGAGTCGGTCCGCCTGGGCCTGCCCGAGCCGGAGGTCAAGGTCGGCATCCGCTCCGGCGACACCCCGGCCGCCGAGCGCCGGGCGCTGTCCACCCGCCCCCCGGACATCCTGATCACCACCCCGGAGTCCCTGTTCCTGATGCTGACGTCGGCCACGCGCGACGCGCTGACCGGCGTGGAAACGGTGATCCTCGACGAGGTGCACGCGGTCGCCGGCACCAAGCGCGGCGCCCACCTGGCGCTCTCCCTGGAGCGGCTCGACGAGCTGCTCCCCGGGCCCGCCCGCCGCATCGGCCTCTCCGCGACCGTCCGCCCGGTCGACGAGGTCGCCCGCTTCCTCTCCCCGCGCCGCAGGGTGGAGATCGTCCAGCCGGCCTCGGGCAAGGAGTTCGACCTCTCCGTCGTCGTCCCCGTGGAGGACCTGGGCGAACTGGGCGGCTCCCCGGTCGCGGACGGCAACGACGGCGCGGAGCGCCCCTCGATCTGGCCGCACGTCGAGGAGCGGATCACCGACCTCGTCCAGTCCCACCGCTCCACGATCGTCTTCGCGAACTCCCGCCGCCTCGCGGAACGCCTCTGCAACCGGCTCAACGAGATCGCCTACGAACGAGCCACCGGCGAGCCCCTCGACGAGCACCACTCCCCGGCCGAACTCATGGGCGGCTCCGGCGCGGCCCACGGCGCCCCCGCGGTCATCGCCCGCGCCCACCACGGCTCCGTCTCCAAGGAGCAGCGCGCCCTCGTGGAGGAGGACCTCAAGGCCGGGCGGCTCCCCGCCGTCGTCGCCACCTCCAGCCTGGAGCTGGGCATCGACATGGGCGCGGTCGACCTCGTCGTCCAGGTCGAGTCACCGCCCTCCGTGGCCTCCGGCCTCCAGCGGGTCGGCCGCGCCGGACACCAGGTCGGTGCGGTCTCCACGGGCGTGGTCTTCCCGAAGTACCGCGGTGACCTGGTCCAGGCGGCCGTGGTCACCGAGCGGATGCGCACCGGCGCCATCGAGTCCCTGAGGATCCCCGCCAACCCGCTGGACGTCCTGGCCCAGCAGCTCGTCGCGATGACCGCCCTGGACACCTGGCAGGTCGACGACCTGCTGGCCGTGGTGCGCCGCGCGGCGCCGTTCGCCTCCCTCCCGGAGTCGGCCTTCACGGCGGTCCTGGACATGCTGGCGGGCCGCTATCCCTCCGACGCCTTCGCCGAGCTGCGCCCGCGCGTGGTGTGGGACCGGGTGGCCGGCACGGTCACCGGCCGCCCCGGCGCGCAGCGCCTGGCGGTCACCTCGGGCGGCACGATCCCCGACCGCGGCCTGTTCGGGGTGTTCCTCGCCGGCGCCGACCCGAAGAAGGGCGGCGGCCGGGTCGGCGAGCTGGACGAGGAGATGGTCTACGAGTCCCGCGTCGGCGACGTGTTCACGCTGGGCACCAGCTCCTGGCGCATCGAGGACATCACGCGCGACCGCGTCCTGGTCTCGCCCGCCCCGGGGGTGCCGGGCAGGCTCCCGTTCTGGAAGGGCGACCAGCTGGGCCGCCCCCTGGAGCTGGGCCGCGCGCTCGGTGCGTTCCTGCGCGAGGTCGGTGCCCTGCCCAAGGACGACGCCCGGCTGCGCCTGCTCGCCGCCGGTCTGGACGCCTGGGCCGCGGACAACGTCCTGTCCTACCTCGACGAGCAGCGCGAGTCCTGCGGGCACATTCCCGACGACCGCACCATCGTCGTGGAGCGCTTCCGGGACGAGCTGGGCGACTGGCGGGTCGTTGTCCACTCCCCCTTCGGCGCCCAGGTGCACGCTCCCTGGGCGCTCGCCCTGGGGGCCCGCCTGTCCGAGCGGTACGCCATGGACGCACAGGTCATGCACGCCGACGACGGCATCGTACTGCGGCTGCCGGACGCCGACCTGATGGGCCTGGACCTGCTGGACCGGGAACCGGCGAAGGCCGGTACGGAGTACGACGCGGACCAGGCCCCCGTCGGCGCGGCCGACGTCGTCTTCGACAAGGGCGAGGTCGACCAGGTCGTCACCGACCAGGTGGGCGGCTCGGCCCTGTTCGCGGCCCGCTTCCGCGAGTGCGCCGCCCGCGCGCTGCTGCTGCCCCGGCGCAACCCGGGGAAGCGGACCCCGCTGTGGCAGCAGCGACAGCGCGCTTCCCAGCTGCTGGAGGTGGCGAGCGAGTTCGGCTCGTTCCCGATCGTCCTGGAGGCGGTCCGCGAATGCCTCCAGGACGTCTTCGACGTGCCCGGGCTCGTCGAGCTGATGGGCGACCTGGAGTCCCGCAAGGTGCGCATGGTCGAGGTCACCACGCCGGAGCCGTCCCCGTTCGCCCGTTCCCTCCTGTTCGGCTACGTCGCCCAGTTCCTGTACGAGGGGGACTCGCCGCTCGCCGAGCGCCGTGCCGCTGCCCTGTCCCTCGACTCCCGGCTGCTGGCCGAGCTGCTCGGCCAGGCGGAGCTGCGCGAGCTGCTCGACGCCGAGGTGCTGGTCGAGCTGGAGCGCGAGCTGCAGTGGCTCACCGAGGACCGCCGGATCAAGGACCCCGAGGGGGTGGCGGACGTACTGCGCCTGCTCGGCCCGCTCACGGACGCCGAGCTGGCCGAGCGCGGCGCGGAGCCGCAGTGGGCGCCGGAACTGGCCGCCGCCCGCCGTGCGATCAAGGTCCGCATCGCGGGCGCCGACCACTGGGCGGCGATCGAGGACGCCGGCCGCCTGCGCGACGCGCTGGGCACGGCGTTGCCGGTGGGCGTGCCGGAAGCCTTCACCGAGCCGGTCAAGGACCCGCTGGGCGACCTCCTCGCCCGCTACGCCCGCACCCACGGCCCCTTCACGTCGGCCACGGCCGCGGCCCGCTTCGGCCTGGGCGTGGCGGTAACGGACGGCGCCCTGCACCGCCTGTCGGCGGCCGGGCGGGTCGTCCAGGGCGAGTTCCATCCGGCCGGGATCGGACAGGAGTGGTGCGACGCCGCCGTACTGCGCCGGCTGCGCCGCCGTTCCCTGGCCGCGCTGCGGCACGAACTGGAACCGGTGCCACCGGCCGCACTCGCCCAGTTCCTCCCGCAGTGGCAGCACGTCGGCAAGGGACACGCACTGCGCGGCATCGACGGGCTGGTCCGCGCCGTCGAGCAGCTCCAGGGCGCGTCCGTCCCCGCCTCGGCCCTGGAGAAGCTGGTCCTGCCGTCCCGGGTGGCCGACTACTCGCCCACCATGCTCGACGAGCTGACCGCCGCGGGAGAGGTGGTGTGGGCTGGCGCCGGATCGCTGCCCGGCAAGGACGGCTGGGTCTCGCTCTACCTGGCGGACGCGGCCCCGCTGCTCCAGCCGCCGGAGCAGCCCTTGGAGCCGACGGCACTGCACCAGTCCGTCCTGGACGCCCTCTCCGGCGGGTACGGCCTGTTCTTCCGCCAGATCGCCGACCAGGTCCGCGCCACCACCCATCCGGACGTCACGGACCCGCAGCTGGCCGACGCCGTGTGGGACCTCGCCTGGTCCGGGCGGCTGACCAACGACACGCTCGCGCCCCTGCGCTCCTTCCTCGGGTCGGGCCGCACCGCGGGCTCCACGGCCCACCGGGCCAAGCGCACGGTGCCGCGCGGGCGCTACGGCTCGCTCACGGCCGCCGCCCGCCCCGCCTCCCGTTCCGGCCCCCCGACCGTCGCCGGCCGCTGGTCGCTGCTCCCGGCCCGCGAGAGCGACCCGACCGTGCGCGCCCACGCCCTGGCCCGCACGCTCCTCGACCGGCACGGAGTGGTGACCCGCGGTGCCGTGTCCGCGGAGGGCGTCGAGGGCGGCTTCTCGGCGACGTACCGCGTCCTGTCCGTCTTCGAGGAGAGCGGACAGGCCCGGCGCGGCTATGTGGTGGAGGGACTGGGTGCGGCGCAGTTCGCGATGGACGGTGCCGTGGACCGCCTCCGCGCGGTGGCGAACGCCCGAGAGCGCGGCGACACCCCGGCCGGCCCGGCCCCCGCCCCCGGCGGCCCGCACCCCAACGGCTCGCCCTACGGCTCAGGACCCCACACCGGCACCCCGGGCAGCCTCGACGACCAGGACTGGTCCTGGCCCACCGACGACCACGACCGCCCCGACCACCATCGCGGCCTTCCCGACCTCCCCGGCCACCGGGACAACCCCTACGACCCGCACGCCGCGGCCCCCTTCCCCGCCCTCGACACCGACTTCGCCGCACCGGGCGCCGGCGGCCCGCGCGGCGGCGGGGTCCCCGACGGCCCGTACGGTCACGGCGCCCGCGACCGGGACGCGTACGCACGCGGTGGGTACGCCCCGGGTCCGCACGGCGGCCGCCGCGCCCGCTCCGCCGGCCCCGCCTCCCGAGCCGTCGTCCTGGCCGCCGCCGACCCGGCGAACGCCTACGGTGCTGCCCTGCCCTGGCCCGAGCCCCCGACCGGCGCCGGTCACAAGCCGGGCCGCAAGGCGGGGTCCCTGGTGGTGCTCGTCGACGGGGAGCTGGCGCTCTACATGGAGCGCGGCGGCAAGACGCTGCTGGCCTGGCAGTCCGACCCGGAGGCGCCGGCCGTCGACGACGCCCGCCTGCACACGGCCACGGAGGCTCTGGCGGCGGCCGCCCGCGCCGGTTCCCTCGGCACGGTCACAGTGGAACGGGTCAACGGCTCGGCCGCACTGACCTCCCCGTTCGGCGCCCTCCTGGAAGGAGCCGGCTTCATCGCCACCCCGCGCGGCCTCCGCCTCCGAGCCTGACCCCACCTCGCCCTCCGCCGCACCGCCGACGTCCCCTGCCACATCCGGCCACCGCTCCTGCCCGCACCCGCCCCCGCCCGCTCCGGCGCACACCCCGCCCGCCGTGCCACCCTTGAGCCATGCCCGAAGGAGACACGGTCTGGCAGGCCGCCCAGCGGCTGCACGGCGCCCTCGCGGGCAAGGTGCTGACCCGCAGCGACTTCCGCGTCCCCCAGTACGCCACGGTGGACCTCACCGGCCGTACGGTCCACGACGTCACCCCGCGCGGCAAGCACCTCCTCACCCGCATCGAGGGCGGCGTGACACTGCACTCGCACCTGCGGATGGACGGCTCCTGGAAGGTCTTCGCACCGGGCCGACGCTGGAGCGGCGGCCCCGCCCACCAGATCCGCGTGATCCTCGGCACCGCCGACCGCACCGCCGTCGGCTACCGCCTGCCGGTCCTGGAGCTCCTGCGCACCGCCGACGAGGAGCGCGTCGTCGGACACCTCGGCCCCGACCTGCTGGGCCCGGACTGGGACCCGGAGCGCGCGCTGGCCGGCCTCCTGGCGGACCCCGCCCGTGCCCTCGGCGAGGCCCTGCTCGACCAGCGCAACCTCGCCGGCATCGGCAATGTGTACAAGAGCGAGCTCTGCTTCCTGCTCGGCGTCACCCCCTGGCTCCCCGTCGGCGACCTTCCGGCCGAGCGCGCCACGGCGCTGCCCGCCCTCGCCAAGCGGCTCCTCGAGGCCAACCGCGACCGCCCGGTCCGCAACACCACCGGCCGCCGCGCTCCCGACCTGTTCGTGTACGGCCGTGCTCCCCGCCCCTGCCTGCGCTGCACCACGTCGATCCGGGTCGCCGACCAGGGCGACGGTTCCCGCGACCGCCCGACGTACTGGTGCCCGAACTGCCAGCCCGGCCCGGCACCGGCACCGGCGGCCTCGTCCGCCGCCGCTCGCCCCCGACGAGCGCACCCCACCCATTGATGACCCGACAGTTGCGGCCGTGGCGTACCTCATGACTGTCACCGCCTACGACGCACCGACCGCGCCACGGCGATCCTGCCGGGGGGATGGGCGCCTCCGTGCAGTGTGCGGACCTCGGCACACCGAACCTCGACGAGCCGGCGGCCCGAAACGAGGACGGCGGCCGAACCGCGCACACCGGATCACTCATGGCCCGGACGTCACCGCTGGGTCCGCCGGTGAACCGGAGGACGTCGATCAGGCCGTCCCGCGCCCGCCCCCGGCCGCGTCGGCGTTCATGACGGGTCAGCTTCGCGGGCGGATTCCGCGTCCGAACCGACAACGGCGCCATGACTCCCGCCCCGATCACCCCCGCCCCACCCCCAGGCCTGCCGCCACCGCCCCGCGCCCAGGGCGCCCTTCGCCCGCCCCTTCGGCACACAGTGCACCGGCAGCAGACTCAATCCCCAGCCCCCGGCCGCGACCGCCCCCTCCAGCACCCCGGCGCCGGGCGCCAGCGCCAGCCGCAGCACGGCCCACCACCACAGCGCGGCCACCCCCAGGACGGCCCCCCAGCGCGCTATCCGCCCCGGGCGCACGAGGTTCAGCCGTTCTCGGCCTGAAACATCCAGTGGTGCTTCTCCAGGTCCGCCGTGACCTGGATGAAGATGTCCTGACTCACCGGGTCCGGCTCTCCGGTCGCCTCGATCCGCTCCCGCATGCGTGCGATCACCGCACCCAGCGCCTCCACGATCGTCCCGACCGCCGCCTCGTCGTCGACCCAGCCCTCGGGGGTCACACCGATCCCGCTGCCGACGGCCACCGTCGCGGCCCGCCCGTCCGGGGATACGCCCAGGGCGGCGGCACGCTCCGCCACGGTGTCGGAGTGCGCTCGCGCGGTGCCGACGACCTCGTCGAGCTGGAGGTGCACGGAACGGAAGCGCGGCCCGACCACGTTCCAGTGGATCTGCTTCGCCACCAGCGCGAGGTCCACCAGATCGACGAGCGCGCCCTGCAGCGCCTCGGACACGGTCTGCAGGTCCGCGTCGGACAACGGGCTCTTCACGACGTACATCCGCACCTCCGTCGGCTCATCCCCGTCATGTCCCTCCACGATGACCGCAGCCCCCGGGACCGGCAAACGCTGCCCCGGCGCCACGTCGGCCGGAAGGCCCGCCCCCGGAACCTCTTCGCATGGCCCCGCGCATGCGAAAACCCCGACCGCACTCCTCCGGATCCACCGGAGAAGCCCCGGCCGGGGCCTTGCACACCTAGCTCTTCGCACCTCACCGGCGCCCGCGCATCGCGCAGGCCCGCAGCACTAGGCGGCGACGACGTCCACCGCCTCGGCGGGCGCCTTGATCGTCACCCGTTCCGGTGGCACACCGGTCACCGAAACGGAGCCCAGCATCGGACGAACCGGCGTGGGCACGGACTCGCTGGGGGTGGCCGCAGCGGACTGGGCCAGCTCGGCGAGGGCGAGCTCGTCGCTCACTTCCCGCATGAGCTCGGACATCCGTACGTCAAGCGCGTCGCAAATCGCGGAGAGCAGCTCGGAGGAAGCCTCCTTCTGCCCCCGCTCCACCTCGGAGAGATAGCCGAGCGAGACTCGGGCGGACGAGGAGACTTCGCGCAGAGTACGGCCCTGGCGCTGGCGCTGCCGACGCAGCACGTCACCCAACAGGCGACGGAGCAGAATCATCGGTGGCTCCCTCCTCGGACCGCGTAGCCGCATCCTTCACGCCCCACCGTACCGCCTCGCGCCGCGGCCGTGCGGGGAGCGATGTCGTGTTCACTCAGGGCTGCAAACATCAAAACCCCCCGTGCTGTTCCGTATCCTGTGCCCGCTCATTCCCGGTCTGTTCGTCCGCAAGCTCCTTCAGGAGCAGTGCGAGTACGCTCCGTACACTCTCCATACGAATGTCCGCGCGGTCGCCGTTCAACCGCAATGCCTCCACTTTTCCGCCAGAGGCGGAACCGGAACCCGCTTCCGCGGGCCCGTCCACCGCCACGTAGACCGTCCCGACGGGCTGGCCGTCCTGCGGATCGGGGCCGGCGACACCCGTGGTCGCAAGGCCCCAGTCGGCGCCCAGCGCCTTCCGCACACCGACCGCCATCTGCGCGGCGACCTGCGGATTCACCGCACCTCGCGCCGCCAGCAGGGTGGCGTCGACGCCGAGCAGCCGGTGCTTGAGCTCCGTGGCGTAGGCGGTGACCGAACCCCGGAACACCTTGGAGGCGCCGGGAACGGACGTGATCTCCGCGGCGACCAGGCCACCGGTCAGCGACTCGGCGACCGCCAGGGTCCTGCCCTTCACCGTCAGTAGTCGCACCACATCGGCGGCCGGGGAACTCAAGCTTCCGTCTCCTTCAACGCCGCCCTGCGCTCGGCCATTCCCCGCCTGCGCAGCACAATGGCCTGTTTCACGTAGTCCAGACCGGTCACCACGGTCAGCACGACGGCCACCGCCATCACCCAGAAGCGCAGGGTGGCCAGCGGACCCGTGAGCGCCAGTACGTACATGCCGACGGCGACGCCCTGGGTGAGCGTCTTGAGCTTGCCGCCCCGGCTCGCGGGGATGACGCCGTACCGGATGACCACGAAACGCAGCAGGGTGATGCCGAGCTCCCGGCCGAGGATGACGGCCGTCACCCACCACGGCAGCTCGCCCAGCGCGGAGAGACAGATCAGCGCCGCCCCCATGATCGCCTTGTCGGCGATGGGATCGGCGATCTTGCCGAAGTCGGTGACCAGGTTGTACCTGCGCGCCAGATGCCCGTCGAAGAGGTCGGTGATCATGGCGATGGCGAAGGCCGCCCAGGCGAAGGAGCGCCACGCCGGGTCGTACCCGCCGTTGCCGAGCATCAGCAGGACGAACGCCGGCACCAGAATCAGCCGGAGCATCGTCAGCAGGTTCGCGACGTTCCAGACGCTGGCCTGGTTGACGGCGGCGGCAGCGATCTTCCCGCTCCGCGCGGGCCTGCCACCGGGCACGTCGGCCGCCGCGGACCCGGCAGCGCCCCCGGCACGCGGCCCGGCATCCCGGTCCCGGCCGCCGGCGGCCTCCGCCTCGGCGTCACCGCGCGCGGTCGCATCCCGCCCGCCGCCGCGTGCGGGAGTGTCCCCGGCCCCACGCCCGGCGCGGCCCGGCTCGGCGCCGCCTCCGGAGACCGCGCGTTCGGCGCCGCCCGAGGCCCTGCGCTCCGCCGCTCCGTGCGCGGTCGCCCCGGATGCCGCGCGTGGGACGGCCCTCCGCGCGCCGGAGGAGCCTCCCGCCGCGGACGCCGGTACTCCGGTCATCTGTCCGCCTCCTCAGTCCACGCGAGCGAGCCCCGCAGCGGCTCGGCCACCAGGTCGACACCTTCCGTACCGACCACCTTCGCGTCGACCATACGACCGACACTCAAACCCTCGCCGCTCGTGAGCAGCACCTGGCCGTCCGTCTCCGGGGCCTGGTGGGCTCCGCGGCCGTACACGCCCTCGCCCTCGTCGGCGGACTCGTCGGCGGACTCCACGAGCACGCGCACGGTGGAGCCCACCCGCTCCTCCGCCCGCTGCGAGACGAGTTCCTCGGCCAGCCGCGAGACACGTGCCAACCGCTCGGCGACGACGTCCTCGTCGAGCTTGTCGTCGTAACCGGCCGCTTCCGTGCCCTCCTCGTCGGAGTAGCCGAAGACACCGATGGCGTCCAGCCGCGCGTGGTTCAGGAACCGCTCCAGCTCGGCGAGGTCGGCCTCGGACTCACCGGGGAAGCCGACGATGAAGTTGGAGCGCACGCCGGCCTCGGGGGCCTTGGCACGGATGGTGTCGAGCAGTTCCAGGAACCGGTCGGTGTCGCCGAAGCGGCGCATGGCCCGCAGCACGTTCGGCGCGGAGTGCTGGAAGGAGAGGTCGAAGTAGGGGGCGACCTTCGGGGTGGAGGTCAGTACGTCGATCAGGCCCGGACGCATCTCGGCGGGCTGGAGGTAGCTGACGCGCACCCGTTCGATGCCGTCGACCCCGGCCAGCTCGGGCAGCAGGGACTCCAGCAGCCGGATGTCGCCGAGGTCCTTGCCGTAGGAGGTGTTGTTCTCGGAGACCAGCATGATCTCCTTGACGCCCTGCTCGGCCAGCCACCGCGTCTCGTTCAGCACGTCGCTCGGGCGACGCGAGATGAAGGAGCCGCGGAAGGAGGGGATGGCGCAGAAGGTGCAGCGCCGGTCGCAGCCGGAGGCGAGCTTGACCGAGGCGACCGGGGAACCGTCCAGCCGGCGGCGCAGCGGTGCTCGGGGCCCGGAGGCCGGAGCGAGGCCCTCCGGGAGGTCCTGGAGCTGCTGACCGCCGTCCTCCGGGGTGGCCGGGCCGTGCCCGGGCAGGGCGACGGACGCCCCGGCCTGCTGCCGCTCGGCGGGGCTGATCGGCAGCAGCTTGCGCCGGTCGCGCGGGGTGTGCGCGGCGTGGATACCGCCGCTGAGGATGGTCTGGAGCCGGTCGGAGATGTCGGTGTAGTCGTCGAAGCCGAGCACGCCGTCGGCCTCGGGGAGGGCCTCGGCGAGTTCCTTGCCGTACCGCTCGGCCATGCAGCCCACTGCCACCACGGCCCGTGTTCTGCCGTGGCCCTTGAGATCGTTGGCCTCCAGGAGGGCGTCGACGGAGTCCTTCTTGGCGGCCTCGACGAAGCCGCAGGTGTTCACGACGGCGACGTCCGCGTCCTCGGCGTCCTCCACGAGCTGCCAGCCGTCCGCCTCCAAACGGCCTGCGAGCTCCTCCGAGTCCACCTCGTTACGGGCGCAGCCAAGGGTGACGAGTGCGACGGTACGGCGTTCAGGCATGGGCTCAAGACTACTTCGTCCCACCGACAGCCCACGTCGACGGGGTTGGCCGATCTTGGCCAACCCCGCACTGACTCGCTCCTTCAGGCCGCCCTTATCCGACCTGCGGGTCGCCCTTGGTGTAGGTCAGGCGCTCCACTGCGCCCGGCTCGAAGTCGTCGATCTTCTTGCCGTTGACGTGCAGCTGGACGTCGCCCGCGTCGCCGAGGACGAGGCTGATCTTGGAGTCGTCCTGGAAGGTCTTGCTCTGGCCCTTCCTGAGCAGACCGTCGTAGAGCAGCCGGCCGTTGTGGTCCTTGGCGGAGACCCAGCTGCCGTCGCCGGTGGCGCTCACCTGGACGGTCACCTTGTCCCGCGGCGCGGCGGCGATGGCGCTGTCGGTCGGGTCGGGCTTGGGGTCGGCGGGCTTCTTCGGCTTGGCGCTCGGCGAGGACGACTCGCTCGCCGACGGCACGGAGCCCTCGGCGACGTTCGCCTCGGAACCGCCGTCGTCGCCCTTGACCATCGTGAAGCCGACGAAACCGATCACCGCGACGATCGCCGCGACCATCGCGGCGGTCCAGTTGGGCCCGCGCCGCTCGGGCCGGATGCGCTCCGCCTCGAACAGCGGAGCGGCCGGCGTCGGGGCCGGACGCCCGCCGTGCTCGGCGCCGTACTGCTCGATCAGCGGCTCGGGGTCGAGACCGACGGCCCTGGCCAGGGTGCGGATGTGTCCGCGGGCGTAGACGTCCCCGCCGCAGGGGCCGAAGTCGTCGGCCTCGATGGCGTGCACAATGGCGATACGGACCCGGGTGGCGCTGCTGATGTCGTCGACGGTCAGCCCGGCGGCGATCCGCGCCTGTCGGAGGGCACGACCGATGGAGGGGCGGGCTTCCTCGGAAACGTCTTCGGACACGTTGTCGAACGGACGCTCGTCTTCAGGGGAGTTGCCGATGGACACGGGGGCGCCTTTCGAGCGTATAGCCGCCTGTGCTGGAGGTTCAGTCTAGGGGGGGTACGAATGGGTGGGGCAACCGGGCGGTCGGACTTTGTACGCCATCGGAATGGCCCGACACGCCGATGGTGGACTACCTGTTTGTCTCTTCCCTCAACTTGACGTACGCCTCGGGGAAACGGTTGCTCAATGATCCCTAACGGGTGGGTCACGACAGCGACACGGCCACCGCGCGGCCGCCACCCGGCGAGACGATCACCGTGTCCTGTTCCCCTACCCCTCAGACTCCCCCCGGATCATCGCGAGCACGCCATCCAGCTCGTCAGGCTTCACAAGAACGTCACGAGCCTTTGAGCCTTCGCTGGGCCCGACGATGTTCCGTGACTCCATGAGGTCCATCAGCCGCCCTGCCTTGGCGAAGCCGACGCGCAGCTTGCGCTGGAGCATGGACGTCGATCCGAACTGCGTGGAGACGACCAGTTCGGCGGCCTGGCACAGCAGGTCGAGGTCGTCGCCGATGTCCTCGTCGATCTCCTTCTTCTGCTTGGTGCCGACGACGACGTCGTCCCGGAAGACGGGCGCCATCTGGTCCTTGCAGTGACGGACGACGGCCGCGACCTCCTCCTCGGTCACGAAGGCGCCCTGCATACGCGTCGGCTTGTTCGCGCCCATCGGCAGGAACAGCCCGTCGCCCTTGCCGATCAGCTTCTCGGCGCCGGGCTGGTCGAGGATGACGCGCGAGTCGGCCAGCGAGGAGGTGGCGAAGGCCAGCCGGGAGGGCACGTTCGCCTTGATCAGGCCGGTGACCACGTCGACGGACGGCCGCTGCGTGGCGAGGATCAGGTGGATGCCGGCCGCGCGCGCGAGCTGCGTGATCCGCACGATCGCGTCCTCGACGTCGCGCGGGGCGACCATCATCAGGTCGGCCAGCTCGTCGACGATCACCAGCAGGTACGGGTACGGCTGGAGCTCGCGCTCGCTGCCCTCGGGCGGCTTGACCTTGCCCTCGCGCACCGCCCGGTTGAAGTCGTCGATGTGCCGGTAGCCGTAGGCGGCCAGGTCGTCGTAGCGCAGGTCCATCTCGCGGACCACCCACTGGAGCGCCTCGGCTGCCCGCTTGGGGTTGGTGATGATCGGCGTGATCAGGTGCGGAATGCCCTCGTAGACGGTCAGCTCGACGCGCTTGGGGTCGACCAGGATCATGCGGACGTCCTCCGGGGTCGCCCGCATCATGATCGAGGTGATCAGGCAGTTGATGCAGGACGACTTGCCGGAGCCGGTGGCGCCGGCGACCAGCATGTGCGGCATCTTCGCCAGCGAGTGCATGACGTAGCCGCCCTCGACGTCCTTGCCGAAGGCGACCAGCATCGGGTCGTCGTCCTCGGCGGACTCCGCGAGCCGCAGCACGTCGCCGAGGTTGACCATCTCCCGGTCGGTGTTGGGGATCTCGATGCCGACCGCGGACTTGCCGGGGATCGGGCTGATGATCCGTACGTCCGGACTGGCGACGGCGTACGCGATGTTCTTGGTCAGCGCGGTGATCCGCTCCACCTTCACGGCGGGACCGAGCTCCACCTCGTACCGCGTGACCGTCGGGCCGCGGGTGAAGCCGGTGACCCGGGCGTCGACCTTGAACTCGGTGAAGACGGTGGTCAGCGACTCGACGATGGCGTCGTTGGCGGCGCTGCGCGCCTTGCCGGGGCCCCCGCGCGTGAGGAGGTCCAGGGACGGCAGGGCGTAGGTGATGTCGCCGGACAGCTGGAGCTGCTCGGCGCGCGAGGGCAGCTCGCGTTCCTGGGCGGGCGGGGTCTTGGTGAGGTCGGGGACCTCACCGGAGAACTTCTCCTGGTGCGGCTTCTCCTGCCGCGGCCTGCGCGGCTGCGGCCGGGCCGACGGCACGGGCGTCGGGGTCGGCGTCGCCGGCTCGCGGTCCCCCGTCTGCACGCCCTGGGTGAGATCGGCGACCAGCGGCGACGGCGGCATCCCGTGCAGGACGGCGCCGTCGAGCGCGGCGGCGGCGGCCGCGGCGACGTCCACGGCGTCCATCGGCCGGTCCATGTCGGGCTGCGGCACGGCGGAGCGCCGGGGCCGACCGCGACGCCGGGCGAGCGCCTCCTGTTCGACGGCGTCGGGGTCGTACGCCTCGGGGGCCGGGGCCCCGCGCTTGTGGGACCGGGCGGGCAGCGCCTCGCGCCACTGCTCCTCGTACCGCTCGTCGTCGTCGGTGACCTCCGCCGCCGGGTCGCCGATCAGGCCGAGCCGCACGCCGAGCTGCCGCAGCCGCTGCGGGACGGCGTTGACCGGCGTGGCGGTGACGACCAGCAGCCCGAACACGGTGAGCAGGACGAGCAGCGGCACGGCCAGGACGTCGGTCATCGTGTACGACAGCGGGGTCGCCGCCGCCCAGCCGATGAGGCCGCCGGCGTCCCTTATGGCCTGCATGCCGTCGCCGCGGGCGGGCGAGCCGCAGGCGATGTGGACCTGGCCGAGCACGCCGATGACGAGCGCGGACAGGCCGATCACGATCCGCCCGTTGGCCTCGGGCTTCTCCGGGTGCCGGATGAACCGCACGGCGATGACCGCGACCAGGATCGGCACCAGCAGGTCGATCCGGCCGAACGCGCCGGTGACCAGGATCTCGACCAGGTCGCCGACGGGTCCCTTGAGGTCGGCCCAGGTGCCCGCGGCGACGATCAGCGCGACGGCGAGCAGCAGCAGGGCGACGCCGTCCTTGCGGTGCGCCGGGTCGAGGTTCTTGGCGCCCTGCCCTATGCCGCGGAAGACGGCGCCGACGGCGTGCGCGAGGCCGAGCCAGAGGGCGCGTACGAGGCGGTAGACGCCCCCGGTGGGGCTGGGTGCCGGTTTGGTCGCGGGCTTTTTCGCCGCGGCCTTCTTGGCGGGCGCCTTCTTGGCGGGGGCCTTCTTCGCAACGGCCTTCTTCGCCGGAGCCTTCGCGGGAGCCGCCTTCTTGGCGGGCTGCTTCTTGGCTGCGGAGGGACGTGAGGCCATGGGTGTGAGGTTACCGGTGGAGACGACGGCGGACACGTGTGCCTACTGCTTCACCCGTTCGTGTCGTCTCCTCCTGGGAGCGGAACTGACGCGTCCGGTACAGCCGCTGACGGGACCTCATCGGCAGCCTCGGTCCGACCGCCCCGAGGGCCCACGGACCGAACGCCCGACGGCCACACGCCGACCGCACCGACGGCCATGCGCCGAACCGCACCGACGGCCTCAGTTGACCGCGGCCTGCCCTCCCGAGGAACCGGGCTCCAGCGCGTCCAGCGCCCGCCTCAGCCCCGTGAGCTTGCGCTCCAGATGGGCCGCCGTGGCCACCGCGGCGGCGTCCGTGGACTCGTCGCCCAGCTGCTTGGACAGCGCCTCGGCCTGCTCCTCGACGGCCGCGAGCCGTGCCGACAGCTCGGCGAGCAGCCCGGCCGACTCCTTGGCCTCGCCCGCCTCGGGCTTGTCGCCCCCGCCCTCCAACTGGAGCCGCAGCAGCGCCGCCTGCTCCCGCAGCTGGCAGTTCTTCATGTAGAGCTCGACGAAGACCGAGACCTTCGCGCGCAGCACCCACGGGTCGAACGGCTTGGAGATGTAGTCCACCGCGCCCGCCGCGTACCCGCGGAAGGTGTGGTGCGGGCCGTGGTTGATCGCGGTGAGGAAGATGATCGGGATGTCCCTGGTCCGCTCCCGCCGCTTGATGTGGGCGGCGGTCTCGAAACCGTCCATGCCCGGCATCTGGACATCCAGCAGGATGACCGCGAAGTCGTCCGTGAGCAGTGCTTTGAGCGCTTCCTCCCCGGACGATGCCCGCACCAGCGTCTGATCGAGCGCAGAGAGGATCGCCTCCAGCGCCAGCAGATTCTCCGGCCGGTCATCGACCAGGAGGATCTTGGCCTTCTGCACCATGGCCCGCCCTCCTCGCCCCGGCGTGGGGCCTCCCCTGTCCGCAGGACTTGGCGCGGCGCCGACGGGCGCCGCTCCTGGGGACGACTCCCTTGCGCCGCCCGTCCTTGTGCCGGTCATCGTAGCCGCACCCCGCTCGTCACCACACCCTGTCACCGCGATGTCACTGTGCACGTAGCAGAAACGCGGTGGGGGACCAGAAGGTTCCCCGAATCCCGTCTCTCTACACGGCTTCGGGCACACCGAGCCAGCAACTCCGCGTGCGCCGCGCGCCTTCCCGTCACGTTCGCACACACCACGTTCGCACGCCCCCGAACCGTACCGTTCACGCCCCCCGCGTCCACTGCTCCATGACCGTCAGCAGGTGGTCGGGGTCGACCGGCTTGGTCACGTAGTCGGAGGCACCCGACTCGATCGCCTTCTCCCGGTCGCCCTTCATCGCCTTGGCGGTCAGCGCGATGATCGGCAGCCCGGCGAACTGGGGCATCCGGCGGATCGCCGTGGTCGTCGCGTACCCGTCCATCTCGGGCATCATGATGTCCATCAGGACGACCGCCACGTCCTCGTGCTGCTCCAGCACCTCGATGCCCTCGCGCCCGTTCTCCGCGTACAGCACGGACAGACCGTGCTGCTCCAGCACGCTGGTGAGCGCGAACACGTTGCGGATGTCGTCGTCGACGATCAGCACCTTCTCGCCGCCGAACCGGATGCCGCGGCTCGGCCTCGGCGCCGCCTCCTGCTCCGCGGCGGACGGCCACTGCTCCGGCTGCGGCGCCAGACGCGGCTCGGCCTCCGGCAGCGCATGGCGGCGGCGCCGGAACAGCGCCGCGGCGCCGTTCCGGGTCTCCTGGTACGGCTTCACCTCGGCCGGCGTCTCGGCCTCCGCGTCCGGCGCCCCGGCCGCCTCGGCCGCACCGGCCGAGGAGACCACCAGGGGCCCGGGCTCCAGCGGGCTCACCGGCTGCACATACCCGTGCGGGGGCAGCTCGCTCGGGTGCAGCGGCAGGTACAGCGTGAACGTGGAGCCGCGGCCCGGCTCGCTCTGCGCGTGGATCTCGCCGCCGAGCAGTTGCGCGATCTCCCGGGAGATCGACAGCCCCAGACCCGTACCGCCGTACTTGCGGCTGGTGGTGCCGTCTGCCTGCTTGAACGCCTCGAAGATCACCCGCATCTTGCTGGCCGCGATCCCGATGCCGGTGTCGGTCACCGAGAACGCGATCAGCTCGGCGTTCGGGTCGGTCAGCGAACCGGCCTCGAGCAGCTGCTCCCGGATGCCCTGCGGGACGTCGTCCCGGGCCGGCCGGATGACCAGCTCGACCGATCCGGAGTCGGTGAACTTCACCGCGTTGGACAGCAGGTTCCGCAGCACCTGGAGCAGCCGCTGCTCGTCGGTGTGCAGCGTGGCCGGCAGCTCCGGCGAGACCCGCACCGACAGGTCCAGGCCCTTCTCCGCGGTCAGCGGCCGGAAGGTGGCCTCCACGTAGTCGACGAGCTGCACGAGCGCGATGCGCGTCGGGGAGACGTCCATCTTACCCGCCTCGACCTTCGACAGGTCGAGGATGTCGTTGATCAGCTGGAGCAGGTCGGAACCGGCGCCGTGGATGGTCTCGGCGAACTCGACCTGCTTCGGAGAAAGATTTCCCTCGGCGTTGTCGGCGAGCAACTTGGCCAGAATCAGCAGCGAGTTGAGCGGCGTACGCAGCTCGTGCGACATGTTGGCCAGGAACTCGCTCTTGTAGCGCATGGAGACCGCGAGCTGCTCGGCGCGCTCCTCCAGGACCTGCCGGGCCTCTTCGATCTCGGTGTTCTTCACCTCGATGTCGCGGTTCTGCTGGGCCAGCAGCTCGGCCTTCTCCTCCAGTTCGGCGTTGGACGCCTGGAGGGCCTTCTGCCGCTGCTCCAGTTCCTCCGACCGCTCCCGCAGCTGTTCGGTCAGCTCCTGCGACTGCTTCAGCAGCACCTCCGTCTTGGTGTTGACGGAGATGGTGTTGACGCTGGTCGCGATCATCTCGGCGATCTGGTTGAGGAAGTCCTTCTGGATCTGCGTGAACGGCGTGAACGACGCCAGCTCGATGACGCCGAGCACCTTCCCCTCGAACAGCACCGGCAGGACGATCACCTGGGCGGGCGGAGCCTCCCCGAGCCCGGAGGAGATCTTCAGGTACCCGCTGGGCGCGTTCTCCACCAGGATCGTGCGCTTCTCCTGCGCGGCCGTGCCGACCAGCGCCTCACCGGGCCGGAACGCCGTCGGCATGGATCCCATGGAGTAGCCGTAAGACCCGAGCATGCGCAGTTCGTACTGGTCCTCCTGGGCGGTCGCGAGTTCCTGGCCGTCGACCAGCGGCATGGCGAGGAAGAACGCGCCGTGCTGCGCGGAGACCACCGGGGTCAGCTCGCTCATGATCAGCGAGGCCACGTCCTGGAGGTCCCGCCGGCCCTGCATCAGCGCGGAGATCCGGGCGAGGTTGCCCTTGAGCCAGTCCTGCTCCTTGTTGGCGATCGTGGTGTCGCGCAGGTTGGCGATCATCTTGTTGATGTAGTCCTGAAGTTCCTGGATCTCCCCGGAGGCGTCCACGTCGATCTTCAGGTTCAGGTCACCGCGGGTCACCGCGGTCGCCACGCGTGCGATGGCACGCACCTGCCGGGTCAGGTTCCCGGCCATCTCGTTCACGGACTCCGTCAGGTCCCGCCAGGTGCCGTCGACGTCACGCACGCGTGCCTGCCCGCCGAGCTGTCCCTCGGTACCCACCTCACGGGCCACGCGGGTGACCTCCTCGGCGAAGGAGGACAGCTGGTCGACCATGGTGTTGATGGTCGTCTTCAGCTCCAGGATCTCGCCGCGCGCGTCGATGTCGATCTTCTTGGTCAGATCGCCCTTCGCGATGGCGGTGGTGACCATGGCGATGTTGCGCACCTGACCGGTCAGGTTGGACGCCATCTGGTTCACCGACTCGGTGAGGTCCTTCCAGGTGCCCGCCACGCCCGGCACGTGCGCCTGGCCGCCCAGGATGCCGTCCGTGCCCACCTCGCGGGCCACCTTGGTGACCTGGTCGGCGAACGAACTCAGCGTCTTGACCATGGTGTTGAACGTCTCGGCGAGCTGCACGACCTCACCGCGCGCCTCGATCGTCACCGTCCGCGTCAGGTCGCCGTTGGCGACCGCGGCGGCCACCTGGGAGATGTTCCGCACCTGGACGGTGAGGTTCTTGGCCATCAGGTTGACGTTGTCGCTGAGGTCCTTCCAGATGCCCACCACGCCGGGCACGTGCGCCTGGCCGCCCAGGATGCCCTCGGTGCCCACCTCGCGCGCCACGCGCGTGACCTGCTCGGCGAACGACGACAGCTGGTCGACCATCGTGTTCACGGTCGTCACCAGTTCGAGGATCTCGCCCTTGGCGTCGACGGTGATCTTCTTCGACAGGTCGCCCTTGGCGACCGCGGTGGTGACCTCGGCGATGTTGCGGACCTGCATGGTCAGGTTGTTCGCCATGCCGTTCACGGACTGCGTGAGGTCCTTCCAGGTGCCGGAGACCCCCTGCACCTCGGCCTGGCCGCCGAGGATGCCCTCCGTACCCACCTCACGGGCCACCCTCGTGACCTCCTGGGCGAACGACGACAGCTGGTCCACCATCGTGTTCAGGGTGTTCTTCAGCTCCAGGATCTCCCCGCGCGCGTCCACGGTGATCTTCTGGGACAGGTCACCGCGCGCCACCGCGGTCGCGACCTGCGCGATGTTGCGCACCTGGGCGGTCAGGTTGCCGGCCATGCCGTTCACCGAATCGGTCAGGTCGCGCCACACACCGGCGACACCGGGCACCTGCGCCTGACCGCCGAGGCGGCCCTCCGTACCCACCTCACGGGCCACCCGGGTGACCTGCTCGGCGAAGGAGGACAGCTGGTCCACCATCGTGTTGATGGTGTTCTTCAGCTCCAGGATCTCCCCGCGCGCGTCCACGTCGATCTTCTGGGACAGGTCACCGCGCGCCACGGCCGTCGTCACCTGCGCGATGTTGCGCACCTGACCGGTCAGGTTGGACGCCATGGAGTTGACGGAGTCCGTCAGCTCCTTCCACGTGCCCGACACGCCGTCCACGCGGGCCTGACCGCCGAGGCGGCCCTCCGTACCCACGTCCCGGGCCATCCGGGTGACCTGGTCGGCGAAGCTGGAGAGCTGGTCCACCATGGTGTTCACGGTGTTCTTCAGCTGGAGCATCTCGCCGGAGACGTCGACGGTGACCTTCTGCGACAGATCACCGTTGGCCACCGCCGTGGTCACCTGGGCGATGTTCCTCACCTGTCCGGTGAGGTTCCGGAACGCCGTGTTGACCGAGTCGGTGAGGTCCTTCCAGGTCCCCGCCGCTCCCGGCACCTGAGCCTGACCGCCCAGCTCACCCTCGACACCGACCTCGCGCGCCACGCGCGTGACCTCGGCACCGAAGGCGGAGAGCTGGTCCACCATCGTGTTGACGGTGTTCTTCAGCTCCAGCATCTCGCCGGCCACGTCCACGGTGACCTTCTGCGACAGATCACCGTTGGCCACCGCCGTCGTCACCGCGGCGATGTCCCGCACCTGCGTGGTCAGGTTCCGGAAGACGGTGTTGACCGAGTCGGTGAGGTCCTTCCAGGTCCCGGCGGCACCCGGCACGTTCGCCTGCCCGCCGAGCCGCCCCTCGGCTCCGACCTCGTTCGCCACGCGCGTGACCTCGTCCGCGAAGATCCGCAGCGTCTCGGTCATCTGGTTGATGGTGTCCGCGAGCTGCGCCACCTCGCCGCGCGCCGGCACGGTCACCTTCCGCGACAGATCACCGTTGGCGACCGCCGTGGTCACCTCGGCGATCCCGCGCACCTGGGCCGTGAGGTTCCCGGCCATCGTGTTGACGGAGTCGGTCAGCTCCTTCCACACGCCGGCCACCCCGGGCACCTGGGCCTGACCGCCGAGCGCACCCTCGGTGCCCACCTCGCGCGCGACCCGCGTCACCTCGGAGGAGAACGCCGAGAGCTGGTCCACCATCGTGTTGACGGTGTTCTTCAGCTCCAGCATCTCGCCGGCCACGTGCACCGTGACCTTGCGCGACAGATCGCCCTTGGCGACCGCCGTGGTCACCAGCGCGATGTCCCGCACCTGCGCCGTCAGCCGGTAGGCCATCGTGTTCACGGAGTCCGTGAGATCCTTCCACGAACCGGACATACCGCGCACCCGGGCCTGACCGCCCAGCTTGCCCTCGGTGCCCACCTCGCTGGCCACGCGGGTGACCTCGTCCGTGAACGACGACAACTGGTCGACCAGGTTGTTCACGGTCCGGCCGACCTTCAGGAACTCACCGCGCAGCGGATGCCCGGCCGCCCCCTCCGGCGCCGGCGTCCGCAGCTCCATACGGGGCGACAGGTCACCGTCGGCCACCGCCGACAGCACCCGGCTGACCTCCGCGACGGGGCGTACGAGGTCGTCCACGAGCGCGTTGGAATTGTCGATCGCCGTCGACCAGGAGCCCTCACAGGCGCCGGTCTCCAGCCGTTCCGTGAGTTTTCCCTCACGTCCGACCATGCGCCGCACCCGCGCCAGCTCACCCGTCAGATGCAGATTGCGGTCGGCCACCTCGTTGAACACGGCCGCGATCTCCGACATCACGCCGTCCCCGGACACCGTGAGCCGCTTGCGGAAGTTCCCGTCCCGCATGGACACCAGGGCCGCCAGCAGCCGGTTCAGGGCCGCGGTGTCCACGGCCGTGGTCCCACCGCGGGTTTTGCCCTGATTGCTCGGTTTGCCCTGAGTGCTTGGGGACTGTCCGCCCTTCGCGCGCGTCTTCGTGCCCCGCGTCGCTGCGCCAGACTCCACTTGTCCCTCCCGCAGGGATCGACCGTCACTGCAGTGCCCGGGTATCACCACTCGGCGTACCGGTTACTACCGCGTATTTTCTGTACTTCTGTGACATTCCCGCCCGACCTGCCGGGCCGCTCCAGGGCTGCTGCCCGTCGTACGCGGTCGGCACTCAGTCTGCCCGGAGCTTCACAGAAAGCCTGCCCAGTGTTTCACCCCGGCCGTACCAGGCCATAACAGTTCGGCAGCTTCGCACATCGTCCGCACACCCTCCGGGCGGAAACACTGCAGACCGGCATCCGCATGGACGGCGAAGGTAAGTAACCTTGCATGCGGCTGTCCAGCCGCGCCGGTTCGTCCGGCCTGGGCGGTGGCACGGATACGAGCGGGCATCGGAGGGGCGGCCGGACCACATGACCACCGGACTGATTCCGGGGGGACAGCCCCCGGAGCCCACGCCGACGGGCGGCCTGCCGCAGCAGCGGCGCGACCCGGTCGGCCTTGACACCGTGCCCGGAGAGAAAGGGACGAGGAGTTCTGTGATCACCGCGCGCGCGGCCGCCAGCTTCGAGCCCGTCGGGCGATCGGTGGCGAGCGCCCGCTCCTTCGTCCGCGACACCCTCCAGGGCTGGGGCTACGCCGACATCGTCGACGACGCCGTGGTGCTCACCAGCGAACTGGTGACCAACGCCGTGGTGCACGCCGGCACCGCCGCCGACGTCGTCTGCCTGCGCAGCGACGAGGGCGTACGGATCGAGGTGGCCGACCGCTACCCCGAGCGCGAGGTCCCGCTCCAGGGCTCGCCCGCCACCATGGGCAGCCCCGACCGCGAGGGCGGCCGGGGTCTGCAGCTGTGCGCGGCGCTGGCCGCCCGCTGGGGCGTCGAGTACGCCCCGACCCACAAGAACGTCTGGTTCCACCTCGACCTGCCCGAGCGCCCGGTCGGCACCCGCGCCGCCGGGCCCTCCCTCCCGGCCGACCTGCTCCCGCTCGCCGACGGCCGGGTCCGCGTCGCCGTCGTCCAGATCGACCGCACCGGCGCCATCACGGCGTGGAACGAGGACGCCGAGGAGCTGTTCGGCTACCCGGCCGAGCAGGTCACCGGCAAGCCGCTGACCGATCTCGCGGCCTGGCCGCACACCCCGGGCACCAGCACCGGCATCGCCGAGGCGCTGCGCCTGTCCCGCTGGGAGGGCAGCTACGGCATCCGCGGCGCCAACGGCCGCGTCACCCCGGTGTACGCGTCCCACCTCCGGGTCCGCGACACCGGTGGCGAGCCGTCCACCGTCTGCCTGCTGGTCCGGGACCACGAGCGGGCCGTGCTCCAGACACCGCTGCGGGTCCCGTCCTCCGACACGGGCGCGTCGTCCGAGGGACAGAACACCGACCCCTTCGAGGTGTTCATCGGTTCCCCCGCGCCGGACGACCTCGACGGTCTCCTTCAGCGCACGGTGGAACGCGCCCGCGACATGCTCGACGCCGACGCCGCCTTCCTCCTCCTGGCCACCGACGACGAAACGGAGTTGGAGGTCCGCGCCTCCACCGGACTGCCCTCCGCCCGCCAGCGGTTCGCCCGCGTCCCCGTCGAGGCGGGCCCCGGCCGCTACGGCTCCGCCCGCATGCCGGCCGTCCACGAGGACCTCACCATCGTCCCCGGCGCGGTACCACTGCTGAACGGCACGGGCATGCGCTCGGTCGTCACCGTCCCGCTCAAGGTCGAGGGCCGCCTCACCGGCTCCCTCGGCGTCGCCGCGGAGGCCCCCGGCCGCTACTCCAACGAAGAGGCCCTCCGCCTCCAGTTCGCCGCGGACCGCATCGCCCTGGCCGTCGAGTCGGCCCGCCTCGGCGAACTGGAACGCCTGCGCCGCGGCTCGCTCAGCTTCCTCGTCGAGGCCTCCGACCTGCTCGCGGGCACGCTCGACCGCGACCAGACGCTGGCCCTGATGGCCCAGATGACGGTCCCGACCCTGGCCACCTGGTGTGCCGTCTACACCATCGCCGACCAGGCCTCGGACCCGTACCTCTCCTACGTCCTGCACGAGGACGAGGAACTCATCGACGGCATCAAGTCCCTGCTGTCCAAGATGCCGCCGCCGGACCCGGTGCCCACCCCGGGCGCCCGCGTCTGGAACGCCCCCCGCGAGGTCGCCCACCAGGCGGCCCTGCGCAGCTCGATGCGCAGCCTCGGCCTGAGCGGCGGCCCCAGCAACCGGGTGACACCGGGCATCGGCCCGACGCTGACCACGGCCTCCGCCGTAGGCGGCGAGACGGTGGTCCTTCCCCTCGTGGCCCGCAACCGCGTCATCGGCATGCTCACCCTGGGCAAGCCCACCGACGAGCACTTCCGCCAGGAGATCCTGGAACTGGCCGAGGACCTGTCCCGCCGTGCCGCCCTGGCCCTGGACAACGCCCGCCTGTACTCGGAGCGCACCGCCATCAGCCAGGCCCTCCAGCGCAGTCTCCTGCCCCCCGAGCTCCTCCAGATCGAGGGCGTCGAGGTCGAGGTCATCTACCGCGCGGCCGGCGAGGGCAACGAGGTCGGCGGCGACTTCTACGACCTCTTCCCCATCAGCGACGGCGCCTACGGCTTCGCCATCGGCGACGTCTGCGGTACGGGCCCGAACGCGGCGGCGGTCACCGGCCTCGCCCGGCACGCCCTGCGCCTGCTGGCCCGGGAGGGCCTCAGCGGCCCGGCGGTCCTGGAGCGCCTGAACTCCGCGATCCTCGACGAGGGCGCCCGCAGCCGCTTCCTCACCCTCCTGTACGGCGAGATGCGTCCCCAGGAGGACGGCAGCGCGGAACTGAGGGTGGTCTGCGCCGGCCATCCCCTCCCGCTCCGCCTCCGCCAGGACGGCACCGTCGAACCGGCCGCGGAACCCCAGCCCCTCCTCGGCGTCATCGACGACCTGGAGCTGTACGAGGAGACGGTCACGCTCGAACCGGGCGACGTCCTCCTCTGTGTCACGGACGGCGTCACCGAACGCCGCGAGGGCTCCCGCATGTTGGGCGACGACGGCCTCGCCGACGTCCTCACCACCTGCACGGGCCTGACCGCCGGCGCGGTGGCGGCCCGCATCATGCGCGCGGTGGAGCGCTTCGCGTCGGACGCCCCGTCGGACGACATGGCGATCCTCGCGATGCGGGTACCGGAGCCGCACAAGGACTGAAGGGCACGGGGCCTGCCCCCGGTCCCCGGGCATGCGAAAGGCCCCGCCCATTGGGCGGGGCCTTTCAGCTGGAGCCCCCAAACGGAATCGAACCGTTGACCTTCTCCTTACCATGGAGACGCTCTGCCGACTGAGCTATAGGGGCCTGTCACCTTTTCGAGGTTTCCCCCGCGGCAACGGAATAGATCATACCCCGAACAGAGCCGTGCTCCCAACCACGGCGCCCGTCACAGCGCCGGCTCCAGAAGGCCCCCGAGCGCATTGCACGCCGAGGCGATGCGCTGCATGTCCCGCTTGGTCAACGAGGCGTCCACGGGCAGCGCGAGCGTCTCCCCGGCAGCGCGCTCCGTCTCCGGCAGCGCCACGCAGCGCCGGAACTCCGGCAGCCGGTGCACCGGCGTCTTCACCGGCACCCGGCAATCGACGCCCCGACCGCGAACGGCCCGCGCGAACGCGTCCCGGTCCGGCCGTCCGTTCCCGGGCACCCGCACCACGTACTGCTGATAGGTGTGCCCCACACCACCGTCCGGCGTGCGCACCCCGCGCAACTTCGCGTCGAGGTAGGCGGCCCGCTGCCGACGCTGCGCCATCTCCTCGTGCGGAGCTTCGGACTCCCGTTCCTGCAGCACCAGCAGCCCGTGCCGCTCGCCGATGTCGTGCAGCCGCACCATGTCCGCCGGCCGACCGAACCGGTGTACGGCGACCACCGCGGCCGTGCGAGGACCGACGGCCGCCTCCACGGCGGCCGGGTCCAGGCAATACGTCACCGGGTCTATGTCGGCGAACACCGGCAAAGCCCCCGCCAGCGCGACGGCCTGCGCGATCTCCGCCTTCCCGAAGGCCGACACGACGACCTCGTCCCCGACTCCGACGCCGGCGGCCCTGAGCATTGCTGCAGTACCCATGAGGTGGATGGTGGTTGCGGAACGTGAACTGCAAGTGACAGGCAACAAAAAAGGGTTGGGCCCGGAACGGAAGTTCCGGGCCCAACCCTGTCAAGTATTGTTCGGCGGCGTCCTACTCTCCCACAGGGTCCCCCCTGCAGTACCATCGGCGCTGTAAGGCTTAGCTTCCGGGTTCGGAATGTAACCGGGCGTTTCCCCTACGCTATGACCACCGAAACACTATGAAACAAACAACCAACCAGCCACCCAAACATGGGCGGGTTGTTCGTGGTTTCAGAACCAACACAGTGGACGCGAGCAACTGAGGACAAGCCCTCGGCCTATTAGTACCAGTCAACTCCACCGGTTACCCGACTTCCATATCTGGCCTATCAACCCAGTCGTCTACTGGGAGCCTTACCCCATCAAGTGGGTGGGAGTCCTCATCTCGAAGCAGGCTTCCCGCTTAGATGCTTTCAGCGGTTATCCCTCCCGAACGTAGCCAACCAGCCATGCCCTTGGCAGGACAACTGGCACACCAGAGGTTCGTCCGTCCCGGTCCTCTCGTACTAGGGACAGCCCTTCTCAAGACTCCTACGCGCACAGCGGATAGGGACCGAACTGTCTCACGACGTTCTAAACCCAGCTCGCGTACCGCTTTAATGGGCGAACAGCCCAACCCTTGGGACCGACTCCAGCCCCAGGATGCGACGAGCCGACATCGAGGTGCCAAACCATCCCGTCGATATGGACTCTTGGGGAAGATCAGCCTGTTATCCCCGGGGTACCTTTTATCCGTTGAGCGACGGCGCTTCCACAAGCCACCGCCGGATCACTAGTCCCGACTTTCGTCCCTGCTCGACCCGTCGGTCTCACAGTCAAGCTCCCTTGTGCACTTACACTCAACACCTGATTACCAACCAGGCTGAGGGAACCTTTGGGCGCCTCCGTTACCCTTTAGGAGGCAACCGCCCCAGTTAAACTACCCATCAGACACTGTCCCTGATCCGGATCACGGACCCAGGTTAGACATCCAGCACGACCAGACTGGTATTTCAACGACGACTCCACCCACACTGGCGTGCGAGCTTCACAGTCTCCCAGCTATCCTACACAAGCCGAACCGAACACCAATATCAAACTGTAGTAAAGGTCCCGGGGTCTTTCCGTCCTGCTGCGCGAAACGAGCATCTTTACTCGTAGTGCAATTTCACCGGGCCTATGGTTGAGACAGTCGAGAAGTCGTTACGCCATTCGTGCAGGTCGGAACTTACCCGACAAGGAATTTCGCTACCTTAGGATGGTTATAGTTACCACCGCCGTTTACTGGCGCTTAAGTTCTCAGCTTCGCCACCCCGAAGAGTGACTAACCGGTCCCCTTAACGTTCCAGCACCGGGCAGGCGTCAGTCCGTATACATCGCCTTACGGCTTCGCACGGACCTGTGTTTTTAGTAAACAGTCGCTTCTCGCTGGTCTCTGCGGCCACCCCCAGCTCAGAGTGCAAGACTCATCACCAGAAATGGCCCCCTTCTCCCGAAGTTACGGGGGCATTTTGCCGAGTTCCTTAACCATAGTTCACCCGAACGCCTCGGTATTCTCTACCTGACCACCTGAGTCGGTTTAGGGTACGGGCCGCCATGAAACTCGCTAGAGGCTTTTCTCGACAGCATAGGATCATCCACTTCACCACAATCGGCTCGGCATCAGGTCTCAGACTATTGCCAGGCGGATTTACCTACCTGACGTCCTACACCCTTACCCCGGGACAACCACCGCCCGGGATGGACTACCTTCCTGCGTCACCCCATCACTCACCTACTACCAGCTCGGGTCACCGGCTCCACCACTCCGACCTCGTCCGAAGACTCAGCCGACGGCTTCACGGGCTTAGCATCACTGGATTCGATGTTTGACGCTTCACAGCGGGTACCGGAATATCAACCGGTTATCCATCGACTACGCCTGTCGGCCTCGCCTTAGGTCCCGACTTACCCTGGGCAGATCAGCTTGACCCAGGAACCCTTAGTCAATCGGCGCAAACGTTTCCCACGTTTGTATCGCTACTCATGCCTGCATTCTCACTCGTCAACCGTCCACAACTCGCTTACGCGGCTGCTTCACCCGGCAGACGACGCTCCCCTACCCATCACGATCCCCGTTGGGGGTACATATCGCAATGACACGACTTCGGCGGTACGCTTGAGCCCCGCTACATTGTCGGCGCGGAATCACTTGACCAGTGAGCTATTACGCACTCTTTCAAGGGTGGCTGCTTCTAAGCCAACCTCCTGGTTGTCTCTGCGACTCCACATCCTTTCCCACTTAGCGTACGCTTAGGGGCCTTAGTCGATGCTCTGGGCTGTTTCCCTCTCGACCATGGAGCTTATCCCCCACAGTCTCACTGCCGCGCTCTCACTTACCGGCATTCGGAGTTTGGCTAAGGTCAGTAACCCGGTAGGGCCCATCGCCTATCCAGTGCTCTACCTCCGGCAAGAAACACACGACGCTGCACCTAAATGCATTTCGGGGAGAACCAGCTATCACGGAGTTTGATTGGCCTTTCACCCCTAACCACAGGTCATCCCCCAGGTTTTCAACCCTGGTGGGTTCGGTCCTCCACGAAGTCTTACCTCCGCTTCAACCTGCCCATGGCTAGATCACTCCGCTTCGGGTCTTGAGCGTGCTACTAAAAACGCCCTATTCGGACTCGCTTTCGCTACGGCTACCCCACCCGGGTTAACCTCGCAACACACCGCAAACTCGCAGGCTCATTCTTCAAAAGGCACGCAGTCACGACTGATGAGCAAGCCCATCAGCGACGCTCCCACGGCTTGTAGGCACACGGTTTCAGGTACTATTTCACTCCCCTCCCGGGGTACTTTTCACCATTCCCTCACGGTACTATCCGCTATCGGTCACCAGGGAATATTTAGGCTTAGCGGGTGGTCCCGCCAGATTCACACGGGATTTCTCGGGCCCCGTGCTACTTGGGTGTCTCTCAAACGAGCCGCTGACGTTTCGACTACGGGGGTCTTACCCTCTACGCCGGACCTTTCGCATGTCCTTCGCCTACATCAACGGTTTCTGACTCGTCCCACGGCCGGCAGACCGTGGAAGAGAGATCCCACAACCCCGTACACGCAACCCCTGCCGGGTCTCACACGTATACGGTTTAGCCTCATCCAGTTTCGCTCGCCACTACTCCCGGAATCACGGTTGTTTTCTCTTCCTGCGGGTACTGAGATGTTTCACTTCCCCGCGTTCCCTCCACACTGCCTATGTGTTCAGCAGCGGGTGGCAGCCCATGACGACTGCCGGGTTTCCCCATTCGGACACCCCCGGATCAAAGCCTGGTTGACGACTCCCCGGGGCCTATCGTGGCCTCCCACGTCCTTCATCGGTTCCTGGTGCCAAGGCATCCACCGTGCGCCCTTAAAAACTTGGCCACAGATGCTCGCGTCCACTGTGCAGTTCTCAAACAACGACCAACCACCCATCACCCCGGAAAAACTCCCGAGTGCACTGGGGCCGACACTGAAGGCAGCCACACGGGCCGTACCCTCAGATACCCAACAGCGTGCCCGACACCCCCGCCTCCCGTGGTCCGCGTTCCACGCTCCGAAGAGCAGTACTAGCGGCCCGAACAGACCGAGTGTGCCGAGTAGTCAACGTTCCACCCATGAGCAACCAGCATCAGACACTCGCTGATGTACTGGCCTCTGGACTGCCGAGGCAGCCTAGAAGTGCTCCTTAGAAAGGAGGTGATCCAGCCGCACCTTCCGGTACGGCTACCTTGTTACGACTTCGTCCCAATCGCCAGTCCCACCTTCGACAGCTCCCTCCCCACAAGGGGGTTGGGCCACCGGCTTCGGGTGTTACCGACTTTCGTGACGTGACGGGCGGTGTGTACAAGGCCCGGGAACGTATTCACCGCAGCAATGCTGATCTGCGATTACTAGCGACTCCGACTTCATGGGGTCGAGTTGCAGACCCCAATCCGAACTGAGACCGGCTTTTTGAGATTCGCTCCACCTCGCGGTATCGCAGCTCATTGTACCGGCCATTGTAGCACGTGTGCAGCCCAAGACATAAGGGGCATGATGACTTGACGTCGTCCCCACCTTCCTCCGAGTTGACCCCGGCGGTCTCCCGTGAGTCCCCAGCACCACAAGGGCCTGCTGGCAACACGGGACAAGGGTTGCGCTCGTTGCGGGACTTAACCCAACATCTCACGACACGAGCTGACGACAGCCATGCACCACCTGTACACCGACCACAAGGGGGCACCCATCTCTGGATGTTTCCGGTGTATGTCAAGCCTTGGTAAGGTTCTTCGCGTTGCGTCGAATTAAGCCACATGCTCCGCCGCTTGTGCGGGCCCCCGTCAATTCCTTTGAGTTTTAGCCTTGCGGCCGTACTCCCCAGGCGGGGCACTTAATGCGTTAGCTGCGGCACGGACAACGTGGAATGTTGCCCACACCTAGTGCCCACCGTTTACGGCGTGGACTACCAGGGTATCTAATCCTGTTCGCTCCCCACGCTTTCGCTCCTCAGCGTCAGTATCGGCCCAGAGATCCGCCTTCGCCACCGGTGTTCCTCCTGATATCTGCGCATTTCACCGCTACACCAGGAATTCCGATCTCCCCTACCGAACTCTAGCCTGCCCGTATCGACTGCAGACCCGGGGTTAAGCCCCGGGCTTTCACAACCGACGTGACAAGCCGCCTACGAGCTCTTTACGCCCAATAATTCCGGACAACGCTTGCGCCCTACGTATTACCGCGGCTGCTGGCACGTAGTTAGCTTACGCTTCTTCTGCAGGTACCGTCACTTTCGCTTCTTCCCTGCTGAAAGAGGTTTACAACCCGAAGGCCGTCATCCCTCACGCGGCGTCGCTGCATCAGGCTTTCGCCCATTGTGCAATATTCCCCACTGCTGCCTCCCGTAGGAGTCTGGGCCGTGTCTCAGTCCCAGTGTGGCCGGTCGCCCTCTCAGGCCGGCTACCCGTCGTCGCCTTGGTGAGCCATTACCTCACCAACTAGCTGATAGGCCGCGGGCTCATCCTGCACCGCCGGAGCTTTCCACCACCAGAGGATGCCCCCAGTGGTTGTATCCGGTATTAGACCCCGTTTCCAGGGCTTGTCCCAGAGTGCAGGGCAGATTGCCCACGTGTTACTCACCCGTTCGCCACTAATCCCCTCCCGAAGGAGGTTCATCGTTCGACTTGCATGTGTTAAGCACGCCGCCAGCGTTCGTCCTGAGCCAGGATCAAACTCTCCGTGAATGCTTTTCACGGGAGCGGAACAGCCAGGAGGAATATCCCCGGCCGTTCACAGCGTCCTCGCTGTATTTTTTCAAAGGAACCTCGCCACCAGACCAAAATGGTCCGGTAGACGGGGTATCAACATATCTGGCGTTGACTTTTGGCACGCTGTTGAGTTCTCAAGGAACGGACGCTTCCTTTGTACTCACCCGAGAGACTCTCTCGCGGCTTTCCTCCGGGCGCTTCCCTTCGGTGTTTCCGACTCTATCAGATCTTTTCCGATCCGATTTCCTCGGTGCTTTCCAGGTTCCCGCTCTCGCGGTTTCCTTTCCGGCGGCTCCGACTTTATCAGAGATTCTGAGTCGGAATTCCCGCCCCTTCCGGGTCGCCCTCGACCCCATGAAGTGGTCGGGTGCCCGTCCGAGCGGAGTTGTAAACGTACTGGAGCGGGGCGCCCGGATGCAAATCAAGGCGCCCCGCCCCTCGTTGGGGCGGCCGGCGAGCCGACGGGCCGTCAGACCTCCACGACCACAGGCAGGATCATCGGCCTGCGGCGGTAGGTGTCCGAGACCCACTTGCCCAGGGTCCGGCGTACCAGCTGCTGGAGCTGGTGGGGTTCGACGACGCCGTCCTGCGCCGAACGCTCCAGGGACTCGGTGATCCTGGGGATCACGTCGCCGAACGCAGAGTCGTCGATGCCCGAGCCCCGGGCCTGGATGTGCGGTCCCCCGGTGATCTTCCCGGTGGAGGAGTCGATGACCACGAAGACCGAGATGATGCCCTCGTCACCGAGGATCTTGCGGTCCTTGAGGGCCGGCTCGCCCACGTCACCGACCGAGAGGCCGTCGACGTACACGTATCCGGCCTGGACCTTGCCGGAGATCTTCGCCTTGCCCTCGACGAGGTCGACCGCCACTCCGTCCTCGGCGATGACGATGCGGTCGTGCGGGACGCCCGTCATTGCGCCGAGTTCGGCGTTGGCGCGCAGGTGGCGCCATTCGCCGTGGACCGGCATCAGGTTCTTCGGGCGGCAGATGTTGTAGAAGTACAGCAGCTCGCCCGCGGACGCGTGGCCAGAGACGTGGACCTTGGCGTTGCCCTTGTGGACCACGTTGGCGCCCCAGCGGGTCAGGCCGTTGATCACGCGGTAGACCGCGTTCTCGTTGCCGGGGATGAGGGACGAGGCCAGGATCACCGTGTCGCCCTCGACAATGCGGATCTGGTGGTCCCGGTTGGCCATGCGGGACAGGGCCGCCATCGGTTCGCCCTGGGAGCCCGTGCAGACCAGGACCACCTCGCTGTCCGGCAGGTCGTCCAGGGTCTTGACGTCCACGACCAGGCCCGGCGGAACCTTCAGGTACCCCAGGTCGCGGGCGATGCCCATGTTGCGGACCATGGAGCGGCCGACGAAGGCGACCCGGCGGCCGTACTCGTACGCCGCGTCGAGGATCTGCTGGATGCGGTGGACGTGGCTGGCGAAGCTGGCCACGATGATCCGCTTGCGGGCGCCGGCGAAGACCTGGCGCAGCACGTTGGAGATGTCGCGCTCGGGCGGGACGAAGCCCGGCACCTCGGCGTTCGTCGAGTCGGAGAGGAGGAGGTCGATGCCCTCCTCGCTCAGGCGGGCGAACGCGTGCAGGTCCGTGAGTCGGTTGTCCAGCGGGAGCTGGTCCATCTTGAAGTCGCCGGTGTGGACCGCCATGCCCGCGGGAGTGCGGATGGCGACGGCCAGGGCGTCCGGGATGGAGTGGTTGACGGCGATGAACTCGCAGTCGAAGGGGCCGATGCGCTCCCGGTGCCCCTCCGTCACCTGGAGGGTGTACGGGCGGATGCGGTGCTCCTGGAGCTTGGCCTCGATGAGGGCCAGGGTCAGCTTGGACCCGATCAGCGGGATGTCCGGCTTCTCGCGGAGGAGGTACGGGACCCCGCCGATGTGGTCCTCGTGGCCGTGGGTGAGGACGATCCCCTCGATGTCGTCGAGGCGGTCCCGGATGGACGAGAAGTCCGGCAGGATCAGGTCGATTCCGGGCTGCTCCTCCTCGGGGAAGAGCACTCCGCAGTCGACGATCAGCAGACGGCCGCCGTACTCGAAGACCGTCATGTTGCGGCCGATCTCGCCGAGGCCGCCGAGGGGCGTGACCCGCAGGCCGCCTTCGGGGAGCGGCGGGGGCGCGCTCAGTTCGGGGTGCGGATGACTCAAAAGACTCTCCTCACCACGCGCGCCACGTACCGGTGTGGCACGTGGCGCGCGTGACGTTCGTGCAGAAGCAGTTGTCGTGGGTGCAGGCACCGGCGGCCTGCCTATTCAGTTGTGAAGTGCGGTCGCGCGGTGGGGCGCGTTGTTGCGAAGTCTGTTGTCAGAGCTGTACCCCGCCCGCGGCAAGATCGATCTTCAGCTGTTCGGTCTCCTCCGGTGCGAGCTCTACCATCGGCGGGCGCAGCGGGCCGCCGGGCAGGCCCTGGAGGGTGAGGGCGGCCTTGGTGGTCATGACGCCCTGGGTACGGAACATGCCGGTGAAGACCGGGAGCAGCTTCTGGTGGATCTCCAGGGCCTTGTGCACGTCACCGGCGACGTACGCGTCGACCATGGCCCGCAGCTCGGGGGTCACCACGTGGCCGACGACGGAGACGAAGCCGACCGCGCCCACCGAGAGGAGGGGGAGGTTCAGCATGTCGTCGCCGGAGTACCAGGCGAGGTCCGAGTGCGCGATGGCCCAGCTGGCGCGGCCGAGGTCGCCCTTGGCGTCCTTGTTGGCGACGATCCGCGGGTGCTCCGCGAGGCGGACGATGGTCTCCGTGTTGATCGGGACGCCGCTGCGGCCGGGGATGTCGTAGAGCATGACCGGCAGCTCGGTGGTGTCGGCGATGGCCTTGAAGTGCCGGTACAGGCCCTCCTGCGGGGGCTTGTTGTAGTACGGGGTGACGACGAGCAGGCCGTGTGCGCCGACCCGCTCGGCGGCGCGGGCCAGCTCGATGCTGTGGTGGGTGTCGTTGGTGCCGACGCCCGCGACGACGTGGGCGCGGTCGCCCACGGCCTCCAGCACGGCTCGTACGAGCTCCGTTTTCTCCACGTCACTGGTGGTGGGCGACTCGCCGGTGGTGCCGTTGATGATCAGGCCGTCGTTGCCTGCGTCCACCAGGTGGGTGGCGAGCCGCTGCGCGCCGTCGAGGTCGAGTGCGCCGTCCGCCGTGAAGGGCGTGACCATGGCGGTGAGGACCCGCCCGAAGGGGGTCTGCGGAGTGGAGGTCGGAGCCATGGGTTACACGCTACTCGTTGCTCGGTCCGGGGTCTGCCCTCGGGGGAGGCGGCACGTGGTGGCGGAGACGGAGCCCGGCACTGCCTGCTCGGGGGTTCAAGCAGTGCCGGGCCCGTGCGATCAGGCTAGATGAATTTCGCAAAAGGCCGCAATACGGACACTTCGCGAGGCTGATGCGTACATGTGTGCGCTCTGGGGAGTGCCGGACGGTGCGTTACGGGGCCACGCGGCCGTTGGCGTTGAAGGCCGCGTGGGTGAGCGGCATCAGCCTGGCCCACTCGGCCTCCATCTTCTCGCCGACCATCTCGATCTCCCGCTGCGGGAAGGAGGGGACCTTCGCCAGCTCGTGCTGGGTGCGCAGGCCGAGGAAGTGCATCAGCGAGCGGGCGTTGCAGGTGGCGTACATCGAGGAGTACAGGCCGACGGGGAGCACCGCGCGGGCGACCTCGCGGGCGACGGCGGCGGCGAGCATCTCGCGGTAGGTCTCGTACGCCTGCCGGTAGGAGTCCTCCATCGCGCGGCCGGCCAGCTCCTGCTGGGCCTGGGTGCCCTCGACGAAGCGGTACTTGCCCGGGCGGCCCTCCTGGACCAGCTTGCGGGAGGCGTCGGGGACGTAGAAGACGGGCTGGAGCTCGCGGTAGCGGCCGCTCTCCTCGTTGTACGACCAGCCCACGCGGTGGCGCATGAACTCGCGGAAGACGAAGATCGGGGCACTGACGAAGAAGGTCATCGAGTTGTGCTCGAAGGGGCTGCCGTGCCGGTCCCGCATGAGGTAGTTGATCAGGCCCTTGGAGCGCTCCGGGTCCTTGTCCAGCTCGTCCAGGGACTGCTCACCGAGGGTGGAGACACGGGCGGCGAACAGCACGTCGGCGTCGGACGCGGTGTGCTTGACCAGCTCGACGGTGACGTCGCTGCGCAGTTCGATCTTGAAGTCTGCTTCGGGCGTATCGGACACGGTGTGGAGGGCCTTCCCATCTCGTCGCTTGCGGACGCCACTCTACGGCCCTCCGGAGGCGGCCCCGCCGTGGTCCGCCAAACGGGGCGATCGGTGCCGTGGGGCAATGAAGTCGGCGAAACAGGGCACCTTCACCGGTGTTCGTTCGTCTGTACTCATGACACTTCATCCGCTCAGTCCCCGGAAGGAGACGCACCTCGATGTACCGCCGGCGTGAACCCGTCCCGTTCGCCTTCGTCGCCGAGGCCGACAGGTTCCGCAGCAATGTCACTCCCCCACCGAGGGAACGGGCGTCCTTCGGCCAGATAGCCGGGCGCTGGCTCCTGGGCCTCACCATCGTCGCCGGCCTCGCGGGTTCCCTTCTCATCGGCATGCCCGCGCTGTCCATCGACCAGTCGACCCCGCAGACGCAGCAGTCACAGGCCTCCGACAAGCGCTGAGCCGGGACGGCTGCGGTCCACACCCCGGGCTGACTCCATCCGGACCCCCGAGGGTGGTGACCGGGGACACAGGCGGATAACCTCACCGGGCACAGCCCACCTTGGACGAGTGAGGATCCGCCGTGCCCCTGCCCTTCCTGACGGCCGACCGCGCCTTCGACGCGGCCGACGACGTCGCGCTGCCGTACGACGACCAGGACCGCTGGCGGCGGCCGTACCGTCCCGGACCATGGCGCGTGGGGACCGCGGCGGTGCTGCTGCTGCTCGCGTCGTACGTGCTGTTCGCGGCGGTCATCATCGCGGCGGCGGGCACACTGTCCGAGACCGGGATCATCTTCGGCATCGCCTCGGTCGCCATCGCCTGCGCGCTGCGGCTGCTGCGCATGGGCGTATGGGTGAGCACGCACGGGCTGCGTCAGGTGAGCTTCTTCAGCACGCGTACGCTGCCGTGGCGCCAGGTCGATCAGGTGCGGACGGTGCAGCAGCCGGTGCGCTGGCTCGGGCTGCCGCGCACGGTGCAGGGGCAGGCGCTGATCCTCATGCGGCGCGGCCAGGGTGCCGATGCGACGGTGCCGCCCCTGCTGACCACGCACAACGCGGACTTCCTGGCGCGCGGGGAGGCCTTCGACCGGGCCGCGGACGCCCTGGAGGCGTGGGCCGCGGAGCACCGTCGGGACTGAGTGCGCACGTTCTGAGAGCAGACGGACGCCGGTGGCCCGGTCCGCGGTTGCGGACCGGGCCACCGGCGTTTCACGTGCCGGAACGGCTCCGTGCCGGGCCGGCGCGGCGTGGCCCGGGCGGGGTCAGGCGGCCGCGGCTGGCCTGCCGTCGCCACCGGCGGCCTCGTACAGGGCGATCGCCCGTTGCATCGCCTTGCGGGCGCGCGGCGTGTCGCGGGCGTCGTGATAGGCGACGGCGAGGCGGAACCAGCTGCGCCAGTCGTCGGGCGCCGCCTCCGTCTCGGCCTTGCGCCGGGCGAAGACCTCGTCGGCGGAGTCGCGGTCGATGCGGCCGCCGGGCGTGCGCTTCAGCTCGTCGACGGGCAGGCCGCCCTCGGCGTCGAGTTCGGCGGCCAGCCGGTTGGCCTTGCGGACGAACTGCGTGTTCTTCCACAGGAACCACAGGCCGATCACCGGCAGGATCAGCACCGCGACGCCGAACGTGACGGTGAGCGGGGTGCCGGTCTCGATGAGCAGGACGCCGCGGCTGCCGACCAGGACGAAGTAGACGACCAGGACGGCGGCCGTGACGGCGTAGGAGATCTTCGCGCGCATGTGTGCCGGACCTCGTGTCAGCCCAGGTCCAGGAAGTGTTCCAGGCCGAAGGTCAGGCCCGGGGTGCTCACCACGCGGCGGGCGCCCAGCAGGATGCCCGGCATGAAGCTGCTGTGGTGCAGCGAGTCGTGCCGGACGGTGAGGGTCTCCCCCTCGCCGCCGAGCAGGACCTCCTGGTGGGCGAGCAGGCCGCGCAGCCGGACCGCGTGCACCGGGACGCCGTCGACGTCCGCGCCGCGGGCGCCCTCCAGGGCGGTGGCCGTGGCGTCCGGCGCGGGGGCGCTGCCGGCCCTGCGCCGGGCCTCGGCGATGAGCTGGGCGGTGCGCGTGGCGGTGCCGGAGGGCGCGTCGACCTTGTTCGGGTGGTGCAGCTCGACGACCTCGACGGACTCGAAGTACGGCGCGGCGATCTGCGCGAACTTCATGGTCAGCACGGCGCCGATGGAGAAGTTGGGCGCGATGAGCACGCCGGTCTCCGGAGAGCCGGCGAGCCAGTCCTTCAGCTGCGCGAGGCGCTCGTCGGTCCAGCCCGTCGTACCGACGACGGCGTGGATGCCGTGGCGTACGCAGTAGTCGAGGTTGTCCATGACCGAGTCGGGCGTGGTCAGCTCGACGGCGACCTGGGCGCCGGTGTCGGTCAGTGTCTCCAGTGCGTCGCCCCGGCCGAGGGCGGCGACCAGTTCCATGTCCTCGGCGGCCTCGACCGCCCGTACCGCCTCGGACCCGATCCGGCCCTTGGCGCCGAGGACCGCCACGCGCAGCTTGCTCATGTCTGTTGCTTCCTTACGGCTGAAGGGGGTTATGCCACGGCGTCGTGCAGCCGGGAGGCCTGCTTGTCCTTGAGCGGGCCGATGACCGACAGCGAGGGGCGCCGGCCCAGGACGTCGCGGGCGACCGCGCGGACCTCGTCCGGGGTGACCGAGGCTATCCGGGAGAGCATGTCGTCCACCGACATCTGCTCGCCCCAGCACAGCTCGCTCTTGCCGATACGGTTCATCAGCGCGCCGGTGTCCTCCAGGCCGAGGACCGTGGAGCCGCGGAGCTGGCCGATGGCGCGGCCGATCTCGTCGTCGGACAGGCCGTGCTCGGCGACGTGGTCGAGTTCGTCGCGGCAGATTTTCAGCACGTCGTGCACCTGGGAGGGCCGGCAGCCCGCGTACACGCCGAACAGGCCGCAGTCGGCGAAGCCGGAGGTGTAGGAGTACACGCTGTAGGCCAGGCCGCGCTTCTCGCGGACCTCCTGGAACAGGCGGGAGGACATGCCGCCGCCGAGGGCGGTGTTGAGCACGCCCAGGGCCCAGCGACGGTCGTCGGTGCGGGCGAGGCCCGGCATGCCGAGGACGACGTGTGCCTGCTCGGTCTTGCGGCCGATCAGCTCGACGCGGCCGGCGGTGCGGATGGAGCGCCGGCCTTCGCGGGGCGCGATGGGCCGGGCGGCCGGGTCGCGCAGGGCACCGGCCTTCTCGAAGGCGGCGCGGACCTGGCGTACGACCTTCGTGTGGTCGACGTTGCCGGCCGCCGCGACCACCAGGTGGGTCGGGTCGTAGTGCTTCCGGTAGAAGCGGCGGATGCGGTCGGCGGTGAGGGCGTTGACCGTGTCGACCGTGCCGAGGACGGGGCGGCCGAGGGGGTTGTCGCCGAACATCGTGTGCGCGAACAGGTCGTGCACGCAGTCGCCGGGGTCGTCCTCGGTCATGGCGATCTCCTCGAGGATGGCGCCGCGCTCGACGTCGACGTCCTCCTCCAGGATCAGGGAGCCAGTCAGCATGTCGCAGACGACGTCGATGGCGAGCGGCAGGTCGGCGTCGAGCACGCGCGCGTAGTAGCACGTGTACTCCTTCGCCGTGAACGCGTTCATCTCGCCGCCGACCGCGTCGATCGCGGCGGAGATGTCCAGGGCGCTGCGCCGGGAGGTGCCCTTGAAGAGCAGGTGCTCCAGGTAGTGCGTGGCGCCGTTCAGCGACGGGGTCTCGTCGCGGGAGCCGACGTGCGCCCAGATGCCGAAGGTCGCGGAGCGGACCGAGGGCAGGGTCTCGGTGACGATGCGCAGACCGCCGGGGAGGGTGGTCTTGCGGACCGTGCCGATGCCGTTCTCGCCCTTGATGAGGGTTTGGGTACGGGCGACGGCCCGCGCCTCCGAGGAGGTGCGGGCCGTCGCCTTGGAGCTACGGGACGTCACTGGTCGGCGTCGTCCTTCTTCGTCTCGTCGGTGGACTCTTCGCCCTCGACCACGGGGATGAGGGAAAGCTTGCCGCGGGAGTCGATCTCGGCGATCTCGACCTGGACCTTCTGGCCCACACCGAGGACGTCCTCGACGTTCTCCACGCGCTTGCCGCCGGCCAGCTTGCGGATCTGCGAGATGTGCAGCAGGCCGTCCTTGCCGGGGAGCAGGGAGACGAAGGCGCCGAACGTCGTCGTCTTCACGACCGTGCCCAGGTAGCGCTCGCCGACCTCGGGCATCGTCGGGTTGGCGATGCCGTTGATCGTGGTGCGGGCGGCCTCGGCGGCCGGACCGTCGGCGGCACCGATGTAGATGGTGCCGTCGTCCTCGATGGTGATCTCGGCGCCCGTGTCCTCCTGGATCTGGTTGATCATCTTGCCCTTGGGGCCGATGACCTCGCCGATCTTGTCGACCGGGATCTTCACGGTGATGATCCGCGGCGCGTTCGGGGACATCTCGTCCGGCGTGTCGATCGCTTCCATCATCACGTCGAGGATGTGGAGGCGGGCGTCACGAGCCTGCTTGAGGGCGGCGGCCAGCACGGAGGCCGGGATGCCGTCCAGCTTGGTGTCGAGCTGGAGGGCGGTGACGAACTCCTTGGTGCCGGCGACCTTGAAGTCCATGTCGCCGAAGGCGTCCTCGGCACCGAGGATGTCGGTCAGCGTCACGTAGTGCGTCTCGCCCTCGATCTCCTGGGAGATCAGGCCCATGGCGATACCGGCGACCGGGGCCTTCAGCGGCACACCGGCGTTCAGCAGCGACATGGTGGAGGCGCAGACCGAGCCCATGGAGGTCGAGCCGTTCGAGCTGAGCGCCTCGGACACCTGGCGGATCGCGTAGGGGAACTCCTCGCGCGTGGGGAGCACCGGCACCAGGGCGCGCTCGGCGAGGGCGCCGTGGCCGATCTCGCGGCGCTTGGGGGAGCCGACGCGGCCGGTCTCGCCGGTGGAGTACGGCGGGAAGTTGTAGTTGTGCATGTAGCGCTTGCGGGTCACCGGCGAGAGGGTGTCCAGCTGCTGCTCCATGCGGAGCATGTTCAGCGTGGTGACGCCCAGGATCTGGGTCTCGCCGCGCTCGAACACGGCGGAGCCGTGAACCCGCGGGATGGCCTCGACCTCGGCGGCCAGGGTGCGGATGTCGGTGACACCGCGGCCGTCGATGCGCTTCTTCTCCTTGATCACGCGCTCACGGACCAGGGTCTTGGTCAGCGAGCGGTACGCGGCGGAGATCTCCTTCTCGCGGCCCTCGAACTGCGGCAGGAGCTTCTCGGCGGCGAGCTGCTTGACGCGGTCCAGCTCGGCCTCGCGCTCCTGCTTGCCGGCGATGGTGAGCGCCTGGGCCAGCTCCGGCTTGACGGCGGCGGTGAGCGCCTCCAGCACGTCGTCCTGGTAGTCCAGGAAGATCGGGAACTCGCCGGTCGGCTTGGCGGCCTTGGCGGCGAGGTCCGACTGGGCCTTGCAGAGCACCTTGATGAAGGGCTTCGCGGCGTCCAGACCGGCCGCGACGACCTCCTCGGTGGGCGCCTCGGCGCCGCCCTCGACCAGCTTGATGGTCTTCTCGGTGGCCTCGGCCTCGACCATCATGATCGCGACGTCGCCGTCCTCCAGGACGCGGCCGGCGACGACCATGTCGAAGACGGCGTCCTCGAGCTCGGTGTGCGTCGGGAAGGCCACCCACTGGCCGCGGATCAGCGCGACGCGGACGCCGCCGATCGGGCCGGAGAAGGGCAGGCCGGCCAGCTGCGTGGACGCGGAGGCGGCGTTGATCGCCACGACGTCGTACAGGTGGTCGGGGTTGAGCGCCATGATCGTGGCGACGACCTGGATCTCGTTGCGCAGGCCCTTCTTGAAGGACGGGCGCAGCGGGCGGTCGATCAGGCGGCAGGTGAGGATCGCGTCCTCGGACGGCCGGCCCTCACGGCGGAAGAAGCTGCCGGGGATCTTGCCGGCGGCGTACATCCGCTCCTCGACGTCCACCGTCAGCGGGAAGAAGTCGAGCTGGTCCTTGGGGTTCTTGGAGGCGGTGGTGGCCGACAGCACCATGGTGTCGTCGTCCAGGTAGGCCACGGCGGAGCCGGCGGCCTGCTTGGCCAGGCGGCCCGTCTCGAAGCGGATGGTGCGGGTGCCGAAGGAGCCGTTGTCGATGACGGCCTCGGCGTAGTGGGTCTCGTTCTCCACCAGCGTTCTTCTCCGTTACTTGTCGTCTTTCGTCCCTCCACGCCCGTGCGGCGGGGGGACGGTGGCGGAGAAGCGCCCCGTCCGGTGCGGGCCGGTCTTCGATCGAAGCACCCGGGGCTCTTGCCCGGGGGCCACTACCGAGGACCGGCGGCGGCGAGGTGCGCTTCCCCTCGTTTCGTTCGGTTGTGTCGTACGCGCGGACGCTGCCGCGTAGGTCCGTACGACGTACGTGGTGCGTCGCGCCTTGTACGTTGTGCTACCACACTACAAAGCCGCGGTGACACCGCGCACGTACAGCAAAGGGAGCGGCCCCCGAACGATGGGAACCGCTCCCTCCACGGCGTCTTACTTGGCGCCCGCCGCACCGCGGCGGATGCCGAGGCGGTCGACCAGCGTACGGAAGCGCTGGATGTCCTTCTTGGCCAGGTACTGCAGCAGGCGGCGACGCTGACCGACCAGGATCAGCAGACCACGGCGGGAGTGGTGGTCGTGCTTGTGGGTCTTGAGGTGCTCGGTCAGGTCGGAGATCCGACGCGACAGCAGAGCGACCTGGACCTCGGGGGAGCCGGTGTCACCCTCCTTGGTACCGAACTCGGCCATGATCTGCTTCTTCGTAGCGGCGTCGAGCGACACGCGTACTCCTCAATAGTCTGTGAATGGCCACCGAGTGCCCCCGGTCTGCTTCTCGGGGGATCTTCCGTGACTCGGAAGGCGGGGATCCGCTGAGCGCGGCCTCCAGGGCGCCAGGGGCTGCTCCGGGGGTGCGTAACAAACGGCCGTTACACAGAGTACCAGGCGATGGCGGCCGCCCCGCTCGTGCCCCTCGGAACGGGGGGCCGGGGCAGGTCCGGCCACTAGGGTGAGGGGATCACAGGCAGTGCCGGGTGCGGCACGGACGGGAAGGGGTCGCTGCACGATGGCGGAGGAAGTGAACGAGGACGTCAGGGCCCGCAAGGAGCGGGAGCGCGACGAGCTGTACGCGCTGGACATCTCCGGCGTCGAGTGGCAGAGCGCACCGGGTACCGAGGAGCACGAGGAGCGGGTGGAGATCGCCTACCTGCCCGGCGGCGCCGTGGCCATGCGGTCGTCCCTCGACCCGGACACCGTGCTGCGGTACACGGAGGCGGAGTGGCGCGCGTTCGTGCTGGGGGCTCGGGACGGGGAGTTCGATCTGGAGCGGGCGCCGGGGGGCGAGGCGGCGGACGCCGGCAGGTGACGGATGACGGGGCGGAGGGCCGTCACGGCTTCTCCGCCGCGCCGCTGCCGATGCCCAGTACCAGGTACGTCCACTGCTTGGCGGTGCCGCCGGGTCCGATCGCGGCCCTGGCGCCGAAGAAGAGGCGTCCGTCCTGGACGAGGACGTCGTTGGCGTGCGGCGTCGACAGCAGCTCCGCCTCGGCGGGCAGGGCGAAGTAGAGCCACGGAGTCTGCCTGCCCGTGCCGGGGTCCAGGCCGACCAGCGCGTTCGGCGTGATGCCGTCGTCGCTCAGGCGCAGGGCGAGGAGCTGGTCGCCGCTCGTCCGCAGCGGGTAGAGGAGCGCGCCGGGGCCCGAGTCGAACTTCGTCGTGGTGTTGCCGGTGGCCAGGTCGAAGCCGATGACCCAGTTGGAGATCTGCTTCTCCGGCTGGTCCTTGCTGCGCAGGAAGGCCTGGCCGGCGCCGACGGCGATGGTCGGGCAGTAGTCGATGACGACGTAGTCGCCGTGGAAGCACTCGCCTACGTACGTTCCGTCGCCCAGCCGTAGCGTGGCGCGGTTCTTCCCCTCGTCGTCGAGGGAGATCAGCTCGGTGATCCCGGTCTCCCCGCCGGGCACGGCGATGACGGCCGGGTCGGTGGACGGCACGCTGAGGTCGCGGATGCCCTTGGGGGCCTCGTACGACCACAGGGTCCGGCCGGTGGCCGGGTCCACCTTGCGCAGGTGGTAGCTGATCCGTTGCCAGTACTCGGCGCCGGCGTCGTCGTCGGCGGTCCAGCACTGCTCGCGGACCAGGAGCGCGCGTCCGCCGGCGGCGCCCATGTCCTGGCAGCGGCCGGCGACCGTGGTGCGCCAGCGCTTCTCGCCGCCGTCCATTGCGTAGCCGACGGTGCCGCCGCCCCAGGTGACGGCGACCGTGCCGTGTGTCAGGGTCACGCTCGGCCGGTCCTGGACGCCGGCGTCCTCGGGTGTGCTCTGCGAGGGGCCCGCCCCGGAGACGAGGAACTCGTGCTGCCAGACCTCGCGGCCGTCGTCGAGGTCGACGAAGGCGACGTGGTTGCAGAGGGAGTCCTCCTCGTCGTTCTCCCGGAAGAGGACGGCGGTGCGGTTCTCGCCGGTGACGTGGCGGGTGTAGCCGCAGATCCAGCCGCCGAGCCGGGTCCGCCACGCCTCGTCGCCCACTTCGGCGTCGGTGCCGATGCGGTAGCCGACGAGGGTGCGCTTGATGCCCTTCGCCAGGATCCTGTCGGTGGCCCACATGCCCGGCATCTCGTTGTGCTCGCCGGGGGCCATGTCGTCCGCGGAGAAGCGGAAGGCCATCTCACCGGTGGTGCTCGCGGGGCGCTTCTCGACCGTTTCGCGGACGTCCAGCCGGCCCGGGCCGTCGGCCGGCCCGGGCTTGCCGGTGTCCTGCCCTCCCCCGCTCGGGCCTTGCCACAGCAGCCATCCGCCCGTGCCCAGCACCCCTGCGAGGACGAGTACCAGCAGTCCCAGCAGCGCCTGACGGGCACGGCCTCCGCGGGCACGGCCTCCGCGGGCGCGGCCCTCGCGGCCCCCCGGCCTGGACGGCGGGGCGCCCTGGGGCGGCTGCATGGTGGGGGGCGGACCGAAGCTCACGCGGGTCACTTTCTGCCGGAACGTCGTCGAGGGGCTCGCTGTGCCGGCGGGCGCTCGTCCGTCGCGCCGGGACTCGTCCGTCAGGTCGTCATCCCGTCATCGACCGCACCGACGCGTACACGTCGAAGACGGCGAGCGCCAGCGGCACCAGTGTCAGCAGGACGAAGCCCTCGGCGATCTCCAGGAAGCGGCCCCAGAAGGGAGTGAGGCCGCTGCGCGAGGCCATCAGGCCGATGGAGGTGATCAGCGCCGCCGCCACCGCGATGGCCGCGACCAGCCAGATCGTACGGATGTCGAGATCGCCGCGGTCCCCCGCCAGCGCGTCGCGGACCGCGGCGTTCGGCGGGTTGAGCGCCAGGCCGAGGCCCAGCGCGACCAGGGAGCCGAGCCCCGCGGCCAGGACGGTGGCGACCTGGGCGGTGTAACGGAACAGCTGGGCGCGCATCAGCAGGGCGATTCCGGTGGCCAGGGCCAGCAGCTGAGCCCAGAGGCCGTCGGAGAAGCTGAGGACGAGGGCGGAGCCGACCGCGAGCAGCGAGCAGCCGCCGACCAGACCGACGAGGAGTTCGTGGCCGCGGCGGGCCTGGGCCTCGATGCGTTCGGCGTCCACCGGTTCCTGCGGCTCGGGGTCGTTGCCGTAGGCGCTGCGCGGGGCGGTGTTCGGTGCCTCGAAGCCGATGGGCAGCCGGGCGAAGCGCATGGACATGCCCGGCAGGAAGGCGAGGGCGCCGATGGCCACGGGCGCGCACAGGGCGGCGACCTCGGCCGGGGTCCAGTGCAGCAGGAGCGCCAGGAAGGTGATGAGCAGGGCGAGCCCGGACGCCGTCGTGAAGGCGACGAACTGGCCGTCGCCGCGCGGGGAGCACAGGGTGAGGATCACCGAGGCCACCAGCACGGCCGCGCAGGCGAGCAGGAACTGGAGCTTGCCGATGCCCTGCCCCTCGGAGAGCGACAGCAGGCCGGAGCCCGCCACTCCCACGTTGGGGAGGGCGCCGAGGCCGAGCGCGATGGCCGCGCCCCGGTCGTCGTAGACGCGGGCGCGGACGCAGCCGAGGACGACGAGGACCACGCCGGCGATGCCCGCGAGGATGCCGGGCAGGCTGTGCATGTCGTGCCGCGGGTCGGCGTTCCAGGCGACGAACGCGAGCAGGGCGGGCAGCACCCCGCCGCCGATGAGGCCGGCGGCGCGGGTGAGGTCGCCGCGCCACAGGGAGCGGTCCCGGGTCACCGCGGAGGCGACCGCCTCGGAGACGTCGTCGAACACGGCCGGCGGCAGCGACTCCGAAAACGGACGAAGGGTGAGGAGTTCACCGTCGAGAATGCGCTGGGCCGCGAAGGACCGGGAACTGTCCAGGACGGTTCCGTCCCGGCGGACGAGGTGGTAGCCGACGGGAGCGCCCTCGGCGGCGGTCTGCCGGGAGAGCCGGAGGATCTCGGGGTAGAGGTCGGCGACCGGCACGTCGTCGGGGAGCGCCACGTCGATCCGGCTGTCGGGCGCGACGATGGTGACACGGCAGAACCCGAGCCCCGTCGCCGCCCCGGAAGGGGCTGCCTGGCCCGGTCCGCCCGTGCCGGTGGCCGCCGTGGAGGCCGTCATGCTCACCTGCTGCTCCCCCTCAGTGCTGCTTCTGCCTCAGTGCTGCTTCTGCGTCAGCACTGCTTCTGCGTCTGCGGTGTGAAAGTCCTGCGCCGCTTTCGCGGCGCCCGCCGCAGGACCGGGCGGTGCGGAGCGGACGAGGGGCCGTCCGGCCGGTCCCGGCGTTTCCCCGCCGCGCCACATCGCACGGAACGCCCCGTCCGTCCGCCCGGATTTCACGTGTGCTCACGCGAACATCCGGCACCCTACCGTCCGTCCGCCTGTGGTGGGATCAGTAGGATCGCGCGGCGGCCCTCGTCCGCCTGACACGGGGTGGCGGACGACAAAACCGGCGGGCCGGCAAGGGGATTGGTGAAGTGTGAGCCAGATCGTCGTGAAGCGTCCGCCTCGGGCGCTGCCGCCGGCGGTGCCCACGGGAGAGGTGGCTGTTCAGCCACCGCCCGAACTGCCGCGGAATCAGCACGAGAGCGTGCTGATGCAGCTGCTGCCGACGCTCGGCATGGGCGGCTCGGTCGTCTTCTTCTTCACCAGCGGGCAGCCCTTCATGCGCATCATGGGCATGGTGATGATCGCGTCGACGATCGCCATGTCGATCGCGATGGTGGTCCGCTTCCGCCGCGGCTCCCAGGGCCAGCTGGCCGACATGCGCCGCGACTACCTGAGCTATCTGTCGCAGACCCGCCGCACCACCGTGGAGACGGCGAAGGCGCAGCGTGACGCCCAGTACTACCTGCACCCCTCCCCGGAGCAGCTGTGGGCGCTGGTCGCCGAGGGCAGCCGGGTGTGGGAACGGCGGCCGGGCGACGAGGACTTCGCGCAGGTGCGCATCGGCCTCGGCCCGCAGCCCCTGGCCACCCCCCTGGTGGCCCCGGAGACGGCTCCGGTCGACCAGCTGGAGCCGCTCACGGCGGGCGCGATGCAGCGGTTCGTCGCGGTCCACAGCACCCTGGACGACCTGCCGATGGCGGTCTCCCTGCGCGCCTTCTACCACGTCACCCTCGGCGGTGAACCTCAGTCCGTACGGTCCTCCGCCCGCGCGCTGACCGGTTCGCTGGCCTCGCTGCACTCCCCCGAGGACCTGATCGTCGCGGTCGCGGCGGGCCGGGAGTCGCTGCCGCACTGGGAGTGGGCCAAGTGGCTGCCGCACGTGCAGCTGGCCGGTGTCGCGGACGGCGCCGGCTCGCGCCGGCTGATCAGCGGCGACCCCCGGGAGATCGAGGACCTGCTGGCCTCGCGGCTGTCGGGGCGCCCCCGCTTCCATCCGAACGCCGCACCCCTGCCGGAGACCCCGCACATCGTCGTCGTCCTCGACGGCGTGTCCCTGCCGCAGGAGTCCCTGCTGGCCGGCCCCGAGGGCCTGCAGGGCGTGACGGTCGTCGAGGTCGCCGAGGGCGAGCCCACCGGGGTCCGCGGTGACCTCTCCATCGTCGTACGGCCGCATGCGGTGCGCCTGGAGTCGGCGCACGGTGCCGTCTACGAGGGGACGCCCGACGCGCTGTCGTACGAGTCCGCGGAGGCGCTGGCCCGGCAGCTGGCGCCGCTGCGCATGGCCTCGGGCGGGGACGACGACGAACCGCTGCTGGCGAACCTGGAGTTCACCGACCTGCTGAACCTGGGGGACGCCGCCTCCATCGACACCCGGCGCACCTGGCGGCCGCGGTCGCAGGCGGAGCGGCTGCGGGTGCCGATCGGCGTCGGCGAGGACGGCCGTCCGGTGATGCTCGACATCAAGGAGGCGGCGCAGGAGGGCATGGGCCCGCACGGCCTGTGCGTGGGCGCCACGGGTTCCGGCAAGTCCGAGCTGCTGCGCACGCTGGTGCTGGGCCTCGCCGTCACCCACTCCTCCGAGACCCTGAACTTCGTGCTCGCGGACTTCAAGGGCGGCGCCACCTTCGCCGGCATGGCGCAGATGCCGCATGTCGCGGCGGTGATCACCAACCTGGCCGACGACCTCACCCTGGTCGACCGCATGGGCGACTCCATCCGCGGCGAGCTCAACCGCCGCCAGGAGATGCTGCGCGACGCGGGCAACTACGCCAACATCCACGACTACGAGAAGGCCCGCGCGGCGGGTGCGCCGCTCCAGCCCATCCCGTCCCTGCTGCTGGTCATCGACGAGTTCAGCGAGCTGCTGACGGCGAAGCCGGACTTCATCGACATGTTCGTGCAGATCGGCCGTATCGGCCGGTCGCTGGGCGTGCACCTGCTGCTGGCCTCGCAGCGGCTGGAGGAGGGCCGGCTGCGCGGCCTGGAGACCTACCTGTCGTACCGGATCGGTCTGCGCACCTTCTCCGCCGCCGAGTCGCGGGCGGCGCTGGGCGTGCCGGACGCGTACGAGCTGCCGAACGTGCCCGGGTCCGGCTTCCTGAAGTTCGGCACCGACGAGATGCTCCGCTTCAAGGCGGCGTACGTCTCCGGCGTCTACCGCTCCGGCTCGCAGCGGACCGCGTCCGCGGACGGCCCGCTGCCGGTGGACCGGCGGCCCGTGCTGTTCACCGCGGCGGAGGTGCCGGTGCGGTACGCGCCGGTGCCGCGGCAGGGCGCGAACGCGCCGGACGGTGCCGGCGAGGTGGACGACGCGCTGGCGGACACCGTGCTGGACGTCGTCGTGCGCCGGCTGGAGGCCCAGGGACCGGCGGCCCACCAGGTGTGGCTGCCGCCGCTGGACAGCCCGCCCTCGCTGGACGGGCTGCTGCCGGGCCTGACCGCCGTGGAGGGCCGGGGACTGACCCAGCCCGGCTACGAGGGCGCCGGGCGGCTCGTGGTCCCCGTCGGCATCGTCGACAAGCCGTTCGAGCAGCGCCGTGACCCGCTGTGGGTGGACTTCTCGGGCGCTGCGGGCCACATGCAGATCCTCGGCGGCCCGCAGTCCGGCAAGTCGACGCTGCTGCGTTCGCTGATCTGCTCCTTCGCGCTGACCCACACTCCCCACGAGGTGCAGTTCTACGGGCTGGACTTCGGCGGTGGCGGCATGTCCGCGGTGGCCGGGCTGCCGCACGTCGGTGGCATCGCCTCCCGCCTGGACCCGGAGAAGGTGCGGCGTACGGTGGCGGAGGTCTACGGCATCCTGGCCCGCCGTGAGGAGTACTTCCGGGCGTCGGGCATCTCCTCGATCGCGGAGTTCCGGTCCCGGCGGGCCCGCGGCGACATCTCGGTCACCGACCAGCCGTGGGGTGACGTCTTCCTGGTCATCGACGGCTGGGCCAACTTCCGCACCGAGTACGAGGCACTCGATCCGGTGATCCTCGACATCGCCGCCCGCGGCCTCGGCTACGGCATCCACCTGGTGCTGTCGGCCTCCCGGTCGATGGAGGTGCGGTCCGCGCTCAAGGACAGCCTGCTGAACCGGCTGGAGCTGCGGCTCGGCGACACCATGGACTCCGAGCTGGACCGCAAGGTGGCCGCGAACGTCCCCACCGGGGTGCCCGGCCGCGGCCAGTCGCCGCAGAAGCTGCACTTCATGGCGGCGGTACCGCGCATCGACGGCCTGACCTCGGACACCGACCTGGCGGACGCCACGGCGGCGCTGGCGGCCGAGGTGTCCCGGCACTGGCAGGCGCCGGGGGCGCCGGAGGTCCGGCTGCTGCCGCGCGAGTTCCCTGCGGAGCAGCTGCCCGCGGGCAACCGGTTCCCGCGGCGCGGCGTCGCCTTCGCGCTGGACGAGGACAACCTGGAGCCCGTCTTCGTCGACTTCGACCAGGACCCGTTCTTCCTCGTCTTCGGCGAGAGCGAGTCCGGCAAGTCGAACCTGCTCCGCCTGCTGATCAAGCAGCTGACGACGCGCTACTCGGGCGACGAGTGCAAGCTGTTCGTCGTGGACAACCGGCGCTCCCTGCTGGGCGTGACGCCGGACTCCCACCTCGCGGAGTACATCCCGATGTCCAACGCCATGGAGCACCACATGGTGGCCCTGGCCGACCTGATGCAGCGCCGTACCCCGACGGCCGACGTCACGCCGCAGCAGCTGCGGGACCGGAGCTGGTGGCAAGGCCCGACGGTGTACGTGGTCATCGACGACTTCGACCTGGTCGCCACGTCGAGCGGCAATCCGCTGAGCGGGCTGACGGAACTGCTGCCGTTCGCCCGGGACGTGGGCGTCCGCTTCATCATCGCGCGCTCCACCGCGGGCGCGAGCCGTGCCTCGTACGAGGCGTTCATGCAGCGCATCAAGGAACTGGGCGCCCAGGGCGTGGTCCTGGCCGGCGACCCGTCCGAGGGCGACGTCCTGGGCGGGGTCCGGCCGCGGCCGATGCCTGCGGGGCGGGGCGTGTTCGTGTCGCGGCGGCGGGGGAGGCCATTGGTGCAGACGGGGTTGGTGGCGGAGGAAGGGCTGTGACGGTGCGGGCCGGCACGGTTCCCGTGCCGGTCCGCACTCGGCTCAGAAAACGGGCAGGGCCGTGAGTGAGCCCCCGTCCACGACGAAGACACGGTTGCCGTCGGCTGTCATCCAGTACTTGTCGACGTTCTCGATGATGCGGAAGGTCCAGGAGGTGTTGCTCCGGGTCGAGCCGACCTCCGACCCCTGGTCGTCGGCCCGGTGCACGACGTTCACTGCGCCCTCCTCCTCGTTGACGGCGACCGACCAGAAGCCGTTGCCCTGGATCACCAGGGGGCTGAGCGGATCGCAGGTGAGGAGGGAGGCATAGGCCCAGTCACTCGGTTTCCCGTCTCCCGCGTCGAATCGGAGGGGGCTGCCCAGGACGGCCGCGTAGACGTGTGACCCGTGCACCACGGAGGGCCCCCAGAAGGTCTCCTGGCCGTCTCGGCCTGTGATATCCGGGCTCCACAGCCTCTTGCCGTCACGGAGGCGACGGGCCGTGAACGACCTGCCGCTGACGAAGAGGGAGCGGCCCGCCACCGAGACCTTCGGCCTGTTGCCGGCCTGGTCGCGGAGTTTCCAGAGGGTGCGGCCGCCACGCGTGTCGATGCCGAGGACATCGCCCGCGGCCGTGGTGACGACCAGGACGCCCCGGGCCACGAGGCCGCGTGCCTCACCCGTGCCGCCGAGGTCGGCGTCGGCCGACGCGGTCCAGCGGACCGTCGCGTCGGAGCGGCCCACGCTGCGCAGCCGGCCGTCGGCCGTGACGACGTAGACGGCCTCGGCGTCTGCCGCGAGGACCGAGGCGGCATCCGCGGGAGACGTCCACTTCGGTGCGCCGGTGGCCGCGACGAAGGTCAGCAGAGAACCGTCGTCGGCCACGGTGGCCACCAGCCGGTCGGACAGCGAGACATACCGGCGTACCGCCACCGCCTCGGGCGCGGACCACCGCACCTTGCCGTCCACGACACCGCGTGCGGTGACGCCGGCTTCCCGATCCCCGACGATCAGGACGTCACGCACGGGCAGCGGAGCGGGTGAGTCGTCACCGAGGACGGAGGTGTGCCTCCAGAGGGGGCCGGGGGTCTCGTCGAGGACGTAGTCGCCCTTCTCCGCGGACAACAGCCGGGCGGCGGGCGTATCGACGGCGGGGGGAATGCCGAAGGGGTCCGAGCCGCCTCGGCGGCTCTTCCAGAACCACCAGCCCGCTGTGCCGCCTCCGGCGGCCGTCACGGCTGCGCCGGCACCGAGAACCGCCAGCACACGGCGCCGCGGAAGGGAAGCGGAGGCAGCCGTCGTGCCGGGGAGCGTGGCCAGAGCGCGCACCTGGTGCTCGCGTCGCTTGATGTCCTCGGCGATCGGCCCCTTGCGCCACACCCGGTCGGCCCCGCGGGGCGGGGCGAAGGCCTGTGCCACGGCGCGCGGCGCCGGCCGGTGCGCGGGGTCCTTCGCCAGGCAGGGGCCTATCAGGGTCCGGAGCGTGGGCGGCACCCGGTCGGTACGAGCTTCCCCGTGGACCACCTCGTACTGGACTGCGGCCACGTGCGTGCCCTCGTAGGCGCGTTGCCCGCTCGCGGCGTACACCAGGAGGGCGCCGAGGGAGAAGACGTCGGCGGCAGGGCCGACGCGGTGCCCGAGGACCTGCTCGGGTGCGCCGTATCCCGGAGTGACGGGAACCTGGCCGGTGGTGGTGAGCGTGAGGCCGTGTTCGGGGCGGGCGATGCCGAAGTCGATGATGCGGGGCCCGGAGGAGGTCAGCACCACGTTGGCGGGTTTGAGGTCGCGGTGGATCAGGCCCGCGGCGTGGATGTCGGACAGTGCGTCGGCGAGGGCGGCCGCGAGGACTCGCACGGCGCTCTCCTCGAGGGGGCCGTACGCTCTGACGGCGACCTCCAGGGTGGGGCCGCTCAGGAACTCGGTCGCGATCCACGGCCGGCCGCCCTCTGTCCGGGTGTCCAGAACACGGGCGACGCCGGTGCCGGTGACGGCCCGGGCCGTCTGGGCCTCGCGGACGAACCGCTGGACGAGGGCCCGGTCGTGCGTGAGGTGCGGGTGCAGCACCTTGACGGCCGCGATCCGGCCCTCGGCGTCCTGCCCTGTGTACACCCTGCCCATTCCGCCCTCGCCCAGCACTCCGTGGAGTCGGTAGGGCCCGAGACGGACCGGGTCTCCGGTTTCCAGGGGCTTCATGTCGTACCGCTTTCGTGCGTCCGTTCAGAGGTCAGGGCGTGGGTGGCCCGCGCGTCAGAGGAGGGGGTAGCCCGCGACATAGCCGTCGCCGACGGCGATGAGCCGTCGCGCCGGCTCGTGGGCGAAGTACCAGGCTCCGGCAGCGGCCTTGAAGGGCCTAGCGGCGGTTCCGTCCCGGATGCCGGTGGCCACCAGGCCTGACGGTGCGGCGCTGTACACGTACTCGACGCCCACCGCGGGCGGGGCTTCGAGGTGCTCCGCCCGGACATCGCGACGCTCCTCGGCCCATCGGACCTCGCCGTCGGCGGCGCCGACCGCGACGACACCACGGCCCTCCTCCACCACGTACACCACACCGTCCTTCAGGGCGGGCGGACCCTGCCGCACTCCCGTGGCGGTCGTGTCCAGGCGCCAGGACACCTTCCCGTCGGCCACGTCGAGGGCGACGAGCCCGTCGGCGGTCGCCGACGTGTAGACGTGCCGGTCGTCCACGGCCACATGAGCGCGACTGAACGCCGACCGCTCGCCTCCGAGCCGCCGGCTCCACCGGCCCTGCCCGGTACGCGCGTCGCGCACCACCAACCGGGTCGCGCCGTCTTCGGACTGCTGCACGAGGACCAGGTGGCTCCCCTGGACTCTGGCGGACAGGAAATGGAGACGATCCGATGTGCCGGGCCTGCGCGGTAGCGGGACCTCCCAGGTCTTGTCGCCCGACCGGGGGTCGAGACCGAGCAGATACCAGGACTGATCCGGGCGGAAGCGGCTCTTATCGTCAGTCGCGGAGGGTTGGGGTCCCGTGCCTCCGACGGCGACGATCAGGTCGGCCGTGGCGCACAGCAGCTGGGTCCCGTAGAGGACGGCCTTGAGGTCCTCGACCCTGATCACGGGGTCACCGACTGCCCCGTCGGCCCGGTCGACCCGGTGGACCGTCAGGGGATCATCTTCCTCGAGGGTGTGGCCCGCGGTGTACAGGCGCGTTCCGTCCGTCGTCACTCGACGGGCGAAGTACACGTCGGGATCGGGCCACCGCACCTGCCCCGTCTTCGGGTCCAGGCCCTTCAGACCGCGGCCCCCCGCGACGACCAGATCCTCCAGCAGAAGCGGTGACGGGGGCAGCAGCGGGGTGCTGCCGGAGAGGACCACCTGCCAGAGCAGGTCCCACTTGCGGTCCTGGGCGGCGACGGGCCCGGCCGTCGCCCCGTTGCCTCCGCCCCCGCGACCGAACCAGGCCCACGCACCGGCACCGGCCCCGGCGACGCCCAGGGCCGATCCTCCGGCGATGCCCAGCAGTTTCCGCCGGGGCATGCCCGGCCGGGCGGCGGCAGCGGCCGTGACGGTCTCTGCCACGGCCTGGCCGGCGGGCGGCGGCAGACGGCGTGGCTCGACCTGCCAGACACGGGTGGCGCGCCGCGCGATGTCCGAGAGCAGCGGCTGAGGCAGCAGATCGACGAAGGCGGCGTCCACCGGGGCCAGTTCGGACCGCAATCGTGCGGTCGTGGGTCGTGCCTGTGGATCCTTGGCGAAGCATCGGTACAGGGCGGGGACGAGGCCCGTCGGCAGGCCGGTCAGGTCCGGTTCCGCGTAGCGCACCCGGTAGAGGAGGTCCGCGGCCTGTCCCGCGCCGAACGGCCCCCGACCGGTCGCCGCGTACAGAAGGACCCCCGCCAGCGCGAACACGTCCCCTGCCGAGGTGTGCTCCGCACCCGTCGCCTGCTCGGGAGACATGAACGGGGGCGTACCCGCGGCCACCCCCACCTTCGTCAGCCGGTCGTCGCCGATCGCTCGCGCGATACCGAAGTCGATCACCTTCGGCCCGTCGGCGGTGATCATGATGTTGGAAGGCTTGAGGTCCCGGTGGACGACACCCGATTCGTGAAGCTGGGCCAGAGCCGCGCAGAGCAGCGCTCCGAGGCCACGGATCACCGGCTCCGGAAGCGGGCCGCACAGGCCGACCGCGTCGTCGAGGGGTGGTCCGACGACGTACTCCGTGGCGAGCCACGGGGTTTCGGCGACCACGTCGGCGTCGAAGACCGACGCGCCGTGGTGACCGCCGAGGACCCGGGCGGCGTCCACCTCGAGGCGGAACCGGGTGCGGAAGACCGGGTCGGCGGCCACGCGGGCGTGCATCGTCTTGAGCGCGGCGGAGCGGCCGGTGACCGAGCGGCCCAGGTACACGGTGCCCATACCGCCGCTGCCGAGACGGGCGAGGAGACGGTAGTCACCGAGCCGGGCCGGATCGTCGTGCGTGAGGGGGGAGAACACCGGGCTCAGCTCACCGCCATGAACCGCCGGGGAATCTCCGCGGCGAGGATCCGCGCCGACTGGCGGGCGAGGGCTGCGACGACCCGGGCGGGGAGGGGGACCGGCGGTGGAGTGGCGGACGGCGCTCCCCCGCGCGTCGCGGCGTCGTCGAGGACCGTCGGGGCCGGGGCCGACGGGACCTGGGCCGACGGGACCGGGGCATCCGTCTCTGGCCGCGGCCACCCGGCCGTGGCCGGGAGCGGTGCCGACAGCTCGGACGCGAGATCGGCCATCGACGGCCGCGCGGCCGGACCACGGGACAGGCAGGCCGTGACCGGGCCGCGCAGCGACGCCGGCAGTTCGTCCCGCTCGGGGACCGTGTGCCCGGTACTCGCGTAGGAGAGCACCGCGCCCAGGGCGTACACATCGCCGAGCGGGTGCGGGTGACCGCCTCGTGCCTGCTCGGGGGCGAGGCATCCTGGCTCCAGCCCCGGCACGTCGAGGCGTGGCACGCCGTCGGGAGCGGCGGCACGCACCGCTCCGAGACAGGCCAGCCGTGGTCCGTCCGCCCCGAGCAGAACGGCGGCCGGGGACAGACCGGCGTGCGTCACGTCCAGCGCGTGGGCCGTGGCCAGCGCGTGGGCGAGTACGGCGCCCAGGGACCGCACGACGGCCTCCGGCAGCGGGCCACCGTGCGCGGCGAGGGCAGCGGCCAGTGAGAGTCGCGGAACGTACGGCGTCGCGAACCAGGGGTGCGAGGCGGTACCGCCGGCTGCTGTCACCGGCACCAGGAGGGGGAACGTCGCCTGCCGCGCGGTCTCGACCTCGGCGGCCCAGCGGACCGCGTCGGCGTCGGCGCGCGGGACGCACACCATGGCCGTGTGCCACTCGTCCACGCTGTGGGCGATGTAGCGGCGCTCAGGCGTCCGCCGCCATTCGCGTTCACCGTCGGCCCTGGCCAGTACGGCGTACGGCCCGATGCGCGGCGGGTCGTCCGCACGTGGGCTCTCCATCCGCAAAACCTCCCCCGTCATGTTGCCGAGGGGCGAGCCTACTTGGCGGCGGTGAGCGGAGAGAGCAGAGGGTTGCACGGCCGTCGAGCCGCGTCGGCATGGCTGACTGTGAAGAGGTGGTGCGCAAAGCGGACAGCCGACTTCCGCCACGTCGGCCCATGTAAGGATGTTCGGCGTTCTCTTGGTGCAGACACGGTTCTGTGCTCTGGACGTCCATCACGGGGAGGCACGCGTCCGCATGGCCTGGGAAGAGTGGGAGCAGATCAAGTCCGAAGCCGCGGCCAGGCACGCGACACGGATGCAGCTCAATCAGCTGCCCGCCGACGGAGGCGGCAGCTCCGGTTCTCCGGGCTCCCGACCGGACCTCGCGTCGAGCCAGGCCGAGAAGCAGGCCGCGGCCAGGGCCATCGAGCACCACATCGAGGACGACACCCGCAAGGCCGGCAACCGGGCGGAGACGGACACGAACGCAGCGGTCAAGGCGTTCGCGGCGAAGGACGGACACGGGTGGGTCACCTCGGGCGCCCTGAAGAAGGCCCACAAGACCTGGGAAGACCAGGTCCAGAACCTGATGAACCGGCTCTCGGCGGACAAGGAAGCCCTGCGGGGCGCCAACAAGGCGCTGCACTCCCCTGACCTGATTACGGGAAACGGTCTGCTGTCGATCCCGGTGACCGGCACTCAGTGACTCGGCCGCGGTTCGGACACGCCACCGCCCCGCCCGTCAGCCCGCCCATGCTCACGCTCTCAGTCAACGGGGACCCATGCCGACGTACCACGAGATCATGACGACCGACCTGGCCACGCTCACCACGGCAGCCGACAGCTGGGACGAGATGGCCAAGGAGTTCGAAAAGCAGGAGAAGGCCTACAAGCGGGATGTGCTCGGCATATCCATGGGCCCGACATGGCTGGGAGTGAGCGCGGACACCGCCAGCCGCCGCTTCGACGTCACGCTCAAGGAGTACCAAAGCGCCCAGACCGAGGCCAAAGCGGTCGCTGCGCTGCTCCGTGACGCACACACCCAGTTCGTCGATTTGCGCGGGAAACTCAAGACCGCCCGCCGGGAAGCCGTCGAAGCCGGCATGAAGGTGTCCGACCAAGGCATCGTCTCTTACGACACCGAACGACTCAGCGAGGGCAGCCGCACTGCCTACCACCACGACCCCGACTTCCAGGAAAGCGTCCGGAAGAGCGTCCGCTCCTGGCAGGACCGCATCGACCAGCTCGTCAAGGATGTGACGGACGCCGACAAGGGCGTCGAGATCGCTTTCGCGGCCGTTGTCGTCGACTCCGACGCCACCGATGGCACGCTGAACGGCTTCAACGGGCAGGCCAAGGGCGACATCGAGAAGTACGAGGCCGAGAACGCCGAGGACATCGCGACCCGCCTCGCGGGCGGCGAGAAGATCACTGCGGCGGAACGTGCCGAACTCAACCGCGCCTTCCGCGACAACTCCGACAACAAAGCGTTCAGTCAGACGTTCTTGAGCGGTCTCGGCGTCGACAGGACGATCCAGCTCACCAACCGGCTGAACGACCTGGCCTATTTCGACGCCAAGGACGGCAAGAAGGCGTACCTGGAGATTCAGAAGGGTCTCGCGGAGACGCTTGGGACGGCCACCAGGGTTCCGGCGTTCGGGACGGATGGACAGCCACTCCCCCCTGGCTCGAAGGACGCGCATCTCAAGCTCGGCACGAAGGAGTACACCGAAGCCCTCAAGAACTGGAAGAGCACTCCGGACGCAGGCTTCTACACCAAGTGGTTCGCCCAGATGGACGAGGCGGGGACCAAGGAGTACGACCTCAAGGCTGTGGATGTGCACAGCGTCGGTGCGGGAAACGACGGCGCACGAGGCTATCAGAGCATAGTTACCCTGATGCAGCAGGGCGGCAACTACAGTGGCGCCTTTCTTCACGAGATGGCCGACAGAATCCGCAATGCGGAAGATCCGAAGCTCGGCGGCAACCCGGACGTCTGGGACCTGGACCACAAGTTCGATTCGTCGGCTCCAAACAAGACTGACGGATGGTTCGCCAACGACCCACTGGACGGTCTGCTCGGCGTCATGAGCAAGAACCCCGATGCCGCAACAGCGTACTTCGACCCGGCCAATCAGACAGGAAAGGACCGACTTCACTACTTCCAGGAAGACCGCGACTGGGACCTCGTCAACGAACACCGAGCGAGCATGAAGGATGGTGTTTCGGTATATCGTCGCGACATCCAGGATGCCGACAGTTTTGCCGGATTCGGCTCAGCGCTGGAGGCCGCGATGACGGGTTACACTCCCGGAGTCGTCCCCCCTCCGGAGAGCTACTCGCAGCATACTCCTGCGGAGAAGCGGGTTTTCGAAGAAATCGTGAAGTCCTACGGGGACGCGGGCATAAAGGATCAAGGCAACGCCGTCCCGCACAACATGCGCCAGAACTTCGCCAACGCGGTTTCCTACTACCCCAGCGACGTGTACCAAATCCTCGGAAAGGACGCCGACTTCTCTGGGTCCGACTTCTCCACTGAACCCAATGATCTGGACCTTAAAGACACATCGCTGATCAGATTCATTCGCGAGGTGTCCGGGGACGGCGGCGCTTATCGGACCATTCACGATTCACAAGTTGCCTTCGCCGCCGCACAGATCGACCACCTGAGCCAGAACGACCTGTTGTCCCGGCCGGCCGAAAACGAACCCGACAAGGCCAACGGAGTCCTTCAGGAAGCCGGGTACGTCATGGGAAGCCTCGATCAGGTCCGGGCGGATGTTCTGACCGACCAGAGGGACAGCGAAATCGGGACGAACAACTGGAACAAGGTCTACAAGTACCACGTTTCCGGTGCCGCGGTCACCGGTTTTCCGGTGATCGGTGACAGCGTGCAGCGGCTCATCGACATCGGAACGGGAAAGGAAGCCGAGGCCCTCAACAACGAGGTCTCGAATCGAACCAGGGAAGAACTGATCAAGTATTACGAGGACCACGGATACCCCCGCCTGCGGAGCATGCTCCACGAGCATGCCAAGGAAGTCGGGGTCTCGGTTGCGGAGACAACAGCGACCGGAGGAAGGATGTCGGAGCTGACGGGGACAGCGAGAGGGGCCTACAACGACGGTCTGGGCGGAAGCAGGGGAGCCACGGGGGAACAGGGCTGATGAAGAACGCACCTGAAGGTAAGCGGAAGCTCCATCGTTCACCGCTGGCAATCGTGGCAACGGCCATCGTCGCTCTCGCCGTTGGCGGCAGCGCCTTTTTCCTGTCGCAAGACGAGGCTCCCGATCCTGGCGAAGACCTCTGCTGGTCACTCGTATCGCCGGAACAGTCCCCGGAGTCGGGGCCACTGGAGGAGTGCGGTGACAAGCTGGAGACCTCCATGACCGGACGCTCGGCGGGGCAGGCGGCTCCGCAGCAGGCCCATCGGCATTCCCCGGAGCAGGTCAGAATCACAGAGCGCGTCATCACCACCTATGCGGAATCTGAAGCGGCTGCCATACCGGAAGAAATTCGCCAGAACCTGGCGAACGCGCTGACCCACTATTCTTATGACGTGTTCGACATCCTTGGCATCGACGTAGACTTTTCGGACCCCGATTTTTCCACTACCCCAAACAACCTCGATGTGTCGGCCGAGATTTTGAGAGAGTTCTTGCTCAAACTGGCGTCAGACCCTGGCGCCTTCTCCGCCGTATACTCGTCTCAGCACGAACGTATCGTTCAGCGAATCGGCACACTTACCCGAGCCGACTTCACGAGCACCCCTACCGGTACCACGGATAAGGCCGTCGGAGTGATGCGTGAATCCGGAAGAGCCACAGGGATACTGTTCAGTATTGCCAGCGAGACCTCTCCAGGAGACACCGAATACGGATGGCCGAGGCTGAGAAACGCCATCGCAAACCAGGCAGAAGAGGTGGGAGTGCATGAGGGGCGGCGCCTTCAGAATTTGTTCCGCGAAGCTGAAAAATCGTTCAACGACTGGTCCTGAGCCATCGTTCGGATCCTCAGATGCGCTGGCCGGTGGCTGAACGCGGCTCGCCAGAGCCTCGGGAAACGCTGCGGCTGCAGCGCCGGCTGCACGGCTGCGCTCGCCGCGACGACCCTGACGGCCGGCCGCGGGAGCAACAGACGGGAGCAACAGAGGGCCAAGCCGGGGGAACAGCTGGCTCAGGCTTCGGGTGTCTTGGTGAGCTGCACCGTCCAGGTCGGCGAGGAGGAAGTGCAGGTGCACACCCTCGCCACCAAGGTCGCCGAGGTGAGACCGGCGACGTGATCGTTGCCGACAGCGGCAATGTCTGGACCGCGAACAGGTCACCGACCTCGCCGAGTCACTGGCAGACCAGGTGCAGTAGGCCCAGGCCTCAGCGGCGGTGACGGTCGTTCCCTCTGCTCTGTGCCGGCTTCTTCGGCGTCGTCAACATGAAGATGTGGACAGCTGTCCCACGCGAGGAGCAAACGTACGCAGGACCCGCACCGGGCGCCCGGCGCTTCCCGTCCGGAAGTGGCGCCCACGGGCAGTCGGCAAGGCCTTGTGCGTGGCTGCGATGGTGCGGTGGCTGCTCGTCGATGTCGACTACGTTCGGTTCGGCCGACCGGGTCGGATGCTGACGCCGAGACATGGGTGACGGCTCCCCCCTGGATGCCTGTGCGGCAACTGGTACGGCCACGTCGAACGGACGGCGACGGAGGAGCGGCCCCATGGCGTGGGACGAATGGGAACAGTTGAAGGCTCGGGCTGCAGGCCGGCAGCCGACGCAGATGCAGGTGAACCGTGCGCCCGCGCAAGGGCCGGGGCCTGGTGGCAAACCCGATCTCGTCGCGCGGCAGGACGACCTCGGGGCTGTGGGACACGACGCCTTCGTTCTGCACGGGGATCTGGTGAAGAAAGTGGACATCGCCGGGTCCGGGATGAACTCCGACCATGCCGGTTCCACGCACCAGGCGGCGACGGCACTCTCCCAGTCCAACTTCGCCATGGGCGACGAGCTGATGACGACCCTGACGGTCTGGGAGAGCCAGGTGAAGGCCGTCCGTCAGGCCTGTGCCCACATCTCCAATCATCTGGACTACAGCAAGAAGCTGCATGCCAACGATGACGCGCAGATCGCCGCCGAGATCAGGGCGCGGAGCGGCTCCGCCATCTCCGCCTCCGAACTCGGCCAGTACTTCGAGTAGCACGGGGGAAGCTCACGAATGTCCATCACCTACCACGACCTGATGGAGGTCGACCTCGGCAAGTTGGGCACGGCGGTCTCCGACTGGAAGAACGCGGTCGACAGCCTGAAGCGGCTTGAGGCCGATGCCCGTGGCGGCCTCAAGAAGAAGTCCGATCGAGCGCGTTGGGAAGGCGTGAACGCCGGTGTCACACGGGAGTTCGTGAACAAGACCGCCAAGGAGTTCGCTGATCTCCTTGTCGAGGCCAACGGTATCCACAAGGTGCTGGATGACGCGCACCGTGAACTCGAAGCGTTGCAGAAGGGTGTGCGGAGCCTCAGCCTGGAGGCCAAGGAAAAGGGCTGCACCGTCCGCGACAACGGCGACGGAACGGTGAGCGTCGACGTCCATGTCATGCCGGGCTCGGACCCCGAGGACGACAAGAACCTGGCCGAGCGGCAGAGCTACGCCGACTCGATCACCGCAAAGATCGCCCACGCCAACGACATCGACGTCTCCACCAAGCTGGCACTGTCGCGCACCCACGGAAACGACCCGTACAACGCCGGTCATGCCAAGTACGACTCGCTGAACGACGCACAGGTCGAGCGGGCACTGGAACTCGCCGAGAAACGCAAGGACATGTCCGACCGGGAACTCGCGGAACTGAACAGGCTGCTGCGCCACAACGGGCGCGAGAAGGACGGCGAGTTCGCGACCGAGTTCTTCCAGGGTCTGGGCGGGCCGAAGCAGACGCTGGAGTTCTACGGTGCCATGTCGATCGACGGGACCGGCGAGGACGCTTCGAAGACGCGGCTGGCCGGGGTTCAGGACTTGCAGAAGTACATGGGCCACGCTCTCGCCAACGCGACCGACCCCTATACCCCTCAGAGCCTCAAGGGCGATCGGCAGCATCTGCCCTCGTGGTGGGGCGCGGAGTTCCGCAAGCTGGGCACCCAGGAGGTCGAGTGGGAGCGCGGCATGATGAACAAGCCCTACGGATACCAGGTACTGGGTGGCCTGTTGCGCTACGGCAACTACGACCCTGCCTTTCTGACGCCCATCGCGGAGCACGTCACTCAGCTGCATCAGGAGGATCCGCACCGGTTCCTGGCCAACAAGCCCGCCGGCAGCGACGACGGTTACGGCTTTAATCCCTCCGGCAAGCTCGGCACCGGCAACGATCCGCTGAACAGTGTGCTCGAGGCCCTCGGTCACAGTCCCGAGGCGGCCGAGCAGTTCTTCACGCAGCCGCCCACGGCATACAACGAGGACGGCACGATCAAGTCCGGGGAGAAACCGGACTTCAAGTCCTACCTCGACCTCTTCACCAAGAAGGACTTCGAGTGGACGATCGACACGAACAGCAGCAGTGTCTTCGGGGATGAGGACGCGGCCAAGAAGGCCCTCAACTTCGGGCCGAACGCCCTCGGCCACGCGCTGGAGGCGGCCACGACGGGCCGCCCGTACGACAGTGACGTAGCCGACCCGTCGGTCAAGCACAGCGAGGCGCAGGCGAAGCTGGTCCACGACATCGTGGAGAAGTTCGCGGCGCATCCGGACCTGTTGACGCACAACATGAACGGGGATCTGGAGGAGGAGAGGACCGGGCCGCTTTATGCACTGCGGGACAGTTTGGGGCATATTTCGGCGGATTACATGGGGGAATTTCAGCGGGCTATGTACATGGAGTCGGCCGATAGCAAAGTATTCCTGGTCAACGGCGCCGCCGCGAACCTGGAATCCGGAAACGCTCAAAAGTTCCTTGGTCTGGTAGGTCAGGATCCGGGTGCATACAGCGCCATCACCGCAGCGCAACAGGCGTACACGACTGAAGTGGTGCACGAGTTTTTGCGGGCGGAGGGGAAGGAACTCACCGCAGAGGATGACTCACGCGTCGGGAATCTTGTAGCGCCTGGTGCTGCCATTGCCGGAATCATGAGCAACTCGCGGGCTGACGCGATCTATGACTACCACACTGCGTCGAACAAGGAATACAATGAGGCAGTGGCCGACAACGCAAAGTGGGTAAATCGGATCGTGGGCCTCGGAACAGGCGCCATCCCTGCCCCCTTCTCCGTCGTGGGAGAACCGGTCAACTGGCTGGCTGAAGATGTTTCCGAAAGCATCGTAAAGAGCGTGGAGAAAGACACCACGACCAAGGCGGAACACGACGCGGGTGGCGAATACTCAAGAGGAAGGACCGCTGTAGTAGAGGCGTCAGCCAGAGCCGTCAACAGCTACTTCGACCATCACAACGGCATCGACCAGAAGACGAGAGATGCCATCGACCGGGCCGTTCGCACCCATGCCGGCATCAGCCATTCCGACGGCGCTCAGTGGAACTCCTCGGGAGACGGCACATGAGAAACCTTCAACAATCGGCCCTCCATCGAACCAACACTCGGGGTCGTATGCCGACGAAAAGTCTCCTGACCGTCGTCTTCTTCGTGTTGACACTCTCCGCCTGCGGCTCGTCCGACGACGAGGGACTCTCATATCCCGTTCCTGACAACATCTGCGGTATACCCGCCGACAAGGAAATCCTCGAATCCCTGCTGCACGACGGTGACAAGCTGGAACAGGACACCGGCTATTTCACACTCGAGGAAGGCCAGTTTTGCCACATGTACGTGGACGGGAACGACTCCGTCGTCAGCGATGCTGAATGGCACGAGCGCGGATACGATCTACGGGACCACTTCGAGTGGAAGGACGTGAAGAACGTTCGCTATATGAAGAGCGGCGCATACGCCTCCTGGGACTGGGGCGTGGCGACGGTCATTCCTTGCCCCGGGGTCAGCGAGGAGGGTGAAGTGATCTCCATCGAATTGAACGACATCCGGTGGAACAAGAAGTCGCGAGCCCTGCTTGAGAAGCTCGCGCCTCCTTACTTCGAGGAATACAAGAAGAAACTCGGCTGTCCGCCCTGACAAGAGGGCCACGAAATGAAACAGGGTGGGCACCTCCCGTGCGTGCCCACCCTGTTGTCGTCTGCATGCCTCGCGGCTGCCCTACATGAAGTAGCTGGCGCCCTTCAGGTCACCGCCACGGTAGTCACCGCCGGCGAGTCCGACGCGCTGGCTGATGCTGACCAGTGCCTGGTGGATGCCGGAGGCGTGGCGGTCCCATTCCTTCGACTTCTTCGTGAACTCCTCGTACGCCTCGCCGCCCCAGCCCGCGGCCGCGTCGAGCACGGCCTTCTTGAGGGCCTCGAGGTCCTCCTCGAGCTTCTTGGCCTGGTCGCCGAGTTCGGTCGCGAGCGCGTCCATGGTGCCGTAGGTGACGGCGAGCTCATCGTAGTGGACTCCGGACATGTCTTCCTCGATTCCTTGAGGGCCAGCAGGTTGTGGTCGGTGGCTCGCGTCAGTAGCTGTTGAGCGCCGAGGTCTTTCCGCCGAGGTCGTCCACCGAGATCTTGGTGATGTCGGCCTCGATCTGGTCCTCGAGCTTCCGCTTGTCGGTCTTGTTCATCTGGATGCCCTCGAGGAAGTCGTCGAGCATCCGGCCGATGGCGGCCATGTGGCCGTTGATCTCCGTCTGCTTCTTGTCGAAGGCGACGGCGCCCTGACCGGTCCAGTGCTTCTCGATCATGTCGATGGTGCCCTGCAGCCTGGCAAGAGACTGCCTGATCGAGTCATATCGGTCGATGACGTTCGTCTGGAGCTTCTGTACCTGGGCCTCGTAAAGCTTGCGGCCGTCAGCCATGTCGGCGGTCCCTTCGTGAGAGCGGTGGTCTGTCGCTTTCTGTCACCGCGTAGTAGTAGGGGTCGGTCGGTTCCGATGGGTGTCTCTATGCGCCACGCCGTGAGCGGACCACCGCGAAGGCGCCGCCTCCGATCACGAGGACAGCTGCCACGGTGCCCAGGGCCACCCAGAGCGTCGTGCTGTCGGAGGCGTCTGCTCCAAGGCCCGTTGCGGAGGTCTGGTCGCCGGACGTGTCGTTCGACGGCTTGGGGTCCGGTGACGTGGAGGCGCTCACCGGCTCGCCGGATTCGTCCACGACGCCCGCGGCGTTCTCCCTGGCGAGAGGGTCGGTGTTCGGCGGGCCGGGCTTGAAGTCGCTGTTCTCCAGGACCTTGCGGGGGCGGATCAGGCCGTAGCCGAGGTAGGTACTCGGGTCGTCCTTCGCCCAGTCACGGCCGGCGGTGTCGATGAGGCTGCCGAGCACCTGGTTGGCGGTCCAGTCGGGGTGGGCGGACCAGATGAGGGCGGCGGAGGCGGAGGTAAGGGCGGTGGCGCCACTGGTTCCGCCGTCGCCGTCACAGTACGAGCGGAAGGTCTCGTCGCACCAGACGGGCATGTCAATTCCCGGAGCCGCAAGGTCGACGTAGTTGCCGTGCTCTGAGAACTTCGCGACCTTTCCGGACTCGTCCGTGGCAGCTACACCGACGACATAGGGGTAGGCAGCGGGGTAGCCGATGGGGCTGTCTTTTTCCGCGTCGTTGCCCACGGCAGCGAACATCAATTTGCCCTTGGAATGCGCGTACTTGACGGCCTCTAGCTCCTCCTGGTCCTCGGCATCGACACCGAAGGACATGTTGATGATCTTCACGTCAGTGTCGGCGATAGCTCGAATCACACTCGCGACGTCAGGGGCGTTTTTCACCTTTGTGCGGTGGTCTGGTCCCGTCAGCGCGATCCGGTACGGGACGATTTTCACTCCGGGAGCCAGCCCCTTCAGCCCGCTACCCGAGCCAGTTCCGGCGATTAGTTCGGCCATCGTCGTCCCGTGCCCCTGATAGTCCTCAGTCGCCTTGTAGGCCACTGCTTCGGAGGCTTCGTCGGCAATCACTTGCCCCCTGAGCGAAGGGGTGTCGGCGTTGACTCCAGTATCAACGACCGCAACCTTGACCCCCTTACCAGTGCTCACCTTCCACATCTCGTCGGCCTTCATCGCAGACAGGTACCACTGCTGTGACTGGGTGTCGGCAGCCGCCGCACCCGGCGCAAGGCCCACCGATGCCAATCCAATGGCAACGAGCGCCGAACAGACAGATGAAATCCGTCCACCGGTGCGTCTCAGGACAGGCGTGTCCCACCTACCGCGTCGAGCGATCCCTGACCACATTCCTCTGTTCACCCTCGCTCTTGTCCGGTCAGTCGCTTGCCGGTGTTCCGTCGCGTTGATCTCCGCGGCGCGAACGCTCCCCATCGGAGGCGTGATCGCTAGCAGGCCTCCGCACCACGCCGGAGGATGATCCGTTGCCTTTCCCCCCTGGTACTCCTCCTCGACGCGTACCGATCACGCTGCCGGAGGATGGCACAGAGGATCCACGAGGCGACTGTCCCGAGGTTGTGGGCGCTGAGGGCCCACCGATCACACCTCGCTGATCGACTCTCCTGCCCTTTCCGCTCTGCTCAGCGGGTGTGCCTTCGCCGCCAATGACCGTGCCACGTGGCACCTTTGAATCCCTGTTCCCAGCAGCAGATCCAGTTACCGGTCTGCCTCCGACCACACCGCTGGCGGCGCCTCCGGAGCTACCACGCGCGGGCGGCGTGGCCCCCATGGGGCCCATCGGACCACGCAGGGCAGCACTGGATCGGCCGGCTGCCGGTCCTGCGGGATTCGGCACCCCACCGACGATGCCTCGTCCCACGGGACCAGTCACACGGCCTCCTGCTTGCCCCGGAGTGGCGGCGCGGCCCACTGGCCCCAGAGATCCCGGTCCCGTTCCACGACTCCCAACCGGGCCTGGCGCGGTGGTGCGAGATCCCTGAGCGATAGGCCCAGCTCCACTACGGGCTGCGGGACCGTGGCCTGTCGCGCCCGTGGCTCGTCCCTGCGCCGATGGCGGAATTCTGTTGACGGGGACACCGTTGGGTCCTGCTGCGCGCCCGGTTAGCCCACGAGCGGTAGGCGGTACCGCGGGGGGAGCCGGCGGCACGGGTCCTATTGCCGCAGTGGGACCAGTCGTCGAGGGGGGCGCAACGCTGATCGGCTTAACAGCCTCCTGGTTCGGCAAGGTTCCGACGGTGTTGATCTCTGTGCCCACAGGCGGCCTCGAAGACGCTTCGGGCTCCGGCTTTGCCTTGAGGAGCGACTGTGGGTCCTCCGTGCGCGACCGCGCGGACTCAGTGACCACAGGCTCTTGGTAGGTGGCGCGGACGTCACCGAGAGCCGCGAGCGGCCCTGCGCCCGGCCCCGGCGGGGCATGGTTGTACGAGTTCCCCGACGGCTTTGGTACCCCCACATCCGGCATCTTTGGAAAGACCGGCTCCTCGGCCTTCTTCATCTGGCCCGCCGACACCGTGTAGAACGACGCCAGACGGTACATCTGGTTGATGGCCTCCTGGCGGTTCTTCTCCGCCTTCACCGCCGCCGTGTACTCGTCGTTACTTTCGGTCCGCTTGGCCTCGGGGATGTCCTCCACCGTCTTGCGCTCGCTGCGCGTGTCGCGCGGGGGCATGGACTTGCGGACCGAGGCGAGGCCCGAGCCGGCGGCCATGACCTGGGTGCCGATGATGTCGGCGTAGTCGCCGATGCCTTCCGCCGTCTTGACGAGGCTCTTGGCCCAGTTGTCGAAGGCGGTATGGGCCTCGCCCTCCCAGTCGACGCTGGGCAGGTTGTCCTTGAGTTCCTGGGCGGCCTTCCCGATGGCTTCGCGGGCGTCGATCATGGCCTTGCCCGCGGACTCCAGCAGTTCCGGGTTGGCCGACTCGACGATGTCGACCATGTCGTTGAGGTCGTAGCCCTCGAAGTTGGTGCGGGCGAAGTGGATGCCCCGCGCGGAGCCGAACGGGCTGACGATCCTGGTCATCTGCATGACCGCGTCGAGCGTGCCGTTCTGCGCTTGGGCATCCAGTCGCTCGTCCATATACAGATCCGGCTTGTTATTGTCGCCGCTCATCAGTACCCCGCGTCAGTCTGGTCGGCCCGGTTGTCCCGCTTGTTGTGCTGCTCCAGCATCTCTTCACGGGCCTGGTTGACCATCGTCCGGATCTGGTGGAACCGGTACCGCTGCTCTTCCTCGAGGTTGTCGAAGGTGACGTCCACGCCGTGGACGGCGATCCGCATGGCCTCGAGCTGGAGCCCCAGCGACTTGGAGAGCGCCGTGATCCGTTCGTGGACGCGCTCGTACTCCCGGTGCAGCATCGTGCCCTCCGGGAACGCGCCACTGCCGAAGGCGGTTTCCGGCAGGCTGTGGGTCCCGACCTTGGACGGGCCACCCGCCGACTCCTCGAAGGTGGTGAGCAGGTCGTCGATGCGCTTCTTGAACTTCGACAGCGCCATCACGCCGCGGCGCACGTCCGCGGCGCCTCCGCCCCCGTCTGCAGGAAGCATGCTGCTGTCCCTCCCCGTTTCCCCGTGCTGCGGCCGGTCTGCCTGCGCAAGTCGCCAGGCGGATCACGTCGCTCCTGCGATCATGACCACCACAGCACCACTTTAGTGACTGACACCGACAGCCCCAACTGCCCTGTGCAACAGCACTGCTGCCGATCGGCACGCATGGCCCGCATCTTCACGCCGTCGGCACGTATCCCAGGCGCTCCCGGCGTATCGAGCGATTGTTGTCACATTGCAGAGTGGCCACTGCGAACGTCCGCCGCACGGCCCCTCCTGCGCGCGTCCCGGACCGCCACCGCGGCGCCGCCGAGGCCCGCCACCAGGACCGCCGCGCCGACGGCCACGTAGGTGGCGAGGCGTGCGTTGCGTTCGTCCGCCGTTTCGCCGAGCGGGAGTTCGGCCGCGGCGGGTGCCTCGGCCCTGGCCAGGCCTTCCTGGGGCCGTGGCGACTCGATCGGCCGGCCGTCCTCCGTCAGAGCGCGGACCGGGTCCACCACGCCCCAGCCGACCAGGCGGTCGCGGCCGGCGATGGTGCGTTCCGCGGTCTGCTCGATCTGGGCGACGATCTGGCGCTGGGTCCAGTCGCGGTGCTTCGCCTTGATGAGCGCCGCGACGCCCGCGACGTACGGCGCGGAGAAGCTCGTACCGTTGTCGGAGCAGTGTCCTCCCCGGGGAACGGTCGAGATGATGTCGACGCCCGGTGCCGCCACGTCGACGAAGTCGCCGGACTGGGAGAAGGAGGCGCGCTCGTTGTTGCGGTCGGAGGCGGCGACGGCGAGGACGCCCTTGTAGGAGGCGGGGTACGTCTTCTTCACGTTGCCGCCGAGTCCGTCGTTGCCCGCCGATGCGACGACGACGATCTCCTGGGCGAGGGCCTCGTCGACGGCCGCTTTCAGGTCCGGGTCCGGTGTGGCGGCGTCCGCCGTGTCCTGGGAGATGTTGATGACGTCCGCGTCCGCCCGGACGGCGTAGCGGATCGCGGCGGCGAGGGTCCCGGTGTCGCCGTTGCCCTCCGCGTCGTTCTGCTGGATCGGGATGATGGTCGCCTCGGGTGCCAGGCCCACGAAGCCGGTCTTGTCGTCCGGCCGGGCGGCGATGATGCCGGCGACCTTGGTGCCGTGGCCCACGGTGTCGGTGGTGCCGTTCTCGCTGCCCCGCTCGATCGGGTCGCCGTTCTCGTCCTTCAGGCCCTTGGGCAGGAAGTTGCGGCCGCTCTTGACGTCCACCGCACCCTTCAGCTGCGGGTTCTTCACGTCGACGCCGGTGTCGATGACGGCGACCCGTACTCCCTTGCCCTTGGACTGGCTCCACAGCTCGTCGAGCTGGACCCGCTGGAGGGCCCAGGGGCGTCCCGGGTAGCGGTCGTTGGGGTATTCGCACTGGTCGGAGAAGGAGTCGTCCGCGGCGGCCGGGGGTGCGAGGGTCAGGGGAGCCGTGAGCAGGGCGACGGCGAGGGCCGCCGGGCGGATGAGGAGGTTCCTGCGTCGCATGGGGTGCCTCCCGCTACGAGCCCTGCGGCTGGCGTGCGGCAGCCGTGGACAGACGGGGCCCGGTGGGGAGGAACGCGGACCAGGCGGCGGGGATCGGCGCGGGGTCCACGTCGGCGTAGCCGAGGCGCGTCTGGGCCTGCTGGGCCTCCTGCTCCAGCTCCTTGCGCTCCTTCTGCGACATGCCGATCCCGGCGTCGTCGGTGGCGCTGTCCGCGTTGGACTGCAGGACGTAGCGCAGGCCGGTGTCGGTGACCAGGAAGACCGGGCCCGCCTTGGTCTGCGTGCCCTTGAACTGGCGGTAGAGCTGGCCGGAGCCGGGGGTGACGTACGCGCTGGAGGACCCGGCGGGGAGATCGGCCGGGAAGTCGGTGCCCGCCCAGGTGCTGAGGGTGGTGGTGCCCTTGCCGCCGACGCCGCGCAGGACGTTGCAGACCGTGTTGCGGCTGCCCTTGGCGGCCGAGGCCTCGTTGACCGCCCGGGGGGTGCCGGCCTGCCAGTCGTACTCGGTGCCGAAGGGCTTGCCCGGGACGATCGCGCCGGGGCTCGTCTCCAGCGCCTGGCCGGCCTGGCCGACCTGGGCCAGGTCCTTGCTGAACAGCAGCAGCTGGGCGACGAAGGCGGAGACCGGTGCGACCCGGTCGGGCAGTACGACGTAGTACTGCTCCTTGTTGTTGTCGAACGCCTTGAGCACGGTGCCGACCTTGTCGGCCGACTCGTCGAGCTGGCCGGGGGCGTTCGCGGGCGCGCCGGGCGTGCCCTCGATCTCCGGGAAGGTGACGGGGTCGCCCTGGTGGAGGGTCGCGAGCCACTCGCGGGACACCCGCTGGGGCTCGCGACCGGAGCCGACGACGGTGCGCAGCAGCAGTTCCAGGTCGGAGCCGGTGTCCAGTTCGTCGATCCGGTACGCCGTGCCGCCCGCGTCGACGACGTAGCGCTTACCGGCGGGGTCGGCGACGTAGAGCAGTTCGCCGCCGGTCAGCTTCTGTTTGCCGTCGGTCAGTTTCCGCTCGCGGTCGGCGAGGACCAGCGCGGCCTTCTGGACGGACCGGCCGCCGGCGCTCGGGCGTTCGCAGACGACCCACCGCTTGGCGGAGCCCGCCTCCTTCGCGGAGGGCAGGCGGTCGGGCGCGTAGGGGATGCCGATGGTGACGCCGTGCGGGATCTTGCCGCTGTCGAGGACCGACTCGCTGACGGTGACGACGTCCCCCTTGTTGGGGGCGAGGAGGAGCTTGGCCGACGCCATGTTGAGCACCGGATGGAGCTGGACCTCGTCGCCGGTCTTCAGGACGACGTACCGGGTGGTCGACTTGCTGGCGATGATCACCTTCTCGTTCGGGGTGTCCCAGCCCTTGGGCGCGGTGGGCTTGAACATGCCCCAGGCCCCGAAGACCGCCATGATGATCACGCCGATGACCAGGCCGGGCACGACGCCGCGCAGGGGGCGCGGGGCCCCTTCCTCCGAGCCCTGTGGGAACGACTGGACGAAGGCAGCGAGCAAGCGGCGCTTCGCGAAGGTGTAGGCGTTGAGCTGATCCCGCCGAGATGCCATTGGTGCGTGTCTCTCCCCGTGTCCCGCCGTGTCCCGCCGTGTCCGCCTGGGTCCGCCTGGGTCCGCCTGGGTTCGCCTGGGTTCGCCCGGGCGACGCCGAGGGTCGCCGTTCCCCGCCCGCCGATGTCAGACGCGGCCCCTACTATGCCTGGTGTGAGGAGCGGCTGGAGGAGCGGGTAGGGTGCCTGGGCCCTGTGCGGCCTGGTGTCTGTGCTGGAATTCCAGCGAGGTGTGAGCAAATTGGGGGGATGGAGTGATGGCTTCCGGAACGCGGACCTCGCGCCGTGACCGGACCCGGGCGCGCGGCTCCGCCGAGCCCGGTTCGCGTGCGACGCGACAGCCGTCCGCGCGGGGCGGCCTCCATCTCAAGGTGCGTGCGGGCCGGCCGGGGTCGTTCCGGCTGCAACGGATCGTCCTGCCGGAGCTCGCGGCCGCCGTCCTCCTCGTCGGCTGGGCGGTCGGCACCGTGGCGCTGGCGGTGGCCGGCGTCGTCGCCGTCGTGCTGGTCCTGCTGGCCTTCGTACGCCGCCGGGGCCGCTCCCTGCCCGAGTGGGTCGCCACGGCACGCGCCCTGCGCGCCCGGCAGAAGCACGCCGCGGAGCTGATGATCCCGCCCGGCACCGAACCGGGACTCGCCCCGGCCGTGGAGTGCGATCCGAGCCTGCGCACCTATGCGTACGGCGGCCGGGAGCGGCGGCCCGTCGGAATCGTCGGAGACGGGACCTTCGTCACCGCCGTGGTGCAGGTGGAGGCCGACGCCACCGCCCTGCGTGCCGAGCGGAGCCGGCGACCGCTGCCGCTGTCCCTGGTGCGGGACGCCCTCGAAGTGGACGGAATCCGCCTGGAGTCGGCGCAGGTCGTGCTGCACACGCAGCCCGCGCCCGCACTGCATCTGCCGCGTCAGTCGGTCGCCGTCAGCAATTACGCGCCGCTGCAGGAGCAGACCGGCGCTCCCGCGGTACGCATCACGTGGATCGCGCTGAAGCTCGTACCGGAGCTGTGCCCGGAGGCCGTGGCGGCCCGCGGCGGTGGCCTCGTCGGCGCGCAGAAGTGCGTCGTGCGCGTCGCCGACCACCTGGTCAGCCGGCTCACCGGCGCCGGGTTCCGGGCCACGGTGCTCGACGAGGAGGAGCTGACCTCGGCCATCGCCACATCGGCCTGCGCCAACCCGCTGGTGACGGCCGGGGCCGGACGGGCGGAGCGGCAGGAGCGGCGCACCGAGGAGTCCGGCCGGAGCTGGCGCTGCGACAACCGCAGGCACACGGCGTACTGGATCCGCAGATGGCCCCCACTGGGCGGCGACCGCGGAACCTCACTGCCCCAGTTCGTCGCGCTGATCACGGCGATACCCGCGCTCGCCACCACCGTCAGTCTCACCCTCGCGCGCGGGGACGGGCCGGAGCTGGCGCTGCGCGGTCATCTGCGGGTCACCGGGCGCAGCGCCGAGGAACTGACCGCGGCGCGGCGTGCGCTGGAGGGCGCCGCCCGTGCGGCGGGCGCGGCGCTGACCCGGCTCGACCGGGAGCAACTGCCCGGCGTGCTCGCCACTTTGCCCCTCGGAGGTGTTCGATGACGGCCATGACGACGCGGAACGCCGACGGGCCGGGCGCGGCAGCCGCGCCGGGGGCTTCGCCCGCGCCGGGGGGCGCACAGCCGGACGGCGCCGGGGAACCGCAGTCGGCCGGCCGGCGGGCCCACGGCCTGCTGCGCACCGGCTTCGGCCTGATCGGCCCGCGCCACGGACGGCACACGCTCTCCGCGGACGAGCTGGACACGCTGACGCTGCCCATCGGGGACGACGGCGTCGTCATCGGCGTGGACGCCGAGGGGCAGCCCGCCGTGCTGGGGCTCAACCGGCCCACGCCGTACGAGGTCGTGCTCATCGGCGGTCTGTGGACGGCCCAGGTGTTCGCGCTGCGGGCCGCGGCGACCGGCGCGCGGGTGGCCGTGGAGACCGGGCGGGCGCACGCCTGGTCGCAGATGGTGCACGCGATGGGCGGCGGACAGAACGGGCTCGCAGTCTACGACGTGGGACGGGTCCCGCCGTTGGGCGCCTCCGCCGGCACCCCGGTGCTGGTCGTGCGGGACTGCGGTATGCGGCCGCCGCGTGGCCGGGTGGTCTCCGGGCCGTGGCGGTCGGTGCTGACGCTGCTGCCGTATCTCAGTCCGGTGGCCCCTCGGTTGGTGCGGCAGGCGCGACTCGTGGGCGTACAGCGGATATCGCCGGACGAGGCCGCGGAGCTGGGCCGGACGATGGCGCTGCCCAGAGGTGACGTGGACTCGCTGCCGACCCTCGCCGACGGCGTCACCCTCTGGTGCGCCGACCGCGACCGGCAGTATGTGATGACGCAGCCGACCGATGCGGAGATCGGGCTGCTGGGTACGCCGCGACGGATGGACTGACACCGCGGCCGGCCGGCCTCGGTCGAGCAGGGAGCCCGGCGGATTGCGCCTTGTTCGGGGGACTTGGACTTTTGGACTTGGGGAGGGCCGCTGTTCTCTGTCCAGCCTGCGTCCGGTCTCTGTAGTCTTCGTCCGGTCCTCGTCCGGTCCTCGTCCGGTCCTCGTCCGGTCCGTTGTCCGGCCCTTTGTCCGGCCCTTTGTCCGGTCTTTGCCCGCCACCGAGCGTCGGGAGTGGCGTCGCTGTGCGGATTGTGACGCAGCGGACGTGCAGCGAGCGGTGGACGGGCCTGCCGGGGTGCCGGTGATGGTGATTAGGCTGGGAACGGGCGCGACGCCTGAACCCGTGGACCGGGCGCCGGCGTCCCAGGGGGAGTCGGTGGGCCGGTCGACCGTGAAGCGGACGGCCTCGCAGCGACCTCGAACGGCCTCGAACAACTTCGGATGACGAGAAACGGTCGCCCCGGCACGGCTTGAGGGTGCTCGACCACACCAGGAGGAACTGTGAGCAGCGATCGGGACGGGATCCGCGGGGGCTGGGCGACACCCGGTGATGACCAACCCGACGCGGAGTCGGCCGTCGAGGCGACCGGCGAGTTCACCATCGACTACGCGCCGCCCGCCTGGTACACGCAGAACGCGGGTGGCGGTACAGGGCAGGGTGGCGGGTCTCCCGAGGTGCCCGGGCTCCCTGCCGACAGTGGGTTCGAGCCGCAGTTCACGCCTCCGCCGGCCGCGCCGGCCACTCCGCCCGTCACGCCGCCTCCTCCCCCCGTCGCGCCGAGCCCGTCGGTGGACGGGTTCCCGCTGCAGAGGCCGGCTGCCGCTGCCGGCGAGGAGGCGCAGAGGCCCGCGGAGGGCGCGGTCCCGGACGACGCGGGCGCGACCGCGTCGTCCGTGGGCGGCACGGCCGCGCAGGAGGCCACCGAGGAGCGGGGAGCCGACAACGGCGACCTGGAGAGCGGTGCCACCATGCGCTTCTCCGCCGTTGCGCTGAAGCGGGAGATCGCAGAGCGCGCCGCGGCCGAAGCCCAGGCCGAAGCAGCGGCCGGTGGCGCCGGCGAGCAGGACACGGCGGCGGCGCCGGGTGCTGACGCCGACGGCGACCGCGACGCCGATACCGACACCGACGGCAGCCGGCTGGGTGGCAGCGCCCCTGGTGCGGACCCGGACGTGGACGCGTCCGACGGTGCGGGCGCGGGTGTCGCGCGTGAGGACGATGAGGACGGGTCGCCCGTCGCGGCGCCCCTCGCCGAGGCCGGACCCGGTGACGACGTGGCCGCTGCGGCCTCTGCCGACGGGGTCGCGGCGGACGAGGGGAACGCCGAGTCGGCGCAGGACGGTTCCACAGAGGACGCCTCTGGGGAGGCCGGTTCCGCGCAGGACGGTTCCGCGCAGGACGGTTCCGTGCAGGCCGGTTCCGCGCAGGACGGTTCCGCGCAGGACGGTTCCGCGCAGGACGGCGCGCCGCAGGACGGTTCCGCGGAGGCCGGGAACAGCCCCGCGGAGGCCGAGCCTGCCGTGTCTCCGTCGGGTGAGGGCGCCGACGGCGTCGCCGAGCGCCGGGCCACCGAGGCCGACGACGCGTCCGCCGGTGCCTCCCCCGTGGCCGATGCCCCGCAGGACGCCGCCCCGCAGAACGCCACCCCGCAGGACGCCGCCCCGCAGTCGCCCGCGCCCCAGGACGCCGCCACCGCCGGTGCCCCGGCGGATGCGCCGCCCGCCTGGGCTCCCTCGTCGGCGCCGCAGGCCGCGGTGCCGCCGCTGCCGCCGTCGTATCAGCCCGCCGCTCCCGCACCGGCGGACCAGTGGCCCGCGCAGCCGCAGCCGTCGGCCGCCCCGCAGCAGCCGCCGGTGCCTCCGCAGCAACCGCAGCAACCGCAGCCGCCCTTCCAGCCGCAGGCGCCGCAGCCCGCGCCCGCCGCGTGGCATCCGTCGGCTCCTCCGCCGCAGAACCCGGCGTCCGCGCCGCCCGCGCCGCAGCACGGCTACGGCTTCCCGCCGCCCAACGCCGCGCCCCCGGCGGCTCCACAGCCCCAGGCGCAGCAGCCCCAAGCGCAGCAGCCCCCGGCTGCCCAGCCCCCGGCACCTCAGCCTCCCGCGCAGCACCCTGGTGCCGATCCCGCCTCCGCACCCAACCCGGCCCACGGATACGGCTTCCCGCAGCCGGGCGTACCGACGCCGGGCACCCCCGACGCCCAGGGCGGTTACGGCTTCCCCCAGCCGCCCGCCCCCCAGCCCGGTGCGCAGACGCCGCCGCACGCACCCCAGGGCCCCGGCCAGCAACCCCTGCCTCCGCAGGCGCCGCAGGGCCAGCACGGCCCCCAGGCACCACAGGCACCACAGCCGCCGCAGGGCCAGCAGCCCCCGCAGGCGCCCTACCCTCAGCCGCACCAGGCGGTTCCGCCCGTCGACCCCCGTACCGGCGCCGCCTGGCCCCAGCCCATGCAGCACGACCAGCGGCAGCCGACCAACCCGGGGGCCGCGCCGCTCGGTTACACCGCGGCCGTCGAGCTGTCCTCCGACCGGCTGATCAACAGGAAGCAGAAGGCGAAGAGCAGCCGCCCGGCGGCCGGCGGCGGCCGGTTCAAGCTGGGCGGGAAGAAGGAAGAGGCCGAGCGGCAGCGGAAGTTGGAGCTGATCCGCACGCCGGTGCTGTCCTGCTACCGCATCGCCGTCATCAGCCTCAAGGGCGGCGTCGGCAAGACCACGACCACCACCGCCCTCGGTTCCACGCTCGCCACCGAGCGGCAGGACAAGATCCTCGCGATCGACGCCAACCCGGACGCCGGTACCCTCGGACGCCGCGTGCGGCGCGAGACCGGCGCCACCATCCGCGACCTCGTCCAGGCGATCCCGTACCTCAACTCGTACATGGACATCCGGCGCTTCACTTCACAGGCGCCGTCCGGGCTGGAGATCATCGCCAACGACGTCGACCCGGCCGTGTCCACGACGTTCAACGACGAGGACTACCGGCGGGCGATCGACGTACTGGGCCAGCAGTACCCGATCATCCTGACCGACTCGGGCACCGGTCTGCTCTACAGCGCCATGCGCGGCGTGCTCGACCTCGCCGACCAGCTCATCATCATCTCGACGCCGTCCGTGGACGGTGCGAGCAGTGCCAGTACGACGCTGGACTGGCTGTCCGCACACGGGTACGCCGATCTCGTCGCCCGGTCCCTCACCGTGATCTCCGGTGTCCGCGAGACCGGGAAAATGATCAAGGTCGAGGACATCGTCGCCCACTTCCAGACCCGGTGCCGGGGTGTCGTCGTCGTGCCGTTCGACGAGCACCTGGCCGCCGGTGCGGAGGTCGACCTCGACATGATGCGGCCGAAGGTGCGAGAGGCGTACTTCAACCTCGCGGCCCTGGTCGCCGAGGACTTCACGCGCCACCAGCAGATGCACGGCCTGTGGACGTCCGACGGCAACCCGCCGCCGGTCGCCGCCCCGCCGATGCCGGGCCAGCCGATCCCCGGCCAGCCCATGCCGGGACAGGGCATGCCGGGACAGGGCATGCCGCCTCAGCAGCCCGGCCAACCCGGGCAGCCGGGCCAGCCGGCGCCCTACGGCCAACCGCCCCAGCAGGCCCCGCACCCCGGCCGGCCCTACCCCCAGCCCGGTCAACCGCCGTACCCGCAGCAGGGACAGCACGGGCAGCCGCCACAGCCCGGCCACGGCTACGGCTACGGCTACCCGCAACAGCCGGGCCAGCCCGGGCAACCCGGTCAGCAGGGCCAGCCCGGCCAGCCCGGCAGCCAGACCCCGCCGCCCCCTCAGCCGTAAGCCACCCTCAGCGGTACACCGCCCTCAGACGTATACCGCTCCACCCGTCGTACACCGCTCCATCCGCAGCCCCGTCCGCCCCGTAACGAGGCCCGCGCCCCCGGCGCGGGCCTCGCCGCGTTCTGCGGCCGACGGCCACCGCCACGCCCTTGCCAGCACCGCGTCACCGGTCTCGACCAATGAGCACAGATCGCTCGCCAGTTCGGCATTTCCGCAGGCCACAAGGGGTGCACACACCGTTGACGGCCTCAGACGCCGCTGGTACACCTGTCCCACCCCACCCCACCCCACCCCACCCACTGATCAGCCCGTCCTACCTGCCCCACTCATCCCACTCGTTCTACTCCGTCCCACTCGTCCGAGCGATGACGCGAGGTCAGCGACCATGGACACACCCGATCAGTACGGCAGGCCCCCCTTCCCCGTCCGGTTCCTCGCCCTGGCTGCCGGCGCGGCGGCGCTCACGCTCACCGCCGCGCTCGCGTCCCCGCTCAACCCGGCGCCGCAGCAGGCCCGTGCGGCCGACGACGGCAAGAAGGTGCTCACGGTCGCGGTGGCCCAGAGCGTCGACTCGCTGTCGCCGTTCCTGGCGGTCCGCCTGGTCAGCACCAGCATGCACCGGCTGATGTACGAGTACCTGACCAACTACGACCCCGAGGACAACCACGTCATCCCGGGCCTGGCCACCGGGTGGAAGTCGTCGCCCGACAAGCTGACCTGGACGTACACCATCCGTACGGACTCGAAGTGGTCGGACGGCAGACAGGCCACGGCCGAGGACGCGGCGTGGACGTTCAACAAGATGATGACCGACGACGGCGCCGCCACCGCCAACGGCAGCTTCGTCGGCAACTTCCGCGAGGTCACCGCGCCGAGCCCCACCGAGCTGGTCATCGAGCTGAAGAAGCCGCAGGCCACGATGACCGCGCTGGACGTGCCGATCGTGCCCCGGCACGTCTGGGAGAAGGTCGACGACTTCGCGAAGTTCAACAACGACAAGCGGTTCCCGGTCGTGGGCAACGGGCCGTTCGTGCTGACCGACTACAAGCCCGACAGCCATGTGCGGCTGAAGGCGAACAAGGACTTCTGGCGCGGCGCACCGAAGTTCGACGAGCTGGTCTTCAAGTACTACAAGGACGGCGACGCGGCCGTCGCGGCGTTGCAGAAGGGCGAGGTGTCCTTCGTGTCGGGGCTGACGCCCGCCCAGGCGAAGGCGCTCGGGCGGCAGGAGGACGTCCGGGTCAACGACGCGCCCGGCCGCCGCTTCTACGCCCTCGCCACCAACCCCGGGGCGCGCGCGAAGGACGGGAAGAGGTTCGGCGACGGCCACCCCTCGCTGCTGGACCAGCGGGTCCGGCACGCCCTGTTCCGGGCGGTCGACCGGAAGACCATCGTCGACACGGTGTTCCAGGGCCACGCCGTCGAGGGCGAGGGCTACCTCCCGCCCCGCTTCTCGCAGTACTTCTGGCGGCCGTCGGCGGACCAGGAGCTGTCCTACGACCCGAAGGAGGCGGCCCGGCTGCTCGACGAGGCCGGCTACCGCACCGACGGGGACGGCAGACGGCTCGGCAAGGACGGCAAGCCCATCACCTACCGCGTCCTGTGCCACGCCACCGACCCGAACGACAAGGCGATCGGGCAGTACCTCAAGGAGTGGTGGGGCGACCTCGGCATCGGCGTGACCCTCAACTGCCTGGACAACGTGACCGACCCATGGCTCGCCGGGGAGTACGACCTCGCCTTCGACGGCTGGTCCGTCAACCCCGACCCCGACTTCGTCCTGTCCATCCACACGTGCGCGGCGCTCCCGGCCACCCCGGAGGAGACGGGCGCGACCGACAACTTCATCTGCGACAGGTCGTACGACGAGCTGTACGCGCAGCAGCTCGCCGAGTACGACCCGGACCGGCGGGCGGACCTCGTCAAGCGGCTCCAGTCGCGGCTGTACGACCTCGGATACATGAACGTCATGGCGTACCCGAACGCGGTCGAGGCCTACCGCACGGACCAGGTCGAGTCGCTCACGACCATGCCGGCGAAAGCGGGCAACATCTACGGCCAGGACGGCTACTGGAGCTGGTGGTCGGCGGTGCCGGCCGCCGACTCCGGTGAGCCGTCCGGGAGTTCGCCGCCCGTCGGCGTCGTGGCCGGGATCGTCGCGGGTGCCGTCGTCCTCGCGGGGCTCGGGGTGTTCGTGGCGCTGCGCCGCCGGGCCACCGCCGACGACCGCGAATAGGCGCGGGTCCGGATGACCACCGACGCCACGCCCGTACTCACCGACGAGCACCGGAACGGGGCGGGTGCCGCCCGGCGGTCCCGGGGCAGCCGCGGCGGATATCCCCGGTACCTGGCGGGCAAGGTGGCCGGTGCCGCCGTGTCGCTGCTCGCCGTCCTCGTCACCAGCTTCTTCCTCTTCCGGCTGATCCCCGGCGACCCGGTGAAGTACATGACCGGCGGCCGTCAGGTGTCGGCCGGGCAGCTCGCCGCGTACCGGCGGGAGTTCGGGCTGGACCTGCCGCTGTGGCAGCAGTTCACCGACTACTGCGGGAAGGCGCTCACCGGCGATCTGGGGACGTCGTACCAGTTCCGCGCCCCGGTCATCGACAAGATCGCCGAGGCGCTGCCCAACACGCTGCTGCTCACCGGCACCGCCTTCGTGCTGTACACCGCGCTCGGGATCTTCCTCGGCACGCGTGCGGCGTGGCGGCACGGGCGGCCGGGCGACCGGCTGCACACCGGCCTGGCGCTGACGCTGTACTCCGTCCCGTCGTTCTGGCTGGGGCTGCTGCTGATCATCACGCTGTCGGTGGGCGCCGGCCCGCTGCCCGGGCTGTTCCCCACCGGTGGCATGGAGTCGGGCGGCGAGGAGGGTTTCGGGTACGTCGTGGATGTCGCCCACCACCTGGTGCTGCCGGTGCTGACACTGGTGGCCGTGGAGTACGGGCAGACGATGCTGGTCACCCGGTCCGCGCTGCTGGACGAGATGGGCAGCGACTATCTGACGACCGCACGGGCCAAGGGGCTGCGCGACGACCTGGTGCGACGGCGGCACGCGGTGCCCAACGCGATGCTGCCGACGGTGACGCTGATCTTCGTCAACCTCGGCCGGACCGTGGCCGGCGTGATCCTGGTGGAGACCGTCTTCTCCTGGCCGGGCCTGGGCGGGCTGTTCTACCAGGCGCTGAGCGTGCCCGATCTGCCGCTGGTCCAGGGGCTGTTCTTCGTGTTCGCCGCCGCGGTGATCCTTATGAACACGCTCGCCGACCTGATCTATCCGCTGCTCGATCCCCGGGTGGGCCGATGACCACGACCGATACGGCGGTGAGCCCCCGGGCGCTGGCCCGGCGGCGGCGCCGCGCCTCAGCCGCCCGCTTCTGGCGGCAGTACCGCACCCACCGGACCGGCGTGTTCGGGCTGGCGGTGCTGACGCTGTTCGCGCTGGCGGCGCTGGGCGCCCCGCTGCTCGCCGGCTCCGACGCGAGCGGCGTCGCCGACGCACCGGGCCGCCCGCTGCAGGCCCCGAGCGCCGAATTCCCGCTCGGCACCGACCGGTTCGGGCGGAGCCTGCTCGGTCTGCTGGTGTGGGGAGCGCGCGTGTCCCTGCTGGTGGGGCTGCTCGCCGCCGTGCTGTCGGTGGCGATCGGCACGCTGATCGGGATCACGGCCGGGCACTTCCGGGGCTGGTACGCGACGGTGATGATGCGGATCACCGACTGGTTCCTGGTGATGCCGACGCTGGTCCTGGCGATCGCGCTGGCCACCGTGATGTCCCGGTCGCTCACCACGATCGTCGTGGCGATCGGCGTGGCCACCTGGCCGACGACGGCCCGGCTGGTGCGCGCGCAGACGCTGGCGGTGGAGACCCGGCCGTACATCGAACGCGCCAGGGCGCTGGGCGGCGGGCACTGGCACCTGATGAGCCGGCACGTCCTGCCGAACGTCATGCCGCTGGTGCTGGCCCAGACGACCCTGGTGATCTCGGCGGCCATCCTCGCCGAGTCGACGCTCGCCTTCCTCGGCCTCGGCGACCCGACGGTCGTGTCGTGGGGCGGGCTGCTCCAGGACGCCCGGGAGGCGGGCGCGGTCAGCGCCGGGCACTGGTGGTATCTGGTGCCGCCCGGCGTCGCGATCGCCGTGGTCGCGCTGGCGTTCACGCTGTGCGGGCGGGCCGTGGAGTCCGTCCTCGACCCCAGGCTGGGGGTGGCCCGTTGAGCCTGCTCGACGTCCGGAACCTGACGGTGACGTACCCCGGCGGGGCCGCCGCCGTGCGCGGCGTGGACCTGCGGCTGGACGCCGGCCGGAAGCTGGGCCTGGCCGGGGAGTCCGGGTGCGGCAAGTCCACGCTGGCGCTGGCCCTGCTGCGGCTGCTGCCGGCCGGCACCCGGATCGGCGGCGAGGTGCTGATCGACGGCGAGGACGTGCTGACGATGCGGTGGGGCCGGGTACGGGCGGTGCGCTGGGCCGGGGCCTCGATCGTCTTCCAGGGCGCGATGCACTCCCTCAACCCGGTGCACCGCGTCGGCGACCAGATCGCCGAGCCGGTCCTGCTGCACCGCGGGGCAACCCCGGCGGCGGCCCGGCGGCGCGCCGGTGAGCTGCTGGAACACGTCGGGCTGCCCGCCGAGCGGGCGGGCGCCCATCCGCACGAACTCTCCGGCGGGCAGCGGCAGCGGGTCATGATCGCCATGGCGCTGGCCTGCGACCCGCGGCTGGTCATCGCCGACGAGCCGACCACCGCGCTGGATGTGATGATCCAGGCCCAGATCCTGCGGCTGATCGGGCGGCTCGTCGCCGAGCAGGATCTCGGGCTCATCATGATCAGCCACGATCTGGCGGTGCTCGCCGACACCTGCGACCGGCTGGCGGTGATGTACGCGGGCCGGCTGGTCGAGGAGGGGCCTGCCGGGCAGGTGTACGAGGACGCCCGCCATCCCTACGCCCAGGCGCTGTCGGCGGCGTTCCCCCGCATCGGCGACCCGGCCTCCCGGTTCGCCCCGCGCGGCCTGGCCGGTGACCCGCCCGATCCGTCGGCGGTGCCGTCCGGGTGCCCGTTCCATCCGCGCTGCCCGGCGGCACTTGAGTCGTGCGCCATCGAAGACCAGCCGCTGCGGGAGTGGGAGCAGGGGCGGCGGGCGGCATGCGTGCACGTGGCGGCGGACGGCCCGGCCGGGTCCGGTACGGCCACGGCTCCCGAAGGCCAGGCACCTCCTCCGCACCCCGAGCCCCTGGAGAAAGCGAGGCGCAGCACCTCATGACCACGCCCCCCACCGTCCCGGACTCCGCCCTGCTGCGCGCCGAGGGCCTCCACGTCGCCTTCCCCGGCCGGTCCGGGGCGCCCCGGGCGCGCGCGGTGGACGGCGTCGACCTCGGCATCGGCCCCGGCGAGATCGTCGCGCTGGTCGGCGAGTCCGGCTGCGGCAAGACGACGCTGGCCCGCTGTCTGCTGGGACTGGTGAAGCCGACCGCGGGGCGCGTCACCTTCGGCGGCCGGCCGCTGGGCTACTCGGGCCGGGCCCTGAAGGCGTACCGGCGGCGCGTCCAGCTGGTGCTTCAGGACCCGAGCGGCTCGCTCAACCCGCGGCACACGGTGTACGACGCGGTGGCCGAGGGACTGCGCATCCACCGGTGCGGCGGCGACGAGCGGGCGGCGGTCGCCGGGGCGCTGTCCCGGGCGGGGCTACGGCCTGCGGAGCGCTTCTTCCTGCGGTACCCGCACGAGCTGTCCGGCGGGCAGCGGCAGCGCGTGGTGATCGCGGGAGCGCTGGTGCTGCGGCCCGAGCTGCTCGTCGCCGACGAGCCGGTGGCCTCCCTGGACGCCTCCGTGCGCGGCGAGATCCTGGCCCTGCTGCTGCGGCTGCGCGCCGAGTTGGGCCTGTCCGCGCTGGTGGTGACGCACGACCTGGGGCTGGCCTGGAACATCGCCGACCGGGTGGCGGTGATGTATCTGGGCAGGATCGTGGAGACGGGCGGGGTGGAGCAGGTCCTGACGGCGCCGCGGCACCCGTACACGCGGGCCCTGCTGTCGGTCCTGCCGGAGGCGCCGGGCGAGCCGGTGGTGCTCTCGGGCGAGCCGCCGGACCCTGCCCGCATCCCCACCGGCTGCCGTTTCCACGCCCGCTGCCAGGTGCTGGCGGCCGGGGAGGCGGAACGGGCCGGTGTGGCGGACGCGTGCCGGAACCGGGACCCGGGGATCCCGCGCGGCGACGGCACGGCGCAGGTGGCGTGCCACTGGGCGCGGCCCCAGGAGGACCCGGCCCTCGCGCCCGCACGCCCGCCGCGGACGCCGGCGACCGGCCCGGCGCCCGGGGGGAACCCGGGGCCTACGCCTCCGCCCCGGCCACCAGCTCCCGGCAGCGCTTGACGTCGTCGGCCATCTGCTCCATCAGCGCGTCCAGCGTCTCGAACCTGGCCTGGCCGCGGACGTAGGCCAGGAAGTCCACGGCGACGTGCAGCCCGTACAGGTCGAGGCCCACGCGGTCGATGGCGTACGCCTCCACCGTCCGCTCGGTGCCCTCGAACTGCGGGTTGGTGCCGACGGAGATCGCGGCCGGCATCGCCTCGCCCTGGGTGTGCAGCCAGCCGGCGTAGACGCCGTCGGCCGGGATCGCGGTGTGCGGCAGCGTCTCGACGTTGGCCGTCGGGAAGCCGAGCTCGCGGCCGCGCTGGGCGCCGCGCACGACGACGCCCTCGACGCGGTGCGGACGCCCGAGGATCTCGGCGGCGCCCGCGACGTCGCCCTCGCCGACCAGGCGCCGGGTCAGGGTCGAGGAGAAGGGCTGGCCGCCGCCCGCCTCGCCGGTGACGTACAGGTCGACGACGTCGACCTCGAAGTCGTAGATCTTGCCCTGGTCGGTGAGGAACCCCACGTTGCCCGCCGCCTTGTGGCCGAAGCGGAAGTTGGGGCCCTCGACGACCGCCTTGGCGTGCAGCTTGTCCACCAGGACCTTGACGACGAAGTCGGCCGGGGACAGCTTCGAGAACTCCGCGGTGAAGGGGAGGATGAGGACGGCGTCCACGCCCAGGTCCGCCATCAGTTCGGCGCGGCGGTGGTGCGGGGCGAGCAACGGCGGGTGGCTGCCGGGGCGGACGACCTCGCTGGGGTGCGGGTCGAAGGTGACGACGACGGCCGGTACGTCCAGCTCGCGGGCGCGGTCCACGGCGTGCTTGATGATCAGCTGGTGACCGCGGTGGACACCGTCGTAGGAACCGATGGTGACGACGCTGCGCCCCCAGTCCTCGGGGATGTCCTCCAAGCCACGCCAGCGCTGCACTGTGTCTGCTCCTTGTCGCAAGCTCGTCTGAGCCGAAGCCGAAGCCGAACCGAAGTCAGGGCGAAGTCGACGTCGAACCCGTGTCCGTGGTTTTCCCGGTTGCCTCTTACGCAGGTCTAAGGGTGCCATGCCGGGCGCCTGGCGCCCGCATCGGCATGGGGCCTGTGATCCGGCGCACGCCGCGCCGGTCGGGCGCGGTCACGCGGGCACCCGGACGCCCGCCAGGTTCTCGATCGTCCGGCGTGCGCTGGGGCCCACCAGCGCGGCCCACTCCTGCGGAGCGTCGGTGAGCCAGCCGGTCACCCGGACCGCGAAGCCGGGGGTGTGGCGGGAGAGGTCGACCAGGCCGCGGTCGAAGCGGACGGCGCCGGACGGCGTGCGGACCAGCAGGACGCCCAGGCGGTGGACGAGGCCGCGCAGGTCGTCACCGGTGCACCGGGGGGCCGCGTGCAGCAGGGCGTCGAGGACGGCGGGGTCCTGCTCGTGGGCGAGGAGGAACTCGCGCAGCTCGCGGCGGAGGGCGGCGCACGGGGCGGTGCCGGGGGCGGCGAGCACACCGGCGAGTGCGGCCCGGACCGGTTCGGGTCCGTCCGTCAGCAGGCCGGTGACCAGCGGAAGGAGCACGGAGCGGGCGGCCGGGCCGTGGGCGGTCAGGCGCCGGTCGGTGTACGCGGCCACGTGTCCGGCGGTCTCGGGCCGCTCGGCCACGGCGTCCGCGATGAGCGCGGCGACCCGGCGGGCGAGCCCGGGCGGGGTGGCGTCGGCGAGCCTGCGCAGCGCCTCCCCGGCGTCCGGGCCGCGCAGCCGGGCCCGGAAGGCGTCGAGGACGGGGCCGGGGTGGGCCGGCAGGGCGGTGGCCGCCGCGCTCGGCGGGAAGTACGGGTCGCCCGCCGCGAAGTGGCCGAGGGCCCGGCCGAGGTGCTGGTCACGGCTGACCGGGTCCCGGACGAGCAGGGCGAGGGCGGCGCCGTGCAGGGTGCTGTCGGCGGGGCGGGCGAGCAGGGCGTGGGCGGCGTGGCGCAGCAGTGAGCGGTCGGCGTCCGTGCGCACGTGCTCGGCGGCGCGCAGACCGTACGTCATCGCCGCCGCGTGCCGCGCCGGCCGCGGGTCGTGCGCCCACCGGTCGACGGCGCGGCAGACGGCGGCCGGTTCGTCCTCGGCCAGGGCGGTGAGCAGTTCGTCGGCCCGCCGGTGCGTGCTGTCGGCGAGCGCCTCGGTGAGGTCGTCCGGGGCGCGGTGGCGGTGGGTGTGCAGCAGGGCCTGCGCGGCCGTCGCCACGGTCGCGTGCGGGGCGGCGGGCAGTGGCCGTTCGTCGTCGAACCAGCTCACCAGCAGCGGCTGTACGGTCCTGGGGGCGGCGGCGAGCAGCGCGGCGACGGTGTCGAGGTGGCGGGGGCCGGGCTCGTCCGGCGGGCCGTCGGCGAGTACCAGGCGGCGCAGCAGTGCGAGCCGCGTGGCCTGCGGCAGGGCCAGGTCCGCCCAGAACCCGGCCCCGAACTCGCCGGGCACCGGGCACCCTTCCTCCCGGCGGGCCACGAGCGCGTCGGCGAGCAGCCGCAGTACGGACGCGTACGGCGTCGCGTCCGGTACCCGGGTCAGCACCTCGGCGACGAGGCGGGCCGCCCACCAGGAGTACGGCTCGTCGTCCAGGGTGAGCACCAGTTCCTCCAGGCGGAGGGCGAGTTGCTCGGTGCCGTGCTGGCGGGCGAGGAGCAGCAGGGCCTCGACGACGGGGCCGATGCGGTGGTGCGGTACGGGGAGGGGGTGGGCCGGGTGGGTGCGGCGGCGGTGGACGAGGGCGCGCAGGGCGGCGTCGAGGTCGAGGTGGGTGCCCTGGATCCAGTCGGCGAGTTCCTCGTGCGCGAAGCGGTAGCCGGGGCCGGCGGGTACGAGGAGGCCTTCGGCGAGGACGGCGGACGCCCAGCCGGTGCCGCCGCCGAGCCGGGCCGGGGCCTGGCCCCACGGGAACAGCGCCTCGAACGTCTCGCGGTCCAGCTCGCCCTGCCCGGGGCCGAGGCTGCGCCGGGCGGCCTCGTGGACCTGCCCGGACACCCTGGCGGCGAGCCGCCGTACGGCGGTGCCGCGCAGGCCGTTCTGCGTGGCCAGCCGGACCGCGACGCGCAGGCACATGAGGTCCAGGTAGGCCGCGAGGACGGCGTCCCGGTCGACCCGGGCCAGGGGCGCGGGCGCGGCGAAGGCGGCGCGCACCTCCGAGAGCAGCCGGAGGGTGAGCGGGTGCCGGGCGTCGGCGCCCGCAAGGAGTCCCTCCGGGATCCGGTACCGCTCCCGCGCCCGCCGGGCCTCGTCCTCGTCCAGGTCCCCGATCCGGACACAGGGCGGCAGCGAGCCGGCGCCCGGCCGGGACTCCGACGGGGCAGCCGGCCGGGCAACGGCCTGGCCGCACGACACCCGACCGTCGGCCGTCCCGGTCGACGGACCGCAGCCGCACACGCCGTCCGCGGACGGGCCGGGGCCGGGCGCACCGTGCGACGACGACCCGGCGCCGGGCGCGTCGTCCCGGTGCGAGCCGTCCCCGGGCACCCGGTCCCCGGACGAGCCGACGCCAGGCGCACCAGAACGCGAGCAGGCACCCCCGTGAACACCGTTCGGCGACGAGCCGCAGCCACCTCCGGGCGCACCACCCCCCGACGAGCCACCCCCGTGAACACCGTCCGGCAACGAGCCGCAGCCACCTCCGGGCGCGCCACCCCCCGACGAGCCAGCCCCGTGAACACCGTCCGGCAACGATCCGCGGCCGCCTCCGGGCGCCCCGTCCCCCGACGACCCGACGCCGCCCGACGCACCACCCCCCGGCCGGCCACCCCCGTGCACACCGTCCGGCGACGAGCCACCGCCGGCCCGCAAGGAGCCATCGCCGGACGCACCGCCCTCCGACGGGCCACCACCGGGCACGCCACCCCTCGAGGAGCCGCCCCCGGGGCCTCCCTGCGCCGCGGCCCTCTCCCCCACGCCCCCCGCGTGCAACAGTTCCCCGGGAAATCCGGTGCCCGCCCGCTCCCAGTACTCCGGGCGGCACGCGACGACCAGGCGGGTGCCCGTGTCCCGCAGCCAGGTCGCCGTGCCGCGGGTCCACTCGGCGAGGCGGTGGGCGAGCAGCGGCGGCATCTCCTCGGGGCCGTCCAGGAGGAGCAGCAGAGGCCGGCCGGTGTCGCGGGCGACACGGGCCAGGCGGTCCGGGGTGATGTCCCCCGGACCGGCGGGACCGGGCGGCCCGGAGGCGGCGGCCACGATGCGTGCGGCCCGGGCCAGCGCCCTGGCCGCGGCGTCCGCCACCGACGCGTCGTCGTCCCGCAGGTCGGCGCCGCGCAACCAGAGCGTGGGCGCCGGGCGGGTGCGCCGGGCCCGGCGGACGGCCAGGGCCGCCAGCTCCGTCGTACGGCCGCTGCCGGGCGGGCCGACGAGACCGAGGACGGATGCCGGGCCGGCGTCGAAGGCGGCGAACTCCCTGAGCAGCGCGATGCGTTCGACCGGTTCCGGGCCGAGGCCGAGGCCGAGGCCGCCCGCCGACGCGCCCGGCGGCCCGTCCTGACCGATCGACGTGGCGGTGAGCTCCAGGATGCCGGCCGGATTGAGGTCGGCGCCGTACGCCGGGACCGTCGCCGCGTTCTCGGCGAGCAGGTCGGCGAGCGGACCGCCGGCCGGGGCACGCAGCGGCACCGCGAAGCCGACGTCGCGGTCGCCGGTGGCGAGGGCGGTGCCGAGGACGCCGAGCACGGCGCCGGTGCCGGCGTCGAGCACCGGTCCTCCGGCCGCTCCACCGCCCAGCCGCAGGGCGTCGCGGCCGGCGGTGCCGACCGCCAGTTCCAGGGCGTCGGCGATGCGGTGCCGGCGGTCCGTGGCGGTGTAGGTCACGTCGGCGGTGCCGAGGACGCGGGCCTCGCGCCAGCAGCCGGCGGCGATGCGCACGTAGTCCCCGGCCTCGATCCGGTCCCGGGCGGCGACGGGCAGCGGGGCGACGCCGAGGCCCTCGGTGCGCACGAGGGCCAGACCGAGGGCGGGCAGCGGGACCACCGCGCCGGCGTCCACCGTGCGGCGCCGGTCGCCGGCGTGCAGCACCAGCCGGGGCAGGCCGTCGACCGCCTCGTGGCTGGTGATCACCGTGCCGTGGTGGTCGGCGGCGAAACCCGTGCCGCGCGGGCGGCCGGCCAGGTCGTGCACCTGGACCAGCGCGTTGTCGGGTGGCCGCCGGTCCGTCGGCGCCCCCGCTGCCGCCGCCGCTGATTCCGCGTCGCCGCGGGTCCTATGGGTCCGGTTCCGCGACGTCATCGTCGAACCTCCCCGCCGTGCAGCCGTGCCTTGTCTCCGACGGTAGGCGGGCGATGATCAGCGGGACAGATCGCCTGCGGAACGCGCCCCCCTGCACTCCCCCGGTTCACTCCGAGCGCCTGCCCGGACGGGTGAACAGAAGGGGGCCGTTGGATACACCCTAGAAGCGGGGGAACCGAGGGGGGACCGTGGAGCGGCGGCAGTGAAGTCCCCGTGACCGCCGCTCCACGGGCAGGACTCCGACGGCGCCGGCGTGGCGGGCAGGGCCGACGGCGCGGGTGCGGGCGCGGGCGTCCTCAGCCGAAGACGGCCAGGCTCTTGGCCTTGCCCCGGTGTTCCTCCACGAGGGCGAGGAAGCGGCCCTCGCGGTCGAAGACGGCCACGGTACCGACGCCCGCGTGCTCCTCGGGCATCTCCAGCCGCACTCCGTTGCCGAGCAGCCGGGCCCGCCTGCTGTCGACGTCCCAGCGGGGGAACGCCGCGGCGGCGGCCTCCGCGATGGGCATGACGGCCAGCTCCTTCTGGTGCTCCTCCAGCGTCCTGGCCGCGTCCAGCTTGTACGGCCCCACGCGGGTGCGGCGCAGCGCGGTGAGATGCCCGCCGACGCCGAGGTCGGCGCCGAGGTCGCGGGCCAGGGCGCGGATGTAGGTACCGGAGGAGCAGACCACCGACACCACCAGGTCCAGCACCGGCGTACCGTCCTCGGCGACGGCGTCCCGGATGTCGTGGACCGCGAAGGCCGAGACGGTGACCGGGCGGGCCGGGATGTCGAAGTCCTCGCCGTCGCGGGCCCGCTTGTAGGAGCGGACGCCCTTGATCTTGATGGCGCTGACCTTGGACGGCACCTGCATGATGTCGCCGGTCAGCTTGGCGACGGCGGCGTCGATGGCGTCGCGGCTGACCTGGGAGGCGTCCGTCGACGCCGTGATCTCGCCCTCGGCGTCGTCGGTCAGGGTCGTCTGCCCGAGCCGGACGGTGCCCAGGTATTCCTTCTCGGTGAGGGCCAGGTGGCCGAGGAGCTTGGTCGCCTTCTCCACACCGAGGACGAGGACGCCCGTCGCCATCGGGTCGAGGGTGCCCGCGTGCCCGACGCGCCGCGTGCGGGCGATACCGCGCATCTTGGCGACCACGTCGTGCGAAGTGAAGCCCGACGGCTTGTCGACGATGACAAGCCCGTCGGGCGTGGTGTGCTTGTCGGTCATTCGGTGCTGTCGTCCGTCTCGTCGTCCGTCTCGTCGGCAGGCTTCCGGTACGGGTCGGCCCCGCCGGCGTAGGAGGCGCCCGCGGACGCCTCGCGCACCTTCTCGTCGGACTGGCGTGCCTTGTCGAGGAGATCCTCGATGTTCCGGGCGGTGTCCGGCAGGGCGTCCATGACGAAGGCCAGGGTCGGCGTGAACTTCACGCCCGCGGCCTTGCCGACCTCGGAGCGCAGGATGCCCTTGGCGCTCTCCAGGCCCGCCGCGGCGGCCTGCCGCTCCTCGTCGTCCCCGTACACCGTGTAGAAGACGGTCGCCTCCCGCAGATCACCCGTGACCCGGGTGTCCGTGATGGTGACGTGGGAACCGAGCCGCGGGTCCTTGATCCCGCGCTGCAGCTTCTGGGCCACCACCTCTCGGATGAGGTCCGCCAGCCTCTTAGCCCGCGCGTTGTCGGCCACTGGTCCGTCTCCCGTTCTTTCCTGTCTGTGTTCACTGGCTGTGGTCGTCAGTCGTCTTCGCCGTGGAACCTGCGTCTGACCGAGAGCAGTTCCACCTCGGGGCGGCCGGCGACCAGCCGTTCGCACCGGTCGAGTACGTCGGTGAGGTGCCCCGCGTCTGCGGAGACCATGGCGAGGCCGATGCCGGCTCGCCGGTGCAGGTCCATGTGTTCCACCTCGGCCGCGCTGACGGCGTACTTCCGCTGCAGCTCGGCGACGATCGGGCGGACGACGGACCGCTTCTCCTTCAGCGACCGTACGTCGCCGAGGAGGAGGTCGAAGGACAGCGTCCCCACGTACATGTGTGTATCCGGATGACCCGCCGGTACGGGATCGATGGCCCTCATGAACGGTACCGCGATCCTGCCGGAGGCTCGACGGGGTTTCTCCCGCCCGGCCGGCGGGGGCCCGGGGGCGACGGCCCCCGGCACACGGCGCGGTGGCCGACGGACACACATGTCACGTCGGCCACCGCGAACCCGCGTCACATCAGACGCGCGGCTTCTCCCGCATCTCGTACGTCGCGATGACGTCGTCGACCTTGATGTCGTTGAAGTTTCCGAGGTTGATACCGCCCTCGAAGCCTTCGCGGATCTCGGTGACGTCGTCCTTGAAGCGACGCAGACCCTCGATGTTGAGGTTCTCCGCGACCACCTTGCCGTCGCGGATGAGGCGGGCCTTGGTGTTCCGCCTGACCTCGCCGGAGCGGATGAGCACACCCGCGATGTTGCCCAGCTTGGACGACTTGAAGACCTCGCGGATCTCCGCCGTACCGAGCTCGACCTCCTCGTACTCCGGCTTGAGCATGCCCTTGAGGGCCGCCTCGATCTCCTCGATCGCCTGGTAGATGACCGAGTAGTACCGGACGTCCACGCCCTCGCGCTCCGCCATCTGCTGCGCACGGCCGGCTGCCCGGACGTTGAAGCCGATGACGATCGCGTCCGAGCCCATCGCCAGGTCGATGTCGGACTCCGTGACCGCACCGACGCCGCGGTGCAGGACCCGGATGTCGACCTCTTCGCCGACGTCCAGCTGGAGCAGGGAGGACTCCAGTGCCTCGACGGAACCGGAAGCGTCGCCCTTGATGATCAGGTTCAGCTGCTGGACCTCGCCGGCCTTCAGCACCTTGTCCAGGTCCTCCAGGGACACGCGGCGCGTGCGCTTGGCGAACGCGGCGTTCCGCTCGCGGGCGGCGCGCTTCTCCGCGATCTGGCGGGCCGTACGGTCCTCCTCGACCACGATGAAGTTGTCACCGGCGCCCGGGACGTTGGTCAGGCCCAGGACCTGGACCGGCGTCGACGGACCCGCCTCGGCGACGTTGTTGCCGTTGTCGTCGAGCATGGCGCGGACGCGGCCGTAGGCGTCGCCCACCACCATCGTGTCGCCGACCCGCAGGGTGCCTCGCTGCACGAGGACCGTCGCCACGGCACCGCGGCCGCGGTCGAGCCGGGACTCGATCGAGATGCCCTGCGCGTCCTGCTTCGGGTTGGCCCGCAGGTCGAGCGAGGCGTCCGCGGTCAGGATGACCGCCTCGAGCAGGTCGTCGATGTGCAGACCCTGCTTGGCGGAGATGTCGACGAACATCGTCTCGCCGCCGTACTCCTCGGCCACCAGGCCGTACTCGGTCAGCTGACCGCGCACCTTGGTCGGGTCGGCGCCCTCGACGTCGATCTTGTTGACCGCGACGACGATCGGGACCTCGGCCGCCTTGGCGTGGTTGAGCGCCTCGACCGTCTGCGGCATGACGCCGTCGTTGGCCGCGACGACCAGGATCGCGATGTCGGTCGACTTCGCACCGCGGGCACGCATGGCGGTGAACGCCTCGTGACCCGGGGTGTCGATGAAGGTGATCTTGCGATCCTCTTCGTTGACCTCGGTCGTGACCTGGTAGGCACCGATGTGCTGGGTGATGCCGCCGGCCTCGCCCGCGATGACGTTCGTCTTGCGGATGGCGTCGAGCAGCCGGGTCTTACCGTGGTCGACGTGACCCATGACGGTCACCACCGGCGGACGGACGACCAGGTCCTCCTCGGAGCCCTCGTCCTCGCCGAACTCCAGGTCGAAGGACTCGAGCAGCTCGCGGTCCTCCTCCTCCGGGCTGACGACCTGAACGGTGTAGTTCATCTCGTCGGCGAGGAGCTGGAGCGTCTCGTCGGAGACGGACTGGGTCGCGGTGACCATCTCGCCGAGGTTCATCATGACCGCGACGAGGGACGCCGGGTTGGCGTTGATCTTCTCCGCGAAGTCGGTGAGCGACGCACCGCGCGACAGGCGAATGGTCTCGCCGTTGCCGCGAGGCAGCATCACGCCGCCGACCGACGGGGCCTGCATGGCCTCGTACTCCTGACGGCGCTGCCGCTTCGACTTGCGGCCACGACGGGCCGGACCGCCGGGACGGCCGAAGGCGCCCTGCGTGCCACCGCGACCGCCCGGACCACCGGGACGACCGCCGAAGCCGGGACGGCCACCGCCGCCGCCGAAGCCGCCGCCACCACCGGGACGACCGGCGAAACCGCCGCCGCCACCGGGACGACCGCCGCCGCCACCGCCGCCGGGACGGCCGGCGAAGCCGCCGCCGCCCGGACGACCGCCGCCACCGGGGCGTCCGGCACCGCCGGGACCGCGACCGCCGCCACCGGGGCCGGGACGCGGGCCGGCAGCGGGACGCTGCGGCATCATGCCGGGGTTGGGACGCGGGCCACCGGGGCCCGGACCGGGACGCGCGCCGCCCTGCGGGCGCGGCATCGAACCCGGGGTCGGGCGCTGCCCGCCCGGAGCCTGGGGACGCGGACCGCCGCCCTGGCCGGGGGCCTGGGGACGCGGGCCGCCGCCGGGGGCACCGGCGCCGCCGCCGGGACGCGGACCGCCCTGCGGACGGGGCGCCTGCGGGCGGGCCATGCCGGCGTTGCCACCGGAGGTGAAGGGGTTGTTGCCCGGACGGGGGCCGGACGGACGGGCACCCGGACGCGGCGACTGGGCGCCGGGACGGGCACCGCCCTGGCCACCGGGACGGCCCTGGCCGCCCTGCTGGCCCTGGCCGGGACCGGACGGACGGCCGCCCGGCTTCGGGGCACCGGGACGGGTACCGGGCTTCGGCGCGGCCGGGGACTGCGCCGGCGGCGCGGTGAACTCGGGCGCGGCCGGAGCCGGACGCGGCGCGGGCTTGGGACCCGGCGTCGGACGCGGGCCGGGGGCCGGCGCGGGGGCCGACGGGGCCGAGGGGGCCGCAGGCTGCTCGGCGGCCGGCGGCTTGGGCGCGGCCGGCTTCGGGGCGGCCGGACGGTCTCCCGTCGCCTTGGCGGCGCGGGAGGTGCCCTCCGCCTGCGCCGGGGAAGGCGCGGCGGGCTTGGGGGAAGCCTTGCGGGGGGCGGGCTTGGCGGCGGACTTGCCGTTGCTCCCGCCCTGCTGGAAGGCGTCGGTCAGCTTGCGTACTACAGGCGCTTCGATCGTCGAAGACGCCGAACGGACGAATTCACCGAGTTCCTGGAGCTTGGCCATGACGACCTTGCTCTCGACTCCGAACTCCTTGGCGAGTTCGTATACCCGGACCTTAGCCACTTCGCTCCTTTGAGGTCCGGGTTGCGTCCGGACCGTCGCTAGTTCATGGGCGTACTCATCGCGTACTCATCGAGTGCTCATCGCAATCTCGACCTGCTTTCGACTCGCGAGGTACCAGGCCGCACGGGGTTCCGTGCGGCACGTCTTCCTTACCATGTTGCCCTGGGCAACACCGTGTTGCTCTCAGCAACCTTGTGCCTGCTCGACGTGGTGACGCAACGCCTTTACGTCGAGCGGTCCCGGGACGCGCAGTGCCCGCGGGAACGCCCGGCGGCGTACCGCCTGGTCGAGACAGACCGTGGTGGGGTGCACATACGCACCCCGACCGGGCAGCGTACCGCGAAGATCGGGGACGCACTCACCCTCGATCGCCACGATCCGCAGCAGTTCGTCCTTGGCCGCTCGCTCCCGGCACCCCACACAGGTGCGTTCAGGGCATGCGCGGACACGCGTCCGGCCAGACACTGCTAAGTCTACCTCCCCGGACCGGCCTCACCCCTTTGGGGCAAGAATCGAACACTTGCCGCGCACAACCTGTCGCGATCTCAACGACCTGCGGCTTGGATCTATTCCTCCGGCCGGTCCGACGGCTGCTCGGTGTCGGGACGGATGTCGATCCGCCAGCCGGTGAGCCGGGCCGCGAGCCGGGCGTTCTGGCCCTCCTTGCCGATCGCCAGCGACAACTGGTAGTCGGGCACGGTCACCCGCGCGGACCGGGCGGCCATGTCCACGACCTCCACCTTGGAGACTCGCGCCGGAGAGAGGGCGTTCGCCACCATCTCGGCCGGGTCGTCCGACCAGTCGACGATGTCGATCTTCTCGCCGTTCAGCTCGCCCATCACGTTGCGCACCCGGCCGCCCATGGGGCCGATGCAGGCACCCTTGGCGTTCAGGCCCGACCGGGTGGAGCGGACGGCGATCTTGGTACGGTGACCCGCCTCACGGGCGATCGCGGCGATCTCCACGGAGCCGTCGGCGATCTCCGGCACCTCCAGGGCGAACAGCTTCTTCACCAGATTGGGGTGCGTACGCGAGAGGGTGACCGACGGCCCGCGGACGCCCTTGGCCACCCGGACGACGTAGGAGCGCAGCCGGGTGCCGTGCGGGTAGGTCTCGCCGGGCACCTGCTCCTGCACCGGCAGGATGGCCTCCAGCTTGCCGATGTCGACGAGCACGTTCTTCGGGTCGCGGCCCTGCTGGACCACGCCGGTGACGATGTCGCCCTCGCGGCCCGCGTACTCGCCGAGCGTCGCGTCGTCCTCGGCGTCGCGCAGCCGCTGCAGGATGACCTGCTTGGCGGTGGTGGCGGCGATACGGCCGAAACCCGACGGCGTGTCGTCGAACTCGCGCGCCTCCTGGCCCTCGTCGAGGTCCTCGGGGTCCTCCTTCGCCCACACGGTCACATGCCCCGTGTCCCGGTTGAGCTCCACGCGCGCGTGCCGGCGGCTTCCCTCGGTGCGGTGGTAGGCGATGAGGAGGGCCGACTCGATCGCCTCGACCAGCAGGTCGAAGGAGATCTCCTTCTCCCGAACCAAGCCCCGCAGGGCGCTCATGTCGATGTCCACGGCTACGCCTCCTCCTCTTCCGTCATGTCCTTGTGGTCCTTGCTGTCCTTGCGGTTGAACTCGACCTGGACCCGCGCCTTGGCGATGTCGGCGAAGGCGAGCCGGCGCTCGGTGGGCTTGCGGCCCTTGACCCCGGGCACCTCGACGTCGACGCCGTCGTCGTCGACCCGCTGGATTCTGGCCACCAGTTCGCCGCCCTCGGTCAGCTGGAATCTGACCAGGCGGCCGGTGGCGCGCACGTAGTGCCGGTGCTGGGTGAGGAGGCGCTCCGCGCCCGGGGTGCCGACCTCGAGGGTGTACTCCGCCTCGCCCATCGCGTCGGTCTCGTCGAGCTTCGCCGAGAGCGCACGGCTCACATCGGCGATCCGGTCCAGGTCCGCACCGGTGTCGGAGTCGACGACGACGCGCAGCACACGCTTGCGTCCGACCGAGTCCACCGCGATCTCTTCGAGATCCAGGCCCTGTGAGCTGACGAGGGGTTCCAGGAGTTCTCGCAGCCTCTCGCTCTGGGTGGTGCTCATCCGGGTGACTCCTCGGCCGCGTGTGCTGTTGTGGGATGGGTCGCGTGTCTGGTCAAAGGGTATCCGGTCCCGAAGGGTGTTGCCGTCCACCCGGCCGCGGCGGTGCCGCTGGGTGGTGCCGGGCGGACGCCCGGGTACCGTGATCACGGGCGGCCACGCGCGCCGGCCCTCCCCGTTTCGCCGCCGCTTCCGTACGAGCCTGCCGAGGACGTCTGCCGTGCCGTTCCCCTCATCGCCGCGTCTGCCCTCGGGGCCGCGCAGAAGGAGCCTGCTCGCCTCCGCCGCCGGGGCCGCCGTGCTCGTCGGCTGCTCCGAGGGTTCCGGGTCCGACGGCTCGGGCGGCAGTCCGCCGGCCGCCGAGCGGGCACGCGCGCGTGCGGCCCGGGACAGCGAGGGGCTGGCGGCGCGGTACGACGCGGTGATCGCGGCCCATCCGGGGCTGGCCGAGCGGCTGCGCCCGCTGCGGGAGGCGACCGTGCGGCACGCGGAGGCGTTCGGCGCGGTACGGGCGGCCGCCGCCGGCGGGCCGGGCAGCGCCCCCGCCGGTGTCCCCGGCGACGAACGGGAGGCCCGCGCCGGGCTCGCCGCCGCCGAACGGGAGCTGTCCGACCGGCGGGCGAAGGCGCTGCTGGAGGTGCCGGGCGAGCTGGCGCGGCTGCTGGCCTCGGTGGCGGCGGCCGGCGCGGCGCACGCGTATCTGCTGACGGAGGACGACGGGTGAGCGAGGCGAGGGACCGGGAGCTGGACGCCCTCCAGGCGGCGCTGGCTGCCGAGCACGCGGCCGTGTACGGCTACGGGGTGGTCGGCGGCCGGATCGGCGAGGCGCGCCGTACGGAGACGCGCGCGGCGTACGACGGGCACCGGGCGCGGCGGGACGCGCTGGCGCGCGCGGTGCGCGACCTGGACGGCGTGCCGGTCGCCGCGCAGGCGGTCTACGCGCTGCCCTTCCCGGTGCGGGACGCGGAGGCGGCCGTACGGCTCGCGGCCCGGCTGGAGGACCGGGTGGCCGGGGTCTACTCCGACCTGGTGCGGGCGGCCGGGGGCGCGCACCGGGCGATGGCGGCGGAGGCGCTGCGGGAGGCGGCGGTCCGGGCGGTGCGCTGGCGCGGCGGCAGCGTAGCCTTCCCTGGGCTCGCCGAGCGGGCGGGCACCGAGCCGCCATCGGCGACGCCGGCGGCGTAGCACGTACGACGCACCCGTACGGAAGGGAACGACTCGCGCATGGCTTTCGAACCGCCGCGGCGTCTGGTCAGGGCGCTCGGTGAGACGGCACCGGACGGTGACGACTGGCTGGAGAAGCTGCCGGAGACGGCGCGGCAGGCCGTGGCGCTACGCGAGTTGACGGTGGAGCGGGTGCAGGTGCCCGGCGGGCGCAGCAGCCTGGTGGTGCTGGTGCGCACGCCCGACGGGACGCCCGCGGTGCTGAAGCTGGCCCCGCCCCGGGCCCGTCCGGAGAGCGAACGGGCGGCGCTGGCCCACTGGAACGGCCTGGGCGCCGTGCAGCTCTTGGACAGCGGTCCCGGCGAGGGTGTGCTGCTGCTGGAGCGGCTGCACCCGGATGTGTCGGTGCGCTCGCTGCCGGAGTCCCGGGCGCTGCTGGAGGCGGCGGGCACGCTGCGCCGGCTGTGGGTGGAGCCGCCGGACGGCCATCCCTTCGAGACGGTGGCCGGGCGGACCGGGCGGCAGGCGGCGGCGATGCGCGCCGGGGCCGAGGCCGACCCGCAGGTGGCGCCGCTGGTGGACGCGGCGCTCGCGGCGCGCGAGGAGCTGCTGGCGAAGCCGCCGCAGGAGCTGCTGCTGCACGGCACCTTCCGGCAGAGCAAGGTGCTGGCCGCCGACCGGATGCCGTGGCTGGCGGTGGGGCCCGATCCGGTGGTCGGCGAGAGCTCCTTCGACCTGGCCCGGCTGGTGCGGGACCGGGTGGAGGACCTGATCGCGCAGCCGTCGGGGGCGTCGACGACCCGGCGGCGGGTGAAGCGGCTGGCGGAGTCCCTGGACGTCGACCAGGAACGGCTGCGCGGCTGGACGCTGTTCCGGGCGGTGGAGTCGGGTGTGCGGGCGCGGCGGGTCGGCCGCGAGCAGGACGCGGAGCTGCTGCTGGAGTTCGCGAGCTGGCTGTAGGCGCCGCCGGTGGCTGCCGGCCCCGGCACCTGGGAACGATGCCGCCCCCGCCGCCCCTGCCCATTCCCGCCCCCTGGGGGCTGCGCCCCCAGACCCCCTTTTCGGCCTGGACGGCCTCGTCCTCAAGCTCCCCCGGAGGGGCTGGTAAGCGTTGTCCCGTAACTCGGGGCAGAGGCTGATGGATCACCACAGCCGGACCGACTTGTTCGGTTCCGCCCCAAGTCGCGACCTTAACGGGATTCCGGCCAAGCAGGTCGAACCGGACACCGGCAAGCGGTCTCCAGAGTTACGGGACAGCCCTTAGGTCAGCCCCTCCGGCGTTTGAGGAGCGGGGGTCCGGGGGCGGAGCCCCCGGGACGGGACGGGTAAGGGCGGCGGGGGCGAGGAACTCACGCCGTCAGGCGGGCGATCGCCTCGTCGACGGTCAGCTCCTCGCGCTCGCCGGTCCGGCGGTCCTTGAGCTCGACCACGCCCTCACCGGAGCGCCGCCCGGCCACCAGGATCGTCGGTACGCCGATCAGCTCGGCGTCGGTGAACTTCACGCCCGGGGAGACGCCGGCCCGGTCGTCGACCAGGACCCGGACGCCGGCGTCGGCCAGCTTCCCGGAGATGTCGAGGGCCAGCTCGGTCTGGAGGGCCTTGCCGGCGGCGACCACGTGCACGTCGGCCGGGGCGACCTCCTTGGCCCACACCAGGCCCTTGTCGTCGGCGTGCTGCTCGGCGAGGGCGGCGACGGCGCGCGAGACGCCGATGCCGTAGGAGCCCATGGTGACGCGGACGGGCTTGCCGTTCTGGCCGAGGACGTCCAGCTTGAGGGCTTCGGTGTACTTGCGGCCGAGCTGGAAGATGTGGCCGATCTCGATGGCGCGGTCCAGCTTGAGGCCGGTGCCGCAGTCGGGGCAGGGGTCGCCGTCCTGCACGACGACCACGTCCACGTACGCGTCGACCTCGAAGTCGCGGCCGGCGACGACGTTCTTGGCGTGCGTGTGCTCCTTGTTGGCGCCGGTGATCCAGGCGGTGCCGGGGGCCACCCGCGGGTCGGCGAGGTACCTCACCTTGTCGCCCAGGCCCTGCGGGCCGACGTAGCCGCGGACCAGGTCGGGGCGGGCCGCGAAGTCCGCCTCGGTGACCAGCTCGACGGTGGCCGGGGCGAAGTGGGCCTCGACCTTGTCCATGTCGACCTCGCGGTCGCCGGGGACTCCGACGGCGACGATCTCGCCGTCGACCTTGACGAGGAGGTTCTTCAGGGTGGCGGAGGCCGGGACGCCGAGGGAGGCGGCGAGGGTCTCGATGGTGGGGGTGTCCGGGGTGGGGATGTCCTCGGCGGCGGGGACGCCGGAGGCGTCGACCGGCTTCAGCTCGTAGGTGATCGCCTCGGTGTTGGCGGCGAAGTCGCAGTTCGGGCAGTCGGCGAAGGTGTCCTCGCCGGCCTCGGCCGGGGCGAGGAACTCCTCCGACTTGGAGCCGCCCATGGCGCCGGCGGTGGCGGCGCAGATGCGGTAGTCCAGGCCGAGCCGCTCGAAGATCCGCTGGTAGGCCTGGCGGTGCAGGGCGTAGGACTCGGCGAGGCCCTCGTCGGCGGTGTCGAAGGAGTAGGAGTCCTTCATCAGGAACTCGCGGCCGCGCAGGATGCCGGCCCGGGGGCGGGCCTCGTCCCGGTACTTGGACTGGATCTGGTAGAGGATGACCGGCAGGTCCTTGTAGGAGGACGCCTGGTCCTTCACCAGGAGGGTGAAGATCTCCTCGTGGGTGGGGCCGAGGAGGTAGTCGCCGCCCTTGCGGTCCTTCAGGCGGAACAGCTCGGGGCCGTACTCGTCCCAGCGGCCGGTGGCGTCGTAGGGCTCGCGGGGCAGGATGGCGGGGAGCAGGACCTCCTGGGCGCCGATGGCGTCCATCTCCTCGCGGACGATCCGCTCGACGTTGGCCAGCACCTTCTTGCCGAGCGGCAGCCAGCTCCAGACACCGGCGGCGGTGCGGCGGACGTAGCCGGCGCGGACGAGCAGCTTGTGGCTGAGGACCTCGGCGTCCGCCGGGTCGTCGCGCAACGTCTTCGCCAACAACTGGGACATGCGCTGGACCGGTGCGTTCGCCATGGTTCTCGTATCTCCTGCTGCGTAAGGGTGATGGCAGACGAGGTTAGCCGGGCGGTCCGGCCCGGCGGAAATCGGTTCTGGCCACTCACGGCCTGCGCAGGGGCAGGGGGGCGCCCATCACGGCGTACGGCTTGGGAGCGCTGGGGAAGAGGACCTGGCGGGCGAGGTCCTGGTAGCCGAGGGAGCGGTAGAGGGCGCGGGCCGGGCTGTCGGTGTCGATGGCGGAGAGGATCGAGCGGGGTTCGGCGGCGCCGTCGGTGATGGTGGTGATCAGGGCGCGGCCCGCGCCGCGGTTCTGGTGGGCGGGGTGGACGTGCAGCTCGGTGATCACGAAGGAGTCGTCGAGCCAGTGGTCGTTGCCCTGTGCGCGGAGGTAGGGCTCGACGACGGTGGACCACCAGTGGGTGCGGTCGTTGGGCATGCCGTAGACGAACCCGACGAGGTCCCCCGCGGGGGTGGTGGCACCGAGGGCGCGGGCGCCGGGGTAGGTCATGTGGCGCAGGACGATCTGGCGGCGGACGGCGATCTCGTCGGGGCCGAGGCCGAACGCCGTCGCCTGGACTGCCAAGGCCTCGTCGACGTGGGCCGAGAGGTCGAGGGGGCCGATGACGAGGTCCATGCGGGGAGCCTACAGGGGGGTCACGCCGGTACGCCGGGTGCGGCTGCCCGGTGGTCGGTCGGGCCCACGCGGCGAAGCCGCACATCGACGCGGTCTCGCGTCCCTTGAGGTCCGTGCCCCACCTGCGATCCGGGCAACCCGCCGGTCAGGTCAGAACAGCACGCTCATGAAGGCGCCGACCTCCTGGAAGCCGACCCTGCTGTACGTCCTTCTCGCCGCCGTGTTGAAGTCGTTGACGTAGAGGCTGGCCACCGGGGCCACGTCGGCGAGGGCGTAGCGGAGTACGGCGGCCATGCCGGGGGCGGCCAGGCCCCTGCCCCGGTACTCGGGGTCGACCCAGACGCCCTGGATCTGGCAGGCGCGGTCCGTGGCGGCGCCGATCTCGGCCTTGAAGACGACGCGGCCGTCGGCGTCGAAGCGGGCGAAGGAGCGGCCGGAGCCGACGAGTTCGGCGACCCGGGCCTGGTAGAGCAGGCCGCCGTCGCCGGCCAGCGGGGAGACGCCGACCTCCTCGGTGAACATGGCCACGCAGGCCGGCATGATCGTCTCCATCTCGTCCTTGCGGACGCGCCGGACGTAGGGGTCCGGGGCGATGCCGGCGGGCATCCGGTCGGTGACCATCAGGGGCTGGTGGGCGCGGATCTCGCGGGCGGGGCCCCAGTGGGGTTCGAGGAGCCGCCACAGCTGTGCGGTGGGCTCGGCGGGGCCGACGACGGAGGAGCAGCGGCGACCGGCCCGGCGGGCGCGGTCGGCGAAGGCGCGGACGGCGCGCGGAGTGGCGCAGATCGGGACGAGGTTGGCACCCGCGTAGCACAGGGACGTCAGCATGCCGTCCTCGTACCAGCCCCACATCTCACCGCCGAGCCGCCACGGGTCGAGGCCGGCGATCTGCACCCGGGCGGCCACGAAGGCGTTCGCCACCGGCTCGCGGTCGAGGACGGCGAGCGCGGCGTCGAGGTCGCTCGGTTCGAGGACCCGGGAGGTGGTCTGCGTCAACACGTGCGGGGGCCTCACCCAAAGGTCTGCTGGTCTCCGCACTGTACCTGCCGAAAACAGGGCGCGCCGCCCCCGGGGGCGGCGCGACGGGACGGGGGTGGGTCAGCCGGCGACCGAGACCGAGGGCTCGCCGGAGGCCACGCCGTCCTGCTCCATCTGCTCGGCGAGCTTCATCGCCTCGTCGATCAGCGTTTCCACGATCTTGGACTCCGGGACCGTCTTGATGACCTCGCCCTTGACGAAGATCTGCCCCTTGCCGTTGCCGGAGGCGACACCGAGATCGGCCTCCCGGGCCTCACCCGGACCGTTGACGACACAGCCCATCACGGCCACCCGCAGCGGCACGTCCATACCGGTCAGACCGGCGGTGACCTCTTCGGCCAGCTTGTACACGTCCACCTGGGCCCGGCCGCAGGACGGACACGACACGATCTCCAGACCCCGCTGCCGCAGGTTCAGCGACTCCAAAATCTGGATGCCGACCTTGACCTCCTCCGCCGGCGGAGCCGACAGCGAGACACGGATGGTGTCGCCGATACCCTGCGAGAGCAGCGCACCGAACGCGACGGCCGACTTGATCGTGCCCTGGAACGCCGGACCGGCCTCGGTCACCCCGAGGTGCAGCGGGTACTCGCACCGCTCCGCCAGCTGCCGGTAGGCCTCGATCATCACCACCGGGTCGTTGTGCTTCACCGAGATCTTGATGTCCCGGAAGTCGTGCTCCTCGAACAGCGACGCCTCCCACAGCGCCGACTCCACCAGCGCCTCCGGCGTCGCCTTGCCGTACTTCTGCAGCAGCCGCCTGTCCAGCGACCCCGCGTTCACGCCGATCCGGATCGGCGTCCCGTGGTCGCGGGCCGCCTTCGCGATCTCCCTGACCTGGTCGTCGAACTTCTTGATGTTGCCCGGATTGACCCGGACCGCCGCACAGCCCGCCTCGATCGCCGCGAACACGTACTTCGGCTGGAAGTGGATGTCGGCGATCACCGGGATCTGCGACTTGCGCGCGATCGTCGCCAGCGCGTCCGCGTCGTCCTGCGTCGGACACGCCACCCGCACGATCTGGCACCCCGACGCCGTCAGCTCCGCGATCTGCTGGAGCGTCGCGCCCACGTCCGACGTACGCGTCGTCGTCATCGACTGCACGGACACCGGGGCGTCCCCACCGACCGCCACGGATCCGACCTGGATCTGCCGGCTCTTCCGGCGCTCGGCGAGCTTGGTCGGAACGGACGGCATGCCGAGAGAAATAGCAGTCATCTGCTGTGCAACCCCAAGTCGTGGTTCAAGGCCCGAATCCCGTCAGCGGCGGGCTCCGGGCTTCGAGATTACGGCACGGGCACCGACCGGAGCACATCACGCCCGGTAAACACACCCGAAGGACGGCGGCCCGGGAGGAGGAGCCTGCCGGGCCGCCGGGCATGCGCGGTGTCTACGAGATTCTCACCGGGTTGACGACGTCCGCGATCAGCACCAGGAGCGTGAAGCAGACGAAGATCCCGGCCACCACGTACGCCACCGGCATCAGCTTCGCCACGTCGAACGGGCCCGGGTCCGGGCGGCGCAGCACCTTCGCCACGTTGCGGCGCAGCGACTCCCACAGCGCGCCCGCGATGTGGCCGCCGTCGAGGGGCAGCAGCGGGAGCATATTGAAGAGGAAGAGCGAGAGGTTGAAGCCGGCCACCAGCATCACGGCCATGGCCAGCTGCTGGGTGGGCGGGATGTCGAGGGTGAAGATCTCGCCGCCGACGCGGGCGGCGCCGACGACGCCCATCGGGGAGTCGGGTTCGCGCGGGCCGTCGCCGAAGGCCGCGTCCCACAGGGCGGGGATCTTGGCGGGCAGGGCGGCGAGGGAGTCGACGGCGTCGCCGAGCCGGTCTCCCATCCAGGTCACGGAGTCGCCGAAGTCCTGCTTGACGATGCCGGTGGCGGCGCTGAAGCCGAGGAAGCCCGCGGTGACGTACTCGCCCTGGACGATCTGGCCGGCGCCGTCCTTCTTGGCGACCTGGTTGGTGGCGATGGTCGCGTGCAGGGTCACCTGCCGGCCGTCGCGCTCGACGACGACGGGCACCCGCTCGCCGGGGTGGGCGCGGATGAGGTCGGAGAGCTGGTTCCACTCCTCGGTCCGGACGCCGTCGAAGGAGACGATGGTGTCGCCCGCCCTGAGGCCGGCCGCGGCGGCCGGGGAGGGGGCGTCGCCCTTGCGGCAGTCGTCGCGGTTCTCGCTCTGCGCGATGACGCACTGCGAGACCGAGCTGACGGTGGTGGTCTGCTGGGAGATGCCGAAGCCCATCAGGACGATGAGGAACAGCGCCACGGCCAGGATCAGGTTCATGAACGGGCCCGCGAACATCACGACGACCCGCTTCCACGGCTTGCGCGTGTAGAACAGGCGCTTCTCGTCGCCGGGCTCCAGCTCCTCGAAGGCCGCCGAGCGGGCGTCCTCGATCATGCCGCGCCAGGGCGAGGTGGAGCGGGCCTCCATCCGGCCGTCGGGGCCGGGCGGGAACATTCCGATCATGCGGATGTAGCCGCCGAACGGAATGGCCTTGATGCCGTACTCGGTCTCGCCCTTCTTGCGCGAGAACAGGGTGGGGCCGAAGCCGACCATGTACTGCGGCACGCGGATGCCGAACATCTTGGCGGTGGACAGGTGGCCCAGCTCGTGCCAGGCGATGGAGAAGAGCAGGCCGACCGCGAAGACGACTATGCCGAGGATGAACATCAGGGTCGTCATGCACGGGCCTCCGCCGTCTGTGCCGCCAGTTCCCGGGCCCGGGTGCGCGCCCAGGCCTCCGCTTCGAGGACGTCCGCGACGGTGAGGGAGGTTCCCGTGGCCGGGGTGCCGTGTTCCTCGACCACCCGGGTGACGGTCTCCATGATCCCGAGATACGGCAGCGCGCCGGCGCGGAACGCCTCCACGCACTCCTCGTTGGCGGCATTGAACACCGCCGGGGCGGTCCCCGCGAGCTCGCCCACGTGCCGGGCGAGGTTCACCGAGGGGAACGCCTCGTTGTCGAGCGGGAAGAACTCCCAGGTCGACGCCTTGCTCCAGTCGAAGGCCGGGGCCGCGTCGGGGACCCGCTCGGGCCAGCCGAGGCCGACGGCGATCGGGCCCCGCATGTCGGGGGGCGTCGCCTGGGCCAGGGTCGATCCGTCCGTGAACTCCACCATCGAGTGAACATACGACTGGGGATGCACGACCACCTCGATGCGGTCGAAGGGAATGTCGTAGAGCAGGTGCGCCTCGATCACCTCCAGGCCCTTGTTGACCAGGGTCGCGGAGTTGATCGTGATCACCGGGCCCATGGCCCAGGTGGGGTGGGCGAGCGCGTCCTCGACGGTGACGAGTGCGAGCTCTTCCCTGGTCCGGCCGCGGAAGGGGCCGCCGGAGGCGGTGACGACCAGTCTGCGCACGTCGGCGCGGGTACCGGCGGCCAGCGCCTGGAAGAGGGCGGCGTGCTCGGAGTCGACCGGGATGATCTGCCCGGGCTTGGCGATGGCCTTGACCAGCGGGCCGCCGACGATGAGCGACTCCTTGTTGGCGAGCGCGAGGGTGCGGCCCGCCTCCAGGGCGGCCAGGGTCGGGGCCAGGCCGATGGAGCCGGTGATGCCGTTGAGCACGGTGTGGCAGTCGGTGGCGGCGAGCCGGGTGGCCGCGTCCGGGCCGGCCAGGATCTCGGGGAGCGGCTCGCCCGTGCCGTACTGCTCCCGCAGCGCCTCCCGCAGTGCCGGTACGACGTCCTCGCGGGCCACCGCGACGGTCCCCGCCCTCAGCCGGTACGCCTGCTCGGCGAGGAGGGCGACCCGGCCGCCGTTGGCGGACAGGCCGGTGACCCGGAAGCGGTCCGGGTGGCGCAGGACGAGGTCGATGGCCTGGGTGCCGATCGACCCGGTGGAACCGAGGATGACCACGTCCTTCGGGCCGTCTCCCGCCACGGGGTCGTAGACGAGGTGCGGGTCGGCGAGGGGGGCAGGGCTGTCGCTCATCCCCCCATTGTGGCCGTATCCCTCCCCCGGCAGGACAGCGCGTCCCTCGGGCGGGTGTCGTGCCGCCCGCCCGGGGGACGCCTCAGCCGTGTCTCACCTGATGGGACGGTGGACGTTCTGCTTCGTGCTGGGGCCGGGTGCGGCCTCCGCGATCCAGGGGCCGTCGCCCGAGGGGTCGACGACGCCCTGCTCCAGCCACTCGTAGGTGCCGGACAGCACGCCCTTGACGACCTTGCGGTCCAGGTCGTCGGTGTTGGTCCACAGGCGGCCGAAGAGTTCCTCGACGCGGATGCGGGACTGGCGGCAGAAGGCGTCGGCGAGCTGATAGGCCTCGCGGCCGTGCTCGCCGCGGCTGCGCAGCAGTTCGGCGCGGACGCAGGAGGCGCTCATCGCGAACAGCTCCGCGCCGATGTCGACGATCCGGCCGAGGAAGCCCTGTTTGCTCTCCATCCGGCCCTGCCAGCGCGACATGGCGTAGAAGGTGGAGCGGGCGAGCTTGCGGGCGGTGCGTTCGACGTAGCGCAGGTGACCGGAGAGGTCGACGTGGCCGGGCGGGTTGAACTCGGCGTAGGAACGGGGCAGTTGGCCCGCACCGGCGACGAGCTTGGGCAGCCACTTGGCGTAGAAGACGCCGGCGTTCGCGCCCGCCCTCGCCTTGTCCGACAGGGACTTGTCGGGGTCGATCAGGTCGCCGGCGACCGAGAGGTGGGCGTCGACGGCCTCGCGCGCGATCAGCAGGTGCATGATCTCGGTGGAGCCCTCGAAGATGCGGTTGATGCGCAGGTCGCGCAGCAGCTGCTCGGCGGGGACCGCGCGCTCGCCGCGGGCTTCGAGGGAGGCCGCGGTCTCGAAGCCCCGGCCGCCGCGGATCTGGACCAGCTCGTCGGCCATCAGGCAGGCCATCTCGGAGCCGTAGAGCTTGGCGAGGGCCGCCTCGATGCGGATGTCGTTGCGGTCCTCGTCGGCCATCTGGGAGGACAGGTCGAGCACGGCCTCCAGGGCGAAGGTGGTCGCCGCGATGAACGCGATCTTGGAGCCGACGGCCTCGTGCAGCGCGACCGGTTTGCCCCACTGCTCGCGCGCCGCCGACCACTCGCGGGCGATCTTCAGGCACCACTTGCCGGCGCCGGCGCACATCGCGGGCAGCGACAGCCGGCCGGTGTTGAGGGTGGTCAGGGCGATCTTCAGGCCGGCGCCCTCGGGGCCGATGCGGTTGGCGGCGGGGACCCGGACCCGGTGGAAGCGGGTGACGCCGTTCTCCAGGCCGCGCAGGCCCATGAAGGCGTTGCGGTTCTCGACCGTGATGCCTTCCGAGCCCGCCTCGACGACGAAGGCGGTGATGCCGCCCTTGTGCCCTTCGGACGCGGGCACCCGGGCCATGACCACGAGCAGGTCGGCGACGACGCCGTTGGTGGTCCACAGCTTGACCCCGTCGAGGACGTACTCGTCCCCGTCCGGTACGGCGGTGGTCGCAAGACGCGCCGGGTCGGAGCCGACGTCCGGCTCGGTCAGCAGGAACGCCGAGATGTCGGTGCGGGCGCAGCGCGGCAGGAAGGTGTCCTTCTGCTCCTGGGTGCCGAACATCTTCAGCGGCTGCGGCACGCCGATCGACTGGTGGGCGGAGAGCAGCGCGCCGATCGCCGGGCTCGCGGAACCGACCAGGGCGAGGGCCTTGTTGTAGTACAGCTGGGTGAGGCCGAGACCGCCGTACTTGGTGTCGATCTTCATGCCGAGGGCGCCGAGCTCCTTCAGCCCGGTGATCACCTCGTCGGGGATGCGCGCGTCGCGCTCGATCACCGCACCGTCGATCTTCGTCTCGCAGAAGTCGCGCAGCTTGGCGAGGAACTCCTCGCCGCGCTGGGCGTCCTCGTCGGCCGGGAGGGGGTGGGGGTGGATGAGGTCGAGGCGGAAGCGGCCGAGGAACAGCTCCTTGGCGAAGCTGGGCTTGCGCCAGTCCTGTTCCCGGGCCGCCTCCGCCACCTGGCGGGCCTCGCGTTCGGTGACGGAGGGCCGGGAGGAGGGGGTGGGTGGTGCGGACATGAGGCTCACCTCGCCGCGAATCGGGGTCGGAGGCACGCCCGGGAAGATCGGTTTGCACGAACTTGCGGGCGTACGTTACTAGTCGGCGCTACTCGATCGTATGTACCCGATTCCCGGCACCCCCACCACCCTTTGTGCGGCCGTTCGGTCGCACGGGGAACCCTCCCGAGACACGGTGTCGAAGCGCTTCGACAGTCCACTGGACACCCGCTCACAGGAGAGCTACTGTCGAACCGCCTCCCCCACCCACACAACCTAGGCGCGCTGTCGAAGCGCTTCACACAGCTTGGAGAGCCGGATGGTCACCCTCGCCGAGGTCGCCCAGCACGCCGGAGTCTCGGCGAGCACGGTGAGCTATGTCCTCAGCGGCAAGCGGTCCATCTCCACCACCACCCGGCAGCGGGTCGAGCAGAGTATCCGGGAGCTGGGCTACCACCCCAACGCCGGTGCCCGGGCCCTGGCCAGCAGCCGGTCGAACATCATCGCGCTGATGATTCCGCTGCGCACGGACATGTACGTGCCGGTGATGATGGAGATCGCCATCGCGGTCGCGACCACCGCGCGCACTCACGGGTACGACGTGCTGCTGCTCACCGGCGAGGAGGGTCCCGACGCGGTGCGCCGCGTCACCGGCAGCGGGCTGGCCGAGGCGATGATCGTGATGGACGTCGAGCTGGACGACCAGCGGCTGCCGCTGCTGCGCGGCTCCGGCCAGCCGTCCGTGCTCATCGGGCTCCCCGCCGACACCACCGGCCTGACCTGCGTCGACCTCGACTTCACGGCGACCGGCGCGCTGTGCGTGGAACACCTGGCCGGGCTCGGGCACCGCGAGGTGGCCGTCATCGGCGAGGCCCCCGCGGTCTACGAGCGGCACACCGGCTTCGCCGAGCGCACCCTCGACGGGCTGCGCGCACGGGCGCGCGAGCTGGGGCTGCGGCTGCTGCACCGCCCGTGCGAGGGCGGGTACGACGCGATGGCCGCGACGCTGGCCCGGATCTTCGACGAGCGTCCCGGCACGACGGGCTTCGTGGTGCAGAACGAGTCGGCGGTGGAGCCGCTGCTGGCCCTGCTGCGGCAGCAGGGCCGGGCGGTGCCGGAGGACGTGTCGGTGGTCGCGGTCTGCCCCGAGCAGGTCGCCGTCCAGGCCTCGGTGCGGCTCACCTCCGTCGCCGTCCCCGCCCAGGAGATGGGCCGGCACGCCGTCGAGCAGCTGGTCGCCAAGCTGGACGGGCGCGGGAGCGAGGAGGTCGTGCTCCTCACTCCCGAACTGACGGTCCGGGCCAGCTCCGGGCCGGCACCCGCCCGGCCCTAGGGGGCTGCCGGTTCAGCCGCCGCTGACGGTCAGGCGGTTGGTGCGGAAGTCCAGGCCGCCGGCCGACGAGGTGATCTCGTAGCCGAACTGGACGTCGCCGATGGTCTCGTTGCCCATCCAGCCCTTGGTGTCCTTGATCCACTTCAGGATCGGCAGGATGTTCACCGTCCCGGAGGTGGAGTCGGAGGTCCGCAGGAACGAGAAGACCTGGTTGTGGCCGTTGTCGCCCTTGTAGACGTTCCAGGTGTGACCGCCGAGGGTGACGGTGCCCTGCGAGGTGCCGAGGGGACCGACGGGTCCGTGCTGGTTGACCCAGAGCATGATCTCGTAGTCGTAGTCCGTGTCCCAGATGTCGTACGACGTGTTGTACGCGCCGGACGCCGGGACCGTGACGTCGTAGCTGCTGGTGAGCGAGGAGAGGGAGGCGATCGGCTTGTTGATCACCTTCTTGGCGTTGGGGTAGGACTTGATGCCGCCGGTGTTCGGGTGGTCGGCCCAGGCGCCCCAGTTGGTGCCCGAGTTGGCCCACACGCACTGGCCGCCGGCTCCGGAGCCCCAGATGTTGTTGTAGAGGGTGTAGCCGTCGAGCGTGGTGTTGCCCCACTGGTCGCAGGTGTTCCAGACGGCGGCCTGGGCGGGGGCGGCGGCGAGGCCCACAGTCGCGCCGAGCGCCAGGGCCACGGCCGGCAGGGCCTTGGTGATGCGGGTGCGTGATGCCATGGGGTTCCTTCCATGGGTGGGGGGATTGCGGGGAGCTACCGCGCCTTGACGCTGATGACGCGGTCCTCGCCGGCGACCAGGTGGAGCGGTTCCGCGCCGGCGGAAGTCCTCAGTTCGATGCCGTGGGTGCGGGTGGGGCGCAGTACGGCGGTGGCGCCGCCGGGGTCCCAGGTGAGGTCGAGTCCGGCGCCGAAGCGGGTGCGTACGCCGCGGAGTTCGCCGCTCGGGCAGGCCCGCTGCGGCGCGGGCAGCAGGACCAGCCGGTCGGGCGTCGACTGCACGAGCGTCTCGATCAGCACGGCGGGCAGGGTGTGCGCGGCGTCGGCGTTGTAGACGTCCCGGTGGGGGTAGTGCGCGCTCATCAGCGAGGCATGGAAGAAGTCGCCGTCGAGGACCTGGCCGAGGGCGTGGGCGACGCGCTCGCCGTCCCGGAGCCGGGCGGCGACCAGGGCGTGGTGGAGGTGGCCGTGCGCGGAGTCGTTCTCGGTGCCGCGCAGTTCCAGGGCGCGGTGGGCGGCGGCGGCCAGGCCGGGGGTGTCGTAGGGGGTGATCTCGTCGAGCGGCCAGACGCCGTAGAGGTGGCTGAGGTGGCGGTGGTCGTAGGAGTCGGCGAGGCCGGGCCAGGCCCACTCGGCCAGCGCGCCGTCGGTGTTGATCCGGTGGGGCGGCAGACGGTCGGCGAGGGCGCGCCAGCGGTCCGCTTCGGGTGTGCCGGGGTGGTACGCGGCCGCCGTCAGCAGGGCGTGGCGGGCGGCGGAGAGGTCCATCGCCGCGTTGACCGCGCCCCAGCTCGCGTTCGCGGGACGGTTCTCGGGTGAGTAGGACGGGACGACGACCAGGTGGCCGTCGGAGTCCGTCCTGGTCAGGAAGTCCGCGTAGAAGCGGGCGACCTCGGCCAGGGCCTCGGCGGTGCGCGGGTCGCGCTCGCCGTACGTCTCGTCGTGGTCGACGAGGGGTTTGAGCAGCCAGTCGGCGCCGGCGGTCCACAGGTGCAGCGGGTATGCGCGGCTGAAGTGGAAGGCGTGCCCCGACTCGCCGTCGGTGTGCGCGGGCGCGACCACGCCCCGGCAGCCGAAGACCGCGCGGGCGTTGTCCCGCCAGTCGGGCAGCTGCCGGTGGACGAGCGCGGCGTGGGCCCGGGTGACCTCGGGGAGGGCGGCGGCAGCGGCGGAGGCGATCTGGAGGCCCAGGTTGGCGTCGGTGGTGAAGGCACCGGACCAGGCGGTGTTCCAGTCGCCGGTCCACAGTCCGGTCAGCCGGGGCGGGTTGAGACCGCTCGCCGACAGCAGGTGGTAGCGGCCCGCCGCGAACAGCCGCTCCAGCAGGGCCGTGCTCCGGGGCCGCTTCAGCAGCTCGGAGGCGGGCAGCGCGCGTTCGGCGGGGTCCGCGCCGAGGTCGAGGGTGACGCGCTCGTAGGCGGTGCGGTGCAGGGACAGATGGCGGTCGAGCAGGTCGTCGTAGTCGGTGCCCACGTCGTGCAGGGCGCGGCCCTCGGCGACCGCGTCCAGCTCGCCGGGGTGCCGTCGCACCCGGGTGAGCAGCAGCACCGACCGGGCCGCCTCGATGCGCACGCCGGGGGGCGTGAGCGTGGTCGTGCCCCCGGTGACGGCGAGCAGCGTCACGCCGGTGCAGGCGAGGTCGCTGCCGGGGTAGCGGGCGCGCAGGGTCAGCAGGGCGCCGTCGGGGGTGAGGAGGGCGCCGTGGCCGACGGCCAGTCCGTCGGGGGCGCCGGGGAGCCGGTGGTCCAGCCGGACGTCGAGGGTGGGGCCCGGGGCGTCGATCCGCTGGACGATCACGTCGTCGGCGCGGGAGACGAAGAGGCGGCTGCGCCATCCGGCGCGCCGGGCGGTCACGACGCCGGTGGTGAAGTCGACGGAGCGCCGGTACGGGTGCGGGTCGCCGCCGCAGTGCCCGTCCAGCCGGATCTGGAAGGCGGGGTGGAAGGGCCGCACCCACTCCAGCGGGCGGCCGTCGGTGAAGTCCTCGGCCGCGGTGAGGTCACCGGCGAGCAGCCGGTCCTGGAGCGCGGGCAGTCCGGCGGCGAGCTGCGGGGGCCGGGCGGGTTCGCCGCCGCCCGGGCGTACGAGGGTGTGGTGGGTGACGATGACCCGGTCGGCGTTCGGGTCCCCGAACACCAGGGCGCCGTGGTGGCCGTTGCCGCTCAGGAAGGCGTCCTCCCAGCGGGCGGCGGGGGCGGGTTCCCAGGTGCCGTGGACGGGTGTGCGGTGCGTGGGGGCCCCGGTCATGGCCGCAGCACCGCCGCTCCGTGGCGGCCGAGGGTGACCCGGTCGGTGACGGTGGCGCCGGTGAGCAGGTCGCGGTGGGTGCCGGGCACCTCGACGGTCACCGGCTCGCGGCCGTGGTGGAGGAGGAACAGCACCTCTCCGCGGCGGACGGCCTCGACGCCGTCCGGAAGGCCGTCGAGCACCGGGCGGACCCCGGCACCGGCGGCGATCCGGGTGAGCAGGCCGCGCAGCGGGTCCGGTTCGGGGAGGGTCGAGAGGTACCAGGCGCGGCCCTTGCGCAGTACGGCCGGCAGCCCGTCCAGCTCGCCGTTCCGGTACGGGACCGTCTCGTCGGCGGTGCCGTCCGCCTCCAGTTCCTCCGACCACAGCGTGCCCCGGAATCCCTCGCAGGCGACGGTCTCGCCCGCCTCCAGCGGCCACCACTCGTGCAGTGTTCGGATGCCGAACAGCGCGCGCAGCCGGGCGTCCATGCCGCCGGGCCGGATCCGGTCGTCCTCGTCGGCGACGCCGGTCAGGAAGCCGGAGACCAGGGTGCCGCCGCGGCGGACGTGGGCGAGGAGGTTGTCGATCGCCGCGTCGGTGAGCAGGTAGAGCTGCGGGACGACGACCAGCCGGTACGCGGTCAGGTCGTGCTCGGGGTGGGCGAAGTCGGTGGTGAGGTGGGCCCGCCACAGGGCGCGGTGCCAGGCGTGCAGGACGTCCGGGTGATCCACCTCGGTGGACGGGCGGCCGTCCTGGGCGCCGGCCCACCAGGAGTGCCAGTCGTGCAGGAGGGCCACCTCCGCGGTGACACGGCGGCCGGTCACCTCGGGCGCGATCCGCCGGAGGTCGGCGCCGAGCTGCCGGACCTCCTGGTACGTCCGGCCCTCCGCCCCGGCGTGGCTCACCATGCCGGAGTGGAACTTCTCCGCGCCCTGCCGGGACTGGCGCCACTGGAAGAAGCAGACGGCGTCCGCGCCCCGGGCCACGGCCTGGAGGGACCACAGGCGGCTGAGGCCGCGCGGCTTGGGGTGGTTCACCCCGCGCCAGTTGACCGGGCCGGCCGCCTGCTCCATCAGCATCCAGGGGCCTCGGGCCTGCGAGCGGGTCAGGTCCTGGACGAGGGCGCCGGCCTGTGCGCCGAAGGGGTCGCGCGGGTCGGGGTAGAGGTCGACGGAGACGACGTCCTCCTCCTCGGCCCAGCGCCAGGCGTCCTGGCCGAAGAACAGCGGCATGAAGTTGGTGGTGACCGGCAGGTGCGGGGTGTGGCGGCGCACGATGTCGCGCTCGGCGAGGTAGCACTCCAGGAGCATGTCGGAGGTGAAGCGCCGGAAGTCCAGCACCTGCGCGGGGTTCTTGAGGTAGTGGGCGTGGCGGGGTGGCAGAACCTCCGCCCAGTCGCCGTAGCCCTGGCTCCAGAACGCGGTGCCCCAGGCGGTGTTGAGGGCGTCGAGGGTGCCGTACCGGTCCTGGAGCCAGGTACGGAAGCGGGCGGCGGCCTCGTCGCCCCAGTCGTGGGTGCAGTACTCGTTGTTGATGTGCCACATCGTCAGGGCGGGGTGGCCGGCGTACCGGGCGGCCAGGTCCTCGGTGATGGCGGCGGCGTACCGGCGGTAGGTGGCGCTGGAGTGCGAGAAGTGCTGCCGCCCGCCCCACCACTCGGTGCGGCCGTCCTCGTCCCGGGGCAGGGTGTCGGGGTGCAGCCGGCCCATCCAGGGCGGGGGCGAGGCGGTGGGGGTGGCGAGGACCACGCCGACGCCGTCCGCGTGCAGCAGGTCCATCAGCGTGTCCAGCCAGCCGAAGTCCCGCTCCCCCGGGCGGGGTTCGAGCCTCGACCAGGAGAAGACGCCGAGGGTGACGGAGTTGACCCCGGCCTCCCTCATCAGCCGGACGTCCTCGTGCCAGGTCTGCTCGGGCCACTGCTCGGGGTTGTAGTCGCCGCCGTAGAGGATGCGGCCTCGGGTGACGTCGTGCAGGCCCGGCATCAGCCCTTCACCGCCCCGGTCAGCATCCCCTTCTTGAAGTGCCGCTGGACGAAGGGGGAGAGCACGGCCACCGGCGCCAGCGCCAGCACCATCACGGCCATCTGGATCGCCAGCGGCGACAGCTGGCCCGTGTTGATCTGGGCGGACAGGCCAACCGGCCGTTCCTGCTTCTGCACCAGCTGGATCATGACGTTCTGCAGCGGCATCATGTCCTGGTCGGTCAGGTAGATCGACGCGTTGAACCAGGCGCTCCAGTAGCCGACGGCGTAGAACAGGGCGATCACCGCGATGACCGCGCGGGAGAGCGGCAGCACGATCTTCCACAGGATGCGCCAGTCGCCGGCGCCGTCGATGCGGGCGCTGTCGATCAGCTCCTGGGAGATGTTCATGAAGAACGCGCGCAGCACCAGAATGTTGAAGACACTGACCGCGCTGGGCAGGATCAGCGCCGCGTAGGTGTCGGTCAGGCCGAGCGCCTGCACCAGCAGGTAGGTCGGGATCAGCCCGGCGCCGAAGAACATCGTGGCGAGCAGGGTCATCAGGATCCAGCGGTGGCCGAGCGAGCCGCTGCGGGACAGGCCGTAGGCGCACAGCACCGACACGGTCATGCTGAACAGCGTGCCGACGACGGTGACGCCGACGCTGACCAGCGCGGCTCTCTGCACCTGACCGCCGCTGAGCAGTTCCTGGTAGGCGACGAAGGTGATGCTCTTGGGGATCACCACCAGGCCGCCGGCCTCGTCGATGGCCTGCTTCGACTGGAGGCTGGTGACGACGACGATCCACAGCGGGAAGAGGATCGCCAGGCAGGCCACGGTGAGGACCAGGCCCTTGCCGGCCTGTCCGACCCTGGAGGGCTCCTCCTCCCAGACCGGGCGGGGCGGGGCCGCCCACCGGCTCGGCTTCCCGCCCGTGGGCCGCTTGCCCTGCTGCGTGTCGAGGACGGCGGTCACTTCTTGTACACCCCCTGCTCGCCCATCAGGTGGGCCACCTTGTTGGCGGTCAGCACCAGCGCCAGGCCGACCACGCCCTTGATCAGGCCCGCGGCCGCGGCGTAGCTGAAGTCCTGGTTGCGGATGCCGTTCCACCACACGTACGTGTCGAGGACCTCGGAGGCGTCGACGCCCACCGCCTGCCGTTGCAGCAGCAGTTGCTCGAAGCCGACGGTGAGGGCGTCGCCCACGCGCAGCACCAGCAGCAGGGCGATCACCGGGCGCAGGGCGGGCAGCGTGATGTGCCACATGCGCCGCCAGCGGCCCGCGCCGTCCATCGCGGCGGCCTCGTACAGGTCGTTGGAGACGGCCGAGAGCGCGGCGAGGAAGACGATGATGCCCCAGCCCGCGTCCTTCCAGATCATCTCGGCGGTGACCAGGTACTTGAAGATCTCCGGGTTGGTCATCAGGTCGAAGCCGTCGTAGCCGTGCCGGCGCAGGGTCTGCGCGATGATGCCGGCGCCGCCGAAGATCTGCATGAAGACGGTGACGACGAGGACCCAGGAGAAGAAGTGCGGCAGGTACATGATCGCCTGGGCGATCGCCCGGACCCGGGGCCTGAGCACGCTGTTGATGAGCAGCGCGAGCAGGACGGGGATCGGGAAGTAGAGCACCAGCTGCAGGAAGAACAGCACGAGGGTGTTCTCCACCGCGTGCCAGAAGGCCGAGTCGGCGAAGATCCGCTCGAACTGCTCGAAGCCGATCCACTGGCTCTCGAAGATGGCGACGAAGCCGTTCTCGCTGAGATAGGGGTCGTAGTCCTGGAAGGCGACCACGTTGCCGAGGATCGGGACGTAGTTGAAGACCAGGACCAGCAGCACCGCCGGCAGGGTCATCAGGATCAGGGTGCGGTCGCGTCGGAGTCTGGTCCGCAGGCTCAGCTTCTCCGTCTTCCGCCTGCCGCCCCTGCCGCGCGGTCGGCGGCCGGGGGCGGCGGGCCCGGCCTCGGCCGGGGTCCGGGTGGGCGTGCGCGCCTCGGTCCCGCTCCGAGGCACCGTGCTGTGGGACACGGGTCTCTCCTCGTCTCGGTCCCCGGTCAGCCGGCCGAGCCGGTGTCGTCGAGCAGCTTCTTGTACCAGTCGCGCAGGTCGTCGCCGCCCTTCCGCTTCCAGTCGGAGACCGCCTGCTGCACGTCGCTGATCTTCTTCCGCCCGCGCACGACGTCGTCCTCCAGCTGCTCGAAGTCGTCGGCGAGGGTGGCCCAGCGGGTGGGCTCGGTGACGGTCAGCCCGAAGAAGGACGATTTCCTGGTGAAGGCGCCCATGCGCTGCTGCCACTCGACCATGCCCCGGGTGACCTCCGGGAGGTCGGGGTAGGCGATGTACGGGGCCGGGTTGCCGGTGTAGTCGAAGGCGCCGTTGACCTCGTTGATGCCCTGCTGGGTCTTGACCGGCAGGCCGTCCTTCATCTCGTAGTCGGTGCCCTCCACGCCGTAGGCGGTGAGCATGAACTCCTTGGTGCCGTAGGGCGCGGCGCAGAAGTTGCACAGGGCGAGGAAGTCCTTGATCTGCTGTTCGCTCGCGTCCTTGCTGACGAAGGTGAAGATGTTGGCCTGCTGGCCCGCCCACAGCTGCGGGTCGCCGCCGTCGGGGCCGAAGAGGTCGAACGCGGCCATGTCGAAGCCGGCGTTCTGCGTGCGCTGTTCGGCGGTCTTGCCCCACCAGTCGGAGATGTTCTGGTTGTAGACCAGCACCTCCCCGGCGGTGAAGCGGTTGCCCGCGTTGCCGCCCGCCTTGCCCTGGACGGCGTCCGGGTGGACCACCTCGGCCGCGTACAGCTTGCGGGTCCACTCCAGGGCCTCGAGGTACTCCTCGGTCTCGATGCGGTTGATCAGCTTGCCGCCGTCCAGGTTCCACCACAGCGCCTTGTCGGCGCCGGACAGGACGCCGAAGATGTTGAACGCCGTCCACTTCATGTCGTCGCAGGCCCACACGCCCGACCTGGCGTCGGTGGCCTCCTTGGCCCAGGACAGGAAGTCGTCGGGGCTGCCCGGGACGTCGTACCCCTTCTTCTCGAACAGGTCCCGGCGGTACAGCGGCGCGATGTCGGTGACGTACGAGCCGGGCATCGGGATCGCGCGGAGCCGGCCGCCGAAGATGCCGCGCTGCCAGGCCTCGGTGGGGACGGCGGCGAGGTTCGGGTAGGTCTTGACCTTGTCCCCGGACAGATACGGGCCGAGGTCCGCGAACTTGGCGTTGATGGCGCTGGGTATCCGGCCCATCAGGTTCCAGCCGGGGACGACCACCACGTCGGGGATGTCGCTGGAGGCGAGGACCGCGCCGAGCTTCTGGTCGTAGGTGACGCCGTCCTGGTTCTGCCAGCTGACGTCGACGCCGGTGGCCTCGTTCATGGCCGTGTAGTACGGGTTGTCGCCCTTGGGCGGGGTGCCCCAGAAGGGCGCCAGCACGGTGAGCCTTCCGCCGCTGCCCAGCTTCTTCGGCACCGAGGTCTTCAGGTCGGCGGTCGGGATGGCCCGGGTGAAGCCGGCCGCGGAGCCGTTCTTCGCCGGGATGTCCGGTGCCACGACGTTCGACGCCACGTAGGCCGGGAGGATCTTCCGCGCCTCCTTCCCGGAGGTGGTGCCCTCCTTCCGGCCGCCGTCCGAGCCGCCCCCGCAGGCGGTGAGCAGCGGCATCCCTCCCGCGACCGCGGCGGTGGCGACCGCGGTGGAGGCGAGGAAGCTCCGCCGGCTGGGGGCGCTTCTCCGGCGGGAGGCGGCGGAGGCGGCGTTCGGCGTCATTGCGTCAACCCTTCATGGCGCACCGGGACACCCGGCGGTGGCCGTCGGCTGCGGTGTCTTCGAGCGAATTGAGAGAAGCGAGAGAGCTGAGAGAGCAGAGAGAGCGGAGAGAGCGGAGAGCTGAGAGGAACGGGCGGACTGAGAATCGGGCGAGCTGAGAGAAGCGGGTCAAGCGAGCGAAGTCATGGGCGAGCGTCAGTCGAAGCGCTTCGATGTGCTGCGAGGTTAGGTGAAGCGCCGGGGGGACACAAGAGTCGCTTCCAAGGTTCCTCGGCCTTGCGGCCACAACCGGCACGACCTTGCTGCCGCTTGGCAGCAACGCGCGAACGAGGCTGTTTTGCTCTGAACGTCTTGACACGCCCCTGGACGGGAATGAGCATCGAAGCGCTTCAACAGCATTCCGCCGCTCCACCACAAAGGGAACCCCACGTGACCGCAGCCTCGCCGCCCGCCCCGCCTTTCCGTGACCCGCGGCTGCCGTTCGGCAAGCGCATCGACGACCTGCTGGCGCGGCTGACGCTCGATGAGAAGATCGGGTTCCTGCACCAGTTCGCGCCCGCCGTCGAGCGCCTCGGCGTCGCCGCCTTCCGCACCGGCCAGGAAGCCCTGCACGGCGTGGCCTGGATGGGGCCGGCGACGGTGTTCCCGCAGGCGGTCGGGCTCGGCGCCACCTGGAACGAGGACCTGGTGCGCCGGGTCGGCGAGGCGGTGTCGAAGGAGGCCCGGGCGATGCGGGCGCGGGACGACCGCGTCGGGCTCAACGTCTGGTCCCCGACCGTGAACCTGCTGCGCCACCCCCTGTGGGGCCGCAACGAGGAGGGCTACTCCGAAGACCCCCGGCTGACCTCCGCCATCGCCACCGCCTACACCCGCGGTCTGCGCGGCGACCACCCGGTGTACTGGCGCACCGCGCCCGTGCTCAAGCACTGGCTCGCCCACAACAACGAGACCGACCGGGCCACGTCGTCGGCGTCGGTGCGCCCGCGCGTGCTCCACGAGTACGACCTGCGGGCCTTCCGGGAGACGGTCGAGGCGGGCGCGGTGGCCGGGGTGATGCCGGCGTACAACCTGGTCAACGGCCGTCCCAACCATCTCTCGCCGTACCTGCGGGAGCACCTGCGCACCTGGACCGACGACGAGCTGCTGGTCTGCTCCGACGCGGGGGCGCCCTCCAACCTGGTCGACGCCGAGCACTACTTCGCCACCCACGAGGAGGCCACCGCCGCCGCCCTGCTGGCGGGCGTGGACAGCTTCACCGACCACGGCACGGACTCCTCGGTGATCACCGCACGCGTCCGCGGGGCCCTCGACCGCGGCCTGCTGACCGAGGCCGACCTCGACACGGCGGTGCGCCGCCAGCTCTCCGTCCGCTTCCGGCTCGGCGAGTTCGACGGGTACGAGGAGCCGGGCGCCTTCGACACACCGGAGCACCGGGCGCTCGCCCAGGAGGCCGCCGAGCAGGCGATCGTCCTGCTGAAGAACGACGGCCTGCTGCCGCCGGCCCCCGGCACCCGCCTCGCCGTCGTCGGCCTGCTCGCCGACGAGTGCAAGCTCGACTGGTACAGCGGCACGCTGATCCGCCGCTCCACCCCGCTGGAGGGCCTGTACCAGCGGTTCGGCACCCAGCGCGTGCGGTTCGCGGAGGGGGTGGACCGGGTCCGGCTGCGGACGGCGGCCGGGACGTTCCTGCACGTGCCGCCGGCTGGCGACTCCGGCGGCGGGGCGACCGGCGCCGGGGGCGCCCTGGACCCGGCGCTGCTGACCGGCCGCACGGACCTTCCGCCGCTCACCACCGACCCGGTCGGCACCGAACTCGCCCTGGTGGACTGGGGCGAGGGCGTCCTCACCCTGCGCGCCCCGGACGGCCGCCACCTCTCCGTCGCCGAGGACGGCTGTCTGCGCGCCTCGGCCGAGCAGCCCGGCGGCTGGGTGGTGCAGGAGACGTTCCGGCTGGAACCGCACGACGGCGGGCACCTCCTCCGGCACCTGGGAACAGGTCGCCATGTCACGGTCGCCGCCGACGGCGTGAAGGTTGCCGACACCGGCGCGGAGGTCTTCCGGCTCGTCGTCGTCGAGCGCGGCGAGGACGCGGTGACGCGCGCCGCCGCGGAGGCGGACGTGGTGCTGGTGATCGCGGGCAACGACCCGCACATCAACGGCCGCGAGACGGAGGACCGGACGACGCTGCGCCTGCCGGCCCACCAGGAACGGCTGCTGCGCGCGGCCCGCGCCGCCAACCCGAACACGGCCCTGGCGCTGGTCTCCGCCTACCCGTACGCCCTCGATCCGTCGGGGCTCCGGGCGCTGCTGTGGACGGCGCACGGCGGCCAGTCGGCCGGCGCCGCCCTGGCGCGGGTGCTGGCCGGTGACGTCTCCCCCGGCGGCCGGCTGCCGCAGACCTGGTACGCCGACGACGCCGACCTGCCCGGCCTGCTGGACTACGACGTGATCGGCGCGCGGCAGACCTACCTGTACTTCGAGGGCCTGCCGCTGTTCCCGTTCGGGCACGGCCTGTCCTACGCGTCGTTCGCGTACGCGGACCTCGCGGCCCGGGTGGCGGGCGAGACCGTGCGGGTCGGCTTCACGGTCACCAACACCGGGGACGTCACCGCCGACGAGGTGGCCCAGCTCTACGCCCGGGCCGAGGAGCCGTCGGTCCCGCGCCCGCGCCGCGAGCTGGTGGCGCACCGGCGGGTGCGGCTCGCGCCGGGTGAACGGGCGGAGCTGTCCTTCGACGTCCCCCTGTCCGCCTTCGCGTTCTGGGACGTGGCGCTCGGCCGGTGGCGGGTGGAGCCGGGCCGGTACGCGCTGCTGGCCGGGGCGTCCAGCGAGGACATCCGGCTGACGGCGGCCGTCACGCTCGACGGGGAGCCCGGCGCGCCCCGCCCGGTGCGCGCACGCGGCCTGGACGCGGCCGACTTCGACGAGCAGAGCGGCACCGAGATCGTGGACCGGACGAGGACGGCGGGCGACGCGGTGACGCCGGTCGCGGGCAGGGTCGGTGAACTGCTCTACCGGGCCTGCGACTTCGGGTCCGGCGTCACGGAGGTGACGGTGCGCGTGGCGGGCGAGGGGACGGTGGAGGTGACCGTGAACGGCGACGACGGCGACGGGCCGCGGGCCGTGCTGGCGACCGAGGCGCCCACGCCGGGGCCGTACGACCATGTGGAGCTGCGCGCCGCACTGCCCGCCGAGGGCGTGCGCGACGTGCGGATCGCACTGCGCGGCCCGGTGCGGCTCGCGCACGTCGGCTTCTCCGGCTGAGGGTCCGGAAGAACGCCGGCACGCGGACGGCCCGAGCCCCCGCACACCGGGCTCGGGCCGTCCGCTCTCCGTGCCGGGCGGCTCAGAGGGCGAGGCCGGTCAGGACCAGCACCCGCTCGTAGGTGTAGTCGTCCATCGCGAACTTCACGCCCTCGCGGCCCACACCGGACTGCTTGGCGCCGCCGTACGGCATCTGGTCGGCGCGGTAGGAGGGCACGTCGCCGATGACCACGCCGCCGACCTCCAGGGCGCGGTGGGCGCGGAAGGCGGTCTGCAGGTCGTGGGTGAAGACGCCCGCCTGGAGGCCGTACTTCGAGTCGTTGACGGCGGCGAAGGCCTCGGCCTCGCCGTTCACCTTCTGCACGGTGAGGACCGGGCCGAAGACCTCCTCGCAGGAGATCGTGACGCCGGCGGGTACGTCGGTCAGGACGGTCGGCGCGTAGGAGGCGCCGTCCCGGATGCCGCCGGTGGCCAGCGTGGCGCCGGCCTCGACGGCCTCCTTGACCCACGACTCGACGCGCTTGGCGGCGTCCTCGCTGATCAGCGGACCGACGTCGGTCTTGTCGTCGTTCGGGTCGCCGGTGACCTGGGCCTCGACGGCGGCGACGATGCGCGGCAGCAGGCGGTCGTACACGGAGGCGTCGGCGATCACGCGCTGCACGGAGATGCAGGACTGGCCGCCCTGGTAGTTGGAGAAGGTCGCGATGCGGGTGGCGGCCCGGTCCAGGTCCTCGTCGCTCGCCCAGTCGGCCAGCACGACGGCCGCGCCGTTGCCGCCCAGCTCCAGGGTGCAGTGCTTGCGCGGCACCGAGTCCATGATCGCGTAGCCGACCTGCTCGGAGCCGGTGAAGGAGATGACCGGCAGGCGCTCGTCCTGGACCAGGGCGGGCATGCGGTCGTTGGGCACCGGGAGGATGCTCCAGGAGCCGGCGGGCAGCTCGGTCTCGGCGAGCAGCTCGCCGAGGACCAGGCCGGAGAGCGGGGTGGCCGGGGCCGGCTTGAGGATGATCGGCGCGCCGGCCGCGATGGCCGGGGCGACCTTGTGGGCGCACAGGTTCAGCGGGAAGTTGAACGGCGCGATGCCGAGGACGACGCCCTTGGGGAAGCGACGGGTGATCGCCAGGCGGCCCTGGCCGCCGGCGTCGGTGTCGAGGCGCTGGCCGTCGCCGCCGTTGAAGCGGCGGGCCTCCTCGGCGGCGAAGCGGAAGACGGAGACGGCGCGGCCGACCTCGCCGCGGGCCCACTTCATGGGCTTGCCGTTCTCGGCGGAGATGAGCTTCGCGATCTCCTCGGTGCGGTCGGCCAGGCGGCGGCTGACGTGGTCGAGCGCGGCGGCGCGGACGTGGGCCGGGGTGGCGGCGAATTCGTCCCGTACGGCGTACGCGGCGGCCACGGCCTCCTCGACCTGGGCCTCGGACGGGACGCTCACCTTGCCGACGAGGCGGCCGTCCCAGGGGGAGGTGACGTCGAAGGTGTCCTCGCCGGTGACCTGGCGGCCGGCCAGCCAGAAGGCGTGGGTGGAAGTCATTGTCGAGTCCCGGCCTTTCCGCGTTGGGAGTGTACGTGGGTTGCTGAGTCCACGGTAGGGCGGGAGTCGGGGGGCGGGGTTTGTCCGAGTCGTAGTGGTGGGGGCGGGGGTTTCGACGGAATGGCGGGTGCCCCGGGGGCCGGGAGGGGTCGCCCCCGCCGCCCCTACCCGTCCCATCCCGGGGGCTCCGCCCCCGGGCCCCCGCTCCTCAAACGCCGGAGGGGCTGGAAACTCAGCCCGTCCGGCGTTCGAGGACGAGGCCGTTCAGGCCGAAGCGGGGGTCTGGGGGCGGCAGCCCCCAGGGGACGGGACGGGCAAGGGCGGCGGGAGCGGTTCCTCACCTCACTGCGGGGCCGCCGTCGCCTTCAGGGCCAGCCACAGTTCCATGCGGACGTCCGGGTCGTCCAAGGAGCGGCCCAGGATCTCCTCCACCCGCCGCATCCGGTAGCGGAGGGTGTGCCGGTGGACGCCCAGATCGGCCGCCGCCGCGTCCCACTGGCCGTGCCGGGACAGCCAGGCGCGCAGCGAGGCGACCAGGTCACCCCGGCCGGTGGCGTCGTGCTCGCGCAGCGCCCGCAGCAGGCCGTCGGCGAAGGCCCGGACCGCGTCGTCCGCGAGCAGGGGCAGTACCGAGCCGGCCGCCAGCTGCTCGTGCTCCACACAGACGCGCCCGCGCCGGCGTGCCACCGACAGCGCCTGTTCGGCCTGCTTGTAGGCGGCCGACGCGGCGATCGGACCGGCGGGTGCCGACAGGCCGAGGACGACGCCGTTCTCGTCGCCTCCCGCTCCCGGCTCCGTGCCGGGCGCCGGGCGGCCCGCCTCCAGCGCCGCCGCGTGGTCGGCGCAGGCGGCGACCGCCGCGCCCCCGTCCGCGGCCAGGACCACCAGCCGCTCCCCCTCGGGCACCGCCAGCACCGCCTCGCCCGCGCGGGCCGCCGCCGACTCCACCACCTCGGCGAGCGCCGCCGGCGGGTCACCGCCGCCCGACGCCGGCTCGGCGACGATCACCCGGAACGGCGCGTCCAGCAGCTCGCCGTACAGGTCACCGGCGACCGCGCGGGCGTGGTCCGGCTCCCCCGCGAGCAGCATGCGCAGCACGGCGGTGCCGATGCGCTGCTCGGCCGCGTGCAGGGACCGGGACCGTTCCGTGGTGAGGGTCAGCAGCGCGACGGCCGAGTGCACGGCGTACCGCTCGGCGGTGCCGAGGGCGGCGGCCGTGCCGACGGCGAGTGCGGCGCGGGGCCTGCGGGAGGTGCCGAGGGAGTGCAGCTCGACCCGGTCCGTGCTCTCCCCGGTCTCGCCCCCGCCCACCACGGCGGAGGCCGGCGCCGGGCGCTCCCGCAGCCGCCGCACGTCGGCCGTGAGCCGCGCGGCCCGCCGGCCGGCCCACTCCGGTGCCGCGGCGACGACCGCGCCGGAGGCGTCGTACAGCGCCGCCCAGCCGTCGACCTGCGCGGCGAGCGCGGCGAGCAGCCCCTCCGGTCCGTCGGCCAGCGCCTTCTTGGTCAGCTCCCGCTGTGCGGCGAACCCGGCGGTCACCGCCTGGTACTGGTCGGCGGCGATCGCCGCGGAGACGGCCTTGCTGATGGCGAGGAAGGGGGTGCGGCGCGGCACCTCCAGCAGCGGCAGCCCTTCGTGTTCGGCGGCGTCGACGAGGGCCTGGGGGATGTCGTCGTAGTGGACGCCGACGGCGAAGCCGAGACCGACGACCCCGGCGCCGACCAGCCGCTTGACGTAGCGGCGCATGGCCTCGGGGTTCTCCGCGTCCAGCTTCAGCGCGGTGATCAGCAGCAGTTCCCCGCCCTCCATGTACGGCACGGGGTCGGCCAGCTCGCTGGCGTGCGCCCAGCGCACCGGTGCGTCGAGGCGGTCCCCGCCCGCCCGCACGGTCAGCTTCAGCGCGGAGTGGTGGACGAGCGAGGCGAGGGTCGGGGGCATGAGGCCTTCAGGTCGGGTCGGGAACGGCTGTCCCTGTGATCTTTTGGCCGTGCTGTATGAACGGCCTGCTTCGATTCTGCCTCACCGTATGGTCGCCGGGTGCCCGGCCGGGGGTTCAGCCGCGCAGATCGACCAGCAGCGGGGGCGCGTGCTCCCCCTTGACCGTCGTCAGCGACAGCACCGCGTGCCCCGGCGGCACCGCGTGCGCCAGCTCGGACGCCGACCACCGCTCCCGCTCGACCTGCCGCACGGTCACCGCCCGCGCGGTCGCCGCCTTGCCGGTGATCACCCGGCGCAGCGCGTGTACGGCCTTGCCCGCCGGGGTCTCGGCGATGATCTGCCGGTCGGTGACGTCCCGGGCCTCGGTCCACTCCTTGCCCCACACCTCGGCGAAGTCCTGCCCGTCCCACGGTGTGAGCCCGGACAGCGCCATTCGGCAGCCGGTGGCCCCGAGCAGCGGCCCGCGCAGCGGACGCGGTACGTCGTCCAGGGTGCGCAGCGTCAGCACCACCCCGGCGCCGGCGGACCGCAGCCGCTGGATGCCCCGGACGGACTCGGGCGTGACGACGCCCGCCGCGTCGTCCAGCACCAGGCAGGCGAACAGCGACCGGTCCTCCCGTACCGCGACGCTCGCCGTGAACTGGGCCAGCACCAGCCGGGCCAGCATCCGGGAGGCGTCGGCGTGGCCGCGCTCGGGCAGATCGATGCGGACCCGTACGGGATGGTCGAGGGCCTTGAGGGAGAAGGGCCGGGACCGGCCGGAGGTGTCGAAGAAACCGGCGAAGGCCGGCCGGTCGAGCAGCGCGACCCGGTCGGCCAGCACCCCGGCGACGTCACCGGGGTGCCCCAGCTGCCGCTCCCGGGCGTCCAGCTCCCGCAGCAGCGACTCCTGACCGGTGGCCTGGAGCCCCTCGCGCAGCGCGGCCAGCGGCCCGGGCGCCCCGTCGAGCAGTTGGCGCAGCTCGGGCACGGAGGGGAAGCGGCCGTGGACCGCGTGGAACGGGCCGAGCAGCTGGGCCAGCACGGTGGTGGAACGGCGGCTGTCGCTGCCGGGGTGCGGGTCGGCCAGGTCGCCGACCAGTGCCTCGGCGAGCACGGCCGCCGCCTCGTCGGGGTCGGTGGTGCCGCCGTAGAGGTCCAGGTCGTAGACGGAGTCCGGGTTCCCGATGCGTACGACGACGTCGTAGGCGTCGGCCGGGCCCAGCCCCGCGCCCGCCGCGCCGACCACCACGACCGCGGCCCGCCCGGCGAGCGCGTGCAGGCACAGCGATTCGGCGAGCGGGCGGACCAGGCTGCCGGTCTTGCCGGAACCGGCCGGGCCCACGGCGAGCAGCGAGGTGCCGAGCAGCTCGGGGCCCAGGGCGAGTCCGGTGCCGCGGTAGGCGTACGGGTTGCGGGTGTCGTCGGCGGTGGTGCCGATCCGCACCTGTCCGGTGACCAGGTCGTGCGGGACCTGCCGGGCGGGCAGGTCGCGGGCGCCGGAGGGGTGCGGGCAGGCGCCGGCGCCGTCCTTGAGCACGGCGCCGGTGAAGGTGGCGAGGCTGCGCCGGCCGTTGGTCACGCCCTGCCAGGCACGGGTGATCCGGGCGTGGTCCACGTCCCGCATGAGCCCGGCGCGGGCGTCGGCGGCGAGCCGCTCGGCGGCGTCGACGGCCCCGGCGGCACGCAGGGCGGGCCAGGCGGCGGGGTCCTCCTCGGGAGCGGGCGGGGGTTCGTCACCGGGGGAGCCGCTGCGCCAGGCCGGGGGGCCGTAGCGGCGCCAGATCTCGCCCCAGCGGCCGAGCCGGCCGACGGCGACCATGATGATTCCCGCGACCAGGACGTAGTAGGCGTAGACCACCACGACGGCGGCGAAGCTGTGCGGCTCCGCCCAGGAGTCGGGGATCATCGCGTACAGGGGCAGCAGCCACCAGCTGCCGAGGTAGCCGTTCCACAGCAGCGACCAGATCAGCCAGCCGACGAGGAACGCGATCAGCGCCCCGCTCAGCAGCTGCCGCGCCGGGACCTGCTCGGGCTCCTCCTCCGGCCGCGGCCGGTGCCCGAACCGCCAGACCCCGGGCAGCGCCTCCGGCCGGGGCGTGCGCAGCCAGGACAGGAACGACGAGCCGTCCGGCGGCGGGGGCGTGGGCGGCGCCGCGGGCATCGCGGGCATCGCGGATGCCCCCGGCGCCCCGGACGGCTCAGGCGGCCCGGATGGTTCGAATGCCCCAGGGCCCCGCGTCGGCCGCGGCGGTACCGCCGGCATCTGCGGAGGTCCCGCCGGGCGCGGCACGGGATTGGCATGCGTGCCCCGCGCCTCGTGCGTCCCGTCGCCGTCCATCGCCCTTGCCCCCTGACCAGCCGCTCCATCCACCATCAGCGAGCCAATCTAATGCCCTCGCCGGGGCAGTCCACCGCTTACGCGGCCGGGCGTCCGATACCGGCCGCGGCGACTCTCCCGGCCCTCACTATGTCCACCACGGACAACCGCGCCCGCCGACAACGCCCACATGGAGCATGCCCGCCCCCCTTTCCCCGCCCTAGCCTGCGAGAAAAGAAGACAAGTGCCAGCAAGACCCCACAGGAGCCCCGCATGACCGCACTTCCGCAGGAGCGCCGCGTCGTCACCGCCATCCCCGGCCCGAAGTCGCAGGAGCTGCAGGCCCGCCGTACCGCCGCGGTCGCGCAGGGCGTGGGCTCCGTGCTGCCGGTGTTCACCGCGCGCGCGGGCGGCGGCATCATCGAGGACGTCGACGGCAACCGCCTGATCGACTTCGGCTCCGGCATCGCCGTGACCTCCGTCGGCGCCTCCGCCGAGGCCGTCGTCCGCAAGGCGTCCGCGCAGCTCGCCGACTTCACCCACACCTGCTTCATGGTCACGCCGTACGAGGGCTACGTCGAGGTCGCCGAGGCACTGGCGGAGCTGACCCCGGGCGACCACGCCAAGAAGTCGGCCCTGTTCAACAGCGGCGCCGAGGCCGTCGAGAACGCCGTCAAGATCGCCCGTGCGTACACCAAGCGGCAGGCGGTCGTCGTCTTCGACCACGGCTACCACGGCCGGACCAACCTGACGATGGCGCTGACCGCGAAGAACATGCCGTACAAGCACGGCTTCGGTCCCTTCGCGCCCGAGGTCTACCGCGTCCCGGTCGCCTACGGCTACCGCTGGCCGACCGGTCCGGAGAACGCCGGCCCGGAGGCCGCCGCCCAGGCCATCGACCAGATCACCAAGCAGGTCGGCGCCGAGAACGTGGCCGCCGTGATCATCGAGCCGGTGCTCGGCGAGGGCGGCTTCATCGAGCCGGCCAAGGGCTTCCTGCCGGCGATCAGCAAGTTCGCCCGGGACAACGGCATCGTGTTCGTCGCGGACGAGATCCAGTCCGGCTTCTGCCGCACCGGCCAGTGGTTCGCGTGCGAGGACGAGGGCATCGTCCCGGACCTGATCACCACCGCCAAGGGCATCGCGGGCGGTCTGCCGCTGGCCGCCGTCACCGGCCGTGCCGAGATCATGGATGCCGCCCACGCCGGCGGCCTCGGCGGCACCTACGGCGGCAACCCCGTCGCCTGCGCGGGCGCGCTCGGTGCCATCGAGACGATGCGGGAGCTGGACCTCAACGCCAAGGCGAAGAACATCGAGGCGGTCATGAAGTCCCGCCTCACCGCCATGGCCGAGAAGTTCGACATCATCGGCGACGTCCGGGGCCGCGGCGCGATGATCGCCGTCGAGCTGGTCAAGGACCGCACCACCAAGGAGCCGAACCCGGAGGCGACCGCCGCGCTCGCCAAGGCCTGCCACGCCGAGGGTCTGCTGGTCCTGACCTGTGGCACCTACGGCAACGTGCTGCGCTTCCTGCCGCCGCTGGTGATCGGCGAGGACCTGCTGAACGAGGGCCTCGACATCATCGAGCAGGGCTTCGCGCGCATCTGAGTCCCGGTCGGGCACGGGTGGGTTCAGAGCATGTGAAGAACGTGTGCGGGGTGGATGACAGGTCCCGGTTGCCCCTGTCGTCCACCCGGTCGCTGTCGTAGGTTCTGGGGCAGATGAGAGATACACCCCGCCCACAGGGGACTGTGGGCGGCTCTCGGGCCGAGGCCTCCCCAGCTTCGACCCGGTCGTGCCTCGCGCACACGGAGCCCCCCTGGCTCCGGATCTCCTCACCGATCGGACGGTCGCTCGCCCCAGACCCCCCGGGGCGCGCGACGTTCCGGTCCGGACGGCCGACTCGGCATCCGGGACGGCGGTTCACCGAAGGGCCGGCACACTCCCCCCCTTGTGCCGGCCCTTCGGCGTGCTCCCGGCCCGGCCGGAGCGCTCAGCCGCCCGTGATGCGGGTCAGCAGCGCGTGGGCCTGTGCGATGCGGGGGTGGGCCGGGTGCAGCCACCGCTCGCAGTCGCTCAGCGCCCGGCGAGCCGTCGCCTCCGCCTCGCCGGTCCGGCCCAGGCCCAGCAGCGCCTCGGCCGTGGCCAGGGCCGGGACGCCGCTGTGGTGCCGCCCGCCGGGCGCCACGGGCCGCGTGGCCTCGGTGAGCGCCTCCTCGTAGCGGCCCTGGCCGTTCAGGCTGTGCACCAGGACCTGGTGGAGGGAGGCCACGGTGGGCCCGTTCGCGTACGGCAGGTTGCCGCGGGCGATGGCTTCCGCCTCCTCGTGGCGGCCCTGTCCGCACAGGGCGCGGGCGAGGCAGGCCAGCACGGACAGTTCGAGGTCTCCCACTCGCAGGTGATGCGCGAGCCGGCCCACCGTGCGCAGGATGTCCAGGGCCTCCGCCTCGGCCTCCTCGTGCCGTCCCTGCTCGTCGAGGACCGCCGCGCGGTTCCTGCGGACCAGCATCAGCAGGGCGCGGCCCTCGGGTTCGTCGATGTGCTCCCACTCGGCGATCACCGCCTCCAGCTCGGGCAGCACCTCCGCTCCGCGTCCGTGGGCGACGGCCGCCGTGGCGGCCATGGCCCTGGCGACCCACACCGTGCCGGGACTGCGCCGCCACCGGCCCCGCGCGGCAGCGGCGGCCAGTGACCGTGCCTCGGCCTCCGCCTCCTCGTACCGGCCTTCCGTGAACAGTCGCAGCAGGCGGGTCACCGTCGAGCGGCGCAGACGGCCCCGTATCGTTCGTCCGAATGTCACCGCGCGAGGCTACGCGAAGGGGTTTGCCAAGGTGTGTCCCGTGTCGGCCTCGGGCCCGCGTCCGCCGCTGCTCCGACTGGGGCTGCTCGTCCTGCTGTTCGCGCTGATCACCTGGCAGGTCGTGGCCGGCGGACCGCTGGTGCGGGCGGACGAACGGGTCAGCCGGGCGCTGGTCCGCCCGGACCGGGAGGCCGAGCTGCTCGCGGACCTCGGCAACGTGGAGGTGGCGGTGCCCGTGCTCGCCCTCGTCCTGGCGTACGTCGTGTGGCGCCGCCGGGCCGCCGGCGCGGAGCGCTGGTGGTGGCCCGCGGCCGCGGGGGCGGTGCTGATGGTGCTCGTGCCCGCACTGGTCGTGCCGCTCAAGGAGCTGACCGACCGGCCGGGCACCCCGGCCGTGCCCCCGGCCACCGGCTACTACCCCTCCGGCCACACCGCCACCGCCGTCGTCGCGTACGGCGCGGCCACGCTGTTCCTCCTCCCCCTGCTGCGCTCCGCGGCCGGCCGCCGCCTGCTGGTGCTGGGCTGCGTGGCCCTCGTGCTCGGCGTCTCCTTCGGGCTGGTGCGCCAGGGCTACCACTGGCCGCTGGACGTGGTGGCCAGTTGGTGCCTGGGCGCGGTGCTGCTCATCGGTCTCCGTCCGGACGCCGGCTGGCGCAGCCGTCGGGGGCCCGCCGGAAGTGCCGGTCCCGGCGGCGTGCCGCCCGCCTAGGCGCCGGGGCTCGCCCGCCCTCCCGCGCGGGGCGGCGCGCCCGCCCGGGCCGGCCGGCACACGGCCGGTTCCCGGCGCCGCCCCCGAGGTGCGCGGCCGCCGCCCGGGACGCGAGCGGCGGCCGGAGCCGTCCGCGGTATCGCGCCCCGCCCGGCTCACCGCCCCTCCTCCTCGGCCCGGTCCGCCGCCGCCTCGTGCATCGCCAGTTCCAGCAGCGAGGGGTCGGTGAGTGTGCCGGAGCCGTCCGGCGGGATCAGCCAGCGGATGCCGCCGGAGGCCAGCCGTCCCGGGTACGGCACGACGATCCAGGTGCCGGGGCCGGCCGTGCGGATGCCGGTGCCCAGCCAGCGGGCAGCGGTTCCCGGCGGCACGAAGAACCCCGTGCGCGCGTCGCCGAAGTCGACGAGCACCGGGCCGGGCCGGTCCAGGACGCGGGTGAGGACGTCGAGGGTGGGGTAGCCGAGCCGGCTCGGCAGGATGAGCACGTCCCAGGCGGTGCCGGCGGGCAGCAGGGCGACCCCCAGGGGGTTCAGCTCCCACTCCCGCAGACAGGCCTCGGGGTCCGGTGCGGCGGATGCCAGCCACTCGACGGCCGTCTTCGCCCCAGGCATGGAAGACCTCCCTTTCGCTCGTGGACGCGGGGTTGCGTCACGAGGGAGAGGGAGGTCCCCCGGCGGCCATTACGCCGGTTTCCGCTCCTCGTCGGAGTGAACCGGCTCACACCGCGCGGGCGTGGCTCAGCTGTCGAAGCCCAGCCCCAGCCGGTCCATGGCCTTCAGCCACAGGTTGCGCCGGCCACCGTGCGCGTCGGCGCGGGCCAGCGACCATTTGGTGAGCGCTATGCCGGTCCAGGCGAACGGCTCGGGCGGGAACGGCAGCGGCTTCTTGCGGACCATCTCCAGCTCGGTGCGCTCGGTCCGCTCCCCCGCCAGCAGGTCGAGCATCACCTCCGCGCCGAACCGGGTCGCACCGACGCCGAGGCCGGTGTACCCGGCCGCGTAGGCGACCCGGCCCCGGTGGGCGGTGCCGAAGAACGCGGAGAAGCGCGAGCAGGTGTCGATGGCGCCGCCCCAGGCGTGCGTGAACCGGACGCCCTCCAGCTGCGGGAAGCAGGTGAAGAAGTGCCCGGCGAGCCTGGCGTACGTCTCCGGGCGGTCGTCGTACTCGGCGCGCACCCGGCCGCCGTAGGGGTAGACGGCGTCGTAGCCGCCCCACAGGACGCGGTTGTCGGCGGACAGCCGGAAGTAGTGGAACTGGTTCGCCGAGTCGCCCAGGCCCTGGCGGTTCTTCCAGCCGATCGACGCCAGCTGCCCCGCGCTGAGCGGCTCGGTCATCAGGGCGTAGTCGTAGACCGGCACGGTGTACGAGCGGACCCGCCGGACCAGGTTCGGGAAGACGTTGGTGCCGAGCGCGACCGTGCGGGCGCGTACCGAGCCGTAGGGCGTGCGTACGGCCATCCCGGCGCCGTACGGCTTCAGCGTCAGCGCGGGGGTGTGCTCGTAGACGCGGACGCCGAGGTCGAGGCAGGCCCGCTTCAGGCCCCAGGCGAGCTTGGCGGGGTTGAGCATGGCGACCCCGCGGCGGTCGTACAGGCCCGCCTGGAAGGTGGGTGAGTCGACCTGCGCACGCACGGCGCCGGCGTCGAGGAACTCGATGCCGTCGGCGAGGCCCTTGCGGTCGAGCTCCGCGTGCCATTCCTTCAGGTCCCGGGCCTGGTAGGCCTCGGTGGCGACGTCGATCTCGCCGGTGCGCTCGAAGTCGCAGTCGATGGAGTGCCGGGCGACCGCCGCCTCGATCTCGTCGAGGTTGCGGGCACCCAGCTCCTGAAGCTTGCGGATCTCGTCCGGCCAACGGGTGAGCCCGTTGGACAGGCCGTGGGTGAGGGAGGCGGCACAGAATCCGCCGTTGCGGCCGGAGGCGGCCCAGCCCGCCTCGCGGCCCTCCACCAGGACGACGTCCCGCCGCGGGTCGCGCTCCTTGGCGATCAGCGCGGTCCACAGCCCGCTGTAGCCGCCGCCGACGACCAGCAGGTCGCAGGTCTCGGGGCCGGTGAGGGCGGGCTCGGGACGGGGCTTGCCGGGGTCGTCCAGCCAGTACGGGACCGGCTGGGCCTCGGAGAGGGATTTCGTCCAGTCGTTGTGGCGGCTCATGGCGCTCGGGGCCATGATTTCAACTCCCTACGAATGCGGTGTGCGCACTTACGCCGTGCGGCGCTTTCGGCGGTTGCCGATGACCATGGAGGTCAGGACGAACAGTACGGCGACGAGGAACATGGCCGTACCGATGACATTGATCTGAACGGGCGTGCCGCGCTGGGCCGATCCCCAGACGAACATGGGGAAGGTGACGGTCGAGCCCGCGTTGAAATTGGTGATGATGAAATCGTCGAAGGAGAGCGCGAAGGCGAGCAGCGCGCCCGCCGCGATTCCGGGGGCCGCGATCGGCAGGGTGACCCGGACGAAGGTCTGGAACGGGCCGGCGTACAGGTCCTGTGCCGCCTGCTCCAGGCGCGGGTCCATCGACATCACGCGCGCCTTGACGGCCGTCACCACGAAGCTGAGGCAGAACATGATGTGGGCGATCAGGACCGTCCAGAAGCCCAGCTTGGCGCCCATGTTGAGGAACAGCGTGAGCAGCGAGGCGGCCATCACGACCTCGGGCATCGCCATCGGCAGGAAGATCAGCGAGTTGATCGCGCCGCGCGCCCGGAAGCGGTAGCGGACCAGCGCGAAGGCGATCATCGTGCCGAGGGCGGTGGCGCCCAGCGTCGCCCAGAACGCGATCTGCAGGCTGAGCGACAGCGAGCCGCACAGGTCGGCGACGCCGCACGGGTCCCGCCAGGCGTCCGTGGAGAACTCCTGCCATTGGTAATTGAAGCGCCCCTTCGGATTGTTGAAGGAGAACACCGTCACGATGATGTTCGGCAGCAGCAGATACGCGAGCGTCAGCAGTCCGGCGATGACGACCAGATTGCGCTTGAGCCAGTTGACGAAGGTCATTTAAACCAGATCCTCCGTGCCGGACTTACGGATGTAGATCGTGACCATGGCGAGAATGGCGGCCATGAGGATGAAGGACAGCGCCGCCGCCGTCGGATAGTCCAGCACCCGCAGGAACTGCGACTGGATGACGTTGCCGATCATGACGGTGTCGGTCGAGCCGAGCAGGGAGCTGTTGATGTAGTCACCGCTGGCCGGGATGAAGGTCAGCAGGGTGCCGGAGACCACGCCGGGCGTCGACAGCGGGAAGGTGACCCGGCGGAAGGTGGTGAAGGGCTTGGCGTACAGGTCGCCGGCCGCCTCGTGCAGCCGCGGGTCGATGCGCTCCAGCGAGCTGTACAGCGGCAGGATCATGAACGGCAGGAAGTTGTACGTCAGACCGCACACCACCGCCAGTGGCGTGGCCAGCACCCGGTCGCCGGACGTCCAGCCGAGCCAGCTGGTGACGTCCAGGATGTGCAGGGTGTTGAGGACGTCGACGACCGGTCCGCCGTCCGCGAGGATCGTCTTCCAGGCGAGGGTGCGGATCAGGAAGCTGGTGAAGAACGGCGCGATCACCAGGATCATGATCAGGTTGCGCCAGCGGCCCGCCCGGAACGCGATCAGGTAGGCGAGCGGATAGCCGAGCAGCAGGCACAGCACCGTGGCGGAGGCGGCGTAGGCGACCGAGCGCACGAACTGCGGCCAGTACTCGGACAGGGCGTCCCAGTAGGTGGCGAAGTGCCAGGTGACCCGGTACCCCTCCTCCAGGGAGCCCGTCTGCACGGACGTGGAGGCCTGGTAGATCATCGGCAGCGCGAAGAAGACGACCAGCCACAGCATGCCGGGCAGCAGCAGCCAGTACGGCGTGAGGCGGCCCCGCCTGCGCGGCGGTTTCTTCTCCGGTGCGGTCGGGCTGAGAGGCGGCGGCGCCTCGGTGAGCGTCGTCATCAGGCGGCCTCCTCCACGCCGGCCTCGACGTCCTGGCCGGCGTCCAGCCCGAAGGTGTGCGCCGGGCTCCAGTGCAGGACCACGTCGGCGCCGGGCACCAGGCGCGGGTCGCGGTCGACGTTCTGGACGTAGACGGCGAACTCCCGGCAGACGGGGCTGTCGACGACGAACTGCGTGGAGACGCCGATGAAACTGGCGTCGGCGACCTTGCCGGTGATGCGGTTGCGGCCCTCGGGTATCTCCCCGGCGTCGTCGGCGTGCGTCAGGGAGATCTTCTCCGGGCGGACGCCGACCAGCACCGTGCCGCCGGCCGTCGTGGGCGCGCCGCACCGCTCCGCGGGGAGCACCAGCTTGCCGCCGCCCGCCTTCAGCACGACCTCGTCGCCGCTGGTGCCGTCCACCTCGGCCTCGATGAAGTTCGAGGTGCCGAGGAAGTTGGCGACGAAGGTGGTGCGCGGGTTCTCGTAGAGGTCGGCGGGCGCACCGAGCTGTTCCACCCGGCCCGCGTTCATCACGGCGACGCGGTCGGCCATGGTCATGGCCTCCTCCTGGTCGTGCGTGACGTGGACGAAGGTGATGCCGACCTCGGTCTGGATGCGCTTGAGCTCCAGCTGCATCTGGCGGCGCAGCTTCAGGTCCAGGGCGCCGAGCGGCTCGTCGAGGAGCAGCACCTTGGGGTGGTTGATCAGCGCGCGGGCGACGGCGACGCGCTGCTGCTGGCCGCCGGAGAGCTGGTGCGGCTTCTTGCGGGCCTGCTCGCCGAGCTGGACCAGGTCGAGCATCTCCCCGACCTGCTTCTTCACGCTCTTGATGCCGCGCCGGCGCAGGCCGAAGGCGACGTTCTCGAAGATGTCGAGGTGCGGGAAGAGGGCGTAGGACTGGAAGACGGTGTTGACCGGCCGCTTGTACGGCGGAAGGTGCGTCACGTCCTGGTCGCCGAGGTGGACGGTGCCCGTGCTCGGCTCCTCCAGGCCGGCGATCATGCGCAGGGTGGTGGTCTTGCCGCAGCCGGAGGCGCCGAGCAGGGCGAAGAAGGAGCCCTGCGGCACGGTCAGGTCGAGCGGGTGCACGGCGGTGAAGGAGCCGTAGGTCTTGCTGATCCCGGAGAGGCGGACGTCGCCGCTGTTGTCGTTCGTCATGTGGTCACGCCCCTGTGAGCTTCGCGAACTTCTCTTCGTAGGCCGTCTCTTCCTCCGAGCTCAGTGAGCGGAAGGCATGGGACTTGGCCTGCATGGCCTGGTCGGGAATGATCAGCGGGTTGTCCGCCGCGTCCGGGTCGATCTTCGCAAGCTCTTCCTTCACGCCGTCCACGGGACAGAGGTAGTTGATGTAGGCGGCGAGCTCTGCGGCGGCCCTCGGCTCGTAGTAGTAGTCGATGAGCCGTTCGGCGTTCGTCTTGTGCCGGGCCTTGTTGGGGATCAGCAGGTTGTCGCTGGCCGTGATGTAGCCGCTGTCGGGGATGAGGAAGTCGATGTCCGGGTTGTCCGCCTGGAGCTGGACCACGTCACCGGCCCAGGCGAGGCAGGCCGCGAAGTCGCCCTTGGTCAGGTCGGCGGTGTAGTCGTTGCCGGTGAAGCGGCGGATCTGGCCGCGGTCGACGGCCTTCTGCACGCGGGCGATCGCGGCGTCGTAGTCGTCGTCGTCGAAGCGGGCCGGGTCCTTGCCCATGTCGAGCAGCACCATGCCCATGGTGTCGCGCAGCTCCGTCAGCAGGCCGACCCGCCCCTTGAGCCTGGGGTTGTCGAGCAGGTCGGAGAGCGTGTTGACCTCGATGCCGTCGAGCGCCTTCTTGTTGTAGGCGATGACCGTGGCGATGGCCTGCCAGGGGTACGAGTAGGCGCGGCCCGGGTCCCAGTCGGGGCTGCGGAACTGCGGCGAGAGGTTGGCGTAGGCGTGCGGCAGGTTGGCCGGGTCCAGCTTCTGGACCCAGCCGAGGCGGATCAGCCGGCCGGCCAGCCAGTCGGTGAGGACGATCAGGTCCCGGCCGGTGTCCTGGCCGGCGGCGAGCTGCGGCTTGATCTTGCCGAAGAACTCGTTGTTGTCGTTGATGTCCTCGGAGTACTTGACCCTGATGCCGGTCCGCCGGGTGAACGCCTCCAGCGTCGGATGGCGCCTGCCGCTGTCGTCGACGTCCATGTACTCGGTCCAGTTGGAGAAGGTGACCTCCTTCTCCTTCGCCGAGCGGTCCTCGGCGGACGTGCCTCCCTCGGCCCGGCCCGCGGCGGGGATGCCGCAGGCGCTCAGCGACCCGAGTCCGCCGACCGCCAGTCCGCCGAACGCGGAGGCGCGCAGCAGCGAACGGCGGGTCATGGCGGCCCTGCCGTTGCGGAAGCTGCGCCGCATCGCCGCCACCTGGGCCGGGGAGAGACGGTCGGGCTCGTAGTGCTCCATGCGCGTGGTGCCCTTTCGTATGGAGTCGGCCGTGGTCAGCGGCCTGTCGTGATGATGACTGGCTGACTATCGGTCCCCGAAGACGGTGCGGTGCCAGTCCTTGGCAGCCACCGCCGTGTTGTCGAACATGACGTGCTTGAGCTGGGTGTACTCCTCGAAGGAGTACGCGGACATGTCCTTGCCGAAGCCGGACGCCTTGTATCCGCCGTGCGGCATCTCGCTGATGATCGGGATGTGGTCGTTGACCCACACGCAGCCCGCCTTGATCTCGCGGGTGGCGCGGTTCGCCCGGTACACGTCCCGGCTCCAGGCGGAGGCGGCGAGCCCGTACGGGGTGTCGTTGGCCAGCCGGATGCCCTCGTCGTCGCTGTCGAAGGGCAGCACGACCAGGACCGGGCCGAAGATCTCGGACTGCACGGCCTCGCTGTCCTGGGCGGCGTCGGCGATGAGGGTGGGCCGGTAGTAGGCGCCGTCCTTCAGTTCGCCCTGCGGCGCCTCACCGCCGGTCACCACGCGCGCGTAGGAGCGCGCCCGTTCGACGAAGCCGGCGACGCGGTCCCGCTGGGCGTGGCTGACCAGCGGGCCGAGGTCGGTGCCGGGTGCGAACGGGTCGCCGAGCCGGACGGTCTCCATCAGGGCGGCCGTCCGCTGCACGAACGCCTCGTACAGGGGCCGCTGCACGTACGCGCGCGTGGCGGCCGTGCAGTCCTGGCCGGTGTTGATCAGGGCGCCCGCGACCGCGCCGTGCGCGGCGGCCTCCAGGTCGGCGTCGTCGAAGACGACGAAGGGTGCCTTGCCGCCCAGCTCCAGGTGGATGCGCTTGACGGTGGCGGTCGCGACCTCGGCGACGCGCTTGCCGACGGCGGTGGAACCGGTGAACGAGGTCATGGCCACGTCGGGGTGGCCGACGAGGTGCTCGCCGGCCACCCGGCCGGTGCCGGTGACGATGTTGATCACGCCGTCGGGGATGCCCGCCGCGGTGGCGGCCTGGGCGAACATCAGCGAGGTCAGCGGGGTCAGTTCGGCGGGCTTCAGCACGATGGTGTTGCCCGCGGCGACCGCCGGGAGGATCTTCCACGCGGCCATCTGCAGCGGGTAGTTCCACGGTGCGATGGACCCGACGACACCGATCGGCTCGCGGCGGACGTACGAGGTGTGGTCACCGGAGTACTCACCGGCCGACTGTCCCTGGAGGTGGCGGGCGGCGCCCGCGAAGAAGGCGGCGTTGTCGACCGAGCCCGGCACGTCGAACTCGCGGGTCAGCTTCAGCGGCTTGCCGCACTGCAGCGACTCGGCGCGGGCCAGGTCCTCGGCGCCGTCGGCGAGCACGGCGGCGAACCGGTGCAGGGCGTCGGAGCGCTCGCCGGGGGTGGCGCCGGACCAGCCCGGGAAGGCCGCGCGGGCGGCGGCGACGGCGGCGTCGACGTCGTCGGTGCCGGCCAGCTCGTAGGTGAGGACGTCCTCGCCGGTCGCGGGGTCGACGACGGCGTGCGTGCGGCCGGAGGTGCCCCTCGTGAGACGACCGGCGATGTACTGGGCCCCGTCCGCGAAGCGGTCCTGGGCCGGGAATCGGTCCGGGGTGGCGTTGCCCGGATTGTGCATGTCGGCTCTCCTCGGTGTCCCCATGACGGGGGCCGGCGTGGCTCGGACTCGATGTGAGTGCCGATCCTGACAGAGCAGCGCACCCCCAACAAGGGATTCCGTTGTTGCCTTTTGGTTACGCGACGGAATCTGTCGACCAGGTGTCGAGTCACCGTGGAAAAGGACGGACGGAGTGTCAGTGGTGCCTGCCACACTCGCGTGCATGGAAGAGATCACGGGGGCGATGGAAGAGATCACGGGGGCGGGCCGATCGGGCGCGGGGGCGATCGGCAGCCGGGAAGCCCTGCTCGGCAGGGTGCGTGCGGGGGCGCGGATCAAGTACCTGTGCTTCTGGGGGCACCGGCCGCGGCCGGACGGCCGGCTCGGGCCGAGCTGTCTGAGCCAGTGGTGGCCGTCGCCGTTCACGGTGGACGGGGCGGCCTACGCGACCGCCGAGCACTGGATGATGGCGGGCAAGGCCCGGCTGTTCGAGGACGCCGAGGCGGAGCGCCGGGTGCTGGCCGCGGCGCATCCCGCCGAGGCCAAGAAGGCGGGGCGGCTGGTGCGCGGCTTCGACGAGGAGACGTGGGCGCGCGAGCGGTTCGGGATCGTCGTCGAGGGCAGCGTCCACAAGTTCGGCTCGGACCCCGCGCTGCGGGAGTTCCTGGTGAACACCGGCGACCGGGTGCTGGTGGAGGCGAGTCCGCTGGACCGGGTGTGGGGTGTCGGCCTCGCCGCGGACGACGAGGCGGCGGCGGACCCGGAGCGGTGGCGGGGGGCCAACCTGCTGGGGTTCGCGCTGATGGCGGCGCGGGAGCGGTTGCGGGGGAGCTGAAAAGGGGGACCGGCCCGAAGGCCGGCCCCTTCCGTGGAGCCCGGTCGTCCGCGACGGCGGGGTCAGGCGGCTCCGGCGGCGCCCATGAGGCTCGCGAACAGCAGGATGCCGAGCAGCGGGAGGACGACGGTGGCGATGATCCCGCAGACCAGCCCGGCGGTCGCCGCCCCCTTGTTGGTGGCCTCGCCCCGGTTGGCCTTGCCCCGGCCGATCGCACCGAAGATGATGCCGAGGATGCCCAGGATGACGCCGAAGAACCACAGGAAGAACGTCAGGCTGCACACCACGCCGATGATGCCCAGGACCAGACCCGTGGTCCCCAGGCCGTTGCTCGGCTGCATCGGCACGGCATAGCCGGGCGCCTGGGGGTAGCCCACCGGCGGGGCGGCCGGGTAGGCCTGTCCGGGACCCGGGTATCCGTACCCCGGCGCCGGCTGCGGCTGCCCGTACCCGCCGGCCGGCGGCTGCGACGGCGGCCCGAACCCGCCGGGCCCGGGATTGGCGTGCGACATGACTGCTCCCCTCGTTGACAACCTGGGCATCGTAGTCGCCCCGGGCGCAAGGGAGTCAGCGGTCCGCCACCATGGCCACCGCGGCCGGGCGGCCGGCGCCGTAGTAGGGGTCGCCGTAGGGGTCGGAATCCGAGTCGAGGTCGCTGTTGATGGCGGCGGTGATCCCGATGGCTATCAGGACGGCCACGGCGATGCCGAGGACGATGCCGATGACACCCATGACCAGGCCGGCCTGCGCCTGCCCGTGGTTGGTGGCCTCGCCGCGCTCGGCCTTCCGGCGCCCCTTGACGCCGAAGACCACGGCGAGGATGCCGAGTACCACGGAGACCACGCCGTAGAAGCAGAACAGGCAGCAGGCGAGGATGCCCAGCACCATCGCCGCGATGCCCATGCCGTTCTGCGGCTGCGGGCCCATCGGGCCGCCGGGCCAGCCGTAGCCGCCCTGGGGGTAGCCGGGGTAGCCGTATCCGGCTCCGGTCCGGCCGCCGTGGGTGCCCGGGCCGCCGGGCGCGACCGGCGGGGGCGGCACCGCCGCACCGGGCGGACCGAACGGGTCGGTCCCGGGCTCGGACCCGCCGGGCGGGGTGGCGCCAGGAGCGCCCTGCGGCGGCGTGGCGCCGAATCCGGCGGCCGGCATCGAGGTGACCGTGGCCTGGTCGTGCACGGACGGCGGCTGCTGTCCGGGCGGCCCGCCCGCGGCGGCGTCCGGTCCCTTGTCCAGCGACGGCCTGCTCTCCGGCGGCGCCCAAGGATCGTAGCCGCCGGCGGAGTCCGGGTCCGGCTGCGTGGCGTCCGTCATGTCGCGTCCCCCTGGGTCGATCGTGCCCGCCATGCTACGGCCCCGGCGTTTTCGGCATGAGACCGGCCTACGATGATCCTCGACCCAGCGATCAGCCGATCACCGCGTCCCGCCGCCCACCACGGCCGGGGCGCCGCCTCCGGGGAGGAACCTTGACCGAGCATCTCGTCGAACCCGACGTCCCACGCGACCTGCACGCCTTCATCGCCGGACTGCCCAAGGCCGAACTGCACGTGCACCACGTCGGCTCCGCCTCCCCGCGGATCGTCTCCGAACTGGCCGCCCGCCACCCCGACTCCAAGGTCCCCACCGACCCCGAGGCCCTGGTCGACTACTTCACGTTCACGGACTTCGCCCACTTCATCGAGGTGTACCTGTCCGTCGTCGATCTGGTCCGCACCCCGGAGGACGTCCGGCTGCTGACGTACGAGGTGGCCCGGGACCTGGCCCGGCAGCAGGTGCGCTACGCCGAGCTGACCATCACCCCGTTCTCCTCCACCCGGCGCGGCATCGACGAGCGGGCCTTCATGGACGCGATCGAGGACGCCCGCAAGACGGCCGAGGCCGAATTCGGGACCGTGCTGCGCTGGTGCTTCGACATCCCCGGCGAAGCCGGACCGGAGGCCGCCGAGGAGACGACGCGGCTGGCCACCGACGACCGGCTGCGCCCCGAGGGCCTGGTCTCCTTCGGGCTCGGCGGGCCCGAGATCGGCGTGCCGCGGCCGCCGTTCAAGCCGTACTTCGACCGGGCGATCGCCGCGGGGCTGCACTCGGTGCCGCACGCCGGCGAGACCACCGGCCCCCAGACGGTGTGGGACGCGCTGACCCATCTGCGCGCCGAGCGCATCGGCCACGGCACCAGCTCCGCCCAGGACCCCGAGCTGCTGGCGCACCTGGCCGAGCGGCGGATCGCGCTGGAGGTGTGCCCGACCTCGAACATCGCCACCCGCGCGGTGACCACCCTGGACGAGCACCCGATCAAGGAGTTCACCCGGGCCGGTGTCCTGGTCACGATCAACTCCGACGACCCGCCGATGTTCGGCACCGACCTCGACAACGAGTACGCGGTCGCCGCCCGGCTGCTGGAGCTGGACGAGCGGGGGCTGGCCGAGCTGGCGAAGAACGCGGTCGAGGCGTCCTTCCTGGACCCGGCGGGCAAGGCCCGTATCGAGGACGAGATCGACACCTACACCTCGGCCTGGCTCACCGCGTCATGAGCACTCCGCCCCGGGTCACCGCCGTGGCCCACCGCGGCGACCCGTATCTCTTCCGCGAGAACACGATCGGCTCGCTGCGTTCCGCGCTGCACCGCGGCGCGGACGCGGTGGAGATCGACGTACGGCTCACCCGGGACGGCGTGCCCGTGCTGCTCCATGACGCGACGCTCAAGCGCCTGTGGGAGCAGGACCGCCGGCTGCTGTCGCTGTCCGCCGGGGAACTGCGCCGGCTGACGGCGGGCCGGGTGCCCACGCTCGCCGAGGCGCTCGCCGCGACCGAGGGAAGCCGGGTGATGCTCGACCTGCCCGGCACCCCCGATGTGCGGGCCGCCCGCCGGGTCGTGGACGTGGTCCGCGAGTGCGACGCGAGCGACCGCGTGTACTACTGCGCGGGCGCCGCCGCCATGCTCGCCGTGCGCGCGGCCGACCCGGCGGCCGAGACCGCCCTGACCTGGACGACGCTCGCACCGCCCCGGCCCGCGCTGCTGGCGGCGGTCCGCCCGCGCTGGCTCAACTACCGCTTCTCGCTGGTGGACCGGCCGCTCGCCGACCGTGTCCACCGCGACGGCTACCTGCTCTCCGTCTGGACCCCCGACACCCGCCGCTCGATGCGCCGCCTGCTGGCCGCGGGCGTCGACTCGATCACGACCAACCGGGTGGACGTCCTGTGCGCGGTGCGCGGGACGGCGCGGCCGCGGACCCCGTAGCGCCGCGCCCGCCCCCGTCCCTCCCCCGTCGCGTCACCGCACGGCGGCGGCCGTCTCCGGTACGGACGGGAACCGCTCGCGCGGGCCGGGCGCGTTGCGGCGCGGCCGGCCCGGCGCGGTCGCCACCCCCTCGGCGTCGCCCCCGCCCCCGCCGCCGGCCGCCCGAGGGTGGCCGCCGGGCCCGCCCGTTCCCCGTGCGTCGCATCCGTCACGGCGCCCGGTCCGCTACAGGCCGACGATGCCGTTCCACCGCTTCGCAAACTCCGTGCGCTGCCCCGACTCGATGTCCTTGGCGATCGACAGCCGCTTGCGCATCGCCGCGTCCGGGAAGATCAGGGGGTCCTCGGCCAGGGCGGCGGTCTCCTCGTCCTTGGCCGAGGCCAGCACGTCCTGCGCGGCCGGGACCGGGCAGACGTAGTTGACCCAGGCGGCCAGCTCGGCGGCGACCTCGGGCTCGTAGTAGTAGTCGACCAGTCGCTCGGCGTTGGCCTTGTGGCGGGCCAGGTTCGGGATCATCAGCGACTCCGCCCACAGCTCGGCCCCCTCCTCCGGCACGACGAACTCGATGTCGGGGTCGTCCGCCTGGAGCTGGATCACGTCGCCGGAGTAGGCCTGGCAGGCCAGCACGTCACCGCTGGAGAGGTCCTTGATGTAGTCGTTGCCGGTGAAGCGGCGGATCTGCCCCCGCGCCACCTGCTTCTCCACCTGGTCGCAGATCCGGTGGAAGTCGTCGGCCGTCCAGTCGGTGATGTCGACGCCGTTGCCCAGCATCAGCAGCGCGAACGCCTCGTCCATGCCGGACAGCAGGGTCACCCGGCCCTCGAGGTCGCTCGCCCACAGGTCGGAGACGTGGCGTATCTCCCGGCCGAGGCGGCGGCGGTTGTACGCGATGCCGGTGATGCCGGACTGCCACGGCACCGTGAACCTGCGGCCGGGGTCGAAGGCGGGCGAGCGCAGCAACGGGTCCAGGTACTCGGTGACGTTCGGCTGGCGGGCGCGGTCCATCTCCTGCACCCAGCCGAGCCGCACGAAACGCCCGCACATCCAGTCGCTGATGACGATCAGGTCCCGGCCGGTGGGCTGGTGGTTCATCAGGGCCGGGCTGATCTTGCCGAAGAACTCGTCGTTGTCGTTGATCTCCTCGACGTAGTCCACGGCGATGCCCGTGTCCTTCTCGAACGCCTCCAGCGTGGGCCGCCGGCCGGGGCGCTCGTCGTCGGTGTCGATGTACAGCGGCCAGTTCGCCCAGGCCAGCCGGTGCTCGGTGGCGGACAGGTCGGTGGCGGCGCGCTCATCGGCCGGCACGTACGCGGCGGGCACCCCGCAGCCGGCCAGGCCGCCGAGCGCCGCTCCCGCGCCGAGGGCGCGCAGCAGGGAGCGGCGGGCGAGCGGGGACCTGCGGTTGTTCGGCGTCAGCGGCATTTCCGCAGCATGCCGCTCCCGCCCGGACCCTCACAATCGACGACCCGTCAAGCCGTGGGGCAGGGCGGCGACATTCTGTCGAGGCGGGGAGTCCGACGCCCGAAAAGGACGGCGGGGAACTGCGCGACCAGCCACGGATCACCCGCGGCCGCGCGCAGTCCCCCGCCCTCGCGGCGGTCCGCCGTCACACGTCCAGCGACGTCATCACGTGCTTGATCCGCGTGTAGTCGTCGAAGCCGTACGCCGACAGGTCCTTGCCGTAGCCGGACTTCTTGAAGCCGCCGTGCGGCATCTCGGCGACCAGCGGGATGTGGGTGTTGATCCACACGCAGCCGAAGTCGAGCTTCTTGGACATCCGCATGGCGCGGCCGTGGTCCTTGGTCCACACCGAGGAGGCCAGCGCGTACTCCACGCCGTTGGCCCACTCCACCGCCTGGTCCTCGTCGCGGAAGGACTGGACGGTGATGACCGGGCCGAAGACCTCCTGCTGGATGATCTCGTCGTCCTGCTTCAGGCCCGAGACGACGGTCGGGGCGTAGAAGTATCCCTTGTCGCCGACCTGCTGGCCGCCGGCCTCCACCTTGGCGTGGGCGGGCAGCCGCTCGATGAAGCCGGCGACCTGCTTGAGCTGGTTGGGGTTGTTCAGCGGGCCGTAGAGCACGTCCTCGTCGTCCGGCTGGCCGGTCTTGGTCTCGGACGCGGCCTTGGCGAGCGCGGAGACGAACTCGTCGTGGATCGACTCGTGGACCAGCACGCGCGTGGCCGCCGTGCAGTCCTGGCCGGCGTTGAAGAAGCCCGCCACCGAGATGTCCTCGACGGCCTTGGGGATGTCGGTGTCCTCGAAGACCACGACGGGGGCCTTGCCGCCCAGCTCCAGGTGGACCCGCTTGAGGTCCTTCGACGCCGACTCGGCGACCGACATGCCGGCCCGCACGGAGCCGGTGATGGAGGCCATCGCCGGGATCGGGTGCTCGACCATCAGGCGGCCGGTGTCACGGTCGCCGCAGATGACGTTGAAGACGCCCTTGGGCAGGATGGAGCCGATGATGTCGGCCATCAGCACCGTGGAGGCGGGGGTGGTGTCCGACGGCTTCAGGACGACCGTGTTGCCCGCCGCCAGCGCCGGCGCGAACTTCCACACGGCCATCATCATCGGGTAGTTCCACGGCGCGACCTGCGCGCAGACGCCGATCGGCTCGCGGCGGATCATGGAGGTCAGGCCCTCCATGTACTCACCGGCGCTGCGCCCCTCCAGCATCCGGGCCGCGCCCGCGAAGAAGCGGATCTGGTCGACCATGGGCGGGATCTCTTCGGTGCGGGTGAGCCCGATGGGCTTGCCCGTGTTCTCCACCTCGGCCGCGATCAGTTCCTCGGCGCGCTCCTCGAACGCGTCCGCGATCTTCAGCAGAGCCTTCTGCCGCTCGGCCGGAGTCGTGTCACGCCAGGCCGGGAAGGCCGCGGCGGCGGCCTCCATGGCGGCGTCCACGTCCGCCTGCCCGGACAGGGGCGCGGTCGCGTACGCCTCGCCCGTAGCGGGATTGACCACCTCGGTGGTCCGTCCGTCGGCGGCGTCCCGGAACTCACCGTCGACGTAGTTGCGGAGCTTGCGCAGCCGTCCCAGCTCGGTGCTCACTGCCGGCCCTCCAAGTTCGGGTGTCCAATCACTGAGACACCCACCCTAATCGGAGAACCGACGTTTTCAACACCCCCGATCGCCCGCTGATTGCGAAATCCGCAGGCTTCGACGACTGAAACAACGAATTTCATCGATCCGGGCTTGCGAAACTGTCGAGACGTCGTGCACAGTGAAGCCGTGGCCAGTCGAAGCGCAGACCCCAGGGACTCCCGCGAGTCCAGGAACGGCAGCAGTCCCCAGCTGGACGCCGTTTCCCTCGCCATCATCGAGCAGCTCCAGGAGGACGGCCGCCGGCCGTACGCCGCCATCGGCAAGGCCGTCGGCCTCTCCGAGGCGGCCGTGCGCCAGCGCGTCCAGAAGCTGCTCGACCAGGGCGTGATGCAGATCGTCGCCGTCACGGACCCGCTGACCGTGGGCTTCCGCCGGCAGGCGATGGTCGGGATCAACGTCGAGGGCGACGTGGAGTCCGTCGCCGACGCGCTGACCGCCATGCCCGAATGCGAGTACGTGGTGATGACCGCAGGCTCCTTCGACCTGATGGTGGAGATCGTCTGCGAGGACGACGACCACCTCCTGGACGTCATCAACAAACGCATCCGGGCCGTTCCCGGAGTGCGCTCCACCGAGAGCTTCGTCTACCTCAAGCTCAAGAAGCAGACCTATATGTGGGGAACTCGATAACCGTGAGCACCGCCAGCCAGAAGGACCTCAGCAAGTCCGCGTACGACCACCTGTGGATGCACTTCACCCGCATGTCCTCGTACGAGAACTCCCCCGTCCCCACGATCGTCCGGGGCGAGGGCACCTACATCTACGACGACAAGGGCAAGCGCTACCTCGACGGTCTCGCCGGCCTGTTCGTGGTCCAGGCCGGCCACGGCCGGAGCGAGCTGGCCGAGACCGCCGCCAAGCAGGCGCAGGAGCTGGCGTTCTTCCCGGTGTGGTCCTACGCCCACCCCAAGGCCGTCGAGCTGGCCGAGCGTCTGGCCCACCACGCGCCCGGCGACCTGAACAAGGTCTTCTTCACCACCGGCGGCGGCGAGGCGGTCGAGACCGCCTGGAAGCTCGCCAAGCAGTACTTCAAGCTGGTCGGCAAGCCCACCAAGCACAAGGTGATCTCCCGCGCGGTGGCCTACCACGGCACCCCGCAGGGCGCCCTGTCCATCACCGGCCTGCCGGCCCTGAAGGCGCCCTTCGAGCCGCTCGTCCCCGGCGCGCACAAGGTGCCGAACACCAACATCTACCGCGCCCCGATCCACGGCGACGACCCCGAGGCCTTCGGCCGCTGGGCCGCCGACCAGATCGAGCAGCAGATCCTCTTCGAGGGCCCCGAGACCGTCGCGGCCGTCTTCCTGGAGCCGGTGCAGAACGCGGGCGGCTGTTTCCCGCCCCCGCCCGGCTACTTCCGGCGGGTGCGCGAGATCTGCGACCAGTACGACGTGCTGCTCGTCTCGGACGAGGTCATCTGCGCCTTCGGCCGCCTCGGCACGATCTTCGCCTGTGACAAGTTCGGTTACGTCCCGGACATGATCACCTGCGCCAAGGGCATGACCTCGGGCTACTCCCCGATCGGCGCCTGCATCGTCTCCGACCGCCTGGCCGAGCCGTTCTACAAGGGCGACAACACCTTCCTGCACGGCTACACCTTCGGCGGCCACCCGGTCTCCGCCGCCGTGGGCCTGGCCAACCTCGACCTGTTCGAGCGCGAGGGCCTCACCCAGCACGTGCTGGACAGCGAGGGCGCCTTCCGCGCCACCCTGGAGAAGCTCCTCGACCTGCCGATCGTCGGCGACGTCCGCGGCAACGGCTTCTTCTACGGCATCGAGCTGGTCAAGGACAAGACCACCAAGGAGTCCTTCACCGACGAGGAGACCGAGCGCGTCCTGTACGGCTTCCTCTCCAAGAAGCTCTACGACAACGGGCTGTACTGCCGGGCCGACGACCGCGGCGACCCGGTCATCCAGCTCGCCCCGCCGCTGATCTCCAACCAGGAGACCTTCGACGAGATCGAGCAGATCCTGCGCGCGACGCTGACGGAGGCGTGGACCAAGCTCTGATCAGCTCTCGTGATCTTCGTCAAGGAAGATCATCCACGGCCCCGGCGCCGTCCGTTCGAGTGAGAAACGGCGGCCCGGGGCCGCGTGCTGTCCGGCCTCCCGGCCGCTCCTGCCTAGCGTGCCCTGTGACCGATCGGCCCTGCCTTCGTTCCCCCGGACGGGGGACAGAACCCAGGGAACAACGGATCAGAACCGAGGTGTACGCCCATGGTGGCCCCGCCGGACAACGACGTGCTCTGGGCACGCGCCCTGCACTTCCAGCACAACGACGGCTCCCCTGCGCTCCAGGGCGTCTCGCTCGGCGTGCGCGAGCGCGAGATCCTCGCCGTGAGCGGGCCGCGCGGCAGCGGCAAGACGGCGCTGCTCGGCTGTCTGTCCGGACTGCTCAGGCCGCAGAGCGGCGAGATCTGGTTCAACAGCGTGCCGGTGCACACCATGGGCCCGATCGGCCGGGAGCGGCTGCGCCGGGACCGCTTCGGCTGGATCGACCCGGCCCCGGTCCTCGTCCCCGAGCTCAACGCCTGGGAGAACGCCGCCCTCCCTCTGATGCTGCGCGGCACCGCCCGGCGCCGCGCCAAGAAGGCCGCCCTGGAGTGGCTGGACCGCCTCGACATCGGCCAGGGGGCCCGGCGGCGCCCGCACGAACTCCAGCAGGCCGAACGCCAGCGGGTCTGCATCGCCCGTGCGCTCGCCGTCGCGCCCGCGGTGCTGTTCGCCGACGAGCCGACGGCGCCCCTGCACCGCGCCGACCGCGCCCATGTGCTGCGCACGCTCACCACGGCGGCCCGCTCGCACGGCATCACGGTGGTCCTCGCCACGCACGACGCGGAGACGGCTGCCCTGGCGGACCGCACGGTGGCGCTGCTGGACGGACGCCGGGTGAAGACCGTGCACCTTCCCCCGGTCCCGGAAACCACGACGGCCTCCGGGGCCGCCGGCACGGAAGGCCGGGCCGCGTGCTCGCTCTCCGCCTGACCCGCGGCGCCCGGCTCGCCGTCCAGCTGCGCCGCCTGCTGGTCGCGGCGGCCTCGGCGGGCACCGGCTTCCTGCTGCTGAGCGCCCTCGGTCACGCGATGAGCCACCCGGAGGCGCCGGGCGGCTCGGCCCTCCGGCTCGCCTGGTGCGCGGCCCCCCTCGCCGCGACCGTGTACTTCGCCGTCGCCGTGGCCCGCACCGACCCGGGCACCCGCCCCCGCCCCGGCCTGTCGGCCATCGGCCTCGGCCCCGGCCGGCTGATGGCCGTCGCGGCGACCACCACGGCGCTGTCCTGCACGCTGGGCTCGATGCTGGCGCTGCTGGTCTTCCTCCATCTGCGCGGCGACCTGACGGGCATGCCCTTCGACGGCGCCGCCACCGACGCGCTGGCCCCCGGGCAGCCGCTCCCCGTCCCGGCGGCGCTGACCCTGCTCGCCCTGGTCCCCCTGGCCGCGTCGGCGACGGTGGCCCTGCTGCTCCGCCCCCGCGAGACCCGTCCGGCACCGGCCGACACGGGCGCCCGGGGCCGCAGGTACGGCCGCTTCGGCGCGTACGGCCTGGCGACCCGCGAGACGTTCGGCGCCTACGGCCGCTACGGCCGCTTCGCCACCGCCAGGCCGGCAGCGGCGGGCGGCCAGGAGGCGCAGCCGGCGGGCGCCCTGGTCACCGGGGCGGCCCGGCCCGCGGGCGGTCGTCCCACTGGGGGCGCCCCCTCCGAGGCAGGCGCCCCGCCGGCTCCGGAGAGCGACCCGACCCCCGCGGCCCCGACGGACGGCACCCTCCACACGCCGGAGGACCTCCTCGGCCGCCCCGACCGCCCCGGCCCCACCGGTAACACCGCCACCCTCCCCTGGGGCATCACCGTCCTCGCCGCGGGCCTCGCCGTGGAGACGTACGCCGCCCGCACCGCCACCGGCACCGGCGCCCCCGCCGCCGGCGTCCTCGTCGGCTGGGCCCTGACCGCCCTCGGCCTCGCCCTGGCCGGCCCCGGCCTCACCCACCTGTGCGGCCGGCTCCTCCAGGCCGCCCGCCCCGGCGCCCTGCGCCTGCTGGCCGGCCGCGTGCTCATGGAGGAGGCGGACCGCGTCGGCCGCCCCCTCGGGGTCGTCTGCGCGGTCGCCTCGGCGGCGTACGCGGCGGCGAGGGTGTACCCCACGGACGACCGAGCGGCGTTCGGCCCGCTCAGCACCCTCGGAGCACTGGTCGTGGCGGGCTGCGCCGTGGCCACGCTGCTCACCGCCGCCGTGGAGGCCAAGCAGGCCCGCGCCGACACCACGGCCGCACTGCTCCGCCTCGGGGCGCCGGCCGGGATGCTGCGCGGCGCCGCCGCCGTGCGCGCCGGCGCGCTGCTGGCCCTGTTCGGACCGCTGACCCTGGTCGTCGCCGAGCTGGCGGCGCTGCCGCTGAGCGGCTCGTGAAAATTCCCTCGAAAAACTTCCGCCCCGCCGATGAGTTCCGATCGGACCCCCGGTCTACCCCTTCGAACGGCACGACACCGTAGGAACATCGGTGACACAGCGCCGATGGCGACACTGATAGGGAGAGGCCCGGATGTACCAGCAGATGATCTTCGTGAACCTGCCCGTGAACGACATCGACGCGTCCAAGAAGTTCTTCACTGAACTCGGCTACACGATCAACCCCCAGTTCAGCGACGACTCCACGGCCTCGGTCGTGATCAGCGACACCATCGTGGCGATGCTGCTGTCCAGGCAGAAGTACGCCGAGTTCACGAAGAAGGAGATCGTGGACGCGACCAAGTCCAGCGAGGTGCTGATCGCGCTGAGCGCCGAGAGCCGCGAGAAGGTCGACGAGCTGGTGGACAAGGCCATCGCGGCCGGCGGCTCGGCCACCGGCGAGACCCAGGACCACGGCTTCATGTACGGCCGCGCCTTCGACGACCTCGACGGCCACACCTGGGAGGTCGTGTGGATGGACCCGGCGGCCGTCCAGGGCTGACGGGCACTGCCTAGCATGGGCGGGTGGACACGTCACCCGCCCAGCCGTTTCACGCCGCCCACGACCGGGAGATCGAGACCCTCTCCGAGTTCGACGCGGTGGTCGCCGAGCGCGGCACCCTCGCCCACCACCGCGTACAGGCCGTCGATCTGACGTCCCGTACCGAAGCCCTGACCTCCGTCGACGTCACGGGCGCCGTCTTCCTCGGCTGCCCGATGGAGACCGCGGCGGCCACCGCCGTGCGCACCGCCGGGGCCCTGGTCTTCCCGCCGGTCCCGGGCCTGCCCTTCGACCCGTACCGCGCCCACGTCTACTCCCCCGGCGGCCTGTACACCGGGCTCGACGAGGGCTACGACGCGACACCGGACGCCCGTGCCTACGCCTGGTTCCAGCGGACGAAGGCGGACGGCGACGTATTCGCCTCCATGCTGCGTGCCGTCCACGACGACGCCGTCTCCGACGCGATCGACGAACTCCTCGCCGGCGCCCGGGTGGTGGGCGTCATGGGCGGCCATGCCATGGCCCGCGGCACCGAGCCCTACGCGGGCGCCGCGCGCCTGGGCCGGGAGCTGACCCGCGCCGGCTTCACGGTGGCCACCGGCGGCGGGCCGGGCGCGATGGAGGCGGCCAACCTCGGCGCCTACGCCGCCCCGTTCGACGACGGCATGCTGGACGATGCCCTGCTGCTCCTCGCCAAGGCGCCCTCCTACGTGCCGTCGGTCACCGACTGGGCGCGTGCCGCGTTCGAGGTGCGGGAGCGCTGGCCGGACGGCGGCGCCTCGGTCGGCATCCCGACCTGGTTCTACGGCCACGAGCCGCCGAACGCCTTCGCCGCGCACATCGCCAAGTACTTCTCCAACGCCACCCGCGAGGACGGCCTGCTGGCCCGCTGCACCGCGGGCGTGGTGTTCCTGCCGGGCGCCGCCGGCACCGTACAGGAGGTCTTCGACAGCGCGACGCCGAACTACTACGAGTCGCGCGGCGAGCCCACCCCCATGGTGCTGGTGAACGAGGCGCACTGGACGGAGCGGCTGCCGGCCTGGCCACTGCTGCGGGCGCTGGCCCACGGGCGGTCGATGGAGTCCCGGATCGCCCTGGTCGACCGGATCGAGGACGCCCCGGCTGCGTTGAAACGTGTCGTCGGTTAATAAGACGGCAAAGCCAACGCCCTTGACCGGCATATGCGTTGACACTGCTTATGCAACGCTTATAGACCAGTGGGACTCCTGGGTGCTGATGCCGTGTCAGCAGACGACAGCGGCTCTCGGCAGTCGTCGGCAGTCATGGGCAGCTGTCAGCGGTGTCGGCGCCCTGTCCACCCCCCGCATCTCTGCGCATCCTGTAAAGGACCAACGTGGCAGTCCTGTCCATATTCAGCCGCACGGCGTCCCGCCGTGGCGTCCGCGCCCTCGGCGTCGCCTCCGCCTCGCTCGCCCTGGCGGTCGGCGCCGCGGGCAACGCGCTCGCCTGCGACATCAGCGAGTTCTCCGCCGCCGCCGTGTGCGACGGCACCAAGGGCGTCCTCACCGTCACCGACAAGGACCCCGCCGGCATCCCGGCGACCGTCAGCGTCTACCTGCAGAACAACGGCGCCGACGCCAAGAAGGTCGGCGAGCAGGTGGTCAAGGGCTCGCGCGAGGGTGTCACCATCACCTTCGCCGAGGACTGGAAGCCGAACGCCGAGTACCGCATCCACGTCAAGGCCGCGGGCTACGTCGACGAGGACATCAAGCCGAACCTCGTCACCCCGGCGACCGCCTGCGCGAAGGAGGACAAGCCGACCCCGACGCCCACGCCGACGCCGACGCCGTCGGAGAGCTCCTCGTCCCCGGCCGAGGAGTCCGAGGCCCCGGTCCCGTCCCCGTCGAGCCCGTCGACCCCGTCGGCCCCGGCGGCGTCGGAGAGCGAGAGCACGGCTCCCGCGGGCACCGCGAGCAACGCCCCCTCGCCGGCCGGTGAGTCCCACCTCGCCGAGACCGGTGCGGATTCCAACACCGGCCTGATCGCCGGCATCGCGGCCGCCCTGGTCGCGGTCGGCGGCGGCGCGGTCTTCCTCGGCATGCGCCGCCGCGGGACCAACGGCAACCGCTGACCCCGCACGCACGGCACCCTGACGGCCCGTCCCCGGTGCGGGGCGGGCCATCGCCGTCCCACCCTCACTCGAAGGTCGCCCGCTCCAGCCAGAACTCCAGCAGCTTCCGGTCACCGAGCACCTCGAGGTCCGGACTGTCCAGCGGTATCCGCCGGTAGAAGGCGAGCAGCACCGAGGTGAGCGGCCCGCGCAGCGCGACGGTCGCCTTCTCGTGACCCCGGCGCCAGGTGACGCCGTCCTCGGCCAACTCGACGAGCCTCCCCCACCCTTCGGGCGGGGGGAACCCCATCTCGCTACGCTCGGCGTTCAGCTCGGGCGGGGTGTCGGTGGCGTGCAGATGGATCGACCGGCCGGGCAGGCGCAGCTCCCGCGCCGGCGAGTCGGGCAGCTCCCGCTGCAGGAGCCGCACGATCCACAGCCATTCGTCCACCGCGTCGGCTGCCACATCGGGCGGGACCGCCTCGAAGGGCCGGCCCGCGGCCAGGACCGCGTCCGCGTGGTGGACGACGAGTTCGTGCGTCATCCGACGGGCCCAGAAGCCGGAGGTGTCGACCCCGGACCACGTCCACACCCGCAGGTCCGGCCCGGCCTCCCGCAGCGCGGCCACGACCGCCTCGCCGGACTCCGTCAGCCAGGTCTCCAGCGCGGCGGCGTCACCGCGCGCCTCGGGCCCCTCGCTCCCCGGCACCCGCTCGATGGGGACCTCCTCCTGGGCCCGGGTGCGGACGATCCATTCCACCCAGCGCAGGGCCTGCCCCGTATGCCGGACCAGCTCCTCCAGGGTCCAGTCCGGGCAGGTCGGCACGGTGGCGGACAGGTCGGCACCGGAGGCCAGCACCGACCTGAACTTCCCCGTCTGCCGGGTGATTTCGTCGCAGTAGCGGTCGTGTGCGAGGACTGTCATGCCGCTCACCCTACGAGCGGAGTGCTCACCCGAGCACCACGATTTCCGCCACGTCGAACTCCACCCCGACCCGGTCCCCGACCTCGGGCGCGGCCCGCAGCGCGCATGCCGCCTCCAGCCGGGGCGCGTCCCGCGGCTGGAGGCGCACGGCGACATGGGTGCCCCGGAAGGTTCGGGCGGCGACCGTGCAGGGCAGGCCCGCGTCGGCGGCGACGAGCCGGACCCCGGCGGGACGCACGAGCACCGTCCGGGTGCCCTGCGGGGAGTCCTCCGGCACCGGCAGCTTGCCCCAGGGGGTGTCCGCGGCCTGCCCGGCGACGGCCGCCTCGACCACGTTGTCGAAGCCGAGGAACCGCGCCACGAAGGCGTCGGCCGGTCGCTGCCAGACCTCGAGGGGCGTGCCGGACTGGGCGATCCGCCCGTCCCGCATCACCACGACCCGGTCGGCCAGCGCGAAGGCCTCGCCCTGGTCGTGGGTCACGGCCAGCACGGTGGTGCCCAGCCGGCCGAACAGCTCCCGCAGTTCGACGACCAGCCGTTCGCGCAGCGAGCGGTCGAGCTGGCCGAGCGGCTCGTCCAGCATCAGCAGCCGGGGCCGGGGCGCGAGGGCACGGGCCAGCGCCACCCGCTGCTGCTCCCCGCCGGAGAGCCCGGCGACGGCCCGGCGGGCGGCGTCCGGCAGCCCCACCAGCTCCAGCAGCTCGCCCACCCGGCGCCGCTGTTCGGCACGGGAGGCACCGCGCATCCGGGGGCCGAAGGCGACGTTCCCGGTCACGTCGCGCTGCGGGAAGAGCTGGTGGTCCTGGAACATCAGCCCGACCTCGCGCCGGTGCGCGGGCACGCCCGTCTGGTCCCGGCCGTCGAGCAGCACCCGCCCGGCGTCCAGCGGCTGGAGCCCGGCCACCGCCCGCAGCAGCGTGGACTTGCCGCTGCCGCTGGGCCCCAGCACGCACACGACCTCGTGCTCGGCGACGCCGAGGTCGACGGCGTCCAGCACCGCCCGCCCGCCGAAGCGGACGGTGGCGCCCTCGAGGCCGAGCAGGCTCGGCCGCATGTCCGGCCGCTCGTCCGGCAGCGCGTCTGGCCGCATGTCTAGAACTCCCCGCTCCGGTCGGTCCGCAGCCGCTCCAGGACGAGCAGCGCCACGGCGCACACCAGCATCAGAATCGTCGAAAGGGCCATCGCCTGGCCGTAGTTCAGGTCTCCGGGACGGCCCAGCAGCCGCGCCACGGCGACCGGCAGCGTCGGGTTGTCGGGCCGCGCGATGAACACGGTCGCCCCGAATTCACCGAGCGAGACGGCGAACGCGAACCCGGCGGCGATCAGCAGCGCCCGCCGCACCAGCGGCAGGTCGACCTCCCGCCAGACCCGCCAGGGCGACGCCCCCAGCACGGCCGCCGCCTCCCGCAGCCGGACGTCCACCGCCCGCAGCACCGGCAGCATGGTCCGCACCACGAACGGGACACCGACCAGTGCCTGCGCGAGCGGCACCAGGATCCAGGAGGACCGCAGGTCCAGCGGCGGCTCGTCGAGGGCGATCAGGAACCCGAAGCCGACCGTCACCGCGGACACCCCGAGCGGCAGCATCAGCAGCGCGTCGAAGCCGCGCACCAGGCGGCCGGCGTCCCGGCGGGCCAGCGCGGCGGCGGCCAGCGAGCCGACCGCCACGGCGATGGCGGTGGCGGCGACGGCGTACTGGAGCGAGTTGCCGACCGCCTCGATCGGCGGCACCAGGAAGGCGCCGCCGTCCTCACGGGTCAGCGCCCGGTAGTAGCCGAGGCCGGGCGCGGCCAGGGACCGCTCGACCAGTACCGCGAGCGGCAGCAGGAGCAGCAGGGCGACGGTGACCAGGACCCCGGCCAGCAGCGCCCACTGCCCGCTCCCGCGCGGCCGGCGGGCGGCGACGGCCGCGTCCACCAGCTTCAGGGCGCTCTCCCGCCGCCGTACGGTCCAGGCGTGCACGGCGAGGATCGCGGCGACCGCGGCGAACTGGATCAGAGTCAGCACGGCGGCCGTGGACAGGTCGAAGATCTGCGAGGTCTGCCGGTAGATCTCCACTTCCAGGGTGGCGAAGGTGGGCCCGCCGAGGATCTGGACGATGCCGAAGGAGGTGAAGGTGAACAGGAACACCATCAGCGCGGCGGCCGCCACGGCGGGCGCCAGCGCGGGCAGCGTGACCCTCCGCCAGGCCCGCAGCGGAGACGCGCCCAGCATCCGGGCCGCATCCTCCTGCCGGGGGTCGAGCTGCGACCACAGGCCGCCGACGGTGCGGACGACGACGGCGTAGTTGAAGAAGACGTGCGCCAGCAGGATGGCCCACACGGTGGTGTCCAGCCGCAGGCCCCACAGGTCGTCGAGGAGTCCGCCGCGCCCGACCAGCGCCAGGAAGGCCGTACCGACGACGACCGTCGGCAGCACGAACGGCACGGTGACCATGGCCCGCAGCACCTGCTTGCCGGGGAAGTCCAGGCGGGCGAAGACGTAGGCGCCGGGCAGGGCGATCAGCAGGGTCAGCGCGGTGGAGGCCAGGGCCTGCCAGGTGGTGAACCACAGCACGTCCCGGATGCCGGGCCGGGTCAGCACCTCGCCGATCCGGCCGAGGTGCCAGAGGCCGTCGGCCCTGAGGCCGCGCGCGACGATCGCGGCGACCGGGTAGGCGAAGAAGACCGCGAAGAACGCGACGGGCCCGGCCATGAGGGCGAGCCGCGCCGCGTTCCCCCCGCGGCGGGTGACTACTTCAGTACGAGCGACGTCCACGACTTGACCCACTCGTCACGGTGGTCGGCGATCCTCGCCGGGTCCATGGTCCGGGGTTCGTCGACGGCCGGCGCGAACTTCTTGAACTCGGCGGGCAGCTTCGCGTCGTCCAGCACCGGGTGGACGAACATGTTCAGCGGCAGGTCCTCCTGGAACTTCCGGCTGATCAGGAAGTCGATGAGCGCCTTGCCGCCCCCGGGGTTCTTCGCGTTGCTCAGCAGCCCGGCGAACTCGGTCTGCCGGAAGCAGGTGCCGGTCGCGACACCCGTGGGGGCGGTGTCCGGCTTGGGGTCGGCGTAGATCACCTCGACAGGCGGGGAGGAGGCGTAGGAGACGACGAGCGGGCGGTCGCCGCCGGCCTGCTTGCCGCCGGCCGAGCCGGAGAACTCCTCGTTGTAGGCCTGCTCCCAGCCGTCGACGACCTTCACACCGTTGGCCTCGAGCTTCTTCCAGTAGCCCTGCCAACCGTCGTCCCCGTACTCGGCCACCGTCCCGAGCAGGAAGCCGAGCCCCGGAGAGGAGGTGGCGGCGTTCTCGGTGACGAGCAGGTTCTTGTACTGCGGCTCGGTCAGGTCGTCGAGGGAGTCGGGCGGGGTCAGCTTGTGCTTGCTGAAGTACGCCTTGTCGTAGTTGACGCAGATGTCGCCGTAGTCGACGGGCGTGACCCGGTGCTTGCCGTCGATCTTGAAGGACGCGTCGATCCGGTCGAGGCCCTTGGCCTCGTACGGCTGGAACAGGCCGTTGTCCAGGGCCCGCGAGAGCAGTGTGTTGTCGACGCCGAAGAAGACGTCGCCCTGGGGGTTGTCCTTGGTCAGGATCGCCTTGTTGACGGCCTGCCCGGCGTCGCCGTCCTCCAGGACCCGGACCTTGTAGCCGGAGGCCTTCTCGAAGTCGGCGATTACGTCCTTCGACGCGGCCCACGAGTCGTGGCTGACGAGGGTCACGGTCTTGGTGTCGCCGGATGCCTGCCCGCCGTCCTCGGACGAACCGCACGCGGCGAGGCCGCCGGCCATGCCGAATGCGGCGACCGCCGCGGCGACGCGCCTGGTGGTGTTGCTCACTGATTCCTCCTGGGTGACCAGGAGAAGACGCGGCCCTGCCCGGAAGCCCCTGGTGGAGTTCCGGGCAGGGCGCAACAGCTCGAGTGATGACCGATCTCCCTACCCAGAATGACCTGGGCCAGGTTCGGAGGGTCTGCGGCCGGTGCCGCACTCTCAGCGCTGTGGCGCTCCCCTGTCGGAATTGCGTGGGATATGACGATGTCAGCAGTATGAAGTTGTGAAGGTGTTCTTACGACGGTCAGATTACCGCTCGCTCGCGGCGAGCTGACCACACGCCCCGTCGATCTCCTGGCCACGGGTGTCCCGGATCGTCACCGGCACACCATGGGCGGCGATGGCCTCGACGAACGCCTTTTCGTCCTCGGGGCGCGAGGCGGTCCACTTGGAGCCGGGCGTGGGGTTGAGCGGGATCAGGTTGACGTGCACCGGCCTGCCCTTGAGCAGCCGCCCGAGCCGGTCACCCCGCCAGGCCTGGTCGTTGATGTCCCGGATCAGCGCGTACTCGATGGACAGCCGCCGGCCGGACCTGGCGCTGTACTCGAAACCGGCGTCCAGCACCTCCCGGACCTTCCACCGGGTGTTCACCGGGACGAGGGTGTCGCGCAGCTCGTCGTCGGGCGCGTGCAGCGAGATGGCCAGACGGCACTTGAAGCCCTCGTCGGCGAACCGGTGGATGGCCGGGACCAGGCCGACCGTCGACACCGTGATGCCGCGCTGGGACAGCCCGACGCCGTCGGGCTCGGGGTCGGTGAGCCGGCGGATGGCGCCGACGACGCGGTTGTAGTTGGCGAGCGGCTCGCCCATGCCCATGAACACGATGTTGCTCAGCCGCGCCGGACCGCCGGGGACCTCCCCGTCCCTGAGCGCCCGCATGCCGTCGACGATCTGGTGCACGATCTCGGCGGTGGACAGGTTGCGGTCCAGGCCCGCCTGCCCGGTGGCGCAGAACGGGCAGTTCATCCCGCAGCCGGCCTGCGAACTGATGCACATGGTCACCCGGTCCGGGTAGCGCATCAGCACGGACTCGACGAGCGTGCCGTCGAACAGCTTCCACAGCGTCTTGCGGGTGGTGCCCTGGTCGGTCGACAGATGCCGGACGACCGTCATCAGATCCGGAAGCAGCGCCTCCTGGAGCCGGGACCGGGAACCGGACGGGATGTCCGTCCACTGCTCCGGGTCGTGCGCGTACCGCGCGAAGTAGTGCTGCGAGAGCTGCTTGGCACGAAACGGCTTCTCACCGACAGCGGCGACCGCCTCCTTGCGCTCGGCGGGCGTGAGGTCGGCGAGATGCCGCGGCGGCTTCTTGGCTCCGCGCGGGGCGACGAAAGTGAGTTCTCCGGGCTTAGGCATGACTCAACCAGTGTCGCAGATCGATTCCGCGGCCCCGCCCGGTCGCCGGTGCCCGGAGGCGCGCATCACGGTGAGATGCTGTCCAGGAAGTCGAGGACGGTTCGCACGATCCGGTTCCTGCGCCGGTGCGCCGGGCCGCAGTACCGCAGCCTGCGCCAGCGTCGGCGTGGTTGCGGGACCGGCGTTCCGCGCCAGTCGCACGGCCACGTCCGGCTCCTCGGTCCCCCGGTCATGCACTCCCCCGCGCTTGGCCTGCTCCCGCGTACTCCGCCTGCTTCCCGGCGCTACGGCTGCGCCCTCACCACAGTCACGCCCCCTACCACGGCTACGGCGCAGGCCCGCGCCTCGTGGGCGGCGGCCTGCGCCGGAAGACGGCGGCCGGGCGTCAGCCCGAGCCGACGAAGATGACCAGCAGCAGCCACACCACCGGAGCCGTCGGCAGCAGCGAGTCCAGGCGGTCCATGATGCCGCCGTGCCCCGGCAGCAGCGTGCCCATGTCCTTGATGCCCAGGTCGCGCTTGATCATCGACTCGCCGAGGTCACCGAGTGTGGCGCTGGCCGCGACCGCGAGGCCGAGGAGCAGGCCCTGCCACCAGGCGCCGTCGTCGATCAGGAACTGCATGCACAGCGCGCCCACGGCCATCGCGAAGGCGACCGCGCCGAGCAGGCCCTCGCGGGTCTTGCCGGGGCTGATGCGCGGGGCGAGCTTGGTCCGGCCGAAGCGCCAGCCCACGGCGTACGCGCCCGTGTCGCTGACCACGGTCAGCAGCAGGAAGGTCAGCACCCGCCACGGTCCGTCGTCCGCGGTCAGCATCAGGGCGACGAACGTGGCGAGGAACGGCACGTAGAACGCCGCGAAGAGGCCCGCCGTGACATCTCTCAGGTAGTTCTCCGGCGGTTCGGTCATCCGCCAGACCAGCACCGCCAGCGCCGTGAGCGCCATGGCGACCCACGCCCCCTCGGCGCCCCGCACATACCCGGCGACCACCATCGCCGCGCCGCCGAGCGCGAGCGGGACCAGCGGTGCCTTGATGTCCTTGCGCTCCTGGAGCCGCTTGGTCAGCTCCCACAGGCCCACCACGACCGCGACCGCGATCACGCCGACGAACACGGCCTTGACGACGAACAGCGACGCGACGATCACCACGCCGAGTCCGACACCGACCCCTATCGCGGCGCCCAGATCGCGCCCCGCGCTCTTCTTCTGCGGCGCCGGCTGCGGCGCGGGCGCCGGCTGCGAGGCGTCGGGCATGGGCTCCGGTTTCTGCGGCGCCGCCGGGTACGGCTGCGCCGGCGAGGTGTCGTCGTGGAACGTCTCGTCTCGGAACAGAGGGCCGCTCAGCCGGGCGGCCCCCCGGTCGTCATCCTGGTCTCCGCCGTCTTCGGGTACGCCGGGCACGATGGGCATGGGGCGAGTGTGCTGCGCGATGTACGCATCGTACGCGGGACCCGCCGGGGCGACCCCCTGGACATACCCCTGGCCAGATGCCTGACCGTCGGTCCCCCAGTACCCGGCTGGTGGCGGCGCGCCCCAGGAAGAGTCGTTCATCAGACCTCGAGCAGCTCCGCTTCCTTGTGCTTCAGGAGCTCGTCCACCTGGGCGACGTACTTCGCGGTGGTGTCGTCGAGCTCCTTCTCCGCACGGCGGCCCTCGTCCTCGCCGACCTCGCCGTCCTTGATCAGCTTGTCGATGGCGTCCTTGGCCTTGCGGCGCACGGAGCGGATGGACACCTTGGCGTCCTCGCCCTTGCCCTTGGCGACCTTGATGTACTCCCGGCGCCGTTCCTCGGTCAGCTCGGGGAACACCACGCGGATGATGTTGCCGTCGTTGCTCGGGTTGACGCCCAGGTCGGAGTCGCGGATCGCCTGCTCGATGTTGCGCAGCGCGCTCTTGTCGAAGGGCGTGACCACGGCCATGCGCGGCTCGGGCACGGAGAACGAGGCCAGCTGGTTGATCGGCGTCAGCGCGCCGTAGTAGTCGGCCACGATCTTGTTGAACATCGCCGGGTGCGCACGGCCGGTGCGGATCGCGGCGAAGTCCTCCTTGGCGACCACGACGGCCTTCTCCATCTTCTCCTCGGCCTCGAGGAGGGTCTCTTCGATCACCACTTGCTCCTGCGTGTCTTGAGTAGGCCCGGCTGCGGTTCCTTGTCGGGGCGGCGGCCGGCTGCGTCGCGTCTTCTTCCTGCACGGTTCCCGACCGGCAGGACATTGTCCATCCCCCGGCCGGGCTCCGTGGTCATCCGGTCAGGCCCGGCTGCCCTGGTCACCCACAAGCGTGCCGATCTTCTCACCCTTGACGGCGCGGGCGATATTGCCCTCCTTCAGGAGTTCGAAGACCACGATGGGGAGCTTGTTGTCGCGGCAGAGGGTGACGGCGGTGGCGTCGGCGACCTTCAGGTCGCGGGTGATGACCTCGCCGTAGCCGAGCGCGTCGAACTTCACGGCGTCCGGGTTGGTCTTCGGGTCGGAGTCATAGACCCCGTCCACCCCGTTCTTGCCCATGAGCAGCGCCTCGGCGTCGATCTCCAGAGCGCGCTGGGCGGCGGTGGTGTCGGTGGAGAAGTACGGCATGCCCATACCGGCGCCGAAGATGACCACGCGGCCCTTCTCCAGGTGGCGCACGGCGCGCAGCGGGATGTAGGGCTCGGCGACCTGTCCCATGGTGATGGCGGTCTGCACACGGCAGTCCACGCCCTCCTTCTCCAGGAAGTCCTGGAGGGCGAGGCAGTTCATCACGGTGCCGAGCATGCCCATGTAGTCGGAGCGGGCGCGGTCCATGCCGCGCACCTGGAGTTCCGCGCCGCGGAAGAAGTTGCCGCCGCCGATGACGATGGCGATCTGCGCGCCGTCCCGGACGACGGCCGCGATCTCGCGCGCGATGGCGTGCACCACGTCGGGGTCGACGCCCAGGCCCCCGCCGCCGGAGAAGGCCTCTCCGGACAGCTTCAGCAGAAACCGGCCGCGTACTTTGCCGTCGTCGCTCTTCTCGGCCTTGGTGGTCATGGAGATCTCGCCTCTTTTACGTGGGTCACACACACGAAGAAGGCCATTGCCGGGGGTGGTTCGCAACCCTTGCGCGGCAATGGCCTCCTCGTCAGATCTGCTGTCGTCCGCCACGCGCGCGTGCGCGACGGCATACGCGCGCAACACGGACGACTGCTGTCGACCCTACCGGGGTCGTGCGTCCGTCGCGGTACGGACTCAGATGCCGACCTTGATGCGCGTGAAGCGCTTCAGGGTGACACCGGCCTCGTCCAGCACCTTCTGGACGGACTTCTTGTTGTCCAGCGCGTACGGCTGGCCGAGCAGCGTGGCGTCCTTGAAGAAGCCGTTGACGCGACCCTCGACGATCTTCGGCAGGGCGGCCTCGGGCTTGCCCTCCGCGCGGGTGGTCTCCTCGGCGATGCGACGCTCCTTCTCGACGACCTCGGCCGGGACGTCCTCCTTGGAGAGGTACTGCGGCGCGAAGGCGGCGATGTGCTGGGCGACGCCCTTGGCGACCTCGGCGTTCGGCTTGTCCAGCTCGACGAGGACACCGATCTGCGGCGGCAGGTCGGGCATCGTGCGGTGCATGTACGCGGTGACGTAGCCGTCGGCGAACTGCGCGAAGCGGTCCAGGACGATCTTCTCGCCGAGGTTGGCGTTGGCCTCGTCGACGTACGCCTGGACGGTCTTGCCGGGCTCGATCTCGGAGGCGAGCAGGGCCTCCAGGTCGGCCGGGGCGGCCTTGGCGACGTGCTCGGCGATGGTCTTGGCCACGGCCTGGAACTTGTCGCCCTTGGCGACGAAGTCCGTCTCGCACTTCAGCTCGACGAGGACGCCGGAGGAGTTGTCGTCGGCGATGATCGAGACGACCGCGCCGTTCTCCGCGGAGCGGCCCTCGCGCTTGGCGACGCCCTTCTGGCCCTTGATACGGAGCGCCTCGACGGCCTTGTCGACGTTGCCCTCGGCCTCGTCCAGCGCCTTCTTGCAGTCCATCATGCCGGCGCCCGTGAGCTCGCGGAGCTTCTTGACGTCGGCGGCGGTGTAGTTCGCCATGAGTCTGTGAATCTTTCTCGAAGTCTGGAGGTTCCAAGATCTGCGGGTGCTGCGATCCACATCCGACGGTGGATCTCCGACGCGCCGCTGACCTACGGGTGAACGGCGGGAGCGGGCTTCATGTCACCCGCTCCCGCCGTCATCGCTGACGCTGAGGTGACGGTCAGGCCTGCTCGCCCTCGGCGGCCGGGGCGGCCGGGGCCTCGTCGGCCGGAGCCTCGGTGGCCGGGGCCTCGTCGGCCGGGGCCTCGGCGGGCTTCTCGGCCGGCTTCTCCGCCTCGGCGGCGGCCGGAGCGGCGGCCTCGGACTCGGCCTTCTTCTCGCCCTCGAGCAGGTCGCGCTCCCACTCGGCGAGCGGCTCGCCGGCGGCTTTCTCACCCTTGCCCTCGGCAGCGCCGGAACGGGCGATGAGGCCCTCGGCGACGGCGTCGGCGATCACACGGGTGAGCAGAGTGACGGAGCGGATGGCGTCGTCGTTGCCCGGGATCTTGTAGTCGACCTCGTCGGGGTCGCAGTTGGTGTCGAGGATGGCGACGACCGGAATGTTGAGCTTCCGGGCCTCGCCGACCGCGATGTGCTCCTTCTTGGTGTCCACGATCCAGACGGCGCTGGGCACCTTCTGCATCTCGCGGATACCGCCGAGGGTCTTCTCCAGCTTGGCCTTCTCGCGGGAGAGGACCAGCAGCTCCTTCTTGGTGAGGCCGGAGGCGGCCACGTCCTCGAAGTCGATCTGCTCGAGCTCCTTGAGGCGCTGCAGACGCTTGTAGACGGTCGAGAAGTTGGTGAGCATGCCGCCCAGCCAGCGCTGGTTGACGTAGGGCATGCCGACGCGGGTGGCCTGCTCGGCGATGGCCTCCTGCGCCTGCTTCTTCGTGCCGACGAACATGACCGTGCCGCCGTGGGCGACGGTCTCCTTGACGAACTCGTAGGCGCGGTCGATGTACGACAGCGACTGGAGCAGGTCGATGATGTAGATGCCGTTGCGCTCGGTGAAGATGAAGCGCTTCATCTTCGGGTTCCAACGGCGGGTCTGGTGACCGAAGTGGACGCCGCTCTCCAGCAGCTCCCGCATCGTGACGACGGCCATGGCCGTATCTCCTTGAATTTCTCGGTTGTGCCGCGGAAGCCGGACGGCTCCCGCGCCTGACGCCCGCGGTGCGCCGTGCCACGAGGGACCGAGGGGCGCTGATACGGGCCGGAGTGCGGCGTCGTATCGGGGCGTGCGAAGTCGACCCGGTCGCCCGGGTCGCCATCAGAAGTGTACGGGACCCGCGGGGCACCGGGTGACGCCGCCGTCCACAACCGGTGGGTTCTCCACAGGTCACGGCGGCCCGGCGTCCGGGTGCGGGACGGTTCTCGCATGCGAGCGAGGCGATGCGCGAGGGCGTACGGGTGGCTGATCGTGGTGCTGGGGCTGGGGCTGGGCCTGTCCCCGGACCCGCCCCGGGCCCCGGGGACGGGCACGGCGACGGGGGCGGCGACAGTAACGGGCGCGACTGCGGCGAGGGCGGTGGCGCCGGCGACGGGGGTGGCGGCGACGGGGGCGATTACGGCGACGGGGATGGCGGCAGCAACGGGGACTGCGACCGTGGCCGTCGTCGGCGACGGGTCTCCCGGACCGGCGGTGCCGGCCGTCGGCCGTGCCTGGCCGGTGGGCACCCGGCCGGCGGTTCTGCGCGGCTGGGACCCTCCGGCCACCCGGTACGGCCGGGGCCACCGCGGCGTCGACCTGGCGGCCCCGCCCGGCACGCCGGTACGAGCGGTGGCGGCGGGTCGGGTGTCGTTCGCGGGCCGGGTGGCGGGGCGGGGCGTCGTCTCGGTGGAGTTGTCGGGCACGGGCGACCCGCCGCTGCGGACGACGTACGGCCCGGTGAGGGCGTCCGTGGCGAAGGGCGACGAGGTGGCGGCCGGGGAGGTGGTCGGCTCGGTGGAGGCGACGGGGACGCACTGTCCGACGGCGGGCTGCCTGCACTGGGGCCTGCTGAGCGGCGACGCGTACCTGAACCCCCTGTCCCTGCTCCCACCATGGCTGCTGAACGGGGGGCCGTCGAGACTGCTGCCGGTCCTGGAGGTCCCGCCGCCCGGTTGATCGGGGGCGGCACGGCCCCTGCCCGGTTGATCGGGAGCGACACGGCCCCTGCCCGGCTGATCGGTACGGGGCGGGCGCCCGCTGCTCGGCTCGTCGGTGCAGGGCTCCCCCCTGCTCGGCTCGTCGGTGCAGGGCTCCCCCCTGCTCGACTGATCCTTACGGGGCGCCCGCTTCCCGCCCTGACCGACGGCACGCGGCAGCTGCTCAGGGGCGGCTCAGGTGGGCAGTCGTGGGGCACTGGTGCGCGATGGTGGGCGCCGGCGCTCGTGCGCGCTGGCGGTCGCTGAAGACCGCCTCAGGAGAGGCTCTCGCCCCGGCGCACGCCAGAAGCGCCCCGCAGCGCAGGTCACCACGAACGTCCCGCACCGCACGTCATCACGGACGCCCAGGACCACGCCTCACACCCGCCGGCCCATCACCCCCCGCACGCCCCGCAACGCCATGGACACCGCCGCCTCCGCGACCGCGGTCGGCTCCTCCGCCGCGCCCAGCTCGATCCGCCGCACGGCCGCGTCGACGACGCCCTGGAGCAGCATCGCCGCCAGCCGCGGCTCCCGGTGCCCCATCTCCCCCAGCGCCTCGACGATCATGGCGATGAGGCCGCCGTGCGCGGCGCGGATCTTCTCCCGGGCGCCGGCGTCCAGCTCGCTCGCCGAGATGGCGACCACGGCCCGGTGCCGCCGGTCGCCGACCAGGTCGAGCTGGGTGCGCACATACGCCTCGACCTTGCCCTCCGGTGTGTCCTGCCGGTCCATCGCCGCCGAGACCTCCGCGGCCCAGACGGGGAAGTCCACCGCGCACAGCTCCTCGACGACCGCGGCACGCGACCGGAAGTACTCGTACACGGACGACCGCGCCAGGCCCGTCCGCTCGGCGAGGGCGGGGAAGGTCAGTGCCTCCGTCCCGCCTTCGGACAACAGGGAGCGCGCCGCATCCAGCAGGGCGGCACGCTGCATCGACCGGTGCTCGGCCACGGAGGCCGCTCGAATCCTTGGCACGTCAACCACTTTACGGACGCACCCGCGGCGACGGGAGTCACTCCGTCACGCCGCCGGTACCCCGGCCCGGTCAGCGGCCGAAACCCGCCAGTTTGGCCCGCAGCTGCAGTACGGACTTGGTGTGGATCTGGCTGACCCGGCTCTCGGTGACGCCCAGCACGTTCCCGATCTCGGCGAGCGTGAGCCCTTCGTAGTAGTACAGGGTCACCACGGTCTTCTCCCGGTCGGGCAGCGTGTTGATCGCCCTTGCCAGGAACCGTCGCAGCTCCCGGTCCTCGGCCACCTCCACCGGGTTGTCGGCCGCCGTGTCCTCCAGCGTGTCCAAGAGGCTCAGCCGGTCCCCGCCCTCACCGCCGACGTGCAGCAGCTCCTCCAGCGCGACCACGTTGGCCAGCGACAACTGGCTGAACACCGCGTGCAGTTCGTCCACCGCGATGCCCATCTCGGCCGCCACCTCGCTCTCCGAGGGCGTCCGCCGCAGCCGCGCCTCCAGCGTCGCGTACGCCCGCTCCACGTTGCGCGCCTTCTGCCGGACGGACCGCGGGATCCAGTCCAGCGCCCGCAGCTCGTCGATCATCGCGCCCCGGATCCGGGTGATCGCGTACGTCTCGAACTTGATCTCCCGGTCGATGTCGAACTTCTCGATCGCGTCGATCAGGCCGAACACCCCGGACGAGACGAAGTCGGCCTGCTCGACGTTGGGCGGCAGCCCCACGCTCACCCGGCCCGCCACGTACTTCACGAGGGGCGAGTAGTGCAGGATCAGCTGCTCCCGCAGCCGCTCGTCCCCCGTCGTCTTGTACGACCGCCACAGCTCGTCGAGCATCGAGGGGGCGGGCGGCCGCACGCTGCCACCGTCCCGGGCGGCTGGGGGGAGGGCCGCCCGGTCGGGCCCGGAGGTGTGCTGGGGCATTCGTCGCCTTGTGCCGTTCTGCCGTTCTGCCGTGATGTGGTGCTGACTGTGCGTTGTCGGTCCGATGTCTGGTTGGTGCCTGTATGCAGGGGCCCTCGTGAGCGTAGCGTGAGTGGACAGTCGCGTTGCGCGAAGAACCGGTCGAGCGAGTGCGCGGGGCGCGCCTCCCGGAAGGTTCCGCGAAGGCCACCCGATCGCAGTGAGTGATCATTCGAATTACCCCAACTGCGGTAATTCCCAAGGGCGTCGGGGTTCCCCCGGACGGCCGAACACGCTCGGTCAGCACGGGCTCCGGTCACCGCGGAGCGAGATCATCGCCTGGCGTGTCAACTTCCAGCCGTCGCCGTGTCGTTCGACGTAACCGAGTGCTCGAAGCTCGTACAGTCTCGCGACCGCGTCCTCCTGGGTGGTCTGGGCGCGGCGTGCGGTCTCGGCGACCTCGGCGGCCCCGCGCGCCGGAAGCGCGGCCAGCACGTGCCGGGCGCGGGGCGCCAGCAGGTCGGTGGGGAGCACCGGGCCGCGCCGGTCCGGGGCGAGGTCGCCGATCGCGCCGACCAGCTCGACGACGTCCGCGGCGTCCGTGACGAGCACGGCCTCGCCGCGCAGCAGCTCGTGCACGCCCGCCGACCGGCCGCTGGTGGCCGGTCCGGGTACGCCCATGGTGTGCCGGCCCAGGCGCTGCGCCGCCCGTGCCGTGACGAGTGAGCCGCTGCGGTGCGCGGCCTCGACGACCACGGTGCCGCGGGTCAGCGCGGCGATCACCCGGTTGCGCAGCACGAACCGGCTGGGTGTCGGATGGTCCCCGGGCGGCAGCTCCCCGATCACCAGACCCTGCTCGGCGATCCTGCCGAGCAGCTCGGTGTGGCCGCGCGGATAGGGCCGGTCGACGCCGCAGGCGAGGACGGCGACGGTGGCACCGCCGGCGCCGAGGGCGCCCCGGTGCGCGGCACCGTCGATGCCGTAGGCGCCGCCGGACACCACCACCCAGCCGCGCTCGGCGAGCCCGGCGGCGAGGGTGGCCGCCATGTGTGCCCCGTACTCGGTGCAGGCGCGGGCGCCGACCACGGCGACCGACCTCAGCGCCCACATCCGCAGGCTGGGCCGGCCTCGCACCCACAGCCCCAGGGGCCGGGCGTCCCCGAGGTCGTCGAGCTGCCCCGGCCACTCGGCGTCCCCCGGCGCCACGAACCGCACGCCCGCCGTCCGCGCGACGGAGAGGTCCCGGCGCGGCTCCGCGTGCCGGACGCGGGCGCGCAGCCCGGCCCACTTCCGCTCACTCGCCCCCGGCAGGGGCGGCCCGCCCTCCCGGAGCCGCCGCACCACCTCCCGGACGCCGAACTCCCGTACCCACCGCCCGCCGGTCTCGTCGCCGGGCTCGACGACCCGGGTGAGGAGGACCCGGTCGAGCAGCGCGTCGTCGCGGCCGCCGTCGGCGGCGGTCACGTCAGTGCCCCGATGGCCATGGGCACGCCTCGCGGCACCCCGGTGCGCAGTTGCAGCGCGAGGGCGACGTCGCCGGCGTCGGGCCGGTCGTGGCCGACGAGGTCGGCGACGGTCCAGGCGACGCGCAGCACGCGGTCGAGGCCGCGGGCGGTGAGCACGCCCCGCTCAAGACTGCGTTCCGCCTCGTCCAGCGCGCCGGGCGCCGCGTACCAGCGGCTGCGCAGCTCCCGTCCGGGGACCTCGCCGTTGGTGCGCCAGGGGGTGCCGTCGAAACGGGCCGCGGCCCGGTCGCGGGCCGCCCGCACCCGGTCGGCGACCGTCGCAGTGGACTCGCCGCGCGCCCCGCACGCCGTCAGCTCCGTGCGCGTGACGCGGTCCACCTCGACGCGGAGGTCGACCCGGTCGAGCAGCGGGCCGGACAGCCTGGCCTGGTAGCGGCGGATCGCCGAGGGCGGGCACTCGCACAGGCCGTCCTGCTGCGAGAAACGCCCGCACGGGCAGGGATTGGCCGCCAGCACCATCAGGAACCTGGCGGGGAACCGCACCACGCCCGCACTGCGCGCGATGACGACGTGCCCGGACTCCAGCGGCTGGCGCAGGGCGTCCAGCGCCTGTGTGCCGAACTCGGGCGTTTCGTCCAGAAAGAGAACGCCTCGGTGGGAGAGCGACACCGCGCCGGGCCGGGCGACGCCGTGGCCGCCGCCGACCAGGGCCTGCATCGTCGTGGAGTGGTGCGGCGCGCAGTAGGGGGCGGCGTCGATCAGCGGCTTCCCGGGCGGCAGCAGCCCGGCCACCGAGTGCACCGCCGTGACCTCCAGCGACTCCTGGCGGGTGAGCCGGGGCAGGACGGCGGGCAGCCGCTCGGCGAGCATCGTCTTGCCGGCGCCGGGCGGTCCTTCCAGGAACAGGTGATGTCCGCCGGCCGCGGCGACCTCCACCGCCGTGCGCGCCGAGAGCTGCCCCACCACGTCGGCGAGGTCGTGGCCGTGGTCCTGCTGCGCCGCCCCGGCGCTGTGCATCCCGGTGGCCGCGCCGGCGCCGGGCATGCGCAGGCCGGCCAGCAGCGGGTCGGGGCGTCCCTGCTGATCGGGTTCCTCCTCCGGCACGGGTTCGTCGGCGAGGACCGCGATCAGCTGGCGCAGGCTGCGCACGCCCAGCACGGAGACGCCGGGCACCAGGGACGCCTCGGCGGCGGCGCACTCGGGGACGACCACCTGTTCGTACCCGGCGTCCGCCGCGGCCAGCACCGCGGGCAGGATGCCCCGCACCGGCCGCACCCGGCCGTCCAGTCCCAGCTCGCCGATCAGCACGATGTCCGCGAGCACCCGCGGGTCGATGCGCTCACTGGCGCCGAGCACGGCGATGGCGACGGCGAGGTCGAATCCGCTGCCGCTCTTCGGCACGGAGGCCGGGCTCAGGCCGACCGTCAGCTTCTTCTGCGGCCACTCGGCGCCCGAGTTCGCCACCGCCGCCCGGACCCGGTCCCGGCTCTCGGTCAGGCTCTTGTCCGGCAGGCCGACCAGGGTGAACGCCGCGACGCCCGGTTCGAGGTCGGCCTGGACCTCCACGACCACGCCCTCGACGCCCACCAGCGCCACCGCACACGTGCGCGCGAACGCCATCACGCCACCCCCCGCGCGTGCTCCACGACGGGCGCGCCGCGCCGCGGCAGCAGGACGCCGACCAGATCGATGCGCACGCCGCCCGGCGGCGCTCCGCCGTGGATGTGGACCCACTGCCGGGCGAGCCGCCGCAGCCGCTCCGCCTTGTCCGGGGTCACCGCGGCCATCGGGTGTTCGAAGCGGCCGCCCCTGCGGGTCTTCACCTCGCAGACGACCAGGACGTCCCCGTCCCGGGCCACGATGTCGATCTCTCCGGTCCTGCCGGCGCGCCAGTTGCGCTCCAGGACCGTCATGCCGGCCTCGGTCAGCCGGCGCGCGGCGAGTGTCTCGCCGTACCTGCCCATCGCACCTCGTGCGTTCATGTCGGCACCACCTCCGGCGCCAACGGTCACGCATTCCGTGTCATGCGATGGATCTTGGTGAGTTACTCAGCGGTTGTGGAAAACTCCCTCACCCGTCGGTGTGCCCCGCACGGCCCCGTCACCCGCTGGGAAGCTCGAGATCGCTCTTGTTGAGCTCCTCGATGTTCACGTCCTTGAACGTCAGAACGCGCACCTGCTTGACGAACCGGGCCGGCCGGTACATGTCCCACACCCAGGCGTCTGCCATGGAGACCTCGAAGAAGACCTCACCCTGGACGGAGTGCACCTGCATCTCGTAGTCGTTGGTGAGGTAGAAGCGCCGCTCGGTCTCGATCACGTATTTGAACAGACCGACGACATCGCGGTACTCCCGGTAGAGCTTCAGCTCCATCTCGGTCTCGTACTTCTCGAGGTCCTCGGCGCTCATGGCATGTTCCCCTTCAGCCGTGCGATCCCCCCATTGTGCGCCAGTCCCGTGAGCCTCTAGACGATTTCGGTGTCCAGGGTCACCGGCCCGGTGGGGGGACCTTCGTCGAGCAGCGTGCGCAGCAGCTCGGCGAGTCTGGTCGGATACACCGTCTCATGTGCCCGGGCCAGTTCCCCACACGTCCACCAGCGCGCTCCGGCGACGCTGCGCCGCTCCAGCTCGGTCAGGCCCGCGGCGGCGGTCACCGTCTGCGTCGTGCGGGCCAGGTAGTACCACTCGTCCTGGTCCCAGCGGCGGCCCGCGAACGGGAAGGAGCACCGGCGCCGCCACAGCACCGGGCCGAACTCGACCTCGGTGATGCCGGTCTCCTCGGCGAGTTCCCGGAGCGCGGCCTCCTCACGGGTCTCGTCGCCCTCCACGCCGCCGCCGGGCGTGAACCACCAGTCGTCGGCCGGGTCGTCCGGCTCATGGCCGTGCAGGAGCAGGATGCGGTCCCGGGGGTCGAGCAGGACGACGCGGGCGACCTTGCGCAGCCCGCCCTCGTAGGTGTCCTGCCCCGCCCGCGTCGCCTCAGCGGGCACCCGGGGGCTCCGTCCGGGTGCGGGCGGTCCGGGAGGCGGCGGCCCGCTTGGCGAGCGGACCGTACGCGGCGCCCCCGAGGATCAGTGCGGCCCCGGCGATCACCAGCGCGACGACCGTGCGCAGCGGGCCCGGAGTGGACAGGCCGCCGAGCGTCTCGAACCCGGTGGGCCGCTCCAGCATGCCGTCCATCGGCCAGACGACGGCGTCGACGCGGGCCTCCACCGCACCGCGGGACACCGAACCGCCGGCCGCGTCGGTGAGATGGGCGGCGGAGTCCACCGAGCCGTGGCGCTCGTCGCCGAGCAGGAACAGGCGGCCCTCGGGGACGGTCACGGCCGGGAAGGCGCTGCTCTCGGCGGAGACGTCCGGGGCGAGGTAGGGCTCGTCGATCTCCTTGCCGTTGACCTTCAGCCTGCCGTTCTGGCAGCAGGAGACGGTGTCGCCGCCGACCGCGACGACCCGCTTGATCACCGGGGCGTTGGCCCAGGTGGCGTCCTTGAAGACGACCACGTCGCCGCGGCGGACGTCGGAGCCGTCGACGCGCTCTGCCAGCACGCGGTCGCCGGCGGCGATCGTCGGCATCATCGACGTGGTCGGCACGGTGTAAGGCCGGTAGACCACCGCTCCCCAGGCGAAGCCGCCGAGGAACAGCACCATGCCGAGCGCCACGGCCAGGTTGGACAGCCGCTGCCCGGTCCTGCTGCCCGCAGGGCCCGGGTTCGCGGCACCGCCGTGCGGGGCCGTCCGCGTCGTCCTCTCGCCACCCATGGGTCCGCACCCTACCCGGCGGTACCCGGCGCGGTCAGCCCTGCCTCAGGCCCGGAAAATCCCGGCGGGTCCGACGGCCTCGGGGGACAAGGGCGCCCGGGAAGCAAGGGCCCTGCGGAAGAAGTGCCTCGGAAGACAAGGACGCCGGAAAGCGGACCCCGGGAACCAAGATTCCCGGGGAAACGAGCTCCCCGGGAAACAAGCTCCCCGGGGAACAGGGGCCCCGCGGCACAGGGCCGCGGGAAGCCGGTCAGCGCGAGGGCGTCGCCGCGATCCGCCTGCGCCGCCACAGCAGCAGCGGCACGGCTCCGGCGAGCGCGGCGCCCTGGGGCGCGACCGACAGGACACGGGCCGCGGCCGCCTGGTCGTTCAGCCCGGTCTGGTCGAAGGTCTCCGGCACCGGCAGCGTGCCCCAGCGGTTGATCGGCCAGGCGATCACGATGGCGCGTCCGATGACCTCGTCGACCGGAACCATGCCGTTGTTCTTGTCCGAGGTGTTGTACCGGGAGTCGCGGGAGTTCTGCCGGTGGTCGCCCATGACCCAGATGTGGCCCTCGGGAACCGTCACCTTGAACTGGCCGCCCTGTTCGTCCACGCTGCACGGCGTGTTGTTGGGGTAGACGTACGGCTCGTTCAGCGCCTTGCCGTTGACCTTCAGCGGGCCGGAGCCCTGGCACTCGACGGTGTCACCGCCGACGCCGATGACCCGCTTGATCAGGTCCTTCTCCTCCGCGGACGGCATCAGTCCGATCCAGCCGAGGAAGGTCTGCAGCGGGTTCGGCTCCGGCGTGGGCTCGCCCGCCAGCCAGTTGTCGGGGTCGTGGAAGACCACGACCTCGCCGCGCTCGGGCTCCGAGCCGAACCACGGCGTCAGCTTGTCGACGAGCACCCGGTCGCCCTCGGTGAGCGTGTTCTGCATCGAGGCCGACGGGATCGAGAACGCCTGCACCAGGAACGTCTTGATCAGCAGCGCCAGCACCAGCGCGATGCCGATCAGCAGCGGCAGCTCCTTCCAGAAGGAGCGCTGCTTCTTCGGCGGCTTGGCGGGCGGGGGTGTGCCCTGCCCGTCGCGGCCGTCGCCGCCGTTCCCGTCCCGTTCGCCGCCGTACCGCTCGTCCGTCACCGCGCCGTCCTCGATCGCCGCGGAGTCATTCCCTGAGGTAGGGGCGCCGTCCGCGGCCCGGCCGGCCGCTTGCACGGGGCGTCCGCGGTCTTCCTCGCCGCCGTGTCCGGACCGTGCGCCAACCGCCACATCCCCCACGCCAACTCCTTACTCCGTACCGCCGCCCGCCCCGTCCACGGCGCAGGCCCACCACTCCCATAACGAGCGGGACTTCCGCAGGAGTCGGGAGCTGGATCATCTCGTTCGAATCGTAGCGGCCAACCCTATGCGACGAAGCGGGCGCAGCGGTCGACCCGCCGCCCGCGTCGGTCACCGACGCGTACGTCGTCGGCTCCTCCAGGGTGGTCCAGTGGTCGAACGGCCAGGCGATGAGCATGGCCCGGCCCACCACCTCGTCCTCGGAGACCGTCCCGAAGTCGGTCTCCTGGTGGGTGCGGGAGTCGGCGGAGTTGGAGCGGTGGTCGCCCATGACCCACAGCCGCCCCTCGGGGACGGTGACGTCGAAGGCGTCCTTGGACGGGACGTCGCCGGGATACAGGTAGTCCTCGTTCAGCGGGACTCCGTTGACGGTCACGCGCCCCTGCTCGTCGCAGCACCTGACGCGGTCGCCGCCGACGCCGACGACCCGCTTGATCAGGTCCTTCTCGTCGTCGGAGGGCAGCAGGCCGATGAAGGCCAGGCCCTCCTTGACCTGCTTGACGACGACCGGGTCGTCCTTGGCGGGGGCCTGCTCCTCCTGGAGCCAGCCACCGGGGTCACGGAAGACGACGACGTCCCCGCGCTGCGGTTCGGAGCCGAACCACGGGGTGAGCTTGTCGACCAGGACCCGGTCGCCGATCCGGATCGTCTGCTCCATGGAGCCCGACGGGATCACGAACGCCTGGACGAGGAAGGTCTTCAGTACGAGGGCTATCAGGACGGCGACGCCGACGAGGAGCGGTATCTCCTTGACCGCGCTGCGCCTGCGGCGCCTTTTGACCTTGCGCTGGAGCTTGCGCCGCTCCGCGCGGGTACGGCCACCGGCCGGGCCGCCCGCGCGCCGGGTGCCGGTGGGCAGCAGGTTCTCCGCGGGGCTGCTGGGCGCTCCGCGGGGCTTGCCGCGGTTACCCATCGGCCCCCTCCGCGTCGGGCACGCGCGCGTAGGCACCGGGGCGGTCGAAGTGCGTGGCGTGGCCGAAGGGCCAGACGATCCAGTCGGCGCGGCCGATCACCTCGTCCTCGGGGATCATCCCGCCGCCCGGGGAGCCCAGGTGGTCGCGCGAGTCGCTGGAGTCGCTGCGGTGGTCGCCGAGGACGAACAGCCTGCCCTCGGGCACGACGACGTCGAAGCGTACCGCGGAGGGGCGGTCACCGGGGTGGAGGAATGCCGACTCGTCGACCGACCGCCCGTTCACCCGGATCCTCCCCTCCTTGTCGCAGCAGACCACATGGTCCCCGCCCACACCGACAACGCGTTTGATGTAGTCGCCGCGCCCGAAGTACCCGGTGCCGTCGAACACGACGATGTCGCCCCGCCGCAGCCGGTCATCGAAACGGTACGCCAACTTGTTTACGAGAACGCGGTCGCCGATCCTCAATCCGGGCTCCATGGAACCGCTGGGGATCCGGAAGGGCTGGACCACGAACGTGGAGAGCAGCAGCAGGAACAGCAGGAGGACCAGCAGGCACAAGGTGATCCGCCCGCCCGGTACCCAGTCCGCGAGGGCGTCCGGCAACGCGAAACGCGACCGGCCCTGCCGGCCCTCTGGGCCCGAGGTCTCCTCGGATCCGGAAGGGCGGGGGGAGCGGTCGCGTTCCGTCTGCTGTGCTGCGGTGTCCATCGGGGCCAGATGCTATCCGGCCCCGGGGGATGCGCCGGAGAGCGCTCAGTTCTCGCGCTTCTCCTTGATCTTCGCGGCCTTGCCGCGCAGCTCGCGCAGGTAGTACAGCTTGGCGCGGCGGACGTCACCCTTGGTGACGAGCTCGATCTTCTCCACGATCGGGGTGTGCACCGGGAAGGTGCGCTCGACGCCGACGGAGAAGGAGACCTTGCGGACCGTGAAGGTCTCGCGCACGCCGGAGCCCTGGCGGCGGATCACGACGCCCTTGAACTGCTGCACACGGGAGCGGTTGCCCTCGATGACGCGGACGTGCACGTTGACCGTGTCGCCCGGGCGGAAGGCGGGGACGTCGCTGCGCAGCGACGCGGCGTCGACGGAGTCGAGCAGGTGAGACATGGTGTCTGCTTTCCTCGCTGATGCCACAGGTCATCAACGGAATCTCGGTGTTTCGGGATCAGGGTCGCGCGGGTCGGGGCGGGCGTCGTCTCCCCCTGTGGCAGGGGCGCACGCCGGACGGACGCACAACAGCGGCCTATTCTTCCACGCCGTCGGTCCTGCGCCAAAATCGGCCGTACGGCTCCCCCGCCGGGTCCGGCGCCCAGCCCAGGATGGAGAGCATCTCGCGGTCCTTCTTGTCGAAGGCCTCGGGGTCGCAGCGCTCGATCAGGTCGGGCCGGTGGGCCGTCGTCCGCTTCAGCGCCTCGTCCCGGCGCCAGCGGGCGATCTTCCCGTGGTGGCCGCTGAGCAGCACGTCCGGGATGCCGCGACCGCGCCACTGGGGCGGCTTGGTGTAGACGGGGCCCTCCAGGAGGCTGGCCATGGCGCCAGGGGCGAAGGAGTCGTCCCGGTGGGACTCGGCGTTGCCGAGGACGCCGGGCAGCAGCCGCGCCACGGCCTCGGTGACGACGAGTACGGCCGCCTCGCCGCCGGCCAGGACGTAGTCGCCGATGGACACCTCGTAGACGGGCATCCGGGCGGCGTACTCGTCGACGACCCGCCGGTCGATGCCCTCGTAGCGGGCGGGCGTGAAGATCAGCCAGGGGCGCTCGGAGAGGTGGACGGCGAGTTCCTGGGTGAACGGCCGGCCGCTGGGGGTGGGCACGATGAGGGCGGGCTCGCGGGAGCCGGTCTCGTAGCCGTCGGCCAGGACGGTGTCCAGCGCGTCACCCCACGGCTCGGTCTTCATGACCATGCCCGGGCCGCCGCCGTACGGGGTGTCGTCGACCGTGTTGTGCCGGTCGTAGGTCCAGGAGCGCAGGTCGTGGACGTGCACGTCGAGCTGTCCGCGCGCGCGTGCCTTGCCGACGAGCGAGACGTTCAGCGGTTCCAGGTACTCGGGGAAGATCGTGACGACGTCCAGCCGCATTACGCCTCTTCCTCACGGGCGGAGGCGATCTCGGCGCGGTCGTCGATCAGTCCCGGCGGCGGGTCGATGACCGCCCGCTGCTCCTCCAGGTCGATCTCGGTGACGATCTCCGCCACGAACGGCACGTAGACCTCGCTGCCGTCGGCCCGCTCGACGACGAACAGGTCCTGCGTGGGCAGGTGGGAGATCTCGGTGATCCGGCCCACCGGCGTGCCGTCCGTCATGACCACGTCGAGGTCGATCAGCTGGTGGTCGTAGTACTCGTCCTCCTCCTCGGGCAGTTCGTCCGGGTCGACCTCGGCGATCAGGAGGGTGTTGCGCAGCGCCTCGGCGGCGTTGCGGTCGCGCACGCCTTCGAAGCGCAGCAGGAGCCGGCCGCTGTGGACGCGGCCGGTCTCGATGGTCAGCGGACCCACCGGGGCCGGGTCGGTGGCCAGGACGGCGCCGGGGGCGAGCCGCAGCTCCGGCTCGTCGGTGCGCACCTCGACGGTGACCTCGCCCTTGATGCCGTGGGCTCGGCCGATCCGAGCGACTACCAGCTGCACTGTCTGTGATCTCCTGTCATACGACCGGCCGTACGACGTCGGGCCGGGGACGGCCCTCACGGCCCTCCCCGGCCCGAGCCGGTGTGTTGCGAAGCGTCAGCGGACGTCGTCCACGTCGACCAGGTCGACGCGGACACCGCGACCGCCGATGGCGCCCACGACGGTGCGCAGCGCACGTGCCGTGCGGCCGTTGCGGCCGATCACCTTGCCGAGGTCGTCCGGGTGGACCCGGACCTCGAGCACGCGTCCGCGGCGCAGGTTGCGCGAGGCGACCTGCACATCGTCAGGGTTGTCGACGATGCCCTTCACGAGGTGCTCGAGAGCCTCCTCGAGCATGCTCAGGCCTCGGCGCCGGACTCGGCCGCGGCCTCGTCCTTCTTCTCAGCCTTCTTCTTCTGGGTGATCGCCTCACCCTTGCCCTCGTCGTCGCCGCCGAGCGCCTCGAAGGACGGACGGGCCGGCTTCTCGGCCGGCTGCAGCAGCGGCGCCGGGGCGGGCTCGCCCTTGAACTTCTGCCAGTCGCCGGTCTTCTTCAGAATGGCGAGCACGGGCTCGGTCGGCTGGGCGCCGACGGAGAGCCAGTACGCCACACGCTCGGAGTCGACCTCCATCACCGACGGGTTGTACGTCGGGTGGTACTTGCCGATCTCCTCGATGGCCCGGCCGTCACGGCGGGTACGGGAGTCGGCGACGACGATGCGGTAGTGAGGCGAACGGATCTTGCCCAGACGCTTCAGCTTGATCTTGACTGCCACGGGAGTGGGTTCTCCTGGATTTGACGTGGTTGGGCACGGCGAGAGAGCCGCGTGGGGTTGCGGTACCCGAGTGCCCGATGGACGCGTCAGCCGGAGGAGAGAGGGGTCCTGTGCGGCTGTCGAGTACAGCTAGCCATTGTGCCATACCCTGCGGGTCGCTCCCGGCCGGGGGCGGCGGACGCCCGCCCGCCCCCGGCGCCCGACCGGCAGCCACGAGATGCCGGTCGCTCGTCAGCCCGCCGCCGCGCCGACCACCTCCGGGATCCGGAACGGCTTGCCGCAGCCGCCGCACACGATCGGTGCCTGGGCCAGGACGGACGGGACGACCCGTACGTTGCGACCGCAGTCGCAGACCGCCTTCACGCGCACCCCGCCGCCGGAGGAACCATGGCGGGCGGCCGGACCGCGGAAGGTGCGGGCGGAGTCCGTCTCCGTGGCGGCGGTGTGGGCCTTCAGGGCGCGCTGGAGGCGCTCGATCGTCGGGCGGTAGCGGCGCTTCGCCTCGGGGCTGAGCGTGACCAGGGAGAAACCACTGCTCGGGTGCGGCTCCTCGGGATGGTCCAGGCCCAGCTCCTCGGCGATCGCGAGGAACCGTCGGTTGTGGTAGCGGCCGGCGCGGGAGGTGTCGCGGACTCCGCGCGCTGCGGCGATGCCGTGGACTGCCTCATGGAGCAGTCGCTCGAAGGAGAGTGCGTGCCCGCAGGCGGACGACGACTCTCCGATCAGGGACTCGGGCGCGGCAAGATCGGGCAGCTCGGGGTGGTGCCGCTGAATATCGGCCCACGCCTGCGCCAGCTCTGCGGCGAGAACAGGTGGTGTCGTGCTCACGTAATGAGAACGAGCCGGGGTGCCGCTGTGTTCCTATTCCGGGGCATCCCAAATAAATTGCTCGTACCCGTCAGTTTTCGTTGATGCGTCCCGACGAGGGCGGGTGCGCTGATCTGCGGAGAAGCCTCGCAGCTCGTACCAAGGTGGTGCGTAGTCCACGGTACGCGCCCGCGCGTAGGCCGCCTACGCGCGCCGGGGTGGCTGTGGGCGGCCGGTGCGCAAGAGGCGTTTCGGCCGCGTCCGCCGCGCAGGGGCCGCGCTCTAGTAAGCGCGCGCGACGACGGCGACGTTACCGGGTGCGTCGTCGGCGTCCGGCACCGACCCGTCCTCGGCGACCAGACACCTCACGGTGACCGCGTGCTCGGCCAGCCTGGCCTCCCCTTCTTCGCCGAGCACCGCCCAGGGCAGGCGCGCCCAGCCGCCCGCGGCGGCGGCCTCGACGGCCTCCTCGACCGAGGACACGTCCGAGGTGAGGGCCTCCCGCCGTTCGCGGGACTGGCGCAGCAGCAGCGCCTGGTCCTCTTCGAGGATCGCGGGGAGCAGCTCGGTGAGCGTCTCCAGGGGCACCGGCTGCTTGCCTCCGGGGATGCGCCGCACCAGCGTCGCGGTGCCGCCCTCCAGGTCACGGGGGCCCAGTTCGATCCGTACGGGCACGCCCTTGAGCTCCCAGTCGACCGCGCGGCGCCCGAAGGGGGTGTCGGTGCGGTCGTCGACCCGCACGCGCAGGCCCGCCGCCGTCAGCCGGTCGCCGAGCTCGCGGACCTTGGCCAGAACCGCCTCCTCGCCCTTGACCGCGACGACGACCACCTGGACGGGGGCGAGCCTGGGCGGCACCCGCAACCCGCTGTCATCGCCGTGCGACATGATCAGGCCACCCACCATGCGGGTGGAGGAGCCCCAGGAGGTCTGCCAGACGTACTCCTCCCGGCCGTCCTTCGACAGGTACCGGGTCTCGAAGGCCTTGGCGAAGTTCTGGCCGAGTTCGTGGCTGGTGCCCATCTGGAGCGCCTTGCCGTCGCCCATCATCCCTTCCAGGGTGAGGGTGTTGACGGCGCCGGCGAACCGCTCGCTCGCGGTCTTGCGGCCGGGGACGACGTCGATGCCGAGGACGTTCACCATGAAGTCGGCGTACACCTCGCGGTGGATGTACGCGGCGTAGTCCCGGGCGTCCTCGTAGGTGGCGTGGGCGGTATGGCCCTCCTGCCAGAGGAACTCACTCGTACGGAGGAACACGCGCGGGCGCATCTCCCAGCGGACCACGTTCGCCCACTGGTTGATCAGCAGGGGCAGGTCGCGGTAGCTCTGCACCCACTTGGCGAAGTACTCGTTGATGATCGTCTCGGAGGTGGGCCGGACCACGACCGGTTCCTCCAGTTGCTTGCCGCCGCCGTGTGTGACGACGGCCAGCTCGGGTGCGAAGCCCTCGACGTGCTCGGCCTCCCTGGTCAGGTGGCCCTGCGGGATGAACAGCGGGAAGTAGGCGTTGTCGGCGCCCGCGGCCTTGATCCGGGCGTCCATCTCCTGCTGCATCCGCTCCCACAGGGCATACCCGTACGGCCGGATGACCATGGTGCCGCGCACCGGTCCGTTGTCGGCCAGTTCGGCCTTGCCGATGAGGTCCTGGTACCAGCGCGGGAAGTCGTCCGCCCTGGGCGTGAGCACGGGTGCCTTGGCCATGGCGCGATGGTACGGGCCCAGGTTGCCGGAATGTGAAATCTCGCCATGTGGCCGGGGATCGGGCAAACCGGCCGCCTCCAGCACTGGACGGCACGGCGCGCCCGGAGTTTCCTGGCATACGGGGGGAGTGCGAACGAGACGCACGCGGGCCACGGAACTCGGGCACAACGGCAACGACTTGCGAGACCTCTCGTCGATTGGGGCGCTTTCCTATGACACCTACGCTCGTGCGGCAGCACCTCACTCACGCCGGGGCGCCGCCCCACGTGGACCCGCGTGCACGCGCGCGTGACTGGTCGGAGATACAGGAGCGGATGCTCGTACCGCTCTACGAGGCCGTCTACGAGCGACTGGACGTGGGCTCCGGCACCCGGCTGCTGGGGCTGGGCTGCGGTTCCGGGCTGGCCCTGCTGATGGCCGCCTCGCGGGGTGCCTCGGTCACCGGTGTGGACGCCGGCAGCCCGGAACGGCTCGCCCTCGCGCGGGAGCGGCTGACACCACAGGCGTGGGACACCCGCGCGCGTGCCGGGGGCCGGGTCGTCGAGGGCTCGCCGCGCGACGCGGAGGACCCGCGGACGCCGGCGTTCACGGTGGTGACCGCCTTCGAGCCGATCGGGTGTCTGGCGGGCGACTCCGAAGGGCTGGGCGAACTGCTGGCGGAGGCGACTCCGCTCGCCGAGCGCGGGGCGCCGGTGGTGCTGGCCGGCTGGGGCCCGCCGGAGCGGTGCGCGACGACCTCCGTGCTGCGGGTGGCCACCAAGCTGGCGGACCCGCTGCGCAGCGCAGGCAGCTGGCGTCCCGCGCTCCGCGACGACCTGGAGGAGGTCGCCCAGCGGGCCGGTCTGAAGCCGGACGGCTCGGGCCGGGTGGCGTGCCCCTTCGGCTACGCCGACGTCCGCAGCGCCGTGCGCGGGCTGCTCTCGACGGGGCTGTTCGACGCGGCGATCGCGGCGACGGACGGGGAGCAGGTCGACAAGGAGCTGACGGAGGCGCTGCATCCGCATCAGCGGCGGGACGGGACGGTGTGGATGCCGACCGTGTTCCGCTACCTGATCGCGCGGACGCCCTGAGCGGCACGGAGTGCGGGCGGGGGCGCGCCCGGCGCATGTCCGGTGCGGGTGTGCGAGGCGGGACGGAGCGGGCGGCGAGGCGGCTGCGCGTCCGCCCGGTGGACAAGGGGCCTCGGCCTGATCCACCGTTCGGGGGAACGAACACGTCTGCCCGCAGGAGCTGTTGTGCCGCACCACCAGACCGCGTCGCGTCTCGCCGCGCCCGTCGCCGTCCTCACCCTCGTCCTGGCCGCGTGCGGGGGCGGGGGCGGCGGGGAGGACACCGCCGACGCGAAGGGAGCCGGGGCCACGGCCGCCGCGCAGGCCGGGGCCTCGCCGTCGCGGTCGGCCTCCGGGGGTGACCTGCCCGCCGGCGAGCCCGCGACGGGCACGGTCGCGGAGGAGCCCGGTGAGGTCACGTACGAGATCGTGGCGGAGAAGGTCGACGTCGGCACCGAGGCGGAGGCCGCGAAGGCGGTGGCCGACGCCGCGGACGCCAAGGGCAGGGTGCCGGCCGTCGCGCACGTGAAGTACACGCACAGGGGCGGCCCCGCCCTGACCGGGACGGCGGACGTGGCCGACGGCACCGCGGTCTTCGCCGACGGGCAGCGCGGCGCGGTCCTCGTCGGCGCCGCCGAGGACGCCCGGGGGTGCGAGGACCCGTACGGCGTCGGGAGCTGGAAGCGGGGCGAGAGCCACGTCTTCTGCGAGACGTACCTCGTTCCGGCGGACGCGGGGAGCGTGGAGGTCCACTGGTCGCAGGAGGACGGCGAGCCGTACGTCTGGAGGTTCGACCGGTCCTGACCGGACCGCGCCCGGGCCCGGAGGCGGCCGGCCCCGTGCCGGCGGCCGGCCCCGTGCCGGGAAGGGCACGCGGGCGGGTGCGGGTACGGCAACGGGGGCGCCGCGCGCTGCTCGGCGCGGGGCGCCCCCGGTGGCGTACGGACGCGGCCGTCAGCCCATGAACTTCTTGAACTCGTCCGGCAGCTCGAAGTCCTGGCCGCCCTGCTGCGGCAGGTTGAACGCGCCGCCGTTCTGCGCGGCGGCGGCCCGCCGGGCGGCCTCCTCCTGCTCCTGCTGCTTGCGCTTCATCGGGTTGCCGGAGCGCTGCTTGCCCTTGGCCTTCTTCTGCTGCTTCTTCGGCCGGCCGGGCCCGCCGCCCATGCCCGGCATCCCCGGCATGCCGGGCATACCGCCGCCCTGAGCCATGCGGGACATCATCTTGCGGGCCTCGAAGAACCGCTCGACCAGGCCCTTCACCGCGCTGACCTCGACTCCGGAGCCCTTGGCGATACGGGCCCGGCGCGAGCCGTTGATGATCGTCGGGTCCTGGCGCTCGGCCGGGGTCATCGACTTGATGATGGCGGCCGTGCGGTCGACGTCCCGCTCGTCGAGGTTGTTGATCTGGTCCTTGATCTGGCCCATGCCGGGCAGCATGCCGAGCAGCTTGGAGATGGAGCCCATCTTCCGGACCTGCTCCATCTGGGCCAGGAAGTCGTCCAGGGTGAAGTCCTGGCCCTTCTTCGACGCCAGCTTGGAGGCCATCTTCTCGGCCTCTTCCTGACTGAACGTCTTCTCCGCCTGCTCGATCAGGGTGAGCAGGTCACCCATGTCGAGGATGCGGGAGGCCATCCGGTCCGGGTGGAAGGCGTCGAAGTCCTCGAGCTTCTCACCGGCCGAGGCGAACATGATCGGCTTTCCGGTGACCTGGCGGATCGACAGGGCCGCACCACCGCGGGCGTCGCCGTCGAGCTTGGACAGCACCACGCCGTCGAAGCCGACGCCGTCGCGGAAGGCCTCGGCGGTGTTGACCGCGTCCTGACCGATCATCGCGTCGACGACGAAGAGGATCTCGTCCGGTGAGACTGCGTCCCGGATGTCCGCGGCCTGCCGCATCATCTCCTGGTCGATGCCCAGGCGGCCGGCGGTGTCGACGATCACGATGTCGTGCACCTTGGACTTCGCGAAGTCCAGGGAGTCCTTGGCGACCTTGACCGGGTCGCCCACGCCGTTGCCCGGCTCGGGCGCGTAGACCGCGACCCCGGCCCGCTCGGCGACGACGCTGAGCTGGTTGACGGCGTTGGGGCGCTGGAGGTCACAGGCGACCAGCAGCGGCGAGTGGCCCTGGTCCTTGAGCCACTTGCCGAGCTTGCCCGCGAGGGTGGTCTTGCCGGCGCCCTGCAGACCGGCCAGCAGGATGACGGTCGGCGGCTGCTTGGCGAAGCGCAGGCGCCGGGTCTCGCCGCCGAGGATGGTGACCAGTTCCTCGTTGACGATCTTGAGGACCTGCTGGGCGGGGTTCAGCGCCTTGGAGACCTCGGCGCCGAGGGACCGCTCCTTGACGTTCTTGATGAACGTCCGGACGACCGGCAGGGCCACGTCCGCCTCGAGGAGCGCGATGCGGATCTCGCGGGCCGTGGCGTCGATGTCCGCTTCGGACAGCCTGCCCTTACCCCGAAGGGACTTAAAGGTGGCTGACAAGCGATCGGAGAGAGTATCGAACACGGCGGCTTAGGTCCTCGCGTCGGCGGTGGTGTGGGTCGCCCTCCAGGGTATCCGGCCGCGCAAGCAAATCGTCCCTGCCCGCCATGGAGAGCGGGCGGGGACGGCACGGCAGCCCCGCGTCGCCCCGGGAAACGCACGCATGACCGCAAGGTCACCCCCGCAGCGCCTCCTCCAGGGCCCGCGACACCGCCGCGGCCTGCTCACCCGGCAGGGGCCCGCCCCCCGGCCCGGTGACGTAGAAGGCGTCGACCGCGTTGGCTCCCAGCGTGGAGACATGGGCGCTGCGGACCCGCACCCCCGCCCGCTCCAGCGCCCGCCCGATGCGGAACAGCAGGCCGGGGGCGTCCTGGGCACGGACCTCGAAGACCGTGGCGTGCCGGGAGGCCACCGGGGCGACCGTCACCCGGGCCGGCGGCGCCACCACGCCCCGGCGGCGCGGGTAGGCGGCGTCCCGTTCGGCGAGGCGCCCGGCGATGTCGAGGGAGCCTTCCAGGGCGCGGACGAGGTCGGAGCGCAGCCGGGCCGCCTGGGGCAGCGAGCCGTACTCGGCGGCGACCCGCCAGTCCAGCAGCAGCACGGAGCCCGCCACGCCGTCCGGCAGCGGCAGGGCGCGCAGTCCCGCCGTGCGGACGGTCAGACGGTGCACGGCCAGCACCCCGGCGACGGCGGGCAGCACGCCCGGCTGGTCGGGTACGGCGATCAGCAGTTCGACGCCCAGCGGTTCCTGGTCGTCGGCAGGCGGCTCGGCCTGGGTGCGCAGCGCCAGCACCGGCCCGCCGGTGCGGAAGGCCTCGATGGCGAGCCGTTCCTGCTCGGCGGTGGGCGCGACGGCCTCGGGGTCCTCCGGCGGGTCCCCGGACAGCACTGCCGAGACCCGTTTCACCAGGTCGGTGACGAGCGATGCGCGCCAGGACGACCAGGCGGCCGGCCCGGTGGCGAGCGCGTCCGCCTCGGTGAGGGCGTGCAGCAGCTCCAGGGTGCTCTGGCTGCCGACGGCCTCGGCGACCGCGCGCACGGTGGCCGGGTCGTCCAGGTCGCGCCGGGTGGCGGTCTCGACGAGCAGCAGGTGATGGCGTACGAGGGCGGCCACCACGTCCACGTCCGCGCGGTCGAAGCCGATGCGGGCGGCGACGTCCCGGGCGATGGTCTCGCCGGCCACGGAGTGGTCACCGGGCCAGCCCTTGCCGATGTCGTGCAGCAGCGCGGCGACCAGCAGAAGGTCGGGCCGGTGCACACGGCGGGTGAACTCCGAGGCGCGGACGGCCGTCTCGATCAGGTGCCGGTCGACGGTCCACACGTGCACGGCGTTGCGCTGCGGGCGGCAGCGGACCCGCTCCCAGTCGGGCAGCAGCGCGGTGACCAGCCCCTCGGCCTCCAGCGCCTCCCACACCTCGACGGTGGGCCGGCCGGAGCCCAGCAGGGTCACCAGTTGGTCGCGGGCCTCGGCGGGCCAGGGCGTGGGCAGCGGGCGCGCGGTGGCCGCGAGGCGCCGCACGGCGTGCAGGGAGAGCGGGAGCCCGGACTGCGCGGCGGCCGCGGCGGCGCGCAGCGGGAGGACGGGGTCGCGCTCGGGGCGTGCGGTGCGCGCGAGCACCACCTCGCCGTCCTGCTCCACCACCCCCTCGGCGAGCGGCGACCGCTCCGCCGCCGGCCGGCCGCCGCCCAGCGCCCTCCCGTCGCCCGCCACCGCCCTTCTGAGGAAGTCGCTTCTCTCCCGCGCCAGTTTCCGCAGCCGCGGACGCACCGACCGGGCCCGCAGGACGCGCCCCACCTCGCGCCAGGTGACGTCACTGGCGTACGAGACGACGCGCGCGGCCTCGTACACCTGCCGCAGCAGTGCGTCGGCGTCCAGCAGGCCCAGCTCGGCGGCCACCTGGTCCTGCTCCTGGAGCGCGAGCCGGTCGGTGGCGCGGCCGGTGGCCAGGTGCAGGGCGTCGCGGACGTCGAGCAGGCGGCGCCGGGCGTCGGCGAGGCCCTCGCGCGGGGCGTCGGCGAGCCAGGAGGCGGCGACGGCGCGCAGGGCGGTGGCGTCGCGCAGGCCGCCGCGGGCCTCCTTGAGGTCGGGTTCCAGCAGGTACTGCAGCTCGCCCTGGCGGGCGGCGCGCTCGGCGCACAGCTCCTTCAGGCCGGGGAGGCGTCTGGGGGCCTGGTTGCGCCAGTCGGCGAGGACGGCGGTGCGCAGGCCGGCGGTCAGGCCGAGGTCGCCGGCGAGATGGCGGGCGTCCAGGAGACCGAGGTGGACCTTCAGGTCCTCGGCCGCGGTCTTCCGGGCCTCGGCCGGGGTGCGCACGGAGTGGTCGAGGGCGATGCCGAGGTCCCAGACCGGGTACCAGAGGCGGTCGGCGAGGGCCGCGACCGCCTTCTCGTCGCCGCCGTCGTGCAGCAGGAGCAGGTCCAGGTCGCTGCGCGGGGACAGCTCACCGCGCCCGTAGCCGCCGACGGCGACCAGCGACACGCCCTTGAGCGGCCCGGCCGCGGCGGCGAAGAGGCCGGCCAGCCACTCGTCCGTCAGGTCGGCGAGGGCACCGCGGCGCGGCGGCCCGGACCGCGCCCCCTCGGTGAGGAGGCGCAGCCGGGCCGCCGCGTAGCCGCCGGGTCCCGGGTCCTCTGCTTCGTTCGTCACGTCCGTGCTCGTCACCCGGCGACTCCTGTCCGTTTCAGAGCGCGTCCGGACCGCGCTCGCCGGTGCGGACCCGTACGGCCGTGTCGACCGGGACGGACCAGACCTTTCCGTCACCGATCTTGCCGGTGCGGGCCGCCTTGACGACGACTTCGATGACCTGTTCGGCGTCGTCGTCCTCGACCAGCACCTCGATGCGGATCTTCGGCACCAGGTCGACGGTGTATTCGGCACCGCGGTAGACCTCGGTGTGGCCGCGCTGGCGGCCGTAGCCGCTGGCCTCGGTCACGGTCAGTCCGTGGACCCCGAAGGCCTGGAGGGCCTCCTTGATCTCGTCGAGCCGGTGCGGCTTGACGACGGCGGTGATGAGCTTCATGCGTCCACCTTCTTGCTCTCGGCCTGGGCGGCGGGGGCGGTGACCGCGGTGCGGGCGGCACCGCCGCCGGCCCCGCTGAAGTCGTATGCGGTCTCGGCGTGGGCGGCCTGGTCGATGCCGCTGACCTCATCCTCCTCGGAGGCGCGGAACCCGATCGTCTTCTGCAGGACGAAGGCGAGGACCAGCGTCACCACGAAGGTGTAGCCCATGACCGCGAAGGCGCCGACGACCTGCGAGACGAACTGGTTCCAGCCGCCGACGCCGCCGATCGCGAGGAAGCCGACCATGAGGGTGCCCAGGACACCGCCGACCAGGTGGACGCCGACGACGTCGAGGGAGTCGTCGTAGCCCAGCTTGTACTTGAGGCTGACGGCCCAGGAGCAGACCGCACCGGCCACCACGCCGATGAGCAGGGCGCCGAAGACGTTGACGCTGCCGCCGGCGGGGGTGATGGCCACCAGGCCGGCCACGGCGCCCGAGCAGGCTCCGAGCGTGGTGAACGCGCCGTGGCGGATGCGCTCGTAGATCAGCCAGCCCAGCACGGCGGCCGCGGTGGCCACCTGGGTGTTGAGCGCCATCTGGGCGGTGGTGCCGTCGACGCCGAGTTCGGAGCCGGCGTTGAAGCCGAACCAGCCGAACCACAGCAGGGCGGTGCCGAGGAGGACCAGTGGCATGTTGTGCGGGCGCATCGGGTCCTTCTTGAAGCCGATGCGCTTGCCCACGACGAGGACGGCGGCGAGACCGGCCACGCCGGCGTTGATGTGGACCGCGGTACCGCCGGCGAAGTCGATCACGGCCGGGTCGAGCTCGGCGAGCCAGCCGCCGCCCCAGACCCAGTGGGCGACCGGGAAGTACACCACGGTGACCCACAGGGCGATGAAGACCATCCAGGCGCCGAACTTGACGCGGTCGGCGAGGGCGCCGCTGATCAGGGCCGCGGTGATCACCGCGAACAGCATCTGGAAGAGGGAGAAGGCGAAGACCGAGATGTTCTCGCCGGCGAAGTTCTCCATCACGCTGTCGGCGTTGACGCCCTTCAGCCCGACCATGTCGAGGTTGCCGATGAACCCGCCCACGTCACCGCTGAAGGCGAGGGAGTGTCCGTACAGCACCCACAGGATGCTGACGATGCCCAGCGAGATGAAGGACATCATCAGCATGTTCAGGACGCTCTTGGAGCGCACCATGCCGCCGTAGAACAGGGCCAGCCCAGGCGTCATCAGCATGACGAGCGCTGCACTGATCAATACGAATCCGGTATCTGTGCCGTTCAATGCCGGTATCTCCTCGTCTTGTACGGCCCCGTGCGGGACACCTGAGCGGGGTGAGGGGTGGGCCGGTTATGCGCCACGAGATTGGCGCAGCGCCGTTTCGGTGGGAGCCCCTCGTTGTTTCGCCGCCGTGACGAAGGCACCGGGTGTGTTACGCCTCGGTGAACTGCCGGATGCCGGGCCGCGCGATCGTTATCGTGGCGCAACCTGCACACGCAGGCCGGCCGCGGCCGGACCTCCGATGACCTGGCATGGGGGAGCCGAGTCGGGCAGTTCGGGAGGACCGGCCGCGGCCGGGGCTTGCGGGGGCGGCGGTCAGACCGCCTCGGCGGTCTCGGGCAGTTCGCCCGCGAGCCGCTCGGTGAGGTCCACGACCTCGGCGAGATCGCCGAAGTCGCGTACGGCCGTGTCGACCGTCTTGCGGATACGGGTGTTGACCCGCTCGGAGCGGACCTTCTTGGCGATGCCCATGGCCTCGGTGACCAGGGAGGTGCTCTGCTCGGGCTCCCGGCGCAGCAGGTGCACGGTGGCCATGCCGATCAGGTTCAGCGCGTACGACCGCTGGTGTTCGTGGTCGTCGGCGAACAGCTCCACGGCCCGGCGCATCAGCGGCTCGGCGAGGGAGGCGTACGTGGGGCTGCGGCCGGCGACGTAGGCGAGGTCGCGGAAGGAGTGGCTGTTCTCCCCGTACAGCTCGGCCTCGGAGAAGAAGCGGATCCAGTCGGGGTCCGGCTCGTCCCACTCGTCGGCGTCGGCGAAGGTGTCCTCGGCCATCCGCACGGCCCGCTTGCACCGGCCCGGCTGGCCCATGTTGGCGTAGGCGCGGGCCTCCATCGCATACAGCATCGACTGGGTGCGCGGGCTCGCGCAGTCCCGGCTGCCGTACTGGGCGAGGTGGATCAGCTCCAGGGCGTCCTCGGGCCGGCCGAGGTGGATCATCTGGCGGCTCATGCTGGAGAGGATGTACGAGCCGAGCGGCCGGTCACCGGCCTCCTTGGCGGCGTGCAGGGCGAGGACGAAGTACTTCTGCGCGGTGGGCTGCAGCCCGATGTCGTACGACATCCAGCCGGCCAGCTCGGCCAGCTCGGCGGCGACCTTGAACAGCTTGGCCCGGGTGGGGCCGGACTGGGGCTCCTGGAGCAGGTCGGTCACCTCGTGCAGCTGGCCGACGACGGCCTTGCGGCGCAGGCCGCCGCCGCACTGGGCGTCCCACCGCCGGAACATCACGGTGGTGGACTCCAGCAGGTCCAGCTCGGGCTTGGAGAGGCGGCCACGCGCGCGCGTGGTGGGCGCGGGCTCGGGTTCGTGCGCCGGGGAGGAGGGCATGGGGACGAGCCAGCGCTGCATGGGCTCGATGAGGGACGGGCCCGCGGAGAGGGCCAGCGAGCTCCCGAGGAAGCCGCGCCGCGCCAGCATCAGGTCGCTGCGCGAGAACTCGCTGAGCAGGGCCACGGTCTGCGGACCCGTCCAGGGCAGGTCGACGCCGGTCGTGGACGGTGACGGGCGGGTGGTGCGCAGGCCCAGGTCCTCGACGGAGACGACGACACCGAAGCGCTCGGAGAACAGCTCGGACAGGATCCGGGGGATCGGCTCGCGCGGGTTCTCGCCGTCCAGCCAGCGGCGCACCCGGGAGGTGTCCGTGGAGATGTGGTTGGCGCCGAGCCGGCGCGCGCGGCGGTTGACCTGGCGGGCCAGCTCGCCCTTGGACCAGCCGCTGCGTACGAACCACGAGGTGAGCAGCTCATTGGGGCGCTTGTCAGCCGGCGTGGCGCTGCCGGCGCCCGTCCCGCTACCGCCGTTGCCGCTCACTGGAACGCCCCCATCCCTGCATCAGTGCCTGTCGCCGAGTGCGCCAAGCCCCTAACAGAATGCCGGTGTCGTGCCCGTCCGTCCGGCGATTCTCACCCTTCGAACGGAAAGCCGAGTTGCCTCCGGCATACCCGCTCGTGCATGTACCCCAAGGCCTTGTGCACACAAAGTAATCCTACGATCACCCGTCCAGCCATGGCGATCCCGGAAACGCCACCATTCGCCACCCCTTCGAATGAACTCACTTCGCCCGCCCCGCGATTCACTTGACACAGGCCGACGGGGAGTGGGTGCAGCGGTGCACACCGGGGCGTGCGCCGCCGACCACGCGACCCGGGGCGCTTCCGGGCGCTGTCTGAACCGCGCGGTGCTGGGGAGGGGAACAGAGTCGGAAACGGAGAGTCACGCCGCGCGTCCGCTGCGTAACTGCCGGTGCGTCGGACCCGTTGGAGGGGGTATGGGCTTCACGATCGGCAGCAGTCGAGGCATCCGCGATCTCCGGACCGGTGCGCGCCGCCGCGGACGTTCGTCGGAATGCGTCGCGGTGGCCGAGTTCACGGGGCTGTGGGGCTGGGACGTGGTGCCGGGCGCCCGGGCCGCGGCGGGCGTCTGCTCCTGCGGCCGCGGGGACTGCCGGGCGCCGGGCGCGCATCCGCTGGACTTCGCGCCGGAGGTACCCGCCGGGTCGACGCTGGACGAGGTGACCCGGGCCTGGGCCGAGGTGCCGGGCGCCGCGGTCATGCTGCCGGTCGGGCGGACCTTCGACGTGATCGAGGTGGCCGAGTCCGCCGGGCGCGGGGCCCTGGCCCGGCTGGAGCGCATGGGCCTCCCCCTCGGCCCGGTCGCGGTGACCCCGCAGGGCCGCGCCCATTTCTTCGTCGCCCCGGGCGCCGCCGCCGAACTGCCCCGGCTGCTCTACCGCATGGGCTGGGACACGCCGGCCGCCCTCGACCTGGTCGGCCTCGGCCCCGGCGCGTACGTCACGGCCCCGCCCTCCGACCGCGGCGGCCGGGGACCGGTGCGGTGGCTGCGCCCTCCGGCCCTCGACTCGGCGACCAACCCGCCGGCGGCCCGCCTGCTGCTGGGGACGCTGGCGTACGTGGCACACCGGTCGCGGGTGTAGACCGCGGGTGTGGCCCGCGGGGGCGCGCACACCCCACTCCCCCGTGCGCGACCTGCGGTATCCGCCCCGGCCCCCGCTCCTCATACGCCGGAGGAGCTGACCTACCAGCCCGCCTGGGGGCACCCCCTATGGGGCAGCTTGAGGACGAGGCCGTCCAGGCCGAAAACGGGGGTCCGGGGGCGGAGCCCCCAGGGGACGGGACGAGTAGGGGCGGCGGGGGCGAGGAACCTCCCGGCAGAGGGCGCCCGCCCCGGGGAAACGGGTCCGGGTCCGGGCGCCTCCTCATGCACCGTCGAAAGCTCAGTCACCGATCAGGGCGTCCACGAACGCCTCCGGCTCGAACGGCGCCAGGTCGTCGGCGCCCTCACCGAGGCCGACCAGCTTGACCGGCACGCCCAGCTCACGCTGGACGGCGACCACGATGCCGCCCTTGGCCGTGCCGTCCAGCTTGGTGAGCACGATGCCGGTGATGTCGACGACCTCGGCGAAGACGCGGGCCTGGATCAGACCGTTCTGGCCGGTGGTGGCGTCGAGCACGAGCAGCACCTCGTCCAGCGGCGCCTGCTTCTCGACGACCCGCTTGACCTTGCCCAGCTCGTCCATGAGCCCGGTCTTGGTGTGCAGCCGGCCGGCGGTGTCGATCAGCACGACGTCCGCGCCGATCTCCTTGCCCTCCTTGACCGCGTCGAAGGCGACGGAGGCCGGATCACCGGCTTCCGGGCCGCGCACGGTGTGGGCGCCGACCCGCTCGCCCCAGGTCTGGAGCTGGTCGGCGGCGGCGGCGCGGAAGGTGTCGGCGGCGCCGAGCACGACGCTGCGGCCGTCGGCGACCAGCACCCGGGCGAGCTTGCCGGTGGTCGTGGTCTTGCCGGTGCCGTTGACGCCGACGACCATCACGATGCCGGGCTTGGTCGTCTCGGGCTCGGTCTTGACCGTGCGGTCCAGGTCGGCGCCGACCAGCGTGATCAGCTCCTCGCGCAGCAGTGCGCGCAGCTCGTCCGGGGTACGGGTGCCGAGCACCCGGACGCGCTCGCGCAGTCGCTCGACCAGCTCCTGGGTGGGCTGCACGCCGACGTCGGCGGTCAGCAGCGTGTCCTCGATCTCCTCCCAGGTCTCCTCGTCGAGGTGCTCGCGGGAGAGCAGCGTGAGCAGCCCCTTGCCGAGCGCGTTCTGCGAGCGCGACAGGCGGGCACGGAGCCGGACCAGACGGCCGGCGGTGGGCTCGGGAACCTCCAGCTGAGGAACCTCGAGCTCTTCGACGACGGGGGGTTCCGCGACGGTGGCGGTACCCCCGTCGGGGAGGTCGACCTCCTCTATCGTGCGGCGCGGTTCGTCGCGCGGCGTCTCGGCCTCGTCGCCGACGTGCGGTTCGGCCGGAGGGGCCGTGATGTCGGGCGCTGCGGGCGGCGGCGGGGGCACCTGCTTCTTGCGGCGACTGCCCACCACCAGCCCGCCGAGCGCGCCGATCACGACCACGGCGATGACTACAGCAAGGATGACGATGTCCATAACCCGTCCAGTATCAGCCATGGGTCCCGCACACACCCCGCTTGTGACTTCCTCCAAGGGACAAAGCCCCCTGCAGGGAAGGAGTCGGATCAAAGTACGATGGAGCAGAGGGCATCAACGCGCGTAGAGTCCCGACGGCCCCTTCTCCACACCCCTGAGGCACGGACCCCCCACATGAGCAAAACCGCCGAGACCGAAGGCGCACTCGAAACCCGCGGCATCGAGCAGGTGCCCGACGACGAGCGCACGGCCCGTGTCCGGGAGCTGTTCCCGACCTGGGTCGGCGCCAACATCAGCGTGCTGCTGCTCACGATGGGCGCGAGCCTGGTCGTGGCGTACCGGCTCAACTTCTGGCAGGCGCTCGTGGTCGCCGCCGCCGCGCCCGTCGTGTCGTACGGCCTGGTCGGGCTGATCGGCATCGCGGGCAAGCGGGGCGGCGCGCCCGGCATGGCGCTGTCCCGGGCGGTGTTCGGGCAGCGCGGCAATCTGCTGCCCGGTTCGCTGATCTGGGTCGCCCGCTGGGGCTGGGAGACGATCAACGCGGTGACCGGCGCCTACGCGATGCTCACGGTGCTGGACATCGTGTTCGGCGTCCGGGCCAACAGCGTGCTGGACATGGTGATGCTGCTCGCCTTCGTGGTCGCGACCTTCGTGATCTCCGGACTGGGCATCAACGCCGTGCAGAAGTGCAACAAGTACGCCACCTACCTGTTCGGCGGCTTCTCCGTGCTGGTGCTCGGCTATCTGATCGTCGACACCGACTGGTCGGCCGTCTTCGACCGGTCCGCCGGGTCGGTGGCCGCGATGATCACCGGCGTCGGGCTGATCGCCGCCGGCGGCGTCAGCTGGATCCCGTCCGCCCCGGACTTCACCCGGTACCTGCCGCGCACCGCCTCCTCCAAGGCGCTCGTGGGCGTGACGGTCGGCGGGGCCGGCGTCGTCGTGCTGCCGATGGTGCTCATGGGCATGGTGATGGCCGTCTCCACGCCGGACCTGGCCTCGGCCTCCGACCCGGTCTCCTTCCTCGGCGAGATCCTGCCGACCTGGCTCGCGGTGCCGTACCTGCTGATCGCGCTGATCGGCATGCTGCTGATCAACTCGATGTCCATGTACTCGGCGGGCTTCACCGCACAGACCCTCGGTTTCACGATGCCGCGCCACTGGGCGGTCTCGGTCAACGCCGTGATCTCGCTGCTCTTCGGCGGCGTGCTGATGCTGGTCGCGACCAGCTTCATGGGCTCCTTCATCGCCTTCCTGTCGCTGCTCGCGGTCGCCTTCTCGGCCTGGGTCGGCGTCTTCGGCGCGGACATGCTGCGCCGCCGGGAGTACGACGGCGAGGCCATGGCCGACACCACGCGCACCAGCGCCTACTGGTACCGGGGCGGCTTCTCCCCCGCCGCGTGCGTCGCCTGGGCGGTGGGTCTGGTCGCGGGCCTGATGTTCACCACCTCGGACTGGTTCACCGGCCCGCTGGCCACGAACAACGTCATCGGCGAGTACGGCCTGGGCTGGGTGGCCACGGTGGTGATCTCCGGCGTGCTGTACGCGGTGCTGCCCAAGCCCGCCGTGGTCGTCCCGGCAGCGTCCGCCGAGCGGGCCGAGCGGCCCGAGACCCTCACGGTCTGACACTCCACCGGCCGGCACGTCCCCCTCCGCACCCCCGGCGGAGGGGGACGTTCGCCATGCCCGCCACGGTCGTACGGGCCCGGCCTCGGTCTTCGCGGGCGCGGTACCGGGCGCGGCGAAGCGGCTGACCGTCCCCGAGTCACCGCTGCTGTACCTCACCGAGGACCCGGACCGGGTCAGGGCCCCGGCACGACGGCCACTTCGCGGGCGAGGCGCGCACCTGCGCCTCCCGGCAGTCCGCGGGGAGGCGGTCGGCGCGGTCGGCTCCGCGGCCACGTCCGTCGACGGGCTGCGCGCCGAGGGCGGCACGGTCCTCGGCTGTACCGCGAAGACGTACTGCCCCGGCTCGGTGGACGAGCCGGGGCAGTACGTCTTCCGTGTACGGGGAGAGGGGCAGCGGGGTCTTTGGCTCCTCTCCCCGGACCTGGGGCCTCCCGAGGGAGGCGAGGGAGGCACTCGGTACCTCCCCGGGGAGGCTCAGCCCATCTCCTCCAGGGCCTTGCCCTTCGTCTCCTTCACGAACTTCAGGACGAACGGGATGGAGAGCGCGGCGAAGACCGTGTAGATCAGGTACGTCACGGAGAGGTTCCAGTCGGCCAGGGACGGGAAGCTCGCGGTGATGGCCCAGTTGGCGATCCACTGCGCGGCGGCGGCCACGCCCAGGGCGGCGGCGCGGATCCGGTTCGGGAACATCTCACCGAGGAAGACCCAGACGACCACACCCCAGCTCAGGGCGAAGAAGAGCACGAACATGTGCGCGGCGATCAGGGCGACCCAGCCCTGGGTGGCGGGCAGCTGGCCGTCGACCAGGTCGAAGGAGAACGCCCAGGCCTCCAGCGCGAGGCCGATCACCATACCGACCGAGCCGATGAGGGCCAGCGGCTTGCGGCCGACGCGGTCGACGAAGATCATCGCGATCACGGTGCCGACGATGTTGATGATCGACGTGGTGAAGGAGTAGAAGAACGAGTCCGTCGGGTCGACGCCGACCGACTGCCACAGGGTGGCGGAGTAGTAGAACGCGACGTTGATGCCGACGAACTGCTGGAAGACCGACAGGCCGATGCCGATCCAGACGATCGGCTTGAAGAAGAAGCTGCCGCCCAGCAGGTCGCGGAAGCTGGACTTGTGCTCGCTCTTCATGGCGTGCTCGATCTCGGCGACGCGGGCGTCCAGGTCGGTGCCCTTGCCCTCGACCTCGGCGAGGATCTCCCGGGCGCGCTCGCGCTTGCCGACGGAGAGCAGGTAGCGCGGGGACTCGGGGATGGCGAAGGAGAGCAGACCGTAGAGGACGGCCGGGACGACCTCGACGCCGAGCATGACCTGCCAGGCCTCCAGGCCCATCAGGGTGCCGCGCTGGTCGCCGTCGGCGGCGTGCAGCAGACCCCAGTTGACCAGCTGCGACATGGCGATGCCGATGACGATCGCGGCCTGCTGGAAGGAGCCGAGCCGGCCGCGGTAGGCGGGCGGGGCGACCTCGGCGATGTAGGCGGGGCCGATGACGGAGGCCATACCGATGGCCAGGCCGCCGACGACGCGCCAGAAGGCGAGGTCGTACAGCGTGAAGGGCAGCGCGGAGCCGATGGCGCTGGCCGTGAACAGGACGGCGGCGATCTGCATGACCCGGATGCGGCCGATGCGGTCGGCTATCCGGCCGGCGGTCGCGGCGCCGATGGCGCAGCCGACCAGGGCGATGGCGATGACCTGGGCCAGCGCCGCGGAGCCGATGTCGTAACGGTCCCGGACGCCCTCGACGGCACCGTTGATCACAGAGCTGTCGTAGCCGAAAAGGAAACCGCCCATCGCGGCCGCGGCCGCGATGAAGATGACGTGCCCGAGATGATCGGGCTGAGCCGTCCTGGCTCCTGACTGGGGTGCCTGCGCTGTGCTGGTCACGTGTACTCCTCGGGCCGCCGGCGTCGCTGCCGGCGTGGGGGTCAGCCCTTCGAGGCGCTCGGTCCTGAAGGTAAAAGCAACGCAGCAGACACTATGCGTTCAACTATCGAAGTCAATAGGTCGTTCGCCATGAATTTGGATCGACGGCGTGTCAGCTTGTGTTCAAGGATTGAAGCCATCAAGAGCGGGTACCCCAAAAACCCAGTTGGGAACAGGTGTAGACCAGACGGTTCCGCGAGGCCGTCGGAGCCGGTCAGCGAAGCCGCTGGCTGATGACCTTCGACACACCGTCGCCCTGCATGGAGACGCCGTAGAGCGCGTCGGCGACCTCCATCGTCCGCTTCTGGTGCGTGATGACGATCAACTGCGAGGCCTCCTGCAGCTCCTGCATGATCCGGATCAGCCGCTGGAGATTGGTGTCGTCGAGCGCGGCCTCGACCTCGTCCATCACGTAGAACGGGCTGGGCCGCGCCTTGAAGATCGACACCAGCAGGGCGACCGCCGTCAGCGACCGCTCCCCGCCGGACAGCAGCGACAGCCGCTTGACCTTCTTGCCGGGCGGCCGGGCCTCGACGTCCACGCCCGTGGTGAGCATGTTGCCGGGGTCGGTCAGCACGAGCCGTCCCTCGCCGCCGGGGAAGAGCCGGCCGAACACGCCCTCGAACTCACGGGCCGTGTCCAGGTACGCCTCGGTGAAGACCTGCTCGACGCGCTCGTCGACCTCCCTGACGACCTGGAGCAGGTCGGCGCGGGTCTTCTTCAGGTCCTCCAGCTGCTCGCTGAGGAACTGGTGCCGCTCCTCCAGTGCCGCGAACTCCTCCAGGGCCAGCGGATTGACCTTGCCGAGCTGCTGGTAGGCGCGCTCGGCGGCCTTCAGCCGCTTCTCCTGCTCGGCCCGGACGAACGGCCGGGGCAGGTGGCGCGGGTGCTCGGGGTCCTCCGGCAGCTCCTCGCCCTCGGCGGGCGGCGAGGGCGGCACCGGCCGGTGCGGACCGTACTCCGCCACCAGCCCCTCCGGTTCCACACCGAGTTCCTCCAGCGCCTTCGTCTCCAGCTGCTCGATCCGCAGCCGCTTCTCGGCGCCGAGCACCTCTCCCCGGTGGACCGAATCGGTCAGTTTGTCGAGTTCCGCCTTGAGGTCGCGCCCCTCGGTGCGCGCGGCGGCCAGCTCCTGCTCGCGCCGGGCCTTCGCGGCCTCGGCGGCGGTGCGCTCCTCGTCGGCGCGGGCGAGGGAGACCTCGACGTGCGCCAGCAGCCGGCGGGCACCGGAGGCGACGGCCTCGGCAACGGCCGCCTCATGACGCAGCCGGGCCCGTCGCTGCTCGGCACGCGCGCGTGCCTCGCGTTCGGCACGGGCGGCCCGGTCGAGGGAGTCGGCCCGGCCGGCCAGTCCCTTGACCCGTTCCTCGTGCGTACGGACCTGGAGACGGGCCTCCATCTCGGTCTGCCGGGCGTTGGCGCCGTCGGCGGCGAGCCGGTCGCGCCGAGCGGTGTCGGGTTCCTCCTCGACCGGCATCTCCTCGGCGACGGCCAGCCGTTCGGCCAGCTCCTCGGCGTCCTGCAACGCCTCATCCAGCGCCTCCTGCGCCCGGCCGGCCGCCGCGGCGGACCGCTCGGCCTCTCCGGCGGCGCCCCGTGCCTGGCCCGCGAGCCGGCCGAGCTGCTGGGCCACGGCCGACTTCTCCCGGTCGGCGGCCCGGCGCCGCTCCCCCAGCTCCTCGACCGCCGCGGCGCACTCCCGGCGCCGCTCCTCGGCCGCCCGCTGCGCCTCGGCCAGTTCCTCGCACCGCACGGCCAGCCCCTCCAGCTCGGCGGCGGCCTCGTCCACGGAGGCCTGCACCTCCAGCAGGCTGGGCGCCCCGGCGGACCCACCCTGCGCGAAGTACGCGCCGAGCAGGTCACCCTCGGCGGTGACGGCGGTCAGCCCGGGCCGCGCGTAGACCAGGTCCTCGGCCTCCTCCAGGGTGCCGACGACGACGATCCCGCGCAGCAGCCGGCGTACGGCCGGCATGAGGTCGGCGGGGCCGTGCACCAGGTCGGCCGCGTACGGCGGCCCGCCGGCCGGTGCCTCCTGCGGTACGTCGTCGGGGGCGCCGGCGAGCAGCAGCGCCGCCCGGCCGGCGTCCTGCTTGCGGAGCAGCCGGATGGCGTCGGCGGCCGAGGCGGGGGTGGTCACCGCGAGCGCGTCGGCGGCGGCGCCGAAGGCTGCGGCGAGCGCCACCTCGTGGCCGGGGGTCACGGTGAGCAGCTCGGCGGCCGGTCCGATCAGCCCGGAGAGACGATCCTTCGCCCCCAGCAGCGCGCCCGTGCCGTCCTTACGGCGCAGGCCCATGGCGAGGGCCTCGTGCCGGGCCTGGGTCGCGGCCCGGCGGCGTTCCGCCGCGGTGGCCGCCTCGCGGGCGGCGGCGAGCGCGGTCTCCGCCTCGGCCAGCTGCCGCTTGGCGGCCTCGTGGCGCTCGGCGAGTTCGGCGTCGCCCGCGTCGAGGCCGTCGACCTCGGCCTTGAGCGCCTCGTACTCCTCCTGGGCGGCGGCGGCCCGTTCCCGGGACTCGTCCCGGGCCGCGGCCAGCCGCTCGATCTCCGCCTGGGCCGCCGCGGCCCGCGACCGGGCGGCCCCCACCTGGCCCCTGAGCCGGGCCAGCCCCTCGCGGCGGTCGGCGATGGCACGGGCGACGTCCTTCAAACGGCGCTCCTCGTCGGCGAGCTCGCGCTCCAGCTCAGCCCGGTGGGCGACCGTGTCCTCCAGGGCGCGCTCGGCCGCCTCCAGGGCGGCTTCCAACTCGGCCTCCTGCTCGCGGACGCGGGCGGCCTCGCGCTCCAGGTCCTCCGGGTCGCGGCCCCGGCGCTCCTCGGGCGGCGCCGAGGTGGCGCTCTTCACGCGCGCGTCGGCCAGCGAGACGGTGCCGCGCACCCGCTCGGCGAGCTGGGACAGCTCGTACCAGGTCTGCTGCGCTCGCTTCAGGCGCGGGGTGAGCCGCCGTACCTCGTCCTCCAGGAGCGCCTCGCGCCGCAGTGCCTTGCCCAGTTCCCGTTCGGCGGCCTCCTTGCGGTCCTTCAGGGCGGCCTCGTCGGCGATCTCGGCCCGCAGCGCCTCCCGCAGGCGTACCAGGTCGTCGGCGAGGAGCCGCAGCCGGGCGTCGCGCAGGTCGGCCTGGATGACGGCGGCGCGGCGGGCGACCGCCGCCTGGCGGCCCAGCGGCTTGAGCTGGCGGCGCAGCTCGTCGGTCAGGTCCTGCACGCGCGCGAGGTTGGCCTGCATCGCGTCCAGCTTCCGCAGCGCCTTCTCCTTGCGCTTGCGGTGCTTGAGGACGCCCGCCGCCTCCTCGATGAAGGCCCGGCGGCCCATGGGATCGGCGTGCAGCACGGAGTCGAGCTGGCCCTGGCCGACGATGACGTGCATCTCGCGGCCGATGCCGGAGTCGGACAGCAGTTCCTGGATGTCGAGCAGCCGGCAGGTGTCGCCGTTGATCTGGTACTCGCTGCCGCCGTTGCGGAACATGATCCGCGTGATGGTGACCTCGGCGTACTCGATGGGCAGCGCCCCGTCGGAGTTGTCGATGGTCAGCGACACCTCGGCCCGGCCGAGCGGCGGGCGGCCGGTGGTGCCGGCGAAGATGACGTCCTCCATCTTGCCGCCGCGCAGCGACTTGGCGCCCTGCTCGCCCATGACCCAGCTGAGCGCGTCCACGACATTGGACTTGCCCGAGCCGTTCGGACCGACGACGCATGTGATCCCCGGCTCGAACCGGAGCGTGGTCGCCGAGGCGAACGACTTGAACCCGCGGAGGGTCAGGGCCTTCAGGTGCACGCCGCCGGACTCTACCTTCCGGGGGTGTCTCACTCCATGAACCCTTGGGCCCCCGCGGTTTCACCGATGAACGTGCAGGGCACACCAGACGTTAAAGAAACTGAAAGGATGCGCGGGGAAGGGATCGCCGGGCCGGAGGCGGACCGAGGGTCCGAGCGGCCGAGGTTGCCGGGGCGGGGCAAGAAAGAAGGGACGCCGAAGCGTCCCTTGCAACTCTGACAACTGAGCGGTTGTACGGGCAGCCCAACCACTGCTTGTGCCGTCGTGGAGCAATGCAGTGATCAGGTCAGCGCAGGCTCCGCCTGGTGTGCGTCAACGCTCTCCATGATCCTGTCGTGAGAAGCGGCAGCCGTCAGTGCGTCGTTCTCGGCCTGGATGCGGCCGAGTTCGGATTCCAGGTCCTGGACGCGCTGCTGGAGCCGTCGCATCTCGGCGAGGAGTCGAGGGTCGGAGCCGCCGACGTAACCGAGAAGCGCCTTTGCCATGATGGATGGTCCTCCACAATGAGTGACCGACCGATGCGGTGTGGGTCGTGAGGGATTCGCACCCGCGGTGCTTGGCACTATGCAGTTCTTGGTGCCGTTCAACCATGCCAAACAGCTAAGGTGCGCGGGGCTTTCAGCGTCTCACCAAAAAGTTTGACGGTCAACACGATCACGCCCCGTATTGACGGGTGACCCGGGGCGCGCGGCCTGGACACGGCGGCGCTGTGGCTCCTGCGGGCCCCTCGGGGCGTGGCGATCATCCTGTCGCGCGGAGCCTGCCATGGCAAGCGCTTCTCGGTAATCACCTGCTAGTTTCCGTTCCCGGCGCCCCTCGGCGGGCGGTCCGGACCGGGGCCACCGGCGCGCCGGGAGGACGGGATCAGCGGATGGCGAAGCCGTCGTAACCGCCGCGGGGTGTGTCCCAGATCTCGGTGACGCCGTCCACGCGCCCGGGCGTGTCGTCGCCGCGGAGCCAGTCCAGCAGTGCCTCGCAGCGCTCCCTCGAGCCCTCCGCGACCACCTGGACGCGGCCGTCGCCCAAATTGAGAGCAAAACCACTCAGCCCGCCCAGCTCCAGCGCCCGCGCCCGCGTGAACCAGCGGAAACCCACGCCCTGCACCCGCCCGCGCACCCAGGCGACCAGCCGTACATCCTCGCTCATGGGTGCAACCTAACCGGCCGATGTCCCTCTGGACACTTCCGCCCCCAGCGCCATGCGGTACCGTCCCGACCCAATGAATCTCATATGAAACTCACCCGATCGTGTGAGTCCGGTGATGATCGTGAGGACGAGTCGACCGCAAGGACGAGGAAGGCCAGAACATGGGACGCCACCGACGCTCCGCCGCCGGCCGCGCCGCCACGGGCCGCGCCACGGGGACCACGCACACCGACGGCTCCGGGGCACCGGGCCGCGACCCGCTGGACTCGACCGCGGGTGACCGCTCCTCGATGGGGATCGCCCCCTATCTGAACCCCGAGGCGTACGCCGAGGAGCGTGCGCGGAGCGACGCCTACCTGTTCGCCACGGACGACTCCGCCGGCGGCGACCTGCCGCGCGCCGGGCACACCGTCCCCTTCCCGAGCGACGGCTTCGCGCCGGACGACGGGCCCCGGCGGGGCCGTTCGCACCGGCGCCGGAAGCCGAAGAACGCCGCCGCCCCGGTCCGCACCGGCCTGCTCGGCGTCTCCGCCGCGGTCGCCCTCGGCACGGTCGCCGTGACGACCGGCGTGGTGCCCGGCCTGGGCGACTACCGGCTCGGCGGGGGCGGCACCGGCGACCGGGTGCAGTCCGCCGACGTGCCGACCAACACCCCGACCGGCCTGAGCGGCACGTCCGGCAGCGTCGACGGCGGTGCGCCCACCAGCCGTGACACCGACCGCTCGGCGTCGCCCTCGTCCCCCTCGTCACCCTCCTCTTCGTCCGCCCCCTCGTCGCCCTCGTCCTCGCCGTCCTCGCCGTCCTCGCCGTCCTCGCCGGAGAAGACCCCCTCCAAGGACCCGTCGACGTCGGCCGCGCCGACCGGGACGCCGTCGAAGTCCAAGGAACCGGCCCGGCCCGAGCAGCCGGCCAAGCCGTCGAAGACCCCCGCCAAGAAGCCGGACTCCGAGCCGGCACCGTCCCGTACGGCCACGAAGGCGCCCGAGCGGCCCAGCGCGCCGGTGACGGTGTCCCGGGAGGCGGCGGTCGAGGCCGAGGTGCTCAAGCTCGTCAACGACGAGCGGGTCAGGGCCGGCTGCAGCCCGCTGGCGGCGAACAGCGCGCTCGCGGGCCTGGCCGGTGACTTCAGCGCGGCCATGGCGCAGCAGGGCTTCTTCGACCACACCGACCCCAGCGGCGCGACGCCCTGGGACCGGGCCGAGAAGGCCGGGATAAGCAACCTCGGCGGGGAGAACATAGCCCGCGGCCAGGCCGACGCCCAGGCCGTGATGGACGCCTGGATGAACAGCCCCGGCCACCGTGCCAACATCCTCAACTGCGACTTCCGGACGCTGGGCGTGGGCGTGCATTTCGGGTCCGGCGGCCCGTGGTGGACGCAGAACTTCGGCTACTGAGCCCCACGCTCACCCCGGGTCAGCGCCCCCGGCGGGCAGCGCTGAGCTCACGTACGCTGGGAAACATGGCGACCACGCAGGAGCGTACGGCGGAGCAGAACCTGCCGTACGACGTGTTCTCCAAGGCCTGCCCCTCGCGCGGCACCCTGGAGCACGTCACGGGCCGCTGGGGCGCGCTCACCCTCGGCGCCCTGTACGCGGGCTCGTTCCGCTTCAACGAGCTGCGGCGGCGCGTGGACGGCGTCAGCGAGAAGATGCTCTCCCAGACCCTGCAGGCACTGGAGCGCGACGGCCTGGTGCACCGCGAGGCCCAGCCCACCAACCCGCCCCGCGTGGACTACGAACTGACCGCGCTGGGCCGCGAGGTGGCCGGGCGGCTGATCGCCCTGATCGAGTGCCTCGAGAGCGGCATGGACCAGGTGCTGGCGGCACGGGAGCGTTACGACGCCCGGCGCGGCGGCCAGCCGCTGACCACCACGTCCGCCTCGTGATCCGTCCGGCCACGGGTGACGTCCACGAGGTGACGGCTACGGAGTGACGCGCGGCGTGCGCTGGCACTTCGGGCAGAAGTAGCTGGAGCGGTTCATCCACGGGCGGCGGCGCATCGGCGTGGCGCAGCGTCGGCAGGGCAGGCCCTCACGTCCGTACGCGTCGAGCGACCGCTCGAAGTAACCGGACTCGCCGTTGACGTTGACGTACAGGCTGTCGAAGCTGGTGCCGCCGACCGCGAGGGCCGCGTTCATCACGTCCCGCACATGGCCGAGGAGTTCCAGGGTCCGGGGGCGGGTGAAGGTGGCCGTCGGGCGTTCGTAGTGCAGCCGGGCGCGCCACAGCGCCTCGTCGGCGTAGATGTTGCCGACGCCGCTGATCAGCGACTGATCGAGCAGGGCCCGCTTGATGGTGGTGCGCTTGCGGCGCAGCGCCCGGTGGAATGCCTCGTCGTCGAAGAGCGGGTCGAGCGGGTCCCGGGCGATGTGCGCGATGACGTCGGGCAGTCCCTCGGGGCTGGTGTCGTGCAGCGACAGGCCGCCGAAGGTGCGCTGGTCGACGAAGCGGAGTTCGGTGCCGAGGGCGTCGGCGAAGCGGACCCGGATGCGCAGGTGCTTCTCGGCCGGTGCCTCGTGCGGCTGGACCAGCAGCTGGCCACTCATGCCGAGGTGGGCCAGGACCGCCTGGCCGGTGTCCTCCAGCGGCAGCCACAGGTATTTGCCGCGGCGGCTGGGCGTGCCGATGCGGTGGCCCTTGAGGCGGTGGGCGAAGTCGTCGGCGCCGGCGATGTGCCGGCGCACCGCGCGCGGGTGCAGTACGTCGGCATCGGCGACGGTCCGGTGGGCCACCCACCGCTCCAGGCCTCGCCGCACGACCTCGACCTCGGGCAACTCGGGCATGGCTCCCCCTCGGGTGGGCCGGGCACGGCCCGAGCGCCCGCCCCTGGGGCGGGACGGGCACTCGGGTTCGTACGCTGCGGTGGGTCAGGCGGAGGCCGACGGCGCCTCGGCGGCCTGCTGGGCGGCCTCGGCCGCCGCCTTGGCCGCGGCCTTGGCGCGCTCGTCCGCCGCGGCCCGGATGGACCGCCAGGCGGACTCGGCGGCCTGCTGCTCCGCCTCCTTCTTGCTGCGGCCGGTGCCGGTGCCGTACGAGACGCCTCCGACGCGGGCGGCAGCAGTGAAGGTCTTCTCGTGGTCGGGGCCGGTCTCCGTGACCAGGTACTCGGGGACGCCGAGCCCTTCGGTCGCGGTGAGCTCCTGGAGGCTGGTCTTCCAGTCCAGGCCGGCACCGAGGTTGGAGGACTTCTCGATCAGCGGGTCGAACAGGCGGTGCACCAGTTCGGAGGCCGCGTCGAGGCCCTGGTCGAGATAGACCGCGCCGATCACCGCTTCCAGGGTGTCGGCGAGGATGGATGCCTTGTCCCGGCCGCCCGTGCCCTCTTCACCGCGGCCCAGCCGGATGAAGGAGCCCAGGTCGAGCCCGCGACCGACCTCCGCCAGCGCACGAGAGTTGACCACCGCGGCCCGCAGCTTGGCCAGCTGGCCTTCGGGCAGGTCGGGGTGGGTGCGGTACAGCGTGTCCGTGACGACGAGGCCGAGCACGGAGTCCCCGAGGAACTCCAGCCGCTCGTTCGTCGGCAGACCGCCGTTCTCGTACGCGTAGGAACGGTGAGTCAGCGCTCGCACCAGAAGGGCGGACTCGACTTGGTAGCCGAGCCGCCCTTCCAGAAGCGTGTGGGACGAGGCCTGGTTGTCCGCCTTCTTTTTGACGGGTGGGTCCGCCTTGGCGTCTTCCGCCTTCTTGGCAGTGGACACAGTGCCTCTCACCAGCCGCTCAGACCTCGAGAACCTGGCGCTTGTTGTAGGTGCCGCACGACGGGCACGCGATGTGCTGCTGCTTGGGCTCGTGGCAGCGCTCGCACGCAACCAGGGTGGGGACCGCAGCCTTCCACTGCGACCGGCGGTGGCGCGTGTTGCTGCGCGACATCTTCCGCTTCGGAACAGCCACGGCTACTTCTCCTGCTTCTCGTCGACGCCCGGTTCGGCGCCGCTCTGGTCGTCCTTCTCGCCGTCCTTCATGGTGCCGGCGAGTCCCTGCAATGCCGCCCAACGGATGTCGACGGCGTCGTGGTGGTGCTCCGGGTCGTCCGCGAGCCGTGCTCCGCACTCGGTGCACAGCCCCGGGCAGTCCTCCCGGCACACCGGCTGCATCGGCAGTGCGAGCACCACCGCATCGCGCAGCACGGTTTCGAGGTCGATCAGACCGTCCTCGACGAAGAGCCTGTCCTCGTCGTCCTCGGCGTCGTCGCCCGGTTCCGCGATCACGCGGCCCCGGTCGTCGGCGTCAGGGTACGAGAACATCTCCTGGAAGTCCGCTTCGAGCTCCAGCTCGACCGGCTCCAGACACCTTACGCACTCCCCCTCGGCCCGCGCACGGGCGGTGCCTGTGACGAGCACACCCTCCATGACCGACTCGAGCCGGAGTTCGAGTTCCACCGGGGCGCCTTCCGGCACTCCGATGACTCCCTTGATACCGAAGTCCTTGGGAGCGTCGACCGCGCGGGTCAGACGCTGCAGCGCACCAGGACGCCGGCCCAGCTCGTGCGTGTCGAACACGAGGGGGTTGCGGTGGTCGAGGCGGGCGTTCAGGGCCATTCCTGCTTTCGGTCTTCGAACTCAGTGGGACGCCGCCCTCGGTGTCCCGGGCAGCGTTGATCGCGGACGTAGACGCGACCGAAGAGCCAGGATACTGGACCTTTGGCTCTCGGCCCAATCCGGCCTCAGCGACCCTGCTCGTAGCGCTGCTGCTCGTACTGGCGCAGCTGCTCGGCGCTGATCATGCTGGTGTCGAAGAGGCTGGTCTCGTCGAGTGCCTGTGACTGCTGGGCCTGCTGGGCCTGTGGGTGCTGCGGGTCCTGAGGATGCTGCTGGGCCTGCGGGTGCTGCTGGGACCCGCCGTAGCCCTGCCGACCGTCGTACGCGGGCTGCTGGGCGTGGTAGCCCGGGTAGGCGGCGTACGGGTCGGCCTGCTGGTAGCCGTAGGCATCCTGCTGGGCGTACTGCTGCTGGTAGCCGTAGGAAGCGGCCTGGGGCTGCTGCTGGTACGCGTAGGCGTCCTGGGTGTCGTACGACTGCTGGGCGGGCACCGCCGGGCGCTGCTGCTCGGCGGGGGCTTCGGCCAGGGCCGCGAGGCCGGCCAGGTAGTCCGCGTCGCTGGAGTGCTGGACGGTGGTGGCGTCGTCGGCGAGGGCGCCGAGGTCGTCGGTGGCGATCCGGCCGTGCAGCTTCTCCCGGCCCCGGCCGACCGCCTCCAGGGTCTTGGCCAGTACCGCCTCGAAGGCGCCCAGCTTGGCGTCGACGTAGGCGTCCGCGTCACGGCGCAGGGTCTCCGGGTCGGGGCTGCGCTCGGGGGCGTCGTCCTCTTCCGGGTCCACGTAGCCGTCCCCGTCGAGGCCGGTGCCGGTGCCGGTGCCGAGCAGCTTCTCGCGGCCCCGGCCGACGGAGCCGAGGGTCTTGGTGAGGACGACCTCGAAGTTGGCGAGCTTGGAGTCGACGTAGTCGTCGGCCTCGGCGCGGACCTCCTCGGCCTCCTGGCGGGCCTCGGCCAGGATGCGGTCGGCCTCGGCCTGGGAGCGGCGGGCGATCTCCGTGTCGGAGAGCAGGGAGCCTCGTTCGGCGTGCGCGCTCTCGATGATCCGCTCCGCCTCCTGGCGGGCCTGCGCCACCATCTGCTCGCGGTCCCCGATCAGCTCCCGGGCCTGGGCGAGGGAGTCGGGCAGCGCCGCACGCACCTCTTCGAGCATCGAGAGCAGTTCGGCGCGGTTGACCACGCACGAGGCCGACATGGGCATGGCGCGGGCGCCGGAGACCAGGGTGACGATCTCGTCCAGCTTCTTCTGCACGTCCACCGTGTGCTCGCCACTCTCTACAGCTGTGTTGGAGACGGACGCCACGACTGTACGACCCCGGGACTGCCGCCGGACACCGGGTGACGGGCTGTCAGTTTCCGGGGGCGGGGCGGGGTGGCGTGCGGGGACCGGGTCAGTCCTTCCGCAGGCGCTCGGCGAGGGCGCTCAGCACCGCCGGCGGCACCAGGTGGGAGACGTCGCCGCCCCAGGTCGCGACCTCCTTGACCAGCGAGGACGACAGGAAGCTGTAGGTGGGGTTGGTGGGGATGAAGAGGGTCTCGACACCGGAGAGGCCGTTGTTCATCTGGGCCATCTGCAGTTCGTAGTCGAAGTCGCTGACCGCGCGCAGGCCCTTGACGATGGCGGGGATGTCGCGCTGCTTGCAGAAGTCGACGAGGAGGCCGTGGAAGGACTCGACGCGGACGTTGCCGTACTCGGCGGTGACCTCGCGGATGAGTTCCATCCGCTCCTCGATCTCGAACAGGCCCCGCTTGGCCTGGTTGATCATCACCGCGACGTAGACCTCGTCGTACAGCCTGGAGGCACGGGCGATGATGTCGAGGTGTCCGTTGGTGATCGGGTCGAACGACCCGGGACAGACGGCGCGGCGCACTTGTGATCCCTCGCTCTCCGGTCCGGTCATCGTGCGTCTTCGCACGTAGAGGCGGCGCGACCGTACCAAAACGTTCCCTCGCCGTAGCGCCGGGCCCGGAGCGCGTCGAAGCCGTCCGGCCACCGGAATTCACCGCCTCTGGTGCTGCGCTCCACGGTGACGAGGGCTTCTTCGGCTAGCCAGCCCTCCGAGCGGAGTGTGAGCAGAATCTCCCGAAGATCGTCGTCGGTGACGGCGTAGGGCGGGTCCAGGAAGACGATGTCGTACGGCTCCTGGGGCGGGGCGGTCCGGATGATCTGTTCGGCCCTGCCCGCACGGACCTCGCCGCCGGGCAGGCCGAGGGCCTTCACGTTCTCCCGGACGGTGCGGACGGCGCGGGCGTCGGCCTCCACGAGCAGGGTGTGTCCGGCGCCGCGGGACAGGGCCTCCAGGCCGACGGCGCCGGAGCCGGCGTACAGGTCGAGGACCCGCTCGCCGTCCAGCGGGCCGCCGAGCAGGGACTGCCAGGTGGAGAACAGTCCCTCGCGTGCGCGGTCGGAGGTGGGGCGGGTGCCGGTCCCCGGCGGGACGGCCAGGCGGCGTCCGCCGGCTGCGCCGGCGATCACGCGGGTCATTTCGGGTCCTTGGTCGTGGGGATCGTGTGGGTTCAGTCTGGCAGGCGGGGCGGGAGGCGGCTCGGGGTCGCGGGGCGGGTGCGGGTTTCCTGCGGCTGGTCGCGCCCCGCGGTGGAGCCGCACGTCGACGCGGCCCCGCGCCCCTGGGAAGCCGCCCTCACCCCTTCTCCAGGTACTGCTCTCTCTCCTCGTCCAGAAGGGCGTCCAGGGCCGTCCGCAGGCCGGGCAGGCGGGTGAGGTCCGGGTCCGCGGCCACCACGGCGGCCGCCTCCTGTCTCGCCTCCGCGATGATCTCCTCGTCCTCGATGACGGCGAGGACCTTCAGGGAGGTGCGGGCGCCGGACTGGGCCTGGCCGAGTACGTCGCCCTCGCGGCGCTGTTCGAGGTCGATGCGGGAGAGTTCGAAGCCGTCGAGGGTGGCGGCGACGGCGTTGAGCCGCTGGCGGGCCGCGCTCGCCTCGGGCATCTCGGTGACCAGCAGGCACAGGCCGGGGGCGGAGCCGCGGCCGACCCGGCCGCGCAGCTGATGGAGCTGGGAGACGCCGAAGCGGTCCGCGTCCATGATCACCATGACGGTGGCGTTGGGCACGTTGACACCGACCTCGATGACGGTCGTGGCGACCAGCACGTCGGTCTCGCCGGCGGCGAAGCGGCGCATGACGGCGTCCTTGTCGTCGGGCTGCATCCTGCCGTGCAGGGCCTCGACCCCGAGACCCTGCAGGGGGCCCTTGGCGAGTTGCCCGGCGATGTCGAGCACGGCGAGCGGCGGACGCTTCTCGGCGTCGTCCCCGGAGGCCTTCCGCTTGCCGGGGTCGTCCTCCTCGTCACCGATCCGGGGGCACACGACGTACGCCTGGTGGCCGTTGGCCACCTCCTCGCGCACCCGCTCCCAGGCCCGGGACAGGAAGTGCGGCTTGTCGGCGGCCGGGACGACATGGCTGGCGATCGGCGAGCGTCCCGCCGGGAGCTGGTCCAGGACGGAGGTCTCCAGGTCGCCGAAGACCGTCATCGCCACCGTGCGCGGAATGGGGGTGGCGGTCATGACCAGCAGGTGCGGGGGCTGCTTGCCCTTGCCGCGCAGGGCGTCGCGCTGCTCGACGCCGAAGCGGTGCTGTTCGTCGACCACGACCAGGCCCAGGTCGTGGAACTGCACCTTGTCCTCGATCAGCGCGTGGGTGCCGATGACGATGCCGGCCTCGCCGGTGGTGAGGTCGAGCAGGGCCTGCCGGCGGGCGGCGGTGGCCATCGAGCCGGTGAGCAGGACGACCTTCGTGGCGTGCTCGGCGCCGCCCAGCATGCCTCCCTCGGCCAGCTCGCCCATCATCTCCACGACCGACCGGTGGTGCTGCTGGGCGAGCACCTCGGTGGGCGCCAGCATCGCCGCCTGTCCGCCGGCGTCGACCACGGCGAGCATCGCGCGCAGGGCGACCAGGGTCTTGCCGGAGCCCACCTCGCCCTGGAGGAGGCGGTGCATCGGGTGGTCGGTGGCGAGGTCGGCGAAGATCTCCCGGGAGACCTTCTGCTGGCCGTCGGTGAGGGTGAAGGGCAGCCGGTCGTCGAAGGCGGCCAGCAGACCGTCGGGCCGCGGCTCGCGCGGGACGGCGGGGAGCTGTGTCTCGGCGTGCCGGCGGCGGGCCAGCGCGACCTGGAGGACGAAGGCCTCGTCCCATTTCAGACGGGCCCGGGCGTCGGCGATGTCCGCCTTGGTGTGCGGGCGGTGGATCTTGAGGAGGGCCTCGGGGAGGGGGACCAGGCCGCGTCCCTCGCGCAGCGAGCCGGGGAGCGGGTCGACGGCCTCCTGGGCGGTGGGCAGGACGGTCTGGACGGCTTTGGCGATCTTCCAGGACTCCAGCTTGGCGGTGGCCGGGTAGATGGGGATGAGGGCGCCCGCCCAGCTCTCCACCGTCTCCGCGGCTCCGCCGTCGTCCCCGTGCAGCAGCTCGTAGGCCGGGTGGGCCAGTTGGAGGCGGCGGTTGAAGACCGAGACCTTGCCCGCGAACAGCGCGCGGGTGCCCGGCAGCAGCTCCTTGTGCGGCTTGTGGACGCCCTTGCCGAAGAAGACCAGCTGGAGCCGGCCGCTGCCGTCCGTGATCGTCACCTCCAGCCGCTGCCCCTTGCCGCGCGGGGCCTTGGCGGAGGAGAAGGTGTGCAGGCGGGCGTCGGCGACCTGGGCGACCACCGTGACGTGCTCGTCCATGGGGAGGTCGGCGAGGTGGGTGAGCTGACCGCGCTCCTCGTACCGGCGCGGGTAGTGGTGGAGGAGGTCGCCGACCGAGTGCAGGCCGAGGTGCTCGGCCATCACCTTCGCGGTGGCGGGGCCGAGCACCGACTTCAGTGGTCGTTCCAGTGGTTCTCGCAGTGCGGGCACGAGATCCATTGCACACCACGCCACTGACAATGCCGCAGAGGTCCCGGGAAGGTCCTGGTCGGACGGCTCGTTCGGGCCGGGGCGCGCGCCGGCGCCGGGCCGCACCGGCGCCGGGCGGGCTGGACGGCGCGCCGCCCCGCGGGCGGCGGGACCGGCAGCGGCCCCGGTGGGCGGGACCGGCAGCGGCCCCGGTGGGCGGGACCGGCAGCGGCCCCGGTGGGCGGGACCGGCAGCGGCGCCCGGTGGGCGGACGGGGCGGAGCCGGCGCGGCTCCCCCCGCCTGCGGCCGGTCGCCGGCCGACCGGCCCCGCCTACTCGACGCCGATGAGCAGCAGCGACCCCTGCCGGCCGCCCCGGTAGACCACCGTGTCGACGGCGAGATAGGCCTCCCGGACCCGGGCCTCCAGGCGGCCGGCGACGGACTCGGGGGCCTCGTCGCCGAGGACCAGGGTGACCAGCTCGCCGCCGGCCGCGAGCATGCGGTCGAGGACGGTCTCGGCGGTGGCGGCGACGTCCGAGCCGATCACGGCCACGTCGCCGTCGATCAGGCCCAGGACGTCACCGGCCTGGCAGATGCCGGCCGTGGTCCAGGATTGCCGTTCGGCGACGGTGACCTCGGCGTACCGGGTGGCACCGGCCGCGGAGGTCATCGACACCACGTCCTCGTCGAAGCGCCGCCCGGGCTCGTGCACGGCGAGCGCCGCGATGCCCTGCACCGCCGAGCGGGTCGGGATGAGGGCCACGCGGACGCCCGCCGCCCGGGCCTGCTCGGCCGCCGCGGCGGCGGTGTGGCGCAGCTCGGCGTCGTTCGGCAGGAGGACGACCTCGCGCGCGTGGGCCCGTCGTACGGCCTCCACCAGTTCTCCGCTGGCGGGCGGCTCCCCCGGGCGCGCGAGCACGGTGGTCGCGCCGGCCTCGGTGTAGAGCCCGGCCAGGCCCTCGCCGGGCACGACGGCCACCACCGCCCGCTGGGCCCGCTCGGCCCGCTCGGCCCGCTGCCGAGGGGGCCGCTCGGCGCGGGTGGTGTGCACGTCGCCGTGCCCGAAGTGCGTGATGCGGATGCGGTACGGCCGCCCGGCCTCGACGCCCGCCTCCACGGCGGCACCCGCGTCGTCGACGTGCACATGGACGTTCCACAGCCCGTCGCCGCCGACCACGACGAGGGAGTCCCCGAGGGCGTCCAGCCGCTCGCGCAGGCGGGCGACGGCCGCGTCCTCGGCCTCCAGGAGGTAGATCACCTCGAACGCGGGCCCGCCCGCGCCGTGCTCCCCGCTCTCGTCCAGGCCGCACTCGGCCGGGGTTTCCGGCCGCGCGCCGCCACCCACACGCGCGTGCACGGCATGGGCCGGTGCCTCCCCCGTGAGCGTCTCCAGGAGGGCCGCAAGCACCGTCACCAGGCCGTGGCCGCCGGCGTCGACCACGCCGGCGCGCTTCAGGACGGGCAGCTGGCCGGGGGTCGCGGCGAGCGCCGCGCGGGCGCCCTCGTAGGCGGCGCGGGCCACGCCTCGGCAGTCGCCCTCGGTGCCCTCGGCCGCGTCGGCGGCTGCCGAGGCGACCGTCAGGACGGTGCCCTCGACCGGGTGCGCCACGGCCTGCCGGGCGGAGTCGGCGGCCCGTCGCAGGGCCAGCCGCAGGCCCGGCCCGTCCGTGTGGGCCGTCTCACCGTCGGCCGCGAGCACCTGGGCCATGCCGCGCAGCAGCTGCGCCAGGATCGTGCCGGAATTGCCCCGCGCGCCGATCAGTGCCCCGTGCGCCATCGCCCGCGCGGCGTCCGCGAGCGTGGGACCACCGGCGGGCCGGGCCTCCTCGCCGGCCTCCGGGGTGCCCACCTCGTGCGCGGAGAACACCGCCTCCACGGCGGCGGCGGCCGACTCGACGGTCAGATAGAGGTTGGTGCCGGTGTCCCCGTCCGCGACCGGGTAGACGTTGATCGCGTCGATCTCCTCGCGCGCCTGCCCCAGCGCCCGCAGTGCCAGGCCGCACCAGGTGCGCACCGCCAGAGCGTCGAAGAATCTCTGCGGCACCTGCGCCACCTGCGCCTCCCTGAGCTGCTGGACGTGGCAGGCAGCGTAGACCCCGCGGCGGTGCCCGCAGGAAGAGGGCCGGGGAGCGGCCCTGAGCTGCCGTGGTAGTTTCGTTGTACGGGCGCAGCCGTTGTATGCTGCTCCGGTTGCCCGATCCTGATCGGGCCATTCCCCTGGCACCGCCACTCAGATCTCGAACCGCTCGCGAGGGCTCGTAGATCTTGATCCCGGCATGCCGGGATCCACCGTAAGTGCATCTGAAGTCTTTGGAGTGACCCGTGGCTGCCAACTGCGACGTCTGCGGCAAGGGGCCGGGCTTCGGCAACAACATCTCGCACTCGCACCGCCGTACGTCCCGCCGCTGGAACCCGAACATCCAGCGTGTGCGTACCGTGGTGGGCGGGACGCCGAAGCGCGTGAACGCTTGCACCTCGTGCATCAAGGCCGGCAAGGTCTCGCGCTGACGCTCAGCAACAGCGCGCGGCCACTGTTGGTTCGCTGCACTTAGCCGGCCCACCGGAGCGTGGGCCGGCTTTTTGCATGCCCGGATCGCGCCGGAACCCTCCGCGGCCCTCGGGCACCGGAAGGTTCCCGCGTCCGTCAGGCCCCGGTCGCACCCCGCCCGAGCGCCCAGCCGTGGTCCACCGGTCCGATGCCGCCGCCGAGCGCGAAGCCGGCCGCGATCGCGCCGGTGACGTACTCCTTGGCCGCCGCCACCGCCTCCGGCACGGACTGCCCCTTGGCCAGCTGGGCGGCGATCGCGGAGGCGAGGGTGCAGCCGGTGCCGTGGGTGTGCCGGTTGTCGTGGCGGGGAGCGCGCAGCCAGTGCTCCTCGGAGCCGTCGGTGAGCAGGTCGACGGCCTCGCCGGGCAGATGACCGCCCTTGATCAGCGCCCAGCGCGGGCCGTACGCCAGTACGGCCGCGGCGGCGGCGCGCATGTCCTCCTCGGTCTCGACCCGTACGCCGGTCAGTTGCGCCACCTCGTCGAGGTTCGGCGTGGCGACGGTCGCGACGGGCAGCAGCTTGGTGCGGACGGAGTCCAGGGCGGAGGCCGCCAGCAGCGCGTCCCCGTGCTTGGAGACGCCGACCGGGTCGACGACCGCGGGCGCGTCCGTGTCCGCGAGCAGTCCGGCGACCGTCTCGACGAGTTCCGCGGAGGCGAGCATGCCGGTCTTCACCGCCTGGACGCCGATGTCGTCGACGACGCTGCGGTACTGGGCGCGGACCGCCTCCACCGGCAGCTCCCAGGCGCCCTGCACGCCGAGGGAGTTCTGCGCGGTCACCGCGGTGACCACACTCATCCCGTGCACGCCGAGCGCCAGCATCGCCTTCAGGTCGGCCTGGATGCCGGCGCCGCCGCCGGAGTCGGACCCCGCGACCGTCAGCACCCTGGGTGGCGCGCTCATGACTCGATCTCCCCTCCGAAGTGGTCCCAGCCGCCCTTGCTCGTCCAGGGTGCCCCGTCGACGGTCACCTGAGGCAGCGCGGACGGGTTGAGCACCTCGCCGATCACCTTCCAGCGGGCGGGCAGCTTCACGTCCGGCGGGAAGGTCGCGACGATCGCGTGGTCCTCTCCCCCGGTCAGCACCCACTGCATCGGGTCGACGCCCACGGCCTGGCCGATGTCGTTCATCTGGGAGGGAATGTCGATCTGGCCCGAGCGGATGTCGATCCTGACCTTGCTCGCCTCCGCGATGTGGCCCAGGTCGGCGATGAGCCCGTCGCTGACGTCGCACATCGCGGTGGCCCCGAGCCCGGCGGCGGCCGGACCGGCGTGGTACGGCGGCTCCGGGCGCCGGTGCGCCTCGACGAAGGCGCGCGGGGAGCGGAAGCCGCGGGACAGCACGGCGAACCCGGCGGCGGACCAGCCGAGCCAGCCGGTCACCGCGACGAGGTCGCCGGGCCGGGCTCCGGCCCGGGTGACCGGTTCCTGGTTGCGCAGGTCGCCGAGCGCGGTGATGGACACCGTGATGGTGTCGCCGCGCACCACGTCGCCGCCGACCACCGAGGCACCCGCGACCTGGCACTCGTCGCGCAGCCCGTCCATCAGCTCGGTCGGCCAGGTCACCGGCAGCTCGGCGGGCACCACCAGACCGAGCAGCAGCGCGGTCGGCACGGCCCCCATGGCCGCGATGTCGGCGAGGTTCTGCGCCGCCGCCTTGCGGCCCACGTCGTACGCGGTGGACCAGTCGCGGCGGAAGTGCCGGCCCTCCAGCAGGATGTCGGTGCTGGCCACCACCCGGCGGTCGGGTGCGGCGACCACGGCGGCGTCGTCGCCGGGACCGACCCGGACCGCCGGGGTGGTGGTGAGACGGGAGGTGAGCTCCCTGATGAGCCCGAACTCGCCGAGCTCACCAACCGTGCCCTTCATTGCCCTACTCCCCTTCCGTCCCGGTCCGTGCCCGGTCGCGCGTCATCTGTGTCCTCGCTACGGTCGAAGCGACCGGCGTCGTGCCCCTCGTCGCGGCCGCCGGAACCGTCAACTCCCGACGCCCTCGCACCCCGGCGCGCGACCCTCGCACCCCGCGGGTCTCCCCGCGGCACGCGGCGACGCGATACCGTGGCGTTCCTTCTCCCCCCATGATCCTCGTGGCCGCCCTGGAGGTTCCGTGGTACAGGCGTACATCCTGATCCAGACGGAGGTCGGCAAGGCGTCGACCGTCGCCGAGACGATCAGCAAGATCCCTGGGGTGATCCAGGCCGAGGACGTCACCGGACCCTACGACGTCATCGTGCGCGCCCAGGCCGACACCGTCGACGACCTGGGCCGCATGGTGGTCGCGAAGGTCCAGCAGGTGGACGGCATCACCCGTACCCTGACCTGCCCGGTCGTCCATCTCTAGCCCCCGTCTGCCGGTGCCGGCGCATCCCCTGCGTCACCGCAGACGACGGCGCGCCGGCGGTGGTTCCCGGCCCGGACACCCCGGACACGAAGGTCACCGGGCTGTGGCCGAAACCTGACCCGGCGGGCTGGGAAACCCGCTGATCATACTGCGCCGGCGACGGTCGGGAGCGCGCGTGAAGAAGGCGATCCCCGAGGGGACCGCCTTCTTCGGTGTGCGCCCGTCTCAGCGCAGGCCCGTCGACCTGCGCAGCGCGGCCCGCACCAGCCGGTCCACCAGCTCGGGGTAGCTCACGCCGGTGGCCTGCCACATCTGCGGGTACATCGAGATGGGCGTGAAACCGGGCATGGTGTTGATCTCATTGATCACGAACTCGCCGTCCTCGGTGAGGAAGAAGTCCGCGCGCACCAGCCCCTCGCACGAGGCCGCGTCGAAGGCCTCGACCGCGAGCCGCTGCACCTCGGCGGTCTCCTCGGGCGTGAGCGGCGCGGGGACGACACCGGGCGTGGAGTCGATGTACTTGGCCTCGAAGTCGTAGTACGCGTGTGCCTCGGGCGGCGGGATCTCGGCCGGTACGGAGGCCCGCGGGCCGTCCTCGAACTCCAGCACCCCGCACTCGATCTCACGGCCGCGCAGCGCCGCCTCCACGAGGATCTTCGGGTCGTGGCGCTGGGCCTCGGCGACCGCCTCGTCGAGCCCCGACAGGTCGTCGACCTTGGTGATGCCGATGGAGGAGCCCGCGCGCGCGGGCTTCACGAACAGCGGCCAGCCGTGGTCGCCGGCGAAGTCGACGATCTTCTTGCGGGCGGCGGAACGGTCCTGCTCCCACTCGCGCGGCCGGATCACCACGTACGGGCCGACCTTGAGCCCGAAGGAGGTGAAGACCCGCTTCATGTACTCCTTGTCCTGACCGACGGCCGAGGCGAGCACGCCCGAGCCCACGTACGGCACACCGGACAGCTCCAGCAGGCCCTGGAGGGTGCCGTCCTCGCCGTACGGGCCGTGCAGCACCGGGAAGACCACGTCGACCTCGCCGAGCGCCTTGGGCACCGAGCCGGGCTCGCTGTAGACGACCTCGCGGTTGGCGGGGTCGACGGGGAGCACCACTTGACCCTCGGTCGAGTCGGCGAGCTGCTCGACGCTGGGGGTGCGCCGGTCGGTGATCGCCATGCGTTCCGGTTCGTCGGCGGTCAGGGCCCAGCGGCCGTCCTGGGTGATGCCGATCGGCAGGACGTCGTACCGCGTCCGGTCGATGGCCGCGAGGACGGCGCCGGCGGTGACCACGGAGATCCCGTGTTCGGAGCTGCGCCCGCCGAACACGACGGCCACACGCGGCTTGCGAGGCGGCTGCTCGGGGCTCTGGGAGAGGTTCTCGGTGCTCATATCGCGTTGAGAGTACCCGTTGGTAGTGCCCCGAGACAGCGTCGGCACGGCCGGAGCGCCGCCCGAAGGCCGAACCCGGAGTGACCGCGTCGCTCAGCGGCGTTCGGGCTTCGCGCTGCGCGACATCAGCTCCTTGAGCGCCACCACGGGGGGCTTGCCCTCGTGCACGATGCCGACGACCGTCTCGGTGATCGGCATGTCGACGCCGTGCCGCCGGGCCAGATCCAGCACCGACTCGCAGGACTTGACGCCCTCGGCGGTCTGCCGGGTGACCGCGATGGTCTCCTCCAGGGTCATGCCCTTGCCGAGGTTGGTGCCGAAGGTGTGGTTGCGGGACAGCGGCGAGGAACAGGTCGCCACCAGGTCGCCCAGGCCCGCGAGTCCGGAGAAGGTCAGCGGGTCGGCGCCGAGCGCGACGCCGAGGCGGGTCGTCTCGGCGAGCCCGCGGGTGATGAGGGAGCCCTTGGCGTTGTCGCCGAGGCCCATGCCGTCCGCGATGCCGACGGCGAGTCCGATGACGTTCTTGACCGCGCCACCGAGTTCGCAGCCCACGACGTCGGTGTTGGTGTACGGGCGGAAGTACGGCGTGTGGCACGCGGCCTGGAGACGCCGGGCGACGGCCTCGTCGGGGCAGGCGACCACGGCCGCCGCGGGCATCCGGGCGGCGATCTCGCGGGCCAGGTTGGGGCCGGTGACCACGGCGATGCGGTCGGCGCCGGCCTTGGCGACGTCCTCGATGACCTCGCTCATCCGCATCGCGGAGCCGAGTTCGACGCCCTTCATCAGGGAGACCAGGACGGTGCCGGGGGCGAGCAGCGGCGCCCAGTCGGCGAGGTTGCCGCGCAGCGTCTGGGAGGGCACGGCGAGGACGGTGAAGTCGGCGCCGGCCGCGGCCGCGGCGGGGTCGGTGGTGGCCGTCAGGTTCTCGGGGAGTTCGACACCGGGGAGGTAGTCCGGGTTGGTGCGGGTGGAGTTGACGGCCTCCGCGAGTTCGGCGCGGCGCCCCCACAGGGTGACCTCGCACCCGGCGTCGGCGAGGACCATGCCGAAGGCGGTGCCCCACGATCCGGTTCCGAAGACGGCCGCCTTGACGGGCTTGCTCACGTGCCCTGCCCTTCTGCCTGTTTGCGCTGCCGGTGCGTCCGGCGCCGCTGCTCGATGCGCTCCCGGCGCGGGTCGTAGGGGGTGTCGGGCGCCTTCTCACCGCGGATTTCCTCCAGCTGGCGTGTGATGGCGGCCATGATCACCTCGGTGGCCTCCTTCAGCAGCTCCGCGGTCATCTCCCGGTCGTAGAACCGGGAGAGGTCGACCGGCGGGCCCGCCAGCACGCGATGGGTCTTGCGCGGCAGGAGGTCGGGCTTCTTGGCGTAGGGCGGCAGCAGTTCGTTGCAGCCCCACTGGGCGACCGGGATGACCGGGCACTTGGTCTGCAGGGCGACGCGCGCGGCACCGGTCTTGGCGGTCATGGGCCAGCCGTCCGGGTCGCGGGTCAGGGTGCCCTCGGGGTAGAAGGCGACGCACTCGCCGCGCTCGACGGCGTCGATGGCGGCCCGGAAGGCGCTGAGCGCGTCCGTGCTCTCCCGGTAGACGGGAATCTGGCCGGTGCCGCGCATCGCGGCGCCGACGAACCCCTTCTTGAAAAGCCCGCTCTTCGCCAGGAAACGCGGTACCCGCCCGGTGTTGTACTGGAAGTGCGCGTAGGCGAAGGGGTCGATGTGCGAATTGTGGTTCACGGCGGTGATGAATCCGCCCTCGGCCGGAATGTTTTCCATTCCCCGCCAGTCCCGCTTGATCAGCACCACCAGCGGCGGTTTGCAGATCACCGCGGCGAAGCGGTACCAGAAGCCGATTCTGCGGCGGGGCACGCGGACACCTTCCTCTAGGGCCTGGGCGGGGCCAGGGGGGCCGCACAAGTGTCGCCCCAGGCCGCCGGTCTGTCGAGAACACCGTACGCCCCGGCCTCGGGCGCCCCGCCGCCCCCGGGTGACAATGAGCGCGACAGGAGAAGGACGGAGCGCTTGTGCAGTGGAGCTTGGTCGTGCCCGTGAAGCCCCTGGCCCGGGCCAAGAGCAGGCTGGCGGACACCGCGGACGACGGGGTGCGGCCGGGGCTGGCGCTCGCGTTCGCCCTGGACACCGTGGCGGCGGCGCTGGCCTGCCCGGCGGTGGCCGATGTGGCAGTAGTCACGGACGATTCCCGGGCGGGCCGGGAGCTGGCCGCACTGGGCGCCGGGATCGTCCCCGACGAACCGGGCGGGGGCCTGAACGCCGCACTGGCCCATGCGGTGGGCACCGTACGGACCTCGCGTCCGGAAAGTCCCGTGGCGGCGCTCAATGCCGATCTTCCGGCCCTGCGCCCGGCGGAATTGTCCCGCGTACTGAACGCGGCCGCGCAATTCCCGTGCGCTTTTCTCCCGGATGCCGCAGCAATCGGCACCACTCTCCTGGCCGCTGGTCCGGGCAGTGAATTCCGCCCGGCCTTCGGGCCGGATTCCCGGGCCCGCCACCGTGCGACCGGCGCACGGGAACTGGCCCTCGACGCGGTGGATTCCGTACGGCAGGACGTCGACACCGGCGAGGATCTGCGGGCCGCGCTGGCGCTGGGCGTGGGACCGCACACGGCCGCTGCCGCCGCGCGGTTGCTGATCCCGGAGCAGTAGGCTGCCGTCATGCAGGCGACCGCATACACGTACGACCCGGACAGCCGCAGCGGGCAGGTGCTGCTCGACGACGGCACGCCCGTGCCCTTCGACGCCGCGGCGTTCGACGCGGGCGGCCTCAGACTGCTGCGCCCCGGTCAGCGGGTGCGGATCGAGACCGAGGGCGAGGGTGAGGAGCGCCGGATCACGCTGGTGACCCTGCAGACGCTGTGATCTTTTCCGCGGGTTCGTGATCTTTTCCGTGGGTCCCGGGGCGGCGGCACCCCGGAACAGGCCGCGGGCCGGGCTCCGAGAGGGAGTCCGGCCCGGCGCGTGAGTGCCCTGGTGTGCCCTGTCGCCCGCTACTTCTTGCGGGCGGTGGTCTTCTTGGCGGTGGTCTTGCGCGCGGTCGACTTCTTGGCCGGCGCCTTCTTGGCCGTGGCCTTCTTCGCCGGGGCCTTCTTGGCGGCGGTCTTCTTCGCCGCCGTGGTCTTGGTGGTGGCCTTCTTGGCCGGGGCCTTCTTGGCCGTCGTCTGCTTCGCCGCGCCCGTGGTCTTCTTCGCGGTGGTCTTCTTCGCGGCGCCGGTGGTCTTCTTCGCGGTGGTCTTCTTCGCCGCGCCGGTGGTCTTCTTGGCGGCAGCCTTCTTGCCCGCGGCCTTGGCGATCGTGGGCGTCGGGCCGGAGAGGCTGCCCTTGGGCGCCTTCTTGACCGCGATGTCGTTCTTCGGGAGCTTCTTCGAGCCGCTCACCAGGTCCTTGAAGCCCTGGCCCGCGCGGAAGCGCGGCACGGAGGTCTTCTTGACCCGAACCCGCTCGCCCGTCTGGGGGTTGCGGGCGTAGCGGGCCGGACGGTCGACCTTCTCGAAGGAACCGAAGCCGGTGACCGAGACCCGGTCTCCGCCGACCACCGCGCGGACGATGGCGTCCAGGACCGCGTCGACGGCGTCAGCGGCCTGCTGCCGACCACCCATCTTGTCGGCAATCGCTTCTACGAGCTGCGCCTTGTTCACGTCTTCCCCTTCGGAGACATTGCCAGAACGAGAATGTTCAAGCTTTTTCGCACGTTAGGCAGATATATACCGCAAATCAAACACGAAACGGGCTAATCACCCTTGTGCCGCAACGGACTCGGCTGTCTCCGCCTGTTCAGCGTTCCTCTTCGGGGAAACGGCCCTCGTCGAGGTCAGCGGTGAACCGCTCCAGACGCCTTGCCGCGTCGGTCAGGTCGTGCTTGGCCGCGGCCGTAATGACCAGCAGCTTCCGGGTCAGCGCCATCCGTACGCCCTCCGGGACTTGCAGTGCGCGCACCCGTGAGTGCGCTTCCTTGAGCCGGACCGCGACCGCCGCATAGAGCTCGAGTTGGCCGTCGTGTTCCATGCACAGATTGTGCCATCTGGGGCGAGTTGTCGCCTGCGCAGGGGGCAACTGCCGCCTCAAACGGCCTTACGGGCCTCCGCCGCAGCCGCGCTCACGCCCCTCGCGTACCCCGGCAACCACCGCCGTAACGTGGGAAGTTGCCCGCGGAGCAGGCCGGGCACGAACCCGGTCGCAGCCGAAAACGGCTGTACCCCCGATCGGAGGGATCGGGGGTACAGCCGGAGTGTTGGGTGGCCGAAACTCGACCTTGTCCGGGGCGGGGCCGGACCTGGATGTCAGACCGGGAGCGTCCGCGGCTTGAACGACGGACGCTTCGCCTCGTACGTCGCGATGTCCGCCTCGTTGCGCAGCGTGATCGAGATGTCGTCGAGGCCGTTCAGCAGCCGCCAGCGGGAGTTCTCGTCCAGCTCGAAGGAGGCGGTGATGCCCTCGGCGCGCACCTCGCGGGCCTCGAGGTCGACCGTGACCTCGGCCTGCGGGTCGGCCTCCGTCAGCTCCCAGAGCGCGTCCACGATCTTCTGGTCGAGGACCACCGTGAGCAGGCCGTTCTTCAGCGAGTTGCCGCGGAAGATGTCGGCGAAGCGGGAGGAGATCACGGCCTTGAAGCCGTAGTTCTGCAGCGCCCAGACGGCGTGCTCGCGGGAGGAGCCGGTGCCGAAGTCGGGGCCGGCGACCAGGACGGTCGCGCCCTGCCGCTCGGGCCGGTTGAGCACGAACTCCGGGTCCTTGCGCCAGGCCTCGAACAGTCCGTCCTCGAACCCGTCCCGGGTGACCTTCTTGAGCCAGTGGGCGGGGATGATCTGGTCGGTGTCGACGTTGCTGCGGCGCAGCGGGACGGCCCGGCCGGTGTGCGTGGTGAATGCTTCCATGACTCTCAGACTCCAGCGGGCGTGGGGACGTCGGCGGCGGCGAGGTCGGCCGGGGAGGCCAGGTGGCCCAGGACCGCCGTCGCGGCGGCGACCTGCGGAGACACCAGATGGGTGCGGCCGCCCTTGCCCTGCCGGCCCTCGAAGTTGCGGTTGGAGGTGGAGGCGGAGCGCTCGCCCGGGGCGAGCTGGTCGGGGTTCATGCCCAGGCACATCGAGCAGCCCGCGTGCCGCCACTCGGCGCCGGCCTCCTTGAAGACCACGTCCAGGCCCTCGGAGACGGCCTGCAGACCGACCCGCGCGGAGCCCGGGACGACCAGCATCCGTACGCCGTCGGCGATTTTGCGGCTCCGCAGGATCTCGGCGGCGGCGCGCAGGTCCTCGATGCGGCCGTTGGTGCAGGAACCTACGAAGACGGTGTCCACCTTGATGGAGCGCAGCGGCTGACCGGCCTCCAACCCCATGTACTCCAGGGCCTTTTCGGCGGCGAAGCGCTCCGAAGCGTCTTCGTACGAGGCCGGGTCGGGGACGGACGCCGAAAGCGGGGCGCCCTGGCCGGGGTTGGTGCCCCAGGTGACGAACGGCGCCAGCTCGGCGGCGTCGATGACGACCTCGGCGTCGAACTCGGCGTCGTCGTCCGTGCGCAGCGTCTTCCAGTACTCGACGGCCGCGTCCCACTCGGCGCCCTCGGGGGCGTGCGGGCGGCCCTTGAGGTAGGCGAACGTGGTCTCGTCGGGGGCGATCATGCCCGCGCGGGCGCCCGCCTCGATCGACATGTTGCAGATGGTCATCCGGGCCTCCATCGAGAGCTTCTCGATGGCGGAGCCGCGGTACTCCAGGATGTAGCCCTGGCCGCCGCCCGTGCCGATCTTCGCGATGATCGCCAGGATGAGGTCCTTGGCGGTGACGTCCTCGGGCAGCTCGCCGTCGACCGTGATGGCCATGGTCTTCGGGCGGGCCATGGGCAGCGTCTGGGTGGCCAGCACGTGCTCGACCTGCGAGGTGCCGATGCCGAACGCCAGCGCGCCGAAGGCGCCGTGCGTGGAGGTGTGCGAGTCGCCGCAGACCACGGTGGTGCCGGGCTGGGTCAGGCCGAGCTGCGGGCCGACGACGTGCACGACGCCCTGCTCGACGTCGCCCAGCGGGTGCAGCCGGACGCCGAACTCGGCGCAGTTCTTGCGCAGCGTCTCCAGCTGGGCCCGGGAGACCGGGTCCGCGATGGGCTTGTCGATGTCGAGGGTCGGGGTGTTGTGGTCCTCGGTGGCGATGGTCAGGTCGAGCCGGCGCACGGTCCGGCCGCTCTTGCGGAGGCCGTCGAAGGCCTGGGGGCTGGTCACCTCGTGCAGCAGGTGCAGATCGATGAAGAGGAGGTCGGGCTCGCCCTCGGCGCGCCGGACGACGTGGTCGTCCCAGACCTTCTCCGCGAGTGTCCTACCCATCGCTTTCCCTCCGGCCGGCGAACGTGCGCCGGACCAACTAGAGATTTTGAGGAGGCGGCGCCCGCACCCCGGTCTCCGGGCGTCCGCCACCAGGCCCTCACGTCCACGGGCCGCTGTGACTTCGTGACACCAAGGGTGGCGCGTTCCACGGAAAATTGAACTTGCGTTTCACAGAGTGAGACGCGAGTATCGTTGCATGGACAACAGTAGCGGCGTCGGCGTTCTGGACAAGGCGGCACTCGTCCTGAGCGCTCTGGAGTCCGGTCCGGCCACCCTCGCGGGTCTGGTCGGTGCCACCGGACTGGCACGACCCACGGCCCACCGCCTGGCCGTGGCCCTGGAACACCACCGCATGGTGGCGCGCGACATGCAGGGCCGGTTCATCCTCGGCCCGCGCCTTTCCGAGCTGGCCGCGGCGGCCGGAGAGGACCGGCTGCTGGCGACGGCGGGCCCGGTGCTCACCCACCTCCGCGACGTCACCGGCGAGAGCGCGCAGCTCTACCGCCGCCAGGGCGACATGCGCATCTGCGTCGCCGCGGCGGAGCGGCTGTCCGGCCTTCGGGACACCGTCCCGGTCGGCTCGACGCTGACGATGAAGGCGGGCTCCTCGGCGCAGATCCTGCTGGCCTGGGAGGAGCCCGAGCGCCTGCACCGCGGCCTGCAGGGCGCCCGCTTCACGGCGACGGCCCTGTCGGGCGTACGGCGCCGGGGCTGGGCCCAGTCCATCGGCGAGCGGGAGCCGGGCGTGGCGTCCGTCTCCGCGCCCGTGCGCGGCCCCTCGAACCGCGTGGTGGCCGCCGTCTCGGTCTCCGGCCCCATCGAGCGTCTGACGCGCCACCCGGGCCGGATGCACGCCCAGGCGGTCATCGACGCCGCCGCCCGCCTCTCCGAGGCGCTGCGCCGCTCCGGCTGATCCCGCACGGGGACGGGCCGGCCTCAACGCCGCGGCGGGCCCTCCCCCCGACTTCGGGAGCATGCGCCGAACTGATGGCACCGCCGGTGGTGTTGACCCGCCCCATCGACATGCCGAAGGCCCCCCGCCGAAGCGAGGGGCCTTTCGATCGCGTACCCCCGACCGGATTCGAACCGGCGCTACCGCCTTGAGAGGGCGGCGTGCTAGGCCGCTACACAACGGGGGCCTGGACACTGCGTTTCCGCAGGTCCGAGCTGGTCTACCTGGACTCGAACCAAGACTAACTGAACCAGAATCAGTCGTGCTGCCAATTACACCATAGACCAATGTGGTTTAGACCAGTCAGTACCCCCGACCGGATTCGAACCGGCGCTACCGCCTTGAGAGGGCGGCGTGCTAGGCCGCTACACAACGGGGGCCCTAGCGATCATCTTGCGAGAGATCACCGTACCCCCGACCGGATTCGAACCGGCGCTACTGCCTTGAGAGGGCAGCGTGCTAGGCCGCTACACAACGGGGGCTTTGCAGATAAGCTCTGCGAGCTGGCCTACCTGGACTCGAACCAAGACTAACTGAACCAGAATCAGTCGTGCTGCCAATTACACCATAGGCCACTGGAACGCAAGCCCCAGAGGGGATCTTGTTCTAGTAGTGCGCTTCCGGTTCCGGCCTCTCGGCCCGCTCCCCGGCGGCGCAGAAAGAACATTACCCGAAGGTGGACGGGGCTCCAAAACGAGTATCGCCGCCGAGGAGCGCGGGGAGTTCGGCGAGGGACGCGATGCGGCGCGGCCCGGCGGGCGGGTCGACGGCCGCGTAGGCGCCGCCGCGGTCGATCCACACCGACAGCAGCCCGGCATCGGCGGCGCCGCGGCCGTCGATCTCCGGGTGGTCCCCGACGTACGCCGCCTCGTACGGAGCGACGCCGAGGGCGTCGCAGGCGGCGCGGAAGGCGGCGGGCTCGGGCTTGGAGACGCCCAGCTCGGCGGCGCACAGGATGGCCTCGAAGCGGTCGTGCACGCCGAGGACGCGCAGCTTGCGGTCCTGGACGGTCAGGGAGGAGTTGGACAGCACCGCGTGCCGGTGGCTGGCGGCGAGGGCGTCGAGGACCGGCAGGACGTCCGGGAACAGCGACCAGGCGGCCTCGTAGTGGCGCAGATAACGCTCGAACCAGTCGTCGGCCTCGGCGTCCGTCAGCTCCGGCCGGTCCAGGAACACCCGGGTGCGGTCCCGCCGCTGCGTGACGAAGTCCACTTCGCCGGCCGCGAACCGGGCCCACTGCGCGTCGGTGATCTCCCGCCAGTGCAGCAGGGCCTGCTCGGCCGAGCCGTACCGGCCGAGCAGATCCTCGGCCACCAGATGGGCCCGCATGCCCTCGCGGTCGGCGGTGGTGTAGTCGAAGAGGGTGTCGTCGATGTCCCAGACGACGGCTTTGATCGCCATGACACCGACGGTAACGCCCTCGCGCCGGCCCGGCCCCGGAAACGGCGAAGGGCGGCGCCCCGGCAGGGGCGCCGCCCTCACGAGCGGGTGCGCGTCACGCCGCCAGCTTCGCCAGCGCCGCGTCGATCCTGGCCAGGGACTTCTCCTTGCCCAGGACCTCCAGGGACTCGAAGAGGGGCAGGCCGACCGTGCGGCCGGTGACGGCGACGCGGACCGGGGCCTGGGCCTTGCCGAGCTTGAGGCCGTGGGCCTCGCCGGCCGCCAGGACGGCCTCCTTCAGGGACTCGGGGGAGGTCCAGTCGGCCGCGTCCAGCTTCTCCCGGGCGGTGCGCAGCAGGGCGTCGCTGCCCTCCTTCATCGCCTTGTTCCAGGACGCCTCGTCCTCAGCCGGCTCCGGCAGGAACAGGAAGTCGACGTTGTCCGTGATCTCCGACAGGACCTTCACGCGGGTCTGCGCGTGCGGGGCGATCGCCTGCCACCTGGCCTCGTCGAAGTCCTCCGGCGCCCAGGGGGCGAAGGGGGCCTTCAGCCACGGGCGGCAGCGCTCGGTGAAGTCCTTCACGTCCAGCAGACGGATGTGGTCGCCGTTGATCGCCTCGCACTTCTTGAGGTCGAAGCGGGCCGGGTTGGGGTTCACGTCGGAGATCTCGAAGGCGGCGATCATCTCCTCGGTGGTGAAGATGTCCTGGTCGGCCGAGAGCGACCAGCCGAGCAGGGACAGGTAGTTGAGCAGGCCCTCGGGGAGGAAGCCGCGCTCCCGGTAGAGGTTCAGGCTGGACTGCGGGTCGCGCTTGGAGAGCTTCTTGTTGCCCTCGCCCATCACGTACGGCAGGTGGCCGAAGGCCGGGATCTCCTTGGCGATGCCCAGCTCGATCAGCGCCTTGTACAGGGCGACCTGGCGCGGGGTGGAGGAGAGCAGGTCCTCGCCGCGCAGGACGTGGGTGATCTCCATCAGGGCGTCGTCGACCGGGTTGACCAGCGTGTACAGCGGGGCGCCGTTGGCGCGGACGATGCCGTAGTCCGGGACGTTGTCCGGGGTGAAGGTCAGCTCGCCGCGGACCAGGTCGGTGAAGGTGATCGTCTCGTCGGGCATCCGGAAGCGGACGATCGGCGCACGGCCCTGGGCCCGGTACTCCTCGACCTGGGCGGCGGTCAGCTCGCGGCAGTGGCCGTCGTAGCCGGACGGCCGGACGGCGGCGCGGGCGGCCTCGCGGCGGCTGTCCAGCTCCTCCTGGGAGCAGTAGCAGTGGTAGGCGTGGCCGGCGTCCAGCAGCTTGGCCGCGACGTCCTTGTAGAGGTCCATGCGCTGCGACTGGCGGTACGGCGCGTGCGGGCCGCCGATCTCGGGTCCCTCGTCCCAGTCGAAGCCCAGCCAGCGCATCGAGTCGAGCAGCTGCTCGTAGGACTCCTCGGAGTCGCGGGCCGCGTCGGTGTCCTCGATGCGGAAGACCAGGGTGCCCTGGTGGTGCCGGGCGAACGCCCAGTTGAACAGGGCGGTGCGGACCAGGCCCACGTGGGGGTTGCCGGTGGGCGACGGGCAGAAACGGACGCGGACGGGAGATGCGGGTGCGCTAGCCACGCTTGACAACCTTGTTGGTGAGAGTGCCGATGCCTTCGATGGTGACGGCGACCTCGTCGCCGACGTTGAGGGGGCCGACCCCTGCCGGGGTGCCGGTGAGGATCACGTCGCCGGGGAGCAGCGTCATGGCCTCGGAGATGTTGACGACCAGGTCCTCGATCGAGTGGATCATCTCGCTGGTGCGGCCGAGCTGGCGCTGCTGTCCGTTGACCGTGAGCTGGATGGTCAGGTCGGCCGCGGCGGCCAGGTCGATGCCGGTCTCCACCCAGGGGCCGAGCGGGCAGGAGCTGTCGAAGCCCTTGGCCCGGGCCCACTGCTTCTCGCGCCTCTGGACGTCACGGGCGGTGATGTCGTTGGCGCAGGTGAAGCCGAGGATCACGTCCCCTACGCGCTCGCGCGGCACCTCGCGGCACATGCGGCCGATGACGACGGCCAGCTCGGCCTCGTGGTGGAGTTCCTCGGAGAAGGAGGGGTACCAGATCTCGTCGCCGGGGCCGATGACCGAGGTGGACGGCTTGAAGAAGGCGAACGGGGCGTCGGGCACCTCGTTGCCGAGTTCGCGCGCGTGCTCGGCGTAGTTGCGGCCGAAGGCCACGACCTTGTTGGGGAGCACCGGCGGCAGCAGCCGTACCTTGCTCAGCGGCACCTTGGTGCCGGAGAGCTCGAAGTCCGCGAACGGGATGCCCTTGATGATGTCGAGGACGAGCTGGTCCGGCTGGTCGCCCTCGACCGCGCCGAAGGCGACGTTCCCGTCGATGGAGAACCTGGCGATGCGCACGGGATGCTTGGCCCCTTGACTGAAGCGGCTGGAGTCTGACGCTCCAGGCTAACGCGGCAGGCGACGGGCGCCTCGCGCATCGCCCGTCGTGGCCCCGGTGGGCCGGTCGCCGGGGTCGCGGGGCGCCCGTGGCCGTCCGTGCGCGGCCTGCCGCGTGAACGTGCGGCGGCCGGTGGGCGTACTACTCTGCGGCGGAGGCCCCGGCGGGGATCTCCATGAGGACGGTGCGCCGCGGGTTGGCCGTCTGGGAGGGGAGCTCGACGGGGTGCTCCGGCTGCTCCTGCGGGCGCAGGTCGTCGGCGTCGGTCAGGTGCGCCAGCGTCGTGCGTCGCGGGTTGGCGATCTGGCGGAACATCATCGTCGTCTTCACGGTTGTACGAGGCCCTTGTCGTTCCGGGCGCCGGCGGCGGGCAAGGGCCGCCGCGCGGGCGCGGGTTGTCGGATTTGCGTTCTCTGTAAAGCGTCAGGCTAAACATGCGTTTCCCCACGGAAGACGGCAGGCGACATGATCTGCGTGTGAGTTTGCTCACTCAGCAAGGCCCAAACCGGTCAATTCAGACCGCGGGTTCACCCCAACGAAACGGACATTGCACCCCTGAACCCCGCATTCCGCTCCTGATCATCGCGACTGGGACACCCCCCACCCGTCGACGACTCGCGGACATAGGTCCGTTTTGTAGGTGATCACCTTCTACGACCCGTGACCCGCCCTTCACATGGCGTCACCTAGGTCACGGCCTGACTCACGGGCCTTGTTGGAGATCCTGCACTGTGCTGGAATTCCACGGACCGCCGCAGGATCTGAGCCGGCGCACAGGGGGCGCAGAGAAGCGCCGAGTGGCGGCAAGAAGGGGGAGCCAGCGCCGGTCACTCACGACCACCACGGGGGCGTATTCAGGGCGCCCCTATGACGCCGACACCGTGCCTGGCCGTTCACGCGGCAGGGCGCCTGGTCCAGAGGTTGCGACGCTAGTGCAGGGACGTTTCAAGAGGGATGGCAGCGCTTCGGCGGAGCCGGAGCCGCACGGCGGGACTGGCCCCAGGGCCGTCAGCTCCTCGCCCCAGCACGCCCAGAACCAGGGCCCGGTCCCGTCCGGCGACAACGGCGAGCGTTCCGGCCGCCCCGGCGCCTCGGGTGCCTCCGGCCCGTCCGACCCGGCCGCCCCGGCGGTGAAGCCGTCGAAGGGCCCGACCGGCCCCGGCTCCCGAATAGCCCTGCGCAACTGGCGCATCTCCACCCGACTGGTGTCGCTGCTGGCGCTGCCCGTGGTCGCGGCCACCTCGCTGGGCGCCCTGCGCATCAACGAGTCGATGGAGAACATCCAGCAGCTCGACAACATGAAGCTGCTGACGGAGATGACCAAGCAGGCCACCGAGCTGGCCGCCGCCCTCCAGGAGGAGCGCGACCAGTCCGCCGGTCCGCTGGCCCACGACTCCAGCGCCAGCGCGATCGCCATCAAGGGCGACCGGGAGAAGACGGACCGGGCGCGGAAGAACTTCCTGGACAGCTCCGAGCAGCTCGACGCGGCCAGCAAGGACGGCAACCTCGAGGGCGTCCGCGAGACCGTCGTCGGCCTGGCGCGCGACCTGAACGGCCTCAACAAGATCCGCAGCACCGCCTACGAGGCCGACGGCAACTCCACCCAGACCGTCGAGGCCTACCACCGCCTGATCACCCACCTGCTCGACCTCTCCCAGGACATGGCGGAGGCCACCAGCAACCCGGAGATGATCCAGCGCACGCGCGCCCTGTCGGCCTTCTCCTCCGCCAAGGAGTACGCCTCCGTCCAGCGCGCGGTGATCGCCGCGGCGCTGCCCGCCAGCAACACCACGTTCGGCAAGATCTCCGAGAACGACCGTCTGTACGGCGAGGCCGCGCTGCAGGGCGAGCGTTCCGACCTCCGCGCCTTCACCAGCATCTACGGCAACGGCGCCGAGGAGCTGCTCAAGCCCATCGACCAGGGCAACCCGACCATCGAGGCCACCGACGAGTACGCCGGCCGGGCGCTCGCCAGCAAGGACGCCCTGAAGTCGCTGGACAAGCGGTCGTACCAGGACTGGCTGGACGACAGCTCCACCAAGATCCAGCAGATGACGAACATCGAGCGCACGCTGCTGGAGGACATGGAGCAGAAGGCGCGCGAGCTGCGCAGCGCCTCCGAGCGCGAGGCGATCATCTCCGGTGCGCTGATCCTCATCGTGCTCGGCGTCTCGCTGGTCGGCGCCTTCGTGGTGGCCCGGTCCATGATCCGCTCGCTGCGCCGGCTGGAGGACACCGCGACGAAGGTCGCCTCCGACCGTCTGCCCGAGCTGGTCAAGCAGCTCTCGGAGTCCGACCCCCAGGACGTCGACACCTCCGTGGAGTCGGTCGGCGTGCACTCCCGGGACGAGATCGGCCGGGTGGCCGCGGCCTTCGACGACGTGCACCGCGAGGCGGTCCGCCTCGCCGCCGAGCAGGCCCTGCTGCGGGGCAACGTCAACGCGATGTTCACCAACCTCTCGCGCCGCTCCCAGGGCCTGATCCAGCGCCAGCTGTCGCTCATCTCCGAACTGGAGTCCCGCGAGGCCGACCCGGACCAGCTGTCCTCGCTGTTCAAGCTGGACCACCTCGCGACCCGCATGCGCCGTAACGGTGAGAACCTCCTCGTCCTCGCGGGTGAGGAGCCCGGCCGCCGGTGGACCCGCCCGGTTCCGCTGGTCGACGTGCTGCGTGCCGCCGCCTCCGAGGTGGAGCAGTACGAGCGCATCGAACTGGCCTCCGTGCCGGGCACCGAGGTGGCCGGCCGGGTCGTCAACGACCTCGTCCACCTGCTCGCCGAGCTGCTGGAGAACGCGACCTCGTTCTCCTCGCCGCAGACCAAGGTCAAGGTCACCGGTCACGCGCTGCCCGACGGCCGCGTGCTGATCGAGATCCACGACACCGGTATCGGTCTGTCGCCGGAGGACCTGGCGGCGATCAACGAGCGGCTCGCCTCGCCGCCCACCGTGGACGTCTCCGTCTCCCGCCGCATGGGTCTGTTCGTGGTCGGCCGTCTGTCCCAGCGGCACGGCATCCGCATCCAGCTGCGCCCGTCGGACTCCGGTGGTACGACCGCACTGGTCATGCTGCCCGTGGATGTCGCCCAGGGCGGCAAGAAGCCGCAGGGCAAGCCCGGTCAGCCGGGCGGCTCGGGCGGCGGTCCGGCCGCAGCGCAGGCCGCGGCCGGTGCCGCGGCGGCCCGTCGCCAGGGTGGCGGCGGCCTCGGCGCCGGCGCGCCCGGCGGTGGCCGGCTCGGCGCCGGTCAGGGGCCGCGCGCCGCGCTGCCCGGCCGGGACGGCGGTGGCCGTCCGGGTGCGCCGGGCGGTGCACGAGGACCCCAGTCCCCGGCCACGCCGCCGCAGCAGGGCCGTCCTGCTCCCGCCGGTGCCGGTGCCGGACAGGCGCCGGGTGCTCCGCAGGGTCTGCAGGCCGCGGGCACGAACGGGCCGCAGGGCCAGGACGCCTTCGGCGGCGGCCACGGTCCGGTGCCCCCGGCGCGCGGTAAGCGCAGGGCGCCCGGCGACAACGACGCCGAGCGGGGCCGCCGCCCGCAGTTGCCGCCGCGTGGCGGGGCGCGGGCCGAGCTGCCCGGCGGCAACCCGCAGCCCCGCACGCCGAGCTGGAGCGACCAGGACGCGCAGCCGCCCGTGCCGCGCGCCTCGCTGGACGCTCCGCGCGGCCACGAGGAGCCGGACGTCTCCCGCACCTCCCGCATGCCGCGCGCCGACGACCGGCAGGGCCCGGGCGCCACCGCGGAGCTGCCGGCGATCCCCCGGTTCGACGAGCAGCAGGGCCAGGGCCACGGCTCCACGGCCGAGTTCTCCCGACCCGACTTCGGCGCCCAGGCGCCGCGGCCGAACCCGCCCGCGAACGGCGCGGCGTACGGCGACCAGTTCGGCGCCACCGGCGCGAACGGCCCCGCGGCCGACGACCGGTTGGGGCACCCGGACGCCGACTCCGGCCAGGGCACCGGCCAGTTCGTCCGCTCGGACGTCTTCGGATCGCAGGGCGGTCAGGGCGGTCAGGGCGGTCAGGGCGCACCCAACGGCCTGAGCGGTGCGAACGGCCACAGCGGTGCGCACGGTTCGCAGGGTCCGGCCGGTCCGGGCCAGTTCTCCGCTCCGCAGGCGTACGACAACGGCGCCACGGGCCAGTTCGAGCGTCCGCAGGCGGGCAACGACGACTTCGGCGCACCGCGTCAGCAGGCCCCCCAGCAGCGTCCCGCCCGCCGGGAACCCCACCATGAGGGCGCCGCGCAGCGGCCCGACGGGGGACAGGGTGACGGGTGGGCGCTGCCCCCGGCGTCCGGTCCCGGCGACGGACGTACGCCGCTGTACGACACGCTGGAGACCAACTGGTTCCACGGCGACCGCCAGGAGCGGACGCAGGGCGACGACGGCTCGGCTCCGGCCCCGGAGCAGCAGCCGCAGGCGCCCGCCGCCGCCCCGCAGTCGCCCGCCGCCCCCCAGCGGACCGCCACCTCCTCCTGGCGCACCTCGCCGAACGACGACCTCGTCCGGCAGGCCGAGCGGGTCAGGCAGCCGGCGGCCGGTGGTGTCACCACCTCCGGTCTGCCGCGCCGGGTGCCTCGCGCGAACCTCGTGCCGGGCACGGCCCAGCAGCAGGCGCACCAGAGCGGTCCGCAGGTCTCGCGCGCACCCGACGACGTGCGCGGCCGGCTGACCAACCTCCGTCGGGGTATCGCACAGGGTCGTCAGGCCGGTGCCAACCAGACCGGCAGCTTTCCCCGGCCCACTCACCAGCAGGAGCGTTAGTTGAGCCCGATGAGCCAGGCGGCACAGAACCTCAACTGGTTGATCACGAATTTCGTGGACAACACCCCAGGGGTTTCCCACACCGTCGTCGTGTCCGCCGACGGACTCCTTCTGGCGATGTCCGAAGGCTTCCCGCGCGACCGCGCCGACCAGCTCGCGGCCGTCGCCTCGGGGCTGACCTCGCTGACCGCCGGGGCGTCCCGGATCTTCGACGGCGGCAACGTGGCGCAGACGGTCGTCGAAATGGAAAGAGGCTTCCTCTTTCTCATGTCCATCTCGGACGGCTCGTCCCTGGCCGTCCTCGCCCACCCGGAGTGCGACATCGGCCTCGTCGGCTACGAGATGACGCTCCTCGTCGACCGCGCGGGGGCGGTACTCACTCCCGACCTGCGCGCGGAACTGCAGGGAAGTCTGCTCCACTGATCGGCCCCGGCACCACCCGTCTCACCAAATCACCGTCCGGCCGCCACAATCCCCCCACCGGCCCCGCTAGACGGCACGACTGACCGACTTGCTGTCCCGTCCGGAGGATTCATGACCCCGCCCACCGCCTCTCATGATCCGTACGCGGAGCCGTACGAGGACGAGGGCGACCAGCCGCTGGTACGTCCGTACGCGATGACCGGTGGCCGGACGAGGCCGCGCTACCAGCTCGCCATCGAGGCGCTGATCAGTACGACGGCCGACCCGGCAGCGCTCATGGGGCTGCTCCCCGAGCACCAGCGCATCTGCCATCTGTGCCGTGAGGTGAAGTCGGTCGCCGAGGTCTCGGCGCTGCTGGCGATGCCGCTGGGCGTCGCCCGGATTCTGGTCGCGGACCTCGCCGAGGCCGGCCTCGTCGCCATCCATCAGCCGGGCGGCGACGACAGCAACGGCGGTGCGCCTGACGTGACACTGCTCGAAAGGGTGCTCAGTGGACTTCGCAAGCTCTGACGGAGGCCGGGCGACGACCTCCGCCAAAATCGTGGTGGCCGGCGGCTTCGGCGTCGGCAAGACCACGTTCGTCGGCGCCGTCTCGGAGATCGATCCGCTGCGCACCGAGGCGGTCATGACGTCCGCCAGCGCCGGCATCGACGACCTGACCCACACCGGGGGCAAGACGACCACGACGGTCGCCATGGACTTCGGCCGCATCACGCTGGACCAGGACCTGATCCTGTACCTGTTCGGTACGCCCGGTCAGGACCGCTTCTGGTTCATGTGGGACGACCTGGTGCGCGGCGCGATCGGCGCGGTCGTGCTGTGCGACACCCGCCGGCTCGCCGACTGCTTCCCCGCGGTGGACTACTTCGAGAACAGCGGGCTGCCGTTCGTCGTGGCGCTCAACGGCTTCGACGGGCACCAGCCGTACACACCGGACGAGGTGCGCGAGGCGCTGCAGATCGGTCCGGACACCCCGATCATCACCACCGACGCCCGGCACCGCGCCGACGCCAAGGGCGCGCTGATCACGCTGGTGGAGCACGCGCTGATGGCCAGGCTGCGCTGAACGATCAAATCGGCAGCGGCTCACGGCAGTTGCGGTGGACGGCCCGGAGCCGACTGTGTCCTTTGACACGGTCGGCTCCGGCGTTCATAACGTTTCGGCAGAGGAATCCGGTGGTACGGCCACGCGTCGCGCACATCCGGTCTCGCTGCGCTCACACTCGCCTCGCCTTTTGACGGTCCTCGCTCTTTATGACCGTTTTATCTGGGCTTTACAAGGCCCGTACTGCCGTTTGGAAGAGCGCTGGTCGACGTGCTGGAATGCCAGAACTGCTCAATGGCCGAAGACGTACTCAGCGGTAGCACGTACTCGATGGCGTATTGGGCTCTGAGACACTGCGGCACGACGTAGGTGCCGACCGCCGAGAGGTTGTTGGTCGAGTGAGGCGAAGCAAGAACAGTCCCGAGCCGTCGGCCCGGGGCAACTTCACCCCGCCGCCGCGCACAGCGGCGCCCGCCACCGTGCCAGGTTCGGAACCGACGGCCGCGCCCGCCCCGAGCGGCGGACGCTTCTCCCCGCGCAACTGGCGGGTGCCCACCAGGCTGAACGCGATTCTGCTCATACCCGTGCTGGTCGGCCTGGTCATGGGCGGCTTCCAGGTGAAGAGCTCGATCGACACCTGGCAGGACGCCGAGGACGCCGAGCGGACCGCACGCCTGGTGCAGGCCTCCCTCACCTACGCCAACGCCCTCTACGTCGAGCGTGACGCCTCCGCGGCTCCGCTGCTCCAGGGCAAGAAGAACGACCAGACCGTCACCCAGGTCCGCGCCGCCACGGACCAGGCCGCCGACGCCTTCGACGAGGCCGCGCAGAGCATGCCGGGCAAGGCGGGTCTGGAGCGGCGGCTGAAGCTGTTCCGCGAGCAGGAGCCCAAGCTCCAGTCGCTGCGCGAGGCCGCCTACACGAGCAAGCTCAAGGGCGTGGAGACCCAGGAGGGCTACGTCCAGATCGCCCACCCGCTGATGGAGTTCGCCAACGAACTGGGGCTGGGCACCGGCAACATCACCTCCTACGGCCGTACGGTCTACGCGATCTCCCTGACCAAGGCCGCACTCTCCCTTCAGCGCTCCATCGGCATGCAGCTGCTGGTCAAGCCGGGTCCGGAGCCCGGCCACCTGGCCAGCCAGCGCGTCGCCCTCTCCTCGTACGCCTACCTCGAGCGCATCGCCATCGAGGAGTACATCGGCGGCGGTACCGAGGCGGACGCGCAGAAGCTGGAGGACGTCCAGGAGAAGCTGAAGGAGGACGGCGCGGCCATGGCCAAGGAGGCCAAGGCCAAGGACCCGGACTACGTGCCGCCGCCGGCCAACCCGACGACGATGATCTCGGAGGTGGCCCGCCTCGACTCCACCGACCCGAGCGCGCGGGCGGCCCTGGCCGAGAAGGGCATCACGCCGGAAAACTGGTGGGCGGTCAACACCCTCAAGTTCGACGCCTACCGCACCATCGAGGCGGACCTGGCCGACCGGGCGGTGACCGAGGCCGCCCAGATCGCCGACGACGCCGAGCAGGACGCCTACATCACCGGTGCCATCGTGGTGATCGCGCTGCTCGCCGCGTTCATCCTGGCCGGCATGGTGGCCCGCCAGATGAGCCGCTCCATGCGGCAGCTGCGCAACGCCGCGTTCGGCGTCGCCGAGCAGCGCCTGCCGATGCTGGTCGACCAGCTCTCCCGCACCGACCCCGGCCGGGTCGACACCCGGGTGGAGCCGATCCCGATCACCTCGACCGACGAGATCGGCGAAGTCGCCCGCGCCTTCGACCAGGTCCACCGCGAGGCGGTGCGGCTCGCCTCCGAGCAGGCCCTGCTGCGGGGCAACATCAACGCGATCTTCACCAACCTCTCGCGCCGCAACCAGTCGCTCATCGAGGGTCAGCTGACCCTGATCACCGACCTGGAGAACAACGAGGCCGACCCCGACCAGCTGGAGAACCTCTTCCGGCTGGACCACCTCGCGACCCGTATGCGCCGCAACGGCGAGAACCTCCTGGTCCTCGCCGGCGAGGAGCCCGGCCGCCGCTGGGACCAGCCGGTCCCGCTGGTCGACGTGCTGCGCGCCGCCTCCTCCGAGGTGGAGCAGTACGAGCGCATCGAGCTGTCCGGCGTGCCGGAGGCCGAGATCCACGGCCGCGCCGTCACCGACCTCGTGCACCTGCTCGCCGAGCTGCTGGAGAACGCCACCACGTTCTCCTCGCCGCAGACCAAGGTCCGGGTCACCGCGACCCGGCTGCCCGACGGCCGCGTGATGATCGAGATCCACGACAAGGGCATCGGCCTGACCGCCGAGGACTTCGCGGACATCAACCACAAGCTGGCCAACCCGCCGACCGTGGACGCCGCGATCTCCCAGCGCATGGGCCTGTTCGTGGTCGGCCGGCTGTCCGACCGGCACGGCATCCGCGTGCAGCTGCGCCCCTCCGGCGAGCAGGCGGGCACGACCTCGCTGGTCATGCTCCCGGACGCCATCACGCACGGCGGTGGCGGTGAGACGCACCTGGACCGCGACGAGTTCACCGTCTCGCAGATCATCCCGGAGCAGAACTTCCAGGGCGGCGAGAACTTCGGCCAGCCCATGCGCACCGCCGAGGAGCTGGGCTTCGACGACAGCCGCTACACGGACGTCCCCGACGACATCCGCGAGCTGGACCCCGTCGGCCGCTCCCTGATGCGCGAGGAGCGCCGTGCGGCCCTGGAGGCCCAGGCGGGGCAGCAGGGCCCGGCGCTCGACCAGGGCGGCCCCGAGACCGACGGGACGGCCGGCTTCCCGGACCAGTTCACCGGTCAGCAGCAGGCCTACGGCGACCGCGGCCAGGGCGGCTACCAGGAGCAGCAGACGGGCGGGTACGACCGTCCGGACGCGTACGAGGAGCAGCCGCGGTCGGCGTACGACACCTCGCAGCAGGCGTACCAGGAGCAGTACTACGCGCCGAACGGCAACGTTCCGCAGGGCGACGCCTACGCGTCGAACGGCGGTTACCAGGAGCCCTCGTACGGCACCGAGCCGGTCCAGGAGCAGCACGCCTCGCCGGAGAGCTTCCCGGCCTTCGGGCAGCGGCGTCAGCAGGACGACTGGCCGCAGCAGGACGGCTACCAGAACGGCTACCCCGCCCAGTACCCTGCGGGTGCTCCGGAAACGGAGTCCGCGCAGGCCGCTGACGTGAACGAGGCGGACCGCGTAGGCTTCGACAGTCCGGAACCGGCCCCCTCCGCCGGCCACGCGCTGACCGACGCCGGGCTTCCGCGACGCGGTTCCACCGCGGGCGGCACGGGCGACGCGCGGCACGTGGACCGGGAGACGCCGGCCTCCGCTCCGGAGAGCAACGGCGACAGCAGCTGGCGGTCGGCGAACGACGACCGCTGGCAGCAGGCCTCGCAGCTGCGGAAGCCGAAGGCGGGCGGGGTGACCTCCTCCGGCCTGCCGCGGCGGGTGCCCAGGGCCAACCTGGTCGAGGGCGCCGCCGAAACCACCCCCCAGGGAGGCCCACAGGTCTCCCGCGCCCCGGAGGACGTCCGGGGCAGGCTGAGCAACCTGCGACGCGGCGTCCAACGAGGCCGCAACGCAGGCAGTGAAACGAACGGCCAGGGCTTCGGTCCTGACAGCACCTACAACCAGGAGCGTTAGTGTGAGCCCGATGAGCCAGGCGGCACAGAACCTGAACTGGTTGATCACCAACTTCGTGGACAACACCCCGGGGGTGTCCCACACGGTGGTGGTCTCCGCCGACGGACTCCTTCTGGCGATGTCCGAAGGCTTCCCGCGCGACCGCGCCGACCAGCTCGCGGCCGTCGCCTCCGGTCTGACCTCGCTGACCGCCGGTGCCTCCCGCATCTTCGAGGGCGGCAGCGTGAACCAGACGGTTGTGGAGATGGAGCGGGGATTCCTCTTCATCATGTCCATCTCCGACGGTTCGTCGCTCGCGGTTCTCGCGCACCCGGAGGCGGACATCGGCCTCATCGGGTACGAGATGGCCCTTCTGGTGGACCGTGCGGGTACGGTCCTTACGCCGGACCTGCGCGCGGAGCTCCAAGGGAGCCTTCTCAACTAACGGGCAGACGGTGCGTTTTGGCGTTCCGGGGCCGTAAGGTTTCGGGACGCGGCTCCACAGCGATGGAGGCAAGGCACAGTCGGAGGAGGAGAAAGTGGCAACACCCCCAGGCGGTTCGTCTTCGGGCAATTGGTCGTACGGCCCTGGTCAGGGCCCGAACGACGGCTCGGCGAACCCGTACGGTTTCCCCTCCACGCCCAGCCACCGGCAGCCGTACCCGCAGGGACCCGGGCCCTCGCCGTACGACCAGCCGCAGGCGCCGCGCATCCAGCCCGTGCAGCCGCAGCGCCGCACCCCCGAGCCCTCGCCCGCCGGGGCGTCGAACAACCCCCTGGTGCGTCCGTACGCCATGACGGGCGGCCGTACCAGGCCGCGCTACCAGCTCGCCATCGAGGCGCTGGTGCACACCACCGCGCAGCCGCACCAGATGCAGGGCCAGCTGCCCGAGCATCAGCGGATCTGCAACCTCTGCCGTGAGATCAAGTCGGTAGCCGAGATCTCGGCCCTTCTGACCATCCCTCTCGGCGTGGCCAGGATCCTCGTCGCCGACTTGGCGGAGGCGGGCCTGGTCGCCATTCATCAGCCCGGCGGCGACGAGAACGCCGGCGGCCAGCCAGACGTGACACTGCTCGAAAGGGTGCTCAGTGGACTTCGCAAGCTCTAGCGGCGGTCCTTCCCGCTCCACCACCTCCGCGAAGATCGTGGTGGCGGGCGGCTTCGGCGTGGGCAAGACCACGTTCGTCGGCGCCGTCTCGGAGATCAACCCGCTGCGCACAGAGGCCGTCATGACGTCTGCTTCGGCGGGCATCGACGACCTCACCCACACCGGGGACAAGACGACCACGACGGTCGCCATGGACTTCGGCCGCATCACGCTGGACCAGGACCTGATCCTGTACCTGTTCGGTACGCCCGGTCAGGACCGCTTCTGGTTCATGTGGGACGACCTGGTGCGCGGCGCGATCGGCGCGGTCGTGCTGGTCGACACGAGGAGGCTCGCCGACTGCTTCCCCGCCGTCGACTACTTCGAGAACTCCGGGCTGCCGTTCGTGATCGCCCTGAACGGCTTCGACGGACAGCAGCCGTACACGCCGGACGAGGTGCGCGAGGCGCTGCAGATCGGCCCGGACACGCCGATCATCACGACGGACGCGCGGCACCGGGCCGACGCCAAGTCCACGCTGATCACGCTCGTGGAGCACGCGCTGATGGCGCGTCTGCGCTAGCGCTCCGCCGGGTTGCGCAGCAGCCCCCTGCGGCCACTGGGCTGCCGGGGGCTGTGCTGTGCCGGGTGCGGGTCGAGTGTGGTTGCTCGCGCAGTTCCCCGCGCCCCTGACGGCGTTCCCGCGACGGACGTAAGAAGGCCCCCTCCGGTGGAGGGGGCCTTCTGTGTCGGTGTCAGCGCCAGCTGTGCGGGGCTCGGAAGCCCGGCTCGCGTTCCAGGCGGCGCCAGCCCGCACGGACGCGGCCGCCGTGGGCGGGGGCGATCTCGGCAGGGCGGGCCGCCGCGCGGGCCATCAGGATGGCCGTGATGGCGGCGACTTCCTCGGGCTCGGCGTGGCCCTTCTCGACGCGGATGTCAGGCGTGGGCATGCGACAGGCTCCTCAGGGTCACTGCGGGGGGTTGCCGTGCTTGCGGGAGGGCAGGTCGGCGTGCTTGGTCTGGAGCATCTCCAGGGACTGGACCAGCACCTCGCGGGTCTCGGCCGGGTCGATCACGTCGTCCACGAGGCCGCGTTCGGCCGCGTAGTACGGGTGCATCAGCTCCGTCTTGTACTCCTTGACCATCTTCTGCCGCATCGCCTCGGGGTCTTCGGCCTCGGCGATCCGGCGGCGGAAGATGACGTTGGCCGCGCCCTCCGCGCCCATCACCGCGATCTCGTTCGTCGGCCAGGCGTAGGTCAGGTCGGCGCCGATGGACTGGGAGTCCATGACGATGTAGGCACCGCCGTACGCCTTGCGCAGGATCAGCGAGATCCGCGGCACGGTCGCGTTGCAGTAGGCGTACAGCAGCTTCGCCCCGTGCCGGATGATCCCGCCGTGCTCCTGGTCCACGCCGGGAAGGAACCCGGGCACGTCCAGGAAGGTGACGATCGGGATGTTGAAGGCGTCGCACATCTGCACGAAGCGTGCGGCCTTCTCGCTCGCCTCGATGTCGAGGACACCGGCCAGCGACTGCGGCTGGTTGGCGACGATGCCGACCACCCGGCCGTCGAGGCGGGCCAGCGCGCAGATGATGTTGCGCGCCCAGCGCTCGTGGACCTCCAGGTACTCGCCGTCGTCGACGATCTCCTCGATCACCTTGGCCATGTCGTACGGCCGGTTGCCGTCCGCCGGCACCAGGTCCAGCAGCACCTCGGACCGGCGGTCGACGGGGTCGGCGGACTCCACCCGCGGCGGGTTCTCCCGGTTGTTCTGCGGCAGCAGCGACAGGAGGTAGCGCACCTCGGCGAGACAGGTCTCCTCGTCGTCGTACGCGAAGTGACAGACGCCGGAGGTCTCGGCGTGGACATCGGCGCCGCCGAGGCCGTTCTGCGTGATCTCCTCCCCCGTCACCGCCTTGACCACGTCCGGGCCGGTGATGAACATCTGCGAGGTCTCACGGACCATGAACACGAAGTCCGTCAGCGCCGGGCTGTAGGCGGCACCGCCCGCGCACGGGCCCAGCATCACCGAGATCTGCGGGATCACCCCCGACGCCCTGGTATTGCGCTGGAAGATCCCGCCGTACCCCGCGAGCGCCGACACACCCTCCTGGATACGCGCGCCGGCACCGTCGTTCAGGGACACCAGCGGCGCACCCGCCGCGATGGCCATGTCCATGATCTTGTGGATCTTCGTGGCGTGGGCCTCACCCAGCGCACCACCGAAGATCCGGAAGTCGTGGGCGTAGACGAACACCGTGCGGCCCTCGACCGTGCCCCACCCGGTGATCACACCGTCCGTGTACGGCTTCTTCTCCTCCAGGCCGAACCCCGTCGCCCGGTGCCGCCGCAACTGCTCGACCTCCCGGAAGGACCCCGGATCCAACAACAGCTCGATACGCTCACGCGCCGTCAGCTTGCCCTTGGCATGCTGCGCCTGCGTCGCTCTCTCGCTCGGTCCCGCCAGCGCCTGCGCACGGATCTCGTGCAGTTCGGCCACTCGTCCCCGCGCGTCCGTCGGCTCGCCCGGCGCCTCATCCAAAACGGTCATGTAGTGACCTTACGAAGCCGACCAAGGAATGCGAGCCGTCGACTCCGTACAGTCTCCGGCGTGTTTTCCTGGTACCCCTGAACAGAACCACAGCGGCATGCAGCCGTTTCGACTGCTCAGCGGGCCCTCGCCTTGTAGAGGTCGCACAAAGTCGTCAGGCGAGAGACACCTCACATTCATGGGTGGCGCATACCGTCCCCGGAGTGACGCGCACGCGCAGCCGTCGGCCCGTGGCGAGGATCTCCACCGTTTCGTCGGCCCGTACGACACCGCGTACCGGACGGTCCCAGACGATCTCCAGCGGCTCCCCCGTGCGCGGCGGCTCGCTCACGCAGAGCCTAGCGGTACGTCCTCGGCGGCGGACCAGCACGCTCGCCCCGGCCGACGCGGTGAGCGGACCGGCCGTGCCGGCCCGCCAGAAGGTGGCCGCCGTCAAACCGAGGGCCGGGGCGTCGACCGCCTGGCGGCCGGAGTCGTTGGCGAGGATCCGCAGCCGGCGGCGGTCGGCGGCGTACCGGGCGACGGTGCGGCGGTCGGCGCCGGGCAGCAGGACGTAGGCGTAGCCGGCGTCCGCCGGGTCGGTGCCGTGGTCGATCCAGAGGGTCTGCCAGCGGCGGGTGCGGCGCTCGGACGTGCTGGTGGTGTTGATGTCGGACCAGGCGCCGGTGCGGTCCTCGCGGAGGGTGCGCAGGTCGCCGTCGAGGACGATCCAGCCGCCGTGGCCGTCGAGGTGCGCCCAGCCGGCGCCGCGGACGAAGGCGTTGGTGCCGGCCTCCCCCAGGTTGCGGTTGTCGACGACCGTCTCGACGCCGACGCCGTCCGCGCAGCTGATGCCGGCGCCGAGGCAGACGACGCAGTCCGCGAGGAAGAACCAGGACTTGCGGGCCCGAAGGGTGGAGCCCAGGCCCTTCAGGTGCTGTCCGACCGCCGCGAACTCGCCGTCGGTGGTGCCGCCGACCCAGCGCACGTCGGGCTTGGGCGCCCCCCATTCGCCGCCCGCCCGGTCGGGGAGGCGCCGGGTGGAGACGGTGGTGCCGGGCAGGCGATACCAGTCGACGGTGGGCCAGTACCAGTCGGTGTACTGGTCCGAGGGTCCCGTCGGCCACCAGGAGAGCATTCCGGCGCCGGTGTGCCAGCCGCGCGGGTTCTCGCCGTTGCCGCACTCGTAGTGGGCGATGCGGTCGCTGGCCATGGCGAGGGCGGCGGTGAAGCCGGGGCGGCGGTGGACGGCACGGTCCATGGCCGGGAACAGGCGGTGCCCGACGGGTTCGGGCGCGGCCTCGACGGGTGCGGCGGCGACGGCGCGCAGCCGGGCCAGGTCGGCGACGCCGAACTGGGGCGCCGTCAGGATCGGCGGGACCGCCTCACCGGCGGCTCGTTCGATCCAGCCCTTGATCCGCGCGTGCCAGCGCTCCCGTTCCGCCGCGCTCGCGCCGCCCGCGAGGACCGCCATGGCCGCGATGAGCTGCTGTCCGTGGTAGTGGTCGCTGCGCATGACGTGCCGGTCGTCGCTCTTGAGGAGACCCCGGCTGATGGCGCGTCCGTTGACGCAGTCCATCACCAGTCCGTCGTGGATGAGCGGCGCGTAGGCGTGTTCGACGCTGTCCAGGGCGATCTGCCGGTTCGGGTCCGTGACCTCCCACGGGGAGCCGGCCAGGAGGGTGAGGATGCGGCCGAGGCCGTCCAGCATGACCTGCCCGTACGTCCCCGAATAGGCGACCCATGTGTGCTGGACGAACGAGCCGTCGGCGTAGAGGCCGTCGCCCTCGGTGACGTACGGGAAGACCGGGGAGAGCGCGTCCCGGGCCAGGGCGATCTTGGCGGGGGCCCGGCCGAGGATGCCGCGCAGGGCGACGGAGCGGCACAGGTCGACGCGGTTGGCGCCGGTGGAGGTGCCGGTGTAGTCACCGAGCATGCGGTCGGGGACGAAGTGGTCGACGGCCGCGCAGGCCGCGGCGACGCGGTCGGCGCCGAGGTGGTCGTACAGGGCGGCCGTGATGTCCATCAGCAGACGGGGGCTGCCGATCTGCCATTCCCACCAGTTGCCGTACCGGGTGGTGGCGGGGCTGTAGACGGTGGCGGAGACGTGGTCGAGGCCGCGCAGGAGGTCGGCGAGCAGGGCCTGGTCGCCGGTGGAACCGGTGCCCGGCTGGACGTAGGCCCGGGTCATCGTCCACAGGCGGTGGTAGCTGAAGGTGATGCCGGCCGGGGGGTCGAACGGGTGGCCGGGCCAGAGGGAGTCCGGTGCCGGGGCCATGGCGGCGCGGAATCCGCGGGCCAGCTCGCCGGTCTCGGCGAGCCGGGCGGCGTAAGGCTCCTCGGCCGGGTCGTAGCCGGTGCCGAGGGCGAGGTCCAGCCAGCGCCGGCGGAGGACGTCGTAGGGGTCGGCGGCGGCCGGGGCGGGGGTGCCCGGCACCGGGGCGAGGCCGGCGGCCAGGGCGGTGGCGAGGAGCACGGTACGGCGGGCCGGCAGGGCCCTGCGGTCGGGGGCCGGGACGGTGGGGCGTCGGGCGGGCCACAGTGGGGTCATGTCCATGCCGTCTACCACGCCGTCCGGGCGCTCGGGAACCGATGCGACCGTACGTGGCGGACGGGTGGCGGCCGCCGGGGCGGTGCGGTGCGTCCACCGTTGGGGGCCACGGGGTGCGCCAGGCGGCGGTATGGAGGGTGCGCCGCTCCGCTTTCCCGGATAGGCAGGGCATACGTCCTGTTCGTTCCGGTTCCCCTTCGTTCCGGTGCGTCGCCGATCCCGTGACGAGGTGACCCATGCGTGTGCTGCTCGTCCATCCCAGCGCCCTGATGTACTCCGAGATCTTCCTGCGGCTGGAACCGCTGGGCCTCGAACGAGTGGCCGGGGCCGCCAGGGAGGCGGGGCACGACGTCCGGGTCGTGGACCTCCAGGTGCTGGGGCCCGCACAGCTGCGGGCCGAGGTGCGCTCGTTCCGGCCGCAGGCCCTCGGCGTCTCGCTGAACTACCTGGCCAACATCCCCGAGGCGATCGAGCTGGCCGCCGAGGTGAAGCGGGAGGTCCCGGGCTGCTTCGTCTTCTTCGGCGGGCACAGCGTCTCCTTCGTCGCCGAGGAGGTGCTGGAGCAGGCGGCCGGTGCGGTGGACGCGGTGGTCCGCGGCGAGGGGGAGCCGGTGATGGCTCCGCTGCTGACGGCGGTGCGGGACGGCGGGGTGGAGGGTGTGCCCGGCGTCGTCACGCCCGTCGGCCGGGGGCCGGCGCCGCTGATGCTGCACAGCATCGACACCCCGCTCCCGGCACGGGACCTGATGCGCAACCGCCGCCGCTACTTCATCGGCGAGCTGGACCCGTGCGCCTCGATCGAGTTCACGCGCGGCTGCCCGTGGGACTGCTCGTTCTGCTCGGCGTGGACGTTCTACGGCCGCAGCTACCGCAAGGTGTCCCCCGAGGCGGCGGCCGAGGACCTGGCGAGAATCCGTGAGCCCAACGTGTTCATCGTCGACGACGTGGCCTTCATCCGGCCCGAGCACGGCAACGCCATCGCCGCCGAGGTGGAGCGGCGGCGCATCCGCAAGCGGTACTACCTGGAGACGCGCAGTGACGTCCTGCTGCGCCACCCGGAGGTGTTCGAGCGGTGGGCGCGGCTGGGTCTGAGCTACATGTTCCTCGGGATGGAGGCCATCGACGCCGAGGGACTGGACCTGTTCCGCAAGCGGATCAGCCCGGACGAGAACTTCAAGGCGCTGGAGACCGCCCGCCGCCTCGGCATCCACGTCGCCATCAACCTGATCGTCGACCCGGCCTGGGACGAGGAGCGCTTCCGCGTCGTGCGGGAGTTCGCGCTGTCCGTCCCGGAGATCGTCCACTTCACGGTGATGACGCCGTACCCCGGTACGGAGATCTGGCACACCGAGTCGCGCCGGCTCACCACCCGCGACTACCGGCTCTTCGACATCCAGCACGCGGTGGTCCCCACCACGCTGCCGCTGGAGCGCTTCTACGAGGAGCTGGTCCGCACCCAGGCCGTGATCAACCGCAAGCACCTGGGGCTGCGCACGGCGTTCGGCGCGGGCCGGGTGCTGGCCCGGAACCTGCTGCACGGGCAGACCAACTTCGCCCGCATGCTGTGGAAGTTCAACCAGGTCTACAACCCGCGCCGGCAGCTCGCCGACCACACCAGGCCGGTCCGCTACGAGCTGCCGCTGCCCCAGCCGGTCGACGTCGGCGACCGGCGCCAGCTGTACGTCCACACGCGCGGGGGCACGCAGGCCAGGGCCCGCAAGACCAGCGAGTGACCCGGCCCGCGGGGCCGTCGCCGCAGAAGCGGGCGGCCCCGGCGGTCAGAAGCCGCCGCCGAAGTCACCGCCGCCGAAACCGCCGCCGCCGAAGTCGCCGAAGCCTCCGCCGAAGTCGCCCGAGTCGAAGTCGGCACCGGAGACGTCACCGCCGGTGTAGCCGCCGAAGTCGCCGTAGCCGGCGCCGTAGTCGGCCGCGTAGGACGGGGTGGCCATCATGCTGCCGAGCATCGTGCCGACCAGCAGGGCGGGCAGCAGGCCGCCGCCGAAGTAGCCGCCCGCCCAGGGGCCGTAGGCCGGGCCCGCGTCCCAGTAGGGGCGGCGGCCGGAGGCGGTCTCCACCTCGCGGACCATCGGTTCGAGTCCGTCGGACAGCCGGGCCCGGTCGGCGGCGCAGACCGGCACCTCACGGGTGGCGCCGCTCGGCGGCGTCCAGGTGACGTCGGCGACCGAAGGGCCGTGCCGGGGGTCGAAGAAGCAGGGCGGCCGGCGGTCGGGCAGCGGGCGTCCCTCGCGGCGGGCGGCGAGCTGGGCGAGCGAGAAGCGGCCATCCTCCAGCGTCTGGGTGACCGGCCGCACGTCCTCCGGTTTGCGGGCGTCCGCCATCCCCGTCTTGGCCTGCTCGTAGGCGTCGAGGGCACGTTCGTAGTCGGAGCGCATGGCGTCGTCGGCGCCCGGCTCGGCCGGGTGGAAGTCGAGGCGGTCCAGTTCCTCGCCGAAGGCGGTGATGTCCTCGTCCACGACCACCCGCAGCTTCTCCAGCGCCTCCCGCTGCGCCTCCTCGTGACGGCGGCGGTTGCGGCGCACGACGGCGTAGGCGCCGGCGCCGCCCGCGGCGAGCAGCGCACCCGTGGTGAGCAGGCCGGTGACCGAGACGCCGTCGGCGCCCGAGCCCTCGCTCCAGCCGCTGGGGGCCGTGCCGCCGAGGTTGCTGCGCAGCGCGCTGTCGACGAAGTCGTTCAGCTGCGCCTTGACGTCGCCCGCGCCCTGGACGGACGCGACCAGGTTGTTCACGCCCTGGCGGCCGAGCACGGCGCTGTCGGCGCGCGCGTCGAACTGGTCGCCGAGGCGGATGCCGTACAGGCCGGTGATGCCGGTTTCGGTACGGAGGTTCTGGAACAGGTTCTGCTTCGGGTAGTCGGCCGGGAGGACCGCGACGAAGATCGGCTCGTCGGCGCCCTCGATCTTGTCGGCGAGCGCCTCGGCGTCCGACTGCGACAGCAGGTCGGAGGCGGCCGGGTCCACGTACACGGGACTCTCGCGCAGGGACTCGGCGATCCTGGACAGGTCTGTGGCCGCATGGGCACCGGACGCGCCGACCGTGAGAACCGCCAGAGCGGCGGCGACCGGCACGATCAGGAGGCGGAGCAGCCGTGCCATCGTGCCCTTCATAATTCGAAAGTACCCGAATAGCCCGGAAAGGGACAGGAAAAGAGGCAGCGCCCCGGGGCGACTCGTGTGGCCCTCGGGACGCTGTCCGGACGCGGCGGCGGCCCGGGCCGCCGCCGCCGGGGTCATTCGGCCGGTACGACACCCGCCCGCAGCAGCCCATAGGCGTAGGCGTCCTCCAGTGCCTGCCAGGAGGCGGCGATCACGTTCTCCGCCACCCCCACCGTCGACCACTCGCCGACGCCGTCGGACGTGGAGATCAGCACCCGGGTGGTGGAGCTGGTGCCGTGCTTGCCCTCCAGGATGCGGACCTTGTAGTCGACCAGCTCCAGCTTGGCGAGCTGCGGGTAGATCTTCTCCAGCGCGACGCGCAGCGCCCGGTCCAGGGCGTTGACCGGACCGTTGCCCTCCGCGGTGGCGACGATGCGCTCGCCCTTGGCCCACAGCTTCACCGTGGCCTCGTTGGCGTGGGTGCCGTCGGGGCGGTCCTCGACGATCGCGCGCCAGGACTCGGTCCGGAAGTACTGCAGCGGGCCGCCCTCGGCCTCCGCGCGCAGCAGCAGCTCGAAGCTGGCGTCGGCGGCCTCGTAGGTGTAGCCCTGCAGCTCCCGCTCCTTGACCCGCTCGACGACCCGGCCGACCAGCTCGCGGTCGCCGCCGAGGTCGACGCCCAGTTCCTTGCCCTTCAGCTCGATGGAGGCGCGGCCGGCCATGTCGGAGACCAGCATCCGCATGGTGTTGCCGACCCGCTCGGGGTCGATGTGCTGGTACAGGTCCGGGTCGACCTTGATCGCGGAGGCGTGCAGGCCCGCCTTGTGGGCGAAGGCGGACAGGCCGACGTAGGGCTGGTGGGTGGACGGGGTGAGGTTGACGACCTCGGCGATCGCGTGCGAGATGCGGGTCATCTCGCGCAGCCGCCCCTCGGGCAGCACCTGCTTGCCGTACTTCAGCTCCAGCGCGGCCACGACCGGGAACAGGTTGGCGTTGCCGACCCGCTCGCCGTAGCCGTTGGCGGTGCACTGCACGTGGGTGGCGCCCGCGTCGACGGCGGCGAGGGTGTTGGCGACGGCGCAGCCGGTGTCGTCCTGGGCGTGGATGCCGAGCCGGGCGCCGGTGTCGGCGAGCACCGTGGAGACCACGGCCTGGATCTGCGCCGGGAGCATGCCGCCGTTGGTGTCGCACAGGATGACGACGTCGGCGCCGGCCTCGGAGGCCGTGCGGACGACCGCCTTGGCGTACTCCGGGTTGGCGCGGTAGCCGTCGAAGAAGTGCTCGCAGTCGACGAAGACCCGGCGGCCCTGCTCGGTGAGGTGGGCGACCGTGTCGCGGACCATCTCCAGGTTCTCGTCGAGGGTGGTGCGCAGGGCGAGTTCGACGTGCCGGTCGTGGGACTTGGCGACCAGGGTGATCACCGGCGCCCCCGACTCCAGGAGCGCCCTGACCTGCGGGTCGTCGGCGGCCTTCGCGCCGGCGCGGCGGGTGGCGCCGAAGGCGACCAGCTGGGCGTGCTGGAAGTCGATCTCCTGCCGGGCACGGGCGAAGAACTCGGTGTCCCGCGGGTTCGCGCCGGGCCAGCCGCCCTCGATGAACCCCACGCCGAACTCGTCCAGGTGCCGGGCGATGGCCAGCTTGTCCGCGACGGTGAGGTTGATGCCCTCCCGCTGCGCGCCGTCGCGCAGCGTGGTGTCGAAGACGTGGAAGGAATCGTCGAGCTCGCTGGGTGCGGTCATGATCTGAAGGCTCCTGTGTTGGATCTCGGTCTACCGGAATGACCGGCTCCACCGTCCTTCTATGATCCCTCGCGCTCTCCTCCCGGCTTGGGGTGGGCCGGGAAACAGAAAAACCTCTCGCGGGTGCGAGAGGTCTGCGCGCGGGTCGAGGACGACGGTGTCCGCCCGTACCTGGTCGTACGTGGCGGTCACTGCGGACCGGCGCGCCTGCTGCCAATAATCATGGCGAACGAGAGCACGGAGGCAGTCTGGCACAGTCCGCCCCGGTGCTCACCGTCCGTCTCAGGATGCGAGCAGAACGCGTCTGTTTCAGGCCTCCGGGCCGTCGGCCGTCTCGGCCCCGCGGTCCCTCGGGCCCCCGGCCAGCAGGCTGTCGGCGAGGAACTCCCGTACGTGCGCGAGGGTCAGCTCCCGGTCCGTGCCGCGCAGGCCGATCGCCACGTGGATGGCGAAGCCGTCGAGGAGGGCGCGCAGCCGGGCGGCGAATCGGTCGGCGTCCACGGGGCGGAACTCGCCGCGCGAGATGCCCTCGGCGAGCAGGGCGACCAGGTCGCGGTGCCAGGCGCCCTCGATGGCGGCCTGCCGGTCGCGGGCGTCGTCGTCGGCGTTCTGCGAGCGGTTCCACACCTCCAGCCACAGTGTCCAGTGCGGGTCGCGGTGGCCGTCGGGCACGTACAGGTCGACGTAGGCGTCGAGGCGGTCCCGGGCGGGGCCGGACCGGGTGAGCAGCCGGGCGCGCTCGGCACCGAGCCGGCCCTCGCTCCACTCCAGCGTCTGGAGCAGCAGTTCGTCCTTGGAGTGGAAGTAGTAGAGGAGGTGTCCGCTGCTCATGCCGACGGTGCGCCCGAGCGCCGCCATGGTGAGCTGCTCCAGACCGCGCTCGGCGATCATCTCCATGGCGGCGGCGAGGACCGTCTCGCGGGGCGGGGCCGGGGTGCGGCGGCGGGCGCCGGGAGTGCTCATGCCGGCGTCGCCCGGACCGCGTCGGGCAGGAGGCGCAGCTCGTACGGGCCGTAGCACTCGCTGTGCCACGTCCCCAGCACGGCCGCGCAGCCACCGCACACCCGGTTGGGTCCCGCCATGCCCGGCGCTCCGCAGCAGCCCACCTCCTGGACGTCCGGGTTGCCGGACGTCCGCCCGTGCGCGTCCTCGGGGTTCAGCACCAGGGTGCCGCGCGGGCCCCGGGAGACCAGGGTGCGGCCGTCCTCGTCCGAGACGACGAGGCCGGGGGAGGTGGAGCCGTCCCAGTCCGGGTCCGGGTGCGGCTCGTACGGCGCCCCGCTCGGCTCGGGGTCCACCGCGTAGCCGCCGAGCGGCACGGTGGAGGGGGCGTGCCGCGAGCCGTCCGGGTTCGGCAGCCCGTCGTACTCCGGGCGTTCGGGTACTTCGGGCAGCGGCCGGAGCGGCCCGGTGAGGCGGTGGCCGCAGGACGCGCAGAGCAGGACGTTCACCCGTCTGTTCTACCTGACGGCCGCCTTCGGCTGCTGCTGGGTTATGCAGTGGATGCCGCCGCCGCCCGAGAAGATCGTCCGCGCGTCCACCAGGGTCACCGTCCGCTGCGGGTACAGGCGGCGGAAGATGCCGGCCGCGATCTCGTCGCGCGGGTCGTCGAAGCCGCAGAGCACGACGCCGCCGTTGCAGACGTAGTGGTTGATGTAGGAGTAGTCGGCCCAGTGGCCGTCGGCCTCCAGGACGGTCGGGGCCGGGACCTCGACGACCTCCAGGCGGCGGCCCCGGGCGTCGGTGGCGGCCTTGAGAATGCCGATGGACTCCTTGGTGACCTCGTGGTCGGGGTGGGCCGGGTCCGGCTGGTGGTGGGCGACGACCACGCCGGGGCCCGCGAAGGCGGCGACGATGTCGACGTGGCCGAGGGTGCCGAAGCCGTACGGGGGGTAGTCGGCGGTCAGGCCGCGCGGCAGCCAGATCGCCTTGCGGGTGCCGAGGTGGGCGTGGACCTCCGCCTCGACCTGCTCCTTCGTCCAGCCGGGATTGCGCTCGGGGCCGAGCTGGACCGTCTCCGTGAGCAGCACCGTGCCCTCACCGTCGACATGGATCCCGCCGCCCTCGTTGACCAGCGGCGAGGTGTACGTCCGGGCGCCCGCGAGGTCGGCGACATACGCGCCGATCTTCGCGTCGTGGTCCCAGCGGGCCCATTCCTGCGCGCCCCAGCCGTTGAACGTCCAGTCGACGGCGGCGAGTTCCCCGCGGCCGTCGGTCAGGAAGGTCGGGCCGATGTCGCGCATCCAGGCGTCGTCCAGCTCCCGCTCGACCGTCTCGACGTCGTCGCCGAGGAGGGCCCGGGCCTCGGCCGACTGGCCCGGTCCGCACACCACCGTCACCGGCTCGAAGCGGCGCACCGCACGGGCCACCGACGCCCAGGCGATCCGGGAGGCGGCCAGGTCCTCGGGGTCCTCGAACGTCGGGTTGGGGCCCGGCCAGGCCATCCAGGTGCGCTCGTGCGGGGCCCACTCGGGGGGCATGCGGAAGCCGTCGGCGGCAGCAGACATGTGCGGTCCTTGTCAGTGACGATCAAGTGAGGATCAGAGGAAGTACAGACGGTTGAGGGAGACCGAGTCGGCCGGGTCGGAGCGCAGCGGGTCGCCGTCCAGGGTGACCAGACCGGTGCGCTGGTCGACGTCGACCTGTCCGGTACGGGAGTTCAGGCGCAGGTCGGCCGGTCCGATGCCGCGGGTGCCGCGCACGGCGACCCGGCGGCGCCGGGTGGGCATCGTGTCGTGCCCCTGGTCGACGGCGGCCTGCGCGACGAAGGCGACGGAGATCTCGGCGGGCGTGGCGCCGTGCGAGCCGAACTGCGGTCCCAGCACCAGGGGTTCGCAGGTGTCGGTGGCCGCGTTGGGGTCGCCGACCACGCCGTACGCCGGGAAGCCGGCCTTCAGCACGAGCTGCGGCTTGGCGCCGAAGTACTCCGGCCGCCACAGCACGATGTCGGCGAGCTTGCCCACCTCGATGGAGCCGACCTCGTGCGAGAGGCCGTGGGCGATGGCGGGGTTGACGGTCAGCTTGGCCATGTACCGCAGGACCCGCTCGTTGTCGTCGTCCCCGTCGGCGCCGAACTGGGCCTTCATCTTCCCGGCCATGGCGAAGGTACGGCGCACGGTCTCGCCGGCCCGGCCCATGCCCTGCGCGTCGGAGGAGGTGATGCCGATCGCGCCCAGGTCGTGCAGCACGTCCTCGGCGCCCATCGTCCCGGCGCGGATGCGGTCGCGGGCCATGGCGGCGTCGCCCGGCAGCTCCGGCTTCAGGTCGTGGACGGAGACGATCATGCCGTAGTGCTCGGCGACGGCGTCCCGGCCGAAGGGCAGGGTGGGGTTGGTGGAGGAACCGATGACGTTGGGGACGCCGGCCATCTTCAGCACGTTCGGGACGTGCCCGCCGCCGCAGCCCTCGATGTGGAAGGCGTGGATGGTGCGGCCCTCCAGGACACGCAGGGTGTCCTCCACCGACAGGCACTCGTTGAGGCCGTCGCTGTGCAGGGCGACCTGGACGTCGTGCTCCTCGGCGACGCGCAGGGCGGTGTCCAGGGCGCGCGTGTGGGCGCCCATGTCCTCGTGCACCTTGAAACCGGACGCGCCGCCCTCGGCCAGCGCCTCGATCAGCGGCGCCTCGTGGGACGAGGACCCCCGGCCCAGGAAGCCGATGTTGACGGGCCAGGCGTCGAACGCGCCGAACGCGTGCTTCAGCGCCCAGGGCGAGTTGACGCCGACGCCCCAGACCGGGCCGAACTCCTGCCCGATCACCGTGGTCACGCCGGAGGCGAGCGAGGCCTCCATGATGCGCGGCGACAGCAGGTGGACGTGGGTGTCCACGGCCCCGGCGGTGGCGATGAGCCCCTCGCCGGACACGATGGAGGTACCGGTGCCGACCACGACGTCGACGCCGTCGAGGGTGTCGGGGTTCCCCGCCCGGCCGATGCCGCAGATCCGGCCCTCGCGAATGCCGATCGACACCTTCCGGATGCCCTGCGCCGCGTCGATCACCACGACGTTGCTGATCACGACGTCGCAGGTCTCGCGGACGGCGGCGGCCTTGAGGTGCAGTCCGTCGCGGGCGGTCTTGCCGAACCCGGCGAGGAACTCGTCGCCGTAGTGCTGGGAGTCGGACTCGACGCGGATCACCAGGCCCGAGTCGCCGAGGCGGACCCGGTCGCCGGCGCGGGGGCCGTGGGTGGCGGCGTAGGCGTGCGGGTCGATGTGGATCGACTCGCTGATCTCCCGTCCCTTCGAGCGGCTCATCGCTCGTCTCCTTCCGCCGTGACCGCACCGGGCTCCGCCGTGACCCCCAGGTATCCGCAGGCCGCGGCCCGGCGCAGCGCCTCCTCCTTGGCGCCCGGCGTGTCCAGCGGCCCGTCGACCAGACCGGCGAAGCCGATCGCGACCCGCCGCCCGCCGATCGGCACGAGACCGACCTCGCGGCTCTCCCCCGGGCCGAAGCGGACCGAGGACCCGGCGGGCACGGCCAGGCGCATGCCGTAGGCCCGCTCGCGGTCGAAGTCGAGGCGCGGGTTGGCCTCGAAGAAGTGGAAGTGGGAGGTGACCGAGACGGGCACGGAGGCGGTGTTGGTGACCGGGATCCGCACCGCCGCCTCGGGCTCGTCGTGGTCCGGGCCCGGCAGCAGCGCGCCCGGCGCCTGCTCGGCCAGTGAGCCGCCGCCGATCGGGTCGGAGACCACCGCGAGCCGGGAGCCGTCGTCGAAGACCGCCTCGACGTGCACCTCGGTGACCACGTCGGCGACGCCCGGCAGCACGTCGTCCGGGCCGAGCACGGACCGGGCCGCCTCGATCGCCTCGGCGAGCCGGGCGCCGTCGCGGGCCGCCTCGCAGACGGTGTCGGCGATCAGCGCCGTGGCCTCGGGGACGTTGAGCCGCCGGCCGCGCGCCCTGCGGGCCCGGGCCAGCTCGGCGGCCGTGAACAGCAGCAGCCGGTCGCGTTCGGTGGGGGTCAGTCGCACGGCCGGTCACCTCCTTGCGGTCTCTCGACCAGACATCAGTCGACGGAGTTAGAGCATCACTCTAAACCTGGGATCTGAGCAAGCCAACCATTGACGTGGGTGAAAGAGAAGGGTCACATTGAGCGTCGCTCAATAACTCTGCAAGCCACTCTGCAAGCCGTCGAAGGAGACCAGCCATGCCGATCGAACAGCGCGGAGTCGACACCATTCCCGAAGCGGAACGCACCAGCGGGCCCCGGGACCTCGTCTCGATCCTGCTGGGCTCCAACCTCTGCCTCGGCGTGATCGTCTTCGGCTGGCTGCCGCCGTCCTTCGGCCTCGGCTGGTGGTCGTCGGTGAGTGCCGTGGTGGCGGGCACGGTGGCCGGTGTGGTGTTCACGGCACCGCTGGCACTGATCTCGCTGCGCACCGGCACCAACCTGTCGACCTCGTCGGGCGCCCAGTTCGGCGTGCGCGGCCGGCTGGTCGGCTCGGTGGTCGGTCTGCTGCTGGCCCTCGGCTACACGGCGCTGACCGTGTGGATCGGCGGCGACGTGATGCTGAGCGTGCTCGGCCGGCTGACCGGAATGCCGCAGAACGATCTGTCGTACGGGCTCGTCTACGGTCTGCTGGCCGCGGCGACGGTCGTCGCGGCGGTGTACGGCTACCGGGTGCTGCTCGCCATGTCCCGGGTCCTGGCCTTCGGCATGACCGCCCTGCTGGTGCTCGGCGTGATCGCCTACGCCCCGGACTTCACCACCGCCGCGCTGCCGGAGGCCGGCGGCTATCTGCTGGGCGGGTTCTGGCCGACCTGGCTGCTTGCGGCGGTGGCCGCCGGGCTCTCCGGCCCGATCGCCTTCATCACCCTCCTGGGCGACTACACTCGCTACATCTCCCCCGCCCGCCACTCCTCCCGCCGGGTGCTGCACGCGACCTGGCTGGGGCTGATGCTGGGCCTGCTGGTGCCGCAGCTGTTCGGCACCTTCACCTCCTACGCCGCCCGCGCCGCGCTCGACTACGCCGGTCCGCTGGTCGACGCCTCCCCCGCCTGGTACCTGGTGCCGCTGCTGCTCGCCGCCTCGGCGGGCTCGGTCGGCAACGCGGGGCTGATGCTGTACTCGATGGGCCTGGACCTGGACGCCATCGTGCCGCGCGTCTCCCGCGCCCGGGCGACGTACACGGTCGCCGTGGTCGCCACCGGCTGCGTCTTCTTCGGGCACTACGCCTGGGACGCGCAGTCCGCCATGACGTCCTTCGTGCTGCTGCTGACCGCGATCGGCACGCCGTGGGCGGTGATCACGCTGATCGGCTTCGCCCGCTGCGGCGGGGAGTACGACGCCGACGCGCTCCAGGTCTTCAACCGCCGCGCGCGGGGCGGCGTCTACTGGTACTCCGCGGGCTGGAACATCCCGGCGACGGTCTCCTGGGCGGCCGGCGCGGTCGTCGGCGTCCTGGCGGTGTCCCTGCCGTCGTACGAGGGCCCGCTGCTGGCGCTGACCGGCGGGGTGGACTGCAGCTTCCTGCTGTCAGGGCTGGTCGGCGGCGTGGTGTACCTGCTGTGGACGCCGGGCTCCGTGCGGCGAAGCCCGGGTGCGCCCGACCCGACCCGCCCGGCGCTCGAGGACGAGGTCGTCTAGACCGGGCCGGCGATCCGGGGGCGGGAGCCCCCGGCGACGCCCGCACCGGCACCGGGGACCTACCCCAGCTGGTGCATCCACCCGTGCTTGTCCTCCGCCGTACCGCGCTGGATGTCCAGCAGGGCCTGCCGCAGCCGCATCGTGACCTCGCCGGGCTCGCCCCCGCTCTGCTGCCACTCGGCGCCGGCCCGCTTGACGGTGCCGACCGGGGTGATGACGGCGGCCGTACCGCAGGCGAAGACCTCGGTGAGGCTGCCGTTCTCCGCGTCCCGCTGCCACTGCTCGACCGAGACCCGGCCCTCCTCGGCCCGGTAGCCGAGGTCGCGGGCGACGGTGAGCAGGGAGTCGCGGGTGACGCCCTCCAGGATGGAGCCGGTGAGGGACGGGGTGACGATCCGGTCGCCGTACACGAAGTACAGGTTCATGCCGCCCAGCTCCTCGACCCACCGGTGCTCGACGGCGTCGAGGTAGCAGACCTGGTCGCAGCCCTTGGCGGCGGCCTCGGCCTGGGCGAGCAGGGACGCGGCGTAGTTGCCGCCGGTCTTGGCGTCGCCCATGCCGCCCGGGACGGCGCGGACGCGGTCCTCGGAGACCCAGATGGAGACCGGCCTGACACCGCCGGGGAAGTAGGCGCCGGCCGGGGAGGCGATGACGATGAAGAGGTACTCGTTGGCGGGCTTCACGCCGAGGCCGACCTCGGTGGCGACCATGAACGGGCGCAGGTAGAGGGACTCCTCGCCGCCGTGCGCCGGAACCCAGGCCTGGTCCTGCTTCACCAGCGCGTCGCACGCCTCGATGAAGGTCTCCACCGGCAGCTCCGGCATGCCGAGCCGGCGCGAGGAGGCCTGGAAGCGCTGGGCGTTCTTCTCCGGGCGGAAGGTGGCGACGGTCCCGTCGGGCCGGCGGTAGGCCTTCAGCCCCTCGAAGATCTCCTGCGCGTAGTGCAGGACCATGGTGGCCGGGTCGAGGGAGAGCGGGCCGTACGGGACGAGCTGTCCGTCGTGCCAGCCGCGGCCCTCGGTCCACTTGATCGTCACCATGTGGTCGGTGAAGTGGCGGCCGAACCCGGGATTCGCCAGGATCCTCCCGCGCTCGGCGTCCGAGAGCGGGTGGGCGGAGGGCTTCAGCTCGATCGTGGGCGTCGTCATGGATAGATGTCCTTCACCGGTAGTCGTGACGGGCCGCGCTCACGCCCGTACGGCCGGTGGCCAGTGCTAGGACGTCCGAGCATTCCCTCATACGGCGGCTCCGCGTCCGATTATCGCGCGCGGACCCCGACGGCTGAAACGGGGTGAATGCGTCCCGGGAAATCGATGGTCGCACCCGGCGGAGACAGGTGAAAGCCGCCGGGCGCCTTGTTTCTGGAACCCGACGGCTTCGATTGGTTGTCGATCGAGTGGCGCGGCGGGTGTCAGCCGGCTACTCGTACGGCGAGCGCGTCGCCGATCTCCGCGGTGCTGCGGGCCGGCTTGCCCACCCGCTCACCGAGGTCGGCGGCGACCGCGTCCTCGATGCGGGCGGCCTCGGCGTCGAGGCCGAGGTGGCGCAGCAGCAGGGCGACGGACAGGACCGTGGCGGTCGGGTCGGCCTTGCCCTGGCCGGCGATGTCCGGGGCCGAGCCGTGCACGGGCTCGAACATGGACGGGAACTCGCCGGAGGGGTTGATGTTCCCGCTCGCGGCGACGCCGATGCCGCCGGAGACGGCCGCGGCGAGGTCGGTGATGATGTCGCCGAAGAGGTTGTCGGTGACGATCACGTCGAAGCGGCCCGGGTCGGTGACGAGGTAGATCGTCGCCGCGTCGACGTGGATGTAGTCGGTGGTGACCTCGGGATACTCCTCGGCCACCTGGTTGAAGACGTTCGTCCACAGGTGGCCCGCGAAGGTCAGCACGTTGTTCTTGTGGACCAGCGTGAGCTTCTTGCGCGGGCGGGCCTGCGCGCGGGCGAAGGCGTCGCGGACGACGCGTTCGACACCGTAGGCGGTGTTGACGGACACCTCGGTGGCGACCTCGTGGGGGGTGCCCTTGCGGATGGTGCCGCCGTTGCCGGTGTACGGGCCCTCGGTGCCCTCCCGGACCACGACGAAGTCGATCGCGGGCTGGCCGGCCAGCGGGGTCGCGACGCCCGGGAGCAGCTTGCTCGGGCGGAGGTTGACGTGGTGGTCGAAGGCGAAGCGGAGCTTGAGCAGGAAGCCGCGCTCCAGGACGCCGGACGGCACCGACGGGTCTCCGATCGCGCCGAGCAGGATGGCGTCGTGCCGCTTCAGGACGTCGAGGTCGGCGTCGGTGAGGGTCTCACCGGTGGCGTGGTACCGCTGGGCGCCGAAGTCGTACTCCTTGGTCTCCAGCTTCACATCCTGCGGAAGCACGGCGGAGAGGACCTTCAGGCCTTCGGTAACGACCTCCTGGCCGATGCCGTCGCCGGGGATGACTGCGAGATCGATGCTGCGAGACATGGCCGCACCCTACTCCTCGTCCCAGGGGATGACATGCGGTGTCCGCCATGCGGACACCGCAGGCTCGGTGGCCGAGGGGTCACTGGCCGCCGGCTCCGCCGTTGTCACGGCGGTCGAGGGCGCGCTGGAGGGCGGCGGCGGCGTTCTTGCGGTCGGCGTCGCTGGTGCGGGTCAGGTGACGGACGCGGCGGCGGACGGTCGTCTCGGCCATGGGGGATCGACTCCTTCGAGGAATGTCGAGTGCGGAAGAGACTCCCCCACCGCCTAATGGGCGTGGGCGGAACCCCGGAAGGGGCGGGGAGCGGCGGGCGGCAGGGGTTGCCTGCGCGAGGCCCGGCTCACGACCGCCATTCGCTGGATGGAGCGAGACGTTCGACTTCTACAAAGCTAAGGGAGGGCAGGGCGTCTGTCTCCACAATTACTCGGACTTCCTACTATCTGAGACAGTGCGGTCGGCCACACCGCCCTGACCTGCACATACGGACGGGCCAGGTCGAGGAGACCTGGCCCGTCCGGGACCGGGGTGGGCGTCGGCCCACGCCGGGATCAGCCCATGTGCGGGTAGGTGTAGTCGGTCGGCGGGACCAGCGTCTCCTTGATGGCGCGGGTCAGGGTCCAGCGCATCAGGTTCTGCGGGGCACCGGCCTTGTCGTCGGTGCCGGAGGCCCGGCCGCCGCCGAAGGGCTGCTGGCCGACGACGGCGCCGGTCGACTTGTCGTTGATGTAGAAGTTGCCGGCCGCGTAGCGCAGCTTCTCCATCGTGTACGCCACCGCCGCGCGGTCGTTGGCGATGACCGAGCCGGTCAGGGCGTAGTCGGAGACGGACTCCATCTGGGTCAGCATCTCGTCGTACCGGTCGTCCTCGTAGACGTGCACGGCGAGGATCGGGCCGAAGTACTCGGTGCGGAACACCTCGTTCTCCGGGTCGGTGCACTCGATGACGGTCGGGCGGACGAAGTAGCCGACCGAGTCGTCGTAGCTGCCGCCGGCGACGATCGTGCAGGCCTCGTCCTCCTTGGCGCGGTCGATGGCGGCCTTGTTCTTGGCGAACGACCGCTCGTCGATGACGGCGCCCATGAAGTTGGACAGGTCGGTGACGTCACCCATGGTGAGGTAGTCGACCTCGGCGCAGAACTCCTCCTTGAAGCCGGAGTTCCAGATGGAGGCCGGGATGTACGCGCGCGAGGTGGCGCTGCACTTCTGGCCCTGGTACTCGAAGGCACCGCGGGTCAGGGCGGTCTTGAGCACCGCGCGGTCGGCCGACGGGTGGGCGACCAGGAAGTCCTTGCCGCCGGTCTCGCCGACCAGACGCGGGTAGGTGCGGTACTTCTCGATGTTGTTGCCGACCGTCTTCCACAGGTACTGGAAGGTCTTGGTCGAGCCGGTGAAGTGGATGCCCGCCAGGTCGCGGTGTTCCAGGGCGACCTCGGAGACCTCGATGCCGTCGCCGGTGACGAGGTTGATGACGCCCTTGGGCAGCCCGGCCTCCTCCAGCAGCTGCATCAGCAGCACGGCGGCGTGGGTCTGGGTCGGGGACGGCTTCCAGACCACGACGTTGCCCATCAGCGCGGGGGCGGTGGGCAGGTTGCCCGCGATGGCGCTGAAGTTGAACGGCGTGATGGCGTAGACGAAGCCCTCCAGCGGGCGGTGGTCCAGCCGGTTCCACACGCCCGGAGAGTTGGCCGGGGGCTGCTCGGCCAGGATCTTGCGGGCGTAGGAGACGTTGAACCGCCAGAAGTCGATCAGCTCGCAGGGCGTGTCGATCTCGGCCTGCTGGGCGGTCTTGGACTGGCCGAGCATGGTGGAGGCGGCCAGCGTCTCGCGCCACGGGCCGGAGAGCAGGTCGGCGGCGCGCAGGATGATCGCCGCGCGGTCGTCGAAGGACATCGCGCGCCAGGCGGGGGCCGCGGCCAGGGCGGCGTCGATGGCGTCCTGCGCGTCCTGCTGGGTGGCGTTGCCGTACGTGCCCAGGCGGGCCTTGTGGTTGTGCGGCTGCACGACGTCGAAGCGCTCGCCGCCGCCCATCCGCTTCTCGCCGCCGATGGTGCAGGGCAGGTCGATCGGGTTGTCGGCGAGTTCCCGGAGCTTCATCTCCAGGCGAGCGCGTTCCGGGGTACCGGGGGCGTAGCCGTGCACCGGCTCGTTGACGGGGGTGGGGACCTGGGTCACAGCGTCCATGGGTTCCGTACTCCTTGAGTTGAGCGGTCTTGCGAGCGTGGTGCGGGCGGCTCAGCCCTTGGTGACCATCGAGCGGACGAAGAACTGCAGGTTCGCCGGCTTCTCCGCCAGACGGCGCATGAAGTAGCCGTACCAGTCGGTGCCGTAGGCCGTGTAGACGCGCATCCGGTGGCCCTCGGCGGCGAGCCGCAGGTGCTCGTCGCTGCGGATGCCGTACAGCATCTGGAACTCGTACTCGTCGAGCTTTCGCCCGGCGCGGTGGGCGAGCTCCTGCGCGATGGAGATCAGACGCGGGTCGTGGGACCCGATCATCGGGTAGCCCTCGCCCTCCATCAGCGTCTTCAGGATGCGGACGTACGCCTTGTCGATCTCGTGCTTCTGCTGGTAGGCGACCTCGGCGGGCTCCTTGTAGGCGCCCTTCACCAACCGTACGCGACTGCCGCTCTCGGCGAGGCGGCGCGCGTCGGCCTCGGTGCGGAAGAGGTACGACTGGATGACGCAGCCGGTCTGCGGGACGTCCTTGCGCAGCTCCTCGTGGATGGCGAACATCGAGTCGAGGGTGGTGTGGTCCTCGGCGTCGAGGGTGACCGTGGTGCCGATCCCGGCGGCGGCCTCGACGACCGGGCGGACGTTCTTCAACGCCAGCTGGTGCCCGCCGTCCAGCGCCTGGCCGAACATCGACAGCTTGACGGACATCTCCGCGCGCGTGCCGAGCCCGAGCGGCCCCAGCCGGTCGATCAGCTCCAGGTAGGCGTCGCGGGCGGCCTCGGCCTGCTCGGGGGTGGTGATGTCCTCGCCGACGACGTCCATCGTCAGCTCCAGGCCCTGGTCGGTGAGGTCCCGGATGATCGGCAGGATCTCGTCCACGGTCTCGCCGGGGATGAAGCGGTCGACGACCTGTTTGGTCACGGGAGCCGCCGAGACCAGGCGTCGCATCCGGTCGCTGCGCGACGCGGCGAGAATCACGGGACCCAGCACGGGGCACCTCCACTTACCAAGCAACACAAGGCCGCGTCCCGACGTTTCGGGAACGGCACGGAGAACCACCGTGAAACCTAAGGATGGCTCCGATCGTCGGCCATCGACAGCTGTCACGCATCCGTGCCACAGATCTCAGACAGATGTATGAAGGCCGCGCGCTTATGCGGCAGAATGCCCGGGTGACGTCGGATTTCGCAGGTGACTACCAGGAGCTGGTCGACGAGCTGTCCCAGCTGCTGGGCGCCCCCGCGACGCTGGAGAGCCGCGACTTCGAGCTGATCGCCTTCGGCGCCTACGACAGCGAGGGCGACCTCGATCCGTCGGCCCTGGACCCGGTGCGCACCCGCTCGATCCTGACCCGGCGGTCCACGGCGGCGGTCCGCTCCTGGTTCGAGGGCTTCGGCATCACCCGCGCCACCGGTCCGGTCCGCATCCCGCCGACGCCGGAGGCCGGGGTGTACCGGGGCCGGATCTGTCTGCCGGTACGCCATCGGGGTGTCGTCCTCGGCTACGTGTGGCTCCTGGACACCGACCCTGGTCCGAACGAGCGGCAGCTGACCGCGGCGATGGAGGTCACCGCCCGGATCGGCGCACTGCTCGCGGACGAGGCCCAGCACGGCGCCGACCTCAGCCGGGAGCTGCGCGCGGTGCTCACCGCCGAGCGGGGCTGGCAGCGGGACATGGCCGTCGCCGAGCTGCGCACCGCCCTGGGCCCCCGCGGGGACGTGCTCCACACGGTTGTCTGCGTGGCCCCGTGGCCGTCCGCCGACCCGGACGACGCGCCGTCGGTGCGTACGGTGCCGGGGGCGACGGCGCTGTGCACGCTGCCCTGGGGGTCCGCCTCGCAGTGTCTGGCCCTGCTGGTCCGGCTGCGCTCGGCGGACGTGCCGACCCCGGCGACCACGGCGGCTGGGCGGCTGCTGGAGCGGGCCCGCGGTCTCGGCGGTGCTCCGGGCGGGGAGCCGGCGGCCGGGATCGCCGCGGCCCGCACCGGGCTCGCGGAGCTGGGGGCGGCCTGGCGGGAGGCGTCGGCGGCGGCGCGGGCCGCGCTGGCGGAGCGCAGGTTCGGCCCGGTCGCCGAGTGGGCGTCGATCGGCCCGTTCCGCCTGCTCACGGCGCTGCCTGCGGAGGCGGCCCACGACCCCGCCGTACGGTCCCTGCTCTCCCCCGCCCACCGGGAGCTGGCCCGCACCGCCGAGGTGTACCTCGACTGCGCCGGGCAGGCCGGCCGCACGGCCGCCGCACTGGGCGTGCACCGCCAGACCCTGTACTACCGCCTGGGCCGGGTCGAGCAGCTCACCGGCCTGGACCTGGACGACGGGGAGGACCGGCTGCTGCTGCACATGGCGCTCAAGGCGCACCGTCTTTAGCGGCGGCCTCTTCGACGCGCACGGAAAACGCCCCGCCCCCCGTTCAGGCTGAACGGGGGGCGGGGCGATGCCCCGGGGAGACGGTCGCTCAGACCAGGTTGACCGACCGGGCCGACGTGGCCCCGATCTCCGCGGAGAGCTCGCCCAGCACCCCGGAGGACACCGTGTCGTCGACGGTCAGCACGGCCAGCGCCTCGCCGCCCACCGTCGCACGGGCGACCTGCATGCCGGCGATGTTGATGCCCGCCTCGCCGAGGATGCGGCCGACGGTGCCGACGACACCGGGACGGTCCTCGTAGCGCAGGACGACCATGTGCTCCGCGAGCGCCAGGTCGACGTCGTACTCACCGACCGCGACGATCTTCTGGACGTGCTTGGGGCCGGCCAGCGTGCCGGAGACCGACACCTCCTCGCCGCTCGCCAGGGTGCCGCGCACGGTGACCACGTTGCGGTGGTCGGCGGACTCGGAGCTGGTGGTCAGGCGCACCTCGACACCGCGCTCCTGGGCGAACAGCGGGGCGTTGACGTAGGACACCGTCTCGTCGACGACGTCCTCGAAGACGCCCTTGAGCGCCGAGAGCTCCAGCACCTTCACGTCGTGCTGGGTGATCTCGCCGTAGACCTCGACGTCGAGGCGGACGGCGACCTCGCCGGCCAGCGCGGTGAAGATCCGGCCCAGACGCTCGGCGAGCGGCAGGCCCGGCTTGACGTCCTCGGCGATGACGCCGCCCTGGACGTTGACCGCGTCGGGGACCAGCTCACCGGCGAGCGCCAGGCGCACCGACCGCGCCACCGCGATACCGGCCTTCTCCTGCGCCTCGTCGGTGGAGGCGCCGAGGTGCGGGGTGCAGACGACCTGGTCGAACTCGAACAGCGGCGAGTCGGTGCACGGCTCCTTGGCGTACACGTCCAGGCCGGCGCCGGCGACGCGGCCCTCCTTCAGCGCCGAGTACAGCGCCTCCTCGTCGACGATGCCGCCGCGCGCGGCGTTGACGATGCGGACGCTCGGCTTGACCTTGCGCAGCGCCTCGTCGCCGATCAGACCGAGGGTCTCGGGGGTCTTGGGCAGGTGGACGGTGATGAAGTCGGAGACCTCGAGCAGCTCGTCCAGCGACAGCACCTTGACGCCCATCTGCGCGGCCCGCGCGGGCTGCACGTAGGGGTCGTAGGCGACGACCTTCATGCCGAAGGCGGACATGCGCTGCGCGACGAGGGCGCCGATCCGGCCCAGACCCACGACGCCGAGGGTCTTCTCGGCCAGCTCGACGCCGGTGTACTTGCTGCGCTTCCACTCGCCGTTCTTCAGCGCGGCGTTGGCCTGCGGGATGTTGCGGGCGGTGGCGAGGACCAGACCGCAGGCCAGTTCGGCGGCGGTCACGATGTTCGAGGTGGGGGCGTTGACGACCATCACACCGGCCTTGGTGGCGGCGGAGACGTCCACGTTGTCCAGGCCGACGCCGGCTCGCGCGACGACCTTGAGCTTGTTCGCGGCGGCGATCGCCTCGGCGTCGACCTTGGTGGCCGAGCGGATCAGGATCGCGTCCACGTCGGCGATGGCGGGGAGCAGTTCGGCGCGGTCCGCGCCGTTGCACCGGCGGATCTCGAAGTCCGGGCCAAGCGCGTCCACGGTGGCGGGCGACAGCTCTTCAGCAATGAGTACCGTAGCTTTTTGACTGGGGTACGAGCTCACGTGAGTCCTCACATGTCCAATGCGGACGGCCGTCCCGACGGCCGCTGGCGGTGGAGGGGCTAGCCGCGTGGAAGACGCACGACGCTGTGGGCCTGACGCGTTTGTTGTTCAGCAGTCTAGTGGCGCGGGGCGGGTCGTCTTGCGCCTCTGCGGAAGGATCACCCGTCCGTGGCTGGACGGGGTGGACAACGCCGTTGTCCACGGCGTTGCCCCGGGTTCGCCGAAGGGGCCGGAGCAACATCGCTCCGGCCCCCGGCCCTCGAGACCTACGCCTCTTCGTCGACCCAGCTCATGAGCTTGCGCAGCTCCTTGCCGGTGGTCTCCAGCAGGTGCTCGGAGTCCTGCTTCTTGTACTCGTTGTACTTCTTCAGACCACCGTGGTACTCGTCCATCCAGTTCTTGGCGAACGTGCCGTCCTGGATCTCGGCGAGAACCTTCTTCATCTCGGCCTTGGTGGCGTCGGTGATGATGCGCGGGCCGGTGACGTAGTCGCCCCACTCGGCGGTCTCGGAGATCGACCAGCGCATCTTCTCCAGGCCGCCCTCGTACATGAGGTCGACGATCAGCTTCAGCTCGTGCAGGCACTCGAAGTAGGCGATCTCCGGCTGGTAGCCGGCCTCGGTCAGCGTCTCGAAGCCCGCCTTGACCAGCGCCGCGGTACCGCCGCAGAGCACGGCCTGCTCGCCGAACAGGTCGGTCTCGGTCTCCTCGGTGAAGGTCGTCTTGATGACGCCGGCGCGGGTGCCGCCGATGCCCTTGGCGTAGGAGAGGGCCAGCGCGAAGGCGTTGCCGGAGGCGTCCTGCTCGACGGCGGCGATGCAGGGCACGCCGCGGCCCTCCTCGTACTGGCGGCGGACCAGGTGGCCCGGGCCCTTCGGGGCGACCATGCAGACGTCCACGCAGGCCGGGGGCTTGATGAACCCGTAGCGGATGTTCAGGCCGTGGCCGAAGAACAGGGCGTCGCCGTCCTTGAGGTTGGGGGCGATGTGCTCCTCGTAGACCTGGGCCTGGATCGGGTCCGGGACCAGGATCATGATGACGTCGGCCTCGGCGGCGGCCTCCGACGGGCTCACCACGCGCAGGCCCTGCTCCTCGGCCTTGGCCTTGGACGTGGAGCCCTCGTGCAGACCGACGCGCACGTCGACGCCGGAGTCGCGCAGCGACAGGGCGTGGGCGTGGCCCTGGCTGCCGTAACCGATGACCGCGACCTTGCGGCCCTGGATGATGGACAGGTCGGCGTCGGCGTCGTAGAACAGCTCGGCCACTTTGGGTTCTCTCCTCGGGAGTACAGGTGTTGCTTCCCACCGTATGACGGTGCGGGGAAGGGAGGGTTCGGGGTCTCGGAATACGGGCGGCCGGGCCGGGGGCGCCGGCCGCCCGGACACCGGATCAGGCGCTGCGGTCCAGGGCGCGCAGCGAGCGGTCCGTGATGGAGCGGGCGCCGCGGCCGATGGCGATCGTGCCGGACTGGACGAGTTCCTTGATGCCGTACGGCTCCAGCATCTTGAGCATGGCGGACAGCTTGTCGCTGCTGCCGGTGGCCTCGATGGTGACGGCCTCCGGGGAGACGTCGACGGTCTTGGCGCGGAACAGCTGGACGATCTCGACGATCTGGGAGCGCGTCTCGTTGTCGGCGCGCACCTTCACCAGAACGAGTTCGCGCTGAACCGCCTGCGACGGCTCCAGCTCGACGATCTTGAGCACGTTGACCAGCTTGTTGAGCTGCTTGGTCACCTGCTCCAGCGGCAGGTCCTCGACGTTCACCACGATGGTGATGCGGGAGATGTCGGGGTGCTCGGTGACGCCGACGGCGAGGGAGTCGATGTTGAAGCCGCGGCGGGAGAACAGGGCCGCGATCCGGGCGAGGATGCCCGGTGTGTTCTCCACCAGGACGGAGAGCGTGTGCTTGGACATGATCTCTTCGGTCTCTCTCGCTCAGTCGTCTTCGTTGTCGCCGAAGTCGGGGCGGACGTCCCGGGCGGCCATGATCTCGTCGTTGGAGGTACCGGCGGCGACCATCGGCCAGACCATCGCGTCCTCGTGGACGATGAAGTCGATGACGACCGGACGGTCGTTGATCGAGTTCGCCTCCTCGATCACCTTGTCGAGGTCGGCGGGGTCCTCGCAGCGGATCGCGTGGCAGCCCATGGCCTCCGACAGCTTGACGAAGTCGGGGACGCGGGTGCCCCGGGCCTCCGGGTTGACGTCGTCCGGGCCGGAGTGCAGCACGGTGTTGGAGTAGCGCTGGTTGTAGAACAGGGTCTGCCACTGGCGGACCATCCCGAGGGCGCCGTTGTTGATCACGGCGACCTTGATCGGGATGTTGTTCAGCGCGCAGGTGACCAGCTCCTGGTTGGTCATCTGGAAGCAGCCGTCGCCGTCGATCGCCCAGACGGCCTGGCCGGGCGCGCCGGCCTTGGCGCCCATGGCGGCCGGGACGGCGTAGCCCATGGTTCCGGCGCCGCCGGAGTTCAGCCAGGTGGCGGGCTTGTCGTACTGGATGAAGTGCGCGGCCCACATCTGGTGCTGGCCGACGCCCGCCGCGAAGATCGTGCCCTCCGGCGCGAGCTGCCCGATGCGCTCGATGACCTGCTGCGGGGACAGGGAGCCGTCCTCGGGCTGGTCGTAGCCGAGCGGGTAGGTCTCGCGCCAGCGGGACAGGTCCTTCCACCAGGCGCTGTAGTCGCCCTTGTTGCCCTCGCCGTGCTCCTTCTGCACCGCCTGGATCAGGTCGGCGATGACCTCGCGGGCGTCCCCGACGATCGGCACGTCGGTGGCGCGGTTCTTGCCGATCTCGGCGGGGTCGATGTCGGCGTGGACGATCTTGGCGTACGGGGCGAAGCTGTCCAGCTTGCCGGTGACGCGGTCGTCGAAGCGGGCGCCGAGGGCGACGATCAGGTCGGCCTTCTGCAGCGCGGTGACGGCGGTGACCGCACCGTGCATGCCCGGCATTCCCACGTGCAGCGGGTGGCTGTCGGGGAACGCGCCGAGCGCCATCAGGGTGGTGGTGACGGGCGCTCCGGTCAGTTCGGCGAGGACCTTCAACTCGGCGGTGGCCCGGGCCTTCAGGACGCCGCCGCCGACGTAGAGGACGGGCCGCTTGGCGGCGGTGATCAGCTTGGCGGCCTCGCGGATCTGCTTGGCGTGCGGCTTGGTCACCGGGCGGTAGCCGGGCAGGTCCATGGCGGGCGGCCAGGAGAAGGTGGTCTTCGCCTGGAGGGCGTCCTTGGCGATGTCGACCAGGACCGGGCCGGGGCGGCCGGTGGAGGCGACGTGGAACGCCTGCGCGATCACCCGGGGGATGTCCTCGGCCTTGGTGACCAGCCAGTTGTGCTTGGTGATCGGCATGGTGATGCCGACGATGTCCGCCTCCTGGAAGGCGTCGGTGCCGATCGCCTTGGAGGCGACCTGGCCGGTGATCGCGACCAGCGGGACGGAGTCCATGTGGGCGTCGGCGATCGGGGTGACCAGGTTGGTGGCGCCGGGACCGGAGGTGGCCATGCAGACGCCGACCTTGCCGGTGGCCTGCGCGTAGCCGGTGGCCGCGTGGCCGGCACCCTGCTCGTGGCGGACCAGGACGTGACGCACCTTGCCGGAGTCCATCAGCGGGTCGTACGCCGGAAGAATGGCCCCGCCGGGAATGCCGAATACCGTGTCGGCGCCGACCTCCTCGAGAGAGCGGATGAGGGACTGCGCACCCGTGACGTGCTCGACGGGGGCGGACTGCTGTCCTCCGGATCGGGGCCGCGGCTGCGGATGATGGGCCCCGGTGGCCTGCTCGGTCATCGGCATTCTCTTCTCGATGCTGAGGGTTTTTGCGAGGTTTGTACGGTGTTCGCGGGCTGTGCGAGCGGGACTCGACAGGTGCTGGTGCAACAAAAAACCCCTCGTGCCGAAAGGCAAGCGAGGGGAGCGCGCCGGGTGGTGGGTCGCCGAGCATTCGAGGCTCGGCTTCAGCCGACGCGCTGTCCAAGTACGAGAATTCGGGTGCGCATGGAACTGACCCTCCCCCCGGCACGCACTCACTGTCAAGTGGGTGGGACGGGAGTCTCATTATGTGAGCGCAGTGCCGTGCCACCACCGAGAACGGCCGGGACTGAGCTGGTCACGCTGCCGGTCACCCCTTTGGTGTACACGCCGCCCGGGGCGCCCGTGCCGCCCGCGAAGGCCGGCTCGGCCGGGCCGTGCGGCACCGGATAGCGGCCGGTGGCGAGGGCCCTGCGCAGCCGGTACTCGTCCAGCGGCCCGGAGAAGGCCATGCCCTGCCCGTGTGTGCAGCCCATCGCGCGCAGGGCGACGACCTGCTCCGGCAGGTCGACCCCGCCGGCCACGGACTTCAGCCCGAGGTCGGTGGCGATGCGGAGCAGACCGCTGGTGATCTTGTGGAGCCGCGCGGACTCGACGACGCCCTCGACCAGACTGCGGTCGAGCTTCAGCACGTCGACCGGGAGTCTGCGCAGCGCCGTGATGGCCGCGTAGCCGCTGCCGAAGCCGTCGAGCGCGATCCGTACGCCGACCCGCTTGAGCGCGTTCAGCCGGCGCTCCAGCTCCTCCAGACCGAGCCGGGGGTCGATGTCGGCCAGCTCGATCACCAGGGCGCCGGGCGGCAGCCCGTGCCGGGTCAGCAGGGCCTCCACCGAGCCCAGCGGCATGGAGCGGTCCAGCAGCCGGCGGGCGCCGATACGGACGGCCACCGGTGCGGTCAGGCCCGCGGCGGCCCGCTCGGCGGCCTGCTCGACCGCCTCCTGGAGCACCCAGCGGTCGAGTTCGGCGGTCTTGTCGCCGTCCTCGGCCACCCGCTCGAACTCGGCGGGGGTGAACAGCACTCCCTGCGAGGAACGCCAGCGCGCCTGGGCGCAGACCGACGTGATCCGGCCGTCCGCCAGGGCCACCACCGGCTGGTGCAGCAGCGCGAACTCGCCGTCGTGCAGCGCGGCCCGCAGGCGGGTGGCCAGCTCGGCCTTGCGGACGACGTCCTGCTGCATCTGCGGGCGGTACAGCTCCACGCGGCCCTTGCCGCCCGCCTTGGCGCGGTACATCGCCAGGTCGGCGTTGCGCAGCAGTTCGCCCGCGCCGAGGCCGGGTTCGGCGAAGGCGACGCCGATGGAGGCGTTGACCCGGACATCGTTGCCGTCGATGAGATACGGCTGCGACAGCGTCGTCCTGAGGCGGTCGGCGAGTTCCAGGATGTGCCGTTCCCGGGCGGTCCGGTCCCGGGTGCCGTCCCCGACGATCAAGGCCGCGAACTCGTCGCCGCCCAGCCGGGAGGCGGTGTCGCCCTGGCGGACCGCCTCCTGGAGCCGGCGGGCGGCCTGGACGAGCAGTTCGTCCCCGGCCTGGTGCCCGATCGTGTCGTTGACGGCCTTGAAGCCGTCGAGGTCGATGAAGAGCACCGCGGTGCCGCGCAGGGCGGCGCCCCGGTCGGAGGCCCGGCGGCCGGACAGGGCCTGCTGGACCCGCTTGGTGAACAGGGCCCGGTTGGGCAGGTCGGTGAGCGGGTCGTGCTCGGCGCTGTGCTGGAGCTGCGCCTGGAGGCGCACGCGCTCGGTGACGTCCCGGCTGTTGAAGATCAGGCCGCCGTGGTGGCGGTTGACGGTGGACTCGACGTTGAGCCAGCCGCCGTCGCCGGAGCGGAACCGGCACTCGATGCGCGTGGTCGGCTCCTCGACCGGGTCGGCGGCGAGGAAGCGGCGCACCTCGTGCACCACACAGCCCAGGTCGTCCGGGTGGATGAGGCCGGCCAGTTCGCTGCCGACGAGTTCCTCGGCGGGGCGGCCGTAGACCCCGGCGGCGGCCGGGGAGACGTACCGCAGGATGCCGCTGGGCGCGGCGATCATGATGACGTCGCTGGAGCCCTGCACCAGAGAGCGGAAGTGGTTCTCCTTCTGGGCCAGTTCCTGGGTGAGGGTGATGTTGTCGAGCAGCATGATGCCCTGCCGGACGACGAGCGCCAGCACGACCGTGCCGCCGGTCAGGAGCACCACGCGGTCGACGCTGCGGCCGTTGAGGACGTTGTAGAGAATGCCCAGCGTGCAGACGGCGGCGGCGAGATAGGGCGTGAGCGCGGCCAGCGACCCGGCGATCGGCCGGGCGGCCGGAAAGCGGCTGTGCTCGCCGCCGCCCTGCAGGGGTGTCGGGGGCCGTGGGCCGGTGCGCTGGCCGGGGACGTGCTCGTGCACCACGCGCGTGTGCCCGCCGGGTTCGTCCGCGTCCGCCGGCCGTCCGTGCCGGGGCGCGGCCCAGGGGGCGTACGCGAGCAGCAGCGAGCCGGCGAACCAGCCCGCGTCGAGCAGCTGGCCGGAGCGGTAACCGCTGTGCACCAGCGGCGAGGTGAACAGGGCGTCGCACATCACGGTGAGCGCGAGTCCGCCGATCGCGGTGTTGACCGCCGAGCGGTAGACGGGCGACCGCCGGAAGTGCAGCGCGAGCACCATGCTGACCAGGGCGATGTCGAGCAGCGGGTACGCCAGCGACAGCGCGGTGTGGGCCACGCTCGCCCCGTCCACCTTGGCCGCCTGCGCGAGCGCCAGGCTCCACGCCAGCGTCAGCAGCGAGCCGCCGATCAGCCAGGCGTCCAGCGCCAGGCAGATCCAACCCGCTTTCGTCACCGGCCGTTTGGCGAACACCAGCAGGCCCACGATGGCGGGCGGCGCGAAGCACAGGAAGAACAGGTCCGCGTAGCTGGGGCTGGGCACCGGCCGCACCAGGACGACCTCGTACCACCCCCAGACCACGTTCCCCAGGGCCGCCATCGCGGAGGAGAGGGCGAACAGCAGCCAGGCGGGCCGGAAGCGGACGCGTCGGCTGCGGGCGTAGAGGAAGCAGGACACGGCGGCCGCCCCGGCCGCGGCGGCCAGCCCGAAGTCGCCCATGATCACGGCGAGGCGCGCAGAGCCCCAGCCGAACGCGGAACCGATGGCGTATCCCGCGCAGACCAGGGCCAGCAGCAGCGGACGGGCCAGGCTCGGCCCGCCGGGACCGGCCGACGGGCGCGGCAGCAGCGGGCCCGGCGCCGGCTGCGCCCGCAGCGCTCCGTCGAGGGTGGGCGCGGGAGGCGAGGGTGACGTCACCGCGTCCTCCCGGTCCGCCTGGGTACCGGGTCGCGCGGACTCCGGTACGCCGGGTGGGCATGCCGCCTGCGGCTGCCGTGCCTGCGCTGGTGACTGTGGTGGCCGTGCTCGCCGCGTCTGCGCGCGGCCGTGCGCCAGGGCCGTCGTCGGCGGCTCCGCCGCGTCGGATCGTTCGTCCATAGGCCGTGCATCGCCCGTCGCCCCCCTCGCAGTCTCAGATGTCCGTCCCCGGCGCCGAACGGTGCACGGCGCAGCCCCTGTCGGGGACGATACACCAGTCTCGTCACTCAGGGACATAGGTTCTCTACGCTCCGTGACGACCAGGGACTATGTGGGTACCCACCGCTTCCGGAGGGCTGCGGAGGGTGCTCGAAGCGGATGCCGTCGGGACGGGTGCGCCGGGCGCGCGGAGCACACCTCCCGCGCGCCTTCAGGCTCCGCTCGCGCGCCTCACGTGCCGGGTGCGCCCGTCGTCAGAACCACGTTGCGCAGCGGCTCGCGGTTCACGAAACGGCGCAACTGGTCCGTCAGCAGCCGCTTGGCGCGCGGCAGGAAGGCGGACGTGGGCCCGCCGACGTGCGGGCTGATCAGCAGGCCCGGCGCCTGCCACAGGGGGTGGCCCGCGGGCAGCGGCTCGGGGTCGGTGACGTCGAGGGCGGCGGTGATCCGCCCGCTCTCCAGTTCGGCGAGCAGCGCCTTGGTGTCGACGACCGGGCCGCGGGCGACGTTGACCAGCAGGGCACCGGTCTTCATACGGCCCAGGAACTCCGCGTCCACCAGGCCGCGGGTGGTCTCGGTGAGCGGTGTGGACAGGACGACGACGTCCGCCTCCGGGAGCAGGGCGGGCAGTTCGGTGAGCGAATGCACCGGCCCGCGCGCCGTGGTGCGCGCGGAGCGCGCGACGCGCGCCACCCGCGCAACCTCAAAGGGGGCGAGCCGGTCCTCGATCGCGGAGCCGATCGATCCGTAGCCGACGATGAGGACGTCCTTGTCGGCCAGCGCGGGCCGGAACCCGCCGAGCCACTCGCCCCGGTCCTGCGCGCGCACGAAGTCCGGGATGCCGCGCAGCGAGGCCAGGACCAGGGCGAGGGTGAGTTCCGCGGTGCTGGCCTCGTGCACGCCGCGGGCGTTGCACAGCCGCACGCCCGCGGGCAGGTGCTTCAGTCCGGGCTCGACGTGGTCGATGCCGGCCGACAGTGTCTGGACGACCCGGACCGAGCGCATCGACGGCATGGGACGGGTGCCGACGCCGCTGGGCTTCATGTAGGGCACGACGTAGTACACGCAGTCGGCGGGGTCCGCGGGGAACTCCTCGCCGCCGTTCCAGAAGCGGTACACGGGCCCGTCGGGGAGCCCCTCGATCTCGTCCGGCGGGATGGGCAGCCACACGTCAGCAGTCATGCCCAGGAGGCTATGTCAGGGGCACGCAACGGCAGAGGTTAGGTTGGGGCAGGCCTGACGAGTCAGGACACGGCGAGGGGAGGTCACGACCAGGTGGAGCGCAGGACTGTCGGTGCGGCGGCACTCGCGGTGGGGGCCGTCGGACTGGGGTGCATGCCGATGAGCTGGGCGTACAGCGCGTCGCGGCAGCGGGGCGACGAATCGCTCAGGGCGGTGCACCGGGCGCTGGACCTGGGTTGTTCCCTGCTGGACACGGCCGACATGTACGGCCCCTTCACCAACGAGCTGCTGGTGGGGCGCGCGTTGAAGGAACGGCGGGCCGACGCCTTCGTGTCCACGAAGGTCGGTCTGCTGGTCGGCGACCAGCACATCGTGGCCAACGGCCGCCCCGGGTATGTGAAGCGGGCCTGTGACGCGTCGCTGCGCCGGCTCCAGACGGACGTGATCGACCTCTACCAGCTGCACCGCGCCGACCCCGAGGTGCCCGTGGAGGAGACCTGGGGCGCCATGGCGGACCTGGTGCGGGCCGGGAAGGTGCGGGCGCTGGGGCTGTGCGCGGTCGGTGCCCGCTCGGCGCGGCGGGCGGGGGCGCGGCTGCACGACGCGACGATCCGGCAGCTGGAGCGGGTGCAGCAGGTCTTCCCGGTGAGCGCGGTGGAGGCCGAGCTGTCGGTGTGGTCGCCGGAGGCGCTGGACGCGCTGCTGCCCTGGTGCGAGGCGCGGGGCGTCGGGTTCCTCGCCGCGATGCCGCTCGGCAACGGCTTCCTGACCGGCACACTGACGCCCGGCGAGGGCTTCGAGCCGGACGACCTGCGCGCCCGGCACCCGCGTTTCACGGCCGAGATGATGGCGGCGAACCAGCCGATCGTCGCGGGCCTGCGCCGCATCGCGGCCCGGCACGGCGACACCGTCACGCCGGCGCAGGTGGCCCTGGCCTGGGTGCTGGCGCAGGGCCGGCACGTGGTCCCGGTGCCGGGCGCCAAGCGGGAGCGCTGGGTGACGCAGAACGCCGCGGCGACCGCGCTGCGGCTGACGGACCGGGACCTGGCCGAGGTGGGCGGGCTGCCGGCGGCGCTCGGCTCGTGGGAGTGAGGACGCGGCCGTACGGTTGGGGGTTCGCCGAGTCGGGAACTTGTGGGGCGCGGGCGGTGTAAGACAGGGAGAACCCGCCGCGTCGAAGGGACCGAGATCGTGCAACGTCGAGTCGTGACGGCCGTGTGTGCCGCCGCCGCACTCCTGCTGACGGCCGGCTGCTCCTCCGGCGACGGAGGCGGAGCCCCGGGCGGAGACGAGGGCGCCTCCCCCGCCCGTACGGCCTCGCAGTCGTCGCCCTCAGGGCCGGCCGCCGAGGAGACCCCGCCCGCCAAGGGCTCCGTGGAGGTGGTCCGCACGGTCGCCACCGGCCTGGACAGCCCCTGGGGCCTGGCCCAGCTGCCGGAGGGCGACCTGCTGGTCTCCTCCCGCGACGAGGCCACGATCACCCGGATCGACGGCGAGACCGGCAAGAAGACCACCGTGGGCGAGGTGCCCGGGGTGGAGCCGGCCGGCGAGGGCGGGCTGATGGGGCTGGCGCTCTCGCCCGACTACGCCTCGGACCGGATGGTCTACGCCTACTTCACCTCGGCGTCGGACAACCGCATCGTCCGCATGCTGTACGACGCCGACAAGCCGTCCGGCGAGCAACTCGGCTCCCCCGACACGGTCTTCAGGGGCATCCCCAAGGGCGTCATCCACAACGGCGGCCGGATCGCCTTCGGCCCGGACAGGATGCTGTACGCCGGCACGGGCGAGAGCGGCGAGACGGAGCTCTCCCAGGACCGGGACTCCACGGGCGGCAAGATCCTGCGCATCACCCCCGACGGCGACCCGGCGCCCGGCAACCCGTTCCCGGACTCGCCGGTCTACTCGTACGGCCACCGCAATGTGCAGGGTCTGGCCTGGGACGGCAAGCAGCGGCTGTTCGCCTCGGAGTTCGGTCAGCACACCTGGGACGAGCTGAACGCGATCAAGCCGGGCGACAACTACGGCTGGCCCGAGGCGGAGGGCCGGACCGACGGCGAGAAGTTCCACGACCCGGTCGCGCAGTGGTCCCCGGAGGAGGCCTCCCCCAGTGGCATCGCCTACGCCGAGGGCTCCGTGTGGATGGCGGGCCTGCGCGGCGAGCGGCTGTGGCGGATCCCGCTGAAGGGCACGGAGCCGGCGGCGGACTCCCAGGCGTTCCTGGAGGGCGAGCACGGCAGGCTGCGCACGGTGGTCGCGGCGGGCGACGACAGGCTGTACCTGGTCACCAGCAACACGGACGGGCGGGGCAACCCGAAGGAGGGCGACGACCGCATCCTGGAACTGAAGGTGCGCTAGCCGCGGGCCTCGTTCCCGTCCTCGCCCGGTTCCGCCTCCTGCGGTTTCGGCGGGCGTACGACGGCTTTCCCGGAGGTGAGGTCTATCGGCCCGCGTCCGGGATCGCCGTCGCCGACGTCCTCCCGGGTCAGCTCCAGCCGGTTCTGCTCGTCGCGGGTGTGCTTGCGACCGGGGGCGAAGATTTCCTCGAAGACGTTGAACATGACGATGCAGGGTGTCCGTCCGCAGCGGCCGCAAAAGAAAAGGCAAGGACGTCACCGACTCCTTGCCACTCTCAACGTATAGCGCACCGGGGGGCTTGCGGCAAGGCCCCCGTCGTGCCGCAGAATCACCGGCCGAAGCCCGTACCTGCGGAGAAATATGGGGGGATGTCATGATCGATGTGATCATTGCCGGTGGCGGACCGACGGGCATGATGCTGGCGAGCGAGCTGCGGCTGCACGGGGTGCGGGTGCTCGTGCTGGAGAAGGAGGCGGAGCCGGCCGCGTTCGTCCGCGCGCTGGGCCTGCACGTCCGCAGCATCGAGCTGATGGACCAGCGCGGTCTGCTGGAGCGGTTCCTCGCGCAGGGCACGACGTACCCGGTCGGCGGCTTCTTCGCCGCCATCCCCAAGCCGTCGCCCGAGGGGCTCGACACCGCCCACGGGTACGTCCTCGGCATCCCCCAGACCGTCACCGACCGTCTGCTGGCCGAGCGTGCCGCCGAGCTGGGCACCGAGATCCGGCGCGGCTGCGCACTGGCCGGGCTGAGCCAGGACGCGGACGGGGTGACCGCCGAGCTGGCCGACGGCACGCGGCTGCGCTCGCGCTACGTGGTCGGCTGCGACGGGGGCCGCAGCACCGTGCGCAGGCTGCTCGGCGTCGGCTTCCCCGGCGAGCCCAGCAGGGTCGAGACGCTGCTGGGCGAGATGGAGGTGGGCGTGCCGCCGGAGACGGTGGCCGCCGTGGTGGCCGAGGTCCGCACGACCCAGTTGCGGTTCGGCGTCGGTCCCGTCGTCGACGGCGGAGCGTACCGCGTCGTCGTGCCCGCCGAGGGCGTGGCCGGGGACCGCACGGTCCCGCCGACGCTGGAGGAGTTCAAGCGGCGGCTGCGGGCCGTCGCGGGCACCGACTTCGGCGTGCACTCACCGCGCTGGCTCTCCCGCTTCGGCGACGCCACCCGGCAGGCGGAGCGCTACCGGGTCGGCCGGGTGCTGCTGGCCGGCGACGCGGCCCACATCCACCCGCCGACCGGCGGGCAGGGGCTCAACCTCGGTATTCAGGACGCGGTCAACCTCGGCTGGAAGCTGGCCGCCGAGGTGGCCGGCTGGGCGCCTGAGGGGCTGCTCGACAGCTACCACGCCGAACGGCACCCGGTGGCCGCCGACGTGCTGGCCAGCACCCGCGCGCAGATGGAGCTGATGTCCACCGAGCCGGGCCCCCGGGCGGTGCGCCGGCTGGTGTCGGAGCTGATGGACTTCGAGGAGGTGAACCGGTACCTGACCGAGAAGATCACCGCGCTCGGGGTCCGCTACGACTTCGGCGAGGGTCATGAGCTGCTCGGCCGACGGATGCGGGACGTGCGGCTGAAGCGGGGCCGGCTCTACGAGCTGATGCGCGGCGGGCGCGGGCTGCTGCTCGACCAGACCGGCCGGCTGTCGGTGGCGGGCTGGGCGGACCGGGTCGACCACGTGGTCGACGTCAGCGAGGAGCTGGAGGTGCCCGCGGTGCTGCTGCGGCCGGACGGCCATGTGGCGTGGGCCGGTGAGGACCAGCGGGAACTGCTCGGCCGGCTGCCGGCGTGGTTCGGAGCCGCCGCCGGCTGAGCGAACGGTCCGGCCGCGCGGCGTCAGCCGGCCGCCCGGTCCACCGCGTGCACCCGGAACAGCCCCAGCCGGTGCGCCACCGCCGCCGCCTCGCCGCGGCCCGCGACGCCGAGCTTGGCCAGGATGTTGGAGACGTGCACGCTGGCCGTCTTCGGGGAGATGAACAGCTCCTCGGCTATGCGGCGGTTGGTGTGCCCGTCGGCGACCAGGCGGAGCACGTCGCGTTCGCGGCTGGTGAGCCCGAGCGCCTCGGCCGGGTCGGCGGCGGGAGCGGCGGCGGAGGGGGTGTGCAGGGGCAGCCGGGCGCGCTGGGCGAGCCCGGCGGCCGCGTCGGCCAGCGGGCGGGCGCCGAGGTGGCCGGCGACGGCGTGGCAGAGCCGAAGCAGTTCCACGGCGCGGTCGCGGTCGCGTTCGCCGCCGGCCGTGAGCAGGGCCTCGGCCAGCCGGTACCGGACCCGGGCGAGGTCGTACGGCCGCTCCAGGGTCTCGAACGCGGTGACCGCCTCCGACCAGAGCTCCGGCGTGTCCCGCCCCTCGGCGCGGTGCAGTTCGGCGCGGACCCACTGGTCGTGGGCCTGCCACAGCGGGACGCCGGTGGTGAGTGACTTGGCGGCCCCGCGCAGCCGGTCGAGCGTCTCGCCGCGGCCCTCCTCGGCGCCCGGCACCCCGCGCGCGTCGGCCTCGGCCTCGGCGGCGGCCAGCAGCAGCGGCCAGCCGTAGCGCTGGGTGCCGGGCGGGAACCCGGCGTCCAGGGCGCGGCCGAGCTCGGCGCGGGCGTCGGCCAGACGGCCCTCGGCGGCGGCGACGGCGACGGCCATCACGGCCAGCGGCAGCCGGTACTGCGGCATGGGGTCGTGCGTGCCGTAGGCGGCGCGGGCGTCGGCGAGCTGCCGGGCGGCCTCGGCGAGCTCGCCGCGGGCGAACGCGATCCAGGAGCTCTTGAGGCAGGCGCCGCCGCGGGGCTGGGCGGCCCGCCCCGAGGCGCGGGCCGCCGCCTCCAGCGCCTCGTCCCAGCGGCCGAGGGACAGGAGCGACTCGGCGAGGTTGCCCCACACCCAGGCCTCGGACTCCAGCAGGCCCATCCGCCGGGTGAGGTCGATGCCGTCGCGCAGGATGCCGACCGCCTCCTCGGAGCGGCCGATGCCCTCCAGCACCGAGGGCAGGTTGACGTGGCTGCGGGCCACCACGCCGGATCGGCCCTGGGCCACCGCCAGCTCCTTGACCTCGTACATCTCGGCGAGGCCGGCGTCGATGTGGCCGGCGTCGGCCATCAGGCCGCCGAGGGTGAGGCGGGCGTCCAGCTCGATGTCGGCGGTGCCGACCATGCGCGCGTACTCCACGGCCCGCTCGGCGGCGGTGACGGCCTCGGGGCCGGGGTTGTGCAGCATCGCCCAGCCGGCGGCCACCGCCAGGATGCGGGCGTGGACCTCGGAGGGCGGCAGTCCCCGGACGAGGTCCTGGGCCATGGTCAGTTCGTGCCGGCCGTCGCCGCGGGCCTGGGCCTGGACCAGCAGGCCGCGCTGGGTCCAGAACCAGGCGGCGCGCAGTGGGTCGGGTTCCTCCTCCAGCAGGTCCAGCGCCCGCCGGGTGATCCTCAGGGCCCGCTTCCGCTCGCCGCTCAGCCGCCCCGCGACGGCGGCCTCGGCCATCAGGTCGAGGTAGCGCAGCGGGGTGTCGGCCGGTGTGCCGGCGCAGGGAGCGCCGGGCGCCGGATAGAACTCGGCGCAGTCGGGCGGCCGCAGGGCGGCCCGCACGTCCTCGGGGGCGGAGTCCCACAGCTCCATGGCGCGCTCCAGCAGCCCGAGTTGCTCGGAGTAGGCGTGGCGGCGGCGGGCCTCGACGGCGGCGTCCAGCACGGCCGGCAGGGCCCGGGCGGTGTCGTTGGCGCGGTACCAGTAGCTGGCCAGGCGCATCACGCGCTCGTCCGCCGGTACGAGCGTCGGGTCGGCGTCGAGGGCCTCGGCGTAGCGGCGGTTGAGGCGGGAGCGCTCGCCGGGCAGCAGGTCGTCGGCGACGGCCTCGCGGACCAGGGAGTGCCGGAAGCGGTAGCCGTCGCCGTCGGGCGCGGGCAGCAGGATGTTGGCGTTCACCGCGGCGCGCAGGGCCTCGATGAGGTCGTCCTCGCCGAGCCGGGTGACGGCGGCGAGCAGCCGGTGCTCGACGGTGGTGCCGCCCTCGGCGACGATCCGGGCTGTGCGCTGGGCGTTCTCGGGCAGCGCCTCGACCCGGACCAGGAGCAGGTCGCGCAGCGTGTCGGTGAGGCCGCTGCGGCAGCCCTCGGGTGCGGCGACGGCCAGTTCCTCGACGAAGAAGGCGTTGCCGTCGGAGCGCCGGAAGATCTCGTCGACCTGGCTCTGCTCGGGTTCCCGGGCGAGGATGCCCGCGATCTGGCGGCCCACTTCCTCGCGGGTGAAGCGGCCCAGCTCGATGCGGCGGACCGTGCGCAGCCGGTCGAGTTCGGCGAGCAGGGGGCGCAGCGGGTGGCGGCGGTGGAGGTCGTCGGAGCGGTAGGTGGCCAGGACGACGAGGCGGCCGGTGCGCAGGGTGCGCAGGAGGTAGGCGAGCAGGTGGCGGGTGGAGGCGTCGGCCCAGTGCAGGTCCTCCAGGACGAGGAGGACCGGTTGCCGGGCGGCGACCCGCTCCAGCAGCCGGGCGGTCAGCTCGAAGAGGCGGGCCAGGCCTTCTTCGTCGGGGCGGCCGGGGGGTGTGGCGGCGGGGTTGTCGGCCAGTTCGGGCAGCAGCCGGGCGAGTTCCTCCTCCTGGCCGGACGCCGCGGCGGCCAGGTCGTCCGGCAGGGCGCGGCGCAGGGCGCGCAGCGCGGTGGAGAAGGGCGCGAAGGGCAGGCCGTCGGCGCCGATCTCGACGCAGCCGCCGAGGGCGACGACGGCGCCGTGCTCGCGGGCGGCGGTGGCGAACTCCTCGACGAGGCGGGTCTTGCCGACGCCCGCCTCGCCGCCGAGGAGGAGGGCCTGCGGCTCTCCCTCGGCGGCGCGGACGAGCGCCTCGCGCAAGGTGTCCAGTTCATCGGTGCGGCCGACGAACACGGGGCTGACTGACCTGGTCTCCACGGGCTCGAGCATCGCACGCGGGTCCGACAGTGCGGCACCGGTTTTCGGAAGGGCGACCGCCGAACGCTTGGTCGCACGCGGGGCCGTGCGGTGGTCCTCCCGGGGTCCGGCGCTCACGCGGCCCGTGGGAAGCGGTGCCTGCGGGTGCGGGCCCTATGGTTCTCGGACTCGGCGGTGTCCTGGGCGGCTGCGCGGCGGGCGGCGCGGGCGGCACGGACGACCTCGCGGGCCAGCCGCTCCTGCTCGGCGCGGCGGATCAGGTCGGCGGAACGGGCCTTGTGCAGCTCGTACTCGTACATGGCTCATCCTCTGGGTGATCGGATCGGGTGCCGCGGTGTGCGACGCCTCTACCTTCGTCTCCCAGGTGGGCCGGCCACATCGGGTAAGTTCCGCATCTTCGGCGGGCGCGGGGGCCTTAGAAGCGAGGGAGGGGTCTTAGGGCGGGCGCCTGGTGTGCGCGCGTGCCCTAAGACCCCTCAGGAGTCCGGTTCCGGCTCAGCCGGCCGACGGCAGTCCCAGCAGGACGTCGGTGTACTTCAGCACGGCCAGCAGCAGGCCGATCACGCCGAGCGCGACGCCGCCCCAGGCGACCGACTTGATCCACGGGGCCTGCGGCGCGCCGGGCGTCCCGAACGCGGGGCGGGCGAGCACCACGACGCCGACGATCAGCGCGATCAGGGCGAAGACGCCGCCCCACAGCGCGGTGGCCTGCCAGGCCTGGCCGTAGCCCTTGTCGATCAGCTGGGCGACGTTCGAGGACGAGGACGTCTCCAGCTGCCCGATCAGCGACTGGCGGGCGGCGGCCACGGTGCCGACCCAGCTGCCGGTCAGCGAGACGATGCCGAGCCCGGCGGAGACGACGGCGCCCGCGCCCTGGCCGACCCCGGAGGTGCCCTGCTGCCCGGCGGTGCCGGCCTCGGCGGCCTCGTCCGCGGCCTCGGTGGCCTCAGCGGCCTCGGTCTCCTCGGTGGCCGTGACCGCCTCGTCGGTCCGGTCCGCCGGGCCGGCCTTGCCGGCCTCGGCGGCCTCGTCGGTGTTCGTCTTCAAGCCGGTCTCGTCCACTGTCTTCGTTCCCATGTCTCGCACCGTACGGACGCTGTCTGAGAGGTCCCTTAATGATCCTTCTGGGCGGTACGCACGCGTGCCGCACGCCACTCGGGCGCGAGCACGGCCCACACCTCCGTGTCCTGGCGCGCGCCCCGGTAGGGGAAGCTCTCGCGCAGAACGCCCTCCCGCATCATGCCGAGTCGCCGCGCGGCGTTGACACTGGGGGTGTTGGCGGACGACGCGTGCCACTCCACGCGGTGCATGCCGCGCTCGTCGAAGGCCCAGTCGATCAGCACCCGGGCGCCGCGCGTGACCAGCCCCTTGCCCGTCCCGGCCGACTCCAGCCAGCAGCCGATCTCACACACGCCGGTGGCGGCGTCGAAGACCCGGAACAGCAGCCCGCCGACGAGCTTGCCGTCGAGCCACAGCCCGTGCAGGAACCCGCTGTCGGCGGCGCGCTTGTCGGCGTAGGCCTGGAGCAGCGCCCGCGCGGACTCGACGTCGGTGGCCTTCGCCCCGAAGGGGATGTGCTGTGTGATGAACTCCCGGCCCCGGTCCAGGTGCGCGAGGAACTCCTCGGCGTGCCAGGGCTCCAGGGGACGCAGTTCCGCTCCGTCGTCACCCAGTGATATCGCGTACATCCCGCTGCCGCTCCTCCTGCGCCAGTACGTCCGCCACTTCGGCGTCCGTCGCGGCGGCCAGCCTCTCATGCGCGGCACGGCACTCGGGCGGTTCGATGCTGATGCGGGGCAGGCGGGCGTCCAGCCAGCGGGGCAGCCACCAGTTGGCCCGGCCGAGCAGGTGCATCAGCGCGGGCACCAGGAGGGTGCGCAGCACGAAGGCGTCCAGGGCGACGGCGGCGGCCAGGGCGATGCCGAACATGGCGATCACGCGGTCGCCGCTGAGCACGAAGGCGAGGAAGACCGAGATCATGATGACCGCGGCGGAGTTGATCACCCGGCTGGTCTCGGCGAGGCCCACCCGGACGGACCGCCGGTTGTCGCCGGTCTCCAGCCACTCCTCGTACATCCGGCTGACCAGGAAGACCTGGTAGTCCATGGAGAGCCCGAACAGCACCGACACCATGATCACGGGCAGGAAGGGTTCGATCGGCCCGGCACTGCCGAGGCCCAGGAGTTCGCTGCCCCAGCCCCACTGGAAGATCGCGACGACGACGCCGAAGGCGCCGGCCACGGCGGCGACGTTCATGACGGCGGCCTTGACCGGGATGCCGACGGACCGGAAGGCCAGCAGGAGCAGCAGGCAGCCCAGGCCGACGACGACGCCGACGAACAGCGGCAGCTTGCCGATGATGACGGCGGCGAAGTCGTCGTAACCGGCCGTGACGCCGCCCACGTGCACGTCGAGTCCGGTGCCGCTCTCGGCGCGCGGCAGCACCTCCTCGCGCAGCCGGTCGACGAGGTCGCTGGTGGCCTGCGACTGCGGGGACGACTCGGGGACGACGGTGAGGTACGCGGTGTCACCGCCGGAGCTGTACGTCGCCGGTGTCACCGAGGTCACGCCCTCGGTGCCGCGCAGGGCGGCGTCGAGGTTGTCCAGGGCGAGCCGGTCCTCGGCGCCGCCGACCTCGGTGACCAGGGTGAGGGGGCCGTTCACGCCGGGTCCGAAGCCCTCGGCGAGCAGGTCGTAGGCCTGGCGGGTGGTGCTGTGCTGCGGGTCGTTGCCCGCGTCGGAGGTGCCCAGGCGCAGCCCGAGGGTGGGCAGGGCGAGGATCGTGACGACGACCAGCGCGAGGGCGCCGAGCAGCTTGGGGTGGCGCTCGACGAAGGCCGACCAGCGGGCGGCGAACCCGGTCGGCACCTCGGGCTCGGGCCCGTGCTCGGCCAGCCGGCGGCGCTCGCGCCGGCTCAGCGCCCGCGGGCCGATGTACGACAGCAGGGCCGGCAGCAGCGTCACGGAGGCCGCGACCGTGAGGACCACGGTCAGCGAGGCGGCGACGGCCACGCCGTTGAGGAAGCCGAGCCGGAGGATCAGCATGCCGAGCAGGGCGATGCAAACGGTCGCTCCCGCGAAGACGACCGCCCGCCCCGTGGTCGCGACGGCCTGCGTGGCGGCCTCGGGGACGGACAGCCCGCGTTTCAGTCCGCGCCGGTGCCGGGTGACGATGAACAGCGCGTAGTCGATGCCCACGCCGAGCCCGATCAGCATGCCGAGCATGGGCGCGAAGTCGGCCACCGTCATGGCGTGTCCGAGCAGCACGATACCGGCGTAGGCGGTGCCGACCCCGACCAGCGCGGTGGCGATGGGCAGCGCGGCGGCGGCGGGCGAGCCGAAGGCGAGGAGCAGCACCACGGCGGCGATGACCACCCCGACCACCTCGGCCAGGTGCCCGCCGGGCGCCTCGGTGCCGCCCACGGCGCTGCCGCCCAGGGCCACCTGGAGCCCGTCGCCCTCGGCGGACTTCGCGGTCTGCACGACGGCCCGGGCCTCGGCCTCGTCGATGTCCTTGGCCTGCTCGTCGAAGGTGACGACGGCGTACGCGGTGCGGGCGTCCTCGCTGATGAGCGACCGGCCGGGGGCGTCGTACGGGTTGGTCACGGAGGCGACGCCGGGCAGGTGCTCGATGCGGTCCAGGGTGCGGGTCATCGTCTGTTCGACGGCGGCGGCGCGGACGGTGCCGGACGTGGTGTGCCAGACGATCGTGTTGCTGTCGCCGCCGCGGTCCGGGAAGCCGTCGTCGAGCAGCCGGGAGGCGCGGTCGGACTCGGTGCCGGGGACCTTGTAGTCGTTCGAGTACGCCGTGCCGGTGGCGGCGGCCGCTGCCGCCACCCCGCCGAAGGCGAGCAGCCAGAGCAGAACGGTGACGAGGCGGCGTTGGACACACCAGCGTGCGAGGGCTGCCACGAACGTGCTCCCAGGGTGACTGTTTGTGGATCTTTGGCCGGGAACAGTCGTACATGAACTGAACAGCCCGCAAAGAACGCATGAGCAATGCAGTGCCACTCTTGCAGGAGGAAGTGATCCATTGCGGAATTCGTGGGCTTATTCACATCGGTGGAGGACGGCCCATCCGACGATCAGGTGAACGATGCCGGGGAACGCCGGCCGGGGCCGCACCGGGTGTCCGGTGCGGCCCCCGCGGAGGTGAGCGTCGACGGGCCTCAGCCTTCGGCCACGCCCAGCTTCTGAAGGATCAGCTCCTTGACGCGGGCCGCGTCCGCCTGGCCGCGGGTCGCCTTCATGACCGCGCCGACCAGGGCACCGGCCGCGGCCACCTTGCCGCCGCGGATCTTGTCCGCGACGGCCGGGTTGCCGGCGATGGCCTCGTCCACGGCCGCGGTGAGCGCGCCCTCGTCGGAGACGACCTTCAGACCGCGCTTGTCGACGACCTCGTCCGGCGTGCCCTCGCCGGCGAGCACGCCCTCGATGACCTGGCGGGCCAGCTTGTCGTTCAGGTCGCCGGCCGCCACCAGCTCGGTGACCCGGGCGACCTGGGCCGGCGTGATCGCCAGCTCGTCCAGCGCCCTGCCGGACTCGTTGGCGGCGCGGGCCAGCTCGCCCATCCACCACTTGCGGGCGGAGGCGGCGTCGGCCCCGGCGTCGATGGTGGCGACGATCGGGTCCAGCGCCCCGGCGTTGAGGATCGCCTGCATGTCGGTGGCCGAGATGCCCCACTCCTCGCGGAGCCGGTTGCGGCGCACCAGCGGCAGCTCGGGGAGCGCGGCGCGCAGCTCCTCGACCCACGCCCGGGACGGGGCGACCGGGACGAGGTCGGGCTCCGGGAAGTACCGGTAGTCCTCGGCCTCCTCCTTCACGCGGCCGGAGGTCGTGGACCCCGTGTCCTCGTGGAAGTGGCGGGTCTCCTGGACGATGGTGCCGCCGCCGCTCAGCACGGCGGCGTGCCGCTGGATCTCGTAGCGGGCCGCGCGTTCCACGGACCGCAGCGAGTTCACGTTCTTCGTCTCGGAGCGGGTGCCGAACTTGTCGGCGCCCTTCGGCATCAGCGACAGGTTCACGTCGCAGCGCATCTGGCCCATCTCCATGCGGGCCTCGGACACGCCGAGTGCGCGGATCAGCTCGCGCAGCTCACGGACGTACGCCCGCGCGACCTCGGGGGCGCGCTCGCCCGCGCCGGTGATCGGCTTGGTGACGATCTCGATGAGCGGGATGCCGGCGCGGTTGTAGTCCAGCAGGGAGTGGGACGCGCCGTGGATGCGGCCGGTGGCGCCGCCGACGTGGGTCGACTTGCCGGTGTCCTCCTCCATGTGGGCGCGCTCGATCTCCACGCGGAAGGTCTCGCCGTCCTCCAGCTGCACGTCGAGGTAGCCGTTGAAGGCGATCGGCTCGTCGTACTGGGAGGTCTGGAAGTTCTTCGGCATGTCCGGATAGAAGTAGTTCTTCCGGGCGAAGCGGCACCACTCGGCGATCTCGCAGTTCAGCGCGAGACCGATCTTGACGGCGGACTCGACGCCGGTCGCGTTGACGACCGGCAGCGCGCCGGGCAGGCCGAGGCAGACCGGGCAGGTCTGGGTGTTCGGGTCGGCGCCGAGCGAGGTCGAGCAGCCGCAGAACATCTTGGTCTTGGTGCCGAGTTCGACATGGACCTCGAGGCCCATGACGGGGTCGTACGACGCGAGTGCTTCCTCGTACGACGCCAGGTCGGTCGTGGTGGTCACGGTGAAACTTCCCTCTCAGCCCAGCAGGACGTCGTCGTCGCCCAGCCGCTTCAGCTCGCGGTAGAGCAGGGCCAGGCCGGTGACGACGCCGGCGGCGGTGACGACGGCGTCGACCAGGCGCAGCGTGTCGTTCTCCACGCGCGCTTTCTTGATCTGCTTCGCGACGCCGATCGCCCCGAACGCGGTGGCGGCCATGGACATGTACGTACCGGACTTGGACTTCTTGAAGCCCTTGGCCTTGGTCAGTGCGCTCACAGCGACGGTGCCTCCTCGATCAGCGGGTGGCCCCACTGTTCCACGAAGGCGGCCTCGACGGCGGCCCCGACCTTGTAGAGCCGGTCGTCCTTCATGGCGGGGGCGATGATCTGCAGGCCCACCGGCAGGTTGTCCTCGGGGGCGAGGCCGCAGGGCAGCGACATGGCCGCGTTGCCCGCCAGGTTGGTGGGGATGGTGCACAGGTCGGCGAGGTACATCGCCATCGGATCGTCGGCGCGCTCGCCGATCGCGAAGGCGGTCGTCGGGGTCGTCGGGGAGACGATCACGTCGACCTGCTCGAAGGCCTTCTCGAAGTCCCGGGTGATGAGCGTGCGGACCTTCTGGGCGCTGCCGTAGTAGGCGTCGTAGTAGCCGCTGGACAGGGCGTACGTGCCGAGCATGACGCGGCGCTTGACCTCGGGCCCGAAGCCGGCCTCGCGGGTCAGGGAGGTGACCTCCTCGGCGGAGTGCGTCCCGTCGTCGCCGGTCCTCAGGCCGTAGCGCAGGCCGTCGAAGCGGGCGAGGTTGGAGGAGCACTCGGACGGCGCGATCAGGTAGTACGCCGACAGCGCCAGGTCGAAGGACGGGCAGTCCAGCTCGACGATCTCGGCGCCCAGCGACTTCAGCAGCTCGACGGACTCGTCGAACCGCTGGATCACGCCGGGCTGGTAGCCCTCGCCGCGGAACTGCTTGACCACGCCGACCCGCATACCGGAGACGCTGCCGTTGCGGGCTGCCTCGACCACCGGCGGGACGGGCGCGTCGATGGAGGTGGAGTCCATCGGGTCGTGGCCGGCGATCACCTCGTGCAGCAGGGCCGCGTCCAGGACCGTACGGGCGCAGGGGCCGCCCTGGTCGAGGGAGGAGGAGAAGGCCACCATGCCGTAGCGGGAGACGCCGCCGTACGTCGGCTTGACGCCGACCGTGCCGGTGACGGCCGCGGGCTGGCGGATGGAGCCGCCGGTGTCGGTGCCGATGGCGAGCGGCGCCTCGAAGGCGGCGAGCGCGGCGGAGGAGCCGCCGCCGGAACCGCCGGGGATCTTGGTGAGGTCCCAGGGGTTGCCGGTCGGGCCGTAGGCGCTGTTCTCCGTGGACGACCCCATGGCGAACTCGTCCATGTTGGTCTTGCCGAGGATGACGACGTCGGCGGCCTTCAGCTTCTTGGTGACCGTCGCGTCGTACGGCGGGATCCAGCCCTCGAGGATCTTGGAGCCGACGGTCGTGGGCACGCCCTCGGTGGTGAAGATGTCCTTGAGCGCGAGGGGGACGCCGGCCAGCGGGCCGAGCTTCTCGCCGCGCTCCCGCTTGGCGTCCACGGCGCGCGCCTGCGCGAGGGCGCCCTCGCGGTCGACGTGCAGGAAGGCGTGCACCTTCTCGTCGACGGCCTCGATGCGGGCCAGGTGCGCCTCGGTGACCTCGACGGCGGTCAGCTCGCCGGAGGCGATCTTCGCGGCGATCTCGGCCGCGGTGAGCCTGATGATGTCGCTCATGGCGGTTACTCCTCCCCCAGGATCTGCGGCACCTTGAAACGCTGCTGCTCCTGGGCCGGGGCGCCGGAGAGCGCCTGCTCGGGGGTGAGCGACGGACGGACCTCGTCCGGGCGCATGACGTTCGTCAGCGGGAGCGGGTGCGAGGTCGGCGGTACGTCTTGGTCGGCGACCTCGCTGACGCGGGCGACCGCGCCGATGATGTCGTCCAGCTGTCCCGCGAAGTGATCGAGCTCTTCGGGCTTCAGCTCCAGACGCGCCAGCCGGGCGAGGTGGGCGACCTCCTCGCGCGTGATGCCAGGCATGCAGCGTTCCTCTGGGGTGAGTGTGTGTGGTTTGGCCCAATCCTATGGGGCGGGGACCTGTGCTCGTGAAACGGTTTCCCCAGCCGCCCGGAGGGGCGGGGAGAACGGCTCACGGATCCTGTGCCGGCGACGTCCTCAGGGGCGCCGGGCTCGGTGACGGGCGGAGCGCCGCGCGGGCGCGGCCGGCCTCCGCGAACGCGCGGGCGCCCGACGGCAGGAGCCCGGCGCCCCCCTGGTGGGCCTAGCCCACCCGCCCCGGATCGTCCGCCGCCGCTGCCGGCAGGGCGGCGGCGGGCCGCTGCCAGCCCCGGGACCCGCGGGCCCGCAGCCAGGCCGTGGTCTCCTCCGGCGGCATCGCCGCGGCGACCAGCCAGCCCTGCACCGCGTCGCAGCCGAGGTCGCGCAGGCGCTCCCAGGTCTCGTCGTCCTCGACGCCCTCGGCGACGACGAGCAGCCCGAGGGAGTGGGCGAGGTCGACCGTGCAGCGCACGATCGCGGCGTCCTCCGTGTCGATGGCGAGCCGGGCCACGAACGAGCGGTCGATCTTCAGCTCGCTGACCGGGAGCCGGCGCAGATGGACGAGGGAGGAGTAGCCGGTGCCGAAGTCGTCCAGGGACATCTTCACCCCGTGCCCGGTCAGCCCGGCGAGGGTGTCGGCGGCGCGCTGCGGGTCCTCCAGCAGGACGTGCTCCGTGATCTCCAGTTGCAGGGCTCCGGCCGGGACGCCGTGCCGGGCCAGCCGGGCGGCGACCGAGCCGGCGAAGCCCGGGGTGTGCACATCGCGCGGGGAGACATTGACCGCGACCGGCACGAAGAGGCCCTGGGAGCGCCACTCGGCGACCTGTCCGAGCGCCGTCTCCAGCACGTACTCCGTCAGGTGGGGCATCAGCCCGGAGGACTCGGCGATCGCTATGAACTCGTCCGGCGGCACCTTGCCGCGCTCCGGGTGCACCCAGCGCACCAGCGCCTCCAGGCCGGCTACCTGGCCGTCGAAGCGGACCTTGGGCTGGTAGTGCAGCTCGACCTCGTGCGCGTCCAGGGCCCGGCGCAGGTCGCCGAGCAGGCCGAGGCGGTCGGGGGTGTTGGAGTCCCGCTTGGACTCGTAGACCTCGACGCCCGTGCGGTCCCGCTTCGCCTGGTACATCGCCACGTCCGCGCGCCTGAGCAGCCCCTCGGCGTCCAGGGCGTGGTCGGGGAAGACGGCCACGCCGGCACTGGCCTCCAGCACGAGGGTGAGCCCGTCCAGGTCGAGCGGCGAGCCGAGGGCCCCGACCAGCTGGCGGGCGATGCGCGTGGCGGAGGTGGTGGAGTCGGCGACCGGCAGTAACACGGCGAACTCGTCGCCGCCGAGCCGCGCGGCCTCCGCTCCGCGGGGCAGGGCCTGGCGCAGCCGGTCAGCGGTCTGCAGCAGCAGCCGGTCGCCGGCCAGGTGACCGAGGGTGTCGTTGACCGACCGGAAACGGTCGAGGTCGATCAGCACCAGGGCGGCACGTGCCCCGATGCGCTCGGCGTCGTCCAGCGCGGTCCAGATGCGTTCCAGCAGCCACTGGCGGTTGGGCAGCCCGGTCAGGGGGTCGCGCAGCTGCTCCTCGGCGCGGGCCCGGGCGATCCACAGGGTGGAGTCGAGGGCCATCAGGGGGATGGCGAACAGCGGCAGCAGCACCGGGTGCGCGGAGGCGACCACGCAGATCAGTGGTGCGATGCCGAGCAGCGCGATGGCGACCAGGCCCTGTCTGACCAGGGCGGTGCGGGCGGCGGTGGGCAGACCGCCGCGCGGGGAGTGCACATACCACAGCAGGACACGGGTGACGGCGAGATAGGCGACGGCGACGAGCACCACCTTGGGCACCGCGTAGACCGTCCAGGTCTCCGGGTCCCAGGGCGACTCGACGGACGGGACCGAGCCGCACACGCCCAGCAGCGCGGCGCCGGCGGCGATGCCGAGGATGTCCACGGCGCCGTGCAGCACGCCCTGGCGCCAGCGGCCCCGGCGGGCGAAGCCGACCAGGACGACGACGGTGAGGCTGACCATGCCGGCCGGAACCCAGCCGTAGAGCAGCAGGACGGCGAGGGTGAGGGCGGCGCCGGAGCCGGTGCCGCCCCACCAGCGGGAGCGGCCGAGCATGACGAGGTGTCCGACGACGACGCCGGTCAGCAGGGCCAGCGACCAGCCGACCGTGCCGGACGGGAAGAGGGCGTGGCCGCCGGTGAACGCCCGTATGAATCCGGCGCCCAGCACGAACCCGGCGGCGGCGACGATCGCCGCGGGCAACGCGGGCCAGGCCGGGTGCCGTTCGGTCTCGGCGCCGGTCAGGTCCGGGGCGCTCCGGGCGCCCTGTCGCGCGGCCCCCTGCCGGGCCGCCGCCTGCCGGGCCGCCGCCTGCCGTGCGGTGCCGCGGGACGGCGGCGTGGGACCCGACGGGGGCGGCGCGGTGTGCGGCCCGGTGTGCGGCGGGACCGCTCCGGGGGGCGGTACGGCGTGCGGCCGGGGCGCCCCGGGGGGCGGTGCCGCGCCGCCGTCGGCCGTGGACGTGTGCCGTGCGGTGCCGCGCCCCTGAGCACCGCCGCTCTCCGCAGGCCGTCCGGGCCGGCGGCCGGCGCGCCAGGCGTCCACCACACGACGCAGGCGCAGCCGTGAGCCCCGGGCGGCGCTCTCGGTCGGTTCCATTCCCGTCCCTCTCACAGCCGGCGGTGCCCACGCCACGCGGCCCGGTGCCCGACAACCATCAACGGCTCCGCGTTGGAAAACCCTTCCCCCTGCTCCCCCTGAGCACGGGGATGCCCCGACCGCAGCTGGGCACGGCAGGCGCACACCTCAACAGTAGGCCGCAGAAGGCTTCCACGGGCACCGGTCGTCGACGGTTGCCCGAATGCGCCCCGGCCACCCGTATGCATCTGATATGCGCCGATCGGGTGGCCTTCAACCGCTATTACTCGGCCGAAAGCGCGGCGTCGGCCGCGGCCTCCGGGCCTTGCTCCAGCAGGACCTTGAAGCCGTCCTCGTTCAGAACCGGCACCTTCAATTGCAGAGCCTTGTCATATTTCGAGCCGGGATTGTCACCCACTACGACGAACGAGGTCTTCTTCGACACCGAACCGGTCACCTTGGCGCCCTGGGCCTGAAGTGCCTCCTTGGCCCCGTCCCGCGTGAAGTCCTCCAGCGTGCCGGTGACGACGACGGTGAGTCCTTCCAGCGGACGCGGGCCCTCGTCCTGGCCCGTCGACTCCTCCTCCAGCGGCACTCCCGCGGCCTTCCACTTGCGCACGATCTCGCGGTGCCACTCCTCGGCAAACCATTCCTTGAGAGAGGCGGCGATGATGGGCCCGACCCCGTCGGTGTTCGCCAGCTCCTCCTCCGTGGCCTGCTCGATGCGGTCGACGGAACGGAACTGCCGGGCCAGCTCCTGCGCGGCGACCGGGCCGACGTGCCGGATGGAAAGCCCGTTCAGAAAGCGGGCCAGCGGGCGGGTCTTGGCCTCCTCGATGTTCCTCAGCAGCGCCAGGGTGTTCTTCTTCGGCTCGCCCTTCTGGTTGGCGAAGACCGTGACGACCTTCTCCTCGCCCGTCTTCGGGTCGCGCTTGGGCAGCCCGCTGTCCGGATCGAGGACGTACGCCTTGATGGGCAGCAGCTTCTCCACCGTGAGGTCGAACAGGTCGCCCTCGTCGGCCAGCGGCGGGTCGGCCGGCTCCAGCGGCCGGGTGAGCGCCGCCGCCGCGACGTCCCCGAAGTGCTCGATGTCCAGGCACTCCCGGCCGGCGAGATAGGAGACGCGCTCTCTCAGCTGGGCAGGGCAGGTGCGGGCGTTGGGGCACCGCAGGTCGATGTCGCCCTCCTTCATGGCGCGCAGCGGCGTCCCGCACTCCGGGCACTCGGCCGGCATCACGAACTCCCGCTCGCTGCCGTCCCGCAGGTCGACGACCGGGCCGAGGATCTCCGGGATGACGTCACCGGCCTTGCGCAGCACCACCGTGTCGCCGATGAGCACGCCCTTGGCCTTGACGACCTCCTGGTTGTGCAGCGTGGCGAACTCCACCTCGCTGCCCGCCACCGTGACCGGCTCGACCTGGGCGTACGGCGTGACGCGGCCGGTGCGGCCGACGCCCACCTTGATGTCGACGAGCTTGGTGTTGACCTCCTCCGGCGCGTACTTGTAGGCGATGGCCCAACGCGGGGCGCGGGCCGTGGAGCCCAGCCGCCCCTGGAGGCGGATCTCGTCGAGCTTGACGACGACGCCGTCGATCTCGTGCGCCACCGAGTGGCGGTTCTCGCCGTAGTGGGCGATGAACTCGCGTACGCCGCCGAGGTCGTCGACCACCTTGTTGTGCCGCGAGGTGGGCAGGCCCCACTCCCCCAGCAGGTCGTAGGCCTGGGAGAGGCGGGTCAGGCCCTGGAAACCCTCCAGGGCGCCGATACCGTGCACCACCATGTGCAGCGGCAGCGACGCCGTGACCTTCGGGTCCTTCTGCCGCAGCGAACCGGCGGCCGAGTTGCGGGGGTTGGCGTAGGGCTTCTCGCCGGCCGCCACCCGCCGGGCGTTGAGATCCGCGAAGGCCTCCATCGGGAAGTAGACCTCGCCGCGGATCTCCACGAGGTCGGGCACCTTGTCGCCCGCCAGGCGCTCCGGGATCTCCGCGATGGTCCGCACGTTCGGCGTGATGTCCTCGCCCGTGCGGCCGTCGCCGCGGGTCGCCGCGCGGACCAGGCGGCCGTGCTCGTAGGTGAGGTTGACGGCGAGGCCGTCGACCTTCAGCTCGCACAGGAAGTGGTATTCCTGCTCGCCCAGCTCCCGGTGGATGCGGTCGGCCCAGGCGGCCAGCTCGTCGTCGTTGAAGGTGTTGTCGAGGGAGAGCATGCGGGAGCGGTGCTCGACGGCAGTGAACTCCGTGGCGTAGGAGCCGGCGACCTTCTGGGTCGGGGACTGCGGCGTGCGCAGCTCGGGGAACTCCTCCTCCAGCTGCTCCAGAGAGCGCAGCAGCCGGTCGAACTCCGCGTCGCTGACGACGGGGGCGTCCTTCACGTAGTACCGGAAGCGGTGCTCCTCGATCTGCTCAGCGAGCTGCACGTGCTTCTCCCGTGCCTCGGCGGGCACGTTCGTCGTCTGCGCTTGCTTGTCGCCGGCCACCGTGTTGTCCTCCCGTTACTCTGGGTTGTCCGCGAGGGATCTCGCCGCCCGGACGCAGTGGGCGAGGGCCCGGCGGGCGTACTCGGGGGACGCGCCCGCGAGTCCGCACGACGGCGTGAGCGTGACCGCCTCCGCGAGAAGCCCCGGAGACAGCCCCAGCCTGCGCCACAGCGTCCTGACACCCATGACGCTACCGGCAGGGTCTGACAATGGGCCGTCCGTGGACGGCACGACACCGGCGAACAGCCGGGTGCCGCCCTCCACGGCCTCGCCGATCGTCTCGTCGTCACGCTCGGTGAGGAGCGAGAAGTCGAAGGAGACGCTCGTGGCGCCGGCCCGGCGCAGCAGGGCGAAGGGGACGTCCGGGGCGCAGGAGTGGACCACGACCGGGCCGCCGTCGTGCGCGCCGAGCACGTCGCGCAGCGTGGATTCGACGATCTGCCGGTCGACGGCGCGGTGGGTGCGGTAGCCGCTGGCCGTCTTCACCTGGCCGCGCAGGACGGCGGTGAGGGACGGCTCGTCGAGCTGGAGGACGAGCTGTGCGCCGGGGACGCGGCGTCTCACCTCCGTCAGGTGCAGGCGCAGGCCCTCGGTGAGGGAGGCCGCGAGGTCGCGGCAGGCGCCGGGGTCGGAGAGGACGGCCTCGCCGTTCCTCAGTTCCAGGGCGGCGGCCAGGGTCCAGGGGCCGACGGCCTGGACTTTCAGCGGGCCCTCGTACCCCTGGGTGAACTCCTCCAGGGCGTCCAGGTCCTCGCCGAGCCAGGCGCGGGCCCGCCTGGTGTCGCGGCCCGGGCGGTCGCCGAGGCGCCAGCCGCTGGGCTCGACGTGGGCGTACAGCTCGACGAGCATGCCGGCGGTGCGCCCGATCATGTCCGCGCCGGGGCCGCGGGCGGGCAGCTCGGGGAGGAACGGGAAGTCCTCGAAGGTACCGGTGGCGGTCTTGACGGCCTCGCGGGCGTCCTGGCCGGGCAGGGAACCGATGCCGGTCGCGGGGCCGAAGCGGGTGTTGTCGTTCACGGGGTGAAGCGTACGCAGGAGTGGACGAAGGGGGGTTCGCCCCCGCCGCCCCTGCCCGCCCCGTCCCCTGGGGGCTGCCGCCCCCGGACCCCCGCTTCGGCCTGGACGGCCTCGTCCTCAAACGCCGGACGGGCTGATGGGTCAGCCCCTCCGGCGCGCTTGACGAGCGGGGGTCCGGGGGCGGAACCCCCGGGGGGACGGGAATGGGCAGGGGCGGCGGGGGCGAGGAAACCTGGGGCGGGGGCCGTCACCTGCCCGGGCGGACCGTCAGGTCGTTGACCTCCGCGTTGCGGGGGAGGTCAAGGGCCATGAGGATCGTCGTGGCCACCGACTCGGGGTCGATCCACTTCGCCGAGTCGTACTCCTTGCCCTCCTGCTGGTGCACCTTGGCCTGCATGGGACTGGCGGTGCGGCCCGGGTAGACGGAGGTGACGCGGACGCCGTTGCCGTGCTCCTCCTCGCGCAGGGAGTCGGCGAGTGCCTTCAGGCCGTGCTTGGAGGCGGCGTACGCGGACCACTGCGCGTGCGCGTTGAGCCCGGAGCCGGAGTTCACGAAGACCACGTGCCCCTGGGCGACGCGGAGCTGGGGCAGCATCAGGCGGGTCAGCTCGGCGGGGGCGACGAGGTTGACGGCGAGTTGCCGGTGCCAGGTCTTCGTGGTCAGCTCGCCGACCGCCCCGAGGTCGATGACGCCCGCGATGTGCAGCAGGGAGTCCACGCGGTCGGGCAGCGTCTGGTGGGAGAAGGCCCAGGAGAGCCGGTCCGGGTCCGACAGGTCGCCGACCAGTGTCCGGGCGCCGGGGAACTCGGCGGCCAGTTCCTTGGCGCGGCCCGCGTCGCGTGCGTGCAGGACGAGGTCGTCGCCGCGCTGGTGCAGGCGGCGGGCCACGGCCGCGCCGATGCCGGAGCCCGCTCCGGTGATCACATGTGTAGCCATGTCCGCCATGCTCGCATCACGGCGGCCTCACCCGACGCCCTGGCTCTCCTCCAGGTAGGCCAGCGCCCCCACCGGCTCCTCGGCGAAGAACACCAGGTCGGAGAGCGGGCGGGGCAGGAAGCCCTCGTCCTCCATGCGGCGGAACTGCTCCTTGAGGCCGTCGTAGAAGCCCGCGGTGTTGAGCAGGACGACCGGCTTGTCCGTGTGGCCGTGCTTCTTCAGTTCCAGGATCTCGGTCGCCTCGTCCAGCGTGCCCGTGCCGCCGACCATGATCACCACGGCGTCGGCCTTCTCCATCAGCAGGCGCTTGCGCTCGGCCAGGTCCCGGGCGACGATCATCTCCTCGACGCCCTCGCGCGCCCGGTCGGAGAGGAACTCCACCGAGACGCCCAGGAGCCGGCCGCCCGCCTCCTGCACTCCGTCGGCGACCACCTTCATCAGCCCGACGTCCGAACCGCCCCAGACGAGTGTGTGGCCGCCCTTGCCGAGCAGTGCGGCGAATTCCTTCGCGGGGCGGGTGTAGCGCTCGTCGAGGTCGGCCGCGGAGAGGAAGACGCAGATGTTCATGGCCCCACCGTACGGGCCGGCTCCGGCACCGCGGTGATCCGGATCTTGGACTGGCGGTGCGGCAGCTTCTCCCAGTCGTCCATGAACCGGGCGGCGAGTCCGTACCGGGCGGCCAGGTCGACCAGCGTGCCCGTGCGGTAGTAGAAGTCCTCGCGCAGCACCTGGTGCTCCGCGCCCTCCGTGCGGTCGAACGTGAAGTCGAAGAAGCCGCCGGGCGCGAGCACGCGGCCGACGTGGGCGAAGCACTCCTCGATGACGTGCCGCGGCGAGTGCGAGAAGACGCTGTGCGCGTGGACGACGTCGAAGTGGGCGTCGGGCAGGAAGGCGAGGGTCAGGTCGTCGGCGAGGGTCAGGTGCGGCAGTTTGGCCTGGAGCCCCTCGCGCACGAGGGTGTCCTGGGCGGCGAGCAGGATGTGCGGCGAGATGTCGATGCCGTAGTAGTGGCCGGCGTCGAGGTGGTCGATGAACAGCCGTCCGGCGCGCAGGTTGCCGCAGCCGATGTCGAGCATCCGGTGGTGCGGCTTCAGGCCGTGCGCGACCAGGTAGTCGAACTGCATCCGGCCGATGCGTTCCCAGCTCTCGCGCGAGGGGTTGTGGCCGACGGCCGCCTCGGCGCTGCGGGCCGCGTCGGAGGCCATCACGGCCCGGTAGTACGCGATGTGGTCGCCGCGGTAGCGCAGCCGCAGCCAGGCGTCCCGCGCGGCCCGGCGGGCGTGTGCGGGCACCCGCTCGGGGTGGCGGAGGGCGTACCGGACCTGGTGGGCGAGGCTGCTGCGGTTCCTGGCGGTCGGCGTGGCTGACACGGGGTCCTCCTGCGGGTCGGCGCCGGGGGGGAAGGCGGTGCCGGGCGGGGAAGAACTCGGCTTCGGCATGCGCTGTATTCGAGGACTCGGTTACCCAAGGAGGAGCGATCGTGACCGCAGGGCACCAGATCACCATCGATCGGAGCAGCCGGCACGTGCGCGTGGTGCACGGCGACCAGGTCCTGGCGGACAGCGACCGGGCGCTGGTCCTGCACGAGACGGGCTGTCCCGACCGCTACTACATCCCGGCCGAGGACGTACGGCTGGACCTGCTGACGCCGTCGGAGACGCACACCTACTGCCCGTTCAAGGGCACCGCGTCCTACTGGTCGCTGCCGGACGCCGCGGACCTGGTCTGGGCCTACCCGGACCCCGAGCCGGACGTCAAGGAGATCAAGGACCACCTGTGCTTCTACGACGTGGAAGTGTCGTGAGGGATTAAATTCCCGCCGTAGGGCAGTCTGCACAGGCATGGAGACGAAGACCCTTTCGCGCGACGGCACGCGCCTCGCGTACGAGCGCACGGGACGGGGGCCCGCGGTCATTCTCGTCAGCGGTGCGATGTCGACGGGCGCCACGATGGCGCCGCTGGCCGCGGAGCTGGCGGGGCGGTTCGAGGTGGTCGTGTACGACCGCCGGGGGCGCGGTGAGAGCGGTGACACGCCGCCGTACGCGGTGGACCGCGAGGTCGAGGACCTGGTGGCGCTGATCGAGGCGGTGGGCGGCGAGGCGTCGCTGTACGGCGTGTCGTCGGGCGGCGCGCTGGTGCTGCGGGCGGCGGCGAGCGGGCTGCCGGTGCGCCGCGCGGCCGTGTACGAGGCGCCGTACGCCATGGACGACGCGGGCGTGGCGGCCCGCGCGGAGTACAGGGAACGGCTGACCGAGGCACTGCGGCAGGACCGGCGCGGGGACGCCGTGGAACTGTTCCTGCGCCTGACCGGCCTCGGCGAGGCGGTGATCCAGGGTGCCCGGCAGTCGCCCATGTGGGCCGGCATGGAGTCGATCGCGCCGTCCCTCGCGTACGACGACGCGGTGATGGGCGACGGCCGGATTCCGCGCGAGCTGCTCGCCTCGGTCACCGCGCCGGTGCTGGCGCTGGCGGGCGGGGCGAGCCCCGGGTGGATGCACGAAACGGCCCGTGCGGTCGCCGAGGCCGTCCCGGACGGCAGGTACGGCACGGTGGAGGGCCAGAGTCACCTGGCGGAGCCGGGGGTGCTGGCACCGGTGCTGACGGAGTTCTTCGCGGCCTGAGCGCATCACGGGCCGACGGCCCGGCGGCTGCGGGAACTCACCCGACGGCTCGGGCGCCCGGCCCGGCAGCCGAGGGCGCTCCCCCGGCAACTCGGGCACCCGGCCCGGTGTCCGGGGGCACTCACTCGACGGCTGCGGGCGGCTCACCCGGGGGCTCGGGCGCTCGGCCCGACCGCTGCGGGCGGCTCACCCGACGGCTCCGAGGGGGCCCGGCCGACGCCTCGCACGGGCTCGGCCGACGGCCATGGGGGACTCGGCCGACGGCCGTGCGGGACTCGCCGGAACGCCCCAGGGAGACTCGGCCCGCGACCGCGAGGGAGCCGGCCGACTCCCCGTCGAGGCCTGGCCCGCGACCGCGGGGGATTCCGCGGAACACCCATGGTGGCCCGCCCTCGACCGCGAGGGGCCCGGCGGAACAGCCATGGAGGAGGCCGGTCCCCGGCCCGCGCGGGGCTCGGCCGACGTCGCGTCGAGGGCCGGTCGTCGGCCGTGGTGCTCGACGCGCGGCTTCCGGGGCCTCAGGCCGCTCCGGCCGTCGCCCGTTCCGTGGACGCGATCGTCGCCGAGCCCACCACGCGCGTGCCGTCGTACAGCACGATCGCCTGGCCGGGGGCGACGCCGCGCACCGGCTCCGCGAACGTCACCTCCAGGGTCCCGTCGACCAGTTCCGCGCGTACCTCGGTCTCGTCGCCGTGGGCGCGCAGCTGGGCGGTGTAGGTGCCGGGGCCGGCCGGGGCGGCGCCGCACCAGCGCGGCTTGACCGCGCGCAGGGCGCCGACGTCCAGGGCGCCGGCCGGGCCGACCGTCACCGTGTTGGTGACCGGGGAGATGTCCAGGACGTAGCGGGGCTTGCCGTCGGGGGCGGGCGTGCCGATCCTGAGTCCCTTGCGCTGGCCGATGGTGAAGCCGTACGCGCCCTCGTGGGTGCCGAGCTTGTTGCCGTCCTCGTCGACGATGTCGCCCTCGGCCCGGCCGAGTCGGGAGGCGAGGAAGCCCTGGGTGTCGCCGTCGGCGATGAAGCAGATGTCGTGCGAGTCCGGCTTCTTGGCCACCGCCAGCCCCCTGCGCTCGGCCTCCGCGCGGATCTCGTCCTTGGTGGTGACGGTGTCCCCGAGGGGGAACATCGCGTGCGCGAGCTGGCGGTCGTCCAGGACGCCGAGGACGTACGACTGGTCCTTCGCCAGGTCGGAGGCGCGGTGCAGCTCGCGGGTGCCGTCCTCCTTCAGCACGACCTTCGCGTAGTGGCCGGTGCAGACCACGTCGAAGCCGAGGGCGAGGGCCTTGTCCAGCAGCGCGGCGAACTTGATCTTCTCGTTGCAGCGCAGGCAGGGGTTGGGGGTGCGCCCCGCCTCGTACTCGGCGACGAAGTCCTCCACGACGTCCTCGCGGAAGCGGTCGGCGAGGTCCCAGACGTAGAAGGGGATGCCGATGACGTCCGCGGCGCGGCGGGCGTCGCGCGAGTCCTCGATGGTGCAGCAGCCCCGCGCGCCCGTGCGGAACGACTGGGGGTTGGCGGAGAGCGCCAGGTGGACGCCGGTCACGTCGTGCCCCGCCTCGGCCGCGCGGGCGGCGGCGACGGCGGAGTCGACCCCGCCGGACATGGCGGCGAGGACGCGGAGGGGGCGGGTGCGCTGCGGGGAGTCAGTCATAACTCCTCCAGGGTACGGGGGACCGGGAACCGGAGCCCGCGAGTATGCGTTGACGATCATATGGGGGCGAGAAGCCGATCCGCGGGCGGATCGAAGGACGGTGACCGGCGCATCGGCCGGCGTGCGCTGATCGTCGGCGGCGCGGCGGCGGTGGCCGGTTCGGCGGTGCTGGCGCGCGACGAGCTGGGCCGGCTGTGGTGGCGCGTGCCGGGCGTGGAAAAGCCGCGCAAGCCGGGCGAGGTCGACTACCGGGGCGCGGCGTGGGTGGCGGCGTCGGAGGCCAACTGGCGGCGCGCGGACCGGCCCGACGACTTCGGCATCGACATGGTGATCGTCCATGTCACCCAGGGCAGTTTCGCGAGTGCGGTGAGGGCCTTCCAGGACCCGGGGCACCAGGCGGCCACGCACTACATCGTCGGCCAGGACGGCCGTGTCACGCAGATGATCCGGGAGCTCGACGTGGCGTACCACGCGGGCAACCGCGACTACAACGAACGCAGTGTCGGCATCGAGCACGAGGGCTTCGTGGACCGGCCGCAGGACTTCACCGACGCGATGTACGAGGCGTCGGCGCGGCTGACGGCCCGGATCTGCGCGCGGTACGACATACCCGTCGACCGGGAGCACATCATCGGCCATGTGGAGGTGCCGGGCACGGACCACACGGACCCGGGGCCGCACTGGGACTGGGACCGGTACATGGAGCTGGTGCGCCTGGCACGCACGACGGCACCCGCCTGACCCCGGCTCGGAAGGGCGCGGCCGGCACGGCTCAGAAGGGCAGGGCCAGCGGGGCGGCGGCCGGTGCCAGTCCCTGTCCGAGCGCCCCCTGCCACAGCGCGGGAAGGAGACGGCGAAGACGAGCGCGGACACGACCAGGAAGGCGCACAGGTACGGGACCAGCGTGCGGCCGGCCGTGGTGTCGCCGGTGTGCTGCAGGACGACGCCGACGAGGAGCCCCAGGCCGAGAAGGATGTTGTGGACCGCGACGCCGGAGCGCCACAGCGTCACCTCGGGCGCGTCCGCCGTGGAGGTGGTGAGGAAGCGCGGGACCGCCGGGCGGCAGTAGCAGAAGCGCTCCAGCACGCCCACGACCAGGTGGTTCGCGACCGCGAGTACGGCGAGGACCTGGGTGACGACGTTCACATCCGGAGTGTCCGGCGCCGCCCCGCGCCCGGCAACCCGCGCGGAGCACTCCCGAAGCGCCCCGGGCCTACGTCAGCCCCGCCGCCCTGGCCCGCTCCACCGCCGGGCCGATGGCCTTGGCGAGTGCCTCGACGTCGGCCTCCGTGGAGGTGTGGCCGAGGGAGAAGCGCAGCGTGCCGCGGGCCAGCTCCGGGTCGGTGCCGGTGGCCAGCAGCACGTGGCTGGGCTGGGCGACGCCGGCGGTGCAGGCGGAGCCGGTGGAGCACTCGATGCCCTGGGCGTCGAGGAGGAGCAGCAGGGAGTCGCCCTCGCAGCCCGGGAAGGTGAAGTGGGCGTTGGCCGGGAGCCGGCCCTCCGGTGCCGGGTCGCCGCCGAGGATCGCGTCCGGGACCGCCGTACGGACCGCCTCGACCAGGGCGTCGCGCAGGGAGCCGATCTCGCGGGCGAACCACTCGCGCCGCTCGGCGGCGATCCGGCCGGCGACGGCGAAGGACGCGATCGCGGGGACGTCGAGGGTGCCGGAGCGGACATGGCGTTCCTGGCCGCCGCCGTGCAGGACGGGCACCGGGGCGTACTCGCGGCCGAGGAGGAGCGCGCCGATGCCGTAGGGGCCGCCGACCTTGTGGCCGGACACGGTCATCGCGGCGAGGCCGCTGGCGCCGAAGTCGACCGGCAGCTGACCGACGGCCTGGACCGCGTCGGCGTGCAGCGGGACGCCGAACTCGGCCGCGGTATCGGCGAGTTCGCGCACCGGCAGCACCGTGCCGATCTCGTTGTTGGCCCACATGACGGTGGCGAGGGCGACGTCGTCGGGGTTGCGGGCGATGGCCTCGCGCAGCGCCTCGGGGTGGACCCGGCCGTGGGCGTCGACCGGGAGGTACTCGACGGTGGCGCCCTCGTGCTCGCCGAGCCAGTGCACGGCGTCGAGGACGGCGTGGTGCTCGACGGGGCTGGCCAGGACCCGGGTGCGGGCCGGGTCGGCGTCGCGGCGGGCCCAGTACAGGCCCTTGACGGCGAGGTTGTCGGCCTCGGTGCCGCCGGAGGTGAACACCACCTCGCTGGGGCGGGCGCCGAGTGCCTCGCCGAGCGTTTCGCGGGCCTCCTCGACGGTGCGCCGCGCGCGGCGGCCGGCCGCGTGCAGAGAGGAGGCGTTGCCGGTGACGCTCAGCTGCGCGGCGAGTGCCGCGACCGCCTCGGGGAGCATCGGGGTGGTCGCGGCGTGGTCGAGGTAAGCCATGGTGAGGCCGATTCTACGGGGCTGCCCCGCCGGACCTCAGCGCCCGGTCGGCCTGTCCGACGGGCGGCTCAGAAGCTCCACGAGACCGTGCTGTCCGCCTGCATGAACGCCGCCAGGACCAGCAGGTCGGCGACGCCCAGGCCGAGACCCAGCCAGGCCCGTCCGCGTCGCGCGGTGCCCCGCCACAGCGCCACGCTCGCCAGGACGATGGCGATCGGGCCCAGGAACACGTTGAGCACCAGCAGGCCCAGCAGGCCGAGGACGAAGGAGGCGACGGCCATGCCGTCGGTGTCGCGGATGCCGGTCCGGCGGGTGGCCGGTGCGGTGAGCTGCATGGTGATCTCCCTGGTCTCTGGTCTGGGGATCTCTCTGGTCCCGCGGCTGCGGTCAGTGGGTCGGGGTGCCGCGGCGGCGGCCGTGCCGCTCGCGGAGGGCGAAGACGCCGAGCCAGACGGCGATGACGGCGCCCATGGCGACGGAGAAGCTCAGCGGCGCGTGGGCGACGGTGCCCAGCACGACACCGAGGAGCAGAAGCGCGGCGACGAGAAACAGCATGGAGCCAATCCCCCAGAGTTCGGTGAACGCTTGTTGTTACAGTTGTTCACTGACTATCCAGTCTAGCGCGCCGTACGACTTTTCAATTCCAGAGAACAGTTGTTAACTGCATGGCATGAGTCACACCCTCGGCGCCCGGCAGGCCCAGAAGCAGCGGACCCGGCAGGCGCTCCTGGACGCGGCGCTGGCCCTGCTGGAGGAACAGAGCCTGAGCAGCCTGGGTCTGCGCGAGGTCACCCGCGCCGTGGGCATCGCGCCGACCGCCTTCTACCGCCACTTCACTTCCACGGCGGACCTCGGCGTGGCGCTGGTCGAGCAGGCCCTGGGCAGCCTGCACCCGACGATCCGGACGATCGTGGCCACGGCCGGCGACCGCGACGAGCGCATCACCCGCGCGGTGGAGCTGATCGCCTCGCACGTGGAGGCGTACCCCGCACACGTCCGCTTCATCGCCCGCGAGCGGCACGGCGGGGTGCAGCCGGTGCGCGAGGCGATACGGTCCCAGCTGGCCCGGTTCGCCGAGGAGGTGAAGGCCGAGCTGGCCAGGGACCCGGTGTCGGCGGGGTGGAGCGACGACGACCTGCTGATGCTCGCGGGCCTCTACGTCGACCAGATGCTGAGCGCGGCCTCGCTGTTCCTGGAGGGTCATGCGGCCCCGGCGGACGAGCGGCGGCGCGTCACCGAGCTGGCGGTCCGCCGGCTGCGCCTCATCAGCATCGGGCGCCGCCACTGGCTGGACTGACCGGCCGTCGGTCCTCGTCCGGGCGGGCATCGGCGCCCGGCCCGGCTCCCCCGCGGAGCGCACCCGGCGGTCCCACCGAGACGGGTGGGCGGGCATCCGATGCCCGCCCACCCGTGGCCGTACCGGCGCAGTCCGGCATCTTCTCGGCGGCGGTCGTGCGGCCGTGCCCGGCCACCGGGCGCACCCGGCGGCCGTTCGCCGGTCCGGCTCAGCCCAGCCGCACCCGGGCCAGCTGGCGGGACTGGGCGACCAGTCGGTCGGCGCTGTCCCAGACCTCGGCGTCCTCCTCCAGGAAGCCGCCGGCCAGGTTCCGGGTGGTGATCGACACCCGCAGCGGGCCCGGGGCCGGGCGGCAGCGCACGTGCACGGTCAGCTCGACGGTGGGGACCCAGCCGGTCAGCCCCAGCTCGAAGGCGGTCGGCGGCAGCGCGTCCACCGCCAGCAACAGCGAGAGCGGGTCGGCGTCCCGGCCGTCGGCCAGCCCGAACCAGCCCCGCATCTCGCCCTTGCCGGACGGCTGCCCGAGGGCCCAGCCCAGCGTGGCCGGGTCCAGCTTGAGCATCAGCCGGTCGGCGATGGCGGAGCTGCCGGAGACCGGGGCCGGACCGTCACCGGCGCCGAAGCACTGCTCGACCGGCGGCAGGGCGGGCGGCTTGGCCGTGGTGCGCACGTCGTCCGGCAGTGCCTCCAGGTCGCCGTAGGAGGCGAGGACGCGGATGCGCTCCACCTCGGCGCCCTGCTCGTCGTACTGGAAGAGCGAGGCCTGGCCGGTGGAGAGGGTGCGTCCGGTGCGCACGGTCTCGGTGCGGACGACCGCGGGGCCCGGCTGGGAGGCGGTCAGGTAGTGGGCCGAGACGGTGAACGGGTCGGAGTGCGGGAGGGCGTCCGCGAGGGCGCGGCCCAGCACGGCCAGCAGATAGCCGCCGTTGACGGCGTTGATGATCGTCCAGCCGGCGGAGAGGTCGATGCCGTACACGCCGGGCGCGCGCCGGGTCACGGCCGTGTCCCGGTCGAACTCGCTGTCGCCGATGGTGGCCCGCGTGGCCGGGGCGGAGGCTGCTTCTGACATGGCTGAACGGTACAACAGCTAACTACTAAGCGGTAGCTTTATCGGATCGGAGCCGCGCGGGAACGCTCACTCCCCCTCCGTCACCGTCGACCGCCGGTTCCAGGCACGCGGCGCCCGCCAGTGGAAGCGCAGGGCGAGCAGCCGCAGGACGAAGGCGGTCGCCGCCGCCAGGGCGCTGGTGAACGGGTTGAGGGCCTCGTAGCGGATGCACAGCGCGATCATGGCGGCGCCCACCATGGCCGGAACGGCGTACAGGTCACGGTCCCAGCGCAGCAGCGACGGCACCTCGTTGGCGAGCACGTCCCGCAGCACCCCGCCGCCCACCGCGGTGGCCAGGCCCAGGCAGGCCGACGCGGTCAGGCCGAGCCCGTACTCGTACGCCTTGGTGGTCCCGGCGACGCAGAACAGGCCGAGGCCGGCCGCGTCGAAGACGTTCACGCCGGTCTGGATGCGCTCGACGTGCGGGTGCAGGAAGATCACCAGGAGCGCGGCGAGCAGCGGCGTGACGAAGTACCCCAGGTCCGTGAAGGCCGCGGGCGGTACGGCACCGATGACCAGGTCCCGGAACAGCCCGCCGCCGAGCGCGGTGGCCTCGGCGAGGACGGCGATGCCGAACACGTCGAAGTTCTTGCGGACGGCCAGCAGCGCGCCGGAGATCGCGAAGACGAAGATGCCGACCAGGTCGAGCGTGTGCTGGACGGACGGGGTGAACAGTTGCTGGAGCACCCGTACATCCTCGCCCAACGGCGGGACCCCGCCTCACGAAGCGAGGAGGGGTCCCGCTGTCGGCACACCGCGGCCCCTACAGCGTCTTCTCGGTCTTCTCGGTCTTCTCGGTCTTCTCGGTCTTCTCGGCGTTCCCGGTCTTCTCGGCCTTCTCCGCCTTGCCGGCCTTCTCCGCCTGCGCGGCGTTCTCGGCGTTCTCGGCGTTCTCGGCGTTCTTCCCCACCGTGTCGGCCTCGTCCGCCTGCTCGGGCGGCCCGGACTGCTCCGGGACCTTCGCCGGCTCGGGCCGCTCGGGCTCCTGCCCGGCCGGCGTGTGGTCCGCCACCTTCTCGCGCGCCGCCGACACCACGTCCCCGGTCGTCCGCCGCAGCGTCCCGGCCGCGATCTCGGCGGCGTAGTGGCAGGCCACCCGGTGCCCGCCGCCGACGTCGGTCAGCTCGGGCCGGTCGGTCGCGCAGAGGGTCTCCTGCACCCACGGGCAACGAGTGTGGAACCGGCACCCGGTGGGCGGATTCGCCGGCGAGGGCAGGTCGCCGGTGAGCAGGATGCGCTCGCGGCCGTCCTCCACCTCCGGGTCCGGCACCGGCACCGCCGACATCAGGGCCTTGGTGTAGGGGTGCCGCGGCTCGGCGTACAGGGCGTCGCTCGGCGCCTCCTCCACCAGGGCGCCCAGGTACATCACACCGATCACGTCGGAGATGTGCCGGACGACGGCGAGGTCGTGGGCGATCACCACGTAGGTCAGGCCCAGCTCCTCCTGGAGCTCCTCCAGCAGGTTGATCACCTGGGCCTGGATGGACACGTCCAGCGCGGAGACCGGCTCGTCGCAGATGATCACGTCCGGTTCCAGCACCAGGGCGCGGGCGATGCCGATGCGCTGGCGCTGGCCGCCGGAGAACTCGTGCGGGTAGCGCGACAGGGCGTTGGACGGCAGCCCCACCTTGGTCAGGATGGCCTTGATCTTCTCCCGGCGCTCCTCCTGGGTGGCGCCGATGCCGTGGGCGAGCATGCCCTCGGTGAGGATCGACTCGATGTTCTGCCGCGGGTTGAGGGAGCCCAGCGGGTCCTGGAAGACCATCTGCAGGCGGCGCCGGAAGCGGCGCATCTCCTCGTCCGGCAGCTTCGCCAGGTCGGTCCCGTCGAGGACCACCTCGCCCTCGGTGATGTCCACGAGGCGCAGCACCGCCCGGCCGAGGGTGGTCTTGCCGCAGCCCGACTCGCCGACCAGGCCGTACGTCTGGCCCGCCTCGACCTTGAGCGAGACGCCGTCGACCGCGTGGACGTGGCCGACGGTGCGGTCGAAGAGGATTCCCTTCTTGACCGGGAAGTGGACCTTGACTCCGTCCAGTTCGAGCAGGCTCATGCGGGGACCTCCTCGGCCCGGGCGTCGTCGAGTACGGGGTGGACGCACCGCACCTGGTGCCCGGCCGCGCGCGGCTCGGTGAGGGCGGGCGTGCCGGTCAGGCAGTCCACCTCGTAGCGGTCGCAGCGCGGGGCGAAGGCACAGCCGTCGGCCCAGGCGATCCGGTCGTTGATGGAGCCCCTGACCGGCGTGAGCGGTTCGCCGCGCGGCGCGTCCAGGCGGGGGATGGAGCCCAGCAGCCCGTGCGCGTACGGGTGGGTGGGGTGGGCGAACAGTTCGCGGCGCCCGGCGGACTCCACGACCTTGCCCGCGTACAGGACGTTGACCTCGTCGCAGAGCCCGGCGACCACGCCCAGGTCGTGGGTGATCATCAGCAGGGCGGTGCCCTCCTGGTCCACCAGTTCCTTGAGCAGTTCCAGGATCTGCGCCTGGATCGTCACGTCGAGGGCCGTGGTGGGCTCGTCGGCGATGAGCAGCTTGGGAGCGCAGGCCACCGCCATGGCGATCAGCGCGCGCTGGCGCATGCCGCCGGACATCTGGTGCGGGTACTCCTTGAGCCGCCGGGCGGGGTCCGGGATGCCGACCCGGTCCAGGAGGTGGGTCGCCTCCTTGCGGGCGGCCTCGCCCTTCATCCCCCGGTGGCGCTGGAGGATCTCGGTGACCTGGACGCCGATGGGGATGACCGGGTTCAGGGAGGACAGCGGGTCCTGGAAGATCATGGCCATGCGGCTGCCGCGCAAGTCGCGCAGTGCCCTGGGGCTCATCGTGAGCAGGTCGGCACCGTCGAGGTCGGCCCGGCCGCCGACCTCGACGCCCTTGCGGGGCAGCAGGCCCATCAGTGCCAGGGAGGTGACGGACTTGCCGCAGCCGGACTCGCCGACCAGCCCCACGACCTGGCCCTGGTCGACGGAGAAGGAGACCCCGTCGACCGCGCGGGCCTCCTTGCGGCCGTGCTGTCCGCCGAAGGTGACGGTCAGTTCGTCGACTGAGAGAAGTGGCATGGTGGTTCAGCCTCGCAGCTTCGGGTCGAGGGCTTCCCGCATGGCCTCGCCGAGCAGGGTGAAGCCGAGGGCGGTGATGATGATGCCGAGGGCCGGATAGACCGCCATCATCGGTGCGTTGTCGAAGAAGCGCTGCGCCTGTGCCAGCATGACGCCCCACTCGGGGACCGACGGGTCGGGGTTGCCGAGACCCAGGTAGGACAAGGCGGCGGCCTCGATGATCGCGGTGGCCAGGGACAGCGTCGCCTGGACGATCACGGGGCTGAGCGAGTTGGGCATGATCTGCGTCGCGACGATGCGCCGCCGGCGGACGCCGAGGGCCCGGGCGGCCAGCACGTAGTCGGTGCCGCCCTGGGCGAGCATGGAGCCGCGCAGCAGCCGCGCGAAGATCGGCACCTGGACCACACCGACCGCGATCATCACGGTGGTCAGGGACTGGCCCATGACGGCGGCGACGGACACGGCGAGCAGCAGCGAGGGCAGCGCCAGCATCATGTCGATGACGCGCATGATGAAGGAGTCCAGGCGCTTGCCCGCGTCGCCGCCCAGGGTGGCGGCGGCACCGGAGAGCCCGCCGACGAGGAACCCGACGACGAGGCCGATCAGGGTGGCCACGACACCGACGAGCAGGGTCTGCCGGGCGCCGACCAGCATCCGGGAGAACAGGTCCCGGCCCAGGTGGTCCAGGCCCAGCCAGTTCTCTGCGCGCGGTCCCACGAACTGCCCTTGGTTGACCAGCACTTCGCCGCGCCAGGCCTGGACGGTCGGGGAGTGGGGGGCGACCCAGGGGCCGATGACGGCGAGGATCACGAAGACGCCGATGATGCCGGCCCCGATGATCGCCATCTTGCTGGACTTCAGGCGGCGGAACGCTTCCCGCCACAGGCTGGCGCCGGTCGTGGTCTCCTGCTGTGCGGTGAGCTCCGCGAGGCGCTGGATCTTCTCGGTCTTGGTGGTGCTCACGTCAGTGCACCCGCACTCTCGGATCGATGAGGCTGTACGCCACGTCCACCAGCAGGTTGATCAGGACGTACGTGATCGCGATGAACATGATGAAGCCGACCAGCACCGGATAGTCGCGGCCGTCGATCGCGGTCCGGATGAAGGAGCCGATGCCGCCGAAGGAGAAGACGGACTCGGTGAGGACGGCGCCGGACAGCAGCGATCCGGTCAGCAGGCCGACCGCGGTGACCACCGGCAGCATGGCGTTGCGCATCACGTGCCGCTCACGCACCACACGCCGCCGCAGGCCCTTGGACTCGGCGGTGCGGACGTAGTCCTCGCCCAGCACCTCCAGGACGCTGGCGCGGGTCATGCGCACGATGACGGCGAGCGGGATGGAGGCCAGAGTGATGGCCGGCAGCACCAGGTGCATGATCGCGTCCCAGGAGGCGTCGAACTCCCCGGTGAGGATGCCGTCCAGGACGGCGAAGCCGGTCACGTCGGTGGCGTTGAGGCCGGTGGACTGACGGCCGTAGGTGGGGAAGAGCCCCAGGTTCACGGCGAAGATGCCCTTGAGGATGAGCGCCAGGAAGAACACCGGGACGCAGATCCCGACGAGTGAGCCGGAGACCGCCGTCACGTCCAGCCACCCGCCGCGCTTGCGGGCCGCGAAGTAGCCGAGCGGGACACCGACCGCGATGGCGATGATCATCGCGGTGACGGACAGTTCGACGGTGGCGGGGAAGCGCAGCGTGAACTCGTCCCAGACGGGCCGTCCGGTCTGCACGGAGGTGCCCAGGTCGAGTTCGCCGATCCGCTTCAGGAAGCGCCAGTACTGAACATAGAGGGGCTCGTCCAGCCCCAGCGCACGGTTGATGCGCGCTACTTCGGCAGCGGTGGCCTTCTCCCCCAGGATCGCTGAGGCGGGTCCGCCGGGCAGTCGGTTGAGCCAGAGGAAGAGCAGAACCGACAGGCCGAGCAGGGTGGGAATGAGTTGGAGCAGTCGTCGTACGACGAGACGCAACACCCCGCATGCCCCTTTCTTACGAGTGTGCCTTCATGAACGGGTCCGCCCGGCCGCCGAGGTGCAGCAGCCGAACGGACCCGTGGGTGATGCCTGTCTTTCCGCTTACTTGAAGGAGACTTCCGCGAAGTTCTCCTGCGTCAGCGGGGAGACCTTCGGCGGGTTGACGTCCTTGCCGAACGCGATGGCGGGCGGGGAGGAGGAGATCGGGAGGCCCGGCAGGTAGTCCATGATGACCTCGTTGGCCTTCTTGTAGGACTCGGTCCGCTTGGCCGGGTCGGCGAACTTCGAACCGGCGTTCACCGCCTCGAACAGCTCCTTGTTCTTGAAGCCCCACGCCTTGTCGTAGTGGGCGAACCAGGTGCCGATGAAGTTGTAGCCGTCGTTGAAGTCACCGGTCCAGCCCAGCATGTACAGGGGGCAGGCACCCGCCTCGGTGGCGTCCACGTAGTCCGGGTTCCACTTCATCGGCTTCGGGGTGACCTTGATGCCGGCCTTCTCCAGGTCGGCCTTCATCAGCTCGAACAGGTCCTGCGGAGCAGGCATGTACGGGCGGGTGACCTCGGTCGGGTAGCAGAAGTCGATCTTCAGGCCGCTCTCACCGGCGTCCTTGAGCAGCTGCTTGCCCTTGGCGGTGTCGAAGGGGTACTTCTTCACGTCCTCCGAGTAGCCCGCGACCGTCTCCGGCATGAACTGCGTGGCCACCTTGCCGCCCTCGGGCAGCTGGGTCTTGACCAGGTTCTCGCGGTCGATGGAGTGCGCGATCGCCTGGCGGACCTCCTTCTTCTTCAGCGCCGGGTTGGCCTCCTGGGTCATGCCGAGGTAGAGGAGGTTGAAGACACCGCGGGTCGGGACCTGGAAGCCGTCGTTCTCCAGGGTCTTGACGTCGGCGGGCGCGACCAGGTCGTAGCCGTCGATGTCACCGGCCTGGAGCGCCTGGCGGCGGCCCTCCTCGGTGTCGATGGTGCGGAAGACCAGGTTCTTCACCTTGGCCTTGTCGCCCCAGTAGTCGTCGAAGCGCTGGAGGGTGACCTCCTTGTTGCCCTTGTTCCACTTCGCGACCTTGTACGGGCCGGTGCCCGCGACCGTGCCGGCCTTCTGGCTGTAGTCGGGGTACGAGATGGCGTCGCCGCTGGCGGACGCCGCCTGCTTCTTGTACGCCTCGATGGCCTTCGGCGAGTGGATGGCCAGGGCCTGCAGGGAGAAGCCGCCCGGCAGATTCGCGGAGGGCTTCTTGACCTCGATGACGGCGGTGTTCTCGTCCTTGGCGGTGCAGGACTTGTAGTTCGCCTCGGGCGTCTCGGGGTCCTCGTTCTTGGCGAAGCCACCCATGATCTTCTGCCAGTAGTACGAGACCGCGCTGGACTGGTAGGTGCCCGTCCAGTTGAACCAGTGGTCGTAGTTGGCGCACACGGCCGCGGCGTTGAACGCCTCGCCGTCGTGGAACTTCACGCCCTTGCGGAGGTTGAAGGTCCAGACCGTGCCCTTGTCGTTGCTCTCCCAGCTCTCGGCGAGGCCGCCGACGAGCTCGGTGCCTCCGGGCTCGTGCTCGAGCAGGGCCTCGAAGGCCTGGCGGGTGACCCGGAAGGTCTCGCCATCGCTCGCGAGGGCCGGGTCCAGTGAGGCGGGGTCACCCGGGGCACCGAACACGAACGTGTCCTTGTCGCCCTTCGAGTCTTCCTTGTCTCGTTCACTGGCACAGCCGGTGGCGATCAGGCCGACCGCCAACGCGGCCGTGATCGCCCTGGCGGCGCGGGATCTGGATATGCGCATAGGGAGGCCACTCCGGGTTCCGCTGAAGGGAATGCATTGTTGACCGCCTGAACACTACAGACGGGACCCGCGCCCGAGAACAGTCCGGATAGCGGTGATACCTAGCTGAGATCTGAACACTCGATAAATCGGATGCTTCCGGTACATCCGGGGTGTGCGCGGTCAACTCGACCGACACAGAGGAGAGTTCGCAGGCCGGATCGGGTCCTGCCGCGAGCGGGAGCAGGAGTGGGAGCCGGACCGGGGCCGTCCGAGGGGCGGACGGTCAGTAGGCGTGCGGAGCCGCGGCGCCGGGCCGGTGGCCGGGCGCCGGCGGGTATCCGTAGCCGCCGGCCGGGGCGGTGCCGTGGGCCTCGCGGTCGTAGAAGGGGCGGGCATTGGCCCGCAGCCACATGGCGACCGGGTCGAACGCGTCGGTCATCGCCACCGTGGACACCGGCAGTCCGTCGGGCACCGCGCCGACGGACTGCTGCATCATCGCGCGTACCGCGTCCACGGCCGGCGGGGAGGTCTCGTACACGTCCAGGCCGATGGCGAGGTACGGCGCCCCCAGGGCCGGCTGCACCCAGGCGCGGCGCAGTGAGCGGACGGCCGGGGTGCGGTGGGCGTTCTGCGTGAGCAGGGCGTAGAACTGGGGGATCTCGATGGCCGGCTCCGACAGCCGCAGGGGCCCTGCGGGCTGGCGGTCCAGGCCGGTGGTGATACGGCGCAGATCGAGCCAGGGGATGCCGACGCCGCCGCCGGGGGCGTGCGGGTTGAGCCACAGGCCGTAGCGGTCGGGGTAGAGGGCGCGGGCCACTTCCAGGCCGTCGACCACCTCGTAGGAGCGGTTCCAGCCGCTGGCCGACAGCTCCTGGGCGGAGGTGACGCACGGGGCGTAGCCGAAGCCGTCGACCTCCATGTTTCCGTACTGGGCGTCCGGCGAGCCGGCCTGACCGTGCCACAGCAGCATCCAGACCTGACCGGAGGCGGGGGTCGAGAGCGCGCGCAGGAGCGCCTCGTAGGCGTCGTAGCGCCCGGGCGTCACCTGGCGCAGCATGTGCTCGACCTGCCCGGTCGCGGTGCCGCTGGCGCTCACCTGTACCGCCCCTTCGAGAAGTTGCCCCGGATATGAAACCAGCTTAAGTGGCCCCGCGGACAGGCGGCGCCCTCCGGCCCGGGGCTACTCGACCGTCGGCGGTGCGGGACCGTCATGGCTGGTCGCGCCCGCGGGGCGGAGCCGCGGACCGGCACGGCCCCGCGCCCCTCGACCGTCGTCGTTCACATGTCCCTGGAGTAGAACGGCCGGACCCGTTCCCGCATCCAGTCGCAGACCGGGTCCTCGGCCGCTTCCAGGAGGACCAGGTTGACCGGCCAGTCGGTGGGGGCCTTGGCCAGGGCGCGACCCAGGGCCTCCAGGGGCAGGGCGCGGGCGTCGCCCTCCCAATGGGTCAGTTCGACGCCGACGAACATGACGGGGTCGGCGGTCTCGACCGCGGCCAGGCAGCGGCGGGCGGTGCGGACCACGCCGACGGCGGCGAACTCGGCGGAGGCGGCGGAGAGGAAGTCGACCGGGTCGTCCTGCCAGTCGGGCTCGAACAGCTTGACCCGGCCGCCGCTCGCGGGACCGTCCAGCGGGGTGCGGCCCGCCCGGCACAGCTCGGCCACGGCGGGCGGCGGGAGGGGTATGCCGACCACGCCCTCCGGGTTCACGATGATGCCGGCCTGCGGCGGCAGCCCGCGGGCGAACTCCACGGCGGGGGCGACGGTGTACGCCATGTGCGCCCCGGCGACCTGGCGGAGCTGTTCCTCGGAGCTGAACACCGGCACGTACGCCTGGCCGTCGATCTCCAGTGTCGGCAGGTCGAGGGTGCCGCCGTCCGGGCCGCCGCCGCTCGGCAGCGGCACCCAGACGAAGCTGCGGCCGAGGACTTCGACGATCCGGCCGCCCGCGGACGGCACGCCGAGGGCGGCCGACAGCACCTCCTCCAGCTCGTTGCCCGGCCATCCGCCGTGCGGATGGGGGTGCGCCTGCGCCGGGAGGTCCGCGGAGAAGTCCGCGGAGAAGTCCGGGGAGCCCGCTGGGAAGTCCATCTGTTCCTACCGCCTGCTCGAACCGCTGGTGTGGCTGGAAAGGCTAACCCGTTCGGCCCCGCGGGCCCGCGGCGGCCGTCAGCCGGTGAAGCCGATCCGGCGCAGCGTGTCCGCCGCCGCCCGGTCGAGCAGCACGGCCGAGGCGCAGCCGCCCGGCAGGGTGCCCTCGGCGGCGGCGCGCAGCAGCCGGGCGGTGGCCGTGCGGTGCCGGCGGAAGGCGTAGCGGGAGACGCCCCGGCCGCGCTCGCGCTGGCCGGCCAGGGCCGCCTCGGCGCTGACGTCGAGCAGCAGCAGGTGCAGGCCGGTGCCCCGGCGGCGGGCCTCGCGGGCCAGCCAGGTCCGCACCCAGGCCTGGGTGCCGCAGTCGTGCACGACGACGCCCTCGCCGGAGCGCAGCGCGCGACGCAGGCCGGCGTAGTGGGCGAACCGGACCAGGGGGCGGTAGAGGGCGTACGGCAGGAGGCGCGGCATCCGGCGGTCCCAGCGGTCGCGGGTGTCCTGGGAGTCGATGCGCATCCCGCGCACGGTGCGCTCCATCAGCGTGGACTTGCCGCTGCCGGGCAGGCCGGTGACGACGACGATGTCGCCGGGCCCGAAGAGCAGGGCGTGCGGGCTGCGGCCGGCCCGCTCCCGCAGGTCGCGGACGACGGGTGCGGTCTGGTCGGCACACGCCTCCCGGGCCGGGCCTGCAGGCTGCTTGGGCAGCGCGAGACCCGAGGTCGTGGCGTATGCCGTGGTCCTGTTCACCGTGATCGTCCTCCCCTGGGGCGGTTCACGAGTTTCCCCGTCCCCGTCGAGTGTAAAAAGAAGGTAATGCGGGAGTCTCGTGCTTTCGTGTACGTGCTGCCACAAGCCGGTCACAAAGAGCTTGCTCTGCCACGACCGGACGATGCGTGCAATGATGTGCGCGCCAACTGCATACCGGCCGTTTGAATCCGCGCGGGAGAGTTCCCAGCCACCGGCTGGGGCGCCGAAGGAGCAAGTACCTCCCTTGAATCTCTCAGGCCCCGTTACCGCGCGGGCGAGGCACATCTGAAAAGCGGGCCGCCCCGAGGGCGGCCCCACCCAAGGTGCAAGTCCTGATCACCGGACTGAAGGTGGTCATGGCGAACCTCTCAGGTTCCGATGACAGATGGGGAGGACTCACCTCGCCCGCCTGCGTCATGCCCTGGGAGACGACCGACCGATGAGCAGTACCGAACTCCGCCGCACCGCGCTCGATGCCGTGCATCGTTCGCTCGGCGCGACCATGACCGACTTCGCCGGCTGGGACATGCCCCTGCGCTACGGCTCCGAGCGCGACGAGCACACCGCCGTGCGCACCCGGGCCGGTCTCTTCGACCTCTCGCACATGGGCGAGATCACCGTCACCGGTCCGCAGGCCGCCGCGCTGCTGGACTACGCGCTGGTCGGCAACATCGGCGGCGTCAAGCCCGGCCGCGCCCGGTACACCATGATCTGCCGCGAGGACGGCGGCATCCTGGACGACCTGATCGTCTACCGCCTCGCCGACTCCGAGTTCATGGTGGTCGCCAACGCCTCCAACGCCCAGGTGGTGCTGGACGCGCTGGCCGGGCGCGCGGCCGGCTTCGACGCCGAGGTGCGCGACGACCGGGACGCCTATGCGCTGCTGGCCGTGCAGGGCCCCGAGTCGCCGGAAATCGTCAAGAGCCTGACCGACTCCGACCTGGACGGCCTGAAGTACTACGCGGGGCTGCCCGGCACCGTGGCCGGTGTCCCGGCGCTGATCGCCCGTACCGGCTACACCGGCGAGGACGGCTTCGAGCTGTTCGTGAAGCCGGAGCACGCGGTGGAGCTGTGGCAGGCGCTGACCAAGGCGGGCGAGGCGGCCGGCCTGACCCCCTGCGGCCTGTCCTGCCGGGACACGCTGCGCCTGGAGGCGGGCATGCCGCTGTACGGGCACGAGCTGACGACCTCGCTGACGCCGTTCGACGCCGGGCTCGGCCGGGTGGTCAAGTTCGAGAAGGAGGGCGACTTCGTGGGCCGCGCGGCGCTGACGGAGGCCGCGGAGCGCGCCGCCTCGCAGCCGCCCCGGGTCCTGGTCGGCCTGGTCGCCGAGGGCCGCCGGGTGCCGCGCGCCGGGTACGCGGTCGTGGCCGGCGGCGAGGTGATCGGCGAGGTCACCTCCGGGGCGCCGTCGCCGACGCTGGGCAAGCCGATCGCGATGGCGTACGTCGACGCGGCGCACGCGGCTCCGGGCACGCCCGGGGTGGGCGTGGACATCCGGGGCAGCCACGAGCCGTACGAGGTCGTGGCGCTGCCGTTCTACAAGCGCCAGAAGTAGAGACTGGGTCCGTACCCGCAGGTGTCCTCGCGTAGGTTCGCGCTGCTCACCAGCGGTGTCGGCAGCCTTCCAGTCGGTCCCCCATTCATCAGCACTCCCCCGCGTACAGGAGAATTCAGGCCATGAGCAACCCCCAGCAGCTGCGCTACAGCAAGGAGCACGAGTGGCTGTCGGCCGCCGAGGACGGCGTCTCGACGGTCGGCATCACGGAGCACGCCGCCAACGCGCTCGGTGACGTCGTCTTCGTCCAGCTCCCGGAGGTCGGCGACACCGTGTCCGCGGGCGAGACCTGCGGCGAGCTGGAGTCGACCAAGTCCGTGTCCGACCTGTACTCGCCTGTCTCGGGTGAGATCACCGAGGTCAACGAGGACGTCGTCAACGACCCGTCGCTGGTGAACTCCGCGCCCTTCGAGGGCGGCTGGCTGTTCAAGGTGCGCGTCACGGACGAGCCGGCCGACCTGCTCTCCGCCGACGAGTACACCGCCTACGCCGCCGGCTGAGGAGCCCTGCCGATGTCTGTCCTGAACACCCCCCTGCACGAGCTCGACCCCGACGTCGCCGCCGCCGTCGACGCGGAGCTGGACCGCCAGCAGTCCACCCTGGAGATGATCGCCTCCGAGAACTTCGCGCCGGTCGCGGTCATGGAGGCGCAGGGCTCGGTCCTCACCAACAAGTACGCCGAGGGCTACCCGGGCCGCCGCTACTACGGCGGCTGCGAGCACGTCGACGTGGTCGAGCAGATCGCCATCGACCGCATCAAGGCGCTCTTCGGCGCCGAGCACGCCAATGTGCAGCCGCACTCCGGTGCCCAGGCGAACGCCGCCGCGATGTTCGCGCTGCTCAAGCCCGGCGACACGATCATGGGTCTGAACCTCGCCCACGGCGGGCACCTGACCCACGGCATGAAGATCAACTTCTCCGGCAAGCTCTACGACGTCGTCGCCTACCACGTCGGCGACGACGGCCTGGTCGACATGGCCGAGGTGGAGCGGCTGGCCAAGGAGTCCCGGCCGAAGCTGATCGTGGCCGGCTGGTCGGCCTACCCGCGGCAGCTGGACTTCGCCGAGTTCCGCCGGATCGCCGACGAGGTCGGCGCGTACCTGATGGTCGACATGGCGCACTTCGCCGGTCTGGTCGCGGCGGGCCTGCACCCCAACCCGGTCCCGCACGCGCACGTGGTCACCACCACGACCCACAAGACCCTCGGCGGCCCGCGCGGCGGTGTGATCCTCAGCACGGCCGACCTCGCCAAGAAGATCAACTCTGCCGTCTTCCCCGGTCAGCAGGGCGGACCGCTGGAGCACGTGGTCGCCGCGAAGGCGGTCGCCTTCAAGGTGGCGGCGAGCGAGGACTTCGCCGAGCGCCAGCGTCGTACGCTGGAGGGGGCCCGCATCCTGGCCGAGCGCCTGGTGCGGGACGACGCCAAGGCCGTGGGCGTCTCCGTGCTGACCGGCGGCACGGACGTCCACCTGGTCCTGGTCGACCTGCGCGACTCGGAGCTGGACGGCCGGCAGGCCGAGGACCGCCTCCACGAGGTCGGTATCACGGTCAACCGCAACGCCGTGCCGAACGACCCGCGTCCGCCGATGGTGACCTCCGGTCTGCGCATCGGTACGCCGGCCCTGGCGACCCGCGGCTTCCGGGCCGAGGACTTCGCCGAGGTCGCGGACGTGATCGCCGAGGCGCTCAAGCCGTCCTACGACGCGGAGTCCCTCAAGGCCCGGGTGAAGGCCCTGGCCGACAAGCACCCGCTGTACCCGGGTCTGAACAAGTAACGAACAGGCTGTCGGGGCGCCGAGCCGCCACAAGCGAGCGCCGGCGCCCCGCACCGCCCCCCCCTCTGCACCACCCCCGTATTGAGGAGTCACCGTGGCCATCTCGGTCTTCGACCTGTTCTCGATCGGCATCGGCCCGTCCAGCTCCCACACGGTCGGCCCGATGCGCGCGGCCCGCATGTTCGCCCGGCGGCTGCGCAACGAGGAGCTGCTGGCGCCGGTCGCGTCGGTACGGGCCGAGCTGTACGGCTCCCTCGGCGCCACGGGCCACGGCCACGGCACGCCCAAGGCGGTGCTGCTCGGCCTGGAGGGCGACTCGCCGCGCACGGTGGACGTGGAGACGGCGGACGAGCGGATCGAGGCGATCAGGACCTCGGGCCGCCTCCGCCTCCTCGGCGAGCACGAGATCCCGTTCTCCTTCGACGACGACCTGGTCCTGCACCGCCGCAAGACGCTCCCCTACCACGCCAACGGCATGACGCTGTGGGCGTACGACGCCGAGGGCGCGGAGCTGCTGGCGAAGACCTACTACTCGGTGGGCGGCGGCTTCGTCGTCGACGAGGAGGCGGTCGGCGCGGACCGCATCAAGCTCGACGACACGGTGCTGAAGTACCCCTTCCGCACGGGCGACGAGCTGCTGCGCCTGACCCAGGAGACGGGCCTGTCCATCTCGGCCCTGATGCTGGAGAACGAGCGCGCCTGGCGCACCGAGGACGAGATCCGCGAGGGCCTGCTGGAGATCTGGCGGGTCATGCAGGCGTGCGTCTCCCGCGGCATGTCCCGCGAGGGCATCCTGCCGGGCGGCCTGAAGGTCCGCCGCCGCGCCGCGAACACCGCGCGCAAGCTGCGCTCGGAGGGCGACCCGCAAGCCCTCGCCATGGAGTGGATCACCCTCTACGCGATGGCGGTGAACGAGGAGAACGCCGCCGGCGGCCGGGTCGTCACGGCCCCCACGAACGGCGCGGCGGGCATCATCCCGGCGGTCCTGCACTACTACATGAACTTCGTGCCCGGCGCCGACGAGGAGGGCGTGATCCGCTTCCTGCTCGCCGCCGGTGCGATCGGCATGCTGTTCAAGGAGAACGCCTCCATCTCCGGCGCCGAGGTCGGCTGCCAGGGCGAGGTCGGCTCGGCCTGCTCGATGGCGGCCGGCGCGCTCGCCGAGGTGCTGGGCGGCAGCCCCGAGCAGGTGGAGAACGCCGCCGAGATCGGCATGGAGCACAACCTCGGCCTGACCTGCGACCCGGTCGGCGGCCTCGTCCAGATCCCGTGCATCGAGCGCAACGGCATGGCCGCGGTCAAGGCGGTCACGGCGGCCCGGATGGCGATGCGCGGCGACGGCAGCCACAAGGTGTCCCTGGACAAGGTCATCAAGACGATGAAGGACACCGGCGCCGACATGTCGGTCAAGTACAAGGAGACGGCGCGGGGCGGGCTGGCGGTCAACATCATCGAGTGCTAGCCGGTGGAAAGGACTTCGGCACACCGAGTCCTGCCGCATTCCGCACGTCACCCGGGGGAACAACCAACTCCCGTCCCCGGTCGGGTTGCCGGGCCGCAGGACGGCAACCCGGCCGGCCCGGCGACATCCTCGCCGTCGACCGGGAGACGACGGGCGAGGGGACCCGTGCGAACAATGCCGAGAAGGACCGCTTCGTTCGCAAGGTGAAGGAGCTGCGGCCGGACAACCGGCCCGTCACGCATGACCGACGACCGGTGGACAAGAACGTGGCCGCCTTCGAGAACAAGGCGGCGTTGCGGAAGTGGCGCAGGGCGCTTGACCGGCCGGGTCCTGCGGCCCGGGTACGGCGCGGCCCTCGCCATTTCCGCGGCGGGGCCGCCTGCCCGGAGTTTCGGGCAGGCGGCCGGCCCCTCTCAGGCCCGCATCACTTGTTCAGGTACGCCCAGAACTCGTCGAACGACATGAGCTTGTCGCCGTCGAGGTCACGGGTGGCGATGATGGCCTCCGCCACGGACTCGGTGACGTTCCAGTCGCCGCCCTGGGCGAGGGCGGTCTTGAACTCGGCCGGGGTGATGTAGCCGTCGCCGTCGACGTCGATCCGGTCGAACTGCTTGCGTGCTTCTTCGATGTCCGCCACCGATCCGCCCCTCATTTCGTACAGTGATCGTCCTAGTGACGCAGGTCAGACTAACGGCAGGGCCGAGCGGACGGGTGAGCGGTGGAGGGCTTGACGCAGGACGGGGCGGCTCGGACGCTCCGGGAGATCCTGGACGCGGCGGCGCGCGGGAACTTCCCGCCGGAGGACGGCGGCATCACCGTCGTACCGCAGTGCTGCGCGCGGGACGCCGGGGTGCTGGCGTTCACCGCGCACTCGGTGGTGTTCACCGACGAGGAGCCCGAATGGGTGCACGCGACGCTGCGCGCCCTGGACTGCGATGCTCTCTCCGCGACGATGAACGCGCGGTTCCTCACGGCGCTCATGGAGCGGACCGGGCGCGGGAGCGACACGATCGACGTGATGACGGTGGCCGGCCCGCTGGAGGGCGAGCCGCCCGTCGCGCTCAAGGAGGCCGGGGGCCCCGGTCATCCCCGGGTGGTCGGCTCCCGGCGGCGGCGCGACGACGTGCGGGTGTGGACGGCGGACGGAGGCGTCCTGGTGCTGGGCCGCGGGGTCGCCGGGCGACTGGAGGTCGCGGTCGAGGTGGACGAGGAGGTACGGCACCTCGGGCTGGGGAGGGCGCTCGCGGCGGCGGCGCGGCACCTCGGCGGGGGCGAGCCGGTGTGGGCCCAGGTGTCGCCGGGGAACGCCCGCAGCCTGCGGGCGTTCCAGGCGGCCGGTTATCTTCCGGTGGGGTCGGAGGTGCTGCTGCGCCCGCGGTGAGGGGCGATGCCCGCGGAGCTTGCCTAGCGGTCCGCGACCCTCATCTCGAACCAGGTCGTCTTGCCGCACGGCAGCAGGTCGACGCCCCACCGGTCGGACAGCTTGTCGACGAGGAAGAGGCCTCGTCCGCTGATGTCCAGTTCCTGCACCGGCATCAGGCACGGCAGCCCTCGTGAGGGGTCGCGGACCGCCACGCGGACCCGGCCGGGCCGACGCTGCATGCGGAGGCCGAAGACGCGGGCGCCGGTGTGCCGGACGGCGTTGCCCACCAGCTCCGAGACGAGTAAGACGGCGTCCTCCGCCAGCGCGGGCGGAAACCCCCACTGACGCAGGATCACCACCTGGGCCAGTCGGCGGGCCGTGGCCGCGGACTCGGGAAGGGACGGAAGCGAAACCTCACCCTCCGTCGGGTTGCCGTACAACTCCAGCGACTTCAGCGCTCGTTCGTCCTCGACCGCCGGCGACCAGCGCGCCGCGGTCGCACGTCCGGCTCCCCGCGGCTGTTCCGTACCCTCCAGCCCCGCCATGCCCCCATCATGGCCGCCCGAGGGGCGCTCGGGGGCCGTTCCCGGGGAATACCGCCCCCGGAGCGCTCCATTCCGGGCAAGGCGGCCGGCATGTGCCAACGGCACGTCAGCGCCCTGAACAGCCCTGCTGACCTGCGGCTTCGGTTCGACTGGAGGCAATCGAGCGACTCCCTCGACACGGTGGATTCACGGCCGCCCCAAGGCTGCCACAAACCGCCCCATCGAGGGACCCGTAATCAGACACCGCGTCAATTCACAGGAACTTCGCCTTGCCCGGGCCCTCCTCCACGAAGCTCCGCATGCCGCGCTCGCGGTCCTCGGTGGCGAACAGGCCCGCGAACCAGTTCCGTTCGACCGCGAGACCGGTCTCGATGTCCGTCTCCAGACCGGCGTCGATCGCCTCCTTCGCGGCGCGCAGCGCGATCGCCGGTCCCTGCGCGAGCCGCGCGGCCCAGGCGTGGGCCTGCTCGTACACCTCGGCGGCCGGTACCACCCGGTCCACCAGGCCGATCGTCAGCGCCTCGTCGGCCCGCACCTGGCGGCCGGTGAAGATCAGGTCCTTGGCCCTGGAGGGGCCCACCAGGCGGGACAGGCGCTGGGTGCCGCCCGCGCCCGGGATCAGGCCGAGCAGGATCTCCGGCTGGCCCAGCTTGGCGTTCTCGCCGGCGATGCGGAAGTCGGCGCAGAGCGCCAGCTCGCAGCCGCCGCCGAGCGCGTAGCCGGTGACCGCGGCCACCACCGGCTTGGGGATGCGGGCCACCGCGGTGAACGAGTCCTGCAGGGCGCGGGCGCGCAGGACCATCGCCGCATGGTCCATCACCTGCATCTCCTTGATGTCCGCACCGGCGGCGAACACCTTCTCGCCGCCGTAGAGCACGACGGCGCGCACGTCCTCGCGGCGGCCGGCCTCCTCGGCGAGTTCCTTGATCCGGTCCTGCGTCGCGATGTCCAGCGCGTTCATGGGCGGACGGTCCAGGCGCAGCGTGCCGACGCCGTCGGCCACTTCGAGATGTACGGTCATGCCCAGCAGGTTAACGGGCACTAACGACATCGGCCCCGGTGCCGTACCTCACACAGAGGAGCGCACCGGGGCCGGACGTCCGTGCGGGCTCAGGCCTTCCACTTCTCCCACGGCATGTTCCAGCCGTTGAACCCGTTGTCCGGGGCCACGACGGCGTCGTCGGAGTTCTTGACCACGACCACGTCGCCGATCATCGAGTTGGCGAAGAACCAGGCGCCCGGTGCCTTCTCATCCCAGCCGCCGCGCACGTCGCGCAGGCCGATGCAGCCGTGGCTGGCGTTGTAGTTGCCGAAGGCGTCCCCGCCCCAGTAGTTGCCGTGGATGAAGGTGCCGGAGGTGGTCAGGCGCATGGCGTGCGGGACGTCCTTGATGTCGTACTCGCCGCCGTAGCCGACGGTCTCGCCGTTCATCCGGGTCACCGCCAGCCGTTCGCTGATGACCATCTGGCCGTTCCAGGTCTCCATGCCGGCCTTGCCGGTGGTCACCGGGATCTTCTTGACGACCTTGCCGTCCCGCTCGACCTCCATCGTCAGCTTCTTGACGTCGACGACGGAGACCTGGCTGCGGCCGATGGTGAAGGAGACGGTCTTGTCCTGCTCGCCGTAGACGCCGTCGCGGCCCTCGACGCCGTCGAGGTTGAGGTCGACGGTGACCTTGGTGCCGGCCTTCCAGTACTTCTCGGGCCGGAAGTCGAGGCGGTCGTTGCCGAACCAGTGGCCCTCGACCTCGACGGCGGGCTCGGTCCTGATGCGGACGGCCTTCTCGACGTCCTCGGGGTTGGTGATGCCCCGGGTGAAGCGGAGGGAGAACGGCATCCCGACGCCGACCTTCGAGCCGTCCTCGGGGGTGAAGTGGCCGATGAAGGTGTTCTTCGGCGTCAGAGTGGTGAAGCGGGAGTCCTCGGCGGCCGTGCGGCCGGCGGAGTCCTTGGCGACCGCGTGCACGGTGTACGTGGTGGAGGCGGCCAGATGGGTGGACGGCGTCCAGGTGGCGCCGTCGCCGGACATCTTCCCCTCGATCCGGTCGCCGTCGGGGTTCTTGACCACCACCTCGGTCAGCTTGCCCTTGGCCGCGCTGACCTTCAGTGCGCCGCTGGTGTCGACGGACTCGGCGCCGTCCTTCGGCGCGATGCTGACGACGGCCTCGGACTGCTTGCTCTGCGCCGCGGTGGAATCGGCGCCCGCCTTGCCCTTGCCGTCACCCGATCCGGCCCCCGGGCCCGGTCCGCCCCCGCACGCGGTCACCGCCAGCAGCAGCGCCCCGGCCGCCAGTGCCGTCAGTCTCCGTCCGCCCCGTCTCCGTATGCCGGCCGACGCCCCCGATATCGGACGCACGTTCAATTCGTCTCCCCTCGCCGGGCCCGGTGAGGCCCCCTCCCCTGTGCGCCACAGTGCGCAGAAGCGCATGGTATCCGCAGGCCAGGGGCGTGGAGCCCGGCGAGATTGTCACTGTTCCGTACCGAGTTCGGCGCCGGCCGATCATCCTGGAGCGCCGCCCGCCGTCACCTGTGCGACGACCCGCCGTCACCCGATCGTGTCACCGCCGTCACTTGACCGCGCTGCCCGCCTTCCACTTCTTCCAGCTCATGTTCCAGCCGCCGAGCCCGTTGTCCGGCGCCACCGTCCGGTCCTTGCTGCGGACCACCTCGACCACGTCGCCGACGAGGCTGCGGTCGAAGAACCAGCCCGCCGGGGTGTCCGCGCCGCCGCCCTTGACGTCGCGCAGGCCGATGCAGCCGTGGCTGACGTTGGACCGGCCGAAGACGTCGTCCTCCGCCCAGTAGTTGCCGTGCAGGAAGGTGCCGGAGTAGGTCAGGCGCATGGCGTGCGGCACGTCCGGGATGTCGTACTCGCCGCCGAAGCCGACCGTGCGGCTGTTCATGCGGGTGACGTCGAGCATCTCGGTCACCACCATCCTGCCGTTGTACGTGGTGGTCTTCGGGGCCCCGGCGGTGATCGGCACGGTGGCCACCAGCTCGCCGTCCCGGCGGACCTTCATAATCTTGCGCGCCGCGTCCACCACGGAGACCTGGCTGCGGCCGACGGTGAAGGAGAGCGTCTTGTGCTGGAGCCCGTACACCCCGGGGGCCCCTTCCACGTCCCTGAGGCGGAGGGAGACGGTGACCTCGGTGCCGGGCTTCCAGTAGTGCTCGGGGCGGAAGTCGAGGCGGTCCTTGCCGAACCAGTGGGGGCGGACCTCCACGGCCGGTTTCGCGGTCACGGTGACGGCGCGCTCGACGGCGGCCCGGCGGGTGATCTCCCGGTTGAACTCCAGGGAGACGATCATGCCGGTGCCGACGACGGAGCGGTGCTCGGGGGCGACGTACCCGATGAAGCGCTCCTCGGGGACGTACGTCGTGAAGGTGGCGTGCCGGGCGGAGCGGCGGCCGTCGCCGTCCAGGGCGACCGCGTCGACCGTGTACTTCGCGGCGAGCGCGAGCCGCGCGTCGTCCGGCGTCCAGCGCCGGCCGTCGGCGGAGATGCGGCCCGGCACCGGGGTCTCCTGCGCGTCCTGCGACTTGACGACCTGCACCGACTCCAGCCGTCCGCCGGTCACCCGGACCGACAGCTTCCGCCCGGGCTCGACGCCCTTGTCGCCGTCGTCCGGGGAGATCCGGATGGCGTCCCCGGGAGCGGGGGGTTTGCCGAACACCCCGCCGATCCCGGTGCCGTCCGAGGAGCAGCCGGCCGCTCCGGCCAGCAGTCCTGCCCATGTCAGTACGGCGGCCAGTGCGGCCCCCGCGCGCCGCGCGCGCCCTTGTACGTGCCTCACATCCACCCGTAACGACGGGTCCGGTCTGGGGAAACGTGAGTGCGAGCCAAGCGGTGGGCAGAACTGAGGGGAGGACGACGCGACGGGGAGCAGCGGCGGGGACGCCGCGCGCTCTCCTTCCGGGGTCGTTCCACGAGCCGCGGGAGGCTGACAGGTGTCCAGCGCAGCCGAGCAGGAGGCGGTGGCCGGGAAACGGGCCGCCGAGGACGGGCAGCCGTCCGCTGCCGTCGTCAACGGCGTGCGGCGGGCCGCGCCGCCCCCGGCCGTGCCCGCGTGGCCGGGCACGCCGGTGCCGCTCGGCGCCCGGTTCCGGACCGGCCCGGACGGGGTGGCGGGCACCAACTTCGCCCTGTGGGCGGGCGGGGCCGAGGCGGTCGAGCTGTGCCTGTTCGACGAGCAGGGCGCGGGCGGCGGGGAGCGCCGGGTCCGGCTGACCGAGCTGACCCACGAGATCTGGCACGGCTTCGTGCCGGGCGTGCTGCCCGGCCGGCGCTACGGCTACCGGGTGCACGGCCGCTGGGACCCGTGGACCGGCGCCCGCTGGAACCCGGCGAAACTGCTCCTCGACCCGTACGCGCGCGCGGTGGACGGCGACTGGCGGCTGCCGCCGGAGGTGTACGGGCATGTGCGGGACTGGCCGGAGCAGCACCTCGCCGACACCGTGCGCGACGACCGCGACTCCGCTCCGCACGTGCCCAAGGGCGTGGTCGTCCACGATGACGACGACTGGGCGGACGACCACCGGCCCAAGACCCCGTGGGCCGACTCGGTCATCTACGAGCTGCACGTCCGCGGCTTCACCAGACTGCACCCCGGCATCCCCGAGGAGCTGCGCGGCACCTACGCCGGCCTCGCCCACCCGGCGGCGGTCGAGTACCTGGTGCACCTGGGCGTGACGGCGGTGGAGCTGCTGCCGGTGCACCAGTTCGCGCACGAGGACCACCTGCTGCGCCGCGGGCTGAAGAACTACTGGGGCTACAACTCCATCGGCTACTTCGCCCCGCACGCCGCCTACGCCGCCTCCGGCACCCGGGGCGAGCAGGTCGGCGAGTTCAAGCGGATGGTGCGCGCCCTGCACGCGGCCGGGATCGAGGTCATACTCGACGTGGTCTACAACCACACCGCCGAGGCGGGCGAGCTGGGCCCGATGCTGTCGCTGAAGGGCATCGACAACCGCGGCTACTACCGCCTCCAGCCGGACGCCCGCCGGTACGCCGACTACACCGGCTGCGGCAACACCCTGCACGTCGTCCAGCCGCACGTGCTGCGCCTGATCACGGACTCGCTGCGCTACTGGGTGACCGAGATGGGCGTGGACGGCTTCCGCTTCGACCTGGCGGCGGCGCTGGCCCGCTCCATGCACGACGTGGACATGCTGTCGCCGTTCCTCGCCGTCATCGCCCAGGACCCGGTACTGCGCCGGGTGAAGCTGATCGCCGAGCCGTGGGACGTGGGCTCCGGCGGCTACCAGGTGGGCGCCTTCCCGCCGCTGTGGACGGAGTGGAACGACCGCTACCGCAACGCCGTACGGGACTTCTGGCGGCACGCGCTGCCGGACGTGCGGGAGATGGGCTACCGGCTGTCGGGCTCCAGCGACCTGTACGCCTGGGGCGGGCGGCGGCCGTACGCGTCGGTCAACTTCATCACCGCGCACGACGGCTTCACACTGCGCGACCTGGTGAGTTACGAGCGCAAGCACAACGAGGCCAACGGCGAGGGCAACCGGGACGGCACGGACGACAACCGGGCGTGGAACTGCGGCGCGGAGGGCGAGACCGACGACGAGGGCGTACGGGCGCTGCGGCGCCGGCAGCTGCGGAACCTGCTGACCACGCTGCTGCTGTCCACGGGCGTGCCGATGCTGGTCGCGGGCGACGAACTGGGCCGCACCCAGGGCGGCAACAACAACGCCTACTGCCAGGACAACGAGATCAGCTGGGTGGACTGGAGCCTGCTGGACGACCCCGGCTGGCGGGCCCTGTTCGAGCTGACCGCCCGGCTGATCCGGCTGCGCCACGAGCACCCGGTGCTGCGCCGCCGCGCCTTCTTCTCCGGCCGGGCACACTCCGCGGACGGCCTGCGGGACCTGGCCTGGTTCACCGCGCGGGGCACGGAGATGGAGGAGAGCGACTGGTACGCGCCCGCGGCCACGCTCGGCATGTATCTGTCCGGCCGGGACATCCCGGGCCGGGACGAGCGGGGGGCGCCGATCGTCGACGACAGCTTCCTCGCCGTCCTGCACGCGGGCGAGCGCCCGGTGAACTTCGTGCTGCCGGGCCCGCCGTGGGCGGAGCGCTACGAGGTGGTGGTGGACACCGGCCGGGAGGAGCAGGGCGAGGCGCCGGGTGAGACGCACCGGGCGGGCGCGGAGGTCACGGTGCCCGCAAGGACGGTGCTGCTGCTCAGGGCGCTGTGAGGTCAGCCGGGGACGCCGCGTTCGCAGGCGGTACGGTCCCGCGCGCGGCGGTCGCCTTCTCGTGACCCCGGCGCCAGGTCGGACTCCTGTGCGGCGGCGCGTGCGGCGGCGTGAAGGCGCAGGTCGTAGGACCATCGGCCGAGTGCGGTCCGGCCAAAACTCGGTGGGCAGTGTCAGTGGCGATCCGTACTCTCACTGCTGATGCCCACGACACCCGCACCCGCCGGCCCCCTGCCCGCCGAAGACCGGTCCGCCGTCCGGACGTTGCTGCGGCTGTGGCCGTACGTACGGCCCGTGCGGGCCCGGCTGTTCACCGCCGCGTTCATCGCGATCCTCGCCTCCTGCGTGGGGCTGGTGATCCCGCTCGTGCTGAAGTGGCTGGTGGACGGGCCGGTCGCCGACCGGGACCCGGCGGGCGTGTGGCTGGGCGCGCTGTACGTGCTGCTCCTCGGCCTCGGGGAGGCGCTGCTGTTCGGGCTGCGGCGGTGGCTGGTGGCCCGGCCGCTGGCGGGGGTCGAGGCGTCGATGCGGGCGGATCTGTACCGGCATCTGCAGCGGCTGCCGGTGGCCTTCCACGACCGGTGGGCGTCGGGGCAGCTGCTGTCGCGCGGCACCACCGATCTGATGCTGCTGCGCATGTTCCTCGCCTTTCCGCTGACGTTCCTCCTGGTCAACGGCGTGACGATCGTCGTCGGCGTGGTCATCATGCTGGTGCAGGACTGGACGCTGGGGCTGGTGATCCTGGGGCCCGCCGTGCCGGTGATGGTGCTGTGCGTGGTCTTCGAGAAGCGGTACGCCGAGGTGGCGCGGCTGGCGCAGGACCAGGTGGGGGACCTGACGACGGTCGTCGAGGAGAGCGTGCTCGGCATCCGGATCATCAAGGGGTTCGGGCGGCACCGCAGCCAGGCGCGGGCGTTCCGGGAGCTGTCGAACACGCTGCGGGGGACGGAGCTGCGCAAGGCGCGGCTGCTGGCGGCGATCTGGGCGGTCATCGTGACGCTGCCGGAGGTGGCGATCGGGGCGGCGCTGGTGGTGGGGGCGGTGCAGGTCGCCGACGGGGCGTTGTCCGCGGGGACGTTGGTGGCGTTCCTGTCCACGGCGCTCGCGCTGCGGTGGCCGGTGGAGTCGATCGGGTTCCTGCTGGCGATGAGCCAGGAGGCGGCGACGGCGACGGAGCGGTACTTCGAGGTGATGGACGCGGAGCCGGAGTCCTCCGGTGAGGCCGCGTCCGTGCCGCGGGGCGGGTCGCGCGGCCCGGCGGCCGGCGATGGCCTCCGCTTCCAGAACGTCACCTTCCGGTACCCCGACGCGCCCCCCGGCTCCCCGCCCGTCCTCGACCGCGTCGACCTGCACATCCCCTCCGGCGAGTCCCTCGCCCTCGTCGGGGCGACCGGGAGCGGCAAGACGACGCTCACCGCGCTGATCCCCCGGCTGCACGAGGTGACCTCCGGCAGGATCACGCTGGACGGCGAGGACATCACCGCCATGCCCCGCGAGGAGCTGCGCTCGAAGGTGGCCGTCGCCTTCGAGGAGCCCACCCTGTTCTCGGCGAGCGTCGGTGAGAACGTGCTGATGGGGGCCGGTGACCGCGCCGGGGACGCCGACCTGGAGCGGGCCCTGTCCGTCGCCCAGGCCGACTTCGTGCACGCCCTGCCCCAGGGCGCCGCCACCCAGGTCGGCGAGCAGGGCCTCAGCCTGTCCGGCGGGCAGCGGCAGCGGCTGGCGCTGGCGCGGGCCGTGGTCGGGCGGCCGGGCTTCCTCGTGCTGGACGACCCGCTGTCCGCGCTGGACGTGCACACCGAGGCCGCCGTGGAGGCCGCGCTGCGCCGGGTGCTCGCCGGCACCACCGCGCTGATCGTGGCCCACCGCCCCTCCACGGTGCTGCTCGCCGACCGCGTCGCCCTGCTCTCCGGCGGCCGGGTCACCGCCGTCGGCACCCACCAGGAACTGCTGCGCGGCAACGCCGAGTACGCCCATCTGATGACCGGCCCGGAGGAGGACCGATGACGGCGCCCGCGACCACCGCCCCGCAGAAGGAGCGGCCCGCCGAGGAACTCCCCGCGGCCGGCGATCCCTTCGACCGCGACGTCCTGCCCACCCCGCCGGGCGCCACCGGCGCGCTGCTGCGCTCCCTGCTCGCGCCGATGAAGGCCCGGGTCGCGCTCACCACCCTGATCCTGCTGCTCCAGCAGGCGGCCGTGCAGGCGGGCCCGCTGCTGGTGGCGTACGCCATCGACCACGCGGTCCCGGCGTTCCGCGACCGGGACCACGGACCGCTGATCGCGGTGGGCGCGGGCTACCTGCTGTGCGCGCTGGCGGGCGGCGGGCTCCAGTACGCGTTCATCACCGCGTCCGCCCGCGTCAACCAGGACGTGCTGCTGGACCTGAGGGGCAGGATCTTCCGGCACGCGCAGGCGCTCAGCGTCGACTTCCACGAGCGCTACACCTCCGGCCGGCTCATCTCCCGCTCCACGACGGACGTCGAGTCGCTGCGGGAGCTGCTCGACGAGGGCCTCCAGGAGCTGGTCACGGTCGTCCTGTCGTTCGTCTACATCGCGGCGCTGCTGCTCTGGCTGGACCTCGGGCTCGGCGGGGTGGCGGTGGCGTCGTTCGTGCCGCTGTACGGACTGGTCCGGCTCTACCGGCGCCGGGCGGGGCGGGTGTACCGGCAGCGGTCCACGGCGATCGCCGCCGTGATCGTGAGGTTCGTGGAGACGATGAACGGCATCCGGCCGGTGCGCGCCTTCCGCCGGGAGGCGGTGAACGACGCCGACTTCGCGGTCCTCAACGGGCGGCACGAGCGCACCAACGGCGACGCGCTGCTGGAGATGGCCCGCTATGTGGTCGGCTCCCGGCTGGTGGCCAACACCACCGTCGCCGGCATCGTCCTGTGGGGCGCCTACCGGGTCGCGGACGGCACGCTGGCGCTCGGTGTGCTGGCGGCCGCGGTGCTGTACCTGCGCCGCCTGTACGACCCGATCGACCGCCTCGGCATGTTCCTCAACTCGGCCCAGTCGGCGGGCGCCTCCCTGGAGAAGATCGCGGGCCTGCTGGCGCAGACGCCGTCCGTGCCCGAGCCGTCGGCGCCCAAGGAGATGCCCCCGCCGGAGTCGGAGCACCCCGGCCGCGAGGCCGTCTTCGACGGGGTGAGCTTCGGCTACCGCACCGGCGGCGAGGTGCTGCCCCGCTTCGACCTGACGATCCCCGCCGGGCAGACCGTCGCGGTCGTCGGCTCGACCGGCGCGGGCAAGTCGACGCTGGCCAAGCTGCTCGCCCGGTTCTACGACCCGTCCACCGGGCGTGTGCTGCTGGACGGCACCGACCTGCGCGACCTCGCCGTGCCCGAACTGCGGCGCGGGGTGGTGATGGTGACCCAGGAGGCCTTCCTGTTCTCCGGCACGGTCGCCGACAACATCGCCATCGGCCGCCCGGAGGCCACCCGTGAGGAGATCGAGCAGGCCGCCGAGGCGATCGGCGCGCATGACTTCATCACCGCGCTGCCGGACGGCTACGACACCGACGTCCGCAAGCGGGGCGGGCGGATCTCCGCAGGTCAGCGGCAACTGGTGGCGTTCGCGCGGGCATTGCTCGCCGACCCGGCGGTGCTGATCCTGGACGAGGCGACCAGCTCGCTGGACATCCCGGGCGAGCGGGCGGTGCAGCGGGCGATGACGACGGTGCTGAAGGGCCGTACGGCGGTGGTCATCGCGCACCGGCTGTCGACGGTGGAGATCGCCGACCGGGTGCTGGTGATGGAGCGGGGCCGGATCGTGGAGGACGGATCCCCGGCCGAACTGATCGCGGGCACGGGGCGGTTCGCCGATCTGCACCGGGCGTGGCGGGACAGTCTGGCCTGACGGCGACGGGGGGCAACAGGTGATCGACGCGTACGAGGATCCCGGCACGCCCGACAGCCGCAGCGGCTGGCGGTACCTGTGGTGGCTGGTGCGGCGGCAGCCGGGGCGGTCGGCGGCGGGGGCGGTGTTCGCCAGCGTGTGGATGGTGATGCTGGCGGCGATGCCGTACACCATGGCCCGGGCCGTCGACCGCGGCGTCGAGCCGCGTGACATGGGGGCGCTGGCCGGCTGGACGGGCCTGCTGGTCCTGGTGGGCGTCTGCACCGCCTGGCTGAGCATCATGCGGCACCGCACGATGACCCGGGTGCGGATGGACGCCAACTTCCGCACGGTGAAGGTCGTCGTCGGGCAGGCGGTGCGGCTGGGGGGCGCGCTGCGGCACCGGGTCGGCGCCGGTGAGGTGGTCACCATCGGCGTGGGTGACGTGCAGACGATCAGCCAGACGCTGACGGTCGTCGGGCCCGGCGTCGGCGCGGTGGTGGCCTGCGCGGTCGTCGCCGGTCTGCTGGTGTCGGTGTCGGTACAGCTGGCGGTGGTGGTGCTGGCCGGCGTGCCGCTGCTGGGTGTGCTGGTGGGGCCGCTGCTGGGCCGGTTGCAGGGGCGGGAGGCGGAGTACCGGGAGCGGCAGTCCGTGCTCACCGCCCGGATCGGCGACCTCGCGGGCGGGCTGCGGGTGCTGAACGGCCTGGGCGGCAAGGGCCTGGTCGCGGACGCCTTCCGCCGGGACTCGCGCCGGCTGTCCGAACAGGGGTACCGGGTCGGCGCGGTGACCAGCTGGATCCAGGCGCTGGGCGCCGGGCTGCCGACGCTGTTCCTGGCCGGGGTGACCTGGCTCGGGGCCCGGCTGGCGGTGCGGGGCGAGATCAGCGTGGGCGAGCTGGTGTCGGTGTACGGCTACGTCGTGGCCCTGCTGTGGCCGGTGGCGTTCCTGATCGAGGGGAGCCAGCAGGTGAGCCGGGGTCTGGTCGCCGCGGGCCGGGTCGTCCGGTTCCTGCGGCTGGAGCCCGAGCCGGACCCGGGCACCCGCGCAGCCCCCGCCGGGCCCGCCGTGCTGCACGACCCGGCGTCCGGGGTGCGGGTGCCGCCGGGCCGGCTGACCGCGCTGACCGGTCCCCGGCCGGCCGACGCCGCCGCGGTGGTCGACCGGCTGGGCCGCTACACCCCGTCCGACGCCACCTGGGGAGACGTACGCCTGGACGAGGTGCCCCTGGCGGAGGTTCGGCGCCGCATCCTGGTGGCGGACGCGGAGGCGGACCTGTTCGCGGGCGCCCTGCGCCATGTCATCGGCGCCGCGGAAGCCGACCCCACAGGCACGGGCCCTGTCGATCCACACCCCCGCCACACGAGCGCGACCGGCCACGACCAACGCCGCCCCGCAGGCGACGAAACCGGCCCCGGGGGCGCTGGCCGTGTCGATCTGCGGCTCCGCCGCGCGAGCGCGAACGGCCACGGCCATCCCCACCCCACAACCGACACGACCGAAACCGGCCCCAGGGACACCGGCCGTACCGATCCACGCCCCCGCCACACGAGCGCGACCGGCCGCAGAGGACCCGTACCCGCCCCACGGCATGCCGAGGCGGACGCGGAGGCGGACCTCGCCCGGGCGGTCCGTGCCGCCGCCGCCGACGACATCGTCCGTGGCCTCCCCGACGGCCTCGACTCCCCCATCGACGCCCAGGGCCGCAACCTCTCCGGCGGCCAGCGCCAGCGCATCCGGCTGGCGCGAGCCCTGCTCGCCGACCCCGAGGTGCTGCTCGCCGTCGAGCCGACCTCGGCCCTGGACGCGCACACCGAGGCCACGGTGGCGGACCGGCTCCGGGACGCCCGCCAGGGCCGTACGACCGTGGTGACCTGCACTTCTCCGCTGGTCCTGGACCGCGCCGACCTCGTGCACCACCTCGTCGACGGCAAGGTCGTCGCCACCGGCACCCACCGCGAACTCCTCGACACCGAGCCCGGATACCGGGCCCTCGTCGCCCGGGACGCCGACGCCGAGGAGGCCGTGGGATGACGTCACGCCATCTGCCCGTCGCCGAGCGCGCCGACGTCCGGCGGGCGGCGGCCGGGCTGGTCCGGGCCGACGGGCGGGCCTTCGCGGGACTGCTCGCGCTGAACGCGCTGGCCGCCGCGGCGGGCCTGGCCGGCCCCTGGCTGCTCGGCCGGATCGTGGACGAGGTGCGGGCCGGCGGCGGGGCCGGCGCCGTCGACCGGATGGCGCTCGGCATCCTCGTCTGCTCGGTGGCACAGCTGCTGCTGGCCCGCTGGGCGCGCTACGTCGGGCACCGCTTCGGTGAGCGGACGCTGGCGCGGGTACGGGAGCGGTTCGTGGACCGCGCGCTGGCACTGCCCGCGTCCGTGGTGGAGCGGGCCGGCACCGGGGACCTGACGGCGCGCGGCACGGCGGATGTGACGGCCGTCGGGAACACGCTGCGGGACGTGGGTCCGGCGTTGCTGGTCAACGGCGTGCAGGCGCTGTTCCTGGTCGCCGCGGTGTTCGTGCTGAACCCGCTGCTCGGCGCCGTCGGCGTGCTGGCGCTGATGCCGATCTGGGGTGTGCTGCGCTGGTACCTGCGCCGGGCGCGCGCCGGCTATCTGGCGGAGGGCGCGGCCACCTCGGACGTCGCGGAGATCCTCGCGGCCACGGCCGCCGGGGCCCGCACGGTGGAGGCGTTCGGGCTGGCCGGGCGGCGGATCGCGGCGAGCCGCCGGGCGCTGGAGGTCTCGCGCCGCACCCGCTTCCGCACGCTGCGTCTGCGCACGGTGTTCTTCCCGGTGGTGGAGGTGTCCTACGCCCTCCCGGTGGCCGGTGTGCTGCTGACCGGCGGGCTTCTGCACACGCGGGGCGCGATGAGCGTCGGCGCGGTGGTCACCGCGGCCCTGTACTTCCAGCAGCTGACCGGGCCGCTGGACGAGATCCTGATGCGGGTGGAGCAGCTCCAGTCCAGCGGCGCGTCCTTCGCCCGCGTGGAGGGCCTGGCCCGCGCGCCGCGGGCCGTCCCGGCGGCCGGCTCCCCCGCCCCGGCCGACGACCGCATCGACGTGACCGGGGCGCGCTACGCCTACGAGGGCGGGGCCGATGTGCTGCGCGGGGTGGACCTGACCGTGCGGCCCGGCGAGCGGCTGGCGGTGGTCGGGCCGTCCGGGGCCGGCAAGACGACGCTGAGCCGGCTGCTGGCGGGCGTGGACGCGCCGACCGCGGGCTCGGTGACGGTCGGCGGGGTGCCCGTCGCCGGTCTCTCCCCGGAGCGGCTGCGCCGCCAGGTCGTCCTGGTCACGCAGGAGCACCACGTCTTCCTCGGCACGGTCCGCGACAACCTGCTCATCGCCGACCCGTCCGCCACCGACGAGCGGTTGTGGGCGGCCCTCGCCGCGGTCGGCGCCGACGACTGGGTGCGGGAGCTGCCCGACGGCCTGGGCACCGAGCCGGGGCCGGGCGGCGACGGCCCCGACGGCTCGCGGGCCCAGCAACTCGCGCTGGCGCGGGTGGTGCTGGCCGACCCGCACACCGTGATCCTCGACGAGGCCACCGCCCTGCTGGACCCGACCACGGCCCGGCACACCGAGCGGGCCATGGCCGCCGTACTGGAGGGCCGTACGGTCATCGCCGTCGCGCACCGCCTGCACACCGCGCATGACGCCGACCGGGTGGCGGTCATGGCGGACGGCCGGCTGACCGAACTCGGCACCCATGAGGAGCTGGTGGCAGCCGACGGGGCCTACGCGGCGCTGTGGCGGTCGTGGCACGGAGAGCCGTCCGGCGGCGACGATCACCACGAATCCGTATAGCGGACATGAACTCCCGGACAACGAACGATTTCCGGCCAACTTCGTGACGCGCCCCTGACAAGGGTGCTCATCTCCTGCCACGCTTCCCACGGCCGCTCCACAGCAACCCCACCGCGTCACCCCACCGCTGTGCCGCGGCCGTCGCTCCCGCACGTAGTTCTGCGTACCGCCCTGTCATGCCCGGTGGCCCACCCGCCGCCCGGTCTCCCCAGGCCGCGTACCCCGTGGCCGCGCAGAAGGAGTCAGTGTTGAGCAGCAGTTCCTCCCACAGACGCACCCCCCACGCCCCCTCCCGCCGCATCCCGCCGCGCCGCGCCGCCGCCGTCGCGCTGGCCGGCGTCGCCGCGCTGATCGCGACGGCGGTCCAGTCCGGCGCCGCCACCGCGGCCCCGGCCGCCGCCCCGGTCCCGGGCGCCGAGTCCGTCGAGCTCTCCCCGGCCCAGCGCGCCGAGCTGCTGCGCGAGGCCGCCGCCGGCACCGCGGACACCGCCGCCGACCTGGGCCTCGGCGCCAAGGAGAAGCTGGTCGTCCGGGACGTGGTCAAGGACCGCGACGGCACCGTGCACACCCGCTACGAGCGCACCTACGCCGGGCTGCCCGTCCTCGGCGGCGACCTGGTCGTCACCGCGACCGCCGCCGGGAAGACCGAGAAGGTCGTCAAGGCCACCCGGGCCGCCATCAAGCCGGCCACCCTGACGCCGAAGGTCTCCGCCGACAGGGCCGAGCGCCAGGCCGTGGCCGCCGCCAAGGCCGACGGCGCCGAGGCGCCCGACGCCGAGGGCGCCCCGCGCAAGGTGATCTGGGCGGCCGAGGGCAAGCCGGTCCTGGCGTACGAGACGGTCGTCGGCGGGTTCCAGGAGGACGGCACCCCGAACGAGCTGCACGTCATCACCGACGCCGGCACCGGCGAGAAGCTGTACGAGTACCAGGCCGTGCACAACGGCACCGGCCACACCGTCTACAGCGGCACCGTGGAGCTGACCACCACGCGGTCCGGGTCCTCGTACAACCTCACCGACGGGGCGCGCGGCAACCACAGGACGTACAACCTCAACCGCGGCACCTCCGGCACCGGCACCCTGTTCTCCGGCCCCGACGACGTCTGGGGCAACGGCAGCCCGTCCAACCTGGAGTCCGCCGGCGCCGACGCGCACTACGGTGCAGCGCTGACCTGGGACTACTACAAGAACGTGCACGGACGCAGCGGCATCCGCGGCGACGGGGCGAGCGCCTACTCCCGCGTCCACTACGGCAACAACTACGTCAACGCGTTCTGGTCCGACAGCTGCTTCTGCATGACGTACGGCGACGGCTCCGGCAACGCCAACCCGCTCACCTCCATCGACGTGGCCGCGCACGAGATGACGCACGGCCTGACGTCCAACACGGCGGGGCTGCGCTACAGCGGAGAGTCCGGCGGTCTGAACGAGGCGACCAGCGACATCTTCGGCGCCACCGTCGAGTTCTTCGCGAACAACTCCTCCGACGCCGGTGACTACCTCATCGGCGAGAAGATCAACATCCGCGGCGACGGCACCCCGCTGCGCTACATGGACAAGCCCAGCAGGGACGGCTCGTCCAAGGACTACTGGTACTCCGGCATCGGCTCGATCGACGTGCACTACTCGTCCGGGCCCGCGAACCACTTCTTCTACCTGCTGAGCGAGGGCAGCGGCAAGAAGACCATCAACGGGGTCGCCTACGACTCGCCCACCTCCGACGGCCTGCCGGTCACCGGCATCGGCCGCGCCAAGGCGGAGAAGATCTGGTTCCGCGCGCTGGCCACCAAGTTCACCTCGACCACCAACTACGCGGGCGCCCGCACCGGCACCCTGGCGGCGGCCGGTGAGCTGTACGGCACCGACAGCGCCGAGTACAAGGCCGTCCAGGACGCCTGGGCGGGCGTCAACGTCGGCTCCCGGTCGGGCGGCGGCGGTGGCGGCGGCACCTCCTTCGAGAACACCGCCGACGTGGCGATCCCGGACAACGGCGCCGCCGTCACCTCCTCGGTCACCGTGTCGGGCCGTGCGGGCAACGCGCCCGCCGACCTGCGGGCCACGGTCGACATCGTGCACACCTGGCGCGGCGACCTGGTGATCGACCTGGTGGCGCCGGACGGGACGGCGTACCGGCTGAAGAACTTCAGCGGCTCCGACTCGGCGGACGACGTCAAGGAGACCTACACGGTCGACGCCTCCTCCGAGACCGCCAACGGCACCTGGAAGCTGCGCGTGCAGGACCAGGCGTCCCGGGACACCGGGTACATCAACAGCTTCAAGCTGACCTTCCCGTAGGACGACGGGCGGCCGGAGACGGACGGCACCCGGGACCCAAGGTTCCCGGGTGCCGTCCTAGGCTTGGGCCCCATGTCTGCGAGGGACTTCACCTACGACGCCGTCGGCGCCACCCGCGCGCAGGGCACCTGCCCGCCGGGTTTCCACCCCCTGCACGTCCGCGCCCGCATCGGCGAGGGCGAGCAGGTCTTCCGCCGGGCGGCCGAGGCGGTCCTGACCTGGGAGATGCACCGGACGCTGGGGGTTGGCGTCGACACCGGCGCGGACCGCGCCGCGCCCGGCGTCGACGTCACCGTCACCCTCGCCGGGGTGATCAAGGCACCCTGCCGGGTGGTGTGGACGATGGAGGAACACCGCCGCGCCGGATGGGCCTACGGCACCCTGCCCGGCCATCCGGAGAGCGGCGAGGAGGCCTTCGTCGTGGACCGCACGGGCGACGGCACGGTCTGGCTGACCGTGACCGCCTTCAGCCGCCCCGCCACGTGGTACGCCAAGGCGGGCGGGGCGGCGGCCCGCGGGTTGCAGCACGCCTACGCGCGGCGCTGCGGAACCGTGCTGCGGCGGCTCGCCGGAGGCGACGCCGAGGACTGACGGCCGGTCACCGCATCAGCAGCCCCGCCGCCTCCACCAGTTCCTCCGACGGCACCGCGACCAGGCCCAGTTCGGCACCGGACGCCAGCAGCCGATGAGCGGGCAGGATGCGGACCGTGTAGCCGAACGGCCCGGTGCGGTCCAGGGCGAGCGGGCCCTCGTAGACCCAGCGGCCCTCCGTGTCCGGGCCGCCCGCCGGCTTCAGCGGGACGGCGGCGGCCTCGCTGATCCGGTCCTCGGAGTCGACCCGGCCGGAGACCGCCTGCACCTCCACGTCCTCCGGGGCCAGACCGCCCAGGTTCACCCGTACCCGCAGCCCGAGCGTGCTGCCCAGCTCCGCGCTGTCGGTCGCGGCGGACGTCTCCAGGTGGTCGACGCTCACCCCGGGCCAGGCACCGCGCACCCGGGCCTTCCACTCGGCGAGATCGCGCGCCGCGTCCGGGTCCAGCGCGCGGTGCGCCTCGGCCGCCGGGGCGTACAGCCGCTCCACGTACTCGCGGACCATGCGGCCGGCCAGCACCTTCGGGCCGAGCAGGCTGAGGGTCCGGCGGACCATCTCGATCCAGCGGTCGGGCAGCCCGCTCTGCCCCCGCTCGTAGAAGCGGGGGGTGACCCGCTGCTCCAGCAGGTCGTAGAGCGCGTCGGCCTCTATGGCGTCGCGCCGGTCCGGATCGGTGCCCCAGCCGTCGGCGGTGGGGATCGCCCAGCCGAAGGCGGGGTCGAACCACTCGTCCCACCAGCCGTCCAGCACCGACAGGTTGAGGCAGCCGTTGAGCGCCGCCTTCATGCCGCTGGTCCCGCACGCCTCCAGCGGGCGCAGCGGGTTGTTCAGCCAGATGTCGCAGCCCGGGTAGAGCTTCTGCGCCATCGCCATGCCGTAGTCCGGCAGGAACACGATCCGGTGCCGCACCCGCGGATCGTCCGCGAACCGCACCAGCTCCTGCACCAGCCGCTTGCCGCTGTCGTCGGCCGGGTGCGCCTTGCCCGCGACCACGATCTGCACCGGGCGCTCGGGGTGCAGGAGCAGGTCCATCAGGCGGTCCCGGTCGCGCAGCATCAGCGTCAGCCGCTTGTACGACGGCACCCGCCGCGCGAAGCCGATGGTGAGCACGTCCGGGTCGAGGACGTCGTCGATCCAGCCCAGCTCGGCGGTCCCGGCGCCGCGCTGCCGCCAGGAGGCCCGCAGCCGCCGCCGCACCTCCGTCACCAGCTGCTCGCGCAGGGTCCGGCGCAGCTCCCAGATGTCCTCGTCGGGGATGTCGGCGACGGAGTCCCAGCGCTCCGAGTCGCCGACGGTCAGGGCGTCCTCGGCGCGCTGCACGCCGATCTGCCCGGCACCGAGCCGGAACACCTCGGGCGCCACCCAGGTGGGCGCGTGCACCCCGTTGGTCACGGAGGTGATCGGCACCTCGTCGGCGTCGAACCCGGGCCACAGCCCGGAGAACATCTCCCGGCTGACGCCCCCGTGCAGCAGGGAGACGCCGTTGGCGCGCTGGGCCAGGCGCAGGCCCATCACCGCCATGTTGAACAGGTTGGGCTCGCCGCCGGGGTAGGTCTCCATGCCGAGCCGCAGGATCCGGTCGACGTCGATGCGCGGCAGCTCGGCGCCGGGGCCGAAGTGGCGGGCGACCAGTTCGCGGTCGAAGCGGTCGATGCCGGCCGGGACGGGCGTGTGGGTGGTGAAGACGGTCCCGGCCCGGACCGCCTCCAGGGCGGAGTCGAACTCCAGCCCCCCGGCGCACAGTTCGGCGATGCGTTCCAGTCCGAGGAAGCCGGCGTGGCCCTCGTTGGTGTGGAAGACCTCCGGCTCGGGGTGCCCGGTGAGCCGGCAGTACGTCCGCACCGCCCTGACACCTCCTATGCCCAGCAGCATCTCCTGGAGCAGCCGGTGCTCGCTGCCGCCGCCGTAGAGCCGGTCGGTGACGCCGCGTTCGCCGAGGTCGTTCTCCTCCACGTCGGAGTCGAGCAGCAGCAGCGGGACCCGGCCGACCTGGGCCAGCCGGATCCGGGCGCGCAGCTCCCGGCCGGCGGGCAGGGCGAGGGCGACCTGGGCGGGGGTGCCGTCGGCCTCCTCCAGGAGGGCGAGGGGCAGCTCGTTGGGGTCGAGGACGGGGTAGTGCTCCTGCTGCCAGCCGTCGCGGGAGAGGGTCTGGCGGAAGTAGCCGTGCCGGTAGAGCAGGCCGACGCCGACGAGCGGTACGCCGAGGTCGCTGGCCGCCTTCAGGTGGTCGCCGGCCAGGATGCCGAGCCCGCCGGAGTACTGGGGCAGCGCGGCGGTGATGCCGAACTCGGGCGAGAAGTAGGCGACGGCGGCCGGGAGCCGGGCACCGGCGCCCTGGGCCTGGTACCAGCGGTCGCCGGTCATGTAGGAGGCGAGGTCGTCGGCGACCGCGGTGAGGCGGCGCAGGAAACGCCGGTCCTCGGCCAGCTCCGCCAGCCGCGCGGGCGGGACGGTGCCGAGCAGCCGGACCGGGTCGCCGCCGGACGCGGCCCAGCACTCGGGGTCGACGGACTGGAACAGGTCGCGGGTCTGAGCGTGCCAGGACCAGCGCAGATTGCGCGCCAGTTCGCTCAGTGGCCGCAAGGGGTCGGGGAGGACGGGACGGACGGTCAGTCGGCGGATCGCCTTCACAATCACCTCGGCGCGTTCGCTGGAGTGGACGCTGGGGTGCGTCTCGTCGTCCCTTATGACGGTACCGGTGCGATCTCTCCCTCGCTGGGGGCTTCGCCCGCAAACCCCCGCATCGATCTGGACGGCCTCACCCCGAAGACCGAACAAGCCTCGGTGACGCAGGCCGTCTTGTGGGGTTTCGTCCGGCGCGAGAGGCTGCCACCGGGCGTACGGGTCCGTCGACCGACCGTACGCCGTGTCGAGGAGGGGAACTCACACATGACCCGACCGCGAGCACGGCGCCTGCGTCCGGCGGGGGGACTCGTCGCGGTGAGCTGTGCCGTGACGTTGTCGGTCTCCGCTCCGCCCGTGCAGGCCGCCGCTCCCGAGGGGCGCGTACTCGGCGCCGGCGCACCCGGCTCGGTGGGCGGGAGTTACCTGGTGACACTCGAGGGGGGCGTACGGGCCTCGTCGGCGGCCGGGAAGGCCGTCGCCGAGCGGTACGGCGCGGACATCGGCCACATCTACGGCACGGTCCTGAACGGATACGCCGTCAGGGCCGGGGAGAGACAGGCGAGACGGCTCGCGGCCGATCCGCGGGTCGCCTCGGTCGTCCAGGACACCCGCGTCCTGCTGGACCGCACCCCGCGGAAGGCGCCGTCCCGGGAGTTGGACCGGATCGACCGGCGCGGCCTGCCGCCGGACCGGCGCCACGCCCGGCCGGAGCCCGGAGGGCGCGGAGTGACGGTGTACGTCGTCGACACCGGCGTCCGCACCACGCACCGCGACTTCGGCGGCCGGGCGAGCCACGGCTGGGACTTCGTCGACCGGGACGGGACCGCACAGGACGGCAACGGGCACGGCACGCATGTCGCGGCGACGGCCGTCGGCACGTCGTACGGCGTGGCGAAACGGGCCCGGGTGGTCGGCGTGCGGGTCCTGGACGACAACGGCGCCGGCAGCACGGCCCGGGTCGTCGCGGGCATCGACTGGGTGACGAAACACGCCAAGAAACCGGCGGTCGCCAACCTCAGCCTGGGCGGTCCGCGCAACGACCGGCTGGACGCCGCCGTCCGCGCCTCGATCGCCTCCGGCGTGACGTACACGGTCGCGGCCGGCAACGGCGGGCTGCCGGCCGCGCTGTACTCCCCAGCAGGGGTGACGCGGGCGATCACGGTCGGCGCGACCGACCGCCGGGACGCGCGGGCGGGCTTCTCCAACCACGGTCCGGCCCTCGATCTGTTCGCCCCGGGCACGTCGGTCACCTCGGCGTCCCACACCGGCGACACCGGGCGGGCGACCTCCTCCGGTACGTCGATGGCGGCGCCCCACGCGGCGGGCGCGGCGGCGCTGCATCTCGCCCGGCACCCGCGGGCCACACCGGATCAGGTTGAGAAAGCGCTGGTCACAAGGGCGGTCACCGGGAAGGTGTCCGGCCGCGGTCCCGGTTCACCGGACAGACTCCTCCGGGTTCCGGGCACCTGACGACGAGCCCCTCGGCCACCGGCTGCGCCCCCGGCGGACGGGGCCGGTCTTGTGCGTAGACATACGGGTGAGTAGTTAACAAAGTGCCGGAATGCCCACCCGAAAAGTGTGGGAAGGCTCCTCCGGTACACCCTCACAGGTACAGCACCGGCTACACCCTCGCAGGCACAGCACAGCGGTAGACCCCACAGGCACCCACGGACAGACCCGCAGGACCCACCTCCCCACAGTCATCCGCCCACCCTCGTCGAAGCAGAAGCGGACAGGAGCGGTCATGCCCGCCAAGCACCATCCGTCGGCACCCCCGACGCCGTCGGCACCCCCGACGCCGAGCCCCGGTGACACCGTCGTCGGGCGCATCCCCGTCCTGGACGTCCGCCCGCTCGTCCGGGGCGGGCGCCGGCCCGCCAAGGCCGTCACCGGCGAAACGTTCGAGATATCGGCCACCGTGTTCCGGGAGGGACACGAAGCGGTGGCCGCCAACGTCGTCCTGAGAGATCCGCGCGGCCGTCCGGGTCCGTGGACGCCCATGCGGGAGCTGGCCCCGGGCACCGACCGCTGGGGGGCCGCCGTCACCGCCGGGGAGCCCGGCCTGTGGACGTACGCGGTGGAGGCGTGGGGCGATCCGGTCAGCACCTGGCGGCACCACGCCCGGATCAAGATCCCGGCGGGGATCGACACGGACCTGGTCCTGGAGGAGGGCGCGCGGCTGTACGAGCGGGCCGCGGCGGAGGTGCCGCACAGCGCGGAGCGGCAGGAACTCCTCGCCGCCGTGGACGCGCTGCGGGACGAGACCCGGCCGGCCGCCTCCCGGCTGGCGGCGGCGCTGACGCCGGAGGTGGACGCGGTGCTGGCCCGGTATCCGCTGCGGGAGCTGGTCACCGCCTCCGACCCGCTGCCGCTGCTGGTGGAACGCGAGCGGGCCCTGTACGGCTCCTGGTACGAGTTCTTCCCCCGCTCCGAGGGCACCCCCGAGCAGCCCCACGGCACCTTCCGCACCGCCGCCCGCCGCCTCCCGGCGATCGCCGCGATGGGCTTCGACGTCGTCTACCTCCCGCCGATCCACCCCATCGGCACCACCTTCCGCAAGGGCCGCAACAACACCCTCACCGCCACCGCCGACGACGTCGGCGTCCCCTGGGCCATCGGCTCCCCCGAGGGCGGCCACGACACCGTCCACCCCGACCTGGGCACCCTGGACGACTTCGACCACTTCGTCGCCCGCGCCACCGGCCTCGGCCTGGAGATCGCCCTCGACTTCGCCCTCCAGTGCTCCCCCGACCACCCCTGGGTCGCCAAACACCCCGACTGGTTCCACCACCGCCCCGACGGCACCATCGCCCACGCCGAGAACCCGCCCAAGAAGTACCAGGACATCTACCCCCTGGCCTTCGACGCCGACATGGACGGCCTGATCGCCGAAACGCTGCGCGTCCTGCGCCACTGGATGGCCCACGGCGTGCGGATCTTCCGCGTCGACAACCCGCACACCAAACCCGTCGTGTTCTGGGAACGCGTCATCGCGGACATCAACCGCACCGACCCCGACGTGATCTTCCTCGCCGAGGCCTTCACCCGCCCGGCGATGATGCACACCCTCGCCCAGATCGGCTTCCAGCAGTCCTACACCTACTTCACCTGGCGCAACACCAAAGAGGAACTCACCGAGTACCTCACCGAGCTGTCCGGCGAGGCGGCCTCCTACATGCGGCCGAACTTCTTCGCCAACACCCCCGACATCCTGCACGCCTACCTCCAGCACGGCGGCCGTCCCGCCTTCGAGGTCCGCGCCGTCCTGGCCGCCACCCTCTCCCCCACCTGGGGCATCTACAGCGGCTACGAACTGTGCGAGAACACCCCGCTGCGCGAGGGCAGCGAGGAATACCTCGACTCCGAGAAGTACCAGCTCAAACCCCGCGACTGGGAAACGGCCGAACGCGAGGGCCGCACCATCACCCCGCTGATCACCAGACTCAACACCATCCGGCGCGAGAACCCGGCCCTGCGGCAGCTGCGCGATCTGCACTTCCACGACGCCGACAAGGACCAGGTGATCGCCTACTCGAAGCGGAAGGGGTCGAACACGGTTGTGGTGGTCGCCAACCTCGACCCGCACCACACCCAGGAGGCCACGGTCTCGTTGGACATGCCGCAACTCGGCCTGGACTGGCACGAGTCGGTTCCGGTGCGCGACGAGCTCGCCGGCGAGACCTATCACTGGGGCAGGGCCAACTACGTGCGCCTTGAGCCAGGCGGAGCGCATGTTCTCGTCGTCGGCTCCCCGCAGATCGGAGGGTCACCCACAACATGATCGTCAACGAGCCCGTACCGGACACCTTCGAGGACACGCCCGCCAAGGACCGGGACCCGGACTGGTTCAAACGCGCCGTCTTCTACGAGGTCCTCGTCCGCTCCTTCCAGGACAGCAACGGCGACGGCATCGGCGACCTCAAGGGCCTGACCGCCAAACTCGACTACCTCCAGTGGCTCGGCGTCGACTGCCTCTGGCTGCCGCCCTTCTTCAAGTCCCCCCTGCGGGACGGCGGCTACGACGTCTCCGACTACACCGCCGTCCTGCCCGACTTCGGCGACCTCGCCGACTTCGTGGAGTTCGTGGACGCGGCCCACCACCGCGGCATGCGGGTGATCATCGACTTCGTCATGAACCACACCAGCGACCAGCACCCGTGGTTCCAGGAGTCGAGAAGAAACCCCGACGGCCCCTACGGCGACTACTACGTGTGGGCGGACGACGACAAGCAGTTCCAGGACGCGCGGATCATCTTCGTCGACACCGAGGCGTCGAACTGGACGTACGACCCGGTGCGGAGGCAGTACTACTGGCACCGGTTCTTCTCCCACCAGCCGGACCTGAACTACGAGAACCCGGCCGTGCAGGAGGAGATGATCTCCGCCCTGAAGTTCTGGCTGGACCTGGGGATCGACGGTTTCCGGCTGGACGCGGTGCCGTACCTGTACCAGGAGGAAGGCACCAACTGCGAAAACCTTCCGGCGACGCACGCCTTCCTGAAGCGGGTGCGCAAGGAGATCGACGCCCAGTACCCCGACACGGTGCTGCTGGCGGAGGCCAACCAGTGGCCGGAGGACGTCGTCGACTACTTCGGCGACTACTCCGTCGGCGGCGACGAGTGCCACATGGCCTTCCACTTCCCGGTCATGCCGCGGATCTTCATGGCCGTGCGCCGCGAGTCCCGCTACCCGGTCTCCGAGATCCTCGCCAAGACCCCGGCGATCCCCTCGCGCTGCCAGTGGGGCATCTTCCTGCGCAACCACGACGAGCTGACCCTGGAGATGGTCACCGACGAAGAGCGCGACTACATGTGGGCCGAGTACGCCAAGGACCCCCGCATGCGTGCCAACATCGGCATCCGGCGCCGTCTCGCCCCCCTGCTGGACAACGACCGCAACCAGATCGAGCTGTTCACCGCCCTGCTGCTGTCCCTGCCGGGCTCGCCGATCCTCTACTACGGCGACGAGATCGGCATGGGCGACAACATCTGGCTCGGCGACCGCGACGCCGTCCGCACCCCGATGCAGTGGACGCCGGACCGCAACGCCGGGTTCTCGTCCTCCGACCCCGGGCGGCTGTTCCTGCCCACGATCATGGACCCGGTCTACGGCTATCAGGTCACCAACGTCGAGGCGTCGATGGCCTCGCCGTCCTCGCTGCTGCACTGGACCCGGCGGATGATCGAGATCCGCAAGCAGAACCCGGCCTTCGGCCTGGGCACCTACACCGAACTGCCCTCCTCCAACCCCGCGGTCCTGGCGTTCCTGCGGGAGTACGAGGACGACCTGGTGCTCTGCGTGAACAACTTCTCACGCTTCGCGCAGCCCACCGAACTCGACCTCAGCTCCTTCGAGGGACGCCACCCGGTCGAGCTGTTCGGCGGGGTCCGCTTCCCGGCCATCGGCGAGCTGCCGTATCTGCTGACCCTCGGCGGCCACGGCTTCTACTGGTTCCGGCTGCGCAGGGACGCCGTCTAGGCCGAACCCGTCCGCACCCGGGCGGGGCCGGTTTCCCCCGCCCCGCCCGGGGCACGCATCAGTAACACCCCGACGACTCAGGGGAAGGGCGCGACGCCATGTCGGAAGCCGTCACACGTACCGTCACGACACCGCCCGGACTCCTCGCCTCACTGGAGCCCCTGCTGCGCGAGTGGCTGCCACGGCAGCGCTGGTTCGCGGGCAAGGGACGTCCGGTCACCGGGTTCTCGCCGGTCGCGGTCACCGAGCTGCTGCCGGCCGACTCCCGGCTGGGCCTCTACCACGTCCTGGTCCGTGCCCATCAGCCGCTCGTCCCGGCCGCGGGATCGGCCGAGCAGCCCGGCGACTGCTACCAGCTCCTGATAGGCGTGCGCGAGGCGCTGCCGCCCCGGCTGGCGCCCGCGCTCATCGGACACGTGGCGGCAGGGCCGCTGGCCGGACGGACGGTCTACGACGCCCTGTACGACACCCGGCCCGCCGACCTGCTCCTGGAGGCCCTGCGCTCCCAGGCCCGGATCGGCGGGCTGCGCTTCGAGCGGGACCGGGACCAGGAGATCCGCACCGGGCTTGTGCCGCGCCTGGTGACCGCCGAGCAGTCGAACTCGTCGGTCGTGTATGGCGATACGTTCATTCTCAAGCTCTTGCGCCGGATCGTGCCCGGCGTCAACCCCGACCTGGAGCTGCCGCTCGCGCTGGCCCGCGCGGGCTGCCCGCGGGTGCCGGCCCCGGCGGCGTGGATGGTGGCCGACCTGGCCGGCGAGCCCTGGGTGCTGGGCGTGCTCCAGCCCTACCTCCAGGGCGCGACCGACGGCTGGGAGCTGGCCCTGCGGGAGCTGGCCAAGGGGGAGGACTTCGCCGCCGAGGCGCGGGCGCTGGGGCGGGCCACCGCCGAGGTGCACACCGCGCTGGCCCGCGCCCTGCCGACCGTCACCCTCGGCCACAGTCATCTGGAACAGCTGGTGGCCGGTATGGTCGGGCGGCTGGATGAGGCCGTCCACGCGGTTCCCGCGCTGCGGCCGCACGCGCCGGGGCTGCACTCGGCGTTCACCGCGCTGAGCGACCTGGCCGCCGAGGGCCGCACCTGGACCGCCCAGCGGGTCCACGGCGACCTGCACCTAGGGCAGTGCCTGCGCTCGCCGTCCGGAGGGTGGTCGCTGATCGACTTCGAGGGCGAGCCGGCCAGGCCGCTGCCCGAACGGCGGCTGCCGCAACCGCCGGCCCGCGACATCGCGGGCATGCTCCGCTCCTTCGACTACGCCGCGCACTCGACCGACTCCCCGGTGCCCGGCTGGGCCGAGACCTGCCGGGCCGCGTACTGCACCGGGTACGCGGAGGCGGCCGGCGACGACCCGCGCACCGACCCCGTTCTGCTGCGCGCCTACGAGACCGACAAGGCGGTGTACGAGGTCGTGTACGAGGCCCGGCACCGCCCCGACTGGCTGCCGGTGCCGCTGGCGGCGGTGCGGCGCCTGGCCGCGTCCGGCTCCGCCTGACGTACCCGACCCTCACCACCTCACCCTTCGCCGAGGAGGCGCCGCCCGTGACTCCCCGCCCCCCGTCCAGTGGCCCGGACCCGAAGAAGCCGGCCGAGGAACAGAGCACCGCCAAGAAGCCGGCCGAGAAGACGGCTGCCAAGAAGACGGCTGCCAAGAAGGCGGCGGCCGAGAAGACGGTCGCCAAGAAGGCGGTTGCCAAGAAGGCGGCTGTGCAGAAGACCGCCACGCCGAAGAAGAGCACGGCGAAGAAGAGCACCGCACAGAAGAGCACCGTGAAGAAGACCACCATGCAAAAGACCACCGCGGGGAAAAGCTCCTCGAAACAGCCGTCCGCGCAGGGGGCGGTGGCGCCCCGGCCGCTGGAGGTGGCCGTCTCGCCCGCCCTGGACGCCGGCGACCGGGAGCGGCTGCTCGCCGGGACGCACCACGACCCGCACGGCGTGCTCGGCGCCCACCCGGCGCCCGGCGGCGTCGCCTTCCGGGCCTTCCGGCCGTACGCCCTCGGGGTGACCGTCGCCTCCGGGGACCTGCGGGCCGAGCTGCACGACGACGGGGACGGCTTCTTCTCCGGACTGCTGCCGCTCGACGAGGTCCCGGCCTACCGGCTCCTCGTCGCGTACGAGGGGACGGTGCAGGAGACGGAGGACGCCTACCGCTTCCTGCCCACGCTGGGCGATCTCGACCTGCACCTGATCGGCGAGGGCCGGCACGAGCAGCTGTGGCGGGCGCTGGGCGCCGAGCCGATGACCCACCAGGGCGTGGCCGGCACCCGCTTCACGGTGTGGGCGCCGAACGCGCGCGGCGTGCGGGTGGCCGGCGGCTTCAACTTCTGGGACGGCACGGGCCACCCGATGCGCTCCCTCGGCGCCACGGGCGTCTGGGAGCTGTTCGTGCCCGGCGTCGGCGAGGGCGAGCCGTACAAGTTCGAGATCACCCGGCCCGACGGCTCCCGGACGTTCCGCGCCGACCCGCTGGCCCGCCGTACCGAGGAACCGCCCGCCACCTCGTCGATCGTGCACGCCTCGCACTACGAGTGGGGCGACGCGGACTGGCTCGACCGCCGGGCCGGCGCCCCCGCGCACGAGGCCCCGCTGTCCGTCTACGAGGTGCACCTCGCTTCCTGGCGCCCCGGTCTCACCTACCGGCAACTGGCCGAGCAGCTCCCCGCGTACGTCAAGGACCTGGGCTTCACCCACGTCGAGCTGATGCCGGTCGCGGAGCACCCCTTCGGCGGCTCGTGGGGCTACCAGGTCACCGGCTTCTACGCGCCCACGGCCCGCCTCGGCACCCCCGACGACTTCAAGTCCCTGGTCGACCGGTTGCACCAGGCCGGCATCGGCGTCCTGATGGACTGGGTGCCGGCCCACTTCCCGCGCGACGACTGGGCGCTGGCCGAGTTCGACGGGCGCCCGCTGTACGAGCACGAGGACCCGCTGCGCTCCGCCCACCCCGACTGGGGGACGCTGGAGTTCGACTTCGGCCGCCGGGAGGTGCGCAACTTCCTGGTCGCCAACGCCGTGTACTGGTGCGAGGAGTTCCACATCGACGGCCTGCGGGTCGACGCGGTCGCCTCGATGCTCTACCTGGACTACTCGCGCGAGCCGGGCCAGTGGACGCCGAACGAGCACGGCGGGCGGGAGAACCTGGACGCGGTCGCCTTCCTCCAGGAGATGAACGCCACCGTCTACCGGCGGGTGCCCGGCGTCGTCACCGTCGCCGAGGAGTCGACGGCCTGGGACGGCGTGACCCGGGCCACGCACCACAAGGGCCCGAGCGGCTTCGGCGGGCTCGGGTTCGGGCTGAAGTGGAACATGGGCTGGATGCACGACTCGCTGGAGTACATGAGCCACGACCCGGTGCACCGCAAGTACCACCACGGCGAGATGACGTTCTCGATGGTGTACGCGTACAGCGAGAACTACGTGCTGCCGATATCCCACGACGAGGTGGTGCACGGCAAGCGGTCGCTGGTGTCGAAGATGCCGGGCGACTGGTGGCAGCAGCGCGCCAACCACCGCGGCTACCTGGGCTACATGTGGGCCCATCCCGGCAAGCAGCTGCTGTTCATGGGCCAGGAGTTCGCCCAGGGCGCCGAGTGGTCGGAGGCGCACGGCCCCGACTGGTGGCTGCTCGACCTGGAGTACGGGGCGGCGCCGGACCACCGGGGCGTGCGCGACCTGGTGCGCGACCTGAACCGCGTCTACCGGGAGACGCCCGCCCTCTGGCAGCGCGACACCCATCCGGCCGGTTTCGAGTGGGTGGTCGGGGACGCCTCCGAGGACAACGTCTTCGCGTTCCTGCGGCTGGACGCCGACGGCACCCCGCTGCTCGCGGTGTCGAACTTCGCCCCGGTCGTCCGCCCCGACTACCGGCTCGGCGTCCCCGGCGACGTCCCCGCCTGGCACGAGGTGCTGAACACCGACGCGGCGCGCTACGGCGGCAGCGGCGTCACCAACCCCGACCCGGTCAAGCCGGAGCCGCAGGGGTGGCACGGCCGCCCGGCGAGCATCCGCCTGACCCTGCCGCCCCTGGCGACGGTGTGGCTGCGACCGGCCTAGGACCTGTCGCCCGGGGCCTGTCCGAGACCCTGGTCATGCCATGTCGACGAGGCCCTTCGGCAGCGGCTCGGTGTGCAGGACGCCGAGCCGCTGGGTGGCCCGGGTCAGGGCGACGTACAGGTCGCTGGTGCCGTAGCGGCCGGGCTCGACGACCAGGACGGAGTCGAACTCCAGGCCCTTGGACTGGCGCGGGTCGAGCAGGACGACCGTGTGCGTCAGGTCCGGCTCGGTGCCCGCGGTCACGCCGTCCAGCCGGGCGGCCAGCGCCCGGTGCAGCTCCCGGGGAGCGATGACGGCGAGGCGGCCCTCGTCGGGGGTGAGTTCGCCGACCGCCCCGGCCACCGCCGCCGGGAGGTCGTCGACGGCGCGGACCCAGGGCCGGACCCCCGTGGAGCGCACCGAGGCGGGCGGGTCGAAGTCCGGTGCCTCGGCACGGACCACGGCCGCGGCCACGTCCATGATCTCGGCGGGGGTGCGGTAGTTGACGGCGAGCCGGGTGTGCTCCCAGCGGTCCTCGACGTACGGCGCGAGGATCTTCGACCAGGAGCCGACGCCGGCCGCCTCCGCGGTCTGCGCCGGGTCGCCGACCAGGGTCATCGAGCGGGTCGGGCAGCGGCGCATCAGCAGCCGCCAGGCCATCCGGGACAGCTCCTGCGCCTCGTCCACGATGATGTGCCCGAACGCCCAGGTGCGGTCGGCCGCGGCGCGTTCGGCGGCGCTGCGGTGGTCCTGCTCCTCCTGCCGCTCGGCGAACCGCTCGGCGTCGATGATGTCGTGGGCCAGCAGGACCTCGGCGTCCTCCTCGTCCTTGTCCTCGAACTCGTAGGTCCGCGAGGCGTACGACACGTCCAGCACGCCCTGCGCGTAGGCGACCTGCTCCTCCCGCTCGCGCTCGGCGCGGGCACGGGTCACCCGGTCGTCCTCGCCGAGGAGTTCGGCGGCCTCGTCCAGCAGGGGCACGTCGGCCACCGTCCAGTGACGGGTCACCGGGCGGCGTACGGCGTCGGCGTCCCCGGCGGGGAGGAAGTCCTCCGGCGCGGCGAGGAAGTCGGCGACCAGGCGCTGTGGGGTGAGGCGCGGCCACAGCCGGTCGACGGCGGACCAGACCTCGGGGTTCTCGGCGAGTTCGTCGCGGATCTGGGTGATGTCACTGGCGTCCAGCAGGCTGGAGCCGTCGAACGGGTCGGTGCCGATGCGCTCGGCGTACAGCTCGGTGAGCGTGTTGAGGATGTGGCCCTCGAAGTGCTCGCGGGCCGCGTTGTGCGGCAGCTTGGCGGCGCGGGTGCGCTCGCGGGCGACGTTCACCAGGCCGTCGTCGAGCATCAGGACCTCGCGGTCGTGCTCGATCGCGATGACCGGGTCGGGCAGCGCCTGCCGGCTGCGGACCACCTCGGCGAGCACGTCGGCCATCTCCGCGCGGCCCTTGACGGCCGCCGCCTCGGGCGGGTCCGTGGCCGTCGCCTTCACGCCGGGGAACAGCTCGCCGACGGTGGCCAGGAGCACGCCGGTCTCACCGAGGGAGGGCAGCACCTCGCCGATGTAGCCGAGGAAGGCCGGGTTGGGGCCGACGATGAGGACGGCCCGCTTGGCGAGCAGCTCGCGGTGCTCGTAGAGGAGGTAGGCGGCGCGGTGCAGGGCGACGGCGGTCTTGCCGGTGCCGGGGCCGCCCTCGACGACCAGGACGCCGCGGTGCGGGGCGCGGATGATGCGGTCCTGGTCGGCCTGGATGGTCTGCACGATGTCGCCCATGCGGCCGGTGCGCGCCGAGTTCAGCGCGGCGAGCAGCACGGCGTCGCCGGACGGGTCCTCGTGACCGGTCCGCGTCTCGTCGCCGAGGTCGAGGATCTCGTCGTGCAGGGCGGTCACCGTGCGGCCCTCGGTGCTGATGTGACGGCGGCGGCGCAGGCCCATCGGGGTGTGGCCGGTGGCCAGGTAGAAGGGGCGGGCGACGTCGGCGCGCCAGTCGATCAGGACGGGGGTGCGCTCGGCGTCGTCGGCGCGCAGCCCGATGCGGCCGATGTGGTGGGCGTCGCCCGAGGTGAGGTCGATGCGGCCGAAGCAGAGGGAGCCGTCCACCGCGTTCAGCGCGGCGAGCAGCCCGGAGCGCTCGGCGACGAGGATGTCCCGCTCCAGACGGGCCTGCATGGGGGTGTTGCCCTGCGCGAGCGCGTCCGTGACGCCGCCCTCGGTCTCCCCGCGCAGCGCGTCCACCCGCGCGTACAGCCCGTCGATGAATTCCTGCTCCTGCCGCAATTCATCGTCCGGAAATCCGGTGTTTGACAATTCCGCTCCAGCCCCGATATACTGTGCTCACTGAACTTCTTTTGCGACCCGCCTTTCGGAAGTCGCGAATCACCGAATATACGCAAGGAAATCCCCCGAGCGCAATTGCTCGGGGGATTTCCTGCGTTCGGGCGGGTCGGGCCCGCTACAGCGCCTCCGAGACCTCCTGGAGCAGCCGGCGCCTGGGCCGGGCGCCCACCATCGACTTCACGGGTTCGCCGTCGCGGAAGACCATGAACGTGGGCATGGACAGCACTCGGTAGGCGTTCGTCGTCTCCGGATTGGCATCGACGTCCAGCCGCACGACCCGCAGCCGGCCCGCCTCCTCCGCGGCGACGGCGGAGAGCACCGGAGCCATCTGCCGGCACGGCGGGCACCAGTCGGCCGTGAACTCCACCAGTACCGGCAGGTCCGCCCCGATCACCTCCGCGGCGAAACTCGCATCGGTCACCTCGGTCACACCGTTCGCCTTGCTCACAGCCCTCGCCCTCCCAGTTCGCAGACCGGTTCCGGACCGCCCGGAACCGACGCCTCGGCGGCCAGTTCCGCCCGCGCCAGCTGCGCCGCCACGGTGTCCCGCACGCTCCGCAGCTCGCCGATCAGCGCGTCCAGCTCCGTCAGCTTGCGCCGGTAGACCGCGAGCGACGCCGGACAGGAGTCGCCCTCGGGGTGCCCGGCCCGCAGACACTCCACGAAGGGCCGGGTCTCCTCCAGGTCGAACCCGAAGTCGCGCAGCGTCCTGATCTGCTCCAGCAGCCGCACGTCCCGCTCGTCGTAGGTCCGATGCCCGTGGGCGTCGCGCCGCGCGGGCAGCAGGCCCCGCGACTCGTAGTACCGCAGCGTCCGCGTCGTGGTCCCCGCCCGTGCGGCCAGCTCACCGATGCGCATGCGGACGAACGTAGCCCTTGACGCCGACGTCAAGGCAAGAGCGGCCCCCCTGCGGGCAGGCAGGCCGGCCGGAAGCCGCGCTACGGCAAGGTGCCGGTGAGCCGGGGTGCCGCCGTCTCCGGACGGCCGGTCAGGAACAGCAGCAGCGCCGCGATCGGCCCGCGGATCTCCTCCCCCGTCCCGCGCGCCCAGTCGATGTCGGTGGCCACCAGCCGGGCGCGCGGCAGCGGCCAGGGGCGGGGCGGGAAGCGCATGGTCCACACCCGGTCGGCGGCGTCCCGGGCCGCCTCCGGGGGCATCTCCCGCTCCCGGCCCACGGCCAGGGCGATGTCCTGGCCGTGGACGAGGATGTCCATGAGCGGCTCCCGGCGCGTGGTGGCCGGTGCGAGCCGGCGGGAGCCGATGACCGAGCGGAGGTTGGCGACGATCTCGGCGGTGGGCAGCCGGCCCTCGCGGACCGCCGTGTCGTGGATCAGGCGATCGAGGCTGCCGCGGGCGCGGACCAGCTCCCGCAGGGCGGTGCCGTGGGAGACGCGCGGCGCGAGGGTCAGATGGGCGGCCACCTCCCGCACCCGCCAGTCCCCGCACTGCGTGGGCCTCTCCCACTCCTTCGGGGTCAGCTCCTCCAGCAGGTCCGCGAGGCTCGCCCGCTCCCGGTCGACGACCCGCCAGCACTCGTCCGCACCGAGTACCGCACCCATGGGATCACCCACTCCCGAGTGGTAAGCTTCACTGACCAAATTAGTCAGAGAGGCTGACCAGTGTCAAGCGATATCAACACGGGCGTCCTGCTGTTCATCCCGTACCGGGCGCTGGAGAACCGGGTCTTCGCGGCGCTCGCGGAGGCCGGCTTCGACGACTTCACGCCCGCCCAGGCCCGGGTTCTCCAGCGCATCGGGCCCTACGGCACCCGGCTGACCGAACTCGCCGAACAGGCGCAGATCACCAAGCAGACCGCGGGCTTCCTCGTCGACCAGCTCCAGAAGGCGGGGTACGTCACGCGGGTGCCGGACCCGGCGGACCGGCGGGCCCGGCTGGTGTGCCTGTCGGCCCGGGCCCTGGCCGCCAAGGACGTCGCCGACGCGGTGATCGCCGAGGTGGAGCGGGAGTGGGCGGCGCACCTGGGGCAGCGGCGGATGACGCAGCTGAGAGAGGCGCTGACCCTGCTGCGGGAGATCACCGACCCGTGGGCGGAGACGGACTGACGCCCGAGCCCCGGGACGGGACTCGGGCGTCGCGGGGAACGGAGCGCGATTCGGGCATCGCGGGGCCGGGCGGCTGAGCGGCGAGGGGACGTCCCAGCCGCCCGGCGTCATGGCTGGTCCGGTGTTCAGGCCCGGGCCAGTTCCTTCTCCCCGCCCGGTTCCGGCGCCTCGGCCCCGGCACCGGTGTCGCCGTCGGTGCCGCTGCCGCCGCCGTGGCCGTCGTCCAGCAGCGTCTTCTCGTCGAACGGCGCCCGCCCGGCGAGCACCTCGTCCACCCGGGCCTTGTCGATCTCCTTGGTCCAGGTGCCGATCAGCACGGTGGCCACGGCGTTGCCGGCGAAGTTGGTCAGGGCGCGGGCCTCGCTCATGAAGCGGTCGATGCCGACGATGAGGCCGATGCCGTCCACCAGGGCGGGCTTGTGGGACTGCAGCCCGCCCGCCAGCGTGGCCAGGCCCGCACCGGTGACGCCGGCGGCGCCCTTGGAGGCGACCAGCAGGAAGAGCAGCAGCGGGATCTGCTCGCCGACCGACATCGGCGTGCCCATGGCATCCGCGATGAACAGCGAGGCCATGGTCATGTAGATCATGGTGCCGTCCAGGTTGAAGGAGTAGCCGGTCGGGACGGTGATGCCGACCACCGGCTTGCTGATGCCCAGGTGCTCCATCTTCGCGATGAGCCGCGGCAGCGCGGACTCGGACGAGGAGGTGGACAGGATCAGCAGGAACTCGCGGCCCAGGTACCTGAAGAGCGAGAAGGCGTTGACGCCGGAGACGATCCGCAGCAGCGCGCCGAGCACCACGAAGATGAACAGGACGCAGGTGACGTAGAAGCCCAGCATCAGGACGGCCAGGCTCTTCAGGGCGTCCAGGCCAGCCGAGCCGGTGACCGCGGCGATGGCGCCGAAGGCCCCGATCGGGGCCGCCCACATGATCATGGCCAGCACCCGGAAGACCAGCCGCTGGATGTGCTCGATGCCGCGCAGGATCGGCTGCCCGGCGGGGCCCATGGCCTGCAGGGCGAAACCGCACAGCAGGGCGATGAGCAGGGCCTGGAGCACCTCGCCCTCGGTGAAGGCGGACACGATGGTGGTGGGGATGATGCCGAGCAGGAACTCGGTGGTGCCCTGGGCCTCCGCGTCGACCTGCGCGTGGCCGCTCTCCTTCACCGCGTCGGTGACCGCCAGGCTGGTCCCCGGGTCGAGGATGTTGCCGACGACCAGGCCGATGCCCAGTGCCACCAGCGACATGACCAGGAAGTAGACCAGGGCGATGCCGCCGACGGCGCCGACCTTGGCCGCCTTCCGCACCGAGCCGATGCCCAGCACGATCGTGCAGAAGATGATCGGCGAGATCATCATCTTGATGAGACTCACGAAGCCGCTCCCGATCGGCTTCAGCCGGACCGCGAAGCCGGGGGCGGCGAGCCCCACGACGATGCCGAGGGCGACCGCGATGATCACCGCTATGTACAGGTAGTGCGTGCGGTCCCGCTTGGCTTCGGGTGCGACAGGTGCCGTATCGGCTGTGCTGGTCACGGCGGCCCTCCTTGACGACGTCGTCGGTGTCACCGGCGTGCGGCTCACGTCCGGGGCGGGGTGGGGGATGCCGTGACTATCTCCCGGCCTGTGAGCGCGGTCACCCTTCCGTTCATTTAGTTCACAATCGGCCACGGGGGAGACTGGGCGGCATGCACCTCCGCGTACCGCGCCCCCGTAGCCTGGCCGGTCAGCTCTTCGCCATGCAGGCCGTGCTGATCGCCGTGGTGGTGGCCGGATACGCACTGTTCACCTACGTCAGCGACCAGCAGCAGGCCGAGCAGGCGGCCGGCCGACAGGCCAGGGCGGTCGCCCTGTCGATAGCCGACTCTCCTTCCGTGCGGGAGGCGATCCGCTCCCCCGATCCCTCGGCGCGGCTCCAGCCGTACGCCCTGACGATCACCCGGGACACGGGAGTCGACTTCGTGACGATCATGGACCCGCGGGGCATCCGCTGGACCCACCCCAACCCCGAGCAGATCGGCCGGCCCTTCCGCGGCCACATCGAGCAGGCCCAGCGGGGCCACACCTTCACCGAGACCTACACCGGCACCCTCGGACCGTCGGTCCGGGCGGTGGCCCCCGTCGAGGACGGCGGGCGGATCGTCGGCCTGGTCAGCGCCGGCATCAGGGTGGAGGAGATCAGCAAGCGGGTGCGGGACCAGCTGGCCGCCCTGCTCGGCGTCGCGGCCGGGGCCCTGGCGATCGGCGCGGTCGGCACCTATGTCATCAACGCCCGGCTGCGCCGGCACACCCACGGCATGAACGCGGCCGAGCTGAGCCGGATGCACGACTACCATCAGGCGGCGCTGCACGCGGTGCGCGAGGGGCTGCTGATGCTGGACGGGCAGTACCGGGTGGCGCTGATCAACGACGGAGGACGGGAGCTGCTGGGCGTGTCCGCCGACGACGACGTGATCGGCCGGTCGGTCGCCGGGCTGGGGCTGCCGGCCCAGCTGACGGGGGCGCTGCTGGCCTCCGGGCCACGGGTGGACGAGGTGCATGTCACGGCGGAGCGGGTGCTGGTGGTGAACACCTCGCCGGTGTCCGGCGGCGAGCGCCGCGGCACCGTCGTCACCCTGCGCGATGTCACCGAACTCCAGTCGTTGACGGGAGAGTTGAACTCCGAGCGCGGCTTCAGCCAGGCCCTGCGCTCGCAGGCCCACGAGGCCGCCAACCGGCTGCACACGGTCGTCTCGCTGATCGAGCTGGGCCGCGCGGAGGAGGCCGTGGAGTTCGCCACGGCCGAGCTGGAGCTGGCACAGGCGCTGACCGACCAGGTGGTGGCGGCGGTGACCGAGCCGGTGCTGGCGGCGCTGCTGCTGGGCAAGACAGCCCAGGCCAACGAGCGCGGCGTGGAGCTGGTGGTGTCGCCGGACAGCCGCCTGGACGACGGACTGCTGCCGCCGTCGCTGCCCGCCCGCGACCTGGTGACCATCCTCGGCAACCTCGTCGACAACGCGGTCGACGCGGCGCAGGGCAGCACGCGCGCGCGGGTGACGGTGACGGCGTACACGGCGGGGACGGAGCTGGTGCTGCGGGTGACCGACACGGGCGCGGGCGTCGACCCGGCCCACGCCGACCTGGTCTTCCAGCGGGGCTTCTCGACCAAGCCGGCCGGGCCGGACGGCCGCGGCCTCGGCCTGGCGCTGGTCCGGCAGGCGGTGCACCGGCACGCGGGGTCCCTGACGGTGGCCGGGGCCGAGGGGGGCGGGGCGCGGTTCGAGGCGCGGTTGCCGCTGACCGGGGACCGGGAGCCGCCGGCGGCGCGGGACGGGGCCGCCGGAACGCCGTCCGGAGGCGGCGCATGACCACCGAGCAGCCTATCCGCGTCCTGGTCGTCGAGGACGATCCCGTCGCCGCCGACGCGCACATGATGTACGTCGGCCGGGTACCGGGCTTCATCGCCGTCGGCAAGGCGCACACGGGCGCGGCGGCGCGGCGGGCGCTCGACCGTACGCCGGTGGACCTGCTCCTGCTCGACCTGCACCTGCCGGACGTGCACGGCCTGCAACTGGCCCGCACGCTGCGGGCGGCCGGGCACCACGCCGACGTGATAGCGGTGACGTCGGCGCGCGACCTGACGGTGGTGCGCGAGGGCGTGTCGCTGGGCGTGGTCCAGTACGTGCTGAAGCCGTTCACGTTCGCCACCCTGCGGGACCGCCTGGTGCGCTACGCCGAGTTCCGCGGCACGGCCGGGGAGGCGAGCGGCCAGGACGAGGTCGACCGGGCGCTGGCCACCCTGCGGGCCCCCGGCCCGGCGGCGCTGCCCAAGGGGCTGAGCGCACCCACGCTGGAACGCGTGACGGTCGCGCTGCGGGACGCGCAGGAGGGCCTCACCGCGGCGGGCGTGGCCGACACGGTGGGCATATCCCGCATCACGGCCCGCCGCTACCTGGAGCACCTGGTGGACGCGGGCCGAGCCCACCGCACCCCGCAGTACGGCCAGGTGGGCAGACCGGAACTGGTGTATCGCTGGGTCAGGCAGCGCCCTTGAGGGACGCGAGCGGTATCGATGTGCGGCTCCGCCGCGTGGGCGCGCCCGGCCCGGACGAGCCGCAGCGGCCGGCCACCGAACCCGGCACCCCCCGAAGGCGCCGCAGCCGACCCCCGCACGCGCATTGACCCGACTGGACCAGTCCTCTTACGTTCACCTCGCAGCCAACGGCCACAACGACGTGCGCCCGCAGGAGGTGTCGTGCCCGTGCGCCCCACCGTCCGGTTCACCGCCCTGGTCACCCTCACCGCTCTCGCCTCCACCGCGCTCGCCGCCTGCGGCAGCGGCTCCGGCAGTGATCCGGACACGGTCAAGGTCGCCTTCAAGCAGTCCACGGACAACTCCATCAAGGTGATGGACACCCATCTCGCGGACATGAAGAAGCAGTTCGTGAAGGCCCACCCCGGCAAGAAGGTCCAGCTGCTGCCCATCAAGGCGCCGGACTCGGAGTACTACACCAAGCTCCAGCAGATGCTCCGCTCCCCCAAGACCGCGCCCGACCTGGTCTACGAGGACACCTTCCTCATCAACTCGGACATCGCCAGCGGCTACTTGATGCCCCTCGACCCCTACCTCGACGAGTGGCCGGACTGGGACCGGTTCATCGACACGGCGAAGGCGGCGGCCCGCGGCGAGGACGGCAGGACCTACGGCGTCCCGGACGGCACGGACACCCGCGGCCTGTGGTTCAGCAAGGACGTCTTCGCCGAGGCCGGGCTCCCGGCCGACTGGCAGCCGGAGGACTGGGACGACGTCCTCACCGCCGCGCGCACCATCAAGCGGAAGGTCCCCGGCGTCACCCCCCTCAACGTCTACACCGGCAAACCCGCGGGCGAGGCCGCGACCATGCAGGGCTTCCAGATGCTGCTGTACGGCACGGGCGACGGCACCTCCGACCCGCTGTACGACAAGGACGGCAGGAAGTGGATCGCCGGCGGCAAGGGGTTCCAGGACGCCCTGGCCTTCGTCGAGACCGTGTACCGGGAGAAGCTGGGCCCGGACGTCTCCGACGCGCTCGACCCCAACTTCAGCACCCGGGTGCGCGGTGAGCTGCTGCCGCAGGGCAAGCTGGGCATCGCGCTGGACGGCTCCTGGCTGCCGCAGGACTGGCTGGAGGGCAGCGGGCACGAATGGCCCGGGTGGTCCGAGGAACTGGGCCTGGCCCACATGCCCACGCAGCACGGCCAGGCGCCGGGCAGGGTGAGCATGTCGGGCGGCTGGACCTGGTCGATCCCGGCCAAGGCGGACAACCCCGAACTCGCCTTCGAGTTCATCAAGACGATGCAGACCGAGGCGAACGCCCGGAAGTGGTACATCGCCAACGCCGGCATCGCGGTCCGCGAGGACGTGGCCGACGACCCCGCCTACGTCGAGGCCCAGCCCAGCATCGGGTTCTTCACCGACCTGGTGGAGTACACCCACTACCGGCCCGCCTACCCGGCGTACCCGAAGGTGTCGGTCGCCATCCAGGAGGCCATGGAGGGCGTGACGACCGGCGACCTGACGGTCGAGGAGGCGGCGCGCGGCTACGACGAGGCGCTGCGGGAGGCCACCGACAACCAGGTGGTCGAGAAGTGACGGGTGCCGTGGACGGCGGCGGGCGCCCGTGACCGCCGCCACCCCGCCCCACGTCGGCGGCCCGGAGGTCACCGAGGCTCCCCCGGGCCCGCCCGCCGCGCCCCCGGACCGGACGCGGAGGGGTTCCCGGCGCCGCACACTGGCCCGGGCCCTGCCCGTCTCCCCCGCCGTCGTCCTGCTGCTGCTGTTCCTGGGCGGGCCGATCGTCTACTGCGTCGTCATCGCCTTCACCGACCTCCAGCTCACCGGGCAGGCCGAGGAGTCGTTCGTCGGGCTGGAGAACTTCCGCCGGGCGTTCCGGGACGAGGCGTTCCGCAACGCCGTATGGCTGACGCTGGTGTTCACCGTGCTGTCGTCGCTGATCGGGCAGAACACCCTCGGCCTGGCGCTGGCGGCGCTGATGCAGCGCGCCTCCAGGCCGGTCCGCACGCTGACCGGCGGCATCGTGATCACGGCGTGGGTGCTGCCGGAAGTCGTGGCCGGCTTCCTGCTGTACGCGTTCTTCCGCCGCGAGGGCACCTTGAACGCCATCCTGGACCGGCTGCACCTGCCGTCCCAGAACTGGCTGTTCACACTGCCGATCCTGGCGGTGTCCTTCGCCAACGTCTGGCGGGGCACGGCGTTCTCGATGCTGGTCTACTCCGCCGCGCTGAACGAGATCCCCAAGGAGGTCACGGAGGCCGCCGAGGTCGACGGCGCCGGCGGCTGGCGCCGCATGTGGCACGTCACCCTGCCGATGATCCGCCGCTCCATCGGCACCACCCTCATGCTCAACACCCTCCAGACCCTGTCGGTCTTCGGGCTGATCTGGGTGATGACGAGGGGCGGCCCGAGCGGCAGGAGCCAGACGCTGCCGCTGTTCATGTACGAACAGGCCTTCCAGAACAGCCTGATCGGCTACGGCACCGCGGTCGCCCTGCTGCTGTTGCTGATCGGCTCGCTGTTCTCGGTCGTGTACCTGCGCCTGCTGCGGACGGAGGTCTGAACGGCCATGACCCGTCCGGCCCGCGTCCTCGCCGCCCGCACCCTCGCCGCCCGCCGCACCCGGCACCGGCTGGCCGCCGACACCGGGCTGCTGCTGGCGGCCTGTGCCTTCGTGCTGCCGCTGGCCTGGGTGGTGCTGTCCGCCCTGGACCCGCACGCGGACCTCCGGGTCAAGGCACCCGGCGGCCTGACACTGGACCACTTCGACGCGATCCTCACCCCGGAGATCACCTTCACACCGCTGCTCAACAGCCTGATCCTGTGCGGCGGCGCGACGGCGCTGACGGTGGTGTGCGCGGCGCTCGCCGCGTATCCGCTGTCGAGGTTCCGGTCCCGGCTGAACCGGCCGTTCCTGCTGACCGTCCTGTTCGCGACCAGCCTGCCGATCACGGCGGTCATGGTGCCGGTGTACGCCCTGTTCGTCCGGGTGAACCTGATCGACACCATGCACGGGACGATCCTCTTCTTCGCCGCCTCGCAGCTGCCCTTCGCGATCTGGCTGATGAAGAACTTCATGGACGGCGTGCCCAAGGAGCTGGAGGAGGCCGCGTGGACGGACGGGGCCTCTGCGCCGCAGTCCCTGGTGCGGATCGTGCTGCCGCTGATGGGGCCGGGTGTCGCGGTGGTGACGGTGTTCTCGTTCGTCATGATGTGGGGCAATTTCTTCGTCCCCTTCATGCTGCTGCTCACTCCGGACCAGATGCCGGCCTCGGTGAGCATCAACGAGTTCTTCGGCAACCGGGGCATGGTGGCGTACGGTCAGCTGGCGGCGTTCTCGGTCGTCTACTCGACGCCGGTGATCATGCTGTACGTGCTGGTCGCCCGGCGGCTGGGCGGCGGGTTCGCACTGGGCGGCGCGATCAAGGGATGACCCGGTCAACGCCCTTTTCGGTCACGCGTGACCGAAACCGTAGGTTCCTACAATCCGTGATCCTGGCCGAACAGACCGTAGTCACCGACGTCCGGGCCCCCTACCTTGTGGCCCGTGCACCGACCCTCAGCTCCACCGAACCAGCCCGGCCCTCCGTTCAACGCCCTCGCGGCCCGCCGTCTGCGGGCCGGCCTCGGCATGGGCCCCGAGCACGTCGCCCACGGCATGCGCGTCTCGTACGGACTCCCCTACGTCACCCCGGACCTCGTCGTCGCCTGGGAGCGGGGCATCGCCTCCCCCGCCAACCACGAGCTGACCGCGCTCGCCGGCGTGCTGTGGTGCTCGCCCGGGGAGCTCATCGGCCGCGCGCGCACCCTGCGCGAGCACCGCATCGCCCGCGGCCTCGCGCCCGAGGACGTGGCCCGCACGGTCGGGATGGAACTCAGCGCGTACCTGCGGGCCGAGGAGACGGACAGCTGGCGCGGCACCGAGCGCCAGTCGGCCGCGCTCGCCCACACGCTCGGCCTCGACCTGCCCGACTTCGTGGCCGTCACGGGACGCGAGGAGAAGCTCGCCGAGCTGCTGCGCAGCGCCGCGACCACCCGCTGGCAGGCCTACGTCCGCCCGGTCTCCAAGCTCGTGCCCCTGGACCGGGGCATCCTGGGCGACGTGCTCCAGGAGCTGCACGAGGACTACCAGGGGCACATGACCGCCACCCTCAGCTGGGGCGGCGGCAGCCGCGACTCCCGGGACTCCGGCGACGACTTCCTGGACCGGATCGTGGAGATCTTCTGGACGGCGGTCCGCGGAACCACCGGTTAGCACACCGCCTCGGCCTCCGGCCGGAACACCCGCCCCCGGCGTCCGGTCAGAACACCGACTCGGCCTCGTCCATCCGGTCCTTGGGCACCGTCTTCAGCTCGGTGACCGCCTCGGCCAGCGGCACCATCCGGATGTCCGTGCCGCGCAGCGCGGTCATCATGCCGAACTCGCCCCGGTGCGCGGCCTCCACCGCCTGCCATCCGAACCGGGTGGCGAGCACCCGGTCGTACGCGGTCGGCGTGCCACCGCGCTGGACGTGGCCGAGGATGACCGGCTTGGCCTCCTTGCCGAGGCGCCGCTCCAGCTCGTAGGCCAGGGCCGTGCCGATGCCCTGGAAGCGCTCGTGGCCGTACTTGTCGATCTCGCCCTTGCCGTAGTCCATGGTGCCGTCGGCGGGGTGGGCGCCCTCGGCGACGCAGACCACGGCGAACTTCTTGCCGCGGGCGAACCGCGCCTCGACCATCTTGACCAGGTCGGCCGGATCGAAGGGGCGTTCCGGCAGGCAGATGCCGTGCGCACCCGCGGCCATGCCGGACTCCAGGGCGATCCAGCCCGCGTGCCGGCCCATGACCTCGACGACCATCACGCGCTGGTGGGACTCCGCGGTGGTCTTCAGGCGGTCCATCGCCTCCGTGGCGACGCCCACGGCGGTGTCGAAGCCGAAGGTTCGGTCGGTGGAGGAGATGTCGTTGTCGATCGTCTTCGGCACGCCGACCACCGGCAGCCCGGCGTCGCTCAGCATCCGGGCGGCCGTCAGTGTGCCCTCGCCGCCGATCGGGATCAGCGCGTCGATGCCGAAGCTCTGGATCATGTCACCGGCGTTCTCGCAGGCCTCGCGGAGCCGGTCGCGCTCCAGCCGGGAGGAGCCGAGGATGGTGCCGCCGCGGGCGAGGATGCCGCTGACCGCGTTCAGGTCGAGGGTGCGGTAGCGGCCGTCGAGCAGGCCCGCGTAACCGTCCTCGAAGCCGATGACCTCGTCGCCGTAGTTGTCGACCGCGCGGTGCACGACCGACCGGATCACGGCGTTCAGGCCGGGGCAGTCGCCGCCTGCGGTGAGAACTCCGATGCGCATCGTGCTGTATCTCCTGCTCGATGTTGTTGCCGGTGAGCCATTGCCGATTCTTCCACGTCCCACCGGGCGATGCCGACAGGGCACTGACGGGCGCCTTATCTATCGCCGGAGGTATTGTCAAGGGGGTTCTGCTCACCTCGGTGGGCGATTTTTATGACGGCGAACCAGACGAACCAGATGAACCAGACGAAACGGAGAGCACGCGTGACGCGCAGCGTGTACGTGACCGGCATCGACCGCGGCGACGGCCGCCAGGTCGTCGAGCTGGGGGTCATGGAACTTTTGACCCGGCAGGTCGACCGGGTCGGCGTCTTCCGTCCCCTGGTCCACGACGGCCCCGACCGCCTGTTCGAGCTGCTGCGGGCCCGCTACCGGCTCGCCCAGGACCCGGCCACCGTGTACGGCATGGACTACCAGGAGGCCTCCGCCCTCCAGGCCGAGCAGGGCACGGACGAGCTGGTGTCCGCGCTGGTCGACCGCTTCCACCTGGTCGCCCGCGACTACGACGTGGTGCTCGTCCTCGGCACCGACTACGCCGGCACCCAGCTGCCGGACGAGCTGTCGTTCAACGCCCGGCTGGCCAACGAGTTCGGGGCGTCCGTGATCCCGGTCGTGGGCGGCCGCAAGCAGCCCGCGGAGGCGGTGCTGGCGGAGACCGTCAACGCCTTCCGCGCCTACGACGGACTGGGCTGCGACGTGCTCGCCATGGTCGCCAACCGGGTGGCCCGCCAGGACCGGGCCCAGATCGCCGAGCGGCTCGACGGCCGGCTGCCGGTGCCGTGCTGGGTACTGCCCGACGAGCCGGCGCTGTCCGCGCCGACCGTCTCCCAGATCGCGCACACCCTCGGCGCCAAGGTGGTCCTCGGCGACGAGTCGGGGCTCGCCCGGGACGCGCTGGACTTCGTCTTCGGCGGCGCCATGCTGCCGAACTTCCTGGCCGCGCTGACCCCCGGCTGCCTGGTCGTGACCCCGGGCGACCGCGCCGACCTGGTCGTCGGCTCGCTGGCCGCGCACAGCGCCGGCACCCCGCCCATAGCCGGTGTGCTGCTCACCCTCGACGAGGTCCCCGGCGACGACATCCTCACCCTCGCCGCCCGCCTCGCCCCCGGCACCCCGGTGCTCTCGGTGTCCGGCAACAGCTTCCCCACCGCCGAGCAGTTGTTCTCCCTGGAGGGCAAGCTCAACGCGGCCACCCCGCGCAAGGCGGAGACCGCGCTCGGCGTGTTCGAGCGGTACGTCGACACCGCCGACCTCAGCCACCGGGTCTCCGCCCCGTCCAGCGACCGCGTCACGCCGATGATGTTCGAGCACACGCTGCTGGAGCAGGCGCGCGCCGACAGGCGCCGGGTGGTGCTGCCGGAGGGCACCGAGGAGCGGGTGCTGCACGCCGCCGAGGTGCTGCTGCGCCGGGGGGTGTGCGACCTGACCCTGCTCGGGCCGGTCGACCAGATCCGCAAGAAGGCCGCCGACCTCGGCATCGACCTCGGCGGCTCGCAGCTGATCGACCCGGCCGTCTCCGAGCTGCGCGACTCCTTCGCCGAGAAGTACGCCGCCCTGCGCGCCCACAAGGGCGTCAGCGTGGAGCTGGCCCACGACGTGGTCTCCGACGTGAACTACTTCGGCACGCTGATGGTCGAGGAGGGCCTGGCCGACGGCATGGTGTCGGGGTCGGTGCACTCCACCGCGGCGACCATCCGCCCGGCCTTCGAGATCATCAAGACCAAGCCGGACGCGGCCATCGTCTCGTCCGTCTTCTTCATGTGCCTGGCCGACAAGGTGCTGGTCTACGGCGACTGCGCGGTCAACCCGGACCCGGACGCCGAACAGCTCGCCGACATCGCGATCCAGTCGGCGGCCACGGCCGCCCGGTTCGGGGTCGACCCGCGGATCGCGATGCTGTCGTACTCCACCGGTACGTCCGGATCGGGCGCGGACGTCGACAAGGTGCGCCGGGCGACGGAGCTGGTCCGCTCACGCCGGCCGGACCTGCGGACGGAGGGCCCAATCCAGTACGACGCCGCCGTCGAGCCGTCGGTCGCCGCCACCAAGCTGCCCGGCTCCGAGGTGGCGGGCCAGGCCACCGTGCTGGTCTTCCCCGACCTCAACACCGGCAACAACACCTACAAGGCCGTGCAGCGCTCGGCCGGCGCGATCGCCGTCGGCCCGGTTCTGCAGGGTCTGCGCAAGCCGGTCAACGACCTGTCCCGGGGCGCCCTGGTCCAGGACATCGTCAACACCGTCGCCATCACGGCGATCCAGGCCCAGCAGGCCCCCGCCCGCCAGTCCCCCACCGAGAAGGCGACCCAGCAGTGAGCCCCACCCGTGTCCTCGTCCTCAACTCCGGCTCCTCGTCGGTGAAGTACCAGCTGCTCGACATGGGCGACGGCAGCCGGCTGGCGATGGGCCTCGTCGAGCGGATCGGCGAGGAGTCCGGCCGGCTGGCGCACACCCCCGTGGGCGGCGAGGCCCGGGAGTGGTCGGGCTCCGTCCCCGACCACGAGGCGGCCCTGAAGGCCGTCGCGGCGGAACTGGCCAAGGACGGCCTCGGCCTGGACTCGCCCGAGCTGGCCGCCATCGGCCACCGCGTCGTGCACGGCGGCAAGCACTTCACCGAGCCGACCGTGATCGACGACGCCGTGCTCGCCGAGATCGAGCGGCTGATCCCGGTCGCCCCGCTGCACAACCCGGCCAACCTCACCGGCATCCGCACCGCCCGGGCGCTGCGCCCGGACCTGCCGCAGGTCGCCGTCTTCGACACCGCCTTCCACACGACGATGCCGGAGTCCGCCGCCCGCTACGCCATCGACGTCGAGACCGCCGACGCCCACCGCATCCGGCGCTACGGCTTCCACGGCACCTCGCACGCCTACGTCTCGCGGGCGACGGCGAAGCTGCTGGGCAAGGCGCCGGAGGAGGTGAACGTCATCGTGCTGCACCTGGGCAACGGGGCGTCCGCCTCGGCCGTGCGCGGCGGCAGGTGCGTGGACACCTCCATGGGGCTGACGCCCTTGGAGGGGCTCGTGATGGGTACGCGCTCCGGGGACATGGACCCGGCCGTCATCTTCCATTTGATGCGCGTCGGTGGAATGTCCGCCGACGAGGTCGACACACTTCTCAACAAGAGGAGCGGTCTGATCGGACTGTGCGGCGACAACGACATGCGGGAGATCCGCCGCCGGATCGACGAGGGTGACGAACGGGCCCGGCTGGCCTTCGACATCTACATTCACCGGCTGAAGAAGTACATCGGCGCCTATTACGCCGTTCTCGGCCGGGTGGACGCGGTGGCCTTCACCGCCGGGGTCGGCGAGAACGCGGCACCGGTGCGGGAAGCCGCCGTGGCGGGCCTGGAGGAGCTGGGCCTGGCGGTGGACGGCGACCTGAACGCCGTACGCGCCGACCGGCCGCGGCTGATCTCGCCGGCGTACGCGCGGGTGGCGGTGGCCGTGGTCCCGACGGACGAGGAAATGGAGATCGCGACACAGACCTACGCGCTGGTAAATGGTTCGGGGAATCTCACCTGAGCGGCATCCCGCCCTTTTGTATTTTCCGCCAGACGGAATATTCCGCAGCGAAACAAACCGATAGGATCGCCCCATGCGCCGTTCGAAAATCGTCTGTACTCTCGGCCCCGCGGTCGACTCCCACGAGCAGCTCGTCGCGCTGATCGAAGCCGGCATGAACGTGGCCCGCTTCAACTTCAGCCACGGCACCCACGACGAGCACCAGGGGCGGTACGACCGCCTGCGGGCCGCCGCCAAGGAGACCGGCAGGGCCATCGGTGTCCTCGCCGACCTCCAGGGCCCGAAGATCCGGCTGGAGACCTTCGCCGAGGGCCCCGTCGAGCTGGTGCGGGGTGACGAGTTCACCATCACCACCGAGGACGTGCCGGGCGACAAGACGATCTGCGGCACGACGTACAAGGGCCTGCCCGGTGACGTCACCAAGGGCGACCAGGTACTCATCAACGACGGCAACGTCGAGTTGAAGGTCACCGAGGTCGACGGCCCGCGGGTGAAGACGATCGTCATCGAGGGCGGCGTCATCTCCGACCACAAGGGCATCAACCTGCCCGGCGCGGCCGTCAACGTCCCGGCCCTGTCCGAGAAGGACGTCGACGACCTCCGCTTCGCCCTCCGCATGGGCTGCGACCTCGTCGCGCTGTCCTTCGTCCGCGACGCCAAGGACGTCCAGGACGTGCACCGCGTCATGGACGAGGAGGGCCGCCGCGTCCCGGTCGTCGCCAAGGTGGAGAAGCCGCAGGCGGTGCTGAACATGGAGGACGTCGTGATGGCGTTCGACGGCGTGATGGTCGCCCGCGGCGACCTGGCCGTCGAGTACCCGCTCGAGCAGGTCCCCATGGTGCAGAAGCGCCTGATCGAGCTGTGCCGGCGCAACGCCAAGCCGGTGATCGTGGCGACCCAGATGATGGAGTCGATGATCACCAACTCCCGCCCGACCCGCGCCGAGGCCTCCGACGTGGCCAACGCGATCCTGGACGGCGCCGACGCGGTGATGCTGTCCGCCGAGTCGAGCGTGGGCGCCTACCCGATCGAGACCGTCAAGACGATGTCGAAGATCGTCCAGGCGGCCGAGCAGGAGCTGCTCTCCAAGGGCCTCCAGCCCCTCGTCCCGGGCAAGAAGCCGCGCACGCAGGGCGGTTCGGTGGCCCGTGCCGCGGCCGAGATCGCCGACTTCCTCGGCGGCAAGGGCCTGGTCGCCTTCACCCAGTCCGGCGACACCGCCCGCCGGCTGTCCCGCTACCGCGCCACGCAGCCGATCCTCGCCTTCACCACCGACGAGTCCACCCGCAACCAGCTGTCGCTCAGCTGGGGCGTGGAGCCGCACGTCGTGCCGTTCGTCAACAGCACCGACGAGATGGTCGACCTGGTGGACCAGGAGATGATCAAGCTCAGCCGCTTCAACGACGGCGACATCGTGGTCATCACCGCCGGCTCGCCCCCCGGCGTCCCCGGCACCACCAACATGGTCCGGGTGCACCACCTCGGCGGTCGCAACTGACGCCTCGGCGGCGGCTCGTGTACGGCGCCGAGGGCGCCCCCTGGCGACAGGGGGCGCCCTCGGCGGTCGTGCGGCTCCCGAACGGGTCCGTGACCGGGGCTGCTCAGTCGGTGATGTACTGCTGCAGCCCGGGCACGTGCAGGTTGCCGCCGAACTGGCCGGCCTGCACGACCTTCACTTTCGTGAAGTAGATCAGCGGGATGTCGAGCGGCGGCGGGTGTTCCGGGTCGAACGTGACCGGTATCAGCCCGAGCAGGTTGCCGGAGATGCTCTCGGTGTACATCACCGTGTCGCCGCCGCGGATCGTGGACGTCGAGCCCTTGGCCGCCTGCACGTGGTAGGTCTTGCCGGACTGGTCGTCCTTCACCGTCTGGTGCAGGTCGCCGATGTCGGTGCCGTCGGATATGACGTACTTCAGCACCTTCTTGGTCGAGCCGTTGGCGGTCCGCACCTCGACGATGCCCTCGTAGGAGGCGCCCTTCAGCAGCAGCGAGCTGGCGTTGAGGTACCAGGGGTCGTCGGGCAGCGGGACGGTGTTGTCGACCCCGCCCTCGGCGTCGGTGGCGACCGGGCAGTCCTCCAGGTCGGTGCCGGCGCTCGCGGAAGGGGTGGGGCCGGGGCTCGCCGACGCGGTGGCGTCACCGGCCTGCTCCGCGGCCTCGCCGGCCGCCTCCCCTACCTCGTCCGCCGCGTCCGCCACGTCCTCCGCGGCTTCCCCGGCGTCCCCGGTGGCCCGGTCCGCGGTGTCGCCGGCCTTCCCGGCCGCCTCGGACGCGGCACCGGCCGCGCCCTCCACCGGGTCGGACGCCTTGTCGCCGGCGCTCTCCGGGGCGCCTTCCGCGTCGCTCTCCGAGGCGGACGGGGTCGGCGTGGGGTTCGGGCTCTCCTCGGCCTTCCCGCCGCCGGTGAAGATGTCCTCGATGGCGCCGCCGATCTCCTCCAGCACATTGCCGCGGCTCTCGGACGGCGACGGGGCGGGGGACGGGGACGCAGTGTCCCCGCCGGACGCGGAGGGGGACGGGGCGGGTCCGGCCTTGTCGTCGGAACCTGAATCCGGCGAAGAGGACGTACCCGTGTCCGTGCCCTGCTCCTGCTCCTGCTCCTGCTCCTGCTCCGGTTTCCCGGCGGACGGTCCGGGGCCCGGCCCGGCCTCGTCGGCGTCCTTCCCGGCCCCGCTCTCGCTCACCGAGGGCGAGGGGGTGGGAGCCGGGGACGCGGACGAGTCGTCCTCGCCCTCGCCCTTGTCCTCCTTGCCCTCGTCCTCCAGCGCCGCCACGCAGTCCTTGTACTCGTCGGCCGTCAGGCTGTTCGACGTCGGCTTCGCCGCGTCGTTGCCGTCGGCGACGGCGAGCGTCGGCGTGAATCCCATTCCCATGAGAACCGCCGTCGGCATCGCCGCCAGGGCTATCGCCTTCCCGGCCGGCATGTGAAACCTGGTGAACAACGGCTTCTTGGGTGCCGCGTGGCGCGGCCCGGTTCTCACACGGGACGACTCCACGTCAGCCCCGTGGGTCACCTCGTCAGCCGGCACTGTGCCTCCCGTTCGCCCCGTTGGCCGGGCTCGTTCCTGACAGATCGTTGGACTCGCCCACCCCGTCGCGCGGCTCGGGGACCGGGGCGTCGTGCTCCTTGGCGTCCGCAGCCGTGGTGTCCGGGAGCGCGCCCTGCGGGGCGCCGCCCGCTCCCGTGGTGCCGTCCGCCACCGGCTGTCCGCCCGGCGACTCGCCCGGAGCCCAGGACACGGCCATCGCGCCGCCGATGAGCGCGAGCAGGAAGCCGATGAGGAAGCCGCCGAGGTTGGACACGGGGATGGACACCAGCGCCAGCAGGATCGCGGCGACACCCGCGAACACGCGGACGTGCTTCTGGAACCAGAGACTGACACCCAGGACGACCAGCAGTACGCCGATGATCAGGGACCCGGCGCCCGCAGTGGTGGCCATCGCCAACGTCAGGTGACCGAGCCGCAGGTTCGCGTACGGGAAGTAGGCAATGGGGAGTCCGCCGAGCATGACGAACAGGCCGGCCCAGAACGGCCGGTCGCCCCGCCAGGCGCGGAACTGCTGCCTCCGGAGGGTGAACTGGCCTGAGGCGGCAGGAGTCTCGGCGCTCATGGAAAACAGCTCCCTGGTACGGCGTTGCTGTGGTGGTGATGTGGGCCGCGTGTGAAGGCGCGGCCGGAGAGTGGACGGGCGGGGGCGCCACCGGCTCCCCCGCCCATCAGAGAGTGCTTAGTAGCACTCCTTGACGCCCTTGTTCAGCGTCATCTTCAGACCGCTGAGCTTGAACGTTCCGGCGGTGGTCGCCCACGCCGTCTGCTTCACGTCGGTCAGCACGACCGAGTCGGCCTGCTGCGCGAACCCGAAGGGATTCGTCGTGTCGCCCTTCTGGATGCCCGGACCCTTGACGGCGTCCTTCGCGGCAACACCGATGTCGATGTTGTTGAACGTGGCATCGGCCTCGAGCTGGGCGACGTCGATGTACAGGTTCTTGGCCTCGACCGGGGTGCTGCCCCCGCCCGCCTTCAGCATCAGGCTGACCGTGCCGACGACCGGGATGTCCGGGGTGACCACGGACTGGCACAGGTTCTTGATCGTCGCGGACTTGAACGCCGAGACGGCGACGGGGTGAGCCGTCTTCTTGCCGTCCATGGTGTAGCCCTCGTCGACCGCGCCGTACTGGACGAAGCCCTGGCCATTGAGCTGCGAGGTCGTGACCTTGAACGACTGTCCCGACACACTGAACGACGCGGCGAGCGCACCCTGGGCCAGGGCCACGCCTATCGCCGCCGTGGCGGCCACGCTGGGCACCATGACCACGGCGAACCGCTTCCATCTGGTCCCGCCACGCACCTGGGACTCCATATTTCCTCCTTCTCGGACGTACATCTCCTGGCGCCGGCGCTGCCTCAAGTCGACGGCTCGGCCGGGCAGGGATGGGAGAAGTGCTACGTCCTCGGGAAGGAGAGCGCCCGCACTCGGCGGCGCGCACAGCGCGCCCGAATCACCGGCGATCACCCCCGAGCGACAACCACTGGTCGCGCCTGACACGCATCACGCACAACCTTGCTGGACAGGCTTCGCCGGTCGGGCGAAGACCCCCCTGCCCAAGAGCCGGCGTCACAGCCGCCGACCCTGCTCGGTGGGGACCCAGGAACTCCCACGACCCGATTGGCTTTCGGGGTGCGGGAATGGACCGAGCGTCGCCGATCGTGGTGCATTCTCGCCGCCCGCACAAGGGGGTTCGTTACTCACTAGTAACGGCCGGATGACCAGGCCACGACCGAGAGGTCCCGGCCGGGCACGCTGGGTGTCACGCGGGTACGGGACAAAACTATTGATCGCTGGACAGAAACCGACACATCATCGGCATGGACTTACTGGCAGTAACAGCGGCCGCGATTGCCAAGATTTGGCAAAGCGCGGCCGCATGCGTCCCTCTGGCCCCGGTCAGAACAGGGCGCGCGCCAGTGCCCGGCGGGCCGCGACCACCCGCGGATCGTCGGCACCGACGACCTCGAACAGCTCCAGCAGTCGCACCCGTACGGCGTCCCGGTCGTCGCCCGCCGTGCGCCGGACGGTGTCGATGAGCCGCCCGAAGGCGTCGTCGACATGGCCGCCCACCAGGTCCAGGTCGGCGGCGGCGATCTGCGCCTGCGCGTCGGCCGGCTTGTCGGCGGCCTCCTTGCGCACCCGCTGGGGGTCCGCGCCCTGCACCCGCTGGAGCAACTCGGCCTGGGCGAGGCCGAGTTTGGCCTCGGTGTTGCCCGGGTCGTCGCTCAGCACGTTCTTGTACGCCTGCACGGCACCGGCCAGGTCGCCGGCGTCCAGGGCCTGCACGGCGGCCTCCAGCGCCGCGTCGTGCGGGCCGGCCGGACGGGCGGGGGCCTCCTGGGCGGCGCCCGGATCGGCCTCGGGGTCGACCGTCAGGCCGGTCAGGCCGAAGCGCTGCTCGGCGACCTGCACCAGCTGGTCCAGGGTCTGCCGGATCTGCTCCTCGCCGGCGGCCCCCTGGAAGAGCGGCAGGGCCTGTCCGGCCACCACCGCGAAGACGGCCGGGATGCCCTGGATCCCGAACTGCTGCATCAGCATCTGGTTGGCGTCGACGTCGATCTTGGCGAGGAGGAAGCGCCCGCTGTACTCGACGGCGAGCCGCTCCAGAACAGGGCTCAACTGCTTGCAGGGCTGGCACCACTCGGCCCAGAAGTCGATGACGACCGGGACCTCGGTGGACCGCTGCAGGACCTCGTGCTCGAACCCGGCCTCGTCGACGTCGATGACGAGATCGGCCGGGGAGACGGCACCCGTCCCGCCCGTCCGGGCCGCTTCGGCGCGCGCCTGCTCCGCCTTCGCCTTGGCCTCCTGGGCCGCCTTCACCGCGGCGAGGTCGACGACTCCGCTCATGGACATGTTCCGTGGCTGCATGCGTCTATCCTCCCCCGTCAGGCGCGTGTCTGTGAAAAGCGGTGCGAAAGGCCGCCCTGATGTGTGCCGTTCGGCGCCGGGTCCCCACCCCACGCCCTGTGGTCGTCGCCCTGGCACGCCCATGCCCGCGCTTTCGCTACGAGTCGTAGCGTAATGGCACGGCGGGCTCCCGGCGCCCCGCCGCCGAGTGATCTCCCTCACGGCCTCGGACCGACCGGCGGTTTCGGAACCGCCGGTTATGGTCGGGGAATGCAGAGCCGCACCACCGTCAGCCGCGCAGGTCGCACCGGGCGTCCGCGCAGCGCCGCGGCCGACGCCGCGATCCTGGCCGCGACCCGGGCGGCCCTGGTCGAGCTGGGCTGGTCGAAGCTCACCCTGTCAGACGTCGCGATGCGGGCCGGGGTTGCCAAGACGACCCTCTACCGCCGCTGGGCGGGCAAGAACCAGCTGGTGGTCGACGCGGTGGCGGAACTCTTCGACGAACTGGAACTCCCCGACACCGGCTCCCTCGCCGCCGACATCGAGGGCGTGGTCCTGCAGTTCGCGGCGATCCTGGCCCGACCGGAGGCCAAGAGCGGCCTGATGGCGGTCGTGGCGGAGTCGACCCGTGACGACGCCCTGCGCGAGCGCATCCGCGAGTCGATCGTGGAACGCCAGAAGCGGCTGGTCGTCCAGGGTCGCGCACGTGCCCAGGCCCGCGGCGAGCTGCCCGCCGAGAGCGACGCCGCCGAGGCCGCCCGCACGGCGGACCTCGTCTTCGACGTGGTGGCGGGTGCGGTGGTGCACCGCACGCTGGTCAGCGCGGAGCCCGCGGACGAGGAGTGGGTCCGCGGCTTCACCCGGGTCCTCCTGACGGGGCTGGGGGGAGCCGGGCAGGACCGCTAGCCGGGGGTTCGCGCAGCGGTCGGGGCGGGCGGCGGGGTGCGGGTGCGTTGCCGGGTGCGTTGCCGGGTACGGGGGCTGCCCGGCCGGGCGCGGGCGCCGGCAGGTGGCGGCCGCCTGCCCGCGCCCGGCCCCGGGATGGTGGTCAGAAGCCGGCCGGCTCCGTGTACACCCCCCACTCGTCGCGCAGCGCGTCGCAGATCTCGCCGAGGGTCGCCTCCGCCCGTACGGCGTTCAGCATCGGCTCGATCATGTTGGACCCGTCCCGCGCGGCGGCGACCATGGCGGTGACGGCGGTGCGGACCGCCGCGTCGTCGCGGGCGGCCTTGCGCTCCCGCAGGACCCGTACCTGCTCGCGCTCCACCTCGTGGCTGACCCGCAGGATCTCCAGGTCACCGGTGACCGAGCCGGTGTGGGCGTTGACGCCGACGACCTTCTTGTCGCCCTTCTCCAGCGCCTGCTGGTAGCGGAACGCCGACTCGGCGATCTCGCCGGTGAACCAGCCGTCCTCGATACCGCGCAGGATGCCCGAGGTCATCGGCCCGATCGGATGCCGCGCGTCGGGGTGGGCCCGCAGGCCCCGCTCCTTGATCTGCGCGAAGATCTTCTCCGCGTCGGCCTCGATCCGGTCCGTGAGCTGCTCGACGAACCAGGAACCGCCCAGCGGGTCCGCGACGTTGGCGACGCCGGTCTCCTCCATCAGCACCTGCTGGGTGCGCAGGGCGATCTCGGCCGCCTGCTCGCTCGGCAGGGCGAGCGTCTCGTCCAGGGCGTTGGTGTGCAGGGAGTTGGTCCCGCCGAGGACCGCCGCCAGCGCCTCCACGGCCGTGCGCACCACGTTGTTGTACGGCTGCTGCGCGGTCAGCGAGACACCGGCGGTCTGGGTGTGGAACCGCAGCCACTGGGCCTTCTCGCTCTTCGCCCCGTACACGTCCCGCATCCAGCGGGCCCAGATGCGGCGGGCCGCGCGGAACTTGGCGATCTCCTCGAAGAAGTCGAGGTGCGCGTCGAAGAAGAAGGACAGGCCGGGGGCGAACACGTCCACGTCGAGCCCGCGGCTGAGCCCCAGCTCCACGTACCCGAAGCCGTCCGCCAGCGTGTACGCCAGCTCCTGCGCGGCCGTAGCGCCCGCCTCGCGGATGTGGTAGCCGGAGACCGACAGCGGCTTGTACGCGGGGATGCCCGCCGCGCAGTACTCCATCAGGTCGCCGATCAGGCGCAGGTGCGGCTCGGGCTGGAAGAGCCACTCCTTCTGCGCGATGTACTCCTTGAAGATGTCGGTCTGGAGCGTGCCGTTGAGCACGGAGTGCTCGACTCCCTGCCGCTCGGCCGCCACCAGGTACATGCAGAACACGGGCACGGCGGGCCCGCTGATCGTCATCGACGTCGTGACCTCACCGAGCGGGATGTCCCGGAACAGGACCTCCATGTCGGCCGCCGAGTCGATCGCCACCCCGCAGTGCCCGACCTCGCCCAGTGAGCGCGGGTCGTCGGAGTCGCGGCCCATCAGCGTCGGCATGTCGAAGGCGACCGAGAGCCCGCCTCCGCCGTTGCGGAGGATCATCTTGTAGCGCTCGTTGGTCTGCTCGGCGTTCCCGAACCCGGCGAACTGCCGGATGGTCCACGTGCGCCCTCGGTAGCCGGTCGGATGCAGCCCGCGGGTGAAGGGGTACTCACCCGGCCAGCCGATCCGCTCGAAGCCCTCGTAGGTGTCCCCGGGCCGGGGCCCGTACACCGGCTCCACGGGATCACCGGAGAGCGTGGTGAAGTCAGCGTCGCGCTTGCGGGCGGCGTCGTACCGGGCCTGCCAGCGGCGGCGGCCCTCGTCTATGGCGTCAGCGTCCATACCCTCGAATTTACTAGGACGTCCAAGTAAATGTCGATGGCAGACCGCCGTACGGGTGTCCGCACGGCGGTGACGACCGGGGCGTCAGGCCTTGGCGACCGCGGGCGCGCCGCCCTCGACCTGGCCCTCCAGCTCACGGCTGATCCTGCGCTCCACGAAGAACGCGGCCGTCGGGACGGTGCCGGCCAGCAGGACCCAGAGCTGCTTCTTGACCGGCCACTTCGCCTTGGAGCCGAGGTCGAAGGCGAAGATCAGGTACACGACGTACAGCCAGCCGTGCGCGATGCTGACCACCTGGGTGAAGTCGGCCGCGCCGCCCATCTCCAAGCCGTACTTGCCGATCATGCCGAAGGTCAGCGCGACGAGCAGCACACCGGTGACGTAGGCCATGACCCGATAGCGGGTCAGCACGCTCTTCTTCATGCCGTCGAGCGTAACCGGCCGTCCCGGGAGATCTTGGGCCGGGTCAGGTGCCCGGCGTCACCCCTCCTCGAAGTCCCCGGCGGCCAGGCGGAGCGGCCGGAGGATCGCGAAGATCTCACCGCACTCCTCGGCGTCGTAGGCGCTGAGGCCGAAGTCCATCGCCATCAGGTCGCGGGTGGCCGCCTCGACCACCTCCCGGCCCTTGTCGGTGATGCTGGCGAGGGTGCCCCGCCCGTCGTTGGGGTTGGGCCGCTTGTCCACCAGGCCCGACCTCACCAGCCGGTCGACGGTGTTCGTCACCGAGGTCGGATGCACCATGAGCCGCTCGCCGATCTTGGACATCGGCAGTTCGCCCGACTTGGAGAAGGTGAGCAGCACCAGCGCCTCGTACCGCGCGAACGTCAGCCCGTACGGCTTGACCACCGCGTCGACCTCGGCCAGCAGGATCTGGTGCGCCCGCATGATCGAGGTGATCGCGGCCATGGAGGGCACGCTGCCCCAGCGCTGCTTCCACAGTTCGTCGGCACGGGCGATGGGATCGAAGGTGAGACTGAGGGGCTTCGGCACGCCACCAGACCTTACCGGCCGGTCACATGCCGGTCAGCCCTGTCTCGCCTTTCGGGCCGCCGGACCACCCGGGGCGTCGAAATGCCGGGCGTCGGACCCACCCTGTGTCACGATCTGTGATGGATCATCACTGACAGTCATCTCTGCCCCAGGGAGCAGCATGTCCCGGCCGATCCACACCCTCGCCGCCCTCGCGGCCCTCGGCCTCACCGCGGGCTGTTCGTCCGCCCCCGGCGTCGACGAGGCATCCGTCGCCGGCCGCGCGGCGAAGACGGGCTCCGCGGCCTCCTCCCCCTTCTGGGTCGATCCGGAGAGCCCCGCCGTCCGGCAGATCGAGCAGTGGCGGCGCGAGGGCCGCACGCAGGACGCCGAGCTGCTGAAGCGCATCGCCGACCGGCCCGCCGCGCTCTGGCCTGCCGGCGAGATCGATCCCGCGCCACTGGTGCGGCGGGCGACCCGCGGCGCGACCGCCGAGGGCAGGACGGCGTTGCTGGTCGCCTACAACATCCCGCACCGGGACTGCGGCCAGCACTCGGCCGGCGGGGCGGCCGGACCGGACGCCTACCGGCAGTGGATCGACCGGTTCGCCGACGCGATCGGCGACGCCAGGGCCCTGGTGGTGCTGGAACCCGACGCGGTCGCGCACATCGTGGACGGCTGCACACCCGGCGGGCTGCACGCCGAGCGCGAGCGGCTGCTCGGCGACGCGATCGCGCGGCTGAAACGGCAGCCGAACACCAAGGTCTACCTGGACGCGGGCAACCCGAGCTGGATCAAGGAGCCCGGGAAGCTGGTCGAGCCGCTGCGGCGAGCGGGAGTGGCGGACGCCGACGGCTTCGCCCTCAACGTCTCCAACTTCCAGACCGACGAGGACACCACCGCGTACGGCAAGCGGCTGTCCGAGGAGCTGGGCGGCAAGCACTTCGTCATCGACACCAGCCGCAACGGCAACGGCCCGCTGCCCGGCGTCTGGTGCAACCCGCCCGGCCGGGCGCTGGGCGTCCCGCCGACCACCGACACCGGCGAGGAGGTCGTCGACGCCTACGTGTGGGCCAAGCGGCCCGGGGAGTCGGACGGCACCTGCGAGGGCGGCCCGGACGCCGGCCGGTGGTGGCCGGAGTACGCCCTGGAACTGGCGCGCAACTCCAAGGCCTAGGGGCCGGCCCCTTGGCCGGCCCTGTGCCCGCGCCTGCCGCTGTCTCCGTCGCTCAGGTGACGTGAATCCACTTCGCCTTCGACGGAGTGCCCTGGGCGTCCGTGACGAACAGCATGTACCAGCCCGGCGGGACCAGGGTGGGGTCGTCCGGTACCTCGAAGGTCACCGTGTCGCCCTGCTTGGTGACGCCCAGCTCGATGGAGCGCTGCTCGACGTCGGTGGTGTGCGTGACCGCGCTGGGCCGCATCAGGCGGGCCTCGACGACCCGGTCGGGGTGCGCGGTGCGGAAGGTCACCCGGTGGTCCTCGCCCAGGGTCCGCTTGCCGCCCTCGAGGACGGGCCGGTTCGCCGCGCCGCGGTGCAGGGACGGCGGGGTGAAGACCTCCATGCGCTGCTCGAAGTGGCCGAGCTTGGTGTTCTGCTGGTCGTCGAAGAGCGGGTCGGAGCCGAACGTGGCGACCCGTCCGTCGGGCAGCAGCAGCGCCTCGGAGTGGTAGTTGCGGCCCACGGTGGGCGCGGCGGCCTCGCGGAAGGCGTTCGTCCTCGGGTCGTAGAACTGCGCCTTGAGGATGTTGCTGGCGCTGCGGCCGCGGTAGTCCTTCGAGCCGTTGGAGGTGAAGACCGTGTCGTCGGGCATGATCACGCTGTTCAGGTAGCGCGTGCCCTGCGGCAGGTCCGGGCCGTCCTCGAAGGCGGGGGCGGCCTTCTTCAGGTCCACGACGGCGGTGCGCGCGGTCGACTTGCGCGACTCGCCGACGCCCCCGCCGCCGAGCACCATGACCCGCTGGTCCTGGGCGGGGGGCAGCAGGAGCGAGGCGGAGGTCTCGAGCTGGTCCAGGTCCTTCAGCCCGGGCACCTCCTGGAAGGTGTTCGTCTTCGGGTCCCACAGCCCGGGGACGCGCCCCTTGTCGGCCGGGCCGTAGCCGGCGTTGGAGCCGGAGTAGAAGAGCTTGCCGCCCTTGGTCAGGAACAGGGCGGGGTACGTCGGGAAGTACCGCTTCGGTCCCGGTGACCACTTCCTGGTCCTCGGGTCGTAGATCTCGTTGTCGCCGGGGTCGATCATGCCGACGTCGTCCAGCCCGGAGGCGGCGAGGATCCGCCCGTCCTCGAGACCGACGAGGGTCGGGTACCAGCGGGCCTTGTCCATCGGGTCGACCGGGACGTACTTCTCGGCGACCGGATCGAACTCGTAGGCGGCGCGGATGCCCTGGAAGTCCTGCTTCTCCAGGGTGATCTTCTCCGACAGGCCGTAGGTGTTGTCCGCGTCCTCGCCCTCGAGGCCGACGACCTCGTACTGCGCCTGGGTGTCGGTGACCGCCAGCGGGCCCTTCTCGGCCGCCTCGACGAAGACCCGCACCTCGCTGGCGGTGACCTTGGTCTTCCAGGGCTGCACCACGCCGCGGGCGTCGCGCGTGATCTCGAAGGAGCGCTCGGCCCTGGGCAGGGTGACGTCGAACTTCGACACGTACTCGACGCCGGCCGGCGAGCGGAAACGGGTGCCCTTCGGCAGGAAGACCTCTTTGTCCGGGCTCTCGTTCTTCACGCGCATACCGCCGCCGGCCCGTTCCACCTCGCCGTCGAGGAGTTCGTAGCGGGCGGTGCCGCCGGCCACCAGCAGGCGGCCGTCGGGCAGCTGGGCGTGGCCGGAGCAGAAGAAGTCCTCCGGGGTGGGGACCTTCTTGAAGGTGTTCTTCTCCGGGTCCCACAGGACGGTGTCGAACGAGCCCTCGTCGAACTTCTTCTGCTCGTTGCCGGAGCCCGCGACGATCAGCACCTTGCCGGTGTGCAGCAGGGCCGCGTGGATGGCGTTGGTGCGGTACTCCTCGGGGATGCCGACCTGGCTCCAGGAGCCGTACTCCGCCTTGTAGGCGGGGCGGGAGATCTTGTACGCGTGGTACTTCTCGCCGGCGAAGTCCAGCGCGGCGGGGGCGTTGAGGCCGGCCAGGACGGCGATGCCGCCGATGCCCAGGATGGTCTTCCTGGTCTTCTGCGAGGGCTGGAGCGCCATGGCCTAGTTGCCTCCTGTCGTGGAGCCGGTGACGGACGACGTGGCTCCGGTGGTCGCGAAGGCCGGCTCGGGGGGCGGGGCGGGGGCGGGGGCGGGAGCCTGGCCGGGGGTGGGAGCGGGTGCGGGGCCGGCGTCCTCGGCGGGCCGCGGGGCGGGGGCCGGCCGTCGGGCCCGGGCTTTCTGCCAGCGGGTGACGGCCCAGACGCCGACCGGGGCGAGGGAGACCGCGGTGGCGAGGAACGCCCAGGTGCGCATGGCGACATGGGTGTGGTCGAGGAGGACCGAGGCGGTCAGGGAGGTGATGAGGAGAGCCGCCCAGGACAGGTGGATGCGGAAGGTCAGGAGCCGGTCGGGGCTGGCGTCACCGCCCTTGGGTGTCACGACGAAGCGGCTGGGGCGGCGGAGCAGTGCCTCGGTGAGGGACTTGAGGTAGATCGGGGCGGACAGGGCCGACATCGCCATGCCGGCCAGGCCGCCGGAGCCCTGGGGTTCGTGCGGGGAGACGTTGTGGCGGCGGTTCCAGAGGTAGAGGCCGATCTGGAGGGCGGCGGCATCGCTGTACAGCATCAGCCAGACGGAGGCCGCGACCTCGGTGCCGGAGGCGCCGAACCACAGGAAGAGGGAGCAGCTGAGGAACCCGAGGAACCAGTTGACGGCGGTCATCGGGTAGTAGACGAGCATCAGGGTGTACGACAGCAGGCGGCCCGGGGGCATGCGCCAGGGCGCCCTCCAGTACTGCTTGATGAGGGTCTCGTAGGTGCCGCGGGACCAGCGCATCTGCTGGGTGAAGAAGTCGGTCCAGGAGGCGGGGCCCTCGCCGACGGCGAGCACGTCCGGGGTGTAGACGGACTGCCAGTGGTGCCCGGTCTCGGGATTGCGGTGGCGGTGGATCTCGAAGCCGGTGGCCATGTCCTCGGTGATGGAGTCGTACAGGCCGCCGACCTGGAGGACGGCGTCGATGCGGACGACGTTGTTGGTGCCGACGAACATGGGGGCGCGGTAGCGGTTGCCGGCGCGCTGGATGAGGGCGTGGAAGAGGAACTGCTGGGACTCGGCGGCCTTGGTGACGGGGTTGTGGTAGTTGCCGTAGACCTGGGGGCCGACGACGAAGGCGACGTCCGGGTCGCGGAAGTAACCGAGCATCCGCTCCAGGAAGTTGGGGAGCGGCACGTGGTCGGTGTCGACGGAGGCGAAGAAGTCGTAGTCGCCGCCGTGCATGGCGATCCAGGCGTTGTAGTTGCCGTGCTTGGTGCGGGCCTTGTGGACGCCGGTCTTCTCGTTCCACTCCGGCACGCCGCGGCGGGTGAAGTGACGCACGCCCAGCTCGGCGCAGAGCGCCTTGGCCTCGGCGTCGTCGCCCTCGTCGAGGAGCCAGACGTCGAGGGTGCCGTTGTGGGTGATGCGCACGGCGCCCTCGAGGGTGGCGCGGACCATGGAGAGGGGTTCCTTGCCCGGGACGTACGTCGTGAGGAACGCGACGCGGGTGCCGGGTTCGGGGACGACGGGGACGGGGTCGCGGGCGACCATCGTGGCGTGGGCGACGGAGGCGACGTTGACGACCATGAACAGCTCGATCAGGCCGATCGATACGAGCATGGTGGTGTCGAGGGCGGTCAGCCAGCGGTCGGCGCCCTCGCGTTCGACCCAGTGGCCGGGCCAGACGAGGTAGACCAGCAGGGCACCGGTGAGCAGCGGCGCGAGGGCCATGAGGAGGAGGGCTTTTATTCGGTTCGGCTGGCGGGAGAGCAGCGAGCTGTAGTGCACCCGGTAGGCGTCGCCGACCGGCTCCGTGAGCGGCCCGGCAAGTCGGCTGTGGGTCTCGTAGTCGTAGCCCTCCGGCTGCCGCACAGCGTCCTCCAGTGAGTGGGGGTGATCTGGAGTGATCTACTACCCATACACAAAGGGACATTTGGGGAGGTGTCGAGCGGGGAGGGTCCAGGCGGGTGGGGCGGCCGGGGCCGCCACGCGAAGAGGTGGCGGCCGGCCACACGGAGAGGCCGCGGCTCGCGAAGGGGCGGCGGCCCGCTACGCGGAGAGGTGGCGCTCCACCGTCTCCACCTTCGACGTCAGTCCGTCCGTCACGCCGGGACGGATGTCCGCCTTGAGGACCAGGGAGACCCGCGGCGCCCGCGCCTCCACCGCGGCCACCGCACGCCTGACGACGTCCATGACCTCGTCCCACTCACCCTCGACGGACGTGAACATCGCGTCCGTACGGTTCGGCAGGCCCGACTCGCGGACCACGCGCACGGCGTCGGCGACGTACTCCCCCACGTCCTCGCCGACGCCCAGGGGTGTCACGGAGAACGCGACGATCATGCGCTGACGATCCCTTCCTGGCGGGCGCGGGAGGCGATGACCGCGTCCTCGGCCTCACGCCGCAGCCTGCGGTCGGCGAAGAAGCCGCCGGCCGGCAGCACCGACAGGACGAAGTACAGGGCGGCCGTCTTCAGCGGCCACTTCGCCCGGTTCCAGGCGTCCGCCCAGAAGATCACGTACACGACGAACAGGAAGCCGTGGATCGCGCCCATCACCGGCACGGCGTTGAACTCCGTGGTCCGCTTCAGCACCGAGCAGACGAGCAGGAGCAGGAAGGAGACCGCCTCGGGCGTGGAGACCAGACGGAGGCGGCGGAGGGAGCTGGCGGTCTTGAGGTCCACGGGTCACCTTCGGGTGGGAGAGACGTCGACGATCTTCTTGTGAACGTGTGCACAAGGTGCCCGGCCATTGTGGCAAACGGCCCTGCGCGCCCGGCGCCGGGGGTGGCGGCCCTGTCGGCCCGCGCGCGCGGCGGCTACCGTCACAGCGTGGCGATGTTCCGACTTCAGAGCAGCAAAGTGCTCGCCGTCGAGATGACCGGGGACGCCGTGAAGGCGAAGAACGGCTCGATGGTCGCGTACGACGGCGAGATGGCCTTCAAGAAGCTGAGCGGCGGCGGTGACGGCCTGCGGGGCATGGTCACCCGGCGGCTCACCGGCGAGCAGATGACGGTGATGGAGGTGAAGGGACGCGGAACCTGCTGGTTCGCGGACCGGGCGTCCGAGATCAACCTCGTGACGCTCCAGGGGGAGAAGCTGTACGTCGAGTCGAGCAACCTGCTGGCGGCCGACGGCGGGCTGCGCACGGGGACCGAGTTCACCGGGATGCGCGGCGCCTCCCAGGGCAACGGGCTGTTCACCACGACGGTCGAGGGGCACGGTCAGGTGGCGATCATGTCGGACGGGCCGGCGGTGGCGCTGCGGGTCGGCGCGCAGTACCCGCTGACCGTCGACCCGGGGGCGTACGTCGCGCACCAGGGGAACCTGCGGCAGTCCTTCCAGTCCGGCGTGACCTTCCGCACGCTGCTCGGGGAGGGCGGCGGGGAAGCCTTCCAGATCCGGTTCGAAGGGGACGGGCTGGTGTACGTGCAGCCGAGCGAGCGGAACACGATCGCGGGAGACGTGTGACATGGGCTTCCGGGAGATCAACTCCAAGATGGTCGAGGCGACCGTGGCGCCGGGGCAGCGGCTGTTCAGTCAGCGCGGGGCGATGCTGGCGTACAAGGGCGAGGTGTCCTTCACGCCCAGCACGGCCGGTGGTCAGGGCGGGCTCATGTCGATGATCGGGCGCCGGGTCGCCGACGAGGACACGCCGCTGATGACGGTCGAGGGCAGCGGCACCGTGCTGTTCGGGCACGGCGGTCACCATGTCGAGGTGATCAACCTGTCCGGCGAGACGCTCTACGTCGAGGCCGACCGCCTGCTCGCCTTCGAGGGGACGCTGGAGCAGGGCACCGTTTTCCTCGGCGCGCAGGGCGGGGTCATGGGGATGGTGCGCGGCCAGGTCAGCGGCCAGGGGCTGTTCACCACGAGCCTGAAGGGGCACGGCGCGGTGGCCGTGATGGCCCATGGCGGCGTGTTCGAGATCCCGATCACCCCGCAGCGGCCGGTGCACGTCGACCCGCAGGCGTACGTCGCCCACCACGGCGACGTACGGAACAGACTGTCGACGGCGCTGGGCTGGCGGGACATGGTGGGCCGCGGCTCCGGCGAGGCGTTCCAGCTGGAGCTGAGCGGCAGCGGCGCGGTCTACGTCCAGGCCTCGGAGGAGAAGCTGTGAGCACGATCTGGGATCCGTCGACGCTGCCGTGCGACGACAACGTCGACGACTACACCTTCTGCGTGGAGCTCAAGGGGAGCCAGTGGTTCCTGCAGAAGGGGAAGATGATCGCCTACTACGGCTCGATCGAGTTCAACGGCATCGGGCACGGCCGGCTGGACCGTTTGGTGCGCACGTCCTTCCATTCGCCTCTGCACGCGAGCGACTGGGTGGTGGCCGAGGGCTCGGGCAAGATGCTCCTCGCCGACCGGGCCTTCGACGTGAATTCGTACGACCTGGAAGACGGCAATCTGACCATTCGCTCTGGCAATCTGCTCGCTTTTCAGCCAACTCTGAATCTGAAGCAATCGATCGTGCCGGGTTTTCTGACCCTGATCGGAACCGGACGGTTCGTGGCAGCGTCAAACGGTCCGGTGGTGTTCATGGACCCGCCGGTCCGGGTGGACCCGCAGGCCCTGGTCGGCTGGGCCGACTGCCCCTCGCCGTGCCATCACTACGACCACGGGTACATCGCCGGCGTACTGGGCGGTCTACGTGCGATGACGGGCCTCGGCGGGGCCTCCGGGGAGGAGCATCAGTTCGAGTTCGTGGGCGCGGGCACGGTGCTGCTGCAGTCGAGCGAGACGCTGATGCCCGAGCAGGCCACGGGCGTCACTCCACAGCAGCCGGGCGTGCCCGGCGGCGGGGCTCCCGGTTCGCACGGGGCGCCGGGCGGGGCACCGCGCCTTCCCGGACAGCTGGGAGACCTCCAACGCCGCTTCGGGCTGTGAGCGGTAATCTGCGGAGTGTGACATCGAACGCGTGCGCACCGTCACTGGACCACTCTCACTAGTTCGCCTTTCAACTTCTTAGGTAGACTTCATACATGGAGACCGAGACGGCCACCCGTTGGCTGACCGATACGGAGCAGTGCGCCTGGCGCACCCATCTGGAGGTCAACAAACTGTTGGCGTACCAGCTCGAGAAGGATCTGCAGCCGTTCGGCCTGACCATGAACGACTACGAGATCCTGGTGAACCTCTCCGAGTCCGAGGACGTCAGGATGCGGATGAGTGACCTCGCGTCCGCCACCCTCCAGTCCAAGAGCCGCCTCTCCCACCAGATCACGCGCATGGAGAACGCGAACCTCGTCCGGCGGGAGAACTGCGAGTCCGACCGCCGCGGGCTGTATGCCGTCCTCACCGAGCACGGCATGGAGACGATGCGGAAGGTCGCCCCGCACCATGTGGCATCCGTACGGCGGCACTTCATCGACCTGCTCTCTCCCGAGGCACTGAGAGACCTCGACAAGGCGCTCAAGCCCATCGCCGAGCACCTGCGGGGCCAGCGCGGGCGCCTCTGACCGCCGGCCTCACCCCTCCGGCAGGCGGAGCTCGAACAGGGCACCGCCTGCCGGTGCGTCCCGGACCGTGAGCGTCCCGCCGTGGCGTACGGCGACGTCCCGGGCGATGGCCAGGCCCAGCCCTGCCCCGCCGTCGTCCCGGCTGCGGGCCGCGTCGAGCCGCACGAAACGCTCGAAGATGCGCTCCCGGTGCCCGGCGGGCACCCCGTCCCCGTCGTCGGCGACCCCGACCACGGCCAGCCCCCCTTCCCGGCGCACGGTCACCTCGACCGCCGACCGGGCGTGCCGTTGCCCGTTGTCCAGCAGATTGGCCAGCACGCGACCCAGTTGCCCGGGCGATCCGGCCACCGTCACACCGTCCTCGGCGCGCACGGTCACCCCGGCCCGCCCCGCGGCCTCCTCCCGCGCGAGCGCGGCGAGGTCGACGCGGGCGTCCGCCGGCCGCTCCCCCGCGTCCAGCCGGGCGAGCAGCAGCAGGTCGGCGGCGAGCCGCTGCAGCCGTACGGTGTCCTCCACGGCACCGTCCAGGTCCAGCAGTTCCGGGTGCGCGGCGCCCACCTCCAGCTGCGTCCGCAGGCTGGCGATCGGGCTGCGCAGCTCGTGCGAGGCGTCGGCGACGAACCGTCGCTGCCGCTCCACGGAGGTTTCCAGCGCGGCCAGCGTCTCGTTGGTGGTCAGCGCGAGCCGGGCGATCTCGTCGTGGGTGTCCGGCACGGGGACGCGGCGCGCGAGGTCCTCGGAGGCGGTGATCGCGGCCATCTCCCGGCGGATGCCCTCCACCGGGTGCAGCGCCCGCCGGGTGACCCGCCAGGTCACGCCCCCGACGACGCCGAGCAGTAGCGGGAAGCCGATCAGCATGGCGGTCAGCGCGGTGCTGACGGCGCCGTGCTCGGCGGACAGCGGGGCTCCCGCGTACACCGTGAGCGTGCCCCGGTCGGGGGTCTCGACGGGCACGGCGGCGAACCGGTAGTCCTCCGTGTCGCCGTCGATGGTCGCCGACCCGTCGCTGACGGCCGCCAGCCCCCCGATCTCACCGCGTTCGAGGGCCTCACCGGAGTCGTCGTCATCGTCGGCTCCGTCGTCCCGCGTCCCCGGATCCGGCTCCGGCCTGACGGCGTCGGTCCCCGTCCCGCTGATCCGCTCCAGATCCTCACTGGCGGCCACCAGCCCGCCGTCCTCGTCGACGACCTGCACCGGCCGGTCGTCGACGTCCAGCGAGAGCTGGTCGTACGGCGTCCCGGCGGCGAGTTCGGCGGCGACCTCCCGCGCGGAGCGCTCCGCGGTGGTGCCGGCCTCGCCGAGCAGGTTGGACCGCAGGGACAGCAGGACGGCGGCGCCGGCCGCGACGAGCGCCACGGCGACCACGAGCGTCGCCGCGAGCGTCGCCCGGGCCCGGACCGACCCGAAGAGCCGTCTCATCGCTCCGCCTCCAGCCGGTACCCGGCGCCGCGCACCGTCCGGATCAGCCCGGGCCGCAGCTTGCGCCGCAGCGCGCTGACGTACACCTCGACGATGTTGGGATCACCGTCATAGGCGAAGTCCCAGGCGTGTTCGAGGATCTCGCCCTTGGACACCACCTCACCGGCCCGCGTCAGGAGGTGCTCGAGGACGGCGAACTCCTTGGCGGTGAGCGTCACCTCGTCCTCGCCGAGGAACACCCGGCGGGCGGCGGTGTCGACCTTCAGATCCCCGTGCACCCGCACCGGCGAGGCACCACCGCCCGACCCGCGCCTGCGCAGCAGCGCCTTGACCCGGGCGACGAGAACCACGTACGAGAAGGGCTTGGTCAGATAGTCGTCGGCCCCCGTGTCCAGCCCCTCCGCCTCGTCGTACTCCCCGTCCTTGGCGGTGAGCATCAGGATCGGCACGTCGTGCCCGGCGGCGCGCAGCGCGGCGCACACGCGGTAGCCGTTCATCCCCGGCAGCATGATGTCGAGGATGACCAGGTCGTACGTCCCCTCCCCGGCCCGGTGCAGTCCCTCCCGCCCGTCATGGACGACGTCCACGGCGTATCCCTCGGCGGTCAGTCCCCGGGCGAGGGACAGGGCCAGCCGCTTCTCGTCCTCCACGATCAACAGGCGCATGGGTCAAGGGTGGCAAAGCCAACCTGAAGAACTCTTCAGGCGGCTTCAGCTCGGCCTCAGCGTCGGTCGGCGACAGTGAACGCGTCGAAACCGAACCGACCCGGGAGGAACCTCCATGAAGCGCAACATCGTCATCGCCGCCGTCACGGCCGCCGCACTGATCGGGGGCGGTACGGCGACGGCTCTGGCGGTGAACGGGGACGACGGGGACGAGGGGGCCACGACCAGGACGTCGTCGTCCGCGCAGGCCCCGGACGACGACGCGGACGACCGGGACGACGACGGACGCGACGCCCCGAAGGACCGGTCCCGGACGGCGTCCTCCGAGGTCACGGCGGCCGACGCCATCGCCGCCGCCCTGCGGCACACGCCGGGCACGGCGGTGTCGGCCGACCTGGAGGACGAGGACGACGAGGAGGAGGAGTTCGCCTGGGAGGTGGACGTCCTCTCCTCGGACGACACCTGGCACAGCGTCCGCATCGACCCGGCCACCGGCAAGGTGCTGGGCTCGGAGAAGGAGGACGACGACGAGGACGACACCGCCGAGGTGCGCGCGGCCCTGAAGGGCACGTCGGTCACCGCCGAGGAGGCGGCGAAGGCGGCGGCCGCCAAGGGCACGGTGACGTCGGTCGACCTGGACGACGACAAGCCGGCGTCCTGGGACGTCGAAACGCGGCCCTCCGACAAGGACTGGCAGGTCGGCCTGAACTCGACCAGGATCACCCCGGACCCCGACGACGACTGACGGGACTGCGGCTGACGGCGGGACGTCGCGCGACCCGGAACGACGGACCGCCGCCCACGCGGAGTGTCACCGACGGCATGCAGGTACCCGGCGACGCGGCTGAGGCCAGGGCAGAGGCAACCCGGCAAAACGGGGTGCCTCCCCCACAGGGGGCACCCCCAGCGCCCACCCGTGCCACCCTGGGGAGGCACGACTGCCCGCGGCCGAGCGGCCGAGTGACGCCCGGTGGGTGAGCGCGGCCGCGAAGGGCTGCCAGGAGTGGCCCGCGGGGCGCAGCTCGCGGCACCTGATCGCGGCTGGACGCGGTCGGCCGCCCCGGCCCGGCGGGGTGTACACCCGCAGCCGCCTGCGGCGCGAAAGGGAGAACTCGCCGGGGCCCTACCGGCAGAGGCCCACGGCGCCAAGGGGAAGACTGGCCCGGGCGCTACCCGCAGCCGCCCACCGCGCGGAAAGCGACGCCTGAGCGGGGCGCTACCCACAGCCGCCCACCGCGCGGAAAGCGACGCCTGAGCGGGGCGCTACCCGCAGCCGCCCGCGGCGCGAAGCGGGCGACTGGCCGGGGCGCTACCCGCAGCCGCCCGCGGCGGGAAGGGGACGTGTCGGGGGGTGTCCGCCCGCAGCGGTTGTCGCGTCAACACGGGCACCCTCTACAACAGACCGATTCCGCGACGTTCCGAGGACGGACACCCCCCGGCGCGGCCCCGAACCACCCACCGCACCCAAGGCGCTACGCGCACCCCCAACCACCCGCACAGGCGCCGCAGGCATCCACCCACGGCGCCGCAGAGAACGCACAAGCCCGCCCGGCGCGGACCTCAGCTCTCCGTGAGTCCCGCCACCAGCTCGTCCGCCGCCCGGTACGGATCCAGCTCCCCTGCCACGATCCGCTCCGCCAGCGCGCCCAGGCGCCGGTCCCCGTGCAGGTCGCCGATCCGTTCCCGCAGCGTCGTCACCGCGATCGTCTCCACCTCGCGCGCCGCGCGCGCAAGCCGCCGCTCCGCGAGAACCCCCCGCTCCTCCATCCAGGCCCGGTGCTTCTCCAGCGCCTCGACGACCTCGTCGACGCCCTCCCCCCGCGCCGCCACCGTCTTGACGATCGGCGGCCGCCAGTCACCCGGCCGCCGCGCCTCGCCCAGCCCCAGCATGTGGTTCAGCTCGCGCGCCGTCGCGTCCGCACCGTCCCGGTCGGCCTTGTTCACGACGTACACGTCACCGATCTCCAGGATCCCGGCCTTGGCCGCCTGGATCCCGTCGCCCATGCCCGGCGCCAGCAGCACCACCGACGTGTCCGCCTGCGAGGCGATCTCCACCTCCGACTGCCCGACACCCACCGTCTCGACCAGGATGACGTCGCAGCCCGCCGCGTCCAGCACCCGGATCGCCTGGGGGGCCGCCCAGGCCAGACCCCCCAGGTGACCGCGCGTGGCCATCGAGCGGATGTAGACGCCCGGGTCCGACGCGTGCTCCGACATCCGCACCCGGTCGCCCAGCAGGGCGCCGCCCGAGAACGGCGACGAGGGGTCCACCGCCAGCACACCGACCCGCCGCCCCTGCTTGCGGTACGCCGTCACCAGCGCCGACGTGGACGTCGACTTGCCGACCCCGGGCGACCCCGTCAGCCCCACCACGTACGCACCGCCCGTCAGCGGTGCCAGCGTCGCCATGACCTCCCGGAGCTGCGCGGACGCCCCCTCCACCAGCGAGATCAGCCTGGCCACGGCCCGCGGCCGGCCTTCCCTGGCCTGGGCCACCAGCGTGGAGACGTCCTGCATCACAGCTCCGTTCAGCTCAGCTCAGCTCGGTTCGTTCACCAAGGCGTCCGGTAGGGCGGCCCGGACAGGACCCGTACCGGACCCGTACCGGACCCGTGCCGGACTCGCGCGGGCCCCGTACGGAAACCCGTACCCGCCGTCAGCCCTTCGGCACGCGCACGATCAGCGCGTCACCCTGTCCACCGCCACCGCACAGCGCCGCCGCGCCGACGCCACCCCCGCGCCGCTTCAGCTCCAGCGCCAGGTGCAGCACCAGCCGCGCACCGGACATGCCGATCGGGTGTCCCAGGGCGATGGCGCCACCGTTCACGTTCACCTTTTCGGTGGACACCCCGAGGTCCTTCATCGACTGCACGGCGACCGCCGCGAACGCCTCGTTGATCTCGATCAGATCAAGATCCGAGACCTCCAGGCCCTCCTTCTTCAGCGCGTGCCGAATCGCGTTCGACGGCTGCGACTGCAAAGAGTTGTCCGGCCCGGCCACGTTCCCGTGGGCGCCGATCTCGGCGATCCACTCCAGGCCCAGCTCCTGCGCCTTGGCCTTGCTCATGACCACCACGGCCGCCGCACCGTCCGAGATCTGCGAGGACGACCCGGCCGTGATCGTCCCGTCCTTCGAGAAGGCCGGACGCAGCTTGCCGAGCGACTCCGCCGTGGTGTCCGCGCGGATGCCCTCGTCCTTGCTGTACAGCACCGGGTCGCCCTTGCGCTGGGGAATCTCCACCGGCGTGATCTCGGCCTCGAAGATGCCGTTCTTCTGCGCGGCCGCCGCCCGCTGGTGCGACAGCGCGGCCACCTGGTCCTGCTCCTCGCGGCCCAGCCCCAGCCGGACGTTGTGCTTCTCGGTGGACTCGCCCATGGCGATGTTCTCGAAGGAGTCGGTCAGCCCGTCGTGCGCCATGGCGTCGAGCATCTGGACCGCGCCGTACTTGAAGCCCTCGCGGGACTTCGGCAGCAGGTGCGGGGCGTTGGTCATGGACTCCTGACCGCCGGCGACGATCACGTCGAACTCGCCCGCGCGGATCAGCTGGTCCGCCAGCGCGATCGCGTCGAGGCCCGACAGGCAGACCTTGTTGATCGTCAGCGCCGGCACGTTCATCGGGATGCCGGCCTTGACCGCGGCCTGACGGGCCGGGATCTGCCCCGCCCCGGCCTGGAGCACCTGCCCCATGATCACGTACTGCACCTGGTCGCCGCCGATCCCCGCACGGTCGAGGGCGGCCTTGATCGCGAAGCCGCCGAGGTCGGCTCCGGAGAAGGACTTCAGCGACCCGAGCAGCCGCCCCATCGGGGTGCGGGCACCCGCGACGATGACGGAGGTCGTGCCGTTCGTCCCAGAAGTTCCAGAAGACATGAGCTGCGATCCCCTTACCGGCCTGCACAGCCGAGGAGTGAACGAGGGTTTACTTCGAATGTACTGAGCGGTTGTCCACCCCGTCATCGGGCTGTCGGTGTGATCGCGCGCACGTTGCGTAACCACCTCCGGGGCGCTGCACTGAAAACATGCTGACGCGAATCGACCACATCGGAATTGCCTGTCATGACCTCGACGCAACGGTCGAGTTCTACAAGGCCACCTACGGCTTCGAGGTGTTCCACACCGAGGTCAACGAGGAACAGGGCGTGCGCGAGGCCATGCTCAAGATCAACGATACGTCGGACGGCGGCTCCTCGTACCTCCAGCTCCTGGAGCCGACCCGCGAGGACTCCACCGTCGCGAAGTGGCTCGCCAAGAACGGCGAGGGCGTCCACCACATCGCCTTCGGCACGGCGGACGTGGACGGCGACGCGGCCGCGATCAAGGACAAGGGCGTACGCGTGCTGTACGACGAGCCCCGGCGCGGTTCCATGGGGTCGCGGATCACCTTCCTGCACCCGAAGGACTGTCACGGCGTGCTGACAGAACTCGTCACTTCGGCGCCCGTTGAGTCACCTGAGCACTGACCCTCGTACATAGGGGCCGGTAGGGTTGGGTGCGGTCGCCGCTCAATCCAGGGTGACCGGGTCCTGTCGTCCGGCATGCGCCGTCCACGCGCCGTCCGGCGGGCAGGACCGCCGGGGTCCGGGTTTCGGGGGACGAGCGCCGGGGCAGCAGCCCATGCTCCGTCGTTGATCTGACACCATTCCCCGGGGGCCCCGTTCGGCGGACGGACGGAGCTCGTTCGGGCAGAGTTGCGACCAGGGGACGGATGGGACCGCGCAGTGCGGGGCTACGAGAGCCAGGAGCGAGAGCCGGCGGCTGACGTCGACCACCTCTCTCGGTTCGAGGCCGAGATGAAGCGGCTGAAGACCGAGCGGGAAAAGGCGATCCAGCACGCCGAGGACCTCGGCTACCAGGTCGAGGTGCTGCGGGCCAAGTTGCACGAGGCGCGGCGCACCATCATGTCCCGGCCCGCCTACGACGGCGGCGACATCGGCTACCAGGCCGAGCAGCTGCTGCGCAACGCGCAGCTGCAGGCCGACCAGCTGCGCGCGGACGCCGAGCGGGAGCTGAGCCAGGCCCGCGCGCAGACCCAGCGCATCCTCCAGGAGCACGCCGAGCAGGCGGCCCGGCTCCAGGCCGAGCTGCACCAGGAGGCGGTGACCCGGCGCCAGCAGCTCGACCAGGAGCTGGCCGAGCGCCGGCAGACCGTCGAGTCGCACGTCAACGAGAACGTGGCGTGGGCCGAGCAGCTGCGCGCCCGCACCGAACAGCAGGCCCGCCGCCTGCTGGAGGAGTCCCGCGCCGAGGCGGAGCAGGCCCTGGCCGCGGCCCGCGCGGAGGCCGAACGGCTGACCGCCGAGGCCCGGCAGCGGCTGCAGAACGACGCCGAGAGCGCGCGCGCCGAGGCCGAGCAGATCCTGCGCCGCGCCCGCGCCGACGCCGAGCGCCTGCTGAACGCCGCCTCCACGCAGGCCCAGGAGGCCACCGACCACGCCGAGCAGCTGCGCAGCTCCACGGCCACCGAGTCGGAGGAGGCCCGCCGCCGCGCCCAGGAGCTGAGCCGCACCGCCGAGCAGCGCATGGCCGAGGCCGAGGAGGCGCTGCGCAAGGCGCAGTCGGAGGCCGAGAAGCTGGTCGCCGAGGCCAAGGAGAGCGCCGCCAAGGCCCTCGCCGGCGCCGAGTCGGCCAACGAGCAGCGCACGCGGACGGCGAAGGAGCAGGTCGCCCGGCTGGTCGGCGAGGCCACCAAGGAGGCCGAGTCCACCAAGGCCGAGGCCGAGCAACTGGTCGCCGACGCCCGGGCCGAGGCCGAGAAGATCCTCGCCGAGGCGGCCGAGAAGGCCCGTACGGTCACCGCCGAGGAGGCGGCCACCCAGTTGTCGAAGGCGGCGAAGACCGCCGAGGACGTGCTCACCAAGGCGTCCGAGGACGCCAAGCAGACCACCAGGGCCGCCGCCGAGGAGGCCGAGCGGATCCGCCGCGAGGCCGAGGCCGAGGCGGACCGGCTGCGCAGCGAGGCGCACGACATCGCCGAGCAGCTCAAGGGCGCGGCGAAGGACGACACCAAGGAGTACCGGGCCAAGACGGTCGAGCTGCAGGAGGAGGCCCGCCGGCTGCGCGGCGAGGCCGAGCAGCTGCGCGCGGAGGCGGTCGCCGAGGGCGAGAAGATCCGCTCCGAGGCGCGCAAGGAGGCCGTCCAGAAGATCGAGGAGGCGGCCAGGTCCGCCGAGGAGCTGCTCGGGAAGGCCAAGGCGGACGCCGACGAACTGCGGCAGACGGCGACCGCGGACAGCGAGAGGGTCCGCACCGAGGCCATCGAGCGGGCGACGACGCTGCGCCGGCAGGCCGAGGAGACCCTGGAGCGCACCCGCGCCGAGGCCGAGCGGCACCGCGCGGAGATCGTCGAGCAGGCGGAGGCGCTCCAGGCGGACGCCGAGCGGGCCGCCCGGGAGCTGCGCGAGGAGACCGAGCGCGCGGTCGCCGCCCGGCAGGCGGAGGCCGCCGAGGAGCTGACGCGGCTCCAGACGGAGGCACAGGAGCGCCTCGCCGTCGCCGAGCAGGCGCTGACCGAGGCCCGTGAGGAGGCGGCCCGGATCCGGCGCGAGGCGGTCGAGGAGACCGAGCGGCTGCGCAGCGAGGCGGCCGAGCGGATCCGCACGCTCCAGCAGCAGGCCGAGGCGGAGGCCGAACGGCTGCGCGACGAGGCCGCCTCGGACGCCTCCGCCGCCCGTGCCGAGGGCGAGGCCGTCGCCGTGCGGCTCAGGTCGGACGCGGCGACCGAGGCCGAGCGCCTGAAGTCGGAGGCGCAGGAGAGCGCCGACCGGGTGCGGGCGGAGGCCCAGTCCGCCGCCGAGCGGATCGCCGCCGAGGCGTCGGAGGCACTGGCCGCCGCGCAGGAGGAGGCCGCCCGGCGCCGCCGCGAGGCCGAGGAACTGCTCGGTGCCGCCCGGCAGGAGGCCGACCAGGAGCGCGAGCGGGCCCGCGAGCAGAGCGAGGAACTGCTGGCCTCGGCGCGCACGCGCGTGGAGGAGGCGCAGGCCGAGGCGACCCGGCTGGTCGAGGAGGCCGACCGGCGGGCAACCGAGATGGTGTCGGCCGCCGAGCAGCACGCCCAGCAGGTCCGGGACTCGGTGGCCGGGCTGCAGGAGCAGGCGCAGGAGGAGATCGCCGGGCTGCGCAGCGCCGCCGAGCACGCCGCCGAGCGCACCCGGCGCGAGGCCGGCGAGGAGGCGGACCGGGTCCGCACCGACGCCTACGCGGAGCGGGAGCGGGCGAGCGAGGACGCGACCCGGCTGCGGCGCGAGGCGCAGGAGGAGTCGGAGGCCGCCAAGACGCTCGCCGAGCGGACGGTGGCCGAGGCGATCGCGGAGGCGGACCGCATCCGCACCGAGGTCGCCGAGCACGCCCAGCGGGTGCGCACGGAGGCGTCGGACGCCATCGCCGAGGCGGAGCAGAGCGCCTCGCGCACCCGGGCGGACGCCCGTGAAGACGCCAACCGCATCCGCTCCGACGCGGCGACGCAGGCGGACACCCTCATCACCGAGGCCCGCTCCGAGGCGGAGCGCCTCACCACGGAGACGGCGGCCGAGACGGACCGGATCCGCACGGAGACGCTCGCGGAGGCCGAGCGGGTCCGTACGGAGGCGGCGGCCGAGGCCGAGCGGCTGCGCGGCGAGGCGGCCGAGGAGGCCCGGCGGCTCGGCACCGAGGCGGCCACCGAGGCCGAGCGGGTACGCGCGGAGGCGACGGCCCGGGCCGAGACGCTGGTCGCCGACGCCACCGAGGAGGCGGAGCGGCTGCGCGCCGAGGCCGCCGAGACGGTCGGCTCGGCGCAGCAGCACGCCGAGCGGCTCCGCACCGAGGCCGAGCGCGTCAAGGCCGAGGCCGCGGCGGAGGCCGAGCGGCTCACCACGGCCGCGCGCGAGGAGGCCGAGCGCACCCTCGACGAGGCCCGCAAGGACGCCAACAAGCGGCGTTCGGAGGCGGCCGAGCAGGTCGACAAGCTCATCACGGAGACCACGGCCGAGGCCGACAAGCTGCTCTCCGAGGCCCGGCAGCAGGCCCAGAAGACGACCGCGGATGCGGAGTCGCAGGCCGACACGATGGTCGGCGCGGCCCGCAAGGAGGCCGAGCGGATCGTCTCCGAGGCGACGGTCGAGGGCAACTCCCGGGTGGAGAAGGCCCGTACGGACGCGGACGAGCTGCTGGTCGGCGCGCGCCGGGACGCGACCGCCATAAGGGAGCGCGCGGAGGAGCTGCGCGACCGCCTGACCACCGAGATCGAGGAACTGCACGAGCGGGCCCGCCGGGAGGCCGCGGAGACGATGAAGTCGGCCGGCGACCGGTGCGACGCGCTGGTCAAGGCGGCCGAGGAGCAGCTCGCCAAGGCCGAGGCGAAGGCGAAGGAGATCGTGTCCGAGGCCAACTCCGAGGCCGGCAAGGTGCGCATCGCCGCCGTGAAGAAGGCCGAGGGCCTGCTGAAGGAGGCCGAGCAGAAGAAGGCCACGCTGGTCAAGGAGGCCGAGGAGCTGAAGGCCGAGGCGGTCCGCGAGGCACGGCGCACGGTCGAGGAGGGCAAGCGCGAGCTGGAGATCCTGGTGCGGCGCCGCGAGGACATCAACGCCGAGATCTCCCGGGTGCAGGACGTGCTGGAGGCGCTGGAGTCGTTCGAGGCACCGGCCGGTGGCAAGGACAACGGGGTCAAGGCGGGAGCGACGGTGGGATCCCCTCGTTCGGGTGGCAAGTCGTCAGAGGGGTAGCGCGCGGGGCGAATTCCGTGTCTCCTTGAGTCCTTTGACCAAGTCTTTGGCAAGCCGTCTGCTGGTCAGCCACTCAAAAGGGGTGTCATTCTCCAGATCAAACACGCATCCGCTCGATGACACGCCGTCTTGGCCCCTAGGATTCCCCTATCACCTCACCGGTCTCATTCGACAGGAACCCCATGAGCGACACTTCCCCCTACGGCTTCGAGCTTGTGCGGCGTGGATACGACCGCGCTCAGGTGGACGAACGTATCTCCAAGCTCGTCTCCGACCGTGACAGCGCTCTCGCCCGCATCACCGCTCTGGAGAAGCGCATCGAGGAGCTCCACCTCGAGACCCAGAACGCCCAGGCCCAGATCAACGACGCCGAGCCGTCGTACGCGGGTCTCGGCGCCCGGGTCGAGAAGATCCTGCGCCTTGCCGAGGAAGAGGCGAAGGACCTGCGCGAGGAGGCCCGGCGCGCGGCCGAGCAGCACCGCGAGCTCGCCGAGTCGGCGGCCCAGCAGGTGCGCAACGACGCCGAGTCCTACGCCTCCGAGCGCAAGGCCAAGGCCGAGGACGAGGGCGTCCGGATCGTCGAGAAGGCCAAGAGTGACGCCTCCGCGCTGCGGGCCGAGGCGCAGAAGGACGCGCAGTCCAAGCGGGAGGAGGCGGACGCCCTCTTCGAGGAGACCCGCGCCAAGGCCGCGCAGGCCGCCGCGGACTTCGAGACGAACCTCGCCAAGCGCCGCGAGCAGTCCGAGCGCGACCTCGCCTCCCGTCAGGCCAAGGCCGAGAAGCGGCTCGCGGAGATCGAGCACCGCGCGGAGCAGCTGCGCCTGGAGGCGGAGAAGCTGCGCACGGACGCCGAGCGCCGCGCCCGCCAGACAGTGGAGACGGCACAGCGCCAGGCCGAGGACATCGTGGCCGACGCCAACGCCAAGGCCGACCGCATCCGTTCGGAGTCCGAGCGGGAGCTGGCGGCGCTGACCAACCGCCGCGACTCCATCAACGCGCAGCTGACCAACGTGCGCGAGATGCTGGCGACCCTCACCGGTGCCGCGGTGGCCGCCGCGGGCACGCCGGCCGATGACGAGCCGATCTCCCGCGGGGTGCCGGCCCAGCAGAGCCGGTAACACCCGGCGGTACGGCCGCCGAACTTCGCGGAGCCCTCTGTCACTGGGGTGGCAGAGGGCTCCGTCACGCTCTAGCGTGGGCGGCATGATCGAGCTGGAGGGGCTGACCAAGCGGTACGGCGAGAAGGTGGCGGTCAACAACCTCACCTTCACCGTCAGACCGGGCATCATCACGGGCTTTCTCGGGCCCAACGGCGCGGGCAAGTCGACCACCATGCGGATGGTGCTGGGCCTGGACCGGCCCACCGCCGGGGACGTCCGCATCGACGGCAAGCACTACGACCAGCTCAAGGACCCGCTCAAGTACATCGGCGCGCTGCTGGAGGCCAAGGCCTGGCACGGCGGGCGCAGCGCCTACAACCACCTGCTGTGCCTGGCGCAGAGCAACGGCATTCCGACGAGCCGGGTGCGGGAGGTGCTGGACACGGTCGGGCTGACGGCGGTCGCGAAGAAGAAGACCAAGGGCTTCTCGATGGGCATGGGCCAGCGGCTCGGCATCGCCGCCGCGCTGCTCGGCGATCCGCGGATCCTGATGTTCGACGAGCCGGTCAACGGGCTCGACCCCGAGGGCATCCACTGGATCCGGAACCTGATGAAGTCGCTGGCCGCACAGGGCCGTACGGTCTTCGTCTCCTCGCACCTGATGAGCGAGATGGCGCTGACCGCCGATCACTTGGTGGTCATCGGCCAGGGCCGGCTGCTGGCCGACACTTCGATGGCCGACTTCATCGCGGAGAACTCCCGTTCCTACGTCCGGATCCGCACCCCGCAGCGGGAGCGGCTGCTCGACGTGCTGCACGAGGCCGGGATCACGGTGGTGGAGACCGGTGCCGAAGTGCTGGAGGTGGACGGCGACAAGTCCGAGGCGGTGGGCGAGCTGGCCGCGCGGCACCAGATCGTGCTGCACGAACTGAGCCCCCAGCAGGCCTCGCTGGAGGAGGCTTTCATGCAGCTGACCGCCGAGTCGGTGGAGTACCACGCGCACGACGGGCGGCCGCCGGGGCAGCAGCCGGCGCCGCAGCAGCAGGCGTGGGGCAGCGACTGGAAGAGGGGTTGATCATGGCGACGACACAGGTCGTCCGGTCCGAGTGGACCAAGATCCGGTCGGTCGCGTCCACGGTGTGGACGCTGTCGCTCGCCGTGGTCGTCACCATCGCGCTCGGCATGCTGATCGCGGCCCTGTCGAAGAACGAGTTCGGCAACATGAGCCAGGAGCAGCGGCTCACCTTCGATCCGACGTTCATCAGCTTCGCCGGGATGAGCCTCGGCCAGCTGGCGATGATCGTGTTCGGGGTGCTGGTGGTGGCGAACGAGTACAGCACCGGCATGATCCGCACCTCGCTGGCCGCGGTGCCGCAGCGCGGCATGTTCCTGTTCGGCAAGATCATGGTGGCCACCGCGCTCGCGTTCGTGGTCGGGATGGCCACCAGCTTCGCCGCGTTCTTCCTGGGACAGGCGATGCTGGGCGACCTCCGGGCCTCGATCGGCGACGAAGGGGTGCTGCGCGCGGTCATCGGCGGGGGCCTGTACATGACGCTGATCGCGATGTTCTCGATGGGCATCGCCGCGATGCTGCGCTCGCCGATGCTGTCGCTGGGCATCCTGATGCCGTTCTTCTTCCTGGTGTCCAACATCCTTGGCGCCGTCGACGCGACGAAGAAGGTCGGCCAGTTCCTGCCCGACCAGGCCGGCAGCAAGATCATGCAGGTGGTCCCGCCGCTGGACGACGACACCCCGTACGGCCCGTGGGGCGGCCTCGGCATCATGGCCCTGTGGGTGATCGCGGCTTTGATCGGCGGGTACGTGGTGCTGAAGCGACGGGACGCCTGAGCCGCCGGCCCGGCGGCCTCACAGGGCGCCCGGCGGCCTCACAGGGCGGGCGGGCCGGCGAGGTCCCACGTCTGCCCGCCCTTGCCGTCGTCGCGGACGTCGTGGAACACGGTGGCGTCGGCCGTCATCCGGCCGGCGACACCGGGCGCCCTTCACGGTCACGTCGTACTGGCCGAGCCGGGCGTGGAGTTCGGCACCGGGGAACTCGCCTGACCCGCTGAGCGCGGGGCGGCGAGCGGGAGCGCCGCCACCGCGCAGACTCCGGCTGTCTCGCCACTCGGGCGTGACACCTGCCCCGGCCGTACACCGGAATCGATCGCATGGTTCTCCTCAGCAGCTGATGATCTTGTCGTAGGTGCGGCGGACGGTGTCGTTCTTGCCGTTCACGCCGAGGGTGACGGTCGCCGTGCCGGGCCGTTCGCACCGGTCCATCAGGACCGTCCTGCCGTAGCAGCCCCGGGTGAACCCGTGCTCCAGCGGGCTGTCGGCGCACCAGACGTCGCCGCTGCGCTGGGACTCGAAGACGATCCGCCCGTCGATGTCGACCCGGCCGCCCGAGACGTTCTGCACGACCAGGACCGCCTGGGCGTCGCCGTTGGAGTTGCGGACGATGCAGGCCTTGAACTTCACCCCGGGTTTGTCGACGTGGGTGGTGTACGTCTCGTTGCAGTACCAGTTGGAGTTGGTGCTGACGGCCTTCCAGCCGACGGTGGGACTGGCCGACGCCGTGGGCGCGTGGAGGACGAGGCTCGCCCCGATCGCTGCCACGAGAGCGGTGCCGCGGACCATGTGACGCTCGTTCATGAACACTCCTGCCGGAATCGGGGGGTGGGGTGACCGCCCACACGCTGCCACCGCCGGGGGTCGCGCACGGCCGCCCGCCGGGTGCGTGATCATGCATTGCAGGAATCACCAAGGGGGATGTATGTGCACGAAGAGTGGCGAGACGGGAGGGACCGGCCCGGTCGAGCTGTGTGAGGACGGGCTGGCGGCCTACCGGCGGGCCGTGGTGAGCGGCACCATGACGGCCCCGGTGCCGCCGTGCCTGCTGGAGGCGGAGCTGGCGCGGCCCCTGCCGGTCGAGCCCGGGGTGTTCGTGCCGGTGCCGCCCGACGTGGCCCTGCACGCACTGCAGCAGCCGGCACAGGCGCTGATCCTGCGGGAGCGTGAGCGGATGCGGGCCCTCGAGGAGGCGCTCGCTCCGGCGCAGCGGCTCTACCACCAGGCCGGCCGGCAGGCGTTGCCGGCGGTGCGGCTGCTGCGCGGCCTCGACGTCATCAACGACACGCTTCGGCAGCTCAACTCCGCCTGCCGGCAGGAGCTGCAGGCCGCTCAGCCGGGGGGGACCGCGTCCGCAGTTCGTCCTGGAGGAGACCCGCCCCCAGCTGCGGTCGCTGCTCGACCGGGGCGTGCGGCACCGCTCCCTCTACCAGCACACCGTGCGCACCCACGGGCCGACGGTCGAGTTCATGGCGGAGGTGCACGCCGCCGGAGGCCGTTTCCGCACCGCCGACGCGCTGCCCGGCCGCATGATCATCTACGACCGTCAGGTGGCCGTCGTGCCCGACAGCCGCTTCCCCCTGAGCCACCACGCCCTGCTGGTGGAGCATCCCGGGCTGGCCCTGTTCCTGGCGGACGTCTTCGACCACGCGTGGGACGGGGCGCAGCCCGTCGACTTCGCGTCGTCCGGTACACCGGCGGCGCTGACGGAGGAGAAGCGCCGCACCGTGCTGCGGCTGATGGTCGAGGGGCACACCGACACCGCGATAGCCGCCCGGCTCGGGATGAGCCCCCGTACCGTGGCCCACCACATCAAGAAGGCGTCGGAGGCGTACGGAAGCCGCAGCAGGGCCCAGCTCGCCTACCTGCTCGCGCGGCACGCCCCCTTCGCGGACGACGGCGCGTGACGCCCGGGCCGCTCCGGGCACGGTCGGATTTTGCTCGGCTTTGAACGGAACCGTCAGCGCCTCGATATCCTCCTAACCCTTACGGGGGCGTGTGCCCCGCTGTCCTGAACCTTTCGATGGGTGCGGAGCATGATCGAGGCAGTCGGCCTGACCAAGCGCTACGGCGACAAGACCGCTGTGCACAACCTTTCCTTCCAGGTGCGGCCCGGAGCCGTCACCGGCTTCCTGGGGCCGAACGGCTCCGGCAAGTCGACGACGATGCGGATGATCCTCGGCCTGGACAACCCCACCGCGGGTCATGTGACGATCGGCGGCTTCCCCTACCGGAAGCTGCCGAACGCCCCCCGCCAGGTCGGCGCGCTGCTGGACGCCAAGGCGGTGCACGGCGGCCGGGCCGCCCGCAACCACCTGCTGAGCCTCGCCCAGCTGTCCGGGATCCCGGCCCGGCGCGTGGACGAGGTGCTCGGCGTGGTCGGCCTCCAGGACGTGGCGAAGAAGCGCTCCAAGGGCTTCTCCCTCGGCATGGGCCAGCGGCTCGGCATCGCCGCCGCGCTGCTCGGCGACCCCAAGGTGCTGCTGTTCGACGAGCCGGTCAACGGCCTCGACCCCGAGGGCATCCTCTGGGTGCGCAACCTGATGAAGGCGCTCGCCGCGGAGGGCCGGACCGTCTTCGTCTCCAGCCACCTGATGAGCGAGATGGCCCTGACCGCCGACCACCTCATCGTCATCGGGCGCGGCCAGCTGCTCGCCGACATGAGCGTGCGGGACTTCATCGCGGCGAACTCGGCCGGTTTCGCCCGCGTCCGCACCCCCGACACCGAGCCCCAGCTGCGCGAGAAGCTCACCTCGGCGCTCACCGAGGCGGGCGGCCAGGTGCTGCCCGAGCAGGACGGCGCACTGCGCGTGACGGGGCTGCCGCTGCCGAGGATCAGCGACATCGCCCACGAGACCGACGTACGGCTGTGGGAGCTGTCGCCGCACCAGGCCTCGCTGGAGGAGGCGTACATGCGGATGACGCAGGGCGCCGTGGACTACCGCTCGACCATCGACCAGAAGTCCGGCCTCCAGCAGCCGCTGCCGCCCGGCGCCCAGCCGCCGATGCCGGTCCCCGGACAGGGCCAGCCGGGCTGGTACGCCCCGCCGCCGCCCCAGCAGGGCCAGGCGCCGCAGCCGGGCGACCCGGCGGCCGACCCGTACGCGCAGCCGCCCGCCGCGCCGCGACAGGCCCCGCAGGCGGACTCCGCCCAGCCCCCCGCGCCGAGCGCCACGGCCGCTCCCGCTCCCGCTCCCGCTCCCGACCTGACCAAGCACGAGGACGCCCGATGAGCACGCCCCAGCCCCCGATGCCGCAGGCCGCGCCCGACCGGCAGGCGGCACCCGGTTCGCCGTACCCCTCCTACGCCTCGCCGATCCCGGTGGTGCGCACGCACCTCATGCACGCGGTCGCCTCGGAGTGGACCAAGATCAGATCGGTCCGCTCGACGATGTGGACGCTGGGCGTGTTCGTGCTGCTGGTCGTCGGCATCGGCCTGCTGACCGGCGCGGTGGTGGCGAGTTCCGACACCAGCCTGGGCGGTGAGAGCGCGCTGGGTCTGGGCTTCTTCGGGCTGCTGCTCGGCAGTATGTGCATCATCACGCTCGGCGTGCTGACCACCGCCTCCGAGTACGGCACCGGAATGATCCGCACCACGATGGTGGCGTGCCCCTCGCGGGGCCGGGTGCTGGCGGCGAAGGGGCTCGTGTTCTTCCTCGTCGCCTTCGTGGTGACGCTGGTGTCCGCCTCGCTGGTGGGCGTCCTCCATGTGGCCATGCTGGAGGGCAGCGGTGCCAGGGAGCCGTCCGGCGGGGAATGGCTGAAGGGCACGGTCGGCATCTCGCTCTACATCGCCCTGCTCGGCCTGCTCTCGCTCGCCGTCGGCTCGATCATCCGGCACTCGGCGGGCGCCATCACCATCATGATCGGCGCCGTGCTGGCGCCGCTGGTGATCGCGCTGTTCATGTTCTCGGAGTCGCTGAGGGACGTGCAGCAGGCGCTGTTCGAGTACTCCATCCCGAACCAGCTGAGCATCTTCTACGCCAACTCGCTGAGCGAATCCGGCCCCTCCGGCTGGGACCCGCTGTGGATCATGCTCGTTGTGACGGGCGCCGCGTTCGCCGGTGCCTTCGCCCTGCTGGAGAAGCGGGACGTCTGACCGGCCGCTAGAACCTCGGCGCGTTACGGGACCGCTGCACCCGCGTGGTGCGGCGGTCCCGCGCGTTCCAGCAGGACCGGTGCCAGTGCCGGCGGTCGTCGACGCCCGCGTGGTCGGGCCAGGCCACCACGTGCGGAACGCCGTCCGGAATCATCTGGTCGCAGCCGGGGCAGCGGTAGGACTTGCCCTGCGCGCTCGCGCCCGCCACGTGCCGTACGTTCCAGTCCTCGCCCCGCCAGCTCTGCGCGGTCTGCCAGCCGCCGTAACGGACGGGACGGTCGTCCTCGACGCTCCGGCCGGACGAACCGGCTCCCTTGGGTCGGTTGCGACGCGGGGACACAGCACACCTCACGGGCTATACAGGAAGTACGGGCCGCCACCAGCCTACGCGGCGCGGTCATGGGTACCCGTACGCCTCCCATGACCGCGATTCTGCAGACAATCCGCAAATTCCTTCGCCCGGCCGTGTCCTCCGCATGTGTCAGACGGTTATGCCCGGTGGGGGAGCTCCGTGTCGGAGCCGAGGAAGCAGGAAGAGCAATGCGCGTTGGAAGTTTCGTGTTGGCGGCCCAGTTCCCGGGCCAGGGCCAGGGGGAGGCGCTGCACCGGGCGGTCCGCTCGGCCGAGGTCGCCGAGGAGGCGGGGCTGGACTCGGTGTGGCTGGCCGAGCACCACTTCGTGCCGTACGGCACCTGCCCGTCCGCCGTCACTCTGGCCGCCCTACTGCTCGGCCGCACCCGCCGCATCCGGGTCGGCACGGCGGTCAGCGTCCTGCCCACCGCCCACCCCGTGGCCCTGGGCGAGCAGGCCGCGCTGCTGCACCTGACGAGCGGCGGACGGTTCTCACTGGGCGTCGGCCGCGGCGGTCCGTGGGTCGACCTGGAGGTCTTCGGCGCCGGCCTGGAGGCGTACGAGACGGGGTTCCCGGAGGCGCTCGACCTGCTGCTGCGCTGGCTGCGCGAGCCGGCGGTCGGGGCCTCGGGCGACCGCTTCCGGTTCCGCGAAGTCCCGGTGGTCCCGCGGCCGTCGGAGGCGCTGACGGAGGCGGAGGGCCCGGAGGTCGTCGTCGCCTGCACCTCGCCGGCGAGCGTGCGGATGGCGGCCGAGCGCGGTCTGCCGATGCTGCTCGGCATGCACGTCGGGGACGAGGAGAAGGCCGAGATGGTCGCCCTGTGGCGGCAGCACGCGCGCGCCGCCGGGCGGGACCCGGAGGAGGTCCGGGGCGCGGCCCACGTCTCGGCCGGCGTCTGCCAGATCGCCGACCGGCGCACGGACGCGGCGGAGACGCTGCTCAAGGCGATGCCGGGCTGGCTGCGGCAGGGACTGAGCGCCCATGTCACGGTGGACGGCCGCGCCCGGCAGATGCGCGATCCGCTAGCCTACACCGAACTGCTCTGCGGGCTGCACCCGGTGGGCACCCCCCGGCTGTGCGCCGACCGGCTGGCGGCGACCAGCGAGCGGACCGGCGTCACCCGGTTCGCGCTGCTCGTCGAGGGCTCGGGAGACCTCGCGGCGACCGAGGAGAACGTACGGCGGCTCGGTACGGAGGTCCTGCCCCAACTGCGCTGAGCACGCAGAGAGCTTGCCGCCCCGGTACGAACTGCACCTCCCGGGTACGGAGCGGCAAGCGGGCGACCGTCCGCGTCAGCAGTCGCGAAGCTCCGGCGACTGGTTCAGCAACTGGTTGCGCACCGAGGTGAAGCGAGCCAGCGTCTCGTCGACCGAGGAGTCAAGCGGGAACACCGCCACCCGGTGGCAGTTCTGGAAGGCCAGCCGCACACCGAAGTGCCGTTGCAGCGCGCCGCGTATCGCGTCACTCGCGAGCGCACGCAGCAGCTGACCGCGTGCCTGCTCGTCCGGCGGGGGCGTCTGGTTGTCGGCGAACGGTCCACCGTCGACCTTCAGCTGTGCCACCAGGGAGCTGATCATCTCCCACGCATAGGGCAGGGAGGTCCGGACGCAGTCGACGAATTCTGCTTCGTCGACCTCGCCTCGCTCGGCCTGTTCGAGTAGGGCCGGTGAGACGTCGAGCGACATGGGTTCTCCTCTCGCACCCCCGACCAGCAGGGGTTGCCGGACAGTAAGGGGAGTTCGCGACACCGAACACGCTGCGTACACATCTCGCGACCTCCCGTTCAATACCGTAAGCAACCGATCGGGGCGGCACCAGGAAAATGCCCAGATGGGCCATAACCGTTAGGCACACAATCGGCCAGTGCTCAACACGGTGCTTATGGGAGAAGTGGGACGCCCCGCAGGGCGCCGCCGGACGGTGCGAATCGCGTCCGGGCGGGCGTGTCGAGTAGCGTTGCCGACCATGCGTCTCGTCATTGCCCGCTGCTCCGTGGACTACGCCGGCCGGCTCACCGCCCACCTCCCCTCGGCCCCCCGCCTGATCCTGGTGAAGGCGGACGGCAGCGTCTCGATCCATGCCGACGACCGGGCCTACAAGCCGTTGAACTGGATGTCGCCGCCCTGCACGCTCAAGGAGGGCACCGGCGACGAGGCCGGCGTGTGGACGGTCGTCAACAAGGCGGGCGAGAAACTCATCATCACGATGGAGGAGATCCTCCACGACTCCTCGCACGAACTGGGCGTGGACCCCGGCCTGATCAAGGACGGCGTGGAAGCACACCTCCAGGAACTGCTCGCCGACCGGATCGAGACGCTCGGCGAGGGCTACACCCTCATCCGTCGCGAGTACCCGACCGCCATCGGGCCGGTCGACATCCTCTGCCGGGACGCCGACGGGCAGACCGTCGCCGTCGAGATCAAGCGGCGCGGCGAGATCGACGGCGTGGAACAGCTCACCCGCTACCTGGAACTGCTGAACCGCGACCCCCATCTCGCCCCCGTACGCGGCGTCTTCGCGGCCCAGGAGATCAAGCCGCAGGCCCGCGTCCTCGCCACGGACCGCGGCATCGGCTGCCAGGTGCTGGACTACGACGCCCTGCGGGGCATCGAGGACGACAAGCTGCGGCTGTTCTGACGGCGGTCCGCGGACGGTACGACTGCACGGACGGTACGGCCCCGCGGACGGTACGACGTGAACAGGGCCGGGGCCCGTACGGGTCCCGGCCCTTGTGCCGTGCCGCCGGCCGCCTCAGATGATCAGGTTCGTGGCCGAACCCGAGGCACTGGGCGCGGACGAGCTGCTGGTGGCGGTGCCGCTCGCCGGTGCGCTGGCGGAACTGCTGCTCTCCGCCGGGGCGCTGGAGGTGGCGCTGGCCGAGTCGGAGGTGGAGGGGCTGGTCGTCTCCGTCTCGGTCGGCGTGGGGTCCGGGCTCGTCGTGGGCGGATCCTCGGTCTCCGTCGGCGGCTTCTCCGTCTCGGTGGGCCGCTCGCTGGTGCCGGTGGGCTTCGGCGAGGCCGGCTTCGTCGACGGGTCCGGGGACGTCGGCGGCTTCTGCGACGTCGACGGATCGTCCGGATCGCTCGGTCCGCGCGTCCCGCTCGGTTCGTCCGACGGCTTCCCCGACTCCGTCGGCGTCGGGTCGTCCGCGGTGCCGGGCCTGCCGTCGGGGCCGGGGTCGGTGGGCCGGGAGCCTGCCTGGCCGCCGCCGGAGCCCTCGCCGTCGTCCGGTGCCGGGTCGGCTTCCAGGCCGCCGTCGTCGACTTCCTGGCTGGCGGTCGGGTTGACGCCGACCCGGTCGGCGGGGTCGCCGGCGTCGTTGTCCGACGTGGCGCCGAGGGTCACCACCGTGCCCAGCACGGCGACGAGCATCGCGCCCGCGCCCGCCGCGACCAGGTTGCGCCGGGCGAGGCCCTTGATGCCGACCCGCGTCTTGCGGACGGGCCCGCCGGCCGCGCTCCGGTGGGTGATGAGCGTCGGGGACGGCTGGAGCGGCGGGAACGGTATGGGCGCGCCCGCGGGCGGCGACGCCGACTCCTCGTGCCGGGCGTCGGGCACCTCCTCCCCCGCGGTCGGCCCGAGGCCGGACGCGGCGGCGGTACCGAGACCGATGGCCGCGGGGCCGGGCATGCCGGAGCGGTCGGCGACCAGGGCGAGGGCGCGGCGGCCGGCGACGGTGCCGCGCTTGTCGGCGGCGGCGCCGCGCAGGCCGATGGACGTCTCCAGTTCGGCACGGGCCCGGTCCAGCTCCCCCTCGCACAGCGCGAGGACGCCCAGCTCGTGGTGGAAGTAGGCCTGTTCGGCGACGTCTCCGGCGAGCCGGGACGCCTCCGCGCCGGCGCGCAGCGACCGTTCCCAGGCGCTCCAGTGCAGCCCGGCGGCGAAGGCGGGCGCCGCCGTGCGGGCCAGCTCGACGGCCGGGCTCTCCTCGTCCTGGGCGGGCCGCGTGGTGGCCGGCGCCAGCACGGCGAGGGCGCTCAGCACCGCGTCGGCCTCGGCGCAGACGCGTTCCGGGGTGACCGACGGGTGACCGGTCCACCAGGCGTAGTGCCGGGCGGCGGCCAGCGCCCGGCCGGGGACGTCGTCGCCGTATCCGGCGGCCTTCAGCTGCGCGAGCACCCCGGCGGCCAGCCGGTAGCGGGAGCCGACCGGGGAGACCAGGCCGCAGCTCGCCAACTCGCCGAGGGCGGCGTCCGCGTGGGTGTCGCCGACCAGTGCGGGCAGGTGTGCCTGGTGCGGCACCTCGCCGCCGAGCGCGACGGCGAACTCCAGCGTGGCCCGGGCGGAGGCGCTGAGCCGGGAGGCGAGCAGCGGGGCCGGCGCGGCGGCCTCGCCGAGGGCGGGCAGCGGTACGTCGTCGGCGTCGCCGGTGTCCTGCGGCGTGGCGTCCTCGGGGGCGGTGGCGGCGAAGACGCCGTACTCGTCGACGGCGTCGGCACCGGCCCGCAGCCGGTCGCGCTGTCTCAGCAGGGCACCGGCCTGGACGAACCGCAGCGGCAGGCCCTCCGACTCGAACCACAGGTCGCCCGCCCAGTTGGCCTCCTCCTCGGTGAGGGTGCGGCCGGCGGCGTGCTCCAGCAGGGCCACTCCGTCGGAGCGGTCCAGGCCGGTCAGGAAGACCTCCTCGACGGCGGAGTCGGCGGACGGGGCGGGCACGTCGGGGGTGGTGCCGAACAGGAACGCGCACTCGGGGGTGGCGTCCAGCAGTTCGTCGAGCGCGGCGCCGCCGAGTTCGGCGTCGTCCACCACCACGACCGCGCCGGTCTCCCGGACCTGGGCGAGCAGTTCGTCGCGGGCCGGGCGGTGCAGGGGCGCGCGGTGGACGGCGTGGAAGAGGTCGTGGAGCAGGTCGTCGGCCGTGCGGCGGAAGCCGTTGAGACGCACCACGCCGTCGGGCGCGAGGTCGGCGCAGTCCTCGGCGACGGTGTCCAGCAGACGGGTGCGGCCGGAACCGGCGGGGCCGGTCAGGCGTACGGAGCGGCCGCGGGCGAGCAGGCGGACCAGGCGTTCGCGTTCGTCCTGACGGGCCAGCAGCGGCAGCTCCGGCCGGTCGACCGGCCCGGCCGGGACGGGCGGCCGGGCGGCGCGGGCCGTCTCGGCGCGTTCGGCGGCGGTGAGCTTCCCGGGCGGGGCGGGCCGCTCTCCCGGCGGGCAGACCTCTATCTCACTGCCGTCGACGGGGTTGACGGTCAGCAGGAAGTCGCCGGAGATGAGCTGCACCGTGCGGGCGCGTGCGGGCGCGTGCTGTCCGAGATCGGGTGTGAGGGGGTCCCTGGGCGGGCGCGGGCGCGGCGCCTGGCCGTCTTGGCCGTACTCCTCGGGTCCCCGGTTGTTCGGGTCCATAGGTTCAAGCCCCCCAAAAGCGGCGTGTGCTGTCCAACCCCCCGGTTTTCCGCACACCGCGCTGTCGCTTCTGGTCCGGTCCCGCTCGAGGGTTGCAAGGCAGCGGGCAGCCAGACCCTAAACCTTCGCTCAGTATCTCCGACAGCCCGGGGTACCGGGTCGCCCGAGACGTCACAGTCTCGTGAGGATTGCGCGCGACGAGTGGTTCGCCGAGGGGTGTCCGAGTCCCCCCGTCCGCCCCGGGCACACCGGCCCGGGGGTCACACCCGTGGCAGGGTTTCCACCCCGATGCCGCCCTCGATGGCCAGGATCCGGTGCAACCGGGTGGCCACCAGCAGGCGCTGCATCTGTGGCGGCACGCCACGCAGCACCAGGCGCCTGCCGCAGCGGCCGGCCCGCCGGTGGGCCCCCATGATCACGCCGAGTCCGGTTGCGTCCCAGGAGTCCAGTTCTGACAGGTCGAGCACGAGGTCGCCGACTCCGTCGTCGACGGCCGCGTGCAGGACCGTACGGGCGTCCGCCGCGGTCCGGACGTCGAGGCGGCCCCCGACGACCAGCTCGGCGTGGTCGCCCCTGATGTGCATATGCGCTCCCGTGCGTGCGTCTCTTGCTCCGCGGTGTGGTGTCGTGCCGGTGCTCGGCGTGCGGTGAGGTGATGCAACCTCTGACTGTGTGCAACGGGTCGAGGTTGCCGCCCGTAAGCGAACCGATACCGAATTCACCCCGGCGTGTGATGTGGCCGCCGGGGCGGCGCGGACTCAGTGCTTGTAGAAGCCCTGCCCGCTCTTGCGCCCGATGTCACCGGCGTCCACCATCCGGCGCATCAGCTCCGGCGGGGCGAACTTCTCGTCCTGGGACTCGGTGTAGATGTTCTCGGTGGCGTGCAGCAGGATGTCCACGCCCGTCAGGTCGGCGGTGGCCAGGGGGCCCATGGCGTGGCCGAAGCCCAGCTTGCAGGCCACGTCGATGTCCTCGGCGGTGGCGACGCCCGACTCGTAGAGCTTGGCCGCCTCGACGACGAGGGCGGAGATGAGCCGGGTGGTGACGAAGCCGGCGACGTCGCGGTTGACGACGATGCAGGTCTTGCCGACCGACTCGGCGAACTCCCGCGCGGTGGCGAGCGTTTCGTCGCTGGTCTTGTAGCCGCGCACCAGTTCGCACAGCTGCATCATCGGCACCGGCGAGAAGAAGTGGGTGCCGACGACGCGCTCCGGGCGCTCCGTGACGGCCGCGATCTTGGTGATCGGGATGGCGGAGGTGTTGGAGGCGAGGACGGCCTCGTCCTTCACCAGCTTGTCGAGGGCCCGGAAGATCTCGTGCTTGACCTCGAGCTTCTCGAAGACGGCCTCCACGACGACGTCCGCGTCGGCGGCGGCCTCCAGGTCGGTGGTCGCGGTGATGCGGCCGAGGGCGGCCTCGGCCTCCTCCGCCGCCAGCTTGCCCTTGGCGACGAACTTGTCGTACGAGGCCCTGATGCCGTCCGTGCCACGCTTGAGCGCCTCGTCGGTGACGTCGCGCAGAACGACGTCCCAGCCCGCCCGGGCGGATACCTGGGCGATGCCGGACCCCATGAGACCGGCTCCGATGACGGCGAGCTTCCGTGCCACTGTGCGACTCCCCTGATACGTGCTGTCCTTCTTCTCTCGGGCGGACACTAGCGGTCGTGAGGGGCTGTGTGACCGGTTAGTAACGCGCGTCACGTCTCACATGACGGACATCACACCGTGGGGGGTCATTCCGCGCCACGTACGGCGTAGTTGAGCACCTTCTCGCTCAGCAGCTCCTCCATGTCGTCCAGCATCGCGAGCATCTGGCGGGACACCTCGGAGGGTTCACCGCCCGCGATCATGCGCTGCCCGATGGTCGCCATCAGGGTGCCGTGCAGCCAGTTGATCTGACCGGCCATCAGGGCGGGCAGCGGGTCGTCGTCCGCGGCACCGGTCTCCTCGCGCAGGGTCCGCTCCAGGTTGAGCAGGACCTCCTGGCCGATGGCCCACATCCGGGAGCGCAGCGCGGGGGATTCCTGGATGACCTTCATGAACTGCGCGTACCCGTCGATCAGTCCCATCCGGGGCGAGACGGACTGGACCTCCTCGCGCAGCTCGCGCAGGACGGCCGCGGCGGCGGACTCGCCGTCGCGCCGGCCCCGCACCCAGCGTGAGAGCCGGTCGACCACGCCCTTGGAGCGGTCGAGGAAGAGGTCCTCCTTGGCCGGGAAGTAGTTGTAGACGGTGTTGACGGAGACGTTCGCCGCGTCCGCGACCTCCGCGACCGTCACGGCGTCGAAGCCGCGCTCGACGAACAGGCCCGTGGCGACATCCGAGATGTACTGCCTGGTCTGCCGTTTCTTGCGTTCCCTGAGTCCCTCGGCCATGACCACATCCTAACTTCGTTGGTGCCGATGAAAACTTGGTCTCATTGCAAATTTTCAGGGACTCTGTTTTTCTGGGGTCATGGCAATCATCAGCACGGCCGGTCTGGCCCGTACGTTCCGGACCAAGCACGGCACGGTGGACGCCGTGCGCGGCATCGACCTGACCGTCCGCGAGGGGGAGATCCTCGGCTTCCTGGGCCCCAACGGCGCCGGCAAGACCACCACCCTGCGGATGCTCACGACCCTGCTCGCCCCCACCGGCGGCGCGGCCACCGTCGCCGGCCACGACCTGGCCGGCGACCCCGCCGGGGTGCGCGCGGTCTGCGGCTACGTGGCCCAGTCCGGCGGCGCCGACCCGCAGGTCACCGTGCGGGAGGAGCTGATCACCCAGGGCCGCCTGTACCGCCTGCCGAAGGCGCGGGCGGCCGGGCGCGCCGAGGAGCTGGCCCGCGACCTGGACCTCACCGGCCTGCTGGAGCGCAGGTGCGGCGCGCTCTCCGGCGGCCAGCGGCGCCGGCTGGACATCGCGATGGCCCTGACGCACCGCCCCGAGGTGCTGTTCCTCGACGAGCCGACCACCGGTCTGGACCCCGGCAGCCGCGCCGACCTGTGGGACCTGGTCCGCCGGCTGCGCGACGAGCACGGCACGACCGTCTTCCTGACCACCCACTACCTCGACGAGGCCGACGCCCTCTCCGACCGCCTGGTGATCGTCGACCGGGGCACGGTGGCGGCCGAGGGCACGCCGAGCGCGCTGAAGCTCCGGTACGGCGGCTCCGTCGACGCCTCGCTCCAGGACACGTTCCTAGCCGTCACCGGCCGCGGCCCCTCCCCGGCCGACGCCGCCCCCGTCGCCGTATGAGCCGCCCGGCGCCGCCGCACAAGATCCTTGGGGGATCCCACATGCTGTTGCACGACACCGCTCTCATCTACGGCCGCTATCTGCGGCAGTCCCTGCGCTCCCGGTTCGCGCTGCTGTTCGGCGTCCTGATGCCGCTGCTGTACCTGCTTTTCTTCGGCCCGCTCCTCACCGGTCTGCCGCTCGGCGAACGGGGCAGCTCCTGGCAGGTGCTGGTGCCCGGACTGCTGCTGCAACTGGGCCTGTTCGGGGCCTCCTTCGCCGGATTCGTGATCATTCTGGAGAAGAGCACGGGCGTGGTCGAGCGCATGCGCGTCACCCCCGTCAGCCGCCTGGCGCTGCTGCTGGGCCGGGTGCTGCGGGACGCCACCGTGTTCGTCTTCCAGGCGGTCCTGCTGGTGCTGGCCGCGCTGGTGATGGGCCTGCGCGCACCGCTGCCCGGCGTCCTGATCGGCTTCGCGTTCGTCGCGCTGCTGACCGTCGCGCTCGCCTCGCTGTCGTACGCGCTGGCGATGAAGGTCCGCACCCCGCAGGAGTTCGGCCCCGTGATCAACGCCCTGACGATGCCGTCGATGCTGCTGTCCGGACTGATGCTGCCGATGACCCTGGGACCGGCGTGGCTGGACGTGCTGTCCCACTTCGTACCGTTCCGCTACCTGGTGGACGCCGTTCGGGACGCCTACGTCGGCGACTACGCGACCGCCCACATGCTGTACGGGGTCCTGGTCGCCGTCGGCTTCGCCGCGCTGGCCGTGACGGTGGGCACACGCGTGTTCCGCACGGACGGGGCGTAACTACGCTGGGTGCATGGTCAACCTGACGCGCATCTACACCCGGACCGGCGACCAGGGCACCACCGCCCTCGGCGACATGAGCCGGGTCCCCAAGACCGATCTCAGGATCTCCGCGTACGCCGACGCCAACGAGGCGAACGCGGTGATCGGCACCGCCATCGCGCTGGGCGGGCTGGACGAGGAGGTCGCCAAGGTCCTCGTCCGCGTCCAGAACGACCTGTTCGACGTGGGCGCGGACCTGTCGACGCCGGTCACGGAGAATCCGGAGTACCCGCCGCTGCGGGTGGAGCAGTTCTACATCGACCGGCTGGAGGCGGACTGCGACCGCTTCAACGCGGAACTGGAGAAGCTGCGCTCCTTCATCCTGCCCGGCGGCACGCCCGGCGCGGCCCTGCTGCACCAGGCGTGCACGGTGGTCCGCCGGGCGGAGCGCTCGACGTGGGCGGCGCTGGAGGTCCACGGCGAGACGATGAACCCCCTGACGGCGACCTACCTCAACCGCCTGTCGGACCTGCTGTTCATCCTGGCCCGCACGGCGAACAAGGAGGCCGGCGACGTGCTGTGGGTGCCGGGGGGCGAGCGCTAGGCGCTCCGCCGGAAGGCCTGGGGGCGCGGCCCTCAGGACGCCGACCGCACCGTCCGGTACAGCCCCCACACGAGCTGCGCCCCTCCGAGACACATCAGCACCAGACCGACCTTGGTCAGGGTGACCACCGGAACGTCCACGTCACCGGTGGTCAGCCACAGCACCAGGCCGACGGCCGGCGTCGCGGCCCCTTCCACGAGGTTCCTCGGCCCACGGGTCATCGGCGTACTCCGTCCTTCCTCGCGGACTGCCCGGACTCCACCGGCCCGCCGGAGGCGGCGGGATCCGTGCCCACCGGCGCCTTGCGGGGCCAGACCGCGTAGGACAGCGCGATCAGGCCGTGGATGCCGGCCGCCCGCCAGGCCGCGCCCCGCCAGCTCTCCAGCGAGGTGACGCGGCCCGGGTCGTCGACGTACCAGATCGCGAGCTGGAGCAGCGCGGTCGCCACGGCGGCGCCGACCAGCGTGCCCAGCCACACCTTGCCCTCGTACCGGGCCCGGGCCATGCCGTAGCGCGGCGGCCGCACCAGCGGGCGGCCGTCGAAGCGGTGCGCCGCGTGACCGTCGAGCCACTTCACCGTGCGGTGGCCGTGACCGACCGTGTAGCCGATGTACAGCGCGGCCAGGCCGTGTTTCCAGCTCGGGTCGGCGCCGTTCTTCAGGTCGATCGCGGTGACCACGAGCAGCACGACCTCCAGCAGCGGCTCGCAGAGCAGCAGCGCCAGCCCGGTGCGCGGCATCCTCAGCACGTAGCGGAAGGCCAGACCCGCCGCCAGCAGCACCCAGAAGCCGATCTCGCAGGCGATGATCAGGGTGACGATCACGGTTCGCTCCTCTCGGTCACCCTTTCAGGCTCCCGTGCGTAGGTGCGGGAGTCGTCGTCGCCGGTGACGAACCCCGGATACATCGAAAGATGCAGTCGGGGACCGTTCCGCGGGATCAGGCGCCGGCCGCACCCGCGGTGTTGGATGGGGCCATGGCCGTACGACTCCCCCGCCCGCACCGCTTCGACGTGTACGTCGGGGCCGCCGGGCTGCTCGGCGGGCTGCTGCTGTGGGGCATCGGCCTGGGCGTCCGGCCGGCCGGCGAGCCGATCGTGCTGTTCGACGGCCGCTGGCCGCTGCTGGTCCCGCTCGCCGTCATGGCGGGCTGCGAGGTGCTGCGCCGGGCCGCCCCGCGCACCGCGCTGCTGATCGCCACGGCCGCGCTGGCCGCGGACACCATGACGCAGGGCAGCCTGGTCACGGTGCTGATGTACACCGACGTGACGTACGCGGCCGTCCTGTACGGCCCGCCCACCTCCGCCCGCCGCATCCCGCGGATCACCGGGCTGCTCACCGTGGTCGCGACGGTGGTGCCGTTCGCGATGTGGCGGGTGCCCGAGGCCCTGCTGATCGGGGTGGCCGTCGGGATCGTGTCGTTCGCGCCCGCCTCCACCGGCCTGATCGTCCGCAGCCACCGCGAGGCCGCCGAGGCCGCCCGGCTGCGGGCCGAGCAGACGGCGCTGCTCGCCGAGATGGACCGGGTCCAGGCGGTCACCGCGGAACGCTCGCGGATGGCCCGGGAGTTGCACGACCTGGTCGCCAACCACCTCTCCGCCATCGCCATCCACTCCACGGCCGCGCTCTCCCTGGACGATCCCGGCACGACCCGGCAGGCGCTGACCGTCATCCGGGAGAACAGCGTCGAGGGGCTGGCCGAGATGCGGCGGCTGATCGGCATCCTGCGGGACGCGGGCGGCGGCACCGAACCGTCCGCCGCCCCCACCCTCGACAGCATCGGCACCCTCGTCGACACCGCCCGCGCCAACGGGCTCGACGTCACCCTGGAGGCGGCGCACGGGGAGGGGCTGCCGGCGCCGGTGGAGCTGGCCGCCTACCGGATCGTGCAGGAGTCGCTCACCAACGCGCTCAAGCACGCGGAGTCGGGTCCGGTGGCCGTGTCGCTGTCCCGCGCGGACGGCGTCCTGAAGGTGGCGGTGACCAGCCCGTACGGCGGCCGGGACGCACCGCGGGCCCCCGGCTCCGGTGCCGGGCTGGTCGGCATGCGGGAGCGGGCCGCCCTGCTGCACGGCACGTTCGAGGCCGGACCGGTCGCGGCTCCCGCCCCGGCGGACGGCAAGATCTGGGCGGTGCGCGCCGCACTGCCCCTCACCGAAGGAGACTGAGAGATGATCCGCGTGCTGGTCGCCGAGGACCAGTCCGCCGTCCGCGCCGGACTGGTGCTCATCCTGGGCAGCGCCCCCGACATCGAGGTGGTCGGGGAGGCCGCCGACGGCGAGCAGGCGGTGGCGCTGGCCCGGGAGCTGCGGCCGGACCTGGTGCTGATGGACGTCCAGATGCCGCGCCTGGACGGGGTGTCGGCGACCCGGCGGGTGGTCGGCGAGAAGCTGGCCGACGTGCTCGTGCTGACCACCTTCGACCTCGACGAGTACGTCTTCGGGGCGCTGCGGGCCGGTGCCGCCGGGTTCCTGCTGAAGAACGCGGAGGCGAGGGATCTGATCGCCGCCGTGCGCACGGTGGCGGGCGGGGAGGGCATCGTCGCCCCGGCGGTCACCCGGCGGCTGATCGCCGAGTTCGCCGCGCAGCCCGCCGCCCGGGAGCCGGCCGCCGACCCGGCCGTTCTGAAGGACCTGACCCGGCGCGAACGCGAGGTGCTGTCCTGCCTCGGCGAGGGGCTGTCCAACGCGGCGGTCGCCGAGCGGCTGGACATGGCCGAGGCGACGGTGAAGACGCACGTCAGCCGCCTGCTGGGGAAGCTGGGGCTGCGCAGCCGGGTGCAAGCGGCGGTGATGGCGCAGGAGTTGGGGATCTAGCCGAAACCGGGAAGCAGTGGTCCAGACCTATTGACCGATGGTCCAGACCTTTCTATTCTCGCGGCACTCGGGCATGAAGGCTCAGTCATGCCCACAACAACCTCCCCATAGGTTTCCCCATAAGGAGGCGCAACGTGCGCTTCAGACACAAAGCCGCGGCAGCGGTCGCGACCCTCGCCCTCCCCCTCGCCGGCCTCGTCGGCCTCGCCAGCCCCGCCCAGGCCGCCACGAGCGCGACGGCCACCTACACCAAGACCCAGGACTGGGGCTCCGGCTTCGAGGGCAAGTGGACGGTGAAGAACACCGGCACCACCACCCTCAGCTCCTGGACCGTCGAGTGGGACTTCCCCGCCGGCACCAAGGTCACCTCCGCCTGGGACGCCACGGTCACCAACTCCGGTGACCACTGGACCGCCAAGAACGTCGGCTGGAACGGCACCCTCTCGCCCGGCGCCTCGGTCTCCTTCGGCTTCAACGGCTCCGGCTCCGGCTCCCCGTCCGGCTGCAAGCTCAACGGCGGCTCCTGCGACGGCGGCTCCGTCCCCGGCGACAAGGCCCCCTCCGCGCCCGGCACCCCCACCGCCTCGAACATCACCGACACCTCGGTGAAGCTGTCCTGGTCGGCGGCGACCGACGACAAGGGCATCAAGAACTACGACGTCCTGCGCGACGGCGCCAAGGTCGCCACCGTGACCGGCACCTCGCACACGGACACCGGCCTCACCAAGGGCACCGACTACTCCTACACCGTCCAGGCCCGCGACACCGCCGACCAGACCGGCCCGGTCAGCGGCGCCGTCAAGGTCACCACCACCGGCGGCGACGGCGGCGGCGGCAACCCGGGCCCCGGCGACGAGGTCAAGCTCGGCTACTTCACCAACTGGGGCGTCTACGGGCGCAACTACCACGTGAAGAACCTGGTCACCTCCGGCTCCGCCGAGAAGATCACGCACATCAACTACGCCTTCGGCAACGTCCAGGGTGGCAAGTGCACCATCGGCGACGCCTACGCCGACTACGACAAGGCCTACACCGCCGACCAGTCCGTCGACGGCAAGGCCGACACCTGGGACCAGCCGCTGCGCGGCAACTTCAACCAGCTGCGCAAGCTGAAGGCCCAGTACCCGCACATCAAGGTGCTGTGGTCGTTCGGCGGCTGGACCTGGTCCGGCGGCTTCCCCGACGCCGTGAAGAACCCGGCCGCCTTCGCCAAGTCCTGCCACGACCTGGTGGAGGACCCGCGCTGGGCCGACGTCTTCGACGGCATCGACCTGGACTGGGAGTACCCCAACGCCTGCGGTCTGAGCTGTGACACGACCAGCGCCCCGAACGCCTTCAGCACCATGATGAAGGCGATGCGCGCCCAGTTCGGCAACGACCTGGTCACCGCGGCCGTCACCGCCGATGCCACCGACGGCGGCAAGATCGACGCCGCCGACTACGGCGCCGCCGCGCAGTACATCGACTGGTACAACGTGATGACGTACGACTTCTTCGGCGCCTGGGCGAAGAACGGCCCGACCGCTCCGCACTCGCCGCTGACCTCGTACGCCGGCATCCCGCAGCAGGGCTTCAACTCCGCCGAGGCGATCGCGAAGTTCAGGGCCAAGGGCGTCCCGGCCGCCAAGCTGCTGCTCGGCATCGGCTTCTACGGCCGCGGCTGGACCGGCGTGACCCAGTCCGCGCCCGGCGGCACCGCGACCGGCCCGGCGGCGGGCACGTACGAGCAGGGCATCGAGGACTACAAGGTCCTGAAGAACAGCTGCCCGGCCACCGGCACGATCGCCGGCACCGCGTACGCGCACTGCGGCACCAACTGGTGGTCGTACGACACCCCGGCGACCGTCAAGTCGAAGATGGACTGGGCCGAGCGGCAGGGCCTGGGCGGTGCCTTCTTCTGGGAGTTCAGCGGTGACACCGCCAACGGCGAGCTGGTGAGCGCCATCGACAGCGGTCTGAAGTAGCACCCGGCACGTCTCGAGCCCCGTTCGCCCTTCCCCGCACCGCGTCAGGGGAGGGGGACGGGGCTACGCCACGTTCACCCGCTGTCCGGGCGGGGCGGCCTCCAGCCACGCGAGGAATCCGGTCAGCGCGTCCTCGCTCATCGCCAGCTCCAGACGCGTGCCCCGGTGCAGACAGGCGAGGACCACGGAGTCGGAGAGCAGCGCCAGCTCCTCCTCGCCCTCGGGGACGCGGCGGCCGGCCACCTCGATCGCGGAGCGCTCCAGGACCCGGCGCGGGCGGGGCGAGTACGAGAAGACGCGGTACCACTCGACGCGGTCGCCGTTGTACCGGGCCACGCCGTAGGCCCACCCCTTGCCGTTGCCGTCGCCCTCCTTCGGGGCGTCCCAGCGCAGGGAGCAGTCGAAGGTGCCGCCCGAGCGCTGGATCAGCCGGCGGCGCAGACCGAAGACGAACAGTCCCACCACCACGAGGGCGACGACGATTCCGCACACAGTCAGAGCGAGGACCATCGGCACCGACCTCCTCGTCTCCTAGGTAACGGAACGGAAAAAAGTCCCACATCCGGCTCAGCCGCGACCGGGTCCGGATCACTCCGGTCCCAGCCGCGGCTGAGTCACGTCAAAGCACGGCTCCCCCAGAGCCTAACGGCCCCGGGAGCCGGCCCCATGGGTCAGCGCGCCGCCGCCGCGCGCAGTCGGACGTCCGCACGACGCTCGGCGTGGGCGTCGCCCTCCGCCTTCGCGCGCTCGAGCTCCCGCTCCGCGCGCTGGACATCGATCTCGTCCGACAGCTCGGCGATCTCGGCCAGCAGCGACAGCTTGTTGTCCGCGAACGAGATGAAACCGCCGTGCACCGCGGCGACGACCGTCCCACCGTCACTCGTACGGATGGTCACCGGGCCCGACTCCAGCACACCGAGCAGCGGCTGGTGACCGGGCATGACGCCGATGTCGCCGGACGTGGTGCGCGCGACGACCAGGGTGGCCTCGCCGGACCAGACCTCTCGGTCGGCCGCGACCAGCGCGACGTGCAGCTCAGCAGCCAAGGTGGCTCCTCGGGTCACCACCCGGCGGTTCTGCCGGGTGTTGGTTACAAGTCTAATGGGCGTGGCAGAGGGGGCGGGACGGTGCCCGCCCCCTCACCAAGAGCGCGATGCTCAGGAGACGCCCAGCTCCTTCGCGTTCTTCTTCAGGTCCTCGAGACCACCGCACATGAAGAACGCCTGCTCCGGGAAGTGGTCGTACTCACCGTCGCAGATCGCGTTGAACGCGGCGATCGACTCGTCCAGCGGCACGTCCGAGCCGTCCACACCGGTGAACTGCTTGGCGACGTGGGTGTTCTGGGACAGGAAGCGCTCCACGCGGCGGGCACGCTGGACGACCAGCTTGTCCTCCTCGCCGAGCTCGTCGATACCGAGGATCGCGATGATGTCCTGCAGGTCCTTGTACTTCTGCAGGATGTTCTTCACACGCATGGCCGCGTTGTAGTGGTCCTGCGAGATGTAGCGCGGGTCCAGGATCCGGGACGTGGAGTCCAGCGGGTCCACGGCCGGGTAGATGCCCTTCTCGGAGATCGGACGGGAGAGAACCGTCGTCGCGTCGAGGTGGGCGAAGGTGGTGGCCGGGGCCGGGTCGGTCAGGTCGTCCGCGGGGACGTAGATCGCCTGCATCGAGGTGATCGAGTGACCGCGGGTCGAGGTGATGCGCTCCTGGAGGAGACCCATCTCGTCGGCCAGGTTCGGCTGGTAGCCCACCGCGGAGGGCATGCGGCCGAGCAGGGTCGAGACCTCGGAACCGGCCTGGGTGAAGCGGAAGATGTTGTCGATGAAGAACAGCACGTCCTGCTTCTGGACGTCACGGAAGTACTCGGCCATGGTGAGGCCGGCCAGCGCGACGCGCAGACGGGTGCCCGGGGGCTCGTCCATCTGGCCGAAGACCAGGGCGGTCTTGTCGATGACGCCCGACTCGGTCATCTCGTCGATGAGGTCGTTGCCCTCACGGGTGCGCTCACCGACACCGGCGAACACCGACACACCGTCGTGGTTGTTGGCGACGCGGTAGATCATCTCCTGGATGAGCACCGTCTTGCCGACGCCGGCGCCGCCGAACAGACCGATCTTGCCGCCCTTGACGTACGGGGTCAGCAGGTCGATGACCTTGACGCCGGTCTCGAACATCTCGGTCTTCGACTCGAGCTCGTCGAAGTTCGGGGCCTTGCGGTGGATGGACCAGCGCTCGCCCGTGTGCTTCTCGTCGACGTTCAGCACCTCACCGAGGGTGTTGAACACCTTGCCCTTGGTGAAGTCGCCGACCGGGACGGTGATGCCGTCGCCGGTGTCGACGACCGGGGCCTGGCGGACCAGGCCGTCGGTGGGCTGCATGGAGATGGTGCGGACCAGGCCGTCACCCAGGTGCTGGGCGACCTCCAGGGTCAGCGTCTTCTTCTCACCCGCGTTCGCCGGGTCGGCGACCTCGACGTGCAGGGCGTTGTAGATCTCCGGCATCGCGTCGACGGGGAACTCCACGTCGACGACCGGGCCGATGACCCGCGCGACGCGGCCGGTGGCCACGCCCGCCGCAGCGGTCGGCTCAACAGTGGTGGTCATTACTTGTCACTCCCCGCGGTCGCGTCGGCCAGGGCGCTCGCGCCACCGACGATCTCGCTGATTTCCTGGGTGATTTCGGCCTGGCGGGCCGCGTTGGCAAGACGGGAGAGCGTGTTGATCAGCTCGCCCGCGTTGTCGGTGGCCGACTTCATCGCGCGCCGCGTGGCGGCGTGCTTGGAGGCGGCCGACTGAAGCAGCGCGTTGTAGATCCGGCTCTCGACGTACCGCGGCAGCAGGGCGTCGAGGACGTCCTCGGCCGACGGCTCGAAGTCGTACAGCGGAAGGATCTCGTCCTTGGCGGTCGTCTCCCCCGCGACCTCGTCGAGGCTGAGCGGCAGCAGCCGCTCACCGACCGCGGTCTGCGTCATCATCGACACGAACTCCGTGTAGACGATGTGGAGCTCGTCCACGCCGCCGTCCGCGGTGTCCGTCTCGATGGCCTCGATCAGCGGGGCCGCGACCTTCTTGGCGTCCGCGTACGAGGGCTGGTCGGTGAAGCCGCCCCACGACTCCGCGATCTTGCGCTCACGGAAGTTGTAGTGCGCCACGCCGCGCCGGCCGACGATGTAGACGACGACCTCCTTGCCCTCGCGCTCGAGCCGCTCGGTGAGCTGCTCCGCCTGCTTGATGGCATTGGAGTTGAAGGCACCGGCCAGACCGCGGTCGCTCGTCAGCAGCAGCACCGCGGACCGGGTGACCGTCTCGGCCTGGGTGGTGAGCGGGTGCCGGGTGGTGGAACCCGTGCCGACCGCCGTGACCGCCCGGGTGAGCTCGGTCGCGTACGGCGTGGAGGCCGCCACCTTGCGCTGCGCCTTGACGACGCGCGAGGCGGCGATCATCTCCATCGCCTTCGTGATCTTCTTGGTCGCGGTGACGGATCGGATGCGACGCTTGTAGACCCGGAGCTGGGCTCCCATGAGTCAGGTCCTTCCTTACGTCACTTGGCGGCAGCGGCCGGAGCGTCCTCGCCGAGCAGCTTGCCGTCGCCGGTCTCGAACTGCTTCTTGAACTCCGCGATCGCGTCGCCGACGGCCTGGAGGGTGTCGTCGGACATCTTGCCGCCCTCCCGGATGGAGGTCATGAGGCCCTGCTCCTTGCGGTGCAGGTACTCCAGGAGCTCCTTCTCGAAGCGGCGGATGTCGGAGACCGGGACGTCGTCCATCTTGCCGGTGGTGCCGGCCCAGACGGAGACGACCTGGTCCTCGGTGGCCATCGGCTGGTACTGGTCCTGCTTCAGCAGCTCGACCATGCGCTGACCGCGCTCCAGCTGCGCCTTGGACGCGGCGTCCAGGTCGGAACCGAAGGCGGCGAACGCCTCCAGCTCACGGAACTGGGCGAGGTCCACGCGCAGACGGCCGGAGACCTGCTTCATCGCCTTGTGCTGCGCGGAACCACCGACTCGGGAGACGGAGATACCGACGTTCAGCGCGGGGCGCTGACCGGCGTTGAACAGGTCCGACTCCAGGAAGCACTGGCCGTCGGTGATGGAGATGACGTTGGTCGGGATGAACGCCGAGACGTCGTTGGCCTTGGTCTCGACGATCGGCAGACCGGTCATCGAACCGGCACCCATCTCGTCGGAGAGCTTGGCGCAGCGCTCCAGCAGGCGGGAGTGCAGGTAGAAGACGTCACCCGGGTAGGCCTCGCGGCCCGGCGGGCGGCGCAGCAGCAGCGACACGGCGCGGTAGGCGTCGGCCTGCTTCGACAGGTCGTCGAAGATGATCAGGACGTGCTTGCCCTCGTACATCCACTGCTGGCCGATGGCCGAACCGGTGTACGGCGCCAGGTACTTGAAGCCGGCCGGGTCCGAGGCCGGGGCGGCGACGATGGTCGTGTACTCCAGCGCGCCGTTCTCCTCCAGCGCGCGGCGGACCGACGCGATGGTCGAGCCCTTCTGGCCGATGGCGACGTAGATGCAGCGGACCTGCTTCTTCGGGTCGCCGGTGCGCCAGTTGTCGCGCTGGTTGATGATCGTGTCGACGGCCAGGGCGGTCTTGCCGGTCTGGCGGTCACCGATGATCAGCTGACGCTGACCGCGGCCGATCGGGGTCATCGCGTCGACGGCCTTGTAGCCGGTCTCCATCGGCTCGTGCACCGACTTGCGCTGCATGACCGTGGGGGCCTGCAGCTCGAGGGCGCGACGACCCGAGGTCTCGATCTCGCCGAGACCGTCGATCGGGTTGCCGAGGGGGTCGACCACGCGGCCGAGGTAGCCCTCGCCCACCGCTACGGAGAGGACCTCGCCGGTACGGCTGACCGGCTGTCCCTCCTCGATACCGCTGAACTCACCGAGGATGACGCAGCCGATCTCGCGCTCCTCGAGGTTGAGGGCGAGACCGAGGGTGCCGTCCTCGAACTTCAGCAGTTCGTTGGCCATGGCCGAGGGCAGACCCTCGACCTTCGCGATGCCGTCGCCGGCAAGGGTGACCGTACCGACCTCCTCGCGCGAGGCCGCGTCCGGCTTGTACGACTGGACAAAGTTCTCCAGCGCGTCCCGGATCTCCTCCGGCCGGATCGTGAGCTCCGCCATCTGGGTTCCCTGCTCTCCTTGTTGGGCCCGAAGTTTCTTTGGGGGATCTGGGGGCTCCCCCCAGAAACTTTGCATCCTCTGCACGGCCCAACCAGGGCCGTAAGTACGTACTGCTTGTTCGGTTGGCGCGCGCCCGCCGCGTGACCGCTAGCCCGCCAGGCGGCGGCCGGCGTCCTCGAGGCGGTCGGCGATGGAGCCGTTGATGACCTCGTCACCGACCTGCACCCGGATCCCACCGAGGACCTCGGGGTCCACGTCCAGGTTGAGGTGCATGGGACGGCCGTAGAGCTTGGCGAGGGCAGCGCCCAGGCGCTGCTTCTGCGCGTCGCTCAGCGGCACCGCCGACGTGACGACGGCGACCATGCGGTCCCGGCGGTCGGCGGCGAGCCTGGACAGGGACTCGAGTCCCGTCTCCAGGCTACGTCCCCGCGGCACGGTCACAAGACGCGTCACCAGACGCTCGGTGACCGGCTTGGCCCTGCCGCCGAGCAGGCTGCGCAGCAGCTCGCTCTTGGCGGGGGTCCCGGCCCGGCGACTGGTCAGCGCGGCCCGCAGCTCGGTGCTGGAGGAGACGATCCGGCCGAACCGGAACAGCTCGTCCTCGACGTCGTCGAGCGTGCCGGCCTGCTGCGCGGCGGTGAGGTCGGCGGTGTTCGCCAGCTCCTCCAGCGCGTCCACCAGGTCGCGCGACTGCGACCAGCGGGAGCGCACCATGCCGCCCACCAGGTCGACGGTCGCACCGCCGACCTGGGTGCCGAGCAGACGCTGCGCCAGCTCGGCCTTGGCCTCACCGGCCTGCGCCGGGTCGGTGAGGACCCGACGCAGCGACACCTCGCGGTCGAGCAGCGCGGTGACGGCGGCCAGCTCGTCGGCGAGCGAGCCCGCGTCCACGGACGTGGAGTCCGTCAGCGCGTCGAGACGCTCACGTGCGGCTGCCAGGGCCTCGCGGCTCGCTCCGTGCATGCCACTCATCGGGCCGCCTCGGCCGTCGTCGACTTGGCGTCGAGCTCGTCGAGGAACCGGTCGATGACGCGGCTCTGCCGGGCGTGGTCCTCGAGGGACTCGCCGACCAGCTTGCCGGCCAGATCGGTGGCGAGCTTGCCGACGTCCTGGCGCAGCGCCGAGGCAGCGGCCTTGCGGTCGGCCTCGATCTGGGCGTGACCGGCGGCGATGATCTCCTCACGCTGCCGCTGGCCCTCCGCGCGCATCTCGGCGATGAGCGCGGCGCCCTGCTCCTGCGCCTCCTGGCGCAGGCGCGCGGCCTCGTGCCGGGCCTCGGCGAGCTGGGCCTTGTACTGCTCGAGGACGCTCTGGGCCTCGGTCTGCGCGGCCTCGGCCTTCTCGATACCGCCCTCGATGGCCTCGCGACGCTGTTCCAGAACCTTGTTGATGTTCGGGAGCAGCTTCTTGGCGAGGAAGCCGAAGACGATGACGAAGGCGATCAGGCCGATGACAAGCTCGGGGATCGGCGGGATGAGGGGGTTCTGCTCCTCTGCCGCGATCGTGAGCAGCTGGCTCATGGGTGTGCCTTTCGTCTAGTCGGCTGGTCGTGGATCAGCGATCAGTAGCCGTAGACGAACGGCATGACCAGACCGATCAGCGCCAGCGCCTCACAGAAGGCGAAGCCGAGGATCTGGTTGGCGCGGATCAGGCCGGCCGCCTCGGGCTGACGGGCCAGGGCCTGGGTGCCGTTACCGAAGATGATGCCGACGCCGACGCCGGGGCCGATGGCGGCGAGACCGTAACCGATGGAACCGAGGGAACCTTCGACGGCAGCAAGGGTCTGGGACATGCCAGTTCTTCCTTTTCCTTTACGGACCGGTGGGGGTTGGCCACCGGACGACTTGTTGAGGGCGGGACGGGCGCTGTGCTCAGTGGTGCTCGGCCAGCGCGCCCTGGATGTAGGTGCAGGTCAGCAGGACGAACACGTAGGCCTGCAGCGCCTGGATGAACAGCTCGAAAGCGGTCATCACCAGGACCATCACGAACGAGACGCCCGCGTAGGCGATGCCGATGCCGTTCAGCAGGTACCAGCTGGCGATGGTGAACAGCACCAGCAGGGTGTGACCGGCGAACATGTTCGCGAAGAGTCGCACCGCGTGCGTGAACGGGCGGATCAGCAGGTTCGAGAAGAGCTCGATCAGCATGGCCAGCGGCAGCACCGCACCGAGCGACTTGTCGTAGCCGGTGACGTTCTTCCAGAAGCCGACGAAACCCTGCCGCTTGAAGGTCAGCGCCACCCAGGTGACGTAGACGATCAAGGCCAGGACCAGCGGATAGGCGATGATCGAGGTGACCGGGAACTGGGCGACCGGGATGATCGACCAGAGGTTCATCATCCAGACGAAGAAGAACAGCGAGACGACCAGCGGGACGTACTTCTCGCCTTCCTTCTTGCCGATGGTCTCGTAGACGACTCCGCGCCGGATGAAGTCGTAACCGGCCTCCGCGACCATCTGGAGCTTGCCGGGTACGACCTGCGGCTTGCGGAAGGCGGCCCAGAAGAAGCCGACGATGATGATCGAGCCGAGCAGCGCCAGCAGCATCGGCTTGTTGAAGTACAGGTTGCTGTCTCCGTCGCCCCAGAGAGGCTGGAACAGGAACGAATGCAGGCCCGGGGAGACCTCGGCGAAGCCGCAGCCATCGAAGATGTGGCAGTCGGTCTCGAAGGCGAGCACCTGCGTCGGGTCAGCACTCACCGCGGGCTCCTTCATCGTGGCGCATGGGTACGGCAACCTCGTTGTGTCGGCGCGGCGCACGGCCGCGGTTCGGCACGGGACTGGTGTTACGGATGTGGGGGCGGCTGTGGGGCATCTCGCCTCGCGAATGAGCAGGCGTCAGCTCGGATGCCCGCGCCCGCGATGCCGCAGTTGGCACCGGACGATAGCAGGATCTCCCACCCGCCCTTATCCCGGCCCTACCCCTCACGACGAGTGCCCCGTCTTTCCGGGCTTGTCGCTTTTCGAGTCGGGCTCGACGTAGAGAATCTTGGCCTTCATGTGGGCGCGCGTCTGCGCGGCGATCCACACGAGGGTGCCGACGACCAATGTGATCGCGAAGGACCGGGGGTGGAACAACGTCGTGTTCTTGAACGCGGCGAGGAAGACGAACAGCAGCAGGATCTGAGCCGCGTAGAGCATCAGGCCCATCGCCTGGAACAGGTGCGGAAGCGATTTGGCGGTGCGCTGCAGTACGTAGAGACCGAGGCCCATGAAGAGGATGACCACCAGCGTCGCGACGACGGCTCCGATCGCCCCCTTACCGCCGACGACCACTGCACTGACGACGGCGGCGATCGCGCCGGCGGCAGCCGTGGGCACGGCGGCCTGGGCCAGGGTCCGGACGTCGTTGGACGGCATGGCGGCAACTCCGCTTTTCACACAGGGGGCAGGGGTGTCGTCATGGACGAGCGTAGTCCCGGGCTGAGTGGGGTCCTCACGCCGAGGAGACCGTCGCACTGCGGTCCATCGGCTATCCGGGGGGTTCTCGTGAACCGTATCACAAACTATTTGATGAGGTCTTTACCTGGCGGTGTGCCAACTGTCACACATGAGAGTGACAGTGCGCGTTTGAGCTGTTACAGCGCCGATTTGTCTGGTAATGCGGCGCTTCGCTCCCCAGGGTTGTCCCAGGAGCTTCCCACGAGTTGGCAATGCTCTCGTCAGATTCTTACCTTGGCAGCCGTGAACGGGGGCCGACTGCCGTTGCGCCGTTGACACCGGAGACGCCTGAGACCCCGGCCGGCACCGGCTCGCGGTCGTCCCGCCCGGCCTTGTCGGTCTCGGCTGCGTCCTCGGCGTCCTCGGCGGCCTCGGCCGGAACGTCCTGCGCCGCGGCCGTGGCCGCCGGCTCCGCGGAGACCGCCCGGCGACGCCGGTAGCGCGGCGGGACCAGACGTTCGGCCCAGCGCGGAGTGCGCGGCGCGAACCGCGGCAGCAGGAGCAGCACGAGCCCGACCGCGCTGAGGAAGACCACGCCGAGCACGATCCACATCGACGCCGAGTTCACGGAGTAGGCCAGCGCCCCGAAGGCGATCAGCGCCGACCAGAAGTACATGATCAGCACCGCGCGGCTGTGCGAGTGCCCGACCTCCAGCAGCCGGTGGTGCAGATGCCCCCGGTCCGCGGCGAACGGCGACTGACCGCGCCAGGTGCGCCGCACGATGGCCAGGATCAGGTCGGCGGCCGGGATGGCGATGATGGTCAGCGGCATCAGCAGCGGGATGTAGACCGGCACCATCTGGTGCACGGTGTTGCGCTCGGAGCCGGAGAACAGCTTCATCGCGTCCGGATCGACCTGCCCGGTGACCGAGATCGCGCCCGCCGCCAGCACCAGGCCGATCAGCATCGAGCCCGAGTCGCCCATGAAGATCCGCGCCGGGTGCATGTTGTGCGGCAGGAAGCCCACGCACATGCCCATCAGAATCGCGGCGAACAGCGTGGCCGGGGCGGCGGCCTCGATCCCGTACGAGTACCAGATCCGGTAGGCGTACATGAAGAACGCCGCCGAAGCGATGCACACCATGCCGGCCGCGAGACCGTCCAGGCCGTCGACGAAGTTGACCGCGTTGATGGTGATGACCACCAGCGCCACCGTCAGCAGCGTGCCCTGCCACTGGGTCAGCGCCACGTTGCCCACGCCGGGAATGGGCAGCCACAGGATCGTCAGACCCTGCACCACCATCACGCCCGCGGCGATCATCTGGGCGCCCAGCTTGATCAGGGCGTCGATCTCGAACTTGTCGTCCAGGACGCCGATCAGCCAGATCACGGCCGCTCCGGACAACAGCGCGCGCGGCTCGTTCGACCGCTCGAAGACCTCGCTGAGGTTGGTGAGGTGGTCGGCGACCAGCATGCCCGCGCACAGGCCGAAGAACATCGCGATCCCGCCGAGCCGCGGCGTCGGCTCCCGGTGCACGTCCCGGGCCCGGATCTGCGGCATCGCCCCTGCCACGATCGCGAACTTCCGCACCGGCCCGGTCAGCAGGTACGTCACCGCGGCCGTGATGCAGAGCGTCAGCAGGTATTCACGCACGGGCTTCCCCACAGGTCTCGCTGGCCATCTCAGCCCCACACCCTAGCGAGGCGCGCATACGTGTGGAGACTTCCGGGTAGCGACGATGGTTGCACGTGTGCCTGTGCACGCCAGTGCGCATACCCGGGTTCAGCCCGGATACGGCGGAAAGGCCGCGGTCAGATCCCGCACCGTCTCCCTCGCCTCGGCGGCCTCGGTATCCCCGCTGAGCACTCCGGCGAGCAGCCGCGCGATGGTGCCCATCTCCCCCTCCCCCATGCCCTGCGTGGTCACCGCCGCGGTGCCCAGGCGCAGGCCACGGGCGTCGGCGTGGGGCAGCGCGCAGCAGTCCAGGACCAGCCCGGCCGCCGCCAGCCGCCCCCGCGCGGTGCGCCCGTCGACGCCGAGCGGGGCCGGGTCGGCGGTCAGCAGATGGGTGTCCGTGCCGCCGGTGGTGACGACCAGGCCCTCGGCGGCCAGGCCCGCGGCCAGGGCCCGGGCGTTGGCGACCACCCGATGGGCGTACCCGGCGAACGCCTCGGTCGACGCCTCGCCGAAGGCGACGGCCTTGGCGGCGATGGTGTGCATCTGTGCGCCGCCCTGCGTGAACGGGAACACGGCCCGGTCGACCCGCTCGGCCAGTTCGCTCCCGCACAGGATCATGCCGCCGCGCGGACCGCGCAGCACCTTGTGCGTGGTGGCGCAGACGATGTCGGCGTACGGCACCGGACTGGGCGCGGCTCCCCCGGCGACCAGGCCGATCGGGTGGGCGGCGTCCGCGATGAGATAGGCACCGACCTCGTCGGCGACCTCGCGGAAGAAGGCGTGGTCGATGTGGCGGGGGTAGGCGATCGAGCCGCACACGATCGCCTTGGGCCGGTGCGCACGGGCCAGGGTGCGCACCTGCTCGTGGTCGATGAGCCCGGTCTCGGCGTCCACGCCGTAACCGATGAAGTCGAACCAGCGGCCGGAGAAGTTGGCGGGCGAGCCGTGGGTGAGGTGGCCGCCGTGCGGCAGGCCGAGCGCCAGGACGGTGTCGCCGGGCCGGAGCAGGGCGGCGTACGCGGCGAGCACCGCGGACGAGCCCGAGTGCGCCTGCACATTGGCGTGCTCGGCGCCGAACAGCGTCTTGGCACGCTCCACGGCGAGGCGCTCGGCGATGTCGACGAGTTCGCAGCCGCCGTGGTGCCGGGCGCCCGGGTAGCCCTCGGCGTACTTGTTGGCGAGCGGTGAGCCGAGCGCGGCCAGCACGGCCGGCGAGGTGAAGTTCTCGGCCGCGATCAGCTGGAGGGTCGTCGACTGCCGGTGGCGTTCGGCGAGCAGGATCTCGGCCAGCTCCGGGTCCTGCCTCCGCAGGACATCGGTATCGGCCTCGAGGACATGGGTGACCGACATGGTGCGCTCCGGGCATGCGTCGACGGTGACGTACGTCCCAATGTAGGCCCGGTGCGCGTTCCGCGCCGCCGTGGACGGTCATCCGGCCCCGCGCCGCCCGCCGGCGGCCCCCGACGTCCGCCTACGCCCGCGCCGCGACCCCCGTCAGCGCCGTCACCACCGGATCCAGCGCCTGGTGTATCTCGTCCCCGATCGACCGGAAGAACGTCAGCGGCGCCCCGTACGGGTCGTACACCTCGTCCGCCTCCGCCGTGGGCGCCAGCAGCCACCCGCGCAGCGCCGCCGCCGCCCGCACCAGCGCGCGCGCACGCGCGACCACGCCCTCCTCCAGCGGTGGCAGGGTCGCCGGGTCGATGGCGTTCACCAGCCGGGTGAACTCCTTCAGGGTGAAGGTCCGCAGCCCCGCCGAGTGGCCCATGGAGATGACCTGGGCCCGGTGGTCCCGGGTCGCCGTCAGCACCAGGTCCGCGCGGATCACGTGCTCGTCCAGCAGCTCGCGCCCCACGAAGCCGGAGGTGTCCGCGCCGAACTCCGCCAGCACCGTCTCGGCGTTGGCCTCCATCGGCGCGCCCTCGTGGCCCCAGGTGCCCGCGCTCTCCACGATGAGGGGGCCGCCCAGCACACCGAGCCGCTCGTGCACGAAATGCCGGGTCAGCCGCTCGGTGATGGGCGAGCGGCACACGTTGCCGGTGCTGACGTGGAGGATGCGGAAGCTGTCCCGCGGGAAGCCGAACGTGGTCGTCTCCTCGGCCGCACGTGCCCCGCTGCCTATGCCGCGCCCCGCTTCAGGGGCCGTCAATTCGCCACCTCGAGGTCGGGTACGACCTTCCGCAGCTCCTCCGCGGACAGCGCACCCGCGCGCAGCAGCACGGGCACCTCGCGGGTGACGTCCACGATGGACGACGGGACGATGCCGGGGGTGGGGCCGCCGTCGAGGTAGACGGAGACGGAGTCGCCGAGCATCGCCTGGGCGGCGTCGCAGTCCTCCGGCGCCGGGTGGCCGGTGAGGTTGGCCGACGACACCGCCATCGGGCCGACGTCGGTGAGCAGCTCGATGGCGACGGGGTGCAGCGGCATCCGCACCGCGACCGTGCCGCGGGTCTCCCCGAGGTCCCACTGGAGCGACGGCTGGTGCTTGGCGACCAGCGTGAGGGCACCCGGCCAGAAGGCGTCGACCAGCTCCCAGGCCTGCTCGGAGAAGTCGGTGACCAGCCCGTGCAGCGTGTTCGGGGAGCCGATCAGGACGGGGCTGGGCATGTTGCGGCCCCGGCCCTTGGCCTCCAGCAGGTCGCCGACGGCCTCCGCCGAGAACGCGTCGGCGCCGATGCCGTACACCGTGTCCGTGGGCAGCACCACGAGTTCGCCACGGCGCACTGCGGACGCGGCCTCGCGCAGACCGGTCACGCGGTCGGTCGCGTCGTTGGTGTCGTATCGCCGTGCCATGTCTAGCGGGCCTCCTCGTACACGTGCTGCGGGGTCGAAGTGGGGTGCGGGCTCACGGCAGCGCCTTGCGGGCGGTCGCGAACCGCGGGCGGTTGTTGAGGTCGGGGTGGTCGGCCGCGTCGGCCCAGCCCCGCTCCTCGGTGAAGATCCAGGGCACCTGGCCGCCCTGGGTGTCGGCGTGCTCGACGACGACCAGTCCGCCGGGGCGCAGCAGCCGGTGCGCGGTGCGCTCCAGGCCGCGGATCAGGTCGAGGCCGTCCTCGCCGGAGAACAGGGCCATCTGCGGGTCGTGGTCCCGGGCCTCCGGGGCGACGTACTCCCACTCGGTGAGCGGGATGTACGGCGGGTTGGAGATGACCAGGTCGACCTGGCCGTCGAGGTCCGGGAAGGCCGTCAGGGCGTCGCCCTGGCGCAGCTCGACCCTGGACCCCTCCATGTTCTTGCGGGTCCAGCGCAGGGCGTCCTCGGACAGCTCCACGGCGTACACGCGCGAGCGCGGCACCTCCTGGGCGAGGGCGAGCGCGATGGCGCCCGAGCCGGTGCACAGGTCGACGATGCAGGGCTCGACGACGTCCATGGCGCGTACGGCGTCTATGGCCCAGCCGACCACCGACTCCGTCTCCGGCCGGGGCACGAAGACGCCGGGGCCGACCTGGAGCTCCAGGTAGCGGAAGTAGGCGCGTCCGGTGATGTGCTGGAGCGGCTCTCGGGCCTCGCGGCGGGCGACGACCTCCCAGTACCGGGCGTCGAAGTCGGAGTCCTTCACGGAGTGCAGCTCCCCGCGCTTGACGCCGTGCACGAACGCGGCGAGCTCCTCCGCGTCGGTGCGCGGCGAGGGCACGCCGGCGTCGGCCAGCCGCTGGGTGGCCTGGGCCACCTCCAAGAGCAGCAGGTTCACGCTGGTCCTCCGGAAGTACTCGTACGTGAGTTACGCGGCTGCGAGCTTGGCGGCCGAGTCCGCGTCGACACAGGCCTGGATCACCGCGTCGAGGTCGCCGTCCAGAACCTGGTCCAGGTTGTACGCCTTGAAGCCGATGCGGTGGTCCGAGATGCGGTTCTCCGGGAAGTTGTACGTACGGATCTTCTCGGAGCGGTCGACGGTGCGGACCTGGCTGCGGCGGGCGTCGGCGGCCTCCCTCTCCGCCTCCTCCTGCGCCATGGCGAGCAGCCTGGAGCGCAGGATACGCAGTGCCTGCTCCTTGTTCTGCAGCTGGCTCTTCTCGTTCTGGCAGGAGGCCACGACCCCGGTCGGGATGTGCGTGATGCGCACGGCGGAGTCGGTGGTGTTGACGGACTGGCCGCCGGGGCCCGACGACCGGTAGACGTCGATGCGCAGGTCGTTGGGGTTGATCTCGACGTCGATCTCCTCGGCCTCCGGCGTGACCAGCACGCCGGCCGCGGAGGTGTGGATCCGGCCCTGGGACTCGGTGGCGGGGACGCGCTGCACGCGGTGCACGCCGCCCTCGTACTTCAGCCGCGCCCACACGCCCTGCCCGGGCTCGGTGGCGCCCTGGCCGCCCTTGGTCTTCACGGCGACCTGGACGTCCTTGTAGCCGCCCAGCTCGGACTCGGTGGCGTCGATGATCTCGGTCTTCCAGCCGATCCGCTCGGCGTACCGCAGGTACATGCGCAGCAGGTCGCCGGCGAAGAGTGCCGACTCGTCGCCGCCCGCGCCCGCCTTGATCTCGAGGATGACGTCCTTGTCGTCGCTGGGGTCGCGCGGGACGAGGAGCAGGCGCAGCTTCTCGGTCAGCTCCTCGCGCTGCTGCTCCAGCTCCTTGACCTCTGCGGCGAAGTCGGGGTCGTCGGCGGCCAGTTCGCGCGCGGTCCCGATGTCGTCGCCCGTCTGCTTCCAGGAGCGGTACGTGGCGATGATCGGGGTGAGTTCGGCGTAGCGCTTGTTCAGCTTGCGCGCGTTGGCCTGGTCGGCGTGGACCGACGGGTCGGCGAGCTTCTTCTCCAGGTCGGCGTGCTCGGCGACGAGTTCCTCGACGGCCTCGAACATCTTGGGCTCCTGTGTACTGCGGTGAAGGGGGAAGGCGAACGACCAAAAACGCCGGTCCCGGCGCGCCCCGCAGCGGGGGCGCGGCCGTGGACCGGCGGTTCGGTGCTCGCTACTTCTTGGAGCCGGCGGCCTTGCCGAAGCGGGCCTCGAAGCGGGCCACACGGCCACCGGTGTCGAGGATCTTCTGCTTGCCCGTGTAGAACGGGTGGCACTCGGAGCAGACCTCGGCCCGGACGGTGCCGGACTCGATGGTGCTGCGGGTGGTGAACGACGCGCCGCAGGTGCAGCTGACCTGCGTCTCGACGTACGCGGGGTGGATGTCGCGCTTCAAGGTGTCTCCTAGGTTTCGGGAGGGCGCCGGGTCGCAGCCGCGGGATGCGGGAGCGTGAACCGGAGCCGACGTACCAGTCTGCCAGGACTGGCGTCTTCTCCCAAAACCGGGGGCCGCGGTCATCTATTCCCCCGCCCCTACGGGGCGCTCACCACATCCTTGGCCTCACCCGTCGCCGTTCCCTCGGTGGCGCTCTCCGGGATCGGCCTGTCGTTCTTCAGGGCCGTCCAGACCTGCTGTGCCTTGGCCTCCTCCAGCAGGACCCGGTTGGGGTCCGCCGGGTCGTACACGACCGGCATCGTGATCATGTGCATGCCGGCGGGGTCGATGCCCTTCAGGCCGGTCGCGAAGGACATCAGGGAGTTCACCGAGTCGAGGTCGGAGTCGGTGGTCACCGTCTTGGTGGCGGTGTCGGCGATGTCGTACAGCTTCTTGGGGTTGCCGAGCAGGCCGATGTCCTTGACCTGGTGCACCAGGGCCTTGACGAAGGCCTGCTGGAGCTGGATCCGGCCCAGGTCAGAGCCGTCGCCGACGCCGTGCCGGGTGCGGACCAGGCCGAGGGCCTGCTCGCCGGTCAGCCGGTGGGTGCCGGCCTTCAGGTCGAGGTGGCTGTCGGGGTCCTTGATGTTCTCGGTGGTGGTCACCCGGACACCGCCGAGAACGTCGATGAGCTGCTGGAAGCCCTGGAAGTCGACCTCCAGGTAGTGGTCCATGCGCAGGCCGCTGAGGGACTCGACGGTCTTCACCGCGCACGGGGCGCCACCGGTGGAGTACGCGGAGTTGAACATCACGTCGTCGGCGGCGGGATGCTCCGTGCCGTCGGCGTCGGTGCACTCGGGCCGGTCGATGAGGGTGTCGCGGGGGATGGAGACGACGGTGGCCTTCTTGTGGCCCTGGTGGACGTGCACGATCATCGCCGTGTCGGAGCGGGCGCCGCCGTCGTCGGTGCCGCCGCCCAGCTCCTCGTTGCCGCCGGAGCGGGTGTCCGAGCCGAGGACGAGGATGTTCTCCGAGCCGTTGTCCGCCTTGGCCGGGCGGTCGGTGCCGAGCACCTGGTCGATGTCGACGCTCTTCAGGTTGCCGTTGAGCTTGAAGTACACGAAGCCGGCTCCGGTGCCGCCCAGCACCACGATGCCCGCGGCGGTCCAGGCCGCCACCAGCAGGCCCTTGCTGCGCCCGCTGCGCGGCTTGCGGCGGCGTCCCTTGCCCCGGCGGCGCGGTCCCGGGGCGGGGGACGCCCCGGGTATGCCGGGCTCCGGCGTGCTCTCGGCAGACATGTGCTCCTCGGTTCTCGTTCCGGTCGGGTACCCCCTGTGCTCGGGGTCGGGCTCGGTCGGCTCCGGCCGTTTTCGGCCGGTACCACACCATCGTCCCTCCCTGGCTCAGACGGCGGAAGTCGGGAAAGGGTTGCACGGCACCCTGTGTCCGGGTTGTGCCCCTTCGCGTACGGAACGTCATCGGTGCTGCCGGGATCACCGCGGTCACCTGCGGCTTCGGCCGTGGCCGGCACGCCGGCGGCCACGGCCCGCGACACGCGTGCGTGTGGCGAAGATCGCGACACAGGGCCGCCCCGTCACCGGTGTGACGGGGCGGCCCTGTGGTGTACGCGGCGTACGCCCTGCGCGCTGTACGTCCTGTGCGGTGTACGGCGCTGTACGCGGACGTCAGTCGCCGTTGCCCGGCGTCGGCGTCGTCTTCTGGATCTGCATCAGGAACTCGACGTTCGACTTGGTCTGCTTCATCTTGTCGAGGAGCAGCTCGATCGCCTGCTGCTGGTCGAGCGCGTGCAGCACCCGGCGCAGCTTCCAGACCACGGCCAGTTCCTCGTTGCCGAGCAGGATCTCTTCCTTGCGGGTACCGGACGCGTCGACGTCCACCGCCGGGAAGATGCGCTTGTCGGCGAGCTTCCGGTCGAGCTTGAGCTCCATGTTGCCGGTGCCCTTGAACTCCTCGAAGATCACCTCGTCCATGCGGGACCCGGTGTCCACCAGCGCGGTGGCGAGGATGGTCAGCGAACCGCCGTCCTCGATGTTGCGGGCCGCACCGAAGAAGCGCTTCGGCGGGTACAGGGCGGTCGAGTCGACACCACCGGACAGGATGCGGCCGGAGGCCGGGGCGGCGAGGTTGTACGCGCGGCCCAGGCGGGTGATCGAGTCGAGCAGGACGACCACGTCGTGCCCCAGCTCCACCAGGCGCTTGGCGCGCTCGATGGCCAGCTCGGCGACCGTGGTGTGGTCCTCGGCCGGGCGGTCGAAGGTCGAGGAGATGACCTCGCCCTTGACCGACCGCTGCATGTCGGTGACCTCTTCCGGACGCTCGTCGACGAGGACGACCATCAGGTGGCACTCGGGGTTGTTGTGGGTGATCGCGTTGGCGACCGCCTGCATGATCATGGTCTTGCCGGTCTTCGGCGGGGCCACGATCAGACCGCGCTGGCCCTTGCCGATGGGCGAGACCAGGTCGATGATGCGGGTGGTGAGGACGCCGGGGTCCGTCTCCAGGCGGAGGCGGTCCTGCGGGTACAGCGGCGTCAGCTTGTTGAACTCCGGGCGGCCGCGGCCGTGTTCGGGCGCCATGCCGTTGACGGAGTCCAGGCGCACCAGCGCGTTGAACTTCTCGCGGCGCTCGCCCTCCTTGGGCTGGCGGACCGCGCCGGTGATGTGGTCGCCCTTGCGCAGGCCGTTCTTGCGGACCTGGGCGAGCGAGACGTACACGTCGTTCGGGCCCGGCAGGTAGCCGGAGGTGCGGATGAACGCGTAGTTGTCGAGGATGTCGAGGATGCCCGCGACCGGGATCAGGACGTCGTCCTCGGTGATCTGCGGCTCGGACACCTCGTCGCGGCCACGGCGGCCACGGCGGTCGCGGTAGCGCCCGCGCCGGCCGCGCCGGCCGCCGCCGTCGTCGTCGTAGCCGTCGTCCTGGCGGCCGCCGCCCTGCTGCCGGCCCTGCTGGCCGCCGCCCTGGTTCTGCTGCTGGTCGTCGCCCTTGTTGCGGCGGTCGCGGTCCCGGCCGCGGCGGTCGCGACGGCGGCCCTCGCCGCCCTCCCCGCCGTCGGACCGGGCGTCGCCCTGGCCCTGCTGCTGGGACTGCGTCTGCTGCTGTGCGGACGCCTCGCCCTTCGGCTCGCCCTTGGCCTCGGCGGCGGCCGTCTCGGCGGCGGCCGGGCTGCCGGCGTCGGAGGTGGCACGGCGACGGCGGCGCTCGGAGGAGGCGTCGTCCGAGGCGCGCTCGGCCTCGTTCGCGCGGGCGGCGCGCCCGGCGGGCTGGCCCGGGATCTCGATCTGCTGCTGGGAACCGGCCTGCTCGGCGGGGGCCTCGGCGGCCTTGTCGGCCGTCTTCTCGGCCTTGGCGGCCTTGTCGCCCTTGGGGGCCTTCTGCGCCTTCTCGGCGGCGGCCTCGTCGCCCGTACGGGTCCGGGAGGTGGCGCGGCGCTTCGGCTTGGTCTCGGCGGCGTCGTCCGCGGACTTGGCGGGAGCTCCTCCGGTGCCGGAAGCGGCCTGGGAGCCGCCCCCGGCGGCCTGCGCCTCCTTGATGACCTCGATCAGCTGGCTCTTGCGCATGCGCGCGGTGCCCCTGATGCCGAGGCCGGATGCGACCTGTTGCAGCTCGGCCAGCACCATGCCCTCGAGGCCGGTACCGCGGCGCCGCCGGGAGCCGGCACCGGTGGCAGGCGCGGAGGCGTCCGTGGCGGGCGCTGCAGCGGTCTCCTCGACACGTGCGCCCATCAGATCGGTGGTGTCGCTCACGAAGGGTCCTTCCCTGGAGCGGACGTCGGCCTGTCTGGCTCGGCGACCGGTTGTGCTGTCCGGCTTCGGTCCTTGCTGTGTGAACCGTGCCGGGGCGGTGGTCCGCCTAAGCGGCGGAAGAGATATCTGGTGATGGTGCTTCCCCTGGCCGTGACACCCAGTGTCTGCGTCACGCGGCGTGGTCGCACCGGTTCCGGAGCTCCCCCAGAGGGGGTACCCCCGCCGGTGAACCGCTCAGTGTCGATGTGTGCCGCACTGCCCGCGTACGGCGTTCACCACACAAGGCGGTTTGGGGGGCTCCCGGAAGAATGTCTGTCCCGGACGGGGACACGAGGCACCTCGCCATGGTGGGGTCGGGTGCAGACTTGAGGTTAACACTACCGGATCCAACAAACATTCCCCCTCTCGAAATCCGGCAACCGTGTCAGGTCGCCAGTGGCAGCACGCTCGCGCCCTGCAGGTCCAGGCTCAGCCGGTTCGCCGCCCAGTCCGCGCCCGCCAGCGCCTCGACCTTGTCGGCGGTGCCCGCGTCGGCGAGCGCCATGACCGTCGGCCCGGCTCCGGAGATGACCGCGGGCACCCCGTCGCCCCGCAGCCGCTCCACGAGCGCCGCGCTCTCCGGCATGGCGGGCGCGCGGTACTCCTGGTGGAGGCGGTCCTCGGTGGCCGGCAGCAGCAGTTCGGGGCGCCGGGTCAGGGCCTCGACGAGCAGGGCGGCGCGGCCCGCGTTGACGGCGGCGTCGACGTGCGGCACGGTGCGCGGCAGCAGGCCGCGGGCCGTCTCTGTCAGTACCGGTTTTCCGGGCACGAAAACCACCGGAACGATGGAATCGGTGGGCTCCATCCTGATCGCGCGGGCGGCGCCGCCCTCCATCCAGGACAGGGTGAAGCCGCCCAGCAGGCAGGCCGCGACGTTGTCGGGGTGGCCCTCGATCTCGGTGGCCAGGTCGAGCAGCGCGGCGTCGTCGAAACGGGCCTCACCGCCTATGGTCACCGCGCGGGCGGCCACGATCCCGGCGCAGATGGCGGCGGAGGAGGAGCCGAGGCCCCGGCCGTGCGGAATGCGGTTGGCGCAGACGATCTCCAGGCCGCGCGGCTGGCCGCCGAGGGCGTCGAAGGCGGTGCGCAGGGAGCGTACGAGCAGATGCTTCTCGTCACGGGGCAGCGTCTCGCTGCCCTCCCCCGCGATGTCGATGTGCAGCCCGGAGTCGGCCACCCGGACGACCACGTCGTCGTACAAGCCCAGCGCCAGGCCCAGGGCGTCGAAGCCCGGGCCGAGATTGGCGCTGGTGGCGGGGACGCGCACCCGGACGGCGGCGGCGCGGAACGCTGGACCGGCCATCGCTCGTTGACTCTCCTTGAGCTGCGTGATGGTCGAATGACTTTCGATGAACATCCGATGACGTACGAGAACCCCGGGGTCGCCGCTCCTGCCGAACGGGCGACCGGGTCCCGCCGCTCGCCGACCGCGGTGACGACGCGGCCCACGCCCCGAGCGGAGGCATATGCGCGGGCGGGTTCGGTACAGCCTATCGAAGGAAGGTTCTGTGGCGACATAGGGCGCACAGGAGGCGCACGATGCGTGTCGTAAGCCCCCTATGCACCCCCCATGGGGAACTTCCCCAGGTAAGCGTCCTCTTACGCCTTGCATACGCCGGGCGGGCGGGCGGCGTGGCCGGGCGCCCGCCCGGGCGTCACACCAGGCCGAGCCGCTCCGCCGCGGCGGCCGCGTCGACCGGGACGGTGACCGGCTGCGGGGCGCCGGCGACGGCCCAGTCGGGGTCCTTCAGACCGTTGCCGGTGACGGTGCACACGATCCTCTGGCCCGGGTCGACCTTGCCCTGCTCGGCGGCCTTCAGCAGACCGGCGACGGAGGCCGCGGAGGCGGGCTCGACGAAGACGCCCTCCTGCGAGGCCAACAGCCGGTAGGCGCGCAGGATCTCACGGTCCGTCACCTCGTCGATGGCGCCGCCCGACTCGTCCCGCGCCGCCAGGGCGTACGACCAGGAGGCCGGGTTGCCGATGCGGATGGCGGTGGCGATGGTCGACGGGTCCTTGACGACCTCGCCGCGCACGATCGGGGCGCTGCCGGAGGCCTGGAAGCCCCACATGCGGGGCCGCCTCGTCGCGACACCGTCGGCGGCGTACTCCTGGTACCCCTTCCAGTACGCGGTGATGTTGCCCGCGTTGCCCACCGGCAGGACGTGGATGTCGGGCGCGTCGCCGAGCATGTCGACGATCTCGAAGGCGGCGGTCTTCTGCCCCTCGATGCGTACCGGGTTGACGGAATTCACCAGCGCCACGGGGTAGTTGTCGCTGAGTCCGCGGGCGAGCGTGAGGCAGTCGTCGAAGTTGCCGTCGACCTGGAGGATCTTCGCCCCGTGCACGAGCGCCTGGCCCATCTTGCCGAGCGCGATCTTGCCCTGCGGCACCAGCACGGCGGAGACCATGCCGGCCCGCACGCCGTACGCGGCGGCGGAGGCGGAGGTGTTGCCGGTGGAGGCGCAGATGACGGCCTTCGCCCCCTCCTCCTTGGCCTTGCTGATGGCCATGGTCATGCCGCGGTCCTTGAAGGACCCGGTCGGGTTCGCACCCTCCACCTTCAGGTGGACCTCGCAACCCGTGCGCTCGGAGAGCACCTGCGCGGGCACGAGGGGCGTGCCGCCCTCGCGGAGCGTCACGACCGGCGTGCTGTCGGAGACCGGCAGCCTGTCCCGGTACTCCTCGATGATTCCGCGCCACTGGTGGGTCATTGCTGGTTCTCTCCTTCAACCCGCATGATGCTGGCGACACCCCGCACGGTGTCGAGCTTGCGCAGCGCCTCGACGGTGCCGCCGAGAGCGGCGTCGGACGCGCGGTGCGTGACGACGACGAGGGACGCCTCGCCGTCCTTACCCTGCTGGCGAACCGTATCGATCGAGACTCCGTGCTCGGCGAAGACGGTCGCGACCTGGGCGAGCACGCCCGGCTTGTCGGCGACGTCGAGGCTGATGTGGTAGCGCGTGACGACGTCGCCCATCGGCGAGACGGGCAGGGCGGCGTAGGCGGACTCGCCGGGGCCGCGGGCTCCGCTGAGCCGGTTGCGGCACACGGCGACGAGGTCGCCGAGGACCGCGGAGGCGGTCGGCGAGCCGCCGGCGCCCGGGCCGTAGAACATCAGCTGCCCGGCCGCGTCCGACTCCACGAACACGGCGTTGTAGGCACCGCGGACGTTGGCCAGCGGATGGCCGAGCGGGATCATCGCCGGGTGCACCCGCGCGGTGACCGACGCCCCGTCCGCGGCCCGCTCGCAGATGGCGAGCAGCTTGATGGTGCAGCCCATCTCCCTGGCGGAGGCGAAGTCGGCGGCGGTCACCTCGGTCATGCCTTCGCGGTGGACGTCGTCGAGGCGCACGCGCGTGTGGAAGGCGATCCCGGCGAGGATGGCGGCCTTGGCGGCGGCGTCGAAGCCCTCGACGTCGGCGGTGGGGTCGGCCTCCGCGTACCCCAGGGCCGTTGCCTCGTCGAGGGCCTCCTGATAGCCGGCACCCGTCGAGTCCATCTTGTCGAGGATGAAGTTGGTGGTGCCGTTGACGATGCCGAGCACCCGGTTGACCTTGTCGCCGGCGAGGGACTCGCGCAGCGGGCGGATCAGCGGGATGGCGCCGGCGACGGCGGCCTCGTAGTAGAGGTCCTTGTCGTGCTCCTCGGCGGCGGCGTACAGGGCGGCGCCGTCCTGGGCGAGCAGTGCCTTGTTGGCGGAGACGACGGAGGCGCCGTGCTCGAAGGCGGTCGTGATCAGCGTCCGGGCGGGCTCGATGCCGCCGATGACCTCGACGACGACATCGAGGTCGCCGCGTTTGACCAGGGCGGTGGCGTCGGTGGTGACGAGGGCCGGGTCGATGCCCTCGCGCACCCTGTCGGGCCGGCGGACGGCCACCCCCGCGAGCTCCACGGGGGCCCCGATCCGGGCGGCGAGGTCGTCGGCGTGCGTCGTCATGATGCGCGCCACCTCTGAGCCGACCACTCCACAGCCCAGCAGCGCCACCTTCAGCGGACGCGTACGCATCATCCGACCTCGTTTCCTCTTACCGTCTGCGGTTGGACCAGTCTCACTCACCGGACGGGATTTTCTGCGTTTGGTCCGGATTGTGAGACGTTCATTTCATTTTCGTACGGGCGCCGGACAGGAGATCTTCCGCCGCCCGCCCTGCCGGGCGCTCATCCGACATCGAGGCGCAGCAGATCCTCCTCGGTCTCCCGGCGGACGACGACCCGCGCCTCGCCGTCCCGCACGGCGACGACGGGCGGGCGCAGCACGTGGTTGTAGTTGCTGGCCATGGACCGGCAGTACGCCCCGGTGCCGGGTACGGCGATGAGGTCACCGGGTGCCAGGTCTGCGGGCAGGAAGGCGTCCTTGACCACGATGTCGCCGCTCTCGCAGTGCTTGCCGACGACCCGGGCGAGCATCGGCTCGGCGTCGGAGGCGCGGGAGACGAGGGCGACGCTGTACTCGGCGTCGTACAGCGCGGTGCGGATGTTGTCCGACATGCCGCCGTCGACGGAGACGTAGGTGCGCAGCCCGTCGAGCGGCTTGACGGTGCCGACCTCGTAGAGCGTGAAGGCGGTGGGCCCGACGACCGCCCGCCCGGGCTCGACGGAGATGCGGGGCGTGCGGAGCTTGGCGGCCTCGCACTCCCGGGTGACGATCTCGTTCAGCGCCTTGGCGATCTCGTGCGGCTCGCGCGGGTCGTCGTCGCTGGTGTACGCGATGCCCAGGCCGCCGCCGAGGTCGATCTCGGGCAGTTCGACGCCGTGCTCGTCCCGGATCTCCTTGAGCAGTCCCACGACCCGGTGCGCGGCGACCTCGAAGCCCGACATGTCGAAGATCTGCGAGCCGATGTGGGAGTGGATCCCGATGAGCTCCAGCCCGTCCAGCCGCAGCGCCCGCCGCACGGCCTCCGCCGCCTGCCCGCCGGCCAGCGGAATCCCGAACTTCTGGTCCTCGTGCGCGGTGGCGATGAACTCGTGCGTGTGAGCTTCGACACCCACGGTGACACGGATCTGCACCCGCTGCCGCTTGCCCAGTTCCTGCGCGATGTGGGCGACGCGCACGATCTCCTGGAAGGAGTCGAGCACGATCCGCCCGACCCCGGCGCGGACGGCGCGTTCGATCTCCTCGACGGACTTGTTGTTGCCGTGGAAGGCGATGCGGTCGGCGGGCATCCCGGCGGACAGGGCGGTGGCCAGCTCGCCCCCCGAGCACACGTCGAGGTTCAGCCCCTCCTCGTCGAGCCACCGCACGACGGCCCGGGAGAGGAACGCCTTGCCGGCGTAGAAGACGTCGGCATCGCTGCCGAAGGCGGTACGCCAGGCCCGGGCCCGGGCGCGGAAGTCGGTCTCGTCGAGGACGTAGGCGGGGGTGCCGTACTCCTCGGCGAGCGTCGTGACGGGGATACCGCCGACGGTGACGACACCGTCGGCGCCGCGCGCGACGGTCTGGGCCCACACCTTGGGGTCGAGGGCGTTGAGGTCGGCGGGCGGGGCCGAGTAGTGCCCCTCGGGGAGGACATCGGCGTGCCGGGGCCCGGCGGGGTGTGCGGAACGGCTCATTTCTCCGGGTGCTCTCTTCAGAGGTGGTCTGGTGCGTCGATGCCGAGCAGGGACAGGCCGCCGGCCAGCACCGCCCCGGCGGCTTCGGCGAGCGCGAGCCGGGCACGGTGGGCGGCCGAGGGTTTCTCCGCACCGCGGGGCAGCACGGTCGGCAGGAAGGGCAGCGCGGCATCGGCGACGGCGACGAGGTGCCGGGCGAGCCGGTCGGGGGCGTGCTGGTCGGCTGCGGCGGCCAGGACGCGGGGGTGATCGGCGAGCAGCGCGAGCAGCTCCTCGGCGCCGGCCGTACGGCCCACGGGGCCGGCCTCGGGGCCGAACCCCAGATCGGCGGCGTTGCGCACAAGAGCGCGGGCACGGGCGTGGGCGTACCGGACCCGGAAGAGAGGGTTGCTCTCCCGCTGCACCAGATGCTCGTCCCCGATCCGGGGCCGGTCGTGCCCGGCGGGATGGAGCAAGGCCCAGCGGGCGGCGTCGCGGCCGAGGCGGAGGGGGGTGGCGGTGGGGGGCGGGGGGACGGGGCGGATGACGGTGGCGGGGAGCGGGCGCTGGGAGGTGGGGCGGGGGGTGCGGGAGGTGGGGCGAGGGGTGGTGTCGGGCGGGAGTGGGCATCCGGGACGCTCGGCGGCATCGACGTGGACGCCGAGGACGGCCGTCCACTCCTCCGGGGGCGGGGCCGCGCAACTGGTGCGGACGAGGGTGCCCTGGGAGCGGAGGAGGCGGGCGACGGCGTCCATGACGACGACGGCGCGGATCTCACGGGGGGCGTGCAGCTGCACGACGCGCCGGACGGCATCGGATTCGGATTCGGGGTCGGCGTCGGCGTCGGCGTCGGGGTCGGAGCCGCCGTCGGGGTCGGGGGCGGCGTCGGATTCGGATCCGCCGTCAGGGGCGGCGTCGGCGCCGGCGTCGGCGAACCCGTACCGGCTGCCGCGGCGCAGCACCTCCGCGACGAGGGCGACGGGGGCGGTGTCGTCGAGGCTGATGTTGAGGAACCCCGGCCCGGTGACGACGACGTCGGTGATGCCGTCGGTACCGGCGAGGTGAGGCCGGAGGATGTCGGCCACGTCACGGGGGGCCCGGCCGGCCGGGCGGGCGAGCTGCAGAGCCACGTTGGTGGCGTAGTCGCCACAGCCACCGGGGCCGGGCACGGTGACCGCGACCCTCTCCGGCACGCTCACGCAGAGCTGCCCCGCATCGACGGCACGCCGTACTGCGTGCAGCACGGTGCGCGAGAGCTCGACGGGGGTCACGGGACAAGCGTATGGGAGGAGGGGGGCGGGTAGGCGAACGGGTTTGACCGACGGTCCGCGATGTGGACGCCGACGGGGCCGGCAGGGAGTGGCGACGCCGCACGGAGCCGACCGCTACCCGGCCCGCTCGGGCGTGTGGCCTCGCCGCTCGGCGTGTTACCCGGCCCGCCGGGCTGTGTTACCCGGCCCGCTCGGGCTGGGCGGCCGACTCGGCCTCGCCGTCGCCCCCACGCACGCCGATGCCGCTGCCGCCGTACGCGGGAACGGCCCCGTCCTCACGCGCGGCCGCCCCCCGCTCGACCAGCCGCCGCACGACATCGACCAGCTCGGCGGGCTCGAAGGGCTTGGGAAGAAAGGCGTCGGCCCCGGCACCGATCCCGGCGTCGACCTCGTACTGCGTACAGGCACTGATAATGGCGAGCGGAAGATGACGCGTCCGCGAGTCGGCACGCAGCCGTGCGGCGGTTCTGAGCCCGTCGAGCCGGGGCATGACCACGTCGAGGGTGACGACGTCGGGCCGCACCTGATGCACGACATCCAGACATTCGGCACCATCGGCCGCGGTCACGACCTCGAAGCCCTCCAGCTCGAGGTTGACCCTGATCAACTGCCGGATGACCTTGTTGTCGTCCACAACAAGCACCCGGCCCGAGACGCCTGGCACAACTCGAGAGTAGGTCCGGACCGGCCACCGCGTCCGGGTTTTCCCCACTTCCACCCCCTGGGGGGGACGCACGCAGCCGCGCCTGACGCCCGGGCACCGGGCGACCCGCGGAAACCCGTTCATGACCACCCCGACAGAGCTGGTAGTGTTCTACCCGTCGCCGCGAGCGACACGCCCCCGTAGCTCAGGGGATAGAGCAACGGCCTCCGGAGCCGTGTGCGCAGGTTCGAATCCTGCCGGGGGCACTCCGGATCAAGCTCCTGACCAGCAGAAATGCAGGTCAGGAGCTTTTTGTAAGCCGAAGGCGCACACCCTTTCCCGTTCGATGGCAGCCGTCGGGAAATCATCTCTGACCTGGGCTTTTATGGCCACTGGCGACCGCAGCCTTCTTGGAGCTCCGTACAGGACCTTTTCTCGCGGGACATACGCGGGACCGCGAGACTCCTTCGCTGGGGCATCACCGCGTCAGCCTGCCTGCCCGCGGTCCAGGACTGCCATCAACACACGGAGCAGCAAGCCGTTGCACTTTCGAGGGCGAGCGCCAGATCGACCGGTTGACTCTCACCAGGGGCCGGAGTCCGCGTCCCCGAGATTCGGGACGACTTCGACCGGTTGCGCCGCGACCGGAACTCGGGCTGTGGTTCCACGACGCCATCGACGGGCGGCGGACGGTCGCCGAGTTCGTACCGCCCACCGATCCGGGGACAACGGCTGGCATCACGGATCCCGCCGAACTGGCCGAGCTGCGCGAGGCCTGGAAGGACACCGCCAGGGGCTCACCCGGGCCCGTACACGGCTGGCGGGCGAAGAACGACGCCGCCCGCAGGCAGCCGCGGTAGATGGAAGTCGGCCGACGCCAGGCCGTCATCCATCGCGGCCAGCGCCCCACCCCGCTCAACGAAGTGCCGGCGCGCGAAACCATCGACTCCATGCCCCGAGCGCCCGGCTGGATGGGCCGGGATCAGCTCGACCTACAGGCGGTCCGCGAGTTCACGCCGGCCACCGGGCGTGCGGACTATGTGCTGTACGTGGACGGCCGCATCGCCGGGGTCATCGAGGCCAAACGCGAGGACGACCGCCTCAGCGCCGTCGAGCGAAACGAACCGATACGGCCGGCGTACTGACGGAGCACGGGCTCGTAGTGTGGCGGGAGGCAAGGCCCTTCGCCTTCTGTTCCGCGACGACCGGCGCGGAACGACTTCGTCAACGGGCTCGACCCCGACGCCGGCTCCCGCGAGGTCTTCTCCTTCCACCGCCCGGGACGGTCGCGGCCTCGATGCGGCGCGCGGACCAGTCCCCGACCGCGCCGACCTTCGAGTTCAGCGACGACACTCCGACCCGAAGCGCACCGCCGCTTCCCACGCCCGGGAGCCCTGCCGTGCCGGGCACGCCCGGTTGAAACACCTCCAGTACCAGGAGCCGTCGCCTCGACGCCGCAGGTCCACGTCGTCTCCCTTGCACGCACCGCACCGCGGCGGTTTCGCGAAGTCCTCCGCGTGTTCGTGGGTCAGGATCTTGCGGGCGAAGTGGCCACCCTTGATAGTCAGCATCACCTCACGGGAGCGGCTCTGCGAGAGGGTGTTCAGGCTGCCCAGCAGAACCGTGTGCTCGTCGATGACGACGATCTTCTGGTGCATGACGTTGACGGAGACGACGGTGGGAACCACGGCCCGCAGCTGCTTGACCAAGTGGGACTGTTTCTTCTGTCCCGTGTCGTAGGGGTCGCGGACGAAGACCGTCACACGGACTCCTCTGCGTACCGCGTCCTCCAGCACCGGGAGCAGGCTGAGCAGGCGTTTCGCGGTCCAGGGGGACCAGATCCACAGGGAGGTGCGGGCTTCGGCCAGGCGGTCGGCGAACGACTCGTAGAAGGAGATCTCGTCGTGGACGTCGGAGACTTCCACGTGGCGCGAGAGAACGTCGGCGAGGCGGGTGCCGAACGGACCGAGAGGGAGATCAGGCCGGCCGCCTGGCGCGATGAGCTGAGTGGCGGGGACCGAGCGGGCACGCCGGTCGCGGATGAGTGCGGCGAGCATGCCCATGGCCGTCTGTTCGCCCGCGGCGAGGATGCGGCTGCGGCTTCCGAGGACGTACAGCCTGGTCTGTACGCGCGTGACGGCGACGTTGAAGAGGCGTACGCCGTTGCGGGCCCAGGTCGTCGCCTCGGGGACCCGAGTTGCCTGGGACATCCAGAGGCCGTCGCCGTAGTCGTCCTCCACGGTGTCGAAGACGACCACCGGGAACTCACGGCCCTGGAAGCGGTGTGCCGTGCCGACTTCGGCGACCTGGCCGTCTGTCGACTCGTGGTCACGGAGTGCCTCCAGGGTGGCTTCCGCCTGTACTGGGTAGGGCGTGACGACTCCGGCCGTCTCGCCGTCCTCGCGGTGCAGGTCGATCAATGCGCGCGCCAGCAGGGCGCCGGACGGCCACCATCCCTTGCGGCGGCCCGTGCGGTGGGCCTGGGCGAGGCTCTGGAGTCCGTCGGTATCGATGATCACGATTTCGGCGTCGTCGGGTGCGCGCCGCGCGGCGCGTTGTTCGACGCCGGGGCCGGGTTTCAGCACGCCGTCGTACGCGAGGGCGTTCGCGAGGCTCATGACGTCGTGGCCGAAGCGGTGCTGGACGTCCAGGACGACACAGCCGGGGTGGTTGACGGCAGCGGCCGGTGACTCGATGCCGAAGTGTTCGTAGACCTCGCGCAGGATCCAGCGGGCGACATCCGGCCGTTTCCTGGCGTCGAGTTTCGGCAGGACAGGGCCGAGCTGCATGAAGTCTCCGAGCAGAACGGCCGTGGTCTTCGCCTTGCCCACCGCGAGGAGGACTTCGGGCAGGGTCGCGGCTCCGGCCTCATCGACCAGGACGACGTCGTACTCGCCCTCGAACACCGCTCTGGTGGTGCGGAAGCGGGCGAGCGTGGTGGCCACGAGCTTCGCACCCCGGATGATCTCGCCCTGGGCGTCACGGGCGAGTTTGTCGTACTCCTCCTGAAGTTCGCGGTGGCGGCGTTCCAGGGCCGGACGGCTCTCCTGATCCGCGACGACTTGAGGCTTGAGGGCGGTCGCCAGAGCGTGACGCCTGGGATGGCCGAGGCGGTCGGCCTCCGCGACGCGGTCCTCTGCCGCTTGCGAGATGCCGAGTTCCCTGACGAGGGGATCCAGGCGGGCGGCGGTGGTCCTGTGGGTTCGTCGGGCCTGTTCCAGGTCGTTCTCCACCGTGCGCAGGGTCGCCTGCCGGAGCGTGATCTCCTGCTTGCTGAAGGGGATCCGCGCGCGGATCTCCGCCAGTCGTCCTGTGATGCCTGCCTCTTGGCGCGCCAGGACGGAACGAGCGTCCGCCGCTTTCTTCTCGGCTTCCCGGGCCGCGGTTCGTGCCGTCTCCAGACTGGCCCGCGCCGTTTCCCTGTCCCGCCTTGTCCGGCGCTTCGCGAAGCCTTTCAGCTGCTCAAGTCCGTCCAGAAACTCCTGAGCCGCAGCACGCTCGCTGTCAGCCAGAAGTGCCTTCGTCTCCAGATCGGTGACCGCTGACCGCAGTCGGGCGAGGTGTGCCTGGTGCTCGTCGTGGGACTTCCAGTCGGCTTGGGCCTGTTCCGTCGCCTTCACTGCTTCAACCGCGGCCTGGTACGCCTCTTCCAGCTGCGTGACCGTCTCTCTTGCCGCCTGGGAGTCGCGGTGCGTCTCGACGCGAGCTCTCTTCAGGGCCTCAGGTGTACGGGCGGGATCGCCGAGCCTCGTGCGGTCTGCCGCGTACGCCACCGGATCGAAGTCGGTCAGGCTGCCCTCCAGCTCTTCCAACTGACGTGCTCGCTCCCGGGCTTCGACCAATTGAGCGGCGACCGCGCGACGCCGTGCATCGGCTTCGGCCAGCCGTTCACGCACCATCAGGGTGAGACAGACGCTCGCGTCCTCCGCAACCTCTCGTAGGTGGGGCGGCCCCACTCGGACGATCTCCCCGTCTGCGTGCCGCCGCTCCTTCACTACGCCCCACAGGGCGTTGTCCACGGCGATGTTGGTGGCCGAGACCAGCAGAACCCGCTTGCCCCGCGCGATCAGATCACCGATGGCCCGCTTGAGGACCGTGGTCTTGCCGGTGCCCGGCGGGCCCCAGACCAGCCACAGGCCCTCACCCGTGCAAGCGCGGTACGCCTGCTCCTGGGCCGACAGGAGCACGCCCTGCGGCGGCCCGGTCGGTGCGAGCCGACCCGTGCCCGCCTCGCCGCGGGCCATGAGGTGAGCCAGCGGGGCGTCGGTGAGCGTGGCCATGCCCTCTCTCAACGCCTTGACAAGGAAGCCAGTGGGCTGCGGTTTCATCCACAGATGGGGGTCAACCGGGTCCGCGAACTCTGGAACGCGCACCCGCAAGGCGGTACCGTCCTTGAACACGTCGAGGACGGAGTGGCCGGCATCGACACCGCTCTCGTCGGGCCCGGCCAGTCTCAGGCTGTCGCCCTGAAGCTGATCCGTCCCGGAGTCGGAGCCACGCACGTCGACGACGTACTCACCGGGCTTTCGGCCCCGTACCGCCCGCCCCAGGGGGCGCCACCGTGGCTCCCGCGCCGGCACGCCCTCGTGGGCCACCCAGGCATCCAACGCCGAGACGACTTCTTCCTGCCAGCCCACGTTCCCCCGCTACGACCGCGCCGCCTGGATCTTGATCCGTAGTACCAGGGCAGCCCAGCGCTGACCACCACCAATCTGGCCAAGGTGAACGGCGGTCGGCTCGATACCCAGTGGTAGCATCCGAGGTAGCATGAAGAGCATGAGCGAGCCTACCCAGAAGTACTCGATCACTATGCCCCGGGACATCGCCGAAGCCGCCCGCGCCCGTAGTGGCCCCTCCGGTCTGTCCGCCTACGTCGCCGCCGCCGTCGCCCGCCAGATCGAGCGCGACAACCTCAACGAACTCATCCAGGTCGCCGAGGCACAGCACGGCCCCATCACTGATGACGAGGTGCAGGCCCTGCGCGACCAGCTCCACCAGGCACGCGCACAGCAGACCGGCGATGAGGCGAGCGCGGCGTGACAGGCTCCCCTGCCACCCCTGCCACCCCGGGCGGCACGCTGGTACTCGACAGCGAGGGGCTGGCCAAGGCCGTGCTGCGCGACCGCACAGTCACCGCCTGGCTCACCCTGGCACGCGCCGATGACCTGCGTGTGATCACGTCAGCGGCCACTCTGGTGGAAGTCGTCCACCCACGCATCAACCGCCCGGCCCTGGAGTGGACACTCTCCCGCCTCATCGTGGAGCCGGTCACCGACGCAGTCGCACGCCACGCCGCCGCCCTGCTCACCGACGCCGGCCTGCACGGCCACAAGTACGCCATCGACGCCATGCTCAGCGCGACCGCCCTTGCCGCCCCTGGGCCCGTCACCGTGCTCACCTCCGACCCGGAAGATGTCACGGCCCTATGCGGAACGCGCGCCACCGTCATCAAGGTCTGACGCCCAAAATTGGGATGAACCGAACATTTCTCCATCGCGGGAAGGTGCCCAAAGTCCCCGTCACCAGCGGAAACGCTGAGGCCGGGGTCTTCGCCTTTGTGCGGGCGTGTGCGGCTCGGAGCGGCCGTGTGCCAGGGGCCGTGGATGAGCTGTGGACGGGGTCTTGGAGCGTCGGCGCAGGTGAGACGGGCCCGTCTCGCCGATCAGTGACCTGGGCTGGTCGCACGGCTGGTCGCGGCCCTGCTGTTTCGTGGTGCGGCATGCGCCCCCCAGTCCCACAGAGCCTGGAGGACAGGGCCGAGGCGGTGTCCACTCGGGGTGAGTGCGTAGCGCACCCGCGGCGGCCAGCCCGGGCGGCGGTCGCGCTCGACGACTCCGGCCTCGGCGAGCCGTGCCAACCGGTCGGACAGCACCTTGCCGGACAGCATGGGCAGGGCCGTACGCAGTTCGCTGTAGGAGCGGTCGCCGCGCAGAAGTTCGCGAACCACCAGCGTCGTCCAGCGGCCGTTCAGTGCCGCCAGCGTGATCTCCACCGGGCACTCGGGGGTGGGGGCGGTGACGTTCGCGCGCGGGTCGTCGGGGAGTCCTGCCGGGTGACCAACCGTTCGGTGAGTCACGAGATCGCCTTCTGACGTGTGGAGCACTTCCATACTCCCGGCCCGGAAGGACGTCTGTCGATCATGCGGACCTTGGCCGATCGGCCCGAAGAGGTGCCCGCGGTGTTCGCCGAGCGGTTCAACAGCGGCGACGCCGCCGCGTTGGCGCAGGTCTACGAGGACGCGGCAGTGCTGGTCCCGCAGCCGGGAACACCGGCGGCCGGCCTGGACCTGCACGCCGCGAACGGCCGCCTGCAGAAGCTCGGAGTTCCCATCTCGGTGCGCCCGCGGCATGTGTACCGCAGCGGAGACCTGGCGCTGCTGATAGTCGACTGGGTCATCAGCGGGACCGACCTGGAGGGACAGGCCGTGCACGTCGAGGGCACTGCCACCGACATCGCCCGGCGGGGTCCGGACGGCCGTTGGCGGTATGTCATCGACAATCCCTTCGGCACCGCGCACGGCAACTCCCGACCGAGGACACCGTGAACCCAGCGCTCTGAGCGAGCGCACCCGCCCGCCCTGGCCCCCGTGCCTTCCGGGCCGGGGAAGGCGACGAGTGACGCGTGAAGGACCGCCATGGCCCCCGGATCGGGTGATCAGGGGGCCATGGCGGGTTCGCCTGTGGTCACAGGGCGGTGGCGTGGACGCCCGTTCCGGCCGCGAAGCCCTCGGTGGAAGCGTCGGTCGCGAGGTCCGCGCACACGCCCGCCGTCGACGACTCCACGAAGAGGCCGCCGGCGCCGCCGGCCGCGAGGCCGCCGGAGACGGTGTCCAGGTCGGCGTCGGAGATCTCGGCCGCTTCGATCTGGGAGGGGAGGTTCATCATGCGCTGTTCCCTTCGGAATGGATACATGGAAATGGCGGTGTTCGCCCGGCTCCCGAATGGGGAATTCGTCCCGGCGACCCGCACCACGCGGAGGATCAAAGCATGCCGGGAAAGGGGCGGCCAGCCGTCCGAGGCTCCGCCGGGACCCGGCGCGAACAGCGACTTCACAGGTGTGACGGCGTGGTGACCTGATACGCCGGATCCTTCACGTGAACCGCTGGTTCGCTGCACGCGCGACGCTTGCCGTCGTTTCACGGGAGAGACACCTCCGCGCACAGAACGCCTTATTCCGGCACGGTCGTGATTACCGTTCAGTTTTCGTATGACCCGCCGGTGAACGCTGTGCAGGTTTACTGGATCTTCGGCTCCCGAGGCGGCCGGCCCGGTTCTGCGACCCGGCCGCCGCCGTGCGCGCCTTGCGCGAAACGGGCCATTTTGCACCGTGCAAACGAGTGTGTCGCCCCCGGCCGCCCGCCCCCGCGAGGTAGTCGTCGATACGTCCGTCCGTCCGTCCGACCGTCGACCCGCCCGCCGTGGAGGCAGCCCATGCAGCACATGCCGCCGGAGCAGCCGGAGCAACCGCCGCAGCCTCAGTCGCCGAACCAGCCGTCGTCCCGGATCTCCGCGCGTCTCGGCCGCCGGAAGACCTGGTTCGGGGCGGCGGCGATCCTCGCGCTCGCGGCGGTGAACGCCCCGGCGGTCAGCGGGTTCGCCCACGACGCCTATCACCGGTGGGAGATCAGCCGGCCCGAGTACAAGGCGCGGTACGGGCACTGGTCGCTTGCCTCACTGCCGCAGAAGTACCAGCTCAACGCCATCCACGCGGTGCTGCTGCACACCGGCAAGGTGCTGCTCGTCGCCGGTTCCGGGAACGACGTGGAGCTGTTCGACGGAGGAGTCTTCAGGAGCACGCTGTGGGACCCGGCCGAGGACACCTTCAAGAAGATCGACACCCCGGCCGATCTGTTCTGCGGCGGCCATGCCCAGCTTCCCGACGGCAAGGTGCTGTTCGCCGGGGGCACCGCCCGCTACGAGGTGCTCAAGGGGGACGTCAAGCGGGCCGGCGGCGCCATGCTGGTCAAGAACGAGGACCCCGACCAGGCTCGTACCTTCCCGAAGGGAACCGTCTTCCGGTCGCCGTCGGGGGTCGAGTACCGGTCGCAGTTCGAGGTGCGGGTGCCGGCCGCGAAGAAGACCCCCACCGGGGAGGGCGGCGAGGTCGAGGTCACCGCCAGCGAGGCGCGGGTCTTCGTCGAGGCGGTCGAGGAGGGGCCGCTGGGCATCACCAACACCACCGAGCAGTACGCGATCGAGGGCCTGAAGGGCAAGGACGCCGACAACTTCTACGGCATCGCCAACAAGCTCGGGCTCGACAAGAAGGACTTCCAGGGCATCAAGTACGCCTACGAGTTCGACCCGGTGACGGAGAAGTACACCAAGGTCGACTCGATGAAGGAGGCGCGCTGGTACCCGACGCTGACCACGCTCACCGACGGGCGGGTGCTCGCCGTCTCCGGGCTGGACGACATCGGGCAGGTCGTGCCCGGGAAGAACGAGATCTACGATCCGAGGACGAAGAGGTGGTCCGCGGCGCCGACGCGGTACTTCCCCACGTATCCCTCCTTCTTCCTGATGGACAAGGGGAAGATCTTCTACTCCGGGTCCAACGCCGGTTACGGTCCCGCCGACAAGGGCCGCGAGCCCGGTCTGTGGGACCTGGCGGACAACACCTTCACGCCGGTCGGCGGGCTGAAGGACCCCGACATCCTGGAGACGTCGTCGTCCGTGCTGCTGCCGCCGGCGCAGGAGCACAAGGTGATGGTGCTCGGCGGCGGAGGCGTCGGCGAGTCCCGCGCGGCCACCTCGCGGACCGCCGTGGTCGACCTCGACGACGACCGGCCCCGGTTCGAGCCGGGGCCCCGGCTGCCGGAGAACACCCGGTACCTGAACAGCGTGATCCTGCCGGACGACACGGTGTTCACCACCGGCGGCAGCCGCGACTACCGCGGCAAGGGCGCCAGCGACATCCTCAAGTCGCAGATCTACCACCCGGAATCGAACACCTTCAGCCGGGCCGCCGACCCCACCGTCGGGCGCAACTACCACACCGAGGCCCTGCTGCTGCCGGACGGCCGGGTCGCCGTCTTCGGCTCCGACCCGCTCTTCTCGGACCGGGCCAACTCCAAGCCGGGCCACTTCGAGCAGCGCGTCGAGGTCTTCTCCCCGCCCTATCTGCACCAGGGCGACCGCCCCTCCCTGACCCGCCCCGGGCGGCCCGAGGTGGCCCACGGCGACGAGGTCACCCTCCGCTCCGACGACGCCGGGCGCATCGGCCGGGTACGCCTGATGCGGCCCGGGTCGGCCACCCATGTCACCGACTTCGACCAGCGGTCGGTCGCCATGGACATCACCCGGCGCGCCGACGGCTCGCTCACCGTCCGGGTCCCGGACGACCGGGCCCTCGTCCCGCCCGGCTGGTACATGGTCGTCGCCTCCGACCGCAGGGGCGTGCCGTCCGAGGCGGTGTGGGTGCATGTGGGCCAGTCATGAGCCGGGCATGAAGTCGAGCACGAAGTCCGGCATGTGGTCGGGCACGTAGTCGGTCATGATGTCGGGCACGAATCCGCGCGGGCGGTGATTGATCCGCCCTCCGCGTCCGTACCTCCTGGGGTAGAACCGCTCGCGTCGCCCATGGAGGCACCATGCCCATGTCCCGCAACAGGATCGGCGCGCTCGTCCTGTTCGGTGTGATGAGCCTGACCCTGACCGCCCTGGCCTTCCCGGCGATGGTCGGGCTGGAGGACAAACCCGGGGATCAGGAACGGGTCGTCGCCGCCACCCGCTGGGGACCGCTGACCGAGGCGGACCGTGACTTCGTGGTCAAGGTCCGGGCCGCCGGGCTGTGGGAGTACCCCCTGGGCGAACTGGCCATGGCGCGCGGTACGACGAAGGAGATGAAGGAGGCCGGCGAGCATCTGATCGTCGGGCACGCCGGGCTGGACGCGGCCTGCCGCGGCATCGCACCGAAGCTCGGGATCACGCTGCCGAACAAGGCCAGCCCGCAGCAGCGGGAGTTCGTGGACACGGTGAAGTCCAAGAGCGGCAAGGAGTTCGACGTCACCGCGGTCACGATCATGCGCGTGACGCACGGGCAGATCTTCCCGGCCATCGCCAACATCCGGGCCAGCACCAAGAACACCCTGGTGCGTCAGCTGGCCGACCTGGCCAACGACACCGTCCTGGACCACATCACGGTGCTGGAGAAGACCGGACTGGTCGACTACGACGAGGTCTCCTTCATGCAGACCGCCCCGGCCAAGAACCGGCGCGACTTCGTCACCCCGCCGCCGCCCCAGCCGGGCGAGCCGATGGTCGTCCTCACCCCGCGCCCGGACCTGGACGTGAACACCGGCGGCCCCACGCCGCCGCTTCCGTCGGCCACCTCGTCCCCGCCCCCGTCGGCACCGTCGGCACCGTCGGCACCGGAGCCCCCCTCGGTGTCGCCCTCGGCATCCCCGTCGGCGTCGGTGGGCTGACCCCGGGGGCGTGGGACGGTTCGCCGGGGCGCCGGAGGCAGCGCGGCGGGACTTCGAGGGGGCGGCCTCACGCCTCCGGGGGGACCGTGGCGGCCGGCCAGCCCAGCGGGTGCGCCCCGGGGTCGTCCGGCACCGGGGCGAGCGGCTCGCCGCCGGCCTCGCTGAAGGCGGTGAGCGCCTCGACGAGGGCCGCCCGCTGGGCCGGCGCGAGCCGGGCGACGACGGCCGCGATGTCGGCACGGCGGTGGGCGGTGACGTTCTCGACGGTGCTGCGGCCCTCGTCGGTGAGGCGCAGCAGGGTCTCACGGCGGTTGTCGGGGTTGGTCTGCCGGTCGGCGAGCCCGGCCGCGATCAGCCGGTCGACCATGCGCATCGCCGTCGAGGGCGCGACCTGGAGCTGCTCGGCGAGTGTGACCAGCTTGGTGGCGCCCCGGGTGGACAGCACGACCAGCATCCGGAACTGCGGCAGGGTCACCCGCTCCTCGACCGCGGCGAGCGACCGGGCCGAGATCGCCACGAGCAGCCGGGAGGCGGTCAGCACCGCACGGGTGACCGCCTCGACATCGTCCATGGCCCCGTCGGGGATCTCGTGCTCCGGCATGGGTCCTTTCTACCGCGTCCACCGCACGTCTCCCCGGGCGCGGGCTCCCGCCGCCCCTCCCGGTCGCCACCCGGCTGCAGCCTGGTCGCACCCCGGTCGCCGCCGGGTCACCGCCCGGCCGCAGCCGGGTCACCGCCCGGCCGCAGCCGGGTCACCGCCCGGCCGCAGCCGGGTCACCGCCCGGCCGCAGCCGGGTCACCGCCCGGCCGCAGCCGGGTCACCGCCCGGCCGCAGCCGGGTCACCGCCCGGTCGCAGTCGGGTCGCAGCCGGGTCACCACCCCGTCCGTGACCACAGTGGTGCAAAGGGGCCCATCGGGCCCTCCCGTGGACCTTTCGACTGTGCAAAGGTTGGCCGCCAAGGCCCCCGACCCTGGAAAGGCCACCATGGCGCGCACCGACACCACCTCCCGCCGCCCCCGGATCCCCACCGGCCTGCGGCGCCTCGTCGCACGGCTGCCGATCCTCCTCTTCCGCGCGGGACTCGGGCCGCTGCTCGGCAAACGGCTGCTGTTGCTGCACCACACCGGCCGGGTCTCCGGCCTCGACCGCCGGGTGGTGCTGGAAGTGGTGGCCCACGACCCGGACACACCGAGCTGGACCGTCGCCTCCGGTTTCGGCCCCGAGGCGGACTGGTACCGCAATCTGCGCCGGCAGCCCAAGACCGTCATCCAGTTCGGCAACCGCCACCACGCCGTCACCGCGCACTTCCTGTCACCCGACGAGGGAGCCTCGATCATGGCCGACTACGCTCGGCGGCACCCGGGGACGGCCCGCCGTCTGTGCTCCTTCATGGGGTTCGACGTCGACGACGGCGAGGCGTCGTTCCGCGAGGCGGGACGCTCCATCCCCTTCGTCGGGCTCGACGCCGCCACCGGCCGCCGGCGGACCTGACCGCGGTCGCCCCCGAGTCACTGGTGGTCTCATTTTGCGCTGTGCAATGATCGAGTGGGGGCCCGCCTGCGACCGAGTACCGTTCGGCGCCCAGGAGTGACACCGGTACGGTGATGCGGCACAGGACGGTGCGCCGGCCGCCGGCGGGCCCCCTCCCGCGAGAGGAAGGGAACGTGAGCGCTTCCGGACCCGGCGGTACGACGCCGGAGGAGCCGGACGGCACGCCGTCCGTCCCCGATGACGTCTGGCTGAAGTTCCTCACGGACAGTGAGCGCGCCATACGGGCCTCCGCGCCACGGGAACCCGCCGCGCGGGAGCGACTGGCGGACGGGGAGCCCGAGCCCGCCGTACGTCCGAAGCGTCCGGGGCATCCCGAGCATCCGGGGCGTCCGGGGCGTCCGCGCGAAGAACGCGAAGAAGCGGTGGGCGACGGCCACGGCGGCGCGACCCCCGTCGGTGAACTGTGGCAGCCGGAGGACCCGTGGACGGGCCCGTCCTGGCGCGAGCTGGACGGCCGTGCCCGGTTCCGGCGGGTGGGCCGGGTGGTCGCCACGGCGGCGGCCGTCGCCCTCGCCCTGACGGCGTGGTCCCAGCTGTCCACCGGCACGGGCACCCCCGCGGTCGTCCCCGAGGGCACCACCGTGGAGCGGGTGGAGGAGGCCCCTGCCGGGGTCCCCACCGCCGCCTCGCCGTCGCCGGACCCGGCACGGGCGACCGGGGGCCCGGAGTCCGCCGGCCCCGGCCCGCACACCTCGCCGTACGACTCCCCCTACGTCTCTCCGTACGCCTCGTCCGGCCCCTCCCCCTGGACGATGGGCTGAACAAGCGTTTAGCACGCTGTACATGCGTTCAACCCCCGAGGGCCGGAAGCACGAAGGCCGGAAGCACGAGGACCGGAAGGACCTGACCACCCAGGCCCTCATCCGCGACGAGGCGCTGAGCCTGTTCGCCGAGCACGGACCGGAGTCGGTGACGGTACGGCAGATCGCCGCGGCCGCGGGTGTCTCGCCGGGGCTCGTGGTGCACCACTTCGGCTCGAAGGACGGGCTGCGCCAGGAGGTCGACGGGCACGTCCTCGCGGTCTTCGAGGCGATGCTGGGCGAGCTGACCGGCGAGGGCGGCACGGAGCTGCTCGACCCGGGCGCCGGACCGGCCTCGCTGAGCGCGGTGTTCACCCGCCACCTCCCGCCCGACTCACCGCTGTCCGGCTATCTGCGCCGGCTGCTGCTGTCCGGCACGGACGCGGGGCGGCAGCTGTTCCGCCGCCTGTTCGACCTGAGCCGGGCGGCGCTGGCGGAGCTGGTGGCGGCCGGGCAGGCCGTGCCGGGCCGGGACCCCGAGGTGCGCGCGGCCGTGCTGCTCGCCAACGACCTGGCCCTGGTCCTGCTGCGCGACCGCATCGGCGAGGTGCTGGGCACCGACCCGCTGTCGGCCGACGGCATGGCGCGCTGGGCCCCGGAGCTGCTCAGCATCTACGCCGGCGGACTCAACGCATCCCCGTAACCGAGAGGCGTCCGAGCAGGGCGCGTCCAGGAAGGCCAGGGAGACTTCGCATGCCGACCGGATCAGCACCGCCCGCACCCCCGACACCCCCCGCGTCCCCTTCTCCCTCGTCGCCCGTGCTCAGCGCCCGCGACCTGCACAAGTCCTACGGCAGGCACCGCGTGCTGCGCGGCGCCGGCCTCACCGTCGCCCCCGGGCAGCTGGTCGGCGTCGTCGGGGAGAACGGCGCCGGCAAGCCCACCCTGCTCAAGGCACTGGCCGGCACCCTGCCCCTGGACCGCGGCGAGGTGACCCTGTCCGGGGCGCTCGGCTACTGCCCGCAGGACCCGGTGCTGGGGTCGAGCCTGACCGTGGAGCAGCACCTGGACTACTTCGCCGCCGCCCACCGCCTGCCCGACCTCGACCGCGGCCGGGAACTGATGGACCGGCTCGGTTACCAGCGCTACGCCCGGACGGTCGCCGGGGAGCTGTCCGGCGGGACCCGGCAGAAGCTGAACCTCACCCTCGCCCTCCTCCACGACCCGGACGTCCTGCTCCTCGACGAGCCGTACCAGGGCTTCGACTGGGAGACGTATCTGCGTTTCTGGGACCTGGTGGAGGATCTGCGCGCCCGCCGCAAGGCCGTCGTGGTCATCACGCACCTCGTCTTCGAGCCGGACCGCTTCGACGTCCTGGCCGACCTGAGCGAGGGCCGGCTCACCGCACGCACGACCGCAGGAGAGGAGCAGCGGCGTGTCCACGCCTGACACCTCCGCACCCCGCCCGCTGTACGGCCAGTTCCCCACCGCCCTGCGGTTCTCGGTGCGCGACCAGACCCGCAACCGGCTCGCCGGGCTGCTGCTCCTGCTGTTCGTGCCCGCCTGGTACCTGCTGATGGAGGCCCTGGCGGCGGGCGAGACGCTGGACTTCAAGCTGTACTCGACCGGCGAGGTGCTGCACGTCGACGGCGGTCACCTCACGCTCGTCTCGGCCGGGCTCAACTCCGTGACGATGATCGCCGGGTTCGTGGTCTTCGACGCCGTGCGCAAGGCGCTCGCCTTCGACCGGCGGCTGGTCTTCGCCGGCTACCGGCAGTCCACCCTCATCGGCGCCAAGACCCTCGCCGTGGCCCTGGTGGCCGGCGCGATCGCCCTGTACACCGCGCTGGCGGTGCTGGCATTCTGGCGCCCGTCGGCGGGCGGCTGGTTCGCCGTGCTCGCCGGGTTCGCGGTCATCGCGCTCACCTACGGAGCCCTCGGGCTGCTGCTCGGCGTGCTGGTCAAGCGGGACCTGGAGGGGTTCTTCCTGATCATCATGGGCGGGCTGATGGACACCTTCCTGCAGAACCCGCTGGGCAATCCGCTGGCCAACGAGCCCGTTCTGCAGTGGTTCCCGTCCTTCGGGCCGATGCAGTTCGCGGTCGGCGGCGCCTTCGCGGACTCGGCGCTGTGGGGGCACCTCGCCCTGGGGTCGGCCTGGGCGGCCGGGTTCAGCGCGGTGGGGCTGGTCATCTTCCGGGCCCGGGCCCGGGACCGGCGGCCCGGCTGAAGGCCCGTCACGCGCTGCGTCTGCGGGACGCCGTCTTCTTGGCCGGGGTCTTGGCCGGGGTCTCGGCCGGGGTCTCGGCCGGGGTCTCGGCCGAGGATTTGGCCGAGGATTTGGCCGGGGTCTTGGCGGGCGTCTTGGCGGGCGTCTTCCTGGCGGAGCCCGCGGTCTTCTTGGCGGTCGTCTTCTTCGCGGACTCCCCCGACTTCGCCGTCGACTTCTTCGTCCCGGAGGCGGTCTTCCCGGCTGCCGCCGTCTTCTTCGCCGTGGACGTCGACTTCTTCCCGGACGGCTGCTTGGGGGCGGCGCGGGAGGCCTTGCGCTGCGGCAGGGTCCGGACCTCGGCCCGAGCCGGTTCCTCGCCGCGCGACTCCCGCGCCGCGCGGACGCTGTTCTCCAGCGCCGCCATCAGGTCCAGCACCTTCCCCGGAGCCGCCGGCTCGGGCGTCTCCGGCGGGGCCTCGCCGGCCGCCTTGGCGGCGATGACCTCCTCCAGCGCCTCGCGGTACTCGTCGTGCAGGTCGTCGAGGTCGATCTCGCCGAGGGTGTCCATCAGGGCGTCGGCGAGGTCCAGCTCCTGGTCGCGGACGGTGACGTTGGTGTCGGGGGCGACGCCCTCGGGGGCGCGGACCTCGTCCGGCCACAGCAGCCCGTGCATCGCGATCGCGTCGTCCACCACCCGCAGCATGCCCAGCCGCTCCCGGCCGCGCAGCGCGAACTTGGCGATGGCGACCCGGTTGCTGCGCTTGAGGGCCTCGCGCAGCAGCGTGTACGGCTTGGCGGCGGGCGCCCCGCTCGCGGCGAGGTAGTAGGCGGAGCCCATCTGGAGCGGGTCGATGCGGTCCGCCGGGACGAAGGCCACGATCTCGATCGTCCGCGCGGTCGGGATCGGCAGGTGGGCCAGGTCCTCGTCGGTGATCGGGACGATCGTGCCGTCGGCGTCCTCGTAGCCCTTGCCGATCTCCGCCTGGGTGACCTCGCGGTCCTCCAGCTCGCAGACCTTGCGGTAGCGGATCCGGCCGCCGTCCTCCGTGTGGATCTGGCGGAAGGAGATCGAGTGGCTCTCGGTCGCGTTCACCAGTTTGATCGGGATGCTGACCAGGCCGAACGAGATGGCGCCGTTCCAGATGGATCGCACGTGCAGCACCTTTCCGGTCGGTCGGGCAGTTCATCACGGTTGTCGCGGTTCCGTGTGATTCGCGAGTTTCGTGGGATTCTCATCGTATGGCGCCTATCACGGAGGTGGAGGGGCGGCGGGTGGCCCTCAGCAACCTGGAGAAGGTGCTGTATCCCGCGACCGGTTTCACCAAGGCCGAGGTCCTGCACTACTACGCGACGATCGCCGACGTCCTGCTGCCCCACCTGCGGGACCGGCCGGTGTCCTTCCTGCGGTATCCGGACGGGCCGGACGGCCAGGTGTTCTTCACCAAGAACGTGCCGCCGGGTACGCCCGACTGGGTCACCACGGCCGAGGTGCCGAGGTCGGAGGGGCCGGCCCGGATGGTGCTGGTGCAGGATCTGCCCAGCCTGATGTGGGCGGCCAACCTGGTGACCGAGTTCCACACCCACCAGTGGGTCGCCGCCGACCCCGGCGAGGCCGACCGGCTGGTGTTCGACCTCGACCCGGGGCCGCCCGCCACCGTCGTGCACTGCTGCGAGGTGGCCCTCTGGCTGCGCGAGCGGCTGGCGGCGGACGGGATCGAGGCGTACGCCAAGACGTCCGGCGCGAAGGGGCTGCATCTGCTGGCCGCGGTGCGCGGGTCGTCGTCCGAGCGGGTCACGGAGTACGCGAAGGGGCTGGCGGTGGAGGCGGAGCGGGTCATGCCGCGACTGGTGGTGCACCGGATGACGCGGAGTCTCAGGCCGGGGAAGGTGTTCGTCGACTGGAGCCAGAACGCGGCCCGCAAGACGACGGCCACGCCCTACACGCTGCGGGCCCGGGCGGAGCCTGCCGTGTCGGCGCCGGTGACCTGGGAGGAGGTGGCCGAGTGCGGGTCGCCCGGACGGCTGGTCTTCCGTGCGGGGGATCTCGGACCGCGGGTCCAGGACTACGGGGATCTGCTGGCGCCGCTGTTCGACCGGGGGGCTGCCGGGCGGCTCCCGTAGCCCGGGGCTGCCGCCCCCGGACCCCGCCGCGGCCCGGACGGGCTCGTCCCCGGACGCGGGACGGGCCGCCGGCGGCCGTCAGAGTCGTGTCCAGGCCCTCCTGTCGCGGGCCATCGCGTGCAGCGCCTCCACATCCGCCGGTTTCAGGACGCCGCCCAAGCGGGCCAGGCCGCCCAGCTCGCCGTCGGTGAGGACGCGGACCCGGCGCGGCGGGGCCGTGACGGTGACGGCCGCCGGGCCGACCAGGGCCAGCACGGGGTGGACCTCAGCGGTCAGGGCGTGGCAGGCCCGGTCGGCGTCGGCGCGGACCCGGCGCAGCAGCGGCTGCGGCTCGCGGCGGCCCAGTGCGACCAGCGGGTCGGTGATCCGGACGCGGGCCTTGCGGGCGTGGAGCGCGTGGACGGCGAACAGGCCGCCGGGCCCGATCACCAGGTGGTGGACGCGGTCGCCGCCCGGCAGCGGGATCGAGTGCAGGGTGTGCCAGCCCGCGCCGTCGAGCCGGTCCAGGGCCTGCCCCACCGCCTGCTCGGCGGTGAGCGCCCGGCGGCGCGGGTCGGGGCGGAGGCGGTGCGCCGGGCCGGGATCGCGGTCCAGGGCGATCAGGAGTGCCTCGCCGGGCCGGTTGGGGGCCAGGTCGTCGTCCGGGTGGAGGGACAGCCGGGCCAGCTCCGCAGGGGTGGGGGCCGGGGGCGGGCCCACGGTCACGGGGCCGGTGAGGAAGGGTCCCAGCGCGTCCAGTACGTCGTCCCTGCGGTCGTCCCTGAGCAGGTTGACCCGGGCGCTCTCCCGGTCGTACCAGGCGATGTTCCCGCCGTCGGCGTGGCAGACGTACAGCCGCTCCCCGCCGTGCCGCCAGGTCGGTATGACGCGCAGTCCGCTCATGCACCATCACCCCAGACCATGGGAACAGGCGGGGTGCTCCCGGGGCAAGAACCCGGCTACCTTTGACAGGGTTGGGACGGGACGACGGGAGGGCGCCGTTGCGTACCCGCGGAAGACAGTCGGACGTGCCGGCTCCGGACAGTCCGTGGAGTGAGATCGTGCCCCGGCTCTGGATGGGCGGGCACGAGGTCCGCAGGCCGTCGGGGCAGGTGGAGCGCGTGGTGGTGCGGGACGAGTTCGATCTCGTCCAGTCCCTGCTGCGGCTGCCCGGCCACGGGCCGGTGCCGGATGTGGAGCACCACGTCTGGCCGATCCCCGACGGGCCGCTGGACGGGACCCAGCTGGCGGGGGTGTTCCGGCTCGCGGAGGCCACGTGCCAGGCGCTGGACGAGGGCCGCAGGGTCCTCGTCCGCTGTTACCACGGGTACAACCGTTCGGGTCTGGTCGTCGCCCACGCGCTGATCCGCCGGGGCGGCACGGCCGAGGATGCGGTCCGGCTGATCCGGGCCCGCCGCTCGCCGTGGGCGCTGCACAACGACCTGTTCGTGGAGTATCTGCGGGCCGGACTGCCGACCGTCCGGCTGCTGGAGGAGCTGGCCGAGTAGCCGGCGGCGGCCGCCCGTGCGCCTCTGCCCGGGCACACGGACCCGTTTTCACAAAAAGGACTTCCGTACGAATAGGGTGTACGGGCCCCGACCAGCGAACCGCAGGAGTGCCGTGCCCCCCAGCCGTCGCAGGCGCGCCGTCCGGCGCACCGCCGCCGTCGCCCTGCTCTGGGCGTCCGCGGCCGGCTGCGACGACGCCGGCGAACTGCGCGACGCGGGGGCGACGCCGACCGCGATCAGTCCGGCCCGGTTGTGGCCCGACCTGCCGGCGGCGTCCAGCCCGGCGTGGGATTTCGACGAGGCCGAGACCGAGGCCGTCAAGGGCGTCACAGTGCCGGGCGACGACATCCGCGAGGTCGCTCCGGCGGCGGTCGTACGCGCCGAGATCGCGGCGCATCCGGACGACTACTCCGGGGCCGAGGCGCCGTACCGGGAGACGGCCCGGCGGATGGACGACTGCGGCCCCGACGGCGACCGCGACCGGTGCCCGCTGCTCAAGCCGTACTACCGGGATCTGACCGGTGACGGGCGCGCCGACCTGACGCTGGGCTTCCGGCTGCCGCCCACCAACCAGACGGCCGTGCGCGTCTACACCGTCATCGATCACCGCCTCGTGCAGGTGATGTCGAACAACGACGCCGTCAGCGGGGTGGAGCTGACCGGGCGGTCGGTGATCATCCGCTCGCCGTCCGAGGTCGCGGGCTACGAATACCGGTTGCAGTGGACCTGGGACGCCGACGAGCGCGCGATGCTCCTCACCCACGACGAGATGCTGCGCACCGACGACCGCGAGCGCGCCGGGCACCCCTCGGCGCCGCCCTCACCGTCGTCGTCGCCCTCGCCCTCGGCGAGCCGTCGATGAGGCTCGCCATGCCCCGGTGGGCCGGCACGCTGGCCGTGAAGGCCGCCGTCTTCATCACCGTCATGTGCTGCGCCCTCGCCGCGCTGCTGGGCGTGCTGGTGCACGTCTCGGTGACCCGCCAGACGGCCGACCAGGCCCGGGACCGCGCCCTGTCGCGGCTGACGGAGGCGACGAAGGCGTACGAGGCCGGGGACACGCTCGCCCCGTGGGCCGGGATCGACCCGCCGGGTCTGCCCCCGCCCCTGCGGGCACGGGCGCTGGACGGGCAGCGGGCGACGATGGTCGCCGACCACTCCGGGCGGCCCACGATGTGGGCGGCCGGGCCCGCCGACGGCAGCCGGGCCCTCGCGGTCGAGGTGGACTACTCGCAGAGCAAGCGCACCATCGACGGCCTGGACCGGGCGATCGTCTGGTCGTCCGCGCTGGCCATCGGGGTGACGCTGCTGGTGGGTGCGTTCGCGGTGACCCGGGTGACCGGACGGCTGCACACCACCGCCCGGGTGGCCCGGCGGATCAGCGCCGGCGACCTGGACGCGCGCGTGGACGACCCACGGACGCGGGACGCGGCGCGTCCGCAGGACGAGGTGGCCGCGGTCGCCGCCGCGCTGGACTCCATGGCGGGCTCGCTCCAGGGCAAGCTGGAGGCCGAGCAGCGGTTCACCGCGGACGTGGCGCACGAGCTGCGCACCCCGCTGACCGGCCTGCACGCGGCGGCCGAGCTGCTGCCACCGGGCCGGCCGACGGAGCTGGTCCGGGACCGGGTCGCCGCGCTGCGCACGCTCACCGAGGACCTGCTGGAGATCTCCCGCCTGGACGCCGGGCGGGAGCGGCTGGAGGCGGACAGCGAGGAGCTGGGCGCGCTGGCCCGGCGGGTGGTGCGGGCCTCCGGCACCGACACGCGCGTGGACGTCGTCCGGGACGCCCGGGTGGAGACCGACCGGCGGCGGCTGGAACGGGTGCTGGGCAATCTGGTCGGCAACGCGCACCGGCACGGGCGGGCGCCGGTGGTGCTGACCGTGGACGGGCCGCGGGTCACCGTGCGGGACCACGGGGACGGCTATCCGGAGTACCTCCTCGCGCACGGGCCGCAGCGGTTCCGCACGGAGAGCGGTTCGAAGGGGCACGGGCTCGGGCTGACGATCGCGCTGGGCCAGGCGGAGGTGCTCGGTGCGCGGCTGGAGTTCGGCAATGCGCCGGATGGCGGGGCGGTGGCCACGCTGACGCTGCCGCGGCGGTCCTGACGCGTCGGACAGACGGGCTTCTCTCGCCCCCGCCGCCCCTACCCGTCCCGTCCCCTGGGAGCTGCCGTCCCCGGACCCCCGCTTCGGCCTGAACGGCCTCGTCCTCAAGCGTCGGACGGGCTGGTCAGTCAGCCCCTCCGGCGTTCGAGGAGCGGGGGTCCGGGGGCGGCGGGGCGAAGCAAGGCGTGGGGTCCCGCCCCGATGGCGCAGTGCGACGGGCGTGGGTCCGGGAGCGCTCCTAATGTGGCGATCAGTCACCTTTGACTTCTTCGCCCCCCATGGAGGTAATCCCATGTCCCTGCGCTCCTCCTTCACCCGCCGCGTCGCCATAGCTGCCGCCGCCGGCGCGCTCGCCGGTGCGGCCGCCGTCACCCCGGCCGCCGCGAGCGACGACTGGGGCGACGACCCGGGCGTCAGCAGCTTCGGCGGCGGCGACGGTTCCTTCGGCGCAGGCGGCTTCGGTGGCGGCCGCGGCGGCGACGGGGCCGGCGGCGACGGCCGGCACGACCAGGGGCAGTACAAGGGCGTCGTCACCGCCCGCACCCTCGCCCTGCGCAGCGCGCCGAACCGCGGCTCCCAGGTCATCCGCTACGCCCACCGGGGCGAGGTGGTGCACATCTACTGCAAGACTCCGGGACAGAAGGTGAAGGGCAATCCGCTCTGGTACCTGCTCACGGACGGCACCTGGGCATGGGGCGCCGCCCGTTACATCGACAACATCGGCCCCGCGCCGCGCTGGTGCTGATGCCGAAGACTCACACAACGCACCAATTGGGTAAGTTCCGGACATGACGAAGGCCGGAACCGGATTCACCGTGGCCGCGGCGGACGCCCCCGCCCCCGTGGCCCGCCTGCCCCGGCGCCGTGGCGTCGAGCTGGCCCTGATCGTCGTGGCCGTCCTGCTCTCGGTGTTCGGCTACTGCAACGTGGGCCTGGCCCAGCACGGCACGGTCCCGCCCGGCGCCGCCGGTTACGGCGCCGGGCTCGGCGTGCTGGCGCTGCTCGCGCATCTCGCGGTGCGGCTGCGCGCCCCGTACGCCGATCCCCTGCTGCTGCCGATCGGCGTGCTGCTCAACGGCCTCGGCCTGGTGCTGATCTACCGGCTGGACCTGGAGACGCCCGGCGACCGGGCCGCCCCGACCCAGCTGGTGTGGTCGACGCTGGGCATCGCGCTGTTCATCGGGGTGGTCCTGATCCTGCGCGACCATCGCTTCCTCCAGCGCTACACCTACGTCTGCGTGGTCATCGCGCTGGTCCTGCTCACGCTGCCGATCCTGTTCCCGGCCGTGAACGGCGCCCGCATCTGGATCCGGATCGCCGGGTTCTCCATCCAGCCGGGCGAGTTCGCCAAGGTGCTGCTGGCGGTGTTCTTCGCCGCGTACCTGGCCGCCAACCGCAGCGCGCTGGCGTACGCCGGCCGCCGGGTGTGGCGGCTGCAGCTGCCCACCGGCCGGGTGCTCGGTCCGATCGTCGCCGTGTGGCTGGTCAGCGTCGGTGTCCTGATCCTGGAGCGGGACCTGGGCACCTCGCTGCTGTTCTTCGGCCTGTTCGTGGTCATGCTGTACGTCGCCACCGGCCGCACCGGATGGATCGCCGTCGGCCTGCTGCTGGCCGCCCTGGGCGCGGTCGCCGTGGGCTGGCTGGAGCCGCACGTGCACTCCCGGGTGGAGGACTGGCTGCACCCGTTCGCGACGATCGAGGCGGGCCGGGGCCCGAACCAGCTGGCCCAGTCGCTGTTCGCGTTCGCGGCGGGCGGCATGACCGGCACCGGACTCGGTCTCGGCCACTCGGTCCTCATCGGCTTCGCCACCAAGTCGGACTTCATCCTGGCCACCGCCGGAGAGGAGCTGGGCTTCGCCGGGCTGACCGCCATCTTCCTGCTGTACGCCCTGCTGGTGGAACGCGGCTACCGGGCGGGCCTCGTGCTGCGCGACCCCTTCGGGCGGCTGCTCGCGGTCGGGCTCGCCTCGATCGTGGCGCTGCAGGTGTTCGTGATCGCGGGCGGGGTGACCGGCCTGATCCCGCTGACCGGCATGGCGATGCCGTTCCTGGCGCAGGGCGGCTCCTCGGTGGTCACCAACTGGGCGATCGTGGCCCTGCTGATCCGGGTCAGCGACTCGGCGCGCAGACAGGCGACGGCCTCGTGACCCGGAACATCCGGCACGCCGGGCTCTTCTCCCTGCTGCTGCTCGTCGCGCTGATCGTGAACGCCGCACGCGTGCAGCTGGTCCGCGCCCCCGAGTACGACGCCAACCCCGCCAACCGGCGTCCGGACATCGCCCGTTACCAGCAGCCGCGCGGCGACATCCTGGTCGGCGGAGAGCCGGTCACCGGTTCCCGGGACACCGGGGAGCATCTGCGTTTCGAACGGACGTACCAGGACGGGCCGATGTACGCGCCGATCACCGGCTTCGCCTCGCAGGAGTACGGGACGACGCTGCTGGAGCACATCGAGGACGGGGTGCTGTCCGGCTCCGACCCGATGCTCGCGCCGCTGCCGCTGTGGAACGACGTCACGCGCGCCCGCAACCCCGGCGGCGACGTGGTGACCACGATCGACCCGGCGGCGCAGCGGGCGGCCTACGAGGGGCTGGGCCGGCGCAAGGGCGCGGTGGCCGCGGTCGAGCCGTCGACCGGGCGGATCCTGGCGCTGGTGTCCACACCGTCGTACGACCCCGGGGAGCTGTCCGGGAACGGCACGGCCGCCAACCGGATCTGGCAGCAGCTGAACGAGGACCCGGACAAGCCGATGCTCAACCGGGCGGTACGGCGGGCCTATCCGCCGGGGTCGACGTTCAAGGTGGTCACCGCCGCGGCGGCGCTGGACTCGGGAGTGGTCCGGGACGTGGACGCGCGGACCGACTCCCCCGATCCGTACCCGCTGCCCGGCACCCGGACGCGGCTGACCAACGCCTCCGACGGGTGCGAGGACGCCTCGCTGCGGGAGGCGTTCGAGTGGTCCTGCAACACGGTGTTCGCCAAGCTCGGCGTGGACGTGGGGGTCGAGGACATGGCGGCCACGGCGCGGGCGTTCGGTTTCAACGACGGCGGTCTGCGCATCCCGTTCGCGGTGTCCCGCTCCACCTTCGACACCTCGGTGGACAAGGCGCAGCTCGCGCTGTCCTCGATCGGGCAGTACAACACGCGGGCCACCCCGCTGCAGATGGCGATGGTCGCGGCGGCCGTGGCGGGCGGGGGGCAGGTGCGGACGCCGTACCTGGTGGAGCGGACCACCCGGGCGGGCGGCAGCACGGTGGCGGCGGCCGGGTCCCGGCCCGTGCGGCAGGCGATGCTCCCGTCGACGGCGGCCCGGCTGAAGGAGCTGATGACGGACGTGGTCTCCAACGGCACCGGCGCGAAGGCCGCGATCCCCGGCGCCGTGGTCGGCGGCAAGACCGGCACGGCCCAGCACGGCGTGGGCAACTCCGGGATGCCGTACGCCTGGTTCGTCTCCTGGGCGCAGAGCAGGGGGGAGCCGATGCCCGAGGTGGCGGTCGCGGTGGTGGTGGAGGACGCGGCGGCCGACCGGGCGGACATCACCGGCGGCGGGCTGGCGGCGCCGGTCGCGCGAGGGGTGATGGAGGCGGTGCTCGGCCGGTGAGACGTGGCCGGACGGCGGCCGGGTCAGCGGCGGCGGTCGATGGCGGTGAGGTCGATGTCGACCGGGAAGGGGACGGTGAGCTTGAGGCGGTTGTGGAAGATGCCGGTCAGGGCGTAGACCTGGGTGGCGGGGTCGAGTTCATAGACGTAGACGACCGGAAGGCCCTCGTTCTCCTCGACGCGCCAGTCGTCGTCCAGCCCGTACTCGCGTGCGGCGCTCATGATCGCTCCCATGTGCCGGAGTCTGCCTGGCACGGTCAGCGCACCCGGGTGAATATGCCGGTTCGCCCGACGACCGGGTGATCAGTCCGCTTCGCGTCGACCCGCCTCGATCGCCTGCGTCACCTCCGCCACCCGCTCCTTCTCCTCCGCCGCGAAGCGCTCGGCGTCCAGCTTTTCGGCGATCTCCTCGTCCTGGGTCATCAGCAGGTCCAGGCTGGAGTCGCCGAGGTCGAAGACGCCCATGTCGACGTAGGCCTTCTGGAGCCGCTCGCCCCACAGGCCGATGTCCTTGACGCAGGGGACGATGCGGCTGAAGAGCAGCTTGCGGAACAGGGCGAGGTACTGGGAGCGCTGGGTGATCTGCTCCGCCTCGGCGCGCGGGATGCCGAAGTTCTCCATGACCTCGACCCCGCGCAGCCGGTCGCGCATGAGGTAGCAGCCCTCGATGACGAACTCCTCGCGTTCGCGCAGTTCGGCGTCGGAGAGCTGCTTGTAGTAGTCCCTGAGCGCCATCCGGCCGAAGGCGACGTGCCGGGCCTCGTCCTGCATGACGTACGCCAGGATCTGCTTCGGCAACGGCTTCTTCGTCGTGTCCCTGATCATGCCGAAGGCCGCCAGGGCGAGGCCCTCGATCAGCACCTGCATGCCGAGGTAGGGCATGTCCCAGCGGCTGTCCCGGAGGGTGTCCCCCAGCAGTGACTGGAGGTTGTCGTTGACCGGGTACAGCAGGCCGATCTTCTCGTGCAGGAAGCGGCCGTAGATCTCGGCGTGCCGGGCCTCGTCCATCACCTGGGTCGCCGAGTAGAACTTGGCGTCCAGGTCGGGGGCGGACTCCACGATCCGGGCCGCGCACACCATCGCGCCCTGTTCGCCGTGCAGGAACTGGCTGAACTGCCAGGAGGCGTAGTGCCGGCGCAGCTCGCCCTTGTCCTTGTCGGTGAGCTTGTCCCAGTACTTGGTGCCGTAGAGGGACATCGCCTCCTCCGGCGTGCCGAGCGGGTCGTGCGGGTCGACCTCGATGTCCCAGTCGATGCGCGTCTGCCCGTCCCACTGCTTGTCCTTGCCCTTCTGGTAGAGGGCGAGCAGACGGTCGCGGCCGGCGTCGTACTCCCAGCTGAAGCGGGCCGCGCCGGAGGCGGGCACCTGCCAGTGGGAATCATCCGGATCCGTGGCGTAGAGGTCAGAGCTCGGCATGTTCCGCAGGCTCACACGGGCCGCACGCGCGGTCAACAAGTCTCGTCCAGGGGATTGACGGGCTTACTGACACGCAGTCTTATAAGACAGGACGAGTGACTCGCGGGTAACACGACGCGGTCGACGGACGCATGCCCGGACGCAATCCCGTACGACGAGGTGGGACAGCCATGACGACCCTGACGGAAGCCGACGCGCTCGACGGCCTGCGCGACGCGCTCGGCCTGCTCAAGGACCGGGAGCAGGTGGCCGAGCGGCTGCTCGACTCTTCCGCCAAGCACTCCTTCGACCCGGACAAGGAACTGGACTGGGACGCGCCGTTCGAGGACGGCAAGTGGTTCTGGCCGCCGGAGCTGGTGTCGCTGTACGACACCCCGATGTGGAAGCGGATGAGCGAGGAGCAGCGCATCCTGCTCTCCCGGCACGAGGCCGCGGCGCTCGCCTCGCTCGGCATCTGGTTCGAACTGATCCTGATGCAGCTGCTGGTGCGGCACATCTACGACAAGGCGGCGACGAGCGCGCACGTGCGGTACGCGCTGACCGAGATCGAGGACGAGTGCCGGCACTCCAAGATGTTCGCCCGGGTGATCACCCGGGGCGGCACCCCGTGGTACCCCGTCAGCCCGGTCCACCAGCACCTGGGCCGGCTGTTCAAGACCATATCCACCACGCCCGGCTCCTTCACGGCCACGCTGCTGGGCGAGGAGGTGCTGGACTGGATGCAGCGGCTGACCTTCCCCGACGAGCGGGTGCAGCCGCTGATCCGGGGCGTCACGCGCATCCACGTGGTGGAGGAGGCCCGCCATGTGCGGTACGCCCGTGAGGAGCTGCGCCGCCAGATGGTGACCGCCCCGAAGTGGTCGCAGGAGTTCACCCGCGTCACCTCCGGCGAGTTCGCCCGCGTCTTCTCGGTCGCCTTCATCAACCCCGAGGTCTACACGAACGTGGGACTGGACAAGCGGGAGGCCATGGCCCAGGTGAAGGCCAGCGCCCACCGCCGCGAGGTCATGCAGACCGGCGCGAAGCGGCTGACGGACTTCCTGGACGACATCGGGGTGCTGCGGGGCGTCGGACGCAAGCTGTGGAGGTCGTCGGGCCTGCTGGCGTAGCCGAGGGCCGTCCCGGTTGCCGGCCATGCCCGTGACCGCGGACGACGCCGGTGGCCGGCCATGCCCGGGACCGCCGTCGACGCCGGTGGCCGGAGACGATCCGGTGACCGCGGACGAGCCCGTCGGCCGCGGTCGGTCGTGGCGGCGAACGGCACTTTTCGGACGCGGCCCCCCAACCCGCCGTACCGAGCCCCGGAAGCGGAGCGGTTACGCTGCGTTTCATGACCCCGCAGGCCCCCACCCCCGCCTACCGACGGCTCAGCGTCGAGGAGCGCCGCAGTCAGCTCCTCGACGCCGCGCTCGCCCTCTTCGCGCACCGGCCACCGGAGGAGGTCTCGCTGGACGACGTGGCGGAGCAGGCGGGTGTCTCGCGGCCCCTGGTGTACCGGTACTTCCCCGGCGGCAAGCAGCAGCTGTACGAGGCCGCCCTGCACTCGGCCGCCGACGAGCTGCAACAGTGCTTCGACGAGCCCCGCCAGGGGCCCCTGCTGGTCCGGCTGACCCGCGCCCTGGACCGCTACCTCACCTTCGTCGACCAGCACGACACCGGCTTCAGCGCCCTGCTGCGCGGCGGCAGCGTCGCCGAGACCTCCCGGACCACGGCCATCGTGGACGACGTGCGCCGGACCGCCGCCGAGCACATCATGAGCCACCTGGAGGTCGCCGACCCCGGCCCCCGGCTGCGCATGACCGTGCGGATGTGGATCACGGCGGTGGAGGCGGCCTCGCTGATCTGGCTGGACGAGGGCAAGCAGCCGCCCGCCGAGGAGCTGCGGGACTGGCTGGTGGAGCAGTTCGTCGCCGTGCTGTCGGTCACGGCCCGGCGCGACCCGCAGACCGAAGCGCTGGTCGAGGTCCTCGCGGCGGATACCTGACACTGGTTGCCGTGAAGAGCGAGGACACCCCCTTCGAGGGCGGGCCGATGGACGGCCGGGTACTGCCCGTGCTGGTCGGCATGACCGGCCACCCGCCCAAGACCTACCGCATCCCCGTCCCCGACCCGGCCGGCGGGCCGCCCACGGTGCTCGTCTACCGGCGGGTGCCCCGCGACCCGCGCCGGGCGGTCGGGCTCGCCCGCTGGAAGTACCGGTACGACCCCGAGGGCGCCGCCCGCGCCCGGCTGCGCTGGCCCTGGTCGAAGCCAGACGCCACGCCGGGCGGCAAGCCGGACGACGCCGACGGGTGACCCCGTTGCGCCGAACCGCGCACACCCGGCGCGCGGAACCGGAGCACACGTCTGATGCTCGCCGTGCGGGGCGGACGAGCCGCCCCGCGCCGGAGGTGATGACGTGTCAGGAAGGCTTCTACGTCTGGTCTGTACGGCCGCGGTGGCGGCCGGGATCGTCCTCGCGCCCCAGCCCGCCGGGGCCGACCCCGCCACCGGCCCCGGAACCGGCGAGCGGTCCGTAGCCGATCTGCTGACGGACCTTCAGCGGCTGTACCGGGAGACCGAGAAGGCCACCGAGGCCTACAACTCCACCGAGGAGAAGCTGAAGAAGCAGCGCGCCGAGACCGAGCGGCTCGACGCCGAGCTGGCCCGGGCCCGGTTGTCCCTGCACGACGGCCGCCGGGCCGCGGGGCGGCTGGCCCGGCAGCAGTACCAGAGCCGCAGCGACCTCTCCCCCTACCTGCGGCTGCTGCTGGCCCGCGACCCGCAGCGCGCCCTCGACCAGGGCCATGTGATCGGCCGGCTGGCGCGCGAGCGGGCCGAGACGGTGGGCCGGCTGGCCGGCAGCGAGAAGAAGGCCGAGGAGCTGGCCCGCAAGGCCCGCAAGGCGCTGGACGACCAACTCGCGCTGGCCGAGCGCCACAAGAAGGAACGGGACGACGTCCGCGAGCGGCTGCGGGACGTCGAGGAACTGCTCGCCTCGCTCAGCCCCGAGCAGCTGGCCGCCGTCGCCGCGCTGGAGAAGGACGGGATCGCCGAGGCCCAGGAACGGTTCATGGCCTCCGGCGCGCTCGGCGAGGACGACGCCAAGCCCTCCGCCGAGGGCGGCCGGGCGGTGCGCCACGCCGTGCGGCAGATCGGCAAGCCCTACGAGTGGGGCGCCGAGGGACCCGAGGCCTACGACTGCTCGGGGCTGACCTCCGAGGCCTGGGGGCACGCCGGGACACCGATCCCGCGCACCAGCCAGGAGCAGTGGGCCCGGCTGGAGCGGGTGCCGCTGGACCGGCTGCGCCCCGGCGACCTGGTGGTCTACTTCCCCGAGGCCACCCATGTGGCGATGTACCTCGGCGACGGCATGGTCGTGCAGGCGCCCCGCCCCGGCGCCGAGGTGAAGGTGTCGCCGATCGCGGCCAACCCGGTCCTCGGCGCCGTACGGCCCGACCCCGGCGGGGAGCCCGTGGCCCACTACACGCCGCCGAGGCTCCCCGAGGGGGCGACGGACGGATCCGACGAGGGGTACGGCTCGGCCTACGCGCCCGACGCGCCCGAGACCTCCATCAGGTAGGCCTCGGTCCTGGCCGGGTCGTAGAAGAAGTTCTCGAAGTCGGCCGGGTCGTTGAAGCCGTTGGCGAACCGGTCGGCGACCGGCTGGAGCTGTCCGGCGGCGCCGATCAGGTTCAGCACGTGCTCCGGCGGCGGGGCCAGCATGGTGTTCGTCCACTTGGTGACGTGCTGGGCCGTCTCCCAGTAGCGGTCGAAGGTCCGCTGCATCCACTCCTCGTCGAACGGCTTGTCGCCGTGCTCCAGGATCGAGGCGAGGTAGGAGGCCGCGCACTTGGCGGCGGAGTTGGAGCCCTGCCCGGTGATCGGGTCGTTGGCCACGACCACGTCGGCGACGCCGAGCACCAGGCCGCCGCCCGGGAGGCGGCCGATGGGGTTGCGGACGGTGGGGGCGTAGCGGCCGGCGAGGGTGCCGCCGGCGTCGGTCAGCTCGACCTTGGTGGCCCGCGCGTACTCCCAGGGGAGGAACTTCTCCATGAGTTCCAGGGTCAGGGAGAGGTGCTCCGCCGGGTCCTTGACGTCCTTGAAGACGTCCAGCGGGCCGCCGGGTATGCCCTCCCAGAACAGGATGTCGGCACGGCCCGAGGTGGTGAGGGTCGGCATGATGAACATCTCGCCGACGCCCGGGACCAGGTTGCAGCGGACCGCTTCGGTGTCCGGGTGCTCCGGGCGCGGACCGAGCCCGTGCACGTAGGCGACGGCGAGGGCGCGCTGCGGCTCGCTGTACGGGGACCGCTCCGGGTCGCGGGCGAACATCTGCACCAGCTCGCCCTTGCCCGCCGAGACGAGGACGAGGTCGTACGTGCGGGAGAAGTAGTCGAGGTCGCCGACCGCGGCTCCGTGGATGACCAGCTGGCCGCCGCGCTGGGCGAAGGTCTCCATCCAGCCGGCCATCTTCACCCGCTGGTCGACGGACTGCGCGTACCCGTCGAGGCTGCCCAGCCAGTCGATCGCCCGCTGGGTCGGGCCCGGGTCGTGCGAGCCGGGAGCGGCGACCGAGACACCGAGCCCCTCGATCTTCGGGGCCTGGGACTCCCAGAAGTTGAGCTGGAGGTCGCGCTCGTGCTGGAGGGCGGTGTGGAACATGCACTGCGTCGACATGACCCGGCCCGTGCGGATCTCGTCCGCGGTCCGGTTGGACATCAGGGTGACCTCGTACCCCTGCGACTGGAGGCCGAGGGCGAGCTGGAGACCGGACTGGCCGGCTCCGACGACGAGTATCTTCCGCATGCGGGTGCTGACTCCTAGGTCGGGTCTACTCAGGTGTTTCGTCGAGCGCGTGGCCGACGAGAGCCAGGAGGGTCTCGATCACGGAGATCCGGCGGCGCGCGTCCATGATCATTACAGGTATGTGCTTCGGGATCGTCAACGCCTCCCGCACGTCCTCCGGCTCGTACAGCTCGCTGCCGTCGAAGTGGTTCACCGCCACGACGTACGGCAGTCCGCAGCTCTCGAAGTAGTCCAGGGCCGGGAAGCAGTCCTTCAGCCGGCGGGTGTCGGCCATGACGACGGCGCCGATCGCGCCGCGCACCAGGTCGTCCCACATGAACCAGAACCGCTGCTGGCCCGGCGTGCCGAACAGGTAGAGCACCAGGTCGTCGTCGAGCGTGATGCGGCCGAAGTCCATGGCCACGGTGGTGGTGAGCTTGCCCGGCGTGGCGGTGAGGTCGTCGGTCTCCTCACTGGCCTCGGTCATCAGCGCCTCGGTCTGCAGAGGCGTGATCTCCGAGACGGAGGTGACCAGCGTGGTCTTGCCGACACCGAAGCCGCCCGCCACCACGATCTTCGTCGCGATCGGGGCGCGGGTGCGGTCCGCCTGCCAGGGCTGTGACGGCTCGTCGGGCTCGACGAACGGGGATCCGCCGTGGGAGGCGGCGTAGGAGGCGGCGTAGGAGGCGGCGTCAGAGACGACGGAGTCCACTCAGCACCCTTTCCAGCAGAGCGCGGTCCGGACGGCCCGTGCCATGGCCGGTTCCGGTTCCGTATACACGGATCTTTCCCTGGTCCGCGAGGTCGCTGAGGAGCACCCGGACCACGCCGAGCGGCATCTTCAGCAGCGCGGCGATCTCGGCCACCGTACGCATCCGGCGGCACAGCTCGACGATGGCCCGCATCTCCGGCATCACCCGGCTCAGCGGTGCACTCGTCAGTTCCCTGCGCTCCTCGGCGGCCTCGATCGCGGTCGTCGCCGCCACGAACGTCTCCACCAGGAGCACATGGCCGAAGCGGGTCCGGCCGCCGGTGAGCGAGTACGGGCGCACCCGGGCGGGTTTGCGCTCCGCACCGCGCACCGGAAGGGTCTTCCTGGAACTACTGCTCATCGGGCACTCCCCGTCGGCTGGGACTCCAGTGACCTACGGAGCTCGCTGCGGAGTTCCGGGGTCAGCACATGGCCGGCCCGGCCCACGAACAGCGCCATGTGGTACGCCACGACGCTCATGTCGCAGTCCGCGGAGCCGTGCACGCCGAGCAGCGAGCCATCGCTGATCGACATCACGAACAGGCTGCCCTCGTCCATCGCGACCATGGTGTGCTTCACGGCGCCGGAGTCCATGAGCTTGGCGGCGCCGATGGTCAGGCTGCCGATGCCGGAGACGATGGTGGCGAGGTCGGCGGCGGAGCCGCGCGGGCCGGTAGGCCGCTCTCCCTGCGCCCGGCGGGCGGCGTCGGTGCTCCCCGGGTCCGAGCTGAGCAGCAGCAGGCCGTCGGAGGAGACCACCGCGACCGAGAGGATGCCGGGCACCTCCTCGACGAGGTTGGTCAGCAGCCAGTGCAGATTGCGGGCTTCACTGCTCAGTCCGAAGGTACTGGGCGCGGTCAACTGCTTGCCTCCTCGACAGTGCCCCCCGTGGCTTCTTCGGTTGTGCCTGTGGTCGTACCGGTCGTCGTACCGGTCGCCGTGCCGGTCGACGTGCCTGCCGCGGCGTCCGGCGTGCGGTGCTCGGCCGTGCGTTCGGCGATCTCCGCCTCGACGTCCCGCCGGACGGCCTCCGCCCCCCGGTGGAAGCCGCCCAGGCGGCGGCGCAGTGCCTCGGCGTCGACGGACCCCGTGCGGGCGCGGGGCACCGCCGAGGGCGTGCTGATCTTCGGTGTGCGCTTGGGCAGCCCCTTGTCGGTGACCAGCTCCTCGGGTTCGTCGGGCACGCGGGCGTGCGCGGGCTCGGTCTCGGGCTCGGGCTCGGGCCGGGGCTCGGGCTCGGGCCGGGGCTCGGGCTCGGCGCCGGTGGCGGTTTCCGGGCCGGTTTCCGGTCCGGTCTCGGGTCCGGCTTGCGACTCGGGCGACCGGGCCTGGGCCGGGATGAGCAGCTCCATGGTGGTCTCGGAGGGGCTCTCCGGCTTCGGCTCCGGCTTGGGCTCGGGTTCGAGCCCGGGTTCGGGCTTCTCAGCCGCCGGCCGCGAAGGTGCACCGGCCTCGGTGGCGGGAAACTCGGTGGCGGTGGCTTCGCCGGCGTGGGCCTCGGTGGTGGAGGCCTCGACGGCAGGAGTGCCGGCGGCAGGGGATTCGACGGCAGGGGCGTCGGTGGCGCGTTGCTCCGCCGCCTCCGACCGCCGTACCGCACGCTCCGCCAGCGACACCAGGGGATCGTCCCCGGTCGACCGCCCGTGCAGGACGTTGGAGTTGGCCTCGGCGTCGGCGCCCGGCAGGGAGAAGGTCCCGGTGCCTTCGGACATCGGCGCCGACGGGGCGACGGCGGCCGGTGGCGCCGCGGCGAGCAGCGTCTTCGGAAGCACCACGACGGCGGCGATCCCGCCCTGCTTCTGCTCGCGCAGCTGCACGCGCGCGCCGTGCCGGTGGGCGAGCCGGGCCACGACGTACAGGCCGAGCCCGAGCCCGTCCTCGCCCTCCTGGTCGTACGGTGCCTCCGGGTCGACGTCGGCGAGCCGGGCGTTGAGCCGCTCCAGCCGCTCGCCCGCCATGCCGATGCCCTCGTCCTGGACGGAGAGCATGACCTCGCCGTTCTCCAGCAGCCAGCCGGAGACCTCGACGGGCAGGTCGGGCGGGGAGAAGGAGGTGGCGTTCTCCATCAGCTCGGCCAGCAGGTGGGAGAGGTCGTCGGCGGCGAAGCCGGCGATGTGCGCGTGCGGCGGCAGGGCGGCGATGCGCACACGCTCGTACCGCTCGATCTCGCTGACCGCCGCGCGCACGACGTCGACCAGCGGCACCGGTCCGGCGCTGTGCTGGACGTGCTCGGTGCCGGCGAGGACCAGGAGGTTCTCGCTGTGCCGGCGCATGACGGTGGCGAAGTGGTCGAGCTTGAACAGGGTGGACAGGCGGTCCGGGTCCTGCTCGCGCTCCTCCAGGCTCTCGATCACGGCGAGCTGACGCTCCACCAGGCCGAGGGTGCGCAGCGCGAGGTTGACGAAGGTGCCGCCGATGCTCTTGCGCAGCACCTTCAGCTGGGCGGCGGACTCGGCGAGTTCGTCGCGCAGTTCCTCGCGGGCGTCGGCCATCTTCTGCCGCTGGGCGACCAGGTGCTTGCGGTCGGCCTCCAGCGTGGTGACGCGCTCGGCCAGGGCGACGGCCTGCGCGTGCAGGGCGTTGACGGAACGCACGGCCTCGGCGAACTCGTCGTTGCGGCCGGTGAAGGAGACGGGCTCCTCCGCCGCCGGGTTCTCCGCCCGGGCCAGCCGGGCCGAGCCCCGGCGCAGCACCGACAGGGGGCGGGTGAGGGTGCGGGCCATGGCGGTGGCGATGCCGACGGCGAGCAGCATCAGGGCGCCGAGGACGGCGACGCGGATCTCCAGCGCGGTGACGTCGTCGTCGCGCAGCTGCTCCAGCGTCCCGGTGCGGCGCTCGTAGAGGGCGGACTCCGCGCCGCGCATGGCCTCGATGCGGGCGGAGAGCGCGGCGTCCAGCCTCTTGACGCTGGTCTCCAGGTCGTCGTCGGAGAGGGTGGGCTGGTCGGTGAGGCCGGCGAGGTACTTCTCGGCGGAATTGACCTCCGGTCCGGTGACCGTCGCGTCGTAGCTCTCCCGTGCCGGCTCGGGAGCGGTGTCGCGGAAGCCGGCGAGGGCGGCGTCGGAGCGCACGCGGGCCTGCTGCGCCGCGGCGGCGAGGGCGTCGCGCTGCTCGGCGTCGGCGTCCGAGGAGGTGCCGGCCTCGGTCGGCAGGCCGGTGATCGGGTCGATGACGGTCTGCGTGGTGCGCGGCACGTTGAGCGCCGCGAGCAGCAGACCGCGGGTGGCCGCCGCCTGCTGGACGGCGGTGTCCAGCTCGGCGAGGGCGTGGGCGCCGGAGCCCGCCCGGGGCGGCATCCGTTCGGCCAGCCGCTCGGCGAGAGCGTGGAGTTCGGCGATGGTCTCGGAGTACGCCTGGTGCGCCTCCAGCGCGGTGCTCTTGCCGGTCAGCGCGGCGCGGCGCAGGGCGGCGATCGCGTCGAGGTCCTCGCGCAGGGCAGGGGGCGTGTCCGTGTCGGCGCGCAGCTCCTCGACCTGCCGGTCCACGCGGGCGCTGCGCTGCTCCGAGGGCGCCTTGGACTCGGGGCGGCCGGCGGCGATGTAGGGGGTGACCTCGTCGCGCTCGTCGGCCAGGGAGTGCGCGAGCGTCAGCGCGCCCTGGGTCTGCTCGGCCAGCGTGACCAGGTCCTGGGAGTCGTGCAGTTGTTCCGAGGCGGCGATCACCGAGGGTGCGCCGGCCCCGGCGATGGCGGCGGCCACGACCGCGACGGCGACGATGAGGCGGTTGCGCACATGCGTCGGGCGGCCCCTGCCGACGGGAGTGCCGGGGGCTTCGGGGGTGCCGGGAGCGCCCCCCGCGGGAGCCTTCTGCTTGCCTGTGCGACGAGGCCGCGTCTTCTGCACCGGTGCTCGCATTCCTGAACTCGTGTACCCGTGGGCCCGGGTGCCGCTCCGTCAACCGACCGGCTGCGTACACCCTCCCCCAAGCTCTCGGCAGGAGCGGGGCGGCCCCCCACCGGTCCCCGACCCTCCCAGTGCCGGTGGGCAGTGCACACGCATCGCCTGACCCGCCACTCGAAGGAGTGAACATCGGACGGGAGTTGGGGAGCAAGTTCCCCTGGCGCACGCGGCGGGCCCCGGCGGCGTGCCGGTTGGACGTCTGCGGCGGGCGGTGGCAGTATTTGCCGCCGCGCGTTCCCGGAGTGCAGCATTCCACCCCAAATCCGGCGGCTGACCTGCACGGCTGCGAGGATCACGCGATGGTTGCCGACCTTTTGCGGTCCCTGTGAAGGGGTCGTGCAGACTGGCCCGATGCGTACGGAACTCATCTCACGACCGGGTGACGCCGAGTGGCCCAACGAGGACTTCGCGAGCGTCGGGCTTCCGGCCTCCGGGCAGGGCGGTTCGCTCGTCGTGCTGGACGGGGTGACGCCGCCGAGGGACGGGACCGGCTGCCTGCATACCGTCCCCTGGTTCACCGCGCGCCTCGGCGGTGCGCTGACCGAACTGACCGTTTCACTCCCGGATGTTCCCCTCGCCGACGCCCTCTCCCGCGCCATCGCGCGTACCGCCGAGGCACACGCCGCAACCTGTGAGCTTTCTCACCCTCGAACCCCTCAGGCGACGGTCGTCCTGGCGCGCTGGTCCCCGCGGGCGGTGGAGTACCTGGTCCTGTCCGACTCGGCCCTGCTGGTGGAGTCCCCCGACGGCACGGTGACGGCCGTCCTCGACGACCGGCTGGCCCGGCTGCCCCGCTCGGCCCTGGCCACGGACGCGGTGATCGACGCGACCCTGCGCAACAAGGAGGGCGGCTTCTTCACGGCCGCCGCCGACCCGGCGGTCGTGTCCCGGGCGGTGACGGGGGAGCTGCCGCGCGAGGAGGTGCGGTCGCTGCTCGCCCTGACGGACGGGGCGGCGCGCTGGGTGGAGCGGTTCGGGGAGGGCGACTGGGCGGACTGCCTCGGCCTCGTACGCAAGGAGGGTGCGGAGGCGCTGGTGGACCGGGTACGGGATCTGGAACGCGCGGACGCGGACGCGGGCCGGCCCCTCCTGGAACGGAGCAAGACCCACGACGACGCGACGGCGGTCTACGCGGAACTGTGAGCCGCCCTCCCGTGGACCGGCCTCCGGGCCGAGCGGGAACCCGGGGGGCCGCCCGGAGGCCGAGCGGGAACTCGGGGGGCCACCCCGAGGCCGAGCAGGAGCCGAAGCCGCGCTCCGGGCCGAGCAGGAGCCGGAGCCGCACTCCGGGCCGAGCAGGGACCCGGAGTCCCGCCCCATGGCCGAGCACGGGCGCCGACCGCTCTCGGCCGCGTCGGCCGCTCCGAGCGCTGCGGCCTCCGGGTGCGCGCCGGCTTTCCGCACCGCGTCGGCCGGCCCGAGCCCGCCGGACCCGCGGAACGCGTCGGCCGGCCCGAGCCCGGGCGGACCCTCGGGCCGCGTCGGCCCGGGCCCGGTCTACTTCTCCATCCCCCGGTTCAGCTCGTGCAGCAGCCGTGCCAGTTCCGCCACCGCCTTCGGGTCCCAGTCGGCGAGTCGGCGGGCGTAGCGGGCGCGGCGGGCCTCGCGCACCCGGCTGACCCGGTCGTGGCCCTCCTGGGTGAGGGTGATCAGCCAGGCGCGGCCGTCGGCGGGGTCGGGCTCGCGGGTGACGAGCCCGAGTTCCTCCAGGGCCCGCAGCTGGCGGGACATCGTCGCCTTGCCGACGCCGACGAAGGCGGCGAGTTCCGTGGCCCGCTGGCGACCGCACTCCCCCAGCCGGACCAGCAGCCCGTACGCCGACGACTCCAGATCCGGATGGACCTCCCGGGCCATCTCGCCCTGGTTGGCCCGGGCACGGCGCAGCAGCACCGTCAACTCACGTTCCAGCGCCAGGAATTCGGGCTGGTCCACACCACTTGCGGACAGCTCGGGTTCGGCCTCCCGTCCGCCGCCGTTTCCCTCTTCGTGCACGTCAGCCCCTGCCTCGGTTTTCCGATCCCTGAAAGTTTCCGCCACCCGCCGTCATCGCCGCAGCTCGGCAAGTATTTCGCAGGCTTAGACCAACGGCAGCTCCCGGCCCCTCTTCCCAGCGGCTTGTCTACGTGCGTAGCTTCTTGAGCAGGCAAGTACTGGCATGCCCACGACATCAATGTCGTTTCCCCTGCTCTCCCCCACGAAGCCTTCGGAGGCACGTCATGCCCGTGCACAGATCCGGCTCCATCCGCTTACGCACCCTCGCGGCGGCCGTCGCGGTGCTGCTCGCCGCCCTGGCCCTCACCCTCCCCGGCTCCGCCCGGGCCGCCGACGTCCCGCCCCGCGGCTCCGCCCACATGGGCATGGGCGTCCTGGAGCACGACGGGCAGCACGGCACGCCCGTCCCCGGCGACGCCACCCAGACCGAGGGGGTGGACGTCTCCGGCCACCAGGGCAACGTCGCCTGGTCCTCCCTGTGGAGCAGCGGGGTCAAGTGGGCCTACGTCAAGGCCACCGAGGGGACGTACTACCGCAATCCCTACTTCGCCCAGCAGTACAACGGCTCCTACAACGTCGGCATGATCCGCGGCGCCTACCACTTCGCCACCCCGGACACCACCAGCGGCGCCGCCCAGGCCCACTACTTCGTCGACCACGGCGGCGGCTGGTCCCGCGACGGCAAGACGCTGCCCGGCGCCCTGGACATCGAGTGGAACCCGTACGGCGCCGCCTGCTACGGCAAGACCCAGAGCCAGATGGTCTCCTGGATCCGCGACTTCCTGAACACCTACAAGGCCCGCACCGGCCGGGACGCCGTGATCTACACGGCCACCAGCTGGTGGACCCAGTGCACCGGCAACTACGGCGGCTTCGCGGCGAACAACCCGCTGTGGATCGCCCGGTACGCCTCGTCGGTGGGCACGCTCCCGGCCGGCTGGCCCTACTACACGATGTGGCAGTACACCTCGTCCGGTCCGATCGTGGGCGACCACAACCGGTTCAACGGGGCGCTGGACCGGGTCCGCGCGCTGGCCAACGGCTGACCCGCCGCCCGCCCGCCGCACCCGCACGGGAAGGCCCGGGCCTCCCTCACGGGACCCGGGCCTTCCCTCGTCCGGCCGCGCGGGCCGGGCCCGCTGACGGCCACAGCCGTCACGCAGCGACCGGGACCTGCTGCTCCGCCCCGTTCACGGCCGGGGACAGGGCCAGCTCCAGGACCTGGCGGACGTCGGTCACGGGGTGGACGTCGAGCTTGTCCAGCACCTCGGCCGGGACGTCGTCCAGGTCGGGCTCGTTGCGCTTGGGGATGACCACCGTGGTGATGCCCGCCCGGTGCGCCGCGAGCAGCTTCTGCTTCACCCCGCCGATCGGCAGCACCCGGCCGGTCAGCGAGACCTCACCGGTCATCGCCACGTCGGTGCGGACCAGCCGGCCGGACAGCAGCGAGGCGAGGGCCGTGGTCATGGTGATGCCGGCGCTCGGGCCGTCCTTGGGGACCGCGCCCGCCGGGAAGTGGATGTGCACGCCCCGGTCCTTCAGATCGGCCACCGGCAGTTCCAGTTCGGCTCCGTGGCTGCGCAGGAAGCTCAACGCGATCTGCGCCGACTCCTTCATCACGTCCCCGAGCTGGCCGGTGAGCGTCAGGCCGGCCGCCCCGGTCTCCGGGTCGGCGAGGGAGGCCTCGACGTACAGCACGTCACCGCCCGCGCCCGTCACCGCCAGGCCGGTGGCCACGCCCGGCACGGAGGTGCGGCGCTCGGCCGGGTCCTGGGCGGACTCGGGCACGTGGTGCGGCCGGCCGATCAGCGCGCGCAGGTCGGCGTCGGTGACGGTGAACGGCAGCTCCCGCTCGCCCAGTTCGCTCTGGGCCGCGACCTTGCGCAGCAGCCGGGCGACGGACCGCTCCAGATTGCGCACCCCGGCCTCGCGCGTGTACTCGCCGGCCAGCTTGCGCAGGGCGCCCTCGTCGACGGTGACCTCGTCCTTGTCCAGGCCCGCCCGCTCCAGCTGGCGCGGCACCAGGTGGTCCCGGGCGATGACGATCTTCTCGTCCTCGGTGTAGCCGTCGAGCCGGACCAGCTCCATGCGGTCGCGCAGGGCCTCCGGGATGGCCTCCAGGACGTTGGCGGTGGCGAGGAAGACGACGTCGCTCAGGTCGAGCTCCACCTCCAGGTAGTGGTCCCGGAAGGTGTGGTTCTGCGCGGGGTCCAGGACCTCCAGCAGCGCCGCGGCCGGGTCGCCCCGGAAGTCCGAGCCGACCTTGTCGATCTCGTCCAGCAGAACGACCGGGTTCATCGATCCGGCCTCCTTGACGGCGCGCACGATCCGGCCGGGCAGCGCGCCGACGTACGTACGCCGGTGGCCGCGGATCTCGGCCTCGTCGCGGACGCCGCCGAGGGCGACCCGGACGAACTTGCGGCCCATCGCGTGGGCGACGGACTCGCCGAGCGAGGTCTTGCCGACGCCGGGCGGGCCGACCAGGGCGAGCACGGCGCCGCCCCGACGGCCGCCGACGACGCCCAGGCCGCGGTCGGTGCGCCGCTTGCGGACCGCCAGGTACTCGGTGATCCGCTCCTTGACGTCGTCCAGGCCCGCGTGCTCGGCATCCAGGACGGCCTTGGCGCCCTGGATGTCGTAGGCGTCCTCGGTGCGCTCGTTCCACGGCAGTTCGAGGACGGTGTCGAGCCAGGTGCGGATCCAGGAGCCCTCCGGCGACTGGTCGGAGGCGCGCTCCAGCTTGTCGACCTCCTTCAGGGCGGCCTCGCGGACCTTCTCGGGGAGATCGGCCGCCTCGACGCGGGCGCGGTAGTCGTCGGACTCCTCGCCCTCCTTCTCCCCGTTCAGCTCCCGCAGTTCCTTGCGGACGGCTTCGAGCTGACGGCGCAGCAGGAACTCCCGCTGCTGCTTGTCGACGCCTTCCTGGACGTCCTTGGCGATGGTCTCGGCGACGTCCTGCTCGGCGAGGTGGTCGCGCAGCTGGCGGGTGGCGAGCCGCAGGCGGGCGACCGGGTCGGTGGTCTCCAGCAGCTCGACCTTCTGGTCGGTGGTCAGGAACGGCGAGTAGCCGGAGTTGTCGGCGAGCGCGGAGACGTCGTCGATGGCCTGGACGCGGTCGACGACCTGCCAGGCGCCGCGCTTGCGGAGCCAGGCGGTGGCGAGCGCCTTGTACTCCTTCACCAGTTCGGCGACCTGGCCGGGCAGCGGATCGGGCCCGCTCTCGTCGATCCGCGTGCCCTCGACCCACAGCGCGGCGCCGGGCCCAGTGGTGCCGGCGCCGATCCGCACGCGGCCGCGGCCACGGATGAGGGCACCCGGGTCGCCGTCGGCCAGCCGGCCCACCTGCTCGACGGTGCCCAGCACGCCGGTCTTCGCGTACGTGCCGTCGATGCGGGGCACGAGCAGCACCCGGGGCTTGCCGGGCTCGGACCGGGCGGCGGCCTGGGCGGCCTCCACCGCGGCGCGGACCTCGGAGTCGCTCAGGTCCAGCGGGACCACCATCCCGGGCAGCACGACCTCGTCGTCGAGCGGCAGCACGGGCAGGGTGAGCGGTGTGAACTCCGTGGACTCAGCAGCCATGATCTCCCCTTCGGCAGTCAAGTTGAGTTATGCCGACTCAATGCTTGGGGAGCGCCGATTGTTCCCCCGACCCTGTTCGCTCTGGGCGATCACCACTGCCGGGCGGGACAACGGGACAGCGGGACAGCGGGACAACGGGACAGCGGGACAACGGTGGCCGGTGCCGGCGAAACCCCGGAGCGCCCTCCGGAGTTCGCGGTTCCGTCAACAAATCGTCAGTGGAGTGCCAGGATGACGGAATGTCCCTCACGTACGACATCCCCGAAGTCCTGGACCGTCGTGAAGGCCCCTACGGCGAGGTCGTGCTGCGCCGGCACGGCGGTCTGCTGCAGATCATCGCCAACGGCTGCTTCCTGATGGACACCTCCGACGGCCGCTCCGAGCGCCGGCTCGTCGACGCGGCACTCACCGCGCTGGACACCGCCGGCGGGCGCCCGGCGCCGCGCCTGCTGATCGGCGGCCTGGGCGTCGGGTTCTCGCTGGCGCATGCAGCCGCGAATTCCCGCTGGGGCCGCATCACGGTCGTCGAGCGGGAACGGGCCGTCGTCGACTGGCACCGCGCGGGCCCCCTGTCCGAGCTGACCCGCCAGGCCCTGGCCGACCCGCGCACGGAGGTCGTCGAGGCGGACCTGACCGAGTACGTCAATGAGACATCCGCCACGTACGACGCCCTGTGCCTCGACATCGACAACGGCCCCGGCTGGACCGTCACCGAGGGCAACGGCGTGCTGTACGCACCGGCCGGACTGGCCGCCTGCGCACGGGTCTTGAGCCCGGGCGGCGTGCTCGCCGTGTGGTCGGCGCAGCCCTCTCCGGAATTCGAAGAAACCTTGCGTAATGCCGGGTTCCAGCGGGTGCGTACCGAAGAGATCCCCGTTGCCCGGGGCGTTCCGGACGTCGTGCATCTCGGCGTCGGACCTGGATAGCAAAGGCCCGGTGAGTCCCCGTACGCTGCTGCCCTGACGCGGTCATTCAAGCGTCAATCGCAGTCATGCGCACACGAGGGATCACCCCACTGATCCCGGCACGGCACACCTTCAGGGGCGGGCGATGGAGCAGACACAGACCTCCCACAACGGCACGGCGGCGACCCCGGGCGCGCAGCGCCGGGTGCTCGTGGTCGAGGACGACCAGACGATCGTCGACGCCATCGCGACCCGCCTGCGCGCCGAGGGATTCCTGGTGCAAACGGCGGGTGACGGCCCGGCCGCCGTCGACACGGCCGAGGCCTGGCAGCCCGACCTGCTGATCCTCGACATCATGCTGCCCGGCTTCGACGGCCTGGAGGTCTGCCGTCGGGTGCAGGCCGCCCGCCCGGTGCCGGTGCTGATGCTCACCGCCCGCGACGACGAGACGGACATGCTGGTCGGCCTCGGCGTCGGCGCCGACGACTACATGACCAAACCGTTCTCCATGCGGGAGCTGGCCGCACGGGTGCACGTGCTGCTGCGTCGCGTGGAGCGGGCCGCGCTGGCCGCCACGACCCCGCGCAGCGGCATCCTGCGCCTCGGCGAACTGGAGATCGACCACGCCCAGCGCCGGGTACGGGTGCGCAGCGAGGACGTGCACCTCACGCCCACCGAGTTCGACCTGCTGGTGTGCCTGGCGAACACCCCGCGCGCGGTGCTCTCGCGCGAGCAGCTGCTGGCCGAGGTGTGGGACTGGGCGGACGCCTCCGGGACCCGGACCGTCGACAGCCACATCAAGGCGCTGCGCCGGAAGATCGGCGCCGAGCGGATCCGTACGGTGCACGGCGTGGGCTACGCGCTGGAGACGCCGACGCCATGAGCCAGGGGCGGCAGGCCGCACGGAGGAGCCCCGGGGATCCCTGGGGCGGCGTACGCCCGTTCTCGATCAAGACCAAGCTGGGCGCCCTGGTCGTCACCTCGGTGCTGATCACCACCGGCCTGTCGGTGATCGCGGTGCACACCAAGACCGAGCTGCGCTTCATCACGGTCTTCTCGATGATCGCCACGCTGCTGATCACGCAGTTCGTGGCGCACTCGCTGACCGCGCCGCTGGACGAGATGAACGCGGTGGCCCGGTCGATCTCGCACGGCGACTACACCCGCCGGGTGCGCGAGAACCGCCGTGACGAGCTGGGCGACCTCGCCGTCACCATCAACCGCATGGCCGACGACCTGGAGGCCCAGGACCGCCAGCGCAAGGAGCTGGTGGCCAACGTCTCGCACGAACTGCGCACCCCCATCGCGGGCCTGCGCGCGGTGCTGGAGAACATCGTCGACGGGGTGACCGAGGCCGACCCGGAGACCATGCGGACGGCGCTGAGCCAGACCGAGCGGCTCGGCCGGCTGGTGGAGACCCTGCTGGACCTCTCGCGCCTCGACAACGGCGTCGTACCGCTGCGCAAGCGGCGCTTCGAGGTGTGGCCGTACCTGTCCGGGGTGCTGAAGGAGGCCAACATGGTCGCCTCGGCCCGTGCGGGCATCGCCTCCGGCTCCGGCAGCCACACCCGCACCGACGTCCATCTGCACCTCGACGTCACCCCGCCGGAGCTGACCGCGCACGCCGACCCCGAGCGCATCCACCAGGTGGTCGCCAACCTCATCGACAACGCGGTCAAGCACAGCCCGCCGCACGGCCGGGTGACCGTCCGGGCGCGGCGCGGGTCCCTGCCGGAGTCGCTGGAGCTGGAGGTCCTGGACGAGGGCCCCGGCATCCCCCGGTCCGAGTGGCACCGGGTGTTCGAGCGGTTCAACCGGGGGTCGGTCAACCGGCCGCACGGTCCGGGCAGCGACGGCGGTACGGGGCTGGGCCTGGCGATCGCCCGGTGGGCGGTGGATCTCCACGGCGGCCGGATCGGAGTGGCCGAATCCGAGCGCGGTTGCCGGATTCTTGTCACCCTTCCGGGTCAGCGTTCTGTGCCAAGTTGACGTAAAGTTCGAAGCGGAGCCTCAAGATCCACCGGCGTCCGCGCTGGCGGACACGTGTGATCAGGCACAGGCCCGCGCGGACCCCGCGCCGGGTGCGGGTACCCCCTTCCCTGCTGACCCAGAACCTCGCTTGTTTCCCGCCATTTCCGAGCCCGAAACACGCGCTGAGATGTGACTTACGCGACGATGAACGGGCCCGGCCTGACCTTCCCGGCCTTGGAGGCGTAGCCTTTATTCCCGCTGTCCATCACCTTGTGAAGCGGAAGAGGGCGGTTGCCGCCGTGTCGCCACAGTCCCCCAGTAACTCGAGCATCTCGACCGACACCGACCAAGCGGGCAAGAACCCCGCGGCCGCGTTCGGTCCCAACGAGTGGCTCGTCGACGAGATCTATCAGCAGTACCTCCAGGACCCCAATTCGGTGGACCGAGCCTGGTGGGACTTCTTCGCCGACTACAAGCCCGGGGCGGCCGCCGCCCAGGCTGCGTCGGGGACAGCGGCCACGGGGGCCGCGGAGACCACCGGCACTGCACGGTCCGCCCCGGCGGCCGAGCCGGCCCCCGCGCCGGCGGCTCAGCCGGCCGCCGCGCCGAAGCCCGCCGCACAGGCCCCGGCCGCCAAGCCCGCCCAGACGGCTCCCGCCGCCCCGCAGGCGAAGCCCGCCGCCAAGGCGCAGCCGAAGGCCGCGCCCGCCAAGGACGCCGGCAAGGACGCCGCGGAGCCCGCCGAGGGCCCCGATCTGGTCACGCTGCGCGGTCCCGCCGCCGCCGTCGCGAAGAACATGGACGCCTCGCTGGAGATGCCGACGGCCACGTCCGTCCGCGCGGTCCCGGTGAAGCTGCTGTTCGACAACCGCATCGTCATCAACAACCACCTCAAGCGCGCCCGCGGCGGGAAGATCTCCTTCACGCACATCATCGGGTACGCGATGGTGCAGGCGATCAAGGCGATGCCGTCGATGAACTGGTCGTACCAGATCAAGGACGGCAAGCCGACCCTGGTCAAGCCCGACCACGTCAACCTCGGCCTCGCCATCGACCTGGTCAAGCCGAACGGCGACCGGCAGCTGGTCGTCGCGGCGATCAAGAAGGCCGAGACGCTGAACTTCTTCGAGTTCTGGCAGGCCTACGAGGACATCGTCCGTCGCGCCCGCGACAACAAGCTGACGATGGACGACTTCACCGGCGTCACGGTCTCCCTGACCAACCCCGGCGGCCTCGGCACCGTCCACTCGGTCCCGCGCCTGATGCCGGGCCAGTCGGTGATCATGGGCGTCGGCTCCATGGACTACCCGGCCGAGTTCCAGGGCACCTCCCAGGACACCCTGAACAAGCTGGGCATCTCCAAGGTCATGACGCTGACGTCGACCTACGACCACCGCGTCATCCAGGGCGCCGCGTCCGGCGAGTTCCTGCGCCAGGTCGCCAACCTCCTGCTCGGCGAGAACGACTTCTACGACGAGATCTTCGAGGCCCTGCGCATCCCCTACGAGCCGGTCCGCTGGCTCAAGGACATCGACGCCAGCCACGACGACGACGTCACGAAGGCCGCCCGCGTCTTCGAGCTGATCCACTCATACCGGGTCCGCGGCCACGTCATGGCCGACACCGACCCGCTGGAGTACCAGCAGCGCAAGCACCCCGACCTGGACATCACCGAGCACGGGCTCACCCTGTGGGACCTGGAGCGCGAGTTCGCCGTCGGCGGCTTCGCCGGCAAGTCGATGATGAAGCTGCGCGACATCCTGGGCGTGCTGCGCGACTCGTACTGCCGCACCACCGGCATCGAGTTCATGCACATCCAGGACCCCAAGCAGCGCAAGTGGATCCAGGACCGGGTGGAGCGCCCGCACTCCAAGCCGGAGCGCGAGGAGCAGCTGCGCATCCTGCGCCGGCTGAACGCCGCCGAGGCGTTCGAGACGTTCCTCCAGACCAAGTACGTCGGCCAGAAGCGGTTCTCCCTGGAGGGCGGCGAGTCCGTCATCCCGCTGCTGGACGCGGTCCTGGACTCGGCCGCCGAGTCCCGCCTGGACGAGGTCGTCGTCGGCATGGCCCACCGCGGCCGGCTGAACGTCCTCGCCAACATCGTCGGCAAGTCGTACGCGCAGATCTTCCGCGAGTTCGAGGGCAACCTCGACCCGAAGTCGATGCACGGCTCCGGTGACGTGAAGTACCACCTGGGCGCCGAGGGCACCTTCACCGGCCTGGACGGCGAGCAGATCAAGGTCTCGCTGGTCGCCAACCCCTCGCACCTGGAGGCGGTCGACCCAGTCCTGGAGGGCGTCGCCCGCGCCAAGCAGGACATCATCAACAAGGGCGGCACGGACTTCACCGTCCTGCCGGTGGCGATCCACGGCGACGCGGCCTTCGCCGGCCAGGGCGTGGTGGCCGAGACCCTGAACATGTCGCAGCTGCGCGGCTACCGCACCGGCGGCACGGTCCACATCGTCATCAACAACCAGGTCGGCTTCACGGCCGCGCCGGAGTCCTCGCGTTCGTCGATGTACGCCACGGACGTGGCGCGGATGATCGAGGCCCCGATCTTCCACGTCAACGGCGACGACCCGGAGGCCTGCGTCCGCGTGGCGCGGCTGGCCTTCGAGTTCCGCCAGGCCTTCAACAAGGACGTGGTGATCGACCTCATCTGCTACCGCCGCCGCGGTCACAACGAGTCGGACAACCCGGCCTTCACCCAGCCGCTGATGTACGACCTGATCGACAAGAAGCGCTCGGTGCGCAAGCTGTACACCGAGTCCCTCATCGGTCGCGGCGACATCACCCTGGAAGAGGCCGAGCAGGCGCTGCAGGACTACCAGGGCCAGCTGGAGAAGGTCTTCACCGAGGTCCGCGAGGCCACCTCGCAGCCGTCGGCCGTGGAGCCCTCCGAACCGCAGGCGGAGTTCCCGGTCGCCGTGAACACCGCGGTGACCACGGAGGTCGTCAAGCGGATCGCCGAGTCCCAGGTCAACATCCCCGACCACATCACCATCCACCCGCGCCTGCTGCCGCAGCTCCAGCGCCGGGCGGCCATGGTCGAGGACGACACGATCGACTGGGGCATGGGCGAGACCCTCGCCGTCGGTTCCCTGCTGCTGGAGGGCGTCCCGGTCCGCCTGGCCGGCCAGGACTCCCAGCGCGGCACCTTCGGCCAGCGGCACGCGGTCGTCATCGACCGGGAGACCGGCGACGAGTTCACGCCGCTGCTGCACCTGTCCGAGGACCAGGCCCGGTACAACGTCTACAACTCCCTGCTCTCCGAGTACGCGGCGATGGGCTTCGAGTACGGCTACTCGCTGGCCCGTCCGAACGCACTGGTGATGTGGGAGGCGCAGTTCGGCGACTTCGTCAACGGCGCGCAGACGGTCGTGGACGAGTTCATCTCGTCGGCGGAGCAGAAGTGGGCCCAGACCTCCGGTGTGGTCCTGCTCCTCCCGCACGGCTACGAGGGCCAGGGCCCGGACCACTCCTCGGCCCGCCCGGAGCGCTTCCTCCAGCTGTGCGCGCAGAACAACATGACGGTCGCGATGCCGACCCTGCCGTCGAACTACTTCCACCTCCTGCGCTGGCAGGTGCACAACCCGCACCACAAGCCGCTGGTCGTCTTCACCCCGAAGTCGATGCTGCGTCTGAAGGCGGCGGCGTCGAAGGCGGAGGAGTTCACCACGGGCCAGTTCCGCCCGGTCATCGGCGACGACTCGGTCGACCCGGCCGCGGTCAAGAAGGTCGTCTTCTGCGCCGGCAAGGTCTACTACGACCTGGAGGCCGAGCGGAAGAAGCGCGGCGTGACGGACACGGCGATCATCCGCATCGAGCGTCTGTACCCGCTGCCGGGTGCCGAGCTCCAGGCGGAGATCGGCAAGTACCCGAACGCCGAGAAGTACCTGTGGGCCCAGGAGGAGCCGGCGAACCAGGGTGCCTGGCCGTTCATCGCGCTCAACCTGATCGACCACCTGGACCTGGCGGTCGGCGCCGACGTGCCGCACGGCGAGCGCCTGCGCCGCATCTCGCGTCCGCACAGCTCGTCCCCGGCCGTCGGTTCCGCCAAGCGGCACCAGGCGGAGCAGGAGCAGCTGGTGCGTGAGGTGTTCGAGGCGTGAGCCGCTGAACAACCCCTGACGGGCGAGGGCCCGGTTCCGGAGAACTCCGGGGCCGGGCCCTCCGGCTGCGCGGCCGGAGCGGCCGGACGGCCGGGGTTCGAGTCCCGGTACGGGCGCCGGCGCCGCAGGATCGCCCCGGTCTGTGGGGGCAGGTGCCGAACAGGCCTCACCCACGTCGGTCGCAGGCGACCCCACCGGCCGCACGGTCCGGCCGGGGCGGCGCACCGCCTACCCTGGAGGGGTAGATCCGTGGGCTCGTCCCGTCCGCATCAGGAGCAAGAGTTGTACTTCACCGACCGTGGCATCGAGGAACTGGAGAAGCGGCGCGGCGAGGAGGGGATCACCTTCGAGTGGCTCGCCGAGCAGCTGCGGACCTTCGTCGACCTCAACCCGGACTTCGAGGTGCCGGTGGAGCGCCTGGCGACGTGGCTGGCGCGACTGGACGACGAGGACGACGAGTAGGCCGGCGGGTTTGCAGGGCTCCGGAGGAGCTGTCGGCGCTCCGGGGGCTGTCGTCTGCCGAGGGCTGCGGAGGAACTGTCGAGGCTCCGGGGGGCGGGGCTGTCGTCCGCCGAGGGCTCCGAGGGCCCGTCATGGGCCCCGTCGCGGGTGGGAGCGGGTCACGGTCCCGGAAGTCGGCCGGCTCCCCCGCACATGCGCCGGGAACCGCGACCGCCTCGGGTCAAGGGCGGGCCCCGCCGACGGGCGCTAGATGCCCGGTCGTGCCCGGGCAGGGGGGCACCCGCGCGTGTGAGTCGTCCGGTCACGGCGCGCACGCCCGGACGTGCGAAGTCGCCCGGTCAGGGCTCCGGTCAGGCGCTACGCGCACGCGCACGCGTGATGTCGTACGTGAGCCCGAGCGCGCCGTGGGCCAGGAGGAGCAGGCCCGCCGCGACCCAGCCGCCGCTGCGGCGTCGTGCGCCGAAGGCGGTGAGCGGCAGGCCCGCCGCCACCTGGGCCAGCGCCAGGGCCCGCGCCCTCGGACCGCCCGCGCCGGGCAGCCAGGGGCCGACGCGGCCGCCCCCGACCGCGTCGAGCTGCGCACGGACCGCCTCACGCCCCGCCGGCCGCTCGACCTGCCGGACGTCGCGCGCGCCATGGACGGCCGCACGGAGCCGGTCGGCGGGTTCGCCGGGGGCGAGCCCCCCGGGAAGGGTGAGGCCCGCACGCGTGAGGACCGCCAGCAGGCCGCGCAGGCGGGCGCGGGCGTCGGACCCGGCGTCGGCCCGGGTGAGGCGGTCGAGGTCCTGGACGTCCAGGACCGGGTCCAGCCCCAGACGGGCCGCGAAGGTCCGCATCGCCTCGGCCTCGCCGGCCGGGGTGCCGTTCGCCAGCCACACGTAGCCGACGGATCGGCGGAAGCCGGCGGCGAGGGTGAATCCGGCCCAGTCGGCGTCCCACCACAGGGCGAGCACCGGCCAGGGGGCGCCGACGGCGAGCGCCGCGGCCCACCCGGAGAGCACGCGGTCGACCGGTTCCCGGCCGTCCCGCCAGGGCCCGTCCTCCGGCACGAGCACGCTCCACTCCTCGCCGGCCGGGGCGAGGAGCATCGGCGCGCGCAGCAGCGGGGCCACGGGCGCGACGGAGTCCGGCTCCGCCCGGCACAGCAGCAGGGCGCCGGCGGCGGCCGGGCCGCCACGCGGAAGCTCATCCGTCGGCATGGTCACAAACTAGGCCAATCCGCCCGTCAGCACGGATCGGTGATCACCAGAACGGGTGTCTTGACTTTCGAAGGGCGCGATATATCGTGATTGGAGCAGGACGCGATATGGCGCGTTGAGCGTTGGTCCAGGAGGTCTGCACGATGTCCCAGTGGTCCGTCACAGAGGCCAGGAAGCTCACCTTCGACGACCCCGTGAGCACCCTCCAGGTACGCATCGTCAACGGAACGGTGAACGTGGTGGGCACGGACGAGGGTTCCGCCCGCCTGGAGGTCTCCGAGATCGAGGGCCCGCCACTGACCGTCACCCAGCAGGGCGGCACCCTCACGGTGGCCTACGAGGACCTGCCCTGGAAGGGCTTCCTCAAGTGGCTGGACCACAAGGGCTGGCGCCGCAGCGCGGTGGTCTCCCTGGCCGTCCCGGCGGGCACCCGCGTGGAGGTGGGCGTCGTCAGCGCCGCGGCCGTCGTCTCCGGGATCGAGGGGGGCACGGAGGTCAGGGGCGTCTCGGGGGACACCACCCTGGTGGGCCTCGCGGGCCCGGTGCGCGCGGACACGGTCTCCGGGAGCGTGGAGGCCCAGGCCCTCGCCGGTGACCTTCGCTTCAACTCCGTCTCCGGGGACCTGACGGTCGTGGAGGCCGGCTCCTCCGTCCGGGCCGACTCGGTGAGCGGTTCGATGATCGTCGACCTCGACCCGGCCGGCCGGCCCACCGACATCGGCCTGACCAGCGTCTCGGGCGAGATCGCCATCCGGCTGCCGCACCCACCCGACGCCCGGGTGGAGGCGAACACCGCGAGCGGCACGGTCTCCAGTGCCTTCGAGGACCTCCGGGTCACCGGGCAGTGGGGTGCCAAGCGGATCACCGGCCGGCTCGGCGCGGGCAACGGCCGGCTGAAGGCGACCACGGTCTCCGGTTCGATCGCCCTGCTGCGCCGCCCACCGGCGGAGGAGGGGCCGTGGGACGACTCGGGGGACAATTCCGTTGCCGGCCGGGACCAGGGCGCCGCGGGCGCCCCGGCCGACGGTCCGACCGACAAGAAGGTGCTCTGACATGCCTCCCGTCTTCGCCCACGGCCGCCTCCGCCTCTACCTCCTCAAGCTGCTGGACGAGGCCCCGCGCCACGGCTACGAGGTGATCCGCCTACTCGAAGAGCGCTTCCAGGGCCTGTACGCGCCCTCGGCGGGCACGGTCTACCCGCGTCTGGCCAAGCTGGAGGCCGAAGGGCTGGTCACCCACACCACCGAGGGCGGCCGCAAGGTGTACTCCATCACGGACGCCGGCCGCGCCGAACTGGCCGACAGAAGCGGTGAGCTGGCCGACCTGGAGCTGGAGATCCGGGAGTCGGTCGCCGAGCTGGCCGCCGAGATCCGGGCCGATGTGCGGGGCGCGGCGGGCGACCTGCGCCGGGAGATGCGGGCGGCGGCCTCCGAGGCCCGCCGGGGTGCGGGGTCCGAGGCGCACGAGGAACCGGGCGGTGGCCGTGTCTCCGGGGACTTCGGCGACATCGGCGACATCGGCGAGAAGGAGGCGTGGCGCATCGCCAAGGAGGAGATGCGCCGCGTCAAGCAGGAGTGGAAGGAGCAGGCCCGGCGCGCCAAGGACGAGAGCCGGCGGGCCCGCGAGGAGGCCCAGCGGGCGCGGCACCAGGCCAAGGAGGCGCAGGAGCGGGCCCGGGCCCAGGCCCAGGAGGAGGTGCAGCGCATCGCCCGGCGGGTCCAGGAGCAGGTACAGGACCATTTCACCCGCGGCGACTGGCCGACGGGCCTGCGCGAGGGTCTGGCGGAACTGGCCAGGGAATTCGGCGAGTTCGGCAAGGATTTCGGCGGCAACCGCGCCGGAAGGGCCGCCGACGCCCCGGTCGCCCGCCCGGAGTACTCCGACACCCCCGAGGACTTCCCGGCCGGCTACGCACCGTCCTGGGCGCAGGAGAACGCCGCCGACTCCACCGGCGACCCGGCCCGCGACCTGGATCGCCTGCTGGACCGCTTCCGGGACGACATCCGCGACGCGGCCCGGGACCACGGCGTCACCTCCGACCAACTCCGTGACGCCCGCCGCCACCTGTCCACGGCGGCGGCCCACATCGGAGCGATCCTGCGCGCCCCCAGGCCCTGACCCGGCCACCGGCACCACCGGCGAACGCGCCTCGGCGTCCGGCGCGGCGGCCACCCGCGCCGACGGCCGGCGTCGCAGCCGACGACCGGAGCCGGGCGTCGCCCCACCCTGCGACGTCCACCCACCCCGGGGCGCCACCGCGCACGGCGGCGTGACCGCGTGCGCCTGGCGGAGGTGGCACCGCGCGTCAGCGCACCACGCGACCGGGCAACCCGGCAACCCGGCGACCGGGCAACCGGGCAACCGGGCAACCGGCGGCGATGCAACCAACACCCGCCTCACGCCACCGTGACCGACGTGGCCGGCCAAGCCCCGCACCCGGGTCACGCCCAGGCACCCGGGCGACCACGGCGACGTACCCAGCACCCCGGCCACCGCACCGCAACCGGCACCCCGCCCACCGGCGGTGACCGGCACCCGCACCCCACGGCATGACGCCCCACACCACCCCACGGCACCGCACCGCACACACCCGCCCACCGCGCCGCACCGCGCCCCAGCCCCCCGCAGCCCGACCGGCGAGGTCGGTCAGGGTGCCGGGCCCGCCGCGCCGCCGGGTCATCCCGCCTTGGCCTCCCCGCCACCGCCCAGCACCCTGGTCAGCGACTCGTGGGTCACCCCGCGGTCGGCGAGGACCTCCGCGGGCACGCCGGGGCGGACGGTCAGGGCGAGCAGGATGTGCTCGTCACCGATGTGCCGGTCACGGCGGGCGACGGCGACCCGCAGGGCCTTCTCCAGGACGTCCTTCGCATCGGACCCGAAGCCGGTCCGGCCCGACCACCAGCCCTTGTCCTGCCGGTCGCCGGACATCGCCCCCACGCCGTGCACCTCCTCGGCCCGGGCGACGACCTCCGCGACGTCGATCCCCAGCCCGGCGAGGGCATCGGCCTCGGCCTGCGACAGCCCGGCCCGCCGCCGTGCCTCCGCCAGCGCCTGCCGCACCGCCGCCTCCCCCTCACCGGAGACGCCCAGCGCGGCCAGCGCGAACGAGGCACGGCTGCCCTCCCGATCCAGCAGAGCCAGCAGCAGATGCCCCGCCTCCACGGTCCGCGCCCCTGCGCCCTCGGCAAGTTCGACGGCCCCCTTCACCACCGCACGGGCGTCCTTCGTGAACCGCTCGAACATCAATGCCTCCCGTACTTCTTGTGCACGGCCTGCCTGCTCACTCCGAGTTCCGTGGCGATCTCCTGCCACGACCAGCCCTGCCGGCGCGCGCTGCGCACCTGCACCGCCTCCAGCTGCTCCAGCAGCCTCCGCAGCGCGGCCACGGCCCGCAGCCCGACCCTCGGATCGCGATCACCGGCACGCGCGGCGAGATCCGTTGCTTCACTCATGATGTCAACATAGGTTGACACACCGGCCGACGTCAACCGCAGTTGACAACCAACGTGCTTGCGCGGCGGGCGCGGCCAGGACGGAGAACGGCGGGCCGGGGCAGCACGCCCCGGCCCGCCGTCGTACGACGCGAGAGGAACCTCAGGATGTGGTGAGCACGATCTTGCCGAACTGGTCCCCCGCCGCCATCCGCTCGAAGCCCTCACGGGCCCGGTCCAGCGGCAGCACCTCGTCGATCACCGGGCGGACACCGGTGGCCGCGCAGAACGACAGCAGATCCTCCAGCTCGTCCTTGGTGCCCATCGTGGAGCCGACGACCTTCAGCTCCAGGAAGAAGATCCGGGTCAGCTCGGCGTGCGAGGGCCGGTCGCCACTCGTCGCACCGGAGATGACGAGCGTGCCCCCGGGCCGCAGCGACTTCACCGAGTGCGACCAGGTCGCCGCCCCCACGGTCTCGATGACCGCGTCGACCCGCTGCGGCAGCCGCGCACCCGGCTCCACGGCCTCCACGGCGCCCAGCTCCAGGGCACGCTTCCGCTTGGCCTCGTCCCGGCTGGTGGCGAAGACCCGCAGCCCGGCGGCCTTGCCCAGCACGATGGCGGCCGTGGCCACGCCACCGCCGGCCCCCTGCACCAGCACCGAGTCGCCCGGCCGCACCCCGGCGTTGGTGAACAGCATCCGGTACGCCGTCAGCCAGGCGGTCGGCAGACAGGCGGCCTCCTCGAAGGAGAGTTCCCTGGGCTTGGGCAGGATGTTCCAGGTCGGCACGGCGACCTGCTCGGCGAACGTGCCCGGATAGCGCTCGGTGAGGATCGAGCGCGGTTCCTTGGGCCCGACCCCGTGCCCGCTCTGGCCGATCACGGAGTGCAGGACGACCTCGTTGCCGTCCTCGTCGACGCCCGCGGCGTCGCAGCCGAGGATCATCGGCAGCCGGTCCTCCGGGAGACCGACGCCGCGCAGTGACCACAGGTCGTGATGGTTGAGGGAGGCGGCCCTGACGTCGACGACGCTCCAGCCGGGCCGGGCTTCGGGAGCGGGAAGCTCTCCCGACTCCAGGCCGGAGAGCGGCTGGTCGCGGTCGATTCGGGCGGCGTAGACAGCGAACATGACCTTGACGATAGGGTCCGCGCCGCCCGACCGAAACCGCATGGCCCTGTGACACACGCCCTCTTGCCAGGCGCGCCGCGACCGAGTCGGGCCTACGACACCTTGCCGACCCCGCCCGGCCCACCCGGCTCCACGGCACCTTCCCGGACGTACGGCGCTTGCCAGACCTACGGCACCTCGCCAGACGTACAGCCGGCGCCCCGCCGGACGCACGACGCCCCGCCGGACGCACGACGCCCCGCCGGACGCACGCGAACGGTCCCGCCCACCCGGGACGGGACCGTTCGCGAGATCTCACCGCGCGTCAGCTCACCGGCGCGCGACGCCCTCCGCCCGGGCGGCCGCCGCGACCGCCGCCGTGACGGCCGGCGCGACCCGCTCGTCGAACGGGGACGGGATGACGTAGTCCGCCGCGAGGTCGTCGCCCACGACGGAGGCCAGCGCCTCGGCCGCCGCGAGCTTCATGCCCTCGGTGATCCGGGACGCCCGCACCTGGAGCGCCCCGGCGAAGATCCCGGGGAACGCCAGCACGTTGTTGATCTGGTTGGGGAAGTCCGACCGCCCCGTGGCGACCACGGCCGCGTACTTGTGCGCGACCTCCGGGTGCACCTCGGGGTTGGGGTTGGCCATGGCGAACACGAAGGCGCCGTCGGCCATCGAGGCCACCGCCTCCTCCGGCACCGTCCCGCCGGAGACGCCGATGAAGACGTCGGCGCCCGACAGGGCCGCTTCCAGCGAACCGGACAGCCCGCCCTTGTTGGTGAACTCCGCCAGCTCCCGCTTCACCGGGGTCAGGTCGTCCCGGTCGGCCGACACGATGCCCTTGCGGTCGGCCACCGCCACGTCGCCGATACCGGCCTCCACGAGCATCTTCGCGATGGCGACGCCGGCCGCGCCCGCGCCCGAGATCACCGCCCGCAGCTCGCCCAGTGCCCGCCCGCTCAGCCGCGCCGCGTTGCGCAGCGCCGCCAGCGTCACGACCGCCGTGCCGTGCTGGTCGTCGTGGAAGACCGGGATGTCGAGGCGCTCCTGGAGCTTGCGCTCGATCTCGAAGCACCGGGGTGCCGAGATGTCCTCCAGGTTCACGCCGCCGAAGGACGGCGCGAGCCGCACCACGGTCTCCACGATCTCGTCGACGTCCGTGCAGGCGAGCGCGATCGGGACCGCGTCCACACCGCCGAACTGCTTGAACAGAATCGCCTTGCCTTCCATGACCGGAAGGGAGGCCTCGGGCCCGATGTCCCCGAGCCCCAGCACGGCCGTACCGTCCGTCACGACGGCCACGACGGAGGACTTCCACGTGTAGTCGTGCACGAGCTCCGGCTGCTCGGCGATCGCGCTGCACACTTGCGCGACGCCGGGCGTGTACGCCAGGGACAGGTCGTCCTTGTCGCGGACCGGCACCGTGGCCTGCACGGCCATTTTGCCGCCGCGGTGCAGCGCGAACGCGGGCTCGATGGAATCGAGGGGTTCGCCCCCCGACTCCCGCGTAGTACCGGCGTCGCTGCCGCTGCGAGGATTGACGATCTCCGCTGCCACTTCGTTGTACCCCTTAAGTGTTCATGGTTTGAGGGTTTTTTGTTCCACTCCTGGTGAGGCGTGGGCGGGACCGCGCAAGGCCCAGGTCACTGATGCGTACGGGCCTGTACGCGACGGGCGCGCCGCACACGCGCCCTGAGCCCCGGATGAGGGGTGTAAAGAACCTTCTTACCGGACGGACACCCCCTGCGACGAGTCCATTCGGCGCAAGCTCACATTCCGGACCGCGAACGCCGCATGCCGGTGACATGCCTCATAGTCCAGCCTCCGGACAACTTCCCAGCGCCCTCTTGACAACGGCTCGTGCCACGCGGGAAGAGAGTGCCCATACAGGCCCATGACGCCCGTATCCGGTGATGCACCGAAGATCTTCCGGCCGGAAGCGCTGATTCCCGTAAAGGTTCGGTCGTGATGTACCGACCTGGTCCGGTTCGGGGGGTGACCCGTTATCCGATTTTGACATGGCAAGCCCCCTGAATGCCCCAGTCCGAATGGCAAGATGCCGTAATCACACGAGGTCGCGACACTCGAAGGTGTGTGCTCACACCGGCTGTCGTGTGCTCTCGTCGACGGCCGCCCCGCGCTCCCGTCGACCAGGCATCCGCCGAGACCGTTCGGCGGGCGCCCCGTCCCATCGGCTCCACCCTTCCGCCGGAGGAACCCACCATGACCGCAAGCTCCACCCGTCGTACGACCGCCGCGCACTCCCGGCCAGCAGCGGTCGGTGCGATCGCGGTCGCAGGCGCTCTGCTGCTCACCGGATGCGGCGACCAGACCGAGAGCAGCGGCTCGGGCAGCGACACCCGGACGAGCGAGGCCCCGCTGGCCGACAAGCTCCCCCAGTCGATCCGCGACGCGGGCGTCATCAAGGTCGGTTCCGACATCGCGTACGCGCCGGTCGAGTTCAAGGACAGCTCCGGGAAGGTGGTCGGCATCGACCCCGACCTCGCGGCCGCCATGGGCAAGCAGCTCGGTGTGACGTTCGAGTTCAAGAACGGCACCTTCGACACCCTGATCACCGGTCTGCGCTCCAAGCGGTACGACATCGCCATGTCCGCGATGACCGACACCAAGGACCGCCAGGAGGGCATCGACTCCGAGACCGGCAAGAAGGTCGGCCAGGGCGTCGACTTCGTTGACTACTTCACCGCCGGTGTCTCGATCTACACCAAGAAGGGCGACGACCAGGGCATCAAGACCTGGAAGGACCTGTGCGGCAAGAAGGTCGTACTGCAGCGCGGCACGGTCTCCGAGGACCTGGCCAAGGCCGAGGCCAAGAAGTGCCCGAAGGGCAAGAAGCTCTCCATCGAGGCCTTCGACAACGACCAGCAGGCCCAGACCCGCCTGCGCGCGGGCGGTGCCGACGCCGGCTCCTCCGACTTCCCGGTCGCGGCGTACGCGGTGAAGACCTCCGGCGGCGGCAAGGACTTCCAGCTCGTCGGCGAGCAGGTCGAGGCCGCTCCGTACGGCATCGCCGTCGCCAAGGACAACACCAAGCTGCGGGACGCCCTCAAGGCCGCGCTGGACGCGGTCATCGCCAACGGCGAGTACAAGAAGATCCTGGACAAGTGGGGCGTGGCGGAAGGTGCCGTCACGGAGGCCACCATCAACGGCGGCAAGTGACCGCTCCGCGGGCACTGAAAGGCAAGTTCCGTGACTGTTGACATCGACAAGACGGAGGGCGGCCCGGACGGCACGCCGCCCTCCGGGCCGGAGGCCATCAAGGCCATCCCGGTCCGGCACTACGGGCGGTACGTTTCCGCCACTCTCACGATCGCGCTGGTGGCGGCCGTCGTCTACGCGTTCTCCCAGGGCAAGATCAACTGGGACGCCATCCCGGACTACTTCTTCGACGACCGGATCCTGTCCGGCGTGGGCCGGACCCTTCTGATCACCGTCCTGGCCATGGCGATCGGCGTCGTCGGCGGCATCCTGCTCGCCGTCATGCGGCTGTCGAAGAACCCGGTGACCTCGTCCATCGCGTGGTTCTACATCTGGTTCTTCCGCGGCACACCGGTCCTGGTGCAGCTGATCGTCTGGTTCAACCTGGGCCTGGTCTTCGAGTACATCAACCTCGGACCCGTCTACCGCGACGAGTGGTCCGACTTCATGACGCCGTTCCTGACGGCACTGCTCGGCCTGGGCCTCAACGAGGCCGCGTACATGGCGGAGATCTGCCGGGCCGGTCTGCTCGCGGTCGACGAGGGCCAGACCGAGGCGGCACACGCGCTGGGCATGAGTCACACCAAGACGCTGCGCCGGATCGTCGTCCCGCAGGCGATGCGCGTGATCGTGCCGCCGACGGGCAACGAGGTCGTCAACATGCTGAAGACGACCTCGCTGGTGTCGATCGTCCAGTACCCCGAGCTGTTCCGCGCCGCCCAGGACATCGGCCAGACCTCCGGCGCCCCGGCCGAGATGCTGTTCCTGGCGGCGGCCTGGTACCTGCTGCTGACCTCGGTCTTCAGCGTGGGCCAGTACTACCTGGAGCGTCACTACGCCCGCGGTTCGAGCCGGAGCCTGCCGGCGACCCCGCTGCAGAAGGTCAAGGCGAACCTGCTGTCCCTGTCGACCCGCCGCAGCACAGGAGGTGACGCCGCATGACCGCCATGGTGAAGGCCGAGGGCGTCCACAAGTCGTTCGGCCACGTAGAGGTCCTCAAGGGCATCGACCTGGAGGTGAAGACCGGCGAGGTGTTCTGCCTCATCGGCCCCTCCGGTTCCGGCAAGTCGACCTTCCTGCGGTGCATCAACCACCTGGAGAAGATCAACGCCGGGCGGCTGTACGTCGACGGCGAGCTGGTCGGCTACCGGCAGAAGGGCGACAAGCTCTACGAGCTGAAGGACAGGGAGGTCGCCCGCAAGCGCCGGGACATCGGCATGGTCTTCCAGCGCTTCAACCTGTTCCCGCACATGACGGCCGCGGAGAACGTCATGGAGGCGCCGACCCAGGTCAAGGGCAAGAGCAGGGCGGAGGCCCGGGAGCGCGCGATGCAGCTTCTGGAGCGCGTGGGCCTCGGCGACAAGGCGGGCAACTACCCCTCGCAGCTCTCCGGCGGCCAGCAGCAGCGCGTCGCCATCGCCCGGGCCCTCGCCATGGACCCGAAGCTGATGCTGTTCGACGAGCCGACCTCGGCGCTCGACCCGGAGCTGGTCGGCGACGTCCTGGACGTCATGCGCGACCTCGCCGAGTCCGGCATGACGATGGTCGTCGTCACCCACGAGATGGGCTTCGCCCGCGAGGTCGGTGACAGCCTGGTCTTCATGGACGGCGGCGTGGTGGTCGAGTCGGGCAACCCGCGCGACGTCCTGACCGACCCGCAGCACGACCGGACTAAGGCGTTCCTGTCCAAGGTGCTCTGAGCCGGGCACCGGCACGGGGGAAGGGGCGGTACGGCATGCCCGTACCGCCCCTTCCCCTTGGCTCACTTCAGCGCCAGCAGCAGCGTGTCCGACGGTGAGCACCACACCGGACGCGCCTCGCCGAAGCCCTTTTCCCGCAGTACGCGCGCGTGCCACCGGGCGGAGGGCATGTCGCCGTCGGCGTGGTCGCCGTAGATCTCGAAGCGCCGGGCCGTGGGCCCGGCGAGCACCGGGTCCTTGGCGGCGAGCTGCCACCACTCGGACCAGTCGAGGGCGCCGTCCCGCCGGGCGGCCTCCATGCGCGCGTGCCGCCGGGCGCGCTCGGCCGCGTTGATCCGCGGCGTCGTCTCGTCGATCATGTGGTCCGCGTTCATGAAGACACCGCCGTCGCGGACGACCTCCGCGACCCGACCGTAGAGGGCCGCGAGGGGTTCGGCGTGCAACCAGTGCAGGGCCGTGGCGGTCAGCACGGCGTCGTAGGAGTCGTACGGCAGCTTCGCCGTCCAGTCGGGGTCCTTGAGGTCGGCGGTGACCAGGGTGACCCGCTCGTCGCCCGCGAAGGTGCCCTCGGCGATGGCGAGGAGCGCCGGGTCGAGGTCGATCCCGGTGCTGGTGGCCTCCGGGAACCGCGCGAGCAGCCGGGCCGTGATGGTCCCGGTGCCGCACGCCAGGTCGAGCACCCGGGGGGCCGGGCCGACCAGGGCCTCGACCATGTCGAGCATGATCCGGAAGCGTTCCTCGCGGTCCGGCATGTACCACTCCTGCTGCCGGTCCCAGCTCTGCTGCCAGGCCTGCCAGTCGGTACCGGCCCCGGTACCGGTGACGTCCGCGTCCGTCATCTAGCCCCTCCCTCATCCACGTACGTAATACCCTGGAAGCGCGGTCAGTCATTACCCGACCGCACGCACGACCATAGAGTCTCTCCGTAAGGACTACAAGTGGAACTGGCCTATTACTCGGATTACGCCGTGCGTCTCGTCAACACCGAGGAACCGGCCCGGGGCAAGGACGCCCTGACGACGATCGACTCCGTCCGCGAGCTGTTCGGCGCCAACCAGTCGGCGGCCCGGCGCGCCACCGACGCGGACGTGACCCGGTTCCGCTCGGTCCGGGGCCGGCTGCGCGCGGTCTTCGAGGCGGCGGACACCGGCGACGAGACGCTCGCGGTGGACCTGCTGAACTCCCTGCTGCTGGAGTTCCCGGTGAGCCCGCAGATCTCCGGCCACGACACCCGCGACGACGACGGCCGCCCCCTGTGGCACATGCATCTGGCGGACCACCCGTCGAACGCGACCGCCGGCTACGCGGCCATCGCGGCGATGGGCCTGGCCTTCCACCTGACGGAGTACGGCGTGGACCGCCTGGGCCTGTGCGAGGCGGCGCCCTGCCGCAACGCCTACCTGGACACCTCGACCAACCGCTCCCGGCGCTACTGCTCCGACCGCTGCGCCACCCGCGCCAACGTGGCGGCCTACCGCGCCCGCAAGCGCCTGGAGGCGGACCGTACGGCGGGCACCGGGCGGACGGCCGACAGCGCCCAGCGGACCAGCGCGAACGGCGAGCGCTGAGCCGTCGGCCGCGGCCGGTACCGCAGCCGGGCCCGGCCGAGCACGAACTCCTCCGGCACCACCCCGTAGTCGGTGCTGTCGCCGCCCGCGTACCGGTTGTCGCCGAGCACCCACCAGCCCGCCCCGCGGCGCTCCACGGCCCGCTTGACCACGAGCAGGTCCTGCTGGAAGGGATGCCGCAGCACCACCACGTCCCCCGGCCTGATCCGGGCTCCCCAGTGCACCAGGAGCAGGTCCCCGTGGTGGAGCGTGGGCACCATGGACGGCCCGGTCACCTCGGCCGGCCCGAAGGGCAGCGCCCCCCTCGCGCGCTCGGTCTCCTGCGACAGCTCCGGCATCACCCGATACCTCCCCGGTCTTTCCTCCACCAGTCTCAGTCTCACCCCGGACTTTTGTCCTAAGCCCATGGGGGCACCCGCGAAAACGGGCCTCCCAGGGAGTAATGTCCCCCCTGAGAAGACGATCACGAGGAAGGATTGCTGCATGCTTTCCCGCCTGTTTGCCCCCAAGGTCAAGGTCAGCGCGCACTGCGACCTGCCCTGCGGCGTGTACGACCCTGCCCAGGCCCGCATCGAGGCGGAGTCGGTCAAGGCCATCCAGGAGAAGATGGCCGGGAACGACGACCCGCACTTCCAGGCGCGCGCCACGACCATCAAGGAGCAGCGCGCCGAGCTGGCCAAGCACCACGTGTCGGTGCTGTGGAGCGACTACTTCAAGCCGCCGCACTTCGAGAAGTACCCGGAGCTGCACCAGCTGGTCAACGACACCCTGAAGGCCCTGTCGGCCGCCAAGGGTTCCACCGACCCGGCCACCGGCCAGAAGGCGCTGGACTACATCGCCCAGATCGACAAGATCTTCTGGGAGACCAAGAAGGCCTGACGATCCGTCGGCCTCCGCAGGTCGGCGATCGGTGCACCATCGCGGGCCCACGGGTATTCCCGAAGGGGCCCGGCCGTCACCCGGCCGGGCCCCTTCGCCGTACCCGGTCCGGCCGACCCGCCGACCGCCGGGTGCCGCGTCACGACCCCGCCGGCCGCCGGACGCCGCGCCACTGCCCGGGATCCGGCAGCCGCGCGGCCCGCGCCCGCAGGTAGCGGCGCTCCGGCAGGCTCTGGGTCGCCGCGGCGGCCGGCGCGTAGGCGGCGCGGGCGGCGTCGTGGGCGCCCAGGCGCTCCAGGAGGTGGCCCCGCACCGCGTCCACCCGGTGCGCCGCCTCGCCCAGTTCGTCCGCCAGGCCCGGCAGTTGCGCCAGTCCGGCCTCCGGGCCGTGCACCATCGCGACGGCCACCGCCCGGTTCAGCCGCTCGCCCGGGCCCGGGACCAGCTCCACGAGCACGTCGTACAGGCCGAGGATCTCCCGCCAGTCCGTCGCCCCGGCGGACGGTGCCTCGTCGTCCACGGCGGTGATCGCCGCGCGCAGCTGATAGGGGCCCGGGCGGCCCCGGGACAGGGCGCGGGTGAGGATGGCGACGCCCTCCTCGGCCGCGTCCCGGCCCCAGCGGTCGCGGTCCTGTTCGTCGAGGGGGACGAGGTCGCCGTGCGGACCGGTGCGCGCGGCGCGGCGGGCGTCGGTGAGCAGCATCAGCGCCAGCAGGCCGGCCACCTCGCCGTCGTCGGGAAGCAGCCGGTGCACCTGCCGGGCCAGCCGGATCGCCTCGCCGGCCAGATCTTGGCGCTGCAGGCTCGCTCCGGACGTCGCCGTGTAGCCCTCGTTGAAGATCAGGTACAGCACGTGCAGGACGGCGGGCAGCCGCTCGGCCCAGTCGTCCGGGCGGCCGAAGCGCACGCCCCGCACCTTCCGCTTGGCCCGGCTGATCCGCTGGGCCATGGTCGCCTCGGGAACCAGGTGCGCGCGGGTGATCTCGGCCGTGGTCAGGCCACCGACCGCACGCAGGGTGAGTGCGATGCGCGCGGGCGGGGGAAGCTCCGGGTGGCAGCACAGGAAGAGCAGGGAGAGGGTGTCGTCCTCGTGCGGCGCCCGGTCGTCCAGGTCGTCGGGCGGAGGGGCGGTGAGCGCCCCCTGGGCACCCCAGGGGCCCGGCACATGGCCCCAGCGGGGCGTGAGCGCCGCCGCCCGCTCCTCCCGTGACCGCCGTGCCTCCTCGGCGCGCAGGGCGTCGGTCAGACGCCGCGAGGCGACCCGGATCGGCCGGCCGCGCGGGGTGTCCGGGACGCCGGCCGAGGGCCACCGCCCGGCCGCGGCGAGCAGTGCCTCACGGCGTCCTCGGCGGCGTCGAAGTGGCCGTACCGCCGGACCAGCGCGCCGAGGACCTGCGGCGCGCCACGGCGCAGCAGGTCCTCGATCTCGGCCGGGCGGGGCACGGGCGGGTCAGCCACCGATGTCGCCGGAGCCGTCGTCGATGGGCCGGATCACCACCGGGTAGTCGGGCGCGCCCGCGGGCTGCGGGCACTGCGCGATCCGCTCGGCGATCTCCGTGACCCGCTCCAGGCTCGCGCAGTCCAGGACCCAGTAGCCGGCCAGCAGTTCCTTGGTCTCGCCGTAGGGCCCGTCGGTGACGACCGTCGAGCCGTCCTCGCCGCGCTGCACGAACCGGGTCCGCGCGGGCTCGACGAGGCCCTGCCCGTCGATCATCTCGCCGGTCTCGGCGAGGTCGTCGTTGAGGGCGCTCATGAAGGCGTACATCGCCTGGACGTCCTCCTTGCTCCAGGCCGGCGACTGCGGGGAGCCCTTGCCCTGCATGGCCTCGTAGTCCGCCTGGCTGCCCTGCACCATGACCAGGTACTTCATGAGTCCGCTCCTTCGGCTCTCACCACCCCTCGCGGGCGGTTCTCACAGGGGACGTCGGAGCCGGCCCCGCTCCCTCGACACGGTGCGCCCGATCGGGCCGGGAAATCTTCCGCGGTGGTCTCACGTGGCGGACGTGGCGGCGCTCGGCGGGCGCGGGCGGGTCGCCGCGCGCCGTGGTTCCCCGCCGCCCACGGACTCAGCGTAGGGCGGATGTCGGTTCAGCGCTTCCTGCTGTACGTCCGCACCAGCATGCCGTTGCCGAAGGTCCGCACCGACTCCAGGGCGAATTCCGAGGCCGCGAAGCCGGAGCCGAACATCGGCATGCCGGACCCCAGCACCAGCGGGTAGGTCTTGATGACGAGTTCGTCGATCTCGTCGAACAGCTCGCCGGCGACGGTCGCCCCGCCGCACAGGTAGATGTCGTACTCGCTGTCCTCCGCCTTGAGCGCGCGGACCCTGCCGACCAGGTCCGTGGAGATGATCTCGACGTTCGGGTCCGGCGACGTGGTGAGCGTGCGGGAGGCCACGTACTCGCGCAGATGGGCGTAGGGGCTGGTGATGCCCTCCTTCAGCGCCAGGTCGTAGCTGGCCCGGCCCTGGATGATCGTGTCGAAGCGCTTGTTCGGCAGGTCGTCGATGCCGAGGGGGCGGCGGCCGTGGGTCGGCAGGGTCTCCGGGTGCTCCTCCTTGAGGAATCCGAGGATCTCCTCGTCGGAGAACCTCAGCATGGCGGACGCGTCACCGTCCGGTGCGCCGATGAAGCCGTCGATGGAACAGGCGATGAAGTAGCTGAGCTCGCGCAAGCGGTCCTCGTTTCGTCAGGAAAGGGCACTCGGGCAGGGACGGGCAACCGCGACCGGGCCCGCCCTGTTCCACGTCACTTATAGTGCTTCACTCGTAGTGGTTACAAGCCGATTCCGTCGCGGGAGCTGCCCGAGCGCCAAAGTGAGAGGGAGGGTTCCGCCTGCGGCTCAGCGCGCCGGACGGCGCGGCTCGCGCCACATCGGCCACATCGCAGGGCCGTCCGGCAACTCCAGGGCCCGGCCCGTGAACGCGAAGCCGAGGCGTTCGTACAGTCGGCGGCTGCGGGCGTTGCTCGCCTCCAGGTAGGCGGGGAGCCCCTCGCGGTCACAGCGGTCGAGGGCCGACTCGATGAGGGCGGTGCCGAGCCCCTCGCCCTGCCGTCCCGGCGCCACTCCGATCATCCACAGATACGTGTGGGCCCGGCCGGAGGGATGGATGCCGGCCGTCAGCCGGCCGATCAGCTCCACCCGCTCATTGTCCGGATCGACGGCCTCGCGCACCTGGGCGAAGCCGTCGTCGCCCTCGCCCCCGTGGGCGCCGGCGGGCACGGACAGCCACAGCGCGCAGGCCGAACCGTCCTCGGTGAGGTCGATGCGCCCCTCGGCGAGCACGGCGTCGGTGAAGGCGGCCATGAGCCTGTGGTGGGTCGTGCGCCGGTGCTCCTCGCCGGGAAACACCCAGCCGCTCACCGGGTCGTCCTGGAAGGCCGCGTCCAGCAGCCGGACCACCAGGTCGCGGTCGGCCTCCCCCGCGGTCCGTATCGCCACGCCCATGTCCGCCTCCGCATCAACCGGCCCTGTCCGTCTGGCCGTTGAAGCCTATCCGCCGCCTGGCGGGTGAACGGGGCGGAAGTCCGGCGGGAGCAGAAGACGGGCCCCGCACACCGTGGGGAAGTGCGGGGCCCGCCGTACCGGAGCCGAGGGCGGTGCGGCCGTACGGTGTCAGGTCCGTACGGCCCTGTCGTGGCTCCGGAGTCCGCTGGGCGGCCGTCGGGACCGGTGGCGGCGGCCGGGCACCGGGCCGCCGGGGCTACCGCCGGTCTCCGGCCATCGGCCGCCGGTCGTCGGGCGTTGGTCGGTCTGTCGGGGCTGGCGGTCGTCGGGACCGCCGGTGGTCGGGGCTGGCGGTCATCCGGACCGCCGGACCGCTGCCCCGTCGAGGCCGCCGGTCACCGGTCCGCCCGTCACCGGGGTCCGTGGGCCGTCAGGTGCTGCGCCGGGTCACGAACTCGGCCAGCGCCAGCAGGCCGCCGGCCGCCTCGGGGGCGGGCACCGCACGGGCCAGTTCCTGCATCGCCCGGGCCATTCGGTCGGCGGCCTGGGCCTGGGCCCAGTCCCGGCCCCCCGCCCGCTCCACGGCCAGCGCGGTGTTCTCCAGGTCCTCCTCGTCCTTGTCGTACGGTCGCGTGTACAGCTCGGCGAGTTCGGCGGCGGCCAGGGTGCCCGAGGCGAGCGCGGCGACCACCGGGAGCGACTTCTTGCGGGCGGCCAGGTCCGCACCGACCGGCTTGCCGGTGCGGCTCGGATCGCCCCATATGCCGATGATGTCGTCGATGAGCTGAAAGGCGAGCCCCGCCTCGCGGCCGAACGCGTCCAGGGCGTCCACGTCCTCGTCCGCCGCACCCGCGTACAGCGCGCCCAGGGCGCAGGCACAGCCCAGCAGCGCGCCGGTCTTGGCCTCGGCCATGGCGAGCGTCTCCTCGAGGGTGACCTCGGCCGGTCCGCGCCGTTCCATGGCCGTGTCCGCCTGCTGCCCGGCACACAGCTCCACCACGCAGTCCGCGAGCCGGGTGGCCGCCGCCGGGGACGCCGGGTGCGGGTCCCCGGTGAGCAGCCGCAGGGCCAGCGCCTGGAGGGCGTCGCCCGCGAGGATGGCGTCGGCGTCGCCGAACACGGTCCACGCGGTGGGACGGTGGCGGCGGGTGGTGTCGCGGTCCATCACATCGTCGTGCAGCAAGGTGAAGTTGTGGACCAGCTCCACCGCCGCTGCCGCCCGCACGGCCTCGGCGCGGGCCCCCGGCCCGCCGAGCGCGGCGGCCGAGGCGAGGACGAGCGCGGGACGGATCGCCTTGCCCGCGCTGCCCGTCGCCGGTGTGCCGTCCACGTGCTGCCAGCCGAAGTGGTACTGCGCGATCCTGCTCAGGGCACCGGGCAGCGACGCGATCGCGGTCCGCAGCTGGGGATCGACTGCGGCCCGCGCCTGCCGCAGCAGCACCTCCGCCTCGGGCCCGTCGGATGCGCCCGCCTCCGGTCCGTGGTCCTTCTGCGTGCCGATGGGCCCGCGCCTCTCCGGTGCTCCGGTGGTGCGCGGCGGCTCGGTGGTGCACTGCCGGGTCTCCGTCATGGATTCACCTCGCCCATGGGGCCACCTCCGTACCCGGGGTGTACCCGCCCGGACGGACGGGGACACGGCGTGCGGAAGGAAGGGTCACCGCCAGCGGCCGATCTCGACGTTCTCCAGGACGCCGAGCGCGTCCGGCACGAGGACGGCCGCCGAGTAGTAGGCCGTCACCAGGTACTTGATGATGGCCTGTTCGTTGATGCCCATGAAGCGCACCGACAGGCTCGGCTCGATCTCGTCCGGGATGCCGGTGGCCCGCAGACCGATGACGCCCTGGTCGCCCTCGCCGGTACGCATCGCGATGATCGAGGACGTACGGGCGTCGGTGACCGGGATCTTGTTGCACGGGAAGATCGGCACGCCCCGCCAGGTGGGGATGCGGTTGCCGGCGATGTCGATCGTCTCCGGGACGAGTCCCCGCTTGTTGAGCTCACGGCCGAAGGCGGCGATCGCGCGCGGGTGGGCGAGGAAGAGCTTGGTGCCGCGCCGCCTGCTGAGCAGCTCGTCCATGTCGTCCGGGCCCGGCACACCGTCGTGCGGCTGGATGCGCTGGTCGTACTCGCAGTTGTGCAGCAGGCCGAACTCGCGGTTGTTGATGAGCTCGTGCTCCTGGCGCTCCTTCAGCGCCTCGACGGTCAGCCGGATCTGCTGCTCCGTCTGGTTCATCGGCTGGTTGTACAGGTCGGCCACGCGCGTGTGGATGCGCAGGACGGTCTGGGCGACGCTCAGTTCGTACTCGCGCGGCTTGGCCTCGTAGTCGACGAACGTGTGCGGGATGTCCGGCTCGCCGCTGTGGCCGGCGGCGAGGTCGATCTCCTTCTCGCCGTGCTTGTTGGTGCGCTGTTCGGGCACCGAGCGCCGCTCCTCGAGGTGCTCGCGCAGGGTGTCCGAGCGCTCGGCGACCTGGTCGAGCTCCTGGCGGGGCAGCACGAGCACGGTGCAGGCGGTAATCGTGCGAGCGGTGTACTCCCAGATCGCGTCCCCGTCGAGCAGTGCCTCGGCCCCGAAGTAGGAGCCGTCGGCCAGGATTCCGAGGGACTCGTCCTCTCCGTAGGGACCGGTGCCGACCTTCTCCACCCTGCCGTGCGCCAGCAGGTAGACCGCGTCGGACCGGCTGCCGAACGAGGTGATGACCTCACCGGGGCCGAACTCCCGCTGCTCGCAGCGCCGGGCGAGCTCCGAGAGCACCTCCTCGTCCTCGTACGACCGCAGCGCCGGCAGCTCGCCCAGCTCCGCGGGGACCACCTCGACCTGGTCGCCGGTCTTGACGAATGTCAGCCGCCCGTCGCCCACGGCGAAGGTCAGACGCCGGTTCACCCGGTAGGTGCCGCCTTGGATGTCCACCCAGGGCAGCATGCGCAGCAGCCAGCGGGAGCTGATCTCCTGCATCTGAGGAACGGACTTGGTCGTGGTGGCCAGGTTCCGCGCGGCCGCCGTGCCGAGGCTCTGCTGCGGCCTGGTCTGCTCGGTGCGGACCTCTTCGCCTACCGACATAAGGAATTGCCCTCCCGGTCATGCCGGACGCATCTGCACCCGGCATCGATGTGCACGGACCAGCCTTCCTCACCGAGGGTGTTGGTGCTATTACCCGAAAGAGCGGGAATGGATCACCGGCCGCCGGGGCACACATGGGGCCCCGTTCAACCGGCGTGCGCCGTCCGGAACTTCGGACGATGTCCGGATCGGCTCGCACACGGACCGAACGAGTAGTAGGCCGCGCTCCGCTTCGGTATAGCCACCGTACGAGCGCGCCGCGCCGGGCGGCGGCCGTGTCACGAAGGAGCGGGTCCATGGCGACACCCATGTCCGCGAGCAGTTTCCTCAAAGCGCTGAAGGCGGAGGGCCTGACCGTCGTCGAGGTCGGCGGCTGGCGGACCCACAACCGGAACCACAAGGGCCCGTGGGGCCCGGTTCACGGCGTGATGATCCACCACACCGTGACCAAGGGCAGCGCCCGGACCGTCGAGATCTGCCGGAAGGGCTACGAGGGGCTGCCCGGCCCGCTGTGCCACGGCGTGATCACCAAGGACGGGCGGGTCCACCTCGTCGGATACGGGAGGGCCAACCACGCCGGCCTGGGCGACGACGACGTGTTACGCGCGGTGATCGCGGAGAAGGGGCTGCCGCCGGACAACGAGGCGAACACCGACGGCAACCGTTACTTCTACGGCTTCGAGTGCGAGAACCTCGGCGACGGCAGGGACCCCTGGCCCGCCGCCCAGCTGGAGGCCGTCGAGAGAGCCGCCGCCGCGGTCTGCCGCCGTCACGGCTGGAACGAGCGCTCCGTCATCGGCCACCTGGAGTGGCAGCCGGGAAAGGTGGACCCCAGGGGGTTCACGATGGCGTCGATGCGGGCCCGGATCCGGGACCGGCTGAAGTGAGCGGGTGTCCGACAATGGTGCGGTGACCGGCCCGGACGCCCTGCAGCCCCGTTTGCCGTCGCCCGTGCGGGAGGTACGGGACGACCGGTTCGACGGCCGGGGTGTCCGTCTGCTCCTCAAGCGCGACGATCTCGTCCACCCGGAGCTGGTGGGCAACAAGTGGCGCAAGCTCGTACCGAATCTCGCGGCGGCGGGCGGCCGGCCGGTCGTCACCTTCGGCGGCGCCTACTCCAACCACCTGCGCGCCACCGCCGCCGCGGGCCGGCTCCTGGGTGTGCCGACGGTCGGCGTGGTGCGCGGCCACGAGCTGGCGGACCGGCCGCTGAACCCGTCCCTGGCCCGGTGCGCCGCCGACGGGATGCGGCTGCACTTCGTCGACAGATCGACGTACCGGCGCAAGGCCGAGCCCGGCACCCTGGCCGCGATCCTGCGCGCGTGCGACGCGCGGGACGCCTGCGTCGTCCCCGAGGGCGGCAGCAACGCCGCCGCGGTGCGCGGCTGCCGGGCCCTCGGCGAGGAACTGCGCGACCGGGCCGACGTGGCCGCCGTCGCCTGCGGCACCGGCGGGACGCTCGCCGGGCTGGCGGCCGGCCTCTCCCCCGGCCAGCGGGCACTCGGCGTCGCCGTGCTCAAGGGCGGCTTCCTGTCCGGTGACGTACGGCGGCTCCAGGAGGAGGCCTTCGGCTCGCCGCGGGGCGACTGGCAGGTGGTCGACCGCTTCCACTGCGGCGGCTACGGGCGCCTCCCGCCCGGGCTGGACGCCTTCGCCGCCGACTTCGAACGCCGCCACGGGCTGGCCGTGGAGCGCCTCTACGTGGCCAAGCTGCTGCACGGCCTGCTCGTCCTGACGGAAGAGGGCGCCTTCCCGCGCGGGACGACGCTGGCCGCGGTGATCACGGGCCGCCCCTTCCCCTGACCTCCCCGGGGCGAGCGGCCGGCGCCGGTCACCTCCCGGGACGGCCGCCGGCAGGTGTCGGCCACGGACTCGCCGGTGACGGGGCCGCCCTGGCCGAGGCGCTCCCGCCCGCCTCCTTATTCCGCGCGGCCTTGCGCACACCCGTCGTAACCTGGCCATCATGAAACAGTGCACGCACGCCGACGCGCTGCCGCACCCGGAACCCTCCCCCCTGACCGACACCTGTCCGGGGTGTCCGACCGGGGGCACCGAACTGGCGCCGGTGCTTCGTGGACCACGTACTCGTGTGACCGCGATCCAGGACGGTTCGACCGTCTGACGTCTGGGTACGTCAATCCGGCGCGCGCTCCTCCGATTTGAGCCCGCCCGACCCCTAGCCACTGTGCGTGTTCATGTGTTTACTATGAGTGACAGCAAGGGGTTGGGGTCTCGGGGACAGGAAAGTTCGGAGCGCGATAACGTCACGGCTGAACCACGTATCGCGTCACCGCGTTACCCGAGGGACGACCCTCGGCCCTGAAACGCTTGTACCACCTTGGAGGTGAGGGTGTCCCAGATCGCAGGCGAGCCCGCGACCCAGGACTTCGTGGAAGTCCGGCTGCCGGCTGCGGGTGCCTACCTGTCGGTGCTGCGTACGGCGACGGCCGGCCTCGCGGCCCGTTTGGACTTCACCCTCGACGAGATCGAGGACCTGCGCATCGCAGTGGACGAGGCGTGCGCGATCCTGCTCCAGCAGGCCGTGCCGGGCTCGGTCCTCAGCTGCGTCTTCCGACTCGTCGACGACTCGCTCGAGGTCACCGTCTCGGCGCCGACCACGGACGGTCACGCCCCTTCGCGGGACACCTTCGCCTGGACCGTCCTGTCCGCCCTCGCGGGCAAGGTCTCCTCCGCCGTGGACGAGGACAAAACCGTTTCGATCAGCCTCTACAAACAACGCGGCGCGGGACCCGGGCCGCAGTGAGGAACGGGGACGGGCCGGTGCGTGACGAAGAGCGCGGCACACAGGAGCTGCCGGCCGAGGGCACACGTTCGCCGAGCGGCGCCCGACGCATGGCGGACGGCATCGACGCCATCCCGGAGCAGGCCCGCCCGCACCCCGAGGACGCCGCCACCGAGGCGGGCGTCCCGGACGGCGGACAGCGGGGCGGAGACGTGGACGGGGGCGGTGCCGTGCAGAACACGCCTGCGGACGGGCGGACCGGGATCACCCGCGTCCGGCCCGACCGAGCGGAGGCGAGGGCTCCGGAAAGGGCTACGGGCGGGACGATGAGCGAGCACGAGCGACACTCCGAGGACGACGCGCCCCGCGCGCGGAGCGTTCCCGGTACGCATCACGACCCGCAGGACCGCAGCGGGGCACGTGCCAGGTTCGCCGAGCTGCGCGGGCTGGAGAAGGACAGCCCGGAATACGCGGAGCTGCGCAACCAGCTGGTCCGCATGCACCTGCCGCTCGTGGAACACCTCGCACGCCGCTTCCGCAACCGCGGCGAGCCCCTGGACGACCTCACCCAGGTCGCCACCATCGGGCTGATCAAGTCGGTCGACCGCTTCGACCCGGACCGCGGCGTGGAGTTCTCCACCTACGCGACCCCGACGGTCGTCGGCGAGATCAAGCGGCACTTCCGCGACAAGGGCTGGGCGGTGCGCGTCCCGCGCCGGCTGCAGGAGCTGCGCCTCGCCCTGACGACGGCCACGGCGGAGCTGTCCCAGCTGCACGGCCGCTCCCCCACGGTCCACGAACTCGCCGAGAAGCTGGCGATCTCCGAGGAGGAGGTCCTGGAGGGCCTGGAGTCGGCCAACGCGTACTCCACGCTGTCCCTGGACGTGCCCGACACCGACGACGAGTCCCCGGCGGTCGCCGACACCCTCGGCGCCGAGGACGAGGCGCTGGAGGGCGTGGAGTACCGCGAATCGCTCAAGCCGCTGCTGGAGGACCTGCCGCCCCGGGAGAAGCGGATCCTGCTGCTGCGCTTCTTCGGCAACATGACCCAGTCGCAGATCGCCCAGGAGGTCGGCATCTCCCAGATGCACGTGTCACGTCTGCTGGCGCGCACACTGGCGCAGCTGCGCGAGAAGCTGCTGGTCGAGGAGTAGGCCGGTGGCCGAGGAGCAGGCACTGCCCCTCGGGGCGGCGAGCCGACGCCCCCGGACGGCCCGGGGGACCCGGCCGGGCCCCGTGCGCTACTTCCGCGCGCTGCCCGGCCCCCGGATGTCGAGCGCCCTGGTGGTCTCGGGGTTCACCAGCAGGACGAGCGCCGTGACGGCCACGACGCCGAGCACGATCCCGGCCGGGATGGCGATACTGTCGGCCTGGAGCAGGTTGTAGGCCACGGGCAGTGCCAGGATCTGCGTGATCACGGCGGGCCCCCGGCTCCAGCCGCGCCGGGCCAGCAGCCCGCGGGCGGCGAGCAGCGGCAGCAGGGCGAGGACGATCAGGGTGACGCCGCCGGTGACGGCCTGCGTCCGGTCGTCCGGGTTCCCCGTGAGCCCCGCCACGAGCATCCACGCGCCGCCGACGACGAGCGCGAGACCCTCCAGCGCGGCGAGGGCGGCGGCCGCGGTCAGCCGGCCGGGGCGGGGACCCGCCTCTTCGGCGGAGACGGCGGCTTCTGGGGTGGGGGTCTGCTCACTGCTCACCCCTGAAGGGTAGCCCGCGCGCTCCGGGCGCCCGGGTCGCGCCTCACGCGCCCGTCCTTACCCGATCCACACCTCGGTCTGGGCCCGGTACCGCCCAGTAGGTACCCTGCAACGCATGCGTGCACTTCTCGTGGTCAATCCGGCGGCAACCACCACGAGTGCGCGTACGCGCGACGTGCTGATCCATGCGCTCGCCAGTGAGATGAAGCTGGAGGCGGTGACCACCGAGTACCGCGGGCACGCGCGCGACCTGGGCCGGCACGCGGCGCTGAGCGACGACATCGATCTGGTCGTGGCCCTCGGCGGCGACGGCACGGTCAACGAGGTCGTCAACGGCCTGCTGCACGCCGGCCCCGCGCCCGAGCACCTGCCCGGCCTCGCGGTGGTCCCCGGCGGTTCCACCAACGTCTTCGCCCGCGCCCTGGGCCTGCCCAACCACGCGGTGGAGGCCACCGGCGCCCTGCTGGACGCGCTGCGTGAGGGCCGTGAGCGCACCGTCGGGCTGGGTCTGACCTCCGGCACGCCGGGCTCGGAGGACGAGGCGGTGCCGGCCCGCTGGTTCACCTTCAACGCCGGTCTCGGCTTCGACGCCGGTGTGGTCGGCCGGGTCGAGCAGCACCGCGAACGCGGGAAGAAGTCGACGCACGCCCTGTACGTGCGGCAGGTGGTGCGCCAACTGATCGGCGAGCCGCATCGCAGGAGCGGGACGATCACCCTGGAGCGGGCCGGCGAGGAACCCGTCACCGATCTGGTGCTGTCCATAGTCGCGAACACCTCCCCGTGGACGTTCCTGGGCAATCGCCCGATCTACGCGTCGCCCGAGGCCTCGTTCGACACCGGACTCGACGTCTTCGGCCTGCGCCGCCTGTCCACGGCCGCGGTTGCCCGGTATGGCACCCAGTTGCTCACTTCGTCCCCCGAGCGCGGCCCGCGGGGCAGGCATGCCCTCTCGCTGCACGATCTGACCGAGTTCACCTTGCATTCGAAGGTGCCACTGCCGCTTCAGATGGACGGTGACCACCTGGGGCTGCGTCGGAGCGTGACGTTCACAGGCGTACGCCGTGCACTGCGTGTGATTGTGTGAGCGGAACAGGCGAAAGTCCTTTCACTCGAACGTTTAGGCCAGGGTCCACCCCATGGAAGTACGGCTGTGACCTACTCGACACCGATGAATCAAAAAAAATCTTCCGGAAGGGGTTGTATCCGCCGCTGAGGTTTGCGAGTCTCTACGTGGCGATCGGGACGGCCCGCAACATCGGCCCCCACAGATCACCGGAACCCCTCTTCAAATCACAGGACCACGCCAGGGAACCTGGCGGTAGGCCCTTCCCTTGTTGAGGGATTCGTGAAAGCGTTCACATTCACAAGCACCCTGCAGTAACACCAAGGAGAGGTAGCAGCCATGGACTGGCGTCACCGCGCCGTTTGCCGCGAGGAAGACCCCGAGCTCTTCTTCCCCATCGGCAACACCGGTCCTGCGCTGCTGCAGATCGAGGAAGCCAAGGCCGTCTGCCGTCGCTGCCCGGTTATGGAGCAGTGTCTGCAGTGGGCGCTCGAGTCCGGCCAGGACTCCGGCGTCTGGGGTGGTCTCAGCGAGGACGAGCGCCGCGCCATGAAGCGCCGCGCCGCCCGCAACCGGGCCCGTCAGGCCTCCGCCTGACACACCCGCCCCGCAACAGCCTGAGCTTGGCGGCGCGTGTGCCTTGCGGCATTACTTCGTAGACAGCGAGTGCGCACACCCCGCCCCCGAGCCGCAGCGCGCAGTACCCCCAACGCGCAGCTTGAAGCAGCGAGCACTGGCCCCGGATCGACGGTGATCCGGGGCTTATTGCTGTCCGCGTGCCGGCCGTCGGCGACGGACGGCGACCGGCCCTACTTCTGCGGCGGAACCGGGATGTCCAGGATGACGCGGGTGCCGCGCTCGGGAGCCGGGACCATGTCGAAGGTGCCGCCCAGCTCCCCCTCGACCAGGGTGCGGACGATCTGCAGCCCGAGGTTTCCGGCGCGGTGCGGGTCGAAGCCCTCGGGCAGGCCCACGCCGTCGTCCTGGACCGTGACCAGCAGGCGGGCCTCCTTCGACGTCCCCCCACGGAGTGCGGAGACCTCGACCGTGCCGGTGTCGCCCTCGCGGAAACCGTGCTCCAGGGCGTTCTGCAGCACCTCGGTCAGCACCATCGACAGGGGGGTGGCCACCTCGGCGTCCAGGATGCCGAAGCGACCGGTGCGCCGGCCGTTGACCTTGCCCGGTGAGATCTCGGCGACCATCGCCAGGACCCGGTCGGCGATCTCGTCGAACTCCACCCGCTCGTCGAGGTTCTGAGACAGCGTCTCGTGCACGATCGCGATCGACCCGACCCGGCGCACGGCCTCCTCCAGCGCTTCCCGCCCGCGGTCGGACCCGATGCGGCGGGCCTGGAGGCGGAGCAGGGCGGCCACCGTCTGGAGGTTGTTCTTCACCCGGTGGTGGATCTCCCGGATGGTGGCGTCCTTGGTGAGCAACTCGCGTTCACGGCGGCGCAGTTCCGTGACGTCCCGCAGCAGCACCAGGGAGCCGATGCGGGTTCCCTTCGGCTTGAGCGGGATGGCGCGGAACTGGATCACGCCGTCGTTGGCCTCGATCTCGAATTCGCGCGGCGCCCATCCGCTGGCCACCTTGGCCAGCGCCTCGTCCACCGGGCCGCGGCTCGGGGCGAGTTCGGCGGTGACCGTGCCCAGGTGGTGGCCGACCAGGTCGGCGGCCAGGCCCATGCGGTGGTAGGCGGACAGCGCGTTCGGGGAGGCGTACTGCACGATGCCGTCCGCGTCCACCCGGATCAGTCCGTCGCCGACGCGGGGCGAGGCGTCCATGTCGAGCTGCTGGTTCTCGAACGGGAATGCGCCGGCCGCGATCATCTGTGCGAGGTCGGAGGCGCTCTGCAGGTACGTCAGCTCGAGGCGGCTCGGGGTGCGCACGGTGAGCAGGTTGGTGTTACGGGCGATCACGCCGAGGACGCGGCCCTGCCGCCGGACGGGGATGGACTCGACGCGGACCGGGACTTCCTCGCGCCACTCCGGGTCGCCCTCGCGCACGATCCGGCCCTCGTCCAGCGCCGCGTCCAGCATGGGGCGCCGGCCACGCGGGACGAGGTGGCCGACCATGTCGTCCTGGTAGGAGGTGGGGCCGGTGTTCGGGCGCATCTGGGCCACCGAGACGTACCGGGTGCCGTCGCGGGTGGGGACCCACAGGACGAGGTCGGCGAAGGAGAGGTCGGAGAGGAGCTGCCACTCCGAGACCAGCAGATGGAGCCACTCGAGGTCGGAGTCGTCGAGGGCGGTGTGCTGGCGGACCAGTTCGTTCATGGAGGGCACGTGGCCGAGCGTACCTGGCGGTTCGCAGGGCGATCGGAATCGGCCGTGCACGCCTGGGTACCGGCCCCGGAAACACCCGCGGGCCGCGGCGCCTGAGAGGGACCCTCAACCCTCTCGGCACCGCAGCCCGGAGCAATATCGGCCGTGGGGTGTGCGGTCCCGGTCGGCCGAAGGTCGAGGAGCCGGGGCAGTCAGGGCAGAGAGCTCCGGATCCTCGGTCCGCCCTCCTGTGCGGGGAAGGCGGAAGCCTGACATTCACCTTGCGGTGCCCATTGTGGACTAGACCACTGTCCGTGTCCATGCGCTGGAGCGTGTTTGCCCTTGTCACGCTCCGGCGGCTCTTCGGACGTCCGGGCACCCGGCAGAAGCCTAACCCTGTTGGCTCATGAGCGGGGCCACACGGCGAGGGCAATTTCGGCGAGCGCCTCCAGCTCCGCCCGGCTCGCTCCGTCGCGCGCCTGCTGTGACATGCCCTGGATCACCGCCCCGGTGTGCCGGGCGAGCGCGGCGGCGTCGGTGTCCGCCGGCAGCACTCCCGCGGCGACATCGGCCCTGATACGGCGCTCGAACGCCACGATGTTGGCGTTGCGCCGCTCGCGCAGGGACTGCTCGACCTCCGGGGTGGAGCAGTTGGCACCCGCGTGGATGACGAGGCAGCCGTGCGGGCGGCCGGGGGCCGTGTACTCGACGGCCGCCTCGCGCAGCATCCGCTCGATCGCCGCCCGCGCGGTCGGCTCCTCGGCCAGGGCACGGTCGCCGAAGGAGCCGTACTGCGCGCCGTAGACCCGGACGACCTCCTCGAACAGGGAGCGCTTGTCGCCGAAGGCGGCATAGAGGCTGGGTGCGCCGATGTCCATGACGCGGGTCAGGTCGGAGACGGATGTGGCCTCGTAGCCGTGCTCCCAGAAGGCCATCAGGGCCTTCTCCAGGGCCGTCGCCCGGTCGAAGGAGCGGGGCCTGCCGCGGGGACGCGGCGGACGGTCGGCCTTGCTGTCGCTGCTCACCATGGAGTGCATTTTATAGCGGGCACTAGAGAAAGGTCTGGGCACTGGTGTACGGTCATTTCTGTAGCGACCGCTAGATAAATCGAAGGGGGCGCCGGTATGGGCGTGCTGACGGGCAGGACGGCTCTCGTCACGGGGGCGAGCAGGGGCATCGGACGGGGCATCGCCGAGCGGCTGGGGCGCGACGGCGCGCGGGTCGCGGTGCACTACGGCAGGAACGAGACGGCGGCGAAGGAGACGGTGGCCGCCATCGAGGCGGCGGGCGGGTCGGCGTTCACGATCGGCGCCGAACTGGGCGTGCCGGGCGATGCCGAGGCGCTGTGGGCCCGGTTCGACCGCCACGCGGACGGGCTGGACATCCTGGTGAACAACGCGGGCATCGGCAGCACCAGCCCGATCGGGGAGATAGCGGAAGAGGAGTACGACCGGGTCTTCGCGGTGAACGTGAAGGCACCCTTCTTCCTCCTCAAGCACGGTCTGGGCCGGCTGCGCGACGGCGGCCGGGTCATCAACGTCTCCTCGGGCCTCGCCCGCACCGCGGTGATGCCGGACACCGTGGCGTACGCGATGACGAAGGGCGCGCTGGACGTGCTCTCCCGCGACCTGTCCAAGGTGCTGGGCGCCCGGGGCATCACGGTGAACTCGGTGGCTCCCGGTGTCATCGACACGGACAACACGGCCGAGCTGCTGCACGGCAGCCCGGACGGCTGGGCCAAGGCGGCGGCACTGTCCGCGCTGGGCGGGGTGGGCAGCCCGGCCGAGGTGGCCGACGTGGTGGCGTTCCTGGCCTCGGACGCCGGCCGGTGGGTCACGGGGAGCTGGGTGGACGCGACGGGGGGTTCGCTCACGTAGCCGCCGCGGCCACGACGGGCACCACCGCCACGGCCATGGCGGGCGCGAACCGCCTCCGCCATGGCGGGCGCGAACCGTCTCCGCGGTGGGCGCGAACCGCCTCCCCGGTGGCGGGGCCATCCGTCGCCGCGGTGGCGGGGCGGCGGCCCGGCCGGAAACCTGGGACGAGAGACACCCCTCTGTTAGATTGGTCTAAACCACACAGCCCTTCCGGGTGTCCTCGAGTCCCCTTCTTCAGAACGGCAGGCCAGCGTGGAAGTTGTCATCGTCCCGGACGCCAAGGCGGGCGGCGAGCTGATCGCCGAGGCCATGGCCCAGCTGCTCAGGCGCAAGCCGGACGCCCTGCTCGGGGTGGCCACGGGCTCGACGCCGCTGCCCGTGTACGAGGCGCTCACGGCCGAGGTGCGCTCGGGTGCCGTGGACACCTCGGCGGCGCGGATCGCCCAGCTCGACGAGTACGTGGGCCTGCCGGCCGAGCATCCGGAGTCCTACCGCTCGGTGCTCCGGCGCGAGGTGCTGGAACCGCTCGGGATCGGCATGGACGCGTTCATGGGGCCGGACGGCACGGCCGCGGACGTCCAGGCGGCGTGCGAGGCGTACGACAGGGCGCTGGCCGAGGCCGGCGGGGTGGACCTCCAGCTGCTCGGGATCGGGACCGACGGGCACATCGGGTTCAACGAGCCCTGCTCCTCGCTGGCCTCCCGGACGCGGATCAAGACGCTGACGGAGCAGACCCGGGTGGACAACGCGCGCTTCTTCGACGGTGACATCGAGCAGGTGCCGCATCACGTGATCACGCAGGGCATCGGCACGATCCTGGAGGCCCGGCACCTGGTGCTGCTCGCCACCGGCGAAGGCAAGGCGGACGCGGTGGCGGCGACGGTGGAGGGGCCGGTCGCGGCGGTGTGCCCCGCCTCGGCGCTCCAGCTCCACCCGCACGCCACGGTCGTGGTCGACGAGGCCGCCGCGTCCAAGCTGAAGCTGGCCGACTACTTCCGGCACACCTACGCCAACAAGCCGGAGTGGCAGGGCATCTGACCCGCACGCCCCCATGGCACAGGCGCCGGCCCTCCTCCCCGGGGAAGGGCCGGCGCCTGCGTCGTACCGGGAGCGAGCTACGCGCCCGCACCGACGGCGAGCTACGCGCCCGCGATGACCTCCGCCGCCGCACGGCCGCAGACGCGGGCCGCGCCGTGGGTGGCCAGGTGCAGGGCGCCGCGGCGCTCGGCCTGGGGCACGCCCATCTCGACGACGACGGTGTCGGGGCGGGCCTTGAGCAGGGTGTCGAGGGCCGCCGCCATCCAGGGATGGCGGTGCTCGTCGCGGACGACGGCCACGATGCGGCGCGGCCCGGCCGCCTCCAGCACCTCGTGCCCGGCGTCGGCGCCGGTGAAGCCGCCGGTCTCGGTGCCGGGCAGCAGCCGGGCGAGCTCGGCGGCGACGCCCCAGGGGGTCTCGTCGCCGACCGCGATGTTCGCGACCGGGGTGAGGGAGGCGACGTAGGGCGCTTCGGTGAGCGGGGTGAAGGAGGCCGTGCCGGTGACCTCCAGGGCGCGGCGGGCCGCGCGCAGGCCGACCTCGTGAGCGGCGCCGGGCGCCGTGCCGGCCGGGGCGGTGGCCCCGGTCCACCGGGCCAGCCGGCGGATGCGTTCCGCCGCGTCCGCGAGCCGCTCCTCGGGCAGCTCCCCCGCGCGCACCGCCGCGACCAGGGCGTCGCGCAGCCGGCGCACGATCTCCTCGTCGGCGAGGCCGCCGCCCACGCAGATCGCGTCGGCACCCGCCGCGACGGCCAGGACGCTGCCGCGCTCGATGCCGTACGTGCCGGCGATGGCCTGCATCTCCATGCCGTCGGTGACGATCAGACCGTCGTAGCCGAGTTCGCCGCGGAGCAGTCCGGTGAGGATGCGGCGGGAGAGGGTGGCCGGGCGGTCCGGGTCCAGGGCCGGGACCAGGATGTGGGCACTCATCACCGCGCGCGCCCCGGCGGCGATCGCCGCGCGGAACGGGGCGAGGTCGCGCTCGGTCAGCACGGACGCGTCCGCGTCGATGCGCGGCAGCGCGAGGTGGGAGTCGACGGCCGTGTCCCCGTGGCCGGGGAAGTGCTTGGCGCAGGCCGCCACGCCCGCCGACTGCAGGCCGGTGACGTAGGCGGCGGTGTGCCGGGCGGCCAGAGCGGGGTCGGCTCCGAAGGACCGTACGCCGATCACCGGGTTGTCCGGGTTGGCGTTGACGTCGGCCGACGGGGCCCAGTTGAAGTTCACCCCGCAGGCCATCAGGCGGCGGCCGAGTTCGGCCGCCACCTGCTCGGTCAGCTCCACGTCGTCCACCGCGCCGAGCGCGTGGTTGCCGGGGAAGGAGGAACCGGTGCGCACCTCGAGCCGGGTGACGTCACCGCCCTCCTCGTCGATCGCGACCAGTACGTCGTCGCGTTCGGCGCGCAGCTGCGCGGTCAGGGTGGCCAGCTGCTCGGGCGAGGCGATGTTCCGGCCGAACAGGCCGACGGAGGCCAGGCCCTCACCGAGGCGGCGCAGCAGCCAGTCGGGGGCGGTGGTGCCGGTGAAGCCCGGCTGGAGAACCGTCAGCGCGTCGCGCGTGAGGGTGTCGGTACCACTGGCGAGTGTCGTCATCGGGTGGCGTTATCCCTTCACGGCGCCGGAGGTGAGGCCGGCGGCCATCTTCTTCTGGACGATCATGAAGAAAGCGACGACCGGTATGGCGATCAGTGTCGAAGCGGCCATCAGGGCGCCGTAGTCGGTTCCGCGGTCGGTGGTGAAGTTCATGAGCCAGACGTTGAGTGTGTACTTGTCGTTGTCCTGCAGCACGATGTAGGCGAGCAGGTACTCGTTCCACGCGTTGATCAGGGAGAAGATCGACGCCGCCGCCAGACCGGGGGCGAGCAGCGGGAAGATCACCCGCCAGAAGGCGCCCATGCGGGAGCAGCCGTCCACCATCGCCGCCTCTTCCAGCTCCTTGGGAATGTTCACGACGAACCCCCGGATCATCCAGGTCGCGAACGGCAGCGTGGAGACGAGGTAGATGATGATGACGCCCCAGTACTCGTTGATCGCGCCCAGGTCGTTCAACTGGATGTAGAGGGGGATGAGCATGGTGGTCGGCGGCAGCAACTGCACCAGAAGCAGCACGATCATGAAGACCTTGCGGCCGGCGAACCGGAAGCGCCCGATGGCGAAGGCCGCGATCGTGGAAAGGATCATCGCGCCGACGACAGCGGTCACGCAGATGATGAGGCTGGACTGGATCGCGGTGCCGAAGTTGGGCGCGTCGATCGCCCGGGAGAAGTTGTCCAGGGTGAGGGACGACGGCCACAGCGTCTGGTCGTAGGACCGGATCTCGTGGTTGGGGCGCAGAGCGCTGATCACCAGCCAGTAGACCGGGAAGGCCATCACCACGAAGGCGACGATTCCGACGGCGTTGTAGAGGTGCCGGCTGCGCTTCTTGCGGTCGGGCCGGTAGGCGGGCGCCGTCGCGCCCGGCACGGTGGTGGCGGTCGTGTTGCTCACTCGACCTCTCCGATCTTGAGCAGCTGGCGCAGGTAGTAGACGGCCACGCCGGACAGGAGGAGCACGGTGATCAGCGCGATGGCGGCGCCCTGGCTGAAGGAGTTGGACTCGAAGGCCTTCTCGTAGGAGTAGAGGCCGAGCAGGTTGTACTCGGGCTCCGGCTTGTTGCCGCGCATCAGGAAGATCTGGCCGAAGACGTTGAAGTCCCAGATGACCGAGAGGGTGGCCACCATCTGGAAGACGGGCTTGATCACCGGCCAGGTCACGTAGCGGAAGACCCCGGCGCGCCCGGCACCGTCGAGCTTCGCGGCCTCCTCCAGTTCGGCCGGCACCTGGGTGAGCGCGGCGTACAGGGTGACGGCGACGAACGGCACCGCGCCCCACACCACCACGGCGCCGATCATCAGGAAGCCCTGCTTGGGGTCGAGCCACCAGTTGTGGCCCTGGAAGTCCAGGCCGAAGTACTCGGTGAGCACCATGTTGGCGACGCCGTAGTCGGAGTCGGCGAACCAGCGGAAGATCGAGGTGGCGACCAGCAGCGGCAGCGACCAGGCCGCGATCAGCGCGCCCGTCAGCAGCAGGCGCACGGTCTTGGTCATGCGCTGCATGGAGTGCGCGAGGAACAGCCCGACGGCCATCGTGGCCACGACGCACACGACCATGAACACGATGGTGCGCCACAGGACGTCGTAGAACTCCCCGTCGCCGAGGATGTTGGCGAACTGCTCGAAGCCGACCCACTCGGCGGCCTCGCCCGTCCACAGTTCCCGCCGGCCGACGTCCTGGAAGGACATGATGACGGTTTTGGTCAGCGGCCAGGCGAACACCGCGGCGAGGGCCACGACAGCCGGAGCGATCAGCAGGTAGGGCAGCAGCGGCCCGTTGGTCCACCGGCTCCGCCGAGGTGTGGACGGTGCCGGGCCGTCACCGTCGCGCGCCCGCGGTGCGGACGCCTCCGGCTCGGCTGCTTTGATGTCGGCGGCACTCACTGTGCTGGCCTTCCGTTCGAAGGAACTGCGTCTGGGCGGTGGCCGACGCGCCCCGTGCGGCCGGCACACCCAACCGGCCTTGCCCGGCCGAACGGCCGGACAAGGCACCGGAGGTCAACGAGAGTGGGGGCCGGCGGATCAGGCGGTCTCGTTGATCAGCGAGTTGATCTCCGCGTCCGCCGCCTTCGTGGCCTCGGCGACCGACTTGCCCTTGAGGATGTCGAGCAGCATCGTCTCGAGGGTCTCCTTCTTCTCGATCGCGGCCCAGCCGGGGGCGATCGGGGTGAACCAGGCGTCGGGGACCGCGTTGGCGATCGGAGCCGTCTCGGGCTTGGCCTTCAGCGGCTCCAGCTGCTTGGTGTTGTTGGGCAGGATGTCCTTCTCGGCCAGCGCGGCCTGGGACTTCTCGCTGGTGAACATCGAGATCCAGTCCTGCGCCAGGTCCTGCTGGTCGGACTTGGAGATGGTGGCCAGGTCGGAGCCGCCGATGAAGGAGGGCAGGGTCTTGCCCTCCGGGCCGGGCATGCCCGCGACGGCGATCTTGCCTTCCAGCTTCGGGTTGCCGTTCGTCTTCGAGTCGACGACGCTGCCGGCCTCCCAGCCGTTGCCGTAGATCAGGGCCGTCTTCTCGTTGGCCATGACGTTGGCGTGGTCCTGCTCGTCCTTGGTCTGGTCGCCGTTGTTGTACTTCTTGACCAGGTCGACGAAGTGCTGGATGCCCTTCTGCGCCTCCGGGGTGGACAGGGAGGCCTTCCACTCCTTGCCGCCCTCGTCGTAGGTGGCGATCTGGCCGCCGTACGCCGCGACGTAGGACATGGCGGCGTACCAGTAGCGGCCCGGCAGGTACAGCGGGGAGAAGGCGTTGTCCTTCTTGTACTTGTCCTGGACCTTGTCGAGCGCCTTGAACAGGCCGGCCTCGGTGGTGGGCAGTTCCTCCGAGCCGGTGCCGGCCTTGAACATGTCCTTGTTGTAGATGGCGACGCGCGCACCGGCGTAGTACGGGACGCAGTAGAGCTTGCCCTCGTAGGTGCAGGTGTCCTTCAGACCCTCGATCCAGGTGTCCGAGTTGTCGTACTTCTTCGGGTCGACCTCGCCGAGGGCACCGTTGAGGATGTAGGTCATCGTCTCGGTGTTGCCCAGCTCGACCACGTCGGGGAACTTGTCGCCGGACAGAGCGGCGTCGAGCTTCTTGGTCTTGTCGGCCCACTGCTGGTACTGGACGTTGACCTTGACGCCGGGGTACTTCTTGTTGAAGTCGGCGTTGGCCTGCTTGACCAGCTCCGGCCAGCTGCTCTGGGCGTCCACCATGAGCCAGACGGTGAGTTCGCCCTTGCGGTCCTTCGGGTCCTGCCCGGACGCCTCGTCGCCGGATCCCCCGCACGCCGCGATGGAGACCATCATGCCCGCGATACCGATCGCGGCTATCAGCTTGCGCTTCACGCCACCCTCCTCAGGGATGCCACAAACCCCCCTGCCTCCCCGCGGTGTGCGTCGACGCGTAAACCGCCTCTGGGGCCGGGACCTGGACCAATGGTGTAGACCAGTACGGGGAGCTTGGCCCAGACCAATAGGGCTGTCAAGGGTGTTCAACCACGCTCCAGGCCTCCGTGATGTGACCGAGATATGCAGGGACCTTTCATTCCGCAAGCGACCAAACGGACGGAGTGCCGCCGGGTGTACCACCGGTGCCGCGGGACCCGGTGGACCGGACCTGTTCGCGCGGACCACCGGGGCCGCCCGGCGCGGTGGACTAGACCAACGGGAGCACCGCAGGTATACAGAAGGGATCACGGAGCGTGCGGAGAACCCAGCGAAGACCCCGTACGATGCCGTGCCACGATGTGAGCCGTGGCCGATGGCGGATGTCGGTCGGTTCGGCACCCGGAGCCGGGAAGGCAGAGCATGAGCACCGACGTCAGCAGTGCGGAGAACGAGGGTGGGACGACCGTCCGTACCGCGCGCGTGCCCAAGTACTACCGACTGAAGAAGCATCTGCTCGACATGACGCAGACGCAGGCACCGGGCACCCCCGTCCCGCCCGAGCGCACGCTGGCCGCCGAGTTCGACACCTCGCGCACGACGGTGCGCCAGGCCCTCCAGGAACTGGTCGTCGAGGGACGGCTGGAGCGCATCCAGGGCAAGGGCACCTTCGTCGCCAAACCCAAGGTGTCCCAGGCCCTGCAACTCACCTCGTACACCGAGGACATGCGCGCCCAGGGCCTCGAACCCACCTCGCAGCTGCTCGACATCGGCTACATCACCGCCGACGACCGGCTCGCCGGGCTGCTGGACATCACCACCGGCGGCCGGGTGCTGCGCATCGAACGGCTGCGCATGGCCAACGGCGAGCCGATGGCCATCGAGACCACGCATCTGAGCGCCAAGCGCTTCCCCGCACTGCGCCGCAGCCTGGCCAAGTACACCTCCCTGTACACCGCGCTCGCCGAGGTGTACGACGTCCATCTCGCCGAGGCCGAGGAGACCATCGAGACCTCGCTGGCGACCCCGCGCGAGGCGGGGCTGCTCGGCACCGACGTCGGCCTGCCGATGCTGATGCTCTCCCGGCACTCGCTGGACCGGGAGGGCCGGCCGGTGGAGTGGGTGCGCTCGGTGTACCGGGGCGACCGCTACAAGTTCGTCGCCCGGCTCAAGCGCCCGCAGGAGGAACGCCCCTGAAGGGCGCCCCGGATGTCCGGCAGCAGCCACCGCCGGGCCTCATGCGGAGGGCTCCGTAGAGAGCCTGTGGAAAGCGGTACCGATATGCGGACGAGGGGTTCCGCTGTCATGACGCCGTCACCTACATTGCCTGCTCATCGCACCAGGTGATCAGTGAGGGGACGGAGCCGCCAGATGTCACAAGCCTCAAAGGCGAACAGAGAGCCGGTGGTGACGCCGATGCGCGTCGTGATCGGCCTCTGCCTCGCCGCACCGTTCGTCGCCATGCTGTGGGTCGGTTCGTACGCCAAGGCCGACCCGGAGTTCATCGGCATCCCGTTCTTCTACTGGTACCAGATGGCGTGGGTGGTCATCTCCACCGCGCTGACGATGGTCGCGTACCAGCTCTGGCAGCGTGACCAGCGCGCCCGCCGGGGAGGTGGGCAGCGGTGAACGACGGCGTGAACGGCGTCGCACTCGGCGTCTTCGTCTTCTTCTTCCTGCTCGTCACGGTCCTGGGCTTCCTGGCCGCGCGCTGGCGCAAGGCCGAGAACGAGCACAGCCTCGACGAATGGGGCCTAGGCGGCCGCTCGTTCGGCACCTGGATCACCTGGTTCCTGCTCGGCGGCGACCTCTACACGGCGTACACCTTCGTCGCCGTCCCGGCCGCGATCTACGCGGCGGGCGCGGCCGGCTTCTTCGCGGTGCCGTACACCATCCTGGTCTACCCGCTGATCTTCACCTTCCTGCCCCGCCTGTGGTCGGTCTCGCACAAGCACGGCTACGTGACGACCTCCGACTTCGTGCGCGGCCGGTTCGGCTCGAAGGGCCTGTCGCTGGCGGTGGCCCTGACCGGCATCCTGGCGACCATGCCGTACATCGCGCTCCAGCTGGTCGGCATCCAGGCCGTGCTGGACGTGATGGGCATCGGCGGCGGCGAGGACACCAACTGGTTCATCAAGGACCTGCCGCTGCTGATCGCCTTCGGCGTGCTCGCGGCGTACACCTACTCGTCGGGGCTGCGCGCCCCCGCCCTGATCGCGTTCGTCAAGGACACGCTGATCTACATAGTGATCGCGGTGGCCATCATCTACATCCCGATCAAACTGGGCGGGTTCGACGACATCTTCGCCTCGGCCGAGGACAAGTTCACCGAGAGCGGCAAGGGCAGCCTGGTGCCGCCCGAGGCCGGCCAGTGGACGTACGCGACCCTGGCCCTGGGCTCGGCGCTCGCGCTGTTCATGTACCCGCACTCGATCACCGCGACGCTGTCCTCGCGCAGCCGTGAGGTGATCCGGCGCAACACCACGATCCTGCCGCTGTACTCGCTGATGCTGGGCATGCTCGCGCTGCTGGGCTTCATGGCGATCGCGGCCGGGGTGACGGTGGAGAACGGCCAGCTGGCGATCCCGCAGCTGTTCGAGAACATGTTCCCGGCCTGGTTCGCGGGCGTGGCCTTCGCGGCGATCGGCATCGGCGCGCTGGTCCCGGCGGCGATCATGTCCATCGCGGCGGCGAACCTCTTCACCCGCAACATCTACAAGGACTTCATCAAGCCGGACGCCACGCCCAAGGAGGAGACCCGGGTCTCCAAGCTGGTCTCACTGCTCGTGAAGGTGGGCGCGCTGGTCTTCGTCCTCGGCATGGACAAGACGGTGGCCATCAACTTCCAGCTGCTCGGCGGCATCTGGATCCTGCAGACCTTCCCGGCCCTGGTCGGCGGCCTGTTCACCCGCTGGTTCCACCGCTGGGCGCTGCTCGCCGGCTGGGCCGTCGGCATGGTCTACGGCACGCTCGCCGCGTACGGCGTCTCGACGCCGACGCAGAAGCACTTCGGCGGCTCCTCCAAGGAGATCCCGGGCATCGGCGAGATCGGGTACATCGGCCTCACGGCCTTCGTGCTGAACGTCGTCGTCACGGTGGTGCTGACGCTGGTCCTGCGGGCCGTCAAGGCCCCGGACGGGGTGGACGAGACCAAGCCCGAGGACTACACGGCGGACGCCGGGGACCCGGGCGTGCAGGTCGAGCTGCCGCCGGCCACCGCGGGGTCCTCACACTGAGGTCCTCGCGCTGGGGTCGCCGTTCGTCCGCCGCTCGGTTGCGGCCGAGCGCGCCCACGCGGCGGAGCCGCACATCGACGCACGGGCCGTCGGAGAAATCCGGCGGCCCGTTGTCGTACCGGTCGGGCAGACTCGGGGCCATGGACATCGTCATCCGGCGGGCGGACCCCGCCGAGTACCGCGCTCTCGGCGAGATCACCGCGCAGGCCTATCTCCAGGACGGGCTGCTGGACTTCGGGGAGAGCGACGCCTACCTCGGTGAACTGAGGGACGTGGCGAAGCGGGCCGCGGCGGCCGAGGTGCTGGTCGCCGTGGACGGCGAGGAGCTGCTGGGCGGGGTCACCTTCGTGCCGTCCGGCGGTCCGATGGCCGACATCGCCGGGCCGGGCGAGGCGGAGATACGGATGCTGGCCGTGGCCCGGGCGGCCCGTGGCCGGGGCGCCGGGGAGGCCCTCGTCCGTGCCTGCGTCGACCGGGCGCGGGCCGTGGAGGGCTGCGTGCGGATCGTGCTGTCGAGCCAGCGCACCATGCACGCCGCGCACCGGGTCTACGGTCGTCTGGGCTTCGCCCGCACGCCCGAGCGGGACTGGAATCCGCTCCCGCAGATCGACGACATCACGCTGATCACCTACGAGCTGACGCTCTGACACCACCGGCGGCAGCGCCGGACGCCCCACCCAGGACACAACATCTGGGGGTGCCACCGGAACCCGGCACAAGATGTATGCTCATGCTCGCTGTCGCCGCAGGGGAATCCGGTGCGAATCCGGAACTGTCCCGCAACGGTGTACTTGCGTGTGTCCATACGCGTGCCGTGTGCCCATACGCCTGTTCAGTCCGAGGACCTGCCGACAGTGCGCCCGGCCGTCCGGTCCGGGTGCCCTGACGTCCGGGCCTCGTGGAATGGGCCGGTGGACGCGACGCCGCGCGCGCTCGTGAGCTGCCCCCTGCCCTCCACAAGGCCCAGTGCCGAGCGAGGGAGTGCTCCACGTGACCATCGCGCCAGCCGACCCGGCTTCAGCGACCCCGGTGACCGCTTCGGCGTCCCCGGTGACGGCTTCGCCGACGCCGGTGACCGAGGAACCCGACGGGCCCGGTGCCGCGCTGCTGCGGACCCTGACCGAGCTGACCGCCGACCTCCCCGACGCCGACCCCGGCCGGGTCGCCGCCGCCGCGCTGCGCGGCCGGTCCGCCCACGCGGACGAGTCCGAGCTGCGTGAGCTGGCCACCGAGGCCGCGGCCGGCCTGATCTCGGAGGACCCGGTCTACTCCCGGCTGGCCGCCCGGCTGCTGACCATCGGCATCCGCGCCGAGGCCGCTTCCCAGGGCGTGGTGACGTTCACCGACTCCGTCGCCGTCGGCCACCGCGAGGGCCTGATCGCCGACCGCACCGCCGCGTTCGTCCGGCTGCACGCCGCGCGCCTGGACGCCCTGGTCGACCCGGCGGCCGACGACCGGTTCGGCTACTTCGGGCTGCGCACGCTGCACAGCCGCTATCTGCTCCGGCACCCGGTCACGCGCAAGGTCGTCGAGACGCCCCAGCACTTCCTGCTGCGCGTCGCGGCCGGCCTCGCCGAGGACGACTCCGCCCACTCGGTGGACGAGGTCGCCGCGCTCTACGGCCTGATGAGCCGCCTGGACTACCTCCCCTCCTCCCCCACCCTCTTCAACTCCGGCACCCGGCACCCCCAGATGTCGTCCTGCTACCTCCTGGACTCCCCCGAGGACCAGCTGGACTCCATCTACGAGCGCTACCACCAGGTCGCCCGCCTCTCCAAGCACGCCGGCGGCATCGGCCTGTCCTACTCCCGCATCCGCAGCCGCGGTTCGCTGATCCGCGGCACCAACGGGCACTCCAACGGCATCGTCCCGTTCCTGAAGACCCTCGACGCCTCGGTCGCCGCCGTGAACCAGGGCGGCCGGCGCAAGGGTGCCGCCGCGGTCTACCTGGAGACCTGGCACTCCGACATCGAGGAGTTCCTGGAACTGCGCGACAACACCGGCGAGGACGCCCGGCGCACCCACAACCTCAACCTCGCGCACTGGGTCCCGGACGAGTTCATGCGCCGGGTCGCCGCCGACGAGCAGTGGTCGCTGTTCTCCCCGTCGGACGTGCCCGAGCTGGTGGACCTGTGGGGCGAGGCGTTCGACGCCGCCTACCGCGAGGCGGAGCGCAAGGGGCTGGCGAAGAAGACGCTGCCCGCCCGGGAGCTGTACGGCCGGATGATGCGCGCCCTCGCGCAGACCGGCAACGGCTGGATGACCTTCAAGGACGCCGCCAACCGCACCGCCAACCAGACGGCGGAGCCTGGCCACGTCATCCACTCCTCCAACCTCTGCACGGAGATCCTGGAGGTCACCAGCGACGACGAGACCGCGGTCTGCAACCTGGGCTCGGTCAACCTCGGCGCGTTCGTCGACCCGGCCGCCGGGGACATCGACTGGGAACGGCTGGACGCCACCGTCCGCACCGCCGTCACCTTCCTGGACCGCGTGGTCGACATCAACTACTACCCGACCGAGCAGGCCGGCCGCTCCAACGCCAGGTGGCGCCCGGTGGGCCTCGGCGCCATGGGCCTCCAGGACGTCTTCTTCCGGCTGCGGCTGCCCTTCGACTCGCCGGAGGCCAAGGCGCTGTCCACCCGGATCGCCGAGCGGATCATGCTCGCCGCCTACGAGGCGTCCGCCGGCCTCGCCGAGCGCAACGGCCCGCTGCCGGCCTGGGACCGGACCCGCACCGCGCGGGGCGTGCTGCACCCCGACCACTACGACGTGGAACTGACCTGGCCGGAGCGCTGGGACGCGCTGCGCGAGCGGATCGCCGCCGTCGGCATGCGCAACTCCCTGCTGCTGGCCATCGCGCCCACCGCCACGATCGCCTCGATCGCCGGCGCCTACGAGTGCATCGAGCCGCAGGTGTCCAACCTGTTCAAGCGCGAGACGCTGTCGGGAGAGTTCCTCCAGGTCAACTCCTACCTGGTGGACGACCTCAAGCGGCTCGGCGTCTGGGACGCCCGCACCCGGGAGGCGCTGCGCGAGGCCAACGGCTCGGTGCAGGAGTTCACCTGGATCCCCGAGGACGTGCGCAGGCTGTACCGCACGGCGTGGGAGATCCCGCAGCGCGGCCTGATCGACATGGCCGCCGCGCGTACGGCGTTCCTGGACCAGGCCCAGTCGCTGAACCTGTTCCTGGAGACGCCGACCATCGGCAAGCTCTCCTCGATGTACGCCTACGCCTGGAAGTCCGGGCTGAAGACGACGTACTACCTGCGCTCCCGCCCGGCGACCCGCATCGCCCGCGCGGCCCGCGCCACCGTCCCCGCCCAGGCGGCCCCGGACCCCGAGGCGGTCGCCTGCTCCCTGGAAAACCCCGAGTCCTGCGAGGCCTGCCAGTGATGACCACCGAGACCCCCGCCGCCCCCACGCGGAAGCACCTGCTCGACCCCGGCTTCGAACTCACCCTGCGCCCCATGCGCTACCCGGACTTCTACGAGCGCTACCGGGACGCCATCAAGAACACCTGGACCGTGGAGGAGGTCGACCTCCACTCGGACGTCGCCGACCTGGCGAAGCTCAGCCCCGAGGAGCAGCACCTCATCGGGCGCCTCGTCGCCTTCTTCGCGACGGGCGACTCGATCGTCGCGAACAACCTGGTGCTGACCCTCTACAAGCACATCAACTCCCCCGAGGCGCGGCTGTACCTGAGCCGTCAGCTGTTCGAGGAGGCCGTGCACGTCCAGTTCTATCTGACACTGCTCGACACCTACCTCCCCGACCCGGACGACCGGACCGCCGCCTTCGCGGCCGTGGAGAACATCCCGTCGATCCGCGAGAAGGCCGGGTTCTGCTTCACGTGGATGGACTCGGTGGAGGAGATCGACCGGCTGGAGACCCGGTCCGACCGGCGCCGCTTCCTGCTGAACCTCATCTGCTTCGCGGCGTGCATCGAGGGCCTGTTCTTCTACGGCGCCTTCGCCTACGTCTACTGGTTCCGCAGCCGGGGCCTGCTGCACGGCCTGGCCACCGGCACCAACTGGGTGTTCCGCGACGAGACGATGCACATGTCCTTCGCCTTCGACGTGGTCGACACCGTGCGCAAGGAGGAGCCGGAACTGTTCGACGACCAGCTCCGGCAGCAGGTCACCGACATGCTGAGGGAGGCCGTCGAGGCCGAGCTGCAGTTCGCGCGCGACCTGTGCGGTGACGGCCTCCCGGGCATGAACACCGACTCGATGCGGCAGTACCTGGAGTGCGTCGCCGACCAGCGCCTGACGCGCCTCGGCTTCGCCCCGGTGTACGGCTCCGAGAACCCCTTCTCCTTCATGGAGCTCCAGGGCGTTCAGGAGCTGACCAACTTCTTCGAACGGCGTCCCTCGGCGTACCAGGTGGCGGTGGAGGGCACCGTCGACCTGGACGAGGAGTTCTGAGGCCGCCGCATCTCCTCTCCCTCCCGGTCGTCCCTCCGGGCCTCCCTGAGCTGACGGTCGATGCGCCGGTCGCGCGCGATGCCGATCACCGAGGGGAGGACCAGAAGGACGAGGAGTCCGAAGGTCACGAGCATTCCGATCAGGGCTTCGATCTGGTTTCCGGTCATGACACCACTGTCGCGCCGGATACTCCTTACCGGGAGTGGCAGGACTGCCGTAACACCTCGATTTCCTGCCACTTGCGAGGCACACTGGCGGCATGCTGAAAAACGTGGCCACCGTCCTGCTGGACGGGGTGCATCCCTTCGAACTCGGGGTCGTCTGCGAGGTCTTCGGCATCGACCGCAGCGAGGACGGACTGCCGGTCTACGACTTCGCCGTGGTCTCGGCGGAGGGCCCGGCGCTGGGCACCCACGTCGGCGGGCTGACCGTCTCCACGCCGTACGGCCTGGACCGGCTGGAGGAGGCCGACCTGATCACCGTGCCGGCCGGGAACGACTACGCCCGCCGGGAGTACCCGTCCGAGCTGCTGGACGCCCTGCGCCGGGCCGTGGACCGCGGGGCGCGCGTGCTCAGCGTGTGCTCCGGGGTCTTCGTGCTGGGCGCCGCCGGTCTGCTGGACGGGCGGCGCTGCGCGGCCCACTGGCACCACGCGAGCGAGCTGGCCCGGCAGTACCCGCGGGTCAGGGTCGAGGCGGACGTGCTCTACGTGGACGAGGACCCGGTGATCACCTCGGCCGGCACGGCCGCCGGGATCGACGCCTGTCTGCACCTGGTCCGCAAGGAGCAGGGCACCGAGGTCGCCAACAAGATCGCCCGGCGGATGGTCGTACCGCCGCACCGGGACGGCGGGCAGGCGCAGTACATCGAGCGGCCGCTGCCGCGCTCCTCCTGCGACACCGTGGGCGAGGTGCTGGCCTGGATGGAGCAGAACCTCGACCAGGAGGTCACGGTCGAGCAGCTGGCCGAGCGCGCCCACATGTCCCCGCGCACCTTCGCCCGCCGCTTCCAGCAGGAGACGGGCACGACTCCGTACCGCTGGCTGCTGCGCCAGCGGGTGCTGCTGGCGCAGCAGCTGCTGGAGGCGACGGACGAGACGATGGACACCATCGCCTGGCGCACGGGTTTCGGCACGGCGGCGGCGCTGCGGCACCAGTTCCTCCGGACGCTGGGCACCACCCCGCACGCCTACCGGCGCACGTTCAGGGGCCCGCAGGCCGCCTGACCGCGCGCCGGGGGGCCGGTCAGCGCGGCAGGGCCCGCAGCAGCAGGCGGCGGGGGCGCAGCGTGATGCCGATGCGGGGCCGGGGATCGGAGCCGGGTGCCTGCTCGAACCGGTAGTTCGCCGCGATCGCCGCGGTGATCAGCGTCAGCTCCGCCATCGAGAAGTGGTCGCTCGGGCACTTGCGGTTGCCGACGCTGAACGGGCTCATCGCGTACTTGGGCACCTCCTTGGCCCGCCCCGGCAGCCAGCGGTCGGGGTCGAACTCCTCGTGCCGGTCATAGGACCTCCGGTCCCGCTGGATGGCGTACGGGCTGTAAATGACGTCCGCTCCTTCCGGAATGCGGAATCCGCCCAGCTCGACCTCCCGCACCGTGCGGCGCGTCAGTATCCAGACCGCCGGATACAGCCGCATCGTCTCGACGACCACATTCGCGGTGTACGTCAGCTTCCGGACGTCCTCGAATGCGACCGGACGGTCGCCGACAACCGCTTTCACCTCGTCGCGGATCTTGTCCCCGAGTTCCGGGTGCTCGGTGAGAACCAGGAGGAGGGACATGATCACGGAACCGACGGTTTCACTTCCGGGAGTGAGTATGGCGATGACCTGATCGTGGATCTCCTGTTCCCCGATGGGCTCGCCATTCTCGTCCGTCGCGTCCAGCAAAGCCGTCAGCAAATCGTCCGGCTTTTGACCGCTTGCCCGTCGGTCGGCGATGATCTCGTCCACCAGGAGGTGCAAATCGGCCAGTGCCCGGTTGAATTCGCGGTTGGCCGGAAGCGGCACCTTATAAAGCGGTCCGAGCGGGACGACCATGCGCTGGTACATGCCGCTGAAGAGGGTGGCGAGCGCGGTGCATATGCGCTCGGCGCGGGCGTCCATGTAGCTGCCGCGCATCAGACAGCGCGCGGCGACCCGGACGGCCACCCGGAACGACTCGGCGGTGACGTCCAGCACCTGCCCGGAGCGCCAGCGCTCCACCAGCGCGTCGGCCTCCTCGGCCATGATCGGCCCGTACGCGGGGATGGCGTCCAGCCGGAAGGCGGGCTGGATGGTGCGCCGCTGACGCCGGTGCAGCGCGCCGTTGGCGGTGGCCACGCCCTCCTTGCCGAGCAGGTCCTCCAGGGACTCCCAGAGCGGGCCGGCGATGATGTAGTCGGGGCTCAGCGCCAGCTCCCCGGTGAGGGACGGCGTGGTGACGGCGTACACCGTCTTCGGGCCGAGCTTGAGCCGGACGACGTCCCCGTGGTCGCGCAGCTGGGACATGAAGGCCAGCGGGTCGCGGACCAGCTTCCAGCCGTGGCCGAGCAGCGGGACGCCGCCGCCCGCCACGGGGGGTTCGCGCAGTGCACCCGTCCGGCCGTCCCGGGTCTCGGGGTGTGCGGACTCGACGGTCATTTCTCACCTGCCGCTTCGTTGTTGACGTACGGGGGCGTGGATCGGTCGTCCCAGGCGTCGACCATGTACCGGCCGGACTCGTGGTGGAACCAGTAGACGGAACTGAACCAGTTCCGCATATTGCCCACGCATGTTCGCACCGCGACGCACAGTTCTTTTCCTCGCACCGTTCCGTCGGCGAGTTCGCCGGCGAGCCGTAAGGCGTCCCGTTCGGCGACGAGGAATTCGGATATACATTCCTCGACGCGTCGCCGGATTTCCACGATCGCCTCTTCGAGGGTCAGCCCCTCATGAGTGATGAGACTGATTCCCAGATTGTGCACCTCGTCGCCCGCTATCTCCTTCGGCAGCGAACAGAGGTCGTTGTACCAGGCGGCGAATTCCTGGCTCAGCAGCGCGGCCCGCCGGTATGCCGGGTGTTTCCGCACGGAGTCCGGGAGTTCGCACCCCGCGCTCGGCTCCAGCAGGTCGGTCCATATCCAGTGCGCGAACGTGAGCCGGCGCAGTTCCAGGTACTCCTGCACACCCGGGACGATGCCGTGGCTGCGGTTGTGGAACTCACGGTCGTACGCCTCGATCACCGCGTGGAAGTGCCGGGCGAAGCGGGCGTTCCAGGTGGCCGGCAGGAACGAGTACAGCCGGCGCACGCTGTCGGCCAGCCCCGCGACCAGGGTGTCCTCGTGGTGCAGGTGGTCCTCGGGGGAGTCGAGGGCCGTGTGCAGCCGGTCCCGCAGCCGCCGCCAGGCCACGGGCCGGCCGTGCACGATGTCGCGGTCGTGCCGGTCGTCCCAGACGAAGAACCAGGCGCTGTAGTCCGCTATCGCCTGGAGCACCTCGTCGGGGGCGCCCAGGTAGTAGCCGGCCATGAGGTCCGTGTAGCACAGGCCATCGGCATATTCCTCCACCTTGTCCGCCGGCATCAGCCGCTTTTCGAGCAGCCAGTTACGGGTCTTCTCCTGGAGCCTTGGCCAATAGGCGTGGAGCTGCCGGGGAAACGCTGCCTCGATCAACGGCAGACGGAGCGACGGTGGTACTGCGATCGCCGTCGGTGTCGCTGTGGTGCCGTGTGAGAAACCATGCACGAACAAACCCCTCTCAGCCGCCGATGGCGCACCCCTCCCGCTGAGCGGGGCGTGCGCCGTTGCGTATCCCCGCACTCCCATTCAGCACCACAACTGACCGTTCTGGGAATGGATTTGCTCCATTCACTACCCCGAGGTGCCGGGATTCTCCTGTTGTGTGACAGGTTTCCGATCACCAAGGGAGCAGTGGGGATCGAACGTGCGACGGACAGACGAACGACGTCCGTTCGGGAGACCCGAACGGACGCCGTGGGCAAGGGGGTTGGTGAGGCGGAAGCGGACCCGGTGGTGTCGTCAGTCGTTGGCGACCACGGGGTAGCGCGGTTCGTTCTCGGCCATCTGCCGCAGCGCGTCCTTGCGTTCGCGCTTGGAGAGGCGGTCGATGTACAGGTACCCGTAGAGGTGGTCCGTCTCGTGCTGCAAACACCGTGCGAAGTAGCCGGTGCCGCGCACCTTGATCGGGTTGCCCTTCTCGTCCTGCCCGGTCACCTCGGCGTAGTCGGGCCGGGCCAGCGACACGTAGGCGGTGGGCACGGACAGGCAGCCCTCGTTGCTGTCGTCCAGGCGCCGCCGGTCCGCGGGGAGTTCGACCAGCTTGGGGTTGCAGACCACGCCGACGTGCCGGACGCCCTCGTCATCGGGGCAGTCGTAGACGAAGACCTTCAGGTCGACGCCGATCTGGTTGGCGGCCAGGCCCACGCCCTCGGCGGTGCGCTGGCTGGCGAACATGTCGGCGACCAGCTGCTGGAACTCGTCGCCGAAGTCGGTGACGTCCTTGCACTCCTTGTGCAGCACCGGGTTGCCGACCACCGTGATCGGCCGGGAGGTGCCGCGCTCACGCCACGCGGTCTCGCGCTCCTCGCAGTCCTCCGTGTCGATGACGTACCCCTCGTCGTCCACCGGGAGCACGCCCGCGTTCTGCTGATCGGTGTCCTGCTGCGCCATGACCGACGTACGCCTCTCTGAATGAAACCGGGGGTGGATGTTGGATACAGGGTACGTGGAGCCGCGCCCCGGAAGGGCCCGGGACCGTGTCCCGGGCGGCTCCGCCGCAGGGGCGCGGCCGGGCGCATCGGACCCGCGGCCGGCTCACGCGATCAGCAGACCTCTTCCAGATCCCGCCAGTCGCGGGAATCCGGGCTGTCCGCCACCCACCCGTCCAGCAACCCCCGTACCAGGGAAGCCGGCGCGGCAACCCCGCACTCCCGCTCCGGCACCCACAGCTGCCCGTCGGTCCGGTGGCCGAGCGGCCCGGGATGCCCGGGCTCGCTGTGGTCGTGCGGGTCGAGGTGCTCGCCGTCGCCCTCGTCCGACGGCATCCGGGACTCCGAGCACATCCGGCACAGCAGCCGCACGGACGACGACCAGTCCTCGGCCGCGAAGCCCGCGTCGGCGGCCAGCTGCTCCAGGGCGTCCCGGTCGTCCTCGGTGGCGGCCTCCAGCAGCACCACCCAGGTGGGCACGGGCGACGGCGCCCACAGCTCGATCTCGTCGAAGACGGGGTAGGCGTGCCCGGCCGCGGTGGTCCGCTCGCCGTGCGGCACCCCGTCGTGCAGGACGACCTCGCCCCAGCGCCGCCCCGAGGACGGCAGCGGGATCGACAGCACCTCGATCCGGGCGGGGTCCAGCCGCCGCCCCCACACCACTTCGGCCTCGCCCTCGGGGGACAGCCGTACGGCCGCGCTGCCCAGCTCCATGCCGCCCGGCTCACCGGATTCCGTGGCGCCGCCGGGCATCCGCAGCCCGTACGCCTGCCAGGCCCGCCGGGCCAGCGGCCAGTCCTGCAGGGCGGTCGCGGCGATGCCGACGTTCCACCAGTCGGGCGCCCCGGTGTCCCGGTCGAGCAGCGCGACGGCCCGCAGACCGGCCGTACGCGCCTGCTCCCAGTCGTGCCGGAACTTGTGCAGCAGCGCCAGGTTGAACCACGACTCCGACAGCCAGGGCTCCAGATCGGCGGCCCGCGTCAGCAGTGCCCCCGCGTCCTCGTAGCGACCGTCGCCGATCAGCGTGAACGCACGGTCGGTGGCCTGCCGCCAGGAGGCGGAGGGCCGGTGCCGTCCCTTGCCGAAGATCCTCACGATTCCCGCCTGCCAGTTCCGTGGAGTGGGCTGGCTGTGCCTTTCTGCGCCCCCGGACACCCTCTCCTGCGCATCAAACCACGTACGACTGGAGGGGCGCTCATTACCCATGGGTTACCCAACCACACGGGAGGTAAGACAGCCCCGGGACAGCACCCGGGCCAGGGATTCCACGACGTCGGGAGCGTAGTCGCCGGCGGTGCCCAGCCGCAGCTCCTCCAGTACGGCGAGGGCCCCGCCGGGCCCGGCGTCCCGCGCCTTCTCCTCGTAGGCGTTCACCGCCCGCACGATCCGGGCGGCGACCGGCTGCTCGTGGTAGGGGTCGGCCTGCCGCTCGACGACCACCGCCACGGCGGGGTCGACACCGGTCTGGCGCACGACGGCACCGCCGAGCAGCGCGATCCGGCGCTGTTCGGCGGCGGGCAGGCCGGCGGTGGCACCCGCCGGGACCGGGTCGACCAGGCTGAGCTGCCCGATGTCGTGCATCAGGGCGGCGTACTCCAGCACGGTCAGCTCGGGCCCGGACAGTCCCAGGTCCCGCCCGACGGCCCCGCTCAGCGCGGCGACCCGGCGGGCGTGCCCGGTCGGCGTGTACCCGGCTATCTCGGTGGCCCGGGCCAGCGAGGCGATGGTCTGCCGGTAGGTGGCGCGGACGGCCGCGTAGCGCCGGTAGGACAGTTGGGTGAGCAGCAGGGGCACGGAGAAGACGGGCAGCGCCCACAGCCCCACGACGGCCACCGCGAGCGCCATCACCGCGCCGGTGGCGCACACCGCGGAGGTGATCCCGCCCATGCTCCGCAGTTCCTCGCGCAGCAGCGGGCCGAACGGCCAGCCGGTGCGGGCGTGCGCGGGCGCCGCGGCCAGCACGGCGTCGCACAGGGCGGTCAGGGTGAGCAGGACGAGCAGCAGCAGGGCGTAGGCGTGGCCGTCCAGGTCGCGGAAGGCGCCGGCGTTGAACAGCGGCTGGAAGCACACGGCGGCGAAGGCGACGGTGAGCACCCGGCGCGCGAGGCGGTCGAGGTGGTCGAGGCCGGTCCCGGGGCCCCGCGCGATGTGCGGCACGCTGCCGAGCAGCGAGGCGGCGAGCACGACGGTGACGGTCTGGGTGACGCCGTGCTCGGTGGGCTGCCCGGCGTTCTCCCCCAGCAGGGCGTACGACAGCGCCCCGGCGGTCCCGAGCGGCGCGTCCTCCCGCACCTCGGCGCCGGGGCGGCGGATCAGCTCGCCGAGCGCGATCAGCGCGCCGAAGGCCAGGGCGACGGGCCGCTCGGCGAGTCCGGTCCACAGCACCCAGACGAAGCAGACCAGTGCGACGCCGCCCGCGCCGGTGTGGATCAGCAACGGGACGACCGGGGACCGCGACGACGTCATGGCGCGCTCCGTCCGGCGCCGTCCCTCCGTCCGCCGCACGGCACGCGGGGACGGCCCTGCGTGCACGACGTCCTCGCGGCCCGTCCGGGACCCCGGTGTGCCCGTTCGGCCGCCGCGAAGGGCGGCCGGCGAGACGTCATGACACCCCCCTTCCCACACTGTCCCGCCGCCCGGTGGCGGGTCTGGTGGACGGCACGACCGGGCCGGACTCCGCGCCGTCGGCCGTCACCTTCGGGTGCCAGCCGTACCTGTCCAGCGAGCGCACCAGGGCCGCGACCATCCGCGGGTCGAACTGGGCGCCCGCGCACCGCTTCAGCTCCGCCACGGCCGCCGCGACGGGCCGGGCCCTGCGGTAGGAGCGGGTGGAGGTCATCGCGTCGAAGGCGTCGGCGACGGCGACCACCCGGGCGGACTCCGGGATCTGGCTGCCGACCAGGCCGTAGGGGTAGCCGCTGCCGTCCAGCCGTTCGTGGTGGTGCAGCACGGCGGCCCGGGCCTCGCCGAGGAAGCGGATGCCGCGCACCATCTCGTGCCCGTACTCGGGGTGCAGCTCGATCACCCGCCGCTCGTCCGCGGTGAGCGGCCCGTCCTTGCGCAGCAGCCGGGTGGGCACCCCGAGCTTGCCCACGTCGTGCAGGATCCCGGCGAAGCGGAGCACCTCCACCCGCTCGTCGTCCATGCCCAGCTCACGGGCGATCATCATGGACGCCTGGCCGACCCGCTCGCTGTGCCCGCGGGTGTACCCGTCCTTGATGTCGACGGCCTGCACCAGCGCGCGGATCGTCGCCTGGTGCGCGGCCTGCTCCCGGTTGTACTGGGCGAACGCCCACCAGGCCACGCACATCGGCAGCAGCACCAGCAGGGCGGCGACGGGCCCGTACGGGCTGCGCCACAGCACGGCCATCATCAGCCCGGCGAGCCCGTGCACGGCGATCGGGGCGAGCGAACGCCCGAGCAGTCCCCGCCACGCCCGGCGTACCGGCACTCGCTCCGCCAACGCCAGGATGCCGCCGTCGAGGACGGTCAGCACCAGGCAGAAGGCCAGCACCGCGGCCCCGGCCGGCAGCAGCGCGTACGGGAAGTCGGGTGCCACCACGGCGTCCCGCCCACCGAGTTCCCAGTGCACCCGGGCCGCGGCCCACACGGCGAGCGCGAGCTGCGCGGCCCGCCAGGTCCGGCGCAGCGCCGACGCCCCTTGCGTCACGGGGGAGAGCAGCGCCGCCGGCAGCGGGACGAGCGCGGCGGCCGGCGCCGGCAGCAGAAACGCCCCGGCGAGCAGGACGGGGTAGCAGGTCCCGGCGCAGCGCCGACGGGCGGCGTGCTCGCACCCGGCGTACACCACGGCGAGCAGCAGCACCGCCCACCAGGGCGTGTGCACCGCCGACAGGGGGGACAGGCAGATCAGGGCGGCGACGGCCACACCGGCGACGTAGACACGCGCCCGTGGCGGTACCGCCTCCATGTGCCCTCCCCGGCCAGGTCCGTCAGGCTCGGAGCCTAGGGAGGCGGGGGAGGCAGGCGGGCCGATAACCCGCGGATTAGCACGTTCGAGTGATGCGCGAGGGGTCTGTCCGCGAGGGGTCTGTCTCCGCGAGGGGGAGCTACGACTCCTGCGGCGTCGCCGGGGACGCCGTGACGTCGTGCTCGGGCACGGTCTGTCCGGAGCGGATCAGGTCGATCCGCCCCATGACCTTGGCCCGCAGGTCGCCCGGTACGTCGTCATGGCCGCAGCAGCGCTTGACCAGCTTCTTCACGGCCTGCTCCAGGCCGTACTTCTCCAGGCACGGCGAGCATTCCTCGAAGTGGTGCTGGAACTTCTCGCGATCGACGTCCGGCATCTCACTGTCGAGGAACTCGTACAGATGGTCCAGGACCTCACTGCAGTCCGTCTCGTGCGGCTCTCCGCAGCTCATGAGCCCGAGCCTTTCGCTTCGTTCGACTCTCCGGCGCCGGCCGGGACCAGTCCCCGCTCGCGGGCATAGTCCTCGAGCATGCCGCGCAGCTGACGGCGGCCCCGGTGCAGCCGGGACATCACCGTACCGATGGGTGTCCCCATGATGTCCGCGATCTCCTTGTACGCAAAGCCCTCGACGTCGGCCAGGTACACGGCGATGCGGAACTCCTCGGGGATCGCCTGGAGCGCTTCCTTCACGTCCGAGTCGGGCAGGTGGTCGAGCGCCTGCGACTCCGCGGAGCGCAGACCCGTCGACATGTGCGACTCGGCGCGGGCGAGCTGCCAGTCCTCGATCTCCTCGGCCGCGCTGCGCTGCGGTTCGCGCTGCTTCTTGCGGTAGGAGTTGATGAAGGTGTTGGTGAGGATCCGGTACAGCCACGCCTTGAGGTTGGTGCCTTCGCGGAACTGGTGGAACGACGCGTACGCCTTGGCGTAGGTCTCCTGCACCAGGTCCTCGGCGTCGGCGGGGTTGCGCGTCATGCGCAAGGCCGCCGAGTACATCTGGTCGAGGAACTCGAGCGCGTCCCGCTCGAAGCGCGCGCTGCGCTCCGCGGTCGTCTCCGCACTCGTGCCCCGGCCCTCGGGCTGCTCCGCCTGGCCGTTCTCGGTCCCTGCGTCGGTACCGGTGACCGGACCCACCTCCTCAAGAGTCTGCTCAGGACCGGTGGCGGTCCCGCCAGAATCGGAGGATAGACGACGATCCGGTCCGCCCGCCGCCCGAATAGGAGCGGTCTTGGCCGCGTGCAGCACCGTCCAGTCCAGGTCAGTGCGGCTGCTGCGGCTCGGGCAGTAGATCGAACCCATGCGGCGGACTCCCTCTCCCACGGCGTCGGTGCTGAGTTTCAGCAACGTACGCACGCCACAACGCCACACGGTTCCGGGTCATTCCCGGCGTTCACCCGAGTGACCCGGCCCACGCCACGACGGCGTCGGTGATCACCGCCAGCGCCTCGTCCTGCCCGATCGGGGCTCGTTTCGGCACGGCGAAGCCGTGGTCGCCGTGCGCCACCTCGACCAGTTCGTACGCGCCCTCAGGGAACTCCTCCGGCTTGCCGAAGGGGTCGTTGCCGCCCTGGACGACGAGGGTGGGCACGCCGGTTCCGAGCAGTTCCCCGGCGCGGGACTTCTCGGGCCTGCCCGGCGGGTGGAGCGGGAAGCTCAGGGCGAGGACGGCGTGGGCGCCCAGCTCGCCGGCCGTGCGGCAGGCGACGCGGGCGCCGGCGCTGCGGCCCGCGGAGACCACCGGCAGACCGGGGCCGGCCAGCGCGGGCCAGACGCCCCGCCAGCCGGTGTCCAGGGTCTTCGGCGCGGGCGCCAGCTTCTTGCCGGCCACCCGCCAGGGCTGCTCGACCAGGGCGACGGTCACGCCGTGGGCGGGCAGCGCCCGTGCGATCGCCCGGAGGTCGCGGGCCTCGATGCCGCCGCCGGCGCCGTGGCTCGCGGCCAGGACGAGCCGGGGCCCGCGCGCCGGGTGCCAGGTGATGCGGGCACTGCCCGCCTCCGTCTCGACGACCTCTGTTGTCACGTCCGTCACGTCAGTCACATCAGAAGAGTGTGCCCTCTTCCGGTGCCTCCAGCTCCTTCAGCAGCTCGGGCCCGTTGTTGCGGACGTTGCTGACGGCCGTGGCCACGGGGTACGCCCGCATCAGCCCGGCGGGCGGCGGCGCCAGCAGCGGCATCAGGTCGTCGACGTCCGTGCGCGCCGGGTCCAGCCACGCGTCCCACCGGTCCGGGGTCAGCATCAGCGGCATCCGGGGGTGGATGTCGGCCAGCGCCCCCGGCCCCTCGGCGGGGGCGACCGCGAGCGGGGTCCGCTCGGCGTCCGTGGTGATCACCGAGCAGGTCGCCCACCAGGCCTGCGGGTGGTCGTCGGGCAGTGTCCTGTCCCGCCAGAACTCGTACAGCCCGGCCATCGCGAACACCGACCCGTCGGCCGGCGTCACGAAGTACGGCTGCTTGCGCGGTCGCTTCCGGCGGCCCTCGACCTCCAGGTCCCGCTCCTGCGTGCCGGTGACCCACTCGTAGTAGCCGTCGGCGGGCAGGATGCAGCGCCGGGTGGCGAAGGCACGGCGGTACGACGGCTTCTCGTGCACCGTCTCCGCGCGCGCGTTGATCATGCGGGCGGCGCCCTCGGGCGTCTTGGCCCAGGAGGGGACCAGGCCCCACTTCAGCTTCCGCAGCTGACGAACCGGGCGCGGACCGGGCGCGTCCTTCAGGGGGCGGTCCAGTACGGCGTGGACCTCTTTGGTGGGGGCCACGTTGTAGTCGGGCTCCAGGGTCTCCTCGGGCTCCCACTTCTCGATCTCAAAGATTCCTGCGAGATCCTCGGGCCCACGACTGGCTGCATACCGTCCGCACATACGTGCAACACTGCCAGACTCCGCGCCAACGGGAGGGGCCCGCACCACACATGGACAGCTCACACCTGGGCGGCCCGCACCTGGGCAGCACCGCATCCGCGTCACTCGCCTCCGTGTGGGACGAGATCACCGGCACCCAGCCCGACCCCGACCTGTGGGTGGTCATCGCGACCCTGGTCGCGGCGCTCGCGGTCGTCGTGCCGCACCTGCCGTGGCGCATGGCGCGCAACGCCATCACCATCGCCCACGAAGGCGGTCACGGGCTCGTGGCGCTGCTCACCGGGCGCACGCTGACCGGTATCCGCCTGCACTCCGACACCAGCGGGCTGACCGTCAGCCGCGGCAAGCCGTACGGCCTGGGCATGATCCTGACGGCGACGGCCGGCTACACCGCTCCCCCGCTGCTCGGCCTCGGCGGCGCCGGGCTGCTCGGGTCCGGACGCATCACGCTGCTGCTGTGGCTGGCGACGGCGTTGCTGGTGGCCCTGCTGGTGATGATCCGCAACGCCTACGGCGCACTGACGGTGATCGTCACCGGCGGCACCTTCCTGCTGGTGTCGTGGCTGGCCGGGCCGCAGGTGCAGGCGGCGTTCGCCTACGCGGTGGTGTGGTTCCTGCTGCTCGGCGGGGTGCGCCCGGCGTTCGAGCTGCAGGTGAAGCGGGCCCGGGGTGGCGCCGGGGACTCGGACGCGGACCAGCTGGCGCGGCTGACCCACGCGCCGGCGGGGGTGTGGCTCTTCCTGTTCCACGCGGTGTCGCTGTGCTCGCTGATCGGCGGGGGGCGCTGGCTGCTGGAGGTGTGAGCCGCGCCCTGCGGGATCCCGACGGCCGCGCATATATGCAGGGCACATGCCCGTGTCGCCGTTTCGGCCGGGTTTCGCCACATTTGATCAAGATCTCCGGTCGTGTTCAGCCACTAAAGTGGGGCCATGGCCTCGAACCCCGCAGACACCGCCCTCTGGCCCGCCCCGCACGCGAGCGGAGCCGTCGACGCGACGGTCCACGTGCCGGGGTCCAAATCGGTGACCAACCGCGCCCTGGTGCTGGCCGCCCTCGCCTCCGAGCCCGGCTGGCTGCGCCGCCCGCTGCGCTCCCGCGACACCCTGCTGATGGCCGGCGCCCTGCGGGAGCTGGGCATCGGCATCGAGGAGGGCGTCGGCCCCGACGGCACCGGCGAGTTCTGGCGGGTGATCCCGGCCGGCCTGCGCGGCCCGGCCACGGTCGACGTCGGCAACGCCGGCACGGTGATGCGGTTCCTGCCCCCGGTCGCCGCGCTGGCCGACGGGCCCGTCCGGTTCGACGGCGACCCCCGGTCGTACGAGCGCCCGCTGCACGGCGTGATCGACGCCCTGCGCGCGCTCGGCGCCCGGATCGACGACGACGGGCGCGGCGCGCTGCCGATGACCGTGCACGGCGGCGGTGCCCTGGACGGCGGTCCGGTGGAGGTCGACGCCTCCTCGTCGTCGCAGTTCGTCTCCGCACTGCTGCTGTCCGGCCCGCGCTTCAACCAGGGCGTCGAGGTCCGGCACACCGGCGCCACACTGCCGTCGATGCCGCACATCCGGATGACCGTCGACATGCTGCGCTCGGTCGGCGCCCAGGTCGACACCCCCGAGTCGGGCGGCGAGCCCAACGTGTGGCGGGTGACGCCGGGCGCGCTGCTCGGCCGGGACCTGACGATCGAGCCGGACCTGTCCAACGCCCAGCCGTTCCTGGCGGCGGCCCTGGTGACCGGCGGCAAGGTGGTCATCCCCGACTGGCCGGCCCGCACCACTCAGCCCGGTGACCGGCTGCGCGAGATCTTCACCGAGATGGGCGGTTCCTGCCAACTGACCGACTACGGGTTGGTCTTCACCGGATCGGGTGCCGTGCACGGCATCGACGTGGACCTCGGCGAGGTCGGCGAGCTGACCCCGGGCATCGCGGCCGTCGCCGCCCTGGCGGACTCCCCCTCGACACTGCGCGGGGTGGCGCATCTGCGCCTGCACGAGACGGACCGGCTGGCCGCGCTCACCAAGGAGATCAACGAACTCGGCGGCGATGTCACCGAGACCGCCGACGGCCTGCATATCCGCCCGCGCCGGCTGCACGGCGGCATCTTCCACACGTACGAGGACCACCGCATGGCGACGGCCGGCGCGATCATCGGCCTCGCGGTCGACGGGGTGCAGATCGAGAACGTGGCGACCACGGCGAAGACGCTGCCCGACTTCCCCGAGCTGTGGACCGGGATGCTCGGGGCATAGGGGTTCGTCATGCGCCGCTACGGCAAGCACACCGACGAGGACGACATCCGCTCCCGGCCCAACCGCAAGGGCAACCGGCCCCGGACGCACATCCGGCCCAAGCACGAGGACGCCGCCGAGGGCATGGTCCTCACCGTCGACCGGGGCCGGCTGACCTGCCTCGTCGAGGACCGGGTGGTCATGGCGATGAAGGCCCGGGAACTGGGCCGCAAGGCGGCGGTCGTGGGCGACCGGGTGGCGCTGGTCGGCGACCTGTCCGGCAGGAAGGACACGCTCGCGCGGATCGTCCGCATCGAGGAGCGCACGTCGGTGCTGCGCCGCACGGCGGACGACGACGACCCCTTCGAGCGCGTCGTCGTGGCCAACGCCGACCAGCTGGCGATCGTCACGGCGCTGGCCGATCCCGAGCCGCGCCCGCGCCTGATCGACCGCTGCCTGGTCGCGGCGTTCGACGGCGGCCTGGACCCGCTGCTGGTGCTGACCAAGTCGGACCTGGCCCCGCCGGACGAACTGCTGGAGCTGTACGGCGCGTTGGACATCCCGTACGTCGTCACCAGCCGCGAGGAACTGGGCCGCGGCGACGGGGCCGACTGGGTGCGCGAGCATCTGGGCGGCAAGGTCACCGCCTTCGTCGGCCACTCCGGCGTGGGCAAGACGACCCTCGTCAACGCCCTGGTGTCCGAGGAGCGGCGGCGTACGACGGGACACGTCAACGCGGTCACGGGCCGTGGCCGGCACACCACCACCTCGGCGCTCGCGCTGCCGCTCGGGCCCGCCGAGGGCTGGGTGGTCGACACCCCCGGCGTACGGTCGTTCGGGCTGGCCCACGTCGACCCGTCGCGCGTGATCCACGCCTTTCCCGACCTGGAGCCCGGCACGGCGGACTGCCCGCGCGCGTGCAGTCACGACGAGCCCGACTGCGCGCTGGACGCCTGGGTGGCCGAGGGCCACGCCGACCCGGCCCGCCTGTACTCGCTGCGCCGGCTGCTGGCGTCGCGGGAACCGAAGGAAGGCGACTGAAGGAAGGCGACCGACCTCCGGGTTGTTTGCCGTGACAGGAGACCGGTAAGTGCATAATCGCACCAAGCCGGATCCACGCCCGAGCAAAGCCTGACGAAGCGGTCGCGGTCACGGTACGGGGACTACGGGAGGACGACACATGGCGTGGCTGCTGGTCGTAGTGGCCGGGTTGCTCGAAGCCGGTTTCGCCGTGTCTTTGAAGCTCTCGCACGGCTTCACCCGGCTCTGGCCGACGATCGCCTTCGCCGCCTTCGCACTGGGCAGCTTCGGCCTGCTGACCCTCGCCCTGAAGCGGCTCGACGTCGGCCCCGCCTACGCGGTGTGGACCGGCATCGGCGCCGCGGGCACCGCGATCTACGGCATGGTGTTCCTCGGCGACCTGGTGTCGGCGCTGAAGATCGTCTCGATCAGCCTGGTGATCATCGGTGTGATCGGCCTGCAGTTGTCGGGCTCGGCGCACTGACCCGTGCGCCCGCTACGGCGTCGACTGCCGGGGCAGGGCGGTGCGGACGAGGCCGGCGACGCCGTCCTCGCCCGGCGGGGCGGCGACGCAGGACAGCGCGAGACGAACCGCGAGTTCGCAGGTGCGGGCCAGTTCGGCGCGGTCCGGCCGGGAGGTGCCGGGTCCGGACAGCACGGACACGGCGCGGTCGCGGACGAGGACCACGAGATCGCCGGGCGAGGGCAGCGGGCCGTCCGCCCGGCACTGCGCCGGGACGACGGAGGAGGACGGCACGGCGGTCGGCGCCGGTGCGGGCAGCCGTTCGCTCCAGCAGCCGGTGAGCAGGGCGCGCACCAGCGCGTTCTCGCGGGCGGCCGACGTCGTCCACTCCGCGGCCGCGGTGAGCCGCTCACGGGCGTCGCCGGTCCCGGCGAGCGCGCGGTCGACGCCGGCGAGATAGCCGTCCGCCTCTCGGCGCACGAGTGCCCGCGCGAGCCCCTCCTTGCTGCCGAACTCGTTGTAGAGGGTCTGCCGGGACACCCCGGCCGACGCGGCGACGTCCACCATCCGCACGGCCGACCACGGCCGGCGCGCCAGCGCCGTGTACGCGGCGTCGAGCAGGGATTCCCGCGCTGCAGGCATCATCGCCTCCCTCGGGGCGAGCGGCTCTGGGCACAGGTTTGACGCGCGCGGGGGCACTGTCAAGGGTTCGCGGGACCGGGCGTGGGGCAACGCCGGGCGAGGCCCGCGGTAGCTCCGTACCGATCCCGGCAGATACGGTGACGGCATGCCGGACTACCTCGACGACCTCCGCCTCGCCCACGTCCTCGCGGACGCCGCCGACGCGGCGACGATGGACCGCTTCAAGGCCCTCGACCTCAAGGTCGAGACGAAGCCGGACATGACCCCGGTCAGCGAGGCCGACAAGGCGGCCGAGGAACTCATCCGCGGTCACCTCGCCCGCGCCCGCCCGCGCGACGCGGTCCTCGGCGAGGAGTACGGCGTCGAGGGCACCGGCCCCCGCCGCTGGGTGATCGACCCGATCGACGGCACCAAGAACTACGTCCGCGGCGTGCCCGTCTGGGCCACGCTGATCGCCCTGATGGAAGCGGCGGAGGGCGGCTACCAGCCGGTCGTCGGCGTGGTCTCGGCGCCCGCCCTGGGGCGCCGCTGGTGGGCCGCGAAGGGCAACGGCGCCTTCAGCGGCCGCAGCCTGACCTCGGCCGGCCGGCTCCAGGTCTCGCGGGTCTCCCGGCTCTCCGACGCCTCCTTCGCGTACTCCTCGCTCAGCGGCTGGGAGGAACAGGGCAGGCTGGACGGTTTCCTGGACCTGACCCGCGAGGTGTGGCGCACGCGCGCGTACGGCGACTTCTGGCCGTACATGATGGTCGCCGAGGGCGCGGTCGACATCTGCGCCGAGCCGGAGCTGTCCCTGTGGGACATGGCCGCGAACGCGATCGTCGTGACCGAGGCCGGCGGCAGCTTCACCGGCCTCGACGGCCGCCCCGGCCCGCACAGCGGCAACGCGGCGGCGTCGAACGGCCTGCTCCACGACGAGCTGCTCGGCTACCTCAACCAGCGGTACTGAGGCCCGCGGCGGGCGCGGCCGGGCGCGTACGGGCGACGCGGGGCGCGCGGCGGCGGCAAGTTGGCGCCGAGCGCCCTCTTGTTGACCCCCGCTTTACCTGCAACTCTGAGAGTCCCCCCACTTGTGAACTTGTGAATCCATGAACTAGCTCATGGATTCGTAGGAGGTGGCTCTCTTCATGCTCGTCCGTGACGCCATGAGTACGGTCGTCCTCACCATCGGCCCCGATCACACCCTCCGCCAGGCCGCCGCGCTGATGTCCGCCCGACGGGTCGGCGCGGCCATCGTGTACGACCCCGACGCCGGCGGCATCGGCATCCTCACCGAACGCGACATCCTCGACTCCGTCGGCACGGGCCAGGACCCCGACGCCGAACGCACCCACGCCCACACCACCAACGACGTCGTGTTCGCCGCGCCGACCTGGACCCTGGAGGAGGCGGCCAGGGCCATGGCACACGGCGGCTTCCGCCACCTGGTCGTGCTCGACCACGGCGAACCGGCCGGCATCGTCTCGGTCCGCGACATCATCCGCTGCTGGGCACCCGTGCGGCAGCGGGCCGCTCTGCAGGTCCCGGCCTGACCCGGAGACGCGAAAGCGGGCCGGACCCCGCGAAGGGAGTCCGGCCCGCCGCCACGACAAGCGGTCCAGCGCTGGATGTGTCAGCCGCGAAGGGCCTGGACCGCGGCCTCCAGCCGCTTGCCGTAGTCACCGTCCGCCTGGCGGAAGTTGTTGATCGCGCGCTCGACGATGTCCTCGCGCGAGACCTGCGAGAGGGCGCCCGCCAGGTTGTTGACCAGGCGCTCCTTCTCGTCCTCCGACATCAGGCGGTAGAGGTTGCCGGCCTGCACGAAGTCGTTGTCCTCGGCGTGCGAGGGCGCCTCGTGGTCACCGGTGAGGCCGGCGACCGCGACCGGCTGCCACAGCGGCCTGTCCGTCTGGAACGGGCCGCCGAAGCTGTTCGGCTCGTAGTTCTTCGCACCCTTGTGGCGGCCGTCGTACAGGTAGCCGTCACGGGAGTTGGTGCGCGCCTCGGTGGCGTGCGGGCGGTTCACCGGCAGGTGGTCGGCGTTGATGCCGACGCGGTAGCGGTGGGCGTCGCCGTACGCGAAGAGACGGCCCTGGAGCATCTTGTCCGGGGACGGACCGATGCCGGGGACGAAGTGGGCCGGGGAGAAGATCGACTGCTCGACCTCGGCGAAGACGTTCTCCGGGTTGCGGTTGAGCTCCAGCTTGCCGATCTCGATCACCGGGTAGTCCGCGTGCGGCCAGACCTTGGTCAGGTCGAACGGGTTGAAGCGGTAGGTGGCCGCCTCGGCCACCGGCATGATCTGGACGCCGACGGTCCAGGTCGGGTACTCGCCGCGCTCGATGGCCTGGCGCAGGTCGCGCTGGTGGGAGTCGGGGTCCTCACCGGCGAGCCTGGCGGCCTCCTCGGCGGTCAGGTTCTTGATGCCCTGGTCCGTTTTGAAGTGGTACTTGACCCAGAAGGCCTCGCCGGCCTCGTTGTTCCACTGGAAGGTGTGCGAGCCGAAGCCGTCCATGTGGCGGTACGAGGCGGGGATGCCGCGGTCGCCGAACAGCCAGGTCACCTGGTGCGTGGACTCCGGCGACAGGCTCCAGAAGTCCCAGACGTTGTCCGCCTCCTGGCTGCCCGTGTAGGGGTCGCGCTTCTGGGTGTGGATGAAGTCCGGGAACTTGATGGCGTCCTTGATGAAGAACACCGGGGTGTTGTTGCCGACGAGGTCGTAGTTCCCCTCCTCGGTGTAGAACTTCAGCGCGAAGCCGCGCGGGTCGCGGACCGCGTCCGCCGCACCCAGGTTGCCGGCCACGGTCGAGAAGCGGAGGAAGACCTCGGTCTGCTTGCCGACCTCGGAGAGGAACTTGGCACGCGTGTACTTGGTGACATCGGCGGTGACCGTGAAGGTGCCGTAGGCACCCGCGCCACGGGCGTGCACGACACGCTCCGGAATGCGCTCGCGGTTGAAGTGGGCCAGCTTCTCCAGAAGCAGCTGGTCCTGGACGAGCACCGGGCCACCGACGCCCGCGGTCTCGCTGTTCTGGTTGTCGGCTACCGGGGCACCGGCCTCCGTAGTGAGCGGTCCCTGAGTCACGTACGCCTCCTGCGTCATTACTGACGAATCCTGTCCCTTGGCTAATGCCGGTCTCGATCCTACAATAGACAATGTCTAAGTCAAGCAAGACTCCAATTTCACACCCGTTCGGGACCTGGTCCCCCTTGCTGCTAGGCTGGCTGCTATGAGCGACCTTCTGGAACGACTGCGCGGACGTGGGTGGCGCATGACCGCACAGCGGCGTGTCGTGGCCGAGGTCCTCGACGGCGAACACGTCCACCTGACAGCCGACGAGGTGCACGCCCGGGCCGTGGCCAAGCTGCCCGAGATCTCGCGCGCGACCGTGTACAACACCCTGGGTGAGCTGGTCTCCCTCGGCGAGGTGCTCGAGGTGGCCACCGACAAGCGCGCCAAGCGGTACGACCCCAACGCCCACCGGCCGCACCACCACCTGGTCTGCGCCCAGTGCGGCTCGATCCGGGACGTCCACCCGATCGGCAACCCGCTGGCCGACCTCCCCGACTCGGAACGCTTCGGCTTCACGGTCTCGGACGTCGAGGTCACCTACCGCGGCCTCTGCCCGAACTGCACGACGGCGTAAGCGCGTACGCACCGAAAGCCCCGGCACCGTGTGGTGCCGGGGCTTGCTGTTGCGCGCTCTCACGTGCCGTCGTCATCGCCGTCGTCGCCCGAACGCACCGAGGGCCGGAACCCTTTCGGATTCCGGCCCTCGGCCTTCAGTAGCGGGGACAGGATTTGAACCTGCGACCTCTGGGTTATGAGCCCAGCGAGCTACCGAGCTGCTCCACCCCGCGGCGATGAATGCAACGTTACGTCAAGACCACGGACAAAGGCAAATCACCCTCGCCCAGCCACACCGCAGGGCAACACACGCGCACCCGCCCGCCCCCTCGCCCCCCCAACCGCGCGCGACCGCACCCCAGGGCAACCCGCGCGACCGCACCCCGCCCAACCGCGGGCAGTCGCGCCGCGGGACGGCGCGGGTGGGCACGACCGGAGCCGACCCCCACTCAACCGCGAGCAGTCGGGCCACAAGGCGGCGACACCAAACCGCGAGCAGCCGCAGCGCCGGCGGCAGCAGCACGCATGGGCGCGCGACCGTCACCCCGCCCGACCGCACCCAGCCGCTCCGCAGGGCAGCACGCGCGCGACCGCCGCCCCGCCCGACTGCGCGCAGTCGGGCCGCAGGGCGGCACGGGTGGGCGCGGCCGGTGCCCCGTCACGCCGGGCTGCGCAGCCGAGCCCTCAGCCGCGGCGCCGGGCAACCGGAACGCCGCCCAAGCCCCCGCACACGTCACGCGACACAGGTCACGCGACACACGTCACGCCGACAGTTCCTCCCGCAGCGCGTCCCGCAACCGCGCCGCCCGCTCCGCCACCTCCGCCGGGCCCGACGACACCGCGAGATCGGCCCATCGCTGCCCCTCCGCCAACTCCCCCCGCCGCGCATACACCAGCGCCAGCCGCAGCGCCGCCCGTCCGTGCCCGGCATCCGCGGCCCGCCGCCACCACACCACGGCCTCCGGCTCGCTCCCCTCCCGGGCCAGCAGCAGCCCGAGGTTGAACGCCCCGTTGCGGGACCCGGCCTCCGCCGCCTCCCGGTACCATCGCGCCGCCTCCACGACGTCCCCCCGCGCCGCGGCCAGCATGCCGACCCGCACCTGGGCCCGCCGGTGGCCCTGCGAGGCCGCCCGCTCGTACCACTCCTCGCACTCGGTCCGCTCGTGCGCCGGCTCGCCCAGTTCGTGCGCGGGCGTCGGCGGCCGGCGCGCGTCCAGCAGCGTGGCCAGCCGGAACGCGGCCTCGGCGCTGCCGCCCCCCGCCGCGCAGCGCAGGTGCCGCTCCGCCCCCTGCTCGTCCCCGTCCCGCAGTCGCGCCATCCCGACCTGCAGCGCCGCCTCCGTGTGCCCGGCGGCAGCCGCCCGCTCGTACCACCGCAGCGCGGCCCGCTCCTCCCCGCGCCCGGCGTACAGGATGCCAAGGTTGAACGCGGCGTCGACACTGCCGGCCTCCGCGGCCTTGGAGAACCACGGCTCGGCCCCGGTCCGGTCCCCGCCCTGGAGCAGCAGGACGGCCAGCGCGTTCGCGGCCTCCCGGTGCCCCGCGTACGCCGCCCGCCGGTACCACTGCTCGGCCTGCGCGGTGCGCCCCTGCTCGGCGCAGAGCAGCCCGAGGTTGTACGCGCCGTTGTCGTCCCCGGCGTCCATCGCCGCCCGGTACCACCGCTCGGCGGTCTGGGTCTCGCCGCGCTCGGCGTGCAGTGCGCCCAGCGCGTTCGCCGCGTTGCCGTCCCCGTCCTGCGCGGCGCGCAGCCACCACACGGCGGCGCTCTCCTGGTCCCCGGCGTCCCGCAGCAAGAAGCCCAGCGCGCACGCGGCCCGCGGCTCGCCGTCCTTGGCGGACGTCAGGTACCAGCGCCCGGCCTCCTTCAGCTCCCCGCGCCGCTCCAGGATCGCCCCGAGGTGCAGCGCGGCCCGCCGGTGGCCGCGCGCGGCGGCCTGCCGGTACCACTGCTCGGCCTCTCCGGCCGCCTCAGTCGCCTCGGCCGCCTCGGCCACGAAGCGGACGGGCGCCCCAGCGGACGCGACACCGTTGTCAGCACCGGACTCCCGCGCCGCCCTCCGGTCCAGCGCCCGCGCCAGCCGGTACGCGGCCTCCCGGTGCCCGCGCTCGGCCGCGGCCCGCATCCACCGCTCGGTCCCGGCGTCACCGCGGTGCTCCAGCAGATCGGCGAGCGCGTAGGCGCCCAGGGCGTGGCCCTGCTCGGCGGACTGGCGCAGCCAGTACTCGGCGGCCGGCTCGTCCCCGCGCTCACGGAAGTGCCGCCCCAGCGCGTGCGCGGCCGCGGCGGACCCGGCGACAGCCGCGATCCGCCACCATCCGGCGGCCTCGTCGGCGTACCCGCGCTGGTGCAGAAGGACCCCGAGGTTGTTGGCGGCGGCACGGTCACCGGCCGCGGTGGCGGCCCGCAGGTGGGGTTCGGCTCCGTCGAGATCGCCACGGCGCAGCAGCATGGCCCCGAGAACGCTCATCGCCTCGATGTCACCGGCTTCGGCGGCGAGTCTCTGCCGCACCTCCTCGGCCACCTCGTCGGCGGCCTCACCGGCCTCGTCCCCGATCTCTTCGGGACCGACCTCTTCGGGAGCGGCCTCTTCGGGACCGGAAGGCTGCACAAATCGCTCTGTCTCGAACAGAGTTGCCATGTCCCCCATAACGTCCATCGTCGCACCACCCGCAACCCGGGTACACCTGGTATACCGCAGCCAGTGAGGTCACTTCAGCGTTTTGTCGACATGCCCACAGAGAGACAAGTCAAACACGGATCGCCCCAACTCCCCCGTCGGCACGGCCGTTACCGGTATCGGCACATGCGTTCACACACGCCGAAGGCCCGGATCCCTGTCAGGATCCGGGCCTTCGGTGTCGCACGCGTCAAGCGCCCGACTTCAGTAGCGGGGACAGGATTTGAACCTGCGACCTCTGGGTTATGAGCCCAGCGAGCTACCGAGCTGCTCCACCCCGCGCCGTTGTGATCACTACAGTATCACGGCGCGGGACGGGCCGGTGACCAGCGGTCTCAGCCGCCGCCCGAGCCTTCGCCGGGGCTCTCACCGGGGCTCTTGTCGGGAGACGGACTCGGGCTCGCCTTGTCGTCTCCGCCGCTGTCCCCGTTCTTGGCGCCTCCGTCCTGGTCGGCCTTGGCCTGGGCCTCCTCGGCCCGCCGCAGCGCGTCCTCCAGGTCCTTCTGCGCCTCGCCGTACTTGGTCCAGTCGTTGTCCTTCAGGGCCTGCTGGCCGGCTTCGAAGGCCTTCTGGGCGTCCTCCAGTGCCTCCTGGACCGTCGCGTCGCCGGACGTGGGCGGCGGCGGGGTGGTCGTGTCGTCACCCTCCTCCGGTGGTTCGGTGGCGGGGCCCTCGGCTCCGAAGACCTTGTTGAGGGCCTCCTCCAGCGTGTCCTCGAACGCGGTGTTGCCGCCGTAGGAGACCAGCACCTTGCGCAGCAGCGGGTACTTGAGGCCACCACCGCGGACGTAGACCGGCTCCACGTACAGCAGCCCGCCGTCCAGCGGCACCGTCAGCAGGTTGCCGTACTCGACCTCCGAGTCACCGCCTCTCAGCAGCCTGATGGCCTCGGCGATGTCCTGCTCGGAGTTGAACTGGCTCTGGACCTGCTTGGGCCCGTTGACGGTCGTGCTCGTCGGCAGCTTCAGGATTCTGATCTTGCCGTAGCCCTCCGTGCCCGCCTCGGCGTCGACCGCCATGAACGCACTGAGGTTGTCACGCCCGTTGGGCGTGAACGTCGTCGTCAGCGAGAAGGCCTGTTCCTTCTGGTCGGGCATCTTCATGCTGAGGTAGTACGGCGGGACCGCGTCACCCGACTTGTTGGTCGGGTCGTCCGGCACCTGCCAGACCTCGCTGCCGCTGAGGAACGTCTCCGCGTCCTTGACGTGGTAGCGGGTGAGCAGCTCGCGCTGGACCTTGAACAGGTCCTGCGGGTACCGCAGATGGGCCATCAGATCGCCCGAGATCTCGCTCTTGGGCTGGACCGTGTCCGGGAAGGCCTTCATCCAGGTCTTCAGGACGGGGTCCTGGGTGTCCCACTGGTAGAGCTTGACCTCGCCGGTGTACGCGTCGACCGTGGCCTTCACCGAGTTGCGGATGTAGTTGACCCGGTTCTCCTGGGCCACCACGGCGCGCTGGTCGTTGGTCGCCGTGAGCGAGTCGGCGGTCGTGTCGCCGAGCGTCGTACGGGAGGCGTACGGGTAGCCGTTCGTCGTCGTGTAGGCGTCGACGATCCACTGGATCCGCTTGTTCACCACCGCCGGGTAGGCGTCGCCGTCGATGGTCAGCCACGGGGCGACCGCCTCGACGCGCTCCTTCGGCGTGCGCTTGTAGAGGATCTTCGACCCCTCGCCGATGGCTCCGGAGTACAGGATCTGCGGCTCGCCGAACGCCGCCGCGTACGCGGCCCGGTTGACCGGGCTGGACAGGTCCACCCCGCCGTCACCGTCGTACCTGAAGGTCTTCTCGCCGTCGTCGTCGGAGTAGTCGATCTCCTTCTGGGGACCGCCGACGATGGAGTAGGTGGTGGTCTTCTCGCCGTAGTAGACCCGCTGCTGGTAATCGCCGAGGTTGCCCTTGGACGGCAGGTCGGACTCGGTGAACACGGGGCGTCCCCGGGAGTCGACCTCGGTGCCCTTGGCGGCCACCACGCCGTAGCCGTGGGTGTAGCGGAAGTGGGTGTTGATCCAGTTCTTCTTGTCGACACCCGCGAGGTTCAGCTCGCGCAGACCGATGACGGTGTCCTGGTCCTTGCCGTCCTCGGTATAGCGGTCGACGTCCAGGTTGTTCGGGAAGGCGTAGTACTTCCGCATCTGCTGGAGCTGCTGGAAGGTCGGCGAGATGATGTTCGGGTCCATGATCCGGATGCTGGCCGCGTCGCGGACGTCGTCCCGCAGCGTGGTCAGGTCCTCGGTCTTGGTCTCGCCCTCGTAGTCGGAGACCTGGGTGCCGCCGATGCCGTACGCCTCACGCGTCGCCTTGAGGTTCTTCTCGACGTACGGCGCCTCCTTGGCCTGCTCGTTCGGCTGGACCTGGAACTTCTGCACCAGCGCCGGGTACAGACCGCCGATGAGGATCGCCGACAGCACCATCAGGCCGAGGCCGATCACGGGCAGCTGCCAGGTGCGCCGCCAGATGGTGGCGAAGAACAGCAGCGCGCAGATGACGGCGATGCAGAACAGGATGGTCTTGGCCGGCAGGTAGGCGTTGGCGTCGACGTACCTCAGACCCGTCCAGTTGTCGGTGGCCTTGAAGTCGCTGGACTTCACCGCGAGGCCGTACCGGTCCAGCCAGTAGGCGACCGCCTTCAGGGCGACGAAGATGCCGATGAGCACCGAGAGGTGCCCGGTGGCCGCACCCGTGGCGCGCGCGCCCGGGCTGGTGATGCGCAGCCCGCCGTAGAGGTAGTGGGTGAGCGCGGCGGCGATCACGGAGAGGATCACGGCCGCGAAGCCGAAGCCGAGCAGGAACCGGTACCAGGGCAGGTCGAAGGCGTAGAAGGCCACGTCGAGCTGGAACTGCGGGTCCTTCTGGCCGAACGGCACGCCGTTGACCCACATCAGCCAGGTCCGCCACTGCCCCGCCGCCGAGGCACCGGCGATCAGGCCGACCAGGGCGGTGATGCCGAGCAGCAGCCACTTCTTGTACGGGGCGATGCCCATCCGATAGCGGTCGAGACTCTGCTGCTCCATGGACATGGCGCTCAGCGGCGGGCGCAACCGGTGGGCCAGCCAGATGTTGAACCCGACCGCGAGCGCCATCAGCAGGCCGAAGACGAAGAAGAGACCGATCTTCGTCCACAGGGTCGTCGTGAACACCGACGAGTAGTGGACCGACCGGTACCAGAGCCAGTCCGTCCAGAAGCCCGCGAACATGGTGAACACCATGCCGAGGACTGCCAGGACACCCAAAGTGAGAAGCAGTGTCCGGACCCGCCGGGACGGGCGGCCCACTCTGATCCGTGGCCCTGTCGGGCCTCCGCCGCGGTCCGGCATCTGGAAAGCCAAGGTGCGCCCCTCGAAGTCGCTGTCAAAACCGTCAGGCCCTCGGTTACGCGGGCCGTCCGTGCGCCCCCGTGATCGTGGGCCCACACATATGCAACTTACTCATCGTTTACTCGGTTCCCGATTCCGGCCCGGAACGAGGCAGGATTGTGACCATGTCCAACACCCCCATGGCAGCCAACCCGCTCACCCGCGCCGTGCTCGAGATCGACGAGTACGTCTCCGGCCTCGGCTGGGACCAGCCCGCACGCCTCTTCGCCCTCGTCGACACCGCACGCCTGCGGGCCGAGCAGCCCACGCTCGCCGACCGGCTCGGGCTCCAGGACGCTGAGGAGTCCTCGGGCCTCACCCCGATCGAGCAGGACGAGATTTCAACGGACCGGCCGCTGGACGAGTTCCTGGGCACCATCGCCTGGCCGGACGCGGTGGTCGGCTGCGCCCTCAGCGTGGAGCGTCTGATGCTGCCGCCGTCCGCCGAGGCGCAGGTGCCGGAGGGGCTGGACGGGGAGAAGCTGACGGCGTGGGTGGCGGAGCACCCGGAACGGCAGGAGGTCCGGATGACGGTCGCGGTGCTGCGGGACGGCGCCCGCGAGTCGGCGCTGCGGCTGCGGGAGAAGGACTCCCCCACCGAGGTGCTCACCGGTTCCGACCTGGTGCCGGGCCTGGCCCAGGCCCTGGCGGCGACGTTCGCGGAGTAGCTCCGCCGGTCACCCGGCGGCGCACTGCGGCAGGTCGGCGGTGTCGCCGGACCGGATGTCCGCCAGCGCGTCGAGGGCGTCGTCGATGGTGCCCACCTTGACCAGGGTGAGCCCGTCGGGGACGTCCTTGACGGCGGCCTCGCAGTTCTCGGCGGGCGTCAGGAAGTACTCGGCGCCCTTGTCGCGCGCGCCGACGGTCTTCATCTCGATGCCGCCGATCGGGCCGACCTTGCCGGCGTCGTCGATGGTGCCGGTGCCGGCGACGAACGAACCGCCCGTGAGGCTGCCCGGGGTGAGCTTGTCGTAGATGCCGAGCGCGAACATCAGCCCGGCGCTCGGGCCGCCGACGTCGGCGAGCTGGATGTCGATGGTGAACGGGAAGGTGTGGTCGGTGCCGGCCGCGATCCCGACGATGGCGCGCTTCTCCCCGGCGTCGTCGGAGGCCGTGGTGGTGATCGTGACCTTCTCCGTCGCGGTCGGCGTCCGCCGCTCCTTCTCCGCGGCGGCCTGCTCCTCGGCGGGCACGATGGTGAAGACGACGTTCTCGCCGGGCTCGTGCTTGGTGACCAGTTCCGCCACGTCGGTGGGTTTCCTGACCGCCGTGCCGTCGACGGCCTTGATCACGTCGCCCGCGTGCAGCTTGCCCTCGGACGGCGAGTCCTTGACGACGGTGGAGACCACCACCCAGGTCTTCACCGGGATGTCCAGCTCCTTCAGGGCGGCGACCTTGGCGCTCTCCTGGGACTGGCTGAACTCCTCGGCGTTCTCCTGGGTGGACTCCTCCTCGGTCTTGCCGTTCGGGTAGAGGGTGTCGTGCGGCACGACCTTGTTGTCGTGAGCCAGCCAGCCGTAGACGGCCTCGACGAGGTTCATCCGGTAGTCGGCGCTGGTGACCCGGACGGTGGTCATGTTGAGGTGACCGCTCGTCTCGTACGTCTTGCGCCCGGAGATCTGCAGTACCGGCTCGCCGTCGTGGTCACCGAGTGTGTTCACCGTCGGCCCCGGGGACATCTCCGAGTACGGCACGGGGATGAACACTCCCGCGCACAGAAGCGCGATCAGCATCAGGGTGGAGGCGAGCATCGTCGCAGTGCGGCGTGGCATGCCTCGACAGTACGGGACGTGCCTGTCGGAGCACTGTCAGGGCGGACCGGGTGACGCCGACCGGGTCGGGCACTTCCGGCTCGCTCACCACCGCTTCGGGTCAGGTGCGGGAGTGGGACTTCTCCATGGCCTCGCGGAACCGGGCGTACCCGTCCAGCTCGGGACCGTCGCTCCGTACCCTGCGGGTCCGGTTGGCCCAACTGCCCCACAGGCTCGCGCCGATGACAGCCACGAGCGGAATCAGCAACCAGGCGAGCGCCGCCATGCCGACCTCCCAACCCCTTGAGCGTCCGCGACTGACTGATCAGCAGATTAACCATCCGCAGTGACAACGCTCACGCCGGGGGTGCGGTTACGCAACCGGAGGTGCGGCAGAAGGGTCCGGTGGCGGCGGGGACTTGCGGCCCCGGGTGCACGGGCTCTCAGCAGGCGCCCACCCACTCCTCGGTGCCGTCGGAGAACCTCTGGTGCTTCCAGATGGGCACCTCGTGCTTGAGGTCGTCGATCAGCTTCCGGCAGGCCTCGAAGGCCTCGCCCCGGTGCGGGCAGGCCACGGCGACGACGACGGCGAGATCCCCGACCTGGAGGTCACCCACCCGGTGGACGGCCGCCAGCGCCCGGACCGGGTACTCCGCGACGACCTTCTCCGCGATCCGCCGCATCTCGGCCTCGGCACCGGGGTGGCACGAGTACCCGAGCTCGTCGACGTCCGCACCCTGGTCGTGGTTGCGCACGGTCCCCACGAACAGGGCGATCCCGCCGGCCGCCGCGTCCCCGACGGCCTGGAAGACCTCGTCCACGGAGAGGGGCGTCTCGCGGATCCCGATCAGCTTGATCGGCTGCTGCGCGGCGTGCTCACCGGGGTGATCGTTCATGGGTGCCATACGTCCATCGTGCCCCACGGCACGGACAACGCGGAATAGCGCTATCGCCCGGTACGCGCGCGTGCCGGTTCGGAGGCTCCTACAGGGCCGGCCCCCCGTACGTTCGGCACCGGGCGACCGCCGGAGCCGGCCCCTCAGATCCGCCGTCGCGCCTTCCGGGCCCGGCGCACCACGGCGGCGGCGCCGAGCAGGGCCACCGTCGCGCCCGCGGCGCCCGCCGCCGTCGCGTCCTTGCGGCCGAGCCGCCGGCTGGCGACCGTGTGCCGCCCGGCGACCTCCTCCAGGAGCTCGGCGAGCACTTCCTCGTTGGTGTACGCGGGCCGCCACCCGGCGTCGTGCAGCCGGCTGCCGCTGACCACCCAGGGGTACATCGTGTACGCCAGGTCCCCCGCCGGGGACGGCGTCAGCCCGATCCGGTGCAGCCTGGCCGCCGCCCCCAGGGCGACCGCCGAGGGCAGCTCCATCCGCCGGATGCCGCTGAGCTCCTCGACCTCCTCCTGCTCCAGCCAGCCGTCGCAGCCGACGGCCAGTTCGCCCTCGACCTTCTCCAGGACGGCGTACTCCAGCGCGCTGCACAGGTCCTCGACGTGGCAGAACTGCCAGGCGGGCCGCGATCCGGCCGCCACGAGGAGCCGGGGGGACTCGAAGTACCTGGTCAGCGCGGTGTCCGTGCCACCGACGAGCACGGCGGGGCGCACCACGGTCACGTTGAGGCCCGGGTGGGCGCGCGGCGCCCGGCGCGCGAGGCGCTCGATCTCCAGCAGGTCGCCGACGCCGGTGGCCTCGGCCGTGGCGCGCAGCTCGGCGTCCTCCGACAGCGGCAGCTCGTTGTCCGGCAGCGCCCCGTAGACCATCGAGGACGTGCACAGCACGACCCGGTGGACGCCGGCCGCCGCGGCGGCGGTCAGGACTGTCTGGGTCCCCCGGACGTTGTAAGCCGTCCGGGCGGCCGCCTCGGTCTCGAGATCGAGGTCGAGCGCGAGGTGCACCACCACGTCGGCGCCGCGCAGCTTGTCGGCGATGGCCGGGTCCCGTACGTCCAGGATGTGCCACTGCGCCTCGGCGCACTCGCCGCGCCGCTCGTCGATCGCGACGACCTGCTTGACCTCCTCCGACTCGGCCAGCCGCTCGGTGAGCAGCGCTCCGACACCGGTCGCGGCACCGGTGACCGCGACGACGGGTCCGCGCGGCGCGGGGCCGGCGGAACTGGTTGACTGGTTTCGCGCTGCGCGAACCTGCGGATCTGGGGAACTCACCGGGCGTCTCCAGCGGTTGTCTTCTGTACGAGCGCGAGCGACGCGTACGTACCAGGTGGCATCCATCCTGCCGCAGGCCGCCAGTCTGCGAAGCACCGAGGCCCGAACCGCCCATGGTGTCTACGCTGGGTGGTGATGTCGGGCAGCCGTGCCGCCGGAAAGAGACCGGTGGCCCTACCAGCCGAGGAACCCCGTGAGTGACACCCCATTCGGATTCGGCCTTCCGCCGGAGGAGCCGGACGACGGCGACGAGGGCAAGAAGAAGGACCAGCAGAGCGGTGGTGGTCAGGGACCTGCCAACCCGTTCGGTTTCGGCAGCATGCCCGGAGCCGGAGGCCTCGGTGGCCCGGGCAGTCCAGGTGCCGACAACCCGTTCGCTGCCATGTTCGGTTCGCTGAACCCCAGCGACCTGGGCGCCGCGTTCCAGCAGCTGGGCCAGATGCTCTCCTACGAGGGCGGCCCGGTGAACTGGGACATGGCCAAGCAGATCGCCCGCCAGACCGTCTCGCAGGGCGCCCCGGACGGCTCCAAGGACGCCAGCGTCGGCCCCGCCGAGCGCAGCGCCGTCCAGGAGGCCGTCCGCCTCGCCGACCTCTGGCTCGACGACGCGACGGCCCTGCCCTCGGGCTCGGGCTCCGCGGTGGCGTGGAGCCGCGCGGAGTGGGTCGAGGCGACCCTGCCCGCCTGGCAGGAGCTGGTCGACCCGGTCGCCGAGCGCGTCGGCACCGCCATGGGCGACGTGCTGCCGGAGGAGATGCAGGCCATGGCCGGCCCGCTGATCGGCATGATGCGTTCCATGGGCGGCGCCATGTTCGGCACGCAGATCGGCCAGGCCGTCGGCGTGCTCGCCGGTGAGGTCGTCGGCTCCTCCGACATCGGCCTGCCGCTCGGCCCGGCCGGCAAGGCCGCGCTGCTGCCGGCGAACGTCGAGCGGTTCGGCAAGGACCTGGGCGTCCCGCAGGAGGAGGTGCGGCTGTACCTCGCCCTGCGTGAGGCCGCCCACCAGCGCCTGTTCGCGCACGTGCCGTGGCTGCGCTCGCACCTGTTCGGTGCGGTCGACGGCTACGCGCGCGGCATCAAGGTCGACACGGCCAAGCTGGAGGATGTGGTCGGCCAGTTCGACCCGCAGAATCCGGAGCAGCTTCAGGAGGCTCTCCAGCAGGGCATGTTCCAGCCGGAGGACACCCCGGAGCAGAAGGCTGCCCTGGCCCGGCTGGAGACGGCCCTGGCGCTGGTCGAGGGCTGGGTGGACGCGGTGGTGCACGCCGCCGCCAAGCCGCGCCTGTCGTCCGCCGACGCGCTGCGTGAGACGCTGCGTCGCCGCCGCGCCTCGGGCGGTCCGGCTGAGCAGACCTTCGCCACGCTGATCGGCCTGGAGCTGCGCCCGCGCCGGCTGCGCGACGCCTCGCGCCTGTGGGCGTCCGTGACGGACGCACGCGGTGTGGACGGCCGGGATGCCCTGTGGTCCCACCCGGACATGCTGCCGAACGCCACCGACCTCGACGACCCGGACGGGTTCGTGCACCGCGAGCAGATGGACTTCTCCGAGCTGGACAAGATGCTCGGCGAGGCCGCGGGCAAGCCCGGCCTGAAGAAGGACAAGGACACGGACACGGACGAGGGCGAGGGCGAGGGCACAGACAAGGGGACAGAGAAGGGCGAGGGCGAGAGTAAGGGCGACGACGCCGAGTGAGCCTCCACGACGAGGCCGTCCTGGTCCTGAAGGACTATGCGGGCCAGGACGAGCTGCGCCAGACCTATCTCGACCACCTGGCTGCCCACCCGGACGGCATGTGGAAGGCCTGTACGGACGGCCACATCACGGCCAGCGCCCTGGTGGTCGACCCGTCGCGCGACTGCGTCCTGCTGACCCTGCACAGGAAGATGCGGATGTGGCTCCAGATGGGCGGCCACTGCGAACCCGGGGATCGGACGCTGGCGGCCGCCGCCCTGCGCGAGGCGACCGAGGAGTCCGGTGTCGAGGGCCTGAGCCTGCTGCCCGGCGGCCCGGTGCGGCTGGACCGGCACCACACTCCCTGCGCCTGGCACCTCGACGTCCAGTACGCGGCCGTGGCCCCGCCGGGGGCCGTCGAGGCGATCAGCGACGAGTCCCTGGACCTGCGCTGGTTCGGCTACGGCGAGGTCGCGGAGGTGGCCGACGAATCGGTGCTGCGTCTGCTGGAGGCCACCCGCGCCAGGCTGCCCTGAGCCTCGGGAGTGTGTAAGGGGCGTCCACCGGGATGGCCGCCCCTTACGTCTGCTTCCCGGACGGCGGTCAGCTCCAGACGTTGCCCTGGTTCTGCCCCCGCGCCCCCTGCTGGCCCATGCCGTACTGAGCGGCAAGACCCGAGCCGACCTGGGCGTTCTGCGGCGGCAGCAGCTCGCTGGGCTGGACGAGGGCGTAGCCGCTGCCCATGAAGCTCAGCTCCCAGCCCTCGCCGGTACCGCCGCGGCGCCGCCACACCCCGGAGGAGTGGGTCTGGGCCTGCATCTGCACCCGCAGCCCGGTGGACCAGGCGACGATCGCGTCGGCGTCGCAGTTGACGTACTTGTCGGGCGTCACCTGCATCAGCAGCGGCATGCCCGAGGTCATCAGCGCGACCTTGCCGCGACCGGTGATGTTGAGCTGGTACTTCCCGGAGCCGGAGATGCCGTAGAGGCTGTCGACGGCGATGACCTCGTGGTGCAGGGAGGAGTCCATCGCGAGCACGTAGCTGCTGTCGACGGTGAGGCCCTCCTGCTCGACGTCCATGAGGTGGACGTGCTGCTTGAGGTTGGCGAAGTAGACCGTGCCCTGCCCGTGGCAGCGCATCAGGTCCAGGCCCTCGCCGGTGTGCGCACGCGCGCGTGACTGCTCGTTGCTCTGGTACTCCGCGTCGAACTCGACGAGGCCCTGGTAGGCGACCATCGCGCCCTTGCGGGCGAGGATGTCGTCATGGCCCTCCAGGGCGACGCGCAGCATCTGCTTGTTCTGCAGGCTCCAGCGTTCCTGGGTCTGCTGGTCGTTGTAGGCGAAAAGCGGGCTCTGCATGGTGTTTCTGCTCCCCTCAGCCCCGGGCCCGGAGACGGTCGGTGCTGTCCTCGCTGGGCTGGACGACGACGATGCCCTGACCGGAGAAGGCCATCTGGTAGGCCTCGCCGCTGCCGCGGCCGATCAGCGACTGCGCCTTGAAACTGCGCTTGCCCTTCACCTTGAGGTTCGGGGACCAGGCGACGAGCGCGTCCGGGTCGACGTACGTCTCGTCCTCGCCGCCACCGCAGTCGACGACGATCGGCTTGCCCCGGGAGGTCAGCGCGACCCATCCCTGACCGGAGATCCGGGTGTTCCACAGGCCCTGCCCGGCGAACTTCGCCAGGCCCTTGACCCGCTCCACACCCCAGGACAGATGGGCGTCGAAGGCCAGCAGGTTGGTGGCGTTGACGGAGATGCCGTCGCCGTTGAGGTTGATCACGACGACGTTGGCGCCGTAGTCGGCCAGGTAGAGCAGGCCGTCGCCGGAGCACTTCATCAGGGGCGCGCCCTCGCCGGTGAGCCAGTCCTTGGCGATCTGGCGCACGGCGGGCGGGTTGGGCTCGTACTGGATGAATCCTTCGTAGGCGACCATCGAGCCCACGCGCGCGAGGATGTCGTTCCCGGTTTGCATGGCGACCTTCAGCATGTGGTTGCCGTGGTTCTCCATGCGGGCGGTGACGGGTGCGGGGGCGTAGCCCGCGAGCGGCTGGTTCATGTCGGGCTCTCCCTCAGATCTCGTACGGCTGGACGACGATGAAGTTGCCGGGCGCTCCCCGGAACTGGAGGTTGACGCTCTCGCCGGTGTCGCCCGCGTAGGAGTTCCGGCGCATCCGTACCTGGCTGGAGACGACCACCTGAGCCGCTGCCGACCAGGCCACCACCGCGTTGCAGTCGGCGAAGGTGGTGGGGGTGACCGGGAGCACCACGGGCGTGCCGTGCGTCTTCACGACGATCGTGCCGGTGCCCTGGAACTGCATCGTGAACAGCGCGCCGCCGGGGATGCCGTGGCCCTCGATGCGGCGGACCTCGTAGGTGAGGCTCTCGTCGAAGGCGAGGACGTTCTCCGCGGAGACGCACACGGCGTCGCCCTGGAGTTCGATGGGGTGCAGCATCGTGGAGTCCTCGGCGAGGAAGACCTGCCCCTTGCCGGTGCAGCGCATCAGCTGCATCTCCTGGCCGGTGGCGTTGCCGACGACCCGGCCGGCGAATCCGGCGCCCTTGTAGCTGAAGTCGACCTTGCCCTGGTAGAGCACCATGCTGCCCTGGCGGGCCAGCACGGGCTGGTCTCCGACGCCGAGGTCGACGCGGATGAGCTTGCGGTTCTGCTGGGTCCAGCGCCGGCCGGTGGGCGTCTCGCGGTACTGCTCCAGCGCCGCGGCGACGCCGGGGCCCTGCGGTATGCCCTGAGGCGCGCCGTAGGGGGCGGCCTGCTGGCCGGGGGGCTGATGCCCGTACGGCGGCTGCTGGCCGTAGCCCGGGGGCGGGGTCGGGGTCGGGGTCGGGGGCGGCGTCGGGGTCGGGGTCGGGGTCGGGGTCGGCTGACCGTAACCGGGTGGCGGGGGCGGTGCCTGGGGCGTGTGCGGTGGCTGCGGCGCGTGCGGTGCCTGGGGCTGGGCGTAGCCGGGAGGCAGGGGGGCGGTCTGGCCGGGGACCTGCCCGTGCGGCGGCGGCTGCTGGCCGGGGTGGCCCGGCCCGCCGTACGGCGCGGGCGCCGGGGCGGGCGGTGGCGCCGGGGAGCCGCCTGGCGGGGTGCTCATCGGCGCGACGACGGTCGGCGCGGCGTGCATATGGGGATCGGGCGCCGGGGCGGGCGGTGGAGTGGCGCCCGGCGGAGGGGCGAATCCCTGTGCGGCGGGCTGCGGCGCGGGAGCCGGGGTCGGAGCGGGGGCGGGCGGGGCGGGTGCGGGCTCCGGCATGCCGGGCACGCCGAACGCCGGGGGTGCGGCGGCCTGGGCGGGCGGGGCGAAGCCCGGGGTCGCACCGGCCTGCGGTTGCTGCGGCGCGGACGGCTCCTCCTCGGCCACCTCGCCGCCGAAGTTCTTCAGCAGCGCGTCCAGGCCGCCGTCGAACCCCTGGCCGACGGCGGCGAACCGCCACACGTCCTTCAGGTAGAAGTCGCCCAGCATCACGGCGCGCTCGGTGGAGAACTCCGACCCGCTGAAGGGGTAGCGGGCCACCTCCTCGCCGCCCGCGACGATCCGGATGTACCCGGGGCCGACCTGAGACATCTGGCCGGCGCCGTCGATCGTCGCCGTGAAGGACAGCTTCTGGATCTGCGGCGGGATGCGGTCCAGCGTGACCCGGAAGGACTCCGTGTCGCCCGCCTGGGCGCCCAGGAGCTGGATGGCCTCCTCAGGGGACTTCGGCTGGTTGTAGAAGATGAAGTACCGGTCGTCCGAGAGCCGTTCGTCGGCGTCCAGACCGAAGCAGCTGATGTCGAAGGTCAGCCCGGTGCCGGCGATCTGCACGCCCACGTACAGATCCGTGCCCGCCGTGAGGTCACTGATCCTGGCCTTGTGGCCGCGTTGGAATTCCCTGACCATGCGTACGACCGTCCCCCATCCCGAATACGAGTGCGTCGCGCCAAGCTAACGGCAATCGCGGACACCGGAACAAGCCGGTGCAGACCCTGTGGACGAACTCAGTACAGACCCGGTACACAACCCTCGCGCGGTTGTGGCGGACGCCGCCGGACGGCCGGGCCGGGCCCGCCGCTCCCCTGCTCCCGGGTGTTCCCGGCCGTCCCCGGCTACTCCCGGCGCGCGTCGGGCACGTGCGGCAACCGGTCGGCGGCGACCACGCCCTCGAGATAGCCGCGCGCCCGCTCGGTCCGTGGGTAGGCCTCCAGCAGCCGCCAGAAACGGGGGCCGTGGCCGGGCACGAGGAGATGCGCCAGCTCGTGCAGGAGGACGTAGTCGATCACGTACTCGGGCATGCCCTGCAAGCGGTGCGACAGGCGGATGCTGCCCTCGGCCGGCGTGCACGATCCCCAGCGCGTGTTCTGATTGGTGACCCAGCGGACCGAGTTCGGCCGGGCGCGCCCCTCGAAGTACTGCGCGGACAGCCGCTGCGCGCGTTCGGCCAGCTCGGCGTCGCCGAGGAGCCGTTTGCTCTCCTGGGCGGCCAGCTTGTCGAGCATGACGTTCACCCAGCGTCGCTCCTCCGCCTCGGACATCCGGGCGGGGATCAGCACGACGGTGCGATCGCCCTCGCGGTACGCGGAGACCGTCCTGCGGCGACGGGTGCTCCTGCGGACCTCGATCGCGCTCGCCGCCGGACCGCTCGGCGGCGGACTTGTCGGCTTGCGCTGGGGGGTTCCGGCGCGGTGCAGTGGGTCGGCGGACACGCCGCCGACGTTACCGGCTGCACACGGGGAAGTCCCGACTCGGGGACGGTTCGATGCGGCGGCCCCACCAAGCGTCCGATTCGTAGGACTGCCACACCGTCGGACACGGGAGGCCGGCCGGTACGACGAGTACGACGAATATCCCCGGCCTGTGGACAACCTTCGGCGCCGGTCGGTGCGACCGGGCATGCTGGCTCGTGGCGGCACGGATGCGACCGACCGGGCCGTCACCGGGGAGCTTCCCCGGTGAGTTCCAGACGTACGGGGGCCTGTCATGCATCCGATGGTGAAACCCGCGCTCCGGCGCGGCTGGCGCGACCTCAATACCGTGCAGTTCGGAATGACCCCGGCGCATGCGCTCACGCTGGGGCCGGTGGACACGGCGACGGGAAGCTTCCTGGACCTGCTCAACGGCACCCGCGGACCCGCGCTCCTGCGCGAGGAAGGGCGCCGCATGGACCTGCCCGACGGCCATGTCGACCGGCTGGTGGAGCGGCTGGCCCGGGCGGGGCTCCTCGACGATCCGCACGGCGGCGGGCCCGACGCCGCCGCGCTCCGCCGCAAGCGGGAGGTTCTCGACCGCCTCCGCCCGGACCTGGCCTCGCTCTCCCTGACGACCACCGAACCGGGCGACGCGCTCCGACGCCTGGCGGCCCGCCGCGCCCTGCGCGTGCAGGTGCGGGGCGCGGGCAGGGTCGGCGCGGTCCTGGCTTCCCTGCTCTCGGGTGCGGGCGTCGGTGAGGTCGACGTGCGCGATATCGGATGTGTCGAGCCGTGGGACGTCGCCCCGGGCGGGCTGCCCGCCCAGGCCCTCGGCGACCGCAGGGCCGAGGCTGCCCGCCGGGCGGTGCGCCGGGCGGCCCCTGACCGCCCGCGCCGCGGCCCCGGCACGCCGGCCGAGGACGGCGACCCCGGCTTCTCCCTGGTCGTCCTCGCCCCGCGGGACGACGTCGCCGTGCACGCCCCCGACCCCGCGTCCGCCGAGCCGCTCATGGCCTCCGGGACACCTCATCTGTACGCCGGAGTGGTGGAGGGAACCGGCATCGTCGGTCCTCTGGTCCTGCCCGGCGAGACGGGCTGCGCCGGCTGTCTGCATCAGGACCGCACCGACCGGGACCCGGTCTGGCCCCGTCTGGTGGCACAGTGGAGTTCGGGCGCCCAGCGCCGGGTAGGCCCGTGCGACCTGGCACTGGCCACAACCGTCGCCGGGCTGGCGGCCACGCACGCGCTCGCCTTCCTGGACGGCCACGCGCCCTCCAGCGCCGGCGCGCGCTGGGAGGCCTCGCTGCCCCATCTGAACTGGCATGCGCGGCCGGTACCGGCTCATCCCGCATGCCCGTGCGCGGCGGCGGAGAAAGGTAAGCAGGAACACACCTCCATGGACGGGGAGCGGCGCGAGACAATGGCGGAGCAACCGGCGTCGGCAGACGAACGCTGTAAGGCAGGCGCGGCGCGGCCGGCTGGGACTTGGAGGGCGCATGTCTGATCTTCCCCGGAAGGCGGTCACCCGGACCGCCAAGCTCGCCGCGCTCCCGCTCGGCTTCGCCGGGCGGGCGACCTGGGGACTGGGCAAGCGGATCGTCGGCGAGTCCGCGGAGCTCGTCGGCCAGCAGTTGCAGCAGCGCACCGCCGAGCAGCTGTTCAAGGTGCTCGGCGAGCTCAAGGGCGGTGCGATGAAGTTCGGGCAGGCCCTGTCCGTCTTCGAGTCGGCACTGCCGGAGGAGATCGCCGGACCCTATCGGGCAGCGCTGACGAAGCTGCAGGAGGCGGCGCCGCCGATGCCGACCCGGACGGTGCACGCCGTACTCGGGGAACGGCTGGGCGAGGACTGGCACGAGCTGTTCCTGGAGTTCGAGGACAAGCCCGCCGCGGCGGCCTCGATCGGCCAGGTGCACCGGGGCGTGTGGCACGACGGCCGTGAGGTGGCGGTCAAGGTGCAGTACCCGGGCGCCGGGGAGGCCCTCCTGTCCGACCTGAACCAGCTGAGCCGCTTCGCCCGCCTGTTGGGTCCGCTGGTCCCGGGACTGGACGTCAAGCCGCTGATCGAGGAACTGCGGGACCGGGTGTCGGAGGAGCTGGACTACGGCCTGGAGGCACAGGCTCAGCGGGAGCACGCGGCGGAGTTCGCCCACGACCCGGACATCGTCGTGCCCGACGTGGTCCACCAGTGCGAACAGGTGCTGATCACGGAGTGGATCGACGGCATCCCGCTGTCCGAGATCATCTCCGACGGCACCGAGGAGCAGCGCGACCGGTCCGGCCAGCTCCTGGCCCACTTCCTGTTCTCCGGCCCGGCCCGCACCGGCCTGCTGCACGCCGACCCGCATCCGGGCAACTTCCGCCTGCTCCCCGGGGGCCCCGCCGGGGAGGACGACTGGCGGCTGGGAGTACTGGACTTCGGCACGGTCGACCGGCTCCCGGGCGGTCTGCCGCTTCCCATCGGCGAGTCGCTGCGGATGACCCTCGACGGGGAGGCCGAGGCCGTCTACGAACTGCTCTGTGCGGAGGGCTTCGTCAAGGAGTCGATAGACCTCGAACCCGACGCCGTCCTGGACTACCTGCTGCCGATCATCGAACCGGCGAGGGTCGAGGAGTTCACCTTCACCCGCAGCTGGATGCGCAGCCAGGCGGCCCGGATCGGGGACATCCGCTCCCCCGCCTACCAGCTGGGCAAGCAGCTGAACCTGCCGCCGGCGTATCTGCTGATCCACCGGGTGACGCTGAGCACGATCGGTGTCCTGTGCCAGCTGGGAGCCACGGTGCGCCTGCGACAGGAGTTGGAGGAGTGGCTTCCGGGCTTCGAGCCGGACGCCGAGGACGAGGAGCCGCCGGCCGCGGAGGCGTAGGCCGGCCGGACCGCCACGACCTACCACCAAGCGGAATCGAGGCGTCCTTCGATCGATCTGAGATGTTCCCGCGAGCAGGCTCGGCAGAAGTAGCGACGGACCCCCTGCTCCACCGAACAGCTCCAGGTGGGCTGCGGTGCCTCCGCGGTGGCGCCGCAGCGGGCGCACTCGATCGACGAGGGCTCACCACCGCCGGCTTCGGCGGCTTCGCGGGCGTGACCGCCGGTGCCGCCGTCACCGTTTCCGTTGCCGTCGCGTTCGCCGGGTCGACTCGTCATCCGGCGACGATAGCGCCGGGCCGGGTGACAGGTCGGAACGCACCGCGGGGCCGGTCCGTATCCGACGGACCGGCCCCCGCGGGGAGAGCTTCGCCTCCCGTGCCGGGAGGCCACCGCTTCGAGTGGTGGCTGCTACTGCATGACGGCCATGGCGAGCGCGCGCCGGGCGCGCAGCGAGGCGCGCTCGGCCCGGCGCTGCATCCGGCGGGCGGTCACCAGGCGCACGGCCCGGCGTTCCTGCTCGGCCTCATACAGTCGGTCGTGCATTTGCGCACGAGCCAGGGCTTCTGGGATGAGTTGCATCTCTCGGGTCCTGTTCTGGCGCGAGTCGTTCGCGCCGCTGATGGTGAAGTCTTCGGTTGCGGAGCCTGCGGGCTCGTGGGTGGACGGCTTCATCGGGGCCTGCTTCGTGGGGTCGTGCGTGATGGGGCGGTCGATCGTTCCTGCGGTGTTCATGCCGTAACCGGGTTCTTGCGCGGGCGGCCACGGGGCCGCTTCCGGGCGACGACAACACCCTGGACGAACAGCTCGCCACCCCAGACGCCCCAGGGCTCACGCCGCTCCTTGGCGCCGGCGAGGCAGGCCTCCATCAGCGGGCAGGTGCGGCACAGGGACTTGGCGTACTCGACGTCCGCCGGCGACTCCGCGAAGAAGACCTCGGGGTCGTACGAACGGCACGGGACGGGCACGCCCAGGTTCTCGATGGCGTCGTCGAGCGCGGTGAGCGCGGTCAGGGGAGTCAAGGAGTCCTCCGTGGGGACGGGCTTGGGGATCGTGTCGGAAGGCGGTACGGACGGGGCGTGCGCTTCGAGTTGCACGGGTCGTCTTCCTCGTCTGGTCGTTCCGGCCGGTTGGCCGGGGGGCGGCTGGTACCGGGTTCTTTTCTTGTCCCGAGGCCCCTTCGCTCCGTCATCCACGTTCGTGGACAAACAGAAGGGCCGCGGATCCCGGATGGGGTTCCGCGGCCCTGAAGGCGCCGGCCTGATCGGCGATCAGGCTGGATCACTCCAGGGTTCTGGCCCACGGAAGGCCCACATCAGGTGGTGCTGCGTCGTCTGCTTCCGGAATCCGGCACCGGTCGCCGCAAAGGCATAGGCCTGCGCCTGTGCCGCTACTGCTGCCGCTTCCAGTGCCTTGGTCGGTCGCTCATTGCGCCCGCGGACGGGAAGGCTCGCGGGGGCAAGAGAGGACGCCGGACGCACGGCACAAATGCCGGACAGACCGGTGCCCGGGTTGGAGGCGCCGAGCATGCACAGGGAGACGGTCGAACGATCGGTCATTTTCACGGTGGCGCTGGTGTTGATGCTGATCACTGGACTCGCCTCCTCTCGGCGTCTCGGGGGACTGGGGTGAACCAGTCCACGGATATGCAAGTACAACACGGGGTCACGGCCTCCGGGAAGGCCGCTGTTCCCGTGCCCAAGAACCTATGGGGATTCCTGGGGCATGCGCAAACTATTTTTTCGACGAGTTCGTATCAGCCGTCCTCGTCAACTCCGCTGACGGGTCTGCCTGCACAGATGGCCAGGACGTCGGCTCCGTAGCGGTTGAGCTTGCGCGCGCCGACCCCGGGGATGCGGGCCAGCTCGTGGTCGTCCTCCGGGACGGACTCGGCGATCGCCATCAGCGTCTTGTCGGTGAAGACGCAGAAGGCGGGCTGCCCGCTGCGCCGCGCCTGGGCCTCGCGCCACTCGCGCAGCCGCTCGTAGACGCCCTCGTCCATGTCCGAGGGGCAGTCCTCGCAGCGCATCAGCTTCATCTCACCGGCGTCGGTGAGAGTGCGGCCGCAGACCCGGCAGCGGGCGGGGGTGCGCTGTCTGCGTCGCGGGGCGGCGACCGAGGAGGCCGAGCCGCCGCGCGCGAAACCGCGCTCGACGCCTCCGGGACCGCCCGCGGCCGGACGGCCCGCCGCGGTGCCGGAGCCGGGGCGCAGTCCGTCGAGGAAGCGGCTGGGCTTGCGGTTGGGGCGGCTGCCGGGCGAACGGGCCAGCGCCCAGGACAGGTGCAGCCGTTCGCGTGCGCGGGTGACGCCGACGTAGAGGAGTCGGCGTTCTTCCTCGATCTGCTCGTCCGTCTTTGCGTAGGTGATCGGCATCATGCCCTCGGCGACGCCGACCAGGAACACGACGTCCCACTCCAGGCCCTTGGCCGAGTGCAGGGAAGCGAGGGTGACGCCCTGCACGGTGGGGGCGTGCTGGGCGCTGGCCCGCTCGTCGAGCTCGGCGACCAGGTCGCTCAGGGTGGCGCCGGGTCTGGCGGCGGCGAAGTCCTGGGCGAGGTTCACCAGCGCGGCCAGCGACTCCCAGCGCTCCCGGACGGCACCGGACCCGGCCGGGGGCTGCGGCGTCCAGCCCTCTCCCGACAGCACGGCACGGACCTGGGAGGGCAGGTCGACGGCGTCGTCCAGGAGGGAGTCGTTGCCGCCGAAGCGGGCCGCGCCGCGCAGCGCGACACCGGCTTTGCGCACTTCGGGGCGGTCGAAGAAGCGCTCGGCGCCCCGAAGCTGGTAGGGCACCCCGACGTCGGCGAGGGCCTGTTCGTAGGTCTCGGACTGCGCGTTGGTGCGGAACAGGATCGCGATCTCGGCGGCCGGGACGCCGGAGTCGATGAGGTCGCGGACGCGGTGGGCCGCTCCCTCGGCCTCGGCGGGCTCGTCGGGATACTCGGTGTAGTCGGGCTCCTGGCCCGCGGGGCGCTGGGAGATCAACTCGAGCCGGTGGTCCGCGGCCCGGCCGCGGGCCTGGGCGAGCAGGCCGTTGGCGAGGCGGACGACCTGCGGGGTGGAGCGGTAGTCGCGGACCAGCTTCACCACGGTGGCCCCGGGGTGGCGGACACGGAAGTCGAGCAGGTGGTCGGGGGTTGCACCGGTGAACGAGTAGATCGTCTGGCTGGCGTCCCCGACCACGCAGAGGTCGTCGCGGTCGCCGAGCCACAGCTCCAGCAGGCGCTGCTGGAGGGGGCTGACGTCCTGGTACTCGTCGACCACGAAGTGCTGGTACTGGGCGCGGACCTGCTCGGCGACGTCCTGCCGGTCCTGGAGGACGGCGACGGTCAGCAGCAGTACGTCCTCGAAATCGATGACGCCGCGCCCGCGCTTGAGGTCCTCGTAGGCGGAGTAGAGCTGGGCGATCTCGGCGGGACCGCGAGGGGTCTCACGGCCGGCCTTGGCCGCCGCGAGGGCGTAATCGGCGGGGACGGTCTGGGTGACCTTGGACCACTCGATCTCGGCGGTGACGTCGCGCAGCTCGCCCCGGTCGAGGCGGACCCGGCAGGCTGCCGCCGCGTCGGCGACGAGCTGGATCTTGCGATCGACGAGCCGGGGCATGGAACCGCCGATCACTTTCGGCCAGAAGTACTGGAGCTGCCGCAGGGCCGCCGAGTGGAAGGTGCGGGCCTGCACGCCGGCGGCACCGAGCTGGCGGAGCCGGCCGCGCATCTCGCCGGCGGCGCGGTTGGTGAAGGTGACGGCGAGCACGCTGGAGGGCTGGAGGATTCCGGCGCGCACCCCGTAGGCGATGCGGTGGGTGATCGCACGGGTCTTGCCGGTGCCCGCGCCCGCCAGCACACACACCGGACCACGCAGGGCGGTGGCGACCTCGCGCTGCTCGGGGTCGAGCCCTTCGAGCACCGCGTCGGCCGAGTCCGGTACCTGCGGGAAGAGGGTGGAATGCGTTGCTGCTGTCACACCGCCATGCTGCCAGGTCGGCGGAGACGGGTGCGCAGGTTGTCCACAGGCGGGGTCTGATGGTCGTACCGATGCGGCAGGCGCGGGAGCGGCGGGGGCGCCCGTGGGAATGGCGGGACTCTCGCGTACGTTCCCTGTCTGCGAGCACACACCTCCCCGAGCCGCCGAAGGAGCGCGAAAGACATGCCGGGCACTGTGACGATGTACAGCACCACGTGGTGCGGCTACTGCCGTCGGCTGAAGAGCCAGATGGACCGCGAGGGCATCGCGTACACCGAGATCAACATCGAGCAGGACCCGGAATCCGCCGCGTTCGTCGAGAAGGCGAATGGCGGAAACCAGACGGTTCCGACCGTCCTCTTCCCCGACGGCTCGACGCTGACGAACCCGTCGCTGGCGCAGGTGAAGCAGAAGATCGGCGCCTGATCGGTGCGCTGGCCGAAGGGGTGGCCGTCCCGGTGCGGGGCGGCCACCCCTTCGTCGTGTCTCGGGCTCGTCGGTTCCGTCGTGTCTCGAGCTCGTCGCGCCTCAGACGAGACTCCGCGTCGGCAGCGGCTTGCCGTACCACATCTCGATCAGGCGGGCGGCGATGGAGATGCCGTAGGGCGGCAGTACCTCGCCCGCCTCGAACGCCGCGGTCAGTTCGTCGCGGGAGAACCAGCGGGCCTCGTGGATCTCGTCGCCGTCGACCGTGATGTCGGTGGAGGTGGCCCGGGCCATGAAGCCCAGCATGAGGCTGGACGGGAAGGGCCAGGGCTGGCTGGCGACGTACTCGACCTGGCCGACGGTGATGCCGGCCTCTTCATAGGCCTCGCGGCGCACCGACTGCTCGATGGACTCACCGGGCTCGACGAAGCCGGCCAGCGTGGAGAAGCGGCCCTCGGGCCAGTGGACCTGGCGGCCGAGCAGGATGCGGTCCTGCTGGTCGGTGACGGCCATGATCACGGCCGGGTCGGTGCGCGGGTAGTGCTCGGCGCCGCAGGCGGGGCACCGGCGGATGTGGCCGGCGGCGGCGATGACCGTGCGCTCGCCGCAGCGGGAGCAGAAGCGGTGGGTGCGCTGCCAGTTCTCCAGCCCCACCGCGTGCACCATCAGCCCCGCGTCGCGCGGCGACAGCAGCAACCCGGCCTCACGCAGGCCCGCCGGGCGCGCGGACTGGTCCATGCGGCCGGGCAGCGAGTCCTTCTGGAGGGCGAAGTAGCTCACGCCGTCCTCGTCGATGCCCAGGAAGTAGCGGTGTGCCTCGGTGAGGGGGGCCTCGAAGGAGGGGGTCATGACGAGTTCGGTGCGCCCGTCGGGCGTCTCGTCGATGAGGACCTGGCCGCCGGAGACCACGAAACAGCGCGTGGACGGGTGGCTCCATGCCGCCGCGAGCCAGGCTTCGTCGAGCCGGTGGTGGGCGGCCCGGTCGATGCCGCTCGGGGCGGTGAGTGAGACGGGGCGGTCGGCGGTGTGGTCGGTCCAGGTGGTCACGGGTGCTTCCAACTCCCCCGGTGCAGCGGTTGTTTCGGCGGGCGGTTCAGCGGGTCGTACGGCGGGTGGTGACCGGGTCCGGGAGGGCTCGGCGGCGCGGGCGGCCTTTCCGGCGTGCCCCGCGCGGGTTGCCGGTCCGGGTGGCCCGGCGGGGCTCAGGGCGCATGACGCCAGTGCTCGGCCAGGTCGCCCCACAGGTACGCGGATGCCTCCACCCCCTTGAGGAGCAGGTCGAGCTCGACCTTCTCGTTAGGAGCGTGCCAGCCGTCGGAGGGGACGGAGATGCCCAGGAAGAGCACCGGTGCGCCGAGCACCTCCTGGAGGTCGGCGGCCGGTCCCGAGCCGCCCTCGCGGGTGAAGCGGACGGGTTGGCCGAAGGCGCGGCCCATGGCGCGGACCACGGACTGCAGCGCCGGGTGGCCGAGCGGTGTCAGGCACGGGCGCGTCGCGGCACCGAAGGTGATCTCGCAGCGGATGCCGTCGGGTACCTGACCGGCGGCCCACTCACGGACGGCCTTCTCGACCCGCTCCGGGTCCTGCCCCGCGACCAGCCGGAAGGAGAGCTTGACCATCGCCGAGGACGGGACGATCGTCTTGTTGCCGGGGCCCTGGTAGCCGCCGCCGATGCCGTTGACCTCGGCGGTGGGGCGGGCCCACACACGCTCCAGGGTGGTGTAGCCGTCCTCTCCGTGGACGGCGTGCGACCTGGCGGCGCGCAGCCACTGCCGCTCGTCGAAGGGGAGCTGGGCGAAGAGCGCGCGTTCTTCGTCGGTGAGTTCGATCACACCGTCGTAGAAGCCGGGTATCGCCACGCGCGCGTGCTCGTCGTGCAGGGCGGCGACCAGGCGGGCGGCGGCCGTGGCCGGGTTGGGCACCGCGCCGCCGAAGGAGCCGGAGTGGATGTCCTGGTCGGGGCCGTGCAGCCGGATCTCGCACTCGGCGAGGCCGCGCATGCCGGTGCACACCGTGGGGGTGTCCTCGGACCACATGCCGGTGTCGGAGACGATCACGGCGTCGGCGGCGAGCCGTTCGGCGTGCTGCTCGACCAGGGCCTGGAAGTGCGGTGAGCCGGACTCCTCCTCGCCCTCGATCAGCAGCTTGAGGGTGACGGCCGGGGCGGTGCGGCCGGTGGCGGCGAGGTGGGCGCGGACGCCGAGCGTGTGGAAGAACACCTGCCCCTTGTCGTCGGCCGCACCGCGGGCGTAGAGACGGCCGTCGCGGACGACGGGCTCGAAGGGCTCGCTGTCCCAGCCGTCCTCCCGGGCGGCGGGCTGGACGTCGTGGTGCCCGTAGACGAGGACCGTGGGGGCACTGGGGTCGGCGGCGGGCCACTCGGCGTAGACGGCCGGGGCGCCCGGCGTCTCCCAGACCTCGGCGGTCGGGAAGCCGGTCGCGGTGAGCCTGGCGGCGAGCCACTCGGCACTGCGGCGTACGTCGGGCGCGTGGTCGGGCTGGGCCGACACGGAAGGGATGCGCAGCCACTCGGCGAGGTCGTCGAGGAAGGCGGCGCGGTGCTGCGCGACGTACGCGCGGACGGCGCTGACGGCACTGTCAACGGGCTTGCTCATGGTCACGAGCCTATCGGGCCGCGCCGACACCCCGATCGTGCGGTTCGTCACCGTACGCCCCGTCCCGCAGCAGACGCTCCAGCGCGGCGCGGTCCGGCAGGTCCGTGGGGCGTACCACCTCGCCGCTGCGCACGTACAGGAACGCGGCCGACACCGACTCCGGCGGCACACCCTGCTGCTCGGCCCAGGCCACGCGGTACACCGCCAGCTGGAGGGGGTCGGCGGTGGGGGCGCGGTTGGTCTTCCAGTCGACGATCTCGTACGTCGCCGTGGCGCCGTCGCCCTCCTTGTAGACGGCGTCGATACGGCCCCGTACGACGCGGCCGGCGATCGAGAGCTGGAAGGGCGCCTCGACGCGGTAGGGCGTGCGGTGGGCGTACTCGGTGCGCTCGAAGGCGTCCTTGAGGGCCTCCAGGTCGCGCTCGTCGGCGATCTCGGCGTCGCTGCCGGGCAGCTCCTCGGGCTCCAGCATGGGCAGCGTCAGGGCTTCGAAGCGGGCCTCGACCCAGGCGTGGAAACGGGTGCCGCGGCGGGCGGCGGGCTGCGGCGGGCGGGGCATGGGGCGGGCCAGCTCCTGGGCGAGGCCGTCGGGGTCGGCGGCCAGGCGCAGCAGCTGGGAGGCGGTCAGGGACACGGGCAGCGGCACCTCGGTGACGCTGCCGCGGGCACGCAGGAGTTCCCCGGTGAGGGCGTCGAGGTCGCGATCCCAGGAGGCGACGGTGCGGGCTTCCTCCGGGGTGAGGGGAGTGTCCTTGTCCGGTACGGGGGCGGCCCGGTCCGGCGCGAGTGCCTGGTCTTGTGCGGGGGCCCGGTCTTGCGCGGAGGCCCGGTCTTGTGCGGGGGGCTGGTCTTGCGCGGGGGGCTGGTCCGGTGCCGGGGCATGGTCCGGCGTGGGGGCATGGTCCGGTTCGGGAACGCGCGGGTGGGGGCGCGGGGCGTCGGGGCCGGTCGCCTGCTCCGGGGCCGCCGCCTGGTGCGGGACGGTCGGACGGGCCGTGGTCCAGGAGTCCCAGCCGGCCGGGTCCTCCGGGGAAACAGGTGCGTCCCCGGCGGGGAGATCGTCGAGGAAGGGGTCCTCCTCAAGGGGAGGCTCGCCGTCGAGGGGGTCGCGGACGGGGTCGTCGTGGAACGCCTCGTCGTCCTCGGGTGGCGGTGGCCAGTCCGGGTCCTCGTACGTGTCCGGGTCGGGTACGGCGGCGGGGTGGGCGTCCTGCTGGGAGGCGAGGGCCTCCAGGTGGGCCAGGACCGTGTCGGCGGCGGCCCGGCGCCGGGCGAGGGCGGCCGGGTCGAGGGGCAGCGGCCAGGCGTGGTCGGCGGCCGCCTCGCTCAGGGCCGGGTTCTCCTCGTCCTCGGCCGGTTCGTCCGCCCAGGCCTCGATCTCGCCGTGGCCGGCGGCGCAGTGGTCGTACAGGGCCCGGAGGAAGTCGGACGGCCCGCGCGGCCTCTTCTGGGAGGGGCCCCACCAGTGGCCGGAGCCCAGGAGCAGCGACCGGGGCCGGGTGAAGGTGACGTAGCCGAGGCGGAGCTCCTCGGTGTGCTGGTGCTCCTTCATGGCCTCGTGGAAGGCCTTGAGGCCGCGGGAGTCCCAGGAGATGACGTCGGGCAGGGTGGCGGCGTCACCGCGCAGCTCGTGCGGCAGCACCTTGCCCTGGGCGGTCCACTTCTCGCGGCCCTGGCCGCTGGGGAACGTGCCGGTGACCAGTCCGGGCACGGCGACGACGTCCCACTCCAGGCCCTTGGACTTGTGCGCGGTCAGTACCTTGACGGTGTTCTCGCCGCCGGGGAGAGCATTGTCCAGCCCTTTCTCGTACTGGGCGGCGGTGCGCAGGAACCCGAGGAAGGCGAGCAGGGTGGCCTCGTTGTCGCTCGCGGCGAAGGAGGCGGCGACGTCGAGGAAGTTCGACAGGGTCTCGCGGCGGCGGGCGGCCAGGGCGTGCGGGGACGCCGACAGCTCGACCTCCAGGCCGGTGACGGCGAGGACGCGGTGCAGGACGTCCATCAGCGGATCGGACAGGGACCGGCGCAGCTCGCGCAGCTCGGTGGCCAGGCGCGCGAACCTCACGCGCGCGTCCGGCGAGAAGGGGAGCCCGTCGTCGTCCCCCGCGCCGTCCAGGGGCGTTTCCAGGAAGGTGTCGAGGGCGTCCGCGAGCGATATCACCTCGGACGGGTCGACGCCTTCGACGGCCGCGGCGAGCCGGCGGTCGGGGTCGTCCTCTCCGTCCACGCGCGCGTGGGTGACGAGCAGCCGGGCGCGGCGGCCCAGCAGGGCCAGGTCGCGTGGCCCGATGCGCCAGCGCGGTCCGGTCAGCAGCCGGACCAGGGCGGCGTTGGCGCCGGGGTCCTGGAGGACCTCGCAGACGGCGACCAGGTCGGCCACCTCGGGCAGGTGCAGCAGCCCGGACAGGCCCACGACCTCCACGGGGACGTCGCGGGCGACCAGTGCGCCCTGGATCTCGGCGAAGTCGGTCGCCGTGCGGCACAGGACGGCGATCTCGCCGGGGGCGGTGCCGGTGCGGACGAGGTGGGCGACGGAGTCGGCGATCCAGTCGATCTCCTCGGCGTGGGTGCGCAGCAGGGCACAGCGGACCGTGCCGTCGCGCTCGGCGCCGGGGGCCGGGCGGAGCGCCTCCACACCCGCGTGCATGGCGCGCAGCGGCTCGGCGAGGCCGTTGGCGAGGTCGAGGAGGCGGCCGCCGCTGCGGCGGTTCTCGCTGAGCGCCTGGCGGGTGGCGGGGCGGCCGTCGGCGTGCGCGAAGTGCTCGGGGAAGTCGTCGAGGTTGGCGACGGAGGCGCCGCGCCAGCCGTAGATCGCCTGGCAGGGGTCGCCGACGGCGGTGACGGGGTGGCCGGTTCCGTCGCCGAACAGGCCCGCCAGGAGGATGCGCTGGGCGACGGAGGTGTCCTGGTACTCGTCGAGCAGGACCACGCGGAACTCGTCACGCAGGATGCGCCCCACTTCGGGGAGTGCGGCCAGCCGTGCGGACAGGGCGATCTGGTCGCCGAAGTCGAGCAGATCGCGTTCGCGCTTGGCGGCGCGGTAGCGGATCACCAGGTCGGCGAGTTCGCGGCGGGCGGAGGCGGCCTCGGGGACCTTGCGGAGGTCGGCGTTGGTGAGCTTGGCACCTTCGAGGGTGCGCAGGAGGCCGGTGTCCCACGCACGCAGGTCCTCCGGCCGTACGAGGTGTTCGGCCAGCTCGGCGTCGAGGGTGAGCAGGTCCCCGACCAGGTCGGGGAAGGAGCGGGTGAGGGCCGGGTAGGGGCCGGGTGCTTCCCGCAGTACGCGCGCGGCGAGCTGGTAGCGGGTGGCATCGGCGAGCAGGCGGGACGTGGGTTCGAGGCCGATGCGCAGGCCGTGGTCGGTCAGCAGGCGGCCGGCGAAGGCGTGGTACGTCGAGATCACCGGTTCGCCCGGAGGATGGTCCGGGTCGATGACGTCCGGGTCGGTGACGCCGGCCTTGATCAGCGCCTTGCGGACCCGTTCGGCCAGTTCACCGGCGGCCTTGTTGGTGAAGGTCAGGCCGAGGACCTGTTCCGGCGCGACCTGGCCGGTGCCGACCAGCCAGACGACGCGTGCCGCCATGACCGTGGTCTTGCCGGACCCGGCTCCGGCCACGATCACCTGCGGGGCGGGCGGCGCGGTGATGCAGGCCGTCTGCTCCGGGGTGAACGGGATCCCGAGGAGCTCCTTGAGCTGCTCGGGGTCGGTGATACGAGCGGGCACGTCAGAGAGGCTAGCGGCGGGCACTGACAGCGGATGCCGGACCGACCCGGCGGGCCGGAAGAAGCGCAGGTCGGCACGGTGGGTGCGATGTGTCACGCCGGTCACGGGTCACGATCACGCCGACCGCGTCAGCTCAGCCCGTCGCGGGGCCGCCCCAGGGGCGCACCTGCTCAGCCGGGCACGGACCACACCGGGCCGCACCGACCCAGCCACGCACGGACCACACCTGGCCGCACCAACCCAACTGGGCACGGACCACACCTGGCCGCACCAACCCAACTGGGCACGGACCACACCTGGCCGCACCAACCCAACCACGCACGGACCACACCTGGCCGCGCCAACCCAGCCGGGCCCGGACCACACCTGGCCGTACCGGCTCACCCCGGTCACAGGCCCTGCCCGGCCGCGTCGGTCGCAGGTGGCGTCGGGGCCGGCTCGGCTCACTCGACCACGTGCCGTCCCTCGGGCCGTGCGCTGCAGGACGCCCGGAACGCGCAGTGCGTGCAGTGCTGGCCGGTGGTCGGGGCGAAGCGCTCGTCGAGGACCTTGCCGGCGGCTGTGGCCAGCAGGTCGCCGACCCACTCCCCCGCTGCCCCCTCCAGAGCATCCTGCGCCTGGACCTTGGGCAGCGTCTCGCCGCCGTCCCGCTTGGCCGCGCCCTGACGGAGCTGGACCAGCTCGGCGCCGCCCGGTGCTGGGCGAGCCCCGTCGAAGGCCTCGTCGACGGCGCCCTCGCGGACGGCGAGCTGGTAGACCGCGAGCTGGGGATGGCGATCCACCTCCTTGGAGCTGGGCGCCTGCTTGCCGGTCTTGAAGTCGACGACGTACGCGCGGCCCTCGCCGTCGGCCTCGACCCGGTCCATCTGGCCGCGGATGCGGACCTCGTAGTCGCCCGCCGCGATGGTCACGTCGAAATCGTGTTCGCTGGCCACCGGTGTCCGTCCGGTGCGGTCCATGACGTGCCACTTCAGGAAGCGCTCGAGCGCCACGCGCGCGTTGGCCTTCTCCTGCTCGGACTTCCACGGCGCGTCGAAGGCGAGCGCGTTCCACACCGAGTCCAGGCGCTCCATGAGGACGGCGAGGTCGGCCGGGGTGCGCCCGGAGGCGACCTCGTCGGCGAGGACGTGCACCACGTTGCCGAAACCCTGCGCGGCGGTGGCGGGCGCGTCGGCCTTCACCTCGCGGCCGAGGAACCACTGCAGCGCGCAGGTGTTGGCGAGCTGGTCCAGAGCGCTGCCGGAGAGTACGACGGGCTGGTCGCGGTCGCGCAGCGGCACCTTGGACTCGGTCGGCTCGAACATGCCCCACCAGCGGTAGGGGTGGGCTGATGGCACCAGCGGGCGGCCGTCCTCGTCGGTGAGGGCGGCGAGGCGGGCCAGGCGGCGGGCGGCGGCCTCCCGCAGGGCGTCGGAGACGCGCGGGTCGACCGTCGTGGCACGCAGCTCGGCGACGAGCGCCGCCACGGACAGGGGGCGGCGTGGGCGGCCCGTGACGTCCTTCGGTTCGACGCCGAGTTCGGTGAGGAACCGGGAGGGCTGGTCGCCGTCGTCGGCCGGTGCCTTCACGGCGGTCACGACGAGACGTTCACGCGCGCGAGTGGCGGCCACGTAGAACAGGCGGCGTTCCTCCGCGAGCAGCGCGCCGGGCGTGAGGGGTTCGGCGAGTCCGTCACGGCCGATCCGGTCGGCCTCCAGCAGGGAGCCGCGCCGGCGCAGGTCCGGCCAGAGACCTTCCTGGACACCCGCGACGACCACCAGCCGCCATTCCAGTCCCTTGGCGCGGTGCGCGGTCATCAGGCGGACGGCGTCGGGGCGGACGGCGCGGCGGGTGAGGGTGTCGGCGGCGATGTCCTCGGCCTCGATCTCCTCCAGGAAGTTCAGGGCGCCCCGGCCGCCGGTGCGCTCCTCCGCCCGCGCGGCGGTCGCGAACAGCGCGCACACGGCGTCGAGGTCCCGGTCGGCGTTGCGTCCCGCGGCGCCGCCGCGCCGGGCGGCCCGTTCCAGGCGGGTGGGCCACGGCGTGCCCTCCCACAGGTCCCACAGTGCCTCCTCGGCGGTGCCGCCGCCGGCGAGGCGCTCGCGGGCCTTGCGGAGCAGCGCGCCGAGTCGCTGAGCACCGCGGGCGTACCCGGGGTCGTGCACGGCCAGCCGCTCCGGTTCGGCCAGCGCCCGCGCGAGCAGTTCGTCCGAGGGCGGCGGCAACGCGTTGCCCGCGGCCCGCTCCTCCTCGCGCAGCGCCCTGCCGAGGCGGCGCAGGTCGGCGGCGTCCATGCCGGCGAGGGGCGAGGTGAGCAGAGTGAGGGCGGTTTCGGTGTCGAGCCAGCACGGCTCCGGCCCCTCGGGCCCGTCACCGGGCTCCGTCCCGCCCTGGGAAGCATCCTCCACCCTGCCCGGCGAAGCGCCCCCGCCAGGCGAAGCACCTTCGCCCGGCGAAGCACCCTCATCCTGCAAAGCACCCTCGTCCTGCGCAGCCTCCTCCGCGCCGACCGTCGCCGCTGCCGCCGCAGCCACCGCGCGCAGTGCCGTCAGCAGCGGGGCGACCGCCGGTTCGTGGCGCAGCGGGAGGTCGTCGCCGTCGATGTCCAGGGGAACGCCGGCGGCGGTGAGGGCGCGGCGGACCACCGGGATGGTGCGGGAGCCGGCGCGCACCAGGACGGCCATCTCGCTCCAGGGGACGCCGTCCTCCAGATGGGCCCGGCGCAGGATGTCGGCGATGTTGTCCAGTTCGGTGCCGGGCGTCGGGTACGTGTACACCTCGACGCGGCCCCCTTCCCGTACCGGGGTGAGATCCCGGTGCGCGCGTGCCTTGCCGGCGGGGAGGCGGGGCAGCGGCATGCGCTGAGTCAGCAGGCGGGTGGCGGCCAGCAGACCGGCCCCGGAGCGGCGGGAGGTCCGCAGCACCTCGACGGGCGCCGGGCGGCCGTCCGCGCGCGGGAAGGCGTGCGGGAAGTCGAGGATGCCGTTCACGTCCGCGCCGCGGAAGGCGTAGATCGACTGGTCGGGGTCCCCGAACGCGACGAGGGTCCGGCCGCCGCCGGCCAGGGCGTGCAGCAGCCGTACCTGGGCCGGGTCGGTGTCCTGGTACTCGTCGACGTACACGGCGTCGTACTGCGCGGCAAGGCGGTCGGCGACCTCGGGACGGCCGGCGAGGAGCACCGCGCGGTGGACCAGTTCCGCGTAGTCGAGCACGCCCTGGAGGTCGAGCACGTCGAGGTACTCGGCGAGGAACGCGGCCGCGGCACGCCAGTCGGGGCGGCCGATGCGTCGGGCGAAGGCCTCCAGGGCCTGCGGGCCGAGGCCCAGCTCGCGGCTGCGGGCGAGGACCGCGCGGACCTCGTCGGCGAAGCCGCGGGTGGTCAGGCACGCGCGCAGGTCGTCGGGCCAGCGCACGTGGGCGAGCCCGAGCCGCTCCAGGTCGGCCTGGCCGGCGAGCAGCTCCCGCACGGTCACGTCCTGCTCGGGGCCGGACAGCAGCCGCAGTGGCTCCACGAACAGGTCGCTGTCCTGGTGGGCGCGGACGAGGGCGTAACCGAACGAGTGGAACGTGGTCGCCCGTGGAGCGTGCGCCGCCCCTATGCGCAGTGCCATGCGGTCCCGCAGCTCGACGGCCGCCTTGCGGCTGAAGGTGAGCACCAGGATCCGCGCGGGGTCGCCGCCCCGGGCGATCCGGGCGGCCACGGACTCGACGAGGGTGGTGGTCTTTCCGGTGCCCGGGCCTGCGAGAACGAGCAGCGGGCCGGTGGGGTGGTCAACCACGGCGCGCTGGGCGGCGTCCAGATGAGGGGGATCCACTCGCGTGGGCGGGGTACGGACCAGACGGTAGGCGCCACGGGTCCCCTGTCGCACTCGGTGGTGCGACGGGTGCCTGGTGGAGGAAGAGGAGCTCACGTGGTTCGCCGGTCCTGGTGGGTGTGCTGGTGGAACGACCGCCCTGCGTGGTTGGCGGTGGCCGCGGGGTGAGGGGGACACGTGCAGCCGACGCTACGCCGACGGAGCGGACGGAAGCAGGGCTTCCGCTTCTTCCCTCCGGACGCTCCTGGCACCTGAGCCCCTCGCACCACGAACGTACGCCATGCCAAAGCGGTGCCCGTTCTGTCCCGGTTCCCTCAAACGGATCACGGGCCACACAACGAGCCGTCCGATGCCGGAAGCTGTCAGGTGTGACCCTGCGCGTGCTCGCCGCCGTCCCACCGCGCTCGTCTCATGTCGAGTCGCGGCAGGTGGCCCTCCGCAGCCCTGCCCGCATCCTTCAGGGGCGTACCCTCCGCCCTGTACTGCTGGAGCGCCTCCAGTTCGTGCCCCGGCAGCAGACGGCCGTCCGCGCGGACGACGCGCCACCACGGGACACCCCCGCCGTAGAGGGACATCACCCGGCCGACCTGCCGGGGGCCGCCCTCGCCGAGCCACTCGGCCACGTCCCCATACGTCATGACGCGGCCGGGCGGGATCAGCTCGGTGACGTCCAGGACCCGCTCGGCGTACTCCGGCAGCGCGTCGGCGTCCCCGTGATCCGGACGGACATCGCCCCCACGCACCGGAAGGGTTTCGTCCGGATGTTCCGGATGCTCCGGACGGGCGCCGCCCGGCAGAATCTGCTCGCTCATCCGCCTCATCCTGCCGCACCGCACCGACAGTGCGACGCACTCGCGGCGGTCCGCACGCCTCGCCCCCGCGCGGGGGTTCGGGCAGACTGTGCGGCCCCGCTTGTCCACCCTGATGCCCGCGAGTGTCGGTGCGGCATGCCACCATCGTGCGGGCGGTGACCAGTGATACGAGAGCGCGAAGAGACGATGAAGCAGCAGGGTGTGCAGCCCGGGGGCTCCGGGGACCCGGAGGGCACCTCTGAGGCTTCGACGCGCCCTGGGGCCGCCCACCCGGCCGGCGAAACGTCCGACAAGACGGATATCCGACCCGAGGGGTACGGCAGCGGAGGAAGCACCACACCGGGCGCCGACCACTCCGAGACCGCGCACATCGACGAAGTGGAAGGCGACGAACCGCTCCTTCCCGCGCGCGTGCACCGCCCGTCCGACCTCATGCGGCTCCTGGTGGGCCTGCTCGGCGTGGTGGTCCTGCTCGGGATCGCCGCGTTCGCGCACGGCACCACCTCGGGCCTCGAACAGGACATCAACAAGGGCACGGGTCAGGCGCCCGACCTGTTCATCAAGATCGCCGGTCTGGCGTCCAGCATCGCGATCCTCCTGGTACCGGTCGCCTTCGCGATCGAGCGGCTGATCAAACGGGACGGGTTGCGGATCGCCGACGGCGTGCTCGCCGCTGTCCTCGCCCACGGAGTGACCCTCGCCACCGACCTGTGGGTCGCCAAAGCCGCCCCCGGCTCCATCCAGGAGGCGCTCACCCAGCCCTCCCCCGGTGACGTCAACGCCCTCACCGACCCGGTGCACGGCTACCTGGCGCCGGTGATCGCCTACATGACCGCGGTCGGCATGTCCCGCAGACCCCGGTGGCGCGCGGTGCTGTGGATCGTGCTGCTCCTCGACGCCTTCTCGATGCTCGTCACCGGCTACACGACGCCGTTCTCGATCATCCTGACGGTGCTGATCGGCTGGACCGTGGCGTACGGCACGTTGTACGCGGTCGGCTCGCCCAACGTGCGCCCCACGGGGCGGACGCTGATGGGGGGCCTGCGGACGGTCGGTTTCCGACCGGTCAGCGCCTCCCGCGAAGAGGCCCCGTCGGACACGGCGGAGATCGGCGACCGCGGCCGACGCTACTTCGTGACGCTGGAGAACGGCCCACCGCTGGACGTGACGGTGGTCGACCGGGAACAGCAGGCGCAGGGCTTCTTCTACCGCGCGTGGCGCAACCTCACCCTGCGCGGCTTCGCCACCCGCAGCAGCATCCAGTCCCTGCGCCAGGCGCTGGAGCAGGAGGCGCTGCTCGCCTACGCGGCGATCGCGGCCGGTGCCAACGCCCCGAAGCTGATCGCGACCTCGGAGCTGGGCCCCGACGCGGTGATGCTGGTCTACGAGCACACCGGCGGGCGGAGCCTCGACTCGCTGGCGGACGAGGAGATCACCGACGATCTGCTGCGCGACACCTGGCAGCAGGTGCGGGCGCTGCAGTCTCGGCGCATCGCCCACCGCAGGCTGGTCGGCGACGCGATTCTGGTGGATCGTTCCGGCACGGTGAGCATCACCGACCTGCGCACCGGCGAGATCGCCGCCGGTGATCTGCTGCTGCGCATGGACATCTCCCAGCTCCTGGTGACGCTCGGCCTGCGGGTGGGCGCCGAGCGAGCGGTGGCCTCGGCGGTGAGCGTGCTCGGGCCCGACGCCGTGGCGGACTGCCTGCCGATGCTGCAGCCCATCGCGCTCAGCCGCTCCACGCGCGCGACACTGCGCAAACTGGGCCGGGAGCGCGCCCAGCGCCAGCGGGAGGCGGTCCTGGAGGCGTCCCGGCAGGCCAAGCAGGCCCGGCTGGAGGCGGCCGGGGAAGAAGCCGGCCCGGTCGCCGACAAGCCCGACAAGAAGGCCGTACGGGCGGAGGCCCGGGCCGAGAAGCGGGCCATCGACGAGGCTCTGGACGGGGCGCGCGAGGAGGACCTGCTCACCCAGATCCGGCACGAGGTGCTGCGCATCAGGCCGCAGGCGCTCATCGAGCCGGCCCGCCTGGAGCGGATCCGGCCGCGCACCCTGATCAGCTTCATCGCCGGTGCGATCGGCGCGTACTTCCTGCTGACCCAGCTCACGCACATCGAGTTCGGGCCGCTGATCGCGAACGCCGAGTGGGGCTGGGTGGCCGCGGCGGCGCTGTTCTCGGCGGCGAGCTACTTCGCGGCGGCCCTGGCGCTGCTGGGGTTCGTGCCCGAGCGGGTGCCGTTCCTGCGCACCGTGGCCGCCCAGGTCGCCGGGTCGTTCGTGAAGATCGTCGCCCCGGCGGCGATCGGCGGCGTCGCCCTGAACACGCGCTTCCTGCAGCGCGCGGGGGTGCGGCCGGGGCTCGCGGTGGCGAGTGTCGGCGCGTCGCAGTTGTTCGGGCTCGGCGCCCACATCATCATGCTGCTGGCCTTCGGCTACCTGACGGGCATCGAGAAGACGCCCTCGCTGTCGCCGTCCCGGACGGTCATCGCGGGCCTGCTGACGGTGGCCGTGCTCGTCCTGGTGGTCACCTCGGTGCCGTTCCTGCGGAAATTCGTCGTCACGCGCGTGCGGTCGCTTTTCGCCGGCGTCGTGCCGCGCATGCTCGACGTGCTGCAGCGGCCGCAGAAGCTGATCACCGGCATCGGCGGCATGCTGCTGCTGACCGCCTGCTTCGTGATGTGCCTGGACGCCTCGGTCCGGGCGTTCGGCGACGAGACCACGTCGATAAGCCTCGCCAGTGTCGCCGTCGTCTTCCTCGCCGGCAACGCGCTGGGCTCCGCGGCACCGACACCGGGTGGTGTGGGCGCGGTGGAGGCGACCCTGACCGTCGGTCTGATCGCCGTCGGCCTCCCCAGCGAGGTGGCCGCCCCGGCCGTACTGCTGTACCGGCTGCTGACGCTGTGGCTGCCGGTACTGCCGGGGTGGCTGGCCTTCAACCACCTGACGAGGAAGGAAGCGCTGTAGCGGGCCTGGAGCGGTCGGGTCGCTCGTACGGGCTCGCGCCCCGGGCGGCCCGCGCCACACGGGCGCACGATGGGGGTATGCCGAAACCTTCCCGGCTGGGCGCCGCCGCCCTCACCGCCACCGCCGTACTGCTCTCCGCCTCGCTGGCGGGGTGCAGCGACGACTCCGGCGACGAGGAGGACCTGACCGGGCAGCAGCTCAGCTGGAAGGACTGTCCGGCACCGTCCGAGGCCCAGGGCGGCGGACCGGCCCCCACTCCGCTGCCCGACGGCGAAGAGTGGCAGTGCGCCACGATGAAGGCCCCCCTCGACTGGGACGACCCCGAGGGCGACACCATCGGCATCGAGCTGATCCGCGCGCGGGCGAGCGGTGAGGACAGCCGCCGGATCGGCTCGCTCATCTTCAACTTCGGCGGCCCGGGCGGCTCGGGCGTCACCACCCTGCCCGCGTTCGGCCAGGACTACGAGAAGCTGCGCACCCGCTACGACCTGGTCAGCTTCGACCCGCGCGGAGTCGGCCGCAGCGCGCCGGTGCACTGTCTGAGCGACAAGCAGCTCGACATCTACTTCCAGCAGGACGCCACGCCGGACGACGCCGCCGAACGCACCGAGCTGGTCGACGACACCGAGGAGTTCAACTCCGCCTGCGAGGAGAACTCGGCACGGATCCTGCCGCACGTGCGCACCACCGACGCGGCCCGCGACATGGACCTGATGCGACAGGTGCTCGGCGACGACAAGCTGCACTACTTCGGCATCTCCTACGGCACCGAACTCGGGGGCGTCTACGCCCACCTGTTCCCGAAGAACGTGGGGCGCGCCGTCTTCGACGCCGTCGTCGACCCGACTCAGACGCCGGAGGAGGGCTCCCTCGGGCAGGCGAAGGGGTTCCAGCGGGCGCTCGACAACTACGCGGAGCACTGCACCTCCCAGGTGGAGGACTGCCCGGTCGGCGACAGCGCCCAGGACGTCAAGGACCGCATCGCCCGGCTGCTGCGCGACCTCGACCGCAGCCCGATCCCCGGCATCTTCCCCCGCGAACTCACCCAGACCGCCGCGACCAGCGGCATCGCGCAGGCGCTGTACTCGCAGGACTTCTGGGAGTACCTCACCGAGGGTCTGGAGCAGGCGTACGGCGGCGAGGGACAGATCCTCATGGCACTGTCGGACGCGCTCAACGGCCGCAACGAGAACGGCGAGTACAGCAACATCGCCGCGGCCAACGTCGCCATCAACTGCGCCGACGACAAACCGCGCTACGACCCCGCACACGTGGAGCGGCAGCTGCCCGAGTTCCGCGCCGCCTCCCCCGTGTTCGGCGACTACCTCGCCTGGTCCCTGCTCAGCTGCACCGACTGGCCGGTGGCTGGCGCCGCCGACCACCCCGACGTCAGTGCGCCAGGAGCGCCGCCGATCCTGGTGATCGGCAACACCGGCGACCCGGCCACGCCCTATGAGGGCGCGCGGCGGATGGTGCGGGCACTGGGCGAAGGCGTCGGCGTCGAGCTGACGTACCGGGGTCAGGGGCACGGCGCCTACGACAGCAAGAACAGGTGCGTGCAGGACGCGGTGCACGGCTATCTGCTCGACGGGCGGGTGCCGGCGACCGGAACGGTCTGCTCCTGAAACCCGAGTCCGGGTGAATCAGCAGGTCAGAACGTTATCCACAGGCCGCAGCGGCTGACTCCCGGTCCGCCTACCATGGCATGACCGCCATCCGCCGCACGGTGCGGACGGCCTGCGAGGGGGAGTGCACATGGCGCGTTTCGTACGGTGGACGGCTCTGACGGCCGCCGCCGCACTGCTGACGGCGGGCTGCAGCGGGGGCTCGTCCGGCGAGGACAAGGACACCGACGACACCGGGGCCGCCCGGCCGCCGGCCGCCGCGCCCTCGGGAGTCCCGTCCTCACTGACCGAGCAGAAGCTCGACTGGAGCCGCTGCAAGGGCACGGAGGACTCTCCCGCGCCCGGTGGCGACTGGCGGTGCGCCACGCTCAAGGTGCCGCTGGACTGGACGAAGCCGGAGGGCGAGACGATCGGCCTGGCGCTGATCAGGTCCAAGGCCCGCGGCGACCAGCGGATCGGCTCACTGCTGTTCAACTTCGGCGGCCCCGGCGGCTCGGGCGTGTCCATGATGCCGTCGTACGGCGACGTCGTCTCGTCGCTGCACGAGCGGTACGACCTGGTCAGCTGGGACCCGCGCGGAGTCGCCGCCAGCGAAGGCATCCGCTGCCGCAGCGACCGGGAGATCCAGGCCGCCGAGTCGGTGGACGCCACGCCGGACACGACGGCCGAGGAGCGGGCGTATCTGGAGGACGCGGCCGACTTCGGCCAGGACTGCGAGCGGTCGGCCGGAAAGCTGATGGCGCACGTGTCGACCACGGACACGGCCCGCGACATGGACCTGATGCGCCATGTGCTGGGCGACAAGGCCATGCACTACTTCGGCATCTCCTACGGCACCGAACTCGGCGGTGTCTACGCCCACCTGTTCCCGGAGAACGTGGGGCGGATGGTCCTGGACGCGGTCGTCGACCCGACCGCCGACACCTTCGGCCACGCGGAGAACCAGGCCAGGGGCTTCCAGCGCGCACTCGACGAGTATCTGAAGTCGACCGGGCAGGACCCGGCGCGGGGATCACGGAAGATCGCCGACCTGCTGAAGCGGCTCGACGCGGAACCGCTGCCGACGTCGTCCGGGGAGCGGAAGCTGACGCAGACGCTGGCGCTCACCGGAATCGTGCTGCCGCTGTACAGCAAGAGCAGCTGGCCCGCGCTGACCAGCGCGCTGGAGGCGGCCGAGGAGGGCGACGGCACGGAACTGCTGGCGCTCGCCGACGGCTACAACGAGCGGGACCCGTCGGGGAACTACGGCACGACGACGCACTCCCAGCGGGTCATATCGTGCCTGGACGCCAAGCAGCGGCCGACCCTGGAGGAGACCAAGAAGCTGCTGCCGAAGTTCGAGAAGATCTCGCCCGTGTTCGGTGCCTTCCTGGGGTGGGACACGGCCGGCTGGTGCCGCGACTGGCCGGTGGCCGGTCAGCACGAGACACCGGAGGTGAGCGCGCCCGGCGCGGACCCGCTGCTGGTGGTCGGCAACACCGGCGACCCGGCCACCCCCTACGAGGGCGCGCGCAGGATGGCGGACGAGCTGGGCGAGGGCGTCGGTGTGATGCTGACCTGGAAGGGCCAGGGACACGGCGCGTACGGCAGCGGGAGCGACTGTGTCGACTCCACGGTCGACGCCTATCTGCTGAAGGGAACGGTGCCCGAGGACGGCAAGGTCTGCTCGTAGCGCCCCTGTCGACGACGGCGGCACCGCCCGTGACGACGGCGGGGGCCTCGGGCACCTGCGGTGCCCGAAACCCCCGCCGTCCGGAGACCGGGGTGCGGGCCGGAGCCGATCGCGGCTCCGGACACCGGCGGCACGGTTCAGTACACGGGCTTGTCCGGCTCGATCTGGTTGACCCAGCCGATCACGCCGCCGCCCACGTGGACGGCGTCCGCGAAGCCGGCGGACTTGAGGACCGCGAGGACTTCCGCACTGCGGACACCCGTCTTGCAATGCAAGACGATCTTCTTGTCCTGCGGGAGGTCCTCCAGGGCAGCGCCCATGAGGAACTCGTTCTTCGGGATCAGCCGGGCGCCCGGAATGGAGACGATCTCGTACTCGTTCGGCTCGCGGACGTCGATGATGTCGATGCTCTCGCCGTCGTCGATCCACTCCTTGAGCTGCTTGGGAGTGATCGTGGCGTCGGCCGCCGCCGCCTGGGCCTCCTCGGACACGACGCCGCAGAAGGCCTCGTAGTCGATGAGCTCGGTGACGGTGGGGTTCTCGCCGCAGACCGCGCAGTCGGGGTCCTTGCGGACCTTCACCTGGCGGTACTGCATCTCCAGGGCGTCGTAGATCATCAGGCGGCCGACCAGCGGCTCGCCGATGCCGGCGAGGAGCTTGATGGCCTCGTTGACCTGGATGGAGCCGATGGACGCGCACAGCACACCGAGCACGCCGCCCTCGGCGCAGGAGGGGACCATGCCGGGCGGCGGGGGCTCCGGGTAGAGGCAGCGGTAGCAGGGACCGTGCTCGGACCAGAAGACGGAGGCCTGGCCGTCGAAGCGGTAGATCGAACCCCAGACGTACGGCTTGTTCAGCAGCACGCAGGCGTCGTTGACCAGGTAGCGGGTCGCGAAGTTGTCCGTGCCGTCGACGATCAGGTCGTACTGGCTGAAGATCTCCATCACGTTGTCGGCCTCGAGCCGCTCCTCGTGAAGGATCACGTTCGTGTACGGGTTGATGCCCTTGACGGAGTCGCGGGCGGACTCGGCCTTGGAGCGGCCGATGTCGGACTGGCTGTGGATGATCTGGCGCTGCAGGTTCGACTCGTCGACCTCGTCGAACTCCACGATGCCGAGGGTGCCGACGCCCGCGGCGGCGAGGTACATCAGCGCCGGCGAGCCCAGGCCGCCGGCGCCCACACAGAGCACCTTGGCGTTCTTCAGCCGCTTCTGCCCGTCCATCCCCACGTCGGGGATGATCAGGTGGCGGGAGTACCTGCGGACCTCGTCTACGGTGAGCTCGGCGGCCGGCTCGACCAGGGGTGGCAGCGACACGGGGACTCCGTTGGTCGGTCAATCATTACGGTTGTTCTCCCCGTAACACTGCCATGCGCTTTTTCATTCCGAGACACCCGTCCCGACACGCGAGACGATGTCGTCCCAGTAGCCGGGCATGGTGTCCCAGGGGTCGGCGCGGCCGCCGCGGTCCGTGCGGTCGGTGAAGTAGATCGTCGCGGCGCCCTGCCAGCGGGCGATGCGCAGCGCCTCCTCCAGGTGCGGTCCGGGCACGCCGTGGACGAAGTGGCAGAAGCGCTCGGGCGGGTGGTCCGCGGTCCACTCGGCCACCTGGGACCAGCGGTAGTCGCTCCAGGGGCCGGAGAAGGTGACCAGTTGGTCGGCGGCCTCCAGGTAGCCGGGGTACGGATGGGTGCCGTGGCCGAGGACGATGTGGGCGTCGTCACGGATCATCCGCAGGGTGGTGACCGTGCGGCGGACCTCGGAGAGCGAGACCTGGTCGGCGGGGCACCGGTCGAGCAGGAAGCCGTCGGTGCGGTACCAGTCCTGGTACCGGTGCGCGTCGGAGACCAGTTCGCCGAAGGTGCGGGCGCCGTACGCGGCGTCGAGCCGTCCGAGGACGCGGATGCCCGCGTTGCGCAGACGGCCGGCCGCCTCCAGGCAGTGCGGGTCGGGCTGGGCGCCGGGGCCGTCGGCGACGTCGAGGACGACCCAGTGCAGGGGCGTGCCGGGACGGGCGAGTTCCGCCCACTCGGCCGGGGCCAGGAGGGGGTGGGCCAGGCCGGGGACGCCGAGGCGGGTACGGACGTCGGTGCTCGCGGTGCCTGCTGTGGTGCTGGTCAGATACGGCATGCCGCCTCCATCCAGATGTCGGCGAGGGACTCTTCGAGGTTGATCCGGGGCCGCCAGCCGAGGCGGTCGCGCGCGGTGCGCACGTCGGCCTGCTGCCAGCTGCCGCAGCCGTCGGGGTACGGGTACGCGACCGGGGGCACGTGATCGGCGTCCGGGCGCACGTGGCCCTCGGTCCGCAGGTGGCCGTCGGAGCGCAGGTGGCCGTCGGAGCGCAGGTGGCTCTCGGCTCGCAGACCCAGGGCCTCGGTGCGGGGGTGGCCGATGGGCGCCCGCAGCGGGCTGCCGTGCGGGCCGTCGAGTTCGTGCAGGGCACCGCCGTAGCCGGCCACGCGCGCGAGGGTGGCGGCGGCGTCGCGGAGGCGGACGGCACGTCCGGAGCCGATGTTGATGACGCCCTGCGCCGCGGAGAGGGAGGCCGCGTGGACGGCCCGCGCCACGTCGCGGACGTCCACGAAGTCCCGCTGGACGCCGAGGCCGCCGAGCCGGAGTTCGCCGTCGCCGGACTGCATGGCGCGGCGCATGGCCTCGGCGAGGCGGCCCAGCGGGGAGCCGGCCGGGGTGCCGGGGCCGGCGGGCGAGAAGACGCGCAGGACGACGGCGTCCAGTCCGGAGCCGAGGACCAGTTCCGTCGCGGCGAGCTTGCTGACGCCGTAGGGACCGCCGGGGCGGGGTACGGCGTCCTCCGCGGTGGAGGAGCCGGGCTGGCTGGGGCCGTACTCCGAGCCGCAGCCGATGTGCACCAGCCGGGCTCCGCAGCCGCTGCGGCGCAGGGCCTCGCAGACGGTGGCGACGGCGACGGTGTTGTGCCGGGTCAGTTCCCGGGCGCCGCCTCGCGTGGTGCCGGCGCAGTTGACCACGACGCCGGGGTGGACGGCGTCGAGGAACCGGGTGAGGGCGCCGGGGCTGCCGCTGGCGAGGTCGAAGCGGACGTCGGCGTCATCGCCACGCCCGAGCGCGGTGAGCTGGACGGCCGGGTCGGCGAGCAGGCGGTCGGCGACGAAGCGGCCGATGTAGCCGTTGGCTCCGATCAGCAGGACTCTCATCGGGCGGCTCCCGGGGCCGAGGCGTCGGGTCGGGAGGTGGTCATGTGAGGTTCTCCTTCAGAGGGGGGCAGGGGGTGGCAGGGGGGCAGGGAGGCACGAGCGCGCCTGCGGCGGCCTGCCGGGGGTAGTCCGAGATGCACGGTGATCACAGGTCCGGCCGTCGCCGGTGCGGCCGTCGCCGGTGCGGTGGTCACGGATGCGGTCGCCACGGAGGCGGCCGTCACGGAGGCGGTCGCCACCAGTGCGGTGATCGCGGAGGCGGTCACCACGGATGCGGTCGCCACCGGTGCGGTGATCGCGGAGGCGGCCGTCACGGATACGGCCGTCACGGATACGGCCGTCACGGATACGCCCTTCGCGGAGACGGTTGTCGCCGGTGCCGTGATCGCGGAGGCGGTCGTCAGGGGTGCGGGCGTCACGGGTGCTCCGTCGGTGCGTGGGCCGAGGCGCTCGTCAGGCGGCGGACGGCGTGCAGGAGGAGGGCCAGTGCTCCGGCCCCGCACGCCGCGGTCGGGACGGCGCCGGCGCCCCACGCGCTGACGAGGGCCTGGACGGGCACGGCCAGGGAGCCGCAGCCGGGAAGGCGCCCGGCGAAGAGGCTGGCCAGGGCGGTTGCCTCGACCGTCGCCGCGGCGGTGAGCACGAGCGCCGGGGCGTGGGTGAAGCCGTGGACGGTGAGGAGGCGGGCGAGCAGGAGCAGGGCGCCCAGGGTGAGGACCTGGGGGTGGGCGGCGGGCTCGCCCAGGGCCGCGCCGGTGACGGAGAGGAGGGCCGTCAGGGCGGCGAGGAACAGGGTGAACGTGCCGAGCAGCAGGGGACGCGCGGACGCCGAGAAGTCCTGCAGGCCGCGGCTGGTCGCCAGCCTGCGGCGGACCCGTCCGGTGAACAGGTGGGCGCTCCAGGCGGCGGGTGCGCAGGCCAGGGCGAGGGCCGCCATCGAGGCGGTCGCGACCGGCCAGTGGCCGTCCGCCGCGCCCGTGGGCAAGTGGTCGGGGCCCCCGCGGAGGGCCGCACGGAGCAGTCCGTCGCCGAGCAGGGCGTAGCCGAGAAGCCAGCAGACCGTCCAGGTGGTGTTGCCGTCCGGCCGGGCGCGGCCGGTGCTCAGCGGACCGCGGCGGAGCGCCGCGCGGACGGCCAGGGTCACGGCGAGCGTGCCGACGACGGCCACGATCAGGCGGGACCGGCCGTCGGTGAGGCGCAGGCCGGCGACCGCGGCGGCGCAGAGCACGCCGGGGAGCAGGGTGAGGACGACCCACGCGGCGTGCGGCCGGGGCGTCGGCGGGGCGGGGGCCGGACCCTGCGGCACGGTGTCGCCGTCGCGCGGGACGCGGGCGAACATCTCCTCGGCGAGGGAGAAGACGTCCCGGTGCCGGAAGCGGGCGGCGGTCCGGTCGGTGACGCCGTGCGCCTCCAGGCCGGCAGCGATCTCCAGGGGGTCCACGGCCCGTTCGCACAGCTCGCGGTGCCGGTGCATCAGGGCCTTGACGGGGTCGGCGCCGCCGCGGCGGGCGACGGGCGTGCCCGCGCCGTGTCTCGCGTCCGGCCCGCCGAGCGCCGCGCCGGGCCCGGCGTCCGGGCTCCGGGGAGCCGAGAACTGCCCGGCGTCCGGCTCGCCCGCCCCGCTCGGCGTCAGGCACGCGCGAGACCGTTCGTCCCAGGCGCCGGGGCTGCCCGGGGTCTCGGGGCGGTCCAGTTCGCCCAGGCCGCTCATCGCGCCCCCTCGGTGGCGGGGACCGGTCTCGTGGCCCGGACCGGGGCATCCGCCACCCAGCCGGGACCGCCACGGGTGACGACCATGGCCGGAGCGGGGTCGGTCCAGCGACCGGGCATCTGGGCCTCGGCAGGTGCGGCGAACGGCAGGGGATCGCCGGTGTCGTCGAGGACGACGCGGTGGACCGGGCTACGGGAAAGGATCTCCAGGTAAATGCCGTGAAATGCCGCGATGTTCTGCTCGACGGTGAACAGTTCGAGTGCACGGGCGCGAGCGGCGGCACCGAGGCGCGCACGACGCTCTGGGTCGCGCAGCAGCGTCACGCACGCCTCTGCGAGCGCCCGCGGATTGCGCGGCGGTACGACGAGTCCGGTGCCGCCGATCACCTCCACCACCGCCCCGACATCCGTGGACACCGTCGCGCGTCCGCAGAACATCGCCTCGACCAGGCCGACCGGGAAGCCCTCGACGACGCTGGAGAGCACGACGACGGCGCCGGAGGCGTAGGCGTCGGCGGGGGACGGGAGGTCAGGGCCGCCGATCTCCTCGAAGGACACGGGGTTGTCCCCGACGGCGTGCGGTCCCACGGCCTCGTCGGGGAAGAGCTGTGCGGCCAGGCCCCGGCAGTGGGCGAGGTAGGCCGCGCCCTCGGGCCCGGACGCGGCGCCGACGATACGCAGGCGTGCCCGCGGCTCGTCCTTGCGGACCTCGGCGAAGGCGTGCAGCAGGGATACGAGGTCCTTGGCGGGTTCCACCCGGCCGACCCACACGAGGGTGCCGGGGTCCGCATCGTCCGGCGCCTCGCCCACCTCGGTGAACGGTGCCGCGTCCATCCCCGGGTAGACCGTGCGCAGCTTGTCGCGGCCGGCTCCGCAGCGCTCCTGCCAGCGGCGGGCGTGGGTGTTGCCGGGTGTGATCACGGCGGCCCGCCGGTAGGTCTCGGCGGCGAGCAGGCCGTGGAAGGCGGCGAGCAGGGCCCGTACGGCCGGGGCGGATTCCGGGGCGGTCAGATAGTGCGTCCGCAGCTGGACCCCGTACTCGGTGATCAGCAGCGGTACGCCGAAGAAGTGCCGGGCGAGCAGGCCGGGCAGGGCGGCTGGGCCGCCGGAGGCCGCGTGGCACAGGTCCACCGCACCGAGACCGTCGCCCTCGTACCAGTCGAGGGACAGGGGGCGCAGGGTGCGTGCCAGGTGTGCGGTGGCGGCGAGCAGCTCGGGGACGCGCGCCTCGCGCGCCGGGCGCTGGGCGCCGGGCGCGCGACAGGCGCGTTCAAGGGCGCGCACGGCGGCCTCGGAGCGCAGTGCGCGCTCCAGGCCGCCCTCGCCCTGGGCCAGCTCCGCAAGGCCGTAGAGGGCACTGGCGAAACGGTCCGCCTCGCCATCGGACCAGTCCTCGGACGCGCCTGCGGGGCGCCCGGAACGGGCCGTGCAGACAGCGGTCACCAGATCGCCGTAGTGCTCGGCGAAGCGTCGGCGCGCACGCCGTCCGTACACCACCCCGTCGTCCTCCGCCGCCCACAGCGGTGCCGTGCGCACCCGGCTGACGTGCGGCGGCAGCGGAACCCAGCCCTCGTCCTCCTGGCACTCACTGCGGCTGAGCGCGTAGACGTCGAACTCGTGCCGCCCGAGCCCGCGCACGAGCCGGTCGCACCAGAGCCCGGCGTCACCGCCCACATACGGATAGCCACCCTCGGTAAGCAGTCCGATGCGCACGCGTGCACCCCCGATCTCCCGTATGGAGAGCCGCCGTTGGTCCCGGCGGCTCACAGCGGGACGAACGTAAGCGGACGAGGCGGTGGTGCGATGGACGGTTGTCCGTCGCACCACCAAAAGGGGTGAACGGTCGTAACTTTCCCGTGCGGGTCGCGTTCGATCGCGCTAGGAGATCAAGCTGTCACCGAGCGTAGCGCTCCGGCCAACTCCACCGGTGCCGGTTCGGCTCCCTCCACGCCGGTCCGGCCCACCGACGCCCGGTCGGATCAACTGCCGGGGTAGGGCCACGGGTTGGGCAGGCAGTCGATGCCGTCGTGGTCGACGAACTTGGTCTGCTGCTGCATGACCGGGGCCAGCTCGCCGTCCTTGTCGCAGGTCACGTGGTTGAAGCCGATGCGATGGCCGATCTCGTGGTTGATCAGCATCTGGCGGTACCCGTGGATGTCGTCGCCGAACGGCTCCGCCCCCTGCGCCCACCGATAGGCGTTGATCATCACGCGCTCGGTCGCGGCCGAGTCGCAGGACACGTTGTCCACGGTGGTGTCCAGGCCGGACTTCGCGCACCAGACGGCGGTCGTGCCGGGGCTCGCCAGCGTGATCACGAAGTCGGGCCGGCCGGAGTGGATCCGCTCGAACGTGCGGGCGCCCTTGTGGGCCCAGCTCCGCTCGTCGTTCAGCGTCCTGTGCACGGCCTCGGCGAACAGCGCGCCGTCGAGGCCGAGCCCCTGCTCGACGTCCACGCGGTAGGTGAACTTCTGCCCCGTCCCCGGCCCCTTGGCGATACCGGGGATCGCGTCGAACTTCCCCGGCCCCTCCAGCGCCTCGTCGAGCGGGTACGTCTTCTCCATCTTCTGCTCGTACGTCAGCGGGTCCACCGCACCGGGTGCGGACGGGGTCGGCCGTTCGTCCGTGCGCGAGGCGGGGCCGCGGGAGTCGCGCGCCTGGTCGGTGGCGGACTGCGACCGTACGTCCTCGCCCTGGCGCCCGTCGGTGACCTGCCCCGCCACGACGACCGCCAGCACGGTGGTGACGGCGGCGGCCGCGATGCCGGTGAAGGTGCGGCCCTTGCCGCCCTTGGCGGACGCGGGGGCGCCGGTGGGCGGCGCGTCGCCGGGGTCGCTGCCGCGCGGAGCGGGGACCGTCTCGGCGGTCCAGTCGGTGACCGAGGCGTAGGGTCCGGACGGCTCGTACGGATCTGCCGGGCCGGACGGACCGTACGAAGGCGTCCGGGGCCCGTCCGGCATGCGGGGCGTGCTGGGTGTGCGGGGCGGCGTACGGGCCGCGAAGACGTCGTCGTCCGCCTCCATCGCGTTCAACTCGTCGAAGGCGTCGAGGTACTCCTGCCGCGGACCACCGGGACCATTGGGGCCACCGAAGCCACTGGGGCCACTGGGGCCACCGAAGCCACTGGGGTCGCCGGGGCCGCCGAAGCCGCCCGGTCCCGGCTGGCCCACCGGGCCCCTCGGCCCGTTCGGACCCGGCGGTGCCTGCCGCTGCCGCGGGAACGGCGCCGTACGGCCCGGCGCCTGGCCTCCCCTCAACTCACCCCAGCCGCCCCCGGCTTCGCGCTGCTCGGGATGACCGCCGCGCACCTGCCGCACCCCGTGCGGGGGCGTACCGTCCGGGAACCCGGGATCGCCGTGTGCGGGCGTGCCGTCAGGCAGCCGCGGAAACCCGTGTGCCGGCGTTCCGTCGGAGAAGCGCGGCACGCCCTGCGCCGGCGTACCGTCCGGAAGACGCGGGACACCGTGCGCCGGTGTGCCGTCCGGAAAGCGCGGCACGCCCTGCGCCGGCGTACCGTCCGGAAGACGCGGGACACCGTGCGCCGGTGTGCCGTCGGGAAAGCGCGGCACGCCCTGCGCCGGCGTCCCATCGGAAAGGCGCGGCATGCCCTGCGCCGGCGTACCGTCCGGAAAGCGCGGGCCGCCCTGCCCGGGCGTGCCGTCCGGGAACGGCCGGTCGGTGTACCCGCCCGTGCCGCGCCCCGGCGCTCCGTACCCCGGTGCCGCACCCGTGGGCGCCCCCCGCTGCTCCCCCGGCGGCGCTGCGGGTGCCCGTCGGCGGCCCTGCCCCGGTGCCGCGTCGTCGCCGGTCTTGGGAGCCGGTCCGCGGCGGCTGTGGCGTCCCACGTCGCGCCTCAGCCTCCTGTGGTCTCGTTGGCGCCGCTGTCGTCCACGGTTCCGCCCCCAGGGTCGTCACGGTCGTCGCGCTCTTCACCGACCGCCGACTCACCTGTGTCCGCGAGCAGGTCCCGGAACGCCGTGGCCACGGTCTCCGGATACTCCATCATGGCCACGTGTCCCGCGTCGGGCAGGGTCACCAGCCGCGAGTCGCGGAAGGCGCGAGCCGCCCGCTGGGCCATGCGGTAGCCGATGAGCTTGTCCCGGCCACCGTAGACCAGCAGCGTCGGCGCGAGAACCCGCTCGGCCTGACGCCACAGCCCGTGCTGGCCGCCGACGGTGTAGGCGCTGACGATGCCGCGCGCGGAGCGGGCCATCGCGTCCCAGAAGTACGGCAGTCGCAGCCGCCGCTCCATCTCCTCCACGGCGTTCCGGAACGCCTCCGGGCTCACCCGCGCGGGGTCGCCGTAGCACAGCCCCATGACGCCGCGGACCCGCTGCTCCGCCGTCCAGTCCCGGGACATCCGGGTGAACAGCCGGGCCACACCGGGCAGCGCGAGCAGTCCCGTCGGTACGGCACCGCGCTGCACCCGGATCTCCGGCAGCGCGGGCGACACCAGGGTCAGCGTCCGCACCAGGTCGGGCCGCACCGCGGCGATGCGGGTCGTGACGGCACCACCGAGCGAGTTGCCGACCAGGTGCACCGGGCCGCGCCCGGCGGCGTCCAGGTAGCGGATCACCGCGCGCGCGGTGCCGCTGATCGAGTAGTCGCCGTCGTCCGGCGGCGGTGAATCGCCGAAGCCCGGCAGATCGACGGCCTCGCCGTCGACGACGTCCTCCAGCATCGGCATCAGCGCCGACCAGTTCTGGGAGGAACCGCCGAGCCCGTGCACGAACAACGCGGGCGGCAGCCCCTCGCGGGCCGGCGGCCTGGACCGCACCGTCAGCGTGACGCCGGGCAGCCGGACCGACCTGAGCCGCTCGCCTTCGGCGACCCGGACGGCTGCGACCTTCGGCAGCACGTTGGCGGGCGGCACGGACGGCAGCTCGGTCGAAGACATGCGGCAATGTTACGAGACGATCACACAGGGGTTCATGTGTTCGCCCTCACACGCCTCGGTCCCGTCGGCGCCCTCGCTCCCCTCCGCCCGCTCCCACCCTGCCCGCCCGCACCGCCGTGCATGGCGGGCCCGGTGTGGGTACTGCTCTCGACGCGGACCACATGGCGTCCGCATCGGGTGTCTCCTACGCTCGTACAAAGGGCACCCGCGTGTGGCCCCTGCATTTTTCAGGGACGTTCGTAGAAGGGAGCCCGATATGGCCGTCGACCCCACCGATCCCGAGACCTTCGAGGACGAGACTCAGGAGGCCCAGGAGTTCGACGTGGAGGCACCGGACGCCGATGCCGCCGAGCAGCAGGCGCCCGTCGCGCCGGACCGCGACGAACCACTGACCCGCCTGGACCCCGACCGGGCCAACGAGGCCGACCTGGCGGAGCAGGCACGGGTGGTCTCCCTCGACGAGGACGACTACCGCTGACCGCCGGCGGCCGAGGAACGGCCGAGGAACGACTGTCGAACGGCGGCAGGGCGGGCGCGCACGCCGCCGAACAGGGAAGAGGCCGATTTCTGCCCGGACTGCCCCTTTTTGAAACCACTCGCGTGGCTTTCGTCACCGTCCGGTCCGTGAAATTCTGCGCTCGTACCGCGCACACCACGGTTACCGAAAAGTACGATGGCGACGCGGCGCACACCGCACATGGACGACTTTGGGAGGCGGCGTGACAGCCATCGAGCAGACAGAGGCGGTACGCCCGCGGGGCACCCGCCTGCCCCGTCGTGCCCGACGGAACCAGCTGCTGGGCGCCGCGCAGGAAGTGTTCGTGGCACAGGGCTACCACGCGGCCGCGATGGACGACATCGCCGAGCGCGCAGGCGTCAGCAAGCCGGTGCTCTACCAGCACTTCCCCGGCAAGCTCGACCTCTACCTCGCGCTGCTGGACCAGCACTGCGAGTCACTGATCCAGTCGGTACGGAACGCGCTCGCGTCGACGACGGACAACAAGCAGCGCGTCCGGGCGACCATGGACGCCTACTTCGCGTACGTCGAGGACGACGGCGGCGCCTTCCGCCTGGTCTTCGAGTCGGACCTGACGAACGAGCCCGCCGTGCGCGAGCGCGTCGACAAGGTCACGAACGAGTGTGCGGAGGCGATCTGCGACGTCATCGCCGAGGACACCGGCCTCTCCCGCGCCGAGTCGATGCTGCTGGCCTCGGGCCTGGGCGGGCTCGCCCAGGTGGTGGCCCGGTCCTGGCTGCACAGCGACCGCAGCGTGCCGCGCGACCAGGCGGTGCAGCTGCTGACCTCGCTGGCCTGGCGGGGCATCGCCGGTTTCCCGCTGCACGGCAGCGACCAGCAGCACGAACAGCAGCACTGAGCGACGGCGCTGAGCAGCGGCGCTGAGCAGCGGCGCTGAGCGGCCCCGGGCGAACCCCGCCGGTCCCCCGTCGGCCGTCACCCTCCGTTGTTCCCGTCGGCTGTTCGCTCTTGGCGTGCTGGCGCGGAGCGTGCACGTCCCCTCACCGGGCTAATGTGTGCTGCGTACGGCGCGGAAGGTCGCGCACTTCACTGACCGTCGGAGGGACATAGCCGTGGAGGTCAAGATCGGCGTGCAGCACGCGCCCCGCGAGATCGTTCTGGAGAGCGGTCAGAGCGCCGAGGAGGTCGAGCGCGCGGTGGCCGAGGCGCTGGCCGGCAAGGCGCAGCTGCTGAGCCTCGTGGACGAACACGGCCGCAAGGTCCTCGTCCCGGCGGACCGCCTCGCGTACGTAGAGATCGGTGAGCCGTCTCCGCGCAAGGTGGGCTTCGGCGCGCTCTAGCGAGCATTCGGCGCGCTCTGCGAGCAGCGGACGGTAGCAGGGCCCGGCGGTCGCGGACCGCCGGGCCCTGCCGTCTGCCGGCCGCCCTGCCGACGTCCCACCGGTGTTCTGCCGACGTCGTGCCGGTGTCATACCGACGTCGGGCCGGTGCCTTTTCCCCTCCGCGTCCGGTGCGCGGACGGAGCACGAGCCACCCCCCGGAGGATGATTGCATTCCGCAGGTCAGGGGTAAGACGGCTACGACTGTTTCGGGCAGGCCGGCCATGTGGGAGGGACCCCGACATGATCTTGGAAGCGCTCAGCGCCGCGTTCCTCGGCCTCGCCCTGGCATGGGCCGCCGCCCTCCGCCTGCCGCATCGTCTCCCTGACCGTGTTCTCGTCCTGCCGACGGGTGTCGCCGGTGCCCTCTTCGGGGCGTTCGTCACGCACACGGCTCTGGACGCGGGGGGCCTGCTGCCGGTCCTGCTGGGTGCGGGGGTCGTCGCCGCCGCCTCGCTGTCGCTGCTGCTGCGCCCCGCGGGAAGACTCCGCGGCCGCTCGGCAACCGTCTGACCGGCCGCCTCCACCGCCGTCCGCCCCGGTCCGACCGGCACCGGGCCGACGGCCCCCAGGCCGATGACCCCCGGGCCGATGACCCCCGGGCCGACGGAACGGGTCCGGCAGGGACCCGCTCCCGGCGGAACGCTCCGCACGACGGGCCGGACGACACGTAGAGACACGCTCGCGCAGGACGCGTGGTCCCCGTGGGTCAGGCCGCCAGGCCCAGCGCCGCCATCCGCTTCGTGTGCGCCTCCGTGATGCGGGAGAACATCTTGCCGACCTCCGCGAGGTCGAAGCCGTCCGCGACGCCGCCCACCAGCATCGTCGACAGCGCGTCCCGGTCGGCGACCACCCGCTGGGACTGCGACAGGGCCTCACCCATGAGCCGCCGCGCCCACAGCGCGAGGCGCCCGCCCACACGCGGGTCCGCCTCGATCGCCGCGCGCACCTTCTCCACGGCGAACCCGGCGTGCCCCGTGTCGTCGAGCACGGCCAGCACCAGGTCCCGGGTGTCGGAGTCGAGGCGGGCGGCGACCTCGCGGTAGAAGTCGCTGGCGATCGAGTCGCCGACGTAGGCCTTGACGAGCCCTTCCAGCCAGTCCGAGGGGGCCGTCTGCTTGTGGAAGCCCGCGAACGCCTCGACGAACGGCTCCATCGCGGCCGTCGGCTCCTCGCCGATCTCGGCGAGCCGGTCACGCAGCCGCTCGAAGTGATGGAACTCCGCCGAGGCCATCTTCGCCAGCTCCGCCTTGTCCGCGAGCGTCGGCGCCAGCTTGGCGTCCTCCGCGAGCCGCTCGAACGCCGCCAGCTCGCCGTACGCCAGTGCACCGAGCAGGTCCACGACCGCGGCGCGGTACTGCGGGTCGGCGGAGGCCGTCGCCCAGTCCCGGGCGGCGACTCCAGTGGGCTCGGCGGCGGTGTCGTTGCCAGGCTTGTCAGAGCTCGTCATGCAGCGCACAATAGCCCGCCCGCCGCCGGACGGAAGTCCCCGGTCGGCCCTTGGCGGCCTCCCGGCCGTCTCCCCCGGCCGCCCCCCTGGCCGTCCCCTTGGCCGTCCCCTTGGCCGACTGCCGGAGGGTCCCCCGGACGACCGCCGGTGGCCCCCCGGCCGACGGCCAGGCGGGCCCTGGTCGACCGCCGGCCGTGTCCCGGTCGTATCCCGGTCGTCGACGGGTCGTCGGCCGCTCCGCCGCTGGTCGTGCCGCGGCCGCGGCACGACTCGCGTCCCCCGCCGCAGTGGTGTGACGACGGCTACATGACCAAATCGGCCATCGCATGTGCGCGAATCCGGGGTATGGTGGTAATGCGCCTGCCGAGTATGTGACGTACGGGTACGTGACATCTTCGTCGGGCCGCACGCATGAGGATGCCCGGTCGGTGGCCCGATCGGCTCCGACCCGACAGCCCTCCGTTCCGTACGGCACAGTCGCGTACGGAAGGCGGAGGGACACCTCAGCGGTACGAGCGCTAGAGCGTCGGCAGTGGTCCCGTGTCCTACGGCACCGCCGTAAGGCAGCCAGCCGTCGTCCCCGGCACGGTCCGTACACGACCCCCGCGCTCGCCTCGCGCCGCGCACACAGAAGAGGCAGCACCCTGACTACGACGTTCCGATCCCTCGGGATCCTCCCCGAGACCGCCGAGGCCCTGGAGGCCGTCGGCATCATCACTCCCTTCCCCATCCAGGAGATGACGCTCCCCGTGGCCCTGTCGGGCACGGACGTCATCGGCCAGGCCAAGACCGGCACCGGCAAGACGCTCGGCTTCGGCCTCCCGCTCCTCGAGTGCGTCACCGTCCCCGCCGACGTGGAGGCGGGCCGCGCCGAGCCTGAGGCGCTCACCGACGCCCCGCAGGCACTCGTCGTCGTCCCGACGCGCGAGCTGTGCACGCAGGTCACCAACGACCTGCTGACCGCGGGCAAGGTGCGCAACGTACGGGTCATGGCGATCTACGGTGGCCGGGCCTACGAGCCGCAGGTCGAGGCCCTGAAGAAGGGCGTCGACGTGGTCGTCGGCACCCCGGGCCGACTGCTGGACCTGGCCGGCCAGAAGAAGCTGAACCTGAAGCACGTCAAGTGCCTGGTCCTCGACGAGGCCGACGAGATGCTCGACCTGGGCTTCCTGCCCGACGTCGAGAAGATCATCGGCATGCTGCCGGTGAAGCGCCAGACCATGCTGTTCTCGGCGACCATGCCGGGCGCCGTGATCGGGCTGGCCCGTCGCTACATGTCGCAGCCCACCCACATCCGCGCCACCGCGCCGGACGACGAGGGCGCGACGGTGGCGAACATCAAGCAGTTCGTCTACCGCGCGCACTCCATGGACAAGCCGGAGATGGTCGCCCGCATCCTCCAGGCTGAGACCCGCGGACTGGCGATGATCTTCTGCCGTACGAAGCGGACGGCCGCGGACATCGCCGAGCAGCTCCAGCGCCGCGGGTTCGCCTCCGGCGCGGTCCACGGCGACCTCGGCCAGGGCGCCCGCGAGCAGGCGCTGCGCGCCTTCCGCAACGGCAAGGTGGACGTGCTGGTCTGCACCGACGTCGCCGCCCGCGGCATCGACGTCGAGGGCGTGACGCACGTCATCAACTACCAGACGCCGGAGGACGAGAAGACGTACCTGCACCGCGTGGGCCGTACGGGCCGGGCGGGCGCGAAGGGTACGGCGATCACGCTGGTCGACTGGGACGACATCCCGCGCTGGCAGCTGATCAACAAGGCGCTGGAGCTGGGCCTCAACGACCCGGTGGAGACGTACTCCACCTCCCCGCACCTCTACGCCGAGCTGGGCATCCCGGAGGGCATCAAGGGTGTCCTGCCGCGCTCGGAGCGCACCCGCGCCGGCCTGGCGGCGGAGGAACTGGAGGATCTGGGCGAGCCGGGCGGCCGGGCCGGTCGCGGACGCGGCGGCCGTGACGGCCGTGACAGCCGGGGCGACCGTGACGGCCGTGACAGCCGGGGCGACCGTGACGAGGCCCGTTCCGCCGAGCGGGAGCGTCCGGCCCGTACGCCGCGTCGCCGCCGCCGTACGCGCGGCGGGGCACCGCTGGACGCGGCGTCCCCCGCGGACACCGCGAGCGGGACCCCGTCGACCGGTGCGGCCGTAACCGACGGCCGGGAGGCGGACGGCGCTCAGGCCGGCCCGCGCACCCTGCGCCGTCGGCGCCGCACCCGTGGCGGAGCGCAGGCCGCGGCGCCGGAGGCCGCGCAGACGGCGGAAGCGGCCGTGGCGACCGCCGAGGGGACGACTCCCGAGGCCGCCGTGGCCGCCGTGGCCGTCGAGGCCGTCGAGCTTCCGGCGCAGCCGCGCCGCCGCCGCACCCGCAAGTCGGCAGAGGCACCGGCGACCACGGCCGAGCGGGCCGAGTCGCCCGAGCCGACCGCGCCGGAGACCCCCGAGGCTCCGGTGACCGCAGAGGCCCCGGTGACCGCCGTCGCCGAGGACGCGCCCGCCGCCAAGCCGCGCCGCCGTACCCGTAAGGCGACGGCCGCTGCCGAGACGGCGGTCGGCACGGCCGAGGGGACGACCGAGTCCGCCCCGGAGGCGACGGAGCCGAAGCCGCGCCGCACGCGCAAGACCGCGGCCAAGGCGGATACCGCCGCCGACACCGCCGAGGGCGCGGAGACGAAGCCGAGGACGCGCCGCACCCGCAAGACCGCGGCGCCGGTCGAATCCGCCGACTCCGCCGAGACGGCTCCGGAGGCGGAGGCCGCCGAGGCCAAACCCAAGGCGCGCCGTACCCGCAAGGCCACCGCCTCGGCCGAGGCCGCCCCGGCCGGCATCCCGGCCCAGACGGCCGAGGAGCCGGAGGGCACCGAGGCCAAGCCGCGGCGCACCCGGAAGGCGGCCGCCACGGCCAAGACCGCCACCGACACCGCGGAGGGCACCGAGGCGAAGCCGAAGACCCGCCGCACCCGCAAGACGGCCGAAGCCGCCCCGGCGACGGAGGCACCGGAAGCGGAGGCGGCCAAGCCGCGGCGCACCCGGAAGGCCGCCGCCACGGCCAAGACCGCCACCGAGACCGCGGAAGGCACCGAGGCGAAGCCGAAGACCCGCCGCACCCGCAAGACGGCCGAAGCCGCCCCGGCGACGGAGGCACCGGAAGCCGCGACGGCCGGCATCCCGGCCCAGACCGCGCAGGAGAGCGAGCCGGCCGCAGCCGCGCCGAGGCGCCGCACGCGCAAGGCAACCGCCACCGTGGAGGCCACGGAGGCCTGACCTGCCGCGCCCGTCGACCGTCGGCCCGGTACCGCACCCGCGGTACCGGGCCGACGGCGTTCCCGGCACCCGTCGCCCCGCCTCCCCGGACCGATCACCCCTCCGTACCGTCGGCCGGTGGCCGGTGGCCCATGGGCGATGGGCGATGGGCGATGGGCGATGGGCGATAGGCGGTGGGTGGTGGGCGGAAACCGTGGCTGCTGCCCCGCATCGGTCCGCCCGATACCCTCGGCCCGTGAGCCAGAACGCCGCCTTCGCCCCGCCCCCGCACGCGCGCGTCTACCGGCTGCGGACCGCGCGCGGGGAGTTCGCCGTCGTCGACTCGCCCGTGGCCGAAGGCGTCGACCCGAGGGGTGTCGTGCTGATGCTGCCCGGCTTCACGGGCAGCAAGGAGGACTTCACGCTGCTGCACGAACCGCTCGCGGCGCGCGGATACCGTACCGTCGCCGTGGACGGACGGGGCCAGTACGAGTCCGACGGGCCCGCGGACGACGAGTCCGCCTACGCCCAGCCGGAACTGGCGCAGGACGTGCTCGCACAAGTGGCGGCCCTCGGCACCCGGTCCCTCGCCACCCGCTCTCCCCTGCATCTCCTCGGGCACTCGCTCGGCGGTCAGATCGCCCGCGCGACCGTTCTCCTGGACCACTCCCCCTTCCGTTCCCTCACCCTGATGTCCTCGGGCCCGGCACAGATCTCGGTCTCGCAGCAGCAGCGCGTGAAGCTGCTGCGGGACGCGCTGGCCGTGATGTCGATGGACGAGGTCTGGGACGCGATCCAGGCCATGGGGCCGCCCGAGGAGGTCGGTGGGCCCGCCCGCGGCCTCGCCGACGAGGAGCGGCTGCGCCGCCGCTGGCTGGGCACCAGGCCGGCGCAACTCGTCGCCACGGGGCGGCAATTGTGCACCGAACCGGACCGGGTCGCCGAACTGGCCGCCGTACCGCTGCCGTTCCACGTACTGTCGGGGGAACGCGACGACACCTGGCCGGTGCCGCTCCTGGACGACATGGCCGTACGGCTGAACGCGCGCCGGACCGTGATCCCCGGCGCCGAGCACTCCCCCAACACCGACCAGCCCCTGGCCACGGCCGCCGCCCTCGCGGACTTCTGGGACACCGTCCCCCGCGGAACCACCGACGCCGGCACCAGCCCCGGCCCCGGCCCCGGCACGTCCTAGTACCGCATCAGCACCGCGTCAGTACCGCGTCTGCACGTACTCCCAGAACCCGTCCCGCAGGGCCCGGCGCAGGTCCGCCTGGCCGCGGAGGGAGTACTGGAGCAGGCCCTCCGCCTCCACCAGGAGGTCCTGGTCGACCGAGCCGGGGAGGTACGGGTGGCCGGGGAGCAGTTCCGCCAGGGAGTCGCGGCCCCGGGCGGCCAGCCACTTCGCCGCGATCTGGGAGCCCACGAAACGGACGTCCTCGCGGGTCGGCCGGGCGGTGCCCGCCGTGTCGTAGAGCGGGGCCGTGCGCCGGGAGACGTAGGGCTTGAAGAACTCCAGGTCGAAGGTGCGCTGGCTGTCGACCTCCCAGAGGAGGGGATCCGCCTGGTTGCGGCCCTCGGGTGCCTCGACGCCCCAGAGGTGGACGCGGGCCCCGTAGCCCTGGGCCGCCTCGACCGCCGAGACCAGGTCCTCGTCGCCGCCGAGCAGGGCCGCGTCGCTGATGGCGCGGTACCGGGCGAGGGACTCCAGGTCGGAGCGGATCAGGGAGTCGACGCCCTTCTGCTGGTTGTTGGCGTTGAGGTTGCCGAGGCGGACCTTGACGTCCGGCAGCTCGGCGATGGACTGCTGCTCCGCGGTGTGGATGCGGCGCCTGGCGCCGTCGTACCAGTAGACCCGCAGCAGCCTGCTGTCCGCGAAGATCGTCCGGGCGCGGTCGATGAGCGCCTCGATCAGTCCCTCGGCGTCCAGGTCGAAGGCGCGGCGGTCCTCGGTCCCGGCCACCAGTCGGCCCGCCGCCGCGTACAGGTATCCGGCGTCGACGAAGATCGCATGGGTGGAGGGCGTCTTCGCCACCTCGGCGAGCATGCGCTCGAGCAGCGCGTTGGTGCGGTCGATGCGGGCGTTCAGGGACCCGAGGTCGTCGTTCATTGCCTCCATTGTCCCGGCGGTCACGCTGTGAACACAACCGGTCCCGGTCGGTCCGGTTCCGGTGGAGAGCGGTCACCCTTACCGCTCAGTAGTTAGCCGTTCGAAAAATTTCCTTAGCGTAGGGAATGTTCGTAACACGGGGGGCGTTGACCAGGTGTAGCCGCTGAGGGACGCGGGGCATCGGTGCTCCGCGTGACGCCCGCGGCGCTTCCAGTAGTTCTCCTCAGGAGGATGACCAGACGAAGGGAGAGGCCCATGCGCTTCGAAGTCATGCGACTCGACGACGTCGACGGCACGCCCGTGGACACCACCGTTGTGGACGCCGCCTCTGTCAACCGCATCGTTCAGCAGGCCGCCGCCATCGGGCAGCGCCTGTGGATCCGCCCCGCCGACACCTCGGCCTCGTAAGGCGCGGAAACTCTGCATACGCCCGGAGCCCCGGTACGCATCGTCGTACCGGGGCTCCGCTCATGCGCGCGCCGTCGTCAGGCGCCCTGAATCACCTGCGTCACCCCGTTGATGATCTGCTGCACGGCGATCGCGGACAGCATCATGCCCGCGAGGCGGGTCACCAGGACCACGCCGCCGTCCTTGATGACCCGGATGATCAACAGGGAGTACCGCATCACCAGCCACAGCACGACGTGGATGGCGAAGATCGCCGACCACACCGACACCTGCGTGGTGACGCTGTCGGCCTTCTCCACGGCGAGGATGACCGACACGATCGCCCCGGGACCGGCCAGCAGCGGCATGCCCAGCGGTACGAGGGCGACGTTGACGTCCTTGGTCTGCTTCGGCTCGTCCGTCTTGCCGGTGAGCAGGTCCAGCGCGATCAGCAGGAGCAGCAGCCCGCCCGCGATCATCAGCGCGGGCACGGACACATGCAGGTAGTTCAGGATCTGGTGGCCGAGCAGGCCGAACACGGTGATCACGCCACCGGCCACACAGACGGCCTGGAGGGCCATCCGCCGCTGGGCCTTGGCCGGGCGACCGGCGGTGAGCGCGAGGAAGATCGGGGTGATCCCCGGGGGATCCATGATCACGAAAAGGGTCAGGAAGAGGGAACCGAAGACGGCGATGTCGAACATGGGTGAGCTACTGGCCTTGCAGGAGAAGGGGAGTGTGAGCGGTGCTGAGGTGCACGGTGGAAGGACGCGGTGGAAATGCGCGAGAGAGGTCGCCGCGGGGTCCGGCCCGTGACCGCGGCCCCGGACGCGGCCCGAGCCCGGGCCTCGCGGCACGGCCGCCGTCACGGGCCTCGGAACACGGGACGGTCACGGTCACGTGCCTCCGCACCCGGAAGGCGGGGAGCACGGGCCTCCTGGACCCTGACGCGTGAGCACAGACCCGAGCCCTTGGCGTGGGAGCACGGCCCTGCCCGGGTGAGGGGCACGGGCGTGTGCCCGGACATGGGGAGCGCGAGGCTCTCACAGGCCGCCGGGGCACGGGCCCCGAACTCCGCCGGGGGCGCAGACCGAGACTTGGCCGGGGGCGCGGGCCCCGGACTCCGCCGGGGCGCGGAGGCCTAGACTCCGCCGGCCCCCGGCACGGGGAACGCGCCGAACGCCCGTCGCGTGATCTCCCCGTAGACCTCGGGGTCCGTCGTGTACTCGCCGAGCGAGCAGGTCTTCCGGCTGCCGTGGTAGTCGCTGGACCCGGTCACCAGCAGCCCGAGCTCCTTCGCCAGCCCGCGCAGCCGCGCCCGCGTGTTCGCGTCGTGGTCCATGTGGTCGACCTCGATGCCGTCGAGCCCGGCCGCGGCCATCTCGGCGATCGCGGACTCGGGCACCGTGCGCCCCCGCTTGGCGGCGGCCGGGTGGGCGAAGACGGCGACCCCGCCCGCGCCCTTGATCAGCCGGATCACCTCGAACGGGTCGGTCTCGTGCTTCTCCACGTAGGCCCGGCCGCCGTCGGCCAGCCAGTCCTGGGTGAAGGCGTCCCCCACGGTCGGTACGACACCGAGTTCGACGAGCGCGGTGGCGACGTGCGGCCGCCCCACCGACCCGTGGCCGGCGATCCGCTCGACCTGCTCCCAGGTGACCGGCACGCCCAGGGCGTTCAGCTTGGCGACCATGCCCTTGGCCCGCGGCACCCGGTCGTCCCGGACCAGCTCGCGCTCGGCGAGCAGGGCGGGCTCCTCGGGATCGAAGAGGTAGGCCAGCATGTGCATGCTGATGCCGTCGAACCGGCAGGACAGCTCGGCGCCGGTGACCAGCGTGAGCCCCTCCGGCAGGGCGGCGACCGCCTCGGCGTACCCGCGGGTGGTGTCGTGGTCGGTCAGCCCGACGACGTCCAGACCGGCCGCGGCGGCGTTCCGCACCAGCTCGGCCGGGGTGTCCGTGCCGTCGGACGCGGTGGAGTGGGTGTGCAGATCGATGCGCACGACGCTGACTCCAAGCGGGTGACGTGGCGGACGGGGACGCTCCAGCATAACGGGAAGCGAGACGCCCTCTGTCACACCCGCAACGACCCGGCGCCCCCTACAACCGCGTCCGGGACCCGCTCACCCTGGAGACGGAGCCGCACATCGGCACGACCGCCCCGCCCCCGCCCACCTGCGCCCTTCCCCGCACGGCGCCACGGCTTGAGCGAGCGCAGCACCGGCTTGGGCGACCGCAGCGGCACGGCTTGAGCGAGCACAGCCCTGTGGCCCGACCAAGCACGGCGCCACGGCCCGACCAAGCACGGCGCCACGGCCCGACCAAGCACGGCGCCACGGCCCGACCAAGCACGGCGCCACGGCTTGAGCAAGCGCGGCGCTACGGCTTGAGCAAGCGCGGCGACAACGCCCCGCACGGCACCAGCTCCACCTCGGCGCCGGCTTCGCGCAGGTCGGTCAGCACCAGTTCGTCGTACATCAGCAGCCCCGACTGCTCCGGCCACACCACCGCCCACAGCCACATGCCGAGCGCCTCGCCCGCGAAGACCGCACGGTCGGCCGGGGCGCCGGAGACATGCCAGAGCGGGGTCGGGCGGCCCGCGGCCAGGACCTTGGCCTGGGCCGGCTTCTCCACGTCCAGATACGGACCCGGGTCCGGGGCGTCGATGCCCGCGTACCGCGCGCCGAGGCCCACGCCGAGCTCCTCGGCGACCAGGATCAGCTCACCGATGCCGCCGAGCGGGCCGGGGCCCGAGCAGGCCACCGCCGTGGCCCGGCCGCCTGTGCGATCGTCGCCGGCGCAGGTCACGCCCGTGAACAGCCAGCCGACCGGCAGCGGCCACGGCATCCACACCGGCACCTGCGTGCGGTGCACCACGACGTCGAGAGCCTCGACGCTGGGCGGAACCACGGGCTGCAGCGGATGCACCGTGCCGTGCACGTCGCACTGCCAGGAATCGGCGAAGAGGCCGGGAGCCCTGACCCGGCCACCACACTTCGGGCAACTGGGTTCGCCCCTCATAGAGCCCCACGGTCCTACCCCTGCACCGCCACGTCAAGGACGATCACCCATCCGGACGGAACGACTGCCCGGCGGGAACCAGATGCCGATTGCATTACTTAGGCGCACTAAGTCACTACGCTCCGAGGTGCGCCGCCGCGCACGATGTCCCGGCCCTCGTCAACTGCTCGGTTCTCACCCGCCGTTGGTGAGATCCGTCACGCCGGCGGTCAGTCCAGCGGCACGGATCCGCGGGACGGGTCCCTGAGGTCCGTGCCGTGCGTCAGCCAGCGCTCCTGGAGGGCCTGCGCGCCGTGCACCCGCTTCCAGGCCGCCTCGTTCGGCGTCATCGGCAGCAGCGGCAGGAACCGGACGGGGTCCAGCGGCTCCGGCAGCTCCAGGTCCTCCACCAGGCCGCCGGGCTCGGCGACCAGGACGGAGGTGAACGGGGCGCCCGGCCACAGCGGCTCCCCGACGTCCAGGGAGGCGCCGGGGGCCACGACCACGCCCTCGACCTGCGGGGAGGCGGCGAGGACGGCGAGCGGGCGGAGCGCCTTGTCGGTGTCGGCGAGCCCGGCGCGGACCGACAGGACCAGCTCGGCGCGCGGGCCCTTGACCGGGTCCGCGAGCACCGCCGCGGGGTCCGCCATGGGCTGGGCGGACATGCCGAGCGTGGCGTACCGGACGATGTCGCCCTCCGGGCCGTCGCCGGTGAAGCGCAGCACCTCGATGCGGTCGGTGCCGAGGAAGGTGACCGCCGCGCGCGCGTCCGGTTCGCCCAGCGCGGTGCACAACCGGGCCTCGACCAGAGGAAGAACATCAGCCATGCGGCGAGCATAGAACTCGTCAGGACCAGGCAAAGCGGCGCCTTGACACGCCGAGCGGCTGATACTCTGGCCCGGCGGTTCGGGGCAGCACACGGGGACGTGAACCCCAGGGCCCCGCCGCAGTGAACACTCCCCTACGGGGAACCCCTCTAAACGAGGGGAAGGATCATCCCTCACGAGGGACCGGCCGGAGGAGGTGGGGCTGTCATGGACCGAAGTCGACCGTGCAGTACCGCCCGCTCTTCCGGCCGCTGACGCAGCCGCTCCGGCCCCGCCGGCTGCCGCCGCCGTCACTTGCGCGCCTTGTCGCACGGAAGAGCACATCGTCGTCTGTTCGACCTGCCTGATGCACCCGGCTCAGCCCGGCCTGCGTCGACAGCTGACTCAAGTGCGAAACCCGCCACCGCGACGGTGCGGTGCTCCCCGCTTTGTGGACGCGCCATCCCTCCGCACGCCGGACGTCCCCATTCCGGGTAGTTCCACCCGTCGTCGGCGCCTTTCGCTGCCCGATGCGAAGGAGCCTGCCATGTCGATGATCCGTGACCTGCGCGCCGCCGTCCGTCCGTCCCGCGTCTCGCTGCGCAAGGACGGCGGCGCGTACGACGCCACCCGCGACCCGGCGACCGCCTCGGCCGTCGTCGACTGCGCCGTTTACCGGGACGGCCGCCGCGTCGAGACCGAGGCCCCGCTGAGCCCGCACGAGGCGATGCGCCGGGTACGCCGTGACGGCGGGTTCGTGTGGATCGGTCTGCACGAGCCGACCGAGGACGAATTCGCCGGTATCGCCCGTGAGTTCGGGCTGCACCCGCTGGCGGTGGAGGACGCGGTGCAGGCCCACCAGCGACCGAAGCTGGAGCGCTACGACGACTCCCTCTTCACCGTCTTCAAGACCATCCACTACGTCGACCACGACCGGCTCACCGCCAACAGCGAAGTCGTCGAGTCCGGCGAGGTGATGTGCTTCACCGGGCGGGACTTCTTCATCACCGTCCGGCACGGCGGGCAGGGCTCGCTGCGGGCGCTGCGGCACCGGCTCCAGGACGACCCCGAGCTGCTGTCCCGGGGCCCGTCGGCGGTGCTGCACGCCATCGCCGACCACGTCGTCGACGGCTACATCGCGGTCGCCGACGCGGTGCAGGACGACATCGACGAGGTCGAGACCGAGGTGTTCTCGCCCGGCCGCAAGGGCACCCCGCGGGGTACGGACGCCGGGCGGATCTACCAACTCAAGCGAGAGGTGCTGGAGTTCAAGCGGGCGGTCTCCCCGCTGATGCGTCCCATGCAGCTGCTCAGCGAGCGGCCGATGCGGCTGATCGACCCGGACATCCAGAAGTACTTCCGGGACGTCGCCGACCACCTCGCCCGGGTGCAGGAGCAGGTCGTCGGCTTCGACGAGCTGTTGAACTCCATCCTCCAGGCCAACCTCGCCCAGGCGTCCGTCGCGCAGAACGAGGACATGCGCAAGATCACCTCGTGGGCGGCGATCATCGCCGTACCGACGATGGTGTGCGGCGTGTACGGGATGAACTTCGACCACATGCCCGAGCTGAAGTGGCGCTACGGCTACCCGCTGGTCCTCAGCATCACGGTGGCCATCTGCTTCGGCATCCACCGCACGCTCAAGCGCAACGGCTGGCTGTGAGCGGGGCTCGTTAGGCTGGGCCCATGACAAGTGAGCTGCTCGACCGGGCCCTCGTCGAGGAGGCCACGAAGAAGTCCGGGCTGATCTGGGTCCAGGGGCCCGGGAGTCCCGCCCGCCCCCTGTGGCACGTCTGGCACGAGGGCGCGGCCTGCGTCGTCGGCGACGGGCCGGGCGAGCAGCCGCTGCCCGGGCTGGCCGACGGGGCCATGGCCGAAGTGACCGTGCGCAGCAAGGACAAGGGCGGGCGGCTCGTCTCCTGGACGGCGCGGATCGTGGAGCTGGCCTCCGGCTCCGAGGCGTGGCAGGCGGCGGTGGCAGAGCTGAAGGGCAAGCGGCTCAACGCCTCCGACGGCGAGGCCGTACCGGACCGCTGGGCCCGTCAGTGCCGGGTGCTGCGCCTGGAACCGACCGGTGCGACGGCCCCGCTGCCGGACGGCCCGCTGGCCGAACCCCCGCTGCCGACGCCGGCGACGACCCGCGAACCGATCCCGGCGGGCCTGCCACGCCTGCTGCTGAAGCGGGGACGCCGGGGACGCCGGTAGACCGCCGCCGGCCCGGCGGCGGTCCGGCGGCGGTCCGGCGGCGGATCGGGGCCGCGTCGTGGGCCCGGATGTCTTCCGGACCGGTCCGCCCGGCCCGGTCCACCCAGCCGGTTCACCCCGCCGGGGCGGTGGCCGGCAGGGCCGGGCGTCGTGGGCCGGGGCCCGACCGGGACGGTCGGGCTGGACGGTCAGGACGTCGGGAGTTGCTTGCCGTAGTCCAGGGTGTCGTCCTCCGCCGGCTCCTGGAGGGGGAAGTCCTGCCCCCAGTCCGAGAAGCTGATCGTGCCGGCCTTGCCCGCCCGGACCAGCCGCACCGGGTAGGGCTTGCCCTCCAAGGACACGTCGAGGGAGCCGCCGGCGCCCTGATCGCCGCTGATCCGGATGGTCCGGACGCCGGCCTGCCGGTGGCGGCCGTCGGTCTCCACCGTGCCGTGCAGGGTCAGCAGACCGTCGAGGAGCACGTCCTTGTCGGCGAACCCGATGAACTTCTTGTACGAGGGGTCGCCCTGCGGCACCGTCACGTACTTGCCGCCGAGCTTCTCGGCCGCCGCCGCGTCCGCGTTGCCGCCGTCGCTGCTCCAGAACTCCGCGTCCGCCTTGAGGAAGAGCTGCTCCCCGATCCGCAGCAGCCGGAACGTCCTCCCCCCGGCGGTGACCGACCCGGTGCCGCCGTCCGGCTTCAGCCGCATGTCGAGCTTGTACGTGCGCCCGCTGGTGACCACCGTGCCGGACAGCCGTACCGCGGGGGCGGACTCGGCGGCCGTACGCGTCCTGGCCTGGATCTTGTCGGCGGGGAGCTTGCCGACCCCGTTGGTGCCCGCGTCCGGGTCCTCGCCGCCGCATCCCGTCAGCCCCGTGCCCGCGACGGCGAGGGCGCACACCGCACCCGCCAGAGCGGCCCTGCGGGTTCGGCGCCGGGGAATCACAGTCACAGGTGGGCTGCCTTTCTGAACACGGCTGACACGGCTGACGCGGCTCACGGGCTCACGCGGCTCACTGGCCGACGTGGACCGCAGGGGCCACAGGACCAACTCGATCACAGGGATCACACGGATCACACGGCCGACCGGGCCGACCGGGACCCGCCCGGGGGCCGACACGGCGTACCGCAGCGTACCGGGGTCCCGTACGGCGAACGGAGGCAGTCCGTCCGGACCGGCCGCCGGAGCGGGCCCGTTGCGGACGGGCTAGCCTGAAGGCCGTCCGAGCGGGCAATTCGGAAAAGAGACACCGCACGACACAGCTCTTACGAACGCCGACGATCTCTGACCGATCTCTGACGACCCTCTGACGAAAAGGAGCCGCCGGCATGGCAGCGGGCGCACCCCGGATCTTCGTCTCGCACCTCTCGGGCGTCGCCGTCTTCGACCCCAACGGCGACCAGGTGGGCCGCGTGCGTGACCTGGTCGTCATGCTCCGCGTCGGGCAGAAGCCCCCTCGGCTGCTCGGCCTGGTCGTCGAACTCGCCACCCGCCGCCGCATCTTCCTGCCGATGACCCGGGTCACCGGCATCCAGTCCGGCCAGGTCCTGTCCACCGGCGTGCTCAACGTCCGGCGCTTCGAGCAGCGGCCCACCGAGCGCCTCGTCTTCGGCGAGCTGCTGGACCGGCGGGTCACGCTCACCGAGACCGGCGAGGAGGTCACCGTCCTCGACCTGTCGGTGCACCAGCTGCCGACCCGCCGGGACTGGGAGATCGACCGCGTCTTCGTCCGGAAGGGGAAGAAGGGCGGCGCCTTCCGGCGCAGCAAGGGCGAGGCGCTCACCGTGGAGTGGACGGCGGTCACGGGGTTCTCGCTGGAGGAGCACGGGCAGGGCGCGGAGAGCCTGCTCGCCACCTTCGAGCAGCTGCGCCCCGCCGACCTGGCCAACGTCCTGCACCACCTGTCCGCCAAGCGCCGCGCCGAGGTCGCCGCCGCCCTGGACGACGACCGCCTGGCCGACGTGCTGGAGGAGCTGCCGGAGGACGACCAGATCGAGATCCTCGGCAAGCTGGCGGAGGAGCGGGCCGCCGACGTCCTGGAGGCGATGGACCCCGACGACGCGGCCGACCTGCTCGGCGAGCTGCCGGAGGCGGACAAGGAGCGGCTGCTGAGCCTGATGAAGCCGGCCGACGCGGCCGACATGCGGCGGCTGATGGCGTACGAGGAGCACACGGCCGGCGGTCTGATGACGACCGAGCCGATCGTGCTCAGGCCGGACGCCACCGTCGCCGACGCCCTCGCCCGCGTCCGCAACCCCGACCTGTCCCCCGCGCTCGCCGCCCAGGTCTACGTCTGCCGGCCGCCCGACGAGACGCCGACCGGCAAGTACCTCGGCACCGTCCACTTCCAGCGGCTGCTGCGCGATCCGCCGTACACGCTGGTCGGGTCGATCATCGACGACGACCTGCAACCGCTGGAGCCGGAGGCGGAGCTGCCCGTGGTCGCCGGGTTCTTCGCCACGTACGACATGGTGGCGGCGCCCGTCGTCGACGAGTCCGGGTCGCTGCTGGGGGCGGTGACCGTGGACGACGTACTCGACCACGTGCTGCCGCAGGACTGGCGGGGAACGGAGTTCCACCTGGAGGAGGGGGCGGGTGTCCATGACGCCTGAGCGCGAGACCGTCCGCGAACGCACGCCGGCCGGGGCGACCGCGAGCACCCGGCACCGGCCGCGGCTGGACCAGCCGCGTCCGCCGCGCCGCCGGTTCCTGCCGGAGTACGACCCGGACGCGTTCGGACGGATGTCCGAGCGGATCGCGCGCTTCATCGGCACCGGACGGTTCCTCGTCTGGATGACCGTGGTGATCATCGTGTGGGTGCTGTGGAACGTGAGCGCCCCCGCCGATCTGCGGTTCGACGAGTACCCGTTCATCTTCCTGACGCTGGCGCTGTCGCTCCAGGCCTCCTACGCCGCCCCGCTGATCCTGCTCGCGCAGAACCGGCAGGACGACCGGGACCGGGTCAATCTGGAACAGGACCGCAAGCAGAACGAGCGGTCGATCGCCGACACCGAGTACCTGACCCGCGAGATCGCCGCCCTGCGCATGGGCCTGGGCGAGGTCGCGACCCGGGACTGGATCCGCTCCGAGCTTCAGGACATGGTCAAGGAGCTGGAGGAGCTGCAGAACGGCCACCGCCCCGAGGCGGACACAGTTCCGGCAGTTCGGACATTCAAGACGGAACGGCCGCAGGGACGTGACGCAGAAGACCGCTGACGGCCTTACCGGGGGCCGTGCCGGTCGCCGTACCATCGTCCTTATGGTTACGGAAGACGCGGTGCGCGAGGCACTGTCGACGGTGAACGACCCCGAGATCAACCGCCCCATCACCGAACTCGGGATGGTCAAGTCGGTCGAGATCGGCGCGGACGGGGCGGTCGCGGTCGCCGTGTACCTGACCGTCTCCGGCTGTCCCATGCGGGACACCATCACGCAGCGCGTGTCCGAGGCCGTCTCGCGGCTCGAGGGCGTCACCCGCGTCGACGTCGAGCTGGACGTGATGAGCGACGAGCAGCGCCGTGAGCTGGCCACCGCCCTGCGCGGCGGGCAGACCGAGCGCGAGGTCCCGTTCGCCAAGCCGGGCAACCTCACCCGGGTCTACGCGGTCGCCTCCGGCAAGGGCGGCGTCGGCAAGTCGTCCGTCACCGTGAACCTGGCCGCGGCGATGGCGGCGGACGGCCTGAAGGTCGGCGTCGTCGACGCCGACATCTACGGCCACAGCGTGCCACGCATGCTGGGCGCGGACGGTCGTCCCACCCAGGTGGAGAACATGATCATGCCGCCGTCCGCCAACGGCGTGAAGGTCATCTCCATCGGCATGTTCACGCCGGGCAACGCGCCGGTGGTCTGGCGCGGCCCGATGCTGCACCGCGCCCTCCAGCAGTTCCTGGCGGACGTGTACTGGGGCGACCTCGACGTCCTCCTCCTCGACCTGCCGCCCGGCACGGGCGACATCGCGATCTCCGTCGCGCAGCTGGTCCCGAACGCCGAGATCCTCGTCGTGACGACGCCCCAGCAGGCCGCGGCCGAAGTGGCCGAGCGGGCAGGCGCGATCGCCGTGCAGACCCACCAGAAGATCGTCGGCGTGGTCGAGAACATGTCCGGCCTGCCCTGCCCGCACTGCGGCGAGATGGTCGACGTCTTCGGCACCGGCGGCGGCCAGGTGGTCGCCGACGGCCTGACCCGCACGACCGGCGCCTCCGTGCCGGTCCTCGGCGCCATCCCCATCGACGTCCGCCTCCGCGAGGGCGGCGACGAGGGCAAGCCGGTGGTCCTCACCGACCCGGACTCCCCGGCGGGCTCGGCTCTGCGCGCGATCGCCGGGAAGCTGGGGGGCCGGCAGCGGGGCCTGTCGGGTCTGTCCCTGGGGATCACTCCCAAGAACAAGTTCTAGGCCACCGGCCTCAAGGGGCGCGGGGCCGCACCGGTACGCGGCCGCGCCGCGCGGGCGCGACCGGCCGCGGAAGACCCGCAGCCGCCCCTCGTCCCGAACGCCGGCCACGCCCCGAACGCCGGCCACGAAGGGCGCCGCACCCGCGCGGCGCCCTTCGGTCATGCGTACGCGGCGACGTCCTTCACCACGGCGAAGCCCAGCCCGTACGCGCTCATGCCCCTGCCGTACGCGCCGAGGTGCACTCCCTGCTGCGTGGTCCCGGCGAGGACCCACCCGAACTCGGACTCCCGGTAGTGGAACGACGTCGGCACCCCGTCCACCGGCAGGGACAGCGTCGACCAGTCGGCCCCGTCCAGGTCGTCCGCCAGGACCCACGCCGTCTCGGTCTGCTGCTCCAGCCAGTCGTCGCGCAGCGCGTGGTCCATCTGGCCCGGCCAGGTGAAGGACAGCAGCCCCACACCGGCCAGCCAGGCCGCCGAGGAGACCGATGTGGCCTCCAGCAGCCCCGTGCCGTCGGCGCTGCGCCGGTCGGGGTTGGCCGCGACGGTCACGACGACCGCGAACTTCTCCTTGGCGTCCTGCTCGTCACCGGAGGTGTGCTCGTTGCGCACCGACGGTTCGTCGCCGTGCCCGATCGAGCCGTGTTCCACCGTGCCGTCGGCCGCCGTGCCGACCTGCATCAGCCAGCGCGGCCCCGTGAAGGCCTCGTCGAGGCCGTACCAGGGGAAGGGCGCACGCAGGTAGGCGTCGACCGTACGCCGGGCGGAGGGGAGCTGCTGTCCGCCCTCCGCGGCCGGCGCCTGCGCGACTGCCCCGCTCGTCGTCTCCATATGCCGGACGCCTCCTCGCTCTCGTCGGGCCGGTACGGCCCGCCCCCCTTCGGGCGACGCTGCTGGTTCACGTACGGCCCGCACAACAACTCGGCAGCATAGCCACACCACTGAGAGCAACCGCGAAACCGCCCGGCGCGTGGGTCGCGTGAGCGTCGTGTTCAGGCCGTGTGCGACCGCCGTACCGCCGTCCGGACCAAGACCTCAGGTGGCGTCGGCGTCGAAGGGCGGGCGGTTGTCGACGGCAGCCGGCTCGGGCTTCTTGACCATGTCCACACGGCCGCCCGCGGCCCCGGACGAGGAGGAGGCACCGGAGGACGCCGAAATCTCGGAGTCGCGGGCGTGCACCGCGTCGGCGACCTCGGACATCTCCTTCTTCAGGTCGAAGCCGTTGCGGATCTCCTTGAGCCCCAGGTCGTCGTTGTCCAGCTGCTTGCGGATGAACGTCTTGGGATTGAGGTCCTCGAACTCGAAGTCCTTGAACTCCGGTCCCAGCTCCTGCCGGATGTCCTGCTTGGCGCTGTCGGAGAACTCCCGGATCTTCCGGATCGTGCGGGAGACGTCCTGGATGACCTTGGGGAGCTTGTCCGGACCGAAGACGAGCACGGCGAGAACGACGAGCGTCACCAGCTCGAGTGCGCCTATGTCATTGAACACCTGAAGCTCCTTGGGATGTCCGGGCCGCCTCCACGGTACCCGCCGATCCCGCCGGACCGGTACGGTCCGGCGGCCGCCGGGTGCGTGTATACGGTCGCTTTCCGGATTGTTTGCCGTTCAGTCGCCGTGCGAGGAGCCGAGCACCAGGGAGACCGTCCGCTCCTCGCCATCGCGCTCCAGGGTCAGCTCCAGGCGGTCGCCGGGGCGGTGGGCGCGGGTCTTGACGATCAGTTCCTCACCCGAGTGGACGCGCCGGCCGTCGACGGCGGTGATCACGTCGCCCGCCTCGATGCCGGCCTTGTCACCGGGGCCGCCCTCGACGACCGGAGGGCCGCCGTCGCTGCCCTTGGTGCCGACGCGGGCGCCGTCGCCGCTGTAGCCCATGTCGAGCGTGATGCCGATGACCGGGTGGGTCGCCCGACCGGTGTTGATCAGCTCCTCGGCCACGCGCTTGCCCTGGTTGATGGGGATGGCGAAGCCCAGTCCTATCGAACCGGCCTGTCCGCCGCCCGCGTCGCCACCGCTGCCGGCGGAACGGATGGCCGAGTTGATACCCACGACCCGGCCCCGGGAGTCGAGGAGGGGCCCGCCGGAGTTGCCGGGGTTGATGGGCGCGTCGGTCTGCAGGGCGTCGACGTACGACACGTCGCTGCCGTCTCCCTTCCCGCCGCCCGCCGTGATGGGCCGCTCCTTGGCGCTGATGATGCCGGAGGTCACCGTGCCCGCCAGGTCGAAGGGGGCGCCGATGGCGACGACCGGGTCGCCGACCTGGACGTTCTCCGAGTTGCCGAGCGGCATCGGGGTGAGGCCGCGGACGCCGCTCACCTTCACGACGGCGAGGTCGTAGCCGCTGTCGCGGCCGACGAGGGTCGCCTCGGCCGTGTCGCCGCTGTGGAAGGTCACGGAGATCTCGCCGTTGGCGCCGGCGGGCTCCACGACGTGGTTGTTGGTGAGGATGTGGCCGCGGTCGTCGAGCACGAATCCGGTGCCGGTGCCCCCGGAGCCGCCGCCGCTCACATGCAGGGTCACCACGCTGGGCAGCGCCTTGGCCGCGATCCCCGCGACGCTGTCCGGGTCCCGCCCGGCCGGCTCCTTCCCGGCCTGCGGCAGCTCCACGGTCCCGACGCCGCCGTTGCGCTCCAGGTACGCCCCCACGATGCCGCCGCCCACGCCGGACAGGACGGCGAGCAGTGCGGCACCGACGACGAGGGCCTTCCGCGCCCGTCGACGCCGCTGCTCCCGCGTCGGGACGGCGGCGCCGTTCTGCTGGAACGGCCCGGCGGTGCCCGCACCGGCGGCGGCCTGCGCCCAGGGGTCGTAGCGGCGCCAGGGGTCGGCGCCGTCGGGGGACGACGGCCGGTCACCGGAAACCGGCCCCGCCTGCCCGGACGCCGGCCCACCGGAAACGAACGGTGTCCCGGGGCCCCCGGCGGCACCGGGGGCGGCAGCCACCGCGGGAGCCGCCGCACCATGGCCGGGAGCCACACCCTGGCCGGGAACCTCCGCGCCCGGCCCGGGGCCCGTCACGCCGTGGCCGGAAGCCGCCACACCCGGCCCGAGGGCCGCCGGCGGGGCCGCCGTGCCGTGCGCGGAAGCCGCCGCGCCCTGCGCGGGAACCACCGTGTCGCTCCCCGGAGCCGCCGCCGAGGCGGGCATGGCGTGCACCGGGGCCGCGACGCCGTGCGCCGGAGTCGTCGCCGGGTGCTGGACCGGCGGGGCGGGGGCCCACGGGCCCGGCTCGCCGTACGGTGGCGTGCTGTAGAGGTCGGGTTCGTGCAGCGGCCGGGGACGCGCGTCGCCCGGCGTCACCGGCCGGTCCAGCTCGTAGTCGCCGTCTCCGTCCGCCCCCGGGGCCGCCGCGGCGCCTGCGTCGGCGCCTGCGTCCCTGTCCTCGGCGTGTCCGTCTCCGGCGCCCCTGTCCGCCTCACCGTCCCCGGCCGGCCCGGTGCTCCCCGCGCCGCCCGCGGCGTCACCGTGGGCGACGCGCGGACGGGCCAGCTCGAAGTCGCCGTCCGCCGTGTCCCCGCGCTCGGGCGCCTGTGCCCGCTGCTCCGCCGCCTCTTCGGGCGGCGTCCCATCGGCGTCCTGCGGACGCGGACGGCTCCACCACTTCGCCTTCGTGGGCTTCCCCTCGTTCATGCTCTCCCCACAGCTGGCCGCGGCTCGGCTCGTCGGCGTGACCGCAGATCGTCGACTGCGCGCCCGGCTGCCTCTCCGCCTGCCCTGGGCGCCACCGGAGGATTCAATCAGGTCCGCGCGCCCCTGCGCAGATCTCCGGTCACGGCACCGGGCGGGAGGAAGCCGAGGCGGCCGCCGCGGGCAAGGACGCGGACGCCGTGGGCGAGGCGGCCGGGGACGCGGTCGGCACGGGCGCGGCGAGCAGGCCGGGGGGCTGGACCTCGAGCGGACGTATCAGCGGGGACAGCACGGCGGCGCCGGCCATCACCGGCGGGGTCGGCTTGGGGCCGACCGGCCGGTTCCCGCCCGCCGGCGGCGACGGCAGTCCCGGCAGCAGCGGCGCGGACACGGAGGTCGGCGCCACCGGGGTGTCGCCCATCGCCCGCTGACCGAGGCCCTGCCCGAGCAACGGCGCGGCCGAGCGGCGGCGCTGCGACTCGGGGACCGCGGCCGCTCCCGCGCCCTGCGTACGCATCGGCGTGACGTTGCTGCCGGAGCCACCGCGCGCCTCCGTGGTGGTGTCCGGCGTGCCGAGGGTGACGCCGCCCAGCGCGACCGCGGCCAGCGACACCGCCCCGGCCGCGACGAACGCGAACCGCAGGCCCCGCGAGGACGGCCGCTCGGAGTCCTGCCGGCCGACGTCGTGGATCCGGAAGCCGCGGTGCTGCGCGGCGGGCGGCAGCACCGGGGAGTGCGGACGGGACGGGACGTAACCGAACTCGAAGCGCTCGCCCCGCTTGGTCCCGAACACCCCCGTGTCCCCGAACCGGCCGCCGGGTCCGGACAGCCCGGACAGTCCGCCGGGGCCTCCCCCGTCGAACGGCGGACCGCCGTCGGTGTCGGTGCCCGCGGGAAGCCCCTGGAGGCGGGCCAGGAAACTCTCGGACGGGGCCGGCGGAGCCGTCTCCGCGAAGACGTTCTTCAACCGGCGCTGTGCGTCGACCTCCGCCTTGCACTTCGGGCAGGTCGCCACGTGCGCCAGCACGCGCTCACGCGCGTCATGACCGAGCTCACCGTCCACCAGTGCGGACAGTCGGTCTCCCAGATGCTGCTCTGCGAGGTGTCCCTCGGACTTCGGCCGTGATCCGCTCACGCGCTCGCGCCCCCTCCTCCCAGTGCGGGAACGCGGGCCACGAAGGAGCGGCGCTCGGCGCGCGCCTCGGGCGAGCGGTGCGCGAGGGCCTTGCGCAGCTGGGAGCGGCCCCGGTGGATCCGGGAGCGGACCGTGCCGAGCTTGACGCCGAGGGTCGCGGCGATCTCCTCGTACGACAGCCCCTCGATGTCGCACAGGACGACGGCGGCGCGGAACTCGGGGGCGAGGGTGTCCAGGGCCTGCTGGACGTCCGCGTCGAAGTGCGCGTCGTTGAAGACCTGCTGCGGGCTGGGCTCCTTGCTGGGCAGTCGCTCGGCCGCGTCCTCGCCGAGCGCGTCGAAGCGGATGCGCTGCTTGCGGCGCACCATGTCCAGGAAGAGGTTGGTGGTGATGCGGTGCAGCCAGCCCTCGAAGGTGCCCGGCGTGTAGGTGGACAGGGAGCGGAAGACGCGGACGAAGACCTCCTGGGTGAGGTCCTCGGCGTCGTGCTGGTTGCCCGTGAGCCGGTAGGCGAGGCGATACACCCGGCCGCTGTGCGTGCTGACGATCTCCTCCCAGGTGGGCGGAGTCCACGCCTGCCCGTCCGCGTCGGTGGAGAAGGTCGCGGTCCGGTCCTGGCTGGCGGCGCCGGCGGCGTGGCTGTGGTCAGCAGTGTCGTTCACGGATTTCGGCCTGCCCGCCGATCCGAGGAAGCGCCGCAGCACTCCTCCGCGATCCACAGGCGCAGCCGCACCTCCCCTTTTGGCTCCGGTGGTGTCCAGTGGAGCCCCTACCATAGCCACCTCGCCCGTTAGCTCCGGATAAGCGGTTTTACGAGAATTTGACGTGGGCTGCCACGGCTCGTACGGCTGCGTCAGCACTTGCTCGCCGTCCTGGTCCATCCGCTGCCCCCCGTCGCGGCGCCGCCGCCCGGCCGTCTGTGTCTTCTCCGGTCTCCCTGCCCCTTTGAACGACCGGTCCCATCTGCAGGTTCCCGACGGCAACGGATACAGTCACGCCGAGGCAACCACGGGGACAGGAGAGGGTCATTACCGCCAACCGGCAGACGAGCTGGGCGTTCGCCGACGCCTATGTCGCCGAGGACGACGCGCTGCGCTGGGCCCGCGACCGGGCCCACGAGGCGGGCCTGCGCTCGGTGACGCCCGGCACGGGCGCCGCGCTCGGACTGCTCGCCGCCGCCGTGGACGCCAAGGCGGTCGCGGAGATCGGGACGGGGTGCGGCGTCTCCGGGATCCATCTGCTGCGCGGCATGCGGCCGGACGGGGTGCTGACCACGGTCGACCCGGAGCCGGAGCACCAGCAGTTCGCCCGTCAGGCGTTCCGCGCCGCGGGCTTCGCCAGCAACCGGGCCCGCTTCATCCCCGGCCGCGCCCTGGAGGTCCTGCCCCGGCTCGCGGACGCCGGCTACGACCTCGTCTTCTGCGACGGCGACCGGCAGGAGTACCAGGACTATCTCGCTGAATCGTTGCGTCTGCTGCGCTCCGGGGGCCTCGTCGTCTTCGAGGGCGTCTTCGCCCATGGCCGCACGGTCGACTCCGGACCGCAGCCGACCGAGGTGCTGCGGCTGCGGGAGCTGCTGCGGGCGGTGCGGGAGAGCCAGGAACTGGTGCCCTCGCTGCTGCCGGTGGGCGACGGGCTGCTGTGCGCGGTGAAGCGGTAGCCGGTCGCGGTCTTCGGGCAGCCGGGTGCTCGGGCATGGCATCTGCGGGTCTTTTGGGCACCCGGACACCTGGGCACCCGGGTATGGGTATTCCGGAAAGTCAGTCGCCCCGGTGCCGCGTGCGGCACCGGGGCGACTGAACGGGTATGGTCCCTTGCGCGTCAGCCGACGACCTTCTTGAGGGCGTCGCCGAGCGCGTCGGCCTCGTCAGGGGTCAGCTCGACGACGAGTCGACCGCCGCCTTCGAGCGGAACGCGCATGACGATGCCCCGCCCCTCCTTGGTCACCTCGAGCGGGCCATCGCCCGTCCGCGGCTTCATGGCCGCCATGCTCGTTCCCCTTCCTGATACCAGCTCATCGCCTAAGCCGACGGCCCACCAAGGGCACGCGCGCCCGTCAAAGGCACGCGACACCGGCATCGAACACATTGCTTCCAGGCCATTATCCCGCATCGCAGGACCCGATGACCAACATCGGTCGGCATCGCTTGGGCAACGCACGCGAGCAAAACCACTCAATTCGGCGATGGGACTGCAATACTGCGCGCCCTCACCCACTTCCGCCGAATGGACCCGGACCGGAATTCTTTGACGCAGGTCACATTCCCGGGGCGAGCCGTGGCCGGTGATCTCCGTCATGCTGTCCTGCAGACACCGGACGTACCCGTCGGTACGTCCGTACGACCGCGACGCGGAGGGGATACGCCATGGCCGACACCGTGCTCTACGAGGTGAGCGACGGGCTCGCGACGATCACGCTGAACCGCCCCGAGGCGATGAACGCGCTGAACATCGAGACCAAGGTCGCCCTCCGGGACGCGGTGCGCTCCGCCGCGGACGACGCCGCGGTGCGCGCGGTGCTGCTGACCGCCGCCGGGGACCGGGCGTTCTGCGTGGGCCAGGACCTCAAGGAGCACATCGGGCTGCTCGCCGCCGACCGGGAGGCGGGCTCGGGGCAGACGATGAGCACGGTGCGGGAGCACTACAACCCGATCGTGCGGGCGCTGGCGGAGGCGGCCAAGCCGGTGGTCGCCGCCGTGAACGGGGTGGCGGCCGGGGCGGGCTTCGGGTTCGCGCTGGCGGCGGACTACCGGATCGTCGCGGACACGGCCGCCTTCAACACGTCGTTCGCGGGCGTCGCCCTCACCGCCGACTCCGGCGTCTCCTGGACGCTGCCGCGGGTCGTCGGCCCGGGCCGCGCCACCGACCTGCTGCTGTTCCCGCGCAGCATCAAGGCGCAGGAGGCCTACGACCTGGGGATCGCCAACCGCGTCGTACCGGCGGGTGAACTGCGTGCCGAGGCCGAGCAGGTGGCGCGGGCGCTGGCCGAGGGGCCGACGGTGGCGTACGCGGCGATCAAGGAGGCCGTCGCCCACGGGCTGACGCACTCCCTGGCCGAGACGCTGGAGAAGGAGGACGAGCTGCAGTCACGGGCCGGGTCCTCCGAAGACCACGCGATCGCCGTGCGGGCCTTCGTCAACAAGGAGAAGCCGAAGTATCTGGGCCGGTGAGCAGGTGACCGTCGGCCGAAGCGGGGTCCCGGGGCTGCCGCCCCGGGACCCCGCTTCGGCCGGGACGGCCTCGTCCTCAGACGCCGGACGGGCCGGACCTGCTGACGCAAGCTTCCAGGTGATCGTCCACCAGCCCGCACGCCTGCATCAGGGCGTACGCCGTCGTCGGGCCCACGAAGCGCAGGCCGCGCTTCTTCAGGGCCTTGGACAGGGCGGTCGACTCCGGTGTGACGGCCGGGACGTCGGCGAGGGTCCGGGGGACCGGACGGGCGGCCGGGTCGGGGGCGTGCGACCAGATGAGGGCGTCCAGTTCGCCCGGGACCCACTGAGCCAGCACGCGCGCGTTGGCGAGCGTGGCGTCGATCTTGGCGCGGTTGCGGATGATGCCGGTGTCGGCGAGCAGGCGCTCGCGGTCCTCGTCGGTGAAGGCCGCCACCTCGGCGATCTCGAAACCGGCGAAGGCGGCACGGAAGCCGGGGCGGCGGCGCAGGATGGTGATCCAGGAGAGCCCGGACTGGAAGGCCTCCAGGCTGAGCCGCTCGTACAGGGCGTCGTCGCCGTGGACCGGGCGGCCCCACTCCTCGTCGTGGTACGTCACGTAGTCCGCGGTGGACAGGGCCCAGGGGCAGCGCAGAGCACCGTCCGGGCCGGCGACGGCGGCACCGGCGCTCACTGCTGCTCCTCCTGATCGCGCTGCTCCGCGGGGACGGCGTGGTGGGCGGCGGCCCGGGCGCCCGCCAGCGCGGACTCCAGGTCGGCGATGCGGGCGTCGCGCTCGGCGAGTTCGGCACCGAGCCGGCCCAGGGCGTCGTCGACGTCCGCCATGCGGTAGCCCCGGGCGGTGAGCGGGAAGCGGAGGCCCTCCACGTCGGCGCGGCTCAGCGGGCGGTCCGCGGGCAGCGGGTCCGCCGGCCGCTCGGGGGCGGCCTCGGGCAGCGGTCCGCTCTCGCCGCCCGCCACCACGGCGAGGGTCACCGCGGCGACCACGACGGCGAGCGCGACGACCAGGAACAGGAACATAACCATCGCGGAGCCCCCACGGTCGGACGACGAGTCTGATGTGTCGGCTCCGATCGTGCCATGCGAGTCTGACAGTCGGCGCCGCAGGCGCCGGAAGCACGGGCCGCGGGCAGGCGACGCGGCACACCGTCGGACGAGAAACGAGAAGGGGTCACAGGGGATGCTCAGGCTGGGCAGGCGCGAATTCGAGGCGCACGAGCCGGTGATCATGGCGATCGTGAACCGGACCCCGGACTCCTTCTACGACCAGGGGGCCACCTTCCACGACGAGCCGGCGCTCGCGCGCGTGGAGCAGGCGATCGCCGAGGGCGCCGCGATCATCGACATCGGCGGTGTGAAGGCCGGGCCCGGCGAGGAGGTGAGCGCCCAGGAGGAGGCGCGGCGCACGGTCGGTTTCGTCGCCGAGGTGCGGCGGCGCTTCCCGGACGTCGTGATCAGCGTGGACACCTGGCGGCACGAGGTCGGCCAGGCCGTCTGCGAGGCGGGCGCGGACCTGCTGAACGACGCGTGGGGCGGCGTCGACCCCAAGCTGGCGGAGGTCGCCGGGCGGTACGGCGTGGGGCTGGTGTGCACCCACGCGGGAGGCGCTCAGCCGCGGACGCGCCCGTACCGGACGGCGTACGACGACGTCATGGCGGACATCCTGCAGGTGACCCTGGGGCTGGCCGAACGGGCGGTGGCGCTGGGCGTGCCGCGGGAGTCGGTGCTGATCGACCCCGGGCACGACTTCGGCAAGAACACCCGGCACAGCCTGGAGGCGACGCGGCGGCTGGGGGAGATGGCGGACACGGGGTGGCCGGTCCTGGTCTCGCTGTCCAACAAGGACTTCGTCGGGGAGACGCTGGACAAGCCGGTGAAGGAGCGGTTGCTGGGGACGCTGGCGACGACGGCGGTGTCGGCGTGGCTGGGCGCGCAGGTGTACCGGGTGCACGAGGTGGCGGAGACGCGGCAGGTGCTGGACATGGTGGCGTCGATCGCGGGGCACCGGGCGCCGGCGGTGGCCCGGCGGGGGCTGGCGTAGTTCTCTCGCCCCCGCCCTCTCCCGGAGGGAACCCCGCCCTCCCCCGGAGTGGCCCCCACCGTCCCCGGGGGCTGCGCCCCCGGACCGCCCTTTCGGCCCGGACGGCCTCGTCCTCGAGCGCCGGACGGGCCGGCCTGCTACCGGCCCGCTTCCTTCGACACCAGGGCGACCGCCTCGTCCACGTCGTCGGTCACGTGGAACAGCAGGAGGTCCTTCTCGGCGGCCTTGCCCTGGCGGATCACCGTGTTGCGGAGCCAGTCCACCAGTCCGCCCCAGTACTCGGTGCCGAACAGGACGATGGGGAAGCGGGTCACCTTCTGGGTCTGGACCAGGGTGAGGGCCTCGAAGAGTTCGTCCAGGGTGCCGAGGCCGCCGGGCAGGACGACGAAGCCCTGGGCGTACTTGACGAACATCATCTTCCGGACGAAGAAGTAGCGGAAGTTCAGGCCGATGTCGACGTAGGGGTTCAGCCCCTGCTCGAAGGGCAGCTCGATGCCCAGGCCGACGGAGATGCCGCTCGCCTCGCAGGCGCCCTTGTTGGCCGCCTCCATGGCGCCCGGACCGCCGCCCGTGATCACCGCGAAGCCGGCCTCCACCAGGCCCCGGCCCAGGCGCACGCCCGCTTCGTAGTCCGCCGAGTCGACGGGTGTGCGCGCCGAGCCGAAGACGCTGATCGCGGGCGGCAGTTCCGCGAGGGTGCCGAAGCCCTCGATGAACTCCGACTGGATCCGCAGCACCCGCCAGGGGTCGGTGTGCACCCAGTCGGTGGGGGCGCGCTCGTCCAGCAGTCGCTGGTCCGTGGTGCTCCCCTCGACCTGGCTCCGTCTGCGGAGGACCGGGCCCAGGCGCTTCTCCTCCGGTGGCTGCTGCTTGCCCTCGGGGTTGCCGGTGGCCATGTGCGCTCCCTCCGTCTGCGGTCGTTCCACCTCAGCGTAGATCTACGCGGGTTTCGTACGAGGGACCTCAGCATGTCCGCCATGAAGCGCCGTAAACACGGCCGCGTCACGCGGTCAGCCAGGACCTCAGCCGCTCCTCCCCCGCCAGGACCTTGGCCACCTCGACGCGCTCGTCGCGCTTGTGGGCCAAGTGCGGGTTGCCGGGCCCGTAGTTGACCGCCGGGATGCCGAGCGCCGAGAAGCGGGAGACGTCCGTCCAGCCGTACTTCGGCTGCGGGGTGCCGCCGACCGCCTCGATGAAGGCCGCGGCGGCCGGGTGGGACAGGCCGGGCAGCGCGCCGCCGCTGTGGTCGTCCACCACGAACTCCGTCACCCCGCAGTCCGCGAACACCTCGCGGACGTGGGCGATCGCCTCCTCCTCGGTGCGGTCGGGCGCGTAGCGGAAGTTGACCGTCACGACGCACTCGTCGGGGATCACGTTGCCGGCGACACCCCCGGAGATGCCCACCGCGTTCAGGCCCTCGCGGTACTCCAGGCCGTCGATCACCGGGTACCGGGGCTCGTACGACGCCAGGCGGGCCAGGATCGGGGCCGCCGCGTGGATCGCGTTGGAGCCCATCCAGCTCCGCGCCGAGTGCGCCCGCTCCCCGGCGGTCTTCAACTGCACCCGCAGGGTGCCCTGGCAGCCGCCCTCCACCTGCCCGTCCGACGGTTCGAGGAGGACGGCGAAGTCGCCCTCCAGCCACTCCGGGTGCGCCTCGGCGACGTGCCGGAGGCCGTTCAGCTCGGCGGCGACCTCCTCGTTGTCGTAGAAGACGAAGGTCAGGTCGCGGTTGGGCGCGGGGACGGTCGCCGCGATGCGCAGCTGTACGGCGACGCCCGCCTTCATGTCGCAGGTGCCGCAGCCCCACAGCACCCCGTCCTCGTCCAGCCGCGACGGGACGTTGTCCGCGATCGGGACGGTGTCGATGTGACCGGCGAGGACGACCCGCTGCGCGCGGCCCAGCTCGGTGCGGGCCACGACGTTGTTGCCGTACCGGTCGACCGTCAGATGGGGCAGGGCGCGCAGGGCGGTCTCGATCGCGTCCGCGAGCGGCTTCTCCGTACCGCTGACGGAAGGGAAGTCGACGAGCCGGGCGGTGAGCTGCGCGGCGTCCAGCGTGAGGTCCAGGGGGGTGTCGGCCATGGCGTCGACCCTAACCCGCCCCCTCCGCGCGCACTGTCCACACCCGGCACGGCTTCCCCGGTGCTCTCCAGTACCTTGTACGCGTGCTACAGCCGTCCCCCAACCGCAAACGCCGGGGCCGCCTCCTCCGTTCCGGGGCGGCCTTCGTGGTCCTGCTCGCGGTCGCCGGTTACCTCGCGGTGCAGTACGTCACCGGAGGCACGGGCGCGCCGGGCTGCAAGGTCGTCTCCGCCGAGGACGACGGGGCGACGTACGAGTTCGAGCCGGAGCAGGCGGTGAACGCGGCGACGATCACCGCCGTGGGCACCGCGCGCAACCTGCCCGAGCGGGCGGTGACGATCGCGCTCGCGACCGCGCTCCAGGAGTCGGCCCTGCGCAACATCGACTACGGCGACCGCGACTCGCTCGGTCTGTTCCAGCAGCGGCCCTCGCAGGGCTGGGGCACACCGGAGGAGATCATGGATCCGGCGTACGCGGCCGGGAAGTTCTACGACCACCTGGTCGAGGTCCCCGGCTACACCCGGCTGCCGCTGACGGTCGCCGCCCAGCGCGTGCAGCGCAGCGGCTTCCCGCAGGCGTACGCCAAGCACGAGCCGGACGCCACACTGCTCGCCGCCGCCCTGACCGGACGCTCGGCGGCCACGCTGACCTGCGCGGGGCGCCCCGCCGCCACCCGGGCCAAGGGACCGGGCGCGGTGCGCGCGGCCCTGGTGCGGGACTTCGGGGACGATGTGCTCCAGCCGGTCGGTGCCGAGGTGGACGGACCGGCGCCGACGGCGCCGACGGGGGCCGGCGACGGCTCCGACGAGCGGACCGTGACGCTGCCGGTGCCCGACGGGACGGACGCGGCCTCCGAGCGGGAGGCCCGGCGCCGCGGCTGGCAGCTGGCGCACTGGGCGGTGGCCAACGCCTCCACGCTGCACATCGAACGGGTGTCGTACGCCGGACGGGAGTGGACCGCCGGGAACACCGGGAGCCGGTGGCAGCCGGCGGACGTCCCGGGCGCCCGGGACGGCGCCCAGGGGGCGGAACAAGGCACCGGGCCGGTCCGGATCGTCACGGCACGGTAGGCCGGGCGTTCACCCCTCCGGGTTACTCGCGCGGCGCGCGGGCGACGAGGTGCGCAGGTTTTCGTGACGTCACCCTCGAATGTGCCAAAACCCTTGGGAACAAAGGGCCGTAGGGGTTCAGCGGACTTTCCGACCGGTTCCTGTTTGCCCGTTTTTCTGTGCAACCGATAATGCGACGCATTGCCAACTCTTTACGTTGTGCCGCCGCAACCTTCGCGGACTTCGAGCGGTAGTCACTGCGTCCGAGCCCGGTCGGTCAACCACCGGGCGCGATCGGACACCTGAAGATTCACTCCCCGTCGAAGGAGCATCATGTCCCTCCCCCTGACCCGTCGGATCGCCCGTGCCGCGCTGCTCGTCGCTGCGGGAGCGGCCGCCGGGGTCGGTGCGGCCGGCTCCGCCAGCGCGGCGCCGGAGCTGCCGGCCACCCCGAACCTCGGTGGGCTGACCGCCCTGGACGGGGCGAACGTCGGCAACACCGTGGACGCCGCGGCGCAGAACGTCACCGAGACCGCGGGTGACACCGGCAGCAAGGCCGTCAAGAAGGCGGTGCCGACCGCGGGCAAGACCGGTGGCTCGGTCGTCAAGAAGGCGACGCCCGCGGCGCAGAAGGCCGCCGGGGACGCGGCGGGCTCCGCCGGGGACATCGTCGGTGACACCACGCAGACGGCCACGAAGGGGGGGCTGCCGACCGACTCCGTGAGCAAGGGGCTGCCCGGCGCCGGCACGCTGCCGGTGCAGGGGCTGCCGCTCGGCTGAGCACCTGGCTGCTGCCGCTGACGGGGCCCGGGGATTTCCCCGGGCCCCGTTCACGTCTGCCCACGGCCGGGCCGGCGGGGCGCTACGACAGGCGCTCGACCGCCGCTCGGACGCGCTCGTCCGTCGCCGTGAGGGCCACCCGTACGAAGCGCTCGCCCGCCGGGCCGTAGAAGTCGCCCGGGGCCACCAGGATGCCGCGGTCCGCCAGGTGGGCCACCGTGTCCCAGCAGGACTCGTCCCTCGTGGCCCAGAGGTAGAGGCCGGCCTCGCTGTGCTCGATGCGGAAGCCGTGGGCGAGCAGGACCTCGCGCAGGGCCGTGCGGCGGGCCGTGTAGCGCTCGCGCTGGACCCGGACGTGCTCGTCGTCGCCGAGGGCCGCCACCACGGCCGCCTGGGTGGGCGCCGAGGTCATCATGCCGCCGTGCTTGCGGATCTGCAGCAGCGGGCCGAGGACCGCCGGGTCGCCGGCCAGGAAGGCCGCGCGGTAGCCCGCGAGGTTGGAGCGCTTGGAGAGGGAGTGGACGGCGAGCAGGCCGTCGTGGGAGCCGCCGCTGACGTCCGGGTGGAGCACCGAGACCGGGTCGGCCTCCCAGCCCAGCTCCAGGTAGCACTCGTCGGAGACGACCAGGACGCCGTGCTCGCGGGCCCAGGCCACGATCCGGGTCAGGTCGGACTTCGGCAGCACCCGGCCCGTCGGGTTCGACGGGGAGTTGAGCCAGAGCAGCTTCAGGTTCGCCGGGTCCAGCTCGGTCGGGTCGTCGTACGCCTCGTACTCCGCGCGGGCCAGCCGGGCGCCGACCTCGTACGTCGGGTAGGCCAGCCGCGGGAAGGCCACCTTGTCGCCGGGGCCGAGGCCCAGCTGGGTCGGCAGCCAGGCGACGAGTTCCTTGGAGCCGACGATCGGCAGCACGTGGCGGTGGGTGACGTCCCGGGCGCCGAGGCGGCGCTCCAGCCAGCCCGTGATCGCGTCGCGCAGCGCCGGGGTGCCCCAGACCGTCGGATAGCCCGGGGAGTCCGCCGCGTCGATCAGGGCCTTCTGGATCAGCTCGGGGACCGGGTCGACCGGCGTGCCGACCGACAGGTCGACGATGCCGTCCGGGTGCGCGGCGGCCGTCTTCTTGTAGGGCTCCAGCTTGTCCCAGGGGAAGGTGGGCAGCCGGTCGGAGACTGCGGACACGGGTACTCGCTCACTTTCTGGTACGGCAAACGCCTCGGTCCCGTACGGCTCAAGGGCGTACGGGACCGAGGCGGCGCGGTGTGCGGGCCGCTGACGGAATCAGTCGCCCTGCGGCGGCAGCGCGGCGATGAAGGGGTGATCGCGCTCGATCAGCCCCAGCTTGCTGGCACCGCCGGGCGAGCCGAGCTCGTCGAAGAACTCGACGTTCGCCTTGTAGTAGTCCTTCCACTCCTCCGGAGTGTCGTCCTCGTAGAAGATCGCCTCGACCGGGCAGACCGGCTCACAGGCACCGCAGTCGACGCATTCGTCCGGGTGGATGTACAAGGACCGCTGGCCCTCGTAGATGCAGTCGACCGGGCACTCCTCGATGCACGCCTTGTCCTTGACGTCGACACAAGGCTGCGCGATGACGTAGGTCACGCTGTCGTTCCTCCTCGATACGGGCGCTGGCGGGCCACCTCAGGCTCCGCCGCCTGGCGCGCGGGAGCGCGGCGTCGTCGATGCCCGCCCCTAGTATCTCCGTTCCTGGGCATGATCCGAACAGGAGGGGTGTACCGACCCGTGGAAATCTCTGCCGCCGGGCGTCTCGAGGTCCGTATCACCGCTGCTGACGTGGGGAAACGGGTCTCTGTACGGCGCTTGAGCGAACCTGGCGCCTCGGTGGAGAAGTTCACCGACACGGTGGGTGTTCTCACATCATGGGACAACGGTGTGCTGCTGATCACACGGAAGAGTGGCGAGACGGTACGGATCGAGGAATCCGCGCTGGTCTCGGGCAAGGTCGTCCCGGCCGCCCCGGCCCGCCGGCGCGGGCCCGCCGCCTCCTACGAGGAGCTGGCCCGGGTCGCCTCCCGGGCCTGGCGGCCGGTGGAGAGCGAGCGGCTCGGCGATTGGGAGCTGCGGGCGGCCTCCGGGTTCACCCGGAGGGCCAACTCCGTGCTGCCGCTCGGCGATCCGGGACTGCCGCTCGACGAGGCGCTGACCGTCGTACGCCGCTGGTACGGCCGGCGCGGCCTGCCCGCCTACGTGCAGGCCGCGACCGGCGCTGAGGGCACCCAGGAAGTGCTGTGCGCGGAGCTGGAGCGGCGCGGCTGGACCCGTGAGGTGACCGCCGAGCTGTGGGTCGGCGCGCTCGCGCCGGTCGCCGACCGGGCCGAGGGCGCGGGCGTCGTGCTGTCCCGGACGGCGGACGAGGCGTGGCTGGCGCGCTACGGGCGCAAGGGCGCCGGCGAGGCGGCCCTGGAGGTGCTGGGGTGCGGGGCCCCGCGCGCGGGCGAGCCCGAGCGTGCGGGAGGGCCGTCGGTGTGGTTCGCGGCGGTGCCCGGCGAGGGCGGCACGCCGTCCGCGATCGGCCGGTGCGTCGTCGACGGGCGGTGGGCCTCCTTCGCCGCCGTCGAGGTCGACCCGGCCGAGCGGCGCCGGGGGCTGGCCACCGCCGTCATGGCCGCCTTGGCCCGGCGGGCGCTCGACGAGGGCGCCTCGGCGGCGTGCCTGCAGGTCGAGACGGACAACACGGCGGCGCGGGCGCTGTACGCCGGGCTGGGCTTCGCCGCGCACCACGCCTACCACCACTACCGGGAGCCCGCCGGCACCGGTCCGCAGCCGTACTGATCGCCGTGAGAGGGCACAAGCCTGCCATGCGTTCCCCCCAACCCCCGTCGCCCGGGCGTTCCGCCGAAGTGCGGCGCCGGTTCGCCGAGGAGGCACGGTCCGAACTGCCCGACCTGTCCACGCTGTGCCTGCTGGTGGGCGCGGAGGCGGACGGCACACTGGACGAGGCGGGGATCGACGCCGCCCAGATGGAACTGGACCGGCTCGCCGGGCAGCTGCCGTACCGGCCCGGTGGCCCGCGCGCCTGGGCCGGGGCGCTGCGGGACCTGCTCGGGGAGCGGTACGGGTTCCGGGGCTCGGCGGCGGACTACCGGCGCCTGGAGTCGTCGCTGCTGCACGAGGTGCTGCGGCGCCGGCGCGGGCTGCCGATCCTGCTGTCGGTGGTGTGGCTGGAGGTGGCCCGGCGGGCCGGGGCTCCGGTGCACGGGGTGGCGCTGCCGGGGCACTTCGTGGTCGGTTTCGGGCCGGAGACGGAGCAGGTGCTGGCCGACCCCTTCGACGGGGGCCGGGTCCTGACCGGGAGCGACGCGGAGTTGCTGGTGGCCGGGGCGACGGGGGCGACGCTGGAACCGGCGATGCTGACGCCGGCCGATCCGCTGGACGTGGTGCTGCGGATCCTGAACAACATCCGCGCCTGGGCCGCGGCCCGGCCGGAGCGGTCGGACGTCGCGCTGTGGGCCGTGGAACTGTCGCTGCTGCTGCCGTCGCATCCGGCGCGGCTGCGGTACGAGCGGGCATTGCTGCTGGTGCAGCGGGGCGAGTTCGCCTCCGGCGCGGCGGAGCTGGAGGCGTACGCGGAGGTGGTCGCGGCGGTGGACGAGCCGGCGGCCGAGCGGGTGCGGGGGGAGGCGCGGACCGCGCGGGCCATGCTGAACTGAGGCTCGGGTTCGCCCTCTCGCCGCGGATCGGTACGCCCGCCCCGTGCCCCGCAGCGGCGAGGGGGCACCCGGTGACTTCCGGGTGCCCCCTCGTGATGCCGCTGTGTCAGCTGGGGTCGGTGTCGATGACCGCTACGCGGTCGGTCCTGCTCACCAGCGCCTCGCGCAGGGCGGTGTAGACGTCCTGCGGGGTGACGGGCGTCTTCTCACCGGTGCCGCGGGTGATGCGCACGTCGTCGAACGCCTGGCCGTAGAGCTGCTTCAGAGCGGCCAGGTCGGGCTTCTCGACCAGCTTGCCGTTGACGGCCTCCACCCGGAGGAACTTCCACAGCGACCGCTCGGGGCTCATCGGCACCGAGTGCGCCGCGTCGGTCTGCACGACCACGTTGGCCGACATCGCCGGCTGTGCGAACTCCTTCATCATGCGGTCGACCTCGGCCTTGGAGACCGTCGGCTGCTGGGTGGTCGTCGGGACGTCCACCGGCGCCGAGGTGCCGGTCTCCACCTGGGTGCGGTACGCCTCGGTCACCGCGTCGGTCGACTTGGCGACGTCGATGCCCTTGCCGGGCTTGCCGTACACGGGGACGGCCTTGCCGGACCGGAACTCGATCGTGCCCTCGGTCACCGAACCGGTGCCGCCGGCCGCCCGCTCCAGTGCGGCGTGCAGCTTCTCCTTGTCGACCGGCATGGCCGGCTCCACGACCCGCCCCTCGCCGAAGAGGGAGCCGATCACCGAGACCGGGTTGTAGTCGCTCCGTGCCGCCGCGTCGGCGGTGGCCTGCGCGTCGAACCGCAGCCCCGCCTGGTCCGGCCGCAGCGTGACGCTCTCGCCGTCCACCGTGAGCTTCAGCGGCTTGTTCACCCGGTCCTCGAAGGCCGCGTCCAGCTTTTCCACGGCGTCGTCGCGGGTGCTGCCGCCGATGTCGACGCCGAGCACGGTGGTGCCCTTCGGGACGTCGGAGTGGTTCATCAGCAGGCCCGCGCCGTAGGCGACGGCGGCGATGCCGATCAGGCCGCCGGCGAGCAGCACGAGCTTGTTCCGCCCCTTCTTCTTGGGCGGCCTGGACGAACTCGCCGGGGGCGGCGGGACCGGGTCCGACGGATTCGGGGGCGGGTGCGGCAGCGGACCGTCGGGCCGGGCGCCCGGGGCGAACGGGCCGGCGCCGCCGCGGTCCGCCGGTACGGCGGAGATACCGCTGGTGAGGGTGTCCCCGGAGACGTTGTCCCGCGGGTTGCCGTAGCCCGGGGTGCCGGGCTCGGGGGCCGGCTTCTGCGGAGTGAGGATCGCGGTGTCGTCGCTCAGCCTGCCGCCGGGCGCGGAGGCGGGGGCCGTACCGGGTCCGCCCGGGCCGCGCATCCCCGCGGGGGCGCCGGGGCCACCGGGCACGCCCGGCACACCGGGGCCGCCGGGGCCGCCGGGGCCCGGGAACGCACCTGAGCCAGGTGCCGCACCGGGGGCGCCGACTGCACCGGGACGATCCGGGCCACCAGGACCGCCGGGACCGCCCGGGCCGCCGGGACCACCCAGGCCGCCGGGGCGCCCGGAGCCACCAGTTCCGACGGAGCCACCAGGTCCGACGAGGCCGCCGGGACCAGTGGGCCGGCCGGCACTGCCGGGTCCGCCGGCCTCGCCGCCCGGCGCCGGCGGCAGCGGCCCGTCACCGGTGGCCGGGCCGCCCGTCGGGCCGGCGGGGCCGCTCTGCCCGTTCTCCGCGAAGTACCGCAGGTCGTCGTGGCGCGGCCCGGGGCCGGCGTCGGGAGCCTGGCGCCGGCCGTTGCCCAGCGGTCCCGCCGCCAGCGCCTCGGTCACGTCGAAGGAGCCGGTGCCGCCGCCGTGTCCGGGTGCCACGGGGCCGCCGGTCGCTCCGGGAAGGCCGCCGCCCTGGGAGCCGCCGGGCCGGGAGCCGCCCTGGGAGCCCATGGAGCCGACGACGCCACCGGGACGTCCACCGCCACCCGGCCGCGGGCCACCGGCCGGACCGGCACCGGGCGCACCGACGCCGGGCAGACCCGCGCCGGGCGCACCGCCCCCGGACACACCGCCACCGGGCGCACCGGAACCCGGCGTTCCCGGTCCCGTACCCGAAGCTCCGGGCAGTCCGGCGCCGTTGGCGGAGCCGCCGCCCTGACCGCCCGTGGCGGACGGGGACTTGCGGGGCGCGAACCAGTCGCTGGTCGGCTTCTCCTCGGCGGGCCGCGCCGGCTCGGCGGGAGCCTCGCCGGGGCCGGTGGGCGCGGCGGCGCCGGGCTCGGGCGTCTCGGCGGTGTCCGTGTCGCCCGGACCGTCCTCGGCCTCGGTGACGGGCTTGCGCACCACGACGGGCGGGATGGGCCGGGACCCGGGGATGTTGATCCGGATCCGGGTCGTCAGCGTCGTCTCGGTCTTGCGCTCCTCGGGCTGGGTGGCCGAACGGCCCGCGCCGGCACCGGCGTCGGAAGCCGTGGGCGTCCCGTAGGGCGGTGTACCCGACGGGTAGGCGGCTCCGCCGCGCCCGTTGGGCCCGGAGGACGGACGATCAGTTTCACGACTCAAGGCAGGTTCTCCCGGTTGGCTCCGCCGCCCGTCACGACCTCAAGCGGGCAGCTCGGCGGCGCGCACCACCATACTGGCCGCTTGTCACGCTCATCCGGGGACCGCTGAGGAAACCCACACGGCACTCGCACGTCCCCGGTCAGGCGAAGTGGTACGTCATTCGCCAAGTCGGGCGGCGTCCCCGTCCGGTTGCCGCACCGGGGCGAGGGTGGCGCACATCACAGCGAGGGCGATGCCGCCGAGCAGGAAGAGATAGGAGCCGCTGCCCGCGGCGAAGACGAAGTCGCCCTCCGGGCGGCTGGCGGTGAGCAGGACCACCGCGAGCGCCCAGCCGGCGGCGGGCGCGACGGCCGCGCCCCGGGTGCCGACGGCGAGGGACGCGCCCACGCAGAGCCCGGCCTCTCCGGCGAGGGCGAGCAGCAGCCCGCCCGGGAACCAGGCCGGCTGGACCAGCGCGCCGGCCACGCCGACGACGGCACCGGCCGCGAAGAGGGCGAGGTAGACCAGGGCCCGCCCGAGCGAGGGCAGCCGCAGCGGCCGGGCGAGCGGGGAGGGGCGGTCGGTCATGACGCCGCCTCGGTGGTCCCGGCGAACAGGTCCGTCTCGCCCGCGCCCGGCGAGGAGGCGCCCACCAGCTCGTAGTACTCGGTCGTGAACAGCGGCTGCGCCAGTTCGTTGGAGAGCACGAAGTACGGCTCGGCGACCGTGATCTGCGTGGCGTGGGCCCGCATGGCCGCGGCCTTGGCGGCGGCGTGCGGGGTGCCGTCGGTGACGATCCGGGCGGTGATCCGCTCGTCGTCCACGACGCCGGGTACGTCGTCGACGGTGGCCGCCTTGGTGAAGGGCAGGCGGGGCAGGTCGTCGTGGAGCCGGGCGAAGGCCTGCTCGGCGGCGGGGCGCGGGACGCGGTTCCAGTAGACCTTGGCGACGGGGCAGCCCGCCTCGGCGGCCAGTTCGACGGCGCGCATGGCGACGCGGTGGGCCTGGATGTGGTCGGGGTGTCCGTAGCCGCCGTTCGGGTCGTAGGTGACGAGGACCTGGGGGCGCACCTCGCGGATCACCTCCAGCAGCAGGGCCGCGGCCTCGTCGACGTCGGCCTGCCAGAAGCAGCCCGGGTCGTCGTTGTCGGGCAGGCCCATCATCCCGGAGTCGGCGAACCGGCCCGGGCCGCCGAGCAGCCGCACGTCGTCGACACCGAGGGCGCGCATCGCCGCGGTCAGCTCGCGCAGGCGGTGCTCGCCGAGGGCGGCGCCGGACAGGTGGCGCAGCTCGGGCGGGATGACCTCGCCGCGCTCACCGAGCGTGCAGGTCACCAGCGTCACGTGGGCGCCCTCGGCCGCGTACCTGGCCATGGTGGCGCCGTTGTTGATCGACTCGTCGTCCGGATGCGCGTGCACCAGCAGCAGACGCCGGGAGGGCTGTTCCGTCATGGCTCCCACCCTAAGGTCCCGCCGTCAGAAGCTGATGCTGCCGATCATCCCCGCGATGTTCGACGTGACCTCGTTGATCGTCGGTGCGACGGTCGAGGAGGCGAGATAGAAGCCGAGCAGCATGCAGACGATGGCGTGGCCGGCCTTGAGTCCTGACTTCTTGATCAACAAGAAGACGATGATCGCCAGCAGCACCACCGCCGAAATCGAGAGTGCCACGGCGGCTCACCTCCAAAGAGCCCTGGGACATGGGGTCGAACGGATGGATCCGGATGGACAAGTCCGCACAGCAGGCAGCTGGTTGATACCCACTATGCGCTAGCGATCATAACTATCCGTACGCGCGCATCGATCGGCGCACAGCCGCACAAGGGGGCGCATGGCCAATATGGTCAGGGGATGACGACCAAGCTCGACTCCTTTCCCAGACGGCACGCCCGCACCCAGCGATTCACCCTCGGCGCGCCGCGTTCGTTCACCGTGGCGCCCGACGGTTCGCGTGTCGTGTTCCTGCGTTCCGCTTCCGGCACGGACCGGGCGAGTTCACTGTGGGTGCTCGACACGGCGGACGGCCAGGAGCGCGTGGCCGCCGATCCCCGCGCCCTGCTGGGCGGTGCGGCGGAGCGGCTGCCGCCCGAGGAGCGGGCGCGGCGCGAGCGCAGCCGCGAAGGCGGGGCCGGCGTCGTCGGCTACGCCACCGACTCCGCCGTGGAGCTGGCCGCTTTCGCCTTGTCAGGACGGCTTTTCACGGCCGAGCTGCGAGTCGGGACGGCCCGCGAACTGCCCGTCCGGGGGCCGGTGATCGACCCGCGTCCGTCGCCCGACGGGCGGCACGTGGCCTACGTCACGCGGGGCGGCCTGCGGGTCGTGGGCGCCGAGGGCGACGACGACCGGGCGCTGGCCGAGCCGGACGCCGAGGGCGTCACCTACGGCCTGGCGGAGTTCGTCGCCGCCGAGGAGATGGGGCGCGGCCGGGGCTTCTGGTGGGCCCCGGAGTCGGACCGGCTGCTGGTCGCGCGCGTGGACGACACGCCGGTCAGCCGGTGGTGGATCTCCGACCCGGCCCGGCCGGAGCGTGACCCACACCACGTGCCGTACCCGGCGGCGGGGACCGCCAACGCGGACGTACGGCTGTTCGTGTTCGGGCTGGACGGGGGGCGCACGGAGGTCCTCTGGGACCGGGAACGGTATCCGTATCTGGCGCGAGTGCACTGGTCAGCGGCGGGTGCGCCGCTGCTGCTCGTACAGGCGCGCGACCAGCGCAGTCAGCTGTATCTGGCCGTGGACCCGGACTCGGGGGCGACCCGGATGGTGCACGCCGACGAAGATCAAACATGGCTGGAACTTTTCCCCGGGGTGCCGTGCTGGAGCCCGTCCGGGCAGCTGGTGCGGATCGCCGACGAGGGCGGTGCGCGACGGCTCGCCGTCGGCGAACGGCCGCTGACCGGACCGCAGCTGCACCTGCGGGCGGTGCTGGACGTCTCCGACCACGACGTGCTGGTCTCCGCCTCCGCCGGCGAGGAGGCGGTCGGCGCCGAGACCGGCGAGGTGCACGTCTACCGGGTGAACGAGCTGGGCATGGAGCGACTGTCCCAGGGACCCGGCGTGCACTCGGCGGTGCGCGCCGGCGACGTGACCGTTCTGGTGTCCGCCACCCTGGAGCGACCGGGGGCGCGGGTGCAGGTGCTGCGGGACGGGAAGTCCGCGGCGACCATCGCCTCGTACGCCGACGATCCTGGTTTGTCCCCGCGTGTGACCCTGACCCAGGGGGGCGCACGGCGCGTCCCGTGCGCCGTGCTTATGCCAACGGACTACCCCGGTGACACCCCCCTGCCCGTCCTGCTGGACCCCTACGGTGGACCGCACGGCCAGCGGGTGGTGGCCGCGCACAACGCGCACCTCACCTCCCAGTGGTTCGCCGACCAGGGCTTCGCGGTGGTCGTCGCCGACGGTCGCGGCACCCCCGGGCGCTCCCCCGCCTGGGAGAAGGCCGTCAAGGACGACATCGCCGCGGTGGTCCTCCAGGACCAGGTCGACGCGCTCCAGGCGCTCGCCGCCGACTTCCCGCTGGACCTGGACCGGGTGGCGATCCGGGGCTGGTCCTTCGGCGGCTATCTGGCGGCGCTCGCGGTGCTGCGGCGCCCGGACGTCTTCCACGCGGCCGTGGTGGGCGCCCCGGTCACCGACCTGCGCCTGTACGACACCCACTACCAGGAGCGCTACCTCGGCCACCCGGACCAGCAGCCGGAGGTCTACCGCCGCAACTCGGTGATCGACGACGCGGGCCTGGTCGACGCCGCCGAACCGCACCGCCCGATGATGATCATTCACGGGCTGGCGGACGACAACGTGGTGGTCGCCCACTCCCTGCGCCTGTCGTCGGCGCTGCTGGCGGCGGGCCGCACGCACGAGGTGCTGCCCCTGTCCGGGGTCACGCACATGACCCCGCAGGAGTCGGTCGCCGAGAACCTGCTGCGGCTCCAGCTGGACTTCCTCAAGCGCTCCCTGGGGCTGACATAGCCTCGCAAAGGTGCGCGAACGCCGTTAACACGCAGGCAACTCGGCGGAAGCGGTACCGATATACGGACGCGGGACGCTGAACAGCGTACGGCCGTGCGGGTGCCGTAGGCGGGCCGGGGTGCGCCATGTCGCCCCGGCCCGTCGCCGTCCGCCCCGGGCATCCGGGCCTGGGCGGCTACTCGTGCTCGGGTACCACGTGCTTCTCCTCCGCGAAGTGGCACGCCGAGTCGTGCGCCGCGGGACCGGAGGTGAGCCGGAACTCCGCCGGCACGGCGAGCGCGGGGACCTCCAGGGCGCACCGCTCCCGCGCCTTGAAGCAGCGGGTGCGGAAGCGGCAGCCGGAGGGGATGCCGGTCGGGGACGGGACGTCACCGGCCAGGATGATCCGCTCGCGGTGCTCCCGGGCCTCCGGGTCGGGCACCGGGACGGCGGACAGCAGCGCCTGGGTGTAGGGGTGCGTGGGGTGGTCGTAGATCTCGGCGTCGCTCCCCGTCTCCACGATGCGGCCCAGGTACATCACCCCGACCCGGTCGGAGATGTGCCGCACGATCGACAGGTCGTGGGCGATGAAGATGTACGACAGTTCGAACTCGCTCTGCAGCCGCCCCATCAGGTTGATCACCTGCGCCTGCACCGAGACGTCGAGGGCGGAGACCGGCTCGTCCGCGACGATGATCTCGGGGCGCAGGGCGAGGCCGCGGGCGATGCCGATGCGCTGGCGCTGGCCGCCGGAGAACTGGTGCGGATAGCGGTTGATGTACTCGGGATTGAGGCCGACCACGTCCAGCAGGTCCTGGACGCGCCTGCGGCGGTCCCCCTTCGGCGCCACCTCGGGATGGATGTCGTACGCCTCGCCGATGATGTCGCCCACCGTCATCCGGGGGTTGAGGGAGGTGTACGGGTCCTGGAAGACCATCTGGATGTTGCGGCGTACGGCCTTCAGCGCCTTCCCGGACAGCTTGGTGATGTCCTCGCCCCGGTAGCGGATCTCCCCCGCCGTCGGCCGCTCCAGGTTCACCAGCATCTTGGCCACCGTGGACTTGCCGCAGCCGGATTCGCCGACGATGCCGAGGGTTTCGCCGCGGTGCAGGGTGAAGTCGACGCCGTCGACCGCCTTCACCGCGCCGACCTGCTTCCTGAAGAGGATGCCGGTGGTCAGCGGATAGTGCTTGACCAGACCGCGGACCTCCAGGATGGGCTCAGCCATGCAGGCACTCCCTCCAGAAGTGGCAGGCGCTGCCCCGGCCGGCGGCCGGCTCGGGCTCCGTGACCTCGTAGAGCGGGGGGACGTCGGTACGGCACACGTCCTGGGCCATCGGGCAGCGGGGGTGGAAGGCGCAGCCGGGCGGGATGCGGGTGAGGTTGGGCGGCAGGCCCCGGATGGCGTACAGCTCCCGGCCCTTCTGGTCCAGGCGCGGGATGGAGTCCAGCAGGCCCCGGGTGTACGGGTGGGCGGGCGCCTTGTAGATGTCGTGCACCGGCGCCGACTCCACGATCCGGCCCGCGTACATCACGGCGATCCGGTCGGCGACGTCGGCGACCACGCCCAGGTCGTGGGTGATGAGGATCAGCCCCATGTGGTATTCGCGCTGGAGTTCCGCGAGCAGGTCCATGACCTGGGCCTGGACGGTGACGTCCAGGGCGGTGGTCGGCTCGTCGGCGATGATCAGCCTGGGCTCCAGCGCGATCGCCATCGCGATCATGATGCGCTGGCGCATGCCGCCGGAGAACTGGTGCGGGTACTGCCTCGCCCGCTCCTTGGCGGCGGGGATGCGGACCCGGTCCATCAGCTCGACGGCCCTGGCCCGTGCGTCCTTCCTGGACGTCCCGCGGTGCACGGTGAACATCTCGGCGAGCTGGTCGCCGACGGTGAGGACGGGGTTGAGGGCGGACAGCGCGTCCTGGAAGATCATCGCCATCTCGGCGCCGCGGACCTTGCGCCGCTCGTCCTCCTTGAGCGTCAGCAGGTCGCGGCCCTGGAAGAGGACCTCGCCTCCGGTGATCCGGCCGGGCGGCATGTCGAGGATGCCCATGATCGCCTGGGCGGTGACGGACTTGCCGGAGCCGGACTCGCCGAGCACCGCGAGCGTCTCGCCGGCGTCCACCTGGTAGCTGACGCCGTTGACGGCCCGGGCGACGCCTTCCCGGGTGCGGAACTCCACGTGCAGGTCGCGTACGTCGAGCAGCATGACGGCGGCTCACCTCAGCTTCGGGTCGAGGGCGTCGCGCACCGCGTCGCCGAGCATGATGAACGCGAGGACGGTCAGGGCGAGCGCGCCGGACGGCCACAGCAGCGCGTGCGGGGCGTTGCGGACGTAGGGGGCGGCGGCGGAGATGTCGATGCCCCAGGAGACGCTGGGCGGCCTGAGCCCGACGCCGAGGAAGGACAGGGTGGCCTCCAGTGCGATGTACGTGCCGAGCGCGATGGTCGCGACGACGATGACCGGCGCGACCGCGTTGGGCGCGATGTGGCGCAGCAGCAGCCGGGAGTTGGAGGCGCCCAGCGCGCGGGCGGCCTGGACGTAGTCGTTCTGCTTGGCGGTGATGACGGCGCCGCGGGCGATGCGGGAGATCTGCGGCCAGCCGAGCAGCACGATGAACCCGATGACCGGCCAGACGGTGTTGCTGGTCATGACGGACAGCAGCACCAGGCCGCCGAGGACGACGGGGATGGCGAAGAAGACGTCGGTGATCCGGGACAGGACCGAGTCCCCGATGCCGCCGAAGAATCCGGCCAGTCCGCCCAGGACGCTCCCCAGGACGGCGACGCCGAGCGTGGCGAGGACACCGACCGCCACGGACGTACGGGCGCCGTAGACGGTGCGGGTGTAGACGTCGCAGCCCTGGCCGTTGAAGCCGAAGGGATGGCCGTCCTGGGAGCCCTCCTGGGCCTTGGACAGGTCGCAGTGGAGGGGGTTGCCGGAGGCGATCAGGGACGGCCACAGGGAGATGACGACCAGGAAGAGGATCACCAGCCCGGAGACGATGAAGACCGGGTTGCGGCGCAGGTCGTGCCAGGCGTCGGACCACAGGCTGCGGGGCTTGTCCCGGGTGCCGGAATCGGCGGGGCCGCCGGGCCCGCCGGGCTCCTTCTCCAGCGTCTCGGCCTCGCTCACCGCGAGGTCCATCTGCCCGCCCATGCCGGTGCCGGCGACGACGCGGCCGGGCTCGTGGGGCTCAGTCATAGCGGATCCTCGGGTCGAGTACGGCGTACAGCAGGTCGACCAGCAGGTTGGCGACCAGGAAGACCAGCACGAGGACGGTGACGAAGCCGACGACGGTCTGGGTGTTCTGCCGGAGGATGCCTTGGTAGAGCTGGTAGCCGACGCCGTGGATGTTGAAGATCCGCTCGGTGACGATGGCGCCGCCCATGAGGAAGCCGATGTCGGCTCCGATGAAGGTGACGACGGGGATGAGGGAGTTGCGCAGCAGGTGCCGGGTGACCACCCGGCGGCGCGGCAGGCCCTTGGCGATGGCGGTGCGGACGTAGTCGGAGCGCCGGTTCTCGGCGATGGAGGTGCGGGTCAGCCGGGTGACGTAGGCGAGTGAGACCGAGGCGAGGACCAGGCCGGGGACGATCAGCTCGCCGAAGGCGGCGTCGGAGGACACCGAGGGTTTGATCCAGCCCCACTTCACGCCCAGCAGCAGCTGGAGCAGCAGGCCGGTGACGAAGGTGGGCACGGAGATGACGACGAGGGTGACCAGCAGCACGGACGTGTCCACCGGGCGCCCGCGGCGCAGCCCGGTGACGACGCCGAGGGTGATGCCGATGACGATCTCGAAGAGGATCGCCACGAGGGTCAGCCGGATGGTGACCGGGAACGCCGTGCCCATCAGCTCGGTGACCGGCTGGCCGTTGAAGGCGGTGCCGAAGTCGCCGGTGAAGACGTTGCCCATGTAGGTCAGGTACTGCTGCCACACGGGCATGTCGAGGCCGAACTCCTTCCTGAGCCGGGCGGCCGTCGCCGGGTCGCACTCCCGGTCGCCGCACAGTCCCGCGATGGGGTCGCCCATCACGTTGACCATCAGGAAGATCAGCAGCGTGGCCCCGATGAAGACCGGGATCATCTGGAGCAGCCGCCGGACGACGTACCGTCCCATGGCGCCCCCCTCAGCCGACCTTGATCTCGTTGTAGACGGGGACGCTGAACGGGTTGAGCCTGACGTCGGAGAGCCGGTCCGAGTAGCCGGCGCTGCCGTTCTGGTACCAGAGCGGAATGGCGGCCATGTTGTCCCGCACGACCTCCTCGGCCTGCTGGAAGGTCTCGACGGCCTTGGCGGTGTCGGTCTCGGCGTTGGCCTTGTCCACGAGGTCGTCGAACTTCTGGTTGGACCACTTGCCGTCGTTGGAGGAGGCGTTGGTGTAGTAGAGCGGCTGGAGGAAGTTCTGGATGAGCGGGTAGTCCATCTGCCAGCCGGCCCGGAAGGGGCCGCTCATCTTCCGGTCGGTGATCTGGTTGCGGAAGTCGGCGAAGGTGCCGACGGGGTTGCCGACGCAGGCGCGGTCGTTGCCGAGGGCGTTGTTGATGGAGTTGCAGACCGCGTCGACCCACTGCTTGTGGGAGCCGGTGTCGGCGTTGTACGTGATCCGCACCTGGCCGCCGGGCAGGCCGCCGCCCTCCTCGATCAGCCGCTTGGCCTCCTCGGGGTCGTGGTCGCAGGCGTCCCCGCACAGGCCCTCCTCGTAGCCGCCGTCCTCGCCGAGGACCGGTGAGGTCCAGTCGGTGGCCGGGGTCCGGGTCTTCTGGAAGATCGTGTCGGTGATCTGCTTACGGTCGATCGCCATGGACAGGCCCTTGCGGACCTTCTCCGACCCGGGCTTGCTCCAGTTCTCGTCGTAGTACGGGAAGGCGAGGGTCTGGATGATGCCGGCCGGGGTGTTGATGTACCGGTCGCCCAGGTCGCTCTGGGCGTTCTTCAGCTGGGCGGCCGGGACGTCGTCGACGAGGTCGAGGTTGCCCGCCATCAGGTCGGTGTAGGCGGTGTTGTTGTCGGTGTAGACCTTGAGGTCGACGCCGCCGTTCTGCGCCTTGTCCGGGCCCGGGTACTCCTGCCAGGTGCGCAGGGACATCTGGGAACCGCGCTGGTAGGAGTCGACCTGGTACGGGCCGTTGCCGATCGGTTTCTTCAGCCAGGCGTCGTGGTCGTCGAAGAACGCGCGGGGCAGCGGCGCGAAGGCCGGGTAGCCGAGGGTCTCGGGGAAGGTCGAGAACTTCTGGTTGAGCTTCACGGTGAAGGTGAGCGGGCCGGTGACCTTCAGGCCGGAGAGCGTGTCGGCGGTCTGCTCGCCGCCGCCCTCGGGGTGGACCTGGTCGTAGCCCTCGATGTAGCTGAAGAAGTAGGCGTTGCGCTGGTTGTTCTTCAGGCTCGCGCCGTAGTTCCAGGCGTCGACGAAGGACTGGGCGGTGACCTTCTCGCCGTTCTGGAAGGTCCAGCCGTCCTTCACGGTGATGGTGAAGTTCTGCGAGTCGGAGGTCTCGATGCTCTCGGCGAGCATGTCCTGCGCCTCACCGGTCTCCGGGTCGTACTTCTTCAGGCCCCGGAAGATCATGTCCAGGACCTTGCCGCCCTGCACCTCGTTGGTGTTCGCCGGCTCCAGCGGGTTCTGCGGGTCTCCCCAGGAGGAACTGAGCACCGCGCCGCTGTCCCCGCCGCTGCCGCCGCCTCCGCCGCAGGCGGCCGCCGCGAGGACGACGGCCGCCGCGCATGCGGCCCATTTGCCGGGCTTGGCTCCGCGCATGGGGTTCCTCCTGATGTGCACTGTCCGTTACGGGCCACTATGGGCGGTCGTATCCTGTAGCGCACATTCATCCCGTCCGTACGAGCGTCCCCCGGCCGGGGTGCGGTCCCTCGGCCGGGACGCGGTCCCCGGTCGGGGCGGGACGGGAAAGGACCGGGGGCGGAAGCCGTCGGTGGCTTCCGCCCCCGGTCCTGGGGGGTCCTCGGTGTGTCAGGCCTTGGCGACGTCGGTGTCGTCCTGCTCCAGGCCCTTCAGGCTCGGGTCCAGGACCACGTCGTCCTTGCGGCCCTGGATCGTCGGCTCCTCCGGGAAGTGGCAGGCCGTCAGATGGCCGTCGCGGTTGCCGGAGATCTGGACGAGCGGCGGCTCCTCCGTGGCGCACTTGTCCTGCGCCTTCCAGCACCGGGTACGGAAGCGGCAGCCGGACGGCGGCATGATCGGCGACGGCACGTCACCGTAGAGCCGGATGCGCTCGCGGTCGTCGGCCTCGTCGTCCATGGCCACCTCGGGCACGGCCGACAGCAGGGCGTGGGTGTAGGGGTGGCGGGGCCGGTTGTAGATGGAGTCCCGGTCCCCGACCTCGACCACCTTGCCGAGGTACATCACGGCCACGCGCTGCGAGAAGTGCCGGACCACCGCCAGGTCGTGGGCGATGAAGAGGAAGGCGATGCCCAGTTCCTCCTGGACCTTCTGCAGCAGGTTGACGACCTGGGCCTGGATCGACACGTCGAGCGCGGAGACCGGCTCGTCCGCCACGATCAGCTTCGGGTTGAGCGCGAGCGCGCGGGCGACGCCGATGCGCTGGCGCTGACCGCCGGAGAACTCGTGCGGGAAGCGGTTGTAGTGCTCGGGGTTGAGGCCGACCAGTTCCAGCAGCTCGCGGACCTTCTTCTCCCGGCCGCCCGCCGGCTCGATCCCGTTGACCTCCATCGGCGACCTGACGATCGTGCCGACGGTCTGCCGCGGGTTCAGCGACGAGTAGGGGTCCTGGAAGATCATCTGGATGTCGGACCGGACCGGCGCCAGCTGCCTGCGCGAGGCGTGGGTGATGTCCTGGCCCGCGTACTCGATCTTCCCGCCGGTCGGCTCCAGGAGCCGGGTGATGAGCCGGCCGGTGGTCGACTTGCCGCAGCCGGACTCGCCCACCAGGCCGACACTCTCGCCGACGCCGACGGTCAGGTCGACGTTGTCGACGGCCTGGACGGCACCGACCTTCCGTTTGATCGGGAAGCCGCCGTAGATGGGAAAGTGTTTGGTCAGTCCCTCCACCTTCAGCAGCGGCTCGGTCGACGCTCCGGTGGAGCCATGCTGTGCGGGGAGGGTGAGGTTGTCGCTCATGTCTCGGATCTCTCCCTAGCGCAGCCGGGGCTGGATCGTGTCGATGAAGATGGTCTGCTTCTGCTCCGCCGTCAGGTGGCAGGCAGCCGCCCGGCCCTCGCCCAGCGGCGGGCGTTCCGTGCTGCACCGGTCGCCCGGCACCTCGCCGGTGAAGGCGCAGCGCGGGTGGAAGGCGCAGCCGGACGGCGGGTTCAGCAGGCTGGGCGGGGAGCCCGGGATCGGCGTCAGTGCCTGCGAGGTGTCGCCGCCGAGGCGCGGCATCGAGCTGAGCAGGCCCCAGGTGTAGGGGTGCCTCGGGGCGCGCAGCACCTCGCGGACGCTGCCCCGCTCCACGGCCCGTCCCGAGTACATCACCAGCAGGTCGTCGGCCATGTCGGAGATGACGCCGAGGTCGTGGGTGATGAAGATGATCGCCGAGCCGAACTCCTGCTGGAGGTCCTTGAGCAGGTCGAGGATCTGCGCCTGGACCGTCACGTCCAGGGCGGTGGTCGGCTCGTCGGCGATGAGCAGGTCGGGGTCGCAGACCAGGGCCATGGCGATCATGGCGCGCTGCCGCATACCGCCGGAGAACTGGTGCGGGTAGTCGTCCACCCGCGACTTCGGCTGCGGGATGCCGACCTTCGTCAGCATCTCGATGGCCCGCTCCCGCGCCTCCTTCTTCGAGGCGCCGGTGTGCTTCATGAACGGCTCGGCGATCTGCCGGCCCACCGTGTAGTAGGGCGACAGAGCGGTCAGCGGGTCCTGGAAGATCATCGCGACCTTGTTGCCGCGGAGCTTCTCCAGTTCCTTCTCGGACGCGGTAACCAGTTCCTTACCGTCGAGGACGATTTCGCCCTCCACGGTGGTGTTCTTGCGGTTGTGCAGGCCGAGCACGGTCAGGTTGGTGACCGACTTGCCGGAGCCCGACTCGCCCACGATGCCGAGGGTCTTGCCGCGCTCGACGTCGAAGGACAGCCCGTCGACCGCCTTCACGATGCCGTCCTCGGTGGAGAACCGCACCCGCAGGTCGCGGACCGAGAGGAAGGACTCGGACCCGTTCGGGGCCTTCTCGCCTTCGGTCTTGGTCAGTGTGGTCACGGTTGTTCTCCTAGCTGAGGCGCACGCGCGGGTCGATGTAGGCGTAGACGACGTCCACGATGATGTTCAGGACCAGGATGAAGAAGGCTCCGAACAGCATGACACCCATCGTCACCGGCAGGTCCTTGGTCAGCGACGAGTCGACGGCGAGGCGGCCGATGCCGGCCAGGTCGAACGTGAACTCGGTGACCACTGCACCGGCCAGCAGTGAGCTGAGGTCGATACCGAGGATGGTGACGATCGGGATGAGGGAACCGCGCCAGGCGTAGCGGAAGAAGACGTACCGCTGCCGCATGCCCTTGGCGCGCGCGGTGCGGACGTGCTCCTCCTGAAGCTGCTCGATCATGGTCGAGCGGGACATACGGGTGTACTGGGCGGTGAAGATGGTGGCCATCACGGCCCAGGGGATGAGCATGCCGACCGCCCAGGTGACCGGGTTCTCGGTGAACGGGTGGTACTTCGGGTTCTCCATCCAGCCGGTGCTGTAGACGAAGAGGCCGAGGGCGACCGGACCGAGCAGGTAGATCTGGAAGGAGCTGAGCAGGATCGAGGCACCGCTCACGAACTTGTCGACCAGCGTGCCGCGCTTCCAGGCGGCCAGCAGGCCCGCACCCAGACCGACGGCGAGGAAGATCACCAGACCGCCGACAGTCAGGGACAGGGTCAGCGGGAAGCGGTCGAGGATGGAGTCCCAGACGAACTCGCCGGTGTCGAAGGAGACACCCAGGCAGGGAGCGGAGCAGTGTCCCTGCGGGAAGTCCCGGCCGGAGACGATGCCCATCATGAATTCCCAGAACTGGGCGGTGATGGGCTTGTCCAGACCGAGGTTCTCGCGGATCACCGCGATGTTCTCGGGGGTGCAGTTCTTGCCGCAGGACAGCTGCGCGAAGTCCTGAGGGATCGTATAGAACAGGAAGAACGTGAAGGCGCCGATCAGAAACATGATGACGACGGCGCCGATCAGCCTGCGGATGAGGAACTGAAGCATGGCGGGTGGATGCTCTCTTCGAAACGCGGCGGCAGGGAGGGGGGTACCGTCCGCGGGGGTGCGCTCCGCCTGGCGCGCACCCCCGCGGTCAGCCGGGCTGACGGATTACGGCTGCTTCACGAACAGGTCGTTGATGTCGACGTAGCTCGACTCGACGCTGTACTTGGCACCGCCGACGTTCGATCCGACGAGCTGGATGGTCTTCGAGTAGTAGACCGGGGCAGCCGGGTTGATCTCCTCCACGATGCGGTGGTGGGCCTGCTCCCAGGTCTTGGCCGCCTCCTCGGGCTGCTGCTTCAGAGCCTTCTCGATCAGCTCGTTGACCTGCTTGTCGTCGATGTGCGAGTAGTTCGAGGCACCGTCGGCGACCAGCGAGCCGTCGTAGACCGGGGTGATGACCGTGGACGGGGACGGCCAGTCCTGGCCCCAGCCGGTCATGTAGAGGTCGTACGGGTTGTCCAGCTTGCCGATCTGCTCGTAGTAGCTGGCCCGGTCGATCTCCTTGGCCTGGACGTCGAAGCCGAGCTTGCTCAGCACGTCCCGGACGATGACCTGCTGCGCCTGGCCGCGCGGGGTGTTGGAGTAGGCGTAGGTGAGCTTCGCGCCCTTCTTGACACCCGCCTCCTTCAGCAGCTCCTTGGCCTTCTCCAGGTCACCGTTGGGCTTCTTCAGCTTGCCGAACGGATCGTAGGAGGGGTCGAAGCCCGGCAGGGTCGGAGCGAGCAGACCGCCGGCGACCTCACCGCCGTAACGGCCGCCGTCCGCCTGGACCATGGACTGGCTCGGCATCGCGTAGGCGATCGCGTCGCGGATCTTCTTGTCCTTCATCCGGTCCAGGTTGAAGGTCATCTGCCACACGTAGGGCTGGTAGCCCTGGATGGTGCGCTTCTTGGCCGCCGCGTCGCTGATGACGGTCTGCAGCTGCGCCGGGTCCACGGTGTCCGTGAACTGGATGGCGTTCTTGGCCTCGCCCTGGTCGGCGATCAGACGCTTGGTCTGGCTGGCCTGGTCGATGGTGAAGGTGAAGTTGTAGCCGTCGACGTACTGGTGGCGCACCGGGTCCGTCTTGGCGTCCCACTGGTCGTTCTTGACCAGCTTGAGGGACTTGCCCGGCTTGTACTCGGCGAGCTTGTACGGGCCGAGGGCGGCCGGGGCGTCGTCGTACTTGGCCTTCGTGTCCTGCTTCTCGGGCACGATGGCGTAACCGGCCATGGCGAGGGCCTGCGGCAGGTCCGGGCGCGGCTGGTCGAAGTGGAAGACGACCGTCTTGTCGTCCGGGGTCTCCAGGACGGAGTCCGGCAGGTGCTTGCCCTTGTACGGGCCGTCCGGCAGGTCCTTGCGATAGTCGGCGCCGGAGAGCCAGGACTGGATGTAGGTCGGGCCGTCGTAGATGACCTTCGAGTACATGCGCTCGATGGTGTGGCGGACGTCGGCCGAGGTGATCTCGTTGCCGTCCTCGTCCTTGATGCCGTCCTTGAGCTTGTACGTCCAGGTCTTGCCGCCGTCGGACGACTGACCGGAGTCGGTGGCGATGTCACCGACGACGGTGAGGTTGCCCTCGTCGTCCTCCTGGAAGTTGGTCAGACCGCGGTGGATCAGGTTGGCGAACTGGCCCGCGTCGCTGACGTAGATCTGACCCGGGTCCATGTGGGTCAGGTCCGACTGCATGTAGACGTTGATGAACCCGCCGGACTTGGCACCCGGGACCTCGTCGGCCGGACCGTTGGACGCCGCGGCGTCGGCGTAGGCGACAGGGTCCTGCTGCTCGGCAGCGTCCTTCTGGGACTTGGCGTTGTCCTTGCCCTTGCTGCCACCACCGTTGTCGGAGCAGCCGGTGAGCGCCAGCGAGCCGGCGACGATGGCCACGGCTATGGCGCGCGCAGTGCGCGTTCTGATGGGCTTCATGATGCCGATGCACCTACCTGTCGATAGTTGTCCACGAGTGCTGCCTGACGGTCCGGTAGCCCGGCACGGGGGCGGCAGCTCCCCCACCCACCAATGGACGGTTAGCGTCCGGTCTTGGGGTCGAATGCGTCCCGGACGGAGTCGCCGAGAAGGTTGAAGGCGAGCACGAAGATCACCAGCGCCGCGCCCGGCCAGAACAGGAACATCGGATCCTGCTGGTACACATCGGTGCCGATCTTGAACATGCGGCCCCAGTCCGGGGTCGGCTCGACGAAGCCGACACCGATGAAGGAGAGGAAGGCGATGCTGAGGATGGTGCTCGGCAGGATGTAGGTGGCCTGCACCAGGATCGGCGTCACGATGTTCGGGAGGATCTCCTTGCGCACGATACGCCAGGGAGAGGCACCGGACACCTTCGCCGCCTCCACGAACTCCCGCTCCCTGAGCGTGAGTACCGAACTGCGCACCAGACGGGACAGGCCCATCCAGCCGAGGAACCACATCACCAGGAGGATGGCCAAGGCCCTGAGGTAGGTCGGCGTCTCGTCCTCGGGGGAGACGAACAGCGCGGTCACGATCGGCATGAAGGCGATGAAGAACAGCTGCTGCGGGAAGCCGAGGAAGAAGTCGGTGACCCGGCCCAGCCAGTAGTCGACCCGGCCGCCGAAGTAGCCGCCGACCATGCCGATGATCACGCCCGTGAGGACGCTGCACACCGTGACGACCACGGCCATGTAGAGCGAGGTGCGCATGCCGTAGAGCAGCATGGTGAACACGTCACGCCCCAGCTTGGGCTCGACGCCGAACCAGAACTCGCCCGACATGCCGCCGAAGGAACCGGTCGGCATGGCGAAGTCGTCGAGCAGGAACGGGTAGTCGGGCTCCTGGGCGTACAGCGTGTAGGGGTCCTTGCCGTACAGGTTGGAGATGACCGGGGCAAGGGCAGCGATCGCGAAGAAGAAAATCACCACGCACGCGGAGACGACTCCGGTACGGTCTCGCTTGAAGCGTTGCCACATCAACTGGCCGGGGGAACGACTCTCGGGCTGCTTCTCGCCCTTGGTGGCGACCTCGGTGGTCGTCTCCAGCTCAGGGTCCAAGGCAGCCGTGGACCCGGAGCCCTCGGCCTTGGTTGGACTGGTCATGTGTGTTCTTCCCCCGGAGGATGGAGAGTTGAGCGCAGCACAGATACCGGCAGGTTCTGTGGTTTGGGGGAACTTTCGCCAAGTGACTCAACGCGCGTCAAGGGCGGAAGACACAGGGATCTCCCTACCTTCCATATTTTGAGCAAAAATTGCATCGATCGACACCTGAGCGCGCTTGACAGGTGGCGCTTACAACCAGCCAATCGGACATACAGGGAAGTTTTTTTGTTTACCTGTCCGAAACTTGATCACCAGATCACCGGTATGCGAACAGCGCCCGTCGACACACCAAAGGCCCGGCTCGTCGCCCGAAAAGGGCGCGGAACCGGGCCTTCGACGGTTACCGTGCGTAACTGAACGGGTGTCAGCTGTGCTTGGCGCGGCTGGCCGCCCGGGCACGCTCACGCTGGTCCAGCACCACCTTGCGGATGCGAACCGCCTCCGGGGTCACCTCGACGCACTCGTCGTCGCGGCAGAACTCCAGGGACTGCTCCAGCGACAGCTTGCGCGGCGGTACGATCGACTCGGTCACGTCGGCCGTGGACGACCGCATGTTGGTGAGCTTCTTCTCCTTGGTGATGTTCACGTCCATGTCGTCGGAGCGCGAGTTCTCGCCGACGATCATGCCCTCGTACACCTCGGTGCCCGGGTCGACGAACAGGACGCCGCGCTCCTGGAGGTTCGTCATGGCGAAGGCGGTGACGGCGCCGGCGCGGTCGGCGACCAGGGAGCCGTTGTTGCGGGTCGTCAGGGTGCCGAACCAGGGCTCGTGGCCCTCGTGGATGGAGTGCGCGATACCCGTGCCCCGGGTCTGCGTCAGGAACTCGGTCCGGAAGCCGATCAGGCCCCGTGAGGGCACGACGAACTCCATGCGCACCCAGCCGGAGCCGTGGTTGGACATGTTGTCCATCCGGCCCTTGCGCACGCCCATGAGCTGCGTGACGGCGCCCATGTGCTCCTCGGGCACGTCGATGGTCATGCGCTCGACGGGCTCGTAGACCTTGCCGTCGACGTCCTTGGTGACGACCCGGGGCTTGCCCACGGTCAGCTCGTACCCTTCCCGTCGCATGGTCTCCACCAGGATGGCCAGCGCCAGCTCACCGCGTCCCTGGACCTCCCAGGAGTCGGGCCGGTCGGTGTCCAGGACCCGGAGGCTGACGTTGCCGATCAGCTCGCGGTCGAGGCGGTCCTTGACCTGACGGGCGGTGACCTTGCGGTCCTTGACCGCCGCCTTGGCGTCGGCGCCCTTGCCGCTGCCGCCACGCCCCACCAGCGGTGAGGTGTTCGTGCCGATGGTCATGGAGATCGCCGGCTCGTCCACGGTGATCAGCGGCAGCGGTACGGGGTTCTCCTGGTCGGCCAGGGTCTCGCCGATCATGATGTCCGGGATGCCGGCGACGGCGCAGATGTCACCGGGGCCGGCCTTCTCGGCGGGCTTCCGCGTCAGGGCCTCGGTCATCATCAGCTCGGAGATGCGCACGCTGCTGACGGACCCGTCGCGCTTCATCCAGGCGACCGTCTGGCCCTTCTTCAGCTCGCCCTGGTGCACGCGGAGCAGCGCGATACGGCCAAGGAAGTTGTCGGCGTCCAGGTTGGTCACGTGCGCCTGGAGCGGGGCGTCGGCGTCGTAGGTCGGCGCGGGGATGTGCTCCAGGATCGTGGAGAAGAACGGCTCCAGGCTGGTGGAGTCGCTCGGGACCGTCCCGTCCTCGGGCTTGGTCAGCGAGGCGACCCCGTCCCGCCCGCACGCGTAGACGATCGGGAACTCGATCTGCTCCTCGTCGGCGTCCAGGTCGAGGAAGAGGTCGTAGGTCTCGTTGACGACCTCGTCGATCCGGGAGTCCGGCCGGTCCGTCTTGTTGATGCACAGGATGATCGGCAGCCGCTGCTGGAGCGCCTTGCGCAGCACGAAGCGGGTCTGCGGCAGCGGGCCCTCGGAGGCGTCGACGAGCAGTACCACGCCGTCGACCATCGACAGACCGCGCTCGACCTCGCCACCGAAGTCGGCGTGGCCGGGGGTGTCGATGATGTTGATGGTGATCGGGTCCCCGCCGTCCTTGGGGTGATACTTCACCGCCGTGTTCTTGGCGAGGATCGTGATGCCCTTCTCACGCTCCAGGTCGTTCGAGTCCATCATGCGGTCGTCGACGGAGTCGAGCTGATGCGCGGCGAAGGCACCGGCCTGCTTCAGCATGCCGTCGACGATGGTGGTCTTGCCGTGGTCGACGTGGGCGACGATGGCGACGTTGCGGATGTCGTGGCGCGTGGCCATATTGCGGCGTACTCCCGGAGTGGTGAGGACGGCCCTGCTGCGTACGTCCGTGTTACGCGGGCCCTGCCGGGCGGAACATGCCACGGCCTCACCCCATGGTACGGGGCCGCTGCCGCTTGGGCTGCGCGGGAGGGGCAGGTGCAGGTGAGGGGCTGGATCGGCCACCGGGTGCGGTGACTGAGGGCGGGGCGTCGCGCAACCCGGCGCGACGCCCCGCGGCGCGAAGGAAGAAACCGGCCGAGGCGCTGCCCGCAGCCGCCCGCGGCGGGAAGGAGCGACCGGCCGAGGCGCTGCCCGCAGCCGCCCGCGGCGGGAAGGGGACGTGTCGGGGGGTGTCCGCCCGCAGCGGTTGTCGCGTCAACACGGGCACCCCCCGTAGAAGACCGATTCCGCGACGTTCCGAGGACGGACACCCCCCGGCGCGGCCCCGAACCACCCACCGCACCCAAGGCGCTACGCGCACCCCCGACCACCCGCAGCGGCGCCGCAGGCATCCACCCACGGCGCCGCAGATACCCCACGACCGTCAGCCCCGTCACGGGCTCGGTTTCGAGCCTGCCGTGCCCTTCTTCAGGAAGCCCATGTCCTCGTACACCGGGGTTTCGAAGCCGAAGGCGCCCGCGTTGGCGAGGTTCTGGCGGGCCGCGGTGAGCTGGGGGCGCTGATACAGCGGGATGGAGCCGGCCGCCGCCCAGATGCGGGAGTCGGCCTTGCGGATCAGCTCGCGGGCCTCCTTCTCGTCCAGCGTGCCGAGCGCCTGCTCGAAGAGCTGGTCGACCTGGTCCGTGCCGACCCGCGTGTAGTTCTGGCCGACGTTCAGGGAGCCGTCCGCGGCCGGGACGGGCTTGGCGTAGACCGGGCGGGCGTCGGTCGCCGGGAACGCCGTGGCCGGCCAGGAGTACAGCGCGAGGTCGTACTCGCCCGACGCCACGTGGTCCTTGAAGTAGCTGTCGTCGGACACCTTGGTGATGTCCGTACGGATGCCGACCTTCTTCAGCATGCCGGCGATCCGGTCGGCCACCGTCCGCAGCGACTCGGACCCGGCCCCCGACGGCACCACGAAGCGGAGCGTGAGCGCCTTGCCGTCCTTGGCCAGCGGCCCGGACGCCGAACCGGCCGGAGCCGCGGTGCCCTTCGGGGCGTAGGCACCGGGAGCACCACCCTGCGCCTTCCGGTCGTGCCGGTCCCCGCCCTCGCCGTCCCCGCTCTCGCCGTCCCCGCCCGTGTCGTCCCCGCCCCCGCCCTCGCCGTCCCCGGGCTTGTCGTCCTCGCCCACGATGTACGTACCGTCGTCGCCCCCCTGCGACTTCTCTTCCTTCTCTCCCCCGCCCCGGCCCCCGCCCTCCCCCTCGTCGTCCCCTTCCGCCCCCGCCGCCTTCTCGCCCTTCTTCTGCTCCTTCACCGGCCCGCCCTGCACCCACCCGGCGTCCGCGAGCAGCGCGCGGGCCTCCTTCACGTCCTGGCCGCCCAGCGCACCGCTGCCGTCGGCGTACGCCGCCTGGCCGGACAGCGCGAGGTGGCTGCCCACGGGCTCGGTGGGCAGGCCCAGCGGCCCCAGGACGGCCTCGGCCAGCTTCTCCCGGTCGATGGCGCGGGCCACGGCCCGTCGCACCCGCTCGTCGGCGAGCGGACCATCCGCGCCGTTCAGGGCGAGCTGGGTGTACGCGGGCTCCAGGGACTTGCGGACCTCGTAGCGCTTCAGGGCCGCCTTCCGCCGCTCGGCCTTGGCCAGTTTCTTCCGCTGCTTCTCCCGCGCCAGAGTCTCCTCGTACGCCGCCTCCTCGTCGGAGCCGTTGGCGACGGCCCACGAGCGCAGGGCGTCCGCGGCCGACTGCCCCTGCGGCCCGGCGGGCGGAGCAGCGCCGGGCCCCATGAGCGGCGTCCCGGAACGCTCGCCCGGCTGCGGCCCCGCCGCCCCGTCGAGCTGCCGCGCCGCACCCGGGTCGATCTCGGCCAGGTCGACCTTGCCCGCCGCCAGCGCGGCGACGCGCCGGTCGCGCGGCACGGCCTTCAGCACGATCTCCGACAGCTTCGCCGGGGCGCCCCACCAGCGCGGATTGCGGACGAGGACGATCTCGTCGGCGTCCCGGTCCACCTCCTTGACGTCGAAGGGCCCGGCGGTGACCTTCAGCTTCCGCCGCGCACCGTCGTTGAACGCGTCCGGCGTCCCCGTGACCTCCTTCGGGTACAGCGGCGTGAACAGCGACTTCCAGTCGGCGTAGGGCCGGCTGAAGGTGACCCTGACCTCCAGATCGCTGGCACCGCGCTCGATCTTCTCGATGCGGTCGTAGCCGGCGTTGCGGGCGGTCCAGTAGGCGGTGTCCTTCCCGGACAGCGCCCGCCACTGCGCGGCGAAGTCGGCGGCGCCGATCTCCCGGCCGTCGCTCCAGACGGCCTGCTGGCTGAGCTTGTACAGGACGACCTGCTTGGGCTCGGTCTCCACGATCTCGGCCGACTCCAGGTAGTCCCCGTTGCGCACCGGACGTCCGCTGTCGTCCATCCGGTACATCGACGGCAGCACGGCCTCCGCGACGCGCCTGGTGGTCGCGTCGGCGTCGGCCTGGAAGGTGTTCAGGGTGTCCGGGACGGAGTCCACGGCCCAGCGCAGGGTGCCGCCGTCGGCGATCCGCGCGCGGGCGGCCGCGGCGATGTCCGGTCCGGCGAGCGGCTTGCCCGCCGGATCCTCGGAACTGCACCCGGCGAGGGCGGGGACCGCGAGCGCCCCCGCGGTGAGGAAGGCGACCGAGCGCATCACCGCGCGTGGTCCGACGCCGACGTGGGACATCTCTGCTACCTCCGGAAGGCCGCGGGCGTTATGATCGCTTTTGGCGGTATATAAAGTTGATCATTTGTATCCAGATGTATGCCGCCACTGAAGAGGAATCGGTTCAGCAACACAGGGCGACACGGCGACGACCCTCCGTAAGCCCACCCGTGCGGCGCAACGCACCGGGGAATGCACCCATACGCTCCGGCCAATCGGTGCACATCCCTTCCCACCGCCCGGTGTGACGCGCAACACTCGCAGGCGCATGAACGTCGCCGCCCAGGGCCGGCCCGCGGCCGTGTCCGACGGAAGTGAGGTCACGTCATGTCCGTGCACGACGAACTGGCAAGGATGCAGCACAGCCTCGACGATCTGAGGCGCTCGCTGAGCCGTCTGGAACAGCAGATGGGCAGCGGCGGCCTGGAGATCCGCCGGGTCCGCACCGACACCGACCACCTGCGCGAGAGCGTGGCGCTGCTGCGGGAGGCGGCCGCCTCCCCCGAGACGCAGAAGCGGCCCGACCTCGTCACCATCTCCGACGCTCCGTACGACCTCTCGCTGTGGACGGACTCGGACGACGAGGGCCTCGGCGCCCGCGACCGCCGCGCCCCCTGAACCCGATCGACCGACCGGAGTCGCCCAGTGGCCACTGGTACGGAAGAACCCCCAGCCACAGAACCCCACCCGCGCGGCGGCGGCGTCCACATCCCGACGCGCGCCGCCATCGCCGCCCCGCACCTGCGCACCGACCGCTGGTGGCTGGCACCGGCCGCCACTGCGGCCGGGCTGCTGGCCTTCATCGTCTACTCGACGTGGCGGGCGCTCGCCAACGCCGACTACTACGCGGCGCCGTACGTCTCGCCGTTCTACTCCCCGTGCCTGGCGGAGAACTGCGAACCGATGCGGGGCGGCCCCAACTGGGAGATCTTCGGCTCCTGGTGGGGTCTGTCCCCCGCGATCATCATCCTGATCTTCCCGCTCGGCTTCCGGCTGACCTGCTACTACTACCGCAAGGCCTACTACCGGGGCTTCTGGGCGTCCCCGCCCGCCTGCGCGGTGGCCGAGCCGCACAAGAAGTACACCGGCGAGACCCGCTTCCCGCTGGTCCTGCAGAACATCCACCGGTACTTCTTCTACGCGGCGATCCTCGTCGCCGCGATCCTGACGTACGACACCGCACTCGCGTTCCGCGACGAGAACTACGAGTGGGGCCACATGGGCCTCGGCACCCTGGTGTTCCTCGTCAACATCGCGCTCATCTGGGCGTACACGATCTCCTGCCACTCCTGCCGGCACATCGTCGGCGGCAAGCTGAAGCACTTCTCCAAGCACCCGGTGCGCTACCGGATGTGGCAGTGGGTCGGCAGGCTCAACGCCCGCCACATGCTGCTCGCCTGGGCCTCCCTGGTGAGCGTGGCGCTCGCCGACTTCTACGTCTATCTCGTCGCTTCCGGTGTCTTCGAGGATCCGAGGTTCTTCTGATGTCCGTGGTCGACCGACAGGAGTGGGACGTCGTCGTGGTCGGCGCCGGCGGCGCGGGCCTGCGTGCCGCCATCGAGGCGCGTGAGCGGGGCGCCCGTACGGCCGTGATCTGCAAGTCGCTGTTCGGCAAGGCGCACACCGTGATGGCCGAGGGCGGCATCGCCGCGGCCATGGGCAACGTCAACGCCGGCGACAACTGGCAGGTCCACTTCCGCGACACCCTGCGCGGCGGCAAGTTCCTCAACCAGTGGCGGATGGCCGAGCTGCACGCCCGGGAGGCGCCCGAGCGGGTCTGGGAGCTGGAGACCTGGGGCGCGCTGTTCGACCGCACGAAGGACGGCCGCATCTCGCAGCGCAACTTCGGCGGGCACGAGTACCCGCGTCTGGCGCACGTCGGCGACCGCACCGGCCTGGAGCTGATCCGCACGCTCCAGCAGAAGATCGTCTCCCTCCAGCAGGAGGACCACCGCGAGACCGGCGACTACGAGTCCCGGCTGAAGGTCTTCCAGGAGTGCACGGTCACGCGGGTGCTCAAGGACGGCGAACGGGTCTGCGGGGTCTTCGGCTACGAGCGGGAGTCGGGCCGCTTCTTCGTCCTCGAGGCCCCCGCCGTCGTCATCGCCACCGGCGGCATCGGCAAGTCCTTCAAGGTGACGTCGAACTCGTGGGAGTACACGGGCGACGGCCACGCGCTGGCGCTGCTGGCCGGGGCGCCGCTGCTGAACATGGAGTTCGTGCAGTTCCATCCCACGGGCATGGTCTGGCCGCCGTCGGTGAAGGGCATCCTGGTCACCGAGTCGGTGCGCGGCGACGGGGGCGTCCTGCGCAACAGCGACGGCAAGCGGTTCATGTTCGACTACATCCCCGACGTCTTCAAGGAGAAGTACGCCGAGTCGGAGGACGAGGCCGACCGCTGGTACGACGACCCGGACCACAACCGGCGCCCGCCCGAGCTGCTCCCCCGCGACGAGGTGGCGCGGGCGATCAACACCGAGGTGAAGGAGGGCCGCGGCTCCCCGCACGGCGGCGTCTTCCTGGACGTGTCGACCCGGATGCCCGCCGAGGTCGTCAAGCGGCGGCTGCCGTCGATGTACCACCAGTTCAAGGAGCTGGCGGACGTCGACATCACCGCGGAGCCGATGGAGGTCGGCCCCACCTGCCACTACGTGATGGGCGGCATCGCGGTCGACTCCGACACGGCCGCCGCGCGCGGGGTGCCGGGGCTGTACGCGGCCGGTGAGGTGGCCGGCGGCATGCACGGCTCCAACCGGCTCGGCGGCAACTCCCTGTCCGACCTGCTGGTGTTCGGCCGCCGGGCGGGCCGGTACGCGGCCGAGCACGCGAGGCGGGCGGCGGACGGGGCGCGGCCCCGGGTGGACGAGGAGCAGGTCGGCTCCGCCGCCGCCGAGGCCCTGCGGCCGTTCTCCGCCGAAGCGGAGGCCGAGGAGCCCGCCGGCGGCCCGCCGGAGAACCCGTACACCCTCCACCAGGAGCTCCAGCAGACGATGAACGACCTGGTGGGCATCATCCGCCGCGAGCCGGAGATGAAGCAGGCGCTGCAGCGGCTGGCGGAGCTGCGGCTGCGGGCCCGCCGGGCGGGGGTCGAGGGGCACCGGCAGTTCAACCCCGGCTGGCACCTCGCCCTGGACCTCAGGAACATGCTGCTGGTCAGCGAGTGCGTGGCGCGGGCGGCGCTGGAGCGCACGGAGTCGCGCGGCGGTCACACCCGCGAGGACCATCCGTCGATGGACCGCACCTGGCGCAACGTCAATCTCCTGTGCCGGCTGGCCGACCCGTCCAGGGGCCTCGCGGCGACGGACCCGGTGCGCGGCCAGATCGTCCTGGAGCGGCAGACCACCGAACCCATCCGCCCCGACCTGCTCGCCCTCTTCGAGAAGGAGGAGCTGGTCAAGTACCTCGCCGAAGAGGAGCTGTACGAATGAGCAGCTACGAGGCCCGCTTCAAGGTGTGGCGCGGCGACGCGCAGGGCGGTGGCCTGCAGGACTTCACCGTCGAGGTGAACGACGGCGAGGTGGTCCTCGACATCATCCACCGCCTCCAGGCCACCCAGACCCCTGATCTCGCCGTGCGCTGGAACTGCAAGGCCGGCAAGTGCGGTTCGTGCTCCGCGGAGATCAACGGGCGGCCCCGGCTGCTGTGCATGACCCGGATGTCGGTCTTCACCCGCGAGGAGACGATCACCGTCACTCCGCTGCGGGCCTTCCCGGTGGTCCGCGACCTGGTGACGGACGTCGGCTTCAACTACACCAAGGCCCGCGAGGTCCCGTCGTTCGTCCCGCCTGCCGGTCTCGGTCCCGGCGAGTACCGGATGATGCAGGAGGACGTGGACCGCTCGCAGGAGTTCCGCAAGTGCATCGAGTGCTTCCTGTGCCAGGACACCTGCCATGTGGTGCGGGACCACGAGGAGAACAAGCCGGCCTTCGCGGGCCCCCGCTTCCTGATGCGGATCGCCGAGCTGGACATGCACCCCCTGGACTCGGCCGCGGACTCCGGCCTGGACCGCAAGCGGACGGCCCAGGACGAACACGGCCTCGGTTACTGCAACATCACCAAGTGCTGCACGGAGGTCTGCCCCGAGGGCATCAAGATCACGGACAACGCGCTGATCCCGCTGAAGGAGCGGGCCGTGGACCGCAAGTACGACCCGCTGGTCTGGCTCGGCGACAAGATCCGCCGACGGTCCTGAGGGCACCGGGTCAGCCGGCCGGGCGGACCCAGCCCCCGGTGTAGGCCGCCCAGTCGGCCTCGGTCGCCGCGAAGTCGATGTACAGGGCGACGCCGAAGCGGGTGCGGTCGGCGTCGGTGCGGGACAGGCCGAGGCGGACGCCGCGCACGGCGGCGGGGACGGTCTCGGCGTGGTTCCAGTGGCCGAAGCGGTTCTCGTGGAAGAAGGGCAGGCCCATCAGCAGGTGGGTGGTGGGCGGGGTGGCCTCCAGGGCCAGCGCGGTCTGCTGGGCGACGTAGCCGCCGTACGTGCTCTCCAGCGGCTGCATGGTGTCGTACGACATCACGGCGATCTGGTCGACCCTGCGGGCGACCTGGCCGAAGAACTCCTGTGACCACCACTTCGGGTGCCCGGTGAACGTGCCCCAGACGGAATGGAAGCCGGGCAGCGGGTCGATCTGGTGGGCGGCGACCGAGAGCTGTGCGTCGTGGGCGCGGGTGACGTCGCGCAGGTCGTCGAGGAGGCCGAGGTAGTTCCGGTCGCCGGAGTGCAGCGGCTCCAGGTCGAGGTGGACGCCGTCGTAGCCGGCGTCGAGGACCTGGCGGGCGGAGCCGACGACCGCGGCGCGGGTGGCGGCCCGCTCCAGCCGCATGCCGTCGGGGCCCTCGGTGGCGAGCACGTCGCCGAGGAAGGCCTGGACGCGGACGCCGGGCATTTCCCGGTGCACGCCGTCGATCAGCCAGCGCGCCCTCGGGTACTTCGCCTCGGGCAGGGTGCCGTCGTGCTCCATCGGGCCGGAGTGGACGTACAGGTCCCGGACCCCGGTGCCGCGCAGTCGCCGCGCCAGGGCGGCGAGGTCCGCGTCGTCCTTCCGCCCGTCGACCCAGGCGTGCCCGAGCCAGAGCGCGTCCCGGTTCCTGGTGTACGTGCCGTCGGCCGGATCGCCGGTGTAGTTGATCCGGAGGGCGGTCTCGGCGGCGAGCAGCGGGACGAGAACGGCGAGGACGAGACCGAGAACGCCCCGGCGAACCCACCGGAACGCACGCCGTGGGCGGCGTCGCCCGTCCGGCGCCGCCCGGTCACCGGCCGGCCCACGGGCGTTCTCCTCCGCGCCCGGGGACTCCTCCCCGCCCGTGGACTCCTTGGCGCCCGGGGACTTCTGCCCGGCCGGGGGCTCCTCCACGCCCGGGGGCTTCGGGAGGTCCGGTCCGTCCTGGGCGTCGTCCGGGGTCTCCGGCAGGTCCGGCCCGCCCCGGGTGTGCGGTCTCCGGTCCGGCTCCGTGCGGCTCATCGTCGTACCCCCTCCGTGTCGCCCGGCCGCCACTGCGCGAAGTGCCGCCGAGATGGCCGGTCATGCCCGAGGGGACGACCCGAAATGATGTTCCGGTTCCGGTACCCGGTACGTCGGTGCCGTCAGAACAGGCTCAGCAGCGCCTCCGCCGGGTCCGTCAGGACCGTCTCTCCGCCCGGCAGAGGCAGTTCGAACCACACCGTCTTGCCGCGCGGCGTCCGCCGTGATCCCCAGGCCGCGCTGAGCAGGCCGACGAGTTGCAGGCCGCGGCCGCCCTCGTCGGTGTCGCGGGCGCGCCGTCGGCGCGGCTGGACCAGGCCGGAGTCCCAGACCTCGCAGACCAGCGTGCGGTCGAGCAGCAGCCGCAGCCGGATGTCGCCCTCCCCGTACCGCAGGGCGTTCGTGACCAGCTCGCTGACCAGGAGTTCGGTGGTGTCCACGAGCGGCTCCATGTCCCAGCCGAGCAGCTGGGCGCGGGCGTACTCGCGGGCCCGGCCCACGCTGCGCGGCTCGCGGGGCAGCGTCCAGTCGCCGACGGACTCGGCGGGCAGGCCCTGCACCCGGGCCATCAGCAGGGCGATGTCGTCCTCGCCGTGGTGGGTGTCGAGGGTGTGGAGGACGTGGTCGCAGACGTCTTCCAGGTTGGGGTAGGTGTCGGCGCGCGGTGGCGGCGTCGCCGAGGGGTGGTGGCCGGGCGACGGGCGGGCCGGGTCGGTCAGCGCGCCGACGAAGGCCTGGAGGCCCTCGTCGAGGGGATGGTCGCGGCTTTCGACCAGGCCGTCCGTGTAGAGGGCGAGCAGGGCGCCCTCGGGCAGTTCGACCTCGACGTCCTCGAAGGGCTCCCCGCCGACGCCGAGCGGCAGCCCGGGCGGCACATCCAGCATCAGCGCGGACTCGCCGGGCTCGACCAGGACGGGCGGCAGATGGCCGGCGTTGGCGAAGGTGCAGCGTCTCGTCACCGAGTCGTAGACGGCGTAGACGCAGGTGGCCAGGTAGACCTCGGACAGGTCGGCCTCGCGGGGGCGGCGGGCGGCGCGGGTGGCCTGCTGGACGCCTCCCGGGGCGCCGAGGCCGCGGGCGATCTCGTCCAGCTGGGACAGCACCTCGGCGGGTTCGAGGTCGAGCAGGGCCAGGGTGCGCACCGCGGTGCGCAGCTCGCCCATCGCGACCGCCGCGCGCAGCCCGCGGCCCATGACGTCGCCGACGACCAGCGCGGTGCGGTGGCCGGGCAGTTCGATGACGTCGAACCAGTCACCGCCGACCTCGCTGGGCCGGCCGGTGGCCGCGTTGCCGGGCAGATAGCGGCAGGCGATGTCGAGGCCGGAGGCCTCCGGGTCGCCGGGCGGGAGCAGGGACCGCTGGAGTATCAGGGCGCGTTCGTGCTCGCGCCGGTACAGCCGGGCGTTGTCGATGCACACGGCGGCCCGCGCGGCCAGCTCCACGGCGAGGTCCCGGTCGCGCTCGCCGAACGGTTCGCTGCCCTTGGTCCGGGCGAACTGCACGAGGCCCACGACGGTGTCGTGGGCGACCATCGGCACGGCCAGCGTGGACTGCACCAGGCCGCCGTCCTCGGCGGGCACGGTCCGCGGGCGGGCGGTGCGCAGGGCGTCCGCCCAGGGGGAGTTGAAGGGGTAGTGGTGGACGGCGCCGACCTCGATCTGCTCGCCGGTGCCGTGGAAGGGCACGTCGGAGACGGCGCTGGAGAAGGCGACTCGGCGCAGTTCGGCGCTGCCGTCGGCGAGGCCGGGCGGGGTCTCGTCGCCGGCCAGCAGGCCCTGGTAGAGGTCGACGGTGGCCAGGTCGCAGAAGCCCGGGACGACGACGTCGAGGAGCTGACGGGCGGTGGTCTCCAGGTCGAGGGAGTTGCCGATGCGGGCACCGGCCTCGTTGAGCAGGGCGAGGTTGCGCCGTGCGGCGGCGGCCTCGCGGGCGGCGGCGCGGCGGGCGGTGATGTCGGTTCCCAGCCAGGCGACGCCGATGGGGCGGCCGGTGCCGCTGTGTACGCGATAGAGGTTCACGGACCAGTGGCGGCGCTCCTCGGAGTCCGGTGCGAAGCCGGTGACGTGCATGTCCGTGATGGAGTCGCCGGTCTCCAGCACCCGCCGCAGGGTCGCCGCGACCCGGTCGGCCTCGCCGCGCGGCAGATAGTCGTGGACGCCCTTGCCACGGTGGTCGTCGGGGGCGCCACCGAAGACGGAGGCGAACCGCTGGTTGGCGCGGCGGACCCGCAGGTCGGTGTCGATCAGCAGGAAGCCGAACGGCGATTGGCCGAATATGGCCTGTGAGGCGGCGAGGTCGGTCTCGATGCTGCGCAGCGTGCGGACGTCGACGACGATGCAGACGGCGGCCTTCTCGCCGTCGTCCGTGCGCGTCGGCATGACGTAGACCTCGGCCAGGCCGCGCCTGCCGCCGTGGACGTCGTCCGGCAGCCGGAAGGGGACCACGCCGGTCCACTCCCGGCCGTCGAGGATCTCGGCCATCTTGCGCTGGCCGCGCTCGCGCAGGTCCGGGTCGATGAAGACCTCTATGGGGTCCACGCCGACGGCTCGCTCGGCGGGGATGCCGAACAGCTGCTCGGCGCGCACGCTCCACTGGTCGACGAGGCCGTCGGGGCCGATGGAGAAGGACGCGACCTTGATGTAGTCGTAGATGGAGCCGGGTGGGCTGCTCTGCCACATGGCGTCCCCGCCCGACGTCCCGTCGGACTCCGTGGCCCTCGCTGGTATCTCGCTCACGCGAACCGTCCCCTCCAGCTCACCGCGTCCGGCACCGGTCACCGAAAGGCGGCTGCCCGCAGTATCCAGCACTACGGGGCCACACGACACGGTGTTCACGATCACAGCACGGTCCCGATGCTTTTTGGACCGGACCGTGACAACACTGCCAGTCTTCTAACCAGCGGACACGCCGTCGAATCACGCACTTCGGCAACGGTCGGCGGCCGGAACCACCCGGCGCCCGGACGCCCCGGGCGCGCTCCCGGTGCGGCCCGATGCTGCCCGGTGCGGCGCGGTCCGGTTCACTTCGGCACGGAGAGTTCGAACCACACGGTCTTGCCCGCCTCGCCCGGCCGGGTGCCCCAGCGGCGCGCGGCGGAGGCCACCAGCTGCAGACCCCGGCCGCCCTCGTCCTCGGGCTGGGCGACACGTTCGCGGGGCGGGTCGGGGAGCGGGTCGGAGACCTCCACCCGCAGGACGCCGTCCAGGCCGGTGGGGCGCACCAGACGGACACCGATGGGGCCGGTGGCATGCCGCAGGGCGTTGGTGACCAGCTCGCTGACGAGCAGGGCGGTGATGTCGCCCACGTTGTCCAGTCCCCAGCCGCGCAGCCGGCCACGGACGACTGTGCGGGCGGTCCGTACGGCGTCGGGTTGCGCGGGAAAGGTCCACTCGGCGCAGTGTCCGTCGGTCTCGATCACGCCGATCACTTCCCCGGCCAGCGAGCCCACCCCATGTCCGGTTTCGTGGGGTTAATGGGCACATACCCGATATCCGGGCGCCGGTACCGCGCGAAGCGGCGCACTGTGGCACGAACGGCGTACGGGTCGCTCGCGCTGGGCCCGGCCCGTGTCCGGCGCTCCTTCGCGCGACCTCATGCGCCGGGTGCCGCCCGGCCGGGAGGCGGCGCCGGGCACGGCGCGCGACCGGACCCGGCGGCGCCGGGCAAGGACGAACGGGCCCCGGACGGGCCCGGACGGGCCCTCACCGATCCCTCACCGACGCCGGGCGTCGGCCCGCCGGCCCCGGCTCCTCACCGCCCGGCGGTGCGGTCGCCGCGATCGCCGCGGGGGTTGCGGGGGTTGTGGGGGCTGTGTGCGCCGTGGGCGGCGTCGGCACGGCGATCGGCGTGGGGGCCGCGGTCGCCGTGAGCGGCGTGAGCACCGTCGGCACGGCGATCGGCGTGAGCACCGTCGGCGCTGCGATCGGCGTGCGCGGGGTCGGCGCTGTGGGCGAGGGTCGCGCGGACGGCCGGTACGTCCTGGTCCAGCCAGTCGACGTCCCAGATCTCGGCGGGCGCGAGCCAGCGCAGCGCGTCGTGGTCCTCCAGGGGCTCGGGCACGGGCGAGCCGGGGAGCAGGCGGGCGGTCCACACCTGCAGGACGTACGGGGACCGGAGCGGCCACTGACCCGGGACCCGCCCACCGACCGCGGCCTCGACCCCGAGTTCCTCGCGCAGCTCGCGCACGAGCGCCGCCTCGGGCGCCTCGCCCTCCTCGACCTTGCCGCCGGGCAGCTCCCAGCGCCCCGCGAGTTCGGCCGGCGCACTGCGGCGCGCGGCCAGCAGGCGCCCGCCGTCGAACAGGGCGGCGCCCACCACGATCCGTTTCGTCATGCGCCGGAGCCTAGCGGGAGGGCGGTGACGGGCACGGCCCTCCGGCCGTCAGCCGGACGCGCTCGTTCCGTGCTGGCCGATCCTCTCGACCCAGTACAGCTGCTTGTGCCCGCGTTCGTCGAGGCTGTCGGCGATCCGCTGGGCTTCGGCCCGGGTCGCGTACCTGCCCACGCGGTAGCGATTGCCGTTGTCGTCCTGCCGGACGACCTGCCAGGCCAGGGTGACCGTGCCGTCGTTCATCGCGCCCCTCCACTTCCCGCCCACGACCTGCGCCGCGCCCCACCCGGTAAGGAAACCGCAATCCGCATATGCCCGAGCCTACGCCTCACCTTCACGCAGCGAACACGACTTTGCACAAAGAGGTACGCAACCAGCCAGAACGCAGGGGGCGCACGAGGCCGAACGCGCCGTCCGGTGGGTCGACGCCTGCGGTCAGGGGCGTACCGGAGGCATCGGGGGCGACCTGGGAGAACGGCCGGATCGACGCGCTGCGGGGCGGACCGGCGCACGCCGCGGTACCCCGTGCCCCGGTGGGAGGCGCGCGGGAGGCGCGCGCCACGTCGCATCGGACCGCGGACCCGCGCCGGACGGCACGCACGGCAGCCGGCGCCGGAACCGGCCGCCGCGCCGCACGGACGGCTGCCGAACGCCGGCCTCCGCTACCTCACGGGCAGGTGGTAGGCCACGCGGTAGCGGTCGGCCGGGATGACCACGTCGGCCGTCTCGACCGGGCGGCCCGAGGCGTAGAACGTGCGCTGGATGACCAGCACCACGTGTCCGGGGACGCCGCCGAGGGCGAGCAGTTCCTCGGCGAGGCCGGGGCGGGCGCCGACCTCCTCGGTGACGTTGTCCACGACGACGTCGATGGCGGCCATGCGCTCGACGACCCCCATGCCGCCGAGCGGTCCCTCCTCGGGCAGCATCACGGGGGTGCGGCCGGTCACGGCCAGCGGCTCCCAGGAGGTGGAGAGCATCATCGCCTCGCCGCTCTCCCGGAAGACGTACCGCGTGCACATCACGCGTTCGCCGGGCTTGATGCCGAGCCGCTCTGCGACCGCGCCGCTCGCCTCGGTCTGCTCGCTGCGCGACTCCCAGGTGCCGCGCACCTCGCCGTCGGCCTGCTCCTGCCTGAAGGGCGTGGCCCCGCCCGTCGGCCGGTAGCCGGAGCGGGCGATGCGGCGGGGCACCGGCCGCTCGCGCACATACGTCCCGGAACCGGAGCGGCCCTCGACCAGCCCCTCGGCCATGAGGACCTTGCGCGCCTCCAGGGCGACGGTGTCCGAGACGCCGTACTCCTCGCGGATGCGGGCCTGGGAGGGAAGGCGGGTGTGGGGCGGCAGCAGGCCGTCGACGATCTTCTTGCGGAGATCACCCGCGACACGCAGGTACGCCGGCTGCTCACCGAATGTCACTGGCCGCTCCCATCAGGTTGTACAGACAGCAACAGCGTGGCAACCGAAGGTTGTGCCGGGCAAGCAAAGGCCAGAGAATCACTCGATGTGATGACTTGTGCCGGTCGAGGGCTTTACGCAGGCACTTTCTCCCCGTTATAGCCGCCGTCACACCTCGAAGCCGGAGCCGTCTCCCCCGCCGCCGCCGTCCTCCTCGTACCGCGGAGGCTCGGTGGCCAGCCCCAGGGCCTTGCGCGCGGTGACCGTCCCGACGGGGTCGATGAGCCCGTAGCCCGTGTCGTAGTGCTCGTGGAAGGTGTCGGCGTCGGGGGCCTCGGCGGCCCGCGCCCACTCCCGCTGCGCCTCGTCCAGCCGGTCCGCCAGGTCGGCGACCGGCTGCTCGGCGTCGGCGGGCCACGCGTGCGCGCGCAGCATGCCGGACTGCTCGGTGATCGCCTCCGCCATCCGTCCCGCGAAGGCCCGGTGTCCGGGCAGGTCGTCCTCGACGTACTCGGTCCGCGGCTCCGACTCCAGGGCGGTGTTCAGGACCTGAGCCGCCTTCAGGTACGCGACCTGGTGAGCGTCGAGCGTGGTCTCGTCGCTGCGCAGCGAACCGGTCAGCGTGCCGCGCTCGTCGGTGCCGCCGAACAGACAGGTGACCTCCCGGTCGCCCAGGCGCCAGCTCTGCCGGGTGGGCAGCAGGTAGTACACGTCCACGTCGGCGGGGACGGCCCAGCTGTCCATGGCGTAACCGTCCCGCAGCGCGTAGCACTTGCCGTCGGCGATCCGCGTGATCTCGTCGTCGCCGGGGAAGGGACCGCCGGGCAGTTCGAAGGCGGCGAACACCTCACCGTCGTGCGGCTGCTCGCACGGCACCACGTCGACGTCGTACGTCACCCCCCGCAGCGAGCCGCCGGGGGTGGTGAAGCACTGCCCCACGGTGAGCGCGTGCGCCGTGCCCGCGCCCCGTGCGGCGTCCTCCAGGCCCTGCCGGAAGTCGGACACGGCACCGGTGCCGAACGCCAGCGCCCACAGGACCAGCCCGACCGAGGACAGCACGCCTCCCGCCACGGCGAACCCCTTGCCGCGCTCTCCCCTGCGCCGGATCTGCCGGAGCGCGACGAGCCCGAGGACCAGCCCTACGGCCGGCAGGAAGCACAGCAGGCCCAGGACGAACGCGGCGACGGCGAGGCCGTTGACGGACGGACGCGCGGGCCACACCGGGTAGGGCTGCGGCCCCTGGGAGTACGGCGGTTGCGGCGGGTACGGGCCGGACGGCGGCGGTATGGACACGGGTACCGTGCTCCTGACTCGGGCGGTGGCGACGGGTCTCGCGGCTCGGGCGGGACTGCCGTACATCCGTACGGCCAGCGCATCGTAAGCGGGCGACGGACGGGCTGGGGGGACGGGGCTTGCGCAGGACGACGGTCCGGGCGGTGAACGGTCTGACCGCGCGCTGGGCGGCCACCAGGCTCGGCGGCACGGTGTTCTCGGCGGTGGGCGTCTGGCCGCTGCTCGCGTTCCTCGCGGGCGGGGCCGCGGGGGCGGCGCGCCGGGAACTGACCGAGGCGGTCGGTCTGCCCGCGGGGCAGGCGGCGGGCGCGGCCCGGGAGTTGCTCACCGCCCTGGGCGGATACGCGGACCGGGCGCGGCCCTCGGCCTGTGGACCAAGCGGACGCTGGAGCTGCGGGAGGCGTGGGAGGCCGGGCTGCCGACCGGGGCACTGGGCGTGCTCACCGGCGACGCCGCGGCCGACCGGGCGGCGCTGGACACCTGGTCCGCCCGGCACACGGACGGCCTGATCGAGCGCATGCCGGTGCGGCTGACGGACGGCACGGAGCTGGTGCCGGCCAGTGCGCTCGGGCTGCGCACCCGGTGGCTGCGGCCCTTCCGGGAGACGCCGCACATCCCCGAGGGCGGGCCCTGGGACGGGCGTGCGCTGCTGGGGCTCCGGCGCCGCAGCGGGCTGCTGGACCGGATCGGCGTGGCGCAGACGCCCCACGGTCGTCTCACCGAGCTGAAGGTGCTGGGCGACACCGTCGTGGACGTGCATCTGCTGCTCGGGGAGGAGGGGATGGCGCCGGGACGGGTGCTGGACGCGGGGATCGGCCTGCTCGCGCGGCGGCATCCGGTGGTGCCGGGCACGCGGCTGCCGTACGGAGAAGCGGGCCCCGGGCTGTGCGTCACGCGGGAACTGACGGAGACGCCCCGGCCTCCGGCACTGGACGTGACGACGGTGGCGTACGAGGTGCGCGCGACGCACGACCTCATGGACCACCCCGGGCTGTTCGGCCTGACGACCGCCCGGCTGCCGGTGCCGGGCCACTTCCCCGGCATCCGCGGCTTTCCGCTGTCCATCGGCTCGGCGCGCCAGTCCGCGCCGGCCCGGTTCCACGCCCGCGGCTTCGAGGCCGCCGCGGTGACGGTGACGGCCGCCGCCGATGGCGGCCTCCCGCGGCTGCGCCGGCGGTCCACCACCGTCGAGGCGTCCTTCGACCGCCCCTTCGGCTTCCTCGCCGTGCACCGGCACACGCGTCTCGTCCTCGCGGCGGGCTGGGTGAGCGACCCGGAGCCCTACCGCGAGGACGAGAGCGTCAGCTGTTCGTACGAGGGTTGAGCGGCGTCAGAACTGGAGCGCCCAGGCGTCGATCCGCCCGGTGTCCCATCGCGCGTTGTCGCTGACGCGGAGCTTCCAGGTGCCGTTGGCCGTCTCGGACGAGGCGTCGACCGTGTAGGTGGTGTCGATGTTGTCCGAGCTGCCGCCGGTGCCGTACGACTTCAGCGTGTACGCCGTGCCGTCGGGGGCGATCAGCTGGACCTGGAGGTCACCGATGTAGGTGTGCACGATGTGCACCTCGACGGCGAGTGACGAGGGCGCGTTGCCGGAGACGCCGGAGACGGTCACCGGGGACTCGACGGTGGCGTTGTCGTTGATGGCGTAGTCACCGGTGTTCTCGAAGCGGCTGCCGGGCGGGTCGGGGTTGCCGCCGCCCGTGCCGACGTTCAGCAGCCGGTTGGGCGAACCGGAGCCGGGGTTGCCGACGACGCCGGTGGTGGCGGCGGAGGTCAGCGCCGAGGACACCTGGGCGGGCGTGGCCGACGGGTTGTCGGCCAGGTACAGGGCGGCCGCTCCGGCGACGTGCGGGGTCGCCATCGACGTACCGGAGATGGTGTTGGTGGCCGAGTCGCTGCTGTTCCAGGCCGACGTGATGGACGAGCCCGGCGCGAACAGGTCGAGGACCGTGCCGTAGTTGGAGTACGAGGCGCGGGCGTCGCTCGACGTGGTGGCGCCGACCGTGATCGCCTCGGTGACGCGGGCCGGGGACCGGGTGCCTGCGTTGGTGGACTCGTTGCCGGCCGCGACGGCGAAGGTGACGCCGGAGGCGATGGCGTTGCGGACGGCCGTGTCGAGGGCGCTGTCGGCGCCGCCGCCGAGGGACATGTTGGCGACGGCCGGCTTGGCCGCGTTGCGGGCGACCCAGTCGATGCCGGCGACGACCTGGGCGGTGGTGCCGGAGCCCTGGTTGTTGAGCACCCGGACGCCGACGATCTTCGCCTTCTTGGCCACGCCGTAGGCGTTGCCCGCGACGGTGCCGGCGACATGGGTGCCGTGGCCGTGACCGTCCTGGGCGGTGTTGTCGTTGTCGATGGCGTCGTAGCCGTAGGAGGCCCGGCCGCCGAAGTCGCTGTGCGAGATGCGCACACCGGTGTCGATGACGTACGCCGTCACGCCCTGACCGGCGTGGTCCGGGTAGGTGTACGACCTGTCCAGCGGCAGGTTGCGCTGGTCGATGCGGTCCAGGCCCCAGGACGGCGGGCTGGGCTGGGTGCCGGTGATGCTGAACGTGCGGTTCTGGACGACCGACGCGACGGCCGGGTCGGCGGCGAGACGTTTCGCCTCGCTCTCCGAGGCCTCGACCTCGTAGCCGTTGAGGGCCTTGGTGTAGGTGCGCTCGATGTCGGCGCCGTACTTCTTGGCCACGGCGCGGCCCTCGGCGGAACCGGCCTTCGCCTCGTCCGGCTTGAGGGTCACGATGTAGCTGCCGGCGACGGCGTTCGCGGCGCCTTCGTACTGGATGCGGCCCTCGGCGGCCGTGGCGGGGAGGGCGGAGACGAGGCTCGCGGTGAGCGCCGCGGTGGCTGCCGCTCCGATCGCGGCCAGTCTTCGCCGGGTGCTGCTGGGGTGACGCATGAGGGGTCCTCCTCAATCGGTGGTGCGTGGTGGGGTTCGTGCACGCCGAGCAGGCCACCCCTTCAAGTCATGGTCATGACAATCGGAGGCGGCACGTGTGCGTCAGCCGAAAGATTGAGGCCTACAGAGGAATTGCACAAGGGTCCCTGCGGAGCTTTGGCTGTCCCGCGGCTCCCTCGACGACGGAAGTGACCGGAACACCGGGCCACCGACGCCAATTACCGGGCCGGTCACCGACGGTCGCCGACACCGGTCACCGCCGGTCGCCGACACCGGTCACCGCCGGTCGCCGACGCCGGTCGCCGACGGTCACGACGCCGGTCACCGGGACGGTCGCCGGGACGGCGCCGAGCCGGTCGTGGAGCCGTCGCCGGGCCGACGGCAGCGGTCGTGAGCGTCGGCTGCCGGGCGGGTGGCCGGGCGCCTGCGAGCAGCCGCAGGCGTCGGCCACCGAAACCGGCGCCCGGATCCCGGCCGACAGCCGTGAGCGTCAGGCGTCGAAGCCGGTGGCTCGCGCCCGCTTCTCCCAGGCCGTGATGTCGTCGCGCACCTGGTCGAGGTGGGCGAGCACCGCGCCGACGCCGTCGTCGCCGAGCGGCAGCCGCAGCGGGGTCCGTTCGGCCGCCGGCGCCGCCAGGATGAGCGCCGCCGCCTTGGCCGGGTCGCCGGGCTGGCTGCCGTCGCCGCCGGAGACGAACCCGCGGGTCTCGCTCACCTTGGCGTACACGCCGCTGTCCGCGCTCACCCCGGCCCGGCTGCTGTCGAACAGACCGGTGCGGAAGGCACCCGGCTCGACGATCAGCACCTTGATGCCGTATTCGGCCACCTCGTCGGCGAGCGCCTCGGACATGCCCTCCAGCGCGAACTTGGTCCCGCTGTACGCCGCGAAGCCCGCGACGGACATCTGCCCGCCCATGCTGCTCATCTGCACGATCGCGCCGGAGCGCCGCTCGCGCATGTGCGGCAGCACCGCGCGCGTCAGGGCCGCGGGCCCGAAGACGTGCACGTCGAACAACGCCCGCAACTCCTCGTCGCCGGTCTCCTCGAAGGCGCCGACGTGGGTCCGCCCCGCGTTGTTGACCAGTACGTCCACCCTGCCGTGCCGCGCGATGACGTCCCCTACGGCGGCCTCGGCGGCGGCCGTGTCGGCGACGTCGAGGCGCAGGGCATCGACCCGGCCGGGGTGGGCGGCCACGAGGTCGTCGAGCGCCTCCGGCCGCCGCGCCGCACCGACGACCACGTCGCCGTCGGCCAGCGCCGCCTCGGCGATCGCCCGCCCGAAACCACTGCTGGCACCGGTCACCAGCCACACCTTGTCCACGACCACTCCCCCTCGCCTCGCGCGTTGCGCAACTACTGTGCGCGACAGGGCAGTTGCCGTCCACGGCTTTCGCTGACGGCCGATTCGGGCGCCGCTCTCACGCCTGGAACGGGATGAGCGCCGCGTGCCACCGGATCACCGGGGGCTGACCCGCCGGCATTCCACGGGAACCGGAGAACCGGAGAGCCAGGAAGCCACAGGCGGCTCCTCGCTCCCGGAATACCGCACGGCCCGGAGCGGGATGGCCTCAGGAAGGCCGTCCGCGCAGCGCGTCTGCTCGTCTCCGTCGTACGCCAGCGAGATGGATGGTTCGGCCAGTCCACGCATGCGCAGGATCAGCTCGGCTTCGTCGCCCGTGACTCGCGGCGGAACGGCTTGTGTGGGGATCGGCCGGAATCCGAGACGTGCCTTGAAACGGAAGAGACCGGGTTGCGCCGTATGCCCGAACAGGGATGGGTCATTGCCCAGAGAGGCCCAGGTGAGGCGTCGGCGCCTGGCGGCCTCCAGGGCCGCCATGTACAGCACCCGCGACAGCATTCCCTGACGCGCGCCTTCCTCGACCGCGGAGAACCTGAGCTGCACCATGGACTGGTCGAGACGCAGCCAGCCCAGGCATCCGCCCACCAGTCTGTCGCCGGCATACGCGTGGACCGCGAGAAGCTTGTCGGGATGGCGCAGCAGTTGGCGCTGCTGGCGACGTGCGTAGTTGACGCCACGGTCCATTCGCGCCACCTGCCGGTCGTAGAGCGCCAGGAAATCCCGGAGGTCGTGGCCCGTCACCTCCGGGAGCACGACCAGCTTGATTCCGTTCTCCTCGGCACGACGTGCGGCTTGCCGGACGCTCTGTCTCTCCTTGAGAGGAAGCCGACTCAGGAATTCCGGCTCGGACGCCAGGAGCGGTGCCACCCAGTTCACCCAGGCCGGCTTGACCAGGAAGCCCGCGGCCTCGAGTTCCCGCCTGTGCTCGAGTGCGGTGAGCCGTACCTTGACGATGTCGATGTCCAGCGACGGATCGCTCCAGTCCCGGCCCAGAGCCTCGTCGATGCTCACTTGTGCGATGGTGACGCCGGATCGGTCGTCGGTGCCGTCGGTCATGAGCCGGCCTCCCTCCCTTCGGGCATGTCGACAGGGCATTTCCAGTCCGGTGCGACCGCGCGTCCGGAGAACTGGGCGATGCGGGGCCGGAACAGTGACGGATTGACCGAGCCCTGCAAACGGCGGTCCCGTGATCGGATCTTGTCCTGCATCGACGTGTAGCTGCCGGCCTGTTCCAGAGGGCCCATGTGCGAGAGGGCGTTGAAGACGAGGGCGGGCCAGGGAAACGTGCGAGCCTTGCGGGAGGCACCCGGGTGCATGCCGACGACGAAGAAGTTTCGGTGGCCGAAGAAGAAGCCCGGATCCTCCGTCACATCGGCGCCCTGTCCGGCGCTCGTCGGTCCGTGAGCACACCCGCCCGTCTCGTCGGCCAGTCGCATGCCCCGCAACTGGCGCCAGAGGAGCGTTTCGAAGCCCTCTTCGTCGAGCTCCCCCGGGCCGTCGAACACCGCGACGTGCACGGCCACCGAGTGGCTCCGCTCGGGGAACTCCGTCACGAAACGCGTCAGGTTCTCGGCGCACTTCGACACCGCCTCGGCCGAACCCAGCCGTGGGTACCAGCCGAAACGGTACTGGCCCCGTCTCAGCGCGGACGCGCCGCCCAGGCAGGGAAACGTGCCGCTCAGCACCAGCGAGCGGAATTCCTCGTGTGCCGGGTGCAGATCGGCCGCTACCACGCCGCTCGCCCTTCTCCCCGTGCCGGGGCCAGTTTCGCCGCGAGCCGATGGACCAGAGCCAGGCTGGTGAGCGTCGGGTTGGCAGCTCCCAGCCGGGGAAACACCGCCGGGCCCGCGGCGAAGAGGCCGTCCACTGCCCGGAACTCCTGGTCCTCGTCGAGCAGCCGGCCGAGGGGCAGTGTTCCGCCTTCGTGGTCCTCGGTCCCCAGGGAATTCGCCCAGGTGACAGGTCGGCCGGAGACGAGGGTCCGGACGAATTCCGGAAGGATGACGGAGTTGTTGTGCGTCGGCTCGTCGTAGTCGTCGAAGAAAAGCTCGACCACAGGTGTTCCGGTCAGTTCACAGAACTCTTCGTAGACGGAGCGCAGAAGGCGCTGCTGAACGTGGAGAAGGCTCCGGTCGCCCGGCGACGGCGTGGAGTGCACCGACACCGCCCACGGAAACGAATTCGCCGGAGTGCATTCGACGTAGCTCTCTGGACTCGGCAGCTGCTCGCCCATCGCCCGGATCTCCACGACCGCCGCGTCATCGGCCTGGCGGTGCACGTCCAGGAACAGATTGGACCGCGCTTCCGCGTCGGTTGCCGAGAAATAGGACCCCGGCGGGACCTCCTTGAGCACACGCCGGGCAGGGTCCCCGTCGAGCCGCAGGGAGACCCCCTGCACGATGTGGTCCGCCAGTCCTGTCAAGCGGGCCGTATCCGGCTCGGCCGGGCGGTACAGCGCCTGGATCGCCAGGCGGCTGGACTCGAGTGTCCCGGCGCACAGAACGACCCGCTCGGCGGCGATCTCCGTCTGCTCCCCCGCGTCACGGCCCCGCACCACGACGCCGTGCGCCGCGCCGTCGCGGACCACCACGTTGACCACTTCCGTCTCGGTGCGAAGACGCACACCGGGCACCGGGGCACGACGAGCCCCGGAGTCGGTTTCCCACCAGTGCTCCAGCGGGGTGTAGGCCCGCCATCGTTCGGCGTCGGCGTCACCGGTGTCCGTGACCCGGGCCCGGGGCGTGGGCAGCCATCGGGTCTCCCCGACCGTGATCGCCTCGGAGGCCGTCCCCGCGCAACCGTCGGCCGGCAGCCCGCCGAGCGCGCTTTGCCACTCGCCGAGCATGCTGCCGACGCGCTGATAGAGACCCGGCCCTCCCTCCCACCCGTCGCGCAGGTCGGAAACGACCCGGGCGGGCCACCAAGGCTCGGCGAGCGCCCAGTCCTCCAGGGGGAGCATCACCCCGTACCAGTAGAGGGAGCGACCGCCGAGCCGCCGGCGGATCCCGGAGGTCCCCTGGTAGTGCGGCGGAGAAGAGGAGCGCCACGGCCGGCGGAAGTACGCGTCGGCCCCGGAGTCGAGCCACATGCGCAGCGCCTCTTCGGGCGGATTGAGATGGTTCACATGGCGGGGATCGGCGACCGGGCCCGCCTCCAGCACCACGATGTCCCGGGCACCACGCCGGGACAGCTCCTTCGCCAGCTCCAGCCCGGCGAATCCTCCTCCCACGATCAGCGTCCGGCAACGGGACGGCACGCCCGATTCCATGGGCACAGTGGTTCCCCTCCCAGTCATGCGCGTACCGCTCGAACGTCGAAGATGTCGAAGGCCTGGCGGAGCGCCGCCACCGGATCCTCGCGCGGGATGAACTCGTGCCCCACGAATCCGTCGTAACCCCACTCCCGCAGCGCCACGGCGATTGCCGCCCAATTGACTTCCTGCCGGGAGTCGAGCTCCTGGCGTCCTGGCACTCCGGCCGTGTGGAAGTGGCCGATGCGATCGAGGTGGGCCTCGATGGTGCGCAGAAGGTCACCTTCCATCAGCTGCATGTGGTAGACGTCGTAGAGGATTTTGAGGTTGGTGCTTCCCACTCTGTCGACGACGGAGGCGGCCCAGTTCGTGGAACGGCACTGGTGCTTCGGGTGATCGACCTTGGTGTTCAGCGGTTCGAGAAGCAGTCCGACGCCGGCTTGCGCCGCCTCCTGAGCCAGTGGCGCGAGAGCCTCGGCACACACGGCCATGGCCTCCTCGTCGTCAAGGGAGACCCAGTCTCCCGACATCACGGACAGGTGGTGCACCCCCTCCGTGTGGGCCAGCTCTATGGATCGTCGCACCTGCTCGCTGAGGTCGGCATGCCGGGCGGGGTCGTTGAAGCCGGTCTCGATGGACTCGTGCCCGTCGACGACAACCAGTTCCAGGCCAAGGGCGCGGGCTCGGGGCCACAGCTCCCGCGGCAGGAAGTCGACCCCCTCGATCCCCATTTCTGCCGCGCGTTCCAGCAGATCGGGAATCTGGTGGCGGGCTTCGGCAAAAGACCACCAGGCAAAGCTCTGCGCATACGTCACGATGGGTCTCCCCCTCAAAGATCGACGGAATCAAGGGCCTGGACGAGACGCGAGGCCCACAGGTGAAGCAGGCGTACAAGCTCCGGGTGGCCTCCGATCGAGTCGACCATCAGCCGGTAGGTCTCCAACTGGTGTGCCGAACCCACGACGGGAGCGGCACGGAGCGCGTCCATGACGGTCCGGTCGGGCAGTACGGCTGACCACACCTCGGCGAACTGTCGCTCCGCCTCGGCACGCGTGGTGTCGTCCGCACTCATCAGCGGCCGGGCCAACTCGACGAACGGATGTGCCACGCACCCGTCCGTCCAGTCGATGATCTTCCAGTGGTCGCCGGTCCACCGCGCGTTCTCCGACTGGATGTCGCCGTGCACGAGCGTTTCCGGGACCCTGAGGTCCGCAACCGTCGCGACCACGGCTTTCAGCCCCGGGAGCCGCTCCGAGAGGCCGCTCAGCTCCGCCGGTGAGAGAAGATCGGTGCGGGTGGCGAGTGCGGCGACGGCGTCCGGCACCGTGTCGAGCCCGCGGTACGGGCAGCCCAGCTCCAACAACTCCTCGGTACGCCCCAGGGATGCCAGCTGAACCCGCGCCACGGCCTTGAGCACATGCTCGACCGGACGCTGCCGCTCGGGAGCCATCTCCTCCGTGAGGAGCCAGGCGTTGCCGAAGGCCGCCACCCCGGGCACGTGCTGTGGGCTCGCTTCGCTCACCCAGTGGGCCACCGCGCCCTCGTGCCCGAACACCGCGGGTACCGCCTTGAACCAAATGGGGCGCGTGTCGGTGGGCACGCGCAGCACGGCCGAGACGTCCCAGTGCCGCATCTGCCGCGGCCGGCCGGCACGGGTGATCCCCAGGCGTCCGAACTGTGCGTCGACCAGCGCGAGCGCCTGCCCGTACCAGCCCGGACGTTGCCACCACGGGCCCTCACCGAGGGGCGGGCCCGTCGGGTCGGGCGTGGTGGGGTGCGGCCGCAGCTCCTCGACGTCGACCGTGTCGCCGTCCAGGACGCGCAGCAGCGCCACGTCCATGCCGAGTTGCTCCCGAACGGCCTCGACGATGTGCCACGGTGCGGCCGACGGCCCCCCGGCGACCTGGATCCGTGGCAGCTCCTCCGGACCGCATCGCCGGGATGCGCGGTCCGTGGTGCGGATCCGCAAGGAGACTCCTTCGGCTGTGGTCATGAGCCGCTCCCGCCGCGTACTGCACGCCGTGGTGCCAGGTACGGCTGCCGCGCGTACGGGTAGTGAGGCAGCGGTATCCGCACGGCGTCGTCCCTGTACGGAAGGTTCTCCCACGCCACGTCCGTTCCGTGCACCCACACCTGGGCGAGCGCATCGAGTACGCCGTCCCAGGGGTCCGTGTCATCGGCGGGCGGCAGGACACCCACCGCGAGCTGCCCTGTACCGTCGACGCCGAATTCCCGCCACGGCGCCGACGTGGCGTCGGCCGCTCCGCAGACCAGCCAGAGCAGGGAATCACCCTCGGTGGTGTCGATCCCGGGGGCCGGTGGCACGCCGGCCACCGTGGCGCCTGTCCCGGAGGCGGGGAACAGTCCGAGCTCGTGACCCAGCGAACGCACGGCCTGCGCAAGGGCCGACCTGCCCAGTGCCGTGGAGGCGAGCAACGCTCCCGCGTCCCGGCCCACGGCACCGACGGGCCGGACACCGAAGTCCAGCAGCATCTGTCCGAGGGCGTACTGGGCAGCGAACTGGAGCACGGCCCGTTCCTCGCCGGACGCCGGCCGGCCGGCCCCTGTCGCCTCCTGTGGAAGACCGGTGGTGACAGGAGACCCCGCTCTGCCGAAGAGGTCGAGACACTCGTCCATGGCCGTCGCGAAGCCAGCGTGGCCGTCGCGGAGGTGGCCGATCCAGCCGGTGTCCTCCCTCCCGGCCCCCGTGGTGCCGGGGAAGACGAGCACCACCGGGAGGATCGTGCCGTCTCCGCGAGCGGTCACGGCCGCGGCCGGGTCGGCGAGCGTGTCCACCGCGTGCTTCACGGTCCGGGTACGCAGTGCCGCGCGCACCGGGAGCGCCCTGCGGCCGACCTGGGTGGTGAAGGCGATGTCGGCGAGACGGTGACCGTGCCGGTCCAGCGCCCTCGCGAGATCGCGCCGCACGGTGCTCTCGGCGCTTCCGTCGCAGGCGGACCACACCAGCAGCTGCGGCCTCGGGCCGCTGCCGTCCTCGTCCACGGGTACGGCACTGCGCGCGTCACCGAGGGGAGACCGGTGCCGCGGCCCCTCCTCCAGGACGACATGGGCGTTCGTCCCTCCGAAGCCGAAGGAGCTGACGCCCGCCAAGCGTGGTCGTGTGTCGGTCCGGGGCCATTCCAGCAACCGGTCGGCCACACGGAACGGCGTCCTCTCCAACCTCAGCAGGGGGTTCGGCGTGCGGAAGTTGGCGACCGGCGGAATCGCCTCATGTGCCATGGCCAGCAGCGTCTTGATCAGACCGGCCACGCCGGCTGCGGGCCCCAGGTGCCCGATGTTCGACTTGACCGAGCCGATGACGCAGCTCTCGGCAGCCGGTTCGCCCTCGGCCAGCGCGCTCAGGGCGTCCTTCAGCCCTTGTATCTCGACGGGGTCGCCCACCTGCGTCGCCGTCCCGTGCAGTTCCACATACGACAGGTGCACCGGATCGACGCCTGCCACAGCAAGCGCCTCGGCGATGACCTGCCGCTGTCCTTCCACGCTCGGAGAGGTGAAGGTCGCACGTTCCGACCCGTCGTTGTTGACGGCGGATCCTCGGATCAGTCCCCAGATCGTGTCGCCGTCGGCCAGCGCTTCGTCGAGACGTTTCAGAACGACCACACCGCCACCGCTGCCGAAGACCGTGCCGCCGGCCCGGGCGTCCAAGGGCCTGCACACGCCGTCTGCGGATTCCACTCCTCCGCGTACGTGGCGGTATCCCAGGCCGTAGGGCATCTCGATCTCCACACCGCCCGCCAACGCGATGTCGCATTCACCCGCGCGCAGCGCCTGGGCGGCCATGTGCACCGCCACCAGCGAGGAGGAGCAGGCGGTGCGGACCGGGATGCTGGGGCCGGTCAGCCCGAGCCGGTACGAGACGAACGAGGTCAGGTAGTCGGCATTGTTGGCAAGCGTGACGCCGGTCTCCCCCACGAGCGAGTACAGCTCCGGATCGGCCCTGAGGTGGTCCTCCGCGTAGCGATCACTCGCGCAGCCCGCGTAGAGGCCGATCACGTCACGGTGTCCCGGGACGTAGCCGGCGTTCTGCAGGGCGCTGGAGCAGAGTTCCAGCAGGAGCCGGTGCTGGGGGTTGCGCACCACGCACTCCCGCTCCGGCATCCCGAAGTAGCGGCGGTCAAGACCCCAGGGGTCGTCCAGCAGCGGCCGAGCACGCACGTAACCCGGCCGGTTGATCTCCTCTGGGTCCGCGCCGGCCTCGAGGAGGTCCTCCTCGGTCAGCCGGTGGATGGAGTTGCGCCCTGCGGCGAGGTTCGCCCAGAACTCCTCTGGGTTCGCGGCGTCGGGCAGCCGTGCGGCCATGCCGACGACCGCGATCGGATCACTCATTCCTCACGGTTCCTTCGGGTTGCTCGTGTGCGTCGTTGGGGCCGGCCCCACGCCGCCCTACGGGGACGGACGCATGGCCAGTCGGGCCCGGGCGCCGCGGCGGGCGGCGAGATCGTCCGGCCGGCCGGCCTCCGGTTTCCTGGGCTGGACCGCCTTCGGGATCCGGCGGCCCGTGATGTGGTCGGCGAGGGAGCGTGCGCTCGGGAAGCGGAAGATCTCGGCGAGCGCGAAGTCGACGCCGTCCACGGCGAGTCGCTGATGCAGGTGCACGAGGTCCAGCGAGCCGAGCCCCCACTCGAAGAACGTCCCGTCCGCTCCGGCCTCCGCGCCCGGCCGGTCGGACCGCTCCCGGGCCAGTTCGCCTGCTCTTCGGGCTATCAGCGCGGCCAGGTCGGCATGCGGCTCGTGGTCACCGGTCGGTGCGGAGGCGGCAGCCGGCAGACTCATCAGCGCGCGGAGGTCGGTCTTTCCGTTGACCGTCACCGGCAGGTGATCGACGCGAGTGAACTGCGCGGGAACCGCCCACTGCGGCAGGTGCGCGCGCAACGTCCGGCGGAGTCTGTCGGTCGGGTACGTCTCGCTGGACACATACCACGCCAGGACACGGCCGGGAGTGTCCGGGGCCACGGCGACGACGCAGTCCGTCACGCCGGGCAGCGTCGCGAGGATGCGCTCGACCCCTGCCGCCTCGATCCGGTGGCCGTGCACGCTGATCTGCCGGTCGGCGCGTCCCAGGAGCACGATCCTGCCGTCGGGCGTTCGACGGGCCAGATCCCCTGTCCGGTAGGTCCTGTCCAAGGCCGTACCCGGCACGTCCTGTGGTGGTGTGCCCCGGGAATCACCGCGGTACCCCAGCGCCAGCCCTCTCCCGGTGACCACCAGCTCGCCGGGGACGCCGACACCGGCCTCCCCACGTGGGGTACGGATCGAAAGGGCCCGATGCGGTACGACGTCGGCCACGGCGACAGTCCCCGAGCCACCGGAGCCATCGCCCGGACCGGGCCGTTCCCACCGGCCCAACGCGCTGGCCTGCGGGGTCTCCGTGGTGCCGTAGAGGTTGTAGACCTCCGCCCCGGGGCAGAGGCGCGAGGCCGCCGCGGCGTCCGCCTCGCGCAGTGGCTCGCCGTGGCAGACGATGCGCCGCACGCGGCCCAGCTCCACCCGCTCGGACACCGCTCCGGTCACGAGCCGTGCGCGGGTCGCGGTGGTGTGCCACACCGTCGTACCGGTCTTCGCAAGGAGTTGCGGCAGGGCCGCCGGGTGCAGCTGCGGGTCCCCCGGAATGTGCACCACGGCGCCCAGGACCAGGGGCAGCAGCAGATCCCGGAAGACCGGGTCGTGGGCCGGTGGTGCGGTGAAGCAGAAGACGTCATCGGCGTCCAGGCCCAGGTGATCCGCATACCAGCCGAGCGCCTCGGGCAGTGCCTCGGTCGGCAGTGCCACAACCTGCGGCGTACCGGTGGTCCCGGAGGTCATCAGCAGATGGCCCACCGTTCCCGCCGCCATCGCCGCCGGCTCGGCGTCGCCCGGCGGCTCTCCCGTGGCCAGGTCGGCGCCGAGGCCGAGTACGGGGAGCCGATGGTCTGCGCTCCTGCTCGCCGCGTCGTCCGCCGCGCCGACATGGACCCGCAGCACCGCACCGGTGCAGGACAGGGCGGCGTCGTTCCACCGGCCGGGGTGGGAGACGTCCAGAAGGAGCACCGGACGGCCGGCGAACCAGGAGGCGAGCACGGCGACCGGCAGATCGTGGTGCCGCTCGGCGTACACGGCGACCGGGCCCGACGCCGGGGCGCCGCGGGTTGCCGAGGCGATCAGCCCCGCGACCCGCCGTACGCGGTCGGCCAACGCCCCGTACGTGATGGTGCCGTCGACGGTGCGGACGGCCGGTTCCCCCGGCCGCGTCCGCCCGTGGCCGAGAACCTCCGCCACCAGATCGGTGCAGGTGCGCACGGTGTCGTGCTCGGACGCCGGCGGTGCGCCTGCGTCCGCCTCGCAGGCGGTGGTGGGCGCGACCGCCCCGGCCAACCGGGCGACCTCGCCGGCGCACTGCTCGAGAAACTCGCGGGCGGCGTCCTCGGGCCACAGGTCGAGCGCGTGGACGAGCCTCAGCACGTATCCGTCGTCCGGTGCACGGCGCACGTACAGTCCGGTGTCGAACAGCGACCAGGGTGCCGGGGGTTCGACCTGGGTGACCCGGTGGCCCCCGAACGTGGCGGGCGGAGCCGCCTGGGTGAGGTCGTTGAACCAGACCTGGAACACCGGGTTGCGTGACGCGTCGCGCGGCAGACCCAGTTCCTCGACGAGTTCGTCGAAGGGCAAGGAACCGTGCTCGATGGCCGACAGCAGGGCATCCGCCACGGGCTCCAGCAGGTCCTTCGACCCGGCGCTGCCCGGAACGGCGAGGCGCACGGGGAGAGTGCGCATGAAGAACCCGGCCGTGCGGTGCTCCCCCTCCGACTCCCGGCCGGAAACGGGCACTCCGATCGTCAGGTCCTCCGCATCGGCCCAGTCGGCGAGAACCCTCGCGTAACAGGCAAGGATCGCCATGGCCGGGGTGACCCGCCATTCCACGGCTCGCTGCCGCAGCATGGCGGACACGGCGGGGCCGAGATCGTGCTCGACGAAGGAACCCCGGAACGTGGGCACGGCAGGACGAGGGCGGTACAGGGAGAGGTTCAGCTCCTGGGGGGCGTGCTTCAGCCTCTCCCGCCAGTACGTGAGCTCCCGGGCACGTCGGGCGGGCGTCGGCAGCCGTTCCGCCGTCGCGTGGCCGGGCCGCCCGGCCGCGGGCGTCTCGTCGTCCTCACCGGCCCCGCCATGGCACTCGACGTCATATCGCGCCGCGAGTTCGGTGCGGAGCAGGTCCAGGGTCTGCTGGTCGGAGACCATGTGGTCGAGAGCGAGGAGCACGGCGCTGCGGCCCGAGCCGCTCGTGTCGAGCAACAGGCCGAGGACCGCCCTGGGCAGTTCGTGGGCCCGGAAGACCGGCCAGGCGGTGTCCGAGGCGAAGTCCTGTACGGCCTGCCGCCAGTCATGGCCCGCGTAGGAGGCCAGCAGGAGGCGAGTGGCCGTCGCCGGCAGCGCGGACTCCCGATGGACGCGGGGCACCGGAGCGCCCGCGGCGTCGACGTCGACGGTGGTCCGCAGTGCCTCGTGCCGGAAGAGCAGCCACGCCCACGCCCTCTGCAGGGCGGCGGGGTCCAAGGGGCCGTCGGTCTCCAGCAGACCCACGACGTTGTACGCGGGGGAATCCGGGAACACCTGCTGGTGAATCCACAGGCGCCGTTGCTGGGGGGAAAGAGCGGGAGGACGGACGGCGGCCTCAGGAGTGGCCGAGTGCTGCGGTCCGCCATCGCCCCCGGCCACCAACATGCGCAGCGCGGCCAGGGAGATGTTCTGGCGGAGGATCGTCGCGAGAGGCAGCCGAATCCCGCATCGCCGCTCGATGAGAGCGATCAGCCGTGCCGCGGCGAGGCTGTGCCCGCCTGCTTCGAGGAAGCCCGTGCCCTCGTCCGGTGGGAGGCTGCCGAGGGCCTCGGCCCAGGCGGCGGCCGGCGGGTCGTCGTCCAGCGCCGGCGGGGCCGTCCGCTCGTCGAGCGACCTTTCGAGCAATGCTGCGCGGTCGAGCTTTCCGTTCGGTGTGAGCGGGAAGGATTCCACCGTCTCGATCCGGGTGGGCACCATGTAGTGCGGAAGCCGGGCGGCCAGCGCGCTGCTGATGCCGGCGGGGTCGGGCGGGTCCTGTTCCGCCCGGCCCGCCGGGACCACGAAGGCGGCAAGACATCCGTCACCGAGGTGGTTCCTGCCTGCGACGACGGCGGCCCGGGCGACCCCCGGCAGGGCGCACAGCGCGCTTTCCACCTCCGCCGTCTCGATGCGGAAACCATTGACCTTGACCTGATCGTCGGACCGTCCGACGAACTCCATCTCGCCGTCGGCGCGAACCCGCACCAGGTCGCCCGTGCGGTACATACGGCTTCCCGGCGGCCCGGAGAGGTCCGCCACGAATCGCTCCGCGGTCAGCTCCGGCCTGCCCAGGTACCCGCGTGCCAGGCCGGCACCGGTGATGTAGAGCTCTCCCTCCTGCCCCGCGGCTACCGGCTCCAGCTCCCCGTCCAGCACATGCAGCGAGGTGTTCCAGGCCGGCCGCCCGATGGGAACGGGCCCCCGGGGAAGCTTCGCGCCGGGCGGCACGTGGAAGAGCATGCATCCCACGGTGGCCTCCGTGGGGCCGTACTCGTTGAACACGTGTACCCCGGGATTCTCGCGCCGCCACCGGTCCAGTTGTTCCGCGGTGAGCTGCTCGCCGCCGATCACGAGGCTGCCCCCCGCCCGCACCAGGCCGGGCAGGGTGTCGAGCAGCGCGAGGTGGCTGGGGGTGACCTTGAGGAAGTCGCAGGAGGCGCCGGACGCCCCGCCCCGGTCGGCGGACTCGTCGAGTGCGGCCACCCTGACCGTGCCGCCCACGGTCAGGGGTGTGAAGAGTGCCGTGACGGTCAGGTCGAACGAGACCGGTGAATGGAGGATCGTCTCTCCGCCCAGGCCGGGGTACGACGCTGCCGCCCACGTCACATAGTCGACGACGGACCGGTGCTCGACGACGACGCCCTTCGGCCGGCCGGTCGACCCTGACGTGTAGATGACGTAAGCCGGGTGATGCGGTGCCGGCGGCTGCTGCGGGCCCGCGGCCGCCGCCCCGGTGTCCGGGAGGCGCTCCGGTCTGCCGCCGGCCGCACCGCCACGGACCGGGCCGTCGACCAGGACGAGCCGGGAGGACGCGGGGAGCAGGGGTGCCAGGGCGTCGGTGGTGAGGACGCACACCGGTGCCGAGTCCTCCAGCATGTACCGGATGCGGTCCCTCGGGTAGTCGGGGTCGACGGGGACATAGGCGGCGCCGCTTTTGAGGACCGCGCACAAGGCGACGATGAGCTGGGGCGAGCGCGGCAGGACGACGGCCACGTACCGCTCGGGTCCGGCACCCCTTCGCACCAGGTCGGTCGCGAGTCGGCCGGCCGCGGCGTCCAGCTCCGCGTACGACAGGCTGCCGCCATGGCCCTCGACCGCCGTGCGCCCCGGGGTCCTGCCGACTTGCTCCCGCAGCAGCTCCGGCAACGTGAGACCGGGAACGTCTCTGTGCGCCCCGAGGAGACCGGCGGAAATCCGGCTACCCATTACCTCCCCCTACACATGCTTCGATCTGAACAGGTCTGGAATCGGCGGACGCCGGGGCTCCTACGGCTCCAGGCCCACGAGGTCCGCACTGACCTTCCAGAGCTGAGCGGCCAGCTCGCCGTCGCGGGCGAGCGGCGCCGGCTCCTCCGGGCGGCGGTCCACGTAGTAGAGGCCGCGCGGGTCCCTGCCCTCGGCTTCGGTCGCGAGCCAGACGAGCGTCTCCGCGCCCTTCTCCGGGGGAGCGAGCAGAAACCGCTCAAAGGGCTTGACCAGCCGCACGAAGGGAGAGTCCCGGTTCAGGTCGGTGGTGATGGCACCGGGGTGGAACGACGAGGCGGGAAGGCCCGTACGCCTGCGCAGTTCGCTCGTGAAGAGAATGTTCGCCAGCTTGGAACGGCCGTAGGAACGTTGGCTCTTCCAGCCGTGGGCCATGTCCAGGTCGCCGAAGTCGAAGTCGCCCTTCACATGGGTGGAGGAGGAAGTGGTGACCACCCGGCCGGTGGAGTCCCGCAGCCGGTCCGCCAGCAGGCGGGTCAGGAGGTAAGGGGCCAGATGGTTGACGGCGAGCCCCAGCTCATGGCCGTCCGCTGACAGCACCCGCCGACTGGGCTGCGCGGCGGCGTTGTTGACCAGCACATCGATGCGAGGGCAGCGTTCCAGCAGGGCCGCGGCCAGCTCCCGTACGCCGGCCATGACGCTCAGGTCGGCGGCGATCGGCTCGGGCACGTCGACACCGTCGGGCGCCATGCGCAGCATCTGCCGGTGAACGTGCGCCAGCTTCTCGGGGGAGCGCCCGACGGCGACCACCTGCCGGCCGCGCCTGGTGAGCTCCACCGCAGCCGCCGCCCCGATGCCGGAACTCCCGCCGGTGAGGATGATCTTCTCCATGCCAGGTACCTCTTCTGTCGTCACGTGGTCTCCCCGGACCGAAGCCGTCCGGCGAGCCGGCGCACCTTCGCGAACGCCTCCGCGATCGCCTCTCGGTGCGCATCCCCGCCGAGGAGCATCGGGTGGTGGAACAGCACCGTCCGTGCGGCCTCCCGATGCGCGGCCGGGAGGTGGAACCTGCTCGGGTCGAGCCGGTCGGCCAATGGCCCGCTCGCAGCGCCGGGGAAGCGCCGCGGGTCGTAGAGGGGGTGGTGGTCCAGTGGCCGGTACGGGGTGTGGACCCAGTACCCGAGCTCGGCGCTGAGTGCCTCGCACACCGTGGCGGCACCGAGCCCCGCGAACGCGTCCTCCCGTAGACGGATCGCGTAGTGGTAGTAGGCGCGCCGGTCATTCGCCGCATACGGGAGGATCGGCTCGAGGTCCCCCTCGGCGACGAGCTCCTTGTCCAGCTGTTCCGCGAAGAGGGCCCGTCGCCGGTTCTGTTCCGGGAGCCGTTCCAGCCCGTCGAGCAGCAGGCTTGCCTGCATCTCCGTCAGGTGCATGTTCCAGCCCTGGACCAGGGACTGCTCCTCGAGGTCCGGTCGGCCCGGTGTATGGGGGCCCGGCGCGTAACGCCGACCGTCGCCGCGCAGCATTTCGACCTTGGCGCGCAGTGCCTCGTCGGACGTGACGAACAGGCCGCCCTCACCGGAGGTCAAGGTCTTGCCCTGCTGTGCGCTGAAGGTGCCGAAGTCTCCCAGGCTGCCCGCGCCGGCGCCACGCCAGCCGGCCCCGTAGGACTGCGCCGCATCCTCGATCAGCGCCAGGCCGTGCCGGTCGGCGAGGGCCCGCAGCGCGTCCATGTCCGCCATGGCGGAGTAGAGGTGCACGGCGGTGACGGCCACCGTGGCAGGGGTGATCGCGGCCTCGGCGGCGCGTGGGTCGATGCACAGGGTGTCCGGGTCGATGTCCACGAGGACGGGCACCGCCCCCGTCCTGGCGATCACCGACGCACTCGCCACCCAGGTCAGTCCGGGGACGATGACCTCGTCCCCCGGGCCGACGCCCAGGGCGTGCAGACCGGCGATCAGGGCACTGGAACAGTGGTCGACGGGAACGCACCACTCGGCGCCGACGAACTCGGCGAATCTCTCCGCGAGCCGGTGCTCGACCGGCCGGCTTCCCGTCCACGGTCCGCTGACCGCCCACCTTTGGCTCTGCAGCGTCTCGGACACGCGCCGGAGCGTGTCGGTCCCGAGCTGCGGCCACCGCGGCCAGCCAGCCGTCCAGACCGGAGGCCCGCCGTACAAAGCGAGTTCTGTCACCACGTCACCCCGCGTTTCCGTTGTGGAAGGGCAGCTTGTTCTCAGTGCTGAAGGGACAGGCCGTGCCGGTCGGCCCGAAGGCCGGCGACCGTCTCCTCGACCAGGTCCATGGGGACGGGGACCAGCGGCAGATCGCGTGAGCCCATCGGCGTGCCCAGCTCGTCCAGGACGACCATCGCCGCCTCGTCCTCGGAGACCGGCAGGTATCCCCGCTTGTTGTCCCGCCGGACGGCGTTCATGACGTCCGCGATGTCCAGGCCGGAAGGCACGGCGACGGGAGCGCCGAGTGCCTGCGCAAGTTCGTCGTGCAGGGCCACGTCATCGTGCGTGAGTCCGCCGACCGCGGCGGAGACGCGGGCGGCGGCCAGCATGCCGAACATCACGGCCTCGCCGTGCGAGACGCCTGCGGCGCCGCGAAGCCGCTGGTCGCATATTTCGACCGCGTGACCGACGGTGTGGCCGTATTCCAGGATCAGTCCCGCCTTCTGCTCATAGCGGTCCTGCCCGGTGACGGAAACCTTCGCCTCAAGACTCTCTTCGAGCAGCCACAGCAAGGTGCCGGGCGCCGTGAGATCACCCTCCGCGAGGACGCGCCGCAGGTCGGGAATGCTATGGGGACGGATGGCCAGACAGTTCTTCGTCGCCTCGCAGAGACCCGACCGCAATTCGCGGTCTTCCAGGGTTTGCAGCATCGCCACATCCAGGTAGACCGCTTCGGGCGTGTGGTAGGTGCCGATGTGGTTCTTTCCGGAGCCGCTGTTGATGGCCTGCTTGAGCGAGATCACAGAATCCATCGCCGCTACGGTGGTGGTCGGAATGTGCACGAGGCGCACCCCGCGGAACAGGAGCGCGGCGACCACTCCGGCGAGGTTTCCCGGCACTCCGCCACCGAATGCGATCACCACGGAGCGTCGGGTGGCTCCGGATGCGATGGCGTCTTCGAGGTGCGACGCGAGGTTGGGCAGCGATTTGATGTTCTCGCCGGCAGGGAGGCTGAGCACCCGGACGGGGGCATGTACACCGAGCTTGGTCAACAGGGACTCGCCGTGCTGGGCCAGCACCTTTTCGTCGGTGACGACGATGAATCTGTCCGCATCGTACGCGGCAATCGATTCGACGATCCGGTCCATGCAGTCGTACCCGTAGAAGTATGGGTACCTGGTTCCGCCGAGAGCGACGGTGCGCATGTTCCAATTCAAGTCAGCCATAACCACGGAGGTTACTCAACGCCGAGACGCAGACACACTGAGAATGAACACCGGCTGAGCTCCCCCGAGCAAAACAGAAAACCCCGCCCGAAGAGGTGTTCACCACTTCGGACGGGGCCTGGAACGGACGTCACACGGTCAGCGTCCGGCCATCCGGAAGATACGTGAGGAGCCGTCCCCACATTGCCTCGTCCTCCCGGTCCCCGGCGCAGCTCCGCATGAACCGGGAGCAATATTCCGCTATCTCGCTGAGAATCCACCGGATCTCGTAGAAGCGGAGGAACTCCGGTCGGCAGCGCTCAGCGATGTCGACGCCCAGGGTCCTGCCGACGTGGAACCAGTCACGCTCGGGCGGGCCGACCATCGCGCCGCCCCAGTCCGCCAGTATGAGTCCCTCCGCGGTGCGCAGCACGTTCGCGGCGCTCGGTTCACCGTGCGTGATGCCTCGGGTGTCGGCGGACCCGGCACAGTGCCGTCCGAGCTGCCCGATCTCGGAGCGGAGCGCGGCCAGTCGCTCCCGGTGTGCGCGCAGCAGGCGGAAGAGCCGGGCCGGATAGCCGCCGTCCGGCTCCGGGCCGTCGGCGAAGGCCATCGCGCTGTCGAGGTCGGCGTCGAAGGACAGCGTGAAGTCCTCGGCTGGCAGGTCGTGGGGCACCTGCGCCACATGGACTTCCGCAATCATGGACGTGATGCGCTCCAGCTCGTCCAGGGTCGGCCGGGACCGGCCCACCTGCTCGGCACCGACCAGGGGGAAGACGACGACCGGATACCCGCCGACCGCACGGACGGTTCGGCCGTCGGCACCGGTGAGGGGGGCCAGGACGTAGCGCAGTCCCGACTCCCTCAGCAGCGTGGCGACCCGGTAGGCCGCCGGCACATGTCCCCGGAGGTCGCGGCGCAGACTGACCCAGAGACTACCCAGGCGGAAGGCCCAGCTGTCCTCGCCCAGGGGCACGAACTCCAGCGTGCCCGAGGCCCCTTCGTACTGTGAGGCCACGGTCCGTTCCAGTTCGTCGAGATTCACGTCCTCAGGTGGCAGCAGCACGGTCTTCCCCTTCCTCTTCCCCACGGACGGCGGCCGGCGGCGCCGGGGGCACGTCCACCGGCAGGTGAGGGGCGAGTACGGCGGTGAGTGCCGCGTGCACGGCACGCCCCCCGTAGAGCCCCCAGCGCATGTCGAGTCGGTTGCCTCCCCACGGGTCGGTGAACAGGCCCCCGGCCTCGGCGACCAGGAGCGCACCGGGAGCCATGTCCCAGGGATTGCCGCCCTCGTCGAGGACGGCGTCGAGACGCCCCTCCAGCAGCGCCACCACGGGCGAGGACTCGGCCACCCACCGGGCACGCCGGGCGATCGCCGCGGCCGCCACGGACTCCGACGGGGGGACGAAACCTCCCACTCGTGCGGTGTCCGGGTCCCCGGCGGCGGTGAGGGTCACCCGACGACCGGTCGACATCGGCGCGGCATCCGTTCCGGCATAGGTGCCCGCGCCACGCACCGCCCACCAGCGGCGTCCAGTGGCGGGCCGGTTCAGGACGGCGATCTGCAGCCGGCCGTCGACTTCCAGGGCGATATGGGTGCCCCAGTCGTCCCTCCCGTCGAGGAAGGGCACGGTGCCGTCGATCGGATCGAGGATCCAACGCCTTCTTCCCGACGCGCACGTGCCGCTCTCCTCCGTCAGGATGCCGTCCTCGGGCCGCGCACGGCGCAGCGTGCGCACCAGGGCGCGGTCCACCTCGAGATCGGCGGCGGTGACCGGGCTGCCGTCGTCCTTGCTTCGCATCGGTATGCCGGACCGGCCGAAGTGGCGCAGGGAGATGCGGGTGGCGACGTCCGCCATGTGATGGGCGAGCTCGAGGTCGCCGAGGTCCGTCGGGGCATCAGCCACGGCCCGCACCCGCCTCGGCGGACAGCTCCCCGACGGCCGAGGTGAGGGCCGAGGCCAGAGCACGGACGGCGCTCTCGGCCACCTTGGCGGGGCGGTAGGTGATCCGCCCCCGCAGTTCGTCTTCCGTGAACTGCCACCGGATCTGCGCCGGTCGGCGGTCGCGTGCGGGAAGGGGCACGTCGAGGGCGGTCAGCACCGCTCGGCCGAGACGGGGCGCGTCGAACTCGTCGCCCGCCGCGCCGGCGAAGTTCACCTTGAGCGGTTCCGGTCCGCCGCACGCGTCCAGGATGCGGTCCTCGTAGACATGCCGGTGTGGTTCCGACGCCTGCCACGCCTCTCCCGTCCGGCGCGAGAGACGCAGGGGGGTGTCGGTGGCCGTGGTGCGCAGGCGGGTGAGGCGCGCGTTGACGCAGTGCCCCACCACGTCCCAGCTGCGTTTGCTGTCGCGTCCGGCGGTGTCGGTGCCCAGCAGCAGGTCCCGCTGCCCCGTGGTCCGGGCGACGGCGGAAGCCGTGGCCCCGAGCAGCACCATGCTCGGTGAGAGACGGTTCTCACGAGCGACTCGGCGCACCGCTGACAGGGAACCCGGGGCCAAGGTGAATGTGTGCCGGACCGTCTGCCAGGTATCGCCCTCCGGCCGTTCCCTCGCCGGCGGCTCCCAGGACGCGGCCGACGGCGCACCCGCCGTGACGGCCTGCCAGAAACCCAGGGAGCGGCCGGCGACCTCGGGCCACGACCGGCGCTGATCGCGGATGAAGTCCGGGTAGTCGTAAGCGAGCGGGTTGAGCCGAGCCGGGCGTCCCTCCACGCGGGCGCTGTAGAACTCCGACAGGTCGCGCCAGATGACGGACAGCGACCAGCCGTCATAGACGAGATGGTGCAGGGCGAAGGACAGCAGGGTGCCGTCGGCGGTGATGTGCAGGGCCGAGCGGAACAAGGGCTGCCCGTTCAACACCTCATCGGTTGCGCAGCGCTCGGCCGCCAAGGCCGCGGCGACCTCCCGCATCCCCCGGTGGCCCCACTCCCGGACGGTCGTGCGCCCCGACGCGGAGTCGGCGACGCACTGCTCGTAGCCGCTGTCACCGGGAGTGATGACCGAGCGCAGCATGGCATGCCGCTGTGTCACGTCGTCGACCGCCCCGACCAGGCTCGCCCGGTCGAGAGCGCCGTCCACGCGGAACAGACAGACGAGGTCGTACTGCTCGGCGCACTCGGGATACCGCGTCATGTTCCGGATCATGCCGGTCTGCTGGAAGGAGAGCGGCAGCACTGACCGCGGCGGAGGGTTGCTCATGGGACTCCGGCTCTTTCGCTCAAGAGGTGGAATAGGCGGTGGCCTGGATGCCGTACAGCTCCGCGTACCGGCCGCCGAGGCGCATCAGGGCGTCGTGGTCGCCCGACTCGACGAGCCGGCCCTTGTCCAGCACGAGAATGAGGTCCGCCCCCGTGACGGTGGAGAAGCGGTGCGACACGATGACCGTGACGGCTCCCGTCCGCCGGGCCAGTGACCTGGCCCGGTCCATGTAGCGCTCGAAGATGGCCTGCTCGCTCGGTGCGTCGAGCGACGCCGTGGGCTCGTCGAGTACGAAGAGCAGTGGGTCGGAACGCATCGAGGCCCGGGCCAGCGCCGTGCGCTGCCACTGGCCCTCCGAGAGGTCCACGCCGCCCAGCTCGCGGCCGAGCTGGGTGTCCAGTCCGTCCGGAAGGCTGTCCGCCAGTTCCTCGGCGTCCGCGTCCCGCAGCGCCTCCCGCACGATGGCCCGGTCACCGATGTTCCGCAGGTCCCCGAGCCCCACGGTTTCGGCGAAGACGGTCCTGAACCGCCCGAAGTCCTGGAAGGTGGCGCTCGAACGGGACCGCCAGCGCTCGGTGTCCACTTCGGTGAGTTCGACGTCGTCGACCAGTATCCGGCCCGTGTCGGGCCGGTACAGCTTGCTGAGCATCTTCACCAGCGTGGTCTTGCCCGATCCGTACTCCCCGACGATCGCCACCACGGAACCGGCCGGCAGGCGCAGGTTCAGGTCGTCCAGCGCCTTGATGTCCGTACCGGGGTAGGAGTACGAGACGTTCTCCAGCGTGATGCCCTGCGACAGCCGCGCCGGGGGCGGCACGCTCCCGGTGGTGCGTGCCCGGTCCTGCTCGACGTAGGAGCGGAACCACAGGTACGGCTCGATCACCCGTCGGGCTCCGGCGGTCGACGTGGTGCTGGCAACCGTGCTCTGCACGGTCTGGCGGAGGCTGGCGGCCACCGTCACCGCGAGGACGAGATCCCCGACCGTGCCGTGCCCCTGCGCGGTTCGGTGGGTGACCAGGGCCAGCCCCCCGACGAACCCCGCGGCGAAGGTCAGCCAGCCGGCCAGCTTCCAGGCCCCGGCGCGGAGCTGCGCCCGCCCTCGCGGGCCCATCGCGGCCTGCCAGGCCTCCTGCTGCCTCCTGACGATCTCGAGCCCTGCTCCGGAGACGCGGATCTCCTTGCCGGTGTCCGCCTTCACCGCGAGCTCGGCCAAGTGCTGCTGCAGCCGGTACGCCTCCGCCGTCTCCACCTCGACGCGCTTGACGACCCCTTGGCCACGGTGGTCGCACAGCACCGGTGCGAGGGCGAAGAGCAGCAGGATCAGCAGCCATGGGCTCACCGTCCCGAGGAGCAGCAGCGTGACGACCAGTTTCAGCACGTTCGCGGCTGCCTGCGCCGCGTTCCAGAAGCTCGCCGCCAGTTGACTGGTCGAGGCGCGGACGATGGTCACCCGGTCGAGGAAGTCGGTCCGTTCCAGATGGTCCAGGCCCTCGAGTGAGACGATGTCCCGGTGCACCCGTGGGTGCAGTTCGAGCCGGCCGACGCGGTCGGCCGTGGTGGAGCGCAGGAGTCCGGTCGAGTCCTGGAGGACCAGGTTCAGGGCGTAGACGACGCCCGCCGCGGCAGCTGCGGTCGCCGCACCGCCTCGGTCGCCACGGACGATGGCGTCCACCGCCTCGCGCAGGGCGACGGCGCTCGCGGCGACGGCCACGACGGAGCAGGCCAAGGACGCGAGGGTCAGCAGGGTGAGCCGTCGCTGCGACTGCCATGAGAGGACGAAGACCTCTCTCCAAAGACGCAAATAACCCTTCACAGCACCCCTCCCAGGCCGGCCTCTTCGGGTAGGTCGCGGTTGAACCGCTCCGCCTGGATGGCGAACATCCGCGCGTAGGCACCGCCGAGTGACATCAGCTCGTCATGCGTTCCGCACTCGGTGATGCGGCCGTCCTCCAGCAGCACGATGCGGTCGGCCTGCCGCACGGTGGAGAGCCGATGGGAGATCAGCACGACGCTGGTGTCGCCCTTGTTCCTGGCCAGCCGGTCGAAGACGTCGAATTCCGTGCGTACGTCCAGATGAGCGGTCGGCTCGTCCAGCACCAGCAGTTTCGCGCCTCGGCGGATGGCGTACAGCGCCCGAGTGAGCACGATCTGCTGCCATTGGCCGCCGGACAGGTCCACACCGCCGGTCCGCGAGCGCGCCAGGGGTGTGTCCCATCCCGACGGAAGCCGCTCCAGCACCGCGTCGAGTCCCGCCTCACGGGCGGCGGCTTCCAGCGCGTCCGGGCTCGACGCCGCTTGGGCCTGCCCGAGCGTCACATTGTCGGCGGCGGACAGGTGGTACCGGACGAAGTCCTGGAACACGATCGACAGTCGGGCCCGCCATGCGTCGGCGTCGAGTTGCTCCGTGTCCTGGCCGTCCGCGGTGATCCGTCCTCCCGTCGGGCGGTACAGCCCGGCGAGCAGCTTGATGAGGGTCGACTTGCCGGCGCCGTTGAGGCCGACGACGGCCAGCAGTTCCCCGGGCTGGATGGCCAGGTCGACCCCCTTCAGAACCTTCCGCTCGGTGCCGGGGTAGGCGAACTCGACCTGGTCGAAAACGACGCGTGGAGGGCGCGTGGCCGTGTCCGGGAGCCGGCTGGGTGACGTGCCGCCGGTGTCGGACGCCAGGTCGTCGTCACGCAGCGCCTCGGTCAGCTCGTCGAAGGCCCGCAGCACCCGCATCCCGCCCAGAATGTGGTACGTCTCCGCATTGGGCCCCAGGATCTGGAACAGCGACCAGCCGGCGGCGAACACCGCGGTCGCCACCGCCGTGGTGGCACCGCCGTCCACCGCGCTGCGCGCCACCAGGACATACGCGGGTATCAGCCCCACGCAGACGATCAGGAACTGCCGCCAGGTGGACAGCAGCATCGTGGTGATGTACGACCACAACGGCTCATTGGCCTCCCGGACGTGTTCCTGCATCCGCTCGACCATCCAGTCGGACAGCCCGAAGACACGGAGGTCCTTCCCCTCGCCCGGGGACACCGAGGCCTGGCGCCACACATCGGCGAACAGCTCACCCTTGGTGGCACCCTTCCACCGCACCGTCAGCCCGAAGTCCAGCCGGGTGCGTAGCACGCGGTTGACCACGGCCGGGATCAGCACGAGGGGCACCAGCCACCACGCGTAGGTGAGCAGGACCAGGCACGCGGCGACGGCGCCGAGCATGCTCGCCGCCCAGCGCACCAGGCTCACGGCGCCGTCGGAGGGCGTGGAGTCGTATCCACGGCTGCGGTCGGCCAGCGCCTCTCGGACCAGGGTCTGCACCTCGGGCCGTTCCAGGGCCTGGATCCTGCGGCTCGTCGCGGCGGCCCGGGTGACCCGGGCTCTGTGCCAGCCGTCGATTCGCGCGGACGCCACGAACGCCAGCGGCGCCGCTGTGGCCTCGGCCACATGCCCCACGACCAGTACCCCGGCGAAGACCCCCAGGGGCGCCAACGCCGACTCGAACAGGTCGGCGCCGCCCGCCTGGACGAGGCTGTCCACGAGGAACGCGAGGGCCATCGCACTGGCTGCGGGCACCAGTCGCTCCAGCAGCAGCCCGACGACGAGGGTGCCGACGACCGGGCGCCCGGCCGCTCGCAGAATCCTGAGCAGGCGGATCCTCTCAGTGATTCCGGTCACAAGTTCTCCTAAGCGGTCCGAGAAAAGGGTCTGCCTCCTGACCACGGCGGTTTCAGCGGTACGTCTCCAGGGTCCCGGTACGGCGGACGTCGAGGGACACGCAGTGGAAGGAGCCGCCGAGTGTGCGCGCGTGCGTCAGGGACAGGGGCAGGACGTCGACCCCGTGCTTCTCCAGCATCCGCATCAGATCGGGCTGCCGCTTGTCCGCGACGACCAGGCCCGGCTTGAGCACCAGAAGGTTCATCCCGATCCAGGTGGAACAGTACGGCCGCTCCCCCACGAAGCCGGTGTCCACCAGTTCCGGGCACCAGATCTTGTCCCAGCCGCGCAGGAACTCCGGCATGTTGCTGTCGTTCACACGTTCCGGGTTGAGCAGCACGAGCCCCGGGCGCAGGGGGACGATGGTGGAGTCGACGTGCGTGGACGCGTAGAGGTCCCGGCAGGGGTGGACGGTGTAAGTGTCACCGAGCGCGGCCTGGAGCCAACGCCACCCCTTCTCGTTCCCGCTGTCGGACACGAGGTAGAGGATGTCCGTGCCGAATCGCAGGATGTTCGCCGCATCGAAGGCCGGCTCGAGGTCGAGAAGGCGGCTGCCCGGCTTCCGGCCGGCATCGAACATGCCGTCACCGAGCCGGGGCTTGGGCGCCGATATCCACTTGGAACCGCTCGAGAAGAACTCGATGAGCATGTCCTTGTAGGCGAACGGCTCCAGAAATCGGGAGCGAAGCACCATGGGGGTCTCGATGACCGTGTCGCCGACCGTGAGCAACACGTCCCTGGGGCAGTAGTTGTAGAAGCCGTCCGTCTGCCAGTCCGGGGTGGCGATGGTCGCCGAGTGATCGGTGTTCTGCGGTCGCCGGACCTTGATGCCGAGGTCCGTGAGTTCGGCGCAGAGCTGTTCGAGGTCGTCCCGGGTCTCCTCCAGAACGCGTCGGGGAATCGGCCCCGAGGGGATTTGGTCTATGGAGCCGTGGTCGGCGTACTCGATGGCGAAGAGATCCTCACCCGGCCTCGGCACCTGGGCGCCCTCGATGGACCCGATGACGACTTCTTCCAGCGGGTCCCATTCATTGTGGACGTCGACAAGGCTCATGAGCCGTTCCCTTCTGTCAATGCGTTTTCCAGCAGTACCGGACGAGTGCGCGAAGCCGCTCAACTTGTACTCATCGGCAGGCCGGTGACCTCGGCGTGAAGATCGGCGAAGCTCTCCGCGAAAAGGATGTCGGACGCCTCGGCAGAAATGTTCCACCGCTCCTCGAGGAGGGTTGCGATGCGCAGCGCCATGAGCGAGTCACCGCCGACTTCGATGAAGTTCTCGCCGGGTGCGGGAGCGGGAATGCCGATGACATCGCCACACAGCTTTGTCAAAGCGTGCAGCTCGAGAGGTGATGAATTCACGACTGCCCTTCATTTCCTTTTCTGGGGCGATCACTGCGACAGAGCGTAACTATCGGCGGCCTGCTGCTGCCTCATGTCGTGAACACCTGGACCGTGACGGTTGAGCTCCCTGGAAAGGGCCAGCCATTCGGCGGCGCATCGCCGGGCCAGCCCCGCTGCCACCTCGGCCCAGTGCGGGGGGAGGCCCTCTGCGACGATCCGCCACTCCTCGTCGAGAACGAGGTGGGCGTCCAGCCAGCGCAACAGCATCCGGCCCCTTTCCGTGTAGCGGAGCCCGGGGTCCTGGGACAGCGCTCGATAGCGGCCGGCCACCGCGTCGGCCTCCTCGACGTCGTCGGGGGCCAGCGGGGCCCCGGCCTCCATCAAGGCCCGAACGCTGTGAGCGGTACCTACGGAGACGCCTGCCTCGCGCGCGATCTGCCGGATCGAAGCCTCCGGCCGTGCCGCGATGACGGCACTGGCGCGGATGCGCGCGTCGCCGGCTCTGAGCGGTCGGGCCCGGCCGTCCCGTCCCAGCCGGGTGTTCGACTGCGCACTTTCCTCGGACGAACACCCGCGCAACCGGCCAACGGTCTTCGGGCTGAGCCCCACCACGGCAGCGATGCCACGGTCCGACCACTGCGGATGCGTCCTCAGGATCCGTACCGCGGCGGCGCGGCGTTCCGCCAGGCACAGCGGGAGGCCGTGGCGGGCGTTGAGCCGCACCGACAGGACGAAGGCGTCCTCTTCGCTGCCGTCGAAATACCGCGCGGCCACGTGCCGTCGTCCCAGCAGCTTGTACGCCTGCACCCGGTGCCGACCGTCGATGACGCGCAGCGTCGAGAGGTGGACGACGATCGGCGGCAGGTCCCCGTCGTTGTGGCACAGCAGCTGAATGTGCTGCGCGTCTTCGGTGTCCCGCCGTGGCGACCCGGTCAGCACCAGCGACGCGATGCTGACACGGTGCACCTCGGGTGCCACAGCGGCCAGGATGTGCGCGTCCGCTGGTTCGGCCGGCTGATTCACCTTTCTCCCCCGCCCTTCGCTTCGGTCCCCGCCTGGAAGACACAGCCGGCGTGGGCTCGCTCCGCATAGGAGATGACGTCTGCGCGCTCGGTCGGCAGCCCGCGCAGAAAGGCCCCCGCGTAGCGTCTGCCGATCAGGAAGGCACCCCAGTTGAGAACCCATCCGGAAGCGGCCTCGGACTGCGCGGTGGCAGGGAAGGGTTCCGGCTGCGGGACGACCAGTTCCTGGACGACGTGCGGACGCTCCAGCGACGCTTCCAGGTGTGCCGACCATTCCTCGTCGCCGACACCGCGTCCCAGGACCGTGCCGGTTCCGCCAAGACCATGGGCCGGCTTCAGCACGAGCCGCTCCCGGTGCCGGCGGCAGTGGTCGAGCAGATCGACGGCGGCCCCTTCCCGGGTCCTGACCGTGCCGGGCCGGAGTTCGTGTGTCCAGGGCAGCAGGCGCCGCACGAGTTCCCGCTCGTGCGGAGCGAACGTCTCCTGGCAGCCGCCCTCCCACAGCATGGCGAGGGCCCGTTTGTTGCCGTGCAGGGACGTGCGCAACGGCGACAGCAGGGGCACCTCGCACCTGGTGAGAGCGTCGAGGAGGGCCTCGGCGGCGGCTGTCGAGGCCGCGTCGGCCGTCAGCTCTCCCAGGGTGAAGAAGCGGTATACGACGTCTATGGGTTCACCGTCGACGAGGGTCCGGCCGCCGTCCTCGCGCACCTGGCCCGTATGGCAGGGGACCGCTGTCACTCCGTGCGAGGCGAGGAGCCGGGCGAGCACCCGGATCTCCGGTTCCGTCGCGCGGTAACCGCTGACACAGTCCATGAGAGCGACCCGGCACGGTGCGGCGGAGCGGCCGCAGCCGGGTGCCGCGGCCTTGATCACCTCCGCGAGCGCGGCCACGGTGTCGGGAAACGACAGCTGTTCGTCCCGGACGAATCGAGCAAGACGGTCGTCGGTCAGCAGCAATCGGTTCAGTTCCGGAGTCTGGAGGCCGCCGAGGGCACTGCTGAGGTTGAACTCGAGCAGCCTGAATCCCGTGTCGTCCCGGTAGAGGTCGGCCCGGCCGATGCGCGTCGGCTCGGGCACCGGCGACCTGAGGACCAGTCGCGTCTGCGCGGGGGTCAGCCCCACGGCGGCCGCGAACGCGGACAGATCGCCTCCGAAGAGCCGGTCCGGGAGGGAGAAGAGAAGGTCGACGACACCGTTCAGGTCGTCCTCGAGCCGTGCGACCTCCGTGGCCTCCAGGAAGGCCGGCCGGGTGAGGAGGCGATCCTCCAGCGCCAGCCTGACGTTCTGCACGAGTTCCGGGTCCGCGTCCGCGGGCTCCAGCGGACGGCTGCCGGCGTCCGAGGCGGTATAGCGGGCCGTCAGAGGACGCATGGTGCGCAAACCGGCCTCCAGTGCACGTGTCATCGGCGCTCCTCGTGGTCGTTCCCGGTGTTCCCGGTGTTCTCGGCCTTCCCGGTGTTCCCGGCGTTCTCCGCCGCCTCGGCGGCTCCGGCGGCTTCCGTGGTCACGTGGATCAGGCTCAGGGCATGCCGGACCCGGTCGAGCGCCTCGTCCGGGTCCGCCCCGATGGCGGTCACGGCACCGCACCGGTCTCCGGACCCACGAAGAGGGGCCACGGTGTCACCGAGCCGGATGTCCTGTGCCAGCTCCACCACCCCGGGGCAGGCGGCGGCCTGCTCCCACCCGGTGAGCCCGGTGACGACGCCCGGATCCGGGGTCAGGAACCAGGTCGCGGCGGCGCCGTGCGGCCCGGTGGCCGGCGGCAGCCCGAGTGGCGCCCCGGACACCTGCGCCGCCAGTAGGTCACGGACGTCGACGCCTCTCACGTGCCGCACCAGGTCGACGATGCCGTCGCCACCCGGCCGGTTGTGCGACTCGACGATGCGGGGTCCCCGCGCCGTGAGAATGATCTCTGTGTGCGCGGGTCCCTCGGTCAGGCCGACGGCATCGAGAAAGCGGCGGGCCGCCGCTTCCAGCGCCTGGAGCCGGACGGCCCCGATCCGGGCCGGGACGACGTGACCGACCTCGACGGCGTTCGCGCCGGTGAACTTCTCGGTGACCGCGAGGATGTGGTGTCGGCCCTCGGAAGTGAACGACTCGACGCTGAACTCCGGTCCGTCGAGGAACTCCTCGACCAGGAGTTGCTCCGGGTCCCGCACGGCCCTGCCGCGCGCGGCGGCGACGTCTGCCGGGTCCCGCACGACGAGGACACCCTCGCTCCCGGACCCGCCGCGAGGTTTCACCACGACGGGCAGTCCGGCCAGGGCGATGAAGGCGTCGACGTCCTCGGGGCCCCGGAGGACGCGGGCGCGCACGGCGCAGGCGTCGGCGAGCAGACCGGGGTGCCGACGCATCAGCGCCTTGTCCTGGAGCGTCAACACGGTCGTCAGCGGATTGCCGCCGAGTCCCAGGGCGTCCACGATACGGGCCGCCGTGGTCAGGAACCGCTCCCTGACGGTGACGACCCGCCGAAAGGACAGCTCCTGGTGAAGGAGGAGTGCCCTGCGGATCCAGGCCTGCGGAGAGTCGTCGGGAAGCAGCAGCGCCTCGTCGCACGCACCGCGGTGACCTGGCCCGAACTCGTCGCGGGTGCCTCCGTAGACGACGTACATGCCATGCGCGCGCAGCGCTGCGGGCAGCCGTGTGCCGCCGCCCAGGACGAGCACCGCGGCCCGTTCCGTCGCGCGGGACGGCCTGGCGGTTGTCACTGCCGTGTCAGTCATGCCGTTTCCTGTACTGCTCGGGGAGGAGAGGGGGTGCCCGGGGTGACGGCGAGGCCACCGGCGGTGCTGCGCCGCGCCCCGCGCACCAACGACGGGACGGTGGCGGCGACGGCGGTGACGGCGACGCCCAGGAGGAGCCAGCCGGTGACGGGCCTCCAGTCGGCTCCGGGTGCCAGGCACACGGTGGTGAGGACGATGGGGGACAGGGCACTGGTCACGCCTCTGCCGAGGGAGAAGAAGCCCTGGTACTCCCCGTGCGCGCCGGCCGGTGCCAGCTCGTAGCTGAGTCCATAGGCACCCGCGGAGTGCCACAGTTCGCCTGCCGTGTGCAGCGTCATTCCGACGATGAGCACCAACAGGGCCGCCGCGGGACTGCGGACGAAGGTGACACAGGCGATCAGCGCCCACGCCACCGCCAGCACCCACCCCGAGCGACGCACCGCGGCCGCGGCGGTCACCGCGTTCCCCGTGCCGCGGGAGAACGGCACCTGAAGGAGGACGACCAGCACGGTGTTGGCCACGATGACGGCCGATATGCCCCACTTCGGTACGGTGCTGTGTCCCGCTATCCACAGTGGCAGGGCGAGCGACAGCACGTCGTAGTGGATGCTCGTCACTCCGCACGCCGCGGTGACCAGGGTGTACCGCCGGTCGCGCAGGACCGCCCGGCGTGACCGCCCCGGTGCACCGGGTGTCTCCCTCACCACTTCGGGAACTCTCGCCAAAGGCAGGGCGGCCAACACGTACGCGGCCGCGTTGACGAGGACGATCGTCAGGTAGGCAGCACGGCTGTCGGCTGCCAGGGCGAAGGCCGCGAGCGCGGTGCCTATGCTCAGTCCGGCGTTCGTCACCGACTTGAGCATGGCGCGCAACCGCACTCGGGCCTCTCCGGTGCCCATGCCGCCGATGACCGCTCCCCGTGCGGCGGCGCCACCCCGTTCGGCCAGGGCCGCGACCGTGGCGGCGGCGACGAACGGCCACCAGGAGTGGACGAGCGCGAAAGACGCCGTGGCGAGGGCCTGTACGAGGAGCGCGGTGGCGTAGGTGCCGCGCGCGCCGAAGCGGTCGGCGAGCCGTCCCATGGGAACGGCCGCCAGCAGTCCGGCCAGTCCGGCGACGGCGAGTCCGACGCCCACCTGAGACGGCGTCAGGCCCACGGACCGGGTGAAGAACAGCGCGCTGACCGGCAACAGGAGCCCGCTGCCGGTCTGTCCCACGAACGTGGACAGGGCCAGGGCGCGGGGCGCGCCCCGCTCGGGAAGCGCCCGCCGGATCCGCGCCCGCGCCGACACCCGCGTCCGGTCGGCAGGACGAGGATCAGTCATCAAGGGCCCCGTCGGCCGCCGAGAGCCTCGACAGTTCGTCCAGTACGAGCGCGGCGTGACGCTCGGGGTCGGGAACAGGATGGATCAGGGAACGGACCCGGCCCTCCCGGTCCAGAACGACGGCGGCGCGGGCGAACAGCGTCCGCTCCCCCACCCGGACCTCGGGTACGCCCAGTGCCCGGCCGAGGGAGAGGTCACCGTCGCCGATCAGCGGATACCCCAGCTCCCGGGTCCTGGCGAACTCCGCCAGGAAGCCCGGTGGGTGGGCGCTGGCGCCGAGGACCAGGACGTCGCTGCGGGCGAAGGCCCCCGCCCGGTCGCGCACGGAGCAGAGTCCCGTGGTGCAACCCGCGAGTTCCGGCAGCGCCTCGCCTATACCCGGCTCGGTGATGTAGATGAGGACGGTCCACCGGTGGCCGGGGCTCGGAACGGACACCGGGCCGACGGTCGTCTCGACGACGCTGTGCATGGTTCTTCCTACTTCAGTCGATGGCGGGTTCGGCGCCGGCAGGGGGCGGTGTCTGCAGTCACACGACGTCCAGGTACCGGTCCACTTCCCAGGGGGTCACCAGCCGGTGCCAGGCGTTCCAGTCGGCCCGGCTCGCCGCCAGCCAGGCGCGGGTGGTGAGATCCCCCACGGCCTCCCGCACGGTCGTGTCCTCCTCCAGGGCACGCAGCGCGGTGGGGAGGTCGGTCGGCAGCGGGCTGACGCCGCGCAAGGCCCGCTCGGCCTCGCTGAGCGTGTCGGCGGGTTCCTCGCAGGCCTCGGACAGTTTCAGTCCTCGGTCCTGGCCGTCACCGAACGCGGCGAGGATCGCGGTGAAGAGCAGATGGGGGTTGGCCGCCGGGTCGGGACTGCGCATCTCCAGCCGCATCGAGTCGGGGGCGGCCGCGTCCCCCACGACCTTGAAGGCGGTGGACCGGTTGTGCCTGGCCCAGGTCCGGTGCACGGGGGTGCCGGAGGCCGGCACCAGCCGCTTGTAGGAGTTGACCGTGGGGTTGCCCAGGGCGGTGAGCGCGTCGGCGTGCTCCAGAACACCCGCGAGCGACTGGCGGAAGAGCGCGGACATGCCTTGGGCGTCGTCGGACTGGTGGAAGAGCGGAGCCCCTTCGGAGTCCGTTCCCCGCAACGACACATGGACGTGCAGTGCGTTGCCGTACAGGTGGGCCAGTGGCTTGGGCATGAAGACGGCCTTCATGCCGCGGCGTCGTGCCATGGTCCGCGCCGTGTGCTTCAGCAGCAGCAACCGATCGGCGGTGGTCACCGCGTCCGCGTGCTGGAAGACGATCTCGCGCTGCCCCGCGCAGACCTCGTGGTGGTGGCCGAGGACGGTGAAACCCATCGTCTCCAGGGCGTCACTGGTGTCGCGACAGACCTCGTCCGCCTGTTCCTGCTCGACGAGGTCCCAGTAGCCGCCGGTGTCGCCCGGCTCCCACGGGGGCCGCGAGTCGTGGGCGCGCAGCAGGTAGAACTCGGCCTCGACACCGAACACGGGGAGCTGCCCGCGGGCCTCGGACCCGGCGACCGCGCGGCGCAGCCGAGCGCGGGGATCGGCGGCGAACGGCCGCCCCCGGTCGTCGAGCACATCGCAGAAGACCATGCCCACCGTCCTCCCCGCCGGTGTGCGCCACGGCCGGGAGACGAAGGTGTCCGGGTCGGGCACGAGACGCAGATCACCGTGTCCCGGACCGCCTTGGCCCAGCAGGACCGAGCTGTCCACGGTCCATCCCGTGTCGCGGACGGCCTTCCAGCGGGAGGCGGGGACCTCCAGGGCCTTCAGGCGTCCGGTGACATCGGTGAAGAGCAGCTGGATGTAGTCCATGTCGGCCGGCGACGTGGTCGGCGACTTCGCGGTACGGGTGTTCACAGTGCTCCTCGGCTGGTGCTCGGCACATGGGCGGGGGCGGTCAGGCTGCCCGGCTGCGCGTCGTGCGCGAGGGACGCCGGGGAGACGTAGGCGGAGAGCACTCGGTCGGCCAGCAGGCCGAGCGAGCTGAGATTGGGGAAGCCCGGTCCCTGGGCGACCCCCGCCAGGTTGGGCAGATGCAGTGGCGCGGGGAGGCCGGGCACAGCCAGCACATGGTCGATGACGCGTTCGAGAGTGGCCCGGGCGAAGGCCCCGCCCACGGCCCGGTTCAGCGCCTCACGTGCCCGGGGGCCGAGCACATCGGTGAACCACAGTGGGTCGCCGCCCGTGGCGTCCACCACCAGGTCGGCCTCGAGGACGTGCTGCCGGCCCGCATGGTCGAAAACGACCTCGACGGTGCCGTCGGCAGCCAGGCGGGTTGCGGTGACCCGGCCGGTCCGCCAGGAGACCCGTTCGGTCCCGGCGAGATCGCGCTGGACGTCCTGGGAGAACACTGCCCGGTCGGTGCGCCGGATGAACTCCCGGCGGTCCGGCTCGGCCAGCGCCGTCCAGTCGGCGGGGTCACTGAAGTAACGGTTCTCGAAGGGGCTCTCGCCCCGGCTGTAGAGAGCGGCGTGGGGCGTGACGACAGTGACATCGCGGTGGTGGGCGAGGGCCAGCTCCCTGACGATCGTCCCAGCCGTCTCGCCCGCCCCGATGACCGCCACCCGTCGCAGCCGGTCGGGCAGGCCGGCCATGGCCACACGCCAGAACCCCGCCGTGTCCAGCACGCGCGCGCCGTCGGTGGACACGACGCCCGCGCAGGGGCCTGGTCCGGACACCAGCAGCCCGCAGCCGTGCACGGTACCGCGGGAGTCACCGTCGGCGTGGACGACCGTCCAGCCGCCCTCCCGCGTCTCCGCGCTCAGTACCTCGCCGGTCACCACCCGCAGTCCGGCCTCCAGCGACGCCCATTCGAGGTAGTCGGCCCAGTCCCGGTGGGTGGGTTGCGGTCTTCCCCGGTCTATCCAGCGCGCGTACGCCGCGGTGCTCATCAGATAACCGGTCCAGCTGAAGCCGGCCATGCGCCGCACTATCTCGCCGACCACGGGGTCACGGCGCTCGCCCCAGGTGGAGCCGTCATAGGGGAATCCCAGGTCCTTTTCGGGCAGGGTTCCCAGGCGCTGGCGTCCGTCGGTCCAGCCCTGTCCGGCACGCCAGTTGGCCGCCGTGCGGTCGCGCTCGACGGCGGTCACGGCGGGAACGTCGAAACCGACGTCGCGCAGGACCTTCGACTTGGCGGCGAGCGCGACGGCCTTCGGCCCCGCTCCGATGACCAGCAGGGACCGGTCACGTGCCGAAGCGTCGCCGGTGGGTGGCTGGTCCGGCAGGCGGGAGGTCCGCAAGGTCGCAAGGTTGCTCATGGTGTCCTCACGCCTCACAGGAAGCGGGCGGGATCGAAGGCGGCGGGTATGCCCCGTCCGGTACCGCCACGTATCCGCTCCGCCAGCTGTTCGGACAAGACCTGGGAGTAGGGCATTCCGTGGCCGTTGAACGCGGCCATCACCCACAGGCCCTCCGCTCCCGGCCAGGCGCCCACCAGCGGGCAGCGGTCGGGTGTGAAGGCCATCACCCCGCTCCACGCGCGAACCACGGGAACTCCGGTGGTCTGCGGCATCAGGGCGGGCAGCGCACGGGTCAGACGCTCGGCCAGTTCGGGGGAGAAGGCCGGCGTGTTGGCGCCGGAAGGCAGGGCCACGTGCTCGTCCCTGCCGGGGACCGTGTGGCGCAGTCCACCGAGCAGGAGGGAGCCGTCCTTGTTCTGGCCTCCGTACACCAGCCCGCGGTCGAGGCCCCATTGCGGGATGCGGAAGGGCACCGGAGCCGTCTGCACGAGCTGACCGCGCACCGGCGTGATGACCTGGGCGAGTGCGGGCAGGACGGTCGGCGTCCAGGCGTTGAGGGCGACCACGACGTGGTCGGCGACCACGTCGCCGGCGTCCGTGACGACACGCCAGCCGGCGTCGCCAGCGGCCGGTTCCACGGCCACCGTGGTCACGCCGAAGCCGAAGTCCGCACCGTGTCGCTGAGCCGCGCCCGCAATGCCCCGGACGTACGCCACGGAGTGCACCATGTCCTGGCCGGGCCGGTGAAGCCCGCCCAGCACGGTGTCGGGCAGGTCGGTGCCGAAGACCGCCCGCGCCTCGGGGAGGTCGAGCCATTCGGCCTGGATGCCCTCGCTTTGCAGGGCCTGCGCCGTCCGCTTGAGTTCGAGTGCCTCGTCTTCGCTGTCCGCCAGGTCGAGCTTGGCCGTGCAGGCCCGTGTGTCTTCGAGACCCTCTCGAGCGATCACCTCCCGCAGCAGGTCCCGGTTGGTGAGCGTGGCGCGGTAGATGGCCTGTGCCTGGTCCCGGCCGAAACGGTCGATGGCCGAGGAGTGCTGAGCGTTGCCCCCTTGGATCACCCGTCCGGCGTTGCGGCCCGACGATCCCATGGCCGGGCCGGGATTGCGTTCCACCACGAGGGGGCGCAGACCGGCACGGGCGAGCCAGTAGGCAAGCGTCGAGCCCATGACGCCGGCGCCGAGCACACAGACGTCGGCGCGGGCGGGCAGGGGCTGGTCGGTTCCCGTCCAGCTCGGTCCGGTGGCGAGCCAGCAGGAATCAGGGCTTTGCATGGACGTCCTTGCATCGGTCACGTGGGTCGTCGTTCGGCTCAGGTCCAGCATTCGGCGCTCGGCAGTCTCCGCGCCGGCTCCTCGTCCGGGGCACGAGGGGACGTGACCACGTGGACCATGGCGGCGATGCGGTCCGCACGTTCCACGGCGTCCGCCGTGTCCTCGCCGACGGCTATGACGTACCCGAGGCGGTGCAGATTGGAGTTGACGGGTTCGACGACGTCTCCCGGCCGGGTCAGCAGGACCAGGCGTTCGCGGTCCGGCGCGAGAAGCCGGGCCGCCTCGGCGACCCCGTCGATGCGCCGTACGACGCCCGGGGCCCCGGTGAGAAACCGGATGGCGGCGCCGCCGGTGAAGGGCGGCAGGTCGAGCGCGTCCAGGTTCACGTCGAGACCGAGAGCGAGGTCGGCGGCGATGCCGTAGAGGTCGACTCCGCGGGTGAGGCGGATCAGGTCCACGATGCAGTCGCCCGCGGGCCGTGGGTTGACCTCGACGATGCGAGGGCCGTCGGCGGTCAGGATGAGCTCCGTGTGAGCGATGCCGTGGTCGTAGCCGACCGCCTTGAGCGCTCCTGCGGCGATGTCCCGCACCTGTGCTTCGAGGTCGGGGCCGAGCCGGGCCGGTACCGCCTGGCCGAGCTCCACGAACGAGGTGCCGCGAGTGCTCAGTTTCTCGGTGCAGGCGAGGACCACCGTGCGCCCCTCGGACGTCACCGTCTCGACGCTGATCTCCTCTCCGATCAGCTCCTCTTCGGCGAGCAGGCGCCCCGTCCTGGTGAACCGTGCCGCCTCCGCCCAGGCGGAGTCGAGTTCCCGTGGGCTGCCGGCGCGGACCACGCCGCGTCCCGCCGACGAGTCGTCGGGCTTGAGGATGAGGGGGTAGCTCAGTCCGTCGACCGCGGCTCGTCGCTCGCCGGAACCGCCCACCGCCGACTCAAGAGTGCGGAATCGGGGCCCGGGGACAGCGGACTCGGCGAGCCGGGCACGGACCCAGGTCTTGTTCGTCAGGGCCCGGAGTGTCTCCGGCGAGCAACCCGGCAGCCCGAACTCCTCAGCCAGTTCGGCTACCAAGGGCAGGGTGGAGTCGAGGAAGCCGATGACCCCTTTGCGTTCGGGCGCCGACGCCAGCGCGGCGCGGCACGCCTCGTACATGTCTTCCGCCGGACGCTGGGGCGACAGCGGAATCTGCCGGTCGGCCAGCCTCAGATAGGCGGCGGTGGCACTCTCTGCCACCGCGAGGTCGAAGTCGGTGCGAGAGATCCATGAGGTCAGCGCCTGTTCGCGCAGACACCCGACCCGGATCAGCAGGAGGAGGGCCTTGGCATCCATGGCCATGTCTTTCGTCAGGTAGCGGTCGGTGATTTCGGCGGCTGCTGGGCCGGCTCATCCCCAACCGGTGTCCCTTTCGGCGGCGGCGACGACGCGCCCGGCCGCGAGTGGTTCCTGGGCCGCGGCGGCCACGGCAGCCGCAGGCGTGATCACCAGAAACAGCGCGAAAAGGTATCTCTTGGCCACTTTCATGCTCAATCCCCCATTTGGAACCTTGCGTTCGAATTCCTGATTCGATCTTGCTGCAGCTTCTTCACGTTCGCCACGCCCCCGGTGGATCATGGATAGGCAGTGCCGGAACAGGAAGGCTGAATGAATGACAGGAAAACGGGAGGTAAACGGAGGTAATGGACAGGATTCAGTGATCCAGGCCATGCAGCAGCTCTACGCAGAGGCGTTGCGGCAGGGCTCCGGCACTCGTGAGGACCTGACCCGTGACGCCGATCTGCCGTCATCGGCGGCCGCGCCCGCCTTCGAACGGCTGCTGGCGCTCGGGTTGCTGGAGCCCCGGCAGGACCGCTCCGGCACCTACGACCAGCGCCTGCTGGACGTGGCCGAGGCACGCGCCATTGCCCGTCTGCGCCAGGCCCTGCACGAGGCCCAGACACGCATCGACACCGCGACGGAGGAGTTCGCGGCGCTGCGCGAGGCTCAGGATGCCGTCCAGGAGACCGAGCACCGGGCCGACACCACGCTCGAGATCGGCGTAGGCGACATCGATCTGCTGCTGGAGGAGACGGCGAAGGAATGCAGGAGGGAGGTGCTGACGGCTCAGCCGGGCGGCCCACGCCCCGTCAATGTCCTCGGTCAAGCCCAGGAACGCGACATCGCGATGCTGGAGCGGGGTGTGGCCATGCGCACCATCTACCAGCACAGCGCCCGCTTCAGCCCGGCCACGGAAGCGTACGCCGCCCGCCTGGGCGAGGCCGGCGCGGAGATCCGCACGCTGGACATCCTCTTCCCCAGGCTCATCATCTTCGACCGGCGCGTCGCCTTCATCCCCACACACCAGGGACCCGGCGCTCTCTGCATCCGCCGCCAGGGCGTGGTGTCCTTCTTGGTCAGCGTCTTCGACATGGCCTGGCAAGCGGCCTCTCCTTTCGCGTCCGCCTACGAATCCCGTCGGGAGGGGTTCGTCGTCTCGGACACGCAGCGCGCCATCTCACGGCTGCTTCTGGTCGAGGAGAAGGACGCCGCGATAGCCCGCCGTCTGGGCATCAGCGAACGGTCCTGCCGCCAGCACATCGCGAAGCTCATGGTCCAGCTGGGCGCGCGCAACCGTACCCACCTCGGGTTCCTCCTGGCTTCCGAACTACAGGAGGAAGCCCACGGCCCGGTGCCCCACTCCCCCTGACCCGGACGCACCGGGGACGGTGCGGCGAGCACCGGAACCTCGTGATGCCGCTTGCCCGGGCCGGGCGCAGCCCGACCTTCCTCGGCGCTCCTCTTCCGCGGTCACGCGGCGGCCACCCGGAAGACCACCGAGACGGAGCTGACGACCAGCAGCCCGAGGATGACCCGGCGGAACCATTCGGTGTTCAGCCGGCTGAAGATCTTCTCCCCGGCGAATATCCCGACGAACAGCGCAGGGACGCCGGCCAGCAGCGTCTGCCCGACGGTGGCGGTGAGCTGGCCGCTGACGGCGTAGCCCGACAGGGCGAACAGGCTCGTTCCGGAGAACACCACGCCCAGCGTGGCCCGTTGGACGCGCGGTTCCAGCTTCATGCTCTGCAGCGCGGCGACCATGGGCGGGCCGTCGATCCCGGTGGAGGCGAAGGAGGCGCCGGAGAACATGGCCACGCCGACGATGGTCGCCGTCCCGCCCTTCAGGGTGATCTTCCGCCACACGATGAAGGTGCCGAGGAGGACGACGGCGGTGATGGTGAGCATCAGCGCCCGGGGCGGCAGGGCGGCCAGCAGCCATACGCCGAAGGGGACTCCGGCCAGTCCCGCGACGAGGGTGACGAATGTGAGACGGCGGTCGATGTGCCGCCGGTCGCGGACGGCTGTCCACAGGCTCAGCGGAGCGGCCATGATTCCGGCGACGATGACCGCACCGGCGGGGTCGATGAGCAGGGCCAGCGGCGGTACGGCGACGAGCGAGAAGCCGAACCCCGCGGTGGTACGGACGACGGAGGCGACGGCCAGGATCAGGAAGGCGCCGAGGACGGTCATCATGGAAAGGGGCTCCGAGGGGTTCAGATGACGTGGTGGGTGAGGCCGCCGATGCGCACATGATCTTTCTTGCCGTTCGCCGGCCACGCAAGGCCCCAGGGGTACGGAAACCCGCGAGGGACTCGCCCGGCTGGCGGTACAGGGCGGGCGCGCGCGCCGCCGGGGGGTGACGGTGGGGTTGTCTGCTGGCCTCCGTCAGAGGAGTTTTCCGTGATCATCAAGAAGCTGCACGAGTCGGGTCTGCGCAGTGAGCACGCCTACACGGCCGCTGTCGCCTCGATCGGTCTGTCGTTCCTGTCGTGGACGGTGTCCGTCAAGGCGGAATCGGCCGGCACGGACCGTGCCGACCGGTGGGGGATCTTCGTCGGTGAGTGGGCGCCCACGTTCTTCGGCCTGGGGCTCGCGCTGGCGCAGTACGAGAAGAAGTGACGAAACGATCCTTCATGCACCCGTGGGGTGGGCTTGCGGCCGCCCCACGGGTGCGTCGGCCGGCGCCCCCGTGACCGTCGCGCCCGCGGCGTCGGCAGTCCGGAGGATGTGTCGACCGACCTGGGCGAACGGCTACTTCGGCGTCTCCGCGACCGGGCGGAGCATCTGGCCGGCCGCCAGTTCGCGGTAGGTGGGGCTGCCGGTGAGCAGTTCCTCGTGACGTCCGCCGGCGATGGCGCGGCCGTTGTCCAGTACGACGATCCGGTCGGCGTGCTGGACGGTGGAGAGCCGGTGTGCGATCACCAGGAGAGCGCATTCCTGCGCGACCTCCTTCATCACCGTGGTGAGCGCGGCCTCGTTGATGGCGTCGAGGTGGGACGTGGGCTCGTCGAGGAGGAGCAGCCGGGGACGGGCGAGCAGGGCGCGGGCCAGGGCGACACGCTGGCGCTCGCCTCCCGAGAGGGTGTTGCCGCGGTCGCCGAGCATCCCGGACAGCCCCCCTCGCAGCCGTCGCACGACGTCGTCGAGCCGGGCGAGTTCGACGACGCGCCGCACTTCGGCCTCGGTGGCGTCGGGCACGGCGTAGGTGATGTTGTCGCGCAGGGTGCCGTGGACGACGTGGGTGTTCTGGTCGACGACGGCGATGCGCTCACGGCATTCCGCGCGGGTCAGTCCGGTGGCGGGCAGCCCGTCGAAGAGCAGGGTTCCGGAGTCCGGTTCGTAGAACCTGGCCACCAGGGCGAAGATCGTGCTCTTGCCCGCGCCCGACCGGCCGACCAGGGCCGTCTGGCGCCGGTGCGGGACGGTGAAGGTGACGCCGCGCAGGATCGGCCGGTCGGGGTCGTAGCCGAAGGTGATGTCCCGCAGGGCCAGGGCGGGCTCCGGGTCCGGGGCGGCCGGCCGAGCCGGTTCCCGCGTGTGCGCCCGCACGGCCGGCGCCCGGCGCTGCGGTGGCTCCGCGGGCAGGTTGAGGGCTTGCTCGATGCGCTGGTAGGCGCCCATGCCGCGTTGTATCAGCCCGACCGCGCGGAAGACCGAGGACAAGGGCAGCACGAGGTAGGAGGCGTACAGCAGGAAGGCGACCAGGTCACCGAGGGAGTTGGCGTGGCCGGTGACGCGCAGGCCGCCGATGACCAGGACGAGCAGGAAGGAGCCCTGGACGGCGAGTTCGACGGCCGGGCTCATCACGGATGCCAGCTTCGCGGTCCGTACGCCCGCTCCGTACGCCGCCTCGACACGTTCCCCGATGCGCCGGGCCTCTCGCTCCTCCGCGCGGTGCACGCGCACCATCGGCAGGGCGCCGAGCGCACGCTCGAGCTCGGCGGCGATCGCGCCGACGGAGTTCTGCATGTGTTCGGACGCGGCCCGGATGCCCTTCAGCAGTGAGGCCACGACCGCTGCCGCGGTCGCCACGGTCGCGGCGACCAGGAGCAGCAGCAGCGGGTCGATCCACATCATCAGGGCGATGGCGCCTGCCGCGACGAGTGCCCCGGTGACCAGGTCGACGAGGGCCTGGGACACCACTTCCCTGAGCAGGGTGGTGTCGGCGGTCACGCGGGAGACGAGATCGCCGCTGCGATGGCGGTCGTACTCCCGCATCTCCAGCCGCAGCAGCCGTCCCACCAGGCCGTGGCGGAGTTGCCGTACGACGCCTTCGCCCATGCGTTCCAGGACGAACCGGCCGACGGCGCCGGTGATCGCTTCGGTGATGAACAGCACGGCCAGCAGGAGCAGCAGCGGCCAGTACACCCGTCCGTCACCGCTCGCGTCCACGATCCGCTTGGCGACGAGGGGCTGGGCGAGCCCGAGGGCGGAGCCCACGAGGGTGAGCACGGTGGCCACGACGATCGCGGGCCGGTGTCCGGTGGTGAGCCGGTACATGGTGGCCACCGCGGCCCGTGTGGAGCGGTCCGGCGTCTTGGCCCGTGCCGAGCCGTCCGGCGTATCGGCCCGGGTGGAGCGGTCCGGTGCCTTGGCCGGTGCCGAGCGGTCCGGCGTATCGGCCCGGGGGCCGGTCATGAGTGGGGCGGCCGGTGCGCCGTCACGGGTTCCACCGCCAGCAGCCGCGTGAAGTAACCGTCGGGCACTCCTTCACCGATGGGCCGGCCCTCCGCCTCGATCCAGGCGTGCGCGTTGAAGGGAGGCACCACGCTCGCCCCGGTGACCCACGTGGGCCAGCTGCCGGTGAGCCGGCACAGCAGGGCGGCGCCCAGCGAGCGGGGCAGGCAGCCCTTCGGCCCGGCGCAGAGCAGGCTGACCGCGCACATCGCGTCCCGGGCGTTCTTCGCCTGTGCGGCGGTGGCGGGCGCGGCTCCGCGGCGGACGGTGCCGAGGACGGCGCGGATCCGCCGCGGGGGCAGCCGCGACAGCACGACGGCGGGCAGCAGCACGAGACGGGCGGCCAGGCGCCGGGGAAGCGGGACGCCGGTGGGTCGTTCCAGGGCGCTCGGTGTCGTCATGCGGCCAGCCCCGCCTTCCGCAGTTCCTGTACCAGAGCCGTGACGTCCTGCTCGGCGCGGGCCCGGTCGGTGTCGAACTCCGTCACGAGCGCGTCGACGGCCTCGGCCTCGTCGCCGCCCTTCAGGAGGGTCTGCACCACCAGGGTGCCGGTGGGGTTGAGCTCCCAGTAGCTCCCGCTGCGCTGGTCCAGGAGGACGGTGCCGTAATCGGTCTGAGCGGTGGAGACGTCGGGGCTGAACCGCAGTGCCATGGGGGGTGACTGCCTTTCTCCGGTGCGGGCCTAGCGGATACGGGTGCGGCTGGGGGAGCCGGAGAGGCCGCGCAGCCAGACCTCGGTGGCGATGGTGGAGTAGAGGATGGCGTCGCGCAGCCCCGGCGTGGAGGGCCGCTGGGCGAGGCGGCGCAGTGCGCTCCCGTCGACCAGGCCGAGCTGCTCCAGGCGGGAGTTCTCCCACAGGGCGTGCAGGTCGGCGCGGTGCCGGCGCAGTCCGTCGGCGGCGTCCATGGAGGCGGCGGCCTTGGTGGTGCGCCGCAGGCATTCCTCGGGCACGATTCCGCTCATGGCGGCGGTGAGGAGGGGTTTGTACCGCCAGGGGGAGACCCGCTCGCTGGGCCGTACGGCGAGGGACGCCTCGATGACGCGGTCGTCGAGGAACGGCGAGGCCATCGGCACGCCGGCGCGGGCCGCCATCCGGTCCCACTGGCGGATGATGCGGGTGCAGGAGCGGATCTGTTCCAGGTCGGCGTGCAGGCCGCGGTCCGCGTGGAGCGGGGTCGCCCGGTCGGCGGCCTCTCGCAGGGCCCGCCGGGCCAGCCGGGCGGCGTCGGGGGTGACCCAGTCGAAGAGGCGTGGGGGCGTGCCCCAGCCGAGGCTGGTGGCGACCGTGGCGGGGACCGGGTCGCGCAGGTGACCGGCGGCGTCGGCGAGCCACTTCCCGTAGGGGCGGGAGTCGGCCAGGGCACGGACCGTGCCCCCGAGCGGCCACTGCCACAGGGCCCGGAAGCCGCGCAGCTGCCGCAGCGCGAACAGCGGCCGGGTGCGCGCCAGCCGGTGGTAGTACGCCTCCGAACACCACGCCACGTGGTCGCCGCCGATGCCGGTCAGGTGCAGCCGGCTGCCGCGCTGCGCCATGCCGGGCAGGTGGTGCAGGACCCGGGAACGGTCCATGACGCCGATGGTGGGCTCGTCCAGCAGGTCGTCGATGGAGAGCAGATCGTCGTAGACCAGAGGTGAGGCGTCGGCGTCCCACACCACATGCTCGACGTCCGGCAGGTGCTTCGCCGCCTGCTCGGCCCAGTGCAGATCGGTGTCGGCCGGATCGCGCCCCGGCCAGGTACTGGCCACCACGTGGGCGGGAGAGCGGTCGGCGAGGAAGCAGACGGACGTGGAGTCCAGGCCGCCGGAGAGGTCGCAGCTGACCACGCCGCCCCGGCGAGTGCGGGCGTCGACGGCCGCGGTGAGGGCCTCACGGACCAGGGGGGCGCCGTCGGCGAGCGTACGGACCGGCTCCGGCGGGGACCACCACCGCGAGTGGCGTGCGGTCCGCCCGTCCGCGGCGACGATCAGGGCGTCCTGTGGGGGAACGGCGGTCACCTCGCGCCAGAGGGACGTCTCGGACAGTGGATGGGGCACCGGCCACAGCAGCCGCACCGCCAGTCGCTGCTCGTCCGGCGCGGCGCCGAGCGCGTCGGCGAGTACGTCGGCGCGGGTGGCGGCCACCTGCAGGCCGTCCACGAGGGCGTGGAAGACCAGCCGGAGCCCGGACGCGGTGCCCTGGACCCTGAGCCGGCCGTCCAGGGTGGCGACGAGGTGGAAGCTGCCGGGCAGGGAGCGGGCCAGCGCGTCCAGCTCCGCCGGATCACGCAACCGTTCTGCCCGGGCCTTCAGTTCTGCGGCGTCCACCGGGCAGCAGCCGACGACGGCCAGGGCGGTGCGGCCGGCGCGCGCCGTCACGATCTCCTGGTCGTCCCACTGCCCCACCAGCCACGGCCGGCCCGACGGGTGCGTGAGGACGCGTGCTCCGGGGTGGGCGAAGGAGCGGGCCACGGCGGCCGCGTCCGCACGGTCGGTGAAGACCGTGAAGTGCGCGTCGCCGGGGCCCGTCCCCGCACTTTCGTGCAGTTCAGTCATGACGTCGGGTCAGGACCGTCGGTCGTCAGTTCTTGCTCAGGACGAGCCGGTCGTTGCCCGAGCGCTGGAGCAGCCCGGTCTTCTTCCGGAACGATCCGAGCCGGACGAGCGTCGGCGCTTCGTAGGCCTTCTTCATGACCACTCCTCTGTTCCAGGGTTCACGTCCGCTTCCCTGGCCGGCAGCGCACGGGGGTTCCGGCTCACTGCGGGCCTGCCCAGGCTCATCGGGAGCCTCGGGGTGAGGAATCGGCCGCAGCACCTAGCTATGTGCACAACGGAGAGCCCGACAAGACCACGAAAGAAAATAAGACAATAGGCTAATTCCGCTTATGGGTAGACGCTGACCCCGCTGCTCGCCGATCTCGTCGAGCACCGCGCCATTCAAGGCACTTGTGCACACATGCAGAAGAAACGTTTGGAACTGCGCGCCTGGCGACGTCCACCGACTCTGCCGCGGCGCGCCGACAGCCGAACCGGACGGAGCCGCCGGGCGCACTCGGCCCCGGTGCTCGCGCATCCCTCTCTCCGACTTTCCGTACCGCGACCCGCGGAAGACGCACCGAACGGTCGGCGCCGGGCCGGCGGAACCCGGCATCACCGACCCAATTCACACCGCACGGCCACCCGCGACGGGGTGTACTCCGCAATCAGCTCGACGTCGGCCGGAGTCGGGATCCCATCCTTGTCCGCCGCCAACGCATCCCCCAGGAGATCCAGATGCCTCGTGCGGAATCGTTCGCTCCCGATGCGCTTGTCGACAACTGCCGACGGCGACCCGCCGGCACCATGCGGTCATTGACCGTGAAGGCTGTCGGCCCCGCACCGCGTCCGTGGACGTCATCAATGCTGTGACCGCGAAGCTCCGCCGGGTGGCTGGGCCGGTGATCAAAAGGGAGGGGTGACCGTCTGAACGACGGAGTCCTCGTCGTCACGGCTGAGCAGGCGGGGACAGCCTCCCGCCCGGCGAGGGCCCAGGCAGGCCGGGCCGATCTCGTTGAACCGCTGGATCACATCGCGCACGGTGTCCCAGTCGGCCTGCACCGGCTGGGCGATCACTGGGCATCCGGTTCCCGCCGGTCGAGGCGAGCAACATCATCGCGCGCCGGTCGCGCACCGACTTGGTGCTGCCCCGGCGCACAATCTGCTGCAGCCGCTGCCCTTCCTGATCGGTCAGTCTGCGCACACGGGCAGGCTCGGCCACCGCACGCCTCCAGCAGTCGGATCGGCGTCACCGCACATCCGACCGTCGTGACCGCGAACCCGTCGAACCTATGCGGTCAGAACGTCAGCCGCCGCCCGCATGGAGGGCTCCATTCTCGATGTCGTCGACATGAACGAGGGCGTCCGGAATATCCTTGAAGTGCATGAGGGCCTTGACGGAAACCTTGTAACTCCGCCCTGCCCTCGCCACAGGTAAAGGAAACTGGCCCGCCCTGATGAGTCGATGCGCGCCAGAAATAGAGATTCCCATCACGTCTGCGGCTTCCTGGAGCCCGACGAACGAGGGATAGAGATCAGACGCATAGTAGTACAGGTTCGGGCTGGAAATCCGGGATCGGGACAGCCTCGATGCCCTCACCGCCTGACTGACGGACCCTGAGCGACGACCAGTGCGCAGGTCTTCGTGAAAGCCCTGCACAGCGTCGGAGCAACCCACCCTCTGAAACAGCGCCCCGAGTCGCTCACCCCTGATCTGCTCTGCGACATCCGAGTCACGGATACTGCCGATATCAATGATCGATGATGCCCTCAGAGCCGAACCCTGGGTGGGCACTTCCGGTTGGTCGAATGTTTCGAGGTCATCCCTCGAGTACTCCGCCGAGGCGACATTCCCGTACCGAAAGGCCATCTCGAAGGCCGCCTTCACCATTCGATCCCTGACATGCCGAGGCGGAACGCCCAAGGCAGTGTCTACCCACACCTCCAAGGCGGTTGCCATCATGGCCGACCGAATTTCTTCCAGTTCGACTCGGAAGTCACGGGAGATCTTCGCGGACAGCGATCGGAAGCATGGAACGATGCAGTCAAGGATGACTAGTCTCCATCTGTCGTCGCCATCCAGATCACACAGCCTGCCCATGGCAATCAGGGATTCCCACAGACGAGAACTGGCCGCTGACCGAACTCCTGCGGAAATCACTTCGGCGCGAAACTTCGGATAAGTGGGATGGCGCCTGATCTCACACTCATCAACTACTCCCACATGGACACAAACTGGCGCCTCTCCGAAACTCTGACGAACACTCCATTCAATGCGATCAAAAACATCCGGCATAACTCGCGCTCCGTCCTTAACCGGCTACCCGCACAAAGTATGCCGCTCCAAGAAAAGTTTGGAGACCGTCTCCTAACCAGGTCATCCAATCGCATGAACGATGTTTACATCCAGCGATTTGGGGGTTCGCAGAAAGAATCCAGAATCGCTCGGCACAGCCACATCGCCAGGGCGCGATCCGAGGCTCGCTGCAGCATCCCTCGAAGACGCCGGCGGCATCCATCAGGCAGGGAACCTCGTCGATGACCAGCACGCTCGCGCGGCCGGCAGGCAGCGCCGCCGCCAGTACATCGAACGCAGCGTCCCAGCTCTGCGACGGCACGGCGGCCACCAAGTGCGCCAGGGACAGCGTCGATGTCTGGACATCCCGGGCAAGCCGCGCCAGATCATCCCCGGGGACGCACCGGTGGCGGCGTAGAACAAGGATGACGCCCGGACTGCTCTGCACACCGCTCGACCAGGTCCGACTTGCCTGCTCGGCGCCACCCGCGCAGCATCACGCAACAACAGCCCAGCCACTCACTCCGACGGACTGTCCAGCACGCACCCAGCACGGCGGGGAGTCGTCCAGCACATCCAGCGCTAGAGACCGCTCCAGCCGGAGCGTTTGTGTACACATGGCACACTCGGTACACTTGAGCGCATGACACAGCCGCTACCCATAGAGTCCATTCGCGACGTACGCGCACACCTGGCCGAGGTCGTGGAGCGCGCCGACAGGGACGACGTGCCCACCGTGATCACCCGACGGGGCAAGCAGGTCGCAGCCGTTGTCTCCATCGATGTACTGCGCAAGTACCAGGAGTGGGAAGAACGCGAGATCAACCGGATCATCGACGAACGCATGGCCAACCCTGCACCCGGCGTCCCGATCGAGGACATCATGAGGGAGACGCTGGCGCGCGGTGAGTGAGTACCGAACCGTCTTCCGGCCGGAGGCGCAGGCAGAGCTCCGGAAGATCCCCCGCGACATGGCCCTGCGCATTCTGGCCAAGCTGACCGAGCTGGAGAGCGACCCCTTCGGCTTCAACACCACTGCGCTCGTGTCACAGCCAGAACGCCGTCGACTGCGGGTCGGCGACTACCGGGTCGTCTACACGATCGACAACGGAGAGCTCGTGGTGTGGGTCGTACACGCCGGGCATCGCTCCACCGTTTACGACACCTGATCCCGACTGTTCCAGCGTCACAACGTCCGGCCCGGATCGAGCACGGGGACACCTTGTACGCGAAGCCTCCTCCGCAGGCGTGCGGGGCCTACTCCAGTGTCTCGCGCGTTCCGGCGTGAGGCCCATGGCAACGATGGCTTCAGCGAAGGTTGGCGTGCCGGCATCGACATACAGAAAGTACAGGCAGCGCCCCGGAGCTCACTCAGCTACCTGCATCCCTGATCGCTGCGGTGACCGAACGTCAGAGGGTCCAGCACCGATCCAGCACGGGATGGACAAAGGGGCCGTCTCCCGGAGGAGCCGACCCCATCTGACCTGTATGTCTGCCCAGTCGGTGACGTGGTGCTTGTTTCATCCGCTCACACGTTGAAGCGGAACTCCACCACGTCCCCGTCCTGCATCACGTAGTCCTTGCCCTCCATGCGGGCCTTGCCCTTCGCGCGGGCCTCCGCCACCGAGCCGGCCTCGACCAGGTCGTCGAAGGAGATGACCTCGGCCTTGATGAAGCCCTTCTGGAAGTCGGTGTGGATGACGCCCGCGGCCTCCGGGGCGGTGGCGCCCTTCTTGATGGTCCAGGCGCGGGATTCCTTGGGGCCGGCCGTCAGGTAGGTCTGCAGGCCCAGGGTGCGGAAGCCGACGTGGGCCAGGGTGGCGAGGCCGGGCTCGTCCTGGCCGACGGACTGGAGCAGCTCCAGCGCCTCGTCCTCGTCCAGCTCGGTGAGGTCGGACTCCAGCTTGGCGTTGAGGAAGATCGCCTCGGCGGGGGCGACCAGGGCGCGCTGCTCGTTCTTGAAGTCCTCGTCGATCAGCTCGTCCTCGTCGACGTTGAAGACGTAGAGGAAGGGCTTGGTGGTGAGGAGGTGCAGGTCATGGAGGAGCTCGTTGCGCTCGGTGCCCTGGACGATGCCGTGCGCGAAGAGCGTGTCGCCCTTTTCGAGGATCTCCTTGGCCTCCTCGACCGCCTTGACCTTCGGCTGGATGTCCTTCTTGATCCGCGACTCCTTCTGGAGGCGCGGCAGGACCTTCTCGATGGTCTGGAGGTCGGCGAGGATCAGCTCGGTGTTGATCGTCTCGATGTCGTCCTTGGGCGAGACCTTGCCGTCGACGTGGACGACGTTCTCGTCCTTGAAGGCGCGGATGACCTGGCAGATGGCGTCCGACTCGCGGATGTTCGCCAGGAACTTGTTGCCCAGGCCCTCGCCCTCGCTCGCGCCCCGCACGATGCCCGCGATGTCGACGAAGTCGACCGTCGCCGGCAGGACCCGCTCGGAGGAGAAGATCTCGGCCAGTTTCGCCAGCCGGGGGTCGGGGACGCCGACCACGCCGACGTTGGGCTCGATCGTGGCGAACGGGTAGTTGGCCGCCAGCACGTCGTTCTTGGTCAGGGCGTTGAACAGGGTCGACTTGCCGACATTCGGCAGACCGACGATTCCGATCGTGAGCGACACGTTGCGACTTCCCGTACGTGAGGATGCGGAGGTGCGGAGCAGGCCAGACAGGGCCGATCCACCAGTCTACGGGGTGGCCGGCATCGGTCCCGCGCAGTGTCGAACGCTTGGCCAAGGTCCGCTCCACGGCGTGTCCGAGAGCCGATTCGGCACATAAAACGACCTAAGTTGGTCGAGTGGAGCAACACAGGACGCGACCCCCGCAGCACGGAACGCGACGAGGCCGGCCGCCGCTGCCCCCGCAGGGCCGGGGCGGCGACGGCGGTGCGGCGGGCCCGGCGGTGCGCGGCCCCCGCGGCGCGGGCGGCGGGGTCGGCAGGCAGGGCGGGCCCGGTGGGCCGGGTGGGACAGGTGCATCGGGCGGATCGGGCGGAGCGGGCGGGCCCGGCGGGCCGCCGCGGGTGGTACGGCCGGCGCGGCCGGGGGCCGTACGTCCGCACGGGCCCCCGGTGGTGCGGGCGCTGCGGCGGATGCCCAACCCACGGCTGACCGGGCTGGGCAGCGGGCTGTTCTGCGCGGCGGTGATGCTGGCGCTCGGGTTCCTCGACCAGCTGCTGTTCGGTTCGTCGCTGACGGTGTACGGCGTGCTGTTCGTGCCCGTGTGCGTACTGACCGCCGTCTGGGTGCGCCGGGGCGACCTGCTCACCGCCCCCGTCGTGGTGCCGATCGCCTTCGCCGTGGGGCTGACGACCGTCGCCGACGACGGTGACGGCGGATTCGGCGGGCGGGTGATGGGGATGGTGACCGCGCTGGCCACGGAGGCCGGGTGGCTGTACGGGGGCACCCTGGTCGCCGGGTCGATCGTGATCGTGCGGCGGATCCGGCTGATGCGGCGCCGGGCCGCCGCCCGCAAGTCACGCCTCCACGCGAGCCGCCGCTCGGCCTGAAGGCTCCCTGGCCCGGCATGGTCCGGCCTTGTCCCATCTGGCCCGGCTTTCACCGCCTGGCACTCGGCCTTGTCCCGCCTGGCCCGGCTTTCCTCCGTCTGCCCCCGGCCTGGTCCGGCCTGATCCGCCCCTGGGCAGCGGTGCCGTCGCCCCCTCCGCCCTACGGCCCCCTCAGCCGGTCGTCCGTTCCAGTTCCGCCGCCCTCATCGCCGCGCCCACGATGCCCGCGTTGTTCTGGAGCTGTGCCGGGAGGATCTCCGCCTTGACGCCCTCGAGGTACGGCAGGAACTTGTGGGCCTTGCGGCTGACCCCGCCGCCGATGATGAACAGCTCGGGCGAGAAGAGCATCTCGACATGGGCGAGGTACTTCCGCACGCGGTGCGCCCAGTGCTCCCACGACAGGTCGTGGTCCTCCTTGACCTTGCTGGACGCCCGCTTCTCCGCGTCGTGTCCGTCCAGCTCCAGGTGGCCCAGCTCGGTGTTGGGGACGAGGGCGCCGTCGACGAAGACGGCGCTGCCGATGCCGGTGCCGAAGGTGAGGAGGATCACCGTCCCCCGCCGGTCGCGGCCCGCGCCGAAGTGCATCTCGGCGACGCCCGCCGCGTCGGCGTCGTTGACGACCGTCACCGGCAGGCCGCCCAGGCGGTCACGGAACATCGCGCGCGCGTCCGTGTCGATCCAGCCCTTGTCGACGTTGGCCGCCGTACGCACGGTGGAGCCGCCGGTGACCACGCCGGGGAAGGTGAGCCCGACCGGGCCCGTCCACCCGAAGTGCTCGACGACCTGCCGGACTCCGTCGGCCACGGCGCCGGGCGTCGCCGGTCGCGGGGTCAGAACCTTGTGGCGCTCCTCCGCCAGGTCGCCCCTGTCGAGGTCCACAGGGGCGCCCTTGATTCCGGATCCGCCGATGTCCACGCCGAAGATCTGCATGGCACCACGTTACGACCCACGACTGACAGTCACGCCCCGCTCGTCGGACCCGGCGCTCCCGAACCGCCCCGCTCGGCGACCAGGGCCGCCGCCTCCTCGCGCAGGTCGCGGCGCAGTTCCTTGGGCAGCGAGAAGGTGATGGACTCCTCGGCGGCCTTGACGATCTCCACGTCCTCGTAGCCGCGCCGGGCCAGCCACTCGAGGACCTGCTCGACCAGTACGTCCGGGACGGAGGCGCCGGAGGTGACGCCGACCGTGGTGACGCCCTCCAGCCAGGCCTCGTCGATCTCGTCGGCGAAGTCCACCAGGTACGCCTCGCGCGCGCCCGCCTGCTTGGCGACCTCGACGAGCCGCTTGGAGTTGGAGGAGTTGCGGGAGCCGACGACGATCACCAGGTCGGCCTCGGCACCCATCTGCTTCACCGCCAGCTGGCGGTTCTGCGTGGCGTAGCAGATGTCGTCGCTGGGCGGGGAGATGAGCTGCGGGAACTTCTCCTTCAGCGCGTCGACGGTCTCCATGGTCTCGTCCACGGAGAGCGTGGTCTGGGAGAGCCAGACGACCTTGGACGGGTCGCGGACCTCGACCTTCTCCACGTCCCCGGGGCCGTCGACGAGCTGGATGTGCTCGGGGGCCTCACCGGAGGTGCCGATGACCTCCTCGTGACCCTCGTGGCCGATCAGGAGGATGTCGTAGTCCTCACCGGCGAAGCGGACGGCCTCCTTGTGGACCTTGGTCACCAGGGGGCAGGTGGCGTCGATGGTGGCGAGCTTGCCGCGCTCGGCCTCCTCGTGGACGACGGGGGCCACGCCGTGCGCGGAGAACATGACGATGTTCCCCGGGGGGACTTCCTCCGTCTGCTCGACGAAGACGGCGCCCTTCTTCTCCAGGGTCTGGACGACGTACTTGTTGTGGACGATCTCGTGCCGGACGTAGACGGGGGCCCCGTACTGCTCCAGGGCCTTCTCGACGGCGATCACGGCGCGGTCCACACCCGCGCAGTAGCCACGGGGGGCGGCGAGCAGGACACGGCGGCCAGGCGAAGCGGTCATGCGGTCCATCGTAAGGCCGCGTTCGGCGGGTCAAAGATCGCGTCGGGGCCGCGTCGCCCGGGAGACTGGCGAAGGGCGGGGAGAGCGAGGGGGAGCGAGGGGAGCGACGGGGAGCGACGGCGAGCTTCGACACGCACGGCGGAGGCGCGATGTCCGAGTCCGGCACGGGGGCCCAGCGGGCCGAGGGCGAGCACGGCGCGCACGGGGAGCACGGCGGGCAGGGGGAGCGTGACGGGCACGCGCTGCGGCGCAGTCTCGGCTTCCGTGACCTGGTCGTCTACGGGCTGCTGTTCATCGCGCCGATGGCGCCGGTCGGGGTGTTCGGCACGCTGGACGCCAAGTCGCACGGCGCGGTGGCGCTGGTCTACGTCGCCGCCACGATCGCCATGGCGTTCACCGCGTTCAGCTACGCGCAGATGGTGCGGGTGGTCCCGCAGGCGGGGTCGGTGTTCGCCTACGCGCGCGCGGGGCTCGGCCGGGGCGCCGGGTTCGTGGCCGGCTGGATGGCGATGCTGGACTACGTCCTGATCCCGGCCGTCGCCTATCTGTTCTCGGGCATCGCGATGAACGAGCTGGTGCCGGAGGTGTCGCGGTGGGTGTGGACGGCGCTGGCGGTGGTCGTGACGACCCTGCTGAACCTGTGGGGGGTGCGGGCGGCGGCCCGGGTGGGCTTCGCGGTGCTCGCCATGGAGATCGTGGTCCTGCTGGTGTTCGTCGCGGCGGCGGTCGTCGTCCTCGCGCGCGACGGTGCCGAGCGCGGCTGGCTGTCGCCGCTGTCCGGGGACGGCACCCAGGGGGCGTTCGCGCTGTCGGCGGTGGTGGGCGCGGTGTCGGTGGCGGTGCTGTCGTACCTCGGGTTCGACGCCATCGCCACCTTCGCCGAGGAGGTGACCGGAGGGTCGGCCAAGGTGGCGCGGGCGCTGCTGTTCTGTCTCGCGCTGGCCGGTGTGCTGTTCGTGGCGCAGACGTACCTGGCGGCGCTGCTGGCGCCGATGTCGTCGGCGGAGCTGGCGGCCGAGCCGGGGCGGCAGGGATCGGCGTTCTACGACGCCGTGGACGTCTCCGTCGGGGCGTGGCTGCACGACCTGGTCGCGGTGAGCAAGGCGATCGGCGCGGCGTTCGCGGCGCTGGCGGGGCAGGCGGCGGCCGGGCGCCTGCTGTTCGCGATGGGGCGCGACCGGCGGCTGCCGGGGGTGCTGTCCCGGACATTCTCCGGGGTTCCGCGGGTGGCGCTGCTGGTCGCGGCCGTGATCACCATGGTCGCCGCGGTGTGGGCGGCCCGGCGGGACGACGGGATGGACCACCTGGTGTCGGTGGTCGACATCGGCGCGCTGACGGCCTTCACGCTGCTGCACGCGAGCGTGGTGGGCTGGTTCGCCGTCCGGCGGCGGGGAGGCCGCGTCAGCTGGTGGCGGCACGTGCTGATCCCCGTGACCGGGGCGGCGATCACCCTCGCGGTGATCGTGGAGGCGTCGGGCACGGCTCAGCTGGTGGGGCTGGTGTGGCTGGCGGTCGGGCTGGTGGTGCTCGTGGCCCAGCGCAACCGGGTCGGGGCCCGGCGCGAGCCGGTCGAGGGGTGAGCGGGCGGCCGGATTGTCGGTGCGGCGGACTACGCTCGCGGCATGGCGGTGAACACGAGTCCCGAGTCCCCTCTGCCCGTCGGTGAGGTGTCGCGGCTCATCGGGGGCTGGATCGACCGGCTCGGCGCGGTGTGGGTCGAGGGGCAGATCACACAGTTGTCGCGGCGGCCGGGTGCCGGGGTGGTGTTCCTGACACTGCGCGACCCGTCGTACGACATCTCCGTCAGCGTCACCTGCTACCGGCAGGTGTTCGACGCGGTCGCCGACCTGGTCGGCGAGGGCGCCCGGGTCGTCGTGCACGCCAAGCCGGAGTGGTACGCCCCGCGCGGGCAGCTGTCGCTGCGGGCCGCCCAGATCAAACCGGTCGGGGTCGGGGAGCTGCTCGCCCGGCTGGAGCAGCTGAAGAAGGCGCTCGCGCGCGAGGGGCTGTTCGCGCCGGAGCGGAAGAAGCCGCTGCCCTTCCTGCCGCATCTGATCGGGCTGGTGTGCGGGCGGGCGTCGGCCGCCGAGCGCGACGTGCTGGAGAACGCCCGGCACCGCTGGCCGGCCGTCCGCTTCGAGGTGCGCAACGTCGCCGTGCAGGGCGTGCACGCGGTGCCGCAGGTGGTGCAGGCCGTCAAGGAGCTGGACGCGATCGACGACGTGGACGTCATCGTCGTCGCGCGCGGCGGTGGCAGCGTGGAGGATTTGCTGCCGTTCTCCGACGAGCAGCTGGTGCGGGCGGTCGCGGCCTGCCGGACGCCGGTGGTGTCGGCGATCGGCCACGAGCCGGACAATCCGCTGCTGGACCATGTGGCCGACGTGCGCGCCTCGACACCGACCGACGCCGCCAAGAAGGTCGTGCCGGACGTCGGCGAGGAGTACGAGCGGGTGCGGCTGCTGCGGGACCGGGCGCGGCGGTGCGTGGAGGCGTTCGTCGAGCGGGAGGAGCGGGGGCTCGCCCATGCGCTGGCCCGCCCCTCGATAGAGGACCCGCACCGGATGATCGACGAACGGTCCGAGCAGGTGACCGGGCTGCTGGAGCGCGGCCGGCGCACCCTGCGGCACCACCTCGACCGCGCCGACTCGGAACTGACCCACACGCACGCGCGCGTGGTGGCCCTCTCCCCCGCCGCGACCCTCAAGCGGGGGTACGCGGTGCTGCAGCGGTCCGACGGTCACGCCGTCCGCGACCCGGACGAGGTGGCGGCCGGCGAGACGTTGCGCGCGCGGGTGGCCGAGGGCGAGTTCTCCGTGAGAGTCGATGCATAGGGTGTGGGGATGACCAGCGAGGTGGAGCAGACGGCGGCGGCCCGGGACGAGGCGCTCGGCTACGAGCAGGCCCGCGATGAGCTGATCGAGGTCGTACGGCGCCTGGAGGCGGGCGGTACGTCGCTGGAGGAGTCCCTCGCCCTGTGGGAGCGGGGCGAGGAACTGGCGAAGATCTGCCGGCGCCGGCTGGACGGCGCCCGCGCCCGGCTGGACGCGGCGCTGGCGGAGGAGGCGGAAGCGGAGGCAGGGGCCGACCGGGACTGATCCGTCGCGCTCAGGAGCGCGGCCGGTTGTGATGTGCGGCGCGTGCGGGTTCGCCTGCGGCGGCTGCGGGTTCGTGGCCTCAGCCGGTCCTCGCGGACGGCGGCCGCGGGTCCGTCGTGGCTTGTCGCGCAGTTCCCCGCGCCCCTGGGTGGACCGCCCGGACCTCCGGCCGAACCCCGACGCCCGGACCCGCGCCCAGGGACTCGGTCGGTCCTCGCGGACGGCGGCCGCGGGTCCGTCGTGGCTTGTCGCGCAGTTCCCCGCGCCCCTGGGTGGGCTGCCCGGACCTCCGGCCGAACCCCGACGCCCGGACCCGCGCCCCTGGGGGCGGCCGGCCGTGCTCGCTACTTTTCGCCGGTCTCGGCGAGGGTGTGGGCGACGAGGGCGTTGGCGTGGCCGTGGCCCAGGCCGTGGTCGGCCTTGAGCCAGCCGACCAGCTCCATGTGCTTGGTGAGCGGCGAGGAGCGGATCAGCTCCTTCCATTCCGCGATCGGACGGCCGTACTTCTTCTCGATCGACGGGAAGTAGCTGGCGGGGCCCTTGGCGGTGCTGGTCATGTCGGTGCTTCCCATTCGTGTCGGTCAACTGTGGCGTCTCACCCGGTAGGACCGTAGGCGGCGGGTGAAATCACCGGTCGGAGGGCGTGATCTGCGTCACCGGCATCTTGGTTGAAGGTTGAACTTCTTTTGGCGTACGGTCGTACCCGTCAGCGGATCCGTGCACCCGCCACGGACCCGACGCAGCCCCGAGAAGGACCACGCATGTCTCTCGTTCTTGACCCCGCCGCCCAGGACCTGCTGTTCCGCGAGGCCCGGACCGCCAACACCTTCACCGACGAACCGGTGACCGACGAGCAGGTGCAGGCGATCTACGATCTGGTCAAGTACGGCCCGACCGCCTTCAACCAGTCCCCGCTGCGCATCACGCTGGTCCGCTCCGCCGAGGCCCGTGAGCGTCTCGTGCGGCACATGGCCGAGGGCAACCGGCCCAAGACGGCCGCCGCCCCGCTGGTCGCCATCCTCTCCGCGGACAACGAGTTCCACGAGGAACTGCCGCACCTCTTCCCGCACTTCCCCGAGGCCAAGGACGCCTTCTTCAGCGAGCGCCCGGCCCGGGAGAACGCCGCCGCGCTGAACGCCGCCCTCCAGGCCGGTTACTTCATCGTGGGCGTCCGCGCCGCCGGCCTGGCCGCCGGTCCGATGACGGGCCTGGACTTCGAGGGCGTGCGCAAGGAGTTCCTGGACGACGACCACACGCCGCTGATGGTCGTCAACATCGGCCGCCCGGGCCCCGACGCCTGGTTCCCGCGCTCCCCGCGCCTGGCCTACGAGCAGGTCGTCACGACGGTCTGAGACCGCCCCCGGCCACGGAAAAGGCCCCCGGCGCGCCGCCGGGGGCCTTCGTCGTACGCGCGGTCGTACGCGCGCGCCGTACGCGCGCGGGCTCACGCCATCTTCAGCGCCGCCGCCATCTTCGCCAGCTGCTCGAACGAGCCCGTGCCCGCCACGATGGTCGTCGCCCCCTCGACGCCGCCGGTGTCCTTCAGCACCAGGGCGTCGTACCGGCCGCCCTCGTACCGGGTCCACGTCCGGCCCGCTATCTCCTCGGTCCGCTCCGTCTCCCGCGCCCCCTGGGTGGCGTCGTCGATGAACTCGGCCGGCTTCTGCGTCGACTGCTGGACCTGCACGTACTCACCGTCAGCGGTGTGGAAGCCCAGGTGCCAGGTGTCGGACTCGGCGCCCCGGTAGCGGACCGACGTCGGCTTCCAGTCCTTGGCCAGCCCCTCGGGCGCCGCGACCGGGTACGGCGCGGCGCGGCGCGCGGTCAGCAGCTCGACCCGGTAGTCGACCCGCTTGAGGTCGGGCTCGCCGTCCTCGTGCGGGATGAACAGCCACATGACCAGCCCCGCGAGAACGATGACGCCCATGGAGAGCACCATGTCCCGGGCCGTCTTCTGCTTGCCTTTCGTACCTGCCACGCCCCCTATCGTCGCAGGTCCCCGGAGCGCTCATCCGTGGGGTCCCCTGCTCATTTTGTCTGCCTAACGATAGAGTCGTGGCCAACACCCTCATCCGGCCGTCGTCGTATCAGAAAGGTGCGCTCCGATGACCGAGCATCATCTGCCGTCCGAGCTGGACGTCCCCTCCGAGGCCCCCGACCGCAACCTCGCAATGGAGCTGGTCCGCGTCACCGAGGCCGCGGCGATGGCCGCCGGCCGCTGGGTCGGGCGCGGGGACAAGATCGGCGCCGACGGTGCCGCGGTGCGCGCCATGCGCACCCTCGTCTCCACCGTCTCGATGAACGGCGTCGTCGTCATCGGGGAGGGCGAGAAGGACGAGGCGCCGATGCTCTTCAACGGCGAGCGCGTCGGCGACGGGACCGGGCCCGAGTGCGACATCGCCGTGGACCCGATCGACGGCACGACCCTGACCGCCAAGGGCATGACGAACGCGATCGCGGTGCTGGCCGCCGCCGAACGCGGCTCGATGTTCGACCCGTCCGCCGTGTTCTACATGGACAAGCTGGTCACCGGCCCGGACGCGGCCGACTTCGTGGACATCGACGCGCCGGTGTCCGTGAACATCCGCCGGGTGGCCAAGGCCAAGCGGTCCACGCCCGAGGACGTCACCGTCGTCATCCTGGACCGGCCGCGGCACGAGGGCCTGATCCAGGAGATCCGGGAGACCGGCGCCCGCATCAAGCTGATCTCCGACGGCGACGTGGCCGGCTCCATCCTCGCGCTGCGCGAGGGCACCGGCATCGACCTGCTGCTCGGCATCGGCGGCACCCCCGAGGGCATCATCTCGGCCTGTGCCGTGAAGTGCCTGGGCGGCACCATCCAGGGCAAGCTGTGGCCCAAGGACGACGAGGAGCGGCAGCGGGCGATCGACGCCGGGCACGATCTGGACCGCGTGCTGACCACGGACGACCTGGTCTCCGGCGACAACGTCTTCTTCGCCGCGACCGGGATCACCGACGGCGAGCTGCTGCGCGGGGTGCGGTACCGGGCCGAGACGGCCACGACGTCGTCGATCGTCATGCGCTCGCGGTCGGGCACGGTACGGCGCATCGACTCCGAGCACCGGCTGAGCAAGCTGCGGGCGTACAGCGCGATCGACTTCGACCGGGCGAAGTAGCGCGGCCGGGGGTGCCGGGCACCGATCAGCTGCGGGCCCGGCATTCAAAGCGTTGAAACACTCAAGGCGTTGAAAGGGGCGCCCTCCTCATCGGGGGGGCGCCCCTTTCCCGCGTGCGTGCCGGGTCAGCCCGCTGCCGCTATGCGGGCCGCTCGCGCCGTCTTCTTCAGTTCCAGCTCGCGGCGGCGGCGCCGGGCCAGGACCACGCGGCGCTCGGCGGCGGTGAGGCCACCCCAGACGCCGTACGGCTCGGGCTGGAGCAGGGCGTGCTCGCGGCACTCGACCATGACCGGACAGCGCGCGCAGACGCGCTTGGCCGCCTCCTCTCGCGAGAGCCGGGCGGCGGTGGGTTCTTTGGAGGGTGCGAAGAACAGGCCGGCCTCGTCGCGCCGGCACACCGCCTCGGTGTGCCACGGAGCGTCTTGGTCCCTGTCCCGCGCTGGCACCCGCTGGGCCGGAACGGCAGCTACCTGCAGGGACGAATGCGGCGTTTGCAGCACGGTCTACTCCTGACGACGGCTTCGCGAGCGAGAGACGATGCGTCAAGGCCTACCCGCTGTGCGCGCGCCTATGCACTGAGTTCCGAAGCGCCGCTTCCGGCTTCGCGACCGCCAACGGTCACAGGGACAACAGCGGCAACAGTGGCAACGAGGGTTCACATCGGCACAGTGGTCACAGGTACTTGCGCGTGCGCCTTTCGACCTTGCGCTGCACCCGGTCGAGGATGTCCGCGACGATCTTGCCCCGCTTGGGCCGCGCCTCCACGCTGCCGAGGACGGCCCAGCCGTCGACGTAGACGACGGGGGCCCCGGGATCGGCCGAGTCGAGCGTGTCCACCTCGAAGCTGCCGAGGACGCCGCCGCCGGTGCCGCGCAGCGACACGTTCTCCGGGACGCGGACCTCGACGCTGCCGAAGACCGAGAACGCCTTGATGACGACCTGCTGGTACTCGAAGATCGCCTCGCTGAGATCGATCTCGACGCTGCCGAAGACCGCGTACGCGTGGACACGGCGGCCCGCGCGCCAGCGGCCCTTGCGGACGGCGGCGCTGAACACCGCGACCACGTTGTCGTCGGCCACCGCCGGCAGGGCGTCGGCGGCCGGGCGGTCGGGGGCCGGGGCGTGCGGTACCCGGCGCCGGTGCGCGGCGGGCAGGTCCCGGACGAAGACGTCCAGCTCCCCGACCGTCTTGGCGGCCAGCACGCCCTCGACGCGCTCGGCGTGCTCCTCCGCGGTGAGGCGGCCCTCGGCGAGGGCCTCGCGCAGCATGTCGGCGACGCGGTCGCGGTCGGCATCCGAGGCGCGCAGCTCGGTGACGGCCGGCTCGGTGACGCGCGGGGCGGTGTCCTGCGGGCGGGCGTGCTTGTGAAGGTCCACGGCAGCAGCGTACCGAAACGCGATAGATCGCGACTAGGGGGTGTCGGGGACGAACTGAGCCCGACCTCACAAGCTCCGCCCCGACCGCAGGTTCTACGCTGGTGAGCGCTGCCAATGGAGGCCAGCCGCTGTCTGCCGTGAGTGAGGAATGGGCGCCATGCCTGAGTTCGCGTACACCGATCTGCTCCCCATGGGAGAGGACACCACCCCGTACCGGCTGGTGACCTCCGAGGGTGTCTCCACCTTCGAGGCCGACGGGCGGACGTTCCTCAAGGTGGAGCCGGAGGCGCTGCGCAAGCTGGCCGAGGAGGCCATCCACGACATCCAGCACTACCTGCGCCCGGCCCACCTGGCGCAGCTGCGCCGGATCATCGACGACCCCGAGGCGTCGAGCAACGACAAGTTCGTGGCGCTGGACCTGCTGAAGAACGCGAACATCGCGGCGGCCGGCGTGCTGCCCATGTGCCAGGACACCGGCACGGCGATCGTCATGGGCAAGCGCGGACAGAACGTGCTGACCGAGGGCCGTGACGAGGAGGCCCTGAGCCGCGGCATCTACGACGCGTACCAGAACCTCAACCTGCGCTACTCGCAGATGGCCCCGCTGACCATGTGGGAGGAGAAGAACACCGGCTCCAACCTCCCCGCCCAGATCGAGCTGTACGCGACCGACGGCGGCGCCTACAAGTTCCTGTTCATGGCGAAGGGCGGCGGCAGCGCCAACAAGAGCTTCCTCTACCAGGAGACCAAGGCCGTCCTGAACGAGGCCTCCATGATGACGTTCCTGGAGGAGAAGATCCGTTCGCTGGGTACGGCCGCCTGTCCGCCGTACCACCTGGCGATCGTCGTCGGCGGCACCAGCGCGGAGTACGCGCTGAAGACCGCCAAGTACGCCTCCGCGCACTACCTGGACGAGATCCCGGCCGAGGGCTCGCCGCTCGGGCACGGCTTCCGGGACACGGAGCTGGAGGAGAAGGTCTTCGAACTGACGCAGAAGATCGGCATCGGCGCGCAGTTCGGCGGCAAGTACTTCTGCCACGACGTCCGGGTCGTCCGGCTGCCGCGGCACGGTGCGTCCTGCCCGGTCGCCATCGCGGTGTCCTGCTCGGCGGACCGGCAGGCCGTCGCGAAGATCACCGCCGAGGGGGTCTTCCTGGAGCAGCTGGAGACCGACCCGGCGCGGTTCCTGCCGGAGACGACGGACGAGCAGCTGGAGTCGGAGGGTGACGTCGTCAAGATCGACCTCAACCAGCCGATGGACGACATCCTCGCCGAGCTGACCAAGTACCCGGTCAAGACCCGGCTGTCCCTGACCGGCCCGCTGGTCGTGGCCCGTGACATCGCGCACGCCAAGATCAAGGAGCGGCTGGACGCGGGTGAGGAGATGCCGCAGTACCTGAAGGACCACCCGGTGTACTACGCGGGTCCGGCGAAGACGCCCGAGGGGTACGCGTCCGGGTCGTTCGGCCCGACGACCGCCGGGCGCATGGACTCCTACGTGGAGCAGTTCCAGGCGGCGGGCGGCTCGAAGGTGATGCTGGCGAAGGGCAACCGCAGCAAGCAGGTGACCGACGCGTGTGCCGCGCACGGCGGCTTCTACCTCGGGTCCATCGGCGGGCCGGCGGCGCGGCTCGCCCAGGACTGCATAAAGAAGGTCCAGGTCGTCGAGTACGAGGAGCTCGGGATGGAGGCCGTCTGGAAGATCGAGGTCGAGGACTTCCCGGCGTTCGTCGTCGTGGACGACAAGGGCAACGACTTCTTCCAGGACCCGGCGCCGGCGCCGACGTTCACGTCGATTCCGGTGCGGGGGCCGGGGCTGGCGTAGTCCCCGGGGGTGCGGCAGAAGGATTTTCCTCGCCCCCGCCGCCCCTGCCCTCCCCCAGAGGGAGGGTCCCCACGTCCCCGGGGGCACAGCCCCCGGGGACGCGGAACATCCGCCCCCGGTCACACGCTGTACCGGGTATGAGCGAATACCGCATCGAGCACGACTCCATGGGCGAGGTCCGGGTCCCCGCCCACGCCAAGTGGCGGGCCCAGACCCAGCGGGCGGTGGAGAACTTCCCCGTCTCCGGGCAGCGCATCGAACGCGCGCACATCGAGGCGCTCGCCCGCATCAAGGGAGCGGCGGCCAAGGTCAACGCCGAGCTGGGGGTGCTGGACAAGGAGATCGCCGGCGCGATCCAGGAGGCGGCCGCCGAGGTCGCCGAGGGGAAGTGGGACGAGCACTTCCCGGTCGACGTCTTCCAGACCGGCTCCGGCACCTCGTCCAACATGAACACCAACGAGGTCGTCGCCACCCTGGCCAGTGAACGGCTCGGCCGGGACGTGCACCCCAACGACCACGTCAACGCCTCCCAGTCGTCCAACGACGTCTTCCCGTCCTCGATCCACATCGCCGCCACCGCCGCCGTCAGCCGGGACCTGATCCCCGCGCTGGAGCATCTCGCCGCCGCGCTGGAGCGCAAGGCCGAGGAGTTCGCCGACGTGGTGAAGTCCGGGCGTACCCATCTCATGGACGCCACGCCCGTGACCCTGGGCCAGGAGTTCGGCGGGTACGCCGCCCAGGTGCGCTACGGGATCGAGCGGCTGACCGCCTCGCTCCCCCGGCTGGCCGAACTGCCGCTCGGCGGCACCGCCGTGGGCACCGGCATCAACACCCCGCCCGGTTTCTCCGCCGCCGTCATCGAAGAGGTGGCCCGCGCGACCGGGCTGCCGCTGACCGAGGCGCGCGACCACTTCGAGGCGCAGGGCGCCCGGGACGGCATCGTCGAGACCAGCGGGCAGCTGCGCACCATCGCGGTCGGCCTGACGAAGATCGCCAACGATCTGCGCTGGATGTCCTCGGGTCCGCGGACCGGGCTCGCGGAGATCCTGCTGCCCGACCTCCAGCCCGGCTCGTCCATCATGCCGGGGAAGGTCAATCCGGTGATCCCGGAGGCGGTGCTGATGGTCTGCGCCCAGGTCACCGGCAACGACGCGACCATCGCCACCGCCGGCGCCTCCGGCAACTTCGAGCTCAACGTGATGCTGCCGGTCATCGCCAAGAACGTGCTGGAGTCGATCCGGCTGCTCACCAACGTCTCCCGGCTGCTGGCCGACCGGACCGTGGACGGCGTCGTCGCCGACCGCGAGCGGACCCGCGAGTACGCCGAGTCCTCACCCTCCGTGGTGACGCCGCTCAACAAGTACATCGGGTACGAGGAGGCCGCCAGGGTCGCCAAGAAGGCGCTCCAGGAACGCAAGACGATCCGTCAGGTCGTGGTCGAGGGCGGCTACGTCGAGCGCGGCGACCTCACCGAGGAGCAACTGGACGAAGCGCTGGACGTCCTGCGGATGACCCGCCCCTGAGCGGCCCGCGGACCGGACGCGGACCGTGACGGCCGCCGCAGCGTCGTATGCCGGTGGCACCTACTATCTGGCCATGGCAGACGGTGAAACGGTGAGCACGGCGGCGGAGGCGGGCGGAGCGGCGGCTCCGGCGCCCCCGGCGGCCTTCTGGGCGCCCGGCAGCCACATACTGTGGCGGTACCGGGAGAACGGCGGCCCGCGCATCCACATCGCCCGCCCCGTCACCGTCGTCCGGGACGACCCCGAGGTGCTCGCCGTGTGGCTGGCGCCCGGCACCGAGTGCGTGAAGCCGGTGCTCGCCGACGGCACGCCCGTGCACCGGGAACCGCTGGCGTCGCGCTACACCAAGCCGCGCGGCGTCCAGCGCGACCGGTGGTTCGGCACCGGAGTGCTGAAGCTGGCGCGCCCCGGCGAGCCCTGGTCGGTGTGGCTGTTCTGGGAGCCGGGCTGGCGGTTCAAGAACTGGTACGTCAACCTGGAGGAACCGCTGACCCGCTGGTCCGGCGGTGTCGACTCGGAGGACCACTTTCTGGACATCTCCGTGCAGCCGGACCGGAGTTGGCACTGGCGCGACGAGGACGAGTTCGCGCAGGCCCAGCGGGACGGTCTGATGGACTCCGCGCAGGCCGAGCGGGTGCGGCGGGCGGGCCGGGCGGCGGTGGAGACGATCGGCGCCTGGGGGCCGCCGTTCCCGGACGGCTGGGAAAACTGGCGCCCCGACCCGGACTGGCACGTACCGTCGCTGCCGGAGGACTGGGACCGTACGCCCGCGCAGGTGTCCTCATGAGACCCTTGATGCGCCCCCCGGCAAGAAACGTAGGATCGTCCTCCGCACGTGCGCACGGCGGCAACTTCAGGAGCACACGGCGGGCTTGACCGATCGTCACCGAGGGGCGGCAGGACGTGAACGAGAGGTACGAGGGCATTCCGTTCCCGGGGCACGTGTTCCGGGTATCGGGACTTCTGCGAGACGAACTGCACGCGCGGCGCGCAGTCGCAGACGGATGGATTCGACACGCGTGACGGAGCACCCGATCTCCTTCGAGCGCCCCCAGCCGGGCGCAGCCCCCGCGGACCCCCGCGGGGCGCTGCTGCGTACCCCGACGCCGCGCATCCCGCAGGCCGGTCTGCCGGCCCAGGGCCGCACCGGCGAGACGCCGTCCACGCCCGCCGCACCGCCGGCACCCCAGACGGCGCCCGCCGGCGGTCTCGCCGAGCACTCCCAGCCCGGTGCCGAGCACGACGCCGAGCCCGACACGCACCGCCCGCGACCCGCGCCCGAGGGCATTCCGGCCCAGCCGGACGGCGAGCCGGACGACGCCGCCGGCCCGGCCCCGGAGCGGCGCACGGGGCAGCAACCGGCGCCGGGGCGGCCCACGCCGATGCGCCGGGACGGGGACCGGCTGCGCTTCGTGGGCGCCGCGACCCGGCGGATCGCCCGCGGCATGGACCTCGACGAGATCGTGATGGGCCTGTGCCGGGCCACCGTGCCGACGTTCGCCGACGCGATCCTCGTCTATCTGCGCGAGCCGCTGCCGGTCGGCGACGAGCGCCCCAGCGGCCCGCTGGTGCTGCGGCTGCGCCGCACCGACCGGATACCGGCCGAGCGGGACACCGAGGGCGGTTTCATGCCCCCGGCCCAGCCCGAGCCGTCGGAGCTGGACACGGTCGGCTCCGAGCTGTGCGAGGTACGGCCGGGCAGCGCCCTCGCCGAGGTGCTGCGCGGGGTGCGTCCGGTCTTCACCGACACCTCCGCCGCCCGCGCCGCTCTGCCCGAGCTGCTGGGCGAGGGCGGCGAGTTCACCGTACCGAGCGGTCGGCGGACGATTCTGGCGCCGCTGCGCGGCCGGCGCCGGGTGATCGGGGCCGCGCTGTTCCTGCGCCGCCCCGAGCGCGTCGCCTTCGAACCGGACGACCTGCTCGTGGCCGCCCAGCTGGCCACGCACAGCGCGCTCGGCATCGACAAGGCGGTGCTGTACGGCCGCGAGGCCTACATCGCCGACGAGCTGCAGCGCACGATGCTGCCCGAACACCTGCCGCGCTGCACCGGCGTCCGGCTGGCCTCGCGCTACCTCCCGGCCGCCGAGACCGCCCGGGTCGGCGGCGACTGGTACGACGCGATCCCGCTGCCCGGCAGCCGGGTCGCCCTGGTGGTCGGCGACGTGATGGGCCACTCGATGACGTCGGCGGCCATCATGGGCCAGCTGCGCACCACCGCGCAGACGCTGGCCGGGCTCGACCTGCCGCCGCAGGAGGTGCTGCACCACCTCGACGAACAGGCGCAGCGCCTGGGCACCGACCGCATGGCCACCTGCCTGTACGCCGTGTACGACCCGGTGTCGCACCGCATCACCATCGCCAACGCCGGCCACCCGCCGCCGGTCCTGCTGCACCTGGGCGGCCGGGCCGAGGTGCTGCGGGTGCCGCCGGGGGCGCCGATCGGCGTCGGCGGCGTGGACTTCGAGGCCGTGGAGCTGGACGCCCCGGCCGGCGGCACCCTGCTGCTGTACACCGACGGGCTGGTGGAGTCCCGCCTGCGGGACGTGTGGACCGGCATAGAGCAGCTGCGCGAGAAGCTCGCCGCGACGGCGCAGCTGACCGGGCCGGACCATCCGCCGCCGCTGGAGGCCCTGTGCGACGAGGTGCTGGACATGCTCGGGCCGGGCGACCGGGACGACGACATCGCGCTGCTCGCCGCCCGCTTCGACGGGATCGCGCCGAGCGACGTGGCGTACTGGTTCCTGGAGCCGGAGGACACGGCCCCGGGCCGGGCCCGGCGACTGGCCCGGCGCGCGCTCGCCCGCTGGGGCCTGGACGAGCTGAGTGACTCGGTGGAGCTGCTGGTCAGCGAGGTCGTGACCAACGCCGTGCGGTACGCGACCCGGCCGGTCACGCTGCGGCTGCTCCGTACCGACGTGCTGCGCTGCGAGGTCGGTGACGACGTGCCCCAGCTGCCGCGGCTGCGGCAGGCCCGGGCCACCGACGAGGGCGGGCGCGGGCTGTACCTGGTCAACCGGCTGGCCCGGCGGTGGGGCGCGACCCGGCTGAGCACCGGCAAGGTGGTGTGGTTCGAGCTGAACCGGGGCTGAGCCCCGTGTCGCGCGGAAACGCCGGGGCGCCCGGTGATCACCGGGCGCCCCGAGCGTCTCACTGCTGCCGTTGCTCCGGTCGCTGCCAGGCGCCGTTGGGCAGCAACGGCTTTTCGTCGTCGTCCGGGGACTCGTCGCCCGTCGGCGGCTGCGGCGACTGGGAGATGCTCGGCGAGGCCGAGGACGGGGTCCCGGACGGCGTCTGCGACGGCGGCTCGGAGCTGGGCTCCTCGGACACCGGCGGCTCGGAGGAGGGCGCCTCGGAGGACGGCTCCTCGGTCGGGGTCTGCGACGGCGTCCGGGACGCGGAGGGCGTGCTGCTCGGCCGGACCGCCGCGCCCTGCTTGGTTTCCAGGACGAACTCGCTGTTCCCGTCCGTCACACCGAAGGTGTACGCCGCCCAGATCTCCGCCGGGAAGCCGCCGCCGTTGACGCGGTGGTCGACGCCGCCCGCCTTGTACATCGGGACCTGGGGGTGCGGTTCCTTGTCGTCCTCGCCGAACAGGCCGACGGAGGTGACCAGCTCGGGCGTGTAGCCGCTGAACCAGGCCGACTTGTTGTTGTCGGAGGTGCCCGTCTTGCCCGCGACCTGCTGGCCGTTGCGGAGCGGGTTGTCCCGCACGGACCGCTGGGCCGTTCCGTCGTTGACCACGCCGGTCAGCACGGACGTCACCGTGTCCGCGGCCTCGCGGCTGATGACCTGCTCGCCGATCGGCTCGGGGAAGTCGACCGTGCGGGAGTTGTGCTCGGCGGACTTGACCAGGGCCGGGGTGACCTTCTCGCCGTGGTTGGCGAGGGTGGCGTAGACACCGGCCATCTCCAGCGGGCTCGCGCCCATGCTGCCCAGGGTCTGCGCGGGCACGGCCTCCATGCCCTCGGTCTCCATGCCGAGCCGGCCGGCGACGTCCACCACCCGGTCCATGCCGACGTCGATGCCCATCTGGGCGAAGACGGAGTTGACGGACTTGTTCATCGCCTCCTGGACGGTGATGTCGCCGTAGTCGACGTCGTCCTCGTTGGGGGGCGCGAAGCCGACCTTGCGGCCGTTGTCCACCACCGGGCGCCGGCTGTCGCCGTCGTAGACGGTGTCCGCCGTGATCGGCACGCCGTCCTGTGTCTCGGCGTCGTCGTCCACGGCGGCGGCCAGGACCACCGGCTTGAAGGTGGAGGCGGGCTGGTAGTCGTCCCGGGTGGCGTTGTTCGTGAAGTGCTTGAGGTAGTCCACGCCGCCGTACATCGCCACGACCGCGCCCGTCTCCGGGTCCACGGAGACGGCGCCCGCCTGCACGTCGGCGTCGACGTCACGCTGGTCGGGGTCGAGCTTGCTGGTCAGCCGGGTCTTGACCGCCTTCTCCAGCTGCGTCTGCTTCTTCTTGTCGATGTTGAGCGTGATGGTCCAGCCGCCGGCGTCCACCATGACCTTGGCCTGGTTCATGTCCTCGGCCGTTCCCTCGGCGACCAGCCGGTTCATCAGGGCCGCGTTGGCCGTCTCCACCACGTACCCGGCCTGGCCCTTCAGCCCGGGGGCGGGCCTGGGCTCCTCGGGCTCGGGGAACTTCATGGCCTGCCGCTCGGACCGGTCCAGCCACTTCATCTCGACCATGTTGTCCAGCACGTAGTTCCAGCGCTGCCGGACCAGCTTCTTGCCGGTGTCGCTGGCGATCGCCCAGTCGTACTGGTTCGGCGCCTGGAGCAGCGCGGCCAGGTAGGCGCCCTGCTCGACGGTGAGGTCCTCGGCGTCGACGCGGTAGTAGGCCTGGGCGGCGGCCTGGATGCCGTAGGCGCCGCGGCCGTAGTAGCTGGTGTTCATGTAGCCGGCGAGGATGTAGTCCTTGGACTTCTCCCGGTCCAGCTTGAGCGAGATGACCAGCTCCTTCAGCTTGCGCGTGACGGTCTGGTCCTGCGTCAGGTAGTAGTTCTTGACGTACTGCTGGGTGATGGTCGAGCCGCCCTGCGCGCCCTTGCCGGCGAGTGTGTTGAACACGCCGCGCGCGGTGCCCTTCAGATCGACGCCGGCGTCCTTGTAGAAGGTCTTGTTCTCGGCGGCGACGAAGGCGTGCTGGACGTCCTTGGGCACTCTGGACAGGTCGACGATCTCACGGTTGCGCTCGCCGTCCCGGGCCATGACCGAGCCGTCGCTGTACTTGTAGACGTTGCTCTGCAGCTTGGCGTCGGACTTGGCCGGCGGGATGTCGATCACCATGTACAGCACGATGAAGGCGCCCATGCCGAGCAGGCAGAGACCGAAGAACGTGCCGAGGATCTTCTTCCAGGTGAACAGCCGGCGTATGCCGCTCTTGCCGGTCGCACCCGACGAGCGGCCGCGCTGCGGCGCCGCGCGGCGGCCACCGCGCTGCCTCGCTCTTCTCTCTTCCGCTCGCCCCATGGATCCGGTCCGCTCCGCTTCGCTCATGTGTGCTCAGACGTCACACAGGTTTCGTCGGCAGGTCAGCTCAGAAAGCTAACACCGTCAGAAGTGACAAAGGGCGGCCGATCCGGTCTTTTACGGACGTGAGAATCAGCACGCGCCCCCATGGAACCGACGTGCGAGAGCGGTTGAGGGTTGCCACGGCGGGATAAAGTGATATCACTTATCTAGCAGTCAGCTATACGACATCGGCGCCCGAGGGCGCGGACGGACGGGGAGCACTCATGCCGATACAGGACACGCAGATCACCGCCGACGCTCCGGAGATGCCGGAGCCACGCGTGCGGGAGTTCCCGGCGCACAGCGTCGGCGGCGGGCTCGCCCTGCTGCTCGGACTGGTCGGCCTGTTGGCCGGCGTCGGCATGGTCGTCACCGCCACCGCGGTCTCCGGCGCGGGCGGCAAGGCCGCGCTGATCATCGGCGGCATCCTGGTCGCCCTCGCCTCGGCCCTCGCCATGGGCGGGCTGAACATGGTGGCGCCCGGCGAGGCGCGGGTGGTCCAGCTCTTCGGGCGGTACCGCGGCACGATCCGGCAGGACGGACTGCGCTGGGTGAACCCGCTCACCTCCCGCCAGAAGATCTCCACCCGCGTGCGCAACCACGAGACCGCGGTGCTGAAGGTCAACGACGCCTACGGCAACCCGATCGAGCTGGCGGCGGTCGTGGTGTGGAGGGTCGAGGACACCGCCCAGGCGACGTTCGAGGTCGACGACTACATCGAGTTCGTCTCCACGCAGACCGAGGCGGCCGTGCGGCACATCGCCATCGAGTACCCCTACGACGCCCACGAGGAGGACGGCCTCTCGCTGCGCGGCAACGCCGAGGAGATCACCGAGAAGCTCGCGGTCGAACTGCGCGCACGCGTGGAGGCGGCCGGCGTGCAGATCATCGAGTCCCGCTTCACGCACCTCGCCTACGCCCCCGAGATCGCCTCGGCGATGCTCCAGCGGCAGCAGGCCGGGGCGGTCGTCGCGGCACGGCGGCAGATCGTGGACGGCGCCGTCGGCATGGTCGAGGCGGCGCTCGCCCGGATCACCCAGCAGGACATCGTGGAGCTGGACGAGGAGCGCAGGGCCGCGATGGTGTCCAACCTGATGGTCGTGCTGTGCGGGGACCGTGCCGCGCAGCCGGTCATCAACACCGGGACGCTCTACCAGTGACGACCCCCGCCGAGGACCCCTCCCGGAAGCGACGGCCGCAGCGGCGCAAGCAGGTGCTGCTGCGGCTGGACCCGCTGGTCTACGAGGCACTGGCCCGCTGGGCGGGCGACGAGCTGCGCTCGGCCAACGCCCAGATCGAGTTCCTGCTCCGCCGGGCCCTGGCGGAGTCCGGCCGGCTGCCGGGCGAGGCGGGGCCGATCCCCCGCCGGGGACGGCCGCCGGCCGCGGAACGGGACGCCGAACCGGAGCCCTAGCCGCCCGGTCGGGGCGGTGGCGGAATCGTGACAATCGGCCCCGACCTGCACCGCCGTACACCCCGCCATGATCTGCACACCCCGCGTATACACCTTGCGTATACACCGTGTGTAGAGTGCTCCGCATGTCCATCGGTCACACCCTCCTCGGACTCCTGGAGTCCGGACCCCGCCATGGTTACGACCTCAAGCGGGCCTTCGACGAGAAGTTCGGTCACGACCGGCCGCTGCACTACGGCCAGGTCTACTCGACCATGTCCCGGCTGCTGAAGAACGGCCTGGTCGAGGTCGACGGCATCGAGGCCGGCGGCGGTCCCGAGCGCAAGCGGTACGCGATCACCGACGCCGGCATCACCGACGTCGAGCGCTGGCTCGGCACCCCGGAGAAGCCCGAGCCGTACCTCCAGTCCACGCTGTACACCAAGGTCGTCCTCGCGCTGCTCACCCACCGGGACGCCGCCGACATCCTCGACACCCAGCGCTCGGAGCATCTGCGCAGCATGCGGATCCTCACCGACCGCAAGCGCAAGGGCGATCTGGCCGACCAGCTCGTCTGCGACCACGCCCTGTTCCACCTGGAGGCCGACCTGCGCTGGCTCGAGCTGACCGCGGCGCGCCTCGACCGGCTCCGGGAGGCGGTGGCCCGATGACTCCGGCCGGTTCGCTGCTCACCGCCGAGGGCCTGCGCAAGGCCTACGGTCCCACCCTCGCCCTCGACGGCGCCGAGTTCTCCATCCACCCCGGCGAGGTCGTCGCCGTCATGGGCCCTTCCGGGTCCGGCAAGTCGACGCTGCTGCACTGCCTCGCCGGCATCGTCACCCCCGACTCCGGGACGATCACCTACAACGGGCGGGAGCTGTCCGCCATGACCGACGCCCGGCGCAGCGCGCTCAGGCGCTCGGAGTTCGGGTTCGTGTTCCAGTTCGGCCAGCTCGTGCCGGAGCTGACCTGCGTGGAGAACGTCGCCCTGCCGCTGCGGCTGAACGGCGCGCCGCGCAAGCAGGCCGAACGGGCCGCGCTGTCCTGGATGGAGCGGCTGGAGGTCGACGACCTGCGCAAGAAGCGGCCGGGCGAGGTGTCCGGCGGTCAGGGGCAGCGGGTCGCCGTCGCCCGCGCGCTGGTGACCGACCCGCGCGTGCTGTTCGCCGACGAGCCGACCGGCGCGCTGGACTCCCTCAACGGCGAGCGCGTGATGGAGCTGCTCACGGACGCCGCGCGGTCCACCAACGCCGCCGTCGTGCTGGTCACGCACGAGGCCCGGGTGGCCGCCTACTCCGACCGCGAGATCGTCGTACGGGACGGCAGGTCCCGGGACATGGAGCGCGCGATATGAATGCCCGCCCGTCGCCCACCACCGCCCTACCCGAGGCGCTGCGCGCCGCACCTTCGCGTTCCACGTGGGCCGGTGACCTCGCGATGGGTGTCCGGTTCGCCTTCACCGGCGGGCGCGAGGGCTGGACCCGGGCGCTGCTGACGGCCGTCGGCGTCGGACTCGGGGTGGCGCTGCTGCTGCTGACGACGGCGATACCCAGTGCGCTCTCCGCCCGGGACGACCGGGAGAACGCCCGCACGGACATCACGTTCAGCCAGAAGGTGATTCCCGAGGCCGAGGACACCCTCGTCGTCGCGAACGTCGGCACCGACTACCGCGACGAGTCCGTCCGGGGCCGGGCGCTGGAGCCCGAGGGCCCGCGGGCGCCGCTGCCGCCCGGTGTGGAGCGGTTCCCGGGCGTGGGCGAGATGGTCGTCTCCCCGGCGCTGAAGGAGCTTCTGGAGTCGGACGCCGGGAAGCTGCTGCGGGAGCGGCTGCCGGACCGGATCGTCGGCACGATCGGCGAGAGCGGGCTGGTCGGCTCGGCCGAACTGGCCTTCTACCAGGGCGCCGAGGGGCTCGCGCCGCGCATCGACGGCGGCCGGGTGGCCCGTATCGACCGGTTCGGCGATCCGGACCCCGGCTCGGAGCCACTGGACCCGGTGCTGCTCCTGCTGATCCTGGTCGTGTTCGCGGTGCTGCTGATGCCGGTCGCCGTCTTCATCGCCGCGGCCGTCCGCTTCGGCGGCGAGCGGCGCGACCGGCGGCTGGCGGCGCTCCGGCTGGTCGGCTCCGACAGCCGGATGACGCGGCGGATCGCCGCCGGCGAGGCACTGGCGGGCGCACTGCTCGGGCTCGGCTTCGGCGCGGTGTTCTTCCTGGTCGGCCGTCAGCTGGCGGGCCACGCGGTGGTCTTCCACGTGAGCGTCTTCCCGAGCTATCTGAACCCCTCGCCGCTGCTGGCGCTGCTGGTCGCGGTGGCCGTGCCGGCGGCGGCCGTCCTGGTGACGCTGTTCGCGCTGCGCGGCGTGATCATCGAGCCGCTCGGCGTGGTGCGCACGGCGAAACCCGCGCGGCGCCGGCTGTGGTGGCGGCTGCTGCTGCCGCTGGCCGGTCTCGCCATGCTGTACCCGATGATCGGCCAGGGCCGCTCAGGCGGGGACTTCAACCAGTACCTGGTGATCGGCGGCGTCGTCCTGCTGCTGGTCGGCGTGACCGCGCTGCTGCCGTGGGTGGTGGAGACGGTCGTCGCCCGGCTCGGTGCCGGCGGGGTGTCCTGGCAGCTGGCGGTGCGCCGCCTCCAGGTGAGCAGCGGCACGGCGGCCCGCATGGTCAACGGCATCGCGGTGGCCGTCGCCGGGGCGATCGCCCTGCAGATGCTGTTCGCGGGCGTCGACGACGACTACACCGAGATGACCGGGTACGACGTCATGCGCGCGCAGATGCAGGTGAGCGTGCCGCAGCAGGTGCCGATCGGGCCGGCCGCGGAGAAGCTGCGCGAGACCGAGGGGGTGCGCGGGGTGTACGCGTACTCCGAGGCCTACCTCGGCGACCGGCGTGCCGACCCGGAACTCACCACGGCGCTGACCGTCGGGGACTGCGCGGCCCTCCGGGAGATCGCCGGGCTGCCCTCGTGCCGGGACGGCGACGTGTTCGCCGTGCCCCGGACGGAGCACGACACCGACGCCGGGAAGCTGATGGAGCCGGGCCGGACGCTCTACCTCGATCCGACCTACGAGGGCGGTCCGAAGGGCCGCGAGATCCCCTGGACGGTGCCCGAGAAGGTCCGGGAGGCCCGGCCGCGCACCGGACCGACCGGCCAGGAGACCGGCGGCTTCCTCGTCACGCCCAAGGCGCTGGCGGCGGCCGCCGAGCCGGTCCTGTCCGGAACGGTCTACCTCCGGCTCGACCGGTCCGTGCCGGACGTGGAGGAGTACGTCCGCAACACGGCCGCGGCCATCGACCCGATGACGTACCCCATGGTGTGGTCGGCGCAGGAGAGGACCGAGCGGTTCACCGCGATCCGCACCGGCCTGTTCGTCGGAGCCGCGTGCGTGCTGGCGCTGATCGGCGCGAGTCTGCTGGTGTCCCAGCTGGAGCAGTTGCGGGAGCGCAGGAAGCTGCTGTCCTCGCTGGTCGCCTTCGGCACCCGGCGGCGCACGCTGAGCCTGTCGGTGCTGTGGCAGACGGCGATTCCGATCGCCCTGGGCCTGCTGCTGGCCACCGTGGTGGGTCTGACGCTGGGCGCGGTGCTGCTGAAGATGACGGCCACGCCGGTCCGGGTGGACTGGGCGAGCGTGTGGTCGATGACCGGCATCGGCGCGGCGGTCGTCCTGGTGGTGACGCTGCTGAGCCTGCCGCCGCTGCTGCGGCTGATGCGGCCGGAGGGCCTGCGCACCGAGTAGCCCTCGCCTCCGGGCCCCCGCTACGCCGGACGAGCTGACACACCAGCCCGTCCGGCGTCTGAGGACGAGGCCGTTCAGGCCGGCGACGGGGGTGCGGGGGCGGATCCCCCGGGACGGGACGGTCGGGGGCGGCGGGTGCGGATCACCCGACGATCCGCACCGGAAGCTCCCGCAGCGCCCCCCGCAGCGCCGCCGCCAGCTCCTCGTACTCCTCGGCCCGGGCCGCCCCCGTCCGCATGGCCAGGGCGACGCGGCGGGTGGGGGCCGGGTCGGCGAAGGACGCGGTGAGGAGCTGGGTGGAGCGCGAGGTCTCCACCCGGACCGCCGTGCGCGGCAGCAGCGTCACACCGAGGCCGCCCGCCACCAGCTGCACCAGCGTCGACAGGCCCGCGGCCGTGGTGGTCGCCGGGACGTCGGCGCGGCCCGCCTCCCGGCAGATGTCGAGCGCCTGGTCGCGCAGGCAGTGCCCCTCGTCGAGCAGCAGCAGGTTCAGCGAGCGCAGCGCCTCGCGCGGGACGCCCTCCCGGCCGCCGAGCCAGTGGTCGAGCGGGGTGACCAGCACGAAGTCCTCGTCGAAGAGCGGCAGCTCGGTGACGCCCGGCACGCCGAGCGGAACGGCGAGGAGGAGCAGGTCCAGGCGGCCGGCGGCCAGACCGTCCAGCAGGCTCGCGGTCTGCTCCTCGTGCACCTGGAGGTCGAGGTCCGGGTAGCGCTCGTGCACCAGGCGCAGCACGGTCGGCAGCACGTACGGCGCCACGGTCGGGATGACGCCGAGGCGCAGCGCGCCGGTGAACGGCGCCCGGACCGCCTCCGCCTCCTCCAGCAGCGCCCCGACCTCCGCCAGCACCGCCTTCGCGCGGACGGCGAGCCGCTCGCCGGCGGGCGAGAGCAGCACCTTGCGCGTCGTACGCTCGACGAGGGTGACACCGAGTGTCTCCTCCAGCGCCGACACGGCCCCCGACAGCGCGGGCTGGCTGGTGCCGATCGCGGCGGCCGCGTCCCGGAAGTGCAGATGCTCGGCGACGGCGGCGAAGGCGCGGAGCTGGGCGAGGCTGGGCTGCTTCGGCTTACCGACAGTACTGATAACTACCTCCGATCAACCGGACCGAGTGTAGCTATTTCCGTAATCAATGCACGGTGTGCCAACATCAGCAACGTCCAACCCATGGGAAACACCTGCAAACCGGGTGTTTCTTCGCTGCAAGGAGAGCGTGTGCTCACTGTCGGTGACAAGTTCCCCGAGTTCGAACTGACCGCCTGCGTCTCGCTGGAGAAGGGCAAGGAGTTCGCGACGATCGACCACAAGACCTACGAGGGCAAGTGGAAGGTCGTCTTCGCCTGGCCCAAGGACTTCACCTTCGTGTGCCCGACCGAGATCGCCGCCTTCGGCAAGCTGAACGACGAGTTCGCCGACCGCGACGCCCAGGTCCTCGGCTTCTCCGGCGACTCCGAGTTCGTCCACCACGCCTGGCGCAAGGACCACGACGACCTGCGTGACCTGCCGTTCCCGATGATGGCGGACCCCAAGCACGAGCTGATGCGCGACCTGGGCATCGAGGACGAGGAGGGCTTCGCCAAGCGCGCCGTCTTCATCGTCGACCAGAACAACGAGATCCAGTTCTCCATGGTGACCGCGGGCTCCGTCGGCCGGAACCCCAAGGAGGTCCTGCGGGTCCTGGACGCCCTGCAGACCGACGAGCTGTGCCCGTGCAACTGGACCAAGGGCGAGGAGACCCTCGACCCGGTCAAGCTGCTCGCCGGAGAGTGATCCGACATGTCCCTCGACACCCTGAAGTCCGCCATACCGGACTACGCCAAGGACCTGAAGCTCAACCTGGGCTCGGTCATCGGCAACTCCGAGCTGCCCGCCCAGCAGCTGTGGGGCACCGTGCTGGCGACCGCCATCGCCTCGCGCTCCCCCATCGTGCTGCGTGAGCTGGAGCCGGAGGCCAAGGCCAACCTGACGCCGGAGGCGTACACGGCCGCCAAGGCCGCCGCCGCCGTCATGGCGATGAACAACGTGTTCTACCGCACCCGGCACCTGCTGTCGGACCACGAGTACGGCACCCTGCGGGCCGGCCTGCGGATGAACGTCATCGGCAACCCCGGCGTCGACAAGGTCGACTTCGAGCTGTGGTCCTTCGCGGTCTCCGCGATCAACGGCTGCGGCATGTGCCTGGACTCGCACGAGCAGGTGCTGCGCAAGGCGGGCCTGGACCGCGAGACGGTCCAGGAGGCGTTCAAGATCGCGGCCGTGGTCCAGGCCGTGGGCGCCACGCTGGACGCCGAGGCGGTCCTCGCCGAGTAGTCCCGCGCACCGGTCGCGCGTACCGGTCCCGCGCACGAACACGCGGAACGGGCCCCGTTCACCCTGGTGGTGGGCGGGGCCCGTCGCCGTGCCGGGGCGTTACGCCGAGGCCGGGTCCGGTGGCGGCGGAGGCGGGTCGGACGGCGCCCTCGGCTCCGCCGCCGGGGCGGCGTCGGTCGACGTGGCGCCATGGGGCTTGGGGGTCTGCCGCAGCGCGACCTCACGGGAGTGCGCCCGCAGATAGCCCACGACGGTGTTGGTCACCGCGACCAGCGGTACGGCGACCACCGCGCCGCCGATGCCGGCCACCAGCCCGCCGCAGGAGACCGCCAGCACCACGGCCAGCGGATGGACACGCACCGCGCGCCCGAGGATGAACGGCTGGAGGATGTGCCCCTCGATCTGCTGCACCGCCAGGACGACGACGAGGGTCATGACGGCCGTGAACACGCCCTGCGTGACCAGTGCCACCACGACCGCGAGCGCGCCCGACACCACCGCGCCGACCAGCGGGATGAAGGCGAACAGGAAGATGAACACGGCCAGCGGCACGGCCATCGGCACGTCCAGGAAGTAGATGCCGAGGCCGATGAAGATGGCGTCGATCAGGGCCACCACCACCGTGCCGCGCACATACGCCGTCAGCGTCCGCCACGCGCGCGGGCCGGCGCCGGCCACGCCCGGCCGGGCCGCGGCCGGGACCAGCTTCAGCGTCCACTGCCAGATGCGCTTGCCGTCGTGGAGCAGGAACAGCGTCGAGAACAGCGCCAGCAGGATGCCGGTCAGCGCCTCGACCACGACCGTGACGCCCTCCAGTCCGGCGGAGGTGATCTGCTCGGTGTTGGCGCCGACCGCCTCGCGCAGGTTCGTCGCGATCTCGTTGATCTGCTTGTCGGTGACGTGGAAGGGGCTGTTGAGCAGCCACCGGCGCAGCTCGTCGATGCCGTCCTGGACCTGGTCGGAGAGGGTGTCGATGTTCTCCATGACCTGCCAGGTGACGAACCACCCGATCAGCCCCATCACCACGAAGCCGAGGATCGCGGTCATCGCGGTGGCCAGGCCGCGCGGCACCCCGATCCGGCGCAGCCGCGCCACCGTCGGCTGGAGCAGGGCCGTCATCAGCAGGGCGGCCACGAAGGCCAGGACCACCAGCTGGACGGCGCTGATGACGCGCATCAGCACCCACAGCGTGCCCGCCAGGATCAGCAGGCGCCAGCCCGCCTCCGCGGCGACCCGCATGCCCCACGGCACGGCCTGTGCCGGGTCGGGGCGGGGCTGGACGGCCGGCGGGTGGTCGGGGGGCGGCGGCACGTGGTCGGGGTGCGGCCCCTGCTCGGCCTCGGCCCGGGCGTGCTCCCGCTCCACCTCGGCACGGCGCTGGTCCAGCTTCCGGCTCATCCGGGTCAGTCCGGCACCCAGCCGACCGAGCCACCCTGGCACTCGCGACATGATCCGTCCTTTTCCCCCGTCTCTCCCCACCACTCCCCCCTGGAGTCGTCGGCTCCGAACCTACAGGGGAACAGCCCCTCACCGTAGGACGGCGAGGGGCTGCCAGGGGTTGAGCGGCGACCGGGGGTCGCGGGCCGGTTCAGTACCAGCGGTTGGCCTGCCAGAACGACCAGGCGTCACAGGGGCTGCCGTAGCGCTCGTTCATGTAGTTCAGGCCCCACTTGATCTGGGTGGCCGGGTTGGTGCGCCAGTCGGCACCGGCGGAGGCGTACTTGCCCGCGGGCAGCGCCTGGAAGAGGCCGTAGGCGCCGGAGGAGGGGTTGACCGCCTTGTAGTTCCAGCTGGACTCGTGGTCCACGATGTTGCTGAAGCACTGCCACTGGCCGCTCGGCACCATCTGCCGCGCCATCGACTGGATCTGCGCGATGGTGTACGAGCTCTGGACGGCGAAGGTGGAGGAGTCGCGGGCGGCGCTGCGGCTGGCGGCCTTCTTGGCCTCCTCGCGCTTCTTGGCCTCCTCCTCGGCGGCCTTCTTGGCGGCCGCGTCGGCTTCCTGCTTCTTCGCGATGGCGGTCTCGGCGGCGGCCTTGCGCGCCGCCTCCTCGGCCTGCTTCTTGGCACCGGCGTCCGCGGCGATGGCCTGGGCATCGGCCTGCTGCGTCAAGGACGCGGTCTGCACCTGGGCCTGCTGCCCCACGGGGATGTCCGCGAGGAGCGTCGTGCCGCTGGCCGTCGCTTCGGCGTCGTTGTTCTGCGCGGTGCTGCCCGAGGCAACACCGACGACGCTTCCGACAGCGGTGACCGCCGTGGCCGAGGCCACTGCGAATCCCCGGACCGAGATCCGGCTCACACGGTTTCCTTCCAGCATCGCCCGCTTCGGTGACCCTCGCGGACGCAATCGTGCCCCTGGCGCTGGCCTCCCCAACTTCGGGGTCACGGGAGGCGCGGGCCCGGTGGGCAACTCCCGCTCGGGGAGCGCCGCGTGGTGCTCGGGCGGCATACGACGATGCTATGGAGTTGGCTTTGTGGTGCTCTTGTGGTACCGCGCCGCTGGGGGTGCGGCCGTGTCGTATGCGGGGCCTGACAGGAACGAGACTCTGCCGTAACACGACGGCGTGAGGCAATTCTGTGTTGCGTGTGAAAGCTCACATCCCGTTTGCCCCAGGGGATTCACGGAAAGCCCCACGCGCGAAGGCGCCGCCCGGCTAGGCTCTACGCCTTTCCCGGGCGGCGCCAACTGCCGCGTAACCGGCCCCTATTGGGCCCGACCCCTCAAAGATGCCCGTCTTCGAGCATTTCGGTCACAAGGGCAGCGATCTGGGACCTCTCGGACCGCGTCAGCGTCACGTGCGCGAAGAGCGGATGACCCTTCAGCTTCTCGACCACGGCGACGACTCCGTCGTAGCGGCCGACGCGGAGATTGTCCCGCTGTGCCACGTCATGGGTGAGTACGACCCGTGAGTCGGCCCCGATCCGGGACAGCACGGTCAGCAGGACGTTCCGCTCCAGGGACTGGGCCTCGTCGACGATGACGAACGCGTCGTGCAGCGACCGGCCGCGGATGTGGGTGAGCGGCAGGACCTCCAGCATGCCGCGGGCGGTGACCTCCTCGATGACCTCGCGGCTGGTGACCGCCGACAGCGTGTCGAAGACGGCCTGCGCCCAGGGGCTCATCTTCTCGGCCTCGGTGCCGGGCAGATAGCCGAGCTCCTGCCCGCCGACCGCGTACAGCGGCCGGAAGACCATCACCTTCTGGTGCTGCCGGCGCTCCAGCACCGCTTCCAGGCCCGCGCACAGCGCCAGCGCCGACTTGCCGGTGCCGGCCCGGCCGCCCATCGACACGATCCCGACGTCCGGGTCGAGGAGCAGGTCGAGCGCGATCCGCTGCTCGGCGCTGCGGCCCTTGATGCCGAACGCCTCCCGGTCGCCGCGCACCAGACGGACGTCGCCCTCGGCCGTGACCCTGCCGAGCGCGTTGCCGCGCTCCGACTGGATGGTCAGGCCGGTGTGCACGGGCAGGCCGACGGCTTCGGGGACGTGGACGTGCCCCTCCTCGAAGAGGATGTCCACCTGCTCCCCGGGCAGGGTCAGTTCGGACATTCCGGTCCAGCCGGAGGCGTCCGTGATGGCCAGCTCCGCGCGGTACTCCTCGGCCAGGAGCCCGACCGAGGACGCCTTGATCCGCAGCGGGAGGTCCTTCGACACGACGGTGACGTCGAACCCCTCGGCCTGCAGGTTGCGGGCGACCGCGAGGATGCGGGAGTCGTTGTCCCCCAGGCGGTAGCCGGTCGGCAGCACGCTGGGGTCCGAGTGGTTGAGCTCGACCCGGACCGTTCCACCGAGGTCCCCGATCGGGATGGGGGCGTCGAGGCGGCCGTGCCGGACCCGGTAGTCGTCGAGCAGGCGCAGGGCCTGCCGGGCGAAGTAGCCGAGTTCGGGATGGTGCCGCTTGGCCTCCAGCTCCGTGACCACGACGATGGGGAGCACGACCTCGTGCTCGTCGAAGCGGCTCAGGGCGTTCGGGTCGGACAGCAGGACGCTGGTGTCGAGAACGTAGGTGCGCCGGTCTGGCTTGTGGCGCTGTGCGCTGGTCACCACGGAAGGACGTACCCCCTCGTTAGAGGTCGGGGAGCGACGAGGCTGAGCTGGACCGGTCGACGGCTCCGATGCACGCCTTGCACGGGCCGGTGACCGGCCCTCCACTGCTTCTTCCGTGCCGTGACCGCACGGGCGGGCTGGTGCAAAGGGCCTCCCGGGCGGACGGCCCCGTGCCGCCCGCTGAGATCCGACGCCCGTGGTTCGGGCATCGACCTGGTGGGGTTATGCCCTCGAACACGCGCCGCCATGCCACGCCACCGGGCGGCGCGCCGGTGAACTCCTCGTGACGTGCGGTCCCTCGTGACGTGCGGTCAGGGGGCGACGGCCTTCTTCGGCGTGCGCAGGCCCAGCGAGAGGGCGGCATGCCCGTGGCGTCGCCGGGACAGAAAAAACGGGCCGGTCCGTGGGGGGGAGACGGACCGGCCCGAGGGGGGGTTTCCACCATAACCCTTCGTGAGTGCTGCCGCGCGCATCGGCGCGCCACAACTACTCTCCGAATTCATCCGGCGACGCCACGCTGGCCCCGGAATCCCCGCTTCAGCCCGGTTTCCCGGCGGGACGATGCCGGAATTCCCGGCGAATCGGGTGACTCGGGCGGTGATCCGCAGGATTCCGCGCACGCCCGGTCGGTACGGCCCGGCGCCCACGCATCCCTCCACCGGGTGACCCCGACGGTGAACGCCCGCTTGACCGCGGCACCGCGCAGCCCCCTCCACTGCGCGGTACCGCCCGCGCAGCTTTGCTCACGCGAATTACCTTGGTCCGAACTTACGTGACCGGGTGCCGTGGAAGCGAGCCGAGCCGGATAACGATGTGAAAAACATGTGCAAGGACATGCCTACCGGTACGCGAGTGCCGACGCAGCAGGACAGAGGGAAGGCGGAGCGGGACGGGGGCAGGCAGCGGACCAGGACAAGACCTGGCCTCTTTCCGTCGTACCGTCACCCCCATGACGACGACGGTGGGGACCAGCTGGGCCGCGGCGAGTGCGCGGCAGTTCGAACGGCAGTTCCTGGCCCGGGCCGCTCCGGAAGGCACGCCGGTCGCCGATGTGGTCGGTGCCATGCCGGCCGCGCATGCGCAGGTGCTGTCGGCGGCCAGGCCGGCACCTTCCCGCTGCTGCTGGTGGACGGCGTGGTGGCGGGCGTCTGGCACCAGCGGCGGCGGGGCCGGCGGACGACGGTGACGGTGGAGCCGCTCGGACGCCTGACCGCGCGGCAGGAGCGGGGGCTGGCCGCGCAGGCCGAACGCGTGGGCGAGATCCTGGAGGCGACCGCGGAACTGGTGGTGGGCGAGGTGACGGTGGGCCCGCACGCGTGAGCCGGTGACGGCCTAGGCGGCGGGTTTGCGGGCGTCGAAGAGCTGGCGGGCGCTGTGGGCGACGAAGGGACCCTCGGACTCGATGCGCTCGTGCAGCGCGCGCAGCCGGGGCTCGTACGCCTCGACGGTGAAGCCGGGCACCATCCAGACGACCTTGCGCAGGAAGTGGACGACGGCGCCGATGTCGTGGAACTCCATCCGCAGCCGTTCCGCGCGCAGGTCGACGACCTCCAGACCGGCGGCCTCGGCGGCGGCCCGCTCGCGGTCGGGGTGGCGGGCGGTGCGGTTCTCCTCGGGCTGGGGGCCGAGGAAGTACTCGACGAGCTCGAAGACGCTGGCCGGTCCCACGTGCTGGGCGAAGTAGGTCCCGCCGGGCGCCAGCACCCGCGCGATCTCCTCCCACCGCGGCTCGACGGGATGGCGGCTCACGACGAGGTCGAAGGCGGCGTCCGCGAACGGCAGCGGCGCGTCCTCCGGAGAGGCGACGACCGCGACGCCGCGCGGCCGGAGCAGGCCGGTGGCCTTGGCGACGTTCGGCGCCCAGCCCTCGGTGGCGACGACGAGCCGGGGCGCCCGCGCCTCCCGTCCGGCGACGCCGAGCGCGAAGTCCAGGACCTCCCCTCCCCCGGTCTGCACGTCCAGTACGGCATCGGCAACGCCGAGCCGCCCGGCCATCGACCGGGCGTACCCCCAGGACGGCCGGTCCTCGCTGGCCCGGCCCTCGAACCAGGAGAAGTCCCAGCCCTCGGTCGGGACGGAGGCGCCTTCGGCGACGAGGGCTTCGAAGGTGCGGGACGGTCGTCGTGACTGTTGTGCCATGGCCCGATGCTCTCAGGGTCGGTGGGAGGAGCGGGACCCGACGCAGGGCGCGGCGGGCCCGTTCCGGTCAGTGCGCGGGCCGGTCCACCAGCGGGCGGACCTCCTCCGCCGCGAAGCGCACGAACCCCTCGGGATCGGGCTCGTCCCCCGTCGGCTGCAGGACCACCGTGTCGGCGCCGGCGGCGGCCACCTGCCGCACGGCCTCGGCGACGGCGCCCGCGTCCCCGGCGACGCCGAGACCGGGCACCGAACCGGCGCCCTCCGCGGTCAGCTCGGCGCGCAGCCGCTGCTCGGCGCCGGGACCGGTGGCGGTGAGGAGATAGACGACGACCCGGTGCGGCTCGGTCCGCCCGGCGGCGGCGCGCCCCTCGTCGATGAGCCGGCGGGCCTGCCGCACACCGTCCGGCGGGGTGGACGCGGTGAGGATCGTCCCGTCCGCCGCCTCCCCGGCGAGCCGCAGCGAGCGCGGGCCGGTGGCACCGGCGAGCACCTCGACGGCACCGTCCGGCGGCCAGTCGAGGGCCACGTCGTCGAGTCCGACGTACCGCCCCTTCGTGGTCACGCGCTCTCCGCGCAACAGCGCCCGCAGCGCGACGAGATGTTCCCGCAGCAATGTCACGGGCGATTCCACCCGCGCCCCCACCTGCCCCATCCAGTCCTGCACCCCGTGGCCGACGCCGACGACGGCGCGGCCGGGGAACATCCGGTGGAGCGTGGCCGCCTCCATGGCGGTGATGGCGACGTTCCGCAGCGGCACCGGGAGCAGGCCGACCCCGATCCGGACCCGCTCGGTCCAGGCGAGCGCGGCACCGGCCGCGGAGATCCCGCCCTCCCGGAAGCAGTCCTCCCACAGCCACAGCTCCTCGAGCCCCGACTCGTCGGCGACCCGGCAGACACTGCGCAGCCGTTCGGGGGCGAGCTGGGGGCGGAAGACGGCGCCGAGTACGGTCATGCGCCCTTCCTACCCGAGCGTGGGCGGACGGACAACGGCATTACGGCCGGGGCGTGGCCGCCGGCCGGCGAACCTCGGTACGGTCGAGCCGGAGAGCCGGAGAACCGGAGAACCGGACAGCGGGAGTACGGACACCCGCAGTTCCGGACAGCCGGAGTTCCGGACTACCGGAGTACCGGACTACCGGTGGTCCGGATGCGGGCGGCGGGGACGACGACGGGGTGGGCCGGACATGAGGCGGAGCCTGCGGCGCTGGCGGGACGGGCGGGGAACGCTGGTCGTGGACGGGGGGCCGGGCCGACCCGGCGTCAGGGTGCCGCTGGAGATCGCCGCCTCCTACCGGGCGCGCACCCGCGGCCTGTTGGGGCGGGACGGCCTCGACGGTGCGCTGCTGCTGACGCCCGCCGCGAGCGTGCACACCTTCCGGATGCGGATGCCCATCGACGTGGCGTATCTCGACCGACGGCTCACCGTCATCGCCGTGCGCACGATGCGGCCGGGCCGGCTGGGGCTGCCTCGGCCGCGGTCCCGGCATGTGCTGGAGGCGGAGGCCGGGGCGATGGCGGGCTGGGGGGTTCGGGCAGGGGTGCGGGTACAGGTCGTGAGTCCTGCTCAGGGCCCCGTCCGAGGGGCGTGAACTCCTCCTGGGGGCGAACGTGTTCCGCCGGGGCGGACGACGCGCGGCCGGGCCGCCGGGCGACAGCATGTCGGTCATGACCACCACCACCGTTCCGGCCCCGCACGCACCGGCGCCCGTGTGGGCCCGCCGGGCCGCGCACGCCATCGCCCTGTGCGCCCTGCCGTCCGGGTTGTGGCGCACCGCCATGGCCTGCGGGGTCTACGTGGGCTACAGCGGCCAGGTACTGCGCGACGTCTACGGCATTCCGGGCTGGGGTGTCGTCTACGTCGTCGGCCTGTCCGTGCTGGCGGAGCCGGCGGCCCTGCTGCCGCTGCTGCTGGTCGGCGACCGCCGGCGGCCGCGCAGGCCTCGGGCGGTCGCCGCACTGGCGTGGACCGCGTCGGCGGTGCTGGTCCTGGTGGCGTCGTGGCAGATCGTGGTCGCGTTCACCACCGAGAGCCAGTCGTACCTGGCGAGCGGTACGGCGCAGACCGTCTGGGCCGTCGCCTTCGCCCCGCTGCTCGCGATTCCGCTGCTGAGGACCGCCGTGACCTGGTCCTACGCCAAGCGGGTTCGGTGAGGTCAGGGCGACACGATGTGGAGGATCGCCGTACCGTCCGGGCCGGCCGACATCTGGATCACCACGGCGTCGGGCCGGGGGCTCGGTGCGCCGGCGCCGACGCCGCCGCACGTGGTGCCGCTGCCGTTGCCGCGCAGGGCGGTGACGCAGCCGTTGCCCGGTCCGCTCGCCCCGCCCCTGGCTTCGCCGTTGCCCGACTTCACGGTGTACTCCACCTTGTTCGGGCCGACGTCGGTCACGGAGAGGGTCGCCCGGCCCCCTGGTCCCTCGAAGCGGATGGTCACCGGTTCGGTCACCGCGACTTCGCAGTCGCCGTCCGCGCAGGCGCCGACGTCGTGTCCGTCCGCGGCCGGCGGTGGCGGCGACGGTGGCGACTCGGGGGAGGTGGTCGCCGCGCGCGGGGGCTGTGTCGAGGCGGGTGCCGTCGTCGGCGGGGGTTCGTTCGCCGCGGAGCCGCCGGTGGGGCCGGCGGAGCCCGAGCAGCCGGTCGCCGCGAGGGCGGTCAGTGCGGCGAGCAGGAGGCCGCCCGCCGTGCGACCGCCGCGCCGTGCCGGGCCCACGGTCAGTCCTCCGTACGCGGGAACGACACCTCGACCCGGCGGTTCTTCTTGCGGCCGGACTCCGTGGAGTTGTCGGCGATCGGGTACTGCTCGCCGTATCCGCGGACCTCGTAGGTGATGTCGGCGTCGTTCAGTTCCCGGGCCAGGACTTCCTGTACGGCGTTGGCGCGCTGCTTCGACAGGACGTCTCCGTGGGCGGAGGAGCCGAGGTTGTCGGTGAAGCCGAAGACGCGGATTCTTGTGGCGCCCTGGGTCCTGATCTCCTCGGCGATTCCGGCGATACGGGACTTGGACTCGCCACTGAGCTTCGCGCTGTCCTTGCCGAACAGCACCTCGGCCTGAAGGGCGAAGGTCACCTTCGTGTTGGTGTCCTCACGGCGCTCGTCACCACTCTGGTCCTCGACGACCGACTTGATGTCCAGCACCTTGGCCCGAGCGAGCGTGGCCCCGTCCGGAAGCTTCAGATCCGGGTCGTTGGGGTCCACGTCCACGGGGGCGGAGGCGGTGGCTTCGGTGCCGGGGGGGACGCTGGGGCCGTCGGCGGCGTGGGCGGCCGCCGGGCCGTGGACCTGGGTGACGACCATGACTGTGGCGGCGGTGAGAACCAGGGCGAGACGTGGGGTCGCGGTCATGGTGAGGCTCACCCGGAGATCGTGATGGTGGCGCTGGCGAAGGTCGGCAGTTGGAGGGTGACGTCCGTCGTGCTCGTCGGCGGAGCTGGAAACTGCATGAATACAGCCACGCTGTCACCGGCCTTGATCGTGGAGAAGCCAGTCGTCGTGAGCGGTCGGCCATCCGTGTCACGCAGCACGTAGTAGCGCTTCTTGCCCTTCGAGTCGACGAGCGTGGCGCCACCCAGTGACCTGCCGTTCCTGACGATCTCAGTTTCGTTGCCGCTCAGCGCGGCAGGGACCACCGTGCCTTTCGCCGCGTCATTCTTCAGATTGCCGTTCACCGTGACGAATCCGCCAGAGTCCCGCTGAGCGGAGGTGATCTGAAGCAGCAGCCCGTTCGAGCCCTTCAGTTCTGCCAACGTCTCCTCGGACGGTCCCTCCTGAGCACTCGGCTTGGACCCGCTGTCGGAGGAGGTGCTTGTCCGAGCATCCGGCTCTTCGTCACCTCCACCACCGCAGCCGGCCACACCGAGAGCCAGTCCCGTCGCAACGGTCAACGCCACCAGCCCTCTTTTGACCTGAGTAGTGATCCGAATGCTCATGAGTCCGCTTCCTTCATCCTCATCATTCGCTTGCTAGTCGGCCAAGTGGACGTCGAAGAGATCGTGAGCTTCGGGAATGTCGTCCAGTTGCTCGGGGTCCAGGTCCCAGACGCGATGCTCACAAGTGAGTGGAGGCAAAGTGTCCCTGTTGCCCTCGGCGGGGACTTCGAACGTGCAACGGGGCTCGACCACGGCAGTGGCTTCCGCAACCGATTTCCAGTCCTCCGTTCCGTCGACGATGGAATCGCCGACCGGCCTGTTCGTTTGCACCTCGACCCTGAAACCCAGGAGACCTTCGGGTGTGCAACCCAGCACTCGGGCATCGTTCCTCGCCGCCAGCTGATCAGCACGCCGGCATGAGGGCTCCAACTCCGTTGCTCTACCGTCGAAGATGTCCTGCCACTTCGCCGGAGTGAGCATGTCCGCGACCCATTTGTCGGCGAGTTGATCTCGCAAGTCCTGAGCAGCCGCGAGTGCTGCCGCGTCAGCTGCTGTCTGAGCCCCGTTCCGATTCGCCCCTGCTTGGCCGACCGCAAAATACGCGAACGCAAGAAGAAGCAGGCCCCCCACCACCGTGATGTAGATGGGGAAGGCCTGCCCTCCGTCGTCGCAACGGCGGTAGCGCGTCAGCCCGTGACCTCGGCGATCTTTTGAGTGATCGCGTCGTAGATCGACTGCCCGATGTCCGTCCCCGTGATGGCCAGTACGATCGCCACCACGACCGCGATGATTCCCAGGTACTCCACCGCCGTCTGGCCCCTGTCGTCGTGGGCGGCGCGGGTGTGCAGGCGGGTGAGGGCGGTGGTCAGCCAGTTGGACATGGGGGGTTCCTCCCGGGTGGGCGGTGGCGGTGTCGTCGGCAGGACGGTACGGCCCGGCCGGTCGCCTCATCGAGGGCCCCAGGGCCCAATCCCGGGCCCAATCCGCGGCCCCACGTCGCTTGTTCGTCCCCCCATTGATCACCACGGGTCACTCCAGGCCTCGTCGGGAATCCGGTGCCGTGCCCAGCCACTTGGCGGCGGCCTCGGAGCGGCTGGTGCTGTGGAGCTTGGCGAAGATCCGGTTGATGTGGTTCTTGACCGTCTTCTCGCTGATGAAGCACGCCGCGGCGATCTGCTGGTTGGTCATGCCGGATGCGATGAGGTCCATGATCTCCGCCTCCCTCACGCTGAGCCCGAATCCCACCCGCGGCCTGTCTGCCCGTTCCGACGACTGTCCCACAGGTGGTTGCACTTGTGAAAGGGGGATGGCGTTAACCCCAGAATTTAGGGGGCGTTCAGGGCGAAACTCGTGTGCAGTCGCACTCCGTCCGCTACTCTCCCGGAGCTGGGCCAGCAGCGCGCCCGCCGCCGTCGGCGTGACATGCGTCCTGCCCCGCGTGATGTCCCGTACCGCCGTCACCAGCTGCTCCGCCGTGAACTCGCCGTGCACCAGGTAGCCGCCCGCCCCCAGCCGCAGGGCCTCCTGGACGATCTCCGACTCCCCGCTGTACGTCAGCATCATCACCGGGGCGATCCGGACCAGGTACGGGAGGGCCGAGATGCCGTCCACCCCGGGCATGCGGACGTCCAGCAGGACGAGGTCGGGCCGGTGCAGCCGGGCGGCTTCGCAGGCCTGGCGGCCGTCCGCCGCCTCGGCCACGACGGTGATGTCCTCGCGGTCCGACAGCAGCGCGGTGAGTCCGGCCCGGACGACCGGGTTGTCGTCGGCCACGATCAACCGCAGTGGTGGGGATTGCGGTACGTGGGGCGGGATCGCGCGCTCACCGGTCCCGTTCGCGTTCACGTTTCCCCTCCCGTCAACCGCAGGTCCAGGCGGACCTCCGTCCCCCTCGGGTGGTCGCCCCGGCCGATGCGGAGGCGGGCGCCCAGCGACGCCGCGCGTTCGGCCATGCCGACCAGGCCGAAGTGGCCCGAGCTGCGCAGGTCTTCGAGGGTCAGGTCCGGCGGCAGGCCGGTGCCGTCGTCGTACACGCTGATGCTCAGCAGGTCGCCGTCGAAGCCCGCCCGTACCTCGACACGGGTCGGGGACGCGTGGCGGTGTGCGTTCTCCATCGCCTCTCCGGCGATGGAGAGGAGGTGGCGGGCCACCGCGGGAGGGACCGTGGGGGCCGGGGCCGGCAGGGCCTCGTAGGTCGTGCGGACGCCTGTGCGGATGCCGAACTGCTCCGTGTGTGCGCGCAGTTCCGCCAGTACGTCCGTGGCCTGCCCCGGGGCCGGCTCGTGGCGCAGGTCCGCCAGGAGTTCGCGGGACTCGGCCGCCGCCCTGCGGGCCGAACGGGCGATGAGTTCCGCCTGCCGCCGTACCCGCGCCGGGTCCGTGCGGTCGGCGCCCGCCGAGGCGGCGAGGCCGTCCGCGGCCAGGGCCACGCCGTGCAGGGTCTTGGCCACCGAGTCGTGCAGCTCGCGGGCCAGGCGGGCGCGTTCGGCGCTCACCGCCTCGGTGACGGCCAGGCGGGCCCGCACCGCCGTCAGGGCCTCGGTGGCGCTGCCGAAGCGGAGGAGAAGGTTGCGCAGGCTGGAACCGACCGCGCCCGCGATGACGCAGAGACCGGGCAGCAGGGACATCTCCGCGACGGACGGGTTCGGCTGCTCCAGTGCCGCGTGGACCAGGAGAAGGATCAGGGACTGGAGGGAGGCGAAGATCGCCGCTCCGCGCCAGCTGTAGACCAGGCCCGCCAGCAGCGGGGTGCAGAGGCTGACGTACGCCAACGGCGCCTCCGGGCCCGCCGAGACGAGGAGCAGGGCGCCGAACAGGGTGTCCACCGCCAGGAGGGTGGGGTGGCGCAGCAGGAGAGGGCCGAAGCGTTCCCAGTCGCGGAAGAGCAGGTACGAGCCCATGAACGTGACGACCACCGCGGCGCCGACCAGACGGGCGCCCAGGCCGGGGTTGGCGTTGAGGAGCGCGGCGGGGGCCGCCACGGCGATCATCGCCAGCCGGAAGCCGAAGACCTGGCGGCACAGGGCCTGGAGGGCGTTCACCTGGAGCGCCATCGCCGGAGCGGCCGGAGCCGCGGGGGCGGCGGGGGCGGGCCGCTGGTCCAGCCGGTAGCCGGCAGCCGTCGCCGAGGGGCCCGGTACGTCCGCTCGGGCGTCGTCGCCGGGTCTCGGGTCCTGCGTCGGCCGGTGCTGCCGGGCCCGGCGCCGCAGGGCGCTCCGTCGCGCCGCCGGCCGGATGCCCGTCACCTCGGTCGCAGCCATCGCCTTCACCCACCCCACCTACTCACCGGTGATCGTCCCGAAGTCCGTCCCCGAGCCGAGGATCAGGCCGGCGCCGAGCAGGATCATCGTGGCCGGCACCATGAACGTGGTGATCATCAACGTCGCCTTGGGCACCGCCCGCGCCGCCTTGCGCCGGGCGTTCTGGGCGTCCGTGCGGCGCATGTCCTTGGCCAGGGAGACCAGCGTGTCGACGATCGGGGCGCCCAGTTCCTCGCCCTGCTGCAGGGCCGTGACGAACATCGCCACCTGTTCGGAGTCGTTGCGGCGGCGCAGTTCCGCGAAGGCCTGGCGGCGGCTCATGCCGAGGTCCATCTGGCGGAGCGTGATGCGCAGTTCGTCCGCCCAGGGCCCCTCGTAACGGCTTGCCACCCGGTCCAGGGCCTGGCGGAAGCCGAGGCCCGCGCTGACCACGACCGCGAGGACGTCCAGGAAGTCGGGGAGCGTGCGCTCGATCTCGTCCTTGCGGACCCGGATCGCCGACCAGATGCCGACCTCCGTCCAGAAGGCGCCGAAGGCCAGCAGGAGCAGCGCCACCAGGTACTGGCCGCGGAGCAGGAAGACGAGGAAGCCGACCGCGCCCAGGAAGCCGTAGACCGCCCGGCGGGCCGCGTAGCGGTCGAGGGTCAGGCCGCCCGGGTTGCCCGCGAGGTCGATCCGGCGGCGGTACCTGGCGACCTGCCGCGGGCCCATCAGGCGCAGGACGGCGGGGGCGTAGCGCATGCCCAGGCGGTCGATCAGCGAGTCGACGGCGCCGGTGCGGGTGGCGCCGACCTCCAGGGCGAGCAGCAGGTCCCCGGGGAGTTTCGCCTCCGCGCGGTACATGCGGATGCCGGCGAAGACGCCCCAGACGGCGAGGCCCATCAGCAGGGCCAGCAGAAGTCCCATCGGCTCCCCCTCTACACGTCGATCCGGGACATCCGGCGGATGAGGACGAAGCCGACCACGTAGAGGGCGAAGGCGACGATCACCGCCGCCTGGCCGGCCGGGGAGCCCGTCATGCGCTCCAGGGCGCCGTCCTTCACTCCGTTCATCAGCAGCAGGGAGCCGATGCCGAGGACGGGGACGGCGTACGACGTCATGTTCACCTGGGAGAGCTGGGTGCGGATCTCGCGCCGGGTCTCCTTGCGCTCCTCCAGGGTCTCCGTCAGGTTGCGCAGCGCGCTGACCACCTGGCCGCCCGCGCGGTTGGAGAGGACCAGCGTGGTGACCAGGACGACCAGCTCGCGGGAGGGGAGGCGGTCGGCGAGTTCGCCGAGCGCCTCGTCCAGGGACGCGCCGACCGCCAGCTGTGCCGCCACCTTGCCCAGTTCCTGGCCGGCCGGGGCCTCCAGCTCCTCCGCGGCCATGCCGATGGCGGTGCGCAGGGCGAGTCCGGCCTGGGTGGCGTTGGCCAGGATGCGGGCCAGCTCGGGCAGTTGGCTGATGAATCTCTCGATGCGTTTCTGGCGCTGCCAGTTGAGGAACTGCACCGCCAGCCAGATCCCCAGCAGGCCGGCGAGCGGCCCGAAGAAGGGGGCGAGGGCCGCGTGGCCGGTCAGCCACAGGCCCGCGACCCCGGCGAGCATGTAGACGGTGAACTCGCCGGGGGTGATGTCCAGGCCGGTGGCGGACAGCCGCAGTTCGAGGCTGCGGCCGAGGCGGGTGCGGCGCAGCCGCCGGTCGAGGTTCGGGAAGTGTCGCCGGCGGCCGGTGAGCGGGGCGTGGCCGGCGGCGGAGAGGCGGTCGACGAGGGCCTGTCGCTGGGCGCGGCCGGCCGCGTAGGAGTGCAGGCCCGCCACGGCCAGGGCGCAGGTCAGCAGCGTGATGCCGGTGGTGAGGGTGACGAGGGTGGGCAGTTCCATCGCTGCCGTGGGTTCCGGTTCCATGCGGTCGGTACCTACCTGCCTGCTTCTCGGGTGGCGAGCTGGGTCGCGCTGTGGGCGACGCCGAACGCCTGGGGGACGGGCTGGCTCGCCATGTAGAGGCGGTCGGCGGTGCGGCGCGGGAGGGGGTGGTGCTCGAAGGCGCCGTGGATCCGGCCGTCCGGGGTCATGGGCTGCGCGTGGAAGCGGGCCACCGTGTTCAGGCGGTAGGGCTCGCCGCCGTGGCTGGTCAGCAGGGCGATCTCGGTGATGCGGCGGGCGCCGTCGGCGAACCGGGTGAGCTGCACGATGACGTCGACGGCGCTGTTGATCTGGTCGTGGAGCGCGACGAAGGGCACCTCGACGTCGGACATGGAGGCCAGGGTCTGCAGGCGCATCAGGGCGTCCTCGGCGCTGTTGGCGTGGACGGTGGCGAGCGAGCCGTCGTGGCCGGTGGACATCGCCTGGAGCATGTCGAGGGACTCGCCGCCGCGGACCTCGCCGACGACGATGCGGTCGGGGCGCATGCGCAGCGAGTTGCGGACCAGGTCGCGGATCGTCACCCGGCCCTGGCCCTCGACGTTCGGCGGGCGGGACTCCAGGCGGATGACGTGGCTCTGCTGGAGCTGGAGTTCCGCGGAGTCCTCGATGGTGATGATGCGTTCGGACTCGGGGATGAGGCCGGAGAGCGCGTTGAGCAGGGTGGTCTTTCCGGTGCCGGTCGCGCCCGAGACGATGATGTTGAACCTGGCCTGCACCAGCCCCGCGAGCAGGTACACCATGTGCTCGTCGAGCGAGCCGAGGCCGACCAGTTCCTGGAGCGTGAAGGAGCGCGGGAAGCGGCGGATGGTGAGCGTGGCGCCGGTCAGGGACAGCGGCGGGATGATGACGTTGACGCGCTCGCCGGACGGCAGGCGGGCGTCGACCATCGGGTTGGACTCGTCGACGCGCCGGTTGACCGTGGAGACGATGCGCTCGATGGTCTGCATCAGCTGGTCGTGGGAGGCGAAGCGGAGCGGGAGCTGCTCCACCCGTCCGCCGCGCTCGACGAAGATGGCGTCCGGGCCGTTGACCATGATCTCCGTGATCGAGGCGTCCTCCAGCAGGGGTTCCAGGATGCCGAGGCCGAGGGCCTCGTCGACGACCCGGCGGATCAGCTGGGAGCGCTCGACGGTGGACAGGACCGGTCCTTCGCGGCTGATGATGTGGCCGAGCACGCGCTCCAGCCGGGCGCGGCGCTCGGCGGCGGCCAGCCCGCTCATCTCCGCGAGGTCGATCTCCTCCAGGAGCTTGGTGCGGTACGAGGCGACCAGGTGGCCGTCCTCGCCCCGGCCGGCGTGCTCCTCGGGCGAGTGGATGCGTGCGCGCAGGCTCATGCGTCCGGCTCCTCGTACTCGGTCACGTACTCGGTCACGTACTCGGTCACGGGCTCGGTCGCGGGCTCTGTCATCGGTCGAGCGGCATGGTCGCGGTCCTGGTGGCGTCCCCGAAGTCCCAGCCCGGGACGACGGACGGGATGTCGACGCTGGCGGTGACCGTCACCTCGTCGCCGCCGTACGCCTCCGGGCAGTCGGTGCCGTCGGCCAGCCAGCCGCTGACGGCCGCCGCGCACGCCGCCTGGGCGCTCTCGTCGAGCGAGGCGCTGCGGGCGCCGGCCCGCGCGGCGGTGCCCGCCTGCTGGGCGGTGTAGGCGACCAGGCCGAGCTGTACGGCGGCCAGGGCGACGAGGACCAGGACCGGCAGGAAACCGAGGTACTCGATGGCGGCCTGCCCCCGGTCCCTGCTGCGCCCGCTCGGCGAGTACGGCATCTCAGTCCCTCTCCTCCTCGACCGCGCCCGCGTGGCCGTGCACGTCGAGCGGGAAGCCGACCGTGCCCGGGAAGAGGACGGGGACCCGGAGCGTCACGTCGGCCGTGACATAGCCGCCGGCGGTGCCGCAGTCCACGTCGGCGTCCCCCTCCCAGGCGCCCGGCAGCTTCTCCAGGCCGGCCGCCCGGCAGGCGCCCTGCCGCTCCCCCGGGCTCGCCGCCGTGCCCGCCCGTACGGCCTCGTCGGCAGCATTACCCGCGAGCGTGAACGTGTATCCCACGAGCACGAGCTGCCACAGCACCACCAGCGTGGCGATGATCGTCGGGATCATGCCGAGGAACTCGATGGTGACCTGGCCCCGGTCCCCGCCTCCGCCGCGCAAGGGGCTCATCCCCCGCCCTCCCTGCGCCGCCGGAGGCTCACCGAGGCGCGGTCCCCGCGGAGCCGGCCGGCCTTGTGGGCGCCCCCGGATGCCTTGACCAGGCCGAGTTCACCGGCGAGGCCCCACAGCGCCTGCTTCACGGTGCTCTTGTTCTCCAGCTCGTGCAGGCGGCCGGCGTCGACGGCGCCCTGGAGTTCCTTGAAGGCCGCGGGGACGGTGGTGGCGGCGACCGCGGTGCCGGTGATCCGCTGGATGAGCACGGGCTGGATCTCCGTGCCCCGGGTATGCCGGTTGACGACGACGGTGGTCTCCTCGGCCTTGCGGATCTGGAGCCGGTCCCACATCCGCACCGCGCGCTTGGCGCCCCGCACGGCGACCACGTCCGGGGTGGTGACCAGCAGCGCGGTGTCGGCCATCTCGACGGCCGCCGCGCCGGCCCCGCCGAGCTGGGCGCCGCAGTCGACGACGACGACCTCGTAGCGGGAGCGCAGGGCGCTGATGATCTGGCGGGCGGCGCGGTCGGTGACGTCCTCGCCGCGTTCGCCCTCGGCGGGGGCGAGGAGCAGGGCGACGCCGGTGTCGTGCCGGAAGACGGCGTCGGCCAGGACGCGGGGGGAGATGTCGGTGATGGTGGCCAGGTCGGCGACCGAGCGGCGGAACTGGACGTCCAGGTAGGAGGCGATGTCACCGGCCTGGAGGTCCATGTCGAGCAGGGCCGCGGGGCGGCCGGAGGCCTGGGCGGCGAGGGCGAGCTGGATCGCGGTGACGGTGGCGCCCACACCGCCCTTGGCGCCGCTGACGGTGACGACGGTGCCGCCGGCGCCGGTGAACACGTCGCCGCCGCTGCCCAGGTGCCGGCGTACGCCGACCGACCACTGGGCGACCGCCTGGACGCGGCTGGCGAGTTCCTCGTAGCTGAGCGGCTGGGCGACCAGGCCGCGGGCGCCGTAGTCCATGGCGGCCTGGAACAGGCCGGGTCCGGCGTCCGAGGTGACGAGGATGACGCCGACGGCCGGGAAGCGCAGGGCGACCTCGCGGATCAGTTCCAGGGCCGGGACCGGGCCGATCCGCTCGTGGACGACGACGACCTCGGGCAGTTCGTCGACCGACTCGGCGGCGAGCCGGGCGAGGGTGTCGACGAGCTGGGTGGAGTCGGTGACCGGGGCCACCGGTTCGGCGTCCGGGAGCTGGCTGAGCAGCGTCGTGATGGACCGGGCCGCGTCCGCGTCACCGACCGCCGGGAGGATCCTCGTGGGCATGCGGGCCTCTCACTTGTCCTTGGCGAGTTCGTACGTCCGGTCCTCGTCGGAGACCGCGGTGTCGCCGCCGGGTGCCACCAGCGCGAGCCGGACCCGCTCGGCGAAGGACTCGGCGTAGGTGAGGCGCTGGGCGTCGAGGGTGGACAGGGCGAAGGTGATCGGGACGGCTTCGGTGGGCTGCCGGTCGCGGCTGCCGCGGTCGGGCTCCAGTGCGGTGAGGTCGCCGACGTCGAGGACCCTGGCGTTGGTCACGATGATCTTGGACTGGTCGGGGTCGCCCTCGCGCTCGCCCTCGAAGGTGGCGTACACGTTGACGGCGGAACCGGGCGTGATCTTGCCGGCCACGCCGGTCGCCGCGTCGATCATGATGGCGACCTCCTGCTGCCCGGGCCGCAGGGCGGGCTGGTCGACGATCATGTCGCTCTGCAGCAGCGAGCCCTCCTTCAACGTCGTCACGGCGATCTTGCCGCGGATGCGGGAGAGATCGGTGACCGCGTTCTCGGAGAGCCAGCGCTCGGGCATCCGCACCTTCTCGAACTGACCCGCACTGAGCGCCGTGTAGGGCTTGACCTCGGACTTGACCCGATAGGCGGTCACCTCCGGCCCGACCTTCGACTTCACGTCGTTGATGACGGACAGCACACCGGCGAAGGCGCCCAGGGCGCAGACGACGGACAGGATCAGGAGGATCACGCCGCGGCGCTGACGGGAGTTCATGGGCCGAAGAACCTCGTTGGGGGGTGTCGGTCGTGCGCGGTCGGATATCGGGGCGGGGGCGGACGCCGGCTCGGGTTCCGGCCCCCGCTCACCCGGTGAGCATGCGTCTCTCGTCGTACCGGAGGGCGCGGGCGGGCGCCCGGCTCAGCTGGTGCCGGTCGTCGTGGACGGGGGGCGGGGTCGCGGAGCAGAACACGCACCGGTCGCCGATGACGGCGATGCCGCACCAGTGGCAGCTGTTCTGCCGTACCGAGGCGACCAGTTGGTAGAGGACGGACAGGTCGGGCAGGAAGGAGCAGAACTCGACCAGCTTCCCGGTCCCCCACCACCGGGCCGACTCGGCGGGCAGCGGGCTCTCCCGCAGCCCCGTCACGTTCCATGACGGCGCGAGGGTCCCGGTGACCCAGTCGGACTGGAGCTGGCCCTTGGCCACCAGCATCCAGGTACCGAACTCCGGGCCGGGCAGGGCGGCCTCCGGCCCCATCCGCACGAGCTGCGGCTCGGGATGGGCGAGCACCCCGAACTGACTGCCCGGCATCCAGGACTTGGCGTGCGACTTCAGCCCGACGGGGACCCGGTCGAGCCGGGCGACGGAACCGAGCAGCCCGCCGGCGTGCACGTAGTGGGTGAGCAGCCGGCCGGCCGAGGCCAGCACGCCGGGGCCGAGGTCGCAGGAGGCGAGCTGCCGCAGCTGGCGGGCGAGGACGGCGACGGCGAGCGGGGGCAGCGACGGCCGGAACAGGGCGATGCGGTCGCTCTCCAGCAGCGACCGGACGGTGTACAGCCGCCGCTCCACACCGGGCGGGGCGGCCTGCGAGCACACGACGATCAGGTGCCCGTGCTGGTCGACCAGCGCCTGCACCTCGGCCAGCACCTGCGCCAGGGGCCGCCGGTCGACGTCCTGGAGCACGACCGCGGGCATGGTCCGTTCGTCCAGCGGCGGCAGCGCCATGTCGGCGCTGGTCACGGCGATGGCAGTTGACACGCGCGGCTCCCCGTCTCCCCAGGCCCCACGGACGGGCCGGCATCACTCCGGCACATCCCGACGACTTCACAGCGTGACTACCCGAGCACTGTATCCACGCGTCTGTGACCGGAGAACAGCGTTTCCGCAGCTGTGGAACAACTTGTGTTCCACAAGTCGCGGCAAAACGGGACAGGTTGAGCATCTTGCTCGGCAACGCAGGCGAGGCCGCGAGTGTCCGGAACACCGCCGAAGCCCCCGCGTCGACAGCAAGGGCCGGACGGCCAAGGAGGTGCAGACGCCTGGACAGCTCTGGGATTCCCACGATTGCGAGCCCTGCACGCAGGCTGCAGCGAGCGTCACGCAGCGAAGGGCGTGCCGTCAGCCGGTCGCGCAGGAACGGAATCGGCGGAGTGGTTCGACGGCGGCGGGACCGTCGGGGTCGAAGGTGTCTCCCCGGTGCTCGATGGCCAGGTCCGGCCCCCAGGTGTGAGCAGCGTGACAGCGGAAGCAGAAGGCGATTTCGAACGGCAGATCGGTGGAGCTATGGGCGCGGACGCCCCAGCCCGACAGGAAGCAGCGGTGGATTTCGCCCTGTGGAAGGCCCTCGATCAGCGCCGGCGCCGGGTGAACCTGGCTCCCCTCCCAAAGCGCTGCTTCGTCACCGGCCAGGTCCTGCGCAGCGATGTGCCGTGCGGGCGGCGAAGGCTCGGCCCTTCTTGCGGCGATGCGGCGATAGCGGATGCGCGCGGCAGAGGCGAGGACCCGTCCGGACTGACGTACGGCCCGTGCGGGGCAGACGAGATCGCTCAGTTCACCACTTGATCATTAGCTTTGACTCGAGAGGCGAACCGCAACAGCCACCAAGGAGCCGTCCTCCGCCACCTGAACCTGCGCGTCTTCACAGTTCAGGACCCGCGCGGGACGTGCCATGGAAAAGAATACACACACGACGTCCCGCTCTCGAGAGATCGCCAGTTCGTTCGTCGACGTCACAACCCTTGACGCAAACGTGGAATAATCCGGGTTCGCAACAATCCCCCAAGGCGAGCAGTCAAAAACAGGGATTCCACGCTCCGGCGGGGGAAGCGACCTGGACGACGTCTCCCTCAACCACACGGGTGGCTCATCAATAACGATCAATTCCAGCAAGGCGCCGACTTCTGGATCGACTTTAATTTCTAGTTCGCCGCCCGCGCTCCCAGTAATCCTCCAGTAAAGCGGCTGCTGTCCACTTGCAGTTCCCCAAGTGACAGTCAATGGAATATACGGGTCGATTTCAGCGACCACAGGACAGCAATCATGCACCCCGACGACCTTGACCAACGGATTCTTACCCCTTGTAGAGTGCGTGTACGAGAGCAGGCAGTGGTTCCTCCGGTCGCTTATTGAATTTAAGCTCCCAATCTCCGGACTCGACCAACCTTCCCAATGGTACGCCATCCTTTGTTGCCGCGGCGACCGCTTCTTGGAGGCTTCGCAACTGCACTTGATTGATGAGGCCCACTTGCTCGGGGCTGGCCATTGCGGAGATCCTGCCCTGAGCATATTCGTTCAGATGCTTGGTCGCATTGCCGTGGACCCAAACGCGAGTCTCCCCGGCCTGCAGCTCAAAGGACCGCGGAAGTTCAGTGCCTGGATAGTTCGGCTGCGTGGGCTTGATATCTCCCCAAACGGTCCCCTGGCAGCCAGGGGCCAGACCCATCGGATCGGTCCAGGTCTGTGGATTACCAACATAAGCGGCTGGATTGGGCGCCGGCAGCAAACCGAGTGGGTCGAGACTGACGTAACGGGCGGATTCTGGATCGTAATGACGGAAGTAGTTGTAGTGAAGTCCCGTCTCGGGGTCGTAGTACTGGCCGGGGAACCGCAGAGGCGTGTAGGTGGCGCTGTCGACCGACCAGGCGGTCGTGCCCCACAAAGTGCTTCGTGTTCGCCAGGCGATCTCCCCCCGTTCGTCGATCAGTTCGCTGGGGGTGCCGACGAGGTCGGTGACTATGGCGAAGAAGCGGGAGTCGATTTCCTGCTGGGACGCTTCGCCGGTCAGGATGCGTTCCGTCTGGGCGATGGGGCGCAGGCCCTCGTGGTCCCAGGTGAGGGTGACCGGGTGGGGGAGGTCGGGTGAGGTTGTGGTCTGTTCGCAGAGGGTCGTGCCGTCCCAGGTGAAGGTCACCCGTTCCACGACCGTTTCGCCGTCCTCCGCCAGGCGGAGTTTGGCCGTGCGGCGGCCCAACGGGTCGTACGTGTAGTGCCAGCGGGTGCCGTCCGGGGTGGTCACCGAGGTGAGGCGGTCCTCGGCGTCCCACTCGTAGCGCCAGGTGTCCGGCTTGCGGGACACGCGGGTCTTCTGGCGCAGAGTGATGCGGCCCAGGGCGTCGTGTTCGTAGCGGACGCGGCCCGCGCGGGTGATGCGGGTGCCGGTGTACGTGCGCTCGCCGGCGGCCTCCGCGCCCGGGTGGGAGGACGGCCAGGACGCCGACGTCTGGTTGCCGGCCGCGTCGTAGGCGTACGTCTCCGTCCAGTTCGCGGCGTGGACCGCCGTCACGCGGCCCACCGCGTCGAGGTCGAAGCGCCGGGAGCCGTCGAGGTGGTCGTCGATGCCGATGAGGTTGCCGTCGGCGCGGTAGGCGTAGGCCCGGTGCTGGACCGTGCGGCCGCCGGCGCCCGTGACCGACTGGGCGGTGAGGCGGCCGAGGGCGTCGAACGTGTGGTCCAGGGTGAACGTATCTCCGATGCGCCGGGTCAGTTCGCGGCCCGCCGCGTCGTACGTGACGTCTATGGGGCGGCCTGACGCCACCAGGTCCGTTCTGCGGCCCGCCGCGTCGTACGTCCACGTCGTCGTCGCCCCGGTGGGGGTCGTACGACCCGTGCGGCGGCCCAGGGCGTCGTACGTGTACGTCAGCGTGCGGCCGTCGACCGTCTCCTCGCGCACCCTGCCGTGGCGGTCCCGGAGGATGGTGAGCGTCGTGCCGTCCGGGCCCGTTGCCTGGGCCAGGCCGTCCGTGAAGTCGTAGGCGTACGTCGTGACCCGGCCCGCGGCGTCCTTGCGGATCACCTGACCGAGGTCGTTGTGCTCGAAGCGGGTCACCTGGCCCAGCGCGTCCGTGCGGGAGGTCAGTCGGCCCGCCGGGTCGTGGGTGTAGGTGAGGGTGCGGTCGTCGAAGTCCGTTTCCGCGGTCAGGTGTCCGGCCGGGTCGTACTCGTACGTCCACGTCAGGCCCTGCGGGTTCCTGACCTTCGTCAGGCGCAGTTCCGTGTCGTGCTCGAACTCGTAGCGGACCCCGTCCGGGCCCGTGCGGGCGGTGAGCAGGTCGAAGTGCGTGTACTCGAACCGGGTCACGCCGCCCAGCGGGTCGGTGTGGCTGGTGCAGTTGCCCTCGCCGTCGTAGGTCCAGGACTCCGTCGTGCCGTCGGGGGCCGTACGGCGCAGCAGGTGGCCCTCCACCGACCACTCCAGCCGGGTCGCCGCCCCGGCCGGGTCCGTCACGGTCACCGGGCGGCCGAGTGCGTCCCGTTCGTACGTCGTGACCGCGCCCAGCGGATCCGTGACGGACACCGGGAGGCCGGCCGCGTCGCAGCGGACCCTGGTCGTGTGGCCGAGCGGGTCGGTGACGGAGGTGAGGCGGCCTGCCTCGTCGTACGTGAAGCGGCTCGTCTGCCCGGACGGGTCGGTGACCGAGGTGCGGTTGCCGCGGTCGTCGTACGTCTGGCGCCAGACCGTGCCGTCGGCGTTGACGACCTTCACCGGCAGGCCGAGGGCGTTGTACTCCGCTCTCGTCTCCCGGCCGTCCGGGCGGGTGACGCAGGTCAGGTTGCCGGCGTCGTCGTAGTGGAAGGACGTGGTGTTGCCCAGGGGGTCGGTGCGGGACAGCAGGCGGTCGTAGCGGTCGCGGACGTAGCGGGTGACCGCGCCCAGCGGGTCGGTCTCGGCCACCACCTGGCTGGCGTCGTTGATCAGGAACCGGCGGGTGTGACCGTCACCGGTGACGGTCGTGGTCGTGCGGAGTCCGGTCTCCGGGTCCCTGTCGCCATAGGTGAGGCGCAGGGTCATGTGGCCTTCCGGCCCGCCCTCGGCGATGCAGCGGTCGCGGTCGTCGTACTCGTAGCGGTAACCGCGGCCGTTGGTGTCCGTCCAGGACGTCACGCGGCCCGCTTCGTCATACGTGAAGCGGAGTGGCAGGCCGGACGAGTTGACGACCTCGGTGAGATGGCCGTCGGTGTAGCCGTAGCGCTTGAGTTCGGTGCCGGCCAGGTGGAGCGCCGTGATCCTGCCCGCGTGCGTCGTTACGCGGATCTCGTGGCCGCCGCTGGAGGACACGGCCAGCGGCGTGCCGTCGCCGTCGTGCTCGAACGTGATCCAGTGGCCGTTGCGGTCGTCGATCTGTTCCAGGACCGCGAGGTGCTCGCCTCGGTCGGCGAAATGGCGGACGCGGCCGGTCTTCGGGTCGGTGACCGTATAGCCACCGTCCTCACGGGCGAGGGGCCAGCGGGGGCCGTGGCTGGGGAGGGTGGGCACACCGGGGGCCGGATGGGGGTAGGCCAGCAGCATGCCGTCCTCGGTGACGAGCACGACGCCCTCGGAGTCGATCTCCAGGCGCTGGTCGAGGGTGGAGGACCAGGAGGGGCCGAACCAGCGGCCGAGACGGTAGCCGGACTCGACGCGGCGTTCGAGGACCAGGGGCAGGGCTCCCGGCAGTTCGACGTCCGTCTGCGGCAGGTACATCTTGCCGGTGGCCAGGTCGACAGGGTCCGTGCCCGTGCTCACCTTGGCGCCGTCCTGGCGGGCGTTGGCCGGCGGGTCCGCCTCGGACGCCCCGCGCGCCGACCGTCCCCCCGTCTCCGCCGCCTGTTCCATCCCTTCCCGCGCCGCCAGCCGCAGGCCGCCTCGGGCCAGGCCCAGGCCCTTGGTGCCGAGGAGTTCGGGGATCAGCCGGCCGACCCCTTCGGAGGGGTCCTTCTTGAAGCCCTCCCAGGCCGACTTCAGTGTCCGGTCGGGGTGGGCGGCGGCGGAGGCCAGGCCGGAGAGCGTCATGCTGACGTTCTGCAGGTACTCGGCCGGGTGCGTGACGTTGTACGGGTCGAACGGGACCACTCCGCGCACGAAGGAGACGATCCCGGCGGTGCCCTTGACCACGCCGCCGACGACATGGGTGAGTTCCGTGGCGGTCGCCACCGCGTTGTCGAGGACGTTCGCCGTGAGCCGGTTCAGCGGCGGCGGTTCGGCGGGCGCGTGCTCCAGGGCGGCGCGCACCGAGTCCGCGGCCGTGCGGCCGGCGTCGTTGCGCTGCCGCCGCGCCTCGGACAGGACCTCGTGGGCGCGTTTGATGTCGGCCGTGCCCGGGTCCTTGAAGGGCTCCGGACGCGGGCCCGGGTCCTCGTTGGCCTTCACTGCGGCGTTGTAGGCGTCGACGCGCTTGTTGTACGCCTCCACGGCCTCCTTGGAGGCTTTCCGGCCCTTGGTGTACAGCTCCACGGCTTCCCTGGCCTGGCCCTGGGCCCACTTGACCGTATCGGCGTACGACTCCAGCGCCTTGGCCGCCTTGTCGCAGGCGTCCGCCGCGTGCCTCCACTTGGTGGGATGCATGGCGAACTTCTTGCGGAACGTGTCCGCTGCCTTGCCCTTCCACGACGAGGAGTCCAGCTTGCGCATCCCGTCGCCGACCTTGTCGAAGGCCTTGTGGAAGTCCTTGAGGTGCTTGGCACTGGACCGGATCGTCTCCGGGTCGCCGTGGATCAGCTCGTTGGCCTGGTCGGTCTGCCCGAGCTGCTGTTCACCCGGCGTGGCGCCCAGGTCGGAGGCCCATGCGTCGCCGAGGTCCTCGACCTTGTCCGCCCAGCCCTCGGCGCCGACCTTCTCCAGACCCGCCCCGACGAGGTCGGTGCCCTTGTCGATGCCCTCGCCGACGAGCTTCTTGCCCGCCTCCCAGCCGTCCTCCAGCGTGCCGAGCCCGTCGTTGACGAGGTCGTCCAGTCCCATCAGCCCGCGTTTCCGTTCTGCTGGGGCTGCTGCTGGGCCGCCTGGGCACGCTCTTCCGCCGACGGCCCGAAGGCCGCGTCGAGCAGGGCCTCGTACTGCTCGTCGGTCATGCCCTGCTGCGGATTCATCAGGCTCATGTCGGACGTCATCATCTGCGACGTCATCATGTCCCGGCTCGCGTCCATCCAGCCCTGCTTGCTGTTGGCCCAGGCCTGCTCGAAGGACTCCTTGCTGTAGTCCGGATTCAGGTAGGCACCGGCGGTCTCGGCGCCCAGCTGCGTCCAGCTCTTGCTGGTGATCTCTTCTTCGGTCGCGTGCGGGTTGCCGACCAAGGAGTTGGCCGCGACCTTCATCATGCCCTCGACGTACTGGTCGGTCTCGTACAGCGTGCCCGCCGCGAGCCCCACTGCGTCCGCGAACCTGTTGCCCTCGATCACCAGCGCGCGCACGCCCCACTCCCAGCGCTCGCAGAAGGACGCGAAGGCCGAGGTCAGGCCTGCGTGCCCCAGTTCCAGACCGGACAGGGCGATGTCCGAAAAGCCTCGCCCGGCCCCGGCCTCCCCGATCATGCCGAGTTCGCGCAGCTCCTCCAGGGTCAGTGTGATGCCCTGGGTGATCAGGTCCAGCCCCTCGGCCTTGAGGTCCTTGCCGTCGCCGGCGGTCACCGCCGTGCCTCCCCGTCGTCGTACGTGTGCACCGCCACCGCCTCCGGCACGACCCCCGCCACCGGCGGCAGGAGCACGCCGTCCTCGCTTCCGACGTCGACGGCCACGCCGCACGGCACCCCGGCGGCGGGGACGGCCACATCCAGCAGCCGCGCTCCGAGCACCTGTCGGTACGTCCACTCCCGGTCCTGTTGCCCCCTCGCGATCGCGAATCGGGCGAGGGCCGCCTCGTCCGTGAAGGTGTAGATCCAGCGGACGCCGCCGAGGTCACCGGTCAGGGGTGCCTCGTCGTCGCCGTCGAGCGGCACGAGGACGGCGGTGCGGCGGAACTCGCCGACCAGGGCGGCGAACTCCCGGCGGGCCGCCGTCGTGTCCGCGGGGGCCGGGGAGGGCTCCGTTGCTTCCCCGGAGGGCCGGGCTGCTTCCTCCGGCAGCCGTACGGCGTCCTCCGGCGGTCGCACGACGTCCCCCGCCGGCCGTGTCGTTTCCGCGTACTCGGCCAGTCGGGACCGCCGTGCGTCCGCGTTCGTCCCGTTGTCTCCCCCGTGGTCAGCCATGCCGGAGATCATCACATCGTCGCGTTGCGGAACGCAACGCGGACGGTCGGGACTCGGCCGGGAGCCGGACGTCGGGCCCAAAGCGGCGGTGCAGCCAAGGAGTTGGTTGCCTCCCACCCCTTGACACCGCAATTGGTCTGGACCAACTTGGTGACCCAGCGTTGGCCACCGCCCCCTTCCTCCCCACTCCCCCACCGGAGGCCCCAGTGGACCCCGTACTGGCCCCTGTACGCAGACGGTTCGGAAGACGGACGCGGATATGGGCGGGAGCCGTCACTGCCGCGCTCGTGCTCTCGGTCACGGCCGTCGGGCAGGCGTCCGCGGCCGATGTCAACCACGTGAAGAACGCCGGTTTCGAAGCCGGTCTGAGCAACTGGACCTGCTCCGCGAACAGCGGTACGGCCGTCTCCTCCCCGGTGCACGGCGGTACGGCCGCGCTGAAGGCGACGCCCAGCGGGCAGGACAACGCCCGGTGCGGCCAGACGGTCAAGGTCCAGCCCAATGCGCAGTACTCGCTGAGCGCGTGGGTGCAGGGCGGGTACGCCTATCTCGGCGTGACCGGGACCGGCACGACGGTCGTCTCCACCTGGACGCCGGACAGCAGCAGCTGGAAGCAGCTGACGACCAGCTTCCGCACCGGCGCGTCGACCACCTCGGTGACCGTCTACACCCACGGCTGGTACGGGCAGGCCGCCTACCTCGCCGACGACGTCTCCGTGTTCGGCCCGGACGGGGGCGGGGGCGGCGGTGAGCCCGAACCGACCGTGCCGGCGACTCCGGCCGGGCTGAGTGTCTCGGGGTCGACGTCCTCCTCCGTCTCCCTGTCCTGGAACACCGTGTCCGGAGCGACCGGGTACACCGTCTACCGCGACGGAACGAAGGCGGCGGCGGTCACCGGCACCTCGGCGACCGTGACCGGGCTCGCGCCCTCCACCTCGTACTCCTTCCAGGTCGCGGCGACCAACGCGGCCGGCGAGTCGGCCAAGTCGGCGGCGGTGACGGCCCGGACCAAGGAGTCCGGCGGCGGTGGCGGCGGTGATCTGCCCAGGCACGCCGTCACCGGCTACTGGCAGAACTTCGACAACGGGGCGACCGTCCAGAAGATCTCCGACGTGCCCGCGCACTACGACATCATCGCCGTCGCCTTCGCGGACGCCACCCCGACGCCGGGAGCCGTCACCTTCAACCTGGACTCGGCGGGGCTCGGCGGCTACACGGTCGAGCAGTTCAAGGTCGACATTCAGGCCAAGCAGGCGGCCGGGAAGAAGGTCATCATCTCGGTCGGCGGCGAGAAGGGCACGGTGACCGTGAACGACTCGGCCTCCGCGACCCGGTTCGCCGACTCCGTGTACGCGCTGATGCAGCAGTACGGCTTCGACGGCGTCGACATCGACCTGGAGAACGGCCTCAACGCCACCTACATGACGCAGGCGCTGCGCGCGCTGTCGGCGAAGGCGGGCCCGGGCATGATCCTCACCATGGCGCCGCAGACCATCGACATGCAGTCGACATCCAACGCGTACTTCCGGACGGCGCTGAACGTGAAGGACATCCTCACGGTCGTCAACATGCAGTACTACAACAGCGGCACCATGCTGGGCTGCGACGGCAAGGTGTACGCGCAGGGCACGGTCGACTTCCTCACCGCCCTGGCCTGCATCCAGCTGGAGAACGGCCTCGACCCGTCCCAGGTCGGCCTCGGCCTGCCGGCGTCGACCCGGGCCGCGGGCGGCGGCCATGTGTCGCCGACGGTCGTGAACAACGCCCTGGACTGCCTGACCAAGGGCACGAACTGCGGCTCCTTCAAGCCGTCGAAGACCTACCCGGCCCTGCGCGGCGCGATGACGTGGTCCACGAACTGGGACGCGGCCTCGGGCAACGCGTGGTCCAACGTGGTCGGCCCGCACGTGGACGCGCTGCCGTAGCCCCGTCGGCGCCGACCGGTCCGACCGCCCCTGCCCACGGTGACGTGAGCGGGGGCGGTCCGCGTCAAGCGGCGCCGTACGCCGCCGCGCTCGCCCTCGGCAGCGTCGCCCACATGCGGGTGCCGCCGCCCGGCTCCCGCGCCTCTCCGAAGCCCCACGTCCCGTCGCAGGCGCGGCAGACGCAGGCCAGGACGCGGAGCGCGGCGCGGCGGCGGGTGTCGCAGGCCGTGGCCAGGTGGGCGTTGGTGTGGCGGGGGTGGCTGTCGTAGGCGATCACCCGGAACGCGGCGAAGCGGTAGCGGAGGGTGAGGTAGAAGTCCTCCGACTCCGTGAACTGGCAGGCCACGGCACACAGTTCCCCTACCACTTGCAACGCCGGGTCCAGCATGTCCGCCAGGCCGTGGGCCCTCAGCACCTCCTTCGTCGCCGCCCGTGCGAGTGCGGGGCTGGCGAGCGCCGCGGGGAGCGTGAAGCTGTAGGCGAGGGTTTCGGGGATGGGGGCGGTGGGGTCCGCCGGGTAGGCGGGCGCGACGGGGCAGCGGGATGCGGGCATGGACGGCTCCTTCATCGGCGTACGGACCGGTGCGGCGGACGGTGGCTCGTCGCGCGGGCAGGCTCGCGCGGTGCGCTCCGGCTGCTCGTGGTAGCTGGCGCGTTACTCAATGTACCGGACTATGGGCCTAAGTTACCCCGCGAATTGGCAACTCAAGCACCCCGTAGAGTGTCCGGAGTCACGAGGAGGGGCTGCATGGCCGCGAGGACATCGCCGACGGAGCGTCAGAAGAGGCTGGGGGCAGAAGTCCGCAGGATGCGGACGGCCGCCGGTATGACAGGCGAGTTCGCTGCCGGACTGCTCGGCGTGGACCGAGGCAAGATCTCCAACATCGAGTCGGGCACGCGTGCCATCAGTCCCGAGCGGCTGCGCACGCTGGCCTGCAACTGCGACTGTGACGACGAGGCCTACGTCGACGCCCTGGTCGAGATGGCCCGGCCCGCGGGGCGCGGCTGGTGGGAGAAGTACCGGGGCAGCCTTCCGGCCGGGCTGCTGGACATCGCCGAGCTTGAGCACCACGCCGTACGGCTGCGCAGCGTGCACCTGATCCACATGCCCGGGCTTCTGCAGTCCACCGACCACGCACGAGCCGTGTTCAAGGCGGCGCTGCCCCCGCTCCCCGAGCACGAGATGGCCCTTCGGCTGGCGCACCGTCTGGAGCGACAGCGCGTGCTGGAGGGCGACAATCCCACCGAGTACGTGGGCATACTCCACGAGGCCGCGCTGCGCATGCAGTTCGGAGGCCGGAAGGTCGCACGCGCCCAGCTGGAGCACCTGCTCACCGCCTCCGAACTGCCCAACGTGTCACTGCACGTCATTCCGTTCGAGGCGGGCTCCTTCCCGGGTGCCGGGCATACCGTCGTCTACATGGAGGGGCCCGTGCCGCGCCTCGACACCGTGCAGATCGACAGCTCCCACGGGCCGGAATTCCTTCACCACGAGGCCCAGTTGTCCAAGTACCGGGCCCAGCTCGACTGGATGGAGCAGCACGCCCTGTCGCCCGCGGAGTCGCAGGCCTTCATCCAGGACATCGCCACCCAGCTCTGAAGGAGTCGCCATGCCCGACATCACGTGGGAAGAGCCGTTCTGTGCCGAAGGATCGGCCTGCTTCCGCCTCGGCACCGACCCGGAAGGCAACGCCTACATCGCCATAGCCGGCGCCGAGGACGCCTACCTCACCGACAGCCGGGACGCGCTGCGCCGCATGATCCTCGACATCAAGGCGGGGAAGGCCGACCACCTCCTGTGAATCTCGTATGAAACATTTCCCCGGGCCCACCGCATCAATGAGGTGAAGGCAGTCGAGGGAAGTCACGGGGGACATACGCATGAGACAGGGCCGCGCGGACGAGTACGCCGAGTTCGCGAACGCGCGGGCCGGGCATCTGTACCGGTCCGCCTGTCTGCTCACCGCCGGTGACACCCACCTCGCCGAGGATCTCGTGCAGGAGACCCTCGGGCGGCTGTACGTCCGCTGGGGGCGGGTGTCGCGGGTCGGCAACCCCGCCGGGTACGCGCAGACCGTCCTCACCCGGGCCTTCCTCGCCCATCAGCGGCGGCGCAGCAGCGGGGAGCGGGCCACGGACGTGTTCCCCGACCTGCCCGGCGCCGGCGACGGTGACGCGCCGCTGCGGCTGACGCTGCTGGCGGCGCTGGCCCGGCTGCCCGTCAAGGACCGGGCCGTCGTCGTCCTGCGGTACTGGGAGGACCGGTCGGTGGGGGAGACCGCCGACGTCCTCAACGTCAGCTCGGCGGCCGTGCGGACGCGGTGTGTCCGCGCGCTCGGCCGGCTGCGGGAGCTGCTGGGCGAGGACCTCGCGGAGTACGCCAGGTCCTGACGCCCGCCCCCTCCACTCCTGCCTCAGCTCCCGCCTCTCACCCCTCACACCCACACCTGCGGAACGGTGGTTCGCCATGCCCGAAGACCAGTACGGACACCAGCACGGACACCAGCACGACGGTGCCTTCGAGGACCGGCTCGCGACCGCCCTGCGTGCGGCCGGCGACGGCTTTGACGCTGACCGGACCGCGCTGGCCGCCGCCGGCCGGGCCCGCGGCCGGCGGCTTCGGCTGCGGCGCCGGGCCGCCGTCCTCGGCGGTGCGGCGGGCATCGCGGCGGTGGGCGTGGGCGGGGCGCTGCTCGTGGTGCCGGGCGAGGCTCCCGACGCCCGGACGTCGTCCACGGCCGCCTCGTCGGCCATCCCGTCGGCCGTCCCGTCGTCCCCCTCCGCCACCCCGGCCTCCGAGGAGTTCACGGGTGACGACCTGCTGCGTACGCTGAAGGGCCTGCTGCCCCCGGGCGAGTTCAGCCAGGAGGAGGCACGGGGCACCGCAGAGAGGCTCCCCCCGTCCGTGCGGCTCGTGTACGACGACGGAGACGGCGCCGCCGCCCTCGGACTGAGCTTCGGCCGGGTCGAACCCGGCAGCAGTGCGGCCCGGGAGACGACGCGGTGCCCGGACGAGGTGTTCGTCCCGCACGACAGCTGCACCACCAGCCGGCTGCCGGACGGCTCGGTGCTGATGCTGTTCCAGGGCTACGAGTATCCGGACCGGCGGGTGGACACCAAGCGGTGGGCCGCGGAACTGGTCACGGCCGAGGGCGGGCACGTCTCCATGAGCGAGTGGAACGCCCCGGCGGAGAAGGGCGAGCCGGTCAGCCGGCCGGAGCCGCCACTGTCCCGGGAGCAGTTGAAGGAGGTCGTCACCGCCGAGGTGTGGCGCACGGTCGTGGACGCGCTGCCCGAGCCGCCGAAGCCGTCCGCGACGACCAGCGCTCCGCCGCAGGCGCCGGGCACCTCGGTCGGTGAGACGCTCGCCGGGCTGCTGCCCGAGGACGTGAAGGTGGTCGGCGAGGGCGGCCAGGAATCCGGGTACGCCTATGTCGTCGTCGACGACGGCAAGGGCAGGAGCCTGGTCCAGGTCAACGTCCAGCACGGCATGGACGACGTCGCCGACCAGCTCTACGGCTCCGGCGAGACCCTGCCCGACGGCACCCGCGTCGCCACCCGGCAGGGCGCCGGTGACGACCGCGTCGCCGGGGTGCTGATGTGGACCGTCGACACCATGCGGCCCGGCGCCGGCGGCTTCCGCGTCGTGATCAGCGCCTTCAACAACGGCGCCGCACACGCCGAGCCGAGCCGCGCGACTCCCGCGCTGACCATGAAGGAGCTGCGGGAGATCGCGCTCAGCCCGGAGTGGGACAAGCTGCGGTAGGAGGCGGGAAGCCGGACCTAGAAGAAGCTCCCCCAGGGCTGGTCCCAGATCTCCTTCGCGCCGAGCACCAGGAACAGCAGGCCGGCGATGGCGAGCATGCCGTTGCTCAGCCGGCCGCTGCGCCATTCGCTCGGCGTGCGGGAGGAGTTGAGGAGCCAGATCAGCGTGAGGGCGAGGAACGGCATGAAGGCCGCGCCCAGGACGCCGTAGACGATGACCAGGCGGAACGGCTCCCCCTGGAAGAGCAGGACGATGGGCGGGAAGGTCAGCCACAGCAGGTAGGCGCGGAAGGGCCAGGAGCGTTCGCGCCTGCCCGAGGCGATCTCCTCGCCCTTCGCCGCCGTCGCGCCCCGCAGCCGGGCCACGAAGTCGGCGAACATCAGGCTCACGCCGTGCCAGACGCCGATGAGCGAGGTGAACGACGTGGCGAAGAAGCCGATCAGGAAGAACTTGGCCGTGGCCGTGCCGTACTCGCTCTCCAGGATGTCGCCGAGCTGCACCAGTCCCTTGCCGCCGCCGGCCAGGGCGATGTTCGCCGCGTGCAGCAGCTCCGCGCCGACGATGAGCATGGCGACGACGAAGACACCGGTCGTGATGTACGCGACCCGGTTGTCCAGCCGCATGATCTTCATCCAGCCGGCGTTGGTCCAGCCCTTGGCGTTGACCCAGTAGCCGTACGCGGCCAGCGTGATCGTGCCGCCGACGCCGCCGATCAGGCCGAGGGTGTTGAGGACGGAGTCCTCCTCGCCGGGCAGCACCGGCAGCAGACCGGCGAAGGCGTCGCCGAGGTTGGGGGTGACCCGGATCGCCAGGTAGACCGTCACCACGAACATGACGCCGACCAAAACCGTCATGACCTTCTCGAAGACGGCGTACTTGTTGAACCAGACGAAGACCAGGCCGACCAGGCCGCAGGCCACGCCCCACCACTGGAGGTCCATGACGTCCGGGAAGAGGGCCTGGAGCGGCAACGCGCTGGACGACATGGCCGCCGCGCCGTAGGTGAAACCCCAGATCACGACGTAGACCGCGAAGAACCAGGTGGTCCAGCGGCCGAGGCTGGCCCAGCCGTCGAAGAGGGTGCGGCCGGTGGCCAGGTGCCAGCGGCCGGCCGCCTCGGCGAGGGAGATCTTCACCAGGCAGCCGACGACCGCCGCCCAGAGCAGGGTGTAGCCGAAACTGCTGCCCGCGATGAGGGTCGCCACCAGGTCCCCGGCGCCGACACCGGTCGCGGCGACGACGATGCCGGGGCCGATGTAACGCCAACTGGACTTACGCGGCGCCGAGTCCGTGCCGCGCGGTGCGCCGGAGTCTGTCGTGTTGCCCGTGGTGTCCGCCATGAGGGTCAAGAAAGCCCATGGCGGACGGCGGGACAAGAGGGCCTGCGTGGATCTTCACAGGGTGCGCCTACTCGGCGGCCTTGTCCTCGGTTTCCCCTTCGGGCTCGTCCGCGGTCCCGGGGGCTTCGCTCCCGGTTTCGTCGCCGTCCTCGAAGTACGCGTCCAGGACCTCGTCCAGTCGCGCCTCCCACTCCGGGAAGACGCTCCTGGACGGCGCCTCGATCTCGATCGGGTACCAGCGGCGCTCCGGCGTGTGCACGGTCACGGTGAACCGCTTGCCGAAGCGCGGCGTCTCCGTCTCGACCGCGCCGATCTCGTCCCAGCGGAACTCGCACTCCTGGTCGTCGAGGGCGAGTTGGACGCCCTTGTGGTCGGCGACGATCCGGGCGCGGCGGTCGGACGCCTCGAAGACCGGGCCGTCGGGCACCGCCTCGTCGGCCTCGGGCTCCTCGTCGGCCGCCTCCTCGGCGTCCTCGGCATCCACGGCCTCCACGGCATGCTCGGCCGTCTCGTCGCTCACCTCCCCCGCCTTCGCGTCCTCGGGCTTCGCGTCCTCCGGCTCACCCGACGCGGGCGAGGTGAGCCCGGGGATGAAGGCCGGGTCGAAACCGGCGCCCTTGAGGGGCTCGCCTTCCAGCGGCTGGCTGCTCGTTCCCATGCGCTGCTCCACAGCGGGCAGTATGGTCGACAAACCTGTGCGGGACACAGTCGGCCCCGGCATCGTTACGTCGGCGATGCCTGGAGGGAGGCCGGGCCGGGCCGCCGTCCGGGCGGCGTCACCCGAGGACGGCCAGGGCGTCGATCTCGACGAGCAGGCCCTCGGGAAGGCCGACGTACACCGTCGTACGCGCCGCCGGGGGCTGCCGGAGCCCCTGCTCGGCGAAGTAGTCGTCGTAGATCTCGTTCATTTCGGCGAAGTGGCCGACGTCCGTGAGGTAGACGCGGATCATCATCACGTCGTCCCAGGTCGCGCCGCCCTCTTCGAGGATCGCCCGGACGTTGGCGAGGGTCTGGAGGGTCTGCTCGCGCAGGGTCGGGCCGGCCGGGGCGGGGGCCTTGCCCTCCTCGTGGGGCAGGAAGCCGACCTGGCCGGCGACCTGGAGGATGTTGCCCTTCTTCACGCCGTGGGAGAACCGCGCCGGCGGGGTGGTGTGGGTCGCGGAGGTGAGGGCGGTCTTGTCGGTCATACCGTGTCCTTCTCGGATTGTTCCTGCACGGGTGTCCTGCCGGAGTACTCGCCGCTGATCGCGTCCGCCGTTCGGCGCACCAGCGGGAGCAGGGCGAGGAGTTCGTCGGCGGTGACGACGACGTTCGGCGCGGAGACCGACATGGCGGCGACCACCCGGCCGTCCGCGCCCCGGACGGGGGCGGCGACACAGTTGATGGACTCCTCGTGGCCGCCCAGATCGGTGGCCCAGCCCTGTTCTCGCACCTTGGCCAGCTCCTTGAGGAAGGCGTCGGCGTTCGGCGTCGAACGGGCCGTGTAGAGGGGGTAGTCGAGCTTCTCGGCGACCGTGCGGCGCTCCGGTTCGGGCAGGTCGGCCAGGAGCAGTTTGGCGACGGCAGCGACGGTGATGGCGACGGGCTTGCCGATCCGGGAGTACATCCGCACCGGGTAGCGGCTCTCCACCTTGTCGATGTAGAGCACCTCGTCCTCCTCGTGGACGGCGAGGTGGACGGTGTGCCCGCACCGCTCGTTGAGGCGTACCAGGTGGGGATGGGCGATCTCGCGGACGTCCAGGTTCTCCATCGCCTCCTGGGCGAGGGCGATGAGCCGGGCGCCGAGGCGGTAGCGCTGGTCGGACTGGCGGTAGACGAAGCCGTGGTGGTGCAGGGTACGCAGGAGGCGCAGGGCCGTGGACTTGTGGACGCCGAGGCGCTCGGCGACCCGGCCCAGGTCGGCGGGGCCCTCGGCGAGCAGCGGCAGGATGCTCAGCGCGCGGTCGACGGTCTGGCTCATGGGGTGCGTACCTCCTCCTCGGCCCCTTCCTCGGCCTGGGTCCAGCCGGGGCCGAGTCGCAGTGTCCCCCACGCGGCGTCGTCCAGGGCGGCCAGCCGGTCGGCGTGGTGCCGGGCGGGGGGCGCGGCGAGGTCGCCGGGGACGGTGAGGGCGGCGGCGGCCCAGAGGTGACCGTGCCGGAGGCGGTCCCGGACGGGCAGTCCGCGCAGGGTGGCGGAGAGGAACCCGGCGGCGAAGGCGTCCCCGGCGCCCACCGCGGCGACGACGTCGACCCGCGGCGACGGCACGGAGGTGACCTGCCGTCCGTGGAAGGCGGTCGCCCCGGTGCTCCCCTGCTTGACGACCAGCACCCCGGGCTCGGGCAGCGCGGCCCGCACGGCCTCGGGGCCGCCGAGCCCCCAGGCCTCGTCCTCGCCGACGAAGACCAGGTCGGCGCCGCGCGCCAGCTCCCGCAGCACGGCGGGACCGTCCTTGGCGTCGCGCCACAGCCCCAGCCGGTGGTTGACGTCGAAGGAGACCAGCGGCCGGCCGGGGCAGCGGGCGGTCAGTTCGCGCATCAGCTCCCGGCACTCGGCGGAGAGCGCGGCCGTGATGCCGGACAGGTGCAGGACGTGTCCGGCGCGGACCGCCGCCAGGTCCAGGTTCCGGGCCGACATGGCGGACGCCGCCGAACCGGCCCGGTAGTACGCCACCTCGTGCGCGTCGGTCGCCCGGTCGCCGGCGGTGCGGAAGTACACGCCGGTGGGGCGCGCCGGGTCGCGGCGCACGGCGGAGACGTCGACGCCGTAGCCGCCGATCGCCTCGACCAGGTGGTCGCCGAAGCCGTCCGCGCCGACCCGGCCGACCCAGCGCGCGGAGTGCCCGGCGGCGGCCAGCACGCAGGCGACGTTGGACTCGGCGCCGCCGATGGACCGGTCGAAGGAGGGCACGTCGGCGAGACGGCCCGGGCGGGAGGGCAGAAAGGTCACCATGGACTCACCGAGCGCCACGACGTCCACGACGCCGAAGGCGGTGCGGGGGCGTCCGTCGGCGGTCACGATGGCGTGGGCTCCCGTCCCTCTCGCGTTCCTGCTCACGGGCGGCGGCTTCCGTTGACCCCGCGTTCGGCGAGATGTTAGACAGCAGCTGGCGACATACGCAATGGTCGTTGCAGGTAATGCAACGCACCGGATCAGGGAGGCTCCATGGCCCTCGACGACACCGGCGGCCGCACCGGCGGCGAACCCGCGACCGGTACCGACACCGGCGGCCGCACCGGCACCGGCGCTCTCGCCCGCCTGGCCGAGGAGCACGTCGACCACCGCTTCAAGGGCCTCCCCCCGGACGCCCACGGCCTGACCGTCGCCGAGCTGGCCGCCGAGCGCCGCAACCTCTTCACCGGCGGCTTCACCACCCCCGTGCTGGCCCTCTCCGCCGAGCGCCTGGAGCACAACCTGAAGCTGATGGAGGTCTACGCCGCCCGGCACGGCCTCGCCTTCGCGCCGCACGGCAAGACCTCCATGGCCCCGCAGCTCTTCCAGCGCCAGATCGAGCACGGCGCCTGGGGCATCACCCTCGCCGTGCCGCACCAGGTGCGGGTGGCGCGGGCCTTCGGCACCCGGCGGGTCTTCCTCGCCAACGAGCTGGTGGACGCAGCCGCCCTGCGCTGGATCTCCTCCGAGCTGGACGCCGACCCCGAGTTCCGCCTCGTCTGCTACGTCGACTCCGTGCGCGGGGTCGAGCTGATGGACGCGGCCCTGCGCCAAGCGGGCGCCTCCCGGCCGCTGGACGTCGTGGTCGAGCTGGCCGCCGGAGACGGTGCGCGGACCGGCGTGCGGACGGAGGCGGAGTGCGCGGCGGTCGCCGACGCGGTGGCCGGGGCGGCGTCGCTGCGGCTGGTCGGCGTCGCCGGGTACGAGGGCGAGGTGCCGGGCGCCGACCCGGAGAAGGTGCGCGCATGGCTGCGCCGCCTGGTCGCGCTCGCCGTCGGCCTCGACGAGGCGGGCCGCTTCGCGGACCCGGAGGAGATCGTGGTGAGCGCGGGCGGCAGCGCCTGGTTCGACGCGGTGGCCGACGTGTTCGCGGAGCTTCCCGAGCTGTCCCGGCCGGTGCTGAAACTGCTCCGCTCCGGCGCCTACGTCTCCCACGACGACGGGCACTACCGCGCGCTGACCCCCTTCAACCGGGTCCCCGAGGAGGGCGCCCTGGAGCCGGCGTTCCGCCTGTGGAGCCAGGTGGTCTCCCGCCCCTCGGCCGGGCAGGCCTTCACCAACGCGGGCAAGCGGGACGCGGCCCACGACCTCCACCTGCCCTCCGCCCAGGTGGTGCGCAGGGACGGTGCCGAGCGCCCGGCCACCGGCATCGAGGTGACCGGCCTGTCCGACCAGCACGCCTGGCTGCGCACCGGCCCCGGGGCCGACCTGGAGGTCGGCGACTGGGTCGGCATGGGCCTGTCCCATCCGTGCACGTCGTTCGACAAGTGGCAGCTGATCCCGGTCGCCGAGGCGGACGGCACGGTCGTCGACTACGTCCGTACGTTCTTCTAGGGGTCGGTGAGGAGTCGGGCATTCCCATGGAAGAGCTGGTCATCCGGGACGCGGACGTCGTGGACGGCTCCGGTGAGCCGTCGTACCGCGCCGATGTCGTGGTCGACCGCGGCCGGATCGCCGGCATCGTCAAGGAGGCCGCGGCGGCGGGCTGCCAGCGTCCGCGGGCCCGTCGCGAGCTGGACGCGGAGGGCCTGGTCCTCTCCCCCGGCTTCATCGACATGCACGCCCACAGCGACCTGGCGCTGCTGCGCGACCCCGACCACAGCGCCAAGGCCGCACAGGGCGTCACCCTGGAGGTCATCGGCCAGGACGGGCTGTCGTACGCGCCCGTCGACGACCGCACGCTCGCCGGGGTCCGCCGCGCCATCGCCGGCTGGAACGGCCCCGGCGACGACGTCGACTTCGGCTGGCGGTCGGTCGGCGAGTACCTGGACCGGCTCGACGAGGGCATCGCGGTCAACGCCGCCTACCTCGTCCCGCAGGGCACGGTCCGGGCGCTCGCCGTCGGCTGGGAGGACCGGGCGGCGACCGAGGCCGAGCTGGACCGGATGCGCCGGCTGGTCGCTCAGGGCCTGGAGCAGGGCGCCGTCGGCCTGTCCTCCGGGCTGACCTACCCGCCCGGCATGTACGCCCCCGACACCGAGCTGATCGAGCTGTGCCGGGTGGTGGCCGGGTACGGCGGCTACTACTGCCCGCACCACCGCTCGTACGGGGCCGGGGCCCTCCGGGCGTACCAGGAGATGGTGGAGCTGGCCCGGGCGGCGGGCTGCCCGCTGCACCTGGCCCACGCCACCATGAACTTCGGCGTGAACGAGGGCCGGGCGCCCGAACTGCTGTCCCTGCTGGACGACGCGCTGGCCGCGGGCGCCGACATCACCCTCGACACCTATCCGTACACCCCCGGCTGCACCACCCTCGCGGCCCTGCTGCCGAGCTGGGAGAGCGAGGGCGGGCCCGAGGAGGTCCTGCGGCGGCTGGCCGACGAGGAGACCGCCGAGCGCATCCGGCGCCACCTGGAGGAGACCGGCTCCGACGGCTGCCACGGCGTGCCCGTGGAGTGGGAGACGATCGAGATCTCCGGCGTGAACGACCCGGCGCTGGCCGAGTACGTGGGCCGGACGGTCCTCCGCTCGGCGCGGCTGCGCGGCGAGACCCCGTGGGCGGTCGCGCGCCGGCTGCTCCTGGCGGACCGGCTGGCGCCGACGATCCTCCAGCACGTCGGCCACGAGGAGAACGTCCGCGCGATCATGCGGCACCGGGTCCACACGGGCGGCTCGGACGGCATCCTCCAGGGCGGCAAGCCGCATCCGCGCGCCTACGGCACCTTCCCGCACTACCTCGGGCGCTACGTGCGGGAGCTGGGCGTGCTGTCGCTGGAGGAGTGCGTGGCCCGTCTCACCGCCCGCCCGGCGGCGCGGCTGCGGCTGCCGGACCGGGGGCTGGTCCGTGAGGGGTACCGGGCGGACCTGGTCCTCTTCGACCCGGCGACGGTCGCGGCGGGGTCCACCTTCGAGGAGCCGCGCCGGCTGCCGACGGGCATTCCGTACGTGCTGGTCGACGGGCGGTTCGTCATCGAGGACGGCCGGCGCACGGACGTGCTCGCGGGACGGGCGGTACGCAGGACGCCGGTGTGACCGAGGGGCGGGCGGTACGCAGGACGCCGGTGCGGTGCCGCTTCGCCGAGCCCTACTTCGGTCCCTTGCCGCCCGGACGGCCCTTGTCCGGCCGGTCGCCGGAGTTGCCCGGTGCGCCGGGTGCGTCCGAGGCATCCGGTGTCTCCGGTGCCTCCGTCGTGGAGGAAGCGGAGGCCGGGGTGGACACCGCCGGCTCCGGCGCCGGCGCGGTCGTGCCGCCCGGGCCCGGGCTCGGGCCGGCCGCGGACTCTGCCGGGGCGGCGGCGTCCGTGCCCGGGGACGCGGTCGCGGAGCCCTTCCCACTCGCCGGCGACCTGAGCGGGCCCACCGCCTCCGACGCGTCGCTGCCCGCGCTCGCGCCGCTGCCGGCCGGGACCGTACGGGCCCCCGGCCCCCCCGGCTCCCCCGGGCCGGCCGGGCCGGCCGGGACCTCGGCCGTGGGGCCCGTACGGTCGCCCTTGCCTCCGGAGCCGCCCTGGCCCGGGCCCGAGGAGGAGAAACCGACGACCAGGAGCACCACCGACGCCGCGCCCACCGCGCCCGCGGCCATGGCCGCACGGCGGGCGGGCGAGGAGCCGGGGCGCTTCCGGCGGGCCCGGTGCCGTGCGTCGGTGGCGGGGCCGCTCTGCCGTCCCTCGCGCAGCCGGGGCAGCTCGGCCGTCTCGTCGTAGGCGTTCTGCCAGCCGTGCGCGGCCGCCGGGTCGGCGTACTCCTCGTACGCGGGCGGCGCGGCGGTCTGCGGCAGATACACGTTCGGAGCATCCGCACCGTACGGCCCGTCGCCGGGCTGGGATGGCCTGGACATGGCGGCGAATTGTAGGGACCGGAGGGGCTGCTGGGACAGCCGTCGGCGATACCCGGACATACCGCCGCGTCTCACGTGGCGGAAAACACGGCCCAAAGGCGATAACCGGGCCGTAAGCTCGCCGTCATGCAGGTGATCCAGTCGACCAAGCTCGCCAACGTCTGTTACGAGATCCGGGGCCCGGTGCTCGAGGAGGCGATGCGGCTGGAAGCGGCCGGTCACCGCATCATGAAGCTCAACACGGGCAACCCGGCGGCGTTCGGCTTCGAGTGTCCGCCCGAGATCCTGGAGGACATCCTCCGCAACGTCTCGACCGCCCACGGCTACGGCGACGCCAAGGGCCTGCTGGCCGCGCGCCGGGCCGTCGTCATGCACAACCAGACCCTCGGCATCGAGACGGACGTCGAGCACGTCTTCATCGGCAACGGCGTCTCCGAGCTGATCGTGATGGCGATGCAGGGCCTGCTCGACGACGGCGACGAGGTCCTCGTACCGGCACCGGACTACCCCCTGTGGACGGCCGCCGTCTCGCTGTCCGGCGGTACGGCGGTGCACTACCGCTGCGACGAGCAGTCCGACTGGATGCCGGACCTGGCGGACGTGGAGCGGAAGATCACCGACCGCACCAAGGCGCTCGTCGTCATCAACCCCAACAACCCGACGGGGGCGGTGTACGACGAGGCGATGCTGCGCGGGCTGACGGACATCGCCCGCCGCCACAACCTGCTCGTCTGCTCCGACGAGATCTACGACAAGATCCTCTACGACGACGCCGTGCACACGCCGACCGCGGCGATCGCCCCCGACCTGCTCACCCTCACCTTCAACGGCATGTCGAAGGCGTACCGGGTGGCCGGCTACCGGGTCGGCTGGATGTCGGTCTCCGGCCCCCGGGCGCACGCCGAGTCCTACATCGAGGGCCTGACGATCCTGGCCAACATGCGGCTGTGCGCGAACATGCCGGGCCAGCACGGGGTGGTCGCCGCGCTGAGCGGACGGCAGACCATCAACGACCTGGTGCTGCCGGGCGGCCGGCTGCGCGAGCAGCGGGACGTCGCCTATGACCTGCTGACCCGGATCCCGGGCGTGACCTGCGTCAAGCCCAAGGGCGCGCTGTATCTCTTCCCGCGGCTGGACCCCAAGGTCTTCAAGATCAAGGACGACCGGCAGATGGTCCTGGACCTGCTCCGCCAGGAGAAGATCATGGTGGTCCAGGGCACCGGCTTCAACTGGCCCGAGCCGGACCACTTCCGGGTGGTGACCCTGCCGACGGCCACGGATCTGAGGGACGCGGTGGACCGGATCGGGAACTTCCTGGACGGCTACGGCCAGCACTGACGCTCACCCTGCGTATGCGGCGTGCCCAGTCTTGTGAACGGCTCAACTTTAGATTGAATCTAAGCTAGGATGGTTTCCTGAAGCACTCAGGAGGCCATCCCATGTACGAACCGATCCGCAGCAAGTCGGTCCACAGCACGATGGCCGGCAGCACTTCCTTCCCCCACCGCTCCCGCGAGGAAGAGCTGGACATCCAGCTCGCGGGCCATCTCGCCGCCCTGCTCGCCGTCACCGACGAGCTGCGTGCGCTGGCGCCGTCCACCGATCTCGACGCCGCCGCCGAGCGGCTCACCGGACAGGTGGCCCGGCTGCGAGGAGGGCATGCGCCGGCCCGCGCGCCGCTGACCACCGCCGAGGGCGGGCCGCAGGCGGCGGCCCTGCACCAGCGGGCGCACACGCTGGCGGGCCGCGCACTGGTCGTGGCCGCGTCCCGTGCCGACACGGCGGTCGCCATCCTGGCCGCCGAACGCATGGACGCGCACGCTGCGGCCCTGGAGCCGCGCGAACTCGCGTCCCACTGAGCCCCTCGGGGCTCCCTCGACGGCCCCGGTCCGCGTGCACCCGCAGCGACGCGCGGACCGGGTGCCACAGACCGCCGGGCGGACGACCCCCACACCTCTCGGCTCCGGCGCCCACGCCGGGCCCGCTGTGGGGCTTGCCTCGGGCTGCAGAGCGCAGGGCGGTTCGGACACATGTGTGAATTCGGCTGGTTATCGCCTACGGAAGAACGGACCGGACGGGCGCGCTCCGCAGTTCCACGGAAGTAGGGGCGGTCACCGCCGAGGTGTGCGAGCTGTTGCCCACGCCGGGGAAAGGCCCGAGCGCTCCGGCCGACGTGGACCGTCGGCCGGAGCGCTCAGTCATCATCGGCACGTTCGTGAGCCCGCTGCCGGGCCGTGCCGAAGTGGGCGGGGTGACAGCCCGGCGCCGCCGGTCCCGTCGGGGCGGACGGGTGACGGTGACGTGCCTGGTACCCCGCACGCCGTTGTGCGGGGCCCCGCCGGTGTGTTCCGCGGCCGGCCGTGACGTGACGATCGCTGGTCAGGGCATTCCCGTTCCGGCCGGCCGCGGGGTCCATGCGGACGTCAGCCCAGGCGCTCCACCAGGGCGCGGTGCTGGTCCCACAGTTCCTTCGGCGTGTGGTCGCCGAAGGTGTTGAGGTGTTCGGGGACGAGCGCGGCCTCCTCGCGCCACACGTCCTTGTCGACGGTGAGCAGGAAGTCCAGCTCGGCGTCCGACAGCTCCAGGCCGTCGGTGTCCAGGGCCGCCTTGGTCGGCAGGACGCCGATGGGGGTCTCGACGCCGTCGGCCTTGCCCTCCAGGCGCTCCACGATCCACTTCAGGACGCGGCCGTTCTCGCCGAAGCCGGGCCAGACGAACTTGCCGTCCTCGTCCTTGCGGAACCAGTTGACGTAGTAGATCTTCGGCAGCTTGGACTGGTCCTTGTCCTTCGCCACGTCGATCCAGTGGCCCATGTAGTCGCCCATGTTGTAGCCGCAGAACGGCAGCATGGCGAACGGGTCGCGGCGCAGCTCGCCGACCTTGCCCTCGGCGGCGGCGGTCTTCTCGGAGGCCACGTTGGCGCCGAGGAAGACGCCGTGGTTCCAGTCGAAGGACTCCGTCACCAGCGGCACCGCGGTGGCGCGGCGCCCGCCGAAGAGGATCGCCGAGATCGGCACGCCCTTGGGGTCCTCCCACTCCGGCGCGATGATCGGGCACTGCGCGGCGGGGACGGTGAAGCGGGCGTTCGGGTGGGCGGCCGGGGTCTCCGACTCCGGCGTCCAGTCGTTGCCCTTCCAGTCGGTGACGTGGGCGGGCGGCTCCTCGGTCATGCCCTCCCACCACACGTCGCCGTCGTCGGTGAGGGCGACGTTGGTGAAGACCGCGTTGCCCCAGAGCGTCTTCATGGCGTTGGCGTTGGTGTGCTCACCGGTGCCGGGCGCGACGCCGAAGAAGCCGGCCTCGGGGTTGATGGCGTACAGCCGGCCGTCCTCGCCGAAGCGCATCCAGGCGATGTCGTCGCCGATCGTCTCGACCGTCCAGCCGGAGATCGTCGGCTCCAGCATGGCGAGGTTGGTCTTGCCGCAGGCCGACGGGAAGGCGGCGGCGACGTATTTGGGCTCCCCGGTGGGCGGGGTCAGCTTCAGCACGAGCATGTGCTCGGCGAGCCAGCCCTCGTCGCGGGCCATGACGGAGGCGATGCGCAGGGCGTAGCACTTCTTGCCGAGCAGCGCGTTGCCGCCGTAGCCGGAGCCGTAGGACCAGATCTCCCGGGTCTCCGGGAAGTGGGAGATGTACTTGGTGCTGTTGCAGGGCCAGGGCACGTCCTCCTGGCCGGGCTCCAGCGGCGCGCCGAGGGTGTGGACGGCCTTGACGAAGAAGCCCTCGTCACCCAGCTCCTCCAGGACGGCCTGGCCCATCCGGGTCATGGTGCGCATGGAGACGGCGACGTACGCCGAGTCGGTGATCTCGACGCCGATCGCGGACAGCGGCGAGCCGAGCGGGCCCATGCAGAAGGGCACCACGTACATGGTCCGGCCGCGCATGGAGCCGCGGAACAGGCCCTTGTCACCGGTGAAGATCTCCCGCATCTCGGCGGGGGCCTTCCAGTGGTTGGTGGGACCGGCGTCCTCCTCCTTCTCGGAGCAGATGAAGGTCCGGTCCTCGACGCGGGCGACGTCGGTGGGGTCGGAGGCCGCGTAGTAGGAGTTGGGGCGCTTGATCGGGTCGAGCCTGCGGAAGGTGCCTCGCTCGACGAGCTCCCCGCACAGTCGCTCGTACTCGGCCTCGGATCCGTCACACCAGACCACGTCGTCCGGCTGCGTCAGTTCGGCGATCTCGTTCACCCACGAGATCAGCTCCTGGTGCTGGGTGGGAGCCGCGATGTCGCGCGCCACGATTGCTCCTAAGTGAGGGATGTGTTGTTGGAGGCCCCGTGGGGGCTGCGACCCGGATGCATCCCGCGGGATCCCTGCGGCGCTCATCCGGTGCCGACCGCACTCATTTGATCATCCGATGCGAGTGCCCATCTGTCCAGAGGGCCGCACACCTGAGCGGCGTGAGGATCGCCACGTACCTCTGCTTATCCCTGAGTTTCTTTGCGTATACGTTGGGTTCGCCTGAAACTTCTTTTACCTCGCCGGACGCCCCGTCGCCACGTGAGACGATCGCCACTCGCGGCGACTCATGTGGTCGTACTGATATATGACTTACGGCTCCGTAGGTACCCTTCCGCCATGACTGCGTCCGCTTTTGACGCGCCCAGGGACACGTCGGCCGCCGGCCGCGGTCCCGTCGCGCTCTCCCTGCCGCATCCGGTCAAGCCGAAGCTCCGTGGCTGGCTGCACCTCGGTATGTTCCCGGCCGTCCTCGTCGCGGGTCTGGTACTCACCGCCTTCGCCGAATCGACCAGAGGACGCGTCGCCTGCGGGATCTTCGCCCTGACGGCCTGCCTGCTGTTCGGCGTCAGCGCGCTGTACCACCGGGGCAACTGGAGCCCGCGGATGGACCGGGTGCTGCGCCGCCTGGACCACGCCAACATCTTCCTGATCATCGCGGGCACCTACACCCCGCTGACCATGCTGCTCCTGCCGGGGGCCAAGGGTCAGTGGCTGCTGTGGGGCATCTGGGCCGCCGCGGCGGCCGGCATCCTCTTCCGCGTCTTCTGGGTCGGCGCCCCGCGCTGGCTCTACACGCCGTGCTACATCGCCATGGGCTGGGCGGCGGTCTTCTACCTGCCGGACTTCATGCGCGCGGGCGGCGTCGCGGTGCTCGTCCTGGTGATCGTGGGCGGCGTGCTGTACAGCGTCGGCGGGGTGGTCTACGGGCTCCAGCGCCCCAACCCGTCACCGCGCTGGTTCGGCTTCCACGAGGTGTTCCACTCCTTCACCCTGGCGGCCTTCATCGCGCACTACGTGGGGATCTCGCTGGTGGCGTACCAGCACGCCTGACCCCCGGGCGAACAGGAGAGGGCCGCGGCCGGTGCGCCGTGGCCCTTTTTCGCGCGCGCAGCTATGGCGGTGACTTTCTTTTGAGAGTTACTCTCATTTCATGTTCTCTGTCACTCAGCCGGTCGCCGTGCCCCGCGACCCCCGGCGCTGGTGGGCGCTGGGCGCCCTGGTCGCGAGCATGCTCGCGCTCGGTTTCGATCTGACGATCCTCAACGTCGCCCTGCCCACCATGGCGGAGCAGCTCGGCGCCGGGACGGGCCGGCTCCAGTGGATCGTGGACTCCTACGTCGTCGTCTTCGCGGCGCTGATGCTCCCCGCCGGTCTGCTCGGCGACCGCTTCGGGCGGCGCCGGATGCTGGTCGCCGGCCTCGCCGTGTTCCTGGCGGGTTCGCTGGCCGGTGCCCTCGTCGACTCCCCCGGGCCGGTGATCGCCGCACGCTCCGTCATGGGACTGGGTGCCGCGCTGGTGATCCCGCTCGGGCTGTCGGTGCTGCCGTCGATGTTCGGCGAGGAGGAGCGCGGCAAGGCGGTCGCCGCGGTCAGCGCCGCCATGGCCGCGGGCATGCCGCTCGGACCGCTGGTCGGCGGGCTGCTGCTGGACCACTACTGGTGGGGCTCGATCTTCCTGATCAACATCCCGATGGCCGCCCTCTCCATCGCCGCCTGCCTCTTCCTGCTCCCCGAGTCCCGGGACCCGGCCTCACCCCGGGTCGACGTGCTGTCCACCGCGTGCAGCGCGCTGGGCCTCGGCGCGCTGGTCTTCGGCATCATCGAGGCGCCGGAGCGGGGCTGGGGCAGCGCGCCGGTGCTCGGCGCGTTCGCCGCGGCCGGCCTGCTGCTGACCGGCCTGGTGGCGCGGGAGCGGCGGGCGGTGCGCCCCATGCTCGACCTGAAGCTGCTCACCCGCCGCGGGTTCCTGTTCAACAGCCTGGCCGCGACGCTCGGCACGTTCGTCTTCGCCGGGCTGCTGTTCACGCTGCCGGCGTATCTCCAGGAGGTCGGCGGCAGCGACGCGTTCGGCACCGGGCTGCGGCTGCTGCCGATGATGGGCGGGCTGATGGTCTCCGCGCGGGCCAGCACGGCCCTGGTGGAGCGGCTCGGCCCGCGCCCGGTGGTCACGGTGGGCCTGGTGGTGCTGTGCTTCGCCGCGCTGCTCGGCTCCCGCACCGAACCCGGCAGCGGCTACGGCTTCACCGCGCTGTGGCTGACCGTCGCCGGCCTCGGCTTCGGTCTGGCGATGGTGCCCGCGATGGACGCGGCGCTCGGCGGCATCCCGGCGGACGAGGCCGGCAGTGGCTCCGGGCTGCTGATGACCCTGCGCCAGGTGGGCGGCGCGATCGGCATCGCGCTGCTCGGCAGCCTGGTCGCGGGCGCCTACGGCGACCGGCTGGACACCGCCGGGCTGCCCGCGTCCGCCGCCGAGACGGCCCGGGATTCGGTGAGCGGCGCCCACGCCGTCGCCGAGCGGCTCGGCCTGCCCTCCCTGGCCCGGTCCGCCGACGCCGCGTACGTCGACGGCATGGGCACGGTCCTCGTCGTCTGCGGCATCGCCGCCCTGGTGACCGCCGCCCTGACGGCACTGCTGCTGCCCGACTCCCGGCCCGGCCGGACGCCGGTCAGCGCCGCCCGGGACATGGCCCGTCCCGAGGCCGATGGCCGACAATGAGCCCATGACCACGGCACGAACCCCTGCTCCCGAGGCCGCCCGCCGCCCGCTGGGCCTGCGGGAACGGAAGAAGATCAAGACCCGCATCGCGATCAGGACGGCCGCGTACGCCCTGATCAAGGAGCAGGGGTACGACGCCACGACCGTCGAGCAGATCGCCGAGCGCGCCGAGGTCTCGCCGAGCACCGTCTTCCGGTACTTCCCCACCAAGGAGGACATCGTCCTCACCGACGAGTACGACCCCCTGATCGAGGGCCTGCTGCGGGAGCGCCCGGCGGACGAGCCGGTGCCGGAGTCGATCCGGTGGGCGATCCGCGAGGCGATGTCCCTGGCGCTCGCCGACAACCCGGACTTCGGGCAGGACGAGATGATGGTCCGGGTCCGGCTGATGGTCGAGGTCCCCGCGGTGCGCTCCCGCCTGATGGAGAGCATGTCCGTCACCGGCCGCCTGATGTGCCGGGCGCTGGCCGAGCGCACCGGACGCGACGAGAACGACCTCGGCGTACGGGTCTACGCGATGGGGCTCATGGGCGCCCTGCTGGAGACGCTCATCTACTGGGCCGAGCGGGACTGCCGGGACGACCTGCTGGAGCTGATCGACCGCACCATCGCCACTTTCGGCAGCCTGGCGTCTCGGCGGACATGACATCCTGACGGGGTGAACGGTCCCGAGATCCGCGTCGAATTCGCCCCCGAACTGCACCTGTTCGTCCCGCAGGCCCGCCGCGCCGGCGCCGCCCGGGCCGCCACCGACGGCGTCTCCACGCTGGGCCATGTCGTGGAGTCCCTCGGCGTCCCGCTGACCGAGGTCGGCGCGCTGGAGGTGGACGGCCGCGAGGTGCCGCCCGGACACGTCCCGACGGGCGGCGAGTCGGTGACCGTACGGGCCGTGCGCCGCCCCCAGCGGGTGCCGGGCGCCGAACTGCGCTTCCTGCTCGACGTGCACCTGGGCACGCTCGCCCGCCGGCTGCGCCTGCTCGGCGTGGACACGGCGTACGAGTCGACGGACATCGGCGACCCGGCGCTCGCCGCCCGGTCGGCCGCGGAGCGCCGGGTGATGCTCAGCCGCGACCAGGGTCTGCTGCGCCGCCGCGAGCTGTGGGCGGGCGCGTTCGTCTACAGCACCCGCCCCGACGACCAGGTCCGCGACGTGCTGGACCGCTTCGCGCCCGAGCTGCGGCCCTGGACCCGGTGCACCGCGTGCAACGGCCTGCTGGAGGAGGCCACCAAGGAGGAGGTGGCCGACCAGCTCGAGGGCGGCACCCGGCGGTCGTACGACGTGTTCGCGCAGTGCACCGACTGCGGACGCGCGTACTGGAAGGGCGCGCACCACGAGCAGCTGGAGGCCATCGTGGAGCGCGCCCTCGCCGAGTTCTCCCGGGACCGCTAGCGCCGCTTCTTGACGTCGCCCTTCCCGCAGGCGATGCCGTCCCGGTTCCGGTCCAGCTTCAGCGGGTCGTCCTTGCCGTTGACCTTCAGCCGGCCGTAGTCGTGCTCGGCCAGCCAGGTGCAGCGGTCGGCCGTCGTCGCCTCCACCTCGGCCGGGAAGGCGGTCGGCACGCACACGTTGGCGGAGCCGTAGTGCCGGTCGCAGCCGGAGACGGTCGGGGCGACCGGCTGCGAGGCGCGCTTCCTGCCGGGCCCGGTGACCTTGCCCTGCGGGGCGTCGGCGAAGGAGTGGACGTGCGCGGAGGCGTCCTTGGTGCTCAGCGCCCGCGGACCGTCCAGGTGCACCCACTCGGCCACCGACGGCACGCCGTTGGTGTCCACCGCGAAGAGCATGTACCAGCCGGGCGGCGCCAGGTTGGGGTTGCTGGTGACATTGAGGTCGACGTTGTCGCCGTCGACGGACAGCGGCAGGTCCACGAACCGCTGGTTGGGGTCCGAGGAGTGGGTGACCGCGGCCGGGCGGATCAGCTCGGCCTTGGCGATCGGCCGGTCGACGGTGATGCGCTGGGTGTCGCCGTAGTTCCACTCCTTGTCGATCACCGAGGTGATCGCCGACCGCTCGCCCTTGAGCAGGTACGGCGGCGTGTAGATCGACACGCTGTGGTTCCAGGAGCCGTTGCCCGGGTTGTCGCCGGTGGTCATCACCCGGCCGTCGGGCAGCAGGAACGCCGACGAGTGGTAGCCGCGCGCCTCGGGGTCGGCGGCCACCGGGTCGAAGGTCTCCGTCGCCGGGTCGAAGATCGACGTCTCGAACACCGGGTCGGCCCGGTTGTGCAGGGCGCCGCCGGTCTCCAGCACCTTGCCGTCGGGCAGCAGCACCGCGGAGAGGTACATCTTGCCCTGGCCGCCGGTCTGCGGGACGCGGCCGTTGCCGAGGTCGACCGTCCCCTGCGGCAGCGGCGGCCCGGCGACGTACGCCGGGTTCGGCTGCTTGAGGTCGATGATGTCGGTCAGGCGGTTGGCGTCCGGGTTGGAGTCGATGTTGCCGCCGCCGATGGTCAGCACCTTCTGGTCCTGCGCCGGGGGCAGCAGCACGCTCATCGACTGGTCCCGCTCGTCCTTGTCCTGCAGACCGGGCACCTGGGTGATGGTGTTGGCCTGGTAGTCGTAGATCGCCGAGCCGGTGCCGGGGATGTTGTTGCCGAAGACGTGACTGCCCGAGTAGAAGAGGCGGCCGTCCTGCATCAGGATCATCGACGGGTACAGGCCCCAGAACGACCAGGTCTGGTTGACCTGCCAGGTCGGCAGCCACTTCTGCTGCTCGTCGGACCACAGCTCGGCCGTCACCGAGCCGGTGGAGTCCTCGCGCAGACCGCCGAAGGAGATGACGTCGCCGTTGCCGAGGATGGTCGCCGACGGGTACCAGTGGCCGTCGTTCATGTCGTTGGTCCGGAGGTAGGTCTCGGTCTCCGGATCGAAGATGTACGAGTCCTTGTAGCCCTGGTAGCCGATGGTGCCGTCCGCCGACGGATAACCGGCGTTGCCGCTCATGACGAGCACCCGGCCGTCCTTGAGCTGCACGTGCCCGGCGCAGAACATGTCCTTCGGTGTCGGGATCGTCCGGTAGGTGCCGTTCTCCGGGTCGTAGACCGCCGAGGTGAAGGTGCCGGCCTCGAACTTCTCCGGGTCGTTGCCGGAGCCCGCGATCAGCAGCACCTTGCCGTTGTGCAGGACGACGGAGTGCATGGAGCGGACCGGGTTCTGTGTGGGCAGCACGTCCCAGCGGCCGTCGGCGCACTCCGCGGCGGTGCCCGTGCAGTCCGGGTCGGGGACGGGTTCGGCGACCTGCTCCATCGTGTAGTCGTCGGTGGTGGCCGAGCCGGTGCCGTAGACGGAGACGCCCCAGCTGATCCGGTCGGTGCCGGACGGCACCTCGGGGGTGCGGACCTCCGCCCGGGCCCAGTCGGCGGACATCTCCAGGGTCTTGAGGTCGGTCCAGTACTGCCAGCCGGCGTCCGCGTCGTGCCGGAAGAGGGTGACGGACGCGTCCGGCGTGGTCGTCTTGTACCAGAGCGACAGGTCGTACTGCCTGCCCGGCGTCACCACCGGCGCGCAGTCCTCCGACTCGGTGATCAGGGCCTTGCGGTCGCCCTCGGCACGGCGGGTCAGCTCCACCTTCATGGCCCTGCCGCCGCTGTGCGCGTCGGTGACGGTCTCGAAGGTGAAGTCGTTGTCGCCCCAGCCGGACTTGCTCCAGCAGTACGGCATGCCGCCGATGCCGGCGGTCTCGAAGCCGGGGTTGGCGATCAGGTTGGCGGCGGACGCCGGCTGGGGTGCGGTGAGGAGGAGGCCGGTGGTGAGCGCGCCCACCGCCAGCAGAGCGGTGCCTGTCCGTCTCGGTCTCATGCGGTGCTCCTTGCCGTGCGGCTCCGGGCTTGCTTCTGGCCTCGCGGGAGATAGACCAGCGCTTCGGTTCCGACGAAGCGCAGGACGAAGGTGATGACGAGCGCGAGTGCGGTGGCGGGCAGCACGGCGAGGCCGAACTGGCCGACGAGCAGGGCGATCAGGGGTATGCGCAGCACCAGGTCGGCGTTGGCAAGCAGCGCGAACCGCACGGTGCGGTCGGCCCAGTGCCGGTGGCGGCGCCGGTCGCGGAACAGCAGCCGTTCGATGAGCAGGAAGTTCCAGGCCACACCGAACTGGTTGGCGACGATCTCGGCGGGCAGGTAGTGCAGCCCGGCCTCGGTCAGTGCCCACAGGGCGGCCAGGTTGGGCACGAAGCCGGTCAGCCCGATCAGCCCGAAGACGACCATGCGGGCCAGCGGCGAGGCGGTGCGCAGTCCGGCCAGGTGGCGCAGGAAGCGGGCGCCCTCCCTCGCCGTGGACTTGGACTCGCCCGCGTACCGCTCCTGGAAGACGAACGGCACCTCGGCGACCGTCTGGGGGCGGCTGCGCACGGCGAGTTCGAGGAGGATCTTGTAGCCGAGGGGCTTGAGCACCTCGGCGGTGACGGCGCTGCGGCGGATGGCGAAGAAGCCGCTCATCGGGTCGCTGATGCCACGCAGCCGGCGCGGGAAGAGCACCTTGGTCAGCCAGGTCGCCGCGCGCGAGACGGCGACCCGGTAGCCGCCGGCGAGTCCGGCGCGGCTGCCGCCCTCGGTGTAGCGGGAGGCGACGACGAGTCCGGCGCCCGTCCGCTCGCCGGTGGCGACGAGTTCGGGGGCGAGGGAGGGCGGGTGCTGGCAGTCGCCGTCCATGACCACGATCCAGTCGGAGCCGGCCGCCTTCAGGCCCTCGACGACCGCGCCGCCGAGACCGCCGACGGGCTCCTCGCGGTGCAGGACGGTGACCGGGAACGGGCAGTCGAGGGCCGCCTCGCGGATCACCTCGGGGGTGTCGTCGGTGGAGTCGTCGACGAAGACGACCTCGCAGGGCAGCCGGGCCGGCACCGACTCGGTGATCCGGTGCAGCAACTGCCGGACGTTGCCGGACTCGTTGAAGGTCGGTACGACGATGGTGACCGCGCCCGGCTCCGGGACCTCCGCGGCCCGGACGGCCGGGTCGCCCAGCTCTCCGGGGACGATGGACTCCTGGCTCATCGGGCGCCTCCGGTGGGCTGGATGCGGCGGATCTCGATGCGGTCCTCGCCGGTGCCGAAGACGGCCACCGGTGCCGAGTGCTCGATGGCGGCCCTGACGTTGGGCAGGTCGACCGCGTCGCGCCGCACGGTGGGCGAGGCGACCACGTAGTCCAGGTCCCGCCAGCCGCGCGGCATCGTCCTGGTCACCGCGGGGTCGAGGTCGGCCTTGTAGAACCAGATGACGCCGAGCCCGGGTTCGTACCCGGCGTGCACCAGGTCCAGCCAGAGCGCGTCGTCGACGAGGACGCGGGTGTCCGCGGGGTTGGCCACCTCCTCGGCCATCCACTTGGAGGCGGCCTCGTAGGGCGCGTTGGCGTCGGCGGTGACGGCGGTGCGGCCGCCGTCGTACCAGCGGGGTACGACGTGGGCGCCGGCGGCGAGCGCCAGGACGGTGGCGAGGGCGTACCGGCCCAGGGTGACGGCCCGCCGCTCGGCCTCCGCCCGCCACCTGCGCAGCACGGCGTGGGCGACGCTGGCCGTGCCCCCGGCGAGGACCAGGGCGAGGAACGGCAGCGCCTGGATGACGTACATCGCGGGCAGGTAGCCGTTGGGGCGCAGCGCGAGGGCGGCGAGGATGGCGACGGTGAGCGCCGGCCCGGCGAGCGCGCGGGCGGTGACCGACCAGCGCCATACGGCCAGCAGGAGCAGCGCACCGGCGAGGCCGCCGAGCGGCAGCACGCGGTCGTAGTACAGCCAGGACTGGAGCACCCCGTGGGAGCCGGAGCCCGGGTCGAGGACGAAGCCCGAGCCGGGCCGGGTCAGCTGGTAGGTGACGCCGTCCCACAGCGAGACGTGACCGCCGCCCGGCAGCAGCTCGCCCTTGAGCAGGGCGAACAGCGGGTAGGAGAGCCCGATCAGCACGCAGGCCGTGACGGCGCCGGTCAGGGCGAACTTGCGGGTGTCCCGGTGGCTGTGCCGCCAGGCGGTGACGAACAGGGCGGGCAGGACGACGAGCATCGTCTCCTTGGTGAGCACGGCGGTGGCGGCGGCGACGCCGGCGCCGAAGTGGTGCCAGAGGTGCCGGCTCGGGGAGGCGGCGAGGGCGAACGCCAGCAGTGTCCACATCACCGCGAGGTTGTCGAGGAAGATCTCCCGCTGGAGGACGACCGACAGCGGCGAGAGCCCGAACAGGGCCATCGCGAGTCCGGCCGCCCAGCGGGGCAGGGACAGCCGGCGGCCGATGACGTAGACGAGGACCGCGGAGACCGCGCCGATCAGCAGCATCACCGCGCGCATGCTGCCGACGGTCATCGACTCGGGGCTGATCAGCGCGGGTATCCAGGTCAGCAGGGCTATCTGGATCCAGCCCAGCGGCGGGTGGTCGTACCAGTAGGTGTAGTGGGCCAGGCCCTCGCCCTGCTGGACCGCCCAGGCCTGGGCGAGATAGGTGCCCTCGTCGTCGCTGAGCGCCGGGTAGGCGGAGATGTTCCAGCCCTGCACGACCATGATCGCGACGAGGAGTGCGCCGCACAGGATCAGGTCGGAGCGCGAGGAGCGCAGCCGGCCCGGCGCGGGCGCCGGTGCCGGACGGGCCGGATCGGTGTCATGGGCAGGCTTCCGCTGCGCGGGGACCGTCGTACCGGTCGCCGCGGGAAGGGTGGAGGTCACGCAGGAACGTCCTCTCGGTTCGCGTGCGCGAGATGGGCGCCGACATGACTGGTCAGCTCCCAGTCGTTGCGGCCGCGCTGCTCGCGCCAGACGGCGCGCACCGCGGCACCGGCGAGCAGGACCTGGTAGAAGGGGCCGCCCACGATCAGCTTCAGGTAGTGCGCGAAGCGGACCCGCAGCCCGTACTGCTTGCCGAAGTCGTGCAGGCCGACGACCTCGAAGACGAAGGTCACCAGGGCGGTGACGGCCGGCAGGAAGGTGATGAAGGCGATGCCGACCGGCACGTCCAGGAAGACCGCGATCGCCACGTTGAGCGGGATGACGATGCCGGTGAAGGCCTGCATGAACGGCGTCATCAGGGTGTAGCGGGCGAGCAGCCGCTGCCCGAAGGTGGGCAGTTGCTTCCAGTCCTTCTTCCGGTAGACCTGGAGGAAGCCCTGGTTCCAGCGGGTGCGCTGCTTCAGCAGCGACATCAGCGTGCCGGGGGTCTCCTCCCGGGTCACCATGTCGGAGTCGTAGGCGACGACGACCTTCTTGCCGACGCTGGACAGGCGTACGCCCAGGTCGCAGTCCTCGGCGAGGCAGTCCGGGTCCCAGCCGCCGGCCGCCCGCAGCACGTCGGTGCGGACGAAGACGGTGTTGCCGCCGAGCGGGATGAACCCCTTCTGGGCGTGCAGATGGAGCCGGGAACGGAACCAGAAGAAGTACTCCAGGCAGTTGCGCAGGCTGTACCAGCTGGAGTGGAAGTCGATCAGCTGGACGCCGCCCTGGACGACGTCCGCGCCGGTGGTGCGGAAGGCGTGGTCGACGTGGGCGAGCAGCTCCGGGTGGACCTGGTCCTCGGCGTCGAAGACCCCGACGACGTCGCCGCGGCAGTACGGCAGCGCCGTGTTCATGGCCTTCGGCTTGTTCTTCTTGTCGTGGGTGTCGACCACGACCCTGACGCGCGGGTCACCGGCGGCGGCCCGCTCGGCGACCGCGGTGGTCTCCGGGTCGTCGTGGCCGACGATGACGATGATCTCGAAGTCGGTGTGCGTGGAGGTGAGCAGCCGCTGGACGGTGTGGTCCAGCACGGCCTGCTCGTGCCGCGCGGGCAGCAGCAGCGAGAACGACACGTGCTCGGCGCCGTCCGGGCTGCTGAACCGGGTGGAGGCGAGCACTTCCGGCGTGCGCCAGGCGTGCATCTGCCACCAGAGCGTGAACGCCGCCATCCAGAACAGGGCCAGTGAAACGACGGCGATGAAGACAGACGTCAGCAAGAAAAGATCCCCCCAGATCCCCAAGTCCCCCGGTGGTGCCCCCAGCTGTGACGGCGGTCCCCACCACCGGTCACCGTCAAGAGACTATGGGTGATCTGTGAAGCGCGCGCACCTTTTCGGTGAAGAGCGTGCTTCTTCACCATCGGGGCGAGGTCTGAACACTTCGCCCGCCGACCGCGTGCGCACGCCCTCCGCGTCTGCCGCTTCCCGGCCTTTCAGGGGCTCGTCAGCGGGTGAGGGCCGCGCGCAGCCGTTCCGGATCGGTGGTCGGCGCGTCGCAGGTGAAGTTCCGGCAGACGTACGCGGCCGGCGCACCGCCCACCAGCGGCCGGTCGGCGAGCAGCGGGAACTCGTCGCTCCCCTCGGCGCCGACGGCCACCACCGCGCCGGGGGCGGTGCCGAGCAGGGCCGTGCGGTGCAGGTCGGCCGTGGCCGCGTCAGTGAGCGCGGGGCCCACGACCGCCACCTCCCGCGGACCGTCGAGCAGGGCCTCGGCGGCGGCCAGCCCCCAGCCGACGAAGCGGGGGACGCGCGGGCCGAGCGCCTTGACGACGCCGAGCGCGTGCTCGGCGGCGGTGCGGTGCGGTGCGGAGCCGGTGTGGGCGGCGTAGGACAGCAGGGCGCCCGCGGCGGCGGTCCAGCCGGACGGGGTGGCGTTGTCGGTCGGGTCCTGCGGGCGGCGGATCAGCTGCTCGGCGTCGGCCGCGGTGTCGTACAGGGACCCCTTGTCGTCGGCGAAGCGGGTCAGGACGTGGTCCAGGAGCAGTCCGGCGAAGTCCAGCCAGACGCCCTCGCCGGTGACGGACGCCAGCGCCAGGAAGCCCTCGGCGACGTCGGCGTAGTCCTCCAGCACCCCGGCGTTGGCGCCGGACCTGCCGTCCTTGCTGGTGCGGCTCAGCCGGCCCTGGTCGTCGAGGTGCAGCCGGACCAGCAGGTCGGCGGCGGCGACGGCGGCCTCGACCAGGTCCGGGCGGTCGAAGTAGGCGCCGGTCTCGGCGAGCGCGGCGATCGCGAGGCCGTTCCAGGCGGCGACCACCTTGTCGTCCCGGCCGGGGGCGGGGCGGGCGGCGCGGGCGGCGAACAGGCGCTGCCGGATGCCCGCGATGCGCTCGGCGTCGAACACGCCCTCCCGCTGGGGCAGTTGCAGCACCGAGGAGCCGTGCTCGAAGGTGCCCTCCTCGGTCACGCCGAAGTACTGGGCGGCCAGTTCGGCGTCCGCGTCACCGAGGACCTCGGTGAGCTGCTCGGGCGTCCACACGTAGTACGCGCCCTCCACGTGCCGCCCGGTGCCGTCGTCGCTGTCGGCGTCCAGCGCGGAGGCGAATCCCCCCTCGGGTGTGCGCAGGTCGCGCAGCAGGAAGTCGGCGGTCTCCAGGGCGACCCGGCGGGCCAGGCCGGAGCCGGTGGAGCGCCACAGGTGGGCGTAGACCCGGCACAGCAGGGCGTTGTCGTACAGCATCTTCTCGAAGTGCGGCACCACCCAGTCCCGGTCCACCGAGTACCGGGCGAAGCCGCCGCCGAGCTGGTCGTAGATGCCGCCGCGGGCCATGCGCTCGCAGGTGTCCTGGGCCATCTGCAGCGCGCCCTCGGCGCCGGTGCGGGCGTGGTGCCGCAGCAGGAACTCGATCACCATGGACGGCGGGAACTTCGGCGCCCCGCCGAACCCGCCGCGCTGCGGGTCGTACTCCCGGGTGAGCCCGAGCAGCGCCTGCGCCAGCTCCTGCTCGCCGGGCGCCTGGGCGTCGCCGTAGGAGATCTCCCGCCCGGCCAGGTCCTGGACGATCTTGCCGGCGACGTCGGTGACCTCCTCGCGCCGCTCGGCCCACGCCTGGTGGACGCCCTGGAGGACCTGCCGGAAGGACGGCATGCCGTGCCGGGGGGCGGGCGGGAAGTACGTGCCGAAGTAGAACGGCTCGGCGTCCGGCGTCAGGAACACCGTCATCGGCCAGCCGCCGTGCCCGGTCGCCGCCTGCACGGCCTCCATGTAGACGGCGTCGACGTCGGGGCGCTCCTCGCGGTCCACCTTGACGCTGACGAAGTGGGCGTTGAGGTAGTCGGCCGTCGCCTGGTCCTCGAACGACTCGTGCGCCATCACATGGCACCAGTGGCAGCTGGAGTAACCGACGCTGAGCAGCACGGGCAGGTCACGGCGCCGCGCCTCCTCGAAGGCCTCGTCCGACCACGGCCACCAGTCGACCGGGTTGTCGGCGTGCTGGAGGAGGTACGGGGACGTCTCGTGGGCCAGTCGGTTCGGCATGGGGTCCATCCTGCCGCAGTACCCCCGTCAGGCCTTACAGCACACTCCCCACGGCGTTCACACGGCGGGACACTTGACCGGCGGCCGGCCGGGGAATGACCCGGAGACGGGCCGCGAGACGCGAGGGACTCGCCAGCGGGCCCGGGGGACGTGAGGGACGACCGAGCCGCCGGAGGGGGAAGCGACATGCGGGACAGTCATCGGGCCGACGCCGAGCGACTGCTGGTGCGGGCCGTGGAGGAGGAGGTGCGGCGCACGGGCGGGCGCACGGACGGCAATGTGCTGCTGTCCCGGGCCCGCGGGGCGCTGGACTCGATGGCCCGGTCGGCCGCCGAGGAGTACGAGGCCTACACCCGCGCCCTGGACGAGGCGGCGGCCGGGCAGCTCACCTTCCGGCAGCGCTGGGCCCGCGAGGGCGCCGGGACGCCGCTGCTGGTGGCGGGGGTGGCCGCGGTCGCCGCGGTGGTGGCCGACATGGCGCTGGGCACCGGCGCCGGGACGGCCGTGGGCGCGGGCGTCACCGTCGGTGTCGTGGGCGCGGCGGCGACCGTGGCGAAGGTGGTCGGTTCGCATCTGCCCGCCGCCCATCACCGCGCCGGTGCCGCGGGCCAGCCGGGCGGGCCCGAGCAGCTGCGGCTGCAGTGGCTGACGGCGCTGGAGGTGCGGGGCATCCGGCCGTTCCTGGACCAGCAGCGGGTGCTGGCCGCGTCGACCGGCCCGAAGCAGGCGGGGCCGCGGCTGCGCGGCGCGGACAAGAGCGCGGCGGCCCGCGGGCGCACGGCGCTGGAGCAGTCGTTCGCGCAGCTCCCGGAGGCGGAGGGGGCGTTCGCGGGGCGGCGGCAGGAGATGGCGCGGCTGCGGCAGTGGGTGCGGGCGGCCCGGGCCAGTACGGAGACGAAGCCGACGGTGGTCGTGCTGCACGGGGCGCCGGGCAGCGGCCGTACGACGCTGGCGGTGCGCGCCGCCCACGAGCTGCGGGACCACTTCCGCGGTGCCTGCGTGGTCGATCTGCGCGGTGACAGCCCCGGCGAGTCGCCGCTGCCCGCCCGGGACGCGCTGCTGCACCTGCTGAACCGGCTGGGCGCACCCCGCGAGCAGCTGCTGTTCCGGGAGCGGTCCTCGGCGGACCAGCAGGTCAAGCGGCTGAGCGAGCTGTACCACCGGCATCTGACCGGCGTGCCGGTCACCGTCGTGCTCGACGACGCCTTCGACGTCGAGCAGGTGCGCGCCCTGGTGCCGGAGCGGTCGGACAGCCTGGTGCTGGTCACCGCCCGCGGCCCGCTGGAGCTGCCGGCCGAGCTGCCCGCTCGGGTGCACCAGCTGCCGGTCGAGCCGCTGGACGCGGCGGGCGCGGAGGAGCTGCTCGGCGCCACCGCCCAGGACGCGACGGGGCCCTACGACGCCGAGTCCGCCGAGCGGATCAGACAGCTGTGCGGCGGGCTGCCGCTGGCACTGCGGGTGGCGGGGTCCTCGCTGGGTCCGCGGTCGCCGCGCGCCCTGGCCACCGACCTCGAGGCCTACGGCCCGGTCGAGCCGGTGGAGCGGGCGCTGTGGCTGCGCTACACCGACCAGACGGAACCGGCCCAGCGGCTGCTGCGCCGGCTGGCGCTGGCCGGACGCACCTCGCTGGGCGTGGCCGCCGCCGCGGCGCTGCTGGGCACGGACGGGACGGAGGCGGCCCGGCAGCTGGCGGAGCTGTCCCGGGCGGGGCTGCTCGACGCTGTGCGGGGCGGCCGCTACCGGCTGCACGACGTGGTGCGCGCGTTCGCGCGTGCCCGGCTCGCCGACGAGGAGGACCCGGCCGAGCGCGCGGCGGCGCAGGAACGGCTGATCGCCAACTACGCCGAACTGGCCGACTCGGTGCTGCGGCTGGTGGACGGCAACGTGTCGACCCGCTCGGACCGGTTCGGCGCGCACGGCTTCACGTCCCTGGACGAGGCGCTGCGCTGGCTGGACGACGAGTCCAGCTTCATCACGGCGACGCTGCGGCACGCCGAGGGCGTCGACCGGGCCGCGGTGCTGAACCTGCTGGGCGCCCTGTGCGACTACTGCCTGCTGCGCGGGGATCTGTACCGGCTGGGCGAGATCAGCGAGCTGGCGCAGGCGGTCGACGAGGGGCTCCTGGTCCGCTCGGTGCGGTGGCGCACGGGCATCGCGGCCCGGCAGCTGGGCGAGCTGGACAAGGCCCGGACGACGCTCACCTCTGTGGTTGACCTATACATGGAAGCCCACCATGACGCGGGTGCGGCCCGGGCGCTCACCTCGCTGGGCATCACGCTGCACCACCAGGGCAATCTGACCGAGGCTGCGGAGAAGCTCTGTGAGGCACTGGACCTGGCCGCCGCGCCCGAGCTGGCCGCGGACCGGGCGTGGACGCTGCACGCGCTGGCGGCGGTGCAGCGGGACCGGGCCCGGCTGGCCGAGGCGCTGGAGCTGCTCACCGAGTCACTGGAGCTGCACCGGGCGAGCGAGTCGGTGCACGGCCAGGCGTGGGCGCACTTCCAGCTCGGCCAGCTGGGTCTGCGCAGGGGCGACGTGGCGGGGGCGGAGGCCGATCTGCGCGCGGCCCTGGAGCTGTACGGCCGGACCCAGGACGCCCGCGGCGAGGCCTGGGCGCTGACCCAGCTGGCCCGGGCGCGGCTGGTGGACGGGGACGCGTCGGTCGCGGTGGACGAGCTGCGCCGGGCGGTCGCCAGGCACCGGGACAACGAGGACGCGCGCGGCGAGGCGTGGACGGTCTACTACCTGGGCCAGGCGCTGGAGGAGACCGGCGACCTGGACCGGTCGGTGCGCGAACTGGAGCGTTCCCGGACCATGTTCTCCCGGATGCGGGACGTCTACGGCCTGGCCTGCGCCCGGCACCACTCGGCGAGGGTGACCCGGGACCAGCGGGCGGCCCGGACCGGCTCGCTCCGCAACTCCGGGTTCGCCCGCCAGCTCCTGGTCGACGCCCGCGCCGACTTCCAGCGCATCGGCGTGGCCCACGGGGAGGCGTGGACCTGCCTGGAGCTGGCGGTGGTGGACGCGGGCAACGCCCGTACCCCGCAGGCGCTCGCCCTGTGCGACGAGGCGGCGGCGCTGTTCGCCTCGTACGGGGACCGGCGGGGGGAGGACTGGGCCCGCTTCCTGCGCTGCACCCTGCTGCCGTACGCCGCCCCCGGCGGTGTCGAGGTCGGCACGGCGGTGGCGCAGGAGGAGCTGGCCCAGCTGTCCCGGGCCGGTCACCCGGCGCGGGACGAGAAGCTGGCCGACTGCCTGGAGGCGTACCGGCTGCTGCTGGAGCGGGGCGTGCACCTGGAGTCCGGCTGGCAGGCCTGGCGCCTCGGCATGGTGCCGAGCCGGCACGCCCGTGAGGTGATGGGGGTGTCCGTCACCGCGGCCCGCGGCTGAGCCGCCGCCCCTCGGCCGGCGGGAGGAGCGGCGGGCGGGGCGGCGGGCTCAGCCCTGCGGCTCGACGCTGCCGGAGGCCTTGGCGGACTTCCCGGCCTCGGCGGACTTCCCGGCCTCGGCGGCGGCCTTGGTGGCGACGGCCTTGCCCCCGCCCTTGCCGGAGGACTGCGCCTCCGGGTCCGCCGCCTCCTCGAAGTCGACCTTGCCCATGTGCCGGTTCATGGACTTCATCAGGCCCCACACCGCCAGGGCCATCACCGCGAAGACGATGAAGCCGAGGACGCCGGGGGTGACCTTGTCCTCGTCCAGCTCCTTGGCGAGGGGGACGACGTGCGTCATTGCCAGGCTTGCGCTTGCGCTCATGTCAGGCATTGTCCCGGATGCCCGCGAAGAGGTCGTCCTCGGGGAGGGAGGTCTCCACGAGCGACTTCGCCAGCTCGTACTCCTCGGTGGGCCAGACCTGCTTCTGCAGCTCCATCGGCACCCGGAACCAGCCGCCGTCCGGATCGATCTGCGTGGCGTGCGCGATCAGCGCCTTGTCGCGGACCTCGAAGAAGTCGGCGCACGGGATGTGCGTGGTCAGCGTGCGCTCCGGGCGGTCGGACTCGGCCCAGCGCTTGAGCCACTCGCCGTAGGGGGACTCCAGGCCGCGGTCCAGCAGCGCCTGGTGCAGGGCCTCGGTGCGCTGCCGGTTGAAGCCCTGGTTGTAGTACACCTTCAGCGGCTGGTACGCCGGTCCGTACTCGTCCTCCGGGTACTTGGCGGTGTCGGCCGCGCCCTCGAACGCCACCATCGTGATCTTGTGGGTCATGATGTGGTCCGGGTGCGGATACCCGCCGTTCTCGTCGTACGTGGTGATCACCTGGGGGCGGAAGGAGCGGATCCTCCGCACCAGCTCGCCGGCCGCCTTGTCGACGTCCTCCAGGGCGAAGCAGCCCTCCGGCAGCGGCGGCAGCGGGTCGCCCTCGGGCAGGCCGGAGTCGACGAAGCCGAGCCACTCCTGCTTGACGCCGAGGATCTCGCGGGCCTCGTCCATCTCCTTGCGGCGCACCTCGTGGATGTTCGCCTCGATGTAGGCGTCACCCTGGAGCTTGGGGTTGAGGATGGAGCCGCGCTCCCCGCCCGTGCAGGTCACCACCAGCACGTCCACCCCCTCGGACACGTACTTCGCCATGGTGGCCGCGCCCTTGCTCGACTCGTCGTCGGGGTGGGCGTGGACGGCCATCAGTCGCAGCTGGTCAGTCAAGACTCATTCCTCGGTCAAAGTCGGCGCCCCACGTGCGTCGGCGCGGTCTGGTCGGTGTGGCCCCGGCCCGGGCTCGTCCCCCGGCGTCCGGGAGGGGTGGAGGTCGGGTGGCGGGCGAGCGGCTTCTATAGTGACCGAATCGGAGGGCGAATAATTCCGGGGCCCGTTGAGGAACCCGTTTCGGGACATCCGTCCCGCTCCGGCCGAGAGGACGATCATGAGCACGGCGAGCACGCGACTGCCCGAGAGCCGCTACGGCCGTTCCTCGGACGAACGCACCGACCGCACGCTCAAGGTCGTCGGCGGAGTGCTCGGGGTCCTGCTGCTCGCGGTGATCGGCTACTTCGGCTACTACTACGTCGGCCAGAACAAGATCAGCGCCGAGGTGATCGGCTTCGAGACCTCCGCGGACGCGGTCAAGGTGCACCTGGAGGTCCGCAAGGACGCCGGCGCCGGCGGCTACTGCACCCTGCGCTCCCAGGCCGAGGACGGCGACCTGGTCGGCCAGGCCGACTTCCGCTTCGAGGGCGACGCCACCCGGATCGACAAGGTGGTCACGCTCCGTACCAAGGCGCCGGGCACCACCGCCGAGCTGGTCGGCTGCCACGCCGACTGACGCCCCGCCCTGGCACCTCCGCCGATACTCGGGCGCTGACCTGGGGTGACATGAATCTGGTGGCTTATGTCCTCCCCCTTTCGCCCCTGAATTGTTAGGCTCGTGGTTTCGCCCATCCGTGAAGGAACATTCTTCTGGGTAGGGCGATGCTTTGTATTCCCAGTACCGACGAGGAGCACCCTGTGACCCAGACCAGCGAGAACGTCACCTGGCTGACCCAGGAGGCGTACAACAAGCTCAAGGAGGAGCTTGAGTACCTTACTGGTCCTGCGCGCAGCGAGATCTCTGCCAAGATCGCCGCAGCGCGTGAGGAGGGGGACCTGCGCGAGAACGGCGGGTACCACGCGGCGAAGGAGGAGCAGGGCAAGCAGGAGCTCCGTGTGCGCCAGCTGACTCAGCTCCTCGAGACCGCCAAGGTCGGGGAGCCGCCGGCGGCCGACGGTGCGGTGGCACCCGGCATGGTCGTCACGATCGCCTTCGACGGTGACGAGGACGACACGCTGACCTTCCTGCTCGCCTCCCGCGAGTACGCGAGCGCGGAGATCGAGACGTACTCCCCGCAGTCCCCGCTGGGCACCGGCGTCATCGGCCACAAGGTCGGCGAGGACGCGGAGTACGAGCTGCCCAACGGCAAGACCGCCTCGGTCAAGATCCTCAAGGCCGAGCCGTACAACGGCTGACCGCGCGGGTCCGCCCGGCCCGTGCCCGTGACCAGCCCCCGGCGTCCCCGTGACGCCGGGGGCTGCGTCATGCGCGGTCAGAAATCCTCACGCGGTCGGGCCTTCCTCACGCGGTCGGGCCTTCCTCACGCGGTCGCCGATCGGTACTTGCGGACCGCGAGCGTACGGAAGACCAGGATGATCACGACCGACCAGATCAGCGAGGCCCATATGGGGTTCTGCATGGGCCAGGCGTCGGGCGTCTGGAAGCCCGGGGGAAGGTTGCCGAACAGCTCGCGGCACGCCTGCACCGTGGCGCTGAACGGGTTCCACTCCGCGACGTGCCGCAGGAAGGTCGGCATCTGGTTGGCGTCCACGAATGCGTTCGAGATGAACGTCAGCGGAAACAGCCAGATCAGACCGCCCGAGGTCGCCGCTTCCGGAGTGCGCACCGACAGGCCGATGAGCGCACCGATCCACGAGAACGCGTAGCCGAGGAGCAGGAGCAGGCCGAATCCGGCGAGCACCTTGCCGAAGTTCTCGTGCGTGCGCCAGCCGACCAGCACGGCCACGACCGCGAGGACGAGCAGGGTCAGCGCCGTCTGGACCAGGTCGGCGAGGGTGCGCCCGGTCAGCACCGCGCCGCGGGCCATGGGCAGGGAGCGGAACCGGTCGATGAGTCCCTTGTGCATGTCGTCGGCGATGCCCGCACCGGCGCCCGCCGTGGCGAACGTGACGGTCTGGGCGAAGATCCCCGCCATCAGGAACTCGCGGTAGGCCTGCGTGGAGCTGGACGAGCCGACCTGGATGGAGCCGCCGAACACATAGGTGAACAGCACCACGAACATGATCGGCTGGATCAGGCCGAAGATCAGCATCTCGGGGATCCGGCCCATACGGATCAGATTCCGGCGGGCGACGACCAGGGAGTCCCGGACGGACCGGCTGATCGGGTTGGCGGACGCCTCGCCCCGTACGGCGTCGGTGACGGCACTCACTTGACGGCCTCCTTGTGCTGGTCCGGGTCCTGGTCCTGGCCCGCGGCGCCGGACTCGGCCGCATGTCCCGTGAGGGAGAGGAAGACGTCGTCCAGCGTGGGGCGGCGCAGCCCGATGTCGTCTATCTCGATGCCGCGGCCGTCCAGCTCGCGGATGACCTCGGAGAGCAGCTTGGCGCCTCCGGTCACGGGCACGGTCAGCTTGCGCATGTGCTCCTCGACCGTGGTGTCGCCCTTGCCGAAGCCGCGCAGCACCTCCGAGGCGGCCTGGATGTGCTCGGGCTCGTGCACCACGACCTCGACACGCTCCCCGCCGGTGCGGGCCTTGAGCTGGTCGGAGGTGCCCTGGGCGATCACCCGGCCGTGGTCGACCACCGCGATGTCGTGCGCGAGGTGGTCGGCCTCCTCCAGGTACTGGGTGGTCAGCAGCAGTGTCGTACCGCCGGAGACGAGCTGTTTGATGACCTCCCACAGCTGCTGGCGGTTGCGCGGGTCCAGGCCGGTCGTCGGCTCGTCCATGAACATCACGGGCGGTGAGACGACGAGGGCCGCCGCGAGGTCGAGCCGGCGGCGCATGCCGCCGGAGTAGGTCTTGGCGGGGCGGTCGGCGGCGTCCGTGAGGTGGAACTGCTCCAGCAGCTCCACAGCGCGCTTCTTCGCCGCCTTGGCCTTCATCTGGTAGAGCTGGCCGACCATCTGGAGGTTCTCCCGGCCGGTCAGGTATTCGTCGACCGCCGCGAACTGGCCGGACAGGCCGATGGAGCGGCGTACGGCGTCGGGCCGGCGCAGCACGTCGATGCCCGCGACGACCGCCGTGCCGCGGTCGGGTTTGAGCAGCGTCGTCAGACAGCGGACGGTGGTCGTCTTGCCCGCGCCGTTCGGCCCGAGCAGGCCCAGGACGGTGCCCTCGGGGACATCGAGGTCGACGCCGTCCAGAGCCCTTACGTCGCCGAAGGTCTTCACCAGTCCTTCGGCATGGATGGCGCCTGGCATGTGAGTCTCCACGTCTTCGGGGATCTTCGGAAAGCCTGGGTTAGCGGGGTCGTGCCGCTCGACCGGCCGACGGCCGGCCGGATGCGCGACGCGACACCCACACAATAACGCGATGTATCGCGTCTCACAACGGACTTGCCCGAACGAGTGACGCAGCGTCTCTGACCCGCGCGGACCGGTCTTCGGCCCGCGCGGAACCGCACGGCCGACGGGCTCGAAGCACCTAGCGCATGACCGTGTAGCCCGCGTCCCGCAGGGCCTGGCCGACCTCGACGCAGTGCACCGGGCCCTTCGTCTCGAGGTGCAGCTCCACCTCCGCCTCCGTGAGCCCGAGCCGTGGGTCGGTCCGTACGTGGCTCACATCCAGGACGTTGGCGTCGACCACTGACAACACCCCGAGCAGCGTGGCGAGAGCACCCGGCCGGTCCGTCAGCCGGAGTCGAACCGCCAGGTAGCGGCCCTGCGCGGCCATGCCGTGCCGCAGCACGCCCTGCATCAGCACCGGATCGACGTTGCCGCCGGACAGCACCGCCACCACCGGCCCCTCGAACGCGCCCGGCTCGCTCAGCAGCGCCGCGACCGGGCTGGCCCCGGCCGGCTCGACGACCAGCTTGGCCCGCTCCAGGCACAGCAGCAGCGCGGTGGCCAGCTCGTCCTCGCTGACCGTGCGGACCTCGTCCACCAGCTCGCCGACGATCCCGAACGGCACGTCGCCGGGCCGCCCGACCTTGATGCCGTCGGCCATCGTCGCCGGCTGCTCGATCGACACCGGGCGCCCGGCCGCCAGCGACGGCGGGTACGCCGCTGCGCCCTCCGCCTGCACCCCCACGATCCGCACGTCCGGCCGCAGCGCCTTCACGGCGACCGCGATCCCGGCCACCAGACCGCCGCCGCCGATACCGACGACGATCGTGCGCACCTCGGGGCACTGCTCCAGGATCTCCAGGCCGACCGTGCCCTGCCCCGCGATGATGTCCGGGTGGTCGAAGGGGTGGATGAACACCGCCCCCGTCTCCTCCGCGTACTCCTGGGCGGCGGCCAGCGTCTCGTCGACCACCTGGCCGTGCAGCCGCACCTCGGCGCCGTAGTCACGGGTGGCGCTGATCTTCGGCAGCGGGGCGCCCTTCGGCATGAACACCGTCGACCGCACACCCAGCAGCGACGACGCCAGGGCGACGCCCTGCGCGTGGTTGCCCGCGCTGGCCGCGACGACACCGGCGGCCCGCTGCTCGGGCAGCAGCCCGGCGATCCTGACGTAGGCGCCGCGCAGCTTGAACGAACCCGTCCGCTGGAGGTTTTCGCACTTGAGGTGCACCGGCGCGCCGACCAGCTGGGACAGATGCCTGCTGCCCTCCATCGCCGTCACCCGGGCCACGCCCGCGAGCATCTTCTGGGCTCCGCGGACGTCGTCGAGGGTGACGGGCCACGAGGGACCGGCCGTGCTGTAGTCCATGCCCCCAGCATCGCAGTTCACGGCCCACGGTGACCGTTGTGACCAATGAGCGGGACCGGCTTTGCGCAGCGCCGGGTACGTCCCGCCGCCCGGCCGCGTACCCTGTCCCCCAACCAGCAGCCAGCCCTCCACGAAGTGAGCCCCGGCCATGCCCACAACACCTGAAATGTCGATGGACATGACGACCGCCGGTGACACCGGTCTTCTCGACACGCTGCAGCACGAGGTCGCGGTGTTCGCCCGCCGTGCCGAACAGACCCGGCTCGGCGGGGTCGGGCAGGTGCGCAACTCCATGGACCGCGCCGCCTATCTGCTGCTCAACCGCCTCGACAAAGAAGGCCCGATGGGGGTCAAGGCGCTCGCCGCCAGCATGGGCATCGACTCCTCCACGGTCACCCGGCAGGTCGCCCCGCTCGTCGACACCGGGCTCGTCAAGCGCACGTCGCACCCCGAGGACGGGCGTGCGGTCGTGCTCCAGCTCTCCCCGCGCGGGCTGTCCCGGCTGGAGGAGGTGCGCTCCTCCAGGCGTCAGCTGATGGCCGAGCTGACCCAGGACTGGGCGCCCGAGGAGCGCGAGGCGTTCTGCACGCTCCTGACCCGCTTCAACAGCGCCCTGTCCGCCCGTATGGCCGCACACGACGCGCAGGGCACGGAGACGCCGTCGGCTTCCTGAGACGCCTCGCGCGGGGCGGTTCGCCGACTTCGTCCACGCGCTGACGTCCACGGGCTCGTACGGATGCCTCCCGGCCCTTGACCGGTGGGCCGCCCCTGTCCTGATATGAGACGGGGCGGGGTCGCCCCCGGACGGGAGGCGCCGTGCGCGAACGGCATGCGTCGCGGGAGGCCCGCCGGGCCCGGGAGTTCGAGGCGTTCGTGGCGGGCACGGCAGGCCGGCTGCTGCATGCCGCCACGCTGCTCACGGCCGAGGATCCGGACGACCATCCACGCGCCCGACGCCTGCTCACCCTGTCCCTCGCCCACACGTACGCGTACTGGGACCGGCTGCGCGGCGATGACCCGTACGCCCGCGCCCGCACGTATCTGGTCATGCGCTTCGCCCGCGAGGCCCGGCACCGGTACGACGGCTTCGGCCGGTCCCGGCGGCGCCCCGCCGGCGCCCTGGCCGGGCTCACCGCACAGCAGCGCCTGATCCTCGTGCTCCGGCTGTACGAGGGCGTCACCGAGGAGCAGACGGCGGCCCTGCTGGGGCTGCCCGTGGACCGCGTCCGGACGACCTGCGACCGGGCCATGGCGACCCTGCTGCACCCGCCGCGGGGCCCGGCGCCGACGGTCGCCCGCACGAACGCCCGGGCGACGGCGTCGTGAGGCGCACGCGCGCGTGGGGTGCCCTCTTCCGGGCGGCTCCGCGCCGGAAGGCGAAGGCCGCGGGGCGGCGGTCATGAACCGGCCCGAGCGGGAGGCGGCCGTACGGCGGCTCATGGCGCAGTCGCCGCCACGGGTGCCGCCCGGCCTGTGCGCGGACGCCGCCCGGCGCGGCGGGCGGCTGCTGCGGCACCGGGCAGCGGCCCGCCGTCTGATGTGGCTGCTGCTGTGCGCCGCGGCCGCCGCGCTGGCCGTGTGGACACTGGCCGCACAGCCGTGGGCGGAGCCGCCCTCGGAGACGACTCCGCCCCTGACGGGCTGGTGAGCCGGCCGGCCCGGCTCAGCCGAGTGCCCGCTGGAGGTCCTCCAGGAGGTCGTCGACGTTCTCGATGCCCACGGACAGGCGCACCAGGTCGGCCGGCACCTCCAGGGCCGAGCCGGCGGCCGATGCGTGCGTCATGCGCCCGGGGTGCTCGATCAGCGACTCCACCCCGCCCAGGGACTCGCCGAGGGTGAACACCTTCGCCCGGTTGCAGACCTCGACGGCCGCCTCCTCGCCGCCCTCGACCCGGAAGGACACCATGCCGCCGAACGCCTTCATCTGCTTGGCGGCGACCTCGTGGCCGGGGTGCTCGGGCAGTCCGGGGTAGAGCACGCTCGTCACGCGCGCGTGCCGGGTGAGCATGCCGGCGACCTTCGTGGCGTTCTCGCTGTGCCGGTCCATGCGCACCGCGAGCGTCTTGGTGCCGCGCAGCACCAGCCAGGAGTCGAAGGGGCCGGCGACCGCGCCCATCGCGTTCTGGTGGAACGCAAGCTCCTCGCCCAGCTCCGGGTCGCTCACCACCAGCGCGCCGCCGACCACGTCCGAGTGGCCGCCCATGTACTTCGTGAGGGAGTGCACGACGACGTCCGCGCCGAGGGCCAGCGGCTGCTGGAGGTACGGCGTGGCGAAGGTGTTGTCCACCACGAGCCGGGCCCCGGCCTCCCGGGCGACCTGAGCGACGGCGGCGATGTCGGTGATGCCGAGCAGCGGGTTGGACGGCGTCTCCACCCACACGGCCTTGGTCTTCTCGGTGAGCGCGGCCCGCACGGCGGCCGGGTCGCCGCTGTCGGCCACCGACCACTCCACGCCCCACCGGGTGGCGACCCTGGCGAAGAGGCGGAACGTGCCGCCATAGGCGTCGTTGGGGATGACCACGTGGTCGCCGGGGCGCAGCAGCGTGCGCAACAGGCAGTCCTCGGCCGCCAGTCCGGACGCGAACGCCAGGCCGCGGCTGCCGCCCTCCAGGGCGGCTAGGTTCTCCTCCAGCGCGGTGCGGGTCGGGTTCGCGCTGCGGCTGTACTCGTAGCCGCCGCGCAGTCCGCCGACGCCGTCCTGCTTGTAGGTGGACACCTGGTAGATCGGCGGGACGACCGCGCCCGTCAGGGGGTCGGCGGTGTTGCCCGCGTGGATCGCGAGCGTCTCGAAGTGCTGACTGAAGTGCCTGTCGCTCATGGGCACCGAGGGTAGTGCGCCGGAGCCGCTCGTGAGCGAGACGGACGTGGGGGAGACGGACCAAGCGGACTTTCCACAGGACGGACGGAGCGTTTTCCACAGGTTCGGGGAGCGGGTTGGCCAATTGTCGGCGCGGTCTGGTTCGCTTGAGACATGGAGATTCTCTGGGTCCTGATGGCACTGGTCATGCTGGGCTTCGTGCTGCTGCCCGTCCTCAGGCGCAGGCGCGGCGTGATCGAGCAGGTGCCGCCCGGACATCCGGACGCCGCGGACCCCGCGGACTACGGCTTCGTCCGCCAGGAGGAGCTGGACATCCGCATGCCCGGACCCGACCGGGACCTGCTCGACGTGCTGGACCTGGTGCAGCGCACGCGGGACTACCGCGCGGCGCAGCAGCTCCTGGCCGGCACCGAGGCGGAGGGCGAGCTGCGCTGGCAGCGCGTCCAGGCGTTCGCGGGCGCGGCGTCGCTGGAGCTCCAGCAGCGGCCGGGCGGCGGCGAGGAGACGCCGGGCGGTCAGTGGCTGCGGGGGTGGCGGGCCGAGATGCCGAAGGACGCGGGCGGGGCGGCGGTGCACGCCGAGTTCCTGGTGCAGCAGGCGTGGCGGACGGCGGCGCCCGGCACGGACGAGTTCCGGATCATCATGGAGGAGGCCAGGGCGGCGTGCGGCGAGGCCGCGCTGCTGGCGCCCGGTGACCCGGTGCCGTACATCATCGAGCTGTCGGTGGCCCGGGGGCTCGCGTACCCGCGGCCGGAGTTCGAGCAGCTGTGGCTGAAGATCCTGGACCGCGCTCCGTCGCACATGGGCGCGCACCTGGCGGCGCTGCACTACTGGTGCGAGAAGTGGCACGGCTCCCGTGAGCTGGCGTACCAGTTCGCGGAGGCCGCGGCGGCCCGGGCCCCCCAGGGCTCGCTGCTGTCGGCGATGCCGCTGTTCGCGGTCTTCGAGCACCTCCCGGACGTCAACCTGGTCAGCGGCTTCTACCGGAGCGAGGTCGTGACCAAGGCGATCCACGGCGCGCTGCACGCGGTCCACTCGGCCCGCCCCGACGACCCCATGCTCGCGCACGTCCGCCATCTGCTGGTCTTCTTCCTGGTGCGCGGCGAGCGCTGGGCGGATGCCATGAACCAGCTGATACACATCGACGGCCACGTGGGCGCCCTCCCGTGGACCCTGTCCGCCGACCCGGCGGCGGAGTTCGCGGTCTACCGGGCGCTGGCGGTGGCGGGCTACGAGGCCAACGGCGGCAGCCCGGCGTCGCTGCCGCACTGAGGCCCGGCACGGCGGCGCACTGACGCCCGGAGCGGTAGTGCGCCGAGCCCGGCACGGCAGCGTGGGCGCGGCGGTGCCGGACGCCGGAATTCCGGCCGTGTCCCGGACGTTGACCGCGATGTAGCCCCGATTGGAGACCGCATGTTCCCGCACAGCCGTACGCCCCAGCTGCCCACCCCCGAGCAGGCCCTGCGAGGTCGCCCGGAGCCGGAATTCACGGTCCCCGACCGCCACACCGTCCTCGGCAACCCGCTCCTCGGTCCGTACCCCGAGGGCCTGGAGGTCGCCGACTTCGGCCTGGGCTGCTTCTGGGGCGCCGAGCGCAAGTTCTGGCAGCTCCCGGAGGGTGTCTGGACGACCCTGGTCGGCTACCAGGGCGGTTACACGGAAAACCCCACCTACGAGGAGGTCTGCTCGGGCCTGACCGGCCACACGGAGGCGGTCCGGGTGGTCCACGACCCGGAGCTGATCTCGTACGAGACCCTCCTGAAGACCTTCTGGGAGTCCCACGACCCGACCCAGGGCTTCCGCCAGGGCAACGACGTCGGCACGCAGTACCGCTCGGCGATCTACACCCACTCCCCCGCCCAGGCCGCCGCCGCGGAGGCCTCCCGCGACGCCTACCAGAAGGTCCTGACCGCCTCGGGCCACGGCACGATCACCACGGAGATCCTCCCGTCCGAGGGCCGCCCCTTCTACCCGGCCGAGGGCTACCACCAGCAGTACCTGGACAAGAACCCCGCAGGGTACTGCGGAATCGGCGGGACGGGCGTGTCCTGCCCGATCGGGGTGGCGCCCGCGTCCGGCTGACGGGCGGGCAAGCCCCACCGGACCCGCTGACCGGCGTCCGCAACGCCGACGGCCGGGTCCGGTTCCCGCGAACCGCCGCGGAGGCCGGGCCTCCGGGATACGCTCGCTCGCATGCTGCTGCGACAGGCGTGTCGAAGGGTGTTACGGGTCGTCCTGGTTCTCGCCGCCGCCCTCGCGGTGGCCGCCGGGGGTGGGGCGGTGGCGCAGGCCGGAGACGGTGGGGCGTCGGGCGGGCGGCAGTTGCTGTACTACAACCACGCCTACGGTGTGCTCGACCGGGAGACCGCCGACGCCGTCGAGCACTCCGCCTATCTGCGGGACTTCGCCAACTTCCAGGTGCGCACCACGACCGGGTCCGGCGGGCAGACCTGGACCGGCCGCTACCTGATGGGCCGTGAGACGTACCTGGAGCTGTTCGGCGTGGGTGATCTGCCCGGTCAGGACGGCACGCTCGGGGCAGGAGGGATGGGGGTCTCCGCCGAGCGCGCCGGTGATCTGGCCGAGGTCGTCGAACGGCTGCCGGACCATGGGGTCACCGATCCCATCCGGTTCCAGCAGACGCGGGACTTCGGTGACGGCGTCCCGGTGCCGTGGTTCGACGCCGTGTTCACCACCGACCGGTACGACGCCTTCGGGGCGTGGGGGATGGAGTACCGGCCGGAGTACTTCGCCGACGCGCGCAGCAACACCGAGCCCGCGAGCCGTCCCGGTGACGTCGGCCGTGAGCGCTACCTGTCGGACGACTACCGCGACCACCTGATGCGGGACGTGACCTCCGTGCGCATCGGCGTGACCGAGCGGGACCTGGCCAACACGGTGCCGCTGCTGCGCGCCGGCGGGTTCGCCGTCCGGCCGACGGCCGGCGGCGACGGTGTCGTCGCCAAGGGCGGCGGCACGACGATCCGGCTGGACGCCGTGCCCCGCGACCAGGCGGGCCTGCGAGAGGTCGGGATGTCCCTCAACCGGCCGGTCCCGTACCGGCACGAGGAGCGGATCGGGAACTCCGCGCTCGTCGTCGGGCCGGGCCCGCTTGCCGTGTGGACCTTCGAGGGCGGCAGGTGAGGTTCGCGCCCGCGCGGTAGGCCCGTCCCGCCTTGCCGGGGATCCGGACCGGCAGGACCGGGCGCCGCCGGCGGCCGTGGAGTTCCAGGTAGGGACGGACCGGCGCGGGCAGGTCGTACAGGCGCGGCCCGGTCAGGTCCGGGACCGGCCCGGCCGGAGCGCCGAGGGCCAGCTCGGCCAGCCGGGCGGCCACCTTCCGGGAGTCGACCGGCTGGAGCCGGACACCGCCCGGTGCCGGGAGCACGGGGAGCCTCGCCAGCTTCTCGGCCATGGTCAAAGCCAGGTCGTGGAACTGGGCCGCCCGCAGGGTGGTCCAGCCGATGCCCGACCCGGCGACGGCCCGCTCCGACTCCAGCTTGGTCCGCAGCCAGGTCAGCGGCACCCGGTCCGCTCCCACGACCGAGATGTACACCAGGTGCCGTACGCCGGTCCCGGCCGCGGCGGCCACCAGGGCGCGGGTCGCCGTGTCGTCGCCCTTGGGGCCGCCCGCCAGGTGCAGAACGGTCTCCGCGCCGTCGACCGCGGCCCCGACGCCCTCGCCGGTGAGCAGGTCACCGGTGACGTACTCGACGCCGTCCGCGGCGGCGCGGGCCCGCCGGGTGAGGACCCGCACCTCGTGGCCGGCCGCGCGCAGCAGGGGGACGACGTGGCTGCCGAGGGTGCCCTTGCCGCCATGACCCGGGGCGGGGCGGGAGTGTGACAGAAGCGGGGAACTTTTCCGCCGGCACCCCCAACAGGTCAGATCGTCGCCGTGTCGATCACGAACCGGTACCGCACGTCGCTGCCGAGCACCCGCTCGTACGCGTCGTTGATCTCCTCCGCGCCGATCAGCTCGATCTCCGCGCCGATGCCGTGCTCGGCGCAGAAGTCCAGCATCTCCTGCGTCTCGCGGATCCCGCCGATCATGGAACCGGCCAGGGTCTTGCGCCCGCCGATCACCGAGAAGAGGTTGAGGGAGATCGGCTCCTCCGGGGCGCCGACGTTCACCAGGGCGCCGTCCGTCCTGAGCAGCCCCAGGTAGGCGCCGAAGTCGAGCGGGGCCGACACCGTGGAGACGATCAGGTCGAAGGTGCCCGCGAGCTGCTCGAAGGTGGCCGGGTCGCTGGTGGCGTAGTAGTGGTCGGCGCCCAGTCGCAGGCCGTCGTCCTTCTTGCGCAGGGACTGGGACAGCACGGTCACCTCGGCGCCGAGGGCGTGCGCGAGCTTGACGGCCATGTGGCCGAGGCCGCCCATGCCGAGGACGGCGACCTTCTTGCCGGGACCGGCGTTCCAGTGCTTCAGCGGCGAGTAGGTGGTGATGCCGGCGCACAGCAGCGGCGCGGCCTCGTCCAGGGCGATCCCCTCGGGGATGCGGACGACGTAGTTCTCGTCGACGACGATCTTCTGCGAGTAGCCGCCGTGGGTGGGCTCGCCGTCCTTGCCGATGGCGTTGTACGTGCCGACCATGCCCGAGCCGGTGCAGTACTGCTCCTGACCGGCGCGGCAGTTCTCGCACTCGCGGCAGGAGTCGACCATGCATCCGACGCCCACCCGGTCGCCGACGGCGAACTTCGTGACGCCGGGGCCGGCCTCGGAGACGACGCCGGCGATCTCGTGGCCGGGGACCATCGGGAAGATCGCCTCGCCCCAGCCCTCGCGGACCTGGTGGATGTCGGAGTGGCAGATGCCGGCGAACTTGATGTCGATCAGAACGTCGTGCTCGCCGACGGCCCGGCGCTCGATGGTGGTGCGCTCCAGCGGAGCCTTGGCGGCCGGTGCTGCGTACGCGGCGACAGTGGTCATGCCGGTTGCTCCAGGTTCTCGTGACTCTTGGGATGCCCCCAGCCTGCCGCCGCCGCGGGCCCTGACCCAGACCACGGTTCTTCCTACGTCCAGCGTGCCTACCACTGGCGGGGACAGGCTCCTGTGCGTACGACCGTGAATACTGGACGGCATGGACGGCATGGACGAGCAGCTCGGCCCCCGGCCGGAGACCGCACCGGAGCGCGAGCCGGAGACCGCACCGGCGGACGGCGCGGCCGGCGCCGGCCTGGACCGGCGTGCCGAGCTGAGCGAGTTCCTGCGCACCCGGCGGGCCCGGCTGAAGCCGGAGGACGTGGGGCTGCCGTCGTTCGGCCGGCGCCGCCGGGTACCGGGACTGCGCCGGGAGGAGCTGGCGCAGCTGGCCGGGGTGTCGGTGGCGTACTACACGCGGCTGGAGCAGGGCAACGGGCGGAACGTGTCGGCGGAGGTACTGGACTCGATCGCCCGCGCGCTGCGGCTGACCGACGCCGAGCACGCGCATCTGCTGCATCTGGCGAAGCCGAAGCAGCACCGGAAGAGGCCGGCGGCGCGGGCCCAGCAGGTGCGGCCGGCGCTGCGGCAGCTGCTGGACTCGGTCGAGACGGTCCCGGCGTACGTCGCGGGGCGGCGGTCGGACATCCTGGCCTGGAACCGGATGGCCGCGGCGCTGTTCGGGGACTGGGGGCAGTTGCCGGCGCAGGAGCGGAACTGGGCGCGGCAGGTGTTCCTGAACCCCGGCTACCGCGAGCTGTTCGTGGAGTGGGACCAGAAGGCGTCCGACATGGTCAGCTATCTGCGCATGGACGCGGGCTGTCACCCGGACGACCCGCGGCTGGCCGCCCTGGTCGGGGAACTCTCCGTGAAGAGCGAGGAGTTCCGGCGGCTGTGGGCCACGCACGACGTGAAGGAGAAGAGCCACGGCGTCAAGCGGCTGCGCCATCCGCTGGTCGGGGAGCTGACCCTGTCCTTCGAGACGTTCCGCCTGGTGGACGACGTGGACCAGTCCCTGGTGACCTACCACGCCGAGCCGGGTTCACCGTCGGCGGAGGCCCTGCGGCTGCTGGCGAGCTGGGGGACGGACGCGGCGGCGAAGCGGCTGACGGCATGAGGAACGGCCCGCCGGAAGGAGAACTTCCGGCGGGCCGCTCACCCATGGGTCACTTACCGGAGTAGGCGCCGTAGATCGAGATCGTCGACGTGTTGCCCTTCTTGTCGGCGATGGTGGCCCGGAAGGAGACCGACTTCCCCTTCGCCGGGTTCTTGACCTTGATCTTCCCCTTGCTGACCTTGGTCTTCTTCCAGGTCTTGCCGGAGTCGTAGGACACGTACACGGTCAGCGACTTGAGGTTCTTGCCGACCGCGGTGCCCTCGACGGTGACCGGGATGGCGACCGTCTTGCCGGACGGCACGGTGCTGTCCAGGGCCGTGGCCGCGTGGAAGCGGGCCGTGGAGGCGGGCAGCTTGGTGAGGTCGGCGGTCTTCTTCGAGCGGAACGTCCAGCTGGCGTCGATGCGGCCGGAGGCCGCCGCGACCTTGGCGCTGCGCTTGACCGACGTCGTCAGCCGGTACTTGGCGTCACCGGACGGGACGGTGAACTGGCCCTCGCCGAAGAGCGGGTCCTTGTTCGAGCCGACCTTCTTGCCGTCGCGGTACAGGGTGGTGCTGACCGAGCTGAACAGCGAGGACCCCGCGTGGCCCTTGCCGTCGGCGAACAGCGGGACGATGCCGGTGATGCTGTTGCCGTCGCGGAACAACCCGAAGTCGGCGGTGAGCCGCGGGCCGAAGACGGCCGTGTTGAAGGTGGTCGCGTAGCTCTTGCCGCCTTGGTACTTCTTGGGGGCGCCGAGGGTGTAGTAGGCCTCGCTGACCGGCCAGCCGTCGGCGTCCTTGCCGCCGTACTGCTCGAAGCTGACGTCCCAGCGCACGCCGCCCTGGGTGGACAGGTGCAGGGTGCGGGTCCCGGGGAGGGACTGGGGGACGCCGATCGCGGAGGCACCGAAGCTGCCGGGCAGTTCGCCCATCGCGGAGACGGCGCCCTGCTTGCCGCGCGCGGAGGCGCCCAGGCCGGTCTTCAGGGTGGCCAGGTCGCCCTTCTTGTAGTGGCGGGTGTAGCCGGTGGCGAGCTGCTTGACCGTGCCGCCGGCGACGGTGTCGTACTGCTCCTTGCCGCCCTTGGTCCAGTGGCCGTCCCACTGCTGGTACAGCGAGCCGTCGGTGATCTGCGGACCGAGGTGCCGGGTGCGGAAGTTGGCGTACGAGTCGAGCCACCAGCCGAAGGCGTTGACGCCGTCGCGGGTCTCCACGGCGAAGTCCGCCGAGGCGAACTCGGACTTGGCGGCCTTGTCCGGCACGGTGATCTTCACCGGCTTGGCGGTGCGGGCGTCCAGGGTGATCGTCGTGTTCTTGGTGACGTTCAGCCTGGGCTGTGCGAGCCAGTCGGCGCCGCGGTACGTCTCCGGGTCGTCGCCCACGTAGATCGCGGAGTTGAGGACGTAGCCGCCCTTGGGGACGCGGACGGTCACGGTGCCGTCGGCGTCGTACGGGGCGAACCACTGGCCGGCGGCGAGACCGGAGATGCCGGCCAGGTCGGTCGAGTAGTCCTTCGCGGGCTTGCCGTCGCGGCCCACGGTCCTGAGCGTGACGTCGTACGACTCGACCTCGCGCTCCACGGCCGCCGCGGTCCGGACGCTCTGCCCGCCGCCGGTCGCCGTGACGTACGCCGAGTAGGCGCCGTCGACGGTCCCGCCGAGCCTGGTGTCGACGGTCAGGTCCACGGAGGCCTTGCCGCCGGCCGGGACGGTGACCTTGCCGGCACCGAGCGTGAAGAAGCCGGCCGGGGCCGCCTTGCCCTTGGGGCCGGTGGCGGTCGCGGAGAGGCTGAGCGTGACGTCCTCGGTGCCCAGGTTGCGGTACGTCAGCTGCTTGGTCACCGGCTTGTCGTCGGTGTGCGGCCACTGCTGGACGCCGAAGCTCAGCGACACCGGGTCGGCGATCACGGTCTGCTTGCCGGCCTTGTCGACCTGGATGCGGCCCGAGCCCTGCTGGAAGGGGGTGTACTTGCCGCTCTTGGCGGACGCGGTGAGCGCGCCCTTCAGTTCGGCGTACGTCCAGTCCGGGTGCTGCTGCTTGAGCAGCGCCGCGGCGCCCGCGACGTGCGGGGTCGCCATCGACGTACCGGAGATGGTGACGTACCCGGCGGGCTTCTCGCCCTCCTCGCGGGCGATGAGGCTGCCCTTGGCGGAGGCGGCGGTGATGTCGACGCCGGGCGCGGTCACGTCGGGCTTGACGGCGCCGTCCAGGCCGGGGCCGCGGCTGGAGAAGTCGGCCAGCCGGTCCTTGTCGTCGACCGCGCCGACGGTGAGGGCCGCGGCGGCGCTGCCCGGGGAGCCGACGGTCCGCTCGCCGTCGCCCTCGTTGCCGGCGGCGATGGCGAAGAGGATGCCCTTCTCCGCGGAGAGCTTGTTGACCTGCGCCTCCAGCGGGTCGATCTCCGGGGTGTCGCCGCCGCCCAGGCTGAGGTTGATGATGTCGGCGCCCTGCGCGGCGGCCCACTCCATGCCGGCGAGGACGCCGGAGTCGTCGCCGTAGCCGTCGTCGCTGAGCACCTTGCCGTTGAGCAGTTCGGCGCCCGGGGCGACCCCCTTGAACTTCCCGCCGCCCTTGGCTCCGGTGCCCGCCGCGATGGAGGCGACGTGGGTGCCGTGGCCGTACTTGTCGGTGGCGTCGGGCGAGGGGGTGAAGTTCTTGGCCGCGACGACCTTGTTCTTCAGGTCGGGGTGCGTGGCGTCGACGCCGGTGTCCAGGACGGCGATCTTCACACCCTTGCCGTCGTAGCCCGAGGCCCAGGCCTTCGGGGCGCCGATCTGCGGTACGGACCTGTCGAGGCTGGCCTTGCGGACTCCGTCGAGCCAGACGTGGGCGATGCCGGAGGCGGCCTTCTCGCCGTCGGTGACCGCGGCCCACAGGCCGGGCGTGTCCTGGTGCGGGGTCTGTACGGCGTCGGCGTTCAGGGACTTCAGGGCGCGGCGCAGGGTGCCGGCGTCGCGCACCTCGGACTTGGTGGCGGCGGCCGCTCCCCGGTAGCCGACGATGACCTTGAGGCCGTTCTTCTGGGCCTTGCGGGTCGAGGCCTTGGCGAGTTCGGTGACGTCGAAGAGGCGCTGGTCGAGCTTGCCGGTGGCGACCAGGCGGGCGGCGTCGGCCGGGACGACGAGGGTGTGCCCGGCGGCCCTGCGGATCTGGACGGGTATGTGCTCACGGCCCTCGGCGCGCTCCAGGCCGGTGACCCGGCCCTGTGCGTCGACGACGACCCGGTCACCGGTGATCAGCGTGACACGGTGCTTGGCCTTGACGGAGGGCGCTGCGGTGCCGGCGGTCCGGTCGGCGTCGGCCGCCGTCCGGTTGCCGTCGGCCGCGGCCGGGCTGGTCATGCCCGCCGCGAGGGCCACGGCAGCCGCCGCGGCGACCGTGGCCGCGCACGCCCTGTTGAGGTGTCTGCGCAAGTCTCCCCCTTGCCGAAGTACCGGGTGAATCCCGTTCACCCGGCCGGGGGTGGTCTCGTGCGCGTGTGCGCAGCCCCCCGAAACCCGCAGTATTCCGGGGGGTGATCAGCCGCTCAACGGTGCGTGGGCCGATGGGACGGACCGTGCGGAAACCGCCTGCCGGCTGTTACGTGATCGCGCGAACTCCGTTACACGGCGACCGCGTTGGGCCCGGCATACGACGATGCCGCCGCCCGCCCGGGAGGGCGGACGGCGGCATCGGTGGGGCCGGGTGCGGGGGCGTCAGATCGCCGAACCCGCCTTCCACTGGGCCCAGTCCATGTTCCAGCCGTTGAGGCCGTTGTCCGGGGCGATGGTCTTGTCGCCGGTGTTCTGGACGACGACCACGTCACCGATGAGGGAGTTGTCGTAGAACCAGGCGCCCGGCGTGTTCGGGTCGTCGGCGCCCTTGACGTCGGCCAGGCCGACGCAGCCGTGGCTGGTGTTGGCGTTGCCGAAGATGGACTTGGCACCCCAGTAGTTGCCGTGGATGAAGGTGCCGGAGGTGCTCAGGCGCATGGCGTGCGGGACGTCCTTGATGTCGTACTCGCCCTCGCCGTCGTCGTCGGTGAAGCCGACCGTGGCGCCGTTCATCCGGGTCTCCTTGAACTTCTCGGAGATCACCATCTGGCCTTCGTAGGTCTTGTTCTCCGGGGAGCCGGCGGAGATCGGGATGGTCTTGATGGTCTTGCCGTCCTGCGTGACCTTCATCTGCTTGGTCTTCGCGTCGACATAGGAGACCTGGTTACGGCCGATCTTGAAGGTGACCGTCTTCTGCTGGACGCCGTAGACGCCCTCGGCTCCCTCGACGCCGTCGAGGGCGAGCTTGAGGGTGACGGTCGAGCCCTCCTGCCAGTAGTTCTCGGGGCGGCAGTCCATGCGCTGGGTGTTGAACCAGTGGCAGGCGACCTCCTGGCCGCTGCTGGAGCTGACCGTGATGCCCTTCTGGACGTCGGCCTTGTTGGTGATCTGCTTGTCGAAGTTGATCGACACGGGCATGCCGACGCCGACCGTGGTGCCGTCGTCCGGCGTGAAGGTGCCGATGAAGCTGTTGGCCGGGGAGACGGTGGTGAACGAGGCGTTCTCGTGGGCGGCGCGGCCCTCGGAGTCCTTGGCGGTCGCCGTCACCTTGTAGGTGGTGGCCCGCTCCAGCTGGCCGCTGGGCTTCCAGCTGGTCCTGTCCGCGGATATCTCGCCGCTGACCTCGGTGCCCTCGGTGGTGGTCATCTTCACCTCCGTGAGCGTGCCCTTGCTCACGGTCACCGCGGCGGAGTTGTTGATGGAGGCGTTGCTGGAGCCGTCCTTGGGGGTGATCTTGATCTGGGCCTCGGAGCTCTTCTCGGCCGCGGCCTTGTCGACCGTGGACTGCGAGGTGTCGTCGTTGCCCCCGCCGGAGGCGTCGTCCTCGCCGCCGGAACAGGCCGAGAGCACCAGGACACCGCCGAGCAGGGCGGACGCGGCCATGAGGCCCCTGCGCCGCTTACCGTCCGTCATCACACGCTTCTCCATCGTTACCGAATCCCCAAAACCCCAAGATCCCCCGTCAAGACTTCCAACGCTACGACCGGTTCGTCCCGTTCCCCATGCCCCCGAGGTGTGGGACACACCACGTCCACCGCGGATGCGGCCGGGGGCGCGGGTGTCGACCGGTGCGCCGGTTGAGACGACGAAACCCCGGGCAGCGGTTGCCGCCCGGGGCCATGAGTTCCCCGAACCGCGTCAGCCGACCGTACGTTCCGCGCCGTTCTCCGCGGCGTCGGCCCCGTCGTCTCGGCCGGCCTCGCCGTCCTCGCCGTACTGGCCGTCATCATCCTCGTCGAGGTCCCAGTCCGGCGAGTCGGGGTCGTAGTCGATCTGCTCACAGCTCCAGGAGGCCTGCTGGAGTTCGATCCCGGGCACCTCGCTGACCAGGTCGAACGGGTCGACGAGGTAGGCGAGGGCCTCCGCGGTGTCCTCCGTCACAGCACTCTCGGCGTGGGTCCGTTCCGCGTCGGGCAGCTCCCCCCGCCCGGACTGGTCGGCGATCCGCTGCAACGCGGCGCCGGTGACCGCCTCGTCGTCCTCGACTTCCAGGACCAGCTCGACGCGAAGACGGACATAACGTGATGTCTCAGGAGTACTCATACCCGGAGCGTACGGTCGCAGGCTCCCGTCACTTTCCTGTGACCCGCGCCTTTCACTAACATCGCCCCACACGGCCAATTCGCCAGCGCCACAAGGGGATCGATATTCCGTGTCATCCGCTCGCCGTCCGTTGCTGACCGCCACCGCCGCGGGTTCCCTGCTGTGCGCCCTGTGGTTCGTCCCGTCCGCGAACGCCTCCTCGGACGGTCCGGCGGGAGACACCCCGCCGAACACCCCGTCCAGCAGTGCGTCGCCGCAGGTCACCGAGCAGGCGAGGGCCGCCTCCGAGGGCACGGCGGACGGCTCGGCGGACGGCACGGCGGACGGCACGGCGGACACCGGGGCGACGGCCGCCGGCGCCGAGGTCAGACTGGCCGACACCGGCAGCTTCGACAGCACGCCGTACGTCATCGGCGGCACCGCGTTCCTGACGCTGGGCGCCGGTTTCGTGGTGTATTCGGTGCGCCGCGAACGCCTCGGTTTTTGATCCTTTTCTTTTCCCTGACCGATTCTTGACGAGCTTTTGGGGCCGGTCCACACCTCCGGTGGCCGGCCCCTCGGCCTGCTCGCGGGAGACCCGCCCTAGCTGTTCTGTCCGGGGAGGTTGTGGACGGGTGAGCCAGGTCTCGGCTGAGGGATCTTGAACAGGTGAGGGCCTTCCGGTTCGGTGTGGATTGCGACGTCTACACCAACAGAAAGGCCCTCGTGCCCCACCGTAATGCACCCCTGACCGAGACTGGACGGCTGCGTCTGGCCCGCTGCGTGGTCGAGGACGGCTGGACTCTTCGCCGGGCCGCTGAACGCTTCCAGGTCTCGCCCACCACCGCTCAGCGGTGGGCCGACCGCTACCGGGCGTCCGGCGAGGCCGGGATGAGTGATGTGTCCTCCCGCCCGCACACGAGCCCGCGCCGCACCCCGACCCGCACCGAGCGGCGCATCATCAAGGTCCGCGTGCTGCGCCGGTGGGGCCCGGCTCGCATCGCGCACCTGCTGCACCTGGTGCCCTCGACCGTGCATCGGGTCCTGACCCGCTACGGCCTGGCCCGCCTCGCCCATCTGGACCGGGCAACGGGCCGTGTCATACGCCGCTACGAACGCGACAAGCCCGGCGAGCTGGTCCACGTCGACATCAAGAAGCTGGGCAACATCCCCGACGGCGGCGGCCACAAGGTCCTCGGCCGCCAGGCCGGTCGTGCCAAACGGTCCAGCGTCGGCTACAGCTACCTGCACACCGCCGTCGACGACCACTCCCGCCTGGCCTACAGCGAGATACACACCGACGAGAAGAAGGAGACCGCCACCGGCTTCTGGCAGCGGGCCCAGACCTTCTTCGCACAGGCGGGAATCAGCGTCGAGCGGGTCCTGACCGACAACGGCTCCTGCTACCGCTCCCGTGCCTGGCGCGACGCGCTGGCAGCGGCCGGGATCACCCACAAGCGAACCCGGCCTTACCGGCCCCAGACCAACGGCAAGGTCGAACGCTTCAACCGCACCCTGCTCGACGAGTGGGCCTACGCCCGCCCCTACCAGTCAGAGCAGGAAAGACGTGACGCCTTCCCCAGCTGGCTGCACACCTACAATCACCACCGCGGACACACCGCGCTCAAGGGCCAGCCACCCGCCAGCCGCGTCCCCAACCTCACAGGGCAATACACCTAGCGCAGCGGCCCGGTGACCGTCTCCGCCGCCGCGACCAGCCGGCCGTCCCGGACGAACGCCTCCGCCGCGGCCAGGTCCGGCGCCAGATGGCGGTCGGGGCCGGGCCCTTCGACACCCGCCTCCCGTACGGCGTCGATGACCGCCCGGGTCGCGGGCGCCGGGGCGAGCCCCTCGCGGAGCTGGATCGCGCGGGTCGCCGCGTACAGCTCGACGGCGATGACCCGGGTGAGGTTGCCGACGGCGGTGCGCAGCTTGCGCGCGGCCGACCAGCCCATGGACACGTGGTCCTCCTGCATCGCGGAGGACGGGATGGAGTCCGCCGACGCCGGTACGGCCAGCCGCTTCAGCTCGCTGACCAGGGCGGCCTGCGTGTACTGGGCGATCATCAGACCCGAGTCCACGCCGGCGTCGTCGGCGAGGAACGGCGGCAGTCCGTGGCTGCGGTTCTTGTCCAGCAGCCGGTCGGTGCGCCGCTCGGCGATGGAGCCGAGGTCGGCGACGGCGACGGCGAGGAAGTCGAGGACGTAGGCGACCGGGGCGCCGTGGAAGTTGCCGTTGGACTCGACGCGCCCGTCGGGCAGGACGACGGGGTTGTCCACCGCCGACGCCAGTTCGCGCTCGGCGACCAGGCGGGCGTGGGCCAGGGTGTCCCGCCCGGCGCCGGCGACCTGCGGGGCGCAGCGCACCGAGTAGGCGTCCTGGACGCGCGGGGCGTCGTCCTGGTGATGGCCGGTCAGACCCGAGCCCTTCAGCACGGCGAGCATGTTGGCGGCGCTGGCGGCCTGCCCGGGGTGCGGGCGGATGGCGTGCAGCTCGGGGGCGAGCACCTTGTCGGTGCCGAGCAGCGCCTCCAGGGTCAGCGCGGCGGTGACGTCGGCGGACTTGTAGAGGGTGTCGAGGTCCGCGAGGGCCATGACCAGCATGCCGAGCATGCCGTCGGTGCCGTTGAGGAGGGCCAGGCCCTCCTTCTCGCGCAGTTCCACGGGCGCGAGGCCGTGCGCGGCGAGCAGTTCGGCGGCCGGGCGCACGGTGCCGTCCGGGCCCTCGGCCTCGCCCTCGCCCATGAGCGCGAGGGCGCAGTGGGACAGCGGCGCGAGATCGCCGGAGCAGCCGAGCGAGCCGTACTCGTGCACGACCGGGGTGATCCCGGCGTTGAGGAGGTCCGCCATGGCCTGCGCGACCTCGGGGCGGACGCCGGTGCGGCCGGAGCAGACGGTCTTCAGCCGCAGGAACATCAGGGCGCGGACGACCTCCCGCTCGACGCGCGGACCCATGCCGGCGGCGTGCGAGCGGACGATGTTGCGCTGGAGCCGGGCGCGCAGTTCGGGACTGATGTGCCGGGTCGCCAGGGCGCCGAAGCCGGTGCTGACGCCGTACACGGGGTCGGGCTTGGCGGCCAGCGCGTCCACGATCTCGCGGGCCGCGGCCAGCGCCGCCACCGCCTCCTCGGAGAGCTCGACCCGGGCGCCGCCGCGCGCCACGGCGAGGACGTCGGACGCGGTGGCCCCGGACGTCCCCACCACCACAGTGTGCATATCCATATTCAGGAGCGTACGCAGTGAATTCGATGATGTCACTAGTGGGACCGAGGGGCGCCCCTTACAGCACCCCTTACACCCGACACCCACCCTTGCAGCGGCGGGGCCGCTACGGCGCGTGCCGCCCCCGGAACCTGCGGCGCTCGCCGTTCTCCTCGTGGGACGGCTCGTCGGCGAGCCGTACGACGGGATCGTCCGGTCCCTCCCGGCCGGCGACGACCGGTCTGGTCGCCCGTTCGGCCTTGGCGCGGTACTGAGCGGCGTCGGCGAGCCGGAACAGCCGGCGGGCGGAGCGGACCGGTCCGACCGGGTCCTCCGTGGACGCCACCCCGCAGGCGACCCCGTCGCCGAGTTCCAGCTCCCCGGCCCGGCGGCACAGTTCGTCGGCCGCCTTGACCACGGCGTCGGCGGGCGGCCCCACCGCGAGCAGGCAGAACTCGTCGCCGCCCAGCCGCGCCACCAGTGCCCCCGGCACCATCGCCCCGCACACCGACAGCACCGACCCGAAACGCTCCAGCAGCCGGTCGCCGACGGCGTGCCCATGGGTGTCGTTGACCCGCTTGAGCCCATTGAGGTCGCAGACGACGAGGCTGACGGCGATGCCCTCCCGGCGGTGCCGCTCCACGGCCTCGTCCAGGTGGGCGTCCACGGCCCGGCGGTTGGCGAGACCGGTGAGCGCGTCGGTGTAGGCCAGCCGCCGCGCCTCCTCCAGCCGCTCCGTCTGCGCGATCCCGGCGGCGACGACGGAGGCCAGGACGGTGGCGAGGTCGGCGTCGGCCCGCTCGAAGACCGGCTCGCCCACCCTGCGGGCCACGTACAGCTCGCCCCAGGCCCGCCCGTGCAGCACGATCGGCGCCACCACGCAGCAGCCGCGCCCGCGGCGACGCAGGGCGGCGACGCGCTGCTGGACGTAGCCGGGCCGCCCGACGGCCGGGCCCTCGGCGGTCTCCACCCAGGCGCCGGGCTCGCCGCCCCCGGCCCACCGTTCGTGCAGGAACTCGGTGATCTCCGCGAACTGGTGCACCGGGTAGGACTCGTCCTCCGGGAACTCCTCCTCGTCCGGCGCCCGCTCCCCCACGTTCACCAGGACCCGCAGACGGCCCAGCTCCCGCTCCCACACCGACAGGGCGGCGAAGCTGCCGCCCAGCGCCCGGCACCCGCCCAGGGCCGCCGCGCGCCAGGCGTCGCGCAGGCTGTGCGCGGCGGCCATGCCCTGCGCCAGCGCCACGACGGCCGCGAGGTGTCTGTCCTCACCCATCTCACCAGGCTAGGGATGTTTAGGAAGAAGGGGGAGATTATCGGGGCGAACGGGGAGGAAGCGGGCGAGGTGGGTGAGAAGGGGGCGGACTCGGCTGAACGGGAAGGAATCGGTCTCGGCGAACGGGAAGGGGACGGGCGAGGGAAAGAGGAGGGAACAGGCGAGGCGAAACGGGAGGGAACAGGCGGGACGAACCGGAAAGGAGCGGGCCGGGGCGAACGGCAAGGGAGCGGGCGTCCTGGACCCTCAGCCGCCGGTCATGGACCCTCAGCCGCCGGGCGGGCCGAGTCGGCCGGCGCCGGGCGCCGGGCCGGCCGACGGGACCGGCTACTCCCCCGGCCACTGCGGCTTCCGCTTCTCGTTGAACGCCGCGACACCCTCCGCCCGGTCCCCCGAGAACGCCACCGTCCGCCAGGCCGCGTCCTCCACCTCCAGGCCGGCCCGCAGGTCCAGCCCCTGCCCGAGCCGCAGCGCCCGCTTGGCCGCGCGCAGCCCGACCGGTGAGTTGGCCGCGATCCGGGACGCCAGCGCCAGCGCCTCCGCACGGTCCCGGCCCTCGTCCACCAGCTGGTCGACGATGCCCAGCTCCCGCGCCTCGGCGGCCTCCACCCGGCGCGCGGTGAAGACCAGCTCGGCGGCCCGCGCCGCCCCCACCCGCCGGGGCAGCAACTGCGTGCCGCCACCCCCGGGGATCACGCCCACGGACACCTCGGGCAGCCCCACGACCGCCGTACGGTCGGCCACGATCAGATCGCAGGACAGCGCCAGCTCGAACCCGCCGCCGAGGGCGAATCCGTGCACGGCCGCGACCGTCGGCATCGGCAGTTCCAGCACCGCCGTGTACGCCCCGCGCGTCACCGGCCGCTGGCGCAGCAGGTCGGCGTCGCTGAAGGTGTTCCGCTCCTTCAGGTCGGCGCCGACGCAGAACGCCCGCTCGTGCGTCGAGGTGAGCACGACGGCCCGTACGCCGCGGTCGTCGGCCAGCGCCGCACAGGCGGCGGAGACGGACCGGGCCATCGCGGTCGAGACGGCGTTCATGGCCTTCGGCCGGTCGAGGGCGAGCTCCGCGACATGCCCGTCCCCGTGCCGCCGCACCAGGACGAACTCTCCGAACCGCTCCTCGCTCATGACACCCTCCGGGTTAACGCGGGTTAACAACTGGACGGCCCGATCATCGCAGGCGTCCGGGCCCGGGGAAAGCCCCGCCGGAAACCCGCGGCGCGGCCCGGCCGGGACCCGCCGGGCCGAGCCCGTCCACCCGTTCGGGTGACACCCACCCGCCTTCGGCGCCTCCGCCCCCGCGAGCGCATAGCGTGCGCCCCACCACGGCGCACCGGGGGATGTGCGCACCGGGGAGGGACGATGACGACGACCGACACGCCGGCCACACCGCAGCGCCCACGGGGCCCCCGTGGCCGGCACCGCCGCCCCCGTCCGCGCAAGGTGCTGGTCGCCGTCGGCGCCCTCACCCTGGCGGCCGGTGCCCTGAGTCTCGTACGCCCGGCGCCTGACGCCGACCCCGGCGGCTTCGACGCGGCCGAGGCCGGGCCCCGCGCGGGCGGCGGCCTCGCCGCGGAGCGGACGGCCACCGCCACCGCCGGCCCGCCCACGGTGCCGGGCCCGTCGGCGACCTCCGTGATGGGCGCCCTGAGCACACCGGCGGCCACCGGGTCCGTACTCGTGCCGGCCCCGGCCCCGGCCCCGACCTCGGCCACCGGCACGTGGCGTCCGACCGTCCCGTCCGCCCGCAGGCCGGCGACGTCCGTCCCGGACGCCCCGAACTCCCCCGACAGGCCCCGGCCGCCCGGCACCCGTCCGGCGCCCGGCCAGAACCCGCCCCCGGCGGCCACGCCCACGCCCCGCCCGCCGGAAAACGAGCGCCCCGCGCCGCCGAGCCGCGGCACGCCCCCGTCCACCCCGGACCGCACACCGGAACCGGACCGTCCCGGCCTGTGCGTGCCGGTCATCGGGCTGTGCGTGGACCTGCCCGGCTGACTGCCTCACGGACCGGCGGACTCAGCACCACCAGACCCGGAGGGGGACCGGCGAACTCGCCGGACGGCAGACCCGGCGGGAGTGACCGGCAGGCCCGACGGGCCGGCCGGCCGACCGTCCGACGGGCTCGGCGGCAGGGCCTACGGCTGCTCGCCCCGCCGCGTCAGCAGCCACGGCTCGACCACGCCGAGGCCACGCACCGGGCGCTGCCACATCGGCTGGAGCGCGAAGCGGTACGTCGGCGGCTCCTCGCCCTCCTTCTCCGCCGCGGCGGCCTCCTCGGCCGCCTCCGCCTCCGAGGAGGGGGCGTCCCTGGTGCGGATCAGCTCCTCCGCGAAGGCGGCGTCGACGAGAACGGCGTCGCGCGGCGCTATCGAGGTGAGCCGCGAGGCCAGGTTGACGGTGCTGCCGAAGACGTCGCCCATCCGGGTGGTCACGGTCCCGAAGGCCATGCCGACCCGCAGCTCCGGCATCGTCTCGTCACCCGCCATCGTCTCGATGAGCCTGAGGGCGATCTCCGCGGCCGTGCCCGCGTCGTCGGCGGCGTACAGCACCTCGTCGCCGAGGGTCTTGATCAGCCGGCCGCCGCGCGCGGCCACCAGGTCGGCGGCGGTGGTCTCGAAGGCCTCGACCAGCTCGCCGAGTTCCTCCTCCTCCATCCGGCGGGTCAGCCGGGTGAAGCCGACGAGGTCGGCGAAGGCGACGGCCAGCCGCCGGTCGACCATCTCCTCGTCGTCGGCGGCCTGCACGACCCGGCCGGTCGCGGCGGCGAGCTGGCGCCGCCAGACGTAGACGAGGAACTCCTCCAGCTCCGGCAGCAGCAGCTCGACCAGCGGATACGTGACCTCGGTGCGGGTCATGCCGGGCTCGGGGGGCTCGGTCAGGCCCTCCAGGAAGGAATCGATCTGCCATTCGGCCAGCCGGGCGGTGGTCTGTCCGGTGGAGCGCGCCACCTGGACCGCCATGGCCTCGCTCAGCAGCCCGGCCTCGACCAGACCGGACAGCCGCCGCAGCGCCAGGACGTCCGCCTCCGTGAGCGCCTTGGCCTGGCCGATGTCGGCGAAGCCCATGGCCCGCCAGAAGCGGGTGGCCAGCTCCACGGAGACACCGGCGCTGCGGGCCGCCTGGAAAGGGGTGTAGCGGCGCTCGGCGCCCAGGATGAGCTGTTCGAGGCGGAGCGCGAGGGGGTTGTCCTCGCCGTCCTCGCCGGAGTCGGCGGCGTGGGAGTCCCCCAGTTCGGGCGGAGTGGAGCCCGGGGGCGGGTCCACCCGGCCGTCTCCGTCCGCGCCGGAGCCCGTGTCGTCGACGGTCACGCCTGTTGCCCTTCCGATCTGCCGCGGTCAGGTTCGACCGGCCCCAACTTTACGTCAGCTGTGGGCCAGCTCACTCCGTCAGGTAAAGCCGACGGTAGGGCTCCGGTACCCGTTCGGCACCCGGCCTCCCCGCGGGCCCCGCCGGGGGCCGCCGTCCCCGGTCCTCCGCGCCCGGTCCTCCGCCCTCGGCCGGAAGGGTCTCGTCCGCCGTCGCCGGGCGGGCTCGGGCGGGCCGCGTCACGCCGGGCGCAGGTGCACGATGTCTCCCGCGCCCACCGGCTCCTGCACCCCTTCCTCCGTGGCGAGGACCAGCCGCCCGTCCCCGTCGACGGCCACCGCCTCGCCGACCACCGACCGCTCGCCCGGCAGCTCCGCGCGCACCACCCGTCCGAGGGTCGCGCACCCGGCGGCGTACGTCTCCTGAAGGCCGCAGGCCCCCGGGTCGCCCCCGGCCGACCGCCACCGCCCGTACCACTCCTCCAGCGACCGCAGCACCCCGCGCAGCAGCGGGTCCCGGTCCGTGCTCGCCGCCCCGGCCAGCGCCAGCGACCCGGCCACGGGCACCGGCAGCTCCTCGGCCCGCAGGGTCACGTTGATGCCGACGCCGATGACCACGCCGTCGTCGCCGGCCCGCTCCAGCAGGATGCCGCCGGCCTTGCGCTCCTCGCCGCCGACGGTGACGAGCAGGTCGTTGGGCCACTTCAGGGCGGTGTCGACGCCGGCTGTGCGGGACAGGCCGGTCGCCACCGCGACGCCGGTGAGCAGCGGCAGCCAGCCCCAGCGCGGCACCGGCACCTCGCCCGGCTTCAGCAGCACGGAGAAGAACAGGCCGGAGCGGGCCGGTGCCGTCCACTGCCGGTCGAGGCGTCCGCGCGCGGCGGTCTGCTCCTCGGCGACCAGGACGGCCCCCTCGCCCGCCGCGCCCTCGGCGGCGCGCGCGACCAGGTCGGAGTTGGTGGAGCCGGTGCGCGGCACCACCTCGACCTGTGTCCACAGGCCGCCCTCCCGCACCAGGCCCCGGCGCAGGGCGGTGGCGTTCAGGGGCGGGCGGTCCAGGTCGGACCACCTGCTGCTGTCGTCTGAGGCATCTCGCGGCGTCATGCAAGCCAGACTAGGTGTGGGAAAGACCGCACTGCCGATCCGAGGGCCCACTACTACTCTACGAATGAGTAACCGTCCCCCCTTTTGAGCAGGCAGGGAGCCGCATCCCGATGTCCGAGCCGGAAGAGCAGCAGCCTGACATCCACACCACCGCGGGGAAGCTCGCGGATCTCGAGCGCCGTATCCAGGAGGCTACGCACGCCGGTTCGGCACGGGCCGTCGAGAAGCAGCACGCCAAGGGCAAGCTGACGGCCCGTGAGCGCATCGGCCTGCTGCTCGACGAGGGTTCCTTCGTGGAGCTGGACGAGTTCGCCCGGCACCGCTCCACCAACTTCGGCCTGGACGCCAACCGGCCCTACGGCGACGGGGTCGTCACCGGGTACGGCACCGTCGACGGCCGCCCGGTCGCCGTGTTCTCGCAGGACTTCACCGTCTTCGGCGGGGCCCTCGGCGAGGTCTACGGCCAGAAGATCGTCAAGGTGATGGACTTCGCGCTGAAGACCGGCTGCCCGGTCATCGGCATCAACGACTCCGGCGGCGCCCGCATCCAGGAAGGCGTCGCCTCCCTCGGTGCCTACGGCGAGATCTTCCGCCGCAACACCCACGCCTCCGGCGTCATCCCGCAGATCTCCCTGGTGGTCGGACCGTGCGCGGGCGGCGCGGTCTACTCCCCCGCGATCACCGACTTCACCGTCATGGTCGACCAGACCTCGCACATGTTCATCACCGGCCCGGACGTCATCAAGACGGTCACCGGCGAGGACGTCGGATTCGAGGAGCTGGGCGGCGCCCGCACCCACAACTCCACCTCGGGCGTGGCCCACCACATGGCCGGCGACGAGAAGGACGCCATCGAGTACGTCAAGCAGCTGCTGTCGTACCTGCCGTCCAACAACCTCTCCGAGCCCCCCGCCTTCCCGGAGGAGGCGGACCTGGCGGTCACCGACGAGGACCGCGAGCTGGACGTGCTCGTCCCGGACTCGGCGAACCAGCCCTACGACATGCACACCGTCATCGAGCACGTGCTGGACGACGCCGAGTTCTTCGAGACCCAGCCGATGTTCGCACCGAACATCCTCACCGGCTTCGGGCGCGTGGAGGGCCACCCGGTCGGCATCGTCGCCAATCAGCCGATGCAGTTCGCCGGCTGCCTGGACATCACCGCCTCCGAGAAGGCGGCCCGTTTCGTCCGCACGTGCGACGCCTTCAACGTGCCCGTGATCACCTTCGTCGACGTGCCCGGCTTCCTGCCCGGCGTCGACCAGGAACACGACGGCATCATCCGCCGCGGCGCCAAGCTGATCTACGCCTACGCGGAGGCGACGGTCCCGCTGATCACGGTGATCACCCGGAAGGCCTTCGGCGGCGCCTACGACGTGATGGGCTCCAAGCACCTGGGCGCCGACCTCAACCTGGCCTGGCCGACCGCCCAGATCGCGGTCATGGGCGCGCAGGGAGCCGTCAACATCCTGCACCGCCGCACCATCGCCGACTCGGACGACCCCGAGGCGGCGCGGGCCCGCCTGATGCAGGAGTACGAGGACGCCCTCCTCAACCCCTACGTCGCGGCCGAGCGCGGCTACGTCGACGCCGTGATCATGCCGTCCGACACCCGCCGCCACATCGTCCGCGGCCTGCGTCAGCTGCGCACCAAGCGGGAATCCCTCCCGCCGAAGAAGCACGGCAACATCCCCCTCTAAGGAGCCGCTGTGACGATCAAGGTCGTACGGGGCAACCCCACCCCGGAGGAGCTGGCCGCCGCCCTGGCGGTGGTCCGCGCCCGCGCCGCGGCGGCGGCAGCCGAGCCGCCCGGCGGGCAGCGCCCACGCGACGCGTGGTCCGACCCGTCCCGCATCGCGGCGGCCCACCTGCCCCACCCGGGCCCGGCCTCCTGGACACGCACGTACTGGCCGGGCTAGCGACGGTGGACTCAGGGGCGCGGGGCCGTGCCGGCATGCGGCTGCGCGCGTGGGCGCACGGAAAGCGAAACGCCGCGCCCCAATTGAGTACCCGTACTCAGGCGCCCTCCCCGGGCAGGCCTCACGCTGGTGGCATGCTGTGGTCCGACCCCGAGAACGAGCCGCCCGAAGAACTGCGCGACACGCAGGACATGTTGCGGCGGCTGAGCGTTCTCCTGGCGCTGGCCATGGTGCTGGCGATGATCGTGATCGGGGTGAGGTGAGCCGGCCCCGGCCGGGTGACTAACCTGGCCGTATGACTGCTCAGCGCCGCAGGCGACTCGTCCTCGCCTCCCAGTCCCCCGCCCGGCTCGGACTGCTGCGCCAGGCCGGACTCGACCCCGAGGTGATCGTGAGCGGTGTCGACGAGGACGCCGTCACCGCCCCGACCCCGGCGGAGCTGGCCCTCGCCCTCGCCGAGGCCAAGGCCTCCGTGGTGGCCGCCCGGCCCGAGGTCCGGGGCGCCCTGGTGATCGGCTGCGACTCGGTGCTCGACCTGGACGGCCGGGCGCTCGGCAAGCCCGCCGACGCGGAGGAGGCCACCGCCCGCTGGAAGGCGATGCGCGGCCGGGCCGGCACGCTGCAGACCGGCCACTGCGTCTACGACACCGTCTCCGGCCGCCACGCCTCGGCCACCGCCTCCACCGTCGTCCGCTTCGGCGACCCGACCGACGAGGAGATCGCCGCCTACGTCGCCTCCGGCGAGCCCCTGCACGTCGCCGGGGCGTTCACCCTGGACGGCCGCTCGGCGCCGTTCATCGACGGCATCGACGGCGACCACGGCAATGTGATCGGCATCAGCCTGCCCCTCGTACGGCGCCTGCTGGGCCGGCTGGGGACCTCCGTCACCGACCTGTGGACGTGACCTGAGCCCGGTGCCGCGAGCCGGTCGTCCTCACGCGGGCGCGGCGCCGTTCGCGGGCTCGCCGTCGGCGGGACCGCCGTTCCCGGCGGTGTGCGGTCCCCCGTCCGCCGGTGGCTCCCCCGCGTCGTACGTCATCAGCAGCAGCACGATGAGCCCCAGCACCAGGACCATGAACAGGAAGGCCGGCCAGCCCACCAGCCCCCAGGTGAAGGCGCCGAGCAGCGCGTGCACCACGGCCGCGCTGATCAGCAGCACCCGGCCGAGCCCGGCGGGCCGCCGGTCGCGCAGGGCCACCAGCAGCGCGACCAGTGCGCACAGGGCGAAGTAGAGGCCGAAGACGACACCGCCGGCCTTCGAGGACACGGACATCATGTGCGGGTCGAGGCCGGCCAGCGACATGCTCTGCCGGTCCACGACCACTCCGAGGAACCAGTTCAGCGCCGCGATGCCGAGCGCCTCGGCGAACAGCACGACCGTCACGATCCACGCCACCGGTCTGCGCACCACCGGCCCCCACCCACCTTCGAGCACACCACGGTTACCCCGAGTACGTCCTGGACGTCGCGAACGCTACTAACGGGTAAACCTTCGGACAAGGGTTCTACGGCGGGCAAAGAATCATTGGGCCATTCGTAGGGACTCCACAAAGAAACCGAGTGGGCCGCAGCACGCTCTCACAGAGACCTTGACCACATCGCCGGGCTAGGGTTTCCGGGAGGAGGCCTGCGTACCGTGGTGCGACAAGGGCTTTCGCGGGTCGAGCGAGCCTCGAATCACGCTCCGTGTGGGCAAGCTCACCATTGGGGACGGGTCGAAGTGCCGTGTCGGCAGTCCCTAAACTCGGCTTGTTTCAAGGAGGGAGCCTCAATCGTGCGCAAGGTGCTCATCGCCAACCGTGGCGAAATCGCTGTCCGCGTGGCCCGGGCCTGTCGGGACGCCGGGATCGCGAGCGTGGCCGTCTACGCGGACCCGGACCGGGACGCTCTGCATGTCCGCGCCGCGGATGAGGCGTTCGCCCTGGGCGGTGACACCCCGGCCACCAGCTACCTGGACATCGGCAAGGTCCTGGGCGCCGCGCGTGAATCGGGCGCGGACGCCATCCATCCCGGCTACGGCTTCCTCTCCGAGAACGCGGAGTTCGCCCAGGCGGTCCTGGACGCCGGTCTGATCTGGATCGGCCCGCCGCCGCAGGCCATCCGCGACCTGGGCGACAAGGTCGCGGCGCGGCACATCGCCCAGCGCGCCGGTGCCCCGCTGGTCGCCGGCACCCCGGACCCGGTCTCCGGCTCGGAGGAGGTCGTGGCCTTCGCCGAGGAGCACGGCCTGCCGATCGCCATCAAGGCCGCCTTCGGCGGCGGCGGGCGCGGCCTGAAGGTCGCCCGCACCCTCGAAGAGGTCCCCGAGCTGTACGACTCCGCCGTCCGCGAGGCGGTGGCCGCCTTCGGCCGCGGCGAGTGCTTCGTCGAGCGCTACCTCGACAGGCCCCGCCACGTGGAGACGCAGTGCCTGGCCGACCAGCACGGCAACGTGGTCGTCGTCTCCACCCGTGACTGCTCCCTCCAGCGCCGCCACCAGAAGCTGGTCGAGGAGGCCCCCGCGCCGTTCCTGTCCGAGGAGCAGGTCGCGGAGCTGTACCGCGCCTCCAAGGCCATCCTCAAGGAGGCCGGCTACGTCGGCGCCGGCACCGTGGAGTTCCTCGTCGGCAACGACGGCACCATCTCCTTCCTGGAGGTCAACACCCGTCTCCAGGTCGAGCACCCGGTCACCGAGGAGGTCGCCGGCATCGACCTGGTCCGCGAGATGTTCCGCATCGCCGACGGCGAGGAGCTGGGCTATGACGACCCGGTGCTGCGCGGTCACTCCTTCGAGTTCCGCATCAACGGCGAGGACCCGGGCCGCAACTTCCTGCCCGCCCCCGGCACGGTCACCAGGTTCGACCCGCCCTCCGGCCCCGGCGTCCGCCTGGACGCCGGTGTGGAGTCCGGCAGCGTCATCGGCCCGGCGTGGGACTCCCTGCTGGCCAAGCTGATCGTCTCCGGCCGCACCCGCAAGGAGGCGCTGGAGCGCGCCGCCCGCGCCCTGGAGGAGTTCCAGGTCGAGGGCATGGCCACCGCGATCCCGTTCCACCGCGCGGTGGTGCGTGACCCGGCCTTCGCGCCCGAGCTGACCGGCTCCACAGACCCGTTCACGGTCCACACCCGCTGGATCGAGACCGAGTTCGTCAACGAGATCAAGCCCTTCGCCGCCCCGGCCGACGCCGAGGCCGAGGAGGACGCGGGCCGCGAGACGGTCGTCGTCGAGGTCGGCGGCAAGCGCCTGGAGGTCTCCCTGCCCGCGTCGCTCGGCATGAGCCTGGCCCGCACCGGCCTCGCCGCCGGCGCCAAGCCCAAGCGCCGCGCCGCGAAGAAGTCCGGTCCCGCCGCCTCCGGCGACACCCTCGCCTCTCCGATGCAGGGCACCATCGTCAAGATCGCCGTGGAGGAGGGCCAGGAGGTCAAGGAGGGCGACCTGGTCGTCGTCCTGGAGGCCATGAAGATGGAACAGCCCCTCAACGCCCACAAGTCCGGCACCGTCAAGGGCCTGACCGCCGAGATGGGCGCCTCCATCACCTCGGGCTCCGCCATCTGCGAGATCAAGGACTGACAGCAGATCATGTGACGTGCGTTCCCCGTGCCCGCCGGTGAGGGCGCGGGGTCCCGTCCGGCATGCGGCTCGGCCGCGAGCAACCAAGAAACGACCCGCACACGCGCACGCACGCCGGCCCCTACGGCGGGTGGGTACTCACCTCACACCCCACCCACCCGCATTCAGCGCCGCCGCAGATCAGCGACCCGGGCCCGCTGCTCCGCACCGGTGCCCTGCTCACCCAGCGCCGTGGCCGTCCTGAGCCCCGGCCCCGTGCCGGGCACCTGGCGGCGCGGTCCGGGCAGTGGCACGTCCCGGCGCTGCTGTCGCGTCGGCCCGGCCTCACCCCCCTGACCGCCGGTACCGCCGTTCCCGCCCTGCGTACCGGCCACGGCGATCTGCACGCCCTGGTCGGCGAGGGCCTGGAGCTCGGTGGCCGCACGATCGTCATGGGCCGGCGGCTCGTCCGTCACGAGCCGGGTGATGACATCGGTCGGCACGGTCTGGAACATCGTGTCGGTGCCCAGCTTCGTATGGTCGGCCAGGACGACGACATCGGCGGCGGCCTGCACCAGCGCACGGTCGACGGACGCCGAGAGCATGTTGGACGTGGACAGCCCCCGCTCGGCGGTCAGCCCGCTCCCGGAGAGGAAGGCCCGCGAGACGCGCAGCCCCTGCAGGGACTGCTCGGCACCGCTGCCGACGAGGGCGTAGTTGGACCCCCTGAGCGTGCCGCCGGTCATCACGACCTCCACGCGGTTGGCATGGGCGAGGGCCTGGGCCACCAGCAGGGAGTTGGTGACGACGGTCAGCCCGGGCACCCGCGCGAGCCGGCGAGCCAGCTCCTGCGTGGTCGTACCCGCCCCGACGACGATGGCCTCGCCTTCTTCGACCAGACCCGCGGCGAGATCGGCGATGGCCGTCTTCTCGGCGGTCGCGAGATGCGATTTCTGCGGGAAGCCGGACTCGCGTGTGAACCCACCCGGCAGTACCGCACCGCCATGTCGGCGGTCGAGGAGTCCTTCTGCCTCCAGCGCACGCACGTCCCGCCGTACGGTCACTTCGGAGGTCTGGACGACGCGGGCGAGCTCCCGGAGCGACACTGCCCCGTTCGCTCGCACCATTTCGAGGATCAATTGGCGACGTTCTGCAGCGAACACGAAACTGACAGTAACCCCAACGACCGTCTGCTTTCAGCAGTTTGCGCCGAATAACAGAAGTTGTTCGCACGGGAGGGCATGAAGTGGTATAGGAGGTTACTCCGACTACCTATGCCGTACGCACCTGCGGCAACTCCCCGTAACCGGCGGGGAGTCGATTCCGGCCGTCAGCCCTCCGCGCCCGACTTCCGGGTGTGCAGCTGCCGCGCCACCTCGGCGATCGACCCCGAAAGGGACGGGTAGACGGTGAACGCGTTCGCCATCTGTTCGACCGTCAGGTTGTTGTCGACCGCGAGCGAGATCGGGTGGATCAGCTCCGAGGCGCGGGGCGCGACGACCACACCGCCCACCACGATCCCGGTGCCCGGCCGGCAGAAGATCTTGACGAAGCCGTCCCGGATGCCCTGCATCTTCGCGCGCGGGTTGCGCAGCAGCGGCAGCTTGACGACGCGGGCGTCGATCTTGCCGCCGTCGACGTCGGCCTGGGTGTACCCCACCGTGGCGATCTCGGGGTCGGTGAAGACGTTGGACGACACGGTCTTCAGGTTCAGCGGGGCCACGGCGTCGCCGAGGAAGTGGTACATGGCGATCCGCCCCTGCATGGCGGCCACCGAGGCCAGCGCGAAGACGCCGGTCACGTCACCGGCGGCGTACACACCCGGGGCGGTGGTCCGCGACACCTTGTCGGTCCAGATGTGCCCGGAGTCCTTCAGCCGCACCCCGGCCTCCTCCAGCCCCATCCCCTCGGTGTTGGGGACGGCGCCGACGGCCATCAGGCAGTGCGAGCCGGTGATGACCCGCCCGTCGGACAGGGTCACCTCGACCCGGTCCCCCACCCGCTTGGCGGACGCGGCGCGCGACCGCGCCATCACGTTCATGCCGCGCCGCCGGAAGACGTCCTCCAGCACCGCCGCGGCGTCCGGGTCCTCGCCCGGCAGCACCCGGTCCCGCGACGACACGAGCGTCACCCGCGAGCCCAGCGCCTGGTAGGCACCGGCGAACTCGGCACCGGTGACACCCGACCCGACGACGATCAGCTCCTCGGGAAGCTCGTCGAGGTCGTACACCTGGGTCCAGTTCAGGATCCGCTCGCCGTCCGGCTGGGCATCGGGCAGCTCGCGCGGGTGTCCACCGGTGGCGATGAGCACGGCATCCGCCGTGAGGGTCTCCTCGCTCCCGTCGGCGGCCCGCACCACGACCTTCCGGGACCCGTCGAGGGCCTGCATGCCGTCCAGCCGCCCGCGCCCGCGCATGACCCGGGCACCGGCGCGCGTCACGGAGGCGGTGATGTCGTGCGACTGCGCCAGCGCGAGACGCTTCACTCGCCGGTTGACCTTCCCCAGGTCCACGCCGACCACCCGGGCGGCCTGCTCCACGGGCGGGGTGTCGTCGGCGACGATGATCCCCAGTTCCTCGTACGACGAGTCGAAGGTGGTCATCACCTCGGCCGTGGCGATGAGGGTCTTGGACGGGACGCAGTCGGTCAGCACCGACGCCCCGCCCAGACCGTCGCAGTCGACGACGGTCACCTCCGCGCCGAGCTGGGCGCCCACCAGCGCCGCTTCGTATCCGCCGGGTCCGCCACCGATGATCACGATCCGAGTCACGTACTCCATTGTCCCGCACCCTTCAACCAAAGACCGCGCAGGGGGCCCACCCGATGCGCCCCCGTTACCGGAGTGACCCAGGAGCCGCCTGCCGTACCCTCTCCCCATGTCGCTCTACGCCGCGTACGCCGGCAACCTCGACGCGCGGCTGATGTCCCGCCGCGCCCCCCACTCGCCGCTGCGCGCCACCGGCTGGGTGAACGGCTGGCGGCTGACGTTCGGCGGCGAGCACATGGGCTGGGAGGGAGCGCTCGTGACCCTGGTGGAGGACCCCCTCTCCCAGGTCTTCGTCGCCCTGTACGACATCGCCCCGATGGACGAGGACTCCCTCGACCGCTGGGAGGGCGTGGGCCTGGACATCTACCGCCGCACCCGGGTCCGCGTGCACACCCTGGACGGCGAGACGCGGGCCTGGACCTACGTCCTGAACGGCTACGAGGGCGGCCTGCCCTCCGCCCGCTACCTGGGCGAACTGGCCGACGCCGCGGAATCCGCCGGCGCGCCCCACGACTACGTGATGGAGCTGCGCAAGCGCCCCTGCTGAGACGGGCTTCGTCGAAAACGACAAAACAACAATCCGGATCCCGTCGGCTCCGTCATCTACGCGCGTAGGCGTAAAGCGGTTACCCTCATCCCCGTGAACGCATCTCTTCTTCCGGACGACATCCAGGGCGACCCCCACGCCGCCGCCGACGCCGCCGCGGCCCGCCTGCGCGAACTCACGGGCGCCGACACCCACGACGTCGCGCTCGTGATGGGCTCCGGCTGGGCACCGGCCGTGGACGCCCTGGGCGAGCCCGAGGCCGAGTTCCAGGTCACCGAGCTGCCCGGCTTCCCGCAGCCGGCGGTGGTGGGCCACGGCGGAAAGATCCGCTCGTACGCCATCGGTGACAAGCGCGCGCTGGTCTTCCTGGGCCGCACCCACTACTACGAGGGCCACGGCGTGGCCGCGGTCTCGCACGGCGTCCGCACCGCCGTCGCCGCCGGCGCCAAGACGGTGATCCTCACCAACGGCTGCGGCGGCCTGCGCGAGGGCATGCGCCCCGGCCAGCCGGTTCTGATCAGCGACCACATCAACCTCACCGCGACCTCCCCCATCGTCGGCGCCAACTTCGTCGACCTCACCGACCTCTACTCGCCGCGGCTGCGCGCCCTGTGCAAGGAGGTCGACCCCACGCTGGAGGAGGGCGTCTACGCCCAGTTCCCCGGCCCGCACTACGAGACGCCGGCCGAGATCCGCATGGCCCGCGTCATCGGCGCGGACCTGGTGGGCATGTCGACGGTCCTGGAGGCCATCGCGGCCCGCGAAGCGGGGGCGGAGGTGCTCGGCATCTCCCTGGTCACCAACCTCGCCGCCGGCATGACGGGCGAGCCCCTCAACCACGAGGAGGTCCTCCAGGCCGGCCGCGACTCCGCGACGCGGATGGGCGAACTCCTGACGAAGGTCCTCGGCCGCCTGTAACCGGCGCGGTGCCCGGCGCCGGGGCGTCGCGCAGCCCGGCGGAACGGGGCGTCCCCCCGAGGGGTATCCCCAGCGCCCACCCGTGCCGCCCTGGAAGCGCCTCCCCGGCCGTTCAGGCACTGGGGGAGGCACGACTGCCCGGGCTTGACGCGGTCGGTCCGCGGCTGGACGGCCCGGTGGGGCGCGCGCCCGCCCGGGCACCACCCGCAGCCGCCCGCGGCGGGAAGCGACGCCTGGCGTGGGCACCACCCACAGCCGCCCACGGCGGGAAGCGACGCTCGGCCGGGGCACCACCCGCAGCCGCCCACGGCGGGAAGCGACGCTCGGCCGGGGCACCACCCGCAGCCGCCCGCGGCGGGAAGCGACGCTCGGCCGGGGCACCACCCGCAGCCGCCCACGGCGGGAAGCGACGCTCGGCCGGGGCACCACCCGCAGCCGCCCGCGGCGGGAAGGGGACGTGCCGGGGGGTGTCCGCCCGCAGCGGTTGTCGCGTCAACGCGGGCACCCTCTACAACAGACCGATTCCGCGACGTTCCGAGGACGGACACCCCCCGGCGCGGCCCCGAACCACCCACCGCACCCAAGGCGCTACGCGCACCCCCACCGAACCCGCACAGGCGCCGCAGGCATCCACCCACGGCGCCGCAGACACCCCACGACCGTCACCCGAACCACAGACGAGAGGCTGACCCGACGTGCACGACGATCTCATCGCCCGGGCCCAGGCATGGCTGGCCGAGGACCCCGACGCGGAAACCCGCGACGAACTCGCCAAGCTCATCGACGCCGAGGACCACGCAGAGCTCGCCGCGCGCTTCAGCGGCACCCTCCAGTTCGGCACCGCCGGCCTCCGCGGCGAACTCGGCGCCGGCCCCATGCGCATGAACCGCTCCGTGGTCATCCGCGCCGCCGCCGGCCTCGCCGCGTACCTCAAGAAGCAGGGGGCCCGCCACGGCGACGGCACAGCCGGCCTCGTCGTCATCGGCTACGACGCCCGCCACAAGTCCGCCGACTTCGCCCGCGACACCGCCGCCGTCATGACCGGCGCCGGCCTCAAGGCGGCGCTCCTCCCCCGCCCCCTTCCCACCCCCGTCCTCGCCTTCGCCATCCGCCACCTCGGCGCCGTCGCCGGCGTGGAGGTCACCGCCAGCCACAACCCGCCCCGCGACAACGGCTACAAGGTCTACCTCGGCGACGGCTCCCAGATCGTCCCGCCCGCCGACACGGACATCGCCGCCGAGATCGCCGCCGTACGGTCCCTGAACGACGTCCCCCGACCCACCACCGGCTGGGACACCCTCGACGACACCGTCCTCGACGCCTACCTCGCCCGCACGGACGCCGTGCTCGCCCCCGGCTCCCCCCGCACGGCCCGCACGGTCTACACGGCGATGCACGGCGTCGGCAAGGACGTCCTCCTCGCCGCCTTCGAACGCGCCGGCTTCCCCGCCCCCGCCCTCGTCACCGAGCAGGCCGACCCCGACCCGGACTTCCCCACCGTCGCCTTCCCCAACCCGGAAGAGCCCGGCGCGATGGACCTCGCCTTCGCCACGGCCGGCGCCATCACCCCCGCCCCCGACCTGGTCATCGCCAACGACCCGGACGCCGACCGCCTCGCCGTCGCCGTCCCCGACGGCACCGGCTGGCGCATGCTCCGCGGTGACGAGGTCGGCGCCCTCCTCGCCGCCCACCTGGTCACCCGCGGAGCGACCGGCACCTTCGCCGAGTCCATCGTCTCCTCCTCCCTCCTCGGCCGCATCGCCGAGAAGGCGGGCCTGCCCCACGTCGAGACCCTCACCGGCTTCAAGTGGATCGCCCGCGCCGAGGGCCTCCGCTACGGCTACGAGGAGGCACTCGGCTACTGCGTCGACCCCGACGGCGTACGCGACAAGGACGGCATCACCGCGGCCCTCCTGATCACGGAACTGGCCTCCACCCTCAAGGAGGCCGGCCGCACCCTCCTCGACCTCCTCGACGACCTCGCCGTCGAGCACGGCCTGCACGCCACCGACCAGCTCTCGGTCCGCGTGCAGGATCTCTCCCTCATCGCCGGCGCGATGCGCCGCCTGCGCGAACAGCCGCCCATCCACCTCGCCGGCCTGCCGATCACGAAGGCCGAGGACCTCACCCGGGGGACGGCCGACCTGCCGCCCACCGACGGCCTGCGCTACACGCTCGACGGCGCCCGGGTCATCGTCCGCCCCAGCGGCACGGAGCCGAAGCTGAAGTGCTACCTGGAGGTGGTCGTCCCGGTCGGAACACACGCCGACCTCCCCGCGGCCCGCACCAAGGCCCAGGACCTGCTGACGGCACTGAAGCGCGACTTCTCGACCGCGGCGGGCATCTGACCGAACCGGCCCGAACCCCGAACCGGCCCGAACCCGGCCGAACCCCAACCCCGGCCGAACACGGAACCCGCCCCCGGGGTCCCCCACCCGGGGGCACCCCATCGGGTGATTTCCGCACGCCGGTTGACCGGCGCTCCCCGCCCGCGGTCCCCCCGCGGGCAACGGTGGTCCCACGACCCACCACCGACCACCCAGGGAGCCGCCGCCGTGTCCTCGACCGCCCGCGAAACCACCCCGAGCGGACGCATCCCCGGCACCCGGCGCCCTCACTCCCGCACACCGACGCCCGACCGGCCCCCGGCCGCCGCCCGGGCCGCCCGGCGCCTCGCCCACGCCCTGCACCGGGCGGCCCCCGCCCTGGCCGCCTACCTCGCCGTCCGCATCACCGGCCTGCTGGTGCTCGCCGACTGGGCGCGCCGCCGCGGACAGGACGTGTACACGATCCTGGCCACGCAGTGGGACGCCGACTGGTACATGGCCATCGCCGACCACGGCTACACGGACGAGCTGGGCACCACCCACAACACCAACAACCTGGCGTTCTTCCCGCTCTTCCCGGTCCTGGTGAAGGCCATCGCGGTCGTCACGCCGGGCATCCGCGCGACCACGGCCCTGGGCCTCGCCGTCGTCGCCTCGCTCATCGCTGCCTGGGGCATCTTCGCGGTCGGCGACCGCCTGTACGGCCGCCGCGCCGGAGTCCTGCTCACCACGCTGTGGGCCGCTTTCCCGGTCGGCCTGGTGCAGTGGATGGGCTACACCGAATCACTGTTCACCGCGCTCACGGCCTGGTCGCTGTACGCGGTGCTCACCGGCCGCTGGCTGTGGGCGGCCGGCTTCGCCGCGCTGGCGGGCCTGACCCGCCCGACCGGCATCGCGGTGGCCGCGGCGGTCAGCGTGGCGGCGCTGCTCGCCCTGCGGCACCGCCCCGTCCGCCCGCGGGCGGCCCTGGCGGCGGTCCTCGCGCCGCTGGGCTGGTGCGCGTACGTCGGCTGGGTGGGCCTGCGCCTGGGCCGCTGGGACGGCTACTTCGCCGTACAGCGGCTCTGGTACAACGACGTGGACTTCGGGGTGAAGACACTGCGCCAGTTCCGGCAGCTGCTGGTGTACGACCCCACGCCCCATCTGTTCCTGGTCGTGGTGACGCTCACCCTGATCGGGGCGGTCGTGCTGTTCGGCCTGTCGGTCTGGGACCGCCAGCCGCTCCCGCTGCTGGTCTTCACCGGCGTCATGCTGGCGATCGTGCTGGGCAGCGGCGGCGTGTACTTCCCGCGGGCCCGCTTCCTGCTCCCGGCCTTCCCGCTGCTGCTCCCCTTGGCCCTGCACCTGTCCCGGGCCTCACGCCGCTACCGCGCACTCGCCCTGGCCACGGCGGTCCTGGGCTCGGCGTACTGCGGCGCCCACATGCTCCTGGTCTGGACGAGCGCGCCGTAACAGCCGCGCGCCCCAGCCACACAGCGCACCACGCACAGGCACGGCACCCTGCGCACCAAGCAACACGCAGCCACCCCGCCCCACACACCACGCGCAGCCACCCCGCTCCCACACACCACGCGCAGCCACCCCACCCGCGCACCACGCACACGCACCCCACCGCCCACGCAGCCCAGCCCCGAGCCACAAGCGCTCACCCGCCCTACGGGATCGCGCCCCGCACCCCCGGAATCACAGCAGGCCCTAGTACCAGCCGCCCCCAGAACCAGCCGGCCCCAGAACCAGCCGCCCCCACGAACTCACCCCACCGCCAACAACACCGCCAACAACACCGCCCCGGCCACCGCCGGCCCCACGACCTCGTAGGCCCACCGCACCGACACCTCACCCTGCGCCGACGGTGCCTGCCTCCGCGCCTCCAGCATCTCCCGCAGCTCGTGGATGATCTTGTCGCTCTCGGCCCGCACCGGCGCGGCCCCCGCGTCCGCCGCGGCACCCGCCTCGGCCCCGCCCCCGGACAGCCCGCCCAGCCCCCCGACGACGGTCCCGGACGCGACGCCCCGCCCGCGGCCGCGGCCCCGGCCGCCCCCCGACGCCTCCGCGGCCCGCCGCGCCTCCAGCCGGGCCGCCCGCTTGCGGGCGCGCAGCGAGACCGGGATCGCCCAGAGCTGGTACTTGGTGCCGGACTCGGCGACGACCTCGTTCGAGTAACCGGACCGCAGCGACTCGATCTGCCCCCAGGGCAGCACGATGACGCGCAGCGGGTTCCGGACGCGCAGCCGGTCCTCGCCGGCGAAGACGGCGGGCCGCAGGGTGTACGCGACGGCCGGCGGCACCACCAGCAGCAGCGTGGCCAGCGCCAGCCACGGGGTGCGCCCCTCGCCCCTGACCAGCGCGTCGATGCCGAGCCACAGGACGATGGCGAGCAGCAGCGCGCCGCCGACCATGCCGGCGGGCGAGCGGTAGACCCGGTCCCGGGTCTCGGGTCCCGAGGGCGGCGGCATGGGCGACTGGTGGTCCGGGGTCGTCATGCTGCCGATTGTGCCCGACGGCTCCGGCGACGCTCATACGTGGTGCCGCGGCACAAGATGAGCGCACGGGGCTGTACAGCCGCTACGCGCGTAGATATGCTCGCCTGGTGACCATGCCCACCACTGCATCAGCCGCACCCGGTACCCCCGCCGCGTCCGCTGCACCCACGCCCGGAGCGCCTGGAGCGCCCGGAGGCCGGGGAGTGCACGGACTCAAGGACGTCGCCGCGTCCGACAGCACGCTGCGCCGCTTCCTGCACGGGCTGCCCGGCGTCGACGCGGTCGGCCTGGAGGCGCGCGCCGCCGCCCTCGGTACCCGTTCCATCAAGACCACCGCGAAGGCCTACGCCCTCGACCTGGCCATCTCGATGGTCGACCTGACGACGCTGGAAGGCGCGGACACCCCGGGCAAGGTCCGGGCGCTCGGCGCCAAGGCGGTCCGCCCCGACCCGACCGACCGCACCGCGCCCGGCACGGCCGCGGTCTGCGTCTACCCCGACATGGTGGCCGTGGCCAAGGAGGCCGTCGCCGGTTCGCGCGTGAAGGTCGCCTCGGTCGCCACCGCGTTCCCGGCGGGCCGCGCCTCCCTCGCGGTCAAGCTGGCCGACGTGCGCGAGGCCGTGACGGCGGGCGCCGACGAGGTCGACATGGTCATCGACCGCGGCGCGTTCCTCGCGGGCCACTACCTGAAGGTGTACGAGGAGATCGTCGCCGTGAAGGAGGCCTGCGGCACGGACGCCCGCCTGAAGGTCATCTTCGAGACCGGCGAGCTGTCGACGTACGACAACATCCGCCGCGCCAGCTGGCTCGGCATGCTCGCGGGCGCCGACTTCATCAAGACCTCGACCGGCAAGGTCGCCGTGAACGCGACCCCGGCCAACACCCTGCTGATGCTGGAGGCGGTCCGCGACTTCCGGGCGCAGACCGGCGTCCAGGTCGGCGTGAAGCCGGCTGGCGGCATCCGCACGGCGAAGGACGCGATCAAGTTCCTCGTGCTGGTCAACGAGACCGCGGGCGAGGACTGGCTGGACAACCACTGGTTCCGCTTCGGCGCCTCCTCGCTCCTGAACGACCTGCTGATGCAGCGCCAGAAGCTGGCCACCGGCCGCTACTCCGGCCCCGACTACGTGACGGTGGACTGATCACCATGACCACGGAAAAGACCACGGCACAGCGGTCATCCGCATTCGAGTACGCACCGGCGCCGGAGTCCCGCGCGGTCGTCGACATCGCCCCCTCCTACGGCCTGTTCATCGACGGCGAGTTCGCCGAGGCGGCCGGCGGGAAGGTCTTCAAGTCCGTCTCGCCGTCCACCGAGGAGGTGCTCTCCGAGGTCGCCGAGGGCACCGAGGAGGACGTCGACCGCGCCGTGAAGGCCGCCCGCAAGGCGTTCGCGAAGTGGTCGGCGCTGCCCGGTGCCGAGCGCGCGAAGTACCTGTTCCGCATCGCCCGCATCATCCAGGAGCGCTCCCGCGAGCTGGCCGTTCTCGAGACCCTCGACAACGGCAAGCCGATCAGGGAGACGCGGGACGCCGACCTTCCCCTGGTCGCCGCGCACTTCTTCTACTACGCGGGCTGGGCCGACAAGCTGGACCACGCCGGCTTCGGCGCGAACCCCAGGCCGCTGGGCGTCGCGGGCCAGGTCATCCCGTGGAACTTCCCGCTGCTGATGCTGGCGTGGAAGATCGCCCCGGCGCTGGCGACCGGCAACACGGTGGTGCTCAAGCCGGCCGAGACGACGCCCCTGTCCGCCCTGTTCTTCGCGGACATCTGCCGTCAGGCGGGCCTGCCCCGGGGTGTCGTCAACATCGTCACCGGCGACGGCCGCACCGGCGCCGCCCTGGTCGCCCACCCGGACGTGAACAAGGTCGCCTTCACCGGCTCCACCGCGGTCGGCAAGGAGATCGCCCGCACGGTCGCCGGCACCCGCAAGAAGCTCACCCTGGAACTGGGCGGCAAGGGCGCCAACATCGTCTTCGACGACGCCCCGATCGACCAGGCCGTCGAGGGCATCGTGAGCGGCATCTTCTTCAACCAGGGCCAGGTCTGCTGCGCGGGCAGCCGTCTGCTGGTCCAGGAGTCGATCCAGGACGAGCTGCTGGACGCCCTCAAGCGCCGTCTGTCCACCCTCCGCCTCGGCGACCCGCTGGACAAGAACACCGACATCGGCGCGATCAACTCCGCCGAGCAGCTCGCCCGCATCACCGCCCTCGCCGACCAGGGCGAGGCGGAGGGCGCCGAGCGCTGGTCCCCGGCCTGCGAGATCCCGTCGTCCGGCTACTGGTTCGCCCCGACGCTGTTCACGAACGTCACCCAGGCGCACACCATCGCCCGTGACGAGATCTTCGGCCCGGTGCTGTCGGTCCTGACCTTCCGCACCCCGGACGAGGCCGTCGCCAAGGCCAACAACACCCCCTACGGCCTGTCGGCCGGCATCTGGACGGAGAAGGGCTCGCGCATCCTGGCGGTCGCGAACAAGCTGCGCGCGGGCGTCGTCTGGTCCAACACGTTCAACAAGTTCGACCCGACGTCGCCGTTCGGCGGCTACAAGGAGTCGGGCTTCGGCCGCGAGGGCGGCCGCCACGGCCTGGAGGCGTACCTCGATGTCTGAGAAGTCGGAGCAGAACCGTCTGGCGGTCTTCAAGACCTACAAGCTGTACGTCGGCGGGAAGTTCCCGCGTTCCGAGAGCGGCCGGGTGTACGAGGTGACGGACTCCAAGGGCAACTGGCTGGCGAACGCGCCGCAGGCCTCCCGCAAGGACGCCCGGGACGCGGTGGTCGCCGCGCGCAAGGCGTTCGGCGGGTGGTCGGGCGCGACGGCGTACAACCGCGGCCAGATCCTCTACCGCATCGCCGAGATGCTGGAGGGCCGCCGCGAGCAGTACGTCCGTGAGGTCGCCGACGCCGAGGGCCTGTCGAAGGCGAAGGCCGCCGCCCAGGTCGACGCGGCGATCGACCGCTGGGTCTGGTACGCGGGCTGGACCGACAAGATCGCCCAGGTGGTCGGCGGCGGAAACCCGGTCGCCGGGCCCTTCTTCAACCTGTCCTCCCCCGAACCGACCGGCGTGGTCGCGGTCCTGGCCCCGCAGGAGCCGTCCTTCCTGGGCCTGGTCTCCGTCGTCGCCCCGGTGATCGCCACCGGCAACACGGCGGTCGTGGTCGCGAGCGAGAAGTTCCCGCTCCCCGCCCTCTCCCTGGGCGAGGTGCTGGCCACCTCCGACCTGCCGGGCGGCGTGGTCAACGTCCTGTCCGGCCGTACGGCGGAGATCGCGGCCCCGCTCGCCGCCCACCAGGACGTCAACGCGATCGACCTCGCGGGCGCCGACGAGGCGCTGGCGAAGGAGCTGGAGATCGCCGCGGCGGACAACCTCAAGCGCGTCCTGCGTCCACAGCCTGTGGACGGCGCCGACTGGGCGGCGACGCCGGGCATCGACCGCATGACGGCGTTCCTGGAGACCAAGACGGTCTGGCACCCGACGGGTTCGCTGGGCGCCTCCGGCTCGTCGTACTGAGCCCTCCGGGGCCACGAGCAGAGAGCCGCGCCTCCCCTCCGTCCGAGGGAGGCGCGGCTCTCGCCGTTCGCCGCCGCTGTCGCCGCCGCGTCAGCCGCCCAGCACCCCTGCCGCCTGCCCCAGCACCGGGACGCCCCCGACCGACTGCGCCTGCGCCACCGGGCCGGTGACGGCCTGGGAGGTCAGCGGCTGGAAGTCGGCCACCTCCATGCCGACGCCGTTGTCCAGGGGGTCGACGCCGGTGCCCGCCAGCGGGTTGGGCTTGAGGCCGGCCACCGGACCCGTGACGTAGCCGAGCGTGCCGGTCGTCGTCTTGGGGCCGGCCTCCGGGTCGATCCTGCCCAGGGAGGCCGGGCTGGTGTGCACCATGCCACCGAGCGACTCGCCGCTGTCCGCGGAGGCCGTCGCCGCACCTGCTCCCAGCGCCACCCCGGCGGTCGCGAGGGCGACCAGGGCGCGCTGGGCGGTCGGGGTGTGGGGGGACGCGTGTCGGGCCATCGCTGCTGCCACCTCTTGCTACGGAGTGCCACCGGACTACCGGGAGAGTACTGCGGTCGCACTGCGGAGTGTAATGAGGTCGGCGCGAAGCGTAGTTGACGTGTGACGCACGCTTCAAAGCCGATCCGCGGGGTCGTACGGCGGCCGAAGGATGCCTCACACTGGTGTCCCGTGAGCTCCCATCCGCCCATACCGACGCGAGTCGTGCTGCTCTGCGGCCCCTCCGGCTCCGGCAAGTCCCTCCTCGCCGCCCGCTCCGGCCTGCCGGTGCTGCGGCTCGACGACTTCTACAAGGAGGGCACCGACCCGACACTGCCGCTGGTCGCCGGGAGTTCCGACATCGACTGGGACCACCCCGGCTCGTGGGACGCGGAGGCCGCCGTCTCCGCGATCGCCCGGCTGTGCCGCGACGGCCGTACGCAGGTGCCGGTCTACGACCTCGCGCTCAGCGCCCGGACCGGCGCGGAGACCGTCGACATCGGCCGGGCCCCGCTGTTCATCGCGGAGGGCGTCTTCGCCGCCGAGATCGTGACGCGCTGCCGGGAGGCGGGTGTGCTGGCCGACGCGCTCTGCCTGAGCCGGGGACCGGTGACGACCTTCCGCCGGCGCTTCCTGCGGGACCTGAAGGAGGGCCGCAAGTCGGTGCCGTTCCTGCTGCGCCGCGGCTGGCGGCTGATGCGGCAGGAGCGGACGATCGTCGCCCGGCAGACGGCCCTGGGCGCGCACGCCTGCGACCGTGACGAGGCGATGGGCCGCCTGGCGGCAGCGGCGGCGGGCGGCTGCGCGACGGCCCGTACGGCGGCCTGACGCGGGATACGGAAGCCCCGGCGGTACGGACACAACGGCGGTACGACACAGAAGAGCGGGACCGGACGGACCCCCCGGCCCTCCGGTCCCGCTCCCCTTTGTGCTTCCCCCGTGTCCCCCGTGCCCCCGTGCTCCCCCCTGGGTCCCCCGTGGTGCTCCCCCGGTTTCCCCCGGCCCCCGGGGCCCCCGTCTTGCTTCCCCGTGAGTAAGAGCCCGGGGCTCTCCCCCTGATACACCCGGGCCCGGACTTTTTTTCCGGACCCCGGACCTTCAGGCGACCAGTTCGCCGAAGGCGTCCTCCCGGTCACGGCCGAAGCTGAGGACCTCGTCCTCGCGCAGCCGGCGGAGCGACCGCCAGATGCTGGACTTCACCGTGCCGACGCTGATGTCGAGGATGTCCGCGATCTCCGGGTCCGTGCGGCCCTCGTAGTAGCGCAGGACCAGCATGGTGCGCTGGAGTTCGGGCAGCCGGGCGAGCGCCTGCCACAGGACCGCGCGCAGTTCGGTGCCGCGCATGGCGTCCGTGTCGCCGGGCGTCTCCGGCAGTTCCTCGGTCGGGTACTCGTTGAGCTTGCGGCGCCGCCAGGCGCTGATGTGCAGGTTGGTCATGGTGCGGCGGAGGTATCCGCCGACGGCCGCCTTGTCGGTGATCCGGTCCCACGCCCGGTAGGTCGAGAACAGCGCGCTCTGCAGCAGGTCCTCGGCCTCGTAACGGTCGCCGGTCAGGTGGTAGGCGGTGGCGTACAGGGAGGCCCGGCGCTCCTGGACGTAGGCGGTGAACTCCACCTCCGACAGCGAGCGACGCTCCCCCGTCCCCTCCCCGTACGCCGCTCCCCCGTGTGTCTCCCCCCGGTCCCCCGTGTGTGCGTCAACCACCGTCATGAGCGCGGTGTGCTGACGCCCGGTGCCGCGAGCGCACCCCCGCCCTCCCCCACGCTCGAAACCGCTCGCGCGGGAGGGACCCCCCTCGGCACCGGACTTCTCGGAACCCCGGTGCGCGTGCACGTCGTGCAGACGCGTGACCACTGCGCTGGTGCTGGTGCTGTGCAGCGTGTTCATCTCGCGCCCCCCGTCGTGGACTTCCGGTGTTCGGCGTGCTGTGGTGCGGCGTGCTGTGGTGCCTGTGCCGAAAATCCTGCCCGGGCGACTTCATGGCCGTGTCCGTCGACTGTCACAGACCTGTCACAGGGGTCCGTCACGCGTGCGCCACGGGACCTTCACAGGTCCCGGCGCCGGGGACGGGCCGCTTCCGTACCCACAGGTCGAACAGGACCCCCTCCATGGGCCAGAATGAGCCCGTGCCTTCCCTGTTGCTGATCGAGGACGACGACGCCATCCGCACGGCCCTGGAGCTCTCACTGACGCGCCAGGGACACCGCGTGGCCACCGCTGCCAGCGGTGAGGACGGTCTGAAGCTGCTGCGCGAGCAGCGGCCGGACCTGATCGTGCTGGACGTGATGCTGCCCGGCATCGACGGGTTCGAGGTGTGCCGGCGCATCCGCCGCACCGACCAGCTGCCGATCATCCTGCTGACCGCGCGGAGCGACGACATCGACGTCGTCGTCGGACTCGAGTCCGGCGCCGACGACTACGTCGTCAAACCCGTGCAGGGCCGGGTGCTGGACGCCCGGATCCGGGCGGTGCTGCGGCGCGGGGAACGGGAGTCCAGCGACTCGGCGGCCTTCGGCAGCCTGGTGATCGACCGTGCCGCCATGACCGTCACCAAGAACGGCGAGGACCTCCAGCTCACGCCGACCGAGCTGCGACTCCTCCTCGAACTGAGCCGGCGGCCCGGGCAGGCGCTGTCCCGGCAGCAGTTGCTGCGGCTGGTGTGGGAGCACGACTACCTCGGTGACTCGCGGCTGGTGGACGCGTGTGTGCAGCGGCTGCGCGCCAAGGTCGAGGACGTGCCGTCGTCCCCGACGCTGATCCGTACCGTGCGGGGCGTGGGCTACCGGCTGGATCCGCCTCAGTGACACAGGAACACCCGGGGGGTCTGCGCGGCTGGGCCGCGACACGCAAGGGAGTCTGGTCGCGGCTGCGCCTCACCAGCCTGCGGCTCAGGCTGGTCGTCGTCTTCGGACTGGTGGCGCTCACCGCCGCCGTGTCCGCGTCCGGCATCGCCTACTGGCTCAACCGCGAGGCGGTCCTCACCCGCACCCAGGACGCCGTGCTGCGGGACTTCGAGCAGGAGATGCAGAACCGGGCCGGTTCGCTGCCCGAGCATCCGACGCAGGACGAGTTGCAGCACACCGCGGGGCAGATGGCCAGCAGCGGCCAGCGCTTCAGCGTGCTGCTGATCGGCGAGAACGCCGCCGGGCGGACCGTGTACGGAAGTTCCGGCGGGCTGGGCGGCTTCTCGCTCGCGGACGTGCCCGAGTCACTGCGCGCCGCGGTGAACAAGGAGCAGGAGGTCACCGGGACCAACAAGTCCCCGTACCACCTGTACTGGCAGCGCATCGTCGAGGACGACACCCCGTATCTGGTGGCCGGCACGCGGGTGATCGGCGGCGGGCCGACCGGCTACATGCGCAAGTCGCTGGAGCCGGAGGCGAAGGACCTGGGCTCGCTCGCCTGGTCGCTGGGCATCGCCACCGGGCTGGCGCTGATCGGCTCGGCGCTGCTCGCACAGGCCGCCGCCTCGACCGTGCTGAAGCCGGTGCAGCGGCTCGGCGCGGCCGCCCGGCGGCTCGGCGAGGGCAAGCTGGACACCCGGCTCAGGGTGTCGGGCACCGACGAACTCGCCGATCTGTCGCGGACGTTCAACAGCGCCGCCGAGAACCTGGAGAAGCGGGTCGCGGAGATGGCGGGCCGGGAGCAGGCCTCGCGGCGCTTCGTGGCGGACATGAGCCACGAGCTGCGCACGCCGCTGACCGCCATCACGGCCGTGACCGAGGTGCTGGAGGAGGAACTGGACTCCGAGAGCGGCGGCATCGACCCGATGATCGAGCCGGCCGTACGGCTGGTGGTGAGCGAGACCCGACGGCTGAACGACCTGGTGGAGAACCTGATGGAGGTCACCCGCTTCGACGCGGGAACCGCCAGGCTGGTCCTGGACGACGTCGACGTCGCCGACCAGATCACCGCCTGCATCGACGCCCGCGCCTGGCTGGACGCCGTTGAACTGGACGCCGAGCGCGGCATCCACGCCCGCCTGGACCCGCGCCGCCTGGACGTGATCCTGGCCAACCTCATCGGCAACGCGCTCAAGCACGGCGGGTCGCCGGTGCGGGTTTCGGTGACGGAGGCCGACGAGGAAGGCGGGCAGGTCGTCATCCGGGTGCGGGACCACGGGCCCGGCATCCCCGAGGACGTCCTGCCGCACGTCTTCGACCGCTTCTACAAGGCGAGCGCGTCCCGGCCGCGTTCCGAGGGCAGCGGGCTCGGCCTGTCCATCGCCCTGGAGAACGCCCACATCCACGGCGGCGGGATCACCGCGGCGAACTCCCCCGAGGGGGGCGCGGTGTTCACGCTGCGGTTGCCGCGGGACGCGTCGACGCTGGTGGAGGCGGACCGCGAGGCGACGGACGCGGCGGATGCGGCGGGTGACGAGAGCCGGGGCAAGGACGCGAAGGGACAGGCCTGATGACCGTACGCCGCCTGCCGGCGCTTGGTGTGCTCGCGGTGCTGCTCGCCGGGTGCGGCATCCGGGCCACGGAGGTGCCGACGGACTTCGGGCCGGCGCCCTCCCGGGTGCGCTGCTCGCTCGCCGAGCCGGACACGACGACCCGGACCCCGCCCGGCATCGCGGCGCAGGTGTTCCTGCTGTGCGGCTCGTCGCTGGTGGCCGTGGACCGGACGGTCCGGGTGCCGGACGGCGCGGCGGACTCCCAGCGGCGCGTGCTGGTGGCCCAGGGGCTGCTGGACGAACTGGCCGAGCCGCCGTCGGCCGCGGCGAAGGAGGCCGGGTACACCACCGACGTACGCGGGACCAGGGTGTCGGGGCCGCGCCCCGGCGATCCCGAGGACACCCTGCGCCTCGGCACCGCGCCGGGGGACCTCACCTCGCACGCCCTCGCCCAGATCGTCTGCACCTTCTCCGAATCGGCCGCGGCCGAGGGCAACGGCTCGGTGATCCTGGGCGGGCCCGGCGACGAGGCACCGCGCCGCTACTCGTGCACGGACGAGGTCCGCGCCCGGCCGGGCAGCAACGAGCCGCCGTCCAGTGAGGTGGCCGAGGGCTGAGCGCGGGCCGGAAGGCCCGGCCGGGTGGCCGCGGGGCGCCCGGTCCCGGGTGTGTGGCGCACGCCTCATCCGGGGACCGGGTGGCTCTCCGGAACCGACCGCGGCACCGGCCGCGTCTAGGGGTTCGTGCAGCGTCAAGGCTCCATCGGCGGCGGGAGCGCCGCGGTCCGTGTCCGGGTGACGGGGAGTGTCCTCCTGGTCGCGCATCTCGCGTTCGTCGCCTGGCTGACGCTGCGTCCCCTGGACGTGCCCTGGGTGATGCCGGCCAACCTGCGCCCGCTCGACGGCATCCGGGCCGACCTGGCCCTCGGCTGGCCGGAGGCGGCCCGCCGGATCGGTGAGGGGCTCGCCCTGCTGGCGCCGCTGGGCGTGCTGCTGCCCATGGCCGACGGCAGACTGATCGTCTCCCCCGTCGCGTCCCTGTTGCGCACCGCCGCCGCCGGAGCGCTGCTGTCCCTGGCGATCGAGCTCCTGCAGACCGGGGTGCCCGGCCAGCTCGTGGACGTCGACTCGTTGCTGCTGAACACGGTGGGCGTGGCCCTGACGCACCTGGCCGTGGTACCCGCGGCCCGGGCCCGGCTCCGCCGCCGGTCCGAGCGGTCGCCCCGGCAGGACGTCCGCCAGGAGGAGCCGGCTCAGGGTCGGACCCCGACGATTCCCAGGGTCGGGATCGCCCCGTAGAGCGATGCTTGCCCCTTTTCATCTCCGTAGCGTGGGTACCAGAGGAGGCGAACGGAAAGCCTCCAGTCGACGCTCACGAAGGAGCCGCCATGTCCCGCCTTGCCCGCCCCACCCACGGTCGCATGATCGGCGGAGTGTGTGCCGCGCTGGCGCGGCGCTTCGGGACCTCCGCGACGACCATGCGCGTGATCTTCCTGGTCTCGTGCCTGCTGCCCGGTCCGCAGTTCCTGCTGTACCTGGCGCTGTGGATCCTGCTTCCTTCGGAGGACAAGGTGACGGCCAAGACGGCCTGGTAGCGCCCGGCCCGCGCCCGCCGCCGTCTTTCTCCCTCCCCTCCTCCTCCCCCTCTCCCTCGACTTCCCTCCCTCTGGTACGCCGACGGGGCGCGCCCGGCAGATCCGGGCGCGCCCCGTCGGCACGCGGTGGTGGGGCGGCTCAGCCCAGCGGGATGCCGTTCACCGGCAGGCCCTGCGTGGGCAGTCCCTGCAGCGGCAGTCCGCCGAGCAGGCCGGCGACCGGTCCGGCCGGGCTGTTGGCGAGCTGGTCGCCGACCAGCTTCTCGGCGTTCGGCTGCGCGGCGGCCAGGCCCGTACCGACGGCACCCTGCCCCTTCGCCAGCGCGGGACCGGCGCCCGGCGCCGCCTGGGAGACGTTCTCGGCGGGCAGCGTCTTGGTGACGCCGTCCAGCGTCTGGGCGACGTCCGGGACGGCCGGGGCCGCGTTGGCCGCGCCCGCGCCGGAGGCGGCGAAGGCGGCACCGAGGGCGGCGACGCCGAGGGTCTTGGCAGCAGACTGCTTCATGAAATGCGTCCTCGAAATGGGATGTCGGGGATGTGAGCGGTCCTCGACCGTAAACATTCTCCGTCGTCCGCCGCAAACATCGAAATGCGGACGGATTGTGAATACCCGCCCGCATTTCCCGGCTCCGATCAGCGTGGTTCAGCCCTCTTCTGCCGAAGACCTGCTGGTGGACGCCGTCTGCTGGAACAGCCATTCGGACTTCAGCTCGGCATAACCGGGCTTGATCACGTCATTGATCATGGCTAGTCGTTCATCGAAAGGAATGAACGCTGATTTCATCGCATTGACGGAGAACCACTGCATGTCGTCGAGCGTGTAACCGAATGCGTCGACCAGGTGCTCGAATTCCTGGCTCATGCTGGTGTGGGACATGAGACGGTTGTCCGTGTTCACCGTGGCGCGGAAGTGCAGCCGGCGGAGCAGCCCGATGGGGTGCTCGGCGTACGAGGCCGCCGCGCCGGTCTGGAGGTTGGAGCTGGGGCACAGCTCCAGCGGGATCCGCTTGTCCCGGACGTACGAGGCGAGCCGCCCGAGCTTGACCGTGCCGTCCTGCTGGACCTGGATGTCATCGATGATGCGCACCCCGTGCCCGAGCCGGTCGGCGCCGCACCACTGGAGGGCCTGCCAGATGGACGGCAGCCCGAAGGCCTCGCCGGCGTGGATGGTGAAGTGGTTGTTCTCCCGCTTGAGGTACTCGAAGGCATCGAGGTGGCGGGTGGGCGGGTAGCCGGCCTCGGCGCCGGCGATGTCGAAGCCGACGACGCCCAGATCCCGGTAGCGGTTGGCGAGTTCGGCGATCTCCAGGGCGCGGGCGGCGTGCCGCATGGCGGTGAGCAGGGCGCCCACGCGGATGCGGTGGCCGTTGTCCCTGGCGCGCCGCTCGCCCTCCCGGAAGCCCTCGTTGACGGCCTCGACGACCTCTTCGAGACTCAGCCCCTTCTCCAGGTGCTGCTCGGGGGCGTAGCGCACCTCGGCGTAGACGACGCCGTCCTCGGCGAGGTCCTCGGCGCATTCGGCGGCGACCCGGACGAGCGCCTCGCGGGTCTGCATGACGCCGACGGTGTGCGAGAAGGTCTCCAGGTAGCGCTCCAGCGAGCCGGAGTCGGCGGCCTCGCGGAACCACGCGCCGAGCCGGTCGGGGTCGGTCTCGGGCAGGGCCGGGTAGCCGCTGTCCCGGGCGAGTTCGACGATCGTGCCGGGGCGCAGCCCGCCGTCGAGGTGGTCGTGCAGCAGGACCTTGGGCGCCCGGCGGATCTGGTCCGGGTTCGGGCTCTTCGCGGTGCTCTGGCTGGTCATCTTCGCACTGTAGCTCCTACGCGCGTAGAGCACACCGGGGCTGTACGAATCCTTCGATATGTAACGGTGACTGCCCGGACAGGTGGCGTACACCCGGTCTTCTGACACTGTTCTGTCATGGCACAGGAAGCGAGGCCGGCGCCCGGGGCCCGGCTGGGGCGAGCGCTGGGTCCGGAGCCGACGGCCGTGAGCGGGGTGGTGCTGCTGCTGCCCGCCGGCGACGAGGAGTCCAGCCGCAGACCGTCCGCCCTGCTGGCGACCGCGTCCATGCGCGCGCTGGGGCGCCGGCTGGTGCGCGCGGGGCGGGACGAGGGCCTGGCCGCGCACGTCGTGCACTACCGCTACCGGGGCTGGAACGGCAGCGAGGCGCACCTCGCCCGGGACGCCGCCTGGGCCGCCGACGAGGCCGTACGGCGCTACGGCGACGTCCCCGTCTGTCTCGTCGGCCTCGGCATGGGCGGCCGGGCCGCGTTGCACGCGGGCGGGCACGAGGCCGTCAACTCGCTGGTGGCGATCGCCCCTTGGCTGCCGGAGGACGACGTGGCCGCGCCACCCGAACCGGTGAAGCAGCTCGCCGGGCGGCGGGTGCTGATCGTGCACGGCACCAACGACGAACGCAGCGATCCCGAACTGTCGTTCCGGCTGGCGGCACGGGCGAAGAAGGCGAACCGGGACGTGTGCCGGTTCGAAGTGCACTCCGACGGGCACGGGTTGCACCACTACCGGGACGAGGTCGCCGCGCTGACGGAGGACTTCGTGCTGGGCGCGCTGTTCGGGCACTCCCTGTCCCGCCCGGTCCGGGACGCGCTGGCGGCTCCGCCGCCGCTCGGGCTGCGGATGCCGTTGGCGGCGGGCTTCGGCCGGACGCTGCGGCACCAGTAGTGCTCGGTCCGGTCGATGGGATCGTGTCGAGTCGCGGGAGGGCACAGGAGGCGTGCGCGACGGAGCCCGAGGGCGGGCCGGAGCACGGGCGGCCCCCGCCCTGGGGACGGGGGCCGGCGCAGGGCGGGTGGTTACTCCGTGGCGTGGTCGTGGCCGTCGTGGAGGCCGCCACCACTGCCGTCCGTGCCGCCTGTCGGCTTCGAGACCACCGGCTTCGACAGCGGCGCCAGGTCGAACGCGTAGTGCCCGACCGCGTCGGCGATCACGTCGACGTTGATGTCCAGCGCCTTGTGGTCGATGTTGGTGATGTCGTCACCCGCACCGTGGTAGTTGACGTCGTACGCGACCCCCGCCTGCCCGCCGAACTTGGCGGCCTGGGCCTCCGTCTTGATGCCCTCCGCACCGGTGAACGTGCCGCCGGACGGGATGCCCACCTCGATGAACGGACCGTAGTCCGAGCGGCCGCTGAAGTCGGTGCCCTCGTGCGGGATGTTCTTCGAGTCGAGGAAGTCGGTGATGCCCTTCTCGATCTGCGCGGAGCCCTCCGGGCCGGGGCCCGAGCCGACGCCGTCCGAGTCGTCACCGTCGTACACGAAGTACGCCGCGTTCGGCGAGGCGATCATGTCGAAGTTGAGGTAGAGCTTGATCTGCTTCTTCTGCTCCTCCGTCAGGGAGGCGACGTACGCCTCCGATCCGAGCAGACCGAACTCCTCCGCCGACCACCAGGCGAACCTGACCTTGTTCTTGATCTTGTCCTGGCTGGACGCGAGGCGCTGCGCGACCTGCATGATGCCCGCCGAGCCCGAGCCGTTGTCGTTGATGCCGGGCCCGTCCACGACCGAGTCCAGGTGGGCGCCGAGGAACACCGTGTTGTCCGCGTCGCCGCCGCGGGTCTCCGCGACCACGTTCCACGTCGTGCGGTTCTCGCGCAGCTCGCGGATGTCCAGGGTGACCGAGACCTCCCCGGCCGCCGCCTCGGCGGCCAGCTTCTCGCCGTCCTCCTGGGTGATGCCGCCCGTGGGGATCTTGCCGAGTGCCGGGTCTCCGATGGTGCCGTTGAGGTCGCCCGGCGTGTTGTTGTAGATGACGGCGCCGACCGCGCCGGCCGCGGCCGCGTTGACCTGCTTGGCCGCGAAGGTGCAGCCGCCCCGCTGGACCAGGGCTATCCTGCCGGTGAAGGTGCCGGACGCGAAGTCGCCCGGCTCGCAGCCGTTGGTGCCGTCGGCGTCGACCGGGGCGACGGCCACCGGGGCGGTGACGCCGCCCTCCGGCCCGCTCGCCGTGTACGTCATCAGCTTGATCGGGACGTCGCGCCCGGCCGGGCCGTTCACGGTCAGCTTCTCGGCGAGAGTCTCGACGTACACGAAGTCGAACTCCTGCCGGGACACCTTGTAGCCGGCGGCTCTCATGACCGTCTCCACGTACTTGGCCGACTGCTCATGTCCCTTGGAGCCCGCCACCCGAGTGCCGCCGTTGTGGTCGGCGATCGCCTGGAAGACCCTGAGGTGGTTGAACGCCCCCTTGCCGGTTGAGTCCTTGACCAGCTTCCTGGCGAGCGCGTCACCCCGCGCGGCGTCGCTGTGCGGGCTGGTGGCCCCCGCGGGGCCGGCGAGCAAGAGCGGTGAGACGAGAGCCGCGGCGGCCAGGGTGGCGGTGGCGACGGCTGAACGACGTGAGGGCATGGAGGTCCTTCCACGACAGGCAGGGGGTCTGCGGTGGACGCACGCTAAACAGCAAACAGCCACTCTGACCAGAGTTCGCGCTGGTTCCGCTGTACGAGTTTCAGATTTTCGGTACGCCATATCGGTACGTCAGCATGCGAACGGGCGTTCGCGGACCGGCCCGGACTCAGGAGAACCCGTCAGAAACCCCTAGTCCGGGAGCAGGTTGCCCCTGCGGGACAGCAGGAACTTCTTGAAGGCGGCCACCGGGGGCGTGTCCGGGTGGCCCGCGAGCCAGGCCACACCGATCTCGCGGACCGCGCGCGGCGCGGTGACCGTCAGTTCGGTCACCCCCGGGCGCGGCACCGTGGGCGGCGGCAGCAGGGCGACGCCCAGGCCCGCCGCGACGAGGCCGCGCAGCGTCTCGGCCTCCTCGCCCTCGAAGGCCACCTTGGGGCGGAAGCCGGCCTCCTTGCACAGGTCGTCGGTGATGCGGCGCAGGCCGTAACCGGGCTCCAGGGTCACGAAGATCTCGTCGGCGGCCTCGGCGAGGCGGATCCGCCGGCGGCCGGCCAGACGGTGGTCGGCGGGGACGACGAGGCGCAGCTTCTGCTCGTCGAGGCGGCGGGCGACCAGGTCGGGGGCGTCGGGGACCGGGGAGGTCAGGCACAGGTCGAGTTCGCCGGCGCGGAGGCGCTCCAGCATGGCCTCGCCGTAGTTCTGGACCAGACTGAAGCGGACCCGGGGATGGTCGGCGCGGAAGGCGTGCAGCAGGCCGGGCACGGTCTCGGCGCCCATGGTGTGCAGGAAGCCGAAGGCGACCTTGCCGGTGGCCGCGTCGGCGTCGGCGCGGACCTCGTCGGCGGCGCGCTCGATCTCGGCGAGGGCACGTTCGACGGAGCCGAGGAAGGTGCGCCCGGCGGGGGTGAGGGAGACGGTGCGGCCGTGCCGGGCGAACAGGTCGACGCCGAGGTCCTCCTCCAGGCGGGCCAGGGAGCGGGAGAGGGTCGACTGGGGGACGTTCATCTCCTGGGCGGCGCGGGTGACGTGCTCGGTACGGGCCACGCCGGCGAAGTGGACCAGGCGTGGCGCGAGCATCGCGACGACGTCTTCTGTGTCACCGGTGTGTGACAGGCGGGGCTGCGACCTCTGCTGATGCACCATGGGAATGATTATGGCGAATCCATGCATTGGACGGATGAGTGCGGTCCTCCATACCGTCGAAGCATGACTCCCGCCGATACCGGGGCGTCCACCACCGTGGGCGCCGCCGTCGTTCCCCCCGTCTCCGACTCCCGCGTGGCCCCCGGCGGTCCCGGCTTCCGCCGGATGAGTTTCGCCCTCTTCCTCGCGGGCGTCGCCACCTTCGCCCTGCTGTACTCCACCCAGGCCCTGCTGCCGCTGATCTCCGGCGACCTGGGCGTCACCGCGGGCGACGCGAGCTGGACGGTGGCCGCGGCGACCGGCGGCCTGGCGCTGTTCGTCCTGCCGATGAGCGCGCTGTCGGAGCGGTTCGGACGGCGTACGGTCATGACGGCGTCGCTCGCGGTGGCGGTGACCGTGGGACTGCTGGTCCCCTTCGCGCCCTCCCTGCCGGCGCTGGTGGCGCTGCGGGCGGTGCAGGGCGCGGCGCTGGCCGGGCTGCCGGCGTCGGCGACCGCGTACCTCGCGGAGGAGGTCACCCCGCGTGCGCTGGTGACGGCCATCGGGCTGTTCGTGGCGGGCAACAGCGTCGGCGGCATGAGCGGCCGGGTCATCACCGGGTGGGTCGCGCAGGAGTGGGGCTGGCGGGTGGCCGTCGGCGTGCTCGGCGTGGTCGCGGTGGCGTGCGCGGTGGCCTTCCGGCTGCTGCTGCCGAGGCCGCGCCACTTCACCCCGGGCTCCCTGCGGCCCCGGGTGCTGGCCCGCACCGTCCGCGGCCACCTGGCCGACCCGCTGCTGCGCCGGCTGTACGCGATCGGCGCCCTGTTCATGACGGTGTTCGGCGGCGTCTACACGGTGATCGGCTACCGCCTGACCGAGGCGCCCTTCTCCCTCCCGCAGGGCATCGTCGGCTCCGTCTTCCTGGTCTACCTGGTCGGCACGGTGTCGGCGTCGACGGCGGGACGGCTGGTGGGCCGGCTGGGCCGGCGCGGGGCGCTCTACCTGGGCGGCGGTACGACGGCCGCGGGGCTGCTGCTGTCCCTGGCGCCCGCGCTGCCGCTGGTGCTGCTGGGCCTGGTGCTGATCACGGCCGGGTTCTTCGCGGGACACGCGGTGGCCTCGTCGGCGGTCAGCAAGACGGCCACGCACGGCCGGGCGCAGGCTTCCGCCCTGTACCAGTCGGCGTACTACGTCGGCTCCAGCGCGGGCAGCACGGTGGGCGCGGTCGCCTTCCACGCGGGCGGCTGGGCCGGGACGGTCGGGGTCGGGCTGCTGGCGGTGCTGGGGGTCGTGGCGATCACGGTGTCCGGATCTCTTGCGGCCCGGCGCGCGGTCGCGGCGGTGGCCTGAACCGGCGTTGCGGGCACCTCGCCGACCTGCGCTTTTCCCGACTGCACAGGCCATTGTCAGTGCCCTGCGGTAGCTTCCGGAGTGCGAGGCGCGAAGAGGCGCACGACAGGACGGCCACAGGGGTGGGTGGACGATGACCAACGGCACGGCGACGGCGGAGCTGGACTCCGCGCTGGAAAAGCACCGGACCGAACTGACCGGCTACTGCTACCGGATGCTCGGCTCCTCCTTCGAGGCCGAGGACGCGGTGCAGGACACCCTGGTCCGCGCCTGGCGGAACTACGACAAGTTCGAGGGCCGCTCCAGCCTCCGCTCCTGGCTCTACCGCATCGCGACCAACGTCTGCCTGGACATGCTCACGGCGGGCAACAAGCGGGCCCGCCCCATGGACCTGACGGAGTCGACGCCGCTCGCCCAGGCGGCCCTGGCACCCCGCCCGGACAACACCTGGCTGGAGCCGATGCCGGACGCCCGGGTGCTGCCGACGACGGACGACCCGGCGGAGGCGGCGGTCGCCAAGGAGTCGGTGCGGCTCGCCTTCATGGCCGCGCTGCAGCAGCTGCCGCCCAAGCAGCGGGCGGTGCTGATCCTGCGGGAGGTGCTGGCCTGGAAGGCGAGCGAGGTCGCCGAGCTGCTCGGCACCTCGGTCGCGTCGGTCAACAGTGCTCTCCAGCGGGCCCGTGCGACGCTGGCGGAGCGGGCCGGCCAGAGCGCGGCCGGGGCGGTCTCCGATCCCCTGGACGAGGAGCAGCAGAAGCTCCTCGACCGCTATGTGGCGGCCTTCGAGGGGTACGACATGACCGCCCTGACGGCCCTGCTGCACGAGGACGCGGTCATGACGATGCCGCCGTTCGACCTGTGGCTGGCCGGCCCGGCGGACATCACCGGCTTCATGACCACGCTCGGCGCCTCCTGTGCGCACTCCCGGCTGCTGCCGGTGCAGGCCAACGGGCTGCCGGCGTTCGCGCACTACAAGCCGGACCCGGAGGCCGGGGGCTTCGCGCCGTGGGCGATCCAGGTGCTGGAGACCTCAGAGGGCCGCATCACCGGGTTCCACTGCTTCCTCGACACCAAGCGGTGGTTCCCGCTGTTCGGGCTGCCCCTCCATCTGGAAGCGGAGTCCGACCAGCTCCAGGAGGGCGTGTAGCGCGGGGTCGGGCTCCCGCAGCCGGATCCGGCCGCCGGCCCGCCGGGCGCTGAGTTCCAGGCGGGCGAGCAGGTCGACGACGGCGAGACCCGGCGGCCCGAGCCCGCCCACATCACAGACGACGACTCCGGCCCCGGTCTCCTCCAGCAGCGCGCGCACCTCGGCGCAGAGCCGGGGCAGCTCCCCCTGGGAGACAGACCCCGGCAGCACGAGTACGGCGGGTGTCACGGCATCCACGTCCGGTAGACCGGGCGCGGGTGCGGAACTCATCGGTGGGCGCAGGGCAGCGCCCCCCCGGGGGGCTCAGTCCACCGGGAACTCGCCGGTGCCGATCACGGTGGCGAAGGAGGCCGGGAGGTGTGTCACCGGTCCCGGCATGCCGAACGGGACCGGCGGGGGTCCACCGGTCCCGTTCACCCCATCGGGAGAACGCCAGGTCAGGCGATACGTTCCAGCACCACGGGAGACGCGGTGAAGGCCGTGCCGGCCGGGGCGATGTTGTAGGAGCCCGACACCGCGGACAGGGCGTACTCGAAGCGCTCCGGGGTGTCCGTGTGCAGGGTCAGCAGGGGCTGACCCTCGGTCACCGTGTCGCCCGGCTTGGCGTGCAGTTCCACGCCCGCCGCCGCCTGCACCGGGTCCTCCTTGCGGGCACGGCCCGCGCCCAGGCGCCAGGCGGCGACGCCGATGTCGTAGGCGTCCAGGCGGGTCAGGACGCCGGAGGCGGCGGCCTTGACCACGTGCTGCTCCTTCGAGGTGGGCAGGGGCGCGTCCGGGTCGCCGCCCTGGGCCGCGATCATGCGGCGCCAGACGTCCATCGCCGAGCCGTCGGCCAGAGCCCTGGCCGGGTCGGCGTCCTTGATGCCGGCCGCGTCCAGCATCTCGCGGGCCAGCGCCACGGTCAGCTCCACGACGTCCGCCGGGCCGCCGCCCGCCAGGACCTCCACCGATTCGCGGACCTCCAGGGCGTTGCCCGCGGTCAGACCGAGGGGGGTGGACATGTCGGTGAGGAGCGCGACCGTCTTCACGCCGTGGTCGGTGCCCAGGCCGACCATCGTGGACGCCAGCTCGCGGGCGTCCTCCGGCGTCTTCATGAAGGCGCCGCTGCCCACCTTCACGTCCAGGACGAGGGAGCCGGTGCCCTCGGCGATCTTCTTCGACATGATCGAGGAGGCGATCAGCGGGATGGCCTCGACCGTGCCGGTGACGTCGCGCAGGGCGTAGAGCTTCTTGTCCGCCGGGGCCAGGCCGTCGCCCGCCGCGCAGATCACCGCGCCGACCCGGTCCAGGACGTCCAGCATCTCCTCGTTGGACAGCAGCGCGCGCCAGCCCGGGATCGACTCCAGCTTGTCCAGCGTGCCGCCGGTGTGGCCGAGGCCGCGGCCCGAGAGCTGCGGGACGGCCGCGCCGCACGCCGCCACCAGGGGCGCCAGCGGCAGGGTGATCTTGTCGCCGACGCCGCCCGTGGAGTGCTTGTCGGCGGTCGGGCGGGACAGCGACGAGAAGTCCATCCGCTCGCCGGAGGCGATCATCGCGGCCGTCCAGCGGGCGATCTCGGCGCGGTTCATGCCGTTGAGCAGGATGGCCATCGCGAGCGACGACATCTGCTCGTCGGCGACCTCGCCGCGGGTGTACGCGTCGATGACCCAGTCGATCTGCTCGTCGCCGAGCTCGCCGCGGTCCCGCTTGGTGCGGATGACGGAGATGGCGTCCATGGCCATGGCCTGGCGTTCCTTCCGGGAGTTACTTGGTGAGGTGGTCGGGGCCGAAGGCCTGCGGGAGCATCTCGGACAGGGGCACGATCCCCGCCGGGGTCTCCAGCAGCAGCTCCGGGCCGCCGAACTCGTACAGCAGCTGACGGCAGCGGCCGCAGGGGACCAGGACCTCGCCCGTGCCGTCGACGCAGACGAAGTGCGTCAGCCGCCCGCCGCCGGTCAGCCGCAGCTGGGAGACCAGGCCGCACTCGGCACACAGCCCGATGCCGTAGCTGGCGTTCTCGACGTTGCAGCCGGTGACGGTGCGGCCGTCGTCGACCAGGGCGGCGGCTCCGACCGGGTAGCCCGAGTAGGGGGCGTACGCCCGGGACATGGCGTCCCGGGCCGCCGTCCGCAGCGCCTCCCAGTCGGCGCCGGTCACTTGCCCTGTCCCTTCCGGTACGCCATGCCGTTCGCCCTGGGCATCCGCAGGCGCTGCGCGGACAGCGCGAGGACGACGAGGGTGACGACGTACGGCGTGGCGGAGACGACCTGGTTGGGGACGTCGTCGGTGGTGGCGTACCAGGCGAAGACCAGGGCACCGACGGCCAGGGTGATCCCGGCCTTGACGTACGCCTTGCGGACCACCAGCCAGATCGCGGCGGCCAGCAGCAGCAGCGCGCCGAGCAGCAGCAGGGCGTGCACGTTGGCGGAGCCGCCGCGCAGGTTGAGGCTGTCGGTGTAGCCGAACAGGCCCGCGCCGAGGGCCAGTCCGCCCGGCGTCCAGTTACCGAAGATCATCGCGGCGAGACCGATGAAGCCGCGTCCGCTGACCTGGCCCTCCAGGTAGAAGGGGTTGGCCACGATGGACAGGAAGACGCCGCCGAGGCCGGCCAGGCCGCCGGAGATGAGCACGGCCAGGTACTTGTACTTGTAGACGTTGACACCCAGCGACTCGGCCGCGACCGGGTTCTCGCCGCAGGAGCGCAGCCGCAGGCCGAACGGGGTGCGCCAGAGCACCCACCAGCTGGCGGGGACCAGCGCGACGGCGATCACGGTCAGCCAGGAGACGTCGGTGACCAGGCCGCCGAGCAGGCCGGCGATGTCCGAGATCAGGAACCAGCCCTGGTCGTTGAGGCTCCTGAGCGCGTCGGAGAGTCCGGGCACGGTGAAGTGGCCGAGGGACTCCACCGGCGGGGACTGCTTGGCCGTACCGCCTCGGTGGCCCTCGAAGGCGAGCGGCGCGAGGTAGCGGGTGGCGCCGAGGGCGAGGATGTTGATGGCCACACCGGAGACGATGTGGTTGACCTTGAAGGTGACGGTGACGATCGCGTGCAGCAGGCCGCCGAGGGCACCGCCCACGATGCCGACCAGGACACCGGTCCACGGCCCCCACTGGAAGCCGGCCCAGGCACCGAACCAGGTGCCGAGGATCATCATGCCCTCGAGGCCGATGTTGATCACGCCCGCCCGCTCGGCCCACAGGCCGCCGAGGCCGGCCAGGCCGATGGGCACCGCGAGCTGGAGGGCGGTGGACATCTGGCTGACGTTGGTGATGCCGTTGGCACCGGTGATGATGCGGACCAGCGAGGTCAGCGCCAGGGCCCCGGCGATGAGCAGCAGCAGGACGGGCAGGGAGAGGCGGCGGCCGGACGGCGCCCCGTGCTCCAGCGTGGGCTGGTTGACATCGGTTGCGGTGGTCATCGGCCAGCCACCTCCTTCGTGGTGTTGTGGGCGCCGAGGACGTGGCCGGCGGCCAGCTCGGCGCCGACCCGGCGCTGCTGGCGGCGCAGGCCCCACTCGCGGACCGCCTCGTAGGAGACGACGACCGAGAGGACGATCAGGCCCTGCATGATGACCGCGATCTCCTTGTCGTAGCCGTGGAAGTCCAGCTCGGGCGAGGCCTTGTCGAGCCAGGCCCACAGCAGGGCGGCGAAGGCGATGCCGACCGGGCTGTTACGGCCGAGCAGCGCGATGCCGATACCGAGGAAGCCGATGCCGGTGGGGAAGTTGAGGCTGAAGGTGTGGGTGTCGCCGAGCAGGATCGGCAGACCCGCGAGACCGGCGATGCCGCCGGAGAGCAGCATGGCGGTGAGCACCATCCGCTTGGGGTCGACACCGCTGGCCGCGGCGGCCGTCTCCGAGGCGCCGGAGGCGCGCAGGTCGAAGCCGAAGCGGGTGCGGTTGAGCGCGACCCAGTAGCCGATGCCGAGCAGTACGGCGAGGACGAGCAGGCCGTAGATCTCGCCGGCCGCGCCGAGGTCGAAGCCCGGCACCCAGCCCGAGGCGTGCATCTCGCCGGTGGTGTTGTTGTTGCCGACCTTGACGCCGAAGACGTCCGGCAGCCACAGGTAGCCGATGACGGAGGTGGCGATCGCGTTGAGCATGATCGTCGCCACCACCTCGCTGACGCCGCGGGTGACCTTCAGCAGACCGGCGATGCCGGACCAGAAGGCGCCGGTGAACACGGCGGTCAGGAGCAGCAGCGGGGTCTGGATGACCGCCGGCAGGTTCATGTGGGCGCCGACGATCGCCGTCATCATGGCGGCGAGCTGGTACTGGCCGTCGACGCCGATGTTGAACAGGTTCATCCGGAAGCCGATGGCCACCGCGAGCGCGGCGATGTAGTACATCGACGCCTGGTTGACGATCAGGACCTGGATGTCGGAGAAGCCGGCCTGCTCGAACATGAGGGCGAACGGCTCCACCGGGTCCTTGCCCGAGGCGATCAGCACGATCGCGCTCAGCACGAAGGCCACGGCGAGCGCGATGACCGGTCCGGCCACCGCGAGGAGCAGGCGCTCCTTGTCGAACTTCTTCATCAGCGGGCCTCGTCTTCCGGAGACTCGTCGGTCTCTTGCCGTTCCGGAGACTCGTCGGTCTCTTCGTGCTCCAGGTGGCCGGTCGCGGCACCGGTCATGGCGGAGCCCAGCTCCTCCGGGGTGATGGTGGCCGGGTCGGCGTCCGCGACCAGCCTGCCGTCGTAGATCACGCGCAGGGTGTCGGACAGGCCGATCAGCTCGTCCAGGTCGGCGGAGATCAGCAGCACGGCCAGGCCCTCGCGGCGGGCCTTGCGGATGTGGTCCCAGATCGCGGCCTGTGCGCCGACGTCCACACCGCGGGTGGGGTGGGCGGCGATCAGGAAGCGCGGCTCGTGGCTCATCTCCCGGCCGACGATCAGCTTCTGCTGGTTGCCGCCGGACAGGGAGGCCGCGGTGACGTCGATGCCGGGGGTGCGGACGTCGTACTTCTCGACGATCCGGCGCGTGTCCTGCTGGGCGGCCTTCGGGTTCAGCCAGACGCCCTTGGCGTTGGGCTGCTCGGTGACATGGCCGAGGATGCGGTTCTCCCAGAGGGGGGCCTCCAGGAGCAGGCCGTGGCGGTGGCGGTCCTCGGGGATGTAGCCGATGCCCTCCTCGCGGCGCCTGCGGGTGGGCCAGCCGGTGATCTCCTCGTCGGCCAGCCGGATGGTGCCGGAGTCCGCGTGCCGCAGGCCGATGAGCGCGTCGACCAGTTCGGTCTGGCCGTTGCCCTCGACACCGGCGATGCCGAGCACCTCACCGGCGTGGATGGTGAAGGTGATGTCGTCGAGCAGGGCCTTGCCGCCCGGCGCGGCCAGCCGCAGCTTCTCGACGGAGATCACCGGGCGGTCGGTGACCGTGGACTCGGCGGTCTCCGGGGTGGGCAGTTCGCTGCCGACCATCAGCTCGGCGAGCTGTCGCGGCGTCGTCTCGGCGGGCACGGCCGTGCCGACCGTCGTCCCGCGGCGGATGACGGTGATCTCGTCGGCGACCGAGAGCACCTCGCCCAGCTTGTGGGAGATGAAGATGACGGACAGGCCCTCGGACTTCAGCTCGCGCAGGTTGTCGAAGAGGGCGTCCACCTCCTGCGGGACCAGCACGGCCGTCGGCTCGTCCAGGATCAGCGTGCGGGCGCCGCGGTAGAGGACCTTGAGGATCTCCACGCGCTGGCGGGCGGCGACACCGAGGTCCTCGACCAGGACGTCGGGGCGGACGCCGAGGCCGTAGCGGTCGGAGATCTCCTTGATCTTGCGGCGGGCCCTGGCACCGATGCCGTACAGCTTCTCGCTGCCGAGGACCACGTTCTCCAGGACCGTGAGGTTGTCGGCGAGCATGAAGTGCTGGTGGACCATGCCGATGCCGCGGGTGATGGCGTCGGCCGGGGACGAGAAGCTCACCATCTCGCCGTCGATCGCGATGGTGCCCTCGTCCGGCTTCTGCATGCCGTAGAGGATCTTCATCAGCGTCGACTTGCCGGCGCCGTTCTCGCCGACGAGGGCGTGGACGGTGCCCTTGTGGACGGTGAGGTGGATGTCGTGGTTGGCCACGACACCGGGGAATCGCTTCGTGATCCCGGCTAGCTCGACGGCGGTCTCCCGACCACCCGCCGCCGCTCCGGCCGGAGGGCTGCTGGACGCGTTGATGGCGCACTCTCCTGGGGACGGGGGTCGTCTACGCGCGTAGCGCCCCTACGGCATGGGAAGCGGCGGCGCACCTGCTCCGGCGGGGTACGGGGAGGCGCCCTCCCCGTACCCCGCCGAGCGGCAACGCGACCGCGGTTGCACGCTGCTCAGAGTGTTGCTGGGTGTCAGCTGCTCTTGACCTTGATCTCGCCGCTGACGATCTTCTCCTTGGCCGTCTTGATGGCTTCCTGGAGCTCGGCATTGTCCGCGAACTTCGGGTTGGAGTTCGACAGGCTCACCTCGCCCGTCTTCAGATCGCCCCGAACGATACCGGTCTCGGGCTTGCCCGCCTCGACGGACTTCGCGAGGTTGTAGACCGCCTTGGCGACGTCCTTCATCGCGGAGGTCAGGATGGAGTCCTTGTACTTCGCGAGGGCTTCCTGCCGGTACTGGTCGGAGTCGACGCCGATCGCCCACACCTTGTTGGCGGCGGCGGCCTCGATCACGCCCTGACCGGACAGACCGGCCGCCGCGTAGACGACGTCGGCCTTGCGCTCGATCTGGCCCTCGGCGGCGGTCTTGCCCATGTGCGGGCTGGAGAAGCCGCCCTCCTCCGCGGTCTGCGACAGGTACTGGGAGAGGACCTTGATCTTCGGGTCGGTGTCCTTGACGCCCTGCTCGAAGCCGGCCTGGAACTTGTGGATCAGCGGGATGTCCACGCCGCCCACGAAGCCGACCACGTTCGTCTTGGTGCTCTTGGCGGCGGCGACGCCGGCCAGGTAGGAGGCCTGCTCCTCGCTGAACACCAGGTCGGCCACGTTCTTGGCCTCGATCGTGGCGTCGTCCACGATGCCGAAGGTGGTGTCCGGGAACTTCTCGGCGGCGCCCTTCACGGCGGAGGCGTACGCGTAGCCGACGCCGACGACCGGGTTGTAGCCCTGCTTGGCCAGGGACTCCAGACGCTGCTGCTTGTCGGCGTCCGTCTCGCCCTCGGTGGGCTCGATGTCGGCCGTCTTGTACTTGAACTCCTTCTTGGCCTTCTCCAGGCCCGCGTACGCGGCGTCGTTGAAGGACTGGTCGCCCTTGCCGCCGACGTCGTAGGCGATGGCGAGGCCCTTGTCACCCTTCGACTCCGCCGAACCGGCGGAGGTGGAGGTGCCGCCGCAGGCGGAGAGGGCGAGAGCCAGGGAGGCGGTCGCCGCGCCTGCGACCGTTATCCGGGAAATCCGGCGCATGTGTGGTGCTCCTGTCGTACAAGCGCCGGACGGTTCGGCTTCGGCGCTGGCTTCGCCGCAGATTAACGCGCGTAGACCTGCCTGAAAACCCCTTCTGTCCACCTTGTTATGCGCCCGTGCCCAATGGGGCGCGCGGGCCGGTCCGGACCCTTGCCGCGCGCAAACGGAGGGTGGCGCTGGGTGACGCGGAGGCCGAGACGGAGGGCCCGGAAACCCCGGACGGAGGGGGTGGGGGACCCGGATGGACGGGGCGGAGACTCCGGGTGGAGGGGGCGGGCAGAGCCCGGAAGAAGGAAGGGCTGCGAGAGACCGGAAGAAGCGGCCCTGGAGAACGGCGAAGCGGGCGGGGCCCGGGGCGCCCGCCCGCTTCGCGCGGTCCGTGCAGGTGGTACGAGTCCGGTCTACGGCTCGGTCCGCACCTTGATCGAACCGTTGATGATCTCTTCCTTGGCCTTGGCCACGGCCTCCTCGAGACCGGGCACCTCGGCGTACTTCGGGTTGCTCTTGGACAGGCCGACACCGTCGGACTTCAGGTCGAAGGTCTGCACGCCGGTCAGCGGCTCGCCGTCCTCGACCGACTTGGCCAGCGTGTACACCGCGCCGTCGATGTCCTTCAGGGCGGAGGTGAGGATGTACTCCTTGTGCGCCGCCAGGGCTTCCTGCTTGTACTGGTCGGAGTCGACGCCGATCGCCCAGACCTTGGCCTTGGCCGCGGCCTCGATCACGCCCTGTCCGGAGAGGCCGGCCGCCTGGTAGACGACGTCGGCGTTCTTCTCGATCTGACCCTCGGCGGCCGCCCGGCCCTTGTCGGGGCTGGAGAAGCCGCCCTCCTCCGCGGTCTGCGTCAGGTACTGCGCGATCACCCGCACCTTGGGGTTGGTGTCCTTGACGCCCTGCGTGTAACCGGCCTCGAACTTGTGGATCAGCGGTACGTCCACACCGCCGACGAATCCGACGACATTGGTCTTGGTGGCCTTGGCCGCGGCGACGCCGGCGAGGTAGGACGCCTCGTTCTCGGCGAAGACCAGGGAGGCGACGTTGTCGCCCTCGACCACGGAGTCCACGATGCCGAAGGTGGTGTCCGGGTACTTGTCGGCCACGGCCTTCATCGCCGGGGCGTAGGCGAAGCCGACCCCGATGACCGGGTTGTAGCCCTGCCGCGCCAGCGAGGAGAGCCGCTGTTCCTTGTCGGCGTTGGTCTCGCCCTCGGTGGGCTCGATGTCGGCGGTCTTGTAGCCGAACTCGTCCTGGGCCTTCTTCAGGCCCTGGTAGGCGGCGTCGTTGAAGGACTGGTCACCCCTGCCGCCGATGTCGTAGGCGATGGCCAGACCCATGTCCTGCTTGGTGCCGCCGTCGCCGCCGCTCTCGCTGCTGGTGCCACCGCAGGCCGTGGCGGCGAGTGCGAGCGACGCGACCCCCACCGCGACGCGGGTCAGTTTCGATATCCGACGCATCTGAAGTTCCCCATTCTCCAAAACCCCGCAGCGGGCGCTCGGTTCGGCGCACATTAACGCGCGTAGACACTCCTGGGAACGGGGTTCCTGGGGGCCGTTATCCATTCGTGCCGCTGGCCGGTCACACCCCTGTGAGTGCTGGTTCACACGCTGCCCCCGTCCCGTCCCGGCCGCAACCGGAGCGGCCCGCCGCAACCGGAGTGGTCCGCCGCCTCGGCCGCCTGGGGAGTTCGCCCACGTGGGGAGTGCGGTGGCGCGGGAGCGGGCGGGCCCCATCGGCTTGCGTCGAGGTCCACCGGGTCCCCCGGGGCAACGGGCCCGTGTCAGGCCGCGGTCGCTCGGGTTGTGGCGGCGGCCAGGTCCACCGCTCGCCGGACCGAATCGGCGGAGGCGGCCAGCAGCGGCAGGCGGACGGCCGGGCTGGGGATACGGCCCTGGGCGTGCAGCACCCCCTTGATCACGGTCGGGTTCGGCTCGGCGAAGAGCGCGGCGGACAGCCGGGCCAGCTCGGCTCCCAGCCTGCGGGCCGGTCCGGTGGCGTCGCGCTGCCACAGCGAGATGAGCTCGGCGTAGTCAGCGGTGCGGACATTGGCCGACGCCAGGATGCCGCCGTGGGCGCCCGCCGCGAGCAGCGGCGAGATGACGGCGTCATCGCCGCCGAGCACCGCGAAGCCCGGGGCCGGCGAGCCGAGCAGTTCCATCGCCGCTGCGTCGATCGCACCGGTCGCGTACTTGACCCCGGCGACCTGCGGTAGGCGCCTGAGCGAGTTCAGCGTGCCGGTGCTCAGGGGCTGACCGGTGCGGTACGGGATGTCGTAGACGACCAGCGGCAGACCCCCGTGTTCGGCGAGTGCCGTGAAGTGCGCCAGCGTTCCCGCCTCGCCGGGCCGGGTGTAGGGCGGCGTGGGCACCAGCGCCGCGGTGACGTCACCGCTCTGAGCCAGCTCCCGCAGTGTCGTGATCGCGGCGGAGGTGTCGTTCGTGCCGACGCCGACGATCAGCGGAGCTCCGTACGCGCGGCAGGCGGCCGAGCAGATACGGACCACGGCCCGCTTCTCCTCGGTGGTCAGGGTGGCCGCCTCCGCGGTGGTGCCCAGGGCGACGAGTCCGCGGGCGCCGCCGGCCGACAGCGCCTCGTCGGCGAGTCGGGCGAGCGCCTCCGGGGCGAGGCGCAGGTCGTCGGTGAACGGGGTCACCAAGGGGACGAACAGGCCGGCGAGGTTCGCTTCGGGCTTCATGCGCCCAGCCTGACCGACCCGAACCCAGTAGATCCAGTTCATGTTTCTTCGCCTATGCGTAAGCTCACCTTATGCTCGATGTCCGACGTCTCCACCTGCTGCGCGAACTGGACCGGCGCGGCACCATCGTGGCCGTCGCCGAGGCGCTGACCTTCACCGCCTCGGCCGTCTCCCAGCAGCTGAGCGTGCTCGAGCGCGAGGCGGGCGTACCCCTGCTGGAACGAAGTGGCAGACGGGTGGTGCTCACCCCCGCGGGCCGCACCCTCGTCACCCACGCCGACGCCGTCCTCGAACGCCTCGAACTGGCGGTCTCCGAGCTGGCCGGGGCACGCGAGGGCATCGGCGGGCCGCTGCGGATCGGGACGTTTCCCTCCGGCGGCCCCGCGATCGTGCCCGCCACGCTGGCCGAACTGGCCCGGCGGCATCCCGCGCTGGAACCGATGGTGCAGGAGATCGACTCGGCGCGGGTCTCCGACGGCCTGCGCGCCGGCGAACTCGACGTGGCCCTCGTCCACGACTACGACTTCGTGCCCGCGTCCCCGGACACCACGGTCGACCAGGTGCCCCTGCTGGAGGAGCCGATGTACCTGGCCACGGGCGCCGCCACCGGCACCGGTCCCGCAGAAGGTCCCGCCGTCCGCGGTGACACGCTGGCGGAGCTGCTCGGACCGTGGGCCACGGCCCCGTGGATCACGGCCCGGGACGGCACGACCGGCCACGCGATGGCTGTACGCGCCTGCCAGGCGGCCGGTTTCCAGCCGCGCATCCGCCATCGGGTCAACGACTTCCGTACGGTCCTGGCACTGGCCGCCATCGGGCAAGGCGCCGGATTCGTACCGGAGATGGCCACTGCACACGCCCCCGAGGACGTGGTCCTGACCCGGCTGCCCCTCTTCCGCCGCTCGAAGGTCGCCTTCCGCGCGGGCGGCGGCGCCCACCCGGCGATCGCGGCATTCGTGGCGGCGGCGCGAACAGCGGTGGGTGCCACGGCCGCGCCTCCTGACTGATCGCTCCAGTGAGCTGGGTCGCGGGTCCTGTGCTCGGCGATCTCGGTCGGCAGGGTGTCCGACGTGCCTGCCACACGGTGCCTCTTCCACCACCCGCCCCGGCCGCCTGCGTTCCCCGGCGGGTGCGGGCGCTGGTCCTGGGACCAGCGCCCGCCGGCACACGGTCACGTGATCTCTGAGGTCGCTGCCGTCCAAGCCCACCTGGGGCGTGACCCTCCAGGACCCCGACGGCTATGCGGTGACGACGGCTCCGGCGTCGCCCACGGCAACCGGCCCTAGAGGGCGCCGTCGATGAGGACGGCGGCGGTGAACAGCTCCACGCCCACCGTGATGGCGTGCTCGTCCACGTCGAAGTCGCCCTGGTGCAGGTCGCGCACCGTGCGGTCGCCGGGCGGGTGGACGCCGAGCCGGGCCATGGCGCCGGGCACGTGCTCCAGGTACCAGGAGAAGTCCTCGCCGCCCAGGCTCTGCTCGGTGTTCTCCACGGAGTCCGTGCCGCGCCGGGCGACCATGGCGGTCTGGAGCAGTTCGACGCTGGTCACCTCGTTGACGACCGGCGGCACCCCGCGTACGTAGGTGATCTCCGACTTGGCGCCGTGCAGGTTGGCGACCTCGTCGATGGCGGCGACCACCAGGTCGGGCGCCTGGCGCCAGGTGTCGAGGTTCAGACAGCGCACGGTCCCGGCCAGCTCGGCGTGCTGCGGGATGACGTTCGGGGCGTGCCCGGACTCGATCCGCCCCCAGGTCAGGGAGAGGCCGCTGCGGCTGTCGACGCGCCGGGAGAGCAGCGCCGGGACGTCGGTGGCGACGCGGGCGGCGGCGGTGACCAGGTCGGTGGTCAGGTGGGGGCGGGCGGTGTGGCCGCCGGGGCCGTCCAGGGCGATCTCCAGCCGGTCGCAGGCGGAGGTGATGGGGCCCTCGCGCAGTCCGATCCGCCCGGCGTCCACCCGCGGGTCGCAGTGCACGGCGAGGATGCGGCGCACCCCGTCGAGCGCCCCGCCCTCGATGGCGTCCTTGGCGCCGCCGGGCAGCACCTCCTCGGCGGGCTGGAAGACCAGCCGCACGGGGCGCGGCAGCAGGCCCCGCCGGTGCAGCGCGGCGAGGACGAGGCCGGCGCCGAGGACGACGGTGGTGTGCACGTCGTGGCCGCAGGCGTGGGCCCGGTCCGGCACCGTCGAGCGGTAGGGGCACTCGGTCTTGGTGTCCGGGATGGGCAGGGCGTCGATGTCGGCCCGCAGGGCGAAGACGCCCGGTGCGCCGGCCGGCTCCCCCGCGTCCACGCCGATGTCGCAGATGAGCCCGGTCCCGACGGGGAGTACGCGCGGCTTCAGACCGGCCCGCTCGAGCCGTTCCTTGATCGCGGCGGTGGTGCGGAACTCCTGGTTGCCCAGCTCGGGATGCATGTGCAAGTCGCGCCGGAAGGCGACGAGTTCGGCACGCAGCTCCTCGGGCAGGGCGCCGGGAAGCAGGGCTCCTCCGGGAAGCTCGGCCTCGGACTTGGGGGAGATCAATTGCTTCACCCTCTGAAGGGTAGGACGCCGGAGCGGCCGGTTGACCCACGATCAATAAAATTCAGCCCGTCAGGGGAAGAAAATCTGGCCGCCGTACGCATAGCTCTCTGGTGTCTTGGGTAAACTCGCCCGCCTTCGACGGCCGCGTCGATCATGCGATCACCGGAGATCGGCACCCGCACCCGACTCCCGGCACCCGCCCTGTGATCTGATCTTCTCTGCTGTGCTGTGCTCTTCTCTGCTCTGGTTCGCCGTTCTTCGCTCGCTTCTCTTCTCACGGATACCACGCACCGCCCGCCGCACGCGCCCGGGTCCGGGTGCCGGGCGCTGCGGTGTGCGGTCCGCACGGCCTAGGGTCGGGAGCGGGAGCGGTGGTGTGCGTCGGCCGCGGGAAGGCGGGGTGCCGTGACGTGGAGTGCCGAATCGGTGCGGCGGGGGACGCTGGGCGTGCTCGGTGCCGTGCTGGTGGTGATCGGCGTGGTCCTGCTGGTGCTGCCCGGGCCGGGGCTGCTGCTCGTGTTCGCCGGGACGGCGCTGCTGGCCCGTGCCGTGCCGGCGCTGGACCGGTTCGTCGATCCCGTGCGGCGGCGGGCCATGCGGGCGGCCGAGGAGAGCGTCTCGTCACCGTGGCGCGTCACGGGATCGGTCCTGACCGGTGTGGCCCTCGTCGGCGCGGGGGTGGTCTGGGGCCTCGTTCCCCGGCTGCCGTACTCCGGGTGGGCCACCGGGATGAGTCTGATCGTCTCGGGGCTGGTGCTGTTCGCCCTGCTGCTGTGGAGCTACCGCCGGGTCCGCGCCGCCCGCCGCGCCGGGAGCGCCACCGGCCGTCGGGCGCCTTGACCGGGTGGGCCGGACCACGGGCCGGTCACCCGGTGCCCGCCACGGCCGACAGCCGGTGCACGTCCCGGGCCGAGCCCGTCACCCCGGACAGGAAACCGCGGGCCCGTGGCGAGGCGTGCCGGGTCAGCCAGGCGGGGTCGATGTCGCAGACGGCGACCTTGACGTCGGTGCCGGACAGGGCCAGCGGCAGGGTGTGGACCACCGTGGAGGGGAAGCTGAGGATGGTGCGGCCGACCGGGCCGCGGCGGGCGATCAGTTCCAGCGGCAGGTCGGGGCGGACCACCTCCAGGCCCGTCTCCACCGCCAGCCGGTGGAGTTTGTCGGCGCTCTCGCGGCGGTGGGCGAAGTAGCGGGTGGCGCCGTGCGCGCGGGCCAGGCCCCGGACGGCGTCCAGGTAGCGGTCGCCGTCCACCACGCCGGTCTCCACCAGGGAGGTGCCGACCATGTCGGCGCCCTTGGTGATGCGCGGCGGGCCGAAGCGGGCGCGGGTCCAGGCGAAGGCGTTGGCGGTGACCGTCACGCCGTCGGGGATCTCCTCGATCGGCATGGAGGAGAAGACCGAGACCCGGCGCTCCCCGGCGGGGGTCAGCCTGCGCCGCGCGGAGGACGACACCGGCGCGAAGAGCAGGTCGCGCGGGCCGGGGCGGCTGCCCTTGCGGTGCCAGCGCACCAGGCGTTCGCCGCGGGCGAGCTGGGTGACGAACTCCATGGTGGCCGTGCCGTCGTCGACGACGACCAGCTCGCGGGCGCGGGTGATGGTCAGGAGCAGTTGTACGTAGCGGGAGAACGGGTCGCCCATCACGATGCGCCGCGCACGGCGCAGGGCACCGGCCAGTCCCCCGACCGTGCGGAAGGGGGCCGTGGCCCCTCCCCGGGCCTCTTCCCAGCGGACCTCGTGGCCCTCCTGGCGGGCCAGCTCCGCCATGCGGCGCAGCTGGCCCCGGGTCATCGGGTCGACGGGTGACAGGACGACGAGGGTGAGCTGCGTCCAGGGGGCGCTGACGTGCGCCCACTCCAGCACGTTCAGGAGCTGTACCGGACTCTCGACGAAGGCGAGAGTGTGGGGGCCGGCATTCCCGGCGCGGGGGCTCATCGGCGTACGACCGTCCCGTCGTAGGGCGTGGGGAGGGGAGTCGGCGGGCGGGGTCAGACGGTGACCGGCTCGCCCGCCGCCGCGGCGATCTCGGCCTCGGCGACCACGCCGGTGACGCGGCGCAGCTTCTTCATCGGGCCCAGCTCGGACTCGTAGACCTTCTTGACGCCGTCGCCGAGGGAGGCCTCGATGGTGCGGATGTCGCGGACCAGGCGGGTGAGGCCCTGCGGCTCGACGGACGCGGCCTGGTCGGAGCCCCACATGGCGCGGTCGAGGGTGATGTGGCGCTCGACGAACGCGGCGCCGAGGGCGACGGCGGCCAGGGTGGTCTGCAGGCCGGTCTCGTGGCCGGAGTAGCCGATCGGGACGTTCGGGTACTCCTGCTGGAGGGTGTTGATGACCCGCAGGTTCAGCTCCTCGGCCTTGGCCGGGTAGGTGGACGTCGCGTGGCACAGGAGGATGTTGTCGCTGCCCAGCACCTCCACCGCGTGGCGGATCTGCTTCGGGGTCGACATGCCCGTGGAGAGGATGATCGTCCGGCCGGTCGACCGCAGGGCGCGCAGCAGTTCGTCGTCCGTCAGGGAGGCGGAGGCGACCTTGTGGGCCGGTACGTCGAACTTCTCCAGGAAGGCGACGGCCTCGGTGTCCCACGGGGAGGCGAACCAGGCGATGTCCTTCGACTTGCAGTACTCGTCGATCTGGCGGTACTCGTCCTCGCCGAACTCGACGCGGTGGCGGTAGTCGATGTAGGTCATCCGGCCCCAGGGGGTGTCGCGCTCGATGTCCCACTGGTCGCGCGGGGTGCAGATCTCGGGCGTGCGCTTCTGGAACTTGACGGCGTCGCAGCCGGCTTCGGCGGCCGCGTCGATGAGCTTGAACGCGTTCTCCAGCTCGCCGTTGTGGTTGATGCCGATCTCGCCGGTGATGTAGACGGGGCGGCCGGGGCCGGCCTCGCGCGAACCGAGGGTGCGGATGCGGGAGTTGCTCATGACAGGGGTTTCCTTACTTGGGGAGGGAATCGAGAGAGGGACCGAGGATCCAGCCGGCGATCTCCCGGATCGCGCCGTCGCCGCCGGGGACGGTGGTGACCGCGCGTGCGGCGCCGCGGACGACGTCGTGGGCGCCGGCGACCGCCACGGGCCAGCCCACGAGGGCGAAGCACGGCAGGTCGTTGACGTCGTTGCCGACGTAGAGCACGCGCTCCGGCGCGATGCCCTGGTCGTCGCACCACTGCTTGAGCGCGATGTCCTTGCGGTCGACGCCGTGCAGCACGGGGAGCTTGAGCTTGCGTGCGCGGGCGGCGACGACCGGGTTCTGTTCCGTGGACAGGATCAGCATCTTCAGCCCGCTTCTGCGCAGGGCCGCGATGCCGAGCCCGTCGCCGCGGTGCACGGCGACGAACTCCCGTCCGTCGGCGTCGATCAGCACCCGGTCGTCGGTCTGGGTGCCGTCGAAGTCGAGGACGACCGCGTCGATGTCCTCCGCCGCGGGGAGGTGGGCGGGAGAGCCGACGGCGAGCGCGCCGGGGCGCGTGGAGTCGAAGAGGGGCGCGAGCGCGCGGGCGCGGGCCAGGTCGTGCGGGTCGTCGATCTCCAGCACCCGCGCCGGGTCGGTGCGCACGAGTGCGGTGCGGCCGAAGAAGCGGTGACCGTGCTCGCGGAAGCCGGCCGCGTCCATCGCGTAGGCGGCGCCGGTCTCCAGCAGGTCCTGGGGGCGGTCCTGGCGGCGCGGACGGAAGGACTTGTCGTGGTTGACGCCGTGGCCGCCGGCGCCGACGCCGGCGCCGTCCCTCTCCCCGTCCCCGGAGCCGTCCCCGTCGCCGTCGCCGTCCCGCCAGACGAACCCGTGGAACGGGGCCACGGTCACCGCGGTGTCGGCGCCGTCCTCGGCGACCGCCCCGGCCACCCCGTCGAGGTCCTCGCGGACCAGGAACGGGCTGGTGCACTGCACCAGCAGCACCACGTCGACGGCGGCGCCGTGCAGGGCCTCGTGGGCGTCCATGGCGTGCCGCACCGCGGCCTCGGAGGTGGCCGTGTCCCCGGCGATGGCGGCCGGGCGCAGCACGACCTCGGCGCCGGCCTCGCGCGCCGCGGCGGCGATGGCCTGGTCGTCGGTGGAGACGACGACGTCGGTGACGAGCCGGGCGGCCCGGCACTCGCGCACGGCGCGCGCCACCAGGGGGACACCGCCGACGGGGGCGAGGTTCTTCGCGGGGACGCCCTTGGAGCCGCCGCGTGCGGGGATGACCGCGAGGATCCGGCGCACCGAGGCGCCCTGACCCGTTTCGGGTTGGGACATGGGTACCCCTCCTTGGGTACGGGTCACCGGGGTCACAGCTCCCCCATGCGCCGGATCACCGGGGCGACGCGCTGGACGCCGTGCCGGTAGGCGCCGCGCGCCGCGCGGCGCACGACCTGCCGGACGGGGCCGGGTGCGCGGTCGGCGGCGGGCGCGCCGGGCAGTGGCGTGCCGTCCGGGCCGAGGTGGTGGCGGGCGAGGATGCCGGGCAGGTAGCCGGGCGCGGTGACGGGTGTGTAGTAGGGGGTCAGGGGTGGCAGGCCGCCGCGCAGCGCCAGCAGCTTCGCGAGGCGCTCCCGCGCGGTGTCGAAGGCGGTGGCGTACGAGCCCGCACCAAAGATGGTGTCCCCGGCGGCGACACCCTGCCGGGCGACCCAGTCCGCGTCGGGCGCGGGCCGGTGGCCGGCGTCGAGCTGGTCCCAGGAGGCGAGGCAGCCGGAGCCGATGAAGTGGTGGTTGCCGAGCGCCTCGCGCACCCCGAGGTCGGTGAGCACGACCGTCGGGATGCGGCGGTGCAGGGACTCCAGCGCGGCCGTGGAGCTGACGGTGACCAGCAGGTCGGTGCGGTCCAGGACCTCGCCCATGTGCCCGTAGACCAGGCGGAAGTTGGGCGGCGGGTCGGCCTTCTGCACCAGTTTCTGGTACGGCAGTTCCTCGATGTGCGTGGTGTGCTCGCCCGGCCTGGAGCGCAGCTTGAGCAGCACCTCGCGCCCGGGGTGCCGGCGGGCGTGCCGGATCAGCCGGTCCAGCAGGTACGTGCGGTCCTTGCGGCTCTCCGGCACCGAGGGCTGGGCGGCGAAGACGACCGTGTAGGGGTCGTGTTCGCCGGTGTAGGGCGCACCCCCGAGGAAGGGCAGGGCGACCTCGGTGACCGCGGAGGCGTCGGCGCCGACCCCCTCGTACACGGCGCGGAAGCGGTCCGCGTCCTGGCGGGAGTTGGCGAGCACCAGGTCGGCGCCGTGCCGCAGCAGCAGGCCGTCGGCGAGCTTCTCGTAGACGACGCCGACGTAGCCGGTGACGACGACGGGCCGGTCGGTGCGGTCCTCGAAGACCCGGCCGAGTCCGTGCAGCATCGCCTGGACGCCGCCGCCGACCAGGGCGAGGACGAGCACGTCGTACGGCTCCTCCCCCATCGTCCGCAGGAACTCGACTCCGGTGACCTCACGCAGGGAGTCCGTCCGGACACCGACCTCCTTCAGCTGGCGGGGGGTCGGGGTCGCCCGGCCGCGCAGCAGGTAGCCGTCCAGGCGGAGGTCGGAGTTCTCCGGGACGACACGGCTCGCGGTGAGGGCGCCCCATTTCCACCGGGTGTCGGAGTCCGCGAGGACGGCCACCCGCAGGGCTTTCGTTGCACTTGCTGGCACGTCGAAGACGCTAGGAAGCCATTTCTAGGAACGGCCCAACCAGAATCCAACAAACGGTTAACAGCGCACCGCCGAACGGCGAATCGGCCCGTTCGACGTCCGGAAAACCGTTCGCTTCACGGCTTCGCCACGCTCCGTTCACCCGGCATCCAGCCAGGGGTAAAGGGGAATGACGGGCCGCCCTTTAACGTCGGCTGCGTGCTCAAGCTCTCCGTCATCGTGCCGTTCTACAACGTGCGGCAATACGTCCCCGATGCCCTGCGGAGTCTGCGCGCCAACGCGCGGGACGACTTCGAATTCATTCTCGTCGACGACTGCTCCACCGACGGGACCGCGGACCTCCTCGCGCGCGCCGAGCGCGAGCTGCCGGGGGCGGTGCTGGTCAGACACGAGCGGAACGGCGGCCTGGCGACCGCCCGCAACACCGGCCTGGACCGGGCGCGCGGCGAGTATCTGACCTTCCTGGACGGCGACGACTGGCTGGCACCCGGCTACTACGCCCGGCTGGTCGCCGTGATCGAGGAGCTGGGCTGCGACTTCGTCCGCACCGACCACGTGCAGTGCGCGGCGCGGACCCGTTCCGTGCACCGGGTCCCGCACGGCCGCCGGAACGTCGTGCTGCGCCCGCGCGACGCGATCCTGCCCGCCCACCGCTCCACGTCCGTCGACTACGCCTTCGCCTGGGCGGGGGTCTACCACCGCCGGCTGGCCGACCGCGGCCTGCTGCACTTCACCGACGGGCTGCGCACGGCCGAGGACCGGCCGTGGATCTGGAAGCTGCACCGGGAGGCGGAGTCCTTCGCGGTGACCGGTCTGCTCGGTGTCTTCTACCGGCGCGGGGTCGCCTCGTCGCTGACCCAGATCGGGGACGCCCGCCGGCTCGATTTCATCCGCGCCTTCGACCAGGTCGTCGAGGAAACCGCCCAGGACGCCGACGCGGCGCGGCTGCTGCCGAAGGCCGTGCGCACGTACTGCGCCATCATTTCGCATCACCTCGGTTCCATCGAAAGGTTCGAGCCGCCCGTGGCCCGGAAACTGAAGGCGATGAGCGCCGCCGCGCTGCGGCGCATGCCGCAGGACGTCCTCGACGAGGCGCTGGACTCGATGGACGCCGAGCGCGCCACGCGGCTGCGCCGGCTGCGCCGCCGTCCGGTGCCGGGCGCGGAGGTGGCGGCATGACCACCCAGATCTTCCTGGCGTCGACGCTGTACGGAGCGGCCACCCTGGCCGCCGCCCTGGACGCCGGCTGCTTCGCGCCCGCCGGCCGGCGTGTGCTGCTGGTGTCCAACAACGCCGCGACGCCGGAGACGACGCCGGCCGTGGACGAGATGCCGGGATTCGAGCGGCTGCGGCCCCGGTTCGACGACGTGCTGTCGTGGAACGAGGCCATCTCCCCCTTCCACCCCAGTGGCTGGGGGCCGCGTCTGGAGGACGTCCCCCTGTGGGAGAGGCATCTGCGTCTCGCCTGGGACATCGGGGACGACGACGTGGCGCTCGCCGTGGAGTCGATCCAGGTCAACCCGGCGCTCGGGCTGGCGCAGATCTTCACCGACGCGCCGGTGACGGTCTACGCGGACGGCCTGATGAGCTACGGCCCGACCCGCAACAAGATCGATCCGCTGGTCGGTTCCCGCGTGGAGCGCCTGCTCCACCTCGACCTGGTGCCGGGCCTGGAGCCGCTGCTGCTGACCGAGTTCGGCGTCGGCGCCGAGGTGGTGCCGGCCTCGGCGTTCGGCAAGGTGCTGGCCGAGCTGGCCGACACCGGCGACCCGCTGCCGGAGGCGGCGGAGCCCGCGCTGCTGCTCGGGCAGTACCTGTCCGCGCTGAACATCCTCTCCGCCGAGGAGGAGGAGGACCTGCACGTGCGGATGTTGCGGGGCGCCGTCGGCCTGGGCCACACCCGGGTGGTGTTCAAGCCGCACCCCACGGCACCGGCCCGCTTCACCCGCACCCTGGAGCAGGAGGCCGAGCGGCTCGGAGCCGAGCTGACCGTGCTGGACACGCCCGTGCTCGCCGAGGTGCTGTACCAGCGGATGCGCCCGGCGCTGGTCGTCGGCTGCTTCTCCACCGCCCTGCTCACCGCGTCCGCGCTGTACGGTCTGCCGGTCGCCCGCGTCGGCACCGGGACGCTGCTGGAACGGCTGACGCCGTACGAGAACAGCAACCGCGTCCCCGTCACCGTCGTCGACGCGCTGCTGCCCGAGGTCACCGACGGCGCGGCCGTCGCCGAACAGCGCCGCGGCCTGGACCCGGGGGCCCTCACCGAGCTGGTCCGGACGGTCGGGTTCGCGATGCAGCCGAGGATCCTGCCGGGGCTGCGGCCGGAGGCCGAGCGGTATCTGGCGGCGCGGCTGGACAGCCACACCTGGCGGTACTTCAAGAAGCGGCGGCTTACGGCGCTGGGGCTGCCGGGCGGCATCCCGCAGCGGCTGGCGTTCCTGCCCCGCAGCGCCGCGGCGCGCAGGGTGGTGCGCCGGGTCAGGTCGTTCCGGCGCTCGATCAAGCGGTGAGCCGTGAGCGGGAGCGTGACCTGCGCGGTCGTCGGCACGGCGGCGCCCGTGCCGACGTACCCGACGTTCCCGCTCACCGTCACCGCCGTGCCGGAGCCGGCCCGGCTGCCGAACGGGTTCGTCGAGAAACCGCCGGCCCGCGTATGCGGGCGGCATTGTCCCGGGCCCGCAAGATCGTCACCGTGCCGTCTCGATGATTTGTTTGTGCGACATTCGACAATAGGCTGGATTGCGATGCTCTTAACAGGCAATCTCCCTGCATGGCCACTGCACAGTCAACCGAAAGCCGCCCCGGCGAGCTGAAGGACGTCCCCGGCTGGTTCTGGCCGCTTGACCAGGTACTTTTCACCTGGTTCCTCGAGCGGCAGACGGAGCGGGGAGTATCCGGCGACCTGCTGGAACTGGGCGCCTACATGGGCAAGAGCGCGATTCTGCTGGGGCACCACCTTCAGGCCGGCGAGACGTTCACGGTCTGCGACCTGTTCGGGAGCGACGCCCCGGACCAGGCAAACCGTGCCGAGTCGGCCGGTTCCTATTCGACCCTCACCCGACAGGCATTCGAACAGAATTACCTGTCCTTCCACGAGGCCCTTCCGACGGTCGTCCAGGGCCCGACGTCCGTGATCACCAAGGAGGTGGAACCGGCCACCTGCCGGTTCGTCCACATCGACGCCTCGCACCTCTACGAGCATGTGCGCGGCGACATCGAGGCGGCCCGTGAGCTGCTGCTCCCGGACGGCGTCGTGGTCCTGGACGACTTCCGCTCCGAGCACACGCCGGGCGTCTCCGTCGCCGCCTGGGAGGCGGTGCTCAACGGCGGGCTGCGCCCGATCTGCCTCAGCACCCAGAAGCTGTACGCCACCTGGGGGGACCCCGAGCCCGTCCAGGACGAGCTGGTCGCCATGCTGCGGGGGCGCGACGACTGCTCGGTGAGCGTGCAGCAGGCCGCGGGGCACCGGCTGGTCCGGGCCCGTGCCAAGACCATGCAGCCGCCGCCGTTCCCCCGCTCGCGGCACTACACGGCCCCCGTGCCCAAGCCCGCGCGGGAACCCGTCCCGGCCCGCCGCCCGGCCCCGGCCCGCCCGGCCGGCGCCGCCCGGGCCCGCCGGCTCGCCGTGGACCTGCTGCCGCCGATCGTCACCAGGGCGGTGCGCCGCTACCGCGCGGCCGGGCGGGCACGCGACGCGTCCCGCGCCTCGACGCCGCGCTGACCGGCGCCGAGGGGGGGGAGGTCAGGTGCTCGACAGTGACAGCTTCACCGCGAACCCGAGGAACAGCGCACCCGCCGCCGAGGTCGCCCCCGCCGACAGGCGCCTGCGGCGGCGGAAGGCGGCGGCCAGCCTGGTGCCGGTGAATATCAGCGCGCTCAGGTAGAGGAAGCTGGCCAGCTGGGCGAAGGCGCCCAGGACGACGAAGGACTGGGCGGGATAGGCGTACCCCGGGTCGACGAACTGCACGAAGAAGGCGACGAAGAACAGGATCGCCTTCGGGTTGACGAGGCTGATGACCAGGGCCCGGCGGTAGGGGCGCTCGTCGGCGCCGGCCGCGGCCGGGGCCATCGCCTGCTCGGCCGCCTGCCGCCGCGTCCGCCACATCGCCCGGGCGGCCCGCAGCATGCCGACCGCCAGCCAGGTCAGATAGCCGGCGCCCGCGTACTTCACGATGCCGAACAGCACGGCGTTGGCCTGGAGCAGCGAGGCCACCCCGGCGGCCGACAGCGTCATCAGCACGGTGTCGCCGCAGAACACCCCGGCGGCGGCGCGGTACCCCGCGCGGACGCCGCGGCGGGCGGCGACGGAGAGGACGTACAGCGAGTTGGGGCCGGGCAGCAGGACGATGAGGAGGACGCCCGCCAGGTAGGTGGGAAGGTCGGTGACGCCGAACATGGGAGGGAGTGTGGCACGCGCCTGTGACACTCCCCCACCGGCCCGTCAGAAGCGCTCCGACGGCTCGTAGGCGCCCCACACCTCGCGCAGCGCGTCGCAGACCTCGCCGACCGTGGCGCGGGCCCGCAGTGCGTCCTTCATCGGGTACAGCACGTTGTCCGAGCCCTCGGCGGCCTCGCGCAGCGCCGCCAGGGCCGAGGCGACCGCGCCCCGGTCCCGCTCGGCGCGCAGCTTCGCCAGCCGCTCCGCCTGCTGCGCCTCGATGGCCGGGTCGACGCGCAGCGGCTCGTACGGCTCCTCCTCGTCGAGGCGGAAGCGGTTGACGCCGACCACGACCCGTTCGCCCGCGTCGGTCTCCTGCGCGATGCGGTAGGCGTTGCGTTCGATCTCCTCCTTCTGGAAGCCGGCCTCGATCGCCTCGACCGCGCCGCCGAGGTCCTCGACCCGCTGCATCAGCTCCCGGGCCGCCGCCTCGACGTCGTCGGTCAGCTTCTCGACGGCGTAGGACCCGGCGAAGGGGTCGACGGTCGCCGTCACGTCCGTCTCGTACGCCAGCACCTGCTGGGTGCGCAGCGCGAGGCGGGCGGACTTGTCGGTGGGCAGCGCGATGGCCTCGTCGAAGGAGTTGGTGTGCAGCGACTGGGTGCCGCCGAGGACCGCCGCCAGGCCCTGCACGGCGACCCGGACCAGGTTCACCTCCGGCTGCTGGGCCGTCAGCTGCACCCCGGCCGTCTGCGTGTGGAACCGCAGCATCAGCGACTTGGGGTTCTCCGCCCCGAACTCCTCCTTCATCACCCGGGCCCAGATCCGGCGGGCCGCGCGGAACTTGGCGACCTCCTCCAGGATCGTCGTACGGGCGACGAAGAAGAAGGACAGGCGCGGCGCGAAGTCGTCGACGTCCATGCCGGCCGCCACCGCCGTGCGCACGTACTCGATGCCGTTGGCGAGGGTGAAGGCGATCTCCTGCGCCGGGGACGCGCCCGCCTCCGCCATGTGGTAGCCGGAGATCGAGATCGTGTTCCACTTCGGGATCCCGGCCCGGCAGTACGCGAAGATGTCCGCGACCAGCCGCAGCGAGGGTTTCGGCGGGAAGATGTACGTCCCGCGCGCGATGTACTCCTTCAGCACGTCGTTCTGGATCGTGCCGGTCAGCCGGTCCGCGCTCACCCCCTGCTCCTCCGCCACCAGTTGGTACAGCAGCAGGAGCAGCGCGGCGGGCGCGTTGATCGTCATCGACGTCGACACCTGGTCCAGCGGAATCCCGCCGAACAGCACCCGCATGTCGTCGATCGAGTCGACCGCCACGCCGACCTTGCCGACCTCTCCGTGCGCGAGCGGGGCGTCGGAGTCGTGGCCCATCTGGGTGGGCAGGTCGAAGGCGACCGACAGGCCCGTGGTGCCGTGCTCGATCAGCTGCCGGTAGCGGGCGTTGGACTCCGCCGCCGTGCCGAAACCGGCGTACTGGCGCATCGTCCACGGACGGTGCGTGTACATCGCCGGGTACACGCCCCGCGTGAACGGATACGCCCCCGGCTCGCCCAGCCGCTCCGCCGGGTCCCAGCCGTCGAGGTCGCCGGGTCCGTAGACCGGCTGGATGGGCAGTCGGGACTCCGACTCACGCGCCATGGTCTGCCGCCTTTCGCTTGTCCGCCTGTGTGCCGACGCCGTGTGCACCACGATGCCCCGCCGTTCGCCGCCCGTCATCCGCGGGGAACATCTCAGGTGACGTCCGTGCGGACCGTGAGACGACGGGGGGCCGTGATGCGTGGTACGGGCAGGAGGAGGGGCATGGGAACGGTCATGGGAAGGCGCGGGGGCGCGGGAAGGGCAGGCGCCGCGGCGCTGGTGGCGGCGGTGACGGCGGCGGTGGCGGTGGGCGGCTGCACGGTCCGGGCCGACGACGGCGGCGGGCTGCGCTCTCCCGTGCGCATCGAGACCACCACCACCGCGCCGCCGGCCGCCCCCGGGTCGGACGACCGGCCGAGCCCACGAGGGGAGCCGGAGCCGGGGATGGTGCTGTGGTCGCGCGGCGACACCGGCCGGGACGTACGGGAACTCCAGGCCCGGCTGCGGCAGGTCGAGTGGCTCCACGACGGGCCGACCGGGACGTACGACGATCTGACGGAGCGCGCGGTCCGGGGTTTCCAGGGCAAGCGCGGGCTGCCGCGGACCGGCGAGACCGACACCGTCACCTGGCGGCGGCTGCTGCGGATGACGCGGGAGCCGGGGAAGTGGGAGCTGTACCTGATGGGCGGGCAGCCGGCCGCCGCGCCCGACCCGCGCTGCCGGACCGGCCGGGTGCTGTGCATCAGCAAGGAGAGCCGGACCCTGCGCTGGATGATCGACGGCCGGACCGTGTCGACGATGGCGGTGCGGTTCGGGTCGGAGTACACGCCGACCCGGGAGGGGGTGTTCAAGGTCTACTGGAAGTCCCGGAACCACTGGTCGACGCTGTACGACACCCCCATGCCGTACGCGATGTTCTTCAGCGGCGGCCAGGCCGTGCACTTCTCGTCCGACTTCGCGGCCCGTGGCTACGCCGGCGCCTCGCACGGCTGCGTCAACGTACGGGACGAGACGGCGATCGCCGCGCTGTACGCGCAGGTGAGGAACGGCGACAAGGTGGTGGTGCACCGGTAGGGAGGAGCGGGGCGCGGGCGGGACCGGGGGAACGTGTCCCGCCCGCGCCAGGTGCACGAGCCGTGGGTACGGGGGGAACCCCGGCTCGGTGCGACAGCCGATGACCAGTCGGCTCACTCAGTACTGCGTCGGGGCCGCCAAAAGTGTCACACCTTTGGCGAAAACTTTTCTGCGAGCTGGGAAAAGCGCAGGTCACGGCCGGAGTCCGACTGAGGGGCCGGGGCCGGGCGGCCCGCGGGGCGCCCGTGGCTCAGGGAGTCAGGGGCGAGCCGGGCGCGCGGACGTATGGGAGGGCCGTCGTCGCCGGCGTCGACGCTGCTGCCGCCTTTGCCGCTCTTGCCCTTCTCGTCCTGTCCGCCCTCGTTCTTCTTGCCCTTGCCCTTTTCGCCGGTCCCGTCGGCGCCCTTGCCGCCCTCGCGGCTCTCGTTGCCCTCGCGGCTCTCGTTGCCGCCGGGAGTCCTGCCGTCGGCGCCCCTGCGGCGCTCGGCGGCGGTCTCGGCGAGGACGGTCTTGCAGTACCTCCACACCCGGGCGGCGCCGCCACCGCCCGCGGCGTCCGTCAGCGCGCGCTTGCGCCCGCGGTCGAGGTCCTTGCCCGCGCGCAGGTCGCGGCAGGCCGTGGTGATGTCGTGCCGCCCGCCGGCCGAGCGGCGCTCGCCGTCGCCCGTGCCGGAGCCGGGCCGCGCGGCCGTACCGGCGCCCGCCTCGCCCCGGGCCGTGCCGTCGTCGGCCGGGGCGGACGGGCCGGTCGAGCCGGTGCCGGGGGCGGATGGGCCGCCGGTGTCCCGCGAGGACGGTCCCACCATCGGGTGCTCGGGCCGGTCGGGGCTCACACCGGCCGAGACGGAGGCGCCGGCGCCCGGCTCCGCACCGCTGAACGGCGTCGGCAGGACTCCGGTTCCGGCCGCGGCCCCCACCCCGCCGAGCAGGCCGACGGTCAGCGAGGCGACCAGTGCCAGGCGCAGCGGGCGGCGCCGGCCGGGGTGCGCCGCGTCGCCGGCGGGGGCCCCGATACGGACCAGCCCGGCGTCCGAGGTCCGGGCCGCGGAGCCGTCGGCGAGTGCGGCCGGCAGACCGTCCCGCTCACCGCTCCGCTCGGCGTGCGCCTTGCGGAAGGCGGCCAGGGCGGAGGCCTCGCCGGGGAGTTCCTCGCTGGTCGGAGGGGGTGCCGGGGAGAGGGCGGCGAGGGTGGCGGCGAGCCGTTCGGCCCGGTCCCGGGCCGCGGGGCCGACAGCGTCCGGTGACTCTCCGCGCAGCAAACGCTCCGCCGTCCTGCGGTCCAGCCACCTGTCCTGCTCGTCGGCCATCACATGCCCTTCTGCGTCCGCGCACCGCTGTGCGTCACAGTGGCGGACGTCACCGCGCGGCCGCGCGGTTCTCGCGGTTCTCGCGGCGCGGGCAGCGCGTCGAGCGCGCGGGTCGATTCCGGATCGTCGCCGATCAGCTCGGCCAGGCGCTTCAGGCCGCGGTGCGCGGCGGTGCGGACGGCGCCCGGGCGCTTGCCCAGTGTCTCGGCGGCGGTCTTGGCGTCGAGGCCCACGACGACCCGCAGCACGACGGCCTCGGCCTGGTCCTGCGGCAGCCGGGCGATCAGGGAGAGAGCGTTTCCGGTGGCCAGGGCCTCGATGGCCTCGCCCGCGGTGTCGGACTCCGCGGGCTTGCCGGTCAGCTCGGTCTCGTCACCGCCGATCGCGGGCCGGCGCCCGCGCATGCGGATGAGGTCCAGGGCGCGGTTGCGGGCTATCCGGGCGGCCCAGCCGCGGAAGCGGTCCGCGTCGCCGCTGAAGCGGCCCAGGTCACGGGCTATCTGCAGCCAGGCCTCGGACGCCACGTCCTCGGCATCCGGTTCGCCGACCAGCGTCCGTACGTATCCGAGCAACCGCGGGTGCACCGTGCGGTACACAGTCCGGAACGCCGTCTCGTCTCCGTCCTGTGCCGCACGCACCGCGGCGGTCAGCTCCGCGTCGTCCCCCAGCACCCCGCGCGCCTCTCTTTGCGCCTGAATTTCCATGGCTCCCCGCGGTGGTCTACCGCAGGCTGGCGCGGGGGCACCACCCTCCGCACTCCGGCGCGAAAGGCACGTTACGTCTTGAAACCGCTCCCCGTCCATGTCCCCACGAATGGCCGTACAAGATGCAACTAAGCCGTGACGCGGGCGGGTGTGACACAAAACGCAGCCGCGGCGCTGTAGGTAGTACGGGTCGCCGCGCGGCCCGTGCCGCGCGACGGCCGGGGCCTCTCCTGTGGGGGGTGGCGGCCCCGGCCGTTGCCTTGGCAGCGCGCTCCGCCCCGTACGACGGCCGGGCCGGGCCGGCCGCGGCCGGCCTCATGTGTTCCCGCTGCCGTCGGCGCCGCCGCCGCTCCGGCCGTTGGCCGCACTCGGCTTCGCTCCGGCGCTCGGCCTCGTCCCGGCGCTCGGCCACTCGCCGCCGTCCGGCTTGTCTCCCGCACCCGGCTGTTCGCCGACGTCCGGCTGCTCACCCGCGCCCGGCTGCTCACCGCCACCCGGCTGCTCACCCGCGCCCGGCTGCTCACCGCCACCCGGCTGCTCACCCGCGCCCGGTCCGCGCCCGGGGTCGCCCGCCGGGTCCGGGGTGTCGGGCTTGGCGGAGTTGCCGTCGCCGGGCGGCGGCGACAGCCGCGCGCAGTACTCACCGACCCGGTCCGCGCCGCCCGCGGCCTCGACGAGGCGCTGCCACGCCGGGGAGTCGAGCGCGCGGCCGCGGTCGGCGACGTTCTCGTAGGCACGGCACTGCGCCTCCGTTTCCCGGGCGGCGGCGTCCCGGCGGTCGGGGGCGGCGGAGGTGGCCGCCGACGCGGGCGGCCCGCCACCTGGGGGCGTCCCCGGCGAGGAGGACGCGCCGCGGCCGGGGGTGGTGCCGACCGACGCGCTGGGCCCGGGCCGCCGCGGATCGCTCTCGCCGCCGTCCGAGGAGCCCGCCGAACCGATCGTCGCCACCGCGACCCCGCCGAGGGTCAGGCTCGCGAGGAACACCGTCAGGGTGGCGCGCACCGAGCGCCGGGCCCGCCGTCCGTCGCGCGGCCGCCAGTCGTCCCGGCGTCTGGTCCGCGCCCGATGGGTGCCCGCGTCCCGGGCGGCCCGGAAGGCGGCCACCGCCTCCTCCTCGGCCCTCGCGTCCAGGGCGCCGCCGCGCATCGCGGCGCCGAGCACCGCCTCCAGCATCGCTTCCAGCGCGGCCTCGTCCGGCGTGTGCGCGAAGCCGCCGGACGCGGCGCCCGCGGGGTGGTGCGCGGGCCGACGACCCGGGGCACCGCCGTGCCTGTGCGCTTCACCCATGTCCGTATCCCGTCCGGCGTCCGTGTCCGGCGGTCCGCCGTCCCACGTGTTCATTCCGATTCACCCAGCGTCCCGGGGCCCCCGTACGTCACACCCGCGCCGCCGAGGGTGCGGGCCAGCCGCCGCAGCCCCCGGTGGGCGGCGGTGCGCACGGCGCCCGGCCGTTTGCCCAGCACCCGTGCGGCGGCGGGGCCGTCCAGGCCGACGACGACCCGGAGCAGTACGGCCTCGGCCTGGTCCCGCGGCAGTCCGCGCACCAGTTCCAGCGCCCGCGCCGTGGAGAGGGACTCCAGGGCCTGGTCGTGCGTGCTGTGCTGGGCCGGCAGTTGCAGCAGGTCCTGCTCCAGCGCCGCCGGCCGCGGTCGTACCCGCTGCCGGCGCAGATGGTCCAGTGCCCGGTGCCGGGCGATGGTCGCGGTCCAGCCGCGGAAGCCGGCCCCGTCCCCCTTGAACCGCCCCAGGTCCCGGGCGATCTCCAGCCAGGCGTCGGACGCCACGTCCTCGGCTTCGTCGCCGACCAGCCCGCGCAGGTAGCCGAGCAGCCCGGGCTGCACCAGCCGGTAGGCGACGGCGAACGCGGCCTCGTCCCCGCTCTGGGCCCGCTCGACCGCCGCGCCCAATTCCCCGTCGTACGCCTGTACGCGGCGGGGTTCCCCTCCCTGCCCCAAGACCGTCCTCGTTAGTGCCGTTTGTACCGGGCGGGCGGCAAGTCCGACGTCAGACGTCCGCTCCCGGCCGTGCCGACGCCTCAAGGTCATCAGCGTCGCGGCCCGCGGAAACGTCACAGCTCGTCGCCGCCGCACCGCGGAGCGCGGCGGCGGCGCCCCCGCGCCGGGCCTCAGCCGATGGCGATGCGCGGGTGCGAGCCAGGGGTGATCCAGGCCATGATCCGGTCCATCGTGGCGCGCGGCACGGACACGCACCCGGCCGTCGCCCCGTTCCCGTTGACGTGCAGGAAGATGCCGGCCCCGCGGCCCGGCACGGCGGGCCACCGGTTGAAGTCGATGACCAGGGCCTTGGCGTACCGGATCGGATAGTTGGCGAGGCGTTCGCTGCCCCGGTCGCCGGACTCGGTCAGCGGGAAGTCCGCGCCCTCCTCGCCGTGCATGGAGTTGTAGAACTTCGACTCCGGGTCCTGCACCCACCAGTCGTCTCCGTCGACGACGTGGTACGGCATGCTCGTCCCGCCCGCCTCGACGCCGAACCCCTCGGTGAGGGTGTACGTCCCCGAGGGCGTCGTCCACGTCCCCTGCCGCCTGCTCGCCCCGTCCACGACCCCGTTGGACCCGACCCGCCCCGAAGCGGTGCCGAACTGCTCCTTCCAGCCGGCGGAGCCCTTGGCCCAGGCGGTGACGGTCGCGTACGAGCCGTTGGAGTCGACGGTGATGATCTGGGTGGCGTCGCCGACGTCGACCGGAACGGGGAAGCCGGGCGCGGACGCGCCGCCGGAGGAGCGGCCGTCCTGGCCCGGACCGCGGGCGCCGGTCCCTGATCCGCCGTCGGCACCGGTGCCCGCGCCCGCGCCCGGACCGCTCCCGCCACCGCTCCCGGCGGACGCCCGGGACGCGCCGGCGGTCGCCGAGGCAGCCGGGCGGGGCGCGTCGGAGGCCGAGGGCGAGGAGGAGACGGATGCGGAGGAGGAGACGGAAGCGGAGGCGGAGGCGCTCACGGAGGGGGAGGCGGAGGCGGCCGACGAGACGGTGCCGGAGGGGGTGCTCCCCTCCGCGGCCACGTGCCCGGAACCGGCTGCTTCGCCCTTCCCGGCATCATCGCCCCCGTGCTGCCCGCCACAGGCGGACACGAGGAGCAGCGCCCCGCCGACGGCGGCCACGGCGAGGGGGCGGGCGGAGGCGGAGTACCGCGCGGGGAAGGAAGGCAGCACGAAGGAACCCTTCGACAGGTCGGGGGAAACGGAGCGGGGACGGACACGGCGGGCGGCGCCCCCGCGCACTGGGGAAATCGGCCCCGGTTATACATCAGCGCCGGACCGGAACTCGACCGCGGGAACATTTCCGGCACATCGCCCTCACGGTCTCCGGCGCGTCTCCCTCGGGAGCGGCGGTGCCCGCCCGTCAGGGGACGGAGGGCCCGCCCAGATACCGCCCGTCGCGGTCGTACGGCCAGGCGTTGGCCACGCACCCCTTCAGCCCCTTGATCTGCTGCATCATCGCCGGAGCCGGCTGACCGGGGCCGGGGCAGGTCTCGTGGCCGTGCCCGATCCGGTGACCGACCTCGTGGTTGACGATCAGCGCACGGTACTCGCCGATGGGCCCGTCGAACTGCGGTGAGCCCAGCACCCACCGTTTGAGGTTGACCACGACGTCGGTGCCCACACTGCAGTTGACCTCGCCACGGGTCAGCAGCCCCGCGGCCCCGCAGATCCGGTCCACGGTGCCCGGAGTGGCGATCTTGACGACGAAGTCGTACGGACCGGAGCTGACGAGCCGGAAGGAGTTCACCCCGTCCCGGGACCAGCCCCGGCGATCGGCGAGCACGGCGGCTATCTCGGCCGCGGCACCGCTCGCCGAGACCTCGATGCCGTCCTCGACCATCACCTTGTACCGCCGTACGCGGCTGCCCGCGCCGACGACAGTCCCGTCGGCCTGTGCCGTGATGAACGTGCCGGGGCCGGTTGCCGGGATGGGGATGGTGCCGGACGACGGCGACGGCGAGGCCGACGGGGACGGCGACGGGGAGGAGGACGGCGAGGGCGAGGGCGCGGTCTCCGTCTCCAGGGGTACGGCCACGTCGGCCTGCTCCCGGCTCCCCTCCAGCATGTCCCCGCCGTCCAGGGCGGACCGGTCCTCGGCCTCGGCGGCGTTCTGGTCCTGCCAGTACGCCAGGGCCGCCCCCGAGGTGAACATCACGGCCAGGAAGACCAGGCCCGCGGAGGCGGTACGCGCCAGGCTCCGCGGACGACCGCCTCCGGAGCGGCGTCGTCTTCGCTCCCGCCCGATGCCCCGCTCCTCGTGGCGCTCACGACGGCCACGGCCGGCGGCACGCTTCCCCACGGCGGAAATCCCCCCACTACAGCGACTTGGCCATCGGTTCACCACACCCGGCGGCACAGCCGCACATCCCCCACCGAAAACCCCCTTGAGCAGGGAAAACGCCTAACAGGCGGGTCACGCCCGCGTCAACCGAGGGGACGAACCCGACGTTCGGCCCATCTGGCCCCAAGCGCCCCGCCGTACTGCGCCGTGGCGTGCCGCGCCGCGCCGCGCCGTGGGGGTCAGACGGCGGCCCGCCGGGCCCTTCCGTGCAGTGTCAGATAGAAGGTCTGCGCCGACTCCTCAGACCCTCCGACCTCGAACCGGTTGCGCACCTTGCCGAGGGGGTTCCACACCCGCCCGTCCGGCATCCGCACCCCGACCGGCTGCCCGAACAGCGCCCGCTGGTCGGTGTCGAGGTCCACCCAGACCGCCCCGGCGCGGCGCACGAGCACCTCGCCGACGTACACCCCGAGCCCGAACAGCACCCGTTCGACCCGCTCCCGCCCGGCCCCGCTCTTGCGCAGTCCGTCGACCATGAAGTCGACCACGCGGAGACTGGCCACGGTGTAGTCCAGCGGCAGCCGGCTGCGGGCGGTGACACGGGCGACGAAGGCTGCCGCGTGCGACCGCATCTCCCTCGCGCGCGGCGCCCGCCCGTCCGCCTGGCTCATCGGATCCCACCCCTTCGCTCGGCTGCGGAGGACACCCAGCGGCCCTCCGCCAGTCCCAGCGGATCCCGCCCCCAGGGCAACACGGGTCACGGAGGTGCTGATGTTCACACCAGTAACTCCCGGACGCCGTACAACCTTTTCGCCGCCCGTACGTCGCCGAGTCCGAGGTACGGCGGCGCGTGTACGCGGGGGCGGTGCCGCTGCACATGGACTTGCTGGTGCCGCCTCACTGGCATCGCCGTCACCGGCGTGCGCAGAGGGCCCGTTGCCCGGGCATGCAGTCCGGGCAACGGGCCTCTGAGGAGCCCAGACAGCTCTACGCCGTCTTCTTCTCGGGGTTCACCGCGTCGAAGACGATCACCTTCCGCTCGAAGTCGGCATAGAACGTGGCGGAGTAGCGCCCTTGTGTGACGGCAGTCTCAAAGTCCTCACTCGTCTGCCACTGGGCGCTCCCCGGTACCCGTGGACGGATGGTGCTCAGCACCACCGGTGCACCGGGTTCGTCCTGCCAGGCATAGTCCTTGCTCAGCCTTGCCACGTCGGCGTCCGCCAGCCGGACGACCCCGGACACCCGGATGTCGGAAGGACCCGGTACCGATGACCTGCCCTTGCCGAGGACCTCTCCCGTCCATTCCACGGCATCGAAGTGCCCCAGTTCGGGAAAGTACTTCCGCACCGGTTCCTTGTCCTGCCTGATGCCGGGCTCGCCGGTCTCCGCGGCCCGGGATTCCTGGGCCGAGGCAGCATCCGCCGGCTCGGTCCGATGACCGCATCCCGACGGGACGAGCGCGGCCACGGCCACTGCGGCGAGGCAGGAGGCCCGGCGGAGCCGCTTCCGGTCTTCTCCCCCACCGATACACATCGCAGCCCACCGTGGTGCTGTCCGCCTGTCCTGTCCGCCAAGGGCCCGACCGAATACGAACCTGATTCGGGTCAGGGGATGTCCCAGTATGGTGTGCCCACGTAACTCGAAGCGGATGGGAGTTCCACTGTCATCAGGGGCTCACTGAACCAGGACCCTTGGACCGGAACTCCCATGACCTTCTCCGCAAGAGCGAGAATGTTCGGGCCCCAACGGCCCTCGGAGTCGAGAAGTCCATCGCACCAGGAGGTCCGCCAGCGAGGGTCGTCAGGACGAAGTGGATTCACCGGCCCGTCGTGCTCTTCGTACACCACCAGGTCCCCGTCGACCGCATAGTGAACGCTGTCGGCTCCGTTCACATCGAAACGCACGCTGAAGCATCGGCCACCTCGCGACAAGTCACGCACTACACCAGGGACCGCCGCGACGTATCCGACGCTTTCGATTGTGTAGACGGTATTTCCCGTTTGCCCGACGCCCACGAGTTCGGAATCGTCGGCCAACTCCACGGCCTCCACAGCCGTCAGGCTGCGGACCGCAGCGGGGTCTCCGCCCAGACGCCGGATCACCTCGTCACACTCGACACCCTGGATGAGAGAAATCGTCGGGACGACGTATTTCTCCTCCAGTTCGGAAATCCAGGAATATTGTCCACAAAAGCCTGCCATGACCACCTCGGGAAAAGCCTGAGAACGGGTCCGCAAGGGATTACCTTACGGACCCGTTCAGTGCGAGTCAATCAGCCTTCAGAGTCAGCAGCCCGTATTACCCTGCGACCCAATTTCCGTTCTGCTGACGGACGTTGATGGTCCAGACAAGGAAGGGATCCCCGCGCTTCATGCGGTTCCGTCTGAGGAACGCGCTCATGTCCCTGCCCTGCTGATCGTTCTCCCACTTGGGAACTCCCATCACCTGAGCGCCCAAGCCACCTTGGCAGGTGGAGGCGAAGGGGTACTCGTCACAGGAACCAGGCCCTGTCCACACCGCCTTGCACCCCGCGAATTCGCGGTTCAAATCAGCAGCGCCCTTGTCCCGTACGGTGTGTAGGAGCCACGGCTTTCCGCTCGCGATGGCGGAAGCGTCGTTGATCGCAATCTTGGGCGTTCTCTTGCCGTCGACCACGAACACAGGGAGATCGCGGCATTCCTTCTCACTCCTGCCGTGATCCTCCTGGCACGCTTCCACAGCCTCGTCCCACTGCGGCGCCGTCAGCCCCTTCGGCACCGGCTGCGGCGCCGGCTGGTCATCACCGCCACTGTCGCCATCCACACGCGGGGTGCGAGGCCTCTCGTTCCGCGGCTCGTTTTCGTCTCCGAAGAGACGTCCGATGCCTCGGACCGTGTCGACCAGCCGCTGACCTCGGGCCGCGATGTCCTCGGCAGCGTCCTCGAGATCACCGCCCAGTTGTTCGCCGTCGGTCTGGGTGCTGGTCGCCGCCGCGGCCACGACCGCGACAACCGCGACGACCGCCACGGCCGCCACGGCCGCCAGGATGGCGAAGTGGCCGTCGACTTCGGTGAAGCTGACGGGGTTGCCGCCGGTGAAGGCATAGCGGTTGCCCGTGTACGGGTCCACTCCGAGGCCCATGTCCGCAAGCGCCCCGTTGTACATGTCCCGGGTGGTGAAGCGGTTGAGGCCCGGATTGTAGTCGCGGAAGCCCATGTCGTACGTGCCTGACTGGGCATCCCAGCGTTTGGCGTTGAAGCGGTAGGGGCTGTAGGCCCACCGTGGCCTACGAGGTCACCGGTCAGGGCACCGCCGACATCACCTACCAGGGCGGCAACGCCTCCGGAAAAGGCGTCCCCGTCGACGACGCCCGGCTGCCCTGGCGCAAGACCGTCCAGGTCCCGCTCGGCACTCAGCCGGTCGTCAGCATCGTCCTCGGCGACCAGGGCGGCCAGGCTCGCTGCGTCCTCGCCGTCCGCGGGCAGCACGTGCAGAGCGCCACCGCCGCCGGCCGCTTCGGCCGCGCCACCTGCTTCGGGCCGCCGGAGTGATTCAGCTCACTTCGAGGCGGCGCGGTGTGATGTTTCCCCTCCGTACGCCGCTGGGTGGGGCAGGCCATCCCTGTGGCGGATGTGCCTCCCGTGACTCTTCTTTCCGGCCCCCTGGGCCGCCTACGGCTTTTTTGAGGTGGATTCGTCTTGAGCCGACGTAAGTCGTCGCATGCGTACAGACCCCTGAGTCTGAAGCGCAGAGCCTGGATCACGCTCGGCGCGGTGGTCCTGGGGGGCGGGGGCGTGGTGACGTACGCCCTGGCCAACCCCTCCGCGGAGCCCGGCGCGGCCGGGCGGGACAAGCGGCCGGTGAAGGTCTACGGCATCGCGCTGAAGGGCACCGGCAACGCCAAGCGCGAGCTGCCGCGCACCGGCACCGAGGAGTTCTCCCTGCTGGGTGTCTCCTGGACCGGGGCCGCGAAGAAGCTCGACGGCACGGCGCAGGTGCGCACCCGCGGCGTCGAGGACGGCGAGTGGAGCCCCTGGCGGGACCTGGAGGTGGGCGAGGCCCCGCCCGAGAAGGCGAAGTCCGGCATGCGGGGCGCCTCCGCGCCGCTGTGGGTGGGCCCGTCCGACGGGGTCGAGGTGCAGGTGGTGCACGCGGACGGTACGTCGAGTGCCGGGCTGCCCAAGGGACTCCGGGTCGATCTCGTCGACCCGGGCGTGGTGACCGAGGCCGAGACCAGGATCGGCGACGACGTCATGGCACCGGCCGCGTTCGCCGCCGAGACCAGCCCCGCGGCGACGACGACCGCCACGGACCCGGCGACGCCCACCGCCTCGCCGGCGCCGGGCGACGGCACCGCCTCCGCGACGGCCACCGGCACGGCGTCGCCGTCCCCCACCGGCAGCGTGTCGCCGTCCCCGTCGGGCACCGCCTCGCCCTCGGCCTCCGAGTCGCCGTCCCCCACCGCGACCACGCCCACCGCCCCGCCCTCCACGGTCACCCGGCCGCCCATCACCGGCCGGGCACAGTGGGGGGCGGACGAGTCGAAGGTGGAGGACCCGCCCTCCTACCTGGACTCCGTGCAGGCCGTGTTCGTGCACCACACGGTCGGCTCGAACAGCTACAGCTGCGCCCAGTCGGCGTCGATCGTGCGCGGCATCATGGCGTACCACACGGACGTCAACGGCTGGAACGACATCGGCTACAACTTCCTGGTCGACAAGTGCGGCCAGATCTTCGAGGGCCGCGGCGGCGGCGCCGACCTGCCGGTGCAGGGCGCACATACCTACGGCTTCAACAGCTACTCCACCGGCATCGCCGTCCTCGGTGACTTCCACGGCGACCCGGCGGGCGGCGTCCCGGCCGGCCGTCCGTCCCGGGCGGCGCTGGAGTCCGTGGCCCGCGTCGCCGCCTGGAAGCTGGGCCAGTACGGCGGCGACCCGAACGGCACGGTCACCCTGACGGCCAAGGGCGACACCGGGGTGTGGAAGAACGGCGAGCAGGCGACCCTCAGGACCATCTCCGGCCATCGTGACGGCTACGCCACCGAGTGCCCCGGCTCCGCCATGTACGCCAAGCTCGGTGAGATCCGCCGCTTCGCCGCGAGTCCGGGCGCCCGGTCGGCGATCCCGACCTCCGACCGGGACCGCGACGGCGTCGCCGACCTGGTCGCCGGCCTGCCCAGGGCGTCCAGCGGCGCCGGGAGCCTGGTCGTCGTGCCCGGCGGCACCGAGGGGCCGGTCGGCTCCGCCCGGTTCGCGCTGGACCAGAACAGCCCCGGCGTGCCCGGTGGCTCCGAGTCCGGCGACGGGTTCGGCGCCGCGACCGCGTGGGGCGACGTCAACGGCGACGGCCACGCCGACCTCGCGATCGGCGCGCCCGGCGAGGACTGGACGCAGGCCGACCGGGGGGCGGTCACCGTGCTGTACGGCCCCGGCCTCGACTCCGGTGTCATGTACTCCACCAGCGGGGTCACCGCCACGGACGCCCGGCTCGGTTCGGCCGTCGCGGTCGGCGACTTCAACGCCGACGGCAAGGCGGACGTCTTCGCCGCGGGCACCGGCAACGGGGGCAGCTGGAACGCCCGCCTGACCGGCGGCGCCACCCAGTACGGCAAGCTGACCGGCGCCACCGGCCCGGTCGCCCACACCGACGCCGCCGCCGGCGACTTCAACCGCGACGGCTACGCGGACGTGGCGCTCAACTACCGCGACCAGTCCGGCACCGGCCGCGTCACCTGGTTCAAGGGCACGGCGTCGGGCCTGGTGAAGGTGAGCGTGCTGTCCGTCAAGGGCGGCCGGTCCATCGACGCGGGCGACGTGAACGGCGACGGCTTCGACGACATCGCCGTCGGGCAGCCGTCCACCGCCGAGTCCGGTGCCTACCGGGGCGGCCAGGTCACCGTCGTGCCGGGCACCGCCACCGGGTTCACCACCACCGGCATGCGCACCGTCCACCAGGACACCGCCGGCGTCCCGGGCGGGGGCGAGTCCGGTGACGGCATGGGATCGTCGGTCTCCGTCGGCGACTACGACGCCGACGGCTACGCGGACGTGCTGACCGGTGTACCCGGCGAGGACCTCACGCGCGACGGCACGAACCAGGCCGACGCGGGCATGGCCGAGCTGCTCCGCGGCACGTCCTCGGGGCTGACCGGTTCCGGTGCGCAGGTCTTCCACCAGGACACCAGCGGCATCGGCGGCGGCACCGAGCCCCGGGACCGGCTCGGCTCCTCGGTGGTCCTGAAGGACCTGTCCGGCTGGGGCCGTGCCGACCTCGCCATCGGCGTGGAGGGCGAGAACGGCTACGACGGCGCCGTCCTCCAGCTGGACAGCGGCAGCGCCGGCATCAGCATCAGCGGCCACGAGTACTACTGGCGCAGCACCCTGGGCACCCCCGCGGGCGCCCGCCTCGGCCAGACGCTCACACCGTAGGAAGCGATCAGCGGTCCGGGGCCCCGCTCACCGGCGGGGCCCCGGTCCGCCACACCGATTCCGGCTCCCGGATCCGGCACAACGACTCCGGCCCGCGGATCCGCCGCGCCGCCCCGGCTCCCTGGCGCGGCGCGCTACGGCCGCCCGGGATCCCCGCTCATCGCGTCCCGGCACAGCAGCCGCAGGGAGCCGTGGCCGGCGAAGCAGCGGCGGGCCTCGTCGAAGGGGTCCCAGAGGCGGCCGTCGGGGGTGCGCACCCAGTGGTCGCCGCCGGTCGTCCACCACTCGGCGCCCGTCTGCCGGGCGATCACCTCGCCGGCGTACGCGCCGAAGCCGCGCAGCACCGTCTGCACGGCGGCCGCCGGCGGCCCCTCGTCCCGTATGTCGTCGATCATCCGGTCGACGCGCCACAGGCTCTGTGCCGAGTAGTCCAGGCGGAGCCGTGCCCCTTCGCGCATCGTCGCCACCGTGTCCGCCGCCCACCGCGCGGGTTTCGCCGCGGCCGAAGGCCTGGTCTGCTGCTGTGCCGTCGTATCAGTCGTCACACCAGCAAGAGCGCTGCCGGGCAGCGATTCGTCACCCGGAATCCGGGGTTTCCCGCAACCGGCGCAGGACCGCCCCACCACCACCCCGGCTCCGCCGCACGACGGTCACAGATCCGGAGGTCATCCCCGTCCGCGCGCCCGGCGGGAGACCACCGCGCGCAGCACCCGGCGGCCCTCCGTCGTCACCTCCAGGGCGCGGCGCAGCCCGCTCGTGCCGTGTCCGGCGAGCACCTCCAGAACGGTGACCTGGCGGCGCAGTTCGGCGGCCACGAGCGGGGACATCTCCTGCGTACCGCCGGCCCGTGCGGCGTCGACGGGAGCCGGGTCCGCGGCGGCGTCGAGGAGCCGGTGGATCTGGAGGGAGGCGACGGAGCAGGCGTCGGCCCACACCCGTACGTCCGCGTCCGGCCAGGCGGCGGGCGCGGCGGACAGCATGCGCCGGGCGAGGTCGCCGGCCTCGTCGCCGGGCTCCGCCGAGCCGCCGAGGTGGCCGCGGGCCTCGTCGAGGAGCTTGCCCCACGTCCGAGTGTCGCCGTCGGCGGCGAGGCTGCCCCACAACGGGCGCAGCACCTCGTCGTCACCGCCCAGCAGGGGCACACATCGATCCAAACAAGCCAGCCCGCTCGCGGCCAGCCCGCGCTCGTCGGCCTGAGCGATCAGCTCCACCAGGCTCATGCATGCCTCCCTTTTCGTGCCGTTTCGGCCCGCTCACAGCCACGGAACCCGCACTTCCCTTTACTGCGTGCGACGGCTCGGGAGTGTCACAGCGGCACCACGCCCAGTCGGTCGAGGAAGCGGAAGAAGAGATTTTCGGCCATGGGCTCCGCGTGCTCGAGCGCTTCCGGGAGCGGGGAGGGGCCGGGCTCGGCGGTCAGCACCTCGACCAGGTCCGCGACGGCCGCGACGCGCCCGGCCTCGGCGGCCCAGGCGACGGCGCGGTCGGCGGCGTCGCGCGGCTCCAGGAAGTAGTCCTCCAGCGTGAGGCCCTTCTTCTCCGCGCCGAGGTAGCCGGCCATCGCCGCCCGCGCCAGGCAGGTCGTCCAGGCCCCGCTCTCGGGCGCCGCCGCCTCCAGGACCACGCAGTCGCTGTCCATGACGTAACCGAACAGCGCCGGTGCGCCGGTCCGCCCGGCCAGGTCGTTCATGTTGCCGACGTCGCCGTCGCCGCCCGGGTACTCCCACACCTGCCACCCGTCCGGCGCTGACGTGTGCAGCGTCATGCCCTCCGCGCCCGCCAGCGCGTCCAGCTCCGCGAGCGGCCGCTCGGCGCGGCCCACGACGAAGTACCCCCAGTAGCCCATGATCCGGCTCCCCCCGGCGTGTCCGTACGGTTCGCGAAGAACACCACCACAGCCGTACGGGAGTTCGCAGCCGTATCGGACGATCCGTCCGGGTCAGGTCAGCCGGTCCGCCAGCGCCCGGAACTCCGCCCAGGACAGCTCCGGCCGCCCGGGGTCCCACAGCTTCTGGACGGTCGCCGCCAGCGGCAGCCGGATGCCGTCGGCGACCTGGGCCTGGGTCTGGGCACCCGGGATGTCGCCCCACACGGCGAAGCTGCCGCCGAGTATCTGGTCGTCGTACTGGGCCGGCACCGGCCGGGTGCCGCGCAGCACGCGCGGGGTCCACTGCTCGTAGATGCGCTCGCCGGTCGGGTAGACGAAGGTCAGCGGCTCGCCGAGCACGTAGTAGAGGTACTCGTCGTTGTAGTTGATGACCTCGCGACCCGCGCTCAGGTACTCGGCGGGCTGCCGGGCGCCGATCTCCTTGCCGGTCCAGTAGGCGACCCGGAGGTCGTCGTCCGGGCGCACGGAGGTGTTGCGGAAGAAGCCGTCGTTCCAGGCGCGCGGCGTGCGGTCGTGGGCCCGCACGGTCGCGGCCCGGTCGTTCAGCCAGCCGGTGGTGAGGTCGGCGACGGTCGCCCCGGCGCCGAACCGCTCGCGGGCGGCGGCGGCCAGCTGCGGGTAGGACGCCTCCGGGTCGGACACGGTCAGCGCCTGGTACTCGTCGCCGCCGAGGTGCCACCGCGATCCGGGGAAGACGTCGGCGAACTCGTTCAGCAGGTCGTCGAGGATCTCGGCGGACCGGGGCTTGGAGATGTCGATGGCGCCGCGGGTCGCCGCGCCCCGGGCGTTGCGCAGCTGGAGGTCTGGGTGGGCGGCGATGACGGCGCCGAGGTGGCCGGGCGAGTCGATCTCGGGGACGATCTCGACGTGCCGCTCGGCGGCGAGGTCGACGATCTCCTTCACCTGCGCCTTGGTCAGATGGTCGGCGGAGACGACCTCCGGGTGCGAGTCGGACTCGATGCGGAAGCCCTGGTCGTCGGAGAAGTGCAGGCCCAGTTCGTTGAACTTCAGGTCGCCCAGCTCGCGTACCCGGTCCTTGATCCACTCGGCGTCGTAGTGCTTGCGGGCGATGTCCAGCATGAAGCCGCGCCGCTGCTTGGCCGGCTCGTCCCGGACCACGCCCTCCGGTGCGGTGCCGCCGTCGCGCACCGCCTGCTTCAGGGTGCGGGTGCCGTAGAAGACGCCCGCCTCGGCCGGGGCGCTGACGGTCACCCGCCCGCCGCGCACGGTCAGGGTGTACGACTCCGGGTTCGCGCCCTTGTCCTCGTTGACCTCCAGCCGCAGGTCCCCGGCCCGCTCGTCGTCCTTCTCGCCCGCGTACGCCATCCCCAGCTCGCCGGCTATCAGACGCCCCTCGTCGGCGAGCCCGGCGCCGCCGACGACCACGCGGTGGTCCCGTTCGGGCCGCCAGCCGGGGCCGCGCGCCGGGGTGTGGTCGCGCACGGCGGGTATCGTGCGGGGCTCCTGGGACAGGGGGTAGGACCGGCTGGGGCTGGGGCTGGGGCTGGGACCGGCGCCGGTCGGGGACACGGCCGGCGACCCCACCGAGGTCCCGCCTCCGTCACCGCCGGTGGCCCACACACCGACGCCCGCGCCGAGCGCGACGACCGCCGCGCCGGCGACCATCGCCCGCTGCCTGACCTTTCGCGCCGGGGGCCGGCGCCCGTGCTGGCTCACCCCTTCAACCTACGGCCGGCAGTCGCATCAGGCGTCCACCACATGTTCCGAAACTCTCCCGTTCGGGTGAAATTCGGGCACTCATCGGACATTCATGCCCTCACTCGGTAACGTGGCGTCACAACTCTCACAAGATCCCCTGTCGACACACACGTGACGCCCACGAGGACCCACGCTGCCTGCGCACCGTCTTCCAGACCTCCCCGGCCGAGTCGCCATACCGATGCCGGCGCAAACCCGCGCCACCCCGGTCGCGCCGGCCGCGCTGGACCACTTCAACGCGGCGCCGCACGACGACGCCGTCCGCACCCTGCTCTCCTGCCTGAACAGCCTCCGCTGGTCCCACCGCATCGCCGCCCACCGCCCCTACCCCGACCTCCCCGCACTGCTGGCGGCAGCGGACGAGGCGACGTACGACCTGACACCGGACGACCTGACGGAAGCCCTGGCGGCGGAGTCCCTGCCCGCTCTCCCGGAGGACGCCTACTCGGCCGCCCACACGGCCCTGCGGGCGGCCCACGCGGCCTACGAGTCCCGATTCGGACACGTGTTCGTCATCTGCCTCGACGGGGTGGCGCCCGCCGAAACGCTGGACTACGTCCTGGAAGCCATCCGGTCACGATTGGCGAACGATCCGGAGGAAGAGCGCGCGGTGGCGGGAGACGAACTCCGGCGCCTGGCCAGGGGGCGGCTGACGCACACCCTCAGGGGCACGGGGCCGCAACGATCGGCGGCTCCGCCGCGGGGCGCGGCCGGCCGATAACGACCCGCACCCGGCAAACCGCCCGGGACCAAGCCCCGGCAGCCGCCCCCGACCCCCTTCAGACCCCCTTCACACGTCCCTTCGTACGCCCCTTCGCGTGCAAGTTTGATCACACCGGCAGGCCCGCTGTAAGCGCCGCGGACAACCGTCGCTACGATGCTGGGGGCCGGTGGACCGTACCCGGCCGGGCCCGACCGACAGAGAAGCCGGCGCGGCCCCAATCCCCGCTCCCGGAGGAAACTTCCGTGCCGGCTGGAACGCTGTACCGCGGCCGGGAAGGAATGTGGTCCTGGGTGGCTCACCGAGTCACCGGCGTCCTCATTTTCTTCTTCCTGTTCGTCCACGTGCTGGACACCGCACTCGTCCGTGTGTCCCCCGAGGCCTACGACCAGGTCGTAGCCACGTACAAGTCGCCGATCGTCGCGCTGCTGGAGTACGGCCTCGTCGCCGCCATCCTCTTCCACGCGCTCAATGGTCTGCGCGTCATCGCCGTCGACTTCTGGATCAAGGGCGCGCGGTACCAGAAGCAGATGCTCTGGACCGTCGTCGTGCTCTGGGCCGTGCTGATGCTCGGGGCGATCTACCCCGTCCTCGGCCACGCCGCTCGTGAACTGTTCGGGAGCTGACGCGCACGATGTCGAACAACACCGTCACCACCGAGAAGAACGCTTCCGGTATCGGCCCCGTCGAGAGCGAGGGCGCCTCCGCCTACACCGTCGACAACCCGGCGCCGCTGATCGAGGCCCCGCGCAAGCGCACCAAGAAGACGCCGAAGACCACGCGCGGCAACTTCGAGATGGCCGCCTGGCTCTTCATGCGGCTCTCCGGCATCGTGCTGGTCGTCCTGGTCATCGGCCACCTGCTCATCCAACTGGTGCTGGACGGCGGCGTCTCCAAGATCGGCTTCGCCTTCGTGGCCGGCCGCTGGGCCTCTCCGTTCTGGCAGGTCTGGGACCTGCTGATGCTGTGGCTGGCGATGCTGCACGGCGCGAACGGCCTGCGCACGGTCATCAACGACTACGCGGAGCGCCCGAACACCCGCCTGTGGCTCAAGGGCCTGCTGTACACCGCCACGGTGTTCACCATCCTGCTGGGCACGCTGGTGATCTTCACCTTCGACCCGAACATCCGCTAGGCACGGGGCTGCGAAAATCATGAAGGTACACAAGTACGACACCGTCATCGTCGGCGCCGGTGGCGCCGGTATGCGGGCCGCCATCGAGGCGACCAAGCGCAGCCGCACGGCGGTCCTGACGAAGCTCTACCCGACCCGCTCCCACACGGGTGCCGCGCAGGGCGGCATGGCCGCCGCGCTGGCCAACGTGGAGGAGGACAACTGGGAGTGGCACACCTTCGACACGGTCAAGGGCGGTGACTACCTGGTCGACCAGGACGCCGCCGAGATCCTGGCGAAGGAGGCCATCGACTCCGTCCTGGACCTGGAGAAGATGGGCCTGCCGTTCAACCGGACCCCGAACGGCACCATCGACCAGCGCCGCTTCGGCGGTCACTCCCGCAACCACGGCGAGGCCCCGGTCCGCCGCTCCTGCTACGCGGCCGACCGCACCGGCCACATGATCCTCCAGACGCTGTACCAGAACTGCGTCAAGGAGGGCGTGGAGTTCTTCAACGAGTTCTACGTCCTGGACCAGCTGATCACCGAGGTCGACGGCATCAAGCGATCGGCCGGTGTGGTGGCCTACGAGCTGGCCACCGGCGAGATCCACGTCTTCCAGGCGAAGTCCGTGATCTACGCCTCCGGCGGCTGCGGCAAGTTCTTCAAGGTGACGTCGAACGCGCACACGCTGACCGGTGACGGCCAGGCGGCCGTGTACCGGCGGGGCATCCCGCTGGAGGACATGGAGTTCTTCCAGTTCCACCCGACCGGCATCTGGCGCATGGGCATCCTGCTGACGGAGGGCGCCCGCGGTGAGGGCGGCATCCTGCGCAACAAGGACGGCGAGCGCTTCATGGAGAAGTACGCGCCGGTCATGAAGGACCTCGCCTCCCGTGACGTCGTCTCCCGCTCCATCTACACGGAGATCCGCGAGGGCCGCGGCTGCGGTCCCGAGGGCGACCACGTCTACCTGGACCTGACCCACCTGCCGCCGGAGCAGCTGGACGCCAAGCTCCCGGACATCACCGAGTTCGCGCGGACCTACCTCGGCATCGAGCCCTACACGGACCCGATCCCGATCCAGCCGACCGCGCACTACGCCATGGGCGGCATCCCGACCAACGTCGAGGGCGAGGTGCTCGCCGACAACACCACGGTCGTGCCGGGCCTGTACGCCGCCGGCGAGGTCGCCTGCGTGTCCGTGCACGGCGCCAACCGGCTGGGCACCAACTCGCTGCTGGACATCAACGTCTTCGGCAAGCGGGCCGGCATCGCGGCGGCGGAGTACGCGCGGACGGCGGACTTCGTCGAGCTGCCGGAGGACCCCGAGTCGCTGGTGGTCGAGCAGATCGAGCGGCTGCGCACCTCCACCGGCAACGAGCGGGTCTCGGAGCTGCGCCGCGAGCTGCAGGAGACCATGGACGCCAACGTCATGGTGTTCCGCACCGAGCAGACGATCAAGACGGCCGTCGAGAAGATCGGCGAGCTGCGCGAGCGCTACAAGAACGTCGCCATCCAGGACAAGGGCAAGCGGTTCAACACCGACCTGCTGGAGGCCGTCGAGCTGGGCAACCTGCTGGACCTGGCCGAGGTCATGGCCGTCTCGGCGCTGGCCCGCAAGGAGTCCCGCGGCGGTCACTACCGCGAGGACTACCCCAACCGCGACGACGTCAACTTCATGCGCCACACCATGGCGTACCGCGAGGTGGGCGCCGACGGCTCCGAGACCGTCCGTCTCGACTACAAGCCGGTCGTCCAGACCCGCTACCAGCCGATGGAGCGTAAGTACTGATGGCTACCCCCGTTATGGACAAGGCCGAGGCCGACGCGAAGTCGGCGGCGTCCCCCTACATCACCGTCACGTTCCGCATCCGGCGGTTCAACCCGGAGGTGTCGGCCGAGGCCACCTGGGAGGACTTCCAGGTCGAGATCGACCCGAAGGAGCGCGTCCTGGACGCCCTCCACAAGATCAAGTGGGAGCTGGACGGCACGCTGACCTTCCGCCGTTCCTGCGCGCACGGCATCTGCGGGTCGGACGCGATGCGGATCAACGGCAAGAACCGCCTCGCCTGCAAGACGCTGATCAAGGACATCAGCCCCGAGAAGCCGATCACGGTCGAGGCCATCAAGGGCCTGACGGTCCTGAAGGACCTGGTCGTGGACATGGAGCCGTTCTTCCAGGCGTACCGGGACGTGATGCCCTTCCTGATCACCAAGGACACCAACGAGCCGACGCGCGAGCGGCTGCAGTCGGCCGAGGACCGCGAGCGGTTCGACGACACGACGAAGTGCATCCTGTGCGCGGCCTGCACCACGTCCTGCCCGGTGTTCTGGAACGACGGCCAGTACTTCGGTCCGGCCGCGATCGTCAACGCCCACCGCTTCATCTTCGACTCGCGCGACGAGGCCGGTGAGCAGCGGCTGGAGATCCTGAACGACCGCGACGGCGTCTGGCGCTGCCGCACCACCTTCAACTGCACGGACGCCTGCCCGCGCGGTATCGAGGTCACCAAGGCGATCGCCGAGGTGAAGCGGGCGCTGATCACGCGCCGCTACTGAGATACGCCGCCGCCACGTCCACGAGGCGTCCTCGAGGGCCCCGTTTCCTGCCGGAAGCGGGGCCCTCGCGCATGCCCGGAGCACACGTGGCCGCCAATCACACATTCCGGGCATTCGTCGTCCTACTCTGACGGTATGTCAGATGACCAGTCCTACGAACTGCTCGGGTTCGACAACGTGCTGCTGCCGGTCGGGGACCTCGGCGAGGCCGTGGGGTTCTACGAGCGCGCCGGGTTCCCGGTGGGCTTCCGGCTCGACGAGGCCGGGATCGCCCTGCTGAAGGTCGGGGGCGAGACGCCCGGCGTGCTGCTGCGGGCGGAGGAGGGGTTCGGGCCCCGTCCGCCGCTGTGGCCGTGCGCCCGGGTCTGGCTGGAGGTGCCGGACGCCCGCGTCGCCGCCGAGACCCTGCGCGCGGCGGACATCGCCCTGCTGGACGAGCCGTTCCCCGTCGCCACCGGCTGGACCGTGGAGTTCGCCGATCCCTGGGGGAACGTCGTCGGCCTCACCGATTACACGAAACGGCCGGCGCTCGGCCGGCGGTCGTGACACAGGCCTCACCCCACTCGATTGAACGCGTTCAAAAACGGGTCTAGAGTCTCTCCCGTCAGCGTTTTGAACGCGTTCAAGAAGGGGTGGGGCATGGACCGCACCGTCATCGCCTACGTCATCTACCTGGCCGTCAGCATCGGTCTGACCGTCTGGGTGGCCCGCACGCTCAGCCGCAACGGACGGGTGTTCCTCGCCGACGTCCTGCACGGCAACGAGAAGCTCGCCGAAGCCGTCAACCACCTTCTGGTGGTCGGCTTCTACCTGGTCAACCTGGGCTTCGTCGCCCTCTACCTGAGCGGCGACGAGACGATCGCCGACACCCGCGGCATCTTCGAGGCCCTGTCGACCAAGCTGGGCGTGGTGCTGCTGGTGCTCGGCGTGATGCACCTGGGCAACGTGTACGTACTCAACCGCATCCGGCGGCGCGGGATGATGGAGCGGGAGCAGACCCCGCCGGTCGACCCGCAGGGCTTTCTCGCCCCGACGGCCGGCGCCTGAGCCGATGGCTCCCGCGACCGCGACGGCCGGCGCCCCCGTGCGCCGGCTCACCGTCCTCTACGACGCCGAGTGCGCACTGTGCACCTTCGTCCGGGACTGGCTGCGGCGGCAGCCGCAGCTGGTGCCACTGGAGCCGGTGCCCGCCGGGTCCGAGGAGGCCCGGCGCCGGTTCCCCGGCCTCGACCATGCCGCCACCCTCGACGAGATCACCGTCGTCGGCGACGCGGGGCAGGTCTACCGGGGTGCCGCCGCCTGGATCGTCACCCTGTGGGCATTGCGCGAGCACCGGCCGCTCGCCCACCGGCTGAGCACGCCCGCCGGGGCCAGGCTGGCCAGGGGGGCGGTTCTGGCCGCCGCCAGGTGGCGGGGCGCCCAGCAGGGCGGCAAGGCCTACCACCGGGCCGACGGCTGGTACTACGACCCGCGCTCCGGGTGGACGTACGCCGCACCGGGCTGTGACGGCGGCGCCTGCGCCACTGGCTAGGCTCGGTCCCGTGCCTGCGAAGAACGACGGCCCCGGCGAGGGGCCCCAGCCCAGCAAGTCCGAGCAGACCCGCGCGCTGATCCTGGAGACGGCCATGCGGTTGTTCCAGGAGCGCGGCTACGACCGGACGACGATGCGGGCCATCGCCCAGGAGGCCGGAGTCTCCGTCGGCAACGCCTACTACTACTTCGCCGGCAAGGAACACCTGATCCAGGGGTTCTACGACCGGATCGCCGCCGAGCACCAGGTGGCGGTCCGGGAGGTCCTGGCCCGGGAGACCGACCTGGAGGCGCGGCTGGCGGGCGTGCTGAAGGTGTGGCTGGACATCGCCGCGCCGTACCACGAGTTCGCGGTGCAGTTCTTCAAGAACGCCGCGGACCCGGACAGCCCGCTCAGCCCGTTCTCCCCGGAGTCGGAGCATGCGCGCCTGGAGGCCATCAGCGTGCACCGGACGGTGCTGGCCGGTGCGAAGACCAAGGTGCCCGCCGAGCTGCGGGACATCCTCCCCGAGTTGATGTGGCTCGCGCAGATGGGCCTCGTCCTGTACTGGATCTTCGACCGCACCGAGGGCCGCGAACGCAGCTACCGGCTCGCCGAACGCGGCGCCCGGCTCACCGCGCGGGGCGTCGCGCTGGCCCGCTTCCGGGTGCTGCGTCCGCTGGTGCGCGAGGTGCACGAGCTGTTCACGGACTTCCTGCCGGGCATGACGAGGGCCCTGCCCGACCCCGCGGCGAAGCGCTCACCGGGCGTCCAGTCCTAGCCATCGTCCCGGTCCCCGGGCCCCGGGGCGTGTGACCACAGGGACGGGATGGGAATGTCCCCTCGGGGGCGTCTCCGTCGCTGCCGGCCCGGGAGGCCGCCGTGCACGGACCGTACCCACGCAGGCTGCTTCGGCTTAACCTGGCAGGCCGGGGCAGTGAGCACGGGGGCGTTGCCCGACGCGTGTGTGAGGGGGACACAGGGACGTGGTGCGAACGGGGACGGACAGGTCGACGCAGGATGCCCGGGCGGGGGACGACGGGGCGCCGTGGCGGATCCGGGTCCTCGTCGGCGGACATGACGGCAGCCCGGCGGGCGGCGCGCGCGCCCCGGGGGACGCGGGACACCGGCGCAGGCCGGTCGCCGGAGCGGCCGTGCTGCTGGCCGACGGGCTCGCCGTCACGTGCGCACACGTCGTGGAGGCGGCACTGCGCCGCCCCCGCACGGAGGAGCCCCCGGCCGGAACCCTGGAGGTGGACTTCCCCACCGCCCCGCCGGGCACCCCGCCGGTGCCGGCCCGCGTCGCGGAGGGCGGCTGGTTCCGCCGCGCACCGGCCGGTGACCTCGCCGTGTTACGGCTCGCCGGGCCACCGCCGCCCGGCACCGCGCCCGCCCCCGTGACGGCCGCCGCCCCGGAGACCGGTGCGCCGGTCCTGGTCTTCGGTCACCCCGCCGACGTACCGGACGGCGTCTGGGCGTCGGCGCACCCGGTCGCCTCCGGCGGACCGCAGCCGCACTGGCTCCAGCTGGACGGCGACGGGCAGGGCGCCCGGATCGAGCGGGGGTTCAGCGGCGCGGGCGTGTGGGACCGACGGGCCCGCGCGGTGTACGGCGTGGTCTCCTCGGTACTGGACCGCGCCGCGCCCGTGCCTACGCGCGTCGCGTGGATGGTCCCCTTCGCCCTGCTGGCCGGCACCCCCTACGCGGCACCGGCCGACGACGGCGGTACCGGTCCCCCGGCCGACCCGCCCCCCGGTCCCCCGGCCGGGCCGTGGGACGTCGTCAACTCCCTGCTGGCCACCGGCGCCGCCGCCCCGGACGGCGGCCGGGGGCTGCTGTCCCTCCTCCCCGACCGGATCTCCGGCGGCGTCCCGCGCGAGGACCGGCCCCGGTTGCAGATCTACCACCTGGTGCGCCGCTGCGGTGACTTCACCGACGGCCCGCGCGAACTGGTCCGGGCGGTGCGGGAGCTGGAGGGCGACACCCTCTCCGTACGCCGTTTCGCCGAGCAGGCGCGGCGGCTGTGGCCGGACCGTCTGACCGGCGCCGACATCGACGGGGCCGATCATGCGTGACTACCCGGCCTACGCGGTGCGGCCCGCGGACCTCGAGGACCCGTTCGGCGCCGAGCGGGCGGAGCAGCTGGTGGACGCGCTGATGAAGGTGCCCGTGCTGGACAGCCTCAGATCGCGCCGGCTCTGTGTGGACTCCGCCCTGGACCGGCTGCGGCAGCGCCTGTCGGTGGCCGAGTTCGACGACAAGAAGCCCCATCTCGTCGAGATGGTGCGCACCTTCGGCACCGTGCCGGACGGGTGGCGGGAGCTGGCCGCGACGGTGCGCTTCCTCGCCGACTACGACCTGCCCTCGGAACAGGCGGCCGCCCTGGCCCACGGACCGGTGCAGCCGGCCACGGATCCCGGCCGGCGCGGCGAACTGGCCGCGCTGCTCGGCGGCCTGGACCGGCGGACCGTCCCGGACCTGGCCGCGATCTTCGCCTTCGTCGCGGGCGAGGAGTTCGGCGCGCTGCCCGCCGCGGTGCGCACGGCGTGGGAGGCCTACGAACTGCTGGAGCAGTGCAACGTCCCGGTGGACGGGGTGCCGCGGACCGTGCGCTTCGTCGAGGAGGTCGCCTGCGCCGTCGGCCCCGGCCTCGGGGACCCGCTGCGCCGCTGGCTCAGCCACCACGTGCGCACGGTGACGCCCCGGGGCGTCGACGCCATGCGCACGCTGGGCGAGGCACGCCGGGCCACGGGCACCTGGCGGCGCAAGACCGAGGGCGCCGCCTACGTGGTGGTCCGGGTCCAGCCCTGCTCGGACCAGCGCCGGGACGTCTGGCTGACCTGCTGGACCAGCGCCGGCGACACCTGGGAGCCGCGCCAGCGCGACGACCGGCGGATGCCGTTCGCGGACGTGCCGGCCCACGTGGCCCGGCTGGTCGACCAGGAGGAGGCCCGGCTGCGCACCCATCAGGGCGGCGTCGTGCTGGAGTTCATCCTTCCGGTGGACATGGTCAACGAGCCGGTGGAGGACTGGCCCCGGAGCAGTCCCTTCGGCGAGGTGGCCGGTGACGCGTCGTTCACACCTTCGCTCGGGGCCGACTACAACGTCGTCATAAGAAGCCTGGAGCGCATGGAGGCACTCCAGCTGCACCGGGTCTGGAACGAGCGCTGGAACGTCCTCACGCGCGGCACGCAGGGGCGCGTGCACCGGTGCAAGCAGGGCGACGGCGCCCAACAGCAGCTCCTTTACGCCCAGTTGAAGCAGAACCCGGACATCGTCGTGATGGCGCTCGGCTCCTCGCCTCAGGACGCGGCGGGGCGCAGCGAACTCATGCTCGGCCTGCAGGCGGGGCTGCCCGTGCTCCTGTGGGCGCATCAGGGGCATCTGGGCGCACGGGAGACCGCAGCCGCCGAACGAGTGGCCGAGACGGGCGCCTGGGAAGCCCTTCTCGACCATGTCACGCGCTTGCGCTTCGCTCCCGATCCACGGGACGATGGGCAGGGCTGCATCCGGTCTCGCATAGCGGTGCTGTGGGACGATCCGAACCGCCTTCCCGAGGCCCCGGATCCGGCGTTGTGAGGTTCCGCCGGACACCCGACGAACCACGTCGGGCCCACCGGAGCGCGGGCGCCGGGGACCGACGGCGGAAAGGTGCGTACGTGCGCTGAACGGGCAAGACGCAGGGCGAGGGGGAGGGCTGATGACCGAACGGGGTCTGCACGGTCCGGCGGCCGACGGCGTGGCCGTCGATCCGGGCGCCTGGCACATCTACCGCGGTACGGGACAACCCCGCGAAGGAGCGCCCCTGAACGAGGTGCTGCCCGCGGCTCCGCCATGGCGCCGGTTCTCCGGCGGCCCCGTCATCACCTCCGAACCGCCGCGGGACGAGGACGAGTTCACCCGCCGCCTCGGGCCGGTCGGCACCCCGGTGGCCCGGCGGGCCTCCGCCGGCGAGCTGGACCTCGTCAATGCCGCGCTCTTTCTGCGCCGCCCGCTGATCGTGGCCGGCCCGCCCGGCATCGGCAAGTCGAGCCTGGCCCACTGCATCGCCCGTGAGCTGGGGCTCGGCCGCGTCTTACGCTGGCCGATCACCAGCCGCAGCACGCTCCGGGAGGGCCTGTACTCCTACGACGCCATCGGCAGGGTGCAGGAGGCCGCGGCCCGGGGAGCGCTGCGCGGTGCCGCACCCGCGGCGGCGGACCCGGACCAGGCCGCGAAGGAGCAGGCCGCGGGAGTCGAGACCGAGGTTCTGCACGACCTCGGCGACTACATCCAGCTCGGGCCGCTCGGCACGGCCCTGCTGCCCCGGGCGGTGCCCCGGGTGCTGCTGATCGACGAGTTCGACAAGGCCGACACGGACCTCGCCAGTGATCTGCTGAGCGCCTTCGAGGACGGCGAGTACCGGATCCCGGAGCTGGCCCGGGTGCGCGCCCGGATGGCGGACGTCGAGGTGCACACCGACGACCCCGACGGCACGGCGGTGATCCACCACGGCCTGGTGCGCTGCTCCGCCTTCCCCGTCGTGATCATCACCAGCAACGGCGAGCGGTCGCTCCCCCCGGCGTTCCTGCGCCGTTGCCTGTACCTGGACCTGCCGGCGCCGGACGCCGACCAGCTCGCGGCGATGCTCGCCGCCCAGTTGTCCCACGAGGACGGCGAGGGACGGATGACGATGATCCGCGACTTCCTGGCCAGGTCCCGGGCGGGCAGTTCCCTCGCCGCCGACCAGCTCCTCAACTCCGAGTTCCTGCGCACCACCCCGTCGGGCCCCGACGAGGGTTCGTGGAACGAACTGCTGCACGCGCTGTGGCGCCGACTCGACGAGGGCGAAGCTGGATGATCCGGTTGCCCTTCCGGGACGGCGGGGCGGGCGACGGTGACGGGCCGGGTGCCGCCTCGGGCGCCGGGCTGCGCGGAACACCCGACGGCGCGGAACCGACGTGGTTCGAGGCCGGTGAGGCGCTGTGGCTCGCGGTCCAGCGCGAGCGGCTGCTGCGACGGGCGGTCCGGCACGACGGCGGTCCGGCGGACGGGCAGGGCGACGCCGCGGCGGGCGGTGACCGGTCCGAGCGGCCCGACGTGGCCGAGCGGCGCCCCCCGCCCCGGCCGGGAGCCCCGGCCGCGACCGAGCCGAGTCAACCGGAGGACGTGCGGACGACACCGCCCGCCGCCGCGCACGCCCCGTTCGACCCCGATCCGCACGGCACCCCGCCGAACGGCACCCCCCGGCCCTCCGCGTCCCGGTCCGGCCCCGCGCGGGCGGACCGGCTGGAGTCACTGCTCGGGGAGTTCGGCAGGCAGCTGGCGCTCGACCGGTCGCGGGCCGTCGAGAAGGCGATGCTGCCGCTGAAGCGGCGGGTCGAGGCACCGCACCGCCTCCGCCTGGACGAGGAGGCGACCGCCGAGACCGCCGCCGAACTCGGTGTGTGGCTGCCCCGCCAGCAGCCGGCCGAGGAGCGCTGGCTGACGGCGACGCTGCTGGCCGACTCGGGCGACTCCATGCGGCTGTGGACGGCGACGGCCGGGCGGCTGCGGGACACCCTGCACGGCTCGGGGGCGTTCCGCGATGTGCGGCTGGTCCACTGGTCCGCCCCGGCCGGCGCCGCCCGGCCCCCGGTGCCCGCCGCCGACGGGCGCCAGGTGCTGCTGGTGCTCTCCGACCTCCACGCCGGGCACTGGGAGGACGGGACGGCACCCCGCACGCTGGCGCGCTGGGCCCGGGACCTGCCCGTCGCCGTCCTGCACACCCTGCCGGAGCACGTCTGGGCCCGGACCGGTACGTATGCCGAGCGGGTGGAGCTGGCCAGCCCCGGTCCCGCCGCCCCCAACGCCGCCTGGTCGGTGGTGCGTGACCCGTTCACGCTGCCGCCCCAGGACGGATGGCGGCAGCCCGCCGGCTCGGGCACCGCGGTGCCGCTGCTCCCGCTGTCGCCGGAGGGGCTCGGTCGCTGGGCCCGGTTCACGGCGGGCGAGCACCCCGGCGCCTACGAGGTGCGGGCGCTGTTCGCGTCCGCCGCGGCCCCGCCCGCCGACCCGCGGCCGGCCGACCCGCCGCCCGCCGCGGTACGGGCCCGGACCCTGCGCGCCCGCCTCTCCCCGACCGCCTACCGGCTGGCCCGGCTGTGTGCCGCCCTCCCCCTGCTGAACCTGTCGCTGCTCCGGCTGGTGCAGACCCGGCTGCTGCCCGAGGCCCGTACCTGGCACGTGGCCGAACTGCTGATCAGCGGGCTGCTGCGACAGATCCCCGCCGACCGCGAGGTCCCGGCCGAGGCGCGCGCGGAACTGGAGATCGGCGACGGCTTACGCCGGGAGCTGCTGTCGGAGGGCACCCGCCGGGAGACGGCCCTCGCCATCATGCTGGCCGCCGATCACATCGCCGCCACCGCGGAGGGACCGGTCGGCCGCAGCTTCTCCCACCTGGGCCGTCTGGTGCGCGATCCGACTCGCGCCGCCCGGCTGCCCGTGGAAGTGTTACAGCCATGGTTCTCCTCCGCCTTTCCCGCCTTCGCGGCCATGGGCGCTCCGTATGCGACAGCCATGGCCCAACTGAGTGACAAGCTGTCGGCGGCGGACGCCGCCCGAACTCCTCCCCCTCCCCCCGCGGTCAATGAGGCCGAAACCTCGGGCCGAGGCGCCCCGTTAGGCGGAGAGGCCGAGGATTCCGGGTTCGACGTCGCAGATTCTGGATCCGATGGAGAAGGGAACATGACCGTGAGCGGCTTGCAGTCCGCACCAGTCGGACCGAGGAGTGACGGGCTGCAGAAACCGCCACCCGTCTGGGGAAATGTCCCTCCGCGCAACCGCGCCTTCACCGGGCGGGTCCAGCTGCTGGAGAACCTGCACCGCAGGCTCCAGGAGGGCACCACGGCGGTGCTGCCCGAGGCGCTCCAGGGAATGGGGGGCGTGGGCAAGTCCCAGCTCGCCGTGGAGTACGTCTACCGCCATATGCACGAGTACCAGGTCATCTGGTGGATCCCCTCGGAACAGCCGCAGCAGATCCGCCAGTTCCTGGTGATGCTGGCCGGCCGCCTTGGGCTGAATGTGGGAAGCGGGGAGGCGAATACGGCCGTTCCGGCCGTGATCGAGGCGTTGCGCATCGGCGAGCCGTACAAGAATTGGCTTCTCGTATTCGACAACGCAGAAAACCCCGAGGCCGTGCGCGACTTTTTCCCCACCAATGGCCCGGGCCGTATTCTCGTCACCTCGCGCAACGCCCAATGGGCCACGTCGGCACGTCCCCTGGAGGTCGACGTGTTCACGCGTGAGGAGAGCCGGTCGCTGCTGCAGTTGCGGGCGCCGATGCTGGACGACGAGACGGCCGACCGGCTCGCGGAGACCCTCGGGGACCTTCCCCTGGGGATCGAGCAGGCCGCCGTGTGGCTGGCCGAGACCGGCATGCCGGCGGATGAGTACCTGCGCCTGTTCGAGCAGCAGGCCAACGAGCTGATGCTCAGTGACCCCCCGCCGGACTACCCGCTGTCCGTGGCCGCCGCCTGGAACGTCTCCCTGGAGCGGCTGCGCAAGAACCACCCGGCCGCCCTGCAACTGCTCCAGGCGTGTGCCTTCTTCGCTCCGGAGCCGATCTCCCGCCGGCTGTTCACCGGCGTCCGCGACGCCCCCGTACCGGCGGAGCTGAGGGTGGCGCTGAGCGACCCGATCCGGCTCGGCCGGGCCATCCGCGAGATCAACCGGTACGCGCTGGCCCGGATCAACCACAACACCAACACCATCCAGCTGCACCGACTGGTCCAGCGGGTGCTGATCAACCAGATGCCGGGCGAGCTGACCCGGCAGATGCGCACCGGTGCCCACTGGCTGCTGGCCCAGGGCGACCCGGGCGAACCGACGGCCTCGCACCAGTGGCAGCAGTACGGCGAGCTGCTGCCCCACGTGCTGCACAGCCGGGCCGTGGAGTCGACCGACCCGTGGGTGCGTCAGCTGGTCCTCAACGAGATCCAGTACATGTTCTCGTGGGGCGACCACCAGGGCTCGCTCGACCTGGCCGAGCAGGCGTACCACACCTGGCAGAACGTGCCGGAGGGCAGCCCCGAGCAGACCCTGGCCGCCGCCAAGCTCTTCACCGACGCGCTGCGCATCCTGGGCCGCTACCCCGAGGCCTTCGAGCTGGACCAGCGCACACTGGCCACGATGACGGAGGTGCTGGGCCCGGAGCACGAGTCGACGCTGGAGATCACCAGCATGCTCGCCTGGGACTACCGGCTGCGGGGCGAGTTCGACCGGTCGATGGAGCTCGACAAGCACGCCTACGAGACGTGTGAGCGCCTCTTCGGCCCCAACGACCTGTCCACCCTGCTCGCCGCCCACCGGCACGCGCTCAACCTGCGGTTCGTCGGGGAGTTCCAGCAGGCGCTGGAACTCGACCAGATCACCCACCGGCGCAAGGTGGAGGAGCTGGGCGAGAACGCCCAGTCGACCCTGTCCACGCTGGCGGCCGTGGTGCTCGACCTGCAGGAGGCCGGGGAGTACGTCCGGGCCCGCGACATGGTGGAGGACCTGGCGGACCGCTACCACTACAACTACGGCGAGATGCACCCGGCGTCCATGGCCACCACCAAGATGCGCGCGGTGGCCGAACGGCGGGCGGGGCACCACGACGCCGCGCTGGAGCTGTCCGGCAAGGCGCTGGCCCTGTTCCGCAGGCGGTACGGCGACAAGTACCCGGCGACGGTCAACTCCCTGCTCGCGTACGCCATCGACGTCCGCCACTCCGGGGACCTGGACCGTGCCCTGGAACTGGGCCAGCAGGGTGTCGACGGTTACCGCAACCTGCTGGGCAAGGACCATCCGCACACGATCGCGGCGGAGGTCAACCACGCCGTGTGCCTGCGGCTGGTGGGCAAGGTGGAGAAGGCCCGGGCGCTGGACGAGGCGGCGCACCGGCGGCTGACACGGCTGCTGGGCGGCGACCACCCCAACACCCTGGCCTGCGTGGCCAACCTCGTCGCCGACCTCTACGAACTGGGGGAGACCCAGGCGTCGGTGGACCTCGCGCAGCGCGGGCTGGCGGACTGCCGCCGGCGGATGGGCGAGGAGCACCCGGTCAGCCTGGCCATGGCGCTCAACCTCTCCCTGGGGCTGCGGCTGCTCGGCCGGGAGGACGACGCGGAGCCGCTGTACACGGAGACGCTGGAGCGGTACCGGCGCACGCTGGGACCGGAGCACCCGGCCTGCCTGGCGGCGGCCGAGCGGAAGATCGCCAACTGCGACATCGACTCGCTGCCCATGTGACCCGCCGAGGGCGTCCGCCGGCCGGCCCGGCGGGCGCCGTCACCCGTACGCGGCGCCGGACGCGTCGGCCGTGTGCGGCGCCCGGGGCCTCACCCGTACGCGTCGGAGGCGAACAGGGCGGGTACGCCCTCCAGCCACTCGGCGAGTTCCGCCGGGTCGGGCAGGCGGCCGGTGCGCGACCGCGTCCCGAGTGCCACCGCGCGCACCACCTCCGGCCGCCCCAGCAGGGCACGCGCGGCGCGGTCCCGGCCGGTGGCCCGCAGGGCGAGGCCCAGTCCGATCCAGGCCGGCGGGCAGGCGGGGTCTTCGGTGAGCACCTTGCGGTACTGCCGCACGGCGTCGTCCGCCTCCCCGCGCACCAGCGTCCGGTCGATGTCGAGCAGGCCGGGGTCGCGGTGGTACGGGATGGTGTCCTCGGGCGTGCCGCGCAGGGCGGCGGGGCCGTCCGCCAGGAGGATCCGCCGCAACTGGCCGCGCGGTTCCGGGGAGTCGAACAGCGGGCGGTCGCGCAGCGCCGGCCCGGGGACGGCGGCCCGGTCGGCGGCGCCGCCGCGCATCCACCGGTCGGTCAGCCGGCGGCAAGCGGCCGGGTCGGGCCGGAGGTTGCGTATCCGCCAGGTGGCCCGCAGGTCCACGAGTTCCGCACGCGCCTGGTCCAGCGCCGTCCGCGGTACGTCGTCGCCGGCCCACCGCGCGACCTGGTCCGCCAGATGCCCTACGAGGCGCTGCCCCCAGTCGGTGAGGCCCTGCCGTGCGGGCAGGGTGGCGCACACCTCGGTCAGGGCGCCGCGCAGCGAGGCGAACTCGAAGTGCGCGAGGTCGGCGGTGCGTCCGCTCAGCGCAGCGCGCTCGGCCCGCCAGAACTCCGCGACACCGGTGAAGGCGTACGCGCCGTGCAGCAGTCCCCACAGGGGCCGTGGGTCGCTGCGCCACGGGGCGTAGAGCAGGGGCTCCGGCCGCCCGGGCTCGGGGACCTCGACGAGGCGGACCAGGTGGTCCAGGCCGTTGAGCACGGAGTGCCGCGCCTCGTGGACCAGGGTCACGGCGAGGTCCGTACCGTCCTGGGGAAGGGTGAGCAGAGCGCTGCCGAAGGCTTCGGCGTACGAGGCGCTCGACGTCTGGAAGCGGGGCATCGCGGGCAGCGGCACCAGGGTCGTCAGCACCGCCGCGACCATGCGTGCCGCATGCGGATGGCGTCGCTCCAGGACCTGCGCGGCCTCGTCCAGCAGCCGCTGCCACCGGGCCGGCTCCGCCCCGCCGGCCAGGGCGGACGGCGGGTGGGGGGCGCGGAAGTCCCGGTAGGGATCGGTGTCCTCCAGCCGGATGCCCGGTGCCCGGGTCCCGGCCGGCCAGTCCAGGGTCTGCGACGGCCGCCAGACCGGCCGGGACGGCGCCGTGCGGTCCGCCGCGCCCGGGTCCGCGGGGACTGCGGGGACTGCGGGCCCGTCGGGGCCCGCCGGCAGCGGGGCGGACACTCCGCGCAGCGTCAGGCGCGCGGCGGCCGGGGCACCGTCGACGTCCAGGTCGGCGACGTCGTAGGCGTGGTGCCGGGTGCCGGGGAAGAGGGCCTGCCCCAGGGTCGGCAGGGGGACCGTGCCCGACCGTGCGGGGACGCGCAGCGTCGCGCGCAGGCCGCCGCGCAGCGCGGCGGCGCCGGCCAGGGCGTGCGCGTACCCCAGCTCGTGCCACAGCGGCGGCTCGCCGTCCGGATCCCCGCCGCCGCGCAGGCGTTGCAGGATGCGCACGGCCCAGACACCGACCGGCGGATGGGCGAGGAGCGCGCCGACGACTTCGGGGCAGGAACGTTCCGCCCGGGCGAGCAGCTCGAAGGCCTCGGCCACCGGCGGCAACGGGCCGTCGTCAAAGCGGGCTTGCCGTTCGGCGTCGGCGACGGCACGGAACATCAGCAGCCGGCGGCTGCGCTCCGCCGCCACGATGCGGGCCACCGCGGGTGCGGTGAGCCGCCCGGTCGCGCTGTCGTCCAGGTCGCCGACCGGGATGCGGTGGCGGGTCAGCACGAGGCCGCACGCGGCGGTCGGCCGGGCGGGGAGGCGGGTGCCCCGGCCGCGCCCAGTTCCTCCTGTACCCGGCGCTGGGTGGCGAAGTGCGGACTGCCGCCGCCCCCGCCCGGGCCCGCCTGCCCGACCGCCTTGTTCACGAGTTCCCGGAGCAGGCTGTCCTGCGCCTGTACGACTCGGGGGTCACTGAGTGCCAGGACCTCCTGGAAGCCCCAGTCGCTGAGGTCGACAAGGCCGGTCTCGATGTCGTCGGTCGCAGACAACCTCACGTCACACTTCCCCCTTGTCGGCTCCGGCCCGCGGCCCGGCCCAGCGCAGGCGCTCTTTCTATAGTGGCCCGCCAAGAGCCATGCCGAAAGGGGCTCCTGGCGGCCACGGAGGCCGGATTCTTTCCCACCTGGCACCCGGTGCGCCGAGTCGGCTGCCGCCGGACCGCCCGGCCGCTACGGTGAGGGGGCCGTTCGGACCGGCGGGATGAGGGGGCAGCATGGGGACTCTGGTGCGTTTCGACCTGGGTGACGGGGACTCGGTCGTCGCGGAACTGGAGCGGGTCGACGTCGGTGTGGTGGACGCGGCGACGCCGTCCGACCTGGTGGCCCGGGCGACCGGGTCCTTCGCCGCGGCCCTGGAGCAGGTGCGCGGCATCGCGGCGCTCACCGTCCGCCGGATGCGTGATCTGCCCCAGCGCCCCGACGAGGTCACCGTCGACTTCGGCATCCAGCTCGACGCGGGAGTGGGCGCGGTACTGGCCCGGACCGGCGCCCAGGGACATCTCCAGGTGCACCTCACCTGGCGGCGCGAGGAGGAGCCTGCCGCCGCCCCCGCCCCGGCAGCCCCCACCGACGCCGGGCCGGACGGCGCCGGAGCGGCGGCCGGGTAGGCGGGCGGCTCCGTTCAGGCCTGCCGTGACGCCAGTTCGATCACCGTGATGTCCGACGGCGCGCCCACGCGCGTCGGCGGGCCCCAGGCACCGGCGCCCCGGCTGACGTACAGCTGGGTGTCGCCGTAGCGCTCCAGGCCGGCGAGCGTGGGGTTGGCGGCGCCTGCGATCAGCGTGCCGGGCCAGAGCTGGCCGCCGTGGGTGTGGCCGGAGAGCTGGAGGTCGACGCCGTGGTCGACGGCCTCGTGGATCTGCACCGGCTGGTGGGCGAGCAGCACGCACGCGCGGGCACGGTCCCGGTCGCCGAGGGCGCGGGCGAAGTCGGGGCCCTGGCCCTCGTCCTCGCCCGCCACGTCGTTGACGCCGGCCAGGTCGAAGTGGGGCAGTGCCGTGCGGGCGTTCTCCAGTGGGCGCAGGCCCAGGCGCCGGACCTCGTCGACCCACTGCTCGGCGCCCGAGAAGTACTCGTGGTTGCCGGTGACGAAGAAGCTGCCGTGCCGGGCCTTCAGCCGGGCGAGCGGTGCCGCGGCCGGGCCGAGGTCCTGCACACTGCCGTCCACCAGGTCGCCGACGACCGCGATCAGGTCGGGCTGGGTGGAGTTGATCGTGTCGACGACCTTCTGGGCGAAGCCCCGGCCGAGCACCGGGCCCAGGTGGATGTCGCTGACCACGGCGATGCGGTAACCGTGGGCGGCGCGCGGCAGCTTGGCCAGCGGCACGGTGACCCGCTTCACGCCCGGGCCGCGCAGCACGTCGTACGTCCCGTACCCGACGGTGCCCACGGCCGCCGCGGCGGCGGCACCGCCGATCACCCGGGAGACGAAGAGGCGGCGGGAGACCGCGGCGGGCGGACGGCCCGGGGGCGGGTCCTCGGGCGCCGGCCCGCGGTCCTGCTCCCGGCCCGCCCCCGACTCCGGCTCCGGACCCCGCTCCGGCTGCGGCCCCGACTGTGGAGCCACAGGCTCCGCTTCCGGCGTCCTCGGGGGCGCCGTGCACGCCGGTATGCGCTCGGGCGCCGGGGCGGGGACGGCCCGGGCGCGCTGCCGCGCGGCGGCGCGCCGCTCCAGCAGACGCCGCAGCAGCGGTCGTGGCAGCTCCCCCACCGCCACCGCCAGCAGCAGGTAGAGCGACAGGGCCAGCCAGAGGAAGCCCGGCCAGGCCAGCACCTGCTGGAGCCGGAAGGGGGCGCCCGCGCGCTCGGCGACGAGGGCACCGACCGTCAGGACCCAGCCTCCGGCGATCAGCACCGCGCCCAGCCGGCGTACCGGGCCCGGACCTCGGGTCGTGTCGCGGAACAGGCGGCGCCACACGTACCAGTTCCCGGCCACCAGGACGCCCACCACGGCCAGCGCGACGAGCCCGAAGACGACCACCATGCCGTCGTATCCCCTCAGTTATGACGTGCGACGCAGTGCGCGCAGACCACGCAACCCGATGACCCCGATGGCCGTCCCCAATACGAAGGAAACGATGGCGAGCGTCAGGTGCACCCAGAAGTACGCCGTGGGGTCGCCGTCCTCGAAGGCGAGTCCGCTGCTGTCCTTGAACAGGTTGTTGACGAAAGTGATCCAGATGACCCAGCTCCACACCCCGAAGGCGAGCAGGAACCAGGAGACGGGGCGGCTGAGCTTCACAACTTCGCACCTTTCATCGCAGCGCCGGGCACCCGAGGTCGGCCGGGGGTCCGGGAGTCGTCCCCCGAACCGGCACAGCATGGTTCCAGTATCGCCGTCTCGCGTCCGGAACCGCCTGCGGGGTGGGGAGGGGGACGGGGACGGGACTTCCCGGCGCGCGGGAGGTACGTTCTCCGTCGTGCCCGCACCCAAGAAGACCGCCAGGCGCTCCTTGCTGGTCGCCTCCGCCGCCCTGATCACCGCCTCGTCGCTCGCGTTGGCCGCGCCCGCCGCGCACGCGGCCCCGAGCCCCTCGGGGAGCGAGTCGGCGAGCCCCTCGGCGAGCCCGTCGGCGAGTCCGTCGGCCACTCCCCCGGCGAAGATGTCCACCGTCGGCGGCGCCCGGCTCGGGCAGCCGGGGACGCAGGTCAACCTCGCGAGCGGCGTGCCGGTGCTGCCCAAGGACGTCACCGCCCGCTCCTGGATAGTGGCCGACGCGGAGTCCGGCGATGTGCTCGCCGCGCACAACGCGCACTGGCGGCTGGCCCCGGCGAGCACCCTGAAGATGCTGTTCGCCGACACGCTGCTGCCGAAGTTCCCCGGCTCCCTGAAGCACAAGGTCGTCCCCTCCGACCTGGCGGGCGTCGGCCCCGGCTCCAGCATGGTCGGCGTCAAGGAGGGCGAGACGTACACGGTCCACGACCTGTGGCTCGGGGTGTTCCTGCGCTCCGGCAACGACGCGGTGCACGTGCTGTCCGCCATGAACGACGGGGGCCTGGAGGGCACCGTCGCGGAGATGAACGAACACGCCGGGGAGCTCCAGGCCCTCGACACGCACGTGGTCAGCCCGGACGGCTACGACGCGCCGGGCCAGGTCTCCTCCGCGTACGACCTGACCCTGATCGCGCGGTCCGGGATGCAGAAGAAGGACTTCCGCGAGTACGCCTCGACCGTCCGCGCGAAGTTCCCGGGCAAGACGACGAAGAACGAGAAGGGCAAGACGACCCGCGAGTCCTCCGAGATTCAGAACACCAACCGTCTGCTCACCGGCGACACGGACGTCGAGGTCTATCCGGGCATCGCCGGGGTGAAGAACGGCAGCACCACCAACGCGGGCTCCACCTTCACCGGCGTCGCCGAGCAGGGCGGCAAGGTGCTGCTCGTGACGGTCATGCACCCGGAGAAGGACGAGCGCAACGAGGTCTACAAGGAGACCGCCCGGCTGTTCGACTGGGGCTTCAAGGCGGCCGGAAAGGTCGAGCCGGTGGGCGAGCTGGTGCCGCCGAGGAGCGCCGTGCTGCCGAGCGCCTCTCCGGGCGCGGACGCCTCCGGGGAGGCGGGCGGCACGGAGGCCCGGACGGGGGCGGTGGGGACCGAGCCGGTGGCCGGCGCCGCGACGGCGGACGGGTCCAGCGGCATCGGGACCGCGCTGGCGATCAGCGGCGGGGTGCTGGTGCTGCTCGCGGGCGGCGTGTTCCTCGTCAACCGCCGGTGGCCGCTGCCCGATCTGGTGCGTCGCCGGAGCCGTCCCTGAGCGCGCCCTCCTGCTCCTTGCCGCCCGTCGCCGTCCAGGCGGCGCAGAACAGCACCAGCTTGCAGGTGAAGTTGATCCACAGCAGCAGGGCCACGGGCACGCCGAACGCGCCGTACATGCTCTTCGCGGCCACGCCCTGCATGTAACCGCTGATCAGCAGCTTGAGCAGTTCGAAGCCGACCGCGCCGATCAGTGCGGCCACCACCAGGCGGCGGCGCGGCGGCTCGGCACCGGGCAGCAGCCCGAGGACGTACAGCAGGACCAGGAAGTCGGCGAGGACGGCGACGGCGAACGCGGCGATGTGGAGCAGGACCCCGCCGACGCCGCCGCTGTCCATGCCCAGTTGGCGGATGATCCAGCCGACCAGCGCCGAGGCGACGGTGGAGATCGCGATCGTGACCAGCAGCGCACCGCCGAGGCCGACCAGGATGCCCGCGTCCTTGGCCCGGTGCAGCACCGGGTTCTCCTCCTCGTCGGGCAGTTCCCACACGGCGCGCAGACAGCCCCGGACGGCGTCGATCCAGCCGATGCCGGTGAACAGCAGCAGGACGCCCGCGATGATGCCGACGGTGCCGGCGTTCTCCACCAGGCCCTCGATGTTCAGCTGGTCGGAGATGCCGGGGATCTGTTCGGCGATCGTGTCCTGGATCCGGTCCTGCTGCTCCTTGCTGAGGGTGGCGGCGGTGATGGCGCCGGCCAGGGCGAGCAGCGGGAACAGCGCGACGAAGCTGGTGAAGGTCATGGCGGCGGACAGCCGCGCCCACTTCACCCGGTCCAGCCGCTCGTACGACCGCCAGGCGTGCGTCATCGTCAGCCGGGACACCCACGGCCCCACCACGGGAAGCTTTTTCAGCCAGTCCATGATCCGACCCTGCCCCCTGTCCGCTCGCTCAGCCCGGTCCGCCCGTTCCGTTCGTTCCGTTCGTTCCGTTCGTTCCGTTCGGTCGGCGGCCCGTCGTCTCCACCGGCTCGGAAGACCAGTGTTCTTGTGCCCCAGAAGCGCAGGAGTGTGGCCAGCGCCATGCCGACTCCCGCTCCGGAGACGGTGTCGGCGGTCTGCGAGGTGAGGCCGAGACCGTAGTGGCTGACGGCCAGGCAGAGCAGTTGTACGGCGGCCCCGGCGATGTTGACCGCGAAGAACAGGGCGTACGGGCGCAGCCCCCGGGGCCGGGTGTGCCGGTAGGTGCCGAGCGCGTTGCCCGCGTACGCCACCGAGCAGCCCGCGACGAAGGACAGCGCCTTGGCGGTGAGCGGGTCGACGCCGGCCGGTCCGCGCAGGACGGTGAAGAGGGCGAGGTCGGTGGCGTAGGCGCACAGGCCGACGGTGGCGAACCCGATGAGTTCGCGCCGGTCGGCTACCAATTCACCACCGCCAGGGCGTACATGGCCACCCACGCCACGCCGATCATGGCGAGCGCCCGGTCGCGCAGGACCACGTCCTCGGGCTCCCCGGCGGTGCCGCGGTCGGCGAAGACGGCGTAGCGCAGGATGGCGAGGATGAAGGCGACCATGGACAGCTGGCGCCAGGGCAGCACGCTGGTGTGCGGGACACCGCCCTCCTCCATGGCCCACAGGCAGTAGGCGAGGACGGCGACACCGGCCGCGAGCTGCCAGACGAAACGCAGGTAGCCGGTGGTGTACTCGGTGAGCAGGGCGCGGGTGGCGCCCGCCTTGCCGGCCATCTGCACGGCCTCGGAGTAGCGCTTGGCCGACACCATGAACAGCGCACCGAAGCCGGTGGTGATGAGGAACCAGCGGGACAGCGGGATGCCGAGCGCGAGCCCGCCGATCATCGCCCGCATCAGGAAGCCGGTGGTGACCACGGCGAGGTCGACGACCAGGACGTGCTTGAGGCTGACGCAGTAGGCCAGTTGCATCACGAGGTACGCGGCCAGCAGGAGCGCCACGGAGGGCGGGCACAGCCATGCGGCGGCGACCGGCGCGAGCACGCCGAGAGTGCCCCCGACGGCGTACGCGACCGGCACCGGGACCTGCCCGGCGGCGACCGGGCGGTGGCGCTTGACCGGGTGGGCGCGGTCGGCGTCGGCGTCGCGGGCGTCGTTGACCAGGTAGACGGCGGCGGCGCAGGCGGTGAACAGGACGAAGACCAGGGCGGTCCGGGTCAGCGCGTGCCGGGAGAACAGCTCCCCCGCGGCGGCCGGGGCGGCGACCACGAGGACGTTCTTGACCCACTGCCGGGGGCGCGCGGTCCTGAGCAGCCCGCCGAGGAGGCCGCCTCTGCGGGGCGGTGCGGGGGGCTGCTCGCGGGTGGTGCGCTGGTGCAGGACGGCCGTGTCAGCCACGGGCGGCTCCTCTCATCCAGTCGGCGCCGAGCCGGGCCGTCAGGACGCCCAGGGCGGCGCCCGCGGCCACGTCGGAGGGGTAGTGGACGCCGACGACCAGCCGGGACAGGCACACGGCGGCGGCCAGCGGCCACAGCGCGCGGGCCCGGCGCGGGCCGAGCGCGCCGAAGGCGACGGCCGCGGCGGCGGCCGAGGTGGCGTGCGAGCTGGGGAAGGAGTGCCGCCCGGCGGTGCGCACCAAGGGCTCGACGTGCGCCGGGCGCGGGCGGCGCACCACCCGTTTCACCCCCATGCTGACGAGGTGTGCTCCCGCGGTGAGGGCGGTGCCGCGCAGCCAGGCGCCGCGCCGGGCGCCGTCCGCGGCGGCTCCGGTGAGCCCCGCCGCGAGCCACAGCGCCCCGTGCTCCCCGGCCCAGGACAGGGCGCGCGCGGCGCCGGCCACGCGCGGGTCCCCGCCGTACGCCCTGAGCGCGGTGACGATCCGGTGGTCCAGGTCCATGTGGACCGACTGTTCCTGCCGACCGGGCCGAAGGCCTGGAAAAACTCCGGGAATACGGTGCGACATCCCATTAATCACCCGTTTCGGGGATGAATGGGATGTTCCGTAACCAATCGCTCATGCATCGGCGATACGGTCGCCGCCATGCCCGTCGACACCACCGTTTCCGTCACCGGGTGGGGCCGCACCGCCCCCACCGCCGCCCGGCTGATCCGTCCCCGGACGTACGAGGAGGCCGCGGCCGCCGTCCGGGACTGCGGGGCCCGCGGCGGCATCCCGAGAGGGCTGGGGCGGGCGTACGGCGACGCGGCGCAGAACGCGGGCGGCGCCGTGCTGGACATGACCGGCCTGGACCGCATCCACGCGATCGACGTCGAGGGCGGCACCGTGCTGTGCGACGCGGGCGTCTCCCTGCACCGGCTGATGGAGGTGCTGCTGCCGCTCGGCTGGTTCGTGCCGGTGACGCCGGGCACCCGCTATGTGACCGTCGGCGGGGCCATCGGCGCCGACATCCACGGCAAGAACCACCACGTCTCCGGCTCCTTCGCCCGCCATGTGCTGTCCCTGGAGCTGCTCACCGCCGACGGGCAGGTCCGCTCGGTGGCCCGCGGCACGCCCCTGTTCGACGCGACCGCCGGCGGCATGGGGCTGACCGGGGTGATCCTGACCGCGACGGTGCGGCTCCAGCCGGTCCGGACGGCGCTGATGTCCGTCGACACCGAGCGGGCGAGCGACCTGGACGACCTGATGGCCCGGCTCGCCGCCACCGACCACCACTACCGCTACTCCGTCGCCTGGATCGACCTGCTCGCGCGCGGCGCGGCGACCGGCCGGGCGGTGCTCACCCGCGGCGACCACGCGCCCCTGGAGGCGCTGCCGGAGCGCTCACGCGCGCGGGCGCTGGCCTTCCGCACCTCCCGCCTCCCGGCCGCCCCCGCCCTGGTCCCGGAGGGCCTGCTCAGCCGCACGACCGTGGGCCTGTTCAACGAGCTGTGGTACCGCAAGGCGCCCCGCGCGCGCCGCGGCCAGCTCCAGCGGATCTCCACCTTCTTCCACCCCCTGGACGGCGTCCCCCACTGGAACCGGATCTACGGCCGCGGCGGCTTCGTGCAGTACCAGTTCGTCGTCGGCTACGGCCAGGAGGACGCCCTGCGCCGCATCGTGCGCCGCATCTCCGAGCGCCGCTGCCCGTCCTTCCTGGCCGTCCTCAAACGCTTCGGGGACGCCGACGCGGGCTGGCTGTCCTTCCCCGTGCCCGGCTGGACCCTCGCCCTGGACATCCCGGCGAGCCTGCCCGGCCTCGGCGCCTTCCTCGACGAGCTGGACGAGGAGGTCGCCGCGGCCGGCGGCCGGGTCTACCTCGCCAAGGACTCCCGGCTGCGGCCGGAGCTGCTCGCCGCGATGTACCCCCGCCTGGACGACTTCCGCGCCCTGCGCGCGGAGCTGGACCCGCGCGGGGTGTTCGTCTCCGACCTGTCCCGCCGACTCTCCCTCTGACTCTCTTGGAGCTGCCGTGAAGGACGCCTTCGGCCTCCCTCAGTCCCTGCTCGTCCTCGGCGGTACGTCCGAGATCGCGCTGGCCACCGCACGCCGGCTGATCGCCCGCCGCACCCGCACGGTGTGGCTGGCCGGGCGGCCCTCGCCGGGTCTGGAAGAGGCCGCCGAACAGCTGCGCGGCCTCGGCGCCACCGTGCAGACCGTCGCCTTCGACGCGCTGGACCCCGAGTCGCACGAGGAGGCGCTCGGCAAGGTCTTCGCGGAGGGCGACGTCGACATGGTGCTGCTCGCCTTCGGCATCCTCGGCGACCAGGCGCACGACGAGCGGGAGCCGGTGAGCGCCGTGCGGGTCGCGCAGACCAACTACACGGGCGCCGTGTCGGCCGGGCTGGTGTGCGCCCGCGCCCTGCAGGCCCAGGGGCACGGCTCGCTGGTCGTGCTGTCCTCGGTGGCCGGCGAGCGGGCCCGCCGGGCCAACTTCATCTACGGCTCCAGCAAGGCCGGCCTGGACGCCTTCGCCCAGGGGCTGGGCGACGCGCTGCACGGCACCGGCGTGCACGTGATGGTGGTGCGCCCCGGGTTCGTGCGGTCGAGGATGACGGCCGGGATGGAGGAGGCACCGCTGGCCACCACGCCGGAGGCGGTGGCGGCGGCCGTCGAGCTGGGGCTCAGGCGCCGCACGGAGACGGTGTGGGTGCCGGGCGCGCTGCGGGTGGTGATGTCGGCGCTGCGGCATCTGCCGCGCCCGCTGTTCCGGAGGCTGCCGGTCTAGGGACCGGCCGGCGGACCGGGACCCTAGCGCGTGGGCAGGGAGCCGCGCGCCGCGTGTCCCGCCTGTGGCGGGACGACCGCGCTGCCGAAGGGGAACTCGCGCAGCTTGCGCCAGACGCCGTCGGCGCCCTGCTCGTAGAGCGCGAAACCGGTGCACGGCCACTGGGCCGCGTAGTCGGCCAGCTCCTCGAAGGCGCGGTCCATCGCCGCCTCCTCGATGCCGTGCGCCACCGTCACGTGCGGGTGGTACGGGAACTGCAGCTCGCGGGCGAGGGGCCCGGAGGCGTCCCGGATCTGCTGCTGGAGCCAGGTGCAGTCCTCGACGCCCTCCACCACCCGGACGAAGACCACCGGCGACAGCGGCCGGAAGGTCCCGGTGCCGGACAGCCGCATCGGGAACGGCCGCCCGGCGGACGCCACCCGTGCCAGGTGCGCCTCGATCACGGGGAGCGCCGCCGCGTCGGCCTCCGTCGGCGGCAGCAGGGTGACGTGCGTGGGGATACCGTGCGCCGCGGCGTCGCCGAAGCCCGCGCGCAGCTGCTGCAGCCGGCTGCCGTGGGGCTCCGGGACCGCGATCGAGACACCGATCGTTACGGTCCCCACGTCGTCTCCTGTCGTTCTGTCGGACACCCGGTTATCGACTGTACGGCCACGACCGTGCCGGGGGCAGGCGCAACGGACGTGATGTGCGGCGCTCGGGGGCGCAGCTCAGTGCTTGGCGGGCAGGAAGCCCACCCGCTCGTACGCCTGGGCCAGGGTCTCCGCGGCGACCGCACGGGCCTTCTCCGCGCCCTTGGCCAGGAGCGAGTCCAGCGTCTCGGGGTCGTCCAGGTACTGCTGGGTGCGCTCGCGGAACGGCGCCGCGAAGTCGACCATGACCTCGGCGAGGTCGGTCTTGAGCGCGCCGTAGCCCTTGCCGGCGTACTTCTCCTCCAGCTCGGCGATGCCCGCGCCGGTGAGGGTCGCGTAGATGGTGAGGAGGTTGCTGACGCCCGGCTTGTGCTCCGCGTCGTAGCGGACGACGGTGTCGGTGTCGGTGACCGCGCTCTTGACCTTCTTGGCGGTGGTCTTCGGCTCGTCCAGGAGGTTGATCAGGCCCTTCGGCGTGGACGCCGACTTGCTCATCTTGATCGACGGGTCCTGGAGGTCGTAGATCTTCGCCGTCTCCTTGAGGATGTACGGCTTCGGGAGGGTGAAGGTCTGGCCGTAGCGGCCGTTGAAGCGCTCGGCGAGGTCGCGGGTCAGCTCGATGTGCTGGCGCTGGTCCTCGCCGACCGGCACCTCGTTGGCCTGGTAGAGCAGGATGTCCGCGACCTGGAGGACCGGGTAGGTGAACAGGCCGACGGAGGCGCGGTCGGCGCCCTGCTTGGCGGACTTGTCCTTGAACTGGGTCATGCGGCTGGCCTCGCCGAAGCCGGTGAGGCAGTTCATGACCCAGGCGAGCTGGGCGTGCTCGGGGACGTGGCTCTGGACGAACAGCGTGCAGCGGTCCGGGTCCAGTCCGGCCGCCAGCAGCTGGGCGGCGGCCAGGCGGGTGTTGGCGCGCAGTTCCTTCGGGTCCTGCGGGACCGTGATCGCGTGCAGGTCGACGACCATGTAGAACGCGTCGTGGGTCTCCTGGAGGGCCACCCACTGGCGGACGGCGCCGAGGTAGTTCCCGAGGTGGAACGAGCCGGCGGTGGGCTGGATACCGGAGAGCACGCGGGGTCGGTCTGTCGCCATGCTTTTCATTGTCTCAGAGAGCTGGGGGAGGTCTGTGCGTGGGGAACTGCGGGCCGTGGTGGGCGGGTCGCGGCCACCCGGCGGTGCCCGCACGTCGAAACGGCCCGCGCCCGTCAGGTCGGCTCAGCCGAGGTCGATCTCCGGGTACAGGGGGAAGCCCTTCACCAGGTCCGTGGCGCGCTGGGCGATCTCCTGGGCCACCTTCTCGTCCAGCACGTGGGACGCCTTCGACGGGGCGCCCGACTTCGTGGTGCCCGCCTCCGTCGTCGTCAGGACGCGGTCGATCAGGCCCGCCACCTCGTCCATCTCCGCCGTGCCGAGGCCCCGGGTGGTGAGCGCGGGGGTGCCGATGCGGATGCCGGACGTGTACCAGGCGCCGTTGGGGTCGGCCGGGATGGCGTTGCGGTTGGTGACGATGCCGGAGTCCAGCAGGGCGGCCTCGGCCTGGCGGCCGGTGAGGCCGTAGGAGCCGGCGACGTCGATCAGGTTGAGGTGGTTGTCGGTGCCGCCGGTCACCAGCGTGGCGCCGCGGCGCATCAGGCCCTCGGCGAGGGCGCGGGAGTTGTCGACGATGCGCTGGGCGTAGTCCTGGAAGGCGGGCTGCCGGGCCTCCGCCAGGGCGACGGCCTTGGCGGCCATGACGTGCGGGAGGGGGCCGCCGAGGACCATCGGGCAGCCGCGGTCCACCTGGTCCCTGAGGGAGTCGTCGCACAGCACCATGCCGCCGCGCGGGCCGCGCAGCGACTTGTGGGTGGTGGTCGTCACGATCTGGGCGTGCGGCACCGGGTCGAAGTCGCCGGTCAGCACCTTGCCCGCGACCAGGCCCGCGAAGTGCGCCATGTCGACCATGAGGGTCGCGCCGACCTCGTCGGCGATCTCGCGCATGATCCGGAAGTTCACCAGGCGGGGGTAGGCGGAGTAACCGGCGACGATGATCAGCGGCTTGAACTCGCGGGCCTGGGCACGCAGGGCCTCGTAGTCGATCAGGCCGGTGGCCGGGTCGGTGCCGTAGGAGCGCTGGTCGAACGTCTTGCCGGAGATGTTCGGGCGGAAGCCGTGGGTGAGGTGGCCGCCGGCGTCCAGGGACATGCCGAGCATGCGCTGGTTGCCGAAGGCCTGGCGCAGCTCGGCCCAGTCGGCCTCGGAGAGGTCGCTGATCTGGCGGACGCCGGTCTTCTGGAGGAAGGGCGCCTCGACGCGGTCGGCGAGGACCGCCCAGAAGGCGACCAGGTTGGCGTCGATGCCGGAGTGCGGCTGGACGTAGGCGTGGCGGGCGCCGAACAGTTCGCGGGCGTGCTCGGCGGCGAGGGACTCCACGGTGTCGACGTTGCGGCAGCCGGCGTAGAAGCGGCGGCCGACGGTGCCCTCGGCGTACTTGTCGCTGAACCAGTTGCCCATCGCCAGCAGCGTGGCCGGGGAGGCGTAGTTCTCCGAGGCGATCAGCTTGAGCATCTCGCGCTGGTCGGCGACCTCTTGGCCGATGGCGTCGGCGACTCGCGGCTCGACGGCGCGGATGACGTCGAGGGCGGCGCGGTAGGCGGTGGACTCCTGGGACAGGGGCGCGGACGGGTCAGACATCAGGGACCTCCGGACGTGGCGTTCGGCGTACACGGTTCGGCCCAGGCGCACGGCACACATTCCCGTACGGGCCGCTCCCCGATGGTCCGTCCCATCCCAGCGCGCCAGTCACGGCCCTCGGTCAGCCTACCGGGCAGCCCTCGGCGCGGTGGCCCGGCGTCCACCATACGAGCGGGGCGGTCACCGGATCACGTGCGGCAGGAAACGCGCGTACTCGTCGGTGACCAGGCCCGACGACTCCCGGATGCCGAGGCCCGCCGACTCGTTCTCCACCATCCAGGCGCCCAGCACCACGCGGTTGCCGTCGAAGTCGGGCAGCGGGGCCAGCGCCTGGTAGCAGCAGGGTTCCTCGCGCGGGGCCGGCTCGGTGCCGGGCTCGTGGACCGTCACGCCCGCGCCCTCGCGGCCCAGCAGCGGCTTGGCGACCCAGCCCGTGGTCCGCGCCAGCTCGCGCGGGCCGTCCAGGTAGGCGGGCAGCAGGTTGGGGTGACCGGGGTACAGCTCCCAGAGGATCGCCAGCAGGGCCTTGTTGCTCAGCAGCATCTTCCAGGCCGGCTCGATCCACAGGGTGGAGCCGGTGCCGCCGCCGTTGTCGAGGGTGTCCAGGACGTGGCCGGCGAAGCGGTCGGCCGTCAGCCATTCCCAGGGGTAGAGCTTGAAGATGCTGCGGATGAAGCGGAGCCTGCCGTCCACGAAGCGGCCGGAGAGGCGGTCCCAGCCGATCTCCTCCATGGAGATCCACTCGGTGGCGAGGCCGGCCTGTTCGGCGGTCTCCTTGAGGTAGGCGACCGTCATCAGGTCCTCGCCCAGCTCGTCGGCCTCGGAGTTCGCGAAGTACAGGGGCCCGCCGGGCGGCAGCAGGGCCGACTGCTTCCGCCAGGCGTCGATCAGCCGCTCGTGCAGGGAGTTCCACTGGTCGGAGCCGGGGAAGCGCTCCTCCATCCAGAACCACTGGGGGGACGCCGCCTCCACGAGGGACGTGGGGGTGTCGGCGTTGTACTCCAGGAGCTTCGCGGGCCCCGTGCCGTCGTAGCGCAGGTCGAAGCGGCCGTAGAGGGAGGGGAGTTCGGCGCGGCGGTGCCAGGCCTCGGCCACCGCGCCGGCCACCCGCGGGTCGGTGATGCCGAGGTCGGCGAAGCGGTCCTCGGCGACGATGTGCCCGGCCGCCGCCAGGCACATGCGGTGCAGTTCCTCGACGTCCTCCTCCATCGCCTCGATCTCGTCGAGGGAGAAGACGTAGTAGGCGCTCTCGTCCCAGTAGGGACGCAGCGAGCCGTCGGGATAGCGGGTCAGGGGGTAGACGCACCCCTGTTCCTCGACCGTCCGCTGCCAGCCCGGGCGGGGCTCGATGGTGCGGCGCTCCACGGCTCAGCCGCCGCCGCTGCCGCTGCCGGAGCAGCCGAAGCCGCCGCGGTCGACGGCCTCCTCGCGGCTGAAGGTGCCGTCGTCGGCCCGGCCGGCGGTGACGTCGGCGTCGTAGTACCAGTCGGCGTCCCCGACCCTCGCCCGGCTCTTGCGGCCGGAGGAGACGGAGGACGTGCAGTGCTTGTCCGCGACCACCTTGTAGCCGTTGAGGAAGTCATAGTTGTCGCGGTCCACGCAGCGGCGGTCCGGTTCCGAGCCGCACGACGTCAGGGCCACCGCGAGGACCCCCATGCTGCCGAGTGCCACCGTGCTCGAACGCAGCCGTCGTCGTGTTTCCGCCATCCTGACTCCCCCTCATATCGGACTGCCGTACGAGCTTTGCCGGGGCAGGACTTTACGGCAGTGCGCGGCACAGGGCGTCCAGGGCCCCCGCCCAGGCATGATCCGGCGGGGTGCCGTAGCCGACGACCACCGCGTCGAGGGGTTCGGTGACCGCCTGCGGGTGGCGGAATCCGGCCAGGCCGAAGAGGGCGAGCTGCTGCCAGGCCGCCGCCTGGACCACGGCCTGCTCGGTGCCGGGCGGCAGCCGCAGCACCGCGTGCAGCCCGGCCGCGATGCCCGTGGCCCGCACCTCGGGCGCGCGGGCGGCGAGCGCGGCCACCAGGGCGTCGCGGCGGCGCCGGTAGCGCAGCCGGGCGGCGCGGACGTGCCGGTCGTAGGCGCCGGAGGTGAGGAACTCCGCGAGGGTCAGCTGCTCCAGCACGCCGCAGGTGTCGGTACCGCCCTTGGCCGCCACCGTCCGCTCGGCGAGCTCCGGCGGCAGCACGGCCCAGGCCAGCCGCAGGCCGGGGGCGAGGGACTTGCTGGCGGTGCCGAGGTAGACGACCCGGTCGGGGTCGAGGCCCTGGAGGGCGCCGACGGGCTGGCGGTCGTAGCGGAACTCGCCGTCGTAGTCGTCCTCCAGGACCAGGGCGCCGGTGCGCCGGGCCCAGTCGGCGACGGCGGCCCTGCGGTCGGGGTGCAGGGCCATGCCCATCGGGAACTGGTGGGCGGGGGTGAGCAGGACGGCGCCGGCCTCCGCCGGGGGCGTGCCCGGGTCGGTGCCCCGGTCGTCGAAGGGCAGCGGGACGGTGCGCAGGCCGGCCTCGGTCAGCAGGTCGCGGTGCTGGTGGAGGCCGTACGACTCGACCGCGACCGTGTGCACGCCGCGCGCCCGCAGCACGGTGCCGATCAGTTGCAGGGCGTGTCCGAACCCGGAGCAGACGAGCACGCGTTCGGGGTCGGCGCGCACCCCCCGCGCCCGGGACAGGTACCCGGCGAGCGCGGCGCGCAGCTCGGGCCGGCCGCGCGGGTCGCCGTAGCCGAGGGCGTCGTTGGGGGCGGCGGCGAGGGCGCGGCGGGCCGCCTTGAGCCACTCGGCGCGCGGGAAGGCGGCCAGGTCGGGGGTGCCGGGCCGCAGGTCGTAGGCGGGGCGGGCGGGATCGCGGGGGCGGAGGGCGTCGGCCGCCGGGACGGTGACCGGACGGTCGGCCACCCGGGTGCCCGAGCCCTGGCGGGCGGTGAGCCAGCCCTCGGCGACGAGGCCGGCGTAGGCGTCGGCGACGGTGTTGCGCGCGATGCCGAGGTCGGCGGCGAGGGTGCGGGAGGACGGCAGGCGGGTGCCGGGGGCCAGGCGTCCGGTGCGCACGGCCTCGCGCAGGGCGTCGGTCAGCCCGCGGCGCAGGCCCGGGCCGGTCGGTTCCAGGTGCAGGTCGATGCCCAGAGTGGCCCATGGTTCCGCCATGGAAATGGACCATACTCCTGGGCTGCTTCGTTCCTAGGGTCGAGGCATGACGATCGACGACACCACGACGACCACCGAGTACGCCGCCGAGCCCGCGCCCCGGATGGACTGGGCCGCGCTGGCGCCCGACGTCTTCAAGGCGATGCTCCGGCTCGACGCGGCGGCCGGGCGCGGGCTCGACCCCAAGCTGCGCGAGCTGGTGAAGATCCGCGCCTCGCAGCTCAACCACTGCGCCTTCTGCCTGGACATGCACACCAAGGACGCGCTCGCGGCGGGCGAGAGCGTGGAGCGGATCGTGCAGCTGAGCGCCTGGGAGGAGTCGCGGCACTTCTACACGGAGAAGGAGCTGGCGGCGCTGGAGCTGACGGAGGCCGTGACCGTGCTGACGGACGGGTTCGTGCCGGACGAGGTGTACGAGAGGGCGGCCGGGCACTTCGAGGAGGCGGAGCTGGCGCAGCTGATCGCCGCGATCACGGTGATCAACGCGTGGAACCGGTTCGGTGTGACCACGCGCCGGACGCCGGGCCACTACCGGCCGGGGCAGCACGCGTGACGGCCCGTACGACGCTGCTCGACGACGGGGTGCGGTCGGCTCTCCAGGCCGTGAGCGCCGCCGCGAAGCGGGGTTTCGGCGACCCCGGTCTCGCCGAGCTGGTGCAGATCCGCGCCTCGCAGCTCAACCACTGCGCGTTCTGCCTGGACATGCATCTGACGATCGCCCGCGAGCACGGCGTGAGCAGGGGGGTGCCCCCGGTCGAGCGAAGCCGAGACTGGGGGAGGCAGCTCGATCTGCTGGACGCCTGGGAGGAGGCCGGGGAGGTCTTCGACGAACGGGAGCGTGCGGCGCTGGAGCTGACCGAGGCCGTCACGGTCCTCACGGAGGGCTTCGTGCCGGACGAGGTCCACCGGCGGGCCGCCCGGCACTTCGACGCGCCCCGGCTCGCCCACCTGGTCGCGCTGATCACCGCCGTCAACAGCTGGAACCGGCTGATGGTCGGCCGGCGGATTCCCCCGGGGAGCACGCGATGGTGAGCAAGGCCGAGGCTTTCCGCGCCCTGCATCGCGGCCGGGCGCCCGGCGATCCCCTCGTCCTGCCCGGCCCCTGGGACGCCGCCAGCGCCCGGGTGTTCGCCGAGGCCGGGTTCCCGGCGCTCGCGACGCCCAGCGCCGGGGTCGCCGCCTCGCTCGGGTACGAGGACGGGCGGACGCCGGCCGACGAGATGTTCGCGGCGGTGGCGCGGATCGCGCGGTCCGTGGAGGTGCCGGTGTCCGCGGACGTCGAGGGCGGCTACGGGCTGCCGCCGGAGGAGCTGGTGGAGCGGCTGCTGGAGGCGGGTGCCGTGGGCTGCAACCTGGAGGACTCCGAGGACGGGGTGCTCAAGGACCCGCACGAGCACGCCGACCGGCTCGCCGAGGTGCGGGCGGCGGCCGGGGACCGGCTGTTCGTCAACGCCCGCGTCGACACCTTCGTCCGGGGGGTCACGGACCCCGGCCGGGCGATCGAGCGGGCCGCGCTGTACGTCGCCGCGGGCGCCGACTGCGTGTACCCGATCGGCGCCCCGGCGGACGTACTGCCCCTGCTGCGGTCCGGCATCCAGGGGCCGGTGAACGTGTTCGCCACACCCGGGGACGGCCCCTCGCCCGCCGAACTCGGCGAACTCGGGGCCACCCGGATCACGTTCGGGCCGGGGCTCCAGCGCCGCGCGGCCGAGGCGCTGCGGGAGATCGCCGCGCGCCTGTGAGGCGGGTCAGGGCAGCCACTCCTTCCATACGGACTCGTGGCTGTCCACCCACTTCCTCGCCGCGTCCTCGGGCGCCATCTTCTGCTCGGCGATCATCAGGGAGACCTCGTTCTGGTCCTCGGTGGTCCACCGGAAGTTCTTGAGCAGCTCGGCCGCGTCGCCGCCGTTCTCGGCGAAGTCGGCGTTGAGGTACTTCTGCAGCTGGGTGTGCGGGTAGGCGCAGGCCACCTTCTCCGGGTCGGCGTCGCAGCCCTCCCGGTACGGCGGGAGCTTCACCTCCGTCATCGGGACCCTCTTGAACAGCCACTGCGGGGTGTACCAGTACGTCAGGAAGGGCTTCTTCTCCTTGGCGAACTGCTGGATCTGGGTGATCTGGGCCGCCTCGGAGCCGGCGAAGACGACCTTGTAGTCCAGGTCGAGGTTCTTCACCAGGGCCTTGTCGTTGGTGACGTAGGACGGGGAGCCGTCCAGCAGCTGGCCCTTGCCGCCGCTCTCCGGGGTGCGGAAGCGGTCGGCGTACTTGTCGAGGTTCTTCCAGTCGGTGACGTCCGGGTGCTTCTTCGCGAAGTACGTCGGGACGAACCAGCCGATGTGCCCGGTGACGCCGAGGTCGCCGCCGTTCACGATCGTCTTCTTGTCCTCGACGTACCGCTGTTCCTGCTCGGGGTGGCCCCAGTCCTCCAGGATGGCGTCGACCCGGCCCTGGCTGAGCGCGTCCCAGGCGGGGACCTCGTCGACCTGGACGGTGTCGACGCGGTAGCCGAGTTCGTGCTCCAGCAGGTACTCGGCGACGGCCACGTTGGCCTGGGCGCCGACCCAGGACTGCACGGACAGGGTCACCGTCCTGGCGCCCTCCGCGCCCGCGAACGGTGACGCCTGCTTGGTCATGTCGGCCGCGCCGCAGCCGGTCAGCAGCAGGAGCGCGGAGCCGGCGGCCACCGCGGTGGTGGTACGGAATCGCATGTCACGCTCCCTTCTTCGTACGGCGCGCGGTCGGCTGGGTCACCCGGTCGAGCATCAGGCCGAGGCAGACGATCGCCGCGCCGGCCACCAGCCCGGTCGCCAGGTCGCCCTGGGCGAGGCCGAAGACGACCTGGTAGCCGAGGGCGCCGCCGCCGACCAGGCCGCCGATGATGACGACGGCGAGGACCAGGACGACGCCCTGGTTGACGGCGAGCAGCAGCGACCGCCGGGCCAGCGGCAGCTGGACCTGGCGCAGCTGCTGTCCGCCGGTGGCGCCGAGCGAGCGGGCCGACTCCAGCGCGGCCGGGTCGACCTGGCGCAGGCCCTGGGCGGTGATGCGGACCACCGCCGGCAGGGCGTAGACGACCGCGGCGGCCACGGCGGGGGCACGGCCGACGCCGAACAGGGCGACGACCGGGATCAGGTACACGAACTGCGGCATCGTCTGGAACACGTCCAGCACGGGCCGCAGCAGCCGCTCGACGCGGTCGCTGCGGGCGGCGGCGATGCCGGTCGCGACGCCCAGCACGAGGGTGACGGCGACGGCCGCCAGGACCTGGGAGAGGGTGTCCAGGGACGGGTCCCACACGCCGAGCACGCCGATCGCGGCCATGGCGAGGACGGCGGTGAGCGCGGTGCGCCAGGTGCCGATCAGCCAGGCCAGGGCGGCCACGATGAGCAGCAGGGACCACCAGGGCAGCCACTGGAGGCCGTCGCGGACCGGGTCCAGGACCCAGGTGGTGAAGCGGCCGGCCCAGTCGGCGGTGCCGCCGACGACGGGAACGCCCGAGTACAGGTGGGCGGTCATCCAGTCGACGGCGCGGTTGACCGGCTCGGCGATGTCCACGATCAGGGCACCGGGCCACTCCAGGCGGCCCAGCAGGCGCCCGCCGACCGCCACGGCGACGGCGGCGACCGCGGCGGACAGCCAGGTCAGCGGCGATCTGCCGGTCTCACCACGCCCCTTCCCCGCGGCGCCGGTAACCCGGTCCAGGACGACGGCGAGCAGCACGATCGGGATGCCGGCCGCGAGGGCGGCGCCGACGTCGACCGAGGCGAGGGCCTGGTAGACGCGGTCGCCGAGGCCGCCGGCGCCGATCACGGAGGCGATGACGGCCATGGACAGCGCCATCATGATCGTCTGGTTGAGGCCGAGGAGGAGTTCCTTGCGGGCCAGCGGGATGCGGGCGGTCAGCAGCCGCTGCCGGGCGGTGGTGCCGAGGGACTCGACGGCCTCCAGCACCTCCTTGTCGGCGCCGCGCAGGCCGAGGGCGGTGAGCCGGGCCATGGGCGGGGCGGCGTAGACGACGGTGGCCAGGACGGCGGCGGGGACGCCGATGCCGAACACCAGGACCACCGGGAGGAGGTAGGCGAAGGCCGGCAGCACCTGCATGGTGTCGAGCACCGGGCGCAGGGCGCGGTCCATCCGGTCGGACAGTCCGGCGGCCAGCCCCAGCAGGGCGCCGACGACGACGGACGCGGCGACGGCCACCACCATCAGGGCGAGGGTCTGCATGGTCGGCACCCACATGCCGAGCAGACCGCAGGCCAGGAACGCCACCGCCGTGCCCAGGGCCGGCTTCGGCCCGGCCACGCGCCAGGCGATCAGGCCGCCGAGCGCCGTGACCCCGGCCCAGCCGACGGCGAGGAGGGCGAGGTAGACGGCGCGTACGCAGACCACGACCACGTTGCTGACGTGGCCGAAGAAGTACAGGAACAGCGGGTGGCTGTCGCGGTTGTCGATGATCCAGTCGCTGGCCCGGCCCAGCGGCTCGGAGACGTCGACGGTGAGCGCGCTCGGCCAGCTGCCGCCGGACCACTGGGCGTGGGCGAGCGGCCCGAGGACCGCCGCGACGAGGGCGAGCAGCAGCAGCTTGCGGACGGCCCGGTGGCGCAGTACGCCGCGCAGGGTGGTGCGCAGGGCGGTGCGCGGGGCGGAGGCCGCGGTGACCGTGGCCATCAGACGGCCTCCTCGGCCGGCTCCGCCTCCTTCGCGCGGCGCTCGCCTCCCTGGGCGGGCACGGCGCCCGCCAGGGGCGCGGTTCCGGCGACGACGCCGAGCAGGTCGCTCGCGTCGACCACGCCGAGGCAGCGGCCGTCGTCCATCACGCGGGCCGGGGAGCCCGCGCGGGCGACGGCCTCGATGGCCTCGGAGACGGTGGCGTCGGGGCGTACCGCCGGTCCGGCGCCCGCCTCGTTGGCCGACGCGGCGGGGCGCATGGCCGTACGGACCGTCATGACCTGCTCGCGCGGGACGTCGCGGACGAACTCGCGGACGTAGTCGTCGGCGGGTGATCCGACGATCTCCTCGGGGGTGCCGAGCTGTACGACGCGGCCGTCGCGCATCAGCGCGATCCGGTCGCCCAGCTTCAGGGCCTCCTGGAGGTCGTGGGTGATGAAGACCATGGTGCGGCCCTCGTCCCGGTGCAGCCGGACGACCTCCTCCTGCATGTCGCGCCGGATCAGCGGGTCGAGCGCGCTGAACGGCTCGTCGAACAGCAGCACTTCGGGGTCGACGGCGAGGGCGCGGGCGAGGCCGACGCGCTGCCGCTGGCCGCCGGAGAGCTGGCTCGGGCGGCGGTGCTCCAGGCCCTCCAGGCCGACCTTGGCGACGACCTCGGCGGCCTTGGCACGCCGTTCGGCGCGGCTCATGCCCTGGATCTGGAGGCCGTAGGCGACGTTGTCGAGGACCGTGCGGTGCGGGAGCAGGCCGAAGTGCTGGAAGACCATCGCGGCGCGGTGGCGGCGCAGTTCGCGCAGCCGGGCCCGGTCCATGGCGCGGACGTCCTCCCCGTCGATGGCGATGGTGCCGGCGGTCGGTTCGACGAGCCGGGTCAGGCAGCGCACCAGCGTGGACTTGCCGGAGCCGGACAGGCCCATGACGACGAAGACCTCGCCCTTGCGCACGTCGAAGGAGACGTCCCGGACGGCGGCGGTGCAGCCGGTGCGGGAGCGCAGTTCGGCGGCGTCGAGGGCGGCCAGTTCGGGGTCGGCGGGGACGCGGTCCGCCTTCGGGCCGAAGACCTTCCACAGGCCCTCGACGGAGAAGACGGCCGCGTCCGTGGCTATCGCGGCGTCGGTGCCCGTGCCCATCAGGCGTCACCGCCGATCAGCTCGACGGCGCGCTCCCCGACCATGAGCACGCCGATCATCGGGTTGACGGCGGTCATGGTCGGGAAGACGGAGGCGTCGGCGATGCGGATGCCCTCCAGGCCGCGGATGCGCAGCTCGGGGTCGACGACGGCCAGTTCGTCGCCGGCGGCGCCCATCCTGCAGGTGCCCGCCGGGTGGTAGACGGTGTGGGCGACCTTGCGGGCGTACTCGCTCAGCTCCTCGTCACCGGTGACGTCCGGGCCGGGGGCCACCTCGCGCTTGAGCCAGCCGGCCAGCGGCTGGGTCTTGGCGATCTCGCGCGCGATCCTGATGCCGTCGACGAGGGTACGGCCGTCGTAGTCGTCCTCGTCGGTGAAGTAGCGGAAGTCCAGCGCGGGCTTGACCTCGGGGTCGGCGCTGGTCAGGTAGAGCCGGCCGCGGCTCTTGGGCTTGGGGATGTTCGGGGTCATGGAGACGCCGAACTCCGGCCGCTGGTAGCCCAGTCGCTCCGGATTGTCCGTGAACGGGATCTGGTAGAAGTGGAACATCAGGTCGGGGCCCGCGTGCTGGGGGTCGCGGCGCACGAAGAGACCGGCGTCGGAGTCCATCGCGGAGTTGTCCGGGATGGGCCCGTTGGTCTCCCACACGATCACCGACTCGGGGTGGTCGAGCAGGTTCTCGCCGACGCCGGGCAGGTCGTGCACGACCGGGATGCCGAGGGCCTCCAGGTCGGCCCGGGGGCCGATGCCGGAGTGCATCAGCAGCCGCGGCGAGTCGACGGCGCCGGCCGACAGCACGACCTCGCCCCGGGCCTTGACCAGGATCTCCTCGCCGTCCTTGGTGCGCACGTGGACGCCCTCGGCGCGGGTGCCGTTCAGCTGGAGCTTGTACGCCCAGGTCTCCAGCATGATCGTGAGGTTGGGCCGTTCGTCCATCACCGGGTGCAGGTACGCCACCGACGCCGAGGAGCGCTTGTTGTTCTCGGGGTGGTAGGCGAGGTCGAAGAAGCCGACGCCCTCGTGGAAGGGCTTCTTGTTGAAGCCCTCGACGCGCGGCACGCCGAGCGCGGCCTGGGCGGCGTCGACGAAGTCGCGGGCGATGGCGTTCCGGTCCTTCTCGTCGACCGGCACGATGTTGTTGAGCAGCCGGGCGTAGTACGCCTCCATCTGCACCGCGCCCCAGCCCGTGGCGCCGGCCGCCTCCCACTCGTCCCAGTCGGAGGGCAGCGGCTTGAAGGCGATGAGGGTGTTGTGGGAGGAGCAGCCGCCGAGCACCCGGGCGCGGCTGTGCCGGATGTGGGAGTTGCCGCGCGGCTGTTCGGTGGTCGGGTAGTCGTAGTCCAGCTCGCCGCCGAGCAGGCCCATCCAGCGGCGCAGGGTCAGCACGTCGTCGCGGCCTACGTCGCTGGGGCCGCCCTCGATGAGGGCGACGGTGACGTCCGGGTTCTCGGTGAGCCGGGAGGCGATGACGGAACCTGCCGTTCCGCCGCCGATCACGACGTAGTCGTACTCACGGGTGTTCTCGGGCATGGGGTACTCACTTCTGGAGGGGTGCGGGAGGGAACGTTCAGGGCGACGGGGCCGCGCGGACCGGACCGGCGGTGCCGGGCCGCGGGACGGCGGCCCGGCCGGTCCACGGGACGGCGGCCCGCCGGCGGGGGTGCGGGCCGGCGGACCGGCGGGCGCTCAGCCCGCGAACCAGCGCACCGGCTTGGGCGCGAGGTTCTGGTAGACGTGCTTGGTCTCGCGGTACTCGGCGAGGCCGGCCGGGCCGAGCTCGCGGCCGGTGCCGCTCTTGCCGAAGCCGCCCCACTCCGCCTGCGGGAGGTAGGGGTGGAAGTCGTTGATCCAGATGGTGCCGTGGCGCAGCCGGGCCGCGACGCGCCGGGCGCGGCCGGCGTCGGCGGTCCACACGGCGCCCGCGAGCCCGTACTCGGTGTCGTTGGCGAGGGTGACCGCCTCGTCCTCGGTGCTGAACGTCTCGACGGTGAGGACCGGTCCGAAGACCTCCTCCCGGACGACGCGCATGTCGCGGTGGCACCGGTCGAGGAGGGTCGGCTCGTAGAAGTAGCCCTCCGCGGGCCGTACGTCGGACGGCTCGGGGCGCTTGCCGCCGCAGCGCAGCACGGCGCCCTCGGCCAGCGCGGAGGCGACGTACTCCTCGGTCTTGGCGCGCTGCTGCTCGGAGACCATCGGGCCGCACTCGACGCCGTCCTCGGTGCCGCGGCCGAGCCGGATCTTCTCGGCGCGCCGGGCCAGTTCGGCCACGAACCGCTCCCGGACCGACTCCTCGATGATCAGCCGGGCGCCCGCCGAGCAGACCTGGCCGCTGTGGATGAAGGCCGCGTTGAGGGCCTGGTCGACGGCCGTGTCGAAGCCCTCGTCGGTGGCGCAGGCGTCGGCGAAGACGACGTTCGGGTTCTTGCCGCCGAGTTCGAGGGCGACCTTCTTGACGGTGGGCGCGGCGGCCTGCGCCACCTTGGTGCCGCTGACCAGACCGCCGGTGAAGGAGATCAGGTCGACGTCGGGGTGCTCGGCGAGCCGGGCGCCGACGGTGTGGCCGGGGCCGGTGACGATGTTGGCCACGCCGGCGGGCAGCCCCGCCTCGATCAGCAGCTCGATCATGGCGACCGTCGTCAGCGGGGTGACCTCGCTGGGCTTGATGACGAAGGTGTTGCCCGCCGCGAGCGCCGGGGCCACCTTCCAGCTGGCCTGGAGCAGCGGGTAGTTCCAGGGCGTGATCATCGCGCAGACGCCGACCGGCTCGTGCACGACGACGCTGTGGATGTCGGGCGAGCCCGCGTCGACGACCCGGCCGGGCGCCTCGCCGGCGACCAGGTCCGCGAAGTAGCGGAAGGCGTCGGCGACGCAGTCGACGTCGACCCGGCCCTCCTCGACGGTCTTGCCCGCGTCGCGGCTCTCCAGCAGGCCGATCTTCTCCCGGTCGCGCACCAGCAGGTCGGCGACGCGGCGCAGCAGGGCGGCGCGCTCCACGATCGGGGTGCGCGGCCACTCGCCCTCGTCGAAGGCGCGCCGGGCGGCTGCCACCGCGAGGTCGGCGTCCTTCTCGTCGCCCTCCGCCACCACGGCGAACGGTCGGCCGTCCGCAGGATCGATGATCTCGCGGGTGGCACCGGAGGACGCTTCCAGCCATTCCCCTCCCGCATGAATGGTCTGCCGCGTCCGGGATACCTGAAGTTCCGTCGTGTCCGCCATGATCCGGTACTGCCTTCCGTTCCTGTTCAGCGTCCCTGTGTCACACGCGTGTCACTCTCGGGACCGTAAGCCCCTGCCCAGAGCCTGACCATGCATGCGGGATCCGTGGCTGAAAGTGCGCCGCGTCACTGAAGATACGGACAAACAGAACAAAAGGCATCGCCCGGCACGGCGATGCGGCCATGAGAAGGGCCCCGTACGACGACGGGGCCCTCGGGGAGAAACGCGGATCGGATGCCGGATCAGATGAGGCCGAGGCCGCGGACCGCCTCGCGCTCCTCCGCCAGCTCCTTGACGGAGGCGTCGATGCGGGCGCGGGAGAAGTCGTTGATCTCCAGGCCCTGGACGATCTCGTACTTGCCGTCCTTGACGGTGACCGGGAAGGAGGAGATCAGGCCCTCCGGGACGCCGTAGGAGCCGTCCGACGGGATGCCCATGGAGACCCAGTCGCCCTCCGGGGTGCCGTTGACCCAGGAGTAGACGTGGTCGATGGCGGCGTTGGCGGCGGAGGCGGCCGACGAGGCGCCGCGGGCCTCGATGATCGCCGCACCGCGCTTGGCGACGGTCGGGATGAAGTTTTCGGCCAGCCACTTCTCGTCGTTGACGACCTCGGCGGCGTTCTTGCCGGCGACGGTGGCGTGGAAGATGTCCGGGTACTGGGTGGCGGAGTGGTTGCCCCAGATCGTCAGCTTCTTGATCTCGGAGACCGCGACGCCGGTCTTCTTCGACAGCTGGGTCAGCGCGCGGTTGTGGTCCAGGCGGGTCATCGCCGTGAACCGCTCGGCCGGTACGTCCGGGGCGGCGGCCTGGGCGATCAGCGCGTTGGTGTTGGCCGGGTTGCCGACCACCAGGACGCGGATGTCGTCGGCGGCGTGGTCGTTGATGGCCTTGCCCTGCGGCTTGAAGATGCCGCCGTTGGCCTCCAGGAGGTCGCCGCGCTCCATGCCCTTGGTGCGCGGACGGGCGCCGACCAGGAGGGCGACGTTGGCGCCGTCGAAGGCGACGTTCGGGTCGTCGGTGATCTCGATGCCCTGCAGGAGCGGGAACGCGCAGTCGTCCAGCTCCATCGCCGTGCCCTCGGCGGCCTTCAGCGCCGGGGTGATCTCCAGCAGGCGCAGCTTGACCGGCACGTCCGCGCCGAGCAGCTGGCCGGAGGCGATGCGGAAGAGCAGTGCGTAACCGATCTGGCCGGCCGCGCCGGTGACGGTGACGTTCACGGGAGTGCGGGTCATGGCGTTCTCCGTATGACAGCTGGCGGTGGGGCGTCCCTGCCCCGCTACGTTTGATCGATCTCTTGGTATCAAGAGATCGATCCAGCGGTCAGGCTATCGCGCATCCGCAACCCCCGGCGTCCGGGTCGGTGTGGCCCGGCCCACAGCCCCACCGGTCGGCGCACACGGCACCCGTGACCCGGTGCGCACGCCGCCACGGACCGGCGCGCACGCCACCCATGAGAGGCGGCCGCCCGTCCGGGAGAGGGGGACGAAGGCGGCCGCCGTTCGGGATACCGTTGCCGGACTCCCGTGGGGGTACTTCTCGCGTGCCCGGGATCACGCGGGCCATGCATGCCGGACGGGGTGATTTCCGCGCCGCGGGCCGGAGTCGGGCCGCGGCCCGGTGCGGTCCGGCGGGCGCCGACCCGTGCCGCCGCTTCGGCTACTTCGCCGTGCAGCCGTTCTGCCCGGACGCCAGCGTCACGCAGGCCGTGGCGTCGGCCGCGCTCTTCACCGCCACCATCGGGGTGTACGCCACCGTGTCCCCGGCCGCGGTGATCGTGCCGGTCTCCTCGGCCCTGCCCACGCTCACCCGCACCTCGTCGCCCTGGCCGGCCTGGGTGACCCGGCCCCAGGCGGCACCGCACGTCTTGCTGTAGCGGACCTCGACGACGGCCGTGCCGACGGTGGCCGTCCGCGCCGTGGTGACCAGGTCGCCGCCGCAGCCCATGACCTCGGCGTCCTTGCCGGTGCAACCGTCCCCGCTGCACTTCACGCCGGGCGGCAGGTCCGGGTCGGTGCTCGCGGTCGGCGACGGGGACGGCTTCGCGGCGTCGTTCTTCTCGCCGTCGCCGCCGTTCAGCAGGAAGAAGGCGCCCACGATCACGACGAGTACGCCGACGACCCCCGCGACGAACGTGGTCAGCCGCTTGCCGCCGTCCCCGGCGGAACGCCCGCGCGCCCGGCCGCGGCTCCGCGGCGGCTCACCGTACGGGCCCGCGGCGGCCGGTACGCCGACCGGGCCCGCGCCGTGCACGGCCCCGGCGCCCGGTCCCCGCGCCCCGTACACCGGTCCGCCCGGCCCCCCGGGGCGGGCCAGGGGGGTGTCCGCTGCCCGGCCGCCGACCGGCGACGGCCCCCGGTACCCGGCGAGCCGCCACGAGTTGGCCTCCGACTCGTCGGAGGCCGCGCCGGGGGCCGCGCCGGACGACATACCGGGCGGCGTGGCGGAGCCCGCCCCGGGGGAGTGGCCGCGCCGCGCCGCGCCGCGTCCGCCGCGCGGTGCGTGCGCGCTGTCCGATCTGTCCGAGCTGTCCGAGCTGTCCGCGGCCGTCGGCTGGGCCGGCACACCCGGCGGGAGCGTGGGCGACACACCGGCCGGCCCGGCGATCCCCGGGGTGGCCGTCGCGTGGCCGCCGCCCCTGCGGCCGCCCGCCCGGCCCCCCTTGGCGTTCCGGGAGTGCTTCGCCTCCCCGGAAGGCGTCCCCAGCTCACCGAGCGCGGCACGTGCCTGGGAGATGCGGATGGCCTCCATGGTCATGTCGTGCCGCATCTCCGAGCGGCTCCAGGCGCGCTCGGCCAGCTCCCACATGGTGGTGAGGTGCACCGGATTGGTCCCGGTCACCTCGGCCAGGGCCACGATCGCGCCCTTGGGCGCGAGCAGGCGGCCGTTGAGATACCTCTCCCAGGACGTCTTGCTGTAGCCGGTGGCGTCGGCCAGCGCGGCGATGTTCAGCTCGCTGCGGTCCACGAGGCGACGCAACTGGCTGGCGAACTCCTTGATCTGCGGATCGAGTTCGTCCGGCAAGGCCTTCCAACGAGGCATTGCTTCCCCCTCTTCCCCCCGGGTGACGTGCTGATTGTTCCCCGTGCCGGTGCCCTCTGCCGAGTCCCCGATCTGGCTACCCACAGGGATGCGCCCGGTCAGGATCTCAGTTCCCGGGGTGGGGGCGCACAGGAGCACAGAAGTCGCGAGCATGCACGGTGGCACGCGCACGGGTCGGCGTCCAGTGTCCCATCAGCGGACGGTCACCGTTCCGGGACTCCTTGCCGGAACGGTCACTTCCGTGCCACAGCGCCCGGACAGCCGTTGATCGTGCCGTCCGGTGTCGAGCAGGGTGGTTCCCGGCGGCGGCCCGCCCTCGACAACGGGGAGAGGACGGGCCGCCGCCTCAGTTGCTGACCGTGAAGTGCAGGGTGTCCTTCAGGAACGGGATCTCCAGCAGCGGCTTGGGCTGGACCATCAGCGCCAGCAGGGCGATCGCCAGGCCCAGTACGCCGTAGGTGACGATGTCCGTGAAGCGGGAGCGCACGGCGAGCATGCCGACGTCGGGCAGCAGCCAGCGCAGCACCGCGCCGCCCAGCAGCGCGATGCCGATGAGCAGCGTCCCGATCCGGAACACGTCCAGCGCGGTCAGCAGCAGTCCGATGCCGACCAGGCCGACCACGGCGAGGATCGGCCACTGCCGGGCGGGCGCCGGCGCGTCACCCGACGCGGCCCGGCCGCCGCCCTCGGGGCGCGCGGTGTCCTTCGTGAACAGCGGGAAGCGGCGGGTGGTGCGCCGCGGTACGCCGTCGGTGTCGGGCGCGCTGACCGCGTCACGGACCACGCCCTCCTCGAACCGCCGGGCCACCCCGTCGCCTCCGTCCCCGGCCACGCCCTCGGGTCCGCTCTCGGCCGCACGCTCGGGTCCGCTTCCGGCCCCGCCCTCGGGTTCCTTCCCGGCCCCGCCCTCGGGTCCCTTCCCGGCCCCGCCCTCGGGTCCCTTCCCGGCCCCGCCCTCGGGTCCGCTCTCGGCCGTACGTCCGGGTCCGCTGCCGGCCGCACGCTGGGACCCGTTTCCGGCCGGGGACTCGGGCCCCTTGCCGGCCGCCCGCTGGGGGCCGTTTCCCGCCGCGTCCTCGGCACCGTTCCCGGCCGGGGGCTCGGGCCGGTCCGTGGCGTCCGTGCCGGAGGCCGGGTCACCGGACTGCGCGAGGGCACTCGCCTGCGTCCTCGCCTGCGTCCTCGCCTGCGTCCTTGCCTCTGCCTCCGCCTCCGGCCTCGCCTTCGCCCCCGCCCGGGTCGCCCTGTCCTCAGCCGGCACTGCGCTCCGCCGCCTCGACCACGTTGACGAGCAGCTGGGCCCGGGTCATCGGGCCGACGCCGCCGGGGTTCGGGGAGATCCAGCCGGCCACCTCGGCCACGCCGGGGTGGACATCGCCGACGATCTTGCCCTCGGCGTTGCGGGAGACGCCGACGTCGAGGACGGCCGCGCCCGGCTTGACGTCCTCCGGGCGGACCAGGTGTGCGGAGCCGGCGGCGGCGACGACGATGTCCGCGCGCTTGAGGTGGGCGGACAGGTCGCGGGTGCCGGTGTGACACTGGGTCACGGTCGCGTTCTCGCTGCGCCGGGTGAGCAGCAGCGGCATCGGCCGGCCGATGGTGACACCGCGTCCGACGACCACGACCTCCGCGCCCTTGATCTCCACGCCGTGCCGGCGCAGCAGGGTGAGGATGCCGTTGGGCGTGCAGGGCAGCGGGGCCGGCTCGTTCAGGACCAGACGCCCGAGGTTCATCGGGTGCAGACCGTCGGCGTCCTTGTCGGGGTCCATCAGCTCCAGGATGCGGTTCTCGTCGATGCCCTTGGGCAGCGGCAGCTGGACGATGTACCCGGTGCAGGACGGGTCCTCGTTCAGTTCGCGGACGACCGCCTCGATCTCCTCCTGTGTCGCCGTGGCCGGAAGCTCGCGCTGGATGGAGGCGATGCCGACCTGGGCGCAGTCGCGGTGCTTGCCGGCGACGTACTTCTGGCTGCCGGGGTCGTCCCCGACCAGGATGGTGCCGAGGCCGGGCGTGACGCCCTTCTCCTTCAGCGCCGCCACGCGGGCGGTCAGTTCGGACTTGATCGCGGCTGCGGTGGCCTTGCCGTCGAGAATCTGGGCGGTCATGTCCCCATCCTCGCGGATGACCGGCCCCCGGTTCCAATCCGGCCGTCATCCGGGCAGCGCGGTGGGAGCGTGTCCCGCCGTGCCCCCGCGGGCCCCGACCGACCCCGAACGGTCCGCGAATGATCACGGATGTTGCACTTGCACAACACCTGGCGCATGCGCCCGGCCCAGGCTGGACAAGTAAGAGTCCGGTCAAGAACGATTGACGGGCATAGTGCCGCGGGGCAGTGCCGGGGGGACGAACCGCAACCGTAGACCTTCCTCCGAATCACGCCGCGCGCCGTCCCCGCACGTGACAGCAACGGAGGAAGACCGCCATGAGTTTCGGCGACCCGAACAACCCCTACGGCACCCCGCAGGGCGGCCAGCAGCCCGGCCAGCAGCCCGGCCAGCCCGGTTACGGCTACCCCCAGCAGCAGCCCCAGGGCCAGTCCGGCTACGGCTACCCGTCGGCGCCGCCGGTCCAGCAGTACGGCGGCGCCCCCACACCGACGAACATGCCGGGTTCTGTGAGCGCGGCCCGTGTGATGCTCTGGGTCATCGTCGGCCTGCAGGCCGTCGGGGTGGCCCTCTTCGCGATCGGCGCAGCCGGCGTGAACGCCGCGAAGAATGACGAGACGCTGCAGGAGGACGCCGCCTTCCAGCAGCTGGCCGACTACTCGGCGGGCATGCTGTGGGGAATCACCGTGTTCGCACTGGCCTGGGGCGTGTTCGCAGCCGTGCTGGCGCTGAAGTTCACCTCCGGCGGGAACGGCGTGCGGATCACGACGATGGTCTTCGCCATCATCACCGCGATCCTCGGCATCTACCCGTTCATACTGGTGGGCCTCGTCCACACCGTCCTCGCCATTCTGGTCGCCGTGTTCGTCGGCAACGCCAACGGCAGCGCCTGGTTCAACCGCCCGCGGCACTGACGAGCGCCGGTCGGCATTCACTGGGTCGGGCCCCGCACTCCGTCGGAGTAGCGGGGCCCGACCCAGTCCGCATGAGCGGCACCGTACAAAGATGTGCGCCATCACCCATGCCACCAGTGCCTCGCACCGAGCAACTTGACGCACGGCTTTGGCCAATGTTTGGATCCCGTAACTGCTGCCATTACTGGCCAGTAGCCGACGGCCGATGACCAACGGCCGTCGATATGCACCGGGGGATGCGGGATTGCCATGCGCATGCTTCTCCCGGCAAAAAACGGGAGACTTCACACTTGAATACGTTCTTGCTGGGCAAGCGCCACACCGGCGTTCTGGCCGGGATATCCATGCTCACCGCTGTCGCCATGCTCTCGGCCGCATCACCCGCCCTCGCGGGCACCGAGGACGATGCGGCATCGGGGGCGGCATCGATCGTGGAGCGAGCCACGGGGACAGCGGACCTGGCCCCCACGACCGCTGCGCCGGGCGGCGCCGGCCGAGCGGTCATCAGTACCGGGTCGGGGGACCTGACCGTCGACGCCCCCACTGACTCCAGCGGCTACCTCGAATCCACCGCAGCCGACGGGACCAGCCTGCGGCTCGACCTGCCGGAGACCAACACGGTCACGGGCGTCAGATCAGGGGCAGGCACCATCGTCTATGCGGAGGCGGCCCGGTCGACCGACCTCGCCATTCAGCCGACCGTGGACGGAGGCGCACGTACTCTGGTCACCCTGAAGGACGGCAACGCCCCGGAAGAATACCGATTCGGTCTGGACCTGCCCGCCGGCACCGGACTCCTGCCGGATGGCCAGGGGGGATATCTCATCAGCAAGTCGGCGGGCCAGGGAACTGCCGTGCTCGGCTCCATCGACGCGCCGTGGGCGAAGGACGCCCGGGGCGAGGCGGTGCCCACCGCATACCGCGTCGAGGGCGATACGCTGGTCCAGACCGTGACAACCAACGCGAGCACGGTCTTCCCCGTGGTTGCGGATCCGAAGGTCAGCTTCGGCTTCAGCGTGTATTTCAAGTTCAGCAAGGCCGAGGTCAAGGCCCTGAACAACAAGGTGCAGTACGCGGATACCGCCGCGGCGGCGTGCGGACTGCTCGTGATCCCGGCAGCCGCGGTCGGATGCGCCGGAATCACCACCGCGGTGATCAGGAGGATTCAGCGCGTGTGGCAATACGCCAAGGACAACAAGCGCTGCGTGGAACTCTCCTTCAGCTATGCCGGGCTCTTCAGCAACGTGAAGCACTACAAGTGCTGACCCGCGGAACACGCGGACGGGTGCACAGTTCGCGCCAATAACCGCACAGGGCCGTGTCTCACCCGTACGAGGGGGACACGGCCCTGACGCGTCCCCCTACTCTGACAAGGGCAGCCGTCGAGGCCGTCAGGCACGGGGAGACGCACCTTGTACAGCATCATCGTGGTACCTCCGCCGACCACGGAGGACCAGCGCAGCCGCACCGTTCCCACCCAGATCCGGCTCGCTCCCGGCGAGCGGCTGGCCTTCGGGCGGTCCGTGCCCGAGGGCGGCCTGCTGATCCCGCACGACGGGGTGTCCCGGCGGGCCGGTGAGATCACCGCCCAGGGCACGTTCTGGACGCTGAGCAACCTGTCGTCCCGCCAGACCTACGTCGTGGAGAACCCGGAGGGCGCCGGCGAGCACATCAAGGTGGCGCCCGGGCGGCTGGACGCGCCGGTGCCGTTCGAGTTCTCGCGGATCGTGCTGCCGGCGGCTGGCGATCTGCTGCCCGTCGAGGTGTGGGCGCCGCGCCACGACTACCTGTCCGCCGAGGACGGCGCCGACGGCGAACCGACCGCTCCCGCCTTCTCCGTCGACCGTTCCAAGCGCTACTTCGCGGTGCTGGCCGCCCTGTGCGAGCCCCGCCTGCGTGGCGCGCCGCACGCCCCGCTGCCGACGGTCGAGCAGGTGGTCGAGCGGCTGCGCCCCACCTGGCCGGCCGCCTCGCGCACGTCGGTGCAGTGGAACATCGACTACCTGGCCGTCAAACTCCGGCTGAAGCCGGGCCCGGAGACGGCCGAGCCGGGCACGCGGCTGAACGGCAAGAAGGAGTCGCTGGTGTCGATGGCGCTCCGCTTCGACCTGGTCCGCGAGGACGACCTCGTGGTCCTGACCGGGCCGGCCCCGGCCGAGCCGCCCGGACGGTCCCTGCGGTGACCGAGCCGTACGCCGTGCCGGTGCCGAAGGGCTACCGGGTGGGCGTCTGGGAGGTGCGCGAGCCGATCGCGACCGGCGCCTTCGGCAGCGTCTACGCCGCCCGCCGCACCGGCGGCGCCGACGACCTGCCCGACACGGCCGCCCTGAAGTTCCTGCCGACCGGCACGGGCACCCCCCGCCAACTCACCCACCTGCGCGAGCTGATCGGGCGGGAGGTCGAGCTGCTGCGCCGGCTGAAGCGGCCGCGGCTGATCCGGATGTACGAGACCCTCACCGTCGACGACCCCGGCGAGCCACGGCTGGACGGCGCCACCGTCCTGGTGCTGGAGCGGGCGGAGAGCTCCCTGGCCACGCTGCTCGCGGGCTCCCCCCGCCCGCCGTCCGGGCCCGAGCTGCTCGCGCAGGTCTGCGCCGGGCTGGCCCAGCTGCACCGGGCCGGCTGGGTGCACGGCGATCTGAAGCCGGCCAACGTGCTGCTGATGGCGGACGGTTCGGTACGGCTGGCCGACTTCAACATGGCGGCCGAGCTGGAGGGCACCCACGCCTACACGCCCGCCTTCTCCACGCCCGACTACACCCCGCCCGAGCTGCTCTGGTCCGAGATCGGCGACCGGGGCCGCCGCACCCGCCCGTCCGCCGACGTGTGGGCCTTCGGCGTCCTGGCCCACCTCGTCCTCACCGGCGCCTTCCCGCTGCCCGGCGGCACCCCGGCGGCCCGCCGCGACGCGGCCGTCGCCTACTCCCGCGGCGCCGACGAGCTGCGGCTGTCGCCCGGCCTGCCGGACGGCTGGCGGGACATCGTGACCGCCTGCCTGACCCGCACGCACGCCGACCGCATCGGCACGGAGGCGCTGCTGCGGCGGGTGGAGGCGGCCGCGGCCACGTCGGCCGGCCGGCGCCGCATCCCGGTGCCGTTCACGGTCCGCCGCCGCCCCCGCACCTGGCGGGCAGCGTTGACCGCATCGGCCGCCACCGTCGCCGTGGCGGCGCTCGGGTACGCCCTCACCACCTGGGCCAGCGACGGCCGGGACCCGGGCGGCAGCGGCCAGGGCGGCCCGGCGCACGTCTCCGCCGCCTCGTACGGCGCCGACGAGCTGCGCACCGACCGGGGGGTGCCGCCCGCCTACCGGCTGCTGATCGTGGAGACGGCGCACGACTGCGACCAGGAGGACGTCACACCGCCCCTGATCGCCGCCATGCTGAAGGTGGAGAGCGACTTCGACCCGGACCTCGCCGACCCCGCCATGGACGAGTACGGCATCGCCCGCTGGACACCGCGGGTGCTGCGCTGGTGGATGAACGAGGACGGCACGCCCGCCGAATCCGTCCCCGAGCCGCCGTTCCCGCCCGCCGAGTCCATCCCGGCGATGGGCCGCTACCTGTGCTGGATCGCGCCGCGCCTGGACGACGGCCTGCCGGGCGACCGCCGGGTGCTGATCTCCGTGGCGTACCGGACGTCGTACCGGAAGGTGAACGACGCGGCCGGGGTTCCCCCGAAGTACCGCGACTACGCCGACCGCGTCGCCCACTACCTCAAGGAGTACACGCCTCCGGGCCGGAGGTGACCCTGTGGACTCCGAGGTTGCCCACGCGGGAAAGGGCCCCGGCGGACGCCGGGGCCCTTTCCCCCACACCTTCCGCTCACCGCGTCAGTGGAAGAAGTGCCGCGTCCCCGTGAAGTACATCGTCACGCCGGCCTTCTTCGCCGCCTCGACCACCTGCTCGTCGCGGACCGAGCCGCCCGGCTGGACGACGGCCTTGACGCCAGCCCCGGTGAGGATCTCCAGGCCGTCGGGGAAGGGGAAGAACGCGTCGGAGGCGGCGTACGCCCCCTGCGCGCGCTCGGCGCCCGCGCGCTCCACGGCCAGCTTCGCGGAGTCGACGCGGTTGACCTGCCCCATGCCGACGCCGACGGAGGCACCGTCCTTGGCGAGCAGGATGGCGTTGGACTTCACCGCGCGGCACGCCTTCCAGGCGAAGGCCAGCTCGGCCAGCTCCGACTCGCTCAGCGCCTCGCCCGTCGCCAGCGTCCAGTTCGCGGGGTCGTCGCCCTCGGCCTGGAAGACGTCCTTGACCTGGGCCAGGCCGCCGCCGTCGATCGGGCGGAACTCGGCGGGCGCCTGCGGGGCCTCGGGGCAGCGCAGCACGCGGATGTTCTTCTTCTTGGTGAGGGCCTCCAGCGCGCCCTCCTCGTAGCCGGGCGCCACGATGACCTCGGTGAAGATCTCCGCGACCTGCTCGGCCATCTCCTTGCTGACCGGGCGGTTCACGGCGATGACACCGCCGAACGCGGACAGCGGGTCGCAGGCGTGTGCCTTGCGGTGCGCCTCGGCGACGTCCGCGCCGATCGCGATGCCGCACGGGTTGGCGTGCTTGATGATCGCGACGCAGGGCTCGTCGTGGTCGTAGGCGGCACGGCGGGCGGCGTCCGTGTCGACGTAGTTGTTGTACGACATCTCCTTGCCGTGCAGCTGCTCCGCCTCGGCCAGGCCGCCGCAGCCGCCCGTGTAGAGCGCGGCGGGCTGGTGCGGGTTCTCGCCGTAGCGCAGGACGTTCTCGCGCCGGTAGGCCACGCCGATGAACTCCGGGAACTCCTCGCCGTCACCGGCGTACTCCCCCGCGAACCAGCCGGCGACCGCCACGTCGTACTCGGCGGTGTGGCGGAACGCCTCGGCGGCGAGCCGCTTGCGGGCCGCGAGGTCGAAGCCGCCGTCGCGCACGGCGGCCAGCACGTCGTCGTACCGACCCGGGCTGGTGACCACGGCGACGGACGGGTGGTTCTTGGCGGCGGCGCGGACCATGGAGGGGCCGCCGATGTCGATCTGCTCGACGCACTCGTCGGGCGAGGCGCCGGAGGCGACGGTCTGCTCGAACGGGTAGAGGTTGACCACGACCAGGTCGAACGGCTCGACGCCCAGGTCGGCCAGCTGCTGCCGGTGGGTCTCCAGGCGCAGGTCGGCGAGGATGCCGGCGTGCACCTTCGGGTGCAGCGTCTTGACCCGGCCGTCCAGGCACTCGGGGAAGCCGGTGAGGTCCTCGACCTTGGTGACCGGGACGCCGGCGGCGGAGATGCGGGCGGCGGTGGAACCGGTGGAGACCAGCTCCACACCGGCCTCGTGCAGCCCGCGGGCGAACTCCTCGAGCCCGGTCTTGTCGTAGACGCTGACGAGCGCGCGACGGATGGCCCGCCTGTCGCTCTCGGCGGTCACTGGGTTACTGCCGGCGGTCACTGGATTACTACCTTTCGTCCCTCAATGCGATAGCCGTTGCGGGCGAGCCGCCCCACGACGTCGACGAGCAGCCTTCGCTCGACTTCCTTGATGCGCTCGTGCAGAGCGCTCTCGTCGTCCTCGTCCCGGATCTCCACCACGCCCTGCGCGATGATCGGCCCGGTGTCGACGCCGTCGTCGACGAAGTGGACGGTGCAGCCGGTGACCTTGGCGCCGTACGCGAGCGCGTCCCGTACGCCGTGGGCCCCCGGGAAGCTGGGGAGGAGGGCGGGGTGGGTGTTGACGAACCGCCCCCCGAAACGGGCCAGGAACTCCTTGCCCACGATCTTCATGAACCCGGCCGAGACCACGAGGTCCGGCTCGTGGGCGGCGACCGCCTCGGCGAGCGCCGCGTCCCACGCCTCCCGGGTGGCGTAGTCCTTCACCCTGCGCACGAAGGTGGGCACCCCGGCACGCTGGGCGCGCGCGAGCCCCTCGATGCCGTCGCGGTCGGCGCCGACGGCCACGATCTCGGCTCCGTAGGCCTCGGTGCCTCCGGCGGCGATCTCGTCGAGGAGCGCCTGCAGGTTGGTGCCGGATCCGGAGACCAGCACGACCAGTCGCTTGACGCGCTCGGCCACGGGCTTGGCGGCCACGGTGGGGGCCCTTTCTCGGGGTGGCGGATGTGCGGCCGGTTCGCACCGCCGCGTTTGTGCGGTCGTACGAATGCTTTGCACCCCCGGATACGGGGAAGTCTACGAAGCGGTCGACCGTCAGCAACGATACCGGCACACCGGGCGGCCCCCTCGGGACGGGGGCGCGGCCGGGAGGTAGCGTCTGGGTGGGGGCCGGACCGGGGCCGGATCCCGCCGGACCGGGAACGCCGTCCGTGTGTCGGGCGTTCACCAGTCGTAAGCCGGACTCGCCAGTCCTGCTGGCAAGTCGTACTCACTCGTCATCGCCAAGGGGAAGACGCTCACTTGATGCCGGACCGCAGCCTGCGACTGCTCACGCTCCCCCAGCAGTCGGCGCAGGGAGGGGAGCACAGCACCGCCGTGCTGCTGCGGGAGCGCCCGTCCTCACCGCCCGACGCGTCCTCCGACCGCGGCTCCGGCGACGACCGGGGCGGCCGGCAGGACGACAACCCGTTCGCGCCGCCGCCCGAGGGCACGCCGGACCGCCCCTGGCAGCCCCGGCACCCCGACGGCAGCGACCACTCCTCCCAGGGCGGCGGCACGGGCGGCGGACGGTCCCCGTGGGGCCGGCAGTGGAGCGACCGGCAGCCCGGCCGTTCCTCCGGCGGCTTCGGCGAGCGCCCCCGCACCGGCCCCGAGTCGCCGTCCGGCGGACCCGGCCCGCGCTGGGACCCGACCGACCCCGCCCAGCGACGCGCCCGGTACGCGCTGCTGAGCGGTATGTGGGCCCTGTTCTTCGCCCTCTTCACCTGGCCGTACGTGGCGCTGCTGCTCGGCTCCCTGGCCCTGTACTGGGGCATCAGCGCGCTGCGCGCCAAGCCGCGCACCGCGGGCCCGGACAGCAGCCCGGCCCCCGAGCAGGGCGCCCGTCCGCAGACCACCGCCGCGGTCAGCGGCCTGGTCACGGCCTCGCTGGGCATCCTCCTCGTCGCCGCGTCCTTCGCGGCGCAGCTGGTCTACAGCGACTACTACACGTGCCGGAACGACGCGCTCACCAACGTGTCGGAGCAGGCGTGCAGTCGGCATCTGCCGGAGGAGCTGCGCGGGGTACTGGGCGCGGAGGACTGACGCCCGGTTCGCTCGCCGGGCCCTTCGGGTCCGTCCGGTCCGTCGGGGCCGTCCGGTCCGGTCCGTCGGGGCCGTCCGGTCCGGTCCGTCGGGGCCGTCCGGTCCGGTCCGTCCGGGCCGTCCGGTCCGTCCGGTCAGGGTGTGCGGGGCGGGTTCCCCGGGGGCGGGGTGCCCGGAGGACCCGCGGTGCCGGTGCCGCCGCCGGCCGTGGGGTCGGTGGCGGTCAAGGGGTCCGGGGGCGGCATGGGGGAGGCTGGGGACACGGGGGACGCAGGGGGCACGGGGTCCAGCGGGAGGAAGTCGTAGGGCTCGTCGTCCCCCTCCGCGTCGGCCTTCGCCGGCTGAACGCCCTTCGGGGGCTCGGGCACCTTCGGCTCCTTGCGCCGCGTCAGCCAGTCGCCCATCGACGGCAGCGGCACCCGCGGGCGCGGCTCGGCCGCCTCGGCCCCGGCCGGTGTCTCCGTCCGCTTCCGCCGCCCTGCCCGGCACCGCCACGCCCGCACGCAGAGCGCCACGGGCACCGCAGGCACCGCGACCCAGGCCAGTGTCGCGCCCCCGACCTGCCACCACACCGGCCCGAACCGGGCGAGCGCGGCCACGCCCAGCGGCCCGCCCGCCGACGCGGCGAGCAGCGCGGCCAGGACCGCGCAGAGCACGGCCGCCAGCAGGGCGGCGACGGTGGTGCGCCGGTTCGACCAGGGCCCCGCCCACGCCTCGGCCGAGGCCGAGGCTGCGCGACCCGTGTCGGCCGAGGGGCCGCGGCCCGCGTCGGCCAGAGCGTCTCCATGCGCCCGTGGCCGCCCGTCCGCCCGTGGCCGCCCGTCCGCCGGTGCTCCGCCACCGGCCGTGGCCGCCGCACTCGTCGTGGCTGCCGCACTCGCCGTGGCCGCCACACCCGCCGTGGCCGCCACACCCGCCGTGGCCGCGCGGGCCGTGAACCACCCCACCGTCACGGCGGCCGCCACCGGCACCGCGCCGGTCGCCCAGTGCAGCGGCGTACCCGGCCCCGGGTCCGGCACCGCCGCCAGCAGCGGGAGCGGCGGCAGCGAGGGGGCGGGGGCCGAGGAGAGCGGGCCCACCAGGTGACCGGTGCCCAGCAGGAAGCCGGGGCCGAGGGAGTACGCCGCCGCCCACACCGCCGCGTTCGGCACCAGCGCCAGACACAGCAGCAGGACGGCGAACTGCCCGGACCAGCCCTCCGTGAGCCGCAGGAACGACGTCCGGGCCGCCCCGTTGTGCCACAGCAGCGACACCGTCAGCAGCAGCGCCCCGCCACCGACGAGCACCGCCGCCCCGGCGCACGCGGCACGGGTCGCGGCGCCCAGGCGCGCGTCCGGTTCGACGATCAGCTCCCGCACGGCCCGGGGCAGCCGGGCCAGCGCCCGGCCCACCGGCCCGCCGGGGCGGCCGAACGCCGTCCACACCCCCGCGCCCGCCGCGCCCATGACGACCAGCGGCAGGCACACCGCCGTCGACGGCCACGAGGGCCGCAAAGCGCCGCCCGACGCGTAGAGCACGACGGGCGTGCCGACGGCGAGGTAGCCGAGGACGACGCCCGTCCAGGCGATGCGCGCCGAGACGGGGGGCGGCCCGTCCTCCCGGCCGGCTCCCCCGCCCAGGGCCACGCCCGGTCCCGGGCCCACGGCCACGCCCACGCCCGCCCCGGGGTCCGTCGCGTCCCGGGCCGCCCGGTGCACCAGCCAGACCGGCAGCAGGAGCAGCAGCAGCGGGGTGACGCCCACGGGCGCGGGGACACCGGAGAGCGTGTCGGTGCGGATCAGTTCCGCGCCGTGCGCCAGCACCCACAGCGCGGCGACCACGTGCAGTGCGCCGCCGGGGCCGTTGTCCGGATACGGCGAGCTGATCCACAGCACCATCACCAGTACGGCGAACGAAGCCACCCCCAGCCCCGCCGCCAGCGCGCCGCCCAGGAGACCGTCGGCCAGGCCGGGCGAACGGTCACGCCACCGGGCGCGCAGGGCGGACACGGGCGAGGGGGAGGGCGGTCGGCGAGCGGTCGTCTGGGTCACGCCCGCCATGCTCCCAACGACACGCGCTTTACCCGCGTAACAGGCGCAGGACCGTTGTGTCGCTCAATATACGTTTATGTTCTTTTTCGTACGGCGCGTAGGCAGGGGCGCCCTGTGACGCGGAGCCCTGCGACCCCGCTCCCCTCTCCCAAGGCACGTCGACGCCTGCGCGAGGCCGCCTCGCTGACCCGGGCTCAGGTCGCGGAACGGGTGGGCGTCACCCGCGCGACGGTACGCGAGTGGGAGACCGGCCGTTCGACCCCGCGCGGCCGGAAACGGGAGGCGTACGCGAAGCTGCTCAGCGCCCTGGAGTCCCGGACGGAGGTGGCGGGGCCGACGGAGGCGACGGAGGCCCCGGGAGTTGCGGGGGCTACGGGGACCGCGGGGGTGAAAGGGAGTCAGAAGGCGGCCCCGGGCGTCACTCCGGAAGGTGCTCCGGACGTCGCCCCGACCACCGCACCGGATGTCGCCGCGGAGTTCGGTCCGGCCGCCGTGTCCGCGGGGGCCGCGGTGCCGGTGGCCGTCGGCGGGGAGTCCGCCGCCGGGGGGACGCCGGACCCGGCGGCGCCCGGCGAGCCGGCGTCCGCCGAGCCTCCCTCCGCCGGGTCCCCCTCCACCGAGTCCCCCTCCACCGAGTCCCCCTCCACCGAGTCCCCCTCCTCCGGGCACATCTCCGCCGGGCACACCTCCGACCCGCCCGCCGGCACCGGCGTGCTCGCGACGGAAACCGCGACGGACGAGACCGGAGCCGAACCGGAGGCCCGGCCCGCACCCGCCGACCTGACGCCCGCTCAGGCCTTCGACGCGCTGTACGCGTTCTGCGCCCCCTCCCTGGTACGCCAGGCCTATCTGCTGACCGGCCGCCGGGAGCTGGCCCGGGAGTCGGTCGAGCGCGCCTTCCAACGCGCCTGGGAGCGCTGGCCGGAGGTGGCCCGCGACCGCGACCCCGCGGGCTGGGTGCGGGCGGCGGCGTACGAGTACGCCGTCTCCCCCTGGCACCGCTTCCGCCTGCGCTACCGGCACCCCGAGGCACCCCCCGCCGAGGCCGCCGACCGGGTCCTGATGGACGTGCTGCTGGAACTCCCGCCGCCTCGCCGGCGCGCGCTCGTGCTGTACGACGGGGTCGGCCTCGACCTGCCCGACACGGCGGCGGAGACGGAGGCGACCACCGCGGCGACGGCCCACCGGCTGATGAGCGCCCGCAAGGCCGTCGCCGCCCGGCTGCCCGAGCTGGCCGACCCGCAGGAGCTGCACCGGCGGCTGGCCGCGCTGGCGTCCACCGAGCGGCTCCGGGCGGCCCAGCCGCCGGCGGTGCGGGCGGGCAGCGAGCGCCGGGCCCGGTTCTGGACGCGGGCGGCCATCGCCTTCACGGCCGCCCTCATCGGGACCACGGCACTGACGCTGCACACGGCCCCCACGGCGTACGAGCCGCCGGTGCCTGCGGGAGAGACGGTCCGGGGCGTGCCGCCGCGGCAGGCGCCGGGGCCGCTGTCGGACGAGGAGCTGGAGCTGCGGTCCAAGCTGCGGGACGACCTGCAGAGCGGGACGCAGCGGCTGGTGCCGCAGGCGCGGTGAGGGCGTGAGCGTGCTTACGGACGGACGGTCGTACGGCCGTACGACCGTCCGTATGCGCCGGTGAGGGCGTGAGCGGGACGTGCGTACGTGCGTGCTCATGACGAAGGGCCCGCCCCCTCGATGAGGGTGCGGGCCCTTGCGTCGTGCGCGGGCGGCGTCGCCCGGCCGGGCTGTGCTCAGCTGCCGAGAATGGCGCGCGCCAGCTTCGCCGTCTCGGTCGGGGTCTTGCCGACCTTGACGCCGGCGGCCTCCAGGGCCTCCTGCTTGGCCTGGGCGGTGCCGGAGGAGCCCGAGACGATGGCGCCGGCGTGGCCCATGGTCTTGCCCTCGGGCGCGGTGAAGCCCGCGACGTAGCCGACGACCGGCTTGGTCACGTTCTCCTTGATGTAGGCCGCGGCCCGCTCCTCGGCGTCGCCGCCGATCTCGCCGATCATGACGATCAGGTCGGTGTCGGGGTCGTCCTGGAAGGCCTTCAGGGCGTCGATGTGGGTGGTGCCGATGATCGGGTCACCGCCGATGCCGACGCAGGTCGAGAAGCCGATGTCCCGCAGCTCGTACATCATCTGGTACGTCAGCGTGCCGGACTTCGAGACCAGGCCGATGCGGCCCGGCTTGGTGATGTCGGCCGGGATGATGCCGGCGTTCGACTGCCCGGGGGTGATCAGGCCGGGGCAGTTCGGGCCGACGATGCGGGTCTTGTTGCCCTTCTTGCCGGCGTACGCCCAGAAGTGCGCCGTGTCGTGCACCGCGATGCCCTCGGTGATGACGACCGCGAGCGGGATCTCGGCGTCGATGGCCTCGACGACGGCGTCCTTGGTGAACTTCTCCGGGACGAAGATGACCGTGACGTCGGCGCCGGTCTTCTCGATGGCCTCCTTGACGGTGCCGAAGACCGGTACCTCGGTGCCGTCGAAGTCGACCGTCGTGCCCGCCTTGCGCGGGTTGACGCCACCGACGATGTTGGTGCCGGAGGCCAGCATGCGGCGGGTGTGCTTCTGACCCTCGGAGCCGGTCATGCCCTGGACGATGACCTTGGATTCCTTGGTGAGGAAGATAGCCATGGTGTTCTGGTACCTCGTCCCTTACTTCGCGGCAGCAGCCAGCTCGGCGGCCTTGTCGGCCGCGCCGTCCATGGTGTCCACCTGCTGAACGAGCGGGTGGTTGGCGTCGTTGAGGATCTTGCGGCCCAGCTCGGCGTTGTTGCCGTCGAGGCGCACGACCAGCGGCTTGTTGACGTCCTCGCCCTTGCTCTTGAGCAGCTCCAGGGCCTGCACGATGCCGTTGGCCACGGCGTCACAGGCGGTGATGCCACCGAAGACGTTGACGAAGACGGACTTGACGTCCGGGTCGCCGAGGATGATCTCCAGGCCGTTCGCCATGACCTCGGCGGAGGCGCCGCCGCCGATGTCGAGGAAGTTGGCGGGCTTGACGTTGCTGTGCTTCTCGCCGGCGTACGCGACGACGTCCAGGGTCGACATGACCAGGCCGGCGCCGTTGCCGATGATGCCGACCTCGCCGTCGAGCTTGACGTAGTTGAGGTTCTTCTCCTTGGCGGCGGCCTCGAGCGGGTTGGCCGCGGCCTTGTCGTGCAGGGCCTCGAAGTCGGGGTGGCGGAACTCGGCGTTCTCGTCCAGCGACACCTTGCCGTCGAGGGCGATGACGTCACCGGAGGCGACCTTGGCCAGCGGGTTGACCTCGACCAGGAGGGCGTCCTCCTTGATGAAGGTGTCCCACAGCTTGACCAGGACGTTCACGACCTTGTCGGCGACCTCGGCCGGGAACTTCGCGGCCTCGACGATCTCGCGCGCCTTCTCGGGGGTCACGCCCTCGATCGGGTCGATCGGGGTCTTGGCGACGGCCTCCGGACGGGTGGCGGCCACCTCCTCGATCTCCACGCCGCCCTCGACGGAGGCGATGGAGAGGAAGGTGCGGTTGGCGCGGTCGAGGAGGAAGGAGACGTAGTACTCCTCGACGATCTCGGGGGCCGTCTCGGCGATCATCACCTTGTGGACCGTGTGGCCCTTGATGTCCATGCCGAGAATGTCCGTCGCGCGGGCGACGGCCTCGTCCGCGGTGGCGGCCAGCTTCACGCCACCGGCCTTGCCGCGGCCACCGACCTTCACCTGGGCCTTGACGACGGACTTGCCGCCCAGACGCTCCGTGATCTCGCGCGCCGCCTCAGGCGTGTCGATGACTTCACCGGCCAGCACCGGTACATCGTGCTTGGCGAAGAGGTCCCTCGCCTGGTACTCGAACAGGTCCACGCGCTTCCGTCCCTATCAGTGATCTCGCGGTTCGTTGGATGCGTGGGCGTGCCGCGAAGGGCAACGTGACGTCCGCATGTGTCACAAGGGAGGCGCACACGGTGTCCGAGCGCGCGGCATGTCCGTCTCGCAGGTTATCGCCGCTTGCGGGGGCACCCTAAATCGAGGGTCACACATGAGCGGTGATACCTGTCACATGGTGCCGTCCTCTCCGGCACGGCGTGCCGACCGTGAGGTCGCCGGGTCCGGGCGGGCCGAGGGCCTCACCGAGCTGGGGTTGACCCGGTGAGGCCGTGGAACGCCCCGAGGGGTCGCGGTGACGCGACTCCCCGGGGTGCGGGCCGGGCGATCCCCACCCCAATGGGGACCGACCGTCCCGGTTCGCGGGACCGGGCCAGGGCGGGGACCGACGGCTTTCGGCCCTCGCCCGGCACAGGCACTCCGCGAAGTCCGTGATCACGGATGTCCGGTCGCAGGCGACTTACGCGTCCCTACGCCTCGGTAGGGGCTCGACGGGTGGCACGAGCACGACGCGCAGGGACGCCGCGGATGTCAGACGTGGTACGGGCTGCCGAGTCCGGCGTCCTGCGCGTAGCCCGGGGTGACGGACTGTGCCACGCCCTGGGTGCCGGTGACGGCGTGCCCGGCCAGCGGGACTCCGGTGTCGTACACCGTGCCGGCCAGCTCTTGACCGAAGGGCGCGGCCTGTCCGGCGACACCCTGCGCGAAGGGCGCCACGTCACCGACGACGCCGTCCGCGAAGGGCGCCGTGTGGCCCGCGACGCCGTACGCCAGCGCCGTGGCGCTGCCGCCGACGCCCTCGGCGACCGGCCGCACGGTCTCGGTGACGGCGTCGACGACCGGCTGGACCGCGCCGGTGACCCCGGCGGCGAACGGCGGCACCTCGCCGGCCACGCCGTCGGCGAACGGCCCGGCCTGACCGGTCACGCCGTGCGCGAGCGGCGGCACCTGGTCCACGACGCCGCCCGCGAAGGGCCGCACGTCGCCCGTGACGCCGTACGCCAGTCCGCTCGCGTCCTGCACCGCCTGCCCGGCGACGGGCACCACGCCGTCCACGGCGGTGTTCGCGACCGGCGGCAGGACGGCGTCCACGGCGTCGTCGGTGCCGCCCGTGACCTGGCCGACGGCCCCGGTCACGACCGGCTGCGCGCCCTGCACGGCCTGGCCCGCGACCGATCGGACGCCGGCCACCGCGTCCGAGACGACCGGCACGGCCCCGTCGACGGCGCCGGCCGCGACCGGCGGGGTGACCGCGTGGGCCGTCTCCTCGACGACCGGGGTCGCGGTGCCGGTGATGTGGCCGGGGACGCCGCCGACGGTGTCCTGGGCGGCGCCCTGGGCGCTGTTCCGGGTCTCCTCCAGCTCCGGCGCGAAGGCGGAGAGCGGGCCGAAGAGGTAGTCGATGCCGCCCTCGGCGGCCCGGTCGGCGGCGGCGGTCGCCCGGTCGGCGGTTCCGTCGGCGGTCCGGTCGGCGGCGGCGGTCGCCCGGTCGGCGGTTCCGTCGGCGGTCCGGTCGGCGGCGGCGGTCGCCCGGTCGGCGGCGGCCGTGGTCCGGCCCGCGAGGGACGTCACCGTGGACTGGGCCGCGTCGGTGACCTTTTCGGCGGTGACGTCGTCCGAGGTGACCTTGGAGTCCAGCTCGGAGGTGGCCACCTCGGCCGTCACGTCCGGGACGGAGACGGGCGCGGCGGGCAGCTCGTCCGCGCTGGCCGCGGCGGAGCCCAGGGCCCAGGCGCCGGTGACGCCGGCGGCTATGACGATGGACCGGCGGATGTTCTTGTTCATGAGTACGTCAGGGTCCTTGGAAGTTTTGGGGACATTTCCGATGCCGGGCCAGGGGGGTGGCTCCGGCGTCTACCGCCCGGAATACGGAGGGGTGTCCGGACGGGAGGGCAGACCTTTCCGCCCCCGCGCGGCAGGTCTACGGCGGGGGGAGGGCCTGCCCTATGCGGGGGAAACGGGAATGTCCCGGTACCGGTCCCGGGTCTCGGCCGCCTCGGCGCGCGCGATGGCGCCGGGCGCGAGTCGCAGGGGTACGCGGTGGTCGAGGGTGACGGCGTGCGCGTCGCCGTGCCGCGGTGTGCCGTTGTCGGCCGCGGCACGGTTGGCCAGTTCGCCGTCCGGATCACCGGGCGGCGCGTGAGGGGCGGGAGCGGGGAGGGGCGGGGCGGCCCGTCCTTCGTCTCCGTGCGCTGGAGAGCGCGGTCCCGGTCCGATGACGTGGGGCCCGTGGGCGACGCCCCGCGCCGCATCGGTGCCGCCCGGCCGGTCTTCGGCCCGGGCCTCACGGGCTCGGGAGCCGGAAGCGGGAGCGCCTGGGGCGCCGAGGATGTCCTCCGCGGCCGAGGCGGTCGCGGAGCCCGTCGGCGGCGCCGGAACGGCCGGCGCGGGCAGGGTGGCCGCGGGGTCCGGGGCGGGCCCCGGCAGCCCGGGAAGCGCGGGAAGACCGGCCGAGCCCGGCAGTGCACCGGGATCGCCGGGTCCGCCCGACGGACCGGTCAGGCCGGAAAGGCCGACCAGGCCGGAAGGAGCAGTCAGGCCGGCCGGACCGGGCAGGCCGGACAGATCAGCCAGGTCGGCCGAGCCGGAGAGGCCGGACAGGTCGGCCACGTCGGCCAAGCCGGAAAGCCCGGACAGGTCGGCCACGTCGGCCGAGCCGGAAAGCCCGGACAGGTCGGCCACGTCGGCCGAGCCGGAAAGGCCGGACAGGTCGGCCACGTCGGGCGACTGCGGCGGCTCGGAGAGAACCGGGAGGTCGGAGGGGCGGGACAGGCCGACGGAGTCGCGTACGTCGGAGGTGTCGCGGCGGTCTGAGGCGTCAGGGCGGACGGGGCTGATAGGCCGGTCTTCGCTCGCCCGAGTCACCCCGGACACCTCGCGCACACCACCCTCCGGCACCGCGGCAACCACCCGATCCACCGCGGCGCCGCCCACGGCCCGGCCGTCGGCAGCGGCGGCCCCCGGCGACGTCACGCCGTCCTCGGCCGCCTGAGCCCGCTGGCCGAAGCACAGGCCGAGCACGAACACCGCACCCACCAGCAGCACCACCCGGAGCGCGCGCCGCCCGGCCGCCGCGCGCAGCATGCGCTGAGCGGCTCCGGGCAGAGCGGCGGACCAGGTCACGAGGGGAGGTTCCTCCCATACGGCGAAACGGTGACGAAGCTGATGTGCGTCACGAGCGATGAGCCGGCGGGACGCCTACGGTCAAGCGGAACACGACGCACCGCTGACGGGCGTCGATCCTCGCACGGGACGCCCGAGGTTCCGCAACCCCCCTGTTACCGATGGGTAGTCATGTCCCTTTTGCCGGGAGGAGTCGGGCGGCGACGGACCGACACACCGTCACGCGGTGTCCGGTATCGGCAGCGGGCGCTTCTCGATTGCCGCCGCCATCACCTCCGGGAAGATGTCGGGCGTGCAGGCGAAGGCCGGTGCTCCGAGGCCGGCGAGAGCGGCCGCGTGCTCCCGGTCGTAGGCGGGCGCCCCCTCGTCGGACAGCGCCAGCAGCGTCACGAACTGCACCCCCGACGCCTTCATCGCCGCCACCCGCTTGAGCATCTCGTTGCGTATCCCCCCTTCGTAGAGGTCGCTGATCAGGACCACCACCGTCTCGGTGGGCCGGGTGATCTGCGACTGGCAGTACGCCAGCGCCCGGTTGATGTCCGTGCCGCCGCCCAGCTGGGTGCCGAAGAGGACGTCGACCGGATCGTCGAGCTGGTCGGTGAGATCGACGACCGCCGTGTCGAAGACGACGAGCCGCGTGCTGATCGACCGCATGGATGCCAGCACCGCCCCGAACACCGACGCGTAGACGACGGATGCCGCCATCGACCCCGACTGGTCGATACAGAGGATGACCTCCTTCTTCACCGACCGGGACGCCCGGCCGTAGCCGATGAGCCGCTCCGGCACGATCGTCCGGTGCTCCGGGAGGTAGTGCTTGAGGTTGGCCGCGATCGTACGGTTCCAGTCGATGTCGTGATGGCGTGGCCGGCTGACGCGCGCGCTGCGGTCGAGGGCTCCGGTGAGGGTGGCCCGGGTGCGGGTGGCGAGCCGCTTCTCCAGGTCCTCGACGACCTTGCGCACGACGGCCCGCGCCGTTTCCCTCGTCGTCTCCGGCATCGCCTTGTTGAGCGAGAGCAGGGTGCCGACGAGGTGCACGTCGGCCTCGACCGCCTCGAGCATCTCCGGCTCCAGCAGGAGGGTGGCGAGGCCGAGCCGGTCGATGGCGTCACGCTGCATGACCTGGACGACGGAGGACGGGAAGTACGTCCGGATGTCCCCCAGCCAGCGTGCCACGGCCGGCGCCGACGCCCCGAGCCCCGCCGAACGCTCCCGTCCCGTCTGCGGTCTGTCGCCCTTGCCGTAGAGCGCGGTGAGCGCCCCGTCCATCGCGGCGTCCCGTCCGGACAGCGCGCATCCGGTGCCGTCGGCGGCGTCGCCACCGAGCACGAGCCGCCATCGCCTGAGCCGCTCCTGCGCCGGGCCCACCAGCTCGGCCGTCATCTCTCCACCCCCACGAGGTCGTTGTCGTCGGCGTCCTGCCGCATACCGCCGCCGGCCGCCGCACCACCGCCCGGCGCCGGCCCGGCGTGCCCGCCGTCCGGGTCCGGGCCGCCCAGCAGCAGCCGCACCACCGGCAGCACCGCGTCCGCCCGCTCGGCGTCGATGCCGGCGGCGAAGCCGGGTATGCCCGCGCCCGTCGCCGCCGAGCCTCCCGGTGTTCCGGGGCCGCGCCGCACCAGTTCGCCGAGACTGCGGCGGACACCCGGCTCGTATGCCGAGAACGTCCGCCGCAGCAGCGGCAGTACGTCCGTGAACGCCTCCGCCGGGACGCCCGTCAGCCAGGCGTCGACCAGTCCGAGCAGCCGCTCGTCGTGGACGAGCAGCATCCCGCCGGAGCCGCCGCCGACGAACCCCTCGATCCAGGCGGCGGCGTCCGCCGGTGGCGTCCCCGCGGAGAGCACCAGCCCCATCAGCCGCGCCGTCTCCTTTGGGGTCAGCTCTCCGTCGTCCAGCAGGAGCCGGACGGCCCGCCCCCGGATGACGCCGGGCACGGTGTCCCGCCCGGACAGCACCCGCAGCACCGACCGCCAGCGGCCCCGCAGGTCGCCGTGGCCCGGGGCCGGATCGTCGCCCAGCAGTCCCACCGCCCCGTGCACGGCGTCCACCTGGCGCCGCATCTCCTCGGCCGCCTCCGCGTCGAGCGCGGCGCACGCCGGGGGCAGTCCGACGAACACCCGCTCGGCGAGGCCCGCGGCTACCTCGGCGAGCGCTCCGGTGTCCGTGCCGCGCACGTCGCCGTAGCGCAGGGAGCGGACCAGGGCCGGCAGGGCCTGGGCGAGGTGGCCGACGTCCGCGTCGAGCGCGGCCCGGTCGGCCAGGACGCGCATCACCGTGGGCAGCGCGTCCGGCAGTTCGGCCAGCAGGCAGCGCTCGGCCAGCGCGGTGACCTCCGCGAGGCCCGGTGCGCCGACGGCGTCCGCCTCGGCCCTGGCGGTCGCGGCGGCGAGCACGGTCGTGCCCCACACCCCGGCCTCGGCCACCCGCACCGCCAGCTCCGGCTCCCAGCGCAGCCGCCAGGTCTCCCGGAACGTGCCCGTGCTGCCGCGCGAGGCGGTCGGCTCGCCCCATCCGATGCCGAGCAGGCGCAGCCGGTGCAGCAGTCTGCTGCGCCCCGCGTCGGTCTCCTTGCGCAGGTCGAGCTCCAGCTCCCGCTCCAGCGCCTCGGGCTTGAGCCGCAGCCGCCGCTGGTGCCGCGCGAGGTCCCGCTGCAACGGCACCGCGGGCGCGTCCTCGGGCACCTCGCCCATCTCGTCCCCGACGACCAGCCGGTCCCGCACCAGTGCCAGCGGTACGTCCGAGCCCTCGCACATCACCGCCCGCACGGCGTCGGTGGTCTCGCTCAGGCCGGGCAGCGGGCGGCCGCGCATCGCGGCGAGCGTCTCGGCCAGCCGCACCGCCTCGATGACGTGCGCGGAGGAGACGAGGCGGTCCTCCTCCCGCAACAGGCCGGCCACCTTCGTCAGCCACCGCTCGACGGGACGGTCCGGAGCGCCGAACAGATGCCCGTACCAACCCGGTGAGGTGATGCCCGCTCCGTAACCGCTCGCCCGGGACAGCCGCCGGTGGGTCCACGGCACCCACGTCATGTCCGTCCTGACCTTGGGCAGGCCCTTCACCAGTGCCCGGTCGGCGGCGACGGTGGCCTTGCGGCGCAGCGCGGGCACGTGCCACGCCCCGCACACCACGGCCACACCGTCGGCGAACTCCCGCTGCGCCGCCCGCACCTGGAGCCGCATGTGGGCCTCGCGCACCAGGTCCCGGTCGTCGCCCCCGCTGCCGTACGTCTCCCGCAGCGCCCCCATCGCCTCCTCCAGCGCGGTGAACGGCGCGAGCGGGTCCCCCTCTCCGGTGCCGCGGTGCTCGACGACGTCCTCCCACCAGCGCTCCGGGTCGTCGTACCCGGCGGCATCGGCGAGGGCGGCCAGCGGATCGACCCGGACGTCGCCGGGACCGGCCTCCCGCTCCACCTCACGGTCCTCCTCCGGCCGGTCCTGCGCGGGCGGCGCCTCCCAGGCCAGCGTGTGCGCGGCGGGCAGGTCGATGAAGCGGGCCGGCACGCCGTGCGCCAGGGCCCAGCGGATGGCGACCCACTCGGGGGAGAACTCGGCCAGCGGCCAGAACGCCGAACGGCCGGGCTCGTCCACGGCGTGGGCGAGCAGGGCGACCGGTGGCCTCAGGGCCTCGTCGGCGGCCAGCGGCAGGAGGGCGTCGGCCTCCGGCGGGCCCTCGATCAGCACCACTCGGGGACGCGTGGCCTCCAGCGCCCCCCGGACCGCCCGTGCCGACCCCGGTCCGTGATGCCGGACACCGAGCAGCAGCGGCACCGCCGCGGCTCCCCCGCCACCCGGCCCGTCACTGACCGTCACACCGACCCCTTCCCCTCCGGGTCCACGTCGAGTCGTCGTCCCCGCCTCGGCAGCCCGCTGCCGGCGCTCCCGTCCCAAGCTCCTCCCGACGGCCGCTCACGCGGTCACCTCCCGGCAGGCGCGGTAGAAGTCCGTCCAGCCGTCACGCTCGCGGACGACCGTCTCCAGGTACTCCTGCCAGATCACGCGGTCGGCCGCGGGGTCGCGGACGACGGCGCCGAGGATGCCCGCGGCGACGTCGCCGGGCCGCAGCACGCCGTCCCCGAAGTGGGCGGCCAGCGCCAGGCCGTTGGTGACGACGGAGATCGCCTCGGCCGTCGACAGTGTGCCGCTGGGCGTCTTCACCTTGGTCCGGCCGTCGGCCGTCACCCCGTCGCGCAGCTCACGGAAGACGGTCACGACGCGGCGGATCTCGTCGATGCCGTCGGGCGCGGCCGGCAGGTCGAGGGAGCGGCCGAGCTGGTCGACGCGGCGCGAGACGATGTCGACCTCCGCCTCGGCGCTCTCGGGCAGCGGCAGCACCACGGTGTTGAAGCGGCGGCGCAGCGCGCTGGACAGGTCGTTGACGCCGCGGTCGCGGTCGTTGGCCGTGGCGATCAGGTTGAAGCCGCGGACCGCCTGCACCTCCTGGCCCAGCTCCGGTATCGGCAGCGTCTTCTCCGACAGGATCGTGATGAGCGTGTCCTGCACGTCGGCCGGGATGCGGGTCAGCTCCTCGACCCGCGCGGTCATGCCCTCCGCCATCGCCCGCATCACGGGGCTCGGCACCAGGGCCTCGCGGCTGGGGCCGTGGGCGAGCAACTGCGCGTAGTTCCAGCCGTAGCGGATGGCCTCCTCCGGTGTGCCCGCCGTGCCCTGCACGAGCAGCGTCGAGTCGCCGCTGACCGCGGCGGCCAGGTGCTCGGACACCCAGGTCTTCGCGGTGCCGGGCACGCCGAGGAGCAGCAGGGCGCGGTCGGTGGCGAGCGTGGTGACGGCCACCTCGACGATGCGGCGCGGTCCCACGTACTTCGGTGTGATCACCGTGCCGTCCGGCAGCGTGCCGCCGAGGAGGTACTGGGCGACGGCCCACGGCGACAGCTTCCAGCGGTCCGGGCGCGGCCGGTCGTCCTGGGCGGCGAGCGCGGCGAGTTCGGCGGCGAAGGCGTCCTCGGCGTGCGGCCGCAGGACCTCGGCCCGGCTCGCGGACGATTCGGCGGACCTCGCTTCGGCAGGCGCTTCGCCAGACGGTTCGCCAGACGGTTGGGCGGACGCTTCGACGGACGGTTCGGCGGACGTCGGTTCAACGGACACAGGCATGGCTGAGTCCCCCTCCAGCTCGGCCGGTTCGGATCTGTCATCAACCGTGCACCACACCACTGACAATCACTCTGACCTGCACAAACGCCTCCGCGGAGCTGATTGTCAGTGGTGGCGTCTACCTTCGACGGCATGACTCAGCAGGGGGTGCGCTGGACCGCGGACCAGGTGCTGGCACTGGCGCCTGACGCCGCGTCACGCAAAGCGGGAAGCAGGCTCGGCACGGCGGGGCCGTGGTCCGAGACGGGGAGTTCCGACGAGGGGACGGTGTGGGGGCTGTGCAAGGGCAGTGGCAAGAAGCCGTATCAAACGGTGGTCGACCTGGCGGACGCCTCGGGACCGGCGTACAAGTGCACCTGTCCGAGCCGCAAGTTCCCGTGCAAGCACGCGCTCGGCCTGCTGCTGCTCTGGGCCGAGGGACCCGGCGCGGTCCCGCGGGAGCAGGCGGCGCCGGACTGGGCGGAGCCGTGGATCACGACCCGCCGCGGACGCACGGAGCAGAAGCGGTCGGCCGGCCCTTCCGCCGCGGCCTCCGGGCCCGCTGACCCGGAAGCGGCCCGGCGCAGGGCGCAGCGCCGGGCCGAGCGCATCACCGCCGGGGCCACGGAGCTGGAGCAGCGGCTCGCCGACCTGCTGCGCGGCGGCCTGGCCGGCGCGGAGCAGGCCGGGTACGGACTGTGGGAGGAGGCTGCGGCCCGCATGGTCGACGCCCAGGCGTCCGGACTGGCCGCGCGGGTGAGGGAGCTGGGCGCCATCCCGTCGTCCGGCCCCGGCTGGCCGGTCCGGCTCCTGGAGGAGTGCGCCCTCCTCCACCTCCTCGACCAGGGCTGGCTGCGCCACGGGCAGCTGCCGGACGACCTCGCGGCGACGGTCCGCTCGCGCGTCGGCCTGCCCGTCTCGCCGGACGGCCCGCCGATCCGGGACCGGTGGCTGGTCCTCGCCCAGTACGACACGGCGGACGCCCGGCTGACGACACGGCGCATCTGGCTGTACGGCGCCGAGTCGGACCGCACCGCGCTGCTCCTCTCCTACGGGGCCGCCGGCCGCGCCCCGGACCTCGCCCTGCCGGTGGGCCTGACGCTCGACACCGAGGTGATCCCCTACCCGGGCACCGCCCGGCAGCGCGCCTCACTGGGGCAGCGGTTCGCCCCTCCGTCCCCCGCCTCCATCCGCCCACCGGGCGTCACGACGTCGCAGGCGACCGCCCGCTACGGCGCCGCCCTGCGCGAGGACCCGTGGCTGGACTCCGTCCCCGTCACCCTCGACCGGGTCATACCGGCCCCGGACGGCGACTCCTGGCAACTGGCGGACGCCGACGAGGACACGGCCCTGCCGCTCACGCCCGCGGCCCGCAACCGCCCGGGCCTGTGGCGCCTGGTCGCCCTGTCGGGCGGCGCCCCCGTCACGGTCTTCGGCGAGTGCGGCCACCGGGGCTTCACGCCGCTCACGGCCTGGCCCACGGGACCGGGCCCCGCGGTGCCGCTGTGCTGACCACGGAAAGGAACGGCATGAACGGCATGAACAGCTTGAACGGCTTGAACGGTATGAACGGCATGCCCGAGCCCCCCGCCTCCTGGGAGGATCTCGTCACGGCGGCCCTGCTCGGCACGGACCGCCGTACGCCACCGGGCTGCGCTCCCGGCCCGGACGCGCCGACGGCACTGCTGGACGCGGCCGCGGCGCAGACCCTCCGCCGACGCGCCGGTCTGCGCCCGGCCCGCTCGGCCGACCGTCCGCAGCCGGCGCCGGGCGACCCGCGTCCGCCGCTGCCGGCCGCGGCCGCCCGCAGACTGTCGACGCTGCTCGCCGACCGCTCCGGCGCCACCGGCTCGGGCCGCAGGGGCACGGCGCCGGATCTGATGGAGCTGCTCCCCCAGTGGCTGGCGACGGCCAACGCCCGCGGTTACGCGGCTCCCCCGGAGTCGCTGCCCGCCCTGCTGGACGCGGCACGGGGACGTACGGACCTGCGCCCGGCGGCACTGGCCTTCGCCGGGCCGCGCGCCCTGTGGCTGGCCCGGCTGAACCCGGACTGGCGGTTCGCGTTGCGGGCGGCACCGGGTGGCGACGGCGCGCTGCCCCGCCCCGAGGACACCGCCGAGTTGCACCGGCTCTGGCAGGAGGGCCTGTTCGCCGAACGGGTCGCCCTGCTGTCGTCCCTGCGTTCCCACGATCCGGCGGCCGCCCGCGAACTGCTCGGCACGACCTGGGCGACGGAGCGGGCGGAGGACCGCCTGATGTTCCTCGACTCACTGCGCACCGGCCTGGGCCCGGACGACGAGCCGTTCCTGGAGCACTCCCTGTCCGACCGCAGCCGCAACGTCCGCGCGACGGCGGCGGAACTGCTGTCCGCACTGCCGGACTCGGCACTCGCCGCCCGGATGGCCGCGAGGGCCGGTACCTGCGTGTCCGTCGACCGCACACGGGACACACCGACGATCCTCGTGGAGGCGCCACACGAGTGCGACACGGCGATGGAACGCGACGGCGTCGTGGCGAAGCCGCCGGCGGGCCGGGGCGAACGTTCGTGGTGGCTGGGCCAGCTGGTGGAAGCCGCCCCGCTCGCCACCTGGCCGCCCCGCCTCGGCGGACGCACGCCCGAGGACATCGTCGCCCTTCCGGTGGCGGACGACTGGCAGGGCGAGTTGCACGCGGCCTGGTGCCGGGCGGCGGTACGGCAGCGGAACGCCGCATGGGCGCGGGCGCTCCTCGGGGCGCCGACGGCGCCGGAGGCCGGCGGCCCGGGCGCGGTGTCCCTGGCCGAACGGGCCAAGCTGCTCGCCACACTGGACCCGGCGGAACGGGCCGAGTGGGTCGCCGGGTTCATCGCGACGCACGGCCTGTCGGAGGCGTTCCAGCTGCTCGGGGTGTGCGCGGTGCCGTGGGCGGCGCCGCTCGCGAGGGCGGTGGTGGACGCGCTCGACATCGCCCGGGACGCGGGGAGTTACCCCTGGAGCTTCAGCGGCGTCATGGGCCTGGCGGAACGCTGCCTCGACCCCTCGGAGGCGGGCCGCCTCGACGCTCTCCTGGCGAGACCGGACGAGCGGGAGGACGCGTCGCCGGGCGCGGGCGGCTACTGGGCGGAGGCGTTCCAGCGCCTGGTGACGACGTTGCGGTTGCGCGCGGCGATGACGGAGGAACTGGCCTGACCACAGCGGACATCACCGCGCCCCACCGCGCCGCGGGCAACCGCGGGCTACGCCCCCGCCGGCTGCCGCGCGTTCTCCCGGACCCAGTCGACGATCGACGTGGTCGTCGCTCCGGGCGTGAAGATCTCCGCGACGCCCTTCTCCTTGAGCGGAGGGATGTCCGCCTCGGGGATGATCCCGCCGCCGAACACCAGGATGTCCGCCGCGTCCCGCTCCTTGAGCAGCTCGATCACGGCCGCGAAGAGCGTGTTGTGCGCCCCGGACAGGATGGACAGCCCGATCGCGTCGGCGTCCTCCTGGATCGCGGTGTCGACGATCTGCTCGGGCGTCTGATGGAGCCCGGTGTAGATGACCTCCATACCGGCGTCACGCAGTGCCCGCGCGATCACCTTGGCCCCGCGATCGTGGCCGTCGAGCCCCGGCTTGGCCACGACCACGCGGATCGGACCGGCTGCCACACCCATCACTGCCTCCATGAAGCGACTACATCCATCCGTACCGACAAGGACCGCGCCGAAAACACCGTGCCCGACCGTCCCGGAGAAGTGAACGAACGTTATCTCCAGCATCCCGCAACCGGCAGTTTCGCGGTGCATACCGAGGGGGAAATCACACGGAGGGACACGCGTACGGAGAGCCGCACTCGACGATCACCCGCTGGGGACGCAGGAACCGCCGAACCGTTACCGCCGCAGCACTCGGAGCGCTCACACACGCTCATCGATCAAAGCGGTCACAGCGCTCACACCTGCCCCGCAGCACCTTCAGCTCACACTTTTCCCACAGGCATCGTCGAGCCCCGGTGTCACGGCTCTCCACGAGGGCACACGGGGGAAACAGGCGTTGCTCCGCGTGCCGACAGGAGGTCGGCCATGAAGGTCACCAGGGCAGTACAACCCCTTCTCCCGCTCTGCCGGCGCTTCCTGCCGGGCCTGCCGCCACTCCCCGGCCTGCCGGCCCTCTCGGCCATTCCTCTCCTCTCGGCACTGCCGATCCCCTCGGCACTGCCGATCCCGACCGCCTTCTCGATCCCCTCCACCCTGCCCATCCCGTCCACCCTGCCCATCCCGTCCCCGAGGCTCCCGGCCCTCTCCCTGACGCTGCTCAAGGCCACGGCCCTGGAGATCGCGATCCTCGCGGGGCACCTGTTCCTCTACCCGTCGGGCCTCACCCAGGAGCGCCTGCTCGCCGCCCCGGCGCCCGCGCCCCGGCCCGGCACCGCGTCCGCGCCCACACCCACGTCCGCGTCGACGTCCACGTCCACGTCCACGACCAGCCAGGACGCGCCGCCCGAAGAGGCTCCCCTGAACGCCCCGGCGGCCCCAGCCGCCGCCTCCCTCGTCGCGCCCCGTCTGCCCGTCGAGGCCCCGCAGGCCCACCCGCCGGTCGTCCTGCTGCACGGCTTCATCGACAACCGCTCGGTCTTCGTCCTGCTGCGGCGCAACCTCGCCCAGCACGGCCGGCAACAGGTCATGTCGCTCAATTACTCACCGCTGACTTGCGACATACGCACCGCGGCAGACCTGCTCGGCCGTCACATAGAGGAGATCTGCGAACGCGCGGGCAGCGAGCAGGTCGACATCGTCGGACACAGCCTCGGCGGCCTGATCGCCCGTTATTACGCACAGCGACTCGGCGGTGACCGCCGCGTCCGGACGCTCGTGACGCTCGGTACGCCACACGCGGGCACCCGCGTGGTGCCCCTGGCGAACGCGCACCCCATCGTCCGCCAGATGCGCCCCGGCTCACCGGTGATCGAGGAGCTGGCCCTCCCCGCCCCCGGATGCCGTACGCAGTTCGTCAGCTTCTGGAGCGACCTCGACCGCGTGATGGACCCCCTGGAGACGGCCTGCCTCCGCCATCCCGACCTGACCGTGCAGAACGTGCAGGTGAGCGGCATCGGCCACCTCGCCCTGCCCGTGCACCCGGCGGTCGCCACGGGGATTCGCCAGGCCCTCGACGCGGCCACGACGGACACCGCCACGCTCGACAACCGCACCGGCGGCCTGACCGTCGCCTGATGACACCCGTCGCCGCCTGAGCCACCGCCCGACCGCCTCACAAGGCCCCGGCGGCCTTCACCGATCGGCCACCGAGTCGAACGTTCATCGAACACAAGGCCAAGCGCGGGTCCGCAGTCCCCCAAAACACGGCCGGTTGCCCGTTTCCTGCGCGCGTGAAACCTGACGAAGATTGTCGTGCCCGCGTACCGCCGGGTACAGTCGCCGCACTGCTCTGGCAGCCCCTGTTGTCGAGGCGAAAGAGAAGTTGGTGAACGACCGTCACCCGTCGGGGACCATGACACCCCCGGCCTCGGCTTCCGACGCCGCCTCCGCCCCCTATGGGGCCTACGGCACCCAGGAAGCCCAGTACGGCGACCTCACCACGTACGGCGGCCACCACGCCACTGGTTTTGTCACCGGCACGCCCGCCCCCGCGTCCTTCGAGAGCGACCCCCTCTTCGGCAGCCTCCCGGGCCAGAACACCGGCACGTACGAGACGGCGCCCTACGACGCCACCGGAACCTACGAGACCGCCGGCTCCTACGACGGCACCGGTTCGTACGACACCGGCCAGTGGTCCACCGGCGCCCACGAGACGCTGAATTCCGGTACCCACGAGTCGCTGACGTATGACACCTACGGGACCCAGCAGCACACCGGCTACGGCACCACCGCCTACGACACCGGCGCCTACGACACGGCGGCCTGGACCGCCGAGTACCAGCAGCTGCCCGTCGTCCCCTCGCAAGGAACCGGCCCGGACACCTCCGGGCAGTGGGACGCCACCGCCTGGATGCAGCCGGACCAGTCCGGCAACCCCGCCGACCGGACCCAGCAGTGGGCCTGGGACACCCAGTCCTTCGACACGGGCACGCTGGACGCCACCCAGTGGAACACGGACGGCGCATCCGAACACGGCACGGCCCCGCCCTCCGGCGACAGACCGACGGACACCGGCGAACTCCCCACGGTCACCGGCCCCCTGCTGCTGGACGACCAGGAAGAGACCAGCGACTCCGGCTCTGCCGCCGACGCTTCCGGCACCGCCGACGCCCCCACCGATCCCCGGTCCCCCCGCTCCCCCCGCTCCCGCCGCCGCCAGCCCGCCAAGCGCTCCGCGCTGCTGACCATCGCCGTCCCCTCGGCCTGCGTGATGGGTGTCGCCGGGATCGCCGCCGCCTCCGTCGGCACACTGGGCGGCGAGGAGAGCACCGACGCCGCGGCCTCCACCCCCGACAGGCAGCCGGTGAAACCATCCGCCGCCAACAACAAGCTGGACACCCAGCTCGCGATTGTGTCGGCCGGCGCCACCGACTTCGCCGACCGGGCCAGCCGGACCCAGGAGCGCATCGACCTCAAGGCGCAGCAGGAGGCGGAGAAGAAGCGCGCGGCGGAGGAGGCGGCCCGCAAGGAGCGGCTCCGCCCGAAGTTCGCCCTGCCGGTCGCGCAGCACGGGCTCAGCGCCTACTACGGCCAGTCCGGCATCAACTGGATGTCCGTCCACTCCGGCATCGACTTCCCCGTCTCGTACGGCACGCCGGTGCTGGCCGCGACCGACGGCACGGTTCGCACCCAGTGGAACAGCGCGTACGGCAACATGATGATCGTGACCGCGAAGGACGGTACGGAGACGTGGTACTGCCACCTCTCCAGTTACCGCGTTCCCTCCGGCACGGTCGTCAAGGCCGGCGACCCGATCGCGTACTCCGGCAACTCGGGCAACTCCACCGGCCCGCACCTGCACTTCGAGGTGCGGCCGGGCGGCGGCTCGGCGATCGACCCGCTGTCGTGGCTGCGCAGCCACGGCCTCGATCCGACCTGACCGGCCGGCCGGGCACCCCTCGCGCAGAGCGCCCGGCGTAGCACGTTCCCGGCGCGGCACGTGCCGGCCGGGCCTGCGTCAGAGCTTCTCCACCGGCGCGTACCGCAGCAGCAGCCGCTTGGGCTTGGTGTCTCCGAAGTCGATCGTCGCCTCGGCGTTCGCCCCCGTGCCCTTCACCGCGACCACGGTGCCGAGCCCGAACTGGTCGTGCGTGACACGGTCGCCGACCGCCAGTGCGACCGTCGGCTTCTCCCCGGCCCGGCGGGTGGCGAAGCCGGAACCGCCCGACGCCGACGAACGCGACCGCGACGACGACAGCGAGGCCGCCACACCCGACACCGGGCCGGCGGGCGCGGTGGACGCGCCCGCGCCCGTGCGCTTCCACGCCACATGGGCCGCCGGGATCTCCTCCAGGAAGCGCGAGGGCGGGTTGTACGAGGGCTGGCCCCAGGCGCTGCGCATGGTCGACCGCGTGAGGTACAGCCGCTCCCGCGCGCGCGTGATGCCGACGTAGGCCAGCCGCCGCTCCTCCTCCAGCTCCTTGGCCTGGCCGAGGGCGCGCATGTGCGGGAAGACGCCGTCCTCCATGCCGGTGAGGAAGACCACCGGGAACTCCAGGCCCTTGGCGGTGTGCAGCGTCATCAGCGTGACGACGCCGTCGCCGTCCTCCTCGTCGGGGATCTGGTCGGAGTCGGCGACCAGCGCGACCTGCTCCAGGAAGTCGGCCAGCGTCCCGGCCTCGCCCTCGGCGCGCTCCTGCTCGAACTCCAGGGCGACGGCGGCGAGTTCCTGGAGGTTCTCGATCCGGGTCTCGTCCTGCGGGTCGGTGGACGACTGCAACTCGGCGAGGTAGCCGGTGCGTTCGAGCACCGCCTCCAGCACGGTCGCCGGTCCGGCGCCGGACTCGACGATCGTCCGGAGGTCCTCCATCAGCGTGTTGAACCGCTTGACGGCGTTCGCCGACCGCGCGGCCATGCCGTACGCCTCGTCGACCCGCTTCAGCGCCTGCGGGAAGCTGATCCTCTCCCGCTGGGCGAGCGCGTCGATCATGGCTTCCGCCCGGTCACCGATGCCCCGCTTGGGCACGTTCAGGATGCGGCGCAGCGGCACCGAGTCCTCGGGGTTGGCCAGCACCCGCAGGTAGGCCAGGACGTCCCGGACCTCCTTGCGCTCGTAGAAGCGGACGCCGCCGACGACCTTGTAGGGCAGGCCGACGCGGATGAAGACCTCCTCGAAGACACGGGACTGGGCGTTGGTGCGGTAGAAGACGGCGACGTCTCCCGCCTTCGCCTCGCCCGCGTCCGTGAGGCGGTCGATCTCGTCGGCGACGAACTGGGCCTCGTCGTGCTCGGTGTCGGCGACGTACCCGGTGATCTGCGAGCCGGCGCCCTGGTTGGTCCACAGGTTCTTGGGGCGGCGGGACTCGTTGCGCTCGATGACCGCGTTGGCGGCGCTCAGGATGGTCTGGGTGGAGCGGTAGTTCTGCTCCAGCAGGATCGTGGTCGCGTCCGGGTAGTCCTCCTCGAACTGGAGGATGTTGCGGATGGTGGCGCCGCGGAAGGCGTAGATCGACTGGTCGGCGTCGCCCACGACGCACAGCTCGGCGGGCGGCAGGTCGTCCTCGCCCGGCGGGACGTCCTCGTCGTGGGCGCCGGTGCCCACCAGCTCCCGCACCAGGGCGTACTGGGCGTGGTTGGTGTCCTGGTACTCGTCGACCAGGACGTGCCGGAAGCGGCGGCGGTAGTGCTCGGCGACGTCCGGGAAGGCGCGGAGCAGGTTGACCGTCGTCATGATCAGGTCGTCGAAGTCGAGGGCGTTGGCCTCGCGCAGCCGCGACTGGTACAGGGCGTAGGCCTGGGCGAGGGTCTTCTCGAAGCCGTCGGCGGCCTGGGCGGCGAAGTCCTCCTCGTCGATCAGCTCGTTCTTCAGGTTGGAGATCTTGGCACTGAAGGACTTGGGCGGGAAGCGCTTCGGGTCCAGGTCGAGATCGCGGCAGACCAGCGCCATCAGGCGCTTGGAGTCGGCGGCGTCGTAGATCGAGAACGAGGAGGTGAAACCGAGCTTCTTCGACTCGCGGCGCAGGATGCGCACGCACGCGCTGTGGAAGGTCATCACCCACATCGCGTTGGCCCGCGGGCCGACGAGCTGCTCGACGCGCTCCTTCATCTCGCCCGCGGCCTTGTTGGTGAAGGTGATCGCGAGGATCTGGCCCGGGTGCACGCCCCGCTCGGCCAGCAGGTGGGCGATGCGGTGGGTGAGCACCCGGGTCTTGCCGGAACCGGCGCCGGCCACGATGAGCAGCGGGGAGCCTGAGTGCACCACGGCGGCGCGCTGGTTGTCGTTCAGCCCGTCCAGGAGCGCGGCCGTGTCCACCACCGGTCGCGGGGCGCCGTCCCGGTAGTAGGCGTCCCGGTCCGGCGGCGTGTCGAACTTCCCCCCGAACAGATCGTCCGGGATCGACTCCGGAAGGTGATCGTCGTCGGGCGGGGGCGGGGGTTCCTCCTCGTGGCCGCGGGGGGCCTGGAGGCTCGCCAGGAAGCTGTCGTCAAAGAGGCTGCTCATCGCTCTACGAGTCTAGGGCGCCCCACCGACAACCGGCCGCCGCCTCGAAAATTGGCCCGAAGGCCCCCGATCGGCACGGCCACGACACCGCTCGTCACTCATCGTGAAGCGTTGATCGCAGGTCACGAAAATGTATCGGGCATATCACCCACCAACCTTCACAGCTGCCACACGGGTTGGCTACCGTGCGGGCAGGCCGCACGACCCCTACCGGCGAACGTCGCCGGGCCGCGCGGCCTCCGCCGAGTCCGGCGCGCCCGCAGGCAGCCGGAGCCGGGGACCCGACCGAGACCATGGGTGAATCGGCCCACACGCCCTCCGGGGCGCGGCCGTAGGGCACACCTTCCGGAATTCCGCCCGAACCATCCCCCAGCGCCTCGACGGCCTGGGGGCACCCCCACCGCTCACCCGGTAGGCGGAGCACGGAAGGAGTCGCCTCCTTTGGCGTCGCACCGCAAGTCGCGTCCCGCGGGTACGCGCGCAGCAGGCATACGGACCCCCGCCCTCGCCACGGCGGCCTTCACCTCCGTCGCCCTGCTGTCCCAGTCGGCCAACGCCGACCCCGCCGCCCCCTCGCCCCCAGCCTCCCCCTCGGCCGACGACAAGCCGAGCCTGGAGGAGGTCGAGAAGAAGGTCGACGACCTCTACCGGCAGGCCGGCGCCGCGACCGAGAAGTACAACGCGGCGAAGGAGAAGACCGCCAAGCAGCGCAAGCGCGTCGACACCCTCCTCGACGACGTCGCCGAGCGCACCCAGAAGCTCAACGACGCGCGCAAGGAGCTGGGTTCCTTCGCCGCCGCCCAGTACCGCACGGGCGCCTCCGTCCCCGACACCGCGGCCTTCCTGCTCGCCGACAGCCCGCAGGACTACTTCGACCGGAACCAGCTGATGGGCCGGCTCACCGGCCGCCAGAAGGCGGCGGTCGACGACTACGTCACGCAGCAGTCGGCCACGATGGAGAAGCGCCGGGAGGCCACCGAGAGCCTCGAGACGCTCACCGACGCGCAGAACGACCTGAGGACGGCCAAGGCCACCGTCCAGAAGAAGCTCGCCACCGCGCGGGAGCTGATGTCACGCCTGACCGCCGAGGAGAAGGCCCGCCTCGCCGCGATCGAAAAGGAGAAGCGGGAGGAGGCCGCCCGCAAGGCCGCGGAGCTGGCCCGGCAGCAGGCGGAGGAACAGCGGGAGAGGGAGCGGCGGGAGCAGGCCGCCCAGCAGGAGAACGACCCCGCGCCCCCCGCTCCGGCCACCGGTTCGCCGGCCCCGGACAGCGCCTCGCCGGCCGCGGACGGCGGCTCGCCGGCGGCGCCGGGCCCCTCGTACGCCACCAAGGCCGACAAGGCCGTCGCCTTCGCCCGCGCCCAGATCGGCAAGCCGTACGTCTGGGGCGCCACCGGCCCCGGCTCCTACGACTGCTCCGGTCTCACCCAGGCCGCCTGGAAGGCCGCGGGCGTGACGCTGCCCCGCACCACCTACGACCAGGTCGACACCGGCACGACGGTCCCGCTCTCCCAGGCGCTCCCCGGCGACCTGGTGTTCTTCTACGACGACCTCTCCCACGTCGGTCTCTACATCGGCGACGGCATGATGATCCACGCGCCGAGGCCCGGCGCGTACGTCCGGGAGGAGTCCGTCCACTACGACGGGGAGTCGTCGATCCACAGCGTGGTGCGACCGGCCTGAGGAGCTCACGGGAGCCCGCAGGCTCCCTCCCGGGTCGCGCCGGTGCCGCTCAGGTCCACAGCACGGCGATGAAGACGTTGGCGACGGTGAGCAGACCCACCAGCCCGAACAGGCCCTTGTCCACCTTCTCCTCGTCCCGCTTCACGTAGACGAGGCCGAGGATCACGATCAGCAGCGCCAGCTTCACGCCGATCTTGATGTTGTCGACCGGCTGGTCGTCGGCCTGGTTGAGGCCGACCAGGATCACTCCGGTGACCAGCATCGTCAGCGCCCCGTGCAGCATGGCCGGGGTGTAGCGGGCGGTGCCCCGGCCCATCGCCTTCATCTGGGTGAGGAAGCCGCCGAGCAGGGCGGCGATGCCGATGATGTGCAGGCCGACGAAGAGGTGGATGAGTACGTCCATGAGGCCGGAGCCTAATCACGGGTACGGCGGCGCCCCGCACCGGCCCGGGCGACGCCGACCGCTCCCGGCGAGCACCTCGGCAGGGGTGCATATATGCGCCCCGTAGCACCGCTCCCCCGCGTCCGTCCCGCCCTCCGGCACATCGGTCAGCACCCCGCGTGAAGGCGACGGCCGCGGAACGGGACCGCGGTCGCATACGGTCACCGCCGGTCCCCTGGCGTCACTTCCGCACATACCGCAACCGCCCCGGCACGGCCGGGTCTAGCGTCCTGCCCCAGGTGCCCGGCTCCCCACCGCCGCCCGGGCCGGGGGCGGCAGTCGGCACCACCGCCGAAAGGGTCCGGTGGCGGCCCGTCCCCTGTGCGGGGCCGCCGCCGGACGCGCCGGCCGGCAGGCCACAGGAGTCGTACGGAAGGACGGGTGAGCCCTCGTGGGTGCGCACCGCAGACCCCGGCAACGCGCGGCGGGCGGCGGCAGCGCCCGTGCGGCCGCCGCCTTCGCCCTCGCGGGGGCCGCGACCGCGACCGGCCTGGACGGGACCGGTCATGCCGAGCCGGACCTCACACCGGCGCAGGTCAAGGCCAGGGTGGACAAGCTGTACCAGGAGGCGGAGATCGCCACCGAGAAGTACAACGGCGCGAAGGAGAAGGCCGAGGCGGCGGAACGCCGGCTGGAGGACCTGCGCGACGAGACCGCCCGCAAGGAGGACCGCCTCGACACCGCGCGGAGGGCGCTCGGTTCGGCCGCGGCGGCGCAGTACCGCAGCGGCGGTCTCGACCCGGCCCTGCAACTCGCGCTCTCCTCGGACCCCGACGACTACCTGGACCGGGCGGCGTTCGCGGAACGCGCGGGCGTCCGACGGTCGGCCGCCCTCGGCCGGGTCCGCAAGCAGCTCCGGGAGGTCGAACAGCTCCGCGGCGCCGCCCGCATCGAGCTGTCCACGCTCAAGTCCCGGCAGGCCGACCTGAAACGGCACCGCAAGACGATCACCGGCAAACTGGACGAGGCCCGTCGGCTGCTGTCCCGGCTGACCGCCGAGGAACGCGCGCGCATCGGCGCGGGCCCGGACCGCGCCTCCCGCTCACCGGGCGCACGGGGCGGTCTGGCGGCCGCCGCCTCCGCGCAGGCGACCGGCTCCCGCGCCGCGGCCGCCGTCTCCTACGCCTACTCCAAGCTCGGCAGCCCCTACGTATGGGGTGCGACCGGCCCGGACGCCTTCGACTGCTCGGGCCTGACCCAGGCCGCGTACCGCTCCGCGGGCGTCTCCCTGCCCCGCACCACCTACGCCCAGATCGACGCCGGCCGCCGCGTCGCCCGCTCCGGCCTGCGCCCCGGCGACCTGGTCTTCTTCTACTCCGGCATCAGCCACGTCGGCATCTACGTCGGCAACGGGCAGATGATCCACGCCCCCAATCCCTCGGCACCGGTCCGCCTGGCCCCCATCGACCAGATGCCGTTCGCGGGGGCTACGCGGGTGGTGTGAGGGCCGGTTCCCCGCGAGACCTCGTCACCGCCCGAGTCCGGCCCGGTCTCCGGCACACCGAGGGCGGCGGAACGACGGGCGGAGCACTGCGCACGGTGTCCCGGACGTCACCGGGTGCCGCGACGGTACGGCAGCCCCGGCACAGCCCGCCGACGAAGGCGGCCGGACGCCCCGGCACCCCGCACTCGGTGCACTCCGGCATCAGACGGCCGACGAGCCGGGGCGCGGCGCTGTCCCGCACCGGCGCGGAAGCCGCGGGGGCCGCCTGGACGGGCGGCACCTTGTCCCTCAGCCGACGAGCCACGAACCCGCGCGGTGCGTGGACGGCGTCGGGCAGACCGGCGGTGAGCGCCCGCATCAACGAGACGGTGTCGGTTCCCCGTTCCAGCCAGGGGACGACCAGGTCGACCAGGTCACGGCAGTCGGCCTCGGACAGGGCGAGGCGGGGTTCGACGCGGCCGAGCCGGGCGAGGACCCGGTAGGCCGTGGCCCGGTGCGTTTCGGGGGCGGCGGACGCGGGCTCGGACTGAGGCTCGGGCACGGACTCGGGGTCACTCGATGGGGTGGTGACCTCGTCCGTTCCGATGACCGACATCGCGACGTCGGTGGCCTCGCCGCCCTCCAGGAAGCGCGCCCACCAGGCACTGTCACGAGCGGTGCCGGACCAGAACGTACGGAACACCCAGCGCGTTCCACCGTCTCCGGTCGCGGCGAGACCGCGGACGCGGTGCAGATGCCCGGCGCGGGAGAGGTGGTTGAGGGCGCTGCGGACGGCCTGCTGGCCGTAGAGCGGGAGCACCTTGGCAAGGCTCTTCACGTCCATGGCGGCGCCGTCGGGCAGTCGGTCCACGTAGGCGGCGATGTAGGCCTCGCGGGCGGGGAGGTGCGAGAAGTCGGCGGGGCGGAGGGCGGCGCCGGGCCCGGCCGGGGCGCTGCGCTTGCCGTAGCCGGGATTGGCCATGGGATGAGCTGCGGGTGCGGGCAGGACGGCGTTAGAGTTTTGGTAAGCCACGAGATCGGGTCCTGATCTTGGGGTGAGACCCCGGCGGGTGCTGGTAACACCCGACCGGGGTTGTTTGTTGCTGCGAACGCTAGAGGGCCGCGACGGCGCGTCGCAAGCCGATCACGAAAAGTCATGTCGGCTGCTGGGGCGGCCAGTTGGCGCGGGGAGGGTGGGCGGGTGGGTTGAACACCACCCACCCATTCCTCACAAACGGCGCTCGGATCCCGGGCCCCGTCCCCCGAAGCTCAAGCGCCGGTACGGGCGTACGCCACGAAGTCGGCCCAGGCGCCTCCGGTGACGGCGAACCGGGGGCTCCGGGCACCGAGCTTCGAGTCCCGGACGTGGACGGTGTGGGGGCAGGCGGCGACTTCCAGGCAGGCACCGCCCTGGTCGTCGCTGTGGCTCGACTTGCGCCAGTCGAGGGCGACTTCGAGGCAGTTGCCCCCTTCAGTGCCGCTGTACGTGGACTTGACCCACTGCAGGTCCCTGTTCATTGCTCCTCCGCCACCTTGCCGATGAATCGCGCGGACTCTGACGGACTCAACGCCAGCCGAAGGATCATCGCATGGCGCTGTGTGGCGGTACTGACGCGATCCGGGTCCGAGTACAGCACGCCGGCTGTCTGCCCCTCCTCGTACCCAACATGCTCGTGCTCCGGTGTCTCCAGCAAGACAAGTGGCCCATTGAGGCCGGGATGCGCACCGACGATCGGTAGCACTTGCACCGTGACGTTCCGCTGCTCCGACACGGTTAGCAGGTGGCGCATCTGACGTGAGTGCGTTGCCGCCCCTCCGACCTTATTGCGCAGCGCGGCCTCGCCGATCACGAAGCTGAAGGACCTCGTCTGTTTCGCCAGCAGACCTTGTCTCTTGAGCCGGGCAGCCACACGCTCTTCAACGGTCTCGTCGTCAAGCGGCGGCCAATGTGCCGTGAGCAGAGATCGGGCAGTCTCCTCTGTTTGCAGCAGCCCCGGGATGAGCAACGGCTCGTACGAACTGAGCGACATGGCCTCCGACTCGTATCGGATGAAGTCCTGCGAGAACGTCGGGAACGGCTCCGGCTTCAAGTACTCCTGCGCCGCGACCAGTTTCCCGCCCGCCCCGCACACCTGATCGGCGATCTGCAACAGCCGCAGTGTCGGCCGACGGCGGCCGTTCTCCATGGACTTGACGTACTCGTAGTCGTACCCGGCCTCTTTGGCCAGCGCCTCCCGACCGATACCGGCCTCCGTGCGCCACATCTTGATCTGGCTGCCGCAGTACCGCCACGCGATCGGCGGTTGGGAGTTCACCTCGGTCGACACACGCACACCTCCGCCGGGACCACGAGGGGTACAGCCACCCGCTGTACCCACGCCGTTACTCGTGAGGCTACGCGCGAACCGGGACGGTGATCTCCCCAACCGCGAAACAACCGACGCAAGGAATGAACCGCGTATGCAGACCCCATGGCCGCTGCCTACGAAGACCCCGAAGGACATCGAATGGCGGCTGCCACGGCACCCGCGCAGCGTGAGCAGGGCCCGCGCCCTGTTCCGCGAGCAGGCGGCCTCGTGGGGGCTTCACCCGGATATGACAGACACGGCGGCACTCGTCCTGAGCGAACTGATGACGAACGCGTACCGCCACGCCCGGGTCCCGGCCGACCGTCAGATCTGGGCCCGCTGCGTGCTCACGGACGACCGCCTCCGCATCACGGTGACGGACGCCGACGGCACCCTCCCGGCTCCCGGCACGGCTCGCCTGGACGACGAGTCGGGCAGAGGCCTCTCGCTGGTGGCGGAACTGGCGGACGACTGGGGCGCAGAGCGCAGGGAGTGCGGCATCGGCAAGACGGTCTGGGCCGAACTGACCGTCGACGCTCAGCTGTAGATGAGCGTCACACCAGCCGTCGGGCCGTCGCCCACCGGGTCAGCTCGTGCCGGTTGGAGAGCTGGAGCTTGCGCAGGACCGCCGAGACGTGGGACTCGACCGTCTTCACCGAGATGAACAGCTGCTTGGCGATCTCCTTGTACGCGTAGCCGCGGGCGATCAGGCGGAGCACCTCGCGCTCGCGCTGGGTGAGGCGGTCGAGGTCCTCGTCCACCGGCGGGGCGTCGGTGGAGGCGAAGGCGTCCAGGACGAAGCCGGCCAGCCGCGGGGAGAAGACCGCGTCGCCCTCCTGGACGCGGAAGACGGAGTCGATCAGGTCCGTGCCCGTGATGGTCTTGGTGACGTAGCCGCGGGCGCCGCCGCGGATCACGCCGATCACGTCCTCCGCCGCGTCCGACACCGACAGGGCGAGGAAGCGGACCGGCCGCTCGGTGTCGGCCATCAACGGGGCGCACCGCCGCAGCACTTCGACGCCGCCGCCGCCCGGGAGGTGCACGTCGAGCAGGACCACCTCGGGCCGGGTCGCGGTGATCACCGTGACCGCCTGGTCGACGTCGGCGGCCTCGCCGACGACCTCGACGCCGGTCTGCGCGGTCTGGCCGATCTCGGCCTGGACGCCCGTACGGAACATGCGGTGGTCGTCGACGAGGACCACGCGCACATGGCGCCCGCCCGCCGGTTCCGGGGACTGTGCCGCCTCGGCCGGGCCGGCCGTTCCGTTCGCCTCGGTCGGGTCGCTCATGACGTCTTCTCCGCCCTCTCCATCTCCAGCTCGACCTCCGTGCCGCCGTCGGGCACCGCGCGCAGCCGCGCCGTGCCGCCGTTGCGCTCCATGCGGCCGATGATCGATTCTCTGACACCCATGCGGTCGGCCGGTATCGAGTCGAGGTCGAAGCCGGGGCCGCGGTCCCGGACGGACACGAAGACCGTCCTGCCCTCGACTTCGGCGTAGACCTGTACGGCACCGCCCTCGCCACCGTACTTGGCGGCGTTCACCATCGCCTCGCGCGCGGCCTGCATCTGTGCCCCGGTCTTCTCGTCGAGCGGGCAGTCGCCGACGACCACGACCTCGATGGGGACGCCGTGCTTGTCCTCGACCTCGGCGGCGTTGCGCTTGACGGCCTCGGCGAGGGTGCTGGGCTCGTCGTCCTCGTCCTTGCCGTTGCCCTCGGGCTTGTAGAGCCAGGCGCGCAGGTCGCGTTCCTGGGCGCGGGCCAGGCGGCGCACCTCGCCGGGGCTCTCCGCGTTGCGCTGGATCAGGGTGAGCGTGTGCAGTACCGAGTCGTGCACATGGGCGGCGACCTCGGCGCGTTCCTGGGCGCGGATACGCATCAGGCGCTCCTCGGAGAGGTCCTGCGTCATGCGCACCAGGTACGGGCCGGCCAGGAGCGTGATGCCGACGAGGACCGCGAGGGCGGCCTGGAGCACGGAGCCGAGGTGGGCGGCGGAGCCCTGGAGCACGAAGATGCCGGTGACGCCGGCCGTGACGAGCAGCACGCCGGCCACGGCACGCAGCACCGTGACCGTGCGCCGGTGCCGGCCGACCTCGACCCAGCGGGCCCGGCGGGCGTTGTCCGCCTGCCGCCAGACCAGGGCGACGCCCGCGCCGACCAGCACCGTCGGCCAGAGGTAGGCCTTGGCCCCGCCGCCCAGGTTGACGTTGCCCACGAAGATCATGGCCACGACGACCATGAGGAGCAGGGCGACGATCTGGCCCTTGTCCGGCCTGCGGGCGACGCGTCTGCGCCGGCCGTCCGGCGAGGTCTCGGCGGTGACGGGGGACGGCGGCCGCTGCGCCTCGACGCCACCGACGCCGAGCGGCACGAAGAACCAGAACGCCGCGTACAGCAGCGCGCCGAGGCCGTCGGCCATGAACAGGCCGACGAACGCCAGCCGTACCCAGACGACCGGCAGCCCGAGATGCCCGGCGAGCCCCCGCGCCACGCCACCGAGCCAGCGTCCGTCGCTGCTGCGGTAGAGCTTGCGCGGCGGCCGCGGTTCGACGACTGGCGCTGCTGCGGCTTCCGGCATGGCATCGATGGTCACACGGCGGCCCGGACCGGGGCATCAGGGTCGTCCCCGGAGACTCCCCTGATCCCGCCCGGGGCCCGGCGAATGATCTCGCCCCGGGACCCGCCGAACGCCTCCCCCGCCCGGCCTCAGGGCCAATATCAGGGTCCGGCCAGGGTCGTCCCGCTGCCACGGCGGCTCCGCGCCCGGCACCATGGAGCCATGACCGATCACGAGCAGGCCGCGGCGGGCCCGGGGCCCGGCGCCGGTCCCGGCCCCCGGCCGGGCGCGGGGCCGCGGGACGCCGTGCCCGCCGCGGGTGCCGCGCCCGGCGCCGCGGGCCCGGCCGGGGCGGACGCCCCCGAGCCGCCCGTCAGGTTCCGGCGCGACCGGCCCCACAAGCTGCTCGCCGGCGTGTGCTCCGGGCTCGGACGCCAGTGCGACATGGACCCGGTGATCTTCCGGATCACGCTGGCGGTGCTCTCCGCGACCGGCGGCATCGGTCTCCTCTTCTACGGTTTCGCCTGGCTCTTCGTCCCCTACGACGACGAGGACGAGAACGAGGTCCGCAAGCTGCTGACCGGCCGCGTCGACGGCCAGGCCCTGGCGGCCGTGCTCTTCGCCCTGGTCGGCTGCGGCGCCTTCCTGACCATGGTGAACAACGGCGGGGTGCTGACCTTCGCCGTGATCCTCTCCCTCCTGCTCGCCGGTGCCGGCTACTGGTCGCGCCGGCGCGGCGACCCCGGCCCGGACCCACTGGCCGCCCAGGCCGCGGCCGACGCCCCGCCCGAGCCCAAGGCGCCGCCGGTCGCCGCCGCCTACCCCTCCTGGTGGCGGGACCCCATCGTCAAGGACGGCACCCACGTCGGCGGCACCGGATATCTGTGGGGCCCCCGGGACTCCGGCGACCGGGACATCGCGGCGGCCGTCGACATCAGCCTCGGTGTCCACCGCGGCGACCGCGAGGACCCCTACGTCCGGCGCCCGCAGCCGCCGAAGCCCCCCGACCCCCGCTGGATCGGCGGCTGGGTCTTCCTGCTCGCCCTGCTCGCGGGCGGTCTCGGCACCGGCCTGACCTGGGACCAGCAGCCCCTGGGCACCAGCCTGCAGACCGGCCTGTCCTGTGCCCTCGCCGTCTTCGGCCTCGGCCTCGCGGTCAGCGCCTTCCTGGGCCGGCTGGGCGCCGGCACGGTCCTGCTGGCGGTCATCACGGCCGCCCTGCTGACCGGCTCGGCGGCCCTGCCCGAGAACATCGGCACCCGGTGGACGGAGACGGCGTGGCGGCCCGCCACGGTGGCGGACGTACGGGAGCAGTACGACGTCGGCACGGGCGAGGGCACGCTGGACCTGTCCCGGCTGGAGGTGCCCGCCGGACAGACCCTGTCCACCCGGGCCGACGTGGGCATGGGCCACCTACGGGTCATCGTCCCGAAGGACGTGACCGTGCGGCTGAGCGTCGAGGTCGGCGTGGGTGACATCCAGCTGCCGGGCGACGACCGCAAGGACGTGGACGTCGCGCCGGGCAGGCACAAGGAGCTGACCCTCCCCGCCACCGAGGGCGGCGGGAACACCGGGACGCTCGACCTGGACCTCCAGGTGGGCGTCGGTCAGGCGGAGGTGACCCGTGCTGCGTCATGAGTTCCAGCCCGGACGGCTGATCGCCGGGATCTTCCTGGCGCTGGCGGGCGTCCTCTACGCCGGCGACGCGGGCGGCCTGTGGGAGATGCCCTGGTTCCTGGTCGTCCCGCTGGTCGTCGGCGGTCTCTGCCTGGCGGGTGCGGCGGCGGTCGTGGCCCGGTCCGTACGCCGGCGCCGCCGCGCCTCCCGGTCCGCGGCCGAGGAGCCCGGGACCGGCCTCCCGGCCTGACGCGGTCTACCGCCGTCGCCGGGCCCGGAGCGCGGCATCCACCGAGAGCAGGGGTGCCCCGGCCAGCACGAGGGGGATCCAGGCCATGAGGTAGGCGAGGTCGTTGCCGTAGTAGTACGGGTCGGAGGCCCAGCTCACGGTCAGCCAGAGGCTGAGCGAGATCAGCGCACCGCCGAGCGCCGCGAGCCGGGCCAGCAGGCCGAGCAGGGTGGCGATGCCGACGGCCAGCTCTCCGAAGGCGATGGCGTAGCCGAAGCCGACCGGGTTCTCCAGCGCGAGGTCGACCAGGGCCGGGACGGCCGAGGAGTCACGGACGGACCGCATCATGTCGCCGATGGACCCGGCACCGGCGTCCTTCATGAAGGCGCTGTCGGTGAGCTTGTCCAGCCCGGCGTAGAGGAACGTGACGCCGAGGAAGACGCGCAGGGGGAGCAGGGCGTACCGAGTGGCCGTGTCACGCCAGTCCCCGCCGCCCCGGTGGTACGGATCCGTGTCCGTACGGAAGCCGTGAGTCATCGTTGCCTGCCCCCTCTCGCCCGCGGAGCCCTCACCAGACCATACGCACGACAAGGAGAGCGCGCTCAATCCTGATCCGCCGAGTCCGGTTCCGACCGGAGATGCCGCCCGCCGGGCAGGCGGCCGTCAGTCCGTCACCTCCACCACGCACCGATTCGTCTCCGCCCCCGCGGCCGTCACCACCTGCACCTCCACCCGCCCCGGCTCCACGTCCGCCGGTACCGGCACCCTCAGCACGGTGTCCGTCGGGTTGCTGAAGCCGCCCGCCACCGGAACCAGCGGCACCTGCGCGTACACGGCACCGATCCGGACGACCACGCGCGCCAGCAGATCCGCCCGCTGCGCTCCCGGCGGCACGAAACCGGTCCCCCGGATCTCGATGTCGTCCCCGGTCCGGATGGGCGCGTCCAGGTCGCCGGGCTCCCGTGCCCGCACGACCGAGAGAATCACCGGCCGCCCGCCCTCCGCGTACTTCCCCGCGGCATACGTCGCGGCCGACACCAGCACCAGCACCGCCAGTCCCCACGGCAGATCCGGCAACCGCTCCGGGCTCCGCGCCAGCCGCACCACGGCGAAGGCCAGCGCGACCGCGCTGATCACGACGTACTGGATGTCGGCGAACGCGCCCCGCCCGGCGTCGTCGGTCAGCAGATCCGCCGCCCGCGGCCGGTCCGCCCGCACCTTCTGCAGCCGCTGCCCCCGCACCCGCAGCCCGACCACGCGCCGCACCAGCACCGCGATCCCGCACACCACCGCCACCACGGTCACCAGCCCGGCCGCGCGGCCGAGTTCCAGGCCGGAGACCAGCGCGTCCCGCTCCGCACGCCCCGGCGCCGCCGCCAGCCGCCCGGCCAGCACCAGCACCGCGTACCCGACGAACAGCACCCACCCGGCCGCCACCGCCCGGGAGGTGGACAGCCGGTTGTCCTCGCCGATGACCGGCGCCAGCGCCCCGCCCCGCGCCCGGTGGAACCACGACGCCGCGGTCAGCGCCACGCCCACCACCAGCGCCGCCGCCAGCCCGGCGCTCCGCGCGGCCGTCCAGCCGGCACCGATCGCGGTGAGCGCCTGCACGAGCAGCAGCACGACCACGACCGCCCACACCGCACCCGCCGTGCGCCGCCACACGCCCCCGAGCCACGCCGCGCCCTCGGCCCGGCCGCGCTCGGCGACGCGCTCCGCGGACTGCGCGAGTTCCTCCGACACCCACTGCCGGGAGGCGGAGGGCGAGTGGGCCACCGCGGCCGGTACGCCCTGCCCGGTCGCGAACTCGTCCCGCCGCAGCCGGAACGCGGCGACCGCGCGCCGGTGCCCCTCCCGAGCCGCGCACCCGCAGTCCCCGGCGGTGTCCCCGCCCTCGCGTCTCGCCTCCTGCACCGCCACGCCCGACTCCCGCCTTCCCGCACCGCGCCCGGTGATCCGCAACTCCCCGACGACGCCAGCGAATTGTGCCGCACCCGGCCCCACCCGTGTCCGCCGTCCCCGGCCCGCTCTGCCCGGCACGAGTGATCCGCGGAGCGCCGTGTTGACCCGGCGCCGCCGCCCGGCCCTCAGCTCAGCAGGTCCCGCTCGCTCCGGCTGATGTCCTGCCACAGCGGCTGGTAGCTGATCCAGGCCACGATGTCCCCGCCGAGCTGCTCCCGGGTGGTGACCGCCGCCCGGTGGTCGATCAGCACCGGCCGGCCCGCCGCCCGCGCCGTCAGCTGCACCTGGCAGGAGCGCTCCATCGACAGGAACCACCAGGCCGCCGCGTCCACCGAGTCGCCGACGGTGAGCAGCCCGTGGTTGCGGAGCACGAGCGCCTTGCGGGAGCCGAGCGCGGCGGCGATGCGCCGCCCCTCCTCCTGGTCCACGGTGACGCCGGTGTAGGCGTCGTACAGCGCGTGGTCCTCGTAGAAGGCGCAGCTCTCCTGGGTGATCGGCTCGAGCAGCTCGCCGAGGGCGGCGAGCGCCCGCCCGTGCACCGAGTGGCAGTGGGCGACGGCGACGACGTCCGGCCGGGCCGCGTGCACCTGGGAGTGAACGGTGAAGGCGGCCTGGTTGACGTGGTAGCGGCCGTCGACGACCTGGCCGTCGGAGTTGGCCAGCACCAGGTCGCTCACGGTGACGTGCTTGAACGGCATGCCGAACGGATTGACCCAGAAGCAGTCGGTGAACTCCGGGTCGCGGGCGGTGATGTGGCCGGAGACCCCCTCGTCCAGTCCGTGGCGCCCGAAGACCCGGAGGGCGCCCGCGAGCCGTTCCTTGCGGTGCCGGCGCTCGTCCTCGACGGAGTCGTGCCTCGGCGGCATCGCGAACCGCAGTTGGTCGGTGGGCAGCGGCGGGGGCGGAGTGGCCCCTGGCGTCCCGTGCATGTGTCCTCCGGCACTGGAATCCTCTACGGGGCGGAAGTTACCGGCGGTGAGCCCGGGAGGACAGTTCTCCTCCGCAAGAGCGGCGCGCACCACACCCGTCGCCCAGCCGGCGGACACCCGGCAGATACCCGACGAAAGGTGTCCGGTATCGCTGCCACACTCGCCATATGACAGCGAACTGGGCCGCATTCGCCACCGCAGAACCCGAGCTGGCCGCCACCGTCGAGAAACGCTTCGGCGCCTACACGCACCACGTCCTCGCGACCCTGCGCAAGGACGGTTCCCCCCGCACCACCGGCCTGGAGGTGCGGTTCCTCCACGGCGAGCTGTGGCTCGGCATGATGCCGGACTCGCTCAAGGCGCTGGACCTGCGCCGCGATCCGCGCTTCGCGCTCCAGGCCAACCCGGGCGAGGGCACCGGCATGGGCGGCGGCGACGTACGGATCAGCGGCCGGGCGATCGAGGTCGAGGACCCGGCGACGAAGGCCGCGTACCGCGAAGAGGTGGAACCGCCGGAGCCGTTCCACCTCTTCCGCACCGAGCTGACGGAGGTCACCCGGACCTACATCGAGGACGACACCTATCTGGTCGTCCAGGTCTGGAAGCCCGGGGAGCCGGTGCGCACCCTCAAGCGGACCTGATCCCAAAGGAAGGCCCCGTCGGGCTCACTCCCACTCGATCGTCCCCGGCGGCTTGGAGGTCACGTCCAGGACGACCCGGTTGACGTCGTTGACCTCGTTGGTGATCCGGGTGGAGATCCGGGACAGGACGTCGTACGGCAGCCGGGACCAGTCGGCCGTCATGGCGTCCTCGGACGAGACCGGGCGCAGCACGATCGGGTGGCCGTAGGTGCGGCCGTCGCCCTGGACGCCGACGGAGCGGACGTCGGCGAGCAGCACCACCGGGCACTGCCAGATGTCGCGGTCGAGACCGGCCGCCGTCAGCTCCTCGCGGGCGATGGCGTCGGCCTCGCGGAGCAGGTCGAGCCGCTCCTTGGTGACCTCGCCGACGATCCGGATGCCGAGCCCGGGTCCGGGGAACGGCTGGCGCTGGACGATCTCCTCCGGCAGGCCCAGCTCCTGGCCGACCATCCGGACCTCGTCCTTGAACAGCTTGCGCAGCGGCTCGATGAGCTTGAACTCGAGGTCCTCGGGCAGGCCGCCGACGTTGTGGTGGGACTTGATGTTGGCGGTGCCGGTGCCGCCGCCGGACTCCACCACGTCGGGGTAGAGCGTGCCCTGCACCAGGAACTCCACGGCCGGGCCCTGGTCGGCGATGATCTCGGCCTGGGCCTGCTCGAAGACCCGGATGAACTCCCGGCCGATGATCTTCCGCTTCTCCTCGGGGTCGGAGACCCCCTTGAGCGCGTTCAGGAACCGCTCGCTGGCGTCCACGACCTTCAGCTGCACGCCGGTCGCGGCCACGAAGTCCTTCTCGACTTGCTCGGTCTCGCCCTTGCGCATCAGGCCGTGGTCGACGTAGACGCAGGTCAGCTGGGAGCCGATGGCCTTCTGGACGAGGGCGGCGGCGACCGCGGAGTCCACGCCGCCGGACAGGCCGCAGATGGCGCGCCGGTCGCCGACCTGCTCGCGGATCGCGGCGACCTGCTCCTCGATGACACTGCCGGTGGTCCAGTCCGGGGCCAGGCCGGCGCCGCGGTAGAGGAAGTGCTCCAGCACCTGCTGCCCGTGCGTGGAGTGCATCACCTCGGGGTGGTACTGGACGCCGTACAGCTTCTTGTCGTCGTTCTCGAAGGCGGCGACCGGGACGACGTCCGTGGAGGCCGTGACGGCGAAGCCCTGGGGGGCGGCGGAGCAGGCGTCGCCGTGCGACATCCACACCGCCTGCTCCTCCGGGGTGCCCTCGAAGAGGGTGGAGGAGGACTTGGACACGTGCAGGCCCGTGCGGCCGTACTCGCGGGCGCCGGTGTTGTCGACCGTGCCGCCGAGGGCCTGGGCCATCAGCTGGAAGCCGTAGCACATGCCGAAGACCGGGACGCCGGCCTCGAACAGGGCGCGGTCGACGGTCGGGGCGCCCGGCTCGTACACGGACGAGGGGCCGCCGGAGAGGATGATCGCCGCCGGGTTCTTCGCGAGCATGTCCTCGACCGGCATGGTGCTCGGCACGATCTCGCTGTAGACCCGCGCCTCGCGGACGCGACGGGCGATGAGCTGGGCGTACTGCGCGCCGAAGTCGACGACCAGGACGGTGTCGGGGGCGGCGCTGGCAGCGGGAGTCGCTGATGACACGGGGTGCCTTCCGGCGGTCGGGCGGGGGCTTGTGCCACCGATTCTACCGACGCGGCCGCGGCCGGCCGCCCGCGCTCGGTGTCTCACCATGCGAACCCCGTTGGCCACCGTCCGTCAGCACGGCATACTGAGGCCATGCTCACGCACCAGGTCTTCCTGTTTACCTATGGCAACCGGCCCGCCGGCTGCCATGGTCGTGCCGCTTGAGCAACTGACGAGCGACTTCCCAGGCGCCCCGGGCCGACAGGTCCGGGGCGCCTGGCGTTTCCGGGCCCGCTCGCCCCCGGGTGCCGCCCACCACCCAGCAAGGAGCCCCCGACATGACCGCCGCAGCCGCCGAGCAGACCGCCCTCGCCAAGACCAACCCCAAGACCGGCCCCGCGGAGACCGGCCCGGAGCGGACCGGCGCCCGGACCCCCGAGGCCGCCGACGTGATCACCGGCGCCCGGGAACGCATCGATGCCCTGGACGACCGGATCATCGGCCTGATCCAGGAACGCGTGGCCGTCTCGGCCGTGATCCAGGAGGCGCGGATCACCTCCGGCGGCCGGCGGGTGAACCTCTCCCGCGAGATGGAGGTCCTCGACCACTACCGGCAGGCCCTGGGCAAGCCGGGTACGGCCCTGGCGATGACGCTGCTCGAGCTGTGCCGCGGTCGCATCTGAGTTCGGGGCTTCTCTCACCCGTACGGCGCGTGACCGGTTCCCGGACCGCTTCGTTGGTCCGGGTGTCCGCGCCAGCCAGGGGCGGGCCCGAGAGAACCACGCGTGGCTCGCTGGAGCGATGAGACGTGCGGATCGTGCCGTACGTCGTGGGACCTCGCTCCAGGGAAGTGACCGGACGGCAGGGGACAGCAGCCCGGTCACCCAAGAGAACGGTCGGCTCCGGGGACGCCCGGGGCCGACCGGCGGAAAACGTCCGCGCCCCGGGCCCAAGGTCGAGACCGAGGGCGCGCCCCGCACACCCCGGGGCGCCGACCCGGGGCGCGAAATCCAAGCGGCGCACCCCCCCCCGGCGCCGCCTCCCAGGCACCGGTGCTGCCCTGACGCCGGTGCTGACTGAAGAAGGGCCCCGCGGATGACGTCCCGCGGGGCCCTTCGTCATGCCCGAATCGCCAGGCCCACATCGTCATGCGCGAAACCAAGTGACGCAGAACACATAAATCTTGTGTCAGCGTGAGCACAACCATTCACAGCCATCACTGATCCAACCTGCTGCACCACGGGCCAACCCGCGCTTCCACCGCGGCGGCCTCTCCACGCTTGTCAAGCTCGCATCGCGACGCCGCGATGCACCGACTTCCCGAGGTCTTCATGAAGCTTCGCCGCGCGATGGCAGCAGCGGCCGCCACGGCAGTGATAGCGCCGGTGGCGCTCCTCGCGGCCCCGGCCGCGTATGCCACCGAAACCACGCCGAGCGTGACGTCCAGCGAGAGCACGGACGCGTCGTCGTCTCCTGCCGCGACCCCGAGCCAGAGCGAGTCCGAGTCGGACGAGGGCGGCACGGGCGAGGACGGCCAGAACGAGGACGGCCAGAACGAGGACGGCAAGGGCGAGGGCGGCACGGGCGAGGACGGCACGGGCGAGGACGGCAAGGGCGAAAACACGTCCACGCCGAGCGCCTCGACGTCCGCCTCGCCCTCGGCCTCCGCCTCCACCTCCGCAAGCCCGTCGCCGAGCACCTCCACGCCGGAGGAGTCGGAGGAGCCGGAGCCGGAGCCGTCCATCTGCGAGGACACCAAGGTCGACGTCAGCATGAGCGGCCTGCCGGGCAAGATCGCGGCGGGCAGCGGCTGGCACAAGTTCTCGCTCGACGTCGTCAACAACTCCGACTCCACGCTCGGCCCGCTGGACTACTTCGCCGGTGCGGCCTCGGACGTGAACGGTGAGGAGCTGTTCGCCAGCAAGCAGGTCAGCCTGCAGGCCTGGGACCCCGAGAACAAGGTCTGGGACGACCTGAACGAGGGCGGTTACGCGGTCGGCTACGTCGGTTACACCGACGAGCTGGAGCCCGGCTACGAGGTGAACATCCCGCTCCGCCTCAACGTCAAGGCCAATGCCCCGGTCGGCGCCGGCTTCTCGCTCGGCGCCACCATCTACGGCGACGGCGACGGCGAGTGCGTGGGCTTCGGTGACGTCGCCTACAAGTTCCAGATCGTGGCCGCCGGCACCGACACGGACGGCACCAAGCCGCAGACGGGCGGCAAGGCGCCCGTCACCGACAAGAAGCCGTCCAGCGACACGCCTGAGATCACCGGCGAGCTGGCCGAGACCGGCTCCAGCTCCATGCTGCCCACCATCGGGCTCGTCGGCGGGTTCGCCGTCGTCGCCGGTGCGGGTGCGCTCTTCGCGGTCAAGCGCCGCAAGGCCGGTGTGAACGCCTGACGGCGTGAGCACTTGAGTACGTGAAGGACCTGCGTCCGGAGGGGGGCGCAGGTCCTTCTCGCATGTCCGCCGTGCGGCCGGGCTCCCCTACTTCTTCGGCGGCACCGCCGGCATCCCCAGGAACGGCAGCCGCAGCGCGCCGAACGCGTCCGCCGGGACCGCCGGGGACTTGGGCTCGACGGGCTTCAGACGCTCGTACGCCGCCCCCTGCGCCGGGCGCGGGTCGGCCTCGCCCTTGTTCGGCCAGTACGACATGGCGCGCTCGGCCTGGGCCGTGATGGTCAGGGACGGGTTGACGCCCAGGTTGGCCGAGACGGCGGAGCCGTCGACGACCGAGATGCCGGGGTGGCCGTACAGCCGGTGGTACGGGTCGATGACGCCCGAGGCGCGGTCGGCGCCGATCGGGCAGCCGCCGAGGAAGTGCGCGGTGAGCGGAGTGCCCATCAGCTCGCCGACGTTGGAGCCCGCGAAGCCGTTGATCTCGGCCGCGAGGGCCGACGCGCCCTGTGTCGCCGCCTTGATCTGCTTGGGGTTGGGCGAGCCGTGGCCCTGGCGGGCGGTGAGCAGGCCCTTGCCGACTCCGGCCGGTTTCAGGTACGTCGTCAGGGAGTTGTCCAGCGACTGCATCACCAGGCCGATGATGGTCCGCTCCGACCAGCGGCGGTTGGACAGGGAGCGCAGCACCAGCAGGGGGTGCTTCGCCGCGTGCGCCAGGAAGCCGAGCACACGGGAGGCACCCGAGGCGTTCTCCCCGGCGTAGGGCACCTGGAGGATCGACAGGCCGCCCATCGAGTTGGAGCCCTTGCCGTAGCGGACCGGCTCGATGTGGGTGCTGGCGTCCGGGTGGATGGAGGAGGTGATGGCGACGCCGCGCGTGAAGTCGGCCCGCGGCTCGCCGGTGGCCTTGCGGTAGCGGCGGTCGTCGGTCTGGGCGCCGACCAGGGCCTCGGAGTTGGTGCGGGTCAGCTCGCCGAGCTTGTCGGACACGTGCGGGAGTTGCCCGTTCGCCTTCATGCGGTGCAGCAGCGTCTGGGTGCCGTAGGTGCCGGCGGCCAGGACGACGTGGCGGGCGGTGAAGGTGCGGCCCTGACGCCCCCGGCCCTTGCCGCTCCGGTTCTTCCGGTCGGTGGGCAGGGTGGCGACCGCGTAGCCGCCGCGCGAGTCGTCCGTGACGGAGACGACCGTCGTCATGGGGTGCACGACGGCACCCGCCTTCTCGGCGAGGTACAGGTAGTTCTCGTTGAGGGTGTTCTTCGCTCCGAGGCGGCAGCCGGTCATGCAGGAGCCGCACTCGGTGCAGGCCTGCCGCTCGGGTCCCGCGCCGCCGAAGTACGGGTCCCGGACCTTGTCCCCCGGCCGGGCCCGCACCGCGCCGTCCGCGTCCTTGCCGTCGCCGAAGAAGACGCCGACGGGGGCCATGTGGAAGGTGTCGCCGACGCCCATCCGCTCGGCGGCGGCCTTCAGGTGGACGTCCGAGGGCGTCATCGTCGGGTTCAGCCGGACGCCGAGCATGCGCTGCGCCTGGTCGTAGTACGGCTTCAGCTCCTCCTCCCAGTCGGTGATGTCCTTCCACTGGGGGTCCTCGAAGAAGGGCTTGGGCGGTACGTAGAGGGTGTTGGCGTAGTTGAGGGAGCCGCCGCCGACCCCCGCGCCTGCCAGGACCATGACATTGCCGAGCAGGTGGATGCGCTGCAGGCCGTACATGCCGAGCTTCGGCGCCCAGAGGTAGTTCTTCAGGTCCCAGGAGGTCTTCGGCAGCGACTCGCGGGTGAAGCGGCGGCCGGCCTCCAGGACGCCGACGCGGTATCCCTTTTCGGTCAGGCGGAGGGCACTTACTGAGCCGCCGAAGCCGGAGCCGACTATGAGGACGTCGTAGTCGTATGCGTCCTGAGGCACGGGTGTCTCCTCGTCGAGTTCGCGTGCGGGTTGTCCGTGGTTTCTCGCGCCCGGGCGGCGGAGCCGCGTCCCGATGCGGCCCCGCGCCCCTCTGCGTCGGCTACCTGAACCGGAGTGTCTTCATCAGGCGCAGGCTGCGGTTCATGAACTGCGCGTACCGCTCGTCGTCCATGCCCAGTGACGGGGCCATCGGCAGCAGACGCTGATGGGCGACCGTCTGCGCCTCGGTGTACTTGAGGATGCCGTCGGCGCCGTGCCGGCGGCCGAGGCCGGAGTCCTTCATGCCGCCCATCGGGGACTGGACGCTGCCGTACGCCGCTGCGTAGCCCTCGTTGATGTTGACGGTGCCGGTGCGCAGCCGGGCGGCGACCTCCCGGCCGCGGCGGGCGTCCTTCGTCCAGACCGAGGAGTTGAGGCCGTACGGCGTGGCGTTGGCGCGGTCGACGGCCTCCTCCTCGCTGCTGAAGCGGTAGACGGACACGACCGGGCCGAAGGTCTCCTCCGCGCACAGGGTCATGGTGTCCGTGACGCCGTCGAGGATGGTCGGCTCGTAGAAGTACGGGCCGATGTCCGGGCGGGCCACGCCGCCGGCGATGATCCGCGCGCCCTTGGCGACGGCCTCCTCCACGTGCCGCTTGACGGTCTCCAGCTGGTGCCCGCTGACCAGGGAGCCCATGTCGGCGCCGTAGGCGAGGGCACGGCCCAGCCGCATCGCGCGCGTGCGGGCCGCGAAGCGGTCCAGGAAGGCGTCGGCGACCGACTCGTGGACGTACAGCCGCTCGATGGACACGCACAGCTGGCCGGCGGAGGAGAAGCAGGCGCGGACCGCTCCGGCCGCGGCCTTCTCGATGTCGGCGTCCTGCAGCACCAGCATGGCGTTCTTGCCGCCGAGTTCGAGCGAGACCCCGACCAGCCGGTCGGCGGCGACCGTGGCCACCTCCCGGCCGGTGCGGGTGGAGCCGGTGAAGGAGACGTAGTCGCCCTGCTTGACGACCTCGGGGCCGACGACCGGGCCCACGCCGATGACCGCCTGGAGCACATCGGCGGGCAGGCCGGCCTCGATCAGCAGGTCACGGGCCCACAGGGCGGTCAGGCAGGACTCCGTGTCGGGCTTCATCACGACCGCGTTGCCGGCGACGAGGGCGGGCAGCGCGTCGCCCACGGAGAGTTCGAGGGGGTAGTTCCACGGCACGACCTGGCCCACCACCCCCCGGGGGTGGCGCAGTTCGGTGACCTTCGTCAGCCCCGGTACGGCGCCGGCGTGCCGCTTCGGCTTCAGGTAGGCGGCGGCACGGCGGCCGTAGTGCCGGGCGGCGACGGCGACGGCCTGGACCTCCTCGTGGGCGTGCAGACGGGCCTTGCCGGTCTCCAGCTGGATGAGGTCGAGCACCTCGGCCTGGCGCTCCAGCACCAGGTCGTGGAACCGGAGCAGGACGGCCGCGCGCTGCCGTACCGGGGTCCTGGCCCACACCGGCTGTGCGGCGCGGGCCAGTTCGAAGGCCCTGGCCACGTCCTCGGGCGTGGACTCGGGGAGGTCGGCCAGCTTCTCGCCGGTGAAGGGCGTGTGGTTGGCGGTGCGTCCGGAGCCGACGACGCCCTTGGTGAGCTGGGCGACCAGCTCGGGGGTGACCACGTCGGCGGCCGTGCGGGCGCCCGCGGGGGCGGGGGCGAGAGGGTTGGTGCCGGTCTGTTGCGTACCGGTGGTTTCCAGGGCCTGCGCGTCCGTCATGAGCGGCAGGGTATGCCTCGGCGAACGCTTTGTGTACCCGTCGGTAATAGGCATTCACCGAGTGCTCACACACTGCCAGTGATCGCTGGCAACAAACGCCCTGATCAGCGCGTTGTCACGGCCTCATCCACACCGGCGCGCCCGCTCACCCGACGCGCGGCCGGCGACGGTGGCCGGCGCCGGCGGTCAGAGCTTGTCGACGTCCAGGTTGGCGATCACCGTCCGGGCCACCTCGCGGCCCCGGTCGGTGAAGTCGCCCTTGCCCGGGTAGCTGACGGTCAGTTCGTACATGTCGCCGCCGGACGTCATGTAGTAGAAGAGCCGCAGCTCCCGCGGGCGCGGGTTCTGGCTGTCGGTGGTCGTGTAGACGACCGTGTTCTCGGCGGCCTTGCGCTCCTGGTACCTGGTCTCCCGGGGGTCCGTCCTCGGGTCCTCCGGCATGGACAGGTCGTAGCTGCCGCTCTGCTTGAACGCGGCGTCGTCCTCGTACATCTCGGCCGCCGCCGAGCCCGCGATGCCGTTGCCGGTGTCCTCGGACTTCTTCTCCAGCGACAGTCCGACCCAGACGCTGCCGCTGTGGTCGGTGTACGTCACCCAGTGGTCCTCGGCGTCCTCCGACTCGGCCCGCTGGTAGCCCTCGGGCACCGCCAAAGTGGCGGCGAGCGTCTTCTCGTGGTGCGTCTTCCAGCCCTCGGGCAACGGCCCCGCGAAGGGGTCGGCGAGCACCAGGTACGCCGCCACGGAGGCCGCGACGACCGCCGCGCCGAGCCCGAGGAACGCCTTGCGGCCGAACCGGGGACGGCCGCCGGCACCCGGCCCGTGCGACCGGACGACCTGCGTGGGGCCCGGTGCGGGCGGCACGGGAGCCGGCGGCCGGGCGGCGTCGGTCAGCAGGGCCCGCACCCGGGCGGCGTTCGGGCGGTGGGCCGGGTCCTTCTGCAGCAGTCCGGTGATGAGCTCGGCCAACGGCCCCTGCGCGGAGGCGGGCGGCGCGGGGACGGCGTTCAGGACCGACTGGAGGGTGGCGGGGGTGTTGCTGCGACGGAACGGCGAGACGCCCTCCGTGGCCGCGTACAGCACCACGCCCAGGGACCACAGGTCGCTCGCCGGGCCGGGCCGTCGGCCCAGCACCCGTTCGGGGGCGATGTACTCGGGCGAGCCGACGAAGCCGCCGGTGTCGGTCAGATTGGTCTCGCCCTCGATCTGGGCGATGCCGAAGTCCGTGAGGACCACCCGGTCGTGCCGGCCGAGCAGCACGTTGTCCGGCTTCACGTCCCGGTGCAGGACGCCCGCCGCGTGCGCGGCCTCCAGGGCGCCGAGCACCTCCAGGCCGATCCGGGCGGCCTCACGCACGCTCAGCGTGCCCTCCCGGAGGGCGTCGCCGAGCGAACGTCCCCGCACCAGCTCCATCACGATCCACGGCTGCCCGTCCACGACGGCGACGTCGTGCACGTTGACCACCGCCGGGTGGTCGAGCCGGGCCGCCGCCCGGGCCTCGCGGCGCATCCGCTCGAAGGCGTTCTCCCGTTCACGCTCCGGAAGATGGTCCGGGATGCGCGGTTCCTTGACGGCGACCTCGCGGTCCACCGTCTCGTCCATGGCCCGCCACACCGTGCCCATGCCGCCGTGGCCGAGCTTGGCGATCAGCCGGTATCGGCCGGCGATCAGCCGCCCGGCACCGGGGTCCGGGGCGGGCGGCGCGGAGGGCGCGGAGCCCGCGGAGGACGCCGGGTGGTGCGGCGGCTGCTCGGGCTGCGGCTGTTGTTGCTGCGGCGACGGCTCCGACGGCTCCGGCTGCTGCTGCGGCTGCTGCGGCTGCGGCTGCGGCTGCTGCGGCTGCTGCGGCTGCTGCGACGGGGTGAACGGCTGTCCCGGCACCACGTGGGCCGGTGTCGCGTACGGGTTGCCGGGATGCGGCACGGCGGCGTGCGGGTTCGGCGGTTGCAGGCCGAAACTCGTCGGCTCCTCTGCCCCGTGGCGGGCTCCCCCGTTGCTGTTCATGCGTGTATCCATATCGCGCTGGTGGTCTCCGCCTCCACCTGGGGTGCAAACCGGTCACAGACCCGTGACCTGCGCCGCCCCTTACGCCCGCTTTGGCGCTACATGCCGGGTGACGGGGAGAAGGGCGGCGTCGGGGACGGTGACGAGGTCCCCGGCGCGGAACTGGCCGGTGCCTTCGGCGGGGAACTCACCGGCGGATCACCGCCGTCACCGTCCGGCCCGTCCGCGAGCAGCAGCGCCGCGCCGATGCCCGCGCCCGCCGTCGCCACGGCGAGCAGCGCCGCCATGAGCAGGCCGCGCCTGGAGGGCCGCCGCGCCTCGGCGCCGGGCGACGGTGCGGGCGTACGGCCCGTGGCCAGGTAGGCGCGCAGCATCTCCTCGGCGCCGGCCGCGTCCAGCCGCCGCCCGGGGTCGCGTTCCAGCAGGCCGCTCACGACGGGCAGCAGCGGCCCCGCCTCCGCGGGCGGGCGGACCGCCTCGTCGACGACGGCGTGCACGATGCCGCCCAGCGAGTCGCGGCGGAACGGCGACTCGCCGCTGAGGGCGGCGCACAGCAGCGCGCCCAGCGACCAGAGGTCGGACTCCGGGCCGGTCCCGGTGCCGGCCATCCGCTCGGGCGCCGTGTACTCGGGCGAACCGACGAAGGAGCCGGTCTCGGTGAGCGTGGTGGTGCCCTCGACCTGTGCGACCCCGAAGTCGGTGAGCACGACCCGGCCGTCGCCCGCGACCAGCACGTTGGACGGCTTCACGTCGCGGTGCAGCACCCCGGCCGCGTGCGCGGTGCGCAGGGCGCCGAGCAGGGCGATGCCGATCCGGGCGGCCTCGGCGGCGTCGACCGGCCCGTAGGCGGCGATGCGGTCGGCGAGCGAGCCGCCGTCGATCAACTCCATGACGATGTACGGGCGTCCGTCGTCCTCGACGACATCGTGCACGACGATGATGTTCGGGTGACTCAGCCGGGCGACGGCACGCGCCTCCCGCAGGGTGCGGTCGCGCCGCCGCCGCGCCTCGGCCGCGGAGCGGGGGTCCCGCAGGGGCGAGAGGGGTACGTCGAGGGGAAGCGCCTTGACGGCGACCTGCCGGCCGAGCAACTGATCGGTCGCCCGCCAGACGACGCCCATCCCGCCGCTGCCGAGCCGGGCCCCGAGCCGGTAACGGCCCGCGATGACCCGCCCGTCCTCCCCCTCGGTCACCATGCGCCCCATCATGCCGCACCGGACGGACGGGCTCCGGACCGCCGGAACACGGGTGGCCGACAACCGACGGGCCCCGGACCGCCGCAGGGCACGGACCGGGACCGGTTCACCGTGCGGAGGGGTCAGGCGCGCTTCTCCTGCCAGCCCTGGAGGACCGCCGTGAACTGCCGGCGGGTGGTCTCCCAGTCCGCCGCGGGCGACGACATGTACAGGGCGTACTCGACCCCGTCCCGGGACATGTAGGTCTCCTCGATCGCGCGGCGCGGCCCGGGGAAGGAGGTGTCCTTCGCCAGGGCGGTCCAGGTGTACTCCCAGCGCGCGCCGGGGCGGTCGCGGTAGACGTTCCGTTCCAGGGTGACCCGCCGGTAGTCGACCAGGCGCTGGAGCTGCGCCTCCAGGTCGAGCTGGTGGGCGTGGGGGTCGTGGAAGTCGGGTGAGGTGTCGACGGCGATGCGGAGGAAGTGCTCGCCGCCGTCGGGGCTGTAGTCGATCTGCGTCAGGTCGCCGTCGCGGCTGAACTCCTCGCGCCTCCAGTCCTTCGGCAGGTAGAGGCTGAAACCCACCGGGTCGTCGCGGCGGGCCCAGGAGTCCGGGACCGCCCCACCGGGGCCGCGCCCGGTCGCGGTGTCCGTGGCCGTGGCCGACGGGGCGCCCGCGCCGCCCGGCCCCCACTTCTGCAGCACGACGGCGGTGCCCGCGCCGACCAGCGCCGCGAACACCGCCACCAGGGCGACGGTACGCAGCCGACGGCGGCGGCGCGGGGCGGGCGCCGGCCCGGGGTGCATGGCCGTGGGGCCGACGGCGGTGGGGCCGACGGCCGCCCGCCCGGTCACCGGTGGGTACGGGGCCGGGCCCGCCGGGCCCCGGTGCGGACGGTCCCCGGCCTCGGCCCGGACCGGCACGTGGCCCTGCGCCCCGCTCGGCCGCCGGCCCTCCGCCGCCTCGGTGAGCATCCGCTCGGCCTCGGCCGCCGTGGGCCGGGTGGCCGGATCCTTGCGCAGCAGCGCGCCGATGACGGGCGCGAGATGACCGGCGTGGCGCGGCTCGCCGGCCTCCTCCTCCACCACCGCCTGCATGGTGGACAGCGGCGAGGTGCGGCGGAACGGCGACCTGCCCTCGACGGCGGTGTACAGCATCGCGCCGAGCGCCCACAGGTCGGAGGCGGGGCCCGGGTCGTGGCCGCGGACCCGTTCGGGGGCCAGGTAGTCGACGGAGCCGACGACCTCCCCGGTGCGGGTGATGGTCGAGTCGCCCTCGATCTGCGCGATGCCGAAGTCGGTGAGCAGCACCCGTCCGTCGCGGGCGAGGAGGACGTTGCCGGGCTTGACGTCGCGGTGCAGGACGCCGGCGGTGTGGGCGGCGCGCAGCGCGCGCAGCACCCACAGGCCGATGCGCGCGGCCTCGCGCGGCTCGACGCGCTGCTCCTCCTGCATCGCGTCGGCGAGCGAGCGGCCCTCGACCAGCTCCATCACGATCCAGGGCCGGCCGTCGTGTTCGAGCACGTCGTGCACGGTGACGACGGCGGAGTGGTTGATCCGCGCGGCCGCGCGGGCCTCGCCCCGGGTCCGGGCGAGCAGGATGGCCTGGTCGCTCTCGGAGGCGTAGAGGGCGGCCGTCAGCTCCTTGACGGCGACCGCCCGGTTCAGCACCTCGTCGTCGGCCCGCCACACCCGGCCCATGCCCCCGCTGCCGATGGTGTCGCCGAGCCGGTAGCGGCCGGCCAGGAGCCGCCCCTGCATCTGATTCACGTTGCCCCGCAATGGTCTTGACAGGGTCAGCGTAAGGACCGGTTTCCGCTCAGGGAACCTGCGGGGCGCCATGGAGACCGCTCTGTGACGGTTGTCGCTTCCCGGGACGGCAGGCAACCGCAGGGCGGCTGTGGCTGTCGGGTGCCGGGGGGACCCGCGAGGCTGTCATCCCGTGTACCGGTAGGTGGCCGACGCCTGCTCGAACAGCCGGGTCACCTGGTCCCGTTCGGCCTCGGGGCCACGCACCTGGACGACGTGGTAGCGGCCGTCGACCAGCATCGCGAGGTTGCGCACGTACAGCTCGCCGCCGTCGTCGCCGGTCCAGGTGAACTGCCCCTCGGCCATGGTGCGTCCGCCCACCTCTATGGTCTTCAGCCCGGCTGAGGTGGCCCAGCTGGAGTCGCGGTACGGCTGCAACTCGGGTTCCTTGTCCCGCTGGTAGGCCATGGGGTCGCCGCCGAACTCGTCCGCGCCGTCCCGGCCCGGTACGACGATCAGCTCGAAGTCGCCGCCGGCGTACACGACCTGGCCGCGCCCGTTGACCGGAGTGCGGTCCCAGCCCTCGGCGACGGCGACGCTGAAGCCCTCCGGGTCCTTGCGCAGGGTGAAGCCGTCGGCGGCGCCCGGTCCGTTGGTCTGTGTCTCGGTGGAGCCCGCCGAACGGGACGGGCTCGGGTCGCTCTTCGGGGCGTCCTGGCCGTCGGGCTCGGCCGCACCGCCGGAGTCCGGGGACTGCGCGGACGGCGGGACCTGGCTCGCCTCTCCGGCGGCGCCCGTCCGGTCCGGGGCGCCGGCGCCGCCGGTGCCGGCCTTCGGCATGAAGAGCATGGCGTAGGCGACGGCCCCGGCGACGCCGAGCAGTATCAACAGGAGCAGGATCCGGCCGAGGCTGCGCGGGGACCGGCGCTCCGGCCTGCCCCGCTTGTGGCGTCCGTGGTGTGCGGGCAGCCCGGCCCGGCGCCGGCGCACCAGGTCGCCCCGCCGGCGGACGATGGGCAGCCGGCTGCCGTCGACGGGCGGCGGCGCGGAGATGACGTGCAGCCCGGCGTCGGGCTCGGGCGCGGACCGCACCAGCGAGCGCAGCCAGCCGCGCAGTTCCTCGAAGTCGAGCCGCTCGGTGGGGTCCTGGCGCAGCAGTGACTCCACGACCGGGCGGAGCGGACCGCACTCCTCGGCGAAGGCGGGCGGCTCGGCGCACACCATCTGCACCAGTTCGGCGGTCGACTCCTCCGGGTAGGGGGCATGGCCCTGCACGGCGCGGAAGAGCAGCGCGCCGAGCGCCCACAGGTCGGTCGCGGGACCGATGGGCGGCGCCAGCTGCCAGTTCTCGTGCACGGGGCCGGCCTGCTCCGGTGCCCAGCGCTCGGTCACGGGCCCGACGACGGCCATCCGCGCCTGCCGGGCCCGCTCGGCGGCCAGCGCGGTGGCGGGCCCGCGGGGCGCCGGTGCGCCGGCCCCATGGCCGTCCCAGCGGCCGGCGTGCGGGGCGGGGCCGAGCGGCTCGTGCGGGGCGGAGGTGGTCGGCTCGTACGGGGCGGGCGTCGTCGGCTCGTGCGAGGTGCGGGCCGAGGGCAGGGCCGGGGCTCCGGGGGCGGTCGCCCGCGGTGTCGCGCCGTGCCAGGAGGCTCCGTTGACGCCGTAGGGGTCGGCGATCTGGCCGGGCGGAGTGGTGCCGCGGGGTGTGGACGTGCCGGGCCCGGCGGGGTACGGCGGCTGCGCGGCGCCGCCCGCGGGGTCCGGGGCGGGGCGGGCGCCGGGCAGGGCCGCCCGGCCGTTCTGCGCCTCCTGGACCCGGGCGGCGGCCCGGGCACCGGCGCGGTAGGCGGCGATGGCCCCGGCCCGCGCGGCGCGGATGTCGTCGCTGCTGTCGAGCGGACGGGGTCCGGGCCCGGCGGAGGCTGCGTCGGCGCCGGGCGCTCCCGGCAGCCGCCCGACCGCCCGTGCCCGGATGGCGGCCCGCCGCGCGGCCTCGGGGTCGGTGCCGCCCGGGACACCGGGACCCACGGACGCGGCAGGACCGACGGCACCTGCGGGGCCGAGGCCGCCGACGGGGCCGCCGCGGGCGCCCGGAGCGCCGAGGCTCTTGAAGGTGTCCGGGGTGCGCGACCCGCCGGGGCCGAGCTCCTGGCCGGACGGTCCGGGCCCGCCCGCCCCTCCCGGCGCACCGGTGACCCGGCCGCCACCGCCACCGTCGGCCGCGTCGGGGCCGGCCGAGTCCTCCGCACCCGGCACCGGGTCGTACCCGCACAGTGCCTCTTCCGCCGCCCCGACCGCCAGCCCGGTCAGCATCACCCGGCCGTCGTCGCAGACCAGCACCGTGCGCGCGGTGATGTTCCGGTGCACCCAGCCGTGGCCGTGCAGCACCCGCAGCGCCATGAGGACGTCGGCGGCGACCTCGGCCGCCCGGTACGGCGTCAGCGGCTGTTCGGCGAGCAGCGCCGCCAGCGGCCGCGCGGCCACCAGTTCACTGACGATCCACAGCGAACCGCCCTCCGCGAACACGTCGAAGACCTGGTCGAGTCGCGGGTGGTCGGGGATGCTCGCCGCGGCCTGCGCGGCCTCCACGGCCCGCCGTACCACGGGATCGGCGGGCCGCCGGGTACTCGCCCGGGCGGCCGACGACCGCTGCGGGGGCCGCCGGGAGCCGCCGTCCCGTGCGGTGAAGCCGTCGGGCAGACCCTCCGCGTCGAGCACCTCGGCCTCGACGACCTCCGGCAACGGCACCTGCCTGATCAGGACTTCCTGGCCGCTGTAGGTGTCGAAGGCCCGGGTCTCGGTGAGTTCGTACTCCTCGGACGGGGGCAGCGGCAGGCGGTAGCGGTCGGCGAGGACCCGTCCCGCGTAGTCGTCCACGTTGCCTCCCCCGGCAGCCCGGTCGGTCGATTCCGTTCGCGCCGCGGTTCGTTCCGGCTGCGTACGGTCCGCAAGCACTCACGATACGTGCCGGAGGCAACCCGCAAAGAGGGGATGCCGGATCTCGGCGCCCCCTAAACCCGGGGGCGCCGGGCTCACTTCTTCGGCTCGAACGTCTTCGTCAGCGTGCGCCAGGTGTCCCGGCGCCGCTCGCCGTCCCAGTCGGCGGCCTTCGCGGTGTACATGAGCGCGTAGCCCTGCCGGTCGTTCACGACGAAGCCCCGGTCGACGGTCCGGTACTTGGTACCCCCGTCGACGTAGGTGAACTCCCAGTCCGCCGCGTTCCAGCCGCGGTAGCCCACCTTCTCTATCCGGATCTTCTGGTACTGGGAACGCACCATGTACCGCTCCTGGTTCCGCCAGTCCGCGACCGGGTCGTCCTTGGGCGTGGACGTCCAGGCGACGAGCAGCTTCTGCCCGCCGGGCCCGGTGAACCGGTCGCCCGCGGCGCCCGTGGACCGGTACTTCCAGCCCTCGGGCAGTCCGATCGTGTAGCCCTGGCCGCCCTTGTGCGTGGCGACCGCGCCCTCTTCGCCCTGTGCGGAGCCGTCCTTCGAGGAGCCGTCCCCGGCCAAGTCGCCGGAGCCCGACCCGGCGCCGCCCGACGGGTCGGGGCCGCCGCTCCGGGCCTCGTCCGCCGCTCCGGACTCCTTGGCGGAGCCGTCCGTACGTGCGCCGCCGTCGCCGCCCTTACCGTCCTTGTCGCTCTTGTCGTCCTTGTCGTCCTTGTCGTCCTGCTTGGTGTCCCCACTGGCGGTGGCGACGGGGCGCTCCCCGCTCCCGGCGCCCTGGGCGCCCTCGTCGTCGCCGCCGAGCGCGAAGGCCAGCACGGTGCCGAGCACGGCGAGCACCACGACCACCGCGATGATCACCAACGTCCGCTTCGGCACCACGTCGGTGAGCGACGCCTTCGGCACGGGCCGGGCCGGCAGATCCGGCGGCGGCATCACGGGCCAGCCGGAACTCCGACCGCCCGCCCGGCTGTTCCGGGCCTCCGCGGGCGTCGCCGTGGCCGCGGCACCGGCGGCGGGGCGCTCCCCGCCGGAGGCGGCCGGGGTGTCACCGGACCCGGAGCGGGACGCCGCCGCGCCCGCGGTCCCGGCGGGGACGGCGGCCTTGCGCACCGAGCGCAGCGCGCCGCGCAGCCGCTCCCCGGCTTCCTCGCCCCGCCTGCCGCCGGCCGCCGCGCCGCCCCGGCCGGCCCGCTCCGCAGGCTGCGCCGGCAGCGGCACGACCTTCGTCGCGTCGGCCGGTTCCTGCTCCACGGTCCGGGCGTCGGGGGCGTGGATGACCTTGTTGAGCAGCGCGCGGGCGCCCGCGTCGTCGAGGCGCTTGGCGGGGTCCTTGGTGAGCAGCCCGTGGATGACCTCCGCCAGCGGCCCGGCGTTCCTCGGCTCCTCCAGCGGCTCGGTCATCACCGCGGTGAGCGTGGCGATGGCGGAGCCCTTGTCGTAGGGCGGGGTGCCCTCCACCGCCGCGTACAGCAGTCCGCCGAGCGACCACAGGTCGGCCGCCGGTCCCGGCTTGTGGCCGCGGGCCCGCTCGGGGGAGATGTAGGAGGGCGCGCCGACGAGCATGCCGGTGGAGGTGATGGACGGGTCGCCCTCGACCTGGGCGATGCCGAAGTCGGTGAGCACCACCCGGCCGTCCTCGGCGATCAGCACGTTCGACGGCTTCACGTCGCGGTGCAGGATGCCCTGGCGGTGCGCGGAGCGCAGTACGTCCAGCACGGCGAGGCCGACCTCGGCGGCACGCCGCGGCTCCAGCAGGCCGTCCTCCCGGATGACCTCGGCGAGGGACTTGCCCTCGACGAGTTCCATCACGATCCACGGCCGGTCGTCCTCGTCGACCACGTCGTAGACCGTCACGGCGCTGTTGTTGCGGATCCGTGCGATCGCCTTGGCCTCGCGCAGCGTGCGCGTGATCAGGCGCCGCTTCTCCTCCTCGTCGATGTTCGACGGGAACCGCAGCTCCTTGACGGCGACCGTGCGGCCAAGGGTCTCGTCCTCGGCACGCCACACCGTCCCCATGCCGCCGCGGCCGAGCACGTCTCCCAGCCGGTAACGCCCGGCGAGGAGACGTGCGCTCTTGTCCTGACGGGGTGTCCCCGCCCGCTCCGCCTCCGACATGCGTCCCCTCATGCAACCCGCCCTGACAGAGCCTTCATTGTCTCTCACCCGACAAGTGCGCGACGCCCCGGGTGCCCCCGGCGGCGGCCCTGGGCCCCGCGCACCGGGCGGCCTGGTGAACCGGGCGTTCCGCCGGACCGCGCGGGGGACGCGGCGAGGGGGCCCGACGGGACTGACCGCACGTCACCCGCCCGCCGGACGGCCTACGGCGCCACGATGTCCGGCGCCCCGAGCCGGGCCGCATCGGCCGTCAGGTCGTCCGGCTGACGCTGCGACTCCCGCTCGGCCTCGACCCGCTTCTCGTAGTGCTGCACCTCGCGTTCGACCTGGTCCTCGCCCCAGCCCAGCACCGTCGCCATGAGTTCGGCGGCCTCGCGGGCGCTGCGCGTGCCCCGGTCGAAGGTCTCGATGGAGATGCGGGTGCGCCGGGTGAGGACGTCGTCCAGATGGCGGGCGCCCTCGTGGGAGGCGGCGTAGACGATCTCGGCGCGCAGGTAGTCGTCCGCGGCCTGGAGCGGCTCGCCCAGCGAGGGGTCCTCGGCGATGAGGGCCAGGACCTCCTCGGCCAGCGTCCCGTACCGGTTCAGCAGGTGCTCCACGCGGACGACGTGCAGTCCGGTGCGGGCGGCGACGCGGGCGCGCGCGTTCCACAGCGCCCTGAAGCCCTCGGCGCCCAGCAGCGGAACGTCCTCGGTGACGCAGTCGGCGACCCGCATGTCCAGGCCGTGCACCGCCTCGTCCACCGCGTCCTTGGCCATCACCCGGTACGTCGTGTACTTGCCGCCCGCGACCACGACCAGGCCCGGCACCGGGTGGGCGACGGTGTGCTCGCGCGACAGCTTGCTGGTGGCGTCGGACTCGCCGGCCAGCAGCGGGCGCAGGCCCGCGTAGACGCCCTCGACGTCGTCCCTCGTCAGCGGCACCGCGAGGACCGAGTTCACATGCTCCAGGAGGTAGTCGATGTCCGCGCTGGACGCGGCCGGGTGCGCCTTGTCCAGGTCCCAGTCGGTGTCCGTGGTGCCGATGATCCAGTGCCGGCCCCAGGGGATGACGAACAGCACGGACTTCTCGGTGCGCAGGATGAGCCCGGTGGTGGAGTGGATGCGGTCCTTGGGGACGACCAGGTGGATGCCCTTGGAGGCCCGGACGTGGAACCGGCCGCGCTCGCCCACCAGCGACTGGGTGTCGTCGGTCCACACACCGGTGGCGTTCACGATCTGCTTGGCACGGATCTCGTACTCCCCGCCCGCCTCGACGTCCTGCACCCTGGCGCCGACCACCCGCTCACCCTCGCGCAGGAATCCGGTCACCCTGGCGCGGTTGGCGACCTGGGCGCCGTACGCCGCCGCCGTGCGCACCAGGGTGGCCACGAAGCGGGCGTCGTCCATCTGGGCGTCGTAGTACTGGAGCGCGCCGACCAGTGCCTCCTTCTTCAGCGCGGGCGCCACCCGCAGGGCGTGACGGCGGCTCAGGTGACGGTGCATCGGCAGGCCCCGTCCGTGGCCGCGGGCCATGGACATGGCGTCGTAGAGCGCGACGCCCGAACCGGCGTACAGCCGCTCCCAGCCCTTGTGCTGGAGCGGGTACAGGAACGGCACCGGCTTCACCAGGTGCGGCGCGAGCCGCTCCAGCAGCAGGCCGCGCTCCTTGAGCGCCTCGCGGACCAGCGCGAAGTCGAGCATCTCCAGGTAGCGCAGCCCGCCGTGGATCAGCTTGCTGGACCTGCTGGAGGTGCCCGACGCCCAGTCGCGCGCCTCGACCAGTCCCGTGGCCAGCCCGCGGGTGGCGGCGTCGAGGACGGTGCCCGCGCCCACCACGCCGCCGCCGACGACCAGCAGGTCCAGCTCCCGTTCGGCCATGGCCGCGAGCGCCTCTGCCCGCTGCTCCGGCCCCAGTGCCGCTGTCCTCACCGCTGCCTCCCGCTCGTCCGGTCCATCCCGGTCATCGGTCGCGTCGGCCGCACCCGTGGGGCGAAGCCCGGTCGTTCTGTCTACCCCCCATGCCCAGATTCTGACGGTGTTGCCCGACTTCAGCCACCACGCGCCCGCAACCTGTGGACAACCTCCGAGGGCCACCCCGTCCGCGAACACTCGCCGAAACTCGCCGATCAATGCCGCACATCGGTCATATTTACTCCTAGTCTGACGTTGTGCTCGCCCATCCTGTCCACAGGGCTTGCGCACCTGTCCCGCTTCGGCTACTGGGAAGGACGGCCCACGCCATGCCCGCAGATCTCGCCGTCATCGGACTCGGCCCGTACGGCCTGCCCCTGGCCCAGGCCGCCGTCGCCGCCGGCATCTCCACCCTCGGCTACCGCACCGGCCCCGAGGCCGACCCGCTGACCCCCGCGGAACTGCGCCGGATGCTCTCGGGGGGCTTCCGGACCGCCGCCGGCCCGGCCGAGCTGGGCCGGGTCCGCACCGCCGTGATCTGCGCCCCCACCGCGCCGAGCGCGGACGGCGGCCTGGACCTGGGCCAGGTGGAGGCCGCGGCGCGCACGCTGGCCGCGCACATGCGCCCGCACACCACGGTGATCCTGGAGTCGCCGGTGCACCCGGGCACGACGGAGGACTTCCTGCGCCCGATCCTGGAGAAGGGCTCGGGGCTGCGCGCCGGCCGCGACTTCCACCTCGCCTACGCCCCCAGCCGCGTCGACCCCGGCAACCGCGACTTCACCCCCGCCAACACCCCGAAGGTCATCGGCGGCCTCACCCCCGCCTGCACCGAGTCGGCCGCCACGTTCTACGGCCGCCTCACCGACAAGGTGGTCCGCGCCCGCGGCCCCCGCGAGGCGGAGACGGTCCAGCTCCTGGAGACCAACTTCCGGCACGTCAACATCGCCCTCGTCAACGAGATGGCCGTCCTCTGCCACGACCTCGGCGTCGACCTGTGGGACGTCATCCGCTGCGCGGAGACCAAGCCGTTCGGCTTCCAGGCCTTCCGCCCCGGCCCCGGCGTCGGCGGCCACTCCGTCGCCCAGGACCTCACCGGCCGGGCACCGCGCAGCCTGCGCCTGGTGGAACTGGCCGAGCAGGTCAACAGCCAGATGCCCCGCTACGTCGTCCAGCGCGCCGCCACGCTCCTCAACGAACACGGCAAGTCCGCGCGCGGCGCCCGCGTCCTGCTCCTGGGCGTCACCTACAAGGCCGATCTGGCCGACCAGCAGGCCACCCCGGCCCAGGAGATCGCCACCCGCCTGATGGAGCTGGGCGCCTCCGTGAGCTACCACGACCCGCACATCCCGTCCTGGACCGTCCTGGACCGCCCGGTCCCGCGCGCCGACTCCCTCTACGAGGCCGCCGCCGACGCCGACCTGACGATCCTCCTCCAGCAGCACCGCACGTACGACCTCCAGGGCCTGTCGGTGAAGGCCCAGCTGCTGCTGGACACCCGGGGGGCCACGCCCACGGGGGCGGCGAACCGGCTCTGAGCAGCACGAAGGGCCCGGAGCGACTGCTCCGGGCCCTCGTCGCCGATGCCGGACGGCCGTCGGCGTACGCCGGACTACCGCCGGTGCTGCGAGTCCGCCACCGTCACCTCGACCCGCTGGAACTCCTTCAGCTCGCTGTACCCGGTCGTGGCCATCGCCCGCCGCAGCGCGCCGAAGAAGTTCATCGAGCCGTCGGGCGTGTGGGAGGGGCCGGTGAGGATCTCCTCGATGGTGCCGACCGTGCCGAGGCCGACCTTCTGGCCGCGCGGCAGCTCCTCGTTGACGGCCTCCATGCCCCAGTGGTGGCCCTTGCCCGGCGCGTCCGACGCGCGGGCCAGCGGCGAGCCCATCATCACCGCGTCCGCGCCGCAGGCGATCGCCTTGGGCAGGTCACCCGACCAGCCGACGCCGCCGTCCGCGATCACGTGCACGTACCGGCCGCCGGACTCGTCCATGTAGTCCCGGCGGGCCGCGGCCACGTCGGCGACCGCCGTGGCCATCGGGACCTGGATGCCGAGGACGTTGCGCGTGGTGTGCGCCGCGCCGCCGCCGAAGCCGACGAGGACGCCCGCCGCTCCCGTGCGCATCAGGTGCAGGGCGGCGGTGTAGGTGGCGCAGCCGCCGACGATCACCGGGACGTCCAGCTCGTAGATGAACTGCTTCAGGTTCAGCGGCTCGTGCGAGGACGACACGTGTTCCGCCGACACCGTGGTGCCGCGGATGACGAAGATGTCCACGCCCGCGTCCACGACCGCCTTGGAGAACTGCGCGGTGCGCTGCGGGGACAGCGCGGCGGCGGTGACCACGCCGGAGTCGCGCACCTCCTTGATCCGCCGGCCGATCAGCTCCTCCTTGATCGGCGCGGTGTAGATCTCCTGGAGCCGGCGGGTCGCGGTCTCCGCGTCCAGCTCGGCGACCTCGTCGAGCAGCGGCTGCGGGTCCTCGTACCGCGTCCACAGGCCCTCGAGGTTCAGCACGCCCAGGCCGCCCAGCTCACCGATGCGGATCGCGGTGGCCGGGGAGACGACCGAGTCCATGGGGGCGGCCAGGAAGGGCAGCTCGAAGCGGTAGGCGTCGATCTGCCAGGCGATGGAGACCTCCTTCGGGTCCCGCGTCCGGCGGCTGGGGACGACGGCGATGTCGTCGAAGGCGTACGCCCGGCGGCCGCGCTTGCCGCGCCCGATTTCGATCTCAGTCACGTCTGTGGCCTTTCCCTGATGCGTTGCAGCGCCTCCCAGTATCCCCGACGGGTACGGCAGGGGCGGCCCCGGACCACCCCGGGGCCGCCCTCAGTGCCTGGCCGGCGCCGTCACCTCTTGCTGCTGTAGTTCGGCGCCTCGACCGTCATCTGGATGTCGTGCGGGTGGCTCTCCTTGAGCCCGGCGGAGGTGATCCGCACGAACCGGCCGTTCGCCTGGAGCTCGGGCACGGTCTTGCCGCCGACGTAGAACATCGACTGGCGCAGGCCGCCGACCAGCTGGTGGACGACCGAGGAGAGCGGGCCGCGGTAGGGCACCTGGCCCTCGATGCCCTCGGGGACCAGCTGCTCGTCGGAGGCGACGCCCTCCTGGAAGTAGCGGTCCTTGGAGAACGACTTGCGCTCGCCGCGGGTCTGCATGGCGCCCAGCGAGCCCATGCCTCGGTAGGACTTGAACTGCTTGCCGTTGATGAACATCAGCTCGCCCGGCGACTCCTCGCAGCCCGCGAGCAGCGAGCCCAGCATCACCGTGTCGGCGCCCGCGACCAGGGCCTTGGCGATGTCGCCGGAGTACTGCAGACCGCCGTCGCCGATCACCGGCACGCCCGCCTCACGGGCGGCGAGCGACGCCTCGTAGATGGCGGTGACCTGCGGCACGCCGACGCCGGCGACCACGCGGGTGGTGCAGATGGAGCCGGGGCCCACGCCCACCTTGATGCCGTCGCAGCCGGCGTCGACCAGGGTCTTCGCGCCGTCCCGGGTGGCCACGTTGCCGCCGATGACGTCGACGCCCGTGGAGTTGGACTTGATCTTGGCGACCATGTCGCCGACCAGGCGGGAGTGGCCGTGCGCGGTGTCGACGACGATGAAGTCGACGCCCGCCTCGATCAGCGCCTGGGCTCGCTCGTAGGCGTCACCGGCGACGCCGACCGCGGCACCGACCAGCAGCCGGCCCTCGGCGTCCTTGGAGGCGTGCGGGTACTTCTCGGCCTTGACGAAGTCCTTGACCGTGATCAGGCCCTTGAGCACGCCGTGGTCGTCGACCAGCGGCAGCTTCTCGATCTTGTGCCGGCGCAGCAGCTCCATGGCCTCCAGGCCGGAGATGCCGACCTTGCCGGTGACCAGCGGCATCGGCGTCATGACCTCGCGCACCTGCCGGGAACGGTCGCTCTCGAAGGCCATGTCGCGGTTGGTGACGATGCCGAGCAGCTTGTTGGCGCCGTCCGTGACCGGCACGCCGCTGATGCGGAACTTGGCGCACAGCGCGTCGGCCTCGGCGAGCGTGGCGTCCGGGTGGATGGTGATCGGATGGGCCACCATGCCGGACTCGGAGCGCTTGACCAGGTCGACCTGGTTGGCCTGGTCCTCGATGGACAGGTTGCGGTGCAGGACGCCGACGCCGCCCTGGCGGGCCATCGCGATCGCCATGCGCGACTCGGTGACCTTGTCCATGGCGGCGGACAGCAGCGGGATGTTGACCCGCACGTTCTTGGAGACGTACGAGGCGGTGTCGATCTCGTCGGGTGCCATGTCCGACGGGCCCGGCAGCAGCAGCACGTCGTCGTAGGTCAGCCCGAGTGTCGCGAATTTCTCGGGCACTCCGTCGACGTTGGCAGTCATGACACCTTCCCCAAATGGCCTTGATCGGTGCGGATGTCCATGCTAACGGGAAGCGGAGGTGTCTGATTCCACGATCAAGGACCGCGCCGAGCTTCGTCACTTCCTACGGAAGGCGTTCGGAGAGCTGTTCGGAGAGCGGGCGGGGAGCTGCCGGAGAGCGGGCGGGCAGCTGCCGGAGAGCGGGCGGGGCTCCATACGCGGCCGGCGCACCGCCCGTTCAGGCGGCGCGCCCCGGCCTGTCACTGTTCCGCGAGCGCGCGCAGCCGGCTCAGCGCCCGGTGCTGCGCCACGCGCACCGCCCCGGGTGACATTCCCAACATCTGGCCGGTCTCCTCGGCCGTGAGCCCCACCGCGATGCGCAGCAGGAGCAGCTCGCGCTGGTTCTCCGGCAGGTTGGCCAGGAGTTTCTTGGCCCATTCGGCGTCGCTGCTGAGCAGCGCCCGCTCCTCCGGGCCGAGGGAGTCGTCCGGCCGCTCGGGCATCTCGTCGGACGGCACGGCCGTCGAGCCGGGATGCCGCATCGCGGCCCGCTGGAGATCGGCGACCTTGTGGGCGGCGATGGCGAAGACGAACGCCTCGAAGGGCCGCCCGGTGTCCTTGTAGCGGGGCAGCGCGAGCAGCACCGCCACGCAGACCTCCTGGGCCAGGTCCTCGACGAAGTGGCGCGCGTCGCCGGGCAGCCGGGACAGCCGGGTGCGGCAGTAGCGCAGCGCCAAGGGGTGGACGCGCGCAAGCAGGTCATGCGTGGCCTGCTCGTCACCGTCCACGGCGCGGTGCACGAGCGCACCGACCGTCCCCTGGTCGGCAGCAGCCTCGTCGTCGCGCATCGGTCCATGGTGCCCTCTGGCCGCAGGGTCCATGGCACCGTGTCCGTTGTTGTGCACCGAAGCGTTATGAGCAGGTGCGCCGGAACTCATCCCCTGCGCCCTCCCCTTCCGCTCGACCGACTCGTCCCCGAGGAACTCCACACCTCAAGGATGCGGCATCGGCGGCGAAACGAGCAGCGCGCACCCGGCGGGTCGCCTTGTCACCCCCGCTCACCTCGCGGTAAGCGGGGACGGCCGTACCCCCGTCGGGCCCCGTGAGCCTCGCTCTCACGGGGATGCCCTAGCGGACCAGGCCCCACCGGAAGCCGAGCGCCACCGCGTGTGCCCGGTCCGAGGCGCCGAGCTTCTTGAAGAGCCGCCGGGCGTGTGTCTTGACGGTGTCCTCGGAGAGGAACAGCTCGCGGCCGATCTCCGCGTTGGAGCGGCCGTGGCTCATGCCCTCGAGAACCTGGATCTCACGCGCGGTGAGCGTCGGCGCGGCGCCCATCTCGGCGGAGCGCAGCCGGCGCGGGGCGAGCCGCCAGGTCGGGTCGGCGAGGGCCTGGGTGACCGTGGCGCGCAGCTCGGCGCGCGAGGCGTCCTTGTGCAGATAGCCACGGGCGCCGGCGGCGACCGCGAGGGCCACGCCGTCGAGGTCCTCGGCGACGGTGAGCATGATGATGCGCGCACCGGGGTCGGCGGACAGCAGCCGCCGGACGGTTTCGACGCCGCCCAGTCCGGGCATGCGCACGTCCATCAGAATGAGGTCCGAGCGGTCGGCACCCCAGCGGCGGAGGACTTCCTCGCCGTTGGCAGCCGTCGTCACGCGCTCGACGCCGGGCACGGTCGCGACCGCGCGGCGGAGCGCCTCTCGGGCAAGCGGGGAGTCGTCGCAGACGAGGACGGATGTCATGACCGTCCTCCGCAGCTGATGCGCGTCACCTTGAGCCTCCAGGCTGGTACGAATCGTCACCTGTGCGGTCGACCGTCTCGGACGCCCGCCCGAGCGCTTGTTCTTTCAACCGCCTCCGCACTCTCAACGACGGTCACTCGAAAGAGTTACGGGGCCGTGTGCCGTCTTCGGCACTCTACGTGAGGGGGCGGACACGGTGCAGACACGCGCGGCGGACCCACAAGCTTTCATCACAACCCATGCCCCATTCGGCCCTTTTTCTTCCGCTTTGCTGGTGTCTGAGGCTAGATTCGCAATGAGTCATATTTTCATCTCCTTAGATGGTAGTTGTACGGTCGTGGACATCCTGTCCACCCAGATCGGCTACAAGGGGTCACGCAATGGCAGATTTCTCCCGCCTTCCCGGACCGAACGCGGACCTGTGGGACTGGCAGCTCCTGGCCGCGTGCCGCGGGGTGGACAGCTCGCTCTTCTTCCATCCGGAAGGCGAACGCGGTGCGGCTCGGAGTGCTCGTGAGAACTCGGCCAAAGAGGTCTGCATGAGGTGCCCGGTTCGCGCCGAGTGCGCAGCCCATGCGCTGGCGGTGCGTGAACCGTACGGCGTGTGGGGCGGATTGACCGAGGACGAGCGCGAAGAGCTCATGGGGCGGGCACGTAACCGCCTGGTGTCGGCATCGGCGGCCGGGGAGGCCGCCTCGCATCACTGAAGGAACGTTTCTCCAGACTGGGCACGCGCACGCGTGCCCCGCCTTTGCCCGCGCCCCCGTCCAGACCCCTGCCCGCGCCGCCCGGCAGACCCGCGTCCGCGTGCCGCGTGCGCCGCTAGCGCGCCGCCGTCCGCGCCAGTTCGTCCAGCGTCGCCGTCACCGCCGGGACCTGGGCCAGGTCCGGGAGCGTGAGCGCGACGATCTCGCGGCGCACCGCCGGTTCCAGCGCCACCGTGCGCACGCCCCGGGGCCGCACCGACTCCACGGCGAGCTGGGGCAGGACGGCGACGCCGAGGCCGGCCCCGACCAGGCCGACGACAGCCGGGTAGTCGTCGGTCGCGAAGTCGATGCGGGGGGTGAAGCCTGCCCCCTCGCACACCTCGACCAGCTGGCCGCGGCAGCGCGGGCAGCCCGCGATCCACGGCTCGCCGGCCAGTTCGCCGATGGCCACGGACTCCGCCCGCGCGAGCGGATGCCGCTCGGGCACCAGCGCCACCAGCCGGTCGGTCAGCAGCGGCCGCACGACGAGGTCGTCCCACTCCTCGGCGCCCGCCGCGCCCTCATAGCGGAAGGCGAGGGCCACGTCGCAGTCCCCCTCGCGCAGCAGTTCGACGGAGCGGGGAGGCTCGGCCTCCTCCAGGGAGACCCGGGTGCCGGGATGGGCGGCGCGGAGAGCCGCCAGAGCGGTCGGCACGAGGGCGGAGCTGCCGCTCGGGAAGGAGACCAGCCGGACCCGCCCGGCCCTCAGTCCCGCGATCGCGGCGACCTCCTCCTCCGCGGCGGTCAGCCCGGCGAGGATGCCGGCGGCGTGCCGCACCAGGGCCTCACCGGCCTGGGTGAGCCGCATCTCGCGTCCGCTGCGCACCAGCAGGGGCGTGCCGACGGAGGATTCCAGGGCCTTCATCTGCTGGCTGACGGCGGGCTGGGTGCAGCCCAGCTCGCGCCCCGCCGCCGAGAAGGAGCCGGTGGCGGCCACGGCGCGCAGGACACGGAGATGACGGGCCTCGATCATGACTCCGAGGATAAGTGATGCTTTGGAGTCGCGGAAAATAATGCGTCGACGCTTTGATGTGCTCTCTTCTACCGTGCCGCCATGAAGCTTCTGTCAGTGAATCTGGGGCGCGCGCGGTCCGTGCCGTACACCGATCACCCCGAGGGGGTGACGGGGATCGACAAGCGCCCGGCCGACGGGCCGGTGCGGGTGGCGGCGCCGGGGCCGAAGGGGGCCGGCGCGAGCGGGCTGGCCGGTGACACGGTGTGCGACACCCGGCACCACGGCGGCGACGACCAGGCGGTCCACGCGGTGGCGCGCGAGGACCTCGACGACTGGGAGCGCGAGCTGGGCCGGGCGCTGGCGAACGGCGCGTTCGGCGAGAACCTCACCACCACCGGCCTGGACGTGTCCGGGGCGCGGATCGGCGAGCGCTGGCGGATCGGCCCCGATCTGGTGCTGGAGGTGACGAGCGGGCGGATACCGTGCCGCACCTTCCAGGGGCACCTGGGCGAGCAGGGCTGGGTGCGGCGGTTCACGCAGAAGGGCGCGCCGGGCGCGTATCTGCGGGTGATCGAGCCCGGTTCGATCCGGGCCGGCGACCCGGTGGAGATCGTGCACCGCCCCGGCCACGAGGTGACGGTGGCGATGCAGTTCCGGACGGTGACGACCGCGCGGGAGCTGCTGCCACGGCTGCTGGCGGCGGGCGGGGCACTGCACCCGGAGGCGCTCGCCACGGCCCGGAAGTACGTGGCGACGTACGGGGCGGCACAGAGCTCCTAGGGGGAAATCCCCGACGGCGGGCGGGGGTTGGCTCAGGGGCGGGTGGGGGCCGGTCCCCGATGTCCGGTGGGCCGCGGACGACGGCTCTCGACGCATGACTCGTCACACGTCCCGCGGCGGGGCGCCGGACGGGGGCGGCCCGCCCGGCGCCCCGCCCCGCCGGTTCCGCTGGAAGCGCCTGGTCGTCCTGGCCGGTTGCCTGGTCACCGCGGCGGCGGTGGCCGTCGGCGCCCTGTTCACCTGGCTGTGGACCGACGCGAAGGTCAGCACGGTGGGCAGGGCGCCGTTCGACAACCCGCTGGCGATACCGCCGCCGGCCGGGTCGACCGTCGAGAAGGACGGCACACGCGTCTTCGACCTGCGCATGCAGGCCGGCGAAACGGAGTTCCGGGACGGGGTGAAGACGCCGACCTGGGGGTTCAACGGCTCCTACCTCGGGCCGACGCTGCGGGCGGAGCGCGGCGAGAAGGTGCGGGTACGGATCGGCAACGGCCTGGACGAACCGTCCACCGTGCACTGGCACGGCATGCATCTGCCGGCCCGGATGGACGGCGGCCCGCACCAGATGATCGACCCCGGCGCCACCTGGACCCCGCACTGGACGGTTGACCAGCCGGCGGCGGCGCTCTGGTACCACCCGCATCCGCACGGCAGGACCGAGGAGCACGTCCGGCGCGGCCTGGCGGGCCTGTTCCTGCTGGACGACCGGCGGTCGGAGCGCCTGCCCCTGCCGAAGCGGTACGGCGTCGACGATCTGCCGGTCGTCGTGCAGGACGTCCGCTTCGACGGCGCACGGCTGGCCGGAGACCGCGGGGTGACGCAGAACGTGGGCTTCCTGGGCGACCGGACCGTGGTCAACGGCACGCTGCGCCCTACCGGGAGGTCCACGACGAGCTGATACGGCTGCGACTGCTCAACGCGTCCACCGCGCGCACCTACGCCTTCGGGTTCGCGGACGGCCGCGACTTCTCCCTGATCGGCACGGACGGCGGCCTGCTGGAGCGGCCGGCGGCGATGGACCGGGTGCGGTTGTCGCCGGGCGAGCGGGCCGAGATCGTGGTGCGGGTGGAGTCGGGTGAGCGGCTGATGCTCCGCAGCTTCCCGCACGGCGGCTACGCGGACGCGTGGCAGCGGCGGTTCGGCGGAGGCGACGACTCCCTCGACGTACTGGAGCTGCGGGCGGCCGAGCGGCTGCGGTCCTCGCCGGAGCTTCCCGCCGTGCTCGCGGAACCCGAGCTGCCGGACGCCCGCGAGGCGGTGCGCGGGCGCCACTTCGACCTGAAGCGGTCCGGGATCAACGGCCGGTCGATGGACATGGGCCGTGTCGACGAGACCATCACGCGCGGCACGACGGAGGTGTGGACGGTGCGCAACACCAACGGCATGCCCCACAACTTCCATGTGCACGACGTGCAGTTCCGTGTGGTGGAGGTGAACGGGGCGGCGCCGCCGCCCGCGTTGCGCGGGCCGAAGGACACGGTGTTCGTCCCGCACGGTACGACGATGAAGCTGGCGCTGCGCTTCACCGGGCCGGCCGATCCCGACACGCCGTACATGTACCACTGTCATCTGCTGTACCACGAAGACGAAGGAATGTGGGCCAGTTCGTGGTGGTCGACCAGGGGCGGCCGGCGGGGACCCCGCCGGGGCACGCGGGTCACTCCGGTTCCTCGGGCCGGGCCGACCGGTGAGCGGATGCCACGACTCCGGGTAACTACTCTTGCGCCATGACAACGGCTCTGATTACGGGATCGACGGCGGGGATCGGTGCCGCGTTCGCGCGGCGGCTGGCGGCCGACGGGCACAACCTGGTGCTGGTCGCCCGCGACACCAAGCGGCTGCGCGAGCAGGCGACCGAACTGCACGACCGGCACGGCATCGAGGCGGAGGTGCTGACGGCCGACCTGGCGGAGGACGCCGGCATCGACGCGGTGGCCGACCGGCTGGGCGAACGGAAGAACCCCGTCGACCTGCTGGTCAACAACGCCGGCTTCGGCAACAAGGGCCGCTATCTCGACGTACCCATGGCGGACGAACTGCGCATGCTCAAGGTGCACTGCGAGGCGGTGCTGCGGCTGACCTCGGCGGCGGTGGAGCCGATGCGGGAGCGGGGCCGCGGAGGTGTCGTCAACGTCGCCTCGGTCGCGGCGTTCGTGCCGCGCGGCACCTACGGGGCGTCGAAGGCGTGGGTCGTGCAGTTCACCCAGGGCGCGGCGAAGGACCTGGCCGGCAGCGGCGTACGGCTGATGGCGCTGTGCCCCGGCTTCGTGCGCACCGAGTTCCACCAGCGGGCCGGGATGGGCACGGACAACATCCCGAAGTGGATGTGGCTCGACGCGGACAAGCTGGTCGCGGCGGCCCTCGACGACCTGGCCCGCGGCAAGGTCCTGTCGGTCCCGGACCCGCGCTACAAGGCGCTGATGGGCGCCACCAAGCTGGTGCCGCGGGGGATGCTGGGCGGGATCACCTCGAAGACGGGGCGGAAGTACGGGCCGCGGTAGCGGCCGGGGCTTCCGCGGCCGGGCGGGGTCCCGCGGCCGGGCGTGCTTCCGCGGCCTGGCGGGCTCAGGGATCGAAGGTGATGTCCAGGGCCGAGGAGTAGCCCGGCCCGGTCTCCTCGTGGGTCCGTCGGTGCGGGCCGGCGGGACCGCCGCTCCGCGGCCGGACCCGGACGGCGCGCCGGCGGAACCCGTCCTGCTCGGTCTCCTCGGCCGAGAAGGTGACGCCCGAGAAGGTGACGCACTGGCCGGCGGTCAGCTCGCGGAAGCCGTCGGCCAGGATCACCGAGAAGTGCGCCCAGACCCTGTCCGGGAGGGCGTCCGAGACGAGTACGCCCCAGCCCTCTTCGCCGTGCCACTCCAGCACCCGGCCGGTGATCCCGTCGCCGGACGGGGTCCCGGACGGGGTCCCGGACATCGGCCTCCTCCTTGCGGTACGGGCGAAGGCCCGGCACCCCGTGAGGGTGCCGGGCCTTCGTGGAACCACGAGCGGTGCGCTCAGTGGGCGTGGCCGTGGCCGTGGCCCGCGGCGGCCGGCTCTTCCTCTTCCTTCTTCTCGACGACCAGGGTCTCGGTCGTCAGGAGCAGGGAGGCGATGGAGGCGGCGTTCTCCAGGGCGGAGCGGGTGACCTTCACCGGGTCGATGACGCCGGCCTTGACCAGGTCGCCGTACTCGCCGGTGGCGGCGTTGTAGCCGCTGCCCTTCTCCAGCTCCCTGACCTTGGAGACGATGACGTAGCCCTCCAGGCCCGCGTTCTCCGCGATCCAGCGCAGCGGCTCGACGACGGCCTTGCGGACGACCGCGACACCGGTGGCCTCGTCGCCGGTCTTGGAGAGGTTGCCCTCCAGGACCTTGGAGGCGTGCACCAGGGCGGAGCCACCACCGGAGACGATGCCCTCCTCGACCGCGGCGCGGGTCGCGGAGATGGCGTCCTCCAGACGGTGCTTGCGCTCCTTCAGCTCCACCTCGGTGGCGGCGCCGACCTTGATCACGCACACGCCGCCGGCCAGCTTGGCGAGGCGCTCCTGGAGCTTCTCGCGGTCCCAGTCGGAGTCCGTGGCCTCGATCTCGGCCTTGATCTGGGAGACGCGGCCCTCCACGTCCTCCTTCTTGCCGGCACCGTCGACGACGGTGGTGTCGTCCTTGGTGACGGTGACCCGGCGGGCGGAGCCGAGGACCTCGAGACCGACCTGGTCGAGCTTGAGGCCGACCTCCTCGGAGATGACCGTGGCGCCGGTCAGGACGGCCATGTCCTGCAGCATCGCCTTGCGGCGGTCGCCGAAGCCCGGGGCCTTGACGGCGACGGCGTTGAAGGTGCCGCGGATCTTGTTCACCACGAGGGTCGACAGGGCCTCGCCCTCGACGTCCTCGGCGATGATCAGCAGCGGCTTGGAGGAGTTGGCCTGGATGACCTTCTCCAGCAGCGGCAGCAGGTCCGCGATGGAGGAGATCTTGCCCTGGTTGATCAGGATGTACGGGTCGTCGAGGACGGCCTCCATGCGCTCCTGGTCCGTCACGAAGTACGGCGACAGGTAGCCCTTGTCGAAGGCCATGCCCTCGGTGAAGTCCAGCTCCAGGCCGAAGGTGTTGGACTCCTCGACGGTGATCACACCGTCCTTGCCGACCTTGTCCATCGCCTCGGCGATCAGCTCGCCGACCTGCTGGTCCTGGGCGGACAGCGCGGCGACGGCGGCGATGTCGGACTTCTCGTCGATCGGGCGGGCGGTGGCGAGGAGGTCCTCGGAGACGGCGGCGACGGCCGCGTCGATGCCCTTCTTCAGCAGCGCCGGGGAGGCACCCGCGGCGACGTTCTTCAGGCCCTCGCGGACCAGCGCCTGGGCCAGCACGGTGGCGGTGGTGGTGCCGTCGCCCGCGATGTCGTTGGTCTTGGTCGCCACCTCCTTCACCAGCTGGGCGCCGAGGTTCTCGTACGGGTCCTCGATCTCGACCTCGCGGGCGATCGTGACACCGTCGTTGGTGATGGTCGGGGCGCCGAACTTCTTGTCGATGACGACGTTGCGGCCCTTGGGGCCGATCGTCACCTTCACCGTGTCGGCGAGCTTGTTGACGCCGCGCTCGAGGGCGCGACGGGCGTCCTCGTCGAACTTCAGGATCTTCGCCATGGGAGCGTGAGCCCTCTTCCGGAATCTGGGTTGAACGGCACTGCGCCCCGGGCGCCCGGCTTCTTATCGATTGCGGGGGCCAGGGGCGCAGCTCAAAGCAGGGTGCTTCGGGTGAATTACTTCTCGACGATCGCGAGCACGTCGCGGGCCGAGAGGACGAGGTACTCCTCGTTGTTGTACTTCACCTCGGTGCCGCCGTACTTGCTGTAGAGCACGACGTCGCCGACGTTGACGTCGAGCGGAAGGCGGTTGCCGTCCTCGAAGCGGCCCGGGCCCACGGCCAGGACGACGCCCTCCTGGGGCTTCTCCTTGGCAGTGTCCGGAATGACCAGGCCCGAGGCCGTGGTCTGCTCGGCGTCGAGCGGCTGGACCACGATGCGGTCCTCGAGCGGCTTGATGGCAACCTTGGAGCTGGCGGTCGTCACGATCCGACCTCCCCCTTCGGAGATCTCACGGGGTTAACTGTCTGAGGTGGCGACCAGGTCGATCCGTCGTCGCGGGTGCCGGACCTGCCCGTCGCGTTGTTGGCACTCTCCTAGGGGGAGTGCCAGAGCCGAGACTATGACCGCGATTAGCACTCGGTCAAGCGGAGTGCCAATGACGGCGGCGCGTCGGCCGGGGTTCGCGGTGAATGTCCGCCCGCGCAGCACACCCCCGCGGCGAGTGCCGGAGGTGCGGGGCGGCCTACAGGTAGTCCTCCAGGCGGCCCACCCGCAGCCCCCTCTCCTCGATCTCCCGGAGCAGCTCCTGCGTGCGCTCCGGCGCCGTCACCGCCACGATGTCGCCGGGATGCAGGCGGCGCTCCCCACGGGAGTACGCGAAGTCGCCGTCGGCCGTCACCCGTGCCCGCCACAGGACGACCGCCGTGATGCCGCAGTCGGCGGCGGCGCGCAGGGTCGTCGTGTCGTAGGTGCCGTGGGGCGGGCGGAGCAGACGGGGGCGGACGCCGAAGCGGGACTTGAGCTTGCGCTGCTGGCCGCAGATCTCGGCGCGCTGGCCGGCGTAGGGCAGGCCGCGCAGGGAGCGGTGGTCGAGGGTGTGGTTCTGCAGGCTCGCTCCGACCGAGCGCAGCCGCGCCAGGTCGCCGTAGGCCGGTCCGGCGACGGTGTCCGTGAGGAAGAGGGTGACCGGGAGCCGCCGGGCCAGGACCAGGTCGGTGACGTGCGGGTGGCGTTCGGCGCCGTCGTCGTAGGTGAGGAAGACGACCTTGTCGCGGGTGCGGACGTGGTCCACGACGGGCGGGAGGTCCTGCGCCCGGCCGGCGGCCTGCGCCGCGTCCCCGGGCGCGTGGGCGGCGGGGCCGGCCGCCTGGGCGCAGCCTGCGAGCAGCAGGGCCGCCACGGCGGTGCCGGCCGCCCGGCGCCGGACCCGGCGCCGCCTCACAGGTAGTCCTCCAGGTGGGCCACCGCGTATCCCTCGGCGGTGACCTTGTCCAGGAAGCGGCGGACCATGTCGGGCATGGTGCCCTTCCAGTCGTCCCGGCCCCGGAAGTGGCTGAGCACGATGTCGCCGCGGCGGATCTTCCGGTCCCACTCGCGGTACTCCCAGCGGTCGACGAAGACCTCCTCGTTCCACAGCGGGACGTGCTTGATGCCGCAGCTCTTGGCGGCGCGCAGCGAGTCCGCGTTGTAGTTGCCGAAGGGCGGGCGGAAGACGGTGGGGCGCTTGCCGTAGTGCTCGCGGATGACCTTCTGCATGCCGCAGATCTCGCGCTTCTGCGCCGCGTACGACAGGCCGGGCAGGTAGGGGTGGCTGAGCGTGTGGTTGTTGAGGGTGACCCCGCGGGCCTGCATCTTCTTGAAGTAGCCGTAGTCGTCCTTCACCACGTAGTCGCTGAGGAAGGCGGTGTACGGGATCTTCAGCTCGCTCATCATCTTCAGGAACGCCGGGTCCTTCTCGGCGCCGTCGTCGATGGTGAGGAAGACGATCTTCTGCTTGGTGGGGATCGTGGTGAAGACCGGCGGAAGGCCCCGCTCGGCGTGGTCGTCGACCTCGAAGCCCTTGCGCGTGGTGATCTCCGGCTTCCTCCCGGGCGGCGGCGGGGCCGCCAGCGGCACCTTCTTCAGGCCCCAGCGCCTGGCGGCGGCGGCCCGGGCCGTGTACGCGGCCTTCAGCTTGGTGGCGTAGGCGTCCAGCGCGCGGGCCTGGGGCGCCTGGAGGGGCTGCTGACCGGAGGCGGGCCGCGACTCGGAGGCGTCCCCGGCACATCCCGCGGCAAGGGCGGCGGCGGCGAGCACGGCGAGACCGCCACGGACGCGTGCACCCGGAGTCCAGAACACCCGACTCTTGTCATTTTGTACGACTGCTCGCATGGGGCCGGATCCTCGCAGCCGACGGCCCGGGGACCGGCCCGACACCGCGGCGGGCGGCACACCGTCCACCGACTGGCCCACAATGACCCGGTGAACGACCTCGACGCCCTCCGCACCCCCGAAGGCCGCGCCCTCCTCGACGAGGTGCGCGGCACCGCTCCCGCCGAGGAGCTGGCCGTCGCCACCCGGCTGCGCCGCACCCACCCCGCCCACCTGGTGTCGGCGGCGCTCGGGCAGGCGCGGCTGCGGCAGCGGGCGGTGGCCAAGTTCGGCGCCGAGGACGCGGAGCGCATGTTCTTCACCCCGAACGGCGTCGAGCAGTCGACGCGGGCGAGCGTGGCGGCGTACCGGGCGGGGCGGCTGAGGGAGCTGGGGGTGGCCTCCGTCGCCGATCTGTGCTGCGGGATCGGCGGGGACGCCATCGCGCTGGCCCGGGCCGGCATCCGGGTGCTGGCGGTGGACCGGGACCCGGTGACGGCGGCGACGGCGCGCGCGAACGCCGAGGCGCTGGGGCTGGCCGGCCTCGTCGAGGTGCGGGAGTCGGACGTGACGGAGGTGGACACGGCGGGGTACGACGCCGTGTTCGCCGATCCGGCGCGGCGGGGCGGTCGCGGCCGGATCTTCGATCCGGAGGCGTACTCTCCGCCGCTGTCCTGGGCGGTGGCGGCGGCCCGTACGGCACCCCGGGCCGCCGCACTGAAGGTCGCGCCCGGCATCCCGCACGAGGCGGTGCCCGAGGACGCCGAGGCCGAGTGGATCTCGGACGGCGGCGACGTGAAGGAGGCGGTGCTGTGGTTCGGCACCGAGCCCGGGGCGGTGCGCGCGACGCTGCTGCCGGGACCGCGCACGCTGGTCTCCCGGGGCCTGCCCGATCCGGAGGTCCGCGCGCCCGGGCGCTACCTCTACGAGCCCGACGGCGCCGTCATCCGCGCCCATCTGGTCGCCGAGGTCGCCGAGTCGGTCGGCGGCGGGCTGCTCGACGCGACCATCGCCTATGTCACGGCGGACGCGCTGCGGCCGACGCCGTACGCCACGGCGTACGAGATCACCGACCATCTGCCCTTCAACGTCAAGCGGTTGAAGGCGCTGCTGCGGGAGCGCGGGGTCGGCACGCTGACCGTGAAGAAGCGGGGCTCGGCGGTCGAGCCGGAGGAGCTGCGGCGCAAGGTCAAACCGCAGGGGCCGAACGCGGCGACGGTGTTCCTGACGCGGGTGGCGGGCGCCCCGGCGATGCTGATCGGGCGGCCGGCGGCCTGACGGCCGGTCAGCGCAGGGACTCCCACAGCTCGCGCGCCTCCGGCTCGTCCGCGACCACCCGGTTGGGGTCGGACGGCGCCGGGACCACGGGCATCGTCACCGTGCGCACGTCGTCGGCCGACAGGTCCGCCAGGCTCCGGCCGAGGCTCGTCAGCTCGCCCAGCGAGTCCAGGCCGGTGTCGGTGGTGAGGCCGCCGGTGACGGCGTCGGCGACCCGGTAGAGCCTGGCCGGGTCGGTGAGCAGGTCGGTGCCGGAGACCTGCCCCACCAGGGCCTTGACCAGTTTCTGCTGGAGTTCTATGCGGGCCAGGTCGCTGCCGCCGGCCAGGCCGTAGCGGGTGCGGGCGAGGCCGAGGGCCTCGGTGCCGTCGAGGTGGTGGGTGCCCGCCTCCAGGTGCAGACGGCTCTTGTCGTCGTCGATGTCCTGTTCGGTGGTGACGGTGACCCCGCCGAGCGCGTCCACCAGCCTGGCGAAGCCGGCGAAGTCGACCTCGATGTAGTGATCCATGCGGACGTTCGTCATCGACTCGACCGTCTTCACCGCGCACACCGGCCCGCCGAGCGCGTACGCGGAGTTGAACATCGCGCTGCGCGCCGCGCGGGTCCGCTCCCCGGACGGCAGCGGGCAGGACGGGCGGGCGACCAGTGTGTCGCGCGGGATGCTCACGACGGTGGCACTGGTACGGCCCGCGTCGATGTGGACGACCATCGCCGTGTCGGAGCGGGCGCCCTCGCTGTCGCCGCCGCCCAGCTTCCGGTTCTCCGCGCCGCCGCGCGAGTCCGAGCCGAGGACCAGGACGTTCAGCGCCTCGGTCGGCAGCGCCGAGGCGGACGGTGCGACCACCGGTTTCGCCGGGCGGTCGTCGCCGAGCGCGCCGTTGATGTCGACGCTCCTGATGTTCTCACTGAGGTGCCAGTAGGCCCAGCCCGCCGCCGCGATGCCCAGCAGCAGGGCACCCGCCAGGGTGAGGCCGGCGGCCTTCAGCACCCTCGCCCGCTGCCCGCCCATACGCCCGCCCCTGCTTCCGTCCTGCGGTGTCCCCGCCCGAGTACCCCCCACCGGAAGGAACATAAGTCCGAATTATTGCCGGGAGAGATCCCGGCCGCCTTTTCTGCGGAAATTCTCAGACTTCTCGGGACGAGGCGGGGCCGGACGGGCGTGGACCGGTGGCGGCCGCACCTCGGCCCTCCGAAAGTTTCGGGCAGCCCTCCGACCGGCTTCGGCGAGCCGGTGCGGCTAATCCGCCGCCGGCGCCGCCGTGCTGCTGCGCACCACCAGGCTGGTGGCCAGCTCCACCCGGGTCGCCGCCGCGGGGCCGTCCTCGCGGCCGAGGTCCAGGACCAGCCGGGCCGCCGCCTCGGCCATCTCCGTCAGCGGCTGCCGCACCGTCGTCAGCGGCGGCCCCACCCAGCGGGCCACCGGCAGGTCGTCGAACCCGACCACGCTCAGGTCCTCCGGGATCCGCAGCCCCAGCTCCCGCGCCGCCTCGTACAGCCCGAGCGCCTGGAGGTCGTTGCCGGCGAAGACCGCGGTCGGCCGGTCCGGGCGGCGCAGCAGCTCCAGGCCCTGGCGGTAGCCGGTCTCGTGATGGAAGTCGCCGGCCCGGACCAGGCCCGGGTCGACCGGCAGACCGGCCGTCTCCAGCGCGGCCCGGTAACCGTCGACGCGGGCGCGGCTGCACATCATCCGGGCCGGTCCGGTGAGGGCGCCGATCCGGGTGTGCCCCAGGTCGACCAGGTGCCGGGTGGCGGCCAGCCCGCCCTGCCAGTTGGTGGCACCGATGGACGGCACGTCCGTGCCGGGGTCGCCGGCCGGGTCCATCACCACGAACGGGATGGAGCGGCTGGTCAGCAGGGCGCGCTGGGAGTCGTCCAGGCCGGACAGCACGAGGATCACCCCGTGCGGACGGCGGGCGGCGACCTGGTCGGCCCAGGTCCGCCCCGGCGTCAGCCGCCCCGCACTCTCGGACAGCACGACGCTCAGGCCCGCGTCCCGCGCGACGTTCTCCACCCCCCGGATGACCTCCATCGCCCAGGCGCTCTCCAGCTCGTGGAAGACCAGGTCGAGCAGGGGCGAGCGGGTCGCCTCCGCCCGTCGGCGCCGGTAGCCGTGGGCCCGCAGCAGCTCCTCCACCCGGGCCCGGGTGGCCGGGGCGACGTCGGCCCGGCCGTTGAGCACCTTCGAAACAGTCGGTGCCGAGACACCGGCCTCGCGGGCGATCTCGGCGAGGGTCGCGGTCTGCGCGGACCGCCCTTGCGTCCGGGTTTCGGCGGGCTGGGGGGATGTCATGGCGGCGATCGTATCCCCGCCGCCCCTCTTGACGAAGCCCCTGGAGCGCCAATAGGTTCCCGGAACATTCGGATTCAACTTCGAAACATTCGAAGATTCCGTTCGTGAGCCGTTCGTGAGAGGGCAAGCCCACCCGACAGGAGTTCCATGACCACCGCGCCCTGGCGTGACCCCGCCCTGCCCGCCGCCGCCCGCGTCGACGACCTCCTGGCCCGCATGACCCCGCGGGAGAAGATCGCACAGCTGTACGGCGTGTGGGTGGGCGCCGCCACGGACGGCGACGGCGTCGCCCCGCTCCAGCACCGGATGACCGCCGACCACGACTGGGACGAACTGATCGCCCACGGTCTGGGCCAGCTCACCCGCCCCTTCGGCACCGCCCCCGTCGATCCGGCCGTCGGCGCCCGGGCCCTGGCCCGCGCCCAGCGCCGCATCACCGCCGCCGGCCGCTTCGGCATCCCGGCCCTCGCCCACGAGGAGTGCCTGGCCGGCTTCACCGCCTGGCGGGCCACCGCCTATCCGGTACCGCTGGCCTGGGGCGCCGCCTTCGACCCGGAGCTGGTCGAGGAGATGGCCCGGCGCATCGGCCACGACCTGCGCTCGGTCGGCGTGCACCAGGGGCTGGCGCCCGTCCTGGACGTCGTCCGCGACCCCCGCTGGGGCCGGGTGGAGGAGACCATCGGCGAGGACCCGTACCTGGTCGGCACCATCGGCGCCGCCTATGTGCGCGGGCTGGAGTCGGCCGGCATCGTCGCCACGCTCAAGCACTTCGCCGGGTACGCCGCCTCGGCCGGGGCCCGCAATCTGGCTCCCGTCCGGGCCGGTGTGCGGGAGTTCGCCGACATCACGCTGGCGCCGTTCGAGATGGCGCTGCGCGAGGGCGGCGCGCGCTCGGTGATGGCGGCGTACACGGAGACGGACGGCGTCCCCGCCTCGGCCGACCCGTCCCTGCTGACCGGGCTGCTGCGCGAGGAGTGGGGCTTCACCGGCACGGTGGTCGCCGACTACTTCGGCGTCGGCTTCCTGCAGAGCCTGCACCGCGTCGCCGGCACCCCCGCCGAGGCGGCGCACCGGGCGCTCGCGGCCGGCATCGACGTGGAACTGCCGACGCTCGACTGCTACGGGCAGCCGCTGGTGGACGCCGTCGCGGCGGGCGAGGTCCCCGAGGAGCTGGTGGAGCGGGCCGCCCGCCGGGTGCTGCTGCAGAAGTGCGAGCTGGGCCTGCTGGACGAGGACTGGGCCCCCGAGCCCCCCGGGGGCCCCGTCGACCTGGACTCCCCCGCCAACCGCGCCCTGGCCCGGCGTCTCGCCGAGGAGTCGGTCGTCCTCCTGGACAACCCCGACGGTGTGCTCCCGCTCGCCCCCGACACCCGGATCGCGGTCGTGGGCCCCCGGGCGGCCGACGCGCTCGCGATGCTCGGCTGCTACTCCTTCCCGGCCCATGTGCTGCCCCACCACCCCGAGGTGGCCACGGGCATCGAGATCCCCACCGTCCTGGAGGCGCTGCGCACCGAACTCCCCGACGCCAAGGTGTCGTTCGCACCGGGCTGCGGGGTCTCCGACCCGGACACCTCGGGGTTCGAGGAGGCGGTGGCCCGGGCGGCCGAGGCGGACGTGTGCGTGGCCGTCCTCGGCGACCGGGCGGGCCTGTTCGGGCGGGGCACCTCCGGCGAGGGCTGCGACGCGGCCGACCTCGGGCTGCCCGGCGCGCAGGGCGCGCTGCTGGACGCGCTGGTGGCGACGGGCGTCCCGGTCGTCCTGGTGCTGCTGACCGGCCGGCCGTACGCGCTCGGCCGCTGGCGGGACCGGCTGGGCGCCGCCGTCCAGGCGTTCTTCCCCGGGGAGGAGGGCGGCCCGGCGGTGGCGGGCGTGCTGTCCGGCCGCGTCAACCCCTCCGGGCGCCTGCCGGTGAGCATCCCCGACCTGCCCGGCGGCCAGCCGTGGACCTACCTCCAGCCCCCGCTGGGCCTGGCCGGCGAGGTCAGCAACCTGGACCCGACCCCGCTGTACGCCTTCGGGCACGGGCGCTCGTACACGTCGTTCGCGTGGGGGGACTTCACCGGCCCCGCGCCCGAGGTCGGCACGGACGGGACGTACGAGGTGGCGGTGACCGTCCGCAACACCGGCGACCGCGCGGGCGCCGAGGTGGTCCAGCTGTATCTGCACGACCCGGTGGCGAGCGTGACCCGCCCGGACGTCCGCCTGATCGGCTACCGGCGGCTGGAGCTGGCCCCCGGTGCGGGCGCCCGCGTCACCTTCCGCTGCCACGCCGACCTGGCGGCGTTCACCGACCGCACCGGCCGCCGGGTGGTCGAGCCCGGGGCCCTCGAACTGCGGCTGGCCGCGTCCAGCACGGACGTACGCCACACGGCCCACCTGACCCTGACCGGGCCGGAACGCGTCCTGGGCCCGGACCGGCGGCTGCGCTGCGCGACGGAGGTCGTCCCGGAAGCATGACGCCGGCGGGCCCCCGGCGGCCTACTCGGCGGGCTGACCGGCGGACTGCTCGCAGGGCTGCCCGGCGGCCTCCTCGGTGGCCACCGACTCGAACCGCCAGCGGTGCACCGCCCGGGTCACCAGGTCCGCGGGCGGCTCGGGCAGCTCGGGCAGGTCGGCGTCGTACTCCGCGTCCCACCAGGTGACTACCAGGACGCGGTCCTGCGGGGCGCGGAGGGTCTCCCGGCGCAGGGGCTCGCCGGCGAGTTCCCGCCCCCGCGCCCAGGCCAGCAGTTCGGCGCCCCGGCCGGGCACGGCCCGCGCCTCCCACATCAGCGCGACGGTCACGAGTACAGGTTCTCCTCGCCGACCTCGTGCACGTGGTCGTGGCCCGGGACGTGCGGGTCCGTCACCGGCAGCGACGAGTCCGCCGACAGGTCCCAGGACGACGCGGACCGGCCCCGGGCGACCATCTCGGCACCGAGCGCGGCCACCATCGCGCCGTTGTCCGTGCAGAGCTTGGGCCGCGGCACGCGCAGCCGGATGCCGGCCGCCTCGCAGCGCTCCTGGGCGAGCGCCCGCAGCCGCGAGTTGGCGGCGACGCCGCCGCCGATCATCAGGTGGTCGACGCCCTCGTCCTTGCAGGCCCGCACCGCCTTGCGGGTCAGCACGTCCACGACCGCCTCCTGGAAGGACGCCGCCACGTCGCGCACCGGCACCTCCTCCCCCGCCGCCCGCTTGGCCTCGATCCAGCGGGCCACGGCCGTCTTCAGCCCCGAGAAGGAGAAGTCGTACGCCGGGTCGCGCGGCCCCGTCAGCCCGCGCGGGAAGGCGATCGCGGCCGGATCGCCCTCGCGCGCGTAGCGGTCGATGACCGGTCCGCCGGGGAAGCCGAGGTTCAGCACCCGGGCGATCTTGTCGAAGGCCTCGCCGGCCGCGTCGTCGATGGTGGCGCCCATCGGGCGGACGTCGGAGGTGATGTCCGAGGAGAGCAGCAGCGAGGAGTGACCGCCGGAGACCAGCAGCGCCATCGTCGGCTCGGGCAGCCTGCCGTGCTCCAGCTGGTCGACGCAGATGTGCGAGGCGAGGTGGTTGACGCCGTAGAGCGGCTTGCCGAGCGCGTAGGCGTACGCCTTCGCCGCCGAGACGCCGACCAGCAGGGCGCCGGCCAGGCCGGGGCCGGCGGTGACGGCGATGCCGTCGAGGTCGCGGGCGCTGACCCCGGCCTCCTTCAGCGCGCGGTCGATGGTGGGGACCATCGCCTCCAGGTGGGCGCGGCTCGCGACCTCCGGGACGACGCCGCCGAAGCGGGCGTGCTCGTCCACGCTGGAGGCGACGGCGTCGGCCAGCAGGGTGGTGCCGCGGACGACGCCGACACCGGTCTCGTCGCAGGAGGTCTCGATCCCCAGCACGAGAGGCTCGTCGCGTGAGTCAGCCATTGGTCTCGGTTCCTCGTTCGGTTCCCGGTACGGAAGTGGAAGGGTCGGTCAGGCGCATCACCAGGGCGTCCACGTTCCCCGGCTGGTAGTAGCCGCGCCTGAAGCCGATGGGCTCGAAGCCGAAGCGCTCGTAGAGCTTCTGGGCGCGGACGTTGTCGACCCGGCACTCCAGCATCACTTCGGCGCACTCGAAGGCGGTCGCCGCCCGCAGCAGCTCGGTCAGCAGCCGGGAGCCGAGTCCGGTGCCCCAGTGGTCGCGGGCGACGGCGATGGTCTGCACGTCGCCCACCGCGGCGGAGCCGCCATCGGACGCAGCACCGGAGGCGACCAGACCGCCGTACCCGACGATCCGGCCGCCGTCCTCGGCGACCAGGTACCGGCGGGTGGCCCGCGGTCCGCGCGCGTGGGCCAGCTCGGACCAGAACATGCCGCGCGACCAGGCGTCCTCGGGGAACAGCTCCCGTTCCAGTTCGAGCACGGGGTCGATGTCCCACCAGCGCATCTCGCGCAGTACGGCAGTGTCTGACTCGGTCACTTGGGGGTGACCACCTTGTAGTTCTTCGGGACCTGGGCGTCGGGGCGGCGCAGGTACAGCGGCCGGGGCGCGGGCAGTTCCTCGCCGGCCGCGAGCCGCTCGGCGGCCAGCCGCGCCAGGGCGGCGGCGGACACGTGCTCGGGCTCGTGCGCCTTGGGGAAGGTGTCCGGGTACAGCAGCGCGCCGGCGCCGACCGCGGGCAGGCCCTCGACCTGCTCGGCGATGTCGGCGGGGCGGTCGACGGCCGGGTCGGTCAGGCGGGTGCGGGAGTCGGCGTACCGGGCCCAGTAGACCTCCTTGCGGCGGGCGTCGGTCGCCACGACGAAGGGGCCCTCCAGGTCGGCGGCGTACGCCAGGCCGTCCAGCGTGCACACGCCGTGCACGGGCACGCCGAGCGCGAGGCCGAAGGTGTCCGCGGTCATCAGGCCGACGCGCAGCCCGGTGTAGGGGCCGGGGCCGGTGCCGGCGACGATCGCGGTCACGGCGTCGAGCCGCAGGCCGGTCTCGGCGAGCATCCGGTCGATCGCCGGCAGCAGCAGCTCACCGTGCCGGCGCGCGTCCACCTGGCCGGCGGAGGCGATGACGTCCGTGCCGTCGTGCAGCGCGACGGTGACGGCGGGGGTGGCGGTATCCAGAGCGAGCAAGAGCACGCAAACAGCCTACGGCGCCCCGGGCCCGCCGTCGGACCCCGTGTCGGCCGCCCCGGCCGGGCGGTCACCTGCTGCTACCGTCGCCGGGAAGTGGTAGGAATGCCGCGAACCGCACGACGCACGACGTATGACACCGAGGTGGTCCCCAGTGGCAAGCAGCAGCTCCGGGTTCGTGGCCGGGCTCACCGCGGCGGCCCTGGTGACGGTCGGTGTCCTCGCCTACCGGGCCTCCGCGACGGTCCCGCCCAGCCTGGGCAAGCCGCAGGCGACCGCGTCCCCGGCGCCCGGCGCCTCGAAGGCACCGCGCGACAGACGGCACCCGACCGCCCTGCCCGCCGGGTCCGGAACGGGTGAACGGGTGGTGTACTCGGTGGACGACGACCGGGTGTGGCTGGTCGGCGCGGGCAACACGGTGCGGCGCACGTTCAAGGTCACCCCCAGCACGGTCGACCCGGCGCCGGGCACGTACGCGGTCACCTCCCGCTCCGGCAGGGTCACCGGGTCCGACGGCATCCCGGTCGAGCACGTCGTGCGCTTCGCCGACGTCGACGGCGTGGTGATCGGGTTCAGCGCGGCGGTGGACGGCTCGACGCCGCGGCTCGACCCGAGCGTCCGGACGGGCGGCATCCGCGAGTCACGGGCGGACGGCGAGGCGATGTGGAAGTTCGCGACGATCGGGCGGAAGGTCGTCGTGATCCGCTGACGCGGGGCAGGGCGGCGCCCCGGTGCGGCACACATGGCCGTGTCGGCGTGCGGGTCCGCCGCGCGGGCGCGGGCGACCGGCGCCCCGGCGCGGAGCGCTACGCGGCCTCGCGCCGCGCGTCCGGCGCCGCCTCCGGCCGCTGCGGCTCGGGAACGCGCGGGGGCGTGGACACCGCGGTCGCCGCGGCGCAGGCGGCGAGCAGGTCGTGCATGGACACCCCGGGCACCGGGTCCGGCCGCGTCTGGGCCTTGGGCTGGGAAACCGACATGGACGCCTCCTGGTGATCGGGGGCGGAGCTAGTTAGGCATACCTAACTACACGCTGAGTACCATAGGACCACGTCGACGGCACCGAAGGCAATATCTTGCCGACGGCCTGTCGGAATCCCGGCGCTCCCGGGGCGTCGCGTCCTGCCGCTCCTGCCGCTCCTGCCGCTCCTGCCGCTCCTGCCGCTCCTGCCGCTCCTGCCGCTCCCGGAGGATCCTGGCGCCCCGCCCTCCCGGAGGCTCCCGGCGCACCCGGAGGCTCCCGGCGCTCCCGGCGGGCGGGCCGTCGCTCAGGCCGTGAGTACGCCGAGGCCGACCCCGGCCCAACGCTCGCCGACGCCGGTCAGCGTCACGTGCCGCACCTCGTCCGTCGTGTCGCCGACGGCCCGGTGGATCACCAGCTGGAGCCGGTCCTCGGTCAGCTCCTCGAACCTGCCCTCGCCCCACTCCACGACGATCACCGACTCGGGCAGCGAGACGTCCAGGTCGAGGTCCTCCATCTCGTCCAGCCCGCCGGACAGCCGGTAGGCGTCGACGTGGACCAGCGGCGGGCCGTCCCCGAGGGAAGGGTGCACGCGGGCGATCACGAACGTCGGCGAGGTGACGGCGCCGCGCACGCCGAGGCCCTCGCCGAGCCCGCGGGTCAGCGTCGTCTTGCCCGCGCCCAGCTCCCCGGTGAGCATCACCAGGTCGCCGGCGCGCAGCAGTTCGGCGAGCCTGCGGCCCAGCTCGCGCATCTGGTCGGGAGAGGTGACGGTGATCTCGACGGGCGTGGGGCCAGCCGGGTCGTGCGGTGCTGCCGGTGCTTCCATAGCCATCAACGGTAGCCCCTGCGGGCACGGCCCACCCGCCTGCCGCCGCCTTCACCCGTCCGCCCTCACACGGCCGCGCTGCGTGCCTTCTCGTGGGCGCGGGCGAGCAGGTCGGCGAGGCGGTCGGTGACCACCTCGGGGTGCTCCAGCATCACCAGGTGCCCGGCGTCCGGGACCAGTACCAGTTCGGCGTCCGGCAGCAGGTCGGCGATGGCCTCGCTGTGCTCGCTCGGCGTGACCAGATCCTGCACCCCGGCCAGCACCAGCACGGGCAGGCCGGCGAAGCGGGCGAGGGCCTCGCTCTTGTCGTGGTCGTCGAAGGCGGGGTAGTACTCGGCGACCACGTCGATCGGCGTCGACTCGATCATCCGCTCGGCGAACCTGGCCACGGCCGGATCGACGTCCCGGGAGGCGAACGAGTAGCGCTTGATGATCCCGGCGAACAGGTCCGCCGTCGCCCGGCGCCCCTTCTCCACCAGCTCGGCCCGCTGCCCCAGCGCCTTCAGCACGCCCGGCAGGAACCGCCGCACCGCGTTGACGCCGGCCACCGGCAGTCCGAAGTTGACCTCGCCGAGCCCTCCCGAGGACGTGCCGACGAGGGCGACGCCGACGACCCGGTCGCGGACCAGCTCGGGGAACTGGTCGGCCAGCGCCATCACCGTCATGCCGCCCATGGAGTGCCCGACCAGCACGATCGGCCCCTCGGGCACGGCGTCGTCGATGACCGCCTTCAGGTCCCGGCCCAGCTGCTCGATGGTGACCGGCTGCTCGCCGCGCGCCTGCGCCGCCCCTCGCCCGGAGCGGCCGTGGCTGCGCTGGTCCCAGTGCACGGTGCGGACGACGTCGCGCAGCGCCGCGCGCTGGAAGTGCCAGGAGTCCTGGTTGAGGCAGTAGCCGTGGCTGAAGACGACGGTGACGGGGGCGGGGGCCTTGCGGCCGAAGAGGCGCCGGCGGCGCGGGGCCGGTCCGCCCTCCGGCTCGGCCTCGTCGACCTCGTAGTACAGCTCGGTGCCGTCGTCGGCGTACGCCCGGCCGGGCCTGCCGCGCAGGGCGCCGTAGGGGCCCGCGGCGTCCAGGGCGAGCCGGGCCCTCTGGCGCATCCCGCGGCCGACGGTGAGCCGTTCTATCGCGACGCCTGCCGCCGCGCCCGCCGCGACGACGCCTATGGCGACGCCCGCGATGCCGGTCGCCCGGCGCCAGCCGCCGGCGGCGACCTCGGTGGCGGCCTCCGCGGCGGAGGCGACGGCCGCCGCGGCGACGTCCGCGACGGCCTCCCCGCTGCTCTCGCTCACGTACCGCTCCCCTTCGCCGACCCCTGTCCGGGTGACCCCTCTTGTTGTTCCTGATTCACCGGAACGCGTGCATCATGCACATGAAGACGTCCCCCGTGTCGGTCACTCACCGACATAGACGCGCGGGACGCGGGTTCCGATGCGCGTGACGATCTCGTACCCGATGGTGCCGGCGGCCTGGGCCCAGTCCTCGGCGGTGGGCTCGCCGCGGTCGCCGGGTCCGAACAGGACGGCCTCGGCGCCCGGCGCGGGCTCGTCGCCGCCGAGGTCGACCACGAACTGGTCCATCGCGATCCGCCCGGCGACCGTACGCCACTTGCCCTCGACCAGGACGGGCGCGGTGCCGGAGGCGTGCCGTGGGACGCCGTCGGCGTAGCCGAGGGGGACGAGGCCGAGGGTGGTCTCACCGGGGGTGGTGTAGTGGTGCCCGTAGCTGACGCCGTGGCCGCCGGGGACGTGCTTGACCAGCGCGAGCGAGGCGGACAGCGTCATCACCGGGCGGAGCCCGAAGTCGGCGGAGGTGCCCAGCTCGGGGCTGGGCGAGAGGCCGTACATCGCGATGCCGGGGCGGACGAGGTCGTAGTGGGTCTCGGGGAGGGTGAGCGTGGCCGGGGAGTTGGCGATGTGCCGTACCTCGGGGCGCAGGCCCCGCTCCTCGGCGTACGCCGTCATCTCCCGGAAGCGGGTGAGCTGGGCGGCGATCGACGGGTGCCCGGGCTCGTCGGCGCAGGCGAAGTGGGACCACAGCCCGGTGACGTGGAGCAGCCCCTCGGCCTCGGCGCGCAGGGCCTCGCCGACCAGCCGGGACCAGTCCTCCCCCGGCTGGCAGCCGTTGCGCCCGAGCCCGGTGTCGGCCTTGAGCTGCACGCGCGCGGGACGCCCGGCGAGCCGCGCGGCCGCCGTGACCTCGTCCAGGGCCCACATCCCGCTGACGGAGACGTCGAGGCCGGCGTCGATCGCCTCCCGCCAGGGGCCGCCCGGCGTCCACAGCCAGCACAGGATCCGGACGTCGTCCGGCAGCCCGGCCCCGGCGCGCAGCGCGAGCGCCTCCTCCGGGGTGGCGGTGCCCAGCCAGGTCGCCCCCGCGGCGACGGCCGCACGGGCACACGGCACGGCCCCGTGCCCGTACCCGTCGGCCTTGACCACGGCCATCAGGGCCGCGCCGGGCGCCAGGACCCGCAGGGTCCGCACGTTGGCCCGCAGGGCGGCCAGATCGATCTCGACACGGGCCCGCAGAGCCGCGGTCCGCTGGACTGCTGTCTCACTCATGGTGGGCCCAGTGTCTCAGAGGGGCCGGACAGCACCATGGCCAGAGGCACGGGAAGGGGGCGGGAGGGCCGGTGGAGCGGCCGTTTCGCGCGCCTGTGGCCGGAGACACCGCGATTGTGCCGGGGCGCTGCTTGTGTGCCGGGGGCACTGCCTGTGTGCCGGGGCGCAGCCCATTTCGCCGCACTCCCCGAGCCGTCGCGCCGTCGGGCCCGCCTCCGGGCCGGGGCCGCCTACGCCGATCGGCGCGGACGGCGTCGGTGCGCAGACGCCGGCGGGAGCCGCGGCCGCTCGCCCGATCAAGGCATCGGCACGCAGGTCCGCAGTTCCCGGACCCGTTGCGGTGCCCCTTCGCCTGGGTCACGCCTCCGTGCCGACCGGGACCGGCCCGCGCGGCCCCGCACGCAGGCGGCCGCCCACGCCCAAGGCGACGAGCACGGGTGCGGGCGACCGGCGCAGTCCCGCGCGGGCGACCGGCGCAGTCCCGCGCGGGCGGCGGAAGCGGGGCCCGCCGCACACCAGCCCGCAACGCCCCGCCGCCGCGCACACTCGCTCCCAAGGCCCCGGCGCCCGCCGGCAGCCGGCAGCCGGCAGTGGGCAGCCGGCAGTCGGCCCAGCGCACCGTCAGCCCCGCGCGTCCCGCGCTCCCGCGGAGTCCCGCACATCCCGCCACGCGCGCGGAACCGCCCCCGCCACGTCATGCGCCCCCACCGGCGCCCCCTCAGCCGCGAAGCGGCCCGCGAGGCCGTGGAGGTAGGCGGCCGCGCTGCCCGCGTCGCGGGCGGACAGGCCCGCCGCCAGCAGGGAGCCGGCCAGGCCGGACAGCACGTCACCGCTCCCGGCCGTGGCCAGCCACGGCGTGCCGGTGGCGTTGGCCCGCACGGGGCCGCCGTCCGGGGCGGCGATCAGCGTGGTCGAGCCCTTGAGCAGGACCGTGGCGGAGTAGCGCGCGGCGAGTTCGCGGGCGGCGGACAGCCGTGCGCCCTCGACCTCCTCACGGCTCACGCCGAGCAGCGCGGCGGCCTCGCCGGCGTGCGGGGTCAGCAGGGTCGGTGCGGTGCGGGCCCGTACGGCCTCCCGGTCGGCGAGCCGCAGGCCGTCCGCGTCGATCAGCACCGGCACCTGTGCCGCGAGCACCTCGGCGACGGTGCCGGCGTCGTCCCCGGCGCCCGGCCCGACCACCCACGCCTGGACCCGCCCGGCGTGCTTCGGGCCCCGGTCGGACACGAGGGTCTCGGGGAAGCGGGAGATCACGGCGTCCCCGGCCGGACCGACGTACCGCACCGCCCCGGCCCCGCCGCGCAGCGCCCCCGACACCGCGAGGACGGCCGCGCCCGGATAGCGGGCGGACCCGGCGGCGATGCCCACCACTCCGCGCCGGTACTTGTCGCTCTCGGCCGCCGGCACCGGCAGCAGCCGGGCGACGTCCGCGTGCTGCAGCGCCTCCAGGACGGCGGCGTCGTCCGGCAGGGCCAGCCCGATGTCCACCAGCCGCACCGACCCGGCGTACTCCCGCGCCGGATCGATCAGCAGGCCCGGCTTGTGCGTCCCGAACGTCACCGTCAGGTCGGCCCGCAGCGCCGCCCCGTGCACCTCCCCCGTGTCCGCGTCGACGCCGCTCGGCAGGTCGACGGCGACGACGGCGGCGCCGGACCGCTCGGCGGCCCCGGCCAGCGACTCGGCCTCCGGCCGCAGGCCGCCCTTGCCGCCGATCCCGACGATGCCGTCGACCACGAGGTCGGCCCGTCCGATCAGGTCCTCGGCGGCGCCCCGGGCCGCGACGGTCCCGCCGGCCCGGCGCAGCGCGGCGAGCCCGCCGGCGTGCGCGCGCTCCGGCGCGAGCGGCACCGCCGTCACCCCGGCCCCGCGCCGGGCGAGGCGGGCCCCGGCGTACAGGGCGTCGCCGCCGTTGTCGCCACTGCCGACCAGCAGCACGACCCGGCGGCCGTACACCCGGCCGAGCAGGTCCGCGCAGGCGGCGGCGAGCCCGGCCGCCGCGCGTTGCATCAACGCCCCCTCGGGCAGCCGTGCCATCAGCTCCCGCTCGGCCGTCCTGACCGTCTCCACGCTGTACGCAGTACGCATGCCGCAGAGTCTTCCCCGTCCCCGGGAAACGCGTCCAACTCCGTCCCAAGCCTTGACGCTTCGCCACCCCGTTGCCACACTCACCGGCCCCCACGGATGAATCGATTCAGTCGAATCGGTTCGATGAGAGGACGGACCCCCCATGGCACGCAGAGCCGCACTCCTCACCGCTGTCGGCGCCACAGCCCTCCTCACCACGGCGGCAACCCTGACCGCCCCCGCCACCGCGACCACCCAAGCCTCCACCGCCCTCGCCCCCGCCCGCACGCTCGCCGCCTGCGGTGAGGGCTCCTACCAGGCCGAGGCCGTCCGCAGCGGCAGCACCTGGACGTCCCGCCGCGGCGGCACCGTCGTGTACACCGGCGGTGACATGCGCGCGGCCGTCCAGGCGGCGGTGAACAGCCTGTCGTCCGGCCGCACGAGCAAGGAGCGGGTCGTGGTCCGCGGCTCGGGCACCGTCTCCGCCGGCTCCCGCATCTCCCTGCCCAGCTACACCGTCCTCGACGTCTGCGGCACGATCGACGTCACCGGCAGTGGCTCCGGCGACCAGGCGCCGGTCTACTCCCGCGGCACCCGGGACGTGGAGATCCAGCACCTGAACGTCACCGGCAGGCCCCTCTACGGCATCTTCCTGCGCAACGTCGAGAACGTGACCCTGGGTCAGATCGACATGCGCCTCTCCTCCGGCCTCGGCGTCCGCATCGACAACCGCGGCGACACCAGCCGGTGGACGCGCAACATCCGCATCGACGACGTGTACGTCTCCGGCTCCTCCACCCACGCCGTGGAGACGTACGGCGTGGACGGCCTCGCCGTCGGCACGGTCACCGTCCGCGACGTGGGCGGATCGGGGCTGCTGCTCAACCAGACGATCAACGCGACGGTCGCGCGGGTCGACGCGGAGAACGCCGGCACGGGCACCGGCTACGCGGCCTTCCGCATGGCCAACCGCAACGGCCGGATCGGCAGTGGATACCCCGTCAACATCCGGGTCGGCGAGGTGATCGCGCGCGGCGGCGGCCGCGGGGTGTTCTGCGTCTCGGAGAGCGGCGGGGCGGTGATCGACCGGGTGACGCTCTCGCGCACCGGCAACAACGCGGTCCTCATCGAGAACTGTTCCAACGTCACCCTCGCCGCGCAGAGCGGCACCGTCACCGGCGGCGGCGAGATCCGGCTGGCGGCGCGCTCGGAGTTCCCGAACAACCGGGACATCACCATCCAGAACCTCACGGTGACGGACACCTCGATCCGGGAGAGCCCGTGCGGTGAGAACACGACGTTCCGCAACAACCGGCTGGTGAACAGCAGTCAGTCGATCTGCTGAGGCGCCGTCACCGCCGCGGACCTCGCCAGGCGGAACCCCACGTCGTCGAGGGCGAGGGCCGGGTGACTGCGACGGCGCACGGAGGCCCGGCAGCTCCAGTGCTCGTCGAACCAGCCGCCGCCGCGCAGCACCCGGTAGGTGCCGTAGACCTCGGGGTCGTAGAGGTCCCAGCACCACTCCCAGACGTTGCCGAGCATGTCGTACAGGCCCCAGGGGTTGGGCCGCCGGCCGCCCGCCTCGCGCACGCGTCCGCCGGAGTTCCCCCGGTACCAGGCGATCTCCTCCAGCGGGCCGTACCGCGGCCCGGAGGTCCCGGCCCGGCAGGCGTACTCCCACTCGGCCTCGGTCGGCAGCCGGTACCCGTCGGCGGAGGCGTCCCACGTGGCGCCTCCGCCGTCGGCGTCCACCCGGTAGGCGGGCCGCAGGCCCTCGCGCGCGGACAGGGCGTTGCAGAAGCGGACCGCGTCCGTCCAGGAGACGTCCTCGGCGGGCCGCCGGTCCTCCTGGGCGACGCCGGGCTGCCGCCCGGTGACCTGCGCGTACAGCCCCCGCGTGACCGGGACCGATCCGATCCGGTACGGCGGGAGGCCGACCGTCCAGCTCCGTTGCGTCCGCCGGTCGGACAGCGTCACGTGCCCCGCCGGGACGGCGACCATCGGTATGTCCGTCATCCCTCCGCGATCACCACCGCCGAGGCCACGCCCGCGTCATGGCTCAGCGACACGTGCCAGGACGTCACTCCCAGCTCCGCAGCCCGCGCCGCCACCGTCCCCGTCACCCGCAGCCGCGGCTGCCCGCTGTCCTCGACGTACACCTCGGCGTCCGTCCAGTGCAGCCCCGCCGGCGCGCCCAGCGCCTTGGCCAGCGCCTCCTTGGCGGCGAAGCGGACGGCGAGCGAGGCGACGCCCCGGCGCTCACCGCTGGGCAGCAGCAACTCGCTCTCCAGGAACAGCCGTCCGGCCAGCCCGGGCGTCCGCTTCAGCGAGGCCGCGAAACGGTCGATCTCGGCCACGTCGATCCCGACGCCGATGATGCTCATGCCGAGCACCCTAGCGATCGGCCGTCGGCGCCCTACTCCACGGTCACCGACTTCGCCAGGTTCCGCGGCTGGTCCACCTCGTTGCCCCGGGCCGTCGCCAGCTCGCAGGCGAAGACCTGGAGCGGCACGGTCGCGACCAGCGGCTGGAGCAGGGTCGGGGTGACCGGGATGCGGATGAGGTGGTCGGCGTAGGGGACGACCGCCTCGTCGCCCTCCTCGGCGATGACGATGGTGCGGGCGCCGCGGGCGCGGATCTCCTGGATGTTGGAGACGATCTTGTCGTGCAGCACGGAACGGCCGCGCGGGGACGGGACGACCACCACCACCGGCACGTCCTCCTCGATCAGCGCGATCGGGCCGTGCTTCAGCTCGCCCGCCGCGAACCCCTCGGCGTGCATGTAGGCCAGTTCCTTGAGCTTGAGGGCGCCCTCCAGGGCCACCGGATGGCCGACGTGCCGCCCCAGGAACAGCACCGTGTTCTTGGTGGCCAGCGAGCGCGCCAGCTCCCGCACCGGCTCCATGGTCCCCAGGACCTGCTCCACCGCTCCGGTGATCTGCGACAGGTCGCGGATCACCGCCCGGATCTCGTCGCCCCACTTGGTCCCGCGCACCTGGCCCAGGTAGAGGGCGACCAGGTAGCAGGCCACCAGCTGGGTCAGAAACGCCTTCGTCGAGGCGACGGCGATCTCCGGCCCGGCGTGCGTGTAGAGGACCGCGTCCGACTCGCGGGGGATGGTCGAGCCGTTGGTGTTGCAGATGGCCAGGACCTTCGCACCCTGCTCGCGGGCGTGCCGCAGGGCCATCAGCGTGTCCATCGTCTCGCCCGACTGGGAGATGGCGATCACCAGCGTCTGCTGGTCCAGGATCGGGTCGCGGTAGCGGAACTCGCTGGCCAGCTCCACCTCGCACGGGGTGCGCGTCCAGTGCTCGATGGCGTACTTCGCGATCAGCCCGGCGTGGAAGGCCGTACCGCACGCGACGATGACGACCTTGTCCAGCTCGCGCAGCTCGGGGGCGGAGATCCGCACCTCGTCCAGGCTCAGCGAGCCGGCGGCGTCGATGCGGCCCAGCAGGGTGTCGGCGACCGCCTTGGGCTGCTCGGCGATCTCCTTGAGCATGAAGTAGTCGTAGCCGCCCTTCTCGGCGGCCGAGGCGTCCCAGTCGACGTGGTAGGAGCGCACGTCCGCCGGGCTGCCGTCGAAGCCGGTCACCGTCACACCGTCCCGGCGCAGCTCGACCACCTGGTCCTGGCCCAGCTCGATGGCGTCGCGGGTGTGCGCGATGAACGCCGCCACGTCCGAGGCGAGGAAGGCCTCGCCCTCCCCCACGCCCACCACGAGCGGGGAGTTGCGCCGGGCGCCCACCACCACGCCCGGTTCGTCGGCGTGCACCGCCACCAGGGTGAACGCGCCCTCCAGGCGCCGGCACACCAGCCGCATCGCCTCCGCCAGGTCGGCGCAGGAGGAGAACTGCTCGGCGAGGAGGTGGGCGACGACCTCGGTGTCGGTCTCGGACGCCAGCTCGTGCCCGCGCTCGGCCAGCTCGGCACGGAGCGCGGCGAAGTTCTCGATGATGCCGTTGTGGACCACCGCGACCCGGCCCGCGTTGTCCAGGTGCGGGTGGGCGTTGGCGTCGGTGGGGCCGCCGTGCGTGGCCCAGCGGGTGTGGCCGATGCCGGTGGTGCCGGCGGGCAGCGGGCGTTCGGACAGCTCCTTCTCCAGGTTGACGAGCTTGCCGGCGCGTTTGGCGGGGGCGAGCCCGCCGTCGGCGAGCACGGCGACGCCCGCCGAGTCGTATCCCCGGTACTCCAGCCGCTTCAGCCCGGCCATCACGACATCGAGCGCCGACTGCGACCCCACGTAACCCACGATTCCGCACATGACCGGCAGCCTACGGTCAGGTTCGGTCACGAACACGCCATCACGTGCCCGAAATCGGAAATTCCCACCGGGGTACGAACGCCCCGGTGGGACCGCTGGATCACTTCAGCTTGCCGACCTGGGCGTCGACGATCTCGGTGGGGAACTCGAAGTCCTGACCGCTCGCCATGGAGGCGAGGTTGACGGCGCTGAAGGAGGCGAGGGTGGCGCCCTTGCGGACCACCACGACCTTCATCGGCGGCGTGACGCCCTCCCCGATGTTCACGGTCATGGTCAGGGCGACGGCCCCGTCACCGCCGGCGGGGGCCTCGGTCCCGGTCACCTCGGTGTACTCGGCCTTCTCGCCGCCGACGGTGGCGGTGAAGCCCTTGGCGCACTTGCGGGCCGCCTCCTCGACGTCCTTCAGGGCCTGCTCGGCGCCGCCGTCCTCGTAGGAGGCCAGGGTCACCAGCACCTTCGGCACGTCGAGGGCGGCCATCGCGGCCTTCTCGGGCGGAGTGTCGGCGGACGGCTTCTGCGGCTCACCGGTCCAGCTGCGCTTGACCGTGGCGGCGGGCGTGCCGCCGGGGACGCCGGCCTGGGCGTGGGCCAGCGGCAGGCAGGCCTCGCCGTCCGCCTTCACCTGCTCCTTGGTGACGTCGTCCCCGGCGGGTACCTCCGTGACGACCTTGCCGCTCTTGACGTCCGCCTGGGTGAGGGCGGCCTTCTCCAGCTCGCCGGCGGTCAGCGCCTTGGCCGCCGCGGTGGCGCTGCCTGCCTCGGCCTTGTCACCGCCCGCCTTGTCGCCGTTGTCCGAGGAGCCGCCGCAGGCGGTGGACAGGAGGGCCAGGGCGGCGGCAGCGGCAGCGAGGGCGGTGCGGCGGACGGCGATGCTTCTCACGTCAGGGACTCTTTCTTCCAGGTCGCGGAGGTTCCGCGCATGTGTGCGCGCACTGTATGCGCAGCGGGCACGCAGATGATCACCAGGCGGCGACCTGGTATCCGACCGTGACACCGACGTGATCATGGCGTCCGGTGGCCCGGTCCGGGGTGACCCAGCCCACCTGCCGAGGAGTTCGAACTCCGTTAACAATGGACTGTGATATCTCCGGCCTCCTCGATGCCCCGGAGCGTCCACCGGCACCGGCCGGAGGCGACTCCCTACGTCGACCTCACCCGCCCCGAGTGGAGCGCCCTGCGCGACAAGACGCCGCTCCCGCTCAGCGCCGAGGAGGTCGAGAAGCTGCGCGGCCTCGGCGACGTCATCGACCTCGACGAGGTGCGGGACATCTACCTGCCGCTGTCCCGGCTGCTCAACCTCTACGTCGGTGCCACCGACGGACTGCGCAGCGCGCTGAACACCTTCCTCGGCGAGCAGGGCTCCCAGTCGGGCACCCCGTTCGTCATAGGCGTCGCCGGCTCGGTCGCGGTCGGCAAGTCCACCGTCGCCCGCCTGCTCCAGGCGCTGCTGTCGCGCTGGCCCGAGCACCCGCGGGTCGAACTGGTCACGACCGACGGCTTCCTGCTGCCCACCCGGGAGCTCCAGGCGCGCGGCCTGATGTCGCGGAAGGGCTTCCCCGAGTCGTACGACCGCCGGGCCCTGACCCGTTTCGTCGCCGACATCAAGGCCGGCAAGGAGGAGGTGACGGCGCCCGTCTACTCCCACCTCATCTACGACATCGTCCCCGGCGAGAAGCTCGTCGTGCGCCGCCCCGACATCCTGATCGTCGAGGGCCTCAACGTCCTCCAGCCCGCGCTGCCCGGCAAGGATGGCCGCACCCGGGTGGGTCTGGCCGACTACTTCGACTTCAGCGTGTACGTCGACGCCCGCGCCGAGGACATCGAGCGCTGGTACCTGAGCCGCTTCAAGAAGCTGCGCGCCACCGCGTTCCAGAACCCGTCGTCCTACTTCCGCAAGTACACCCAGGTGTCGGAGGAGGAGGCGCTCGACTACGCCCGCACCACCTGGCGCACCATCAACAAGCCCAACCTCGTCGAGAACGTCGCCCCGACCCGGGGCCGCGCCACCCTGATCCTGCGCAAGGGACCCGACCACAAGGTGCAGCGGCTGAGCCTGCGCAAGCTGTGAAACGCTGTTGGATGGGCGCCATGCTGCACCTGCGCCTGATCACCCCGGCCGACCGGACCGACGCGGTGGTCCGCCTGATCGAGCGGGCGGTCGGCACCGCCCACCTCGTCGTCTTGCCGGGCGCCGCCCGCGATCCGGAGGGCGACGTGGTCACGGTCGACGTGGCCCGCGAGGCGGTCGACGGACTCGTCGACGCCCTGCGGGACTCGGGCCTGGCCGAGCGCGGGGTGATCACCGCGGAGAACATCGGGCTGACGCTGTCCGAGTACGCCGACCGGGCCGAGAAGGAGGCGCCGGGGGAAGCCGCGGACGCGGTGGTGTGGGAGCAGCTGGCGGAGGCGACGCAGGAGGAGTCGACGCTGTCGGTCACCTACGTCGCCTTCATCACCCTGGCCACGATGATCGCGGCCTGCGGTGTGGTGCTGGACAACGCGATCCTGATCGTGGGCGCGATGGCGGTGGGCCCGGAGTTCGGTCCGCTGGCCGGCATCTGCACGGCGCTGGTGCGGCGGGCACCGCGGCCGGCACTGCGCTCGCTGACCGCCCTGCTCGTGGGCTTCGCCGGCGCGATGCTGGTGACGGCGGGCTTCAGCCTCGTCATGGACGCGGCCGGCCTGTTCAGCGAGGCGCAGCTGGACGCCGACCGGCCCAACACCGGATTCATCTACGCGCCCGACCGGTTCTCGTTCGTCGTCGCCCTGCTGGCCGGCGCGGCGGGCATGCTCTCCCTGACCTCCGCCAAGTCCGGCGCCCTGGTCGGCGTCGCCATCTCGGTGACGACGGTCCCGGCCGCGGCGAACGCGGCCGTGGCCCTCGTCTACGCCGATGTCCACCAGGCCCGGCTGTCGACGGAACAGCTCCTGCTCAACCTGTTCGCGATCCTGCTCGCCGGCACGCTGACGCTCCTGGTCCAGAAGGCCCTGTGGGCGACCCGGCGCTCCCGCATGACGAAACGGCGCTAGGGAAGCGCCACGGAAGGGGCGCGGGGAACTGCGCGGCCGGCCACGACGAGCCCCGCAGCCCGAAACACGCAGGACCCCCACCCCGAACCGTCGACGTGGAACTATCCCAACGCCGACTTCACCGAATCCGCCAACCGCCCCGCAACCGACCGGGCCTGCTCGATGTCCGCAGCCTCGACCATCACCCGCACCAGCGGCTCCGTCCCGGAGGGACGCAGCAGCACCCGCCCGGTCTCCCCCAGCTCCCGCTCCGCCTCGGCGACCGCGGCGGCCAGCTCGGCGGAGGTGGTCACCCGGGACTTGTCCACGTCGGGCACGTTGATCAGGACCTGCGGCAGCCGCTCCATGACGGACGCCAGGTCCTGGAGCGTACGGCCGGTCTGCGCGACCCGCGCCGCCAGCATCAGGCCGGTCAGCGTGCCGTCGCCGGTGGTGGCGTGGTCGAGGATGATGACGTGGCCGGACTGCTCGCCGCCCAGGGCGAAGCCCTCGGCCTTCATCTCCTCCAGCACGTACCGGTCACCGACCGCCGTCTGCACGACCCGGATGCCCTCGCGCTCCATGGCGAGCTTGAAGCCCAGGTTGGACATGACGGTCGCGACCACGGTGTCGCCGCGCAGCGCGGACCGCTCCCGCATCGCCAGCCCGAGCACGGCGAGGATCTGGTCGCCGTCCACCTCCGCACCGGTGTGGTCCACGGCCAGGCAGCGGTCGGCGTCACCGTCGTGCGCGATGCCGAGGTCGGCACCGTGCTCGACGACGGCGGCCTTGAGCTGGTCGAGGTGGGTGGAGCCGCAGCCGTCGTTGATGTTGAGGCCGTCCGGCTCCGCGCCGATGGTGACGACCTCGGCGCCGGCCCGCGCGAACGCCTCCGGCGAGACCCGGGCGGCGGCGCCGTGCGCCTCGTCCAGGACGATCTTCAGGCCGTCGAGGCGGTTGGGCAGGACGGCGATGAGGTGGGCGACGTACTTGTCGAAGCCCTCGCCGTAGTCGCGGACCCGGCCGACGCCGGAGCCGGTCGGGCGGTCCCAGGGGGCGCCGGTGCGGTGCCCCTCGTAGAGGGACTCGATGCGGTCCTCCAGCTCGTCGGCGAGCTTGTGACCGCCGCGGGCGAAGAACTTGATGCCGTTGTCGGGCATGGCGTTGTGGCTGGCGGAGAGCATCACGCCGAGGTCGGCGCCGAGCGCGCCGGTCAGGTACGCCACCGCGGGCGTCGGCAGCACGCCGACCCTCAGCACGTCCACGCCGGCGCTGGCCAGGCCCGCCACCACGGCGGCCTCCAGGAACTCCCCGGACGCACGCGGGTCACGTCCGACCACCGCGGTCGGCCGGTGCCCTTCGAACGTGCCCGCCTCGGCCAGCACGTGCGCCGCGGCGACGGAGAGGCCGAGCGCCATCTCGGCCGTCAGGTCCGCGTTGGCGACACCGCGCACGCCGTCCGTGCCGAAGAGTCGTCCCACTTGTCCTCCTGAGGAAGCGTCAGTTCCGGAAGCCGTGCCGTGCGGCCCACGCACCTGCCTCCGTGTTCCCGGACACCCGCAATGTCCGGCCATCCGATCACACAAGCCGTTGAGCGTCTTGTGCCGTTATACGCCTGAGCGCGGTGATATACGAACGCCCCGGCAGCACAGTGGCGTGCCGCCGGGGCGTTCGGAGTACGAGCGAGCAGCCGCGATCAGCGCTTGCTGTACTGCGGAGCCTTGCGGGCCTTCTTCAGACCGGCCTTCTTCCGCTCGACCGCGCGGTCGTCGCGGCGCAGGAAGCCGGCCTTCTTCAGCGGGCCGCGGTTGTTGTCGACGTCGGCCTCGTTCAGGGCGCGGGCGACACCGAGGCGCAGCGCACCGGCCTGGCCGGAGACGCCGCCGCCGGCGATGCGGGCGATGACGTCGTAGCGGCCCTCGAGCTCCAGCACCTTGAAGGGCTCGTTGACCTCCTGCTGGTGCACCTTGTTCGGGAAGTAGTCCTCGAGGGTGCGGCCGTTGATCTTCCACTTGCCGGTGCCCGGGACGATCCGGACACGGGCGATGGCGTTCTTGCGACGGCCCAGGCCGGCGGCCGGCTGGGGCTCGCCGAAGCGGGAGGCCATGGACTCCGAGGTGTACTCGCCCTCGACGGGGACCTCGGACTCGGTGGTGTAGCTGTCGATGTCAAGCTCTTCGAGCGGCTGCTCGGCAGTGGTCTCGGCCACGATTCTCCTCAGATTCTCTTCAGTCTTAGGGGGTGGCCGGACTTACTGCGCGACCTGGGTGATCTCGTACGGCTGCGGCTGCTGCGCGCCGTGCGGGTGCTGGTCACCCTTGTAGACCTTCAGCTTCGAGAGCATCTGACGGCCCAGGGAGTTCTTGGGGAGCATGCCCTTGACGGCCTTCTCGACGGCCTTCTCGGGGTTCTTCTCCAGCAGCTCGTCGTAGCGGACGGAGCGCAGACCGCCCGGGTAGCCGGAGTGGCGGTACGCCATCTTCTGGGTCCGCTTGTTGCCGGACAGGTGCACCTTGTCGGCGTTGATGATGATGACGAAGTCACCAGCGTCGACGTGCGGCGCGTAGATCGGCTTGTGCTTGCCCCGGAGAAGGGTCGCTGCGGTGGAGGCGAGACGGCCCAGGACGACGTCCTGAGCGTCAATGACGTGCCACTGGCGCGTCACATCGCCGGGCTTGGGGCTGTACGTACGCACGGTTCGTAGCCTTCGCTTCGAGTGAATGGTCCTGAACAGGTCACCGAAACGATCACGACAGCCTTGACCGCACAGCGGTGACGCAAACCGCGTGCTGGTCGCTGGTCATCGGCCCGGTGGACCGGTGTAAGGGCCCGTCCCGTGAGAATGAGCAAGCCAATACACAACGAACAAGCAGGATACCGGGGTGTCCGGAGTGGGTCAAAACGAGGGACCGTCGGGTATCACTGCCTGCTTCCACTGTACGTGTCCGCCCGCAGGGGCGGGGTGACGAGGCTCTCCCCGGCGTCCGGCGCCCGCGGCCCCCAGCCCTGCCGGGCCACCGTCACCGCGAGCACACAGAGCGTGACCGCGTCCTTGAAGGCGCGCCGCCGGGGCGCCTCCAGCCAGGGCCAGGTCAGGCCCGGCAGCTGCGGGACCAGGGCCAGCCAGAACCAGGGCCGGCGGGCGACCGAGCCGGCGTACGGCAGTCCGGCGAGCAGCAGGGGCAGGACGACCACGAGGTAGTGGTCGTAGGAGGGGCGGGAGACCAGGAACGCCGAGAGCATCAGGCCGGCGGCGGTCTCGGCGAGCCGCAGCGGACCGGGATCGGCACGGCGCCAGCGCCGCCAGGCGCACCCGGCCCCGGCGGCGGCGGCGAGCACCGCGAGGGTCTCGGCGAGCGGGCGCGCCAGGCCCAGCCGGGGCAGCACGGCCGCCGGGGACGCCTCGTAGAGCCGTACGAAGCCGTCGTCGCCGCTCAGCAGGAACGGCAGGGTACGGGTGAAGAAGCCGGCCGGGTCGGGCATCAGCAGGCCCGCGGCGGCGGACGCCCCGAGCGGGACCAGGACCGCCGCCGCCAGCGCCCGCCACCGGCCGGCGAACAGGAACAGCAGCACCAGCGGCGCGAGCAGCGGCTTGACCGCGACGGCGGCGCCCACCACCGCGCCCGCCGCCGTCCACCGTCCCCGGCCCGCCAGGAGCAGGCACAGCGGCAGGGCCGCCGCCGCGGCCACCGTCCAGTTGCCCAGCAGCACCAGGTGCCCGAACGGCGCGAAGCAGGCCGCGAGGGCGAGCAGGCCGAGGGCGGCGAAGCGGCTGCCCAGCGGGACGCGGTGCAGCCGCAGGGCGCAGGCCCAGCCCAGCGCCAGCAGGACCGTCACGGCGAGCGGCACCAGCACGCGCAGCGCGGACGCGGGCAGCAGGGTCTGCGGGGCGGCGGCCAGGACGGCGCTCGGGAAGTACAGGAAGTGCGGGTCGGCGTACGGATCGCCGCCCGCCAGCCAGGTCCGGGCGGCCCGGACGACGATGGCGTTGTCCATCCCGCCCTCCGGGGTCGCGCGGGCCGTCCGCACCGCGAGGGCACCGAGCACGGCCGCGAGCGCCGCCCACGCATGCCACCGCGCCGGTCGCACCAACCACCCGGAGATGTCGCTTTTGCCCGTCCGCATGGAAGGAACGCTAAGGGTTCCGGGGCCCGTTGAGGCGGACCAGCACGCCCTGGGACCCGTCTAAGATGCGCCCCATGAGCTTTGGGCAGGGGGGACCCCAGTCTCAGTGGGATCCCTGGAAACCGAATTCCCAGCAGCCCTGGAACGGCGGCGGTGACCAGACCCCGGACTGGGCCGCGCTCGCCGAGGCGTCCGAGGCCCGCAACAAACGGCGCCGGCTGCTGTTCATCGGTGGCGGTGCGCTGGCCACGGTCGCGGTCGCGAGCGCCGTCGCGGTGGCCGTCGTCTCCGCGAACGGCTCGGGCCAGGCGTCCGGCGATCCGTCCTCCCGGCTGCCCTCGGCGGCCGACCTCCCGAGCGCGACCGCCACCGCCCCGTCGTTCGCGCCGACCACCGCGCCGCCTCCGCTGGACCCGAAGGACTTCGTCTCCAGCGCGAAGAAGGACAAGGCCCCGCTCGGCCCGGACGTCCTCTTCCCCGGCACCCAGCTGACCATGGGCGACACGGTCTACAAGAAGGGCCCGACGGCCGACACCCGGACCTGTTCCTCGGCGGCCCTGAACACCCTGCCCAAGGTCCTTCAGGACAACGACTGCACCCGGCTGATCCGCGTCACCTACACCGAGGACGACATCGCCGTGACGGTCGGCGTGGCCGTCTTCGACACCGCGGCGCAGGCGAGCGAGGCCAAGAGGCAGGCGGACAGCAAGAGCATCGTCAAGTCCCTGTCCGGCGGCGGTGTGCGGAGCTTCTGCCAGGGTGCCGTGTGCCGGTCCACGACCAACGCCTACGGCCGGTACGCCTACTTCACCATCTCCGGGTTCACCGGCGGCAAGGACGTCACCGAGAAGGACACCGAGGTCTTCCGGACCGGCGACGACCTCGCCGAGTTCACCTTCCGGCAGATCCGGCAGCGCGGCGAGGCCCAGGCCTCGGCGGCGGCGACGGCGGGCTAGGCCCGGCGCACGGGCCCGGTGCACGGGCCCGGCGGTGGCCCGGACGCCGCCGGCGGAGCGGTGACCGGACCGACCGCTCAGCAGCAGCCGGCGCCGGGCAGGGACCGCTTGTTCCGGGCCTCGCAGTTGCGGGCCGCGAGCAGCTCGTCCGCCGGGTAGCCGACCTCCTCCAGCGTCAGCCCGTGCGGCCGTACGACATGCACGGCCGAATCGCGTACGCCGGCCGCCAGCACCTTCCCCGGCCAGTCGGGGGCGCGGTGCCCGTCGCCGACGAACAGCAGCGCCCCGATCAGCGAGCGCACCATGTTGTGGCAGAAGGCGTCGGCCCGGACCGTGGCGGTGACGATCCCGTCCTCGCCCCGCACCAGGCTCAGTTCCTGCAGCGTCCGGATGGTCGTGGCCCCCTCCCGCTTCTTGCAGTAGGCGGCGAAGTCGTGCTCCCCCAGCAGCTGCCGGGCAGCCTCGTTCATGGCGTCCACGTCCAGCGGCCAGTCGTGCCACAGGACATGGTTGCGCAGCAGCGGGTCCACACCGCCGGGATTGTCGGTGACCCGGTAGGCGTAGCGCCGCCAGACCGCGGAGAACCGCGCGTTGAACCCACTGGGCGCCTCCCGCAGCGCCCACACCCGTACGTCCCTGGACAACCGCCCGGCCAGCCGCTTCAGCAGCTTCCCGTGGTGCTCGACCCAGACCTCCCGCGGCAGATCGACATGGGCGACCTGCCCCCGGGCGTGCACCCCGGCGTCGGTGCGCCCGGCCACGGTCAGCTCGTACGTCTCCCGGGACCGCGTGACCGTCCGCAGCGCGTCCTCGATCTCCCCCTGCACGGTCCGCCGCCCGCCGGCCTGCTTGGCCCACCCGGAGAACTCGGTCCCGTCGTAGGACAGGTCCAGCCGCACCCGTACGAACCCGGGCTGTACTTCGTCACTCACCCCTGCATCCTCTCAGCAACGCGAAAGCGGGCCCGCCCCTCGAAAGGGGACGGGCCCGCCGACGCCCCTCAAGGGGCGCGGGGAACTGCGCGGACGACCACGACGAAGCCGCAGCCGCAGAACGCACAGTCCCCCGGCAGAACGCTTACGCGTCCTTCGACTCCTCGGCCGGAGCCTCGGCAGCCTCGTCGGCCTTGGTCGTGTCGACCTTGGCCTCGGCGGCCTCGGCGGCCTCGGCGTCCTTGGCGGCACGCTTCGTCGCGCCCTCGGCCTCGCCGACCGCCTTCTGCTGCACCGTCAGCGCCTCGACCAGCTCGATCACAGCCATGGGCGCGTTGTCGCCACGGCGGTTGCCGATCTTGGTGATACGGGTGTAGCCACCCGGACGGTTCTCGTACCGCGGGCCGATCTCGGTGAAGAGCGTGTGGACGATGCTCTTGTCCGTGATGACCTGGAGCACCTGACGGCGGTTGTGAAGGTCGCCCTTCTTCGCCTTGGTGATCAGACGCTCGGCGTACGGCCGCAGACGGCGGGCCTTCGCCTCGGTAGTGGTGATCTTGCCGTGCTCGAAGAGGCTCTTCGCGAGGTTCGCGAGGAGCAGCTTCTCGTGCGCGGCGCTGCCGCCCAGACGGGCACCCTTGGTGGGCTTCGGCATGGTGTTTCTCCTAGGGGTCTGCCCCGGCCGTATCAGGTACCGGGGTCAGTATCTGAGCAGACGGTTGTCTGTCAGAGATCCGGACCACAGCCCCGAAGGGGCTGTCGTCCGGAAGGGGCGCGGGGCGGTGTCGCTATGCGACTCCGTCGCGCGGGCGCGACAAGCCACAGCGCACCGCACCCGAGTACGGACCGGAAGGCCCGAGCTCTCAGTACTGCTCGGTCTCCACGAACCCGGCGTCCGCGTCGTCGTCCGCACCGAAGGCGTCCGCGGCGGCGGTCGGGTCGAATCCGGGCGGGCTGTCCTTCAGGGCCAGGCCCATCCCGGCCAGCTTCGCCTTGACCTCGTCGATCGACTTCGCACCGAAGTTGCGGATGTCGAGCAGGTCCGCCTCGCTGCGCGCGACCAGCTCACCCACGGAGTGGATGCCCTCGCGCTTGAGGCAGTTGTACGACCGGACGGTGAGCTCCAGCTCCTCGATCGGCAGCGCCAGGTCGGCGGCGAGCGCGGCGTCCGTCGGGGACGGACCCATGTCGATGCCCTCGGCGTCGATGTTCAGCTCGCGGGCGAGACCGAACAGCTCGACCAGGGTCTTGCCGGCCGACGCCATGGCGTCGCGCGGCCGCATGGCCTGCTTGGTCTCGACGTCGACGATCAGCTTGTCGAAGTCGGTGCGCTGCTCGACACGCGTGGCCTCGACCTTGTACGTGACCTTGAGCACCGGCGAGTAGATCGAGTCGACCGGGATACGGCCGATCTCCTGGCCGACCTGCTTGTTCTGCACCGCGGAGACGTAGCCGCGACCGCGCTCGACGGTCAGCTCCATCTCCAGCTTGCCCTTGCCGTTGAGCGTGGCGAGGACGAGGTCGGGGTTGTGCACCTCGACGCCGGCCGGGGGCGCGATGTCGGCGGCGGTGACCAGACCCGGGCCCTGCTTGCGCAGGTACATCACGACCGGCTCGTCGTGCTCGCTCGACACGACCAGCTGCTTGATGTTGAGGATCAGGTCGGTGACGTCCTCCTTGACGCCCGGCACGGTGGTGAACTCGTGCAGGACACCGTCGATGCGGATCGACGTGACCGCCGCACCGGGGATCGAGGACAGGAGGGTACGACGCAGGGAGTTGCCGAGGGTGTAACCGAAGCCCGGCTCCAGCGGCTCGATCACGAACCGGGAGCGGAACTCGTCGACGACCTCTTCGGTCAACGAGGGACGCTGAGCGATCAGCATGTGTGGATCAGATCCTTCAGTCGTGGGCGCCCGCTATATGACGCCCGACGGAACCGCACCGGAACAAGGCGCGGCTACTGCAAGGGTACGGGCGGCACGGCCCGAAGGAGCCGTACCGCCCGGAAACCGCAGCCGAAAAAGGCGAGCGTCAGACGCGACGACGCTTCGGCGGACGGCAGCCGTTGTGCGGGGTCGGGGTGACGTCCTGGATGGAGCCGACCTCGAGACCGGTCGCCTGGAGCGAACGGATGGCGGTCTCACGACCGGAACCCGGGCCCTTGACGAACACGTCGACCTTGCGCATGCCGTGCTCCTGAGCGCGGCGGGCGGCCGACTCGGCGGCCATCTGCGCGGCGAACGGCGTGGACTTCCGCGAGCCCTTGAAGCCGACGTGGCCGGCGGAGGCCCAGGAGATCACGTTGCCGGTCGGGTCCGTGATCGAGACGATCGTGTTGTTGAACGTGCTCTTGATGTGCGCGTGGCCGTGAGCGACGTTCTTCTTTTCCTTGCGGCGCACCTTCTTGGCAGCGCCCTGACGTCCCTTGGGGGGCATGTCTTAACTCCTACGGAGGTGGTCGGTCCTACAGCGAAGACCGTGGACAGGCGTCCGCTGCGGACTACTTCTTGCCCGGCTTCTTCTTGCCGGCGATGGCGCGACGCGGGCCCTTGCGGGTGCGAGCGTTGGTGCTGGTGCGCTGGCCGCGGACGGGCAGACCGCGGCGGTGACGCAGACCCTGGTACGTGCCGATCTCGACCTTGCGGCGGATGTCGGCCTGGATCTCGCGACGGAGGTCGCCCTCGGTCCTGAAGTTGTTGTCGACGTACTCGCGGATCGCGACGAGCTGCTCCTCGGAGAGGTCGCGGACGCGGGTGTTCGGGTCGACGCCGGTGGCAGCCAGCGTCTGCTGGGAGAGGGTCCGGCCGATGCCGAACACGTAGGTGAGGGCGATCTCCACGCGCTTGTCGCGCGGGATGTCAACACCGGAAACGCGTGCCATTCAATGGCTCCTGGTGATCTTCGGAGGTCTTCCGCAGAACCGGCTCCCAGCCGCCGTACTAGGTACGAACTGGGTCCCCGGCCTCCGAACCGGGGGTGTCAGACGGCTCACGCCGTCCGGGTCCTGCGTATGAACATATTCAGCTCGCGTCGCGCGAATCCCTGCGATGTGAATGCAGAGGGTGCGGTCGGTCGTACGTCAGCCCTGGCGCTGCTTGTGGCGCGGGTTGTCGCAGATGACCATGACCCGGCCGTGACGGCGGATCACCCTGCACTTGTCGCAGATCTTCTTGACGCTCGGCTTGACCTTCATGGGATGTGAGGTTCTCCGGGTCAGTTGCCGGCGGACCCGCGGCGTCGCCGCCGCAGGACGTGGGCAAGATCTACTTGTACCGGTAGACGATCCGGCCACGCGTCAGGTCGTACGGAGACAGCTCCACCACGACCCGGTCGTCAGGGAGGATGCGGATGTAGTGCATGCGCATCTTGCCGCTGATGTGTGCCAGGACCTGGTGGCCGTTCTGGAGCTCGACCTTGAACATGGCGTTCGGAAGAGACTCGACGACAGTGCCCTCGATCTCGATGGCACCTTGCTTCTTGGCCACGCTTCGCCCTTCGAATCGACTACCTTGATCGGCTCCGGCGCGCACCCGTTCGCAAAGCTTGCAGGCATGCAGGCATGCGGGTGCACAAGAGCCGACGAGTCAGTCTACGTCAGCACACCCGGAAAGGCGAAACGAGGAAGTCTGCCCCACCCGGGAGATCGTCATGCAAGAGGGTCCGGAGCGGCCGTGATGCCGTACTCCGCGAGCTTGGCCCTGCCCCCGTCGGGCGCCGTCAGGACCAGCGGGCCCTGCTCGGTCAGCGCGACGGAGTGCTCCCAGTGGGAGGACCAGGTCCCGTCCGTCGTCACGACCGTCCAGTCGTCCTCCAGGACGACCGTCTTCGGTGTGCCCAGGGACACCATCGGCTCGATGGCGAGGCAGAAGCCGGGCACCAGCTTGGGCCCCTTGCCCCGGCGCCGGTCGACGTAGTTCAGCAGGTGCGGGTCCATGTGCATCTCGGTGCCGATGCCGTGGCCGCCGTAGTCCTCGATGATCCCGTAGCGGCCGCCGCCGGGCTTGGGCTGGCGGCGGATGTACGTCTCGACGGCCCGGGAGATGTCGACCAGCCGGTTGCCCTGCTTCATGGCCGCGATGCCGGCCCACATGGACTCCTCGGTCACCCGGGACAGCTCGACCAGCTCCGGGGAGTGACCGGAGCCGACGAACGCCGTGTAGGCCGCGTCACCGTGCCAGCCGTCGATGATCGCGCCGCAGTCGATGGAGATGACGTCCCCGTCCTTGAGGACGACGTCGTCGGAGGGGATGCCGTGGACGACGACCTCGTTCACGGAGGTGCAGATGGTCGCCGGGAAGCCGCCGTAGCCGAGGAAGTTCGGCTTGGCGTTGTGCTCGGCGAGCACCTTGCGGGCGACCTGGTCCAGGTCCTTGGTGGTGGCGCCGGGCACGGCGGCCTCCCGCGTGGCCGCGTGGATGGCGGCGACGACCAGCCCCGCCTCTCGCATCTTGGCGATCTGCTCGGGGCTCTTGATCTGCACCATGGGGGCTGCGGCCTTTCTGGACCGGGAGACAGAGGAACGCTTCCCACGATACGGGGCATCGGCCTCCGCAAGCCGCGGGCATACGTGCCGCACGGGCGGCACACCACAGCCGCGGCCCCTGGAAGAGGAACCGCGGCTGCAGTCGGCACAAAGAACTACTTGTCGCGCTTCAGCGCCTCCAGCGCACGGCCGGTGACCTCGTCGACCTTGCCCATCGCGGAGATGGTCACGACCAGACCCTGCGCCTTGTAGTAGTCGATGATCGGCTCGGTCTGCGTGTGGTAGACCTCCAGCCGCTTGCGGACCGTCTCCTCGGAGTCGTCGTCCCGCTGGTACAGCTCGCCGCCGCAGACGTCGCAGACGCCCTCCCGCTTCGGCGTCGAGTACGTCACGTGGAAGACGTGCGCCGACTCGTTCCGGCAGACCCGGCGTCCGGCGATCCGCTTGACGACCTCTTCCTCCGGGGCCTCCAGGTCCAGCACCGCGTCGAGCTTCATCTGCTCCGTCTCGAGCAGCTCGTCCAGTGCCTCGGCCTGGGAGACGTTGCGCGGGAAGCCGTCCAGCAGGAAGCCGCCCTCGGCGTCGGGCTGCTCCATGCGGTCCTTCGCCATGGCGATGGTGACCTCGTCCGGTACGAGGTTGCCGGCGTCCATGTAGGACTTGGCCAGCTTGCCCAGTTCGGTCTGCTGGCTGATGTTGGCGCGGAACAGGTCGCCCGTGGAGATGTGCGGGATGTGCAGCGTCTCGGCAAGGCGGGTGGCCTGCGTACCCTTTCCGGCACCCGGCGGCCCGACGAGGACGATTCGCATCAGCGGAGGAACCCTTCGTAATTGCGCTGCTGGAGCTGGCTCTCGATCTGCTTCACCGTCTCCAGGCCCACACCCACGATGATCAGGATGCTGGTACCACCGAACGGGAAGTTCTGGTTTGCCCCGAAACCTGCCAACGCCATCGTCGGCACGAGAGCGATCAGTCCCAGATACAGCGAACCCGGCCAGGTGATCCGGTTGAGTACGTAGCTCAGATACTCAGCGGTCGGTCGGCCAGCCCGGATGCCCGGGATGAAGCCACCATACTTCTTCATGTTGTCGGCGACTTCTTCGGGGTTGAAGGTGATCGCCACGTAGAAGAACGCGAAGAAGACGATGAGCAGGAAGTACAGGATGATGTGCGCGGTGGCGTCCGTGGCCGCGAGGTTCCGCTCGACCCACTGCGCCCAGCCGGCGGTCGAGTTGGAGAACTGGACCACCAGCGCCGGAATGTAGAGCAGCGACGAGGCGAAGATCACGGGGATGATGCCCGCCTGGTTGACCTTCAGCGGAATGTACGTGGACGTGCCGCCGTAGGACCGGCGGCCGATCATGCGCTTCGCGTACTGGACCGGAATACGGCGCTGAGCCTGCTCCACGAAGACCACCAGGCCGATCATGACCAGACCGACGGCGACCACGGTGCCGAACTCGATCCAGCCGTCGGCCAGGTCGCCCTGCTCCTTGATGGCCCACAGGGCACCCGGGAAGGTCGCGGCGATCGAGATGAACATCAGGATCGACATGCCGTTGCCGATGCCGCGGTCGGTGATCAGCTCACCGAGCCACATGACGACGGCCGTACCGGCGGTCATCGTGATCACCATGACGACGGTGGTGAAGATGGCCTGGTTCGGCACAACCTGGTTGGCGACCGTGCAGCCCGAGAAGAGGGCGCCGCTGCGGGCGGTAGCGATGAGGCCGGTGCCCTGGAGGACGGCCAGCGCGATGGTCAGGTAGCGGGTGTACTGCGTGATCTTCGCGGTACCCGCCTGCCCCTCCTTCTTCAGGGCCTCCAGCCTCGGGATCACCACGGTCAGCAGCTGCAGAATGATGCTCGCCGTGATGTACGGCATGATGCCGAGCGCGAACACCGTGATCTGCAGCAGAGCGCCGCCGCTGAACATGTTGATCAGGCCGAGGGGACCACCCTGGTTGCCGGACGCCTGGTCCACACACTCCTGGACGGCCCTGTAGTCGACGCCCGGGATCGGGATGTGCGTACCGATCCGGTACACCACGATGATGCCCAGCGTGAAGAGCAGCTTCTTGCGCAGGTCGGGCGTCTTGAACGCCCGGGCGAACGCGGTGAGCACGGTGCCTCCTGCGACCCCCGCGCAACTGCGTCAAGGGTGACGGTCTTGAGGTTCGACTGACGACTTAATACACAACGGTCAACTGCCGCTCAGGGTGCCCCATGTGTGACACCCGTGAAAGAGGGCAGTGCAGGCCACCTTACCGGCGAGCCACCGCCCTTGGAACGACCAACCGGGGATACCCCTTTTGTGGGGTATCCCCGGTCGGGATCGCTCAAGTCATCGAGACGCCTGAGGTGTTCAGACGAGCTCGGTGACGCTGCCGCCGGCGGCGGCGATCTTCTCCTTGGCGGAGGTGGAGGCCTTGTCGACCTTCACCGTCAGCGCCACGGAGATCTCGCCCTCGCCGAGGACCTTGACCAGGCTGTTCTTGCGAACGGCGCCCTTGGCCACCAGGTCCTCGACCGTGACCTCGCCACCCTGCGGGTACAGCTTGGCCAGCTTGTCGAGGTTCACGACCTGGTACTCGGTCTTGAACGGGTTCTTGAAGCCCTTCAGCTTCGGAAGGCGCATGTGAAGCGGCATCTGGCCGCCCTCGAAGCGCTCCGGAACCTGGTAGCGGGCCTTCGTACCCTTGGTACCACGACCGGCCGTCTTACCCTTCGACGCCTCACCACGACCGACACGGGTCTTCGCGGTCTTGGCGCCCGGGGCGGGACGGAGGTTGTGGATCTTGAGCGGGTTCTGCTCCGCCATGATCAGTCGACCTCCTCGACCGTCACGAGGTGGCGGACGGTGTGCACCATGCCGCGGAACTCGGGGCGGTCCTCCTTGACGACCTGCGTGTTGATCCCCTTGAGACCAAGGGAGCGCAGGGTGTCACGGTGGTTCTGCTTGCTGCCGATGTAGGACTTGACCTGCGTAATCTTGAGCTGCGCCATGATCACGCACCCGCCCCGGCACGCGCACGGAGCAGAGCCGCGGGAGCGACGTCCTCGAGCGGCAGACCACGGCGGGCCGCGATCTCCTCGGGACGCTGCAGGCCACGCAGGGCCTCCACGGTCGCGTGCACGATGTTGATGGCGTTGTCGGAGCCGAGCGACTTCGACAGCACGTCGTGGATACCGGCGCACTCGAGCACGGCACGCACCGGGCCACCGGCGATAACACCGGTACCGGGCGACGCGGGCTTGAGCAGCACGACGCCGGCAGCCTTCTCACCCTGGATCGGGTGCGGGATGGTGCCCTGGATCCGGGGGACCTTGAAGAAGTGCTTCTTGGCCTCCTCAACGCCCTTGGCGATGGCGGCCGGCACCTCCTTGGCCTTGCCGTATCCGACACCCACGGTGCCGTCACCGTCGCCCACCACGACCAGCGCGGTGAAGCTGAAGCGACGACCACCCTTCACAACCTTGGCGACGCGGTTGATCGCGACGACGCGCTCAACGTACGCGGTCTTCTCGGCGGCAGCAGCGCCGCCGTCACGGCCCTTCCGGTCCCGCCGCTCGCCGCCACCGGCACCGCTTCCGCGGCGCTGGGGTCCAGCCATTGGAATTACCTCTCTCTGTTTCCGCTAGCTACGGAACCGCGGCTCAGAACTTGAGCCCGGCCTCGCGGGCGGCGTCGGCCAGGGCGGCGATGCGCCCGGCGTACTGGTTGCCACCACGGTCGAACACGACGGCCTCGACACCGGCGGCCTTGGCACGCTCGGCGACCAGGGCGCCGACCTGCTTGGCCTGCGCGGACTTGTCGCCCTCGCCACCGCGGATCGAGCTGTCCAGAGTGGACGCCGATGCCAGGGTGTGGCCCTTCAGGTCGTCGATCACCTGCGCCACGATGTGGCGGTTGGAGCGGGTCACGACCAGACGGGGACGCTCCGCGGTGCCGGAGACCTTCTTGCGGATCCGGATGTGGCGGCGCTTGATCGAGGCGCGCTTGTAGGCGTCGCCCTTGAGGATCTTCTGCCCGTATGCCATGGCTTACTTACCCGCCTTTCCGACCTTGCGGCGGATGACTTCGCCCTCGTACTTGACGCCCTTGGCCTTGTACGGGTCGGGCTTGCGCAGCTTGCGGATGTTGGCCGCAACCTCGCCGACCTTCTGCTTGTCGATGCCCTCGACCGAGAATCGGGTGGGGGCCTCCACCTTGAAGGTGATGCCCTCGGGGGCCTCGACCAGGATCGGGTGGCTGTAGCCGAGGGAGAACTCCAGGTTCTGGCCCTTGGCGACAACGCGGTAACCGACACCGCTGATCTCGAGCTTCTTCACGTAACCCGTGGTCACGCCGGTGATCATGTTCGCCACCAGCGTGCGGGACAGGCCGTGCAGGGCCTTGTTCTGACGCTCGTCGTTGGGGCGGGTGACGTTCAGGACGCCGTCCTCGCCCTTGACGACCTCGATCGGCGCCGTGACGGTGTGGGTCAGCTCGCCCTTGGGGCCCTTGACCTTGACCGTACGGCCGTCGATGGTGACGTCCACGCCGGCGGGAACCGCGATGGGGAGCTTGCCGATGCGCGACATAGCTGTTTCCTCCGTTCCCTTCTGCTACCAGACGTAGGCGAGGACTTCCCCACCCACGCCCTTCTTGCCGGCCTGCTTGTCGGTGAGGAGCCCGTGCGACGTGGAGATGATCGCCACGCCGAGGCCGCCGAGCACCTTCGGCAGGTTGGTGGACTTCGCGTAGACCCGGAGACCGGGCTTGGAGATGCGCTTGATCCCCGCGATGGAGCGCTCACGGTTGGGGCCGAACTTCAGCTCCAGGACGAGGTTCTTGCCGACCTCGGCGTCCTCGACCTTCCAGCCCGTGATGAAGCCCTCCTGCTGGAGGATCTCCGCGATGTGCGACTTGATCTTCGAGTGCGGCATCGCCACGGAGTCGTGGTATGCCGAGTTCGCGTTCCGCAGACGCGTAAGCATGTCTGCGATCGGATCAGTCATGGTCATGAATTGGCCTTCGGCCTCTCTCGCCGGGGTTTCCTGGTGCGCCATCCCTCTCCCCGATCCGAGACGGGACGGGTGCGGCGCGGTGGACCTACGGCGTAGTAAGTCGTACGGGCGGCAGACGCCCAACCCCACAAGCCTAAGGCATGGGAGCTGGGCCGCCTGCCGTCCCAGATGCTTACCGAGAGCCTTGGGAATCCCTGATTACGGGGATTACCAGGAGCTCTTGGTCACGCCCGGCAGCTCGCCACGGTGAGCCATCTCACGAAGGCACACGCGGCACAGGCCGAACTTGCGGTAGACGGAGTGCGGACGACCGCAGCGCTGGCAGCGGGTGTACGCGCGCACGCCGAACTTGGGCTTGCGAGCAGCCTTCGCGATGAGAGCCTTCTTCGCCATCTCGCTCACGCCTCCTTGAACGGGAAGCCGAGGTGACGGAGAAGGGCACGGCCCTCTTCGTCGTTGGTCGCCGTGGTGACCACGGTGATGTCCATACCCCGGACGCGGTCGATCTTGTCCTGGTCGATCTCGTGGAACATGACCTGCTCCGTGAGACCGAAGGTGTAGTTGCCACGGCCGTCGAACTGCTTGGGGGACAGGCCGCGGAAGTCGCGGATGCGCGGCAGCGCGAGCGACAGGGTGCGGTCCAGGAACTCCCACATGCGGTCGCCACGGAGCGTGACGTGGGCACCGATCGGCTGGCCCTCACGCAGCTTGAACTGCGCGATGGACTTGCGGGCCTTGGTGACGGCCGGCTTCTGACCGGTGATGGTGGTCAGGTCGCGGATCGCGCCCTCGATCAGCTTCGAGTCACGGGCGGCGTCGCCGACACCCATGTTGACCACGATCTTGACGAGGCCGGGAACCTGCATGACGTTCTCGTACTTGAACTCGTCACGCAGCTTGCCCGCGATCTCCTCGCGGTACTTCGTCTTCAGACGCGGAGCAGTGGTGGTAGCCATCAGATGTCCTCACCCGTCCGCTTGGCAACGCGGATCTTGTTGCCTTCGTCGTCGAAGCGGTAACCGACGCGGGTCACGACCTTCTCGCCGTCCTTCTCCACGACCAGCTGGACGTTGGAGACGTGGATCGGCGCCTCGGTGGTGACGATGCCGCCGGCCTGCGAACCACGAGCCGTGGGACCGGCCTTGGTGTGCTTCTTGACCCGGTTGACACCCTCGACCAGGACGCGCTCCTCGCGCGGGTAAGCGGCAATGACCTTGCCCTGCTTGCCCTTGTCCTTGCCGGTGATGACCTGGACCAGGTCGCCCTTCTTGATCTTCATGCTCACAGCACCTCCGGCGCGAGGGAGATGATCTTCATGAACTTCTTCTCGCGCAGCTCACGGCCCACGGGGCCGAAGATACGGGTGCCACGAGGGTCGCCGTCGTTCTTCAGAATGACGGCGGCGTTCTCGTCGAAGCGGATGTACGAGCCGTCCGGACGGCGGCGCTCCTTGACGGTGCGAACGATGACCGCCTTGACGACGTCACCCTTCTTCACGTTGCCACCGGGGATCGCGTCCTTGACGGTGGCGACGATGACGTCACCGATACCCGCGTAGCGGCGACCGGAGCCGCCGAGCACACGGATGCAAAGGATCTCCTTCGCACCCGTGTTGTCGGCGACACGCAGTCGCGACTCCTGCTGGATCACGTCTATCTCCTGGTTGTCTGCCGGTTCCCGGGGCGGGCTGCGACACTTGCACACCCGCCCCGAGCCTGGCGGAACGATGCCTAGGGGGTTCCCCTAGGAGGGATTACTTGGCCTTCTCGAGGATCTCGACGACGCGCCAGCGCTTGGTCGCGGACAGCGGCCGGGTCTCCATCAGGAGGACACGGTCGCCGACACCCGCGGCATTCTGCTCGTCGTGCGCCTTGAGCTTGTTCGTACGGCGGATGACCTTGCCGTACAGCGCGTGCTTGACGCGGTCCTCGACGGCGACGACGACGGTCTTGTCCATCTTGTCGCTGACGACGTAACCCTCACGGGTCTTGCGGAAGCCGCGCTGCTCCGTCTTGTTCTCAGTCACGTTGCTCTCGCTCATCAGGCGTTCTCCACCGTCTCGATGCCGAGCTCACGCTCACGCATGAGGGTGTAGATCCGGGCGATGTCCTTGCGGACCGCCTTGAGACGGCCGTGGTTCTCGAGCTGGCCCGTCGCCGCCTGGAAGCGGAGGTTGAACAGCTCTTCCTTGGCCTCGCGGAGCTTCGCCAGAAGCTCCTCGTTGCCCAGCTCGCGCAGCTCTGACGCCTTGGTACCGGCCGACATCACGCTTCACCTGCCTCGCGCTTGACGATCTTGCACTTCATCGGCAGCTTGTGAGCCGCACGGGTCAGGGCCTCGCGCGCGATCTTCTCGTTGGGGTACGACAGCTCGAACATGACGCGTCCGGGCTTGACGTTGGCCACCCACCACTCCGGCGAACCCTTACCGGAACCCATGCGGGTCTCGGCCGGCTTCTTGGTGAGGGGGCGGTCCGGGTAGATGTTGATCCAGACCTTGCCGCCACGCTTGATGTGACGGGTCATGGCGATACGAGCGGCCTCGATCTGGCGGTTCGTCACGTACGCCGGGGTCATCGCCTGGATGCCGTACTCGCCGAACGCAACCTGCGTGCCACCCTTGGACATGCCGTTGCGCTTGGGGTGGTGCTGCTTGCGGTGCTTGACCCTACGGGGGATCAGCATGACGGTCAGGCCTCCGTTCCGGTGCTCTCAGCCGGAGCGGCAGCGGCGGGCGCGTCGGCCTTGGGGGCCTCGGCGGCCGGAGCCGACTGCTGCTGCGGCTTGCGCCCACGACGCTCGCCACCGCGGCCACCACGGGCCGGGCGGTCGGCGCCACCACGGGCCGGGCGGTTGCCCGCACGGGCGGCGGCGTTCTCGGCGCGGACCTCGGCGATGTTCTTGACGTCGCCCTTGTAGATCCAGACCTTCACACCGATGCGGCCGAAGGTCGTCTTGGCCTCGAAGAAGCCGTAGTCCACGTTGGCGCGGAGCGTGTGCAGGGGCACGCGGCCCTCGCGGTAGAACTCCGAGCGGGACATCTCGGCGCCGCCGAGGCGGCCACCGCACTGGATCTTGATGCCCTTGGCGCCCGCCTTCATCGCCGACTGCATGCTCTTGCGCATGGCGCGGCGGAAGGAGACGCGGGAGGACAGCTGCTCGGCAACGGCCTGGGCCACGAGCTGAGCGTCGGTCTCGGGGTTCTTGACCTCGAGGATGTTCAGCTGGACCTGCTTGCCCGTGAGCTTCTCGAGGTCACCGCGGATGCGGTCGGCCTCGGCGCCACGGCGGCCGATGACGATGCCCGGACGCGCGGTGTGGATGTCCACGCGGACACGGTCACGGGTGCGCTCGATCTCCACCTTGGAGATGCCGGCGCGCTCCATGCCGGACGTCATCATCCGACGGATGGCGACGTCTTCCTTGACGTAGTCCTTGTAGAGCTTGTCGGCGTACCAGCGCGACTTGAAGTCGGTCGTCACGCCGAGCCGGAACCCGTGCGGGTTTACCTTCTGGCCCATTACCGGGTCCCTTCCTTGCTGCTGACGACCACGGTGATGTGGCTGGTCCGCTTGCGGATCCGGTAGGCGCGGCCCTGGGCGCGCGGACGGAACCGCTTCAGGGTCGGGCCCTCGTCGACGTAGGCCTCGGAGATGTAGAGGCTGTCGACGTCGGTGTGGTCGTAGTTGTGCGCGGCGTTGGCGATGGCGCTGTCCAGCACCTTGCCGACCGGCACGCTCGCGGCCTGCGGGGCGAAACGCAGGACCGCCTGAGCCTCCGTGGCATCCATGCCACGGATGAGGTCCACCACGCGGCGGGCCTTCATGGGCGTGACGCGGATGTACCGCGCCTGGGCCCTGGCTTCCATGGTTGTCCCTTCAGTGTCTGTCATTGGTCATTCCACCCCGCTGTTAGCGGCGCTTCGACTTCCGGTCGTCCTTGACGTGACCCCGGAAGGTGCGCGTCGGCGAGAACTCGCCGAGCTTGTGGCCGACCATGGACTCGGTGACAAACACCGGGATGTGGGTCTTGCCGTTGTGCACCGCGATCGTGTGGCCGAGCATCGCCGGGACGATCATCGAGCGACGGGACCAGGTCTTGATGACGTTCTTGGTACCGGCTTCGTTCTGGGCGTCCACCTTCTTGATCAGGTGGTCGTCGACGAAGGGTCCCTTCTTCAAGCTACGAGGCATCTCAACCCGTCCTTAGCGCTTCTTGTTCGTCTTGCGGCGGCGGACGATGTACTTGTTCGACGCCTTCTTGGGCGAACGAGTACGGCCTTCCTTCTTGCCCCACGGGGACACGGGGTGACGGCCACCGGAGGTCCGACCCTCACCACCACCGTGCGGGTGGTCGACCGGGTTCATGACCACACCACGGACGGTCGGGCGAACGCCCAGCCACCGCTTGCGGCCCGCCTTGCCCCAGTTGATGTTGCTCTGCTCGGCGTTGCCGACCTCGCCGACGGTGGCGCGGCAGCGGACGTCGACCAGGCGGATCTCGCCGGACGGCATGCGCAGGTGGGCGTAGGCGCCCTCCTTCGCCAGCAGCTGCACGGAGGCACCGGCGGAGCGGGCGAACTTGGCACCGCCACCGGGACGGAGCTCGATCGCGTGGATCGTGGTACCGACCGGGATGTTGCGGAGGGCCAGGTTGTTGCCCGGCTTGATGTCGGCCCCGGGACCGTTCTCGACGCGGTCGCCCTGGTTCAGGCCACGCGGCGCGAGGATGTAGCGCTTCTCGCCGTCCGCGTAGTGCAGGAGCGCGATGCGCGCGGTGCGGTTGGGGTCGTACTCGATGTGCGCGACCTTCGCCGGCACGCCGTCCTTGTCGTGACGACGGAAGTCGATCACTCGGTAGGCGCGCTTGTGTCCGCCACCCTGGTGGCGAACGGTCACACGACCGGCGTTGTTACGGCCGCCCTTGCTGTGCAGGGGACGGACCAGCGACTTCTCCGGCGTGGACCGCGTGACCTCGACGAAGTCGGCGACGCTGGCGCCACGACGGCCAGGAGTCGTCGGCTTGTACTTGCGGATACCCATTGTCTCTCAGTCCTCGGAAGTATTTCCGAAATCCTGGACGTTCCGGACCTCCGTCAGGAGGTCGGACCGCCGAAGATGTCGATACGGTCGCCCTCGGCGAGGGTCACGATCGCGCGCTTGGTCGACGCACGCTGGCCGAAGCCGGTGCGGGTCCGCTTGCGCTTGCCCTGGCGGTTGATCGTGTTGACCCCGGTGACCTTGACCGAGAAGACCGACTGCACGGCCTCCTTGATCTGGGTCTTGTTGGCCCGCGGGTCGACGACGAACGTGTACTTGTTCTCGTCGAGCAGCGCGTAGCTCTTCTCGGACACGACCGGCTTCAGCAGCACGTCACGGGGGTCCGTGTACGCCTTGCTCGCCGGGGTGACGACGGTGTTCTTGCCCTCGGCGGCGTGGCGACGCGCCTTGGCGACGCGCGCGGCCTTGGCCTTCTTCGCGGCCTTGGAGGCGATAGCGGGGTGACGGATGGCCATCAGACCTCGCTCCCTTCGGTGTCATTGACCCGGTCGGCACTGGGCGTGCCGGACACGAAGGACTCGAAGGCAGCCTTGGTGAAGACCACGTCGTCGGAGACGAGAACGTCGTACGTGTTCAGCTGGCCCGGCTCCAGGATGTGGACCTGGGGCAGGTTGCGGGCGGACAGCCACGCGGCCTCGTCGGAGCGGTCGACGACCAGGAGCAGGTTCTTGCGCTCGCTGATCTTGCCGAACAGGCTCTTGGCGGCCTTGGTGGAGGGGGTCTCGCCCTCGACCACGCCGGAGATGACGTGGATGCGGTTGTGACGCGCCCGGTCGGTGAGGGCGTGCCGCAGAGCGGCGGCCTTCATCTTCTTCGGGGTGCGCTGCGAGTAGTCGCGCGGCACGGGACCGTGCACGACGCCACCACCGGCGAACTGCGGCGCGCGGGTCGAACCCTGACGGGCGCGACCGGTGCCCTTCTGGCGGTACGGCTTCTTGCCACCGCCGCGGACCTCGCCACGCGTCTTGGTCTTGTGGGTGCCCTGGCGGGCAGCGGCCAGCTGCGCGACGACGACCTGGTGGATCAGCGGGACGCTGACCTTCTCAACGTCGAAGATCTCCGCGGGGAGCTCGACGGTACCGGCCTTGTCGCCCGCCGGCGAAAGGATGTCAACAGTGCTCATCGGTTACCTCAGGCCCCCTTGGCCGCGGTGCGGACCAGGACGAGGCCGCCGTTCGGACCGGGAACCGCGCCCTTGATGAGCAGCAGACCCTTCTCCGCGTCAACGGCGTGGACGGTCAGGTTCTGGGTGGTGACCCGCTCGTTGCCCATGCGACCCGCCATGCGGAGGCCCTTGAACACACGGCCCGGGGTGGCGCAGCCGCCGATGGAACCGGGCGAGCGGTGCTTGCGCTGGGTGCCGTGTCCGGCGCCGAGGCCCTTGAAGTTGTGACGCTTCATGACACCGGCGAAGCCCTTGCCCTTGCTCTTGCCGGTCACGTCGACCTTGATGCCGGCCTCGAACACCTCAGCGGTGATCTCCTGGCCGAGGGTGTACTCGCTGGCGTCAGCGGTACGGATCTCGACGAGGTGGCGGCGGGGAGTGACGTCGGCCTTGGCGAAGTGGCCCTTGAGGGGCTTGTTCACCTTGCGCGGGTCGATCTCGCCGAAGGCGATCTGGACGGACTCGTAGCCGTCGACGTCGTTCGTACGGACCTGGGTGACGACGTTGGGCCCGGCCTTGACGACGGTGACCGGAACAACACGGTTGTTCTCGTCCCACACCTGCGTCATACCGAGCTTCTCGCCCAGGATGCCCTTGATCTGCTTAGCCATCTTCTCAGATCACCGGCCTCAGAGCTTGATCTCGATGTCGACACCGGCCGGGAGGTCGAGTCGCATCAGAGAGTCAACGGTCTTGGGGGTCGGGTCGAGGATGTCGATCAGGCGCTTGTGCGTGCGCATCTCGAAGTGCTCGCGCGAGTCCTTGTACTTGTGCGGCGACTTGATGACGCAGTACACGTTCTTCTCAGTGGGCAGCGGCACCGGGCCCGCGACCGACGCACCAGTGCGAGTCACCGTCTCGACGATCTTCTTCGCCGAGGAGTCGATGACCTCGTGGTCGTAGGCCTTGAGCCGGATGCGGATCTTCTGTCCCGCCATGGCTACTTCGTAGTCCTGTCTCTCTAACGCTCTGGAACCCGGAGTTTCCTGCCCTCGCTCCGACCCACGCGGTCGGGCGTGTCGCGCTCCCGCTGACACAGATGTCCCTTGTTCGAACATCCCTGCTGTGGGAGTGCGGGCCCTCACGGAACCGCGGGCCGGGGGCGAGAGGCCCACCGGGTGCCTGGCCGGTGCCGCGCCCACGCTTCCCGGAAGATTCCCGTACGTCCGCCCCTGATCAGGGGCGACGAGTACTGTGGGACTCGCTTCCGGTCCTCCCGGCGGGAGGCGCGCAGCATCAACACTCGACCGAGCAACTCCGACAGTCTGCCATATGGGGCAGCGGGGGCGCCAATCGGGGCGAAGAGATTACCCGCGGGCCGGCGGGGAGCAAACACGGGTGCGGCCCGGCCGCGGGCGGCGATGCCCGGCGGGGCGCCGTCGCCCCGGTCACGTCTTCCGCGTCTCCCCGCCCGCAGCGGGCCCGAGCAGCGTCGCGACGGCTTCGCGGGCCTGCCGGGCCGGGCCGGGGCCGCCACTGATGCCGGCGGTCACGATGGCCCCTTCGGCGAGCAGGAAGACCGGGTCGGCCACCGGCGCCCCGGCGGCGCGGACCCACTCCGCGATCTGGCCGCGGAACGCCTCCTTGTGCGCCCTGACCTCGGCGAGGACCGCCTCGGACGACGCGCCGAGCTCGCCGTGCGCGTTGACCCAGGCGCATCCGCGGAAACCGGGCTGTGCGAACCACTCGGCGAGCCAGTCGAACACCGCGAGTACGCGCTCGCGAGGGTCCTGGACCTGCGCCACCCGCGCGGCCAGGCTCCCCCTCCACCGCTGGTCGCGGCGCCTGAGCACCGCCACGACCAGGTCCTCCTTCGTCGCGAAGAACCGGTAGATCCGCTTCAGCGGCAGACCGGAGGCCGCGCGGACCTGGTCCATGCCGACCGCCTGGATGCCTCGCTCGTAGAAGAGGCTCTCCGCCGCGTCGAGCAGCGTCTCGCGGTCCAGGCGGTTCCGCTCCTCGCTGAGGGGGGCCGGCATCCAGAACTCCTTGACGTCGAGAACGGTCGTTCCCTACCTTAGCCCCACCAGCAGAGAACGAGCGTTCTCGATGCGAGGAGGTCGCCATGCCGGAGAGTCGCCCGCCCTGTCCCCCGTTCACGCGGGAGACGGCCCTGCGGAAGGTCCAGAGCGCCGAGGACGCGTGGAACACCCGCGACCCCCACCGGGTGGCACTGGCCTACACGCCGGACTCCACCTGGCGGAACCGGGACACCTTCGTCAGGGGCCGCGAGGAGATCGTCGCCTTCCTCACCCGCAAGTGGGAGCGCGAACTGGACTACGCGCTGCGCAAGAGCCTCTGGTCGTTCCACGAGGACCGGATCGCCGTCCGGTTCCAGTACGAGTGGCACGACTGGGCAGGCCAGTGGTGGCGCAGCTACGGCAACGAACTGTGGGAGTTCGATCAGCACGGCCTCATGCGACGCCGCGAGGCGAGCATCAACGACGTCGCCATCACCGAGACCGACAGACGCATCCACGGCCCCCGGCCCGTGCACGAACACGGGGTCGAGATTCCGCTGCGGTAGGACCGGGCGCCGAGGTCCCGCGCAGGTCGTTGAGGCGTCAGCTCTCCGAGGCGTACGTCACGAAGTCCGTCCATGCTGCGGGCGTGAGCGCCAGGCGAGGCCCGTCGACGCTCTTGGAGTCGCGGACGTGGACGGTGCCGGGAGTTGCGGCGACCTCGACGCAGGAGTTGCCGTCCGTGCCACTGCTGTAGCTGCTCTTGAACCACGCCAGTTCAGAGGCTTCCCTGACGGAGGCCTTGTGGATCATGTTTCTCCCAGCAGTTGTCCGATGAAGGCGAGCGACTCTCTCGGCGGGAGCGCCTGGGCCCGGATCGTGCCATACCGCAGCTCAAGGATGCGCAGGTCCCTGGGTTCAGCGATCGGCCGCCCGTTGAACGCGCCGTCGGAACGCCCCACGGCCGTGCCGTCCGGGAACTTGAGCAACTCGATCTTGCCGTCCACTCCCGGGTGGGCATCGGTGTTCGTCGGCATCACCTGAAGCGTGACGTGGGTCAACCTCCCGACCTCCAGCAGACGTTCGAGCTGGCGCTGCCACACCATTGTGCCGCCAACCGGCCGACGCAGCGGTGCCTCTTCCAGGACGAAGTGGAGGGATGGAGCCGGCTCTCGCTCGAAGACCGACTGACGGGCCATACAGGCAGCCACCATGCGCTCCACGTCGTCCGAGGAGTACGGCGGCTGTGCCGCCTCCATCAGCGCGCGGGCATGCTCCGGCGTCTGCAACAAGCCATGGACGCTGTTGCACTCGTAGATACCGATCTCAACCGCCTTCGCCTCCAGCTTCCCCAGTTCCCGAACCTTCTTCGGGTACCGGACCTTCTTCACGTCCTCCCAGGCCGCCGAGATGAGCCCGCCCGCCTCCAGCACCTCGTCCGCCCTGTCCAGGTACTCCTGCCGGGGAATCCGCTTGCCGCTCTCGACCTTGTAGACCAGGTCCTCCCCGTAACCGACCGCCGCCCCGAACTCGGCGGCCCGCATCCCCACCGCCTCGCGCCGCAGTTTCAGCTGGCGCCCCACCGTCGCGATGACCGCGACGCCCCACTCGTCGTCCGGGTCGACCTCCCACCCCGGCTCATCCGCCTCACCCCTGAGCCGGCCCGCCTCCGCCTCGACCGCCATCGCGCGCCCCTTCGTCGTACTCGCTGCGTCGCTCCCAGCGCCCTACCCGTACGCCCCGTACCGACAGCCCCGGACACACCGGACAAGCTCCGGACAGTCACCGTACGCACCCGCTGAGTCACTTCTCACGGTACGCACGCGCCACCACGCTGAGTGACGTGAACCAGAAGACCGCCGAACCCACGGCCCCCGTCCGCAACTTCAGCGTGCAGCTCTCCCCCACGCCGCGCGGCGCCCGCCTCGCCCGCCTGCTGGCGACCGAGCAACTCCGCTCGTGGGACCTGCCGCTGGACCCGGCACGTCAGCTCGTCGCCGAGCTGGCCTCCAACGCGGCGGCCCACGGACGCGTCCCGGGCCGCGACTTCCGGCTCACGCTCTACGTCGTCGGCGACACCCTCCGCATCGAGGTCACCGACACCAGGGGCGACGCCCTGCCCCGCCTCCAGGCGCCCGCCACCGACACCGAATCCGGCCGTGGTCTGCTCCTCGTAGAGGCGCTGGCCCACCGCTGGGGAGTGACCGAAGGCCGCTTTCCCCGCAAGACCGTGTGGGCCGAACTGCGCCTCACACCACCGGAGCCCACATCCGGCCAATGACTGTGTGGTCGTTGTATCGATCCTGTGCGTGGATCCTGAAGGACCGTCCGTTTCGGCCTCAAGGAACACATGGAGACGGGCGGCCTCGCGCAGGCTCCCTTCACATCGGTCATCGTGGTTCCATGTGACGGCGCCGCTCCGCGCTTCTCTCCGACCTACCTGCCGGCGACGCGGGAGCGCCCCGGGGCGGTCGCCCGGTGGCAGCGGGAGATCGCCTGGGCCGTCGCCGCGGGCGGCGGCCTGGTGCCGGCCGGCACGGTCGGCTTGGCGGAACCCGTCGCCCGGTGCGGTCCACCCGTGACCGCCGCGGGACCGCACCGCCGGTGGCGCGTGAGCCCGGGCGGCACCACCCGCCCTCCCGCCGCTCCACCGCTGCCCCGATCATGGGGGCGTGACCCATACCTCAGGCACCTCCAGACGCACCCTGCTCGCCCTCTTCGCCGCTTCGGCCGCCACCGTCCCCCTGGGCGGCACGGCCACCGCCTCGCCGGCGCGCGCCGGTACGGCGACCGCCGCTCCCTCAGCCGCGGCTGCCGGCCCCGCAGCCGCGTCCGTCACCCCGCTCCCGCCCCCGGCCGGCATGACCACGGCCCGCTCCGCCGTGATGCTGCCGCCGCTGGGCCCCGCCTACTTCAGCGGCCTCACCCTGGCCGATCCGCTCACCGCCACCGTGCTGCCGGGCACCCCGGCCCGCAGCGAGATAACCTCCGGCGGCCGACGCGTCGCGCTGCTCACCCACGGAGCGCGCACCGTGCTGCTGCCCGGCCCGGAGCGGACGTTCACGGAGAACAAGAAGCCCTTCGTGGACGACTTCGGGCGCACGCTGCCCGACCTGTCTCTGCCCGCGGACAGACGCAGGTACTGGGGCACCTCCCCGGGCGGCGGCTCCTGGTCGACGCTCGGGCCGGTGGACACCGACTACTCCGTGGTGCCGGGCACCGGGATCATCAACCTCACCACCGACTACGCCAGTCGGCACGCCAGCGTGCGGGACGACGAGATCACCGACGTCGACGTGCGGTCCGTCGCGCGCTTCGACAAGGTGCCGACCGGCGACGCCTGTTCCTACGCCCTCTCCTTCGGCTACCAGAACACGCACAACAACTACCGGGCCCGGCTGTCCTTCACCGTCTCCGGCTCGGTCCAGTTCCGGGTGGAGAAGGAGGTCGACGACGCGGTCACGCAGCTCGCCACGGCCGTTACCCTCGCCACCGATGTGCCCGCCGGCACCGACTGGACGATCCGGGTGCGCCGGGAGGGTGACCGGATCCGGGCCAAAGCCTGGCGTTCCGCGGGCACGGAGCCGTCCGGATGGGTCTTCGACGTCACCGACGCGACCTTCGGCAAGGGCCGGGTCGGCCTGCGCGCACTCGCCAACAAGGGCTGCTCGAACCTGCCGGTGAAGCTGCTCGTCAGCCGGTTCCAGGTGGACGCCGCCAACTGGGCCGAACCGCCCGCCGTCACGCACACCGACTGGGTGCGAGTGCTGCCCGAGCCCTTCGACGGGACCTGGACGCCGGAACTGGAGAACGTCGTCCGCGGCTGGGCCGGGTCCACCGTCCCGGACGTCCTCGCGCACGCCGCGATGTTCCTGGCCGGGGCAGGACCCGTGGTGGCCGGTTCCGGCCCGGCCGAGGGCAGGCGGGTCATCGGCGAGGCCGGATACGGCTACCTGGATGCACAGGGCTACCGCCGGGAGGGCGCCGACTTCCACGAGTACATGGACACCGGCTGGACCTTCCCCGACGGCGCCTACACCGGCCGGTCCAGCAAGCAGGCCGGCAACCTGGACTGCTCCGGTTACACCCGCATGGTGTACGGCTACCACATGGGCGTACCGCTGGCCGCGGGCGAGGACACCTCCGGCAACCGGCTCCCCCGCAGGTCCCGGGACATGGCCGAGTACTCGCCGGGCGTGCGCATCGACCGCACCGACGGTACGAAGCCGCCCGCCGCGGCGCAGCTCCAGCCCGGCGACCTGGTCATGTTCAACGCCGACTCGGGCGACGACAACGAGACAGCCACGGTGGACCACGTCGGCATCTATCTCGGCAAGGACGGCGCCGGTCTGCGCCGGTTCCTGTCCAGCCGCAAGACGATCAACGGGCCGACCATGTCAGACCTGGGCGGCAACTCGCTGCTCGACGGCACCGGCACCTACGCGAGGACGCTGCACACGGTGCACCGCCTCTGAGGGGCTGGGAGCCGCCGCTGCGGCCCTCCCGGCAGGCCGTCCGGCTCCCGCACTCCCGGCAGCCCGTCGTCATCCCGCCGCGCAGGCCGCGCCGTTGCCCTCGGGGCAGCGGCGCGGCCTCCCGGAAGCCGTTTCCCCGACACTGGTCTGTACCAACCTCTTGCCCCCGCCCCTCCCCCGCCGCAAGCTCACCTCATGGAGCTGGAGTTGCGGCATCTCAGGACCGTCCGGGCCATCGCCGACGCCGGGAGTCTCACCAGGGCGGCGACCGCGCTCGGGCTCGCGCAGCCCGCGTTGAGCGCCCAGCTCAAGCGGATCGAACGGACCCTGGGGGGTGAGCTGTTCGAACGCGGCCGGCACGGAGTGCGGGCCACGGCACTGGGTGAACTCGTTCTCGAACGGACCCGTATCGTGCTGCCCGCGGTGACCGAACTCCAGCAGGAGGCGGCCCGGTTCGCCCGCACCCCGCGCTCGACGACACGCATCCGGCTGGGCGGCACCCACGGCCCCCTGCTCGGCGCCCTCGTCGACCGGCTGGCGGACGTGGCGCCCGACGCCCGGGTGACGACCTGCACCTCCTGGTCCGAGCGGGAGCTGGCCGGTCTGCTCGCCGAGGGGCGGCTGGACTTCGCGCTCGCCGGGACGTGCGGGTCCGCCGCTCCGCCCGGCGCCGAGGGGCTGGTGTGGCGGGAGGTCGCCGTGGACCCGGTGTTCGTCATGGTGCCCGACGGGCATCACCTCGCCGGCGCCCACGAGGTCGGCCTCACCGAGCTGGCCGGTGAGACGTGGGCCTGCGTGCCCGGGGACGGCTGCTTCGGTGACTGCTTCACCGCGGCGTGCACCCGCGCCGGGTTCACGCCGTGCCGGATCTACGAGACGGACACCTTCTCGCTCGTCCACCTGGTGCAGGTCGGGCGGGCCGTCGGGCTGTGCCGGGCCACCTTCCCGACCATGCCCGGCGTCGTCACCGTGCCGCTCAGCGGCACGCCCTTGTCGTGGCGGCATCTGCTCGGCTGGCACGAGGTGACGCGGGACGCGGACACCGCCGCCACGGTCCTGGCGCAGGCGCGCATGGCCCACGCGGGCGTGGCCGCGCGCAGCGGCAGTTACACCCGGTGGCTGGCCACCCACGGCGTACCGTGACGCCGCGCACCTGCTCGCGCCGCGTTCCATAACGCCGGGCAGAGGGTCAACCGACGTCTTACGCCGTCCCCTTGCCCCTTCCTACGGTTTCGGCACCTCCCCACCGAGCGAGACCGAGACCGAGGAGATCCCCCATGCTCCGACGACGCACCAGAGCCGTGTCCGCCGCCGCGGCGGCGACGGCCGCCCTGCTCGTGGCCGGGCTCAGCGGCTCCGCGAGCGCCGGGACGGCCGCCGCCCCCGCCGGCCCCGCCACCCCGACGGCCGCCGAGACCCTGCGCACCGACGCCGCGCCGCCCGCCCTGCTGCGCGCCATGGAGCGCGACCTCGGTCTGGACCGGCCGCAGGCCGAACGGCGGCTCGCCAACGAGGCCGAGGCCGGCGCCGTGGCGGGCCGGCTGCGGGCCGCGCTGGGCGGCGACTTCGCGGGCGCCTGGGTGCGCGGCGCCGAGTCCGGCACGCTGACCGTCGCGACCACCGACGCCGCCGACGTCGCCGCGATCGAGGCACAGGGCGCGCAGGCCGCCGTCGTCCGGCACTCCCTCGCCGACCTGGACGCGGCCAAGACCCGCCTGGACCGGGCGGCGGCGGAGAAGGGCCCGGCCGACGCACCGGTCTGGTACGTCGACGTGCGCGCCAACACGGTCACCGTCGAGGCGGTGCGCCCCGCGGCGGCACGCGCTCTGGCCGACGCGGCCGGCGTGGACCGCTCCCTGATCCGGATCGAGCGGACCGCCGAGCGGCCCCGCGCACTGTACGACCTGCGCGGCGGCGAGGCGTACTACATCAACAACAGCGGACGCTGCTCGATCGGCTTCCCCGTCACCAAGGGCGGCCAGCAGGGCTACGCCACCGCCGGGCACTGCGGCCGGACCGGCGCGAGCACCAGCGGACACAACCGCGTGGCCCAGGGCACCTTCCAGGGCTCCGTGTTCCCGGGCCGGGACATGGCGTGGGTGGCGACCAACTCGCAGTGGACGGCGACTCCGTACGTCCGCGGCGCGGGCGGCCAGAACGTGCAGGTGGCCGGTTCCACGCAGGCCCCGGTCGGCGCCTCCGTCTGCCGGTCCGGCTCCACCACCGGCTGGCACTGCGGCACCATCCAGCAGCACAACACCAGCGTCACCTACCCCGAGGGCACCATCACCGGCGTCACCCGCACCTCGGTGTGCGCCGAGCCCGGCGACTCGGGCGGCTCCTACATCTCGGGCAGCCAGGCGCAGGGCGTCACCTCGGGCGGCTCGGGCAACTGCAGCAGCGGCGGTACGACCTTCTACCAGCCGATCAACCCGCTGCTCCAGAACTACGGGCTCACCCTGAAGACGACCGGCGGCGGCCCCGAGGAGCCGCCGCCCGGTGAGGAGCCGCCGGGCGGCACCTGGGCGGCCGGCACCGTCTACCAGGCGGGCGACACGGTGACGTACGGCGGCGCCACCTACCGCTGCCTCCAGGGCCACCAGGCCCAGTCCGGCTGGGAGCCGCCGAACGTACCGGCGCTGTGGCAGCGGGTGTGAGCCACTGACCCCACCGCGGGGGTGCGGAAACGGGCCCGGGTGTGCGCGACAGCGCACCCGGGCCCGGCCTCGTCGTCCCCCGGGTCAGATGTGCTCGCGGCTCGCATGGGCGCGGAACACCCGCTCCTCGTGCGGGCCGTAGGCGAGGTCGAAGACGACCAGGACACCCGTGCGGCGGTCCCGGCCTTCCGCCGCGTCCCTCAGCCGGACGTCGAGACGGCGGTCCCGGAGGGCTCCGACGACCGCCGGTACCACTGCGACGGTGAGTACGGCAAGGGCGATGACGGCCTGCACGGCCGTGTCGAAGGCACTGTTCATGGACCCAAGCCTCGCCGTGGGCCGATCCGGACGGCAGTGGCAGGACTGACGACTGACGTCGATTTCCTGCCAGCAGCCGGGTCCGGTCACGTACGGGTGGCCACCCCGCAGACGGCCGCGTCGCGTGCGTCGTCGGTCAGCGGCCTGCTGCGGTCGTAGGGGTCCTCGGCGGGGCCGGTGGGCGCGGGTCCGCGGACCTCGTCCGGGAAGGCCGGGTGGAGGTAGCCGTCGTGGGCGTCGCAGTCGGAGTTGCTGAAGTCGGCCGTGTAGCTCTCGGGATGGAGCTTGCCCCGGGTGGCCGCCCACCGGCCCGGGTCGGCCATCGTCAGCGTCAGGTCGCGGCGGACGATCGTACGCGCCACCCGGTCCCCGTCGCCGTGCGCGCGGACCAGCGGGTAGACGAAGGTGTAGTCCGCGTGGACCTTCACCTCGCCGGGCCGCGAGGCGGTGAAGGTCATGTGGCCGCGCACCTTGACCACGTCACCGGCCAGGCGCACCTCGTCCGGGTCGAAGCGGGTGAAGAGCAGCAGAGGGTCGTTCCGCCGCGTCGGCTCGCGCAGCGACCGCCGCAGTTTCGACAGCAGGGCCGGCTGCTTGGGCTCCAGCAGTGCCAGCGCCCGTTCGGGCGTCCCGCCGCGCAGCACCGCCGGGTCCAGGCTGCTCGCGACCAGGAACTCCTTGGTGTGCCGCAGCGCCAGCTCCACATCGGCCTCGCCGAGCCCGGGAACCGCCTTGGCCTCCGGCAGTTCGATGGCGTCCGCGCCCTCGGCCCACCGCGCAGCGGGTGAGCCCCGCCAGGGGTGCTCACGGGTGGGTTGGCCCGCCGTGCCGACCCGGCCGGGAGCCGCCGTCGGCAGCGCCGTCTCGGCAGGCAGCGGCGTCGCGGGGGCGGCGGCCTCCGGCTCCGCTCCGGGAAGGTGATCCGTCACCAGCGACGGACGTACGGCGACCACGGCCAACGCCACGGCCAGGCTCACGCCGAGGACCGCGCCGGCCCCGCGACGGCGCGTGCGGGCGCCGGTCATCTCCTGCCAGGCGGGGCCGGTCCGCCAGCCGGGCGGCGCAGCGGGCGACGGGCCCTGCGCCTTCCGCCTCCGGCGCGGCCAGAGCCCCCGTCCCCGGCCGTCGCCCTGGGCGCGCTGTGCCGCCTCGTCCTGCTCCCGCAGCCGCGCCGCCACCATCCGCGCCCGCGCCGACGGCTCCTTGGGCGCCGGGGCGCCACCGCCCTCGGCGGCCTCGCGGAGGAACGACTCCAACTGCTCGTCGGATATGGACGGGGACGGCCCGCCGGACGGATCGTCGGGCTGCTCGGGAAGTGGAACGGTACTCACGGACGCACTCTCGTCGCTGGTCGCAAAGGCAAGTGATCAGTGTTTCCCGGCTCGGAGACCGTTCCCGGCACAGTTTGCCCGGCTGCAACCGAACCGGTTCACTCTCGTCACTCGGACAAGGAGCGGCCGTAGGGCACCAAGGGCTCGTCGGCGCCGCCTCCAGCCACTCCCCGGTGTCCGGTGCGCCTGTCGTACACCGTGACCTGGCTCCAGGTCCTTCTGCGAGCGGAGGAAGGACTCGTCCGCGCCTCCACTCCGCCTTTCCGGTGCTCCGCACCCCCGGATGGCGTAGGAGGGCGGGCAGGGGACCGTGGTCGCCCGTCGAATTGTGCACATGATCGGATGCCCGGCGGCGGATGGGCTCCCATCTCGACTGCCGTCGGCACGGCACGGGAGTCCGCGAGGTCAGTCCCGGACACGAGGAGGCGTACTCGTCGTGCGAGCCGATGCGCAGCCCGTGGGTTCGATGTGACAGAAGGCGTCCCCGACCGAAAGGCAGATCCGACCATGCACGAGACCGAGGACCGGACGAAGCCCGTCGAGCAGGTCGAGCAGAGCCCCGCCAGGCAGCCGGAGCCGGCCACCTGGCAGGCCCCCGGCTTCACGGTCGTCGACACCGCGCTCGAAGTCACCGCCTACTACGCCCCCGACTCCCGCTGACCGGAGAGCAGGAGAGCAGGAGGGCAGGAGCCATGCTGCTGCTGGTGCTCGGCACCGCGGCCGGCGGCGGAATCCCCCAGTGGAACTGCGCGTGTCCCGGCTGCTCCGGGGCACGCGCCCACGCGCACTGGCGCCGCCGGCACGCATCGCTCGCCGTCCGGACGGACGCGGGCCGCTGGTACGTCGTCAACGCCACTCCCGACCTCGGTGACCAGATCGAGGCCCGGCCCGAGCTGAACCCGGGCCCCGGACCCCGGCAGACCCCCCTCGCCGGACTCGTCCTCACCGACGCCGAACTCGACCACACCCTCGGCATCGCACGCCTGCGCGAGGCGGACGGCCTCCAGGTGATCGCGACGGCCCCCGTCCGCCGGGCCCTCGTCGACCGACTACGCCTCGGCGACGTACTGGCGCCGTACACCTCCGTTACCTGGCGGGAGCTGCCCCCGCGCGGCGCACGACCGCTGGACCCGCAGATCCCCGGCGGTCTGCGGGTCACCGGGATCCCGGTGTCGGGCAAGCGCCCGCGGTACGCCGCCGACGCCCCGGACGACGACGCATGGGTCGTCGCACTGCGCCTGTACGACCCCGCCTCCGGCACCTCGGCGCTCTACGCCCCCGCGCTGGCCGCCTGGCCGGACCGCCTCCAGCAGGCCGCCGAGGAAGCCGACTGCGTCATCGTCGACGGCACCTTCTGGGACGAGGAGGAACCCCGCCGCGCCGGCATCTCCTCCCGCACCGCGACCGGCATGGGCCACCTGCCCATCGAGGGACCGGGCGGCACCGCGGAGCGCCTGGCCTCCCTCCCCGCCCGCTGCCTCTACACGCACCTCAACAACACCAACCCCCTCGTCGACCCGGCGGCGCCGCAGCACAAGCGGCTCGCGCGCCGGGGCGTCGAGGTGGCGTACGACGGAATGGTGATCGAGCTGTGACCACGGCACTCGCCCCGCTCACGGAGCCCTGGAGCCCCGCGGAGTTCGAGACCCGGCTGCGCGCGGTCGGGGAGGAGCGGTACCACGACCGCCACCCCTTCAACCTGCGGATGCACAGCGGCGAGCTGCGCCCGGCCGAGCTGCGCCGCTGGATCGCCAACCGCTTCCACTACCAGCGCCACATCCCCGTCAAGGACGCCCTGATCACCGCCAAGCTGGACACGCCCGCGCTGCGCCGGATGTGGCTGCGCCGCATCCAGGACCACGACGGGGCGGCGGCGGGCGAGGGCGGCATCGAACGGTGGCTCAGGCTGGGCGAGGCGGCCGGCCTGGACCGCGAGGCGCTGCTGGGCGCCGACGACGTACTGCCGGGCGTACGGCTGGCGGTCGAGGGCTACGTCAACTTCTGCCGGCTGCACCCGCCCCTGGAAGCCGTCGCCGCCTCACTGACCGAGCTGTCCGCCCCGGACCTGATGCGCGCCCGCATCGACGCCTTCGAACGCCACTACCCGTGGATCGAACCGGAGGGCCTCGCCTACTTCCGCAGCCGCGTCTCCCAGGGGCGGCGCGACAGCCGCGAGGCGCTCGGCCTCGTCCTGGAGTGGGCCCGCACCAGGGACGACCAGGAACGTGCCGTGGCGGCGCTGCGCTTCAAGTGCGATGTCCTGTGGTCCCTGCTGGACGCCGTGGACACGGCGGGCCGCCAGGAGCAGTCATGACGGCGGCGGCGACGCCGACGCCAGGAGCAGTCACGACGACGGCGGCACCGGCGCCGGAGAGCGACTGGTGCCCCGCCCTGGCCCGCGGCGCCGTGCGGCGGCACGACCCCGTGCGCGGCGCGACCCTGCTGCTCCTGCCCGAGCGCGTGGGCGTGCTGACCGAACACGGCCGGCAGATCGTCGAGCTGTGCGACGGCACCCGCAGCGTGGGCGGAATCGTCGACGCACTGGCCGCACGCTTCCCCGGCGCGCCGGTGGACACCGACGTTCCCGCCTTCCTCGCCCGCCTGCGCAAGGGCGGCTGGCTGCGATGACCACCACCGGTCACGCGAGCCGCACCGCCGCGGCCGGCGCGCCCGCCCGCCCCTGGGCCCTGCTCGCGGAACTCACCCACGCCTGCCCGCTGCACTGCGGCTACTGCTCCAACCCGCTGGAGCTGACCCGGCGGTCCCAGGAGCTGAGCACCGAGCAGTGGACGGACGTGATGCGCCAGGCCGGCGAGTTCGGCGTGGTGCACACGCATCTCTCCGGCGGCGAGCCGCTGCTGCGCCCGGACCTGGAGCACATCGTCGGCGCCGCCGCGACGGCCGGCATCTACACCCAGCTGGTCACCAGCGGTGTCGGCCTCGACCGGGCCCGGCTGACCGCCCTCGCCGACGCCGGTCTGAGCAGTGTCCAGCTCTCCGTCCAGCACGCCGATCCGCGCGCCTGCGACCGCATCGCCCGCCACCGGTCCTCCTTCGCGCAGAAGGAACGGGCCGCCGGACTCGTACGATCCGCCGGTCTCCCCCTCGGCCTCAACGTCGTCCTGCACCGCGAGAACCTCGACGCCGTCGACGAGCTGATCGCCCTGGGCGTGTCCTGGGGCGTGGACCGCATCGAGCTGGCCAACGTCCAGTTCTACGGCTGGGGCCTGCTGAACCGCTCCGCGCTGCTGCCCGGCCGGGACCAGCTGGCCCGGGCGCGGGACGCCGTTCGGCGGTGGCGGGAGCGGTTCGCCTCCCGGCCCGGGGACGGGGCGGCGGCCGGACCCGATCTGGTCTGGGTCGTCCCCGACTACTTCGACGGTGTCGCCAAGCCGTGCATGGGCGGCTGGGGAGCGGTGTCCCTCACCGTCGCCCCGGACGGCACCGCCCTGCCCTGCCCGGCCGCGGCCGCCCTGCCGGGCCTGGACCCGCCGAACGTCCGCGACCACCCGCTGTCCTGGATCTGGGAGCACTCCACGGCGTTCACCCGCTACCGCGGGACCGGCTGGATGGCCGATCCGTGCCGCGGCTGTTCCCGCCGCGACCAGGATTTCGGCGGCTGTCGCTGCCAGGCCCACGCGCTGACCGGGGACGCCTCCCGCACGGACCCCGCCTGCCGGCTCTCTCCCGACCACGGCCTGATCCGGGCGCTGACCGACGGCACCACCGCCGGTGCGGGCGGCGGTGCGGGCGCCCGGCCCCCGGCACCGGTCAGACCGCGCACGCCCGGCCGCTGACGGCCCGGCACAGAAGCCCGGCACAAAGCAGCCCGGCACAAAAGCAAAGGGGCCCGCACGACCGAAGTCGTGCGGGCCCCTTCGAGCCACTCAGGTCAGGCGACCCTCAAGCAAGCGAACTTACTTGTTGATCTTGGTGACCTGGCTGGCGCCCACGGTCCGGCCACCCTCACGGATGGCGAACTTCAGGCCCTCCTCCATGGCGACGGGCTGGATGAGCTCCACCTTCATCTCGGTGTTGTCACCCGGCATGACCATCTCGGTGCCCTCGGGGAGGGACACCACGCCGGTCACGTCCGTCGTGCGGAAGTAGAACTGCGGGCGGTAGTTGTTGAAGAACGGCGTGTGGCGGCCACCCTCGTCCTTGGACAGGATGTAGGCCTGGGCCTCGAACTCCGTGTGCGGGGTGACGGTGCCCGGCTTGATGATGACCTGACCGCGCTCGACGTCCTCGCGCTTGATGCCGCGAAGCAGCAGACCGACGTTCTCACCGGCCTGACCCTCGTCCAGCAGCTTACGGAACATCTCGATGCCCGTAACCGTGGTCTTGGTCTTCTCTTCCTTGATGCCGATGATCTCGACTTCCTCGTTCACCTTGAGCACACCGCGCTCGATACGGCCGGTGACGACCGTACCGCGACCGGTGATGGTGAAGACGTCCTCGATCGGCATGAGGAACGGCTTGTCGACGTCGCGCTCCGGCTCCGGGATCGACTCGTCGACGGCCTTCATCAGGTTGAGGACGGAGTCCACCCACTCCTTCTCGCCCTCGAGGGCCTTGAGAGCGGAGACCTTGACGACCGGAACGTCGTCGCCGGGGAACTCGTACTCGGAGAGGAGCTCACGGACCTCGAGCTCGACGAGCTCCAGGATCTCCTCGTCGTCCACCATGTCGGCCTTGTTCAGGGCGACGACGATGTACGGAACGCCGACCTGGCGGGCCAGGAGCACGTGCTCCTTGGTCTGCGGCATCGGGCCGTCGGTCGCGGCGACCACCAGGATCGCGCCGTCCATCTGGGCGGCACCGGTGATCATGTTCTTGATGTAGTCCGCGTGACCCGGGCAGTCGACGTGGGCGTAGTGACGCGCCTCGGTCTGGTACTCGACGTGCGCGATGGAGATGGTGATACCGCGCTGGCGCTCCTCAGGAGCCTTGTCGATGTTGTCGAACGGGGTGGCCTCGTTCAGGTCCGGGTACGCCTCGTGCAGCACCTTGGTAATGGCCGCCGTCAGGGTGGTCTTACCGTGGTCGATGTGACCGATGGTGCCGATGTTGACGTGCGGCTTAGTCCGCTCGAACTTCGCCTTCGCCACTGGGGTCCTCCTGTGGAGTGGTTCTGTACGCCTTACTTCATCGGCGCCAGGTGATCTTTGCTGTTAAAGCCCGGGCCCCCAGGGCAAACATCCGCGTTTGCGGCTGTTTGCCCCTCAAGGCTCCGGAGTCAAGCCTACGGCGTGGACGCGCGGTCCGTTACTCGCCCTTGGCCTTCGCGATGATCTCCTCGGCGACGTTCCGCGGAACCTCGGCGTAGGAGTCGAACTGCATCGAGTAGCTTGCGCGACCCGACGTCTTGCTGCGGAGGTCGCCGACGTAGCCGAACATCTCCGACAGGGGCACGAGGCCCTTCACGAGGCGGGCACCCGCCCGCTCCTCCATGGCCTGGATCTGGCCACGGCGGGAGTTGATGTCACCGATGACGTCACCCATGTAGTCCTCGGGCGTGGTGACCTCGACGGCCATCATCGGCTCCAGGAGCACGGGGCTGGCCTTGCGCGCGGCCTCCTTGAAGGCCTGCGAACCGGCGATCTTGAACGCGAGCTCGGAGGAGTCGACCTCGTGGTAGGCACCGTCGAGCAGCGTCACCCGGACGCCCGTCATCTCGTAGCCCGCAAGGATGCCGAACTGCATGGCCTCCTGGCAGCCGGCGTCGACCGAAGGGATGTACTCCTTCGGGATACGACCACCGGTGACCTGGTTGACGAACTCGTACGAGGCGTCGCCGCCCTCGATCGGCTCGACCGAGATGATGACCCTACCGAACTGACCGGTACCACCGGTCTGCTTCTTGTGGGTGTACTCGACCTTCTCGACCGACTTGCGGATGGTCTCGCGGTACGCGACCTGCGGCTTGCCGACGTTGGCCTCGACCTTGAACTCGCGCTTCATGCGGTCCACGAGCACCTCGAGGTGAAGCTCGCCCATACCGCCGATGACGGTCTGGCCGGTCTCCTCGTTGGTGTGGACCTGGAAGGACGGGTCCTCCTCGGCCAGGCGCTGGATCGCGACGCCCAGCTTCTCCTGGTCGCCCTTCGACTTCGGCTCGATCGCGACCTCGATGACCGGCGCCGGGAAGTCCATGGACTCCAGGATCACCGGGTTCTTCTCGTCGCAGAGCGTCTCGCCGGTCGTGGTCTGCTTCAGACCCATGACGGCGACGATGTCGCCGGCGCCCACCGACTCGATCTCCTCACGCTTGTTCGCGTGCATGCGGTAGATCTTGCCGATGCGCTCCTTGCGGCCCTTGACCGAGTTCTGCACGGCGGTACCGGAGACCAGGCGGCCGGAGTACACGCGGACGAAGGTGAGCTTGCCGAGGTGCGGGTCGCTCATGATCTTGAACGCCAGCGCCGACAGCGGCTCGTCGTCGGACGGCTTGCGCTTGACGACCGTCTCCGGGTCCTTGACGTCCTGGCCCTCGATGGCCTCGATGTCGACCGGGGAGGGCAGGTAGCGCACGACCGCGTCGAGCAGGGGCTGGACGCCCTTGTTCTTGAACGCGGTGCCGCAGAACACCGGGGTCACCGTGGTGCCCGAGCCCTTGCCGGAGGCGATGGTGATGCGGCGGATCGCCGCGTACAGCTGCTCCACCGAGGGCTCCTGGCCCTCGAGGTACAGCTCCATCATCTCCTCGTCGTTCTCGGCGACGGCCTCCAGCAGCTTGCCGCGGTACTCCTCGGCAGCCTCGGCGTGGGTGTCCGGGATGTCGACGGTGTCGTACATCTCACCCTTGGTGGCCTCGGCGGACCAGACCAGGGCCTTCATCGTCACGAGGTCGATGACGCCCTTGAAGTCGGCCTCGGCACCGATCGGCAGCTGCATGACCAGCGGCTGCGCGCCCAGGCGGTCGGTGATCATGTCGACGCAGCGGTGGAACTCGGCACCGGTGCGGTCGAGCTTGTTGACGAAGCAGATACGCGGAACGCCGTAGCGGTCCGCCTGACGCCACACCGTCTCGGACTGCGGCTCGACACCGGCGACGCCGTCGAACACCGTCACGGCACCGTCGAGCACGCGCAGCGAACGCTCCACCTCGACGGTGAAGTCGACGTGGCCCGGCGTGTCGATGATGTTGATCGTGTGGTCGACGTTCTCCAGCGGCCAGTGGCAGGTGGTGGCAGCAGAGGTGATCGTGATGCCACGCTCCTGCTCCTGCTCCATCCAGTCCATGGTGGCAGCGCCGTCGTGGACCTCACCGATCTTGTAGGACACACCGGTGTAGAACAGGATCCGCTCGGTGGTGGTCGTCTTGCCCGCGTCGATGTGGGCCATGATCCCGATGTTGCGGACCTTGGCCAGGTCAAGTGAAGTGGTAGCCATAAGGCTTCAGTCTTCTCTCGGTCTCGATGGGGGAAGCGACTACCAGCGGTAGTGCGCGAAGGCCTTGTTGGACTCGGCCATCTTGTGCGTGTCCTCGCGCTTCTTCACAGCGGCACCGAGGCCGTTGCTGGCGTCGAGGAGCTCGTTGAGCAGACGCTCGGTCATGGTCTTCTCGCGACGGGCGCGGGAGTAACCGACCAGCCAGCGCAGCGCCAGCGTGTTGGCACGGCCGGGCTTGACCTCGACCGGAACCTGGTAGGTGGCACCACCGACACGGCGGGACTTGACCTCGAGGGTCGGCTTGATGTTCTCGAGAGCGCGCTTGAGCGTGATGACCGGGTCGTTGCCGGTCTTCTCGCGCAGGCCCTCCATGGCGCCGTAGACGATGCGCTCGGCGGTGGAGCGCTTGCCGTTCAGCAGCACCTTGTTGATCAGGGAGGTCACCAGAGGAGAGCCGTAGACCGGGTCGATGATGACCGGACGCTTCGGGGCGGGGCCCTTACGAGGCATTCTTACTTCTCCTTCTTGGCGCCGTAACGGCTGCGGGCCTGCTTGCGGTTCTTGACACCCTGGGTGTCGAGGGAACCGCGGATGATCTTGTAGCGAACACCCGGCAGGTCCTTCACACGGCCGCCGCGCACGAGCACGATGGAGTGCTCCTGCAGGTTGTGTCCCTCACCCGGAATGTAAGCGGTGACCTCGATGCCGCTGGTCAGACGCACACGCGCGACCTTACGCAGGGCCGAGTTCGGCTTCTTCGGGGTGGTCGTGAACACACGCGTGCAGACGCCGCGACGCTGGGGGGAACCCTCGAGTGCGGGCGTCTTGTTCTTTTCGACCTTGTCCTGCCGGCCCTTGCGGACCAGCTGCTGGATCGTAGGCACTACTTCTCCGGTTTCTGTGTGCCGATGGGTACAGCTAACCTGGAACATCGCCGACCCACGCGGTCGGGTGTGTCGAATCCCGCGGACTTTCGCCGCCAGGCGAAATAAGCGCAGATTACGGTGGCCGCTACCGGCCTCTGTACGGTCGAAGGCACGCACGAAGACCAGGGCACACCCCAGGCACAAGGTCTGAGCGTACCTACCTCACGGACTTCGGTCAAAACAAATGGAGCGCGGCCCGACACGCCGGACTTCTCACCTTCGTCCTCCGCGTTCCCGCCACTGACCAGCGCTTCCCCGACGGCCGCCGCCCGGGACCGCGGAACGGGCCGGAACCGGCACCGCCGGCCGTGCGCCGGGGCGGCCGGAGCGCCGGACTGGCCGGGGCGCCGGGGTTGGCCGGATCGCGCCCTTTACAAAGGCGCCACTCAGTACTTTGATCCGTCCGCCGCAGCGTAACGGGGGTGTGCAGCCTGATGGAGTCGGCGCCGTACGGACCGGACGACGGGGGTCTGGAGGACCGGGTGCCCTTTCTGGCGCGCCTGGAGAGCCAGGACCGGACGGCGCTGCTCGCGCTCGGCCGGGAGCTCCGCTTCGCGCCCCGGGTCACGCTGCTCCACCAGCGCGAGCCGTCGTCGCACGTGCTCTTCCTGGTGCAGGGCTGGACGAAGGTCACGGCCGCGGCGGCCAACGGCTACGAGGCGCTGCTCGCGCTGCGCGGTGCCGGCGACGTCGTCGGCGAGTCGGCGGCGCTGACCGGGCGCCCGCGGTCGGCGACGGTGACCGCGCTGGAGCCGGTGCGGGCGGTGGCCGTGGAGCACGAGCGCTTCAAGGACTTCCTGGGCCGCTCCCCCGCGGTGTCCTTCGCCCTGCTCGGCCTGACCGCGGACCGGACCCGGGCGGCCGACCGGCGGCGCCTGGAGTTCGCCTCGATGAACGTCCGGCAGCGGTTCGCGGTCCTGCTGCTGGACCTCGCCCGCAGCCACGGCCGGCGCACGGACGACGGCATCGAACTCGCCGTACCGCTCAGCAAGCAGGAGCTGGCCGGTTCGGTGGGCGCGTCCCGGGAGATGGTGCAGCGGCTGCTGCGCGAGCTGCGGGAGAAGGACGCCGTCGCCACGGGCCGCCGCACGCTGATGATCCTGCGCCCCGACGTGCTGCGCCGGATCGCGGCGACGGACCACCCGGCGTCCGGGATGCCGTCCCCGGCGAGGACCCCGGAGGGGGAGACGGCGACGCGGCCGGGGGGTCAGGGGTAGTACGGTCGCCGGGTTTCCGCCCCCGGAGCCCCGCTCCTCAAACGCGGAGGGGCTGACTGACCAGCCCGTCCGGCACTTGAGGACGAGGCCGTCCAGGCCGGACAAGGGGGGTCTGGGGGCGCAGCCCCCAGGGGGCGGGACGGGTAGGGGCGGCGGGGGCGGAACCCCTTCTCGCGTGCGCCAGGTCGCACGCCGGTCCGCCGCGCGCCGCGTTGTGTGTACCCGTTCACACTTCGACTGCGTCATCCGCCCTCACGCCCCACCCCCCGCTCCCGCCACTCTGCTGCCCTGCGCGACCCCCACCGTTCGAAGGGCGACCATGACCGACCCCGTGAGCCGCACGATCCTGTTGCTGGACATCGAGAGGTTCAGCGACCGTGACGACGTGGAGCAGGCGTACCTGCGCCGCATGCTCTACGACATCACCGACCGCACGCTGGAGACCGCGGGCATCGACGAGACCCGCCGGATGCGGGCGGACCGCGGGGACTCCGTGATGGAGCTGATCGACGCCAACGCCCCGGTCACCGCGCTGCTGCGGGCCCTGCTCACCGAGGTCCCGGCACAGCTGCGGGCGGTCAACCGCATGGCGTCCCGCTCGGCGCAGATCCGGCTGCGCGGCGTCGTCGCCACCGGCTACGTGGCCGTCGACCGGCACGACGGCTGGGTCGGCTCCGACCTCAACCACGCCTGCCGGCTGCTGGACGCGGGACTGCTCCGCGCCGCCCTGCGGGAGCGTGCCGACGACTTCGCGCTGTGCGTCTCGGACGCCCTGCACGCCGGTGTCGTACGGCACGACCACCCCGGCATCCCGGCGGCCGACTTCCACCGCGTGACGGTGGGCAGCAAGAACGGCCCGCTGACGGCATGGCTGCACGGACCGCTGCCCGCCGAAGCGGCGAAGGACCACGGTGAAGGGGGGACGGGGGAGGCGCCGGGCGGTTCGGGGGACCGCCCGGCGCCCGCGGCATCCGGGCCGGACGGCGCCGACGCGAGCCACCCGACGGCACCCGAGCCGGACGGTTCCCACGCGAGCCGTCCGGCGCGGGCCGGAGCGGAGGGCGGTGCCCCGGCGCCGGGTCCGGTCCTGAACGTCAACGGCGGCACGGTCAGCTTCGGCGGCGGTTATGTGGCTGGCGACCAGCACGGCGTCTCGGGCGGCCGGGTCACCGGTGACGTGGTCATGGGCGCCAAGACCGAGCGGGGTGAGCGGTCGTGAGCGGCCAGGAGCCGCAGGCCGGGGCGGCCCCGGGCGGCAGCGGCCCGGCGGCGCCCGGCGGCGGCACCGGCCAGGGCGCCGACCAGGGCTTCCACCAGGGCTTCGACCAGGGCGACGGCGCCCCGGACGAGGCCCGCAGGGACGGCGGCACCGAGGAGTCCGAGGAGCAGGACCAGCCGCAGAACGCCTGGTCGGCCCGGCGCGACCTGGTCGACCACAGCCCGCGCACCATGAACATCGGCGCGCGGACCCGCTTCGGCGGCGGCTACACCGCCGGGGACCAGCACGGCGTCTCGGGCGGCCGGGTCACCGGCGACGTGGTCATGGGCGCCAAGACGGAGATCCACCAGTGGTCGCTCTCCGGCCTGTCCACGACGGCCGCCGCCTCGGGCGAGATCCCCCGCAGCACCCTGGACCGGCTCGCCGATTCCTTCGTGGCCGCCGACGGCGCCGTCGACGAGCTCGTGGACCGGCTGCGCCGGGACCGCGTCCTGGTGCTGTCCGGGGCCCGCTTCACCGGCCGCCGCACGGCCGCCCTGATGCTGCTGCGCCGGCTCGGTGCCACGCCCGTGCACGCGCTGGACCGCGACATCTCCTCCGGCGTCCTCGCCGACCGGTTCGGCACGTCCGGCGAGGACGACGACGACGCCGGACGCGTCCGCGGGTACGTCCTGTGCGACCTGGCGACCCGCCGCGGCGACGCCCTGCGCGAGACCCACCTGCTGGCCGCCGCGAACCGGCTCGCCGAGCGCGACGCCCACCTGGTGATCACCGTCGGCCCCACCGCCGTACTGGAGGACGTACCGGTCGCCCGCTGGGAGCCGCCGGCCGCCGCCGACGTGCTCACCGCGCACCTGCGCATCCGGACCGACGCGGAGACGGCCGAACGCCTGCTCGGGCTGCCGGACGTCAAGGAGTTCCTGGGCCGCAGCCACCAGCTCCGCGAGGTCGCCGCCTTCGCGCGGACGCTGGGCCGGTACGCCGCCGGGGAGATCGGCGAGCAGGAGATCGCCGAATTCTCCCTCGCGGCGCTGGAGAACCAGGTCCGGGAGTGGTTCGAGGAGGACGAGAGCGCCGTCCACCTGCGCGACAAGGCGTTCCTCATCGCCCTGGCCGCCTTCGACGACGGGCCCTACGCCCTCACCGCCGAGCTGAGCGATCTGCTCTACCGCTTCCTGCAGAAGACGGAGAACCCCGCCCGCGTTCCCGAGGTCCCGGTCTTCGGCACCCACATCGGCAAGCGCCTCCAGCTCGCCCGCGCCCGCCGCTACGAGGCCGACGAGCACACCGAGTGGGGGCCGGTGACGCAGTCGAAGGCGCAGTTCGTCGACGAGCGGGCGTCGCTGGTGCTGCTGCGCGAGGTGTGGACGGGCCACCCCTCCGCCCGGCCCGCGCTGATCGAGTGGCTGCGCCGGCTCGCCGACGACGGCCGCCCGCTGGTGCGCACCCGGGCCGCCTCGACCGTCGCCGTCCTGGCCCGTACCGACCTGCCGTCCGCGATGGCACTGGTCATCGAGCCGTGGGCGACCTCCAACCGGTTCCGGCACCGGCTCGTCGCGGTCAACGCGCTCACGCTGGCCCACCACATCGACACGCCCAACATCCCGCGCATCCTCGACGCCTGGTCCACCGCCGAGGACCGGCGGCTGCGCTGGGTCGCGGTGCGGGCGTACGCGCTGATCGGCCCGGAGCGGCCGCAGCAGGCGCTGGCCGCACTGCGCGACGCCACCCGCGAGCTGTACCGGCGCTCCGGCGATCCGGACGACTTCGACCTGGAGACGGCGCGGGAGCTGGCCGAGGCCGTGGAGCTGCTGCTGCTGTCGTCCGCCGCGGCGGAGGTCCTCACCGAGCTGCGCGACCACCTCGACGACGACCGGGGCGTGCACGACCTGGCGCTGGGCGGCTTCCTCAACGCCTGCTGCCACACCGAGGGCGACGACCGGTACGGCCGGCCGCTCGTCCTCGACTGGTACGCCCGTGCCGCGACCGACCACGACGACGCCGCCCGGGGCATCGCGCACCTGTGGCGCGCGGCGCTCGGCGACCCGCACCACACCCGGCCCGCGCTGGACGTGCTGCGCAAGTGGGTGCTGATCGCCGACCGTTCCACGGCCACCGAGTGGGCGCTCGCCGCGCTGCTGCCCAGGCTCGTCACCAGCCCGCCCGAGTACCAGCGGCTGAGCCATCTGCTGCGCACCATGCCCGGCGAGGACGGCAACCCTCCGCCGGACGTCGCCGCCCGCCTGCTGAGCACGCTTCCACCCCGCTGACGAAAGACGCGTGATGCCTTCCTTCCACCGCCCGCCCGAGTGGCAGCAGCCGGCCGACCGGCACACCCGGCTGATCGACCCGGTACTCACCGTGCGGCAGCTGTCCCGGTTCGAACTGTCGCTGAAGCACGTCGTCCGCATCGACCACGCGCTGGTCTTCTCCACACCGAAGGGCGGGTACGAGGCGTACCCGCCGCCCAGACGGCCGACCCGCAGCGAGATCGCGGCCCGCCGCTACACGGCCGTGTACGAGGTGGACATGGGCGTCCACCCGTTCACCGACACGCTGGCGCTGCCCAGCGACAACGACGCCTTCGAGTTCACCGCCGAGGTGGACGTCTCCTGGCAGGTGGTCGACCCGGCGCGGTTCGTGGCGAGCGGCATCCGGGACGTGCCCGCCCTGCTGCTCGGCGAGCTCCAGCAGGCGGCACGGCCGGTCACGCGCCGCTTCGCCATCGCCGACAGCGCGGCGGCGGAGGGGGAGCTGCTGCGCGCGGTCACCGTCGTCGGCCCGCTCGGCGCGCCCGCCGGCCTCCAGGTCACCTGGACGCTGCGGCTGCGGCGCGACCAGGCGAACATCGACCACCAGCAGCGGCTCCAGGCGATCGACCACTCCGCCGCGGAGCAGATCCGGGTGGCCCGGCAGGGCATGCAGGTCGACGTCGAGGTGGACCAGCGCAACCGGCAGCAGGACGCCCTCCAGCTGGGCCGGGCCATGGACTACGGGCGGCAGCAGCAGGAGCTGGCCCTCCAGCAGCAGCGCTGGCAGCACGAGCAGGCGATGCTTCAGGGGCAGCAGATGCTGGAGCTGCAGAAGATCGAGGCGCAGAAGATCGAGTTCTACCAGTGGCATCTGTCGCAGGGCGGCGTGCAGTCCTGGGCACTGCACCTGGCCCAGCATCCCGAGGACTCCCGGCTGGTCATGCAGAGCATGCGGGAGGACCAGCTCCGGATGATCCAGGCGCAGATGGACCTGGTGAAGGAGCTGCTCGGCGGTGAGGGGGCCGAGAGGTTCGAGCTGGAGGGCCCCAAGCAGCTGGCACTGCGCACGGTCAGCGACATCCTGAACCAGCGCCTCCCGGGGGTTCCCCAGACCCCGCCGCTGCTGCCCTCGCCGGATCAAGGGACCGGGGGCGGCGGCACCGGGAGCAGCGGCACGGGGGACGCACAATCGTACGGCGCGCAGCCGTCCGACGCACAGCCGTACGGCGCACAGTCGTCCAGCGCGCAGCCATACAACCCACAGCCGTACGGCGCGCAGCCGTCCAGCACGCAGCCAGACAACCCACAGCCGTACGGCGCACAGCCGTCCAGCACGCAGCCAGACAACCCACAGCCGTACGGCGCACAGCCGTCCAGCACGCAGCCATACAACCCACAGCCGTACGACACCCCACCGCCGCCCGCCACGCCACCGGCAACCTCGCCGCCGTCGCCCGCCGGGCCACCGTCGCCCGCCGCCGCACCGCCACCACAGGTCACCGGCCCCTACGGACCCGGCACGCCGTACGCCCCGCCGACCGTGCCGGACGGGCCCGCACCCATGCCCTACGCCCCGCCGACCGTGCCGGCCGCGCCACCGTCACCGCCGCCGGCCGCGTACCCACCGCAGCCCACCGTCCCCGCCTGGCAGCCGCCGCCCGGCTACGGGAGCACCCCGACCGCGCCCCCGGACCCGGACCCGGCGCCGACGCGACCGCCCGCCGCACCCGGTGCCACCGAGGGTGCGGAGCAGCCGCCGGCCACCGTGCCGGACGGCACCGGACACCCGGACGGCACCGGCAGGGAGGAGACCGGTCCATGACGACGGTCGACCCGGTGCCCGCCCCGACGACGGACACCCCCGTCGCATCACCCCGGGCGGAGCTGTGCGAGCGGCTCCTGACCGACCTGCGTACCGAGATAGCCCGCGCCGACAGCAAGGCGGCCGTCCTGGTCGCCGCACTCGGCATGATCGCCGGTGTGTTCAGCGCGCTGCTCGCCGGACGCAACTGGTCCCCGGGCTCCCTCTCGGCGCCCGGCACCGCGGTGTGGTGGGCCGGGATCGTCGCGCTCGCCCTGTCCCTGTTCGCGCTGCTCCTGGCCGTCCTGCCCCGCTACCGCACCGGCACCTGGGCGCCGGGCCAGCCCCTGTCCTACTTCGGCGACATCCAGCGGGCCGTCCGGGTGGACCGGCTGGAGGCCGCGCTCGCCGACACCGAGGCCGATCCCGCGGCCGGCCTGACCACGGCGCTGGCCGAGACCAGCCGGATCGCCTGGCGCAAGCACCAGTGGATCCGCGCCGGGCTGATCGCCTTCTGCGCCGGGACGCTCCTGCTGCCCGCCTCCCTCCTGATCGGCTGACCCACGGGCCGGCCACCGCCCACATCACGCGAAGGAAGCACGATGACCCAGCCCCCGCCGGTCCCTCCGGAGTACCCCGAGCCGCCCACCGCCGAGGCCCGGCCGCAGTACCCCCAGGCCGCCCAGGCACCCACTCCCGCTCCCCCGCAGTACCCGGAGCCGAACGCCCAGCCTCACCCTCTAGCCGGCACCCCGCCGCAAGGCGCCCACCCCCACACCCACGCCCAAGCCGGCATCCCGCCGCAGGCCGCCCACCCCCACCCCCAGGTCCCTCCGCAGTACCCCCACCCCGCGACGCCCCCGCCGGCCCCGTACCCGGCTGCGGCGCCACAGCCCCCGGCCTACCCCGGCGCCACCCCGACGCCCGCGGCGGCCGCGCCCTCCGCCCCGCCGCCGTACCCCCAGCAGACCCCCCACCTCCATGGCGTCCCCACGCCGCCCGCCCCGGACGACCCGGCGCACCCGCACCACATCAGCACCGACCGCGGGCGCGTCCACATCTCCGCCCAGCAGCGCCGCACCGACGCCACCGCCTTCGGCAGCCTCCTCCTCCAGCTGCCGAACTTCCTGTGCAGCCTGGTCGTGGTCGCCCTGCTCTCGCTGGTCTTCGGCGACCTCGGCTTCCTGCTCGTCCTGGCCTGGCTGGCGAGCGGCGCACTCGTCTTCCACCGCCCCACCGAAAGCGCCCTCGCACGCCATCTGCTCCGGCTGCGCTACCCCACCCCGCAAGAACGAGCCAAACTCGAACCGGTCTGGCGCGAGGTCACCGCCCGGGCCGGCGTCGAGGGCCGGAACTACGAGCTGTGGGTCGAGGACAGCGACGGCCTCAACGCGGTCGCCGCGGCCGGCCACATCGTCGGCGTCACCCGCTTCGCCATGAACCGGCTGCCCAACGGCGAGCTGGCCGCCGTACTGGCGCACGAGCTGGGCCACCACGTCGGCGGCCACGCCTGGTCCGGGCTGCTCGGCTACTGGTACGCGCTGCCCGGCCGGATCGCCTGGCGGGTGCTGCGCGCGGTCACCGGGTTCATGTTCCGGGTGTCCCGCGTCTTCTCCTGCTTCGGCGTGCTGTTCTTCGGCCTCTTCGTCGGCGCCGTCGCGCTGGCCACCATCAGCACGCTGTACGGCCTGCCGCTGCTGCTCCTGGGCGTGCCGTACGCGCTCGCCGCCGTCGGCCGCCGCGCCGAGCTGCGGGCCGACCAGCACGCCGCCGCACTCGGCTTCGCCCCGATGCTGGCCGCCGTACTGGAGAAGCTGCACCAGCAGGAGCAGCAGCAGATCGCCGCGCTCACGGCCCAGAACGGCGGCGTACCGGTGGCCGAGTCCCCGGTCGGCAAGCTGCTGTCCTCGCATCCGGACCACTACACCCGGCTGCACCACCTCCAGCCGTACCTCCAGCCCCGGCCCTGACGCCCGACGGGCACCGGACGAGCACCGGGCGGGCACCGGAAGCCCGGCGACCACCCGCCCACTGCCGCTTCCCGGCAGCGGCCGGCGCCGCAAGTCGGCCGAGTCCGGCAGCTGCGTGCCGGAACCGCCCTCCCGCACCCTGAAGCCGAACCCAGGGGGAGGGAGCAACACCCATGAACCGCACCCGGCGCTGGCCGAAGGCCCTCCTGTACGGCTGGATCAGCGGCACCCTCACGTTCCTGCTCGTGCTCTTCACCATCGGCACACTCCCGCTCGGCGACGGGCCGGCCGTCCTGCTGCTGTACGCGGCCCTGGTGCTGCCGCCCGCGGTCGCGTGGCACCGGGGCCGGGCCCGCCGCCCCGACGCCCTCCCGGAGCCGCGGCACGACCCACCGCGGGTCACCGCCGAGGCCACCGCGGAGGCCGAGCGGGCCATCACCCGGTGGGCGAGCTGCTGCACGCCCACCCGTACTCCCCCGCCGAGGCGACCGGGACCGGCGAACTGGCCGACTACCAGGCGGCGCTCGACGCCTACGAGCAGGCCAAGCACGCCGCCCCCGGCCAGGTCCCGGCGATCCTGGCGCACGGCCGGGCGGCCCTCGGCCGGCTCGCCGCCGCCTCCCGTGCCACCTCCGGCCTCGACTGGAGCAGGGGCCAGGGCACGATGAAACTGGCCGTGCCGAGGCCCGCCCCGGGTGTGCCCGCGGTGCTGGTCTTCGAGACGGACGTGGCGCAGCGCTTCTCCGTGCACACCCGCTCCGGGCGGGGCGGGCGCCGGGAGCTCCTGCTGGACGGTGTGCTGGGGCCCACGAGCGCGCAGGTGGGGGTGGCTCCGCAGGACGCCGAGTCGCTGTTCGTGGAGGTCACCGCCTGCGGGCCGTGGCGGCTCGCCCTGCGTCCCATCAGTGAGGCGCGGCGGCTGTCCGACGGCGGTCTGCTGCGGGGCCGTGGCGCGGAGACGGTGCTCAAGCGCGGTGCGTCCCGGACGGTGGGGTTCGAGCACCTGGGCGACGCGGCGTTCACCGTGCGGCAGCTGACGCGCTCGTTCCGCCCCGCGGGTCTGCTCGCCGAGGGCGGGGGCCGCGCGCGGCTGACCGTCCCGGTCCCGGGCCCCTGTGTGCTGCGCGTCGACACCACGGGCGAGTGGCGGCTCCGCGACCCCGGCGCATGAGGGCGCCGGCGGCCCGCCGGTGTTCCCGTACGGGCCCGGGGCGGCCGCCGGTCCCCCTCAGCTCGTGCCGGCCAGCAGGGCGAGCAGGCCGAACATGACCATCACCAGCGCCCAGCCGGCCACCGACACCCAGCCGAGCACCAGGCCGGTCACCGCGAAGCCGTCGCCGCCCTCACCGGTGCGGCGGATCTCGGACTGTGCCATGTGGCCGAGGATCACCGCCGGGAGCCCGGTGAACCCGCCGGTGAACAGGCAGAGGATTCCGCAGACCATCGAGGCGACCGCCTTGCCGTTCGTGCGCTGCGGCCGGGCCAGGAAGGTGCCCGGCACCGGCCCGGTCGCCGCCACCGCCCGGGTCACCGGCCCCTGCGGCAGGTCGGCGACCAGCAGGGCCAGCTCCCCCACCGTGCGGGCGGCGTAGGCCCGGGCGACACGCTTCTCGAACTCGGAGTGGTCCAGCCGGCCCTCCCCGTAGCCGGCCCGCAGGACGTCCACGGCTCTCTCCCGGTCGGCGTGGGAGGCCAGCATCGACGGGGCGTTGTCACCTGACCACGGCTGCCATGCGGGGTACGACACCGGCGACCACCTCCCGGAGCGAGCGATCCCCTCCATGATGCGCCGAAGGGCGGCCCTCCGTAATGGAGAGCCGCCCTTCAGTGCGTCAGACGTACGCCTTACTGGTTGTACGGACCGTAGTCGTAGTCCTCCAGCGGCACGGCCTGGCCGGAGCCCGTGCCGAACGGCGAGTAGTCGATGTCGTCGTAGCCGACGGCCGAGTACATCGCGGCCTTGGCCTCCTCGGTCGGCTCGACCCGGATGTTGCGGTAGCGGGACAGACCCGTACCGGCCGGGATGAGCTTACCGATGATGACGTTCTCCTTGAGGCCGATCAGGGAGTCGGACTTGGCGTTGATCGCCGCGTCCGTGAGGACCCTGGTCGTCTCCTGGAAGGACGCCGCCGACAGCCAGGACTCGGTCGCCAGCGAGGCCTTGGTGATACCCATGAGCTGCGGACGACCGGAGGCCGGGTGACCGCCCTCCTGGACCACACGACGGTTCTCGGACTCGAACTTCGAGCGCTCGACCAGCTCGCCGGGCAGCAGCTCGGCGTCGCCGGACTCGATGATCGTCACGCGGCGGAGCATCTGCCGGATGATGATCTCGATGTGCTTGTCGTGGATCGACACACCCTGCGAGTTGTAGACCTTCTGGACCTCGCCGACCAGGTGGACCTGGACGGCCCGCTGGCCCAGGATGCGCAGCACGTCGTGCGGGTTGGTGGCACCCACGGTGAGCTTCTGGCCCACCTCGACGTGCTCGCCCTCGCTGACCAGGAGACGGGCGCGCTTGGAGATCGGGTACGCCGTCTCGTCGCTGCCGTCGTCCGGGGTGACGACGATCTTCTTGGTCTTCTCGGTCTCCTCGATCCGGACGCGGCCGGAGGCCTCGGAGATCGGGGCGACACCCTTCGGGGTACGGGCCTCGAAGAGCTCGACGACACGCGGCAGACCCTGGGTGATGTCGTCACCGGCCACACCACCGGTGTGGAAGGTACGCATCGTCAGCTGGGTACCGGGCTCACCGATGGACTGGGCGGCGATGATGCCGACCGCCTCACCGATGTCGACCAGCTTGCCGGTGGCCAGCGAGCGGCCGTAGCACATGGCGCAGGTGCCGACGGCGGACTCGCAGGTCAGGACCGAGCGGGTCTTGACCTCCTCGACGCCGTGCTTGACGAGCTCCTCGATGAGGACGTCGCCCAGGTCGGTGCCGGCCGGGGCCAGCACCTTGCCGTCGACCACGATGTCCTCGGCGAGGCAGCGCGCGTACACGGACGTCTCGACGTCCTCGCCCTTGAGCAGGGTGCCCTCGGCGTTGCGCTCGGCGATCCGCAGACGCAGGCCGCGGTCGGTGCCGCAGTCCTCCTCGCGGATGATGACGTCCTGGGAGACGTCGACCAGACGACGGGTGAGGTAACCCGAGTCGGCGGTACGCAGAGCGGTGTCCGCCAGACCCTTACGGGCACCGTGCGTGGAGATGAAGTACTCCAGCACGGACAGACCCTCGCGGAAGCTGGCCTTGATGGGCCGCGGGATCGTCTCGTTCTTCGCGTTCGACACCAGACCACGCATACCGGCGATCTGACGCATCTGCATCATGTTGCCTCGTGCACCCGAGTTCACCATCATGAAGATCGGGTTGGTCTTCGGGAAGTTGTCGTTCATCGCCTCGGCGACCTCGTTGGTCGCCTTGGTCCAGATCGCGATGAGCTCCTGCGTGCGCTCGTCCTTGGTGATCAGACCGCGCTCGTACTGCTTCTGGACCTTCTCGTCCTGCGCCTCGTAGCCGCGGACGATCTCCTTCTTCGCGTCGGGGACGACGACGTCGGAGATGGCGACGGTGACGCCGGAACGGGTGGCCCAGTAGAAGCCGGCCGCCTTCAGGTTGTCGAGCGTCGCCGCCACGATGACCTTCGGGTAGCGCTCGGCGAGGTCGTTGACGATCTCGGAGAGCTGCTTCTTGCCGACCTCGTAGTCGACGAACGGGTAGTCCTCGGGCAGCAGCTCGTTGAAGAGCGCACGGCCCAGCGTGGTCTTCAGGGTGAACGGGTCACCCTGCTGCCACTCGGAGCCGCCCTCGGCCTCGGCGCCCTCCTCACCGGCCGGCGGGGTCCAGCCGCGCGGCGGGATGGTGCCGACCGGGAAGCGCACGTCGATCTTCGCCTGGAGCGACAGCTCGCCGGCGTCGAACGCCATGATCGCCTCGGCGACGGACGCGAACGAACGGCCCTCGCCCTTGAGGTCCCGGCCCTCGCCGTCGGTGGTGAGGAAGTACAGGCCCAGCACCATGTCCTGGGTCGGCATCGTCACCGGACGGCCGTCGGCGGGCTTGAGGATGTTGTTCGAGGACAGCATCAGGATGCGGGCCTCGGCCTGCGCCTCCGCGGACAGCGGCAGGTGCACGGCCATCTGGTCACCGTCGAAGTCCGCGTTGAACGCGGTGCAGACGAGCGGGTGGATCTGGATGGCCTTGCCCTCGACCAGCTGCGGCTCGAAGGCCTGGATGCCGAGGCGGTGCAGGGTGGGCGCACGGTTCAGCAGAACCGGGTGCTCCGCGATGACCTCTTCCAGCACGTCGTACACGACCGTGCGGCCGCGCTCGACCATGCGCTTGGCGCTCTTGATGTTCTGCGCGTGGTTCAGGTCGACCAGGCGCTTCATCACGAACGGCTTGAACAGCTCCAGCGCCATCGCCTTCGGCAGACCGCACTGGTGCAGCTTCAGCTGCGGGCCGACGACGATGACGGAACGCGCCGAGTAGTCGACTCGCTTACCGAGCAGGTTCTGACGGAAGCGACCCTGCTTGCCCTTCAGCATGTCGCTGAGGGACTTCAGCGGGCGGTTACCGGGACCGGTGACCGGGCGACCACGGCGGCCGTTGTCGAACAGCGCGTCGACGGCCTCCTGCAGCATCCGCTTCTCGTTGTTCACGATGATCTCGGGGGCACCGAGGTCAAGGAGACGCTTGAGGCGGTTGTTGCGGTTGATGACCCGGCGGTACAGGTCGTTCAGGTCGGAGGTCGCGAAGCGGCCACCGTCCAGCTGCACCATCGGACGCAGGTCCGGCGGGATGACCGGGACGCAGTCGAGCACCATGCCCTTGGGGCTGTTGCTGGTCTGCAGGAACGCGGAGACGACCTTGAGGCGCTTGAGCGCACGGGTCTTCTTCTGGCCCTTGCCGGTGCGGATGATCTCGCGGAGGCGCTCGGCCTCCTCGTCGAGGTCGAAGGACTCCAGGCGCTTCTGCAGCGCGGCGGCGCCCATCGAGCCGTCGAAGTAGGTGCCGAAGCGGTCGCGCAGCTCGCGGTAGAGCAGCTCGTCGCCCTCCAGGTCCTGGACCTTGAGGTTCTTGAACCGGTTCCACACCTCGTCGAGGCGGTCGATCTCGCGCTGCGCACGGTCGCGCAGCTGCTTCATCTCACGCTCGGCGCCCTCGCGCACCTTGCGGCGCACGTCGGCCTTGGCACCCTCGGCCTCCAGCTCGGCGAGGTCCGTCTCGAGCTTCTTGGCGCGGGCCTCCAGGTCGGCGTCGCGGCGCTGCTCGATCTGCTGGCGCTCGACGGAGACGTGCGCCTCCAGCGAGGGCAGGTCGCGGGTGCGGCGCTCCTCGTCGACGTACGTGATCATGTACGCCGCGAAGTAGATGACCTTCTCCAGGTCCTTCGGGGCGAGGTCGAGCAGGTAGCCCAGCCGCGACGGAACGCCCTTGAAGTACCAGATGTGCGTGACGGGAGCGGCAAGCTCGATGTGGCCCATCCGCTCACGGCGCACCTTGGCGCGCGTGACCTCGACGCCACAGCGCTCGCAGATGATGCCCTTGAAGCGGACGCGCTTGTACTTGCCGCAGTAGCACTCCCAGTCCCGGGTCGGGCCGAAGATCTTCTCGCAGAAGAGGCCGTCCTTCTCGGGCTTGAGGGTGCGGTAGTTGATGGTCTCGGGCTTCTTGACCTCGCCGTGGCTCCACTGACGGATGTCGTCAGCGGTGGCCAGGCCGATCCGGAGCTCGTCGAAGAAGTTGACGTCGAGCACTATGCGTCAATCCCTCTCAGGGTTGTAAGTCTGTGGTCTGAAACGGGGGTCGCGGGATCGGCGGGGCCTCCGGAGAGGCCCCACCGAACTCCCGTCAGACCTCTTCGACGCTGCTCGGCTCGCGCCGGGACAGGTCGATGCCGAGCTCCTCCGCCGCGCGGAAGACGTCCTCGTCGGTGTCACGCATCTCGATGGACATACCGTCGCTGGACAGCACCTCCACGTTCAGGCACAGGGACTGCATCTCCTTGATGAGCACCTTGAAGGACTCGGGGATGCCGGGTTCGGGGATGTTCTCGCCCTTGACGATGGCCTCGTAGACCTTCACACGGCCGGTGACGTCGTCGGACTTGATGGTCAGCAGCTCCTGGAGCGCGTAGGCCGCGCCGTACGCCTCGAGTGCCCACACCTCCATCTCGCCGAACCGCTGGCCACCGAACTGGGCCTTACCACCCAGCGGCTGCTGGGTGATCATCGAGTACGGACCGGTCGAGCGGGCGTGCAGCTTGTCGTCGACCAGGTGGTGCAGCTTGAGGATGTACATGTACCCGACCGAGATCGGGTCCGGGAACGGCTCACCCGAGCGGCCGTCGAACAGCCGCGCCTTGCCGGACGGGAGGACCATGCGGTCGCCGTCGCGGTTGGGGATGGTGTGCTCCAGCAGACCGGCGAGCTCGTCCTCACGGGCGCCGTCGAAGACGGGGGTCGCCACGTTGGTACGGGGCTCGACGCGGTCGGCGCTGATCGCCTGGAGGCGCTGGGCCCACTCGTCGGCGAGGCCGGAGACGTCCCAGCCCTGGCTGGCGAGCCAGCCGAGGTGGATCTCCAGGACCTGTCCCGGGTTCATTCGGGACGGGACACCCAGCGGGTTGAGGATGATGTCGACCGGGGTGCCGTCCTCCAGGAACGGCATGTCCTCGATCGGCAGGATCTTGGAGATGACGCCCTTGTTGCCGTGCCGGCCGGCGAGCTTGTCACCGTCGGTGATCTTGCGCTTCTGCGCGACGTAGACGCGGACCAGCTGGTTCACGCCCGGCGGCAGCTCGTCGCCCTCCTCGCGGTCGAAGACGCGGACGCCGATGACCTTGCCGGTCTCGCCGTGCGGCACCTTCAGCGAGGTGTCACGGACCTCACGGGCCTTCTCACCGAAGATCGCGCGCAGCAGGCGCTCCTCGGGGGTCAGCTCGGTCTCACCCTTCGGGGTCACCTTGCCGACGAGGATGTCGCCGGCGATGACCTCGGCACCGATGCGGATGATGCCGCGCTCGTCGAGGTCGGCGAGGACCTCCTCGGAGACGTTCGGGATGTCCCGGGTGATCTCCTCGGGGCCGAGCTTGGTGTCACGGGCGTCGACCTCGTGCTCCTCGATGTGGATCGAGGAGAGGACGTCGTCCTGGACGAGGCGCTGCGACAGGATGATCGCGTCCTCGTAGTTGTGACCCTCCCACGGCATGAACGCCACGAGCAGGTTCTTGCCGAGGGCCATCTCACCCTGCTGGGTGGCCGGGCCGTCGGCGAGGACCTGGCCCTCGATGACGTGGTCGCCCTCGCTGACGATGACCTTCTGGTTGACCGAGGTGCCCTGGTTGGAGCGGGCGAACTTGGCCAGGCGGTACGTGATGTACGTGCCGTCGTCGTTGGCGGTGGTGATGTAGTCCGCGGAGACCTCCTGGACCACACCGGCCTTCTCGGCCTTGACGACGTCTCCGGCGTCGACGGCGGAGCGGTACTCCATGCCGGTGCCGACGAGCGGGGACTCCGCCTGGATCAGCGGAACGGCCTGGCGCATCATGTTCGCGCCCATGAGGGCACGGTTGGCGTCGTCGTGCTCCAGGAAGGGGATCATGGCGGTCGCGACCGACACCATCTGGCGCGGCGAGACGTCCATGTAGTCCACGTCCTCGGGGCCGACGTAGTCGACCTCGCCGCCCTTGCGGCGGACCAGCACCCGGGCCTCGGCGAAGCGGAGGTCGTCCGTCAGCGGCGCGTTGGCCTGCGCGATGACGAAGCGGTCCTCCTCGTCGGCGGTGAGGTAGTCGACCTGGTCGGTGACCTGGCCCTGGAACACCTTGCGGTACGGGGTCTCGACGAAACCGAACGCGTTGACCCGGCCGTAGGTGGCGAGCGAGCCGATCAGACCGATGTTCGGGCCTTCCGGCGTCTCGATCGGGCACATCCGGCCGTAGTGCGAGGGGTGCACGTCACGGACCTCGAAGCCGGCCCGCTCACGGGAGAGACCACCCGGGCCGAGCGCGGACAGACGCCGCTTGTGCGTCAGCCCGGACAGCGGGTTGTTCTGGTCCATGAACTGGGACAGCTGGCTGGTGCCGAAGAACTCCTTGATGGAGGCGACGACCGGCCGGATGTTGATCAGGGTCTGCGGCGTGATCGCCTCGACGTCCTGCGTGGTCATGCGCTCACGCACGACGCGCTCCATCCGGGCCAGACCCGTGCGGACCTGGTTCTGGATGAGCTCGCCGACGCTGCGCAGGCGGCGGTTGCCGAAGTGGTCGATGTCGTCGGTCTCGACGACGACCGTCTCGCCGCTGTCGCCGACCGTCTCGGTCTCACCGGCGTGCAGCTTCACCAGGTACTTGATCGAGGCGATGATGTCCTCGACGGTGAGGATGCCCGCGTCCAGCGGGGTGTCCGTACCCAGCTTCTTGTTGACCTTGTAGCGGCCGACCTTGGCGAGGTCGTAGCGCTTGGGGTTGAAGTAGAGGTTCTCGAGCAGCGTCTGCGCGGCCTCGCGCGTCGGGGGCTCGCCCGGGCGCAGCTTGCGGTAGATGTCGAGCAGCGCGTCGTCCTGGCCCTGGGTGTGGTCCTTCTCCAGGGTGGCGCGCATGGACTCGTACTCGCCGAACTCCTCGAGGATCTGCTCGGTGGTCCAGCCGAGCGCCTTCAGGAGGACGGTGACGGACTGCTTGCGCTTGCGGTCGATGCGGACGCCGACCATGTCGCGCTTGTCGATCTCCATCTCCAGCCAGGCACCCCGGGACGGGATGATCTTGGCGGAGAAGATGTCCTTGTCGGACGTCTTGTCGATGGAGGAGTCGAAGTAGACACCGGGGGAACGGACCAGCTGCGACACCACGACACGCTCGGTGCCGTTGATGACGAAGGTGCCCTTGTTCGTCATGAGCGGGAAGTCGCCCATGAAGACGGTCTGGGACTTGATCTCACCGGTCTCGTTGTTGGTGAACTCGGCGGTGACGAAGAGCGGCGCGGCGTACGTGAAGTCGCGCTCCTTGCACTCGTCGATCGAGTTCTTCGGCGGCTCGAAGCGGTGGTCGCGGAAGGTCAGCGACATCGACCCGGAGAAGTCCTCGATCGGGGAGATCTCCTCGAAGATCTCCTCGAGCCCGGACTTGGTGGGGACGTCCTGACCGTTGTCCAGAGCCTCCTCGACGCGAGCCTTCCACGCGTCGTTGCCGAGCAGCCAGTCGAAGCTCTCGGTTTGCAGCGCGAGAAGGTTCGGAACCTCGAGGGGCTCCTTGATCTTTGCAAAGGAGATGCGCAGCGGGGCGGTGCTGGCGCCGTTGTTCGTATTCGCGGTCGAGGCAGTGCGCGAGGCGGCCAAGAGGGGGTCCTTCCGAGGGCTCGGACTCACTACGCGCGTGCCGGCCCCTCACCGGTGCCCCGGGACAGACTGCGCCGAACTGGTCAAAAGGCCAGGTCAGGGCGGTCTGGTCGTCGGTGCTCGAGCGAGGGCATGCCCCTGGTGACGGGCAGGGAGCAGCTAACAGGCAGCGCAAAGGGTCAGTGTAGCCACACGGCACACTGATGTCCAGTCCCGCTCTACAGAGACCCTCACAGCCCTCACTGTTCTCAACGCCTGCGGCATGCCTGCCCTCAACGCACGTTGATACTGCCCTCTTTGTCGTCGATCCATGCCTCGGAACCCGGATCGATGTGACGACGCGTCCTGAGAATTGCGCGCTGCGTGCGGTTCGTCAAGGCCCCCCTTGCCCGAACCTGGACGCCCGGAGACACGACGAAGATCACCATACCCCGCACGAAGACGGGTGCAAGGCAACCGTGGCCGCCCTCCCAGGAACGCCGAAGAGCGACCACCCGGATGGATGATCGCTCTTCGGTGCGTAGACGTTACAGCTCCAGCGAACTGTTTTTCGCCATCGCGACGGTCGTGGCCGACCGGGAGGTCTTACTTGACCTCGACGGAGGCGCCGGCGCCCTCGAGGGCCTCCTTGGCCTTGTCGGCGGCCTCCTTGTTGACCTTCTCCAGGACCGGCTTCGGGGTGCCGTCGACCAGGTCCTTGGCCTCCTTCAGGCCCAGGGAGGTCAGCTCACGCACGACCTTGATGACCTGGATCTTCTTGTCACCGGCACCGGTGAGGACGACGTCGAACTCGTCCTTCTCCGGCTCGGCCTCGGCGGCGGCGCCACCAGCGGCACCGCCGGCCATGACGACCGGCGCGGCAGCGGCGGCGGTGACGTCGAACTTCTCCTCGAAGGCCTTCACGAACTCGGAGAGCTCGATGAGGGTCATCTCCTCGAACTGCGCGAGCAGGTCTTCCTGGCTGAGCTTCGCCATGATGGGCGATCCTTCCACTAATTCGGCTGGTGCCGGATGTACATGACTGGCGGGCGTACGTTGGCCCGCTGCGACCCCGACCGCCTCAGGCGGCCCGGATCAATGCGCGAGCCGAGTTACTCGGCACCGCCCTGCTCGTCCTGCTTGGCGCGCAGCGCGTCCACGGTGCGGACGAGCTTCGACGGCAGCGCCTGGAAGACGGAGGCAGCCTGGGACTGCTTCGCCTTGAAGGCACCGGCCAGCTTGGAGAGCAGAACCTCGCGGGACTCGAGGTCCGCAAGCTTCTTGATGTCGTCCGCGGACAGCGCCTTGCCGTCAAGGACACCGCCCTTGATGACGAGGTTGGGGTTGTCCTTGGAGAAGTCCCGCAGACCCTTCGCCGCCTCGACCGGGTCACCGGTCACGAAGGCGACGGCCGACGAACCCGCGAACAGGTCGTCGAGCGTGGTGATCCCGGCCTCGTTGGCCGCAATCTTGGTCAGCGTGTTCTTCGCCACACGGTACTGAGCGTTCTCACCGAGTGAACGACGCAGCTGCTGGAGCTGCGCGACGGTGAGACCGGTGTACGCGGTAACGACTGCGCCGTTGGAGTTGCGGAACTTGTCCCGCATCTCCACGACGGCATCGACCTTGTCAGGCCTCGCCATGAGCCTCGGCCTCCTTCCGGGTGATTCGGACCGCGCGGACCCGAAGGAGGACTGGGGAAAACGAAACGCCCCGGCGCAGGCGCACGGGGCTTAGCTCGACCGGAACGTTCGCACGCATGCGAACAGGCATGCGATCCGGGATTCCGGGAGCTCTTCCACTGTCACCTGCGCGGGCCGTCCGCCGTTCAGCGGATCCTTCGGCCACCGCGCACTCGGACGAACGCGCGGCAACGACCAGCGGTCTTTGGCTTCTGTAGGAGAGTACGGGAACGGGGCTCCGTCGAGCAAATCGCCCGAACGGAGCCCCGGTGGGCCGAGCCGCCAGGGGGTCAGCCCTGCGCGGTCTCCTGCATCATCTCCGCGAGGTCCACGGTCTCCTCGGCGGGCGGAGCCGCGACCTTCACCGGCTCGTTGACGCCGAGGAACGTGATGGTGAGGTCGAGCGGGCCCTTGTCGGCGGTGCCGCGGACGCGGAACTGCTTGGTGTGGTCGTCGCCGTCGACCCACACGTCCATGGTGAGCTCGTCGACGCCCATGTTCTCGTACTGGTCGATGCTCTTCTCCCGCTTCCCGCGGGTCTGCTCGTCCTCGTCCTTCAGGGACTCGCGCAGGTCGTCGAGGGTGACCGTGCCCGTGTAGTGGATGGTCTCGACGCCGTCGACGGTCTCGCTGCCGGCCCTCTTCACGTCCTTGGAGCCGGTGAGGAAAGTGGACTCGGTCGCCGGGTTCTTGTCGGCCTGGGAGGCGCCGCCCATCCGGTCCAGTTCCTTGTCGGCGGCCGTACCGGACAGGTCGAACTTGATCCAGCTCCTGTCGTCCATCTCCTTGGCGGCCTCGGCACCCCCGCCGATGTAGAGCGCCGTGTCGACCAGCCGGATCTCGGCGGTGGCGTCGGCGCCCTGATCGAGAGCCGTCACCTTCATGCTCAGGGCCGGGGTGGGCTCGATCCGCATCCGAGCCTCGGCCTTGACCCGCCCCTCCTCCGGGGCCCGGCCGGTCATCCGGTAGCGGAGCGACGTGATGTCCTCGGTGTTCTTCGCCGCCTTGGCCACGGCCGCGGCCGGCGTCATGTTCGGCGACTCCTCGCCCTTGCCGCAGCCCACGGCTCCGGCGGCGAGCAGCAGGGCGGCGAGGACGCCGCCGGCGGTCCTGCGTACAGACGTCTTCATTCGTTCCCCCCACGGAATGTGTGATCGTCACACAACAGATGGGACCCTATCGGGGAACACGTGTACGTTCTCGGTATTTTCGCAGCTCAGCTTCCGCCCCTGCCGGCCAGCAGTTCCCGGAAGTCCGCCGTGTCGCGCCTCGGCGGCGGCTCGGCGCCGACCGCGGTGCCGTAGTCGGTGTAGTACGTCGTCCGGGTCAGCCGTCCGGTCTCGGATCCGCCCCGCTGGACCTCCTTGACCAGCAGGTCCCGGTCGTCGACCCAGACGTCGACGGTGCGGACTCCGGGGGCGTCCACCGTGCCGGTGTAGTGCGTGGTCCGCCGCCCGCGCACGGTCTGTGTGCCGGTCGTGCGCAGGTCGTCGGCGGTCAGCAGCAGCCGCACGGACCGGTCGGGCGTGCTGGAGCGCAGGCCGTCCGCGATCCCGGTCCCGGCGCCCGCGCCGTCGCCGTCGCCGAGGTTCTCCAGGTCCTCGTACCGGTATCTGATCCAGTGCCGGCCGCCGGCCCGCTCGGCGAACTCCTCGCCCATCCGCGCGAAGTAGCCCTCGGGCAGGTAGCGGACTTCCGTGGAGGTGGTGCCGAGTCCGCGCAGGGTGTCGGCGGTGCTGCCGCCGGTGTACGTGAGGGTGAGGGTGCCGGTGAGGGCGTCGCGCCAGCCGAGGGTGCCGGCGGCTTCGAGGGAGAGCCGGTCGCCCATGACGGTCGTCGACCGGACCTCGGCCGAGCCGGCCCGGGCGACGGCGCGCTCCGCCGCCTGCAGCGCCCGCTCGGCGGAGCTCGGGGCGTCGGAGCCGGAGCCGGCCGGGGCGCAGGCCGCCGCGCAGGCCAGGACGGCCGCGAGGGCCAGCGCCGCCGTGCGCCGCGTCGCGCGTGTGCCCGTCATACGCCCCCCTGCCCGTCGTCCCCGTGGCCGCCGAACCCGTGCCCGCACGCTAACGCAGGATCCGCGCGCCCGTAGGGGAAACGGGAACGGGCCCCGCACCTGGGAAGGTGCGGGGCCCGTGACCGTCAGGGTGAGCCGGGGGCTCAGACCGCGGCCGGGTCCTCCTCGACGAGGAGGTTGCGGGTGCGGTTCGGGTCGACCGGAACGCCGGGGCCCATCGTGGTGGTGATGGCGGCCTTCTTGATGTAGCGGCCCTTGGCGGCGGACGGCTTCAGACGGAGGATCTCGTCGATCGCCGCACCGTAGTTCTCCACCAGCTTGGTGTCGTCGAAGGACACCTTGCCGATGATGAAGTGCAGGTTCGCGTGCTTGTCGACACGGAACTCGATCTTGCCGCCCTTGATGTCGGTGACGGCCTTGGCCACGTCCGGGGTCACGGTGCCGGTCTTCGGGTTCGGCATCAGACCCCGGGGGCCGAGCACGCGGCCGAGGCGGCCGACCTTGCCCATGAGGTCCGGGGTGGCGACGACGGCGTCGAAGTCCAGGCGGCCCTTCGACACCTCGTCGATCAGCTCGTCGGCGCCGACGATGTCGGCGCCCGCGGCACGCGCGGCCTCGGCACGGTCGCCGGTCGCGAAGACCAGGACCCGGGCGGTCTTACCGGTGCCGTGCGGGAGGTTCACGGTGCCACGGACCATCTGGTCGGCCTTGCGCGGGTCGACGCCCAGACGCAGGGCGACCTCGACGGTGCCGTCGAACTTGGTCGTGGAGGTCTCCTTGGCGAGACGGACGGCCTCGAGCGGGGCGTAGAGCTTGTCCCGGTCGACCTTGGCGTCCGCAGCGCGGAGAGACTTGCTGCGCTTGCTCACTACTGCTCCTGTTGCTTCTTAGGAGTCGTGGTCCGGGCCGAGCAGGCCCTGCCACTTCTGCTGCTGGAAGGTGGTGGGGTTCAGCCCTCGACCGTGACGCCCATGGAGCGGGCGGTGCCGGCGATGATCTTCTCGGCGGCGTCCAGGTCGTTGGCGTTGAGGTCGGGCATCTTGGTGGTGGCGATCTCGCGGACCTGCTCGCGGGTGATCTTCGCGACCTTGGTCTTGTGCGGCTCGCCGGAGCCCTTCTCCACGCCCGCGGCCTTGAGGATCATCTTGGCGGCCGGCGGCGTCTTGGTGATGAAGGTGAAGGAACGGTCCTCGTAGACCGTGATCTCCACCGGGATGACCCAACCGCGCTGCGACTCGGTCGCGGCGTTGTAGGCCTTGCAGAACTCCATGATGTTGACGCCGTGCTGACCCAGCGCGGGGCCGACCGGCGGGGCCGGGTTGGCGGCACCGGCCTGGATCTGGAGCTTGATGAGCCCCGTGACCTTCTTCTTCTTGGGAGGCATGGCTCTCCGGGTCCTTTCGATTCGGGTCTACCTTCGGCCGAGTCGCTGTCCCGACAGAAGGCATACCGCACAACGATAACGGGTATAGATGTGCGGCCAAAAACCGAGCAGGTCAGACGGCTGCCGCGGCAACCATCTGACCTGCTCGGACGTACTGGCGCCAGAAGGTCAGTTCTTCTGGATCTGGTCGAAGCTCAGCTCGACCGGAGTCTCGCGGCCGAAGATCTCGACGAGGCCCTTGACCTTCTTCGAGTCGGCGTTGATCTCGTTGATGGTGGCCTGGAGCGTGGCGAACGGGCCGTCGGTGACGGTGACCGAGTCGCCGACCTCGAAGTCCAGCACCTGCACCTCGACCTTGCGCTGCGGCGCCGGCTTGCCCTCGGCCTCGGCGGCCTCGCGGGCGGCCTTCTCCTCCGCCTCGGGGGCGAGCATCTTGACGATCTCGTCCAGCGTCAGCGGGTACGGGTCGTAGGCGTTGCCGACGAAGCCGGTGACGCCCGGCGTGTTGCGGACGACGCCCCAGGACTCGTTGGTCAGGTCCATGCGGACCAGGACGTAACCCGGCAGCTTGTTCTGCCGGACGTTCTTCCGCTCGCCGTTCTTGATCTGGACGATCTCTTCCTCGGGCACCTCGGCCTGGTAGATGAAGTCCTCGACGTTGAGCGAGACGGCGCGCTGCTCCAGGTTGGCCTTCACGCGCTTCTCGTAGCCGGCGTAGGTGTGGATGACGTACCACTCGCCGGGCAGACCGCGCAGCTCCCGGCGGAGCTTCTCGATCGGGTCCAGCTCGGGATCGGCCTCTTCCGCGGTCTCTTCCCCGGCATCCTCGGCCCCGGCGGCGGTGTCCTCCGCGCCCTCGGCGGTGTCCTCCGCCTCGTCGGCGGACTCCTCCGCGCCGGCCTCGGCGGCGTCGGCAGCCTCGACCTCGACCTCGGCGGAGGTCTCGGTGTCCTCGTGGTCCGCGCCCTCGACGGCGTCGAACACGTCCTCGACGGACTCGGCCCCCTCGCCGTGAGGCTCAACGGCGTCGTTCACGTTCGGGTCAGACACGGTGGCTGCTTCTTCCTGGATACATAGGGGTGGAACACGCGAAAGGAGCGCCGGGTACCTCGGCGCTCTTCGCTCACGGCTCAGCCGAAGACGTACCTGGCGGCGTTGCTGAGCCCATAGTCAATCAGGGTGACCAGGCCGATCATGATGGTGACGAAGATGATCACCACAGTGGTGTACGTCGTCAGCTGGTTTCGGGTCGGCCAGACGACCTTGCGGAGCTCCGCGACGATCTGACGATAGAAGAGCGCGAGGCGCTTCAGCGGGCCCTTCTTGCCTCGCTTGCCGCCCTTGCGCGTCTTCTTGGAGTCCGGCGCCTCGTCCTGGGCATCAGGCATGTCGATGGAGCCCACGGCGTCCGTCACTCGTCCTCACCTGATTCCGGGTCGTGGCCGTGCCGCGCCCGGTCTGAGCCGCACGGCGGTGCATTGCTGTACGTACATGCGCACACATCCTGGCGAAGGTGTGTGTAGCAGGGCCGGAGGGACTTGAACCCCCAACCGCTGGTTTTGGAGACCAGTGCTCTACCAATTGAGCTACGACCCTTTGCGTGTCCCCCAACGTACCGCATCCAACCGGCTGCATGGTGTGCGCCGACCGAGCGCGGCCCGGTGAAGGCCAACGAGGTGAGAGTGTACGTGTTCCTGGCCCGGGCGTCGAACAGAAAGCGCCCGTAATGGGCTTCGCCGGGGGCCGGCGGCCGAAGATCGCCCTGGCCGCGCGCCGGATCCGGACTGGTGTTCCGGCGTTTGCCCCGCCCTGCCCAGTCCGTGAAACCCGTGTGCCGGGGAAGTTTCCGGTCTGGAACGATGGACCGCATGAGCGCTGCAACCCCACCCACCGAGCGCCGGGTCTCCGCCCGAGTCGGCGCGATCTCCGAGTCCGCCACCCTCGCCGTGGACGCCAAGGCCAAGGCCCTCAAGGCCGCCGGACGTCCGGTGATCGGCTTCGGCGCCGGTGAGCCCGACTTCCCGACCCCGGACTACATCGTCGAGGCGGCCGTCGAGGCCTGCAAGGACCCGAAGTACCACCGCTACACCCCGGCCGGCGGCCTGCCCGAGCTGAAGGCCGCCATCGCCGCGAAGACGCTGCGCGACTCCGGCTACGAGGTCGACGCGTCGCAGATCCTCGTCACCAACGGCGGCAAGCAGGCCATCTACCAGGCCTTCGCCGCGATCCTCGACCCGGGCGACGAGGTCATCGTCCCCGCGCCGTACTGGACGACGTACCCGGAGTCGATCCGGCTGGCCGGCGGTGTCCCGGTCGAGGTCGTCGCCGACGAGACGACCGGCTACCGGGTGAGCGTCGAGCAGCTGGAGGCGGCCCGCACGGAGAAGACGAAGGTCGTGCTCTTCGTCTCCCCGTCCAACCCGACCGGCGCGGTCTACTCCGAGACCGAGACCGAGGCCATCGGCCGCTGGGCCGCCGAGCACGGCCTGTGGGTGCTGACCGACGAGATCTACGAGCACCTGGTCTACGGCGACGCGTCCGCCGTGTCGCTGCCGGCGGTCCTGCCCGAGCTGCGCGACAAGTGCATCGTGGTGAACGGCGTGGCCAAGACCTATGCCATGACCGGCTGGCGGGTGGGCTGGATCATCGGCCCGAAGGACGTGGTCAAGGCCGCGACGAACCTCCAGTCGCACGCGACGTCCAACGTCTCGAACGTGGCGCAGGTCGCCGCGATCGCCGCCGTCTCCGGCGGCCTGGACGCGGTCGCGAAGATGCGCGAGGCCTTCGACCGGCGCCGCAAGACCATCGTGCGGATGCTCAACGACATCGACGGCGTGGTCTGCCCGGAGCCCGAGGGCGCCTTCTACGCCTACCCGTCGGTGAAGGCCCTGCTCGGCAAGGAGATCCGCGGCAAGCGCCCGGAGAACACCGTGGAGCTGGCGGCGCTGATCCTGGAGGAGGCCGAGGTCGCGGTCGTCCCCGGTGAGGCCTTCGGCACGCCCGGGTACCTGCGGCTGTCGTACGCGCTCGGCGACGAGGACCTCGTCGAGGGCGTGAGCCGGATCCAGAAGCTGCTGGCGGAGGCGCGGGACTGAGGCGTCCTTCCCCGGCCGGGGACCACACCTCGACGTCGAGGTGTGGTCCCCGTTCGTTTGTGCGAGCAAGACCACGTGCGGGGAAAGCGCTACCGAGGCGGGTGGAACGTACGGCAGGATCACGGAATGGAGCACGTACGTGATGTCTCTGAGCTGCCGAAGGCCCATCTGCACCTGCACTTCACCGGGTCGATGCGACCCGCCACCCTGCTGGAACTGGCCGACAAGTACGGAGTGCGCCTGCCCGAGGCGCTGACCGACGCCCTGTCCGGCGGGGAGCCGCCGAGACTGCGGGCGACGGACGAACGGGGCTGGTTCCGCTTCCAGCGCCTGTACGACGCCGCGCGCTCGTGCCTGCGGGAGCCGGAGGACATCCAGCGGCTGGTGCGGGAGGCGGCCGAGGAGGATCTGCGGGACGGCTCCGGGTGGCTGGAGATCCAGGTCGACCCCACGTCGTACGCGCCGCGCCTGGGCGGGCTGATCCCGGCGCTGGAGGTCATCCTGGACGCGGTGGACACGACGGTGCGCGAGACGGGGCTCGGCATGCGGGTGCTCGTCGCCGCCAACCGGATGAAGCACCCCCTGGACGCCCGCACGCTGGCCCGGCTGGCGGTGCGGTACGCGGACCGGGGCGTGGTCGGCTTCGGGCTGTCGAACGACGAGCGGCGGGGCATGGCGCGGGACTTCGACCGGGCCTTCGCCATCGCCCGCGACGGCGGGCTGCTGTCGGCGCCGCACGGTGGTGAGCTGGCCGGCCCGGCGTCGGTGCGGGACTGTCTGGACGATCTGGAGGCGGACCGGATCGGGCACGGCGTGCGGGCGGCGGAGAACCCCCGGCTGATGAAGCGGCTGGCGGACCGCCAGGTGACGTGCGAGGTGTGCCCGGCGTCGAACGTGGCGCTGGGCGTGTACGAGAAGCTGGACGACGTGCCGCTGCGGAAGCTGTTCGAGGCCGGGGTGCCGCTGGCGCTGGGCGCCGACGACCCGCTGCTGTTCGGTTCGCGCCTGGCCGCGCAGTACGACATCGCCCGGCGGTACCACGCCTTCTCGGACGCCGAGCTGGCGGAGCTGGCCCGGCAGTCGGTACGCGGATCGGCGGCGCCGGAGGACCAGAAGGAGAAGCTGCTGTCGGGCATCGACGCCTGGCTCCACGCCCCGGTCGCCTGAAGCGGGCGTACGGCGGGCAGGCCTTGAAGGCGATCACTATTTCCGGGGGCGCCGGGGCATCGCCGGGTCCGGGGCCGGTTCGCCGTGCAGGCAGGTCCCGATCGTGGCCTGCCCCTTGGCGACGCCTTGGGGGTGCCGGGGCCCGAGGCCGCGGCGCAGTCGGGGCCACTTGCCGGGGGCAGGGGGATGTACACGATCGTGTGACGCGAGCGGGCGGCGAAGGAGAAAGCCGTCAGGCGGGGCCGTCCGCGACGGCGTTTTCGCCGAGGGGGGTGCCGCGGAGCCCGGTGAGCAGGGTGCGGGCCAGACGCCGGGCGAAGTCGTCCAGCGGGGGGAGGTGTCCGTCCGGCGCGGCGTCGTAGGCGAAGGCGCGCTGGGCGCAGGCGCCCAGGAGGAGGGAGGCGGCGGCGAAGGTGTCGGCGTCCGGGTGGATGCGGCCGGTGGCGCGTTCGGCGCGGAGGTAGCGGTCGAGTCCCTCGATCGGCAGGTGCGGCCCGGTGCCCATCTCCCGCATGGCGTCGTCGTGCCGCCGCTTGAGCTGGATCTCGGCGTAGAGCGAGGCGGCGATCGGGAAGCTCTGTTCGTAGAAGAGGGCGGCCTGCCGGGCGACCTCGGTCAGGTTGTCCTCGAGGGTGCCCCGGCCGGGTTCGGCGGCCAGGCCCCGCAGCAGCGGGCTCAGCCGCGGCAGTCGTTCGGAGAGCACGGAGATGAAGAGGTCCTCCTTGCTCGCGAAGTGCTTGTAGAGCGCGGCCTCGGAGCAGCCGGCCGCCCTGGCGATCTCCTTGGTGGTGGCGCGGGCGAGGCCGATGGTCAGCATCAGCTCGTGGGCGGCGTCCAGGATGCGCTCCCGGGCGGTCGGCTTGCCGGACTGCATGGTGCTCCCAACGCGCTTGACGGGTGGGTGAGTGTTTGCTCACGCTAGAGGAAGCAGAGGTGAGTGAATACTCACCCACCCTCTGGAGAGGCGGATTCGCCATGGAACTGACCGTTTTCGGCGCCACGGGAGGCGTCGGGCAGGAAATCGTGCGTCAGGCGCTGGGCTCGGGCCACCGGGTGACCGCGGTGGTACGCGACCCCGCCCGGCTGCCGGTGACCGGCGAGGGCCTGGAGGTGTTCCGCGCCGATCTGGCCGACCCGGCGGCGGTGCGGCCCGCGGTGGCCGGCCGGGACGCGGTGCTGTCCGGGCTCGGGGCGCGCAGCCGCAAGGACGCCGGGGTCGCGGCCCGGCTGACCCGGACGGTGCTGGGCGCCATGGAGGCGGAGGGCGTGCGGCGGCTGCTGGTGGTGAGTGCGGCGCCCGTCGGCCCGGAGCCGGCGGGCGAGGGGCTGCTGGACCGCGGCGTGCGGGGCATCGTCTCGGCCGTCTTCCGGGAGGTGTACGCCGACCTGCGCGCGATGGAGGCCGAGCTGGCGCGCAGTGCCGTGGACTGGACGGTCGTACGGCCGCCGCGGTTGCAGGACAGGCCGGTCAGCGGCCGCTACCGGACCGCCATCGGCGGGACCCCGGTCAAGGGCCGCCACCTGGCCCGCGCGGACGTGGCCCACGCGATGCTCGCGATGGTGCAGGACGCGCGGACGGTGAAGCAGGGAGTCGGGGTGGCCTACTAGGGCGGCCTGCCGGTTCGGGTGGCTGCGGGTCTCGGGGTCCCGGCGGGGCTTGGGGCCTCGCGGGGCTTGGGGCCTCGCGGGGCTTGGGGCCTCGCGGGGCTTGGGGCCTCGCGGGGCTTGGGGCCTCGCGGGGCTTGGGGCCTCGCGGGGCTTCGGGTCAGAGGCTGACGCCGACCGTCACCGGCTCGTTGACCAGCGTGATGCCGAAGGCGTCCCGGACGCCGGCGACCACCTCGCGGGCCAGTCCGAGGAGGTCCTCGGTGGTGGCGTCGCCGCGGTTGGTGAGGGCGAGGGTGTGCTTGGTGGAGATGCGGGCGGGGCCGCTGCCGTAGCCCTTGGTGAACCCGGCCTTGTCGATCAGCCAGGCCGCGGAGGTCTTGATGTGTCCCTCCCCCGCCGGGTAGGCGGGCGGTTCCACGCCGTCGCCGAGGCGCTCGCGCACACGCGCGTGGAACGCGGCGAACTGGTCGTCGGTGAGGATCGGATTGGTGAAGAACGACCCGGCCGACCAGGTGTCGTGGTCGTCGGGGTCCAGCACCATGCCCTTTCCGGCGCGCAGCTTCAGCACGGTCTCCCGGGCGGCGGCCAGCGGGACGCGGTCGCCCTGCCCGACGCCGAGGGCGCGGGCCGTCTCGGCGTACCGGAGCGGCCCGGACAGGCCCCCGGCGTCCTCCAGGTCGAAGCGGACGCGCAGCACCACGTACCGCTCGGGGTGGGCCTTGAAGCGGCTGTGACGGTAGGAGAAGGCGCACTCCTCGTTCGTGAGCGTGACCGTCTCGCCGGATCTGCGGTCGTACGCGATCACCTCGGTGATCGTGGAGGAGACCTCCTGGCCGTACGCGCCCACGTTCTGGATCGGGGTCGCGCCCGCCGAGCCGGGGATGCCGGACAGGCACTCGACGCCGGCCAGCCCGGCCTCGACCGTGCGGGCCACGGCGTCCGTCCACACCTCGCCGGCCGCCAGCTCCAGCCGAGTGCCGTCGAGGGTGAAGCCGCGCGTGGCGATGTGCAGGGCCGTGCCGTCGAAGCCCTTGTCGCCGATGACCAGGTTGGAGCCGCCGCCGATGAGCAGCAGGGGCGTGCCGGTGTCGTCGGCCTCGCGGACGGTGGCGATCACCTCGGCGTCCGTGGTGGCCGTGACCAGCCGGGTCGCGGGGCCGCCCAGCCGGAAGGTGGTCAGCGGGGCGAGGGGGGCGTCGTGGAGTTCCTGCACGCGCCCAAGACTACGAGACGGCACCGACAGGACCGCGCCGCGGCCGGGGCGCGAGCCGGGCGGCACGGGTGACCGGAGCAACCCGAGCACCCGAGCAGCCGAGTAAGGGGCGGCCTCTCTTGTGGTCGCCCCTTACCGAACCCCGGCACCCGGCACGACGGCGGCCGCGGCGTTCGCCGGTCCCGCTCAGGCCAGCCGTACGACGGCCCGGGACATGCCCAGCACCTTCTGGCCGCCGCTGGTCACCGTCAGGTCGACGCGGACGGTGTTGTCGTCGAGCTTGGCGGCGACCTTGCCGCTGACCTCGACGAGAGCACCCTTGTCGTCGTTCGGGACGACGACGGGCCTGGTGAAACGGGTGCCGTACTCGACGATCGCGCCGGGGTCGCCGGCCCAGTCGGTCACCACGCGGATCGCCTCGGCCATGGTGAACATGCCGTGCGCGATGACGTCCGGCAGGCCGACGTCCGTGGCGAACTTCTCGTTCCAGTGGATGGGATTGAAGTCGCCGGAGGCACCCGCGTACCGGACGAGCGTGGCGCGGGTCACGGGAAAGCTCTGGGCGGGCAGCTCGGTGCCGACCTCGACGTCGGAGTAGGAGATCTTCGCCGTCATCGAATGCTCACGCCTCCTCGGCCGCGCGGGCCACCAGCTTGGTCCAGGCGGTCACGACGTGCTCGCCGGCCTCGTCGTGGACCTCACCACGGATGTCCAGGACCTCGTTGCCGGCCATGGACCTGACCGACTCGATGGTCGAGGTGACCGTGAGCCGGTCACCGGCGCGCACCGGGCGGACGTAGGCGAACTTCTGGTCGCCGTGCACCACGCGGCTGTAGTCCAGGCCGAGCTGCGGGTCCTCGACCACCTGGGAGGCGGCCTTGAAGGTGATCGCGAACACGAAGGTCGGCGGCGCGATCACGTCCGGGTGGCCGAGCGCCTTGGCGGCCTCCACGTCCGTGTACGCCGGGTTGGCGTCCCCCACCGCCTCCGCGAACTCACGGATCTTCTCCCGGCCCACCTCGTAGGGCGCGGTGGGCGGATAGGTCCGCCCCACGAAGGACTGGTCGAGCGCCATGGGCTCGGCACCTCCTGCTGCTGTCTGCCTGATTACGGGCTGCCGGTCATGATGACGGACCGCCCGTCATGAACAACGACGCGAGGCCGCCCCCAGCTTCGGGGACGGCCTCGCGTACGAGCCTGTTTTATCGCGTTTCGCGGTGCGCGGTGTGCGCGTTGCAACGCGGGCAGTGCTTCTTCATCTCAAGACGGTCCGGGTTGTTACGCCGGTTCTTCTTGGTGATGTAGTTCCGCTCCTTGCACTCCACGCAGGCCAGCGTGATCTTCGGGCGGACGTCGGTGGCAGCCACGTGAGTGCTCCTTGACGAACGGATGGACTGATATAACGCAAGAAGAGTAGCCGATCGAAGGACCGACCCCGCAATCGGCTACTGACAGTAGCGGTGACCGGACTTGAACCGGTGACACAGCGATTATGAGCCGCTTGCTCTACCGACTGAGCTACACCGCTGAGGTGTGATCGGGTCCCGCCTCGCGACGGGAACCTCTCTCACCAGAGCCCCAAAACGGAATCGAACCGTTGACCTTCTCCTTACCATGGAGACGCTCTGCCGACTGAGCTATTGGGGCGAGCGATGAAGACATTACACGCTCGGCAGCCGTTCACCCAAATCCGTTCGGAAGCTCCCTCGCCCGCCTCCCGGTACCGCCACGAGCGCGGTCGTACGGCGGACCACACCGGTACGACTATTGCGCTCCTGCGCGCCACCGGCTGATCACCGGCCTAGGCTCGACTCACTCTGCGTGATCTTGCGTCCTCCCACGGCGCAGCCCCGAGCCCAGAGGAGCGCGATGCCCGACAGCCAGCCGCAGCCGCCACCCCACTCGTCCTCCGCCTCGGGACCGGGCGCCCGGGGCTCGCTGCTGCTGACCGGGGCACGCCTGACCGACGGCCGGACCGTGGACGTCCGGCTGTACGGCGAGCGCATCGAGGCGGTCGGCACCGCCGGCAGCCTGACGGTCGCCGGCCTGCCCGGAACCGGCACCCGCGTGGATCTGAGCGGCTACCTGCTGCTCCCGGCCCCGGCCGAGCCCCACGCGCACGTGGACACGGCGCTGACGGCCGACGGCGACGGGCCGGTCTCCTACGAGCCCCGGGACGTCCAGTGCCGGGCCACGGAGGCGGCACTGCTGCACCTCGGGCACGGGTCGACCGCCCTGCGGTCCCACGTGCGCGTGGGCGACGTCCAGGGGCTGGCCGCCCTGACCGCCGTACTGCAGGCGAGGCGGGCGCTGCGCGGGCTGGCCGAGCTGACGACGGTGGCGATGCCGCGGGTGCTGACCGGGGTTGCGGGCGCCGAGGGGCTGGCGATGCTGCGCGACGCGGTGAAGATGGGCGCGGGGGTGGTGGGCGGGTGCCCGGATCTGGACCCCGACCCGACGGGGTACGTGGAGGCGGTGCTCGACGTCGCCGCCGAGCACGGCTGCCCCGTCGACCTGCACACGGACGCCGCCGATCCGGCCCGGCTGGCCCGGCTGGCGGCGATGGCGGGCGGGCTGCGCCCGGGGGTGACGCTGGGGCCGTGCGGCGGTCTGGGGCGGCTGTCCGCCGAGGTGGCCTCCCGGACCGCGGACCAGCTGGCGGCGGCCGGGGTGACGGTGGTGTGCCTGCCGCAGGGTGGCTGCGGAACCGTCGACGGCCGCGACGGCACCGCTCCGGTACGGCTGCTGCGGGCGGCCGGGGTGCGGGTCGCGGCCGGGAGCGGGGCGCTGCGGGACGTGTCCAACCCGGTGGGACGCGGGGATCCGCTGGAGGCGGCGTACCTGCTGGCCTCGCGCCACGGCCTGCGGCCCGAGGACGCCTACGACGCGGTGAGCGCCTCCGCGCGGGCGGCTCTGGGCCTGCCCGAGGTGCGGGTGGAGGCGGGTTTCCCGGCCGAACTGCTCGCGGTGCGCGGCGACCGGCTGGCGGGCGCGCTGTCACTGGCGTACAGCCGGATCGTGGTGCACCGGGGGCGGGTGGTGACTCGTACGAGCGCGGTGCGGGAGTACGGGGATTCGACGGGCGGAACGGAACTGGAACTGCCCCGGCAGGGCCGGGGCGAGATGCCCTGAGGCCGCCCCGGGCCGGCCGAGGCTGCCCCCTCCCGCCCAACACCCCCGCCCCAACACCGCGGAGGCCACGGCGGTTCGGGAACGCGGGGCCGTGAGGCCGGGACTCCCTCGGGTGTGATGCGACCGGACTCGTGCGGCGCGGGTGGCCGTCCGGGCGTACGGTCGAAGGCATGCGCATTGTCATCGCTGGGGGTCATGGTCAGATCGCGCTGCGGCTGGAGCGGTTGCTCGCCGCACGCGGGGACGAGGTCGCGGGCATCATCCGCAAGGCCGAGCAGGCGGACGACCTGCGGGCGGCCGGTGCCGAACCGGTCGTGCTGGACCTGGAATCGGCGTCGGTCGAGGAGGTCGCGGAGCGGCTGCGGGGCGCGGACGCGGCGGTCTTCGCGGCGGGCGCGGGCCCCGGGAGCGGCGCGGCGCGCAAGGACACGGTGGACAAGGCGGCGGCGGCACTCTTCGCCGACGCGGCGGTCCGGGCGGGCGTACGGCGCTTCCTGATCGTGTCCTCCATGGGCGCGGACGCCGGGCACGAGGGGGACGAGGTCTTCGACGTCTACCTGCGCGCCAAGGGCGAGGCCGACGCGCACGTGCGGTCGCTGGACGCGCTGGACTGGACGATCCTGCGGCCGGGACAGCTGACGGACGACGCGGGGACCGGCCTGGTCCGCCTGGAGGCGCAGACGGGGCGTGGCCCGATTCCCCGCGACGACGTGGCCGCCGTCCTGGCCGAGCTGATCGACACCCCGGCGACGGCGGGGCTGACGCTGGAGCTGATCAGCGGCTCCGCCCCGGTGTCGGTGGCGGTGAAGTCGGTCGCCGGGAACTGAGCGGTCGGGCGAGGACCGGGTGCGGCGTCAGAACAGCGGCAGCTGTCCCGGGAACTCCGGGACGACGTGCCCGTCCAACGACGGTTGCGCCGCACCCAGTTGGGCCGGCTGCCGCGAGCCGGGGCAGGAGGTCAGCTCCCCGCTCTCCCGCGCGCCGGGCGGGTCGTGGCGCGCGTAACGCCCGGCGACGACGGCGATCTCGCGGCGGCACTCGGGGCAGATCCGGCGGCGAGAGGGCATGGGATCAGTGTGCCGCAGGGCCCCGGAGGCCCCGCCTGAGCCCACCGGTGGCAGTCCAACGAAAAGACCCCCTCCGCTCTGCGTTTCCGCAGTTTGGAGGGGGTCTTCCCCAGTGTGGCGGCGCCAGGATTCGAACCTGGGAAGGCTGAGCCGGCAGATTTACAGTCTGCTCCCTTTGGCCGCTCGGGCACACCGCCGGGGCCGCTGCCCTTCGAACCGCCTTTCGGCGGCGCTCCGCGGCAACGACGTAAACAATACCTGATGCGGAGGGGTGCTTCGCCACCCGGTTGATCTGCGCCCGGCGGGCAGGGGTGTGGCTAGTCTTGTCCGGATGCGGTCCGGGCCCTGCCGGGCTCGGCGGCCGTCCCCACGTATGCCGGTACCGGCCCGCCCCGCACACCGACACGCACCCAGATACAAGGAGCCACAGGACATGGCCGACTCCAGTTTCGACATCGTCTCGAAGGTCGAGCGGCAGGAGGTCGACAACGCCCTCAACCAGGCCGCCAAGGAGATCTCGCAGCGCTACGACTTCAAGGGCGTGGGCGCCTCGATCTCGTGGTCCGGTGACAAGATCCTCATGGAGGCCGACTCCGAGGACCGGGTGAAGGCTGTCCTCGACGTCTTCCAGTCCAAGCTGGTCAAGCGGGGCATCTCGCTCAAGGCTCTGGACGCGGGCGAGCCCCAGCTCTCCGGCAAGGAGTACAAGATCTTCGCGTCGATCGAGGAGGGCATCTCCCAGGAGAACGCCAAGAAGGTGGCGAAGATCATCCGCGACGAGGGCCCGAAGGGCGTGAAGGCCCAGGTGCAGGGTGACGAGCTGCGGGTCACCTCCAAGAGCCGCGACGACCTTCAGGCCGTGATCGCCCTGCTGAAGGGCAAGGACTTCGACTTCGCGCTGCAGTTCGTCAACTACCGGTGACGCGCGCGGTGGGCGACTGAGCCGGCGGCAGACCGCGGTGGTGAGAAGGGGCGGGCGCTTGGTCCCGCCCCTTTTCCTGTCAGCCGTCGGCGGTGGGCGTCGGGCGCCGGCTGCCGACCGGGGGTGTGCTCAGTCGCGCGAGTGGCCGAACAGGAGGCGGTAGGCGACCAGGAGGACGAGCGAGCCGCCGATCGCCGCCGCCCAGGTGGCGCCGTCGTAGAAGTCCTTGGTGATCGGGTGGTCCAGCCATCGGGCGGATATCCAGCCACCGAGGAAGGCGCCGGCGATGCCGATGAGCGTCGTACCGACGAGACCGCCGGGGTCGCGGCCCGGCAGCAGGAACTTGGCGATGGCTCCGGCCAGCAGCCCCAGGATGATCCAACTGATGACGGTCATGCCGCGAACCTGCCCTTCCTGCTGTGCTCATGCGTTCTCGACCGCGTGAATTCGATCATGCCGTCCCGCTGAAGAGGACGCCTCGGGGCACCCGCCGGTTGCACTGGTCAGCGGGTGGTACCGGGCGATGCCGGCGGGCTCGCCGACGAGGCGGCTGCCGAGCAGGGACAGCGGCTCACCAGCGGGCCGTGAACGGCTGGTCCGTGCGGACGATGTCACGGCCCAGGGGAAGCAGCGAGACGGGGATCAGCTTGAAGTTGGCGATGCCGAGCGGAATGCCGATGATGGTCACACACAGCGCGATGCCGGTGGCGATGTGGCCGAGGGCGAGCCACCAGCCCGCGAGGACCAGCCACAGCACGTTGCCGACGCAGGAGGGAGCGCCCGCGTCGCGGCGCTCGACCGTGGTGTGTCCGAAGGGCCACAGGGCGTAGACGCCGATACGGAAGGCCGCGACGCCGAACGGGATGCCGATGATCGTGATGCACAGCAGTACGCCTGCGAGCAGGTAGGCGAGGAACAGCCAGAAGCCGCTGAGGACGAGCCATATGACGTTGAGGACGGTCTTCATGGTGTGCGACCTGCCATCTTCTCGAGCCGGGCGATGCGTTCCGTCATCGGCGGATGGGTGGAGAACATCTTCGACAGGCCCTGACCAGGCCGGAAGGGGTTCGCGATCATCATGTGGCTGGCCGTCTCGATACGGGGCTCCGGGGGCAGCGGAAGCTGCTTGGTGCCGGCCTCCAGCTTGCGCAGGGCGCTGGCCAGGGCGAGCGGGTCGCCCGTGAGCTGTGATCCGGAGGCGTCGGCCTCGTACTCTCTGGAGCGGCTGATGGCCAGCTGGATCAAGGTGGCGGCGAGCGGGCCGAGGATCATGATCAGCAGCATGCCGAGGAGACCGGGGCCGTCGTCGTCGTTGGAGCGGCCGATCGGGATCAGCCAGGCGAAGTTGACCAGGAACATGATCACGGAGGCGAGGGCGCCGGCGACCGACGAGATCAGGATGTCGCGGTTGTAGACGTGGCTGAGTTCGTGGCCGATGACGCCGCGCAGCTCGCGCTCGTCGAGCAGGCGCAGGATGCCCTCCGTGCAGCACACGGCCGCGTTGCGCGGGTTGCGGCCCGTCGCGAAGGCGTTCGGGGCCTCTGTCGGGGAGATGTACAGGCGCGGCATGGGCTGGCGGGCCTGGGTGGAGAGGTCCCGGACCATGCGGTACAGCGCCGGGGCCTCGAACTCGCTGACCGGCCGGGCACGCATCGCGCGGAGCGCGAGCTTGTCGCTGTTCCAGTACGCGTACGCGTTCGTGCCCAGGGCGACGAGGACGGCGACGACGAGCCCGGTCCGGCCGAAGAAACTGCCGATGACGATGATGAGTGCGGACAGTCCCCCGAGGAGTACTGCGGTCCTGAGCCCGTTGTGCCGGCGGTGCACGGTACGCCCTCCAAGTGGTGCAGCAGGGGAACCCTTTGCTTGCTGGTCTCGCTCGCTGTGGTTGCTACCCGGTCTGTCGATGCCACCGATGCCGTGATGTCACGTCGTCACGTCCAGTGGACCCTCCCGTACTGGTCAACGCCAGGCGAAGGCCGCCGGTTCCCCGGTGGCCGCGGCGGGGGGCGTGGGCCGTCCGGGTGACGGGACGCGCGTCCGGCACGCGCGTGTGAGGGTCGTCGCAGGAGACGCCGGACGGGCCGGCGGGCCGGTGCCGCCCGTGCCGCCCGGGCGGCACGGGCGGCCGGGGCTCAGAAGAGGCCGGTGTCCGTGAAGCGCAGGACCAGTTGGGGCGCTCCGGAGAGGGCGACGGCGAGGACCGCGGTGACGGAGATCGCGGCCGTGAGCGGGGCGGGGGCGCGGTGCCTGTGGGGTTCGCCCTCGGGGGCGCGGAACAGCAGTGCCGTCCACTGGAGGTAGTAGTACAGCGCGATGACGACGTTGGCGGCCATGACCACCGCCAGCCAGCCGAGGCCGGCGTCGACGGCCGCGGCGAAGACGGTGACCTTGGCGAACAGGCCGATGATGCCGGGCGGCAGTCCGGCAAGGCAGAGCAGGAAGAACGCCAGGAGCAGCGCCATCAGGGGGTTGGTGGCGTACAGGCCGCGGTAGTCGGAGACCCGGTTGCGGGACTTCGCACGGCCCACGAGCGCGGCCACGGCGAACGCGCCGAGGTTCACGGCGCCGTACATCAGGGCGTAGGCGATGGTGGAGCCGATGGACCGCTCGGCGTCGCCGGAGTACGCGGCGGCGGCGATCGGCACCAGGAGGTAGCCGGCCTGGCCGATGGACGACCAGGCGAGCAGCCGTACCGCGCTGTACGCGCGCGTGGCCTGCTGGCGGAGGGCTCCGACGTTGCCGACGGTCATGGTGAGCGCGGCCAGCACCGCCAGCGCCGGGCCCCACACGTGGGCGTACGACGGGAGGGCGACGACCGTGACCAGGATCAGGCCGGAGAAGCCGACCGCCTTGCCGATCACCGACAGGTAGGCGGCGACGGGCAGCGGGGCGCCCACGTAGGTGTCGGGCACCCAGAAGTGGAAGGGCGCGGCGGCCGTCTTGAAGGCGAAGCCGACGAGGGTGAGCACCACGCCGGCGTGGGTGAGGGTGGTGAGCTGCCCGTCGACGTTCTGGACGCGCTCGGCGATCTGGTCGAGGAAGAGGGTGCCGGTGGCGGCGTACAGGAAGCTGACGCCCATGAGGCTGACCGCGGTGGCGGTGACCGAGGACAGGAAGAACTTCAGGGCGGCTTCGGAGGAGCGCCGGTCGCCGTGCCGCAGGCCGACGAGGGCGAAGGCGGGCAGGGAGGCCACCTCCAGGGCGACGATGAGGGTGGCGAGGTCGCGGGAGGCGGGCAGGAGCGCGGCGCCGGCCGCGGAGGAGAGCAGCAGGAACCAGAACTCGCCTTCGGGGAGTCGCCGGTCGGCGTCCTTGACGGCGGTGACCGACAGCAGGGCGGCCACGAAGGCTCCGGCGAGCACCAGGAACTGGATGACCAGCGCGAAGGGGTCCGCCACGTAGCTGCACACGTCGGCGTCCCGGTTGAGGCAGAAGGTGCTGCGGTCGCCGTCCAGCAGGGGCAGGAGCATGAGCAGGGAGGCGGCGAGGCCGGCCACCGAGACCCAGCCGAGCAGGGCCTTGCGGTGGGCTCCGAGGAAGAGGTCGGCGACGAGGACGACGAGTCCGACCGCTGCCACGATGGTGGGCGGCGCGATGGCGAGCCAGTCGACGGACTGGACGAGGCTCTGGGCCATCGGCTGGGCCAGCGGGCTCATCGGGTGCCTCCTGCGAGGAGCTGCTGCACGGCGGGGTCGGTCAGGCCGAGGAGGGCCTTGGGCCACAGCCCGGCGGCGACGGTGAGGACGACGAGCGGGGTCCAGGCCGCGAACTCGTACCGGCGTACGTCGGTGAGCTTCGGGCCGTCCTGCGCGGTGGCGCCCATGCAGACGCGGCGGACCACGATCAGCAGGTACGCGGCCGTCAGCAGGGTGCCGAACGCGCCGACCGCCATGAAGGTGAGGAAGGCGGGGCGGCTGAGGCCGGGCGCGGGTTCGAAGGCGCCGAACAGGGCCAGCATCTCGCCCCAGAAGCCGGCCAGGCCGGGCAGGCCGAGGGAGGCGACCGCGGCGAAGGCGAGCAGGCCGCCGAGGCGTGGTGCCCTGCCGTACAGGGCGGCGCCGGTCTCCTCGGCAAGGGTGTCCAGGTCGGTGGTGCCGGTGCGGTCCTTCAGCGCGCCGACCAGGAAGAAGAGCAGGCCGGTGATGAGTCCGTGGGCGATGTTGGCGAACAGGGCGCCGTTGACGCCGGTGGGCGTCATGGTGGCGATGCCGAGCAGGACGAAGCCCATGTGGCCGACGGAGGAGTAGGCGATGAGCCGCTTCAGGTCGCCCTTGGCGCCGCGCCTGGCCAGGGCCAGGCAGGCCAGCGATCCGTAGATGATGCCGACGACGGCGAAGGCGGCGAGGTACGGCGCGAAGGTCCGGAAGCCGTCCGGAGCGACCGGCAGGAGGATACGGACGAAACCGTACGTACCCATCTTGAGCAGGACGCCGGCCAGCAGGACCGAGCCGACGGTCGGCGCGGCGGTGTGGGCGTCGGGCAGCCAGCTGTGCAGCGGCCACATCGGCGTTTTGACCGCGAGCCCGATCCCGATCGACAGAACGGCGATGACCTGCACGGATGTGGTCAGCGACCGGCCGTTGTCAGTGGCGAGTGCCACCATGTCGAATGTGCCCGCGCTGATTCCGATCAGCAACAGGCCGAGCAGCATGACCACGGAACCGAGCAGCGTGTACAGGATGAATTTCCACGCCGCCGCGGTCCGGCCCTCGCCGCCCCAGCGGGCGATGAGGAAGTACATCGGGATCAGGACCATCTCGAAGGCGAGGAAGAACAGCAGCAGGTCGAGGACGGCGAAGGTGGCGAGGGTGCCGGACTCCAGGACGAGCAGCAGGGCGACGAAGGCCTTCGGGGCCGGACCCGCCGGGGGCTTGAAGTAGGAGTAGAGCGCGCACAGGAAGGTCAGCAGCGCGGTCAGGACCAGAAGGGGGAAGGAGATGCCGTCGATGCCGAGGTGGATCCGCACGTCGAGTGCGGGGATCCAGCTGATGTCGGTACTGGCCTGCATCTTCGACGGCTGGTCGTGGTCGAAGCCGGCCGCGAGGACGATCGCGGCGATGAGGACGGCACCGGTGACGGTGACGCCGTGCCGCAGCACGGCCTGCTCGGGTGACTTCCCCTTCAGCCCGGGCGGTGCGGGCAGGAGAGCGGCGGCGGCGCCGAGGAGCGGGCCGGCCACGATCAATGCCAGAAGGAACTGCATCACGGACTCGTTGATATCGATCACGCCTGCTCACGCTCCCGTGGCGACGAGGACGGCGGCGACCGCGAGGACGACGGTGCCGGCGAGCAGCGCGCTCACATAGGTCTGGACGTTGCCGGTCTGGGCGCGCCGTACGGCGGTGCCGAGCCAGCGGGGCAGGGTGCCCGCGCCGCGTACGTAGGTGTCGACGACCTCCCGGTCGAGGAACCGCACGAGGCTCGCTCCGGCCCGGACCGGGCGGACGAAGAGCGCCGAGTACACGGTGTCCAGGTGGAAGCCGACGGCGGCGTGCCGGTGGAGGGGGCCGAGCAGGAGCCGTCCGGGGTCGGCCGGGTCGGGGGCGTGGGCCACGTCTCCGTAGGCGGGCTCGTGGGTGGCGATGGCCTCGGCCTCGACCAGTCCGGCGTCGCCCTCCGGGTGGGCGGCGACCGCGCCGAGGGGGACACGGGCCGCGAGCGCGGTCGTGTGCCGCCAGGCGCCGTAGGTGACGATGCCGCCGACCAGGGCCACGCCCGTGCCGAGCACGGAGGTGGTCAGGGTCGGGGTCAGGTCCTGGCCGTCGAACCAGTCGGGGAGCAGGCGGAAGGCCAGCCCGCCGAGGGCGAGGGACGGGATGGCGAGCACCCACAGCACGGCGTTCATGACCAGCGGCTGCCGGCCGTGGTCGGGGGCGTCGGCGCCCCGGCCGCGGAAGGCCAGCAGCCACAGGCGCATCGCGTACGCGGCGGTGAGGAGGGCGGTGAGCAGGCCGGCGATCAGCACGGTCCAGCCCGCGGCGCCCGGAGCGTGCTCGGTGTGGCCGCCGACCACGTGTTCGGCGGCGCCGAGGACGGACTCCTTGGAGAAGAAGCCGCTGAACGGCGGGATCGCGGCGAGCGCGAGGAGCGCCACGGTCATCGTCCAGTAGGCGTCGGGGACGCGGTCGCGCAGGTCGCCCATGCGGGACATGGCGGCCAGCGAGTTAGTGCCGGCGGCGTGGATGATCACGCCGGCGGCGAGGAAAAGCAGCGCCTTGAAGGCGCCGTGGGACAGGAGGTGGAAGACGGCGGCACCGCGGTCGGCGACGGCCAGGGCGCCGGTCATGTAGCCGAGCTGGCCGATCGTCGAGTAGGCGAGGACGCGCTTGATGTCGTCCTGGGCGAGCGCGGCGAGCGCCGAGCCGATCATCGTGACCGCGGCCATGGCGGCCAGGACGGCCATCGCGGCCTGCGAGGCCTCGAAGACCGGGAGGAGCCGGGCGATGAAGTAGACACCGGCGGCGACCATCGTCGCGGCGTGGATCAGCGCGGAGACGGGCGTGGGGCCCGCCATCGCGTCGGGGAGCCAGGTGTGCAGCGGGAACTGCGCCGACTTGCCCGCCACGCCGGCCAGGAGCAGCAGGGCGATCAGCGTCGGGTGGTCGAGTCCGCCGCTCGCGACCGTGCCGAGGATCCGGGTGATGCGGAAGGACCCGGCGTCGGTGGCCAGCGCGAACAGGCCGATCAGGAAGGGGACGTCGCCGAGCTTCGTCACCAGGAAGGCCTTGAGGGAGGCGGCGCGGGCCTGCGGGGTCTCCCAGTAGTGGCCGACCAGGAAGTAGGAGCAGATGCCCATGATCTCCCAGCCGACCAGCAGCACCATCAGGTCGCCGGAGTAGACGACGAGCAGCATGGCGGAGGTGAACAGCGAGACGAGGGCGGCGTACGAGGGGTAGCGCGGGTCGTCGCGCAGATAGCCCGTGGAGTAGGTCTGCACGCAGACGGCGACCAGCGCGACCAGGACGGCGACGAGGGCGGCGAAGCCGTCGATGTGCAGGGCGAGCTCGATCGGGACCGACCCGGTGGGCGTCAGTTCCGTGGCGGCGTTCACGGCCCGGCCGCCGCCCTGGCGCCCGGCGACCACGGCGGCGAGCACGAGGGAGGCGAGCGTCGGCAGGACGGCCAGCGGACGGACGAAGCCGGGTGCGGTGCGGCCCAGCAGCAGGCCGGCGACGGCGCCCAGGAACGGAAGGAGGGGGACGAGGACGGCGAGGGTGGTCGTGGTCACGCGGTGGCCTCAGCCTTCTCGTCCCGGTCGGCCGCTCCGGCCGTGAGGGCGTCGCTGTCGGTGCCGTCGGTGTCCGGGTCCTCGGGGCCCTCGGCGGTGTCCCGGAGCCTGTCGATGTCCGAGGTGCCGCGGTTGCGGTGGACGGCGAGGACGATCGCCAGGCCGATGCCGATCTCGGCGGCGGCGATGGCGATGGTGAACAGGGTCAGGGCCTGGCCGGAGTGCAGGGTCTCCTCGGCGGCCCTGCTGAGCCAGACGTCGAAGGCGACCAGATTGAGGTTGACGGCGTTGAGCATCAGCTCGACCGACATCAGGACCAGGATGGCGTTGCGGCGGGCGAGGACGCCGTACAGGCCCGTGCAGAACAGGAGGGCGGACAGGACGGCGGGATAGGCGAGGTGCATCAGCGGGCCCCTCCCCGGCCGGTCCTGTTCGCGGCGGTCGTCCGGCCCGCGTCGGCCTCGCGGTCCGTGTTCGGCCCGCGGTCCGGTGCAGGCCCGCGGTCCGGTGCAGGCTCGTGGTCCGCCCTGGCCTTGCGGGACAGGACGATCGCGCCGACCAGAGCGGCGAGGAGGAGGACGGAGAGGGCCTCGAAGGGGAGGACCCAGTTCTGGAACAGGCTCGCCCCGGTCACGGCGGTGGAGCCGGCGGCCGGGCCGTCCAGATCGATCCAGGTGGTGCGGAAGGCGTCGACGACCACCCACACGAGGGCCACCGCGGCGGCGACGGCCACGGTGAGGGCGGCCCAGCGGTTGCCGGAGTCGGCGTCCGGGGAGCGGCCGATGGGTGCCCGGGTGAGCATCAGCCCGAACAGGAGGAGGACCACGACGGAACCGACGTAGATGAGGACCTGCACCCAGGCGATGAATTCGGCGGTGAGCAGGAGGTACTCCACGGCGAGGCCACCGAGGGTCACCACCAGCCAGAGCGCGGCGTGGACGAGCTGCCGGGTGGTGACGGTGATGACGGCGGCACCGAAGGTGACCAGGCCGACGAGGAGGAAGGCGATCTCGACGCCGGTCGGGGACAGGAAGCCGCGGGTTTCGGCGGCGGCGGTCACTGCGGTGGCCGCGGCGGACGAGAGGGTCATGACGGGTCCTCCGGCCTCGGCTCGGGTTCGGCCTGCGACTCCGGCTTTGGCTCGGGCTCGGGCTTCGGCTCGGGCTTCGGCTCGGGCCTCGGCGCCGGTTCGGGCTCCGGCCTGGACTCCAACCTGGGCTCCGGCTCGGGCCTCGGCGCCGGCTCGGGACTGGGCTCCGGCTTCGACTCGGACCTCGGCTTCGGCTCCGGTTCGGGCTTCGGCCCGGGCTTCGGCCGGCCGGTGTGGTGGTCGGGCCTCGGCTGGTCCGTCTGCTGCTTGGAATCGCCCATGGGCCGGGTGGGCTGTTCGGCGGCGCGGGCCTGCTCGTCGGCGTGCGGCTCGGCGCCGGCCCCGGGCGCGGGCGCGGGCGCGGCCCCGGGGGCGGGCGGAACGGCGGGCCGGGCCGGGGCCTCGGCGGCCGTCGCCTGCTGCTGGGCGGCCAGCTTCTCGGCGCTCTTGCGGGCGGTGGCGAGTTCCTTCGGCTCCTCCGCTCCGGCGTCGAGCGCGGGCGGGGCAGGAACCGTCCACATCCACTCGCGGAGCTTGTCCCGCTCGTGGGTGAGGTCGCGGATGTCGGTCTCGGAGTACTCGAACTCCGGGGACCAGAACAGGGCGTCGAAAGGACACACCTCGATGCAGATACCGCAGTACATGCACAGGGAGAAGTCGATGGCGAAGCGGTCCAGGACGTTGCGGCTGCGTTCGCGGCCGCCGGGGGCCGCCGCGGGGATCGTCTCCTTGTGGGAGTCGATGTAGATGCACCAGTCCGGGCACTCGCGTGCGCACAGCATGCAGACCGTGCAGTTCTCCTCGAACAGGCCGATCACGCCACGGGTGCGGGGCGGGAGGTCGGGCTGGACGTCCGGGTACTGCTCGGTGACGGTCTTCCTCGTCAGCGTGCGCAGGGTGACGGCCAGGCCCTTGGCCAGGCCCGAGCCGGGAATGCGGGGCCGGGCGGACGGGAAAGGCTCAGCCATGGCTACTGGATCACCACCTTGACGATGCCGGTGAGGGCGATCTGGGCGAGGGAGAGGGGGACGAGGAGGGTCCAGGAGAACTTCTGTAGCTGGTCCTCGCGCAGCCGGGGGTAGGTCACGCGCAGCCAGATCACGATGAAGGCCAGGACGGCCGTCTTCAGCAGGGTCCACACCCAGCCGAGGCCGTCGGCGCCCCAGGGGCCGTGCCAGCCGCCCAGGAAGAGGACGGTGGTCAGGCCGCACAGGACGACGATCCCGGCGTACTCGGCGAGGAGGAACAGGGCGAAACGCAGGCCGGTGTACTCGGTGTACGCGCCGAAGATGATCTCCGAGTCGGCGACGGGCATGTCGAACGGCGGCCGCTGCAGCTCGGCGAGGCCGGCGACGAAGAAGACGATCGCGCCGACGATCTGCCAGGGCAGCCACCACCACTCGAAGGCGTCGAGGATGCCGACGAGCGACACCGTGCCGGCCGCCATGGCGACGGAGGCGGCGGCGAGCAGCATCGGCAGTTCGTAGGCGAGCAGCTGGGCGGCCGTGCGCAGGCCACCGAGGAGGGAGAACTTGTTGGCGGAGGCCCAGCCGGCCATGAGCGAGCCGAGGACGCCGACGCCCATCACGGCGAGGACGAAGAAGATGCCGGCGTCGATCACCTGGCCGACTGCGCCCTCGCCGGGGCCGATGGGGATGGCGAGGAGGACCAGGAGGTACGGCAGGAGGGCGACGGCGGGGGCGAGCTGGAAGATGCGGCGGTCCGCGCCCGCGGGGACCACGTCCTCCTTCTGCGCGAACTTCACGCCGTCGGCGACGAGCTGGGCCCAGCCGTGGAAGCCGCCGGCGTACATCGGGCCGAGGCGGCCCTGCATGTGGGCCATCACCTTGTGTTCGGTCTGGCCGACGATCAGGGGGAAGGCGAGGAAGACGCCGAAGACGATCAGAAGTCGCAGGGCGACGTCGAGCGCGTCGTTCACTGCGTGCCTCCCGAGCGGTCCTGCGGGCCCTGCGGGTCTTGGGGGTCTTGAGGGCTTTGAGTTTCCTGGGGTTTCTGGGCTTCCTGGGGTTCCTGGGGTTCCTGGGCTCCCCGGGGTTGCTCGGGTTCCGGAGCTTCGCGGGCTTCCTGGGGTTCGGGGGCTTCCTGGGTTTCTTGCGTTACCCGGGATTGCTGGGATTCTTGGGCTTCCTGGTCTCGCGGTGCCTCGTTCTGCGCCTCCGCGCCCTGTGGTTCCTTCTCGGGGCTCGGCTCGGTGCCGGGCTCGTCGAAGGCCGGGCGGGCGTGGTGCCACGGGGCGTCGGAACTGCGGGGCGCGGCGGCCGGGGTCTGCGCGGGCGATGGCTCGCGCTGGCTCGCGGAGCCCTCCGACGCGCTGCGGGCCCGGCGCGGGCCTGCGGGGCGCTGGGAGGCCGACCCCTCGCTCGCGCTCCGTGCGCGCCGGGGGGTCGTCGGTGCCGGCGCGGAGGTGTCGTCACCCGCGGCCGTCTGGCCGGCGGAGCCCTCCGACGCCGTGCGGGTACGGCGGACCGGGCGGTCGCCCGCCGCACGGTCACCTGCCGCACGAGCCGGGCGGTCTGCGCCCGCCGCGCGTCCGGCGGCGCCCGCCGCACGGCCGGCGCCGCGGGCGGGGCGGACCGGGGCAGGGGGAAGCTGGCCCTTGAGAGGTCCCCACTCGTTGGGATCGGGGACGCCCGGCGGGAGCATCTGGCGGCGCTTGGGGCCGCCGTGGCCCGCCGCCGGCTCGCCCGGTTCCTTCGCTCCCGGCCAGGCCTTGGCGACGCGGGCGGCCAGGACGAAGTCCTTCCGCAGGGGGTGGCCCTCGAAGCTCTCCGGCAGGAGCAGGTGGTCCAGAGCGGGGTGACCGTCGAAGACGACGCCGAACATCTCGTGGGTCTCGCGCTCGTGCCAGCCCGCTCCCGCGTAGACGGCGACCGCGGACGGCAGTACCGGGGACCCGTGCGGAACCGTGGTGCGCAGCAGCAGCCGCCGGACCGGTGACAGGGCCGCGACGTGCGCGGCGACGCGGAATCCCGTGCCCGGTTCGTCGACCGCGCTCAGCCAGTCGAAGTAGGTGCAGCCCAGCCGGTCGCGGGCGGTCTCCAGCGCGGAGATCCAGGCAGCGGGGGGTACGTCGACCGTGAGGACGTCGTACGCCTCCTCGGCCGTGGCCTCCGTACCGAAGAGTTCCTCGGCACCGGCGGGCAGCCAGCCGACCGCGGTCATCGGCCCTCCCCCGCGCCGGAGCCGGCGGCCGGAGCCGGCGGCCGCACCAGGCCGCTCTGCAGCGCCGCCGCCGACGGACGGGAGGACGTGCCGTACCGCTCCCCCAGCGACTCCCGGGCGATCTTCTCCTGGAGCTTGAGGACCCCCTGGAGCAGCGCCTCGGGGCGCGGCGGGCAGCCGGGGACGTAGACGTCGACCGGGATGATCTGGTCGACGCCCTTCGTCACGGAGTACGAGTCCCAGTACGGGCCGCCGCAGTTGGAGCAGGCACCGAAGGAGATGACGTACTTCGGCTCGGGCATCTGTTCGTACAGACGCTTCACCGCGGGCGCCATCTTGTCCGTCACCGTCCCCGACACGACCATCAGGTCGGCCTGGCGCGGGCCCGGCGCGAACGGGATGACGCCGAGGCGGATGAAGTCGTGGCGGGCCATCGACGCGGCGATGAACTCGATCGCGCAGCAGGCGAGGCCGAAGTTGAAGACCCAGAGCGAGTAGCGGCGGCCCCAGTTGAGGACGACCTTCATCGGCTCGGGGGCGAGGCGGGCGAGCGCGCCGAGCCGCTTGGGCTCGGGCAGCGGCACCGGCTCCGGCCCGGCGAGCCCGGAAGGCCCGGCGGGCGCGGAAGACTTCGGGAGCCCGGAAGACATCGGGGAGGCGGAGGAGGGGTTCACGTCCATGTCAGGACGCCCTTCTTGTACGCGTAGAGCAGGCCCACGGCCAGGAAGCCCAGGAAGACGAACATCTCCACGAGGGTGGTCGCACCGTAGGCGGGGTCGGCGAAGACCGTCGCCCACGGGAACAGGAAGATCGAGTCGATCGCGAAAATCACGTACAGAAAAGCGTAGACGTAGTAGCGGACCTGGGTGTGGGCCCAGCCCTCGCCGACGGGGTCGACTCCGCACTCGTACGTCAGCAGCTTCTCGGGCGTGGGCACGACGGGCCGCAGCAGGCGCCCGGCCCCGAAGGCCACGGCGACGAAGAGGACGCCGACGACGGCGAGCAACCCGACGACCGAGTAGGACTGGAAGTAGTCGGCCGCGCCGACGGTCGGTTCCCGCACGTCCGTCCCTCGCTCCCTGTCTGCCCGTTTCCCGTGTGACGGCTGTCCGACGATCTGTACGCACGGGAGTCTAGGCCCTGATAAAGAGACGGTAAGCAGCCCGTCATGCCTTGAGACGCGGTGGTGGGGTTTTCCTCAGGGGATCCCGGCGGTCCGCCTCATGGCGTGGGTCCCCGCCAGGCGGCACGCTGACCCGTATGACCGAACACCTCTCGTCATCGACGCGCGCCGGCACTGGCGGCGCGGGCGGCACGGCGGACGGCGACCGCCCGCCGCCGGCCCGTCTCGCCTACGACCGGCACACCTGGAAGGAGATCGCCCACCTGCTGGCGAATCTGCCGGTGGCGCTCCTCGGATTCGTCTACGTCGTGACGGTGCTGTTCACCGGTTTCGGGCTGACGGTGACCGTGGTCGGGTTGCCGCTGCTGGCGGCCGGGCTCATGGGGGCGCGGCAGTTGGGCAAGCTGGAGCGCGCGCGGGCCCGGGTGCTGCTCGGCGTGCGGGTGGACGAGCCGAGCCCGCTGCCGCTGCGCGGCGGGGGCGGGTTCGTCCAGCAGCTGTGGATGGCGCTGAAGGACCCGGTGGGCTGGCGCACGGTGCTGTACGACTTCATCCGGCTGCCCTGGGGCGTCCTCACCTTCACCATCACCCTGACCTCGCTGTTCGTGCTGTGGCCGGTGCTGCCGTTCATCGCGCGGGCGCTCGGCAACGTGGACCGGGTGATGGTGCGGGGCCTGTTGTCGCCGTCCGACGAGCTGGAGCGGCGCATCGCCGAGCTGGAGTCGGACCGGGGAATCGTGGTCGACACCGCCGCGGCCGACCTGCGGCGCATCGAGCGCGACCTGCACGACGGGGCACAGGCCCGCCTGGTCAACCTCGCCATGGGGCTGGGCCTGGCGAAGGAGAAGCTGCTGGAGGGGCAGGCCGACGAGCACGTCGCGGCGATGGTCGAGGAGGCGCACGGCGAGGTGAAGCTGGCGCTGCAGGAGCTGCGGGACCTGGCCCGCGGCATCCACCCGGCCGTGCTGACCGACCGCGGCCTGGACGCGGCGCTGTCCTCGGTCGCCTCGCGCTGCACCGTCCCGGTGAAGGTGACGGTCGATCTGCCGGCGAGGCCGGCGGCGGCCATCGAGGGCATCGCCTACTTCACCGTCTCGGAGCTGCTGCAGAACGTCAGCAAGCACAGCGGGGCCGAGTCCGCCTCCGTGGACGTCTGGCGCACGGAGGAGCGGCTGCTCATCCAGGTGCGGGACGACGGCCGCGGGGGTGCGCGCCTCGACGGCGGTACGGGGATGAAGGGGCTCGCCGACCGGCTGGGCGCCGTCGACGGGCTGTTCGTCGTGGATTCGCCGGAGGGCGGCCCGACGGCGGTGACGGCCGAGCTGCCGTGGCGCGACCGGGAGCACGGCCGGGCACGGGGGCGGGACCGGGGCGCCTCGGACCCGTCCGGCGCGCGGGGGTGACGCCCGCGCGCCGGCTCACGCCCGCGCCGAGGCCCCGGCCCGTGCCCCCAGGCCCCTCCCGGGCCGCGCCCGGGCCGTGGTGGGGAAAACCCCCCGTCCGAGACGCCGACGGGCTCCATGGCCGGCAGCGGCCCGCACGAGGAGGGTGGAGGTAGGACGGCGGAGCCGTAGGGCGCGGCTCAGCGGGTGCGGGCGTAGGGGCCCCGGGGCCCCGCAGGAACCCCCGGGCCCCGTAAGGACCCGCAGGGGCCCGTAGGGGCCCGTAGGGACGAGGAGAAGGACGACACCGATGGCCACGGAGTACGGACAGGGTTACGGGCTGCGGAGCGAGCCCGGCTTCCACGGGAGCGCGAGCGAGCGGCACCGGCTGCCGGCGGGGCTGCGGGCTCCGTTCGAGGCGCGCAGCCGGCGGGAGTTCGGCTATGTGGTGCTGAGCCTGCCGATCAGCATCCTGCTCTTCACCTTCGCGGTCACGATGGTGTCGCTGGGGGCGGGGCTGCTGGTGACGTTCCTCGGGGTCCCGGTGCTGGCGGCCGCGCTCGCCGGGTGCCGGGGGTTCGGGGCGCTGGAGCGGGCGCGGGCGCGTTCGCTGCTGGGGCTGCGGGTGGCCGACCCGGAGCCGCTGCGGATGAAGAGGCACGGCGCGCTGGCCTGGATGGGCGCGGTCCTCAAGAGCGGCAGCTCGTGGCGGACGCTGCTCTACGCGGTGCTGCACCTGCCGTGGGCGGTGTTCTCGTTCGCCGTCGCCGTGACCGTCTGGGCCTGGGGCTGGGCGATGCTGACGTACCCGCTGTGGTTCTGGGTGTTCCCGATGTACGCCGGTCAGGACGGGCTCCAGCTGTACGGCGACGAGACCCACCGGGTCTACCTGGACAACCCCTTCGAGATCACCGTGACCGCGCTGGTGGGACTGCTGTTCGCGCTGGCCACGCCGTGGATCGTCCGGGCGCTGACGATGGTGGACCGGGTGCTGGTGCACGGGCTGCTGGGGCCGTCGCGGCTGGCCACGCGGGTGGTGGAGCTGGAGTCGGGCCGGGGGGTCGTGGTCGACACGGCGGCGGCCGACCTACGGCGCATCGAGCGCGACCTGCACGACGGGGCACAGGCCCGCCTGGTCAACCTCGCCATGGATCTCGGGCTGGCGAAGGAGAAGCTGCGGGAGGACCCGCGGGCGGCGGCCCGGATGGTGGACGAGGCGCACGGCGAGGTGAAGACGGCCCTTCAGGAGCTGCGGGACCTGGCCCGCGGCATCCACCCCGCCGTGCTGACCGACCGCGGTCTGGACGCGGCGCTGTCCTCGGTCGCCTCGCGCTGCACCGTCCCGGTGCGGGTGGAGGTGGACCTGACGGAGCGGCCGGCCCCGGCGATCGAGGGGATCGCGTACTACACGGTGTCGGAGCTGCTCCAGAACATCAGCAAGCACGCGCGGGCGACGCAGGCCGTGGTGGAGGTGTGGCGGGTCGAGGACCGGCTGCTGCTCCAGGTCGTGGACGACGGCGTGGGCGGGGCCGAGGTGTCGGCCGGGTCGGGGCTGGCCGGGCTGGCGGAACGGATCGACGCGGTGGACGGGGTCCTGGTGGTGGACTCGCCGGCCGGGGGCCCGACGCGGGTGACGGCGGAGTTGCCGTGGTGGTCGGAGCGGTGAGGGGCCGCCGGGGCGGGGTCGCCGTGGGGTCGCCGTGGGTGCCTTCGGAGCGGTGACAGGGTGCCGCCCCCTCCCGGAACGGTGGCAGGGCGCGCTCCGGAGAGGTGACGGGGCGCCACCCGGAGAAGTGCCGGCGTGCCCTCACCGGAGACGGACCGCCCCACCGGAGAGGTGCCGCCCCCGGAGAGCAGTCGGCGTGCCTCCCCCGGAGGTGGCGTCCCGGCCGTGCCCCCACTCTCCCTCGCCGGCTCCCCTCCACTCCCCCGATCCTGAAATGCTGGACCCCACAGCAGGCGGGCAACGTGCTCGCGTCGGGTGTGGGGGGCAAGGATCGTGGAGGACAGGGTGCGGGTGGTCATCGCCGAGGATTCAGTGCTGCTCAGGGAGGGGCTGACCCGACTGCTGACCGACCGCGGTCATGAGGTCGTGGCCGGCGTCGGGGACGGCGAGGCGCTGATCAAGACCATCACCGAGCTGGACGCACAGGGCGAGCTGCCGGACGTCGTGGTGGCGGACGTGCGGATGCCGCCGACGCACACCGACGAGGGGGTGCGGGCGGCGGTGCAGTTGCGCAAGGCGCACCCGAGCGTGGGTGTGCTCGTGCTGTCGCAGTACGTCGAGGAGCGGTACGCCACCGAGCTGCTGGCGGGGTCCAGCCGCGGCGTCGGCTATCTGCTCAAGGACCGGGTGGCCGAGGTGCGCGAGTTCGTGGACGCGGTGGTGCGGGTGGCCGAGGGCGGTACGGCGCTCGACCCGGAGGTCGTCGCCCAGCTGCTGGGCCGCAGCCGCAAGCAGGACGTGCTCGCCGGGCTCACCCCGCGGGAGCGGGAGGTGCTGGGGCTGATGGCCGAGGGGCGGACGAACTCGGCGATCGCCCGGCAGCTCGTCGTGAGCGACGGGGCCGTCGAGAAGCACGTCAGCAACATCTTCCTCAAGCTGGGGCTGTCCCAGAGCGACGGCGACCACCGCCGGGTGCTCGCCGTACTGACGTATCTCCGCTCGTAACCGCCCATCGCGGCCGCCCACCGCCAACGCCAACGCCCACAGCGACCGCCTGTCGCCACCGCCCACCGCGTCTCCCGAGGAACCCGTCATCCGAACGGACGAGAAACCTCCGGCCGGCCGGAGGGCTCCTCACCAGCGGCGGGGCGCGGGAGCCGTGGCGCGGCGGCGGCGTGGACCGTCCCGGCGGAGTGTCCATCATGCGAATGTCCAGAGGATGTCGACCCCGGCGGACGTAGGGTTGGACCTGGGATGGTCGATGGGAGACCACGCCCCGGACAGCCGCCTCGAGGGAGGTCCAGTTCAGTGACCAGCCAGGTCAGCAGCCCAGCGGAGCAGGCCGACGGAACCGTCGTAGGAGAGCAGCGCAAACCGGCGGGCGCAAAGGACGTCCGCCGGCTGGACCGGGTGATCATCAGGTTCGCGGGGGACTCGGGCGACGGCATGCAGCTCACCGGCGACCGGTTCACCTCGGAGACCGCGTCGTTCGGCAACGATCTGTCGACGCTGCCGAACTTCCCGGCCGAGATCCGGGCGCCCGCCGGCACCCTGCCGGGCGTGTCGTCCTTCCAGCTGCACTTCGCCGACCACGACATCCTCACCCCCGGTGACGCGCCGAACGTCCTGGTCGCGATGAACCCCGCCGCGCTGAAGGCGAACATCGGCGACATGCCGCGCGGTGCGGAGATCATCGTCAACACGGACGAGTTCACCAAGCGGGCGATGCAGAAGGTCGGCTACGACACCGACCCGCTGGAGGACGGGTCGCTCGACGGCTACCAGCTGCATCCGGTGCCGCTGACGACGCTGACCGTCGAGGCGCTCAGGGACTTCGGCCTGTCCCGCAAGGAGGCCGAGCGCAGCAAGAACATGTTCGCGCTGGGCCTGCTCAGCTGGATGTACCACCGGCCCACCGAGGGCACGGAGAAGTTCCTCAAGGCGAAGTTCGCCAAGAAGCCGGACATCGCCGAGGCCAACATCGCGGCGTTCCGGGCGGGCTGGAACTTCGGCGAGACCACCGAGGACTTCGCCGTCTCCTACGAGGTGGCCCCGGCGGCGAAGGCGTTCCCGCCCGGCGTCTACCGCAACATCTCCGGGAACCTGGCCCTGGCCTACGGCCTGATCGCCGCCTCCCGGCAGGCCGATCTCCCGCTGTTCCTGGGCTCGTACCCGATCACCCCGGCCTCGGACATCCTGCACGAGCTGAGCCGGCACAAGAACTTCGGCGTGCGCACCTTCCAGGCCGAGGACGAGATCGCCGGGATCGGTGCGGCGCTCGGCGCGGCCTTCGGCGGCTCGCTGGCCGTGACGACGACGAGCGGCCCGGGCGTCGCGCTCAAGAGCGAGACGATCGGGCTGGCGGTCTCCCTGGAGCTGCCGCTGCTGGTCGTCGACATCCAGCGCGGCGGCCCGTCGACCGGCCTGCCGACCAAGACCGAGCAGGCGGACCTGCTCCAGGCGATGTACGGCCGCAACGGCGAGGCGCCGGTGCCGGTCGTCGCCCCGCGCACCCCCGCGGACTGCTTCGACGCGGCGCTGGATGCGGCCCGGATCGCGCTCACCTACCGCACGCCGGTCTTTCTGCTCTCCGACGGCTACCTGGCCAACGGCAGCGAACCGTGGCGCATCCCGGAGCTGGAGGAACTGCCGGATTTGGCCGTGCAGTTCGCACAGGGCCCCAACCACACCCTGGACGACGGCACCGAGGTGTTCTGGCCGTACAAGCGGGACCCGCAGAGCCTCGCCCGCCCGTGGGCGGTCCCGGGCACCCCGGGGCTGGAGCACCGCATCGGCGGCATCGAGAAGCAGGACGGCACCGGGAACATCTCCTACGACCCGGCCAACCACGACTTCATGGTCCGCGTCCGCCAGGCCAAGGTCGACGGCATCGACGTCCCCGACATCGAGGCCGACGACCCGGACGGGGCCGGGACGCTGGTGCTGGGCTGGGGTTCCACCTACGGGCCGATCACCGCGGCCGTGCGCCGCATCCGCAAGGAGGGCGGCCGGATCGCGCAGGCGCACCTGCGGCACCTGAACCCCTTCCCCGCCAATCTCGGCACCGTCCTGGAGAGGTACGACAAGGTGGTGATCCCCGAGATGAACCTCGGTCAGCTCGCCACGCTCATCCGGGCGAAGTACCTGGTCGACGCCCGCTCGTACAACCAGGTCAACGGTATGCCGTTCAAGGCGGAGCAGCTCGCCACGGCGCTGAAGGAGGCCATCGATGACTGACGCAGGCGCGCTGCTGCAGCTCGTGCCCAAGGCCGAGGGCAAGCAGTCCATGAAGGACTTCAAGTCCGATCAGGAAGTGCGCTGGTGCCCCGGTTGCGGCGACTACGCCATCCTCGCCGCCGTGCAGGGCTTCCTGCCCGAGCTGGGCCTGGCGAAGGAGAACATCGTCTTCGTCTCCGGCATCGGCTGCTCCTCCCGCTTCCCGTACTACATGAACACCTACGGGATGCACTCCATCCACGGCCGCGCCCCGGCCATCGCCACCGGCCTGGCCGCCTCCCGCCGCGACCTGTCCGTCTGGGTCGTCACCGGCGACGGCGACGCGCTGTCCATCGGCGGCAACCACCTCATCCACGCCCTGCGCCGCAACGTCAACCTCAAGATCCTGCTGTTCAACAACCGGATCTACGGCCTCACCAAGGGCCAGTACTCCCCGACCTCCGAGGTCGGCAAGATCACCAAGTCGACGCCGATGGGCTCGCTGGACGCGCCCTTCAACCCCGTCTCCCTGGCGATCGGCGCGGAGGCGTCCTTCGTGGCCCGCACGGTCGACTCCGACCGCAAACACCTCACCGAGGTCCTGCGCCAGGCCGCCGCCCACCCGGGCACGGCCCTGGTCGAGATCTACCAGAACTGCAACATCTTCAACGACGGCGCCTTCGAGGTCCTGAAGGACAAGCAGCAGGCCGAGGAAGCGGTGATCCGCCTGGAGCACGGGCAGCCGATCCGCTTCGGCACCGACAGCGCCAAGGGCGTCGTACGGGACCGGCAGACCGGCGATCTGAAGGTGGTCACCGTCACCGCGGACAACGAGGCCGACATCCTGGTCCACGACGCCCACTCCCCGTCCCCGACCACCGCCTTCGCCCTGTCCCGGCTCGCCGACCCGGACACGCTGCACCACACCCCCATCGGCGTCCTGCGCTCCGTCGACCGGCCGGTCTACGACACCGAGATGGCCGACCAGCTCGACACCGCCGTCGAACAGCACGGCAAGGGCGACCTCGCCGCACTCCTCGCCGGCGGCGACACCTGGACGGTCATCGGCTGACCGGCACGAACGTCCCGCACGAGGCCCGGGCTTCTCACGCCCGGGCCTCGTCGTACGCCCGGCGGGCCCGCTCCACGTCGGCCATCCGCCGCTCCGTCCACAGCGCCAGCCCCCGCACCCGTTCCGCCGCCTCGCGGCCGAGGCCGGTCAGGGAGTAGTCGACGCGCGGCGGGATCACCGGCGCCGGGCTGCCCGAGCCGCTCGCGGCCGTCCTCGCGGGCGTGGACGCCGCCATCGAGAAGGGTGAACTGGTCGTCCCCGGCGGTGACCTGTCCCGCCTCATCGGCCGCCCGGCCACGCCGCTCGCCGAGGCGGTCGAGGCGGCACTGGGCAGCTGAGCCCCGCCTCCGGCGCACCCCCGCCTGTCATGACCGTATTGCGAAACGGGCATGACAGGCGGGGGTCTGCGGCGCTACCGTCGTGCAGGCGCGCAGGACGTGAGAAGGAGGAGCCCGTGGCCGGGTCGTCGAATGGGCCGATGGGGCCGAAGGGCTCCAGGGGCGAGCACCGAATAGGCCTGCTGAACGGCTTCGCGGCGTACGGGATGTGGGGGCTGGTCCCGCTCTTCTGGCCGCTGCTGAAGCCGGCCGGAGCGACCGAGATCCTCGCCCACCGCATGGTGTGGTCCCTCGCCTTCGTCGCCGCCGCGCTGCTCGTCGTACGGCGCTGGGCCTGGGCGGGCGAGCTGCTGCGGCAGCCGCGCAGACTGGCGCTCGTCGCGGTGGCCGCCACGGTGATCACCGTCAACTGGGGCGTCTACATCTGGGCGGTGAACAGCGGCCATGTCGTCGAGGCCTCGCTCGGCTACTTCATCAACCCGCTGGTCACCATCGCCATGGGTGTGCTGCTGCTGAAGGAACGGCTGCGGCCGGTGCAGTGGGCGGCCGTCGGGACCGGCTTCGCGGCCGTGGTGGTCCTCACCGTCGGATACGGCCGGCCGCCGTGGATCTCCCTCTGCCTCGCCTTCTCCTTCGCCACGTACGGTCTGGTGAAGAAGAAGGTCAATCTCGGCGGCGTCGAGTCGCTGACCGCCGAAACCGCGGTCCAGTTCCTGCCCGCGCTCGGCTACCTGCTGTGGCTGAGCGCGCACGGCGACTCCACGTTCACCACCGAGGGCCCCGGGCACGCCGTCCTGCTGGCGGCGACCGGCCTGGTCACCGCACTGCCCATGGTCTGCTTCGGCGCGGCGGCGATCCGGGTGCCGCTGTCCACGCTGGGACTGCTCCAGTATCTGGCGCCCATGTTCCAGTTCCTGCTCGGCGTCCTCTACTTCGGCGAGGCGATGCCACCGGAACGCTGGGCCGGTTTCGCGCTGGTGTGGCTGGCACTCACTCTGCTCACCTGGGACGCCCTGCGCACCGCCCGCCGTTCCGCGCGGGCCCTCAGGACGACGGGCATCGCGGCCGGGGCGGCGGCGCCGGTGGCGAAGTCGGTGCCGGCCCAGACCGAGCCGGCCCAGACCGAGCCGACCGGGGCCGAGCCGACCGGAGCGGAAGCGCCCACGTCGGCGGCCACCTCGGCCGCCACCTCGGCGGGCACCTCGGCCGCCACCTCGGCGGGCACAGCCAAGCCGTAGCCGTCCGGCGTCACGGTGGAGGGCGGGGGGAGCCCGGCGGAGGCTGTGGCGCGCAGCGAGCCACCGCTATGTGCAACACAGTGGCCGGATAACGGTCTTGACGGTAAGTCAGTCCCGGCCCACCATCCAGGCACCCCATTCACTCGGGACCCCTGGATTTCTCCGGGGTCCTCCAGGAATTCGGAGCTCCCCACATGAAGCTCTCCGTTTCCGGGCGTGCGACGACAGCCGGTGTCGTCGCCGTCGCCACCCTCATGGCCGGCGGATCCCTGGCCGGTGCGGCGCCCTCGTCAAAGCCCGCGACGGCCGCCGCCGCGCCCGACATACCGATAGCCAACGTCAAGGCCCACCTGTCACAGCTGCAGTCGATCGCCACGGCGAACGGCGGCAACCGGGCCCACGGGCGCCCCGGCTACCAGGCGTCGCTCACCTACCTCAAGGGCAAGCTGGACGCGGCCGGATTCACCACCACCGTCCAGCGGTTCACCGCCTCCGGCCGCACCGGCTACAACCTGATCGCCGACTGGCCCGGCGGCGACCCGAACCAGGTCCTCATGGCCGGCTCCCACCTGGACAGCGTCTCCTCCGGGCCGGGCATCAACGACAACGGCTCCGGTTCGGCCGCCGTCCTGGAGACGGCGCTCGCCGTGGCACGGGCGGGCTACCGGCCCGCCAAGCACCTGCGGTTCGCCTGGTGGGGCGCGGAGGAGCTGGGGCTCGTCGGCTCCCGCTACTACGTCAACAACCTGTCCTCGGCCGACCGCGCGAAGATCAGCGGCTACCTGAACTTCGACATGATCGGCTCGCCCAACCCGGGCTACTTCGTCTACGACGACGACCCCACGATCGAGAAGACCTTCAAGGACTACTTCGCCGGTCTCGGCGTCCCCACCGAGATCGAGACCGAGGGCGACGGACGGTCCGACCACGCGCCCTTCAAGAGCGTGGGCGTGCCCGTCGGCGGCCTCTTCACCGGCGCCGGCTACCGCAAGACGGCCGCGCAGGCGGCCAAGTGGGGCGGTACGGCGGGCCAGGCGTTCGACCGCTGCTACCACTCGTCCTGCGACACGACCGCCAACATCAACGACACCGCCCTGAACCGCAACAGCGACGCCGTGGCGTACGCGGTGTGGGAGCTGTCCGACTAGGGCGTGTCCTGAGCGAGGGCGCGGGCGCGTTCGGTGAGGCGGCCGATCCGGGCGCGGGCGGACTCCAGTTGCTCGACGTCGGCGGCGGCCGGTCCTTCCTCGGCGGTCAGCTCCGTCCACAGGCCGATCAGGTCGCGCCCCAGCTCAAGCCCGCGGTTCGGATCGCGTACGGCACGCCAGGCGGTGGCCGCGCTCTGGACGTTGCCGTACGCGGCCTCCGCGTCCCCCGCCCGGCGGTACAGCCGGGCGAGCTCCAGCGAGACGTCGTGGGCGCGCACCGGGTCGCCGGACAAGTAGGCGATGTACGCCGTCAGTTCGCGCAGCCGGAGCACCTCGCCGTGTTCCGGCCCGAGCGTCCGCGACGCCTGCTCCACGGTCTGCTCCGCCAGCCGCGCCGCCTCCTGCGTCCGCCCGGCCTTGACGGCCTCGTTGATACGGGCCGTCGGCTCCGCCAGGAGGGCAGGGACGGTGTGGTCGCCCGGTGCGGTGAGCGGTCCGTCCCCGAGAACGGCCTCGGCGATCGCGTCGAAGCCGCGGGCGGGGGTCGGGGCCTGAGTGGAGACCGGGGCCGGCTCCCGTGCCGGCGCTCCCTTGTCGCGCCGGGTGGAGGGGACGGGCCGCGGTGCGGCCGGAGGTGGTGCGGCCGGCAGCGGTGCGGTGTGCTGCGGTTCGGCCGGCCGCGGTTCGGTGCTCCGCGGTGCAGACGGCCGCGGTTCGGCATTCTGCGCTTCGGTCGGCCGTGGTGGTCCGGTCGGCCGCGGTTCGGTGGTCCGCGGTTCTGTCGGCCGTGGTCCGGCGTTCTGCGGTGCGGTCGCCGGGGCCGGCTCGCCTGCCAGGTGGCTGGAGCCGTCCGGGTCGACGCGGAGCGGGACGACGTAGCCGAGGCGTTCGTCGTGGACCGTGGCCAGCACGGGCCGGCCTGCGGTGAGGGCGATGCGGTGGAGGTGGCGCAGGACGGCGTCCTGCACGTCCTCACCGTCCGCCCCCGCGACCGGAACACCGCCCACCGTCGCCCCGCCGACGCCCTGCCCGGCCGCCGGCACACGGACCTCGACCGGTCCCGCCTCCGGGGCCGTCGGGTATGCCGGGACCGCTCCTTCCCGCTTCTCCCCGCGACTGAACCGAGCCATCTCGCCCCTCACTCCCACGCGCCGAGCCACCGGCCACACACCTGGTTCGAGCATCTCCGCCCGCTTGGACTCCCGCGTCACCGGGGCGTCACAGCCTCGTCCCAAGCGACCGCTCCCCCCTCGGCGTCCAGGACCATGGAGCCGCAGGCGGAACGACGGAGGTGAACGGGTGGTTCCCGGACAGACGGTCACCGACGAGCCGGCGGGCGCCTATCCGTCACTCACGGCGGTGCGGATCGCGACGGCCGTCCGTGCTCGCGAGGTGACGGCCGCCGACGTCGTCGCCACCGCGCTGGACCGGATCTCCCGCGTCGACCCGGCCCTGTGCGCGTTCCTGGAGGTGTGGGACGAGACGGCGCTGCGCCGGGCCCGGGAGGTGGACGCACGGGTCGAGGCGGGCGAACGGCTGCCGCTGGCGGGCGTGCCCGTCGCGGTGAAGGGGCGGTACGGGCTGCGTTCGGCGGGTCCGCTGCTCGCGGCCGGATGCGTGCCGGTCGGCTCGACCTCGGTGCCGGGGCCGGGCACCCGGTGGCAGACGTGGGGCCTGGGCGCCCATGGCCGCACCGTCAACCCGTGGCGGGCGGACCGGACGCCGGGCGGCTCCTCGGCCGGGTCCGCAGCGGCGGTCGCGGCCGGGCTGGTGCCGCTGGCCACCGGGAGCGACGGTGCGGGGTCGGTGCGGATCCCGGCCGCGTGGTGCGGTGTGGTCGGGCTGAAGCTCACGAACGCCGACCGTACGGGACTCACGGCGCCCGGCGTCCTCACCCGCTCGGCGTCGGACGCGGCGGCCTACTGGCGGGCGGTCACCGGGCACTGGCCGGGATCGGGTGATGCCGGGACCGGCCCCTCGGAGTCCGGCCCCTCCGAACCCAGTCCCTCCGAACCCGGTCCCTCCGGGTCCGCTCCCTCCGAGCCCGGTCCGTTCGAGCCCGCTCCCAGCGAACCCGCTCTCCCCATCCCCGCCGTCTGGTCCCCCGACCTGGGATTCGCCGGCCCCGACCCCGAACCCGTCGCCCTGGCCCGGGCCGCCGTGGAGCGTCTCGTCGCGGCTGGTGTCGTACGGCTGCTGCGGCCCGGCCGTCCGCTGCGGCTGGCGGACCCGGCGCCCGCCTGGCTCGCCCTGCGTGACCCCGCCGTCGCCGACGCCGACCTGCGTGCCGCCCATCGGACACGCGCGGACAACGACCGTCGTCTGGACCGGCTCTTCACCGACGCGGAGCTGCTGCTGACGCCGACGACCCCCACCGCACCGCACGGCCACGACGGCCCCGGCGAGCGGTACTCCACCGCACTGCCCTGGGCGTTCAACCTGAGTGGGCACCCGGCGGTCAGCCTTCCGGCAGGCTTCGGCGCCGACGGCTGCCCGGCCGGACTCCAACTGGTGGCCCGGCACGGCCGGGAGGCGCTGCTGCTCGCCGCGACGGACGCCGCGACCGCCGCCCTGGACATTTGATTGCGTATGCATAAGATGCAAGAGCAAGGAAATGCCGGCCAACCACCGTGGGGGAACCATGTCACGCCGCTTCCTGTTCGTGCTGGGCAGCAGCCGCGACGAGAGCAACACCGAGATGCTGGCCCGCCGGGCTGCCGAACAGTTGCCCGCCGATGTCGAGCAGCAATGGATCCGTCTGGCGGACCACCCGCTGCCCGAGTTCAAGGACCTGCGCCACGACAGCGACCATGTGCGTCCCACCGAGGGCAATGCGGCACTGCTGCTCGACGCCACGCTCGCCGCAACCGACATCGTGATCGCCTCGCCGCTGTACTGGTACACCCTGTCCACTCCCGTCAAGCACTACCTCGACCACTGGTCGGGCTGGCTGCGCATCTCCGGCCTCCGCTTCAAGGACACCTTGGCCGGGCGCACCCTGTGGGGCGTCACCGTGCTCGCGGACGACCAGCCAGAAGTCGCCGACCCGTTGATCGGCAGCCTCAACAACTCGGCGGCCTACATGGGGATGCGCTTCGGCGGCGTGCTGCTCGGCAACGGCAGCAAGCCCGGTGACGTGCTGCGGGACACCGATGCGCTGGCCCGCGCCAAGACGTTCTTCGCCCAGCAGCAGCCGCCACTCGCCCGTTTCCCCCACGAGCAGGCCGACGGGGGGGAACCGCGGGGAGACCGGCGTGGACGAGGACACGAAGGCCGGCGAGACTCAAGCGGCCTGACCCAGGCAGCCTGACTCAGGCCGTGATGTCCTTCGCCGCGAACCGGGCCCAGGCCGCCGAGCCGAACACCACCGCGTACAGCCCCTGGAGCCCGAGGTTCTTCACCAGGTCGTCCCAGTAGACGGGTTCACGCATCAGGTCGGCGAACGACAGCCAGTAGTGCGAGAAGAAGTACGGCTGTATCGCGTGGAGCTGCGGTATCTGGTCGAGGATCTGAACGGTGATCAGCAGCCCCACGGTCGTCGCCATCGCGGCGATACCGCTGCCGGCCAGGGTGGAGACGAACAGGCCGAGCGCAGCGAAGCCGACGAGTGACACGGCGACGACCAGGGCGATCAGCAGGGCCCGGCCGAGGCCCTCGGCGAGCGAGATCCGCGTGCCGGAGATCGTCGTCGGATCGCCCAGCGGGAACAGCAGTGCGCCGACCGCCAGCGCCGAGGCCGCGACCACGAGGGTGGCGGCCAGACAGAAGGCCATGGTCGAGGCGTACTTGGTGAGCAGGAGTCGGGTTCGGCCGGCCGGGGCGACCAGCAGATAGCGCAGAGTGCCCGCGCTCGCCTCGCCCGCGATGGCGTCGCCCGCGACGACGCCGACGGCCATCGGCAGGAAGAACGGGAGGGTGGCGGCCAGCGCGGTGAAGACCAGGAACAGACCGTTGTTGGTCACCTGGGAGATGAACGCCGGGCCCGCGCCGCCCCCACCGCCACCGGCCGGGGAACCGTCGCTCGTCTCGATCTTCACGGCGATCCCCACCAGGACCGGCACCGCGGCCAGCACACCCAGCAGGGCCAGCGTGCGCCAGCGCCGGAAGGTGGTCAGCAGCTCGCTGCGCAGCAGGCCGAGACCCCACAGCGGGCGCGGCGCACGGGCGCCCGCGGTGACCGCGGCGGCCTCGGTGGGCTCGGCGGATTCGGTGGGCTCAGCCCGCGACATCGAACCCCTCCCCCGTCAAAGCCACGAACGCGTCCTCCAGGGAGGCCCGTTCCAGTCCGAAGCCGCGCACACGCACGCCTGCCGTCACCAGCGCGGCGTTCACCTCGGCGAGATCGCGGTCCGGTGGCTCCGCCGTCACGCCGTCCTCGGCGACGACGACGTCCGCCGCGCCCTGTTCCTTCAGCACCCGGGCCGCCTCGGCCACGTCGGGCGTGGCCACCGCCAGCCGGCCGCGCGCACCCGCCGCCAGCTCGGCGACCGGCCCCTGGGCGATCAGCCGGCCCTGCGCCATCACGGCGACGTGCGTGCACACCTGCTCGACCTCGTCCAGCAGATGGGAGGAGAGGAAGACCGTGGTCCCGTCGGAGGCCAGCTCCCGCACCAAAGTGCGGATCTCCCGCATGCCCTGCGGATCGAGCCCGTTGGTCGGCTCGTCGAGGACCAGGAGGCGGCGCGGCCGGAGCAGGGCCGCCGCGAGGCCGAGCCGCTGTTTCATGCCGAGTGAGTAGGCCTTCGCCTTCTTGCCCGCGGCGGCCGTGAGGCCGACCCGGTCCAGCGCCGCCCCGACCCGCTCGCGCCGGGTGCGCGGGTCGGCGGTCGGGTCGGCGGCGTCGTAGCGCAGCAGGTTGTCGCGGCCGGACAGGAAGCCGTAGAGCGCCGGGCCCTCGATGAGGGCGCCGACCTGCGGCAGTACGGCGCGGGCGGCCCCCGGCATGGGCCGCCCCAGCACCCGGGCCGTGCCCGAGGTGGGCTCGATCAGGCCCATCAGCATGCGGATGGTGGTGGTCTTGCCCGAGCCGTTCGGACCGAGGAAGCCGAAGACGCTGCCCGCCGGGACGGTCAGGTCCAGACCGTCGACGGCGAGCTGCCCGCCGCGGTAGCGCTTGGTGAGCGCGCGGGTGGCGATGACGGCATCGCCCGCGGCCGGTTCGCCCATCGGCTCCCTCGTTTCGTCGTGCGTGCACGCGGCTGCGTGCGCGGATGTACGTCGCGGATGTGCGTCGCGGATGTGCGTGCACGGAGAACGGGTTCGGGGTCCGTCAGTTCCCCGCGTCCGCCGCCTTCACCAGCGCGTCCTTGGTGACGGCACCGACGTACACCTTGCCGTCCTCCGTGATCAGGGCGTTGATCAGCCGGGTCTTGAAGACCGTGCCCGAGCCGAAGGTGCCGGTGACCTGGTCGCCGAGCGAGCCGAGGAAGCCGCCGAGGTCGCCGCCGGTGTCGCCGCCCGCGGAGCCCGTCGGCAGGCCGGGGCCGCCCGTGTCGAAGGCGGCGACCGAGTTCCAGCCCTCTCCTATGACCTTCAGCCCGTCGAGGTCCTTGGCGAGGTCCTGCTCCGTCTTCTGCCCGTGCGCCGGCGCCGGCGCCTCGGCGTCGAACTCGCCGTCCTCGGTGACCTTCGCGCCCTTGGGCGGCGTGAAGTCGAAGGTCGAGGCGGCCGGCTTGGCGAAGCTGACCTGGGTGAAGCCCGCGTCCACGACGGCCGCGCCGCCGCTCGCCGGGGTCAGCGTGAACTTCAGCGGCAGCCCGGTCTCGGCGTCCACGGCTATGGTGATCGCCCCGACCGTGGTACCGGACTGCTTGGGGTCGATGACGAGCCGGTACGCGTCCCGGCCGGCCACCTGGGCGGTGCCGTCGACGGTCACGGACGTGGTGTCGTCGACCGCCTTCAGGGCCTCCTCCGCGAAGTCCTTCGGCATGGCCGGCACCTCCTCGCGCGGCCTCTCGGCGCGGTCGGAGACGGTCGCGTGGTAGACCTCGTTGGACTTGCTGTCGTAGCCCCAGACGTCCTTGCCGTCGTGGATCAGGCTGTACTCGGCGGCGTCCTGGAGCAGCGACAGCTTCTGCCGGTCGGGGCCGTCGGCCGCGACCCGCAGCGTGTGCGTACCGGACGCCAGCTCCGTGAGCCGGGCCGACGGGTCCGCGGCCGAGCCGCCCTCGTCGCCCGCGCCGGGACCACCGGGCATCAGGCCGCTCTCCAGGCCGCCGAGGTCCGGCAGTCCGAGGTCGGTGCTGATCTTCACCGTGCCGGACAGCTGCTCGACGTCCGACTTGGCCATCTTTTCGAGGAGTTGCTGGGCGGTGATGTCCGGGAGGTCGGGATCCCCGGAGTCGGCGAGCGCGGGAACGAGCCCGATCGTGGCGGCCGCCACGCCCATCACCGTGACCGGGACGACGTACCGCGCGGCCTTGCGCCGCCGCCCCGCCCGGCGCTCCTCGTCCTGTCCGGCGGTCGTGTTGCCGTCGGATTCGTACGGTGCCATGTGTGCCCTACCTCCGTCGTCGGCGGCGGCTGACTCGCGACCTCGCACTTGTCCACCCCTGAGCCGCCATTCTCACCCGAATCGGTGAGGAGTGGTGTTTTCCGTGGTGTCCATCTCACCAAATCGGCCACGCAGAAGCGTCAGACCGCGGAGCCAACTCCGCGTACTGCTGGGGTATGACACCGAGGGCGGCAACCTCCCCCGACCAGTAGGGGTCTTGTGACGTGCGTCACCCCTGCGCGAGGGCGGAGAGCAGGACGGGAGGCAGGGCGCGCGCTTCCGACCGGCCGTCCCCAGCCGGTCCCGACGCTCCCGGCCGGCCGCTCCGAGCCGGCCCCGACGCTCCCCGCCGGGCGCGCCTAACCGGCCCGGTGCACCACCGCGTCGCACAGCTCCACCAGCGCGGTCTTCGCGTCGCACTCCGGGAGCGGGGCCAGCGCGGCACGGGCGTCCTCGGCGTAGCGCACGGTGTCCCGCCGGGCCTGCTCCAGCGCGGGGTGGGCGCGCAGCAGGCGCAGCGCCTCCGCGTGGCGCTCGTCGTCGGTGAGGTCGGAGTCGAGCAGCTCGCACAGCGCGCGGTCCTCGGCCAGCCCCAGCCGGGCGGCCCGCTCGCGCAGCCGCAGCACCGGCAGGGTCGGGATGCCCTCACGCAGGTCCGTGCCCGGGGTCTTGCCCGACTCGTGCGAGTCGGAGGCGATGTCCAGCACGTCGTCCGCGAGCTGGAAGGCGACGCCGAGCCGCTCTCCGTACTGGGTGAGCACGTCCACGCGCGCCTCGTCGGCACCGGACATCATGGCGCCGAACCGGCAGGACACCGCCACCAGCGAGCCGGTCTTGCCACCCAGCACGTCCAGGTAGTGCTCGACCGGGTCCCGGCCGTCCTGCGGCCCGGCCGTCTCCAGGATCTGCCCGGTGACCAGCCGCTCGAACGCCAGGGCCTGCACCCGGACCGCCTCCGGCCCCAGGTCGGCGAGGATCTGCGACGCCCGGGCGAACAGGAAGTCGCCGGTCAGGACGGCGACCGAGTTGCCCCAGCGGGTGTTCGCGCTGGGCACCCCGCGGCGCACCGCGGCCTCGTCCATCACGTCGTCGTGGTAGAGGGTGGCGAGGTGGGTCAGCTCGACGACGACGGCCGACGGGACGATCCCGGGGGCGTACGGATCACCGAACTGCGCCGAGAGCATCACCAGCAGCGGCCGGAAACGCTTGCCGCCGGCCCGCACCAGGTGCTGGGCGGCCTCGGTGATGAAGGGCACCTCACTCTTGGTTGCCTCGAGCAACCCTTCCTCGACAGCCGCCATCCCGGCCTGGACATCGGCTTCCAGAGCCTGGTCCCGCACGCTCAGCCCGAACGGCCCGACGACGGTCACGAGGGGTCTCCTGTCTGCTGGTGTCTACTGGCGGTTACCCGGTTTGTCGATAGGTCGCTGCCATCACTCAAGTCAGCGTATCCGGTCACGTTTCGATCACCGCTAGCGCCCACCGTTACAGGCCGGTCGGTATCGGATCATGAACGGTATATTTTTGATCAGGTGATATGAGCAAACTTTGATCGATATCGACGGGCGGGCGCGACCTCGACGCGCGCCCGACATGTGGCACTCGACACCTGCCGCTCGACACCCGGCACCCGGCACCCGGCACCCGGCACCCGGCACCCGCGACAGCAGGCCCGCGCCCCGGCGCCACCGCACCGCCCCCCGAGCCCGCCCGGCACCGCCCACCTCCACCCGATCGGCCACCCCCGCTCCCCGTCGAAGATCCCGTCACCCCTCCCAACGGCCGGCCCTCCGCGAACGTCACCCATTCGACGCGCAAACCCGCGTTCCCGCCCAGGACTGGGCGGTTGGCTCGCAGTTGAACTGATTGCCCGATTTGCCGGGCTTGTTGACCCAGGTGAATTGGCTCACGCGGCACCCGCGGCCGGCCGTCGCCCCGCGCCCCCTCCGCCCCTTTGCCCTGTAGGCCAGTTGGGCTTGGCGCACGCAAAGGATCAAGCACGCCGAAATTGATGGATCAAGGTCAAAAGGCCGCTTGTGTGAATCCCGCACTTGTTCCGGACATGTGCTCTCGCATACGTTCCCGGCCTGTCGGGCGGACGCCGAGTCCTGCCGCCGCCCGGACGGACACCCATTCGACCAACTCACGCACGGCAGGAGCGGGGGACCCAGGTAAGTCGCCGCGCCGGTCACGGACCGGAGCGGCTCGGGGTGAAGCCACGCCCGTCAGGGCGCGGCCGGGCACCTCCCGCCCGAACCCGACAGCTCACCTCGCAGGCGACGGAGAGGAACATCAGCATGCCCGGACGTGGTAAGCACCGCCGCCAGAGAACCAATCCGCTCACCCGAAGCGTCATCGCCGCCGGCACCGGCAGCGTGGCGCTCTCGCTCCCCCTCATGGGCGCCGCGACCGCGCACGCCGCCCAGCCGCCCCAGAGCGCCCCGGCCGCCGCCCAGTCGGCGCCGCAGGCCGCACAGGTGGCCAAGTCCCTCACGTACACCGTGGTCAAGGGCGACACCCTCTACCGGATCGCCGACAAGTACGACGTGAGCGGCGGATGGCGTCAGCTCTACAAGGACAACGGCGCGACCGTCGGCGACGACCCGCAGCTGATCCGCCCGGGCCAGAAGCTGAAGGTGACGACGACGAAGGCGGACGCCGCCGAGAAGGCGGGCAAGGCGAGCTCGGCGACCAAGGCGTCCACGGCCTCCGCGCCGGCCACGAAGGCCGCCGGAACCGTCGCCAAGGCCACCACGGCCGCCGCGAAGACCTACGCGAACAACCTCGACGGCTGGATCCGCGAGGCGCTGGACGTCATGGCGCAGAACGGGATCCCCGGTTCGTACGAGGGCATTCACCGCAACATCATGCGGGAGTCCTCCGGCAACCCGCAGGCCATCAACAACTGGGACATCAACGCGGTCAACGGCACGCCGTCCAAGGGGCTGCTGCAGGTCATCGACCCCACCTTCCGCGCCTACCACGTGCCGGGCACCTCCTGGGACCCGTACGACCCGGTCGCGAACATCACGGCGGCGTGCAACTACGCGGCCGACCGGTACGGCTCGATCGACAACGTCTTCGGCCCGTACTGAGACGCCGGGCTACGGCCCGTACAGTCGCTCGAGGACGACGGCGATGCCGTCGTCCTCGTTCGACAGCGTGACCTCGTCGGCCACCGCCCGCAGCTCGGGATGGGCGTTGGCCATCGCCACCCCGTGGGCCGCCCAGTCGAACATCGGGATGTCGTTGGGCATGTCACCGAAGGCGATCGTCTGCCACGGGCTCGCCCCCAGCCGCTCGGCGGCCAGTGCCAGGCCGGTCGCCTTGGTGATGCCGCACGGCTGGAGCTCCACGGTCCCCGGCCCCGACATCGTGACCGTCGCCAGCGAACCGACCACCGCGCGGGCCGTCGCCGCCAACTGGTCGTCGGACAGGCCCGGGTGGCGCAGCAGCACCTTGCTGATCGGCGTACCCCACAGGTCGTCGCGCCGGTCGACCCGTACGGCGGGCAGAGTCGGGTGCGGCATCAGGTATCCCGGCTCGATGAGGGTGAGGCCGTCGACCCCGTCCTGGTCCACGGCCGCGTACACCTGCCCCACCTCCGCCTCGATCTTTCCCAGAGCCGTCTCCGCCAGCTCCCGGTCCAGGGTCACCGACCACAGCAGGCGGCCCGATCCGGCGTCGTACACCTGCGCGCCCTGACCGCACACCGCGAGCCCCGTGCAGCCAAGGTCGGCGAGGAGCGGCCGGACCCGGGGCGCCGGGCGCCCCGTCACCACCAGATGCCGCGCACCGGCCCCGGCCACCCGCGCGAGCGCGGCGAGCGACCGGTCGGACACGGTGTCGTCGCCTCGGAGCAGTGTTCCGTCGAGGTCGGTGGCGACGAGGGCATATGCGGTGGGGTCCATGATCAGAGAATACGGACATCGCGCCCCGCCGACTCACCAGCGGAACGCATGCGCACCAGAAGGCATCGGTCGAGGTCAAGATCAGGTGCACGCAAGGACGTTTGTGTCCGGAAACTGACGCATCAAGAGCTAAAGGCAGTTAAGGGCCTGTGCACCGGTTGGCAACAACATGGTCCGCTACCTACCCTCCGGGTCGGCCCGGGGGTACCTTCCTTGTGTCCAGGGGGACTTGATCGGGGGGTCGGGTTGGGCATCGGACGCATTCGTGTGCTGCAGCCGGAGGAGCTGGGCGAGGGGGAACGAGAGCACTGGCGCGACCTGCGCGCCAAGTCGCAGACGCCGCGGAACCCGTTCATGGAGCCGGAGTTCACCGACGCCGTGGGCCGGGTGCGGCCCGGGGCGCGGGTCGCGGTGCTGTACGAGGGCGGGGAGCCGGCCGGGTTCCTCCCCTACGAGCGGGGGCCGCTGGGGCAGGGGCGCGCGATCGGCCTCGGCGTCTCGGACTGCCAGGGCGCGGTGCTGGCCCAGGGTCCGGTCCCGGACACCCGGGCCCTGCTGCGGGCCTGCTCGCTGTCCGGGTACGCCTTCGACAACCTGGAGGCGGAGCAGCGGCTGTTCGTCCCGTACGCCGCCGGGAAGCACGCCGCCCACGTCATCGACGTGGCGCAGGGCTACGGGGCGTACGAGCGGGCGCTGCGGGCCCGGTCACCGAAGTTCCTGAAGACCACGCTGGCCAAGGAACGGCGGCTCGGGCGCCAGGTCGGGGACGTGCGGTTCGTGTTCGACGAGCGGGACCCGGCCGCGCTGCGCACCCTCATGGGCTGGAAGTCGGCGCAGTACCGCAGGACGGGGCGCCGGGACCGGTTCGCCCAGGAGTGGATCACGCGGCTGGTCGGCGGGCTGGCCAGGACCCGGGCGCCGGAGTGCACCGGCACGCTCTCCGTCCTCTACGCCGGCGGCCGCCCGGTCGCCGCCCACTTCGGGCTGCGGTCGGCGACCGTGCTGGCGTGCTGGTTCCCGGCGTACGAACCGGAGTTCGCGAAGTACTCGCCGGGCCTGGTGCTGCATCTGCGGATGGCCGAGGCCGCCGCCGCGGAGGGCATCGGCATGCTCGACATGGGGCGCGGTGCCGCCGAGTACAAGGACTCGCTGAAGACGGGTGAACTCCCCGTGTACGAGGGGGCGGCGACCCGTCCGGGGCCGGGCGGCGCGCTGCAGTGGCTCGGCCACGAGCCCGCGCGCCGCGCGCAGAGCTTCGTCCGCGCCCGGCCCCGGCTGGCGTCGCTGGCGGCACGGACGCTGAGGGGGGCGGCGCGGCTGCGCCGGTCGTGACGGACAGGGGCGACGGACAGGGTGACGACAGGGGGGTGGGCGCATGGCCGGAGGACGGCGTGCGCGGCAGCGGACGCGGGAGACCCGGGGAGAGATCGAGAGTTTCCTGAGCATCGAGCCGGTGCAGGTCGCCGAGCTGGACCTGAGGCCGGACGGAGCGCGGCTCGGACCGGGGCCGGGCGGTGAGCCGGTGACGTCCGGCGACGTCTTCGTCCTGGTCCGCCGGTCGGGGCGGCCGGTCGGCACGCTGGTCGGGCGGGTACCGGAGGGCGCCGACCCGGCGGCGGTCCTGACAGAGCTTGCTCGGGGGGTGGCGGGGGCGGGGGGCACGGCCGCCGTGCGGACGGAAGACGCGACTGCGGAGGAGACAGCCGCCGTACGGGCGGAAGGTGGGGCTGAGCGGGGCGTGGCCGCCGCCTGGGTGGACGGGGCGGCTCCGCGAGGATCGGCCGCGTCGGGGGCCGGGGCGGCTCCGAGGGGATCGGCCGCGTCGGGGGCCGGGGCGGCTCCGAGGGGATCGGCCGCGTCGGGGGCCGGGGTGCCGTCCGCGAGTGTGGTGGTGGCCACCCGGGAGCGGGCCGGCCGGCTGGCGCGGGCCCTCGACTCGCTGCTCGCGCAGGACCATCCGGACGTCGAGATCATCGTCGTCGACAACGCGCCCCTGACCCAGGAGACCCGGGACCTCGTCGAGCGCAAGTACGGCGAGCGCGTGCGGTACGTGTGCGAACCGGTGCCCGGCCTCGCCGTCGCCCACAACCGCGGGCTCGAGGCGGTGCGGGGCGAGGTGGTCGCCTTCACGGACGACGACGTGGTCGCCGATCCGCGCTGGCTCACCGAGCTGACCGCGCCCTTCGCCGCCGACCCCGGCGTCGGCTGCGTCACCGGCCTGATCCTGCCCGCGCGGCTGCGCACCCCGGCGCAGGTGCTGCTGGAGAGCCACGGGGGCTTCGCGAAGGGGTTCACGCCCCGGACGTACGACCCGGCCGACCCGCCCGCCGACGAGCCGCTGTTCCCCTTCACCGCCGGGCGGTTCGGCTCCGGGGCCAACATGGCGTTCCGCACGGCGGTACTGCGGTCCGTCGGCGGCTTCGACCCGGCCACCGGCGCCGGCACGCGTGCGCGTGGCGGCGACGACCTGTACGGCTTCGTCCGCGTCCTCGCCCAGGGGCACCGGCTGCACTACGCACCGGCCGCCCTGGTGTGGCACCACCACCGGGAGACCTGGCGGGACCTGGAGACCCAGGCGTACGGGTACGGCGCGGGTCTCACCGCCTATCTCACGGCGGTCCTGGTGAACCGGCCGGCCCTGCTGCCGGCGTTCCTCGCCCGGCTCCCCCGCGGCCTCGCCCACGCGCGTGCGCTGACCGCCGCGCGGAACGCGGCGGAGGGCGCGGACACCGGTGTCCCGGGTGGGCACGACGCCCGGACCCACCCCTGGCCGCGGCGCCTGTCCCGCCTGCAACGCCGGGGCATGCTGTACGGCCCCGTCGGCTATCTGCGCGCCCGCAGGGCGCTGCGCACGAGCAATCCGGGGGAGCGATGAGCGAGGGTGCGAGACCGGCGCGGGAGCGAACCGGCGAACGGCGGCGCAGACCGGGCGGTACGGCGGGGAGCGGGCCGGGCAGGGCGGCAGGAGCCGAGCGGGACGACGCACCAGCCGCCCGGGTGGGCGGTACGGCAGGGGCCCGGCCGGGGACCGGCGGCGGGTCCTGCCGCGGGCGACGGGGTGCGTCGGACGGACGGCGGGACGGTGTCCGCGCCGCCGCGGAGCACATACCCGTGTTCCTGTATCACGCCGTGATGGACGACCCGCCCGCCTGGATCGCCGAGTTCACTCTGACCCCGCGGGAGTTCGCCGCGCACCTCGACGCGATCGTGGGCAGCGGCCGCACCCCCGTCACGATCAGCGCACTCGCCGACCACCTGGCCGGGCGGGCGCCCTTGCCGCCCCGGCCCGTGCTGCTGACCTTCGACGACGGCTTCGCCGACCTGCCGGGGCCCACCGCGCAGGCGCTGGCCGAACGCGCGCTGACCGCCACCGCGTATCTCACCACCGGCGCCATCGCGCCGGGCGGGCGCAGCCTGCTGCCGCCCGCCCCGATGATGACGCTGGACCGGGCCGCGGAGCTGGAACGTCACGGCATGGAGATCGGCAGCCACACCGTCACCCACGCCCAGCTCGACACCCTGTCGGCCCGCCGCCTGGCGGAGGAACTGCGCGTTTCCAAAGCCGTTCTGGAGGACGCCCTGGGCCACCCGGTCCGCCACCTCGCCTACCCGCACGGGTACAACAGCGCGAAGGTCCGCTCCATGGCGGCACGCGCCGGCTACGAGACGGCGACCGCGGTGCGGCACGCGCTCAGCTCGGACCGCGACGAGCGCTACCGCATCGCCCGGCTCATCGTCCGGCGCTCGCACACCGTCACCGACGTCGAGGCCTGGCTGGCGGGTACGGGCGCGCGGACCGCCCCCTACCGCGACGGGCCGAAGACGGTGGCCTGGCGCTGGTACCGGCGGGCCCGCGCGGCGGTGCACGGGCCCGAGTTCGCGGGGTGAATCCGACGGGCGGCCGGAACACGTCCGACAGTGCGCGCCCGACGGTTCGAGCCCGGCGACTTCGTCCCGACGGTCCGCGCCCGACGGTTCGAGCCCGGCGACTTCGACCCGACGGTCCGCGCCCGACGGTTCGAGTCCGACGATCCGCGCCCGACGGTTCGAGCCCGACGATCCGCGCCCGACGGTCCACGTCCGACGGTCCGCTGGTGGCCGGCAGGCGGCCCGTCACCCGTGCGGCTGGTTGAGGTACGGGTCGGTGGCCAGCTCGCGCAGGCTGCGCCATGCCTCGTCGCCCTGCACCGCGAGGTTGCAGTGCGGTCCGGGGTCGCGGTAGTTCCACTGGAGGGCGGCCTTCACGCCCTCCAGCCCCTTGAGCACCCGGGGCACCTGCGCGTACCAGTCGGCCTGCCGGCCCGGCCGGTCCGTGTCGAAGGCGCTGCCGAACTCCGAGAGCATCAGCGGCTTGTCGTCGGATATGTGGGTGCGGATCCAGTCGTGCGTGGCGGTCTGCGTCTGGGCGAAGGACAGCCACTCCGCCTCGTGGCAGCGGTAGTAGTTGTACTGGTTGTAGCCGATCCAGTCGACGTACGCGTCCCCGGGATACATCCGCTCGAACAGCTCCGCGTGGTCCAGGTAGCCGGTGACGACCCAGGTCCACACCACGTTGTCGACGCCCAGCGCACGGAAGCGGTCGTGGATGTGCCGGTAGGCCCGGACGTACTCCTGCGGGGCGCCCGCGTCCGGTGTGCGGGTGTCCATCTCCAGGTCGAAGGAGAGGAACACCTTCTTCCCCGTGCGCTGCCCGTACTCCTTGATGCGCCGGGCCTGCACGTCGATCACGGAGTCGTCCAGCTCGCCGCCGGCTATCTGCCTCCAGGTCGGCTGCTGCCGCTCCGTACCGCCCCACCACTTGCTCTCCCAGGACAGCAGCAGCATGCGCTCCTCGCCCACGCGCTGTTCCTGCTCGGTCAGCAGCTGGCCCTCCAGCCGGGTGTCCGTGACCGCGGACATGTCGTGGTACGTGTACACGATGTCCAGCTTGCGGCCCACACGGCGTTCGTAGGCGCCGACCTTCTCGGCCAGGTCCGTCCTGTCGTGCGGCACGAAGGCGCCGAACCAGGCGCCGCAGGGCGGTTCGAGGAGTTCGGTCGGGCGGCACTCCCCGGCGCGACCGGACGCGTCCCGGCCCGAGCGGCTCGTCTCCGGCCCGGAGGCGTGGCGCAGGGCGAGCACGGCCAGCAGGACCGCGCAGGTGACTCCGGCGGACGTGAGGAGGAGCCTGCGCCGGCCGCGCGGTGACGGTTTGCGGTGCCGGCTGGTGGGGCCGGCCGGCCCGCGTGCCGCCGGACCGGCCGCCGTGCGGCGAAGGGATCGGAGGAACCCGGGCGCCTTCACAGGGCTGAACCCTTTCCAGTCCTCGGCAGCGGGGACGCGCGCAGACGCGGGCAGAACGCCGCGAGCGTGGTCAGCAGCGTGAGCGTCAGCAGCACGCGCTCCCCGGTGAAGACCTGCGCGGCGATCAGCACGGTCGCCGCGAGCATCGCGGCGCACACGCTGAGGAAGACCACCAGCATCAGCAGCTCCAGCAGGTCGGAGTGGCGCTCGAACCCGGCGTCCCGGCGCTCGACGGGCCCCTCGGCGGGCCGGGAGCCCAGCGCGGGAGCGCAGATTCTGACCAGGGCGGCGCCCGGTCCGGCGGCCAGGAAGACCACGACGGCCGCGCCGCGCAGCGGTGCGCCACCGGGCAGGGCGAGCGCGGCGAGGGCCAGCCAGCCCCCGAACGGGGGCAGCATACGGATCACGAGGTCCTGCGGTGTCATGGCTCGCACCCCTCCTCAGCTCGCCGGTTTCAGGACGTAGAGCACGCCGGCGCCGTTCTCCGCGACCAGCTGGAACCGGGGCGACGCCGCCACGGACTGCCGTATGCGCTCCAGCTGCGCCTCGTCCAGCTGGCCGTTCATCTCGGAGTTGGCCACCTGCCCCTGGGTGAGCAGGAAGTAGGCCCGTCCCGGAGCCTCCACACCGCCCATGTCGCGGGCGAGCACGGCCGCCGGGTCCCGTACGATCGCGTCGACGTGCCGGCGGTCGTCGTCGAGGAACCAGTAGTGGTCGACGTCCCAGTACTCCTCGTAGGCGAGCGGGTAGTTGCGGTTCGCGGCGACGACCAGCGAGCCGTCGGGCGCCCGGTCGAAGAGCTGCCGTACGAGCGCCACCTCCTGCGGCGGGAAGTAATTGATGCGGTCCTTGCCGGAGTAGCTCGGCACGAACGCGAGGGTCCCGGCGAGCAGCGCGAGCAGCGGCAGCGCCCACGCGCCGTACCGGGCACGGGTCACCGGGAACCGGCGGCGGGGCACCGCAGCGGGTACCGGACCTTCCCGCTGCCCGTCGGTGGCGTCGGCGGCCGGGGTGCGGACCTTGGGCAACAGCGCGGCGGCGGCGAAGAAGGCCGCGCCCGGCAGCATGAACATCAGGACCCGGAAGATCATTTCGCTGCCGTAGCTGCTCGCCACGAACATCGGCAGCGGCGCCGCCGCGACGAACAGCAGCGGCAGTGCCCGGTGCCGCAGCACCCGCTGCCGCAGCACACCGGCCAGCGCGAGCAGCAGGACCGAACCGGACAGCAGCCGGGCCGCCCAGGAGGTGGCCACCGCTCCCGTGCCGGTCGGGGTGGTCCCGTACCCGGTCTCGACGTTGGCGCCGACGTCGCCGACGGAGCGGATCATCTCCGGCAGCGCGGCGGACAGGAAGGGCAGCGCGGCCGTGAGGCACCAGGCCAGGAAGATGACGACCGTCGTGACCAGCGGGACCCAGTCCCGGTGGCGGCGCGCGAGGCACAGCGCGGCGAGCGCGACGACCAGCATGCCGGGCGTCAGCTGGTGCGAGACCACGATGGCCGCGACCAGCAGGGTGAGGACCACCGTCCAGACGGCTTGGCGGTGTCTGCCACCGCGCCCGCCCGAGCGGCCGAACCGGCGCAACACGACGGCCAGGACGCCCAGGTGCAGGGCGAAGGCGACGGACTGCGGGGAGAAGTAGTCCTGGCCGACCCAGTTGGCGACGCAGAACAACCACACCGCGGTCCAGATCAGCCGGCGGTCCGTGGTGAACGTGCGGTAGATGAGCAGCAGCGGGAGGAGCAGCATCAGGCTGGAGGCCAGGGGCCACCACGCCATGTACATCGCGGCGTTCTCCACGCCGAGCAGCCGCACCAGCGCCGCCTGGGCGGCGAAGAAGCCCGGCCACTGGTCGTAGACGGCCATGTCCCCGAGTTCGGCCTCCGTCCGGAGCCCGCCCGAGGTCAGCAGGTGGTCGACGACCGCGTCGTGCTTCCACGCCCACGCGTACAGCGGGGTCGGGTACAGCAGGGCCTGGGTGGCGCGCTCCATCAGCAGCAGCCCCAGGACGTACGCGAACGACCATCCGTGCGGGCGCCGCGGATCGCGGACCGTGCACCAGAAGCCGGTGGTGAGCATCGCGAGGGCGGCCCAGAAGGCCGGGTGCAACGCGGTGACGAGGCCGAAGTCGTCGAGGCCGGAGACGTCGGTGTGCCGCAGCGCGTACACCCACAGGGCGAGCGCGAGGAGCAGCGGCAGGGCCGGCCAGGCGGCGGCACCGCGGCGCCCGTACCCGGCGAAGGACAGGGGCGAGAGGTCGGACAGATCCGTCACGGGCTCGGCGGCGGAGCCCTGCGGCTCCGGGAGAGCGGGCCGGGAATGCGGCGTGCGGGGGGCGCGCGGGGGGCGCTGCGAGACCTCCTCCTCCGCCGGGGCGCGAATGGCCGATTCCTGTGAGGCCGGGGGGACCCTGTCGGTCCGCGGCGCGGCCGAGGCGGGCGTCCGCCGCGCGGTCTCCCGCTCCGCCACGGCGTCCTGCGGCTCCGCCCCGGGGCGGGTGTCCCGCGGGTCCTGCCCGCCCTGAGCCTCCCGTCCGGGGCTCGCGTCCGGCGCGGCCGCTGTGTCCGCCGCCTCGGACGGTCCCGGCGGATCCGGAGCCGGATCCGGAGCCGGCGCGTCGGGGACCGACGCGTCCCTGGTCGGCGCGGCCGGGGTCGGCGCCGGGGTCCCCTGCCCGGGCACGGGCTCTGGTGCGGTTCTCTCCCGTGGAGTTGCTCGCGGACGCACGACGGTTCCCCCCTGGCGTTGTGGTTCTGTGTTTGATCAGTCCCTGGTCGTGCCTGTCGGTCCGGTGGTGTGCGGGGGCTCCGTCAGCGGTGCCGGGCGGCGCAGCGACAGGAGCGGGACGGCGAGGACGAGCAGCAGGAGAAGGGGCGGTGCAACCGGCGCGAGCGCCTGCTGCCACACCCAGCCCCCCACCGCGGCGAGATAGAGAACCCCCCAGCGTCCCGGCCACGGCAGCCGCCCGCCCGCTCGCGCGAGCAGCAGCCACAGCGGCACGAGACACAGCAGCTGGAAGACGAGCGGCGCCCAGCGAAGCAGGGGGCCGGGCCCGTCGAGCCCCACCGCTTCCGCCAGAAATCCGGCCGTCTGCGCATACAACGCCCCACCCACCGGCCGCGGTTCCCGGCCGAGGGCGACCGGCGCGGCGTACAGCGCCAGTACGACCGAGCCCAGCGCGGCGCAGGGCAGCCACGGGTCGGAGCGGGTGCACAACGTCACCGCGGCCACGAAGATCACGAGCAGCAGGCCTCCGGCGGCCAGCGCCGCCGTCGGCAGCCCGTCCAGCAGCGCCCGCCCGGTCAGTTCGACCGTGGCCTCGGAGGCGCCGCCCGGCCACGGCAGTCCGCGCAGCGCCGTCCAGAAGACCAGGGTGGCGACGCCGAGCAGTGTCCACAGGACGATCCTGAGCCGCCACTCGCGGGCATCGCCCTGGCCCTGGGCTCGGCCCTCGGCTTCGGCCTCGGCCTCGGCCTCGGCGTCGTACGCGGCCTCATGAACGACCTCGTGACCGGCCTCATGACCGGCCTCGTGAGCGACCTCGTGAGCGACCTCGTATTCAGTCCCGTGTCCGGTCTCGTACTCGGCTTCGTACTCGTGGCCGTACTCGGCGCCGCACTCGGCTTCGGCACCGTCGTGTGCTCCGGGGCCCGGCCGCCGTGGACGGACGACCACCGCGAGGGTGTCCGCCTCCAGGGCCTCCCGTTCATATCGCGGATGCCCTATGAACAGCGCGACGGTGTCCTCCCGCGCCTCGCCGTCGCCCGCGCCGGGCTCCCGGTCCTCGTACGCCGCCCGCCGCGCCCCGCCGGTGCCGTACCCCGCGGTGGCGTTGAGCCGCGCCCAGCGAGTGCCGTAGGCGGGGGTGCCGTAGGCGGAAGTGCCGGGATGAGAGCCCCCGTCACCGCGCGGTCCCCCGCCCCCGCCCCCGCCCTTGGCCGCAGCACCGTCCCGCAGCACCGCCCGCAGTCCGGGCACGCACCCGACCGCGACCACCGTCATCCCCACCAGCACCGCCCAGCCGGCGCCCGCGATCCCGGCCGGGGTGAACAGGACGGCCGCGCTGCCCAGCACGAGGACGCACATGGTGCCCTGCACGGCGGCGAGCATGCCGGTCCGGCCCTGCACGCGCAGCACCCCGATGTACAGCTCCACCAGTATTCTCGGCAGCGCGGCGAGGGCGAGCAGCCGCAGCACCGTGGAGCCGTTTTCGGCGTACTCGGTGTCGAAGGGGGCGAGGACGTACGGCGCGAAGAGCACCAGCACCAGCACCACCGGCACCAGCAGCAGCGTCATGCGGCGCAGCGCGCCTCGGACCCCGTCGGCGAGGCGGCGCGGGTCGTGCGAGGCGTGGGCGGTGAGCGAGGAGGCCATGTTGATGGCCAGGAACTCCATCGTGCCGCCGACGGTGTACGCCACGTAGAAGTAACCGTTCTCGGCGGCGGTGAAGTTGACCGCGACCATCACCGGCAGCAGGTTGATCATCGCCAGGCTGAACAGCGCGCCGAGCGAGTCGCCGGCCAGGAAGCGGCCCATCTCGCGCACCCGGGGCGGCTCCACGTCGCGGTCGGCGGCGGCCTGGCGGGGAATGAGCCGGCGGAAGATCAGCCAGCCGAGCGGCAGCGTGGAGAAGGCGATGGCCACCGCCCAGGACACGAAGATGCCGAGCACCGGCAGGGCGGTGGCGAAGAAGACCAGCAGGACCAGCTTGCCGACCGAGAACACCGCGTTCCCGGCGGGCACCCACTCGGCTCGGCGCAGCCCGGTCAGCACTCCGTCCTGGAGGGTGAGCAGCGCCCAGGCGACGCACGCCGCGACGAACAGTGCCCCGGCCGCCGGGGTGCCCAGCGGCGCGTACGACGCCCCCCACAGGTCGAGGGTGAGCAGAAAGACGCCGGCGGCCACGGCGACGACCACGGAACTGGCCGCGTAGGCACGCCACACCAGCGATCCGGTGGCGCGGCCGGCGCGCGGTACGAACCGGACGACGGCGCCGATCATCGTCGTCGCGGTGATGCTGGCGAGCAGCCGCATCGCGGCGATCGCGGCGGAGCCCTGGCCGACGGCCTCCTGGGAGTAGTAGCGGGCGGCCACGAGCCAGAAGCCCAGGCCGAGTACGGCCGACACGCCGGTGCTGAGCATGAGGAAGTAGGCGTTCTTGAACAGCGAGTCGCCGCCGTGCCCACCCCCGGCACGCTTCGGGCCGCCGTCGCCTGGCGCCGCGGCGGTCTCCTGCACCCGCGTCTCAGCCACGGACCGGACCCGGCCCTTCCGCAGCGGGGTCCTCCAGCGCCTCCGGCACCTCCACCGGCCGCACCCCGGCCTCCTCCAGCGTCTCGACGGCCGTCCGCGCGCGCAGCGGGTCGACCGGCAGCGCGTGCCGCGCGAACCAGCGCGCCGCCTCGGGAGCGGGCGAGGGGTCGGTGAACGCCTCCCCCGCGTAGTCGTCCAGGGGCGGGTCGTAGAGGTAGCCGACGACGATGCCACGCCGGGCGAGGGCCGCGGTGGCCGCATCCCGGTCCGCCACCAGCAGCGGCACCCGGAAGAGCGGCTGGACCCGTCCCGTCTCCCCCGCTCGCGCGGGCGGCCCGGCCCAGCGCGTCGACAGCAGCAGCTCCGTACCCGACCGGCAGGCGGCCAGCACCTCGTCCAGCCGGTCGAGTTTCCGGCCGATGCGGGCCAGCCGGAACCGGCCGGACCGCAGCCGGTAGTCGTGCATGTCGACGCGCACCCACGGGTCGTGCGCCGTGAGGTCCGGCGCCGCGGCGACCGCGCGGGCCAGCTCCGCGGGGCGCAGCGGCATCCGGATCTCCTCGCGCTCCATCCGCCCCAGCAGCCGCAACGTGGCCCGGGCGGCGCCTCTGAGCCGTAGTCCGCGCACCACGGCCTCCGCGTACGGCCGTACGGCGTAGGCGAGTTCGGCCGTGGTCCGGGGCGGGGCCAGCAGGTCGTCGCAGGACTCGGCCAGCGTGTCCCGCAGCTTCGGGTCGGCGACGGCGAGCATGCCCCCCGCCTGGGCGCCGGCGTGCTTGGACAGGCTGAAAACGGAGGCGTCGCCCCAGGCCCCGACCGGCCGTCCGCCCACCTCGCTGCCGATGGCGTGCGCGGCGTCCTCGAACAGCGGGATGCCCAGGGCGTCGCAGCGCGCCCGCAGTCCGGGCGCCGGGTCCGGGTTCCCGTACAGGTTCGTCGTCAGGACCGCGGACAGCGAACCCCACACCTCGTCCGGCACGGCATCGATGTCGATGGACGCGTCCAGCGGGTTCAGCGGCGCCTGCACGGGCCGCAGTCCGGCCGCGAGGATGACGAAGAAGATGACGTCGTCGTTGACCGGTGACATCAGCACCCGGCCGCCCGGCGGGCACCAGTGGCGCAGCGCCGCGTACAGGCCGAACCGGCATGACGGTACGTATACGCATTCCCGGCCCAGTCGCCCGCGCATGGTCTCTTCCAGCCGCTCGCACCGCGAAAGCGCCCATGCCGAACCCGGACCGGCCTCCCCAATGGCCATCCGCCCCCCTGGTGTGCCATCGAACGCCCCCTCCCCGAGGCCTTCCGGCACCCGCCCAGAGTCGCCCCGTTCGCACCGCTCCGTCAAGATTGCGGCCCGCCCTGTGGACAACTTCCCGCACACAAGAGGAAGCGGAGCGCGACCGGCCGCCCCGGCCCGTCCGCTGCCGGACGGGACGTCCCACCGGCCACTTCCTTCTCCCCCGTGGCCGACACGTCGGGCTCTGCCCAAGACCGGTGTGTCCGCCGTAACGTGTGGCCCGGCCACGGATCACGTGGCGCACCCGGCGCACCCGGCGCGCACGGCGCACATGGCGAGCACGAAAGCGAGGCAGCACCCGATGCCCCCCTTCGATGTCCCCGAGGGCGACCCCTTCGGTCCGCACAACCTTCCGTACGGCGTGTTCTCGATCCCCGGCACGCAGGAGCGGACGGTGGGCGTCCGGCTCGGCGACCACGTCCTCGACGTCGGCGCGGCGGCCCACGCGCTCGGCTCGCCCTACGCCTCCCTGCTGGCGCGACCCACCCTCAACCCGCTGCTGGCGGCCGGCCGCACCGCCTGGTCGGACGTCCGGCGCGCGCTCACGGCGTGGGTGACGGTCCCGTCCCACCGGACGACCCTCGAACCGCTGTTCCACCCTCTGTCGTCGGTGACCCTGCACCTGCCCTTCGAGGTCGCCGACTACGTCGACTTCTACGCCTCCGAGAACCACGCCCGGAACGTCGGCCAGATCTTCCGCCCGGACGCTGCGGACTCCCTGACCCCGAACTGGAAGCACCTCCCCATCGGCTACCACGGCCGCTCCGGCACGGTCGTGGTGTCGGGCACGGACGTCGTACGGCCGTCCGGACAGCGCAAGGCTCCCGCCGACGCCGCCCCGGTCTTCGGCCCGTCCGTCCGGCTCGACATCGAGGCCGAGGTCGGCTTCGTGGTCGGCGTGCCGTCCGAGCTGGGCCGGCCGGTGCCGCTCGGGGACTTCCGCGAGCACGTCTTCGGACTGTGCCTGCTCAACGACTGGTCCGCGCGGGACATCCAGGCCTGGGAGTACGTCCCCCTCGGCCCGTTCCTCGGCAAGTCCTTCGCCACGTCGGTGTCGGCGTGGATCACACCGCTGGACGCCCTGGAGGAGGCGCGGGTGACCCCGCCGGAGCGGACCCACGGACTGCTGCCGTACCTGGACGACACCCGCGACGAGCCCGGCGGCTACGACCTGCGGATCTCCGTCGCGATCAACGGCCACGTCGTCTCCGAGCCGCCCTTCTCCACCATGTACTGGACCGCCGCCCAGCAGCTGGCCCACATGACCGTCAACGGTGCCTCCCTGCGCACCGGCGACCTCTACGGCTCGGGCACGGTGAGCGGCCCGACCGAGCGGGAGCGCGGATCCCTGCTGGAGCTGACGTGGAACGGCCGCGACCCCCTGGAACTCCCCGGCGGCAAGCGCACGTTCCTGGAGGACGGCGACGTGGTCACCCTGTCGGCGTGGGCCCCCGGTCCGGACGGCACCCGGGTGGGGCTCGGGGAGGTGACGGGGCGGATCGTCGCGGGCTGACACCGGGCTCCGGGCGACGCATCACGGGTCTGCCGGGGGCGGACGGGCCTGCCGGGGACGAACCCGCCGGGGACGGGTCGTCGTGGGCCGGCGCGGGCCGCACCGCACCGGGCCCGTCCTCCGAGTGTCCGCCTCCGGGGCTCCTCGGGGACTCCTCCGGCACTCCACCGAATCCGACGGCTGCCGGCACCTGACTCACACCGCCCGCCCCCGTCATACTGGCGGCGGGCGGTGTGCGCGGCACTCCCGTCCCTCCCGCACGCCCCAGAGCCGAAGCCACCTTCCGAACAGGAACCGGAGCCCGTGGCATGACCGTCTGCCTGCTCCTGCTGAGCGTCGTCGCACTGACCGCCGCCGTGCCGGCACCGCGCGCGCTGACCCGGGCCGCCTGGCCCGAGCGGGATCCCGTGGTCGCGCTGTGGGTGTGGCAGTGCCTGGTCGCCACCGTGCTGCTGTGCTGCCTGACCGCCCTGGCGCTGAGCACCGCCGCCATCTTCGGCACCGTGCGCGCCCAGCTCTTCGCCCCGGCGCCGCCCGCGGTGACCGAGGCGTACAACCTCTCCGCCGGCCCGCCCTGGGCCGCCGCCCTCACCCTGCTGCTGGCCTGCGGCGCCGCCTGGACGACCGCCATGCTCGCCCGCGAGCTGGTCGAGGCCCGCCGGCGCCGCGCCCGGTCCCGTGCCCACCTGCGCGAGCGTGCCCCCGACCTGCCGGCCGGCCTGCCCGCCGAGCGCGGCCCCCTGCTGGTCCTGGAGGACGAGTACCCGGACGCCTGGTGGATGCCGGGGAGCCCGCCCCAGCTGATCGTCACCACCGGCGCCCTCCAGCGCCTCACCGACCACCAGCTCGACGCGGTCCTCACCCACGAACGCGGCCACGCCCGCGCCCGCCACGACTGGCTGCTGCACCTGTCCACCGCGCTGGCCACCGGCTTCCCCCGTGTTCCGCTCTTCGCCCACTTCTGCGACCAGACCCACCGGCTGGTCGAACTCGCCGCCGACGACACCGCCTCCCGCCGCTGCGGTCACCTGACCACGGCACTCGCCCTGATCGAGCTGAACCAGCACCGGGGCGTACTGTCCTGCGCCTCCAGCCACCGCCTCCTCGGGGAGCGGGTCGACCGGCTCCTGGAGCCGCAGCCCCGCCCGAGGCGCCGCCACCGGGCCCTCACGTCGACCGTCGCGGCCCTGGTACCGCTGCTCCCCCTGCTGATCACCTTCGCTCCGGGCCTGACGGCGCTGTCGTAGCAAGGGCGCCCCGGCCGCGGGCACCACACACCCTGGGCGCCTCTTGCCCGGGAGCCCTCCAGCCGTGGGTCCTTCCAACCCTGGGGCCCTCCAGTCCTGGGGCCCTCCAGCCCTGGGGCGCTTCTATCCCTGGGGGGCTTCTACCCCTGGGGGACTCCAGCGCTGGGGCGCGCTTCTAGCAGCTGAAGCCTGCAGCCCTGGACGCTGCTGACCTGGCGCCGGTGAACCGAGCGCGCGCCTCGTACCGCAGATTCGCTTACATCCAGTCGTCGGGACCCGGTTCGGGCTCCTCCTCGGGCCAGTCGTCCGGGCCGCCGTCAGCCGCACCCGCTGCACCCGCTGCACTCCCCGCGCCCGGGGCCGCGCCCGGGGCCGCGCCCGGGGCCGCGCCCGGGGCCGCGCTCGGCGCCGTCGCTCCGGACGGGCCGCCGAGCCCGCCCAGTACCTCCAGCACACCCTCCCCGTACGTCGCCAGCTTCTTCTCGCCGACCCCGCTGATGCCGCCGAGCTGCGCGACCGAGGTGGGCCACACCGTGGCGATCTCGCGGAGCGTGGCGTCGTGGAAGATGACGTACGCCGGAACGCCCTGTTCGCGGGCCTGCTCCGCACGCCAGGCGCGCAGCGCCTCGAAGGCGGGCAGCAGTTCCTCGGGGAGCTCCGCCGCGGCGGCCTTGGGCTTGCGGTCGCCCCGCGAGCCACCGGACGCGCGCGCCGCCGCCGGCTTCTTCGGCTCCTTGCGCAGCGGCACCTCCCGCTCTCTGCGCAGCACCGCCGCGCTGGCGTCGGTCAGCACCAGCGTGCCGTACTCCCCCTCGACCGCGAGCAGCCCCTGGGCCAGCAACTGCCGGACGACGCCCCGCCACTCGCCCTCCGTCAGTTCCTCGCCGATGCCGAACACGGAGAGCTGGTCGTGGTCGAACTGGATCACCTTGGCGGTCCGCTTGCCCAGCAGGATGTCGATGATCTGTCCCGCGCCGAACTTCTGCCCGCGCTCGCGCTTGAGCCGCACCACCGTCGACAGCACCTTCTGCGCGGCGACCGTGCCGTCCCAGGTCTCCGGCGGGGTGAGGCAGGTGTCGCAGTTGCCGCAGCCCGACGGGTCCGGGTCCTGCCCGAAGTAGGCGAGGAGCTGACCGCGGCGGCACCGGGCGGTCTCGCACAGCGCCAGCATGGCGTCCAGATGCGCCTGGGCGCGGCGGCGGAACGCCTCGTCCCCCTCGCCGGACTGGATCAGCTTGCGCTGCTGGACGACGTCGTTGAGGCCGTACGCCATCCACGCCGTCGACGGGAGCCCGTCGCGGCCGGCGCGGCCGGTCTCCTGGTAGTAGCCCTCGACCGACTTGGGCAGGTCGAGGTGGGCGACGAAGCGCACGTCCGGCTTGTCGATGCCCATGCCGAAGGCGATGGTCGCCACCACCACCAGGCCCTCCTCACGGAGGAACCTCGCCTGGTGCGCCGCGCGGGTGCCCGCGTCCAGGCCCGCGTGGTACGGCACCGCCTCGATGCCGTTGCGGGTCAGGAACTCGGCGGTCTTCTCGACGGAGTTACGGGAGAGGCAGTACACGATGCCCGCGTCGCCGGCGTGCTCCTCGCGCAGGAAGGCGAGCAGCTGCTTCTTGGCGTCCGTCTTCGGCACGATCCGGTACTGGATGTTGGGCCGGTCGAAGCTGGCCACGAAGTGCCGGGCCGTCGGCATGTTCAGCCGCTCGGTGATCTCCCGGTGGGTCGCGTGCGTGGCCGTCGCCGTGAGCGCGATCCGGGGCACGTCCGGCCAGCGCTCGCCGAGCAGGGACAGGGACAGGTAGTCGGGCCGGAAGTCGTGGCCCCACTGCGAGACGCAGTGCGCCTCGTCGATCGCGAAGACGGCGATCTTGCCGCGGGAGAGCAGTTCGAGGGTGCTGTCCAGACGCAGCCGCTCCGGGGCCAGGTAGAGCAGGTCCAGCTCCCCGGCCAGGAACTCCGCCTCCACCATGCGCCGCTCGTCGAAGTCCTGCGTCGAGTTCATGAAACCGGCGCGCACGCCCAGCGCCCGCAGCGCGTCCACCTGGTCCTGCATGAGCGCGATCAGCGGCGAGACCACGATGCCCGTACCGGGCCGGACCAGGGACGGGATCTGGTAGCAGAGCGACTTGCCGCCGCCGGTCGGCATGAGCACGACGGCGTCGCCGCCTGCCACCACGTGTTCGATGACCGCTTCCTGCTCACCGCGGAAGGCCTCGTAACCGAAGACCCGGCGCAGCGCGGCCACCGCCTCGCCGTCCGACACCGTCCCTGTCATCTCGCCGGTCCCGCCGATCACGCCCGTCCCGCCCATCGTCTCGCCCCCCGTACGTCCTGCCCCGTCTGTCCTGTCCCGACCACTGCCTCCACGATAGGGGCCCGGACCGACAGCCCCCGAGTTATCCACAGGACGGTCACCGTCGCCGCCCACGTCAAGGACACGGACGTCGTTCACACGTTCGCGGGAGACCCGTCCGTTTACGGCGGATAGTCTGATTGCACCGGCGAGACTCCGTCCCATGGGAGCACTGATGAGCGTCGCACCGAAGGCGTCCACGCCCACCTGGCCGACCCCGCCGAAAGGCGGCTGGACCGCCGACGACCTGGACCGGCTTCCGAATCTTCCTCCGCACACGGAACTGATCGACGGGAGCCTCGTCTTCGTGTGTCCGCAGACCATCTTCCATGAGCGCGCCATCGACTTCTTCAAGTGGCAGCTCCAGTCCCTGGCGCCGGCGGACTTCGAAGTGTTCCGTGAATTCACCATCGACCTCGACCGCCAGAACCGGCCGGAACCAGACGTGGTCGTGGTGCGGAGCGAGGCGGTCGAAGATCCTCAGCAAACCCGGTTTCCGGCGGACGCCGTACTTCTGGCTGTCGAGGTCGTCTCCGAGGACTCCGTCTCCCGCGACCGCGAGACCAAGCCCCTGAAGTACGCCCGGGCCGGTATCCCCCACTACTGGCGGGTGGAGAACGAGAAGGGCCTCGCCGCCGTGCACGCCTTCGAGCTGGAGCCCACCACGGGTGCCTACACCAGCGTGGGCATCTTCCGGGAGCGTATGAAGGTGAGCGCTCCGTTCCCGGCGGACCTCGACCTCACCGGCATCAAGCCGCGCCGGGGCGGCGGCGAGTAGTCCCGGTCCGGACAGCAAGCGGCCCGGCACCCCCCGAAGGGTGCCGGGCCGCCCGTTCCACAGGAGCCGTGCCGCGTCAGCGCACGAACACGCCCGCCTGACCCGCGAGGTCCAGGAAGTACTGCGGCGCCACGCCGAGCACCACCGTGACCGCCACGCCCACGCCGATCGCCGTCATCGTCAGCGGCGACGGCACCGCGACCGTCGGGCCTTCCGGCCGGGGCTCGCTGAAGAACATCAGCACGATGACCCGGATGTAGAAGAACGCCGCGATCGCCGAGGAGATCACACCGATCACGACCAGCGGCGCCGCGCCGCCCTCCGCCGCCGCCTTGAACACGGCGAACTTGCCCGCGAACCCGGAGGTCAGCGGAATGCCCGCGAAGGCCAGCAGGAACACCGCGAACACCGCAGCCACCAGCGGTGACCGGCGGCCGAGCCCCGCCCACTTGGACAGGTGGGTCGCCTCGCCTCCCGCGTCCCGGACCAGCGTGACCACCGCGAAGGCGCCGATCGTCACGAACGAGTACGCCGCCAGGTAGAAGAGGACCGAGGAGACACCGTCCGGCGTGGTCGCGATCACACCGGCGAGGATGAAGCCCGCGTGCGCGATCGACGAGTACGCCAGCAGCCGCTTGATGTCGGTCTGCGTGATCGCCACGATCGCACCGCCCAGCATGGTGACGATCGCCACCGCCCACATCACCGGCCGCCAGTCCCAGCGCAGGCCGGGCAGGACGACGTACAGGATCCGCAGCAGCGCGCCGAAGGCCGCCACCTTGGTCGCCGCCGCCATGAATCCGGTCACCGGCGTCGGCGCGCCCTGGTACACGTCCGGCGTCCACATGTGGAACGGCACCGCACCCACCTTGAACAGCAGGCCCATGACGACGAGGGCCGAGCCGACGAGGAGCAGCGCGTCGTTGCCCATGGTCTGGGCGAGCGCCGGGGTGACGGTCTCCACCGTACCGTTGACGACCTGGGCGATCGTCCCGTACGACATCGAGCCCGCGTAGCCGTAGAGCAGGGCGATGCCGAACAGCGTGAACGCGGAGGCGAACGCGCCGAGCAGGAAGTACTTGACCGCCGCTTCCTGCGACATCAGCCGCTTGCGGCGGGCGAGCGCGCACATCAGGTAGAGGGGGAGCGAGAAGACCTCCAGCGCCACGAACAGCGTCAGCAGGTCGTTGGCCGCCGGGAAGACCAGCATGCCGGCGACGGCGAAGAGCAGCAGCGGGAAGACCTCGGTGGTGGCGAAGCCCGCCTTGACCGCGTTCTTCTCGCTCTCGCTGCCCGGCACGGACGCCGCCTGTGCGGCGAAGGAGTCCACGCGGTTGCCGTGCGCCGCCGGGTCGAGGCGGCGCTCGGCGAAGGTGAACAGTGCGACCAGGCCGGCCAGCAGGATGGTGCCCTGCAGGAAGAGGGCCGGTCCGTCGACGGCGAGCGCGCCCATGGCGGCGATGCCCGCCCTGGTGGTGCCGTACCCGTTCGCCGCGAGCGCGACGACCGCGGCGAAGGCGGCGGTGAGCGCGACGGCGGAGAGGAACATCTGCACGTGATAGCGGGATCGGCGCGGTACCAGCGCCTCGACGAGAATCCCGACGACCGCCGCACCGACGATGATCAGGATGGGCGCCAACTGCCCGTACTCGATCTTCGGCGCATCGATCTTCGCGATCGGTTCGGCCGCGGTTGCCGCCGTTGTCCACAGGCTGTGGACGGCTGTTGCGCTCACTTGGCCGCCTCCACCTCGGGCTGGGGGTCCTTCTTCTGTACATCCGACATGGTCTGCTCGACCGCCGGGTTGACCACGTCCGTGAGCGGCTTCGGGTAGACGCCCAGGACGATCAGCAGGGCCACCAGCGGCCCCACCACCACCAGCTCACGCACGCGCAGATCCGGCATCTTGGCGAGCTCCGGCTTCACCGGGCCCGTCATCGTCCGCTGGTAGAGGACGAGGGTGTAGAGCGCGGCGAGGACGATGCCGAAGGTGGCGATGATGCCGACCACCGGGTAGCGGGTGAACGTGCCGACCAGCACCAGGAACTCGCTCACGAAGGGTGCGAGGCCCGGCAGCGACAGCGTCGCGAGCCCGCCGATCAGGAACGTGCCGGCGAGCACCGGGGCGACCTTCTGCACACCGCCGTAGTCGGCGATGAGCCGCGAGCCGCGCCGCGAGATCAGGAAGCCGGCCACCAGCATCAGCGCGGCGGTCGAGATGCCGTGGTTGACCATGTAGAGCGTCGCGCCGGACTGGCCCTGACTGGTCATCGCGAAGATGCCCATGATGATGAAGCCGAAGTGCGAGATCGACGCGTAGGCCACCAGCCGCTTGATGTCCCGCTGGCCGACCGCCAGCAGCGCGCCGTAGATGATGCTGATCAGCGCGAGGACCAGGATGGCGGGCGTCGCCCACTTACTGGCCTCCGGGAACAGCTGGAGGCAGAAGCGGAGCATCGCGAAGGTGCCCACCTTGTCGACGACCGCCGTGATCAGCACGGCGACCGGGGCGGTGGATTCCTGCATGGCGTTGGGCAGCCAGGTGTGCAGCGGCCACAGCGGCGCCTTCACCGCGAAGGCGAAGAAGAAGCCGAGGAACAGCCAGCGCTCGGTGCTGGTCGCCATCTGGAGCTCGCCGTCGGCGCGGGCCTGGGCGATCTCCGTGAGCGAGAAGTTCCCGGCGACGACGTACAGGCCGATCACCGCGGCCAGCATGATCAGTCCGCCGGCCAGGTTGTAGAGCAGGAACTTCACCGCCGCGTACGACCGTTGCGTGGCCGCCGCCTTCTCGCCGTGCTCGTGGGCACGGTCCCCGAAGCCGCCGATGAGGAAGTACATCGGGATGAGCATGGCTTCGAAGAAGATGTAGAAGAGGAAGACGTCGGTGGCCTCGAAGGAGAGGATCACCATCGCCTCGACCAGCAGGATCAGGGCGAAGAAGCCCTGGGTGGGCCGCCAGCGCCTGCTGCCGGTCTCCAGCGGGTCGGCGTCGTGCCAGCCCGCGAGGATGATGAACGGGATCAGTACGGCGGTCAGCGCGATCAGCGCCACCGCGATGCCGTCCACGCCCAGCTCGTACCTGACGCCGAAGTCCGCGATCCAGGCGTGGGACTCGGTGAGCTGGTAGCGGTCGCCGCCGGGGTCGAAGCGGACCAGGACCGCGATCGCGAGAGCGAGTGTGGCCAGCGAGAACAGCAGCGCCAGCCACTTGGCCGCGGTGCGTTTCGCGGCCGGCACGGCGGCCGTGGCGATCGCCCCGACGGCCGGGAGCAGCGCCGTCGCTGTCAGCAGGGGAAAGGACATCGGTATCAGACCGCCCTCATCAGCAGGGTCGCGGCGACGAGGACCGCCGCACCGCCGAACATCGAGACCGCATACGAGCGCGCGAAGCCGTTCTGCAGCCTGCGCATCCGCCCGGACAGGCCGCCGACCGAGGCCGCCGTGCCGTTGACGACGCCGTCGACCAGGCTGTGGTCGACGTACACCAGGGAGCGCGTGAGGTGTTCGCCGCCGCGGACCAGGACGACGTGGTTGAAGTCGTCCTGGAGCAGGTCGCGCCGGGCGGCCCGGGTGAGCAGCGACCCGCGCGGGGCGACGGCCGGGACCGGGCGGCGGCCGTACTGCGCCCAGGCGATCGCGACGCCGATGACCATCACGGCGACCGTGGCCAGCGTCACCGTGAGGGCGCTGACCGGCGGGTGGCCGTGCACGTGGGCGGTGATCGGCTCCAGCCAGTGCACGAACCGGTCGCCGATGCCGAAGAACGCGCCCGCGAAGACCGACCCGAAGGCGAGCACGATCATCGGGATCGTCATGACCTTCGGCGACTCGTGCGGGTGCGGCGGGGTGTACTCGCCGCGTGTCTCGGCGGCCGGTTCCACGTCCGGCTCGGCCGGGGACGGCGTCGGGGCGTTGCGCCAGCGCTCCTCGCCGAAGAACGTCATCAGCATCATGCGCGTCATGTAGTACGCCGTGATGGCCGCGCCCAGCAGGGCCACGCCGCCGAGGATCCAGCCCTCGGTGCCGCCCTTGGCGAACGCCGCCTCGATGATCTTGTCCTTGGAGAAGAAGCCGGACAGGCCCGGGAAGCCGATGATGGCGAGGTACCCGAGGCCGAAGGTGACGAAGGTGACCGGCATGTACTTGCGCAGTCCGCCGTAGCGGCGCATGTCGACCTCGTCGTTCATGCCGTGCATCACCGAGCCGGCGCCGAGGAACAGGCCGGCCTTGAAGAAGCCGTGCGTCACCAGGTGCATGATCGCGAAGACGTAGCCGATCGGGCCGAGGCCCGCGGCCAGGACCATGTAGCCGATCTGCGACATGGTCGAGCCGGCCAGTGCCTTCTTGATGTCGTCCTTCGCGCAACCGACGATCGCACCGAACAGGAGCGTGACCGCGCCGACGATGGCGACCACCAGTTGTGCGTCGGGCGCGCCGTTGAAGATCGCGCCGGACCGGACGATCAGGTACACGCCCGCCGTCACCATGGTCGCGGCGTGGATCAGGGCGGACACCGGGGTGGGGCCCTCCATGGCGTCGCCGAGCCAGGACTGCAGCGGCACCTGGGCGGACTTGCCGCAGGCGGCGAGCAGCAGCATCAGGGCGATCGCGGTCAGCTTGCCCTCGCCGGCCTCGCCCGCGAGACCGGCCTCCCCGTGGCCGCCGAGCACCGGCCCGAAGGCGAAGGTGCCGAACCACAGGAACATCAGCATGATCGCGATGGACAGACCCATGTCGCCGACGCGGTTGACCAGGAAGGCCTTCTTCGCGGCCGTGGCGGCACTCGGCTTGTGCTGCCAGAAGCCGATCAGCAGGAAGGAGGCGAGACCGACGCCCTCCCAGCCGACGTACAGCAGCAGGTAGTTGTCGGCGAGGACGAGGATCAGCATCGCCGCGAGGAACAGGTTCAGGTAGCCGAAGAAGCGGCGGCGCCGCTCGTCGTGCTCCATGTACCCGATGGAGTACAGGTGGATCAGCGAGCCGACGCCGGTGATCAGCAGGACGAACGTCATCGACAGCTGGTCGAGCCGGAAGGCGACGTCGGCCTGGAAGCCCTCGACCGGGATCCAGCTGAACAGGTGCTGGGTGAGCGTGCGGTCCTCGGCGCCCTTGCCCAGCATGTCGGTGAAGAGGACGACACCGAGGACGAAGGACACGGCGGCGAGCAGGGTGCCGATCCAGTGGCCGACGGCGTCCAGCCGGCGGCCGCCGCACAGCAGCACCGCCGCTCCGAGCAGGGGCGCCGCCACCAGCAGCGCGATCAGGTTCTCAGCGTTAATCACGGTTCTAGCGACCCCTCACAGCTTCATCAGGCTGGCGTCGTCGACCGAGGCCGAGTGGCGGGAACGGAACAGGGACACGATGATCGCGAGCCCGACCACGACCTCCGCGGCGGCGACGACCATCGTGAAGAAGGCGATGATCTGGCCGTCGAGATTGCCGTGCATCCGGGAGAAGGCGACGAAAGCGAGGTTGCAGGCGTTGAGCATCAGCTCGACGCACATGAACACGACGATCGCGTTGCGCCGGATCAGCACGCCCGTGGCGCCGATCGTGAACAACAGGGCCGCGAGGTAGAGGTAATTGACGGGGTTCACTTGGATGCCTCCTCGGCCCGCTTGAAGTTGGCCGGGCCGATCGCCTTGCGCTCCAGCCGCTCCTCCGCGCGCTGCTCCAGCGCCCTGAGGTCGTTGAGGGCCTCCTGCGACACGTCACGGATCTGGCCGCGCTCCCGCAGCGTCTTGCTGACGGTGAGGTCGGACGGCGTGCCGTCGGGCAGCAGGCCGGCGATGTCGACGGCGTTGTGCCGGGCGTAGACGCCGGGCGCCGGCAGCGGCGGCAGGTAGGTGCCCTCGCGCACGCGCTGCTCGGCCAGTTCCCGCTGGGTCTTGGCCCGCTCGGTGCGCTCGCGGTGGGTGAGCACCATGGCGCCGACGGCGGCCGTGATGAGCAGGGCGCCGGTGATCTCGAAGGCGAAGACGTACCTGGTGAACATCAGGGCGGCGAGGCCCTCCACGTTGCCGTTCGCGTTCGCCTGGGCGAGGCCGTCGAACTCCGTCAGGGAGGCGTTGCCGATGCCGCCGGCCAGCAGGATGCCGAAGCCGAGCCCGCACAGCAGGGCCAGCCAGCGCTGGCCCTTGATGGTCTCCTTCAGCGAGTCGGCCGCGGTGACGCCGACGAGCATCACCACGAACAGGAACAGCATCATGATCGCGCCGGTGTAGACGATGATCTGGACGACGCCCAGGAAGTAGGCACCGTTGGCGAGGTAGAACACCGCCAGAATGATCATGGTCCCGGCGAGGCAGAGCGCACTGTGCACCGCTCGCCTCATGAGGATGGTGCACAGGGCGCCGATCACGGCGATCGTGCCGAGGACCCAGAACTGGATCGCCTCTCCGGTGGAGGTGGAGTAGGCGGCGAGCTGCTCGGTCATCGGCGGATCACCTTCTCCGACGCGGGCTCCTCCTCGCCGAAGGTCGAGGCGGCCTCCTGGACCACCTCTCCCTTGGAGTGGGCGACCTGCGGCTGGGTGCCGGGCGCGGCCTCCGTCACCAGCCCCCGGTAGTAGTCCTGCTCGTCCGTGCCCGGGTAGATGGCGTGCGGGGTGTCGACCATGCCCTCCTCGAGACCGGCGAGCAGTTGCTCCTTGGTGAAGATGAGGTCGGCACGAGTGGAGTCGGCCAGCTCGAACTCGTTGGTCATCGTCAACGCGCGCGTGGGGCACGCCTCGATGCACAGGCCGCACAGGATGCAGCGGGCGTAGTTGATCTGGTAGACGCGGCCGTACCGCTCGCCCGGGGAGTAGCGCTCCTCGTCGGTGTTGTCCGCGCCCTCCACGTAGATCGCGTCGGCGGGACACGCCCACGCGCACAGCTCGCAGCCCACGCACTTCTCCAGGCCGTCCGGATGGCGGTTGAGCTGGTGCCGTCCGTGGAAGCGCGGGGCCGTGGTCTTCCGCTGCTCCGGGTACTGCTCGGTCAGCCGCTTCTTGAACATGGCCCTGAAGGTCACGCCGAAGCCGGCCACGGGGTTCTGGAAACCGGGCTTGGTCTCCTTGGGCTCCTCAGCCATCGGACGCCTCCTTTCCCTCCGTAGATCCACCCAGCGGTCCGTCACTCTGAGTATCGGTCCCGCCACTGACAACCAGCTCCCGCTCATGGCGCGGGCGGCGGCGCGGCACCGGCGGCAACTCCTGTCCCGGCAGCGGCGGCACGGGGAACCCGCCGGCCATCGGGTCGAACGCGGGCGGTTCCCCGGCGGGCCGCTCCGCCTGCCCGGCCTTCTCGCGGAACATGTCGACGACGAAGGAGAGCAGGAGCAGGATGAGGACGCCGCCGCCGACGTAAAGGGCGATCTCGGTGAAGTCGTAGTTCTCGTTCCGCAGCGCCCGCACGGTGGCGACCATCATCAGCCACACCAGGGAGACCGGGATGAGGACCTTCCAGCCGAGCTTCATCAGCTGGTCGTAGCGGACCCTGGGGAGGGTGCCCCGCAGCCAGACGAAGAAGAAGATCAGCATCTGGAGCTTGACGACGAACCAGAGCATCGGCCACCAGCCGTGGTTCGCGCCCTCCCAGAAGGTGCTGATCGGCCAGGGAGCCCGCCAGCCACCCAGGAACAGCGTCACCGCGATCATCGACACGGTCACCATGTGGATGTACTCGGAGAGCATGAACATCGCGAACTTGATGGAGCTGTACTCGGTGTTGAAGCCGCCCACCAGGTCGCCCTCGGACTCCGGCATGTCGAACGGCGCCCGGCTGGACTCGCCCACCATCGTCACCATGTAGATCAGGAACGACAGCGGCAGCAGCAGGACGTACCAGCGCTCCTGCTGGGCTCCCACGACCGCCGAGGTCGACATCGACCCGGAGTAGAGGAACACCGAGGCGAAGGCGGCGCCCATGGCGATCTCGTACGAGATGATCTGCGCGCACGAGCGGATGCCGCCGAGCAGGGGGTAGGTCGATCCGGAGGACCAGCCGGCGAGGACGAACCCGTACACGCCGAGGGAGCCGATGGCGAGGATGTAGAGCAGCGCGATCGGCAGGTCGGTCAGCTGCATCGTGGTGCGCTGCCCGAAGATCGAGATCTCGTTGCCGGCCGGCCCGAAGGGGATCACCGCGATCGCCATGAAGGCCGGGATGGCCGCGACGATCGGCGCGAGGACGTACACCGCCTTGTCCGCGCGTTTGACGATGACGTCTTCCTTCAGCATCAGCTTCACGCCGTCGGCGAGCGACTGGAGCATGCCCCAGGGGCCGTGCCGGTTGGGGCCGATGCGCCGCTGCATCCAGGCGACGACCTTGCGCTCCATCACGATGGAGATCAGCACCGTCACCATCAGGAAGGCGAAGCAGAACACCGCCTTGATGAGGATCAGCCACCAGGGGTCGCGGCCGAACATCGAGAGGTCTTCTGCGGCGAGGTACGGGCTCATGCCTCCACCTCCTTGGGGGCCGCGCCGACGGGCGTCGCCGGGCCGATGCGGACGAGGGAGCCGGGCAGCACCCCGGCGTCGGAGGCGACGCCGGTGCCGGCGGAGTTCAGCGGGAGCCAGACCACCCGGTCCGGCATGTCCGTGACCTCCAGGGGCAGTTCGACGGTCCCGGCGACCCCGGTGACCGCCAGGACATCGCCGTCCTTGACCCCGGCCTCGGCGGCCGTGGCGGCCGACAGGCGCGCGTGTGCCGCGTGCCGGGTACCGGCGAGCGCCTCGTCCCCGAGCTGGAGGACGCCCTGGTCGAGCAGGAGCCGGTGACCGGCGAGCACGGCCTCCCCGGCGGCGGGCCGGGGCAGCGCGCCCGCGGTCTCGATCGGCTCGGTGGCCGTCGGGCCGTCCCAGGCGCCGAGCCGGTCGATCTCCGCGCGCACGGTCCGCAGATCGGGCAGGCCGAGGTGGACGTCCATGGCGTCGGCCACCATCTGCAGCACGCGCGCGTCCGTGGGCGCGAGGCGCCGGGTCATGTGGTCGGGCTTGAGCGCGGCCTCGAAGGAGCGCACCCGCCCCTCCCAGTTGAGGAAGGTGCCGGACTTCTCGGCGACCGCCGCGACGGGCAGCACGACGTCGGCGAGTTCGGTGACCTCGCTGGGCCGCAGCTCCAGCGACACCACGAAGCCGACCTCGGCGAGTGCCGCACGCGCGCGTGCCGGGTCCGGCAGGTCGGCGACCTCCACGCCCGCCACCAGCAGCGCCTGGAGTTCGCCGGTCGCGGCGGCCTCGACGATCTGGCCGGTGTCCCGTCCGTAGCGGTGGGGCAGGCCGGCGACGCCCCAGACGGCGGCGACCTCCTCACGCGCCCGCGGATCGGTGGCCGGACGCCCGCCCGGCAGCAGCGACGGCAGCGCGCCCGCCTCGATCGCCCCGCGCTCCCCGGCCCGGCGCGGGATCCACACCAGCCGGGCGCCGGTCGCCGAGGCGGTCCGTACGGCGGCGGTGAGGCCACCGGCGACGGCCGCCAGCCGCTCGCCGACGACGATCACCGCGCCCTCGGTGCGCAGCGCCTCGGCCGCGGCGTTGCCCGGGTCCTCCAGTCCGACGCCGCTCGCGAGCGCGTCGAGCCACTCGGTCTCGGTGCCGGGAGCCGCCGGCAGCAGCGTGCCGCCGGCCTTCTCCAGGCCCCGCGTGGCGTGCGTGGCCAGCGAGAAGACCCGCTGTCCGTGCTTGCGCCAGGCCTTGCGCAGCCGCAGGAAGACGCCGGGCGCCTCCTCCTCGGCCTCGAATCCGACCAGCAGGACGGCGGGCGCCTTCTCCAGGGCGGTGTACGTGACGCCCGTGCCGTCCAGGTCACGGCCGCGGCCGGCGACCCGGGCGGCCAGGAAGTCGGCCTCCTCGCCGCTGTGCACGCGCGCGCGGAAGTCGATGTCGTTGGTGTCGAGCGCCACGCGCGCGAACTTGCTGTACGCGTAGGCGTCCTCGACGGTGAGCCGGCCGCCGGTCAGGACGCCGGTGCGGCCCCGGGAGGCGAGCAGCCCCTGGGCTGCGATCTGCAGCGCCTCCGGCCAGGAGGCCGGCTCCAGTTCACCCTCCGCGTTCCGTACGAGCGGTGTCTCCAGCCGGTCCCGCAACTGCGCGTACCGGAACGCGAAGCGTCCCTTGTCGCAGATCCACTCCTCGTTGACCTCGGGGTCGTCGGCCGCCAGGCGCCGCATGACCTTGCCTCGCCGGTGGTCGGTGCGGGTGGCGCAGCCGCCCGAGCAGTGCTCGCACACGCTCGGGGAGGACACCAGGTCGAAGGGGCGGGAGCGGAACCGGTAGGCCGCCGAGGTGAGCGCGCCGACCGGGCAGATCTGGATGGTGTTGCCGGAGAAGTACGACTCGAAGGGGTCGCCCTCGCCGGTGCCGACCTGCTGGAGTGCGCCGCGTTCGAGCAGTTCGATCATCGGGTCGCCCGCGACCTGGTTGGAGAAGCGGGTGCAGCGGGCGCACAGCACGCACCGCTCGCGGTCGAGCAGCACCTGCGTGGAGATCGGCACCGGCTTCTCGAAGGTCCGCTTCTTTCCCTCGAAGCGGGACTCCTCGTTGCCGTGCGACATGGCCTGGTTCTGCAGCGGGCACTCGCCGCCCTTGTCGCAGACCGGGCAGTCCAGCGGGTGGTTGATGAGCAGCAGCTCCATCACGCCGTGCTGGGCCTTCTCCGCGACCGGCGAGGTGAGCTGGGTCTTCACCACCATTCCGTCGGTGCAGGTGATGGTGCAGGACGCCATCGGCTTGCGCTGGCCCTCGACCTCGACGATGCACTGGCGGCAGGCGCCGGCCGGGTCGAGCAGCGGGTGGTCGCAGAACCGGGGGATCTCGATGCCGAGCTGTTCGGCGGCCCGGATGACCAGGGTGCCCTTGGGCACGCTGATCTCGATGCCGTCGATCGTCAGCGTCACGAGGTCCTCGGGCGGGACCGCCGCCTCTCCCCCGCCGGAGGAGCGCTGGCCCGCGGCGGAGCCGCTGTCGGATTGCTGTACGGTCATGCGTTCACCTCCGTACGGTGGTCGGCCCAGGCCGTCGACCTGGCCGGGTCGAAGGGGCAGCCGCGGCCCGTGATGTGCTGCTCGTACTCCTCGCGGAAGTACTTGAGCGAGGAGAAGATCGGCGAGGCGGCGCCGTCGCCGAGGGCGCAGAAGGACTTGCCGTTGATGTTGTCGGCGATGTCGTTCAGTTTGTCGAGGTCGTCCATCGACCCCTTGCCGGCCTCGATGTCGCGCAGCAGCTGCACGAGCCAGTACGTCCCCTCGCGGCAGGGGGTGCACTTGCCGCAGGACTCGTGGGCGTAGAACTCGGTCCAGCGGGTGACGGCGCGGACGACGCAGGTCGTCTCGTCGAAGCACTGCAGGGCCTTGGTGCCGAGCATGGAACCCGCGGCGCCCACTCCTTCGTAGTCAAGAGGGACGTCGAGGTGCTCGTCGGTGAACATCGGCGTCGAGGAGCCGCCCGGTGTCCAGAACTTCAGCCGGTGACCGGGGCGCATGCCCCCGCTCATGTCGAGGAGCTGGCGCAGCGTGATGCCGAGCGGAGCCTCGTACTGGCCGGGGCTGGCGACGTGGCCGCTGAGCGAGTAGAGCGTGAAGCCCGGGGACTTCTCGCTGCCCATCGACCTGAACCATTCCTTGCCTTTGTTCAGGATCGCGGGAACCGAGGCGATCGACTCGACGTTGTTCACCACAGTCGGGCACGCGTAGAGGCCCGCGACAGCAGGGAAGGGGGGACGAAGCCGCGGTTGGCCACGGCGGCCTTCGAGCGAGTCGAGCAGTGCGGTCTCCTCACCGCAGATGTACGCGCCCGCGCCCGCGTGCACGGTGACGTCGAGGTCGAGTCCGCTGCCCAGGATGTTCTCGCCGAGGAAGCCCGCCGCGTAGGCCTCGGCGACGGCCGAGTGCAGCCGCCGCAGCACGGGGACGACTTCACCCCGCAGGTAGATGAAGGCATGCGACGACCTGATGGCGTAGCACGCGATCACGATGCCCTCGATGAGGCTGTGCGGGTTCGCGAAGAGGAGCGGGATGTCCTTGCAGGTGCCCGGCTCCGACTCGTCGGCGTTGACAACCAGATAGTGAGGCTTGCCGTCCCCCTGGGGAATGAACTGCCACTTCATCCCCGTGGGGAACCCCGCGCCGCCGCGTCCGCGCAGACCGGAGTCCTTGACGTACGCGATCAGGTCGTCCGGCGACATCGCCAGCGCCTTGCGGAGCCCCTCGTACCCCTCGTGCCTCCGGTAGACGTCCAGGGTCCAGGACCTGTCCTCGTCCCAGAAGGCCGACAGCACGGGTGCGAGCAGCTTCTCCGGGCTGGTGTCCTTGATCTCGGCTGCCAAGGTCATCACTCCCCCTCCTCGGCGACAGGACCCGCCGGGTTGGCGGGGTCGGAGGCCGATGTGTCCTGCGGCGCGTCGTGCGAGCTGAGGTGCTCCGTCGGCGACGGGTCGTGCACGGCCCGGTCGTGCGGCGCGTCGTGCGGCCCGCCGTCCCGCGGGTGCACCACGCGCGCGGCGGAGGCCTCGCCCTTCGCCAGCTTCAGGCCGACCAGGGAGGCGGGTCCGCCGCTTCCCCCGGCCTCGAGCGCGCCCTCGCGGCCGTCGGGGAAGCCGGCCAGGATCCGGGCGGTCTCCTTGAAGGTGCACAGGCGTGCCCCGCGCGTCGGGGTGACCGGCCGGCCCGCGCGGAGGTCGTCGACGAGGCGGCGGGCGCTCGCCGGGGTCTGGTTGTCGAAGAACTCCCAGTTGACCATCACGACCGGGGCGTAGTCGCAGGCCGCGTTGCACTCGATGTGCTCCAGCGTGACCTTGCCGTCGTCGGTGGTCTCGCCGTTGCCGACGCCCAGGTGCTCCTGGAGGTCCTCGAAGATGGCGTCGCCGCCCATCACCGCGCACAGGGTGTTGGTGCAGACCCCGACCTGGTAGTCGCCGGAGGGCTTGCGCCGGTACATGGTGTAGAAGGTGGCGACGGCCGTGACCTCGGCCGTGGTCAGGCCGAGTACGTCCGCACAGAACTGCATACCGGTGCGCGTGACGTGGCCCTCCTCCGACTGCACGAGGTGCAGCAGCGGCAGCAGGGCGGACCGGGAGTCCGGGTAGCGGGCGATGATCTCGTGCGCGTCGGACTCCAGCCGTGCTCGGACGTCGTCCGGGTAGCCGGGCGCGGGCAGCTCGGGCATGCCGAGGCTGACGCCCTGCTCCGAAGAACTGGTGGTCACCGGTCGACGCCTCCCATCACGGGGTCGATGGACGCGACGGCGACGATGACGTCGGCGACCTGGCCGCCCTCGCACATCGCCGCCATCGCCTGCAGGTTGGTGAAGGACGGGTCCCGGAAGTGGACCCGGTAGGGGCGGGTGCCGCCGTCGGAGACGACGTGCGCCCCGAGCTCGCCCTTGGGTGACTCGACCGCCACGTACGCCTGTCCCGGCGGCACGCGGAAGCCCTCGGTGACCAGCTTGAAGTGGTGGATCAGGGCCTCCATGGAGGTGCCCATGATCTTCTTGATGTGGTCGAGGGAGTTGCCCAGTCCGTCCGGTCCCAGGGCGAGCTGGGCGGGCCAGGCGATCTTCTTGTCGCCGACCATGACCGGGCCGGGCTGCAACCGGTCCAGGCACTGCTCGATGATCCTCAGCGACTGGCGCATCTCCTCCAGGCGGATCAGGAAGCGGCCGTAGGAGTCGCAGGTGTCGGCGGTCGGAACGTCGAAGTCGTATGTCTCGTAGCCGCAGTACGGCTGGGCCTTGCGCAGGTCGTGCGGCAGACCGGTGGAGCGCAGGATCGGGCCGGTGGCGCCCAGCGCCATGCAGCCGGCCAGGTCGAGATAGCCGATGTCCTGCATGCGGGCCTTGAAGATGGGGTTCCCGGTGGCGAGCTTGTCGTACTCCGGGAGGTTCTTCTTCATCTGCTTCACGAACTCGCGGATGTGGTCCACCGAGCCGGGGGGCAGGTCCTGGGCGAGTCCGCCGGGGCGGATGTACGCGTGGTTCATCCGCAGTCCGGTGATCAGCTCGTAGATGTCGAGAATCAGTTCACGATCCCGGAAGCCGTAGATCATGATCGTGGTGGCGCCCAGCTCCATGCCGCCGGTGGCGATGCACACCAGGTGGGACGACAGCCGGTTCAGCTCCATCAGGAGCACCCGGATGACGGTGGCCCGGTCCGGGATCTGGTCCTCGATGCCGAGCAGCCGCTCGACCGCCAGGCAGTACGCCGCCTCGTTGAAGAACGACGTCAGGTAGTCCATGCGCGTCACGAACGTGGTGCCCTGGGTCCACGTCCGGTACTCGAGGTTTTTCTCGATGCCGGTGTGCAGGTAGCCGATGCCGCACCGGGCCTCGGTGACGGTCTCACCGTCGATCTCCAGGATCAGACGGAGCACGCCGTGGGTGGACGGGTGCTGCGGGCCCATGTTGACGACGATGCGCTCGTCGTCGGCGCGGGCCGCGGACTGGACGACCTCGTCCCAGTCGCCGCCGGTGACCGTGTAGACGGTGCCCTCGGTGGTCTCCCGAGGAGAGGCGTGCGAAGTGCTCATGAGTACGACCTCCGCTGGTCCGGAGCCGGGATCTGGGCGCCCTTGTACTCGACGGGGATGCCGCCGAGGGGGTAGTCCTTGCGCTGCGGATGGCCCTGCCAGTCGTCCGGCATCATGATCCGCGTCAGGGCCGGGTGACCGTCGAAGACGATGCCGAAGAAGTCGTACGTCTCGCGCTCGTGCCAGTCGTTCGTCGGATAGACGGAGAACAGCGACGGGATGTGCGGGTCGCTGTCGGGGGCGCTGACCTCCAGCCGGATCAGCCGGTTGTGGGTGATCGAGCGCAGGTGGTAGACGGCGTGCAGCTCGCGGCCCTTGTCGTTCGGGTAGTGGACGCCGCTGACGCCGGTGCACAGTTCGAAGCGCAGGGCCGGGTCGTCGCGCAGGGTGCGGGCGACGCGGACCAGGTGCTCGCGTTCGATGTGGAAGGTCAGCTCGCCGCGGTCGACGACCGTCTTCTCGATGGCGTTGTCGGGCAGCAGGCCCTGCTCCTCCAGGGCGCCCTCCAGCTCGTCGGCGACCTCGTCGAACCAGCCGCCGTACGGCCTGCTCGCCGGCCCCGGGAGTCGGACCGAGCGGACCAGACCGCCGTAGCCGGAGGTGTCGCCGCCGTTGTCGGCGCCGAACATGCCGCGCTGGACGCGGATCTCCTCGCCGCCCTGACCGCGCTGGCCGGGGAGGTTCTGGGCGGAGAGGTCCTTCTCGGGGTTCGCGCCGTTCGCGTCGCCCGCGGTGTTGTTCGCGTCGCTCATCGCAGCAGCCCCTTCATCTCGATCGTGGGCAGGGCCTTGAGCGCCGCCTCCTCCGCCTCGCGGGCCGCCTCCTCGGCGTTCACGCCGAGCTTGGAGTTCTGGATCTTGTGGTGGAGCTTGAGGATGGCGTCCAGCAGCATCTCGGGCCGTGGCGGACAGCCCGGGAGATAGATGTCGACCGGGACGACGTGGTCGACGCCCTGCACGATCGCGTAGTTGTTGAACATGCCGCCCGAGGAGGCGCAGACCCCCATGGAGATCACCCACTTGGGGTTCGGCATCTGGTCGTAGACCTGCCGCAGCACCGGCGCCATCTTCTGGCTGACCCGGCCCGCGACGATCATCAGGTCCGCCTGCCGCGGCGAGCCGCGGAAGACCTCCATGCCGAAGCGCGCCATGTCGTAGCGGCCGGCGCCGGTGGTCATCATCTCGATGGCGCAGCAGGCGAGGCCGAACGTGGCGGGGAAGACGGACGACTTGCGCACCCAGCCCGCGGCCTGCTCGACGGTGGTCAGCAGGAAGCCGCTCGGCAGTTTTTCTTCGAGTCCCATGACTAAAGGCCCCTCAGTCCCATTCCAGGCCGCCGCGCCGCCATACGTACGCGTACGCGACGAAGACGGTGAGCACGAAGAGCAACATCTCCACGAGCCCGAAAAGCCCCAGGGCGTCGAAGGTGACGGCCCAGGGGTAGAGGAAGACGATCTCGATATCGAAGATGATGAAGAGCATCGCCGTCAGGTAGTACTTGATCGGGAAGCGCCCGCCGCCGGCCGGCGTGGGGGTCGGCTCGATACCGCACTCGTAGGCCTCGAGCTTGGCCCGGTTGTACCGCTTCGGACCGATCAGCGTGGCCATGACCACGGAGAAGATCGCAAAGCCTGCCCCGAGGGCTCCCAGTACGAGGATGGGCGCATACGCGTTCACCGCTCCTCGCTCCTCTCAGTCGGCACTGACTGCTGGCGGTTGCACTGGGCTCACATCCGCCTCCGCAGTCCCACGAACCCCGCTCGTCCCGGGCGAAGATCGAGAACATGTGAAGCAGGTCACAAGCCCAACTGCCTCGCATCTTATGCCCGCCGGTCTGTGATCTGCGACACGGGGTATTGCACGAGCTTTGTGATCTCCACCACCTGACGAAGGATCATGAAGTCGGATCAGCGGTGATCTTCACACAGGAAGCGTCCGAGTGATCACCAGAGGTGACATTTTCACTCGTCGTCGCTGGCCAGAGGGGGCGTCTCCATATCAAGAGAGTTCCCGCGCATGCAAATTGGCACTGGGCGCGATCTCTTGCTAGAGCGCGCGTTCACACATCAGGGGGAGGCGCGGGGCGCGATGTGGACGCGTGCACGCGTTCACGAGCGGATCCGGCCGGCGCGGGCACGCGGGACGCGACCGCCGCGGTAACCGTTCCGTGACCTCCGCCACATCGATGAGAGGCTCATGAGAAGCGGGCTTGGCCAACTGTCCCAACCAGTGGTAGGCGGGGAGCAATTCGGGCGTAACGATCAAAGTCCGTGATCACAGGCGTATCACTGCCGCCCGCTATGTCCGTTACGGCGTCAATAAAGGGCGACACGCCCGGCATTCAGGGGCCTCGCTGAACAACTGTGGCGCAGCACACGTTTCTTGAAGGTATGGAGGAGCTCCTGATACCGGTTGTTTCCATGTCCCACACCGCTCACATACGCAGCCACCGGAAGCCCCGCCGCAGCGCGTCCACCATCGCGATGCGGGCCGGAGTTGCCGGTGGCGTCCTCAGCACCCTGGCCGTGGCCGGGGCCTCCGGGTCGGCGAACGCCGCCGAGCCGGTCACGCAGACCCTCGAACTGCCCACCCTGACGGGTGACCTGGCCGCTCAGGTCGCCCAGTCCGCGGAGGCCACTCAGCAGGCGGCTGCGAACTACGAGCTGCGGGCCGAGCGTGACGCGGCCGCCGCCAAGGCCGCCAAGGAAGCCAAGGCGGACCTGAAGGAAGCCAAGAAGAAGGCGGCGGAGGAGGCCGCCCGGAAGAGGGCCGAGGAGGAGGCCGCCCGCAAGGCCGCCGCCGAGCGCGCCGCGCGCAGCAGCGAGCGGGCCACCCTGAGCGCCTCCGTGGGCGCCGGCTCCACCGGTTCCACCGGTTCCTCGGACACGTCCGCGAGCACGAGCACCTCCACGGCCACCGGTTCGGCCGCCGCGGTCGTCTCCTTCGTGCAGGCCCAGGTCGGCGACGCCTACGTCTCCGGCGGCACCGGTCCCAACTCCTGGGACTGCTCCGGCCTCGTGCAGGCCGCCTTCAAGCAGGTCGGCGTCGACCTGCCGCGCGTGTCGCAGTCGCAGTCCACCGCCGGCACCCAGGTCTCGCTGAGCAACCTCCAGCCGGGCGACATCCTGTACTGGGGCGGCGCGGGCAGCGCGTACCACGTGGCGGTGTACATCGGCGACGGCCAGTTCGTCGGCGCGCAGAACCCGTCCACCGGCGTCAAGCAGGCGTCGCTGTCCTACGACCCGCCGAGCGGCGCGGTGCGCGTGCTCTGACACGCGTTCACAGCCGTCAGTGAAGGGGCCGCAGCCGCTCGGGGGCAGCGGCCCCTTCGCCGTGCGCCGGCGGGGCGGGGCCGTCGGGCCCGCCCCCGCCGGCGCACGCGTCACGCCTTGGGCGCCACTTTGGTCAGGCCGTTGATGATGCGGTCCATCGCGTCGCCGCCCGTGGGGTCGGTCAGGTTGGCGAGGAGCTTGAGGGTGAACCTCATCAGCATCGGGTGCGTCAGGCCGCGCTGCGCCGCGATCTGCATGACCTTCGGGTTGCCGATGAGCTTCACGAAGGCGCGGCCGAGCGTGTAGTAGCCGCCGTAGGTGTCCTTCAGGACGCGCGGGTAGCGCTGGAGGGCCGCCTCGCGCTGGGCCGGTGTGGTGCGCGCGTGGGCCTGGACGATGACCTCGGCGGCGATCTGGCCGGACTCCATGGCGTAGGCGATGCCCTCGCCGTTGAAGGGGTTCACCAGACCGCCCGCGTCGCCGACGAGCAGCAGACCGCGGGTGTAGTGGGGCTGGCGGTTGAACGCCATCGGCAGCGCCGCCCCGCGGATGGGCCCGGTCATGTTCTCCGGCGTGTAGCCCCACTCCTCCGGCATGGAGGCGCACCAGGCCTTCAGCACCTCGCGCCAGTCGAGTTCCTGGAAGGAGGCGGAGGTGTTGAGGACGCCGAGGCCGACGTTGCTCGTCCCGTCGCCCATGCCGAAGATCCAGCCGTAGCCGGGCAGCAGCCGGTCCTGCGCGCCACGCCGGTCCCACAGTTCCAGCCAGGACTCCAGGTAGTCGTCTTCGTGACGGGGGCTGGCGAAGTACGTGCGGACGGCGACGCCCATCGGGCGGTCCTCGCGGCGGTGCAGGCCCATCGCCAGGGACAGCCGGGTGGAGTTGCCGTCGGCGGCGACGACCAACGGCGCGTGGAAGGTGACCTCGCGCTTGTCCTCGCCCAGCTTGGCGTGCACGCCCGTGATGCGGCCGGTGCGGTCGTCGATGACCGGGGCGCCGACGTTGCAGCGCTCGTACAGCCGGGCTCCGGCCTTCTGGGCCTGCCGGGCGAGCTGCTCGTCGAAGTCGTCGCGCTTGCGGACCAGGCCGTAGTCGGGGAAGGAGGCCAGCTCGGGCCAGTCCAGCTGGAGGCGGACGCCGCCGCCGATGATGCGCAGACCCTTGTTGCGCAGCCAGCCGGCCTCCTCGGAGATGTCGATGCCCATCGCCACGAGCTGCTTGGTCGCGCGCGGCGTGAGGCCGTCGCCGCAGACCTTCTCGCGCGGGAAGGCGGTCTTCTCCAGCAGCAGGACGTCGAGCCCGGCCCGGGCCAGGTGGTACGCGGTCGTGGAGCCGGCTGGCCCCGCGCCCACGACGATCACATCGGCGGTGTTGTCGGAGAGGGGCTCGGTCACGGCGGGATCTCCCCCAGGTTCGGAATCTGCGTGCCGACCGGCACCGGACACGGGCAGTCTATTCAGCGTCATCGATCTCCCGGCCGAAGGGCTGCCTCCGTGAACCGAGCCCCTGTGAACCGAGCCCCCGTGAACCGAGCCCCTGTGAACCGGGCCGTCCCCGCTGTACGGTTGCGCGTTCCCACGGACGAGGACGCCCTCGCCTGGCACCGGGCCTTCGCCGACCCCGATGTCATGGAGTTCCACGGCGGAAGGCCGGCCGAGCTGTCGGTGTACGAGGAGCTCACCGCCCGCCAGCGGCGGCACGACGCCGAGCGCGGCTTCTGCCTGTGGACGATGCTCGACGAGGCCGGCGAGGTCATCGGCTTCACCGGCGCCCAGCCGTGGCCGTGGGACTGGGGTCCCACGGGCGAGATCGAGATCGGCTGGCGGCTCGGCCGGGCGCACTGGGGCAAGGGGTACGTCACCGCGGCGGCGCGGCAGACGCTTGAGCGGTTGCGGGCGGCGGGGGTGACGGACGTGGTGGCGATGGTCGACGCCCGCAACGCCCGGTCCATCGCGGTCACGCAGCGACTGGGCATGCGGCTCGCGGAGGTGTTCAGCACGCCGGCGTCCGGGCGGGAGGGGCACTGCTACCGCCTGACGCTGTGACGGACAGTAACCGAATGTCACAGAACGCCACTTGGCGCTTCCGGCCGGTGCGCGGCGGAGTTACTCTGCCCGTACCGCTGGGGGTGACATTCGTGCGCACCATACGCAAGACACCCGAAGTGCGCGTACCGCGCCTTGTCGGACTGATGGCCGTGGACGCGCGGGAGGCGGCCCGGGCGCGGGGCCTGGCCCTGGCCGCGCCGGACCGGCCCGACTTCCCGCACGCCGTCGTCGACTACGTCGTACGCCAGTACCCGCAGCCCGGTGCCGAGGTGCCGCGGGACTCGGTGGTCCATGTGTGGCTGGACTTCGGGGAGGGCGAGGGCGGCGGTGGCATGCGGGAGCCTCGGACGCCGAGACCGCCGCGGGGCGGACTCCCGCGGGAGCTGACCGAGCCGGGCGACCCCGCCGCGTCCTCGTCGTTCGCGAGCACCGGCACCCTCTGACCGGACTCGGGCCCGCCGGGCGTCATGCCTCTGCACCCCGCGTCGGGCCTCTGCCCCCGCCGGGCGTCGGGCCCCTGCCCCCGCCCGGAGTCCGACCTCCGAAGCCGGCCGGCGTCAGCCCCTGGCCCCGCCGGGCGTCAGCTCTCCTTGAACCCCCGGTGCAGCGCCACCACCCCGCCGGTCAGATTGCGCCAGGCCACCTTCGCCCAGCCGGCCTCGCGCAGCCGCGCGGCCAGGCCGGCCTGGTCGGGCCAGGCGCGGATGGACTCGGCGAGATAGACGTACGCCTCCGGATTGGAGGAGACCGCGCGGGCGACCGGCGGCAGGGCGCGCATCAGGTACTCGGTGTAGACGGTGCGGAACGGCGCCCACGTCGGATGGGAGAACTCGCAGATGACGACCCGCCCGCCGGGCCGTGTCACCCGGTACATCTCGCGCAGCGCGGCGTCCGTGTCCTGCACGTTGCGCAGCCCGAAGGAGATGGTGACGGCATCGAAGACGTCGTCGGCGAAGGGCAGCCGGGTGGCGTCGCCCGCGGTCAACGGCAGCCAGGCGTGCCGCCGCTTGCCGACCTGGAGCATGCCGAGGGAGAAGTCGCACGGGACGACGTAGGCGCCGGTGCGGGCGAAGGGGAGGGAGGAGGTGGCCGTCCCGGCGGCGAGGTCGAGGACCTTCTGCGCGGGGCGGGCGTCGACGGCCCGGGCGACCTCCTTGCGCCACACCCGGTCCTGGCCGAGTGACAGCACGTCGTTCGTGAGGTCGTACCGTTCCGCCACGTCATCGAACATCGAGGCGACTTCGTGCGGCTGCTTGTTCAGGGAGGCGCGGGTCACGCCCCCATTGTGGCAGGCTGCCCCCTTCCGCCTACGCGCCCCTGTACACCAGACGGCCGCCCACGACGGTGGCCACGCACGTCGATGCGCCCCGGCGTACGAGCGCAGCCCGGTCGGGCACGTCGAACACCGCGAACCGCGCGGGCCGTCCGGCGGCGAGACCCGGCAGCAGCACGAGCGGCACCGGGGAGAACGCCGCGGGGCCCGGCGGTGTGCCCGGACGCCCGGCCAGGGCGAGTCCCGCCCGGCGCACCGCGTCCAGCGCGGCCCGGCCGTGCAGTTCACCGGCGACCGCGACCGTTCCGTGCGCCAGCATCCGCTGCACCCCGCGGCGTGCGCTGGCACCCGGCGCGGAGGCGTCGGCGCGCAGCAGCGCCTGCGCGCGCTGTCCGAAGACCGGCTCGGTTCCCAGCCGGCCGGCCTCGCGCGGGTCGGGGTGGTAGGCCTGCTCCAGGAGTTCGGGGCCGTACGGGTTGACCAGCCCGGGCGTGAGGATGCCGGGCCACCGCCGCACCCGTGCCCGCGGGTGGCCTGCGGCCAGCCGCTCGTACGGGCCGACGGCGGCGATCCGGGCGCCGTCGACCAGGACGGCCGCTTCGGGCGTGGCCTCGGCGACGTGGATCGTCAGCACGGCGGCCTCAGTTGGAGGCGAGGAGCTTCAGCTCCGGGTGGGCGGTGCCGCCCTCGATCGCGGTGGACGAGATGTGGGACATCACCCGCTCGTCGACGGGGTCGTTCGCCGGGTCGTCGTGCACGACGAGGTGCTCGTACGTCGTCGAGCGCTGCGCCGGGACGCGGTCCGCCCGGCGGATCAGGTCGATGATCTCCAGCCGGTTGGAGCGGTGCTTGGCGCCGGCGGAGGAGACGACGTTCTCCTCCAGCATGATCGAGCCGAGGTCGTCGGCGCCGTAGTGCAGGGAGAGCTGGCCGACCTCCTTGCCCGTGGTCAGCCAGGAGCCCTGGATGTGCGCGACGTTGTCGAGGAAGAGACGGGCGATCGCGATCATCCGCAGGTACTCGAAGAGGGTGGCCTGCGTGCGGCCCTTCAGGTGGTTGTTCTCGGGCTGGTAGGTGTACGGGATGAAGGCGCGGAAGCCGCCGGTGCGGTCCTGCACGTCCCGGATCATCCGCAGGTGCTCGATGCGTTCGGCGTTGGTCTCGCCGGTGCCCATGAGCATGGTGGAGGTCGACTCCACACCCAGCCCGTGGGCGATCTCCATGATCTCCAGCCAGCGCTCGCCGGACTCCTTCAGCGGCGCGATGGCCTTGCGGGGGCGGGCGGGCAGGAGTTCGGCGCCGGCGCCGGCGAAGGAGTCCAGACCGGCCTCGTGGATGCGGGTGATGGCCTCCTCCACCGACACCCCGGAGATCCGGGCCATGTGCTCGACCTCGCTCGCCCCCAGGCTGTGGATGACGAGCTGCGGGAACTCCTTCTTGATGGCGGAGAAGTGCTTCTCGTAGTACTCGACGCCGTAGTCCGGGTGGTGACCGCCCTGGAACATGATCTGGGTGCCGCCCAGTTCGACCGTCTCCGCGCAGCGGCGCAGGATGTCGTCCAGGTCGCGGGTCCAGCCCTTCGCCTTGTCCTTCGGGGCCGCGTAGAAGGCGCAGAACTTGCACGCCGTGACGCACACGTTGGTGTAGTTGATGTTGCGCTCGATGATGTACGTCGCGATGTGCTCCGTGCCGGCGTACCGCCGCCTGCGCACGGCGTCGGCGGCGCTGCCCAGCGCATGCAGCGGGGCGTCGCGGTAGAGGACGAGGGCCTCTTCGGGGGTGATCCGCCCACCGGCGGCGGCACGGTCGAGGATGGGCTGAAGGTCGGCCTTCTCGGTCACCGGCGTCCCTTTCGCAAGGTTCGTAAGGGTTGTGGACGGACGCGACCAGCGTACGCCAGGGGCTTTGCCCGGCCTTCCTCAGGCCGTGCAGGCACCCACGAGCACCCCGAGGAACGCTCCCGCGACGAGGAACGGCCCGAACGGGATGGCGGTCCTGCGCCCGGCCCGGCGCAGGACGACGAGGGCGCCGCCGTACAGCGCCCCGAGCAGGAATCCGGCGAGGGTGCCCAGCATCACCGTGGCCCAGCCGTACCAGCCCAGGACGGCACCGGCCCCGAGGGCCAGCTTCACGTCGCCGAAGCCCATGCCGGCGGGGTTGACCAGCCACAGGACGAAGTAGCCGGCGCCCAGAACGAGGGCGCCCAGCAGGGCCGTGGGCCAGGACCCGGCGTGCCCGGGCACGAGCGCGGCGAGGCCGAGCAACGCGAGCGCGACCCCGGCGAACGGCAGGGTGAGCGGGTCGGGCAGCCGCGCCACCCGCAGGTCGACGACCGCCAGCAGCACGCCGACGGGCGCGAGCAGCAGCCAGACGGCCAGCTCGGGCCGGACCCCGGTGGCGGCGGCGAGGCCGGCACAGACGAGGGCGGTCACGCCGGCGGGGACGACGGCACCGGGGCCGTACGACCCGGCATCCGCCGCGCCCCCGGCACCCCGGCCGCACGACCCGGCATCCGCCCCGTCCCCCGCGCCCGGGCCGCACGACGCGGCATCAGGAGCGTGCCCGACACCCGGGCCGTACGCCCCGGCGCCCCCTGCGCATCGGGCGCACCGCGGTCGGCCGAGCCAGCCCCGCAGCGGGTGCCCGCGCGGGCAGCTGTCCCGCCACGGCTCGCCCTCGGGGGCGGAGAAGCGGTACGCCGCCCGGGGCAGCAGCGCGCCGGCCGCCGCTCCCCAGAGAGCCGCGACGGCGATCAGCACGGGCCCGACGGTCATCCGGCGGCGCCCGCCCGGCCGCGGCGGTGCCTCCGCACCGCGTACACCGCCGCGTCCACCGTCAAGTCCACCGCCCCCCTCACCCACCGTCACTACTTGATCTTCGACAGGCGGGCCTTCGGCTGCCCCGACCCCTTGCTGTCCGACTCGTAGCGCAGGTCGTCGCCCACGGGGGTGAGCCGGACGGTGTGCAGAGCCTGCTCGCAGACACCGCGGTTGTCCTCCGCTCCGACGGCGCTCGCGACGATCTGTTTGCCCGTCACCTGCTTCAGTGTCAGTACGTCGTCGCACGTGCCGCCCAGCAGGTCGATGTGGCGCAGGGTGCCCAGCTTCTCGCCCACCTCGGCGTCCTTGACGGTCAGGCGGAAGGTGCCCATGGGGAGTTTGCCGTCGCGGGCGGCCGCCTGGCCCTCCCAGGTGCCGACGTACGCGTCCGGGACCGCCTCCCCGCCGCCGCCCATGGCGGGGTCGGAGGCGGTGGCCGAGCTGCCCGGCGACGGGGCGTGGGTCGTGGCGCCGGGGCCGCCGTCCGCCGAGTCCCGGCGGCCGCCGGGCACCAGGTCGAAGACGAACGCCCCACCGATCGTCACCGCCGCCAGCGCCCCGGCCACCGCGAGCGCCACCGTGCAGCTCAGCCGTCGGCCGCGGCCGTTTCCGCCCGGTGCGGCGGTCGCCGCCACGGAGACGGAGAGCTTGCCGGGGCGGGGCTCGGTGGGCCGGTACGGGAGCTGGGTGGGCTCGTGCGGCCGGCCGTCACGGGGCCGGCCGGGTCCGGGCACGGCAGGCGCGGCCTCGAGTGGCACCGGCGGCGGCTGCGGCACCGGCATGACCGGCGGCGGCCCGAACGCCCCCGCCGCGGCGTACCCGACACCTACGGGCTCCCCGGGCTTCCCAGTCCCTACGGACTCCCCGGACGCCCCGGAAGTCCCGGAAGTCCCGGAAGCCTTGGAAGTTCCGGAGCCTCCGACGCTCCCGGTGTCCCCGGAGTTCCGGGGATCCCCGGAACTCCCTGCAGACCCAAAGTTCCCCGGGTTCCCAGGGCCCCCGGCATTCCCGGCCTCTCCGGCAACCCCGGCCTCCCGGCAAGCCACCGCGCCGTCAGGAACCGCGCCGTCAGGAACCGCGCCGTCAGGAACCGCGCCGTCGGCTCCCGCGGCTCCGGCTCCGGCTCCCGTCCCGGCCAGGGACCCGGCGCCGCCCTCCGTCACCGCGACCCGGCTGAATCCCACCGGCCCGGACTCGGGTCCCGCGCCCGCCCCCGTCGCGTCCAGGTTCAGCAGCTGTACGGCGCTCCGGCTGACCTGCTCCACCAGTGCCCCGGGCAGCCAGCCGCCGGCGACCAGGCGGGCCGCGCCCTCCGGAGCCAGGCGGCGGGCCACCTCCCGCGGGGTCGGACGGGCGGCCGGATCCTTGGCCAGGCACGCCGCGGCCAGTTCCCGTATCCCGCCCTCCAGGGCCTCCAGTTCCGGCTCCTCGTGGACGACCTTGTACAGCAGCGCCGCCGAGGAGTCCCCCGGGAACGGCGGCTCGCCGGTCGCCGCGTAGGCCAGGACCGCGCCCAGGGAGAAGATGTCCGCCGCGCCGGTGACGCCCTTGCCGAGGATCTGCTCGGGCGCCATGTAGCCGGGCGAGCCGATCGACACGCCGGTCGAGGTCAGGGACGCCGTACCGTCCGTGGCGCGGGCGATGCCGAAGTCGATCAGCAGCGGGCCGTCGAGGGTGAGCAGGATGTTGGACGGCTTCACGTCCCGGTGGACCAGGCCCAGGTCGTGCACCGCCGCCAGGGCCTCGCCGAGGCCCGCCCCCAGCGCCCGTACGGTGCGGCCCGGCAGCGCGCCGCCGTGCGCGACCGCCGCCGTCAGGGAGGGGCCGGCCGCGTACGCGGTGGCCACCCAGGGCACGCGCGCCTCCGGGTCGGCGTCCAGGACGGGTGCGGTCCACGCGCCGCCCACCCGCCGCGCGGCCTCGACCTCCCGCCGGAAACGGGCCCGGAACTCCTCGTCGAGGGCGAAGTGCGGGTGCACGATCTTCACCGCGACCGTGCGGCCTCCGGAGCTGCGGCCCAGATAGACCCGGCCCATGCCCCCGGAGCCCAGCCGGCCGAGCAGCCGGTAGGGCCCCACGACGGTGGGTTCGTCGATGTCGAGCGGCTGCATGGCGTCCACCCCTCCCCCGTACGCCCGGCACTCCCCAGCAGCGTAGTGCCGGGCGCCGGCGGGCCTCACGGCCGGAGCAGGTCCACCTTCACGTCCGCCGGGAATCCCGTCGTCGGACCGACCCGGCGGGCGAACTCGGCGACCGCCTCCAGCTGCGGGGCGCCGAAGCGGAAGTCGAGGGTGGTGAAGTACTGCGCGAGGGTCGCCTCGTCGAAGTCCTCCCAGCGGGCCGCCTGCTCGGCGACCTTGCCGACCTCCTCCAGGGAGAGGTTGCGGGAGGCGAGGAAGGCCTCGTGCACCCGGCGGGTGATCTCCGGCTCGCGTTCGGCGTAGTCCCGCCGGGCCGCCCACACCGCGAAGACGAACGGCAGGCCCGTCCACTCCTTCCACAGGGCGCCCAGGTCGTGCACCTCGAGGCCGAAGCGGGGGCCGTCGAGCATGTTGGCGCGCAGCGCCGCGTCGCCGATCAGTACGGCCGCCTCCGCCTCCCGCATCATCAGGCTCAGGTCGGGCGGGCAGCTGTAGTAGTCCGGTGCCACGCCGAAACGCTCGGCCAGCAGCAGCTGGGCGAGCCGGACGGAGGTGCGCGAGGTCGACCCGAGGGCGACCCGGGCACCGTCGAGCTTCTCCAGCGGGACCTGGGAGACGATCACGCACGACATCACCGGGCCGTCGCAGCCGACGGCGATGTCGGGGAAGGCGACGAGTTCGTCCGCGTGTCTGAGGAACTCGACCAGGGTGACCGGTCCGATGTCGAGATCGCCTCGGACGATCTGCTCGCTGAGCCTTTCCGGGGTGTCCTTCGTCAGCTCGAAGTCGAGGAGCGTGCCCGTTCTCGCCAGCCCCCAGTACAGGGGCAGGCAGTTCAGGAACTGGATGTGGCCGACACGCGGCCGGGTGCGAGGATTGTCCACATCGTGAGGCTAGCCCTCGCCCGCCGCCCGCCGGGTGCCGGCCCCGGCGTCAGCCGGACGGCCGAGGTGTTCAAACATGCGGGTGAAGTGATCTTGGCCTCTGTTGCTTTCGGCGGCCTGCGTGCTAGGCTCGCCGCAAGTTGCAGTTTGGTTTCCCTTGCAGTGCAGAGCCTGCGGAGCATGTGACCGCGGGCTCTTGTCATTATCAGACGTATGCAGTTGTGCAGAATTCATCTTCACACTTGCTGGTTCTGGAGGCAGGGCAACCCTTTGAGCCCAAGGAGGGCTTATGGCTACCGGAACCGTTAAGTGGTTCAACGCCGAAAAGGGCTTTGGTTTCATCGCCCAGGAAGGCGGCGGCCCCGACGTCTTCGTCCACTACTCCGCGATCAACGCGACCGGTTTCCGGTCCCTCGAGGAGAACCAGCAGGTGTCCTTCGACGTCACGCAGGGCCCCAAGGGCCCGCAGGCGGAGAATGTCACTCCTGTCTGATTGACAGCAGTACCCAAGGAGCCCCGCGCCGTTCCGGCGACGGGGCTCCTGCCCTTTCCGGGCACCATGCGGTGATACGTGTCATACGTGTCATACGTGTCATACGTGTCATAGGTGTCATACGTGTCATACGTGTCATACGTGCTGCATGATCAGCACGAACGCGGTTCCCGGCACCAGTGCCTCGTAGGCGTGCGGCACATCCCCGCGATAGGCCAGGTAATCCCCGGGACCCAGTTCCACGCTTTCGCCGCGCGGACCCGCCTTGACCCGCCCGGCGCTGACGATCAGATGCTCCACCGTCCCCGGAACGTGCGGCTCTGATTCCCGGGCGGCGCCCGGCTCGGCGGTGAGGCGGTAGATGTCCCGGCGGGCGCCGGGCGGGCTGGCGGAGAGCAGGGTGGCGACGTAATCGGCCTGTTCGGACGCGACCTGGGGGCCCTCGCCGGCCCGGATCACCCGCACGGCGGGCACCGGCGGCTCCACCAGCGCACTGAACGGCACACCCAGGGCCACGGCCAGCGCCCAGAGCGTCTCCATGCTCGGGTTGCCGCCGGCCGCCTCCAGCTGCGACAGCGTGGACTTCGCGATGCCCGCCCGCTTGGCCAGCTCCGACAGGGACAGCCCGGCGCGGGCCCGTTCGCGCCGCAGGGACGTGGCGATCCAGTCGAGGGGCAGTCGGGGCGGCAGGTCACTCGGGTCGGTCATGGCCTCACTCCGGTCGTCTCTGTTGCTGCGCTGCGGCCGTCGGTTCGGTCGGCACGTTCGGGTCGGTCGGGACGGCCACCCCATTCGTTCGGCATGGAAGTCCGATCGTTCGCGTTGACGAACGCGACGCCTACCGTCCATTGTAGAAAACATGCGTTCGGTACAGCGAACACCCCTCCTTTTCCCCGTCCGTGATCCGGACCTCCTCCGGGACGTGGCCCTCGTCTGCGTCGCCGGCGGCATCGTCGGTGTGTCCTTCGGTGCCATCGCCGTCGCCGGAGGGCTGCCGGTATGGGTGCCGGTGGTGATGTCCCTGGTGGTCTACGCGGGCTCGGCCCAGTTCAGCGCGGTCGGCGTGCTGCTCGCCGGCGGCGGCCCGGTCGCCGCGGTGGCCACGGGCCTGCTGCTCAACACCCGCACGGCGGCCTTCAGCCTCGCGGTCGCGGACATCATCGGCACGAGCCGGGCGGCGCGTCTGCTGGGCGCCCACCTGGTCACGGACGAGACGGTGGCGTTCGCGCTCGCCCAGGCCGGCCCCGAGCGGCGGCGGGCGGCCTTCTGGCTCGCCGGCATCGGCCTGTTCGCCGTGTGGAACGCGGGTGTCCTGGCCGGGGCGCTCGCCGGAAGCGCGCTGGGGGACCCGGCGGCCTACGGGCTGGACGCCGCCTTCCCGGCGGTGCTCGCCGCGCTCGTGCTGCCCGCCCTGCGCAAGGACGCGGGCCTGCGCCGGGCCGCTCTCGCGGGGACCGTCGTCGCGCTGGCGGCGACCCCGGCCGTACCGGCGGGCGTGCCGGTACTACTGGCGCTGAGCGGGCTGGTCTTGCTCGGCTCCTTCCGGCGGGAGGGGGCGGCATGAGCGCGACGGTCGCCGTGATCCTGGCCCTCGCCGTCGGGACGTACGCCTTCCGGCTGGTGGGCCCGGCCCTGCACGGGCGGGTCACCGTCCCGGACCGGGCCCAGCAGCTCCTGTCCGCCGGTGCGGTGCTGCTGCTGGTCGCGCTGCTGGCGACGGGGGCGCTGGCGGAGGGCGGGGGCTTCGCGGGCTGGGCGCGTCCGGCCGGGGTGCTGGTGGGCGGTGTCCTGGCGTGGCGCCGAGCGCCGTTCGTGGTGGTCGTCGTCGGAGCGGCGGCGGTGACGGCGCTGCTGCGGGCGGCCGGGGTGCAGTGAGAACTCGGCCGTAGCCGGCGGTCACCGGCCACCCACGACCTCCGGCACCACCGGCACCACCGGCCACCCACGACCTCCGGCACCACCGGCACCACCGGCCACCCACGACCTCCGACACCACCTGCACCACCGGCACCACCGGCCACCCACGACCTCCGGCACCACCGGTACCCACCGCCCAGCCACAGCCTCCGGCACCACCGGTACCCACCGCCCAGCCACAGCCTCCGGCACCACCGGCACACCACCGGCCAACGGCGCCCACGGGGCACCGGCGCACCACCGGCACCGACAGCCTCGCAGCTCGGCCCCTCCCCCTCACAGCTCGGCCCTCGGACATCGGACGTCGGCTCAGCTCCCGTACAGCCCCTCCACCGCCTCCGCGAAGTCCCGCATGATCGCCTCTCGCCGTAGCTTCATCGACGGGGTCAGATGGCCCGCCGCCTCCGTGAAGTCCCTCGGCAGGACGGCGAAGCGGCGGATGGACTCCGGGCGGGAGACCAGCTTGTTGGCCTCGTCGACCGCGCGCTGCAGCACCGCCAGCAATTCCTCGTCGTCGGTCAGCAGTTCCGGCGGCACCGGGTGCTTGCCGTTCATGCGGCGCCAGTGGGTGATGCCGTCGGGGTCGAGGGTGAACAGCGCCGTCACGTAGGGGCGGGCGTCGCCCAGGACGATGCACTGGGAGATCAGGGGGTGGGAGCGCAGCCAGTTCTCCAGCGGGGCCGGCGCCACGCTCTTGCCGCCCGCCGTGATCAGCATCTCCTTCTTGCGGCCGGTGATCGTCAGGTACCCCTCGTCGTCCAGGGCACCGATGTCGCCGGTGGGGAACCAGCCGTCCGGCGCGGCCGGGACCACGCCCCCGGCGGCAGGGTCCCAGTAGCCGTGCAGGATGTGCTCGCCGGCGAGCAGGATCTCGCCGTCCGCGGCGATGCGGACCCGGGTGCCCGGCAGGGGCCAGCCCACGGTGCCCAGCCGGGGTTTCAGGGGCGGCGTCACCGTCGCCGCGCCCGTCGCCTCCGTCAGGCCGTAGCCCTCGTAGATCTCGATGCCCGCACCGGCGTAGAAGGCGGCCAGGCGGCGGCCCAGCGGGGAGCCGCCGCAGATGGCGTAGCGGACGCGGCCGCCCATCGCGTTGCGCAGCCGGCGGTAGACCAGGGGGTCGTACATGGCACGGGCCGCCCGCAGCGCGCGCGAGGGTCCGCCTCCCCCGCCCGTCTGTTTGGCCTCCAGCGCCTCGCCGTACTTCACCGCCACCGACACCGCGCGGTCGAAGGTCGACGCCCGGCCGCCCGATTCGGCCTTGGCGCGCGCGGTGTTGAAGACCTTCTCCAGCATGTAGGGGATGGTGAGCAGACAGGTGGGGCGGAAGGCCGCCAGGTCCGGGAGGAGGTGCTCCGGCTTCAGGCTCGGGGCGTGGCCGAGGCGGACCCGGGCGCGGACGCAGGCCACGGCCACCATGCGGCCGAAGACGTGGGACATGGGCAGGAAGAGGAGTACCGAGGCCTCTTCGCTCGTCCTCGCCTTGAAGATCGGGTAGAGCAGCTCGATGGCGTTGTCGACCTCGGCGAAGAAGTTGCCGTGGGTGAGGGCGCAGCCCTTCGGGCGGCCGGTCGTGCCCGAGGTGTAGATGAGGGTGGCCAGCGTGGTCGGGCCCAGCATGCCGCGGCGCACGGCGACCTCGGAGTCCGCGATCGCCGCGCCCGCCTCCGCGAGCCGGTCCACGTGGCCCTTGTCCATCACCCACAGGTGCCGCAGGTCGGGTATGTGGCCCAGTTCCGGGCCGAGGGCCGCCGCCTGGGCCGACGTCTCCGTGACCAAGGCGACGGCGCCCGAGTCCTGGAGTATCCAGCGGGTCTGGAAGAGGGAGGAGGTCGGGTAGACGGGGACGGTCACCAGGCCGGCCGCCCAGGCGGCGAAGTCGAGCAGGGTCCACTCGTACGTCGTCCGGGCCATGATCGCCAGCCGGTCGCCCGGCATCAGGCCCTCCGCGATCATGCCCTTGGCCACCGCCAGCACCTGCGCGGCGAACTCGGCCGCCGTCACCTCCGCCCAGCTCCCGTCCGGGCCCTTGCGGCTGAGCACCACCGTGTCCGGGACCGCCGCGGCGTTGTCGAACGGCAGGTCCGCGAGCGAGCCGTGCCGCACCGGAGGCGCGAAAGGCGGGACATACGCCTCCCGGACCGCCCCGTCCAGCCGCCGGGTCTCGGGTTCCACGAGGGCGGGGCCGGGCGCGTCGGTGAAGGCGGCGGACGCGGCGAAGGAGGGAAGGGGGGTCGACACGGGCGGCTCCTGGGACGTGCAGCGGCGACGCTGCCTGCTGCATGACGTGCGTGCCTCGTACGCCGGGGCGTTCACCGAGGCCTTCACCGACGGACCGTCACGGGCAGGGGGTTACCGCCGGTCAGGTGAGGATCGTACGGGGCTGTCGTGGGGAGGTCGTGCACGTTCGGGGACGGTCCGGGGCCGGGTCTGTGCAACCTCGCGGGTTACGTGAGGGTAGATCAGGTTTCCTCCACCGGTCGTCCACTCGGTCGCCCGCCCGGTCGTCCGCTCAGGGCCGCTCCAGCACCGCCGTCACCCCTTGACCGCCCGCCGCGCACACCGAGATCAGGCCCCGCCCGGGTCCCTCGCGCTCGGCGAGCAGCTGGGCCAGCGTCGCCACGATCCGGGCGCCGGTGGCCGCGAAGGGGTGGCCGGTGGCGAGGGAGGAGCCGGCCACGTTCAGCCGGGCGCGGTCCACCGGGGGCAGTCCGCGCTTCTCCCAGGCCGCCAGCGTGGCCAGCACCTGGGAGGCGAAGGCCTCGTGGACCTCGACCAGGTCGAAGTCGGCCAGGGACAGCCCGGCCCGCTCCAGCATCCGCGGGACCGCGTACGCCGGGGCCATCAGCAGGCCGTCCTCACCGTCCGCCACGTCACCGGCGACGAAGTCGACGGCCGCCGTCTCGTACGTCGTCAGATACGCCAGCGGTTCCAGGCCGTGCCGCTCGGCCCACCCCTCGCTCGCCAGCAGCACCGTCGCCGCGCCGTCCGTCAGGGGTGTCGAATTGCCGGCCGTCATGGTGGGGTTGGCGTCCTCGGTCCCGAACACGGGTTTCAGGCCCGCCAGTTTCTCCGGTGTCGAGTCCGGGCGCAGGTTCTGGTCGCGGGCCAGGCCGCGGAAGGGGATCACCAGGTCCTGGAAGAAGCCGCGTTCGTAGGCCGCCGCCAGCCGCTGGTGGCTCGTCGCCGCCAGTTCGTCCTGCGCCTCGCGGGTGATGCCCCAGGCGCGGGCGGTGACGGCGGCGTGCTCGCCCATCGACAGGCCGGTGCGCGGCTCGGCGTTGCGCGGGATGTCGGGGACCAGGTGCGCGGGGCGCACCTGCGCCAGGGCCTTCACGCGGCCCTGGAGCGTCTTCGCCCGCCGCGCCTCCAGCAGCAGGCGCCGCAGCCGGTCGTTGACCCCGAGGGGCGCGTCGCTCGCCGTGTCGGCGCCGCCCGCGACCGCCGACTCGGTCTGGCCGAGGGCGATCTTGTTGGCGGCGGCGATCACGGCCTGGAGCCCGGTGCCGCAGGCCTGCTGGACGTCGTACGCGGGGGTGCGCGGGTCCAGTGCCGAGCCCAGCACGGTCTCGCGGGCGAGATTGAAGTCCCGGCTGTGCTTGAGCACCGCGCCGGCCACGAACTCGCCGACGGCTCCCGGGCCGTGCAGGCCGAACCGCTCGACCAGCCCGTCCAGGGCGGCGGTCAGCATCTCCTGGTTCGAGGCCGTGGCGTACGGGCCGTCGGAGCGGGCGAACGGGATGCGCGCGCCGCCGACGATCGCGACCCGGCGAACCCCTGGAGACTCCACGGAACTCATCTGGACCTGCTCCTCACCCGTGCGCTGGACGATAGGCTTACCACCGGTAACCTTACTCCAGAGTAATCACCGAGTACCCAGATGTCAGCCGCTGAGCCACCCATGGGGAGACGGAACATGGCCGACCGCTATCTACGCTTCACCGGCACCGCACCCGGCCGCTTCCTGACCCGCCGCCTCGGTCTGCCGCAACCCGCCGAGCTGCACCGCTGGTCGCCCGGCCGTCCTCACCTGGACGGCGGCCTGCGGCACCTGACGGCGGGCAAGTCGGACCTCGACCTGGCACCGGTCCTGCACCGCACCGGTCCGGCCGCCGGCACCGGACGCCCGGCCGCCGTGGTCCTCGACGCCACCGGCGTCGGCGACATCGAGGCGCTGGCCGAGGTGCACGCGGCCCTGCACCCGGTCGTGGGGTCGGTCGCGCCCGGCGGCCGGATCGTCCTCCTCGGCGCCCCGCTCGACGCCGCCGACCACCACCAGGCCGCCGCGCAGCAGGCGCTGGAGGGCTTCACCCGCTCGCTCGGCAAGGAGATCGGCCGGGGCAGGACCGTGAACCTGGTCCGGCTCACCGACGCCGCCGCCGCCGAGTCCACCCTGCGCTTCCTGCTCTCCCCCGCCTCGGCCTACGTCAGCGGCCAGGTCATCGACGTCGGCGCCGGGGAGACGGCCGTCCCGGAGGACTGGGACCGCCCCTTCGCCGGGCGCACCGCCCTGGTCACCGGCGGTGCGCGCGGCATCGGCGAGGCGGTCGCCGAGACGCTGGCCCGCCACGGCGCCCGGGTCGTCGTCCTCGACGTGCCGCAGGCGGAGGCGGACGCCCGGCGCGTCGCCGAACGGCTCGGCGGCGGTGCGCTCGGCCTCGACATCACCGCCGCCGACGCCGGTGAGCGGATCGCCCGCGCCCTGCCCGGCGGCCTGGACGTGCTGGTCCACAACGCGGGCATCACCCGGGACCGGCGGCTGGTCAACATGCCCGCCGAGCGCTGGAGTTCGGTGCTGGACGTCAACCTGGCGAGCGTGCTGCGCACGACGGACGCGCTGCTGGCCACCGGCACGCTGAAGCCGGGCGGCCGGATCGTGGCCACGGCCTCCATCGCCGGGCTCGCGGGCAACGCGGGCCAGACCAACTACGGGGCGAGCAAGGCCGGGATCGTCGGACTGGTCCGCTCCCTGGCGCCACGCGCGCTCGCCGAGCACGGGGTCACCGTGAACGCGGTCGCGCCGGGGTTCATCGAGACGAGGATGACGGCGGCCGTCCCGCTGCTCATCCGCGAGGCCGGGCGCCGGATGAACTCCCTCGCCCAGGGCGGACTGCCCGTCGACGTCGCCGAGACGACCGCCTGGCTCGCCCACCCGGCCTCCGGCGCGGTCAACGGCCAGGTCGTGCGGGTCTGCGGCCAGAGTCTGCTGGGGGCGTGATGACCGCGACCGCGAGTACCGTGACCCTGGCCGCCCCGCCCGCCCTGCCGCCGCTCCTCGCCCGCGGCGCCCTGCTCTCCCCCTTCAAGCGGCCCCGCCCCGACGCCGCCCACCCCCGCACCCGCCTGGTGCTGCCCGGGCTGCGCATCGATCTCGCGCGGCTGGCGGCGTACGAGCGGGTGTGCGGGTTCGCGACGGGGGCGAACGCGCTTCCGGTGACGTATCCGCATGTGCTGGGGTTTCCGCTGGCCATGCGGCTGATGAGCGGGCGGGACTTCCCGCTGCCCCTGCTCGGTCTGGTGCACACGTCGATCGGCATCACGCGGTGGGCGGCGATGCCGGCGAGCGGGGAGTACGAACTCGCCGTGCGCGTGGCCGAGCTGGCGCCGCACCGGCGCGGGACCGAGGCCGCCGTCGTCACCGAGGTGAGCAGCGGCGGGGACGTCGTATGGGAGTCGCGCAGCACGTATCTGGCGCGGCACCGGACGTCCCCGTCCCCCGCCGGGAAGCCCCGCCGGCCGGAGCCCGGACCGCTGCCGGTCCGGGACGAGTGGCGGCTCGGCGGCGACCTGGGCCGGCGCTACGGTGCCGCCTCCGGTGACCGCAACCCGATCCACCTCCACCCGCTCACCGCCCGCCTGTTCGGCTTCCCGCGGGCCATCGCGCACGGCATGTGGACCGTGGCGCGCTGCCTGGCCGCGCACGGCACGCCCGACGCGGTGGTCGTGGGGGCCGAGTTCCGGGCGCCGGTGCCGCTGCCGGGGAGGGTCGTGTACGGGGCGGCGGACGGGCGGTTCGAGCTGCGCGGCGGCCCGGACGGCCGGCTGCATCTGACCGGCGACGTCTACCCGGCCTGAGCGACCGGCTCCGCGTCCTCCTCGGCGGGCGGCGACCAGGAGCGGCCCGCCATGAGGCTGCCCAGGCCCGCCCAGGCGAAGTTCATCAGGGTGGCCGCCGCCTGCCGGGCCGTCACGCCGGGGCTGCCGCCGGCCCAGTCGGCGAGCGACTCGGCGGCGCCGACCAGGGCCTCGGCGAGTCCGGCGACCTCGTGCTCGGGCAGGTCGGGGTCCCGGTGGGCCTCGCGTGCGGCGGCGGCGATCAGCTGGGTCACGAACGCGACGATCTCCTTGCGCATCGCCGTGACCTCGGCGGCGAAGGTCTCGCCGTGGGTGCGGGCCTGGATGTGCAGCACCGCCCAGCCGTCCGGGTGCTGGGCGGTGTGCGTGAAGAAGGCCCGCAGACCGTTCCAGAGCTGGCGGTCGGCGGGCAGCTCCGAGGGCTGTGCGGCGGCCCGGACGGCCTCGGTGAGGGCCTGCGCCTCGCGGCGGATGCAGGCGCTGAAGAGGTCTTCCTTGGAGTTCAGGTACAGGTAGACCAACGGCTTGGAGACACCGGCGAGTTCGGCGATCTCGTCCATCGACGCGGCCATGTAGCCGCGCTGCCCGAAAATCGTCACGGCGGCGTCCAGCATCTGCTGCTCACGGACCGCACGCGGCATCCGCTTGGTCTTTCCGGCACCCATGCGGATTAGCGTACGGTCCGTGCGGCGGTCTGCGGGCACGTCGCCGGCCGGAGGCCACGGCGTCCGGCCGCGACGCCGTCGGCCGGGGCCCCGTCGTCAGGCCGCGGCCGCCACCGGCTCGGCCTGGCGCTCCCGCTCGGGCTCGTCGATCGGCGAGCTGTGCGCCGCGTCGTAGGCCTTGCGGTCGAGCAGGCCCTCGCGGGCGGAGACGATGACGGGGACCAGGGCCTGGCCGGCGACGTTGGTCGCGGTGCGCATCATGTCCAGGATCGGGTCGATCGCGAGCAGCAGACCGACGCCCTCCATGGGCAGGCCGAGCGTGGACAGGGTCAGCGTCAGCATGACCGTCGCACCGGTGAGACCGGCCGTGGCGGCCGAGCCGACCACCGAGACGAATGCGATCAGCAGGTAGTCGGTGACGCCGAGCTGGATGTCGAAGATCTGCGCGACGAAGATCGCGGCGATCGCCGGGTAGATCGCGGCGCAGCCGTCCATCTTGGTGGTCGCGCCGAACGGCACCGCGAAGGACGCGTACTCCTTCGGCACGCCGAGCCGCTCGGTGACCTTCTGGGTCAGCGGCATGGTGCCGACCGAGGAGCGCGAGACGAAGGCCAGCTGGATGGCGGGCCAGGCGCCCTTGAAGAACTGGAGCGGGTTGGCCTTGGCGACGGTGGCCAGCAGCGCCGGGTAGACCACGAACATCACGATCGCGCAGCCGACGTAGATGTCGGCGGTGAAGGTGGCGTACTTGCCGATCAGGTCCCAGCCGTAGGTGGCGATGGCCTTGCCGATCAGGCCGACGGTGCCGATCGGGGCGAGGCGGATGACCCACCACAGGGCCTTCTGGAGGAGGGCGAGGACGGACTCGCTCAGGTTCAGGATCGGCTGGGCCTTCTCGCCGAGCTGGAGGGCGGCGATACCGGCGACGGCGGCCATGAAGACGATCTGGAGCACGTTCAGCTCGGTGAACGGCGTGATGACGTCGGTCGGCACGATGCCGGTCAGGAAGTCGATCCAGGAACCGGTGCTGTCCGGCTTGGCGCCGTCGGCGGGGGTCAGGCCGGTGCCGGCGCCGGGGTTGGTGACCAGGCCGATGGTGAGGCCGATGGCCACCGCGATCAGCGAGGTGATCATGAACCAGAGGAGGGTGCGGGACGCGAGGCGGGCCGCGTTGTTGACCTTCCGCAGGTTGGTGATCGACACCAGGATCGCGAAGAAGACGAGCGGTGCGACGGCCAGCTTCAGCAGGCCGATGAAGGTGTCGCCGACCTTCTCCAGGGTGGTGACCAGCCAGGAGACGTCCTGGCTGCGGGCCAGCCAGCCCAGCAGGACGCCGAGGACGAGACCGGCGAGTATCTGGGCCCAGAAGGGCACCTTGAAGGACTTCGTGCGTGTGGACACGGACATGCTCCGTAAGGGACGGGACGCGGGGACGGACGCGCTGTACTGACGTGGGCGATGACGGGGTGAAGAGGTACGTCAGGGGCGACAGGTCGCGGACGCGCACCGACAGAGGTCCACGTGCAGGCGCGCCACGAGCGGAACGCTCGACGGCGGTGGGGGCGCGGCTGCGTGCTTCATGCGCACGACTTTAACACTGGTGCTTTGGGACGCCCAAAGCCTCACTTTGAGAGGCCGAGGGGGCCCGATGCCCCGCAAAACGCAAAGCGCCCCGGTTTCCTGCGGATTGGGAAACCGGGGCGGGTGCGTCTGTGACGGAGGTTACGGCCGTCGCGACGGTGGTGGCTACGGGGTCTGCCCCTGGGCCCGGGCGGTGTCGTCGGCGACGTCCTCCTGGCTGCGGCTGGCCTCCAGGTTGGCCTTCATCCGGTCCACCCGCTGCACGACCTGCACGGAGGCCCGGTCCCGCTCCTTGCGCAGCACCACGAAGCTGATCGGGGCCGAGAGCAGCAGGGACAGCAGGATGATCCACATGCCGTTGGAGTCACCCAGGCCGCGCGGGAAGACGCCGGCGTAGACGAGGCCCCAGACGACCACGAGGCAGCCCACGAAGATCCCGAGGCGCATCAGCGTGTAGCGGAGCATCTCAATCCACTCTTCCGTTTCTGGCACAAAGAGGCATCGTCCAGTGAAGCATGCCGGGGCGCGGACCCCGCAGGGGGGTGGCGGGAGCCCTCGGGCGCGGGGCTCAGCCCAGCGGCAGCAGCATGACGATGTCGTCGCGGTCGTCGCCCGGCGCCACCCGGATCGCGCCGGGCACCCGGCCGACCTCCTTGTAGCCGCAGGACTCGTAGAACCGCTCCAGGCCGAGGCCGCCCCGGCAGGTCAGGCGTATCGCCTCGATCCCGTCGACGGTGCGGGCCGCGTGCGCGGCGGCGGACATCAGGTCCCGGCCGTACCCCCGGCCCTGGTACCTCGGGTGCACCATCACCGTGTAGAGCCACAGCCAGTGCGTCATCAGGCGGTGGGTGTTCAGGGTGAGGAAGGCGGTGGCGGCCACCCGTCCGTCCGCGTCGTGGCCGACGAGCAGCCGGGTGCGGCCCTCGGCCATCGCCACCAGGTGCTTGACCAGCTCCGGGCGGATGGTCTCCCGGCTCACCGGGGGGACGAAGCCGACCGAGCCGCCCGCGTTGGAGACGTCGGTCCACAGATCGAGGATGCCGTCACGGAGTTCGGGCGTGACGGCGGGATCGAGCGTGAAGGTAAGGGACACGTACTGATGGTAGCCATTACGCCAGGGTGTCGGCCGCCACTCTCAGATCGGACAGCAGCCCCTGGTACGCCGCGTCCCGGTCCTCCGCCCGCAGCACCGAGGACGGGTGCACGGTCGGCACCAGCAACTCGGGGCGCCCGTGGATCTCCTCCTCCAGGACCGTGCCGCGCACCTGGGTGACCCGGAACGACGAGCCGAGCAGCGCCTTCCCGGCCGTGGCCCCGAGCACCACGATCAGCTCGGGCTCCACCACGGCCAGCTCGGCGGCGAGCCACGGCCCGCACGCCGTCATCTCGCGCAGGCTGGGCGCCTTGTGGATACGGCGCTTGCGCGGCTCGGCCTGCGTGAACTTGAAGTGCTTGACGGCGTTGGTGACGTACGCCTCCGCCGGGTCGATGCCGGCGTCGGCCAGGGCCCGGTCGAGGAGCTTGCCGGCGGGTCCGACGAAGGGCTTGCCCTGCCGGTCCTCCTGGTCGCCGGGCTGCTCGCCGATGAGCATCACCCGGGCGTCGGTGTTTCCGGCGCCGAACACGGTCTGCGTGGCGTCCCTGTGCAGGGGGCAGCCCCGGCAGCCGGCGGCGGCCTTCCGCAGGGCGGCGAGGCCGCCGCGGTCCGGAACGAAGGGTTGTGCGGTGTAGTCGTCCTCGGGGGCTCGGGCGGTGGACATGGGTACCGGGTACCCGCCGCGGGAGTCACGGATCCCTGCCGGGTGCGGGTACGTGGGGGCCCGGTCGCACAGTTCGCCGCGCCCCTTGGAGGCTGGTCCGGTGCACGTACCCGAAGGGGCGCGGGGAACTGCGCGACCAGCCACGAACCACCCGCACCCGGCGACGGACCCGGAGCGACCTCACACCCTCATCGGCTGCGGCGATTCGCGGCGCCCGGCGTCAGGGCCGTCGTACTCGCGGATGATCTCGTACCGCGTGTTCCGCTCCACCGGCCGGAAGCCCGCGTCGCGGATCAGGTCCAGCAGGTCCTCGCGGGTCAGCTTGTTCGGCGTGCCGTAGTTGTCCGCGTCATGCGTGATCTTGTACTCGACGACCGAGCCGTCCATGTCGTCCGCACCGTGCTGGAGGGCCAGCTGCGCGGTCTGCACGCCGTGCATCACCCAGAAGACCTTGACGTGCGGGACGTTGTCGAACAGCAGCCGGGAGACCGCGAAGGTCTTCAGCGCCTCGGCGCCGGTCGCCATCTGGGTGCGGGCCTGGAGGCGGTTGCGCACCTTGCCGTCCTGCATGTCCACGAAGTCGTGCTGGTAGCGCAGCGGGATGAAGACCTGGAAGCCGCCGGTCTCGTCCTGCAGCTCGCGCAGCCGCAGCACGTGGTCCACGCGGTGCCGGGGCTCCTCGATGTGGCCGTAGAGCATGGTGCACGGCGTCTTGAGCCCCTTCTCGTGCGCCAGCCGGTGGATCCTGGACCAGTCCTCCCAGTGGGTGCGGTGGTCCACGATGTGCTGCCGGACCTCCCAGTCGAAGATCTCCGCGCCGCCGCCGGTGAGGGACTCCAGACCGGCGTCGATCAGCTCGTCGAGGATCTCGGAGGCGGACATCCCGGAGATGGTCTCGAAGTGGTGGATCTCGGTGGCGGTGAACGCCTTGAGCGACACGTCCGGCAGGGCCGCCTTCAGCTCGCGCAGCGAGCGCGGGTAGTACCGCCACGGCAGGTTCGGGTGCAGTCCGTTGACGATGTGCAGCTCGGTGAGGTTCTCGCTCTCCATCTCCTTGGCGAGCTTGACGGCCTCCTCGATGCGCATGGTGTACGCGTCCTTCTCCCCCGGCTTGCGCTGGAAGGAGCAGTAGGCGCAGGAGGCCGTGCACACGTTGGTCATGTTGAGGTGGCGGTTGACGTTGAAGTGGACGACGTCGCCGTTCTTCCGCGTCCGCACCTCGTGCGCGAGGCCGCCGAGCCAGGCCAGGTCGTCCGACTCGTACAGCGCGATGCCGTCCTCGCGGGACAGCCGCTCACCGGAGCGGACCTTCTCCTCCAGCTCGCGCTTGAGCCCGACGTCCATGCCGATACCTCTTTCCTGAGACAGACTGCGTCCACCGTACGCCCCCGCCCTTCGGCCGGGGGGAACCCCGGGCGGCGCTCCGCGCCCGGTCCGCTACACCTCTTCGGGCAGCTCACCGACCCGGTTCTCCCACTTCGTGGAGAGCACGATGGTGGTACGGGTGCGGGAGACACCCTTGGTGCCGGAGAGCCGGCGGATGATCTTCTCCAGGCCGTCCACGTCGGTCGCGCGCACCTTGAGCATGTAGGAGTCGTCGCCGGCGATGAACCAGCAGTCCTCGATCTCCTGGAGGTCCTTCAGCCGCTGCGCCACGTCCTCGTGGTCGGCGGCGTCGGACAGCGAGATGCCGATCAGGGCGGTGACGCCGAGGCCGAGCGAGGCGGCGTCCACGGTGGCCCGGTAGCCGGTGATGACGCCGGCCGCCTCCAGCCGGTTGATGCGGTCGGTGACGCTGGGTCCCGACAGACCGACGAGGCGCCCCAGCTCCGCGTAGGAGGCCCGGCCGTTCTCTCTGAGGGCCTGGATGAGCTGCCTGTCCACCGCGTCCATTGCGATCGAAGCCTTCCGATGAGGAGGTCTGAGAGGAGGTCTGAAGAGTTCCTGAAACGTGCGTGTGTGTGGGGGTGACGGCGGTCAGGCGGGGCGCGAGCCGCCGCCCAGCTCCCCCCGCCAGCGTCGGTAGAGGCCGTGCTCGACGCCCGCCGCGTCGAGGACGCGTCCGGCGACGAAGTCCACCAGGTCCTGGATGTGCGTGGCCCCCGCGTAGAAGGCCGGTGAGGCGGGCACCACGGCCGCGCCCGCGTCGTCCAGGGCCACCAGGTGTCTGAGGGTCCGGCCGTCCAGCGGGGTCTCCCGGACGGCCACCACCAGCTTGCGCCCCTCCTTCAGGGTCACGCTCGCCGCCCGCTGCAGCAGGTCCTTCGACAGGCCGAGGGCGACCCCCGCCACGCAGGCCGTCGAGGCGGGCACGATCAGCATGCCCTTGGTGCGGTACGACCCCGAGGACGGCCCGGCGGCCAGGTCGCCGGCGCTCCAGTGCCGTACGCCGGCGATGTCCGCCTGGAAGGTCCCCGGCTTGCCGTCGGCCCCGCGGGAGAGCCATTCGCGCAGGTCGTCCTGCCAGTGGGCGTCCCGGAAGGAGATGCCGGTCTCATCGAGCAGGGTGAGCCGCGAGGCCCGGCTGACGACCAGGTCGACGCTCTCGCCGGCGGCGAGCAGTGCGCGCAGCACCGAGGCGGCATACGGAGTGCCGGAGGCGCCGGACACCCCTACGATCCAAGGCGTACGACGCGTCTCTCCTGGCTTGACTGGGTTCACGACACCGAGCCTATCCGGCTCCCGGGGGTGGGAACCGGCCAAGGGGGCCCGGGCGTTCCCTGGATGGGACGCACGCAGTGGGGGTCGTCATGTCGGGTACACCGGACACGCCGGTATCGGGGCGGCAGTGGTCGCGCGGCGACCGGGTGAGGGCCGCGGCCAAGCTGATGGTGGCCTGGGTGGCGCTGCTGTGGCTGCTGGAAGTGATCGACGTGGCCACCGGCCATGCGCTGGACCGCTTCGGCATCGTCCCGCGGGTGCTGTCCGAGCTGGCCGACGTCGTGCCCGCGTCCTTCGTCCACTTCGGCTTCACCCATGTGGCCGCCAACAGCGTGCCGCTGCTGGTCCTCGGCTTCCTGGCGGCGCTCGGCGGCATCGGCCGGTTCCTCGCCGTGTGCGCGCTGATCATCGTGGCCGACGGCCTGGGCGTCTGGCTGGTCTCCCCCGGGTACAGCAACACGGCGGGCGCCTCCGGCCTGATCTTCGGCCTCTTCGGCTTCCTGCTGGTCAGCGGCTTCGTGGAGCGACGCCCGCTCGGCGTCCTGGCCGGCGTGCTGATCGCCGCGATCTGGGGCGGCACCATCCTGGCGGGCATCGCCCCGACCCAGTCCGGCGTGAGCTGGCAGGGCCATCTGATCGGCCTGGCGGCGGGAGTGGCGGCGGCGTTCGTCTTCCGCCGGCGGCCCGATCAGCCGACTCCGCTCATACGGTGAGACTCACACGGCCGGACTCATGCGGTCGGACCCATACGGTCGGACTCATACGGTGAGCCCGCGCACCAGCAGATCCAGCAGCGCGCACACGAACAGGGCGATCCCGATGAAGCCGTTGACGCTGAAGAACGCCCGGTTCACGCGGGACAGATCGTGCGGGCGCACGATGGAGTGCTCGTAGACGAACGCGCCCGCGACGATCAGCAGGCCGAACCAGAAGAAGGCACCGGCGCCGGTGGTCACGGCGTACCAGGCGAACAGGGCCGTGGTCACGGTGTGGCAGGCGCGGGCGCCCCAGATCGCGGCCGGGACGCCGAAGCGGGCCGGGACCGACTTGACGCCGATCTTCCGGTCGGTCTCGACGTCCTGGCAGGCGTAGATCAGGTCGAAGCCGCCGATCCAGACGCCGACGGCGAGGCCGAGGACGACGGCGTCCCAGGACCAGCTGCCGGTGATCGCCAGCCAGCCGCCGATCGGGCCCATGGCCTGGGCGAGGCCGAGGATGGCCTGCGGGAAGTTCGTGAACCGCTTGCCGTACGGATAGACCACCATCGGCACGACCGCGACGGGCGCGAGGGCCAGGCAGAGCGGGTTGAGCAGGGCCGCCGCGCCCAGGAAGACGACCAGGGCGACGACCGCGCCCGTCCAGGCGTGCTTGACCGACATCGCGCCGGTCACCAGCTCGCGGTGGGCGGTGCGCGGGTTCCGGGCGTCGATCTCGCGGTCGATGATGCGGTTCACGGCCATCGCGAAGGTGCGCAGGCCGACCATGGCGACGGTGACCAGGAGCAGCCGGCCCCAGTGGATGTTCTGGTCCCACTGGTACATCGCGGTGAGCGAGGCGATGTAGGCGAAGGGCAGCGCGAAGACGGAGTGCTCGATCATCACCAGCCGCAGGAACGCCTTCGTGCGCCCCGGCTGCTGCGGGATCGCGGCGGACGCGCCGCTCACAGGCCGTACTCCTTCCAGCGGCGGTCGACCTTCGCGGCCGTCTCCGGGTCGGACAGCACCATGTCCGGCCAGCCCCCGTCGCGGGTGTACCCCTCCTCGGGGAGCTTCCTGGTGGCGTCGATACCCGCCTTGCCACCCCAGAACTGCTGGTAGGAGGCGTGGTCGAGGTGGTCGACCGGGCCCTCGACGACGGTGAGGTCACGGGCGTAGTCGGTGTTGCCGAGCGCCCGCCAGGCGACCTCGTGCAGGTCGTGGACGTCGCAGTCGGAGTCGACGACCACGATCAGCTTGGTCAGCGACATCATGTGCGCCCCCCAGATGGCGTGCATCACCTTCTGGGCGTGCTTGGGGTACTTCTTGTCGATCGAGACGATCGCGCAGTTGTGGAAGCCGCCGGCCTCGGGGAGGTGGTAGTCCACGATGTCCGGGACGATGATCTTCAGCAGCGGCAGGAAGAAGCGCTCGGTCGCCCGCCCCAGCGGGCCGTCCTCCGTCGGGGGCCGCCCGACCACGATCGACTGGAGCAGCGGGCGGCGGCGCATCGTCACGCAGTCGATGGTGAGCGCCGGGAAGGGCTCCTGCGGGGTGTAGAAGCCGGTGTGGTCGCCGAAGGGGCCTTCGGGCAGCATCTCGCCGGGCTCGAGCCAGCCCTCCAGCACCACTTCCGCGTTGGCCGGGACCTGGAGCGGCACCGTCTTGCAGTCGACCATCTCGATCCGCTTGCCCGCGACGAACCCGGCGAACAGGTACTCGTCGATGTCGCCGGGCAGCGGGGCGGTGGAGGCGTAGGTCACGGCGGGCGGGCAGCCGAAGGCGATGGCGACCGGCAGCCGCTCGCCGCGCCGGGCGGCGACCTGGTAGTGGTTCCGGCTGTCCTTGTGGATCTGCCAGTGCATGCCGATGGTGCGGTTGTCGTGGCGCTGGAGGCGGTACAGCCCGAGGTTGCGGATGCCCGTCTCCGGGTCCTTGGTGTGGGTCAGGCCCAGATTGAAGAAGGAGCCGCCGTCCTGGGGCCAGGTGAACAGCGCCGGGAGCCGGTCGAGGTCGACGTCGTCACCGGTGAGCACGACCTCCTGCACGGGCGCGCTGTCGGACTTCACCTTCTTCGGCGGCACGTGCGCCATCGCGCCGAGCTTGCCGAAGGCCTCGCGCACCCCGACGAACCCGTGCGGCAGCTCGGGCTTGAGCAGCCCGCCGATCTTGCCGGAGATCTCGTCGTAGGACTTCAGGCCGAGCGCCTTGAGCAGGCGGCGGTCGGTGCCGAAGACGTTCATCGCCAGCGGCATGGCGGAGCCCTTCACGTTCTCGAAGAGCAGCGCGGGACCGCCGGCCTTGTTCACCCGGTCGACGATCTCCCCGACCTCCAGATACGGGTCGACCTCGGCCTTGATGCGCTTGAGGTCACCCTCGCGCTCCAGCGCCCTGAGCAGGGAGCGAAGATCGTCGTAAGCCATGGGGTCAAGTATCCCCGAGCGGCTACCCTGGCTTCGTACCGACCCTGCTGTCCCCACCGCTTCCGCTGGAGAGGCCCCATGCTCCGGGTGCTGATGTTCCTCGTGCCACTGGCGCTGAGCGTCTACGCGTTCATCGACTGCATCAGCACGAAGGACGAGGACGTGCGGCACATCCCGAAGCCGCTGTGGGCGATCCTCGTGCTGCTGTTCCCGCTGGTCGGCTCGATCTCGTGGATCATCGCGGGCAAGAAGCGGCAGCCGGACGGCTCCTCGTGGCAGCGGCAGGGCGGACGCCAGTGGGTCGCGCCGGACGACAACCCCGACTTCCTCAAGTCCCTCGGTGAGGACCAGGACAAGGCCGGGGACAAGGACGGCGACAAGGACAAGGACGAGGAGCCCAAGCGGGACGGCGAGTAGCGGACCGGCTCTCCCCTGCACAGCGCAGAGCCCTCGGGCTCTGCGTTTTTTTGGCTCGACTATTCGGAGAACCGAAGTAGTCGATGAACGAGACGTCTGGAAGTCCGGTGGCGGCGAACACGTCCTGGACGCGGGCGGCCCTGCCGCTGTGCCTGCTGGGGGTCCTCGACACCGAGGGCCGGAGCTACGGCTACGCGCTCCTGCGCCGGCTCGACGAGGCGGGCATGCCGCAGGTGAAGGCCGCGACCCTCTACCCCGCGCTGACCCGCTTGCAGGAGGAGGGCGCGGTGGAGGTGGAGTGGGGCGCCGGCGACGGCGGTCCCGGGCGCAAGTACTACCGCATCACCGAGCAGGGAAGGGCGAGGCTGCGGCACGACCGGGCGCTGTGGAACGACTTCGGCGCCGCCGTCGCCTCGCTCCTCGACGACCGTCAGCAGGGGGAGACATGACCACACAGGGTGAGTCGGCCCGGGCGCGCCAGGAGGACGCGGACTGGGCGGCCGAGGTAGGTGATCTGGACGATGTAGAGGCGCTCCCTGCGTACAACGATCTGGTACGTGAACATGCCGCCGGGGACGATGACGTCCTCGCCCCTCGGGTCGACGCCCTCGGGCGCTCGCCCGTGTACGTGCAGTGCCTCCGCTGCCCTGACCAGTTCGTCGGCCCTGCGTCCCACTCCGGCGAGGAAGTCCGGCGGAGCGCTGCGGGCGGCTTCTTCGGCGCCGAAGGCGTACTCCCAGGTCCAGCTCAACTCCGCACTGCCTTCATCGCCTCATCCAGGACCGCGCTCAACTCCCGCAGTGCTTCCTGGGCGACGGCAGCGTCCTGATGTTCCAGATCACGCCGGGCGCGGTCATGGCGGGCGGACAGGTCGGGGCGGCGAGCGATCTCGATGTCCCTGGCCCAGGTCAGGACCCAGCTCCGCACCGGACTGAGGGACTGCCACTCGACGGCCTTGGCGAAGGCCTCGTCCTTCGACTGCTGCATCTCCGCGAGGCGGCCGGGGGCGACGACGGCGAGCGCGGCTCGCAGGGCATCCGGCGTCTGCTCCGGACGGGGAACCAGCTCGTGCCCGTGGTCGGCCTGGGTGCTCATGGTGTCCTCCCAAGAGTGCACTGGCCAGGGTAGTCCTGCGGGACGGCTGAGGCGCGGGGCTACGGACATCACGGACGTTCCTCCTGGTCAGCCCTGGGGCGAGAGGGTGTCCGCCGAGCGGCAGTCGCGGCAGCGGTTCTCGGCCTCGGGGGCGCGGAAGCCGCGGTCGCAGCCGTCGCAGTTCCGCAGGGGGTACCGGGGTGGTGGTGAGGCGGCCGGTGCGCGAAACGGCGGGGGTGGCGGCAACTGGGCCGTGAGGCGGTGGGCCAGGAGGGCCGCCGGGCGGCGCATGCCCTCCGGCGGCAGGTCGGTGGTCAGGGCGTGGCGTACGGCCGCGGGGGGCACGTCCCGCTCCAGCCAGGCGGCGACGCCGGGGGCCAGGTGGGTCGTGTCGCAGGTCGACAGGAGCAGGCGGGAGTCGCGGTCGCGCAGGCCGGCGAGAAGGTCGGTGGCCTGCTGGATCAGCGCGGAGGCCTTGCGGCTGGGCTGCGGTACGGCGGGGAGGGGGCGCGGTTTGCGGGGCGCGCGGCGCGGAGTGTTCTCCCGGGCGGGTGCGTGCTGGCGCGCGGCGGTGCGGCGCCGGGCCGCTGCCGCCGGGTGGTTGCAGGAGACGGTACGGGTCACGATGCGGCCGCCCGGGACGCGCTCGCGTTCGCGGCGCAGGTAGCCGTGGGCCTCCAGCTCGCGCAGGGCGGCGGCGATGCGGGCGGTGCCCTCCTTGAAGCGGGCGGCCAGGCTCTTGATGTCCACGGGGGTGCCCGCGCGGACCGACTGGATGTAAACGCCCAGTCCGATCGCCAGCAGCGAGAGGTCCGGGTGCTGGGCCAAGTGGTTGCCGACCACCGTGAAGCGGGTGGTGTGGCGGACGTTGTCGTGGATCACGCCGGAGGGGTGACGATTGCCGTCAACGGCGGACCGGGCGCGCCGGGGCACGCTAAGGTCGGGGGTACCCATCAGGAAGGCTCCGACTTCCTCGGTGGTCAGGCCCTCGCGGGGATCGCTACTCCCCGGCGGGGGCCGACATATGTCAGCGGTTGTTGCGCTGAGCGTAAGGGAGTTGGGCCCCGCGAATTCCAGTCCGGCCGGTGATGTTCACCCGCGTGAGTGAGGCCGCGCCGTGGGCGGGAGGGGTGGGGCTTGGTGGGGTTCTTTTCTCCCCGGTGTTCCTTTCAGGTGACCGCCCGCGTCACCGGAGCGCGAGGAACCGGGTCCCGGTGAACGCGGTCCACGCGGCGCGGCTGATCAGCAGGACGGGACCGTCAGGGTTCTTGCTGTCGCGGACGGGGACGACGTCGGGGATATCGGGGGCGATTTCCACGCAGTCGCCGCCGTTCGCGCCGCTGTGGCTGCTCTTGATCCAGGTCGCCGTGCGGAGCTGGTGGGTCGTCATGGGCCTCGTACCCTTCCATCACGTCGCTGATCAGAGCGGCGGACCCGGGGGCTGAGAGGGCGTCCGCCCTGAGCACATCATAAGTCCGGCTGTGCCGCGTGAAAGCGGCCGGATCATCGCTGAAGTGGCCCCGGTCCAGGGACTCCGAGTACACCCACCGCTGCCCGTCGGGCAGTTCGATCAACGACAGCGACGTGTCCGGTCGGTCGATGTCCGCACGGTCCGAAGGGGCGATCTGAATACGGATGTTGGGCAATCGCCCCACAGCGAGCAGGTGCTCGCACTGCCCGCGCATGATGTCGGGGCCGCCCACCATGTGCCGCAGGCAGCTCTCGTCCAGCACCACGAGGTACAAGGGACCGCCGTCCGCGAGGAACCTCTGCTGGCGACTCAGCCGGGCCCTGACCCGCTCCGCCACCTCGTCCGCCTTGATGAGCCGACGGCCGAACAGCGCCTTCGCGTAGTCGGGCGTCTGCAACAACCCGGGCATCACCTGGGTCTGGTACGCCCGCACGGCCACCGCCTCGGCATCCATACGCGCCCTGCGCTCGAACCAATCCGGATGCTCCACCCGCGGATACCAGTCGATCCGCCCCCACAACCGCCCCAGCACCCCACCCGTGCCCAGCAACTCGTCGCACGTCTTGGCGAACGTGTCCTGCGGCACCCGCGTGCCCGCCTCCACCCGGGCCACGTGCGAGCGGTCGCACGGGATGCGGCGGGCCAGTCCCTCCTGCGTCAGCCCCGCCGCCTCCCGGAAATGCTTCAGCACCTCGCCGAACACGGCGGCCGTGCTGGCCCCCGTATCGCCTTCGGCGTTGCGTCGGCTCACGGTTCCCCCTCCGTGACAGTGCGCGAGTGTCACGCGGCAAGCGTTGCCACCGAAGATTCCCCTGAGCCACGCTCGGTACACCGAGAGTGACGAAAGGGACGCGCATGGATCTGAGTGCCGAGGTGCGTGAGGCCAACCGCCGTTCGGTGGCCCGCCTGTCGACGGCGTACCCGCTGGTCTCCGTGGGGCCGCCGCCGGAACCGGTGCCCGGCTGCGCCCGGTGCGCCGAGCTGGCCGCGGACCGGGAGGACGCGCGGGCGGCGGACGACGGCAGCGCGGAGACCGACGCCGACGTCCTGCTCACCCGGCACCAGCGGCAGCGGCACCCCGGCCGCCGGGTCTTCCGGTACGTGCCGTACGCGATCGTGCAGGACCCGTCGGCCGAGCCCGAGTACCAGGCCTGGTGCGTCTGGGGCGACGAGGCGGACTGCGGGGCCTCCTCCGGGCCGTGTCCGAGCCCGGAGGAGGTGGAGGAGTGGCAGCGCAGGCACACCCAGGAGACCCGGCACCTGCGCTACCGCCGCAGCTTCGCCGACTACGCGGTGCTGTCGGCGCGGCACCCGTGAGGACCGGGGCCGTCGTCAGCGGCCGCCGGTCAGGAGACGTTCCACAGGTCGCACTTGTGGTCCTCGGGGAAGGTGGTGACCGCGGTGATCGCCTCGGGGGCGAGGACCTGCACCTTCGGGAACCGCGGCCAGCGCGGGGCGTCCGTCGCGTACGGGACGCCGGTGCGGGCGAAGCTGGTCCAGTAGCCGAGCATCGCGTCGGCCAGGGCGTTCTGGGCCGGGGTGCCGTCGACGCCGCCGAATATGTAGCGGATCTCCGAGCCGTGCGGGGCGCCGAGCGGGAAGCTCAGCGGCAGGTTCAGGTAGGCCATGGCGTCGGGGTCGGCGAACTCGTACTGGTAGGACCGGGTGTGGTCGGCCATCAGGTCGGCCGTGCGGGACTGCAGGCAGGCGAACTGGGAGTCGGTGAGGACCGCCCCCAGGGCCTCGGCCGGGGTGCCGTACTCCGACAGCGGATAGCGGGCGAGGATCGCGTCGGACCGGTCGCCGTAGAGAGCGCGGACGGCCCCCGGGTAGCCGGCCGCGGTGAGCGGCCGGCCGGCCAGGTCGTAGGTCGTGGCCACGGTCAGCCGGCCCTCGTCGGCGGTGGTGCCCTGGAGGACGGGGACGCGGTGGAAGCGTCCGCTCGCCAGGGCGTCGGTCACCTGGTGCGGCAGGACCCGGCCGTCGACGTTCGGTACCCAGCGGGCGGTGGGCGCCTGGGCCGCGGCGAGGATGTCGGCGGCGGGCCTGGCGCGCAGGCAGGCCACGTCCGTGCAGCCCAGGGAGCCGGCCCAGGCGGCACCGGTGCGCTCCTGGGACTCCTGGGTGGGCAGCGGGAAGCCGCAGCCCGACTGGGCGATGGCCCGGTCGAACAGGCCGCGCGCCCGGGGCGAGACCAGGTGCTGGCAGACGCTGCCGCCGCCCGCCGACTCGCCGAAGACCGTCACGTTGCCCGGGTCGCCGCCGAACGCGGCGATGTTGCCCCGCACCCAGCGCAGGGCGGCCTGCTGGTCGAGCAGCCCGTAGTTGCCGGAGACGCCGTGTGCCGACTCCTCGGCGAGGCCGGCGTGGGCGAGGTAACCGAAGGCGCCGAGGCGGTAGTTGAGGGTGACGACGACCACGTCGCCCTGGGCGGCCAGGTCGCCGCCGTCGTAGAAGGTGCCGGAGCCGACGGTGAAGCCGCCGCCGTGGATCCACACCATCACGGGCCGCTTGAGCGGCGAACGGTCGGCGGGTGTGTGGACGTTCAGGTACAGGCAGTCCTCGCTGGGCGTGCCGGGCCCGGCGAGGTCGCCCCACGGGGTGGACGAGGGGGCCTGCATGCAGGGGTTGCCGGGCGTGGTGGCGTCGCGGACGCCGGTCCAGCGCTCGGGCGGGGCCGGCGGCTTCCAGCGCCGGTCGCCGACCGGCGGGGCGGCGTAGGGGATGCCGAGGTAGGCGTGCGCGGCGTCCCCGGCCTTGCCGCGCACCTGCCCGTACCAGGTGGTGGCGGTCGGCGCGGTGGCGGTCGGCGCCCCGGTGGCGGGGGCGGCGGACAGCCCGACGGCCGACAGCAGCAGGGCGGCCAGCACCACACCGACCTTACGCGCGCATGACAATAAGGGGCGGGTCGGTGTTCCCGCCGGGCCTCGGGCGAACGGACCGGGCATCGGTACCTCCGTCAGAACGGATGCGGACATCGGTCACCGAAGTCTCGGCGACCGGCGCCCGCCCGGCATCGCGTGAATCACCAGTCCCGGCCGGGCCTTCTGCCGACGCGATCGCACAGGTGCGTCCGCGTCGGTGGACGCCGTCTAAGCTCCTGCCGGATGAAGGACGACCACCGCCACCGGCTGCGGACCGTCGACCTGGCCCGTTCGGCCGGGCTCTCCACGCAGCAGATCCGCAACTACGAGGAGGCGGGCGTCCTGCCGCCCGCCGCCCGCACCGAGTCCGGCTACCGGGTCTTCGGCGAGCGGCACCGGCGGGCACTGCTGGCCTACCGGAAACTGCAGCAGGGGTACGGGCCGGTGCCGGCGGCGCGGATCATGCGGGCCGTGCACGACGGTGACGTGCCGGGCGCGCTGGCGCTGGTGGACGCCGCGCATGCCGCGCTGCACGAGGAGCGGGTGGCGCTGCGGGCGGCGAGCGAGGCCCTGGAGACGCTCGCCCGTGCGGAGCCGGTGCCGCCGCCCGCCGCCGGCCTGCGCATCGGAGACGTGGCCGCGCTGATCGGCGTACGCACGTCCGCGCTGCGGGTGTGGGAGGCGGCCGGGCTGCTCGCGCCCCGGCGGGAGCGGGGCACGGGGTACCGCGTGTACGACCCGGCGGACGTGCGCGACGCGCGCGTGGTGCACGTCCTGCGCCGCAGCCACTATCCGCTGGACCAGATCCGTCCCGTGCTGGAGGGGCTGCGCCGGGAGGGCGGCAGCGAGGCGCTGCGCACGGCGGTCACGGCACGGGACCGGATGCTCACGGAGCGTACGAAGCTGATGCTCGCGGGTGCGGGGGCGCTGTCCGGCTACCTCGAGTAGGAGAGCCGCTCCCCGCTCTCCAGCACCTCGATCAGCCGCTCGAACCGCGCCCGCCAGCGCTGTTCGGTCTCCTGCCCGCCCCGGTACTCGTGGGTGAAGCGCAGGACGGTGCCCCGGTCGCCGTCGCGTTCCAGGTGGAAGCGGAGCCGCCCGCCGTCCGTCAGTGAGTACTCGGCGATCCGCTCCACGTCCCAGGCGGTGATCCGGCCCGCGCCGACGCCCCGCAGGGTGACCGCGCCGCCGAGGTGCGGTTCGAGGACGTCGGCCGGGGCGAACCAGGCCGCGAGCCCGTTCGGCGTGGCCAGCGCGGGCCAGACCTTCTCCATGGGCCGCGGGAGCCGCACCAGGAAGTGGAGGATGTGCGTGTTTCCGTGGACCTGACTGGTGCCCTGTTCGATGGAAGCGGTCATGCCTCCAGCGTCACTCCGCGGCACCCGAAGTGCGAGCCTGACGGCCGCCGGCCCGCCTCGTCCCCGGTCACACCCCCGCGTAGGAGTGCTTGCCGGAGACGAAGATGTTCACTCCGTAGTAGTTGAACAGCCAGCAGCCGAAGGCGATCAGTGCCAGGTAGGCGGCCTTGCGGCCCTTCCAGCCGGCCGTGGCGCGGGCGTGCAGGTAGCAGGCGTAGGCGACCCAGGTGATGAAGGACCAGACCTCCTTGGGGTCCCAGCCCCAGTAGCGGCCCCAGGCGTCGCCCGCCCAGATGGCGCCCGCGATGATCGTGAAGGTCCACAGCGGGAAGACCGCGGCGTTGACCCGGTAGGCGAACTTGTCGAGGGAGGAGGCGGCCGGCAGGCGGTCCAGGACCGAGTTGGCGAAGCGGCCCGGCGTGCCGCCGCTCGCGAGCTTGCTCTCGAAGCCGTCCTTGAAGAGGTACAGGATCGTGGAGACCGCGCCGACGTAGAAGACCGCCCCGCAGAAGATCGCCGTGGAGACGTGGATGTACAGCCAGTACGAGTGCAGGGCCGGGACCAGCTGGTCGCTGGCGGTGTAGAGCACGGTGACCGCGAGGCCCAGGTCCAGCAGGACCGTGGTGGTCAGCGGCAGGCCGAGCCAGCGGACGTTCTTCTTCAGCGCCAGCAGCGTGAGGTACACGCCGACGGCGACCGTGGAGAAGGTGATGCTGAACTCGTACATGTTGCCCCACGGCGCCCGCTGCACCGACAGCGCACGGGTGAGCACGCCGCCGAACTCCAGCAGGAAGGCGAGCACCGTGAGGGAGATGGCGATCCGGCCGTACAGGTCGCCCTTCTCGGTGCCGCCGTGCGCGCCCGGCCCGTCGGGTACGTCACGGGAGCCGGCCGCGGCCCGGACGACGACCTGCGGCCGCTCCAGCACGGCGGTGCCGCCGGCCTTCTTCACCGTCACCGCGGGGGCGGCGGCCTTGGTCTCCGCCCGGGCGGTGAGCGCGGCGGCGGTACGGCCGACCTTGCTGCGGCTGCCGAAGATCCACTCGGCGATGTACCCGAAGAAGGCCAGTGTGTAGACCGCCATCGCGGAGTAGATCAGCGTGTTGCTGAGGTTCGCGAGGTTCTCGTTGGTCGCGGCGGCCAGGTCGACCGCGGCGGCGGCGGCGTCGGCGAGAGTCACTTCTGCTCAGCCCTCTCGGCAGGTGCGGATGCGGGGTCGGGGGTGCCGGGCGCCGACGTGTCGGGCTCGGGCGGGACGGGCTCGGGCGGGTCGGGCTCGGACGAGTCGGGGCCGGACGAGTCGGGCTCGGACGGGTCGGGGCCGGACGAGTCGGGCTCGGACGGGTCGGGGCCGGACGAGTCGGGCTCGGACGGGTCGGGGCCGGACGGGTCGGGTCCGGGGGCGCCGGGGGCCTTCTCGTACAGGGCCGCGGCGAGGTCGCCGAGTTCCTCGGGCACCTTGGCGGACTCGCTGCGGCCGAGGCCGGCCATCTCGACGACGGTGACGCCGTCCGCGCCCTTGACGGCGCGCACCCAGACGCGGCGGCGTTGGATGAACAGGGAGGCGGCGAGGCCGAGGATGGCGGCGACGGAGCCCGCGAGCGCCCAGCCGCTGGCGGGCTGCTGGGTGATCTGGAAGCCGGCCCACTCCTGGACGCCGTCGAAGGTGACGGAGCCCGCGCCGCCCGGGAGCTGCATGGTCTCGCCGACGGCGAGCTGCTTCTTGAACAGGTTGCCGTCGGAGTCCTTGAACTCCTTCAGGTTCTTCTTGTCGAGCTGGTAGACGCTCTGCGGGAAGCCCGCGTCCACGCCCAGGTCGCCGTGGTAGGCGGACAGCGCCAGCATCGGGTTGAGCAGCGCCGGGAACTGGGACAGCATCGTGGTGCCCTTGCCGCCGTAGGTTGGCAGGAAGAACGCGTTGAAGCCGAGCTGTTCCTTCTCGCCCTTGGCGTTGCGGTAGCCGTCCATGACCTTGACGGCGCCGGAGGAGGTGACGTTGCCGTCGAGCGGCAGCAGCGCCACGGCCTCGCGGTCCATGACGACGTTGCCCTGGGCGTCCCGCACGGTGAGGATCGGGGCGTAGCCGTGGCTGACCAGGTAGACCTTCGAACCGTCGATCTCCAGCGGCTCGTTGACCTTGATCGTGGTCGTCTTCTCGTCCCCGAAGGCGCCCTCGCTGTAGGTGATGTCCGCCTCGTAGGTGCGCGGGGTGCCGCGGTTGGGGCCGGTCGGCTCGTAGGTGCCCTTGAAGTCCTTCAGGGTGAAGCTGAACGGGTCCAGGTCGTCGGGTGTGAAGAGGTTCCCGGACTTGAAGTCGTCGTACTGGGTGAGCGTGTTGGCGAAGCCGTCGCCCTCCAGGATCAGCTTGTTGCCCTCGTACTTGAACAGCTGGCCCCAGGCGAAGGCGATCAGCATCACGATCAGCGCGACGTGGAAGAGGAGGTTGCCGACCTCGCGCAGATAGCCCTTCTCGGCGGCGACCGCGTCACCGGCGACGTGCGCGCGGAAGCGGCGCTTGCCGAGCAGCGCGAGCGCGGCCTCGCGGACCTGCTCGGGCTCGGTCCCGGTACGCCAGGTGGTGTAGGCGGGCAGCCGGGTCAGGCGCCGGGGGGCGCCGGGCGGCCGGCCGCGCAGCTGGCCCACGAACTGCCAGGTACGCGGGACGATGCAGCCGATCAGGGAGACGAACAGCAGGATGTAGATCGCCGAGAACCACACCGAGCTGTAGACGTTGAAGAGGCCGAGCTTGTCGTAGAGCGGGGCGAGGGTCTCGTGCTTCTCGCGGAAGTCCTCGACCTTGGTGGCGTCGATGCCGGACTGCGGGATCAGCGAGCCGGGGATCGCGCCCAGCGACAGCAGCAGGAGCAGCAGCAGCGCCACCCGCATCGAGGTCAGCTGCCGCCAGAACCAGCGGGCCCAGCCGATGACGCCCAGGGCGGGCAGTCCGGGGGCCTCCTCCTGGGGGGCGGTGGACAGCTGGGAACCGGCGGCGCCGAGATCCTGGTCGTCGCCGGCCCTGGGGGTGTCGTCCGTCGTGGTGTTGCTCATCAGATCCCCACAGTGAAGCCGTCGGACCAGGTCTGCATCTGCTGCACGATGCTGTCCCACGCGCCGGTCAGCAGCAGCAGACCGGTCGCGATCATCATGGTGCCGCCGATGCGCATCACCCAGACATAGTGGCGCTTGACCCAGCCGAAGGCGCCGAGCGCCCTGCGGAAGGCGACCGCGGCGAGCACGAAGGGGACGCCCAGACCGAGGCAGTAGGCGACGGTCAGTACGGCGCCGCGGCCGGCGCTGGCCTGCTCGAAGGCGAGCGTCTGGACGGACCCGAGAGTGGGGCCGATGCAGGGCGTCCAGCCGATGCCGAACAGCGCGCCCAGCAGGGGCGCGCCGGCCAGACCGGCCGTCGGACGGGTGTGGAACCGGAACTCGCGCTGGGTGAGCCAGGGCATCAGCCCCATGAAGAAGACGCCCATGAGGATCATGAGTACGCCGAGCACCCTGGACAGGGTGGACTGGTACTCCTGGAGCGTCTGGCCGAAGTAGCCGAACAGGGCCCCGCCGGAGACGAACACGACGGTGAAGCCCAGGACGAAGAGGGCGGCCCCGGCGGCCATCCGGCCGCGCCGGGCCTCGGCCAGATCGGTGCCGGTGACTCCGGTCACGTAGGACAGGTAGCCGGGGACGAGGGGCAGGACGCAGGGCGAGAAGAAGGAGACGAGACCGGCGAGGACGGCGATCGGCAGAGCGAGCAGGAGTGCACCGCTGCGTACCGTCTCGCCCGGGTCCGCGGCGAGCGTGAAGGCGACGCTCACGTCACTTCTCCGCCATGACCGGGTCGAGCATCTTGCGCAGCTTCTCCTCGCTGAGCGCCTGGAGGGCGCGTGCGGCGATCTTTCCGTCCCGGTCGATGATCAGCGTGGACGGGATGGCCTGCGGGTTGAGCGTGCCCTTCTCGAAGCGGAGCATCAGCTTGCCCGAGGGGTCGTACAGGCTCGGGTAGGTGACGCCCTGCTCCTCCTCGAAGCGGAGGGCCGCGGCGGTGGAGGTGTCGCGGGTGTTGATGCCGACGAACCGGACGCCCTGGTCCTTGGTGTCCTGGTGGACCTTCTCGAAGTTCTTCGCCTCGGCGCGGCACGGCCCGCACCAGGAGCCCCACACGTTGAGCACGACGACCTCGCCCCGGTAGTCGTCGACGTCGAGCTGCCCGCCGTCGACGGTCCTGCCGGACAGCTCGGGGGCGTCGTGCCGGTCGGCCTTCGCCACGGTGGCGATGCCGTCCGTGCCGGTGACGAAGTTGGTGTTGCCGCCGCCGCCCGAGGTCCCGCCGGAGCCGCACGCGGAGACGAGCAGCGCGCTCACGGCGGCGCCGACGGTCAGGGCGGCACGGCTGCGGGCGCGGGCGGTGGTGCGGTTCGAGCGCAGGGGGGCGCGGCTGGCGGCACTCATGTGAAAAGTTTCGCATGTCCGTTCCGGGGATCTTGCGCACCCCCCTCAAGGGTGAAAACCCCCATTTCAGAGCCGCTTCCAGCCCCCCGCCGGCGCCTGCCCGACCTCCAGCCCGCGCAGCTTGGCGAGGACCTCCGGCGGCTGCACGTCCAGCCAGTCGGTGAACTGCCGGAAGGAGACCAGCCGGATGTCGCCGCCCTTGTCCCGCTCCCGGGCGATGTACTTGAGGGCCTCCTCGACGGCGTCCATGTAGATGCCGCCGTTCCACTCCTCGAAGTGGTTGCCGACGAAGAAGGGTGCCCGATTCGACTCGTATGCCCGCTTGAAGCCCGATATGTACGCCTGGGCGGACTGCTCGCGCCAGGCCGGGTAGTTGTGGGCCGGCGCTTTGGTGGAGTTGAGCGACTGGTTCGCCAGCATGTTGTAGTCCATCGAGAGGACCTCGAAGGAACGCCCGGGGAAAGGTATCTGCTGCAACGGCAGGTCCCAGATCCCCTGCTTCTTCACCGGCCACACCTGTCGGCCGCCGGGCGAGGAGGCGTCGTAGCGCCAGCCCAGCTCGCGGGCGGTGGGCAGCAGGTTGTCCTGGCCGAGCAGGCAGGGCGTCCGGCCGCCGACCAGCTCCTTGTCGTAGTCGAAGGGCAGCGGGGGCAGGTCCGTCCAGCCGGTGTTGGTCCGCCACTCCTTGACGAAGGACTTCGCCTGCTCGATCTCGCTGCGCCACTGCCGCGGCGTCCAGTTGCCGACCGAGCCGGAGCCGGCGCAGAAGTGGCCGTTGAAGTGGGTGCCGATCTCGTGCCCGTCCAGCCAGGCCCGGCGGACGTTCTGCAGCGTGTCCTTGATGTGGCCGTCGGTGAGGTAGCCGATGTCGGAGGCGCCGCGGCGGTTGTTCGGGGGGTCGTAGAGGCGCTTCTTCGACTCGGGCAGCAGATAGAGCCCGGAGAGGAAGAAGGTCATGTGCGCACCGCACTCCTCGGCGAGGTCGAGGAAGCGCGGGAAGAGGCCGTTGCCGACCTCACCGGCCCCGTCCCAGGAGAAGACGACGAACTGCGGCGGCGTCTGGCCGGGCTCCAGCGGCACCGGCGCCTCGGGCTGGTGCGGCTGCTTGCCGGTGTACGAGGTGGAGCCGTCGCCGATGGGCTTGGCGGGCGGCGCACCGGTCCCGGACGGCGAGGGCCGCCGGCCGGAACCGCCCGCGGTCCCGGAGCCGTCGGTGGAGGTGTGCGGGTCCGACGAGTGGGAGCCGCAGCCCGCCAGTCCGACGGCCGCCGCGGCGCCCGCGCCGAGCCCGAGCATTCCCCTGCGGGTGAGAGAGCGCATCGCTTCCCCGATTCTCACGTCCTCTGGTGGTCACCCAGTCAGAGGACGTGAGAAAGAGGGAGGTTCCTGCCACTTACCGGAAATGTGTGCGGATTCCGTAACGAACGGCGATCAAGACGGACGAACCGCTCGGCTGATACGGGCTCAGGCCCCGTACGCCTTGGACTGTCCCCGGACCGGCTTGGCGCCGGCGAGGAGATGGGGCGGGACGAGGTCGCGGGCCGGCTCGGTGTAGCCGACGGACACGATCCGGTCGCCCTGGTACGTGAACGTCGTCAGGGACGCGAGCGTGCACTGCCGCTTGCGCGGGTCGTGCCACAGGCGGCGCTTCTCGACGTACGACCGCACGATCCAGATCGGCAGCTGATGGCTGACCAGCACGGCCTCGTGGCCGCGGGCCTTGTCCTTGGCCGCGTCGAGCGCGCCCATCATGCGCACGACCTGGTCGACGTACGGCTCGCCCCAGGACGGCTTGAACGGGTTGACCACGTGCCGCCAGTTGCCCGGCCGGCGCAGGGCGCCGTCGCCGATGCCGAAGGTCTTGCCCTGAAAGACGTTCTCGGCCTCGATCAGCCGCTCGTCGCTGTCCAGATCCAGACCGTGCGCCTTGGCGATCGGCGCCGCCGTCTCCTGCGCCCGCTCCAGCGGGGAGGAGACGACGTACGTGATGTCGCGGGGGGCGAGGTGCTCGGCGACCCGGTCGGCCATCCGCCGGCCCAGCTCGGACAGGTGGTAGCCGGGCAGACGGCCGTAGAGGATGCCGTCCGGGTTGTCGACCTCACCGTGCCGCATCAGGTGGACGACGGTGACGTCACGGTTCGCGTCGGCCGCGGCGCTCATGCCGTGGCCTCCGCCGCCGCCCGGGCCGCCGCCGGGAGGGCGTCGGCGATGCGCTGCACGGCCCGCTCGTCGTGCGCGGTGGAGACGAACCAGGACTCGAAGGACGACGGCGGCAGGTAGACGCCGTCGGCGAGCAGCGAGTGGAAGAAGGCGGTGTACCGGAAGGACTCCTGCGCCTTGGCCTCCTCGTAATTCGTCACCGGCCGGTCGGTGAAGAAGACGGAGAACATGTTGGAGGCGTTCTGCAGCCGGTGCGCGACGCCTTCCTTGCTCAGCGCCTCGGTGACCAGGGCCTGGATCTGCTCCGACACGGCGTTGACCTTGTCGTACGCCGCGTCGTCGAGAAGCCGCAGCTGGGCGAGGCCGGCGGCGGTGGCGACCGGGTTCCCGGAGAGGGTGCCGGCCTGGTAGACGGGGCCGGCCGGGGCGAGGTGCGCCATGACGTCGGCCCGCCCGCCGAACGCGGCGGCGGGGAAGCCACCGCCCATGACCTTCCCGAAGGTCATCAGGTCGGGGACGACGCCCTCGACGCCGTACCACCCGGCGCGGCTGGTGCGGAACCCGGTCATGACCTCGTCCGAGACGAACAGCGCGCCGTTCGCGGCACAGGCGTCCTTGAGCCCCTGGTTGAAGCCGGGCAGCGGCGGTACGACGCCCATGTTGCCGGGCGAGGCCTCGGTGATCACGCAGGCGATCTCGCCGGGGTGGGCGGCGAAGGCGGCGTGCACGGCGTCGAGGTCGTTGTACGGCAGCACGATGGTGTCGCCGGCCTGGGCGCCGGTGACGCCCGGGGTGTCGGGCAGGGCGAAGGTGGCGACACCGGAGCCGGCCGAGGCGAGCAGCGAGTCGACGTGCCCGTGGTAGCACCCGGCGAACTTGATCACCTTGGTGCGCCGGGTGAAGCCGCGGGCGAGCCGGATGGCGGACATGGTGGCCTCGGTCCCGCTGGAGACCAGCCGCACCTGCTCCAGCGGCGCGATCCGGGCGACCATCTCCTCGGCGAGCGCGACCTCGCCCTCACCGGGCGTGCCGAAGGAGGTGCCGCGGGCGACCGCCTCCTGTACGGCGGCGATCACCTCGGGGTGCGCGTGCCCGAGGATCATCGGCCCCCAGGAGCACACCAGGTCGACGTACTCCCGCCCGTCTGCATCCGTCAGGTAGGGCCCGGTCCCGGACACCATGAACCGGGGCGTGCCGCCCACGGCGCGGAACGCCCGCACCGGGGAGTTCACACCGCCGGGCGTGACGGCCGCCGCACGGTCGAAAAGGGCCTGCGAGGCCGGGGCTTCGTACGGGTATGCCTGTTCGCTCATGACCTGCGACTTCTCCGACCTTCTCGACCTTCTCCGACTTCTCGGACTCCGGTTGCGGGGGTGACCTCCTCAGGGTAGGCGACCGGGGGACGACGGTCCGAGGCGATCCGGTACAGCACGGCGACCGGGCCTGATGCGGGGCGATGACCGGTTCCGGTGCGGCACGGTGACCGGCCCGGAGGTGCCGGGGTGACCGGCCCGGAGGTGCCGGGGTGACCGGCCCGGTGTGGTGGGGTGACCGGCCCGGAGGTGCCGGGGTGACCGGCCCCGAAACGGCGCGATGATCGGACAACCCGTCCCTGCGCCGTGTCGTCTGCCAGACTGGAGCCGGATACACGCAGTTCACACGCGCATGCGGGCAGGGCATGCGGATCGAGGGCTGCCAAAATCCTGCGGACATCCTGCGGACAGATGTTTCACCGCACGTTTCGGCGGGCGGCCGTGGGGGAGGTCACTGACACGATGATCGGGTTGCGCGGCGGGGGCCACGCGTCCTAGAAAAGCAGTCGGGTGGAGATATGCATCGCGGTGGCGGACTGGGCGAGGGGACCGACGACCTGGGTCCTCGACGCGCCCGGCGGGGAAGGCACCGGCGCGACGCGGAGGAAACGACCGAGGCACGTCAGGCGTACGGTGCGGAGAGCGCACCGAGCGGGCCGGACCGGCACGACCGACGGGTCGACCGGCCGGGGGCGGGGAGCAGAAATGGTGGTCGGGTGGGGGTGACGTACAAGTACTTCGGCGCGCCCGACGGCGCCACCGCGGCCCGGGTCCCGATCTCCATGCGCCCCGAGGAGCTGGGCGGCGACGAGCTCGGCATGAACGGCATGTTCACCAAGATCAAGCCGGAGACCATGGCCGCCATGGTCCTCACCGGCATCGAGGGCGTTCCGCTCCACAAGGTGCCCCCGCTGGAACTGGTCGTCCTGCACCCCGACTACGCGGTCGTGAAACTCCCGATGACCGTCGTCGACCCCCTGCGCGGCATCGGCGAGGAGGCGGTCGGCGCCGCGGCCTTCATCTGGTCGACGGTGCCGGACCGGGGCGGGCCGCGGGATGCGTTCAACGTGTACCAGTTGCTGCACGAGTGGCAGGACTTCTCGCATCGGCTGCATGAGGCGGGGCATCAGCCGTATTGCCTGGTGTGGCCCTGAGCTGGGGTTTCGGAGGCACGATCTGGAGGAACAGCTTGTCGGACTGATCGCTCACGCGGGCATTCTCCAGTTGTCGGCTGAAACGGGCGCATGTGTGCGGCTCGGGCAGTGCCTCAGCCGATACAAGTCTCGCCGTCGGTGTATTGGTCCAGCAGATCGCCCAGGGCGGAACGGCTGAGGATCACAGGTGCCAGGTCGAGAGCCTTGGAATCGCGCACCGCCGCGTACGCACCGAGGTCGGCAATCTCGACGCAGTCGTTGGCGCCTCCGCTGTAGGAGCTCCTGCGCCAGTGCGCGTTGTGCAGTTCATCAGCGCGGGGGCGGCGGGACGGAATCGTGCTCAAGGTTTGAGCTCCTCGGCAGTGCGGATGAGGCGGGTAAGGGTCTCGGCCGGGCTGAGGGCGGAGGCCCTGAGCTGGTCGAAGGTGTCCGTGTAGTTCTGGACGTCGCTGCGGGACTCCAGATACACGGAGTTGTTGGGGTTCTCCAGCCAGACCAGCGGAGCTGTGGGCTCAGGGAAGGTAAGGATGACGAAGGGGCCGTACAGACCCGGATGGGCGCCGAGGGCGAACGGGAGGAGCTGGATGGTGACGTTCGGTTGTTCGCCGACCTGGACCAAGCGCGCGAACTGCTGGCGCATCACGATGGGTGAGCCGATGACGCGATGGAGGACGGCTTCGTCCAGGACGGCCCGCAGTTCGGCGGGGTGCTCACCGGACAAGCGGCTTTCCTGGCGTTCCATGCGTACCTTGACCAGAGCGTCCACCTGATCGGCACTGAGATCAGGACGCATCTGGGCGATGACGGCACGGGCGTAGTCCTCCGTCTGAAGCAGGCCGGGAACGAGCAAGGGCTGGTAGTTGGCCAGCGCGATGGCACCTGCCTCCAGGGCCAGGTAACCGTCGTAGCGGGTCGGGGCGAGAACCGTGGAGTACTTGCGCCACCAGGGCTTCTGCTGTTCCTTGTCGGCACGCACCAAGTCCAGGATGCCGTCGCGCAGCTCGGTGTCCGTGACGGCGTAGCAGTCGAGGAGAGCCCGGACCAGAACCGGAGTGGTGCCGCGCTCACCGGTCTCGATCCGGCTGAGAGACCCCTGGTTGACTTCGATCTGCTCCGACACCTCGGTGAGGGTCAGGCCGGACGCCTCCCGTAACTCGCGCAGCCGTGTGGCGAGCTGGCGTCGGTAGACCGACTGAGGGACCAGCTTCCTCTTCAGTGCCATGGAGGCAGTCTGTCCATCCACCCGTTGGCGGACAACCCGAACGGGCCAACTTGGCCAGGCATATTGCCTAGTTGTGCTTTGCGTCGGCACTCTTGCGTAAGACACCCCGTACGTCGCACGGTCCGGCGTGCGTGCCGTTCGCCGAGGAGCCCCTGGTTCCGCGACGTGTTGGGAGGTCTTCCATGCCCCGGAACACGCTGCTGCGGCAGTTACTCGAAGAGCGCCACCTCACGACCTACACGGCGTTCGAGGTGCAGTTCTCCCGCGCGGCCCGGAACCTGGCCAAGGAGGCGGGTGACCCTCGGCTGGCCTCGGTCGCGGTCTCTTCGCGGCAATTCGACCGGTGGCTGAGTGGGGAACTGAAGCAGCTTCCCCGCCCCGACACGTGCCGCATTCTGGAGGAGCTGCTGGGCAGGGCTGCCCGCGACCTGTTCGCTTCGGCCTCGGCTTGTCCGCCGACCGCCCCAGAGCCGCTACCTGCGGACGTTCCGCCTTCTCCCCAGGCCGGCCCGACCGCCCACGATGACGACCCGGCGGAGATCGTCGCCCGAGCCCGCCAGCTGGCCTGCGGCAACGTCGACCAGACCACTCTGTCTTTTCTCGCCTCCCGGATCGAGATGATCACCGAGCGGTACGAGAAGGAGGGGCCGGACGGCCTGTGGGGACAGACGAACAGCCTGCGCAGCATGGGGCACGCCCTGCTCGCCGGTCAGCAACCTCCGTACGCACGCAGGGAACTGTTCCGGATCACCGCACGCGCTGGCGGGCTGCTCGGCTACATGGCGGTGAACACCGGCGCGTTCCCCCTGGCTGAGGCGTACTGCGCCGAAGCGCTGGAACTGAGCCGGGCGATCGGCGATCTCGACACCGAGATGTGGGCCTGCGGCACCCAGTCCTTCGCGGCGTACTACGCAGGCCGTTACGACGAGGCCGACGCGCGGGCCGCCGCCGCGGTGGACCGGGCGCCGAACCACCCGCAGGCCATCCGGCTGCTGGTCAACGGCCGGGCCCGGGCGCTCGGCAAGCTCAGTGACCGGAACCAGGCCGAGCGGGCCATCGGGCGGGCGCTGGAGCTCTCCGACCGGCATGACGTGGCCCCCGGCCTGACCTCCTGCATCTCCTTCGTGCCGTATGGGCGGGCCCGCACCCTGGCCAATGCGCTGACCGCCCGTGTCGCTCTGCAGGACACCGGGCACGTGCTGCGGGACGCCGAGGACCTCGACGACCTGGTCGAAAAGTCCGACTCTGCGTGGAGCCGCTCACTGGTCCGCCTCGACGTGGCCACCGCTGTGCTTCAACAGCGAGCACCGGACGTGGAGCACGCCATGTCCCTCGGGCAACAGGCGATCACTCTGGCCAGTCCGCTGCCGATCAGCTCGGTGCGGCAACGCTCTCGGGACCTGTACGAGCGAGCAGCCCCTTGGCGGTCCCGGCCGGCGGTGCGCGAGTATGGCGAACAGCTCCGTGCCTGGGGCCGTCAGCTCCCGCCTGCCGAGGCGGGGTGATCACGAAGGAGTTCGCCGGGTGCCTTGGCCGCACGTCCAGCTCAGCGCCGATCCCGCAGCCTTCCCTACCCACCCCCCGGCCGACCTGAGTGACCCGGCGGTGATCGCGGCACACGACCAGGCTGCCTTCGACGCCGTGGAGACCATGGTCGATCACTGGGATCGGCCCGGCTGGACGGCACAGACCCGGGCGTACTACTGGATGCTCACCTTCCCCGGCAGCCCAGCTTTGGCCGACCTCGCTCTTCGCTGCCAGCAGCACCTCGCGCGGCTCGGCCTGGACCCGGTCCCCGACGACGGGTTGCACATCACGCTCACACGCGTCGGCTCCGCCGCAACGCTGCCGCTGAGCCGTCTCGATGACGTCATCAGCGCAGCGGCCCCGCTTCTCCCGGCGGCCTTCCGCCTGCGGGCGGTCCCGCTCGCGGGTTCTCGGGGAGCCGTACGCCTGACGGTCGCCCCTTGGGGCCCGGTACTGGCGCTGCACTCGGCCCTCAGCGAGTCCATGGCTTCGCTCGGGCTGGCGCCCCGCAAGCCGACCGCGCTGTTCCGCCCCCACCTGAGCCTGGCCTACAACAACCGGCCACGCCCCGCTGCCCCGGTCATCGAGGCCGTCACCCCACTCCGGGGCCTTGCACCAGTCGATCTGCACGTCCAGGAAGTGCAGTTGGTGGAGCTGCGACGCGAGGACCGCGCCTATCGGTGGAACGTCGTCAAGAGCCTGCCGCTCGGCTGACTGCCGTTTCCCCGCGCGGCAGGACGGCAACGACCGCCTTGCCGACGGCGGTGGTCTCCACGTACCACCGACGTGCCAGCGTCTGCACCAGCCACAGCCCACGGCCGGACTCGGCCAGCGGATCGGCAGCCGTCTCCGACAGGTGCACACGACCGTCGTCAGGCTCCGGGTCGTGGACCGCGACGATGACCTGATCCCCGCCGATCTCGATGGTCAGACAGTCAGGGCCGGCCGTCGTGTGTCGCACGGCGTTGCCCACCAGCTCGGATACGACCAGCACAGCGTCGTTCACGCAGGGGGCGACGTCGGCCAGGACGGTACGTGCCCGGTCACGGGCCGAGGCAAGGGGATCGCACCGACCGGCCAGGGCCACCCAGTGCGTGTGCGGACTGGGCACTGCCGGGCTTGAGTCGTTCAGCATCGCGGTCGCTCTTCCGGGCGGATTCCTGCGCGTCACCGTCCGCCCGCACATCATGGGCCCCCTCAACCCGAGGGTCGCCGACCTCGGTCCCTCCAACCCGCGCTCACTGAAGTGGCTGGGCCGCGCCGCGTTCAACGCACTCGTCGACATCTACGTCGGCCTGGACCGGCTCGTACGCCGCAAGACCCGCCCGCGCCCCGAACTTGACCCGGGCAGCGGACCCGTCAGCCTCCGCGAGGTCTATAGCGTCCGTCGCCTGGAGGACATGCACATGTACGACGACGCCCGCTACTACGTGCAGATGATGCAACGCCGGGTCTTCGACTCCACCGAGATCTTCCTACGCGACCACAACGTCGACATCGCCGCCTACCGCCAGCAATCCACTGCGATCTACAACTTCGGCGTCATGAACGGCGGCACGATGAGCGGCCCGGTCCAGGCCGCGCCGTTCTCGGCCAACCCCTCCATGACCAACTGACCCACAAGCCCGACAGGAGACCCACGTGTCCATCCGCCGACAGCCTGACCCAATTCCGAGCGGCACCAACTTCGGCATCATCAACACCGGCCACATGACCGGACCCGCCCAAGCCGCGCCATTTTCTCAGAACACCACCCAGACCAACAACATCACCAACGAAGCTGTAGACAAAGCCCGCGAAAGCATCGATGACCTGCGGCGACGCCTTGAAGAACTGCGCGGCCAGTACCCCGAGGTGGACGCCGCGCTGCGCGACCTAGACATGATCACCCCACGGCTGGACGAACCAGACCACGATCCGGGCACCATGCGCTACATGCTCCAAAACCTCGTCGAACGATGCGGGGGCATCCCTGGCGTCCTGGCAGCAGCCCAGCTCGTCCAGTCCACGGTCGTGGCACTACTGCCCGGTTCTTGAATCCCCTCGCCGCACAGGAGACATCCACCGACGCGCTCGCCCGTTCAAATGGCCAGGAGGGAAGGCAGTGACCAAGTCAGTACCGTGGCAGGAGCACCTGTCCACCGGCACGGAAGCCGTCCAGTGAAGACGTGATCCGCTGGTATCAGCGCACGAAAGAAGGCAAAGCGTACGTCCCCAACATGATCTGGGGGACTCTCCAGACCGAGGCGTACGCCACCGTAATTCTGAAGCAGGTCGTACGCTTTCTCGGCGTTCCCGACGACGTGCCGGCCGGAGTTGCCAAGCGCATGGAGCGGCAGCGGATTTTACACGAGGGCGAGCACCACTACGACGTCATCCTCGGTGAGCAGGCCCTCTACACGAACATCGGTGGCCCCACGGTAATGCGCGGCCAGATCGACCGCCTCCTGCGCGACATCGACCTGCCATCCCTCACCTTGGGCATCATCCCTGCCGCAGCGCGCCTGGCCATGTTCCCCGCCCCCGCCTTCGGGATCTACGGCGAGGGCGACACCGTCAACGTGGAACTCGTCTCCTCCGAGCTGGACATCACCGACGAGAGCGAGGTCGATCTCCACCACAAGATGTTCGACTTGCTACGTGAGGGAGCCGCCTACAGCACAGAGGCCGCTTCTCTTCTGCGACAGGCTCAGTCCTTCTGGGCCGAGACACCTCTCACGGACTAGGTCCGACGGACAGCCGCATCGCCCCCACCTCGATGCTCCGAGCCGCAAAGCTCGGCGGCCGCGCACACAGCGTCGGCGCGGACCGGTCGATGATGGCCCATGGGAGCAGGGCGTTGGTTCCTTCGAGGCCGTTCAGCGATTTCGAGCCCGGGGCTGGATGCCCAGCCGCTGGGCTCAGTACCCCACCCCTCCCAATCGCTGCACGAGTGGCAGGACTTCTCGCATCGGCTGCGTCGTCGGCGCCCCTCTGTCGCTCCGGCCGACCAGCCGGTCGCGGCGGTGATCTGGGGGTTGAGGACGGGGAAGGCGTAGTGGACGATGCCCCAGCCTCACGATCTGCGTCGGGCAGAGGGCGGGCAGAGTGGCGCGGGGCCGCGACCGGTCCCCTGTTCCGGTCGCGGCCCCGGCGTCGTGGGTGCTGAGGCCGGTCACGAGCCGCAGCAGCCGCCCGCCGGAGCTTCTTCGGCGGCCGGGCCCACTGCCGCGGGCGCGGCGAGCTGGACGAGCGGCGGTTCCGGGGCGGCGCAGCAGCCGCCGCCTTCGGCCTGCTGGGGGTCGGGGGTGTCGAACAGGCCGGCGCCGCCGCAGACTCCGGTCTCGGGGAGGGTGAGTTCGACGCGGTCGGCGGAGTCGAGGTCGCCGGCGATGGCCGCGGCGACGGAGCGCACCTGCTCGTACCCGGTCATGGCCAGGAAGGTGGGGGCGCGGCCGTAGGACTTCATGCCGACCAGGTAGAAGCCCTGTTCGGGGTGGGAGAGCTCGCGGTGGCCGTGCGGGTAGACGGTGCCGCAGGAGTGCTGGTTGGGGTCGATCAGCGGGGCGAGTTCCACCGGGGCCTGGAGGCGCTCGTCCAGGCCGAGGCGCAGCTCGTCCAGGAAGGACAGGTCGGGGCGGAACCCGGTCAGCACGATCACCTCGTCCACCGCGTCCAGGCGGCGTCCGTCCTCGCCGAGGAGGACGAGACGTCCGTCGCCGTCGCGTTCGAACGCCTCGGTGCGGAAGCCGGTGACCGCGTCCGCGTGGCCCTTGTCGACGGCGGCCTTCGCGGCGAGGCCGAGCGCGCCGCGGGCGGGGAGCTGGTCGGCGGTACCGCCGCCGAAGGTGGAGCCGGACATGCCGCGGCGCAGGATCCACACCGCGTGCGTCCCCCTGCCGTCCTCGGACTCGGCCAGCTCGGAGAGGTGGGCGAGCGCGGTGAAGGCGGAGGCGCCCGAGCCGATGACGGCCGTGCGCCTGCCCGCGTACCGGGCACGGACGGCCGGGTCCTTCAGGTCCGGCACGCGGTAGGTGATCCGGTCGGACGCCGCCTTCTCGCCGAGCGCGGGCAGGCCGCTGCCGCCGGCCGGGCCGGCCGTGGCCCAGGTGCCGGAGGCGTCGATCACCGCACGGGCGAAGAGGCGCTCCTCGCGGCCGTCGGCGTACCCGACGTGCACGACGAACGGCTGCTGCTCCCGGTCGGCGTCGACGATCCGGTCGCGGCCGGCCCGGGAGACGCCGGTGACGGTGGCACCGGTGCGGACCTTGTCGCCGAGGGCGTCGGCGAGCGGCTGCAGGTACTGCTCGGCCCAGTCTCCGCCGGACGGATAGGTCGCCGGGTCGGGCCTGGTCCAGCCGGTGGGGGCCAGTAGCTTCTCGGCGGCCGGGTCGACGACCTCGCCCCAGGTGGAGAACAGCCGCACATGGCTCCACTCACGAACGGCCGCGCCGGCACGGTCGCCCGCTTCCAGAACGAGGGGCTCGATGCCGTGCTCGACGAGGTGGGCGGCGGCGGCGAGTCCGGTGGGACCGGCGCCGATGACGACGACGGGGAGTTGCTGGGTGCTCATGATGCTCGGTCTCCTTCGGGGACGAGGGGGTCAGCGCGTGTGCGTGAGGGCGGCCGGCTGGGCGTGCTGCCGGCGTTCGGCCGCCCGGGTGGCGCTGTCGCCGACCTGAGCGCAGCTGTCGCAGAAGCTGACGCCGGCCAGGTGGCGGGCGGTGCGGCGGGCCCGGGCCGCGGTGAGCACGGTACGGAGGGCGGTGATCACGGCGGCCCCTTGCTTCGATGCCTGTCGATGCCTGTCCACGCCTCGGAGCTTGCCACCCATATCGACGAGTGTCAACATAGACGCATGTCAAAGTCAGGGCCGCGGAACTGCCCGTCCGCAGGCCGCACGCGTGCTGTCCCGGCTCAGTCACTCACGCTGACAACGGCGTTCCGGGCGCGTTCCGCTCCGGGCTGCCGGAAGCGGCGGCACGCCCGGCAGCGGGCCTCCGGGCGTGCCGTACCGCTGGTTGCGGGGTCAGGTGTGCAGCTGACGCGCGATCCGGTGGGCCGCCTCGCGGGCAGGACGGCCCACGCCGACAAGGGTGGCGGAGGCGGGTCCGGTCCAGTCGCCGTAGCCGAGCAGGTGCAGGCGGGGCTCACCAACGGCGAGAGTCCCGGAGGTCGCGACGCGGCCGCGCGGGCCGCGCAGTCCGAGCGGGGCGAGGTGAGCCAGGGCGGGCCGGAAGCCGGTGCACCAGATGATCACGTCGGCGTCCGACCGGCTGCCGTCAGCCCACTGGACGCCGGCGGCAGTGAGCCGGGTGAACATCGGCCGGGCTCCCAGGAGTCCGGCATCACGGGCGGCGCGGACAGGGGGGACGGCGACGACGTCCCCGAGCGAGGCGACCCCACCGGTGTCGCTGCGTCCTTCATCGAGGGCGCGGCGGCGTGCGGTGGCGACGTCGAACAGAACGCGGCCGTCGACGTCGTCGGGGAGGAAACGGGGCGGGCGCCGGGTCACCCAGGTCGTCTCGACGTTGTCATCCAGTGCGAGGTCGGCTGCGATCTGGGCGCCGGAGTTTCCTCCACCGACTACGAGGACGCGTTGACCGGCGAAATCGCCTGGACGGTGGTAGTTCACGGTGTGCAGTTGCCGACCGGTGAAATCGGTGCCGCCCGGCACGGCGGGGACGAAAGGCCGCGACCAGGTGCCGGTGGCGCTGACGACTGCCCGGGCCCGCCAGGTGCCGGAGTCGGTCTCGACCAGGAGCCGGTCGCCGTCGCGGTGCACGGCGTCGACCTGGGTGCCGTGCTGGACGGGCAGGTCGTAGCGCTTCTCGTAGTCGGCGAGGTAGTCCACCACGTGCCCGGCGTCCGGATAGGTCTCGCCGGGCTGGGCGGGCATGAGCCGGCCGGGCAGGGAGGAGTGGTCGGCCGGGGAGAACAGGCGCAGCGAGTCCCACATGTGCTGCCAGGACCCGCCCGGCGCCGGATCGGCGTCGAGGACGGTGAAGTCAAGGCCCTGGCGACGCAGGTGGTAGCCGGCGGCGAGCCCTGCCTGGCCGCCGCCGACCACCACCACGTCCACGTGCCGCGTCACGGGGCCGTGGTCACCGCGTCGGTGGCGAACTTCCTGCGCCAGGCGAGCGCGACGTAGACCAGGCCGATCAGCACCGGGACTTCGATGAGCGGCCCGACGACGCCGGACAGGGCCTGGCCGGAGGTGACGCCGAAGGTGGCGATGGCGACCGCGATGGCCAGCTCGAAGTTGTTGCCCGCCGCGGTGAACGCCAGCGTCGTGGTGCGGTCGTAGGCCAGGCCGAGGCCCTTGCCGAGGAGGAAGGTGCCGAAGAACATGACCGCGAAGTACACCAGCAGCGGCAGCGCGATCCGGGCAACGTCCAGCGGCTGCGAGGTGATCGTCTTCCCCTGCAGGGCGAAGAGGATGACGATCGTGAACAGCAGCCCGTACAGCGCCCACGGCCCGATCTTCGGCAGGAAGCGCTGCTCGTAGCCCTCGCGGCCCATCTTCTTCTCACCGACGCGGCGGGTCAGGAAGCCGGCCAGCAGCGGGACGCCGAGGAAGATGACCACGTTCAGCGCGATCTCCCACATCGAGATGTCCAGGTGCTCGCCGTCACCGAGGCCGAGCCAGCCGGGCAGCAGGTCGAGGTAGAACCAGCCCAGCAGACCGAACGCCAGAACCTGGAACACCGAGTTGAGCGCGACGAGCACGGCAGCGGCCTCGCGGTCGCCGCAGGCGAGATCGTTCCAGATGATCACCATGGCGATGCAGCGGGCCAGGCCGACAATGATCAGTCCGGTGCGGTACTCGGGCAGGTCCGGCAGGAAGATCCACGCCAGGGCGAACATGACCGCGGGTCCGAGCACCCAGTTGATGACCAGGGAGGAGATCATCAGCTTCCGGTCGCCGGTGACGGCATCCAGCCTGTCGTAGCGGACCTTCGCCAGGACCGGATACATCATGATCAGCAGTCCGAGGGCGATCGGCAGGGAGACACCGCCGATCTCGACCTTCGCCAGCGCGTCGTTCAGCCCTGGGACGAGCCGTCCGAGCCCGAGGCCGACGGCCATGGCGATGAGGATCCACACCGCCAGGAAGCGATCGAGGGTGGAGAGCTTCTTGACGATCGAGTCGTCCCCGCCCCCGGCCTGAGCGGAGGTGGTGGGCTCGGTGGCGGTCACGGGCAGGCCCTCTTGTTCTCGGCGGCGTTGCGGGCGGACTCGGCCAGGCCGGCGAACTGCCCGGCGAGCTGGGCGATGACATCGGGGCGCAGCTTGTAGTAGGTGAAGCGCCCGCACGGCTCGGTCTCGACGACCCCGGCCTCGCGCAGGACCCTCAGGTGGTTGGAGAGGTTGGTCTGCCGGGCGCCGGTCTCCTCGACGAGGTGGGTGGTGCACAGCGTCTCGCGGGCGAGCAGGGTCACGATCCGGAGCCTGAGCGGGTCGGCCAGCACCCGGACCAGGTCAGCGTCGACTGACGTCATCATGGGCTGATACTGTCACATCACCCGGCGCTGATACCAGCCGGGGCTGACCCACAGGCCCGTCGAAAGGGTCTTCCCATGTCCGCCGTCCCCACTCCCGCTCCGCCCGGCGGGCGCCTTGCCGCCGGGGAGCGTTGTGCCGCCGGGAGCGTTGTGCCGCCGAGCGCCTCGACGCTCTCGCCCATGTCCAAGGCGCACCGGGCGCCGGTCACCATGGGCTGCGGGGACGCCTGCCCGATCGTGTCCGGCCGTCGCCACCTGGACTGGCCGGTGGCCGACCCCGAGGGCGCCCCACCCGGGCTCGGCCGTCGAATCCGCGACGGCATCGGCCATCGAATCACCGATCTGCTCACCGGCCTGCCGAGCACCTGAACTCCGCACCACCTGCCGCCACTTCGTGAAGGAAGAACGCATGCCCTCCGCTCCGCTCGCCTCCGTGCTCTTCGTCTGCGTCCACAACGCCGGCCGCTCCCAGATGGCCGCGGGCTTCCTCCAGCACCTCGCGGGCGACCGCATCGAGGTCCGCTCCGCCGGCTCCGTCCCCGGCGACCGGGTCAACCCGGCCGCCGTCGAGGCGATGAAGGAGGTCGGGGTCGACATCGCCGACGCACAGCCGAAGATCCTCACCACCGAGGCCGTCCAGGCGTCCGACTACGTCATCACCATGGGCTGCGGCGACGCCTGCCCGGTCTTCCCCGGCAAGAAGTACCTCGACTGGGCCCTGGAGGACCCGGCCGGCAAGGGCGTCGAAGCCGTCCGCCCCATCCGCGACCAGATCAGGACTCGCATCGAGGCGCTCATCGCCGAGATCGACGCGAAGCGGGAGGCATGACCTCAGCGACCGACGACGGAGTACGACCACCTCCAGGCCCAGGCCCTCAGCCCCGAGAGCAGTCGGGGCCTCATCACCGACGTCACCAAGACGTACATCGACGCGGCGATCCGCCCCTGTGCGCGCGCAGTGCCGGCGTCAGCGGCGGCGGCCCGCGGGGAGGGCGCAGGCCGCGGTGCCGCCCGGCAGACGACCGCGGTTGTTCGCGACGATCCGGTAGACGCCGTGAGCGATCCAGCGCAGGGGCGGCAGGGTGAGCAGCGCGCCGAGAACGGCCCACCCCCTGCCCGCCCGCAGCAGCAGCCGGGCGACCGCCTGCGCACCGCCGTACACCGCCCCGGCGGGGGTGATCCACAGCACCTCGTACTCGGCCCGCCGCTGAGTGGCGCCGAGGGCGGCCAGGTCCGCGAACTGCCACGGCGTGACGGAGCAGTCGGGCCGCAGCAGGCGTTCGAGGAAGGTCACTGACGTCGTGCAGAAACGGCAGTCACCGTCGTAAACCAGCACAGGTCGGGTCCGCATGACACGATCCTGCCTCACCAGCGCACCCGGTGCCGAAGCGGAACCCTGCCCGAGCGGCTGCTCGGTGATCGGCCGCTCAGCAGCCGGCGGAGGGCGTGGTCGCGTCGGCGGCGCCGATCCGAAGGGTGGCCGGGGCGCCGCGACAGCCGCCACCTCGACCGTCTGGATCGACGTGTGTCAACATAGATGCATGTCGAATGACACGGTTCTCCCGCTGATCGAGTCCGACGCCGTGGCGCCGTGCTGCCCGCCGCTGACCGAGCGTCCGTTCACCGCCGAGGAGGCCGAGACGGCCGCGCGGATGTTCAAGGCGCTGGGCGACCCGGTGCGGCTCCGCCTGTTCTCCGCGGTCGCCTCGCACGAGGGCGGCGAGGCGTGCGTGTGCGACATCTCCGACGTCGGTGTCTCCCAGCCGACCGTCTCCCACCACCTGAAGAAGCTGAAGGAGGCCGGGCTGCTCACCTCCGAGCGACGCGGCACCTGGGTGTATTACCGGGTCGAGCCATCGGTGCTGGCCGCGATGGGCAAGCTGCTGGCCGTCGCGCCGGCCACGGCGTGACCGGCGGGCGGGAGGCGAAGGAGATGAAGGAGGCGAAGGAGGCGAAGGAGGCGAGGTACACGGGGGAGTACGCCGCCGTGGCCACACCGACCAGCGTGTCCGTCGTGCCGATGACCACCGCGCACGCCGATGAGGTCCTCGCCATCTACCAGGCGGGGATCGACGAGGGAAACGCCACCTTCGAGACGACGGCGCCGACCTGGCGGGCGTTCGACGAGGCGAAGCTGCCCGAGCACCGCTTCGTCGCCCTCGACGAGCACGGCACGGTGCTCGGCTGGGTCGCCGCCACCAAGGTCTCCGACCGCTGCGCCTACACCGGTGTCGTCGAGCACTCCGTGTACGTCCACGCCGACGCCCGTGGCCGCGGTGTGGCCTCCGCGCTGCTGAAGGCGCTGCTCGACTCCACCGACGCGGCCGGGGTCTGGACCGTCCAGTCCGGGATCTTCCCCGAGAACACCGCCAGCCTCGCCCTGCACCGGCGGGCCGGGTTCCGCGTCATCGGCACCCGCGAGCGCATCGGCCGCCACCACGGCCACTGGCGCGACGTCGTACTCCTGGAACGCCGCAGTCCGGTGGTCGGCTGACCGCCCGCCGGCCCCGCTCAGACCGGCAGGCGTTCCTCGCGGTGGGCGACCGTGATGTGCGGTACGGCACCGGGGGCCTCGACTTCGTCGAGCACGGCGACGGCAAGGTCCTCGGCACTGATCCACGACCGCCCGTCGGCGCCGGTGAGCAGGGTGTCGGTGCCTCGCCGGTAGCGGCCGGTCCGTTCGCCGGGTTCGAGCAGGGCCGGCGGGCTCAGGTAGACCCAGTGGCTGCCGGGGTGGTCCTGGCAGGTCCGCAGCTGGGCGACTCCGGCGGCGGCGACGGCCTGCCACTCCGAGGGCACGTAGGCGGGGTCGTCGGCGACCAGCAGACCGTGGTCGCCGGGGCTGCGCAGCGCGCCCGCCCCACCGACCACGAGGACGGGGATCCCCAGCTGCGCGGAAACGTCCAGCACCGCACGGGTGGCACCGACCAGGAACTCCCGGTCGACCGGCATGGTCCGCACGGTCAGCACGACGGCGTCCGCTCCGCCGTGCGTGCCGGACCCGGCAAGTGCCTCGCGCAGGGCGGGAACGTCGGTCACGTCCACGGCGATCGGCGTCACCCCCGGGTCCTCGCTCGTCGGCTTGCGGGACAGGGCGAGCACACGGTGTCCCCGGGCGCGCGCCTCGGTGATCACCCGGCTGCCGACCATGCCGGTGGCGCCGAGCACGGCGATCGTCTTCACCGGATCGGTCTCCATCGGATCGGTCTCCGTGAGATCGCTCTTCATCGGTTCGGTCTCCGTCAGATCGCTCTTCATCGGATCGGTCTCCATCGGATCGGTCTGCATCGGGTCGGTCTGCATCGGGTCGGTCCTCCTGCGGACGTTTCGGGGGTCGAGCTGCGCGGCGAGCAGGGCGGCCAGGGCGAGGACGAAGCCGAGGGACTGGAGCGGGCTCAGGGATTCGCCCAGCGCGATGCCGATGACCGTCGCGACCAGCGGCGACAGGAGCACGAGCGGCGCGGAGGCACCGACCGGCAGCCTTCCGATGCCGCCGAACCACAGGGTGTACGCGATCAGCCCGCCCATGCTGCCGAGCCACAGGTAGCCGCCGACGGCTCCGGCGTCGATCCGCTGCGGAACCCCCTCGGCCGCGAGCGTGAGCGGCAGCAACAGCAGGCCGCCGGCGGCCAGTTGCCAGCCGGCCAGGGTCAGGGCGCCGACCCCCGCGGGGCGGCCCCAGCGCTTGGTCAGGACGACTCCGCCGGCCATGGCGGCCGTACCGCCGAGACCGGCGAGCACGCCGACGGCGTCCAGCCGGGCCCCGGGCCCCAGCACGACGAGTCCGACACCGAGCACCCCGAGCACCCCCCAGGCCAGTCCCCATGCCGTCGGCCGGACGCGGAGCACCGCGACGGCCAACCCGGCGACCAGCAGCGGCTGGCCGGCGGCGAGGGTGGCGGCGACACCTCCGGGGAGCCGTTCGGCCGCCAGGAACAGCAGGGGGAAGAGGGCGCCGATGTTGAGCGCGCCGAGCACGGCGGCCTTCCACCACCAGTCCCCGCGCGGGAGCACCCGGGTGATCGCGAGCGCCAGCAACCCGGCGGGCAGGGCGCGCATCAGGCCGGCGAACAGCGGGTGCCCGGGCGGTAGCAGCTCCGTGGTCACGACGTACGTCGTGCCCCAGGACGCGGGAGCGAGGGCGGTCAGCGCGACCGTCGCCGTCTGCTGCGCGTACGTCGAGAAACGCATGTGATGAAGTCTCGGGCCCACACGCCATGAGTCCAACGCATGCTTGTCATGGCAACCATGAACGAGAACGATGCCCGGGTGGATCTCCAGCAGATGCGGTACGTCGTCGCCGCCGCCGAAACCCGCAACTTCACCCGTGCTGCGGAGCGTTGCTCCGTCGTGCAGTCCTCGCTCAGCCACCGGATCGCCGCCCTGGAACGCGAACTCGGGGTCAAGCTGTTCGCCCGGTCCAGCCGTCGCGTCGAACTCACCAGCGCGGGGGCGGCGTTCGTGGCCGAGGCGCGTGAGTGCCTGGCCGCCGCCGACCGCGCGGCCGCCGGCGCCGCCGCCGCGACCGGCGTGGTCCGCGGCCGGCTCGCCGTCGGCGTGATCGTGACCACGGCCGCCGTGGACGTACCGGAGTTGCTCCAGCGGTACCGCGCCCGGTACCCGGACGTCCGTATCGCCCTCCGTTCCGGGCGCAGTGACGAACTGGCGGCTGCGGTCCGCAACGGCGACCTGGACATCGCCTTCCTCGGACTGCCGGAGGGTGAACAGCCGTCCGGTGTGGAGACCGTCGTCCTCGATCACGACGAGCACGTCCTCGTCGTGCCGGCCGGGCACCGGCTCGCGGACGCTCCCCGGGTCACGCTGGCGGAGATCGCCAGCGAGCCGTTCGTGGAGTTCGTGGCCGGGACACCCGCCCGAGCCCAGTCCGACCAGGCGTTCGCCGCCGCGGGCCTGGTCCGGGACGTCGCGTACGAGGTCGGTGTGGTGGAGCTGATCACCGGGCTGGTCCGGCGCGGCCTCGGCGTCTCGCTGCTGCCGTCGGCGTTCATCCGGTCCCTGGCCGCCGACGACCCGGAACTGGCCCTCGTCCCGGTGGTCGACGGGCCGCGTCGCCTCGAGTACCTGGTCTGGGGCCGGTTCAACCCGAGCCCGGCCACCCGGGCGATGCTCGGCGTCCTCGGCGTTCTCGACGTTCTCGGCGCCGGGCCGGCTCCAGGGGCTTGAGGCGCCACGGTCCGCCGTCGGTGCTCGGCGCCGGGCCACCGCGTGAAGGTGGTGCGGGGTGTGGCCGACGTCAGGCGGTGGAAGGGGCCGCCGCCCGGCTCAGCCGCTGACGCGTCTCACCGTCGTACCTGTCGTCCCCGTCGTACCCGTGCCCGTCGTCCCCGTCGTACCCGAGCCCGTCGTCGCCGTCGTACCCGTCGTCCCCGACGTACCCGTCGTACCCGAGCCCGTCGTCCCCGTCGCACTCGTGCCCGTCGTCGCCGTCGTCCCCACGGTCCGCAGTACCGTCACCACCAGGGTCCGCGTCACCTCCAGCACCTCCCGCAGCGCGACGTGCTCCCGCTCGCTGTGCGCGACCTGGATGTCGCCGGGGCCGTACTGGAGCGTGGGTATCCCGGCGGCGGCGTACAGGCGCAGGTCGCTGCCGTAAGGTGCGCCGCGTTCGCGCAGGTGCGGCCCGCCGGTCGCGTCGGCGCGCGCGGTGCGGAGCACGCCGGGCAGCGGGTGGCCGTCCGGGAGCCGGCCGGAGGCGAACCGGCCGCCCGGCCAGGTCACCGTCGCCGGATGGTCCCGCAGCCAGGGGTCGGCGGCGCAGGTCTCGGCGACCCTGGCCTCCAGCGCGGCCCGGGCGTCGGCCGGGTCCTCGTCCAGGCGGACGCCGAGCCGCCCCTCGGCGACCAGCAGGTCGGGCACGCTGCTCGCCCAGTCGCCCGCGCGCAGCGTGCCCACGGACAGGGTGTAAGGGACGGGGTAGTCCGCCATGAGGGGCGCCACGTCTGCGTTCCGCTCCGCCTCCAGCGCCGCCAGCGCCCGGTGCAGCGGCGCGTAGGCGTCGATCGCGCTGATCCCCGCGTACCGCGAACCGGCGTGCGCCGCCCGCCCCGGCACGCTGATCTGGAAAGTCAGCGCGCCCGCGTTGGCGGTGATGAGCGTCCCGGCGGTCGGCTCGGCGATGACGCAGGCGTCACCGCGGTGGCCGCGGCGCAGGGTGCCGAAGGCCCCGATGCCGCCGTCCTCCTCGCCGACCACGAAGTGCACGGCGACCCGGCCGCGCAGCCGGACTCCGGACGCCCGGATCGCGGCGAGCGCCGCCAGGTGCGCGGCCAGGCCGGCCTTCATGTCGCAGGCCCCGCGGCCGTGGACGACGTCGCCGGTCACGCGCGGCACGAACGGGTCGCCGGCCCAGGACGAGAGGTCGCCGGGCGGTACGACGTCCACGTGGCCCTGGAGGATCAGCGTCGGGCCGTCGCCGCCGTCCGCCGTGGCCCCGACCAGCCCCCAGGCCTCGTCGCGGGGCGCCTCCGTACCCGGGAAGTCCGGGTCGGACAGCAGGGCGGGCAGGTCCATGGACCACAGGTCGACGTCCAGGCCGAGCCACTCCAGCCGGCCCGCCAGCTGGTGCTGGAGCTCCGACTCCGCCGGGCTGCCGGTCACACTGGGCACCGCGATCAGCTCCAGCAGCGTCTGAGCCAGACCCGTCTCGTCGATCGCCGCCAGCGCGGCGGCCTCCTCGTCACTGAGCACGGCGCCCGTCCTCCCCCTCGGTCAAGTACCCGTCTCCCGACCGATACCTGCTCATCCGGGCCCGTCGGTATGCGGGCCGCGGTCCTGCCCGGCCCCCTGACCCACCGTGAAACCGATCACCGCTCCGCCGCCGTCCCGCCGGAAGGCGAACGGCGCTCCCCCATGGGCCAGGGCCACCTCCCGCACGATGGACAGGCCCAGCCCCGAGCCGGGCCGGGAGCGGGCCTCGGCGGCGCGGTAGAAGCGGTCGAAGACCCGGGTCAGATCGCCGTCGGCGATACCGGGGCCGCGGTCGCGGACCTCGATCCGGACGATCCCGGCGGACCCGGCGGACCCGGCCGACCCGGCCGACCCGGCCGACCTCGCCACCCCGGCCCTGCGGCGGGCCGGGCCGCTCACCGCGACCTCGATGGGGGCCACGCCCTCGGGGTCGAACTTGGTGGCGTTCTCCACCAGGTTGGAGATGGCCCGGGTCAGCATCCCCGGCCGGCCCTCCGCCGCCGTGTCGCCGGCGGCCTGCACGGTGATCTCCCGGCCGGTACGGCGACGGGCCAACGCCGCGACGTCGTCGGCGAGTTCGGCGACGTCCACCCGCTGCGGCGGCTCGGCGTCCGACTGGCCGGCCGCCAGATCGACCAGCTCGTTGACCAGATCGGTCAGTTCGCGGGCCTCCTGGCCGAGGTCCGCGACCAGTTCCTCGCGGGCGGCGGGCGGCAGTTCATCGATCCTGCGCAGCAGCGAGATGTTGGTACGCAGCGAGGTCAGCGGCGTGCGCAGCTCATGACCGGCGTCCTGGACCAGACGGCGCTGGTCCTCCTCGGACTGCGCGAGCCGGCCCAGCATGCGGTCGAAGGCCCGGCCCAGCCGGCCCACCTCGTCGTGTCCGGTCACCGGGACCTGGATGCCGAGCCGGCGGGTGCGGGCGACGTCCTCGGCCGCGGAGGTGAGGACCACCAGCCGGCGCGTGATCCGCCGGGCCAGCCACCAGCCGAACAGTCCCGCCGCGGTCACCACCGCCGCCATCAGCAGCAGGGTCCGCCGTTGCAGGGCCCGCAGCAGGTCCTCGGTGTCGCTGAACTCCTGCGCCACCTGCACCGCGCCCCGGCCGCCGCCGAGGGCGACAGTCGCGATGCGGAAGACGTCGGCGCCGACGTACACGTCCTGGTGCTGCACCATCCGCCCGGCGGTCGCGGCGCCCGCGATCCGCCGGTCGGCGTCGGTGACCGGCAGCCGCGGGCCGGAGTCGTCGGTGACCGTGCCGTCCGGGCCGAGTACCTGCACATCGGTGCGGGCCGGGCGCACGACGTCGTGGCCGGGCGCGGAGGACAGGAAGTCGCCGGGGGTCATCCGCTGCTGCCGCACCTCGTCCCGCAGGTCCCGCACGACCTGGCCGAAGACGGTCTCCTGGTCGACGCGGAGCAGCCGGGCGGCGGCGCTGTACGAGAGCACGCCGATGAGCACGGTCACCACGGCGGTCACCGCCGCGAACGACACGGCGAACGTGGTCCGCAGCGAGGCCAGCCGGGGCCGCCGCCCGTACGGCACCGATCCGGCGGCCGACGCCGCCCCCGTGGCCGACGTCCGCACGGCCGGCCTCCCCGCGGCCGGCCTCCCCGCGGCCGAGGCGTGCTCCTCCCGCGTCCCCGGCCATGCCGAACGGCCCCCCACTCAGTCCTCCCGCAGCACGTAACCCACCCCGCGCACCGTGTGGATCAGCTGCGGCGTGCCCGGCTCGTCGAGCTTGCGCCGCAGGTAGCCCACGTAGACGGCGAGGTTCTTCGAGCCGGGCCCGAAGTCGTAGCCCCAGATGCGGTCGTAGATGGTGGAGTGGTCCAGGACGATGCCCGCGTTGCGGACCAGCAGCGCCAGCAGCTCGAACTCGGTCCGGGTCAGCTCCAGTTCGCGTCCGCCCCGCCAGGCGCGGCGGGCCCCCGGGTCCATCCGTACACCGGCCGCCTCCAGGTACCGGGCCGGCGGCGGCCCGGGGGTCCGCCGTGGCTTCGGAAGCCCCGGGGAAGCGGCCTGCGTCTCGGCGGAGGCGGTGCGGCGCAGCAGGGCGCGCAGCCGGGCGAAGACCTCCTCCACGTCGAACGGCTTGACGACGTAGTCGTCGGCACCGGCGTCCAGGCCCGCGATCCGGTCGGCGGTCTCCACGAGCGCGGTCAGCATCAGGATCGGCGTGGCGTCGCCCTCGGCACGCAGTTCCCGGCAGACCTGGAGCCCGTCGAGGCCCGGCATCATCACGTCCAGCACGACCACGTCCGGCCGGCCGCGGTGGGCCTGCGCGAGCGCCTCGGCGCCGTCGGCGACCGCGGTCACCCGGTAGCCCTCCAGGGTGAGCGCGCGTTCCAGGGCGTTGCGGATGGCGCGGTCGTCCTCGGCGAGCAGCACAGTCTGGGGCACGCGTCCAGTCTGCCAAGCCCCCCGGCGCGGGACCGGCCCGGACGGTTCCCCTTCTTACCGGGCTCTCACCTGGCCGCTCACCTGGCCGCTCTTCGCGCGCCCACCCGGCCGGGACGACCCGGCCGGGTGGGCGCGCGAAGAGCGAGCCTCACGCCACGGTCGCCTTCCGGGCGTCGGCCAGCAGCGAGGCGTGGGTGGGCGCGTCCGGCACGTCGGCCGGCCGCCCCTTGGCGAACTCCTCGCGCAGCACCGGAACGACCTCCTCGCCCAGCATGTCGATCTGCTCCAGCACGGTCTTCAGCGGCAGCCCGGCGTGGTCCATCAGGAACAGCTGGCGCTGGTAGTCACCGGCGTACTCCCTGAAGCCCAGCGTCCGCTCGATCACCTGCTGCGGGGATCCCACGGTCAGCGGCGTCTGCGCCATGAAGTCCTCCAGCGAGGGACCGTGCCCGTAGACCGGCGCGACGTCGAAGTAGGGCCGGAACTCGCGCACGGCGTCCTGCGAGTTCTTCCGCATGAACACCTGGCCGCCGAGGCCGACGATCGCCTGCTCGGGCGTGCCGTGCCCGTAGTGGGCGTACCGGGTCCGGTACAGCTCGACCATGCGCTTGGTGTGGTCGGCCGGCCAGAAGATGTTGTTGTGGAAGAAGCCGTCGCCGTAGAACGCGGCCTGCTCGGCGATCTCCGGGGAGCGGATCGACCCGTGCCAGACGAACGGCGGGACCCCGTCCAGCGGGCGGGGCGTGGCGGTGAAGCCCTGGAGCGGCGTACGGAACTTGCCCTCCCAGTTCACCACGTCCTCACGCCACAGCCGGTGCAGCAGGGCGTAGTTCTCGATGGCGAGGTCGATGCCCTGCCGGATGTCCTGCCCGAACCAGGGGTAGACGGGCCCGGTGTTGCCGCGGCCCGTCATCAGGTCCACCCGCCCGTCGGCCAGGTGCTGGAGCATCGCGAAGTCCTCGGCGATCTTCACCGGGTCGTTGGTGGTGATCAGGGTGGTGGACGTGGACAGGATCAGCCGTTCCGTCCGTGCCGCGATGTAGCCGAGCATCGTGGTCGGGGACGACGGCACGAACGGCGGGTTGTGGTGCTCGCCGGTCGCGAAGACGTCGAGCCCGGCTTCCTCGGCCTTCAGAGCGATGGCGACCATGGCCTTGATGCGCTCCCGTTCGGTCGGCGTACGGCCGGTCGTCGGGTCCGGCGTGACATCGCCGACGGAGAAGATCCCGAACTGCATGGTCGCTCAACCTCCATGTTGTTTATCGTTCAACTATACCGTCGAACGGTCCCCCTGCCGGCGTTATTCCACCGCCGCCGCCCCCTGCCCCACCCCCTACGGCCGGCCGGGCGCTCAGACCGCGCCGCCCCGCAGCCGCTCCACCTGCGTCACGCTGAACTCGGTCGTCCGCCGCAGGTGATCGATGAGCAGCGTCAGCTGCGCCTCGTCCAGGTCGTCGAAGAGCGTCACCCAACCGTCGCCGAGCCGCTCCCACGTCCGCCGGAACTCGGCGATCCGCTCCGGCACCGTCGCCACCAGCACCCGCCGCCGGTCGGCCGCGTCCCGCTCCCGGACGACGTACCCCGCCCGCTCCAGCCGGTCCACCAGCCGCGTCGCCGACCCGGTCGTCAGCCCCGTCAGCTCGGCGACCCGCCCCGTGGTCACCGACCGCCCCTCCAGCATCAGCAGGTTCAGACACTGAAGATCGGTGGGGTGCAGGCCCAGACGGTCGGCCGCGGCCTGGTTGAACAGGGCGTACGAGGCCAGATACCGGCGGGAGACGGTGGACAGCTCCTCCAGCAGCCGCTCCCGCGCCCTTCCGGTGCCCATACCGCTCGCCTCCGCCTCTCCCCCCTCCGTCGCTCCGTCTCTCCCCACCCGGCCGCGCCCGGCCGCCGCCCCGGTCAGAAGTGGTACGCGTCCCCCGTGTCGAGGACGAGCACGCGCTGCCGGTCGTTCTGCCGGTTGCGGTCCACCGCGCCCCCGCCCCACACCGTCTCCAGCTCCACTACCACCTCCGACGGCGCGTCCGGCAGCCACATCCGCAGCGCGATGCGCTCGCCCGCGCCGTCCGCGGCCAGCGCCCCCGTTCGGCACAGCACCACGTGCGGCTCCGACCGCGCACACCCGGCGGGCAGCTCGTGCCGCACCGCCGGCGGCACCGACCAGCGCAGCCGCACGGTCGCGTCCGGGACGGCGGCGGGACCGTGGTTGAGCGGCACGAAGGCGACGTCCACGCGCCCGCCGTCCAGGACCGCAGACCCGTGATACGCCAGATCGGCCTCCGGCGCCCCGGCCGCGCCCGCCTCGCCCGCCAGACCGCCGGCCGCCATCAGCACGGCCCCGCAGACCGCGAGCACCCGCACCCTCCGCTTCGGCATCGGTGCCTCCCGCGCACATGTCGTCGGACGATCGCCCCATCAGCTCATACGCATGTATTCCACGCAGACCCGGCGCCAGGCGCCCTCCATCAGGTGACGCGGAGGGCAACGCGGCCGGCACCGGGGCGCCGGCGGGGCCGTCGGCGGGGTCCACCGGGCCGACCGGACGACGGCAGGACGACGGACCCGCGCCAGCAGGGGCACCGACCGGGACAGCAGCCGACGCGACGGACCGGTGCCGGCACCGGACAGCGAAGGACCGGTGGCGGCACCGGACAGCGAAGGACCGGTGGCGGCACCGCCATCCGCACAGGCCCCGACGCGGCCCCCGGGGCCCCGGCCGAGCCGTGCGAAGCTGCCCCCCATGCTCATCCTCCGCTCCGCCGCCCTCTTCGTCGTCGCCGCCCTGTTCGAGATCGGCGGCGCCTGGCTGGTCTGGCAGGGCGTGCGGGAGCACCGGGGCTGGCTGTGGGTCACCGGGGGCGTGCTCGCGCTCGGCGCCTACGGGTTCGTCGCCACCTTCCAGCCCGACGCCCACTTCGGCCGCATCCTCGCCGCCTACGGCGGGATATTCGTCGCCGGCTCGATCCTGTGGGGCGTGGTCGCGGACGGGTACCGCCCCGACCGCTGGGACATCACCGGCGCGCTGATCTGCCTCGCCGGCATGGCGGTGCTGATGTGGGCCCCGCGCAACGGCGGCTGACCGCTCCGGGCGCCCCGTCGCCTACCCTGAGCGACGACCGGTCGTCCCCATGCCGAGGAGCAGCCCATGGCCACCGCCGCACCGTCCCGCATCGCCGTCGTCACCGGTGCGAGCAGCGGAATCGGCGCCGCCACCGCCCGGCAGCTCGCCGCCGCCGGTTACCGGGTCGTCCTCACCGCCCGCCGCAAGGACCGGATCGAGGCGATCGCCGAGGAGATCCACGCCGCCGGGCACTCGGCGACGGCGTACCCGCTCGACGTCACCGACCGGGCCGCCGTCGACGAGTTCGCGACCGCCTTCAAGACCATCGGCGTCCTGGTGAACAACGCGGGCGGCGCACTCGGCGCCGACCCGGTGGCCACCGGCGACCCCGACGACTGGCGCCGGATGTACGAGACGAACGTCATCGGCACGCTCAACCTCACCCAGGCCCTGCTGCCCAAGCTGGAGGCGAGCGGCGACGGCACGGTCGTGGTCGTCTCCTCCACCGCCGGCCACGCCACCTACGAGGGCGGCGCGGGCTACGTCGCCGCCAAACACGCCCAGCACGTCCTCGCCGAAACCCTCCGCCTGGAGATCGTCGGCCGCCCGGTGCGCGTCATCGAGATCGCGCCCGGCCTGGTGAAGACCGAGGAGTTCGCCCTGACCCGCTTCGGCGGCGACGCGGAGAAGGCGGCCAAGGTCTACCAGGGCGTGGCCCAGCCCCTGACCGCCGACGACGTCGCCGACACCATCACCTGGGCGGTCACCCGCCCCGCCCACGTGAACATCGACCTCCTCGTCGTCCGCCCCCGCGCCCAGGCGTCGAACACCAAGGTGCACCGGGAAGGCTGACGCCGACGGGTAACTCACAGGAGTGAATGAACTCCGGTCCCTCGAACGGGAGTTGGACTGACGATCCAGGCTCGCGCCACAACAGCAAACATGACGGCCCTCGGCCGGGATGCCGGTCCCGACCGAGGGCCTGACCAGCAAGGAAGTGGGTCTTCCCGGTGGCTGAAGGCGAGCCTGGTGGTTACCAAGCTCGGCAGCCCGACGGCAGCCGCCGAAGTGCTCGGAAGGACGCCACAGAGTTGCAACCTCCGCTTGTGGCGTCTCCGCTCCGGCCAAGTGCTCCTTGCCCACTGAGCAATGATCGGTTGAGCGAAGCCCCTGGAACCCGCCGTCCGGGACCGGGGGTTTCGCGCATCAGCCCTTGACGCACACGAACTGCTTCAGCTTCGCCACCACCTCGACGAGATCGCGCTGCTGCTGCATCACCTGGTCGATGTTCTTGTAGGCGCCAGGAATCTCGTCCAGCACACCGGAGTCCTTGCGGCACTCCACACCCCGAGTCTGCTCCTCCAGGTCCCGCACTGTGAAGCGCCGCTTGGCCGCATTGCGGCTCATGCGCCGACCAGCGCCATGTGAGGCGGAATTGAAGGCCTTCTGGTTGCCAAGGCCCTTCACGATGTACGAGCTGGTGCCCATCGAGCCCGGGATGATCCCGTACTCGCCCGAGCCGGCCCGGATCGCGCCCTTCCGGGTCACGAGCAGGTCCATGCCCTCGTACCGCTCCTCCGCCACGTAATTGTGGTGGCAGGAGATCTCTGACTCGAAGGTCGGCTTCGCCTTCTTGAACTCCTTGCGGACCACATCCTTCAGGAGTGCCATCATGATCGCGCGGTTGTACTTGGCATACTCCTGAGCCCAGTAAAGGTCGTTGCGGTAGGCCGCCATCTGCGGCGTGTCCGACACGAACACCGCCAGGTCTCGGTCGATCAAGCCGTGATTGTGCGGAAGCTTCTGCGCGACACCGATGTGGTGCTCAGCCAGTTCCTTGCCGATGTTCCGGGAGCCCGAGTGCAGCATGAGCCAGACCGAACCTGACTCATCGAGGCAGAATTCGATCATGTGGTTGCCCCCGCCCAGCGTCCCCATCTGCTTCTCGGCACGCTCGTGACGGAACCTGACCGCCTCGGCCACCCCGCCGAACCGCTCCCAGAAGTCACCCCACCCCGATGTGGCGAACCCGTGCAGCCGCCCGGGGTCGACCGGGTCGTCGTGCATGCCCCGCCCCACCGGAATCGCCTGCTCGATCCTCGACCGCAGCCGGGAGAGGTCACCGGGCAGGTCGTTCGCCGTCAGGGACGTCTTCACCGCCGACATCCCGCAGCCGATGTCCACACCCACCGCCGCCGGGCATACCGCCCCCTGCATGGCGATCACCGAACCGACCGTGGCGCCCTTGCCGTAGTGCACGTCCGGCATCACGGCCAGGCCCTTGATCCACGGCAGGGTCGCGACGTTCCGCAGCTGCTGGAGGGCCCCCTCCTCGACCGTCGCCGGGTCGGTCCACATCCGGATCGGCACCTTGGCGCCCGGCATCTCCACGTACGACATATCGTCCTCATTCCCCCGAAAAGCAACAGAAGTCTCTGAACGCAAAACCGGCGCCAAGGTCAACGAACAGGACATCCGACCGGCATCCACGGCAGCGCGTGCGATACACATTGTCTCCGGGGGGCGCCCCCGTGCGGCAAGCGAATAACCGGCGGGGACACTGGAACGCCGAGCCGAGTCCCCCTGGCCCCACCGGCCCACTGGTCCCGTCGGCCCCACACCGGCCCCACCGGTCCCACCGGTCCCACTGTCGAGAGGAGCCTGACCGTGCAGCGGAAGGCCTACGTACCCGGCGCCGCCGCACTGCTCGCGGCGTTGCTGGCCGGCTGCACCGGCGGCTCCGGTGAGGGCGGCACCGCGGACGACTCCAACCCGGGCGACACCGGCGCCGCTTCGGCGGTGGCCGAGCCGGGGAAGTACCGCACCCTCCCCGACCCCTGCACCGTGATCCGGCACGAGACGCTCGACGCGCTGCTGCCCGGCATCGGGCAGATCACGGACGAGGAGCAGCGCGAGAAGACGTACGAGGGCGAGCCGACGCTCACCTACGACACCGACCGCAAGGTCGGCTGCGGCTGGAAGGTCGAGTCGGCGGACGCCACCAACCACCTGTTCGTCGACTTCGAGCGGGTGGTGTCGTACGACGGCACCGTCAGCGACGACGACCAGGCGCAGACCCTGTTCGCGGCAAAGGAACTGGCCGCCGACCTCCCCGCGCCGACCGTGACCTCGTCCGACGCGCCCGGCGAGGCGACCGGCGGCGAGACGGTGAGCGAGACCGGCGACGGTTCCGCGGTCGAGGCCGCGGACGGAGTCGAGGCCGCGGACGGAGTCGAGGCCGCGGACGGGAGCGCCGGACCGAGCAGCTCCCCCGCCTCCCCCTCCGCGTCGGGCAGCCCCTCCGCCACCCCGTCCACGAACGCCACCCCCACCGGACTCCAGCCCCGCGTCCTGGACGACCTCGGCGACGAGGCGTTCGTGGACGACGAACTGAACAACACCGGTTCGACGGCCAAGCGCCGCACGGTCACTGTGGCGTTCCGCACGTCGAACGTCATCGTGACCATCGAGTACGCCGAGCAGCCGGCCACGGTCGGAGTGGTGCCGGACAGCGAGGAAATGCAGGACAGGGCGCGGAAGCTGGCCGCCGGCCTGGCGGATTCGCTGGGCGGCTGAGCCGCGTTCGGCCCGCCGCCGCCCCGCGCGCGAAGCTCGCCGACCGGAACCGCGGGGTTGGCTCACCGCGTACCGTGGCCCCCCGGACCCGTTCCATCGCAGGAACCACGAGCGTCATGAGTGAAGGAACCATGCAGCGACGAGCCCAGCTTGACCAGCGTGTACAGCGTGACCCGGGGGTATCGCCCACGCCGTCCGGGCAGCGGGGGAGAGCCAAGCGCCGCCACCGCGCCCTTGTCTGCGTGACCGCCGTGCCCGCGATGCTGGTGGCCGCCGGCTGTTCCTCCGACTCCGGCTCCGAGGGCGGCGGGGACAAGAGCGCCGAGAAGTCCGCCTCGGCGTCCGCGAGTCCGTCCCCGACGGTGCGGGCGGCGGTGTACGGGCAGCTTCCGGCGGAGCCCTGTTCCGCGGTGACCGAGAAGACTTTGGGTGAACTGGTACCGAAGGGTGCGAAGTCGGGCAAGGAGGGCGCGTCGAACGACACCGCGACGCGCGCCAGCTGCTCCTGGGACAGCCTCGACAACAACGGCGTCAAGGGCTCGCAGTTCCGCTGGCTGAACGTCTCGATGCTGCGCTTCGAGTCGGACGTCACGCGCGGCGAGGGCGACAAGCGGGCGCAGGAGTACTACCAGAAGCAGGTCGAGGACGCCCAGGCGGTCGAGGGCGCCAAGGGGACGAAGACGCAGCCGCTGTCCGGGACGGGCGACGAGGCGACGGCGGTGCGCTACGACCTGAAGAAGAAGGAAGGCACGTTCAAACAGCAGACCGTCGTGGTCCGCACCGAGAACGTCGTCGTCACCGTCGACTACAACGGCGCGGGCCTCGCCGGGGACAAGACCCCGGACGCCGACGACCTGATGAAGGACGCCCGGAAGGCGGCCGAGGAGGCGGTGGCCGCGGTGGCCGCCGCGAACGACGAGGGCGGTGCGTCGAAGGCCCCCTCGAAGGACCCGTCGAAGACCCCCTCCGGCGACGCGTCCAAGAGCTCCGCCAAGGGTGCCTCCAAGAGCGCCTCGCCGTCCACGAAGAGCTGACGAGGCGCACCGGCCACCCGTCCCCCGTACACATGTGCCACCCTGTTGCGCGCAACATCAGGCACTGGGAGGGGAGTACGGGTGGCCGCGCCACTTAAGCTGACACGGATGCACCGCGTTCTCATCGGCGTGGTCGTCTTCGGTGCCGTCATCATCGCCGCGATCGGTTTCGCCGGTTCGTACGCGGCCGTCCGCGAGCTGGCTCTCAAGAAGGGCTTCGGGGACTTCAGTTACGTCTTCCCGATCGGCATCGACGCGGGCATCTGCGTCCTGCTCGCCCTGGACCTGCTGCTGACGTGGATCCGCATCCCGTTCCCGCTGCTGCGCCAGACGGCGTGGCTGCTGACGGCGGCGACGATCGCGTTCAACGGCGCGGCGGCCTGGCCGGACCCGCTGGGCGTGGGCATGCACGCGGTGATCCCGGTCCTGTTCGTGGTGGCCGTCGAGGCCGCCCGGCACGCGATCGGCCGGATCGCCGACATCACCGCGGACAAGCACATGGAGGGCGTCCGCCTCACCCGCTGGCTGCTCTCCCCGGTGCCGACGTTCCTGCTGTGGCGCCGGATGAAGCTGTGGGAGCTGCGCTCCTACGACCAGGTGATCAAGCTGGAGCAGGAGCGCCTGGTCTACCAGGCCCGGCTGCGCTCCCGCTTCGGCCGCGGCTGGCGCCGCAAGGCCCCGGTGGAGTCCCTGATGCCGCTCCGCCTGGCCCGCTACGGCGTCCCGCTGGCCGACACGGCCCCGGCCGGCCTGGCGGCGGCGGGCATCGAACCGGCTCTGCTGCCCCCGGCGCCGCAGCAGGCCGAGGCGGTCGGGGACGGCCGTGCCGCCGGGGCGGCGCCCGTGGCGCGGCAGGCAGCGCCTCCCGCCGAGCAGCGCCCGGAGCTGGTCGGCGGCCCGGGCACGGAGAACCCGGCGCGCCCGGCGGGCTCCGCGGACCCCGCGGACGCCCCCGAGCCCGAGCAGAGCCCGTGGTTCAACACGCCCCGCCAGGTCGAATACCACGGCGGCTACGACCCCGCCTACGACCCGGCCGAGCAGTACGCGCACTGGTACGAGGAGCAGCAGCAGGCCGACCAGTACCGCGACCAGTACGAGGAGGAGCCGCCGCTCCAGGAGCCCTCTCCCGAGGAGACCGGCAGCTTTCCCATCCCGGTGGGCCCGAACCGCACACGCGAACTGGGCGACGGCGGCGGCCTTCCCGCGCCGGAGCCGGACGAGGAGGCGTACTACCAGGTCTTCAAGAAGTCGATCACGGGCAGTGGCTACCCGACGCCCCGGGAGTTCGGCGACAACGTCGAGGCCGAGTTCCGCATCAGCCTCCCCGAGCAGGAGGCCAAGCGCATGGTCAACCGCTTCACCAACCGCTTCAACGCGGAGCTGGAGGAAGACCACATCGCGTAGGACGACGTCGCGTGCGCGCACCACGTCGCATAGGCACGCAGGCGTGCAGGCGTGCAGGCGTGCAGGCGTGCAGGCGTGCAGGCGTGCAGGCGTGCAGGCGTGCAGGCGTGCAGGCGTGCAGGCGAGAATCAGCCGTCCCTCACACACGGCATCGGCACCGCATCGACACCGCCACCACCATCTTCACGAAAAAGCCACAGGCCACCGCGCCCGCCGGGGCCGCGCCGGCGGCCACGCCGCCCCGACGGCATGGTCGGCTGATTCCGGCCAGTGTGAGGACGGGACATTGCACCGGCCGACGCGGCGCTTAAAGTGATCACACCGGGAATTGGACCAGACCACCACTCACCCCCCTCCCCTGTCGTCTGCATGTCATGCCCATGATGGCCGCAACGGCGCGGCTCTCGGCGCCACCGGACGGAGCAGGACGAACGGCCCTATCACCGCACCCTGAGAGACGGGACCTGGGACTTTGGCCACCAAGAGGATCGCCTTGGGCTGCGCCGTGCTCGTACTGGCGCTCGCCGGCTGCGGGACGCAGCGCGCCGGCGACGCCGCCGGCGGCCGGCAGCCGGCCGGAGCGGCCGCCGCCGCGCAGCCCGTCACCGGCGTCCCGCTGAGCAGCGTGCCGACGGCTCCCACGAAGGGGCTGGCCAAGGGACTGACGCTGCCGCTGGACGAGTACACCTACAGCGCCAGGGACCGGTACGCCTGGCAGATGGCCGTCCAGCAGGGGTGGCGGGCGTGCATGCAGCGCTACGGCTTCGCCGGCTTCGGCCCGCCGCCCCCGCCGGCCGGGACCGTCACCACACAGGCGGAGTCGGACATGGGTCGCCGCTACGGGATCACGGACCTGGCCGGTGCGCAGAAGCACGGGTACCACCTGGAGGGGACGGCCGAGTCCCCGCACTGGGAGCCCGCTCCCGGGGCCGAGACGGCCGTGTTCACCGGCGCGGGCCCCGAGCTGAGCGAGGGCACCTACGACGGCAAGGAGGTCCCCGAGGGCGGCTGCCGCGGTGAGGTCGGCCGCCAGTTCCCGCTCCCCCGGTCCACCGAGGCCGAGAAGGCCGAGATGGAGGCGTTCGAGGAGTCCCGCGACGACTCCCGGGTCGTCACCGCGGTCGCCGCCTGGTCCGCCTGCATGGAGAAGAAGGGCTACCGGGTGGAGCACCCGTTCGACGCTCCCGACCTGGTCAACGAGTCCCTCTCCGCCCCGGAGCCCTCCGCCGAGGAGATCCGGCTCGCCTCCGCCGACGTCGCCTGCAAGGGCCGGACGGGCCTGGTCCCGGCATGGCACGAGGCCGAGACGGAACGGCAGCGCTCGAAGATCTCCGAGCACAGGGCCGGGCTCTCCGAGAACAAGAAGGCCAAGGACGCCGCAGTCGCCAAGGCCGTCACCGCGTACGAGCAGGGGGCGAAGTAAGTGACCGGGAGATTCCTCGAGCGGGCGGCCGTCGTCGTCGCGTCCTTCGCGGCGGTCATCGGCTTCACCGGCCCGGCCTCCGCCGCCACGTCCTACTCGGCCGACGAGTGCACCTCCAGCGGCAACGCCTACTGCTTCGTCATCCACTACAACAGCCGCTCGGCGGCGACCTACTACTCGGCCAGCTCCTGCTTCGTGGCGAACCGGAGCATCCCCGACTACTACGGATACTCCCCCAACGGTGCCGTTCTGCTCCGGTTCGTTTTCGAGTACGGCATGATCTCGGGGAACTACAACACCTGCCGGCTCGGCAACTCCGGCGAGGGACAGCCGGTGAAGAACAACGCCGCCTCCGCCTCGAACGGTGAATGCGTGGCCAGTCACCGGGTCTACTACAACTCCGGTCACCAGGGCACCAGCCAGACGTTCTCCCCCACCTGCGGCGACTACTGGCCGTCGGAGAACCTGATCTCCGCCCTCAAGAACGAGAACGCCTCGGCGAAGCGCCTGTGACGCAGCGCCCCTTCCCCTTCCTGAGACATCCGCCACTCCTGCGAGAGGGATTTCGTGGCCGACGAGATGGTGCTTCGCGCCCAACGGTTCATCAACACCACGTACAACAACGGCGCGACACTCGGAATATCCAAGCTGGACGAGAACGGCCGGACCAGCTGGACCGTGATGTACGCCCTCACCCGAGCACTCCAGTACGAGATGGGCATCACCGCCCTGTCGAACAACTTCGGTCCGACCACCCTGGCGACGATCGGGGAGAAGTACGGCAAGCTGGACGAGACCACCATCCCGTCGGCGAACTTCTGCCGCGTCATCCAGTCCGCCCTGTACTGCAAGGGCTACGACGGCGGGGGCATCGACGGACAGTACAGCGACCGCGTCAAGGCCGCGGTGTGGCAGCTGAAACGGGACATGGGCGCGCACGTGCCCTACCCGGACGACGCGCTGTGGCCCAAGGTGGTCAAGGGCCTGTTCAACATGGACGCCTACGTCACCGTGAACGGCGGATCGAGCACGATCCGGCTCATCCAGCAGTGGCTGAACGGCCAGTACCTGCTGCGCAAGGACTTCTACATCATCCCCTGCGACGGTCACCACTCCCGGGACGTGGCCAAGGCGATGCTGCTGGCCATCCAGTACGAGCTGGGCATGGCCGACGGCGTCGCGAACGGCGTCTTCGGCCCCGGAACGCAGAGCGGGCTGCGCAACCACACCCTGTCCGCCGGTTCCTCGGGCGTGTGGGTCCAGCTCTTCACCGCGGCCATGACGCTCAACGCCCGGCCCGGCGGCTTCGCTAGCGCCTGGTCGTCCAGTCTGACGGCCGCCGTCCGGGAGTTCCAGGCATTCGTCAAGCTCCCCGTCACCGGCCAGGGCGACTTCCCGACCTGGTCCTCGCTGCTGGTCTCCTACGGCGACCAGTCCCGCAAGGGGGAGGCCTGCGACGGCGTCACGGCCATCACCGCCGCCCGCGCCCAGACGCTGAAGAACGCGGGATACAAGTACATCGGCCGCTACCTGTACAACCCCTCCACGACCAGCCTGCCGGAGAAGGAGATCCAGCCCGGTGAACTGGCGACCATCAAGGAATACGGCCTGCGCTGCTTCCCGATCTACCAGACGTGGGCGCGTTCGGTCGACTACTACAGCCCCGAACAGGGCGTCTCCGACTGCATGCACGCCGCGTACAAGGCCGAGGAGCACGGGTTCAAACCGGGCAGCCGGATCTACTTCGCGGTCGACTACGACGCGGTGAACGACGAGGTCACCTCGCACATCCTGCCGTACTTCCAGAGCCTCAAGGCCCGGATGGACCGGATGGGAAGCCCCTACCGGATCGGCATCTACGGCCCCCGTAACGTCTGCTCACGGGTGTCCGACGCCGGCTACGCGGAGACGAGCTTCGTCTCCGACATGTCGTCCGGGTTCTCCGGCAACCTCGGCTACCCCCTGCCGGCGAACTGGGCCTTCGACCAGATCGTCACCAAGACCCTGGGCACCGGCGCCGGCGCGATCGAGATCGACAACAACATCGCCTCCGGACGCGACACCGGCCAGGGCGACTTCGTTCCCCGCCCGTCCCAGAAGCTCGACATCGGCTTCAGCCTCGCCTACTGGGACGCGCTGCTGAAGGAAGCCGACGACTACATGGTGTCCATCGGCCGGCCGGCGAGCGGCGGCGAGTCGGGCAACGGCTACGTGTACACCAGGCGGCAGTGCCTGGAGACGATCATCGACCTCGACGATGTGGTCACGTCCGGGGCGCGCAGGTACCGCATGCGCAAGGCCCTCATCCAGACCTCGGCCTTCTGGGAGTTCTGCCACTACAGCCAGGTGGACGTCGTCCAGGACGCCGGAGTGGTCTGGTACTACACCGGGGCGATTCCCGACTGGGCCACCGGACTTCCCGGCATCTCCAAGCTGACCGACAGCAGCACCGGCGTGTCCAAGATCCAGGGGCGGACCGGTATCCTCGCCCGGAACAACTCCGTCCGGGCAGGACTCCTCGACGGGCAGATCCTCGACCCGGCACCGGGTGACGACCGCTGGGCGATGTGGCAGCGACTCAACCAGGACAACCCGTACAACCTGAGCACCGTCCCGCACATGCACATCTGGGGGGCGGACGGCAAGGCCGGCGACTCGGACGAGACACCGATGCGCAGGCCCGCACTCGACTACACCGCGGACGAGACCTACGAGATCCTGCGCCGCTACCAGGGCTCGGGCCCCGAGGCCGAGGCGGACGCGGAGTTGCGCATGCCCCTCTACGCCATCTTCGAGAAGTACAACCGCCTCATCCGGGAGGCCTGAACCCTCATGACAACGGCGTCCGGCACCGGCACGGGCCACCACGGCCTGGTCCTCGTCGCGATCATCATGGGCGGGCTGGTCGCCGTTGTCGCCCTCTGCGCCTACCTCGGCTCGGCGGTGACCCGGCGCCGCCGCCACGCCTCCACCCCCGTCACCCGGTGGCGCGACCTGTCCCTCCTGTGCGCCACGGCGGCGCTCGCCCTGTACGTCTGGGGGTGCCTGCGCATCTTCCTCCTCTACGGGAAGGAAGGCGGAGAGGACTGCTTCACCCTGGACGACCTGCGCAGCGGCGTGCGGCTGGACGAAGCCGCCGGGGACTTCGTGCCGCTGCGGCTGGTCTGCCACATGTCGGACGGACGCAGCGTCTCCATCGTCGTCCCCGACTACGTCAACCCGACCATCGCCGTGCTGCTGCTGCTCTCGCTGGCCTGTGGCGTCACCTCCGCCCTCCTGCACCGCAAACGGCACACCACACCTCTGAAGGCAGGCTGACCACGATGCACGGAGAGATGTCCCGCAGACGGGCCCTCGCCACCACGGCCGGCGTCACCGCCGCGGGCCTGACCACCACCGGCCTCCTCGCCTCCCCGGCCACCGCGGCACCGCGGCTCCCCGGCGCGGCACCGGCGCAGGCCTCGAAGCGGAAGCCCCCGAGGAACGAGGAACTCAAGCGGGCCCTGCGCGAGTTCGAGGCCCGGCGCCGCCACATCCTCACCGGCCGTCCGTCCGCCAACCAGTGGGACATGCAGAAGGCCGTCGACGCCGACGGCGACATCGTCACGCGCCCGGTGCCCGGCACCGGACTGGACGTCGCGGTACGCACGGGCGACGCAGGAACGCTGCTGATCCACGCGGTCAGGCGCTTCCACTACGAGATCGACGCACTCGGCCTGCCGGGCGAACCCACGCCACTCGTGGGCTGGGTCGCTCCGTCGGCCGTCCGCGACAGCCGCCTTCCGCTCTCGAACCAGGCCTCGGGCACCGCCGTACAGATCCGGCCGGGTTCCTACCCGCCCGGAGCGCGGGGCGGCTTCACCAAGGCGCAGCAACTCGTCATCCGGGACATCATCGCCGACACCGAGGGCCTGCTCCGGTGGGGAGGCGACGACCGCCCGGCCCACGAGGGCCTGTTCCACGTCACCGCACGGCCCGGCGACCCTCGCCTGCCCCGCGTCGCCGCCAAGCTGCGGACCTGGAACGAGACCCCCGGCACCGGGGCCGGCGTCATCGCCGACATGACCGAGCCCACCCGGCGCCGTCGCGCCGCGCGCTATCAGTGAGCGCCTGACGTACGACGGCAAGGGGGCGCCCTGCACCGGTACGCTGAGTTCCCTTTTCGGATGATCGGATGATCACAGGATGACCGCCGAGCGCTGAAGGGCGCCCATGCTCACATCCGTACCCCTCGCAGGGCTGTTGCTGCTGGCCGCGGCCGCCACCGCCCTGTCCAGCTGTGTCCTGGGCAGCTGGATCCCCTTCCGCCCGTTCCGTATCGCCTACCCGGTGACCATGGTCACCCTCGGCGCGGTCCTGGTCGTCGTCTGCCGGTTGCAGGGCTTCGGTCTGGCCGAGGCACTCGTCATGTACTCCTGCGCCCACATCGGCCTGACGCTCGGACTGCTGCCCCAGCGGAGGCTGTTCCGGGAGGTGCTGGAGCTGTGGCGCCGGGGAGAGCCCACTCACCACCTGAAGGCCCGGGCCGGCCACCAGGTCTTCCTCGCCGTCTGTGTGGTCGGCGTCCTGTTCGCCGGCTTCGCCCTGACCCGCTGACCCGCTGACGACGAAAGGGGGCGCCCGGTGTTCGCCGGGCGCCCCCCTTTCGTCGTAGCACGCGGTCCGCGCGCCTGCCGCCGGCTACTCGCCGAGCAGGCGCCGCACCCGCTCCTGCCCCACCGCCAGCAGCAGCGTCGGCAGCCGCGGACCGGTGTCGCGGCCCACGAGCAGGTGGTAGAGCAGGGCGAAGAAGGACCGCTGGGCGGTCTTGATCTCCGGCGGCAGCTCCTTCGGCGTGGCGTCGGCGGAGAACCCGGCCTGCACCTTGGGCACGCCGTAGACGAGGTGGGTCAGCCCGTCCAGCGACCAGTGCTCGGCCAGGCCGTCCAGCAGCAGCCGCAGCGACTGGCGGCCCTGCTCGTCCAGCGACTTCAGCAGCTCGGCGTCGGGCTCCTCACGCACGATGGTCCGCTGGTCGGCGGGCACGTACGTGTTGATCCACGCCTCGGCCTTGTCGTACCGCGGCCGGGCCTCCGCCAGCGAGGCCGGCGGGTCGGACGGGTCCAGCTCGCTCAGGATGCGCAGCGCCTGGTCCTCGTGGCCGGCGGTGACGTCGGCGACCGAGGCCAGCGTCCGGTACGGCAGCGGCCTCGGCGTCCGCGGCAGGTCACCGGCGGCCGTGCGCACGGCGCGCGAGTGCGCGGCGACGTCGGCCGGCAGCGCGGTGCCGTCGGCGACCTTGGCGTCGAGCCGGTCCCACTCGTCGTACAGCCGCTGGATCTCCTGGTCGAAGGCGATCTTGAAGGACTGGTTGGGCCTGCGCCGCGCGTACAGCCAGCGCAGCAGCTGCGGCTCCATGATCTTCAGCGCGTCGGCGGGCGTCGGGACGCCGCCGCGCGAGGAGGACATCTTGGCCATGCCGCTGATGCCGACGAACGCGTACATCGGCCCGATCGGCTGCTTGCCGCCGAAGATCCCGACGATCTGGCCACCGACCTGGAACGACGACCCCGGCGAGGAGTGGTCGACACCGCTGGGCTCGAAGATCACGCCCTCGTACGCCCAGCGCATGGGCCAGTCGACCTTCCAGACCAGCTTGCCGCGGTTGAACTCGCTCAGCCGGACCGTCTCGGAGAAGCCGCACGCGGTGCAGGCGTACGTCAGCTCGGTGGAGTCGTCGTCGTAGGCGGCGACGGTCGTCAGGTCCTTCTCGCAGTTGCCGCAGTACGGCTTGTACGGGAAGTACCCGGCGGAGCCGGAGCTGCCGTCGTCCTCGCTCGCCGCGCCGGAGCCCTCGGCGGCCTCCAGCTCGGCCTCGTCGACCGGCTTCTGCTGCTGCTTCTTCGCCGGGGCCTTCTTGGTCCGGTACTGGGCGAGGATCGCGTCGATGTCCGCGCGGTGCCGCATGGCGTGCAGGATCTGCTCGCGGTAGACACCGGAGGTGTACTGCGCGGTCTGGCTGATGCCGTCGAACTCCACGCCCAGCTCGCCGAGCGCCTCGACCATCGCGGCCTTGAAGTGCTCGGCCCAGTTCGCGTGCGGGGAGCCCTTCGGGGCCGGGACGGAGGTGAGCGGCTTGCCGATGTGCTCGGCCCAGGACTCGTCGACCCCCGCGACACCGGCCGGCACCTTGCGGTAGCGGTCGTAGTCGTCCCACGAGATCAGGTGCCGGACCTGATACCCCCGCCGCCGGATCTCGTCGGCGACCATGTGCGGGGTCATGACCTCGCGCAGGTTCCCGAGGTGGATGGGGCCGGAGGGGGACAGCCCGGACGCGACGACGACCGGTTTGCCCGGGGCACGGCGCTCCGACTCGGCGATGACCTCGTCCGCGAAACGGGAGACCCAGTCGGTGGTCTCTGTGCTCTGAGCCACGATCGGCACGTCCTTCTTTCTCCATCTTGGGCAGCCGGTACGGTCGCACGGCCGGCCGCTCCATTGTCCCAGTCGCGACCGCGTCCGCGAAAACCGGTTTACCCCCCATGGGATACTGGCCGGGTCTATCCATCCCCACGAGGAGAACGGCACCCCAACTTATGGCCTCGGTCACGTCCCTCAGCGACTCCGTCCAGCAGCAGCTCGCGTCCGCCCTGACGGCCACCCGGCCCGAGGCGGCCGGCGCGGACCCGCTGCTGCGACGAAGCGACCGGGCCGACTACCAGGCCAACGGCATCCTCGCACTGGCCAAGAAGGCGAAGGCGAACCCCCGGGAGCTGGCCGCCGAGGTCGTCTCGCACATCACCACCGGCGGTCTGATCCAGGACATCGAGGTCTCCGGCCCCGGCTTCCTGAACATCACCATCGGCGACCGGGCGATCACCGAGAACCTCGCCGCGCGGTACGCGGACGACACCGGCCGCCTCGGCGTGCCGTACGCCGGGCACCCGGGCACCACGGTGATCGACTACGCCCAGCCGAACGTGGCCAAGGAGATGCACGTCGGCCACCTGCGCTCCGCGGTGATCGGCGACTCGGTGGCGCAGCTGCTGGAGTTCACCGGCGAGACGGTGGTCCGCCGGCACCACATCGGCGACTGGGGCACCCAGTTCGGCATGCTCATCCAGTACCTGGACGAGCACCCGCACGAGCTGGACCACAAGACCGGCGAGGACCTCCAGGCCTCCGGCGAGGAGGCGATGTCCAACCTCGACCGGCTCTACAAGGCGGCCCGCAGGCTCTTCGACGCCGACGAGGAGTTCAAGACGCGGGCCCGGCGCCGGGTGGTCGACCTCCAGGCGGGCGACCCGCGGACACTGGCCATGTGGCAGAAGTTCGTCGACGAGTCGAAGATCTACTTCTTCTCCGTCTTCGACAAGCTGGACATGGAGATCCAGGACGCGGACATCGTCGGCGAGTCCGGGTACAACGACATGCTGGCGGAGACCTGCCGGCTGTTGGAGGAGTCCGGCGTCGCGGTCCGCTCCGAGGGCGCGCTGTGCGTGTTCTTCGACGACATCAAGGGCCCGGACGGCAAGCCGGTCCCGCTGATCGTGCAGAAGTCGGACGGCGGCTACGGCTACGCGGCCACCGACCTGTCGGCGATCCGCGACCGCGTGTTCAACCTCAAGGCGAACACGCTGCTGTACGTGGTCGACGCCCGACAGTCGCTGCACTTCAAGATGGTCTTCGAGACGGCGCGGAAGGCCGGCTGGCTCAACGAGGACGTCAAGGCCGTCCAGCTCGCCTTCGGCACGGTGCTCGGCAAGGACGGCAAGCCGTTCAAGACCCGTGAGGGCGAGACGGTCCGGCTGGTCGACCTCCTCGACGAGGCGATCGACCGCGCCTCGGCGGTCGTCCGGGAGAAGGCCCAGGACCTGTCCGAGGAGGAGATCGCCGAGCGGGGCACCCAGGTGGGCATCGGCGCGGTGAAGTACGCGGACCTGTCGACGTCGGCGAACCGCGACTACAAGTTCGACCTGGACCAGATGGTCTCGCTGAACGGCGACACGTCGGTCTACCTCCAGTACGCCTACGCCCGTATCCGGTCCATCCTGCGCAAGGCCGGCGACACCCGCCCGCAGGCCCACCCGGAGCTGGCGCTGCACGAGGCCGAGCGCGCGCTGGGCCTGCACCTCGACGCCTTCGGGGAGACGGTGGCGGAGGCGGCCGCGGAGTACGCCCCGCACAAGCTGACGGCCTACCTGTACCAACTGGCGTCGCTGTACACGTCGTTCTACGACAAGTGCCCGGTGCTGAAGGCCGGGACGCCGGAGCAGGTGGCCAACCGGCTGTTCCTGTGCGACGTGACGGCCGGGACGCTGCACCGGGGCATGGCCCTGCTGGGCATCCGCACCCCCGAGCGGCTCTGAGCGCGCCTCTGCGACGAACCGCGGCCCGTCCTCTCCCCCGCTGGGAGGACGGGCCGCGGCCGTTCATGGGGTCGGTTCAGACGGTCGGACCAGGGCGCGTCAGCGGCAGTTGACCCACTTGTTGGACTTGATGTAGTGGTACGCGCTGTCGGTCGTCTTGTAGCCCCTCGGGATGACACCGCTGGAGCCGCGGTAGTTCTTCGCCGAGTACCACTTGAAGTCGCAGGACGCGCCGTGGTTGTACCACGACCTGAAGCCCTGGAAGACCGAGTACTTGGTCAGGTCCTCGTTCTTGCCCGCGACCTTCTGCATCCGGCCGGTGTAGTTCTTCCCGGACCAGACGCAGAACCAGCCCGACGGGCAGTCCTTCGCCGCCGTCGGCGCGGCCGGTGCCGCCGGTGCCGCCCCGGCCGTCCCCGCGCTCCCGGCCAGCAGACCCCCGGTCAGTGCCACGCCACTGGCGACGACAGCGAGCTTCTTGGTCAGGTACATGCTGTTCCCCCTTCAGGTCTGGGTGGGCCGGCCTGCACCGGCCGGCTCGGCACCAAGACTGCGGGGCCCGGGGCACAGGTCTCCACAGTTGCCGCGGAACTGACGCACTCACGGGACGTCCCACCCGCTGACCTGCAAGGACGCCGCCCGCCGAGTCGGTGCGGCGGGACGCCCGGGACGGGCGGGTGGCCGATTCCGCACCCGTGCGGAAGCCACCGTTCGGTACGGACCGGGGCCACTGGGGCAGAATGCGGCCAGGGGAAGGGTCCCGTGACCGGGGACCGCGTACGCGAGTGGGGGGAACATGTCGCGTTGGAAAGAGCTGCCCGCAGACCTCGACCCGCGCGTGCGCCAGTTGGTGGTGCGCCTGCGCCGGCTGAAGGACCACGGCGGTTTCAGCATGCGCCAGTTGGCGGCGAAGACCGGGTACAGCGCCAAGTCGTGGGAGCGGTATCTGAACGGCAGGTCGCTGCCGCCGAGGGAGGCCGTCGAGGCCGCCGCCCGGCTCGGCGGTGACGAGCCGACCCGGCTGCTCGCCCTGCACGAGGTCGCCGCCGCGGTCTGGGCGGACCGGCGCGGGGACGCGTCCGCGCCGCAGACGCCCGGCGATGCGCACGGAACGTTGCCGCGCGAGCGCCTGCGCGGGCGCTCCCTCGTCGCGCTGGTGGCGGCGGCCGTGGCCCTGGTGCTGGCCGCCTCCTCGGCGGTGCTGCTGGTGGCCCAGAAGACCGGCGGCGACGGCGAGGACGCGGCGGGCCAGTCGGGCCCGGCCACCACCGCCCCGGCGTCCGCTCCGGCGTCGGCCGCCCGGTCGCCGGTCACCTACAGCTGCCGGGTGGAACGGATCGACGGACGCTGGTACGCGGGCAACAGCCGTACCCGGGACGCCATCCTGGCGTACGGGCACGCCGGGCCGGAGGTCGCCGAGGCGCAGTGCCTGCTGCACCGGGCGGGCCTGGAGCCGGGGGAGATCGACGGGATCTACGGCCCGCTGACGCAGAGCGCCGTCAAGCGCGTCCAGAAGCGGGAGGGTCTGGTCGTGGACGGCATCATCGGCCCGCACACCTGGCGGGCGCTGCGGAGTTGACCACGGTATGACCAGTACGTCGACGTCCACGTCACCGGAGCGGGCGCGGCTCACCGCCGCGCTGCGGGAACTGAAGGCGCGCACCGGCCTGAGCCTGGCGGGCCTGGCGGAACGCACCACGTATAGCAAGTCCTCGTGGGAACGCTATCTCAACGGCAAGGCGCTGCCGCCCCGCCGGGCGGTGCGGGACCTGTGCCGGCTCGCCGGTGAAGCGGACGGGCGGTGCCTGGCCCTGTGGGAGATCGCGGAGGCGGAGTGGAGCGGACGCGGTACGCCGTCACCGCCGCCTGCCGAACCGGTGGCGGCACCGGCACCGGCACCGGCGCCACCGCGGGACGACGGCCGTACCGGCGCCCGGCGGAGCAGGGCGGCCGTGACACTCCTGGTGCTGCTGTGCGCGCTGGCCGCGGGCAGCGTGGCGGTGGCCGCCGTCCTGCTGGCCCGCCAGGACGGCACATCTCGGTCGTCCCCGCCGGCCCCGTCGCCGTCCGCGCCCGGACCGCGCTGCCGGGACGCCGGCTGCGAGGGCCAGAACCCGATGCACATGATCTGCGGCGGCGCCCCGAAGACCCTGTCCACGCACCGCACGGCCACCGGGGCCCGGGTGGAGCTGCGCTACAGCGAGGAGTGCCGGGCGGGCTGGGCCCGGATGTGGGGGACGCGCGTCGGCGACCGGCTGGAGGTGGCCGCGGGCGGCCCCACCCATGACGTCGAGATCGCGGACGCCCTCGACGCGGAGGCGTACATCCACACCACCATGACCGCGGCCCGCCCCGGAGCCGTCCTGCGCGCCTGCTTCGGCCCCGCGGCGGACGGCGAGCGCGAGTGCTTCACCACCCGGGTGGAGTGAGCCGCGGCCGGCGCCACGCTCCCGGAAGGGTGTGTTCAAGGCGAGCGGCGGGCATCACCTTCGGGCGGTGACGTGCGGTCCCGCCGTGGGAGGGGAACACCACGGTCGGCAGACGTCCCGACCAGGGGGACGGCGGGGTCGGTCTCGGGGGGCTGCCCGGAAGCCGGGCCCCGGGCACGGACGTCGCCCGTGGCCGGGGAGACGTCATCGGAGGTAGACGAGTCCGTCGGTGGTGACGGTCGGACGGCCCTGGGTGCCGACCACGACGATCTTGATGGTGTGCTTGGCGCTGGTGCTCCAGGTCCTGGTCCAGATCGCGTCGCGGTACTTGGTGGTGGCCGACTTCAGGTCGACGGTGGCGGCTTTGACGCCGTCGACGTAGACGTGCGCCTGTCCGGAACCCGAGGCGCGGGAGACCACCCAGGCCGCTGACCGGCCGGTGAAGGTCCACGTCAGGCTCGCGTTCCTGGCCGTGCTGGAGTACGACTTCCCGCCCAGGTAGCTGGTGGACGACTTGGTGCTCCAGGTGCCGGAACGGGTGGCGGAGGTCTCCTGGAGGATGACGGGAGTGCCGGTGACAGAGGCGGAGGCAGCGTTGCCGGCCTGGTCGTGGGCGGTCATCCTCCAGGTCGTGGCCACACCGGACTTCGCGGTGTGGGAGGCGCTGTAGGTGGTGGGGCCGTACGTCTTGGCGACCGGCGCGGTCAGGCGTACCTCCTTCAGTGCGGCGCTGTCGGTGGCCTTCCACTTCAGCGTGAGCGGGACGGCCGTGGTGTTGACCGTGCCGGTGCGCAGGGCGAGGTTCGGCTTGGTGGTGAAGCTCGGGGCGGTGGTCTCCGCGACGACGGTGGCCGCGGGTGTCGTGGAGGTCCTGCCGGACTGGTGCACGGCCCCCACCGCGACCTTGTGACTGCCGACGGCGAGGGTGGCCTTGGCGGAGGTGGCGGTCGCCGCGGCGGTGGAGAGGGGCTTGCCGTCGACGAGCAGCTCGTACCGCGAGATCAGCGATGACGGTGTGCCTGCCGACCAGTTCACCGTGATGCCGGCTTTGGTGTAGTAGGTCGTGCCGGACACCCCGGCGCCGGTGACCGACTTGATGGCCAGGCCGGTGACGGGACCGGCGGCCCAGGAACGGACGGTGGCGAGCCGGCCGTAGAAGGCGTCACCGGGACACTGGGTGTTGTAGCCGTCGCGGTGGCCGTGGACGGCGGGGAAGGACACCTGGGCGCCACTGGCCCAGGTCTTGCCGGAGTAACTGCGGCCGCTCGCACCCGCGGTGAGCGTGGCGGTGCTCGCGGGATCGACGCCGTACTGGCCGAGCTTCCAGGCGGCCACCCGCGCCACGGCGGCCATCGCGGCCTGTGACGGGGCGGTGTCGGTGTAGGTGCCGAGCACGGAGATGCCGGTGGTCTCGGAGTTGAAGCCGTAGGCGTGCGCTCCCATGACGGGCCGGTCGACGCCGCCCTTGCGGCCCTCGTAGACGGTGCCGCACTTGTCGACGAGGAAGTTGTAACCGATGTCTTTCCAGCCCAGCTGCTTCACGTGGTAGGCGTAGATGCCGCGGACGACCGCCGGGGCCTGGGCGCAGGTGTAGCTGTTGGACTCGGCGGTGTGGTGGACGACGACGGCCTTGATCCTGCCGCCGGGAAGATATCCCGGCTCCTCCGGGCTGATCGACTCGTCCGCGCCCCAGCCGGCCCGAGAGGTGATCGGCGGTTGCTGCACGGTGGACGGCGGGGCCGGGGGGACGCTCACCGTCGGCGCGGGGCTCGACGATGCGGAGGACTCGGGGGCGGAGGGCGTCGGGGAGATGCTCGGGGTACCGGACGGGGTCGCCGAACCGGTGCCGGCGGGCTCCTCGGGTGTGGCGCCGGCCGGGGGAGTCTCCGGTTCGGTCGGTGCCGCCGAGGGCGTGGGAGCATCGGCCGACTCCGAGGGCACGTCGGCCGGAGGCGGGGACGCGGGCACCTCGGCCGGAGGCGGGGACGCGGACTCCTCGACGGCGAACGCCGCCGGCTCCATACCGCTGGCCCTGCCACTGCCGGGGTCGATCATGTCCAGTCGCAGACCGGCGGGGAGCCCGGCCGATGTCCTCCCGTCCGCCGCGCGCAGACGAACCTCGACGCCGTCCGAGGGCCCGGCCCACGCGGGTTCGGTGCCGCCGCGCGAGGCTCCCCTCTCGCCCTGACCGCTGTCGCCTTCGAGTCGCAGCCACGTCGACCACTGCCCGGACTCCGTGGAGCGCGTCCGGACCTCGACCGTGCCGCTCACGCGTGCCGACGGATCGGTCCATGTGACGCCCAGCATGCTGAACGGCTCCGTGTCACGCTGCGGAAGAGAGGCGGAACGGCCCTCGTCATCCATCGTCAACCGCACGGTCCGCGACTCGGCACTGACCGGCGTCGGCCCCGCGCCGACCGTCCCGTCCTGGTCCGAGGTACCGGTCAGCCCCTGGAAGCAGAGCACTCCGCCCAGTCCGGCGACCGCGGTGGCCGCCGCCACCCATGCCCGACGCTGCCGCACGCGGCCCTCCCCCTTGGTAGAACGCCCTCGACGGGCGCCACGGGGCGACTCGGCCGCCCCTCCCTCCCCCTGCGAAGAGAGAAAGTACACCGTCGTGCGGCGGCGCTCTCCTCCGGGTGGGCAGGCAAGGCGCATCAATGTCCTGGACCCGGGTAGAGATCTATGGATTTGCGACCCGGACCGCTGCGTGTCTCACCATCCCGCCACCCGTGGTGCCCGCGTCATGGCCGCTCCGGCGACCGGGCCGCCCCCAGCGCCTCCCCCGGCCTGCGCAGCCCCTCGGTGGTTTCCTCCGGCGTCTGCGTCACGAAGCACAGCCGGAGCGTGCGACGGTCGGCGTCCCCGGCGGAGGAGGGCGCCCCGGGGACGTACGCCACGTCGTGCCGGACCACCTCGGGAAGCAGGGGAGATGTATGTGCCGCCTACAAGCACATTTCCGCGATGTGGGCCGGGCTGCGGGGCCCCGCCCGCCACCCGCCGGCCGCCCGGGCGCCCGCCTCCGGGCGGGCTACCGGCCCAGCTTCTGCGCCACCTCGGTCGCCCAGTACGTCAGGATGTTGCGCGCCCCGGCCCGCTTGATGCCGGTCAGGGTCTCCAGGATCGCCCGGTCCCGCTCGATCCAGCCCTTCTCGGCGGCGGCCTCGATCATCGCGTACTCGCCGGAGATCTGGTACGCGGCGACCGGTACGTCCACTGCGTCCGCGACGCGCGCGAGGATGTCGAGGTAGGGCCCCGCCGGCTTCACCATCACCATGTCGGCGCCCTCTTCGAGGTCGAGCGCCAGCTCCCGCATCGACTCCCGCGCATTGGCGGCGTCCTGCTGATAGGTCTTCCGGTCGCCCTTGAGGGACGACCCGACGGCCTCCCGGAACGGCCCGTAGAAGGCGGAGGCGTACTTGGCGGTGTAGGCGAGGATGGCGACGTCCTCCCGCCCGATCTGGTCGAGCGCGTCCCGGATGACGCCGATCTGCCCGTCCATCATCCCGCTCGGGCCGACCACATGGGCCCCGGCGTCGGCCTGCACCTGCGCCATCTCGGCGTACCGCTCCAAGGTGGCGTCGTTGTCGACCCGCCCCTCGGCGTCCGGTACCCCGCAGTGCCCGTGGTCGGTGAACTCGTCGAGACACAGGTCGGACATGACGAGCAGCTCGTCACCGACCTCGGCCCGCACATCGCGCAGCGCGACCTGCAGGATCCCGTCCGGATCGGTACCCGCCGTCCCCGCGGCGTCCTTCTTCGACTCCTCCGGCACGCCGAACAGCATGATCCCGGAGACCCCGGCCGCCACCGCCTCCGCGGCGGCCTTCTTCAGGGTGTCCCGCGTGTGCTGCACGACCCCCGGCATCGCCCCGATCGGCACCGGCTCGCTCACACCCTCGCGCACGAAGGCCGGAAGGATGAGGTCGGCGGGGTGCAGCCGGGTCTCGGCGACCATCCGACGCATGGCCGGGGTGGTCCGCAGCCGCCGGGGCCGGGTGCCGGGGAAGGATCCGTACGTCGTCATGCCACCTACGCTACGCCCGCCCCGGCGGTGCCTTTGCCGACGCCCAGTCGGTGCGACGGCCCCCGCGTGCGGGCGGCCCCGGCCGGGAGGATGCTGGTGGAACAGGGACCCGGCAACTCCCTGCGCCACGAACCCGATCCCTGCGACAAGGACCCCGACGGCGTCCGCCTTCCGCCGCTCGTCGACGCCTGACCGGTGCCGCCGCCGTCCCTCCGTAGCCGCACCGCGGAGGACGCGATGACCGCCACCCACCACCCCCGCCCCGACCTGTCCGGCGCCGTCCGCGGCCCGGTCCTGTACCCCGGCGACGACGCCTACGCCGCCGAGGTGACCGGCTTCAACCTGGCCGCGCCCCACAATCCCGACCTCGTCGTCGGAGCCACCTGCGCCGACGACGTGGTGGCCGCCATGCGCTGGGCCGCCGCCACCGGCACCCCGGTCGCCGTGCAGGCCACCGGTCACGGCGCCAACTTCCCGATCATCGGCGGCCTGCTGGTCACCACGAGCCGGATGACGGACGTCCACGTCGACCCGCGCGAGCGCACCGCGACGATCGCCGCCGGCGCGAAGTGGCGGCACGTCCTGGAGGCGGGTGCCCCGCACGGGCTGGCCGCGCTCAGCGGCTCCTCCACGGACGTCGGCGCCGTCGGCTACACCCTGGGCGGCGGCCTCCCCGTCCTCGGCCGCACCTACGGCTACGCCGCCGACCACGTCCGCTCCTTCGAGGTCGTCACCCCCGACGGCACCCTGCGCCACACGGACGCCCTGCATGAACCCGAGCTGTTCTGGGCGCTGCGCGGCGGCAAGGGCAACGTGGGTGTGGTGACCTCCCTGGTGTGCGAACTGCTGCCGCTCTCCCGCATCCTCGGCGGCGGCGTCCACTGCCGCGGTGAGCACGCCGAGGCCCTGCTGAGCGCCTGGGCCGACTGGACGCGGACCGTACCGGAACAGATGTGCAGCGCCTTCTCACTCCTGCGCCTGCCCCCGCTCCCCCAGATCCCGGAGCCGCTGAGGGGCGGCTTCTGGGCCCGCGTCGCGGTGGCCTGGACCGGCGACACGGCCGAGGGCGAGCGCCTGCTGGCACCGATCCGCGCCGCCGCCCCGGTGGCGATCGACACCGTCGAGGAGATCCCGTACACCGCCATCGACAGCGTCTACGCGGAACCGTCCGACCCGCTCCCCGCCCGCGAGACGTGCGCACTGCTGCGCGAACTGCCCCCCGAGGCGCGGCGGGCCCTCCTCGGCCAGGCCGGCCCCGGGGCAGCGGAGGACTACCCGATCCTGAACGTGGGACTGCGCCACATGGGCGGCGCCCTGGCCCGCCCCACGCCCGTCGCGGACGCCGTCAGCGGACGCGACGCCGGCCACCTGCTCGAAATCGTCGCGGTCCTGGCCGCTCCACAGGCCGCCGCACACGTCGAACGCGCCCTCCGGGGCCTCTGCGGGGCGATGGCCCCCTACGGCACCGGCTGCACCCTGGTCAACATCCACGGCGCCCCCGGCAACGCCACCGACCGGGCCCGCGCGTGGACCCCGGACGTCTACGCCCGCCTGGTCCGCGCCAAGCAGCACTACGACCCGGCGGACCTCCTGCGCTACGGCCACGCGGTGCCGGTGGACGCGGTCTGACCGGACGCCGGGCCCGGCTCAGGCCGCACGCACGGCATCCACCGTCGCCGTGCGGGCAGGGGACACGGAGCGGCAGTCGCGGCAGCGGCCCGGCTCGGGTGCGCGGAAGACGCGATGACAGCCGTCGCAGTCCTGGAACGGGTGCGGCCGGTGCCGCCCGGTCCCGGTGCCGGTTGCAGGGGCCTCCGGCTGGGGTGGCAAGGGCGGCGGGAGCAGTTCTCGCAGCCGGTGGGCGAGCAGGCTGGCCGGGCATTTCACGAGGGCGGGAAGGTCGGCGGTCAGGGCGTGGTGCACGGCCGCCCTGCCGATCCCGTTGTCGAACCAGGCGGTGACCGCCGGGGTCAGCCGGTGCACGTCCCGCGCGGAGAGGGTGAGGCGGCTGTCCGTGCGGCGCAGACCCGCGAGGAGGGCGAAGGCCTGGTCGTGATGCTCACTGCGGGGCGGCTCCGCAGGCTCGACACGGTCAGCGGGCGGGGGCGGTACGCACTCCCGTGCCGGGGGTTCGTCCCGTACGGCTACGGCCGCCTCGCTGCCACCCGCCTCGCACGCCTCGCGCGGCATCTGCCGCTCCGCCGCGGCCCGGCTCAGGGCCGGGGCATGGTGGGCGTACGTCCGCGTGACCACCCGCCCACCGCCGACCCGCTCCCGCACCCGGTCGATGTACCCGGTCGCCTCCAGCTCCCGCAGCGCGAAGGCGATGCGGTCGCGTCCCTCGGGAAAGTGGGCGGCGAGGGTGCGGATGTCCGCGGAGGCGCCCTCCGGCAGCGACAGGATGTGGACGGCGAGCCCGATGGCGGTCAGGGACAGCCCCCGGTGCTGGGCCAGGTGGTTCCCGATGATCGTGTACCGGTTGGGCTGGTACGCACGTACGTGGGTGACACCGGAGTGGGTGGCGCTGTGCGGAACGCCCTGACGCGGGCGCAGGGCAGCGTTAGGCTTCGTCTCAGCCATGGGGAAGGTCCGTTCTTCCTCGTTGGTCAGGCCCTCGCACTGGGATTGCCGTCCCGGCGGGGGCCGATGCATGTCTGCGGTTGTCTGGCCCGAGACTGCCCGCCCAATCCCCCACCGCGCCAGCCGAGTTGCGGCGGTTCACTCCCCCGGGTGACGTACACGGGGTTTGGTCGGGTTGGGAAGGTTCTTTCCCCACAGTTCTTTCTCTTTGACCGCCCGCACCCCCGGCGGACAGCCCACCGGCTCCCGAGTTTCCGGCCTCCGGTTGTTCACCGATTACCGTCACCCAACGTGTTCATGCGTGCGTACGCTGTAAAGAGAGCGGCCCGTACGGCCAAGGGGTATCGGGAGGGCAACGGACGTGAGCGACTGGGACGCGGGGCCGGATGACGAGGAGGCCGGGGCCGTCATGCGGACGGTGTCCCGGCAACTGAAGCTGTGGCGCGAGGCGGCCGGGCTCACCCAGGCCGAGTTCGGTGCGGCCATCGGGTACGGGGAGGACCTGGCGTCGTCGGTGGAGCGGGGGCGGCGCATCCCCCGTCCCGAGTATCTGGACGGCGCGGACGAGGTACTGGGGGCCGGAGGCAAGATCGCGGCACTGAAGCGGGATGTGGCGGAGGTCCGGTATCCGAAGAAGGTGCGGGACGTGAAGCGCCTGGAGGCCGGGGCTGTAGAGATCTGCTCCTACAACAACTCGGTCATCGACGGCCTGTTGCAGACCAGGGAGTACGCCCGGGCCGTGTTCAGTTCCCGTCGCCCGCCGTTCATGGAAGAGGAACTGGACCAGCGGGTTGCGGCACGGATGGCCCGGCAGGAGATCCTCTTTTGCAACCCTATGTTCAGCTTCGTGCTGTGTGAAGCGACCCTCCGCCGCCGGATCGGCGGCGAGATGGTGCTGCGCGGACAACTCGAACGGCTGTTGGAAACAGCCGAGCAGCCGAACGTGGACCTACAGGTATTGCCGCTGGGCCGAGAGGAGAACTCGGGCCTCGGCGGCCCCTTCCGGCTGCTCAAGCTGAAGGACGGAACCACAGTCGGCCTCTACGAGGTACAGCTCACCAACCGCGCGATCACCGACCCGAAAGAGACCACGATCCTCGACATGCGCTATGGGATCATCCGGGCGCAGGCTCTCACGCCACGGGAGTCGTTGGCCTTCATCGAGAAAGTGCTGGGAGAGTCATGACCCTCAAGTCCTCTGGCGGAGCCGGTAGCGAGCTGGGGTGGATAAAAAGCAGTTACAGCTCGGACGACGGCCCGTCCTGTGTGGAGGTCGCCGCCATCCCCCACCGCATCCTCGTCCGCGACTCCAAGAACCCCCACGGACCCCGCATCGCCCTCACCCCCACCACGTGGGCCGACTTCCTGCCGTACGCCACCGCGTACGGCGACATGCCCTAGCGATCCCGGGCGCGGGATGCCGTGGCCCCGGTGTCCACCACCGCGAGCCCGGAACGTGTCGGCCCACAGCCCTGCGTCGCCGAGGCGGGGCGGCCCCGTCGAGGGCGCCCCGCCTCACCTCACGTGGTCGTCGACCGGCGTCTGCGCGCCCCCGGCCGCCGCTCGCTCGGCCGGGTCACCGGGTCGCCGGCCTCGATCGCCGCCGCCCGGCGCTTGGCGCCGAACTCGGCCAGCGCCTCGGCCAGCTTCAGCACGGACGGCTCGGGCGCCATCACGTCGACCCGCAGCCCGTGCTCCTCCGCGGTCTTGGCCGTGGCCGGGCCGATGCAGGCGATCACCGTCACGTTGTGCGGCTTGCCCGCGATGCCGACCAGGTTCCGCACCGTCGAGGACGACGTGAACATGACCGCGTCGAAACCGCCGCCCTTGATCGCCTCACGGGTCTGGGCCGGCGGCGGCGAGGCGCGCACCGTCCGGTAGGCGGTGACGTCGTCCACCTCCCAGCCCAGCTCGATCAGCCCGGCGACGAGCGTCTCCGTGGCGATGTCCGCACGGGGCAGGAAGACGCGGTCGATCGGGTCGAAGACCGGGTCGTACGGCGGCCAGTCCTCCAGCAGGCCGGCGGCCGACTGCTCGCCGCTCGGCACCAGGTCCGGCTTGACGCCGAAGGCGATCAGGGCCTTAGCCGTCTGCTCGCCGACCGCGGCGACCTTGATCCCGGCGAAGGCGCGGGCGTCGAGGCCGTACTCCTCGAACTTCTCCCGGACCGCCCTGACCGCGTTGACCGAGGTGAACGCGATCCACTCGTAGCGGCCGGTCACCAGGCCCTTGACCGCACGTTCCATCTGCTGGGGCGTGCGCGGCGGCTCGACGGCGATGGTCGGCACCTCGTGCGGCACGGCCCCGTAGGACCGCAGCTGGTCGGAGAGCGACGCCGCCTGCTCCTTGGTCCGCGGCACGAGCACCTTCCAGCCGAACAGCGGCTTGGACTCGAACCACGACAGCTGGTCGCGCCGGGCGGTGGCGCTGCGCTCGCCGACCACGGCTATCACCGGGCGGCCGCCGTCCGGGGACGGCAGCACCTTCGCCTGCTTCAGCGTCTGCGCGATCGTGCCGAGGGTCGCCGTCCAGGTGCGCTGGCGGGTCGTGGTGCCGGCGATCGTCACCGTCAGCGGGGTGTCCGGCTTGCGGCCCGCCGACACCAGCTCGCCCGCGGCCGCCGCCACCGAGTCCAGCGTGGTCGACACCACGACCGTGCCGTCGGAGGCGCCGACCTCGGTCCAGCAGCGGTCCGAGGCGGTACGGGCGTCCACGAACCGGACGTCCGCGCCCTCGGCGTCGCGCAGCGGCACACCGGCGTACGCGGGGACGCCGACGGCGGCCGCGATGCCGGGGACCACCTCGAAGGGGACTCCGGCGGCGGCGCAGGCCAGCATCTCCTCGGCGGCGTACGTGTCGAGCCCGGGGTCACCGGACACCGCACGCACGACCCGCCTGCCGCCCCGCGCGGCCTCCATGACAAGATGTGCGGCATCCCTCATCGCAGGGGCACCAACGGTTTTTGACGTGCCGTCAACGACCGTGAGCTGAGGCGTGCCCGACGAGGACTCGTCACCGTCGGTCTGCACCTCGGCGACGCCCTGCCGCGCATGCGTACGTACGACGTCGAGCACCTCGTGCTCGGCGACGAGGACGTCCGCGTTCGCCAGCGCCTCCACGGCGCGCAGAGTCAGCAGTCCCGGATCCCCGGGTCCGGCACCGAGGAAGGTGACGTGCCCGTGTTCCGGACCGGCGGGAAGGGTGGTGGGGCTCATCGTGCTCGCTCCCCCATCAGACCGGCCGCGCCCTGGGCAAGCATGTCGGTGGCGAGTTCGCGACCGAGCGCCAGCGCCTGGTCCTGCGTCTCGGGCACGGGACCGGTGGTGGACAGCTGCACCAGCGTGGAGCCGTCGGTGGTGCCGACGACGCCCCGCAGGCGCATTTCCTTGACAATCTGCCCGTGGGCCTGGGGGTCCCCCCGCTCGAGCGGAGCCGAGAGCAGGGGAAGGTCGGCCAACGCGCCCACGGGGGCGCTGCAGCCGGCCTCCAGGGCGGCGAGCAGGGACCGCTCGGCCGTCACGGCGGCCCGCGTGAGCGGGTCGTCGAGCTCGCCGAGCGCGGCGATCAGATCCGCGTCGTCCGCGGAGCATTCGATCGCCAGGGCCCCCTGGCCGGGGGCGGGCAAAACCGTGTCGACCGACAGGAAGTCGGTCACCTCGTCGGTCCGGCCGATCCGGTTCAGTCCGGCGGCGGCGAGCACGACGGCGTCCAGCTCGCCCTTGCGGACGTACCCGATCCGGGTGTCGACGTTGCCGCGGATCGGCACCGTCTCGATCTCCAGCCCGTGCGCGCGGGCGTACGCGTTCAGCTGCGCCATGCGCCGGGGCGCACCAGTACCGATCCGCGCCACCCCGGTCGGGGAGGACGCGGCCAGATCGGTGAACTTCAGCGCGTCCCGGGCGACGAGCACGTCCCGCGGGTCCTCGCGCTGCGGCACGGCGGCCACCACCAGGTCGTCGGGCTGCGCGGTCGGCAGGTCCTTCAGCGAATGAACCGCGAAGTCGACCTCACCCCGCAGCAGCGCCTCACGCAGTGCCGCCACGAACACGCCCGTGCCGCCGATCTGCGCGAGCTGCTCCCGCGACACATCGCCGTACGTGGTGATCTCGACCAGCTCGACGGGCCGCCCGGTCACCTGGCTCACGGCCTCGGCCACCTGCCCGGACTGGGCCATGGCGAGCTTGCTCCGCCTGGTCCCCAGCCTCAGTGCCTTGTCAGTCATGCCGGCCCTCGGTTCTTCTCGGTGCTGTTTCCGGCCCGGGAGACGGACGCGACCGTCTCCGGGTCGAGGTCGAACAGGGTGCGCAGCGCGTCCGCGTACCCGGCGCCGCCGGGCTCCGCCGCGAGCTGCTTGACCCGCACGGTCGGCGCGTGCAGCAGCTTGTCGACGACGCGCTTGACGGTCTGGGTGATCTCCGCGCGGTGCTTGTCGTCGAGGCCGGGCAGCCGCCCCTCCAGCCGGGCGATCTCGCCGGCCACGACCTCCGCGGCCATGCTGCGCAGCGCCACGACGGTGGGCGTGATGTGCGCGGCCCGCTGCGCCGCGCCGAAGGCGGCGACCTCGTCGGCGACGATCCGGCGGACCATGTCGACGTCGGCCGCCATCGGTGCGTCGGCGGAGGCCTCGGCCAGCGATTCGATGTCCACCAGCCGCACCCCGCCCAGCCGGTGCACGGCGGCGTCGATGTCCCGCGGCATCGCCAGGTCGAGCAGGAAGAGCGCGGGCCGTGGGCGCGGCACCTCGGCGACCGGCTCGGGCCGGCGGCGCTCCGGGATGCGGCCGACGGTCGCGGCGGTGGCGGCGAGCGCGGTGATCAGCTCGGCGTCGGCCTCGGCGTCCGCCTCGGGGCTGCGGCGCCCGCTCTCCCGCGTCCGGTCCACGGCCGTGCCGCCCGCGACCCACGCCGCGTGCTGCTCCAGCGTCGCCGCGTCCATGCCGGCCACGGCGGCCTCGCCCATGACGGAGAAGCCGGACGGCACGGTGGACAGGTCCAGCGGGCAGCCGTCCTCGGCGACGGAGGTGGGCGGCAGCGGCGTCTCGCGGACGTCGCGCCCCTCTCGCACGTCCGTGGCGGCGGCGGTGCCACGGCGGTCACTGCCGGTCTCCGCGACCGGCTCGCCGGTGCGGCCCTCGACGGCCGTCACCACCGCGTCGGCGGTCAGCACCAGGCCGGTCGCTCCGGTGCAGGAGACGGCCACGTCGGCACGTGTCAGCTCGACCGGCACCGACTCCATCGGTACCGCGCGGGCCAGCACGTCCGTGTCGTCGCCCTCGCTCAGGATCGCGGCGAGGCGCTCGGCGCGGTCGAAGGTGCGGTTGGCGACGACGACCTCGGCGACCCCGGCCCGCGCCAGCGTGGCGGCGGCCAGCGAGGACATCGAACCGGCGCCGATGACCAGGGCCTTCTTGCCGCGGGCCCACGCCGCCACATCGCCTCCGGCAGCCAGCTGCTCCAGGCCGAAGGTGACCAGGGACTGCCCGGCGCGGTCGATGCCGGTCTCGGAGTGGGCGCGCTTGCCGACCCGCAGCGCCTGCTGGAACAGGTCGTTCAGGAGCCGTCCGGCGGTGTGCTGGTCCTGCGCCTTGGCGAGGGAGTCCTTGATCTGGCCGAGGATCTGCCCCTCGCCGACCACCATCGAGTCCAGCCCGCAGGCCACCGAGAACAGGTGGTGGACGGCCCGGTCCTCGTAGTGCACATAGAGATAGGGGGTGAGTTCCTCCAGGCCGAGCCCGCTGTGCTGGGCGAGCAGCGTGGACAGCTCGGCGACACCGGCGTGGAACTTGTCCACGTCGGCGTACAGCTCGATGCGGTTGCAGGTGGCCAGCACCGCGGCCTCGGTGGCGGGCTCGGCGGCGACGGTGTCCTGGACCAGCTTGAGCTGCGCGTCCGCGCTGAGGGAGGCCCGCTCCAGCACGCTGACCGGCGCGCTGCGGTGGCTCAGTCCGACGACGAGGAGGCTCATGCCGGCATCACGGCGGGGACGTCCCCGTCTGGCCCTTCGTGGGCGGACCGCTTGCGGGCGGCGACCGCCGGTACGGCACCCTCGGCGGCGGCCTCCTCGCCGGCCTTGCGCTGCTCGTGGAAGGCGAGGATCTGCAGCTCGATGGAGAGGTCGACCTTGCGCACGTCGACGCCCTCGGGGACGTTCAGGACGGTCGGCGCGAAGTTCAGGATGGAGGTGACCCCGGCGGCCACCAGCCGGTCGCAGACCTGCTGGGCGGCGCCGGCCGGGGTGGCGATCACGCCGATGGAGACGCCGTTGCCCTGGATGATCGACTCGAGCTCGTCGGTGTGCTGCACCGGGATGCCGGCCACGGGCTTTCCTGCCATCGTGGGGTCGGCGTCGATGAGCGCGGCGACCCGGAAGCCACGGGAGGCGAAGCCGCCGTAGTTGGCGAGCGCGGCGCCGAGGTTACCGATACCGACGATCACAACCGGCCAGTCCTGGGTCAGGCCGAGTTCACGGGAGATCTGGTACACGAGATACTCGACGTCGTAGCCGACGCCCCTGGTCCCGTAGGAGCCGAGGTAGGAGAAGTCCTTGCGCAGCTTCGCGGAGTTCACGCCCGCCGCGGCCGCCAGCTCCTCGGAGGAGACCGTGGGTACCGAGCGCTCCGAGAGCGCGGTGAGGGCACGGAGGTACAGCGGAAGCCTGGCGACGGTGGCCTCGGGAATCCCTCGGCTACGGGTCGCCGGTCGGTGTGTTCGGCCAGTTGCCACGGTGCTCCTGCGGGTAGAGCGGGGCTCTAGGCGGTCATACGTCCCTACATGACCGCCCCGTCGAATGCAGGCTATGTCTTTGTGAACGCGTGCACAAAGATGGTGTCCGATTTGCCCGGCCAACGTGACCGGGGTCACGCGCCCCCGGCGCACGGACGCGGAACCGGCGCACTCGCGCACTCGTTCCTCTCTCATTGGGGGCAAAACCGCACACGCTCCTCACGATCATCGCCCCCGAGACCACGTCGCCATCGATCCTAAGCGACCATCCGGACTACTTGGACTGCTCGGTCAGTGCCTTGCGCAGCCGGCCCTCGTTCACACGCCAGAAGGTGTGCTGCCTGCCGTCGACCAGCACGACGGGGATCTGCTCCCAGTACTGGTCGTGGAGTTGGCGGTCCTGGGTGATGTCCTTGGACTCCCAGGGAACGCCGAGATCGGCACACACCTTCTCGACGACGGTCTGTGCGTCATCACACAGGTGGCAGCCGGGTTTGCGGATGAGGGTGACGAGATGGTTCTCAGGGCGCTGAGAGGTCTTTCCGCGGAACAGGGGACTCATGTCGGCCATTCTCCCGCGGTGCGGCCCGTCGGGGAGCCCCGCCGGGACGAGCAGTCCGCCCGCCCCGGCCGCACGCCGCCGCGCCGGCCGGACGAGCCGTTTAACGACACGGTCGCGGAGAGTTCACAGCCTGCGAACCTCTCGACTCCGGTACGCCCGAACAAACTGGCTATGCTCACGGGCATGGCCGCTCTCGGATGGCTCACCCCCCGTAGGCGCTCCGCCACGGCGCGGAGCGTGTTGGCAGGCGAGGCCTCGGCGGAGGCAGCCCGCAAATCCACGCAGGAGGCACCGGTCACCGGGGAACCGGATTTCCCGGTCCACGGCGACGAGCGGGCGGCGGCGTTCTTCGACCTCGACAACACCGTGATGCAGGGCGCGGCGCTGTTCCACTTCGGGCGGGGCCTGTACAAGCGGAGGTTCTTCGAGACCCGGGACCTGGCCCGGTTCGCCTGGCAGCAGGCGTGGTTCCGGCTGGCAGGGGTCGAGGACCCGGAGCACATGCAGGACGCGCGCGACTCGGCGCTGTCGATCGTGAAGGGCCACCGGGTCTCCGAGCTGAAGTCGATCGGCGAGGAGATCTACGACGAGTACATGGCCGAGCGCATCTGGCCGGGCACCCGGGCCTTGGCCCAGGCCCACCTGGACGCGGGCCAGAAGGTGTGGCTGGTGACGGCGGCACCGGTGGAGATCGCGCAGGTCATCGCCCGCCGACTGGGCCTGACCGGCGCGCTGGGCACGGTGGCGGAGTCGGTCGACGGCGTCTACACGGGCAAGCTGGTCGGCGAGCCGCTGCACGGCCCGGCCAAGGCGGAGGCGGTCCGCGCGCTGGCGATCGCGGAAGGGCTGGACCTCACCCGCTGCGCCGCCTACAGCGACTCCCACAACGACATCCCGATGCTGTCGCTGGTCGGTCACCCCTACGCGATCAATCCCGACTCGAAACTGCGCAAACACGCGCGCCGGCTGGACTGGCGCCTGCGGGACTACCGCACGGGGCGGAAGGCGGCGAAGGTCGGCATCCCGGCAGCGGCCGGCGTGGGCGCGGTGGCGGGCGGCACGGCGGCGGCCATCGCCCTGCACCGCCGCAGGCGCTGACACGGGCCGCGGAGCCGCGGAGGCGCGGGCAATTCAACTGACGTACCCGCCCGGGACCCGCCCCACTCCTCCCTCATCCCACCCGACCACAAGACGCGCTACGAACATCCGGAACCCGGACCGTTCCGATCAGAAATCGATCACTCTCTGGCATCTGATCAGCCGTCAATCGGCTACAGAAGCGACGTAATCGATGATTTGAGCAACTGGGCGTAGCAGGGCCTGCACGAAGCGTTATTCTCCTCAGACGCAAACCGGTACCCCTCCGTCGCTACGACGGGTGAAAGGTCCCGCACTGCACGTGATGGAAGCTCTGCCTCTGGGAGTCCCGTGTACCCACACGTCGGGGTTGACGCCTCGGGCCTGGCTACGCTGCGCGCAACGGTCGATTCGGTCAAAGGCCTGCTGCGCGAGTTCGTCCCCACCGCGTACGCCGTCCCCGCCCTCGCCGCAGCCACCGCCCCCGCCGCGCCGTGCTACGCGCTCGCCGACGGCAGCGCCGCCGTCGGCAGACGCGGTCGGTCGTCCGGGGCGGGGGCCACCACCACCCGGCGTCCCGCCGCGGACAGCGACAGCGCCCGCATGATGGACCTCGTGGAGCGCGCCCAGGCCGGCGAGGCCGACGCCTTCGGGCGGCTCTACGACCAGTACAGCGACACCGTGTACCGCTACATCTACTACCGGGTGGGAGGCAAGGCGACCGCCGAGGACCTGACGAGCGAGACCTTTCTGCGGGCGCTGCGCAGGATCGGCACCTTCACCTGGCAGGGCCGCGACTTCGGCGCCTGGCTCGTCACCATCGCGCGCAACCTCGTGGCCGACCACTTCAAGTCCAGCCGCTTCCGGCTGGAGGTGACCACCGGCGAGATGCTCGACGCCAACGAGGTCGAGCGCTCCCCGGAGGACTCCGTCCTGGAGTCCCTGTCCAACGCCGCCCTGCTCGACGCCGTCCGCCGGCTCAACCCCCAGCAGCAGGAATGCGTGACCCTGCGCTTCCTGCAGGGCCTCTCCGTCGCCGAGACCGCCCGCGTCATGGGCAAGAACGAGGGCGCCATCAAGACCCTCCAGTACCGGGCCGTCCGCACCCTGGCCCGGCTGCTGCCGGACGACGCACGCTGACACCGGCAGCGCAACTCTCCGCCATTCCCAAGTCACCTTCGGTGAAGTTCTGTTGACTCCGCGGTCCGCTCATCCACCGTCCGTAACCCAAGTGCCGCGCCACTCGTTGTGCGGGATGCAGGCTCCCTGTGGTCACTCCCTGGCCGACTCCGATCACACGATCGTGTGGTTTCGGTCGGGGTGTGCAACCCTCAGGACCCCCTGGGGAGTCGACCGTCATGACGAGAGGAGGTGCCGCCAGTGATCGCGAACGTATCGGCGCACCGGCGGGCGAACGCCTTCGCCCAGGCTCTGGAGGAGCAGTCCGATCGGGGCGCGGCAGCCGAGCAGACCGAAAGATCCGCACCGGCCGACGATGCGGCGGAACAGACCGAGCAGGGGCGCCTGTTGGCCCTCACCACCGGTCTCGAGTCGCTGCCCCGTCCGGAGCTGGACCCCGAGGTCAAGGTCGTCCAGCGGGCCCAGCTGGTGGCCGCGTTCGAGGCCATGCTGCAGGAGGGCGGCGCCGGAGGCGAGGCGGCGGACCCGTCGGTGCCCGAGCAGCGCCGGGCCCGTGGGGCCCATCGGGCGACCCCGCTGAAGCGGTTCCGGCCGCGCACCCGCCTGGCCAAGGGCCTCACCGCGGGCGGACTCAGCGTCGGCGTGGCCGCGGGAGCCTTCGGCGGAGTCGCCGCTGCCAGTTCGGACGCCCTGCCCGGCGACTCGCTCTACGGCCTCAAGCGCGGCATCGAGGACTTCAAGCTCGGTCTCGCCGACGGGGACGGCGAGCGCGGCCGGGCCTTCCTGGACCAGGCGTCGACCCGGCTGAGCGAGGCCCGCCGGCTGCTGGAGCGCGGCCGCAGCGGCCACCTCGACCACGAATCCGTCGGGGAGATCCGCCGCGCCCTGTCCGGCATGCGGCACGACGCGTCCGAGGGCCACCGCCTGCTCAGCGCGGCCTACGCCCGCGACCCCGACTCGCTCGGCCCCATGCAGGCCCTCTCCGCCTTCTCGCAGGCCCACCGCGAGACCTGGGGAGCGATCCGTGAGCGCCTGCCCGTGCAGCTCGGGGACGTGAGCGAGCAGGTGACGTCGGTGTTCGACGCCATAGAAGAGGACGTGGCCCCGCTGCGGTCCCTGCTGCCGGAACCCCCGGCACAGGACGACGGCGAAGGCCGGCAGCGCGGCGGCTCCGAGTCGACGGTCACGGACACGCCCGGCCACGACCGCTCGACGCCGCCCAGCACCGGCAGCCGCGACAGCTCGTCCGACGGCGGCCGCACCGACAGCAAGCGCCCCAGCGAGTCCGCGGGCTCCGGCAGCGAGGACGACGGCCTGATCGGCGGCGGCACGGGCGGACTGCTCGATCCCCCGAAGGACAGCGGCAGCGCCTCGCCGTCCACGGGCGGCGGCCGGACGCCGGTCCCCGAGCCCGACGTCACGCTCCCGCCCCTGCTGCCCGGCCTGCTGCCCGGCCTGGGCATCGAGGGCGAGGACACCGACTGAGGCGGCTGATCGACACGGCGATGGGGGCGCTCCCTGCGACAGGGGGCGCCCCCGTCGCCTAGAAGAACACCGACCGGCGCTGCACCAGCAGCTTGTAGAGGGTGTGCTGGATCTGCTCCCTGACCTGGTCGGTCAGGTTGAACATCAGCATCGGGTCCTCGGCCGCCTCCGCCGGATACCCGTCCGTCGGGATCGGCTCGCCGAACTGGATCGTCCACTTCGTCGGCAGCGGCACCGCCCCCAGCGGCCCCAGCCACGGAAACGTCGGCGTCAGCGGGAAGTACGGGAAGCCCAGCAGCCGCGCCAGCGTCTTGGCGTTGCCGATCATCGGGTAGATCTCCTCCGCCCCCACGATCGAGCACGGCACGATGGGCGTGCCCTGCCGCAGCGCCGTGGAGACGAAGCCGCCGCGGCCGAACCGCTGGAGCTTGTAGCGCTCGCTGAAGGGCTTGCCGATGCCCTTGAAGCCCTCCGGCATCACCCCGACCAGTTCCCCCTGGCCGAGCAGCCGCTCGGCGTCCTCCGCGCAGGCCAGGGTGTGGCCGAGCTTCCGGGCGAGTTCGTTGACGACCGGGAGGACGAAGACCAGGTCGGCGGCGAGGAGGCGCAGGTGCCGGCCCGCCGGGTGGTTGTCGTGCACGGCGACCTGCATCATCAGGCCGTCCAGCGGCAGCGTCCCGGAGTGGTTGGCGACGATCAGCGCACCACCCTCGGCCGGGATGTTCTCCACGCCCTTCACCTCGACCCGGAAGTACTTCTCGTACACCGGGCGCAGCAGGGACATCAGCACCTGGTCGGTCAGTTCGGCGTCGTAGCCGAAGTCGTCGACCTCGTAGTCGCCGGTGAGGCGGCGGCGCAGGAAGGCCAGGCCGCCCGCGACACGGCGCTCCAGCCCGCCCCCGGCCTCGTCGTCCGGCTGCTCCCGGGGCGGGTCCACCGGACCCTGCCGCGTCACCGGGACCTCGTCCTGCGCGGCCCCCCGCACCGGCAGGGGCTGCACCTCACGTACCGGCGCGGGCTCCGCCGCACCCTTGCGCCGGCTCCCCGCCGTGCGGCGCCGCGACGGGCGCTGCACCGCGCCCCCGCGGGACCGGTCGTCGTCGAACGGAATGACCTTGGCGTCCGCCATCGTTGATGCGCTCCTCAGTTGGCGCTCTGCGTCGGGGGGTGACCGCTGCCCCTGAGGGACAGCGCCGCGATCCGGTCGACGGCCCCCGCAAGGGCCTCCGGCGGGAGCAGTCCGGGTCCTCGGCTGCGCGCGAAGTCCGCGAACGCCTCCGCGGTCGTGTGTTTCGGCTGGAACCCCAGCGTTTCGCGCATCTGGGTGGTGTCCACGACCCGGCCGTGGGTGAGCAGCCGGATCTGTTCGGGAGAGAAGTCCGTCATCCCCAGCGTACGCATGACGGTGCCCGCCCAGGTGACCGCCGGCAGCAGCAGCGGCATCGTGGGGCGGCCCAGCCGCCTCGAGCACTGGGAGAGCAGCAGGACGCCGTCGCCGGAGATGTTGAAGGTGCCGCTGTTGAGGGTGCCGCGCCGCGGCTCGTGCGAGGCGATCCGGAGCACCTCGATCACGTCGTCCTCGTGCACGAACTGCAGCCGCGGGTCGTAGCCGAAGACGGTCGGCAGCACCGGCAGCGAGAAGTAGGAGGCGAGCGGGGTCTGAACGGTCGGACCCAGGATGTTGGCGAACCGCAGCACGCACACCGCGACGTCCGGCCGCCGGCGCGCGAAGCCCCGTACGTACCCCTCCACCTCGGCCGTGTCCTTGGCGAAGCCGCCGCTGGGCAGGGACTTCGGCGGGGTCGTCTCGGTGCAGACGGCCGGGTCGCGGGGCGCGGAGCCGTAGACGCTGGTACTGGACTTCACCACCAGCCGCTTCACCGCCGGGGACTTCTGGCAGGCGCCGAGCAGCTGCATGGTGCCGATGACGTTGGTCTCCTTGACCGAGGTCCGGCTGCCGCTGCCCAGCGGGGTGCCCGTCACGTCCATGTGGACGACCGTGTCGGCGCCCGTCTCGGCGAGCACCCGGCCGATGGTGGGCTGCCGGATGTCGGCCTGGACGAAGTCGGCGCCGCCCAGGTGGTGGCCGGGCGGGGCGGCGTCCACGGCCACGACCCGGTCCACGTCGGGGTCGCGCTGGATCCGCCGGACGAACCGGCCCCCCAGCTGTCGGGCCACTCCGGTCACGAGCACGACCTTGCCCAAGATCAGCGCCTTCCTTCCGCCCTGGCCGCCCGGTCGGCAGCCGGACCCTGCCGTCGTTCCGCTGCTCGTACCCTGCCGGGTTCCCCGTCTGCGGCCAACTTAGCGGGTCGGTGTCGCGCTGTGATGACCGCCGGATGCACCAAGTGACGAGAATTCGCGGTCGTCCGCCGAAGGCCCCGGACACGGCTGTGGCCCCTCACCGCATGCGGTGAGGGGCCACAGGTCACGCTCTCGCGGCGTCGCGACGCTTACTTCTTGTTACGACGCTGAACGCGCGTGCGCTTGAGCAGCTTGCGGTGCTTCTTCTTCGCCATCCGCTTGCGCCGCTTCTTGATAACAGAGCCCACGACTACCCTCGCTCACTTCTCATCACTCGGTTGTTTGGGCGCCATGGGCCCACACGACCTACGAGGGGCTAGCCTACCCGCCCGAGCGCTGAGGTCGTAATCGAGGGGGCGGAGGAGGCCCGACGAAGCTCTGAGGGCCTCCTCCGGGCCGCCGTCAGGCGGTGTCCACCCCCACGAAACTCTCGCGGAGGTAGTCGTGAACCGCGTTCTCCGGGACGCGGAACGACCGTCCCACCCGGATCGCAGGCAGATGACCGCTGTGCACCAACCGGTACACGGTCATCTTCGACACTCGCATCACCGAGGCTACTTCCGCCACGGTCAGGAATTGAACCTCGCTCAGAGGCCTCTGGTCAGCAGCCATGACACACCTGAACCTTCCGCACTCGACGGCCACCGGCTTCCCCTTCCGGTGACTCTTCGTCGCTGCGTGCTCACTCCCCAATGTAGGTGCGGGTGATGCGAGTGGGGAAGAGGTGCACCCATCAACGTCCTACTGGGACAGACACGCTCGTTTGAGTACGTAGCGGGTAAGCGGCCGGTAGTAATCAGACCGCACAGCGTCATCAAGTGGAACGACCACGGACACGGACCCCTCCGCCTCACCGACGAACAGCGCGGGGTCGTCCGTATCGGCCAGCCCGATGGCCTCGAACCCCAGCTGACCTGCTCCGCAGACCCATCCGTGGTCTCCGATCACCAGCTCCGGCAGCGGTCCGCCGGCGTCCGCCGCCGCGGCCAGCACGGTACGAACCGGCAGCGGCGAATGCGTGTGTGCGCCGGGCTCACAACCGGGGCGGGAGGCGCCGGGTTCTCGCATCAGCGCGACTCCTCGTACGTAGGCGAGGTTGTACGTGCGTAGGCCGAACCGGGTCGTTATGTCGACACAGCGACCCTGCGCCGGAGTGAGGACAACACATCCCGCCGCCGACAGAGCGTCTGCGAGACCGGCGTAGAAGCCGAGGAGCCGGTGCGGGTGCCCGGTGCCGAGCAGCACCGGCGCCCGTCGCCGCGCCACCGCGGCGAGCCGGCCGGCGAAGGCGTCCAGGGCCGTCAGCGTCCGGTCCGGGTCGATCACATCCTGACCTTCGGTGTGCCGCGGATCGGCCGAAACCCCGCACCTGTCCGCCATCAACCCGATCAAATCCCGCTGCGTCCATGCACCTTGGGGATCGATGCCAATCAGCACGCGCGGGTCCCGGGCCGCGAACAGCCGGTAGCTCCGCAGACTCACCTCTCGGGAGGTGGCTACGACCCCGGCCAGCCGGGCGCGCAGAAGATGAGCCCGAAGCGCTCCACGATCCCACACCCTGCGAGCGTGCCGAATCAATGCCGGGAACGCCCGAAGAACGGGAAAACACCCCACGCCCGGCGTAAGCCCCGGCCCCGCCCCACCGAACCTGCCCAGTACCCCCGGGACGGCACGGGCGGACACGGGCGCACCTCACCGCCCGCCCCGCAAATCGCCGATCAGCCGCAGCCGCAGCCGCGCCGTGCAACCGTCACGCCAACAATCCCCGCAGCGGAAACACCGCCCGCCGAGCCGCCAGCACCGCCTGATCCAGCCGGTCGGCCGGGTCGTACCCGTCCTCCCACCCGCCCCACTCCACAGGCCACCGCCCATCGGTCATCCGTGCCGGCGCCAACTGCCGAGTCCGGGCGAAGACCTCCTGCCGCCACCCCGCAGGGATCACCGCCTCCGGCTCCACCGCCTTCCCGGCCGCGATCCCCACCAGATGCGTCCACGACCGCGGCACCACGTCCACCACCGCGTATCCACCCCCACCCAGCGCCACCCACCGCCCGTCGGCGTGCTCGTGCGCCAGGTCGTGGCACGCCACCTGCACCGCCCGCTGCGCATCCAGCGACACCGCCAGATGCGCCAACGGATCCTCGAAGTGCGTATCGGCGCCGTGCTGCGTCACCAGCACCTGCGGCCGGAAGTCGGCGATCACCTCCGGCACCACGGCGTGGAACGCCCGCAGCCATCCCGCGTCCCCGGTCCCCGCCGGCAACGCCACATTCACGGCCGACCCCTCCGCGCAGTCGGCCCCCGTCTCCTCCGGCCATCCGGTCTGCGGGAACAGCGTCCGCGGATGCTCGTGCAGCGACACCGTCAGCACCCGCGGGTCCTCCCAGAACGCCGCCTGCACCCCGTCCCCGTGGTGCACGTCGACGTCCACGTACGCCACCCGCTCGGCCCCCAGTTCCAGCAGCCGCGCGATCGCCAGCGCCGCGTCGTTGTAGACGCAGAACCCCGATGCGCACCCGGGCATCGCGTGGTGCAGCCCGCCGGCGAAGTTCACCGCGTGCGGCGCCTCTCCGCGCCACACGGCCTCCGCCGCCCCGACCGAGAGCCCGGCGATCAGTGAGGAGACCTCGTGCATCCCCGCGAACGCCGGATCATCCATCGTGCCGAGCCCGTACGACCCGTCCGCGGCCCCGGGGTCCGCGGACGCCGCCTTCACCGCGTCGATGTAGTCCTGCCGGTGGACGAGCCGCAACGTCGATTCCCCGGCCGCCTTCGCGGCGACCACGTCCATCTCCCGGTCCAGCCCGAAGGCGTCGACCAGGCGTCGGGTGAGGGCGAGCCGGACCGGGTCCATCGGATGGTCCGGGCCGAAGTCGTAGCCCGTTACTGCCTCGTCCCACATCAGCTGTGCGCGGCCGCTCATGCCGGCCACCGTATCGGTCCGGTTGAGCCTCCAACGACCGGGCTCGCGACCGGCGTCACCAGCGCCGGCACGTCACGCCAGCAGGGCGGCCAGCTCCCCCATGCCGGAGAAGAGCCCCGTGGCCCCGCCGAGCTTCGCCGCGGGCGTCATCCCGGTGAACCCGTAGACGTCCATCCCGGCCGCCACGGCCGCCTGGACGCCGAGGGGACTGTCCTCCACCACGACACACCGCCCCGGCTCCACACCCATCCGCTCGGCGGCGTGGAGGAACAGATCCGGCGCCGGCTTCCCCCGCCCCACATCCTCGGAGCTGTATATCCGCCCGTCGTCGAACCACCGATCCAGCCCGGTCTTCCGGTGCCCCACCCGAATCCGCTCATGACTCCCGGAGGACGCCACACAGTACGGAACCCCGTCCGCGGCAAGCTTCTCCAGTACGTCGACGACCCCGTCCACCGGCTCCAGGTCCCGCTCGAAGGCGGCGAACACCCTCCCGTGGAACACCTCGTCGAAATCCTCCGGCAGGGCAGCACCCGTACGCTCCCGGATCAGATCGTGAACCCGGTGCATCGCGGCCCCCATGTAATCCCGCAACGAGTCCTCGTACGACGTCGGATGCCCCAGCTCCGTCAGATAGCCGGCCAGCAGCCGGTTGGAAATCGGCTCGCTGTCGACAAGCACGCCGTCATTGTCGAAGATGACCAGGTCATAACGCATGGGACGACCCTAAACGCAGAGAACCCCGCACCGTTTCCGGTGCGGGGTTCTCCCAAAAATTGTTCGGCGGCGTCCTACTCTCCCACAGGGTCCCCCCTGCAGTACCATCGGCGCTGTAAGGCTTAGCTTCCGGGTTCGGAATGTAACCGGGCGTTTCCCCTACGCTATGACCACCGAAACACTATGAAACAAACAACCAACCAGCCACCCAAACATGGGCGGGTCGTTCGTGGTTTCAGAACCAACACAGTGGACGCGAGCAACTGAGGACAAGCCCTCGGCCTATTAGTACCAGTCAACTCCACCGGTTACCCGGCTTCCATATCTGGCCTATCAACCCAGTCGTCTACTGGGAGCCTTACCCCATCAAGTGGGTGGGAGTCCTCATCTCGAAGCAGGCTTCCCGCTTAGATGCTTTCAGCGGTTATCCCTCCCGAACGTAGCCAACCAGCCATGCCCTTGGCAGGACAACTGGCACACCAGAGGTTCGTCCGTCCCGGTCCTCTCGTACTAGGGACAGCCCTTCTCAAGACTCCTACGCGCACAGCGGATAGGGACCGAACTGTCTCACGACGTTCTAAACCCAGCTCGCGTACCGCTTTAATGGGCGAACAGCCCAACCCTTGGGACCGACTCCAGCCCCAGGATGCGACGAGCCGACATCGAGGTGCCAAACCATCCCGTCGATATGGACTCTTGGGGAAGATCAGCCTGTTATCCCCGGGGTACCTTTTATCCGTTGAGCGACGGCGCTTCCACAAGCCACCGCCGGATCACTAGTCCCGACTTTCGTCCCTGCTCGACCCGTCGGTCTCACAGTCAAGCTCCCTTGTGCACTTACACTCAACACCTGATTACCAACCAGGCTGAGGGAACCTTTGGGCGCCTCCGTTACCCTTTAGGAGGCAACCGCCCCAGTTAAACTACCCATCAGACACTGTCCCTGATCCGGATCACGGACCCAGGTTAGACATCCAGCACGACCAGACTGGTATTTCAACGACGACTCCACCCACACTGGCGTGCGAGCTTCACAGTCTCCCAGCTATCCTACACAAGCCGAACCGAACACCAATATCAAACTGTAGTAAAGGTCCCGGGGTCTTTCCGTCCTGCTGCGCGAAACGAGCATCTTTACTCGTAGTGCAATTTCACCGGGCCTATGGTTGAGACAGTCGAGAAGTCGTTACGCCATTCGTGCAGGTCGGAACTTACCCGACAAGGAATTTCGCTACCTTAGGATGGTTATAGTTACCACCGCCGTTTACTGGCGCTTAAGTTCTCAGCTTCGCCACCCCGAAGAGTGACTAACCGGTCCCCTTAACGTTCCAGCACCGGGCAGGCGTCAGTCCGTATACATCGCCTTACGGCTTCGCACGGACCTGTGTTTTTAGTAAACAGTCGCTTCTCGCTGGTCTCTGCGGCCACCCCCAGCTCAGAGTGCAAGACTCATCACCAGAAATGGCCCCCTTCTCCCGAAGTTACGGGGGCATTTTGCCGAGTTCCTTAACCATAGTTCACCCGAACGCCTCGGTATTCTCTACCTGACCACCTGAGTCGGTTTAGGGTACGGGCCGCCATGAAACTCGCTAGAGGCTTTTCTCGACAGCATAGGATCATCCACTTCACCACAATCGGCTCGGCATCAGGTCTCAGACTATTGCCAGGCGGATTTACCTACCTGACGTCCTACACCCTTACCCCGGGACAACCACCGCCCGGGATGGACTACCTTCCTGCGTCACCCCATCACTCACCTACTACCAGCTCGGGTCACCGGCTCCACCACTCCGACCTCGTCCGAAGACTCAGCCGACGGCTTCACGGGCTTAGCATCACTGGATTCGATGTTTGACGCTTCACAGCGGGTACCGGAATATCAACCGGTTATCCATCGACTACGCCTGTCGGCCTCGCCTTAGGTCCCGACTTACCCTGGGCAGATCAGCTTGACCCAGGAACCCTTAGTCAATCGGCGCAAACGTTTCCCACGTTTGTATCGCTACTCATGCCTGCATTCTCACTCGTCAACCGTCCACAACTCGCTTACGCGGCTGCTTCACCCGGCAGACGACGCTCCCCTACCCATCCACACACCCGTTGGGGCTAATATGTGAATGACACGACTTCGGCGGTACGCTTGAGCCCCGCTACATTGTCGGCGCGGAATCACTTGACCAGTGAGCTATTACGCACTCTTTCAAGGGTGGCTGCTTCTAAGCCAACCTCCTGGTTGTCTCTGCGACTCCACATCCTTTCCCACTTAGCGTACGCTTAGGGGCCTTAGTCGATGCTCTGGGCTGTTTCCCTCTCGACCATGGAGCTTATCCCCCACAGTCTCACTGCCGCGCTCTCACTTACCGGCATTCGGAGTTTGGCTAAGGTCAGTAACCCGGTAGGGCCCATCGCCTATCCAGTGCTCTACCTCCGGCAAGAAACACACGACGCTGCACCTAAATGCATTTCGGGGAGAACCAGCTATCACGGAGTTTGATTGGCCTTTCACCCCTAACCACAGGTCATCCCCCAGGTTTTCAACCCTGGTGGGTTCGGTCCTCCACGAAGTCTTACCTCCGCTTCAACCTGCCCATGGCTAGATCACTCCGCTTCGGGTCTTGAGCGTGCTACTAAAAACGCCCTATTCGGACTCGCTTTCGCTACGGCTACCCCACCCGGGTTAACCTCGCAACACACCGCAAACTCGCAGGCTCATTCTTCAAAAGGCACGCAGTCACGACTGATGAGCAAGCCCATCAGCGACGCTCCCACGGCTTGTAGGCACACGGTTTCAGGTACTATTTCACTCCCCTCCCGGGGTACTTTTCACCATTCCCTCACGGTACTATCCGCTATCGGTCACCAGGGAATATTTAGGCTTAGCGGGTGGTCCCGCCAGATTCACACGGGATTTCTCGGGCCCCGTGCTACTTGGGTGTCTCTCAAACGAGCCGCTGACGTTTCGACTACGGGGGTCTTACCCTCTACGCCGGACCTTTCGCATGTCCTTCGCCTACATCAACGGTTTCTGACTCGTCCCACGGTAAGCAGACCGTGGAAGAGAGATCCCACAACCCCGTACACGCAACCCCTGCCGGGTCTCACACGTATACGGTTTAGCCTCATCCAGTTTCGCTCGCCACTACTCCCGGAATCACGGTTGTTTTCTCTTCCTGCGGGTACTGAGATGTTTCACTTCCCCGCGTTCCCTCCACACTGCCTATGTGTTCAGCAGCGGGTGACAGCCCATGACGACTGCCGGGTTTCCCCATTCGGACACCCCCGGATCAAAGCCTGGTTGACGACTCCCCGGGGCCTATCGTGGCCTCCCACGTCCTTCATCGGTTCCTGGTGCCAAGGCATCCACCGTGCGCCCTTAAAAACTTGGCCACAGATGCTCGCGTCCACTGTGCAGTTCTCAAACAACGACCAACCACCCATCACCCCGGAAAAACTCCCGAGTGCACTGGGGCCGGCACTGAAGGCAGCCACACGGGCCGTACCCTCAGATACCCAACAGCGTGCCCGACACCCCCGCGCCTCCCGTAGTCCGCGTTCCACGCTCCGAAGAGCAGTACTAGCGGCCCGAACAGACCGAGTGTGCCGAGTAGTCAACGTTCCACCCATGAGCAACCAGCATCAGACACTCGCTGATGTACTGGCCTCTGACCGCGTCCCGAAGGACTCGGTGAGAAGTGCTCCTTAGAAAGGAGGTGATCCAGCCGCACCTTCCGGTACGGCTACCTTGTTACGACTTCGTCCCAATCGCCAGTCCCACCTTCGACAGCTCCCTCCCCACAAGGGGGTTGGGCCACCGGCTTCGGGTGTTACCGACTTTCGTGACGTGACGGGCGGTGTGTACAAGGCCCGGGAACGTATTCACCGCAGCAATGCTGATCTGCGATTACTAGCGACTCCGACTTCATGGGGTCGAGTTGCAGACCCCAATCCGAACTGAGACCGGCTTTTTGAGATTCGCTCCACCTCGCGGTATCGCAGCTCATTGTACCGGCCATTGTAGCACGTGTGCAGCCCAAGACATAAGGGGCATGATGACTTGACGTCGTCCCCACCTTCCTCCGAGTTGACCCCGGCGGTCTCCCGTGAGTCCCCAGCACCACAAGGGCCTGCTGGCAACACGGGACAAGGGTTGCGCTCGTTGCGGGACTTAACCCAACATCTCACGACACGAGCTGACGACAGCCATGCACCACCTGTACACCGACCACAAGGGGGCACCCATCTCTGGATGTTTCCGGTGTATGTCAAGCCTTGGTAAGGTTCTTCGCGTTGCGTCGAATTAAGCCACATGCTCCGCCGCTTGTGCGGGCCCCCGTCAATTCCTTTGAGTTTTAGCCTTGCGGCCGTACTCCCCAGGCGGGGCACTTAATGCGTTAGCTGCGGCACGGACAACGTGGAATGTTGCCCACACCTAGTGCCCACCGTTTACGGCGTGGACTACCAGGGTATCTAATCCTGTTCGCTCCCCACGCTTTCGCTCCTCAGCGTCAGTATCGGCCCAGAGATCCGCCTTCGCCACCGGTGTTCCTCCTGATATCTGCGCATTTCACCGCTACACCAGGAATTCCGATCTCCCCTACCGAACTCTAGCCTGCCCGTATCGACTGCAGACCCGGGGTTAAGCCCCGGGCTTTCACAACCGACGTGACAAGCCGCCTACGAGCTCTTTACGCCCAATAATTCCGGACAACGCTTGCGCCCTACGTATTACCGCGGCTGCTGGCACGTAGTTAGTAGCGCTTCTTCTGCAGGTACCGTCACTTTCGCTTCTTCCCTGCTGAAAGAGGTTTACAACCCGAAGGCCGTCATCCCTCACGCGGCGTCGCTGCATCAGGCTTTCGCCCATTGTGCAATATTCCCCACTGCTGCCTCCCGTAGGAGTCTGGGCCGTGTCTCAGTCCCAGTGTGGCCGGTCGCCCTCTCAGGCCGGCTACCCGTCGTCGCCTTGGTGAGCCATTACCTCACCAACTAGCTGATAGGCCGCGGGCTCATCCTGCACCGCCGGAGCTTTCCACCACCAGAGGATGCCCCCAGTGGTTGTATCCGGTATTAGACCCCGTTTCCAGGGCTTGTCCCAGAGTGCAGGGCAGATTGCCCACGTGTTACTCACCCGTTCGCCACTAATCCCCTCCCGAAGGAGGTTCATCGTTCGACTTGCATGTGTTAAGCACGCCGCCAGCGTTCGTCCTGAGCCAGGATCAAACTCTCCGTGAATGCTTTTCACGGGAGCGGAACAGCCAGGAGGAATATCCCCGGCCGTTCACAGCGTCCTCGCTGTATTTTTTCAAAGGAACCTCGCCACCAGACCAAAATGGTCCGGTAGACGGGGTATCAACATATCTGGCGTTGACTTTTGGCACGCTGTTGAGTTCTCAAGGAACGGACGCTTCCTTTGTACTCACCCGAGAGACTCTCTCGCGGCTTTCCTCCGGGCGCTTCCCTTCGGTGTTTCCGACTCTATCAGATCCTTTTCCGATCCGATTTCCTCGGCGCTTTCCAGGTTCCCGCTCTCGCGGTTTCCTTTCCGGCGGTTCTGACTCTATCAGATCCTTTCGGGCCCGATTCCCTGTCAGAAGGGCTTGTCTTCACGGCTGTTGGGCCGTTCCGACGGGGTGAGACTTTAGCGGATCCTCGGCTCTCGAGCTAATCGAGGGCCGCGTTCTTTCGAACTCGGATTCCTCATTCCGCAAATGCACGCACCACTGGAGCGGCGACAGGTCTGGCGACGACTGTCGTCGAGGTGGTGGGTACTTGCGGGATGGTCGTCCGGGGACCGACCGGGGTCGGCGCTCACGTCGGACAACTCGGAGAACACTACGGATGGGGTCCAGGCGTGTCAACTTCGGGGCGGGCCCGGCCCCGGCGGCGTACTCTGGGGGCGTGATGACGCGTACGTGCACCCAGCTGTGGTGGGCCGCCTGACGGCGGCCGTACTCACGTATGCATGCAACGGCCGCCGCCTCGGCGGCCGTTCTCGTATCTCCCTCCCGGAGGGGCGGCCGCCGCGGCGGCGGTCCTGACCAGGAGGTGGAGAGATGAAGCGGGTCTTCAGCGGGGTCAAGCCGACCGGGCATCTGACGCTGGGGAACTACCTCGGGGCCATGCGGCAGTGGGCTGCCGTCGATCAGCACCGGGCCGACGCGCTGTTCTGCATCGTCGATCTGCACGCGCTGACCGTGGACCACGATCCGGCGCGGGTGCGGCGGCTCAGTCGGCAGGCGGCCTCGCTGTTGCTGGCGGCCGGGCTGGATCCGGAGCTGTGCACCGTGTTCGTACAGAGCCATGTGGACGAGCACACCCGGCTGTCGTACCTGCTGGAGTGCGTGGCCACCGACGGGGAGATGCGGCGGATGGTCCAGTACAAGGAGAAGGCGGCGCGGGAGCGGGTGCGGGGCGGGAGCGTGCGGCTGTCGCTGCTGACGTATCCGGTGCTGATGGCGGCCGACATCCTGGCGTACGGTGCCGACGAGGTGCCGGTCGGGGAGGACCAGGCGCAGCACGTGGAGCTGACACGGGACGTGGCCGTGCGGTTCAACCAGCGCTACGGGCACACGTTCGTCGTTCCGCGGGCGACGGTGCCGAAGGTGGCCGCCCGGGTGATGAACCTCCAGGATCCGACGTCGAAGATGGGGAAGAGCGACGACAGCGGGCCCGGGATCGTCTATCTGCTGGACGAGCCCGACGTGGTGCGGAAGAAGGTCATGCGGGCGGTGACCGACAGCGGCCGGGAGGTCGTGTACGACCGGGCGGAACGGCCGGGGGTGGCCAATCTGCTGGAGATCCTGGCCGCCTGTGCCGGCGGGGTCCCGGAGGAGCTGGCCGCCGCGTACGGGTCGTACGGGGATCTGAAGCGGGATGTCGCGGAGGCCGTGGTGGAGGTGCTGCGGCCGGTGCGTGAGCGGCACCGGGAGTTGTGCGCCGACCCCGGTCACGTGGAGGGCGTGCTGCGGCGCGGGGCGGAGCGGGCGCGGGAGACGGCGCGGCCGACCGTGGATGCCGCCTATCGGGCGATCGGGCTGCTGCCGCCGGTGCCGGAGGCGGCGCCCGTGGTGGTGAACGCGGCGCGGTAGGCGCGGGGGCTGGTGGCGAGGCGCGATGCGAAGTGCTGGCGCATCGTGACCTCGCTGCCGAAGCCGGACCGGCGGGCGACCTCGGGCATGGGCAGGTCGGTGCGCTCCAGCAGTCTCTGGGCCGCGGCGAGACGCTGGTCGAGGAGCCAGCGGCGGGGGGTGGTGCCGGTGGCGGTGGTGAAGCGGCGGGCGAAGGTGCGCGGGGACATGGCCGCGCGTGCGGCCAGGTCGGCGACCGTGAGGGGCTCGTGCAGGTGGCGCAGGGCGTGTTCGCGGACGGCGGCGAGAGCGTCGGCGTCGCGGTCGGCCCGGGGGGTGGGGTGTTCGATGAACTGGGCCTGCGTGCCCGTGCGGAAGGGGGCGGTGACCATCGAGCGGGCGATGGTGGCGGCGGCCTCGGCGCCGTGGCACACGCGGACCAGGTGGAGACAGAGGTCGATGCCGGCTGCCGTGCCGGCGGAGGTCCAGATGGTGCCGTCCTGGAGGAAGAGGGCGTCCGGGACGACGGTGACTCGGGGGTGCCGGGTGCGCAGGAGGTCGATGAGCCTCCAGTGGGTGATGGCGCGGCGGCCGTCGAGCAGTCCCGCCTGGGCGAGCGTGAAGGCGCCGCCGCACAGGGCGGCGATGGTGGTGCCGCCGGCGTGGGCGCGGCGGAGGGCGTCGAGGACGGGGGCGGGGGCCGGGGTGATGTGGTCGTCGAGGCCGGGGACGACGACCAGGTCGGCGCCGTCGAGCCAGGCCAGGCTGCGGTCGGGGTGGAGAGCGAGGCCGCCGCGCATCGGGATGGCGTCGGTGCCGTCGGCGGCGACTCGGCGCAGGTCGAAGGCGGGGGCGCCGCGGTCGGTGCGGTCGGTGCCCCAGACCTCGGTGATGACGGAGACGTCGAAGGCCCGGATTCCGGGGAAGGCCAGGAGGGCGACGCGGTAGGGGGCGGTGGCCGGGGCTGCCATGGGTGGCAGTAAACCATCGATCGATGACTTTCCGTCCGCTGGGAGGGGCGGGCCCTCGGCGGCACGATCGGGGGCATGGACATCGACATCGCGGGCAATGCGGCGCTGGTCGTCGTGGATGTGCAGCAGGGCTTCGAGGAGCGGGAATTCTGGGGGCCGCGGAACAACCCGGCGGCGGACGACAACATCGCCGCCCTCATCGACGTATGGCAGTCGACGGGGCGGCCGGTCGTGTTCGTGCGGCACGACTCCCGGGAACCGGAGTCTCCCCTGCGGCCCGGGCGGGACGGCAACGGGTTCAAGGAGTACGTGGAGCGGCGCCGCGGGAAGGGGGCCGGCGCGGAACTGCTGGTGACGAAGTCCGTGAACTCGGCGTTCCTCGGGACGCCGGATCTGGCGGACTGGCTGCGCGCGGAGGGGATCGCGCAGCTCGTGCTGGCCGGGATCCAGACGAACATGTGCGTCGAGACGACGGCCCGGATGGGCGGGAACCTGGGGTTCGGCGTGTTCGTCGCGTTCGACGCGACGTACACCTTCGACCTGGAGGGTCCCTTCGGGTGGCGGCGGAGCGCGGAGGAGCTGGCCCGGGCCACGGCGGTGTCGCTGCACGGGGGCGGGTTCGCGACGGTGGTGACCACCCGGGAACTGGTGGCGGCGGCACAGTGAGCCGGTCTCCGGCCGGGGGCGGGGGCGGCGGACGCCGGGGGGTGCGGCGGACGCCGGGGGGGTGCGGCGGACGCCGGGGGGGTGCGGCGGTGGGACGCGCCCCCCGGCTGCGGTCACGCGCCGTCGATCTCGTCGACCTGCTGCGCCGAGGCCATGGCGCCGTCCCAGACCCGGACGATCTTGACGCGGGCGGGCAGGTGGTGGGTACGGGTCTCGCCGTTCGTCGCGGCGCCGACCGTGAACGCCCCCGATCCCGGGGCCGCGGCAAAGGGGCGGGCGTCACCGTTGCGAACGGAGCCGATGTAGAGCGCGATCGTTCCGTCCTGCGCGTCGTGGACCGCGGTCAGCCGGACGGGGGTGTCGGTCCGGGCGGCCTCCTCGGAACTGACCGCCTCGTACGTGCCGTCGGTGTTCAGTCGGCCGAAGCGCCAGAGGCCGACGGGGACCAGCTTCTCCTCGAAGGTCTCCGGGTCCAGCACAGTCGTCCAGCCGGTCGCCTCGTACCACAGTCCCCAGGTGGAGCCGTCGGCCGAGCGGCGGCCGAGGACCATGCCGACGTAGCCCGGTTCCTTCTCGGCCAGAGCGGCTCCGTCCAGCGTGACCTCCGTGCTCACCGTGAACGAACCGGTGTCGTCGACCAGCGGTCCGTTCGCCACCGCCGCGTCGTCCACGCCGTCGAACAGGAACTCCTCACCGTCCGGTGCCGTGCCGCCGGACAGCGTCAGTGTGTGGCCGTAGCCGGAGGTGGTGTCGGGCAGGGTGGTGCCGCTCGCGCCGTCGGCCGACCACACGGCCACCGGCTCCACGGCGTTGTACGCGCCGTTGACGACGAGACGGGCCTCGTCGGCGATCTCTGTGTCCGTCAGCGGGCGACGCCAGACAGCTGCCTCGTCGAGGGTGCCGCCGAAGTGGTCGCCGTACTCGCCGGAGGCCGACCGCAGGGGCGCCCGGCCGAACTGCAGGGGGCCGTCCGACTCGCCGGGGGCGGCCGCGGTGCCGGTGGCCTGCAACCTGCCGTTGACGTACAGCCGGGCTTCATCGGCCGGTGCGTCGTACACCGCTGCCAGGTGGGTCCACACCTGCGGTGACGCGGGCTGCTGGGCTGTGAGCGTCCGGTGCTCCGCCTCGCCCGGCGCGGCGGTGCGCAGCGCCCAGGTGCCCCGGGCCCCTTCATAGAACAGGCGGAATCCTCTGGGCCCGCCCTGGGCCAGAACCGCCTGGTCGGCGGCGCCGAGTCGATCCGGACGTACCCATATCGACAACGTGTACGAGGTGGAGGAGTCGATCACGGAGTCGGTCGTCGTCGCGTGTCCACTGGTGCCGTCCAGGGTCAGGCCGCGGTCCGTGACGGACTGGTTCAGCCGGGCGCCCTGAGAGTCGTGGGTCAGGACGCCGCGTCGTCCGCGGTCGTCGCGGGTGGCGCCGTCGGACAGGGCGGCGTCGTGCCGCGGGGCCCCCGTCGCCGTGCCCGAGTCGAGCGCCGGGCCGGTGGCTTCGTCGAAGTGCCAGCGACCCGTCGGCGTTTCACCGGCCGCAACCTTGAAGTCCAGTACGGCGGTGGTGCCCGGCCGGCCGGCTTCGTCGACCGCCCGCACCCGGAGCCGGTGGAGACCGGGCTGCTGTGGGATGTAGGTGACCGAAGCGATGGAGCCGGACACCGACGACCAACTGGGCCCGGAGGACAGCCGGTACTCGTAGGAGGCGATGTCCGTGTCGGGCTCGCCCGGGGTGAACGTGAACGTCACGGCCGTGCCCGGCCCCCCGCGGCCCGGACAGGCTTCGGCCAGGCACGCGGTGTAGGGCTCGGACAGCGTGATGCGGGGTGGCAGCGGTGCCGAGGCGGTCTGTCGGCCCTGGCCGGCGTGGCGTTCGGGAGCCGCTTGCGCCGTCGTCGCGGGCACCGTCAGTGCGGCGGCGGCCATCACGAGCGTGGCGGCCGCCGCTCCGGCCGTCCGATGCCGCCGTCTCCTGTCACGCCCGTCGCTGTCGGATCGTCCCCACCCCAGTGACACGATGTGTCCCCTCCTACGCGATCTTGACATGTGCGCGGAATTCAACATCTCTGTTCACGTAGCGTCAAGACATCGGCGGGCGGGGCGGGTACGGGTACGCGCGGCAGTGCGGTGTCAGTCCTTGGTGCCCGAGGCGAGTTCGCGGCTGCGGTCCCGGGCGGCTTCCAGGGCGGCGATGAGGGCGGCTCGTACGCCGTGGTTCTCCAGTTCGCGGATGGCGTTGATGGTGGTGCCGGCCGGTGAGGTGACGTTCTCGCGGAGCCTGACGGGGTGTTCGCCGCTGTCGCGGAGCATCACCGCCGCGCCGATGGCGGACTGGACGATCAGGTCGTGGGCCTTGTCCCGGGGGAGGCCGAGCAGGATGCCGGCGTCGGTCATGGCTTCGACCAGGAAGAAGAAGTACGCCGGGCCGGAGCCGGAGAGGGCGGTGCAGGCGTCCTGCTGGGACTCGGGGACGCGGAGGGTCTTGCCGACGGCGCCGAAGATCTCCTCGGCGTGGGCGAGGTGCTCGGCGGTGGCGTGGGTGCCGGCGGAGATGACGGACATGGCCTCGTCGACGAGGGCGGGGGTGTTCGTCATGACGCGGACGACCGGGGTGCCGGGAGCGAGGCGTTCCTCGAAGTAGGCGGTGGGGATGCCCGCGGCGCCGCTGACGATGAGGCGGTCGGCGGGGACGTGGGGGGCGAGTTCGTCGAGGAGGGCGCCCATGTCCTGCGGCTTGACCGTGAGGATCAGGGTGTCGGCGGTCTTGGCGGCCTCGGCGTTGGTGACGGGGGTGACTCCGTAACGGCTGCGGAGTTCGTCGGCCCGTTCCCGGCGGCGGGCGGTTACCAGGAGGTCGGCCGGGTCCCAGCCGGCCCGGATCACTCCGCTGAGCAGGGCTTCGCCGATCTTGCCGGTGCCGAGGACTGCGACTTTCTGGGTCATGGCTTTCGGTGCCCTCCTGGGGTGCCCTCCGGGGGTGCGTCGTCCGTCGTCATCCTCGCATTTCCGGGGGCGGGCGGGGGGTGGGTGTCCGGTGGGCGGGATGTCGGGCGGTGGGCGGTGGGAGAGGGGAGTGTCTTCCCCTGCTACGTCGTGCGGCGGCGCAGGGTTGCGGCGCCCAGGGCCAGGACGAGGAGCGCGCAGCCGGCGACGATCAGGATGCCGCGCAGGAAGGCGGCGGTCAGGTCGGTGTGGTGCAGGACCTCGTTCATGCCGTCGACCGCGTAGGACATGGGGAGGACGTCGGAGATGGCCTCCAGGACCGGGTGCATGCTGTCGCGGGGCGCGAAGAGGCCGCAGAGGAGGATCTGCGGGAAGATCACCGCGGGCATGAACTGCACCGCCTGGAACTCCGAGGCGGCGAAGGCCGAGACGAACAGGCCGAGGGCCGTGCCGAGGAGGGCGTCCAGCAGGGCGACGAGGAGCAGCAGCCAGGGGCTGCCGGCGACGTCCAGGCCCAGGAGCCAGAGGGCCAGGCCGGTGGCCAGTGCCGACTGGACGATCGCCAGGGTGCCGAAGGCGAGGGCGTAGCCCGCGATGAGGTCGCCCTTGCCCAGGGGCAGGGCGAGGAGGCGTTCGAGGGTGCCCGAGGTGCGCTCGCGCAGCGTGGCGATCGACGTGACCAGGAACATCGTGATCAGCGGGAAGATCCCGAGCAGCGAGGCGCCGATGTTGTCGAAGGTGCGCGGGCTGCCGTCGAAGACGTAGCGGAGCAGGAGCAGCATCACGCAGGGGATGAGGAGCAGCAGCGCGATGGTGCGCGGGTCGTGGGCGAGCTGGCGCAGGACACGGGCCGCGGTGGCGGTCGTGCGGGAGAGGCTCAGGGCGCGGGGCGGGGCGGGACGCGGGGCGATGGCCGGGTGCGTCGTGGCCGGGCGCGTGGTGGTCATCGGGTGCGCTCCTCGGTGCGGACGGTGGCCTTCGCCTCGCGGACGGTGGCCTTCGCCTCGTCGACCAGGTGCAGGAAGGCCGCTTCGACCGTCTCGGAGCCGGTACGGGTGCGCAGGGCGTCCGGGGTGTCGTCGGCGAGGAGTTCGCCCGCGCGCATGAGGAGGAGGCGGTGGCAGCGCTCGGCCTCGTCCATGACGTGGGAGGAGACGAGGAGGGTGGCGTCGCGGTCGGCGGCGAGGCCGTGGAAGAGGTCCCACAGGTCCCGGCGCAGGACGGGGTCCAGGCCGACCGTCGGTTCGTCGAGGACCAGCAGCTGCGGGGCTCCGAGCAGGGCGACGGCCAGCGAGACGCGGCTGCGCTGCCCGCCGGAGAGCGTGCCGGCCAGGGCGTCGGCGTGACCGGTGAGGCCGACGTCGGCGATGGCTCGGCCGACGTCGGTGTGGCGCTGGTCGGCGAAGGCGCGGCCGGGGGTGAGGATCGCGGCGAAGTAGTCGAGGTTCTGGCGGACGGTCAGGTCGTCGTAGACGGACGGGGCCTGGGTGACGTAGCCGACGCGGCTGCGCAGGGCGGGGTGGCCGGCGGGCCGGCCGAGGACGTCGAGGGTGCCGGTCACCTTGGCCTGGGCGCCGACGACGGCGCGCATCAACGTCGACTTGCCGCAGCCGGAGGGGCCGAGGAGGCCGGTGATCCGGCCGCGCGGGACGGTGAAGTCGAGGCCTCGCAGGACCGTGCGGGGGCCCCGGGCGACGGTGAGGTTCTCGGCGCGGACGGCGGGGGCGGCGGAGAGCGGTGGCGCGGGGGCCGGTGGTGCGGGGGGTGGTTCGTGAGCGAGTGGTTGTCGATCGGGGGGTTCGTGGTCGCGTGGGTCGTGGTCGGGTGGGTCGGGTGCCCCGGGAGATTTATTCATCATCTGATGAATAGTCCTCCCGGGGATGGGCCGCGTCAAGCCACCGATGGCCGGTCCCGGGACTTGGTGGCGAGGAGGAGGACGACGTCGTACGTCTCCTCCACGGCTCCGTCCGGGAAGAGGTCCAGAAGGCGGTTCCGCTCCTCGGCGAGGAACGCCGCGCTGCGCTGCTCGCCGTGGACGAGGAAGATCGAGTGGCTGCCGATGTTGGCCAGGTGGGTGTCGATCGGGACGCGGCGGCTCCAGCGCACCTCGCGGCGGGCGAAGTCGAGACGGCCGGAGGGGTCGGCGACTCGGGGCCCCAGCTCCTGTTGCTCGGCGGAGACGTGCCGGCCGAAGTGACGTGCGGCGCGCTCGGCCTGCTCGGCGATCCACGGCACGTCGAGGGCGTCGGTGTTCCACCACAGCGCCAGGGCGCCGCCCGGCCGCAGCACGCGCAGGGCCTCGGGCACGGAACGGGCGGGGTCCGTCCAGTGCCAGGCCTGGGCGTAGGTGAGGACGTCGACGGAGTCGTCGGCGAGGGGGAGGGCGTCGCCGGTGCCGCGGACGATCGGCACGTCGGGCAGGGTACGGCGGAACTGGGCGGCCATGCCGTCGCCGGGTTCGACGGCGATCACGTCGGCGCCGCGGGCGTGCAGCAGGGCGGTCGCGAGGCCGGTACCGGCGCCGATGTCCGCGACGCGGGCGCCGGTGAGGGGGCGGGCGGCGAGTTCCTCGATCGCGTCCAGGAGGGCGGGCGGGTAGGAGGGGCGGTGGGCGGCGTACTGGGCTGCGGCGGTGTCGAAGGAGCGGGCCCGGGCGGAGTGGGTGGGGTGAGGGGTGGAGGTGGGTGTGGAGGTAGGTGTGGAGTTGGAGGCGGAAGGGGAGGCGGAGGTGCCGGGGGATGTCGTCATACGGCCATGGTGGCCGGTGGGGTGCGGGCGGGGCTGGGCGATTTTCGGCGGAGTGCTGCGGGGGCGGGGCCTGCCCCGCCCCCCGCGGCCGCGGCGGCGCAGGTGGGCCGGTGGGGTCAGCGGCGGCGCTTCTTGGGGTTGCCCGAGCGGCGGGACGTGCGCTTCGCGTGCTGGGCGCGGGCCGTCTCGTACTCGGCGCGGTGCAGCTTCTCGCCGGGGGCCTCGACGAGGGAGCGGAAGAAGTACGCCACCAGGGAGCCGACGAAACCGACGGCCAGCAGGCCGCGCAGGGACGCCTGGCGGTCGGGGTCGGGGCGGGTGGTGAAGCCGGACCATGTGTGGCGGAACGCCAGGGCGCTGCACACCGCGAACATCACGACCATCAGGAGCGTGACGAAACCGCCGATCTCGGCGATCCGAAGGCCCTGGTAGGCGACGCGCAGGAGCAGGCAGGCGGCGACGGCCGCGGCGAGCGAGCCGACGGAGACGGCGACGCGGCGGGCCGCATAGCCGCCGTCGTGGTCCACCCAGGTGGTGCCGAAGAAGCGGATCGCCTCCGGGCTCGGGCCGGCGATCGGCGTGGAGCCCGCGGGGGTGTCCGGGGTGCCGTTGGTTCCCTTGGTGCCGTTCTCTGCGCTCACGCGTCGATTATGGCTCCGGCACCCCCGCGGGCCATGGGCGGTGGCTACGAGCAGCGGTGGGTGACGTAGCCGTCGCTGCCCGTGCGGACGTAGGTGTCCGAGACGTACTGGCCGTTGCCGATGTTGTCCCAGATGTTCGACGTGCCGTACGGGCCCGTCACCGTCTGCCCCGGAGTCTGGCAGTAGATCTGGACACTGGCGCCCTCGGGCAGGACGCGCACGATGGCGTACTGGGTGCCGGGGCCGCTGCGGACGTTCAGGCGGACGCCCGGTGCGACGGAGTAACGGCGCGCGGCCGCGATCGCTGTCGTGGCGACCGCCTCTCGCTCGTCCCCGCCCTCGACTTCCGCAACGTTCTCCACGGTCATGGTGAAGCCTCCCCCGTTTGACGCTCGCCCCATGGCCGGTACTGCCATGGGGGCCCGTTGATTCCCCGGATCACGCCTTCAAACACCTGTGCGCGATTCGCACACGGAGGCTAGCAAGCCGCCTCCGCCTCGTACGCCTCATCGACTAGGCTCCGTGCGTCGCGCGCGCGAACGAACAGCACGGGGGTGGTTCCATGGCGCCACAGCGGAACGCCGGAGCGGGCGCGGAAGCGGAACGTCCGGAAGAGCTTCCGGAATACGCCGGTCACTACCGGCTGGAGTCTTGTCTCGGGTCCGGCGGCATGGGTGTCGTGCACCTGGCCCGCAGCACCTCGGGGATGAAGCTCGCGGTGAAGGTCGTGCACGCCCAGTTCGCCAAGGATCCCGAGTTCCGGGGAAGGTTCCGGCAGGAGGTGGGCGCGGCGCGGAGGGTGAGCGGCGCCTTCACCGCACCCGTCGTCGATGCCGACCCGGAGGCCGAACGGCCGTGGATGGCGACGTCGTTCATTCCCGGCCCGACCCTCTCGGAAGAAGTGAAGCGGAACGGGCCCATGGGCCCCGCCCAGTTGCGTCGCCTGATGGCCGGGCTCGCCGAGGCGCTGCGGGACATCCACCGGGTCGGGGTCGTGCACCGGGATCTGAAGCCGAGCAACGTGCTACTGGCCGAGGACGGGCCGAAGGTCATCGACTTCGGCATTTCCCGGCCGGCCGACAGTGAGCTGCGCACCGAGACGGGCAAGCTGATCGGCACGCCGCCGTTCATGGCACCCGAACAGTTCCGGCGGCCCCGCGAGGTGGGTCCGGCGGCCGACGTCTTCGCGCTCGGCTCGGTGCTGGTGCACGCGGCACGCGGGCGAGGGCCGTTCGACTCCGACAGTCCGTACGTCGTCGCCTATCAGGTCGTACACGACGAGCCCGACCTGACGGACGTACCGGAGGAGCTGGCTCCGCTGGTCCGGCGATGTCTGGCCAAGGAGCCCGAGGAGCGGCCGACGCCCGACGAGCTGATGCGGGAACTGCGGTCGGTGGCGGCCTCGTACGACACGCAGACGTTCACAGCGTCGCGCGTGGCGGAGGCGAACGGCCCCGAGCAGGAGCCGGCGGCCCCCAAAGCCTCGGCAGCCCCCAACACCTCCGGCACTCCCGCCACCTCCGACTCTCCGGGCAACCCCGTACGCCCCGCCAGGCGCCGCCCCGTCAAGTGGGCCGCCCTCGGTGGCGGGGCGCTGGTGGCCGCCGTGGCCGCCGCGCTGGTCCCGCTGCTGTCGGCGGGCGGCGACGAGGCGCCGCGCGGTGGTGGGCCGCACCAGGCCGTGGCCGCCCGGTTCACCGCCTGGGAGGCCGAGCCGGTGGGCGGGCAGGGCATGCCCCAGTGCTCGTACGGGGCGGACGCGCTGATCTGCGCCCGTACCGGACTGGTCTTCGCCCTCGACCCGGCAGAGGGGCGCCCACTGTGGCGGCAGCACGTCGATCCGGTGCTGCGCAGCACCCCGCCGGTGCTGTCGGCCGGACTGGTGCAGCCGGTCCTGGACCACGGCACGGGCCTGCGGGCGCTCGACCCGGCCTCGGGAGAGACACACTGGCAGCGCGGCGACCCGGCGTACAGCGGGGTGACCGCGGCCGGCGGGACGCTGCTGCTCACCCGGGCCGACGGGACGGTCACCGGGATGGACGCCGCCTCGGGCGACATCGAGTGGAACCGGCGGTTCCAGGGGCAGCCGCGGCCGTACTTCCGCTGGTTCGGCGACGAGGCGACGAGGTCTGCGACGACGTCTGCGACCGCGTACGCGACAGCGGTGACCGACGACGGCTCGCGCACCCGGGTCACCGCGGTGGACCCGGCCACGGGTGAGGTGCGCTGGGACACAGAGCTGTCGGGCACGCTGGATCTGCTCGGCGCGGCGGACGGCTTCGTGTACTTCGCCGAGGGAGACACCGTGTACGGGCGGGCCGAGGCCGTGGTCCGCTACACCCCGGACACCGGATCCGTCCGCCGGGTGACACTGCCGGTGCCGGTCGACACCGCCCAGGGCACCGTGCACGGGACCGACGTCCACCTGATGGGCGCCGGCGGTTCCCTGGTGGCCGTGGACATGGCGGCGGGCAGGCAGCGCTGGCGGCTGGAGACCGGTATGGCCCGCGGCTCCGCCCCCGCCGCCGACGGCCGGCACGTCTACGTCACCGGCCCCGACGGGCGGCTCCTCGGCGTGGACGCCCGCGAGGGGCGGCTGCTCGGCCAGACGCCGCCCCGGCTCGGCGCCGGGGACACGGTGCCCGCCGCGCTGCCCGCGCCCGTGGCCGCCGGTGGCCGGGTCTACGCCGGTGCCCCCGACGGCACGGTGTTCGCGGTGGACGGACGGGACCCGGCCGCCTGGTAGGTCTGTCCGCCAGGACGCCGGAGCGCCACGGCGCCCGGAGGACACCTGCGCGCCGCACGCCGGAGCGCCACGGCGCCCGGTCGCTCGTGCGCGCCTACGGCGGTCAGGGGCCCCGCGCGCGCCCGGCGGCTCAGCCGAGCTTGCTGACGTCCCGGACGGCTCCCTTGTCGGCGCTGGTGGCCATCGCGGCGTAGGCGCGCAGGGCCGCCGAGACCTTGCGCTCGCGGTTCTTCGGCGCGTACGAGCCGTTCAGCGCCTGCGCACGGCGGGCCAGCTCGGCGTCGTCGACCAGCAGGTCGATGGAGCGGTTGGGGATGTCGATGCGGACCCGGTCGCCGTCCTCGACCAGGGCGATGGTGCCGCCCGAGGCCGCCTCCGGGGAAGCGTGGCCGATGGACAGGCCGGAGGTGCCGCCGGAGAAGCGGCCGTCCGTGATCAGGGCGCACGCCTTGCCCAGGCCGCGGCTCTTCAGGTACGAGGTCGGGTAGAGCATCTCCTGCATGCCGGGGCCGCCCTTGGGGCCCTCGTAGCGGATGACGACGACGTCGCCCTCCTTGACCTGCTTGGTGAGGATCTTCTCGACGGCCTCCTCCTGCGACTCGCAGACGACCGCCGGGCCCTCGAAGGTCCAGATCGACTCGTCCACGCCCGCCGTCTTGACCACGCAGCCGTCGACGGCGAGGTTGCCGCGCAGCACCGCCAGGCCGCCGTCCTTGGAGTAGGCGTGCTCCGCGGAGCGGATGCAGCCGCCCTCGGCGTCCTCGTCCAGGGAGTCCCAGCGCTCGGACTGGGAGAAGGCCTCGGCGGAGCGCTTGCAGCCGGGGGCCGCGTGCCACATCTCCACGGCCTCCGCCGACGGGGAGCCGCCGCGGATGTCCCAGGTCTTCAGCCAGTCGGCCAGCGAGGGGCTGTGGACGGCGTGGACGTCCTCGTTGAGCAGGCCCGCGCGGTGCAGTTCGCCCAGCAGGGCCGGGATGCCGCCGGCGCGGTGCACGTCCTCCATGTAGTACGTGCGGCTCTTGGCGACGTTGGGCGCCACCTTCGCCAGGCACGGGACGCGGCGGGAGAGGGCGTCAATCTCGGTGAGACCGAAGGGGACCTCGGCCTCCTGGGCCGCGGCCAGCAGGTGCAGGATCGTGTTGGTCGAGCCGCCCATCGCGATGTCCAGGGCCATGGCGTTCTGGAAGGCCTCGAAGGTGGCGATGTTGCGGGGCAGGACCGAGTCGTCGTCCTGCTCGTAGTAGCGGCGGGTCAGGTCCAGCACCGTGCGGGCCGCGTTCTCGTAGAGCGCCTTGCGGGCCGTGTGGGTGGCCAGCACCGAGCCGTTGCCCGGGAGGGAGAGGCCGATGGCCTCGGTCAGGCAGTTCATCGAGTTGGCGGTGAACATGCCGGAGCAGGAGCCGCAGGTCGGGCAGGCGTTCTCCTCGATCCGCAGCACGTCGGCGTCGGACACCTTGTCGTTCGCCGCCTCCACCATGGCGTCGATCAGGTCCAGCGTGCGGACCGTGCCGTCGACCAGGGTGGCGCGGCCGGCCTCCATCGGGCCGCCGGAGACGAAGACGGTCGGGATGTTCAGGCGCAGGGCCGCGTTGAGCATGCCCGGGGTGATCTTGTCGCAGTTGGAGATGCAGATCAGGGCGTCGGCGCAGTGGGCCTCGACCATGTACTCCACGCTGTCCGCGATCAGGTCCCGGGAGGGGAGGGAGTAGAGCATGCCGCCGTGGCCCATCGCGATGCCGTCGTCGACGGCGATCGTGTTGAACTCGCGCGGGATGCCGCCGGCCTCCTTGACGGCCTCGCTGACGATCCGGCCGACCGGTGCCAGGTGGGTGTGGCCGGGCACGAACTCCGTGAAGCTGTTGGCGACGGCGATGATCGGCTTCCGGCCGATGTCCCCGCCCGGTACACCGGAGGCACGCATAAGGGCGCGGGCGCCCGCCATGTTGCGGCCGTGGGTGACTGTGCGGGACCTCAGCTCGGGCATCGTCGCTCGCTCCTTCAGAGAGTGCTGCCAGAGAGTACTGACTGTCGACGAGCGTACGCCGGTCATCCAGGGGCCGGGACAAGGTGTCCGGAATGCGGGACGCACGTCTCGCGGGCGGGGGTGTGGCGGCGCAGGGGCCGGCCGCCGCCAGGGCACGGGCACGGGCACGGGACCGGGCACGGGACCGAGTGCCGGCGGTCTGCGGGATCAGGCCGCCCCGGCGGTTCGCGGGAGCGAGGGCCGCCGGTCCACAGGGCAGGCACCGCCGGTCCACAGAGCAGGCACCGCCGGTCCGCAGGGCCGAGGGCCGGCGGTCCACCGGATCGGGCGCCGTCGCCGGATCGGGCGCCGTCGGCCGGGTCGGGCGCCGTCGGCGGGGTCGGGCGCTCTCGGTCCGGGGGTCAAGGGCCGGTGAGGTGGCCCTGTACGACCGGCGCGAGCCGGGCGATGATCCGCTCCGGGTCCGCCGAGGCCAGCGGCTCGACCTTGATCACGTAGCGCAGCATCGCGGTCCCCACCAGCTGCGCCGCCGCCAGCTCGGCGCGCAGCTCCGCCTCCCCCTCCGGCAGGTCCAGCTGGGCGGCGATGCGGTGCAGCAGCTGGGTGGCGATCAGCCGGCGGAAGACGGCGGCGGCGGTCTCGTTGTTGACGGCGGAGCGGACGATCGCCAGCAGCGGGGTACGGGTGGCCGGGTTCTCCCAGACGCCGAAGACGAAGCGGGTCAGCCGCTCGCCGACGCCGTCGAGCGGGCCCTCGGCAACGGCGTTCGGTGCGTTGAGGGCGGGGGCGAAGGCGACCTCGACGGCCGCCGCGAAGACCCGTTCCTTGGTCCCGAAGTAGTGGTGGACGAGCGCCGGGTCGACGCCGGCCGCCTTGGCGATGCCGCGGACGGACGTCTTGTCGTAGCCGCGTTCGGAGAACTCCGCGCGGGCCGCGGTGAGGATGCGGTCGCAGGTGCCGGCGGACTGAGTGCGCGGCGGGCGGCCGCGGCGGCGGACGGGCGTGCCCGGTGTGTCCTCGGTGCTGTCGCTCATCGGCGCGGTACCCGGGCCGCGCCGGCCAGGTGCCGTCGGGTGAAGGCCAGCGCCTCGGCGAGGTCGGCCTCGCGCTCGGCACCGGACATCGCGCGGCGGGTGTTGACCTCGATGACGACGTGGCCGCCGAAGCCGGTGTGCGCGAGGCGCTCCAGGACCTCGGCGCAGGGCTGCGTGCCGCGGCCGGGGACGAGGTGCTCGTCCTTGGCCGAGCCGCGACCGTCGGCGAGGTGGATGTGGCCGAGGCGGTCGCCCATGCGGTCGATCATGTCCAGCGCGTCGCTGCGGGCCGTCGCGGTGTGGCTGAGGTCGATCGTGAAGTGCCGGTAGTCGTCCTTGGTGACGTCCCAGTCGGGGGCGTAGGCGAGCATCTCGCGGTCGCGGTAGCGCCAGGGGTACATGTTCTCGACGGCGAATCGCACATCCGTCTCGTTCGCCATCCGCCAGATGCCGTCGACGAAGTCGCGGGCGTACTGGCGCTGCCAGCGGAAGGGCGGATGGACGACGACCGTGCTCGCGCCGAGCTTCTCGGCGGCGGACCGGGCCCGCTGGAGTTTGGTCCACGGGTCGGTGGACCACACCCGCTGGGTGATCAGCAGACAGGGGGCGTGGATGGCCAGGACCGGCACGTGGTGGTAGTCGCTGAGCCGGCGCAGCGCCTCGATGTCCTGGCTGACCGGGTCGGTCCACACCATGACCTCGACACCGTCGTACCCGAGGCGCGCGGCGATCTCGAAGGCCGTCGCCGTCGACTCCGGGTAGACGGAGGCCGTCGACAGGGCGACCTTCACATCCGGGATGCGGACAACGTCCCTTCGTTCTGCCACGAGGGACAGGTTACGGGGTGGAGTCGGTCGTCCGCGGGGCGCCTGTTCGTCGTTGTGGCGTTTGCCATAGGCGGGTGCGGTGAGTGCCCGGCCGGGGCGCCCGCCCGTGGCAGCCCCGGGCCGAGGGCGCCCGCCCATGGCAGCCCCTGGCCCCTGTCCGGGCGCGCCCGCCCGTGGCAGCCCCGGGCCGAGGGCGCCCGCCCGTGGCAGCCCCCGGCCCCTGTCCGGGCGCTACCCCTGGCCCATGTGGTCGAGGCGCCGCAGGATCACGCCCTCCCGCAGGGCCCACGGGCAGATCTCCAGCGTCTCCACGTCGAACAGGTCCATCGCGCCCTCGGCGACCAGTGCGCCGGCCAGCAGCTGGCCGGCCCGGCCCTCCGAGACCCCGGGGAGTTCCGCGCGCTGGGCCGTCGTCATTCCGGCCAGCCGGGGGACCCACGCCTCCAGGGACGCCCGCTTCAGTTCGCGCTGGACGTAGAGGCCCTCCGCGGAACGGGCGGCGCCGGCGATGCGGGCGAGCTGCTTGAAGGTCTTGGAGGTGGCGACGACGTGGTCGGGGGCGCCGAGGCGGGTGAACTCGCCGACCGTGCGGGCGATCTCGGCGCGTACGTGGCGGCGCAGGGCGCGTACGTCGTCCGGGCGGGGCGGGTCGTCGGGCAGCCGGAGGGCGGTCAGGCGGCCCGCGCCGAGCGGCAGGGAGACGGCCGCGTCGGGTTCCTCGTCGATGCCGTAGGCGATCTCCAGGGAGCCGCCCCCGATGTCGAGGACCAGCAGTCTGCCCGCGGACCAGCCGAACCAGCGGCGGGCGGCCAGGAAGGTCAGCCGGGCCTCCTCCTCGCCGCTGAGGACCGTCAGCTCGACGCCGGTCTCACTGCGTACGCGCGCGAGGACGTCGTCGGCGTTGCGGGCCTCCCGTACGGCGGAGGTGGCGAACGGCAGCAGGTCCTCGACGCCCTTGTCCTCGGCGGCCTGGAGGGCGTCGTGGACGACCGCGATCAGCCGGTCGACGCCGTCGGGGCCGATCGCGCCGTCCTCGTCGAGGAGCTGGGCGAGGCGCAGTTCGGCTTTGTGCGAGTGCGCGGGCAGCGGGCGCGCGCCGGGGTGCGCGTCCACCACCAGCAGATGCACCGTGTTCGAACCCACGTCGAGGACACCGAGTCTCATGTACGGAACGCTACTGCCAGCGGGGCCGCGGACCGTCCCCGGTACGGGTACGAGGTGCTGCTCGGGGGTGGTGTATGGACCGCGTCCCGGCGACTTACCCTGGACGGGTGCCAAAGACGAAAAAGGCGAAGGACGGCAAGTCTGACAAGACTGCCAAGACGGCCAAGGCAGACGAATCGACCGAGACACGGGACGAGAAGGGTCTCGACTTCGCGCGCGCGTGGGTGGAGTTTCCGGATCCGGCGGACGACGAGCAGGTCTTCCGCTGCGATCTGACGTGGCTCACCTCGCGCTGGAACTGCATCTTCGGCAGCGGCTGCCAGGGCATTCAGGCGGGTCGCGCGGACGACGGGTGCTGCTCGCTCGGGGCCCATTTCTCCGACGAGGACGACGAGCGCAGGGTGGCCGGGCACGTGGCCCGGCTCACGCCGGACATCTGGCAGAACCACGCCGAGGGCACGCGGCACGGCTGGACCACCGAGGACGAGGAGGGCTCCCGGCAGACCCGCCCCCACCAGGGCTCGTGCATCTTCCAGAACCGGCCCGGCTTCTCCGGCGGCGCGGGCTGCTCGCTGCACATCCTGGCCCTGAAGGAGGGCCGCGAGCCGCTGGAGACCAAGCCGGACGTGTGCTGGCAGCTGCCGGTCCGGCGGACGTACGAGTGGATCGACCGGCCGGACGACACCCGCGTGCTCCAGGTGTCGATCGGTGAGTACGACCGCCGGGGCTGGGGTCCGGGCGGCCACGACCTGCACTGGTGGTGCACGTCGGCGACATCGGCGCACGGCGCCGGGGACCCGGTGTACGTCTCCTACCGGGCGGAGCTGACCGAGCTGATGGGCAAGGCCGGCTACGACCGGCTGGTCGAGCTGTGCGAGGAGCGGCTGGCCTCGCGGCTGCCGCTGCTGGCACCGCACCCCGCCGATCCGGTGGACTAGAACTCAGGGCCCCTGAGCCCGGGGGCCGGGGCCCGGGGTCCAAGGCCCAGGGCGCCCCCGGCCCGCTGGGGCTCCGGGGCACCAGACACCGGGCCCCCGGGACCCCGGGACTCCATGGCGTCTATGACGCGGGCGGGCTCGGGGCGTCGCTGTCGCCGGTGGGCGGTGTCGAGCCGGTCGAGCCGGTCGGGGCCGGCTCGGTGGGTGCGGGATCCGTGGGCGGCGGGGAGCTGGGCGTCTGGCTCGGGGTCGGGCCGGGGGGCGTCGAGGCCGAGGGGGTCGGGTCCGGGGCCGGGTGCGACGGGGGCGGGGAGCTGGGGCTGCCGGACGTGCCGGGCGCGGTGGGGCGGGGGTTCGACGGGCTGGGCGCGGTGCCGTAGCCCTCGATGGAGACGACGGCGCCGGCGGGTGAGACGGCCACCCGCGCGCTCCAGTGGCCGGACGGCTCGCGCAGGTGGTCCACGTACACCTTGATCGTCAACGTCTCGCCGGGATGGAGCGTTCCCGACGACTGGCTCAGGTAGAGCCAGGGGGCGCTCGTGGACGCGGACCAGCGCACCGCGGACCGGCCGCTCGCGGTGAGGGTGATGAGCGTGGTGTCGCCGCTGTGCCCGCCGGTCACCTCCAGATGACCGGCGCCCTTCGCACCGGCCCCCGTGACGCTGAGGACCTCGACCGAGACGTCGGCCTTGCCGTCCTCGCCGAAGCGGGTGCCGGGCGCGGTCGTGGCGTTGCCGGTGTTCTCGTAGCCGTCCAGGGCCTCGCCGTCCAGGCCGTCGGGGCCGTGCGCCTCGCTGGCGCTGGCCGCGCGGCCGTCCTCGCCGTCGCCGACCGGGGTGCCCCGGTAGGCCGCCCACAGGGCGAGCACGGGGGCGGCGACGACGGTGGCGACGACGGTGGTGGTGACGGCCCGCGCGCGGAGCCGGTCGCGCCGGGCCGCCCGGTCCTTGGGATCCATCGGGAAGCCGCGCCGGTCGAAGCGGGGCGCGGCGACACGCGCGCGAGGGAGGTGCGCCATGAGGACGTGCAGCGCCGCGCGGGGCGCCGGGAGGACCGGGAGCTCGGCGGGCGTGACGCTGGTGCCGGGCCAGCGGCCGGGGATGGCGCGCTCGGCGGTGCGGCGGCAGCGCGGGCAGTCGTCGACGTGCCGGACCAGTTCGCGGCGCAGGGCGGCGCTGAGCACCAGCCGGTCGTCGCCGGTGAGGCGGGCCACGCTCGGGCAGGTGCCGGTCTCCACGACGGCGAGGGCGGCACGGGTGCGCTCGACCTCGCAGGCGGCGGAGGCGAGCAGTTCCCGGGCGGCGGCCAGTTCCATGCCGAGGACGGCGGCGACCTCGTGCGCGGCCAGGTGGTGGCGCACGGCGAGTTCGAGTGCCTCGCGCTGCTCCGGGGTGGTGCCGGCCGCCTCCGGCCAGGCCAGCAGGGCCAGTTCGCGGCGGCGCTGCTCGCGGACCTCGTCGGGGACGGCCGGGTCGGCGGGCTGCGGGCCGGTGCGGCGGTGGGCGGCGGCGGGGCGGTCTGCGGTGGTGGGGCGGTCTGCGGTGGTGCGGCTCCCCGCGGTGTGGCTCCCGGTGGCCGGGTTCCCGGTGGTGCGGCCCGCCGCATGGCTGCCCGGACGTTTCTGCTTCGCCTCGGCCAGCTTGCGCAGGCATGCCCAGCGGGCCAGCGCGTACAGCCAGGCCCTGCGGTCCGCGGGGGCGTCGGGGCAGCGGTGGCCGCGGCGCTCGGCGAGCGCCAGGACGTCGCCCAGGGCGGCGGTCGCCGCGTCGTGGTCGCACAGCACGGAGAGGCAGTAGGTGAACAGGCCGTCCAGATAGGGCTCGTAGCGCGCGGGCGTTCGCTGCGCCACCGTGCGCGCCGCAGCGCGGTCACGCGCTTCCCGGTGCGCCCGGTGTGCGCCGGTCGTGCGGGTCGTGGTCTGCGGACTGCTGCTCATCACTCGGCGACCGTAGGGGGATATGGGTGGCGCGAACTGGCGCGATAGCCACTTTTAATCCGTACGGGTGAAACGATCCCTCAATAGGGGACAGGAGCCTTTCGTTCCGCCGGAGACCCCGGAGTCCGGGGCGGGCAGATGGCCGGTACCGGGTGGCGGATGGCCGGTACGGTGCCCTCGCGGGCCTGCGGGCGGCGCTGTCAGTGGCGGCGGCTACCGTTTCGGCATGGCTGCCCGTACGAAGACCACCAAGGACCGGCCGTCCTACCGCTGCACCGAGTGCGGCTGGCAGACGGCCAAGTGGCTCGGCCGCTGCCCCGAATGCCAGGCATGGGGGACGGTCGAGGAGTACGGCGCGCCCGCGGTCCGTACGACGACGCCGGGGCGCGTCACCACCTCCGCCCTGCCCATCGGCCAGGTCGACGGCCGCCAGGCCACCGCCCGCCCCACCGGTGTGCCCGAACTGGACCGGGTGCTCGGCGGCGGGCTGGTGCCCGGCGCCGTGGTGCTCCTCGCGGGCGAGCCCGGCGTCGGCAAGTCCACCCTGCTGCTGGACGTGGCGGCCAAGTCCGCGAGCGACGAGCACCGGACGCTGTACGTCACCGGCGAGGAGTCGGCGAGTCAGGTGCGGCTGCGCGCCGACCGGATCGGCGCCCTGGACGACCACCTCTACCTCGCCGCCGAGACCGACCTCGCCGCGGTGCTCGGCCACTTGGACGCGGTGAAGCCGTCCCTGCTGATCCTCGACTCGGTGCAGACGGTGGCCTCCCCCGAGATCGACGGTGCGCCCGGCGGCATGGCGCAGGTGCGGGAGGTGGCGGGCGCCCTGATCCGCGCCTCCAAGGAACGCGGCATGTCCACCCTCCTGGTGGGCCACGTCACCAAGGACGGCGCCATCGCCGGCCCGCGCCTCCTGGAGCACCTGGTGGACGTCGTCCTGCACTTCGAGGGCGACCGGCACGCCCGCCTCCGCCTGGTCCGCGGCGTCAAGAACCGCTACGGCGCCACCGACGAGGTCGGCTGCTTCGAACTGCACGACGAGGGCATCGTGGGCCTCGCCGATCCGAGCGGACTCTTCCTGACCCGGCGCGCCGAGCCGGTCCCGGGCACCTGCCTGACCGTCACCCTGGAGGGCCGCCGTCCGCTGGTGGCCGAGGTGCAGGCGCTCACGGTCGACTCGCAGATCCCCTCCCCCCGGCGGACCACGTCCGGCCTGGAGACGTCCAGGGTGTCGATGATGCTGGCCGTCCTGGAACAGCGCGGCCGCATCAGCGCCCTGGGCAAAAGGGACATCTACTCCGCCACGGTCGGCGGGGTGAAGCTGTCCGAGCCCGCCGCCGACCTGGCCGTGGCCCTCGCGCTGGCGAGCGCGGCCTCCGACACCCCGTTGCCGAAGAACCTCGTCGCGATCGGCGAGGTGGGCCTCGCGGGCGAGGTGAGACGGGTCACGGGCGTCCAGCGCAGGCTCGCCGAGGCGCACCGCCTGGGCTTCACACACGCCCTGGTGCCGGGCGATCCGGGCAAGGTGCCGTCCGGCATGAAGGTTCTGGAAGTCGCGGACATAGGGGACGCCCTGCGGGTCCTTCCGCGCTCCCGTCGCCGAGAGGCCCCACGGGAGGCGGAGGACCGCCGGTAGACTTTGCCCAGGTCTCGCCCGTCCGTACGACCGAGTGTGCGATACGGGAGCGCCCCAGAACCTGCGACCGGAGGAGTGCAGTGGCAGCCAACGACCGGGCAGCAGCTCCCGGAAAGTCCGGTGGGAGTGCCGGTTCCGATGGCCTGATGCGCGCCTCCCTGAGCGCCGTGGCTCCCGGCACGCCGCTGCGCGACGGACTGGAGCGCGTCCTTCGCGGCAACACCGGCGGTCTGATCGTGCTGGGCTCCGACAAGACCGTCGAGGCGATGTGCACGGGCGGCTTCGTGCTGGACGTCGAGTTCACCGCGACCCGGCTGCGCGAGCTGTGCAAGCTCGACGGCGGCATCGTGCTCTCCTCGGATCTGTCGAAGATCCTGCGGGCCGGTGTCCAGCTGGTGCCGGACCCGACGATCCCCACGGAGGAGACCGGCACCCGGCACCGCACGGCGGACCGCGTCAGCAAGCAGGTCGGCTTCCCCGTCGTCTCCGTGTCCCAGTCCATGCGGCTGATCGCCCTGTACGTCGACGGTCAGCGCCGCGTCCTGGAGGACTCCGCGGCGATCCTGTCCCGGGCCAATCAGGCCCTGGCCACCCTGGAGCGCTACAAGCTCCGGCTCGACGAGGTCGCGGGCACGCTGTCGGCACTGGAGATCGAGGACCTGGTCACCGTCCGGGACGTCTCCGCGGTCGCGCAGCGGCTGGAGATGGTGCGCCGTATCGCCACCGAGATCGCCGAGTACGTGGTGGAGCTGGGCACCGACGGGCGCCTGCTCGCCCTCCAGCTGGACGAGCTGATCGCCGGCGTGGAGCCGGAGCGCGAACTGGTGGTGCGGGACTACGTGCCCGAGCCGACCGCCAAGCGTTCCCGCACGGTGGACGAGGCGCTGGCCGAGCTGGACAAGCTCTCCCACGCGGAGCTGCTGGAACTGGCCACGGTGGCACGGGCGTTGGGGTACACGGGCTCGCCCGAGACGCTGGACTCGGCGGTCTCGCCGCGGGGCTTCCGGCTGCTGGCGAAGGTGCCGCGGCTGCCGGGGGCGATCATCGATCGGCTGGTGGAGCACTTCGGGGGGCTGCAGAAGCTGCTGGCCGCCAGCGTCGACGACCTCCAGACGGTGGACGGCGTCGGGGAGGCGCGGGCGCGGAGCGTGCGCGAGGGGCTGTCGCGGCTGGCGGAGTCCTCGATCCTGGAGCGGTACGTCTAGCCTCCCGCGGGGTGCCGCTTCGGACCGGTCGAGGCCGCGCTTTCCCGGAGGGCGCCCCGGCGTCCGGGGCCCGGGCCGGGCCCGCCACCGCGTCGGCCAGGCGTCAGTCGCTGTCCAGGACGAAGGACGTCTGCACCTTTGCGAAGCCCGGAGCCTTGGCCTCCACCAGGTACGTTCCCGCCTTGGCCGAGCCGGCCGGAGGCGTTCCGCACTCGGGGGCGCTCGGTTTGCGGTCCCACTTCACGGTGTAGGTGATGGCGCTGCCCGCGGGCACCCGGTACTGCAGGCTGCCGGAGCCCTTGGGGCAGTCGGCGGACGACCAGTAGGCGTCCTCGGCGCCCGCCTGAGTGATCGTCAGAACCGCACGCTTCGGGCCGAGATCGACCCTGCAGTCGCCGGTGGACGTGTTGCGCGCGGTCAGCTGGAAGGTGGGCGTCTGACCGGGGTCGTAGGTGTTGCGGACGCTGCGCAGGTTCAACTCGACCGCGTCGGCGGTGCAGTTGGGCAGCCCGGAACCGGCCGGCAGAGTGTCTCCGGCGCCGACCCCCGCGCCCGTACCGCCGTCGGAGCCGCCGCCCGCGCTGCCACCGGCACCGCCGCTCCCGCCGGAACCGGAACCGGAGCCGTCACCCGAGCCGTCACCGGAGCCGTTGCCGTTGCCGTCACCGGATCCTGATCCGGCGGAGTCCTCGTCGCCCGACTCGTCCCGCCCGCCCGGCGCTTGGCTGATCGCCGGGCCGGGACTGGAGGGTCCGGGAGTGATCGACGGGGCGGGATTCTTGCCGTCGGCGCCGTTGTCGTGGCCCGTGCCGCCGCCCCCGCCGCCCGCGGTCACGATCCACGTGATCAGCAGCGCCGACAGGGCTATCACGGACAGCAGTACGACCCTCCGACGCCAGTAGATGGAGGAGGGAAGCGGTCCAACCGGATTGCGCAGAGATCCCACGGCGCAAACTGTACGAGAGATCGGCGCGTTCGCCGTCCTCACCCGCCGTTCCGGGCCGCAACTTTTCCGGATCATCATCCCGGAAGCGACCGCGCATCCCTGACTTTCGTCAGGGGATCGACATGACGATCGCAGGGTGTGACCGTTCCGTGCCGAAGCCTACGGTCCGTGACCATGGACTTCGACGACACCGAGCTGTACCGCGACATCACCGGCCTCGCCCACGACACCCCCGCGTGGGTCCAACACACGGCGGAAACAGGCACGGAGGCCGGCATTCTGCTGTTCGCCGCACTGTTCGTCGCCGCCTGGTGGCGGGCGCGGCGCGACAGCGCCCATGCGTTCGCGATCGCGGTGGTTGCACCGCTGGCCACGGCCCTGGCGTACGTGTGCAGCGAACTGCTCAAGTCCGGCTTCGCGCAGGAGCGTCCGTGCCGGGCGGTCGCCGACGCCGCCGCCTCGCTGGCGGCCTGCCCGCCGCACGGCGACTGGTCCTTCCCCAGCAACCACGCCACGACCGCCGGTGCCTCGGCGGCCGGCCTGGTCCTGGTGCGGCGCGCGCTGGTCCTGCTGACCGCGCCGCTCGCGCTGCTGCTGGCCTTCTCCCGGGTATTCGTCGGCGTGCACTACCCGCACGACGTCGCCGCCGGGCTGCTGCTCGGCGCGGCCGTCGCCGTCATCGCCGTACGCCTGGCCACGCGTCCGGCGACCCGGCTGGCCGAGGCGATGCGCAGCTCGTCGGCACCCGCCGTGCGGTGGCTGACGGGGCCCGGCCCCCAGGCGGTGCGGGTCTCGTCGTACGCCGGCCACCGGCGCACGTGACGCCCGGCTCAGGGTTCCACCAGGCCCGCCTCGTACGCGACGATCGCCGCCTGCACCCGGTTGCGCACCTGAAGCCGGTCCAGGACCGCGCTGACGTACGCCTTCACCGTGCCCTCGACGAGGTGCAGCCGGGCGGCGATCTCCGGGTTGGACAGGCCGGCGCCGACCAGGCCGAGCACCTCGCGTTCGCGCGGGCTGAGCCGCGCCACGCGCGCGCGTGCCCGCTCCTCGCGGGCGAGCCGGCCGCCGCCTCCGGCCCGGCCCAGGTCCTCCACCACGTAGCGGGCCACCTTCGGGGAGAGGAAGGCGGCGCCGCCCGCCACCGCCCGTACGCCCGCCATCAGCTCGTAGGGGTCGCCGGACTTCAGCAGGAAGCCGGTGGCGCCGCCGGTCAGCGCGCGGGCCACGTAGGCCTGTTCGGAGAAGGTGGTCAGCATCGCGACCGCCGTGCCGGGGGCGGTGCGGGCGATCTCCTCGGCCGCCGCGAGGCCGTCCAGGCGGGGCATGCGGATGTCGAGCAGGGCGACGTCCGGGCGGTGGGCGTGGGCCAGTTCGACGGCCTCCCGGCCGTCTCCCGCCTCGGCGACGACCTCGCACTCCCCGCCGCTCGCCAGGATGGCGCGCACACCCGCGCGCACCATCGCCTCGTCGTCGGCCAGCAGTACGCGGATCACGGTGAGGGCTCCTCGGGTCGTCCGGTGGCCGGTCCGATGCGCGGGATCACGTCCTTGGCGGCCAGTCGTCCCGATCCGGTGTCGCAGCAGAGGCGGAAGTGGTCGACGGAGACCAGGAGTTCGCCGCTCGCGCGGTAGTAGTGGCAGTCCGTGCCCGGCGGCTTGGCCGGTGCGCGGTCGACGGGCGGGTCGCGGACCTCCCGGTCCGGCAGCACGCGGGCGACCTGCGCGGCCGGCATGCCGGGGCGCAGCTTCGCGTACGCGCTGGGGCTGAGGACCGAGTGCGTCTCCGTGTAGACGTACCAGGCGAAGGCGCCGCCGACCAGGACGACGCCCGCGCCGGCGGCGGCGCCGAGACCGAGGGCGACCCGGCGGCGGGCACGGGTGAAGGGCGCGGCGGGCGAGCGGGGGACGGCGTGGGCGGTCTGCTGGGTGGGCACGTGCGCACGCACGCGGAAGCCCGCTCCATGCGGGCCCGCCGTGAAGTCGCCGCCGACTGCGGTCACGGCGGCGCGCAGCCCGAGCAGGCCGGAACCGCCACGGGAGGGGGGACTCTCCTCGGTCGCCCGCCCGTTGGTGACGGTGACGGTGCTTCCCCGCGTGTTCCCGGTGAGCGTCACGGTCACGGGGGCGCCGGGTGCGTGGCGGGCGGCGTTGGTCAGGGCCTCGCGCACGACCCGGTGCAGCAGTCGTTCGGCGATGCCGCCGGGCTCCGGGGCGGGAGCGTCGGCGGCCGGCTGCCAGCGCACGGGCAGGCCCGACTCGGCCGCACGGGCGACGAGTTGCTGGATGCTCTCGCCCGCCGGGGACAGCGGGACGGGGTCGTCGTCCTCGCGCAGGACGCCGATGATGCGGTGCAGCCGGTCGGTGGCGTCGGCCGCGGCGGCGCGCAGGTCGGCGGCCGCGGCGCGGTGGTGGACGGCGAGGTCGGGGGCGACCTGGAGGGCGCCGGCGCGCAGGGCGATGAGGCTCAGTTCGTGACCGAGGGAGTCGTGCATGTCCTGGGCGATACGGGCCCGTTCGCGCAGCCGGGCGCGTTCCTCGGCGAGCCGCTGTTCGTCCTCCAGCCGTGCCGCGCGGAGCCAGCCGGCCTCGGCCAGGGCGCGGCTCTGCCGCCAGTAGCGTCCGCCGAGCCAGGGGAAGACACAGCCGAAGATCAGCGTGCCGGTCAGCACCATCAGCTCCGGGGCCGGGTCCATGCCGACGAGCGCGATGCGCGCGGCGCCGAGGCCGGCGGCCGCCGCGAAGCACACCACCGCGGGCCGGGCGCCGGGTGCGCGCAGGCCGAGCAGCAGGGCGAGGACGGCGAGGGCGGGGCCGTAGGCGACGGTGAACAGGGCAGGGGCGGTGGCCAGGCTCAGGGCGGCGGTGAGCGCGAAGGCGGTGAGCGGGCGCCGCCGGGCGAGGGCGGCGGAGACGGCGAGCACACCGAGGGCGGCCGGTTGCCACCGGCCGGCGTCCGGCTCGGTCAGCCCGAGCCGCTCGGCCGCGACCGCCGGGAGGGCCAGGGCTGCCCACAGCAGCGCACCCCTGACCACGCGCGCCGACCGGGCCGACCGTCCCGGTCCGCCCGAGGCGCTTGCACCGGCGGAGCGCGCCGTGTCCACCGGGCCGGCGTCACCGCCTGAGCCTGCGGGAGCGACCGGGTCGCCCGCACGGGCGGCAGGGGCACAGCCGACCGGGCCATCCGCACGGTCCCCAGGGGCGCAGCCGACCGGGCCATCCGCACGGTCCCCAGGGGCGCAGCCGACCGGGCCACCCGTACGCCCCCCAGGGGCGCAGCCGACCGGGGCGGCTTCACGGTCCCCAGGGGCGCAGCCGACCGGGCCACCCGTACGCCCCCCAGGGACGCAGCCGACCGGGGCGGCTTCACGGGCCGGGTCAGCCCGATCGGCCGGATCGGCGAGGTCGGCGAGGTCGGCGAGATCGGCCGGGTCAGCCGGGTCAGCCGGGTCAGCTAGGTCAGCCGGATCGGCCGGGTCAGCCGGGCCAGCCGGATCGGCCAGGTCAGCCGGACCCGCCAGGCCAGCCGGATCGGCCAGGTCAGCCGAATCCGCCACGCCAGCCGGATCCGCCAGGCCGGCCAGGTCGGGCAGGTCGGCTGAGGCGGGTTTGCCGGGCGTCCGTGTCGGGGCCGTGGGGTCGTTTCGGGCATTGGCGTCAGCGGGACCGGGCCTGTCTGGCCGCCGGGTGCGGTCGGCCGGATCCGCCCGGCCGGGCCGGCGGCGCCGGTGGTTCGCAGGGGCCTGGCCGGGGTGTTCCATGCGCCCGACGCTACAGGCGGGCGGCAGCCCCGCACCGCTGTCGATCGTCAGGTACCGAGACCTCCTCAGGGTGGCGGTGCGCCCGTGCGGGCGTCCTCCCGTGGCAGGATCGGAGGGTCATGACTGCGTCCACGAAGCCCACGCCCACCGGTTCCGTCCGCTCCGCCCCGGCGGCCCCCGCCGTCTCCGCGGCCCCCGCCGCCGCCACGCTGCACTCCCCCGTCATCGACTGGTTCGACGAGCACGCCCGCGACCTGCCCTGGCGGCGCCCGGAAGCGGGCGCGTGGGGTGTGATGGTCAGTGAGTTCATGCTCCAGCAGACGCCGGTCAACCGGGTCCTGCCGGTCTACGAGCAGTGGATGGCCCGCTGGCCGCGCCCCGCCGACCTCGCCCTGGAGGCCCCCGGCGAGGCCGTCCGCGCCTGGGGCCGGCTCGGCTATCCGCGCCGCGCCCTGCGGCTGCACGGCGCCGCCGCCGCCATAGCGGAACGGCACGGCGGCGACGTACCGGCCGACCACGCCCAGCTCCTCGCACTGCCCGGCATCGGCGAGTACACGGCCGCGGCCGTGGCCTCCTTCGCCTACGGCCAGCGGCACCCGGTACTGGACACCAACGTCCGCCGGGTCCTGGCGCGCGCCGTCACCGGAGTGCAGTACCCGCCGAACGCCACCACCGCGGCCGAACGCAAGCTGGCCCGCGCGCTGCTCCCGGAGGACGAGCCGACCGCCGCGCGCTGGGCCGCCGCCTCCATGGAACTGGGCGCGCTGGTCTGCACGGCCCGCAACGAGTCGTGCCACGCCTGCCCGATCGCCGCGCAGTGCGCCTGGCGGCTGGCGGGCAAGCCGGAGCACGACGGGCCGCCGCGCCGCGGCCAGACGTACGCGGGCACCGACCGGCAGGTGCGCGGCCGGCTGCTCGCCGTGCTGCGGGAGGCGCACGGGCCGGTACCGCAGGCGGCCCTGGACCGCGTGTGGCCGGAGCCGGTCCAGCGCGCCCGGGCCCTGGACGGCCTGGTCGCCGACGGCCTGGTCGAGCCGCTCGCCGACGGCCGGTACCGCCTGCCGCTGACCTGACCTGACCTGACCTGGCCTGGCCCGCGGAAGGGGAACGGGAACGGAAGGGGGCCGGGACACGGACCGTGCGTGGCGGGGACCGCTCACGGCGCGCGTACGGCCGCCCGGACACCGGCCCCCGCAGCCGGGCCCGGACCCGGACCGGCCCGTGCGGCCGTGCTCGTCTTCCTCGCCGGCCTGCCCTGCCCGCCTGCCCTCCCGGTGGGTCGGCCCGGGCCGGGCAGGGGGCGCCGCGGGCGCCCGCGGGGTCACGGCCGTACGCGGCTCCGTGACAGTCGGCCGTCCTCCGCCCCGCCGCCCGAATCGCCACCTATCAGCACCAACCGGCCCGCCCTCTCACCCCGCATCCACGGCCGTTACACAACCGACGGACAGCCGAGGGTTAGCCGCAGGCTGCCTCGCACAGTGCCGTGACAACGCTTCCCTACCTTCATTTCGTGCCCGCCGGATACGGCACGGCTGAGGACCAACGGGGAAAGGGGAGGCGATTCACCATGGCGCAGGTCGAGGTGCTCGAGTTCGAGGAGTACGTCCGCACTCGGCAGGACGCGCTGCTGCGCAGTGCCCGGCGCCTGGTCCCGGACCCCGTGGACGCCCAGGACCTGCTCCAGACGGCGCTGGCGCGGACGTACGGCCGCTGGGAGACCATCGAGGACAAGCGGCTGGCCGACGCCTACCTGCGACGGGTGATGATCAACACCCGGACGGAGTGGTGGCGGGCGCGCAAGCTGGAGGAGGTGCCCACCGAGCAGCTCCCGGACGCCTCGGTGGACGACGCCACCGAGCAGCACGCGGACCGCGCCCTGCTGATGGACGTCATGAAGGTGCTCGCCCCGAAGCAGCGCAGCGTCGTGGTGCTGCGACACTGGGAGCAGATGTCCACGGAGGAAACGGCCGCCGCCCTCGGCATGTCGGCCGGAACGGTCAAGAGCACGCTGCACCGGGCGCTCGCCCGGCTCCGCGAGGAGCTGGTCGCCCGCGATCTGGACGCACGCGCGCTGGAGCGTGAGGAGCGGGAGCGTTGCGCGGCCTGACCGGCGGCCGGGAGACCGGCCCCACCCGGGGCACCGGGAGCGACCGGAGCACCCGGAGCACCCGGAGCAACCGGGGTGGTTTCCAGGCGGCGAGCACGGCGGGGGCCGGGCTCGTCGCCCTCGGCCTCGTGGTCGCCGGCTGCGGCACCGGGGGCACCGGCGCCCGTGACGAGGGCCCGGCCCACGCCGAGGCGGTGACCGGCATCGACTCCTCCCCCCCGATCTCGCCGTCGAAGGTCTCCGACCGGGTGGACGCGGTCCGCCTGGTGCAGGGCGATCCGCGGGTCTCGGCAGAGGTGAAGCGCGAGCTGAAGCCGTGCGTCGGCGACGAGTACCCCGTCGACGTCAGTTACGGCGAGCTGACCGGCGGATCGGTGGAGGACGTCGTCGTCAACGTGCTGACCTGCGGTGACGCGGTCGGCGTTGGCAGCTACGTGTACCGCGAGACGGACGGCCGGTACGAGAATGTGTTCAAGGCCGAGGACCCCCCGGTCTACGCGGAGATCGACCGCGGCGACCTGGTGGTGACCAAGCAGGTGTACGAGGAGGGCGACCCGGTGGCGAGCCCGTCCGGCGAGCACGTGATCACCTACCGCTGGTCCGGGGACCGGTTCGACGAGCAGTACCGCACGCAGAACGACTACAGCAACGCCGCCGGGAACGTGCCCACGCCGGCCCCCGACAACTGACGGGGCGGAGACTGCCCGTGGACACGGCCTGGACGCGACACACATGAGGACTGAGAGCACCGGGATGGCAGACCAGACCCACGTCCTGTTCGTCGAGGACGACGACGTCATCCGCGAGGCCACCCAGCTCGCCCTGGAGCGGGACGGCTTCGCGGTCACCGCGATGCCCGACGGCCTGGCCGGCCTGGAGGCGTTCCGGGCCCGGCGGCCCGACATCGCGCTGCTGGACGTCATGGTGCCCGGCCTCGACGGCGTCAGCCTGTGCCGCCGTATCCGGGACGAGTCCACCGTGCCGGTGATCATGCTGTCGGCGCGGGCGGACTCCATCGACGTGGTGCTGGGCCTGGAGGCGGGCGCCGACGACTACGTGACCAAGCCGTTCGACGGGGCGGTGCTGGTCGCCCGGATCCGCGCGGTGCTGCGCCGCTTCGGGCACGCGGGCGGTGGCGACCGCAAGGACGCCGGGGCCGGCGCGGACGACGCGGTGCTGACCTTCGGCGAACTGGAGATCGACACCGAGGGCATGGAGGTGCGCCGGGCCGGGCAGCCGGTGGCGCTGACGCCCACCGAGATGCGGCTGCTGCTGGAGTTCTCCTCCGCACCCGGGACGGTGCTCTCGCGGGACAAGCTGCTGGAGCGGGTCTGGGAGTACGGCTGGGGCGGGGACACCCGGGTCGTGGACGTCCATGTGCAGCGGCTGCGGACCAAGATCGGCCAGGACCGCATCGAGACGGTCCGTGGCTTCGGCTACAAGCTGAAGGCCTGAGAGACGGGTATGCGGGGGTTCTTCCGGCGGCTGATCGCCTCGTCCGTGCGCCGCGCGGACATCCGTACGGGCCTGAGATGGAAGCTCAGCGCGGCCATCGCGCTGGTCGGCGCGCTGGTCGCGATCGCGCTGAGCCTGGTCGTGCACAACGCCGCGCGGGTGTCGATGCTGGACAACGCCCGCGACCTCGCCGACGACCGCGTCCAGATCGCCCAGCGCAACTACGAGCTGTCCGGGCGGCTGAACTTCCCCAACGCCCAGATCGACGACCCGGAACTGCCGGCGGAGCTGCGCAAGAAGGTGGAGCGCGGGCGGCGGGCGACGTACGTCTGCGACCGACCGGACGGCGTGACCGACATATGGGCGGCCGTGCCGCTCAAGGACGGGCACGTGATGTCCCTGCACACCCCGTTCACCGACCGCAGCGCGGACATCCTCGACGACCTCGACCAGGCGCTGGTGATCGGCTCCATCGCGGTGGTCCTAGGCGGCAGCGCGCTCGGCGTGCTCATCGGCGGGCAGCTCTCCCGCCGGCTGCGCAAGGCGGCCGCCGCCGCCAACCAGGTCGCCAGGGGCGAGAGCGAGGTACGGGTGCGGGACGCCATCGGCGGGGTGGTCCGGGACGAGACCGACGACCTGGCGCGGGCCGTGGACGCCATGACCGACGCCCTCCAGCAGCGGCTGGAGGCCGAGCGCCGGGTCACCGCCGACATCGCGCACGAGCTGCGCACCCCGGTGACCGGACTGCTGACCGCCGCCGAACTGCTGCCGCCGGGCCTGCCCACCGAGCTGGTGCTCGACCGGGCCAAGGCGATGCGCACGCTGGTCGAGGACGTGCTGGAGGTGGCCCGGCTGGACAGCGCCTCGGAGCGGGCGGAGCTGCAGGACATCATGCTGGGCGAGTTCGTCACCCGGCGGGTGGCGGCCAAGGACCCGGACGTCGACGTGCTGGTGGTGCACGAGTCGGAGGTCACCACCGACCCGCGCCGCCTGGAGCGGGTGCTGTTCAACCTGCTGGCCAACGCCGCCCGGCACGGTCGGCCGCCCATCGAGGTCAGCGTCGAGGGGCGGGTCATCCGGGTCCGCGACCACGGGCCGGGGTTCCCCGAGGCGCTGCTCGCCGAGGGCCCGAGCCGCTTCCGCACCGGCAGCGCGGACCGCGCCGGACGCGGGCACGGACTGGGGCTGACGATCGCGGCCGGGCAGGCGCGGGTACTGGGCGCCCGGCTGACCTTCCGCAACGTACGGCCGGCCGGGGCGCCCGACGACGTGCCGTCCGAGGGGGCGGTCGCCGTGCTGTGGCTGCCGGAGCACGCGCCGACGAACACCGGCAGCTATCCGATGCTGCCGCTGTCCGGGCAGAAGTGACGGACGGGCGCCCGATCCCGGCTCACGGCTCACGGCTCACGGCTCACGGCTCACGGTGCCTGATTGGCGGGCAGCCGGCCTGCGGAGCCGGTCCGCGGGCCCGGTCCGTGGGCCCGGTCCGTGGGCCCGGTCCGTGGGGCCCTGTCTTTCGGGGCCCGGCCTGCGGGATCCGGTCTACTGGCACCACTCCTGGTCCATGTCCAGGCCGCCCTCGCGGGGCTGGGTGAAGGAGAACCAGTTGCCGGAGTCGTCGCGGAACAGCGCCTCCGTGCCGTAGGGCCGCTCCTGCGGCTCCTGGAGGAACTCGACGCCGCGGTCCTTCAGCTTCTGGTAGTCGCCGTGGATGTCGTCGGTGGTCAGCACCCCGGCACCCAGTGCTCCCTTGCCCACCAGCTTCTTGACCATCTCGGCGGACTCGGGGTCCATCCCGCCCGCGGTCGGGACCATCAGCGTCAGTTCGACGTCGGGCTGGTTCGGGGAGCCGACGGTGAGCCAGCGCATGCCGCCCTCGCCCATCGTCATGTCCGTACGGACCTCGAGGCCCAGCTTCTGGGTGTAGAACTCCTTCGCCCGGTCCTGGTCGAGGACCCAGACGGTCGAGATGGCGAGACCCTTGATCATGGTGTGCTCCTGTCGGGGACGACCAACCTGGCCTGCCCTGTCACGGTAGGCAGCGGGCCGCTCGGTCGGCTTCTCCGGAATTGCGGCGCCCGGCGGCGGGCGGTCCGCTGCGGAAACCGCCGGCCCAGAGCATGGCGTAGCAGCCGGGTATGAGCGCGGCTCCGCGTCCGACGTTCTTCGCCCGGTACTCGCTCGGGGTGAGGCCCGTCCAGGCCTTGAAGCGGGCCGAGAAGGTGCCGAGGCTGCTGAAGCCGACCAGGTGGCAGACCTCGGTGACGGTCAGGTTCGCCGTGCGCAGCAGGTCCTCGGCCCGGTCGATGCGGCGGTGCGTCAGGTACTGGCGGGGGGTTCCGCCGTACGCCTCCTTGAAGGCCCGGATGAAGTGGTACCGGGAGTACCCGGCGTGCGCGGCGACCGCGTCCAGGTCGAGGCCGGGGTCGGCCCAGTCGCGGTCCATCGCGTCCTTGGCCAGCCGCAGCTGCCGCATCTTGTCCATGGGACCGATGGTGGCACGGGGCACTGACACCGGCCGTTCGGCGGATGAACGGCAGGTCAGGCCGCCGTACGGGCACGCAGCCGTCCGTCGTGGACCTCGGTGATCCGGTCCACCGCGGTGAGGTGGGTGCGGTCGTGGGTGACCAGGACGGTGGCGGTGGCCCGCTGGTGGGTGAGGCGGACGATCAGGTCGACGACGGCGGCGCCGCGCTCGTGGTCGAGGGCGCTGGTGGGTTCGTCGACCAGGAGCACGGTGGGGTCGTTCATCAGGGCGCGGGCGATGTTGACGCGCTGGCGCTGGCCGCCGGAGAGCTGGTGGGGCCGGCGGCCGGCCTGGTCGGCCAGGCCGACGGCGTCGAGCAGTTCCAGGGCCCGGGCGCGGGCGGTGCGGGGTGCGCGGCCGGCGATGTGGGCCATGACCTGGAGCTGTTCGGCGGCGGTGAGGGAGGGCAGCAGGTTGGGCTGCTGGAAGACGATGCCGATCTTGCGGCGCCGCAGGCCGGTGAGCTCACCGCGGGTCAGACCGGCGGTGGGCGTGCCGTCGACGGTGACGGTGCCGGCGTCGGGGGCGATGAGGGTGGCGGCGACGGCCAGGAGGCTGGACTTGCCGGAGCCCGAGGGGCCGACGACGGCGGTCAGGCTGCCCCGGGGCACCTCCAGGGAGACGTGGTCGAGGGCGGTCAGCCGGGAGTCGCCGTCCGGGTAGGTGAGGGTGACATCGGTCAGGCGCAGGCTCATCGGGCACTCCCCAGGGCGGTCAGCGGGTCGACGGAGGTGATGCGGCGGACGGACAGGGCGGCCCCGAGCAGGCCGAGCGCGGTCATCACCGCGGCCGGGACCAGTACGGTGCCGGGGGTGAGGACGAACGGCACGGCACGGCCGGCGACCAGGGCCCCGAGGCCCGCGGCGAGGCCGGTGCCGAGCAGGGTCCCGCCGGCCAGCAGGACGGCGGCCTGGCCGAGCGCGTCCCTGAGCAGGTGGGCGGTGGACGCGCCGAGCGCCTTCAGGACGGCGACGTCGCCGCTGCGCTGGATGGTCCACACGGTGAAGAAAGCGCCGATGACCAGTGCGGAGATGGCGAACAGGAAGCCGCGCATCAGTTGCAGCGAGCCGTTCTCGGAGGCGTAGGAGCCGATCGCGGACAGCGAGTCCTCGGTGGTGACCGTCTTGGTGCCGACCCGCCTGTCGGTGTCCGCGATCCCCGCGTCCGAGGTGGTCTCCAGGGCGATGACGGTCGCGGTCGGCCCGTCGGCGCCGCCCGCCGGGGGCGCGGTCCCGCGCCAGGTGTCCAGGCTGGTCCAGACGACCGGGGTGTGACTGAAGTGGGCGTTACCGCTCACGGCGGCGACCGCCAGCCGCCGGCCGGCCAGGGTGACGAAGCCGCCGGGCCGCACGCCGAGTTCGTCGGCGGCCGCGGTGGACAGCACCACCGCGCCGTCACTGATCCTGCGGCTCTGAGGGGCGAGACGGGAGCCGGGTTCGACGCCGAAGGCGGAGACCCCGGTGCTCCGGTCCCCGGCGGTGGCCTTGGTGGTGGTGATCCCCAGCGGTTCGGCGTTCTTCACGCCGGGGGCCTCGGCCCACTGCCGCCACTGCTGCCGGGTGACGGTGGAGTCGGCGTACGACAGGTCCCGGCCGCCGGTGGGGGCCTGGAAGGCGATCCGGTCGGCGGGCAGGCCGGTGATGGCGGAGACGTTCTGCCGGCCCAGCCCGGCGGTCAGCCCGGACAGCAGCCCGACGAGCAGAGTGATCAGCACGATGACGGTGCCCATCAGGGCGAACCGTCCCTTGGCGAACCTCAGGTCCCTCCAGGCGACGAACACGGCGTTGGCCAGTCCTTCCGGTCGGTGCGGCGGTGTGCCTCCACCGTCGCCGCCGGCCCCCCGCGCGGGCATCCGGCGGGCGGCGGCACTTCGCGGATCGAAGGACGGCACCCCGGTTGTGACTTTCGATGGAGGCCGCCCGAGGATCCGTCTCCGTACCCTGAACTCACTGTGAACACCGCCGCCCCTGTCCCGGCCCCCACCACCCGGGCCCTGACCTGGTGCCTGCACCTGCTGGTCGCCGCCCTGCTCGCGCTGGCCGCCGGGCGGGCCGTGGCGGACGGCCGTCCGCACGCCGGGCTGATCGTGGCCGCGACGGCGGTGTGCGGTCTGGTGTACGCGGCCGGGCCCGCGCTGCCGCGCGTCGGCCGCTCGCTTCGGGCCGCCGCGCTGTGGCTGGCCGCCGTGGGGGCCGGGTGGCTGGCCCTGCTGGCCCTGTCGGCGGACGGGGTGTGGGTGGCGTTCCCGCTGTACTTCCTCCAGCTCCACCTGCTGCCGCGGCGGGCCGGCCTGGCCGCCGTGACGGCCACCGCGGTGGCGGCCGTCACGGGCTTCGCCGCCCATCAGGACTCCTTCGGCGCGGCGATGGCGATCGGGCCGGCCCTCGGCGCCGCCGTGGCGGTGGCGGTGGTGTGGGGCTACCAGGCCCTGTACCGGGAGAGCGAGCAGCGCAGGCGGCTGATCGAGGAGCTCACCGCCACCCGCGCCGACCTGGCCCGGGCCCAGCACACCGCCGGGGTGCTGGCCGAACGCGAACGCCTGGCCCGCGAGATCCACGACACCCTCGCCCAGGGCCTGTCCAGCATCCAGCTGCTGCTGCGGGCCGCCGAACGCTCCCTGCCGGACACGCCCGAGAGCGCCGCCCGCCACGTCGAGCAGGCCCGCCAGGCCGCCGTCGACAACCTCGCCGAGGCCCGTCGCTTCGTCGCCGCGCTCTCCCCGGCCGCCCTGGAGGGCACCACCCTCGCCGGCGCCCTCGAACGCCTGTGCGCCACCACCAGCGCCCGGCACCGGCTCACCGCGCGCTTCCACGTCACCGGCGACCCGGTGCCGCTGCCGGCCGCGCACGAGGTCGCACTGTTGCGCATCGCCCAGTCGGCCCTCGCGAACACCGTCCGGCACGCCCGCGCCGACGCCGCCGAGGTCACCCTCAGCTACCTCGGTGACCACATCGCCGTGGACGTCGTCGACGACGGACGCGGCTTCGCCCCCGACCGGCTGCCCGTGCCCGACCCGCAGGCCGGCGGGTTCGGACTGGCCGCCATGCGCGCCCGGGCCCACGCCCTCGGCGGTACCTTCACCGTCGAATCGGCCCCCGGCCGCGGCACCGCACTGGCCGCCCAGCTGCCTCTGACTCCGGCTCCGGCCCCGGCTCCAGCCCCGGCTCCGGGCCCGGCCTCGGCCCCGGCCTCGGCCCCGGCCGGCGAATCGGAACAGGCCGAGCGCCCGCCCGCCGGCTCCCCGCCCACCGCATCCGCACTCGAGGCCCGCCCGTGACCGACGCCCCCATCCGCCTGCTCCTGGCCGACGACCATCCCGTCGTACGGGCCGGACTCCGCGCCGTACTGGAGACCGAACCCGGCATCGAGGTGGTGGCCGAGGCCGCCACCGCCGAGGACGCCGTCGCCCGCGCGGCCCGGGGAGACGTCGACGTCGTCCTCATGGACCTCCAGTTCGGCAAGGGCATGAACGGCGCCGAGGCCACCGCCGCGATCACCGCCCGCCCCGAGGCCCCCCGTGTGGTGATCGTCACCACCTACGACACCGACGCCGACACGCTCCCCGCGATCGAGGCCGGTGCGACCGGCTACCTTCTCAAGGACGCCCCGCCCGAGGACCTGGCCGCCGCCGTACGCACCGCCGCCGCGGGCCGCACCACCCTGGCACCGGCCGTCGCGGACCGGCTGATGAACCGGCTGCGTGCCCCCGGCACCGCCCTGACCCGGCGCGAGACCGAGGTGCTGGCGCTGGTCGCCGCGGGCCTGTCCAACCAGGCCGTCGGCGCCCGGCTCCACCTCACCGAAGGGACCGTCAAGTCCCATCTGACCCGTATCTACACCAAGCTCGACGTCGACTCCCGCACCGCCGCCGTCGCCGCCGCCACCGACCTCGGCCTCATCCGCCGCTAGCGCCCCGGCAGCCGGCGGCCCTCCCGCCGGCCGAGGGCCCCGGGGCCGATGGCGCCCCGGAGGAGGCGGCAGGACGACGAAGGCCCCCGGCCGGCACCGAAGTACCGTCCGGGGGCCCTGCGCCTCCGTACGTGCGGGTCAGACCGCCTCCCCCACCCGCGACTCGCCCGGCACCGGGTCGTCACCGGACCCGTCGTCCGCGGTACGGGGCGGGGCGGAGAGTCCCTGGGGCGAGAGCCCTCAGACGGTCACGCCCTTGGAGCGCAGGAAGGCGACCGGGTCGACGGCCGAGCCGTAGTTCGGGGTGGTGCGGATCTCGAAGTGCAGGTGCGGGCCGCTGGAGTTGCCGGTGTTGCCGGACTTGGCGATGTGCTGACCGGTCTTCACGACCTGGCCCGGCTTCACGTCGACCTTCGACAGGTGGGCGTACTGGGAGTACGTGCCGTTGCCGTGCTTGATCACGACGGCGTTGCCGTAGGCGGGGCCGTCACCGGCACCGTTCGGGCCGGCCTTGACGACGGTGCCGCCATGGGTGGCCACGACATCGGTGCCGACCGGCACGGCGAAGTCCTGGCCGCTGTGCTTGGACGCCCACATGCCGCCGTTCTGGGCGAAGCTCGCGGTGAGCTTGTACTTCTTGACCGGGTCGACCCAGGAGGCGGCCTTCTTCTTGGCGGCGGCCTTCTTGGCGGTGACCTTCTTCGCGGCGGCGGCCTTCTCGGCCTTGACGGCCTTCGCGGCCTCGGCCTGGACGGCGGCCTGGGCCTCGACGGCGTGCGCGGCGGTCGACGCGGTGGTGGCGCTGGAGGCCGCCGTGGTGTCGACGGCGACCGCGACCCCGGCTCCCAGTGCGACCGAAGTACCGAGGCCGGCGGCCAGCACGGCCGCACGGGTGCGGAGGGTGGTCGGACCGGAGAGACGGGACGTGACACGCGAGAACATTCGAACCTCATGGGGAAGGGGGCACAGGAACGCCCATCCGACGGGCGCACAGGCATTCGCCGGGCGGGCCCCACCTTGGTAACCCGATCGGTCGTAACCGCACAAAGGTGTGACCTACGACCAGATCTAGTACTTCATCCCCAAACTTCCCGGCGCACGACAGAAGTGTCATTTGGGACAGACCAGCTCAGAGCACCGGATTCCCCCCCCGCTCCATGCGGAGATATGTCCGATTTCGTAGTCCTCGGCCACTCTCCTATTCCGCGTAGTACGTGACGCACGTCCTGTGCGGCACATCACCGGCAGGCCCCGTCGAGGGGCCCGCGAATGTGACCCGGGCTACTCCGGCACCAGGCGACGCGCCCCTCCCGAAAGGCGGTTCAGCCGCCGTCGGCCTGTGGTCGGCGCCACATCGCCAGGGGCCCTGGACGGGCCGGGAGCCGGACCCGTCGAACGGCCCGCGCGGCCGTAGGCGCCGCCGTCGTTCCGCCGCGAGAAGCGCAGCGTCGCCCCCGGCGCCCTCCGGAAACCGGCCGGTCAGCGGGTGGCGAGGAACTCGAGCGTGTCGATCACGCGGTTCGAGAAGCCCCACTCGTTGTCGTACCAGGCGACCACCTTGACGTGGCGGCCGTCGACGCGGGTGAGGGCCGAGTCGAAGACCGACGAGGCGGGATTGCCCACGATGTCGGAGGAGACGAGCGGGTCGTCGGAGTACTCGAGGATGCCGGCGAGCGGCCCCTGCGCTGCGGCGCGGTACGCCGCCAGCACGTCGTCGCGTGTCACGTCGCGCGCGACGGTGGTGTTGAGCTCGACGATCGAGCCCACCGGCACCGGTACGCGGATCGAGTCGCCCGACAGCTTGCCGTCGAGGTTCGGCAGCACCAGGCCGATCGCCTTGGCGGCGCCGGTCGTGGTCGGCACGATGTTGACGCCGGCGGCCCGGGCGCGACGGGCGTCGCGGTGCGGACCGTCCTGCAGGTTCTGCTCCTGCGTGTAGGCGTGCACCGTCGTCATGAACCCGTGCTCGATACCGGCGAGTTCGTCGAGCACCTTGGCCAGCGGCGCGAGCGCGTTGGTGGTGCAGGAGGCGTTCGAGACGATGGTGTGCACGGCCGGGTCGTAGGCGTCGGTGTTGACCCCGAAGGCGAGCGTGACGTCGGCGCCGTCCGACGGCGCGCTGACGAGTACCTTCCTCGCGCCCGCGTCGAGGTGGGCCCGGGCGGCCTCGGCCGAGGTGAAGCGGCCGGTGGCCTCCAGGACGATGTCGACGCCGAGTTCGGCCCACGGCAGCTGCGCCGGTTCGCGCTCGGCCGGCACCGTGATCCGGCGGCCGTCGACGACGAGGGCGTTCCCGTCGACGGTCACCGGGCGCCCGAGCCGGCCGGCCGTGCTGTCGTAGGCGAGCAGCCGGGCGAGGGCGGCGGGCTCCGTCAGGTCGTTGACGGCGACGATCTCGAGGGTGCTGTCGCGCTCCAGCAGCGCGCGCAGCACATTGCGTCCGATGCGGCCGAATCCGTTGATGGCGATGCGAGTCATGAGTGATGTCCCTTCCGTTCGCCACCAGGCTCGCCCGCGGCCGGCGCCGCTGACAGTGGCGCGATCGCCACGGTTCAAAAGGATCCCGCCAGCCGGTGCCGGGGGGTCACTCGCCCCGGGTGAAGGTGCGCCGGTACTCGCTCGGTGTGGTGCCGAGGATGCGCTGGAAGTGCAGGCGCAGGTTCGCGCCGGTGCCGAGCCCGATGTCGGCGGCGATCTGTTCGACGCTGCGCTGCGAGCGCTCCAGCAGTTCGCGGGCCAGGTCGATGCGGGCGCGCATCACCCACTGCATCGGCGTGTAGCCGGTCTCCTCGACGAAGCGCCGGGAGAACGTGCGCGCCGAGACCCCCGCCTGCCGCGCCAGTACGCCGAGGGTGAGGGGCTCGCCGAGCCGGTGCAGCGCCCACTCGCGGGTGGCGGCGAACCGCTCGCCGAGCGGCTCGGGGACGCTGCGCGGCACGTACTGGGCCTGGCCGCCGCTGCGGTAGGGGGCCGCGACCAGACGCCGGGCCGCGTGGTTGGAGGCGGCCACTCCGAGGTCGCCGCGCAGGATGTGCAGGCACAGGTCGATGCCGGAGGCGGCGCCGGCCGAGGTGAGCACGCTGCCCTCGTCGACGAACAGCACGTTCTCGTCGACCCGGACGAGCGGGTGCCTGGCCACGAGTGCCCGCGTGTAGTGCCAGTGCGTCGTGGCGCGCCTGCCGTCGAGCAGGCCCGTGGCGGCGAGCGCGAAGGCGCCCGTCGAGATGGCGGCGAGCCGCGCTCCCCGGTCGTGCGCGGCGATCAGTGCCTCGACGACGGACCGGGGCGGGTCGTCGCGGTCCGGGAACCGGTAGCCGGGGACGAAGACGATGTCGGCCCACGCAAGCGCGTCGAGGCCGTGGGCGACGTAGTAGGCCAGGCCGTCGCCGCCGGTCACGAGTCCGGGTGCCGCCCCGCACACCCGCACCTCGTACGGCATGCTCGCGCGGGTCGTGAAGACCTGCGCGGGGATTCCGACATCGAGCGGCTTCGCACCCTCGAGCACGAGGACGGCGACGCGATGCAGGCGGGGTGCAGGCACAGGAAGAGGTTACGTGGGGCGTGACTTCGAACCGGCGGCCCTGCGCGGACTCGGGGAGCGGGCGCGCGTCCAGGCGGCCGGGGCGATGCGGCCAAGAGGCTCCTCGCGGGCCCGCCCCGAGTGGTTGACGCACCTGTGGCTCGACTCGGAACCCACCGGCACCGATGGGTCCGCAACGTGCCGAGGGGGGCGCGAGCCACGGCGTGGCAACGCGAACCAACTGACAACTGCTCAGTAACCCAATCGTTGCCGTCCAGCCACTTGTTGACGCGAGCATGCCCGGGACACTTTGTGCCGTCAGGCATCCGCGCAGGCATGAGAGGACGCCACCCCCCATGACCGAACAGACCGGACCGACCAGACAGTCCGGGCGCGCCTGGAAGCGCGCCCTCGGCACCGCCGCCGTCACCGGGGCCGTGCTCACCATGACGGTCGCGCCCGCCGGCGCCGCCACGTCGTCGCCCACCCCCGCACAGGCCCCGGCCGCCACGGCCTCGGCCGCGGCCGACGTCGACTACGACACCTGGCAGCGGGACTGCCGGGCCGTGATGGACCGGGCGCTGCCGTACCTGAAGGAGCGCATCGCCGACGCCCGGCCCGGCGAGAAGCAGGCGATCGTCCTCGACATAGACAACACCTCCCTGGAGACCGACTTCGGCTTCAGCTACCCGCAGCCCGCCAACGCGCCGGTCCTGGAGGCCGCCCGGTACGCCCAGGAGCGCGGGGTCGCCCTGTTCTTCGTGACGGCCCGCCCGGGGATCATCTACCACCCCACCGAGTGGAACCTCGGCCACGCCGGCTACGAGTCCTCCGGCCTGTACGTCCGCGGCTTCTTCGACCTGTTCAAGAACGTCGCCGACTACAAGACCGCCCAGCGCGTCGACATAGAGTCCAAGGGCTACACGATCATCGCGAACATCGGCAACAGTGCCACCGACCTGTCGGGCGGCCACGCGGAGAAGACGTTCAAGCTGCCGGACTACGACGGACAGCTGTCGTAACCCGGGTCCGGGCACGCCGAAGGGGCCGGTGCTCTTCAGCACCGGCCCCTTCGGGTGCGAGGTCTACGCCTCCTTGCTCAGGTTCGGACCGCCGCCGGCCGCCTGCTCGATCGGCGGGACGTCGGGCAGCGCCGACTTCTCCTCACCGCGGAAGGTGAAGGTCTGGGACTCGCCCTCGCCCTCGGTGTCCACGACCACGATGTGACCGGGGCGCAGCTCGCCGAAGAGGATCTTCTCCGACAGCGAGTCCTCGATCTCGCGCTGGATGGTCCGGCGCAGCGGCCGGGCGCCCAGCACGGGGTCGTAGCCCTTCTTGGACAGCAGTTCCTTGGCGGTCTGGGACAGCTCGATGCCCATGTCCCGGTCCTTCAGGCGCTCGTCCACCTTGCTGATCATCAGGTCGACGATCCGGAGGATGTCGTTCTGCGTCAGCTGCGGGAAGACCACCACGTCGTCGACGCGGTTGAGGAACTCGGGCCGGAAGTGCTGCTTCAGCTCGTCCGACACCTTGTTCTTCATGCGCTCGTAGTTGGTCTTCGTGTCGCCCGCGGCGGCGAAGCCCAGGTTGAAGCCCTTGGAGATGTCCCGGGTGCCGAGGTTGGTCGTCATGATGATGACCGTGTTCTTGAAGTCCACGACCCGGCCCTGGGAGTCGGTCAGACGACCGTCCTCCAGGATCTGCAGCAGCGAGTTGAAGATGTCCGGGTGGGCCTTCTCGACCTCGTCGAAGAGGACGACGGAGAACGGCTTGCGGCGCACCTTCTCGGTCAGCTGGCCGCCCTCCTCGTAGCCCACGTAACCGGGGGGCGAACCGAAGAGACGCGACACCGTGTGCTTCTCGCTGAACTCCGACATGTCGAGGGAGATCAGCGCGTCCTCGTCACCGAACAGGAACTCGGCCAGCGCCTTGGACAGCTCCGTCTTACCGACACCGGAGGGGCTGGCGAAGATGAACGAGCCACCCGGACGCTTCGGGTCCTTGAGCCCCGCACGCGTACGGCGGATCGCCTTCGACAGCGCCTTGACGGCGTCGTTCTGGCCGATGACCCGCTTGTGCAGCTCGTCCTCCATGCGGAGCAGACGGCTGGACTCCTCCTCGGTCAGCTTGAAGACCGGGATGCCGGTCGCCGTGGCGAGGACCTCGGCGATCAGCTCGCCGTCGACCTCGGCGACGACGTCCATGTCGCCGGCCTTCCACTCCTTCTCCCGCTTGGCCTTGGCGGCCAGGAGCTGCTTCTCCTTGTCGCGGAGGGAGGCGGCCTTCTCGAAGTCCTGCGAGTCGATCGCGGACTCCTTGTCCCGGCGGACGCCGGCGATCTTCTCGTCGAACTCGCGCAGGTCCGGCGGCGCGGTCATCCGGCGGATGCGCATCCGGGAGCCGGCCTCGTCGATCAGGTCGATCGCCTTGTCCGGCAGGAAGCGGTCCGAGATGTACCGGTCGGCCAGGGTGGCGGCCTGGACCAGCGCCTCGTCGGTGATCGAGACGCGGTGGTGCGCCTCGTAGCGGTCCCGCAGGCCCTTGAGGATCTCGATCGTGTGCGGCAGGGACGGCTCCGCGACCTGGATCGGCTGGAAGCGGCGCTCCAGGGCCGCGTCCTTCTCCAGGTGCTTGCGGTACTCGTCCAGCGTGGTCGCACCGATGGTCTGCAGCTCACCGCGGGCCAGCATCGGCTTCAGGATGGAGGCCGCGTCGATGGCGCCCTCGGCGGCACCCGCACCGACCAGCGTGTGCAGCTCGTCGATGAACAGGATGATGTCGCCGCGGGTGCGGATCTCCTTGAGCACCTTCTTCAGGCGCTCCTCGAAGTCACCGCGGTAGCGGGAGCCGGCGACCAGCGCGCCGAGGTCCAGGGTGTAGAGGTGCTTGTCCTTGAGGGTCTCGGGCACCTCGCCCTTGACGATGGCCTGGGCGAGGCCCTCGACGACGGCGGTCTTGCCGACGCCGGGCTCACCGATCAGGACCGGGTTGTTCTTCGTCCGGCGGGACAGCACCTGCATGACCCGCTCGATCTCCTTCTCGCGCCCGATGACCGGGTCGAGCTTGGACTCACGAGCGGCCTGGGTGAGGTTCCGGCCGAACTGGTCGAGGACCAGGGACGTGGAGGGCGTGCCCTCGGCAGGACCGCCGGCGGTGGCGGTCTCCTTGCCCTGGTAACCGGAGAGCAGCTGGATCACCTGCTGCCGCACGCGGTTCAGATCTGCGCCCAGCTTGACCAGGACCTGGGCGGCGACGCCCTCGCCCTCACGGATCAGGCCGAGCAGGATGTGCTCCGTGCCGATGTAGTTGTGGCCCAGCTGAAGCGCCTCGCGGAGCGACAGCTCCAGCACCTTCTTGGCACGGGGGGTGAAGGGGATGTGACCCGACGGGGCCTGCTGGCCCTGCCCGATGATCTCCTCCACCTGCTGGCGGACCGCCTCGAGCGAAATCCCGAGGCTCTCAAGGGCCTTGGCGGCGACACCCTCACCCTCATGGATCAGGCCCAGGAGGATGTGCTCGGTGCCGATGTAGTTGTGGTTGAGCATCCGGGCTTCTTCCTGAGCCAGGACGACAACCCGCCGCGCGCGGTCGGTGAACCTCTCGAACATCGTTAATCGCTCCTCAGAGCGGTCAGGCAGTAAGGGGAACTTCCCCTCCCTGTCCTTCCGCAGCTTAGTCCCGCAAGCGGGGACCGCTCATTCCAACTGCCGACACCGTCGATGGCCTCCTGACCCCGAACGCCGACATCTGCTCCAACCCGATGGTGCGAGACGATGTTCCCGCAGGCCAGGCACTTACCCCCATCGCCAGTACGCCGATGGCGAACGTGAGACGGCCCATCCTGCGTGTCGCCCCCTCCCACTAGGGATGTCTTACCCGCCGGCACCGGCAGTCCATGCCGCGCGCCCCCGTTCCCTCCGCTACGGGCGAACAACTTCACGCCTCCCCGCAACCCCGCGCGCCCCCTCGTTCAGTACTCAGCGCATTGGTCAGAGCACCCAGCGTAACCCGGACGGCCTTTCGACGGTTGCACTTGGCATGTCTGGCACCGCCTCGGTCCCCTCGCCTCGCCGGCCGCTCGAGTCGGCACGGTCGGCACGGTCGGCGGTCCGGGCGCAGTCGGCGCCGTGGGCGCAGTGGGTGCGGTGGTGGTACGAGAGCCGGCTCGGCTGGGAGACGGCGCCAGGGCCCCCGGGCTCCCCGGTGCGGCTCCGGGTCGGCGTCCGCTTCGACGTCCTGGACGTTCCCGCGGAGGCCGGGCAGGCGTCGCTGGGGCGGCTCGGGCCGGACTCTCCGGTGGCCGTCCGGGGCGAGCGCATGCTGCTGCTGGTGGCGGCGGGCAGCGCGGAGGAGCTGCCGGGGCTGCTGGACTGGCTGGAGTGGGGCTCACTGCCCCTCGGCCTGACGGCGGTCGGCGAGGGCGGCCTCATGGACGCGCCGCCGCCTCCCGGCGCCGGAGTGGCCGGCGTCCGACCGCTTGCCGCACAGGGGGCGGGAGGGAAGGGGGCCGCCGTGTGGCTGCGGCCCCCTGTTCCGGGGCGCGAGGTCGAGGCCTCGCTGCCGGCCCTGCCGGCCGTGGGGGGCGGTGCAGGCGCCCCCGACCTCGTGCGGCTGGTCGACACGGTGGCAGTGCAGTGCCACCGCGTCCGGTTGCGGCGGGCGTACGCGGCGCCGCGGCCCTCGGGATGAATCAGCCGTCGATTCAGCCGCCGGCCTTCTGGTGTCAGCCGTTGGCCTTCTCGTAGGCCTCGCGAATGCTGGCGGGAACACGGCCGCGGTCGTTGACCTCGTAGCCGTTCTCCTTCGCCCAGGCACGGATGGCCGCCGTGTCCTGGCTGCTGCCCGAAGAAGCGCGCGCCTTGCCACGCCCGCCCGAAGCGCGCCCTCCGGTACGACGACCGCCCTTCACGTAAGGCTCGAGAAGGCTGCGGAGCTTGTCCGCATTGGCGGTGGTGAGATCGATCTCGTACGTCTTGCCGTCCAGTGCGAACGTGACGGTCTCGTCCGCCTCGCCGCCGTCGAGGTCGTCGACAAGAAGGACCTGAACCTTCTGTGCCACCGGATTTCCTTTCATCGATAACTTGAGGGCCGGGGTCCACCGGCGTCCGCCGTATCGCCGTCCCCTGATATATGCAGTACTGCAGTACGCCGGAAAGCAAACCGCTTTTGCGGGAAAAACACAAACCCTCGGCGGAGACCGGCAGCCCGGAACCTCACCGGAAAGATGCGCGTATCGGACATAGGGCACCGCGCGCGGCAGTCACGCTTGACGATCACAGATGCAGAAGCATCCGGCTGTTGCCCAGGGTGTTCGGTTTCACTCGTTCGAGACCGAGGAACTCCGCGACGCCCTCGTCATAGGAACGGAGCAGCTCCGCATAGACATCGGTGTCGACCGGTGTCTCTCCGATCTCCACGAAGCCGTGCTTGCCGAAGAAGTCCACTTCGAAGGTCAGACAGAAAACGCGGCTAACGCCGAGCTGGCGCGCGGTCTCCAGCAACTTCTGGAGGAGCCGGTGGCCGACGCCGGCGCCCTTCAGCCCCGGCTTCACCGCGAGAGTCCGTACTTCCGCGAGGTCTTCCCACATCACGTGCAGGGCGCCGCAGCCGACGACCTCGGCGTTGTCGTCGCGTTCCGCGACCCAGAACTCCTGGATGTCCTCGTAAAGCGTCACCGTCGCTTTGTCGAGCAGGATGCCGTCCCGGACGTAGGCGTCGAGGAGCCGGCGCACCGCCGGGACATCCCGGGTGCGGGCCCGCCGGACGGTGATGGCTTTTGCGGTGACTTCGGGGCTCACTGCTGACATGAGCGGACGCTATCGCCCGCCGTCGTCCTGTGCCGAGCCGGGGCTGGGGGGCGCCGGCGGCCTATTGGGCGGGCGGGTTTCGGAGGTTTCCGGGCCCTGGACGATGCGGATGGCGTCGCTGAGCGCCTGTCGTTGTTCGTCGCTCATCATGCCGAAGAAGGCCACGAGGGCGGCGGCCGGGTTGTCGCTCTGCGACCAGGCGTCGTTCATGAGTGCGGCGGCGTAGGCGGCGCGGGTGGAGACGGCCTCATATCGATAGGCCCGGCCTTCCGACTCGCGGCGCACCCAACCCTTCTGATGGAGATTGTCCAGAACGGTCATCACGGTGGTGTACGCGATCGACCGTTCCTGTTGGAGATCTTCCAGGACTTCTCGAACGGTGACCGGGCGGTTCCACTTCCACACTCTGGTCATGACCGCGTCTTCGAGTTCTCCCAATGGGCGAGGCACCCTCAGAACAATAGTGGGAGATCCCGGCAATTGCGTGCCAGGCATGCGCTTACGTGGCAGATGGGAACAAAAGGGACGTCCGGTGCGCGGGCGCGCGAGTGCGCGAGCAGGTGGCCGCACGAGGAGACCGCCGAGGGGGCTGCCGGTGCCCCGGGGCGGGCGCCGGTCAGGCCTCGGCGCGCGGGGAGCTCTGCTGGGCGCTCTCCGCGCGCGCGACGGCGGCGTCGACGGCCGCGTCCTCCTTGGCCTTGTTGGCGCCGCCCTGGGACTTGATGATCACCCTGACCACGGCGATGAAGAGCACGGCCATGACGACCGGAGGCAGGAGCGCGGAGACGTAGTCCATGGCTCCAGAGTAGCCAGCCGCGCCCGTCAGCCGGCGGCGAGGTGCCGGTGGGAGTCGGAAGGGGGCGGGGTGGGCTTGCGGCGGGGGAAGACCTCGCCCGGGGTGGGGACGGGGCGCTTGGGGCCGGGGCTGGGGGCGGCCGGCTTCTGGGCGGGCTTCTGGGCCGGTTTCTGGGCGGGCTTCTGGCCCGGCTTCTCCTCCGGACTCCCGTCGGGGTCCTGGTCGGCCGCGGAGGGGCCGGCGGACAGGCCGCCGGGGAGGGCGAGGAGACGGGCGCGGATGGGAGCGGTGGGGGTGGGGATGGCCGGCGTGCGGGTGGCCGGGGCGTGAGTGCGGGCGGCGGGGACGGTGGCCGCGGGGGCGGTGGTGGCTGTGGCGGGTGTGGCGGGTGTGGCCAGCGTGGCGGATGTGGTGGCCGTCGTGGCCTGGCAGCGGCTGAGGAGGGCGGCGGCGGTGGGGTTGCCCCGCAGGGCCCCGAGGGCGGCGAGGTCGTCCTGGTCGGGGTGGTGTCCGGCGCCCAGGGCCTCGTCCAGGAGCGCGAGGTAGCCGGCGGCGGTGCCGGGGAGCGCGGCGCGGTAGCGGGCGAGGTCGGCCACCAGGAACGCCTTCAGGCGGGCGCTCTCCCGCGTCGCCTCGTCGAGCGACTCTGCTAGGCGGAGGCAGTCCTGGACGTCCTCGGCCGAGACGGGGCTGGGGTTGAGGGCGAGGGCGAGGGCGCGGCGGAGCACACGCAGCTCCTCCACGCCGAACGCCATGCCGCCGCGGGATCCGTATGGCGTGGGCATGTGCCGACGATACGCGCTAATCAGACAAACTCGACATAGGGGGTGGGTGTGGCGTGGGGGTGCCACCCGGGTGGGGGTGCGCGTCTCATGCCTGCGGCGCCGCTGCGCGTGGTCGGGGGTGCGGGTCTCATGCCTGCGGCGCCTGTGCGGGTGGGGTGGGGTGCGCGTCTTATGCCTGCGGCGCCTGTGCGGGTTCGGTGGGGGTGCGCGTAGCGCCTCGGGTGCGGTGGGTGGTTCGGGGCCGCGCCGGGGGGTGTCCGTCCTCGGAACGTCGCGGAATCGGTCTGTTGTAGAGGGTGCCCGTGTTGACGCGACAACCGCTGCGGGCGGACACCCCCCGACACGACCCCTTCCCGCCGCGGGCGGCTGCGGGCAGCGCCCCGGCCGGTCGTCCCTTCCCGCCGTGGGCGGATGCGGGCGCGGGCTGGGGGGTGCCCCCTTGGGGAGGCACCCCGTTCCGTCGGGTTGCGCAACGTGCCCGGGGCAAGGGGTCAGAGGCGGGACACGTTGCGTTCGTAGACCAGGCGGAGGCCGATCAGGGTCAGCCACGGTTCGTGTTCGTCGATGACCGAGGACTCACCCAGCACCATCGGGGCCAGCCCACCCGTCGCGATGACCGTCACGTCGTCGGGGTCGTCGGCCAGCTCGCGGGCCATCCGGCTCACGACGCCGTCGACCTGGCCGGCGAAGCCGTACACGATGCCGGCCTGCATGGCCTCCACCGTGTTCTTGCCGATGACGCTGCGCGGCCGCGCCACCTCGATCTTGCGGAGCTGGGCGCCCTTGACGCCGAGCGCGTCGACCGAGATCTCGATGCCGGGGGCGATGACCCCGCCGACGTACTCTCCGCGCGCGCTCACCGCGTCGAACGTCGTCGCCGTGCCGAAGTCGACGACGATGGCCGGACCGCCGTAGAGGTCGACCGCCGCGACCGCGTTGATGATGCGGTCCGCGCCGACCTCCTTGGGGTTGTCGGTGAGGATCGGGACGCCCGTCTTGACACCCGGTTCGACGAGGACCGCGGGGACGTCGCCGTAGTAGCGGCGGGTGACCTCGCGGAGTTCGTGCAGGACCGACGGGACGGTCGCGCAGATCGCGATGCCGTCGATGCCGTCGCCCAGCTCGTCGCCGAGGAGCGGGTGCATGCCCATCAGGCCCTGGAGGAGGACCGCCAGCTCGTCGGCCGTGCGGCGCGCGTCCGTGGAGATGCGCCAGTGCTCGATGATGTCGTCGCCGTCGAAGAGGCCCAGGACGGTGTGCGTGTTGCCTACGTCGATCGTCAGCAGCATGGCCCTACTCCGCCGCTCGCAGGTCCAGGCCGATGTCCAGGATCGGGGAGGAGTGGGTCAGGGCTCCCACGGCCAGGTAGTCGACGCCCGTCGCCGCGTACGCCTTGGCGTTGTCCAGGGTCAGGCGGCCCGACGCCTCCAGGGCCGCGCGGCCGTCCACCAGGGCCACCGCCTCCTCGCACTCGCCCGGCGTGAAGTTGTCCAGCAGGATCAGGTCGGCGCCCGCGTCGAGCACCTCGCGGAGCTGGTGCAGGGTGTCGACCTCGACCTCGATGGGGACGTCGGGGAAGCGGTCGCGGACCGCCCGGAAGGCCGCTGCCACGCCGCCCGCGGCCACCACGTGGTTGTCCTTGACCAGGGCCGCGTCCGACAGGGACATGCGGTGGTTGACGCCGCCGCCGCAGCGGACCGCGTACTTCTCGAGGCTGCGCAGGCCGGGCGTGGTCTTGCGGGTGTCGCGGACGCGCGCCTCGGTGCCGGCCAGGACGTCCGCCCACGCGCGCGTGGCCGTCGCGATGCCCGACAGGCGGCACAGGATGTTCAGCGCGCTGCGTTCGGCCGTGAGGAGGTCGCGGGTCCGGGAGGTGACGGAGAGCAGCTTCCGGCCCGGTTCCACGCGGTCGCCGTCCTCGACGTGGCGCTCGACCTCGAACTCGTCCGTGCAGACGACCGAGAGGACCGCCTCGGCGACCCTGAGACCCGCCACGACGCCCGCCTCGCGGGCGGTGAAGTCGGCGGTGGCCACCGCGTCCTCGGGGATCGTCGCGACCGTCGTCACGTCGACGCCGCCCGCCAGGTCCTCGTGGAGGGCGACGTTGGCGATGTCCTCGACCTCCACGGGGTCGAGGCCGGCGTCCGCCAGGAGCTGGGCGAGCGCGGGGTCGAGGCCGCACTCCAGGTATTCCTCGTCGGCTCCGCAGGCGCAGCCGTCGCCGCAGCCTCCGTCGGAGGCGAGGGGAAGGTCGGGGGTGGTCACGTCGGTCACTGCTCCTGGGGGTTCTGCGTCGGCTGTGCGGTCGGGGGAAATTCTGCGGTTTCCGTGGTGTGCACGGCGAGAGTGCGGTCCGGGTTCAGGCGTACGACGACATGGCGCCGCCAGGCGGTGTCGTCGCGGTCCGGACGGTCCTCGCGCCAGTGGCAGCCCCGGGTCTCGTCGCGGAGCGCCGCCGCGGCGACCAGGACCCGGGCCACGCACATCAGGTTGGTGGCCTCCCAGGTGTCGGTGCCCGGCTCGGCCGTCTTGCCGTTCTCGTCGAGGGCCTCGCGGGCCTCGGTGCGCAGGTGGCGGAGCTGGTCGGCGGCCCGGGCGAGGGAGTCCGCGGAGCGGAGGACGCCCGCGCCCTCGGTCATGATCCGCTGGATGGTGAAGCGGGTCTCCGCGGGCAGCAGCGGGTGCTCCGGGACCTCCGGGTACGGGGTGGTGTGCGGCACGCCTGCGCGGAGGGTGCCGGCGTCCGTGCTCGCCGTGATGTCCGCCGCGATGCGCTCGGCGTAGACCAGGCCTTCGAGGAGGGAGTTGGAGGCGAGGCGGTTGGCACCGTGCACCCCGGTGCAGGCGACCTCTCCGCACGCGTACAGGCCGGGCACCGTGGTGCGGCCGCGGGAGTCCGTGCGGACGCCGCCGGAGGCGTAGTGGGCGGCCGGGGCGATCGGGATCGGCTCGGTGACCGGGTCGATGCCGTGGGCCCGGCAGGCGGCGAGGATCGTCGGGAAGCGGTGCTCCCACATGTCCGCGCCGAAGTGCCGCGCGTCCAGGTACATGTGCTCGGCGTCCTGCTCCTGCATCCGCCGCATGATGCCCTTGGCGACGATGTCCCGGGGGGCGAGTTCCGCGAGTTCGTGCTGTCCCTGCATGAAGCGCACGCCGTCGGCGTCCACCAGGTGGGCGCCCTCGCCGCGCACCGCCTCCGAGACCAGGGGCTGCTGGCCCTCGGCGTCGGGGCCCAGGAACAGGACCGTGGGGTGGAACTGCACGAACTCCAGGTCGCTCACCTCGGCGCCCGCGCGCAGGGCGAGGGCGACGCCGTCGCCCGTGGAGACGGCGGGGTTGGTGGTCGCCGAGAAGACCTGGCCCATGCCGCCGGTGGCGAGGACCACGGCGGGGGCGTGGACCGCCCCCACGCCGTCGTGCTGGCCCTCGCCCATGACGTGCAGGGTCACACCGGCGGTGCGCCCGTCGGCGTCCGTGAGGAGGTCCAGGACCAGGGCGTTCTCGATGGTGCGGATGCCCGCCCGGCGTCCGGCACCGCCCCTGGCCGGGAGGTTTTCGCGCGCACCGCTGCCCACCGCGCGTACCGCCTCGACCAGTGCCCGGGAGATCTCCGCGCCCGTGGCGTCGCCGCCGGCGTGCGCGATGCGGCGGCGGTGGTGGCCGCCCTCGCGGGTCAGCTCGATGCCGCCCTCGTCGTCCGTGTCGAAGTGCGCGCCGGTGGAGATCAGCCGGCGTACGGCGTCGGGCCCCTCGGTGACGAGGATGCGCACCGCCTCCTCGTCGCACAGGCCGGCGCCCGCGACCAGGGTGTCGTCCAGGTGCTGCTCGGGGGTGTCGCCCTCGCCGAGGGCCGCGGCGATGCCGCCCTGCGCCCAGCGGGTGGAGCCGTCGTCGAGGCGGGCCTTGGTGACGACGACCGTGTGCAGGCCGGCGGCCTCGCAGCGCAGCGCCGCGGTGAGGCCGGCGACGCCGGAGCCGACGACGACCACGTCCGCTTCGATGGCCCAGCCGGGCGCGGGGGCGTGCAGTCGTATGCCTGTGCTGGTCACGAGGCGGCTCCGAAGGTGAGGGGGAGGTTGTCGATCAGCCGGGTCGTCCCGACGCGGGCGGCGACGGCGAGGACGGCGTCGCCGGTGAAGTCTTCCCCGATCTCGGTGAAGTCGGCCGGGTCCACCAGGGCCAGGTAGTCCAGCTCCAGGGGCGGGGTGAGGCGGGCGGCCTCGTCCAGGACCAGACGGGCCGCGGCGCGGACGGCGGCCGGGCCGCCGGGGGCCGCCTTGGCGACGGCGTGCGCGTCGGCCGCCGCACGGGACTCGCCGAGCGCGCTGAGTGCCTCGGCACGCGCGCGCGTGGCGGGCACTTCGCGGGCCCGCGCGCGCAGCGCCTCCTGGGCGACGTGCCGGTCGAGGCCCGCGAACAGGGCCTGGGACAGGGCGAGGGCCGTGCGCCGCTCCACAGGGGAGAGGTAGCGGTTGCGGCTGGAGAGGGCCAGGCCGTCCTCCTCGCGGACGGTGGGGACACCGACGATCTCCACACCGAAGTTCAGGTCGCGGACCATGCGGCGGATGAGGGCGAGCTGCTGGGCGTCCTTCTGTCCGTACAGGGCCACGTCGGGGCGGGTGAGGTGCAGCAGCTTGGCGACGACCGTGAGCATGCCGTCGAAGTGGCCGGGGCGGGAGGCGCCCTCCAGGCGTTCGCCCATGGGGCCGGCGGTGATCCGGACCTGGGGTTCGCCGCCCGGGTAGACCTCGTCCACGGAGGGTGCGAAGACGGCGTCCGCGCCGGACTCCGCCGCGATCTTGACGTCGGCGTCCAGCGTGCGCGGGTAGCGGTCCAGGTCCTCGCCCTCGCCGAACTGCAACGGGTTGACGAAGACGGTGACGACGACCTCTCCGTCCGGGCCCGCGATCGAGCGGGCCGTGCGGATCAGGGTCGCGTGGCCCTCGTGCAGGGCGCCCATGGTCATCACGACGGCCCGGCGGCCGTTTCGCACGCGCGCGTGCAGTTCGTCGGCGGTGCGCAGCAGGGCGATGGTCATCGGGCGTCCCCCTCGGTGCCGTCCGTCCCTTCGGTTCCGGCGATGCCGTCGGTCCCGTCGGCGAGTACCCCGAGCAGGTCCTCGGCCAGCTCCGGCTTCAGCATGCCGCCCGCGAGCGCGCGGTCGGCGGTCGCGCGTGCCATCGCCAGGTAGCCGGCGACGGTCTGCGGGGCGTGCGCGCGCAGCTCCTCGACGTGTGCGGCGACGGTGCCGGCGTCACCGCGCGCCACGGGACCGGTCAGGGCCGCGTCGCCGGAGCGCAGGGCGTTGTCCAGGGCGGCGCCCAGCAGCGGGCCGAGCATCCGGTCGGGGGCTTCCACGCCGGCCGTGCGCAGCAGCTCCATGGACTGGGCGACCAGGGTGACCAGGTGATTGGCGCCGAGCGCGAGGGCCGCGTGGTACAGCGGGCGCCGGTCCTCGGCGATCCACTCCGGCTCGCCGCCCATCTCGATGACCAGGGCCTCGGCGGCCAGCCGCAGCTCCTCGGGCGCGGTGACGCCGAAGGAGCAGCCCGCCAGCCGCTGCACGTCCACGGGCGTGCCGGTGAAGGTCATCGCCGGGTGCAGGGCCAGCGGCAGGGCGCCCGCGCGCAGCGCCGGGTCGAGGACCTTCGCGCCGTACCGCCCGGAGGTGTGGACGAGGAGCTGGCCCGGCCGCACCGCGCCGGTCTCGGCGAGCCCGGAGACCAGTCCCGGAAGGGCGTCGTCGGGGACGGTGAGCAGGACCAGTTCGGCGCGCTGGAGGACCTCGGCGGGCGGCACCAGCGGCACGTCAGGGAGCAGCTCCGCGGCGCGGCGCCGGGAGGCGTCGGAGACCCCGGAGGCGGCCACCGGGCGGTGTCCGGCGAGCTGGAGCGACGCGGCCAGCGCCGGACCGACGCGGCCGGCGCCGACGACGCCGACGGTGAGCCGCGCGGGGCGGTCCTGGGGGTCTGGCTGTGGGGTTGTGTTCACGCGAGGTGGCCTTCCCGTTCCAGTCCGCTCGGGGTACCGGACGATTTCTCGTCATGTTAACGCGATCGGTTCGAGGGGCGTTCGGTTGTCCACAGGCTGTGGGTTTCCGTACGCGCGCGGGCGGAACGGGCGCGGGCGGAACAGGCGCGGAAATACGGGTGCGGAAATACGGGTGCCCTCGTGCGGCGCCGCCCGGCATGATCGCCGCATGACCGAAACGGCGCAGCAGGACGGCACCTCGGACGGGCGGGAGACGGAGGCCGAACGTTTCGCGCGGCTGCCGAATCGGCGCGTCGCCGCCCAGCGGGGCGCTCGGAGGGTGCTCACCCGGCCCGGCCACCGCGCGACGCTCCGTGAACGGCTGGCCGTGCTGGACGACGCGGCGGAGCTGTACGACCTGGACGAGCCGGTCGACCTGTACGGCAACGGCGTCGTCGAGGCGCTGGAGGAGAAGACCGCCGCGCTGCTCGGCCTGGAGGCCGCCGTCTTCTTCCCCACCGGCACGATGGCCCAGCAGGTCGCCCTGCGCTGCTGGGCGGGCCGCACCGGCAGCCAGGTCGTCGCGCTGCACGCGCTGAGCCATCCCGAAGTGCACGAGCGGAACGCGTTGAGCGAGGTCAGCGGCCTGCGGCCGGTGCGGGTGAGCGGGGCGCCCCGGCTGCCGACCGCCGAGGAGGTACGCGACTTCGAGGAGCCCTTCGGGGCCCTGATGCTGGAGCTGCCGCTCAGGGACGCCGGTTATGCGCTGCCCACCTGGGAGGAGCTGACCGAGGTGGTGGCGGCCGCGCGGGAGCGCGACGCGGTGGTGCACTTCGACGGGGCCCGGCTGTGGGAGACCACCGTGCACTTCGGCCGGCCGCTGGAGGAGATCGCGGGCCTGGCGGACAGCGTCTACGTGTCGTTCTACAAGTCCCTCGACGGATTCGGCGGCGCCGCCCTGGCCGGGCCGCGGACGCTGGTGGAGGAGGCGCGGGCCTGGCGGCACCGCTACGGCGGCCAGGTGTACCAGCAGTTCCCGACGGTCCTGTCGGCGCTGGCCGGGCTGGGGCGGGAGCTGCCCCGGCTGCCGGAGTACGTCGCCCACGCGCGCGTGGTGGCCGAGGCGCTGCGTGAGGGCTTCACGGCGGCCGGGGTGCCGTGGGCGCGGGTGCGGCCGGAGGTGCCGCACACCCACGAGTTCCAGGTCTGGCTGCCCTACGACGAGGACGCCCTGACCGAGGCCGCGCTGGAACAGGCCGAGGAGTCGGGCACCCTGCTGTTCGCCGCGCCCTGGGACACCGTCGGGCCCGGGCTGGCCGCCACCGAGGTGACCGTGGGGGCGGCGGGCCTGGAGTGGACGGCCGACGACGTGCGGGCGGCGGTCGCCGGGTTCGTCTCCCGGCTGACCGGCGACGTCAGCAGGTAGGGCGCCGCCGCGGGACCGTGGGCGCGGTCGGCAGGCGGGCCGGCGCCGACCGCAGCCGACCGCGGGCCGGGCGGCCGGCGAGGACGGCGCGGAACCGCCGCACTTGCCGCCATGCGCGCACGACCTGCCGGTCGTGGACGCCGGGCGCCGGCGGGACCGGCTCGCCGAGCAGGCGGGCGCGGTGGACGGCGAGCAGGTACTCCTGGGTGATGCTCATGGCGGATCGCCTTCTCGGGACTTCTCGGGACATGGCGGACGCAAGGGCCGTGGAGACGTGAACGGTGAGGGGGCGGGCTCCGTGGTGCCCCGGTGCTGCCAGACTGCGCCGCCGGCCCCGGCCGCGTCGCGCCGATCGACGGCGGTCGTCAAACGACGGCGGCGTTGTCGGTGCCGGGGTGCACCATGAAGGCATGAGCGTCAGCATCGACATCGCGGGGCTGCGGCCGGAGAGGGTCGCCGTCGTGCCCTCGCCCCTGGCCGAGCTGGGCATGGCGCTGCACGCGCTGTCCGAGCCGGGGCACCACCCCGGTCTGCAGGGCTGGGTGACGGGCGTGACCGCGCGGCTCGACTCGCATCTGGCCGACCGGATGTGCGAGGCCGACTTCCTGTGGCGTACGACGTTCTCGGACCTGTTCCTGCCGTGCGCCGGGATCCCGGGGCGCGGCACGCTGCCGGGCGGCACCCTGGCCGAGGACCTGGACCTGCTCGACAAGCTCACCGACGAGCAGTTCGTGGACGCCGCACTGGAGTTCACCTGCGCCGTGTCGTGCAGCGCCGGCGGGCCCTCCGCGCTCACCGACGCCGACGCGCGCCGGCGCGCCCTGGACCTGGCCGCCGCGCGCGGGCCGCAGCAGCTGAGCTTCAGCGAGCGGCTGCTGGCCGATCCGCCGCGCATCCGGGCCTGGCTCAGGCAGTTCGCGCAGGACTGCGACGAGGCGTTCTTCGCGGAGACCTGGTCCCGGCTGCGCCACCAGCTCGCGTCGGACGCCCGGCACAAGACGGAGCTGCTGCACCGCAAGGGCCTGGCGGAGGCGCTGGCCGCGGTGTCCCCGGCGGTGACGCTGGACGAGTCCGCCGGGCGGCTCACCGTCGACAAACTGGGCGACGGCCGTTCGGCCACGGGCGACGGCGGCCTGCTGCTGGTGCCGACGAGCCTGGGCTGGCCCCACCTGATGGTCCTGCACCGGTACGGCTGGCAGCCGGTGCTGCACTACCCCGTGGGCATCCCGGAGCTGTCCTCCCCCACGTCCGTCGAGCAGCTCGGCCTGCGGATGACCGCGCTGTCCCACCCGGTCAGGATGCGGATCTGCCGCCTTCTGGCCCGCAGCGCCTACACCACGAGCGAGCTGGCACAGGCGCACGGCGTGACGGCCCCGCAGATATCGCGGCATCTGGGGGTGCTGAAGCAGGCGGGCCTGATCACCACCCGCCGACGCGGGCGGTACGTCCTGCACCAGCTGGACGTGGCCGTGGTGGCCCGGCTGGGCAGCGACTTCCTGGAGGGCATTCTCCGCTGACCGCAAGGGTCCGGGCACGGTCGTCGCCCCGTGCCGGTCGGCCCGGGACGGCTTTGCCACACGCCGGACGGCCCGAGCGGCCCGACGCTTGGGCACGCCGGCCGCCCCCCAGGACGCCAGGCGAACCCGGTCGCCCGTCGCCCCCCGTTGCCAGACCGAACCAGCCGCCGGACGAAGCCGGTCGTCAACCACTACCGTCCGCCAGTCAGCCCCGGCCGCCAGTCACCCCCGGTCGTCAACCGCCCCCGCCCGTCACCCCCGGCTCCTCAGTCGAAGCGGATGTGCCTCACGCCCACCCGCGCCTGGCGCAGCCGCGTGCGCAGTGCGCCCTCCGTGTTGGGGCGGAGGGTGAGCCCGGCCAGGACGGCGATGCGGTCGGCGGTCTTGGGGACGGTGGAGTGGTCGGTCCACAGATGCTCGGCGAACTCCGGCTCGCGCAACCGCTCCAGGCAGTGGTCGAGCTGCTGCACGGCCCAGCTCTCCCGGCGCAGACCGGCGTCCCGGCCGGCGACGTACCGCAGCAGGTGCCCGAAGCCGCGCTCGCGCAGCCGCTTCAGCACCGTCTCCCGCTCGGCGAGCAGCGTGAAGTGCCGTACGTCGTGCCCGAGATCGCGCAGTCGGCCGACGGTCTCGGCGAAGTGGCCGGAGTCGGTGATCGTCATGGGCGCGATCACCGGGCCGTCGTGCTTGGACAGGGCCAGGTCCAGGACCTCCACCACGCCCTGCCGCCAGGACGCCAGGTCCTGGAAGTCCCCGCGCAGACCGGGCGGCAGCATGCGGCGCAGACCGAAGCCCGCGTGCTCCGGATCGCAGATGACACTGCCGGGCAGGCGGCGCTGTATCTCGTGTGCGGTCTGTGTCTTGCCGCCCCCGAAGGGGCCGTTGATCCACAGCAGCATGCGCCGACCCTACCGGCGACACGCCGTCCGCGGGGGCCGGTCGGCCGAGCCGGTCGGCGGGGCGGGTCAGCCGTGGCCGCCGGCCCGCACCAGACCCGTCTCGTAGGCCAGCACCACCACCTGCACCCGGTCCCTGAGGCCCAGCTTGGTCAGGATGCGGCCCACGTGCGTCTTGACGGTCGCCTCCGACAGCACCAGCCGCGCCGCGATCTCCCCGTTGGACAGGCCCTGCGCGACCAGCACCATCACCTCCCGCTCGCGCTCGGTGAGCCGCTGCAGTTCCTTGTGCCGGGGCTCCTTGCCGCCGCTCGGCAGCATGGGCGCGAAGCGGTCGAGCAGGCGCCGGGTGGTGGACGGGGCGACCACCGCGTCACCGCTGTGCACGGAACGGATGGCGGCGAGCAGCTCGCCGGGCGGGACGTCCTTGAGCATGAAGCCGGACGCGCCCGCCTTCAGCGCCGAGAAGGCGTACTCGTCGAGGTCGAAGGTGGTCAGGATCAGCACCTTTGGGGCGTCCGGGTCGACGCAGATCCGGCGGGTGGTCTCCACACCGTCGAGCTTGGGCATGCGGACGTCCATCAGGACGACGTCCACACCGGTCGAGCGGAGCACCTGGAGTGCCTCGACGCCGTCGCCCGCCTCCGCGACGACCTCCATGTCCGGCTGGGCGGCGAGCACCATCCGGAACCCGGTGCGCAGCAGCACCTGGTCGTCGACGAGCATCACGCGGATCGTCATCGAAGCCTCTTCCATGTCCTCGTGCCAGGGGGTTACAGGTGTCAACAGCCTGTGCAGGCCGGGTCAGTGCGCGGGTTTGAGCGGGAGCAGCGCACTGATGCGGAATCCTCCGCCGGGGCGCGGGCCGGCGTCCAGCGTGCCGCCGACCATGCCGACCCTCTCCCGCATGCCGATCAGGCCGTGGCCCTTGCCGTCGTAGCCGCCCTCCTCGTACAGCTCGTGCGGCGCGCCCTTGCCGTCGTCCTCGACGAGCAGGCCGAGCCCGTCGTCGAAGTAGACCAGCCGCACGCTGGCGCCCGCGTTCGGCCCGCCGTGCTTGCGGGTGTTGGTGAGCGCCTCCTGCACGATGCGGTACGCGGTCAGCTCCACGCCGCTGGGCAGCCGGCGCGGCGTGCCCTCGACCTCGAAGTCGACGGGCAGCCCGGAGTCCCGGCACTGCTCGACCAGGTCCTCGATCTGCCGGACGTCGGGCTGCGGGACGTACTCCCCGGACTCCTGGTGCTCGCCGGTGCGCAGTACCCCGAGCAGACGGCGCATCTCGGCCAGGGCCTGGCGGCCGGTGGAGGAGATGGTCTCCAGCGCCTTCTTGGTCTGGTCGGGCGCGGTGTCCAGGACGAACGCGGCACCGTCGGCCTGCACGACCATCACGGAGACGTTGTGCGCGACGACGTCGTGCAGCTCGCGCGCGATGCGGGCGCGCTCGGCGGCCACCGCGACCTTGGCCTGCGCCTCACGCTCCTTCTCCAGCCGGGCGGCGCGCTCCTCCAGCTGCGCGAAGTAGGCGCGGCGGGTGCGGATGGAGTCGCCGAGCACCCAGGCAAGCGCGAAGGGCACCGTCTGGAAGACCGTCATGGCGATGTTGCTGCCGACGCCCACGTCCTCGTTGGGCCAGCGCAGCTGGGCGACGGGCGCCGCGCACAGGCCCATGGTCAGGGCGAGCCGGGAGGACCAGCGGGCGCCGGTCGCGGCCACGGTGTAGACGATCACCAGCAGGGCGAAGTCGGCGGGGAGGATCTCGACGTCCAGCACCAGCTGCCCCAGGCCGAGGGCGATGGCCAGCACCAGCATCTTCTCCGGCATCCGCCGGCGCAGCGCGATCACCAGGCACAGCAGGACGGTGAACGGGATCGTCAGCGCCGCGACGTCCCTCCCGCCGGCCTCCTGGACGGGGGCCGCGGACAGCAGGGAGATCCCGAGCAGGGCGACGGCCCAGAAGGCGTCGACCCCGGTCGGGTGCCTGCGGAGGAAGTCGTAGAGACGCTGCACGTAACCCAGAGTAGGGAAGCGTGATAGGTGCAGGGGTCAACCGGAGGACCGATCCCTGCCGGCCGCGCGTACTCCGCAAGGTGGAGGCTGCGTTCCCCTGTGCGCTTAGCCTGGGCCGGTGAAGCCGATGCAGCCGATGGAGCCGACGCAGCCGACGCAGCCGATGAGCGCGGGGGGCACGGGGGGCACGAGCGGGTGGCGGGGCTGGCGGGCAGCCGCCCAGGACGCGCTCTACGGGCCGGGGGGCTTCTACCGCGGGCCCGAGGGCCCGGCCGCGCACTTCCGTACGTCCGTCCACGCGTCGGCGCTGTTCGCCCGCGCGGTGGCGCGGTTGCTGTGCCGCGTCGACGCGGCCCTGGGGCGGCCCGCCTCGCTGGACTTCGTGGACATGGCGGCCGGGCGGGGCGAGCTGGTGGCGGGAGTCCTGGACGCGCTGCCCGACGACGTGGCCGCCCGCGCGCGCGGGTACGCCGTCGAGGTCGCCGACCGCCCCGAGGGCCTGGATCACCGGATCGAGTGGCTCGCCGAGCCGCCCCGGGGCGTCACGGGGCTGCTGTTCGCCAACGAATGGCTGGACAACGTGCCCGTGGAGGTCGCGGAGGTGGACGCCGAGGGCGTCGCGCGGCGGGTGCTCGTGCGGGAGGACGGGGCGGAGCGGCTCGGGGAGCCGGTCGGCGGCGCGGAGGCGGACTGGCTGGCGCGGTGGTGGCCGCTGCCGGCCGAGCAAGGGCTGCGGGCCGAGATCGGGCTGCCCAGGGACACCGCCTGGGCGTCCGCCGTGGCGACGCTCGACCGGGGGCTCGCCGTCGCCGTCGACTACGCGCACACCCTGCAAACCCGCCCGCCCTTCGGCACGCTGACCGGTTTCCGGGAGGGACGGGAGACGACGCCCGTGCCGGACGGCTCCTGCGACCTCACCGCCCACGTGGCCCTGGACGCGTGCGCGGCCGCGGGCGGAGGCGAGACGGCGGGCGGAGGCGGAACGGCGGGCGGAGGCGGAACGGCGGGCGGAGGCGGGACGGCGGGCGGAGACGTGACGGCGGGTGCCCCCGCGCACGAGCCGCCCCGTGCGCGGCTGCTCCCCCAGCGCGACGCCCTGCGCGCCCTGGGGGTCTCCGGCGTGCGCCCGCCGCTCGCGCTGGCCTCCAGCGACCCCGCCGCATACGTGCGCGCCCTCGCGGGCGCCGGGGAGGCCGCCGAGCTGACCGCGGCGGGCGGGCTCGGCGACTTCGTGTGGCTGCTCCAGCCGGTGGGCGCGCCGGACCTCTCCGGGCTACTTGTCGATGTCTCCGACCACGAAGAACATTGACCCGAGGATCGCCACCATGTCGGCGACCAGCGTCCCGGGCAGCAGCTCGGTCAGCGCCTGGATGTTGTTGTACGACGCCGAGCGCAGCTTCAGCCGGTACGGCGTCTTCTCCCCCTTGCTGACCAGGTAGTAGCCGTTGATGCCGAGGGGGTTCTCGGTCCAGGCGTAGGTGTGGCCCTCGGGGGCCTTCAGGACCTTCGGCAGGCGCTGGTTGATCGGGCCGGGCGGCAGCTCGGCCAGGTGGTCCAGGCAGGCGTCCGCGAGGTCGAGGGCGACGTGCGTCTGCTCCAGGAGGCACTCGAAGCGGGCGAGGCAGTCGCCCTCGGTCCGGGTGACGACCTTCAGGGTGTCCTGGAGCTCCCCGTACGCCAGATACGGCTCGTCCCGGCGCAGATCGAAGTCGACGCCCGAGGCGCGCGCGATCGGGCCGCTCACGCCGTACGCGTGCACGGCCTCCGGCGTGAGGGCGCCCACGCCGCGGGTGCGCCCCCGGAAGATCTCGTTGCCCAGGACCAGGTCGTCGAAGACGTCCATGCGCGAGCGCACGGCGGAGACGGCCTCACGCACGCGTGCCGTCCAGCCGGCCGGCAGGTCCTCCTTCAGGCCGCCGACACGGTTGAACATGTAGTGCATGCGTCCGCCGGAGACCTCCTCCATGACGTTCTGGAGCACCTCGCGCTCCCGGAACGCGTAGAAGACCGGCGTGATGCCGCCCAGCTCCAGGGGGTAGGAGCCCAGGAACATCAGGTGGTTGAGCACCCGGTTCAGCTCCGCGAGCAGCGTCCGGGTCCACACCGCGCGCGTGGGCACCTCCATGCCGAGCATGCGCTCCACGGCGAGGACCACGCCCAGCTCGTTGGAGAACGCCGACAGCCAGTCGTGGCGGTTGGCGAGGACGATGATCTGGCGGTAGTCGCGCGCCTCGAAGAGCTTCTCGGCGCCCCGGTGCATGTAGCCGATCACGGGCTCCGCGCGCCTGATGCGCTCACCGTCCAGGAGCAGTTTGAGCCGCAGCACACCGTGTGTGGACGGGTGCTGGGGCCCGATGTTGAGCACCATGTCGGTGCTCTCCGCGGCGCCGCCGATACCGACCATGGTCTCCGTCGTAGGAGTCATGAACACAGTCTCCCCTACGTACGCTGGCGTCATGGAGACGGGGAGCCCGGACGACACGGGGACGACAGGCACCGCGGCCGGGAGCGAACCGGTGTGGACGGGACTGCCGCCGGGGCTGCTGCGGCTGCGGCGGCTGTTGCTGGTGGTGTGGCTGGGGCTGCTGACGCTCGCCGTCGGGCTGCCGCTCGGCCTGCTGGCCGTCCCCGCCTGGACGGTGTTCGCGCTGCTGCCGCTCGCCCTGATGGCCTGGGGCTGGCGGCTGCTGGAGCGCAACTGGCGCTCCTGGCGGTACGCCGAGCGCGCCGACGAGCTGCTGATCAGCCGCGGTGTGCTGTGGCAGCACGAGACGGTGGTGCCGTACGGGCGGATGCAGCTGGTCGAGGTGACGTCCGGACCGCTCGAGCGGCACTTCGGGCTGGCCAGCGTGCAGCTGCACACCGCCGCCGCCGCGACCGACGCGACCATCCCGGGCCTGGACCCGGCCGAGGCGGAGCGGCTGCGCGACCGGCTCACCGAGCTGGGCGAGGCCCGATCGGCGGGGCTGTGACCGTGCCGGACACTCCGCGGGCAGAGGACGACGGTGTCACCGAGCGGCGGCTGCACCCGGTCACACCGTTCCGCCGGGCGTGGGCGCCGATCGCCGTGCTGGTCGGCTGGGCCGTGCACGACCCCGACCAGGCACACCGCCGGCTGACCAACCTGACCACCACCACGCTGCTGATCGGGCTGGCCGTGATCGTCCCGGCCGCCGCCCTGTACGGCTTTCTGACCTGGTGGTTCACCCACTTCGCGGTGACCGAGTCCGAGCTGCGCATCCGCACCGGCCTGCTGTTCCGGCGCACCGCGCACATCCGGCTCGAACGCGTCCAGGCCATCGACGTCACCCAGCCGCTGCTCGCCCGGGTGGCGGGCGTGGCCAAGCTGAAACTCGACGTCATAGGCACCGCCAAGAAGGACGAACTGGCCTTCCTGGGCGCCGACGAGGCCCGCGCGCTGCGCGCCGAGCTGCTCGCGCGGGCGGCCGGTTTCGCGCCGGAGACCGCCCACGAGGTCGGCGAGGCGCCCGCCACGCGGCTGCTGCGGGTGCCGCCCGGCGTCCTCGCCGTCTCGCTGCTGCTGACCGGCGCCACCTGGGGCACGCTGGCCGGCGCCGTCGTCGTACCCACCGTGCTGTGGGTGGTCACCCACAACCCGTGGACGGTCCTCGCCACCGCGGTGCCGCTGCTGGGCGCGGCGGGCGCGAGCAGCGTGGGGCGGTTCGTCGGCGAGTACGACTGGACGGTGGCCGAGTCTCCGGACGGGCTGCGCATCGACCACGGGCTGCTGGACCGGGCGCACGAGACGGTGCCGCCGGGGCGGGTGCAGACCGTGCGGATCGTGGAGCCGCTGCTGTGGCGCCGGCGCGGCTGGGTCCGGGTGGAGCTGGACGTGGCCGGCTCGACGAACTCCCTGCTGCTTCCGGTCGCCCCGCGCGGGATCGCCGAGTCCGTCGTCGCGCGCGTGCTGCCCGGGGTGACCGTGCCGCCGCGCTCCGCGCTGTCCCTGCCGCCGCGCCGGGCCGCGCGCTGCACGCCGCTGTGGTGGCGCGGCTACGGGTTCGCGGTGACGGACGCGGTGTTCGCCGCCGGGTACGGGCTGTTCAAGCGGCGCCTGGCGCTGGTGCCGCACGCCAAGGTGCAGAGCGTCCGCCTGGAGCACGGCCCGTGGCAGCGGGCGGTGGGGGTCGCCGACGTGCACGTGGACACGGGGGCGAACAAGACCGTGACGGCACGGCAGCGGGACCTCGGCGAGGCGACGGAGCTGCTGCGCGCCCAGGCGGAGCGGTCACGGACGGGACGCCGGGACGCACGACCGGACCGCTGGATGGCGCCCTGACTCCCCTGGGCGACGCCAGAAGCGCCCCCGCCCCGGCCGGCGCGGGACCGCACCCGGTCGGCGCGGGATCGGCCCGGACGGTGGGGCAGCCCGCGGGGGTGCGAGAGCGCCCCGGGCGGTGCGGAACCACGCGGGACCCTGCGGGACCACGCGGGACCACGCGGGGCCCTGCGGGACCACGCGGGCGCCGGGCGGTGGGGCGACCCCTGGGCGGTGCGGGAGCGCCTCGGGCAAGGCGCGGGACCGCACCCAGGCGGTGGAGCAGCCCACGGGGGCGCGGGAACGCCTCGGACAACGCGCGGAACCGCACCCGGGCGGTAGAGCAGCCCACGGGGGCGCGGGAGCGCCATAGGCGTTGCGGGGCCTGCCCGGGCGGCGCGGGACCGGCGCCCGGGCAGTGGGGCAACCCACGGGCGGTGCGGGAGCACCACACGCGGTGTGGGGGAACTCACGGCCGGTGCGGGAGCGCGCCGGGTGGTGTCAGGAGGCCGCAGGCCGTGTCAGGAGGCCGCGCTGCGCAGCCCCTCCACGTCGATCTGCTCCGTCTCGTCGTGGGCGGTCAGGTCGATCACCTGGCCCACGCCCCGGGACTCCTCGTCGGCCGGCTTGAACCCGGACTCGGCCTCGGCCTTGTGCAGGGCGAGGGCCTCCTGGCCGACCACGTCGGCGAGGTCCTCGTTCTGGACGGCCTCCAAAGCACTGCCGGAGGTCTTCGGCTCCGGGGCCTCCGGGGCCGGCTTGCTGTTGCCGAAGAAGTCGAAGCCGCCCTCGGTCACCGGGCGCCGGGCCGGCGCCGCGGGCGGTACGACGGCCACCGCGGTCGGCATCGCGAAGTGTCCGGAGCCCTGCCGGGTGGGTTCGGCGGGCGGCGCGGCGGGGGCGGCGGCCGGCTGCCCGTGTACGTCTGCCGCCCCGGACCGCCCCTGCTCCTCGTCCTCCTGCGCAGCTTCGGCAGCCGCTCCGGCGCCCTCGCGCTCCGGCGCGACCTCCGCTCCGACGCCCGCACGCTCCTGCGCGCCCTCGGCGGCCGTCCCGGCGCCCTCACCCTCGCGCGCGGCCTCGGCAGCCGCTCCGGCGCCCTCGCGGCGGCCGCCACCACCGCCGTCGCCGTCACCGTCGTCGCCACCGTCACCGTCGCCGTCGCCGTCCGCCCCGGCGTCGGCTGCGGCGCCGCCGGGCGCCACGGCGTCGGGGTCGAGCCGCGAGAGGGCCACACCGGCCCGCAGGAACAGCCGGGAGCCCTCGGGAGAGAACACCGCGGGCCCGTCCGGCTTCTCGTCCGAGGCCGCCGCATCGCCGGAGACTCCCGCGTCGCCGGAGACCCCTGCACCCTCCGAAGCTTCCGTGCCCTTCGAAGCCTCCGTGCCCGTCGAAGCCTCCGTACCCTTCGAGGCCTCCGTACCCTCCGAGGCCTCCGTACCGTGCGAGGCCGCCACGCCGTTCGCGGCTCCGGTGCCCGGGTCCTTCGAGCCCTCCGTGCCCGAGTCCTTCGAGCCCTCCGTGCCCAAGTCCTTCGCGGATTCCGCGGCGTCCGCGGCCCGCGCGCCCGTCGAACCCGTCGGCCCCAGCGGGCCCTTCACCGGCTCCAGGCCGCCCGCTGCCCCGGCGCCCTCCGGTACGGTCCCCGCGGCCCCCGCGGCCGCCGTCTCCCGCGCCGGCGCCGAACGGCCCGCGGGCAGCGCGGGCGTCGGGGCCGTGGCCTCTATCTCCAGCAGCCGACGGCCCTCCAGGGCGCTGGCCCGCTCGGTCTCCGCCGTGGCGTACCGGCGCAGCAGGGAGGCGTGCTCGTTGCGCAGCCCCGCCAGTTCCGCACGCTTGGCCCGCAGCCGCTGCTCCAGCTTCTTGCGCAGCTCGCGCGACTCCTCCAGGTCGGACTCCAGTTCGGCGACCCGCTCCTCGTACCGCCACTCGTCGCTCGCACGCGCGCGCGTGAGCTCGGCGACGCGCTTGCCGGCCTGCGTGTCCCAGCGGCGCATGACGACCGCCCCGGCGACCGCGGTCACCGCCGCGGCGGCGGCCAGCGCGCGCAGCACCGCCGCCTCGCCGAACACCCATGGGCCGAGGGCGCAGACGACGGACACGCCTGCGATCGCCGACGGAGGAAGCAGCCGGTGCAGAGGCGGGGAATGGCGATGACGTCCACGTGGCATGGCCAGAAACTTACCGCGCGTAGGCGATTCTTGGCTGCCCGCCCCCGCAAAAACACCGTCATCTCGGAAGTGTTCACAAGCCGTCAGGGAACAGCGGGGGAATTGGCCCGGATCAGCTCAAGATCATTTTTCGGGATCGCCGAGTCGGCCGCCGAGCCACTCCAGCGCCGGCGGAATCTCCCGACGCCACGTATTGAAGTTGTGGCCGCCGCTTTCCAGAATGATCGACGAGATCCGGGTGCGCCCGGTTGCCTTCACCCGCTCGATGAACTTCAGCGTGTCCCGGTAGTTCGACTCGCCGGTCCTGCTGCTGGTGACGAGCAGTGAGGTGTCCGGCGCCGGCCGGTGTTCGAGGCACCACCACAGGTCGGCGCGATTGCGCAGTTCCGCGTCGCCGTGAAAGAGATCGCCGGTGGTCGCGTCGACCGGCGCGTCGTAGTAGGCGGACAGGCCCGCCCCGGCCGCGTAGACCTCGGGATGGTGCAGCGCGAGCTTCAGTGCGCAGTAACCGCCCGTGGAATTCCCGATGATGCCCCAGCTCCCCGGCTTCCGGCCGACCCGGTAGTGCTCGCCGACGGCCTCGGGCAGATCCCGGGCGAAGAACGACTCCGTCTGCGGTCCGCCCGGGACGTCCACGCACTCCGTGTCGCGCGGGGGCGCGACCGTCGGCCGCAGCATCACCAGGATCATCGGCGGCATCCGGCCGGCCCCGGCCAGCTCCAGGGCGGTGCGCGGATAGCGGAGCTTGTCGACCAGCGCCGCGGCCGTGCCCGGATAGCCGGTCAGGACGACGGCCACCGGGAACGTACGGGTGCGGTGGCGGGGCTGGAAGTACTCCGGCGGCAGGTAGACGTAGGCGGGCGTGGCGATCCGCGTCGTACGGCCGACCAGCTCGATCTCCTGGATCCGGCCGGCGACCTCGGGACGGCCCCCGCCCGCGGCGCGCACCCGCCGTGTGTCCACCACCCGCAGGGGACCGCCCGCCGCGTCCGCAGCGTGGTCGACGACCACACCCCGGCCGGTCTCCCGCCCGAACAGGTCCGCCCAGCTCGCGTAGAACCCGAAGGACTGGTTGGCGGCCAGCCCCACGGCCGCGAAGAGCGCCGTCTGCGTGGCGAACAGCAGGCCGACGCGCCCGCCGACGGCCCGCCAGGACCGCCGGGCCAGCCGCGGCCACAGCCACACCGTGCCGGCGAACAGCAGCACCGCGGCCGCCACCGCCAGCACCAGCACCTTGTTGCTCGTGAGACCCATCTCCCGCTTCCTGCCGCGCTTTCCGTCCCTTGGCGAAGGGGAGTGAACCTCTCCCTCCGAGACACCGTCCTAGAGGGCGCAATGTCGCCGGATGCCCGAATCGGCACCGGATCCACGGTCTCCGCAGAACTATGGGATGCGATGTCTGTCAGGACAGATGAGGAAATGTCGGGTGCGGTTCCGAGCCCAAGGAGCCGGGCCGGCCGGCACGGTTCCGTACGCCGCCTGCTGCGCGGCCCGCGCCCGGAGGCCGTACCCGCCCTCGTCGGCAGAGCCTGCGCCCTGGTCGGCCTGCTGGACATCGCCGCCGGGGTCTTCCCGCGGTTCCGGCACAGCCGGATGCACGCCCTCGCCGAGGTGCTGCCCGGTGCGCTCGGCCCGTTCGCCGCGGCCCTCTCGCTCAGCGCCGGCGTGCTGTTGCTGCTGCTCGCCCACGGGCTCAGGCGCGGCAAGCGGCGGGCCTGGCGGGCCGGCGTGGCACTGCTGCCCCTCGGCGCCGTCGCCCAGTTCGGCTACCGCCACTCCCTCGTCGGCGTGGTGATCTCCCTGGCGCTGCTCTGGGCCCTGCTGCGCCACCGCGACCAGTTCGCGGCGCTGCCCGACCCGCGCAGCCGCTGGCGGGCGCTGGCCAACTTCGTCCTCATGGGCGCCGGTTCCCTGCTGCTCGGGCTGCTGGTCGTCAGCGCCCACCCGGGCCGCATGGTCGGCGATCCGAGCCTGGCCGACCGCCTCACCCACGTCATCTACGGCCTGTTCGGTGTCGAGGGCCCGGTCGACTACCGCGGTACGACGTCCTGGACGGTCGCCTTCTCCCTCGGCGCCCTGGGCCTGATCACCGCCGTCACCACCATCTACCTGGCCTTCCGCCCCGAACACCCCGCGGCCCGGCTGACCGAGGAGGACGAGGCCCGGCTGCGCGCCCTGATCGCCAAGCACGGCGGGCGCGACTCCCTCGGCCACTTCGCGCTGCGCCGAGACAAGGCCGTCGTCTTCTCTCCCAGCGGCAAGGCGGCCGTCACCTACCGCGTCGTCTCCGGCGTGATGCTCGCCAGCGGCGACCCGATCGGCGACGTCGAGGCCTGGCCCGGCGCCATCGAGCGGTTCATGGACGTCGCCCGCGCCCACTCCTGGACCCCCGCCGTCATGGGCTGCTCAGAGACCGGCGGCGAGGTGTGGACCCGCGAGACCGGGCTCGACGCCCTCGAACTCGGTGACGAGGCGGTGGTGGACGTCGCGGATTTCTCCCTCACCGGCCGCGCGATGCGCAACGTGCGCCAGATGGTCAAGCGCATCGAGCGCGCCGGTTACCAGACCCGGGTACGGCGCGTGGCTGACCTGGGGCAGAACGAGCTGGACCGCATCCGCCGCGCCGCCGACGACTGGCGCGGCACCGCCACCGAGCGCGGCTTCTCCATGGCCCTCGGCCGCATCGGTGACCCGGCCGACGGCGCCTGCCTGGTCGCCACCGCCCACAAGCCCGGCGCCGAGCCCGGCGCGTACGGCGATCTGAAGGCGGTCCTGCACTTCGTGCCGTGGGGCACCGACGGCGTCTCCCTGGACCTGATGCGGCGCGACCGGTCCGCCGACCCCGGCATGAACGAACTGCTGATCGTCGCGGCCCTCCAGGCTGCCCCGAAGTTCGGCATCGAGCGGGTCTCGCTGAACTTCGCGATGTTCCGCTCGGCGCTGGCACGCGGCGAGAAGATCGGCGCCGGACCGGTGCTGCGGGCCTGGCGCGGGCTGCTGGTGTTCCTCTCCCGCTGGTTCCAGATCGAGTCGCTGTACCGGTTCAACGCCAAGTTCCGGCCCCGTTGGGAGCCCCGCTTCGTGGTCTACCGCGCCTCCGCCGACCTGCCGCGCATCGGCCTGGCCGCGATGCAGGCGGAGGGCTTCCTCACCCTCTCCCTCCCGCTGCCGCGCTTCCTGCGCCGCCGCGCCTCCGGCGCGCGGCCGTGCGCCCACCGGCTGACGGAGGGCGACGTGCGGGCGGCCTGACCGGACCGAACGCCCGCGCGGGAGGGCGGGGACCGGTGGGGCCTACGCTGAACACATGAGCAAGCAGACCGGCCGCCGCCGCCACGTGGCGGGACTCACCGCATGGGACCGCTGCGCGGTCATGGGGGTCGTGAACGTCACCCCCGACTCCTTCTCCGACGGCGGCCACTGGTTCGACACGACGGCCGCGATCAAGCACGGCCTCGGCCTGGTCGCCGAGGGCGCGGACCTGGTCGACGTCGGCGGCGAGTCGACCCGCCCCGGCGCGACCCGCGTCGACGAGGAGGAGGAGCTGCGGCGTGTGGTCCCCGTCGTGCGCGGCCTGGCCTCCGAGGGCGTCACGGTCTCCGTCGACACCATGCGCTCCGGCGTCGCCGAGCAGGCCCTGGCGGCGGGGGCCGCCCTGGTCAACGACGTCAGCGGCGGACTCGCCGATCCCCGGATGATCCCGGTCGTCGCCGACGCCGGCTCCCCCTTCGTCGTCATGCACTGGCGCGGCTTCCTGGCGGGCGGCAACGTCCGGGGCGTCTACGACGACGTGGTCACCGAGGTCGTCGACGAGCTGCGCGCACGCGTGGAGGCCGTTCTGGAGGGCGGCATCGCCCCCGACCGCGTCGTCGTCGACCCCGGGCTCGGCTTCTCCAAGGACGCCGAGCACGACCTCGGCCTCCTGGCCCACCTCGACCGGCTCCTCGGCCTCGGCCACCCGCTGCTCGTCGCCGCCTCCCGCAAGCGGTTCCTCGGCCGGGTGCTGGCCGGGCCGGAGGGTGCCCCGCCGCCCGCGCGCGAGCGCGACGCGGCCACCGCCGCCGTCTCCGCGCTCGCGGCGCACGCCGGCGCCTGGGCGGTGCGCGTGCACGAGGTCCGCGCGACGGCTGACGCCGTGCGGGTCGCACGCGCCATCGAAGGGGCGCGCACGGCCGAGGACGCGCGTACGGCCGAAGAGGCGCGTACGGCGGGCCAGGGCTCGGAAGCAGCCCGGTGAGCGCCCCCCACACGGACGTCGAACAGGTCGAGGCGGCCAACACCGCCTTCTACGAGGCGGTGGAGCAGGGCGACTTCGAAGCGCTGTCCGCGCTCTGGCTCACCCCGTCCGACCTGGGCGTCGACGAGACGTACCACGACCCGGCGGACACCGGCGTGATCTCCTGCGTGCACCCGGGCTGGCCGGTCCTCACCGGCCGCGGCGAGGTGCTCAGGTCGTACGCGCTGATCATGGCGAACACGGACTACATCCAGTTCTTCCTGACCGACGTGCACGTCTCCGTCACCGGCGACACCGCCCTGGTGACCTGCACCGAGAACATCCTCAGCGGCGGGCCGGCCCCTGCCGACGGCGACGAACTGGGGCCGCTCGTCGGGCAGCTCGTGGTCGCCACCAACGTGTTCCGGCGCACGCCCTCCGGCTGGAAACTCTGGTCGCACCACGGCTCGCCCGTCCTGGCGGAAGAAGACGACGAGGAGAGCGGGGAAGCACCCTCCTGACGGGGTAGACGACGGGCATGGACCCCCGCGGGGACGCCCCGGGGACCCCACAGGTACCGAGAAGTGGTTGGAATCACCCACCGGCGGGTAAGAGCCGCCACCAACCCGTGAGCCGCCGGGTTCGCCAGGGGAAACGCGCGGTGAAATCCGCCGGCGCCCGCCGGGTCGCGCGCCCCCGAGGCCCGGCCCTGTCGGTGCCCGCGGGTAGATTCGACTCCAGGCCGGTGTGCCGCCCGCACGCGGTACCCGGCCGAGACCGACGACTGCAGGAGTGATTCGCGTGGATCGTGTCGCGCTGCGCGGCCTGAAGGCCCGCGGGCACCACGGTGTGTTCCCCAAGGAGCGCGAGGAGGGCCAGACCTTCCTCGTGGATCTCGTCCTTGGCCTGGACACCCGGCCGGCCGCGGCCGACGACGACCTGGCGAAGACCGTGCACTACGGCATCGTGGCGGAGGAGGTCGTGGCCGTCGTCGAGGGCGAGCCCGTCAACCTCGTCGAGACGCTCGCCGAGCGCATCGCCCAGGTCTGTCTGAAGCACGACGGGGTCGAGGAGGTCGAGGTGTGCGTCCACAAGCCGGACGCCCCGATCACCGTCCCCTTCGACGACGTGACCGTCACCATCACCCGGAGCCGAGTATGACTGCCTTCACCAAGGGTCCCACCGACCCGACCGTACAGCCGGTACCCGCCTCCGTCGTGGAGAAGGTCGACGCCGCCGACACCACGCTGTCCAACCCCAAACGCGCCGTGATCTCCCTCGGCTCCAACCTGGGCAACCGCCTGGAGACCCTCCAGGGCGCCATCGACGCCCTGGAGGACACCCCGGGCCTGCGCATCAAGGGCGTCTCCCCGGTCTACGAGACCGAGCCCTGGGGCGTCGAGCCCGGCACCCAGCCGTCGTACTTCAACGCGGTCGTGGTCCTGAAGACCACCCTCCCCCCGTCCTCCCTCCTGGAGCGGGCGCACGCGGTGGAGGAGGCCTTCCACCGCGTCCGGGACGAGCGCTGGGGCGCCCGGACCCTGGACGTCGACATCGTCGCCTACGCCGACGTCGTCTCCGACGACCCGCAGCTCACCCTGCCCCACCCGCGCGCCCACGAACGCGCCTTCGTCCTCGCCCCCTGGCACGACCTGGAGCCCGAGGCCCAGCTGCCCGGCCGCGGCCCGGTCGCCGATCTTCTGGGCGGCGTACCCCGCGAGGGCGTCGCGGCCCGCGGCGACCTGGAACTCCGGCTGCCCGAGTAGCCGTTAAGGTCGAGAGACCGAACCGGGGGGAAGGCGAAGGGACACCGTGAAAGAGCTGCGCATCAGGGTGCTGGTCGGCGTCTTCGTCGTGGCCGGGATCCTGTCCTGGGCGGGCGCCCGTCTGTGGAACTCGATCGGGACCCTGCCCAGCATCCCCCTGGCCGCCCCCATCGTGCTGGCCGCGATCGCCGCGATCCTCCTGGCCACGGCGCTCTCCCTGCGGGCCCGCCTCAAGGCTCAGCGGGAGCGCCGCCCGGAAGCGAAGGGCGTCGATCCGCTGATGGCCGCCCGCGCGGTGGTCTTCGGCCAGGCCAGCGCCCTGGTGGCCGCCCTTGTCGCCGGCATGTACGGCGGCACGGGCGTCTTCCTGCTGGAGTTCCTCGACATTCCCGCCCGCCGCGACCAGGCCGTCTACGCCGGTTTCTCGGTCCTGGCGGCCATCGCCGTCATAGCGGCCGCCATCTTCCTGGAGCGCGTCTGCAAGCTCCCGGAGGACGAGGACGACGACCACCCGGGCGCGGCCTCGCCGGCGTGACGTCCGGCGGCCTCAGCGCGCCATGATGAGGCTCATCGCCTCGTTGCGGGTCGCCACGTCCCGCAGCTGGCCGCGGACGGCGGAGGTCAGCGTCTTGGCGCCGGGCTTGCGGATGCCGCGCATCGACATGCACATGTGCTCGCACTCCACCACGACGATCACACCGCGCGGCTCCAGGATCTCCATCAGGGAGTCGGCGATCTGCGTGGTGAGACGTTCCTGCACCTGCGGGCGGCGGGCGTAGACGTCCACCAGGCGGGCGAGCTTGGACAGTCCGGTGATCTTGCCGCTGGTGGACGGGATGTAGCCGACGTGAGCGACGCCCCGGAACGGAACCAGATGGTGCTCACAGGTCGAGTACACCTCGATGTCCCGCACGAGCACCATCTCGTCGTGCCCGATGTCGAACGTCGTCGTCAGCACGTCCTCGGGCTGCTGCCACAGCCCCGCGAATATCTCCTTGTACGCCCGCGCCACCCGCGCCGGCGTCTCGCGCAGGCCCTCGCGGTCCGGGTCCTCGCCGACCGCGATCAGCAGTTCGCGTACGGCGTTCTCGGCCCGCTTCTCGTCGAACTCGCCGATCTGGCCCTCGCCGTCCAGCGTCACGGGGTCGGTCATCTGGTGCCTCGTTCCTGTCACTGTCGTGCCTGCGGCACACGGCACAACGGAAAATGCCGTGCCCCCCAGGCTAGAACCAAGGGGGGCACGGCATACATTCCGGCCCTGGTGGGGCCGCCGGGAGAGCCGGTCAGCTCTCGGGACGGTCCTCCGGGGCCCGCTCCGGTGCCGGGGCGGGCTCCGTCGTGGTGCTCTTGGCGGTGCTGATGGCCGGTGTCGCGCCGTTCGCTCCGTTGGTCAGTGCCAGCTCCTTGGGGGAGAGCACCGGCGGGCGGGTCGACGGCGTGCGCCGCGAGGAACCGGTCCAGGCGGGCCGGGGCGGGCGCTTGACGATCGGGGCGAAGATCTCGGCGATCTCCTCCTTGCCCAGGGTCTCCTTCTCCAGGAGGGCCAGGACCAGGTTGTCGAGGACGTCGCGGTTCTCGACCAGGATCTCCCACGCCTCGTTGTGCGCGGTCTCGATGAGCTTCTTGACCTCTTCGTCGACCAGCGCGGCGACCTCTTCCGAGTAGTCGCGCTGGTGGGACATCTCACGGCCGAGGAACGGCTCGCTGTTGTCGCCGCCGAACTTGATGGCGCCGAGCCGCTCGGTCATGCCGTACTGGGTGACCATCGCCCGCGCCAGGCCGGTGGCCTTCTCGATGTCGTTGGCGGCACCCGTGGTCGGGTCGTGGAAGACCAGTTCCTCGGCCGCCCGGCCGCCCAGCATGTAGGCGAGCTGGTCGAGCATCTCGTTGCGCGTGGTCGAGTACTTGTCCTCGTCCGGGAGCACCATCGTGTAGCCGAGGGCCCGGCCTCTGGACAGGATGGTGATCTTGTGGACCGGATCGGAGTTCGGTGAGGCCGCCGCGACCAGGGCGTGCCCGCCCTCGTGGTACGCGGTGATCTTCTTCTCCTTGTCCGACATGATCCGGGTCCGCTTCTGCGGGCCCGCCACCACGCGGTCGATCGCCTCGTCCAGCATGTGGTTGTCGATCAGCTTCTGGTCGCTGCGGGCCGTCAGCAGGGCGGCCTCGTTCAGCACGTTGGCGAGATCGGCACCGGTCATGCCGGGCGTACGGCGGGCGACGGCCGACAGGTCGACGTCGGGCGCCACCGGCTTGCCCTTCTGGTGGACCTTGAGGATCTCCAGACGGCCCTGCATGTCCGGGCGGTCGACGGCGATCTGCCGGTCGAAGCGGCCGGGGCGCAGCAGCGCCGGGTCGAGGATGTCGGGCCGGTTCGTCGCGGCGATGAGGATCACGCCGCCCTTGACGTCGAAGCCGTCCATCTCGACGAGCAGCTGGTTCAGGGTCTGCTCGCGCTCGTCGTGACCGCCGCCGAGGCCGGCGCCGCGGTGGCGGCCGACCGCGTCGATCTCGTCGACGAAGACGATCGCCGGGGCGTTGGCCTTCGCCTGCTCGAACAGGTCACGGACCCGGGAGGCACCGACACCGACGAACATCTCGACGAAGTCGGAACCGGAGATCGAGTAGAACGGGACGCCCGCCTCGCCCGCGACGGCACGCGCGAGCAGGGTCTTGCCGGTGCCGGGAGGCCCGTAGAGCAGGACGCCCTTGGGGATCTTGGCGCCGACTGCCTGGAACTTCGCCGGTTCCTGCAGGAACTCCTTGATCTCGTGGAGTTCCTCGACCGCCTCGTCCGACCCGGCGACGTCGGAGAACGTCGTCTTCGGGGTGTCCTTGGTGATGAGCTTGGCCTTGGACTTGCCGAAGTTCATCACCCGGCTGCCGCCGCCCTGCATCTGATTCATCAGGAACAGGAAGACGACCACGATCAGGACGAAGGGCAGCAGGGAGAGCAGGATGCCGACGAACGGGTTCTGCTTGGACGGCGAGACCGTGTAGCCGTCCGGGATCTGCTTGTCCTGGTATTTGTTCTGCAGCGTGTTGGCGATGTCCACGCCTTGGTCGCCGATATAGCTCGCCTGGATCTTCGAGCTGTCCTCGATCTTTTCGCCGTCCTTGAGCTGGACCTTGATGGTCTGCTCATCGCCGGTGGTCAGCTTGGCCGACTCGACCTGGTTCTGGTTGATCGCCTGGACGACCTGGCCTGTGTCCACCGTCTTGTAGCCGCCGGACGAACCGACGACCTGCATCAACACGACCACGGCAAGGACGGCCAGCACGATCCACATGACCGGCCCACGGAAGTATCGCTTCACGTCCATCCACACGGAGCGGTGCCGCCCCGTCCCTCCTGCCATAGTGAGTTTGATAAGACAGTTCTTCCGACGGTACCCCAGCCTGGTCGCCCGAAGCCGCACAGGACGTCTGGCAATCCCGTCTGCATGCTCCAACGGCGCGGGACCCGCCAGGGTTCCCGATCACCGCCCGAAACCGCTCCGGTGGCGTTCAGCCGCCGTACACGTGGGGCGCGAGCGTACCCACGAACGGGAGGTTGCGGTACTTCTCGGCGTAGTCGAGGCCGTAGCCGACGACGAACTCGTTGGGGATGTCGAATCCGACCCACTCCACGTCGATGGCCACCTTCGCGGCGTCCGGCTTGCGCAGCAGCGTGCACACCTTGAGGGAGGCGGGCTCGCGCGAGCCGAGGTTGGACAGCAGCCAGGACAGGGTCAGGCCGGAGTCGATGATGTCCTCGACGATCAGGACGTGCTTGCCCTTGATGTCGGTGTCGAGGTCCTTCAGGATCCGCACGACGCCGGAGGACTGGGTGCCCGCGCCGTAGGAGGACACGGCCATCCAGTCCATCGTGACCGGGGTGGACAGCGCCCGGGCCAGGTCGGCCATGACCATCACCGCGCCCTTGAGGACGCCGACGATGAGCAGGTCCTTGCCCGCGTACTCCGCGTCGATCTTCGCGGCCAGCTCGGCCAGCTTCGCGTCGATCTCTTCCTTGGTGATGAGCACCTGCTGGAGGTCGGCACCCATGTCTTTCGCGTCCACCCGCATCACTTTCGGTCGTCCCGCTCTTCGGCCCGTATCCGCACCGTCCACGGCCCGCGCCGGCGGGCCGGTGGGGGGTCGGATTCAGCCTTGCCGAATCACCAGTCTGCCACCCTGCCGGTGGGCGACGACTCTGCCGGGGAGGTTGATGGCCTTCTGGCCGCGCCAGCCGGTGATCAGCCGGTCGACTTCCTCGATGTGACGGGCGAACAGCGAACCGGCCGGGGCACCGGCCTCGATGGCGGCGCGGCGCAGGATCCGGCGGCGTACGGCCGAGGGCAGGGCGTAGAGCTTGCCGCACTCCAGCCCGCCCGCGGCGTCGCGGACGCCGGCCTCGGCCTGGCGGGCCCAGGTGTCGAGGGCGTCGGCGTCGTCGCGGGAGAGCTGGGCCGTCCGGGCGAGGGCCTCGACGACGCCCTTGCCGAGGGCCTTCTCGAGGGCCGGCAGGCCTTCGTGGCGCAGCCGGGAGCGGGTGTAGGCCGGGTCGGCGTTGTGGGGGTCGTCCCAGACGGGCAGGGACTGGACCATGCAGGCCTTGCGGGCGGTCTGCCGGTCGAGCTGGAGGAAGGGGCGCCGGTAACGGCCGCCGGCCCCCGAGACCGCGGCCATGCCCGACAGGGAGCGGATGCCGGAGCCGCGGGCGAGCCCCAGCAGGACGGTCTCGGCCTGGTCGTCGCGGGTGTGGCCGAGCAGTACGGCGGCGGCGCCGTGGCGTTCGGCGGCGGCGTCGAGGGCGGCGTAGCGGGCGTCGCGCGCGGCGGCCTCGGGGCCGGCGCCCCGGCCGACGGTCACGGCGGTGGACTCGACGGGGTCCAGACCGAGCTCGCGCAGCCGCAGGACGACCTCCTCGGCGCGCAGGTCGGAGCCGGGCTGGAGACCGTGGTCGACGGTGATGCCGCCGGCCCGGACGCCGAGCCGGGGCGCCTCGAAGGCCAGGGCGGAGGCGAGCGCCATGGAGTCGGCGCCGCCGGAGCACGCCACGAGCACGATCGGCGGCGGCGGCCGGTCGGGTACGCGCTCGGCGGCCGTCCCGGCGGGGACGCCGGCCGTGGTGTGCAGTTCGGTGAGGATGTCGTGGAGGACGCGGCGGACCGCCAGGCGTATCGCCGCGACCGCAGGATGGGGACCCATGTCCGGTGCCCTTCAGGATGTTTTCGGGGGGTGAACCCGTGTCGGTCACGCAGAGTGTGTAGATGGTGACAGAAACGGGCCGTTCCCCGAGCATTGCACGCCTGCCGGGGGCTCACGGTCCCTCGGACGGGTGATTGGAGGGGCGTTCGCCTGCCGACGGCCGGATCCGTTTCACGCCCTTCCCGCCCCGGTTCACCCCTCGGGCCTGCGATGCACCCGCGCGATCCAGTCCGCCGGTTTGGCGATCTCCGTCTTGGTGGGGAGGGTGTTCGGGGAGGTCCACACGCGGTTGAAGCCGTCCATGCCGACCTGGTCGACGACCGCGCGGACGAACCGCTCGCCGTCCCGGTACTGCCGGAGCTTGGCGTCCAGGCCGAGCAGTTTGCGCAGGGCGAGGTCGAGCCGGGAGGCGCCCTTGGCGCGGCGCTGCTGGAACTTCTCGCGGATCTCGCCCACGGTCGGTACGACATCGGGTCCGACGCCGTCCATGACGAAGTCGGCGTGGCCCTCCAGCAGCGACATCACGGCCGTGAGGCGGCCGAGGATCTCCCGCTGGGCGGGGCTCTGCACCAGCTCGACCAGGGACCGGCCGCCGTCGTCCTCCTCGCCCTCGGGCCGGCCGCCGGCCAGCGCCTGGGCGGCCTCGCGGACGCGCTCCAGGACGGTCATCGGGTCGACGTCGGTCTCCGCTAGGAACGACTGGATTTCGCCCTGGAGGTGGTCCCGCAGCCAGGGCACCGCGGTGAACTGCGTGCGGTGCGTCTCCTCGTGCAGGCACACCCACAGGCGGAAGTCGTGGGGCTCGACGTCCAGTTCCCGCTCGACGTGGACGATGTTGGGGGCGACGAGCAGGAGCCGGCCGCCGCCGTTCTGGCCGGCCGGGAGTTCGCGGGTGGCCGGGGCGAAGGTCTCGTACTGGCCGAGGACGCGGGAGGACAGGAACGACAGCAGCATGCCCAGCTCGACGCCGGTGACCTTGCCGCCGACGGCGCCGAGGACGGCTCCGCCGGGAGTGCTGCCGCGGCGCTGCTGCATCTTGTCGAGCAGCGGTTTGAGCAGTTCGCGGAAGCCGGCGACGTTGGCCCGGACCCAACCCGGGCGGTCGACGACGAGGACGGGGGTGTCGTCGACCTCGTCGGAGACCATACGGGTGAAGCCCCGGACGTGTTCCTCCGAGGCCTTGGCATGCCGGCGAAGTTCCGCGACGACGGCGCGGGCCTCGTCGCGGCTCACCTCGGGGCCCGGCCGTACCAGGCGGGTCGCGGTCGCGACCGCGAGGTTCCAGTCGACCATCCCGGAAGATGCAGCACCACCGATGCTCGTCATGCGTCAACCGTACGTGAGCGCTGCGGTCGGGGGCAGGCTGTGCGGGCCGGGGGAGGCTGCCGCCCGTCGAGCCGGCGCCCGGCGCCTCGCCCACGGCGGGGCGGGGGTGCGGTCAGCCGCAGCCGCAGTCGGCCAGGGTCGTCGCCAGCCTGTCCAGGGTCGACTGGGCCGTTGCCGTGTTCGCCGTGTCCGAGGCCAGGAAGGCGAAGGCCAGGGCGTGGCCGTCCCGGGTGACCACCGTGCCGGACAGGGTGTTGACCCCGGTCAGGGTGCCGGTCTTGGCGCGTACGAGGCCGGCCGCGCCGTCGGTGTAGCGGCTGGTCAGCGTGCCGGTGAAGCCGGCGACCGGGAGGCCGGTGAGGACGGACCGGAGTTCGGGATGGTCCGGGTCGGCCGCCGTGACGAGCAGGGTGGTGAGGGCGTCGGCGGTGAGGCGGCCGGTGCGGTCCAGGCCGCTGCCGTCGCGCACCTCGACGCCGGTGAGGGGGACGCCGAGCTGCCCGAGGCGGGCCTCGATCGCGGCGGAGGCACCGGCGAAGTCCGCGCGTTTCCCGGTGGCCAGTGCCGTGTGGCGGGCGAGGGCCTCGGCGATGTCGTTGTCGCTGTTGGTCAGCATCCGCTCGACCAGGGCGGACAGCGGGGGCGAGGAGACGGTGGCGAGGGTGCCGGCGCGGTTCGTCGCCTTGGAGGGGCCGGGCGGCGTCGCCGTGATGCCGTGGTCGGCCAGGAGGCCGGCGAAGGTGCGGGCGGCGTCGGCGGCCGGGTCGGCCACGCGCGGCACCGGGCCCCGGGTGGAGCCGTCGGTGCGGGCCTCGTCGGTCATCAGGGCGGTGACCTCGGCGAGGTTGCCGTTGACCCCGATCGGGTGCATCGCGTCGCCGGCGTAGAGGGTGGTGTCGTAGGACAGCGTCACCTCGCGTACGTCGCGCTTCTTCAGTGCGGTGGCGGTCCGGTCGGCGAGGGTGCGCAGGCTCGCGAGGCCTCCCCCGCCGTCGGGGCGGGCGGTGAGGGTGGGGTCGCCGCCGCCGACCAGGACGAGTTCGCCGGTGTCGGGTTCGAGGGCGGTGCGGGTGGTGAGGCGGTGGTCGGGGCCGAGGGCGGTCAGCGCCGCGGCGGCGGTGGCGATCTTGGTGGTGGAGGCGGGGGTGAGGGAGGCGCCGACGCCCGTGCCGTACAGGCGCCGGCCCGTGGCGAGGTCGACGACCGACGCCGCGTGACGGGTGCCGAGGGCCGGGTCCTTCAGGAGGGGGTCCAGGGCGTCGGCGAGGGCCGGTCCGCGCGGCGCCGGTCCGGTGGCGTCGAGGCCGGTCAGGACGGACGCGGCGCTGGGCGCGGGCCGGGGCGCGCCCGAGGTCGTACCGGAGCCGCCGGGTCCGTGACCGTGATCTGTGCCACCCATGGTCTCCAGGGCAACGGCCCGGTCCCGCTCGGCCGTACGCTGACCCGTGGAGTCCCAGGGGCCCACGGCGGTCACCACACCGGCGGCCAGCGCCAGCCCGGCGGTGGCGGCGCCCGCGGTGTACTGCCAGGTCTTCGGCCTCGCGGTCCGGGCGAGCCGCGCGACCCGCGGATCGGCGGCCCGCGCGGCGCGTGCCAGACGCGGACGTACGGCGCCCGCGGCGCGCACCAGGCGCGGTCTCGCGGACCGCCACGGCCTCAGCTTGGGCACGACCACCAGCCCCTTTCGCGATCACCCACCTGCGTGAGGGACACTTAACCACCAGAACTATGTGCTGATCATGGAGGAGCGTCCGGTGGAGTTCGACGTCACGATCGAGATCCCGAAGGGTTCGCGGAACAAGTACGAGGTGGACCACGAGACGGGTCGGATCCGCCTGGACCGTCGGCTCTTCACCTCGACCGCCTACCCGACCGACTACGGCTTCGTCGAGAACACCCTCGGCGAGGACGGCGACCCGCTGGACGCGCTGGTCATCCTGGACGAGCCGACGTTCCCGGGCTGCCTGATCCGCTGCCGCGCGATCGGCATGTTCCGCATGACCGACGAGGCCGGCGGCGACGACAAGCTGCTGTGCGTGCCGTCGACGGACCCGCGTGTGGAGCACCTGCGTGACATCCACCACGTCTCGGAGTTCGACCGCCTGGAGATCCAGCACTTCTTCGAGGTCTACAAGGACCTGGAGCCCGGCAAGTCGGTCGAGGGCGCCAACTGGGTGGGCCGCACGGACGCGGAGGCCGAGATCGAGCGCTCCTACAAGCGGTTCGAGGAGCAGGGCGGTCACTGAGCCCCCACCCGTCTCGCACCGTCCGACGGGCCGCACGCGCACGCGTGCGGCCCGTCCGCGTTTGGGTGCGCATACTGAGGGCTACAGGAGGGTTTGTTCGAGGTAGGGAGCGCAACGCACGTGACGGACGCGGAGGACCGCAAGCCGCAGTCGGACGAGGCCAGGAGTGCCTTCCGGCAGCCGGCCGGGACCGCGGCATCGATCGACGGCGAATCGTCGACGACATCCGAGTTCGCCATCCCGCAGGGGCTGGCCGTCCCCCGCGCGGACACCGAGTCCGAGATCACCTCGGAGTTCGCGCTGCCGCAGGGGATGGACGCTCCGCACGCGCCGCATGCCGAGCCCGAGGGGTCGGCGTTCAACCCGCCCAGGACCTACCGGGCGCGCAGCGCCCCGCCGGCCTTCACCCCGCCGGCCGGCGTACCGGCGGTGCCGCTGGCCAAGGACGTGCCCTGGCAGGACCGGATGCGGGCGATGCTGCGCATGCCGGTGGCCGACCGTCCCGCGCCGGAGAAGGAACCGCGGCACGAGGACGAGACCGGCCCGGCCGTGCCGCGCGTGCTCGACCTGACGCTGCGTATCGGCGAGCTGCTGCTGGCGGGCGGCGAGGGCGCCGAGGACGTGGAGGCGGCGATGTTCGCCGTCTGCCGCTCCTACGGTCTGGACCGCTGCGAGCCGAACGTCACCTTCACCCTGCTGTCGATCTCGCACCAGCCGTCGCTGGTGGAGGACCCGGTGACGGCGTCGCGGACGGTACGCCGCCGGGGCACCGACTACACGCGGCTGGCGGCCGTGTTCCAGCTGGTGGACGACCTCAGCGACCCGGAGACGCACATCTCCCTGGAGGAGGCCTACCGGCGGCTGGCGGAGATCCGGCGCAACCGGCACCCGTACCCCACGTGGGTGCTGACCACGGCGACCGGGCTGCTCGCGGGCTCGGCCTCGGTGCTCGTCGGCGGTGGTCCGACGGTGTTCCTCGCGGCGATGATCGGCGCCATGCTGGGCGACCGGCTGGCGTGGCTGTGCGCCGGGCGCGGGCTGCCGGAGTTCTACCAGTTCGCGGTGGCCGCGATGCCGCCGGCCGCGGTCGGTGTCGCGCTGACGCTGGCGCACGTCGACGCGAAGGCGTCCGCGGTCATCACCGGTGGCCTGTTCGCGCTGCTGCCCGGGCGGGCGCTGGTGGCGGGGGTGCAGGACGGTCTGACCGGCTTCTACATCACCGCGTCGGCACGCCTGCTGGAGGTCATGTACTTCTTCGTCAGCATCGTGGCCGGGGTCCTGATGGTGCTGTACTTCGGCGTCCAGATGGGGGCGAAGCTCAATCCCGACGACAAGCTGGGCACGGGCGACCAGCCGGTGGTGCAGATCTGCGCGGCCATGATGCTGTCGCTGGCCTTCGCCGTGCTGCTCCAGCAGGAACGATCCACTGTGCTGGCGGTGACCCTGAACGGCGGCGTGGCGTGGAGCGTGTTCGGCGCCATGCACCTCGCGGGTGACATCTCGCCGGTGGCGTCGACGGCCGCGGCGGCGGGGCTGGTGGGGCTGTTCGGGCAGTTGATGTCCCGGTACCGGTTCGCGTCGGCGCTGCCGTACACGACCGCGGCGATCGGGCCCCTGCTGCCGGGTTCGGCGACCTACTTCGGTCTGCTGGGCATCGCGCAGAGCGAGATCGACGGCGGGCTCGTCTCGCTGTCCAAGGCGGTGGCGCTGGCGATGGCCATCGCCATCGGGGTGAATCTCGGGTCGGAGATCTCGCGGTTGTTCCTGAAGGTGCCGGGGGCCGCGAGTGCGGCGGGGCGCCGGGCGGCGAAGCGGACGCGGGGATTCTGACGCAGGGGGCCCGCGCACTCGGTTCCTTCCGCCGGGGCGCGGGGTGCCCCGCGCCCCTCAGCGTTTCAGTAGCCCTGGTTGTAGGGGTGCTGGGTGCTGCCCTGCCGGCCGCCGTACTGCTGCTGCCCGTAGCCCTGCGGGTACTGTTGGGCGTACGGCTGCTGGTGCTGCTGGTGGCCGTTCTGGCCGCCGTAGCCCTGGTCGTACGGCTGCTGCGGGTCGATGCGGCGGAGCTGGGTGGTCGCGTCGTCCAGCGGCGGGTACAGCGGCTGGGGCTGCGCCTGCGGCCGGGGCTGGGGCTGCGGTGACAGGGGACCGGCGGCCGCGGCGCGCTTCTTCTTGCCTCGTTCGCGGAGGTACTCGACGATGATCGGCACGACGGAGAGGAAGACGATCAGGACGAGGATCGCCTCGACGTTGGTCCGGATGAGCTCGATCTGGCCGAGCCAGTACCCCGCGACGGTGACGCCCGAGCCCCAGGCGATGCCGCCGATGACGTTGTACGTCAGGAAGGTGCGGTACTTCATGCGGCCGGCGCCCGCCACGATGGGGGCGAAGGTGCGCACGATCGGGACGAAGCGGGCCAGGACGATCGCCTTGGGGCCGTACTTCTCCATGAACTCGTGGGCCTTCTCCAGGTTCTCCTGCTTGAAGAGTCTGGAGTTGGGGCGGTTGAAGATCCGCGGGCCGAAGAACTTGCCGATCGTGTAGCCCACCTGGTCGCCGATGACGGCGGCCAGCACGATCAGGAGGCAGACCAGCCACAGCGGCTGGCTGATGTACTCGCCCTGGGCGACGAACAGGCCCGCGGTGAACAGCAGCGAGTCACCGGGCAGGAAGGCGAAGAGGCCGGACTCGGCGAAGACGATCAGCAGGATGCCGGGGAGGCTGAAGGTCGAGATCAGGTAGTCCGGGCTGAGCCACTCGGGGCCGAGCGCAAGCGTGGTCACGGGAATGTGGCTCCTGCTGCTGGGAAGCGGGCGGGGACTGGCTGCCCAAAAGTATCAACGCAGCCGTGGTGGTACTGGTTCCACGGGTCCTCCGGGGTGCGCCGCGGGCCCACCGGGGGAACTGTGGGAACCATGGGCATCGAAGAATACGGCGGCGGGCAGGATCCGGAACCCGATGTGCTCGTCGTGACCACGAATGACGTACCCGGCTACCGCGTGCGGGAGGTGCTCGGGGAGGTCTTCGGGCTGACCGTACGCTCCCGGCACCTGGGGAGCCAGATCGGCGCCGGGCTGAAGTCGCTGGTCGGGGGTGAGCTGCGCGGGCTCACCAAGACGCTGGTCGAGACCCGCAACCAGGCGATGGAGCGGCTCGTCGAGCAGGCACGCGCGCGTGGCGCCAACGCCGTGCTGGCCTTCCGGTTCGACGTGACGGAGGCCGCGGACGTCGGCACCGAGGTGTGCGCCTACGGGACGGCGGTGGTCGTGGCCCGGGAGTGAGCCGGGCCACGGCCCCTCAGGAGGAGTGCCGGGCGGCGTTGGCGGCGATCGCGTCCCGCAGGTAGGCGGCGAGACCGGGCCCGGCCTTGTCGATGTTCCGTGTGAACCGCTCGTCCGAGACGTACATCTCGCCCAGACAGGTGTGCATCTCGTGTCCGCAGTCGTAGTGGTTGCGGGAGATCCACCGGCGGTGCTCCTCGGCGGCGTCCATCGCCGCCCCGGAGTCCGCCGGCTCGCCGGCCTCCATCAGGGCGACGAACCGCCGGGTGATCTCGTCGGCCTCGCGCTGGATGCGCAGCCAGTCCTCCTTGGTGTAGGACGCGGCGCGCTGCCGCGACTGCCGGTAGGCGTCGCTGCCGCCCCAGCGCTCCTGCACCTCGTCCTCGTACCGGTCCGGGTCGAAGTCCCCGAACACCTCGAACTTCTCCTCGGGCGTGAGGTTGATGCCCATCTTCCGTGCCTCCATGGCGTGCTCCACGGCCGCCGCCATCTTCTGCAGCTTCTCGATCCGGGCGGTCAGCAGCCGGTGCTGGCGGCGCAGGTGCGCGCGCGGGTCCGCGGCCGGGTCGTCGAGCAGGGCGGCGACCTCGTCGAGCGGGAAGCCGAGTTCCCGGTAGAACAGGACCTGCTGCAGCCGGTCGAGATCGGCGTCGCTGTAACGCCGGTGGCCCGCGTGGCTGCGCTCGCTGGGCACGAGCAGGCCGATGTCGTCGTAGTGGTGCAGGGTGCGCACCGTGACGCCGGCGAACCCGGCCACCTGTCCCACGGAGTAGCTCACTTCCGCTCCCTTCCTCTTGCGCACTCCACGCTGCCGCCTCACGCGACGTGACGTGCAAGCCCGGCGACGCGGCTCGGCGGGAGCCCGGCGGCTGCGGGACCCGGCGGTCAGCGGATCCTGGCGCCGTACACGTGGTCGACCGTCATCGTCATCAGGACCCGGCGGTCGGAGACCATCACCGAGCGGTACTCGTCCCAGTCGGGGTGCTCGCCGGCGGCCAGGCGGTAGTAGCGCACCAGCGCCTCGACCTCCGGGCCGTGCGGGTCGGTGCCCGGTCCGGTGAGCGTCGCCATGCCCTCGGCGGCGGCCCAGGAGCCGCCGTCGGGGCTGGTGACCTCCAGGGTGGCGCGGGGATCGCGGCGGAGGTTGGCCGTCTTGGCGCGCCCCTCGGTCATGGAGACGTGAATGACCTCTTCCGCTGGGTCGTAGAAGGGCGTGACGGGGGACAACTGCGGCCGGCCGTCCGCCTTGATGGTCGCCAGGACGCCGAGCCGGCTCTCCGCCAACAGGGTGCGGGGGTCGAAGGAGGAGGTGGTCATGGGCGCACTCCGGGCGGCTCGCGGAAGTATTCGATCACCGCAGCGTAGCCGTCGCCGGGTCCCTCGGCGACGGCTGCGCACTGCCCGGCGTGAGGCCCCTGGCGGCGCCGCGCGGCTAGCGGCTCAGCCGGGCGAACCTCCGTACCGCCAGCGGGAAGAACACCGCCAGCAGGACCAGCGGCCAGACGATCGCCGGCCATACGTGCCCGGACTCGCCGCCGGGGCCGCCGAACAGGTCCCGCACGGCCGTCGCCGTGTGGGACATCGGGTTCCACTGGACGACCATGCCCAGCCAGTCGGGCATGGACTCGGGCGTGGCGAACGCGTTGGACAGGAAGCCGACCGGCCAGACCAGGATCTGCACCGCCTGCACCATCTCCGGCTTCCCGGCCACCAGCGCCAGGTGGATGCCGATCCACAGCATCGCGAACCGGAAGAGGAGCAGCAGGCCGACGGCCCCGAGGAAGGCGCCCAGCCCGCCGTGGGCACGCCAGCCGAGCGCCAGCCCGGTGCCGAACAGCACGACGAGGGCGATCGCCGACTGGAGCATGTCGGCGGCCGAACGGCCCACCAGCACCGCGCCGTTGGTCATCGGCATGGCCCGGAAGCGGTCGACGACGCCCTTGTTGAGATCCTGGGTGACGGCGATCATCGTGCCCTCCAGGCCGAAGGCCATGGTGAGCGCGAGCATCCCGGGGACGAGGTAGTCGACGTAGTCCCCGCTCAGCCCCCGGCCGCCGCCGATGAGGTAGCCGAACATCAGCAGGAGCATGACGGGGAAGACGACGTTGACGACGACCGCGACCGGCTGCCGTCCCCAGCGGGCCAGCTCCCGCCGGGTCATGGTCCAGGAGTCGGTGAGGGCGTAGGTGACGGTGCTCATGCGGCCTCCTCCGTGCGGTCGGTGAGGTGCAGGAACACCTCGTCCAGTGTCGGGCGGCGCAGGGCGACGTCCTCCGCCTCGATCCCGGCCTCCTCCAGGGCCCGCACGACCCGGGAGAGCGCCGTCATCCGGTCGGTGACCGGCGCGCTGAGCAGCCGGCGGTCGGCGTCGACCGTGACGCCGTCGAGCGGCAGCAGGGCGACCGCGGCGCCGAGGCGGCCGGCGTCGCGCAGGACGACGTCGATGCGGTCGCCGCCGGTGGCCGCCTTCAGCTCGTCGGCGGTGCCGTCGGCGATGACCCGGCCGGCGGCGACCACCGAGATGCGGTCGGCGAGCTGGTCGGCCTCCTCCAGGTACTGCGTGGTGAGCAGGACCGTCGTACCGCCGCCGACCAGGGAGCGGACCGCCTCCCAGACCTCGGCGCGGCCCCGCGGGTCGAGGCCCGTCGTCGGCTCGTCCAGGAAGAGCACCTCCGGTTCGGTGATCAGGGACGCGGCCAGGTCCAGGCGGCGCCGCATGCCGCCGCTGTAGGCCTTGACCGGTTTGCGTCCGGTTTCGGTGAGGTCGAAGCGCGCCAGAAGTTCGTCGGCACGCGCGCGTGCCCTGCGGACGCCCAGGTGGTGGAGGCGGCCGAACATCTGCAGGTTCTGCCGGCCGCCCAGTTCCTCGTCGAGGGCCGCGTGCTGGCCGAGCAGGCCGATGCGCATGCGCACCTCGTACGCCTGGCGCACCACGTCGCGGCCGGACACCTCGATCCGGCCGGCGTCCGGCCGCAGCAGTGTGGACAGGACCCTCACCAGCGTGGTCTTGCCCGCGCCGTTGGGGCCCAGCACCCCGTGGACCGTGCCCCGCGCGACCGTCAGATCGAGCCCGTCGAGCGCCTGCTTGCCGCCCTTGCCGCTCTTGCCCCCGTACGTCTTGCGTGCCCCTTCGACGGTGATCGCCGCGTCGGCCACGGATTCTCCTTCGCTAGTCAACCTTGACTACTCGCTCGAAGGTATCCCCTCCGCCAAGATTAGTCAAACTTGATTAGCGGACTTCGGGCTCAGCGGCCGTCCTCGGGGTGCCGCTCCCCCGTCGCGTACGGGTTCTCCTCGCCCTCGCGCAGCACGCCGACGAACGGCTCCCCCTCGCCGGCGAAGGTGTACGCGCCGCCCCGGATGCGCTCGATCAGACCGCGGGTCCACTCCGCGCCGGTGTCCGCGGAGTGGATCCACAGGTGCATGATCTCGCCGATGTGGCCGAGCTGCCCGGGACCGTCCTCGGGCGTGTAGTACTCCGTGACGTCCTTGCGCCACTCCTGGATCGCCCGCACCCGCTCCTCCAGCAGCGCGAGCACCTCCGCACGGCCCAGGTCGACCATCAGGCCCACCCCGGCGGAGAGGACGTCCGGCTTCTGGTTGTAGGCGGTGAGGGACTCCCGCAGCAGCGCGAAGTACTCCTCGGTGCCCTTCTCGGTGATCTCGTACTCGGTGCGCGGCGGGCCGCCGGCGGTCGACGGGGCGGTCTCGTGCTCGTGCAGCAGCCCCTGCTTCGCCATCTGCTTCAACGCGTGGTAGATCGAGCCGGGCTTGGCGTTGGACCACTCGTGCGCGCCCCAGTACTCCAGGTCGTTGCGCACCTGGTAGCCGTGGGCCCGCCCGTGCTGGCGCACCGCGCCGAGCACCAGGAGACGGATCACTGACATGCGGTCCAGAGTAGGCCGCGGACCGTCATCCCCAGGAGCTGCCCTGCTCCTTCGCGACCAGATCCCAGGCGGAGGCGCCGTCCAGCGACTCCCGGATGATGTCGGCGTGGCCGGCGTGCCGGGCGGTCTCGCGGATCAGGTGCAGGCACAGCCAGCGCATCGAGACCCGCCCGTCCGGCGGGAACCAGGGGTCGTTCGGCAGCGGGAAGGTGTCGTCCAGGCTCGGCACCGCGCGGATGAACTCCTCCGTCTCGGCCGCGACCTTCTCCCAGTACGCCAGCTGCCCGGACACCGTCTCGTCACCGACCAGCCGGAAGGTCTCGTCCCAGTTCGACTCGTCCCGGTGGACGGCCGGCGGCTCCTGCTTGGCGCGGGCCAGCCAGCCCTGCTCGACCTCGGCGACGTGCTTGATCAGCCCGCCCAGGGACAGCTCACTGGCGCTGGGACGGGAGGAGGCCTGCTCGTCCGTGAGCCCCAGCACCGACCGCCGGATGCCGCCGCGCTGCTCGGCCAGGAAGGCCAGGAGCGCCCCCCGCTCGTCACCGTGCGCCTCGGCTCCCACATGTGTGACCATGACCGGCCGCCTTTCGTCTGGTTCGGTCGCTGCTGCCTGACACACATGACGTTACGAGCCCTTGCGGTCAGGTTCTGTCCGCAAGGGCCCGGCGGGTGGAAAGCCGCTCGCTACGGCTGGGCGGATGGTGGCTCGCTGCGGCTGGGCGGATGGTGGCTCGCTGCGGCTAGAACGGGAAGCCGCTGCGGCCGTGCTGCACCGAGATCCACTTGTGCGTGGTGAAGGCGTCCAGCATCGTCTCGCCGTTCAGCCGGCCGAGGCCGGAGTGCTTCTCGCCGCCGAAGGGGACGATCGGCTCGTCGTGGACCGTGCCGTCGTTCACGTGGAACATGCCGGTGTCGATCCGCTTGGCGAAGTTCACGCCCCGCTCGACGTCGGCCGTGTGCACGGCGCCGCTCAGCCCGTACGGGGTGTCGTTGACCAGGCGTACCGCCTCCTCCTCGCCGTCGAACGGGACGAGGAAGACGACCGGGCCGAACAGCTCCTGCCGCAGCAGGGGCGAATCGGCGGGCAGGCCCGTCAGGACGGACGGCTCGACGAGGTTGTCGGTCCGCCCGCCGCGCACCAGGGCGGTGGCACCCTCGGCGAGCGCTTGCTCGACCGCGCCGGAGATCGCCTCCGCCTGCGAGGAGTTGATCACCGGGCCGATGACCGTCGCCGGGTCACCGGGGTCACCGGCCTTCAGGCCGCTGACCTTGGCGACGAACTTCTCGGTGAACTCGTCGGCGATCGACCGGTCGACCAGCACGCGGTTGGCGGCCATGCAGACCTGGCCCTGGTGGACGTACCGGCTGAAGACCGCGGCGTCGACCGCGTAGTCGACGTCGGCGTCGTCCAGCACCACCAGGGCGCTGTTGCCGCCCAGTTCGAGCACCGAGCGCTTGAAGTTCGCGGCGCAGACGGTGGCCACGTGGCGGCCGACCTTGTCGGAGCCGGTGAAGGAGATGGCCTTCGGGACCGGGTGCTCGATGAAGGCGTCACCGATCTCGGCGATGTCGGTGACGACGACGTTCAGCAGGCCGCTGGGCAGCCCCGCGTCCTCGAAGAGCTTGGCGATGAGGGTGCCGCCGACGATCGGGGTGTTCTGGTGCGGCTTGAGGACGACGCCGTTGCCCAGGGCGAGGGCGGGGGCGACCGACTTCACGGAGAGCAGGAGGGGGAAGTTGAAGGGGCTGATGACGCCCACGACGCCGACCGGGACGCGGTAGACGCGGTTCTCCTTGCCGTCGATCGGGGACGGCAGGATCCGGCCCTCGGGGCTGAGCGACAGGTGGACCGCCTCGCGCAGGAACTCCTTGGTGAGGTGCAGCTCGAAGGCGGCCTTCAGCCGGGTGCCGCCCAGCTCGGCGATGATCACCTCGGTGATCTCCTGCTCGCGCTCCTCGACGAGCCGCAGCGCCTTCTCGAACACGGCACGGCGGGCGTAGGGGTTGGTCGCGGCCCACTGCTTCTGGGCCCGTTCGGCCGCCCGGTACGCGGCGTCGACCTCGTCGACCGTGGCTATCGTGATCGAGGCCAGCTTCTCGTTGTCGTACGGGTTGAAGTCGATGATGTCCCAGGAGCCGCTGCCCTGGCGCCACTCACCGTCGATGTACTGCTGAGCCAGGTCGGTGAAGTACGACGACATGTGATCCCTCAATCCCTTGCCGCCACGGCAGGCGACATCGACAGCCGGTCACCCTCGGGGTCTGATCAGGCGTCATCGTACTTGCGTTTCAAGAGAGTTGGAGGAGACCCCGCAGAAGGTCCCGGCTCTCGTCCGGGCCCGGGCTGTCCTGCTGGAGCTCCTTCAGCGCCTTCTCGTACTGGGCCACGTCCTCGGCCTTGTCCAGGTACAGGGCGCTGGTGAGCTGCTCCAGGTACACGACGTCCGAGAGGTCGGACTCGGGGAAGCTGAGGATCGTGAACGCGCCACTCTCGCCGGAGTGCCCACCGAAGCCGAACGGCATCACCTGGAGCCGTACGTTGGGGCGCTCGGACATCTCGATCAGGTGCTGGAGCTGCCCGCGCATGACGTCGCGGTCGCCGTACGGGCGGCGCAGCGCGGCCTCGTCCAGCACGATGTGGAACTCGGGCCCGTTCTCGGCGACGAGGTACTTCTGCCGCTCCAGGCGCAGCGCCACCCGCCGCTCGACGTCGGCCTCGCTCGCGCCCGCCATGCCGCGCCGGACGACCGCGCGGGCGTACTGCGGGGTCTGCAGCAGCCCGTGCACGAACTGCACCTCGTACACCCGGATCAGCGAGGCGGCGCCCTCCAGGCCCACGTAGGTCGGGAACCAGCTCGGCAGCACGTCCGAGTAACTGTGCCACCAGCCCGCGACGTTGGCCTCTTTGGCCAGTGACAGCAGGGAGGCGCGCTCCTGCTCGTCCGTGATGCCGTACAGCGTCAGCAGGTCCTCGACGTCCCTGGTCTTGAAGCTCACCCGGCCCAACTCCATCCGGCTGATCTTCGATTCGGAGGCGCGGATCGAGTAGCCCGCCGCCTCGCGCGTGATCCCCCGTGCCTCACGCAGTCGCCTGAGTTGTGATCCGAGCAGCATGCGCCGCACCACCGATCCGGGCTCTCCCGCGCTCACGTTCGCCAGCCTCCCCAACCGTCTTCCGGGCCCGAAGTCTGCCACTAAAACACTTCGAGCAGTACTCGTGCGGTTACGGAAACGGAATCGGGCCAAAGAAAGCGTGCAGGCTCGGGCATCGGGTGCCAGGAATGCGGTCGGGAAGCGTCCCGGAGGAGGCGCGAAGATGACGGAAAAATTGGCCAACAAGCGGTACGAGCAGGGGTATTTCGGTCACGTGCACGTGCATCTGCCCTTGCATCTGCCGTACGCATCCGAAACCATGGTCCCGCACCACCGCGCCGCATCGCTACGGACCGCGAATTCACGGGAGTGCCTCGCATGGGGACGAATGGATCGACCATGCTCCAGCCGTTACGGCAGGGCCTTCCGCCGCTGGATCCCGCGGCCGTGTCCAACGCCGCCTCCTGCGCCCTGCCCTCCCGCTACGAAGCGGTGCGCGAGGCACGCCGGTTCACCCGCCGCACACTCGACGGCTGGGACGTGGGCGACCGGTTCGACGAGGTCTGCCTGGTCGTCTCCGAGCTGGTCACCAACGCCCTGCGGCATGCGCTGCTGCCCGCCGACCTGCCGGGCCCGGCGGACCACCCGCCCGTCCGGCTGCACCTGCTGCGCTGGACCGAGCGGCTGGTGTGCGCGGTGCGGGACCCGAGCCGGGACGGTCCGGTCGCCCGCGACGCGGACGACTTCTCCGCCGAGTCGGGCCGCGGCCTGTTCCTCGTCGACTCCTTCAGCGACAGCTGGGGGTGGCACCCGATGGCCGGCACGCTGGGCGGCAAGGTCGTCTGGGCGCTGTTCCGGCTCCCCCGGCCGACGGCCGCCGAATGACCTGGTGCGGCGCCTTCGCACGTCGCGTTTCTACGCGCGTCACCAAGGGTGACCTGGTGACCACCCGGAGGGACGGCCGGGTGGCGGGCGGAGCCTCGCCGAGTCCGCCCCGAGTCCGCGCCGAGCGCGCGCCGAGCGCGGTCAGCCCGCGATCAAGTGGTCGAACTCGCCGTCCTTGACGCCCAGCAGCATCGCCTCGATCTCGGCGCGCGTGTAGACGAGCGCGGGACCGTCGGGGAAACGCGAGTTGCGCACGGCCACGTCTCCACCCGGCAGGCGCGCGAACTCCACGCAGGAGCCCTGCGAGTTGCTGTGCCTGCTCTTCTGCCAGGCCACTCCGTGCAGCCTCGTGGCCGCGATGCCGTTGTACACGCCGGACGCGTCGTCAACGTCGTACACGTCGTGGTTCACAGGTCGCTCCCCGGTGCCGGTGTGCACTGACTGGTGTGGCCATTGATGCAGTGGTCAACTGAACCGGATCATAACCCTGTTCATGTGCAGATGCGCGGGCAGATGCACGTGCACGAGGGGTGGTCCGCCGGTTACAGCTTTGACGGCCGCTCCACGGGGGACCTCGTCCTTCTTTGACGCGAGTGTCAACGAAGTCGTTCCAGGCGTCTGCCCGGCGACTCGATGACCATGCGACAACAGCAGGGGCCCGCCGACGAACGGCGGGCCCCTGCCGGGGAGGACGACGGAGGCGTCCGTCAGCGGGTGGCGTAGGGCAGCAGCGCCATCTCCCGGGCGTTCTTGATCGCCCGGGCCAGCTGCCGCTGCTGCTGGGACGTCACGCGGGTGACGCGGCGGCTGCGGATCTTGCCGCGGTCGGAGATGAACTTCCGCAGCAGATCGGTGTCCTTGTAGTCGATGTACGTCACCCCGGCCTGGTCCAGCGGATTGGGCCGCTGCTTGGCGGGCTTGCGGTCGTGCTTGCGGGGCATGGGGTCAGGCCTCCGGAGGATCGTCGGTGCGGGGCATGGAGGTCAGACCTCCAGGAGGGTGTCGAAGGCGGACGGCAGCCGCTGCCAGGCGTCGCGGCCGGCGGCGTACTCGGCGTCGGTCAGCAGGCAGGACTCCAGCAGCCGCTCCAGTCCGTCGCGGTCCAGGCCGGGGGACGTGAAGACGAGGTGCTGGCAGCGGTCGCCGTGCACCGGGTGCCAGTCCAGCGCGGCGGCGGCACGGCGTACCGGCGGGACCATCTCCCAGGCCGCGTCGGGCAGGGCGGCCAGCCAGGGGCCCGCGCCCTCGACGCACAGCGCGCCGCCGGCGGCGTCCCAGTGCAGCAGCGTGTCCGGCTTGTCGGCGAGCCAGAACCGGCCCCGGCTGCGGGCCGCGGCACAGGTCAGGTCCTCCAGCGCCGCGTACAGCCGCTCGGGGTGGAAGGGGCGGCGCCGGCGCCAGACCAGGGTGGAGACGCCGTGCGCGTCGGCGTCCGCGGGCAGCAGGGCGCACGCCGGGTGCTGGGCCGCGGCGGCGGCCTCCACGTCGAATCCCGCGCGGGCGGCGTCCGCCAGCGGGGAGCCCGCCGGGCCGCCGTGGCCGATCGGGACCCGGCGGGCGGTCGGGTGGAGCTGGGCCAGCAGCTCGTGGTCCTCGTCGTCGGCCTCCGGGGAATCGGCGACGGCGAGGACGGGCGCGTACTCCAGCTGCCGCGCGAAGGTGTCGGCGACGGTGCGCTGGTCGGTGGCCGCCGCGGCCAGGCCGCCCTCGGCCAGGTCGTCGCCGTTGCCGAGGTACGGCAGCACCAGCGCCGGATCGACGGCGGTGATCACGCCGGTGACGGTGAAGCCGCCGGCGGTCACCACCTCGGCCATCGCCTTGGGCTCGACGGAGTCCCACAGCTCGACGACGGCGAGCGGGGTGCTCCCGGCGTCCGCGAGCCGTTCCAGCTCGGGCACGAGGTCCTCGCGCAGGGCGCAGCAGGCACAGTCGTTGACGAGGGGCGCCTCGCCGGCGGACCGGATGCCGGTGGCGTCCCGGACGGTCCGTACGACCGTGCCGGCGGCGGCCGTCGCCAGGTCGTGGTGGAGGACGACGCTGCCGGGCACGTCCGCCAGCAGCCGGGCCACGGCCGCCGCGCGGGCGTCGGCGTGCAGCCCGCCGACGATCACCACCGGCAGGGTCGCCGGCCGGTCCGCCGGCTGGGCCCCGGGCGGGGTCACGCCCCGCCCTGCTTTCCGTCCGCGCCGTTCCGCCCCTGCTTCCCGTACCGGCGTTCGAAGCGCTCGACGCGTCCGGCGGTGTCCAGGACGCGGGCGGTGCCCGTGTAGAAGGGATGGCTGACGTTCGAGATCTCGACGTCGACGACCGGGTAGGTGCGGCCGTCCTCCCACTCGATCGTCTTGTCGCTGGTCATGGTGGAGCGGGTCAGGAAGGCGTGGTTCGCGGCCCGGTCGCGGAAGACGACGGGGCCGTACGCCGGGTGGATTCCCTTGCGCATGGCGGTGGCTCAGCGCTCCTCTCGGAAGTCGACGTGGCGGCCGACGACCGGGTCGTACTTGCGCAGGGTCAGCCGGTCGGGGTCGTTGCGCCGGTTCTTGCGGGTCACGTAGGTGAAGCCGGTCCCGGCGGTGGACCGGAGTTTGATGACCGGACGAAGTTCGTTGCGTGCCATGCTGGTATCTTACTGAAAATGAATTCCATTAACGACTACGTCTGAGGAGAGCTACGTCACCGTGTCCGCCCACTGCATGCTGACCGGCATTAGCCCCGGCTTCGGCAACCGCATCTCCCACTCCCACCGGCGCACCTCCCGCCGGTTCGACCCGAACATCCAGACCAAGCGCTACTGGCTGCCGAGCGAGGGCCGGTACGTCCGGCTGCGGCTGAGCACCAGGGCGATCAAGACCGTCGACGCGATCGGCGTCGAGGCGGCCGTGGCCCGCATTCGCGCCCGGGGAGTGAAGGTCTGATGGCCAAGAAGAGCAAGATCGCGAAGAACGAGCAGCGCCGGGCGACCGTCGCCCGGTACGCCTCCCGGCGGGCGGAGCTGAAGGAGATCATCCGCCGGCCGTCCACCTCCGACGCCGAACGGCTCGCCGCGCAGCGGGAACTGGCCCGGCAGCCCAGGGACGCGAGCGCCACGCGCGTGCGCAACCGCGACCAGGTCGACGGGCGCCCGCGCGGTTACCTCCGCACGTTCGGGCTCTCACGGGTGAATCTGCGCGGACAGGCGCATGCCGGGCATCTTCCGGGGGTCCGCAAGGCGTCCTGGTAGCTTGCGCTGTCACGGGCCGGCCCCGGTCGGCCGGCCGTCCGTCCGTCCGCGCGGGCGTGCGTGCGTGCGTGCGTGAGTCAGTGAGTGCGTTCGCGCTCCGCGCGTGCGTCCGTGCGTGCGTGCGTGTGGCAACAGCTGGGGGTTCCGGTGACGTTGGTGACTGTCGAAGGCAAGGCCCGTGCGACCGGTGCGCGCGGTGGCGGCGACGCGGGCGGTGGCAGCGACGCGGGCCGTGGCAATCGGCGGTCTGCGCGGCGGGGACTGCGGGGCTCGCGGGGCCGTCGTGGCCTGCGGGGCTTGGGGGGCTTGCGTGGCCTGCGGGTCCTGGCCGTGGCCGCGGGGGCGGCGGGTGCCCTCGCGCTCACCGGGTGCAGCGACGGCAGCTCCGACTCCGGTGCCGGCTCCGGCTCCGGCTCCGGCTCCGGCGACAAGGCCTCGGCCACGCCCGGCGCGACCGCGAGCGCGGACACGGGCGGCGGCACCGGCGGCGGCACCGGCGGGTCGTCGTCCGCGCCGTCCGGGGAGCTGGAGGGCAGCTGGTTCGCCACCACCGACGGCAAGGCGGTGGCCCTGGTGGTCAACGGCACCGAGGCCGGCCTCTTCGCCACCGGCGGCACCGTGTGCAGCGGCAGCGCGGGCAAGGACGCCGGCGCCCGCATGATCCGCCTCACCTGCACCGACGGCAACGACGACCGGGCGACCGGGACCGTCGAGTCGGTCGACGGCAAGACGCTGAAAGTCGAATGGGCGGGCAGCCTCGGGGTGGAGACGTACACCAAGGCCGAGGGCAGCTCGCTTCCGCCGCGGCTGCCGACGTCGGGCCTGGGGTCCTGAGCCGCCCCGAGAGCTCCCGGGGCACTCGGGCCACAGGCCCGTGACGGTGTGCCCGAGGCCCGTGACGGTACGCCCGAGGCCCGTGACGGTACGCCCCAGGCCCGTGGGAAGTGGCCGGCGCTTCAGAGCCCGGTGACGGTGTCCCTGGGCCCGTGGCGGCGCCCCTGTGCCCGTGGCGGCGCCCCTGAGCCGGTGGCGGCGCCCCTGGGCCCGTGGCGGCGTTCCTGGGCTCGTGGCGGCCTGGGTCTAGGGCAGCGGGCGCCGGGGGGTGACCTGGGCGCGGTCGGCCGCGCCGGCGCCCGCCGTCCAGCCCGCCGCGTCCGTGACGCCGCGCAGGCGGGTGGTGGTCGTCTCCGGGAACATCCGCTCCAGACGGTCGGTGACCGCGACCTCGCGCGTGGCGAGCACGGGCAGCAGGTCCTCGCTCACCGGATCCGCCGCGGCGGCGTGCAGCCGGGCGCCGACCCGGTCGGCGTAGGCCGCGAGGAAGGACTGGCGGAAGGTCTTGGTCCGCTTCCGCCCGCCCGCTCGCTGCGCGGCCTCGGCCTTGGTCATCGCCGCCTCGGCCTGCACCAGCAGCGAGGCGTACAGCAGCTCGACCGCCTCCAGGTCGGCCTCGAAGCCGACGACGGTGGAGAAACCGAACGGCTCGTTCCACACGGCCCGGCAGTGGTTGGCGTCGGCCACCGCGTCCAGCAGCACGGCCTTGGCCTGCTCGTACGGCGGCTCCACGCCGATCCGGCAGGCGCCGGGCGCGTCGGGCGAGGGCGCGTGGGCCGACAGCAGGGCCTCGTCGACGCTGTGCCGGGCCATCAGTTCCTGCGCCTTGGCACTGAGGGCCTCCGCCTCCTCCGGGTAGCCGGTCGCCTCCGCCTTGGCGAGCAGGGCGCGGATACGGGCGAGGGTGCGGGACTCCGTCCGGTGCCGCTGCCGCGGTTCGTCGAGCGGCTCCAGCGCGGGCAGCCCCAGCAGCAGGCGGTACAGCTCCAGGACGGCCGTCGCGTGCGAGAAGCGGTCCGCGCGCGCAGCGGGGCGCGGTGTCCCGGCGGGCAGGTCGCCGAGCTGAGCCGTCCAGCGCGGACCGCGCGGGCGGTCGTCCCGGGCCTGCGCCCGGATCAGCGCCGCCACGAGGTGCAGGTGTACGTCGTCCAGCTCGCGCCGCACGACGCGCACGACGTCGGCGGGCTGCCAGCCGCGCCCCCACGCCGCGGCGAGGAACTCCGCCCCGCGCCGCACCAGTTCGGCATCGCCCCCGGGGTCGGCCGCGAGCAGGGACGCCGCGGTGTCGAGGGTGGCGTCGGTGGTGTCGTACAGGGCGGTCCGAAGGGCCCGGTCGACGGTGCTGGACGTACTCACCCGGCGATGGTGCCACGGCCGGGGGTCACGACCGCGCCCTCATCGACTGTCAACCATTGGTTGACACCCCTAGGGGCGCAACCTACGGTTGACACATGACGACGAACCCGAACATCACGTCATCCGTATCCCTCCGTCTCGACGACCTCATCGCGGCCATCAAGAAGGCGCACACCGAGCCGCTCGAACAGCTCCAGGACGCGGTGATCGCCGGGGAGCACCTCGGCGAGGTGGCGGACCACCTGATCGGCCACTTCGTGGACCAGGCCCGGCGTTCGGGCGCGTCCTGGACGGACATCGGCAGGAGGATGGGCGTCACCCGGCAGGCCGCGCAGAAGCGCTTCGTGCCGAAGGAGTCCAACGACCTCGACGCCGGACAGGGCTTCAGCCGCTACACGCCCCGCGCGCGCAACGTGGTGATGGCCGCCCACAACGAGGCCAAGTCGGCGGGCTCCGGCGAGGGCGTGCCGGCCCACCTCGTCCTCGGCCTGCTGTCCGAGCCCGAGGGGCTCGCCGTCAAGGCCATCGCCGCGCAGGGCGTCTCCCCCGACGCGGTGCGCGAGGCGGCGCTCGGCGCGCTGCCGCCGGCCGCCGAGCAGGTCCCGGAGCTGGTGCCGTACGGCCCGGCGGCCAAGAAGGTCCTCGAACTGACCTTCCGCGAGGCCCTGCGCCTCGGCCACAACTACATCGGCACCGAGCACATCCTGCTCGCCCTCCTGGAGCACGAGAACGGCGAGGGCCCTCTGAGCGGGCTCGGCCTCACCAAGGAACGGGCCGAGGGATACGTCACCGAGCTGCTGGCGGAGTTCCTGAAGACGACCGAGACGGCCGGGGGCGCCGGGGAGTCGGACGGGGCCGGGGAGTCCGCGGAGTCCGAGGGGCCCGCGAAGGACGGGAGCCAGGGCTGACGCCGTCCGGCGGCCGATGCGGCACCAACCGGGTTGGCCTGACGGAGCCGGACGGGCGGCGGGCGGGACCGCGGCGCGGGCGGTGCCGGGGGCGGTGGCCGAAGCCGGAAGCCGCACGGCGGCGCGGGGCCCGCAGGCCGGGAAACCGCGGGCCGGAAGCCGAAGCCACAGCCGCAGCCGCAGCCGCAGGCCGGGTACCGGAAGCCGCGGGCCGAGCCGGGAACCGCAGGCGGGGGGCCAGGCAGGCGGCCGGTCGGTGTTCGAGGCGGGGCGTTGTCAGAGGCTCCTGCGACACTCGCGGCATGGCCGAACGGTGGGCGCTCGCCGTGGCCGAGGACGGTGGCGTGGAGGTCGCTGCCCTCGGCCCCGACGGGCTGCCCGCCGGACCGGTGCGGCGGGAGGCCGGCCTCGCCGAGGCCGTGCGGAGCCGGCCGGACGTCGGGCGGTGGGTGTGGCGGTCCACCGCCGAGGTCTACCCGCGCCTGCTCGCCGCGGGGGTGCGAGTGGAGCGGTGCTACGACATCGAGGACGCCGAGATCCTCCTCCTCGGCCACGAGGGGCGGTACGGCGAGCCCCGGTCGGCCGCCGCCGCCCTGGCCCGGCTGCGCGGCGGCCCGGTGCCTCCCGACCCGCCCCAGCGGCCGGCCGAACCGGGCGCCCAGTCCCCGCTGTTCGAACCGGCGGGCGCCCGGCTTCCGCTGGCCGACCTCCTCGCCGTCTACGCCGAGCAGCAACGACGGCACGAACGAACCGCGCACCCCGACCGGATGCGGCTGCTGACGGCGGCCGAGTCGGCGGGGATGCTGGTGGCCGCCGAGATGAACCACGCGGGGCTGCCGTGGCGCGCCGACGTGCACCGCGAGGTCCTGCACGACCTGCTCGGCGAGCGGTACGCGGGCGGCGGTGAACCGCGCCGCCTGGCCGAGCTGGCCGAGGAGGTGTCCGCCGCCTTCGGACGCCGGGTGCGGCCCGATCTGCCGGCCGACGTGATCAGGGCGTTCGCTCAGGCCGGGATCAAGGTCCGTTCCACGCGCCGGTGGGAGATCGAGGCCGTCGACCACCCGGCCGTGAAGCCGCTGGTCGAGTACAAGAAGCTCTACCGGATCTGGGTCGCCCACGGCTGGTCCTGGCTCCAGGACTGGGTGCGGGACGGCCGGTTCCGGCCCGAGTTCCTGGCCGGCGGCACCGTCACCGGGCGCTGGGTGACCAACGGCGGGGGCGGGCTGCAGATCCCCAAGGTGATCCGGCGGGCGGTCGTCGCCGACCCGGGCTGGCGCCTGGTCGTGGCCGACGCCGACCAGATGGAGCCGCGCGTGCTGGCGGCGGTCTCCCGTGACCCCGGGCTGATGGAGGTGGCGGGCCGGGAGACCGACCTCTACCAGTCCGTCTCCGACCGTGCCTTCTCCGGCGACCGTACCCAGGCCAAGCTCGCCGTGCTCGGCGCGGTCTACGGCCAGACCTCGGGCGACGGGCTGAAGAACCTCGCCCTGCTCAGACGCAGGTTTCCCAGAGCGGTCGCGTACGTCGACGAGGCGGCCCGCGCGGGCGAGGAGGGCCGGCTGGTCCGCACCTGGCTGGGGCGCACCTGCCCGCCGGCGGCCCGGGCGGGCGGCGACGATGCGGCCGGGGAGGCGGGCATCCCCGTCGCGGAGGGCGACGCCGACGTCCGGCACGCCGACCGGGAAGGCGACCGGCAGGGCGACCGGGCGTGGGGGGCGGGCTACGCCTCCACCGACGCCCGCGCCCGCGGCCGGTTCGCCCGCAACTTCGTCGTCCAGGGCAGCGCCGCCGACTGGGCCCTGCTGCTGCTCGCCGCGCTGCGCCGGACGTGTGCGGGCATGGCGGCCGAGCTGGTCTTCTTCCAGCACGACGAGGTGATCGTGCACTGCCCCGCCGAGGAGGCCGGCACGGTGGCCGCGGCCATCCGCGAGGCCGCGGACCTGGCGGGTCGGCTGACGTTCGGGGAGACGCCGGTGCGGTTCCCGTTCACGACGGCGGTGGTCGAGTGCTACGCGGACGCCAAGTGACGGGCGCCGAGGACGACGGCTCCGTCGCGAGGGGCGGAACGGCGACCGGCGGAGTGCGCCACCGTCAGCGGAGCGTGTCGTCGGCCAGCAGTTCCCGCAGCTCGGTCACCACAGCCTCGGCGTCCGTGCCGTCCAGTGCGGCGAGGGCAGCGCGCCACTGCTCGTACGCCTCCTGGGCCCGCCCGTGCTGTCGCAGCAGAAGCCCGAGCTGGTGGCGGCCGAGGCCACCTGAGTAGCGGTCGGCCCGGGCGTCGGCGCGGCGGAGCAGCTCCGCGCACTCCCGGACGGCCCGCTCGGTCCGGCCGAGCAGCCGCAGGGCGCGGACGAGACCGAGCCGGGTCTGCGATTCGCCGTGCCAGTCGCCGTGGCCGCCGAGAATGCGCAGGCTCTCCTCGAAGTGCCCCGCGGCGGCGGCCGGTTCGCCGAGGGTCAGGTGGGCGTAGCCGATGTTGCAGTGGGCGGTGTGCTGCACGATCACGTTCCCGATCTCGTCGCCGATGGCGAGGGAACGCCGGTGCTGCTCGATGGCGGCGCGCGCGTCGGTGTGCTCGTAGAGGTTGCCGAGGTGGCTGTGGGTGATCGCCTCGCCGTACGGGTCGTGCAGCCGGCGTGAGTACGCCAGGCTCTGGTGCAGCGCCTGGCCCGACTCGGCGTGCCGGCCGAGCCCTTCCAGCAGCAGGCCCCGGTTGTTGAGGCAGCGGCGGACCCGGGAGGCGGTGCCGAGCCGCCGCCACAGCTCCAGCGAGCGGTCGTTGAGGGCGAGGGCGGCGTTGTGCCGGCCGGTCAGGAAGTGCACGTTGGCGAGATCGCCCAGCGCGTAGGCCTCGGCGGCCTCGTCACCGAGCCGGCGGGCCAGGTCCAGCGCGGCCCGCCCGAGCACCTCCATCTCGGCGACCCGGCCGCTGCGCTGGGCGTACGGGAAGAGCAGACGGACCAGGGCGGACAGCCGGACGGCCCGGCGGTCGCCGGACCGGTCGCCGCCGTACCGCTCCACGAGTGCGACGACGTTCGCCAGCTCCCGGTCGCCCCAGGCGAAGGCGGCCTCGGGTCCGTCGAAGGGCGGCACCGACGCGACGTCGGCGGCGTGGCCGGGCGGCTGGGCCGCGGTGAGGCGGCGGTCGTCCTGGTCGAGGCCGGGTTCGACGATCGCGGTGAGGACGCGTTCGGCGACGGCGGCGTACCAGCGCAGGGCGGTCTCCACGGCGTCGTCGGCGTCGTTGGCGTCGTTCCGGTCGTTCGCGTCGTTCCGGTCGCTCCCGTCGTTCCGGTCGCTCGCGACGTCCCGCGCGACCTCGCGGGCGACCTCACGGGCGAACTCGCGCACCAGGTCGTGCGGGGCGTACCGGCCGTAGGCGGTCTCCTCCAGCAGGGCGACGTCGACGAGTCGGTCGAGGGCGGCCTCGGCACGCCGCTCGTCGGTGCCGGTGAGCCGGGCGAGCAAGGGCACGCCGTAGTCGGGCAGGTGGAGCGCGCCGATGCGGCGCAGAGCCAGGGCCGCGTCCCGGTCCGCCTCGCGGTCGGAGGCGGCGAGAGCGTCGTGGGCGACGGCCAGCGAGCGGCGCACGCTCAGGTCGTCGTACTCCAGGTGATGCAACCGGCCCTCGGTGGCCGTCAGTTGCCCGGCGAGCACATCGGGAGTGAGAGCGCGGCGGGCGGCGAGCCGGGCGGCGACGACGCGCAGGGCGAGGGGGAGGCGGCCGGTGAGTTCGACGAGCGGGTGATCGGCACGGAGCCCGACCAGATCGTCGCGGTCCTCCCGGCCGTCGCGCCCGGAGACCGCGCGCAGCAGGGCGGCGCTCTCCTCACCGGAGAGCGGGGCGAGCGGGTAGCGGCGGACGCCGTCGAGGGCGGTGAGCGGTGAGCGGCTGGTGACGAGTACGGCACAGCCGGGGCCGCCCGGCAGCAGCGGCCGTACCTGGGCGGCGTTCGCGGCGTCGTCCAGGACCAGGAGCGTGCGACCGGGGGCGAGCATGGAGCGCAGCAGCGCGGCGGCGGCGTCGGGGTGTTCGGGGATGTTGCGGGGGTCCGCGCCGAGGTCGCGGAGGAGGGCGGCGAGGGCCTGACCGGGCGTCAGCGGGGTCATGTCCGGGGTGGCGCCGTGCAGGTTGATGTACAGCTGACCGTCGGGGAAACGTTCCTTCAGTGCGTGGGCCACGTGCAGCGCCAGGGCGCTCTTGCCGACACCGGCCATTCCGCTGATGACGGCGACGCGTGCGTGCGGGCCGAGGGTGAGGGTGCGCCGCAGATCACCGCACACGGCGGTACGGCCGGTGAAGTGTGGGGGCGGCGGCGGCAGTTGAGCGGGCCGGGGAGGGGTGCCCGCGCCCCGGGACGGAGCCGGGGGGTCGGGGGCGGCGGCCAGGCCGGGCGGGGGTTCGGAAACGGTCGTGAGGGGGCGGGAGTGGAGGTCGAAGCGGTGGGGGCCGGGGTGGTCAGGGTCGGAGTGGTAGTGGCTCGGATGGCGCGGCTCGGTGGGCGACGCGCCAGGGTGCCGTGGGGGGCCGTACGAGCCCTCGGCATGCGGCGCGTCGGCACGACCGGCACCGGCCCGCCCGGCAGCGCCCCTCCCGGCACCACCCCGCACGGTGCCGGCACCCTCGCCGCCGGCACCCTCGCCGTCGGCACGACCGGCACCGGCCCGCCCGGCGCCGCCCCGCTCGGCATCAGCCCGCCCGGCGTCGCCCCGCCATGCATCGGCACGTCCATCAGCACGCCCATCAGCACGTCCGGTGTCGGCCCGCCCGCTGTGACCGTCCTGCGCGGTGGAGCCGCGCAAGCCGGCCTCCTGCGCGGCGGAGCCCGAGGCAGGCGAACCCGACGCGGGGCGCGACGCAGGAACCGATCCAGGAGCCGAGGCGGGACCCGACGCAGGCGCCGCCCCGGGACCCGACGCAGGCGCCGCCCCGGGACCCGACGCAGGCGCCGCCCCGGAGCCCGACGCAGGCGCCGCCCCGGAGCCCGACGCAGGGGCTGGCGCAAGGGCCGACGAGGGAGCCGTCGCAGGTGAGCCGCGCAGCCCGCCGTCCCGCCCGGCGACTCCGCCCGCCGCGCCGTCACCGCGGCCGTCCCGCCCGGCGACTCCGCCCGCCGCGCCGTCGCCCCCGGCCTCCCGCAGTACCTCGACGTGCGCGGCCCGCATCGCCGGGCCCGGTTCGACGCCGAGTTCCTCGACGAGACGGGCGCGCAGGTCGCGGTGGACGGCGAGGGCCTCGGCCTGCCGGCCGGTGCGGTGCAGGGCGAGCATCAGCTGACGGTGGTACGCCTCCCGGAGCGGATACTCGGCGACGAGCGCGGCCAACTCCGGTACCAGGCCGGACAGTCGCGCGCCCCCGAGGGCCAGCTCGGCGTCGTACCGCCACTCCAGGAGCAACAGCCGCGCCTCCTGGAGCCGCTGGGTGAAGGCGTAGCCGCCCAGTTCGGCGGGCAGCCCGGCAAGCGGCGCGCCCCGCCACAGCGAGAGCGCGGCCGTGGCCTCCGACACGACCCGCGCCCACTCGCCACGGGCGTGCGCGGCGCGCGCCCCGGCGGCCAGGGACTCGAAGACGTGGACGTCGAGTTCGCCCTCCTCTACGCGCAGGAGGTACCCGGTCGGCACGGTGCGCAGCCGTCCGGGCTCGTCGAGCAGCCGCCGCAGCCGGGTCACGTGATTGTGCAGGGAGGCGTGGGCGGACGGAGGCGGGGCGCCGCCCCACAACGCGTCCTTGAGGGACTCGACGGAGACGACCCGACCCGCCTCCAGCAGCAGCGCGGCCAGCAGCGCACGCGACTTGGGCCCGGCGACGCCGCGCACCCGGGCGCCGACGCCGTCACCGACACCCTCGCTCCGGACGCCGTTCCGGACGCCGCCCCGGATTTCGTAGAGAACCGGCGGCCCCAGCAGTCCGAACCGCAGCCGGTACCGCTCCACGCCGCCCACAGCCTTCCTCACGGCGGTTCTCCGCCATCTTCACCACGACTCTTGACGTGCGCCTTCCGCTCCGCCCCGACGGAGAACCGTTGGCCATATGTTAGCGATTCGTTGGCAAGGCCTGATGTGATCACATCATCGGAGCCCGGCCCGGGGGTGCGCGCGTACGACGCGTTGCTCGGGGGAGTGTCGCCGCCGCGGCCGGCTTCCGTGGACGCACGAGGGCCCGGTCGGCAGAGGTGACCGACCGGGCCCTCGTCCTGTCGTGCCACCGCCCGCCCCCGGGTGTCAGCCACCGGCCGTCGGCTCGCCGGCACCCTGGAGAGGCGCGTCGACGTCCACGGTGTCGAAGACCTCGCCGTCCTCGTCGTAGGCCGTGACCCTGAACGACGTGAAACGCGGCAGCCCGGCGGTGTCCAGGAAGTACACGCCCCAGCCCGGGCGGCCGGGCAGCGTGAACAGTTCGGCCCGGTGGTCGACGCCCGCCACGGTCACCACGATGCGCCGGGGTGCTTCCGTAAGCCGCCAGGCGCCGTCGAGCCGCTGGACGCCCCGCCCGGCGCTGGAGTCGTACCCGACACTGATGCTCCTCCGGCGCAGGCCGTGGCCCAGCCGCGCGGAGCGGGCGTACTCCACCGCCTCAGGGAACCGCTCCGCCTCCGTGATGACATAGTTCTGCCGGCCCTCGGGCAGCAGTCCGAGCCGCAGGTCCGGCGTCAGGGTGGCCGGCTCGTACGGCTGGACCGTCCGTAGCCCGGGCCCGGCCGGGCTGGGGGACGCGGGTGCGGTCACGGCGGGTTCCACGTGGTCCGGAAGCGGCGAACCGGACAGCGGCGGCAGCCCGCCCAGTACCGCCGTCCCGGCCAGCGCGGCCAGTACCGTGAGGGCCGCCGCGCCGCTCAACACCGCCCGGTGGCGCCGGCGTCGGGCCCGGCCCGCCCGTACCACGGCGTCCACCGGCGCGGGGCCGAGCGGCAGCCCGTCGGCCGCCCGGCGCAGGGCCTCGCTCAGCTCGGCCTCCGGGTACTTCCGGTCGTCGTTCATGGGCGTTCGCTCGCTGTGAGTCGGGGCACTTCGGCGCGCAGCCTGGTCAGCGCGCGGGCGGTCTGGCTGCGGACGGTACCCACGCTGGTACCGAGCAGTTCCGCGACCTCGCTCTCGCTGCGGTCCTCCAGGTAGCGCAGTACGACGGTGGCGCGCTGGCGGACGGGCAGCGCGCGCAGGGCCGCCAGCAGGACGTCCCGTTCGACGAGCCGGTCCGTGCAGTCGGGGGCGGAGCGCTCCGGCAGCCAGTGGGTGAGCCACTCACCGAGCTTGCGGCGGCGCAGCCGGTCGGCGTTGGTGTTGATGAGGATGCGCCAGACGTACGCCTCCGGGCTGCGGGCGCCCAGGATCCGCTCCCAGCGCGTGTACGCGCGTGCCAGCGCCGCCTGCACCAGGTCCTCCGCGTCCTGGTGGTGCCCGGTCAGCAGATGGGCCGTGCGCAGCAGTCGGGGCCAGTTGCCGTCGACGAACGAACGGAATTCGTCCTCCGCGCTCTTGTTCACCTGGCGTCCTGGTCTGTCGGTGTCCGGGCCGCGCCGGGGCCCCCTCCCCGGCGCGGCAGTCGATGAACGGTCGGGACGTCAGCCCGCGAGCCAGGGCTCGTGCCTCACCGCGGCGAAGGCCCGTCCGTTCTGGTCGTGAGCGGTCACCGTGAAACTGCCCGGCAGATCCTGGCCCCGGGTGTCGAGGTAGAAGGTGCCCCAGCCGGGCTTGCCCGGAAGCCGCACGATCTGCGCCGCGTAGTCGATGTCGTTCCCGAAGGACACGGTGATGTCGCGCGGCGTCCCCGCAAGGCGCCAGGCACCGCTGATCAGCGTGACCTCACCCTGCTCCGTGGAGACGCCCAGGCTGATGCTGTCCGGTCGGATGTCGTCGCCGACGTATCCCTTGGCCGCCTCGATCTCCGCCGAGAAGCGGTCGGGCGAGCTGATCACGTAGTTCTGCCTGCCCGTCGGCAACAGCCCCATCCGGAGCTCGTCGTTGATGACCACGGGCTCGTACGGCTCGACGACCTTGACCTCCAGTCCGCCGAACACCGAAACGCCGGAGCCCGGGCCGCCGGAGCCCGGGCCGCCGGACTGCGAGCCGCGGGACTGCGAAACGCCGGAACCCGGGCCGCCGGACTGCGAGACGCCGGACTCCGAACCACCGGATTCCGACGCGGGGGTGACCGCACGCTCGCCCGCGGGCTGGGGCACGGACGCGGTCGCCGACGTGGCTGCGGACGAGGCCTGTCCCGCGGTCGCGGTGCCCACCCCGGACAGCAGCAGGGCCACCGCCGCACCGGCGGCGAGCGTGAGGCCACGGCGGGTGGCCGGGCGGGGCAGGGTGCGGTGTTCGTACATGCTGGTGTCTCCCGAGGGTGGCGGTGCGCCGGTGGCGGCCCACCGATCGACGCGGTCACCCTTCAGACGCCGGACCATGCGCGGATCTATGTCACCGGGCCCGGTTTCTTTTCTCCGCCACCGCGGACGCCACATCCGCTGAACGCGAAAACCCCAGGTCAGCCTGCATCTGACCTGGGGTTCCAGTGGAGCCGCCTTCGGGATTCGAACCCGAGACCTACGCATTACGAGTGCGTTGCTCTGGCCATCTGAGCTAAGGCGGCGAGCTGTGCGCACCATGGTGCGATCAGCAACGTCGGTAAGTCTACACAGTTTCCGGGGGTGCTTCGTACCGGCCCCGGAGGGCGGGCCTCCGGGGCCGGCAGGCCGGGTCACGAGCAGCGTTTGCCGTTCCCCGGCGCGGTGCCCCGCAGGAGGTACATGTTGATCGTGGAGTCGATGCACGTGCTGCCGCGGCCGTAGGCGGTGTGGCCGTCGCCGTCGTAGGTGAGGAGGCGGCCGGAGGAGAGCTGGCCGGCCAGGGCCTCGGCCCAGCGGTAGGGGGTCGCCGGGTCGCGGGTGGTGCCGACAACGACGATCGGGGCGGCGCCCTCGGCGAGGATGCGGTGCGGCTCACCCTTCGCCGGCACCGGCCAGTACGCGCAGTTCAGCGAGGCCCAGGCGAGGCCCTCGCCGAAGACGGGGGACGCCTTCTCGAAGTCGGGCAGCGCCTTGCGCACCTCCTCCGGGGAGGAGAAGGCGGGCGGGAGGTCGAGGCAGTTCACGGCGGCGTTGGCGAACATCAGGTTGCTGTAGCTGCCGTCGGCGTCCCGCTCGTAGTAACTGTCGGACAGGACCAGCAGGCCGGCGCCGTCCTTCTCCTTCATCGCCGCCGTCAGCGCCTCGCGCAGCTGCTGCCAGGCGCCCTCGTCGTACATCGCCGCGATCACGCCCGTGGTCGCCAGGGATTCGGTGAGCCTGCGGCCCTCGGCACCTACGGGGATCGGCTCGGCGTCCAGCCGGTCGAAGAACGCCTTCAGCGCCTTGCCGGCCTCGGCGGGCGACGTGCCCCGGCCGCCCAGCGGGCAGCCGGCCCGCCGCACGCAGTCCTTCGCGAAGGACTGGAACGCCGTCTCGAAGCCCTCCGTCTGCTCCAGGTTCAGCCGGCGCGCGGGCAGCGACGGGTCCATCGCGCCGTCCAGGACGAGCCTGCCCGCCCGGTCCGGGAACAGCCCGGCGTACGTCGCCCCGAGGAACGTCCCGTACGACGCCCCCACGTAGGCCAGCTTCTCGTCCCCCAGCACCGCCCGCAGGATGTCCATGTCACGGGCCGCCTCGACCGTCGAGACGTGGCTCAGCAGCCGAGGCGCGTCGTCCTCGCAGCCCTCGGCGAACTCCTTGTAGCCGGCGACGAGCGCCTCGGTCTCCTTGCCGTCGTCCGGTGTCACGTCCGTCTGCGTGTACGCGTCCATCTCGCGGCCGTCGAGGCACTCCACCGGCTCGCTGCGGGCCACGCCCCGCGGGTCGACCGCCACCATGTCGTAGCGGGCGCGGACCTCCTCGGGGTAGCCGATGCCCGCGTACTGCTGGAGGTAGCCGATCGCCGATCCGCCCGGTCCGCCCGGGTTGACCAGCAGCGACCCCAGGCGCTTGCCCGGGCCGGTGGCCTTCTTGCGGGCCACGGCGAGCCGGACGTCCCCGTCGGACGGCTTCGCGTAGTCGAGCGGCGCCTTCATCGTGGTGCACTGGAAGCCGGGGACACCGCAGTCGCGCCAGCTCAACTGCTGCTCGTAGTACGGCGAAAAGGCCGTCGGCGTGGATTGCGGCAGCGCGGCGAGCGTGCCCTTCGACGCCGAGGTGGCGGAGGTCGACGCCGTCCCGGAGGAGCACGCGGCGGTGAAGAGCGTGGCGGCGAGCAGGGCGAGACCGGTACGGATTCTGCGGGGAGTGCGGGGGGAGCGGTGCGAACGCCTTGTGTGCATTCAGCGAGAGTAACCCTCCGCAATGGCGTGAACGCGCAGTGTGCCGGATGTGGCTCGTACGAGTTACGCCGTCGATCGGCAGGAACGTGGTCCGGCAGGAATGGCCCGGCAGGAACGTCGTCCGGCAGGGAAATGGTCCGGCAGGAACGTGGCCCGGCGGGGACGTGGCTCAGCCCGTTCTGAGCGCCATCGTCATCGCCTCCACCGCCAGCAGCGGCGGCACATTGCGGTCCAGGGCTTCGTGACAGGCCCCGATCGCCTCGATGCGGCGGAGGGTGGCCTCCGGGGTGCTGCCGCGGGCGATGCGGTCCAGGGCGTCCTGGGCGTCGGTGTTGGCGATCGCGACCCGGGAACCGAGCTGAAGGGCGAGCACGTCGCGGTAGAAGGCGGTGAGCTCGGCGAGCGCGAGGTCGAGGCTGTCGCGCTGGGTCCGCTTCTTGCGGCGCTTCTGGTCGTCCTCCAGTTCCTTCATCACGCCCGCCGTGCCGCGCGGCAGCCGGCCGCCCTGGGCCGCCCCCAGCGCCGCCTTCAGCTCTTCGGTCTCCTTGGCGTCCCGGTCCTCGGCGAGCTGCTTGGCGTCCGCCGCCGCCGCGTCGACCAGTTCCTGGGCCGCCTTGAGCGCGGCCCCGACGTCGTCGACCCGAAGCGGCAGCTTCAGCACGGCGGCCCGGCGGTCACGGGCTGCCGGATCGGTGGCCAGCCGCCGGGCCCGCTCGATGTGGCCCTGGGTGGCGCGCGCCGCGGCGGCGGCGACGTCCGGCTCGATGCCCTCGCGCCGGATCAGCATGTCGGCGACGGCCTCGACCGACGGCGTGCGCAGGTTCAGGTGGCGGCAGCGGGAGCGGATGGTGGGCAGCACGTCCTCGATGGAAGGGGCGCACAACAGCCAGACCGTACGGGGGGCGGGCTCCTCCACGGCCTTGAGGACGGCGTTCGCCGATCTCTCGTTGAGCCGCTCGGCGTCCTCGACGAGGATCGTCTGCCAGCGGCCGTTCGCCGGTGAGGTGAAGGACTTGCGGACGGTGTCCCGCATGTCACCGACGCGGATCTCCGCGCCCACGGCCGTCACCGTGCTGACGTCCGCGTGGGTGCCGATCAGCGCTGTGTGGCAGCCGTCGCAGAAGCCGCAGCCGGGGGCGCCGCCGAGCGCGCGGTCGGGGCTCACGCACTGCAGCGCGGCGGCGAAGGCGCGCGCCGTCTGCGTCACGCCCGCGCCCGGCGGCCCGGTGAACAGCCAGGCGTGCGTCATCTTCGACGCCTCGGGCGGCGGGGCGTCGGCCGAGGCCGCGGTGACCAGGGCGTCGGCGTCCCGGGCAGCGGCGGCAAGCTGCTCGCTCACCTTCTCCTGCCCGACCAGGTCGTCCCACACGGTCATGGGTCACGCCGTCCTTCCGTCACACTGCGTCGCGCCATCCATTGTGCGGGCGGCCACTGACAACGGGGCGCGATGCGGTCGCCGACCGGGCCGTGCCGCACGGTCGCCGGCGGCCCGGCGCCGGGGTCAGCGCCCCCGGCCGCCGCGGCCGCCCCGGCCCCGCCGGCCGTCGTCCTCACCGCGGTCGGCGTTGTCGGCGTTGTCCGCGGGGCCGCCGTGGTCACCGTGGTCACTGTGGCCACCGTGATCACCGTCGTCATGCGGTCCGAGCAGCTCGTCGGCCAGCGTCGGCAGGTCGTCCAGCGGCGTCTCCTCGGCCCAGTCGGGCCGGCGCCGACGGCGCCCCGTCCGCTCGGCGTCACCCTGCGGCCCTTCCTGGGGCTCGACCTGGGGCAGCTCGCGCGTGCGGTCGTCACCGGAGCCGTCGGGGCCCCCGGCGGCCTGGTCCTCGTCCCGGAACAAGCCCGGCGGAACCCGGCCGGCCGGGTCGTCCCCACGTACGGGCGGCAGCACGGCCGTCTCGTCCGATGCGCCCCGCGGCACAGACGGCAGCACGGCCGTCTCGTCCGCGGCACCCGGCGGCACGGGCGGCAGCACCGCCGTCTCGTCCGCCGCACCCGGCGACACCGGCGGCTTGGGCAGCTCGGTCGTCACCTCGGCCTCGGACGGTCCGGAACGCTCCCCGGCCGCCTCCGCGTCGTCCTCGGCGGTCTCGTCCCGCACCGGCCGCAGCACCGCCGTGTCCTCCACCGGACCGCCGGAGGCGTTCGTCGGCGCCACCACGGGCGTCGGCACGGTCATCGCGTCCGGCGCCGACTGCGCCTGCGACTGCGGCGGGGCGGAGCGGGGCGCCCGGGGAGCGTCCGCCGCGGGCGGAACCGTCGGCTTGGGCCCCGCCGCTGCCGCTGCCGCCGCCTGCTCCGCCGCCCGGCGCGCCTCCTCGGCCCGCAGCAGGGCCTCCTCGGCCTTCCGCTGCTTCTCCAGGCGGAGCGCCTCGGCCTCGGCACGCAGCCGCGCCTCCTCCTCGGCCTGCTTGCGGCGCCGTTCCTCCTCGGCCTTGCGGCGGGCCTCCTCCTCGGCGCGGGCCTTCTCCTCGGCCAGGAGCCGGGCCCGCTCCTCCTCGGCCTTCCGGCGTGCTTCCTCGGCCCGCTGCCGGGCCTCCTCCGCCTGCCGTTCCGCCTCGCGCCGCTGGGCCTCCTCCAGCTCGCGCCGCTTGCGCTCCTCCTCCTCGGCGCGCAGCCGCTCCAGCTGCTCCTGGCGCTCGCGCTCCAGGCGCTCCTCCTCGGCCTTGCGGGCGGCTTCTTCCTCGGCCTTGCGCCGGGCCTCCTCCTCGGCCTTGCGGCGCGCCTCCTCCCGCGCCTCGATCTCCGCCTGGGACAGCGGCAGCACCCGGTCGAGCCGGTGCCGTACGGCCGCGGTGACGGCCTCCGGCTCCTGGCCGGCGTCCACCACCAGATAGCGCCCGGGGTCGGCCGCGGCCAGCGTCAGGAAACCGGCCCGCACGCGCGCGTGGAACTCGGCGGGCTCCGACTCCAGCCGGTCGGGCGCCTCGGTGAACCGCTCGCGCGCGGTCTCCGGCGGCACGTCCAGCAGGACGGTCAGGTGCGGGACCAGTCCGTTCGTCGCCCAGCGGTTGATGCGGGCGATCTCGGTCGGCGAGAGGTCGCGCCCGGCGCCCTGGTAGGCCACCGAGGAGTCGATGTACCGGTCGGAGATGACCACGGCGCCGCGCTCCAGCGCGGGCCGGACCACCGTGTCGACGTGCTCCGCGCGGTCAGCGGCGTACAGCAGGGCCTCCGCGCGGTGCGACAGGCCGGCACTCGACACGTCGAGGAGGATCGACCGCAGGCGCTTGCCGACCGGCGTCGCCCCGGGCTCGCGCGTCAGCACGACCTCGTGGCCCTTGGCCCGAATCCACTCGGCGAGGGCCTCGGCCTGGGTGGACTTCCCGGCGCCGTCGCCGCCCTCCAGGGCGATGAAGAAACCGTTCGACGCGGGTGCCGGCACCGGGTCGTCGCCGCCGAGCAGCGCGTCCCGCAGGTCGTGGCGCAGCGGTACCCCGGAGCGGTCGTCGACCTTGGCCAGCACCAGTGCGGCCACCGGCAGCAGCAGCGCGCCGATCAGCATCAGCGTGAACGCGGCGCCGCCGTGCGCGAAGACGAACTTGCCGCTCTCCAGCCGGTGCGGCCCGATCCCCGCGGCCACCAGGGGGGCGATCACCACGCCGAGCGCCACGCAGACCCGCACGCACGCGTGCAGGTGATCGGTGATCCGCGCCCGGCGGTGGTCCTCGGTCTCCTGGTCGAGCAGGGTGTGCGCGACGTTGGCGGCGACGCCCGCGCCGACACCGGCCAGGACCAGGAGCAGCAGCACGCTGGTGTCGTCCGGCACCAGCCCGGCGGCCAGCAGGGCGACGCCCGCGAAGGCGGTCGCCAGGGCCAGCAGCCGGCGGCGCGACAGGGAGGGCAGCAGGGCGGGGGCCGTGCGGATGCCGACGACGACGCCGCCGGTCAGCGCGCCCACCATCAGCCCGTACAGCACGGGGCCGCCGCCCAGGTCCTTGGCGTGCAGCACCGCCACGGCGACCGCGGCCGACACCGCGCAGGCGACCGCGGCACCGGCGAGCACCAGCAGCGGCAGAACACCGGTGCGGCCCTTCTCGGCGCCCGCGGCGGTCTTCGGGCGGCGCAGGCCCTCCAGTGGCGACCGCGCGCGCGGCGTACGCGTCGCGGGCAGCTCCAGGAAGGTCACCACGGACAGCGACGCGGCGAACAGTCCGGCCGCGACGTACGACCCGAGGGCCGCCTGGTGCTCGGCGAACCAGTCGATGCCCGCGCCCAGCAGGTTGTTCAGCAGCCCGGCGACGACGAGCGCCACCGCCGCGAGCGGTACGGCCACGAAGGCGGTGCGCAGCGACAGGCGGCGCAGCGCGTCCATGTGGTCCGGCAGCGGGCGTACGGTCGCGCCCTCCAAGGGCGGTGCGGGCAGCAGCGCGGGGGCCGCGCTCTCCCGGCAGACGCTCCAGAAGCGCTCGGCGACGCCGGTGACGAAGACGGTCACCAGCAGGACGGCGAGGGCCTCGTCCGGCATCCAGTCGATCCACAGGGGCGCCACGATCAGCAGCGCGGCCCGCAACCCGTCCGCGCCGACCATGGTCCAGCGGCGGTCCAGCGGGCCGTCCGGCGAGGTGAGCGAGGTGAGCGGACCGAGGAGGACGGCGCCGAAGAGCAGCGTCGCCAGGATGCGCACGCCGAAAACGGTCGCCACTGCGAACGCCACGCCTCTGTAGCCGCCGCCGAACGAGCCCGTGGCGACGGCCGCCTGCAGGGACAGGACGACCAGGACCAGCAGGGCGAGCGTGTCGCCGACACCGCCCACGAGCTGTGCGCTCCACAACCGCTTCAACTGCGGCTGGCGCAGCAGGGCGCGGACGGCGCGCTCGCGGGAGTCCGCGACCAGGGCATCGTCAGGGGCCGGCTGAGGGGCCGTTGGCTGCTCGGCTCGCGTCATGCATTCAGCCTATCGGGACGCACCGACACTCCCGCGCCGACGCCCGAACGTACGCGCGCCCCGACACCGAATCGATGCCGGGGCGTTCGTTTTGCGAAGAGCGGGTGCCGCGGAGCGGTTCCCGGGCTCGCCCAGGAGTTCCTGAGCCGGGCTCAGTCCCCGCTCCGTCGTCGGTCCCGCTCGGTCGTCGGTCCCGCTCCGTCGTCGGTCCCGCTCCGTCGTCGGTCCCGCTCCGTCGTCGGTCCCGCTCCGTCGTCGGTCCCGCTCCGTCGTCGGTCCCGCTCCGTCGTCGGTCCCGCTCCGTCGTCGGTCCCGCTCCGTCGTCGGTCCCGCTCCGTCGTCGGTCCCGCTCCGTCGTCGGTCCCGCTCCGTCGTCGGTCCCGCTCCGTCGTCGGTCCCGCTCGGTCGTCGGTCCCGCTCGGTCAGTCCTCGGCCGTCTTCGACGCGGTCGCCTTCTTCGCCGCGGCCGTGGTCTTGGCCGTCGTCTTCTTGGCGGCCGTCTTGGTGGCCGTCTTGGTGGCCGTCGTCTTCTTCGCCGCGGTGGTCTTCTTGGCCGCGGTCTTCTTCGCCGGTGCCTTCTTCGCGGTCGTCTTCTTGGCGGCCGACTTCTTCGCCGTCTTCTTGGCGGGCCCCTTGGCGCGCTTCTCGGCGAGCAGCTCGAAGCCGCGCTCCGGCGTGATCGTCTCCACACTGTCGCCGGACCGCAGGGTCGCGTTGGTCTCGCCGTCGGTGACGTACGGGCCGAAACGGCCGTCCTTGACCACGACCGGCTTCTCGCTGACCGGGTCGGTGCCCAGCTCCTTCAGCGGCGGCTTGGCCGCGGCCCGACCGCGCTGCTTGGGCTGGGCGTAGATCGCCAGCGCCTCCTCCAGCGTGATCGTGAAGATCTGCTCCTCGGACTGCAGGGACCGCGAGTCCGTGCCCTTCTTCAGGTACGGGCCGTAGCGGCCGTTCTGCGCGGTGATCTCGGTGCCGTCCGCGTCGGTGCCGACGACGCGCGGCAGCGCCATCAGCTTCAGGGCGTCCTCCAGCGTCACCGTGTCCAGCGACATCGACTTGAGCAGCGAGGCCGTCCGCGGCTTCACGGCGTTCTTGCCGGTCTTCGGGGTGCCCTCGGGGAGCACCTCGGTGACGTAGGGGCCGTAGCGGCCGTCCTTGGCGACGATGGTGTGGCCGGTGGCCGGGTCGGTGCCCAGCTCGAAGTCGCCGCTCGGCTTGGCGAGCAGTTCCTCCGCCAGCTCGACGGTCAGCTCGTCCGGCGCGAGGTCGTCCGGGATGTCCGCGCGCTGGTGCTGCTCGGTGTCCTTCTCGCCGCGCTCGATGTACGGGCCGTAGCGGCCGACGCGGAGCACGATGTCGTTGCCGACGGGGAACGAGGAGACCTCGCGGGCGTCGATCGCGCCCAGGTCGGTCACCAGCTCCTTGAGGCCGCCGAGGTGGTCGCCGTCGCCGTTGCCCGCGTCGGCCGCCACGCCCGCGCCGGAGCCCTCGCCGAAGTAGAAGCGGCGCAGCCACGGCACGGCCTGCGCCTCACCGCGGGCGATGGCGTCGAGGTCGTCCTCCATCTTGGCGGTGAAGTCGTAGTCGACGAGCCGGCCGAAGTGCTTCTCCAGGAGGTTGACCACGGCGAAGGACAGGAAGGACGGGACGAGTGCCGTGCCCTTCTTGAACACATAGCCGCGGTCGAGGATCGTGCCGATGATCGACGCGTACGTCGACGGGCGGCCGATCTCCCGCTCCTCCAGCTCCTTGACCAGCGAGGCCTCGGTGTAGCGGGCCGGGGGCTTGGTGGCGTGGCCGTCGACCGAGATCTCCTCGGCGGTGAGCCGGTCGCCCTCGGCGACCTGCGGCAGCCGGCGCTCACGGTCGTCCAGCTCGGCGTTCGGGTCGTCGGCACCCTCGACGTAGGCCTTCAGGAAGCCGTGGAAGGTGATCGTCTTGCCGGACGCACTGAACTCGACGTCCCGGCCGTCCGACGCCGTGCCGCCGATCTTCACGGTGACGCTGTTGCCGGTGGCGTCCTTCATCTGGGAGGCGACGGTCCGCTTCCAGATCAGCTCGTACAGCTTGAACTGGTCGCCGGTCAGACCGGTCTCCGCCGGGGTGCGGAAGCGGTCGCCGGAGGGGCGGATCGCCTCGTGCGCCTCCTGCGCGTTCTTGACCTTCCCGGCGTACGTGCGCGGCTGCGCCGGCAGGTAATCGGCGCCGTACAGCTGCGTGACCTGGGCGCGGGCGGCGGCGACCGCCGTGTCGCTCAGCGTCGTGGAGTCCGTACGCATGTACGTGATGTAGCCGTTCTCATACAGCTTCTGGGCGATCTGCATGGTCGCCTTCGCACCGAAGCCGAGCTTCCGCGACGCCTCCTGCTGGAGCGTGGTCGTACGGAAGGGGGCGTACGGCGAGCGGCGGTACGGCTTGGACTCGACGGAGCGGACGGCGAACCGCGTCTGCTCCAGGGCGGCGGCCAGGGCGCGGGCGTTCGCCTCGTCGAGGTGCAGGGTGTTCGCGTTCTTCAGCTGTCCCAGGGAGTCGAAGTCACGGCCCTGGGCGATCCGCCGGCCGTCGACGGTCTGGAGGCGGGCGACCAGCGACGACGGGTCCGACGCGTCCCCCGCGCGGCCGGTCGCGAAGGTGCCCGTCAGGTCCCAGTACTCGGCGGAACGGAACGCGATGCGCTCGCGTTCCCGCTCCACCACGAGCCGGGTCGCCACCGACTGGACACGGCCCGCCGACAGGCGCGGCATGACCTTCTTCCACAGGACCGGCGAGACCTCGTAGCCGTAGAGGCGGTCGAGGATGCGGCGGGTCTCCTGGGCGTCGACGAGCTTCTGGTTGAGCTGGCGCGGATTGGCCACGGCCTCGCGGATCGCGTCCTTGGTGATCTCGTGGAACACCATCCGCTTGACCGGGATCTTCGGCTTGAGGACCTCCTGGAGGTGCCAGGCGATGGCCTCGCCCTCCCGGTCCTCATCGGTGGCGAGGAAGAGCTCGTCGGAGTCCTTGAGCAGGTCCTTGAGCTTCTTGACCTGCGCCTTCTTGTCGGCATTGACCACATAGATCGGCTGGAAGTCGTGTTCGACGTCCACGCCGAGGCGACGGACCTCGCCGGTGTACTTCTCGGGCACCTCGGCGGCGCCGTTGGGGAGGTCGCGGATGTGCCCGACGCTCGCCTCGACGACGTATCCGGGGCCGAGGTAGCCCTTGATCGTCTTCGCCTTGGCAGGCGACTCGACGATGACGAGTCGGCGGCCGCCCTTCGCGGTCTCGCTGGTCGGGGACAACTTCGCTCTTCTCTCCGGTCGACGCTGGGGCCTGACCCAGGCCTGGGTCCCGGGGTCGGGTCTGCTTCCTTGTTCGCTCGTGACGCTGCGGAGTGTGACGGTACCTCCCGCCCCCGTGTCAAACGGGAAAAGTCCGCAAGGGCCACTCGAACGGTAACCCGACGAACCCGGTTCCTGCCGCCCGGAGTGCCCAGCGACCTGTTCGACCGTATCCGGAGCGCGATCTCCCGGTTACCGTGACCGACGTACGGCGGCCGTCCGGAACCCGCCCTTCAGACGCGGGTCAGACACCAGGCGCCGAGGGTCAGGGCGGCCACCGCGGTGACGCCGGCGAAGGTCGCCGACGCGACCTGACTCACACCCTGGGCGACCGGTCGGCGGTGGCGCACCCGGGCCGCCGTCCACACCAGCAAGCCCGCTCCGAACAGGGCGAACACCGTTCCCGCGAAGATCGCCGGTCCACGCTCCATGGTCTCCCGTGCCCCTCTTCCTCCGCCCGCCCATGCCCAGCCTCCAGGAGGCTGACACGGGCGTGCGGCGAGCGGACGAACCCTGGGTGAACGGGGGGCCGACGGGACGCGGCCTGGCTCGTTCCCTCAGGGCCCCGCAGTCTCGAATTTTTCTGAGGTGTCTTTCGACTCCATGGATCCACTCCCCCTCAAGCCCATCTTTTGCACCTCTTGCCCCATATACACCGGTTCGCAATAGGGCGTCCGAGTCCACCGCGCCGGTCCGGCACCCCCTGCGCCCACCTTGCTCACCAGGCCCATCCCACTCACCGGGCCCATCCCACTCACCGGGGCCCATCTCACCGGGCCCGCCCTGCTCCCCAGCCCCGTCTCGCTCACCGCGCCGGTTCGAGGAACCCCTGCTCCACCAGCAGGCGGATCTGCGCGGGCGTACGGTCGCGCAGCAGCACCGGGTCCTCGCCCACCAGCTGGGCGATGGCGTCCAGGATGCGGCCGGCGCTCATCGTGCCGTCGCAGACGCCCGCGAAGCCGGCACCGACCGTGTCGACCTTGGCGGCCCGGCGCATGCCGCGGTTCTGCCGCAGGACGACGTGCTCGGGGTCCTCGGCGCCGGGCAGCCCGACCTGCTCCTGGACGACCTCGCCGGCCAGGGTGAAGTGTGCCTCGAGCAGTGCCGCGTCGTCGTGGGCGCGCAGGTAGTCGAGCCGGTCGAAGTGCGCCCGGACCGTCTCGCCGAGGGGCTGTTCGACCGGGTGCGGCCATTCCTCCACGGTGATGGAGGGCTCGGCGCCCCCGGTCCGGCGCAGGGTGATCCAGCCGAAGCCGATCGCCTTGACCTTGCGCGCCTCGAACTCGTCCAGCCACGCGTCGTACCGCGCCTGGTACCGCGCCACGTCGTCCCGGTGGTCCCCGGCGTCCCGCAGCCACAGCTCGGCGTACTGCGTGACGTCCTGCACCTCGCGCTGGACGATCCACGCGTCGCAGCCGCGCGGCACCCAGGAGCGCAACCGGTCCGTCCACTCCTCCCCCTCCACGTGCTGCCAGTTGGCGAGGAACTGCGCGAACCCTCCCTCGGCCAGCCGGTCCCCCGCCTGCTGAACGAGCGTGCGGCACAGATCGTCCCCGCCCATCCCGCCGTCCCGGTAGGTCAGGCGGGCGCCGGGGGAGATCACGAACGGCGGGTTGGAGACGATCAGGTCGTACCGCTCGTCCTCCCGGACGGGCGTGAACAGCGAGCCCTCGCGCAGGTCGGCGGCCGGGACGCCGGACAGCGCGAGCGTGAGCGCGGCGATGTGCAGTGCGCGCGGGTTGACGTCGGTCGCCGTCACGCGCGTGGCGTGCGTCGCGGCGTGCAGCGCCTGGATGCCGGAGCCGGTGCCGAGGTCGAGGGCGGCGGCGACCGGCGTGCGGACGGTGATGCCGGCGAGGGTGGTGGAGGCGCCGCCGACACCGAGGACGACACCTTCCGCGCGGCTGCCGATCCCGGCGGCGCCGCCGACCGCGCACCCCAGGTCGGACACGATGAACCAGTCCTCGCCGCCCGGCCCGCCGTACGGCCGTACGTCCACGGTGGCGGCCACCTCACCGTCCCCGGCGGCCATCAGCCACCCGCTGTCCAGGCACTCCTGGACGGGCAGAACGTCCGCCACGCGCGCGTGGGGCGCCGGTTGCTGGAGGAGGAAGAGCCGGACGAGCAGTTCCAGCGGCGTGTCGCCGCGGGTGGCGCGGAGCGCGGGCACGGTCTCGCTGCGGGACAGCGCCGCGTAGGCGGGAGCGCCGAGCAGCTCCAGCAGGCCGTCGGCGGTGAAGGAGGCCCCGAGCAGGGCGTCCCGCAGCCGTGCGGTGACGTCGGGACGGTCGGCGGAGGGCAGGGCGGAGAGGCTGGCGTTACTCACGTCCCCATTGTGACCCCGCGCGCCCCGCCCGGGGCTCAGGGAACCGGCCGTCAGCTGGTCGTGGCCGACGCCGACGAGGTGGCCGACCTGCAGGTGGGCTGCTTGGCCATCGCCTGGCCGACCTCGCCCTCCTCCAGGGTCTTCAGGGCGTCGTTGCCGGTCCTGCCGAGCTTGTCCAGCTCGGTGGCGATGTCCTTGAGGCCGTCGGCGAACTTCGCCTGGTCCTTGGTCTCGAGGGCCTCCACCTGCTTCCTCAGGTCGGCGTACGAGGCGGACAGGCTGTTGAGCTCCGCGACCGCGTCCTTCTGCTTCTTCTCGCCGTTCTCGACGTCGGGGGCCCCGGCCTTCCGCACGGCGGCGCCCATCGCCTTGTAGGCGTCGGACATGTCCTGGAAGGCCTTGGCGTCGGTCTTCTGGACCTCTTCCGGCGTGCTGTTGTCCGAGGTCTCCTTCTGGATCGCGGCGTTGGCGGACGCGATCTTCCTGGCCTGCGGCTGCACGGAGTCGCAGACGTCCTTGGCCCAGGAATTCAGCTTGTCGCTGTTGTCGTCGCTGCCGCATCCCGTCAGCGCCAGTACCAGTACCGCACCGCCGGACAGTGCGGCCGCGAGCTTCTTGTTCACCGGTTTGGTCCCTTCCATGGCTTCCGGCCCCGGAACATACACGCCATCCGGGCGACATCCGCGTGACCAGCACCCCATATGACCGTAATTACAGCCATTTGCACCAAGAGAACAGACGAGAGAAGGCTCACGGCTCGGGGGCGCACACACGCGGCGCACACGCACGACGCGGGCGGGCGACGCGTCAATGCGCGCCGCCCGCCCGCGCCTTGAGCCGGGCCCGTTCCCTCGCGGTGCGCGGGTCTACGAAACCACCGCCGGGTCGGGGGACTTGGGCTCCCGGTCGGCGTTGTCCTCGTCACCCACGGCGATGCCGCGCCGCTTGGAGACGTAGACCGCGCCGATGATCACCACGGCCGAGACGGCCGCGATCAGCACCCGTACGGCGATGCTCTTGTCGGCGCCGTAGGAGAACTGGATCACGGCGGGTGCGATCAGCAGCGCCACCAGGTTCATCACCTTCAGCAGCGGGTTGATCGCCGGTCCCGCGGTGTCCTTGAAGGGGTCGCCGACCGTGTCGCCGATGACCGTGGCGGCGTGGGCATCGCTGCCCTTGCCGCCGTGGTGGCCGTCCTCGACGAGCTTCTTGGCGTTGTCCCAGGCGCCACCGGAGTTGGCCAGGAACACCGCCATCAGCGTGCCCGCGCCGATCGCGCCCGCCAGGAAGGCCCCGAGCGCGCCCACGCCGAGCGTGAACCCGATGAAGATGGGCGCCATCACGGCGAGCAGGCCGGGCGTGGCGAGCTCTCGCAGGGCGTCCCTGGTGCAGATGTCGACGACCTTGCCGTACTCCGGTTTCTCGCTGTAGTCCATGATCCCGGGCTTCTCCCGGAACTGCCGGCGCACCTCGTAGACGACCGAACCCGCCGACCGCGACACGGCGTTGATCGCCAGTCCGGAGAAGAGGAAGACGACCGCCGCGCCGGCGATCAGCCCGACGAGGTTGTTGGGCTGGGAGATGTCCATCATCAAGGTCAGCGGCGCTCCGTCACCGCTGAGCCGTTCGCCCACGTCTCTTGCGCCGGTGGCGATGGCGTCGCGGTACGCCCCGAACAGCGCCGCCGCCGCGAGGACCGCGGTGGCGATGGCGATGCCCTTGGTGATGGCCTTGGTGGTGTTGCCGACGGCGTCCAGGTCGGTGAGGACCTGCGCGCCCTCGCCCTGGACGTCGCCGGACATCTCGGCGATGCCCTGGGCGTTGTCGGAGACCGGCCCGAAGGTGTCCATGGCGACGATCACGCCGACCGTGGTGAGCAGGCCGGTGCCGGCCAGCGCCACCGCGAACAGCGCCAGCGTGATCGACGCGCCACCGAGCAGGAACGCCCCGTAGACACCGAGGCCGATCAACAGGGCGGTGTAGACGGCCGATTCCAGGCCGATGGAGATGCCGGCCAGGATGACGGTGGCGGGGCCGGTGAGCGAGGTCCTGCCGATGTCCTTGACGGGCCGTCGGGTGGTCTCGGTGAAGTAGCCGGTGAGCTGCTGGATCAGGGCGGCCAGCACGATGCCGATCGCCACGGCGACGAGGGCGAGGACGCGCGGGTCGCCGCTCTTGCCCGAGATCGCCGCGTCGGTGACGCCGTCGAGCTCGGAGTACCTTCCGGGCAGGTACAGGAAGACGGCCGCCGCCACCAGCACCAGCGAGATCGTCGCGGAGATGAAGAACCCGCGGTTGATCGCGGACATGCCGCTGCGGTCGGCACGGCGCGGTGCCACGGCGAAGATGCCGATCATGGCCGTGACCACGCCGATCGCGGGCACCAGCAGCGGGAACGCCAGCCCGGAGTCACCGAAGGCGACCTTGCCGAGGATCAGCGCGGCCACCAGCGTCACGGCGTACGACTCGAAGAGGTCGGCCGCCATGCCCGCACAGTCGCCGACGTTGTCGCCCACGTTGTCGGCGATGGTCGCGGCATTGCGCGGATCGTCCTCCGGGATCCCCTGCTCGACCTTGCCGACCAGGTCGGCGCCGACGTCGGCGGCCTTGGTGAAGATGCCGCCGCCCACCCTCATGAACATGGCGATGAGCGCCGCGCCGAGGCCGAAGCCCTCCAGCACCTTCGGCGCGTCGGCCGCGTACACCAGCACCACGCAGGAGGCGCCCAGCAGGCCGAGCCCCACCGTGAACATGCCGACGACGCCACCCGTGCGAAATGCGATCTTCATCGCTTTGTGCGAGACGAGGGTGAGATCCTTTTTCGGCTCTCCCTCGCCCGGTGTCGCTTCCCGCGCCGCCGCGGCGACGCGCACATTGCTGCGCACGGCGAGCCACATGCCGATATAGCCGGTGCCCGCCGAGAACGCCGCACCGATCAGGAAGAACACCGATCGTCCGGCACGCTGATTCCAGTCGTCCGCGGGCAGCAGCATGAGCAGGAAGAACACGACGACGGCGAATACGCCGAGCGTGCGCAGCTGCCGGGCCAGATAGGCGTTCGCGCCTTCCTGGACGGCCGCCGCGATCTTCTTCATGCTGTCGGTTCCCTCGCCCGCCGCGAGCACCTGGCGCACCAGGATGCCCGCGACCACCAGCGCTGCGAGCGCGACGGCGGCGATGACCGCCACCATGACGCGGTTGCCGTCGGTCAGCACGGCGGCTGCGAGGGTCGAGGGGTCGCCCAACTGATGAGGGTCCAACCGATGGGTAGAAAGCTCCGCCATTCGTCCTCCTTGACGCTTGGGCTGAGCTCAAGATGTGGACGGATTGTAGGTAACCGGAAGCTGATCAAAACAGTGCGCGACAAATAGAATTGGCCTGTCAATCGGATAGCGGTAATGCCCTGAAAGCATTGAGGGAGATCAAAAGGCCGTGATCCATTTGTCGTGCGGCTGTTCGTGAATTCATTCACTTAGCGCCCGCACGAACCCACTGTATGCGTGAGCTGCTGTTTCCGCACATGACAAAGGGCCCTACGAGGTAGGGCCCTTCGGAGGACTGGTGAGGGACGGCCCGAGACGGCTGACGGCTGACGGCTGACGGCTGACGGCTGACGGCTGACGGCTGACGGCTGACGGGGCGAGCGTCAGGCCATCGGCACGATCGGGTCGGCGGTCGGCCAGGTCATGCGGATCAGGCCGCCGTCCTCCCCGGCGGTGACCTCGACGTCGTCGACGAGCCCGCTGATGACCGCGAGGCCCATCTCGTCCTCATCGGCCTCCACGTCGTCGCCGGCTCCGGGGCCGGCGCCCCCGGGTGTCGCGTGCGGCGCCTCGTCGCCGACCTCGATGGAGAACTGCTTCTCCTCCTCGATCAGCGACACCTTCACCGGCGCCGTGATGCCCACGCTCTGATGCAGCCCGACGGCCCGGGTGCAGGCCTCGCCGACGGCGAGCCTGACCTCGTCGAGGACGGCCTCGTCCACTCCGGCCCTGCGTGCCACCGCGGCCGCCACCAGCCGGGCGGTCCGTACATGCTCGGGCAACGCGCTGAAGCGGAGTTCGACGGTGGCCATGCATCCCCCTCTGAAACTACGGGCGTGCGGTCGAAAGGGGCCGGGCCGCCGAAGCCCGGCCCCTCCGGTTCAACGTCAACTCGGCGTCCCGGGCCCGCGGGCCCGGGATCGGTGCCGGTCGTCAGTCGGTGGCCGCCACCGCTTCCTCGACCGAGGTGTGAATCGGGAACACCTTGGTGAGGCCGGTGATGCGGAAGATCTTGAGAATGCGCTCCTGGTTGCAGACCAGGCGGAGCGAGCCCTCATGGGCACGCACCCGCTTCAGGCCGCCGACCAGCACGCCGAGCCCGGTGGAGTCGAGGAAGTCCACGCCCTCCATGTCGACGACGAGGTGGAAACTCCCGTCGTTCACCAGCTCGACCAGCTGCTCGCGCAGCTTGGGCGCGGTGTATACGTCAATTTCGCCACCGACCTCGACGACCGTACGATCGCCGACGGTACGGGTCGACAGGGACAGGTCCACGGATCCTCCAGCACCTTGCTATCGAGCGGTCGTCCCTCGGGACATTTCGGCTTGGGAGCCCCAAGGACGGTTCGCCAGCCGCGATGGCATTCAATCACTTACCGGCAGGCGTGCACGACGCCTTCCTCCCATTGTCCGTCACGCCGGTGACACACTCGATGCCGATGGCCACCAATCACCGACCCGATCGACCCTCGACGGACCCCGCCTCCCGACCGGAACCACGCACGGTACTGGACGGGCTCGCCGCGGGACCGGGCAGGGCGTCGCGCATCACTCATACGGAGCACTTGCCCCCGCGCGAGGGCCGCCATGCCGTCTGGCCCGATCGGATTCGCCCGGAGGTCGTCGCGGCCGTACGGGACGCGGGCATCGGACACCCCTGGGCCCACCAGGCACGCGCCGCCGAGCACGCGCTGGACGGCGACTCGGTGGTCGTCGCCACCGGCACCGCGTCCGGCAAGTCCCTGGCCTACCTGGTGCCCGTCCTGTCCACCCTCGTGGACGGCTCCGAGGCCCCGAACGGCCGTGGCGCCACCGCCCTGTACCTGGCACCGACGAAGGCGCTCGCCGCCGACCAGTGCCGTTCGGTGAAGGAACTTGCACAACCGCTCGGCGCGTCGGTGCGCGCCGCGGTGTACGACGGCGACACGCCGTTCGAGGAACGCGAGTGGATCCGCCAGTACGCCACCTACGTCCTCACCAACCCGGACATGCTGCACCGCGGCATCCTGCCCTCCCACCCCCGCTGGTCCTCCTTCCTGAAGGCGCTGAAGTACGTCGTCATCGACGAGTGCCACACCTACCGCGGCGTCTTCGGCTCCCACGTCGCCCAGGTGCTGCGCCGGCTGCGCCGCCTGTGCGCCCGCTACGGCGCCTCCCCGGTGTTCCTGCTGGCCTCCGCCACCGCCGCCGATCCCGCGGTGGCCGCCCGCCGGCTCACCGGCCTGCCGGTCGTCGAGGTCGCCGACGACGCCTCACCCCGAGGTGAACTGGTGTTCGCCCTCTGGGAGCCGCCGCTGACCGAGCTGGAGGGCGAGAAGGGCGCCCCGGTCCGCCGCACCGCCACCGCCGAGGCCGCCGACCTGCTCACCGACCTCACCGTGCAGGGCATGCGTTCGATCACCTTCGTACGCTCCCGGCGCGGCGCCGAGCTGATCTCGGTGATCGCCCAGGAGCGCCTGGGCGAGGTGGACCGGTCGCTGGCCCGGCGTGTCGCGGCGTACCGCGGCGGCTATCTGCCCGAGGAACGCCGCGCCCTGGAACGCGCCCTCCATTCGGGTGAACTCCTCGGTCTCGCGGCCACCAACGCCCTCGAACTCGGCCTCGACGTCTCCGGCCTGGACGCCGTGGTGATCGCCGGCTACCCGGGCACCCGCGCCTCGCTGTGGCAGCAGGCGGGCCGGGCGGGCCGCTCCGGACAGGGGGCGCTGGCGGTGCTGGTCGCCCGGGACGACCCGCTGGACACCTTCCTCGTCCATCATCCCGAGGCGCTGTTCGGCCAGCCGGTGGAATCCACGGTCCTCGACCCCGACAATCCCTACGTCCTGGCCCCGCATCTGTGCGCGGCGGCGGCCGAGCTGCCGCTGACCGACGAGGACCTGAAGCTCTTCGGGCCCGCCTGCGAGGAACTGCTCCCCCAGCTGGAGGCCGCCAAGCTGCTGCGCCGCCGGACCCGGGCCTGGCACTGGACGCGCCGGGAGCGGGCCGCCGACCTCACCGACATCCGCGGCGAGGGCGGACGACCGGTGCAAGTCGTCGAGGCGGGCACCGGCCGGCTGCTGGGCACGGTGGACGCCGGTGCCGCCCACACGACGGTCCACGAGGGCGCCGTGCACCTGCACCAGGGCCGCACCTATCTGGTGCGCTCCCTCGACCTGGAGGACTCGGTCGCCCTGGTCGAGCAGGCCAGTCCGCCGTACTCGACGGTCGCCCGCGACACCACCTCCATCTCCGTCCTCGAGACCGACATCGAGGTCCCGTGGGGCGACGGACGCCTGTGCTACGGCTCCGTCGAGGTCACCAACCAGGTGGTCTCCTTCCTGCGCCGGCGTCTGATCACCGGCGAAGTGCTGGGCGAGACGAAACTCGACCTCCCTCCCCGTACGCTGCGCACCCGTGCCGTGTGGTGGACCGTCACCGAGGACCAGCTGGACGCCGCCCGGATCAACCCGGAGATCCTCGGCGGTGCCCTGCACGCCGCCGAGCACGCCTCGATCGGCATGCTGCCGCTGTTCGCGACCTGCGACCGCTGGGACATCGGCGGTGTGTCCGTACCGCTGCACCCGGACACCCTGCTGCCGACGGTCTTCGTCTACGACGGTCATCCCGGCGGCGCGGGCTTCGCGGAGCGCGCCTTCCACACGGCCCGCGACTGGCTCGCCGCCACCCGCGAGGCCATCGCGTCCTGCGAGTGCGACGCCGGCTGCCCGTCCTGCATCCAGTCCCCCAAGTGCGGCAACGGCAACGACCCGCTGCACAAGAGGGGGGCGGTGCGGCTGCTCACGGTGCTGCTGGACCAACCGGCGGAGCAACCAGCGGACCAACCGGTGGACCAACCGGTGGACCAACCGGTGGACCAACCGGTGGACCGACGAGCGGAGCCACCGGTGGGCCGACCCGCGCAGGAACCGCCTCCGGCGGGCCCGCCCGCGCCCTGACCTCCGCCGCGAACGGGCCCCGTCCGGACGCCGCCGTCACGTCCGATACCCGGCCGGTGAGCACACACCGCACGAGCCGCGTGCCCTGCGCCCGCGCGATCCGGTCGGCCCGGGAACAGGCCGCCGAGCCGCCCTGCGACCAGTGGTCCGCCGCCGCGAGCGCCGCGAGATCGGCGCCGCCGGCCGCACGGTGCCGTGCCACGACGGCCTGCCCCAGGGCCAGTACGACGCCGAACACGAGGCACAGCACGGCAACGGCACCGACGCTCCAGACGGTGGCAGAGCCCCGGTCGGCCGCCGGCCGGGAACGTCGGTCTACTGCCGACCGGACACGGCGGTGGGCGGCCGACCGGACGGCGCGGGCGGCTGCCGACGGGGCACGGCCGTCGCGCTTCACGAACCCGCCCCCGTCGTGCCCTCCACCGGCGTGCCCTCCACCGGCGCGGCCTCGACCGGCGTCGCCTCCGCCGCCGTGCCCTCCACCGGCGCGGCCTCGACCGACGCCACGGCCTCCTCCCGTACCTCGAACGGGAGCCCGCGCAGTACCGGCGGCTCGGCCACCACGACCACGCGGACCCGGCCCGCCTCCCGGTGGACGGTGACCCGCGCACCGCGCGGTGCCGCTTCCCGGGCGACCGCCTCGACCGCGTCGGCGGTGTCCTGCCGGGCCGCCGCACGGGCGCCCGTCCGGGCCGCGTCCACGCACTGGATCTGCGCGGCCACCACCAGCAGGCACCACACCAACGCCATCGAGAACATCACCAGCACCGGCAGCACCACGGCCGTCTCCGCCGTCACGAACCCCCGGTCGGAGTTCCCGACCGCTCCCCGCTCACATCCGCGCATCGAGCGCCTGCTTCACGATGCCCTGCAACTCCGCGCTGACCGCCCCGCTCGTCAGCACCTTGTAGAGGACGACGGCGAAAGCCACCGCCGCCACGATTCCCATCGCGTACTCCGACGTGACCATCCCCGTGTCCCGCCGCGCCGCACGCAGCCTTGCCCGTACCACCTGCCGCATTACAACCCCCGTAAGGATCAGTCCCGTTGCCTGCCGGGACGCCTGCATCGCCTACTTGTCCACCTGCTGGTTCATCCGCCGGTCCACCCGTCGACCCGCCGTCACCGACCACCCCCGCCCGACATCCCGCCCGGCACCCCGTCCGCCAGGCCGATCACCACCGGCAGGACGCCCACGGCGATGAACGCGGGCAGGAAGCACAGCCCCACCGGCGCGGTGACCATGACGGCCGCCCGCCGGGCCCGGGCCGTCGTGGCCCGCGCCCAGTCGGCGCGTGCCTGGGCGGCGAGCCGCGCGACCGGTCCGGCGGCGGGCAGCCCGGACACGTCCGCCCGTTCCAGCAGCCGAGCCAGGCCTCCGGCGCCCGGCAGCACGGCCAGGGCGTGCCAGGCAGCGCCCGGCTCACCGCCGAGCCGTACCTCGGCGGAGCCACGCGCCAGCGCCTTGCCGACCGGACCACCGAGGGCGTCGCCCACGGCCCGGGCGGCGGCCACCGGCGCGGCACCCGCCGCGATGCAGGCCGCCAGCAGGTCCGCCGCAAGTGGCAGTTCGCGGGCCGCGGCCTCGACCTCGGCGCCCGAAGCAGCCGTGGCGGCGGTCGCACCGCCGGCCGCCTGCCGAAGTCGCCACCAGCGCAGCCCGGCAGCGACGGCTGCCCCCACGAGGACGCCGGCGAAGCCTCCGACCAGCGCCCACCCGGCACACGCCGTGCCCAGCAGCGGCAGCCAACCGCGCACGGCGCCGCGTACATCCACGCCTGGTGCCGCACGCGCCCGTGCCGGGCCCAGCAGGACGGCGAGCCGCCGCCGCGCCCTCCGCCCGCGCCGGGCGTCCCCCAGCAACCGCGCGAGCCACCCGGCGGCCAGCGCCACCCCCAGCGCCACCCCCGCGGCCGTCCCCAGCCTGTGGACAAGTTCCCCGTTCACCCGGCCGCCTCCGCTCCCCGCACGATCCGCGTCACCCAGCACAACCCCAGCGCCTCCAGCACCCCGCCGGCCAGCAGACAGCCCAGCCCCGCCCCGGTGTGCAGCAGCACGCGCAGCGGGTCGGCACCCATGGCGACGCCGAGGAGAAGCCCCAGGAGCGGCAGGCCCGCGAGCATCACCGCCGTGGCGCGGGCGCCCGCCAACTGGGCGTGCAGGTCCAGCCGCTGGTCCCGTTCGGCGCGCAACGCGCCCTCCAGCCGGTCCAGCCCGTCCGCCAGCCCCGCCCCCTGGTCGACGGCCACCCGCCAGCAGGCCGCGAGTCCGCGCAGCCCCTCGGCACCCGGCTCCCGGGCCGCCGCCGCGAGGGCGCCGGGGACGTCACCGCCGAACCGGGCCGCCGCCAGCACCCTGCCTCCGACGTCACCGAGCCCTCCGGACTCCCGCGCCGCCCACAGCAGCGCCTCCCCGGGCTGGCGTCCCGCCCGCACCTCGCCGGCGAGCACCGCACAGAGCGCGATCACCGCCGCCTGCCGGCGTTCCCGCGCGCGCCGCGCCCGTGCGGCCAGCCGGACCCGGCGCAGCACCGGCACCCCGGCCGCACCCGCGAGCGCGGGCACCGGCGAGGCGGTGAGCAGTGCCAGCACCAGGCCGCCCACCAGGGACCACCACTCGGTCCGCAGCCGCCCGCCGGCCCTCCGCAGCCCGTCCGCCACCCAGCGGGCCGCCGGCGGACCGGCCCCGGCCGTCCCGCCGCCCGCCAGCAGCAACCGTGCCCGCCGCGCCCCGGAGTACCAGCCTCCTGCCAGCCAGGCCGCCGCCCCCAGACACGCCACGGCCGCGCCCATCGCCAGATCACTCGTCGCCCCGGCCATTCCCGCCCCCGTGCTCCCGGTCATCGCCGCTCCCCGTCCTCCCGGTCATCCCAGCCCCCGTACTCATCGCCCCGTTCGGGCGTGCCGTCGCCCCGCGCCGCGCATCCACTCCGCAACAGCTCCCGCAGCCGCTCCCAACCCCGCTCGTACGCGAACGCCTCCGTGCCCCAGCGCAGCGCGGGCACCGTCCGCACCAGCCCCGTCGGGTCCCGGTCCAGCACATGGACCTCGGCGATCCGCCGCCGTCCGGCGCGGTCCCGCACCAGGTGCAGGACCACCGACAGCGCCGCCGCCAACTGGCTGTGCAGGGCGGCCCGGTCGAGCCCTGCGGCGGTGCCGAGCGCCTCCAGCCGGGCGGGTACGTCCGCGGCGGCGTTGGCGTGGACCGTCCCGCATCCGCCCTCGTGGCCCGTGTTGAGCGCCGCGAGCAGGTGGACCACCTCGGGCCCGCGCACCTCCCCGACGACCAGCCGGTCCGGCCGCATGCGCAGCGCCTGCCGTACCAGGTCCTCCAGCGTCACCAGGCCCGCGCCCTCCTGGTTGGCGGGTCTGGCCTCCAGTCGGACCACGTGCGGATGGTCGGGCCGCAGCTCCGCCGAGTCCTCGGCGAGCACGATCCGCTCCCCCGGCCCGACGAGCCCGAGCAACGCGCTCAGCAGCGTGGTCTTCCCGCTGCCCGTGCCACCGCTGACGAGGAAGGACAGCCGCGCCCGCACCAGCGCCCGCAGCACCCGGTCGCCGCCCGGCGGCACCGTGCCAGCCGCCACCAGCTCGCCGAGCGTGAACGCGCGCGGTCGCACCACCCGTAGCGACAGGCAGGTGCAGCCGACGGCGACGGGAGGCAGCACCGCGTGCAGCCGCGTGCCGTCGGGCAACCGGGCGTCCGCCCACGGCCGGGCGTCGTCCAGCCGCCGCCCGGCCACGGCGGCGAGGCGTTGCGCCAGCCTCCGTACCGCACCGGCGTCCGTGAAGGACACGGACGTCAGTTCCAGGCCGCCGCCCCGGTCCACCCAGACCCGGTCGGGGGCGGACACCAGTACATCGGTGACGGAGGGGTCACTCAGCAGCGGCTCCAGCGGGCCGCTGCCGACCAGCTCGGACCGCAACCGCCGGGCGGCGCCGAGGATCTCGGCGTCCCCCAGCACCCGTCCCTGTTCCCGCAGGGCCTGCGCCACGCGCGCGGGCGTCGGCTCGCCCCCGCTCTCGGCGAGCCACCGCCGCACACCATCGAGCATCCCGGCATCCAGCACCGCCCCCGCCGCCACGCCGGCCACGGCACGAACCTCAGCGCTCGCCCCCACACCTCCCACGCTCACCCCCACACCCCTCTCCTCGCTCATCACCACACCGCTCTCCGCAATCACCCCCACAGCTCTTGCCGCGCCGGCACCTACGCCTGTGTGCACAGCCACGCCCACGCCCCTCTCCGCATCCGGCACCCCGCCCCTTTCCGCATCCGTCACCGCTCCCACGGCCACGCCAGTCACCGCTCCCACCGCCACACTCCTCACCTCGCTCAGCACGCGCCCGCCTCCCCCTCAGCACCGCCCCCCTTCAGCCCCCGTTCAGCTCCTCACCCGGCCCCCGCCTCCGCCAGCGCCCGCTCCCAGAACTGCCGGCAGAAGCGCGCCAGCGGTCCGCGGCCGGTTCCGCCCGGCGGCTGTTTCGCCTCGGTCGCCCGGAGCAGGCCCGCCTCGACCGGCACCTCGCCGGCCAGCGGCAGCCCGAGCAGCCGGGCCACCTCGCGGTCGTCGAGCCCCGGCGCGTACGGTCCGCGCACGGCGACCCGCAGGTCGCGCAGGACCATGCCGACGGCGGACGCCACCCGGCCGGCCGCGGCGACGGCCCGCAGCTCGGCCGGGACGACGAGAAGACCGAGGTCGAGCTGGGTGAGGATCTCGGCGACCGAGTCGTCGATCCGACGCGGCAGGTCGACGACGACCGTGCCGCCCCGCCGGCGGGCCGCGGCGAGTACCGCGCGGACGGCCCGGGGCGGAACGGCGACGCAGTCGCCGCGGTCCCAGCTGAGCACCCGCAGCGAGTGCAGCTCGGGCAGTGACTCCTCCAGCGCGCCGCCCCCGACCCGCCCGCGTGAGGCGGCGAACGCGGGCCACCGCAGTCCCTCGCTCGTCTCGCCGCCGAGGAGCACGTCGAGCCCGCCGCCCAGCGGATCGGCGTCCACCAGCAGGGTGCGCAGCCCCTCCCGCGCCGAGGTGACGGCGAGTGCGCAGGCCAGCGTGGAGGCACCGGCGCCGCCGCGGCCGCCGATGACGCCGACGGTGAGGGCGGGCCGGCCGACGCCTTCGGCGACGTCGGCGATGCGGTCGACCAGCCACTGCTCGCCGTCGGGCAGCATCAGGACGTGGTCGGCGCCGATCTCGACCGCCCGCTGCCAGACCCCGGAGTCGTCCTGGTCGCGGCCGATCAGGACCACCCCACGTCTGCGGGTGACCCCGCGCAGGTGCCGGGCGGCGTCGTCGCCGACCAGGACGAGCGGCGCCGCCTCCCATCCGCCGCGGCGTTCGGGCACCGTGGGGTACACCTCGGGGGTGGCGCCGGCCGCCGCGCACAGGCGCAGCAGGTCGTCGAGGAGATCGGCGTCCTCGGTGACGATCAGCGGTGCGGTCGGTCGGCCTCCGGCGCGCGGCGGGTCGTGTGTGACGGTTCCGGTCATGGACTGTGTCCCCCTCAGCGGCTTCTCACGCATCTCACGCATCTGGTGCATCTCACGCATCTCATGTGGAGAACCGGCGACCGGTCTCCCCGTGCAGGCCGTTGGAAACCGGCCATGTACGTCGGACAAACAGAACCGGCCGGGAACTCTGCGCGGCCGGGACGCGTGGGAATCACAGTGCAGCGATCCGGGAAATCGTGTGGATCTTGGTCAATAACTGTGGACAACCCGGTGGTTGTGAATATCGCCATCACTCGTACCGGTGACCGCACCCCATGCCTGTGCGACATCCGCAGAGCAGTCCGGCCCAGCATTCACAGAGCAGCACGATGGCTACGCAGAGTAGTAAGTCATGGGCATGCCATATCCATGCCGCCGCCACCGCACCACAGCGCCTCACGGCCCACAGAAACGGAAAAACCCACCCGGACATGCGACGACCCCCGCCGGGGGGGAGAGCGGGGGTCGTCTCCACGGCCGACTCGGGGGGGGAGGAGTCGGACCGGGTTAGCACGGTCGCGAACGATCCGTGACTTCCATGGTGTACCCGAGAGCCCTCTCAGGCAAACCCACGCGCCCCACCTTACGCCGAATGGGCTGCGCCTATGCTCTGGGTCGTGGAAAACCACTCGTTGCCCCGCACAGCGGCCTTCTTTGACCTGGACAAGACGGTCATTGCGAAGTCGAGCACGCTGACGTTCAGCAAGTCGTTCTACCAAGGCGGTCTGATCAACCGCCGGGCCGTCTTGCGTACCGCATATGCCCAGTTCGTCTTCCTCGCGGGCGGTGCCGACCACGACCAGATGGAGCGCATGCGCACGTACCTGTCCGCGCTGTGCCGCGGCTGGAACGTCCAGCAGGTCAAACAGCTCGTCGCCGAGACGCTGCACGACCTGATCGACCCGATCATCTACGACGAGGCGGCCTCCCTCATCGAGGAGCACCACACGGCCGGCCGGGACGTCGTGATCGTCTCCACGTCGGGCGCCGAGGTCGTGGAGCCGATCGGGGAGCTGCTCGGCGCGGACCGCGTGGTGGCGACCCGCATGGTCGTGGGCGACGACGGCTGCTTCACCGGAGACGTGGAGTACTACGCGTACGGCCCGACGAAGGCGGAGGCGATCCGGGAGCTGGCCGCCTCCGAGGGATACGACCTGTCCCGGTGCTACGCCTACAGCGACTCGGCCACCGATCTGCCGATGCTGGAGTCCGTCGGCCATCCGCACGCCGTGAACCCGGATCGGACCCTGCGCCGCGAGGCCCTCGCGCGCAAGTGGCCGATTCTCGACTTCCACCGGCCCGTCCGGCTCAAGCAGCGCATTCCGGCGTTCTCCGTGCCCCCGCGCCCGGCACTGGTCGCCGCCGCCGCGATAGGCGCCGCGGCGGCCACCGCGGGTCTCGTCTGGTACGCCAGCCGGCGCCGGGCGGCGGTGGTCTGACCTGCGTCGACGCCCGACAGAAACCGGCCCTTCGAGCCGTATTTGAACCCGAAAGTAAAGAAGTGCGGGCAGGACTTCCGCTTGCCCGGGTCCAGGAGTACAAAGGAGTCAACGGCCCGCGAGACCAAGGACATCCGAGAGGATCGCCTTAAAACGCACATTGGCCCCACGGACCGAGCATGGACATCGGGCACCCACGCGACGTCGACCCGTCGATTACGGGCCAGCCGCACCAGGTGACGGGCAGAAGTTCCCGACCTGATGGGCATATATCGAGGACGCTTGGTAACTCGATGTGCATGCCAGCGGCGGTACGAGTCCATCCTCGTACCGCCGCATTCTGCGCACAATTCCGGGCACAACCGGCCGCAAAAAAGCCGCCGCAGGACTCAAGACCCCGCTTACGCCGCTCCGCGCTGCAGCGCCTCGCACACCGCCGTCGACTCGCGCGCGCCCAGCCCGACGGCCTTGGCACAGTGTTCGATCCAGGCCGCCATGCCCTGCGGGGTGCCGGAGACATAACCGTCCAGGGCGGCCAGGTACGCCGCCCGGCCCAGCTCCGCGTGGCCGACCTCGGCCGGGCACACCGACTTCGGGTCCAGACCGCTGCCGACCAGCACGATGCGTTCCGCCGCGCGCGCGACCAGGCCGTTGTGGGAGGTGAAGGGGCGCAGCGCGAGGAGTTCGCCGTGCACCACGGCGGCCGTCACGAGGGCCGGCGCGGAACTGCCCGCGACGATCAGCTCGGCCAGGCCCTCCAGCCGGCCGTGCGCCTCCTCGGCGCTCGGCAGCGGCAGCTCGACCAGCGGCTCGTCCACCGGCTCACCCGCATGCCGCGGGCGCCCTACCTCGTCCCCCTGGTCCGCCGACGCGACCAGGTGCAGCCGGGCCAGCACCCGCAGCGGTGACTGCCGCCAGATCGAGAGCAGCTGCCCGGCCTCCGCGGTCAGCCGCAGGGCGGCGCCCATGGTGCGCACCTCGCCCTCGCCGCTGAAGTCGGTACGCCGGCGCACCTCCTCCAGCGCCCAGTCCGCACCGGACAGCGCCGCCGAGCCGCGGGCGCCGCGCAGTGCCGCCTCGGAGGTGATCGCGTTGCTCCGGCGCCGCATGATCCGGTGCCCGTAGACCCGGTCCACGGACTTGCGCACGGATTCCACGGACTCGGCCACGCCGGGCAGTGCACCCAGGGCCGCGAGCGGATCGGCGGTCGCGCCTGTCGTACTCATGAGTACGACAGTACGCACCTTGGGAGCACACCCCACGAAGGAGTGGTCTTCCTCACGCCCGTTTGCCACTTAAAGCTATCGGACCACTACCCTTGGTGAACATGAAAATTGCTTTCGTCGGGAAGGGCGGCAGCGGCAAGACGACGCTGTCCTCCCTGTTCATCCGCCATCTCGCCGCGACCGGCGCCCCCGTCGTCGCCATCGACGCCGACATCAACCAGCACCTGGGCGCCGCCCTCGGCCTCGACGAGGCGGAGGCGGCGGGACTGCCCGCGATGGGTGAGCACCTGCCGCTGATCAAGGACTACCTGCGCGGCGACAACCCGCGCATCGCCTCCGCCGAGACGATGATCAAGACCACGCCGCCCGGCGAGGGCTCGCGGCTGCTGCGCGTGCGCGAGGACAACCCGGTCTACGACGCCTGCGCCCGGCCGGTGGAACTCGACGGCGACACGGTCCGTTTGATGGTCACCGGGCCCTTCACGGAAGCCGACCTGGGAGTCGCCTGCTACCACTCCAAGACGGGAGCGGTGGAGCTGTGCCTCAACCACCTGGTCGACTGCCGTGACGAGTACGTCGTGGTCGACATGACGGCCGGCTCGGACTCGTTCGCCTCCGGCATGTTCACCCGCTTCGACATCACGTTCCTCGTCGCCGAGCCGACCCGGAAGGGGGTCTCCGTCTACCGCCAGTACAGGGAGTACGCCCGGGACTACGGCGTCACCCTCCAGGTGATCGGCAACAAGGTGCAGGGCCAGGACGACCTCGACTTCCTGCGGGCCGAGGTCGGTGACGACCTGCTCGCGACGGTCGGGCACTCGGACTGGGTGCGCGCCATGGAGAAGGGCCGGCCGCCCAGGTTCGCCCTCCTGGAGGACGCCAACCGCCGCGCCCTGCGCCTGCTGCAGACGGCCGTCGACGTGACCTACGGGCAGCGGGACTGGGAGCGGTACACGCAGCAGATGGTGCACTTCCACCTGAAGAACGCCCGCAGCTGGGGCAACGAGCGCACCGGGGCCGACCTCGCGGACCAGGTCGACCCCGGCTTCGTCCTCGGCGAGGAGGTCGCCACCGCCACCCCCGCCTGACGCTACCCCCTGGCCGCCGGCGCCCCGGGCACGCCCTTCGGCGCCGGGGCCGGGTCGGCCGACAGGAAGGACGCCCAGCCCTGCTTCGGCGCCTCGCCGACCTTCAGGGTGCGCAGCTTCTTCAGCACCTCGGGGTCCTGGGCGTCCAGCCAGTCGACGAGTTGCCGGAAGGAGACGCAGCGCACCTCCTCCTTGGTGCACACCTCCTCGACGACCTCTTCGACGGCGCGCATGTACGTGCCGCCGTTCCAGGACTCGAAGTGGTTGCCGATGATCAGCGGAGCGCGGTTGCCGTCGTAGGCGCGGTAGAAGCCCTGGAGCAGGCCGTCGCGCATCTGGTCGCCCCAGAAGTCGTGCTTGGCCGGGTCACCCTGGGTGGTGGTGCCCGACTGGTTGACCATGAAGTTGTAGTCCATGGTGAGCTGCTCGAAGGAGTGCCCGGGGAACGGCACGAGCTGCAGCGACACGTCCCACAGGCCGTGCTTCTTCTTCGGCCAGACCTGGTTGTTCACGCCGCTGCTGTCATAGCGGAAGCCCAGGTCGGCGGCGGCCTTCATGAAGTTCTCCTGGCCCTCCAGGCACGGAGTGCGGGCGCCGATCAGCTCCTTGTCGTAGTCGAAGGGCAGCGGCGCCGCGTTCTTCGTGCCGGTGGTGGTCTTCCAGGTCTTCACAAACCGCTTGGCCTGGGCGATCTCGTCTTTCCAGTCCTCGACCGACCACTCGCCGACCCCCCGGCCCTCACCGCAGAAATGGCCGTTGAAGTGGGTGCCGATCTCGTTCCCCTCCAGCCAGGCCAGGCGCAGCTGCTCGACGGTGTCGGCGATGCCCTCCTCGTCGTTGAAGCCGATGTCGGAACTGCCCGGTGAATGCTGCGGCGGCCGGTACAGGTCCCGCTTCTCTTCCGGCAGCATGTACACGCCGCTCAGGAAGTAGGTCATCGTCGCGTTGTTCTCCTTGGCCACTTTGCGGAAATGGGAGAACAGCTTCTGGCTGTCCTCCCCCGCTCCGTCCCAGGAGAAGACCACGAACTGCGGGGGTTTCTGGCCGGGCTTGAGGCGTTCGGGCTTCGGCAGGTGGGGCTGCGCTCCGGTGTACGCGGTGGAGCCGTCACCGATCAGCCGGATGGCGCTCTTGGGTGCGGGAGCCTGCTTCGCCTTCCGCGGACCCTGCGCCCCTTCCCCGGAGGCGTCCGTGCCGATTCCGCAGCCGGCGAGCGACGCGGCGCAGACCGCGGCGATCGCGGTACCCGCGGCGATCCTGTGGGTGGCGGCCATGTTCCGCCCACCTTCTTCCTTCTCTCGGGCCAACGCTGATGAGAGCGATGTCGGGTGCTGCACCGGGAGGTGCCGTCAGCGCCGCCAAGGTCGCACGGGACCGAGAAGGGATTAGTACGACAAGCCGATCAAACGCACGAATCACTCGTCCGAGCGGGCCGTTACTCCATATGCGTGGAATATCTATGCTCGCCTTTTACTCTGGATTACGATTCGTTTACTGAGCGCATTCCTGATTCGCATTCACGAGCGACTCGCCATGCGTTCATGCATCCCGCCGCTGTACGCCGTGACCCACGGCCGCGACCACCCCCGCCCACGCGGGGACCCCCACGAACCGCGACCGCGCAGCCCCGGAGGAGACGGGAACCATGTCCGCCTGCGTCCCCACCCGTGCCGACGACTCGTCACGGACCAACCGCGTCCACCCGCCACACAGCCCGCCACGCCGCCGCCGCTTCCGGATCGCCGGAGCCGACGCGTCGGCCTCGATCGCGGTCTTCCTGATCGCCCTGCCCCTGTCCCTGGGCATCGCCCTCGCCACCGGCGCGCCCCTCCAGGCCGGCCTCGTCGCCGCCGCGGTGGGCGGAATCGTCGTCGGCCGGCTCGGCGGCTGCCCGCTCCAGGTCAGCGGACCCGCCGCCGGTCTCACGGTGGTGACCGCCGACCTCATCCAGCAGTACGGATGGCGGGCGACCTGCGCCATCACCGTGCTCGCCGGCATCTCCCAACTGGGCCTCGGCTGTCTGCGCGTGGCCCGCACCGCCCTCGCCGTCAGCCCCGCCATCGTGCACGGCATGCTCGCCGGCATCGGGGTCACCATCGCCGTCGCCCAGCTGCACATCGTCCTGGGCGGCACCCCGCAGAGCTCCGTCCCCGACAACCTGCGGGCGCTGCCCGCCCAGCTGGCCGATCTGCATCCGGCCGCCTTGTCGGTGAGCGCGCTGACCCTGGCCCTGTTGCTGCTCTGGCCCCGGATCCCGGGCCGTATCGGGACCGTACTGCGCAAGGTCCCGGCCGCACTCGTCGCCGTGGCCGGGTCCACCGCGGTCGCGGTCGCCGCCGGGCTGCGCCTGCCCAGGGTCGACCTGCCGTCCTGGAGCAACCACGCCCTGGCCGCGCTGCCCGACGGCCCGGTGCTCGGCCTGGTCGCCGCCGTCCTCACCATCACGCTGGTGTGCAGCGTGCAGTCCCTGCTCGGCGCCGTAGCCGTGGACAAGCTGGTGGCCGCCCGCCCGCAGCTGACCGGGCGCGTCGGACGCTCGGACCTCGACCGCGAGCTGCTGGGGCAGGGCGCCGCCAACATCGTCTCGGGTTCCCTCGGCGGACTCCCGATCGCGGGCGTCGCCGTGCGCAGCACCGCGAACGTGAACGCGGGCGCCGTCAGCCGGAACTCCACGATGCTGCACGGCGTTCTCGTAGTGATCGCCACCGCGCTGATGGTCCCGGCCCTGGAGCTCATCCCCCTCGCCTCGCTCGCCGCCCTGGTCATGGCCATCGGCATCACGATGGTGTCCCTGCACCACATCCGCACGGTGACCCGCCACCGCGAAGTGCTGGTGTACGCGGCCACCACGGGCGGCGTGGTGATCACCGGCGTTCTGGAGGGTGTCGCCCTGGGCATCGCCGTGGCCGTCGGCGTCGCCCTGCATCGACTGACCCGCACCCGCATCACGCACGAGGAGAGGGAAGGAGTCCATCACGTACACGTACGAGGCCAGTTGACGTTCCTCGCGGTGCCACGGCTCAGCCGGGCCCTGCATCTCGTGCCCCACGGGGCGGACGTCGTCGTGGAGTTGGACGGTTCCTTCATGGACCACGCGGCGTACGAGACGCTGCAGGACTGGCAGAAGACACACACCGCGCAGGGCGGCTCGGTGGACATCACCGGACGCCGCCCCGGCACGCGCATCTCCGAGCCGGACGAGTCCGGGAACTGCCGCTGCCGCCCCTGGACGGCCTGGCGCAACCACCAGTGCGAACGCCCGCAGTCCCCGCCCCCGCCCGGCGACCGGCGAAACGAGCCCGGGGCGGTCAACGGGTACGAACTGACGCGCGGGATCAGCGCGTTCCAGCGCAACACCGCGCCGCTGGTCCGCGGGGAGCTGTCCCGGCTGGCGCGCGAGGGGCAGCGGCCCTCGCAGCTGTTCCTGACCTGCGCCGACTCCCGGCTGGTCACCTCGATGATCACCTCCAGTGGTCCCGGTGACCTGTTCGTGGTGCGGAACGTCGGCAACCTGGTGCCCCTGCCCGGTGAGGAGAGCGGCGACGACTCGGTGGCCGCGGCGATCGAGTACGCGGTGGACGTACTGAAGGTGCGGTCCATCACGGTGTGCGGGCACTCCGGTTGCGGAGCCATGCAGACGCTGCTCAACACCGATCCCTCGGGGGCGCGGACGCCGCTCAAGCGGTGGTTGCGGCACGCGCTGCCGAGCCTGGAGCGTCTGACCCGCGACGACGGCTCCTGGGCCCGGCTGGCCGGGCGCCGGCCCGCCGACGCCGTCGAGCAGCTGTGCCTGACCAACGTGGTCCAGCAACTGGAACACCTGCGCGCCCATGACGCGGTGGCGCGGGCCCTGCGGGACGGCGAGCTGGAACTGCACGGCATGTACTTCCACGTGGGCGAGGCCCAGGCGTACCTGCTGAGGCAGGAGGAGGGCGACGGAGTGTTCGCCCTCGTCCGGGACCCCGACGAGCCCGACGAGCCCGAGGTGACCGAGGTGGCCGACGAACCCGAGGTGGCCGGCGAACCCGACGCGGCCGACCGGGCGAGCACCCGGGACCCGTCCCCCGCATCGGACCGGGCCGAGGAGGGCGAGCAGCCCGCCGGGGCCGGCCGGCCCGCCTGACGGCCGGAGGTACCGGCCTGCCGACGGCGGACGGGAAGTGAACTCGAGGCGCCCGGCGTCCGTGGGTACGTGTGACCCCACGGCGCCGGGCAGCCGCAAGCGAGCCCCCGCCGCGAACAGGTCTACACCAATTTCCGGTCGGCCCTTGTCATCGGACCATCCGGTCTGATGAGCTGTGGCCTGGGACACAACGGACACCCTGGGAAAGGGAGATGTCGTGAGCAACGAGAGCCTGGCCAACCTGCTCCGCGAAGAGCGCAGGTTCGCGCCCCCCGCCGACCTGGCCGCGAACGCCAATGTCACGGCGGAGGCGTACGAACAGGCCAAGGCTGACAGGCTCGGCTTCTGGGCCGAGCAGGCCCGTCGGCTGACCTGGGCGAAGGAGCCGACCGAGACGCTCGACTGGTCCAACCCGCCGTTCGCCAAGTGGTTCAAGGACGGCGAACTCAACGTCGCGTACAACTGCGTGGACCGGCACGTCGAGGCGGGGCACGGCGACCGGGTCGCCATCCACTTCGAGGGCGAGCCCGGCGACAGCCGCGCGATCACCTACGCCCAGCTCAAGGACGAGGTGAGCAAGGCCGCCAACGCCCTGCTGGAGCTGGGGGTGCGCAAGGGCGACCGGGTCGCCGTCTACATGCCGATGATCCCGGAGACGGCGATCGCGATGCTGGCCTGCGCCCGGATCGGCGCCGCGCACTCGGTGGTCTTCGGCGGTTTCTCCTCGGACGCGCTCGCGACCCGCATCCAGGACGCCGACGCACGGGTCGTCATCACCGCCGACGGCGGCTACCGGCGCGGCAAGCCGTCCGCGCTCAAGCCGGCCGTCGACGAGGCGGTCGAGCGCGCGGGCAACGTCGAGCACGTGCTCGTGGTCCGCCGGACCGGCCAGGACGTCGCCTGGGACGACACCCGCGACACCTGGTGGCACGACCTCGTGGACCGCCAGCCGGCCGAGCACACGCCGGAGGCGTTCGAGGCCGAGCACCCGCTGTTCATCCTGTACACGTCCGGCACGACGGGGAAGCCGAAGGGCATCCTGCACACCTCCGGCGGCTACCTCACGCAGACGGCGTACACCCACTGGGCGGTCTTCGACCTCAAGCCGGAGACCGACGTCTACTGGTGCACCGCCGACGTCGGCTGGGTGACGGGGCACTCGTACATCGTGTACGGCCCGCTGGCCAACGGCGCGACGCAGGTCATGTACGAGGGCACGCCCGACACCCCGCACCAGGGCCGCTTCTGGGAGATCGTCCAGAAGTACAAGGTCTCGATCCTCTACACCGCGCCCACGGCGATCCGGACGTTCATGAAGTGGGGCGACGACATCCCCGCCAAGTTCGACCTGAGCAGCCTGCGCGTCCTCGGGTCGGTCGGTGAGCCGATCAACCCGGAGGCCTGGGTCTGGTACCGCAAGAACATCGGCGCGGACACCACGCCCGTCGTCGACACCTGGTGGCAGACCGAGACCGGCGCGATGATGATCACGCCGCTGCCGGGGGTGACGGAGGCCAAGCCCGGCTCCGCACAGCGCGCGCTGCCCGGCATCTCCGCGACGGTCGTCGACGACGAGGCGAACGAGGTGCCGAACGGCGGCGGTGGCTACCTGGTCCTCACCGAGCCGTGGCCGTCGATGCTGCGCACGATCTGGGGCGACGACCAGCGGTTCATCGACACGTACTGGTCGCGCTTCGAGGGCAAGTACTTCGCCGGTGACGGCGCCAAGAAGGACGACGACGGCGACATCTGGCTGCTCGGCCGGGTCGACGACGTGATGCTGGTCTCCGGGCACAACATCTCCACCACCGAGGTCGAGTCCGCACTGGTCTCCCACCCCTCGGTCGCCGAGGCGGCCGTGGTGGGCGCCGCGGACGAGACGACCGGCCAGGCCATCGTGGCGTTCGTGATCCTGCGCGGTACGGCCTCGGAGACCGAGCACCTGGTCGCCGACCTGCGCAACCACGTCGGCGCCGCCCTCGGCCCGATCGCCAAGCCCAAGCGGATCCTGCCGGTGGCGGAGCTGCCGAAGACCCGTTCGGGCAAGATCATGCGCCGTCTGCTGCGGGACGTGGCGGAGAACCGCCAGCTCGGTGACGTCACCACGCTGACCGACTCCACGGTCATGGACCTCATCCAGGCCAAGCTCCCGGCGGCGCCGAGCGAGGACTGATCGCCCGGACGCACCGGGAGGAATGAAACACCTGCTCACAGGGCACCCGACAGAACGCGTCGGGTGCCCTGCGCCGTGTGCGGACCATATGCCAGAAAGATCATCCGGCTGGCCGCGCGCACATTAGGTAAGCTAAGGACCGCGAAAAAGAGACAACGAGAACCTCATGGTGCGCCGGGAAGTCTGGTCGGCATGTACTTCGTGCTGCCCGACTACCGGAGGTCTCCCTAGTGACCGCGCCCCGCCCCACCTCCCGCAAGCTCTTCGGACGCCTCTCGCTGCCCGAGCGGAACTTCGTCGCGGAGGCGCTGCGCACCGAGACCGTCGGCGGTGTCCTGCTGCTGATCGCCGCGGTCACCGCGCTGGTCTGGGCGAACATACCGGCGATCCAGGACAGCTACGAGAGCGTCAGCCACTTCCACTTCGGCCCCGGAACGCTCGGCCTGGACCTGTCGGTCGCGCACTGGGCCGCCGACGGACTCCTCGCGATCTTCTTCTTCGTCGCCGGTATCGAGCTCAAGCGCGAACTGGTCGCCGGTGACCTGCGCGACCCGAAGGCCGCCGCGCTGCCCGTGGTGGCGGCGCTGTGCGGAATGGCCATACCGGCGCTCGTCTACACCTTCACCGCCGTCTCCGGCGGTGGCTCGCTGGCCGGCTGGGCCGTGCCCACCGCCACCGACATCGCGTTCGCCCTGGCCGTGCTCGCGGTCATCGGCACCTCCCTGCCGAGCGCGATGCGCGCCTTCCTGCTGACGCTCGCCGTCGTCGACGACCTCTTCGCGATCCTGATCATCGCGGTCTTCTTCACCGACTCGCTGAACTTCGCCGCGCTCGGCGGCGCCGTCGTCGGCCTCGCGGTCTTCTGGATGCTGCTGCGCAAGGGGGTGCGCGGCTGGTACGTGTACATCCCGCTCGCCGTGGTCATCTGGGGGCTGATGTACAACAGCGGCATCCACGCCACGATCGCCGGTGTCGCGATGGGTCTGATGCTGCGCTGCCACCGCCGCGAGAGCGAGGAGCACTCCCCCGGCGAGCACATCGAGCACCTCGTGCGCCCCGTGTCGGCGGGGCTGGCCGTGCCGCTGTTCGCGCTGTTCAGCGCGGGAGTCTCGGTTACCGGCGAGGCGCTCGGCGACGTGTTCACCAAGCCGGAGACCCTCGGTGTCGTCCTCGGACTCGTCCTCGGCAAGACGTTCGGCATCTTCGGCGGCACCTGGCTGACGGCCCGCTTCACCAAGGCGTCGCTCAGCGACGACCTGGCCTGGTCCGACGTGTTCGCGGTGGCCACCCTGGCCGGCATCGGCTTCACCGTGTCGCTGCTCATCGGCGAGCTGGCCTTCGAGGGCGACGCGGCGATGACCGAGGAGATCAAGGCCGCGGTGCTGTGCGGTTCCCTGATCGCGGCACTCCTGGCCACGGTGCTGCTGAAGATACGCAACGCCCAGTACCGCAAGATGATCGCGGACGAGGAGCGCGACGAGGACCTCAGCGGCATCCCGGACGTCTACGAGGAGGACGACCCGGCGTACCACCTGCGCATGGCCGCGATCCACGAGCGCAAGGCCGCCGAGCACCGCAGGATCGCCCGGGAGAAGACCGAGGAGCGGCACGGGCTTGCCGAAGTGGGCGGCGGGGCAGGCGATGAGGGCGACGGTCCGGCATGATCTGACGAGACGGTACAAAAGACGGAACCGTCCGCCGTCGGACACCGCACGGCCGACGACCGTCGACCCAACCGTACGCAGACAAGCCAGCAGAAGAGGGAGACCGCGATGAGCGCACCCGACGGCAGCCCGGTCGGCACCGAACGCAGCATCGGCCAGCTGTTCGCCTCGGCGAGCACCGACTTGTCGGCGCTGGTGCACGACGAGATCGCGCTGGCGAAGGCGCAGCTCAGGCAGGACGTCAAGCGCGGCGCGGTCAGCGGTGGCGCGGTCTCGGCGGCGGCCGTGATCCTGCTGTTCTCGCTGCCGATGCTGAACTTCGCGCTGGCCTACGGCATCCGCACCTGGAGCGACTGGAACCTCGCCGTCTGCTTCCTGCTGTCCTTCGCGGCGAACGTGCTGATCGCGGGCCTCCTCGCGCTGATCGGCCTCGTCTTCGCGAAGAAGGCCAAGAAGGGCCGCGGCCCGCAGAAAGTGGCCGCCTCGATGAAGCAGTCGGCCGGCGTGCTCCAGAAGGCCAAGCCGCACCCGCGGCCCGAGCGTCCCGAGCTGCCGCAGGACCGTGCACCCGAGGCCATCGAGGCTGTGGCACGCTCGTCCTCATGACGGATCCCGCCACACCTTGGGCACAGCCCGCCTCGGTCGTACGGCTCGACGTCCCCGGCGGGCGCGAGGTGACCCACCGGGACGTGGCCGCCAACGGCGCCCGCTTCCACATCGCCGAGCTGGGCGACGGGCCGCTCGTGCTGCTGCTGCACGGCTTCCCGCAGTTCTGGTGGACCTGGCGGCACCAGCTGGTGGCGCTCGCCGACGCGGGCTTCCGCGCGGTCGCCATGGACCTGCGCGGCGTCGGCGGCAGCGACCGCACCCCGCGCGGCTACGACCCGGCCGGGCTCGCCCTCGACGTCACCGGTGTGATCCGCTCCCTGGGCGAACCGGACGCCGCGCTGGTCGGGCACGACCTCGGCGGCTACCTGGCGTGGACGGCCGCCGCGATGCGCCCCAAGCTCGTACGGCGCCTCGCGGTGGTGTCGATGCCGCACCCGCGGCGCTGGCGCTCGGCGATGCTCTCCGACGTCAGGCAGAGCCGGGCCGGCTCCCACATCTGGGGGTTCCAGCGCCCGTGGATCCCGGAGCGGCGGCTCACCGCGGACGACGGCGCGCTCGTGGGAGAGCTGATCCGCGAGTGGTCGGGGCCGCGCCCGGTGGAGGACGAGACGGTGCAGGCGTACCGGCGGGCCATGTGCATCCCGTCCACGGCGCACTGCTCGGTCGAGCCGTACCGGTGGCTGGTGCGGTCGCTTGCCCGTCCCGACGGTGTCCAGTTCTACCGCCGCATGAAGCGGCCCGTCCGGGTGCCGACGCTGCATCTGCACGGCTCGCTCGACCCGGTGATGCGCACGCGCAGCGCGGCCGGCTCCGGGGAGTACGTCGAAGCTCCGTACCGCTGGCGCCTGTTCGACGGGCTCGGGCACTTCCCCCATGAGGAGGACCCGGTCGCGTTCTCGTCGGAGCTCATCAACTGGCTGAAGGACCCCGAACCCGATCGGTGACGGACCGGACGCGCCCGTGCGCGTACCGGAACGCTTGTCCTATGAACGGCCACTTGCCCGACGCATAGGCCAATTGGACGCGCCGGGAGCGGTTATCGACCTTGGGGCGGGGGCAGACGTCGGGGTATGGGCTGGACGCACGACTACAACGACGTAGTACGCAATCGCCGCGCCGCGAGCGGCGTGAGCACCCATCAGCGAGGCAACACCCCGCAACTGGCGGGCACGGACCTCCGGGTGGGGATCCCGCGCATCCTGCGCCGCCGCGCCCGCTGGGTCTCCGTACGCCTGCGTCACCCGCGGGGCTGACACCCCTGCGGCCCACGCTCCCCCGTCCGGGCCCCTCGGCGCCTACAGTGCACAGCTGTCGCTGTCCACCTGCCGGTTCGCGGTGCGGCCCTTGGCGATGTCCTCCTGGATCTCGTCCGCGGTGAGCGCGTAGCCGGTCTCGGCGTCGTCGAGGGACTTGGCGAACACCACGCCGTAGACCTTGCCGTCGGTGGTGAGCAGCGGGCCGCCGGAGTTGCCCTGGCGGACGGTCGCGTACAGGGAGTAGACGTCGCGGCGGACGGTGCCGCGGTGGTAGATGTCCGGGCCGTTGGCCGTGATGCGCCCGCGCACGCGCGCCGCGCGGACGTCGTACGCCCCGTTCTCCGGGAAGCCCGCGACGATCGCGCTGTCGCCGCTGCCCGCGTCCTCGCTGGTGAACTCCAGCACGGGCGCGGTCAGGTCGGGCACGTCGAGGACGGCGATGTCGCGCTTCCAGTCGTAGAGGACGACCGTCGCGTCGTACTTGCGGCCCTCACCGCCTATCTGGACGGTGGGTTCGTCGACGCCGCCCACGACATGCGCGTTGGTCATTACGCGGCGCTCGTCGAAGACGAAGCCGGTGCCCTCCAGGACCTTGCCGCAACCGGTTGCCGTGCCCATGACCTTGACGATGGAGCGCTGGGCGCGGGCGGCGACCGGGCTGTTGGCCAGGGCCGGGTCCGGCGGCCGCACATCGGTGATCGGCTCGTCGGAGAACGGGCTGAAGACCTGCGGGAAGCCGTTCTGCGCGAGGACGGAGGAGAAGTCGGCGAACCAGGTGTCGGCCTGTGCGGGCAGCGCCCGGGACACCCCGAGCAGCACCTTGGAGCTGCGGACCTCCTTGCCGAGCGTCGGCAGCGTGGTGCCCGCGATGGCCGAGCCGATCAGCCAGGCGACCAGCAGCATGGCCACCACGTTGACCAGGGCGCCGCCGGTGGCGTCCAGGGCGCGGGCCGGGGACCAGGTGATGTACCGGCGCAGCTTGTTGCCGAGATGAGTGGTCAGGGCCTGGCCGACGGAGGCGCAGACTATGACGACGACGACCGCGACGACCGCGGCGGTCGTACTCACCTCCGCGTTGTCCGTCAGGGCGTCCCAGATGACGGGCAGGGCGTAGACGGCGACGAGGCCACCGCCCAGGAAACCGATCACCGACAGGATGCCGACGACGAAGCCCTGGCGGTAGCCGACGATCGCGAACCAGACGGCGGCGACCAGCAACAGGATGTCCAGCACGTTCACCGCTTCTAGCCTCGCCTCGTCATTCCGCTCGCTTCCTTCCCGCCGGGGCAGCGGGACCCGCTCCCCGCACGGCACGGCACGGCGCCCACCTTGTCATGAGCGCCAGTCCAGCGGGACCTGCCTGTCCCGGTCCCAGGGCCGCTCCCAGCCCGCGTAGTGCAGCAACCGGTCGATGACCCCGGCCGTGAAGCCCCACACCAGGGCCGATTCGACCAGGAATGCCGGGCCTCGGTGGCCGCTCGGGTGCACCGTGGTGGCGCGGTTGGCGGGGTCCGTGAGATCCGCCACGGGGACCGTGAAGACCCGGGCGGTCTCGTTGGGGTCGACCACGCCCACCGGGCTGGGCTCGCGCCACCAGGCCAGGACGGGCGTCACGACGAAGCCGCTGACCGGGATGTACAGCTTGGGCAGGGCCCCGAAGAGCTGCACGCCCGCCGGGTCGAGCCCGGTCTCCTCCTCCGCCTCGCGCAGGGCGGCTCTGAGCGGCCCGTCACCCTGCGGATCGCCGTCCTCGGGGTCGAGGGCGCCACCGGGGAAGGAGGGCTGGCCGGCATGGGAGCGCAGGGAACTCGCGCGCTCCATGAGGAGCAGCTCGGGGCCCTTGTCCCCCTCCCCGAACAGGATGAGCACGGCGGACTGGCGCCCCGCGCCGTCGGCCGGCGGGAGGAAGCGGCTCAACTGGCCGGGCTGCACCGTCTCCGCGGCGTGCACGACCGGCTCGAGCCAGCCCGGCAGGCCCTCCTTGTCGAGCGCCACGCCCTGTGTGTTGCCCGCACGCGTCATCGCCACCCCCGTTCTGCCGTGTCCAACGCCCGACGAACCCGAGATCGTTCCGTCATCCGGCCCCCAGCGGCGGCGCCGGTTTGCCGCCCGCGTCCAGATAGGACTGCGGGGGCTTCAGACGCTGGCCCGGCAGGCCGCCCTTCTCGTATTTGAGCAGCTTCTTGGCCTTCTCCGGGTCCGTCTCGCCCTCGCCGTACGCCGGGCAGAGCGGGGCGATCGGGCAGGCACCGCAGGCGGGCTTGCGGGCGTGGCAGATGCGGCGGCCGTGCCAGATGACGTGGTGGGAGAGGTCCGTCCAGTCGGACTTGGGGAAGAGCCCGCCGACGGCCGCCTCGATCTTGTCGGGGTCGGTCTCCTCGGTCCACTGCCAGCGGCGCACCAGGCGCTGGAAGTGCGTGTCCACGGTGATGCCGGGGCGGCCGTAGGCGTTGCCGAGCACGACGAAGGCGGTCTTCCGGCCGACGCCGGGGAGTTTGACGAGGTCCTCCAGGCGGCCGGGGACCTCGCCTCCGTGGTTCTCGGTCAGGGCCTTGGACAGCCCTATCACCGACTTGGTCTTGGCCCGGAAGAAGCCGCACGGACGGAGGATCTCCTCGACCTCCTCGGGGTTGGCGGCGGCCAGGTCCTCCGGGGTGGGGTACTTGGCGAAGAGGGCGGGGGTCGTCTGGTTGACGCGCAGGTCGGTGGTCTGCGCGGACAGGACCGTCGCCACCAGGAGCTGGAACGGGGTCTCGAAGTCCAGCTCGGGGTGGGCGTACGGGTAGACCTCGGCCAGTTCGCGGTTGATGCGGCGGGCGCGGCGGACCAGGGCGGTACGGGACTCGCTGCGCGGCGACTTCCCGGCGACCGCCTTGGCGGGCGCGACGCCCTTGACCGCGGCGGCGGCCTTCTTGGGCACGACGGCGGGCTTCTTGGCCTTGGGCGCCTTCTTCGCAGCCGCCTTCTTCGCAGCCGGGTCCTTCTCAGCCGTCTTCTTCCCGGCCGTCTTCGCCGTGGCCGTCTTCGTCCCGGCCGTTCTCTTCGCTGCCGCCGTCACCTTTGCCGCTTTCGCCGTTTCCTTACCGCCATCGGGGCCCTGTTCGCCCACAGCGGAACCGCGACGTGCAACCACCCGTCCAGCCCCCTCGGCCTGCGCTCTCACCGGCGTTTTGGACACCCGGCCAGCCTACGGCCCGGCACCGACATCCGCCCCGGACCCCGAAGATCGGCGTCCAATTGGACCCCTGCCGCGTACCCCGGGACACGTGTGCGGCATCCTTGTGACAGATCACACTGTTTGGTCCCTCCGGCAAAATGGGCACCACAGTGCCCTGGTACGCGGGGGAGACATCCCCTGAGCAGGTCGACAAGGAGAGAACTCGTGGACGACGTTCTGCGGCGCAACCCGCTCTTCGCGGCGCTCGACGACGAGCAGGCCGCGGAACTCCGCGCCTCCATGAGTGAGGTGACCCTCGCCCGCGGAGACTCGCTGTTCCACGAGGGGGACCCTGGTGACCGCCTCTACGTGGTCACCGAGGGCAAGGTCAAGCTTCACCGCACGTCCCCCGACGGACGCGAGAACATGCTGGCCGTCGTCGGCCCCGGCGAGCTGATCGGCGAGCTGTCGCTGTTCGACCCGGGCCCGCGCACGGCTACGGCCACCGCACTGACCGAGGTCAAGCTGCTCGGACTCGGCCACGGCGACCTCCAGCCCTGGCTCAGCGCCCGGCCCGAGGTGGCCACGGCGCTGCTGCGCGCCGTCGCGCGTCGCCTGCGCAAGACCAACGACGCCATGTCCGACCTGGTCTTCTCGGACGTCCCGGGCCGCGTCGCGCGCGCCCTGCTGGACCTCTCCCGCCGCTTCGGCGTGCAGTCCGAGGAGGGCATCCACGTCGTGCACGACCTGACGCAGGAGGAGCTGGCCCAGCTGGTCGGCGCGTCCCGCGAGACGGTCAACAAGGCGCTGGCCGACTTCGCCCAGCGCGGCTGGCTGCGGCTGGAGGCCCGCGCGGTGATCCTGCTGGACGTGGAGCGGCTCGCGAAGCGTTCGCGCTGACACGCCCCCGGCCGACGCACGCACGCGCGGTGTCACGCACGCACGGTGTCACGCACGCGCGGTTGTCGGGCCGGCACGGGCCGGCCGGGGCCCGGCACGGGGGTTTCGGCTCTAGATGAGGCCGTGCTCCTCCAGGTATTCCAGCTGCGCCCGCACCGACAGCTCCGCGGCCGGCCACAGGGAGCGGTCGACGTCCGCGTAGACGTGGGCGACGACCTCGCTCGGTGTCAGGTAGCCGTCCTCCACGGCCGTCTCCACCTGGGCGAGGCGGGTGGCGCGGTGGGCCAGGTAGTACTCGACGGCGCCCTGGGCGTCGTCCAGCACTGGGCCGTGCCCCGGCAGGACCGTGTGCACGCCGTCGTCGACGGTGAGCGACCTGAGCCGCCGCAGGGAGTCCAGGTAGTCGCCGAGGCGTCCGTCGGGGTGGGCCACGACGGTGGTGCCACGTCCCAGGACCGTGTCGCCGGTCAGGACGGCCCGGTCGGCGGGCAGGTGGAAGCAGAGCGAGTCGGCGGTGTGCCCGGGGGTGGGTACGACCCTCAGCTCCAGCCCCCCGACGGTGATCACGTTCCCGGCGGCCAGCCCCTCGTCGCCCAGCCGCAGCGCCGGGTCCAGTGCGCGCACGCGCGTGTGCGTCAGCTCGGCGAAGCGGGCGGCGCCCTCGGCGTGGTCCGGGTGACCGTGCGTCAGCAGGGTCAGGGCGACGCGCTTGCCGGCCCGCTCGGCGGTGTCGACGACGTTGTGCAGATGCCCCTCGTCCAGCGGGCCCGGGTCGACCACGACGGCCAGGTCGGAGTCGGGCTCGGACAGGATCCAGGTGTTCGTGCCGTCCAGGGTCATCGCCGACGCGTTGGGCGCGAGAACGTTGACGGCGCGCGCGGTGGCGGGTCCCGTGAGGGCTCCGCCGCGCGGCCGGCCGGGCAGGGTGCTTGCGTCCGTCATGCGAGGCCTCCCCCGGTCGGGCCGGCAGCGGTCCCGGTGGTGGGCACGTGTTTGGTGAACTCGTCGTGCCCCGGCCAGCTCAGGACGATCTCGCCGTTCTCCAGGCGGGCCTCGGCCAGTACGGGCGTCAGGTCCCGCCCGGCGGCCCCGGCCAGTGCCCCGGCCGCCGAGTCGTACGCCGTCAGCGCGCGCAGGGTCGCGATGGTCGGCGGCATCATCAGCAGCTCGCCACGGTCGTAACCGGCCGCCGCCTCGGCAGGGGCGGTCCACACCGTGCGGTCGGCCTCGGTGGAGGCGTTGCGGGTGCGCTGGCCCTCGGGGAGCGCGGCCACGAAGAACCACGTGTCGTAGCGGCGGGCCTCGAACTCCGGTGTGATCCAGCGTGCCCAGGCCCCCAGCAGGTCGGAGCGGAGCACGAGGCCCCTGCGGTCCAGGAACTCCGCGAAGGACAGCTCGCGGGCGACCAGGGCGGCCCGGTCGGCCTCCCAGTCGGGGCCCGTGGTGTCGCCGACCACGGAGTCGGCGGTCGGACCGGCGAGGAGGACACCCGCCTCCTCGTACGTCTCCCGTACGGCGGCGCAGACGATCGCCTGGGCGCCGCCGTCGTCGACGCCGAGCCGGTCGGCCCACCACGCGCGCGTGGGGCCCGCCCAGCCGATGTCACGGTCGTCGTCGCGCGGGTCGACCCCTCCGCCCGGATACGCGTACGCGCCTCCGGCGAAGGCCATGGAGGTGCGGCGGCGCAGCATGTGGACGGCGGGCCCGGAACCGGTGTCCTTCAGCAGCATGACGGTGGCCGCGCGCTTCGGGACGACCGGCGTCAGGCGGCCCGCCGCCAGCGCGCGGATGCGGTCCGGCCATTCCGGGGGGTACCACTGCCCATTCGCCTGCCCATTCGCCATGGCCGGAGGCTATCTGGTGACGGGCGGATGTTCGAGTGGCACCGGCGCCGGCCGGCTAGGTATGGGACGGCTGTGCGGGCAGGGCGGCGAGCCAGTCGGTGAGGAGCCGGTTGGTCTCCTCGGGGCGTTCCTGCTGGAGCCAGTGGCCGCAGCCGTCCAGGAGGTTCGAGCCCGTCAGGCCGGGCAGGGTGCTCGGGTAGGCGGCGATGGCGTCGGACAGCCAGGTCGTGGAGGCGTCCAGGGCGCCGCCGAGGAACAGGGACGGCTGGGCGAGCGGGGCTCCGTGGTGGCCGACCAGGTCCGCCCCAGTCCCGGTCCATATTCCGGTAGCGGTTGAGGGCGCCGGTCAGACCGGTGCGCTCGAACTCCCCGGCGTAGACGTCGAGGTCCCGTTCGGTGAGCCAGGACGGGAGCCGGCCCGCCGGGAACCGGTCGCGCAGCCTGCCGCCCCGGTCGACGAAGTGCGGATCGGGCGCGCCGGGCGGGGGCATGGTGTCGGCGGACAGGGCGGCGTAGAACCCCGCGAGCCAGCCGCGCACGTCGGGCTCGATCTCGGCCTCGGCCCGGCCGGGCTCCTGGAAGTACGAGACGTAGAACTCCTGTTCGGCATCGGGCCCGCCGATCCCGGCGAAGACCTCGCTCGGCTTCGGCCCGCCCGGCGGCGTGTACGGCACGCTCAACAGGCCGACCGCGCGGAAGACGTCGGGGCGCAGCAGCGCGGAGGTGGCGGCGATGTTCGAGCCCCAGTCGTGCCCGACGATCACTGCCGAGCGTTCGCCGAGGGCCTCCACGACGGCGACGTTGTCCGCGACCAGGTCCAGCATCCGGTACGCCGCCACCGCCTCCGGCCGGGAGGAGCGCCCGTAGCCGCGCACGTCGATCGCGACGGCGCGGAAGCCCGCTGCGGCCAGGGCGGGCAACTGGTGGCGCCAGGAGTACCAGGACTCGGGGAAGCCGTGGACGAGCAGAACCAGGGGGCCGGTGCCCTGCTCGACCAGATGGATCCGGCCGGCGGGTGCCGGGACGAGCCGGTGGACGGGGTCGGTCGGGGGCAGGGGCGTCTGCTGCGGCATGGTTCCTCCCGGTCGTCTGGGTCGGCGGATATCCGGACGGGCCGCGGCCGCCTGCTGCCGGGCGTGGTCCGTCCGGGTCACCGGCAGCGATCCTGCGGCGTAGCGGGCCGCTCGGGCGAGGGTTGTTGCCGGTTCGGCAAATCGGGCTCGGGCGAGAGCGCGAGAACGCAGGACGTGAGGACGCGAGGACGCCGGGGGCTGCAAGAGCAGGGGCTGCAAGAAGCGTGCCGACGCGCCGCGTGGGCCCCGGCGTCCGTGGTGAGCGCGTCCCACCGTGACCGGCAGCGAGCCAGGCCCTCGCGCGTGGGGTCCAGGCCGCGTGCCCCGGGGCCCGGGAACCCGGGTGGGCCCGGACATGTGCGAGGGCCGCTGCATCTGGACCGGGTAGGCATCGCTGCGACGAACGTGCCCCGCGCGCGTGCAGCCCGGAGGACGTGCCTCAGGCTGTGTCGCCCGTCGCCCGTCGCCACGTGCCCCACGCGCGCGTGCTGCCCGGATCCGGCCCACGCGGGGCAGGGCCCTCGGACCCATCTGCCCGGGGCGCGGCATTCGGATCCGCACTGCCCGGGGCCGCGGGGCAAGGCCCTCGGGCCGATCTGCCCGGGGCGCGGCATTCGGATCCGCACTGCCCGGGGCACGGCATCGGGACCCGCGCTGCCCGGGGGAACGGGCTCAGGAGTGCGCTGCCCAGGGGCGCGAAGGTCTGGCCTCCAGACCCGCGCCGCCCCGGGGCGCGGGGCACGGAGGCCCAGGGCGCGGAGGCCCGGGGCACGGCATCGGGGCCCGCGCTGCCCGGGGGCACGGGCTCAGGAGCGCGCTGCCCAGGGCGCGGAGGTCCGGCCTCCAGACCCGCGCCGCCCCGGGGCGCGGGGCACGGGGGCACGAGGGCCCGGGGCGGGGGCGCGCGGGCTCAGCCCTGGGTCAGCTCGACCTGGATCTCGACCTCGACCGGCGCGTCCAGCGGGAGCACCGCGACGCCGACCGCGCTGCGGGCGTGCACGCCCTTGTCGCCGAGCACCTCGCCGAGCAGCTCGCTGGCACCGTTCAGCACGCCCGGCTGCCCGGTGAAGTCGGAGGCGGAGGCGACGAAGCCGACGACCTTCACCACACGCGCGATGCGGTCCAGGTCACCGGCGACGGACTTCACCGCGGCCAGGGCGTTCAGCGCGCAGGTACGGGCCAGCCGCTTGGCCTCCTCCGCCGTGACCTCGCCGCCGACCTTGCCGGTGACCTCCAGCTTGCCGTTCACCATGGGCAGCTGGCCGGCGGTGTAGACGTACGGCCCGGACTGCACGGCCGGCTGGTACGCGGCCAGCGGCGGAACGACCTCCGGAAGGGTCAGACCGAGTTCGGCCAGCCTGGCCTCGACGGCGCTCACGCCTGCTTCTCCCGCTTCAGGTAGGCCACCAGCTGCTCGGGGTTGTTCGGCCCGGGCACGACCTGGACGAGCTCCCAGCCGTCCTCGCCCCAGGTGTCCAGAATCTGCTTCGTGGCGTGGACGAGCAGCGGCACGGTTGCGTATTCCCACTTGGTCATGCGGCCGACTGTATCCGCTGTTGTCCACAGCCTCCCGCGTAGGCCGGGCCACGACTGGTTACGCTCGAAGACGTGAGCAGGCTCCAGGTCGTCAGCGGCAAGGGCGGAACCGGCAAGACGACGGTGGCCGCCGCCCTCGCGCTGGCCCTGGCCACCGAGGGGAAGCGGACGCTTCTCGTCGAGGTCGAGGGCCGGCAGGGCATCGCGCAGCTCTTCGAAACCGAGGCGCTGCCTTATGAGGAGCGGAAGATCGCCGTCGCTCCCGGTGGAGGGGAGGTGTACGCCCTCGCCATCGACGCCGAACGCGCCCTTCTGGACTACCTCCAGATGTTCTACAAGCTCGGCAGCGCCGGCCGGGCCCTGAAGAAGCTCGGCGCCATCGACTTCGCGACCACCATCGCGCCGGGGGTCAGGGACGTCCTGCTGACCGGCAAGGCGTGCGAGGCGGTGCGCAGAAAGCGGACGGACGGGCGGTTCGCGTACGACTACGTCGTCATGGACGCGCCCCCGACCGGGCGCATCACCCGCTTCCTCAACGTCAACGACGAGGTGGCCGGGCTCGCCAAGATCGGCCCGATACACAATCAGGCGCAGGCGGTGATGCGGGTGCTCAAGTCCCGCGAGACGGCCGTGCACCTGGTGACGCTGCTGGAGGAGATGCCCGTCCAGGAGACGGTGGACGGCATCGCCGAGCTGCGGTCCGCGCGGCTGCCGGTGGGACGGGTCATCGTGAACATGGTCCGGCCCCAGGTGTTGGACACCGCCGAGCTGGAACTCGTACGGACGCTCCCGCGTTCCTCTCTCGCCCGGTCGCTGTCGGCCGCGGGGCTCGGCGGAGCCCGCCGCGGCGGGCATGCCGAGCGGCTGGTGGACCCGCTGCTGGCGCAGGCCGAGGAGTATGCGGAGCGGTACGCGCTGGAGAGGGAGCAGCGGTCGGTCCTCGGCGAGCTGGGCCTGCCGCTGCACGAACTGCCGCTGCTCGCCGAGGGCATGGACCTGGCGGGCCTGTACGAACTGGCCACCGAGCTGCGGAAGCAGGGGATCGCATGAGTCCGGACCCGGCCCACGCGCAGGAGAGCGCGCGGCACCTGTCCCCCACGCGCGCGCTCGACGTCGACCCACTGATCGAGGACCCCGGGACGCGCATCGTCGTGTGCTGCGGCGCGGGCGGGGTCGGCAAGACGACCACCGCGGCGGCCCTGGGCCTGCGCGCGGCCGAGCGGGGCCGCAAGGTGGTCGTCCTCACCATCGACCCGGCCCGGCGGCTCGCCCAGTCCATGGGCATCGACTCGCTCGACAACACCCCGCGCCGGGTGAAGGGCATCGACGACTCCGCGGGCGGCGAGCTGCACGCGATGATGCTCGACATGAAGCGCACCTTCGACGAGATCGTCGAGGCGCACGCGGACCCCGAGCGGGCGGCCGCCATCCTGGGCAACCCCTTCTACCAGTCGCTCTCGGCGGGTTTCGCGGGCACGCAGGAGTACATGGCGATGGAGAAGCTGGGCCAGCTGCGGTCCCGGGACGAGTGGGACCTCATCGTCGTCGACACACCGCCGTCCCGTTCGGCGCTGGACTTCCTGGACGCCCCCCAGCGCCTCGGTTCCTTCCTGGACGGCAAGCTGATCCGTGTCCTGCTGGCCCCGGCGAAGGTGGGCGGCCGGGCGGGCATGAAGTTCCTGAACGTCGGGATGTCGATGATGACGGGCGTCCTGGGAAAGGTGCTCGGCGGGCAGTTCCTCAAGGACGTGCAGACGTTCGTGGCCGCGATGGACTCGATGTTCGGCGGGTTCCGCACCCGCGCGGACGCCACGTACAAGCTGCTCCAGGCGCCCGGGACGGCGTTCCTGGTGGTCGCGGCCCCGGAGCGGGACGCGCTGCGCGAGGCCGCGTACTTCGTGGAGCGCCTGGCGGCGGAGGAGATGCCGCTCGCCGGGCTGGTGCTGAACCGGGTCCACGGCAGCGCCGCCGACCGGCTGTCGGCCGAGCGGGCGCTCGCCGCCGCGGAGGGACTCGCCGGGGAAAATCTTGAGGACGCCCGCATTGTGGATCAGCGCGACGGGAAAGCTGGTCTTCGTAACTCCCCCGAGCCGTACGGCAGTTCAGGCTCTCCCGACAGTGCAGACCCTCCCGATTCCGACCCCCCGGCCGGCGCGGCCGCACCGCCCGGCGCGGCTTCCGGTCCGTCCTCCGCGGACACTCCCGTGACTCCCGGCACCGACGAGGCATCCGGCGCCGCCGATGCCGCCGCCGACGGCGGTGCGGACCGGTCCGTCGACCGGCTGACCGCGGGCCTGCTGCGGTTGCACGCGGACCGGATGCACCTGCTCTCTCGCGAGCAGCGCACGCGGGACCGCTTCACCGCGCTTCACCCCGAGGTGGCAGTAGCCGAAGTGGCCGCACTGCCCGGCGACGTGCACGACCTCGCAGGGCTGCGGGACATCGGAAACCGTCTCGCGACGGGCCGGCCGGAGCTGCCCGACACGCGCGCGTGATGCGTGCGAGGCCGTGGACGCGACACGTGCTCGGAGCACCGGGCGCAGGCGTTTCGCAAGGTCCCGGGCGGGGCCGCGACTGTGCAGCGGCGCGCCGGGCCCGCGTCTGGCGCCGAGCCTCCGAACCCCGGCGGTGACACGGCGGACTCCAGCAGGTGACACGGCGGACTCCAGCACCGGCCCCAGAGCCGTACGCGCTCTGTACGACCCTCATACGCGCTCCGAATGCGCTCCGCGCCCGGGCCGCCGACCTGACGCGTCCCTGACCAAGAGGGGACGAGACCCGCAGGCCGCGGCTCAGCTCACGGCCGCGTAGTTCTCGTACACCTCGTCGTCGTTGAGGGGCACGACACCCGTCCCTCGCTCGTACTCCGTACGCGCCGTCTCCAGCAGCCGGCGCCAGGAGGTCACGGTGGGCCGCCTGCGCAGCAGTGCGCGGCGCTCCCGCTCCGTCATGCCTCCCCACACGCCGAACTCGACGCGGTTGTCCAGCGCGTCGGCCAGGCATTCGGTCCGCACCGGGCATCCGGTGCACACCGCCTTGGCTCTGTTCTGCGCTGCTCCCTGAACGAACAGTTCGTCCGGATCGGTAGTGCGGCAGGCGGCCTGCGCACTCCAGTCGGTTACCCAGCCCATACCGGCGCCGTCCTCTCCCGAATCGAGGCTCCCCCACGGCGGCAGCGGCATATTCACCGCCGCCAGTTGAGGACGTTACGGAAGGTGGGCACAGCGCAACACCCCCTTCGGGCCCAATCTTGGATGGCCCGAACGGACTATGGGTAAGCGGCAGATCACCCGGGGGAGTGAGCTGACGACATGCGCGACGAACCCGACATTCAGGTCGTTTTTATTGCGTCACAACGGACACCGGATGACACACGAGGCGGATTCGGACGCGCATCACACTCACTCCGACACGCGCCCACGCACTCCAACACGCCCCGTCCGCAACCGGTACGAAAAAAACTGAGCAGATCCGGAACGATTCGGCGCCACCGGACGTATTGATACGTGGCCTCACCGCTGTGACAGTTGAGAGCAGCTTAGGCCAAGGCATATACGCGTGTCCGGCGAATGAGAACGTAGGCTGCCCTCATGCCAAACAAGCGCTCGGGCGGTGGTCTGTCACCCACGCAGCAGGCCGCCAAGTTCCTCGGTGTCAGTGTGCTCGCGGGAGCCGTCCTGGCCGGCATCGCGCTGCCCGCGGTGGGCGCGCTGGGGCTGGCCGCGAAGGGCTCGGTGGAGAGCTTCGACGAGCTCCCGGCCAACCTGAAGACGCCGCCGCTCAGCCAGCGCACCACGATCCTCGACGCCGAGGGCGACCTGATCGCCACGGTCTACTCGCGCGACCGCACGGTGGTCTCCCTCAAGGAGATCTCGCCGTACATGCAGAAGGCGATCGTCGCGATCGAGGACTCGCGCTTCTACCAGCACGGCGCGGTCGACCTGAAGGGCGTGCTGCGCGCCCTGAACAAGAACGCGCGCAGCGGCGAGGTCTCCGAGGGCGCGTCCACGCTCACGCAGCAGTACGTCAAGAACGTCTTCGTCGAGGAGGCCGGTGACGACCCGACCAAGGTCGCCCAGGCCACCCAGCAGACCATCGGCCGCAAGATCCGCGAACTGAAGTACGCGATCCAGGTCGAGGAGGAGCTGGGCAAGAAGAAGATCCTCGAGAACTACCTGAACATCACGTTCTTCGGCCAGCAGGCCTACGGCGTCGAGGCCGCCTCGCAGCGCTACTTCTCCAAGCACGCCAAGGACCTCGAACTCCAGGAGGCCGCCCTCCTGGCCGGCATCGTCCAGTCGCCGAGCCGGTACGACCCGGTCAACGACGAGGCGGAGGCCAAGAAGCGGCGCAACGTCGTGCTCCAGCGCATGGCCGAGGTCGGCGACATCTCCCAGGCGGAGGCCGACAAGGCCAAGAAGTCCCCGCTGGGCCTGGAGGTCAGCCGCCCCAAGAACGGCTGCATCACGGCGGTCAAGGGGGCCAGCTTCTTCTGCAAGTACGTGGAGAAGGTCTTCCTCAGCGACCCGGTCTTCGGCAAGAACCGCAAGGAGCGGGCGAAGATCTGGAACCAGGGCGGACTGACCATCCGTACGACGCTCGACCCGCAGGCGCAGGAGTCGGTGCAGCAGTCGCTCAAGGACCACGTCAACAAGTCGGACTCGGTCGCCGCGGCCTCCACCCTGGTGGAGCCCGGCACCGGCAAGATCGTCGCGATGGGCCAGTCGAAGCCGTTCGGCTACGGCAAGAACGAGACCGAGTACAACTACTCGGTCGACGCGGCCTACGGCGGCTCCAACTTCGGCTTCCCGACCGGTTCGACGTTCAAGCCGTTCGTCGCGGCGGCGGCGCTGGAAAAGGGCGTACCCGCGACGAAGGAGTACTCGTCGCCGTACGACATGGAGTACCCGAGCCCGGTCCAGACGTGCGACGGGAAGCCGTGGGTCAACACGCGCGGTGAGACCGTGGAGAACGAGAACGAGTCGGAGGTCGGGCCGTACCGCATGAAGGAGGCGATGGCCAAGTCGGTCAACACCTACTTCGTGCAGATGATCTCCGAGATCGGCCTCTGCCCCGTCGTCGACGTCATGGACAAGCTGCACATCCGGCAGGGCAACGGCGACAAGCTGCCGGAGACCCCCGCCATCTCGCTGGGCTCGGTCGGCCTGTCCCCGCTGACGATGGCGAGCGCGTACGCCGCTTTCGCCTCCCGCGGTATGTACTGCACGCCGATCGCCATCGAGTCGATCACCCAGAAGGTCGGCAACCAGCGCAAGTCGCTGGAGGTGCCCAAGTCGACCTGCTCGCGGGCCGTGTCCGAGCAGACCGCGGACAGCATCAACACGCTGCTGCGCGGCGTGGTCGACTCCGGCACGGGGCGGCAGGCCGGTCTCACCGACCGCGAGAGCGCGGGCAAGACGGGTACGACCGACGAGCGCAAGAACGCGTGGTTCGTCGGCTACACGCCGAACATGTCGGGTGCGGTCTGGGTCGGCAGCGCCACCCAGAAGGTCCAGATGAAGAACATCACGATCGGCGGCCGGTACCACGACCTGGTCTTCGGCGGTGCGGTCCCCGGCCCGATCTGGAAGGACGCCATGTCCGGCGCCCTGGCCGGCAAGGACGCCCCCTCCTTCAACCTCATCGACATCCCCGACGGGGACCGCGACAAGGGTGACGGCGACCGCGACGACGGCAACAACGGCGACGACGGAGACGACGGCGGCGGCAGGGGCAACGGCGACGACGGTTTCCTCGGGGGCCTGTTCACCGGCGGCAACGGCAACGGCGGCAACGGCAACGGCAACGGCGGTAACGGCAACGGCAACGGCGGCGCCGAGCCGGACCCGTCCTACTCCATCCCGGAGGGCTTCGTCCAGGGCCAGGGAGACGGCGGCACGGGCGGCTGGCGCTGAGCGAAGCCGAGCGGCCGCGCTCCGGGCACGGGCACCGTCCGGGCACGGGCATCAGGCACCGGCACCGGGCGGCAGGCATACGGCCATATGGCGGACGGCCCCTTTCTCCTCACGGAGTGAAGGGGCCGTTCGCTGTTCTCGGGTCGGCGGTTCGGCGGGCCGGCGGGCCGGCAGCCGGGGAGGGCCGGCCCGGGCGGCCGCCTGGTCAGCCGGCGAGCAGCCTCTTGACCGTGGCGGCGACACGGCCGCCCTCGGCCTGCCCGGCCACCTTGGGGTTGACGATCTTCATCACGGCGCCCATGGCACGCGGCCCCTCGGCACCGGCCGCCTTGGCCTCCTCGACGGCCTGGGCGACGATCGCGTTCAGCTCCTCGTCGGACAGCTGCTTGGGGAGGTAGGCCGCGAGCACCTCACCCTCCGCCTTCTCCCGCTCGGCCTGCTCGGCGCGACCGCCCTGGGCGAAGGCATCGGCGGCCTCACGGCGCTTCTTCGCCTCACGCGTGATCACCTTGAGGACCTCGTCGTCGGAGAGCTCACGCTTCTCCTTCCCCGAGACCTCTTCCTTGGTGATCGCCGTGAGCGTCAGCCGGAGCGTCGAGGAGCGGAGCTCGTCGCGCTCCTTGATCGCGGCGTTGAGGTCATCCTGCAGCTTCGACTTGAGCGTGGTCATGCGCCCGATTGTCGCAGGTGCGCGGGGCGGGGCGCCTGCTGATTTCAACTGCGGGACGCCCGTCGCCCGGGGAAAGGACACTCGCCCGCCCGCACGGCGGGACACCCGGTGCCGACCTGCCGTTCGAAGAGGCGGGGCGGGCAGGCGTTTTCGACCCGCCGCCGGACACGTTGCACACCATCGTCTGACACGATGGACGTATGCGTGCGCGATACGGAGTGCCCCTGTCCCTCGCGGCGGCCGGCGCCGTCGGCCTGGTCTACGCGGCGGGCTTCGAGGCCCGGTCCTTCCGCCTCCGACGGGTGACGGTCCCCGCCCTCCCCTCGGGCATGCGTCCCCTGCGCGTCCTTCAGGTCTCCGACATCCACATGGTCGGCGGGCAGCGCAAGAAGCAGCGCTGGCTGCGCTCCCTGGCGGGCCTGCGCCCGGACTTCGTGATCAACACCGGCGACAACCTCTCCGACCCGGAAGGCGTCCCGGAGGTCCTGGACGCCCTCGGCCCGCTCATGGAATTCCCCGGCGCCTACGTCTTCGGCTCCAACGACTACTACGGTCCCCGGCTCCGCAACCCCGCCCGGTACCTGATCGAGAAGGCCCAGGGCCGCCACGGCCTGAACGGCAACGCGCCCGCCGTGGGCGTCGTCCACAACCCGTGGGAGGAACTGCGCGACGGCTTCGACGCCGCGGGCTGGCTCGACCTGACCAACACGCGCGGCGTGCTCAAGACCGAGGGCCTGTCGATCGAGCTGACCGGCCTGGACGACCCGCACATCAAGCGGGACCGGTACGCGGAGGTGGCCGGCGGCCCGTCCTCCTCGGCCGACTTCTCGATGGGCGTGGTCCACGCACCGTACCTGCGCGTACTCGACGCGTACACGGCGGACGGCTACCCGCTGATCCTGGCCGGCCACACCCACGGCGGCCAGCTCTGCATCCCCTTCTACGGCGCGCTGGTCACCAACTGCGACCTGGACACGGACCGCGTGAAAGGCCTGTCCACACACACGTCCGACGGCCGTACGGCGTACCTCCACGTCTCGGCGGGCTGCGGCACGAACCGCTACACGCCGGTACGTTTCGCCTGCCCACCGGAGGCGACGCTGCTGACCCTGGTGGGACGGGAGTAGAGGAATGCCGGCGGGGCGGGATCCGGTGACCGCCGGCGCGGGGAAGTAGGCGAACGCCGGTGGGGCGGGGCCGGACGCAGACCGCCGGCGTGCGGGGCCGAAAGGCCCGGAGGTCCCCCACTCGGCCCACCCGTATCGCCCCATTCACCCCATCTCCCTAGCTTGGGGGCATGACCGCCCCGATACCCAGGGACATCCCGGACCTCCCCGCGGTCCCGGGTCCCCCCAAGCTGCTGCCCTCCCCGGTCCCGGCCACGGCCGTGGTACCGCCGGTACGCCGCCCTCTCGCGGCCGTGTTCCGCCTGCTGGTGGCCGCACTCGCCCTGGCCGGCGTCGCCCTGGCGCTCCTCCTCGGGCCCCCGACCCGGGTCATGAGCTACTTCACGATCCAGGCAAGCGCCCTGCTGGCCCTGGTCCTCCTCGCCTCGGCGCGCCGAGCCTGGACCGCCCGCCGCCCCCTGCCGGGCGCCCTGACGGGTGCGGCACTGCTGTACGTGGTCGTCGCCGGCCTGGTGCACCACCTGCTCCTGGCCGACGCGACGACCGCTCTCTCCGTGACCGGCCAGGCCGGCGCCACGGGCGGCTGGCACACGGTCGCCAACCACATCCTGCACACCGCGGTCCCGATCGCCGCCGCACTGGACTGGCTGCTGCTGACCCCACCGGCCCGCCTGCACCTGCGCCAGGCGGCGGTATGGCTGCTGTACCCCCTGGCTTACCTGGCCTTCTCCCTCACTCGCGGCGAACTGCTCCTTCCCAACAGCACGGCCCGCTATCTCTACCCCTTCCTCGACGTCGACCAGCACGGCTACCGGGGCGTCCTCGGCAACGCCCTCCTCCTGGGCCTGTCCGTCTACGCCCTGGCGGTCCTCCTGGTCGCCCTGGACCACGCCCGCCCGAACCCGCTGCGCCGCCGCTGGTAAAACCGGATTTCGTCTCCGGGCACCGGTGGGCTAAAGTAAACGACGTCGCCGCGACAGCGACGACACTCGGGGTGTGGCGCAGCTTGGCAGCGCGCTTCGTTCGGGACGAAGAGGTCGTGGGTTCAAATCCCGCCACCCCGACAGCTGAAACACCAGGTCAGGGGCCTGATCCGCATTGCGGGTCGGGCCCCTGAGTGGTTTCCTGGATCACCTTGGGAGCCGTTTGGGAGCCGAGTCCAGAAATCTGCCCCCCACGCCTCCGTGGCCGCTCTGCTCGCCGCTCCCAGTCACCGCTTGTTGGCGGCCTTCGGCATGCCATCCAGCCTGTAGGGGCAGTCATCCACTCTGCTCAAACTGATCCAGCTCGTCCTCGTCCAGGTAGTCCCACCAGCGCCGATAGAAAACCTTGGCAGCTCGCACCTCCAGCCATGCGTCGTAGTCCTCGTCCTGGCGGAGTTGCCCGGCCTTCCGCTTGATCCTTTCGTCGCGACCACGACGTTCAAGAAACGCGATAACGGCGGGGTCACCGTCTGGACACACACACCCACCGGGCCAGATCGGCGCAGGGTTCCTGCTCGTCGCGATCCGGCTCAGTGCGATACGCCAGCCCATGGAGGCAGCTTCGGTGACAGCGAAGGCGTACAGGAGGACTGTCAACTGCTCCGAGGTGGGCAGGACGCACCCAGCCAAGATCAGCCGGCAGGTCGATCGCGGCACGCGGTGTCCACGAGCAGCGGTCTCTCGTTCGATCTCGCGCAGAGACGGCTGGCCTGCCCGCGCGCGGAGCCTCGCTAGGCCCTGGCCGAGAGCCTCCGGCGTACGGATCTGTCGGAGCCGACGCCCACGGTCTGCCTGAAGTGGACGAGTCTCCTCAATGGCCGCAGCCTTCCACAGTTGACGGGCTCGCCCCACGCGACGCTGACGCGCCTGGTGGTCGGCGCGATCACCAACTGCGCGAGCATAGGCTTCCACGGCCTGGAGCCGAGGAAGCCGAGACCCAGTGACTGCTTGGCTGAGCGTCGAAGCACCGCAGTAATAAGGCTTGGGCCCTGTACGCCTCGCCATCTCGCGGTAAGTGACGCGGCTCGTAGCCTTAAGCTCACGCAGGTATTCCACCAGTTCGCGCAGTCGAGGCCCCGCACCGACGTCGATGCTCTTGGCGCACCGACCCACTGCTACGACCCCTGTTCTGCCCTGGCGCATGCAGTGCGATTACCGACCAGCAGCTCGACCAGGGCTCCGGCCAGTACTGCGGCCGTACCCGAAACCGCGCGGTCAGGGCCAGCGTGAACAGCTAGCACTGATACGAGTACGACGATCACGACCAGCACTGGCGGCGTAGCCCACCGCCCCTCGGGGGACCCCGTAGAACAGAAGGTGTACTCGGCGAGTGCGCCATCGCGCGAAGGAAAACTGGACATGATGCCTCTCCAGGAGTGAGTCGGAGGGTCGACGTCTCAACCGCACCGCATGTGCAGGGACTTGGGGCTACAAACGCCCCCGTCGATGCCCCGATCGTCTCAGGCTCGCAGGCCCTGGGGCCACTCCCCAGGGTGTGGCCAGACTGTGGACGTCTGCACCCGAATCAAAAGACAGACTCGCCCCCCTCCTGGTCAGCGTCCTTTCCAAGGAATTTTGATCCGCTCTTGTCCAAGCCCACCCTTACTGCTGGCGGGGTCTGATGGCCGGGCTCCCCACAGCGTCGATCCAGCCTGGCTTCCGCCACGGGCGCAGCACACCGGACTGCCTTGAGGGTCCCGCTGACTCCTGAGTAGGCACCCCGGCCGTGGGTCCGATGCCCCCGCAGGCTTCATGCGGCCGCCTCACTCCATGAACACCGTCGGCCGCCGGCAGCATGGGCACCCGGCATCCTGAATCGGACACCGCCCCAGCGCGAACACAGATCGAACATCGCGTGGTTCCAGCCAAGGACGAGAGCTGCTGGGACAAACGCTTGAAGCCACCGACTCATCACTCAGGCGACATGACGCCGCTACCGACTGTCAACACTTGCTCTTCGGCCACCTCACCAAGAGACCGATTTCCCGTCTGTCCTTCCCCTTGATCACCCTCGTACGGTGAAGCCCGTTTTTGCCCGCGTACATGCCGGTCGCACCTACCGATGGGAATGCGGCTGTCGTACGGGCTCCGGGGGAGGAAGCACGCACATGGACCCGTTGGCATTTCCCGTCCTTGCCGGAACGCTGCTGACCGAGGCGGTCAGGTTTCTCTTCGACCGAGCGAGTGCGGTGTTGGACCGGCGCGCAGGTCGAGTACCGGTGGAAGAGCCGGAGCACGTGCCGGAGCAAACGCAGCCCCTCGTGGTCAGGGCCCCTGAACTCACTGACGAGCGCGTCGGACGCATCACCGGGGCCCACGGCGCGCTCCGCGTCTACCTGTCACGGCCCGAGTTCCTCCAGGGCGATGACACGGAATTGCGGGAGCTTCTGGGACGCCTGCGTCGGGACTTGGAGGAGGTTTACGGGTGCCGCCTGCCCTTCGGTGACGAGAAGGAGGCAGACCGGCCCGGGGTGGAGGTCTCGCAGCGAGCCGACTTCCTTCGCGGCAAGCAGGTCGGCATGCGCGTCGGCGGCGACATCACGGAACGCGGACGAGCACGCGTCGATCAGGAGGCCGGGACCATCGAGGAGAGGGGCGAACAGGTCGGCATCGAGGTAGACGGCACGATCGGCTGAGGCAGGCGGCAACAGCATGAGCTTCGATGACAGCCCTACTGGAGAGCGCCCGCCGCAGGCCCTGCCCCCGTCCACGGAAAGCGACGGGCGAGAGGGCGAGCAGCCGGCACCCTGGGCGCCACCCGCGTCGGCACAGCAGAATCCAGCTACCGAACCGAGCAGCCTGCCCGAGCTGCCACCTTTCCCTCCCGACCCGCCCAGCAACGCTGCGTCGACCGTGCCGGCAATCAAGACGTCGGCAGAGACCGCGGATGCCAAGCGCCCCTCCGACGACAACTTCCCGCGGCGGCCTAAAGTGTGGACACCGATGCGCGACGCGGTGGAGGCGGTCGGGCAGGCCGCCGTGCTGCAACGGGCCTTCATCAACAATGGCGAACAAGTCGGCACGAAGTACGTGTACGAGCAGACCCTCGATTCGCACGCCCCGATCTCGCCCGAGTACCTGGGCGTAGTCCACGAGGTGTACGCCGAGCCCCGTCATGAGGACCGACTGGCGCCCAGCTCCTTCAAGCAAGCTCTTGAAGCCCTGCGTGCGGCAGGCTCCGTCCTGGTCATCAGCCGCCCGCCGAACAGCAGCCGGACCTTCACCGCCTACGCATTGTTCGCTCATCTCCTGGACGACGGCGTCATCGCCGAAGTGCGGCCGCTGCCCTTCGGCGGCTCCAAGCACTTCCCGACCAGGCGCCTTCCACACGACCGCCGTTGCGGGTACCTGCTGGAACTTCCGCCCGATGAGGATGATTTCGCGGTCGAGGACTCCTTCGGGGCCAACCTCAACAAGCTTGTCGAGCGCCTCCAGCGGCGTGACTGCCGACTGATCGTCCTCACTCGCCCCGAGCAGTGGAGGCGCATCGCCCATGGGGCGCCGGACGGCGTCGCCCCGGAGTTGGGCACGGTGGATCCGCGCGACATCGCCGAGCGGTGGCTTCTCGGGCAGGAGCCCGACTTTCCAGCAGATCAGTGGCTTGATCACCCGAACATCAAGCCACTTCTTACCGGCCAAGCCCCAACCGATGTGCTCAACCTCGTGTACCTCATGTTGGAGGAGCACCGGCAGCCCAATCCGCAGCCGCAGATGCATCCGACCCAGGCCAGGCGCTCAAGCATCAGCGGGACGGTTCCCCCCTGCCTGACGTTCGAGGAGCAAGTAGCCAACGTTGCGGCCGCCCACAGCAACTGGGAAGAAGCGCTTTACATGTGGCACGAGCCCGAGGGGCGATCCCGTACCAGCTTCGAGCGCAACTTCCTGCTGGCTGCAGCTGTTCTGCGTGGCGATCCGGTCGGACATGTCTACGCCAGCGCGGCGAAGCTGACCGAACAGCTCGACAGCGCAAAGGTCGAGGTGGACGGACAGCGGGAACCCGGAGTCATCGCCATGACGAGGGCCATCGGAGCAGAGCGCGAGCATGACGGCACCCTCACCTTCACCCGCCCGCACTGGGACGACGCCGTCATCGAGTACTTCTGGAACGATCGCCCTCTGGCTCGCACCACGTTCTTGAAGTGGCTCGCGCAGGCACCTGTCCTCGACACCAGCACGAGCAGGGAAGCCTTGGAGATCATCAGCAGGGATGGCCGGCTTGCCCTGGCAGAGCGCGTGGGCCAGTTCGCTCTGCAATGGGCCGTTCGCCATCGGCGGCAGACCCCGCTGGAGCGGATAGTCGAGGAGTGGTACAAGCACGGAACCACCAAGGAGCTGTGGCCGCTGGCCGTTGCACTTCTGGACTCCGCAGCCATCCATGCCGCCAGCGCTCCCTACATCCATTCCATGCTGCTCGCCTGGTCGAACCGAAGCCAGCCCCACCTGCAGAGAGCCGTTGTAGAGGTGTGTACAGGCGCGTTCGGCCGCCGGCATACCGCCAAGGCGTTACGTCGGCTCAGGAATGTGGCAGCGCAAGGTCGTCCCGACGTGCTCGACGTGTTGCGCGAGGCGGTACGCGTCCTTTGGGAGGACGCCACCGTACGGCAGATGTTGTTCGGGTACGTCGTCGACTGGTGCAAGTCGGACACGACCAGCCAGACCGTCGGGCACCGCACGTTCACCGCGCTGGCCCTGAACTCCCCGCCCGAGGCAACCGGCCTTCCGCCACTCCTCCAAGCGATGTTCGAGGAGAGCCTCGACGAGGCGGACTCCTTCCGCCCCACTGTGCAAGGACTTGTTACGGGCTGGCGCACTCTGCTGCGCCAGGCCGCGGGGCCGACAGGGGAACGCGACCTCGACAAAGCCGTCTTCACCTGGCTTGATGCGGCACTGGAACGGCATGAATTCAGGTCGGTCGTCTTCGACACGATGCGCCGGGCCGTGAACGTTCCAGGTACCGAAGGGCCAATCCTTCGCGAAACTCTGCGAACTTCCGCCCAGTGGTGGGTGCAGGGACAGGACCGTCCTTACACCGAGGAGAAGGAAGACCTCAAACGCGAACTGTCCGCCCTGCTCGACCAGGACCTCATCGCCCGGCGTAATCAGCCGGTCGTGTCTCAGTCCGCCTCGCCGAGCGCTCCCGGTGATGAGCCTCAGGGCGATGCGGAGGTCGACGCCGCATGAGACGCCGGACGGCCAATGCGCCTGCGCAGATGACAGAAGATGACGCCAGCTGGACGTCCGTCTTCACGGACCGTCTCAGGAGTACGGACCCCTTGCTGTTCTTCACCAGCGAGATCCGGGTTACCTGGCGCCGCGCCGACGCCATCCGGCCGGCGAATCGGCATACAGCTCCGCGCCTTGCAAGGAGAGCGATCGAAAAGGCGGCCGAGCGCTGTGACGTCCTCCGTCCCGAAGCCGCCGAGCAGGACATCACCATCGCCGTCCGGGCAAAGCTGCCCCTCGCGGCCGACGGCGTGGTGGTCACCGATGTGCACGTACGCATCAGCGTGGACGACACCACGCGGAGGGCCGCTCTCCACTCGGAACGCGTGCAGCAGGAGTACCGGCGGCAGGAGGAACGCATCCGGCACGACCACGAGCTGGACGAGCTGGCACGACGGCAGGTCCGAGCCCGCGAGGCGTTCCTCCGGGAGGAGATCCTCGCCAACCCGGCCGCGGCCCGCCTCTATGGGCTTCTGGAGGGGGCGTCGAAGCACTGGTCCCGGCTCGGCGGCCCGCCGACGGGCACCGACCTCGACGACCTGGTGCGTGAGGTGCAGCAGTGGCAGCCAGGACAGCAGTGGGTAACGGTGGCACAGCTGCTCCACGACTTCGTTGCCGGCCTGACGGAGGAAGGCCGCAGAGAACTGCTCACCCTCCTTGTCGACGCTGTCCGCGCGTTCGGCGACGAGCACACCGCCCACCACCTCGCACTCCTCTCGGGTGAGGTGCGGTGAAGACTGCCGCGCTGCGCTGGGTGCTTGACCCTGTCACCAGTGTGTTGGCTCTGCGGCTGCGTGTACGGGAGCGTGGTCGCTTGTCCTATGACGCCGCCTGGCGCCTTGCACGGGTCATGCGGCATCCAGACGAGATGGGCTACCGCCTGCACGGCCACCGCAGCGACGATGCGTAGTGGGAATCAATCAGCGCATGGCGAGACGTGCGCGCAGGAGGTCGTTGAGGACGCGCACCGGTGACGTGGGGCACATCGCCAGGCGGGCGTCGAGGGCCACCTCCCACTGTTCGGTCAGGCCGGCCATGAGGCGGCGGCGCATGCCGGAGGTGACGTGGGCGTAGCGGGCCGAGACGGAGCCGTCGATGTGGCCCATGCGCTCGTCCATGAGGACCTTCTCGGTGCCGAGGTCCTCCATGATCGTCCGATGGGTGTGGCGGAGGCCATGGGGCGTGAGGCCCCTGGCTATGGGGACCCAGCAGGCGTCGGCGCGGTCGGTTGCATTGCGGCCTCGGGCCGGGACGCCGGGCCAGGGCTCACCCAGGAGTGGCACGGGACGGGCCTCCTGGGGTGCCTTCTTCGGATACCAGCCGGAGACCGCGGGGGTGAACAGCCAGGTGGCGAAGCCGTTGCGGCGCCAGTGGGGCGCGTGCTCGGACACCGTGCCGCCGCGTACGAAACCAAGGTCCGCGATGGCCTGCTCCACCTTGGCGCGTGTGGCTTCGGCGACGCGGTCGGGGTGGTTGAGGACGTTGGACACCGTGCCCGTGGAGACGCCGGCACGGTGGGCGACGTCAACGAGCTTGGCGCCCTGGTGGCCGCCGGAGCGGGCCGCGCCGAGTCCGCGGTAGACGTAGGTCTTGCCGTGGCAGGGGCAGGGGCGCGGCTTCGTGCGGGCGATGTGGTTAGCGACGAGGGCAGAGAGCCAGTCCATCGAGTCGATGGTGCGGTAGCTGTCGTCCTTGGGCGGGACGCGCACCAGCTGGCCGGTGTCCAGCTCGTACAGCTGCCACTCGACGCGGAAGGAGCCGGGCCGGGCGAACTCTGTCTCCAGGCCAACCATTTCGGCCCAGCGCATGCCGGTGTAGCCCTTGTGCACCACGGCGACGAACTCGTCGTCGCGGCCGGAGAGCAGGGACGCCCGCTCAGCGGCCAGCAGGATGCCGAGCGCGTCGGTGATGACCTTCTCCGGGCCCCGGTCGCGTGAGCGGCCGGCGCGCTTGCCGCGCCCGCGCCGCCTGGCGGCGGGGTTGGAGGTGATCAGCCCCTCGTCGATCGCGTCTTCGAGGATCAGGTGGAGCATCGAGCGCCAGGTCTTGACGCTGGAGGCCGCGTACACGGCCCGCTCCTTCTTCTCCCACAGCTCGACGTCCGAGCGCAGGATGCCGACTAGCGCCTTGTCCTCGAAGTCGGGGAGTAGGTGCTCCTCGATGTGGCGCTTGTAGTTCTGCATCGTCGACGCGGCCAGGTCCTGCGCCTCGTACCAGCGGCTCGCGTACTCGCCGAAGGTCTCCTGGCCAAGAGCCGGGTCGCGCCAGTCGCCGCGCCGGTACTTGTTCTCGGCCTCACTCGCGGCCCGCTGGGCCTCGCCCTTGGTGGCGAACCTGATCGCCTTGCCGCTTTCGTCGACGACCGTGAGGTGCTTGCCGGGCTCGATCTTGTATCGGCCGCGCCAGTAGTTTCCGCGCTTCTCCGCGAAGCCCACGTCTTGCCGTCCTCCCCTTGTTCTGTTTCGGTTGGTGCCGCGCTACGCGACCGCGTCATGCTGCATCCGACGCGGCGGCCGGGCACGCAGGCGCGACGTCGGAGTGCCGAGCGCCCGACGGGGTTGCGTGGTCGCCTGAGCGGTGGGCGCCGAGACGAGAGCAGCCACCGCCGCAACACCTTGCGCAGCACGCGTCGGCCGCTCCTCGTAGAGGCGGACGATCTCGGCGAGGTGGCCGGCGGTGAAGCGGTAGGCGCGACCGACTCGCGTGTGTGGGATCAGGCGGCGGCGGGCTCGGTCCATGACCCACCAGGCCGAGCAACCGAGGATCTCGGCGATCTCCTCGGGCCGGTAGAGGCGAGGCAGGGCAGCTCCGCCCTCAGTGCCGGGAACGGAAGGTGTGGGGGTGAAGGGCATTGTGGGGTGACGATGCAAGGGGCGTAGGTCCTATCTCGGTGGTGGGTGTGCTCGGTCAGCGGTGCGGGACGATCCTCATCGCAGGTCGCTCGGCTCCTGGAGCAGCACGAGGGGCGAGACGTGGAGGGTTTCGGCGATCACGAGGAGTCGTCGACGGCACAACGGCGCTGGAGGCGTTCGATGCGGGACAGCATCGTGCTGGACATGGGATGGGTGAGGGCGGCCCCCCGTGCGGTCAACTTGCACTGAGTGATGCCGTGTTCGGTGCGGAGGATTTCGATGATTCGGGCGCCCGCATTCCGGCCCTTCCGATTTCGAGTGATCGTGCTGCCATGGCTCCAGTTGTAGCGCGCATTCGCCGGTTTGGTTAACCGGCGATCGTGGTCTATGTTGCGCCGCGCGCGTTTTGGGCGCGGCGGATTCACCCGCCCTTTTGGTCTGGTTCCGAGCTGTCAATCGAAACCAGAAGACCCTCTGACATCGGATGTTGTGTTGTAACTTCCCGTCGAGAGCCCGTCAACGGCTTGGCGATGTGATGCTTCTGGCTCGGCATTCCGGGCAACTATTTGGTCAACCGCCGATCGTGCCCTACCGTTTTCACACCGCCCTCTTCACCCGATTCTCGGCAGCCTTTCTGCCGTCAGAGATTCGGCCGCATTGGGCTGGACTTGTGCGACCTGGGTGTGGCTATGTTGACGACATCCCCAGGAAACGCGAACGGTTCTCCGCGCGCCCGCGCGAACAACCGGTCTCCGCCCTGCCCTTACGCCCACTCCGCCCCGACCGACGGTGAGCCGCGGCTGCAAGCCCGCCGGCAACCGAGTGAGGACCGCACCCTCTTGGCACGAATCCGCACCATCAAGCCCGAAGCCTTCGTCTCCGAGTCCCTGGCCGTCGTCACCCTGACCGCCGAGCGCACCTTCTTCGGCCTGCTCACCCAGGCCGACGACCAGGGCCGCCACCGTGACCACGCCGCGATCATCGCCGGACAGCTCTGGGTCCTACGTCCGGACCACACCCCCGCCGATGTCGAGGATGACCTCGCCCAGCTCGCCGACGCTGGCCTGATCTGCCGCTACCAGGGGCCGGACCACAAGCGCTACCTGCACATCGTCACCTGGCGAGAGCACCAGAAGATCAACCGGCCGAGCAAGAGCCGTCTCCCCGGCTGCCCGCACCACGACACCCCGACCGGCGCGATGCCGATCGTCGCCGAGCGCGCCGTGGGAGGCAGCTTCACGGTGCCTGCACCGTCGTCTCACGGAACCCTCCGTGAAGCCTCCGGCGAAGTGCCGGAGCACACGGTGAACCTGGGCACTGACGACGAACCCGCAGGTCAGAGGGATTTCACGGAGTACTCCGTGAAGGATGCCGGAGGGCTCGCTGCGGGGACAGTGACGCCTCACCGTCCGGATCTAGGACCTAGGATCATGGATCTAGGAACTACCCCTTCGGGGGGCGCGAGCGCCCACGCGCCCGACACCGTCTCGACCGATCATCTGATCGGCGAGTACGTCGCCGCATGTGCCCACCGCCCGCCAGCGGGCGTCCTGGGCCACCTCGGCCGGGAGGTGCGCAAGCTGCTCGACGAGGGCATCGCCCCCGCCCACATCCGGGCCGGACTCGAGCGCCACCGAGCCAAGGGTCTGCACCCGAGCACCCTGGCGAGCCTCGTCCACGAGGCCATGAACGCCACGCCCGCACCAGTCGCCCACAGGGCATGGACGAATCCCAGCGACGTCGACGCCGCCTATGGAGGTGAACTCTGACCGCCACCCTCACCCGAGAGCCCCGCCGCGTCGGCCCGCTCGCCGACCGGCTCAACACGATCCTGGCCAGCCGGGGCATCGAACCCGGTGCCGCGACCGAGGAACCGCCAGCCGAGCCGGTCACGGCACTGGAGCTCGCCGACGCCCGTATCCCCGCCCGCTACCGCCGAGCCCTGGCCGACCACCCGCAGATCATCGCCTGGGCCGACCAGGTGGCCGGTGCCGGGCGCCCCGGACCCGGCGGACCCGGCATCGCCGAGGGCCCGTCGCTGCTGATCGTCGGCCCCACCGGAACGGGCAAGACCCACCAGGCGTACGGCGCCCTCCGCGCGCTCCTCACCCGAGGCGTCCGCCTGCGCTGGGAAGCCACCACCTCCGCCGACCTCCACGCGCGACTCCGCCCTCGTGCCGGCCACGATGCCGAACGGGACCTCCAGACGCTGGCCCGCAGCCCGCTGCTCCTCCTGGACGATCTCGGCGCGGCCAAAACCAGCGAGTGGACCGAGGAGCTGACCTACCGGCTCATCAACCACCGGTACGAGCGCATGCTCCCCACCCTCATCACCACCAACCTGCCGACCCCCGAGCTGCGCACCGCGCTCGGTGACCGCGTCGCCTCCCGCCTCGCTGAGATGACCGAACGCGTCATCCTCACCGGTCCCGACCGACGCCGCCGGAGCGCGCCCACCGCCTGATCGGCCCGTGCGCGTGCCCCTCCCCCGCCCTGCCTCGCATCACCACACCCTGCCCTTGGCGGTGCAGACCCCCGGAGACCGAGCCAAGCGGCCACTCCCGCCCTTCATTTCCCCCAACCTTTGGAGCCCCACTCGCCCTCCCCCGCCCTCACGCGCCTGGCTGCCCAGAGCGCCAGCATCCCGCTCCTCCCGGACTGGGTCACCTCCCCCGTAACGACAGCGGTGCTGCTCGCCTTGCTCGTGCTCGCCGGATGGATGCTCCGCCAGCAGCGCCGTCAGCCGCCCGGCGCAAACCGCTGGCGCGGGACCGTCGCAATGCCGGTCGCCGCCATGGCCGCGCTCGGCTGCACCGCCTACAGCGCGGACACCAGCTGGCGGTTCGCCGCCGACTACCTGGACATGGGCAGCACCGTCGAGCGCGCCTTCATGTTCGCCACCGCTGAGCTAGCCCTGTTCGCCACCGCGCTGATGGCACGCCAGAACCTCAACGGGCCCGCACGCGCGCCGGGCGTGCCAGGCGTCCTCGTGTGGGTGCTCACCGGAGTGCAGATCATCCCCGCCTACGCCGAGTTCGGGCTCGTCGGCGGCACCGTGCGCGCTTTCGTAGGCCCGGTCATGGCCGCGATGCTGTGGCACCTGGCCATGGGCATCGAGCTGCGCCACCGCACACCGAAGGCCGCCTCGCGCGGTCTGGCCGCTGTCCTCGTACGTCAGGCACGCGAGCGCCTGCTGGCCAGGTTGGGCATCGCCGACCAGGACGCGGACGCCGCCCGGTTCATCCGCGAGCGTGCGCTGAGCGACGCCGTCACCCTGATCCTCCGCGCCGAATCGATGACCGACAAGCAGCGCGGCACACTGCGGGGCCGACGCCTGTCCGATCGTCTGCACGAGGCGCTGGAGCGGGCCGACGTCGACGGAGACCCACTCCAGGACGAGTTGCTGCTGCGCAAGCTCGCCACCCGCAAGCAGGCTCTCGGCCTCGCTACCGTCGCACTGCCGCCGCGCTGGCACACCCCGACCTCGTACACCGCCCACTACTCCGGGCAGAGCAGCCAACCGCCCTCCGCCCGCCCGGAACCAGCTCCGCGGGCAGAGGAGACTGCCCGCCCGACGCCAACACTGCCCACACAACGGGCAGAACCCGAAGACGGCCCACCGCATACGGGCAGTGACGCCTCCGACGGCGCCCCGGGCAGGCGCAAGCGAAAACCGGATGCCCGGCAGAAACGGGAGGACCGCAAACCGCGCGCCTCCGACGAGGTCATCCGGAAGTTCGCCCGCCGCGTGTACGAGGAGACCGGCCGCATCGGCCGCGACCGGGTAGAGGACGCCCTCCGCGACGCCGGCTACACCGTCTCCAGCGACGACGCCGGACGCGTCGTCCGCGAATTCAAAAACCAACTCAAGGCCGCGCCCAGCGACCCTGCTCCCTGATCCCCACAGCCAACCGCTCCCGCAGCCGCCCCTGAGACGGAGGCTCGATGCACGACCCACACCGTGAAGACCCCACCACCAGCGACAATGCCCTACCAACCACCCCGTCCCCAGCGCGAGCAAGTTGGAGGTTCGGACACTCCCCCGCAGGGGGAGCGTCCGAACCCGACCCCGCCCCGGGGGTGGCGGGGCCCGTCCTGCACCAGGGGGCGCCGGACGGGAGGGCTGCGACCGAGGGCGGACCGCAGCCAGGCAAGGCCAGCCGCAAGGGCAAGGCCAGGAAGGGGAAGTCGCGTCCGCGTGACAAGAGGCAGCGCCCTGCCCACAGCGTTCGCCTCAACGACCAAGAACTCGCCATCATCCGATCCGGCGCCGAGCACGTCGATATGAGCGTGGCCGGGTTCCTGGCCCACTCGGCCCTGGCTGCCGCCCGCGACCAGTCCCGCACCGCAGCGGCCATCGCTACCGAGCGGGACATCCTGACGGCCCTGTTCGGCGTGCGCCGTCAGCTCGGCTGGGCGGGCAGCAATGTCAACCAGGCCGTCAAGGCACTCAACTCCGGTGCCGAAGCCCCGCACTTCACTGCCGCACTCGCCGACCTGCAGCGCGCCGCACAGGCCGTCCAGCGGGCGGCCGACAGGATCACCAACCGACAGGAGGGCCAAGCGGCTTGATTCCCCGGATCCACCAGCAGGGCAGCAACACCCTCGGGCTCTTGCACTACCTGTACGGCAAGGGCACCCACGAGGAGCACATCGACCCGCACCTGGTCGCTTCGTTCGACGGCATGGCCCCCGACCCCGGCCGCGAACCTTCGGTGACGAAGAAGGACCTCCAGCACCTCCTCGACCAGCCCCTGTCCCTGATTGCTGCAGACCAGCGTCCCGACCAGCACGTCTGGCACTGTTCGGTGCGTGCCGCCCCCGACGACCCGATCTTGTCCGACGAGCAGTGGGGCGACATCGCCCGCCGCATGGTCGCCGCCACCGGCATCGATCCTGGCGATGGCGCAGGCTGCCGCTGGGCCGCCGTCCGCCATGCCGACGACCACATCCACATCATCGCCACCCTCGTACGGGAGGACGGCCGCCGCCCGGACCACCACCGCTCCGGCAAACGGGCCCAGGCCGAGTGCCGCCTGCTCGAAAAGGAACTCGGCCTGCACCAGGTCGCGCCTGGGGACGGCACCGCCGCCAAGCGGGCTACCAGTGCGGAGCGGCACAAGGCCGAACGCGAGGGTCGAGAGCGCCCGGCACGCGAGGAGCTGCGGGAGACCGTACGGCGTGCGGCGGCCGGCGCAACGAGCAAGGAGGAGTTCTTCGACCGGCTAGCCGCCGCCGGTCTTCTGATCCGCAAGCGCATTGCGCCCTCCGGCGACCTGCTCGGCTACAAGGTCGCCCTCCCCGACGACCGCAACAAGGACGATGAGCCGGTCTTCTACGCCGGTTCCACACTCGCACCCGACCTGTCCTTGCCCCGCATCCGCGAACGCTGGACCCTTCCGGCGGAGGCTGCCACCTCGGCGGACGGCTCCGGGCCGGAGCAGCCCACCCTGCCGCCCGTGACAGGTCCGGCGTTCGCGCGGCGCCGGGCCACCGCCGCCACGTGGCAGGCCCTACTGATCATCGACCACGGCGACGACGGCACAGCAGCAGCGCAGATCGCCGCGGCAGGGGAGATCCTGGACGCGCTCGCCAAGACCTCCGCCGCCCACACCCGCGCTGAACTCCGCGAGGCAGCCGTCGCGTTCGAGCGGGCCAGCCGCTCCCACGTGAAGGCCGTACGCGGGCACGACCGCGCCCTGCGTCAGGCCGCCCGCGATCTCGTCCACAGCGGGCCCGCCCTCGGCCGCGGCGAGGACGGCGCCACCACCGCCATGCTCATCGACATGGCCTTCTTCCTCGCCATCACCGCGGCGAACTGGCACGCCAAGAAGCACCACAGCCAGCAGGCAGCCGCCGCCCGGCAAGCCGCCGAACACCTCCGCGCCGCCTACCAGGCCGCCGCAGGTGAGCCCATGGCCATCCTCGGCCAGCGAGGCCATCGTCTAGCCCCGCGCGTTCGGCAACGGCAAGCTGACCTTCTCCACCAGGTGCTGCCGGAGCTGGCCGAACGGATCCAGGCCGAACCCAGGTGGCCCGCCCTCGCCGCCACCCTCGACGACGTCCAGAAAGTCGGCCACGACCCGGCCGCCCTGCTTACCGAAGCCACCCGACGACGCGAACTCGACACCGCCACGTCCGTCAGCGACGTCCTCGTTTGGCGCCTGCGACGCAGCGCCCACCTGCCAGCCCTACCCGAAAGCCCCCACGGCACCCCGACCCAGGGCATTCGGCGCCCAGGATCCCCGGCGCCCACCAAGCTGTCGGTGCAGGGCGCCGTGAGCGATTTCAGCCGCCGACGCTGACCGGAAAGCGACGCAACATAGCCGACGATCGCCGGTTGGGCAAAACGGCGGTTCTCCGGACCATTGATGCCTCCACCCACCCCACTCCTGTGAGGAGCATCCGTATGCCCAAGACCCAAGCTCGACCGGAGATCGTCGTCCTGCTCTGCGACGCGAACTTCAAGCGCTGGCGTGACACCAAGACGTGGAGCCACCGCGACGGGCGCCCGTTCAGCAAGGAGGAGCAGGCCCTCGCCTTCAGGGCCACCCGCGTCGAGCTCGAAGAGATACAGGAACAGTTCGCGCGGTACCGGGAGTACCGGCGCACCATGGACGAAGCGCCTGAAGCGCTGCAGCGCTTCCTCGCCCCGTTCATGGAGCAGCTCACCGAGAAGAAGCTCGGCAGCGCCGTCCAGCTCATGAACGAGGACGAACGAGCTGAGTTCGATCGCCTCCTGGGCCTCATTGTCGTACCAGTCCGTTCCTTCGCCCCGTACGCCTTCTGACCGGGGCACGCGCCGGCGCGTGAACGACGTGGTGGTGACTGGCTAACACGACAGTTCTGGCGTCTGGAACCGAGGCGTACGGCGTCCCGGTAGCCGATAGCCGCCAGCCGTGGCGCACGGGCTTCGCCAGGACAGAACACGCATCGAAGCCGGGCTTCCCGTCGGGAGGCCCGGCTTCGATGCGTTGAATGACCCTTAGTACTCCAGTGCGGTTTCGTGATCTATCCAGTCGGTTCGTCGCCGGAGCGTCGTCGGTAGTGGCTGCGGCGGGCTGTCGCCTGGTGTTGTCGCCGCCAGTCGGACCAGTGCAGCAGCTTGGCCGCTGACACGGTTGGTGGGGTGAAGACGGCGGCAAGTAGGTGGCGGATCTCCGGGACGGTCAGCCTGATCGGCGGGTGGCCGCGGGTGGGACGGGTTGACTGGGCGGGGCGCTGGGGCGCCGAGCTTGCGGCGACGGCGGTCAGGAAGGCCAGGGCGAGCATGGCGAGGGTGATGTGCCGGTGCCACGAGGTCCAGTTACGGACCTGGTAGTGGTCGAGTCCGACCTGGCCCTTGGCGGCCTGGAAGCACTCCTCGACGCTCCAGCGGACACCGGCGACACGGACCAGTTCCGCGAGGGTGACCGTGGCGGGTGACCAGCACAGATAGAAGGCGAGTTCGCCGGTGGTGCGGTTGCGGCGGATCAACAGGTGGCGGTGGCTGCTGGTGCCGATGTGGACCCAGGCCCAGTCGTAGTATCGAGGGCCTTTCGCACCGGCTCCGGCGCTGTGCCGCTGCCAGGCGGTGGCGGGCAGGCGGCCGGCGACGGTGTCCGCGCGGACGGTGGTGCGGCCGTGGTTGATCCGTACTCGTGTCGAGCAGGCGACGGCCATAACGTAGCCGGTGCCGCGGGCTTCCAGGGCGGCGCGAAGCTGTGGGTCCTGCCCGTAGGCTTCGTCGCCGGTCACCCACCGTGCCTTCACCCCGGCCTTCAGAGCGGCGGCGATCATCTCCCAGGCCAGGCGGGGTTTGGTCTGGAACTGCACTTCGTCGGGTATCCCGGCGGCGTGGCGGCGCTCGACGTCAGCGCACCAGGAGTGTTCGGGCAGGTAGAGCCTGCGGTCGATCAGCGTCCGCCCCCGGTTGGTGGCGTAGGCGAGGAAGACCCCGACCTGGGAGTTCTCGATGCGTCCCGCGGTGCCGGTGTACTGGCGTTGCACTCCCGCCGAGGCATGGCCCTTCTTCACGAAACCGGTCTCGTCCACGATGAGGACACCACCGTCGGTGCCGAGGTGTTCGACGGCGTAGGCGCGGATGTCGTCGCGGACGGCATCGACGTCCCAGCGGGCGTAGCGCAGCAGCCGCTGCATCGGCCCCGGCCGCGCGTGACCAGCCTGTTCGGCCAGCCGCCAGCAGTTCTTCCGCTCGACGCAAGACAGTAGTCCGAGCAGATAGGAGCGGGCGCTCGCCCTCGGCTCAACTCGGCCGAACCGGCCCGCGATCCGGGCCATGGCCTGGTCGAACATTGCCCGCCAGCGGGCGGGGTCTACGCTATGGCCAGCGGCCACCGCACGATCTTCGTTTGTCCACACACCAACCGATGATCACGCGGTGGCCGTACCCGTTCCCCGCCGGGTACGGCCACAAGATCGCAAAGTCAGACTGGAGTATTAGGCGTGCCCGATGAGTCGCGGATCTGTGTGGCGCCAACGAGGCAGTGCGGCGATGGAGTACCGGTGGTTTTCGAAGCTCCATCGCCTGCGCCGCGCTTCATCCTTGTCTGTTGGCACCGGTGCGCTGAACGGCGGGTCAGCTCGCCGCGAGGCGGGTTCTCTTCTCGGCACGCGGTTCCGCCTTCCAGTCAGGCAGGAACGCCGAGAGCAATGGGTCGCTTTCGATTTCCTGCTGAGTGAGCCGCATGCCTTCGTCGATGACCGCGTCCCACTTCTCTGTGGCGAGCTCGATGCGGCAGGGCAAGTCCTTGATGATCCTCTCGTCCACGGTCAGATAGTTGGAGGCCCGACTCCTAGCCCCGCGGCCCGTAGGCACGTAGGCGTCGGCGCCGGCCTGGTCTGGAAGTAGGGAGATGAGGACCGCGTCCCCGTCCTCGGCGATCCTTCTGGCCGCCGTGTGAGCTGCTGAGACCTCCGTCTTGGAGGGGTCTCGTTGCAGCATCTCGATCAGGGTGCTGCGGATGCTGACCGTGTCCCGACCGGCCAGCGCATTTCGCAGGGCCTCGTGGAAGGTCTCCGTCATCGATGTCATGACCGCGATTTTCACGACTGGCTGGCCCGGGGCTATGCGCTTGAGGTCGGCACCCGGCATGTGTTCCCCCGTTCGGCAGTAACGTGCTGGGCTTCGTCGCCGACGGTCCCGCCAGTCACCGACCCATCGGACAGGGCTAGCTGGCTGGAGCGCGCAGGAGCCGGTCGCGTGTGCTCTCCGGCAGCACCCGGCGCAGGACCGGTGCGCTGGAACTGAGGGAGTCGGCGAAGGCGGCGACGAGGTCGTGCGGCACGCTGGGGCCGAAGGAAGCCGCCCACAGGTATCCCGCGCCGAGCGCCGGCTCGGCCCACGCCTGCCACCCAGCCAGGACCGCCTCGTCCGCCTGAGCTACCAGCGTCCGAGGGTGGTCGGCGTCCTGGATGAGGGGCGGCGCCTCGCCGAGGCGGAGGTGGGAGGCGAAGGTCGGATCGATTGCTCCCGTGCCGGGCTGGTCGACGTCACGCAGCCCCCCGTGCGCCGTAACGGTGTCGAGGACCAGCTCGGGGCCACCGAGTGAAAGAGCGGGCTGATCGCGGGCGTCGAGAGCGGCGAGGAAGGCGGCGAGGACCTCTCCGGGGACTTCGGGGGTGAAGTAGGCCGACCACTGGGCGAGCGGACTGCTCAGGTCCGTGCGAGCGGAGACCTGCCAGGCGATCGGCAGGTTCCCTAGGTGGAACGGCTCGTCCGGCAGAACCCACTGCGCCCACCGCAGGGAGTCGGGACTGATGTGCAGGACGGTGCTGCGCAGGACCTGACGGTCCTCCGGCGCCTCGTCCGGCTCCTGGCGACCACGGACGATCGTCAGGCTCGTCCAGCCCAGGCCGGCGAGGGTGTCGGCGACGACGTCGTACAGGCGTCCGTCGTCCCCGGCCAGGTGCCGGGGACCGACCCAGTACGCGGACGGGACGCTCGTCGGGCTAGGTGGGCCGAACGGGAAGTCGGGATGCAGGTGCGCCTCCAAAGGCTTGGGGGTCTTCGTGCCGCCAGCAACGCGCGGGGATAGAGGGGAGTGCCAGGCCGGGTTTGCGGCGGTCTCGGGTGGCAGGTGGCCGAGCTGCGTGTCCCCGCGCCTCCCCTGCGTCAGGGAGACGAAGAGCCGCCCGAGGAGTTCCGAACCGTGCCTCTGCTGTCACAGATGCTGGGAGGTCTCCAGCACGCGAGCGACTGCGGCGGCGACGATATCGGCCGGCGTCTCGGTGTCGAAGGACATCTGGTAGCCGCGTACCTTGGCCGTCCCGGTAACGGCGATCTTCCATCCCTCGCTGTCGGTCCCAGGACGGCCGGACGGGAACCATCCGAGATAGAAGGAGCCGTCCTTGGAGTTGACGTGTACGTCCGCGCGGTCGTCGACGACCAGGTTGAAGTCGTCGGCGCAGAACTGATCCATTACGAGCGTGGGCTGGCCCGGGCCGAGCTGCCACTTACGCAACCGCAGGGCCTCGATGGTGGTGGAGAATCCGGGACTCGGGAGTTCCGGAGCCACAGGCGATCACCTCTTTGACCTGGTGGTTTGCAAGAAGGTCGTCCACGTTGACATGCCATTGCAGCGTTGGCCAGTCGTTCACGGATCTTTGCTGTCTGCCCCGGGCGAACTGCGACGAGGCGTGAGACAGCACTGTCGTATGCCGGAGAAACGGCGTGCGCGTGGTGGGCAGAATGCTGATAGTTGCCGCATGGATGCGATCGAGGCCGCACATGCCGTTGTAGATGAACACCACCCCGACGCCCGGGCTGCCTTCTTGGGAGGCAGCGTCGTGACGGGCTGCCGGACGGCAATGTCGGACCTCGACATCGTGGTCCTGCTCCACGGAGCCCCGGCCCCGTACCGGGCAAGCCTCCGGAGTGACGACTGGCCGGTGGAGATGTTCGTGCACACCGAAACGACGTGGTACGCGTACGTTGAGCGGGAAGTACGCAAGCGCCGGTCGCCGCTGCTCTGGATGTGCGCCGACGGTGAGCTGCTCTTCGATACTGACGGAGTCGGAGCGCGCATCGCAGCTGAGGCCCGAAAGCTGACCGCCGCAGGGCCACCCATGGTGTCGGCCGACGAAATCGATGATCGCCGCTACGCGATCACCGACCTTCTCGACGACCTCGCAGGGAGCAGCGACCAGAGCGAGCGACTGTTCATTGCCACCGAACTGGTTCGCCGGACGGGCGAGTTGGCACTAGCCATCGAAGGCTCGTGGGGCGGGGGTGGAAAGTGGCTCGCACGCCGTCTGGAGACGACGTCACCGGGGCTCAGCTTGCGACTGCACCGTGGCCTGCGGGAAGTATTGGAGGGGTGGGTAGAGCCCCTCGTAGCCGCTGTCGACGAGGTGATCGAGCAGGCCGGTGGTCGGTTGTGGGTCGGCTACAAGCGAGGTGGAACTTCACGAACCTCCCCGGGGCGAGGCCAGCCCCTCCCACCGCCTTGGCCGACAATCGCGCCGCTTGCTTCCCTCGACCGGTGTGAGGAGCAGAAATTCTTGCGCGCTGCGAGCTGGACGCCTGCACGCACGTCCGGAGAACAGCCAGGACCCCCTCGTCATGCCCCACGGCCGACGGTCGGAATTTGCTCCTGGTCGCCGGCCATAGGTGCGTCAGGGCTGTGAAGGATGGGAGCGCCCCGTCGAGGTACTCCTGCACGGGCGTGAAGAGCCCGTACGGCACGTACTGGGAGATTTCGCCGCGGGTCACCCAAGCAAGCTCCGCCAGCTCCTCGGGAGCCGCAATATGGGCTGTGCCACTCACTACCTCGCACGCGACATACGACATCAGCCGGCCCGTAGTCGGGTGGATCCGTTCGCCGAGCAGCTTCACAGCCGCGACGGTCAGACCGGTCTCCTCCTGCGTCTCGCGCACGGCGGCGTCTTCGCGGGTCTCGCCTTGTTCGACCTTGCCGGCCGGGAACTGCCAGGAGAGCGAACCTTCGCTGACACGGCGACGCACGAGCAGCACACGCCCGTCCTGAACGACAACGGCGGCAGCAACCGCTGTCTCGGCCTCGATCGTCACGGAGATCCCTTCCTGAACGCCAACTGCACCGCATTACGCGCGCAGCCGTTCGGCCAAACACCAATCTTCATGCTGCCGCATCGGCACGTCCGTCAGGTCGGGCCGCCTCGGGGTGCCATCGCAGCCGAACCCTAGGCCAGCACCACCCAAGCAGCCTTGTTTCCGCAGTCCGTGACCTGGAATCCCCACTGTCCCTGAGTCAGCTCGTGCACGATGTGCAGGCCCCGGCCGCGCTCAGTGAGTAGCCCGCTCACTGCCTCCGACGCGGTGACTTCCGGCAAGGGTGCGGCAGCCAGGTAGAGGTCCGTAGGAAGCAGAGGATTCCCGTCGTGGATCTCGCAGATGTATCTCCCGGCAACAGAGCGAAGGTGTACCTCGTACGGGCCGCACGCGTGCTCGTGCGCGTTGGCCACGAGCTCCGAGACTGCCAAGACTCCGTCACTGATGACGTCGTCGGACAGGCCCAGATCTTTGAGAACACGTCGCAGAACCGAGCGGGCTTCGCCCGTCGGGTTGATGGTGCGGTCGGTCCAGCGGTACACGAGGGCGGTAGACGGCACACTGATCATCGGGCGGCGGACCTCCTGCGGGTGACGTCGGTGGCCTCCTCCCAGGGCTCCGGAGCGGCGGCAGTGCGTACGCCACCGAAAGACGTAGAGGCCGCATAAAGCACCATGTCATCGAGCGTGTCCGGCCCTTGGGATGGTCGTGGCTCAAGCCCCCGGCCACGAGGCCGGTCGCGAGTCACTCGCTCAAGGGTGGCTGCCGGTGGCCTTGATGCTCATGGGCGTTTATGAGCACAGGGTGCGAGCGGACCACAGGCGCTCCAGGGAGTCCGCCGACCCACCGTCGGCCTTCGCCTCCGCCCGTCTGGTCACTGAGAGTATGAGCGAGTGAGTGCTGACGTGCTGGGACGCTGGGTGCCGGATCGTCCCGAGAATGTGGCCGCGGTCTTCGCCGAGGCGGACTTCCCGTGGTGGATCGCCGGTGGCTACGCGATCGAACTCGCGGTCGGCCGCGAGCTGCGCGCACACGGTGATCTCGACGTTCTCGTCCTTCGGCGCGACCAAGTCCGAGTACGTGAACTGCTGGTCGACTGGGACCTGCACGTGGCAGATCCGCCCGGCCAGGGGGAGCTTCGACCGTGGCGACCGGGAGAGGTCCTTCAGCCGCCGCTCCACGACATCTGGTGCCGCCGTACGCCCAAGGCGCCCTGGTCCGTGCAGCTCATGCTGGACGAGGCCGAGGGCACTCAGTGGGTCTCGCGGCGCACCCCGGAGATCCGGCTCCCGATCGACCGAATCGGGCGGACGAGCGAGACGGGCATCCCGTATCTCGCGCCCGAGGTGCAGCTCTTCTACAAGGCGAAGGCGACCCGAGACAAGGACGAGACCGACTTCGAAGCGGTACTGCCGCTGCTCGACGCTCCGGCCCGCGCCTGGCTGGCAGACGCGATCAAGGTGATCGCGCCCACCCATCACTGGCTCCGCCGGCTCCTGCCGGTCAGCCGAACGTGAGCAGCGGAACGTCGTAGAGGTCGGGGTTCCGGGGCCGGGTCATCGTGGGCGACGTGACCTCCACGATTAGCAGCTCGCTGAGGAACTGGACCTTGGCGCTGAGGAGGTGGCTCGTCCTGCCGTCGGCCGACTGGGCCTTCAGGCCGGCGGAGACGTGGATGTGCGGGAGTACCCCGCCGGTGGCGGGGTCATGGGCGAGGGTGCCGGCGCCGAACGCCTCGACGTTGGTGACGTACGTCTTCGCCCAGACCGGTGCGTCCGGGTCCGCGAGCTTCTCGCAGGCACCCACGATCTCGGCCTCCGCGAAGGCTCCGATGAACGAGGGGATGTAGCCCTGCCGTACGCCGTTGTCCCGGCAGAAGGTGGACAGCGCCTCGAAGAAGTCCTCTCCGTGGTCGAAGGTGACGCCGAAAGTACGGCCTACGGTCAGCTCGTGAGCGCGCATGTGCGGGTGTCTCCTGAAGAGGTGGGATCAGCGGGCGGAGGCGGTGGTGAAGGTCTCGCGGACCGCCGCCCCGTCGGCGCCCTGGGCGAGCAGCGCCTGCAGCAGGAGCCGCGCCTGGTAAGGGCCGAGGTCCCCAGCTCCGATGAGTCCTCGTCCGAGGAGGTCCTTCTCGGAGCCGGAAAAGCCGTACGTGTCGGACAGGACGGGGCCGTTGCCGATGCGGGAGGCGAGGACCACGGGGATGCGGGACGCGAGCTTCGTGAGCCCTTCGACGAGACGCTCCGGGACGTGGCCCACGCCGAAGGCCGCGACCACGAGCCCGTCACAGTTGCCGTCCCACACGTTGAGCAGGGCGCCGTCGTCGCCGAGGGTGACGGTGTAGAGCCCGACGCGTGCCTCACGGTCGGGGGCGCCGACCAGTGGTCCACGACGCGGCAACCCGCCCGCCATCCGCACCCGGTTCTCCGCGATCCGCGCGATCGGGCCGCACGCCGGTGAGGTGAAGGCGGCGGGGCTGGTGGTGTGGGACTTGCGGACGGTCCGGGCCGAGTGGACCTCGTCGCCGAGTACGACGAGGCAGGCGGCGCCGCTGAGTCCGGGGTCGGCTGCGGCCAGGACGGCGGCGTGGAGGTTGGCCGGGCCGTCGGCGCCGGGCAGGGTGGGGTTGCGCATGGCGCCGGTGACGACGAGAGGCTGCTCGTGGCCGTGGTAGAGGTCGAGGAGGAAGGCGGTCTCCTCGATGGTGTCGGTGCCCTGGGTGATGACGACGCCGTCGACCTCTCCGGTCTCCAGCTCCGCCGCGATCGCGGCCGACAGTGCAGTGAGGTCCTCGAAGGTCAGGGAGGCGCCGGGCAGACGACGGAAGTCCCGCACCTTGAGGCCGATGCCGCTCGTGGCCAGCGCGGGTACCGCGGCGAGGAGTTCGTGGGCCGAAAGCGCCGGTACGACGCCTCCGGTGGTGGGGTCGGTGGTCATGGCGATCGTGCCGCCGAGGGAGAAGACCGCCACGTTCCTGACCGACTCCGTCATTCCCCTGCTCCCCTGTCCGGACGCCGCCGAGCGCGACCTCACGAGTGGTTCACGCAGGCTATCGGGTCGGCGCCGTCCGGGTACGCGGAATGATCACCATCTGCTCGGCCACGAACCGGCAGGCGGCCTCCAGCCCTTCGAGACCGAGCAACCGGCTGCGCGGCCGGGCAAGCCGCTCCATGCCGACGGCCGACATCTGTGCGCACCGGCGACCGAGCCAGGAGGCGTCGAGGCCGAGGTACTCCGCCGTTGCCGCAAGCCGCTGTCCCACCTGTTCGGCCGCCGTGGCCGAGTGGTGGCTGACGTGGCCCGTTACATCGGCGAACGTCCGCAGGGCCCCCGGCCGCGCGGTGACCGCGAGGTGGGACGCCCCCTCGGTCCGTACCCATGTGGCGATGACGGCGCGGCGCCCGTGGGAGAGCGCGAAGCCGTCGGTGTGGGCGAAGCCTCCGTCGTCCGTCACCCAGGTGCGGATGCCGAAGGACTCCATGAGCGCGATAGCGAGGAAGAGCAGAACGCGCTCGTACGCCGGCGAGGAGGCGACCGCAGCCTCGGGGACGCAGAACCCCCGGCCGCTGGTACCGCCCGGACGCCTGGGCGCCATTCGTTCCAGGTACTGGTACTTGTGCCGGAAGAACAGCCAGGTGGCGGCCTCCTCACCGCGCTGTTCCCTGGTCCAGAAGACGGGTGCGTCGCCCAGGTGGTCACGGTGGCCCAGGATGTACCGGGCTGCAGTCTCCGAGCCGATGAGCATCCGGGAGACTTCGGTCAGTCCCTGGTCGGCGGCGATTGGTGCGCCTGGGGAAACGGTGAGCGACGTTAGCGAGGTGTGCAGGGGCTGGTCGTCGCCGAGCAGTGCCGCCTCGAATCCCGACACGGCCCACAGGATGCCGTAAGTCAGGTCGTCCAGTTCGTACGCGGCGGGGATGTCGACCGGGTCGGAGGCGGTGGCGCGTACGCCGCTCGGTCGGACGTCGGTGACGAACTGCCGGACCGCCCCGTCCACCGTGCGGTTGGCGACGACGAGCGCGCGCATCGGCATGGTGCGCCACGCCTCCAGCTCCGGGCGAGAGTCGAGTCTCAGGCTGTCCCCAAGGAAGGAGGCCGCGGGAAGGGTCAGCACAGGAAGCGCCGTCGTCGAGACGGCCCGGCCGGCGGGTAACAGAAGCTGGCCCGGCCCTTCGGGCAGCGCAGCGTACCCACGGGCTCCGGTGTCCACCGCCCCCGGTCGACCCGCGGAGTCCGCGATGTGCGGATCGACCGTGGGCAGGAGCCCGAGCAGCTCCCCCGGGACTCCCAACGCATCAGTCCACTGGACGAACTGTCGTCGGTCGCGGATCCGTTTGAGCCCGCGTTCCAGTCTGCTTACCTCGGCTTGGTCGATGCTGACCATCCGCGCCACGCCGGCCTGGGAGAGGCCCGTGTGCTTCCTGAACAGCTTGACGACGGTGCCGAGTTCCCAGGCGGCCACGGCTCGCCGGACCGTCGGATCACGCCAGAAGGCCGGGTCGGCCCGTCGGGCGGCCGGCCCGTCCTGGCAGGAGGCGCATCGTGTACCGGCGTTGAAGCGACTGAGGAGGGCACCGCAGCGCGTACACCGTCGCTGTCCGCTGTCGACCATGGTCGGCATTCTGCCTCGCTCTGCGACCACCCGGACACGGTGCGCTCGTGGGGCTCATAAACGCTCATAAGCGTGGGCCTTCGTGGCGGCCATCGTGGTGGAGCACCACCGACCGGAGCCGCGTGCCGCGACTCCCCGGACGTGAGGATCCGACCTGTGACCTCGTTGACCCTGCCACCCCGGCCCCCCGGTTCGCCGCCGCTGGCCCATGCTTGGCAGACGCTGGCGGACGGGCTGCTGACCCAGCGGCTCCATCTCCATCTCGACGAATGGCGGGCTGCCGTCGCCGAGGAGAAGGCGCTGCCGGACGTGCCGGGCGCCGATGTCTCCGTGCTGGCCCAGCGCCCGTCTCCACTGTCGGCAGGGGACGAGTCCGCGAAGGCGCTGCTGGAGGACGCCGGGCTCGGCTTCTGGTGGGAGCTGCCCCAGCGGCACGGAGCGGAGTCGCGGAACCGGCGCGGGGCACTCCACCACGCCGCTGACAGCGCTGCCCAGAATCTCCTCGCGGAGCAGTCCGGGGCGGCCTGGTCCGACGCCGTGACCGCCGTCAGCGGCGCCGCCGCGTGGTGGGTGGGCTTCTTCGCGATCATCCGCCACCGCGGGGTGCACCACATCACGCTGGAGCCGCACCCGAGCCCGCTCCATGAGCAGGCCCTGGGCACCGCGGTGAGCGTCGTTGCCCACGGCATGGCCACGCGGGTGCTGGAGGCAGCGCTGCGTAACTCCGACGATGACCCGCCCCTCCGCGCCGCGTACTGCCGGGCCGTCGCGACCGGCATCTGCGCCGAGCCCGAGCTGCCCCGACTGCTCGACGAGTTGGCGGAGCTGCGCCTCGTGGACCTGGTGTCCACCACGGCCCGCTGGCGGGGTCGCTTCACCAAGTACGCCGGCGGCACGGGGGCGGGGCAGGTCGAATGAACCACCGCTATCCGTTCATTGTCATCGAGGGGCTCGACGGCACTGGCAAGACGACGCTGCGCAAGGGCCTGTTCCGGCTCTGGGAGGGGCTCTACGGCGTCACCCCGCTGTGCGTGCTCACCACCAACTTCCTCGCCCCCGACCAGGCCGCCGCCATCGTCACCGGCAAGTACCAGCCGAACGCCGGGAACCGCGACGCCTACCTGTCCGCGATCGCGGCGGACAAGCGGGCCACGCTGGATCGCCTCGTGCTCCCCCAGCGAGCGGCCCGGCCCGTGATCGCGGATCGCTGGCTCCTCAGCGAGCTGGCCTTCTTCGCCGTGAAGCACGGCATGAGGGCATCGGAGACGTACGAGGCGCTGGCCGCGCAGCTCACCGTCGCCCCGGACATCACGCTCGTCCTGGACCTGGAGACCGACGCCTCGATGAGCCGGGCGCAGGCCCGACAGGGTGACGCCGTGCGGGCCGACTGGGACGTGCGCGACGTCCAGATCCGGGTTCGCGATACCTACGAGGCCGTGGTCACGAAGCCCGACGAGTTCCCGCTGCTGGGCGACGTGGTCCGCCTGGACGCCCGCCGGCCCCGGTCCGAGGTGCTGCTCGCCGCCTGGGACGTACTGCGCGAACGACAGCTGGTACCGCCCATCGCCGCCCACACGGAAGGAGGAGAGATCCATGGTTGACGGCACGAAGGCGAGGCGTCTGCGCGAGGCCCTCGACGACAGCGAGCGGAAGCACCCTCTCCTGGCGATCGGTGCGGTGAACGCGCTCGCCGCGCACGTCGCAGCGGAGGCGGGCTTCGACGCCCTGTGGGTGAGCGGTCTGGAGGTGTCCGCGGCCTCCGGGCTACCGGACGCCAACGTCCTGGGCCCCCGGGACCTGTCCGACGTGGTCGCCTCGCTCGGCCGTGTCACCGAACTGCCCGCCATCGTGGACATCGACAACGCGGGCGGCTCGGGGCGCACGGCGGAGCGGTTCGCGTACGACCTGATGCGCGCCGGAGCCGCGGCAGTGTGTGTCGAGGACAGCGCGTACCCGAAGTGCAACAGCTTCGCGGCCCACCGTGCCCAGACCCTCGCAGACCGGGATCTGCTGTGCGAGCAGGTGGGGCGCATACGGAAGGTCGCCGGTGATGGCCTCGTGGTCGTGGCCCGCACCGAGGCCCTGATCGCCGGTGAGGACATGGCCACGGCGATCGCCCGCGCCGAGGCGTACGCCGAGGCCGGAGCGGATGCGGTACTCATCCACTCCAAGGACGCGACCGGTGATCAGGCGCGGGCCATCGGACGTGCGTGGAACCACGGCGTGCCGCTGGTCAGCGTGCCCACGGCGTTCCCCGACCTGAGCGCCGCCGAACTCGGCGAGGCCGGCTTCCACCTCTGCATCTACGCGAACCAGCTCAGCCGTGCCGCCCTCGCGGGTATGCGCGCCGCCGCTCGTCAGTTCCGGCGGGGAGGCAGTTTCCGCTCCACCGTCGCGGGGTCCCTCGCGGAGGTGGGCGACCTGATGCGCGTCGGCGAACCGGAGGCGCTGTCGTGCCTCTGACGCCCGAGCCGCCTCGGATCAGTGTCTCCGTGAAGGCGGCGATCGTGCGCGACGGCACCGTCCTGCTGCTGTCGTACGACGACGAGGCCGGGTTCCACTACAACCTCCCCGGCGGCAAAGCGCAGGTCGGCGAGGACCTGCGCCAGGCCGTGAACCGCAAGGTCGCGCAGGAGACCGGCCTCCAGGTCGTGGCCCGGCGTCTGCTGTGCGTCGTCGAGTACGTGCCCGAGTCGTGGCAGGGCGAGTTCGGGGACGTACAGAAGGTTCAGTTCAACTTCCTCGCCGAGCAGGTGGACGACGCCGAGCCGCGCATGCCGGAACCGCCGGACCCCATCCAGGTGGGCTTCGAGTGGGTTCCGCTGGAACGTCTGGGCGACGTGTACCTGTTGCCCCGGATCAACCGACCGCTGTCGGCGGCGTTGAACGGGCAGCTCGCCGACCCATTCGTGGACAGGTGGTGACCTTCATGGATCCGACGCTGAACGATCTGCGGGAGTGGCTGCTACGGGAGCACTCCGGGACGGTCTGTGCCGACCGGCTCCGCGTGATCGCCGACGAGCTCGCCGACATGACCGCCCGCGGTCTGTCGGGAGCCGTGGTGGAACTCGGCTGCTACAAGGGCGCGATGGGCCTCTGGATCCGTAGCGTGCTCGACTCGCTGGGCGACCGCGATCGCGAGATCCACGTCTACGACTCCTTCCAGGGCATGCCCGCGCCCGGCGCCGAGGACTCGGACCATCTGGCGGCGGGCGAGCTCCGGTCGTCACCGGACGACGTGCACGCCACGCACGCGGCCTGGGCCAGGCCGGCGCCGGTCATCCATCCGGGATGGTTCGACGAGACCCTTGCCAAGGAGCTGCCCGACGAGATCGCGTTCGCCTACCTGGACGGCGACTTCTACGACTCGACCCTCACGGGACTCACGCACTGCGTCACCCGCCTGGTGCCGACGGGTGTATTGCTCGTCGATGACTACGCGGACACGGCGGTCAATCCGCGGGCCTGGGACGGGCTCCCGGGGGTGAAGCGCGCCTGCGACGTGTACTTCGGCGCGCCTTCGCCCGTGACCGTCGTCGTCGGTGAGGACGATCTCGCCTTCGGCCGGTACGAGAAGCCGGAGTTCCTCGGATGAGCGCTGTCCTGGTGCTACGCGGTGCGGCGGACGCGAGCGCGATCCGCCGCGCCCTGCCCGATGTCCTCGTACACGAGTTGCGGGACCTGGACTCGCCTCTGCCCGCCGACACGGCCGTGCTCGTCCTGCGTTCCGGCGTCCGTCTCGGCGAGCGGGAGCTCAACGCGCTCCCCCGCCTGCGGCACGTCGTACGGACCGGCTCCGGCATCGACCACATCGACGTGAGCGCCCTCCGGCACCGTGGCATCACGCTGCACCGCAACGCCGAGGCCGGCGCGGGCGCCGTGGGCGAGTGGGTGCTCGCCGCTGCCCTGGCCCTGGCCCGGCGGATCCCCTTGGGGCAGCACGCGCTGCTGCTCGGCCAGCACGAGAAGCAGGCGTGCATGGGGGCGTCACTCGGCACCCTGGACGCAGGCATCTGGGGCGCGGGTCCGGTCGGGCTGGCCGCCGAATGGGCCCTCGCCCCCTACGTGGGCCGCACGGCCTTCGCCGCGTGGCCGTCGAACTCTCCCGGTCTGCGAGAGCTATCGCCGACAGCCCTCATGGAGCAGTCGCAGGTACACGTGATCGCTCTGCCGCTGCGCCCCACGACCGAACAGCTGATCGGCGAGGACTTCCTCACACGCGTCGCTCCGCAGCGGCCTCTGCTCATCTGCGCAGGACGGCTGGAGACCCTCGACGTCGCGGCCTGCCTGCGGGCACTGGCGGACGGGAGGCTCTCGGGCCTCGCACTCGACCCGGTCGAGCGGGAGCACCTGCCGCTCCTCACCGGCTCCACGACGCCGCTCAACCTCCTGGCCTCGCCCCACATTGGCGCCCAGCGCTCCGACGTGCGCGGCGCACTCGACCGATGGGCCATCGACCTCCTCAAGGAGATCAACGCCGCCGACAAGATCCTGATCGAAGGAGGGCACAGGTGAACCCATCGGCACGACTGCGCCGGGAGATCGCCGACAGAGTCGCCCAGGCTCTGCTCGCGTCCGGCGAGGCTCGTGAGGTCTGGCTGGAGGGAGCCCTCGCCTGCGGCTTCGCCCACGCGGCGAGCGACATCGACCTGCGTGGCATCGTGGACGGCACCCTTCCGGCGTGGGAGTCCCGCATCGTGGACGGCGTCCGTGTCGACCTCCAGGCGACGGCGCCGCAGCGGGCGGAGGAACTCCGTCACCTGCTCCGCTCCTTCGACGTCCGCCGCGACGACCTCGGCTCGTTCCGCCGGGTACGCGCTTCGATGCACGACCTCATGTGTCTGCGTACCGCTCTCTCCTACGGCTCCGGACGCTGGAGTCCGGTGCTCGCTCCCGGGGAGCGCCAGGGCTACCGACGGTGGGCGGTTGCCGACCAGGCCGAGGTGGCGGCGAGTCTCGCCGAGGACCTGACCGGACTCGTCGAGGACGGCCTGGCCGAATCGGTCGTCGTCGTATGCCGGAAGCTGGAGACCTGTCTCGCTGCGCTCGACTGCGCGGCGGCCGGCCATCCCGTCCTGGGCGACAAGTGGCTGCCGCTGCTCGCCGGCGCGCCGCCCCGCCCGTCGATCAACCCGGCTCGCGCGGAGACGTGGGAGTGGTTCCGTCCGGTTCAGCGACGCGTGGCCAGAGCGCTCCTGGGCTGCTGGCCCGTCGACGACCCGCTGCAGAAGCCTCCCAGTCTGGGCGCCCCAGACGCCGGCTGGCTGCCCCAGCGGTACGCCGACGGGTGGTTCCTTCGCCGTGGCGACGTCCACATCCCCATCACCGGCGGACAGCTTCTCGGGTGGCTGTCCGCGGTCTCCACCGATGTCGCGTAGACCGCGCCTTTCCCCCTCGGGAGGCTTCTGATGCCCGTCACCCGCACCGCCCCCACGGACCTTGAGAGTCTCTACGCCCCGTTGTCGAGCACCGGGCCGGACACGGCGGTCTCCGTCATCCTCAAGCTCCGGGGAGAGACCTGCGACATCGACTGCCTGTACTGCTTCGAGAAGCGCAAGGAGTCACCGGGCGGCGCCCGGATCAACGCGGCACAGGTCCACCGCCTCGGTTCGATCTTCTCCGGGCGCCCGCTCAGCATCGAACTCCACGGCGGGGAGCCCCTGACCGCCGGCCCGGAACGGATCGCGGAGATCCTGGACGCGCTCGCCGCACAGCCGAACGTCATCCGCGTGAGCCTCCAGACCAACGGCCTCCAGCTCGACGACGCGTGGCTGGACCTGTTCGAGCGGCACTGCCCGGAGCTGGAGATCGGCATCTCCCTCGACGGGGACGCGCTTGGGAACTCGTGGCGCGTCGGGTACGACGGCCGCCCCACGTACTCCCGGGTGGTCGAAGCCCTGGAACTCCTCGGCCGTCGGGAACGCCGCGTCGGCGTCATCTGTGCCGTCACTCCGTATGTCCTCGGCCGGGCCTCCGAGGTCATGGAGCACCTCGCCTCCTTTCCCGCCGTGACGACGGTCAGCCTGGTGCCGTGCTTCGACGCGTCGGTCACCCGGTCGACCACTGTGGCTGGATCCCGTGCGCCGACCAGTCGGGCACTCCAGCGGCGGGCCATCGGCCCCACCGGCCCGGCCTGGGCCGTCACGCCTCGTCAGTACGCCGACTTCGTGTTGGAGGCCGCCCACCACTGGGTCGCCGACGGCCTGTTCCGCCGCGTCAAGCTGGAGCCCGTCGTCTCCGTCATCCGCCGTCTGAAGGGTCTGCAGACTCGTTCCTGCCACTTCTCCGACTTGAAGTGCGACCACGTCCTCACCCTTTATCCCGACGACCGCCTGGGAAGCTGTGATGAGCTGCCCTGGCCGCAGGCCGGCCTCGCCGCACTCGGCGATGTACACGCCGAGGCGGACATAGCCGGCGCCCAGGGCGGCTCTCCCTTGCTTCAGCAGGCACGCTCCCTGGTCACGAAGTGCACGGCCTGCGACTACCGCGACACCTGCGGCGCGGGCTGCCCGGCGGTCCGCCTCCGCTTCGCCGCCGCGGGCGACGAAGACGCGTACTGCGACCACCGCATGCGCCTGATCGACGGCGTCGCCGCCCTCCTCGTCCAGCCGAGTCTCCCGCCCGGCGCCTCATGTTCCCGGCTTCGCTGGCGTCCCGTCCGCCCCAACGACATGCACCACGTCGCGGCGTTCCTGGCCCGGTGGGACGACCCGGCGGCGCCCCGCCCGCCCGCGCGCCTTCAGGTGAGCGCCCACGGCAACATCAACACGGTCGGCCTCCCCGGCATTCACGAGGCAGACGATCTCGACCCGCAACACCCCCAGTGGTACGAGGGCATCGAGCCCGGCGTCCGCCCGGTCGTCGACGCGCTCACCGCGGGCTGGAACGCAGTCACCTATGACAGCTGCCAGGGCCACACCTACGCCAGCCTCCCCGAAACCGAGCCCCGCTTCCTCTCGGTCGGCATCCTGCCGCGCGACCGCGACGAGCACGCGCGTACGGCAGCGCGCCTGTGCCGGGCCGCTGGCCGAGCCGAGCCCTCTCTGCCCGGAGCGTGTTCGCTGGTCCTCGGCCGCAACGAGCTCACGTGCCGCACCACCGGCCGCGTGTACCCGACGCTCGACCTCCATCTCGTACCCGCTGCCGGCACAACGCCTGCCGAGTACTTCGAGGACCTCGCCCAGGCCGTGCACGTCCTCACGGAGGCCCTGGCCGAGGCCGCCTCCGCCCCGCCCTCCACCCCCTGTGCCTGCGGAGGCGAGCAGTGATCCACATCGCCGAGACGCTGTCCATCCGTACCGTGGAGGGCTTCCTCAAGCCGGACGAGATCGAGCGACTCGGCATCGTCATGGACGACACGCTCGGCTCCCTCGGGCGCGACCGGTACGGCACGGCCCGCCGCACCACCATCCACGAGATCCCCGGTCACTCCCCCGCCGAGGCGCAGGACGTCTACGAGCCGGCCGGCCGGATCGAGGTAACCGAAATCCCGTACGAGGCGACCGCCCTCCTCGATCAGGCCCTGAAGCTGCGCATGGCCGCCATCACGCGCACCCTGCCGTCGGTCACTGGCCACCGGCCGTGGATCTACCTGGAATACGGCTCCGGCCAATACATCACCCCGCATGCCGACGGCATCGCCCCCGATCCCCGCACCCGTCCCCGCCAGATCGCTGCCGCGACGGTCACGCTCACAGGCATCCACGAGACCGGCGGCGCGTTCTACGTGGAGACCACGGGCAGCGACGCCGTCTGGACCGCCGACGAAGCGCCGACCGGGTCGGATTACGCCCACGGGATGCGCTTCGCACACGACGGGACGGACGTGTCCTCCCCCTGGTTCCGCACCATGCCCCGCACCCGATGGAGCGTCACACCTGCTCCCGGCACGCTCGTGGTCTTCGGCAGCCAGCTCATTCACGGCACGGAACCTGTCCGCGCCGGCCGCGTTCGCAAGTTCCTCACGCTCTTCGTCTCCGAGTAGGAAGCCTCGCCGCCATGACCAGCCCCCGTGGCCCGCCGCACAGCCACCCCTCCCCCAACCCACGGCCCCGACCAGAGGAGAGAGCGAGCAGTGGCAGAAGACAAGACGTTCGACGAGTTCCTGGAGGCAGTCGCGTCCCTGCGCGACAGCGACCCTGTGCGCACCACCGCGCACACCTCCAACGCGGCCACCGAGACCTGGCTGGCCACCACGGTGCAGCCCGACGCCGCTGAGCCCACCACCGAGTCCTGACCCGCCACGGGGCCGGGCCCGTCCCGGTCCGGCCCCGTTCCACCCCGGAGCCCCAGATGAGCGCTCTCTTCCCGGAAGCCTTGGTCACCCTCGACGGCATCGCTGGCCACCAGCACCTCCGGACCAGCCGTATCGCCTCCGTACTCGGCAACCGCCTCGGCTCGTCCGCCCTCGACTACGCCGCCGCCCACCACTTGCTCGAAGGCGCCGAACACGCCGCAAGCGCCCGGGACGCGGACCGCCTTGCCTGGTACCGCAATACGACGGTGCGAGATCTGACCCACCTGTCGGTCGACCCGCACATCGTGCTCAGCCCACGCCCTGCGGACATGCTGCGCTCGGAGATCTCCGAAACCGCGTACTACCTCGTCGGCCCCGACACCGCCTCTGCCACGCCCGAGGCCCAGGCGATCGTGCATGCCGCCCTCGCCTCCGCCACCGAGCATGGCTTCGGCACGCTGCTCACCCAGCACGCCCCCGTCATCTGCTTGCTCAACCGCCGCCGGCTCGACGAGACCCTCCACAGCTGGGCCCTCACCCGCCTCCCCGGCACCGTCTTTACCGACTACACCGTCCACCCCGAGGTCCTGGCCCGCGACCTGATCCACGAGGCCGCCCACAACTGGCTCAACGACGCCCTGGCCGCGCACAACGTGCGCCTCCCTGCCGACGTCACCTTCTTCTCCCCCTGGCGAGGCACGCGGCGTTCCGTCTTCGGCTTCCTCCACGCGTGCTGGGCCTTCTCTCTCACCGTGCTGTACGTACGGGAGGCGCGGCGCAGCGCCACGGGCGCCGTCGTACCCTTCCTCGACACCCACCTGCGCCAGCAGGCGGTCAAGTTCGCTGCCGTTACCGAATGCTTGGAGCAGGCCCTCTCGTACGTGCCCGCAAACGAAATCCCTGAACGCATCGGCCGTGCAGTCGGCAAGGTGGGCACTTCGATGTGCTCTGCCGACTGAGCTGATCGGGGAGGCGCAGGGCACGCCCCTCAAACATGGTGGCGAGCAAGGGGAGCGGCGACCTTCCTGTCCGGCCGTGAGGACGCTCGGGCAGCAGAATGCGGGAACATCACCATTCTGGTTGTAGGCACTTGGTGGGACCGGTACGACGGTCACCATGTACCGATGGTCGCCGCTCAACGATCGACAGCTGGCCTTGCTCACTCGCATCAGAGAGGGAACGGATCCCGTCACCTCTGCCAGCCCGGAACTCGCCATCACCGCTCGCGCCCTCAAGAGCCGGGGCCTCATCACCATGCCCAAGCACGGTGGGAAGTGGCAGGCGGAGATCACCGATGACGGTCGCTTCTACCTGAAACACGGCCACCACCCGGACCGGCCTGAACCGACCTCGCGAAAGCAGCGACCGGTAACTGCCGAACCAAAGCCGGAGGCTGCGGCACCTCCCCGCCAGCGGGCGACGCCCCCGCTCGAGGCCAAGCCTGCGCCAGCGCGCCCTGCGAAGCCGCCACGGCAGTCGCCGGCGGAAATCGGCGCGGCCTTGATCGCGGAGGTGCAGAAGGCCGACCGATTCCTTCGGATCCCGGACCCGAGCGACGAGGAGCGGGCCCGCTATCGCCGGGCGTTTGACGCCGCGAGGCAGTGTGCTCCGGATGGCTTCCATCTGAAGTACAGCGGGCGGGCGAAGGGAGACTTCTTCCTCGGCCTGCTCCGGGTGACAGGCGAGGATGACACCGAGTGGAACCGGATCCGCCTGGCCCGCAGCCGAGTGATCACCGACATCGAGGACGTGATCGCGGCGGTCACCGCAGACCACAGCGCCTTCGAGATCTCAGACGAAGTACTCCCACGAGTGCTCTCCCTCGTTCGGCTCCTCGCCGAGCAGGCCCGGGCACTGCACGGCGACATCGCGGTGTCGAAGAAGCGCAGGCAGCCGAGGCCGCTGCTCAAGGTCCACGGCAGGACATACGAGATCAGCTTCAAGGAACGGCAGAAGCAGGTCCGGTACGTGCCCACGCAGCCGGGCCGGCGGACGTACGACTGGCAGCGGGTCACCCCTGCACACCGGTTCGAGCCATCCGGCGAGCTGGAACTGCACGTGAGCCAAGGCTCGGGGTACGGCTGGAAGAAGGAATGGGCCGACAGCGCAAAGAAGCCGTTGGAGGACCAGATCGACGCCGTCCTCCGAGCCCTGAAGGCCCACGCGGAGCAAGTGGAGCAGGCCCGGCTGGCGTGGGAGGCGGAACAGCGGCGTCAGCGGGAGGGGCGGGAACGGCAGGAGGAGGAACGCCGCCTCCGAGAGGCCCAGGAAGAAGAGGAGCACCGCCGGCGGGAGGCTGAGAAAAAGGAGCGTACGCGGCGGGAGTGGGAAGCTGCGGTCAGCGTCGCGACGATCAAGGCGGTGGACGCCGTACGGGTTGACCGGTTCGGCACCGCCTTGGCGCAGTGGCGGGCCGCAGGGGAGATGCGGGCTTTCTGCGCCGCGCTCGATGAGGCCGCCTCCGCCTCGGACAACTCCCACGAAGCCGGACGACTGCGCGAGTGGTCAGCGTGGGGAAAGGCGGAGGCTGACCGGCTCGATCCGACCGTGGCCGGCAGGAGCCTGACCGGCCACAGCCTCCACGCGGAACCCACGGACGGCCAGCTAAGGCCCTTCCTCGACGGATGGCATCCGCAGCGGCCGGAGAAGGAGAAGCCACAGAAGAAGGAAGAACCTAAGGGGGAAGCCGAACCGCCCAAGCGGGAGCCGGAGCGGTGGCGCGGCTTCACCGACGAACGTCTGGACCAAGGCTGGAGATATGGACCCCAAGGTCGCGCTCAATGGTGGAGGCGATGACACCGTGCCCGCGGTCACGTAGGGCCTTCACCGACCTCTCCACGAGCTTCCCGAGCCGGACAACCTCCTCGCGCAGAGCGACCAGCTCGTCGTACCGCTCGGCCTTGTCCTGGCCACACCACTCCCGGACAGTCCGCAGGACGGCCGCTTCCGCGTCCAGCTTGCGGTCGTCCCGGCGGCTGTAGGAGTACCAGGAGGACTGCGTGCGCTCCTGATCGATGGCCTGCTGCCTGCGGTCCACCTCCGGAAGGATGTCCTCGGCAAGACGGCCGGCCACGAGGCGTGCGATGCGCTCGGTGACCGGCCACCCTGCCAGACACCTGCCGTGGCGGTTCTCGTAGACCATCGGATCGTCTCGCAGCTCCGCGGGATCCATGCCGACAAGGGGAGCGCCGTCGTCGAGACTGCCCATCTCCAGGATCCCTGCGTCCGCGACGCTGCGCCGCAGCCGCAGCTTGCTCTTCGGGCGGACGAACCCGAGGATCAACCGTGCGGCCTCGAAGTCGGCACTCCCCCGTACATGCCGCGACGCCTCGGCCAGAGCGAGCTCGCTCGCGTCGTCCGCACGGAACGCCTCGACGTCCTCCCAGCGCGCCACCAGGGAAGTCGTGTCGACCCACTCCTGCAGTCCGGCGTCGTCACTGTCGAGGAACCGCACGTGGAGCCAATCAGCCCGGCCACGACCGCCTACCCGTACGACCTCGACCCGACGAACCGGGCCGCCCAACTCCTTCGGCCTCGCTCGGTAGGCCCAGTGCTCACCCATCTCCATGGGTCCATTGAGCCAGTTCTGTTAATCCCGTCGCGCGGCGATTGCCGAAACCAGCGGATAGAACTGAGCGCCAGAGGTTCTTGCAGGGACGACGGCCAGCCATCTGGCGACTTGGCCACCTGCAGGTCAGGGCGGGTACGACTCACCCGGACCTCCAGACGAACAACATTTGCCAATGAGGTAGACAGCATGATCGAGATGCGTCAGGCCCAGCGACTCCGCGTCCACCTCGTGGGACAGAGATCTGTCGGCTGCCGCTCGACGGTGAGGGCCGCTGAGGTCGGGCGCGGGGTCGTCGGCATCGGATGTGAGATGGTCCTCTATTTCTTTCGTGTGAGGCGGCAGTAAGGCAAGGGTCCGCAGGGTTCCAGCCACCTAGACTGGGCATTCTCACTGGCCCCGTTCGCGGTCAGCTGTACACGCCCGTCTCGGTGGACTTGCTGGCTTGTTCCTGGGATGTTCGTACGCAGAGACGGACTCGCTAGCACGTTCGAGTCCGGCCTGCCGCGAGTGCAGCCAAGCGCTCGGCGGGCGGTGCGCACGTATGGAGGATGAATGACGGATTTGCAGGCTGTCGAGATTTGCGCAGGGGCGGGCGGCCAGGCCCTCGGGTTGGAGCGCGCCGGATTCGGGCACGCCCTGGCCGTTGAGCTCGACACGCACGCCGTCGCCACACTGCGCAGGAATCGGCCAGACTGGGATGTCCGGCAAGGCGATGTGGCTGATCCGGAGGTCTGGAAGCCCGAGAAGTTCAGCGGGATGGATCTGATCGCCGGCGGAGTGCCTTGCCCGCCCTTCACCATCGCCGGTAAGCAGTTGGGGGCGACCGACGAGCGCGATCTTTTCGCCTGGGCCGTGCGCCTGGCTGAGAGGGCCAAGCCCAAGGCGCTCCTGCTGGAGAACGTCCGGGGGCTCAGTGCCAATCGCTTCGCGGCCTATCGGCAGAACGTCCTCGACACCCTGCAAAGCGCTGGCTACGTCGCTCAGTGGAAGCTCCTCCACGCAGCCGACTTCGGAGTGCCGCAGCTGCGGCCCCGTTTCGTGCTCGTAGCGCTACGTCCTGAATACGCTGAGTACTTCACATGGCCTGAACCGCTGGCGGCCAAGCGGCCCACAGTGGGCGAAGCCCTTTGCGACCTGATGGCCGCTAGGGGCTGGGAGGGCGCTAAAAGCTGGGCTGAGAAGGCCAACGACATCGCCCCCACCATCGTCGGAGGGTCGAAGAAGCACGGTGGGGCCGACCTAGGACCTACGCGCGCCAAAGCTGCTTGGGCGAAGCTAGGGGTGGACGCTCACGGTGTCAGCGATCAGGCCCCAGAGCCTGGCTGGAAGCCGGCTGAAGGGAAGCCAGGACCGAAACTGACCGTGGAGATGGTGGCCCGGATCCAGGGCTGGAAGCCCGAGGACGAGTGGGTGTTCCAGGGCCGGAAGACCAGTACGTACCGGCAGGTAGGCAACGCCTTCCCGCCGCCTGTCGCGGAGGCGGTGGGCCGGTCCATCGCACGGGCGCTGCGGCAGGAAGGGCCACGCACCGAGCTGGTAGAGACAACAGAGGTAGTCCACGACCCCGTCTACAAGCTGCTTCGGGGGATGGAGCGTCCCATTGGGATCGACCAGATCATCAGCCGGTTGGAGAAGACCGGGAAGCACATGTCAGAGCCGGAAGTCGAACGGCACATTGCCCACCTCGAGCACGACTTCGTGATCCACAGGGTGAAGCGCTCCAGCGGCGCCCTCAGCTACAGGCTCGGCGAGTTCAAGGCTTTCGTCGGCCAAGAGGGCCATCAGAGGCATGAACTCTTCTCCTTGAACCAGGCGAAGATCAGCTGACGGCCGCCGCGGGCGGGCGGTCAGGGGGCCTTCCGGTCACGCTTCGTGGCTGCGGCCTCCTGCCGCCGGGCGGTCACTGCCTCGATGACGGTCCTGGCACACGCCTCTGGCTCGAGGTGCTCCCAGAAGCGGAGAACCAGCCACCCCTCCTCCGCGAGCCGGTTGTCCGTGTCCCTGTCGCGCTTGATATTCCGGCCGATCTTGTCCTCCCAGTACGGCCGGTTCGTCTTCGGCATCACGAAGTGATCTGGGCAGCCGTGCCAGAAGCAGCCGTCGATGAAGACGGCCACCTTCACTGGGCGGAAGACCATGTCAGCCGTGCGGCGCATTTTCGGAAGCGGCTTGGCCGCCACCCGGTAGCGCAGTCCAGCGGCGTGGACGAGCGAGCGGAGGAGCAGCTCGGGTGCGGTGTCGCGGTTCCGGTTGCCGAGCATGCTCCGCCGGTTCGCGGCCGAGGAGGCCCAGGAACCTTCGGGCCGTGTCCACTGCCCGGCCTGTTGCTCTGGTTGCGCTTGCTCGCTCATATCTCCGGCAGTTTGGGGACGGCTTCCTCTGGGTCATCCGGCCTCGCGACAACCCATTCCTGCCCGCCCAGTTCTACTCTCGGTGCGTCCCCGTGGTGGGGACCGGCAGCCGCAAGCCGGGCGCTCACCGACTCACCGGGACCAGGTACGGGCAGGCCGAGCGCTTCGGCAATCCGGCCGTGGCTGGAGTAATGGCCCAGGATAACGATGCCGCGGGATTGGAGCCTTGATCGCGATCCGCCGTTGTAGCGGACGCGTTTCATGTAGTCCTCCTGCATCGCCACTGTAGCGACGACAGTGCGGCTGATCCGGCGGCCCTGAGCTCTCACGAAGAGATCGTCCACCCTGCGTTGGCCGCTCCTGTGGGAGAAGATCGCCTTGATATCGGCCTCGGAGAGCCGCAGCAGCATGTTCTCCTGAAGAGGAGCCCGGTGGAACAGCCACCGCACTGCGGCCCGCCCTGCGGCGTTCAGTGTCTTCTTGGCGTCCCGGTTGCCGCCGTTGTTCAGCCTCTCAGGCAGGGCGCGCACGAGGCCGGCGGACCATCTGGATTCTTCATCGCTGGCCCAGACGACAAGCAGCAGGTGGCCGAGGGCCTCTGGCGGGACCATCCACCCGCCGAGCGTCTGCGAGTACTTGCAGTCGACGTCGGTGCCGGCGATCGAGTAGTCCATGCTGAGGCCGTCGGCGAAGCCGAACTCGCGCTGCATGTTGATCTCGATCAGCGTGCCCAAGTGGGCCTTCTCGGTCTTGTACAGCTGGTCCCACCGGAAGCGACCGGTGTGCTGCCCATCCAGCAGCATGTCGATGCTCCGCCGGATCGCCCCTGCGGTCCTCCTGCCGTGCGGGTCGGCAGCGAGAATCTGCTGCGCAACGGCATCCAGTTCCGGATCGCCTGGTTCGTCAACAGGCCACAGGGCTGCCTGCGTGCTCATCGCTTCGCCGTCCACGGCAGGACTCTATCCGGGCTCCGGACGGCAGGGCAGCCCGGTCCGACGAGGAGACTGGCAGACTTCAGCTGTGATACGCGAACCAGCTGAACTGCAGATCGATGACGAGGGCCGTGTGTCCCTGCCGCTGGGGCTCCTGGCGGAGGCGGGCCTGGATACGGGCGGCCGCATCCTCGCCTTCAGCGACGGGGACGGGCGCATTGTGCTGCAGCGGGAGGCGGACGCCGTCGAGGCGCTGCTGCGAGACGGAACTCTGTGAGTCGCAGTTCTGCTGGCGCTAGACGGCTCCCGCCCCGAGATGCTGCAGGAGTGCTCGCACGTCCGCGGCGTCCATTCCTGCGGCCAGCGGGACTTCCTCTTCCGGATCGCCCAGCTGCTGCACCTCCGGGTCGTCGAGGATCCGCCCCATGAAGTCCAGTTTCTGCGCCAACCGAAGGGCTACCACCTCGTCGACCGTACCTTCGGCCGTAAGGACCGTGACCCGCGTCTCCGTGTCCAGCGCGAGGCCGAGGCGGTGAATGCGGTCGAGGCTCTGCAGGAACCGGCCGGCCTGGAAATCACGGTCCACATAGACCGCGTCATGGCACACCTGGTGGAGGCTGATGCCCTCGCCGAGGGTCGCCGGATTGGAGATGAGGACGCTGCAGTCCGGATCCTTCCGGAAGCGGCGCAACTCAGCTTCCCGGTCGGGGGTCCCCCCGTGCACAGCCGCTGGCTGGAACGGCGCCAGCAGTGCTTGGAGCGAAGTGATACTGCGGACGAAGCTCGTCCAGATCAGAGTCTTGCGTCCGGCCGCAGCATTGGCGGACACGATGGAGAGGGTTTCCTGGTACTTGGGCGGCAGCTCGTAGTCGGGGAGTCGGCGGAGGAGCATGGAGAGCGGATGCCCCTCGGCCACCTCCAGCGGTGGGACGCGGAAGTGCAGCGGCTCGTAACGCGTTGAGCCCGCCACGAGCAGAGCCGGGCTGGTGGCGGCCATCAGCAGGCGCAGCGCTGTCTTGCCGAGCGATTCGAAGTCGGTGCGGTCGGCCGCCGCCCTGGCTGAGAGCTTCCCCACCAGAGCGTCGTAGATCTCGCGGTGAAGCGGCGGCATCGGGATTCGGCGCACCCGCGTCTCCACGGGAGGCAGTCCGAGCTCCTCTTTGGTCGTCCGCGTATACAGGGGGCGCAGTACTCGGCTGGCATGGGCGAGGTCGCCGCCGTCGACAGCTTGAGTGACCACGCGCCGCCCGTGCCCCGGCCAGACGAAGGAGAGAAGGTTCTCCAGGTCCTTGGCGCCATTGGGTGCAGGAGTGCCGCTGAGGATCATCCGGACGCGGCTGAGGGGGCCTAGTGCCATGCAGGCGGCACCGTAAACCCCGGCCCCGCCGAGCTTCATTCGGTGGGCCTCATCGAGGACGAGCATCGCTGGGGCCGCCTCCAGCCACTGGGACAGCCCAGCGAGGGCCCGGTCCAGACGCTCGTAATTGACGAGGAGGATGTCTGCTGAGGCCGGGACCGACTTGCCGAGCACCTGCACGTCGAGCCCGGTGGAGAAGCACTGCTCCGGCTCCCATTGCCATGCTTCGTAGGCGGACTTCGGGCTCACCACAAGCATGCGGGTTACGGCTCCGCGCTGGCGGAGTGCAGAGAAGACGGCGAGGGAGACACGGGTCTTGCCGGCGCCGGGCACACTGAAGTTGGCTCCGTGGCCGACCGAGAGAAGGCGGGCTATGTCGCGGAGCTGGAAAGGGGTAAGAGGGCCGATCCAGTCGTCGCTCAGCAGGGACGGGACCGACTCCGGCTCGACGGTGTCCTCGTCGGGCGAGCCGCTGAGGAGCCTCTCCGCCGTGTCCGCCGTGTCGAGCATCTCGGTGACAAGGAGACGGAAGTCCTCCTCCCAGACAACGCTGTCCGGTCGTGCCCAGGCCCCGAGCGCGCTGATACTGGCGAGGAAGCTATCGATGGGGACAGCTGCCGAGAGCCTGTCGGTCATCCGGCCGCTGGGGAAGCTGGCGATCAACTGCCCCAGCGCACCACGGCACTCGGGCACAGTCCGCAGCGCTGCCTGCGTGCGAGTGATGTCGAAGCCGATCGTCAGACTGGGTCCGTCGGCCACTTAGCGCGCCTTCCCGAACGTCTCGAGGAGCCAGGTCACGCCGTCTCCTGGGTGCTGCACAGTGCGCTTGGTCTCGATAGCGAGCTTCTCCAGTTTCTGCCGCAGATCAGTGACGGCGTCGTCGAACGACTCCTCATCCAGGCTTCGCTGCGCGCGGGACATGACCAGGTCCGTAACGCATTGCTCGATGTCGCGGCCGGCGTCGGCAAGGCGGGCAGGTGCTGCCTGCTTGCGCTTCTTGATACGCGCGTCGCGGCCGGCATCGCTGATGGCCTGATCCATCGCTGCGCGCAGCCGCACGACCTCCTTTTGTGCCTCAGCCGCAGCCTCCGGCGGAGCCGCGCTGCCTGGCCGGCTGACAGCTCGCGCGTGCAGGACGGCGTCTGTCAATGCCTTGGCTGCACCAAGGGAGGCAGACGGACCCTTCACAGCCCGACCCAAACCGGGGATGGCCACCCCCGCCGAAGCTTCAGCTGGGGCTTCGCTGTCCGGCAGCGTCTTGGAGAGGTAGCGGTCGCGGAAGTCGTGGTCGATGAACCGGACATCAGTCTTGGCGAAGCCCAGGAGCATGGCCGCCAGCCGGTTCTCCAGCAGGAGCTCCGCCTTCTCCGGGTTGACCGCGTACTGCTTGGCGTATGCGCGGTGCAGTTCGCGGAACTTCTCAGCCTGGTCCTCGAAAGCGACCAAGGACAGCTGCTCGCCGGCCGTCTTGCTTCGCTCGATGAGCGACTCGATGCGGGCGAGCACCCACTGGTCCTGCCGGCAGCGCTCCGCGGTCGTGCGGAAGGTAGCGGCGATGACAGCGAGGGGCGTGCCTTGATCCACTAGCTCCTGAACCGCGAGCAGCCGGTTGATGTAGGAGTAGTCCCGCCGGTGCTCCTTGCGCAGCTGGAGCGACAGTTCGATCGCAGCGATGTCCTGCCAGTCGCAGGAAGGCGGCAGTACGGCTACACGCATGGCGTGGTTGGGACCGAAGAGCTGCATCAGAGCAGCGCGCCGGGTATTGCCGTTGACGAGGATGCCTTCGTGAGTGATCAGCCCGGGATCGGTCTGGCCGTACTCCTTGAGGCTCGCCATCAGTTCGTCGAACTCAGGATCAGTCCGGGCGGGGTCTGCTGGGAGCACCTGCAGAAGGCGGTCCAAGTATGCCTGGCTGTCACTGCTCCAGGGGTCGTCCGCGAGGGCTTCCGCCTGCTTCGGGTCGTGACCGGCCTGTGCGCGGATGCGGTGGGTTGCCGGGTTGTAGTAGAGGCTGCCCACTGGCATCTGGATGACTTCCAGATGCTCCGGCCCGCCCCGCCACTCGACAGTGAAGGTCTCGCGGGGGCCGCCGCCGGCCGCGATCTCCTCCAACCGGGACCGCACAAGGGCGCGGTTCTCCTCGGCACCCGGCGGCAGACCGTAGCCCTTGGCCATGTACTTGCTCCTGCTTCCGTTCGCGTTCCTACGAGGTTGTTCTATGCAATAGGGCTGCTCAGCCGAGTCCCAGCTCCGCCCGGAGCTGCGCCCGCGACTCCTCAGGCAGAGAGCGGTAGTCGCTCCAGATCTGCTCCAGGCGGCTGAACTCCCGCCGGTCCGCCGCCACCCAGTCGGACAGTACGCTGCGCTCGGCCGGGTCGAGGACGGCGGCTGCCTTGAGCACCTTGCCCAGATCCACTGCAAGCGCCCTGCCTCCCACCCGGCACCGCTTGCACTCGGTGACCAATTCGGTGGCCTTGGTGCCGTCCGGCTTCACCACTTCCCTACGGGCGATGTCGAGCTGGGCTGCCTCATAGGTGCCGGCGTAGATCTCGCCGGGGGTGATGCCGCAGGAGCGGCACATGTTCCCGTCCCTAGCCAGCACCTCGCGTCGGCGCGCCGCACCGATCGCGATCGTTCCTGACTTGCGAGTCGCGCGACCTGGCTCCCAGACAGGGTCGCCGGGCTTCACGAAGCGCTGCTCGTGGGGGTCCAGCTCCTCGTCTTCCCTGTTGGTATCGATACGCCAACCGAAATCCCGGAGGTCCCGCATGCGGCGATCGACCTGGGACACCCCAGGGAAGGCTGCACGCAGGTCCTCCTTGGTGAAGGTATTGCCTTCGCCGACCACGGAGACCAACCACAGGGCCACGCGCTTCATCGTTCCGAGGCCGGCATCCTGCCAGGACGGCATGACATCTCCATTCGCGGGGGCCTCCCGGCGGGATGGCCCGGGGCGGCACTGGTGGGCAGCGGGCTGCGGACATTCATTAGTAGCACGGCCCCACACCCTCATTCCAGCGATTAGCGATCTTTACACAGGCGAGGAAAGAGAAGGCGTCCGTAATGATCCGTTTTAGCGTTATTTGTCGGCATTGAAGCTAGCAAATACCCCCCGCGAAAAGTAGTCAGGGAAAGGCGCGGAACTGTGCACCACCGAGCCGGTGAGTGGCTAGGCTTCCATTGATCACCGGTTCCCCCTAGGCAATCTCGAGCGAGCGGAAGGGTTCGTTTGGCATGCCGTCACTTGGATCGATTAACACCACCTGTGCACCCGGGGCCACGGAAGAGGTTCAGGCGTTCGCCCAGGCCCTCAAGCTGCTCATCCACCACGTCCGCCCCGGCGACACGATGGCGCAGAAGGCGAAGGCGCTGCACGTCTCACCGCCGCTTCTCTCCCACTGGCTCAACGGACGGCGGCTTCCACGTACGGCAGTTATCGAGGAGATGTCCGGGTTGGCGGCCAAGGGGGTGGCAGACGGTGGGGATGTCGCGGTGCTGACCCGCGAGTTCGCAGCACTCAAGCCGCTCCTCCAGGCCGCGCGGAAGTCGGCCTGCCGTCGATGCGCGGGCAGGTGCACCTGCGACGAGGCGGGGGTTGAGAGGGACCGGCGCAACAGTTCCTGCAACACCGACGCCGACAAGGGGGACCGGCGCAACAGCACGGCGCCGACGAAACTGAGTTTACCGGCACACCTGGCGGCGATGGCCGAGGCCGACCGCGTGGCTCATCTGCTGGACCTGGGGGCGGCATTGAACGAAGGGGATATCGGCGTATATGCCGACATCCTTGCGCGTGCAGGAATGAAGACCGAAATGGAGGTTCTGATCCGTTCTGCGGAATCAGCCGGGAGGGACTCGACGGAAATCGCAATCGCCCTCGGCGGACTCCGCTAGCATTTTGGATGGTCGACTCTCACTCGAATCAGGAACAGGAAACACATGTGTTCAGCGACAGGCACGAGGGGCTCCCCGCCCCTTAATGGCTACTGCCGCGCACCCCCGGCAGTGCAGGGAAGGCTCGGCCTGAAGGGTCGGCAAACCGCGACCGAGACCTCCCCTGCCGAAACACCCGTTAGATCGATGACCAACTAGGAGTTCCATCTTGAATAGTAAGGCCCTTCCGGCCCGACTGGCCAGGAAGATCAAGGCTGTCTGCCTGCGGCTCCGCGCTGCCGTCGGCGGTCCGGAACGCGTCCGCCCCCTGTGGGAGAAGACGCGTCGCCGACTCCGCTTCCTCCGCTGGACGATGGTGGTCCAGATCCTCAAGGGGGCCGCCTTCGCCGGCGGCGGCATCCTCATCCAGATCGCGGTCACCCGGTACCTCAACCACTGAGGTACTCGCCGCTCACGGCCCGTCCCTGCCCCGGGGGAGTCGGCGCTGACCGACCGGCGGCGCTAACGGCGGCAAGCTGAACGATCAAGCAGTGTGCGGCACCGGCGCATGTCGGCGGGTGCCGCACACTGCTGGCTGCTGGCCTGCTCCATGAAGACGGCCGGCACGTCCGCACCAGCCGACCTCGCAGTGCACAGTTCAGCGCCCTGGCGCCGGCTGGGCAATCTGGGGAGCCATCTGGGAGCCGACCAGCTCTCCGAGCCCCCGCAGGACCACACGACACTCACTCACTCCAACGCCGTGACTTGCACAAACGCCATACGTGCTGGCGACGATCCCGCCCGGACCTCATTCGGGACGAAGAGGTCGTGGGTTCAAATCCCGCCACCCCGACAGCTGAGTAGCAGGTCAGAGGGCCCTTACCGATTCGGTGAGGGCCCTCTGGCTTTGCTGTGTGTCCATCTGCGTGACCACCGCTCCGGGTCCCGCTTGGAGATCCCGTCCAGGACGACGGCGCCGGTCTGGATCAGGGGACGGATCTGCTTCCGGTGGAGCTGTCGTACGGCTGGCAGACTGGCCGCCTACCGTGGGAACTTCGGGCAGGGGCATGATGCGCAGACGCACGAAAGGGTGGCTGATCGGCGGTTGGGTGGTGCTGGTCGTCGGCAGCTGGTCATTCACGGAGTCGATCAACGATGGGGTCGAGCCGACGTCGGGCCCCCGGCCGGTGCCGTCGTCGAGTTCTCCTTCGGGATGTTCGGTGTCGACGCCGACACCGTCGGCGGACGCCGAGCGCGACATCATGGCCCACGCCGACGTGGAGCCCGGTTCCGTTGCCACAGCGATCGTCTGCAAGACGTCGGACTGACGCCTGGGCTCCGACGAGACGTACACAGGACCGGCCGGAGACACACCGTTCCTCGCCACGTGCGTACGACGGTTGTAAGTCAGTAGCGGAGCCGGGTCCCGGCGGGCCACCATGCGGGGCATGAATGACCAACCCGCGCGATGGACCCAGGCGACCGTCCACCCCGACATGTGGGCCGACCCGGACGATGACCCCCGCAACACGGAAGGGGCCAGTCCGGAGGGCGAACTCGCCACGCTGCAGGACTTCCTGGCGGGCTACCGCATGACCCTGCGGATGAAGTGCGAGGGCCTGGACGCGGAGCAGCTGGCGCGGCGGTCGGTCCCGCCCTCGACGATGTCGTTGCTCGGGCTGATCCGGCATCTTGCCGAGGTGGAAAGGGACTGGCGCAACTGGATCGGTGACGGTGATCCGCTGCCGAAGCTGTACGGCGAGCCCGACGGGGACTTCGACGGGGCCGTCGGTGAGCAGGCCGTGGTCGACGCCGCCTACGCCGATCTGGAGCGTGAGCAGGCCGCGACGGACGCCGCGCTGGCCGAGCACCCGGACCTGGGTGAGCGTCTGGGGGAGGACGGGACCTCGGTCCGGGAGTTGCTGGTGCACCGGATCGAGGAGTACGCCCGTCACTGCGGGCATGCCGATCTGCTGCGGGAGTGTGTCGACGGGCGGGTCGGGCAGTGAGCGGGGGCTGAGCCGGGGGTACGCCCAGGGGCACGGCCGGCGGGCATGGCCAGAGGCATGGACAGGGGCACGGCCGGCGGGCATGGACAGGGGCACGGCCGGGTGCCGTCGTCGTGGTAGCCGTCGTCGGCTTCGTTGGTGTCGTCGGCGTCGCTGGCGCCGTCGCCGTCGTCGCCGTAGGGCGTGCCGTCGTCGTACGGCGACGGCCTCCGCGGTGGGTGGGGCGCGGAGGCCGTGGTCCGGGGTTCCGGCCGGCTGTCAGTCCGTGATCTCGACCTTGCCGTTGGGCTGCGGCTCCTCCGCCTTGGCCCGCCGGGTGACGTTCTTCAGCAGTTCGGCCAGGTCCATGCCGGTCGTGGAGTTGAGCAGTTCCATGCCCTGGGCGACGTTGTCCGCGACCGCTCGCGGGAGGCGGCCGGCGCCGTCCGTGGAGATGACCGTCATCTTGTCCACGGACGCGAGCGGCTCGGACGCCTTTGCCACGACCTGCGGCAGTACCTCGACCAGCATCTGGAGCACCGCGGCCTCGCCGTACCGGTCGAAGGCGTCGGCCTTCTTCTCCATCGCCTCGGCCTCGGCCGCGCCCTTGGCGCCGATCGCCGCGGCCTCCGCCTCGCCCTCCAGCCGTACCGCCTCGGCGATCGCCGCCCGCCGGGAGCGCTCGGCCTCGCCCTGCTTGAGGCCCTCGATGGCCTGGGCCTCGGCCAGCGCGCTGCGCCGCTGCTTCTCGCCCTCACCGGTGAGGCGGGAGCGCTCGGCCTCGGCCTGGGCGGCGGCGATGCCGGCCGACCGCTCGGCCTCCGCCTGCTTCACCCGCGCCACCCGGCGGGCCTCCGCCTCCTGCTCCGCCGCGTAGCGCTGGGCGTCGGCGGGCTTGCGGACCTCGGTGTCGAGCTGGCGGTCCTTCAGGGCGGCCTGGCGCTCGGCGACCTTCTCCTGCTCGGCGAGGATCTCCTGCTGCCGGGCGGCCTCGGCGAGCGGGCCGGCCGCGTTGGCGCGGGCCGCGGCCTGGTCGGTCTCGGCCTTGATCTCGGCCTGCTTGAGATTCAGGGTCCGCTGCGCGACCGCGATCTCCTCCTCGGCCTTCAGCCGCGCCTGCTCGGCGGCCCGCCGCGCCACGGCCTCGGCGATGTCGGCCTCCTGCTTGGCCCGCGCCGCCTCCGGGCGGCCGAGGTCCTCCAGGTAGGAGCCCTCGGTGGTGATGTCCTGGATCTGGAAGGCGTCCAGCACCAGGCCCTGCCCGGACAGGCTGGCCTCCGCCTCCTCGGCGACCTGCCCGGCGAAGGCGGCCCGGTCGCGGATCACGTCCTCCACGGACATCCGGCCGACGATCGCCCGCAGCGCGCCCGACAGCACCTCCTGCGTGAAGCCGACGATGCCGTCCTGCTGCATGAGGAAACGCTGGGCGGCGGCCCTGATCGCGTCCTCCGTGCCGCCGACCTTGACGATGGCGACGCCCTCCAGGTTCGCCTTCACACCGCGCAGGGTGACCGCGCCGCGCACGGCCACCGGGATGTGGCGCGAGGACAGGTCGAGGGTGAACCGCTGCTGCACGAACGGCACGACGAACACGCCGCCGCCGACCACGACCTTCTGGCCGCTGTTGTCGGTGATCACCTGACCGGTCTCCGGGTCGGTGGACTTCTTGCCGCGCCGGCCCGTGACGATGAACGCCTCGCTCGGCCCGGCCACCTTGTACCGGCTGATGACCACCAGCGCGATCAGCACCAGGAGTACGACGACCCCGATGACGGCGATGACGACAGGACTCATGTACGTGCCCCCGAATCAGGAACGGAAATGTCAGAAACGCGGACCGGCTCAGGGGTCCACCGGGCGCACCACGACCGACGTCGCCGTCGGGGCCGCCTCCACCCACACCTCGGTCCCCCGCGCGACCGGCTGCGCGCTGCGCGCCGCGCACTTCAGCGGCTGTCCGGCGAGCCGGAGCAGCACCTCCCCGAAGCCGTCCGCGGGAATGGCGGTCACGACCTTGCCGGACGTGCCCAGCAGGTGGGCCGCGGTGGGGGTGGCGCTGGTCTGGTCCCGCATCAGCGCACGGCTGAGGCGGTACGTCAGCCAGGCCGCCCCCACCCCGGTCAGCGCGCCTGCGCCGGCCGCCCCCGCAGGCCCGGCCCAGCCGCTTCCCAGGACGATGGCGCCGCCGAACCCGGTCATCGACACGAAACCGGCGATGACGGGCAGCGACAGCCATCCGTCGAGGACGCCGTCCAGCGCGCCGTCGAACACGCCGTCCAGCAGTCCGCCGAAGATCAGCGACAGGGCGAGCAGCACGACCCCCGTGAAACCCAGCCCGAGAAACCAGGCCATGCGTGCCGCCCCCCTCTCGCCCGTCGCCGAGCTCCGTTGTCCATGATCCTGACACTCGTGGGCGAAGTGCGTCATTGCCGGACTCCGGCAATCTTTACGCGTCTTTGATGCCGCCCTCGATCGAGCCGTCAGCCGCTGCCGCCCTCGTCGTACGGGTCGCGCGGGGCCGGGACCGGCCTGGCCCCGGTCACGTCCAGGAAGGGAATCGGGCCGTCGTTGACCGGGTCCCGGGTCCGCCGCGGGGTGTAGGTGCCGGTGACGGCGAGCCAGGTGTCCGGGCGCAGCACCGGCGGGACGCGGCCGGTCAGCCCGACCTTGACCGGCTGGGCATCGGCCGCGCAGCAGTTGAGGGTCATGCGGACCAGGTAGGGCGTGCCCGCCCGGTCCACGGCGAGGAAGCCGGTGAGCGTGACGCGTCGGCCGTCGAGGGTGCGGCCGTCGCCGTACGCCGCCCGCTCCGCGTAGTCGGCCAGGGCGAGGCGGAGCGGGCCCCGGCCGTCTTCCGGCAACGGCGGGTATCCCAGCGGGCGTTGCAGGGCTGTGCCCGCGTGCATCGCGCTGTAGGAGCCGAGGGCCGGCGGGGCCACGAGGATCAGGGCGAGGATCGGCAGGAGCAGGAGCCAGCAGACGCGCGGTTCGTGGTGGGCCGCGGGCGACGGGCGCCGGGTGGTCCCCGCGGCACGGGTCCGGCGACGCTCGTACCACTCGTACCAGCCCGTCGCCAGCGCCGTCGCGATCAGTACGGCGCCGGCGGCCACGACCAGCGGTCGCAGCCCCGACTTCACGTACCGCAGGGACAGGTCCGTGACGCCCGCGTGCAGCAGGGCCGCGCCGAGGAGGAACAGGACCGCCGCCTGTGCCTGCCGGTTCACAGCAGCACCGCCCCCGTCAGTACCGACACCGTGACGGCCACGGCGAAGGTGGCCGGGGCGAAGCGCAGCGCGAAGGCCCGGCCGAAGGTGCCCGCCTGCATCGCGCACAGCTTCAGGTCCACCACCGGCCCCACCACCAGGAACGTCAGCCGTGCCGTCGGGGAGAACTGCGACAGCGACGCCGCCACGAAACGCGTCCGCCTCCGAACAGATCGACAGCAGCACCGCCAGCACGGCCAGGGCCGGCACGGACAGCACCGGGTGGTCGGCCGCGGCACGCAGCCAGTGCGCGGGGACGACCCCCTTGAGGGTGCCGCGGCCATCGCGCCGACGACCAGGAAGCCGCCCGCGTGCATCACGTCGTGCCGCACCGAACCCCAGAACGCCGCGCCCCTGCCCCGGCCGTCGTACGAGGCGCGGGCCGGCGGGCGCAGCCGGCCGGTGCGGCCCAGCCGCTGCCACAGCCAGCCCATCGCGCACGCCACCAGCAGACCCGCCACGAACCGGGCCAGCACCATCGCGGGCTCGCCGGGGAAGGCGACGGCGGTCGCCGTCAGCACGATCGGGTTGATCGCCGGGGCGGAGAGCAGGAAGGCCAGCGCCGCGGCGGGGGCGACGCCCCGCCGGACCAGTGCCCCGGCCACCGGCACGGACGCGCACTCGCAGCCCGGCAGCACCGCGCCCGCCGCGCCCGCCACCGGCACGGCCAGACCGGGCCGCCCCGGCAGCACACGGGCGAAGAAGGACGGCGGCACGAACACCGCGATGGCCGCCGACAGCAGCACACCGAGCACCAGGAACGGCAGCGCCTGCACGACGACCGCGACGAACACCGTCGTCCAGCTCTGCATCACCGGCGCGGACAGCGCACCCCGCAGCGGGTCCTGGAGCAGCACGGCCGGCACCAGCAACAGGGTGACCAGCAGCGGGGAGTCGATGCGGGCCCGCTCCGGTTCCCGAGCCGCTTTGCCGACGGCCACCTGCGACCCGCCTTTCCGGTGGTGGTCCCTGTCCTGCCCTGCCTACGCGTCCACCGCCTCCATACGGGCACTGGCGCGCCGCCGTTCACCGCACGCTGGAACCAGCCGCCCTGGTGGGGCAGTCTTGTGCCACGTGGGGAGCGTTCCGAGTCGAGGGCAACTGCGGGATTCCGGCGGCCACATGGTGGTGTGCGGGGACGACGGGCTCGCGCACCGGCTGGCCGCCGAGCTGCGCGGCGTGTACGGCGAACAGGTCACGCTCGTCGTGCCGCCCTCCGGGCGCCGGGTCCGCCAGCCGGTGGTCGGCCGGGCCCGGGCCGCCTCGGCCGCGCTGCTGGACCTGGTGAACGCGGCCGTCAGCCGGTCGTCGGCCACGGCCGAACCGGGCGGTGTTGCACGGGAGGTGGAGGCCGCCGAGCCGACCGAGGACGTGCTCGCCGGGGCAGGCGTGGACCGGGCCGCCGCACTGGCCCTGGTGTACGACGACGACGAGACCAACATCCGTGCCGCGCTCACCGCACGCCGGCTCAACCCGCATCTGCGCCTGGTGCTGCGGCTGTACAACCGCCGTCTGGGCCAGCACATCGAGGAACTGCTCGACCAGGCCGCCACACTGGCCACCGGCGAGGCCCGGACCCCGGGCTTCGACGCCTCCACCACCGTGCTCTCCGACGCCGACACGGCCGCGCCCGCGCTGGTGGCGACGGCACTCGTCGGCACCAGCAAGGTCGTCGAGACCGACGGGCTGCTGCTGCGGGCGGTGGAGCGGCGGCCGCCGCGTCCCGGGGAGGTCGCCGATCCGGGGCTGTGCACGCTCGCGCTGCTGTCGGCGACGAGCAACGACCCGGCCGGCTCGGAGGGTTCGGAGGGCAGCGGTGAGCAGGGGCCGCAGCTGCTGCCCGACGCGGCGGCGGTGGCCGCAGCGACCGGGCGCGGCACCGTCGCTCTGGAGCAGCTGTCGTACTCCGGGCCGCCGTTGCCCCTGGGGCGCGGTGGCGGTGTGCCGCCCTTCGGGTCGCTGTTCTCGCGCCGGCTGCGGTGGTCGTTGGCGGGGCTGGTGGCGTGCGTCGCCGGGCTCGCCGTCGCGATGACCGTGGTGAGCGGCGACCATCCGCTGCACGCGACGTACGTCACGCTGCTCAACCTGTTCGCGATCAACGAGCCGGCGCTCGGTGAGCCGACCGGGGAGCAGGTCCTCCAGTTGCTGTCCGGGCTGATGGGCCTGCTGTTGTTGCCGGTGCTGCTGGCGGCGGGGCTGGAGGCCCTCGGTACGTTCCGCAGCGCCTCGGCGCTGCGCAAGCCGCCGCGTGGGCTGAGCGGGCATGTGGTGCTGCTGGGGCTGGGCAAGATCGGCACGCGGGTGCTGACCCGGCTGCGGGAGCTGCACATCCCCGTGGTGTGCGTGGAGGCCGATCCCGACGCGCGGGGCATGGCGACCGCGCGGCGGCTGCGGGTGCCGGTGGTGATGGGGGACGCCACGGAGGAGGGGGTCCTGGAAGCGGCCAAGATCCATCGGGCGCACTCTCTGCTCGCCCTCACCAGTGTCGACACGACGAATCTGGAGGCCGTGCTGTATGCGCGGGCCTTGCGGTCGGATCTGCGGGTGGTGTTGCGGCTGTACGACGACGACTTCGCGACCGCCGTGTACCGGACGCTGCGTGCCGCCCATCCCGGGGCGTTGACGCGCAGCCGGAGTGTGAGCCATCTGGCGGCGCCCGCGTTCGCCGGGGCGATGATGGGGCGCCAGATTCTGGGAGCCATTCCGGTCGAGCGGCGGGTGCTGCTGTTCGCGGCGGTCGAGGTGGCGGGGCATCCGCAGTTGGAGGGCAGGACGGTGGGCGAGGCGTTTCGGGCGGGGGCGTGGCGGGTGCTGGCGTTGGACACGGGGGCCTCCGGCGGTGGGGCGGGGGGCGATGACGGGGGTGTGGGCGGTGTGGGGGATGACGGTGACGCCGGGGATGAGGGTGTGGTGAGGGAGGGGGTGTGTGCGGGGCCGCCGTTGCCTTCGGGGCTGGTGTGGGACTTGCCCGATACGTATGTGTTGCGGGGGGAGGATCGGGTGGTGCTGGCGGCTACGCGGCGGGGGTTGGCGGAGTTGCTGGGGCGGCGGGGGGCGCGGCAGCGGGCGGATGTGTAGGGGCGCTGCCCCTACGACCCCGCCAGGGGGCTCCGCCCCCTGGACCCCCGGGCCTATGCCCACCCACCACCCGACTCGGTCGGCCAAGAAGTGCCCGTCACCTCCCGGCTCGGTCAGCCGAGAAATGCCCGTCACCTCCCGGCTCGGTCGGCCAAGAAGTGCCCGCCGCCTCCCGGCTCGGTCGGTCGAGAAGTCGACGCCACCAGCCGACTCGAGGGGCCGGGAAGCCAACGCGGCCAGCCGACTCGGGAGCCCGGGAAGGCAACGCCATCAGCCCACTCGGGCAGCCAAGGAGCCGATACCACCAGTTCCCAACGCGGTTGGCCGGGCAGGGGGCGCTGCCCGGGCTCGGGTGGTCGAGAGACCAACGACGCCTCCCGGCCCGGGCGGTGGACAAACCAACGCTTCCCCTCCCCCCTCCCTCCCGCCCGGGCGATGGACCAGTCCCCGCCCCCGCCCGGGCCATGGACCCGCCGACGATCCTCAGCCTGGACAAGAGACCCGCCGACGATCCTCAGCCCGGACAAGCCACCAGCCGCGCCCCCCTCAGCTCGGGCATAGACCTGTCGGCTTCCCTCGGCGCGGGTGAGAGGCCGGTCGACGTATCGCCCCCGGGTGACGGACGAGTCAGTCCTCGCCCGGGCGGTAGGCGTGTCGTGGGCCGTTCGGGTCTTGGGTGGGTCGGGGGCGTTGTCGGCTGGGGGCGGTGGCGGTGTTCCGGGTGGGGCGGTGTCTGGGATGGCGGGTGGTGGGAAGTCAGGGTTGCGGCAGGTGCCTTGCTGCGAAGTCCAGTTCCAGGGTCACCTGCTTGATGCGTTCGTCCACGACCAGCGAGCCGTGGCCCGCGTCGTAGCGGTACACCTCGTGGACGGCGCCCCTGGCCTCCAGGCGTTTGACGTAGTTCTCGATCTGGCGGATCGGGCAGCGTGGGTCGTTGACGCCCGCCGAGATGTAGACAGGGGCCTTCACCCGGTCGACGTAGGTCAGCGGGGAGGACGCCTCGAAACGGTCCGGGACCTCCTCGGGTGTGCCGCCGAGGAGGGTGCGGTCCAGGGCCTTCAGGCCCTCCATCTCGTCGTGGTACGCCGTGACGTAGTCGGCGACGGGGACCGCGGCGATGCCGAGCGTCCAGGCGTCCGGCTGGGTGCCGAGGCCGAGGAGGGTGAGGTATCCGCCCCAGGAGCCGCCGGTGAGGATCAGGCGCCCGGGGTCGGCGAGACCGGATGTGACCGCCCATTCGCGGACCGCCGCGATGTCCTCCAGCTCGATGAGGCCCACCCGGTGCTTCAGGGCGTCGGTCCAGGCACGGCCGTAGCCGGTGGAGCCGCGGTAGTTGACGCGGACCACCGCGTACCCGTGGTCGACCCAGGCCGCCGGGCCGGCGGCGAAGGCGTCGCTGTCGTGCCACGTCGGGCCGCCGTGGATGTCGAAGACCGTCGGCAGGGGGCCGGTCGCGCCCGCCGGTTTCTGGACCAGGGCGTGGATGCGGCCGCCGGGGCCTTCCACCCAGACGTCCTCCACCGGGACCGAGCCGGGTGACTTCATGCCGGGCGGGTCGAGGACGGTCCGGCCGGTCGTGGAGCGGACCGCCGGCGGTTCGGCCGCGGAGGACCACAGGTATTCGACGCTGCCGTCCGGGCGGGGCGTGGCGCCGGAGACCGTGCCGGCCGGAGTGGGGACCTCCACCAGTTCGCGGGCCGCCAGGTCATAGCGGAACAGCTCGCTGCGGGCCTCGAAGCCGTGCACGATCAGCAGGCCGGTGCCGTCCGGGTACCACTCGGCGCTCACGTCGCCGGGCAGCTCCAGGGCGAGGTCCGTCTCCTCCCCCGTCGCCACGTCCCACACCAGCGGCTCCCAGCGGCCCCGGCGCTGGTGGCCGATGAGCAGCCGGGTGTCGCCGTCGACCGGCGCGAAGCCGAGCACCTCCAGGCCCAGCTCCTCGGTGCCGCCCTTGGTGTCGTCCAGCTCGGCGACCGTCGTGCCGTCGGGGCGCAGGACGCGCAGCGCCGAGTGCATCGCGTCGCCGTGCTCCGTGTGCTCGATGGCGATCAGCGAGCCGTCGTGGGAGAGGTCGCCGACGCCCGCCGACTCGCGGTGCCGGTAGATCTCCGTCGGGGCCTCGCCGAGGCGCGCGAAGTGGACCGTCGTGCCGTCCTCGTCCGTGGAGCGGCCCACGACCGCGGTGCGGCCGTCCCGGCCGAGGGCGAGGCCCGCCGGGTAGGACGGGTCGAGGCCCGGCACGGCCAGCTCGTCCTCACCGCCCGTGAACGGCTGGCGGCGCCAGACGCCGAACTCGTCGCCGTCCTTGTCGTCGAACCACCAGATCCACTCGCCGTCCGGTGCCAGCACGCCGTCCGTCGTGCCGTTGGGCCGGTCGGTGACCTGGCGCTGTTCGCCGGTCGACCGGTCCCACGCGTACAGCTCGTACGTCCCCGTCGCGTTCGACACGAACAGGGAGCGGTCCGGTGCGTCCTGCGCCCAGTCGGGCAGCGACACCCTCGGTGCCCGGAACCGCTTCTCCCAGTCCGGCATCGTCTCCGCACCTCGCGGGGTGTCCTGTCCGTGCTGATCCGGACGCCGATGATCCGGACCCTGGTGATCCGGTCCGTGCTGGTCCTGTCCGTGCTGTTCCTGTCCCTGGTCCCGTGCTTGCCGATCCTGCGAGTCGGACCCGTTGCGCTCAGTCATGGCCCCATACTGCCCCGCTGCACCGACATTCCGCCGCCCCCGCCCCCAGCCTGTGGAAAACTCCGCGTCCGCGCAGGTCAACACGGATTGTCAGCGGCCGGGTGCACACTTCCCGCATGACCGGCACGACCCAGCTGCGCAAGAGCGTCGAGAGGTACCGGGCCGTCGCCGAGGGCCCGGGACCGGAGGGCGTCCGCGGATACGCCGGCCGAGATCGCAGACGGCGCCCAGGGGGTGGCGAGCCGACCCTGGCGCCGGGCCGTCCGCCCGGTCCGCGTACCTTGGAAGCCGTGTACCGGTTTCTGCTGACGCCCCGTTGGTGGGGGATCAACGTCTTCGTCCTGCTCTCGATCCCCTTCTGCATCTTCATGGGCTCGTGGCAGCTGGGCCGGTTCGAGGACCGGGTGGAGAGCCACCGGAGCGCCGAGACGCAGGCCGCGGAGTCACGGCACCAGGGTGCCCGCCCGCTCGCGGAGCTGCTGCCGGTCGACAAGGCGACGGTCGGCAAGCAGGCCACCGCGACCGGCCGGTACGCCGAGCAGCTGCTCGTGCCGGACCGGGAGCTGGACGGCCGGCGCGGGTACTACGTCCTGACCCTGCTGCGCACCGACTCCGGCCAGGCGCTGCCCGTCGTCCGGGGCTGGCTGCCCGGTGAGCCGGACCCGGCGAAGGTCCCGGCCCCGCCGTCCGGCGAGGTCACGGTCACTGGGGCGCTGCACGCGTCGGAGAGCCCGGGCGGCGCGGCAGGCACCGCCGCCCGCGGCGGGCTGCCGGCCGGCCAGACGGCCGCGGTCAGCACGGCGACGCTGGTGAACCTGGTGCCGTACGACGTGTACGACGCGTGGATCACCCTCAACAAGGGCGACGCCGGGATGAAGGCCGCTCCCGTGAGCGCGCCGCAGAACACCGGCCTGGATCTGAAGGCGTTCCAGAACCTCGGTTACACCGCCGAGTGGTTCGCCTTCGTCGGCTTCGTGATCTTCATGTGGTTCCGGCTGCTGCGCCGGGAACTGGAACTGGCCCGGGACGCCGAGCTGGGTCTGCTGCCCGAGGAACCCGAGGAACCCGATGAGACGGACGCACCGGGGCGGCAGGAGGAGCCTCGCCCCAGCCCCACCGGGGTCTGAGAGACCGAGCAGGCGGTGGGCCGCCCGGTCCACCGCCTGCTCGGCCACGCGCGCCTACTGCTGCGCCGCCAGCACGCCCGTCCAGTACACGGTTCCCGCGCAGGCTTTGGACACCGTGGCCGTCGCCGAGCCCGTGCCGCCCTCCGGGGTGTAGGTCACGGCCACGCTGCCGTCGGCCGGGCCGTCCGCCGTGGCCAGCTGGGGCGCGGTGCCGGTCTCGCCGCCGGTGGCGGTGCCGCCGGCCGCGGTCGTGTCCTGCGTGGGCGACGGGTCGGGCGAGGGCTCGCCCGTGCTGCCGCCCGTGGTGCCGCCAGGGGTTCCGCCGGTGGTGGGGCAGGTCTCCGAGGGCACCCAGGCGAACTGCACCTCGTAGGCGGCACCCGGCTCCACCAGCAGCTCGGGCATCTCCAGCGAGGGGTCGGGCAGTCCGACCGCGGGGTCCCCGGCCACATGCCGGGCGGTGCCGATCTTGGTGGCGTCCGCCGCGCCCTGCGGGGTGGCGGTCACGGTGCCGGGACCGGCGACGGTACAGCCGTCGGAGGAGACATTGGTGACCCGGAAGGAGCCGTAGACGACGCCCGTGGAGTCGGGGGCGGCGCTGGCGGCGACGGCGGGGCCGAGCTGGCCCGCGGCGCACACCGCCACACCGGTCTCGGCGCTGGCGGAGGGGTCGGCACCGGCGCTCGCCCCGGCGCCGGGGCCGCCGGTCTCCTTCTCCTTGCCCTCGTCCTTCGGGTCGGCCTTGCCCTTGTCCTCGGCCTTGCCGGTGGAGCCGACGCTGTCGCTCTTGCCGCCGGCCGGGTCCTTGCCCTGGCTCGCTCCGCCCTGCGTCTGGGAGGCGTGTCCGGCCACGGACGGGTTGGCACCGGGGCCGCCGGAGTTGGAGACGTGGACGAGGGCCGGGATCGCGGTGCCGACGAAGAGGACGGCGGCGGCCACGCCGACGACGGCCTGGCGCTTGCGCGCCCGCCGGGCGGGCACCGCCCGGCGCAGGTACTCCAGGGTGCCGTCGCGCGGCTCCACGTCCTGGACCGCGCCGTGCAGCAGCCGGCGCAGGGCCAGCTCGTCCGGGTCGAGACCGGAGGGGCCATGGGTCCCATCGGTCCCGGGGAACCCGTCGGGTCCGGGGAACCCGTCGGGTCCGGGGAATCCGTCGGGGCCCTGGGGGTCGGGGCCGTGGTTCACAGTTGCGTTCCCAGTGTGCGAGTCGTCGTTCTCGGGGGCCTCGTATCGCTCGTCGTCGGCGGCGTCGCCGTACCGCATCGCGTCGTTGCCGTCGCTCATGCCGGCGCCTCCATGGCGATCCTGAGCGCCGCGATGCCACGGGAGCCGTACGCCTTGACCGAGCCGAGGGATATGCCGAGCGTCTCGGCGACCTGCGCCTCGGTCATGTCGGCGAAGTACCGCAGCACCAGCACCTCGCGCTGGCGGCGCTGAAGTCCCTTCATCGCCTTGATCAGGGAGTCGCGCTCCAGCTGGTCGTACGCGCCCTCCTCGGCGCTCGCCATGTCGGGCATGGGCTTCGACAGCAGCTTGAGGCCGAGTATGCGGCGGCGCAGGGCCGAACGCGACAGGTTGACGACGGTCTGCCGCAGGTACGCCAGCGTCTTCTCCGGGTCACGGACGCGTTTGCGCGCCGAGTGGACGCGGATGAAGGCCTCCTGGACGACGTCCTCGCAGGAGGCGGTGTCGTCGAGCAGGAGGGCGGCGAGACCCAGCAGCGACCGGTAGTGGGTGCGGTACGTCTCGGTGAGGTGGTCGACGGTCGTTCCCGCCGCGGCCTCCTCGGCGCCGTCACGCTGGTTCGGTATGCGGGCGGGCTGCGCTGCGGGCATGGGCGCGATCACCGGCATGCCACCGGCCGCGCCGGCCATGCGAGGACGGACGGCCCGGCGGGGCGGCCGAAGGGCGGCCGTGCCGTGTGCCGTCGCGGTGAATTCGAGTACCTGTGCCACGCCAGTTGGACACGCGTACCCCGGTCAGGGTTGTACGTGCCGGGCATCACGTTCGCCCTCGTGTCAGGCAGCACAACCGACAGCGTGCCAAATGGCCTCATGCGTCCCGCTCTTCCCCTAAATCCACGTTGGCCGGGCGTCCCCACGCCCTGCCCTCGGCGTCCCCACGCCCCGGATGGGTGACGGCAAAGACGCTCCCCGCGCTCCGCGTGGTTGCGGAAGGCGGGGAGGAAATCCTCTGATGCCGCAAGGGGCCTGATCAAGTGGTCCGGACCATCTTTCGGATCACAACACTTACACGGATCCTACAAACCTCAACCACGGTGGGCTCCGGGTTTTCCGCGGCCGGCCGGCCGGGCGGGCGGCAGACGGCGGGCGACGGGCCGGGCGGACCGGGCGGACCACGCGACGGGCCAGCCGGATCGGGCGGACCAGACGAGGCGCCACGCGGACCAGGCGGACCAGACGCGGGGCCAGGCGGATCAGGCGACGGCCAGATGGGTCAGGCGGCCGGTCAGGCGTACTCCGCCGCCACCAGCTCCGCGATCTGCGCCGTGTTCAGCGCGGCGCCCTTGCGGAGGTTGTCCCCGCACACGAACAGTTCGAGGGCGGTCGGATCGTCCAGCGCCCGCCGCACCCGGCCGACCCAGGTCGGATCGGTGCCGACGGCGTCCGCGGGCGTCGGGAACTCCCCGGCGGCCGGTTCGTCGACGAGTACGACGCCGGGCGCCGTGGCCAGGATCTCCCGTGCCCTGTCGACGGTGACCTCGCCCTCGAAGCGGGCGTGCACGGTCAGGGAGTGCGTGGTGACCACCGGCACCCGCACACAGGTCACGGCCACCGGCAGCTGCGGCAGCCCGAGGATCTTGCGGGACTCGTCCCGGACCTTCATCTCCTCCGACGACCAGCCGTCCTCGCGCAGCGAACCGGCCCACGGTACGACGTTCAGCGCGACCGGCTCCGGGAACGGCCCGGTGTCGTCGCCGACGGCCCGCCGCAGGTCACCGGGGCTGGTCCCCAGCTCCGTGCCGGCCACCAGGGACAGCTGGCGGCGCAGCGCGTCCACGCCCGCGCGCCCCGCCCCGCTCACCGCCTGGTACGAGGAGACGACCAGCTCGCGCAGCCCGAACTCGGCGTGCAGCGCGCCCAGCGCGACGATCATGGACAGCGTCGTGCAGTTGGGGTTGGCGACGATCCCGCGCGGGCGCATCCGCACCGCGTGCGGATTGACCTCGGGCACGACCAGCGGCACGTCCGGGTCGAGCCGGAACGCGCCGGAGTTGTCGACCACGACCACGCCCTTGGCGGCGGCGACGGGCGCCCACTGGGCGGCCACCTCGTCGGGCACGTCGAACATGGCGATGTCGACGCCGTCGAAGGCCTCCTCGGCGAGCGCCACCACCTCGACCTCCTCGCCGCGCACGGCCAGCTTGCGGCCGGCCGAGCGCGGCGAGGCGATCAGACGGATCTCACCCCAGATGTCCGCGTGCTGGGACAGGATCTGGAGCATGACGGAGCCGACGACTCCGGTCGCTCCGACGACCGCGAGCACCGGTCGTCCGGTCCTCCGCGGTCCTGCCGGGGGCCGTTCGGTTTCGGCCATCAGCGGCCGGTGCCTCCGTAGACGACGGCCTCGTCGCTGTCGGAGTCCAGACCGAAGGCGGTGTGCACGGCGCGCACGGCCTCGTTGACGTCGTCCTTGCGGGTGACGACCGAGATGCGGATCTCGGAGGTCGAGATCAGCTCGATGTTCACCCCGGCGTCGGACAGCGCGGTGAAGAAGTCCGCGGTGACGCCCGGGTTGGTCTTCATACCCGCGCCGACCAGCGAGATCTTGCCGATCTGGTCGTCGTAGCGCAGGGAGTCGAAGCCGATGCCGGCCCGGTTCTTCTCCAGCGCGTCGATGGCCTTGCGGCCCTCGGTCTTCGGCAGCGTGAAGGAGATGTCCGTCAGGCCGGTGGAGGCGGCGGACACGTTCTGCACGACCATGTCGATGTTGATCTCGGCGTCGGCGATGGCGCGAAAGATCGCCGCCGCCTCGCCCGGCTTGTCCGGCACACCGACGACCGTGACCTTGGCCTCGGAGGTGTCGTGCGCGACACCGGAGATGAGCGCCTGCTCCACCTGCTTGTCCCCTTGGTTGATCGGCTCGCTGCTGACCCACGTGCCCTGAAGCCCGCTGAAGCTGGACCGGACGTGGATCGGGATGTTGTACCGGCGGGCGTACTCCACACAGCGGTGGAGCAGCACCTTGGAGCCGGAGGCGGCCAGTTCGAGCATGTCCTCGAACGAGATCCAGTCGATCTTCTTGGCCTTCTTCACCACGCGCGGGTCGGCGGTGAACACGCCGTCGACGTCGGTGTAGATCTCACAGACGTCCGCGTCCAGCGCGGCGGCGAGCGCCACGGCCGTGGTGTCGGAGCCACCGCGCCCCAGCGTGGTGATGTCCTTGCTGTCCTGGCTCACGCCCTGGAAGCCGGCCACGATGGCGATGTTGCCCTCGTCCACCGAGGTGCGGATGCGGCCCGGCGTGACGTCGATGATCCGGGCTTTGTTGTGGACCGAGTCGGTGATGACACCTGCCTGGCTGCCGGTGAAGGACTGGGCCTCGTGGCCCAGGTTTTTGATCGCCATCGCCAGCAGGGCCATGGAGATCCGCTCTCCGGCGGTCAGCAGCATGTCGAGCTCACGGCCGGCAGGCATCGGGGAAACCTGCTCGGCGAGATCGATCAGCTCGTCCGTCGTGTCGCCCATCGCGGAAACAACGGCAACCACCTGGTTGCCCTTCTGCTTCGCTTCCACGATTCGCTTGGCGACGCGCTTGATGCCTTCGGCATCGGCTACGGAGGAGCCTCCGTACTTCTGCACGACAAGGCCCACGTGCGCTCCTCGCTCATTCCGTCTCTTTCCGCACGTACGTAGATGTACTGCGGTCGGCTCAGTCTATCGAGCGTCCGAAATTCCCCCCTGCGATATCGCATGGTGAGACCCGGCGCCCGTCCGAGCAGGCTCATGCCCAGACAGACGCGGTCCACTCGGAAAAGTGCCCCGCATCACATCTTCACAAACGGAGTCTCCCCTACGGGGCGGCCACGGTGAGCGGCAGGGAGGCGCGGCGGGGGACGGCCTGCTCGTACGACGCCCCCCGCGGGGCCGCCGTGTCGACCAGGCGGATGAGGAGCGAGGTGGAACCGGCCGGGCCCGCCGCCGTCGCACGCAGGCGGTAGCGCTCGACGCGGGAGGCGTCGCGGGCCAGCGGGGTGCCGTCGGGGTGGAGGTGGTGCGGACGGACGTCGTTGGCCACGCGGAGATCGGCGCGGCGCCAGGCGCCGGTGGCCGGATCCCGGCGCTCCAGGACGAGTCCGTTGGAGGGTGCGGACCCTTCGCCGATCATGATCTCCGTCTGCAGCGCCACGCGCAGCTGCGCGTAGGCGCGGGTGTTGCCGTTGCGTACGGAGACGGTGAACTCCTGGGCCGGGCCGCCACGGGTGAGGGTGATCCGGCCGCCCTCCGTGGCGGCGTACATGGCGATGGCGGTGGGGGCCGGAGCGGCGGGGCGGGTCGGCCGCGCGGGCGTGGGCGTGGGACTGGGCTTCGGCGGCGGAACCGACCGGGTGGGCGTCGGGGCGGCAGACGGGGTCGAGGACGCGGACCCGGCCGGGGTCGATGCCGGGGCCGGGCTCGACGGCGGGGGCGGCACCGCCGCCGTCACCGTCCCCGTCGGGCGGTCAGCCGCGTCGGCCGCGGTGCCCTCGGGATCCCCGGGGCCGCAGCCGGTGAGGAGTATGCCCAGGGTTGCGGCCACCGCCGCCGTCGTCGTTCTCGCGGCTCGACCGCTTCCGTAGTCCATGGCCGGTCACGGTACGGGGGCGGCGAGCGCGAGACGGCAACGTCAAGGTGTCACTCGGGACACGAACCCGCTGATCACTTGACCGGGCGCAGGCCCAGCGGACCCGCGATCTCCTCCACCATCACCCGGCCGGCCTCCGCCTCCAGGGTCTCGTCGCCGAGGTCCTGGTCGGTGTCGAGGCCGTCGAGTTCGGCCAGGGGCTGGTTCAGGCGGACGTGGGCGACGACCGACTGGAGTGCGCGCAGGGTCGCGGACGCCGTCGAACCCCAGTTGGAGAAGTACGAGAACTGCCACCACCACAGGGCCTCCGTGGTGCGGCCGGCGCGGTAGTGGACCATGCCGTGGCGGAGGTCGGTGATGACGTCGGTGAGGTCGTCCGAGATACGGGCCGCGACCGGCGCCTTGCGGGGCTCGTACGGGTCGAAGACCTCGGAGTAGACGTCGATGGGGTCGAGCAGGCGGGCGAGGTTCTCGCGGAGTTCGTCCACGTCCTGCTCCGGGCCCGGGTCGGGCTCGTAGCGCTCGTCCGGGACGATGTCCTCGTGGGCTCCGAGGCGTCCGCCGGCCAGGAGCAGCTGGGAGACCTCCAGGAGGAGGAAGGGGACCGCCGAGTCCGGCTCGTCGCCCTTCGCGACCTCCGTGACGGCTACCAGGAAGCTCTCGATCTGGTCGGCGATCTGGACCGCGAAGTCGTCCGGGTTCTGATGGGTCGCGTGCAGCGTGGCGTCAGACATCTAGGAGTCGTCTCCCCTCGAAGGCGCGGCCGAGGGTCACCTCGTCCGCGTATTCCAGGTCGCCACCCACCGGGAGGCCGCTGGCCAGGCGGGTGACCTTGAGGCCCATGGGCTTGATCATGCGGGCGAGGTACGTGGCCGTGGCCTCGCCCTCCAGATTCGGGTCCGTGGCCAGGATCAGCTCCGTGACCGTGCCGTCGGCCAGGCGGGCGAGCAGTTCACGGATGCGGAGGTCGTCCGGTCCGACGCCGTCGATGGGGCTGATCGCGCCGCCGAGCACGTGGTACCGGCCGCGGAACTCACGGGTGCGCTCAATGGCCACGACGTCCTTCGGTTCCTCCACCACGCAGATGACGGCCGGGTCGCGGCGGGTGTCGCGGCAGACGGCGCACTGCTCCTCCTGCGCGACGTTGCCGCAGGTCGCGCAGAAGCGGACCTTCGCCTTCACTTCCATGAGGGCGTGCGCCAGGCGCCGTACGTCGGTCGGTTCCGCCTGGAGGATGTGGAAGGCGATCCGCTGCGCGCTCTTGGGACCGACGCCGGGGAGCCGCCCCAGTTCGTCGATGAGGTCCTGGACCACGCCTTCGTACAACGGACTGCCGTCCTTCCTGGGATTCCTTCACTACGTACGGTAGATGCCCGGTGCCCGTCTTAGAAGGGCAGGCCGGGGATACCGCTGCCGCCGCCCAGGCCCTGGGCGAGCGGGCCCAGCTTCTGCTGCTGGAGCGCCTGGGCGTTCTCGTTGGCCGCCTGGACGGCGGCGACGATCAGATCGGCGAGGGTCTCGGTGTCCTCCGGGTCCACCGCCTTCGGGTCGATCTTCAGGCCGCGCAGCTCTCCGGAACCGGTGACGGTGGCCTTCACCAGGCCGCCGCCCGCCTGTCCGTCGACCTCCGTCTGCGCCAGTTCCTCCTGGGCCTTCGCCAGGTCCTGCTGCATCTTCTGGGCCTGCTGGAGCAGCTGCTGCATGTTGGGCTGGCCACCACCGGGGATCACGTCAGGCTCCTATCACTGCGGTCTCTGTCTGGGTCTCGGTCTGCGGTCTCTGTCTGCGGTCCGCGACCCTGCGGCTGCGGGTTTTTACCGTTCGGCACGAGCCTACGTGGTCCGGGCGGCCCTCGCCCCAGCACTCTTTCGAGTGAGGGAGTGGTGCGCCTTATACCTGATCAACACCCACTTCCGGGCGGAAAAGCGACGAAAGCCGGGCCTTCGCCACCCATTGGGAGGTAGGAATGGTCCGGCGCGTCAGCCTCTGGTGTTACACGAGCAGCGCCGTGAGGTCACAGAGTCGTCACGTACCGTGATCAACTGATCGGTAGGGAGTGCCGGGTGGGTCAGCCGGAGATGCAGCCCGAAGGGCCGTCTCAGGACGGGCGGGGCGGCGAAGGGGCGGGGCGGTTCGGGGTGCCACCGGGCGGGCCGGGTGAGCCGGGCGAACCGGGTGATCTGACCGGGCGGCCCTTTCCGCACGGGGACTGGGGGCTGCCCGCGGAGCGACTGGACGAGCTGTACCGGTGGGTGGAGCGCGGGGCACTGGACACGGCGGCCTGGTACCTCACCGACCGGGTGTGGAAGCGGCGGGGGGCGCGGCTGCTGCGGGGCGGGGCGGCGGCGGGGGCGGTCGTCGGGGCGGCGCTGCCGCTGCTGGACATGACGGGGACGGTGGGCGGGGTCGCGCCCTGGGGCTACCTGGCGCTGCTGCTGGGGGTGGCGTGCGTGGCCGGGGACCGGTACTTCGGGGTCACCTCCGGGTGGATGAGGGACGTGGCCACGGCGCAGGCGGTCCAGCGGCGGTTGCAGGCGTTGCAGTTCGACTGGGCGTCGGAGAGCGTGCGGGAGGTGCTGGGGCCGGCGGAGGGGACGGCCGGGGAGGCGGCGGAGCGGTGCCTGCTGGTGCTGCGGCGGTTCTCGGAGGACGTGACGGAGCTGGTGCGGGCGGAGACGGCGGACTGGATGGTGGAGTTCCGGACCGGGTCGGCGCCGCTGGGAATCCAGTCGGCGGGTGCCGGCGGGGGGCGGGGCGCGGAGGGCGGTGCGGTGGTGCAGGGGCGGTTCGGAGTGCCGCCGGGGGTGGGGGGCGCGCGGCCGAACATGCCGCGGCAGCGTCCGCCGGAGCCCAGGTGAGGGCCGGGGAGTCGGCTCACCCGCCCTCGTGGCACGACCCCCTGTGCGCGGCCCCGGACGGCCCCGGCAGCCGGGCCCGGCGCGAGCGCCCGGAACTCGGCATGGCCGGGGGCACCCGCCCCTGCCCTTCCGGCTGAACGGACGGACGACGACGGCCGCCCGGCGCGTCACCGGGCGCAGAGTTCCAGGCCCGCCGGTGTCCAGCACGGCACGTGGCCGTGGGTGCGGATGACGTCCTGGCCGTTGCCCCGGGTCAGGTAGGTCAGGAAGCTGGAGGCGAGGGAGTCGGCCGGGGGGCGGCCGTAGGTGTAGGCGTACTCGATCTCGCGGTACGGGTACGCGCTCGTGCCGCGTTCCAGGGCGTCGACGGACGCGGGGTCGCCGTCGAGGGACAGGGGCCGCACGCCCTGTGCGCGGACGGCCAGGTTCAGCTCGCTGTAGCCGATCGCGCCGGGAGTCTGCGCGACCGTCGTCAGGACCTGCTGGGTGGAGTCCAGCTCGCAGCGGACGACGGGGGCCGTGCGGTCGTCCTTGTGGACGCAGTCGAACGAGGAGTTGGCGATCTCGCCGCGGCCCAGTACCCGGCGCTGGAAGACCTGTCTCGTCCCGGAGTCGGCGTCCCGGCTGATCAGCCGCACCGGCAGGTCGGGGCCGCCGAGCTGCCGCCAGTTGGTGATCTCGCCGCGGTGCAGTCGGCGTACCTCCGCGGTGGACAGGTCGTCGCGGGGCAGCCGGACGCCGTCGTTGACGACGAGGGCGAAGACCGACACCGCCACCCGGTTCTCGCGCAGGTCCGCCAGGCCGCCCGGTTTGGTGCCGTCGGAGAAGGCGATCACCGGGGGCGAGCCCTGCTTCGTCCGGGCGCCGGCCGCCGCCAGCTCGCGGATGCCCGACGTCGATCCGTGGGTGTCCACCACGATCCGGGCCTCCTCCTCCGCGCAGTCGGTCTCGTACTTGCGCGCCACCTCCCGCAGTACCGGTGCGAACGCCGTCGAGCCGGTCAGGGTCAGCGTGCCGCCCGCGCAGCCGATCGGCGGCAGGGTGTCGTCCCGGGCGACGACGATCGCCGCCAGCGTGATCACGCACGCCGTGAGCAGCACGGTGATCGTCCGCGCCGCACGGCTGAACAGCGGCGGTGTGTCGTCGGGGGTCGCGCTGCGGTTGGGGTGGACCTCGCCGTCCCGGATGCCGCCGATCAGCCGGATCTCGCTGCCCACGTCGCCGCCGGACAGCAGGACCAGGAGCTTGAAGTAGTCGCCGCGGTTCAGCGGGACCCGCGGGATGCGCAGGGTGTTGCCGTCGTAGCCGAAGCCCCGGCCGGCCGTGAAGTGGTCCATGAGGTGGTCCGTGTCCGACGGCTGGGTGACCGAGACGGCGCGGATGGTGCGGTCGGCGAACACCGCGGTCAGGCCGTGGAGTTCCGGCCCGGTGTAGTCGTCGCGGTCGATGCCCTGGGAGCCGTCGTTCTCTACGCGCAGGAGCACCAGGGTCGCGTCCGTCATCCCCGGGGTCTCCTCGAACAGGCCGAGGCGGCGGTTGGCGCGGCCGGAGCGGACGTCGTCCCCGATGGGGTTGTCCATCTGGACGCGGTAACCGATCCGTTTGCGCCGCGGCACCCGGCGCTCGTACCAGAGCATGACGCCCGAGGCCGCGACACCTAGCATCGCGGTGGCCACGGCCACCAGGTTCTCCGCGCTCAACCACTCCACCGTGGACGCCCCCGCCGACCCTCGACCCGGCCCGATTGCGGCCTCGACCCCGACCTTGCCTCGACCTTCGGTTCGGTCGTCCGGTCACCGTACGGCTGTACGAGGGGGCAGACCGGGTTCGTCCGGTGAAGTTCGCCGTACGTTCAACAACCCCGAGAGTCCCGGGGACCGGCTCACTGCCGGGTGTACGTCAGGCTCTCCCCGTTGCTGTCGTTCACGCGCCGCAGGCTGCCGTTCGGCAGCAGGGTGACCGTGGTGGGCTCGCCCGGTGAGCAGGAGGTGCGCGGCCGGCCGACCGTCACCCGGGAAGGGCCGATCCGCAGCGGGCCGTCGGCGCCGGGGTCGGTGGACAGGTCGGCCTCGAACACGCAGTGGTACCTGCCGCTGCCGGCCGGGCCGTCGGCGACGAGGGAGAGGACGGTGTCGCCGACCTCGCCCTGCTGGATGGTCAGCCGCCGGGGGTGGACGCCCGAGGCGTTGTCGATGGTCGTGGTCCAGGTCCCCAGGTACGCGGACGGGATCGTGCCCTCCGCCGCCTCCGGGGTGGTCGGCTGCCCGGCCGAGGGCGCCGGGGCCGGGGCGGTGCCGTCGGCTCCGGGGCCGTTCGGCGGCGCCTGGTCGGTGGTGGCGGTCGCCGTCGGGGTGACCGAGGGGTCGCCGCCCGCCCGGTTGCCGTCACCGCCGCCGCTCATCAGCGCGTAGACCGAACCGCCGGCGGTGAGCGCGACGACCAGGGCGACCACGACCAGCAGCGCGGTGGAACGGCCCCGGCCGGACGGCTGCGGCGGGGGGCCGTAGGGCGGGGTGTGGCCGGCGGGCGGGCCGTAGGGCGGGGTGGCGCCCAGGGCGCCGTACGGGGAGTAGGGCGGGGTGCCCGCGAGGCCGCCGCCCGGGTGCTGCGGGTAGCCGTAGGCGGCGGGCGGCTGCGGATGGCCGTACGCCGGGGAGGGGTGCGCGGCCGGAGGGGTGGGCGGGCCCTGGCCCGCGACCAGGGTCGGGAGGTGGTTCAGCGGGGCTGACTCGCCGGGGCGGCCCGGCGGGGGCGGGCCGCCGGTGCCCGCCGGGTCCGCGGGAGCGCCGGAGGGGGCCGGTGCGCCGGCCGGGGCGCCGGCCCCGTCCGGGCCGGGGTCGGCGGCGCGGGCGTGCTCGGGCGGGGCGGCGTCGGAGGCGGCGTCGGCTGCGTGGGCGGCGGCACCGGGTGCGGCGGAGGCGGCAGCCCCGGGCGCGGCGGAAGCCCCGGGTGCGGCGGGCGCCGCGGCGGCGGGACCGCCGCCGGTCTGCGGTGCCTCCGGTGCCTCCGGGTCCTCCGAGTCCAGCAGCCGTACGGCGTGCCGGCCGAGCTGGGCCACCAGCGCGCTCGGCAGCCACGGGTCGCGGGAGCGGCCGTCGGCGACGGTGTCCTGTGCGCCGGTGCGCCGGAGGATCGCGTCGAGCGTCGGCCGGGCGGCCGGATCCTTCCTCAGGCAGTCGCGGACCAGGTCGGCCATGCCCTCGGGCATCCGCTCGAGGTCGGGCTCCTCCTGGGCGATCCGGAACATCAGGGCGTGCACCCCGCTGTTGGCGGTGCCGAAGGGCGGGTTGCCGGTGGCGGCGTAGGCGAGGACGGAGCCGAGGCAGAAGACGTCGCAGGCGGGCGTGGTGCGGTCGCCGCGCACCTGCTCGGGGGCCATGAAGCCGGGCGACCCGACGAGTGCGCCGGTCCGGGTGAGCCCGCCGTCGGTCATGGTCTGCAGGGCGCGGGCGATGCCGAAGTCGATGACGCGCGGCCCGTCGATGGTGACCAGGACGTTGGACGGCTTGAGGTCGCGGTGGACCATCCCGGCGGCGTGGATGTCCTTCAGCGCGTACGCCAGCCCGGCCGCGAGGATCCGGACCGAGCGCTCGGGCAGCGCCCCGTGGTCGTGGCCGACGACCTGCTGGAGGCTGGGGCCGGCGACATAGCCGGTGGCGACCCAGGGCACGGCGGCCTCGGTGTCCGCGTCCAGCACCGGCGCGGTCCAGTCGCCGCCGACCTGCCGCGCGGCCTGCACCTCCTGCCGGAAGCGCGCCCGGAACTCCTCGTGCGCGGCCAGTTCCTCGCGCACCAGCTTCACGGCGACGGTACGTCCCCGGTCCGAGCGGGCCAGGTAGACGTGGCCCATGCCGCCCGCCCCCAGCCGCGCCAGCAGCCGGTAGGCCCCGATCCGCTGCGGATCTCCCGCCCCGAGCTTCTGCATCGTTGCGCCTTCCCCCCGCATGTGTGCAACAGACCGTGAGTCTAACGACCGGTCCAGGACGCCCGGGAGACGTTCGGGCCGCTGCCTCCGGGGTCGTTACCCGTCGGTGACGATGCGCTCGACCGCCGCCGCCACCAGCCGGTCCCGCTCCGCCTCCGAGAAGACGTCCGGCAGGGTGAGCTGCTCGACGATCAGCCAGTTCAGCGTCAGGATCAGCAACTTGACGGCCATGGCGTCGCCCGGGAGACCGGAGGCCTCGTGGTAGGCGACGTTGGCGTCGACGTCGGCGCGGACGCGCTCGGTGAGGACCTTGCGCAGCGCGGGGCGGCGGGTGGCCTCCAGGCGGAGTTCGAGCAGGGCGAGGTAGCCGGTGCGGAAGGAGGCGACGTGGCCGACGAGTTCGCGCATCAGCTCGACATAGGTCTCCCGGTCACGGCCGGCCGCGCGCTGGCGGGCGATCGTGGCCTCGTCGGGCTGCAGCCGCTCGTAGACCCGGGCGCCGGCCTGGGTGAGCAGGTCGTCGCGGTTGGCGAAGTAGTTGGACGCCGTGCCGGTGGGGACGGCGGCCTCCGCGTCCACCGCCCGGAAGGTCAGGCCGCGGGCGCCCTCCCTGGCCAGCACCTCGATCGCCGCGTCGACGAGGGCCGCGCGCCGCTGGTCGTTCCGCCTCACCATGACATCACTCCGTATGCAGTACTACACTGAAACCACTTCAGTCACAGTACTACGTGCCACCGGCCGCCCGTCACGGCCGGTCACGCGGCTCCCCGTGGTCCGCCGGAACGCCGCCGATCCGCGCCAGCGCCTCCGACAGCCGCTCCAGCGCCCGCACCGCCTCCGCCAGTTCCGCCTCCGAGCCGTACGCCTCGGTCAGGCGGTCGGCGAAGGCGGCGTGGCCCGGGTCGATGCGGGACACGGCCGCGCGGCCGGCCTCGGTGGGGGCCAGGAGCTTGGCGCGGCGGTGCGCCGGGTTGGGCCGGTACTCGGCGAGGCCCTGGTCCACCAGCAGGTCGGCGACGCGCTGCACGCTCTGCCGGGTGATGCCCATGGCGCGGGCGACGCCGGCCACGGGCAGCGGCTCGCCCAGCACCGCGCCGAGCACCTGCCACCGCGCGGCGGTGAGCCCGGCGGGCCGGGCCAGTTCCTCGGCGACCGAGAGGAACTGGCCGTTGAGCCGGAAGACGCCGAGCGCGCTCCGGCTGAGCAGGTCCTGGCGCTCCCGGCTCACGCCGCTCCCGCCTTCTGGAGCACCTCGTAGGCCGACGCGTCGGAGTCGTGGAACAGCCGGTACCACGCGTCGAGGACCTCGCCCTCGTACACCCCGAGCAGCCCAAGGATCTCGCGGGCGAAGGCGACGGGCTCGGTGGGACCGGCCGTGATCAGGCCGCCGTCGGTGACCGCGTCGGCCTCCCGGTAGTGGCCGCCGCCCGCGTAACCGGTCGCCGCGAGGTGGAAGGAGACCGCGCCGGTGTGGGCGCGGTCGTCGAGCAGGCCCTCCCTGGCCAGCCCCGCGGTGGCACCGCAGATCGCGGCGACGGGCACACCGGCGTCCAGGAAGGCGCGGGCCGTGCGGGCGAACGGGGCGAGGTCGTCCGAGGTGTCCCAGAGGTCGGCGCCCGGGAGGATCAGCAGGGAGCTGTCCTCCGGCCGTACGTCGGCCAGCGCCAGGTCGGGCCGGATGCGCAGGCCGCCGATGCTCGTCACCGGCGCGGTGGTCGGCCCGGCGGTCCGGACCGGATATCCGGCGCGGGCGAGGTGCGCGGTGGCGTGGCCCGTCTCCCAGTCGGCGAGCGTGTCGTAGACGGCGAGGTGGACGGGCTTGCGGTCGCGGCCGGGGATGCTGGTGGTGCCGTTCATGGTTCCTCCTCGGACCCGAAGGGCTTATGACAGCAGGCTGTCACTTCGACAGTCTGCTGTCAATATTGGGTCACTGTCGCGTCGATGGAGGAGCGGGTGGCAGCCGTCGACAACCTGTCGCGGAAAGCCCCTGTCCACAGACAGGACGCCGATTCCGCTTCCGCATCGCGGACATCTACGCTCGGCCGCATGACCGCTCAGCTCCCTCAGCCCGACCCCCAGGCCGGCGCCGCCGTCAAGGCCGCCGACCGCGCGCACGTCTTCCACTCCTGGTCCGCGCAGGAGCTCATCGACCCGCTCGCCGTCGCCGGCGCCGAGGGGTCGTACTTCTGGGACTACGACGGCAACCGCTACCTAGACCTCACCAGCGGCCTCGTCTACACGAACATCGGCTACCAGCACCCCGAGGTCGTCGCCGCCGTCCAGGAGCAGGCGGCGCGGATGACGACGTTCGCGCCCGCGTTCGCCGTCGAGGCCCGCTCCGAGGCGGCCCGGCTGATCGCCGAGCGCACACCCGGTGACCTCGACAAGATCTTCTTCACCAACGGCGGCGCGGACGCCGTGGAGCACGCCGTGCGCATGGCCCGGCTGCACACCGGGCGCCCGAAGGTGCTGTCGGCGTACCGCTCCTACCACGGCGGCACCCAGCAGGCGATCAACGTCACCGGGGACCCGCGCCGCTGGGGCTCGGACACCGGCTCGGCCGGGGTCGTGCGCTTCTGGGCGCCCTTCCTCTACCGCTCCCGCTTCTACGCCGAGACCGAGGAGCAGGAGTGCGCGCGGGCGCTGGAGCACCTGGAGACGACCATCGTCTTCGAGGGGCCGCAGACCATCGCCGCGCTCGTCCTGGAGACCGTCCCCGGCACGGCGGGGATCATGGTGCCGCCGCCCGGTTACCTGGCCGGGGTGCGCGAGCTGTGCGACAAGTACGGGATCGTGTTCGTCCTGGACGAGGTCATGGCCGGGTTCGGGCGGACCGGCGAGTGGTTCGCGGCCGACCTGTTCGACGTCGTGCCGGACCTGATGACCTTCGCCAAGGGGGTGAACTCCGGCTATGTGCCGCTGGGCGGTGTCGCCATCTCCTCGGAGATCGCCGAGACGTTCGCGAAGCGGCCCTACCCGGGCGGTCTGACCTACTCGGGGCACCCGCTGGCCTGCGCCGCGGCCGTCGCGACGATCGGGGTCATGGCCGAGGAGGGCATCGTGACGAACGCCGCCCGGCTGGGCCGGGACGTCGTCGGGCCGGCGCTGCGCGAGCTGGCGGAGCGGCACCGCAGCGTGGGCGAGGTACGCGGCGTCGGCATGTTCTGGGCGCTGGAACTGGTCAGGAACCGCGAGACGCGGGAGCCGCTGGTGCCGTACAACGCGACCGGTGAGGCGAACGCCCCGATGGCCGCGTTCGCCGCCGCCGCGAAGGCCCACGGCGTGTGGCCGTTCGTGAACATGAACCGCACGCACGTGGTGCCGCCCTGCAACGTCACCGAGGCGGAGCTGAAGGAGGGCCTGGCCGCCCTGGACGCGGCACTGTCCGTGGCGGACGAGTACACGGAGTAAGGGCACGGCCGGCGGGGCCGGCGGCCGGGCGGGAACGCGTAAGGTGCGTGCTCGTACCCACGTACGAGCACGCGCGGGCAGTACCGGACGCGCCGGCGCGTGCGCGGACCCGCCACCCCGACGCGACGAGGAGACCGCCCGACCATGCCCGGCCCCAGCGGCACCGGTGCCGTGACGCGCAGCACCCTGCGGCAGCAGATCGCCGAAGCGCTCCGCGACGAGGTACTGGCCGGGCGGCTTCGGCCGGGGCAGGAGTTCACCGTCAAGGAGATCGCCGAGCAGTACGGCGTGTCCGCGACGCCCGTGCGCGAGGCCCTCGTCGACCTGTCCGCGCAGGGGCTCCTCGACGCCGACCAGCACCGGGGTTTCCGGGTGCACGCGTACTCGGTCGACGACTTCCGCGGCATGGTCCGGGCCCGCGGACTCGTCACCGACGGGATGTTCCAGGCCCTCGCCGCCGGCCACGGCCAGGGCGACGATCCCCGCCTCCGCGCCGCCCTCACCGGGGTCCGGCGGCGCGGCGAGGAGGCGCAGCGGGCCGCCGCGGCCGGGGACCTGACCATCCTCATCGGTTACGACCTGCGCTTCTGGCGCGAGCTGGCCGCGCTGTTCGGCAACCCCTACCTCTCCGACTTCCTGCACCGGCTGCGCGTCCAGAGCTGGGTGTGCACGGTCCAGCACCTGCGTCGGCTGAGCGATCTGCGGGGACTGCTGTGGTCGGACCACACGGAGCTGGTCGACGCGCTGGCCCGGCGGGACGCCGGGACCGCCCGCGCGATCGTCGAGGCGTACAACACCCACTCCCTGCGCCTCATCGAACGGCTCGCGGCCGGATGAACGGGCCGACCGGGCGCCGCGCGCGCGGGTCAGGGGGCGTCACCTGGGTATGGGACTTGCACGCACCGGATCGGACCGGACCCGCCGTACCGACTACCCTCGCCCTGACCACCGTGTTGTGAGGAGCGCTCTTTTGGCCTGTGACCTGTGGCTGGTACCGCTCGTCGACGTGTTGTGCCACACGCCGGACAACCCGTTCGCCGAGGAACTCGCGCAATACGACAAGGTGCTGGCCGAGGCCGGGCTGCCACCGGTGCCGGTGTACCAGTACATGCCGGGGCTGTCCGGCGAGGTCGCCCCGGTGGCCGGCTTCGACTACGACGCACTGCACTTCCTGCGCCGCGCCTATCTGCTCCAGGTGTGCGGTCTCGCGGTGGCACCGGTGGACGAACTGGGCGGTGACTACGAGCAGTTGCTGGAGATGTTCGAGGCGACGGCCCAGCAGTCCCATCTGGTCTGGCACTACGACCACGCGGGCTCGTACGTCCCCGTCGACTTCGCGCACCCCCTTTCCAACGACGAACTCCTCGCGGGCGGCGGTCCGTTGGGGTCCTCGCACGCACTGCTGCGCGAGCTGGAGTTCGTGGCACCGACCATCGGCATCGACCCGGCCAACCCCCCGGCCGCACCGCAGCCCCCGGCGGCTCCGACGGAGCTGGAGGAGCCCGCGGTGGCGGCTCCGTACGATCCGAGCCCCTTCTCCCGCGAACGCCATGTGTGGCTGGGGCTGCACGCGGCGGCGACGCGGAGTCTGGCACAGGGGTCGATGATCGTCTTCAGCTGATCTTCGCCCTCGGCCTTCGTTCTCGGCGGTCCTTCGTTCTCGGGGGACCTTCGTTCTCGGCCGAGCGTCGTCCTCAGCCGACCTTCATCCGGGAGAGCCCCTTCTCCAGGTCCTCGGCGTTCATGATCGGGCACACCTCGACCTCGGCGTTCGCCTCCATGAAGAACGTCTCACCGGCGGGCGGCAGTTAGGAGCTGTCCTTCATGTCGAAGACCAGCAGGGCGGTCCGCCGGCCACCGATGACTCCGAAGTAGGCCGCCTCCGGATTGAGCTGGTCCGTGACCCCTTACCGCCACGCCCAGGGCCACCGCCGCGTCGGCGCGCAGCACGACGTCCGGGTGGAGCAGGCTCACCAGCGCACGTACGGCGTCCTTCCGGGGCGGGGAGGCGGACGGCGGGGGCCGAGCCGGTGCCCGGTGGCCAGGGCCCAGAGGGGCGTTGGCCGGTGGCCAGGGCCCAGAGGGGCGTTGGCCGGTGGCCAGGGCCCAGAGGGGCGTTGGCCGGTGCCAGGGCCCGGCCGCCCGCGGCTCACAAGTCGGGACTCGGAGGCCCGGGACCCGGGATCCGCAGGGCGGGACCCGGAGGACCGCAGACCGGACCAGGCCCGCAGACCCGGACGCCCGCGGGCCGGAGGGCCTCGGTGGCTCACCGGATCAGCGTAATCCCCGGTGGCCACAGGACGCCGCTCGCCAGCAGCAGCGACGGGCCCAGATGTACGGGGCACACCCGCAGCGGCGGGCGACGGTACCGGGCGACCTCGAAGCGGACGGGGTCACCGCAGTCCCCGAGGGCGCCCTCGGCGCCGTACGGGCCCCGGCAGGAAGCGGCACGGTCACGCTCGTCCATGGCCCCATCCCATACCGTCGCCCGGGCCCGCGCCCGGTGGAGGGGTCCGAACGGCATCGGCACCGCGTGCCCGGCGACGTCCGGCACGCGCCCCGTCCCGGGGCCCTCACTCGGGGCCGCCTCACGGCGAGGCCCGTCACGCGGGCCCTACAGCGCGTCCCCGGCGCCGATGCACCTGCGGTCCTGCGGGAGCCACTCGACGGCGTGGTTCAGCGCCGCCAGGATGCCGCCGACCTCCTCGCGCGGACCGCCGTAGACGAACTCCACGGCGGGGGACCGGCCGTACGTCCGCAGGACGCTGACCCCGTCCCGGTTCAGCCGCTCCTCGTTCAGCACCCAGTCGACGCCGTCGACCGTGACGCACAGGTTGATGTTCGGCGGCAGCTCATCGGCCCCGCAGCGCAGGACCGCCTTCCGACCGCCCCAGCTGGCGACCCCGTCTCCCAGCGCCCAGTCGCGCGAGGCACCGGGTACGTCGTCCGGGAGACGGGAGATCACCTGCTCGCACTTCGGGTCGTCCGCGTGCGGAGCGGCGGCCACCCGGTGGCTGTCGACGAAGAGGAACCCGCCGACGGAGGCGGCGGCGAGCACGAGCGCCAGACACGCCCACACCCACCGTCTGCCGGGAACACCGGTCCGCATGATCCGATCCGCTCCGCTCGCTCCGTGCCGCTGTACGTCGTCCGGGCCGGCCTACAGGAACGAGTTGATCTCGATCGTCTCGTCCCGGCCCGGGCCCACGCCGATCGCGGAGATCGGGGCGCCGGACATCTCCTCCAGTGCCTTGACGTACGCCTGCGCGTTCTTCGGCAGGTCGGCGAAGGTCTTCGCCTTGCTGATGTCCTCCGACCAGCCCGGGAGCATCTCGTAGACCGGCTTCGCGTGGTGGAAGTCGGTCTGCGAGTACGGCAGCTCCTCGACGCGCTTGCCGTCGATCTCGTAGGCGACGCAGACGGGGATCTGCTCCCAGCCGGTGAGGACGTCGAGCTTGGTCAGGAAGAAGTCCGTCAGGCCGTTCACCCGGGTCGCGTACCGGGCGATCACCGCGTCGAACCAGCCGCAGCGCCGGTCGCGGCCGGTCGTCACGCCCCGCTCGCCGCCGATCCGGCGCAGCGCCTCGCCGTCCTCGTCGAACAGCTCGGTCGGGAACGGGCCGGCGCCGACACGGGTCGTGTACGCCTTCAGGATGCCGATCACGCGGCTGATCCGGGTCGGGCCGACACCGGCGCCGGTGCAGGCACCGCCTGCGGTCGGGTTGGAGGAGGTGACGAAGGGGTACGTGCCGTGGTCGATGTCCAGCAGCGTGCCCTGGCCGCCCTCGAAGAGGACGACCTTGTCGTCGTCCAGGGCCTGGTTCAGGACCAGGACGGTGTCGGCGACGTACGGGCGGATCTGCTCCGAGTAGCCCAGCAGCTCCTCGACCACCTGGCCGACGGCGATGGCGCGCCGGTTGTAGAGCTTGGTGAGCACCTGGTTCTTGATGTCGAGCGCCGCCTCGACCTTCTGGGTCAGGATCGACTCGTCGTAGAGGTCCTGCACCCGGATGCCCACGCGGTTGATCTTGTCGGCGTAGGTCGGGCCGATGCCGCGCCCGGTGGTGCCGATCTTGCGCTTGCCGAGGAAGCGTTCCGTCACCTTGTCGACGGTGACGTTGTACGGCGTGATGATGTGGGCGTTGCCGCTGATCAGGAGCTTGGACGTGTCGACGCCGCGCTCGTTGAGCCCGCTCAGCTCGGAGAGCAGGACGGAGGGGTCGACGACGACGCCGTTGCCGATGACCGGCGTGCAGCCGGGGGACAGGATTCCGGAAGGGAGCAGATGGAGTGCGTACTTCTGGTCGCCGACGACCACCGTGTGGCCGGCGTTGTTGCCACCCTGGTAACGCACCACGTAATCGACGGAGCCGCCGAGCAGGTCCGTCGCCTTTCCCTTGCCTTCGTCACCCCACTGAGCACCGAGCAGCACAAGTGCGGGCACGCGCGTACACCCCTTCCGGGCGGGGCATGTCCATGGTCGAGGGCGCACGCGGAGGGATGCCGCCGCGTGCACCGCGACCGTCGTTGGCCGCCAACCGTCGGACCGGATGCCCCGGAATAGACGAAGCCCCTGGCGCAATAGCGCAAGGGGCTCTTGCACAAAGATGCTACCCGAGGAAGCGAGGCATGGCCGAGGTGGCGACTTCCGCGAGATCCTCCGCGACGTCCGATCAGCTGCTGGTGGTCATCGACCCGGTCGCCCGCCGGGCGGACGGCGAGTCCGTCCGGATCGCGAAAGACGTGCTCAGCGCGGGTGCGGCGAGTACGAAGGTGTGTCTGCCGGACGGTCCGGAGGAGTTCGCCCGGGCGCTGCGGCGGCGGGGGTCGCGGCGCCCCGTGGTGATCGGCGACGACCGGGCACTGCTCCGGGCCGTCTCCCTGCTGCACCGGCACCGGGAGCTGGCGGGATGTGCGCTGTCGGTGGTGCCGGTGGGCCCGGTGCTCGGGCTCGCCCGGTCGCTGGGGCTGCCGACGGGGGCGGTGGCGGCGGCCCGCTCGGTACTGGACGGGGCGGAGCGGCGGCTCGACCTGCTCGTCGACGACAGTGACGGGGTGGTGCTGGGGGCGGTGGGGATTCCGCCGGTCGGCGTGCGGGGCGGGGGTTTCGGGAGCGGACGGGACGAGCCCCTCGGGGAGGGGCGGGGCGGGGGCCTCGGGTCCGGGCCGGGCAGTGGCTTGGGAGACGGGCGGGGCAGCGGCTTCGGGAGCGGACGGGGCAGCGGCTTCGGGGGCGGGCGTGGAGGTGGCTCCGGGGATCCGCGGGACGGGGGCTTCTGGGACGGGCCGGACGACGGCTTCCGGAACGGGTCGGGTTGGAACAGGCCGGGCTGGAACGGGGCGGACGCGGGCGCGACGGTGCACCCGTGGCTGCGGACCTGCCGGTCGCTGGTGCGGACGCTGGCCGCCGCCCGCCCGGTCAGGGCCGCGTCGGCCTCCGGGGGCGGGCCCTCCCGGCTGCGGGTGGAGGTCGACGGGGTCACGCTGGTGGACCTGGACCAGCCGGTCGAGGGCGTGTCGCTGACGCCGGGCGCCGGCGGGGTGGCCGAGGTGGAGGTGCGGCCGTCGTCGGTGGACGCGGAGGCGCCGCCGCTGACGGCGACGGGGCGGACGGTGACCGTCTCGGGGGCGCACTTCCGGTACCGGGCGGACACGGTCGAGTCGGGTCCGGTGCGGACGCGGACGTGGGTGGTGCGGGAGGGGGCGTGGTCGCTGACGCTGCCGGCGGGGTGACCGGCGAGGTGACCGGCGGGGTGACCGGCGAGGTGACCGGCAGGGCGTCGCGCCGGCGGGGACGTCACGCCGGCGAGGGCAGCCGGGCCACCCCGGTCAACCCCGTCGCCCCCGTCACCCCGGCCACCCCGGTCAACCCCGTCGCCCCCGTCACCCCGGCCACCCCGGCCACCCCGGCCACCCCGGTCAGCCCGGTCAGCCCGGTCACCCCGGCCACCCCGGCCACCCCGGCCACCCCGGCCACCCCGGCCACCCCGGCCAGCCCGGTCAGCCCGGGCCGAACCGCTCCGCTCGGCGCGCCCGCCAGCGCTCCATCATCCCGGCGACCTCCTCCTCGACGAACTCGAAGAAGGCCAGCGTCTCGGCGAGCCTGCGGCCCGCCGGGGTCTCCGCACCGAGGCTGCGGACGCCGTCGCGCAGGGCGTCCTCCCAGCGCTTGATCACCGCCTCGCGGTTGGTGAGGGCCTCGTACCACTGGTCGGCGTGCACCCGGTAGCGCTCGCGGCGCGAACCGGGCTCCCGTTCGCGGGAGAGCATGTGGACCTGGGCCAGGTAGCGCACCGCGCCCGACACCGCGGCCGGGGAGATCTTCAGCCGTTCGCCCAGCTCGGCCGAGGTCAGGGCGCCGGCGTCGGAGGACAGCAGGGCCGCGAAGACCCGGGCGGGCATCCGGGGCAGTCCGGCCTCCACCAGCTGGGCCGCGAAGTGCTCCACGAACCGGGAGACGGACTCCGGGTCCCGCCCCGTCGCCTTCGGTTCCGCCATGCCCGGATCATCTCCCCTGCTCGTCGACGGGTTCCGAGTCTACCCGGAGGTTTATACGCTTCCTTAACTTCACAAATTTGTGAAGGACGCGTACGTTCGGAACCATGACCAAGGCCATCACCGTCTCCGGACTGTACAAGTCCTTCGGACGGACACACGCGCTGGACGGCCTCGACCTGGACGTCGAGTCCGGCGAGGTCCACGGCTTCCTCGGGCCGAACGGCGCCGGGAAGTCGACCACCATCCGCGTCCTGCTGGGGCTGCTGCGCGCCGACTCCGGCGCCGCCCAGGTCCTCGGCCGGGACCCCTGGACGGACGCGGTCGAACTGCACCGCCGCCTCGCCTACGTCCCCGGCGACGTCGAACTGTGGCCCAACCTCACCGGCGGTGAGGCCATCGACCTGCTGGCGCGGCTGCGCGGGGGCCTGAACAAGCGGCGGCGGGCCGAGCTGGTCGAGCGGTTCGGCCTGGACCCGACGAAGAAGGGCCGGGCGTACTCCAAGGGCAACCGGCAGAAGGTCGCCATCGTCGCCGCGCTCGCCTCCGACGCCGAACTGCTGCTCCTCGACGAGCCCACCGCGGGCCTGGACCCGCTCATGGAGGTCGTCTTCCAGGACGTCATCACCGAGGCCAGGGCCGCGGGCCGGACCGTCCTGCTCTCCAGCCACATCCTGGCCCAGGTGGAGAAGCTCGCCGACCGGGTGAGCATCATCCGGCTCGGCCGGACCGTCCAGTCCGGCACCCTCGGCGAGCTGCGGCACCTGACCCGCACCACCATCGAGGCGGAGACCGAGCGCCCCGCCACCGGCCTCGACACGCTGCCCGGCGTCCACGACCTGCGGACCACCGACGGCCGGGTCCGCTTCGCGGTGGACGGCGCCGAGGTCGACGGCGCGGTCCGCAAGCTCACCGAGTTCGGCATCCGCAGCCTCGTCAGCCACCCGCCGACCCTGGAGGAGCTGATGCTCCGCCACTACGACGACGCACTGCCGGCGGCCGCCGCCACCACCGCCACCACCGGGAACGGCGCGGACGGAGCCGTACGATGACCACCGCGACGGCCCCGGGCACCCGCACCCCGGCACCTCCGGCCCCCGGCTCGGCCACCCTGGCCGGCACCGGCACGCTGATCCGCTTCGCCCTGCGCCGCGACCGCGTCCGGCTCCCGGTGTGGATCCTGGCCCTGCTGCTGGGCACCCTGTCGACCGCCAACAGCTACCAGGAGCTGTACGGCGATCCCCAGGACCGGGCCAACGCCGTCGAGACCATGGGCAGCCCGGCCGGCCTCGCCATGTCGGGCCCGCGCCACTACCTCGACGACTACACCTTCGGCGCCATGCTCGGCCACCAGATGCTCGGCTTCACGGCCGTCCTCGTCGGCCTGATGAGCGTCCTGGTCATCACCCGGCACACCCGTGCCGAGGAGGAGACCGGCCGCGCCGAGCTGGTGCGCTCGACGGTCGTCGGCCGGCACGCCCACCTCGCCGCCGCCCTGTCGGTCGCCGCCCTGGCCAACCTGGCCCTCGCCGCGCTGCTGGCCCTCGGGCTGGCCGGCCTGGGCATCGACGGCATCGGCACCGCCGGGTCGCTGCTGTACGGCGCCGCCCACGCCGCCGCCGGCCTCGTCTTCGCCGCCGTCGCCGCCATCACCGTCCAGCTCACCGCACACGCCCGCGGCGCCACCGGCACGGCCCTCGCCGTCATCGGCGTCGCCTACGTGCTGCGCGCCGCCGGGGACAGCGGCGGGAGCGGCGCCCTGTCCTGGCTCTCCCCCATCGGCTGGGCGCAGCGCACCTACGTCTACGTCGACGACGACTGGTGGCCGCTGCTGCTCTGCCTCGCCCTGGCCGCGGCCTGCGCGGCGACGGGGTTCGTGCTCTCCACCCGGCGTGACGTGGGCGCGGGCCTCAGGCCGGAGAAGCTCGGCAGCCCGCACGCCTCCGCCGCCCTCGGCACCCCGCTCGGCTTCGCCCTGCGGCTGCACCGGGGCATGCTCGCCGGCTTCGGCGCGGGCCTGTTCCTGATGGGCGCGATGTACGGGTCGATCCTCGGGCAGGCCGAGGACATGCTGAAGGACATCGACCAGCTCCAGGAGGCCCTCGAGCGCATCGGCGGCTCCAGCATGGCCGAGTCCTTCGCCTCCATGGTGATGGTGGTCATCACGGTGCTCGCCGCGGTGTACGTGGTGATGGCGGCGCTGCGACCGCGCGCCGAGGAGACCGCGGGCCGCGCCGAGCCGCTGCTCGCCACCGGGCTGTCCCGTGACCGCTGGGCCGGCAGCCACCTGGCCGTGGCCATGGTCGGCGGCACGCTCGTCCTGCTGCTGGCCGGGCTCGGCTTCGGCATCTCGGGTGCCGCCTCGACCGGCGACGGGGTGCTGGTGGCCAAGCTGGTGGGCGCGGCCGTCGCCTACGCACCGGCCCTGTGGGTCACGGTCGGAGTGGCGGCGGTGCTGTTCGGCTGGTTCCCACGGGCGAGCGGGGCGGCCTGGATCGTGCCGGTGTACGCCTTCGTCGTCGGCTACCTGGGCCAGATCCTCCAGTTCCCCGGCTGGATGAACAGCCTCTCCCCCTTCGGCCACGTCCCCCGGCTCCCGGCCGCGGACATGAACTGGACCCCGCTGCTGGTGCTGACGCTGGTGGCCGCCGCGCTGCTGTGGCTCGGCCTCGCGGGATTCCGGCGCCGGGACCTGGAGACGAAGTAGCCGGCTGTCACACCTGCACGGCCAGGCCTTCCAGTCCCCGGATGACGAAGTCGGGCTTGCGCTCCGGCTCGGCGGCGAGCCGGAGCGCGGGCGCCCGCTCCAGCAGGGCCCTGAGGGACGCGGCCAGCTCGATACGGGCCAGGGGTGCGCCGATGCAGTAGTGGATGCCGGCGCTGAAGGAGATGTGGGGGTTGTCGGCGCGGGCCAGGTCGAGCCGCTCCGGGTCGGTGAAGACGGCCGGGTCGTGGTTGGCGGAGCCGAAGAGCAGCGCCACCTCCGCGCCCCTCGGGATCGTCGTCCCGTCGACCTCGATCTCGTCCAGCACCCACCGCTCGAACAGCTGGAGCGGGGTGTCGTAGCGCATCAGCTCCTCCACGGCGGAGGGGACCAGGGAGTGGTCGGCGCGCAGGGCGGCCAGCTGGTCCGGGTTACGGAACAGCGCCCACCAGCCGTTGACCGTGGCGTTCACCGTCGCCTCGTGACCGGCGTTCAGCAGCAGCACACAGGTCGAGATCATCTCCTGCTCGGTGAGGCGGTCGTCGTCCTCCTCGTGCGCCGCGATCAGACCGGAGACCAGGTCGTCGCCGGGCTCCTTGCGGCGCTCGGCGATCAGCCCGCGCAGGTAGCCGGAGAACTCGACCGACGCCCGCACCGCCCTCGCCGCCGTCTCCTCGGACGGGTTCAGCTCGTACATCCCGCAGATGTCCGCCGACCACGGACGCAACGGGGCCCGGTCGGACTCCGGGATGCCCAGCATCTCGGCGATCACCGCGACCGGGAGCGGCTCGGCGACATCGGTCAGCAGATCGCCACCGCCTTCCGCGACCAGCCGGCCCACCAGCTCGTCGGCCAGGGCCTGCACATACGGCCTCAGCCGCTCCACCGTCCGCGGCGTGAACGCCTTCGACACCAGGCGCCGGATGCGGGTGTGGTCCGGCGGCTCCAGGTCGAGCATGCCGTGGTCGTTGAGCGTGTGGAACGGCTCGTGCTCCGGCGGGGGCGGGGTGCGGCCGAACTCCTCGTGCGTGAACCGGTGCAGGTAGGTGCGGCCCAGCCGGCGGTCCCGCAGCAGCGCCGACACGTCCGCGTGGTGCGGCACCAGCCACTGGTCGGTCGCCTCGAAGTAGTGCACCCTCCCCCGGGCGCGCAGCTCGGCGTAGGCCGGGTACGGGTCGGCGACGAACGCGGGCTCCCAGGGGGCGAAGGCTGCCATGGACGGACGCTAGCGCGGCGCCGCCGGGCCGGACCAGTGGTCGTGGACGAGGGCCTCCACGAAGGCAGCGAAGGAGGACGCCGGGACGGAGAGCACGGCGCGGTCCGGCACCTTGGAATCGCGGATGGCTATGCGGGCGGGGAGCTCGGCGATCTCGACGCAGGTGTTGCCGTTGCCGCCGTCCGAATAGGTCGACTTCCGCCAGTGCAGAGCCTCGGTCATGGCTCGCTCGCCTCACACTTCCTTGGTCAAGCGCGACGTCGCCGCACCGGACCAGTGGTCGTGGACCAAAGCCTCCACGAAGGCGGCGAAGGAGGACGCCGGGACGGAGAGCACGGCGCGGTCCGGCACCTTGGAATCGCGGATGGCTATGCGGGCGGGGAGCTCGGCGATCTCGACGCAGGCATCGCCGTCGCCGCCGCCGGAGTAGCTGGACTTCCGCCAGTGCATTACAGCTCCTTCATGAGTCGGTGAATGAGGTCGCGTGACGCGACGGCATCCAGGGACGCCGCCTGCACCCTCCGGAAGAGCGTCTGAAGCTGTTCAAGCTGAGGCTGGCCATCGATGTACGCAGCGCCCGTGGGCGCGTCCCGAAGCGCGGTGTCCAGCTGGGGCACCGTGCCTCCCAAGTACAGCATGGAGGCCCCGGCGCCAGCGAACCCTTCACGCTCGACCGGGATGACGCGCACGGTGGCCTGGCCCGCCTCGATCTTGTCGAGAATGAAGCGGAGTTGAGTCAGTGACGCCCGGCGGTCGGCCACATGCACCCGCAGGGCGAACTCATGCACGATCGTCTCGTACGGAGTGGGAGTCTCCCGCTCGATCACAGCCCGGCGCTTCATCCGGTGTTCCACGCGCAGCCCCACTTCCTCTTCGGTCAGTTCGGGACGCGTGTAGGTGAACACCGAGCGAGCGTATGCGGCGGTCTGCAGCAGGCCTGGAACGTAGTGGATGACGACCTCGCGCAAGAACGCCGCATGGTGCTCGGCCTCGGCACCGTCCAGGAACACCGAGGGAAGCACGCCCCGGTAGTCCTCCCACCAACCACGCGTACGGTCGGTCGCCATCGCGACGAGCGCCTCGGTAAAGGCCTCGTCCGTGCAGCCATACATGGCTGCGAGCCGACGCACTCGCTTGGCGCTCACGCCTACGGTGCCGGACTCGATCTGGCTCATCTGGACGGCGTCAGCCTCCAGCAGTTCTGCGGCCTCCCGAGCCGTCATGCCCGTCGCCTCGCGCAGTTTGCGCAGTTCAGCGCCCAGCCTCACCCTCCGAGCGGTGAGGTTCCTCTTCGGCGGCAACCGGTGCCTCCCTGCTTCAACTCACCATCGAGTGTCCCCCGTTCGAGCGCCAGAATACGGCAACGGATTGAATTTCCTAAGCATAGGAAATACCGTCGGTGACGCGACGCGCACTCTGCGGAACCCCGGGGCACCGGAAGCGCACCGCACCGTCCTGCCATGACGGCTGCGGCAATGACACCGGCCGGAGGCCGCAACTCCCCCCTCACCGAACGGAGTTGACGCATGCCCGAAGACGAGTCGTGGGAGTACTCCCTGTACATCCCCAACGACCACCGCGCCGTCACCGTCAGTCGCCGCACTCTCCGTCTGATCCTCACCGTCCACGGACTGATCCGCCTGGTCGACCTCGCCGAGCTGCTCGCGACGGAGCTGGTCACCAACGCCGTACTGCACACCAAGGGTCCCGCCGCGCTGCGCGTGCGCTGGTCCGGCGGGGTGCTGCGGATCGGCGCGTGGGACGCGGACCCGGAACCGCCCGGTGCTCCCGCCGGGGTGAAAGAGCTGACCGACGAGGAGGGCGGGCGGGGGCTGGCCCTCGTCAGCGCCTGTTCCGACGTGTGGGGCTGGCAGCCGCTCTCCCGGTTCGGCAACCGGGGCAAGTTCGTGTGGTGCGAACTCGGCGGTCAGCGCGGTGTCACCAGGCGGGCCTCGTAGGCGAAGACCGCCGCCTGGGTGCGGTCCCGCAGGCCCAGCTTCACGAGGACCCTGCTCACATGGGTCTTGATGGTCGACTCGGCGACCACCAGACGCTCGGCGATCTCCGCGTTCGACAGGCCCTGCGCGATCAGCACCAGCACCTCCGTCTCCCGCTCCGTCAGGTCACCGTACGCCGCGTGGGCGGTGGGCGTCAGCCGGTGCGGTTCGGACAGCTTCGAGAACTCGGTGATCAGACGCCGGGTGACCGAGGGGGCCAGCAGGGCCTCGCCGGAGGCCACCACCCTCACCCCGTCGGCGAGTTGCCGGGCCGAGGCGTCCTTGAGGAGGAAGCCGGACGCGCCCGCGCGCAGCGCCTGGTACACGTACTCGTCGAGGTCGAAGGTGGTGAGCACCAGCACCTTGGCCGCGCCGTCCACCGCGACGATCTCCCGCGTCGCCTCTATGCCGTTCAGCTCCGGCATGCGGATGTCCATGAGGACCACGTCCGGGGACAGCTCGCGGACCTTCGCCACCGCCTCCCGGCCGTTGACCGCCTCGCCGGCCACCTCGATGTCCGGCATCGCGTTCAGCAGGACGGAGAAGCCCTCGCGGACCATCATCTGGTCGTCGACGACCAGTACCCGGATGGTCATGCGTCACCCTCGCCGGAAACCGTCGCGACCGGCAGGAACACCGTCACCTCGTAGCCTCCCTCGTCCGCCGGGCCCGCCGTCATCTCGCCGTTCAGCATCGTCACCCGCTCGCGCATGCCCGTGATGCCGTGGCCGGCGCCGGGGGAGGGCTTGACCAGGGACCGTTCGGGCATCGGGCCGTTGACCACGCGCAGGCCCAGGCCGCCGAGGACGTAGGAGACCTCGACCCGGGCGGTCGCGCCGGGCGCGTGCCGCAGGGTGTTGCTCAGCGCCTCCTGCACGATGCGGTACGCCGACAGCTCCACGCCCTGCGGCAGCTCGCACACCGCGCCGGTCACCGCCTTGTCGACGGTCAGGCCCGCCTCGCGCACATTGGCCAGCAGGGCGTCCAGGTCGGCGAGGGTGGGCTGCGGGGCGTCCGGGGCCTCGTAGTCCTCGGCGCGGACCACGCCGAGGACACGGCGCAGCTCGGTCAGGGCCGCCACCGCGTTCTCCCGGATGGTGGCGAAGGCCCGCTCCAGCTCCTCCGGCGGGTTCTGCACCCGGTACGGCGCGGCCTCGGCCTGGATGGCGACCACCGACATGTGGTGCGCGACCACGTCGTGCAGCTCACGGGCGATGGTCGTGCGCTCCTCCAGCAGCGTGCGCCGGGACCGCTCGTGCGCGGTGACCGTCTGCTGCGCGGTGACCTCCTGCCGGGCGTCGCGCCGGATGTGCCAGACGGCGACCACCAGCAGGGCCAGGGCGGAGAGGACCAGCATGGGTGCCGAGTTCGTGTAGTGGTGACCGCTGCTGAACCCGGTCTCCGCCAGGAAGCCGTAGAGGGCGGTCAGGGCCCACATCCACGCCGCCGTGCGGGGCCGGGTGCGTATCGCCACGATCACCAGCACCGACAGGTGGCAGATGAACGTGCCGGGCAGCCACGGCCAGTCGCCCCAGCTGCTGCCGAGCACCGCCAGCACCGGCGTCGCGACCATGGACATCCAGAACGCCCCGACCGGCCGGACCAGCGTGGCCAGCACCGGCACCGCGCACACCAGCCCGGTCAGCAGGGCCAGCGGCCCGTCGGCGGAACCGGTCGCCACGGAACCGGCCCACAGGGCGAGCAGCGCCGCCGCGGCCACCATCGCGTGCGGGGCACGCGCCGCGTACGACCGTGACCGGCCGCGCAGCCGGCGGGTCAGCGCACCGTCCGTCGCCATGGGCGGCAGCGGGCGGTAGGCGAAGGCGTCGTGGAACAGGTCCTGGCGCAGCCCCTGCAGGGCGTCCAGGGCCAGCCGGTACTCGGGGCTGCGCGCACTGCGCCCGTCGCCGGAGGGCGTGGGCCGCATCTGGGTCGTCTCGGTCACGTTCGCAACGGTAGGCGGAGGCGGGCTGCGCGGTCGTCACCAGTGAGAGGGGTCCTTGCCCGTCCGTCTCAAGTACTACCGGGGGGTGGATGCAGCTCGACGGTCGGTACACGGACGGGGCTCAGTGCCCCGACGGCCGCACCAGCCCTGACTCGTAGGCGAACACCGCCGCCTGGGTCCGGTCCCGCAGGCCCAGCTTCACCAGGATGCGGCCCACATGTGTCTTCACCGTCTGCTCGGCGACGACGAGCCGCTCGGCGATCTCCGCGTTCGACAGGCCCTGCGCGATCAGGGCGAGCACCTCCGTCTCCCGCTCGGTCAGGTCGCCGACGCGCTCCTTCAGCGGGGCGCGCGGTCTCTCGCGCAGCCGGGAGAACTCGGTGATCAGGCGCCGGGTGATGCCCGGCGCGAGCAGGGCGTCGCCGGCCGCCACCACGCGGACCGCCTCGGCCAGCTGGTCGGCGGAGGCGTCCTTGAGCAGGAACCCGGAGGCGCCCGCGACCAGCGCCTCGTACACGTACTCGTCGAGGTCGAAGGTGGTGAGCACCAGCACTCTGATGCCGGGGTCCGCGTCAACGATGCGGCGGGTGGCCTCGATGCCGCCCAGCTCCGGCATGCGGATGTCCATGAGGACCACGTCCGGGGCCAGCTCGGCGACCCTGGCGACGGCGTCCAGGCCGTCCACCGCCTGCCCGACCACCTCGATGTCGGGCTGGGTGTTGAGGAGCACGGTGAAGCCCTGCCGGACCATCTGCTGGTCGTCGGCGATCACCACACGGATCAGGCCTGAGCCTCCGCTCGTCATGCGCTGCCGTCCTCGGGGTAGTAGCGGACGTTCGGGTCGTCGGGGGGTGGCCGGTCGGTGCCGTCGGCCGGCAGGAACGCGGAGACCTGGTAGCCGCCGTCCGGCAGCGAGTGCGCCGTCAGGGTGCCGCCGAGCATCGCCACCCGCTCCCGCATGCCGAGCAGTCCGTGCCCCGCCCCCTGGGACGGCGACGGGGTTCGCACGGGCGGCGAGTTGACGACCTCCACGCGCACTCCGGTCGGCAGGTGGGTGAGGTGGACCCAGACGCGGGCGCCGGGCGCGTGCCGCAGCACGTTGCTCAGCGCCTCCTGCACGATCCGGTACGCCGACAGCTCCACGCCGGGCGGCAGCGGACGCCGCGCACCGCTGATCTCGGTGGTCACGGACAGGCCCGCCGCCCGGGTGTTCTCCACCAGGGCGTCCAGCCGGTCGAGGGTGGGTTGCGGGGCGTGCGGGGCGGTGTCCGTGCCGGGCGCGCCCGACCCGTCGAGCGGCTCGCCCGTCTCCGCGTGCTCGGAGCGCAGCACGCCCAGCACCCGGCGCAGCTCGGTCAGCGCCTCCAGCGCGTTCTGCCGGATGCCCGCCAGGTTCTCCTTCAGCTCGTCGGGCGGGTCCTGGACGAGGTGGGGGGCGACCTGGGCCTGGATGGAGATGACGGACATGTGGTGGGCGACCACGTCGTGCAGTTCGCGGGCGATGCGGCTGCGCTCCTCCAGCAGCGTCCGGCGGGCGCGCTCCTCGGCGGTGAGCGAGGTCTGCTGCACCAGTTCGGCCCGGGCCTCCCGGCGTCCGCGCAGGGCGGTGCCGAGCAGGACGACGACGGCGAACAGGGGGACGGCCAGCTGGCCGGTGGGCTGGTAGTGCTGCCCGCCGATCAGCCCTTGGAGGACGTAGGTGACCAGCGCGCTCAGGGCCAGGGCCTCCGCCGCCACCCGGGTGCGGACCCGCAGGGCGAGCAGCAGGAGGACGATCAGGTGGGCGATCAGCCCGGCCGAGGTCCAGGGCCAGGTGAACTCGTCGTCCCCCGGTTCCATCAGGGAGCGCACCGCCAGGGCTCCGACCACCGTGGCCGCCAGCGACACCCACCAGGCCGGGACCGGCCGCCACAGCGCGAGCACCATCGCACCGGCCTGCCCGATCCCGATGAGGACGGCGAACTCGGGCTCCAGCCTGCCGTGGTCGCCGAGCTGGGCGGAATCGCCCAGCAGCACCCCGAGCGCCGCGAGGCACACGAACCCGTGCGGCAGCCAGCGCAGCCACGTCGACGGCGGTAGCGGGTCGGCCCGCGCGGTCCACAGGTCGTCGCGCAGCACCCCCAGCCGGCGCCGGACCCCGCTCCCCCTGCTAATCACGCCCCCACCCTAGGCTCTGACGTGCGGGTCGTCCCGGTGCGGTGCGTGCGCACCACCCGGGTCCGTCGCCGCGCGCCGCGCCGTTCGATGGTGTGGAAGGCCGCCCAGCAGCCGGCCAGGGCCAGCGTGAAGACCGGGAGCCAGGCCAGCCGGGCCGCGACCCAGTCCAGGCCGTCGGGGAGCGTGTGCAGCCCGGGCAGCGGGCCGGCCGGCAGGCCGGTGGCCGTGGTCGCCATCAGGGCCGTCTGGTGCCAGAGGAAGATCGTCATCGCGGAGAGGTTGGCCAGGGCCACCGCCGCCCAGGCCACCGGTCTGCGCATCGCGCGGCGCAGCGGCTCGCGCAGCAGCAGGGCGAGGCCGCACTGGGCCAGTCCGAAGGTGACGGCGGCCAGCGTCGGCGGATTGAGGTTCGACACCGCGGCGCCGGGGACGCCGACCATCGACGCCGGGTAGCCCGCCCATGCGACGAGCCCCGCCGTCGCCGCCGTGCCGCCGATCAGCAGGAGCCACCCGGCGCGGTGGCCCTCCAGCTCGCCGCGGGTCCAGGCGGCGCCGAGGGTGTAGGGCACCAGCCAGCCGGCGGCCAGATTGATCCAGCCGAGCCAGGAGGGGCCGCCGAAGCCGAAGCGCAGCAGGTCGACGTGGAGGACGACGACCAGCGGCCAGAGCGGGTGCAGCCGCGCGAACAGGGGGGTCGCCGCCGTCAGGGCCGCGAAGACCAGCAGGAACCACAGGGGGGACAGCGCCAGCTTGACCAGCGTGCGAACGGTCATCGGATCCGCGCCCGTCAGCAGCAGCGCCACCGCCGCCACCGCCCAGAGGGCGAGGACGGCCGCGACGGGGCGGAACAGCCGGGACAGCCGGGCGGCCAGCCAGCTTCCGTACGACGTGCCGCGGGCCCGGGCGGAGACGTACCCGCGGGTGGCGACGTGTCCGCCGACCAGGAAGAACACGGCGAGGGTCTGGAAGGCCCAGGAGACCGGGGCCAGCCAGGGCAGGTGGCGCAAGGGGCTGGCGATGTGCAGCGTGCGGCCGTCCGCGACCAGGGCCGTCACCAGCCAGTGGCCGAGGACGACGCCGAGGATGGCGGCGGCGCGCAGGGCGTCGACGGAGCGGTCGCGGTGCGCGGGGGTCGCGGCGTCGAGGCGGGCAGCGGCACGCACGGCCCTCAGACTCAGGCCGTGCCCCGCACGGCGTGGGGTACGGGCGTCAGTCACGGGTCACCTCCGTGGTCCGCCCCAGGACGATCCGCGCGAGGTTCGTCAGGGACGGGGAGCCGGGGTCGAAGTAATCGCTGTGTCCGCCGTCGCCGGCGTCGAAGACCCGGGCGCCGAACGCCGGGGAGACCGGGTCGGTGCCGAAGCCGACGGTGGTGCCGAACAGGTCGGCGCTGACGTGCGGCACGTGCTCCACCCAGTCGTCGGCGCCGCGGGCCGCCCACACGCGGGCCCCGGTGCCCAGTTCGGCGGCCGTGTCCGCGCCGGTGCCGGGGCTGCCGACCAGGGCGATGTCGGCGACGGTCAGGCCGGCGGCGGCCCGGGCGCAGACGACGGAGCCGTAGGAGTGGCAGAGGAGGGAGATGTGCGCGTCGGGGCCGGTGACGGTGTGCAGGGCGGCGACGAGTGCGCGCAGTCGCGGGGCGGCGCGCTCGGCGCGGTCCGTCCTGGCGACCGTGGTGCTGACCGTGCCCGGCGTCTCGTACCCCAGCCAGGCCACGACCGCCGTGCGCGTGCCCTCGGGCGCCTGTGCGGCGAGCCGGTGGTGGAGGGCCAGGGCGGTGGCGCGGAACCGGCCGTAGGTGTCCAGGCCGGTGTCGGAGCCGGGCACCAGGACGGCGACGCGGTCGGCGCGGGAGAGGTCGCCCAGGACCTCCGTCGCGCGGCCGGGGCCTCGGCCGTCGAAGGCGAGGAGATGCCGGGCCGGATCGGCCAGCGCCCGGTCCGCGGCGGCCCGGTGACGGTCGCCGTGGGCGGCGGCCATGCGGGACGCCTCGGCGGCGTTGGCCCGGTTGGCCGCGTAGGTCGCCTCCAGCGTCGCCGCCGTCAGCGGAGCGAGGGCGGCGGGCGGTGGGGCGGGGACGGCGGGGCGTGCGGCGGCGGAGAGGGGAAGCACCACCGCGCCCGTGATGGCGGCGGCGAGCGCGGCGCGGAACCATCGGCCGGTGCGATGCCGCCAACGTGCCGCCGTTCCCCGCGCCATGACCACTTCCTCCCCGGGCGCCCGCCCATCGGGCGCCCGCAGGAAGGAAGTTACGGAGCGTCACCCGTAGACGGCGTCCCGCCGGGGAGCTCACCTGCGAAGTAGCTCTCAGGTATTACGGGTACGACGGGGAGGGCACCGCCCGGTCACACCGGGCTCCTCACCGGGCCGACTGCCCGGGCCCCTCAACGGGCCGACTGCCCGATCCCCTCACCAGGCCGGCTGCCCGATCTCCTCACCAGGCCAGCTGCCCGATCTCCTCCGCCACCACCGCGCACGCGTCCGCCGCCGGGTCGATCAGCGGGAAGTGCCCGACGTCCTCCAGCAGCGTCACGCCCACCACCTCCCCGGCCCCGGCCGCCGCGTCCGCGTACGCCTCGGCGACGGCCTGCGGCACGTCCACGTCGGTGCGGCCCTGGACCAGCGTGGTCGCGATGCCGGTCGGAAGCAGCAGCGCCGGGTCCGCGTACGGGCGCCGCTCCTCGAACCGCTCCGCCCCGCCCAGCAGTTGGCGTACGGCTCCGTCGCACACGGCCAGCTCGGCCGCGACGGTGAAGTCGGCGATCGGGGCGAGCGCGACCACACCGCGCAGCGGAGCGGGGCGGTCGACGCGCCAGGGGGCGTCGGCGGGCAGGAGGTGCCGGGCCGCCGCCCACAGCGCCAGGTGACCGCCCGCCGAGTGGCCGGTGACGACCGTGCGGCGCGGGTCGGCCTGCGGCAGGTGCCGCCGTACGAGCGCGGGCAGCGCGTCGAGTGCGGCGGCCACGTCGTCGAAGGTCTCGGGCCAGCGCCCGGCGACCGGATCGCCCGCGCCGTCGCCCGCCTCCGCGCCCCGGCGGTACTCCACGCTCGCCACCGCGAACCCCCGGCGGGCCAGGAACCCGGCGAACGGGCTGATGTGCCGCCGGTCGTACGGCGCACGCCAGGCGCCGCCGTGCAGGACCGCGACCACGGGTGCGGGCCCGCCCGGCCCGCCCCGCCCGGACGAGGCGTGCGGAGCGTAGAAGTCGATCACTTGGTCGGGGTGGTCGCCGTACGCGGAGGTGACATCGGGGGCGACCGCGGGGTGCGAGAAGAGCGACTTCTCCTCCGCGGCGTTCCGCGCGGCGGCGTGCCGTGTCTCGGCGGCGGCGTCCGGCATGCTCCAACCTCTCGGCGTCGGAACGGTGTTGGCTGGCCGGGAGAAGGGAATCGGCCGATGGCGGGACGGTATCAGGACGGTGACGTGCGCGGACCCGGGAAAGTCACGCTGGGTGAGTCCGGAAAGGGGCCATCCGGTGCACTCCGGCCGCTCGTGCGGCTCCCGCCGACCGCGACCGGTCACCCCACCCACCCGGCGCCACCCGGCGCCGCCGCGGCCGCGCGGCGACGGCGCCCCGGCAGGGTGGCCGGGGGGCGACGCCCCGGCCACCGACGGCCCGCCCCCGGCCACCGACGGCCCGGCCACCGTCGGCCGACGGCCGGCCTCCGCCACCCCGCCACCGGCCTCCGGCGCCCCGCCCCGGGCCGATGTCGCGTGACGCCTACTCCAGGACCTCCCCGAGCACCCGTGCCGCCCGCTCCACGTCCGCGAAGCCGACGTACAGCGGAGTGAAGCCGAAACGCAGGACGTCCGGGTGCCGGAAGTCGCCGACGACCCCGCCCGCGATCAGCCGCTTCATCACCTCGCCCGCGTCGTCGCAGCGCAGCGCCACCTGGCTGCCGCGTTCGGCATGCGCCGCCGGTGTCAGGGACTCCACCCGCCCCTCGGGCACGTACCGGGCCACGCACCGCAGGAAGAAGTCCGTCAGCGCCAGCGACTTGGCCCGCACCGCCTCGATCGACACCCCGTCCCACACCTGGAGGGCCGCCTCCAGGGCGAGCATGGAGAGAATGTCCGGAGTGCCGACACGACCGCGCAGGGCACCCGGGCCCGGGGCGTACGCGGGTGCCATCCCGAACGGCTCGGCGTGCGAGTTCCAGCCGGGCAGCGGGGAGTCGAAACGGTCCTGGAGATCCCGGCGCACGTACAGGAAGGCGGGCGAACCGGGCCCGCCGTTGAGGTACTTGTACGTGCAGCCGACCGCCAGGTCCACGCCGTGCTCGTCCAGCCCGACCGGCAGCGCGCCCGCGCTGTGGCACAGGTCCCACACGGCGTACGCCCCCGCCGCGTGCACGGCGGCCGTGAGGCCGGGCAGGTCGTGCAGCCGGCCGGTGCGGTAGTCGGCGTGGTTGAGCAGGACGGCGGCGGTGCGCTCCCCGAGCGCCGAGGGCACCTCGGCCGGCGTCACCGGCCGCAGCGCGCACCCCGTCATCCGGGCCGCCGACCCGGCGATGTACCCGTCCGTGGGGAAGGTGGTGGCGTCGACCAGGATCTCGTCCCGGGCCGCGCCGTCCTCCCGCGCCATCCGCACGGCCGCCACGACCGCCTTGAAGACGTTGACGCTGGTGGAGTCGCCCACGACGATCTGCCCGGGCGCCGCGCCGACCAGCGGGGCGATCCGGTCGCCGATCCGCTCGGGCGCGGTCCACCAGCCGCTCTCCTCCCAGGACCGGATGCGCAGCTCGCCCCACTGCCGCCGTACGACGTCCTCGACGGCGCCGGGGACGGCGGCGGGCAGCGCGCCCAGCGAGTTGCCGTCCAGGTACACCCCCGGGGCGTCACCCGCACGGTCGGACGCCGTGTCCAGGACGAACCGGTCACGCAGCCCGCGCAACGCGTCGGCGGCGTCCAGTTCCTCCGCCTCACGGATCAGTTCAGACATAGGACCGCGCCGTCCACAGCTCGGGGAAGACGTTCTTGCGGGCCCGCTTCTCCAGCCAGGCCACTCCGGCCGAGCCGCCGGTGCCGGTCTTGGCGCCCATCGCGCGCCGGGTGGCGACCAGGTGGTCGTTGCGCCAGCGCCACACCAGCTCGGCGACGTCGGTCAGGGCCTCGCCGAGCCGCGCCAGCCCGTCGTTCTGGTCGCCCTGGTACACGGCCGTCCAGGCTGCCTCCACCTCCGGTGCCGCCTCGTACGGCTGGGACACGTCGCGGTGCAGGACGGCGTCCGGGATGTCGTACCCGCGCCGCGCCAGCAGCCGGACCACCTCGTCGTACAGGCTCGGCTCGTGCAGCGCCTTCTCCAGCTCCGCGTGGACGCGCGGCGAACCGCGGTGCGGTACGAGCATGGACGCGGACTTCTCGCCGAGCAGGAACTCCATGCGGCGGTACATGGCCGACTGGAAGCCGGAGCCCTCGCCGAGGGCACCCCGGTAGGAGTTGAACTGGGCCGGGGTGAGCTGCCCCAGCGGGGTCCAGGAGGCGTTCAGCGCCTCCAGCTCGCGCACCGAGCGCTTCAGCGCGTCGGTCGCCGTCCCGGTGTCGTCACCGCGCAGCGCACGCGCGGCCGTCTCCCACTCGTGGACGATGACGGTGAACCACAGCTCCATCACCTGGGTCGTGACCAGGAAGACCATCTCTCCGGGATCGTCGGAGAGGGTGTGCTGGAGATGGGTGAGCACGTCCGCCTTGACGTAGTCCTCGTACGGCGTGCTGCCCTCGAAGTCGAGATTCGGGGCGTCGTGGGACATCGCTGTCTCCTGATGGCACTCCGGGTAGCGGTCCGCCCCTGCCGTTACCGGCACGGGGGCCCCGGTCCCCATACGGCATCCTCCGCAATCGTGCCGGAAAACCGCAAGGCCCGCCCGTCCACGGGCGGGCCCGTCGGGCACCGCTAGCCGAGCACGTCGGCCGCCGTCGGCGAGGAGTCCCGCAGGAACTGGCTGCAGCGCTCGTACTCCTCCTTCTCGCCGATCGCCTGCGCGGCGCGGGCGAGGGCGTGCAGGGCGCGCAGGAAGCCGCGGTTCGGCTCGTGCTCCCAGGGCACCGGGCCGTGCCCCTTCCAGCCGTTGCGGCGCAGGGCGTCCAGGCCCCGGTGGTAGCCCGTGCGGGCGTAGGCGTACGACTCCACGACGCCGCCCCGCTCGAAGGCCTCGTCGGCGAGCTGCGCCCAGGCCAGCGAGGAGGTGGGGTACTGGGCGGCGACGTCGGCGGGCGAGGTGCCGCCCGCGAGCAGCTCGCGCGGCCCGGGGTCGTCGGGGAGGTGGGTCGGGGGCGGTCCCCCGAGGAGGTTCTCGTGAATGGCCATGGGACCAGTCTGCGGCATCCCGTGAGGGCATATGCGAAGGGCCCGGCGCCCCGAGGACGCCGGGCCTTCCACGGGCCGTGCGCAGGCCGTGCGCGAGCCGTGCGCAGGCCGTGCGCGAGCCGTGCGCCGGCCGTGCACGGGCCGTGCGCGAGCCGTACGGCCGCCGCCGGTTACTTGATCCGGGTGCCCGTCGAGCGCAGGTGGCGGCAGGCCTCGACGACGCGGGCGGCCATGGACGCCTCGGCCAGCTTGCCCCAGGTGCGGGGGTCGTAGGTCTTCTTGTTGCCGACCTCGCCGTCGACCTTCAGGACGCCGTCGTAGTTGCGGAACATGTGGTCGGCGACCGGCCGCGTGAAGGCGTACTGGGTGTCGGTGTCGATGTTCATCTTGATCACGCCGTTCTCCAGCGCGGTCAGGATCTCTTCCTCGCTGGAGCCGGAGCCGCCGTGGAAGACGAAGTCGAACGGCTTGCTGCCGGCCGGCCGGCCGTACTTCTCGGCGACGCCCTCGTTCAGCTCCTTCAGCAGCTCGGGGCGCAGGACCACGTTGCCCGGCTTGTACACGCCGTGGACGTTGCCGAAGGATGCGGCGAGCAGGTAGCGGCCCTTCTCGCCCAGGCCCAGGGACTCGGCGGTGCGCAGCGCGTCGTCGACGGTGGTGTAGAGGGAGTCGTTGATCTCGTGGGAGACGCCGTCCTCCTCGCCGCCGGTCGGGGTGATCTCGACCTCGAGGACGATCCTGGCGGCCTTGGCGCGCTCCAGCAGCTCCTGGGCGATGGACAGGTTGTCGGCCAGGGTCTCGGCGGAGCCGTCCCACATGTGGGACTGGAAGAGCGGGTTGCGGCCGGCCTTGACGCGCTCCTCGGAGATCGCCAGCAGCGGGCGGACGTACCCGTCGAGCTTGTCCTTCGGGCAGTGGTCCGTGTGCAGCGCGATGTTCACGTCGTACTTCTCGGCGACGATGTGCGCGAACTCGGCCAGCGCGACGGCGCCGGTCACCATGTCCTTGCTGTGCTGGCCGCCCAGGAACTCGGCACCACCGGTGGAGATCTGAACGATGCCGTCGCTCTCCGCCTCCGCGAAGCCGCGCAGCGCCGCGTGCAGGGTCTGGGAGGAGGTCACGTTGATGGCCGGGTAGGCGAACTTGCCTGCCTTCGCCCGGTCCAGCATCTCGTTGTAGACCTCGGGAGTTGCGATGGGCATTGTCCGCTCCTTGTATGTGCGGGTGGGCTGTGTCGTGCGTGCTTACGGCCCTGACCTAGACCATGGGGCACCTTGGGGGCGACGTCATCGTCGGCCCCATCTTTCCAGACGAAGCGGAATCGGCCGAGTGGACCTCGGCCCCGGCCTCAGTCCAGGCCCAGCTCATCCTTGGCGTACGCGTACAGGTACGGCACCCCCGCGCCCTCCTGGATCTTCTCGGCGGCGCCGGTCGCCCGGTCGACGATCGTCGCGACGGCGACCACCTCGGCGCCGGCCTCGCGCACGGCCTCGACCGCGGTGAGCGGGGAGCCGCCGGTGGTCGAGGTGTCCTCGACGACCAGGACGCGGCGGCCGGCGATGTCCGGGCCCTCGACGCGGCGCTGGAGGCCGTGCGCCTTCGCGGCCTTGCGGACGACGAAGGCGTCCAGCTTCCGGCCCCGCGCGGCGGCGGCGTGCAGCATGCTCGCGGCGACCGGGTCGGCGCCCATGGTCAGCCCGCCCACCGCGTCGAAGTCCAGGTCGGCGGTGAGGTCCAGCAGCACCTGCCCGACCAGCGGCGCGGCCTCGCCGTCCAGGGTGATGCGGCGCAGGTCGACGTAGTAGTCGGCCTCCAGACCCGAGGAGAGGGTCACCTTGCCGTGCACCACGGCCTTGTCCTTGATCTGCTGCAGCAGCGCGCCGCGTACCTCGCTCATGGTGGCCAGCTTAAAGCCGGCGCCAGCTCCAGGTCGTCGTGGCCTCCAGCGGCTCCAGAGGCGTGACCAGGCGCGGGTGGGTGTTCAGGCCGTTGGGCGGGCCGGTCTGCGGCTCCACGCACACGGCGGCCTCCTGCTCGTCGTAGACGACCACCCACTCCTCGGGGCTGGTCACCTTCAGCTCCAGCAGCCCGGGCCAGGTGAGGGTGACGTCGACGCCACCGGGCATGCCGAAGCAGTCGTCCCACGGGCCCGGCTTCGGGTCGGTGCGGTCGCCGGTGGGCAGGTGGTCGTCGCCGCGCTCCTCCTGCCAGGCGGGGTCGAAGGCGAGGGCGACGTCCGACCCGTCGATGCTCCGGTTGAACCACGGGTGCCAGCCGAGCTGCGCCGGGAACGACGACTCGTACGTCTCGACGGACATCGTCAGCGTCAGGGCGTCCTCGGCGAGCGCGATCTGCTGGGTGACGCGGCCGGAGTAGGGCCAGGGGTCGGCGAGGTCGTACGTGAGGACGGCCTCGTTCCGGGTGGTGCGGGCGGTGCGCCAGGTGGCGTCGCGGCCGGTGCCGTGGATGGCGTGGGGCGGGCTGTTGAGCGGCAGCCGGTGGACGGTCGCTCCGTCGCGGAAGCGGCCCTCACGGACCCGGCCGCACCAGGGGACCATCGGGAAACAGCCGTAGCGGTCGCCCTGACGGAGCAGTTCGACGCCGCCGACCCGGAGCCCGGCGACCCGGCCGCCGTCGCCCGGCCGGACGGTCGCCTCCGCGTCGCCCGCGGTCAGAGTGATCTCTTCGTTACTCACGGGACGACCCTACTGGGGCGATCAAGAGGGCGCCCGCGCCGTGCTGCTCCGGCCGCGCTCACCTGCGCCGGCGCAGCGCGCGGCCCACCACGATCGCCGACGCCACGACCAGTGCCGCGGCGGGGGCCGCCCAGCGCAGGGGGGTGCCGGGGGTGGTCGACTGCGGCGCCGGGACGGGGGCGTACCGGCCGCGCGGCGGGGCGTGGTCCACCTCCTCGGCGCTGCGCCCGATCATCGTCCGGCGCGCGTGCGCCGCCTCGGCGGGCGGCTCGGCGATCGGCCCGTCGGAGGACTCGGCGGGCGGTTCGGCGGAGGACTCGGCGGGCGGTTCGGCGGAGGACTCGTTCGACGGCGCCTCGTCGGCGGTGGCGTCGAGGGAGGACGGGGGGACGTCGGCGTCGAAGACGGGGGAGGCGGGGGACGCGGGCGGGGCCGGGGAGGACTCGGCGGGTTCGGACGGCCCGGCGGGTTCGGACGGCTCGGCAGGGGATGCGGGTGGTGCCGGGGCGTCGTCCGCGTCCGGGGCCGCGTCGAGGTCGCCGGTGGCCGTGGGCTCGAAGTCCTCGGTGGCCTGCGACTCGACCGAAGCGGCGTCCGGCGTTGCCCGCCCTGACTGCTCCGCCTGCTCCGCCTGCGCTGCCTGCGCTGCCGCCAGGTTCTCCGCGAACCGGGTCAGCAGCCGGTGCACGGCCGAGGCGACCGCGTCCTGCGGCAGCTCCGTGACCCGGCCGTCGGCCGTGGCCGTCCCGTCGAACGCGAGGGCGGCGCCGCCCTCGGCGTCCCGGAGGCGGACCGTCAGCTCGAACGTGGCCTTGCCGCTGCCGCGCGCCTCGGCGCCCTCGCCCTCGACGGTGTACGCCCCGTCCTGGCGGGCGGACAGCCGGGCCGAGCCGCGGTAGGTGATGGAGTGACCGCCGACGCGCATCTTCAGCCGCCCGGCGACCGGTTCGGCGCCCGCGTCCTGTTGGAGCCCGGGCACCGCACCGGCGACCCGTGCGGGGTCGGCCAGCACCTCCCTGAGCCGCTCGGCCGGAACCGGAACGAACACCTCATGCTCCATGTCGACGCAGCCTACCCACGAGTCGCCGCGTCCACCCCTTGTCGGCGCGAAGTCACGCGGCGAGGACGGCGGGCGCCACGCGGCCACGGGCGGTGCGCGTCACGCGGCCAGCGGCGCGTGTCAGACGGCCGGCGGCGCGTGCCAGACGGCCCGCGGCGCGCGTCGGACGGCCGGCGTCATGGCGCCGCGCCGGCACCGGCCCGACCCGTACCGCCGCCCGGCCGTACCAGTCCCGTCTCGTACGCCAGCACCACCGCCTGCGCCCGGCTGGCCAGACCCAGCTTGGTCATCGTGCGGTTGAGGTGGGTCTTGACCGTGGCCTCGCTGATGAAGAGACGGTCGGCGGCCTCGGCGTTGGTCAGGCCGCGGGCGACCAGTTCCAGTACCTCGACCTCCCGGCCGGTCAGCGCCGTCAGACCGGGCGGCGGACCGGAGTCCGGCGCCGCGCTGTCGGCCAGCTGTGTGAACGCCTCCACCAGGCGCCGGGTGACCGCGGGGGCGAACAGCGCGTCGCCGCCGTGGACCGCGGTCACCGCGGCCAGCAGCCGCTCCGGGCCGGCGTCCTTGAGCAGGAAACCGGACGCACCGGCGCGCAGGGCGCCGTACACGTACTCGTCGAGGTCGAACGTGGTCAGGACGAGCACGCGGGGCGCCGGGTCCACCGCATCGGCGAGGATGCGGGCGGTGGCCTCGATGCCGGTCATTCCGGGCATGCGGATGTCCATCAGGACGACGTCCGGCCGGGTCCGGGCGGCCAGCTCCACCGCCTGGGCGCCGTCGGTGGCCTCGCCGACGACCTCCATGCCGGGGGCGGCGCGCAACAGGGCGGCCAGTCCGCTGCGTACGAGGAACTGGTCGTCGACGACGAGCACGCTGATCGGGTCGGGGCCGGGGCCGGGGCCGGGGTGGTGCCCGGAGGGTTGGTCGGTCATTCCGTGACGGCGCCTTTCCGGCGCGCTGCCGGTGCCGGCGTCGGCAGGGTCAGGTGCACGCCGAATCCCCCCTCGCTGCGCCGCCCGGCATCGATCGTCCCGCCGTAGAGCTTGGCCCGCTCCCGCATGCCGATCAAGCCCTGGCCGCCGTGCTCGCGCAAGGTGTCCGGTTCCACCCCCTCTCCGGTGCCTCCGTCATCGGTCACCGACACCGTCACCTCGCCCGCCCGGTAGGCGAGTTCGACGGTGGCGTGCGCGCCGGGCGCGTGTTTGAGGACGTTGGTCAGGGCCTCCTGGACGATGCGGTACGCGCACAGCTGCACGCCGGGCGGCAGCGGGCGGGGCTCGCCGGTGACGCTCAGCTCCACGCCGACGCCGCCCGCGCGCACTCGGGCGATCATCTCCGCGAGCTGGTCCAGGCCGGGCGCGGGGGTGCTCTCCGCGCCCTGTACGCCGTCGGCGCGCAGCAGGCCGAGCATGCGGCGCAGTTCGGCGAGGGCCTCGCCGCTGGCGCCCTCGATGGTGTCGAGGGACTCGCGGGCGGTGCGGGCGTCGGAGGTGAAGACGAAGCGGGCCAGGCCCGCCTGGACGTTGATGACGGCGATGTGGTGGGCGACCACGTCGTGCAGCTCGCGGGCGATGCGCACCCGTTCCTCGGCGACCTCGCGCCGGGCCCGTTCGGCCTGCTCGGCGCGGAGCTGCCGGGTCAGCTCCCCGGTTCGGCGGACGATGTACCCGAACCGCCAGAGCACCAGCGGGAAGCCGACTGCCTGGCCGGCCACGGACGCCATGGCGGCGGAGTCGGTGACCAGTCCGGCGTAGATCCACACTCCGGCCAGCAGGGCGGCGCAGGCCGCGGCGGCCCTGGTGGGGCGCAGGGAGGCGACCGTGTAGAGGGCGAGCATCGGGCCGAAGGAGTTGACCACCGGCCAGTGGCCGAGGGTGATGTAGACCGCCCAGCAGGCGTGGACGGCGAGGCAGACGGTGACCGGGGCCCGGGTGCGCAGCGCCAGGGGCAGGTTGACGCCGACGACGAGGATCCAGGCGAGCGGGTCGAGCGCGGGCCACCCCTGGGCGACGGCCTCGGTGCCGAGCAGGGCGGCCACGGTCGTCAGCGCCGCGGCGATCAGGCCGTCGGCCACCAGGGGGTGCGGACGCATTGCCGCAGGGTAAGTCCGGCGGGAGGGCGGAGGCGTCCTCTCCGTGCCGTACCGCGGAAGTTGCAGACGGCGCCCGGCGGCTACCGCACAGGTTGGGGGGAGATCCACCTCGCGCGGGATTCGGGCTCCGGCGTGACGGCCGTATCTTCTCGATGCGAACGGTCCACCGGGGGGTCACGGGGGATCACGGCGGTCCGCCCCTGTTCCGGGGGAGGGCGGACCGCCGTGCGCGACCCCGGCCGTTCGGCGACCTCGGCCGGTCGGCGACCTCGGCCGGTCGAGGGCGGCTGCCGGTCGGTGGCGGGGGTGCGGCGGGGGGCTTCCGGTCAGTAGCGGGGGTGGGTCAGCGTCGACGGCGGCAGGTCCGGCACCTGGCTGCGGGCCGCCGCCCGGGCGCCGGCGGCGAGCGCCGCCTCCGTGAGCGTGCGCGGCCGGGGGCCGTCGGCATCGAGGCGGAGCGCGGGGGGCGTGCGGGGGGCGGCCAGGACGAACCCCCAGTCGGCGGCGGTGCGTCCGGAGCCCGCCGGAGTGCCGGTGACGCGGCCGGTGACGCGGTAGGAGGCGGTGCGGAATCCGGCCGCCCGGAGCGTCGACTCCACCGTCCAGAACGCCTCGGGCCGCGAGGCGACCGGACCGGCGTGCACCACCAGCCGCCCGCCGGGCGCCAGCACCCGCCGGGCCAGGCCGTAGAACTCCTGCGAGTACAGCTTCGTACTGGCCGTGAAGGCCGGGTCGGGCAGGTCCGAGATCACCACGTCGTACGTCGCCGGGGGCGCCCCGCGCAGCCGGCGGAAGGCGTCGCCCGTCGCCACGTGCACCCGGGGGTCGCTGTAGGCGTGCCCGTTCAGCGCCGACAGGGCGGGGTCGTGGCGGGCCAGCCGGGCCAGGCCGGGGTCGAGTTCGACGACGTCGACCCGGTGCACGTCCGGGTGGCGCAGCACCTCCCGGGCGGCGAGACCGTCGCCGCCGCCGAGGATCAGCACGCGCGCGTGCGGGCCGGCCAGGGCGGGGTGGACCAGCGCCTCGTGGTAGCGGCTCGCGTCCCCGCCGCCGGTCCGCAGCCGGCCGTCCAGATAGAGGCCGAGGGACCGGCCGTCGGTGCCGCCGGTGAGGATCACCTCCTGCACGCCGGTCTGGAGGGCGACGCGGACGTCCGGGCCGTAGACCGCGTGCCGGGCGGCGCGTTCGAAGTCGTCGACCAGGACGGTGGCGGCGGCCAGGGTCACGAGGACCGCGGCGTTGGCGGCCAGCAGCAGCCGGCGGTCGCGGCGGGTCAGGTCGCGCCGGAACAGGACGAGGACCAGGGCGGCGCCGACGGCCGCGTTGACGGTACCGGTGAGCAGGGCGCCGGTCAGCTGGCCGAAGACCGGCAGCAGGAGGAAGGGGAAGGCCAGGCCGCCGATCAGGGCGCCGACGTAGTCCGCGGCGAACAGGTCGGCGACGGCACCGCCCGCGTCCTGGCGGCGGATGCGCTGGATCAGCTCCATCAGCAGCGGGACCTCGGCGCCGATCAGCAGGCCGATGGCGAGCGAGAAGACGACCAGGAGGAACCGGGGGCCGTGCACCCACAGCCCGCCCCAGTCACCGGTCCAGGCGAAGAGGGCGTACAGCACCATGGCGCTGCCGCCGCCGACGAGGGCAAGGACGGCCTCGACCGCGCCGAAGGCGACCGCGGCCCGGCGGCGCAGCCGCTTGGCGGCGAGCGAGCCGACGCCCATCGCGAACACCATGACGGACAGGACGACGGAGGCCTGGGTGACCGAGTCGCCCATCAGGTGCGAGGCGAGGGCGACCAGGACCAGTTCGTACACGAGTCCGCAGGCCGCGCAGACGAAGACGCCCGCGAGGACCAGGGAGCGCCCGGTACCCGGCCGGACGGGCAGCCACGCGGCGGCAGGACCGGGGACGTCGGCGCCGCCGGACACGGAGGTGTCACGGCGCCCATCGGGGCCCACGAGCACGTCGGTGCCGCCGGACACGCAGGTGTCACGGCGCCCATCGGGGCCCACGAGCACGTCGGTGCCGCGGGGACGGCCACCGGTGCCGCCCGAAGGCGGGGCGCCACCGGGCCCGCCCGGGTGACCGGCCCCATGGGGTCTGCCCGGGCCGCCACCGCCTACGGAGCCGGCAGGCCCGTCCGGGCCACCGCACCCGTTCGGGCCGCGCCCGTCCGAATCGCCGACGCCTTGCGAACCGCCGTCGCCCTCCGGGGCACCGTGGCCTTCCGGGGCACCGTGGCCCTCCGGGGCACCGTGGCCCTCCGGGTCACCGGGTCCGTACAGGTCACCGGAGCCTTCCCCGCCACCGGCCTCTCCCGGGCCCCGGTAGCCGCCGAGCCCGCCCGGGCCACCGGCGCCGTCGAGTCCTTCCGGACCGCCGGAACCGCCGCCACGACCGCCGGAACGACCGCCGGAACCACCACAGGAACCACCGGCGCCGCCGCGTCCGCCCGGGTCACCGGCATCACCCGGCCCGCCCGAGCCAAGCGAGCCACCGGAGCCGCCCGAGCCACCCGAGCCGCCCGGCCCACCCGAGCCGCCCGGCCCACCCGAGCCGCCCGGCCCACCCGAGCCGCCCGGCCCACCCGGGCCGCCCGAGCTGCCAGGGGCGGCCCAAGGGGCGGGCGTGCCGGGCGGTGCGGGGGCGTGCTGCTCGATCACGGTGTGACGTTACGTCACTCCTGCGGTGCGCTTCGTCACCCACACGTGTGGATCTGTCGTTCAGATGCGCGCCGCAGGTTTAACCCGCTCACATCCCCGACGGGCTGAGCTGCGGCGCGGCATCCGACGTCGCGGTCCGCACCCCCACGCGGGTACGGGTCGCCACCAGCTGCCCGTCCTGCGGGTACGCGTGCCACGTCCGCCACTGCACCTGCCCCTCGTGGCGCTGGGCCAGCAGGGCCGTGAAGGCGTGCGGGCTGCCGGGGAAGACACCGGCCAGACCGTGCGGATGGTCGGAGACCAGGGCCAGCAGCTCCTGGGCGCGGCCCGCGAAGGAACCCGGCGAGAGCAGTTCCACCCGGGCCGCGAACTCGTACTCCCAGTCGTCGACCCGCTTGGCCACGCCCAGCGGCAGGGGCGTGCTGCTCCCGGGGATGCAGGCCACCGTCTCCGAGCACACGCCCCGCTCCTCCTCCACAAGCACCTGGTGGGAGGCACCGAGGAGTCTCAACTGCATCTTGGCGCCGGTCAGTTCGAGGTCGAGGGTGGCCAGCGCGGGCAGTGGTTCGCGCCCCAGCGCCCAGGCGAGGTCGGCGGCGCGCGTGTCGGTGTAGGAGGTGTTCAGAGTCGTGAGCATGGATCGGCTCCGCAAGCACACAAGGGGAGGAAGGGGCGGGTCCAGCGCACGCCGGTCGCGCCGGGCGTGCGGCCCGGTCGACCCGGCCGGCCGGTCGGGTGGGGTCCGCAGGACGGCCGGGGGGCTGCGTCGGTGTGGGAGAGGCAATCATGAACTGAGGCGCCGCCACAGCGTTTTTACCCAACATCGTGGCGTTTCCATCCCTCAGAGGGCCCCCCAGCGCAACTGTGCAACCACAGCGCGCGCCCCCGCCCGTGAGCGTGCGCCAGTGTGTGCGAATACCCGCCGGGGACCGTTCGCGGAGACACCCGCCGGGGCCCGCTCCCGAAAACGCGGAACGGGGCCCGCTCCCAGGCGCGGGCCCCGTGGCACGGATGCGGTTTCCCCCGTACGAAGCTCAGCTGCCCCGTGTCAGCTGCCTCCACCGCATCCGCCGCCGCCCCCTCCCCCGCAGGACGAGCCGCCCCCGGAGGACGAGCCGCCGCCGGAGGACGAGCCGCCGCCGCAGGAGTGGCCCCCCGAGGAACCGCCGTCGGAGGACCCGGACCAGCCGGCGTCACCCACCGCCACGCCGCCGGCCCACCAGCTGTGGGTGCCGGAGCCGCCGTGCGACCGGTGGCGGTATCCCGCCGGCCGGGCCGTCCGCCGCGCCCCGCTGCGGGCGGCCGCGACGATCCCCATGGCGAAGGCCGCCACCGCGACCACCACGATCACTGCCAGGACGATGCCGAGGACCATGGCGTCATCCCCCTTTCGATGCCCGATGCCATCGAAGCAACCCCCCGTGGGCGCCTCGCTCGTTGCGTGACCTGGACATGCCCTCGGCCACAGCGCCCCAAAGCAGAGTTGAGGAACTCCAGAGCTTCGGCGCAGGATGACCGGCATGACCTCCACCGCGCGCCCCTTCCTCAACCGCCGGCTCGCCGAGTTCGGGACGACGATCTTCGCCGAGATGTCCGCGCTGGCGGTGCGGACCGGGGCGATCAACCTGGGCCAGGGCTTCCCGGACACGGACGGCCCCGAGGAGGTCAGGGAGGCCGCCGTACGGGCGTTGCGCGACGGACGCGGCAACCAGTACCCGCCCGGCCCGGGCGTCCCCGAGCTGCGCACCGCGATCGCCGACCACCAGCGCCGCCACCACGGTCTGGCCTGTGACCCGGACACCGAGGTCCTGGTCACCGCGGGCGCCACCGAGGCCATCGCCGCCGCGCTGCTGGCCCTGCTGGAACCGGGTGACGAGGTGATCGCCCTGGAGCCGTACTACGACTCGTACGCGGCCTGCGTCGCCATGGCGGGCGGCACCCGCGTCCCGGTCACGCTCCGCCCGTCCGCCGAGGGCCACGGCCCCTTCCGGCTGGACCTGGACGAGCTGCGCGACGCCGTCACCGACCGCACCCGCCTGCTGCTGATCAACACCCCGCACAACCCCACCGGCACCGTGCTGACCCGCCGGGAGCTGGCGGCGATCGCCGAGCTGGCCGTGGAGCGGGACCTGCTGGTGGTGACGGACGAGGTGTACGAGCACCTGGTGTTCGACGACGCCGAGCACGTGCCGCTCGCGTCCTTCCCGGGCATGCGCGAGCGGACGGTCACCATCTCGTCGGCCGGCAAGACCTTCTCGTACACCGGCTGGAAGGTCGGCTGGATCACGGCCGCCCCGGCCCTGGTCACGGCGGTGCGGTCGGCCAAGCAGTACCTGACGTACGTCTCCGCGGGCCCCTTCCAGTACGCCGTCGCCGAGGCGCTCGCGCTGCCCGACTCCTACTTCACCGGGCTGAGGGATGATCTGCGGGCCAAGCGGGACCTGCTGGCGGCGGGGCTCGCGGAGGCGGGCTTCGGCGTCCACCGGCCCGCCGGCACCTACTTCATCACCACCGACATCCGCCCCCTCGGCCAGGCCGACGGCTTCGCCTTCTGCCGGGCCCTGCCGGAACGGGCCGGTGTCGTCGCCATCCCCAACGCGGTCTTCTACGACCACCGGGAGGCCGGCGCCCCCTTCGTCCGCTTCGCGTTCTGCAAGCGGACCGTTAAGTTGCGCGAAGCAATCGACAGGCTGTCTGACCTGCGGAAACGCAACTAACGGCACGAGTTGGCCCCGCCCATGCGCCACGGGGGATGCGCACAGACGGGGCCGTTCACGGGACCGCCGAGGGGTTGTCAGGACCCCCCGACGACGGGCACCGGGTTGTCTGGCCGGTCGAGCCAAACCCGCTCCCCCTCGCTGTCCACGGTGAGCCCGAACCGCTCGAACCCCGGCCGCCCCTGTTCCTCCCACCAGAGGTAGGCGGCCACCACCTCATTCCACAGATCACGGGGGCCGGATTGGTAGACCTCGAATTCCTCGCGGTCCGGCACGTAATCGACCGTCGCCCACGACGTGACGGCCGTATCCCGCAGCCACAGCGTGTAAGAGCCGTCGTCGTAGTTCTCGGCCCACGGGAAAGCCTCGGGAACCTGCCCGCCGATTGCGAACATGACGGGCCAGTCCCCCACCGATTCCGGGGAAATGCTGGTCATGCTGCGCCGCCCGTCCGCTGGCCACTTCCGGCCGCCGAGGTATTCGCGGACGTGCTTCCGCTCGGTGCGCTGATCACGTAGCCGCATGAATGCTGAGGACCCGACGAACCACCCGGTAGCCGTTTCGTCGTCGGCCACAGCGAGACGAACGACCCCTTCCCCGCCGTATGTCGGTCCCCATGGTGCGACGATGATTCCGCCCGGTTTCGTCTGCGTCACCCACTGCTGCGGAACTCGGCCGATTGATGCCGTGGCGATCACCCGGTCATACGGGGCCCCCTCGGCGTATCCCTCGGCCCCGTCCCCGATGATCGAGGCGGGATCGAATCCGGCGTCATTCAGGCGCTTACGCGCATCCCTCGCGCTGGCCCCGTCCACTTCCACGGTGAACACGTTCTCAGCGCCGACCCGGTGAGAGAGCAGCGCGGCATTCCATCCGGTACCGGTGCCGATCTCCAACACCTTGTGACCCTCTTCGACGCTCAGCGCGTCCAGCATCGAAAAGACCATGGTTGGCATGGAATTCGAGCTTGACGGGATCTTGCCTTTGCCGGGCCCGGTGTATGCGCCGTCATCCCATTGGGTCGCGATCGGCGCGTCACGGTAAACGGCCTGCCACCACGCCTCGGGTTCCTCACTGCGGATTACTCGGTCATCCTGCCGATTCATTCCAGCGCGGCCGGGCCAGATCACATCCGGAATGAACAGATGACGGGGCACCGCGTTGCACGCGGGCAACCAATCGCTTTTGAGTGCGCCCTTTTCCATGAGCGCGGAGGCGAGCCCCTGCGGACCCGCCTCCTTTTCGCTGTTCGTGCTCACGTTCAGCGGCCGTCCGCCGGGCCCTGGCCGTCGTTCGTGTTGCCGCCCTCGTCCGAGCCGCCCCCGCCGTGCTTGTTGCCGCTGTCGCTGTCGTCCTGGGGGTTGCCGCCGTCGGCCATCGTGAGCCACCAAGCACGCATTTCCGTACCTCCTGTTTCAGCGAACCGATACGCAATTACGCATCGGCGGTAGTTCCCGCCCTCTGCCGGAAATCGAATGAAAGACAGGGGAGCCTTCAACTCTCATGCGGCGGCAAGGGGCGGAGTCTATAGGCGTCCGGTCGCAGCCATCACGGGTATCGCGGTACTCAGCGCGGCCACGATGAATACGAACACGGACCAACCGAATCGGCGGACGTAGCGCATTAGAGCCGCACCACTTGACTGGGCGGGACCAGCCATTCACGACCGCCGTTCTCGGGCCAGATGAAAGCCGTGTTCCGTTTTCGGCGTTCGTTCGGCGGGTCGGCCGGGTCCTCGTAATCCTTGATCACGTCGCGCAGGATTCCGACTCGTCCAGCGCTGTCCTTGACCCGCTTTCCCACGTCGCTACTCGTGATCATCTCGGGCACCTCCCGGAAGCGTGCCGGTAGACCACAGCGGGCGGACCACCGACCCGTGCCAGCATTCCGCGCCGCACCGGCTCAAGGCTCCGGATCGGCTTGTTGCAGTCCGGGCACGTCTCGCCGCTCGGGGCGTAGGTCATGTACTCCGACTTGCTCGCATCCGTGCCCGGCTCGGTCTGGCCCGCCATGGTCGCCGTCCCCTCGTCTCGGTCGGGAAGATCGTCACTCCGGGCCAACGTCCGCACTAGCGGCCACCTGTATGCCAACTGTCGGCCAGACTGGACGCATGGGGAGCAGCGTTGGGGCCAACATCAGACGAGAGCGTGAACGCCTCGGGTGGAGTCAGGCACGGCTAGCGCGGGAGGTCTGCCGGGCCGCTGGTGTCCAGGGTGAGCCGGTCGGCCGCCAAGAGGTGAGCCGGTGGGAGAGGGGGAAGCGCACGCCGCGCGAATGGTTGCCGTTCCTGGCCGCTGCGCTGGCCGTCCCCGTGGAAGCCCTCGGAGAGCCACAGACGCCCGCAACGCCGCCTTTGCCGACGCTGGCCGACTTCCTCCCCGCCGAGGACCCGCTAGAGCCTCTGAGCGGCCGTACAGGCGGCCGTCTCGGCATGAGGCAGGTGGACGACCTGCAACAGCGCGTGCACGGCCTACGGCTTGCCGATGACTTCCTAGCCGGTGGGGATCTCATGCGGCCCGCACTGCGAGAGCTTCGAAAAGCTGTTCGAATGTATCGAGAGCATAGTTACGCCGATCTGACGGGTCGTCAGCTTCTCGTCCAGATCGGTGAGTTGGCGCAGATTGCCGGATGGATTGCCAGCGATGCCGGACAGCACGAGGAAGCCGAGAGGATTTACCGGCTCGGTCTCAGCGCGGCGACGCAAGCCGAGGACCGGACGCTAGCCGGGAACCTTGCCGGATCGCTGGCCTACCAACTCACCAACACTGGCAGGGAAGTTGAAGGGCTCACGCTTGCCCGCGCAGCTCTCGACGGGGCCGGGCCAGACGCTTCCCCGAAAGCCCGTGCGCTGTACCTCGACCGGGTTGCATGGGCCCACACGAAAGCGGGCGGCGCCGAGAACGCACAGCAGGCAATGAGAGCCCTCGGGGAAGCCAGCGAGGCTATAGCCGAGGACAGCGAGGAAACCGAGTCACCGGCTTACTTGTATTGGGTGGACGCCGGGGAGTTGCGCGTCATGGAATCCCGCGTCTACACCGAACTACGCCGACCGCTCCGAGCCGTCCCCTTGCTGCGGGAAGTCCTCGGGAAATACGACGCTACGCACACGCGCGAAATGGCCCTCTACCTCTCGTGGCTCGCTGTGGCCTACGCAGACGCCAACGAACCCGAGGAAGCGGCGGCGACTGCGGAACGGGTCATCTCGCTGTCGGCCGACGTGTCCAGCGAGCGGACAGCGGAACGGGTGCGGGTGGTGCTGGCTCGGCTCGCGGAGTACGCCGACGTACCCGAGGTGAGGGCCGTTCTCGACGCAGCGGCGTAACGCAAAGTAGCCGCGAAAACGGCCGGCTGCGAGCACGAGAATCCGGACATTGGTACGCACTCGCGGCGTGCTTGCCGACTGCCCATCATGCACTGTGTCGAGAACGCAAAAGACCCCCGACGGTCCGAACCCACAGCGGGGCCGGTCCCTCGGGGTCGAGCGCCCCGTAACGTCACGGGGTGGTGCGTGCATGGTGCCGGTATCACGCGCTGTGAGCGCGGGGAGTTCGACGACTCCAAAACCCGTAGCCATGTCGGCCTGCTATACGCTTGCGGTTGGAATAGGCCCCAATTCGGGGTCATCCCCCACCCTCTTGGTGACTTTCGGTAACCTTGAGCGCAGTCACCTAGTGTGAAATCCGAGCCGCATTCGCAGTGAAGCGCAGCGCGTCAAGGTCACCAAGGATCAGGCATCGGCTCATCACGGGTTCCGGTGGGGTTCGGCTTTCGAATGGCCACCCTCTTGTTTGCTCGCGCTGCTGCTGCCTCTCGCTGTGTCTACTGCGTGTGATGCCAGCGGCACAGCAATTGCAGATTCTCTAGGGCGCGGTTATCGCCGGGGGTGATGTGGTCAACGTCCGCGCCCTTTGCCTCGCACCGCAGACCCGTATCCCGTAGAACCCCCTCACAGCGACCCCCCGCCCGTCGAATCACTCGGGCCCGTATGCGCTCCCAATTGGCTGGTAGCCGCTCGCGCCGGTTGCTTGTCTCCCATGCCATAAGGCGTGTCCTCTCGACAGCGAGCGGGGCCGGTAGTCCGATCACCGACCCCGCAAAAGCGTTCAGACCATCCGCGAACTGACAATGCCGTCCCGCGAGTAGTGGTTCTGACGAGTCTTGTCGATATTGGCCTTTACTCGCTCGTCCGTCTGAATCGCCGTGGCGTTGATGTCCTCCATCGGGGCCGTCAGGAATTCCCCGGACAGGAACGGGTCGGTCTCGCCAACCTGCCGAGTAATCGTGCTGATGGCCGTGGATAGATCAGCCTGCAACCAAAACGGCACGGTCATCGGCCGGAACGTCGGAACGCTCACGGAACCCCCTTGCATCCGGGTGAAGACCCGGCCTGCGGGGCGGGATGCCCCTACAGGGAGCGTGGCGCTTGTGGGTCTGCCCTTCACCAAGTGAGTGCGTTAAGCGCCGTGCTCATGTCTTCACCGGCTGCAAGCGGACCGGTGTGCTGGAGGAGGCGGTGAGCCGCCTCAAGGGGCTCACGGGCTGAGCGCCCACCGGCCGAGCCGGCGGAGCCGACGGGGCCCGGGGTTTTCCACAGGCTGTGGACGAGCGCGGCGCTTCCCCCGCCGGCCGGCACGGCGAGAGCCCGGCCCCGGCACGCCACCTCGGTGGTCCGCGCCCCGGCCGGGCCCTCCTTCACGTACGGCGCGTACCCGGTCGTACTCGCCGGCACGCCGCTCTGTCAGGCGGACTACGTCTCGCCGGGCGGTCTACTCCTCGCCGTCCTGAGGCTTCTCCGCGTCGTTGACCTCCTGCTCCAGGCCGAGCTGCTCCACGAGCCACCGGTCGAACTCGATGGCGGCGCGGACCCAGCTGACCGTCGAGGACACGAAGTGCTCCAGGCTCACGCCCATGCCGATCAGCATCTGCGCCTCGCCGATCAGGCGGACGGTGCCGTCGTCGTGGGTGTGGGTGTAGAGCTTGGGCCACAGCGTGCGGCGGTTCCAGTCGTCGATGGACTCGAGCAGCTGCGGCTTCTCGTCGATCTTGTGGGGCCGGTCGTAGAACGTCCGCACCGAGAAGACCTGCTGGTCACCCTCGCCACGGAACATGAAGTACGTACGGAACTGCTCCCACGGCGCCGCGAGGTCGCCCTCGTCGTCGACGACGTACTTGAGCTCCATCTGGTCGAGGAGCTGCTTCACGAGGTCCTGATCCGGGACGACGGGGCCCGCCGGTCCTTGGGGCTGCGGCTCGGGCTGCTGGCCCCCGAAGTTCGGAATCGAGGACGGGTCGATGCTCACCGTGATTTTCCCTTCGTACGGATCCCGCCATCCTCCCCCATGCGGGGAGGGGCGTGGCAAGCCTGCCGGTGCGCTGTCAGCCCTGAGCTGACATGATCCGGCCGGTCGGGTGGACGCCCGCGGAACCGAGGAGGGGGCACGGCGAGAGCACGGAACGGCGCGGCGCAGCCGCCGGGGAGGACGCCGGGGCGTACCGGGCGGTGGCTGGTGGCGGCCGTCGTGACGGTGCCTTCGCTGGTCCTGTCGCCCTTCCTCGTCGCCTTCGTGGGCATCGTCCTGTCCGACTCCGACTACCCGCCGGACGGGGGCCGGAACCGGTCACCTGTCCGGACGTGCTCGTTCCGCGCACCGAGACCTGCCCGGTCCCCGTCGGTCTCTGTCCGGAAGCGGGCCGGCACGGCGGGCCGCCCGGCCATGCCGCGGCCCGCTCCGTGAAGGTGAGCGCTCCCGGGCTCACAGCGTCTTCTCCGGTGCCGCGGGCCCCACGATCAGCTCGTCGCCGAAGCGGTCGACGCGGACCGTGTCGCCGTCCTTGATCTCGCCGGAGAGGATCTCCTTGGCGAGGCGGTCGCCGATGGCGGTCTGGACGAGGCGGCGCAGCGGGCGGGCGCCGTAGGCCGGGTCGTTGCCCTCGTGGGCCAGCCAGGCCAGCGCCTCGTCGGTGACCTCCAGGGTCAGCCGGCGCTCGGACAGGCGGCGGGCCAGGCGGTCGATCTGGAGCCGGGCGATCCGGCTCAGCTCGTCCTTGGTCAGGGCGGAGAAGACCACCAGGTCGTCCAGCCGGTTGAGGAACTCCGGCTTGAAGGAGGCCCGGACCACCTCCAGGACCTGCTCCTTCTTCTCCTGCTCACTGGTGACCGGGTCGACCAGGTACTGGCTGCCCAGGTTGGAGGTGAGCACCAGGATGGTGTTGCGGAAGTCGACCGTCCGGCCCTGTCCGTCGGTGAGCCGCCCGTCGTCCAGCACCTGGAGCAGGATGTCGAAGACCTCGGGGTGCGCCTTCTCGACCTCGTCGAGCAGCACGACGCTGTACGGCCGCCTGCGCACCGCCTCCGTCAGCTGGCCGCCCTCCTCGTACCCGACGTAGCCGGGCGGGGCGCCGACCAGCCGGGCGACGCTGTGCTTCTCGCTGTACTCCGACATGTCGATGCGGACCATCGCCCGCTCGTCGTCGAACAGGAAGTCGGCGAGCGCCTTGGCCAGCTCGGTCTTGCCGACGCCGGTGGGCCCGAGGAAGAGGAAGGATCCGGTGGGGCGGTCGGGGTCGGCGACCCCGGCGCGGCTGCGGCGCACGGCGTCGGACACGGCCCGCACCGCCTCCGTCTGCCCGATCAGCCGCCTGCCCAGCTCGTCCTCCATGCGCAGCAGCTTCTGCGTCTCCCCCTCCAGCAGCCGGCCGGCCGGGATGCCGGTCCAGGAGGCGACGACGTCCGCGATGTCGTCGGAGCCGACCTCCTCCTTGACCATGGTGTCCCCGGCGACCTCCTCCTCGGCCTCGGAGGCGGCCTCCAGGTCCCGCTCGACGGCCGGGATCTCGCCGTAGAGCAGCTTGGAGGCGGTGTCGAAGTCGCCGTCGCGCTGGGCGCGTTCGGCCTGCCCGCGCAGTTCGTCGAGCTTCTCCTTCAGCTCACCGACGCGGTTGAGGGACTGCTTCTCCTTCTCCCAGCGGGCGGTGAGGCCCCGCAGCTCCTCCTCCTTGTCGGCGAGGTCGCGGCGCAGCTTCTCCAGCCGTTCCAGGGAGGCCTGGTCGGTCTCCTTGCCGATGGCCAGCTCCTCCATCTTCAGCCGGTCGACGGCGCGCTGCAGCTCGTCGATCTCGACGGGCGAGGAGTCGATCTCCATGCGCAGCCGGGAGGCGGCCTCGTCGACCAGGTCGATGGCCTTGTCGGGCAGGAAGCGGGAGGTGATGTAGCGGTCGGACAGGGTCGCGGCGGCCACCAGCGCGCTGTCGGCGATCTGCACCTTGTGGTGGGCCTCGTACCGTCCCTTGAGCCCGCGCAGGATGGCGATGGAGTCCTCGACGGTCGGCTCGGCGACCAGCACCTGCTGGAACCGCCGCTCCAGCGCCGGGTCCTTCTCGATCCGCTCCCGGTACTCGTCGAGGGTCGTGGCGCCGACCATGCGCAGCTCACCGCGGGCGAGCATGGGCTTGAGCATGTTCCCGGCGTCCATGGCGGAGTCGCCGCCGGCTCCGGCGCCGACGACGGTGTGCAGCTCGTCGATGAAGGTGATGATCCGGCCGTCGGAGTCCTTGATCTCGGCGAGGACGGTCTTCAGCCGCTCCTCGAACTCGCCGCGGTACTTGGCGCCGGCCACCATGGCCCCGAGGTCGAGCGCGACGAGGCGCTTGTCGCGGAGGGACTCGGGCACGTCCCCCTTCACGATCCGCTGGGCGAGCCCCTCGACGACGGCGGTCTTGCCGACGCCGGGCTCGCCGATCAGGACGGGGTTGTTCTTGGTCCGGCGGCTGAGCACCTGCACGACCCGCCGGATCTCCTGGTCCCGCCCGATGACCGGGTCGAGCTTGCCCTCCCGGGCGGCGGCGGTGAGGTCGGTGCCGAACTTCTCCAGGGCCTTGTACTGCCCCTCGGGGTCGGCCGTGGTCACCCGGCGCCCGCCGCGGGCCTTCTGGAAGGCGGCCTGCAGCTTCCCGGCGTCGGCGCCCTGGCCCTGGAGGACCTCACCGGCGGCTCCGCCCTTGGCGGCGATGCCGATGAGGAGGTGCTCGGTGGAGAGGTACTCGTCGCCCAGCTCCTTGGCCCGGGCCTGGGCGTCGGCGACGACGGCCAGCATCTCGCGGTTGGGCTGCGGGGGCGCGACGGTGGACCCGGTCACGCTGGGCAGCCCGGCGAGGATGCGCTCGGCGCCGGAGCGCACGGCGGCGAGGTCGGCCTCGACGGCGGCCAGCAGGTCGGTGATGTTCTCGTTATCTTGCTGTCGGCCTTGTCCCTGGAGCAGAGCCAGAAGCAGGTGGGCGGGGGTGAGGTCGGGGTGCCCCTCGGTCACGGCCCGGTTGCTGGCCGCGTTGATCGCGTCCCGGCTCCGGTTGGTCAGCTCGGCGTCCACGTTCGGCTTCTCCTCCTAGCGTCCAGTGCTGACTCAGACAACGTACACAAAGTTGAGTCTATTCCACTCAAGGACAAAACGGGATGCCCGTGCGGACGCACTGGACTCGGGACGGAGGATCGGTTGGTTCCGGCCAGGCCCGGAGCCGGTCGATGCCAGGAAATGTCCCCCGAAAAACTGCAGCGGCGTCACCGTGTTCAGGTCACGGTGACGCCGCTGCGGGGGAAGCACCTGAGCGATCTGTTACGACGGGGGAATCGCGTCAGGCACTGCGGGGGGTGGCTGAGATGGTCCTCGGTGCGGGAGCGTCCGGCTGCGCGAGCCGGTGGTCCCGCTGGTCCAGGTTCACAAAGATCATTCCGTACCGGATGGCACACCGCACGGGCTGCGGAGCACCCCGGGGCCGGCGCAGGCACCGGTACGCCCGTACGTCTCCGTCGTCGTCCCGCGTGACGACGACCGGCTCGCCGAACACGGTCACCATCAGCGAGTCACCGCTGTGGGGGATGGCGGTGACCAGGTCGATGAAGTGCCAGCCGGAGCGGTAGGCGGTGGCCATTTCGCGGCGGAAGGAGCGGTCGTCGGGTGGAGTCGTCATGTCAGGACCACGCACTGTCGTTCGTGCTGACCACTCCGCCCACGTCGGCAGGGCCGGCGGAGACCACCGTCACTGACGATCCGCTGTTCGCTCGAGCGTCACCCTTCTCGACGGAGAGGCCACTCAGTGTTCCGAAGGCCACAACGGCGGAGAAGGCGGCGACAAGCACCGAGCGAAGCATTCTCTTAGGCATAGTCGGCTTCGTCCTCACTTGAAGGTCCCCTCGATCCCCCGTCGGATAAGACGATGGCTCATTCAGGCACGTGGTGGCCACAGAATCGGTGCATCATGTTCCTGCACGTTCAGGACCCTGGGGGGTGGAGATTTGACAACAAATCGGGCTAAGACGATACATCCCCACGCCATCACTGAACTGTGCGAGGAGGGCGGGCGCCTCTACGCGAACGCGCTGCGCACTGGACGTATCGCCCGCGCCGACGCGGAGCCCGCCCCGTGCCTGATGGAGTTCGCGCTCCTTCACCCCGACCCCGACGACGCGAACTGGCTGCGTCCGGTGCCCCCTTCGGTCGCCCTCGCGCGGCGGCTGAATCCGATCGAGCGCGAGATCTCCGAACGCAGACGCACCTCGATCGAACTGACCGAGGCGTTCGAACCGTTCATGGCCCTCAGCGCACAGGGCGCCGCCCAGCCCCACTCGATCACCGTGCTGGAGGGGCTCGATCGCATCAACGCGGCCCTCGACCTGGCCACGGACCAGTGCCTTGCCGAGATGCTCACCGTCCAGCCGAGCGCGCGCCACCCCGAGCGCAGGCTCGTCGAGGCGCTGGAGCGCGACAGGACCCTGATCGAGCGGGGCGTGCGCATCCGGACCCTCTACCAGCACACGGCCCGCTACAGCCCCGAACGTCTCGCCTATGTGGACCAGTTCCCCAACGGCAAGGCCGAGTACCGCACCATCGACGAACTGGTCGAACGCCTCATCATCTGCGACGAGACCGTCGCCTTCATTCCGATCCGGGAGGACCGACAGGTCGCCCTGGAGATCCGGCATCCAGGTCTCGTCCGCTACCTGGTCAAGGTCTTCGAGTTCATCTGGAGCCGCGCGGTACCGCTCACCGCCGGCGCCCCCTACGAGACCGCCCCCGACGGCATCACCGACATCCAGCACTCCATCGCCAAGCTCCTGGTGGAGGGTCACGTCGACGAGGCCATCGCCCGGCGCCTGGGCATGAACGTGCGCACGTGTCGCGCCCACATAGCCAAGCTGGCGCAGGCTCTCGGCAGCGGTAGCCGGGCCCAGCTCGGCTACCTCATCGCGCAGTCGGGGATTCTCGAGCAGGGGCGCCGCGGCAGTGGAGGAGACGGTCACCCGTGACCGGGAAGGTGCACGGCCACGGAGCCGAGGAACTGTGCGAAGCGGGCCTCAGCCTCTACGCCCGCGCCCTGCGCGAAGGACGAGTGCACGCTTCATCGGCCGAGTCGGTGCCCTGCCTGGAGGCGTTCGGGTTCCTGCGGCCCGTCCTGGATGACACGAACGGGCTCGAGCCCGTCGCCCCGGCCGTCGTTCTGCACCGGCTGCTCCGTACCTCCGAGGACCGCATCGCAGCCGAACGCAGACGCACCGAGCAACTGGCCGAGAGCTTCGAGCCCCTGATGCGGGTGAGCGGGCACGACGCCTCGCAACTGACGCCTTTGATCACCGTCCACAGCCACAAGGAACGCATCGGACAGGTCATCGACGACGCCATGGCCGAGGCCAGTGAGGTACTCGCCATCCAGCCGCACAACAGCTACGCGCCCACCACGACCCACTTCTACGAGGCCGCGCTGAGGCGAGACCAGGCCCTGCTGGACCGAGGCGGCCGGATCCGGGCCCTGTACCAGCACACACTGCGCCACGCGCTGCCGATCGCCGCCCGCTACGAACAACTCCGGGGCGACGTCGAGGCGCGCACCCTCGACGAGGTCACCGAGCGGCTCATCGTCATCGATCGCACCGTCGCCTTCATCCCCGCCAACACCGACCGGTCCCTCGCCCTGGAGGTCCGTCACCCGGCCCTCGTGGAGTTCTTCGCCACCACCTTCGACCGCCTCTGGCGCCTGGCCACCCCCATGCACCCGCACGCCGTCCAGCAGCCCACCCTCAACGGCGTCACACCGCGCCAACGCGCCATCGCCGCGCTGCTGATCGAGGGGCACACCGACGCCGTCATCGCCGACCGCCTCGGCATGAACGTCCGTACCGCGCGGGTGCACATCGCCAAGCTCGCCGCCACCCTCGGCAGTGAGAGCCGGGCTCAGCTCGGGTATCTCATCGGGCGGTCGGGGATCCTTGACCGGGAACCCTGACGGACGCGGACGTGGGGGTCGGGCCGTCCAGACCGGCCTGGGCGATGCGGACGCCCAGCTGGGTGCGGCTGGCCGCGCCCAAAGTGTCCGACAGGCGGGCGATGTGCGCCCGGGCCGTGCGTACGCTGATGCCGAGCCGCTCCGCGATCACCGCGTCCTGGTGGCCCTCCGCCAGCAGCGCCGCGATGGACCGCTCGCGGTGCGAGATGCCCTCGATACCGGTGTCGGGCAGCGGTGCGGTCAGGGGGATCGCGAGGCGCCACAGGCGTTCGAAGACCGTGGCCAGGTACGCGATCAGCGCGGGGTGGCGCAGTTCGAGCGCCATCGTGCGGTCGGAGTTGGCGGGGATGAAGGCGACGGTGCGGTCGAAGAGGATGAGGCGGTCGATCACCTCGTCCAGCGTGCGCGCCTCCACCGCGTCGCCCATCAGCTCCAGGTAGTTGAGCAGCCCCTGGCCGTGCCGCGCCACGTGCGTGTACAGGTCCCGCATCCGCACCCCGCGCCCGCGCAGTGCCAGCGCCCGGTGCAGTCCCTCCGACAGCTCGTGCTCGCGGCGGATGCCGCCGGGCTGCACGGTGAGCACCTCCGTCGTGCACGCCTGGGTCGCCTCGTCCATCGCGGCCTGGATCCGGGCCAGTCCGTCCAGGACGCGGATCGCCGCGCCGCCCTCGGCCGCTGCCGGGGACGGCCGCACCTGACGGCCCAGCCCGGCGTACCACTCGAAGGCGGCCACGGCCGAGCCCACCCGCCGCTGGCTGGCGCTGACCTCGTCGTACACCCCGCGCAGCAGCCGGGTCATCACCTCCTGCGGGGAGGTGGGCACCAGCCAGTCCATGTCGTCCGGGTCGGGGTGCAGCAGGGCCAGCTCCAGCAGGCACGGCACCGGCTCGGCGTCCCGGCGCGGCACGCGCCCCCGCCGGACGGCCCGGGAATACACCCGGTCCCCGGCCTCGCACAGTCGGTCAGCGCCGTGTGGATGCTCGTCCGTCCCGGGCCCGGCCATCGCCCATCTCACCCCCGGTTTCCGCCTCGTTCCGCAGCGCAACTATGCGCGGCCGGGACCGGGTCCGCAACACGGCTCTCGGGGCGGTGGCCGCCGGAAAACACCGGATGACACCGGTATGCCCGGGCGGAAACGGCTGCTTCAGCCCTTCAGCCCGATCTCCGCGCACGCCGCGGCGTACTCGGCCGTACAGATGTCGGAAACCTTGTGGATGCCGTCCGCGACGACGGTGTCCTCGATGTTGTCCTGCGTCAGGGCGACGACGGGGACCAGCTGCGCGGGAATGCCCTTGTGGGTGGGGCTGTCGACCTTGTCGCGGGCGAGCGCGTCGAACTGGATGTCCTTGCCCTGGACCCGGGCCACTGCCAGCTCCGCGGCGTTCTCGGCCTCCTGCGGGTAGGACTTGTACACGCTCATGTACTGCGCGCCGCTGACGATCCGCTGCACGCCCGCCAGTTCCGCGTCCTGGCCGGTGATGGGCGGCAGGTCGGTGACGCCCGCCGCCTTCAGCGCCTTGATGACACCGCCGGCCATGCCGTCGTTGGCCGCGTAGACGGCGGCGACGTTGTCCTTGCCGATCGACGCGATCGCCTTGGTCATGTTCGCCTGGGCGTTCTCCGGCTTCCAGTCCTTGGTGTCGTAGGACGCGGCGATGGTCACCTTGCCCTGAAGCTGCGACAGCGCGCCCGCCTTGAACTGCTTGGCGTTCGGGTCGGTGGGCGAGCCGTTCATCATCACGATCTTGTCGGAGCTGTCCAGTTCCTCGCCGAGCGCCTCCAGCAGGGAGCGGCCCTGGACCTCGCCGATCAGTTCGTTGTCGAAGGAGATGTAGGCGTCGATCGGCCCCTCGGCCAGCCGGTCGTAGGCGATGACGGGGATGCCCGCGTCCTTGGCCTTCCGCACGCTGTCCGCGATGGCGTGCGAGTCGACCGCGTCCAGCACGATCACGTCGACCTGGTCGTCGATCATCTGCTGCATCTGGTCGGACTGCCGCTGCGCGCTCGCCTCGGCGTTGGCGTACTCGACCTTGCCCCGGTCGTCGGTGAGGTCGGCGACCTTCTCCTTGAAGATGGGGTAGTCGAACTGCTCGTAGCGCGTGTTGGCCTTCTCCGGGAGGAGCAGTCCTACGGTGATGTCGTTGCCCTTCGTCGGGCTCGCGTCGTCACTGCTGCCCGTCGCGTTGAGCGCGCCGCAGCCGGCGAGCATGACGGACACGGAGGTGGCGGCCACGGATATGGCGATACGACGCATGCAGGGCTCACTTCAGGTGCGTTTCGGACGTGGGCACAGCAGTGCGGCCCATGTGACTGAAAAGCCAACGCGTCACCCGCCACCGGCGTCAAGGGGAACCACTTAACGAGATGGGAACAGTACGTTCCGCTGAACTCACGAGAAATCTGCGAACGGCCCGCGGGGATCTGCCGGATGCGTGCGCACACGCCGCTCACACATCGCGTGCGCGAGCGGCTCCCAGGGCCGCGGTGATCTCCTCCAGGTCGTCGACCGCCGCGTGGACGCCCTCGGTGAGGAGGGTGGCGGTGGGGTTGAGGAGGAGTTCGTCGACGCCCGCGGCCCGGTAGCCGGCGAGGGCGCCGGCGATCTCCTCCGGGGTGCCGGTGACGACGACGTCGGCGCGCAGGAGTGCCGCGGCCGGGTCGGGGCCGTCGAGGTCCACGCCGGCGCGGCGCAGCATGGCCGCGTAGTGCGGGGCGCGCAGGTGGGCGCCCGCGGCGGCCTCGGCCAGGCGGCGCGGGTCGCGGCCGGGGCGGCGGACGGCCACGTGGACGGCGGTCGCGATGCGCGGGCGGGCGGCGCGGCCCGCCTCGGCGGCACCGGCGGTCAACCGGGGCACGAGGGTGTCGCGGAGGTAGGACGGCGGGGTCATCCCCGACACACGCACCGACGGCCCGCCCGGGGCGGTCACCACCGTGCTCACCGGCAGCGCGACCAGCAGGGACAGCGCGAGCGCCGGATAGCCCCTCCTGACGACGGTGCCGATGCGCGATTTCTGCGTGTTCCCCCTGTTTCCATGCCACGACTCTGCCAGCGACGGGGCGCCACCTGAAGACGGAACGCTGTCAGGATCCTGCACCGCGGCACGGCACTTGCTGTCAGCCCGGTGCGGACGCGCACGCGAAGGGGCCCGGAGGCTCCTGCGAACCTCCGGGCCCCTTCACCGAGCCGGCGTCAGTCCGACTGCTGCCGCTTCGGGCGCCACACCACCAGCGCGCTGGTCTGCTGGACCTCCTGGTACGGCACCAGGTCACGGCGGTACGACGCGTGCACCGCCGCCTCCCGCTGGCGCATCGCCGTGGCCGCGCCGTCGAGCGCGTCCTGCAGCTCGGCGATGCGGGACTGGAGCGCGGCGACCTGGTTCTCCAGTTCGATGATGCGCTTGATGCCGGCCAGGTTGATGCCCTCGTCCTGCGACAACTGCTGCACCTGGCGGAGCAGTTCGATGTCGCGGGCCGAGTAGCGGCGGCCCCGGCCGGCGGTGCGGTCCGGCGACACCAGGCCCAGACGGTCGTACTGGCGCAGGGTCTGCGGGTGCAGGCCGGAGAGCTGGGCCGCCACCGAGATGACGTAGACCGGGGTGTCCTCGGTCAGTTCATACGGATTGCGTCGACGGCCGTCCATCTCCATCAAGCTCCCTTCGCGGCCTGGAACAGCTCCGCCCGCGGATCCTCGCCCGCGGTCGCCTCGCGATACGCCTCGAGCGCGTCACGAGCCTTCCCCGTCAGGTCCTTCGGAACACTCACCTCGACGGTGACCAGCAGATCGCCGCGGGTGCCGTCCTTGCGGACCGCACCCTTGCCCCGGGCCCGCATGGTCCGCCCGTTGGGCGTGCCCGCGGGCAGCTTCAGCGTGACCGGCGGCCCGCCCAGGGTCGGGACCCGGACCTCGCCGCCGAGCGCCGCCTCGGGATAGGTGACCGGGACGGTGACGGTGAGGTTGTCGCCCTTGCGGCCGAAGACGGGGTGGTCCTTGACGTGCACCACCACGTACAGGTCGCCCGCCGGACCGCCCCGCTCGCCGGGCGCGCCCTTGCCGCGCAGCCGGATGCGCTGGCCGTCCGACACCCCGGCCGGGATGCGGACCTGCATCGTCCGCGAGGACTTGGCGCGTCCGGAACCCTTGCAGACCTCGCAGGGGTGCTCCGCCATCAGGCCGCGGCCCTTGCAGTCCGGGCAGGGGTCGGTCAGCGAGAAGCCACCGCCGGAGCCCCGCGCCACCTGGCCGGTGCCGACGCAGGTCGGGCACACCCGGGGCGTGCCGTTCTTGTCGCCGGTGCCGGAACAGGCCTTGCAGGGCTGCTGGGAGGACATCCTCAGCGGCACCGTGGCGCCCTCGATGGCCTCCGTGAAGCTCAGGGTGACCTCGGACTCGATGTCCTGGCCGCGCCGGGGCTGGGTCCGGGTGCCCGCACCCGCACCCGCACCGCCGCGGTTGAACAGTCCCCCGAAGACGTCACCGAGTCCGCCGCCGAAGCCGCCGGCACCCTGGCCGCCGCCCTGGGCGCCGCCTCCGAAGAGGTCGCTCAGGTCGAAGTTGAAGGAGCCGCCGCCCGCCCCGGGCCCGGGGCGGAAGCCGCCGTTGCCGAAGAGGGCGCGGGCTTCGTCGTACTCCTTGCGCTTCTTGGGGTCGCCGAGGACGTCGTTCGCCTCGGAGATCTCCTTGAAGCGCTCCTCGGCCCTGGCGTTGCCCTTGTTGGCGTCCGGGTGGTACTCGCGGGCGAGCTTCCGGTACGCCTTCTTGATCTCGGCCTCGGTGGCGTCCTTGGGGACGCCGAGGACCTTGTAGTAGTCCTTCTCGATGAAGTCCTTGGTGCTCATCCCCGACGTCCCTCCTCTCTCATCGATTCAAGCTCAGCCCTCGTCCGGGCCACCGCTCTCCTTGTTCTCCGCGGACTCCGCCTCTGTCTCGCCGCCCTCCTCGGCCGGCTTGACCGTCTGCGCACCCGGCTGCGGCTCGGCCACGGCCACCCGCGCGGGGCGGATGGTGCGCTCGCCGATCCGGTACCCGGGCTGCAGAATCGCCACGCACGTCGTCTCGGTGACGTCCGGGGCGTAGGAGTGCATCAGGGCCTCGTGGATCGTCGGGTCGAAGGGCTCGCCCTCCTTGCCGAACTGCTGGAGCCCCATCTTGGCCGCGACCGTCTCCAGCGACTCGGCGACGGACTTGAACCCGCCGACCAGCTCGCCGTGTTCCCGTGCGCGGCCGATGTCGTCGAGCACCGGGAGCAGCTCGGTCAGGAGGTTCGCGACGGCGACCTCCTTGACCGCGGCCCGGTCCCGCTCGACCCGGCGGCGGTAGTTCTGGTACTCGGCCTGGAGCCGCTGGAGGTCCGCGGTGCGCTCGCTCAGCGCGGTGCGCACCTGGTCCAGCTGGGCCACCAGGCCCGCGTCCTGGCTCGCGTCCCCGGCCGGGGCCGCCCCCGCCTCCGAGGAGGGGGCGGCGGCCTTCGGCTCGGCGTCGTCGGGGTGGTCGGCGCCGGAGGGGACGTCGGGCTTCTCGTCAAAACCCGGGGTCTCCTCCGTCACGCGGCACCGTCCTTGCGCTCGTCGTCCACGATCTCGGCGTCCACCACGTCGTCGTCGGCGGCCTTGGCGCCACCGGCGGTGGCACCCTCGGGCCCGCCGGCGGCCTGCGCGGACTGGGCGTCGGCGTACATCGCCTGGCCCAGCTTCTGCGAGACGGCCGCGACCTTCTCCGTGGCGGTGCGGATCTCGGCCGTGTCCTCGCCCTTGAGCTTCTCCTTCAGCTCGCTGACGGCTTCCTCGACCTCGGTCTTGACCTCGCCCGGGACCTTGTCCTCGTTGTCCTTGAGGAACTTCTCGGTCTGGTAGACGAGCTGCTCGCCCTGGTTGCGGGTCTCGGCGGCCTCGCGGCGGGCGTGGTCCTCCTCCGCGTACTTCTCGGCCTCCTGGCGCATCCGGTCGACCTCGTCCTTCGGCAGCGAGGAGCCGCCGGTGACGGTCATCTTCTGCTCCTTGCCGGTGCCGAGGTCCTTCGCCGTGACGTGCATGATGCCGTTGGCGTCGATGTCGAAGGAGACCTCGATCTGCGGGACGCCGCGCGGCGCCGGGGGCAGACCGGTCAGCTCGAACATGCCGAGCTTCTTGTTGTAGGCCGCGATCTCGCGCTCGCCCTGGTAGACCTGGATCTGCACCGACGGCTGGTTGTCCTCGGCCGTGGTGAAGATCTCCGAGCGCTTGGTCGGGATCGTGGTGTTGCGCTCGATCAGCTTGGTCATGATGCCGCCCTTGGTCTCGATGCCGAGGGACAGCGGGGTGACGTCGAGCAGCAGGACGTCCTTGACCTCGCCCTTGAGGACACCGGCCTGGAGCGAGGCGCCGACGGCGACGACCTCGTCCGGGTTGACGCCCTTGTTGGCCTCCTTGCCGCCGGTCAGCTCCTTGACCAGCTCGGCGACGGCCGGCATACGGGTCGAGCCGCCGACGAGGACGACGTGGTCGATCTCGCTCAGCTGGATGCCGGCGTCCTTGATCACGTTGTGGAACGGGATCTTGCAGCGCTCGAGCAGGTCGCTGGTGAGCTGCTGGAACTGGGCGCGGGTGAGCTTCTCGTCCAGGTGCAGCGGGCCCTCGGCGGACGCGGTGATGTAGGGCAAGTTGATCGAGGTCTCGGTGGACGAGGACAGCTCGATCTTGGCCTTCTCGGCGGCCTCGCGGAGGCGCTGGAGGGCCATCTTGTCCTTGGACAGGTCCACGCCGTGGCCGGACTGGAACTGCTTGACCAGGTAGTCGACGACGCGCTGGTCCCAGTCGTCACCACCGAGGTGGTTGTCACCGTTGGTGGCCTTCACCTCGACCACGCCGTCGCCGATCTCCAGCAGCGAGACGTCGAACGTACCGCCACCGAGGTCGAAGACCAGGATGGTCTGGTCCTCCTTCTCCAGGCCGTACGCCAGCGCGGCCGCGGTGGGCTCGTTGACGATGCGGAGCACGTTCAGGCCCGCGATCTCGCCGGCCTCCTTGGTGGCCTGGCGCTCGGCGTCGTTGAAGTACGCCGGGACGGTGATGACCGCGTCGGTGACCTTCTCGCCCAGGTAGGCCTCGGCGTCCCGCTTCAGCTTCTGCAGGATGAACGCCGAGATCTGCTGCGGGTTGAAGTCCTTGCCGTCGAGGTTGATCTTCCAGTCGGTGCCCATGTGGCGCTTGACCGACCGGATGGTGCGGTCCACGTTGGTGACCGCCTGGCGCTTGGCCACCTCACCCACGAGGACTTCGCCGTTCTTGGCGAAGGCGACGACGGACGGCGTGGTCCTGGCGCCCTCGGCGTTGGTGATGACGGTGGGCTCGCCGCCCTCCAGAACGCTGACGACGGAGTTAGTCGTGCCCAGGTCGATGCCGACCGCACGTGCCATGGTTGATTCCTCCAGCTGACTTGAGTGGAACAGGCTCAAGTGTGCACGACGGCCTCGATCGGGTCAACAGAGCTGAGTCGGGCTGGCTCAACTCTTATCCGTTCCTTACACGCAATGGCGCTCTGACCTGCGAATTCACGGATCCACGGGCCTGACGAACCGGAAAATTCGCCGCCGTAGGAGGGTGACGCGGGGTGCGTTCGGGAGGCCGCCGGGCGGCACTCGGCCCGGCCTCCAGGCGCCTTCGAGACTCGCCCGCGAGCCGCCCGCCCGGCTCGACGCCTCTCCGCCCGCCCGGCTCGGCACCTCCCGGCCCGCCCGGCTCGCCCGGCTCGGCGCCTCTCCGCCCGCCCGGCTCGGCGCCTCCCGGCCCGCCCGGCTCGCCCGGCTCGGCGCCTCTCCGCCCGCCCGGCTCGGCACCTCCCGGCCCGCCCGGCTCGGCGCACCTTCGTCCGCCCGTCCCCGGGCCCAGGCGTCCGCGGGGCTCCGTTTCGCCGGCCCGGGTCCGCAGCAGCACCAGCACGGTCACCGCCGATCCGCCGGCCACCCACAGTACGGCCGACGCTCCCGCCCAGCCGGTGTGCACCAGTACCCCGACGAGCACCCCGGCGAACGTCCCGGTGCCCAGCAGCACCACCGCGCCCCGCGCGGTGAAACCGAGCCCCCGCAGCCGGTGGGCCAGGTGATCGACCCCGCTCCGCAGCAGGGGCCGCCCGGCCGAGCGGCGGGACAGGACGACGAGGGCGACGTCGGCGACGGCGAGGGCGGTGAGCGCGAACAGCACACCGGCGCCGGCCCCCGGATCGCGCCCCGCGCGGGTGAACACGGCCGCCGCGGCCAGCACGAACCCCGTGAACAGCGACCCGCACGCCCCGAGCCCGATCCGCGCGGGGTGCCAGTTGTGCAGCAGGAACCCGGTCAGCGCGGCGGCGAGCACGCTGAGCAGCACGGCAAGCCCGTCCATCACCTCCGCCGCCGCGCAGGCGCCGGCCCCGAACGCGGTGACGACGCCCACCGTGCCGGCCAGCCCGTCGGCGTGATCGAGCCCGCGGAAGGCGACGGCGACGCCCGCGATCCAGCCCGCCGCCAGCACCCCGGTGACGACGCCCGTCTCCTCGTACGGCACGACGCACACCGCCGCGACGGCCGTACCGGCGACGAGCCAGCGCCGCCGCACCCGCCACAGGTCGGCGGCCAGCCCGAGCGCCCCGACGGCGCCCCCGGCGACGGCCAGCTCGGCCACCCCCGAGCCGAGCGGCACGACGCCGGTGCCGTGCACGACCCCGACGACCAGCCCGGTCACGAGCACGACGGCCAGCCCGCCCAGCAGCGGCACGGGCCGCTGTCGCGTCCGGCGTCGGTCGACGACCCCCAGGCGCAGGGCCGGCGTCCGCAGCAGCGCGGTGAGCAGGGTGGCGAGGAGAAGCGAGGCGGTGGCGGCGACGATCCCGTAGAGCACTGCCCTAAAATAGGGCGAATATCACGATTTGCTATGAACGGCACGCCCGAACCCCGCACCTGATCCAGGCCCGCCACCCGGCCCGCGCCACCGGCCTCGCTCGACACCCCCGCGGTCAGGGTTGCCTCAGCGACGCAGATCACCGCGGCCCTGGCTACAGTGCGGCAGAAGATGCGGGTAGTCTCGAACGGACTGCATAAGTTACCGCTTAGTAATCAGATCTCGCAGGCCCGAGGAGCCCCCATGCAACTCGCCGCGATCATCGTGTCGCTGGTGCTGACCGTGGTCGGCGTGGCGCTGCTCGCGCGCGCCATCGGTCAGTTCGTCCGGTACTTCAAACTGGGCCAGCCCGTACCCGCCGGCACCCGTACCGACAACCCCTACCAGCGCAGCGTGACCCTGGTACGGGAGTTCCTCGGCCACACCCGCATGAACCGGTGGGGCATCGTCGGCATCGCCCACTGGTTCGTGGCGATCGGCTTCCTGACGCTGCCGCCGACGATCATCACGGCGTACGGCCAGCTGTTCCAGGCCGACTGGGTGCTGCCGGTGCTGGGCGGCTTCCTGCCGTACGAGATGTACATCGAGTTCATCAGCGCGATGACGACGCTCGGCATCCTGGCGCTGATCGTCATCCGGCTGCTGAGCCTGCCGACGCGTCCGGGCCGCAAGTCCCGCTTCACCGGCTCGAAGATGGGCCAGGCGTACTTCGTCGAGTACGTCATCCTCACCATCGGCCTGGCGATCTACGTGCTGCGCGGCCTGGAGGGCGCGCTGCACCACGTGGAGGGCTACGAGGCCGCGTACTTCGCCTCGTACCCGCTGGTGCTGGCGTTCGAGGGCCTGTCGGTCGGGACGCTGCAGAACCTCGTCTACTTCTTCGCGATGATCAAGCTGGGCACGACCATGGTCTGGATGATCACGGTCAGCCTCAACACCAACATGGGTGTGGCCTGGCACCGCTTCCTCGCCTTCCCGAACATCTGGTTCAAGCGCAAGGCCGACGGCGAGACGGCGCTCGGCGCGCTGCTGCCGATGACGAGCGGCGGCAAGCCGATCGACTTCACCGACCCCGGCGAGGACGACGTCTTCGGTGTCTCCCAGGTCGAGCAGTTCTCCTGGAAGGGCCTGCTGGACTTCTCCACCTGCACCGAGTGCGGCCGCTGCCAGTCGCAGTGCCCGGCCTGGAACACGGGCAAGCCGCTCTCCCCGAAGCTGCTGATCATGTCGCTGCGCGACCACGCGCACGCCAAGGCGCCGTACCTGCTGGCCGGCGGCGGCAAGACGATGGAGGGCGAGGAGAAGGCGTCCGAGGAGCAGCTCGCGGGCGTGCCCGCGTCGGCGCTCGCCGAGGCCGAGCGCCCGCTGGTCGGCACGCTGGAGGACAACGGCGTCATCGACCCGGACGTCCTGTGGTCCTGCACCACCTGCGGCGCCTGTGTCGAGCAGTGCCCGGTGGACATCGAGCACGTCGACCACATCGTCGACATGCGCCGCTACCAGGTGATGATCGAGTCCTCGTTCCCGTCCGAGGCGGGCACGATGCTCAAGAACCTGGAGAAGAAGGGCAACCCCTGGGGCCTGGCGAAGAAGCAGCGCCTGGAGTGGACCAAGGAGGTCGACTTCGAGGTCCCGGTCGTCGGCAAGGACATCGAGGACCTGTCCGAGGTCGAGTACCTGTACTGGGTCGGCTGCGCCGGCGCCCTCGAGGACCGCGCCAAGAAGACCACCAAGGCCTTCGCCGAACTCCTCCACATGGCGGGCGTCAAGTTCGCGATCATGGGCGGCGACGAGAAGTGCACCGGCGACTCCGCCCGCCGCCTGGGCAACGAGCCGCTGTTCCAGGAACTGGGCATGGAGAACGTCATGTCCCTCAACGCCGCCTTCGGCGAGGAGATGGACGACGACGGCAAGGTCACCGAGGAGTCCCGCAGGCCCAAGTCGGCGAAGAAGATCGTCGCCACCTGCCCGCACTGCCTCAACACCCTCGGCAACGAGTACCCGCAGCTCGGCGGCGACTACGAGGTCATCCACCACACCCAGCTGCTCCAGCACCTGGTCGACGAGGGCAAGCTGACCCCGGTCACCCCGGTCGAGGGCATCATCACCTACCACGACCCCTGCTACCTGGGCCGCCACAACAAGATCTACACGCCCCCGCGCGAGATCATCGCCAGCGTCCCCGGCATCCGCAACGAGGAGATGCACCGCCACAAGGAACGCGGCTTCTGCTGCGGCGCGGGCGGCGCCCGGATGTGGATGGAGGAGCGGATCGGCAAGCGCATCAACAACGAGCGCGTCGACGAGGCCCTCTCCCTCAACCCGGACATCGTCTCGACCGCCTGCCCGTTCTGCCTGGTCATGCTCACGGACTCGGTCAACGGCAAGAAGAACGACGGCAAGGCCAAGGAGTCCATCCAGGTCGTCGACGTCGCCCAGCTCCTGCTGGACTCCGTCAAGACCCCGGCCGACCCGACGGGCGACCCGGAATCGGAGAACGAGCCGGAACCCGAGCCGGTGAAGTAGCCATGGCCATGGTCGAGTAGCCCATCAGGCCGTATCGGCGTACCGACGCCCTCATGCCCGTACGCGGGCGTGAGGGCGTCGGCGTATCCGCCGCTCGGTCCGGGCGGTTGATGGCCGGTGACCCGGCGAGCGTCAGGGCGCGGCCGGTGACGCCGTCTCGTCGGCCTTGATGTCGAATTCGATCCGGTCGCCCTCGACCGAGGAGACGGTGACCGTCACACCCAGGGTGCTGCCGTCGTCCGCGGTGAGCGTGCAACGGGTGGTGGTCCCGACCTTTCCGGCGAGGTCCTCGGGACAGGTGATGTCCGGCTCAGGCCGGCCGGTGGTGTCCGCGAGCTTCTGGGCAACCGTGTCGGCGAGCTTCTCGGAGGACAGTTTCGGCTCCGAACCGCCCACCGTGGCCGAGGCCGAGCAGCCTGCGAGCAGCGCGCCGACGGCCAGGGTCGCGAGGCTCCGGGCTGCCGCTGGCCGACGGGTGGCGGACATGGCCGGCTCCCTTCGGATGATCAGGGCGGAGAGACGCCGGCAGCATAGTCGGCACGGGAAGCCTGCCGGCGCCGGCCGAGGCCGCGCCCACGTTCCCCCCACCGCCTGCTCACAGCTTGCCGAAGACCACTCCGCGCCAGGCCCAGCCGGACTCCAGGACGGCGTTCCGCAGCGGGTCGCGCAGCTCCGCGCCGTCGAAGCGGAACGTCTCCGTCGCTTCGAGTCGGCCGCTGTCCCCCCCATTACCGTTTTGGTGGCCCCGCAATGGGGTGCCCGGCCTTCGGAGTTGGCATGACTTTCTCCCCCTGTCGAACGCATGGCCCGGGGGGTGGTGTCACCGGCTCCGGAGGCATCGACAGACCGCTGATTAGGGGCATGACCACCGGCTTCTTCGCAGGTCGGGAGGCTCTTCGTAATGTGGATGTGGCGATCGGTGCCGTGGGACGGCTGGGCGGGAACGACCGAAGGACGCACGTGATCGACGTCAGCGACATCGGCGCCTTCCTCGGACTGGACGTCGGCAAGGGCGAACACCGCCACCGCCGTCACCACGACCGGGAAGAAGGCCTTCGACAAGCGGTTACCCAACAGCGAACCCAAGCTCCGGGAGGTCTTCGGCAAGCTGCAGGCCAAGCACGGGACCGTGCTCGTCGTGGTCGACCAGCCGGCCTCCATCGGCGCTCTGCCGCTGGCAGTCGCGAGGGACATGGGCTGCCCGGTCGCCTATCTGCCCGGCCTGACGATGCGGCGGATCGCCGATCTCTATCCGGGCGAGGCCAAGACTGATGCCCGCGACGCCTTCGTCATCGCGGACGCGGCCCGGGTCATGCCGCACACGCTCCGCTCGGTCGAACTGGAAGACGAGACCATCGCCGAACTGGAGATGATCGTCGGCTTCGATGACGACCTGGCCGGAGAAGCCACCCGGATCAGCAACCGGCTCCGCGGCCTGCTCACGCAGATCCACCCGCACGTGGAACGAGTCCTCGGCCCGCGCATCCAGCACGCCGCCGTGCTCACGCTGCTGGAACGGCTCGGGTCTCCGGCCCAGATCCGCAAGGCCGGACGCCGCAAGCTCGTGACCCTCCTGCGGCCGAAGGCGCCGCGGATGGCCGAGCGGCTGGTCGAAGAGATCTTCACCGCGCTGGACGAGCAGACCGTGGTCGTCCCGGGCACGGATGCGGCCGCGCTGATCGTTCCGAGCCTGGCCAGCTCGCTGACCGCTGTCCTTGACCAGCGGAAACTGCTGGCCGGACGGATCGAGGACCTGCTGGAGGCCCACCCTCTTTCCAAGGTCCTGACCTCGATGCCGGGCATCGGCGTCAGGACCGGAGCCAGGATCTTGATCGACGTGGGCGATGGCAGTTCGTTCCCCTCCGCCGCCCACCTCGCCGCCTATGCCGGCCTCGCCCCGGCAACCCGCAGCTCGGGTTCGTCGATCCGTGGCGAGCAACCGTCCCGGAGAGGAAACAAGCAGCTCAAACGGGCCTTCTTCCTCTCCGCGTTCGCTGCCCTGGCCGACCCGGCATCCCGCACCTACTACGACAAGAAGATCAGCCAGGGCAAGCACCACACCCAAGCCCTCCTCTGCCTCGCCAGACGACGAACCGACGTCCTCTTCGCGATGCTCCGCGACGGCACCTTCTACGAACCCCAAACCGCCCCATCAGCTTGACCAAACCCATAGGGGCACCCCCCCGTTCGATCGTCCAGTGACGGGAGACCGTGCGGTCCGGCCCGCGCGAGTACTCCGAGGAGATCTGCAGCCGCGGCGGGTCGCCGACGCGTGTGACCTCCCACTGCTCCTCGACGGCACGCGCCTCGTGGTCCTCCTGGACCAGCCGGATCCGGAACCGCACGGCACGCGTCAGCCGGGACTCGATGAAGAGGGTCTGCCAGGCGGGCTCCGCCATCCGCCACTCCGCGACCAGGTCGGCGTCTTCCGCGGCACCGTCGCGTGGACAGACCGGTCGCCATGATCTCGTGATACGTCGGCATCGGGTTTCCCGTGATGCGGTGGTGACGGCCTGCCGGGCGCAGGGGACGTCAGACCCAGCAAGAGGTTTTCGGCGCGGTCAGTGGCCGTCGGCCATCGATACGGATCCGTTCGTCTCGGGTCTCGCGGGTCTTCTTCGAAGCTCTCCACGTGAGTTGTCCGTCATGGAATGCCTTGACGGCATCGTCCGTCTCCGTGTCCGCGAAGTCGCCGGCCCTGCGGGTGCCGGGCTCGATGGCCTCCGCCTCGGCCCGTTCTCGGCCGGCAGCCGGCTCGGGCGCATCCCGACGGACTGTTCCGTCACGTACTCTCCGACTGTTTTGATCATGTACCTGGTGGCGGCTCCGCCTTCCCGGTTCGGTGCCGTACGGGCCCGCAGCCGCCGCCCCCTCCGACGACCGTCCGTACAGTAGCGCGCTCGCCCGTCACTGATCGCCGAGTCGCTGCCGTTGTAGGCGACGCGGCGCACGCGGACCGGCGAGGAGTGCCCTGAGGAACGCGGCCCGGCACCCGTAAGGGGCGTCTGCGCACACCCGTAAGGGATGTCACAGCTCGGCCGCAAAGCCGGGCCCGGGAGCCCGGGTCCGGCACGTCACTCTGCGGGACCAGGTACGTTCGAAGACGTGGCTGGATTCAGGATCGGACGCGGCCGGGACAACGGCGCTCCTCACGCGCGACCGCAACACCCCCCGCACGGACAGCAGACGCCGCAGGGACCGTCGTACGGCTATCCCCCGGCGCCGCAGCCGTACCCGCAGCAGCAGCCGTACGGAGGCGGCGGCGCGGGCGGCGGCCAGTGGCCGCAGACGGGCGGCGGCTACGGCGGCCCCGGCGAGCCGGAGTACTTCGGTGACGGCGGCCACCCCCAGGGCGGCCCGCACGGCGGTCCACAGGGCCCGCACGATCCGTACGCGGCCAACAACCCGGGTCACACCCAGGCCTTCACGGTCGGTGAGGACCCGTACGGCCAGGGCGAGACCTACCGCGCCGGCTCCGCCCCGCCGCCCGGCCCGATCGGCCCCCGCCTGCACTGGAAGGCCCTGCTGAGGGGAATCGTCCTCTCCCCCAACCGCACCTTCCTCCAGATGCGCGACTACGCGATGTGGGGCCCGGCCCTGGTCGTCACCTTCTTCTACGGCCTGCTGGCGGTCTTCGGCTTCGACGGCGCCCGCGAGGAGGCGATCAACGCCACGCTGTCCAACGCGATCCCGATCGTGCTGATGACGTCCGTGGCCATGGTGCTGAGCGCCCTCGTCCTCGGCGTGGTCACCCACACCCTGGCCCGCCAGCTCGGCGGCGACGGAGCCTGGCAGCCGACGGTCGGCCTCTCCATGCTGGTCATGTCCCTCACGGACGCGCCGCGCCTGGTCTTCGCGATGTTCCTCGGCGGCGACGCGCCCTTCGTCCAGGTCCTGGGCTGGGCCACCTGGGTCGCGGCCGGCGCGCTGCTGACGCTGATGGTCACCCGCTCCCACGACCTGCCGTGGCCGAAGGCACTGGGCGCGTCGGCGATCCAGCTGATCGCCCTGCTGTCGATCGTGAAGCTGGGCACGTTCTGAGGCGCAGCGCCGCACAGAAAGCGATACAGAAGGAGAGGGGCTCCTGCCGGAGCCCCTCTCCTTCTGTCTGTTCGTGACGCGTCCGTCAGGCGTCGAGCACCTGCCCGCTCCGCCGGACGACGGGCGGCTGGACGGACCACGGGAAGTTGATCCAGTCATCGGTCCGCTTCCACACGTACTCGCACTTCACGAGCGAGTGGGACTTCTCATAGACCACGGCGCTGCGCACCTCGGCGACGGTGTCCAGGCAGAAGTCCCGCACCAGCTTGAGCGTCTTGCCGGTGTCGGCGACGTCGTCGGCGATGAGGACCTTCTTGGCGGAGAAGTCGATGGCGTTCGGCACGGGCGCGAGCATGACCGGCATCTCGAGCGTGGTCCCGACCCCGGTGTAGAACTCGACGTTCACGAGGTGGATGTTCTTGCAGTCGAGGGCGTACGCCAGCCCGCCGGCCACGAAGACCCCGCCGCGGGCGATGGAGAGCACTATGTCGGGTTCGTACCCGTCGTCGGCGACCGCCTGGGCGAGCTCGCGGACGGCGACGCCGAACTGCTCGTAGCTGAGATTCTCCCGTACGTCACTCATACCTGCGTCCTGGCTCATACCTGGGTGCGATGGAAATTGATGAAGGACCGGGAGGCGGTCGGCCCCCGCTGGCCCTGGTACCGCGACCCGTACCGCTCGCTCCCGTACGGGTACTCGGCCGGTGAGCTGAGCCGGAACATGCACAGCTGACCGATCTTCATGCCGGGCCACAGCTTGATCGGCAGCGTCGCGAGATTGCTGAGCTCGAGCGTCACGTGCCCGGAGAAGCCGGGGTCGATGAACCCGGCGGTGGAGTGCGTCACGAGACCGAGCCGCCCGAGCGAGCTCTTGCCCTCCAGCCGCGAGGCGAGATCATCGGGCAGCGTGATCACTTCGTACGTGCTGGCCAGCACGAACTCCCCGGGGTGCAGGATGAAGGGCTCATCCCCCTCGGGCTCCACGAGCCGGGTCAGATCCGCCTGCTCGACGGACGGATCGATGTGCGGGTACCGGTGATTCTCGAACACCCGGAAGTAGCGGTCGAGGCGCACGTCGATGCTCGACGGCTGCACCATGGAGTCGTCGTAGGGAGCGATCCGCACCCGTCCGGCATCGATCTCGGCCCGGATGTCCTTGTCTGAGAGAAGCACGCCCCGAGGATACGCAAGGCGCGCGGAGCGCCCACAACCGGACGGCTCCGCGCGCCTGACCAGGTCCCCGGCCGGGCGGCCCGCCTAATGCTTCTGCGCACCCACCGGTACGGCGCTGCGCAGCCGCGCGCACCGCGGACAGCGGAGGAGCCGCCCGGGGCCGAGTCGCTCGGCCTGCTGCATCGGGAACGACGAGGTGCTGAACACGTGCCCATCGGCACAGCGGACGACGGTGCGCTCCATCAAGTCCTTCAAGTCCCTTCCCCAAGAGCCGCGTCTGGCTTACTGCCCTGACGACAAAAGCCACACTACGGGATCAAAGGAACGAGTCTCCAGGCGGCGCTCCGCCCCGCGTGCAGCCTTCCCCGGGTGCCCAACCGTACGCTCCAACTCCCGCCCGCCGCAGCCGCATCCCATCCGTGGAACACAGCGAGGCCCCACGGCGCGAGCACCGGGGGCCAGTGATGAGGTAAAGTGTCGAAGCGTCCGGACACCGACTCCGAGTCGGCGTCTTACGCGGGTGTAGTTTAATGGTAGAACATCAGCTTCCCAAGCTGAGAGCGCGAGTTCGATTCTCGTCACCCGCTCCACGAAGAAGGCCCAGGTCAGAGACCTGGGCCGTTTTGTTGTGCGGGATGATCACCGGCCACGTGCCAGATCCGTGCCAGAAGGCTTCTCGGCAGCCTACCGAGCAGCCTCCTCCCGAGCCTTCCGGACCGTGGCGTCGAGGCCGGCTGCAACCTCCTCCTGGCGCTCCTCGTCGGAGTGCTGATAGATCAGCGCGGCCTTCTCGGAGGACTGTCCGGCGCGCACCATCGTGTCCTTCAGGGTGGCACCGGACCGGGTGGAGAGCGTGTGCCCGGTGTGCCGCAGGTCGTAGAACCGGAAGCCCTCCGGCATGCCGACGACCTCCCGGGCCTTCCGCCACTTCCGCCCGAAGGTGCTCCGCCGGAAGGGAGCGCCCTTCTCACCGACGAAGAGCAGCCCGTCCGGGCCCGGCTCGGCGTACGACTCCAGATGCCAGCGGAGCTCCCGGCGGAGGAAGGCGGGAAGAATCACAGTCCGGGTACCGGCCTCGGACTTGGTGTCGCCCTGGACACGGCGCCCGTTCATCCGCTCCGGTTCTCGCTGGGCACCCGCGTGCCGGGCGGGTACGTGCCATCCTCGATGCGGCGCTGGATCGTCTGCGCGAGGCGCACGTACTTCGGTGGCTCCACTTCATACGCCATGAACGCCGCCTGTCAGGATTGGCCAAGTCAACTGGTCAACCAGATCAGCGAATCTTCGATTGTCAAAGTAGAAGCGGAGCGAACTCTTACCTTCCGGGCCAGGCATCGGCCACCACGAAGGAGACAACGGTTCCGCCGAAGCGACTCGGTGCGGCGTGCCACGACTCGGCCAGCGAATCGACCAGGAGCAGTCCGCGCCCGTGGGAGTCGTTTGCGTCGGGATGCCTCAGCCGCACGTTCGCCGGAAAGCCGGGGTTGTGCACGTCGACCCGAAGCGAGGTCCCCTCACGGAACCACTCAACCCGTACGAGCCAGGGTTCGTCCGACCGGCCGTAAGCGATGGCGTTGGTGACCAGCTCCGAGATCATCAGCGCGCAGTCGTCGACGGAGCAGGCTGGGTTGTACGGGGCGATGAACTTGCGGAACCAGCGCCGAGCCCGCGGCACAGACTCAGCGACAGGGTGCAAGGTCATCGCGCCGAGACGCGGTGATTCCTCAGACGGGTAGCGGTCGATCATGTAGGCCATCAGGTGCTCACTTCCTGCCGCTACCGTCACAGTCGAGGCAGCGCCGCTTCGATGTGGCGCGGGTGCGGTCGGCAGCGGTGGCAAGCGCCAGGGTCGTCCGCGAGCCGACGCGCTTCCAACCGCGCTCCCGGCAACCCCGGCAAGGTAAGTGCGTGCCCTGATCCGGCCGCTACTGAGCTTGTTGGCGTGGTGTCGTTGGGGGCTGACGGCGTGTGATCGTCGCGGTATGCCGTTTGTATGAGGTATCCGCAGGGTGGTGGGCTGACGCCTGAACGGCAGGCGTTTCGTGAGCGGATCCGGATGGAGGCCGCCGAACGGTTCGGCGCCGGCGCCTCCAACACCGAGGTCGCCAAAGGCTTACGGGTGAGCGTGCGCTCCGTTCAGCGGTGGCGCCTGGCCTGGCAGAAAACAGGCCCGGACGGTCTTCGCTCAGTGGGTCCGGTGTCGCTGCCCAAACTGAGCGAGCAGCTGTTCGCGGTACTGGAGCAGGAGCTGGCCAGGGGCCCCGTCGCACACGGCTGGCCGGACCAGACCTGGACGCTGACGCGGATCAAGACGCTGATCGGGCGCCGGTTCCACAAGAGCATGTCGCTCTCGGCCATCGCGAAGATGCTGCGCCGGCACGGCTTCAGCCACCAGGTCCCCGCCCGCCGCGCTCTGGAGCGCAACGAAGAAGCGGTCACCGGCTGGGTGAAGGAGACATGGCCCCACGTGGAAACACCGCGGCGGCGCTCGGGGCCTGGCTGTGCTTCGAAGACGAAGCCGGCTTCTCGATGACGCCGCCCACCACCCGCAGCTGGGCCCGACGCGGACACACACCCCTCATCCGGGTGCGGGGACGCTCCCAGCGCCGCTTCTCCATCGCGGCCCTGGCCTGCTACAAGCCGGGCGAACGCTCACGCCTGATCTACCGGCTCAAGCGGCACGTCGATCACAAGCGGGGCGGCAGACGCAGTTTCACCTGGACCGATTACCGCGACCTGCTCGTCGCCGCCCATCAGCAGCTCGGTGCACCCATTGTGCTCGTCTGGGACAACCTGAACGTCCACAAGGACGCCCGGCTGAGAGCGTTCATCGATGCACACGACTGGATCACCTGCTACTTCCTGCCGGCATACGCACCCAACCTCAACCCCGTCGAAGGCCTCTGGTCACTGCTACGACGCAGCAGCCAGGCCAACACCGCCTTCACCGACCCAGACCACCTGATGCGCACCCTCCGGCATGGCCTCCGCCAGATCCAATACCGCAGCAACCTCATCGACGGATGCCTCACCGAAACCAGCCTCACCTTGACGACATCACGGCAACAAGCTCAGTAACTCGTCACACCGCGCCTCCTCCCAGTGAGGTGGCCTTAGCCACTTTCTGGATAGTGGCATTGGCCACTTGGAAGATGCAAGCGATTCGCCGCAACTGACCCCCTCAGGTGAGGGGGTAGCCCTGCTCGAACGCCCAGCGATGCGGCGGGTAGGTAGCCTCAGCGAACTCCAACGGCCGGTCCTGGAGGTCGAAGACGACATGGTGCACGATCAGCACGGCCGAGCCGGCGGCGAGTTGAAGGTCCTCGGCCTCTTCCTCCGTCGCCGCACGCGCGCACATGCGATCTTCCGCGTAACTCCCCTGCCGGCCGGTCATGTTCTCGACGTACAGCAGCGTCCCCTCTTGGATCCGCTCCGGCTCCAGCAGCTTCGGCGCGCGCTGACCGACATCCGGGGCGAACCACGAGGTGGAGAGCGTGATCGGCCCGTCCTGGTTGTTGGTCACCCGCCGCCGGTGCACCGCACGGCGATCCTTGACCAGGCCCAGCGCCTCAGCCACGTGATCCGGTGCCTCCAGCCAACCTGCAGAGGTGATCACGGCGTACTCGCCAGGCGTATAGATCTTCCCGGTCTGCCGAGCGCGCCCGTACAACTCACGAGCCCGCCGGTTGACCTCCAGGCTCCGCACGTACGTGCCCGACCCCTGACGCTTCTCGACGAGCCCTTGATGGCTCAGCGCCTCCAACGACCGTGCGGCCGTGGGCCGGGACACCTTCCAGTCCGCGGCCAACTGGCGTTCGGACGGCACCTCGTCCCCCGGTCGCAGGTCACCCCGAAGAATCTGATCACGGATGTAGTGCGCGATCTGGAGATACTTCGGCTGAGCCTCCTCGATCTGCGGCATCAGTCCTCCTCACCCAAGGCGAGCCCCAGGCGAGTAGTCGGGCACCCCGCTACCGAGCTGAGGCCTGCTTCTCGATACAAGTGGCTATGGCCTCCAGCCACTATAGGGTGAGTGGTCAACCCCCACCCCGTAGGCTGAGACGCATGACGCGGTTGATCGTCGCAGCAGGAGGAGGGGGCGACGCAGTCGCCGCCGCAATGATTCACGCCGCCCTCTACGGCGACGAGGACCAGGCGGTGATCCTCACGTACGCGTGGGACCGCCTCTTGATCGACCCGATTCCCGGTCCCCGAGGACCGGACAACTTCACCGGCCTCCAGCCCCTCACTCGGGCAGTCTGGGCAGTGCCAACCGAAGCTCGCCCGATCGCTCCGGCGGGTTCGACGCTCCCCCGACTCGCAGCAGAGCTCCGGCACACGTTCGCGCTGATCGATCCGCGCCATGGAGTCGAAGGCGTCACTCGCCAACTCGAAGAGCTGGTAGACCACTTGTCACCAGAGTCGATCGACCTCCTGGACGTGGGCGGCGACATCCTCGCCCGCGGCGATGAACCGACGCTGAAGAGCCCGCTTGCCGACGCCCTCACCCTCGCCGCGTGCTGTCAGGTGAATGCACCCGTCCGCCTCCTGGTGGCGGGCCCCGGCCTCGATGGCGAACTCCCTCTCGACGGACTGCGCGGCATGCTCGGCCCACTCATCCACACCCTCACAGCGATAGACGTCGAGCCGATCCGCTCGGTCCTGGAATGGCACCCCTCCGAAGCGACCGGGATGCTCGCTGCGACAGCCCGAGGCGTACGCGGCACTTGCGAAATGAGAGACGCCGGCCTCCCGGTCCCCCTCACCGACGAGGGACCGACGGTCCATGAGATCGACTTGGACGAGGCGCTCACCCGCAACCAGTTGGCCCGCGCCATCCTGACAACCGCCACCCTGGACGAGGTCGAGGCACACAGCCGCGAAATCTGCGGCTACTCGGAGATCGACTACGAGCGGAACAAGGCCGCTTGGCTCAAGGACCAGCCACCGGTACAGCTCGACCCAGAAGCCGTACTGTCTCAGCTCGACCAGTTCGCAGTTGAGGCCCACAGCCGCGGAGTTACCCACACGACGTTCCGCCGCATCACCGAGGCCCTGAACCTCAACGGCTCCTTGCGCGAAGACCTGCGCCAGCTGCTCATCGACAGCCGCCCGAAGCAGTACGACGCGCCCTTGTGGCGCATCACAGCCACTACTGAGTAACAACCTTCTTCACGGGTTCAAGCCCGCGCACGGCGCGGGAGCGCGCCGCCTGTACGGCGGGGCCGCCGCCCTGTCTTCGCCAGCGGCGGCCCCGCCCGGCGGCGCGCTGCGTGCAGGGGACAAGGACGAGAAACGATCTACCGCGTGCCCAACCGGAACGCCAAGGATGGCCCCATGGGGGATTCCACCGTGCGCACAGCGTTCCGTCTGACGTTCAACGACTATCACCAGGACCCGAACGACAGCGACGTCCTACGGCGAGCAGTAACCATCCATGCCGACCGGATCACGTTCGACGAAGGCCACCTGAACCTCTGGCTCGCAGGCATCCACGTCGGAGAGTTCCCCCTCAACATCATTGAGTCCGTCTGCCCTCACGGCGACGCCGGCAAGAAGCGTGAGACGCCGGAAGAGCTACAAGCTCGCTTCCCACGGATGGGCCACCCGTGGTCGCCCGAGGACGACGCCCGCCTCCTTTCCCTCTACCAGCAAGGGGAACGGAACTTTGACGCCCTCGGCGAGCAGTTCGGCCGGAAGCCCAGCGCCATCCGGTCGCGACTGGCCAAGCTCGGCCTCGACAGCCTCGCCTGACAGTGCTGAGGCTCAGACGTCGGTGGCTGGGGCGGTCGGCTCCACGGCTTTAGGCAGCCCCTTTGGGGCGAGCCTCTAAGGTCATGTCCCCAACGTCGTGCTTTAACGGGCAGGTCTACAGACTGCCCGACGCGCCGGAAGCTTACGGGGCCATGATCACTCGCCCCAAAGCAGCTCCAGCCCAAAGCCGCTCCACCGACCGCGTGCTTCAGCTAAGGTCACTTGGAGCTGTGCTGAGCTCGGCGCTGCCGAGTCTCGCACTGTCCCTCTTCGCGGTAGCCGTCATCTGCAAGGTCCTGGCATCGAAGTTGAGCACCAACCAGGACACGAAGACGAACGAGCGTGAGGAGAACCGCATGGCTGATGAATCGAAGTCGAGCAGGATGAAGCAGTGGGCTAGCGCTACTTGCGACGTACTGGGAGACCTTGTAGTCGGCTTCGCGGGTGGGGCAGTGTCGAGCTGAGCGCAGCTCCATTGCCGTACAGCACGGAAGTACAGCAACTACAGCAACCGACCATGGCTCACAGTGCCCACCCACGCGGCCTGTATAACTCACGATGACCGATCTCTGTAGAGCTTCTCCTTAGGAGTCGAAACTCGGCAGTACGGGTGTGAAGACCTTGCGGCTGGAGCGCATCGAGGTCGATCATTTGCGACATTTTCAGATATTGAAATTCGGGGGAATTCCAGTGACGCCGGAACAAGAGCTACGTGGTCTGATCTCGGACTGGCGCAAACAAGTCGACCAACTGCCAATTTGGTCAGCAGGTGAGGAGCGGCTGCATGCGCTCATGTCGCAAGCCCTCAGCGTGAAAGCAAGCTTCGCACGGAACAGGGTGGATTTTCCAGAGTTTTCGTGGGAAATGTTGCTGGATTTTCTGATCTCATGGCACTTTAAGCATCCGATTGGTAGCGAACCTTGCTATGAAGACGATGTATCAAATGCCGTGAAGGCTGCCGTGGAGGCGACACGCCTCGAATCGCTTGACGCCGCCCTTCGTGCGCAAGCCTATAAGGTTAGAAAGACTGGCGGCACAAAATTTAGGGTCTCATATAAGTGGGATATGGGTCTTGAAGTTGCCGACTTGTATCTTGAGCGACAGGCTGTGCCTGGGAATCGTGAAGAGCCCACGCAGAAAGAAGTGGAATGGGCGTCGAAGCAATCTCGTGAAAGGCTTAATGCTTTTCTCCCTCCGGATGACGTCATCAGTTCTGCGATGGAGCGGACTCGTCGAGCAGTTCAAGCATGGCGCGCAGTTCACCAAGACCCTCCTTTGTCGGATGACACTGACCTTGGCGACGGCCTAAACGTCGGAATAATGGCTGAAGTCCTAGCTGCGCTCATGGCAATGGCGGAGCTAGGCGAGATGGCGCACTCATCAGCGCGCGTGCGTGGCACGACTCTCCAACACAGCACCGAAGAGGCGATCGTCGAGTGGCTCGCACGCCTGTGTGGGAGCGTGCCGCGAGAGCTCGCCATACAGGCCATATATCGACTCATGGCCGGCCCGGGTAAGTCGATGAGAACGGCAATTCTAATCCCCAATAGTGGACTTATTACAGTCCTTCCGCTCGTAATGTTCCCTCGCGCCATTGATGCAATCGTTCTGCGAACTGCGGCATCAGATCCGGCCCGATACGGCCCTATTGGCAAGCGTCAAGGCGAGCGAGCCAAAGTGTGGGGCCGTTGGCTGAGGGAAATCCCCGGCGTTAAAGTCACCGAGGGCACGAAAGTGCGGAATTTGAAGGGGCAGGCTGTAGGTGACCTTGACGTGGTGGCGTTCGATCCAGTGTCGCGTAAGGGTCTTATCCTGGAAATCAAATGGCCTATCGATGCCCTTACGCTTGCTGAAACCTCCAAGACTGATCAAACTATTGTGCTTGCGAGCGCGCAGCTAGGGAAGGTCAGGAGTTCGCTCATAGCTGGCGACGTGCAAGCGAAGCTGCCGCCTGACTGGCCAGCCTTTGATGAGATCGACTGGGCGTGGGGAGTCGGCATGCCGCAGCAGCTGACGCCTCGACCTATGTCGGAGCCGGACATGTTTGCTACGTCTTTTCGGTATGTTTCAAATCTCTCCCCCGTCAACTCGCTGACTGAATTAATCACTGTGCTCAAAAATCCTATAGTGCCTGAACTGAATAGACACTACCAAATTCGGACTGTCACGATTCCCCTCCAGGGGCGATACTCCGTTCGCGTTGAGCGACTGGAATGCCAAGAAATTGACTGGAGTCCAGTGGTGGACGCAAAAAGCGGCTGAATTCGACCAACCCTTCCGATCAGTGGTAGAGCGTGCGGACGCTCCTTGGGACAACCCTCGTCGTCGTCACCATGTACCGCCGCACATGAGCCGTGGGTTTCTTGGGCCTCTAGCGTCTCGGACCAGGCCCCGAGGCCTCAGCGACCCTCCCGCCCGTAGTTCGCATCGAGGAGGGCCAGGCAGTCCCGTCCCGTGGACCATTTGTGGACGGGCCAGCGCTAGTCGATCAACCGAGGGCCGGTGACCTGCGCACACAGCTGGGACCGAAGGGCCCTCCGGAGCCGTGTGCGCGGCGCGTTCCGCGTCCAGTCGGTACCGCCGCAGCCTTCTAAGCTGCTGAGCCGACGGCTGGTGGGGTTATGGCTGCCTTGTGTCAGGCGCCAGTGAAGCCTTGATCGATGCCGAAGTGCCGGGTGACCTCTTCGATGGTGAAGCGGGCGCGGAGCTTGCAGGCGGAGTTCTGGTTAGCGAAGAAGCCTGTGCGCCACAATGCCTCTTCGCGTGGCACAGCTCGCTCCCAAGTCACCGGGACGATCCACTCACGACGATCGTCCGCATCGCTCTCTGCCCTGTCGTCGGCACGTCGGTAGGTGCCCGCTAGGGAGAGGTCGGACATGCGCCGGCTTTCACCCTCGTTGCTGAGGACGGCGTCCTCGAACGGTTGGGGTTCGCCGGAGACCGTGCCGACGCCCACGTATCCCACCTTGGGGATATGCGTGAACACCCTCGCCCCGAGCGGCAGGGACCGGAGCGTCCGGGAGAACCACTCCCCGCCGCCGGCAGACACGAATCCGTAGCGAAGGGCGTCGTCCCAATTCCGGCCCCCGGCCTCATCGCCGAACGACACGTACCAGTCCGACCCGTTCCACGGCTCCTGCTTGCCACGCCCCTTCGCTCCGGACGACGGCACCACAGCCTCGGCCTCGTCCATCAACCAGGTACGGGCCAGATAGGAGCGCCCCTCGTCCTCGAAGTAGCGAAAGAAGAGCACGTTGACCGGGACCTGGAAGCCAGACGCCAGGTAGGTGACGATCCGCTCCGTCGCCGCATCGATCTCACTCGCGACGATGGTGAGAGCGTGGGTCGAATTGAGCGCTTCCGGCGGAGTTCCACCGAATCGCACCGCGAACGCCTCGTCCAACTCCTCCGCCAGTCCTCTGCCGCGGGCGTAGGAGGTGTAAATGTCACGGATCTGCTCGTTGGTGAGCTCCTGGACCCAGGAACCGTAGTCGAGGACCTGAGCCACCACTTCCCGAGGCGTACGGTCTCGCTTGAGCTCCAGAACGTGCAGGCCCCCCTCGGCATCCATGCCCAGCAGGTCAACAACCTTCCCGTACTGAGTGAGCACCTGCCGGCCGATCAGCAGCAACGGATGCCCCAGGATGCCGGGATCAGCTTCTATGAGCTCCTCAAGCCGGGACTCCGCAGGCATCGGCCGCGTAGCGACTCGCACGGGCTTGTCGTCCACACGCCACAGCCCGAACTCCAGCGGCATCGCCATCCCCCTCCGTTCCCACCATCGGGCCCAGCTGACCAGGCATGGCAAACGACAGTATGACGACGAACTCTCGTCTGCCAGTAGGCATAGCTCGTGGTCCGGCTCCACGTGATTGCCTTTGCGGTACAGCAGCGAAGTACAGCAACCAGCACGACCGCAACTGACCGCCAACGCCCCTCGGCGGCCGTCTGACCAGCCCACCAGACCGCAATGACCCCGCAGCCGAGAGTTCGGGACGAAGAGGTCGTGCCAGACGCGTGCCAGATCGTACGGGGAACCGCGGGGAACACCGGGGAACCAGCGGACTCGTCTATCGAGCAGCAGCAGCCTCCGCCGCAGGTCAGGTCAACCACCTGCCCTAAATCACCTCAGCTTCCCAAGCTGAGAGCGCGAGTTCGATTTTCGTCACCCGCTCCATCGAGAAGGCCCAGGTCAGCGACTTGGGCCTCAGTCGTTTCCGGGCCGGGCCGTGTCATGCCAGGCCGCTCAGCAGGCGCCCTACGCCCGTCCCGTTCGGCCCCGGTGTCTGAAGCCGACCGACAGGTCGAGATGGAAGGGGGATCCTGGGGCCGTCGGGGTCCAGCCCTCGCGCAGGGCGCGTTCGATGGCTTGGGCAACCTCGGCTGGCAATACCGGTTTGGCCTCGTACCCGATCCAGTTGCCCAGGTGCGGCTGGTCGGTGGTGACCACGAGCGTTGACTGCGGGGTGTCCGCATGCTCGACCGCGAACGTGCATAGCGACCAGGCCAGGCCCTGGGAGTAGGTCGGCCTGCGTCGCAGCCGCCAGCGGTAGGCCGTGCCGTCGACGACGATGCGCCGTGCGCCCTTACGCCCCAGTGCCATGACTCCCCCTTGATACGGGCGATGCCAGCGACTCCGGCTCTGCCGTCCGTAGGAAGCAGACGTGCCGGACTCGTGCCAGATCGTGCGGGGCAGGCACCACGGGGAACACCGGGTATCGACCCGAGAAACGGTCAGGCGCCCGCAGTGCTCCTGTCCAGGTCCGCCAGGCAACCCTCCGTAGATCACCAAGCCGGCGTGGCATCGATGCGGTGATCGTAGTGTTCCCGGCGGCCTACGCTGCCACCCCGGTCCTGCTGGATCTCGTCGAGCACGGCCGGCGGCCGCGCATCGAGGACGCGGCCCTCGGGCTCCTGTCGAACGCCCTGGATTGCTTCCCGACCGCCGGCCACAACCGGGTGGACACTCCCTACGGCAGCGGCGTCCCGCTCTGTTGTGCCATGGCTCGGCGTGTCCGCAGTGGTCGCGGTGCTCTCCTCGCCCATGGGGTCCACGGCAAGCGGCACCTGGCGGAGGAGAGCTTCACTGGCGGCTGACCGTCGAGGAGGCGGAGCTCCAGGCCGACGGCAGCGTGACCGCCGACGCGGCCCTCGAAGCGCACCGTTCGCGACGCCACTCGGCCGAGTGCGGCCGCCGTGAGCGCTGACTCGCTGCCCTGTGCCGACGACCGCATCACAACCACCGTTCAGTTCAAGTGGTGGGTGTCGTTGAGGGCGTGGACCGTGGCGGTGCCGTGCTCGTCGTACGTCAGCGTCGACAGGGAGGCCGCCGCGACTTCCATGCGGAACAAGGTGTGTGGTGGGGCCTGGAGGGCGAGGCGGATCAGGGTTCTGAGTGGTCCGACGTGGGAGACGACCACAACCGTGGCGCCGGCGTACCGGGCCATGAGGCCGTCTCGTACGGCGGCGACCCGGCGCGCGACCTGTTGCATGGTCTCGCCGGCGCCCGAGGGGGGACTCTCGGGCGAGGCGAACCATGCGCTCAGGTCGTCCGGGTAGCGTTCGCGGACCTCGGTGAAGGTCAGGCCCTCCCAGGCGCCGAAGTCCGCTTCCCGCAGGTCCCGGTCGACCTGGAGGCTCAGGCCGAGGCGCGCGGCCACGGGGTGAGCGGTCTCCCGGCAGCGCCGCATCGGTGACGTGACGACCGCCTCGATGTCGCCGCGGCGGGCGAGGGCGTCTGCTGCCGCCTGGGCCTGGCGGCGTCCGGCCGGGGAGAGCCCCGGGTTGGACCCTCCGCTGCCGGAGAGCCGGCGTTGCGGGGTGAGCAGGGTCTCGCCGTGCCGCAGCAGTACGAGCGTCGTCACGTCACTCACTTCGCGGTCTTCGCGAAGTGGTCCCGTACGGCGTCGGTCTGCTTCTCCATGACGTCGATGATGGCCTCGACCACGTTCAGGTCGGCGTCCTCGGCGATCTCCAGGACCCGGTCCCACTCGAAGAAGCTGCGGGCCGGGTCGTTGGTGATGGGGCGCACGCGGATGGTGGCCTGGTAGCTCTGGACCCCGCTGGTGGGGGCGACGGCCCGGTAGGACTGGGTCTTGTTGATCTCGTCCCGGGCCGCGATCTCCTGCTGGACGAGGCCGCCGTTGAGCGTGAGCCTGAAGTCGTAGCGGGCCGGGACCGTGTCGACCGAGCCGCCTTCCACCCAGGAGACGTCGGTGTGGATGTCCAGGTCGCCCGGGGAGACGATCTCCAGGATCTGCATGGCGTCGCGGACGGTCGCCCACACGGTGTCCGGGTCGGCCTCGAGGATGGTGGAGTGGTACATGGTGTGCTTGCGCTGGATCGGCATGGAGTGCTCCTTGTTCCAGTGATTGGAGGGTGCGGGGGCTGGGGAGGGCGGACTGTTCCGCCTGCGGCGGGCGTACTGCCGGTCGTCGCGCGCCCGCCCGGTTGTCGTCGCGCGCCCGCCCGGTTGTCGTCGCGCGCCCGCCCGGTTGTCGTCGTGCGCCCGCCCGGTCAGCGCGTGGGCTCCGGGGACGCCTTCTTGGCGACGAGGTGGTTTCCGAGGATCAGGTAGTCGATCTCGGTGCCCATGAAGCAGTTGAGGGCGTCGGTCGGGGTGCAGACGATGGGTTCGCCGGCGACGTTGAACGAGGTGTTGATCAGGCAGGGGATGTCGGTGAGTTCGATGAACTTCCGCAGCAGTGCCGTGAGCCGTGGTGTTCCCTCGTCCGTCAGGGTCTGGATGCGGGAGGTGCCGTCCACGTGTACGGCGCCGGGGATGCGGTCCCGGTATTCGTCGCGGACGGGGAAGACGAACGTCATGTACGGGGAGCTGGTCTTCCGCCCCATGTCGAAGATCTTCGGCGCCTGCTCCTCGAGGACGAGGGGAGCGAACGGGCGGAAGGGCTCGCGGTGCTTGACCCGGGTGTTGATGATGTCCTTGATGTCGCCGAAGCCGGGGTTGGCGAGGATGCTGCGGTGCCCCAGCGCACGTGGCCCGTGCTCGACGCGGCCTTCGAACCAGCCGATGACGACCTTCTCCGTCAGCAGCTTCGCCACATGGTCGACGACCTCGTCGTCGTCCAGGCGCGAGACGACGACTCGGCCGGTGAAACCCTCCAGGGCCTCCTCGATCGCGGCGTCGTCGTAGGCCGGGCCCAGGTAGGGGGTGACGGGTGCGGAGGCGGCGAGGATGTTCGCGGGTTCGGTGCCGGGGTCGTTGAGCCAGGCGTGGGCCGCGGCCCCGATGGTGATGCCGGTGTCGGAGGCGCCGAAGCTGACCTCCATGTCCCCGAAGCGGGAGCCCTCGAACAACGGGGTGTTGTTCAGGCAGTTCAGGGCGACGCCGCCTTCGAACAACAGCCGGTCGAGGTCCGTCCTCCTCTCCAGGTGGCGGACCTGGTGGGCGGTGGCGACGTTCAGCAGCTGCTGCGCGGCGGCGGCGACGCGGGCCTTGTATTCGAGGGTGTCCTCGAACGGGCCGAAGTACTCCTCGAACAGGGCGTCGTGACTGTGGACGTTGTCGGTCTGCAGCGGCTTGGTGAAGGTGTAGCGGCCGTCGTCGTGCAGCCTCAGAAGGTGGTCGATGAACGGGTTCGGCGTCGGCGGGGCGGTGTATCCGGCCAGGCCCATCACCTTGTACTCGTCGTTGTTCGGGACGAATCCGAGGAAGCGGGTGATGGCGGAGAACAGGGTGCCGATGGAGTACTGGGCACCGGTGACGGTGTCGTCGAAGACGGTGATCCGGCCGTTGCGGATCTCGCCCGTCAAGGTCGAGAAGCGTTCGGCGCGGCCGTCGCTGACGAGGAACGCGGAGTCCTTCATGCCGGCGAGGTAGTAGCCGGTCGTGGCGTGGGCCAGGTGGTGCGGAACGAAGCGGACCTTGGCCGGGTCGGGGCGGTGTCCGGTACGGGCCTCGAAGTCCGCGAGGATCGCCTCGTGGCTGACGACCTGGTCGAACAGGTCGGTCATGTCGCCCATGAGGCTGGTCTTCGCTGCCTGCGGCATCGGCGAGGTGCGGATGCCGTCCAGGATCTCCTCCAGAACCTGGGTGGTCCAGTTCCAGGGGAAGGCGAACAGGTCGACGTCGTCGAACGTGATCCCGGCTTCCTCGAGGCACCAGTCGATCGCGTTCGCGGGGAAGTCGGTGGTCTTCTTCTCCCGGTTGAGGCGCTCTTCCTCCACCGCGGCGACCAGACGGCCGTCCATCAGGAGTGCGGCGGCGGCATCGTGGCCCAAGAGGTAATGCTTGTTGATGCCGGTCGCACCGAGGCGTTCGGAGAAGAACTCCGACACCCGGCTGAAACCATTACATCCGAGAACAATCACGGCATTCTTTCCTGTTATGGGGCTACTTGGCGATCAGCAGGTCGCGGAGCTTCTCCCCGGCCGCGGGTGCCTGGCACAGTCCCGCGCCGGTGAATCCGGCCGCGTACAGGAAGCGGCGGGTGGGGTGTTCGCCGATGAAGGCGGTGTTGTCGGGGCTGGCGTCGAAGTCGCCGGTCCACGCGCGGTGCAGGCCGATGCCGTCCAGGGCGGGGAACAGGGTGCCGAGATGGCCGGCGATGCGGCCGAGCCAGGCCTCGCGTGTCTCGCCGTCCTTGGGCGCGCCCATGGCGAGGAGGACGCGGTCCTTCCATGAGCGGATGCGCAGGCCGGACGCGGCGTGCATCGTCATGGGCAGCTCGCGGTGCGGGGTGGGCGGCACGTCGGTGAACAGCATCTCGATCGCAGTGGGTGTCAGCGGCAGGTCGACCGATGCCATGGACGCCACCTCGCCGGACCAGGGCCCGGCCGTGCACACGATGCCGTCGGCCTTGATGCTGCCCTGCGGGGTGTGGACGGTGTTGTCGTCGTCGATGCGTGTGACGGGTGTGTGGGTGAACAGGCGGGCACCGTGATTGCGGGCTGCGGCGGCGTAGCCGCGGACGATGTCGAGGCCGTCCACGTGGTACGCCTCGGGAGACCAGGCGGCGGCCAGCACGGCGCGCTCGTTGATCAGCGGGTTGAGTCCGGCCGCCTCGCGGGCGCTGATCAGGCCTACCTGGACGCCGGCGGCCTGCTGGTCCTGATGGCCGGCTTCGAATGCGGCGATCTGCTCTTCGTCGGTGAACAGCACCATGAACCCGAGCCGCTTCAGGGCGAGTGGGGCCGCGGTGCGGCGGGCGAAGTCGTGGTAGGCGTTCAGGCTGCGCACGGCCATGTGCCCGGTGCGGGGGTTGCCGGGGAAGTAGGTGCGGACCATGCCCGCCGTGTGCGCGGATGCCCCGCCGCCGAGGCTCCCGCGTTCCAGCAGCACGGTGTCCACGCCGGCTTCGGCGAGGTGGTAGGCGGCGGAGGTTCCGATCACTCCACCGCCGATGACGACGGCGTCGGCGCGGGCAGGCAGGGCGCTCAAGGTCTTCCTTCTCCTGTGGTGTGGGGTTCAGACGGCGGGGATGAGCGCCGGTGTCGTCATCTCCTCGGCGGACTCCGCTCCGGGCACGGCTACGCGGCTTCCTTGGCGCCCTGCTGGCGCAGGTGGTCTCCGGTCTCCCACGGGTACAGCTGGAGGTTCCAGCCGCCGAGGCAGTTGATGTAGAGGGCCATCTGGCTGGTGACGGCGTAGAAGTCGTCACGGTCGAGGCGGTCGAGGACGTCCAGGAAGCGCTGGGTGAACGCCCACAGCTTCTCCAGGCCGCAGTAGCCCAGGAACTCGGCGGGCACGCCGACCAGGAGGCGGGTCATGTGGACGAGGGAGTCCATGGGCATGCCCTGGACGGCGGCGCGGACGAGCCCGCCGTAGGCGGCGTAACCCAGGGGTCGCGTCTCACCGTTGACGAACAGCAGAGTGGGCAGGACGGTGCCGAAGTTGCCCGCCTGGGAGGGGATGATGCCCCGGTGCAGGTCATCCAGCTCGGCCGGGGGCGCGAGCCAGATCCTCTCGGTCTCGGCGGCGATGTCGGCGATCAGGCGGCCGGCGGTCGTGTCGGTGGCGTGGAGCACCGGGATGCGGTGGCCGCCCGGCTCGCCCGCGCGGCGCACCTCGGCGAGGACCTGCTTCTTCGTGGAGTAGACGGCGTCCCAGATCGCGGCCCCGGCTTCCAGCAGGGCGGGCATGTCCGCCTCACGGATCCGGCCGACGGGGGTGGCGGGCATCGGCTCGGTCAGGGTGCCGTACTTGATGCCCAGGTGCTGCAGGCCGGAGCAGAACACGGTGCCGTCGGGGGCCTCGCGCCGGTCCGGGATGCGGGTGGTGTGGGGGGTGTGCAGCAGAGTGGGTATCGGCGCTACGTGGTAGAGGTGTTCGCCCGCGATGAGGGCGTGTCCCTGAAGACTCTGGTACGGCAGGGAGTCCCACAGGGCGTCGGCGAGTGCCGGGTTGCGGTCGTCGAGGTCGGCGGTGACCGTGATGCCGAGGTCGGGCCAGGAGATCTCGATCTGACGGCCGGGCTGCTTCTCGGACAAGACTTTTCCAGTTCGTCGATTCGGCATGTCCGAGGAGTACATCGTCAACTGTCCTGTTTCAGACAGGCGTTGAAGGCATGAAGCTTGAGCGGCCTGAAAGCCGTAGTTTGTGTGTTCCTACGAAAACCGCAGCTTGGCGAGTTGGTGCGTGCCGCGGCTCCGAGGCCCCGGGTCGGCCGCATCGCGGGGGGCATGGTGTTGTGCGCCAGGTCTGGCGACGGCGACCTCGCGCTGACGTTCGTCGCCGGGCTGCCGGCGGATCACCCCTCGCGCGCCGGGCGGACGGTCGTGACAGGCGAAGTCGCCCGGGGCGTGGTGCGCCTCGGGTTCGCCTGCCGCGACCGTTCCGGGGCCGCGCCCGTCCCGGGGCCGCGCCCGTGGACGTAAGAGGACGGGTGGAGACCGCCTCGGGAACTGCACCGCGGAGAAGCGGAGCGGGGCAGCGACTCAGCGGTCGATGTAGCTGAAATCGCCCACGGTCCAGGCGCTGACGTCCTTGATCGCGACTCGGTACATGCCCCCCGTCTCGGGGATCCCGAGGCTGCCCTGCAGGATCCGGGCCAGGTGGAAGTGCAGGTGCGTGGGTGCCTCGCCGCGGCCCGGCCGGCTCTCGCGTGGGCCGCGGGCGAAGACGTCGGCGAACGGGCCGAGCCGGTCGGAGTCCTTCAGGACCTCCGCCACCCGCTCCCGCCACACGGCCTCGGGAGCCAGTCGGCCGGTGATGACGGCGCCGCCGACGACCACGGTCAGGGACATCTGATTGCTCCGCTCGGACTCCACCGCGGCGGAAATGGCGACGAGCAGCTCATCAGGGTTCGACATGGGAGCACATCTTATTCAGCTGCCCGTCCCGGAGCCCCAGCGGGCGTGAAGCGGCTGCGCCGGAGGCGGGAGGCGGGTCCTGGTGAGCGGGGGCGCATGTCCGGCGCCTGCGCGCGGCCGGGGCGGCACGGCGACCGGGGCGGCACGGCGGCCGGGGCGGCACGGCGGCCGGGGCGGCACGGCGGCCGGGGCGGCACGGCGGCCGGGGCGGATGCCGTTTCGGTCGCGGCCTCGGCGCCGGGGCCGGGGGGCAGGTCGGGGTCGTGGCCGGCGACGGCATCCGGCGGACGGCCGCCGTGGCCGTCCGTCCCGGGCCGGGGTCTGGTTGCGGCGGCAACCGGTGATCGGCAACCTCGTGATGTCCGGCAAGTGATGTCCGGGGAAGAGCTGACGGCACTGCCGGCGACTGCCAGGGCCGCGCGGGTGTCGGGGGAGGGACCAGTGGGCAAGCGGCATGCGCGGCAGATGGCGAGCGGAGAGCCCGTCGAGGCGAGCCCCGCCATGCCGACCATGAAGACCCTCGCCCGTCTCGCCGCCATCGCCCAGCAGTTCGGGTACGAGTACGCAGACATATGGCAGGGCGGCGGGGCTCAGGGCCACGGTTACGTGATGCTGCTCGTGCCCGACCCCGGCCCACAGGCCCGCGCGCGGGCGGCGCAGAACCGGGCGCGGTACCGGACGCGGGCGACGGGGGCGCGCTGCCGCCCCTGGTGCCCGAAGCGGTCGAGCTCCTCAAGGCCCGCATCACGTTCGACATCACCGCCATGTACACCACCAAGCAGCTGGTCCTGCTCTCGGGTATCGACGCCGTTCCGCCGGCCGTGCCCATCGGTTTCGCGCTCGGCTCGGACGCCACCGCAGGCAGCTTCCTCGCCGTCGTCGCCTGGGCCGCGCTGATGGCCCTCCTGCCCGTCGGCTTCGCCGTCGACCGGCACTGCAGAACCAAGTACGCCGCGCTCCTGCGGGCCGCCGGGTTCACACCGGTGACCGACCAGGACGGCCGGCCACGGGTTCACACCGGTGACCGACCAGGACGGCCTGCCGCGGTGTGTGCCGCCGGGCGGCCGGTCAGTGGGCGGCCGGGACTCGGGGTCCTGGCCGCCGCGCGCGGGGCGTCACTGGAGTTCGCTGAAGCGTTCGGTCGCCCGGGTGCGTCCGGCGACGATGATGGTGTCGTCCGCTTCCACGACGGTGTCGGCGGTGGCGTAGGTGAAGCCCTCGCCGGGGCGCTTGATGGCGACGACGGTGATGCCGTGGCGGGAGCGGACGGCGCTGTTGGACAGCGGGAGGCCGATGATGTCGGCGGGCGGGCTGGTCTTGACCATGGCGAAGTCGTCTTCGAATTCGATGTAGTCGAGCATGCGGCCCCGCACGAGGTGGGCGACGCGCCGGCCCATGTCGTGCTCGGGGTAGACGACGTGCTGGACGCCGAGCTGGGTGAGGATGCGGCCGTGGGCCTCGCTGGTGGCCTTGGCCCAGACGTTCTCGATGCCGAAGGAGATCAGCAGCGAGGCGGTGAGGATGCTGGCCTCGAGGTTGGTGCCGATGGCGACGACGACACGGTCGAACTCGTGGACGCCGAGCTGACGCAGGGCGTCCTCCTTGGTGGAGTCGGCCCGGACGGCGTGGGTGAGAAGTCCGGAGAGGGCCTGGACGACCTCGGCGTTCTCGTCGATGCCGAGGACCTCGGTGTCCTCGTCGACGAGTTCCAGGGCCAGCGAGCGGCCGAAGCGGCCCAGGCCGATGACGGCGACGGAGCTGTGCGGCCCCGTGCGCCGCTTCTTGGGGGCGGTTCTCCTAGCCAATGACGGGTCGCTCCTCGGGAAGGTCGTACAGGCGGACACGGCTGCGCAGGGCGAGCGCGGAGGCGACGGTGACGGGACCGAGCCGGCCGATGAACATCAGGCCGACCAGCAGCAGCTGCAGGCCGGCGGGCAGGTCCGCGGTGATGCCGGTGGACAGCCCGACCGTGGCGAAGGCGGAGGTCACCTCGAACAGCGACTGGTCCAGGCTGTAGGCGGTGAACACCACGAAGGCCAGGGTGGAGACGGCGACCGCGGCCACGGACAGCAGCACCACGGTCAGCGCCTGGCGCTGAAGGTCACCGTGCAGGCGGCGGTGGAAGATGTTGACCGCGCCCTCGCCCCGGATCTCGGCGTACATGACGAAGAACAGCACGGCGAAGGTGGTGACCTTGATGCCGCCGGCGGTGCCCGCGCTGGCGCCGCCGACGAACATCAGCACGTCCGTGCCCAGCCAGCTCGCCGGGTTCATCTGGGAGGTGTCGACGCTGTTGAACCCGGCGGTGCGCGGCATGACGCCCTGGAAGAACCCGGCCAGCAGTTTCCCGGACGTGTCCAGGGGGCCCAGGGTGGCCGGGTTGGACCATTCGATCGCGGTGATGAAGGCGCTGCCGCCGACCAGGAAGACACCGGAGGCCCACAGCACGATCTTGGTGTGCAGGGTCCAGCCGCGCGGCCTGCGGAACCGGCGGTGCACCTCGAACAGCACGGGGAAGCCCAGCCCGCCGGCGATGACGGCCAGCGCGACGGGCAGGCAGATCCACGGGTCGGTGACGAAGCCCATCAGGCTGTCGGAGTACAGGGCGAACCCGGCGTTGTTGAACGCCGAGACGGAGTGGAAGACGCCCAGCCACACCGCCCGCGGCCAGGACTCGCCATAGGCGGTGGCGAACCGCAGGGTCAGCACCAGCGCGGTGACCGCCTCCAGCAGCAGGCTGACCTTGACCACACCGGTCACGACCGCGCGGACGTCACCCAGTCCCAGGGTCTTGGTCTCCGCGGCGGCCGTCATCCGCGCCTTCAGGCCGATGCGGTGGGAGACCAGCAGAACCAGCAGCGAGGCGAAGGTCATGATGCCGAAGCCACCCACCTGGATGAGCCCCAGGATCACGGCCTGCCCGAATCCGCTCCAGTAGCCGGGCGTGTCCACGACGACCAGGCCGGTCACGCACACCGCGGAGGTCGAGGTGAACAGCGCGTCCACCACACCGGCGCCGCCCGGCCCCGCCCTGGCCACCGGCAGCATCAGCAGACCGGTCCCGACCGCGACGGCCGTGGCGAAACCGGCCACGACCACCTGCGCCGGGTGCCGGAAACGCGGCCACCGGGGCGTCACCACGACAAGCCGCCCGCCCCGCGGACGGACATCACGATTGATCGCACTGAAAGACGATAAACAACGCGCCCACCGTACTCGTCACCGGAGGTGGTGCGGCGTTGCGGCGGCACCGCCGCCCCTGCGCCCCGGCGCCTCACCGCCCCGGCGCCTCGCTATCTCCACCAGAAGCTGTAGGCCCTGCCGAGTGCGTCGATGGCGGTCTCGTCGAGTTCGGGGTGGCGGGCGCGGGCGTCGGCCTGGTAGGCGAGGGTGACGGTCTGGAGGTTCCGGCCGGCCCAGTCGGCCTGGAACTCGTTCATCTCGGCGACCACGGCCTCGGCGTACCCGAGGAGGCGTTCGGCCTCGGCCGGCTCGAACGCCTCCCGTACGGACTCGGGGCTGAGCTTCGGATACGGCCTTCCCGCGCCGAGCAGGTACAGGGTCACCGCCCGGCTGCGGCGGCCGTCCGTCAGCCGGGAATCACCGGCGTGGCTGCTGTCCACGGGTCCAGAGCGTAGCCTCCCCGCCCGTCTGCGGGTCCACCGAAATCACCTTGGTGACCTTCGTGTTCCGCTTGAGGTGGTCGAACTCCGTGTACCAGATCGCGTCGGGCCGCACGTGCGGGCCGAGGATCACGTGCACGACGCCGCTCGCCTGCCGCGCGTACTCCTCCGACACCGCCGACCAGGCCACCTCGACCTTCTGCGAGCCGTCCCAGGCGGGCATCGCGATGTCCCGCCGCTCCAGCAGCATGCCCAGGACGACACCGCCCCGTTCGGTGGCGATCCGCTCCGCGAGGTCCTCGCCACCCGCGCCGAGCCCCGACCAGAAGTAGGCGGTACCGCGCCTGGTGGAGAAGTCTCCGACGACGACTTCGGCACCGACCGCGCGCAGCGCCGAAGCGACCTCGGGAACGGCCGGCCCGGGCGGATGGAAGGTGGTGTGCCGCCACTGGTCGTCCCGCTCCTGATCGCGGTGGACCGCGATGACGGCGGTCCTGCCGCCCGCGGCCTTCTCGGCGATCTCGGCGGACCCGGCGTTCCCGGCGGCCTCCTGCGGGGCCACGACGGCCGGCCCGCTCGCCGGGCCCGCGGCGGTCGCACCGGCCGACTGCCCGCCGAGCACCAGGAAGACGGCCGCTGCGACGGCCAGGACTCTCAGCAGCCACGCTCTCAACACGACGTCACGCTCCCTCGGCCGTGCACGCACAGCCATCAGATGATCACTCTTCGCACTCGGGAGGCTACGCAGGATGTCCGGCGGAGGAGTCGACGACACACGCGTGCCGTGCGGTGACCTGGGCGGGTTGCTGTGGGCGAGCACCGAACCACTGGTACGGTCCGCCGGTGCGCCCGCGGCATGCGGTGAAGGTGAGGGCTTCCACGACTGGAGGGCGGCTTGACGGAGGGTCCGGTGCTCGGTGCCGGAGACGAGGGGCGGCGGTCGCCGGCGACCGGCCCGGGTCTCTGGCCGCACGTCGTGGAGCACCTGGGCGCGGCCCTGGTCGTCGTGGACCCGGGCGGGCGGATCCTCGCGGTCAACCCGGCCGCCGAGCGGCTGCTGGGCCGCCGTGCGGCGGCGATGCTCGGGCAGGACGCCCATGACCTGCTGCACCGCGACGCGGACGGCGGCAGGATCCCGCGCGATCAGTGCCCCCTGCTCCACGCGCTGGCCGAGCGGACCGCGGCGCGCGGGGAGGGCGACAGCCATCTGCGGGGCGACGGCCGCCTGATCGCGGTCTCCTGGTCCGCCTCTCCCCTGCCGGACGACGGGCCGGCCCCGGGCACGGCCGTACTGCTCATGGACGCGACCGGGGACCGCAGCGCGCGCCGGGAACGCGCGGCCCGTACGCGCGCCCTGGAGAGTCTCACCGAACGGCTGACGCTGGTCGCGCAGATCACGGACGTCCTCGGCCAGACGCTGGAGACGGACGAGGCCCTCGCCCGTCTGGGCCATCTGCTGGTTCCCCGCCTGGCCGACTGGGTGGCGGTGGATCTCCGGCTCGGCTCCGATGAGGTCCACCGGGTGGCGGTGACCGGGCCCGCGGGCCGCAACGCCCGGCACGAGAACTGGCGGGAGCCCCTTCCCGACGCCCGGGAGGCGGCGCGCTCACCTCTGGTCCAGGTGCTCCACGGCGGGGAGCCGGTCCTCCATGGCCCCGCGGAGACGGCGGCACCGCCCCGCGCCCGCACCGCCCTGACCACCGCCCACGGCGACTTTCTGCGGGCGGTGGGCGCGACGTCCGCCATCACGGTGGCGCTCGGCGCCGAGCAGCAGGTCACCGGCGCCCTGACGGTGGTGCGCACGGACCCGGCGCACCCCTTCGACGCCGGTGACCTGGCCGTGGTGAGCGACATCGGCCGGCGAGTCGGGCTGGTCATCGGCAACGCCCGCCGGTTCGGCCGGCAGCGGGCCGTCGCCGAGGCCATGCAGCGCAACCTGCTCGCCCCGCTGCCCCAGCCCGGCCGCATGCGGCTGGCCGCCCGCTACCAGCCCGCGCCGGCCGGTTCGCAGGTCGGCGGCGACTGGTACGACGCGTTCGAGCTGCGGGACGGCACGCTCGCGCTGGTCATCGGTGACGTCGTGGGCCACGACCTGACCGCGGCGGCCGGCATGGCGCAACTGCACGGCATCCTGCGCTCACTGGCCTGGGACCACACCGGGCCGCCGGGCGCCGTCGTCGACCGTCTCGACGACGCCATGCCGGTCATCACCACCGTCCCCATGGCCACCCTCGTGCTCGCCCGGGTCACGGGCGACCCGCACACCGGCCCCTGGACGCTTCAGTGGTCCAGCGCCGGACATCCGCCGCCGCTGCTGCTCACCCCGGACGGAGAGGCCCGGTACCTGGAAGCCGGCCAGGGACTTCTCCTCGGCGCCGGTCCGGCCACCGGCGCGAGCCGGCCGAACGCCACCCAGCTTTTGGCGCCGGGCTCCACACTGCTGCTGTACACCGACGGACTGATCGAGACCCCGGGCATCGACCTCGACACCGGTCTGGACCGGCTGCGCCGGCAGGTCCTCGCGCTCGCCGACGAGCCCCTGGACGCGCTGTGCGACCAAGTGCTGGCCCATGTGCCGCCCGGCAGCGCCGACGATGTCGCCCTCCTCGCCCTGCGCGTTCCCGCCGCGTCACCGGGGTGACGCCCGCAGCGGGCGGCACGGGAGTACGGTGGTCGTACCGAGGGCACGTCGCACACCGGCTCCCGCGCCGGTCTCGTTCTCGGCGAGAACACCCCACCGGAAGGCCGCGCACGCGCGGGCCCTCCGAGACAGGTCGGCACCATGTCCTCGACCTCCGACGGGCTCCCCGCCGCCGCGCAGCTCTCCGTGGCGCCCGGCGCCGCCCGGCACCTCCCGGCCGCCGGTGCGGGACCGGAGCCCGACTCGTGCCGTGCCGTACTGCTGTTCTTCACCACCGGCAGGACGGGCCCGTGGGACGGCGGGGCCGCCTCCCGCGGGCGGCCGGCCGACGGCAGGTGACCGCCGTGGAGGCCCGCCCCGCACGAGGACGGGCCGCCGTGAGGCGCTGAGCCGCACCGCACCCCCGCACCGCGGCCACCCGCCGTACCCGGTCCGCGGCCACCGCCCGCCGCGTCAGCCGTCGAGGGAACGTCGAGGGAACATCATGATCACCACAGCACCGCCGCCGCCGCCGTCCGTACCGGCCGTCCGCCTGCGCCTGGCACCCCACAGCGCCCTGCCGCGCCGCCTCGACGGCGCGTGGTGGCCCCGCTCCCACGACCTCCTGGCGGAGCTTCCGCGGTTGCTGGCCGAACTCCCCCCGTCCTGGGGGCAGATCACCAGCGTCACGGTGAACGGCGCGGCCTGGTCCGCGGCGCCGGACCGGATGCTCGTCCGCGACCAGGTCGTACGGCTGCACGAGGCCACCGCGCTGCACGCGCCGAACACGGTCGTACTGCTCGCCCCCGGCCAAGGCCGCCGGGACCTGCTGGTCGTACCGCCCGAGACCACCGAGGAGGCCGCCGAGCCACTCATGACCGCCGCGCTCGGCGCCCCCGCCTGAGCGGGTGGATGTGGCCTTCGTCGCATCACGGGGTCCGGGCGAGGCCGCCGGTGTCCTCGCCGGCGATCACGGCCGCGGCACACCGGCTCGTCGAGGGAGGTCAGGGCACTGGGCCGGGCGGGTCAAGAAGTCAGGAATTTTCGCGCCGATCGAGGAATATTCCTGGGCGCAGGTGGGAAGCGGATAATTTTTTCGCGCCCCGGCGATGGCGGCATGGTAGTGTCGACGCCAGTTGCAGTTGTGGTTGCCAGGACGTTTTCCGACGGGGTGATCATCACGGCGACCGAAGTACGCACACGGCGAACTTCGAACACCGTCCCGAAGGAGAAAAAAATGGCTACTGGCACCGTGAAGTGGTTCAACGCGGAAAAGGGCTTCGGCTTCATCGAGCAGGACGGCGGCGGCGCCGACGTCTTCGCCCACTACTCGAACATCGCCACCCAGGGCTTCCGCGAGCTTCAGGAGGGCCAGAAGGTGACGTTCGACATCGGTCAGGGCCAGAAGGGCCCGACGGCCGAGAACATCGTTCCCGCCTGACCACGGCACTGACGCATACGTCGTAGCTGGGGCCCGCACCTTGGGGTGCGGGCCCCAGCTCGCTGATTTCCGGGGCTTCTCAGGGGGGATTTTCACCGCACGGTCGACCGCACGGTGATGCGTTCCCCGCCGAATCGCTCCCGCTCGCCCGCCACCGTCTTCGGCTCGTTCTCGCGATTCTCTGTGCCGGCAAAATTGCTGCGCGATTTCCTTGACACGTGCCGCATCAAGGAAAGTCTGAAGGTTCCTGTATGAACCGAGCACGCAATAAGCGCACCTACGACCGTTTCGGCGGTTCCGCCGCCGGCCGCTCCGGCGCCCCGCGCCGTTCCAAGGGGAACGGACGCCGGCCGAGCGCGCCGCAGGGCGAATTCGCGCTTCCGGTGACGACCACGCCCGCGTTGCCCGCCGTCGAGTCGTTCGCCGACCTCGGCCTGCCCGCCCCGATGCTGGCCGCGCTGGGCCAGGAGGGCGTGACCGTGCCGTTCCCGATCCAGGCGGCGACCCTGCCCAACTCCCTGACCGGGCGGGACGTCCTGGGCCGCGGCCGCACCGGCTCCGGCAAGACCCTGGCCTTCGGCCTGGCCATGCTGGCCCGTACGGCGGGCCGGCGCGCCGAGCCGCGGCAGCCCCTCGCCCTGGTCCTCGTGCCCACCCGCGAGCTCGCCCAGCAGGTCACCGACGCGCTCGCCCCGTACGCCCGCGCCGTCGGGCTGCGGTCGGCCACCGTGGTCGGTGGGATGTCGATCGGCAGGCAGGCCGGTGCGCTGCGGGCCGGCACGGAGGTCGTCGTCGCGACGCCGGGCCGGCTGAAGGACCTCATCGACCGGGGCGACTGCCGGCTCGACGACGTCGCCATCACCGTCCTCGACGAGGCCGACCAGATGACGGACATGGGCTTCATGCCCCAGGTCACCGCGCTGCTCGACCAGGTGCGCCCCCAGGGGCAGCGGATGCTGTTCTCCGCGACCCTGGACCGCAACGTCGACCTGCTGGTCCGCCGCTACCTGACCGACCCGGTGGTCCACTCCGTCGACCCGTCCGCGGGGGCGGTCACCACGATGGAGCACCACGTGCTCCATGTGCACGAGGCAGACAAGCGGCAGACGACCACCGAGATCGCGGCGCGGGACGGCCGAGTGATCATGTTCCTGGACACCAAGCACGCGGTGGACCGGCTGACCAAGCACCTGCTGAGCAGCGGCGTACGCGCCGCGGCCCTGCACGGCGGGAAGTCCCAGCCGCAGCGCACGCGGACGCTCGACCACTTCAAGAACGGCCATGTGACCGTTCTGGTGGCGACCAATGTCGCCGCGCGCGGCATCCACGTCGACAACCTCGACCTGGTCGTCAACGTCGACCCGCCCAGCGACCCCAAGGACTACCTGCACCGCGGCGGACGCACGGCCCGCGCCGGCGAGTCCGGCAGGGTCGTCACCCTGGTGACCCCCGACCAGCGCCGCGACATGAGCCGGCTGATGGCGTCGGCCGGCGTCACCCCGCGGATCACGCCGGTGCAGCCCGGCGAGGCGGAGCTGAGCCGCATCACCGGAGCCCAGGCGCCCTCCGGCGTCCCGGTGGTCATCACCGTGCCCGCCCCGGCACGCCCCCGCCGCGCCGCGTCCTCGTCCTCTGCGCCGTCCTCTGCCTCCCGCAGCCGTCGCGGCCGCCGGCCCCGTCGGCAGCAGTCCGCGCTCGGCCGGGCGGCCTAGGGCCACGGAACCTCCGGATCGTCCTTCGCTGACCGCCCACGCCATGTGGCATGCATCACCTGGCGTGGGCGAGGAACTCAGCCGAGGAGTGTGTCCCGTTCCTTCGAGGGGCACCGCGCCGAAACCCTCGGGAGGCGATCATGTCGGACACTGCCAGCCGTCCCTCCACGGACGAGACCCGGTCCGGTACCGGGCAGACGACGTTGCAGGGCCGCAGCGGCCCGGACTCCCCGGCCGAGACCCGCGGGCGCACCACCATCGCCGACGGCGTGGTGGCGAAGATCGCGGGAATGGCCGCGCGGGAGGTGGACGGCGTGCACAGCCTCGGTACCGGGATGGCCCGGACCGTCGGCGCCGTCCGTGACCGGGTCCCCGGCGGCCGCCCCAGCGTGACCCGGGGCGTCAAGGTCGAGGTGGGCGAGCGGCAGACCGCCGTGGACCTCGATCTGGTCATCGAGTACGGCCTCTCCGTCGTGGACGTCGCCGGCGATGTCCGCACCAACGTCATCGAGGCCCTGGAGCGCATGACCGGGCTGGAGGTCGTCGAGGTGAACATCACCGTCCACGACGTCCACCTGCCCGACGAGGAGAGCGAGGAGGAAGAGGAGAGCCAGGGCCGCGTGAGGTGAGGCGGCAAAGGCGCGCGGGCCGGCGGAGATTCGGGCGTGGGCGTGTGACGTGACGGCCGGGCGGGCCGTCCCCGTACCGCCCGCGCGGGTGGCTGGGTACCGCCGTGGACCGGCTCCGTGACCGGCCCGGTGCCCGTGCACGTCACTCGCCTCGTCGAGCCCCGCATCCGCGGCACCGCGCCCACGCCCGGGCCCGGGTGCGAGGCGGCGGGGCGGCGGGGCGGCTTCCACCGGCCGGCCGGACCTCCGCCGTCCCGGCGGGCCGGGGGCGGTCCTCGCCCGGATGCGGGCGGGCCCGGGTGGGAGGAAGCTGAGTCATGTCCTACCGGGTCCGTGACTTCCCGGGGAGGAGCGATGCGGCGCATCCTCGGTTTCCTGCCGGCCGGGTTCGTCGCGGCGGCCGTCGCCTGCACCGGCGAGGAGACCGTCACCACCGATCCGGCGACGGCCCGTGCCACGGCGACGACCGGCGCTCCGGGCGAGCGGACGGCGTCCCCGTCCCCCGAGACACCCGTGGGTCGCCCTCTCCCCCCCGCCCGGCCGAGGCGGCCGTGGGTGACCCCCTCGGCCTCACCGGCACGCAGGAGGGCGAGGCCCTCGCCGTCACCGTGGTGAAGGTCGTCGACCCGGCCGGTGCCGAGAACGAGTTCTCCACTCCGGAGGCGGGTGAGCGGTTCGTGGCCGTGCAGTTCCGGCTGCAGAACACCGGTACGGCGGTCTGCAGCGACTCCCCGTCCAACGGCGCCAGGCTGGTCGACGCACAGGGCCGGCAGTTCGGCTCGTCGTTCACGACACCGCCGCCGGCCCCGGCTTCCCTGGGAGCGTGACGATCGCTCCCGGGGACAGCGCGCTGGGGTTCATCACCTTCGAGGTCCCGGCGAGCTCCGAGACCGACATGGTGCAGTCCGCGATGAACAGCGGCTTCTCGGGCAACACCGGCCAGTGGACCGTGTCCGCCGGCTGACGGCCCCGCGGCGGCCGCCGACCGTGCTCGGGACCTGCCTCGTCCCGGATCAGGCCGTCGTCGGCGCCGGGCCGACCAGTTCGGTCAGGACGTCCTCCATCGTCACGAAGCCGAGGACCGTGCCGGTCTCGCCCGTGACCGCGGCCAGGTGGCTGCCGTCGGCGCGCAGGGCGGTGAGGGTGTCGTCGAGCGGGGTGTCGATGCGGACCCGGGTGACCGTGTGCAGGGCCGTGCGCGGGAACGGCCGGTCGCGGTCGGTCAGGCCCAGGGTGTCCTTGATGTGGAGGTAGCCGAGCAGGGCGTTGTCCGGGCCGGTGACCGGGAAGCGGGAGTAGCCCGCCTCGGCGGCCAGCCGCTCCAGTTCGGCCGGGGTGACGGTGTGGGCCACCGTACGCATCTGCGCGGCCGGGACCAGGATCTCGCCGACCGGGCGGGTGCCCAGTTCCAGGGCGTCGCGCAGGCGTTCGCCGTCGGCCGGGGTGAGCAGGCCGGCCTCGCTGGCGTCCACGACCATGCGGGCGAGCTGGTCGTCGGTGAAGACCGCCTCGACCTCGTTCTTCGGTTCGACCCGCAACAGCTTCAGCAGGCCGTTGGCGAAGGCGTTGATGCCGAAGATCACCGGACGCAGCGCCCGCGTGAGGGCGACCAGCGGCGGGCCGAGGAGCAGCGCGGTGGCGGCCGGGGCGGCCAGCGCGATGTTCTTCGGGATCATCTCGCCGACCAGCATGTGCAGGTACGTCGCCAGGGCCAGGGCGATCGCGAAGGCGATCGGGTGGACCAGCGCGTGCGGGATGTGGACCGCCTCGAACGCGGGCTCCAGCAGGTGTGCGATGGCCGGTTCGGCGACCGCGCCCAGCACCAGCGAGGAAACGGTGATGCCCAGCTGGGCCGTGGCCATCATCGCCGAGAGGTGTTCCAGGCCCCACAGGGTCATGCGGGCGCGCTTGTCGCCCTCCTTCGCGCGCGGCTCGATCTGGCTGCGGCGCACCGAGATCAGCGCGAACTCGGCGCCCACGAAGAAGGCGTTGGTCAGCAGCGTCAGGCCGCCGATGAGGAGCTGGAGCGCGGTCACCGGACCACCTCCGGCTGCTGCCCGGCCTTCTGGGCCGGGACGGGCGCCGTGATGCGGACCCGGTCGGCGCGGTGGTGGTCGACGTCGAGGACGTCCACCCGCCAGCCGTCGAGGTCGACGGCGTCGCCCTTGGCCGGGATGCGCGCCAGGTGGGTGGCGACGAGGCCGGCCACGGTCTCGTACGGCCCCTCGGGCGCGGCCAGGCCGATCGCCGCGAGCCGGTCGATGCGGACCGACCCGTCCGCCTCCCAGGCCTCGCGGCCCTCGGCGTCGGCGGGGGCCGGCAGCAGGTCCGGCACCTCGACCGGGTCGTGCTCGTCGCGGACCTCGCCGACCACCTCCTCGACGATGTCCTCCACCGTCGCCACGCCCGCCGTACCGCCGTACTCGTCGATGACGACGGCCATGGTGCGGGAGGCGCGCATGCGCTCCAGGAGCCGGTCGGCGGGCAGGCTGTCGGGGACCAGGAGCGGCGCGGTGGCCAGCTCGGTGACCGGGGTGACCGCCCGCCGCTGCGGCTCCAGGGCCAGCACGTCGCGGATGTGCACCGTGCCGACGACCTCGTCCAGGCTCTCGCGGTACACCGGGAAGCGGGACAGGCCGGTGGCGTGGGTGAGGTTGGCCGCGTCGGCGGCCGTGGCGTGCGCCTCCAGCGCCTTGACGTCGACGCGGGGCGTCATCACGTTCTCGGCGGTCAGCTCGCTCAGGTGCAGAGTGCGGACGAACAGTTCCGCCGAGTCCGCCTCCAGGGCGCCCTCCGCGGCCGAGTGCTGGGCCAGGGCGACCAGTTCCTCGGGGGTGCGGGCGGACGCCAGCTCCTCGGCCGGCTCCAGGCCGAAGCGGCGGACGCAGCGGTTGGCGGTGTTGTTCAGGTGGGTGATGAACGGGCCGAACGCGGCCGTGAAGCCACGCTGCGGGCCCGCCACCACCTTGGCGACGGCCAGCGGCCGGGAGATCGCCCAGTTCTTGGGGACCAGCTCGCCGACGACCATCAGCACGACGGTGGAGACCGCCACGCCGAGCAGGGTCGCCACCGTCGGGGCCGCGCCGCCCAGGCCGATCGCCCGCAGCGGTCCGCGCAGCAGCGCGGCGAGAGACGGCTCGGCGAGCATGCCGATGACCAGCGAGGTGACGGTGATGCCGAGCTGGGCGCCGGAGAGCTGGACGGTCAGGCGGCGTACGGCCTTCAGGGCGCCCTCGGCGCCGCGCTCGCCGGACTCGGCGGCACGCTCCAGGTCGCCGCGCTCGACGGTGGTCAGCGAGAACTCGGCCGCGACGAAGACAGCGCAGGCCAGGGTGAGGAGGAGGGCCAGCAGGAGCAGCAGGACCTCGGTCACCGTGCCACCCCCGCTCCCTCGGGGGCCGCGGCGAGGTCACCGCGGGCTATGACACAGCCGGTACTGGGAGGCTCCATTACGGAACGGGGCTCCTTGACGAGTCGAGAAACGTGTCCGCACCCATGGTAAAGGGCGGGCAAAGCGTTTCGGTCAACCTTTTGCTCGCCCCAGTTTATTCCTCTACATAGGTGTAGACATAGCCATGGGTTCGATCTCTGACCGACACTGGTGCGGTCGCCGACCGATCCGACGCCGACCGACACCCGACCGACAGGGGGCACGCATGTTCGGGCTGAGTGAACTCGCCATCATCCTCATCGTCGTCATCGCCGTACTGGCCGTGAAGAAGCTGCCGGAGCTGACCCGCTCGGCGGGCAAGTCGGCCCGCATCCTCAAGGCCGAGCGCCGGGCGATGCGGGAGACCGGGACGCCCGGAGCGGCCGGGGAGCCGCCCCGGGTGATCCAGGGCGAGGCGGTCCGCCGGGAGGACTGACCGGCGCCCGCCCCGCCGCTCACGCGGGGTCGCCCGGCACCGCCGACAGCAGGCTGTGGACGACCGGGCCGGCCGAACCGCCGCCGGTGACGCCCTCCTCGACGACGACGGCCACGGCGACGTTGCCCCGGTGGGCGACCAGCCAGCCGTTGTTCTCCTGGTCCTCGGAGACCTCGGCGGTACCGGTCTTGGCGCCGACCTCGCCGGGCAGGTCGGCGAGGACGCTCGCGGTGCCCTCGGTGACGGTGGCCCGCATCAGCGCGCGCAGCTGCGTGACGACCTCGTCCGGGAGCGGCTCGGTGCGGGTCTCGTCCTCGGTGCCGGCGGTGAGCGACGGCTGGTGGAAGCGTCCGGACACCGCCGTGGCCGTCACCGACGCCATGATCAGCGGATTGGCCTGCACCCGGCCCTGCCCGATCATCGACGCCGCCTTCTCCGTCGCGTCCTTGGGCACCGGGACCGAACCGTCGTACGACGGCACCCCGATGTGCCACTCCTGGCCGACGCCGAAGTACGTGCGGGCCACCTCGCCCAGCTCCCCCTCGGCGAGCCTGTCGCGCAGGCTGATGAACGCGGTGTTGCAGGACTCGGTGAAGTCCTTGGCGAAGGTCGCGCCCGGGAACTCGGACAGCTCCACGTTCTGGAACCGCTTGCCGACCGTCAGGTACTTCGGGCAGTCCACCACGTCGTCCGGCGCCACCGCGCCCTTCATCAGCAGTGCGCTGCTGGTGACGAGCTTCCAGGTGGAGCCGGGCGCGTAGGTGCCGGAGACGGCGCGGTTGAAGCCGGACGCCGGGGAGTTGGCGACGGCCAGGATCTCGCCGTCGTCGATGCGCAGGGCGACGAGTGCGGCGTTCTTGCCGCCGGCCGCGGCGAGCGCCTTCTCCGCCGCGGCCTGCCAGGTCGCGTCGAGGGTGGTGCGGACGGGCCCGTCGTCCGCCGAGGCCTTCGGCGGCTCGCCGAACTCGGCCTCCGTGCGCTCGACCTCGCCGGTGACCCGGTCCACCAGCTCCACCGACCCGCGCGGCCCGCCGCCCGCCCCGCCGCCGAGCCGGTTCAGGACGGGCGTCAGCGACGGGTACTCGGCGCCGGTGAGCTTCTCGCCGTCGCGGTCGACGACCTCCGGTGGCTCGGTCTCCTCCCGCTCCAGCCGGAACTTCTCCGTCTCGCTCAGCCGCGGGTGGACCAGCGACAGCCGCCAGTCCACCTTCCAGGAACCGTCGCCCTGCTCGCGCAGCGGCAGCTCGGCGCGGTACGTCCACGTCCCCAGGCCCTCGACGGGCATCCGGGCGGTGTAGGGCACGGTGACCGTGCCGTCCTCGGCCTCCTCGGTGTCCTCGCCGGGCGCCGCGGTCAGCTTGGGCCCGGTGATGTCGAGCCCCGCGGTGAAGCTCTGCAGCACCTCCTGCGCCCGGTCGGGTCTGGTGGTGCGTTCGGCCGCGCTCGGCAGCCGCCCCGCCGCCCAGTCGGCGAGGAAGCCGCGGGCCTGCTCCATGGTGGCGGGGTCGGGGCCGTCGTCGCCGCGCGCGAAGGGGCCGATCCCGGCGGCGTACGAGCCGCCGGCGGCGACCGCGAGGACGGCGGCCACCGCGATGCCGGCCCGCACGGCGGTGCGGGGCCCGCGGCGGGGGGCGGGCGGGAGGTGTGCGTGGTGCGACATCCGAGGATTTCCTTGTCCGTGAGTGGCCCGGGGGCCGGTTCAGTGACCGTGCGTGAAGAAGCCGAGGATCTCGGCGGTGGCGTTCAGGGCCTCGCTGGTGGGGCCGAAGCCCTTCGGCGGGGTGAGGGACGACCCCGGCCAGGTGTGGCCCGCGTCGTGCACGACGAGCAGCCGTACCTCGCCCGCGCTCTTCGCCAGCCGCCACACGGTCCGGTCGTATCCGCGCTCCCGGCCGGTGACCGGCTCGCCCGCGCCGCCCGCCACCGCGAACGCCTCGGCGCTGGCCCGCGCCGACCGGGTCGGCGTGATCGGCTCCCGGGGGTCGGGCGGCGGGGAGGGCCATCCGGCCGGCGGGCGCACGGGGTCGTCCTCGCCGTAGACGACCATGACCGGCACCGGCCCGGCCGGCTCCACGGCGGCGGACCCGGAGGGCAGCTGACCGGAGACCGAGGCCGCGCCCGCCACCAGCCCGGGGCGCTCGGCGGCCATGCGCAGCGCCATCGAACCGCCGTTGGAGAAGCCGACGACGTGGACCCGTGCGGGGTCGGCCCCCTCGGTGCGCACGAGGTGCCCGACGAGCGCCTCGGTGAAGCGCACGTCGAGGTCCGGATCGGGCCGCTGGGCGGTCGCCCGCGTACCGGCGCCCCACGCCTCGCGCAGCCCCTCGGGGAAGGCGATCAGCATGCCGCGCGCCCGGGCGTCGGCCGTGAGCCCGCTCTGCTCGCGCAGTTCGGCCGGGGAGGAGCCGCGGCCGTGGAAGGCGATGATCAGCGCCTTGCGACGACCTGTGCCCGACCGGTCGTCACCCGGCGCCCCGTCCGCCGTCGGGCGGTGCAGCAGGTAGTGGCGGGTACGGCCGTCCACGCGCAGTTGCTCACGGGTGCCCGGCGTGCTCGTGACGGAGCCGGACGGCGTGGCGGCGGGCGACGGTGCGGCGGCCGGCCGCGCCGGCTCGGCGGACGAGCCGCACCCGGCGAGCAGCAGGGCGAGGGCGGCGGCAAGGGGGGCGAAGGCGCCCGACGCACGGGAGCGCTGGGGGAGGGGCATGCACCGAGGAGAGCAACGCCGCCGCTCTCATGTCCAAGAGTGCTATCGCCCTGGAATCGATCAATCCCCGATATGATTACTGGTCGTGGACCTGGTGCGGCACCTGGAGTGCTTTGTGGCTGTTGCAGAAGAGTCACACTTCGGACGTGCCGCCGCCCGGCTGGGCATGGCCCAGCCCCCGCTGTCGCAGCGCATCCAGCGGCTGGAGAGGGAGCTGGGCGTCCGCCTCTTCGAGCGCACCAGCCGGCAGGTGACCATCACCGAGGCGGGCACCCTGCTGCTGGCCGAGGCCCGGGAAGTGCTCGCCCGCTCCGAGTCCCTCCTGGCCACCGCGCGCCGCATCCGCAACGGCGAGACCGGCCTGCTGCGCGCAGCCCTCTCCCCCGACCTCTCCGGTGAGACCGTCGCCGCGCTGCTGGCGGGCTTCCGGGACCGCCACGCCGGCCTGGAGCTGGAGCTGCACGAACTGTCCACCACCGAGCAGCTCACCGCGTTCGCCGCGCACGACCTGGACGTCGGGCTGATCCACCACCCCTGCGACGTCACCGGCCTGGAACTCGGCCCGGTCCTCCGCCGCGAACTGGGCGTCCTGCTGCCGCGCTCGGCCACCGCGGCCGGGCCGGCCGAGGTCCCGCTCGCGTCCCTGACCGGCTACGACCTGATCCTGTTCCCGCGCACCAACGCGCCCGCGGTCTACGACGACCTGCTCACCACCTGCGCCCGGCACGGCTACACCCCGGCCGCCGTACGGCACGCGCAGGGCGACAGCTTCGTCCGCGGCCTGGTGCTGTCCGCGGCGGCGGTGGCCCTCGCTCCGCACGACGCCCACCTCGTGGCCGGCGGCGAGAGGGACCCCGACCTGGTCTGGCGCCCGCTCGCCGGGGCCCCGCTGGCCTGGCGGCACTCCGTGGCCTGGCCGAAGGGGCGCGGTGACGCCGCCGTCGGCGCCTTCGCGGACGCGGCCACGCACGCGCTGCGCACGACGGCCGGTGCGACCGCGGAGCCGTCCGCGCGACCGCTGCACCTGCGCCCGGCATCGGAGTTCTGGCTGTGACCGACACCCTCGGCCGTATCGACGCGGCCTTCGCCGAAGCCGGGGTCACCGGTCGGCTGCACGCCCTCGACATCGACTCCGGCGCGCAGGTCGACGCCGGGGGCGAGCAGCCGGTGTGCACGGCCAGCGTCCACAAGCTGTGCGTGCTGGTCACGCTGCACGAGCGGGCGGCGGCGGGCGAGCTGGACCTCACCGAGCAGGTCGAAGGCCCGCCGCCGGAGGAACGCACGCCCGGACCGACCGGCCTGGCCGCCATGCTCGACCCGGTCCGTCTCTCGCTGCGCGACGCCGCGTTCCTGATGATGTCCGTCAGCGACAACACCGCCGCCGACCTGCTGCTGCGCCGGGTCGGCCTGGACGCCGTCAACCGCACCACGGCCCGCCTCGGCCTGACCCGCACCCGCGCGGTGCACGGCTTCGCCGAGATGCTGGCCACCATGCGGGAGGACGCCGGCCCCCGGGGCGCGAGGGCCCTGACCGACCCGCACGTCATCGCCCGGCTGCGGGCGCTGGACCCGGCCCGCACCAACCGCAGCACCCCGCGGGACATGACCCGGCTGCTCGCCGCCGTCTGGCGGGACGAGGCCTGCCCGGCACCGTACGGCGCGGCCATGCGCCGCATCCTGGGCCTCCAGGTCTGGCCGCACCGGCTGGCCTCCGGCTTCCCCTTCGACGACGTCCACGTGGCCGGCAAGACCGGCAGCCTGCCCACCCTGCGCAACGAGGTCGGCGTCGTCGAGTACCCCGACGGCGGGCGCTACGCCGTGGCGGTCTTCACCCGTACCGCCAACCCCGCGGCCACGCTGCCGGCGGCCGACGCGGTGATCGGCACGGCGGCGCGGATCGCGGTGGACGCGCTGCGGCGGCCGTGACGGCCCGCCGGGCCCGGGATCGATCACCCGTCGTTGTCCCGCCACCGTCCGCCGCCCGGGGCGGAGTCGAAGCGGGTGGCGGCACAGGCGTTGCCGCCGAAGTCGTTGCCGGAGACCCGCCCGCCGGTCCAGGTGGCACCGGCCGTGACCCACAGGGCGTGGGACTGGGTGCGGGGCTGCCCGTCGTCCCACACGCGGTTGCCGTGCACGTAGGGGTGGGTGAGCGCGGAGTCCGCGGTGAGGCCGGCACGGCGGCCGGGGGCGCCGGGGAGCCGGTAGGCGGAGCCGGGCGGCGGGGTGCCGCCGGTCCAGGCGGTGCGGGCGCCGGGGCGCTCCGGGGCCAGGCGCAGCTCGGTCGCCGTGTTGCCCACGACGAGGGCGGTCTGCGTCCCCACGGTCAGCTCCTTGCCGTGGTGCGCGTCCGGGGCCCAGTCGGCGCTGTCGTCGGTCATCGTCAGGGGTGTGAACCGCACGCCCTCGCCGCCTCCCCGGGCGGCCGGTGCGGTGCGGCGGCCGTTGCCGTGGACGCGGTTGCCGATGAACGCCGGCTCGCTCAGGGGGGCGTCGAGGCGGATGCCGTCCAGGGCGTTGTGCCGGATGTCGTTGCTCTCCAGGACGATGTCGGTGGCCGCTTCCTCGTCGCCGCCGGCGAGGTTGTGCTGCCAGTAGCCGTAGCGGCCGTTGTTGCTGATGCGGTTGCCCCGGAAGGCGTACGGGCCCGGGGTGTTGCCCAGCCCCACCCCGTCGCGCACGTTGCCGTCGATGACGCAGCCGGTGACGATGCCGCCGCGCCCGCCGATGTGCGTGGTGCCCTGGGCGGACACGTCGAACCCGGCCTCGTGGTTGCCGAGCATGGTGCAGGAGGCCACCAGCAGGCCGTCGGCGCCCCAGTCGGAGATGCCGAAGAGGTTGTCCTCGGCGTGACAGGCGGTGATCCGGATGCCGCGCGGCGGTTCCCAGTCCGCCTGCTGGAGTTCCAGGAAGATCCCGTTGGTGCCGTTGCCGAGGGCGGTGCAGGCGGTCACGGTCAGCCGCTCGGCGGGGCCCCACCCGCCGACGCCGATCCCGATCCCGGCGCCGCCCATGTCCGCCCCGTGGTCCTGCCGCCCGCACCGCTCGGCCAGCACGCCCTCGACGACGGTGTCCTGCAGGAAGTCGCACCCGAAGCCGGTGGCGGCGGTGTCGTGGATGTACAGGTCGGTGAACCGCCCGCGCAGCACGTACTGCAGCCCGAGGCCCTTGGCCAGCGGGTCGTACTCCTCCGTCTCCACCTGCGACCCGTCGATCTCGAAGTGGGCGAAGGTGACGTCGGCGATGTGGTGGTCCCGGCCGGCGCCGTGCTGGGCGCTGGTGAACCAGGCCAGCGGGACGGGCTGGGCGGGCGCGCCCGGGTTGGCGAGCACGAAGCAGGTGGCCCCGCGTCCGGCCCCGATCAGCGAGACGCCGCTGCGCCAGAGCACGGGCTGGTCCCGCACCACGTACCGCCCGGCGGGCACCTGCACGATCCGGGGCCGGCCGTCGGCGGCGACCTCGTCCCCCAGCGCGTCCACCAGCTTCTGCAACGCCGGCTGGTCGTTGGTGAAACCGTCTCCGACCAGGCCGTGGTCGCGAGCGTCGACCGTCGACGGGAGAGTCATGGGGGCTCCTTCCGGGGACCGCCGGGGGCCGGGCCGGTCAGGGAGGTCCGGGTTGCCGGGGGCCGGGTACCAGCGGGCGGCCGCGTCAATCCCACGGGGCGTCCCATCAGGCGCCCATCAGGCATTTCGCCCTATTTATCGCATTTCAGTGACGGCAGGGCGATACTCGGAACATGAGTACGGCAACGTATGTACCGCTGGCCGTCTCGGCGGACCACGCGCTCTACATGACCCTGGCCTTCATCGGCGGGCTGGTGATCGCCGGCGCGCTGGTCTGGGCCGTCCGCGTCGGCATGCGCGTCATGGACCGGGAGTCGCCCCGCCCCAACGCCGACGAACAGCCGCATCTCCCCGCCACCGGCCCCGTCCGCGAGGAAAGCGAGGTGCGGGAGCCGGACGACATGCCCCTGTCCGCGGACGGTCGCGCACGGCTGATGCCGTACGAACTCCACCACGCGTCCACCCGCCGCGGAAAGGACCAGAACCGCCGCCGCTGGCTGCCGGGGTCGAGCGGTTCGTTCGGGGGCGGGGGGCCGGGCCACTTCTGAGCGACCGCGAGCCGGCTGTCGCGCCCGGCCGACCATCGTTCCCCGTGTGACCGGCTCACCGAAGCGGCCGATCCTCTTTCCTCGACGTCGACGGGCCGCTCATCCCCTTCGGAGTCCCCCGGAGGCGGCCTCCGGGCCCCTCCGCGGCGTCCACCGGCAATCCGCTGCTGGAGCGGCTCGACCCCGCCCTCGGCCCCCGCCTGTCGGCGCTGGCGTGCGGCCGGTGTGGGCGACCACCTGGGGTGACGAGGCCAACAGGATCGTCGCGCCCCGGATCGGACTGCCGCCGCTGCCGGTGGTGACGTGGACGGGCACCGGACCGGACGGCGCCGGGCCGCGGGGCCTGCACTGGAAGACGCCGTACCTCGTCGCGTACGCCGGCTGGCGGCCGTTCGTGTGGGTCGACGACGAGATCGGGGCCGTAGACCGGCTCTGGGCCGAGGCGCAGCATCCGGGGCCGGCGCTGCTGCACCGGGTCGATGCCGGTTCCGGGCTCTCCGACGCCGACTTCGCGGTGCTGGAGGCGTGGGTGGCCGCATTGCCCCGTCCGGGGGATGCCGGAGTGCGCGCCCGTGGCCGCCGCTCTTCACTGGGGCGGTAGGAGAGACCGAACCCGGTCCCCAGGTCCTTGGAGGCGACATGGCCGCTCACCGGGCGCGCCGGGCGGCGGGTGCCGTCATCGTGCTGGCCACCGTGCTGGCCGGCTGCTCCGACGGCGACGACGGCGGGCCGCCGCCCTCGCCCGCCGAGAGTGCCGCGAGCGCCGCGAGCCGGGCCGCGTCGGCCGCCTCCTCTCTGGCCTCCGAGGGGGCGGACGTACTGGCCTCGGCGACCGCGGAGGCCGGGCGGTGGCCGGCGGAGATCACCGAGGGCGCCGACGTCCGTGACGACGTCACGCTCGGCGACACCGGGCACGGCGGCGACGGGCGGGCCACCGTCGAGGTCACCGCCCGCAACACCGCCGGCTCGGCCGGGTCCTTCGCGGTGCAGGTCGACTTCACCGACCGGCACGGCAACCTGCTCGACACGACCGTCGTCACCGTCGAGGACGTCCCGCCCGGCCAGTCCGGGAGCGCCACCGCCCGCAGCACGCGCGACCTGTCGGGCGACGTGCGCGCGGTCGTCGCACGGGCGGTGCGCTACTGACGTCCCGGCACCCGCGGGCCGCCGCCTACAGCGCCAGCCAGGCCGTCGTGTCCGGGCCCAGCCGCCCGTCCGCCAGCGGGGCACTGGTCAGCAGCACCTCGCCGGCCGGGAGGTCGACGACCGTGTCCGAGAGGTTGGTGACACAGCGCCAGGTGTCCGAGCGGTTGAACTGCAGCACGCCCGGCGGGGTCCCGTCCGCCCAGGTCAGCGTCTCGTCGGTGACGAGTTTCCGGCGCAGCCGGAGCGCCTTGCGGTACAGCTCCAGGGTGGAGCCGTCCACGCCGTCCTGGGCCGCCACGGCGTAGCGGGCGAAGGCGGGCGGCTGGGGGAGCCAGGCCGCCCCCGGGCCGAAGCCGTACGACGGGCCCGTCGTCGTCCACGGCAGCGGGACCCGGCAGCCGTCGCGGCCCTTGCGGACGTGGCCCGTCTGTTCCCAGATCGGGTCCTGGAGGACCTCGGTGGGCAGGTCGGCGACCTCGGGCAGGCCCAGCTCCTCGCCCTGGTAGAGGTAGGCCGAGCCCGGCAGCGCCAGCATCAGCAGCGTCGCGGCGCGGGCGCGGCGCAGACCGGCCGCCTCGTCGACCGCCGGTGCCCGGCCGCCGGACATCAGCCAGGCGTCGGTGTCGGTGCCCGGCGGGAGCACCAGACGGGTGGCGTGGCGGACCACGTCGTGGTTGGACAGCACCCAGGTGGCGGAGGCGCCGACCGCGGCGGCGTCCGCCAGCGACCCCTCGATCACCTCGCGCAGCTCACCGGCGTCCCAGGCCGTCTGGAGGTACTCGAAGTTGAACGCCTGGCCCAGTTCGTCCGGGCGGGCGTACAGGGCGCGGCGGGCGCCCGGCACCCAGGCCTCGGCCACCGCCGTCCGGGGCGGGGAGTAGGCGTCGAGGATCTTGCGCCAGTCGCGGTAGATCTCGTGGACCTCGTCGCGGTCGTAGAAGGGGTGGGTGCCGGGGGCGAAGTCCACCAGCGCCGCCTCGCTGCTCAGTTCGGGGGCGCCGAGGTCGCGCAGCGGCTCGGTCAGGTCCTTGGCGAGGGCGTGGGCGACGTCGACGCGGAAGCCGTCGACACCGCGGTCCGACCAGAACCTCAGCGTCGCGCGGAAGTCCGTCCGCACCTGCTCGTTCTCCCAGTTCAGGTCCGGCTGCTCGGGAGTGAAGAGGTGCAGGTACCACTGGCCGTCCGGCACCCGCTGCCATGCGCTGCCGCCGAAGACCGACTGCCAGTCGGTGGGCGGCAGTTCACCGTGCGCGCCGCGTCCGTCACGGAAGACGTACCGGTCGCGGGCTGGCGAGCCGGGGCCGGCGTGCAGGGCTTCCTGGAACCACACGTGGCGGTGCGAGGTGTGGTTGGGGACGAGGTCGACGATGACCTTCAGGCCGAGGCGGTGGGCCTCGGCGGCCATGGCGTCGAAGTCCTCCAGCGTGCCCAGGCGTGGGTCGACGTCGCGGTGGTCGTCGACGTCGTAGCCGCCGTCGGCGAGTTCGGAGGGGTAGAACGGGCTGAGCCACAGGGCGTCCACGCCGAGGGCCGCCAGATGGGTGAGGCGCTGGGTCACGCCGCGGAGGTCGCCGAGCCCGTCGCCGTCGGCATCGGCGAAGCTGCGGGGGTAGACCTGGTAGATGACGGCCTGCCGCCACCAGTTGGGGTCCTTGGACGACAGGTCGGGCGTGCTGGCGGTGGTGCGTACGGTCACGCGGTCTCCTCTGCGATGTGTGCGGGGGACATGAGTAGGTCTGTCCACATCGCCGGGAAAGTGAACACCGCCGCTAGCGTTCGACCGCCTCCAGGTACAGCCGCACGTACCGCGCCACGTCGACGTCCAGGGCCACGTCCACCAGCGGCTGTTCCCGGGTGCCCTCGTGGAGTTCGGACTCGCCGGGGCGGACGCGGCGGTCGACGACGGTCTGCCCGCGGGCCGGACCGGGGGCCAGGCAGACCTCGACGGGCAGGCGGTGGGTGGTCAGGCCGTCCGGGTCGGCGACCGCGCAGACCGCGCCCGCGTCGCCGAGGCCGCCGCCGGGGTCGGACTCGTCGGTGGCGGGGCCGCGGTGGGCGAGCAGTTCTCCGGCCAGACGGGTGCCGGGCTCGGTGCTCGCCCGCAGCCGGCGCACGTCGGGGCCCGGGACGATCACCCGCTGGAACACGTCCAGGCCGTACATCGTGATCGGCACCCCGGCCGTGAGGAGGATCGCCGCCGCCTCCGGATCGTGCCAGACGTTGAACTCGGCGACCGGGGTGGCGTTGCCGGTGGCCACCGCGCCGCCCATGAAGACGATCCGCGCGATGTTCCCGACCACCTCCGGGTGGGTGCGCAGGAGCAGGGCGATGTTGGTCAGGGGCGCGGTGGGGATCAGGGTGACCGGGCGGGGCGAGGCGAGGATCTCGCGGCGCAGCAGGGTGACCGCGTCGACGTCGGCCGGGCGCCGGGCCGGCGCGGGCAGGCCCAGGTCGCCCATGCCGTCGTGGCCGTGCACGTGCCGGGCGGTGCGCACGGCCTCGATCAGCGGGCGCCCGGCGCCCCGGGCGACGGGCACGTCCGGGGCGCCGGCCTGTTCCAGGACGGTGAGGGTGTTGCGGACGACGCCGTCCACGTCCGTGTTCCCGGCGACGCAGCTGACCGCGCGCAGGTCGAGCGCCGGGTGGCGGACCGCGAGCAGCAGGGCGAGGGCGTCGTCGATGCCGGTGTCGCAGTCGATGATCACCGGGAGGGGGCGGTCGGTCCGGTCGGTCGTCACGGCGAGCACTCCTTACGTTCCGCAGGGTCCTGCGGCGGTGACCCTACGCGTCTTTCCACAGCGCGGTGCCCCGCGCCGCGGCCCGGTCCGCGATCCGGTCGAGGAGGTCCGCGGCGGGCAGCGGGGCGACCCGGCGGCCGTCGCGCAGGCGTACGGCCACCGGGTCGCCGTCGGCCGCGGCCTCCCGGGCGCCGATCACCGCCTGGTACGGCACCAGCCGCGCCGCCCGGATCCGGGCGCCCAGGGTGCCGCGGTCCGGCCCGGCGACCTCGGCGCGCAGCCCGCGCCCGGTGGCCCGGCGCAGCAGGTCGTACGCCCGTTCCTCCTGGTCGGTGCCGACCGGGAGCACCACCAGCTGCACCGGCGCCAGCCACACCGGGAACCCGCCGCCGTGTGCCTCGACCAGCTGGGCGACCGCCCGCTCGACGCTGCCGACGATGCTGCGGTGCACCATGACCGGGCGGTGCCGGGCTCCGTCGGGGCCGGTGTAGCGCAGGCCGAAGCGCTCGGGCTGGTGGAAGTCGATCTGGACGGTGGACAGGGTGCTCTCCCGGCCGGCGGCGTCGGCGATCTGTACGTCGATCTTGGGTCCGTAGAAGGCGGCCTCGCCCTCGACCGCCTCGTACGGCAGACCGTCCAGGGCCTCCTCCAGCAGGGCGGTGGCCCGGCGCCACAGCTCCGGGTCGGCGACGTACCTGCCGCCGGGGGCGGGCAGGGAGAGGCGGTACCGGGAGGCGGTGATGCCCAGGTCGGCGTAGGCGCGGCGGATGAGCGCGAGCGCGGAGCGGGCCTCGTCGGCGGCCTGGCCGGGGGTGCAGAAGATGTGCGCGTCGTTGAGGTGGATGGCCCGGACCCGGGTCAGGCCGCCGAGGACGCCGGACAGCTCCGCGCGGTACATGGCGCCCAGCTCGGCCATACGCAGCGGCAGTTCACGGTGGCTGCGGGCGCGGGAGCGGTAGATCAGGGCGTGGTGGGGGCAGAGGCTGGGGCGCAGCACGACCTGCTCGCCGCCCAGGTCCATCGGCGGGAACATGTCGTCGCGGTAGTGGGCCCAGTGGCCCGAGATCTCGTACAGCTCGCGTTTGCCGAGGACGGGCGAGCTGACGTGCCGGTAGCCGGCCCGGCGTTCGGCCTCGCGGACGTACTCCTCCAGGGCATGCCGGACGGTGGCGCCGTCGGGCAGCCAGTACGGCAGCCCGGCGCCCATCAGCGGGTCGGTGTCGAACAGGCCGAGGTCACGGCCGAGGCGTCGGTGGTCGGGCACGGCGGGCTCCTCTCCCAGGAGGGCGAGCACCGCGCGACGAAGCCCCGGGGACTCGCCCCGGGGCTTCGGACTTTCGGTCAGCTGTCAGCGCGCCGGGACACTCTCCGGCGTCGTCGTCGGACGGAGACGGGCGCGCTGCATGGCAGGACCGTAGCAAAGGGGCCGATGGCACGCCGAAGCGTTTTCCACCCCCGGGCCCCCGCTCCTCAAACGCCGGAGGGGCTGACCTACCAGCCCGTCCGGGGGCACCCCCTCTGCGGGAGCTTGAGGACGAGGCCGTCCATGCCGAACAAGGGGGGTCTGGGGGCGCAGCCCCCAGGGGCGGGCAGGACGGCGGGGGCGAGGAGTCACCCGGACGGCCCCGCGCGCTGGTGGGGCGCCGGGGCCGGTGGTGCCGTGGAGGGGCGTGACCGCACGGCCGCCCCGGCCGGCCCGGCCCCAGGAGGCACCCCCGATGCACCGTCCCCCGGCCGTCCGCCCCGCCCGCGCCCCCGTCCTCGTCGCGGCGGTCCTGCTGCCGGCCGTGACCGCCTGCTCGGGGATCGCGCCGGGACCGGCCGCGTCGCCCGCCCCCACCCCGCCGCCGAGCGCGCAGTCGCCGGCCACGCTCCCGACGCCCGCCACCGCGCCCACCCTCACCGCGGCGCAGGCCCGGGCGGCGCTGATCACGGAGGCCGACCTCGGCGAGCCGTGGCAGCCGACGCGGGGAGCGGCGACCTGGCGGGACCAGCGGCTGAAGGCCACCACCGAGGGCCGCGACTGCCGGCGGCTGCTGGACGTCCTCTACACCGAGGACCTCTTCGGCGCCGCCCCCGCTCCCCGCGCCACGGTCGGCCTCGACGACACCACCGAGGAGACCCAGCTGCACTACCGGGTCACCGCCCACCGCGCGGCCGACGTGGACCGCGCGCTGGCCTGGCTGCGGGCGCTGCCGGACCGGTGCGGGCGGTTCCCGGCCCGGACCGCGGAGGGCGACGCGCAGGACGTCCGGGTCACCGGCCTGGACCTGCCGGAGGCCGGTGACGCCCGGGCGGCCCTGCGGGTGACGCTGCGCGGCCCGGCGGCGGGCGTGGAGTCCGCCGTGCTCACCGTGGTCCTCGCCGCCGCACGGGTCGGCGACGACGCGATCAGCCTGACGTACGGCGGTCTCGGCGAGGTGTGGGACGACGTCGCGTGGACGGCGGTGGAGGTCGGTGCGCGGCGGCTGGCGGAGGTCAGGAGGCAGGGCCGGGCGCTGGTGTGAGCCGGTGCCCACCGGCCCCGGGCGAGCCCGTCGCCGGTCGCCGCGCGCCGGCCGTCCCCACCCGGGCGCTGCGCCGGCCGGCCCCGCGCGGGCCTCGTGCGCGCCGGCGCTACCGGTCGCGCTCGATGTGCTCCCGGTGGGCCACCACGTCGCGGGCCACGTCGTGTGCCGTGCGCCCGCGGACGAAGGCGCGGGCGCGCAGCCGGGCCAGCGCCTCGTCGGCGTCGACCCCCAGCTGGGCCATGATCATGCCGACGGCCTGGTGCACCTCGTCGTGGTCGCCGCCCAGCCCGCCGAGCCGGCCCCGCGGCCAGTCCCGGGCGGCGTCGGTGGCGGCGGCCGGTCCCGCCTCGCCGGTGCCTGCGTCTCCGTGGTCCTCGTAGCTCCCGTAGTCCTCGTAGCTCCCGGAGTCCTGGGAGTCCCCGAAGTCCTGAGGGTCCCGGTAGTCCTGGGGGTCCGGGTAGGCCTGGGGGTCTCGGTAGTGCCGGGGGTCCCCGTAGTTCTGGGGGTCCCCGTAGTCCTGGGGGTCCTCGTAACCCAGCGCACGCGGCAGTGCCATCAGGGCCGTCGTCATGGCCTCCGCCACGAGCCGTGCCGTGCTCAGCTCGGGGCCGGTGAGCCCGCCGGGGGTGTCGCGGTACAGGTCGAGGGTGCCGACACAGGCCCACGCGTCGCCCAGCGGGAGCGCGTACACCGCCCGGACGCCGGCGGCCGTCACCTGCTGGGCGTAGACGGGCCAGCGGCCGGCCTCGGCGTCGGTACCGGCGGTCAGGTCGCGGGCGAGCACGGGGGCACCGGTCGCGCCGGCCTGTACGCACGGGCCGTCGCCCAGGGTGGCCTGTATCTGCGACAGGTGCGCGGCCCGCTCGCTGCTGGCGCACAGCTGCACGGGCAGCCCGTCGCTGCGCAGCGACACGCTCGCGCCGGTCACCGGCAGCAGCCGCACGGCCACCTCGCACAGCCGCTCGGGCACCTCGCCGGGCGGAGCGCCCCTCACCTGCTCGGCTATCAGGTCGGAGGCGCTGACGGGCGAGGGCCGTGGGTCGTCGTCACCCGGCTCGCCACCGTGATGTCCGTCGCTGGGCCGCACCTGCACCGCCTCCTTCGCTCCACGCGGCCGGCAACGTCGTCGACGGGCCGGGACGCGGCGCGCCGCCCGATGACCGCCGACCCGGAGACCAGCCACGACTACCCTTCGCGGCCCGCGCGAAACCGCCCGCGGCCCGGCGACGCCCCCGGCGGGCGGCCGCTGCCACGGCGGCCGCTGCCACGGCGGCCGCTGCCACGGCGGCCGGGCGAGCGCCGGTGCGCAGAGGCCGTCACAGCGGCGGCTGCGCCGGTGCCGGGCCGAGGGTCGTCGTCCCCGGGGCCGTGCGGTGGCCGAGCCCCGTCCGGTAGGCGTCCATGGCCGCCTCCACCCGGCCAGTGCGGCGCAGCAGGTCGCCCAGCAGCCGGCACAGGTCGGCCAGGTCGCCGGCCGCGCCCGCGCGCTCCAGCAGGCTCAGCGCGCGGACGTAGTGCTCCTCGGCGGCCTCGACGTCGCGGGCGTCCTCGGCGATGGTCCCGAGCAGCCGGTGGGCACCGGCGGCGTGCACGGCGCCGCGCTCGGAGGACAGGTCGTCCAGCACCTCGCGCAGCAGTGCGGCGGCCTCCGCCGACCTGCCGCGCCGGTGCAGCACGTCGGCCAGCTCGACCGCGGCCTGGCTGCGGTAGAGGGCGGCGCGACTGGCCGACAGCATGGTGAGCGCCTCGCGCAGCTCACCCTCGGCCCGCTCCAGTTCGCCGTTCTGCGCGTGGACGTACCCGCGCATCCAGTGGCAGTTGGCCAGCTCGGTGCTCAGCTGGAGGGTGCGGTACAGCTCGGCCGCCTTGGCGAGCGAGGCGTCGGCCTCGGCGAGACGGCCCTCGGCGAGCAGGGTCCGGGCCACGGAACGGTGCATGCGGGCCACCAGCGCCGGGTCGCCCGCGCGGGGAGCGAGCGCGAGGGCGAGTTCGGCGGCCTGGGCGGCGCGGGCGTGGGCCCCCATGTCCATGTACGGGCCGATGGCGCTGGCGTACAGCAGGAGCAGGGCGTCCGGGTCGTGCAGGCCGCCGCGGTTCAGCTCGTCGAGCGTGGACTCCAGCAGGTAGACGGCGTAGCGCAGCTCACCGGCGAGGTAGTGGGCGACCGCCCGGCCGCGCAGGGCGGGGACCCGGGCGGGCAGCGGCGCGTCGGCGGCGGCCAGGCACTCCTCCGCCCGCTCGAAGCGGCGCCGCCCCTCCTCCAGCTCCCCGCTCTGCAGCGCGCACTCCCCGAGCCCGAGCAGCGCCTCGGCCGTCAGCTCGGTGAGCCCGTGGGCCTCGGCCTCGGTGAGCAGCGCGCCGTACTGCTCGGCCGCCGGCCCGGCGCCGCCGGTGGCGAGCGTGCGCCGCGCCTCGGTCAGCCGCAGGCGAAGGTCGGTGGCGAGCCGGGCGGGGCGCCCGGTGAGCAGCTCCTCGTACGCCACCCCGAGCCGCTCGGCGATGTGCCGCAGCGCCTCCTCGGAGGGGCGCACCCGGCCGGCCTCCAGCGTGGAGACGTAGGCGGGGGTGTACGCGGGCTCCGCCAACTGCCGCTGGGTCAGCCCGCGGTCGACGCGCAGCCGTTGCACCCTGCGTCCGAGCACCACCGGATCGTCACGGTCTTCCACGGTCGGCTCCCCCTGCGGCACTTGCCGTTCCCGGTTGGCGCCCCTAGGTTAAACGGCGCATTAAACGTGCTTAACACATCGCTGTTGCGAGGTCGCCGTGCAGATACGCACACGCACCGCGGAGCGCTACGCCAGGGGCTGCGCCGCCGCCGTCGTCGCCGTGGCCACCCTGGTCCTGGCCGCCAACGCGGGCCCGGCGCGAGCGATCCCGGCCCCGGTCCCGGCGGCCGTCCAGCACACCGCCCAGTCCCCGGAGACCGGCGAGCAGGCGGGCGGCCGGACGGCGCGGTGAGCCATCGGGCGGCGGTCAGCCGGGCAGGACGCGGCGCAGCGCCGCGTCCAGGCGCCGGGCCAGCGTCGCGTCGTCCGGCGGTTCCTCGGTGAACAGGGCGCCCAGCTGGGCGGTGAACGTCTGGGTGAAGGCCCCGTACAGCGGGGTGCGCGGGCGGTGCACCGCCCGCTGGAGGGCGGGCAGCAGGACCGGGCGGGCGTGGGCCGGGCGGCCGGCACGGTCGCGGGGCATGCGGTCGGGGCGTTCACCGGTGGGTGACGGCGAGGGCGTCGCGCCGGTGACCCGGCACCGCAGTCCGTCGTCGGTGTAGGCCGAGGTGCGCGTCGCCGCGAAGCCCGCGTCCAGCAGACAGCGCTCGCTCTCCCGGCCGGTGAGGTACCTGATCAGGTCGACCGCCTTGGCCGAGCGCGGGGAGGAGGCGGTGACGGCCAGGTTCTGGCCGCCGAGCACCGCCCGGCCGGGCAGTGCGGTCACGCCGAGCTGCCCGGTGGTGAAGGACTGGTGCAGTGTGCCGTACACGTACGGCCAGTGCCGCAGGAAGGTGGTCCGGCCGTCGGCGAAGTCCCCGAGGGAGGCCGCCTCGTCGGAGTGCACGGCGTCCTGGAGGGTGTACGACACCTCGGTGCGGCGGCGCAGCTCGGCGATGCCCCGGGCCAGCTCCTCGGCGTCGGCGGTGTAGCGGCCGTCCTCGTCGGTGAGCGCGAAGTCCTCCGCGGTCGACGCGAACGCCTCGACGGCGTTGACCGTGCGGCCCTCGTAGGCGGCGAGCTGGGTTGTCCAGCCCTTCTCGTGGCCCGGGGGCCTCGGGAGGTGCTCGTCGACGGTGTTGATCAGGGTCCGCAGCCCCTGCCAGTCCAGCCCGCCCCCGTCCAGGTCGGGCCGCTGCACGCCCGCCCGGCGCAGGTGGTCGCGCCGGTAGTAGAGCAGGCCCACGTCGCTGTTGAACGGCGCCGCGTACACCTCGCCGGCCCACCGGGCCGTGCGGGCCACGGGCCTGATGACGTCCTTGTCGACCAGCGACTTCGGCAGCGGCCGGATCAGGCCGGCGGCGGCGAACTCCGGCACCCAGGTCACGTCCAGGTTGACCACGTCGTAGGCGGAGCTGCCGGACTGCAGGGCCCCGAGCAGCTGGCTGCGCTGTTCGTCGGCGTTGCCGGGCAGCTCCACCAGCCGGGCGCGGTAACCGGTGCCGGTCCTCTCCTGCTCCTCGTTCCAGGCGTCGATGAGCCGCTGGCGGATGCCGTTCCGGCCGGTGACGTCGCGCCCGCTGGCGACGACGATGTCGCCGGGCACGGCACCCGCGTCACCGGAGGGCGGCGGCGTGGCGGTGCCGTCCGCCCCGCCGCCGGTGCAGGCGGCCGCCAGGGACAGGGCGAGCGCGCAGAGCAGGGCCGCCGGACGGCGGAACCGGGACCGGGACGCCGGCATCAGTCCTCCCCCGTCCCGGTGCGGGCCACCTCGTCGTGCAGCGCGGCGCCGAGGTCGTCGTCGGTGTCCAGGCACCGGCCCCCGCTCACCTCCGAGATGCGGGCGTCCGGCTCGCCCGCGTCGCAGCCGCCGCCGGTCAGCGACACCATCGTGACCGGCACCCGGGCCGCGCGGGCGCGGTCGAGGACGTCGTCGAGCCCGGCGCCGGCCAGCCGGTTCGCGTCCTCGTCGTCGGTGATGAACACGATCAGGTCGGGGCGCTGCTCGGCGGTGGCGCGCTGCTCCATGAAGTCGAAGGCGGCGAGCAGCGCACCGCGCGGATCGGCCTCGGCGTCCCGCACCCCGCCCCTGCGGTCGACGGTCCGCTCGGCGTCGGCGCGGCTGTGGCGGCCGAGGGAGAGCAGGGTGTCGTACGTGTCCTCGCCGGTGCCGTGCACCGCCCACACGCCGTACTCGTCCCGGCCGCCGAGCCCGCCCAGCGACTGCTTGAGCAGGCCGGGCCCGCCGCTGGGGCCCTCCCACAGGCCGCCGCCCATCGAGCCGGAGCTGTCCAGCAGGAACAGCACCCGGCCGGGCCCGTTGGCACCCTGGTAGCCGGTGAGTGCCGCCTCCATCGCGTCCCGCCCCGCGGGCTCGGTGAGCGGCGACGGGGCCCGCAGCACCCCCTCGGCGACCTCGTCGGTGTCCAGCAGGGCCCGGCTGCCGGTGGCCGCGCGGAATCCGTCCCGCGCGAACACCGCCCGGCCGCCCTCACCGGCCAGCCACGCCCGGAACCGCTCGGCGGCGTCGTCCCGGGCGGCCGCGTCGCGGTCGGCGCCCTGCCAGCGGACCCGGACGAAGACCGGCTCCAGGCCGGGCACGTCGCCGGGGTACTGGGCCATGCGCGGGGTGCGCCGGGTGCTGTCGCAGCCGACGCCGCTCTTCAGCAGGAACTCCGGGACCAGGGCGGCCGTGCGGTCGTCGACGGCGTCGTCGCCGGGCAGCGCGCACAGCAGGTCGGCGGCGGTCGGGGAGGGCGGCCCGGTCTGGTCGACGCGCCGTTCGGCACGCGCGGGGTCGGCGGCGGCGCCGTCCTCGGCGTCCGGGTCGCTCGCGTACAGGCCCACCGTCGCGAGCAGCCCGGTGACGGTGAACTCCGGGTCGGGACGGCGTACCTCCGCGTCCTCGTGGCGGGCGCGCAGCGCGTCGACCATCCGGTTGAGCGAGGGGCCGACGCGGTCGTCCAGCAGCTCGGCGGCCAGGTCCTGGGGGACGGCGAGCACGACCGGCGAGTAGGCGAGGGGCTGCTCGGCGGGGTCCAGCCCGGCGGCGGCGTCGGTGTCCTGGCCGGCGACGACACGGGCCACGTCCGCGCGCGAGCCCGGGATCCAGACGTCGGGCTGCGGGCCCACGTCGCGCTGCGGGTTGGCGCCCTCCTCGGGGGGCTCCTGCCAGGGGACGGTCTGCCGGCGGAGCGCGGTGACCGCGTCGGCGGCGCCCGCGCTGTAGACGGTGATGCCGCTGCGGCGGCAGCCGTCGCCGGTGGTGTTCTCCGCGGACGTGAGATAGGCGTCGGCGGCGCTCCGCACGGTCGGCTCCAGGTCGGGGTCGGTGAGCACGCGCAGTTCCAGGGACGGGGCACAGGAGGCCGGCCCGTCGATCAGGTCGGGGACGATGCGGTACGCGCCGACGACGAGCGCGGCGACGGCGAGCAGCGCGGCGAAACCGGTCGGCAGCCGGCCCCGCCCCGGCCGGGCGGTGCCTGACCGGACCCGGCGGAACAGGCCCGTCACGGCCCCGGCCAGGGCCCCCGCCACGGCGGCGGACGCGGTGCGCAGCAGGGCGAGCAGGGCGAGCAGCGCGGCCCAGGGTGCCGGCCGGCCGGGCGGCGGCGGAGGCGGCGGGGGCGGCCCGGCCAACCGGCCCGGCGCCGCCAGCAGCACGTCCTCCTCCGGTACGTTGTGGCTCTGCGGTTCCCACGGCGCGCCGCGCAGGGTCCGGTGGCCCCGGGCGGCCATCCGCCGCCGCAGCTCGTCCGCGAGCTGGAGGAAGGTGACCTCCTGCCGCTGCTCGGTCCGTTCCTCCAGCAGCCGGACCAGTTCGGCGGTGAAGGGGGTCGGCGTGTGCGGATCGCCCGCGTCGATGCGGTGGTTGGCCTGGACGCTCATGAGCAGCAGCACGCGCCGCTTGTCCGGGAACCTGTCCCAGATCCAGGCCGCGTTGCCCGCGAAGCAGCAGTCGAGAACGACCACGATCCGCTTGGCCGGGCTGCTGGCCAGCACCGTCAGCACGGTCTTGAACATCTCGGCGCCGGGGAAGACCGCCTCCCCGCCCGCCACCACGCTCGCGTTGCGCAACTGCAGGAACAACTCGTCGCCGGCGCTGGGAATCGCCCCGTGACCGGAGAAGTACAGCAGCAGGACGCCTCGGGCCTGTCCCGCGGCCGCGCTCAGCGCCCGGCCGAAGGCGACCTGGTCCGGCGACCGGGACACGATGATCTCCCGCTCGTCGAACACACCGGCGTCGAGCAGGGCCTCGTGCAGCCGGTTGAGGTTGTGCTTCACCGCGGGCAGGTCTCCGGGCACGCCGCCCGGCGGCTCCGTGACGTCGTACTCGGACACCCCGACCAGCAGGGCCCGGTTCACCTTCCCCTGGGGATCGAAAACGGACACGCCGGTCACCTGTCGTCGGCGTTCACCGGCTCGACCCTGTCTCCGGGCGGTTCGCCGTTCTCCACCTCGCGGCGGTTGGCCCGCCAGGCCGCCACGGCCCCTTTCACCTGCTCCAGCAGCTCCTGGAAGACGACGGCCGTGGCGCCGCCGACCACCGCCACGACGATCTCCATGCCGAGACCCATCGGGGTCCCGGTGCCGCCGCCCGTCACCTGCCGTTCCCGGATCTGCACCTGACCGTCGCGAATCAGCTCGTAGAGCGGTTTCTCCCGCTCCAGCCACATGCGCAGGGCGCGTAAGTCCCTCTCGGTCGCGGTGTCGTCCAGCTGCACGCGGACACCCCGCGTGGCCACTCCGTCCCCCTCAGCCATAACTCACCATCATGGCACCGAGGTTGCGCGTAGGGGAGGGTCCGTACGCCACCGTCACGGCGCACACGCGGGCGCGTCCCGGGAAGGATCACGCCGGTGCGTCGGCCCGGAGGCGGTCCAGTTGCCGCCGTACGTGGTCCAGCGCGCCCTCGCGCCGGCCGGGCACCCGGCTGCGCACCTCCGCGAGCAGCGCCCCCAGTTCCCGGGCGGGGGCCGGGGCGCCGATGCGGCCCCACTGGTGGTGGGCCCGGTCCACGGCGGCCTCGACGGCGGGCGCGTCCGGCGCCTGACCGGCGTTCAGCCGGGCGTGGGCCACCGTGAGCCAGGTACGGCAGCTGCGCACCGGGTCCCCGGCGAACATCGCCAGGTCGGCCCGGACCTCCGTCCAGTGCAGGGCCTCCTCGGAGGCCGGCCCGAACGCCCGCCCGGCCTCCTGCTCGTGGCGCGCGGCGAGCGCGTCGGCGTCGGCGTGCCGGCCGGCCTTGACGGCGGCGGTGAGGGCGGCGTGCGGATCGCCGGGCACCGGTCCGGGCACGGCCAGCACCAGCTCGGCGCCGCCCGGGCCCGGGCCGGCCCCGGGGCCCGCCGCCTCGCTCGCCGCGCGGGCCAGTGCCTGGAGGTGCAGCTGGTCCGGCGGCGGGCGGTGCCCGCTGCGCAGGATCGTCGCGACGCTCCGCATGTACCACGGCACCGCCACGGCCCGCCGTGCGGGCGGCGGCGCGATGCGACCGTAAACGGCGTTGTTGCGGCCCGAGTCCAGGGGATGCGCCCGCAGCCACTCCCAGGTCTCCTGGTCCGCGTGCAGGTCCAGCAGCAGGGTCGTCGCCCCGGCCGGCCGCAGCCGCAGCTCCTCCCGGATCCAGTGCCAGGGCAGCGCGGTGTAGCGGACGGTCGCCGGGGTGGTGCGGGCCAGCGCCAGGTGCGGCAGGCGCTGGCGGCGGTCCAGCTGGAGCTGCCCGGTGACGTACACGGTCAGCGGTCCGGGGGCCGCCGCGGCGGCCCGCAGCCGGGTGAGCACCGCCTGCGGCTCCAGCGGGTCGGCCAGCTCGACGACGTTCGCGGTGTCCGTGCCGGACAGCACCGCGGGCGGTACGGCGGCGAGCACGGGGAGCACCGAGGCCGCGTCCACGAGGCGCCCCTTGCCCACCGGCGAGGCCGCGAGCAGCAGCACGGTTCCGGACATGTCCCCTCCCCCTGGCGGTGACCCCTGTCGGTCCCTGACGATGCGTGTCGATCACGTACGGCAGCACCGTAACCGCTGCGGCTGCAAAGCGGGGCGCCCTACGGCGGACTCGACGCCCGCCGGCCATCGACCCGGCCCCGCTCGGCCACAGACCCGGCCACCTACCCCACCCCGCTCGGCCACGGACCCGGCCACCTGCCCCGCCCCGGTCGGCCACGGACCCGGCCGTCGACCCGGGCACCCGGCCGGTCCCGTGTGCGGCCGCCGCCCCGGCCGCCGCTCAGTCCCGCAGCCGCCGTACCGCGAACACCGTCGTGTCGTCCGCCAGCCGCGCCGCGCAGTGCCGCAGCGTGCCGTCCCGGACGAGGGCGACCAGGCGCCGCGGTTCCGTCCCACCCGGGCCGGCGGTGACCGCGCCGCGCACCTCGTCGGTGTACGGGTAGAAACAGCCGGCGCGGTCGCGGGCCTCGGTCACCCCGTCGGTGACCAGCAGCAGCGTCTCGTCGGCGGCGAGGGGCAGCCGGCACACCGGGGGCGTGCCGGAGCCGAGTTCGGCGAAGCCCAGCGGCAGACCGCCGACGGCCGGGAGCTGCCGTACGCCGTCCGGGCCGACCACCAGCGGCGGTTCGTGGCCGAAGACGACGGCGTCCACGGCGTCGGGCGCGTCGTCGGGGAAGCCGATCAGCACCGCGGTCGCGAACCGGTCCCCGTCGGCCCGGCCCAGGGCCTCGTTGTAGCCGCGGTGCCGCACCATCCGGGTCTCCAGCCGCTCGGCGACCGTCGCGAGGTCGGCCTCGTGGTAGCCGGCCTCGCGGAACGTGCCGAGCAGTGCCGCCGCCGTCTCCACCGCGCCCAGCCCCTTGCCCTGCACGTCGCCGAGGAGGATGCGGGTGCCGTGCGGGCCGGGCTGGATGTCGTAGAAGTCGCCTCCGACGCGGGCCTCGGTGTCGGCGGTGAGGTAGGCCGCCGCGTGCTCCAGACCGGCCCAGCGCGGCGGCAACGGGCGCAGCACGGCCCGGCGGGTGGCGTCGGCCACGTCCCGCATGTGCAGCATGCGGCGCTCGCCGCGCATCCGGACCGCGCAGGCCAGCGTGGCCAGCAGGCCGCCCGCGGCGACGAGGATGAAGTCGGGCAGACCGGTCTGGTACTGGTGCGGCCAGGCGCTGTCCACGAGGACGTACGTCAGCAGTGCGAGCGCGGCGAGGACGGCCGTGCCCCACAGCCCGCAGATGGCCGCGGAGATGCCGGGGACCAGCACGATCCAGGAGATCGTCCGGAACTCGCCACCGGTGTTGCTGTCGACCAGCACGATCCCGGCGAGGAGCAGCAGCGGCGGCAGCCAGGCGACGCTCCGGCCGCGGACCCGCAGCAGCTGGTGCCGGTGCACGGCCTCCGGCCGGCCGGCGTCCTCCGCGGGCGGCCCCGGCCGGCCGCTCACCGGCCTCAGGACGCGACCCCTCACCACCCCAGCGAAACACGGGCCGGCACGTCCCGCACCCTGACTTGCCGGGCGGCACGGGCCGGTGTGCGCTGGTAGTCGGGGGCGAGGAGAGAGGAGTGCTCTCATGGCTCAGGCGGCACCCGCGTCCGGCGGATCGACCAGAGGGTCCATGACGTCCGGGACGAGCAGGTCGGCCAGAACGACCGGGACGACCGGGGCGACCGGGCCGGGCTCCAGGACGCCCGACGTCTTCGGCCCGGGCGTCCACAAGGCCGTGAAGTACGGGCTGCCCGTGGTGATCGGTCTGGTCTACGGCTTCTGGGCGGCGGCCAACCGGCGGCACGGCGGCCCCGTCACCGGCGGGAACCTGCTGTTCGGCTTCATGACCGCGCTCGGGTACATCGTGGTCAACTACGCGGTCGGCATCGTGGCCGAGCGGTCGATGCGCGAAGTGCACGCCGTGCTGTGGGCCGCGTTCGCCGGCAGCGCGGTCGGCTTCCTGTACGCGCAGAGCGGCGTGGCCGTGTTCACGTGCGTCGTGGTGTCGCTGGGCGTCGCGGCGGGTGTGTTCGCCGTGCTGTTCTACCGCTACTACACGCGCGAGGACGCGCAGGGCAGGCGCATCGGCTGACGCTCACCGCCGCGTCGGCGACACCACGGGGCCCGGCCGATCGGCCGGGCCCCGTGCGCTGTGCCGTCAGGCGCCGCCAGGAGCCCTTCAGGAACCCGTCGGGAGCCCGCCAGGAGCCCTTCAGGAGTCAGTCAGGAGTCAGCCCTTCCACTCGGGGCACGGGTCCGCGCACTGCGGCACCCACCGGCCGCCGGAGTCGACGAAGGCCGCGCTCGCCCAGCCCTGGGCGCCGACGAGCCAGTACCAGTACGGGTTTCCGTTGACGCTCTGGCCGCGGACCACGCAGCGGATGCGGTCCTCGGTGCCCGGCGCGAGGCGGTCGACCGCGGGGGCGTGGCTGGTGGGCGCCTCGCGCACGGCGAGCGCGGTGGGCGAGGTGACGGTGCCCCGGACCGGGCCGCTGTCACGGCCACCGGGGACGTCCGGGTACGTCGGTGCGGGCGCCGCCGCTGCCGTGGTGCCCGCCGCCGCGGCGACGAGCGTGCCGCCGGTGAGCAGGGCGGCGGCCAGGCCGCGCAGGGCCGGAGTGGTGCGCATGATCGGCTCCAATCTCCCCCGAACCAGGTAACACCCGTTCGGGTGAACGCTCCACCGGAGAAGGCAAACGCCCAGCTCGGAGCGGCGTTGGTCGACGGGTCGACCCGCTTCGGAGCACCCGTTCGGAGCACCCGTCCGGCGGCACGGAGGCGGCTGGATCGCCGGACCGGCACGGACGCGGCCGGACCGCCCGGACCGCCCGGACCGTCGCCGGGACATCGCCCGGGCATCGCACGGCGTCGCACGAGGGTCGCACGGGGGTCGCTCAGTCATTGCCCGGGCATCGCCCGGATGCAGTCCCCGCGCTCGCGGGAGCGGCCCGCGAGGCATTGCCTGGAAGCGTGCCCAACCGTCTCCGCAACGCCCTGTCGGCCACCCTGCTCGTCCTCGCCTGCCTGCTCGCGCCGTGCGGCACGCTGGCGGCCTGGGCGGTGCACGGGGTGGGCGACACCGGCCGGTACGTCGCCGCCATGGCGCCGCTCGCGGCCGACCCGGACGTGCGGAACGCCTTCGCGCAAGCGGTGGGCGACGGTGTCGTGGACGAGGTCGCCGCCGGTCCGATGCGGGGCACCGTCCGGCTCTTCGTGCACGACGCGGCCCGGTCGTTCACCGGGACCGAGGCCTTCCGCGCGGGCTGGGACGCGGCCCACCGGACCGTGCACGGCGCGGTGCTGAGCGCCCTGCGGGACGACGGGGCGTACGGCCGCCCGGTGACCGTCGACCTGTCCCCGGTGACCGCCCGGGTCAAGCACCAACTGGCACAGGACCGGGTGCCGTTCGCCCATCGCATCCCGGTCCGGCCCACGGCGGTCACCGTGCTGCCGGCCGCCGAGGCGGACCGGCTGAGGAAGGGGTACCGCGTGCTGGACGTCGCCGCGCTCTGGTTGCCGCTGGCGGCCGTCGTCTTCGCCGTCGCCGGGATCGCCCTGGCCACCCGTCGCCGCCGTGCGGTCACCGCCGCCGGCCTCGGCACGGCCCTGGGCGGCGCGCTGCTCGGGCTGGCCGTGGTGATCGGCCGCCGGCTCACCCTGTCCGAGCTGCCCGGCGCGGTGCACGGCCCGGCCGCGGGCGCCGTCTACGACGCCCTCACGGCCACCCTGCGCACGACCGCGTGGCTGCTGGTCGGCCTCGGCCTGACCGTCGCCCTGGCCTCCTGGCTCACGGGACGCTACGGCCCCGCCCGGCGCCGCCGGACGGCCGCGGAGCAGACGCCCGGACCGGTGCCGCCGCCGACGCGGGCCCGGCTGTGAGGAACGCCGCGCCGCGCAGGCGGGGCCGGGGGCAACCTTCCGGGTGGGTGACCCGTCTCTTAATGAGGCTTCGGGCCCGCGTCTCGCCCGTCGCCCCTCTCATCCCGACCCTCACCGAGCGGAAGGCCGCGACTTGGACACGGACACCGCGGCGGCCGCGTGGACGGTACCGGACGACACACCCGTGCGGCGGCGCACCGGGCGGCGGTTCAGGGCCTGGTGCGCAGGGCTGCTGTTCGCCGGGGTGAGCGTGGTCGTCGGCTGCCGGGCCGCCGACAGCGACGGCATCACACCGGTGCCGCAGCTGCTCGCCTTCCTGCCGTGGCTGCTGGTGCCCACCGGCGCCGGGCTGCTGCTGACGCTGCTCGCCCGCTGGTGGACGGGCGCGGTGTGGGGAGTGGTCCTGCTCGGGATGCTGGCGTGGTTCATCGAGCCGTACGGCAGGACCGGCGACCCCGTCGGCCTCCCCGTGGCCGAGCTGCGGGTGCTGACCTCGAACGTCGAGTTCGGCCAGGGCACCGGCGCGCTGATCGCCGCCGTCCGGCGCGAGAAACCCGACCTGATCTTCGTACAGGAGTGCGAGTACACGTGCGGTGCGGCACTGCGCCGCGACCTCGCCGCGGACTACCCCCACCGGTGGGCGGTCGAGGGCGGCGGCTCCGAGGGCTCCGTCATCCTCAGCCGCTTCCCGCTCCGGCCCGCCGCCGGTGTCCCCGGCACCATGGGCATGCCCGGCGCCGTGGCCGACATCGAGGGCACCGCGGTGCGGCTCCAGCTCGCGCACCCCATGCCCCCGCTGCCCGACCAGGTCGGGGTGTGGCGCGCGGAGCTGGGCGCGCTGCGCGAGGCCGCCGCCGGTGCCGTCGAGGGTCCCGCGGTCTTCGCCGGCGACTTCAACGCCTCCCAGGACCACGCCGCCTTCCGCCGCATCCTGGACACCGGGGGACTGCGCGACGCGGCCCGGCTGGCCGGCGCCGACCGGACGCCCACCTGGCCGTCCGGGACGACACCGGCGTTCGGCACACAGATCGACCACGTGCTGGTGTCGGAGGACTTCACCGCGCGTGGCGTCCGCTTCCTCGACCTCGCCGACACCGACCACCGGGCCGTGCTCGTCGACCTCACGCTGCACGGGCGCGGCTGAGCGCCGCGCCCCTGGCCGGCGGCGCGGGGGCGGCTCAGACGCCGATGTCGCGGCCGTCCGCGCGCCACACCGCCACGACCGCCGGGCGCACGATCTTCCCCGGCCCGTCGGGCCAGGAGCTGGCCGGCTTCTCCACCGAGGCGCCGTCGACCTCGCCGGGGTGCTGGACGGCGACCAGCACTCGCCGGTCCTGGATGACCGGCCCGCAGGTCTCGGCGCCGGTCGGCACGGTCAGGAACTGCTTCAGCTCACCGCGCCGGTCACCGCTGGTGGCCACGCCGAAGAGCCCGTCGTGGCTGCCGAGCGCGTTGCCGTCGGTGGAGATCCACAGGTTGCCGTGGTCGTCGAAGGCCACGTTGTCCGGGCAGGAGATCGGGCTGACGGACTCCTTCGGGAAGCCGGCGAAGTAGGTGGCCGGGTCCTCGGGGTCGCCCGCGACGAGGAACAGCGACCACGCGAACCTCGTGCTGTCCGCCCGGTTCCAGCGCTCGGTCAGCTCCAGGATGTGCCCGTGCTTGTTGCTGCTGCGCGGGTTGGCCTCGTCGGGACCGGCGTAACCGGCCTTGCCGCGGTTGGAGTTGTTGGTGAGGGCGACGTACACCTTGCCGGTCTTCGGCGAGGGCTCGATGTCCTCGGGACGGTCCATCTTGGTCGCGCCGACCTTGTCACCGGCGAGCCGCGTGAAGACGCACACCTCCTCGGCGGTCATGCCCTCGACGTGCGAGACGGCGCCGTCCCCGGTCGCGGTGACCAGCGGGATCCACTCGCCGCTGCCGTCGAACTCGCCGTCGCGCGGCAGCTTGCCCGTGCCGTCGATCTCGATGGAGGGGGAGTCGCCGGTGAGCCTGGCGACGTAGAGGGTGCCCTCGTCGAGCAGCGACAGGTTGTGCTCGCGGGCCCAGCGGGAGTTCCCGTGCCGCATCCGCTTGCTGCCGACGAACTTGTAGAAGTAGTCGAACCGCTCGTCGTCGCCGGAGTAGACGACCGGGCGCCCGTCCCAGGTCAGCCGCACGGTCGCGGCCTCATGCTTGAAGCGGCCGAGCAGGGTGTGCTTGCGGGGCGTGGAGTCCGGGTCGTACGGGTCGAACTCGACGACGTACCCGAAGCGGTGCACCTCGTTCGGCTCCTGGGCGACGTCGAACCGCTTGTCGAACCGCTCCCACTTGCGCTCGGTGGCGCCGGAACGGATGCCGTACCGCTTGTCGGTGGCGCTGGAGCCGTTGGCGAAGTACTGGTTGAAGTTCTCCTCGCCGTGCAGGGTGGTGCCCCACGGGGTGGTGCCGCCGGCGCAGTTGTTGAGGGTGCCGAACACCTTGCGGCCGGCCGGGTCGGCGGAGGTCTTCACCAGGTCGGACCCGGCGGCGGGCCCGGTGAGCCGGAACTCGGTGGTGGCCGTGACCCGCCGGTTGAGGTGGTGCCGCGGCACCGGGGTCAGCTTCCCGCTGCGCCGGTCCTCCTCGACCACGACCGCGGACAGGCCGTGCGCGGCCCAGGCGATCTCGACCTGCTCCCGGGTCGGGTTCTCGGAGTCGTAGCCGCGGAACATCAGCGTCTCGTCGGTGTACTCGTGGTTGGCGACGAGGATCTGGCGGCCGCGCTCACCGCGCAGCGGCAGCAGCGAGAGGAAGTCGTTGTTGTAGCCGAACTGACCGGCCTGCGCCTCGGCGGTCTGGTTCTCGGGGTCGAACGCGGGCGCACCGCGCAGGATGGGCTCGCCCCAGCGGATCACCACACCCTGGTGGTAGCCCTCCGGTACGACCACGGCGTCCTCGGTGTTGGGCGCCACGGGCGTGAACCGCAGTCCGCGGGCGCCCTGCGGTTTGCGGTGGTTGCCGTGCCCGTGGCCCTTTCCGGTCACCGGGGCGGCCTGCGCCTCGGGAGCGCCCGCGACGCCGGCCGCACCGGCGCCGGCCGCGGCGACGGTCACCACGGCGGCGGCCCGCATCATCGAGCGGCGGCTGAGCGCATCGGCGATGACGTCACCGACGTACTCGTTGTCGCTGGTGTTGGGCACCTCGTGGAAGCAGGCGTCCCCACACCGGAAGCGGCAGGTCATGGCGGACCGGCCGCCAGGATGTGAGCCGGACGGCGTTCCGATCAACGGCAGCAGCTTGCGCACTGTTTTCTCCCCTTGGGTGCCCTTGGTGACAGCGCGACCGTAGGGGCACATACGTGCGGCAGACGGGCGCCGGAGTGAACAGCGAGTGAACCCCGGAGAACCACAAACCGGTTGCTCGCCGACCCGGCGTGTCCGGGCGGGGGGCCGGATGCGACCCTTGACGCCGGCGGTGCTCCTGTGCCAGACCCTGCCCTGGATCACCCGCCGGGGCCGCTAACCTTACGTGTCCGTCCTGGCCAGGGATTGACGGGCTACAACTCACGCGAAGGGTTGCGCACATGGGCATTCTCACTCTCCTGCGGAACGCGTTCGGCCGGTCACGCAAAGCACGGGCCGCCCAGGCCGAGGAGGCCACGCAGGAGACGGCACCCTCGCGGGAACGGGCGACGGACCAGGAGCCGACGGCACCGGCCCCGGCGCCGTCCACCACCACGTCCCCGAGGGTCCCGTCCCAGCCCACCGACCCGGATCCGGCCCCCACGGCCCACGTCCCGGAGCCGCGCCCGGCCAAGGGGCACCACGACCTGGTCGCGGCGGCCTTCGACAACGTGACGGTCCCGAAGCCGGCCCGGACACCGGACGAGGCCGACGACACGAAGCGACAGGAACAGCAGCCCGATCCGGAGCCGTCCAAGCCCGAGCCGACGCCGACCACCGAGCCGACACCCGCCCCCCGTGCCCCGGAGCCGAGGGCCGAGACCTCAAAGCCGCAGCCGAAGCCCGAGGCCCCGGCCCCGAAGCCGGAGGAGTCCCCGAAGCCGGAGGCCCAGCCGGACCCATCGGCGAAGCCGGAGGCAGCGGCGGAGCCGGAGGCCCAGCCGGAGACGACGGCGAAGCCGGAAACCACGCCGCAGCCGGAGACGACGGCACAGCCGGAAGCCACGCCGGAACCGGAGCAGGCGCCGGAACCGGAGCAGGCGCCGGAACCGGAGCAGACGGCAGAGCGGGAGACCACACCGCAGCCGGAGACCACACCGCAGCCGGAGACCACGGCACAGCCGGAGACGGCACCGCAGCCGGAGCAGACGCCGGAGCCCGCGTCGACGGCGAAGCCGGAGCCCGCACCCGCCCCCCGCCCCGCAGCCGCCGACGGCGAGGACGCCCCGCAGGGGTCACCCGCACCCGACGACGAAACCCGCACGGGTGGTGCCGGTGGGAACACAGGGGCCGAAGGCGAAGCCGAGGCCACGAAACCCGCCACCCCCACCACCCGCATCCGCTCCCGCGCCCCCGGCCTCCTCACCGCCCACAAGGCCGCTGGCACGGCCCTCAAGAAGCTCGGCCTCACCGGCACCCGCGCCAAGGTCTACCTCGTCCTCGACCGCTCCGCGTCCATGCGCCCGTACTACAAGGACGGCTCCGCCCAGGCCCTCGCCGAGCAGACCCTCGCCCTGGCCGCCCACGTCGACCCGGACCCCACCGTGCACGTCGTCTTCTTCTCCACGGAGGCGGACGGCACCGGCGAGCTGACCCTCACCGACCACGAGAACAAGATCGACACCCTGCACGCCGGCCTCGGCCGCATGGGCCGCACCAGCTACCACGCCGCCGTGGCCGAGGTGATCGCCCTGCACGAGAAGTCCCCCGACCCCACCGCCCCCGCCCTGGTGGTCTTCCAGACGGACGGCGCCCCCGACGCCAAGACCCCCGCCACCCAGTCCCTCGCGGACGCGGCGGAGAAGCACCCGTCCCTCTTCTTCTCCTTCGTCGCCTTCGGCGACCCCGAGAACAAGGCCTTCGACTACCTCCGCAAGCTCAAGACGGGCAACACCGCCCACTTCCTCGCCGGCCAGACCCCGCGGGAGCTGACGGACAAGGAGCTGTACGAGGGCATCCTGGCCTCCTGGCGCCCGTGACCCACCGGGGGGATGGACGAGGCACGGCCCCCGTCCATCCCCCGAAACGCGTGTGAGTCGATCTTCACGGGACCAGTAGGATTTCGACCATGGCGGCCACTGGATCCGAGAAGCAGGGTGACAAGGCGTTCTACGTCAGCACCCCCATTTACTACGTCAACGACGCTCCTCACCTGGGCCACGCCTATACGACCGTCGCAGGCGACGTGCTCACGCGCTGGCACCGTCAGCGCGGCGAGAAGGTGTGGTACCTCACCGGCACGGACGAGCACGGTCAGAAGATCATGCGCACCGCGGAGGCGAACGGCGTCAGCCCGCAGGAGTGGGCCGACAAGCTCGTCACCGAGGCGTGGAAGCCTCTCTGGGAGCACCTGGAGATCGCGAACGACGACTTCATCCGCACCACGCAGAAGCGGCACTCCGACCGCGTCCAGGAGTTCGTGCAGGACCTGTACGACAAGGGCGAGATCTACAAGGGCGGCTACGAGGGCCCGTACTGCGTCGGCTGCGAGGAGTACAAGCTCCCCGGCGAGCTGCTCGACGGCGAGGGCGAGTACGCGGGCGAGAAGCTGTGCCCGGTCCACAAGAAGCCGGTGGAGATCCTCAGCGAGGAGAACTACTTCTTCAAGCTGAGCGAGTACGGCGACAAGCTGCTCGCCCACTACGAGGCCAACCCGGGCTTCATCCAGCCCGAGTCCGCGCGCAACGAGGTCATGAACTTCGTCCGGCAGGGCCTCCAGGACCTCTCCATCTCACGCTCGACGTTCGACTGGGGCATCCCGATCCCGTGGGACGACAAGCACGTCATCTACGTGTGGGTCGACGCCCTGCTGAACTACGCCACGGCGGTCGGCTACAACGAGAACCCGGAGAAGTTCGAGGCCACCTTCCCCGCCGACGTCCACCTGGTCGGCAAGGACATCCTCCGCTTCCACGCGGTCATCTGGCCGGCCATGCTGATGGCGCAGGGCCTGCCCCTGCCCGGCAAGGTCGCGGCCAACGGCTGGCTGATGGTCGGCGGCGAGAAGATGAGCAAGTCCAACCTGACCGGCATCAAGCCGCAGGACCTGACGTCGCACTTCGGCGTGGACGCGTACCGCTGGTACTTCCTGCGGGCGATCGCCTTCGGGCAGGACGGCTCCTTCTCCTGGGAGGACTTCTCCGCCCGGTACACCTCCGAGCTGGCCAACGACTACGGCAACCTCGCCTCCCGCGTGGCCGCCATGGTCGGCAAGTACTTCGGCGGCACACTGCCGGAGGCCACGGCCGACGGCGAGGCCGAGCGGGCGATCCACGACGGTCTGGCCAAGGCCGTCGCGGAGGCCGACCGGAAGATCGGTGACGAGCTGGACTTCCAGGGCGGCATCCTGGCCGTCTTCGACTTCGTCAAGCAGGTCAACGGCTACATCACCGAGCAGGAGCCCTGGAAGGTCGCGAAGGACACCTCCGAGGAGGGCAAGGCCCGCCTGGCCACGATCCTCTACACGGCGGCGGAGTCGCTCCGCGCGGTCGCGGTGCTGCTCAACCCGGTGATGCCGGACACCTCCGCCAAGCTCTGGGACTCCCTGGGCGCCGAGGCCTCCCTCGGCGCGCTGGCGGAGCAGAAGGTCCAGGAGGCGGCGGCCTGGGGCCGGCTGCCGGCCGGCTCGACGGTCACCAAGGGCGCGGTCCTCTTCCCGCGTCTCGAGGAGAAGCCGACCGCGTAACGCACCGGCTACAGCAGGGGGCCCGGGAGAAGGAGATCTTCTCCCGGGCCCCCTGCTCTGCGAGGATCGGGCCCGTGCGGCCGCTCCGGCCGCCGCCGGTCACGTGGGGGGACTCCATGGCACTGTTCGGCAACGCGCACAGCATCGACCCGGCCCAGGCACAGCAGGAGTACGCCCGCCTGCTCGGCCACGGCGAGCAGGTGCACGCCGCCTATCTGCTGATCCGCGACACCATCCTGTTCACCGACCGCCGCCTGATCCTGGTCGACAAGCAGGGCATCACCGGCAAGAAGACGGAGTACCACTCCATCCCGTACCGCAGCATCACCCACTTCGCCGTGGAGACGGCCGGCACCTTCGACCTCGACGCCGAACTGAAGATCTGGCTCTCCGGCTCCCAGGCCCCCATCCAGAAGACCTTCACCAAGGGCGTCGACATCTACGAGGTCCAGGCGATCCTGACCCAGTTCGTCGCGCGATAGGGCGCGGCTCCAAGGAGGGGGACTCAGTCGTGAAGCACGTCTCGACCACGGGCCGGTGGAGAATCGCCACCGTCCTGCTCGCCGGGCTGCTCGGCAGCGGTGCGCTGGGGCCGCCGGCCCACGCCGCCGGGGACACCGTGCCCGCCGACTTCAACGGCGACGGCTACCGGGACGCCGTGCTGCGCGTGCCGGCCGCCACGGTCGCCGGCCGGGAGACGGCCGGGGCGGTCATCGTCCTGTACGGATCGGCCACCGGGCTCTCCGCGAAGTCCCGGGCCGTCATCACCCAGAACTCACCCGGCGTCCCCGGTGGCGCCGAGCGGGGCGACTTCTTCGGCGCGTCCACCGCGTCCGCCGACCTCGATCGCGACGGCTACGCCGACCTGGTGGTCGGCGCGCCCTACGAGGATCTTCCCCAGGGTGTGGACAAGGGAATGGTCACGGTCCTGTGGGGCAGCCGCTCCGGCCTGGTGTCGGGGCGGACGCTGCCGGCACCGGCCGACATGGACCGGTTCGGCCGTGACGTGGCCGCGGCCGGGAGGGAGTCCTCGTCGGCCAGTCTGGTGACAGTCGGGGGCTGGAACTTCAGCCAGACCTTCCGGGGGCCTTTCTCCCGGAGCGCGGACCCGGCCTCGTTCCAGGGGATGGGCATGTGGTTCGGTTCCATGACCGCCGGTGACATCGACGGGAACGGCCTGGCCGACCACGTCGCGTTCTCCGGCCGTGCGGGCGGCCATTCCGGCGGCCTGGTCTTCGTCAACCCCGAACACCAGGTGGGCCCGCACCTCACCGAGGGTGACGCCCTCGTCGCCACCGTCGGCGACGTCAACGGTGACGGATACGGCGACATCGTCGCCGGCGACCCGGACGAACCCGACCAGCGGGGAGCCGACGGCGAGCTGGGGGGCCGGATACTCATCTGGTACGGCAGCCCCCAGGGCGTGCGGACCTCTGCCGAACCGACCGTGGTCTCCCAGGACAGCCGCGGCATCCCCGGTGCCGGGGAGAAGTACGACCGCTTCGGCTCGTCCGTCGTGGTCGCGGACTTCAACCGCGACGGTGTCGGCGACATCGCGGTGGGCTCACCGGGCGAGACGCTGGGCACCGTGGGGGAGGCCGGGATGGTCACCGTCATCCCCGGCACCCGCACCGGCGTCCCGGGCGCCGGCTCCGTCGCCTACCACCAGGAGACGGCGAACGTTCCGGGCGGCAGCGAGCCCGCCGACCGCTTCGGCACCACGGTGTCCGCGGGCGACGTCAATCGGGACGGACGTCCCGAACTGATCGTCTCCGCCAACGGGGAGAACAACTTCGCGGGCGCGGCCTGGGTGCTGCCCGGCGGCACCGGCCTGCCGACCGGTTCCGGCAGCCGGATGTTCACCACGTCGCAGTTCGGGCTTCCGGCCGACACCTACCAACTGCTCGGCGGTGACGAGCTGCCGCTCCTCTGATCCCCGGCCGCACGGGAAGCGGCCCGGTCTCCCTCCCAGGGAAACCGGGCCGCACCCATGTCCGTGCTACTTCGGCTGCGGCTTGCGCACCGTCAGGTGCAGCTCCTTCAGCCGGGCCTCGTCCAGCTCCGTCGGGGCACCCATCATCAGATCCTGGGCGTTGCCGTTGAGCGGGAAGGCGATCGTCTCGCGGATGTTGGGCTCGTCGGCCAGCAGCATCACGATGCGGTCGACGCCGGGGGCGATGCCGCCGTGCGGCGGGGCACCGAAGCGGAAGGCGCGCAGCATGCCCGCGAACTCGCGCTCCGTGGTCTCCCGGTCGTAACCCGCGATCTCGAAGGCCTTGAGCATGATGTCCGGCTCGTGGTTCCGGATCGCTCCGGAGGACAGCTCGACACCGTTGCAGACGATGTCGTACTGCCAGGCCAGGATGTCCAGCGGGTCCTGGGTCTCCAGCGCCTCCATGCCGCCCTGCGGCATCGAGAAGGGGTTGTGGGAGAAGTCGATCCGGCCGGTCTCCTCGTCCTTCTCGTACATCGGGAAGTCGACGATCCAGCAGAAGCGGAAGACGTTCTCCTCGAAGTGCCCGGCGCGCTTGGCGGCCTCGACCCGCACCGCGCCCATGATCTTGGAGACCTCGTCGAACTCGCCCGCGCCGAAGAACACCGCGTGACCGGCGGCCAGGGAGAGCCGCTTGGTCAGCTCCGCGACGTTGTCCTCGGTGAGGAACTTCGCGATCGGGCCGCTCAGCGAGCCGTCCTCGCCGACCCGCACCCAGGCCAGGCCCTTGGCGCCCTGGGAGACGGCGTAGTCGCCGAGCTGGTCGAAGAACTTGCGGGGCTGGGCGGAGACATCCGGCACCGGCAGGGCGCGCACGTGCTTGCCGGCGAAGGCCTTGAACTCCGAGCCCTCGAAGATGTCGGTGATGTCCACCAGCTCCAGCTGGGCGCGCAGGTCCGGCTTGTCGGAGCCGTACTTCAGCATCGCCTCGCGGAACGGGATGCGCGGGAACGGGGAGGTCACGTGGCGGCCGTTGCCGAACTCCTCGAACAGCTCCGTCATCAGCTGCTCGATCGGGCGGAAGACGTCCTCCTGCTCGACGAAGCTCATCTCGACGTCGAGCTGGTAGAACTCGCCCGGCGAGCGGTCGGCGCGGGCGTCCTCGTCGCGGAAGCAGGGCGCGATCTGGAAGTACCGGTCGAAGCCGGAGATCATCAGCAGCTGCTTGAACTGCTGCGGCGCCTGCGGGAGGGCGTAGAACCTGCCCGGGTGGATCCGGGACGGGACCACGAAGTCACGGGCGCCCTCGGGGGAGGTGGCGGTGAGGATCGGCGTCGCCATCTCATTGAAGCCCAGCGCCGCCATCTTGTGACGGATCGCCGAGATCACCGACGTGCGCAGCATGATGTTGCGGTGCATGCGCTCGCGGCGCAGGTCCAGGAAGCGGTACTCCAGACGCCGCTCCTCGTTCACCCCGTCCTCGGCGTTGATGGTGAACGGCAGCGGCTGGGCGGCGCCGAGCAGCTCGACCTCGCCGACCTCGACCTCGATCTCGCCCGTGGGCAGCTCGGGGTTGATGTTCTCGGTGCCGCGGGAGACGACCTTGCCGTCGACGCGGACCGTGGACTCCTTGGACAGCCTGTCCAGCGCCTCGTACGCCTCCGTGCCCGGGCGGGCGACGAGCTGCGTGATGCCGTAGTGGTCGCGCAGATCGATGAAGAGGATGCCGCCCAGGTCGCGCCGATTGTGCAGCCAGCCACTCAGCCGGACGTCGGTGCCGACGTCAGAGGAGCGGAGCTCGCCGCAGGTGTGGGACCTGTACCGATGCATCGTCGTTCATCCAGTCTTCGCGGATCGGGGGCTGTGTCTCACCGTGTCGCGGTCCGTCGTTCACGGTCCGTGTTTCACGTGAAACAACCCCAGCGTACCGGGCACCCACAGCTCGGTTCCTCACCATTGTGGCCAGCAGGGGCACCGCCCGGCGCGACGGCGAGCGGTGGCAGCCCCCGATCACCTCTTCTTACAGTGGGTCAATGCGCACTGGTGAGCCCCTGCCCGCCGTGGAGGACGTCCTCGCCGCCCTCGCGACCGGGCTGTGGCACTGGGACACGTCCAAGGGACTGGTCACGGTCGACGCGGAGGCGGCCCGGCTGCTCGGACTGCCCGCCCGGCCGGTGGGCCTCACCGAGGCAGAGGTCCGCGCCCGGCTGCACCCGGTCGACTGGAACGAGATCACCGGCGTCGTCCAACTCGCCGCGGCCGAGGGCACGCTCGCCGAGGTGCGCATCCGGATCATGGACGACCGAGGTCATGTGATCCGCGTCGTACGCAGCCGCTCCAAGCCCTCCTTCGACCGCGCGCGCAGGACGTACGAGCTGACCGGCACCCTCCAGGAGGTCACCGAGCCGACACCGGGCACCCCCGCCGGGCGGAGCGCGGTCACCGGTGACTGGCGCCGGTCCCGGGAGGCGTTCCTGCTGGACGCGGGCCGGGCGCTGGCCGAGGCCCGGTCGACCGAGGAGGTGCTGAGGGTCGCGGCGGGTCTGTCCATGCCGGGGTTCTCCCCCGACGGACTCGCGGTGTTCGGTGTGGAGGGGGACCGGCTGACCATCATCGGCCACCACGGGCAGGAGCCCGGGGCCGAGAGCCCGTTCTCGCACATGTCGCTGGACACCGACTATCCCGCCGCCGAGGTGGTGCGCACCGGCCGCGCCGTCTATCTGTCCACCCCCGAGCAGTACCGGTCCCGCTACCCGCTCACCTGGCCGCTCGCCGAGCGTTTCCACCGGCGTTCCTGGGCCTTCCTGCCGCTGACCGTGGCGGGCCGGCCGATGGGCGCCTGGATGGCCGCCTTCGCCTATCCGGTCGCGTTCACCCCCGACGAGCGGTCGGTCCTGACCACCGTGGCCCGGATGCTGGCGCAGGCCCTGTCCCGGGCGGGCGCCGCCGAGACCCAGCGGGAGCTGAGCGAAGGACTCCAGCGCTCCATGCTGCCCGTGCTGGGCCCGGACATCCCCGGCATGAGCATCGCCGCCCGGTACGTCCCCACCGGCGGCGGCCTCCAGGTCGGCGGCGACTGGTACGACATGATCCCACTGCCCCGGGGCCGGTTCGCCCTGGTCATCGGCGACGTGCAGGGGCATGACGTGCGGGCCGCCGGGCTGATGGGCCAGCTGCGCATCGCCCTGCGCGCCTACGCTTCCGAGGGCCACCGCCCCGACGCGGTGCTCTCCCGTGCCTCCCGCTTCTTCCACGACATCACCACCCATTCCGGCGAGGAACCCGGCGACCTGCGCTTCGCCACCTGCTACTACGCCGAGGTCGACCCCGTGACCGGGACGCTGGAGAGCGCGCGGGCCGGGCATCTGGACCCGGTGGTGCGCATGGCGGACGGGACGGCGCTGATCCGGGCCACGCCGGGCGGGCTGCCCCTCGGTATCGACCCGGACTGCGACTACCCGACCACCCGGCTCGCCCTGGAACCCGGCGACACCCTGATGCTGTGCACGGACGGTCTGGTGGAGACGGGCGGCCACGACCTGCACACCGGCTGGCAGCGGCTGCGCACCGTCCTGGAGGAGCACGACGGCGGCCTGGAGGAACTGGCCGACGCACTGGTCCGGACCGTGCACGGACCGTCGTCGTACCACACCACCGGCCCGCTCGCCGACCGGCGGGAGGACGACATCGCCGTGCTGCTGCTGTGCCGGGACGCCGAGGGCTGCGGCTGCGGCGACAGCCCCGTCGCGCAGACTCCCGTGCGCCGCACGATGCTGTCGGTGGCGCAGGCGGAACCGGAGCGGATCGCCACCGCCCGGCAGCACCTGCGCGACCTGCTGCACGACTGGCCCAGCGAGGAGCAGTGCGACGCGGCGGTGCTGCTGCTGTCCGAGATGCTGACCAATGTCCTCGTGCACACCGACGCCGACGCGCTGCTGGTCGCGGAGGTGACGGGGTCGGCGGGCGAGCGGCGGATCCGGGTCGAGGTCACCGACAGCGGCGACGACCTGCCGCACCGGCGCCGGCCGGGGGAGATGGCGTCGTCCGGGCGCGGCCTGATGCTGATCGAGCTGCTGGCCGACACCTGGGGGGTGTCCCCGCGCGGCGAGGGCAAGAGCATCTGGTTCGAGCTCTACGAGTCCGGCGAGGGCGGCTCGGGGGAGGTCGAGGCCGCATAACGGCCCTGCACCTCGTGGACGACCCCGAAGGCGGCGGCGGTCAGCGGGACGGCGAGGAGCATCCCGAGGATGCCCGCCACCGACGCCCCCGCGGTGAGCGCGAGCAGCACCACCGCCGGGTGCATCTGCACGGTCCGGCTCTGGATCATCGGCTGGAGCACATGCCCTTCCAGGACCTGGACGGCGAGCACGACCCCGAGGGCCCACAGGGCGATGACGAACCCGCGGTCGGCGAGCGCGACCAGCACCGCGACCGCCCCGGAGATGAAGGCGCCGAGGTAGGGGATGTAGGCGCCGACGAAGACCAGCGCGCCCAGCCCGAGGGCGCCGGGCACCCGGAGCACCAGCAGCCCCACCGTGATGCAGACGGCGTCGATGAGGGCGATGAACGTGGTGCCCCGCATGAAGCCCTCGACGGCCCCGAAGGCCCGCCGGGCCACGGCCTCGGTCATGTCGGCGCCCTTCCGCGGGGCCAGCGCGCGCACGGTGCCGACGGCCCGGTCGGAGTCGCGCAGGAAGAAGAAGACCAGCAGCAGGGCGAGCACGGCCATGGCGAGGGTCTCGCCGACCACACTGACCCCGCTGATCACGCCGGAGGCGGCCGTCCCGCCGAACCGGCTCAGCAGCTCCCGCGCATTGGCGGCCATGTCGTCCAGCGAGGTCCCGGCCGCCCCGAAGTGCCGGGCAAGGTCCTGTGCCGCGGTGCGCAGGGAGGCGATGATCTGATCGCCGGTCTCGATCAGCGCGGCGACCACGATGTAGACCGCTCCGCCCACCACGGCGACCACGGCGACGCAGGTGATCCCCGCCGCCAGGGACCGCTGCACATGGGCCGCCACCAGCCGCCGGTGCAGCGGGCGGAGCAGCGCGGTGCCGAGCAGCGCGAGCAGCGCGGGCGTCACGGCGGTGCGCAGCTCGACACAGAGCCGGATCCCGAGGTAGACGACCCCGCCGGCGAGCAGGATGACGGCACACCAGGCGGCGAATCGGCGTACCGGGACGGGAAGCAGCTGCACACGTCCAGCCGATCACGCGCGCGGCGGGCCGTCCCGCGGGAACGGCCCGCCCGGGTGAGGCGACGTGAGCGGTGCGGCCCGCCCGGCCGGGGTGGCGTCAGCGGTGCGGCCCGGCCCGCCGGGGCGGCGTCAGCCGTACCGCCCGGTCGAGGCGTGGGCCGACGGTACGGCCGTCAGGTCCGCGCGGTCCTCACGCCCCCGGCCCCTGCGCCGACATGCCGTGCACCGCCGGAACGGTGCCCAGCCGGCCCTTCTGGAAGTCCTCGAAGGCCTGCATCAGCTCGTCCTTGGTGTTCATCACGAACGGGCCGTAGTGGGCCATGGGCTCGCGGATCGGCTGCCCGCCCAGGAGCACGACCTCCAGGTCCGGCGTGCGGGAGTCCTGCCTCTCGTCCGCGCGGACGGTCAGCGAGGACCCGGCGCCGAAGACCGCGGTCTGGCCCAGGTGGACCGGACGGCGCTCGGCACCGACCGAGCCCTTGCCCGCCAGGACGTACGCCAGCCCGTTGAAGTCCTCCCGCCACGGCAGCGTGACCTCCGCACCGGGCGCCACCGTCGCATGGATCATCGTGATCGGGGTGTGCGTGATGCCGGGACCGGCGTGCCCGTCCAGCTCACCGGCGATGACGCGGAGCAGGCCGCCGCCGTCGGGCGTGGTCAGCAGCTGGACGCTGCCGCCGCGGATGTCCTGGTAGCGCGGAGGCATCATCTTGTCCTTGGCCGGCAGGTTCACCCACAGCTGGAGACCGTGGAAGAGACCACCCGACATGACCAGGTGCTCCGGCGGGGCCTCGATGTGCAGCAGGCCCGCGCCCGCCGTCATCCACTGCGTGTCGCCGTTGGTGATGGTGCCGCCACCGCCGTTGGAGTCCTGGTGGTCGAAGATCCCGTCGATGATGTACGTGACGGTCTCGAAGCCGCGGTGCGGGTGCCACGGGGTGCCTTTCGGCTCCCCGGGCTGGTACTCCACCTCCCCCATCTGGTCCATCATGATGAACGGGTCGAGATGGCGGTAGTTGATCCCGGCGAACGCGCGGCGCACCGGGAAGCCCTCGCCCTCGAAACCACCGGGCGCGGTCGTGACGGCGAGCACGGGACGTGCCACGGCGTCGGCGGGTGCGGTCACACGGGGCAGCGTCAACGGGTTCTCGACGGTCACTGCGGGCATGTCGGTACCTCCTCGGGTACGCCCATTTTAGTTGAGCATTGAACTTCTTGCCACCAGGAACACACGAAAGCCCGGAGGGCATTCCCTCCGGGCTCACAGCCATGGGGCACGGGTCAGCCGTACATCCGCCGCATCGCGAAGTCGACCATCTCCTCGACGGCCTTCGCGTCGAACACCATCCGGTGCTCACCCTCCATGTCGAGCACGAAGCCGTACCCGGTCGGCAGGAGGTCGATCACCTCGGCGCCGGTGATCACGAAGTACTTCGACTCCTTGCCCGCGTAGCGGCGCAGCTCCTTCAGCGAGGTGAACATCGGGATCACCGGCTGCTGGGTGTTGTGCAGGGCGAGGAAGCCGGGGTTGTCGCCGCGCGGGCAGTAGACCTTCGAGGTCGCGAAGATCTGCTGGAAGTCCTCCGCGGCCAGCTGCCCGGTGGTGAAGGCCCGCACCGCGTCCGCGAGCGAGGGCGGGGACGGCTCCGGGTAGGCCGGCGACTGCTGCGCGTAGCCACCGGACATCGGCTGCTGCGGCGGGGCGTACTGCTGCTGAGCGCCGGGGCCCGCGGTCTGGTCGTAGCCGTACATGCCGCAAAGAGTAACGAGTCACAGATGACCGGATCGGGGTTGCTTCTTATTACCGACGGGTAGCATCATCGTAGCTACTTGCTGGTACGTGAGGAAGGTGCGAGGAGTACGTGCCTCGCCGATCTTTCGCCGATCTCTCTACGGAGCCGTCGCCATGGGGCACTACAAGTCGAATCTCCGCGACATCGAGTTCAACCTCTTCGAGGTGCTCGGCCGCGACAAGCTGTACGGCAGCGGCCCGTTCGCGGAGATGGACGTCGACACCGCCAAGAGCATCCTCGAGGAGCTGACCCGGCTCTCCGAGAACGAGCTGGCGGAGTCCTTCACCGATGCCGACCGCAACCCGCCGGTCTTCGACCCGGAGACCAACACCGCGCCGGTCCCGGAGTCCTTCAAGAAGAGCTACCAGGCCTTCATGGACTCCGAGTACTGGCGTCTCGGCCTACCCGAGGCCATCGGCGGCACCACCGCTCCGCCGTCGCTGATCTGGTCGTACGCGGAGCTGATCCTCGGCGCCAACCCGGCCGTGTGGATGTACTCCTCCGGCCCGGCCTTCGCCGGGATCCTCCACGAGGAGGGCAACGAGACCCAGAAGAAGATCGCCCAGATCGCGGTCGAGAAGCAGTGGGGCTCCACCATGGTCCTCACCGAGCCGGACGCCGGCTCGGACGTGGGCGCCGGCCGTACCAAGGCCGTGCAGCAGGAGGACGGCTCCTGGCACATCGAGGGCGTGAAGCGCTTCATCACCTCCGGTGAGCACGACATGTCGGAGAACATCCTCCACTACGTGCTGGCCCGCCCCGAGGGTGCCGGCCCCGGCACCAAGGGCCTGTCCCTGTTCCTCGTCCCGAAGTACCTCTTCGACTTCGAGACCGGCGAGCTGGGCGAGCGCAACGGCGTCTACGCCACCAACGTCGAGCACAAGATGGGCCTGAAGGCCTCCAACACCTGCGAGATGACCTTCGGCGACCGGCACCCCGCCAAGGGCTGGCTGATCGGCGACAAGCACGACGGCATCCGCCAGATGTTCCGCATCATCGAGTTCGCCCGGATGATGGTCGGCACGAAGGCGATCTCGACGCTGTCCACCGGCTACCTGAACGCGCTGGAGTACGCCAAGGAGCGCGTCCAGGGTCCGGATCTGGCCAACTTCATGGACAAGACCGCGCCCAAGGTCACCATCACCCACCACCCCGACGTGCGCCGCTCGCTGATGACGCAGAAGGCGTACGCGGAGGGCATGCGCGCCCTCGTCCTCTACACCGCCTCGATCCAGGACGCGATCGCGGTCAAGGAGGCGAACGGCGAGGACGCCAAGGCCGAGCACGCGCTCAACGACCTGCTCCTGCCGATCGTCAAGGGCTACGGCTCCGAGAAGGGCTACGAGCAGCTCGCCCAGTCGCTGCAGACCTTCGGCGGTTCCGGCTTCCTGCAGGAGTACCCGATCGAGCAGTACATCCGGGACTCCAAGATCGACACCCTGTACGAGGGCACCACGGCGATCCAGGGCCAGGACTACTTCTTCCGGAAGATCGTCCGCAACCAGGGCGCCGCGCTGAACTCGCTCGCCGAGGACATCAAGAAGTTCCTGGCCCTCGGCACCGGCGGCGAGGAGCTGTCCGGCGCCCGCGAGCAGCTGGCCAAGGCCGCCGTCGAGCTGGAGGCCATCGTCGGCCTGATGCTCACCGACCTCGCGGCCACCGAGCAGGACGTCAAGAACATCTACAAGGTCGGGCTCAACACCACCCGCCTGCTGATGGCCTCCGGTGACGTGATCGTCGGCTACCTGCTGCTCAAGGGCGCCGCGGTCGCCGCCGAGAAGCTGCCGACGGCCTCCGCCAAGGACAAGGCCTTCTACACCGGCAAGATCGCCGCGGCCAAGTTCTTCGCGGCCACCGTCCTGCCCGGCGTCACGCTGGCCCGCAAGGTGGCCCAGGGCGTCGAGCTGGACCTGATGGAGCTGGACGAGGCGGCGTTCTGAGCCCGTCCCGCACCCTGGCACCGTAAGAGCGGGCCGCTCCCGGATCTTCCTCCGGGAGCGGCCCGCTCCGCATTTCCGACCGGGCCTTCCCGCACGGCGTTCCCGTCCGGGACATCCCGCTCCGCGCTTCTCCCGGCCCGGCCCGCACCGCATTTCCCTCCCGGCCCGGCCCGCACCGCATTTCCCTCCCGGCCCGGCCCGCACCGCATTTCCCTCCGGGGGCGGCCCGCACCGCATTTCCCTCCGGGGGCGGCCCGCCCCGGGCGTTCCTATGCTGGACAGCGGAGGGACCGCCCATGGGCGCCGTGCAGAGGGCATCCGAGAGCCCGGGCAGTACGCGCAGTGCACGCGGTACGCGCAGTGCACGCGGTACCAGCGCAACGCCCGGCGCCGGTGTGCCGCGCGCCCGGGAGGCCGCCGCCCGCCAGGCCTGGTCCGCCGCCTACGACGTCCTCAGTGCCCTCCCGCCCGACGGGCTCACCCCCGACGACCTCTATCTCCTCGCCGACGCCGCCTGGTGGACCGGGCACGGCGACGAGGCGATCGCCGCCCGCGTCAGGGCGTACTCCGGATACGCCGCCACCGGCGCCGACCGGCCCGCCGGACGTGCCGCGTGGATGCTGTTCTACGACTACCGGGACACCGGCCGCCCCGGCACCGCGAGCGGCTGGCTGCACCGGGCCCGGCAGCATCTGGACGGCCTGCCCGAGTGCCCGGAGCAGTGCTACACCGCCTGGTCCGATGCCGAGGAAGCCGCGGAGCGCGGCGACCCGGACGCCGCCCTGGCCGCCGCCCGGCGGATGACGGCGATCGCCCGGGCCCACGGCGACCGCGACCTGCTCGCCATGAGCCACCAGGTGCAGGCCGGCATCCTGCTCGACCACGGCCGTACCGCCGAAGGGCTGGCCCGCCTCGACGACGCGATGTGCGCCGTCACGGCGGGTGAGCTGGGCGCGCTGTTCACCGGCTGGATCTACTGCCTCGCCCTCACCCGGTGCATGGCCGCCGCCGAACTCGGCCGGGCCGTGGAGTGGACCGAGGCCGCGCTGCGCTGGTGCGCCGACCACTCCGCGGACAACCCGTTCCGGGGCCTGTGCCGGGTCCACCGGGTGCAGGTGCTCGACCTGCGCGGGGACTGGCCGGGCGCCACGGCCGAGGCGGGCCGGGTGTGCGCGGAGGCGAGGCCCTACGACACCACGATCGCCGGTGAGGCGCACTACCTCGCCGGCGACATCCACCGGCGGCGCGGCGACCCGGCGGCGGCCGAGACGGAGTACGCCCGCGCCCACGCCCTGGGCCGCGGCCCGCAGCCCGGTCTGGCCCTGCTGCGGCTCGCCGAGGGCCGCCCCGGGCAGGCCGCGACCGCCCTGCGCCTCGCCCTCGCCGACGCGCCCCACGCGCCCGAGGGCCCCATGGGCCCGGCGGGACCCTTCGGCCGGGCCCAGTTGCTGGCCGCGCTCGTCGAGGTGGAACTGGCGGCCGGCAACGCCCCGGCGGCCCGCGCGGCGGCGGACGAACTGGAGCTGCTCGCCCCCGCTGCCGGCGCCGGGCAGCCGCTGCTGCGCGCACTAGCCGACACCGCCCACGGCGCCGTCGCCCTCGCCGGCACCGCCCCGGACGGCCACCACCCGCCGGGAGAGGCCCGCCGGCCGCTGTGCCGGGCCCTCACGGCCTGGCTGGAGCTGGGGGTGCCGTACGAGGCGGCGCGGACCCGGATGCTGCTGGCCGCCGCCGACCGGGCCGCCGGTGACCACGAGGGCATGGTGCTGGAGCTGCGGGCGGCACACGCGGCGTTCACCGCGCTGGGCTCGGTGCCGGAGGCCCGCCGTGCCGCCGCGCTCCTGTCCCGGGCAGCCACGCCCGGCCGCACCCTGCCCGCCGGTCTCTCGCCCCGCGAGGCGCAGGTGCTCCGCCTGGTCGCGGCCGGCCGCACCAACCGCGAGATCGCGGCCGACCTGTGCATCAGCGAGCACACCGTGGCCCGCCACCTGAACAACATCTTCGCCAAGCTCCAGGTCTCCTCCCGGGCCGCCGCGACCGCCTTCGCCTGCGCCCACGGCCTCGCCTGACGGACGGCGCCGCCCCGATGGGCCGTATCGCCCATCGGGGCAGCGGGCGCGAATGGGCGATCCGGTCGATGTGCGGCCCGGGTGCCGCCGCCTACAACGGGGACATGGACACCACCACCGACCCCACCGGACCCCGTTCCGCACGCCGCATGGTGTACCGCGCCACCGAGCGGCGGCTCACGGGGCCGATGCGCGACTTCCTCGACGAGCACACGTTCGCGGTGCTCGCCACGCACGCCGCCGACGGCCGGATGCACGTCGTACCGGTCACCTACCTCTTCGACGGCGGCGACAACGGCCGCGCCGGCGCCCTGATCCACATCGCCACCTCCTCGGCCAGCCTCAAGGCCCGCAACATCGCGGCCCGGCCGGACGTCACCGTGACGGTCGATGACCGGTCGACCCAGTCGTGGGTCTCCGCCACCGGCACGGCCCGGATCGTCACCGGCCCGGCCTCCCGCGACCTCAACGAGCGCCTCTACCTGCGCACCTGGGGCGCCGACGCCCTCGCCGTCCTGGGCCCGTTCCTGCACCGGACCGAGGACGTCACGATCACGATCACGCCGACGTCGTGGCGTGCCTGGGACCTCCGGTCCACCCTCGTACCCGCCCTGGCGGACGCGGGCGTCGCGCCCGCCGCGCTGGAAAGGCTCTTCGGGCCATGACCGACCTCATCCCCACACCGTCCACCCCCGCACTCGAACCGCTGCACGCCACCGTCCGCGGTGACGTCATCGGCCCCGCCGACCCCCGCTACGACCGGGCCCGCCGGGTCTACAACGCGCTGCACGACCGCCGTCCGGCCGTCGTGGTGCGGCCCGTCGACGCGGACGACTGCGCCACCGCCGTCAACTTCGCCCGTGAGCGGGAACTGCCGCTCGCGGTGCGCGGCGGCGGCCACTCCGTCGCCGGGCACGGCACCTGCGACGACGGCCTGGTGCTCGACCTGTCCCGGATGCGCGCCGTGCGCGTCGACCCCGAGCGGCGCCTCGCGCACGCCCAGGGCGGCTGCACCTGGCGGGACTTCAACCGGGCGACGTACGAGCACGGCCTGGCGACCACCGGCGGCGTCGTCTCCTCCACCGGCATCGCCGGTCTCACCCTCGGCGGCGGCATGGGGCACCTGTCCCGCCGCTGCGGACTGAGCTGCGACAACCTGGCCGGCGCCGAGGTCGTCACCGCCGACGGCACCCTGGTGCGCTGCGACGCCGAGCACGACGCCGAGTTGTTCTGGGCACTGCGCGGCGGCGGCGGCAACTTCGGTGCCGTGGTCTCCTTCAGCTTCCGGCTGCACCCCGTCGCGGACATCCTCGGCGGTCCCACCTTCTACCCCCTGGACGGCGACGTCGTACGGCACTGGCGGGAGCTGGTCGCGGACTCGCCGGAGGAGTTCAACACCATCCTCGCGGTGGTGCTCGGCCCGCCGGTGCCGTTCCTGCCGGAGCGCTGGCACGGACGGCCGGTGTGCGGGGTGCTCACCTGCTTCAGCGGCGCCGAGGAGGCGGACGACCGCGTCCGCTCCCGGCTCACCGGGCTCGGCCCGGTCCTCGGCCAGGCCGTGCAGCGGATGCCGTACCCGGTGATCAACACCCTGTTCGACGAGCAGCTGCCCGCCGGGCTGTACCACTACTGGAAGGGCGCGTTCAGCCGCGGGCTCCCGGACGCCGCCATCGACGTCCACATGACCTACGGACGCACCCTGCCGTCGATGGAGAGCGACACGATCGTCTTCCCCATCGACGGCGCCTGCCACCGCGTCGGCCCCGAGGACACCGCGTTCGCCTACCGCGACGCGGCCTTCTCCACCGGGTACGGACCGAGCGTCGCCGACCCCTCCCACCTCGCCGAGGACATCGCCTGGTGCCGGGAGTACGACGCCGCCCTGCGCCCGCACACCCTCGACGCGGGCTACGTCAACTTCCTGAGCGGCGACGACCAGGACCGGGTCCGCACCAGCTACCGCCAGAACTACGACCGGCTGACGGCGGCCAAGCGCCGCTACGACCCCGGCAACCTCTTCCGCCTCAACCACAACGTCGCGCCCTGAGCGGCCACGGAGCCGGAAGGCGGCGCCCGTCCGTCGTTAAGGTGAACCCATGAGCGAACCTCCCCGCTTCGACCGCGGCCACACCGACGACCTGATGTCCTTCCTGGCGGCCGGCCCCACGCCGTACCACGCCGTGGCGGCCGCCGCCGAACGGCTGGAGAAGGCCGGCTTCCGGCAGGTCGCCGAGACGGACGCCTGGGACGGGACGGCCGGCGGCAAGTACGTGCTGCGCGGCGGCGCGATCGTGGCGTGGTACGTCCCCGAGGGCGCCGAGCCGCACACCCCCTTCCGGATCGTCGGCGCGCACACCGACTCCCCCAACCTGCGCGTCAAGCCGCGGCCCGACAGCGGCGCGCACGGCTGGCGCCAGGTCGCCGTGGAGGTCTACGGCGGACCGCTGATGAACTCCTGGCTCGACCGCGACCTCGGCCTGGCCGGACGGCTGACGCTGCGCGACGGCTCGACCCGCCTGGTCAACGTCGACCGGCCGCTGCTCCGCGTCCCCCAGCTCGCCATCCACCTGGACCGCACGGTCTCCGCGGAGGGCCTCAAGCTGGACAAGCAGCGCCACCTCCAGCCCGTCTGGGGCCTGGGCGGCGACGTCCGCGACGGCGACCTGATCGCCTTCCTGGAGGAGACGGCGGGCATCCCGGCGGGCGAGGTGACCGGCTGGGACCTGATGGTGCACTCCGTCGAGCCGCCCGCCTACCTGGGCCGCGACAAGGAGCTGCTGGCCGGCCCGCGCATGGACAACCTGCTCTCCGTCCACGCGGGCACCGCGGCGCTGGCCACGCTGACGACGGCCGACCGGGACCTGTCGTACATCCCCGTGCTGGCCGCCTTCGACCACGAGGAGAACGGCTCCCAGTCGGACACGGGCGCGGACGGGCCGCTGCTCGGCACGGTGCTGGAGCGCTCGGTGTTCGCCCGCGGCGGGTCGTACGAGGACCGGGCCCGCGCCTTCGCCGGCACCGTCTGCCTGTCCTCGGACACCGGCCACGCCGTGCACCCCAACTACGCGGAGCGGCACGACCCCACGCACCACCCGCGCGTCAACGGCGGCCCGATCCTGAAGGTCAACGTCAACAACCGCTACGCCACCGACGGTTCGGGCCGCGCGGTGTGGGCCGCCGCCTGCGAGAAGGCGAACGTCCCCTTCCAGTCCTTCGTCTCCAACAACTCCATGCCCTGCGGCACGACGATCGGCCCGATCACCGCCGCCCGGCACGGAATCCGGACCGTCGACATCGGCGTGGCCATCCTGTCGATGCACAGCGCCCGGGAGTTGTGCGGCGTCGACGACCCGCACCTGCTGGCGAACGCGCTGGTGGCGTTCCTGGAGGGATAGCCGGACCGGGGAACGGCCCGCCGCGGCATGGTGGTTGACGCCGGGGGTACCCGACGGGGACCGGATCGGCCGGAAAGCCCGGCCCGATCGGACCGACAGGGAGGCGACAGTCATGGGCCTCGGCGGGTGCATCATCCTCATCGCCGTGGGAGCCATCCTCACGTTCGCGACCGACTGGGACATGCAGGGGGTCAACCTCGACCTGGTCGGCGTCATCCTCATGATCGTCGGCCTGATCGGCGTCGCGACCTTCAGCAGCATCGCCCGGCGCCGGCGCGTGGTGGTGCCGCCGACGAACCCGGTCGTCGAGGATCCGGCCACCCACCACACGCACCGTCGCGACGGGTACAGCGACGGCTACGGCATCTGACACCGGGCGGCGCCACCTCGGTCGCCGTCCGCCACCGGCCGCCCGCCACCGGCCGCCCGCCACCGGCCACCGGCCACCGGCCATCACGTCAGCGCGTGCCCCGTCGTCGCGTCCACATGGTCCGGGACCTCGTCGTGGCGGTCGCCGACGGTGAGTGTGCCGGTGGGTTCCAGCAGGAGGATCGCCGTGGGGAGGGGGGCGTACGGCTTGTGCTCCGTGCCGCGCGGCACCGTGAAGACCGAGCCCTTCGGCAGCACGACCGTGCGTTCGCCGGCCGGCTCGCGCAGGGCGATGTGCAGTTCGCCGTCCAGGACGAGGAAGAACTCGTCGGTGTGGTCGTGCACGTGCCAGAGGTGCTCGCCCTCGACCTTGGCGATGCGGACGTCGTAGTCGTTGACGGCGGTGACGATGCGCGGGCTCCACCGCTCGGAGAAGGAGGCGAGGGCGGAGGCGAGTGAGATCGGTTCGTGGGTCATGCGGTCATCCTCGGGGTACCGCGCGCACCCCCGCGAGTGCTAGGAATCGCACATGCCGCAAGGATCCTCTCAGCCCGCGCCGGGCGTGCGTCCGCACCGGGTGGCCGTGATCGTCGACGAGGGCACGAACCCGTTCGAGGTCGGCTGCGCCACCGAGCTGTTCGGGCTGCCGCGGCCCGAGCTGGGGTCTGCCGGGCCGCTGTACGAGGTGACGCTGTGCGCGCCGACGCCCCGTGTCGCGATGAACCACGGGTTCTTCACGCTCACCGACGTGCCGGGGCTGGAGGCGGTGGACGACGCCGACACCCTGGTCGTACCGGGCCGCCCGGACAACGTCGTCCCGCGCGGGCCGGCCGTGCTGGCCGCGATCCGCCGCACGCACGCGCGTGGCGCCCGCGTGGTGAGCTTCTGCACCGGCACCTTCGCGCTCGCCGAGGCCGGGCTGCTGGACGGGCGCCGGGCCACGACCCACTGGATGTGGGAGGAGTCCTTCCGCGCGCTGCACCCGGAGGTCGTGCTGGAGCCGGACGTGCTGTTCGTGGACGAGGGCGGCGTCCTCACCGCCGCGGGCAGCTCCGCCGCGCTGGACCTCGGGCTGCACCTGTGGCGCCAGGACCACGGGGCCGAGGTCGCCAACGCGGTGTCCCGGCGGCTGGTGTTCGCCGCCCACCGGGACGGCGGTCAGCGGCAGTTCGTGGAGCGGCCGGTGCCCACGGTGCCGGACGCCTCGCTCGCGCCGCTGCTGGCGTGGGCGCAGGAGCGGCTGGACGCGCCGCTGACGGTCGCCGATCTGGCGGCACGCGCGGCGGTCTCCCCGGCCACCCTGCACCGTCGCTTCCGGGCCCAGCTGGGGACCACACCGCTCGGCTGGCTGTCCGCCGAGCGCGTGACCCTCGCCCGCCGGCTGATCGAGCGCGGGGAGGAGCGGCTGGACGTGGTGGCGGCCCGCTGCGGGCTGGGCACGGCCGCCAACCTGCGGGCGCGGCTGCGACGCGAGACCGGGCTCAGCCCGTCGGCCTACCGACGGCGTTTCGGACCGGGCGCGGGGGAAGCGATCACCGCATGAGATTCCTCGTGTACGACCGGCTCCTCGGCTTCGGCGACGACTACTGGATCGAGAACGACACCGGCGACAAGGCCTTCCTGGTCGACGGCAAGGCGATGCGGCTGCGCGACACCTGGGAGCTGAAGGACGCCCAGGGGCGGGTCCTGATCGACATCCACCAGAAGATGTTCGCGCTGCGGGACACCATGGTGATCCAGCGCGGCGGCGAGCCGCTGGCGACCATCCGGCGCAAGCGGCTGTCCCTGCTGCGCAACCACTACCGGGTGTCCCTGGCCGACGGCAACGAACTGGACGTCAGCGGCAAGATCCTCGACCGGGAGTTCGCCATCGAGTACGACGGTGAGCTGCTGGCCGTGGTCTCCCGGCGCTGGCTGACGCTGCGGGACACCTACGGCGTGGACGTCGTGCGGGACGACGCCGACCCCGCGCTGCTGATCGCGCTGACGGTGTGCGTGATCCACCTGGCGGAGAAGGAGCGGGAGGCGGACGGCTGACGCCCGCTCACCCGTTCCCGGGCCGCCGCGTGCGGCGGACGGCCCGGCCGAGGAGCAGCGGGACGACCTGGTGGTGCACCGGCGCGGCCACGGCCCACCGCGCCCGGCCGTCACGGCGCTCGTAGCGCACGTACGTGGCCCAGAGCAGCCGGGAGTCGTCGAGGGTGACGACGTTGCGCGCGGTCAGTGCCGGGGAGCGGGCCTCCAGGGCGATCCGGCCGGGCCCCGACTCGACCACGGGCCAGCCCAGCAGATGGCGCGCCGAGATTCTCGGCCCGAGCCGCAGACCGAGCACGCCCGTCCAGCCGGCCCGCAGCAGCCGCTGGAGCGCGGCCGGGGTGTCCTCGAAGGTCCTGCGGGCCCAGTCCTCCGGCGGCAGGGACGGCAGGCCGGAGGTCGGCAGGGCGAACGCCGAGGCGAAGTGGGCGCCGTCGGGGTGTACGGCGACCCGCCGGGCACGAGGGACGACGGTGGTGGCCATGCGTCGAGTCTAGGCAGCGGCGGACGGCCGCAGGCCGCACAGAGCGCTTCCGTCGGCCTGGCGTCCAGATCGCGCGCGGCGCCCGGGGTCCTAACGGCGTGGTGGTTCCAGACCCAGCACGCGGTCCTTCAGGGCCGGGAACTGCTCCCGGGTCTGCGCCACCTTCGCCGGGTCGAACTCCACCGTGAGGACCTCCTCGTCCGGGCCGGCCTGCGCCAGCACCTCGCCCCACGGGTCGACCACGATCGAGCGACCCGCCTGCGGAACTCCGGCGTGCGTCCCGGCCGTTCCACACGCGAGGACGAACGCCTGGTTCTCCACCGCCCGGGCCTGGGCCAGCAGCGTCCAGTGGGACCGGCGGCGCTCCGGCCAGCCCGCCGGGACGACGAGGGTCTCGGCGCCGGCGGTGACCAGGCCACGGAAGAGTTCGGGGAAACGGAGGTCGTAACAGGTCGCCACACCGAGGGTCGTCCGCGGCAGACGCACGGTCACCAGCTCCCGCCCCGCGCCCATCAGCACGGCCTCGCCCTTGTCGAAGCCGAACCGGTGGATCTTGCGGTAGGCGGCGGCCAGCTCGCCGGAGGGCGAGAAGATGAGAGAGGTGTTGTAGAGGGTGCCGCCACCCGTGCCGGAGCCGCCGGACGGCGCGCGCTCGGGGATCGAGCCGGCGTGCAGCCACACGCCCGCCTCGCTCGCCGCCTTCGCCATCGCCTCGTACGTCGGACCCTGAAGCGGCTCGGCCTCGGCGCCGAACCCGTCGTAGGCGAACGCACCCGTGGTCCACAGCTCCGGCAGCACGACGAGATCGGCGCCCGCCTGGTCCCGGACGAGTTCTGCGACGCGACCTCGGCGCGTTTCGACCGATTCGCCCTCGTTCACGTCGATCTGGATCAGAGAGGCGCGCACACTACCACCGTCCTGGCATTCGAGCCGTCGACACCGGACTTCCCCGCGGGCCTACGATCGTCACACGAAAGCACTGCCGGGGTGCCGCACAGCAGCGTAACTTAGCGTCTCAAGACGCCCGCCGACTGCAGCCGCCTCCCACTGGCAACCGCCGCGACAACCTGCCCGTGTACCGACCGCCGAGGGGTCCCGTTCCGTGAGTCTGCATCCCACCCTCCAGCCCTACGCCGACGCCTGGACTCACTCCATCGAGGCGATATCCGAGCTGGTCCAGCCGCTTGCGGAGGCAGAGTGGAACCGCCGGACACCGTGCCCGGGCTGGTCGGTGCGCGATGTCGTCTCCCACGTCATCGGCCTGGACTGCGAGATGCTCGGCGACCCGCGTCCGATCCACACGCTCCCGCGCGATCTGTTCCACGTCACCAACGACCACCAGCGGTACATGGAGATGCAGGTCGACGTCCGCCGCCACCACACGGCGCCCGAGATGACGTCCGAGCTGGAGTACACGATCATCCGCCGCAACCGCCAGCTGCGGAACGAGTCGCGCGACCCCGGCACGAAGGTGCGCGGACCGTTCGGCGCCGAGCTGACGCTGGAGGAGTCCATGCGCCGGCACGCCTTCGACGTGTGGGCGCACGAACAGGATCTGCGCACCGCCCTCGGCCGCCCCGGCAACCTCGACTCCCCCGGCGCCCAGGTCGCCCGTGACGTGCTGCTCGCCGAACTCCCGCACATCGTCGCCGAGCGGGCGAACGCGCCCCGCAGCTCGGCCGTCGTCGTCGACGTGCACGGCCCGATCGAGTTCCTGCGCACCGTCCGCGTCGACATCCAGGGCCGCGGCACCCTCGAAACGGCTCCCGCGCTCGGCCCCGCCGCCACCCTCACCCTCGACTGGGAGACCTACGTCCGCCTGGCCTGCGGGCGCGTGACTCCGGAGGCGGTCGCCGACCGGGTGAAGACGGAGGGCGACCAGGACCTGGCGTCGGCGATCCTGCGCGGCTTCACGGTCACGCAGTGACGCCGGTGAGCGGTCCCGGCCCGTCCGGCGACCGAGGACGAGCCGTTCGGGCCGGCACCGGGCAGGCCTGGGCGCGGCGGCCCCCGGCGGGGCCCGCACGGTCGCCGGGCGACGGAACAGGGTCGTGCAGATCGGCGCCGATACGGGAACGCCCGCCGTCTCGCGCCTAGACGGGAACGTGCACCGTCTCCACCCGGCTCGCCACCAGCCGCTCCCGCTCGGCCCGGGCCGCCCGCCTCCGCAGCCGCAGAATCTGCGACACGCCCAGCGCCTGGAGCACGAACACGGACGAGAACGCGACGGTGTAGTCGTCACCCGTGGCGTCCAGCAGCAGCCCGACCGCGAACAGGGTGGTCATCGACGCGACGAAACCGCCCATGTTCGTGATCCCGGACGCCGTTCCCTGCCGCTCCGGCGGATTGGCCGGCCGTGCGAAGTCGAAGCCGATCATCGACGCCGGTCCGCAGGCACCGAGCACCGCGCACAGCACGACCAGCAGCCACAGCGGCGCCCGCTCGCCGGGGTGGGCGAGCGTCGCGGCCCAGAGCACGGCCGTCGTGCCCACCGTGCCCAGGGCCAGCGGCAGCCGCGCGCCGTGGTGCCGGGCGACGATCTGACCGTAGACCAGGCCGATCGCCATGTTGGACAGCACGACGAGAGTGAGCAGTTCACCGGCGACCGCCCGGGACAGCCCCTGCGCCTCCACCAGGAACGGCATCCCCCACAGCAGCAGGAACACCATCGCCGGGAACTGCGTGGTGAAGTGCACCCACAGGCCGAGCCGGGTCCCCGGCTCCCGCCACGATGCGGCGATCTGCCGCCGCACGTACGCGACGCCCTGGTGGGGCACCGGCTCCGGCTCGTGGCCCTCGGGGTGGTCCTTGAGGAAGAGCAGCAGCAGGACCAGGATCACGACACCGGCGAGCGAGCTGCCCGCGAACGCCGCCGTCCAGCCGACGCCGTGCAGCAGCCGGGCCAGGACGAGGGTGGAGACCAGGTTGCCCGCCATGCCGACGAGCCCGGCCAGCTGCGCGACCAGCGGCCCGCGCCGGGCCGGGAACCAGCGGCTGCCGAGCCGCAGCACGCTGATGAACGTCATCGCGTCGCCGCAGCCGAGCAGCGCCCGCGAGGCGAGCGCCATGCCGTACGAGGGGGAGAGCGCGAAGCCGAGCTGCCCCGCCGTGAACAGCACCACGCCGATGGTCAGCACCTTCTTGGTGCCGAGCCGGTCGACCAGCAGGCCGACGGGTATCTGCATGCCCGCGTACACGAGCAGCTGAAGGATGGAGAAGGTGGACAGCGCCGAGGCGCCCACCTGGAAGCGGTCGGCGGCGTCGAGGCCGGCCACGCCCAGCGACGTACGGAAGATGACGGCGACGAAGTAGACGGCGACGCCGATGCCCCAGACGGCGATCGCCCGCCGGCCGCCCGGAGGGTCGCCGGGCAGGCTGCCGGAACCGCTCATCGGACCTCCCCCCGCGCCAGCAGGGAGAACCAGCCGACATGGCGGTGGACGACGCTCACGGCCCGCTCCGCGTCCCCGGAGCGCAGGGCGTCGAGGATCTCGGCGTGCTCGGTGAGGGTCTTGGCGATCCGGTCGGGGTGGGAGTGCATCACGGCGACGCCCATGCGCAGCTGGCGGTCGCGGAGCTGGTCGTAGAGGCGGGAGAGGATCTCGTTGCCGCCGCTGCGCACGATCTCGGCGTGGAAGCAGCGGTCGGTGACGGCGGCGGCGGCCAGGTCGCCCGCGGCGGCCTGCTGGCGCTGCCGGGCGAGCAGCTCCTCCAGCCGCTCGATGAGCCCCGGCGGCGCGGGTACGGCCTTGCGCGCGGCGTGCTCCTCGACCAGCAGCCGCGTCTCCACGACATCGGCGATCTCCTGCGCGGAGACGGGCAGCACCAGGGCGCCCTTCTTGGGGTAGAGCCGGATCAGGCCCTCGACCTCCAGTCGCAGCAGCGCCTCGCGCACCGGCGTGCGCGACACTCCCACGGCCTCGGCCAGCTCGCCCTCGGTGAGCAGGGTGCCGCCCTCGTAACGGCGCTCCAGCACGCCCTGCTTGACGTGGGTGTAGACGCGGTCGGCGGCGGGGGCTTGCTTCACGGCCGTAGTCATGCCGACAGGATAGATACAACAGGTACGCAAGCGGGCCCCGGTCCAGAATGCGGACGCGCCCCGTGCCGGTCCCGCCGCGGTACAACCATCCGCACCTCTCGGGAGTCCCAGATGTGCGCCCCCATGCGCCCAGACCTCAACTCGGGTGCCAAGCAGGGGCATTCACGACAATCGGGGTATCTCACGTGAAGAACGGCATTCTGGGTATCCGTGTCCGCCGAGCCACCGCCGTCGCCATGACCACCGGCGCGGTGCTCGCCGCCGGAGCCCTCACCGCGGTGCCCGCACAGGCCGCGGGCACCGCGCCCTCAGCGCCCACCGCACCCGTGGCGCCCGCCGCGCCCGCGCCGCCCGCGATCGCCGCCAAGGGCGGCTACGCGATGAACGACACGGGCGGCAAGACCCTCTACGCCAAGGCGGCCGACACCCGCCGCTCCACCGGCTCCACCACCAAGATCATGACCGCCCTGGTGGTGCTCCAGCAGCCGAAGCTCGACCTGAACAGCAAGGTCACGATCCAGAAGGCGTACAGCGACTACATCGTCGACAACAACTGGGCCTCCAACGCCAGACTGATCGTCGGCGACAAGGTCACCGTCCGTCAGCTGCTGTACGGGCTGATGCTGCCCTCCGGCTGCGACGCGGCGTACGCGCTCGCCGACAGGTTCGGCACCGGCAAGACACGGGCTGCCCGGGTGAAGTCGTTCATCGGCAAGATGAACTCCACCGCGCAGAAGCTGGGCCTGAAGAACACCCACTTCGACTCGTTCGACGGCATCGGCAAGGGCGCCAACTACTCCACCCCGCGCGACCTCACCAAGCTGGCGAGCGCCGCGCTGAAGAACTCCACGTTCCGCACGGTCGTCAAGACGCAGAAGTACACGGCGAAGACGGTCACGAAGACCGGCGGCACCCGCACGATGGCGCCGTGGGTCAACACCAACCCGCTGCTCGGCAGCTACAACGGCACCATCGGCGTCAAGACGGGCTCCGGCCCCGAGGCCAAGTACTGCCTGGTCTTCGCCGCGACCCGGAACGGCAGGACGGTGGTCGGCACGGTCCTCGCCTCCACGTCGGCCGCCCAGCGCGCCACGGACGCGAAGAAGATGCTGGACCACGGCTTCAAGAAGCTCGGCTGAGGCCCTGCCGGAACCTGCCGGGCCCGGGAAACACGACGGAGCCGCGCCCCCCTGGTGGGAGGCGCGGCTCCGTCTTTCCCGCTCTCGGTCCTACGCCCAGGTGATCAGCCGCTTGGGCTGCTCCAGGATCGCCGCCACGTCGGCCAGCACCTTCGAGCCCAGCTCACCGTCGACCAGGCGGTGGTCGAAGCTCAGGGCCAGGGTGGTGACCTGACGCGGCTTCACCTTGCCCTTGTGGACCCAGGGCTGCGCCTTGATCGCGCCGACGGCGAGGATCGCGGACTCGCCCGGGTTCAGGATCGGGGTGCCGGTGTCGACGCCGAAGACGCCGACGTTGGTGATGGTCACCGTGCCGCCCTGCATCGCCGCCGGGGAGGTCTTGCCCTCCCGCGCGGTGGAGACCAGCTCGCCCAGGGACTCGGCCAGCTGCGGCAGGGTCTGGGCGTGGGCGTCCTTGATGTTCGGGACGATCAGGCCGCGGGGGGTCGCCGCCGCGATGCCCAGGTTGACGTAGTGCTTGACCACGATCTCCTGGGCCGCCTCGTCCCAGGAGGCGTTGATGCCGGGGTTGCGCCTGATCGCCACCAGCAGTGCCTTGGCGATCAGCAGGAGGGGGTTCACCCGCAGACCGGCGAACTCCTTGTCCTGCTTCAGCTCCTCGACCAGCTTCATGGTGCGGGTCACGTCGACCGTCACGAACTCCGTGACGTGCGGCGCCGTGAACGCCGAGCCGACCATCGCCGCCGCCGTCGCCTTGCGGACGCCCTTGACCGGGATGCGGGTCTCGCGCACCGCGTCGTACGACACCGGTGCGGCCGGGGCCGTGGGCGCGGCGGCCTGCGGGGCCGCCTCCGGCTCCGGGGCCTGCGGGGCCTGCTGCGGCGCGACCGCCGCGTGCACGTCCTCGCGGGTGATGATGCCGTCCGGGCCGGTCGGGGTGACCGTCGCCAGGTCGACGCCCAGATCCTTGGCGAGCTTGCGCACCGGGGGCTTGGCCAGCGGGCGCCCGCCCTCGGCCGTCGGGACCGCGGGAGCGGCCGGGGCCTGGGGAGCGGCCGGGGCCGGGGCAGCCGCCGGGGCCTGGGGGGCCGCCGGCGCCGCACCGTGGCCGTTCAGCTCGGTCTGGATCGCGGCCGACGCCTCCCGGGCCGGGATCTCCGGGCCCTTCCGGGGGCGGCGGCGGGTCGAGGAGGTGGCGACGCCGTACCCGACCAGGACCGGCTGGCGGCCTTCCGGCTTGGGCTCCTCCTCCGTCGCCGCGGGCTCCTGCGCCGCCGGCTCGTCCGCCACCGGCTCCTGGGCCGGGGCCCCGGCGCCGCCCGCCACGTCCACGGCGATGATCGCCGTGCCCACATCCACGGTGGTGCCCTCGGGGAAGCGCAGCTCGCGGACCACGCCGTCGTACGGGATGGGCAGCTCGACGGCCGCCTTCGCGGTCTCGACCTCGCACACGACCTGGCCGTCGGTGACCGTGTCACCCGGCTGGACGTACCACTTGAGGATCTCGGCCTCGGTGAGCCCCTCGCCCACGTCCGGCATCTTGAACTCGCGTACGGACCCTTGAGTCATCGTCGTCACGACCCTCTCCTCAGTACGCCAGCGAGCGGTCGACGGCATCCAGCACCCGGTCCAGATCGGGCAGGTACTCCTCCTCCAGGCGGGCCGGCGGGTACGGGGCGTGGTAGCCGCCGACCCTGAGCACCGGGGCCTCCAGGTGGTAGAAGCTGCGCTCCGTGATGCGCGCGGCGATCTCGGCGCCGGAGCCGAAGAAGACCGGCGCCTCGTGGACCACGACCAGGCGGCGGGTCTTCTCCACCGAGGCCTGGACCGAGTCGAAGTCGATCGGCGAGATCGAGCGCAGGTCCAGCACCTCCAGGGACTTGCCCTCCTCGGCGGCGGCCGCGGCGGCCTCCTGGCAGAGCTTCACCATCGGGCCGTAGGCGGCCAGGGTGAGGTCCGTGCCCTCCCGGACCACCCGCGCGGTGTGCAGCGGGCCGGGGATCGCCTCGGTGTTGACCTCGCCCTTGTCCCAGTAGCGGCGCTTGGGCTCGAAGAAGATCACCGGGTCGTCGCTCTGGATGGCCTGCTGCATCATCCAGTACGCGTCGGAGGCGTTGGCGGGGCTGACCACCTTCAGGCCCGCGACGTGCGCGAAGAGCGCCTCGGGAGACTCCGAGTGGTGCTCGACGGCGCCGATTCCGCCGCCGTAGGGGATGCGGATGACGACCGGCATCTTGACCTTGCCCAGCGCGCGGGCGTGCATCTTCGCGAGCTGCGTGACGATCTGGTCGTACGCCGGGAAGACGAAGCCGTCGAACTGGATCTCCACCACCGGGCGGTAGCCGCGCAGGGCGAGGCCGATCGCCGTGCCGACGATGCCGGACTCGGCGAGCGGGGTGTCGATGACGCGGCTCTCGCCGAAGTCCTTCTGGAGGCCGTCCGTCACCCGGAAGACACCGCCGAGCTTGCCGACGTCCTCGCCCATGACCAGGACCTTCGGGTCGGCCTCCAGGGCGTGGCGCAGCGACTCGTTGATCGCCTTGGCCAGGGCCATTTTCTCCACGGCCATGATCAGACCCCCTCTGCGTCCGTGAACGACGCCTGGTAGGCGGCGAACTGCGCCCGCTCCTCGTCGACGAGCGCGTGCCCGTCCGCGTACACGTTCTCGAAGATGGCGAACCGGTCCGGGTCGGGCATGGCGCGGACCGCTTCGCGCACTCGTTTGCCCAACGCCTCGCTCTCGGCCTCCAGTTCCCCGAAGAATCCCTCGTCCGCGTGGTTTGCGGCCTCCAGGTGGCGGCGAAGGCGCAGGATCGGGTCCTTCGCCTCCCAGGCGACACGCTCGTCGTCGTGCCGGTAGCGGGACGGGTCGTCGGAGGTGGTGTGGGCGCCCATGCGGTACGTGTACGCCTCGATCAGCGCGGGGCCCTCGCCGCGCCGGGCCCGCTCCAGGGCCCAGCGGGTGACCGCGAGGGACGCGATCACGTCGTTGCCGTCCACCCGGACGCCGGGGAAGCCGAAGCCCTGGGCGCGCTGGTAGAGCGGCACGCGGGTCTGCTTCTCGTTGGACTCCGAGATCGCCCACTGGTTGTTCTGGCAGAAGAACACCACGGGGGCGTTGTAGACGGCCGCGAAGTTGAACGCCTCGCTGACGTCGCCCTGGCTGGAGGCGCCGTCGCCGAAGTAGGCGATCACGGCGGAGTCCGCGCCGTCCTTGGCCACGCCCATGGCGTAGCCGGTGGCGTGCAGGGCCTGCGATCCGATGACGATCGTGTACAGGTGGAAGTTGTTGCCGTTCGGGTCCCAGCCGCCGTTGTTCACGCCGCGGAACATGCCGAGCAGGTTGGTCGGGTCCACTCCGCGGCACCAGGCGACGCCGTGCTCGCGGTAGGTCGGGAAGACGTAGTCGTCCTCGCGGGTGGCACGCCCGGAGCCGATCTGGGCCGCTTCCTGGCCGAGCAGCGAGGCCCACAGGCCCAGCTCGCCCTGGCGCTGCAGGGAGGTGGCCTCGGCGTCGAAGCGCCGGGTGAGCACCATGTCGCGGTACAGGCCGCGGAGCTCGTCGGGGGTGATGGCGTCGACGTACGGGTCGTACTCGGCGTTCTCGACGCGCTCGCCCTCGGGCGTCAGCAGCTGGACCAGCTCGAGGTCGCTGCCCGGTGCCTTCTTGGCGCTCGCGCGGGTGGTGCGTTTGGCGCCGGTGGTGCCGGCCTTGCTTCCGGCGCTGCGTCGCGTCTTGCGCGCGGCAGTGCTCTCCACGGTCACGTGTGCTCCTCCGTCGGTCCGGCTCCCGGGTTCGCCGGGTGCTGGGGGTCCCCCCAGCGCCGTTCAGGCGTCTGGGGGAGCGGCTCACCTGTTTTCCCGGCGGACACACGGGGTGGGTGCGGCTCGGTCGGGAACAGGCGTGACAGGTGCCCCGGCGAGCGCCCTGCAAAAAGCACGTTACCCAGTGCTCCACATTTCTGTGAAACCCTTCCTGACCTGCGTTTTTGCTTGGATTTCCAAGTAAATCGGCAAAGTCGGGAACAGTTACTGGTCACAGCCTCGCAGGGGGCCGGAACAACGGCACGTTATCCCGGCCACCCCGGGCACGGGAAGAGTTCGTGTGTGAGACTGAGTCCGTGCATGAAAATGGACAAATCCGGGTATTCCTCCTCGATGACCACGAGGTCGTCCGGCGCGGCGTCCACGAACTGCTGTCCGGGGAGGGCGACATCCAGGTGGTCGGCGAGGCCGGCACGGCGGCCGACGCCCTGGCCCGCGTCCCGGCCACCCGGCCGGACGTGGCGGTGCTGGACGTACGGCTCCCGGACGGCAGCGGCGTCGAGGTCTGCCGCGAGATCCGCTCCCGGGACGACGCCGTCCGCTGCCTGATGCTGACCTCCTTCGCGGACGACGAGGCACTCTTCGACGCGATCATGGCGGGCGCCGCCGGTTACGTCCTCAAGGACATCCGGGGCGGCGAGCTGCTGACGGCCGTCCGGGACGTCGCCGCGGGCAGGTCCCTGCTCGATCCGGTGGCCACCGCGCGCGTGCTGGAACGACTGCGGGACGGCGGCGGCGCCCGCACCGACGACCGGCTCGCCCGCCTCACCGAGCAGGAGCGCCGCATCCTGGACCTGATCGGCGAGGGACTGACCAATCGCGCGATCGGCGAGCGGCTGCATCTCGCGGAAAAAACGATCAAGAATTACGTGTCGAGTCTGCTCTCCAAACTCGGAATGCAGCGGCGTTCCCAGGCGGCGGCGTACGTGGCCCGGATGCAGGCCGAGAACCACTGACAAAACACCGACGGTGCGGTGACCCGCTCGTTCGGGACTTACGGCCCCTCGTACCGGGGCCGGCGACCCTGTCCGTGCCCTTTCCGCTCGCGCAGAGTGAGTACATGGCCTCCCGCGCGCCCTTCCGCCCGTCCTCCGACGAACAGCTCGCCCTCGGGCTGCTCGCCCGCACCGCCTACGGCCGGGCGGCCACCAGCCGGCACGCCCTGCCGTTCCTCGCCTTCGCCCGGCACATCGTGGCGGACGGCCGGGTCCTGCTGCGCATGCCGCGCAGCTGCGGCTACCACCAGGCGTGCGCCGGCAGCGTCGTCGCGTACGGCACCGACAACCTCGGCTCCGCCCGGCCGGGCGAGAGCCTGTGGAACGTGCAGGTGGTGGGCCACTGCGAGGCCCACCAGCCGACGGCCGCCGAGATCGAGCGGTTCGGCCCGGCGCCGGCGAGCGTGGACGGGGTGCCGTTCGAGCCGGTGTATCTGCGGATCGAGCCGGAGTTCGGGACGGTGCATTCGGCGGACGGGAGGCTGGAACGCCGGTTCCCGGACGCGCCGTGAACGCACACGCGCGTGGAGCCCGGCCCGGGTCCCACGCGCGTGTGCGGCGTGTATCTCGTGACTGCGGGGGTCGCGCCTCGGTCAGCCGCCGGTGACGCCGCTCACCGTACCGCCGGCGTCGGCGCCGGTGTCGCCGCCGGTGCCACCGCCGTCACTGCCGCCGTCGCCGCCGCCGGTGGGCGGTGTCACGGGGTCGGAGGCGGGCGGCGAGGGCTCGCCCGAGGGCTCCGTCGGCGTCTCTCCGCCCGTCGGCTCCCCACCCGTGGGCTCCCCGCCCGTCGGCTCCCCGGACGGCGTCTGGGACGGCGTGTACGACGGCTCGTACGACGGCGTCCAGTCGCCGCCCGTGCCGCCGACCGTGCCCCGGCCGGTGTCCGTGTCGGTCGGCTCGTCCGACGGCTCGTCGCTCGGCGACGGGCTCGCCTTCTCGTCCTCGGTGGTCTGCGAGACGCTCGGCGACTTGTCGGTGTCCGTACCGCCTCCGCCGCCCTTCTCGGTCCCGTTGAGCGCCAGGGCCACGCCCGCCGCGACGGCGATCACCGCGAGGACCGCGAGGATCCACAGCTTGCCCCGGCCGCCGCCCCGGTTGCCGTGGCCCTCGAACCCGCCGTCGTCGCCACCGCCGTACCCGGCGGGCAGGATCGGCTGCGGGATCTGCGCGGTGCCCGCGCCGTGGTCGGGGTGCGGCAGCACGGACGTGCCCGCGAGCCCGGCCGCGGGGGTGTGCCGGCCGTCGTGCATGGCGACCGGGCCGGTGTTCCAGGTGCCGGTGTGGCCGCCCTGGTCGTAGAGCATCTGGAGCCCGTACTGGACCAGCCCGCGCATCTCCTCGGCGGTCTGGAAGCGGTCGTCGGGCTCCTTGGCCAGCGAACGCATCACCAGGCCGTCCAGCTCCGGCGGAGAGGCGTCGGAGACCTCGGACGGCGGCGTCGGGATGTCCTGGACGTGCTGGTAGACCACCGACAGCGGGGTCTCGCCGGTGAACGGCGGGCGCAGCGCGAGCAGTTCGTACAGCAGGCAGCCGGTGGCGTACAGGTCGGAGCGGTGGTCGACGGCCTTGCCGAGGGCCTGCTCCGGGGAGAGGTACTGCGGGGTGCCCATGACCATGCCGGTCTGCGTCATCGTTGTCGACGCGCCGTGCAGCGCGCGGGCGATGCCGAAGTCCATCACCTTCACGGCGCCGTTGTTGGTGATGATGACGTTGGCCGGCTTGATGTCGCGGTGCACGATGCCGTGCTGGTGCGAGTAGGCCAGCGCCTCCAGGACACCCGAGACGATGATCAGGGCCTGTTCGGGGCCGGGCGCCTCGGCGTTCAGCAGCAGGTCGCGGATGGTGCGGCCCTCGACCAGCTCCATCACGATGTACGGCACGGACTGACCGCCGACGAAGTCCTCGCCGGAGTCGTACACGGCGACGATCGCGTGGTGGTTGAGACCGGCGACGGACTGTGCCTCGCGCGTGAAGCGGGCCTTGGAGACCGGGTCCTCGGCGAGGTCGGCGCGCAGCAGCTTGACCGCCACCGTGCGGCCGAGGCGCACGTCCTCGGCGGCGAACACCTCGGCCATGCCGCCCCGCCCGAGCCTCCGGGTCAGCCGGTACCGGCCGTCGCCGACCAGCCCGCCGTTGCCCCAGGACTCCGGCGCCTCCGACATACCGCCGCCAGTCGCCTCGGGGTCGGACGGGCCCTGAGCGCGCTGCTGCTGTGCCATCAGTCCTCGCCGTCGTTTCTGCCCGCGGTGCGCGCGGTGTTGTTACGGTCTCCGTCGGCCACGCTACAGCCTCCGCGCAAGCCTTCGGACCGAGATGGGTGCCGGGACCGGCACGAGACGGACCGGACATGAAACCCCGGCTGCGTACTGCCGTGCAAATTCCGTGTGCCGGCCTGCCGTCCGCTGTAACGCTTCCGCGACGCTTCTTTCGCGTACGGTCACGGAACGGGCACCGCGCTTGACGTGTCAGTGCCCTCGGGCAGACTTGGCCGGGAATGGCACGTTCGATCAAGACATTCGATCAAGACAACAGTCAGCACAGGCGTCGGCGCCGGAAGGCCGCGGGGGAGCAGGGATCATGAGCCAGGACGGCGCGCAGGGCCGGTATGCGGGGCGGGCGCTGGCCGGCGGCCGTTATCAGCTGCGCGACTTGCTCGGCGAGGGCGGCATGGCCTCCGTGCACCTCGCGTACGACTCCGTGCTCGACCGTCAGGTCGCCATCAAGACGCTCCACACCGAGCTGGGCCGGGAGCAGGCCTTCCGCGAGCGGTTCCGCCGCGAGGCCCAGGCCGTGGCGAAGCTCACGCACACCAACATCGTCTCGGTCTTCGACACCGGCGAGGACGACCTCGACGGCATGACCACGCCGTACATCGTCATGGAGTACATCGAGGGCCGCCCGCTCGGCTCGGTGCTCGACGAGGACGTACGGCAGCAGGGCGCGATGCCCGCCGACAAGGCGCTGAAGATCACCGCGGACGTGCTGGCGGCCCTGGAGATCAGCCACGAGATGGGGCTGGTCCACCGGGACATCAAGCCGGGCAACGTGATGATGACCAAGCGCGGCGTGGTCAAGGTCATGGACTTCGGCATCGCGCGCGCCATGCAGTCCGGGGTCACCTCGATGACGCAGACCGGCATGGTCGTCGGCACCCCGCAGTACCTCTCGCCGGAGCAGGCGCTGGGCCGGGGCGTGGACGCGCGCAGCGACCTCTACTCCGTCGGCATCATGCTGTTCCAGCTGGTCACCGGGCGGCTGCCGTTCGACGCGGACTCGCCGCTGGCCATCGCGTACGCGCATGTGCAGGAGGAGCCGGTGGCTCCTTCGTCGGTCAACCGCGCGCTGCCCCCGGCGGTGGACGCGCTGGTCGCCCGCGCCCTGAAGAAGAACCCGAACGAGCGCTTCCCGAGCGCCGAGGCCATGCGGGACGAGTGCCTGCGGGTGGCGCAGTCCTTCCACGCCGCCCCGCCGAGCATCGTCCCCGGCGCCCACACCCCGAGCGGCGCGGGCGTCGGCTCCGCGGTGTTCCCGCCGGTCGACCAGTCCGGCCAGACGCCCGCGGGCCAGGTCCAGACGCCGTACCAGCCGGCCCCGGCCCCGAACCCGTACGGCACTCCGCCGCCGTCCGCGGCGTACGGCTATCCGCAGCAGGGCGGCTACCCGACGCCGGCCACGGCCGCGTACCAGCAGGGCGCGTCGACGCCGCCGCCGTACAACATCACCCCCCAGTCCCCCTCCGCGGTGCCGGGCTCCTCGGGCGGGGGCAAGAGCAACAAGCCGGTGCTCATCGGCTCGGCCCTGGTCGCCGTCCTGGCGGTGGGCGCCGTGGTCGCGGCGCTGCTGATGAACGGCGGCAGCGAGGAACCGCAGGGCCGCGGCGGCGGCAGCAGCGCGAGCGCCTCGGCGTCCAAGAAGCCGGGCTACCGCGGGCCGGACACGGCCAAGACGATCGACAAGGAGGAGTGCACGGAGCCGGAGGAGTCGTACAACGACCCCGACAAGATCAAGGTTCCGAACTTCACCTTCAAGTACATCAAGTCGGTCAAGGAGTGCTTCAAGGCCGCCGGCTGGCGGATGGAGGTCGTGCCCGTCGACGAGAACACGTACGGCGAAGGCTCGGTCCGGGACCAGTTCCCCACGGCCGGCACGGACGTCGACCCCGACGACATGCCCGAGATCACGCTCAAGGTCTCGACCGGCAACCCCCCGTCCGCCTGAGGCAGGACGGCGCACCGTACGACGGGAAGGGCCCGGCAGCCGTGCTGCCGGGCCCTTTCGTGGCCTGGGTGACCAGTGGCATGGGTGACTACAGGTACGGCCCGCCGGTGCGGCCGCCGGGGTGACCCTCCTCGCCCTCGTGGGCGACGCCCGGCGGCAGGGCCCGGCGCATCTGCTCCAGCTGGGCCCGCGCGGCCATCTGCTGGGCGAACAGCGTGGTCTGGATGCCGTGGAACAGGCCCTCCAGCCAGCCCACCAACTGGGCCTGCGCGATCCGCAGCTCGGCGTCGCTCGGGGTCGTCTCGTCCGTGAAGGGCAGGGAGAGCCGCTCCAGCTCCTCGACCAGCTCCGGGGCCAGGCCGTCCTCCAGCTCCTTCACCGAGCTGGCGTGGATCTCCTTGAGCCGGGCCCGGCTCGCCTCGTCGAGAGGAGCGGCCCGCACCTCCTCCAGAAGCTGCTTGATCATGCTGCCGATCCGCATGACCTTGGCAGGCTGCTCCACCTGCTCCGTCACCGGAATCTCGCGGGACTCCTCGTCTCCGTTGCCGCCCCCGCTCAGCGCCATGCCGTCCTGGCCGACGACCAGGATCTGGGGGTTCTCCGACGACCTGTCGTTCCTCGGCATCTCCATGCCGCCATTCTCTCGCACGCCCCCGCGTCACCCGTGTGGCGCCCCCGGGGGACCGGCGGTTCACCGCGTACGGAGGCGCCCGGAATGCCGGAATGGGTGAGGGGTGTGAGGCTTGTTCCGTCGATTTCCGTCGATCTTGACGACCTAGACGACTCGTGACCGGGAGGGGGTCACCGACGTGACTCCATGGCTGCGCGCACTGCGTACGACGGGACTGGTGGGGGTCCTGGGGGCGGGCGTGGTGGTGTCTCCGTACGGGAGTGAGGCGGCGGCTTACGGCGCCGCCCTGTCTTCTCCGCCGAGCCGGACGTCTGCGCCGGGTGCTGTGTCGCCGCCGGGTTCTCTGTCTCCGCCGGGTTCGCTGCCGCTGCCGGGTTCGCTGCCGCCGCCGGGTGTTGCGTCCTCGCCGGGTGTCGTGTCCTCGCCGGGTTCTGTGTCTCTCCCGGGTTCTGGGGCTTCGCCGCGGTCTCTGTATCCCCGGGGTCCGGTGTCGTCGCCGGGTCTCGCGTCGCCGGCCTTCGTCTCCGGGTCGCTCGCGGGTCCGCCGGGCTTCGTGGCCCCGTCGGCTTGGCGAGCGCCCGGGCCGCCTTCGGAGTCGCCCGGCCGGGCCCCGGGGAAGGCTTCGCATTCCCCCGGCCCCGGTGCCGGCCGGGCGTCGGGCTCCGCTGCCGTGACGCCGCGCCCCGGCTCCTCCGCCTCCGGCCAGGAACCGGTCGCCGGTGCGCCGCGCGCCCCCGCGTCCGCCTCCGGCACGCCCTCCGCCTCCCGCTCCCCCTCCGCCTCCGCCACGGCGACCGGGTCCCGCTCCGCGTCCCCGGAGCCGTCCCGGGCCGGGAACCGGGCGGGCGAGGGCCGGCAGCGGCCGGGGCGGCAGGAGCTGCGGGAGCCGGAGGAGGAGCGGGCGGGCCCGGACGCCGGTCACCGGCACCGGGAGGGCGGCGACGGCGGTGTTCCCGTCGCTCCGGAAGCCTCCCGCGGGCCCGGCGAGGCCGGCCTCGTGCCCTCCCCGCCCGGGGCCCGGCCCGACCCGCAGGCCGTCTCCGGCGCACAGGACACCACCGAGCCCTGGCCGCGGATCCTGCCCCTGGGCAGCGGGCTGGTCCTCATCGGCCTCGGCCTGGCCCTCGCCTTCGTCGGCCTGCGGCTGCGCCGCTCGTGAGCGACGGGTGAGCCGTGGCCGCCGGGTGCCCGGCACCCGGCGGAACACCCGGTGCCTACCGGGTGACCAGCAGGACCTTCCCCACGTGACCGCTCTCCTCCACGACCCGGTGGGCGGCCGGCGCGTCGCTCATCGGCAGTTCGCGGTCGACGACGGGGCGGACATGGCCGCCGGCGACCAGCGGCCAGACATGCTCGCGCACGGCCGCCACGATGGTCGCCTTCTCGTCCAGCGGGCGGGCCCGCAGCGAGGTCGCGCTGACGGCGGCACGCTTGCGCAGCAGGGCGCCGATGTTCAGCTCGCCCTTGACCCCGCCCTGCATCCCGATGATCGCCAGCCGGCCGTTCACGGCGAGGGTGCGCACATTGCGGTCCAGGTACTTGGCGCCCATGTTGTCGAGGATGACGTCGGCGCCCGCGCCGTCCGTGGCCCGCGCGACCTCCTCGACGAAGTCCTGCTCGCGGTAGTTGATCAGGATGTCGGCGCCCAGTTCGGCGCAGCGCTCGAGCTTCTCCTCGGTGCCCGCCGTCACGGCGACCTTGGCGCCGACGGCCTTGGCGAGCTGGATCGCCATGGTGCCGATGCCGCTGGAGCCGCCGTGCACCAGCAGGGTCTCGCCCGGACGGAGGTGGGCGACCATGAAGACGTTCGACCACACCGTGCAGACCACCTCGGGCAGCGCCGCGGCCCGCACCAGGCCGACGCCCTGGGGGACGGGCAGCAGCTGCCCGGCCGGAACGGCGACCTTCTCGGCGTAGCCGCCGCCCCCGAGCAGCGCGCACACCTCGTCGCCGACGGTCCAGCCGGACACTCCGGTGCCGATCGCGGCGACACGTCCGGAGCACTCCAGGCCGGGGTAGGGGGAGGTGCCGGGCGGGGGGTCGTAGAAGCCCTGCCGTTGCAGGATGTCGGCCCGGTTGACGGCGCTGGCCGCCACCTCGACCAGGACCTCGCCCTCGCCGGGCACGGGGTCGGGGACCTCGTCCCAGACCAGTGCCTCGGGGCCTCCGGGTTCGGGAATCGTGATCGCATGCATGAGGGGGACGCTACCCCTGCGGTCCGGGCCGGGTGCGGCGGCCCGGCAGCGACGCGTACGAAGCCGTGGATGTGGGGTTCGTCGACCGGGCCCGCACGGGTCCATCGGCGGAACCGCACCGGCCTCCGGCGGAACCGCATCAGCCCTTCGACCGGTCCGGCATCGGTCCTTCGACCGGTCCGGCATCGGTCCTTCGACCGGTCCGGCATCGGTCCTTCGTTCGAACCGTGCCGAAGACCTTGTGCGGGAGCGATGAGTTTGCGCGACCGTAAAAGTCTCCCCATGCGTAGCCCAAGCAGGCGGAAGGACCCCTCAGCATGAGTACGCAGACGTCCGGTCTCGCGATCGAGACCGCGGGCCTGGTGAAGACGTTCGGCGAGACCAGGGCCGTGGACGGCGTGGACCTGAAGGTCCCGGCCGGCACGGTCTACGGGGTCCTCGGCCCCAACGGCGCCGGCAAGACCACCACAGTGAAGATGCTCGCCACTCTCCTCAGACCGGACGGCGGCGAGGCACGTGTCTTCGGCCACGACGTCGTGCGCGAGGCCGACGAGGTCCGCAGCCGCGTGAGCCTCACCGGGCAGTACGCGTCCGTCGACGAAGACCTCACCGGCACGGAGAACCTGGTCCTGCTGGGCCGGCTCCTCGGGCACGGCAAGGCCGCCGCGCGCACCCGCGCCGGCCGGCTGCTGGAGGCCTTCGGGCTCACGGAGGCGGCGGCGAAGCAGGTCAAGCACTACTCCGGCGGCATGCGCCGGCGCATCGACATCGCCGCCTCCATCCTCAACACGCCCGATCTGCTCTTCCTCGACGAGCCGACCACCGGCCTGGACCCGCGCAGCCGGAACCAGGTGTGGGACATCGTGCGCGCGGTCGTCGCCCAGGGCACGACCGTGCTGCTGACCACGCAGTACCTGGACGAGGCCGACCAGCTGGCGTCCCGGATCGCCGTCATCGACAAGGGCCGGGTGATCGCCGAGGGCACCAAGGGCGAGCTGAAGGCCTCGGTCGGCGCCGGCTCCGTCCATCTGCGGCTGCGGGAGGCCGACCAGCGGCCGGACGCCGAGCGGGTGCTGCGGGACCTGCTGACCGCCGAGGTACAGCTGGAACCCGACCCGGTGGCGCTGACGGCCCGGCTGGGTGCGGCGGCGAGCGACACGGCCGCCGACCAGGCCGCCCGCGCGCTCACCGAACTGACCCGGGCGGGCATCACCGTCGACAACTTCTCCCTGGGACAGCCCAGCCTCGACGAGGTGTTCCTGGCGCTGACCGGGCACGACACCGGCCAGGACGACGGCCGCGACACGAAGGACGAGGTGGCGGCATGAGCACGGCCACGAGCACCGAGAGCAAGGAACTCGCACCGGTCAGGACCGAGTCCCTGGCCGCCCTGCTGATCGCCAAGGACCGGCCGCCGCGGCCCAGCTCCCTGTCGACCTCGCTGACCTTCGGCTGGCGCGCGATCCTCAAGATCAAGCACGTCCCGGAGCAGCTCTTCGACGTCACCGCGTTCCCGATCATGAACCTGTTGATGTTCACGTACCTCTTCGGCGGCGCGCTGGCCGGTTCACCGAGCGACTACATCCAGTTCGTACTGCCCGGCATCCTGGTGATGTCGGTCGTGATGATCACGATGTACACCGGTATCTCCGTCAACGTCGACATCGAGAAGGGCGTCTTCGACCGCTTCCGCTCGCTGCCGATCTGGCGGCCGTCGGCGATGGTCGGCTATCTGCTCGGCGACGCCCTGCGCTACACGATCGCGTCCGCCGTGATGCTCGTCGTGGGCCTCGCCCTCGGTTACCGGCCGGACGGCGGTCTGGGCGGGGTGCTCGCCGGGATCGCGCTGCTGTTGGTGTTCTCGTTCGCCTTCTCGTGGATCTGGACGATGTTCGGGCTGATGCTGCGCACCGAGAAGTCGGTGATGAGCGTCAGCATGATGGTGATCTTCCCGCTCACCTTCCTGTCCAACGTCTTCGTCGACCCGTCGACCATGCCGGGCTGGCTGCAGGGCTTCGTCAACAACAGCCCGATCACCCATCTCGCCTCCGCCGTGCGCGGGCTGATGGCGGGCGACTGGCCGGCCGGCGAGATCGCCTGGACGCTCGGCTGGGCGGCGCTGTTCCTGGTGGTCTTCGGCCCGGTGACGATGCGCCTGTACAACCGCAAGTAGCGGCGCGTACGACCACGAGCGGCCGTCGGCAACGGCACGTGGCCGTACGGCTTCCCGGGGCGCCGGGCGTCTCAGTCGCGGGGCAGCGGCCGGGCGTCCGGCGCCACCTGCTGGCGGGGCGACGCCCGGACGATCGTGATCAGCCGGTCCGTCAGCTCCAGGCCGCCCACGGCCGGGTCGTCGTAGCCGAGCACCCGATGCCCGCGCAGGACGCTCACCACGAGATCGTCCGTCTCCCGCGGGCTCTTGCCCACCTCGGACTTTATGACCGGCCGTTCGATGAGGTCGAGCCCGCTGCCCTGCTGGATGAGGTCCTCCATGACCATGCCGGCGGCGGGGCTGAGCACGGAGAGCCCGAGCAGGCGGCCCGCGGCGCTGGCGCTGGTGATGACGGCGTCGGCGCCGGACTGTTTCAGCAGCGGCGCGTTCTCCTCCTCCCGCACCGCGGCCACGATCTTCGCGCCGCGGTTGAGCTGCCGGGCCGTCAGCGTCACCAGGACGGCCGTGTCATCGCGCTGCGTGGCGATGATGATCTGCCGTGCCTTGTGCACCTCGGCCCGCCTGAGCACATCGCTGCGTGTCGCGTCGCCGACCACGCCCGCGAAGCCGTCGGCCGTCGCGGCATCGATCACCTTGCCACTGGGGTCGACCACGACGACCTGTTCCTTCCGCAGCCCCGTGGCACAGACGGTCTGCAACGCCGACCGTCCCTTGGTGCCGAAGCCGATGACGACGGTGTGGTCGCGCAAGGTGGACCTCCAGCGGGTCAGGCGCCATTCCTCACGGGTGCGCTCGGTGAGGGCTTCCAGCGTGGTACCGACCAGGATGATCAGGAACAGCACGCGCAGCGGCGTGACGACGAGGATGTTCGTCAGCCGAGCCGCGTCGCTCACCGGCGCGATGTCGCCGTAGCCGGTGGTCGAGAGGGTGACGGTCGCGTAGTAGAAGGCGTCGAGGAGGTCGACGGTGCCGTCGGTGCCGTCGGTGTAGCCGTCGCGGTCGAAGTAGGCGATGAGCGCGGTCACCAGGAGGACGGTCAGGGCCATGGCCAGCCGCTTGCCGACCTGGCGGATCGGGTGCTCCATCATCTTTCTCGGGAGTTTCACCCGATGGGTCACGAGATGCTCGTCCGCCTGACGGGCGATCACATCCTGGCCCGGAAGTTTCACGTGAAACACACTCCGATTCCGCCGGTGGCCCAGGGAAGGTCGAGCAGTTCGGCCTCCTGACCCGCGCGCGCCCCACCGGGGGGCACGACGGCCAGGGCGTCGGCCGCCGCGATGCCGCGCAGCATGGCCGGCCCGTTGTAGTGCAGCGGCAGAGCCTCGTCGCCGCGCAGTACGACGGGAACGAGCCGGGTGTCGTACGGATGCCCGTGCACCGCGTCCCGCAGCGGCAGCGTGTACGGCTCCGGGGCCGGGCGGGCCGCCAGGGTGCGCAGCAGCGGCTCGGCGAGCGTGAGCAGCCCGGAGACGGCGGCGAGGGGGTTGCCGGGCAGGCCGACCAGGTGCTGGTACTCCTTGGTGCGGGCCAGCAGCATGGGGTGGCCGGGGCGCACCTGGACGCCGTCCACGAGCAGTTCGGCGCCGATGCGGCGCAGGGTGGGGTGGACGTGGTCGACGGGGCCCGCGGCGGTGCCGCCGGTGGTGATCACGATCTCGGCCTCGGAATCGGTGACCGCCCGCTCCAGCGCCTCGGCGTCGTCACCGATCCGCCGGACGGCCGTGACCTCGGCGCCCAGCGCCCGCAGCCAGGGCGGCAGCATGGGGCCGAGCGCATCCCGGATGAGGCCGTCGTGCGGCAGGCCCTCGGCGAGCAGCTCGTCGCCGAGGACCAGGACCTCGGCGCGGGGGCGCGGTACGGCGGTGAGCGCGTCGTACCCGGCGGCGGCCGCGAGCCCGAGGACGGCCGGGGTCACCTGGGTGCCGACCGGCAGAAGCTGGTCGCCGCTGCGGCACTCCTGGCCGCGCGGGCGGATGTCCTGGCCGGGGACGAGGTCACGGGTGGTATGCAGGCGGCCCTTGTCGTCGGTACGCCCGTGCTCGCTGCGCAGGACGGCCGTGGTGTCGGCCGGGACACGGGCGCCGGTCGCGATACGGACGGCCTCGCCGTCGGTGAGGGGCTGGTGCTCGGCGTGCCCGGCCAGGACGCCGTCGCCGCGCACCTCCCAGGGGCCGGGGCCGGCCAGCGCCCAGCCGTCCATCGCGGAGGTGTCGAAGGAGGGCAGGTCGGTCAGGGCGGTGAGGGGTTCGGCCAGTGTGAGGCCGAGGGCCGCGTCGAGGGGGACGCAGGCCGGGGGGCGGCGGGTGGCGCGGGCCGTTGCGCGGGCGGCGCGGGCGGCGGTCTCGCGGGCATCCGGCCAGGGGGTGGCGCGGTGGTGGGCGTGCCCGGCGCCGTGCGCTCCGGTGGAGGGGCGAGGCTGCGGCCCGTCGCCGGGGGTGCGGTGATCGCCGTGCGCCGGTGTGGCGTGCGGGGGGCCGGGGTCTTCCTTCACGAGGGCGAGCGCCTCCTCGACGCCGAGGTCGTCGACCTCCTCGGCGGCCACGCCGGTCCGGGTGCCGCGGGGGGTCATCCGGCGTCCGGGCGGGTGCCGGGCGTGGCGTCGGGGGCCACGTCGGGTCGGCCGGGGGCGGGCTCGGTGGGCGCGGTGGCCCCGGTGGGCTGCCCGGGGGCCCCGGTGGTTCCGGTGTCGGCGGCGGCCTCGTCCGCCCACCGCTGGGCGAGGGCGGCGGCCTTGCGGGCGGCCTGGGCGACGGCCTCCGGGCCTCCGCCGGCTCGCGCCGCCGCGTAGCCGACGAGGAACGTGGTCAGCGGCGCCGCGGGCCGGGCCACACCGTGGGCGGCGTCACGGGCCAGATCGAGCAGGACACCGGTGTCGACGTCGAGGTCGATGCCCAGCTCGTCCTTGGCTGCGGAAATCCATTCATCCAACACGTGCCCATGCTCCCTGATGCGTGCCCTGGCGGTGGCGATGTCGTCCCAGGTGTCGCAGTCGAAGGACCCTACGGGATCGGGGACGCGCACAAGGCGGAGCGCGTCGGTGACCCGGCGTAGCGGAAGGCCGGCGAGGCCCGCGTGCCGGGCTGCGAGCGCGGCCAGTCCACGGCGGAGCGCGACGGCGCGGTAGGCGGCCACGAGGGGCTGGTCGCGGCCGTCGGCATCGGTGAGCAGAACGCCCTCGGCGTCGCCCGCCGCGAGGGTCGCGAGCAGCCGTCGGACGGTGGGCTCCCCGAGGAACGGCAGGTCCGCGGAGAGGACCACGACCCGCTCCGCCGTGGTGTGCCGCAGTCCGGCGTCCAGCGCGGCGAGCGGGCCGGCACCGGGCGGGTCCTCGCGGGTCCAGGTCACCGGCCGCGCGGTGGGCCGGGGAGCGGCCACGACGACGGTGGCCGCGGCGCCGGAGCAGGAGTCGAGCACGCGGTCGAGCAGGGTGCGCCCGCCCACGCGGACGCCCGGCTTGTCCGCACCGCCGAGCCGCCTGGCGGCGCCGCCGGCGAGTACGACGGCGTCATACGCGGCAGCGGTCGCCCCCGGGCCGGGCTCGGTGCCGGCGCCGGGGTCACCGGGTGGCTCGTAGGCGGTCACCCCTTGAGTATGCGGCCCCGGGCGATCACGGGGAACGCGGGGGCGGCCCCGCCGTCACAGTGTGCGCAGCAGTACCGCCGGTTGCTCCACGCAGTCCGCCACGTATCGCAGGAAACCGCCCGCCGTACCGCCGTCGCACACCCGGTGGTCGAAGGTGAGCGACAGCTGGACCACCTGCCGGACCGCCAGCTCCCCTTCGTGCACCCAGGGCTTGGGCACGATGCGGCCGACGCCGAGCATGGCGGCCTCGGGGTGGTTGATGATCGGGGTGGAGCCGTCGACGCCGAACACGCCGTAGTTGTTCAACGTGAAGGTGCCACCGGTGAGTTGGGCCGGGGAGAGGGTCCCCGTCCGGGCCGCCTCGGTCAGCCGGGCGAACTCCGCGGTCAGCGACTCGGCGTCCCGCGCGTGTGCGTCCCGGACGACGGGGACGACGAGACCCCGGTCGGTCTGTGCGGCGAACCCGAGGTGGACGGCGTCGAGTTGGACGACCTCCCGGGCCTCGGTGTCGACCGTGGAGTTCAGTTCGGGGTGGCGGGCCAGCGCGGCGGTGCAGATCCGGGCCAGCAGGGCGAGGAGGGAGATCTTCGGCCCGCCGGCCGCGTTCATCGCCGTCCGCGCGCGCATCAGCTCCGTCGCGTCGGCGTCCACCCAGCAGGTCGCGTCCGGTATCTCGCGGCGGCTGCGGGAGAGCTTGTCGGCGACGGCGCCCCGGACGCCCTTGAGGGGCGTGCGGATGCCGCCGCCCGCAGCGGCAGCGGGACCATGCGGGCGCGCGGTGGCGGCGGAGGCCGCGGTGTGCGCTGTGGAAGCCGCGGCAGCGGGCGTGAGGGCGACCGAGGCTGCCGGGGCCGGCGCCGGGGGCGCGGAGGCCGCAGTGGGCGTGTGCGGCATGCGCGTGTGCGGCTCGGGCTGCGGCCGGCCCGGGCGGCCCTGCGCCGCGGCGGCCCGCAGCGCGTACTCCACATCGGCCCGCAGGATCAGCCCGTCGGGCCCGGATCCGGTCAGTTCGCGCAGGTCCAGGCCGTTCTCCCGGGCAAGCCGCCGGACCAGCGGCGAGATGACCGGGACGGGACCGTCGGCGCGCTCGGCGGTCCCGGCGGACCGGTCCCGGCCGTTCGCCCGTCCGGACGCCTCGGCGGCGGGCGCCGGCCGGTCCGGCCGCACCCGGCGCCGCCGCGCGGGTGCCTGCCCGGTGCCGTAGCCCACCAGGACGTTGCCGGAGCCCTCGGCGTCGCCGCCGGCCTCCGTGGCCCCGGCCTGCCCGGCGCTCTGCGCCGCCCCGGCGCCGGCCCGCTCGGCGTCCGAACCGGTGGCCGCGGGGTCGGTACCGGTGGCCGCGGCGTCCTGTGCCGGCCGGTCCGGCGCGGGTGCGCCGACCGCCACGGTCAGCAGCGGCGCCCCGACAGGCAGTTCCGCGCCCTCCTCGCCGAAGCGGGCGGTGACCACGCCGCCGTAGGGGCAGGGCACCTCGACCATCGCCTTGGCCGTCTCGACCTCGACGACCGGCTGGTCGACCGCGACGACGTCGCCGACCTCGACCAGCCAGCGCACGATCTCCGCCTCGGTGAGCCCCTCACCGAGGTCGGGGAGCTTGAACTCCAGCACCTGTGCCATCAGCTTTCGGCCTCCCATTGCAGACGCGCCACGGCGTCCAGGATCCGGTCCACACCGGGCAGGTGGTGGCGCTCCAGCATCGGCGGCGGATACGGCACGTCGAACCCGGCGACCCGCAGCACCGGCGCCTCCAGGTGGTGGAAGCAGCGCTCCGTGACCCGGGCCGCGATCTCCCCGCCCGGGCCCCCGAAGGAGCCCGACTCGTGGACGACCACCGCGCGTCCCGTCCGCCGCACCGAGGCGCACACCGTCTCGTCGTCGAACGGCACCAGCGAGCGCAGATCGACCACTTCGAGGTCCCAGCCCTCGGCCCGGGCCGCCTCGGCCGCCTCCATGCAGACGGGCAGGGACGGCCCGTACGTGATGAGCGTGGCGCTCCGCCCCGAGCGCCGCACCACCGCGCGGCCTATCGGTTCAACGGGCGTCGGCTCCTCGGGGTTCCAGGAGTCCTTCGACCAGTACAGGCGCTTGGGCTCCAGGAAGACGACGGGGTCGTCGGAGGCGATGGCGGCGCGCAGCAGGCCGTAGGCGTCGGCGACGGTCGCGGGCGTGACGACATGGAGTCCCGGAGTCGCCATGTAGTACGCCTCGGAGGAGTCGCTGTGGTGCTCGACGCCGCCGATGCCGCCGCCGTAGGGGATGCGGACGGTCAGGGGCAGCGGCATGGCCCCGCGGGTGCGGTTGCGCATCTTGGCGACGTGTGAGACCAGCTGTTCGAAGGCCGGGTAGGCGAACGCGTCGAACTGCATCTCCACGACCGGGCGGAGCCCGTACATCGCCATGCCGACGGCCGTGCCGAGGATGCCGGCCTCGGCCAGCGGAGTGTCCGTGCAGCGGTCCTCGCCGAACTCCTTCGCGAGCCCGTCCGTGACCCGGAAGACGCCGCCGAGGGTGCCCACGTCCTCGCCCATGACGTGGACGCTGCTGTCGGCGGCCATGGCGTCGCGCAGCGCGCGCGTGAGGGCCTGCGCCATGGTGGCCGGCTTGACGGCGACGGTGGTCATCGGTGCGTCCCTTCCGACTCGGCCTCGGCCTCCATCTCCGCACACAGCTGGGCGCGTTGCTCGCGCAGCTGCGGGGTGGGGTCGGCGTACACATGGGCGAACAGGTCCATGGGATCGAGCGCCGGGTCCTGGTTCATACGGGCGCGCAGGTCTGCGGCCATGGCCTCGGCGTCCTCGCGAGCGGCGCGCACGGCGTCCTCGTCGAGCAGCCCGCGTTCGGTCAGCTCCCGCTCCAGCAGCTCGATCGGGTCGTGTCCGCGCCAGGTCTCGACCTCGGCATCGCCGCGGTAGCGGGTGGCGTCGTCGGCGTTGGTGTGGGCGTCGACCCGGTAGGTGATCGCCTCGACCAGCGTGGGGCCGCCGCCCTCGCGCGCGTGGCGCACGGCGTCGGTGAGGACCTCGTGCACGGCGGCGGCGTCGTTGCCGTCGACCAGGCGGCCGGGCATGCCGTAGCCGACGGCCTTGTGGGCCAGCGACGGGGCCGCGGTCTGCTTGGCGAGCGGGACGGAGATCGCGAAGCCGTTGTTCTGCACCAGGAAGACGACCGGGGCCTGCCAGACGGCGGCGAAGTTCAGCGCCTCGTGGAAGTCGCCCTCGCTGGTGCCGCCGTCGCCGACCATGGCCAGCGCCACCACGTCGTCGCCCTTGAGACGGGCGGCGTGGGCCAGGCCGACGGCGTGCGGCAGCTGGGTGGCGAGCGGCGTGGACAGCGGGGCGACCCGGTGCTCGTAGGGGTCGTAGCCGGTGTGCCAGTCGCCGCGCAGCAGGGTGAGGGCCTGGACGGGGTCGACCCCCCGGGCGACGACGGCGAGCGTGTCGCGGTAGCTGGGGAAGAGCCAGTCACGGTCCTGAAGGACCAGCGCGGCGGCGATCTCGCAGGCCTCCTGGCCGGTGCTGGACGGGTACACGGCGAGCCGGCCCTGCTTGGTCAGGGCGGTGGCCTGCGCGTTGTACCGACGGCCGGAGACCAGCCGGGCGTACAGGGTGCGCAGCAGCTCGGGGTCGGCCCCGTCGGCTGCCTTGGTGCCGAGGACGCGGTACGGCTCCGCGTCGGGCAGCAGCGGCGCGGGGTCGGTTCGGGGCTGCCAGGCGGGCGGCGGTGTGGGCCGGTACGCGCCCCGCTGCTCCATGACCGTCATGACGGCACCTCCTCGTGGGAGCGGCTTGTCGGCACGCCACGAGTGTGTGACGGGCCTCACCTACCGATTGTTCGGTCGCCGGTGCATTTTGGCTACAGGCGGCCCCAGGCTGTGGACAAACGGTTCTCCACAGCCTGAGATGGACGCAGTACGTCCATGGTAGGGAGGCGGGGGGAGATGGCATCTGAACAAATGGCCGAGCGCGCGGGGGAAACCGGCCAGGACAGTGTCCCCCTGCCGCGCCCCCGCCCCCTGGACGCCGTCGACCAGGACATCCTGCGGATGCTCCAGGCGGACGGCCGCGCCTCGATACGGTCGGTGGCCGAGCGGGTCCACGTCTCCCGGGCGAACGCCTACGCGCGCATCAACCGCCTCGTCGAGGACGGCGTCATCCGTGGTTTCGGCGCCCGTGTCGACCACGAACGGGCCGGGCAAGGGACCTCGGCGTACATCACGCTGAGGATCGTCCAGAACTCCTGGCGCAGGGTGCGCGAGCAGCTCAAGGAGCTTCCCGGTGCCTCGCACATCGCCCTGGTCGGGGGTGACTTCGACGTCCTGCTGCTGGTGCACACGCCCGACAACCGAGCGCTGCGCGAGCTGGTGCTGACCCGCATTCAGGCGATACCCGAGGTGCTCGGCACGCGCACCCTGCTGGTGTTCGAGGAGGAGGACCTGGAGCCGCGGGACTGAGCGGGGAACCGGGCCGCGGAGCCGGGTCACGCGCCCCCGCCCCCGCCCCCGCCCGTCACGCTCCCTTCCGGAGCCCTCCGAAGACCAGCAGCACCACCGCGTCGCCGACCTCCCGGGCGCCCGCACCCCGCCCGTCCGGCCGGTACCACTCGACGATCGAGTTGATCATTCCGAAGACCAACCGCGTCGCGAGCCGCCCCTCGACGTCGTCGCGCACGTCCCCCTCGGCCGCCGCCGCCCGCAGCAGCTCGGCCACCCGGTGGTCGAACTCGCGCCGCCGCTCCAGCGCCCACCGCTCGGTGTCCGTATTGCCCCGCACCCGCAGCAGCAGCGTCACATAGGGAAGTTCGGCTATGAGCACCTCGACCATGCGCCGGACGACGTACTCCAGCCGTTCGGCGGCGCGCCCCACGCGCGCGTGCTCCTCGCCGAGGATCCCGAAGAGTCCGTCCAGGGCACGGCTCACGGCCCTGCGCAGCAACTCCTCCTTGCCGGTGACGTGGTGGTAGATCGACGACTTGGAGATGCCGGCCGCCTTGGAGAGGTGCTCCATGGAGGTGCCGTCGTAGCCGCGCTCGTTGAAGACCTGCACGGCGACGGAGAGCAGCGTCTCCGGGGTGTACGTGTCGCGCTTGGCCGTGGTCATGAGGTGCTGCCCTCCCGCTTGTCGGAGGCGTGAGCGTGGCGGTGGAGGGCCAGGGACGGCGCGTACCGGCCCGAGGGCACGCACGCGTGCAGGTTGCCCAGGAGCGCACGGGCCCAGTCGCCGCCGAGCCTGCGGCTCCACTCCAGCGGCCCCAGGGGGTAGTTGACGCCCAGGCGCATCGCGGTGTCGATGTCCTCCCGGCCGGCCACGCCCTTGGCGGCCGCCTCGTGCGCCAGGTCGATGATCCGGGCCACCGTGCGGGCCACGATCATGCCGGGGACGTCGCCGATGACGCTGACCTTCCTGCCGAGCGCCTGGAACAGGCCGGTGGCCTCGGCGAGCGTCCGCGGCGAGGTCGCCTCGGAGGCGGCGAGGGCGATGCGGGTGGCGGTGCGGTAGTCCAGCGCCAGGTCGAAGTGGACGACGTCCCCCGACTCCACGCAGGTCCGGCCGTCCGTGAGCATCAGCCGTCCGCCGCCGGGCAGGACCAGCCCCGTGCCACCGGCCCGGCCCTTCTCACGGACCTCGACGCCCGCCTCGCGGATCAGCGCGAGCAGCTCGGCGGCCGGGCCCAGCCCGCCCGGCCCGCCCTCGGCGACGACGTACGCGGGCGGGTCGGCCGGTGCGGCGGTGTGCGGCTCGGGACGGGTCGCGCCGTCGCGGTAGTCGTACCAGCCCTGCCCGCTCTTGCGGCCGAGCCGGCCGGACTCGACCAGGCGGCGCTGGGCGAGCGACGGGGTGAAGCGCACGTCCTGGAAGAAGGACTCCCACACCGAGTGGGTGACGGACTCGTTGACGTCCTGCCCGATCAGGTCGGTCAGCTCGAAGGCGCCCATCCGGAAGCCGCCCGACTCGCGCAGCACGGCGTCGATGGTGGCCGGGTCCGCGGCCCGGTCCTCGTAGGCCGCGAGGGCCTCGGCGTAGAAGGGCCGGGCGATGCGGTTGACGATGAAGCCGGGGGTGTCGGCGCAGGCGACCGGCGTCTTGCCCCAGGAGCGGGCCGTCTCGTACGCGCGCGTGGCCGCCGCGGGGTCGGTGGCGAACCCGGAGACCACCTCCACCAGTGGCAGCAGCGGAGCCGGGTTGAAGAAGTGCAGTCCGACGAAGCGGCCCGGCACGCGCAGGGCGCCGCCGATGGCGGTGACGGAGAGGGAGGAGGTGTTGGTCGCGAGCAGGCAGTCGTCGGCGACGACGTCCTCCAGCTCGCGGAACAGCTCCTGCTTGACCTCCAGCCGCTCCAGGACCGCCTCGGCCACCAGCGCGCAGCCGGCGAGGCCGGCGAGCGAGCCGGCGGGTTCCAGCCGGGCGCGTGCGGCGTCCCGGTCGGCGGCGGAGAGCCGCTCCTTCTCGACGAGCCGGTCGAGCCGGGCACCGATCGCGTCGGCCGCCTCGCGTGCCCGTCCCGGCACCGCGTCGTAGAGGCGTACGGGGTGGCCCGCGACCAGCGCCACCTGGGCGATGCCCTGGCCCATCGTGCCGGTTCCGACGACTGCCACGGGGCTGCTGAGGTCCAGTGCTGTCATGTGCGCGATCCTCCCGCACGGGGTTTTCCACAGATGCGGCGGACCCCCTTGTCCCGACCGATCGTTCGGTTACTCTAACTCTGTCCGAGTGTTCCCGCCCAGGTTTCCGCCAGGTCTCTTTGCCCAGGTCATGAGCTCGACGAAGAGTTCTTGAGACGAGGAGTTGGTCCCGCATGGCCGCCGAACTCACCGCGCACGCACTGATCGCCAAGCACCGGCCCACCCTCGACCAGGCGCTGGAAGCGATCCGCACGCGCGCGTACTGGTCCCCGCACCCCGAGCACCCCAAGGCCTACGGGGAGAACGGCAGCCTGGACATGGTGGCGGGCAAGGCCGCCTTCGACGCGCTGCTCGGCACCCGCCTCGACCTCGACCAGCCCGGCACGGACGACTGGGTCGGCGGCGAGACCTCCCCGTACGGCATCGAGCTGGGCGTGACCTACCCGCACGCGGACCTCGACGTGCTGCTCCCGGCCATGCGGACCGGGATGCGGGCGTGGCGGGACGCCGGCGCCGAGCTGCGCGCCATGGTCTGCCTGGAGATCCTCAGCCGCATCAGCGCCCGGACGCACGAGTTCGCGCACGCGGTCATGCACACCTCCGGCCAGGCGTTCATGATGGCGTTCCAGGCGGGCGGCCCGCACGCCCAGGACCGCGGCATGGAAGCGGTGGCGTACGCGTACGCGGAGCAGGTCCGCACCCCCGAGGCGGCGGAGTGGACCAAGCCGCAGGGCAAGCGCGACCCGCTGGCACTGACCAAGCGGTTCACGCCGGTCCCGCGCGGCATCGGCCTGGTGATCGGCTGCAACACCTTCCCGACGTGGAACGGCTACCCGGGCCTGTTCGCCTCCCTCGCCACCGGCAACGCGGTCCTGGTCAAGCCCCACCCCCGCGCGGTGCTCCCGCTCGCCCTCACCGTCCAGGTGGCCCGCGAGGCGCTCGCCGAGGCGGGCTTCGACCCGAACCTGGTCGCGCTGGCCGCCGAGCGGCCCGGCGAGGGCATCGCCAAGACGCTGGCCACCCGCCCGGAGATCCGGATCATCGACTACACCGGCTCCACGGAGTTCGGCGACTGGCTGGAGGCCAACGCCCGCCAGGCCCAGGTCTTCACCGAGAAGGCCGGGGTCAACACGGTGGTCGTGGAGTCCACCGACGACTACCAGGGCATGCTCGCCAACCTGGCGTTCTCCCTGTCGCTGTACAGCGGCCAGATGTGCACCACCCCGCAGAACCTGCTGATCCCCCGCGACGGCATCCGCACCGACCGGGGCCCCAAGACCTTCGACGAGGTGACCGCCGACCTGGCGCGCTCGGTCGACGGCCTGCTCGGCGACGACGCGCGGGCGAACGCCCTGCTCGGCGCGATCGTCAACCCGGACGTCAAGGCCCGCCTCGAGGCCGCCGCCGGCCTCGGCGAGCTCGCCCTGGCCTCGCGTGAGGTCCCGAACCCGGACTTCCCGGACGCGGTCGTGCGCACACCGGTGATCGTGAAGCTGGACGGTGCCAAGCCGGACGACGAGGCCGCGTACATGAGCGAGTGCTTCGGCCCGGTCTCCTTCGCCGTCGCGGTCGACTCGGCGGTGGACGCACTGGAGCTGCTGCGCCGCAGCATCCGCGAGAAGGGCGCGATGACGGTCGGCGCGTACACCACCGACGCCGAGGTCGAGCAGGCCGTGCAGGAGGTCTGCCTGGAGGAGGCCGCCCAGCTCTCGCTCAACCTCACCGGCGGGGTGTACGTCAACCAGACGGCCGCGTTCTCCGACTTCCACGGCTCGGGCGGCAACCCGGCGGCCAACGCGGCCCTCACCGACGGCGCCTTCGTCGCCAACCGCTTCCGGGTGGTGGAGGTGCGCCGGGAGGCGTAGGACGTGCCCCAGGGTCCAGGACGTGGGGCGCGCCCTAGGGGCCAGGCCGTGCGCCCCCGGTGGCGCTCCAGTGGTACAGCGTCATGGCCACGCTGGTCGCGAGGTTGTAGCTGGAGACCTGGGGGCGCATCGGCAGCGCCACCAGGTGGTCGGCACGCGCGCGCAGCTCGCTCGAGAGCCCGCTGCGCTCCGAGCCGAAGGCGAGCAGCGCGTCGTCCGGCAGCTTCAGCCGGCGAATGTCCTCGCCCTCCGGGTCCAGGGCGAACAGCGGCCCCCGCGGCAGTTCCTCGGCGTCCAGCCGCTCCACGGCGGTCGCGAAGTGCAGCCCCGCCCCGCCGCGCACCACCGTCGGGTGCCAGGGATCGAGGGTGCCGGTGGTGACCACGCCGGTCGCCCCGAAGCCGGCGGCCAGCCGGATCACGGCGCCCGCGTTGCCGAGGTTGCGCGGGTTGTCGAGGACCACGACGGGCGCGGTGCGGGGTGCGTGCGCCAGCTGCCCCAGGTTGGCCGCACGGGACGGGCGTACGGCCAGGGCCGCCACGGCGGTGGGGTGCGGACGCGGCACCAGGGAGGCGTACGTCGGCTCCGGGACCTCGGTCAGCAGGGTGTCCAGCCGGTCCCGGACGTCCGGCGCCAGCTCCTCGGCGAGGGCGAGTGCGGCCCCGCGGTCGGTGGTGACGGCCACCGGGACCTCGGCGCCGAAGCGCAGCGCGTGCTTGAGGGCGTGGAAGCCGTCGAGCAGGACACAGGTGGCGGTGAGCCGGTGCCAGCCGGTCACGGGGTCGGTCATGCCGGGAAGCCTACGTGCCTGCCCTCGGCGTCCTCGGCGGCCTTCGCCTCTCGCTGCCCGGGCACCGCGCCACGGTCCCGGCGCCGCGGCAGCCGCCCGCGCGCGCGGGCCGCCAGGCCGCCCAGCCGGCGCAGGAAGGACGTCGGCAGGAAGACGGCGTCCGCCGCGATCATCGCCAGCGAGAAGAACGGCAGCCCGAGAACGACCGCGATCACGGCGTGCTCGGTCATCATCACGGCCAGCAGCACGTTCTTGACCCGCCGGTTGAACAGCGTGAACGGGAAGGCGACCTGCACGATCACCGTGCCGTAGGTGATGATCATCACCAGTGTGCCGCTGGCGGCCAGCAGATCGGCGAGGGCGGGCCAGGGGGAGAAGTAGTCCAGGTGCAGCGGGTAGTAGACCGCGGTGCCGTCCTGCCAGCGCGAGCCCTGGACCTTGTACCAGCCGGCGGTCGCGTAGATCAGACAGGCCTCGGCCATGATGACCAGCAGGGCGCCGTTGTGCACCACGTTGCTGATCACGTCGAGCAGGATCCGCGGCTCGCGCGTCCGCTCGATGCGCTGCACGGCCCACCACAGCGCCTGTGCGGCCCACACCGTCCACAGCAGCACCGGCACCAGCCACTCGCCGCCGAACCGGCCCGCGAGCGTCACCGTGAGCAGCACGAACCCGAGCACGCCCCACAGGGCGGGCCCGATCCGGTCCGCCACGCGCGCGCCACGCGCGCGTGCCTCCTCGGCGCGCCGCGCCCGGCGCGCGTCCAGGGACCACACCTGGGCGCAGCGGGTGAAGACCAGGTAGATGCTCATCAGGTGCAGGACGTTGTCGCCGCCGTCGCCCATGAAGACGCTGCGGTTCTGCAGCGAGAGCACGCCGAGCATGAAGAGCACCGCCGTGGTGCGGGTGCGCCAGCCGATCAGCAGCAGCACGCTGCTCAGGACGGACAGCGCGTAGACGGCCTCGAACCAGAACCGGCCGTCCCACCACATCAGCGCCGTGAAGGCGCCGTTGTCCGCGATCAGCTGCTGGGCGAGGGTCCAGCTCCAGGGGCCGTCGGGGCCGTACAGCTCGTGGCGGTGGGGCAGCTCGCGCAGCAGGAAGAGCAGCCAGGTGGCGCTGAAGCCGATGCGTATCACGGCCGTCTGGTAGCGGCCGAGGGGAGCCTCGGTGACGCGGGCGATGCCTCGCGAGACCGACAGGGCGACGCGGTTCATCCGGCGACTCCTTCCGCCTCGCGGGCCGGGACCGGCCACCAGGGCAGCACCCGGTACTGCGGGCGGTCCGAGACCTTCTCACGGCTCCAGTCCGGTGGCGGCACGTTCACGGTGCGGGAGCGGAACTGGACCCGTTCGACCGCACCGCCCGGCCCGCCCGCCCCGTTCCGGTCCAGGCGCAGCACCGCGATGCGGCGCAGGTACGTCTCGGAGAGCGCCCCGCGCAGGCCCACCGGGCGGTTGTCGGAGTCGTGCGTGGCGATGAAGAAGTCCCAGGCGCGGCGCAGCTCGTTCTGCTGGGTGTGGCTGGGCACGGGGTTGCCGTCGATGGCCCGGCCGTCCTCGGCGGACAGGTCGTACCAGCCGGTGGTGCGTATGGCGCCGTCCGCGGTGCGCACCTCCGCGCGGACCTGGACGGTGGTGTTCTGCTGCAACGGGTTCGGCGCGAAGAGCTTCCAGTTCTGCTCGAACTCCGGGTAGACCCAGGCGTCGACGACCTCGCCGTGCCGCTTGGTCATCGTGTTGGCGGGGGCGACGTGCAGGAACGTCATGCCGAGGTGGACGCAGACGGTGACGGCCACGACCGCCAGCGCGAGCGCGGCGCCGACCTGGTAGCGCAGGGAGAGTGCGGCGACGCCGGTGCGGGCCTCGGGGGCGGTGTCGTCCGCGGGGGGCTGTGGGGGGCCGAACGGCTGCTCCGGCAGTCGCCGGGCGTTCGGCCCCGTGTCGTACGCGTCCATTCCGCCCCGTTCCCCGATTCCAGTCGTCCGGTCCGTCGCTGCGCCCGCCTGCCGCCGGGGCGCCATGGCGCCGGCCCGGGCGCCCCGCTGCGCGGTGTTCGAACGCGAACGGTACTCAGGACCGTCCGCGCCCACAGCCCCCGGCGGTCCGCTCGCACCGTGGCCGTCGCCACACCCGCCGCGGGCCGTTGTCCACAGGCGGCCACGGCAGGTTATCCACAGCGGTTGACACCTTACGGCGCCCGTCTCACCATGGAATCGCACGAACCGAACGATCGGTCGGGAGCGTGCTCCGAGCAGAGCTCAGGTCGAGGGGGACCTCATGGCGACAGCAGCCGCGGACCACACGGCCCGCACCCAGGCGCACGACACGGCCGACGCCTCCGGCACAGGCGCCAGCAAGGGCGCCGGCACCGGCGTGGACACCGTCGACGACATCTCCGCGTACGAGCGCGCCTTCGACGCCGCCGTGGCCGCCGACGACCGCATCGAGCCACGTGACTGGATGCCTGACGCCTACCGCGCGACGCTGGTCCGGCAGATCGCCCAGCACGCGCACTCCGAGATCATCGGCATGCAGCCGGAGGCGAACTGGATCACGCGCGCGCCATCGCTGCGCCGCAAGGCCATCCTGATGGCCAAGGTCCAGGACGAGGCCGGCCACGGCCTGTACCTGTACAGCGCCGCGGAGACCCTGGGCGTGAGCCGCGAGGAGCTGCTCGACAAGCTCCACTCCGGCCGCCAGAAGTACTCCTCGATCTTCAACTACCCCACGCTGACCTGGGCGGATGTCGGCGCGATCGGCTGGCTGGTGGACGGTGCCGCGATCACCAACCAGGTGCCCCTGTGCCGCTGCTCCTACGGCCCGTACGCCCGCGCGATGGTCCGCATCTGCAAGGAGGAGTCCTTCCACCAGCGCCAGGGTTACGAGGCGCTGCTCGCCCTCAGCCGGGGCACCCCCGAGCAGCACGCGATGGCGCAGGACGCGGTGGACCGCTGGTGGTGGCCGTCGCTGATGATGTTCGGCCCGCCCGACGACGCCTCCCAGCACTCGGCCCAGTCGATGGCCTGGAAGATCAAGCGCCACTCGAACGACGAGCTGCGCCAGCGCTTCGTCGACATCTGCGTCCCGCAGGCCGAGTCCCTCGGCCTCACCCTCCCCGACCCGGAGCTGCGCTGGAACGAGGAGCGGGGCCACTACGACTTCGGCCCGATCGACTGGACCGAGTTCTGGGACGTCCTGAAGGGCAACGGCCCGTGCAACGACCAGCGGATCACCCAGCGCAGGCGGGCGCACGACGAGGGCGCGTGGGTACGGGAGGCCGCCGCGGCGTACGCGGCCAAGCAGGCCAAGCACACCGGTGAGCGCGAGGAGGCGCACGCATGAGCACGACCGACTGGCCCCTGTGGGAGGTCTTCGTCCGTTCCCGGCGCGGCCTCGCACACACCCACGCCGGCAGCCTGCACGCCCCGGACGCCCAGCTCGCCCTGCGCAACGCCCGGGACCTCTACACCCGCCGCGGCGAGGGCGTCTCCCTGTGGGTCGTCCCGTCGTCCGCCATCACCGCCTCCTCGCCCGACGAGAAGGACCCGTTCTTCGAGCCGGCCGCCGACAAGCCGTACCGGCACCCGACGTTCTACGAGATCCCGGAGGGGGTGCAGCACCTGTGACGACGCCCGTGGTCCATGACGCCCTGCCCACCACGGCCGCCCTCGCCCTCGGCGACGACGCCCTGGTGCTCTCCCACCGCCTGGGTGAGTGGGCCGGTCACGCCCCCGTGCTGGAGGAGGAGGTCGCCCTCGCCAACATCGCCCTGGACCTGCTCGGCCAGGCCCGCGTCCTGCTGTCGGCGGCCGGTGACGAGGACGAGCTGGCGTTCCTGCGCGAGGAGCGCGCCTTCCGCAATCTCCAGCTGGTGGAGCAGCCGAACGGCGACTTCGCCCACACCATCGCCCGCCAGCTGTACTTCTCCGTGTACCAGCACCTGCTCTACGCCGAGCTGGCCGCCGCCGACGGCCCGTTCGCGCCGCTGGCCGCCAAGGCGGTCAAGGAGGTCGCCTACCACCGCGACCACGCCGAGCAGTGGACCCTGCGCCTCGGCGACGGCACGGAGCTCAGCCACGAGCGGATGCAGCGGGCCTGCGACGCGCTGTGGCGGTTCACCGGCGAGATGTTCCAGCCGGTCGAGGGACTCGACGTCGACCGGGCCGCGCTGGAGGCTGCCTGGCTGGCGGCCGTCGGGGACGTGCTGCGCCGGGCGACCCTGACCGTGCCCGACGGGCCGCGGACGGGAGCCTGGGCGGCCGGCGCGGGGCGTCAGGGCCTGCACACCGAGCCGTTCGGCCGGATGCTCGCCGAGATGCAGCACCTGCACCGCAGCCACCCGGGGGCGTCATGGTGACGCTCACCCCGCTGGAGGCGGAGCTCCTCGACATCGCCGGCGCGGTCCCCGACCCCGAGCTGCCCGTGCTCACCCTGCGGGAGCTGGGCGTCCTGCGCGCGGTGCACGTCCAGGGCCCGGACACGGTCGAGGTCGAGCTGACCCCGACCTACACCGGCTGCCCCGCGATCGAGGCGATGTCCCTGGACATAGAGCGTGCGCTGCACGAGCACGGCGTGCGGGACGTGACCGTGCGCACGGTGCTCTCGCCCGCCTGGTCGACGGACGACATCACCGACGAGGGGCGTGACAAACTCCGGCGGTTCGGCATCGCCCCGCCCCGCGTGCGCCACCAGGACGGCCCCGTCCCCGTGTCCCTGGGCCCCACCCGGGCCCGCCCGTCCGCACCGGCGGACGCCACGGAGGCACCGACCGCCACGGAGGCACCCACCGCCCAGGCGGCGACGGGCGCCCCCGACCCGGCCACCACTCCGATCCACTGCCCGCACTGCGGGTCCGCCGACACCGAGCTGCTCAGCCGCTTCTCCTCCACCGCCTGCAAGGCGCTGCGGCGCTGTCTGGCCTGCCGCGAACCCTTCGACCACTTCAAGGAGTTGTGATGGCCCGCTTCCACCGGCTCCCAGTGGCCGCGGTCGACCGGCTCACCGACGACTCCGTCGCCCTCACCCTCACCGTGCCCCCGCGGCTGCGCGAGGAGTTCCGGCACGCCCCCGGCCAGCACCTCGCCCTGCGCCGGACGGCGGACGGCCAGGAGATCCGCCGCACCTACTCGATCTGCTCCCCGGCACCGGACGGCGAGGGCCCGGAGCAGCTGCGGGTGGGCGTGCGGCTGGTGGAGGGCGGGACCTTCTCGACCTACGCGATGAAGGAGATCAACGTCGGGGACGAGCTGGAGGTCATGACCCCGGCCGGCCGTTTCACGCTCGACCCGGCGCCCGGGCTGTACGCCGCCGTCGTCGGCGGCAGCGGCATCACCCCTGTGCTGTCGATCGTCTCGACGCTGCTGGCACGCGAGCCCCGGGCCCGGTTCTGTCTGATACGCAGCGACCGGACGTCCGCCTCGACGATGTTCCTGGAGGAGGTCGCCGACCTGAAGGACCGGTACCCCGACCGGTTCCAGCTGGTGACGGTGCTCTCCCGGGAGGAGCAGCAGGCGGGGCTGCCGTCCGGCCGCCTCGACGAGGACCGGCTGACCGGTCTGCTGCCGGCGCTGCTGCCGATGGAGCGGGTGGACGGATGGTTCCTGTGCGGGCCGTTCGGGCTGGTGCAGGGCGCCGAGCGGGCCCTGCGCGGGCTCGGCGTGCCACGCGGCCGCATCCACGAGGAGATCTTCCACGTGGACGCCGGTGCGACACCGACCGCCTCGTCCCCCGCCCCCGCGCACAGCACCGTCACCGCCCGGCTCGACGGCCGCGGTGGCACCTGGCCCGTCCAGGAGGGCGAATCGCTTCTGGAGACGGTGCTGCGCAACCGGCCCGACGCGCCCTACGCCTGCAAGGGAGGGGTGTGCGGGACGTGCCGGGCGTTCCTGGTCTCCGGCGAGGTGCGGATGGACCGCAATTACGCGCTGGAGGCGGAGGAGACGCAGGCCGGGTATGTGCTGGCCTGCCAGTCGCATCCGGTGACGGAGCAGGTGGAGCTGGACTTCGACCGCTGAAGCCGGCGGCGGGCCTTACTGCGACGCGTTCCGTCCCGACGGCCCCGCGGCCGCCACGTCGGGTGACGTCCCAGCCGGCCCCTCGGAAAGCGGAGCCGCCGGGAGGGCAGGCCTCGTGGGCCTTACCTGCGCGGAGGAGCAGCAGGCGGCGGCCGCGAGGCGGCGAGCTGCGGGAGTCGGCCGCGGTAGCCGACCAGGGGCGCTGGCCCCAGGCGCCGGCCAGGGTGCCGCTGCTGGAGAGCAACGCGGCAGCGGCGGCCGTACAGACGCACGGCGCCCCGGAGCCCAGGGCCGGCATCGGCCGCTGGGAGACGCTGGGCGATCCCCGGGGAGGCGCTGGGGCGATCCCCGGGGAGGCGCTGGGGCGATGCCCGGGGAGGCGCTGGGCGACCTGTCGGCGCCCACCCGGTGGGCCGGCGTCCGATGCCGGGCCTGGGCTCCGGGGCGCTAGAGCACGCGCCCCGGCCGGCCCTCGTCGGTCACGACGGGGCGGCCCGCGGCGGCCCACACCTGCATGCCGCCGTCGACGTTCACGGCGTCGATACCCTGCTGGACCAGATACATGGTGACCTGCGCCGAGCGCCCGCCGGACCGGCAGATCACGTTCACCCGCCCGTCCTGCGGCACGGCCTCGGTCAGCTCCCCGTACCGGGCCACGAACTCGCTGATGGGGATGTGCAGCGCCCCCTCGGCGTGGCCGGCCTGCCACTCGTCGTCCTCCCGGACGTCCAGCAGGAAGGCGTCGTCACCGAGGTCGGAAACCTCGACCGTGGGCACACCAGCTCCGAAACTCATGGTCCCGACGCTACCCGACGCCCTCCCGGCGCCGTCCGACACGGCACCGTCCGACACGGCACGGTCCCAGACGGCGCCGGCCGACACAGGCCCGGCGGACACGGCCGACACGGGCCCGGCCGACACGGAGCCCGTCACCCCGCACCCCGGCCCGGTCACCACGGCAGCTACCCCTGTCCCAGGAGCCCCGCCAGCTCCGCCTCCCGCTCGGCCACCTGGACCCGCAGTTGCCCGGCGATCTCGTCGAGCAGCCGGTCGGGGTCGTCCGGGGCCAGCCGGAGCATGCCGCCGATCGCGCTGTCCTCCAGTTCCTTGGCGACCTGGGTGAGCAGGTCCTTGCGCCGGGCCAGCCACTCCAGGCGGGCGTACAGCTCCTCGGCGGGACTCGGGCCCCGTTCGGGCTGCGGACCGGCGGCCCACTCCTCGGACAGCTCGCGCAGCTCCTTCTCGTCACCGCGGGCGTAGGCGGCGTTGACCCGGGTGATGAACTCCTCACGCCGCTTGCGGTCACCCTCCTCCTGCGCCAGGTCGGGGTGCGCCTTGCGGGCCAGCGCGCGGTAGAGCCGGCGGGCCTCCTCGCTGGGCCGCACCCGCTGCGGCGGCCGTACCGCCTGCTCCGTGAGCATCGCCGCGGCCTCCGGGAACAGCCCCTCCCCGTCCATCCAGCCGTGCATCAGCTCCTCGACGCCCGGCAGCGGCGCCAGCCGGGCCCGGGCGTCGTCCGCCAGGCGCCGGTCCTCGGGGTCGCCGCTGCGGTCGGCCTTGGCGGCGAGGATCTGCGCATCCAGTTCCTCCAGGCGCGCGTACACCGGTCCGAGCCGCTGGTGGTGCAGCCGGGAGAAGTTCTCGACCTCCACCCGGAAGGTCTCCACCGCGATCTCGTACTCGATGAGTGCCTGCTCGGCGGCGCGTACGGCCTGCTCCAGCCGCTCCTCGGGCCGGGCCGCACCGCCCTCCGGTGTCCTCGGCCGCTCGTCGCCGCCCTGCTCAGCTTCCGGGGTCGTCACCCGACCAGCGTAGGCCACGCCCCGAGCCCCCACCGCGACGCGCACGTGCCCTCCTGACCATCACGAGCCCCACCGTCCCGGCCGCAGCGCTCACCCCCCTGCCCCGCCGCTCATCACCCCCTGCCCCCGCCGCCGTCCTCGTCCCGGCCTGCACCGCCCGCTCACACCCCCAGCTCCGCCGCCACCTTCCCCGCCCGCACCGCCGTCACCAACTCCGCGTGGTCCGCCTCCGTGCGGTCCGCGTAGGCGACGGCGAACGCGGCGATCGCCTCGTCCAGTTCCTCGTTCTTGCCGCAGTACCCGGCGATCAGCCGCGGGTCGACGCTGTGCGAGTGGGCGCGGGCCAGCAGGGCGCCGGTCATCCGGGCGTAGTCGTCGATCTGGTCGGCGGCCAGCGCGGCCGGGTCGACGCTGCCCTTGCGGTTGCGGAACTGCCGCACCTGGAACGGCCGCCCCTCGACCGACGTCCAGCCCAGCAGAATGTCGCTGACCACCTGCATGCGCTTCTGGCCCAGGACCACCCGGCGGCCCTCGTGCGCCACCTCGGGCGCCTCGAAACCGGCCGTCGCCAGGTGCGGCACCAGCGCCGACGTCCGCGCCTCCTTGACCTGGAGGACCAGCGGCTCGCCCCGGTGGTCCAGGAGCAGCACGACGTACGACCGGGTGCCGACGCTCCCGGTGCCGACGATCCGGAACGCCACGTCGTGGACCGCGTACCGGGCCAGCAGCGGCAGCCGGTCCTCGGGCAGCGTGGTCAGGTACGACTCCAAGGACGCCGCCACCGCCGCCGCCACCTCGTCCGAGGCCCGCCGCAGCACCGGCGGGGCGTCCACGAAACGCCGCCCGCCGTCCTCGGTGGGCTCGGTCGACTTGGCCGCGAACCGTCCGCTGGTGTTGGCCCGCGCCTTCGCCGAGACCCGCTCCAGCGTGCCGAGCAGATCGTGGGCGTCGGTGTGGGAGACCAGTTCCTCGTCGGCGATGGCGTTCCAGGCGTCCAGCACCGGGAGCTTGGCCAGCAGCCGCATGGTGCGCCGGTAGGCGCCGACCGTGTCGTGGGCGGCCTCGCGGCACGTGTCCTCGTCCGCGCCCGCCTCCCGGCCCGCGAGCACGAGCGACGCGGCGAGCCGCTTCAGGTCCCACTCCCAGGGGCCGTGCACGGTCTCGTCGAAGTCGTTCAGGTCGATGACCAGGCCGCCGCGCGCGTCACCGTACAGACCGAAGTTCGCCGCGTGGGCGTCGCCGCAGATCTGCGCCCGGATCCGGGTCATGGGCGTGCGGGCCAGGTCGTACGCCATCAGCCCGGCCGACCCGCGCAGGAAGGCGAACGGCGTGGCCGCCATCCGCCCGACCCGTATCGGGGTCAGCTCGGGTATCCGTCCCCTGCCGGACTCCTCCACCGCGCCCACCGCGTCCGGGCGCGCGGCGTCCAGGTCGAGGGCCGCGTGCGCGGACCGCGGGACCCGTCCCCGCAGCGCCTTGCCCTCCGCCTTCGGCGAGCCGCCGGCAGGCCACGCCGCGAACCCCGGTACGTCAGGCACCCGCGCCCCGGCCGTCCGCCCGGTCGCTGCCCCGGCCGTCCCACCGGCCCTCGCCCCGGTCTCCGCCCCGGTCACCGCCTCGTTCATCCCGTCGCCCTCCCCATAGCCGTACGTCCCCGTACACCGACGTCAACGCGCCAGACGGTACATCCGCGCCCACTGCGCGTACACGTGCCCGACGCCCCCGCCTCCCCCGCATAACGCCGTGCAGGGGGCGTGACGGAAGCTCCCCGGCCCTCACCGGCGCGACTACGTTGGTCGACGCACAGCACGGGAGCGCGCCCACGGCAACAGCAGCCTGCCCCGCGCCCCGGCGCGCTCCCGCGCCCCCGCGCTCCCCTCAGGCACCCCCCGGACCTGCTTCCCCCAAGGAGACCGAGGACCGCGCCATGACCCCACGCCACGAGCCCCCTGAAACCCCCGACACCCTCGACACCCCGGCAGCCGCCCCCACCGCCCCCGGTATCAGCCGCAAAACCCTCCTCAAGGCGGCCGTAGCCGCAGGCGCCGCCGCCCCACTGCTCGCCACAGCCACCGGCATGGCCATCGCGACCGGCACCGGCACCGGCCCAACCCCCGCGGCACTCGCCCGCGACGCCCGCCCCCCGGCCGGCCGGCCCCTCACGCCGACGCCCTACTGCGACGACGGCGACGACGACGACCCCACGCCCGACCAGATGGAAGGCCCCTACTTCAAGCCGAACTCCCCGCTGCGCACCGACATCGTCCCGCCGGGCACGGGCGGCACCCCCCTCACGGTCAGCGGTTACGTCTTCGGCCGGAACTGCGTCCCGCTCCCCGGCGTACTGCTCGACTTCTGGCAGGCGGACACCGCCGGCGCCTACGACATGGCCGGTTACCGCTTCCGGGGGCACCAGTTCACCGACGCCACCGGTGCCTTCACCCTGCGCACGATCGTGCCCGGCCTCTACCCGGGCCGCACCCGCCACCTCCACGTCAAGGCCCAGGCACCCGGCGAACCGGTGCTCACCACGCAGCTGTACTTCCCCGGCGAGCCCCGCAACGCCACCGACGCCCTCTTCGACCCGGCGCTGCTGATGACCGTCCGCGACTCCGGCGGACGCCGCCAGGCCGCCTTCGGCTTCGTGCTCGACGTGGACGGCGATCCCACCGACCCACCCACCGACCCACCGACCGACCCGCCCGGCGGAACCTGGGCGCCCGGCCGCCCGTACACCGCCGGCGACCGGGTCACCTACGGCGGGGACGCCTACCGCTGCCGGCAGAGCCACACCTCCATGACCGGCTGGGAGCCACCGAACGTCCCAGCCCTGTGGCACCGCGAATGAGCCAGAGGCCCTGAGAGCTTCCTCACAACCGCGACTCTCACCGCCACCCACCGCAGAACGCACAGCGTGAGAAACCCGACAACGCGGAAGCCCCGTAGGTCCGAGACCTACGGGGCTTCCGTCTGGTGCGCGAGGGGGGAGTTGAACCCCCACGCCCTTGCGGGCACTGGAACCTGAATCCAGCGCGTCTGCCTATTCCGCCACCCGCGCATTGGGTGTGTCCTCCGGCTCCGTCCCCTTCGGTCCGGCGCCTTCCGACACCCAGAACATTAGCACGCCGTACGGGGTGGATTCACATCCCTTGTTCCCGGGGCCCCTGCGGGCGGAATCGCAGGGCGCCGCACGCCCCGGCCGCGTATCGACGGGCGTCGAGACAGAGACCGAGGCAGAGACCGAGGCAGAGACCGAGGCAGAGATCGGGGCAGAGATCGGGGCAGAGACGGAGGCAGGGCCGGGACAGGGCACAGGGTCCGGGACAGGTATCGACACGTGTCCGTTCACGTATCAACCTCGTACCGGTCCGGCCCGTCTTCCCAGGAGGCGGACCGGGTCCGCAGCCGGGTGCGGGACACTGGTCCACAGCCCCCTCTACGATCCTGGGCATGAGACGCCCAGAAGCGCGCCCGGAGGAGCCGGCGGAGTTCGAAGGAAGGCTCCGGCGGGAACTCCAACAGGCGTCGCCAGGCGCCACCGGGCGTCGACACCCGTCGACGGGGCCGACAGGGGGAACCAGCCGATCGACCGGCGCGTGGATACGATCAGTAAGCAGTACCAGGTAAGCAGTGCGCGGGTAGGCAGTACGCGGGTAAGCAGTACGCGGCCCGCACGGCGCGGGCAGCAGTACGCAGGGCAGTGGACAGGACGGCAGGACGGAGGAGGTGCCCCATGGGAGTCCTGAAGAAGTTCGAGCAGCGTCTCGAAGGTCTGGTCAACGGCACCTTCGCCAAGGTGTTCAAGTCCGAGGTGCAGCCCGTGGAGATCGCGGGAGCGCTCCAGCGGGAGTGCGACAACAACGCGACCATCTGGAACCGCGACCGCACCGTCGTCCCCAATGACTTCATCGTGGAGCTGAGCGCACCGGACTTCGAGCGGCTCAGCCCCTACTCCGGCCAGCTCGGCGACGAGCTGGCCGGCATGGTGCGCGACTACGCCAAGCAGCAGCGCTACACCTTCATGGGACCGATCAAGGTCCACCTGGAGAAGGCGGACGACCTCGACACCGGTCTGTACCGGGTGCGCAGCCGTACGCTCGCCTCCTCCAGCAGCCAGCAGGGCGGCCCCGCGCCGGCGGCCCCCGCCGCCCCGTCGGGCGGCCCCGGCGGTGGCTACGGCTACCCGCCCGCCGCCTCCGCGTCCCCCCCGCCGATGCCGGCCGCGCCGCCGCCCGGGGCGCCGGGCGGTGGCCCCGGCGGCTACGGCTACCCGCAGCCGGCGAGCGGCCGGCGGCCGCCGGCCGCACCCGCGTCCGCCGGACGCACCCGCTACTGGATCGAGATCAACGGCACTCGCCATCAGATCTCCCGCCCGACGCTGGTGCTGGGCCGCAGCACCGACGCCGACGTGCGGATCGACGACCCCGGCGTGAGCCGCCGGCACTGCGAGATCCGGACCGGAACGCCCTCGACGATCCAGGATCTCGGGTCCACCAACGGCATCGTGGTGGACGGGCAGCACACCACCCGCGCTACGCTCCGCGACGGCTCGCGGATCGTCGTGGGCAGCACCACCGTTATCTATAGGCAAGCCGAAGGGTGATCCGGGGGCAATGTCAGAGCTGACCCTCACGGTCATGCGGCTGGGTTTCCTGGCCGTACTGTGGCTGTTCGTGATCGTGGCCGTGCAGGTCATCCGCAGCGACCTGTTCGGTACGCGGGTCACCCAGCGCTCCGCGCGCCGGGAGGCCGGCCGGGACCGGCAGCAGGCCGCGCGCCAGGCGCCGCCGCCGCAGCGCCAGCAGCCGAGCGGTGGCCGGGGCCGCCGCAACGCTCCCACCAAGCTGGTCGTGACCGAGGGCACCCTCACCGGTACCACCGTCGCCCTCCAGGGCCAGACGATCACCCTGGGCCGGGCGCACGACTCGACGATCGTGCTGGACGACGACTACGCCTCCAGCCGCCATGCCAGGATCTACCCGGACCAGAACGGGCAGTGGATCGTCGAGGACCTGGGCTCCACCAACGGCACGTACCTGGACCGGTCCCGGCTGACGACTCCCACACCGGTTCCGCTGGGTGCGCCGATCCGCATCGGCAAGACCGTCATCGAGCTGCGGAAGTAGTGCTACACCAAATGAACGAGCGCGAGCGGAGCGAGCACGCAGTGGCGGCCGGCACCCCGGGCCGCGGCGCGCTCCCGACCGGAGGGTGGGCAGTGTGGCTCGACACGACCGGCTGTACCCGGAGCAGCCGACGGGCGAGGTGCGCATGAGTCTGTCACTGCGCTTCGCCGCCGGTTCGCACAAGGGCATGATCCGGGAGGGCAACGAGGACTCCGGTTACGCCGGCCCGCGCCTGCTCGCCATCGCCGACGGCATGGGCGGCCAGGCGGCCGGCGAGGTCGCCTCCTCCGAAGTGATCTCCACCATCGTCGCTCTCGACGACGACGTGCCGGGCTCCGACATCCTCACCTCGCTCGGCACGGCCGTGCAGCGCGCCAACGACCAGCTGCGGCAGATGGTCGAGGAGGACCCCAGCCTGGAGGGCATGGGCACCACCCTGACCGCGCTGCTGTGGACCGGGCAGCGGCTCGGCCTGGTGCACGTCGGCGACTCCCGCGCCTATCTGCTGCGGGACGGGGTGCTGACGCAGATCACGCAGGACCACACCTGGGTGCAGCGCCTCGTCGACGAGGGGCGGATCACCGAGGAGGAGGCCGGCACCCACCCGCAGCGCTCCCTGCTGATGCGCGCCCTCGGCAGCGGCGACCACGTCGAGCCCGACCTGTCCATCCGCGAGGTCCGGGCCGGCGACCGCTACCTGATCTGCTCCGACGGTCTCTCCGGCGTCGTCTCCCACCAGACGATGGAGGACACCCTCGCCAGCTACCAGGGCCCGCAGGAGACCGTGCAGGAGCTGATCCAGCTCGCGCTGCGCGGCGGCGGCCCGGACAACATCACCGTCATCGTCGCCGACGTCCTCGACCTGGACACCGGCGACACCCTGGCCGGGCAGCTGTCCGACACCCCGGTCGTGGTCGGCGCCGTCGCCGAGAACCAGCACCAGATCGGCGACAACGGCATCATGCAGACCCCGGCCGGCCGCGCCTCCGGCCTCGGCCGCCAGGGCGGCAGGCAGGGCGGCGGAGGCGGCGAGTTCGGCCCGCCCGGCAGCGGCGACACCACCGGCTACATCCCGGCCGACGGCTTCGGCGACTGGGGCGACGGCGACTTCGTCAAGCCCCGCAAACGGCGCAAGTGGCTCAAGGTCTCCCTCTACACCGTGCTGATCCTCGCCGTCATCGGCGCCGGACTGTACGGCGGCTGGCGCTGGACCCAGACGCAGTACTACGTCGGCACCCGCGGCGACCACGTCGCGCTCTACCGCGGCATCAGCCAGGACCTGGCCTGGGTGTCGCTGTCGGAGGTCGAGAAGGACCACCCCGAGATCGAACTCAAGTACCTGCCGCCGTACCAGCAGAAACTGGTCGAGGCCTCGATCGCCGAGGGCGACCTGAACGACGCCCGGTCGAAGATCGACGAGCTGGCCGTGCAGGCCTCGGCCTGCAGGAAGCAGGCCGAGCGGCGCACCGCACAGAACGAGCAGAACGCGAAGACGGGCGAGGGCGAGGCCGGAGGCACCACGGGAACCACACCCGCCTCCTTCACGTCCAAGGCCTCGCCGACCCCGAACCCCTCGGGTTCGCCGAAGGCCCCGCAGTCCCCGTCCCCGTCCACGACCGCACCCACTCCCGGCCCCGGCCCCACTCTCTCGGAGGAAGAGCAGAAGGTCGTCTCGCTGTGCGGTAAGCAGTAGGCAAGCCGTGAGAGGCCCCGTCACACGATGAGCAGTACTTCCAACTCGCCGACGCACCACACGTCCACGATCGGTGCCATCGGCGCACCGAGCCGCCGCAACACCGAGCTGGCCCTGCTGGCGTTCGCCGTCGTCATCCCGGTCTTCGCCTACGCCAACGTGGGCCTTGCCCTCAACGACGAGGTGCCCGCCGGACTGCTGAGCTACGGCCTCGGTCTCGGCCTGCTGGCCGGCGTCGGCCACCTGGTGGTCCGCAAGTTCGCGCCGTACGCGGACCCGCTGCTGCTGCCGCTGGCCACGCTGCTGAACGGGCTCGGACTCGTCGCCATCTGGCGCCTGGACCAGTCCGAGCTGCTCCAGGACATCGGCCAGGCCGGCGGCGCAGCGCCCCGGCAGCTGATGTACACCGCGATGGGCATCGCGCTGTTCGTCGCCGTGATGATCTTCCTCAAGGACCACCGCGTCCTGCAGCGCTACACCTACATCTCCATGGTCGGCGCGCTGCTGCTGCTCCTGCTGCCGCTGGTGCCGGGCCTCGGCCGGAACATCTACGGCGCCAAGATCTGGATCCAGGTCGGTTCCTTCTCCATCCAGCCCGGTGAGTTCGCCAAGATCGTTCTGGCGATCTTCTTCGCCGGCTACCTGATGGTGAAGCGGGACGCGCTCGCGCTCGCCAGCCGCCGCTTCATGGGCCTGTACCTGCCGCGCGGACGCGACCTCGGGCCGATCCTGGTCGTCTGGGCGATGTCCATCCTGATCCTGGTCTTCGAGACCGACCTGGGCACCTCGCTGCTGTTCTTCGGCATGTTCGTGATCATGCTGTACGTCGCCACCGAGCGGACCAGCTGGATCGTCTTCGGTCTGCTGATGTCCGCGGTCGGCGCCGTCGGCGTGGCCAGCTTCGAGCCGCACATCCAGCAGCGCGTCGACGCCTGGCTGGACCCGATGCGCGAGTACACGCTCTCGCGCGCGGGTGAATGGGGCCACTCCGAGCAGGCCATGCAGGCCCTGTGGGCGTTCGGCTCCGGCGGCACCCTCGGCACCGGCTGGGGCCAGGGCCACTCCGACCTGATCCGGTTCGCCGCCAACTCCGACTTCATCCTCGCCACCTTCGGCGAGGAACTGGGCCTGGCCGGCGTCATGGCGCTGCTGCTGCTGTACGCCCTGATCGTGGAGCGCGGCGTGCGCACCGCCCTCGCCGCCCGCGACCCGTTCGGCAAGCTGCTCGCCATCGGCCTGTCCGGCGCCTTCGCGCTCCAGGTCTTCGTCGTGGCCGGCGGTGTGATGGGCCTGATCCCGCTGACCGGTATGACGATGCCCTTCCTGGCGTACGGAGGCTCCTCCGTCATCGCCAACTGGGCTCTGATCGGCGTGCTGCTGCGGATCAGCGACACCGCGCGCCGCCCGGCCCCCGCCCCCGCCGCCAACCCCGACGCCGAGATGACCCAGGTGGTCCGACCGTGAACAAGCCGCTGCGCCGAATCGCGATCTTCTGCGGTCTCCTGATCCTCACGCTGCTCGTCCGCGACAACTGGCTCCAGTACGTCAAGGCCGACGACCTCAAGGACGACGAGCACAACCGCCGGGTGGCCATCGAGCGGTACGCCACCCCGCGCGGCGACATCATCGTCGACGGCAAGGCGATCACCGGGCACACCACCACCGAGGGCGACTTCAAGTACAAGCGCACCTACAAGAACGGTGCGATGTGGGCGCCGGTGACCGGCTTCGTCTCCCAGGCCTACGGCGCCAACCAGCTGGAGTCGATCGAGGACGGCATCCTCACCGGCAACGACGACCGGCTCTTCTTCCGCAACACGCTCGACATGATCACGGGCAAGAAGAAGGAGGGCGGCAACGTCGTCACCACCCTCAACGCCGCCGCGCAGAAGGCCGCGTACGAGGGCCTGAAGAAGCAGGGCGGCAAGGGCGCGGTCGCCGCCATCGAGCCGTCCACCGGCAAGATCCTGGCGCTGGCCTCCTACCCGTCGTACGACCCCTCGACGATCGCCGGTGACGGCAAGTCGGACGCCCAGGCCTGGAACAGGCTCCAGAAGAAGAACAACCCCGACGACCCGATGCTCAACCGCGCGCTGCGCGAGGTCTACCCGCCCGGCTCGACCTTCAAGGTGGTCACCGCGGCGGCGGCGCTGGAGCACGAAAAGTACACGGACCCGGACGAGAAGACCGACTCCCCGCAGCCGTGGACGATGCCCGGCACCACCACCGAGCTGCCCAACGAGGGCAACATCCAGTGTGAGAACGTCTCGCTCCGCGAGGCGCTGCGGATCTCCTGCAACACCGTCTTCGGCAAGATCGGCTCCGATCTGGGCAACGACAAGATGCTGGAGACGGCGGAGAAGTTCGGCTTCAACGCCGAGCAGTTCACCCCGGTCCGCTCCAGTGCCTCGGTGTTCTCCGAGGACATGAACGAGTCGCAGGTCGCGCTCTCCTCCATCGGCCAGTTCAACACCGCCGCGACGCCGCTGCAGATGGCCATGGTCCCCGCGGCCGTCGCCAACAACGGCACGCTGATGAAGCCGTACATGGTCGACGAACTCCAGGCCCCGAACGTCGACACCATCGAGAAGACGGACCCGGAGGAGCTGAGCCGGCCGCTGTCGCCGGAGAACGCGCAGATCCTGCAGTCGATGATGGAGACCGTCGTCGACAAGGGCACCGGCTCCAACGCCAAGATCCCTGGCGTCACCGTCGGCGGCAAGACCGGTACCGCCCAGCACGGTGTCGAGAACAGCGAGAACCCCTACGCCTGGTTCATCTCCTACGCCAAGGCCGAGGACGGCAGCTCGCCGGTGGCCGTGGCCGTGGTGGTCGAGGACGAGGACGCGGTCCGCGACGACATCTCCGGCGGCGGCCTGGCCGCCCCGATCGCGAAGAGCGTGATGCAGGCGGTCCTCGACAGCAAGAAGTGAGACGCAGCTGAACGGGAAGTGACTCCGCTCACGTCTGCTTCACATCGGTGCACGTTGCGATACCGGTCCTGTATCGGGTGACGGGCTTGGCCAAGTCACACAAACGGAGCCGGGTACGGTAGGCCGGACGGCAGCCTCCGACCGAACAAACATGCCGGTCGGGACCGACGGAGAGGGCTGGTAGGTAGCTATGGAAGAGCCGCGTCGCCTCGGCGGCCGGTACGAGCTGGGCCCGGTGCTCGGCCGTGGTGGCATGGCGGAGGTTTACCACGCGCATGACACCCGGCTCGGACGCCAGGTGGCGGTGAAGACGCTGCGCGCGGACCTTGCGCGCGACCCGTCCTTCCAGGCCCGGTTCCGCCGGGAGGCCCAGTCGGCCGCCTCGCTCAACCATCCCGCGATCGTGGCGGTCTACGACACGGGCGAGGACTACATCGACGGGGTCTCCATCCCGTACATCGTCATGGAGTACGTCGACGGCTCCACGCTCCGAGAGCTGCTGCACAGCGGCCGCAAGCTGCTGCCCGAGCGGGCCATGGAAATGACCATCGGCATCCTCCAGGGCCTGGAGTACGCCCACCGCAACGGCATCGTCCACCGCGACATCAAGCCGGCCAACGTCATGCTGACGCGCAACGGCCAGGTCAAGGTGATGGACTTCGGCATCGCCCGGGCCATGGGCGACTCCGGCATGACGATGACGCAGACGGCGGCCGTCATCGGCACCGCCCAGTACCTCTCCCCCGAGCAGGCCAAGGGCGAGCAGGTCGACGCCCGCTCCGACCTGTACTCCACCGGCTGCCTGCTCTACGAGCTGCTGACCGTCCGCCCGCCCTTCGTCGGCGACTCCCCGGTCGCGGTCGCCTACCAGCACGTCCGCGAGGAACCGCAGCAGCCGAGCGTCTTCGACCCCGAGATCACGCCCGAGATGGACGCGATCGTGATGCGGGCGCTGGTCAAGGACCCCGACTACCGGTACCAGTCGGCCGACGAGATGCGAGCCGACATCGAGGCCTGCCTCGACGGCCAGCCGGTCGCCGCCACCGCCGCCATGGGCTCCGTCGGCTACGGCGGCTACGGTGACGAGCAGCCGACGACGGCCCTGCGCTCGGACTCCGGCGCCGGGGGCGCCACGAGCGTGCTGCCGCCCATGAACCCGGACGACGGGGGCTACGACGACCGCCGGGACCGGCGGCGCCAGCAGAAGAAGAACAACACCTCCACGATCCTGCTGGTCGTGGCGGGCATCCTCGTCCTCGTCGGCGCGATCCTCATCGGCCGGTGGGCGTTCAGCGGCGACGGCGGCCCGGGCAACGACAGGGTGCCCGTGCCCAACCTCGTCGGCCAGACCCAGGACGACGCCGGCAAGCTCCTCACCAACTCCGATCTGAGGCTGGGCGAGGTCACGCGCAAGCCCTGCGAGGAGCAGCCGGAGGGCAAGGTCTGCGAGACGACCCCCGCCGCGGGCACCGACGTCGACAAGGAGTCCGCCGTCGACCTGGTGGTCTCGACCGGTGCTCCCAAGGTGACGGTGCCGAGCGTGATCGGCCTGGACCTGGACAAGGCCCAGTCGAAGCTGGAGGGCGACGACTACCAGTTCGAGGTGAAGACCGAGCAACGCGAGTCCTCGGACGAGCCGGGCACCGTCCTCGACCAGGACCCGATCAAGGGCGAGGAGGTCGAGAAGGGGTCGACGATCACGCTGATCGTGGCCAAGGAGGAGGAGCAGTCCACGGTGCCGGACGTGCTCAACCAGTCCTGTGAGGCGGCGAAGCAGCAGATGCAGGCCAACAACCTGGTCGGCAACTGCACCGAGCAGCCGGTCGACGACCCGAACCAGGCCGGCAAGGTGATCTCCACCACGCCGCAGGCGGGCCAGTCGGTCGACAAGAACTCGCAGGTCCAGATCGTCGTGGGCAAGGCCAAGGAGAAGGTGAAGGTGCCCGAGGTCCGCGCCCGGCCCCTGTCCCAGGCACAGCAGGAGCTGCAGCAGGCGGGCTTCACCAACATCCAGGTCGCGGGCTCCACGGACGGCAACGCCCTGGTGGTCCAGCAGGACCCGGCGGCGGGCACCGAGGTCGACGACCCGGCCGCCACGCCGATCACGCTGACGACGGGCGGCGGCGGCAACAACGGAGGCAACGGCAACGGCGGTAACGGCGGCTTCATCGGCGGCCTCCCGGGCGGGCGCGACGACTGACGTCCCACCGACCGGCGTGAGAGCCCCGGCCCCCTTCCGAGGGGACCGGGGCTCTTGTCATCGGTCCGTCCGCGCTCGCAGGGCCGTCACCGCCGCGGCGACCAGGCACAGCACGCCGGCCGCCGCCAGGAGGGAGAAGAGCACGATGGCCGGGTTGACCCAGGCCGGCACCAGGTCGTAGCTCGCGTCGCACTTGCTGTGCAGCGGGAACCACCGGCCGGACTCCTCCACGTGCGCGGCCCGGTAGGCGTCGTCGTAGCGGACGCCGTGCCCGTACTCACAGGTCTCCTCGACGTCCAGGCCCGTGGAGAAGATCCCCGTCACGTAGGCGACCGCGAGTCCGCCGACGCCGGTCGACACGCCGGCCACAGCCAGTGCCAGTCAGGTCCGGGGCCGCCCCCACTGGCCCGCGCGGACGGTTCGGATGCCCGCGCGGCCGCCGGCGACCATGCCGACGCACAGGGCCCCGGCCACGGCGCCGATGACCATGCCGACGGTGCCGACGGTGCCGAGGAGGAACAGGAACGCGGTCCCCATGGCCGCCGGCCCGCCCAGGTACGCGAGCCGCTCGGGACGGGCGGGAGCGTTCAGCGCAGTTCCTTCGGCGGCGTGCGCTCGCTGTTGACCTTCTCCGTGCGAACCAGCTCACCCCACACGACGTAGCGGTACCGGCTCGTGTACACGGGCGTGCAGGTCGTCAGGGTGATGTAGTGGCCGGCCTTCTCCTTGCCCGACTCCTTCGGGACCGGGGCGAGGACCTTGACGTTGAACTTCGAGGTCTCGGGGAGGATGCCGTAGACCTTGTAGACGTACCACTTGTCCTTCGTCTCGAAGACGATCGGGTCGCCCTTCTCCAGCTTGTGGATGTTGTGGAACTTCGCACCGTGCCCGTCCCGGTGGGCGGCGAGCGAGAAGTTGCCCTTCTTGCCCGACATGGGCAGGGCCGACTTCACGGGGTCGGTGTAGTAGCCGGCGACGCCGTCGTTGAGGACCTTCATCGAGGTGCCCTCCTCGACGAGGATCTCGTCCTTGGACATCGCGGGCACGTGCAGGAAGCCGATGCCGGCCTTGGTGTCCAGCGCGCCGGGGCCGCCCGCGCCCTCCGCCTGCTGCGCCCAGGTGTCGCGGACCTTCTCGGCCTGCTCGTCGGCCGCCCGGTCGGCGAGGACGTTCGTCCACCACAGCGAGTAGGCGACGAACAGGCCGAGGACCACTCCCGCGGTGATCAGCAGCTCACCGAAGACGCTCACGGCCAGCGCGATCGGCCCCGGTTTGGGGCGCCGCCTGCGCGGCGGGGGCGCACCGGGCGCGTCGGTGCGCTCCGCGTGGTCGTGCTCGTGATCCCTGTCGGTGGTCGCTGCCACTGGTCATCTGCCCTTAATTGACGAGCGCATCCGGCTTTCCCTTGCTGCGCGGCCGTTCCTCGACCATCTTGCCCCAGACGATCATCCGGTACTTGCTGGTGAACTCCGGGGTGCACGTGGTCAGCGTGATGTAGCGGCCGGGCTCGGTGAAGCCCGACTGTTTCGGGACGGGCGCGAGGACGCTCGTGTTGCTCGGCGGCGTCACCGGCAGGATGTTCGCCATCTTGTACACGAAGTACCTGTCCTGCGTCTCGACGACGATCGGGTCGCCCGGGTCCAGTTTGTTGATGTACCGGAAGGGCTCGCCGTGGCTGTTGCGGTGGCCGGCGAGCCCGAAGTTGCCGGTCTTGTCCTCGGGCATCGCCGTCTTCAGCGCGCCCTCGGCGTAGTGGCCGACCATGCCGCGGTCCAGCACCCGCTTGCTGTCGATGCCCTCGGCGATGGGGACGACGACGTCCAGCTTCGGGATGTGCAGGATGGCGAAGCCCTGGCCGGGCTCGAAGGCGCCGGGGTTGCGCTGGCCGCTCGCCCAGGCGTCCTGGAGGTTGCTCGTCTCCTTGTTCGCCTCCGCCTGCGCCCGCACGTTCGTCCACCACAGCTGGTAGGTGACGAACAGCAGCATCAGCACGCCGGTCGTGATGAAGACCTCACCGATGACCCGGCTGGCGACGACGGCGGGGCTCGGCTTGCTCGCGCGGGCCCGGCGGCGGGCCTCCACGCGCGTCAGGGGCCTTCCGGGCTCGTCTGCGGCCGCTCCGGTGCTCTGCCCGGTCCTCTGGCGGGCGGTGCCCCCGTGGCGCCCGTGGCGCCGTCTGGCGGCCTTCCTGCGCGCCGCTCGCCCTTCCCCGGGCGGCGGTATGGAGGAGACGGACCGCTCGGGCGGCGGCTCCGACATGCGGAGCGCGACCGTCTCCTCGTCCGCCACGAAGGCCGTTCCCTCGTCCGCCACGGGGGCCGGGGCGGCCTCGTAGGGCGGTTCCTGGCCCGGGTAGGGCTGCTGAGCCCGGTAGGGCGGTTCCTGACCCGGGTAGGGGTGTTCCTGCCCCGGATACGGCTGTTCCTGCCCCGGGTGGGACTGCTGCCGGCCCGGGTGGGGCTGGAACGCTTCCCCGCCGTACCACTCCCCGAGCGCGTCCTGGCCCTCGTACGGCTGCTGCCCGTACGAGGTGCCGGACTCGCGCTCGGGGCGCAGCGCGGTCACGCCGTGGCCCTGCCCACCACCGGGGCGAGCCCCGTCGACCTCGCCACGGCACCCTCGTCGCCGCACTCCGCCAGCCAGTTGGCCAGCATCCGGTGGCCGTGCTCGGTCAGCACCGACTCCGGATGGAACTGCACGCCCTCGACGGGAAGTTCGCGGTGGCGCAGGCCCATCACGATCCCGTCGTGCGTACGGGCCGTGACCTCCAGCTCGGCGGGCACGGTGCCCGGCTCGGCGGCCAGGGAGTGGTAGCGGGTCGCCGTGAACGGCGAGGGCAGTCCGGCGAAGACGCCCTTTCCTTCGTGCTCGACCGGCGAGGTCTTGCCGTGCAGCAGCTCCGGCGCGCGGTCCACGACCCCGCCGTACGCCACCTGCATCGACTGCATGCCCAGACAGACGCCGAAGACCGGCACCCCGGTCGAGGCGCAGTGCCGCACCATGTCGACACACACCCCGGCCTGCTCCGGTGTGCCCGGGCCCGGCGACAGCAGCACACCGTCGAAACCGTCCTGGGCGTGCGCCGTGGCCACCTCGTCGTTGCGCAGCACCTCGCACTCGGCGCCCAGCTGGTACAGGTACTGGACCAGGTTGAAGACGAAGCTGTCGTAGTTGTCGACGACGAGAATGCGTGCGCTCACTGGTTGTCCACCGTCACATCGTTGAAGGGCAGCAGCGGCTCGGCCCAGGGGAAGACGTACTGGAACAGGACGTAGACCACGGCCACCACGAGCACCAGTGAGGTCATCGCCTTCACCCACGCATTGCCCGGCAGATGCCGCCAGATCCAGCCGTACATGCCGTCCCTTCCGTCGTACCACGGCACCGGACTCACGCCGTTCCGCACCAGACTAACGGCGCAGCGCCTCCGGTTTCCCGGCCTCCGCAGGCTGTGTGACGCGGATATCCGGATCTACGTGGCTCCGGGCCGATCGCCTCGATCTCCGGCGGCACGGCCGAGGCCCTTGTCAGGGTGGCGCCGTCGGTGCTCCCGGGACCGGTTTGTTCCACGTGAAACCAGGCCGCGGGATGCGCATGATCGCGAAGCGCTCGTACGAGGGCGTGCGGCGCCGGCCGTCCGGTCCGGAGCAACCGGTCCGGAACAAGGGACTCAGTCCACGGGCTCGGCGTAGTGCAGGTCCACCGTGCCCGAGTAGCCGGGCAGCGTCACGGTGCCTTCGTCGTCGACCTGCCAGCCGAGGCCGTAGACGTTGACGTACACCATGTAGTTCTGGATCGCCGGGGACGCGGCCAGCGCCCGCTTCAGCTTCTTCGGGTCACCGACCGCCGTGATCTTGTACGGCGGGGAGTAGACGCGGCCCTGGAGGATCAGGGTGTTGCCCACGCAGCGCACGGCGCTGGTGGAGATCAGCCGCTGGTCCATGACCTTGATGCCCTTGGCACCGCCCTCCCACAGGGCGTTCACCACGGCTTGGAGGTCCTGCTGGTGGATGACCAGGTAGTCGGGCTGCGGCTCGGGGTAGCCGGGCAGCTTGGCGGTGGCGTCCGGCGGGGCGTCGTTGAGCGTGACGCTGATCGCCTCCCCCTTGAGCTTCTGCGTGCCCGCCTTCTTCTCCAGTTCGGCGAGCTTGTCGGCCTCGGCCCGGGTGCTGCCGTTGTCGCGCTCGGCCAGGGACTCGACGTCGTCCCGCAGGGCCGCGTTGGACTCCTCCAGTTCCCCGTTCTCGCGGCTGCGCTCGTGGATCAGGTCGGACAGCTTCAGCAGGGAGGTGTCCGTGCGGATATTGGTGCCTTTGGCAGTGTTGAAGCTGGTGACGAAGATGAGGCCGGCGAGAGCGAAGACAACTGCCGTGAGCGCCCGCACCGGCCGGAAACGGCGCTTGCGGTCAGGGCTGGATCCCGTCCCGGGGGAGTCGGCAGAATTGCTCAACGTACCCTTATCTCCTTCGGCGCCACGGAAGCACTACGCTAACGGACGCCCGGGAGCGCTCTTACGTCCCCTTGTACGTTGCCCCGAGCCCGACCCAGATCCCTGCGCGGCCACGCAGCGCATCGACAGGAGAGACCCTCGTGCCGAAGTCACGTATCCGCAAGAAGGCCGACTACACGCCGCCGCCGGCGAAGCAGTCGGCCAGCATCAAGCTGACCAACCGGTCCTGGGTCGCGCCCGTCATGCTCGCCATGTTCCTCATCGGCCTGGCCTGGATCGTCGTCTTCTACGTCACCGACGGTTCACTGCCCGTCGACGCGCTGGGCAACTGGAACATCGTGGTGGGCTTCGGCTTCATCGCCGCCGGATTCGCCGTCTCCACGCAGTGGAAGTAGGCCCCGGCACAGCTCTGCCCAGGGCTATCCACTGAGTTATCCACAGCCGTTTTCCACATGGGGAAAAGAAACGACGATCTGTGGATAACTCACTGGACGTTGACGCCGGTGTGACGGAACGACTGACGCCCGAAAGCCTGTTCGCCCCCTGTCTGACCTGCGGAAACACAGGTCGGTGACAGGGGGCACAGTTGTTCCCGCACGGTATGCACAAGATCCGCCACCCGCTGTGGACAACAGCGCGCTCAGGTGAGCTGGGCGGTTCTCAACAGGGTCAACCCGATGACCACCGCGAGGACCAGCGCACAGGTCCCGTACTGGACGAGCGAGCGCCGCTCACGCGGGGCGTGGACCATGGCGTAGCCGACCACGAGACCGGCGACGAGGCCGCCGATGTGGGCCTGCCAGGAGATGTTGGCCCAGGTGAAGGTGAAGACCAGGTTGATCGCCAGCAGGATGACGACCGGCCGCAGGTCGTAGTTGAGCCGGCGCATCAGCACGGCGGTCGCGCCGAACAGACCGAAGATCGCGCCGGAGGCGCCGAGCGTGGCCGTGGTCGGTGAGCCCAGCAGATAGGCGAGAGCGCTGCCCGCGAGGCCCGAGGTGAAGTAGAGGGCGAGATAGCGGACGCGGCCGAGGGCCGCTTCCAGGGGACCGCCGAGCCACCAGAGACCGAGCATGTTGAAGGCGATGTGCCAGATCTCCTGGTGCGCGAACATCGAGGTCACCAGCCGGTACCACTCGCCGTCCGCGACGCCCTCCATGGGCAGGAACGGCGCGGGCGGCCAGCGGCCGATCAGCACCAGGTGGTTCAGCAGCGACTCCTGCGCGTGGACGGCGATGAACACCGCCGCGTTGATCCCGATGAGGATCTTGGTGAGCAGACGGGGGTCGGCCGCGATGGTGCCGCCGGCCAGGGTGCGCGGGCGGGAGGCGTCCGGGGCGTGCCCGGTGCCGGAGCCGCTGCGGACGCAGTCCGGGCACTGGAAGCCGACGGAGGCGCTGATCATGCACTCGGGGCAGATCGGACGCTCGCAGCGGGTGCAGCTGATGCCCGTCTCGCGGTCGGGGTGGCGGTAGCAGACCGGCAGGCGCTGGGCGTCCTGCGGGGTGCCACCTGCTGCCTGGTCCATGAGGTCCCCTCGGTCGTCCTGTGCCGTGTCGCGGGCAACGCGCCGCCCCGCCCATCCTTACGGATGAGCGGGGCGTTTAGTTCCCATCAAGGGTGCGCGGCACCGGAGAACCGATGCCGGTCAGCCGTTGCGCGTCTCGACGACGACCGACTCGATCACGACGTCGTTGACCGGACGGTCGGTGCGCGGGTTGGTCTGGGTGGCGGCGATGGCGTCCACCACCTTCTGGCTGGCCGCGTCCGTGACCTCGCCGAAAATGGTGTGCTTGCGGTTCAGCCACGTCGTCGGGGAGACGGTGATGAAGAACTGCGAGCCGTTGGTGCCCGGGCCGGCGTTGGCCATGGCCAGCAGGTAGGGCTTGTCGAAGGACAGGTCCGGGTGGAACTCGTCCTCGAACTGGTAGCCGGGGCCGCCGGTGCCGTTGCCCAGCGGGTCACCGCCCTGGATCATGAAACCGCTGATCACCCGGTGGAAGACCGTGCCGTCGTAGAGCTTGTCCGTGGACTTCTGGCCCGTGGCGGGGTTGGTCCACTCACGCTCGCCCTTGGCGAGCTCGACGAAGTTCTTGACCGTCTTGGGGGCGTGGTTCGGCAGGAGCCGGACGTCGATGTCGCCGTGATTGGTCTTCAGGGTGGCGTAGAGCTGCTCAGCCACGATCTGCCTTCCGTTGTCTTCCTGTAACTCCCCGATCCTCGCACGGTCCGCGCCCCACGTCGCCCGGCGGTCGCATTCGGCCCCCCGGAGAGGTCCCCTCCGGGCGCGCGTCACTCGCGGAATTCCGCCCGAGTGCCCCGGGCCGGGCGCGCGGAGCACCGATCCGTGGCATTGTCGACGACAAGCTCCCGTTGCTCCGGATTCACCCGTTATCAAGGCTCCCGATCACTGCTTCATGACCCGGATGCCCGCCCTCGCATGCCTGGCGGTGCTCCGGAAGGCATGATCCGTAAAAGGGTGGAAAGTCGAATTACCGTACGCCACCGAGGAGGAGGAACCCGTGACCCGCATCGACAGCGTGCGCGCCGCGACCGGTTCGGCGAAGGACAGCGTGCTGCACGCCGCGGAAGTGGTGGCGCCCTACGCCGACACGGCCAAGGACAGGGCCGCGCACTACGCACAGGAGGCGCGCGTACGGCTGGCGCCCAAGGTCTCCCAGGCCGCCGACCAGGCTCGCCTCCACTACGGCGTTCATGTCGCGCCACGCCTGGAACAGGCTCGTTCGCACGTGCCATCAAAGGTGGACGTGGCTGCGCACGAGGCCGCCGTCCGCACGCGCCTGGCCGCCCGGCAGGCGGCCGACTACTCCCGGCCGAGGATCGAGCAGGCGGTGGCCGTGGCCGGGCCCGTCCGGGACGAGGCGGCGCTGCGCAGCGCCGCCGTCCTGGCCGCCCTGCGCGGGAATGTCTCGGCCAAGGACATCGAGAAGCTAGCTCGCCGCCGACGGCGGCAGGCGAAGACCGGCCGGGTCGTCAGGGTGCTGGCGGTCCTGGGCGTCGTGGCCGGTGGTGCCTTCGCCGCCTGGAAGTGGTGGGACAAGCAGGCCAACCCGGACTGGCTGGTGGAACCGCCCGAGGCGACGGAGGTCCCCGAGGCCGGCCGGCTGACGTCGGTGGACGGCACCGCACCGTCCGATCTGGACCCCGAGGTCCAGGCCAAGCAGGCCGAGGACGAAGCCGCCGACCGCGACGACCAGCGCTGACTCCGGTCGGCACGACCGAACGACGCCGCGGGACGGGGGACTTGACGGTCCCCCGCCCCGCGGCGATGTCATGGGCGATGTTTCACGTGGAACAGCGGAACAGCGGAGCGTCCGGTGCGCTCAGGGTGGTGCTCAGGGCGCTCAGCGGCCGTAGCGGCGCTCCCGCATGGAGTAGGAGCGCAGGGCACGCAGGAAGTCGATCTCCCGGAAGTCCGGCCAGTAGCACTCGCAGAAGTACACCTCGGCGTACGCGGACTGCCAGAGCAGGAAGCCCGAGAGCCGCTGCTCACCGGACGTACGGATGATCAGGTCGGACTCGGACCGCGCCTTGGAGTACAGGTGCTTGGAAATGTGCTCCATGGTGAAGGTCTCGATGAACTCGTCGATGTCCCCGCCCTTGGCGCTGTGCTCCGTCAGGGCCGAGCGCACGGCGTCGACGATCTCCCGGCGGCCTCCGTATCCCACGGCGACGTCGACCTTGGTCCCGCCCTGGCGGCCCTGGGTGGCGGCGGTGGCGGCCTTGAGGCGGCTCGCGGAGTCGGCGGGCAGCAGATCCAGGGCACCGACCACCTCGACGGGCCAGGGGTTGCCGGGAGCGGCCAGCTGCTCCACCACCGTGGCGATGATGTCGATCAGCGGGTTGAGCTGCTCCTCGGGCCGGTGCAGGTTGTCGTCGGAGAGCATGAACAGGGTGACGTGCTCGACCTGGGCCGAGTCGCACCACCGGAGGAAGTCCAGGACCTTCGCCCCACCGGCCTTGTAGCCCTCGCGCGGGTCGTCGTGCCCCGCCGTCTTCGCCCAGCGCCGGTTGCCGTCCAGCATGATGCCGATGTGCTGGGGGCGTGGGCGTCCTTCCAACTCCCGGACCAGCCGCTTCATATAGAGCGCATCGAGAGCGGCCCGTACCTTCGCCCGCATGGTCTACCCCTTCCACCTCGTCGCAGCGACCGAACGGCTCCGACGGCGATGAGCCACTTGGCACCGCCCCGCAGGGGCGGGGGTGCCGGTGCTCTCTGGAGTGACGATATCAAGAGCAGACATCCCCTCCTCCGCACCGAGCACCGGCCCCCCGCGACCGGTCCCCAATATCTCCAACGCCGCTTGCCGACAAGTCAGTTGGCGATGTACCGCGCCACCGTGCACGACGTTTTCGGCAGACGGCGGGTTTGACGTACAGCGGATCGATGCGATAGAGGGCCTCTGACCTGCCGAGGCGAGGCCGCCCGGCCCACGAAGCACGGACACGAAGAGACCCCTCCGCCTGCGGTGACGCAGGCGGAGGGGTCTTCAGCGTGGAGCCTAGGGGAGTCGAACCCCTGACATCTGCCATGCAAAGACAGCGCTCTACCAACTGAGCTAAGGCCCCGGAAGAGGAGCGTCCGGCCGGTGGGACGTCGGAAGGACATCGTCCCGACGGGCGCCGCAGACAAGAGTACCGGGTCGCACCCCGTATCTCCCAACAAGATTGGGGGTCCCGGTGAACGACCACGCTCCGTAAGATGCTCGGCGTGGTTCGCTGGAGCGAACTGCGGTTTCAGGGGAAGCGATGGGGAGACGCAATGGACGCCGCACAGCAGGAAGCCACCGCAAGAGCGCGGGAACTGCAGCGGAACTGGTACGGGGAGCCACTGGGGGCGCTCTTCCGCAGGCTCATCGACGATCTTGGTCTTAACCAGGCTCGTCTGGCGGGGGTGCTGGGACTGTCCGCACCGATGCTGTCCCAGCTGATGAGTGGCCAGCGGGCGAAGATCGGCAATCCGGCGGTGGTCCAGCGGGTACAGCTGCTGCAGGACCTGGCGGGGCAGGTGGCGGACGGCAGTGTGAGCGCGGCCGAGGCGACCGAGCGCATGGAGGAGATCAAGAAGTCGCAGGGGGGCTCGGTGCTGAGCAACACGACGCAGACGACGAGCAGTTCGGGTGCGCCCACGGTCAAGCGGGTGGTCCGCGAGATCCAGTCGCTGCTGCGCTCGGTGGCCGCCGCGGGCGACATCATCGAGGCGGCGGACGCCCTCGCTCCCACCCACCCGGAGCTGGCGGAGTTCCTCCGCGTGTACGGCGCCGGCCGCACCTCCGACGCGGTCGCGCACTACCAGTCCCACCAGAACTGACCCGGGGACGCGACAGGGGCGAGGAAGCCGCCGTCAGGGGGCGGGCAAGCCACCCGGCAGGGACGCGGGGCACGGACACGGGGCACGGACACGGGGCACGGACACGGGGCACGGCCGCAGGGGGAGGAGCGACGCACAGCCATGGGTGAGGTGTTCGCCGGCCGTTACGAACTGGTCGATCCGATCGGGCGCGGCGGGGTCGGTGCCGTCTGGCGCGCCTGGGACCACCGCCGGCGACGCTACGTGGCCGCGAAGGTGCTCCAGCAGCGCGACGCGCACTCCCTGCTCCGTTTCGTCCGGGAGCAAGGCCTGCGCATCGACCACCCCCACGTCCTCGCCCCCGCCAGCTGGGCCGCCGACGACGACAAAGTCCTGTTCACCATGGATCTGGTCGCGGGCGGCTCTCTCGTCCACCTGGTCGGGGACTACGGCCCCCTGCCGCCGGCCTTCGTCTGCACCCTGCTCGACCAGCTGCTGTCCGGACTGGCGGCGGTGCACGCGGATGACGTCGTGCACCGCGACATCAAGCCCGCCAACGTGCTGCTCGAAGCCACCGGCAGGGGCCGGCCACGGCTGCGGCTGTCCGATTTCGGCATCGCGATGCGGCTGGGCGAGCCTCGTCTGACGGAGACCGATCTGGTGGTGGGGACGCCCGGCTACCTGGCGCCCGAGCAGATGATGGGTTCCGAACCGGCCTTCACCGCGGACCTGTTCGCCGTAGGGCTGGTGGCGCTGTATCTGCTGGAGGGTGCCAAGCCCGACACCAAGGCCCTCGTGCAGTACTTCGCCGAGCACGGGACGCCGGGCGCGCCCAAGGGCATCCCCGAGCCGTTGTGGCAGGTCGTGGCCACCCTGCTGCAACCGGACCCGGTGGCGCGGTTCCGTACTGCCACGGGGGCGCGCAAGGCGCTGGCCGCGGCGGCGGAGCTGCTGCCGGAGCTCGGTCCGGACGACGAACTGATCGAGATCTTCGACCAGATCGGCCCGCTGCCACCGGGCTTCGGGCCCGACGGACCGGTCGGGCCCGCGCCGGAACCGCCGACGCGTCCGCCCGCCCTCTCGGACACCGGCAGCTTCCATCTGCCGCCGCCCGCCCGCGAGAGCCGACCGCCGACCCCGACACCCCAGACGCCACAGACGCCGCAGGCACCACCGGCACCTGCACCGACACCCGCGCAGGCGCCACCACCGGCCCAGGCACCCGCACCGTCGCCGACACGGTCACCGTCTCCCTGGCAGCCGGAGCCCTACGCGAGTCCTCAGCCTCAGCGTCAACCCCAGTCCCAGCGCCATCCGACGCACGTTCCGCCCCCGCCCCCGCCCCCGCGCCACCTCGCCCCCGCCACGGCCACGTACACCGCCCAGCCACCCCAACAGCCCCAACAGCCCCCGCAGCACCGTGCCGTCCGGCCCCGCCGTCCCGGTCCCCCGCCCGCTGTGGCGGTTCCGCTCCTGCTGCTGGCCCTGGTCTGCTACGCGGTGGGCTTCTGGGCCCTGGCCCGGATCTGAGCCACGGCCGTCCACACCCCGAGCCCCACCAGCAACAGGCTCCCGGTGCCGATCCCGCCCGCGGCGAGGGCCTTCATCGCGAGGTCGTCGTCCGCGGCGGCACCCGGAGCCGCCCGCTCCCGGTCCCGCTCGGTGACCTCGAAGACGCCGTTCGGTACCGGCTCCCCCGCATAGCCGGGCCCGGTCCCGGCCGCGCCGCCGATCCGGACCCGCAGGGTCAGCGCGAGCGGCCCCGTGCCGAAGCCGTCGGCCACCTGCGCCGCGAGATGCACCACGAGGTAGTGGGCGCCGGCGAAGCGCATCGCGCTCACCCGCTGGGCGACGGCCCGGCGGTTGCCGTACTCGACCGGCGGCACGGGATCGAGGGCGACCGTCGTCCGCCTGCCGGTGTAGCCGGCGCCCGCGTCGTCGACCCGGCCGCGCACCGGGTTGTGGAGCGCCAGGTCGAGGGCGGCGGGCGCGTATCCCCTGCCCTCCCCGGAACCGCTCAGTTCGGCGGTGGCGTGCACCTGCTGACCCCAGTCGACCGGGACCCGGTAGTACAGCGTCTGCCCGGGCCGGATGTCGTCGCGCCAGACACCGTGCCCGAGAGGCGCGGCATCGGCGAAGCCCCGGCCCCCGGGCCGCCGCTCGGGCTCCCCTGCGACGGGTTCGGGTGAGGCGGAGTTCCAGGTCCCGGGGGCGGTGGGGGCGCCGTCGCCGCGCAGCCGCGGCTCGATGGCGGCGACGATCTCCAGGTCCCAGTCGCCCGGCGGGGAGTCCTGCGGCCGGACGCGTTCGACGGCCACGTAGTAGCTGCCGGCGTCCTGGCACCGGGTTTCGTCGGGGGATGTCTCCCGCATGCCCCAGGCGGTGAGGGGGCGGGGACTGCGGGCGGCGCCGAAGGTCGCGCTGTCCAGCGAGCAGGGCCTGCCGTCGGCGTCCCGCACCGACACGCGGACGCCGTCGGCTGCCGAGACCTCACCGCCGGTGCCGGGGACGGCGGTGACGGAGACGTACGTGTTCGAGGCGGCGTCGAGGTCGAGGCGGAAGTACACGGTGCCGCCGCGCGGCAGGGTGCTGGTGTACGGCGTCCCGGGCTCCAGGCGTGCGGCGTCCGCGGTGCCGGCCGCCGCCTCGGCCGGCCGGGCGTCCGCGGCGAAGGCGTACCCGTCCTCCGTGCCGGCCGCGAGGGCCGCGCCGCCCGGCAGCAGAGCGGCGGTCGCGCCGAGCACGGCGATCAGTGAACGGAAGGAAAAGGAAACCGACGCCGTACGCCGCCCCGTCATCGCCCGCCCTCTTCCGTCCACCTTCGGTCCACGCCGCCCCGCCCATACTGCCCCGCCGCCGGACGGGCAACACAAAACCCCGACCGCGAGGACGGCCGGGGTCTGTTCAGAACCGTATGTCGGTCGGACTCACGAACCCGTGGGCACGGAGTCAGTCGCCTCCGTCCACAGATCCTGCTCGGCGCGATCCGCCTGGATCTGGCGGTACACGAGGAGCCCGCCGATGGCGGCCAGTGCGACCAGGAGAAGCTTCTTCACCGCGCGACCTCGTCTTTCCTTGACGTAGGGGACCTCTGGCGCCCGACTATACACACCGACCGATATCGATCGGTGACCTGTGTGGAGTGCCAACTCCCGTTCCCCTCGGCGGAATAGACCGCTGCGATCAGAGGGTGATCGGACTCGCACGGACGGTCATTTTGCTCCCACTTCTCCCCTCTGGGCACCTTATGCCCCGTCTTGCGCCCATCCGAGTGGTGTTCATCTGAACATCGACGCGCCACGGGCGTCGGTCCACCACTTCCCGGCCCACATACACATCATGAGGAAAGTACGCAAATCGCCCGACCCGAAAGTGAGGGGCCATGGCCCGGAACAAGGTCATGAAGCTGTGGACCGCCATCGTCACCGCCTTCCTCGCGCTGTTCACGGCGCTCGGACTCATCACGACGACGGCCTCCGCGGCCGTACCGCAGACCGAGACGACTCGCAACAGCGACCACGACCGCGACAGCGACAGCGATCCGCGGTCGACGGTGCAGACGGCGTCCTCCTGGTCCTGGTCCCGAGCCGGCGCCCTGCCCCCCACGATGAAACAGCGCATCCGCGCCGAGGCCCACGGCAAGTCCCCCAGCTGCCGCCACCGCCCGCCGACGGACGCGACCGCCGCCGACCCGGCCGCCGCACACCCGGCCGCCGCCTCCGCCCTCTGCGACCCCGACGAGGCCCCGGCGGACACCCCCCTCCAACGCTGACGGTCTCCACGTCCGACCTCATCCCCAGACCCGGCGATCTCGCGTAGCACCACTGCGATCCGTAAGGCCCGGCCGCTCACCAGAGCCGCCGGGCCTTCCGCCGTAGCCCCGCCCCACCCGCTCCCCACGACCGACGACCGACCCGGCGGAGCAAGCGGTACGACCGGCCGGAGCCTCACCCACCCCGCACCCACCCCACTGCCGCCCCCGCACCCACCCCGCGGCCGATGTCACAGCTGATGCCAGCCGCCGATGTCAGCCATCGATGGCGCTGCGGACCGCAGACACCAGGCCTCCCGGTCGTGAACGCAAAGAACCCCCGGTCCTGCTGGACCGGGGGTTCTTTGCTTTGGTGGGGCTAACAGGATTTGAACCTGTGGCCTCATCCTTATCAGGGATGCGCTCTAACCAACTGAGCTATAGCCCCGCCGCGCTCTGCGGTGTGTGCCGCGCGCTGACTCCTGAAGATTAGCGCACGAGGGGGGCAGTCCCAAAATCGGTTCCCGGCGTCCTCACTCGTCCTCGGCGAGCGTCAGCTCCACGCCGCCCACGAAGCCGGCGGAGAGGTTGTAGATGAACGCGCCGAGCGTCGCCAGCGCCGTCGCGAGGACGACGTCGATGACCGCGATGATCGTCGTGAACAGCAGGACGTTGGGCAGCGACAGGAACGACTGGAGGTCGAAGCCGTTCGACTCGTTCGAGCCGGTCGCCTCGGAGATCGTGCCGCCGACCGTCGAGAAGACGCCCATGGCGTCCATCACCATCCACAGCACGGCGGACGCGACGATCGTGCAGATGCCGAGCGCGATGGAGAGCAGGAAGCTCACCTTCATGACCGACCACGGGTCGGCCTTCGCCACCCGCAGGCGGGCCTTGCGGACGCGCGGCACGGTGCGCGCACCGGTGCGCGGGCGGCGTACACCGCCGGACTGGGCGCCCGGGCCACCGGACGCGGCGCCCGCCTGGGCACCGCCGCCCTGCGCCTGGTACGCCTGCGGCGGGTGATAAGGCCCGCCGGGCTGCTGCGGCTGCCGTTCGCCCGGCAGCGGCGAGGCCGGCTGCTGGGTCTGCGGGCCTCGGGTTTCCGTCACAGTTCCCCCCTGGGATCCATGAGTCTCGTACGAGGATGAGGACGCGTGTGCGTGCGGGTCCGTTCCGCTCGAGGCCCCCTGAACCGCTTCGTGCCCAGCTCCGGACGCGGCGGAGCCACGGCCGCCGCCGTCCGCTTCCGTACCCGTCGAGGTACCGGCCGATCCGGCGCCCGTGGCTCCGCTCACGATGACTCTCTCCTCGTGCTACTCGTCCGAGGGCGCCTCACCCTCGTCCGTGCCGGTGGTCGTGGCACCCTCGGCGGTCTCGTCGACGGCCACGTCGCCGTCGACCTCCTCCGCCTCGCGCCCCGCTTCGGCGTTGCGTGCGATGCCGACCACGGCATCGCGCTTGCCAAGATTGATCAGTTGGACGCCCATGGTGTCACGGCCCGTTTCCCTGATCCCGTTGACTCGCGTGCGAATCACACCGCCGGAGAGGGTGATGGCGAGGATCTCGTCCGTGTCCTCGACCACCAGCGCTCCGACGAGTTCCCCGCGGTCCTCCACGATCTTGGCGGCCTTGATGCCGAGGCCGCCGCGGCCCTGGACGCGGTACTCGTCGACGTTGGTCCGCTTCGCGTACCCGCCGTCGGTGGCAGTGAACACGAACGTACCGGGTCGGACAACATTCATCGAGAGCAGCTCGTCCCCGTCGCGGAAACTCATGCCCTTGACACCCGAGGTAGCACGGCCCATGGGCCGCAGGGTGTCGTCCGACGCGGTGAACCTGATCGACTGCGCCTTCTTGCTGATCAGCAGCAGATCGTCGTCGGCCGAGACCAGCTCGGCCCCGATCAGTTCATCGTCGGTCCCGTCCTCCCGCTCGCGCAGGTTGATCGCGATGACGCCGCCCGAGCGCGGGGAGTCGTAGTCCTTCAGCGGGGTCTTCTTGACCAGGCCGCCCTTGGTGGCCAGGACCAGGTAGGGCGCCGCCTCGTAGTCGCGGATCGCGAAGATCTCGGCGATCGACTCGTCCGGCTGGAAGGCCAGCAGGTTGGCCACGTGCTGTCCGCGCGCGTCCCGGCCGGCGTCGGGCAGCTCGTAGCCCTTGACGCGGTAGACGCGGCCCTTGTTGGTGAAGAACAGCAGCCAGTGGTGGGTGGTCGAGACGAAGAAGTGGTCGACGATGTCGTCTTCCTTGAGCTTCGTCCCGCGCACGCCCTTGCCGCCGCGCTTCTGCGCCCGGTAGTCGTCGGTCTTGGTGCGCTTGATGTAGCCGCCGCGCGTGACGGTGACGACGATGTCCTCTTCGGCGATCAGGTCCTCGATGGACATGTCGCCCTCGTAGGGGATCAGCTTCGTCTTGCGGTCGTCGCCGTACTTCTCCACCAGCGCCGCCAGCTCCGCGCTGACGATGCCGCGCTGGCGGACCGGGGAGGCGAGGATCTCGTTGTACTCGGCGATCTTGGCCTGCAGCTCGTCGTGCTCCTGGACGATCTTCTGCCGCTCCAGGGCCGCGAGGCGGCGGAGCTGCATCTCCAGGATCGCGTTGGCCTGGATCTCGTCGATCTCCAGGAGCTCCATCAGGCCGCCGCGCGCGATCTCGACCGTGTCGCTGCGCCGGATCAGCGCGATGACCTCGTCGATGGCGTCGAGGGCCTTGAGCAGGCCGCGCAGGATGTGTGCCCGCTCCTCGGCCTTGCGCAGCCGGAAGCGGGTCCGCCGGACGATGACCTCGATCTGGTGGGTCACCCAGTGGCGGATGAACGCGTCCAGGGAGAGGGTGCGGGGCACGCCGTCCACCAGCGCCAGCATGTTGGCGCCGAAGTTGGTCTGGAGATCGGTGTGCTTGTAGAGGTTGTTGAGGACGACCTTGGCGACCGCGTCCCGCTTGAGGACGATGACCAGGCGCTGACCGGTGCGGGAGCTGGTCTCGTCGCGGACGTCGGCGATGCCGCCGATCTTGCCGTCCTTCACCAGGTCGGCGATCTTCTGCGCGAGGTTGTCCGGGTTGACCTGGTAGGGCAGCTCCGTGACCACCAGGCACTGGCGGTTCTGGATCTCCTCGACCTCGACGACCGCACGCATGGTGATCGAGCCGCGGCCGGTGCGGTACGCCTCCTCGATGCCGTTGCGGCCGACGACCAGCGCGCCGGTCGGGAAGTCCGGGCCCTTGATGCGCTCGATCAGCGCGTCCAGCAGCTCCTCGTGGGAGGCCTCGGGGTTCTCCAGGTACCACTGGGCACCGGAGGCGACCTCGCGCAGGTTGTGCGGCGGGATGTTGGTCGCCATGCCGACCGCGATGCCGGCCGAGCCGTTGATCAGCAGGTTCGGGAACCGGGCGGGCAGGACGGTCGGCTCCTGGGAGCGGCCGTCGTAGTTGTCCGTGAAGTCGACGGTCTCCTCGTCGATGTCACGGACCATCTCCATCGACAGCGGCGCCATCTTGCACTCGGTGTACCGCATGGCCGCCGCCGGGTCGTTGCCCGGCGAGCCGAAGTTGCCGTTGGAGTCCACCAGCGGCATCCGCATGGCCCACGGCTGCGCGAGGCGGACCAGGGCGTCGTAGATGGAGGAGTCGCCGTGCGGGTGGTAGTTGCCCATGACGTCGCCGACGACGCGGGCGCACTTGTAGAAGCCGCGCTCGGGGCGGTAGCCGCCGTCGTACATCGCGTACAGCACACGACGGTGGACGGGCTTGAGTCCGTCCCGCACGTCCGGCAGCGCACGCGAGACGATGACGGACATCGCGTAGTCGAGGTACGAGCGCTGCATCTCCGTCTCGAGCCCGACGGGTTCGACGCGCATACCGGCGGCGTCGGGGTCCTCTACAGGCGTGACGGGAGTGTTCTCGTCGGTCATTGCTGGTGAAAGTCCTTCCTGGTGCGGTCAGCTGAGACCGACTCAGATGTCGAGGAAGCGGACGTCCTTGGCGTTGCGCTGGATGAACGCGCGGCGGGCCTCGACGTCCTCGCCCATCAGGACCGAGAACAGGTCGTCGGCCTGGGCGGCGTCGTCGAGCGTGACCTGGCCGAGGACGCGGTGCTCCTGGTCCATGGTCGTGATGCGCAGCTCCTCGGCGTTCATCTCGCCGAGACCCTTGAAGCGCTGCACCGAGTCGTCCCGGATGCGCTTGCCGGCCTGACGGCCCATCTCGATCAGCGCATCGCGCTCGCGGTCGGAGTACGCGTACTCGAAGTCGTCCTTGCCCCACTTGATCTTGTAGAGCGGGGGACGGGACAGGAATACGTGCCCGGCCTCGACCAGCGGCCGCATGAAGCGGAACAGGAAGGTCAGCAGCAGAGTGTTGATGTGCTGGCCGTCGACGTCGGCGTCCGCCATCAGGATGATCTTGTGATAGCGGAGCTTCTCGATGTCGAAGTCCTCGTGCACGCCCGTGCCGAACGCGGAGATCATCGCCTGGATCTCCTGGTTCTGCAGGATCCGGTCGATGCGCGCCTTCTCGACGTTGAGGATCTTGCCGCGGATCGGGAGGATCGCCTGGTACTCCGGGTTCCGGCCGGACTTGGCCGAGCCGCCGGCGGAGTCACCCTCGACGATGAAGATCTCGCACTTGACCGGGTCGTTGGACTGGCAGTCCGACAGCTTGCCCGGCAGGGAGGCCGTCTCCAGCAGGCCCTTGCGGCGGGTCAGGTCGCGCGCCTTGCGGGCCGCCACGCGCGCGGTGGCCGCCTGGATGCCCTTGCGGACGATGTCCGCGGCCTCGTTCGGGTTGCGGTCGAGCCAGTCGGCCAGGTGCTCGTAGACCACGCGCTGCACGAAGGTCTTGACCTCCGTGTTGCCCAGCTTCGTCTTGGTCTGGCCCTCGAACTGCGGCTCGCCCAGCTTCACCGAGATGATCGCCGTCAGGCCCTCGCGGATGTCGTCGCCCGTGAGGTTGTCGTCCTTCTCGCGCAGCAGCTTCTTGTCGCGCGCGTACTTGTTGACGAGCGAGGTCAGCGCCGCACGGAAGCCCTCCTCGTGCGTACCGCCCTCGTGGGTGTGGATGATGTTGGCGAAGGAGTAGACACCCTCGGTGTAGCCGCCGTTCCACTGCATGGCGACCTCGAGGGACAGGTTCTTGTCCTTGTCCTCGGCTTCCAGGTCGATCACGGTGGGGTGCACCAGGTCTCCCTTGCGGGAGTTCAGGTACTTCACGAAGTCGACGATGCCGCCCTCGTAGTGGTACGAGACGCTCTTGACCTCGTGCTTCTCGTCCTCGCCCGCCTCGTCCGCGCCGGCGGTGGCCTTCGCCGACTCGCGCTCGTCGGTGAGGTTGATCTTCAGGCCCTTGTTGAGGAAGGCCATCTCCTGGAAGCGCCGGGAGAGCGTTTCGAAGGAGTAGTCGGTGGTCTCGAAGATATCGCCGTCGGCCCAGAAGGTGACCGACGTGCCGGTCTCCTCGGTGGCCTCGTGCCGGGCGAGCGGTGCCGTGGGGATACCCAGCTTGTAGTCCTGCGTCCAGCGGTAGCCGTCGGTCTTGACCTCCACGGCGACCTTCGTGGAGAGGGCGTTGACGACCGAGACACCCACGCCGTGCAGACCACCGGAGACCGCGTAACCGCCGCCGCCGAACTTGCCGCCCGCGTGCAGCACGGTCAGCACGACCTCGACGGCGGGCTTGCCCTCGGACGGGACGATGCCCACCGGGATGCCGCGGCCGTTGTCGACGACGCGGACGCCGCCGTCGGCGAGGATCGTGACGTCGATCGTGTCCGCGTGGCCGGCCAGCGCCTCGTCGACGGAGTTGTCGACGACCTCCTGCACGAGGTGGTGCAGTCCTCGCTCACCGGTCGAACCGATGTACATACCGGGTCGCTTGCGGACCGCGTCCAGACCCTCGAGGACGGTGATGGCACTGGCGTCGTACGACGCTGCGTCGCCGTTCGGGTCGCTCACCGCGTCGTTCACGCCGGTGTCGGTGGACGGAATGTTCTCGTTGGGGTTGCCGGAATCGGCCACGAAGCGCCCTTTCTGGCACAGCACGAGCCGGGCTCGTCGGCGGGTTGCCGGAGCGGCTGCGGCATGTTGCGTTGGTAAGCCTTGATCAGCGTTGCTCAGCTTTTCCCGGACGGTCCCCACGTTCGGGGCGGGATTGTCTTCCAGTCTACCGGTAGCACTGACATCGATGGGGGTTTGCCGGTACCTGAGTCCGCATGTGCCGCCCTGAACCGTCGCTGTCCGACTCCCGATATACGGATGGGGGCCCCAAGAGGCTCACGGAGGCACTCAGCGCTTCGGACCGTCAACCCATGGCTACTTCGGAGTCAGGTCGCGATTCGCAACCGTGTGCGGACGCGCGACAGGACCGCCGGACCGCGGACAAAACCGGACCAGCCACCCAGGAAGCACGTGACGCAAGTCACCTGTAGGTGTCGCCCGGCCTGCTGCTGCCGGGGGCCCGCAGAGGGCCGTAACGCCGGGCCGGACCGCCGGGACCGAGGACCTTGATCTGCCGCACCGTGCCGTGGCCCAGGTCCTCGTTGAGACGGGCGACCAGGCTGGGGGCGAGCCGGCGCACCTCCGTGGCCCAGACCGGGGACTCGCACTGCACGATCAGGACGCGCTCGTCCTCGTCGTACCTCTGGGGTGTGCAGTGGTCGGCGAGCTTGTCGCCGACGATCTGCGGCCAGCGCCCCATCACCCCGCCCACCGCGGCCGGCGCCTCCCAGCCGCGCTCGGTGATCAGCCGGTTGATCGCCGACCCGAGCGCCATGGGGTCGCGGCCGTCGGCGCGCGCGCCGGAGCGCAGCCCGCCGCGCCGCGCCTGCTTCTTCTGCCGTGCCGCGTCGCCACGCGCGCGTGCCGCCTCCTTCGCCGCGCGGAGCGCCACGCGCGCGAGGTCGACGCCGGAGGGCTCGGGGGCGTCCCCCGACGGGCTCTGGCTCATACCCGCTCCACCATCCCCTCGGCCACGGTGAACCGCGCCCCCGACAGCACCTGCGGCACGTCGTCGTCGACGGCCGCGGTCACCAGCACCTGCTCGCCGGGCGCCACCAGCTCGGCCAGCCGTTCACGGCGGCGGGCGTCCAGCTCGGCGAAGACGTCGTCGAGGACGAGCACCGGCTCGTTGCCTTCCGCCCTGAGCAGGTCGTACGACGCCAGGCGCAGCGCCAGCGCGTAGGACCAGGACTCGCCGTGGGAGGCGTACCCCTTGGCGGGCAGCTGACCGAGTTTGAGATTCAGATCGTCCCGGTGCGGGCCGACAAGGGTCACGCCGCGCTCGATCTCCTGCTTGCGCGCGTCGGCGAGCGCGGCCATCAGCTGCTCGAACAGGTCCTCGCGCGTGTGCGCCTCGCCGGGCGCCGACGGCTTGTACTCCAGGGCGACCGGGCCGCCGCCGGGGGCCAGCTGCTCATAGGCCTTGTCGGCCAGCGGCTGGAGCGCGGCGATCAGGTTCAGGCGCTGGCCGAGCAGCTCGGCGCCCGCGCGCGCGAGGTGCTGGTCCCAGACGTCGAGAGTGGACAGATCCAGCGTGCGGCCGCCGTGCCGGCGGGCGAGCGCGGCCGACTTCAGCAGAGTGTTGCGCTGCTTGAGGACCCGGTCGTAGTCGGAGCGCACCCCGGCCATCCGCGGTGAACGGGCGGTGACCAGCTCGTCGAGGAAGCGGCGCCGCTCCCCGGGGTCGCCCTTGACCAGGGCGAGGTCCTCGGGTGCGAAGAGGACCGTGCGGACGATGCCGAGGACGTCACGGGGCCTGACCTGCGCCGACCGGTTGATGCGGGCGCGGTTGGCCCTGCCCGGGTTCAGCTCCAGCTCGACCAGCTGCTGCCGCTCGCCCTGGCGGACCTGGGCCCGGATCACCGCGCGCTCGGCGCCCATGCGGACCAGGGGGGCGTCGGAGGAGACGCGGTGGCTGCCGAGGGTGGCGAGGTAGCCGACGGCCTCGACCAGGTTGGTCTTGCCCTGGCCGTTGGGGCCGACGAAGGCGGTGACGCCCGGGTCCAGCGGGACCTCGACCCGGGCGTACGAGCGGAAGTCGGCCAGCGACAGATGCGTGACGTGCATGGTCGTTCGCCGACCTCCCAACCCTCGGGTCCTGCTTACTTCTTCTCGACCGCGTGGCCGCCGAACTGGTTGCGCAGCGCGGCGATCATCTTCATCTGCGGCGAGTCCTCCTGGCGCGAGGAGAACCGCGCGAACAGCGACGCGGTGATCGCCGGCAGCGGCACCGCGTTGTCGATCGCGGCCTCCACGGTCCAGCGTCCCTCACCGGAGTCCTGTGCATAACCCCGGAGCCCGCCCAGGTGCTCGTCCTCGTCCAGGGCGTTGACCGCGAGGTCCAGCAGCCAGGAGCGGATGACCGTGCCCTCCTGCCAGGAGCGGAAGACCTCCCGGACGTTGTCCACGGAGTCGACCTTCTCCAGCAGCTCCCAGCCCTCGGCGTAGGCCTGCATCATCGCGTACTCGATGCCGTTGTGGACCATCTTCGCGAAGTGGCTGGCGCCCACCTTGCCCGCGTGCACCGAGCCGAAGTCGCCCTCCGGCTTCAGGGCGTCGAAGATCGGCTGCACCTTGGCGACGTGCTCGGCATCGCCGCCGTACATCAGCGCGTAGCCGTTCTCCAGGCCCCAGACTCCGCCGGAGACGCCGCAGTCGACGAAGCCTATGCCCTTGGCGGCCAGCTCCCCGGCGTGCTTCTCGTCGTCGGTCCAGCGGGAGTTCCCGCCGTCCACGACCACGTCGCCGGGCTCCAGGAGTTCGGCGAGTGCGTCGATGGTCGACTGGGTGGCGTCACCGGCCGGCACCATCACCCAGACCACGCGCGGCCCGCTGAGCTTGCCCACAAGCTCTTGAAGGCTGTGGACATCGGCGAGGTCCGGGTTGCGGTCGTATCCGACGACGGTGTGGCCCGCGCGGCGGATCCGCTCGCGCATGTTGCCGCCCATCTTGCCGAGGCCGACGAGACCGAGCTCCATCAGTTGCGTTCCTTAGGTCGCTGTGGCGTGTGAGGCACCTTCGTACCGACGTCCGAGCCTAAACCCGGACGGCCACGCACAGCTGTGGGCATACGCGCTCATCCGTACGTCCCCACCTGCGGGTTCGCCTGTGGACAACCGGCGGCGACGCTGCGGTCGCGGCGACGGCGGCCGGTCCGGCCGGCCGCCGTCCCGGCGGCTCAGCCGCTCAGCCGCTCAGCCGCACCGGCATGATCAGGTACTTGTACGCCTCGTCCGCCTCGGCGTCCAGCGCCGGCTTGCCGCTGAGCAGGGCGGGCTTGGTGGACGTCGTGAAGGACAGCTGGGCCACCGGGGAGTCGATCGCGCTCAGGCCGTCCAGCAGGAAGGTCGGGTTGAAGGCGATCGAGATGTCGTCGCCCTCCAGCTGGGCGTCGACCCTTTCCACAGCCTGTGCGTCGTCGCTGGAGCCCGCCTCCAGGATCAGCACGCCCTGCTCGAAGCTGAGCCGCACCGGGGTGTTCCGCTCGGCGACCAGGGCGACGCGCTTGACGGCCTCCACGAAGGGGGCGGTCTCGATGACGGCGACGCTGTTGAACTCCGTCGGGAACAGCGTGCGGTACTTCGGGAGGTCGCCCTCCAGCAGGCGGGTGGTCGTCCGGCGGCCGGCGCCCTCGAAACCGATCAGGCCCTCGCCCGCGCCCGCGCCGGCCAGCGCCAGGATCACCTGGTCACCGCTGGTCAGCGCCTTGGCGGTGTCCAGCAGCGTCTTGGCGGGCACCAGGGCGACCGCCGAGGCCTCCGGGTTCTCCGGCTTCCACAGGAACTCGCGGACCGCGAAGCGGTAGCGGTCGGTGGACGCCAGCGTCACCGTGTCGCCCTCGATCTCGATGCGCACACCGGTGAGAACGGGCAGCGTGTCGTCGCGGCCCGCGGCGATGGCGACCTGCTGCACGGCCGCCGAGAAGACCTCGCCGGGGACGGTGCCCGTGGCGTTCGGCATCTGCGGCAGGGCCGGGTACTCCTCCACCGGCAGAGTGTGGAGGGTGAACCGCGAGGAGCCGCACACCACCGTCGCCCGTACACCGTCTGTGGAAATCTCCACCGGCCGGTTCGGCAGGGCGCGGGAGATGTCGGCCAGCAGGCGGCCGGAGACCAGGACCGTGCCCTCCTCCTCGACCTCGGCCTCGACCGACACCCGCGCCGAGACCTCGTAGTCGAAGCTGGACAGGCTCAGCTGCCCGTCCTCGGCCTTCAGCAGCAGGCCGGCGAGGACAGGCGCCGGCGGACGGGCCGGGAGGCTGCGTGCCGCCCAGGCCACTGCCTCCGCGAGTACGTCGCGTTCCACCCGGATCTTCACCGTTGCCGCCTCCTGCTGTTGCCGGCGCTCTTCGCCCTGCTTCGCCTTCGTCGTCTGACTCGGTGTCGCCGGCCCCTGTGAAGGGAAGGACACCGGGGACCAGTCTGACGCACCGCACTGACAGTAGGTGCCCTTCGGGGTCAAGTCGTGCCGAGGGGCGGTCGGGCCCGAGAGGGCGAGTTGTGCACAGGTCCCGCTTCGAAACGAATTCCTCGCTCTCTCTAGTCGGGGGTAGTAGTAGGGCCTGTGGATACCGTGGATAACTACGTTTGCCCAGCTCAGGGCGGAGATTTTGTCCACGGGCCCTGTGGGCGGCGGCCGTGGACAACCAGGGGCCGCTGTGGAGAAAAGAAAGTTCTGCACACCCCGTGCACAGGGAAGGGCGACTTCTCCCCAGGCTCGTCCCCAGCTTTGCCCGGCTTTCCCACAGCCCCGCCCGGCAGCTTCGTGTGACGGCTTTCACTCGACGCGGTGATCGGGCGCGCCGGGTTGCCGAACAGTGGACAGTCATGTGGAGAACCTGGGGATCGCTGGGGACAACCGGCCTCAGCCTGTGGGTTGCCCGTGGACAACTCCGTGCACAGCTTGTGGAGCACTTCGTTGTCCACAGTCTGTGGAGATCGTTCGTCCACCAATCCACAGGTGGCTGACCTGGCCTGACGGGTTCTCGGCAGCCGCTGCTGTGGACAGGATCGGGACAACTTCGCGGTCCCCAAGGTGTGGACGGAAAAAAGTCACCGAATCTGTGGAGAGTGGCCGTGACCTGGCCAGAAATCGAACAGCGGCGGGCGGGAGGAACAACGAAGGGCGCCGCCCGGATCTCCTCCGGAGGGCGCCCAGCGCGTCGTACGAGAGCCGTGGGAGCGGCCGTCAGCCGTTCTTGATGCGGTTGGTGAGCTCCGTGACCTGGTTGTAGATGGAGCGCCGCTCGGCCATCAGATTGCGGATTTTGCGGTCGGCGTGCATCACGGTCGTGTGGTCCCGGCCGCCGAACAGCGCGCCGATCTTCGGCAGCGACAGGTCCGTCAGCTCGCGGCAGAGGTACATGGCGATCTGGCGTGCCGTCACCAGTTGCCGGCCGCGGGAGCTGCCGCACAGGTCCTCGACCGTGAGGCCGAAGTAGTCGGCGGTCTCGCTCATGATGGCCGTCGAGGTGATCTCCGGCGTCGAGTCCTCGCCGCCCGGGATCAGGTCCTTCAGGACGATCTCGGTCAGGCCCAGGTCCACCGGCTGCCGGTTGAGCGACGCGAACGCCGTCACCCGGATCAGCGCGCCCTCCAGCTCGCGGATGTTGCGCGAGATCCGGGAGGCGATGAACTCCAGCACCTCCGGCGGGGCGTTGAGCTGCTCCTGCACCGCCTTCTTGCGCAGGATCGCGATGCGCGTCTCCAGCTCGGGCGGCTGCACGTCGGTGGTCAGACCCCACTCGAAGCGGTTTCGCAGCCGGTCCTCCAGCGTCACCAGCTGCCTGGGCGGCCGGTCGGAGGACAGCACGATCTGCTTGTTGGCGTTGTGCAGGGTGTTGAAGGTGTGGAAGAACTCCTCCTGCGTCGACTCCTTGTCCGCCAGGAACTGGATGTCGTCGACCAGCAGGATGTCCATCTCGCGGTAGCGCTTGCGGAAGCTGTCGCCCTTGCCGTCGCGGATGGAGTTGATGAACTCGTTGGTGAACTCCTCGGAGCTCACGTACCGCACGCGCGTGCCCGGGTAGAGGCTGCGCGCGTAGTGCCCGATGGCGTGCAGCAGGTGGGTCTTGCCGAGCCCTGACTCGCCGTAGATGAACAACGGGTTGTACGCCTTCGCCGGCGCCTCGGCGACGGCCACCGCCGCCGCGTGCGCGAAGCGGTTCGAGGCGCCGATCACGAAGGTGTCGAACAGGTACTTGGGGTTCAGGCGTGCCGTGGGTTCGCCGGGCCCCGTGGCCGGCGCGGGCTGCGCGGCCAGCGGGCCGGGCGCGCCGGTGGTGGGCAGGCGGGGGCCGACGGGGCCGCCGCGGTGCACATGACCGGAGCCGGACGGCGGATCGGGCAGCTCGCGGCGGGCGTCCCGCTGGTCGTAGTCGCCGCGGGACTGCTCGTAGTCGGCGCGCTGGCCGTCGTAGGGCGGGCGCTCGGGCGACTGCGCACGGTAGCTCTGCGGGTACGCGTCCGGGGAATAGGAGTCCTTCGGGTACTCCGGCGGGTAGGACTCCTGGGAGTACGCCTCCTGCGAGGGCGGCGGGTAGGAGTCCTGCTGCGGCGAGGACGGCGAGCCGTACGACTCCTGCTGCGGCGGCGACGCGTACGGGTCCCGCTCCGGGAAGCCGAGGCGCTGCTGCTGCCAGCCGTAGTCGTCGTGCTGGGCCGGGCGCGGCCAGGAGCCGGGCTCGGGGCGCTGGTACTCCGACGGGTAGGCCGGGCGGGCCGAGGGGAGCTGGTCGCCTCGGTGGCGGCCGTAGCCCTCGTAGCCCTCGCGGCCCTCGTAGTCCTCGCGGCCCTGCTGCCCGGCGGACGGGAGCTCGGGCTCCTCGTAGCGCTGCTGGTGGCGGGCGGGCGGTGCCGGCGGGGCGGGGGCCGAGGGCTCGCCCGCGGAGTCGTCCACAGTGATCGCGATGCGGATCGGCCGGCCGCACTCGCGGCTGAGCGTCTCGCTCACGACCGGTGCGAGCCGGCCCTCCAGTACGCCCTTCGCAAACTCGTTCGGTACGGCGAGCAGTGCGGTGTCGGCGACCAGCGCCAGCGGCTGACAGCGCCGGATCCAGTGCTCGTCCTTGGTCTCGACGCCTTGGCCGCGTCCCTCCCCGAGGAGCTGCTCCAGTACGCGTGGCCACACTGCGGCAAGATCGGCAGGTACGTCAGCCACAGGGCACGCTCTCTCACGGGGGTCCCTCGAAGGTGTGATCCGGGGACCGGTCGGGATGACAATCGGGTCGGGCGGGGATAACGGAACGAATCGGAGTCCAGTCACGGTAGTCAGGGCGGCCCGTGCGGTTCAAGTTGTTGTCCCCAGCCTGTGGACAAGTGTCTCCCGGCGGCCACTGGTTTGACCGGATGGCTCAGCCGCGCGTACCGTAACCAGGTCGAGTTGTCGATGGCTGCTGCCGCCTGCCTCCGATGGGCACAGATCGCGTCAGGTGATCGGGAAAGCGGTGCACACGGGCGTAACGCGAGCTACTCGTGGGCGCACGGTGACAGCCAGGACGGCACCCCGCCACCACCGATTTCTTTCTGGAGCCCCCGAGTGAGCAAGCGCACCTTCCAGCCGAACAACCGTCGTCGCGCGAAGACCCACGGCTTCCGGCTGCGTATGCGCACCCGTGCCGGCCGCGCGATTCTCGCGTCCCGCCGCAGCAAGGGTCGCGCCCGCCTGTCCGCCTGATCCCGATCAGGTCATGACGTCGTGCTGCCCACCGAGAACCGGCTGAGGCGGCGCGAGGACTTCGCGACCGCGGTACGACGAGGTCGCCGGGCAGGCCGCCCGTCCCTCGTCGTCCACTTTCGTAGCGGTGCCACGGACCCGCACGCGCCTGGGGAGAGCGCTCCTCCGCCGCGTGCGGGTTTCGTCGTGAGCAAAGCTGTGGGAGGTGCGGTCGTGCGCAACAAGGTGAAGCGCAGGCTTCGCCATCTGATGCGCGACCGGGTCGACCTGTTGCCCCCCGGTAGCCTGGTAGTCGTACGAGCGCTGCCCGGTGCGGGTGACGCCGACCATGCACAGCTGGCCCGAGACCTGGACGCCGCCCTTCAGCGGCTGCTGGGAGGGGGCGCGCGATGAAGTACCCGCTGCTGGCTCTGATCAAGATCTATCAGTGGACGATCAGTCCGCTGCTGGGGCCGGTGTGCAAGTACTACCCGTCGTGCTCCCACTACGGCTACACGGCCATCGACCGGCACGGTGCCGTCAAGGGCACGGTACTCACCGCTTGGCGCATCCTGCGGTGCAACCCGTGGTCGCTGGGCGGAGTGGACCATGTCCCGCCGCGCAAGCGTCCGCGGTGGCACGAAATGCTGCGGGACGCCTGGCGGGCACGCAAGGGCGGGCCCTCCGCCGCCGAACCGGCCCCCGAGGGACAGACTTCTCGCACGAGTCCGTCGGCTCCTTCGGGCCCGGCCGCAGAGACCTCGTCCCATGCCCAAGGAGCATGATTAGTGGACACGATTGCCAGCCTCTTCAGCTTCATCACGACACCTGTCTCCTGGGTCATCGTCCAGTTCCACTCGGTGTACGGCGCCATCTTCGGCCCTGACACCGGCTGGGCCTGGGGCCTGTCCATCGTGTCCCTGGTGATCCTCATCCGTATCTGCCTGATCCCGCTCTTCGTGAAGCAGATCAAGGCGACGCGGGCGATGCAGACGCTCCAGCCGGAGATGAAGAAGATCCAGGAGCGCTACAAGAACGACCGGCAGCGCCAGTCCGAAGAGATGATGAAGCTGTACAAGGAGACGGGCACCAACCCGCTCTCCTCGTGCCTTCCCATCCTGGCGCAGTCGCCGTTCTTCTTCGCCCTGTACCACGTGCTCAACAGCATCGCGTCGAACGACACCGTCGGCGTGATCAACGAGCGGCTGCTGCAGAGCGCACAGCAGGCGCACATCTTCGGCGCTCCGCTCGCGGCGAAGTTCACCGACAGCGCGTCCAAGGTCGCGGCCCTCGACTCCTCCATCACCGATGTGCGGGTCGTCACCGCCATCATGATCGTCCTGATGTCGGCGTCGCAGTTCTACACGCAGCGCCAGCTGATGACGAAGAACGTCGACACCACGGTGAAGACGCCGTTCATGCAGCAACAGAAGATGCTGATGTACGTCTTCCCGATCATGTTCGCCGTCTTCGGCATCAACTTCCCGGTCGGTGTTCTCGTCTACTGGCTGACCACCAACGTGTGGACCATGGGCCAGCAGATGTACATCATTCACAACAACCCGACGCCGGGTTCCAAGGCCCAGGCCGCCTACCTGGAGCGCCTCACCAAGCACGTCACCGGCCGCGGCAAGACCCGCAACCGTCGCGAGCGCGCCATCGTCAAGGCGATCGTGGACAAGGGCCGTGACCGCAACGAGTACGAGCGCAAGTTCATCAACGCGCTCAACAAGTCCGGCCTGGCCGCGCAGAGTGACGGCACGGTGGTGAAGAGCGAGACCGCGGTCGCCGCCCAGGCCGACGGCGCCACGGCGGTCACCGCCACCGCTCCCAGGCGTCAGCAGCCGAAGCGCCAGTCCAAGTCCCGGCGCCAGTCCGGCACGGCCAAGGCCGGCGGTGACAGCGTGGCCGAGGCTCCGACCTCGCTCAGCAAGTCCGACCAGCCCGAGGACAGCACGCCCGCTGGTTCCGCCGGCTCTGGCGGGTCCGCCGGGTCCGCCGGTTCCAAGAAGGCGCAGAAGTCCGGCTCCGGTACCCGTAGCAAGGCCCAGTCCGGTCAGCGCAAGGGCCCGCAGCGGCCCAAGTCCCCGTCGAAGAAGTAAGAAGGAGTCCATCCCGTGACGGAAGGCACCACCTCCGCCGCTGCCGAGGGCGCAGACACCCTGACCCGCCTTGAGCAGGAGGGTGACATCGCGGCGGACTACCTGGAGGGTCTGCTCGACATCGCCGACCTCGACGGCGACATCGACATGGACGTCGAGGCCGACCGTGCCTCCGTCTCGATCATCAGCGACACGGGCAGCCGCGATCTGCAGAAGCTGGTCGGCCGGGACGGCGAGGTGCTGGAGGCTCTGCAGGAGCTCACCCGCCTGGCTGTGCACCGGGAGACCGGGGACCGCAGCCGGCTGATGCTCGACATCGCGGGCTACCGCGCCAAGAAGCGCACCGAGCTCTCGGAGCTGGGCGCCGAGGCCGCCGCGGAGGTCAGGAGCAGCGGTGAGCCGGTGCGGATGAAGCCGATGACGCCGTTCGAGCGCAAGGTCGTGCACGACGCGGTCAAGGCCGCGGGCCTGCGCAGCGAGTCCGAGGGCGAGGAGCCGCAGCGCTTCGTCGTCGTGCTTCCCGCCTGAGCGGTCCCCACGTTCCTCCGGCCCCGTCTGTTGCGCAGGCGGGGCCGAACTTTGTCAGCCTGATAGTTCTGGTGGTTCTGGTGTCGGCGCCGAACGTGCCGATGCGCTACGGAAGGACGGTTCCCCCGTGACGGAGGCAGCGGAGCTTCCCCCTGCGCCCGAGCAGGCCCGAGAGGTGTTCGGTGATCGCTTTGCGGATGCGGTCCGCTACGCAGAGCTGCTGGCCGAGGCGGGTGTGCAGCGCGGTCTGATCGGCCCGCGTGAGGTGCCCCGGCTGTGGGAGCGGCATCTGCTGAACTGCGCGGTGCTCTCGGAGGTCGTGCCCGCGGGCGTGACGGTCTGCGACGTCGGCTCGGGGGCCGGCCTGCCTGGGATCCCGCTGGCGCTGGTCCGTGAGGATCTCAAGATCACCCTGCTGGAACCGCTGCTGCGGCGGACCACCTTCCTGACCGAGGTGGTGGAGCTGCTGGGCCTGGACCATGTCACCGTCGAGCGGGGGCGAGCCGAGGAGGTCATGGGCAAGCTGCCACCGGTCCACGTGGTGACCGCTCGGGCCGTCGCACCGCTGGACCGCCTGGCCACCTGGGGTATTCCGCTGCTGCGTCCGTACGGGGAGATGCTCGCCCTCAAGGGGGACACGGCGGAGGAGGAGCTGAAGAGCGCGGCCACGGCCCTGACCAAGCTGGGTGCCGTGGAGACATCGATCCTGCATGTCGGCGAAGGGATCGTCGACCCCCTGTCCACGGTCGTGCGGGTCGAGGTCGGGGAGAGCCCCGGCGGTGTGCGGTTTGCGGCCAAACGGGCGAAGGCGGCCCGGACGGGGCGGACACGTCGTCGTCGCGGATAGCCGTGTCGGCGGGTCTCCTGAGTGAGTGAGCGCCGCTGATCCGTCCTGACGACGAGACGTACTCCACACAAGCCTCCAAAACTACGCATGCCGGAGTGTCGCGACAGTTCGGCCTCGGCTGCTGTGCATCGTGTTTCACGTGAAACGTCGCTCACTGCTGCACGGCATCATCAGTCGCGGCCGCGCTGCGGCCGAACCGCGCGACCGAAAGCCTCTCGGGTCTCTCAGAGAGGAAACCGAGGCTGCCTCCGAGGCCACTGGGCTCCCCGCACGGGGGGCGGGGTTGTCCACAGAGGTGGATTTCTCCACAGAAGACCAGGCCTCACTGGTTCACGACCCCGAAGACATGGGAGGCTCTGTTCATTGCGAGCCTGAAGTCGAGGAGAGTGAATCCTTGCGGTCCGACGCCAACATCGCGGGACCGATGACCGATCCGGTCCCTGGTCCCCGTACCGAGTCGATCGGAGCGGATGTTTCACGTGAAACACCGCCTCCGATGGACGACACTCCGATCGGTCGTGCTGCCCAACTGGCGGTGGAGGCTCTGGGCCGCGCCGGCGAGGGCCTGCCACGGCCCCAGCAGACCCGCGTCATCGTGGTCGCCAACCAGAAGGGCGGCGTCGGAAAGACAACGACGACCGTCAACCTTGCTGCATCCCTGGCCCTGCATGGCGCCCGGGTCCTGGTGGTCGACCTCGACCCCCAGGGGAATGCGTCCACCGCACTGGGTATCGACCACCACGCCGAAGTTCCGTCCATCTACGACGTGTTGGTCGAAAGCAAGCCTCTCTCGGAGGTCGTCCAGCCCGTCCCTGATGTGGAGGGCCTCTTCTGCGCCCCCGCCACCATCGATCTCGCCGGTGCGGAGATCGAGCTGGTGTCCCTGGTGGCGCGGGAGAGCCGACTGCAGCGGGCCATCCAGGCCTACGAGCAGCCGCTGGACTACATCCTCATCGACTGCCCGCCCTCGCTCGGTCTGCTGACGGTGAACGCACTCGTCGCGGGCCAGGAAGTGCTGATCCCGATCCAGTGCGAGTACTACGCGCTGGAGGGGCTCGGTCAGCTGCTGCGCAACGTCGATCTGGTGCGGGGGCACCTCAACCCCGCGCTGCATGTGTCGACCATCCTGCTCACCATGTACGACGGCCGGACGCGGCTCGCGTCCCAGGTCGCGGACGAGGTGCGCAACCACTTCGGCGACGAGGTGCTGCGGACGAGCATTCCCCGCTCCGTCCGTATCTCCGAGGCGCCGAGCTATGGGCAGACGGTGCTGACCTACGATCCAGGATCGAGTGGTGCCCTCTCCTATCTTGAGGCGGCACGAGAAATCGCGCTGAAGGGTGTCGGCGTCAGTTACGACGGCACGCACGCCCATATCGGTGCCCAGAACGACCCGAACATGGTGGAGGGGATCCAGTGAGCGAGCGACGGAGGGGGTTGGGCCGTGGGCTCGGCGCGTTGATCCCCCCTGCCCCGACGGAGAAGACGGTGGCTTCGGCTGCGCTGGGGAGCATCGGTTCAGCGTCCCCCACTGCCGTGCCAGGACTCTCTACCGACCGTGGTGTGGCCGCCGCCAAGGTGGCGACACTGCAGGCTGTTTCACGTGAAACAGAGGAGCCGACGGAAGATCCCACCGCGGAGACGCCCGCGCCTCCGATGGGCGCTCACTTCGCCGAGATTCCGCTGGACGCCATCACGCCGAACCCGCGGCAGCCCCGTGAGGTCTTCGACGACGACGCGCTCGCGGAGCTGGTCACCTCCATCAAGGAGGTGGGACTGCTCCAGCCGATTGTCGTCCGGCAGATCGGCCCGGAGCGCTACGAGCTCATCATGGGCGAGCGGCGCTGGCGGGCCTGCCGCGAGGCGGGACTCGAGGCCATCCCTGCGATCGTGCGGGCCACGGAAGACGAGAAGCTTCTCCTGGACGCCCTCCTGGAGAACCTGCACCGTGCTCAGCTGAACCCGATCGAAGAGGCCGCGGCTTACGACCAGCTGCTGAGGGACTTCAACTGCACGCACGACCAGCTGGCGGACCGCATCGGCCGTTCCCGCCCCCAGGTCTCCAACACTCTGCGTCTGCTGAAGCTGTCCTCGGCGGTGCAGAAGCGGGTCGCGGCCGGGGTGCTCTCCGCCGGTCACGCCCGGGCGCTGCTCTCCGTGGAGGACACGGAGGAGCAGGACCGGCTGGCCCATCGGATCGTGGCCGAGGGCCTCTCGGTGCGGTCGGTCGAGGAGATCGTGACCCTGATGGGCTCCCGGCCTCAGAAGGCACCGCGTGCCAAGGGGCCGCGGGCCGGCGCCCGGGTCACCCCGGCGCTCTCCGAACTCGCGACGCGCCTCTCGGACCGCTTCGAGACCCGGGTCAAGGTCGATCTGGGCCAGAAGAAGGGCAAGATCACCGTCGAGTTCGCTTCCGTGGAGGACCTTGAGCGGATCCTCGGAACCCTCGCTCCGGGTGAGGGCCCGGTGCTGCAGAAGAGCCTGCTGGAAGGGGACGCCGAAGAGGCGGACTCCTGAGCCTGGGACAGGCGGCCGAGCGGGCCGTGTCCGGTGTGTACCGGACACGGCCCGCTCTTTGTTTTTCGCCGGTATCGGCGGAATCACATCGTGGATACGATGCGTTCAGGTATGGCGGATTCACTTGACAGTCCCTCTGAGAGCGAGGCAGGGGCCATGCGAACGATGAGCCGCACCGGGCTGGTGAGCGCAGGTCTGGGACTGGGCGCGATCGGTGGGTTCATCGGCAGCCTGCTCAGGGAACGGAGTGCCTTGACGGCCGCCCGCGATGCGGCGGGCGAAGGAAGCGAGGAACAGCCTTCATGGGGCGTCGGCTCGTACCGCTCACGCTGGACAACCTTCAGGATCTTCCCCAGCGCTGTCGCTCGTGTGTCTTCTGGGAGCTGGATCCCGTCAGTGGCGAAGCCGCGGTAAAGGCGGGTACGCCTGCTCTGGAGAAGGAGGCCTGGATCTCCGCCGTCCTGCTGGACTGGGGCTCCTGCGGCAGGGTCGCCTATGTCGATGACGTCCCGGTCGGCTTCGTGCTCTACGCCCCGCCCGCTTATGTGCCGCGCTCGACGGCATTCCCCACCAGCCCCGTCTCGCCGGATGCGGTGCAACTGATGACCGGGTTCATCATCCCGGCCTATCAGGGTCAGGGGCTGGGACGGGTGCTGGTCCAGACGGTCGCCAAGGATCTGCTGCGCCGTGGGTTCAAGGCGATCGAGGCTTTCGGGGACGCCCGCTGGAAGGAGCCCGCCTGTCTGCTGCCGGCCGATCATCTGTTGGCGGTCGGCTTCAAAACCGTGCGACCCCATCCGAGCCACCCCAGGCTTCGTCTGGAGCTGCGGTCCACGCTGTCCTGGAAGGAAGACGTGGAGATGGCCATCGACCGGCTGCTCGGGGCCGTGCAGAAGGAACCCGCCCTCAGGCCTCTTTGAGGGGCAGACGATGGGTAAACGAATGGGCCGGCCCTTCCGGGCCGGCCCATTCGTGTTTCACGTGAAACATGCGTCCCCGACGCGCGGTCGCCTATTCGGCGATGAACTCCTCCAGGTCGCGAACGATCGCGGCCTTCGGCTTGGCGCCGACGATCGTCTTGGCGACCTCGCCATCCTGGTAGACGTTGAGGGTCGGGATGGACATGACGCCGTACTTGGCGGCCGTACCCGGGTTCTCGTCGATGTTCAGCTTGACGACCTCGATCTTGTCGCCGTACTCCGAGGCGATGGCCTCCAGGGACGGCGCGATCTGACGGCAGGGACCGCACCAGGCGGCCCAGAAGTCCACCAGAACGGGCTTGTCGTTCTTGAGGACGTCCTGCTCGAAGGAGTCGTCGGTCACGTTCTTCAGGGTGCCGGCCACGGCGGGCTCCTTAACTGGTTGGTGCGTGGGGCGGATGGGGGTCAGACAGCGGTCTTCTCGGGCTCGGCCTGGTCCTCGTCGGAGAGAGCGGCGAGGAACCGCTCGGCGTCGAGAGCAGCGGAGCAGCCGGTACCGGCGGCGGTGATCGCCTGGCGGTAGGTGTGGTCAACCACGTCGCCGGCGGCGAAGACACCGGTGAGGTTGGTGCGGGTCGAGGGTGCGTCGACCTTCAGGTACCCGTCGGCGTCCAGGTCGAGCTGGCCCTTGAACAGCTCGGTGCGCGGGTCGTGGCCGATCGCGATGAACAGGCCGGTCACCGGCAGGTCCGAGAGTTCGCCGGTCTTGACGTTGCGCAGCTTCAGACCGGACAGCTTCTGGTCGCCCTGGATCTCGGCGACCTCGCTGTCCCAGACGAACGTGATCTTCGGGTCGGCGAAGGCACGCTCCTGCATCGCCTTGGACGCGCGCAGGGTGTCCCGGCGGTGGACGATCGTCACCGACTTCGCGAAGCGGGAGAGGAACGTGGCCTCCTCCATCGCCGTGTCACCGCCGCCGATCACGGCGATGTCCTGGTCCTTGAAGAAGAACCCGTCGCAGGTGGCGCACCACGAGACGCCGCGCCCGGAGAGCGCGTCCTCATTGGGCAGTCCGAGCTTGCGGTGCTGCGAGCCCGTGGCGACGATGACCGCCCTTGCCTGGTGGACCGTCCCCGCGGTGTCCGTGACGGTCTTGATCTCACCGCTCAGGTCTACGGACACGATGTCGTCCGGAACCAGCTCGGCACCGAAGCGCTCGGCCTGGCCGCGCATGTTGTCCATGAGCTCGGGGCCCATGATGCCGTCCTGGAAGCCGGGGAAGTTCTCCACTTCGGTGGTGTTCATCAGCGCGCCACCGGCGGTGACGGCGCCCTCGAACACCAGCGGCTTCAGCGACGCGCGCGCGGTGTAGAGCGCCGCCGTGTAGCCGGCGGGCCCGGAGCCGATGATGATCACGTTACGGACGTCGCTCACGGCTGGATTCCTCGTCTCTGGACTGCGTCTTCAGGACCGGTGGTCGCCCTTCTCAGAGCTCTCACCCCACCCAACGGATCCTAAAGGGCTCGCATTCCCACGGAGACCAAGCGGTGGTGTCGCCGGTGCCTAGGGCCGCGCGTAGGAGTGCTTGAGCAGCACGTCGGCCGTGGAAACCGAGGTCTGGTCCACACAGGTCGCCTCGACGATATAGGCGGTGACCCGGCTGGCGTCGGAGGTATCGGGCACCACCACGAGCAGCGCCTCCTTGCCCTGGTAGACACCTTCCTCGGTGGCGAGGGGCGCGTCGTTGCGGCCGATCCCCTTCTGGATGCACGCGGGAACGGTCGGCTGAGTGAAGATCCGGTTCTCAGGTCCGGTCTGGGATTCGGTGCCGAAGTCGTCCGATGTCCGCGGGCCTCGCTGGGCGCCGTCGCTCTTGGAGAGCAGAGTGGTGACCTGTTCCTTGAGCCGGTCCTCGGAGAAGGTGTCGGCGGGAGACGAGTGGCTCTGCGCCTCATCGGCCGGATTGCCGTCGTCGACGGAAGCCACGATCACCGAGCCGAGCCCCAGTGCCGCCGCGGCGAAGACGGCCCCCAGGGTGGCGAGCCTGCGGCGGCCACCGCGCCGGCGGTCCTTGCGACCCGGGCCGGTGGTGGAAGCGCGGGCGCGCCCGGCAGGGCGGTCCGCCGGCACCGATGTTTCACGTGAAACATCGGCACGGCTGTCATCGGCGGACAGGGAGAGGGGCCCGCTCCGGGCAGTGGGTGCATTCGCCGACAGCGGTTCCGGCGTCTCGCTCTCGCGGACCTCGCTCTCGCGGACATCGGTCTCGGGCGTCTCGACTTCCGCGGCACTCAGCAGGGCCTCGGCAGCGAGCGCGGCGTCGATGCGGCCGGCCACGTCGTCCGGCATGCGTGTGGGGCCCGGCAGCGTGCCGAGCAGCCCCTGGATCTCCTCCAGCGAGGCATAGACATCCGCACACGGCTCGCAGGCGTCCAGGTGCCGGCGTACGTCCGTGGAGCGCGAAGGCGGCAGGAGGCCCTCGGCGAGGTCGGAGATCTCCGTGACGTCCGGGTGCCCGGTCATGTCTGTCGTCGACGACGTCACGCTCGTCCACCTCCGCCCTTCACTGCGGCTGAATCGCTTGGCCCGGTGCCTCGCGGACCCGTCTGACGCGGTCCCGCTGCGGGTGGGACGGATGCCCCCTGCGTCCGGTTCCGTTCCGCGCCCGAATCCTTGGCGCCCGGCTTGTCGCGGTCGCCGTCGGCGTTGCCGCTCCGGTCCGGGCGCAGGTGGGTGAGGAGCGGCAGGAGTCTGGCTCTGCCGCGGGCACAGCGGCTCTTGACCGTGCCGGTCGGCACGTCGAGGATGCGGGCGGCCTCGGCCACCGGGTAGCCCTGCATGTCGACGAGGACGAGTGCGGCTCGCTGGTCGGCGGGAAGGGTCGCGAGGGCTTGGACGAGCTGCCGGTGCAGATCGTTGCGCTCGGCCGGGGCGGACGCCGACTCGTGCGGCTCCAGCAGCTGCTCCAGACGCTCCGTGTCGTCGACCGGTGCGGTCTTCCGGGAGGCCGCCTTGCGCACGCGGTCCAGACAGGCGTTGACCGTGATGCGGTGCAGCCAGGTCGTGACGGCCGACTGGCCCCGGAAGGTATGGGCGGCCCGATAGGCGGAGACCAAGGCGTCCTGTACGGCGTCAGCGGCCTCCTCGCGGTCCCCGAGCGTCCGCAGGGCCACGGCCCAGAGGCGGTCGCGGTGGCGACGGACGATCTCTCCGAAGGCGTCGGGGTCGCCCGCCACGTGGCGGGCGAGGAGGTCCTGATCGCTGCTGTCGCCGTATCCGGTGCCATCGGCCATCGGGCCCCCTCCCCTGGTGTTCTCCGGGCCGTCAGCCCTTGAAGGTGACGTCGGTGAGTGCTTGCTTGTAGCCCGCGCTGCTGTAGCCGTCGGCGGGCGCGTTCGGCACGGCCGTGATCCACAGCAGCACGTACCGGGTCTTCACCGGCTTGGAAGCCTTCACGGTGAGAGAGGTGCCGCTGGTGGTGGCGGTTCCGATCTCCTGCATCCCGTCGATCCCCGTCGAGGGGGTCAGGGCGTCCGTGGCGTAGAGGTGCACGGTGGTGTGGGCACCCGCGTACCGGACGTCTATCGACGCCGCCGACATCTCCTTGGCCGAGCCGAGGTCGTAGACGATGCCGACACCGGGCTTGTACGGCGCGAGCGTCGGGCCCTCGTTGTACCGCTTCGTGCGCCAGTACGTGGAACTGTCGCCGTCGTAGGTCTTGGCCACGTCACCCGGCGCCTGTGCCTCGCCCTTGGCGACGTACTCCTGAGCATCCTGGATGCTGAGGGGCTTGATCTTCTCGGGCTTCTGCCCGCCCTTGTCGTTGCCGTCCGTCGTCTGCGTCTGATTGGGGTCGTCGGCCGTGCCGCCCCGCTCCATGAGCGCGTCGGCGAGCTGCCAGCTGCCCAGGCCGAGCGCGGCGATCAGCAGACCCGACACTGCCCACTTCAGCGCCTTGCCGGTACGGCTCTGCAGCGGCGGCGGCGGAGTCGGCACCGGCTGTGGGACGCCGGGGTGCGGGGCCGGGCGACCGTAGTTGCCCTGCTGGTACGTCGTGCGCTGGTAGTCGGGCGGTGTGGTGAACGCCGGCTCCGGCGGGCGGATGCGTGGCATCTCGCCGATCGCCTTCACCAGTTCCTCCGGCGTGGTGCACGGGGTCTCGTGGCGCGAGGCGGTGGCGCCGTCGTTGACCAGTGCCCGCATGGCCAGCTCGGACAGACCGCGGTGGACGCCGGCGCGCACCTGGTCGGGCGGGATCAGACCGATGTCCTTGGGCAGGCCGGACAGCCCGTAGGCGTCGCTCTCGTACGGCCAGCGCTGGGTGAGCGAGGCGTACAGCAGGGCTCCGATGGCCTCGGTGTCGGTCCGCTGCGGGGTGTCGGAACTGATGCCGCGCAGCGCGGCGTTCACGGCGAGTCCGCGGATGCGCCACTGCCCGGTGGACGTGCGCAGCACCGCGTTCGGGTTCAGGCGCAGATGGGCGAGGCCCTCACGGTGGGCGGCGGCCATCGCGGAGGCGATCTGACTGACCATTTGATAGGCGTCGTACACCTCCAGGGGGCCGGAGGCGAGAAGCGTGGTCAGCTCGGTGGCGTCGGGGAGCCATTCGTGGACGACGTAGACGAGGTCGTTGTCCTCCACGGCGTCCAGCACCTGGACGAAACGAGGATCGCCCAGCAGGGCGGAGGACCGGGCCGCGGCCAGCACGGAGCGGGCGCGGGAGTGGTCGGCGGGCAGCACATGGACGCCGACGGCGCGGCGGAGCTTCTCGTCCACGGCCCGCCAACTGCTGAATCCGTCCAGACGGGTGACGCATTCCTCGAGGCGGTAGCGTCTGGCGAGCTTGTGACCACTGTGCAGCTCGGGAGGCGAGGCCTTGCCCGCGCTCTCGGTTCCGGCGCTCCCCTGTACCTCGTCGCTGTCCGTGTCCCGCTCCCGGTTGTTGGCCACCCCGTCGGCCGTGGACTGGTCCGCCTGCGCGGTCAGCGACTCCTCGCCGCTGTTGTCTGCCACGTCGACGGCAGCCGTGCTCCGTTCCGCCACCGTCGTTCCTGCCTCCCCATTCATCGCGCGCCGAACAACTGTTGCGCGCCGTCCGACGCCGAAACCAATTGTGCCCACAGTCCGGCGCTATGCACGACACACGGCGGCGAACGATGGTTGTGCGCCTACCCCCCGTCTCAGCGTCCCAGGCGTCCGCGGACCATTCCGACCAACGAGTTGAGTTCCTCGATGTGCATGCGGCGCGCGGCGACGTAGAAGATGCCGAGCAGGACCACCCCGCCGGCCATGAGCGCGGCGAGCGAACCCAGGACGCCCAGGCCGAGCGTGTGTCCGACCCCGTAGCAGGCCGCACCGCTCAGCAGGGCGGCCGGCACCGAGGCGATGGCCAGCCGCGCGTACGTCCGCAGCACCCGTGCGCCGTCCAGGTCCCCGCCGAGGCGCTTGCGCAGCCGGCGCCAGGCGATGCCGACACCGATGGCGTAGGCGAGGCCGTAGGAGGCGGCCATGCCGACGACGGCCCAACGGGACGGGATGAGGAGGTAACACAGCCCCGAGGCGCTCGCGTTGACCAGGGCCACGATGACGGTGTTGTAGAAGGGGGTCCGGGTGTCCTCGTAGGCGTAGAAGGCACGCAGGACGACGTACTGCACGGAGTACGGGATGAGGCCGAGGCCGAAGGCCATCAGGATGTAGCCCATGTTGGCGGCTTCAGAGGTTCCCGAGGAGCCGAACATGAGCGTGCACATCGGGATGCCGAGGGAGACGAAGCCGAATGCGATGGGCACGATGGCGACGGCCGTCGTGCGCAGCCCCTGGGAGATGTCGTCGCGGACGGCACCGCTGTCGTTCTCGGCCGCGGAGCGGGAGATGCGGGGAAGCAGGGCGGCCATCAGGGAGACGGTGATGATGGCCTGCGGCAGGCCCCAGATCAGCTGGGCGTTGGCGTAGGCGGCGAAGCCGGTGCCGTCGACCGGTGAGGCCTTGCCCGCAGCAGTGGACAGCTGGATGACGATCATGGCGCCCGCCTGGTTGGCGAGGACGAAGAGGACCGTCCACTTGGCGAGCGTCATCGCTTTGCCGAGGCCATGGCCCTTCCAGTCGAAGCGCAGCCGCAGCCTGAACCCGGTCTCCCGCAGATACGGGATCATTGCCACGGCCTGGACCACGAGGCCGAGGAGGATCCCGACGCCGAGCAGGCGCTGACCCTCCGGCGGGATGTTCGTGACGTTCATCCGGGAGTCGCCAGCCGTGCCGTAGACCCAGATGAACATGCCCAGCGTCACGATGATGACGATGTTGTTCAGGACTGGCGTCCACATCATCGCGCCGAACCGGCCGCGCGCGTTGAGGATCTGGCCCATCACCACGTGAAGGCCCATGAAGAAGATCGAGGGCAGGAAGTAGCGGGTGAAGGTGACGGCGACGTCGTTGGCCTGGGGGTTGCTGGCGACCGGGTTCGACAGCATCCGGACCAGGAGGGGCGCGGCGAACATCGCGACTGCTGTGAGCGCGGCCAGGGCCACCATGACAAGGGTCAGCAGCCGGTTGGCGTAGGCCTCGCCGCCGTCCTCGTCCTCCTTCATGGCACGCACCAGCTGGGGCACGAAGACGGAGTTGAGGCCGCCGCCGACAGTAAGGATATAGATCATCGTGGGCAGCTGGTAAGCGACCTGGAAGGTGTCGCCCAGCAGGGCGAGCCCGAGCGCCGAGACGATCATTACCGACCGGATGAAGCCCGTGAGCCGGGACACCATCGTGCCCGCCGCCATCACCGCGCTGGACTTCAGCAGTCCCGAGGCACGTCCGCCCTTCTTGGACGCGGCGGCCGGCGGTGCGGTCGGCGGGGTGGCCTGCGGCGCCTGGGCGGGGGTCTCCGCGGCCGGCGGCGGCGCGGTCGTGTACGGAGCCTGGCCGGGTGCCGCGTACTGCTCCTGGGCCGACGGCGGGGCGGCGTCCGGGGCGGATGCCGGGGTCTCACCGTACGGACCCGGCGTCGCGCCGTACTCGCCGGGCGCCGGGGCCGGGCCGGGCACCGACGGGTGGTCGTAGGACGGGTGCCCGCCGGCCTGCTGCTGGTCCCGGAACAGGTGCGCGAAGGCGTCCGGCTCGTGGCGCTGCTCGCCCGCCTGGCCGACCAGGTCGTCCACACCGACGAACTGGGTCGTCCGGGGGTCGTCGCCGTACGGGAGGTACTGGGTGGGACCCTCCGGCTCCGGCGCCGGGGTCTGCGCCCACACCCTCGGATCCGGGGCGTACGGCGGCTGGGGCGGCCGGCCGTACAGCGGCTGCTGCGGCGGGTACGTGCCCGGGGGAGGCGGCGGGTGCGCGGCGCGGTCGTAGAGCGCCTCGTCCACCGGGTCCTGAGCGGAGAGGTCCTGCCCGCGGTAGGGGTCCTGCTCGTAGGCGTCCTGAAGATACGCGTCCGCGGGCTGCTCCGGCGGCGGCGCCTGGCCGTGCTCGGACGGCGGGTCGTCGGGGTAGCCCGAGCTGCCCGCGGCCTGGCCCCGGTCACCGTCGTACGGCGCGTTCATGCCTACCCCACCTCATCGTCCCGGGCCGACCGGCCACGACATCCTCAACGGTCCACTCTCTCACCCGTGCCGGACGGGTCGGCGTTTTCCGGTGCGGTGTCCGGTGTCGGGTCACTCGGCTGCTCCGGGTCGCCTGCCCGGGGGCGTGCCTCGGACTGTTCCTCGAGACGGTCCTCGGCGCCTTCCGGGTTCTGCGGGGTGTCGAGGGCCGGCTCGGTCGTCTCGGTACCGCCCGTCCCGGTCTCTCGTGCGGCGGCGCGTTTGCGCTGTGTGTACATCCGGAAGCCGGCGAGGACGAGCAGCAGCACACCGCCGCCGATGACCAGCATCACGGTGGCCGTGATCTCGGTGACCTTGACGTCGAAGGTGACGGGGGCGCCGTATGTCCGTCCATCCGGTGTGTACAACTGGGCGACGACCGTCGCCCGGCCGTTGGCGTTGGCCGATGTGGTGAACTTCACCGACCGGCTGTGACCGCCGGAGACCGTGACGGGCTGCTCCTGATACGCCTCTCCGCCGATCTTGAGGCGGGTCGGGTTGGTGGAGGTGAGCCGCAGTACCAGGTGGTCGACTCCCTGCACCAGGTTGTTCTGCACGGTCACGGGAATCGTGGCGCTGCGGCCGGAGAGCTTCGTCTCCGACTTGTCGATCAGTCTCACCTGCCGGGCCAGGCCGTCGAGGTAGTCCTTCACACCGGTGCGGAAGGCCTCCGCCTGCTCTGCCCGGCCGCGCCAGGACGTGGACATCTCGCGGTTCATGGCGAGCCCGAAGGGGGTCACGACCCGGTCCCGCTCCGACAGGATGACCTTGAACTTGTCGAGCTTGACCTGCGTCTGCGCCATGTCCTGGAAGGCCTCGCGCGGCAGCTCCTGCTTGCGGAGGCCGCCGGGATACGAGGAGGCTCCCGGCACCCGGGTGGTGGCGGCCGGGTCGGGCTCGGCCGCGGCGGCCTCCGTCAGGTCCTGCGACTGGGACCAGGTGCTGCGCTGCAGGGTCCGCAGTGCCTCGGCCATCGCCCGGGCCTCGCTGCCGGACGGCATGCGCTGCGGAGCGACGACGATGCTGCGGTCCTTACCGGTCTGCAGGTCGACCGTCAGGCTCTGGGCAAGGAACCGCTGCACGGCGAGCGTGGAAGTGGAGGCCTGCGTCAGGTCGCCCTCGAACGCCGTCGACAGCCGGGCGTCGGCCACGACCGCCGTCGTGCCGCCGCCGATGGGCCGGGCCGCGGACGGTGTGTACGTCAGTCCGGTGTCTTCCAGTCTGTCGCTGCGGGCGATCACCTTGTCGGCGCCCGCCGAGGTGGCGACCTTGACGATCGACGGGTCGACGGCGCCCTCCACCGGCCAGGCGAAGTCGGTGGTCGGCTTCACATGGAGGATGCTCTCGACCGTGAGCGCGGCGACGTCCGTGGCGTCCTTGAGCTGGCTCAGCGACCCGGTGACGGCGGTGCCGTTGTGGGCGAGGGAAGCCAGGTCCGGGTCGGCGTAGGGCAGCGCGACCACCTCGTCCCCGGACACGGAGTCCTGAAGGTCGGCGAGCCACTGCTTGGCGACGGCCTGGTGCTTGCCGGGGGTTGTCTCACCGTCCTCGCCCCGGATCGCGTAGTTCTCCGTCATGGCGTCGACGGAAGCCAGCAGATCCGGGTCGATCACCCACGTGATGTCGAGGTCCTTGCCGAGTGCCACCATCTGGTTCAGGCGGCCGCCGGGGGAGATCTCCTTGGCCAGGTCGTCATTGAGGAAGACCGGGGTCTGCTGTTCGTTCGAGCCCGTCTCCGCGGTCGTGTGGGCGGTCGAGATCAGCGGCCACAGGAACGTCGTCTTCGTCTTGGTGTCCGCGTCGTCGGGCCGCCACGGCAGGAAGGTCCGCTCGACGCCGAGAACCTGCTCCCACGGCCGTGCGGAGGTCTGGCCGGAGAGCGCGACGGTGAACTGATAGACGCCGTCCCGCCCGAGGTCCAGCTCGTCGACGGGGACGGAGATGTTGAAGTGCTCGGCGACACCGGGATTGAGCTTGGAGAACTTCTCGCCGTACTTGTCGTCGACCTCGGTACCGAGGTAGCCGCGGAGGTCGTCGCTGTTCCGGGCGACCCGGTCGACGGCCGAGCGGGTGTTGAGAGAGGGGCCCAGGTGCAGGCCCACATGAGCGTCGGTGACCGCCTGCTTGCCCGTGTTCGTCACCGTGCCCGACACGGTCACCGTGTCGCCGTCCGTGGGTGCGGCGGGGGTGAGCGAGTCGACGGCCACGGCAACCGTGCCCGAATCGGAGTCGGCCTGGAGCGCGGTCGGTGTTTCGGCGTGGACCGAACCGGCGGAGGGCAGCTGCATGAGCCCGGCCAGCAGGGGCGCGCCGGCGAACAGCGCCGCGGTACGCCGTACCCGGCGGCGGGCAGGTGAGGGACTCGTCCCCTGGAAGTCTGCCGCGTCGGCCACGCGCTCGCCCGTCCCTCGTCGTCGTCAGTGGTCGTCGGAATGTGCGTCCACGCATGGTAACGACGCGCGCTGAGAGGAAGTGCCGCGGAGTGCGCCACAAGATCCGGAACGGTGGGGCGGGCGTCCCGAATGTGCGCCTATATATAGGGAGCCGGGTCTGTGTGTGGTTTCGGCCTCAGAAAAGGGACGCGCTGGGGACTGTCCGGGCCACGTACCCTTTTCTGTTGTGCCGAACGCCAACGAAGTCAATCCCAGTGCCCTGAGTCAGGTGCAGCAGCGCGCGGTGAGCGAACTGCTGCGGGTCGCCCCTGTCGCCGACGACCTAGCCCGCCGTTTCCAGGAGGCCGGGTTCTCTCTCGCCCTGGTCGGCGGTTCGGTGCGGGACGCGCTGCTCGGCAGGCTCGGCAACGACCTGGACTTCACGACCGACGCGCGCCCGCAGGACGTCCTCAGGATCGTGCGGCCCTGGGCGGACGCCGTGTGGGAGGTCGGGATCGCCTTCGGTACCGTCGGGGCCCAGAAGGAGGGCTACCAGATCGAGGTGACCACCTACCGGTCGGAGGCCTACGACCGGACCTCGCGCAAGCCTGAGGTGGCGTACGGGGACTCCATCGAGGAAGACCTCGTCCGGCGCGACTTCACCGTGAACGCGATGGCCGTGGCGCTCCCGGAGAAGGAGTTCATCGATCCGCACGGTGGGCTCGACGATCTCGCGGCCCGGGTGCTGCGCACCCCGGGCACACCGGAGGAGTCCTTCTCGGACGATCCGCTGCGGATGATGCGGGCCGCGCGCTTCGCCGCGCAACTCGACTTCGAGGTGGCTCCCGAGGTGGTCGCCGCGATGACGGAGATGGCGGGGCGGATCGAGATCGTCTCCGCCGAGCGGGTCCGGGACGAGCTGAACAAGCTGATCCTGTCCGCGCAGCCGCGCACGGGACTGACCCTGCTGGTGGACACCGGCCTTGCCGCGCATGTTCTGCCCGAGCTGCCCGCTCTGCGTCTGGAGAGCGACGAGCACCACCGGCACAAGGACGTCTACGAGCACACGCTGATCGTCCTGGAGCAGGCGATGGCGCTGGAGGAGGACGGGCCCGATCTGACCCTCCGGCTGGCCGCGCTGCTGCACGACATCGGCAAGCCGCGCACGCGCCGGTTCGAGAAGGACGGCAGGGTCTCGTTCCACCACCACGAGGTGGTCGGGGCCAAGATGACGAAGAAGCGCATGACCGCGCTGAAGTACTCCAATGAACTGGTCAAGGACGTCTCGCGCCTGGTCGAGCTGCACCTGCGCTTCCACGGCTACGGCACCGGTGAGTGGACGGACTCCGCGGTACGCCGCTACGTCCGGGACGCCGGCCCGCTGCTCGACCGGCTCCACAAGCTGACCCGCTCTGATTGCACGACCCGCAACAAGCGCAAGGCCGCCGCGCTGTCGCGTGCCTACGACGGTCTGGAGGAGCGCATCGCCAAGCTCCAGGAGCAGGAGGAGCTGGACGCGATCCGCCCCGACCTCGACGGGAACCAGATCATGGAGATTCTCGGTGTCGGACCGGGCCCTGTGGTCGGTCAGGCGTACAAGCACATGCTGGAGCTGCGGCTGGAGCACGGGCCGATGGAGCACGATGCGGCCGTGGCGGCACTCAAGGAGTGGTGGGCGGCGCAGCAAGGCTAAGACCGGGCGGCGGGCGTGTTTCACGTGAAACATGCCCGCGCCGAGGGAATCGGCCGGACAGGCGGAGGGGCGGTGTTTCACGTGAAACACCGCCCCTTCCGGCATTGCCCTCTACTTCTGGTAGTCCTTCAGGCAGAGCAGGAAGTCACTGCCGTCACCGCTCTGGACATAGGAGTACTGGAAGTCCTTGGCCTCTGCCCTGCACTTGCTCTCAGCGGTGAGCGAGGAGAAGGAGCCGTCGACCTTGGCCAGCACGACGAACTGGGCCTCCGAGGAGCTGCATTCGACGACCTCGAGGTCCGGGTTGTTGTCGTTGGTGCTGCCGCGGTGCATGCAGTCGCCGACGGCCGCTGTGTTGGCGTCGTCTCGGCTGGCGAGGTAGCCGCCGATCGCCACGCTCACGACGATCACCGCGATGGCGATGTTCTTGATCGTCTTGAAGCTGAGCTTGCGGCGGGCCGGCTCCGGCGGGACCGGGGCGTACGGACCACCCTGCTGAGGGAAGCCGGGCTGACCGGGCTGCTGCGGGAAGCCCTGCTGGCCCTGGGCGTACGGGTTGCCCTGGGGCGGCTGCGGAGCCGGCGGCTGGCCCTGGGCGAACGGGTTGCCCTGGGGCGGCGGAGTGGTCACGTGGGAGTCCCCCTCTGGACACGTCGGTGCATGACGCGAACATGTCGCGCCTAAGACGCACGTAAGCTATCGGTCCGCACTGACATCCCTGTAATCCGATGGGGCTCTGTGGCACTGATGTGACACTTACTGTCGGGCAAACCGACCCATAGCCACTGCAACCGCTGCGTAGACAGCGGCGACCGTGACGACCAGCGGCACCGATCGGCCGTCCGGCGGCAGCATCAGGGCGGCAACACCGGCGGCGCCGACGAAGGCGACGTTGAAGAGGACGTCGTAGACCGAGAAGATCCGGCCACGGTAGGAGTCCTCGACCGAGGACTGCACGATGGTGTCGGTCGCGATCTTCGAGCCCTGGGTGGTCAGCCCGAGGAGAAACGCCGCGGCGAGCATCGGGACGGTGGCGAAGGGCAGACCGAGCGCGGGTTCCAGTACCGCGGCGCCCGCGGCGCACACGGCCATCCAGCGCCTGGGCCCGAGCCGCCCCGCCGCCCACGGTGTGACCACGGCCGCCGCGAAGAAGCCGGCGCCCGAGAACCCCAGGGCGAGCCCCAGCAGGGCGAGCCCCTCGTCGGTGTCCGAGGTCAGGGCGTACCGGCACAGCATCAGCACCATGACCAGCAGGGCGCCGTAGCAGAACCGCAGCAGTGACATCCCGAGGAGTGCCCACGCCGCCTCCCGGCGGTCCGGCGCCGCCAGGTGACGCAGGCCCGCCACCAGGTCGCGGGCGTTGCCGGCGACCGCCGAGACCAGCCGAGGCCGCACCAGCGCCCGGTCCGGGCCGAGCAACGCCACTGCCATCCGCAGCGAGGCGAGCGCTCCGCACAGGTAAAGGACGGCTCCCAGCAGTACCACGGCGGCGTCCGAGTCGGCCACCACCAGGCGTACGACGAAGGCCAGGCCGCCGCCCGCGGTCGCGGCCAGGGTCCCGGCCGTCGGGGAGAGCGAGTTGGCCATCACCAGGCGATCGGGGTCGACCACGCGTGGCAGGGCGGCGGACAGACCGGCGAGGACGAAGCGGTTGACGGCCGTGACGCACAGGGCGGAGACGTAGAAGAGCCAGTCCGGGACGGAGGCGATCATCAGGACGGCCGTCACCGAGGCCATCAGGGCGCGCAGCAGATTGCCGTAGAGGAAGACCTGGCGGCGGCGCCAACGGTCGAGCAGCACACCGGCGAAGGGGCCGACGAGGGAGTACGGGAGGAGCAGCACCGCCATGGCGGAGGCGATCGCGGCGGGTGAGGTCTGCTCCTGGGGCGAGAAGACCACGTACGTGGCGAGCCCGACCTGGTAGACGCCGTCGGCGCCCTGGGAGAGCAGGCGTACGGCGAGCAGGCGGCGGAAGCCCTGCAGGCGCAGCAGCACGCGCAGATCACGGACGACGGCCATGGGCACAGCCTCACACACGATCAAGGTCCCCCGGGCGCAACGCCCGGGGGACCACGATCGCTGGTGCGGAAGGGCGCGTCAGCGCTCGACCTCGCCCGCGATGAACTTCTCGACGTTGGCGCGGGCCACGTCGTCGAAGTACTGGACCGGCGGGGACTTCATGAAGTAGCTCGACGCGGAGAGCACGGGGCCGCCGATGCCGCGGTCCTTGGCGATCTTCGCGGCGCGCAGGGCGTCGATGATGACACCCGCGGAGTTCGGGGAGTCCCAGACCTCGAGCTTGTACTCCAGGTTCAGCGGGACGTCACCGAAGGCGCGGCCTTCCAGGCGGACGTAGGCCCACTTGCGGTCGTCGAGCCAGGCGACGTAGTCGGAGGGGCCGATGTGGACGTTCTTCTCGCCCATGTCCCGGTCGGGGATCTGGGAGGTGACGGCCTGCGTCTTGGAGATCTTCTTGGACTCGAGGCGGTCCCGCTCGAGCATGTTCTTGAAGTCCATGTTGCCGCCGACGTTCAGCTGCATCGTGCGGTCCAGGACGACGCCCCGGTCCTCGAACAGCTTCGCCATCACGCGGTGCGTGATGGTGGCGCCGACCTGCGACTTGATGTCGTCACCGACGATCGGAACGCCCGCCTCGGTGAACTTGTCCGCCCACTCCTTGGTACCGGCGATGAAGACCGGGAGGGCGTTGACGAAGGCGACCTTGGCGTCGATGGCGCACTGGGCGTAGTACTTCGCGGCGTCCTCGGAGCCGACCGGCAGGTAGCAGACCAGGACGTCGACCTGCTTGTCCTTGAGGACCTGGACGATGTCGACCGGCTCCTCGGCGGACTCCTCGATGGTCTCCCGGTAGTACTTGCCCAGGCCGTCGAGGGTGTGGCCGCGCTGCACCTGAACACCGGTGCGGGGCACGTCGCAGATCTTGATGGTGTTGTTCTCGGAGGCGCCGATGGCGTCCGCGAGGTCCAGGCCGACCTTCTTGGCGTCCACGTCGAAGGCGGCGACGAACTCGACGTCGCGGACGTGGTAGTCGCCGAACTGGACGTGCATCAGGCCCGGGACCTTCGACGCCGGGTCGGCGTCCTTGTAGTACTCGACGCCCTGCACCAACGATGCGGCGCAGTTGCCCACGCCGACGATGGCTACGCGAACCGAACCCATTCCGGTTGCTCCCTGTGTGTACGAGTGAGGCCCTGGCCGGGCGCTCACGTGGCGGTGTCGTCGGGCGTATCCGGCCGGGGGTCGCCCCCGGACCGGGGCAGGCCGCCCGTCGCTCCATGTGTCCTGTCCTGGTGAGCGGTCCCCTCGGAGGCGGATCCCCGCAGGTCCCGCCCCGCCCGCTCGCTCTCGATGAGCTCGTTCAGCCAGCGCACTTCGCGCTCCACGGACTCCATGCCGTGGCGCTGGAGCTCAAGCGTGTAGTCGTCGAGTCGCTCCCGGGTGCGGGCCAGCGAGGCCCGCATCTTCTCCAGACGCTCCTCCAGCCGGCTGCGGCGGCCTTCGAGCACGCGCATGCGTACGTCCCGCGAGGTCTGTCCGAAGAACGCGAAGCGGGCGGCGAACGTCTCGTCCTCGTACGCGTCGGGCCCCGTCTGCGAGAGCAGCTGCTCGAAATGCTCCTTACCTTCCGCCGTCAACCGGTAGACGATCTTGGCGCGGCGCCCCGCGAGCGGAGCGGCGGCCTCGGCGGTGTTCCCCGGCTCCTCGATCAACCAGCCGTTGGCGACCAGCGTCTTGAGGCAGGGGTAGAGCGTGCCGTAGCTGAACGCCCGGAACACACCCAGTGACGTGTTGAGTCGTTTGCGCAGCTCATAGCCGTGCATCGGGGATTCGCGGAGCAGGCCGAGGACAGCGAACTCGAGGATCCCGGAACGCCGGCTCATCGTCGCCTCCTTCCTGCCGCGACCCGTGGCGGCGGGTGCCGTGACGGGCTGTCCTGAGTCTTTATGCCGAGCTGATGTATCGACTCGATACATCAAGACGATAGAACGGCCTTCCGCCTGCGACAAGAGGGGGGTCGGTGAACGGGATCACATCACCGATTCACAGGAGGCAAGTTGCCTGATTTGAGGTGAACTTCGGAGCTCGGGTGTTTTGGGGGTGCGTAGTCTGTGCGCCATGCAGACCACCGGGAACCGAGTGATGCCTGGGGGCGTCCCTGTCCCCGGTGCAGTACGGGGTGAATGCGGCGGGGGCCGCATCCGTACTTCGGGGGGACCGGAAACCAGCCGCCGTTTCCAGGCGCGCAAGGGTGCGCCTGCCCGAGGAGAAGTCGTTCGATGAGCGAGCACCGTCGCAAACCGCCGCAGCCGCAGGGAGGCGGACGTGCCGCGGCCCGACGCGGCCAGTCCGGCTCGTCTTCCGGCCGCCGCGCGGCACCGCGAGGCGCCACCGGGTCTTTCTCCGGCTCCCATGGGTCGGGCTCGTACGATGCGGGAGAGGCGGAGCGGCCGTACGGTGGCCGCGCCGAGGCCCGTCGTGCACAGCGCGGCGGAGGCAGCCGCCGCAGAGCCGCCGAACCGGCCCGTGGTGGCCGCCGGGCGGCGCCCGCCGGACGAGGGCGGGCCGCGGCGCCCGGCCGGAAGCGGATGATCGACTATCCGCGCTACGACAGAGACGGATGGCGCCGCTGGGTGCCGTCCTGGCGCCTCGTTTCCGGCCTCTGCGTCGGGTTCTTCGGTGTCATGGTGGCCGCCGCGGGCCTTGCCTACGCGATGGTCGGCGTGCCCGACGTCGACAAGACGGCGAAGGCGCAGAACAACGTCTACTACTGGGCCGACGGCAGCCAGATGGTCGCCACGGGCGGTGAGCGGAACCGCCAGATCATCGACCTGGCGCAGATCCCCAAGGAGATGCAGAACGCCGTCATCGCCCAGGAGAACAAGACCTTCCGCACCGACAGCGGCATCGACCCCAAGGGCATCGCGCGGGCGGTGTTCAACATGGCCAAGGGCGGGGAGACGCAGGGCGGCTCCACCATCACCCAGCAGTACGTCAAGAACGCCATGCTGAACGACCAGTCGCAGACGGTCTCCCGGAAGGTCAAGGAGCTCTTCGTCTCGATCAAGGTCGGCGCCACGGTCGACAAGAACGAGATCCTGGCGGGCTACCTGAACACCGCGTACTTCGGCCGTGGGTCCTACGGCATTCAGGCGGCAGCCCGGGCGTACTTCAACAAGGACGCCGTCGACCTCAACGCCGGCGAGTGCGCCTTCCTGGCGGCGATGGTCAAGGGCGCCACGTACTACGACCCGGCGGGCGCGACCTCGATCGACAAGGCCGCCACCCCCGAGGCCAACAAGAAGCGGGCCCTGGGGCAGATGCAGGACACTCTCGACAAGATGGTCGAGTACGGCTACCTGAGCCAGGAAGAGCGCGACAAGCACGCCACGCTGCCCACGACGCAGAACCCGCGGTCGAACACCGCGCTCAGTGGCCAGATCGGCTACCTCGTCGACCTCGCCAAGGCGTCGGTGGTCAAGAACGACATCGCCACCACGGACGAGCTGGAGAAGGGCGGCTACTCGATCCACACGACCTTCGACAAGAAGAAGGTCGAAGAGCTCGAGAAGTCGGTCAAGAAGGTCTACAAGGAGAAGATCGACCCGGAGAAGCGTCCGGAAACGGACACGCACGTCCAGTTCGGCGGTGCCTCCGTGGACCCGGAGACCGGTGCCATCAGGGCCATCTACGGCGGCACGGACGCCACCAAGCACTTCACCAACAACGCCGATGTGACCGGTGCCCAGGTCGGTTCGACGTTCAAGCCCTTCGTACTCGCGGCGGCGATGAAGTGGGGTGTGCGCGACCCGGACGGGCCCCAGGTCCAGGCCCAGGACGAGCGCACCGTCGTCTCCCCGAAGAGCCTGTACACCGGCAAGAACAAGTACAAGATCAAGAACTACGACGGGACGGTCTGGCACAACGAGAAGGGCGAGGAGTGGCTCCAGGTCAATGACGGCGACGTCTCCTACGGTGAGCCGCCCGAGTACAAGGTCGACCTGCGCGAGGCCATGCGCGAGTCGGTGAACTCCTCGTTCGTCCAGCTCGGCATGGACGTCGGTCTGGACAAGGTGAAGGAAGCCGCGGTCGACGCGGGCCTCCTGGAGGACAGCCTGGCCGGCACCACCTACCCGTCGTTCTCCATCGGTATCTCCGACCCCAGCGCCATCCGCATGGCGGCCGCCTACGCCACCTTCGCGGAGAGCGGCAAGCAGCGTGAGCCGTACTCCGTCACGAAGGTCACGAACAAGAACGGCACGCTCTTCACGCACACGGTCAAGACCAAGCGTGCCTTCGAGCGGAAGGTCGCGGACAACGTCACGGACGTCCTGAAGACGGTCGTGGAGGACGGAACGGGTACCAACGCCCAGTTGCCCGGCCGCGAGGTGGCGGGCAAGACCGGTACCACGGACGGCAACAGGTCCGCCTGGTTCGTCGGCTACACCCCGCAGCTCTCGACCGCGATCAGCATGTTCCGGTACGACGACGACGAGACCAACAAGAACCGCACGTTCCTGGAGATGTTCGGTACGGGCGGCGAGAAGAAGATCCACGGAGCCTCTTTCCCGGCCCAGATCTGGCAGGACTACATGGCAGACGCCATGAAGGGCCTGCCGAAGGAGAAGTTCCCGGAGCCGCCCCCCATCGGCGAGATCATCAACGACACCCCCTCGCCGACCCCGACCCCGTCGCCCACCGAGACGGAGGAGACCACGCCGTCGCCGAGCCCGACGCCGAGCCAGTCCGAGACCAGCCCCTCGCCGTCGCCGAGTGAGACCTGTGGCGTCTTCGACTGGAGGTGCGAGGAGGAAGAGGAGAGCGGCGGCAACGTCAACGGTGGCAACACCAACGGTGGTGGCACCGGTGGCGGGGAGGACGACGGCACAACGCCCGCACCGTCGACCAGCGAGTCGGAAGGGGAGGCCACAAAAGGCAACCAGCACGGCGGTCTCTTCGGAGGCCCGAACGGCTAGCCGCAGATTGCCCGGCATGGGTGTTTCACGTGAAACACCCGCATGTTTCACGTGAAACAGGGGCCGTCGCACCCACGCCGGTGCGGCGGCCCTCGCCGTTCCCCCGGACACGTACGGCAGGATGTGCCCCATGCCCAGTGCAGAATCGACGCAAGCGAGCGCGCACGAGCCGGACCCGGTGAAGCCGACCAAAGAGGACGAGGTCGCCGCGACCGGCAGCGAGCTGATCGGCGGGCCCATCGGGCGGCACGCCCTGCTCGGGACGTCCTGGTGGACGCCCGTGCGAGTGATCGCGCTCGTGGCGATCGGCATGTTCGCCCTCGGCCTGGTCCAGAAGGCGCCCTGCTACAACGGCGCCTGGTTCTTCGGCGCCAGCTCGCAGTACACGCACGCCTGCTACTCGGACATCCCGCACCTGTATCAAGGGCGCGGGTTCGCCGACGGCCTGGTGCCGTACTTCGACCGGCTCCCCGGCGACATGCAGTACCTCGAATACCCGGTGCTGACCGGCGTGTTCATGGAAGTGGCCGCCTGGCTCACACCGGGCAGCGGCAGCATCCAGTACCAGGAGCAGTGGTACTGGATGGTCAACGCCGGGATGCTGATGGTGTGTGCGGCCGTCATCGCGGTCTGTGTGACCCGCACCCATGCCCGGCGTCCGTGGGACGGTCTGCTGGTCGCGCTGGCGCCCGCCTTCGCCCTCACCGCGACCATCAACTGGGACCTGCTGGCGGTCGCGCTGACGGCCGCCGCGATGCTCATGTGGTCGCGGGGCCGCTCCCTGGCCTTCGGTGTGCTGCTGGGGCTCGCCACGGCCGCCAAGCTCTATCCCTTCCTGCTGCTCGGCCCGCTGCTCGTGCTGTGCTGGCGGGCCGGTAAGTGGCGGGAGTACGGCATCGGTCTGGTGGGCGCGGCCGGCGCATGGCTCGTGGTGAACGTGCCGGTGATGCTCTTCGCCTTCGAAGGATGGTCGAAGTTCTACACCTTCAGCCAGGAGCGGGGCGTCGACTTCGGGTCCTTCTGGCTGATCATGGCCCAGAACTCGGACAACCCGCTCAGCACCGAGACCGTCAACACGCTCGCCACGCTTCTGATGCTGCTGTCCTGCGGTGGCGTCGCGGCGCTCACCCTGACCGCCCCTCGCCGGCCGCGCTTCGCCCAGCTGGCCTTCCTGATCGTGGCGGCGTTCATCCTCACCAACAAGGTCTACTCACCGCAGTACGTCCTGTGGCTCGTGCCACTGGCCGCGCTCGCCCGGCCGAGGTGGCGGGACTTCCTGATCTGGCAGGCGTGCGAGGTGGCGTACTTCCTGGGCATCTGGATGTACCTGGCCTACACGACCAGCGGCGACGCCCACAAGGGGCTGCCGACCGACGGCTACCACTGGGCGATCGGCGCGCATCTGCTGGGGACGCTGTTCCTCTGCGTCATGGTCGTGCGCGACATCCTCATGCCGGAACGGGATCCGGCGCGACGGTCCGGCGACGACGATCCCTCGGGCGGGGTGCTCGATGGTGCCAAGGATGTCTTCGTGTTCGGTCCCGCGGCCCGTCCCCCGCGACATGTGGCGCACAGCGACGAGCCGTCGGTGGAGTGGGGTACCGGGCGGGCGCCCGGCGGTTCGCTCTGAGCGAACCGCCGGGGCTTCACCTCCGGGCCCCTCGGTTCAGCGGTCGACCAGGCGGTCGAACTGTGTCGTGGTGTGCCGCAGGTGGGCCACCAGTTCGTCCCCGACAGTGGGTTCCGGCGCCTCCGTGGGGACGAACAGGATCGAGACCTGCATGTGCGGCGGCTCCGCGAACCAGCGCTGCTTGCCGCCCCAGACGAATGGAGACAGGTTCCGGTTGACCGTGGCGAGGCCGGCCCGGGCCACGCCCTTGGCGCGCGGCATGACGCCGTGCAGCGCCTTCGGGGCCTCCAGGCCCACCCCGTGCGACGTGCCGCCCGCCACGACCACCAGGAAGCCGTCGGAGGCGGCCTTCTGCTGCCGGTAGCCGAAGCGCTCGCCCTTGGCCACCCGGGTGACGTCCAGGACCGCACCGCGGTACTCGGTGGCCTCGTGGTCCCCCAGCCACAGCCGGGTGCCGATCCGGGCGCGGAACCGGGTCTGCGGGAACTGCTGCTGGAGCCGGGCGAGCTCCTCGGCCTTGAGGTGGCTGACGAACATGGTGTGGAGCGGCAGACGGGCCGCGCGCAGCCGGTCCATCCAGCCGATGACCTCCTCGACGGCGTCCGAGCCGTCGGTGCGGTCGAGCGGCAGGTGGATCGCGAAGCCCTCCAGGCGGACGTTCTCTATGGCGGCGTGCAGCTGCGGCAGGTCCTGCTCGCTGATGCCGTGCCGCTTCATCGAGGACATCACCTCGATGACGACGCGGGCGCCGACGAGGCCGTACACGCCGTCGACGGACGACACCGAGCGCACCACCCGGTCGGGCAGCGGCACGGGTTCCTCGCCGCGCCGGTAGGGCGTCAGCACCAGCAGATCCCCGCTGAAGAAGTCCTTGATGCGGGCGGCCTCGTACGTCGTTCCGACGGCGAGGATGTCCGAGCCCAGCCGTGTGGCCTCCTCCGCCAGGCGCTCGTGCCCGAAGCCGTAGCCGTTGCCCTTGCAGACCGGGACCAGCCCGGGGAACTGCTCCTGCACGTGCTTGTGGTGCGCCCGCCAGCGCGCGGTGTCGACGTAGAGCGTGAGCGCCATGGCCGGACCTGGAACCTTTCTCGTGGCTGTGGTGTGTCAAAGGATGCGAAAGGGGGCTGTGGTTCAGCGGCTGTGGATCAGCGGCGCGACATGTACATGTCGAGCGCCTTGTGGAGCAGCTTGTTGAGCGGGAAGTCCCACTCGCCGAGGTACTCGGCCGCCTGCCCGCCGGTGCCGACCTTGAACTGGATCAGGCCGAAGAGGTGGTCGGTCTCGTCCAGCGAGTCGGAGATGCCGCGCAGGTCGTAGACGCTGGCACCGAGCGCGTAGGCGTCGCGGAGCATGGTCCACTGCATCGCGTTCGACGGCCGGACCTCGCGGCCGATGTTGTCGGAGGCGCCGTAGGAGTACCAGACGTGGCCACCGACGATCAGCATGGTCGCCGCCGACAGGTTCACGCCGTTGTGGCGGGCGAAGTACAGCCGCATGCGGTTGGGGTCCTCGGTGTTCAGCGCGGACCACATGCGCTGGAAGTACGACAGCGGGCGCGGCCGGAAGTGGTCGCGCACGGCCGTGATCTCGTACAGCCGCTGCCACTCCTCCAGATCGTGGTAGCCGCCCTGCACGACCTCGACGCCGGCCTTCTCGGCCTTCTTGATGTTGCGGCGCCACAGCTGGTTGAAGTTCTTGTGCACCTCTTCCAGGGAACGGCCCGCCAGCGGAACCTGGAAGACGTACCGGGGCTGCACGTCGCCGAAGCCGGCGCCGCCGTCCTCACCCTGCTGCCAGCCCATCCGGCGGAGCTTGTCGGCGACCTCGAAGGCGCGCGGCTCGATGTGGTCGGCCTCGATGTCGCGCAGGCGCTTGACGTCCGGGTCCTGGATGCCCTTCTTGATGGACGCCGCGTCCCAGCGCCGGATGATCACCGGCGGGCCCATCTTGACCGAAAAGGCACCCTGCTGCTTCAGGTGCGCCAGCATCGGCTCCATCCAGTCCTGGAGGTTCGGCGCGAACCAGTTGATGACCGGTCCCTCGGGCAGGTAGGCCAGGTAGCGCTTGATCTTGGGCAGCTGCCGGTAGAGGACCAGACCGGCACCGACCAGTTCGCCGGTCCGGTCGTCGAACCAGCCGAGGTTCTCCGAGCGCCATTCCGCCTTGACGTCAGCCCAGGCCGGGACCTGCATGTGGCTCGCCGAGGGCAGGGTCTGGATGTACGCCAGATGCTGCTCGCGACTGATGGTCCTCAGGGTCAGGCTCATTCGGGGCGCTCCTCGGGCTGGTGTGTCCCCATGGGTACAGGGGCTCCGGCTCTCGCGCGAAGCCTACTGCGCCCGCGGGGCGCCCCGGCTGGGCGCACGGCACCTTTGCACCCGGCCGGCGGGCGGCCGGGTGCTGCGCGGTGTTCGGAATGTGGTGGCTCTCCCGGGGGCGTCCCTGGCGTCAGTCGAAGACCCCGCCGAAGAGGCCGCCGTGCGCCATGCCCAGGAAGAAGCCGATGGCCGCTGCGCCCAGGCCCAGGATCAGGCCGAAGCGTTCACGGGTCGTCTCCGAGATCCACTGCCCGTACGCGCCGGTGAGGATCCCCAGCAGGCCGGTCCAGGAGCTGAGCAGGTGCAGATGGTGGAACATCGCCGTGATGAACGACGTGATGCCCAGGACCAGGGTCACCGCGAGCAGGGCGTCCTGGAGTGGGTGGGGCTTGCCGTCCGTGGCGAAGAGGCCTCCGCCGGTGTTGGGTCGCAATGCCTGTGCCATAGGGCACCTCCTGCGAAAATGCGGCGCATCGTAGCGCCATACACACCCGATGTGTACAGATTGACCGGCTCCGCGGCCGGATTTCAACCGGAAGCCGGTGTGCGGGTACTGTGTACCGTCTGCACCGGTGTCTGCCCAGTAACTGCCCTGGTACCCCCGTCCCGGGGGCCTGCCGCGGTCCTGCCGCGGTCCTGATCGGCACCCCCGATTGTCAGTGGCCGCTGTTTTACTGACAGACACCGAGGCGTACGCATCACAACCCTCCTGCCACGGAACGACCGTGGCCGCTGAGTCCGAAGGAGGTGGGTTCCACATGCGTCACTACGAGGTGATGGTCATCCTCGACCCCGACGTCGAGGAGCGCGCTGTCTCTCCGCTGATCGAGAACTTCCTTTCCGTCATCCGTGACGGTGGCGGAAAGGTCGAGAAGGTCGACACCTGGGGCCGTCGTCGTCTCGCGTACGAGATCAAGAAGAAGCCCGAGGGCATCTACTCGGTCATCGACCTGCAGGCCGAGCCTGCGGTCGTCAAGGAGCTCGACCGCCAGATGAACCTGAACGAGTCGGTCCTCCGGACCAAGGTCCTCCGTCCCGAGACCCACTGAGCCCTTCCGCTCAGCTGATCCCGGGCTCCGAGTAGCAGCACAAGCAGCCAGCAGCAAACCCGCCGAGAGGTTCCCCCATGGCAGGCGAGACCGTCATCACGGTCGTCGGCAATCTTGTCGACGACCCCGAGCTGCGCTTCACCCCGTCCGGTGCGGCCGTCGCGAAGTTCCGTGTCGCGTCGACCCCCCGCACCTTCGACCGCCAGACCAACGAGTGGAAGGACGGCGAAAGCCTCTTCCTGACCTGCTCGGTCTGGCGCCAGGCGGCGGAGAACGTCGCCGAGTCGCTCCAGCGAGGCATGCGCGTGATCGTGCAGGGCCGGCTGAAGCAGCGGTCCTACGAGGACCGTGAGGGCGTCAAGCGCACGGTCTACGAGCTGGACGTCGACGAGGTCGGCGCCAGCCTGCGCAATGCCACGGCCAAGGTCACCAAGACCACGGGCCGCGGTGGCCAGGGTGGTTACGGCGGCGGTGGCGGCCAGCAGGGCGGCGGCTGGGGCGGAGGCCCCGGCGGCGCTCCGCAGGGCGGCGGCGCTCCCGCCGACGACCCGTGGGCGACCGGCGCTCCCGCCGGTGGCCAGCAGGGTGGCGGCGGCTGGGGCGGTGCCCCCGGCGGCGGCCAGGGCGGCGGCTACTCGGACGAGCCTCCCTTCTAAGGGCGGTTCGTACCCCAACTTCTTGATCACACAGGAGAATCACCATGGCGAAGCCGCCTGTGCGCAAGCCGAAGAAGAAGGTCTGCGCATTCTGCAAGGACAAGGTCACGTACGTGGACTACAAGGACACGAACATGCTGCGGAAGTTCATTTCCGACCGCGGCAAGATCCGTGCCCGCCGCGTGACCGGCAACTGCACCCAGCACCAGCGTGACGTCGCCACGGCTGTGAAGAACAGCCGTGAGATGGCGCTGCTGCCCTACACCTCCACTGCGCGTTAAGGGAAGGGTGACCGACTCATGAAGATCATCCTCACCCACGAGGTCTCCGGCCTCGGCGCTGCGGGCGATGTCGTCGACGTCAAGGACGGTTACGCCCGTAACTACCTGATCCCGCGGAAGTTCGCGATCCGCTGGACCAAGGGCGGCGAGAAGGACGTCGAGCAGATTCGTCGTGCTCGCAAGATCCACGAGATCCACACCATCGAGCAGGCCAACCAGGTGAAGGCCCAGCTCGAGGGCGTCAAGGTCCGCCTGGCCGTCCGTGCCGGCGACGCCGGCCGTCTCTTCGGCTCCGTCACCCAGGCCGACATCGCCTCGGCGATCAAGGCTGCCGGTGGCCCCGAGGTCGACAAGCGCCGCATCGAGGTCGCCTCGGCGATCAAGACGCTGGGCGCCCACGAGACGTCCGTGCGTCTGCACCCCGAGGTTGCCGCCACGGTCAACATCGAGGTCGTCGCGGCCTGAGCGCCGCGCTCGCTGTAGCAGTGAGCGACGGGGCCGCTCCCTTCGGGGGGCGGCCCCGTCGTCGTGCGAAGGCACTCGGTGATGCACGTGAAACGCGATGTTTCACGTGAAACCGTCAGCGCGTCGCGCCTGTCACGATCCAGCGGCCCGACCGAGTACGGAGCCAGAGGGTCAGCATGCGCACGGTCATCATCAGCGTCATGGCCGCCCAGAGTGCGGTGAGTCCGCCACCGAGCACCGGGACGAGCAGCGCGACAGGAGTGAAGACCGCCAGGGTGAGCAGCATCGCCCAGGCGAGATACGGACCGTCGCCCGCGCCCATCAGGACGCCGTCCAGGACGAACACGACGCCGCAGATGGGTTGGGAGAGCGCCACGATCACCAGCGCGGGCAGGGCGGTGTCCTTGACCGCGGAGTCGCTGGTGAACAGAGGGAGGAACACCGGGCGGCTGATCACCACCAGCAGGCCGAGGGCGATCCCGACCGCTATGCCCCAGGCCACCATCCGGCGGCAGACGTCTCGGGCGCCCTGGGCATCGCCGGCTCCCAGGTACCGCCCGATGATGGCTTGCCCGGCGATGGCGATCGCGTCGAGGGCGAAGGCGAGCAGGCTCCACAACGACAGGATGATCTGATGGGCGGCGATGTCGGCGTCACCGAGCCGGGCGGCCACCGCCGTGGTGATCAGCAGGATCGCCCGGAGCGAGAGGGTGCGGACCAGCAGTGGCACCCCCGCCTGCGCGGACGCCCTGATACCGGCGGCGTCCGGACGCAGGGAGGCGCCATGACGGCGTGCCCCGCGGACGACCACCACCAGATAGACCGTGGCCATGCCGCACTGGGCGATGACGGTGCCCCAGGCGGAGCCCGCGATGCCGAGACCGACGCCGTAGACGAGAACGACGTTCAGTACGGCATTGGTGACAAAGCCCGCGACGGCCACGTAGAGCGGCGTCCTGGTGTCCTGCAAACCGCGCAGGACGCCGGTGGCGGCGAGGACGACGAGCATGGCGGGGATGCCGAGCGTGGAGATCCGCAGATAGGTGGTCGCGTAGGGGCCCGCGGTGTCGGAGGCGCCGAAGAGTTCCACGAGGGACGGTGCCGTGGGCAGCACGACCGCGATGACGGCCGTGCCGAGCAGCAGGGCGAGCCAGATGCCGTCCATGCCCTGCCGGATGGCGGCCTGGGGGTCACCGGCGCCGACCCGCCGGGCGACGGCTGCCGTGGTGGCGTAGGCGAGGAAGACGAAGACGCTGACGGCGGTGGTGAGGAGGGCCGACGCGACGCCGAGACCAGCGAGTTGTGCGGTGCCGAGGTGGCCGACGATCGCACTGTCGGCCATGACGAAAAGGGGCTCGGCGACGAGCGCGCCGAAGGCCGGAACGGCCAGCGCGATGATCTCTCGGTCATGCCGACGCCGGACCGGCTGGGTGCGCTCGGGAGCCTGTGTCATGAGCACCAATCTAATCGTCCACAGGTAAGTGATGCAAAGCTTTTGTGACCCTTACCTCGTGACTGGGGATGCGCATGTCTGTGCGTGGTCCTCGATGATCTTGAGCCGACCGGGGAAGTTTTTCTTCTGCACAGCCAGTGGATGGCAAAACGGCAGGTCACAGCCGTATCTGCGAGGGTGACGAGGGCTTGTTCACAGGGCTGTCCACCGGCTCGTGCACAGGTTTAGCGGAGTTCTCCACAGCATCTGGGTCGTCGTCCACATGGCCTGTGGATAACCAGATTGGCTGACGGTGCCCGCGGGCCTACCGTGGTGCGGCGCCCGCTCCGACCGTCGCCCCGTCAAACGTCGCAAATCCGACGCGCCACAACCGGAGTTGGGTCTCTTGTTTGTCAGTGCCGTGCCGTAGAAATGAGTGGCACGGCGAGGTCCGCGCCGCGGACGGGAGGAGGTGGCTCGGTGAGTATTTCCGAGCCCTTGGACGAGCCGTGGGCCGACAGCGGGCCCAGTGATCGTCTGCCCGCCTCCCGCCGGCGTGGCGATCAGGTCCGGGGCCGCGACGAGCAGCACGAACGCGGCCGGGACGCCGGGGTGTGGGACGAGTCCGCACCGTCGTTCGAGCGGGTGCCGCCCCAGGACCTGGAGGCCGAGCAGTCGGTGCTCGGCGGCATGCTGCTGTCCAAGGACGCCATCGCCGACGTCGTGGAGATCCTCAAGGGCCACGACTTCTACAAGCCGGCCCACGAGACCATCTACCTGGCGATCCTCGACGTCTACGCCAAGGGGGAGCCGGCCGACCCGATCACGATCGCCGCCGAGCTGACCAAGCGCGGCGAGATCAACAAGGTCGGCGGGGCGTCGTATCTGCACACGCTGGTCCAGACCGTACCGACGGCGGCGAACGCGGCGTACTACGCGGAGATCGTCCATGAGCGCGCCGTACTGCGCCGCCTGGTCGAGGCGGGAACGCGGATCACGCAGATGGGATACGCGGCCGACGACGACGTCGATGAGATCGTCAACCGCGCCCAGGCCGAGATCTACGCGGTCACCGAGCAGCGCACCAGCGAGGACTACCTGCCGCTCGGCGACATCATGGAGGGCGCTCTCGACGAGATCGAGGCGATCGGCTCGCGCAGCGGCGAGATGACCGGTGTGCCCACGGGGTTCACGGACTTCGACTCGCTGACCAACGGTCTGCACCCGGGACAGATGATCGTCATCGCCGCGCGTCCCGCGATGGGCAAGTCGACGCTCGCGCTGGACTTCGCGCGGGCTGCCTCGATCAAGAACAATTTGCCCAGTGTCATCTTCTCCCTCGAGATGGGGCGCAACGAGATCGCGATGCGTCTGCTGTCCGCCGAGGCCCGCGTCGCCCTCCACCACATGCGGTCCGGGACGATGACGGACGACGACTGGACGCGTCTGGCCCGTCGGATGCCCGATGTGTCGGCCGCTCCGCTCTACATCGACGACTCGCCGAACCTGTCGATGATGGAGATCCGCGCGAAGTGCCGCCGCCTCAAGCAGCGCAACGACCTGAAGCTGGTGGTCATCGACTACCTCCAGCTGATGCAGTCCGGCGGCTCCAAGCGCGCCGAGAGCCGCCAGCAGGAGGTCTCGGACATGTCCCGGAACCTCAAGCTGCTGGCCAAGGAACTGGAGCTCCCGGTCATCGCGCTCTCCCAGCTGAACCGCGGCCCCGAACAGCGCACCGACAAGAAGCCGATGGTCTCCGACCTGCGTGAGTCCGGCTCCATCGAGCAGGACGCCGACATGGTCATCCTGCTGCACCGCGAGGACGCCTACGAGAAGGAGTCGCCGCGCGCGGGCGAGGCCGACCTGATCGTGGCCAAGCACCGAAACGGCCCGACGGCGACCATCACCGTCGCCTTCCAGGGGCACTACTCCCGCTTCGTGGACATGGCGCAGACCTGATCGTCCCCTTTGTGTGTTCTCTGGCTCAGCAGGGTCGAATCGTGGCGGTCGGGCCGGTCGAGCATGTGGCGGTGAGTCACCGTCGCGCCGACGGAGTTGTCGAGGAGAACCGTCCATGGGGAGCGGTGGGTATCTCCGCGCTGTGTCGCTGGCGGTGCCGTGGCGTAGCCGCGGCAGCCACTGCTCCGGAGGCTGCGGACTCGGTCTTTCCCGGACTCGTAGGCTCCCACCTGCCCGCCCCGGGCCCCGTGCTGGTGGTGCAGAGTCGGTTGATGGACGTCATCGACGCGGACGTCGCCGCCTTCGGCGCCTATGCGACCAGCCCGGCTGGTGCTCGCCGGCGGCCAGGACTCGCGGGGTGAGCTGCCCTACCGCGCGGCCGCCTACCTGGCCGAGCGTCTCGGCACGGAGCTCCAGCACTTTCCCGGCGGGCACACTGGCCTGACCACGCACCCTGCCGAGTTCGACGAGCTCCTGCGTAAGGCACTCCGAGCCTCGATCCAGGAAATGACATGATCCTGAGGCTCCACCCGTCGTCACCGTCTGAGACGCCGGAAGACAATGGGTTACAAAGTCGCCATATGGCAGCGGACCGGAGATTCTGCCATTTCCCCTTGCAGTTCTCCGATCCGCGTCCTGCGCAGTGTCCCCTGTCTCAGGCGATCGTCCCGCCCGGCGATGACACTTCAGTATTTCGCCGGACGGCACACGCCTCTAGGGTGGACCGATGGAGTCGATCAAGCAGTTCCAAGTCACCTTCGACTGCGCGGAACCTGAGCGCGTCGCTCGCTTCTGGTGCGAGGTGTTGGGATACGTCGTACCGCCGCCGCCGGCGGGATTTGCCACTTGGGACGAGTTCGATCGCTCGCTGCCGCCGGACCGTCAGGGGGCGGCGTTCGCATGCGTTGATCCTTCGGGTGTGGGCCCGCGACTGTTCTTTCAGCGCGTTCCCGAAGGCAAGGTCGTCAAGAATCGGCTGCACCTCGATGTGCGGGTCGGCACCGGGCTCGTGGGCGAGGAGCGCCTGGCCGCGCTTGAGGCCGAGTGCGCACGACTGGTGGCGCTCGGCGCGGTACGCGTGCGACTGCTGCTCGCCGATGGGGTGAACGAATCGTGCCTCGTGATGCAGGACATCGAGGGCAACGAGTTCTGTCTCGACTGAGGGCGGCGAAGGTGTCCTCGTTCTGTCCCTATGGACCAAGACGCGGCCAGTCCCCGGAAATGGACTCGACTCAGGGGGTCCTGGCCGGTGGACTGGAGGGATGACGACACATCAGGAAGAGCTGCTTCCCGGTACCCGGCGTGCGCTGCTGCACCGGATCGCCGTCGCCCAGGCCGAGGGACGGGCGCCGTCGTTGGTCGCGGCGGTGGTACGGGGTGGACGTGCCGTCTGGCATGGTGCGCGGACCTCGATGGATGGGCACGGCCCGGACGAGAATGTCCAGTACCGGATCGGCTCGATCACCAAGACCTTCACTGCCGTCCTGGTGCTCCGGCTGCGTGACGAAGGCCTGCTCGACCTCGGGGACCCGCTGGAGAAGCACCTGCCGGGCACCGGGGCGGGCGAGGCCACGATCGCGCAGCTCCTTGCGCACACAGGGGGACTGGCCGCCGAGTCGCCCGCGCCGTGGTGGGAGCGGACCCCCGGCTCTCTGCGTCCGGACCTCGCCGACGTACTGGGACGGCAGCCCTTCCGGCACCCGGTGGGTCGTAGGCACCACTACTCGAACCCCGGTTACACCCTGCTGGGCGCCCTCGTCGAGAAGCTGCGCGACGCCTCCTGGGAGGACGTGCTGCGGCAGGAGGTGCTCAAGCCCCTGGGCCTGGGCCGTACGACCGGACGACCGCAGGCGCCTCACGCCGGCGGCTGGGCGGTGCACCCATGGGCCGATGTGCTGCTGGCCGAGCCCGCCGAGGACCTCGGCCGGATGGCCCCGGCGGGCCAGCTCTGGTCCACCACTGGGGACTTGGCGCGGTTCGCCGCCTTCCTGACGCACGGGGACGAGAAGGTGCTGAGTCCGGAAACCGTCCGGGAGATGCGGGCGCCCGCGGCACCGGCCGAGGCGGCGGAGGTGGCGGACGGTGTGGCGTACGGGCTCGGGCTGCAGATCCAGCACCGGAACGGGCGGCTGCTGGTGGGTCACTCCGGCTCCCTGCCGGGCTTTCTGGCGAACCTCACCCTCAGCGCCGAGGACGACGTGGCGGCGGTCGTACTGGCCAACTGCACCTCCGGCCCGCTGCTGTCCATGGTGGGCGCCGATCTGGTCGGTATCGTCGCCGAGGCCGAGCCCCGGATCCCCGAGCCGTGGCGCCCGCTGTCGGACGTCGACGACTCCGTGCTGGAGCTGGCCGGGCCGTGGTACTGGGGCACGCAGGGTTTTGCCCTGCGGCTCACCACGGACGGGGGCGTCTCATTGGAGCCGTTGTCGGGCGCCGGCCGCCGCTCGCGCTTCCGGGCGAACGGGGACGGCACCTGGACCGGGCTGGAGGGCTATTACGCGGGAGAGGTGCTGCGGGCCGTGCGGTGCCCGGACGGGACCGTGAGCCATCTGGACCTCGGGTCCTTCGTGTTCACCCGTAGGCCCTATGACGAGGAGGCTCCCGTGCCGGGCGGGGTGGACCCGGAGGGCTGGCGGGGGATCGAGTAGCTCCCCACCGGCCGAAGGGTGCCCTGTTTCACGTGAAACAGGGCACGCGTCCGTCAGAGCGGGAGCTTGAAGCCCACGTGCGAGGGCGTGAAGCCCAACCGCTCATAGAAACGGTGAGCATCGATACGGCTGGCGTCGGAGGTCAGCTGCACCAACTGGCAGCCCAGCCGACGAGATTCGTCGATCGCCCACTCGATGAGCCGTGTGCCCAGGCCACTGCCGCGTTCGTCTGCGTGGACGCGGACGGCTTCGATGATCGACCGTGTCGCGCCGCGCCGGGACAGCCCGGGAATGATTGTCAGCTGGAGGGTGCCGACGACCCGGCCTTCGCGTACGGCGACCACCTGATGCTGGTTGGGATCGGTGCTGAGCCGCTCGAAAGCGGCCAGATAGGGGCCCAGCTCGTCAGGTGACTCACGCTGGGCGCCCAGGGGGTCGTCGGCGAGCAGCGCGACGATCGCGGGCACGTCGTCCTTGGCGGCGAGCCGTATCTCAAGATCTCCCATGGCCGCACCCTACGTATGACCGCGCCCTACGCGCACGGCCTGGTAGGGGCAGGGCAGGACCTATGCCGGGACCGGTGCCTTGAGGGTCTCCACGGCCCGGACCAGTGGCGCCAGCTCGGGGTTCTTCGCGGCCTCGTCGAGTGCCTCGCGCAGTGCGGCGTCGTTGGTGGGCCGGGCCTCTTCCAGAAGCTTCAGGCCGGCCTCGGTGACGTCGGTGTAGATACCCCGGCGGTCGGTGGGACACAGATAGCGCTCGAGCAGGCCTCTGTCCTCGAGCCGGGTGACCAGGCGTGTGGTGGCGCTCTGGCTGAGGACCACGGCATCGGCGACCTGCTTCATCTGCAGATGTCCTCCGTCGCCGTCGTGCTGCCTGCTGAGCACGTCGAGCAGGGAGTACTCGCGTGCGCTCAACCCGTGTCCCGCCTGCAGGGCGCGTTCGATCTGCGCCTCGATCCTTCCGTGCAACAGGGAGAGCGCACACCAACCCTGGGCGAGGGCGGTGAGTGCGGGGTCTGTCGCTGTCATGGGCGTTTCCTCCGTCCCGGGCGGCTGAGACCAGGATAGACCAGCACTGCAATAGACCGCTTTTGCCTACATCCAGCGTCTGCAACTAATGTGTACGCGCGTAAAGCGCTCCTGCAATGACTTGGGAAGGTGTACCCCATGCCTCTCGCGCTTCTGGCCCTGGCGATCGGGGCCTTCGGGATCGGGACGACCGAGTTCGTGATCATGGGTTTGCTGCCCGAGGTCGCGAGCGACTACGGGGTCTCCATCCCCACTGCCGGGTTCCTGGTGACCGGCTACGCGCTCGGCGTGGTGCTGGGCGCCCCGCTGATGACGGTGCTCGGCACCAAGGTGTCCCGCAAGCGGATGCTGATGCTGCTGATGGGCCTGTTCACCGTCGGCAACCTGCTCTCCGCCCTCGCGCCCGCCTTCTCGGTCATGCTGATCGGCCGGGTGGTGGCCTCGCTCGCCCATGGCGCCTTCTTCGGCATCGGTTCGGTCGTGGCGGCCGACCTGGTCGCCCCGCACAAGAAGGCCGGAGCGATCGCGATGATGTTCACCGGGCTGACCGTCGCCAACGTCGTCGGCGTCCCGCTGGGCACGTTCGTCGGCCAGTCCGTCGGCTGGCGCGTCACCTTCGGCATCGTCGCCGCTCTCGGCCTCGTCGGGCTGGCCGGCATCGCGCGGCTGGTCCCCGACATGCCCAAGCCACAGGGCGTACGGCTGGGTCATGAGCTGGCCGCCTTCAAGAACGTCCAGGTCCTGCTCGCCATGGCGATGACCGTCCTCGGCTTCGGTGGCGTCTTCGCGGCCATCACCTACATCGCGCCGATGATGACCCATGTCGCCGGGTACGCCGACGGCTCGGTCACCTGGCTGCTGGTCCTCTTCGGACTCGGCATGGTCGGCGGCAACCTCGTCGGCGGCCGGTTCGCCGACCGGGCCCTGATGCCCATGCTGTACGTCTCCCTCGGCGCCCTGGCCGTCGTGCTGGCCCTGTTCACGCTCACCGCGCACAACGAGCCGGCGGCGGCCGTGACCATCGTTCTGATCGGCGCCCTGGGCTTCGCCACCGTCCCGCCGCTGCAGAAGCGCGTCCTGGACCAGGCGCACGGGGCCCCGACCCTGGCTTCGGCCGTGAACATCGGCGCCTTCAACCTCGGCAATGCGCTGTCCGCCTGGCTCGGCGGCCTCGTCATCGCCGCCGGCCTCGGCTACACCGCCCCCAACTGGGTCGGCGCCGGCATGGCCGCGGCGGCCCTGCTCCTCGCCGTGCTCTCGGCGGCCCTCGAGCGGCGCGACAGCGCCCCCAGCACCGTGGTCACGTCTTCCGCGCCCACCGGACCGCAGACCGCCGTCCACCACTGAGCCCTCCACCATCGCCCAGCTCGACCACCCGGGACGCCGATGCCCTCGCCTGAGCCGACGCACCACCCAGCGGGCCGACCAGGTGGAGCGGAAGGGTCACCCGGCTGCCACCGTCAGCGGGGCGAACCGCCGGCTCCAGTCACCGGGCAGTTGCGTGATGCCGTGCGTCATGACGACGTTGAAGGCGATGGACGCCAGGCCGTGGGCCTTCGCCCAGCTGATCAGCTCGTCGTGGCGCACATCGATGTCGGTGCGCAGCGGGCGGTCGGTGTGGGCGGCGAGGGAAGCGATCAGGGCCTTGGCGGTGTCCGTGTCACGGGCGATCAGCGGTCCCACGACCTGGGTGTCCATGTTGGGCCAAGCCGCCGCGTATCCGATGAGCCGGCCGTTCTCCTCCGCCACCCGCAGCTGGTCGGCGAAGGCGGGCAGCCGGGTGACGATATGCGTGCGGTCGACGCCGAACACCTCCTCGTCGAGCCGCAGGATGGTGGTGATGTCCTCCGCGGTGGCCGCCCGGGTGGTGACCTCCGGCACGGAGTCGCCCGGCGTGAAGTGGCCGCGCACCATTTCGGCCCGCCCGGTGACCTTGAATCCGATCTCCTCGTAGAGCGGTTGACCGCTCGGGGTCGCGTGCAGTGTGAGGGGGGTGGGGCCCATCGTCGCGGTCACGTGGCGCATCAGCCGACGCCCGACGCCTTGCCGGGCATGCCGTTCGGCGACCAGCACCATGCCGATGGCTGCCAGGGCGGGGCGGTCGTGCGGCCCGTACTCGGTGACGGCGCAGGCACTCACGAGTCCGCCGTCGGGGTCGTCGATGCCGTAGCCCTTGCCGGCCGTGAGCAGGAAACTCCATTTGTGCTCTTCGCGTGGCCACCCCCGGTCCTCGGACAAGTCGGCGCACGCGGTGAGATCGCGAAGCGTCAGGCGGCGGATCGGCAGAGCGGCAAGGGAAGGAGTCGGCACGCAGGTCAGGCTGGCTGACGAGGGGCCCTGGCGTCCACCTGTTTCGGCTGAGAGACGCGAGCTTTTGGCCATGCCGTGTCCGACTGCACAGCGGACGGTCATCCGCACGACGTTTCACGTGAAACAGCGAGGGCGGCGAGTGGGCGCAGGGAACCGACCTGGACCGGTGTCATCCGAGGTCGGGGGCATGCATGGCGCGCACCCCTTCGATATTGCCGTCAAGGTAGTGCCGCAGGGACAGCGGGACCAGATGGACGGATGCGATGCCGACCCGGGTGAACGGCACCCGCACGATCTCGTACTCGCCGGTGGGCTCCTCGACCTCGGGGCCGTGCCGCAGGGAGGGGTCCATGGATTCCAGACGGCAGACGAAGAAGTGCTGCACCTTCACACCGGTCGCGCCGCCGTCTTCCCCGATGTGCTCCACGGTGTCGACGAAGCACGGCACCACGTCGGTGATCTTGGCACCGAGTTCCTCGTACACCTCACGGTGCAGGGCGTGGACGACGGTGGTGTCTCCCGGCTCGACCCCACCGCCCGGAGTGACCCAGTAGGGATCCACGCCGGGCTTGGTGCGCTTGATCAGGATCAGATCGTCGCCGTCCAGAAGAACGGCACGAGCGGTGCGCTTGACCACGGGTCGGACGGTCATGCAGGAAATGTGGCCCGGCTGGTTCCACGTGAAACCTCGTCTCAGTTCCAGTCGGCCGCCGACCGGAGCAGCCACTCGTGGGCCCTGGCGATGTGCGGCATCGCGAGGGTGCCGGTGCGCACGGCGAGGAAGTACGTCCGCAGTGGCGGCACGGTCGGCTCGTGCAGGGCGACGACGTCGCCGCGCCGGAGAGCCTCCGTGCACAGATAGCGTGGCAGCACCGCAAGACCGGCGCCCGCGACGGCACAGGCGAGCACCGCACGCAGGTCGGGAACGATGACCGTGCCCGTGGCGGCGGGGCAGGAGTCGAAGACGGACGCCCAGTAGCGGGTGACCAGGGGCAGCGACTCGTGCACCTCGACGACCGGGACCTGCTCAAGGGCCGGCGCGCCGTCGCGGCCGGGGGCGCCGGTGGCCGCCTGCTTGGCCCAGCGCGGCGCGGCGATGAGGACGTGCTCCTCGTCGCAGAGCGGAGTCGCCGTGAGCAGGGTGCCGCGCGGACGGACGGTGCCGATAGCCAGATCGTGATGGCCGGCGGCCAGTCCCTCCAGGGATTCTTCGGCGTTCCCGAAGGAGACGCGCAACGCGAAGCCCTGACCGTCCTCGCCGGTCAGCTCCGTGAGGGCGGGCAGTGCTCGCTCGGCGGTGAACTCCGGGGGCCCGGCGAGATGCAGTGTGCGCAAGGAGGAGGTGTCGTCCAGCCCGGACTCGGCTATCTCCACCAGGGCGTCGAGATGCGGCGCGGCCTTGTGCGCGAGTTCGTCACCGATGCTCGTCGGCGTCACACCGCGTGCCTGCCGGAGGAACAAAGGCCGGCCGAGCTGCCGTTCCAGTGTGCGGATCTGCGAGGTGACGGCCGGTTGGGAAAGGCCGAGCAGGGCGGCCGCACGCGTGAAGGAACCGGCCCGGTGCACGGTCACGAAGGTGCGCAGTAAGGCCAGATCCACGGAAAACGTCCCCTCCCCTGCCCTTCTCCCGGCCCCCCGGCCACGCACCACTATAAATATGTCGATAGGTCTCTGTCGCTACTGTGATTGGACACTGACACTGAGTCAACTAGCCTTGTTTGCGCGGTTCTTCGCGCGCGGAACCGAGGACGGTCCGAGCCACGAGGGGGGAGGCTCGGACCGTCCGTCGTTCGCATGGCCGGATTCAGTCCGCCGAGACGTCCAGTGCCCGCAGTACGTCCGCGACCAGGTCGTCGGGATCCTCCGCTCCGACCGAGAACCGGATGAAGCCCTCCGGCACCGCGTCGCCGCCCCAGCGTCCGCGCCGCTCGGCAGTGGACCGCACCCCGCCGAAGCTCGTCGCGTCGTCCACAAGGCGCAGCGCGTCGAGAAAGCGATCGGCACGCGCGCGAGTGGGCAGCGTGAAGGAAACGACGCACCCATAGCGTCGCATCTGCTGGGAGGCGACCTTGTGCGACGGGTCGTCGGGCAGCCCCGGGTAGCGCAGTCCGGTCACCTCCGGCCGCTCCCGCAGGGCCTCGGCCAGCCGCAGCGCGGTGGCGTTCTGCCGGTCGACGCGCAGCTGGAGCGTGGCGATGGACCGGTGGGCGAGCCAGGCCTCCATCGGCCCGGGAATCGCTCCGACGATCTTTCGCCAGCGCCGTACGGCGGTCATGGCCGCGCCGCCGCGTCCGGCGACGTACCCGAGGAGGATGTCACCGTGGCCGGTGAGCTGCTTGGTCCCGCTGGCCACGGAGAAGTCGGCGCCCAGCTCCAGCGGCCGCTGGCCCAGCGGGGTGGCGAGGGTGTTGTCGACGGCGACAAGAGCGCCACGCGCGTGTGCCGCCTCGACGAGCCGCCGGACGTCGCACACGTCGAGCCCCGGGTTCGACGGCGTCTCGATCCACAGCAGCCGGGCGCCGTCCAGCACGTCGAGCTGGGCGTCGCCGCCGGTCGGCGCCGTGCGCACCTCTATGCCGTACGCCTCCAGCTGCTCACGCACCAGGGGAAGCACCTGGTAACCGTCGCTGGGCAGGACGACGACGTCCCCGGCGCGCAGCTGGGAGAAGATCACCGACGAGATGGCGGCCATGCCGGAGGCGAACGCCAACGTCTCGACGTCGTCCCGTCCCGGCGCTTCCAGAGCGCCGATGGCCTGCTCCAGCAGCGTCCAGGTGGGGTTCTCGTCGCGCCCGTAGGTATACGGGCCGGTGGGGTCGCCCGGGAGATGGAAGTGGGCGGCGAACACGGGGCCGGGCAAGGCCGGTTCATGCTTCACCGGCTCCGGGAGCCCCGCCCGCACCGCGCGCGTGCCGTCACCGGCGCCCGGAGGCAGTGCTTCCGTGCTCGTGCCGGCCCTGTTGTGCCCGTCCCCGTCGTGCGTGGCGGAATCGCTCATGCCGCCCGTCCTTCCACATGGTCACGTACCGCGGCGAGCAGCCCGGTGCTCGCCGCCTCCACCATCTCAAGGCACTCCTCGAAGCCGTCCGCGCCCCCGTAGTACGGGTCGGGAACGTCGAGACCGGCACCCCGGGCGGCGGGGTCGTAGGACCGCAGGAGCCGTACCTTCGCCGCGTCCTGCTCGGTCGGAGCCAGTCGGCGCAGCGCCCGCAGGTGGCCCGCGTCGAGGGCGACGACGAGGTCCAGACGGGAGAACCAGGACACGTGGAACTGCCGGGCCGTGTGGTCCAGGTCGTAGCCGTTGCGCTCCAGGACGGCCATGGTGCGCGGGTCGGCGCCCTCGCCCTCGTGCCAGCCGCCCGTGCCGGCGCTGTCCACCTCGACCAGGCCCTCCAGACCGGCCTCCGCCACACGCGCGCGGAAGACCGACTCGGCCATCGGGGAGCGGCAGATGTTGCCGGTGCACACGAAACAGACGTGGTAGGTCATCGGGACTCAGTCCTTGTCGGGCAGGAAGGCGTTGAGGGCCCAGGAGACGACCGAGACGATCAGGCCGCCCAGGACCGCGGTCCAGAATCCCTCCACGTGGAAACTCAGGTCGAGCTGATCGGCCAGCCAGGAGGTGAGCAACAGCATGAGCGCGTTCACCACCAGGGTGAACAGGCCGAGGGTCAGGATGAACAGCGGCAGGGTCAGCAGCTGCACGACCGGCTTGACCAGCAGGTTCACCAGGCCGAAGACCAGCGCGACGAGGATCAGCGTGCCGACCTTCTCGCCCGTGCTGCCCCCGGCCAGGGTGATCTTGTCCAGCAGCCACACGGCGACGGCCAGGGCTCCCGCGTTGGCGATCGTCTTGACTAGGAAATTCTTCATGTGTCTGATCGTGGCAGACACGCTCGGAAATGACTGGCGAGGCAGGGGCGGACAGGGCGATGAAGGCATTCCGGCTGGACGAACTGGAGGCGGAGCGCGCCGCCAACGACGGGGCGTACCTCCAGTTCCTGCGGGAGCGGAACATGTCGGTCGGACTGTACGCGCTCGACGCGGGGACGGCCGACCCGCAGCAGCCGCATGCCCAGGACGAGGTGTACTTCGTCGTGAGCGGCCGCGCTTCGATCACCGTCGGCATGGAGACCACGCAGGTCGCCCGCGGCAGCGTGGTGTACGTGCCGGCCGGTGTCGCCCACAAGTTCCACCACATCAGCGAGGACCTGCGAGTTCTGGTGGTGTTCTCTCCGCCCGAGAGCTGAGCCGCCGGCCCGGGATTCCCTAGGGGACCGGTCAGGGGAGGACAAGGGATGCCGGGCGCCCGCCCGGACCGTTCGCGCCCCTAGCATCGAGTGCAGGACAGAGGGAGATTCCCTCGATGGGACTCCCGGACAGGTTCCCGGACCCCGCAGGACCCGGCCAGTCGGACGGGTGACGGGGACGGACGAAGAGGTGAGGACGAGGGCGATGCGAGAGATCTTCGCGGGACTGCCGTGGTGGGTGAAGTGGGTCGCGGTGCCGGTCATCGCCCTGGTGGTGTTCGGCGGGCTGATCGCCAGTGTGGTCGGCTTCGTGATCGGACTTCTGTTCAAGGTGCTGGTCTTCGTCGCCCTGGTCGGCGGACTGATCTACGTCGTACGGAAGTTCACGGCGAGTTCATCCTCCCGAAGCGACTGGTGAGGGCAGTGGGGCACCGGTGGCGGTAACAGGAATCACCGGTTCCCTCGCCCGAGGGAAGTTTCCCGCACCGAACGTATGCAAGCGGTAACAGCCGGTTAGAGTCCGAAACTCCACGCGGGGACGATCCCCCGCGAGCGGCGTACACCCCCGCCCCGTGTTCCCCGCACGGGCTGCCCCCTCGCGCTTCGGGAGTGACCCTTGGCCACGGCTCAAACCGCATCCGCTCCGCTGCACGCACTGCCTGTGCAGCCTCACTCGACGCCTCCCTCCGCGGAGGCGCCCTCCGAGGGCAGAGACCCCGCCGAGGCGCGGGCCGCGGACCCACCGGGTGCGGACTCGCCGTCCATGACGCTCATCGGTTCCGTGCAGCGCGCGATGCGCCTGCTGGAGTGCGTCGCCGAGCACCCGTACGGAGCTCCGGCCAAGCAGCTGGCCCGCGAGACCGGCCTGGCCCTCCCCACGGCCTATCATCTCCTGCGCACCCTCGTGCACGAGGGCTATCTCCGGCGCGACAAGGGGCTGTTCTTCCTGGGAGACGCGGCCGAGCGCCTGGCCGGCAGGGGGGCGCGGCAGAAACGTCGCAGCACGGTCGTCGACGCGCTCGCCCGCTGGCGCGACGCGATCGGCGTACCCGTGTACTACGCCATGTACTGCGACGGCGAGATCGAGGTCGTCTGCGTCTCCGACACCCCCGGCAACCCGGCGGTCGAGGAGTGGGCCGACTTCCGGGAGACCGGGCACGCCCACGCCATCGGGCAGTGCCTGCTGTCGCAGCTGGACGAGGCCGCCCGCCGCGACCACCTCGACCGCTACCCCGTGCAGTCGATCACGCCGTACACGGTGCGTGACGACCGGCAGCTGCTGCGTCGGCTGGCCGACGCGCGACGGATGGACCCGGTCGTCGAACACCAGGAGTACGCCCTGGGGACGGTATGCGCGGCGATTCCCATCACCGTCGGCACCACGGCCGCGACGATGGCGATCTCGCTGCCCGTCCACCAGGCCGACCGCCTGCTGCCCGCGGCGCTGCGGCTGCAGGACGAAGTGGGGCGGCTTCTGGGCTCGCTCGCGCTCTCTATCAGTATCTGAAAACTCACTCCTTGTGATCTGGTGTGTACGTTCAGCAAGATGCCACCAGTATCAGAGGTTTGACCCAGCGATTTCATCCAGCGGTTTTGATTTCCCGGCCAGTCGACGGCGAATGACGGGGTAGGCGATGCGCGAGTCCGTTCAGGCAGAGGTCATGATGAGCTTTCTCGTGTCCGAGGAGCTCTCGTTCCGCATCCCGGTGGAGCTGCGCTACGAGACCTGTGATCCCTATGCCGTACGGCTGACCTTCCATCTGCCCGGCGACGCTCCGGTGACCTGGGCCTTCGGCCGCGAACTGCTGATCGACGGGGTGGGGCGGCCGTGCGGCGACGGGGACGTGCGGATCCAGCCCGTGGATCCCGAACCGCTGGCCGAGGTGCTGATCCGTCTTCAGGTCGGCTGTGACCAGGCGTTGTTCCGCTCCTCGGCGGCTCCGCTGGTGGCCTTCCTCGACCGCACGGACAAGCTGGTGCCGCTGGGCCAGGAGGGGGCGCTCGCCGACTTCGACGCCCATCTCGACGAGGCCCTGGACCGCATCCTGGCAGAGGAACAGAGCGCGGGCTGACGCGTCACGGCAGCCGTACGTCGGTGGCGTAACGCTTCGCCGCGGGCGAGCGGGCGAGCGGGCGAGCGGGCGAGCGTCAGCGTTTGCGACGGCGGCCTCGGCCCCCGCGTGCCGGAGCCGCGCCGCCGCCGGCCGGCGCCGCCCCGGGACCGGAGCGGTCGGCCGAGACGACCAGAGCCGCGAGCGCCGTGGTGACCGGCACCGACGCCACCAGGCCGATGGAGCCGACCAGCGTGCGCACGATCTCCTCGGCGACCAGCTCGCTGTTGGCGACCGTTCCCACGCTGCTCTGCGCGATCGAGAACAGCAGCAGCAGCGGCAGGGCGGCACCCGCATAGGCGAGGACCAGCGTGTTGACGACGGACGCGATGTGGTCGCGGCCGATGCGGATGCCCGCGCGGTACAAACCCCGCCGGCCCAGTGTCGGGTTGGCGTCGTGCAGCTCCCAGACCGCCGACGTCTGGGTGACCGTCACGTCGTCCAGGACGCCGAGGGAGCCGATGATGACGCCGGCGAGCAGCAGACCGCTCATGTCGATCGACGGGTACAGGCCGTGGATGAGACCGGTGTTGTCGTCCGTGTTGCCGGTCAGCGCCGCCCAGCCGATGAACATCGACCCCAAGACACCGATCAGCAGCAGCGAGATCAGGGTGCCGAGCACCGCCACCGAGGTCCTGGCCGACGGCCCGTGGCACAGATACAGCGCCATGAGCATGATGGCGCTCGCCCCGACCACCGCCACGATCAGAGGGTTCGATCCTTGCAGGATCGCGGGGAGGATGAAGAAGTTCAGCACCAGGAAGCTGATGGCCAGCGAGATCAGTGCCATGAGGCCCCGCAGGCGTCCGACGACCACGACGGCGACCGCGAAGATTCCGGCGAGCAGCGCCATCGGCAGCCGGCGGTTGATGTCCGCCACCGAGTACTGCAGGTCTTCGGGGGCGGAGGGCTCGTAGGCGACCACGACCTCCTGGCCCTCGCGCAGCTGCCGCGACTGGTCGGGCTGCACGATCTCGGTGAACGTGCGGCCCTTGTCCTTGCCGGTGTCGACGCGGATCGTCGCCCTGCCGCAGGTGCCGTTCTGCCGCTGCACCGCCGAGGAGCCCTCCGCGGTCGAGGTGTCGCCGGTCGGGGGGACGCCCGAGGCGTTGACGTCCTGGCAGTCGACCTCGACCACCTCGGTGACCGTGGCCTGCTGTGTCTGCCGGTCGAAACCCACGCCGGTGCGCTCGTGCGGCGGCGCACCGCCCGGCCACAGCACCGCGAGACCCACGACCACCGCCGCGGCGAACGGGATGAGGACCGCTGCGATGACCTTGCGCAGATGCTGGGAGACCGGCGTCGCGGGTCCGTGGCTGTGCGTGTGCCCGTGCCCGGGTCCTTGCCCGTGTCCGTGTCCGTGCCCGTGTCCCTCCCCGCCGCCACCGGGACCGGAACCGCCCTGTCCATGGCGCGGATCGGGCGGAGGGAAAGGGGGCTGCTGCGATGTGGTCACCGACCGATCATCGCAAGAACCGAGCGGGCCCCCTGTTCAGCACGCCCGAATTGACGCTAGCGTGGGGGGCACGTTTGTACACGCGGGAGCTCGGAGCACCGGGCTGAGAGGGCGCTGACCTCCGTCCCAGCGATGTTTCACATGAAACGTCACCGAAGACGAGTGATGTTTCACACGAAACGTCGGCGGACGGGTACCGCTGCGTCGACCGCCGAACCTGTTACCGGGTAATGCCGGCGTAGGGAGTAGGTCTCATGACCATCAAGGACGCAAGCACGCCTGCCTCCACGCAGAACTCCACCAACGGAGAGGCCGCGGAGGCCGGAAAGTCCATCGGCTGGCACAAGGGGTACATCGAGGGCTCGCGCCCCGACCTGCGGGTGCCGGTCCGTCAGGTGCATCTCACCAACGGGCAGTCGGTCACGCTGTACGACACATCGGGCCCTTACACCGATCCACTGGTCGATACCGATGTCCGCAGGGGCCTGCCGCCGCTGCGGGAGAACTGGATCATCGCCCGCGGCGACACCGAGGAGTATGCGGGCCGTCCCGTGCGCCCCGAGGACGACGGGATCAAGCACACCTCGCCGCGCGGTGGCCTGCGCAACCTCGACGCGGTCTTCCCCGGGCGGCCGCGCCAGCCCCGGCGCGGCCGGGACGGACAGGCGGTCACACAGCTCGCGTACGCCCGCCGGGGCGAGGTCACGCCCGAGATGGAGTACGTGGCCATCCGGGAGAACGTTTCGCCGGAGGTCGTGCGCGAGGAGATCGCGGCGGGGCGGGCCGTACTGCCGGCCAACGTCAACCACCCCGAGATCGAGCCGATGATCATCGGCAAGCGGTTCCTGGTGAAGGTCAACGCCAACATCGGAAACTCGGCGGTCACCTCCTCCATCGAGGAGGAGGTCGAGAAGATGACCTGGGCGACCCGCTGGGGCGCCGACACGGTCATGGACCTCTCCACCGGGCGGAACATCCACACGACCCGTGAGTGGGTGCTGCGCAACTCCCCCGTGCCGATCGGTACCGTGCCGCTCTACCAGGCGCTGGAGAAGGTCGACGGCAAGGCCGAGGAACTGACCTGGGAGATCTACAAGGACACGGTCATCGAGCAGGCCGAGCAGGGCGTGGACTACATGACCGTCCACGCGGGCGTGCGCCTGCCGTACGTGCCGCTGACCGCGAACCGCAAGACGGGCATCGTCTCGCGGGGCGGTTCGATCATGGCGGCGTGGTGCCTGGCGCACCACAAGGAGTCGTTCCTCTACGAGAACTTCGAGGAGCTCTGCGAGATCCTCGCCGCCTACGACGTCACGTACTCGCTCGGCGACGGCCTCCGTCCGGGGTCGATCGCCGACGCCAACGACCGGGCGCAGTTCGCCGAGTTGGAGACGCTCGGGGAACTCAACCGCATCGCGAAGCGTTTCCATGTTCAGACCATGATCGAGGGCCCGGGCCATGTCCCGATGCACAAGATCAAGGAGAACATCGACCTTCAGCAGGAGATCTGCGATGAAGCTCCGTTCTATACGCTCGGCCCGCTGACGACGGACGTCGCGCCGGCGTACGACCACATCACCTCCGGCATCGGTGCCGCGATGATCGCCTGGTGGGGCACGGCCATGCTCTGCTACGTCACGCCCAAGGAACACCTGGGCCTGCCCAACCGCGACGACGTCAAGACCGGCGTCATCACCTACAAGATCGCCGCACATGCAGCCGACCTCGCCAAGGGACACCCTGATGCGCAGGCATGGGACGACGCGCTGTCCGACGCCCGCTTCGAGTTCCGGTGGGAGGACCAGTTCAACCTGGCTCTCGACCCGGACACGGCACGGGAGTTCCACGACGAGACCCTGCCGGCCGAGCCCGCCAAGACGGCCCACTTCTGCTCGATGTGCGGGCCGAAGTTCTGCTCGATGAAGATCTCGCAGGACATCCGCCGCGAGCACGGCGGCAGCCAGGCCGAGATCGAGGAGGGCATGGCCCAGAAGTCGCAGGAGTTCGCGGCCGCCGGGAACCGGGTGTACCTCCCGTTGGCGGACTGAGCCCCTGCTCCGGCCGCCCGCTGAGCTTTCCCCTCCCGGCCGAGGGGGCTCGGCGGAGCCGGGGGCCGGGACCGGCCGTCCTGCGCCTGCGACCGGGCGGGACCTTCCTGACCTGGCGGGCCGCGGTACTGCACCGGCGTGCGACCGGCGGGCGCTCCCCCGCGCGGACCCTTCCGCGCGGGGAGCGCGGGCCGGTGCTCACTCCGGTCGGTGCTCCGGCCCGCCGAAGTCGGGGCTGGTGTAGTCCGGGCTGGAGTAGCGCGGACGGTGCCCGGCGGCGGAGCCGTCGTCGGGGCTGCTGAACCCCGGGCGGTCGTAGCCGAGCTGCGGCATGCGGCCGGCCGGCGCGTGCGGTGCCGCACGGTGCAGGATGTTCACCGTGCTCGGGTCGGCCAGCGCCTCCCGCAGGAACGGCAGGATGCCGCGTTCCAGCAGCGCCTCGCGCCAGGCGTCCCTGGCCCGGGCCAGCTCCCCGTCGAGTTCACCGTACGTCCCGGCCTCGGCGGAGGGCCGGTTGCGCAGTGCCGTGAGCAGCAGTCCCACGGCGGCGACGAAAATCGCGACGGCGGTCACGGCGCCGAAGACCCATCCGGTGGTGAGCATGGTCCGGGCGAACGCCTGTCCGGGGTCGAGCATCTTCAGGACGTACCCGACCAGCAGGAAGATCGCCGCGGCGGTCCCGGCGAGGACCGGTGCCAGCACGGCGACGATGGCGACGGCGCCCGCGCCCGCCGCCTCGGCGACCTCGCCCATGGTGACGGCCAGCCCCGCCGCGCCCCTGCCCGGCTCGTCGGAACCGGACTCGCGTACGGACGACGGCGCGGTGGACGGCACCGGGTGGCGCAGTTCTTCGCGGACCTTGACGTAGTGCCGGTACTCGGTGGCCGCCGCGGCGGTGATGAGTGCGGTGGCGCCCAGCGCCATGGTGCGCAGTTGTTCGGGGTTGAGCCGCTGTCCGACAGCGGCCAGTTCCGGGCGGTGTGGTGCGGTGCGCAGCGCTTCGTTGAGGATCCGCTCGTACTCTTGACGGTCCTCGCTCAACAATTGCTGCGGAACGCTGTTCATGTGCATCCCCCGATGCTCCGTAGGGCTTGGGCTCGCATGCCAACGAGCCGTCGGGCAGAAACGGAGGGGAGCCTGCTACGGATAGACCGATGGTAGAGCGGTGACGGCAGGCGGTGACAGGGGGTTTCCAGAAATTGGGTGCCTGCCTGCGCGCACGGGGACGGCCCGACGCCCGTTCGGCGAACGCTCAGCCGCCCAGCGGCAGTTGCTGGACCAGCAGCTTTCCGGCCATGGTCACACCGCCGTCCATCGCGATGGCGAGTCCGTCGGCGTAGACGTGCGGGCCCTCGACCGCGGGGCGCTCCTCCTCCTCGCCGTCCTCGGAGCCGACCTCGCCCAGCAGGTACGGGATGGGGCTGTGGCCGTGAACGATGCGGGTGCCGCCGTACGTGTCCAGCAGCGAGCGAACGGCGTCGGCACCGCCCTCGTCCCGGAAGGAGAAGCGCTTGGTGAACTTGCGGAACAGGTCCCACACCTCGTCGGCGTCGTTGCGCGTGAGCGTCTCGCGGACGGTGTCGTTGACCTCTTCGATGGAACGGCCGTAGTCGAGGTAGGCGGTCGTGTCGGAGTGGACGAGGAGGTGGCCGTCGACCTCTTCGAGGGCGTCGAGCCGGGCCATCCACTGCAGGTGATGGTCCTGGAGGCGGTCCATGTCGGTCTTCTGCCCGCCGTTGAGCAGCCAGGCCGCCTGGAAGGTGGCGGTGCCCGCGCCGGAGTTGACGGGCGTGTCGCCGAACCGCTTGGCGCCGAGCAGCAGCAGTTCGTGGTTGCCCATCAGCGCCTTGCAGTAGCCGCCGGCCGCGGCGGCCTCGGCGGACAGGCGCATCACGAGGTCGATGACGCCGATGCCGTCCGGGCCGCGGTCGGTGAAGTCGCCGAGGAACCACAGCCGGGTGGTGCCCGCGCTCCAGTGCCCGGCGGCGTCGATCAGGCCTTTCTCCTGGAGGGCGGCCATCAGCTCGTCGAGATAGCCGTGTACGTCGCCGACCACGTACAGCGGGCCCTGGCCCGTGGTGGGCTGTGCGGCGGGCGTCGTCACGGGCTCGACGGTCACCTGCACCGTGTCGCCCCGGTTGATGACGGGCAGGTCGCGCTCGGTGGGCGTGTACCCCTCCGGGTGGGCCTCCTGGTGCGGTGGAGCGACGTCACCGGGGTGCGTGCTGTGGCCGTACGGACCGGTCTCATGGACGTACGCGGGCACCCGGAAGTCGCGCAGCGTCGCCGTCCGCTCCACCTCGGGTCCCTGACCGGCCCCCTGAGTCATCGACCCCTCCACCATCGCGCCGCATCTGCACCGCTTCGGACTGCCTGGTCGCAGCGGCCCGCGGTGTCGTGGGCCCATCATAGGAATGCGGATCGCGCTGTGTGATGACCCAGGGGTGGTGAATCGGAACAAGGCGCTTCTTCACCGTGGCTTTCGCCCCGATTGGGCCCGGCTTCGTCCCACTCCAGGGGCCGTCTGCGCGACCGGCCGCCGAGCCCGGCGGCCGTTTCCGCCGTCCGCCGCTCGGCGCGTCCCCGCCACACGCCGGCGGCCGACGCGGCCGGCACACCCGCTGCGTCGCGGCCCTCGCTCACCGGCCACGGCGGCGGCCCGCCCCTAGGTGCCCTCCGGCGACCGCGGTGGACTGACCGTCGTGCGCGGCGGGCGGCGCTGCGAGGAGGTGCGCACGATCAGCTCGGTCGGTATGACCTGCTCGACCGGCTGGTCGGAGTCGAGCCCCTCGATGGCGTCGATGAGCAGCTGGATCACCGCCGTGCCGATGCGGCGCGGCTTCAGCGACAGCGTCGTGATGGGCGGCTCGGTGCTGGCGTAGACCGTCGACTCGCTGCAGCACACCAGCAGCAGGTCGTCGGGGACGCGCAGCCCGTAGCGCCGGGCGGCGGCGAGCAGATCGGTGCCGTTGGGGTCGAACAGCCCGTAGACGGCGTCGGGGCGGTCGGGGCGGGCGAGCAGTCGGTCGGCGGCCACGGCGCCCGCGCACGGATCGTGCGCCGGGTAGGCCTCGTACACCGGGTCCTGGCCGACCCGGTCGCACCAGCGCAGGTACGCGGTGGTCGACAGATGGGTGTACGTGTCGGTCGAGGTTCCGGTGAGCAGGCCGATGCGGCGGGCACCGGCGTCGGCGAGGTGGTCGAGGATGCCGAGTACGGCGGCCTCGTGGTCGTTGTCAACCCAGGCGGTGACCGGGAGCGCTCCCGCCGGACGGCCGTCGGAGACGACCGGTAAACCCTGGCGGACCAGCTCGCTGACGACCGGATCCTGGTCGGAGGGGTCGATGACGACCGTGCCGTCCAGGGCGACGTTGGACCACACGTCGTGGCGGGAGGTCGCCGGCAGGATGACGAGGGCGTATCCGCGGGCGAGCGCGGCGGAGGTGGCGGCGCGCGCCATCTCGGCGAAGTAGGCGAACTCCGTGAAGGTGAAAGGTTCATCCCCGTACGTCGTGACGGTCAGGCCGATGAGGCCAGACTTGCCGGTGCGGAGCGTACGGGCGGCGGCCGAGGGCCGGTAGCCCAGCCGGTCGGCGACCTCGCGGACATGGCGGCGGGTGGCGTCCGGGAGCCGGCCCTTGCCGTTGAGGGCGTCGGAGACGGTCGTGATGGAGACTCCGGCGGCGGCGGCCACGTCCCTGATGCCCGCCCGACCCGGCCTGCTGCCTCGACGTGAGGTTTCCGCGCGGCTCACCTGGTGCTTCCCTGCTGCTGTCATGGCGAGCCGATAGTAGGGCTCATGCAGTGGGGTAGTGCGGACGCATATGCACGCGTTGACAGGCACGTTTCTGCATGGTCTTTTGCGGCCAACGCCCTTGGAAAGTAAGCCAGTTGACCCTCCGTACCCCAGTACGTGACGTCTTGGCGTCCGCGTGCCTGGCGAGGCCCCGAGGTTGCGAAGAGGTCTCAACTCACCTTCACGGGGGATGCGCGCCACGGCGTGAGCCACCGGCGCGTAGATATATGTGCAGCGCGCCCCCGAATCGTACGCCTTCATGCACTGATGCCGTTGATGCCAGTGTGGCTGACGAGGTGCCACGTCTCCGCCGGGTCCGGGCCTCGGTGGCCGGCCGGCTCGGTCCGCACCTATACGCAGCGGCGCCGAATCCTCATAAGGTGAGGAGTATTCGATGCCGGTGGTGGTCACGAGGAGGACTGCGGTGAGCGAGACGAGCCCCAAGCTGCGTGCCGAGCTGGAGGGTATCCCCACCTACAAGCCGGGCAAGCCCGCCGCTGCCGACGGGCCGGTGGCGTACAAGCTGTCCTCCAACGAGAACCCCTATCCGCCGCTGCCGAGCGTGATGGAGACGGTGACGGCGGCGGCCGGTTCCTTCAACCGGTACCCGGACATGGCGTGCACGGGCCTGATGAACGAGCTGTCGGAACGGTTCGGCGTGCCCGTCTCCCACATCTCCACCGGTACCGGGTCCGTCGGTGTGGCCCAGCAGTTGCTCCAGGCGACCTCCGGACCCGGTGACGAGGTGATCTACGCCTGGCGGTCCTTCGAGGCGTACCCGATCATCACGCAGATCAGCGGCGCCACCTCGGTGCGGGTTCCGCTGACGCCGGGAGACGTGCACGACCTGGACGCGATGGCGGCCGCCATCACCGACCGGACCCGGCTGATCTTCGTCTGCAACCCCAACAACCCGACCGGCACGGTGGTGCGCCGAGCCGAGCTGGAGCGGTTCCTGGACCGGGTGCCCGGTGATGTCCTGGTCGTGCTCGACGAGGCCTACCGGGAGTTCATCCGTGACCCCGAGGTGCCGGACGGCTGTGAGCTGTACCGCGAGCGGCCCAACGTCTGCGTGCTGAGGACCTTCTCCAAGGCCTACGGCCTGGCGGGGCTGCGAGTCGGCTTCGCCATCGCCCACGAGCCGGTGGCGGCGGCGCTGCGCAAGACGGCGGTGCCGTTCGGTGTGAGCCAGCTCGCGCAGGAGGCCGCGATCGCTTCGCTGCGGGCCGAGGACGAGTTGCTCGGCCGGGTCGGCTCCCTGGTGTGTGAGCGCACGCGCGTGGTCGACGGGCTGCGCGACCAGGGCTGGACGGTGCCGGAGACCCAGGCCAACTTCGTGTGGCTGAGGTTGGGGGAGCGGACGGCCGCCTTCGCGGAGGCCTGTGAGCGGGCCGGCGTGGTCGTCCGACCGTTCCCGGGCGAGGGTGTGCGGGTGACGGTCGGCGAGAGCGAGGCGAACGACATCTTCCTGAAGGTGGCGGAAGCGTTCCGCAAGGAGCTGTAGGGCCGTAGGGCACCGAGCGCTCCGGGCGGGCTGTGATGTCCGGAGCGATCGGGCTGCCGGGGGCCGCACCAGGCAGACTCTAGGCGTCCACGATCTCCACGCGCACCGGGTCTCCGCTGCGGACCGTCGCCAGGAGGCGCGGGTCCCCGTCCAGGCGGCCCATCACGTTGCACGGGCTCGCGAGGCGGCACTCGTCGCCTCGCGAGATCGGCGTCGGTCCGTAGGGGAGGGCCAGGGCGTCGCCGTCGGTCCAGAAGGCGACCGTGCCCGGCTCGACGACCTGCCGGGCGTCCGTTTCACGTGAAACCGACACACCTGTGTCGAAGTACACCTCCTCACCCCAGGTGTTGGCGCTTGCCGTCAGCGGCAGGGTCTTGAGAAGCGCCTGCGTGGTGGCGGTGTTGTCGAGGGTCGCGGTGAGGTGTCCCGCCGGCCAGGAAATCCGGATCTGGGTCTGCTGTCCCTGTGTGTCCATGCGGCGGATTCAACAATATGTTGAAGTTCTTGCCAAGGGGTTGACGTCACAGGGGACCCCCCTTCCGGGGCTGAAAAGCAGTAGGTCATAATTGCTTGTGAATGTGAACGCGTTCACAAGCGTGTCGGGTTGCTCCCAAGTTAGGTGCGACATACACGCATAAAGGCGCCGCTGAACCACGGCGATGTGGCGATGTGACGTGGCGATGTAAGGAGAACGACGACGTGGACATGGCTCTGGCGCCGGAGACGCTGGCGCGCTGGCAGTTCGGCATCACCACCGTCTACCACTTCCTGTTCGTCCCTCTGACGATCTCGCTGGCGGCCCTCACGGCCGGTCTGGAGACCGCCTGGGTGCGCACCGGGAAGGAGAAGTACCTCCGGGCGACCAAGTTCTGGGGCAAGCTCTTCCTGATCAACATCGCCATGGGCGTGGTCACCGGCATCGTGCAGGAGTTCCAGTTCGGGATGAACTGGTCGGACTACTCCCGGTTCGTCGGTGATGTCTTTGGAGCACCGCTCGCCTTCGAGGCTCTGATCGCCTTCTTCTTCGAGTCGACCTTCATCGGCCTGTGGATCTTCGGCTGGGACAAGCTGCCCAAGAAGATCCACCTGGCCTGCATCTGGATGGTCTCGCTCGGCACGCTGCTGTCGGCGTACTTCATCCTCGCGGCGAACTCCTGGATGCAGCACCCGGTCGGCTATCGGATCAACGAGGAGAAGGGCCGCGCCGAGCTGACCGACTTCTGGGCGGTCCTCACCCAGAACACCACACTGAACCAGGTCTTCCACAGCTTCTCGGCAGCCTTCCTCACCGGTGGCGCCTTCATGGTGGGCATCGCCGCCTTCCACCTGATGCGCAAGAAGCACATCCCGGTGATGCGGACCTCGCTCCGGCTCGGCCTGGTCACCATGGCGGTCGGCGGTCTGCTCACCGCGGTGAGCGGCGACACCCTCGGCAAGGTCATGTACGAGCAGCAGCCGATGAAGATGGCCGCCGCCGAGGCCCTGTGGGACGGCGAGGAGCCGGCACCCTTCTCCGTCTTCGCCTACGGGGACGTCGACAAGGGACACAACAAGGTCGCCCTGGAGATCCCCGGACTGCTGTCCTTCCTCGCCCACAGCGACTTCGAGTCGTACGTGCCGGGCATCAACGACACCAATGAGGCCCTGCAGGAGAAGTTCGGACCCGGTGACTACAAGCCCATCGTCCCCGTCGCCTACTGGGGCTTCCGCTGGATGATCGGCTTCGGCATGGCGTCCTTCTCCCTCGGTCTGCTCGGGCTGTGGCTGACCCGGAAGAAGTTCCTGCTGCCGGCCGCCCACCGGACCGGTGAGGACGAGGTACCGCGCCTGGTGCTGCTGAAGAAGCCGCTCGGCTCCAAGCTCACCCGGCTGTACTGGCTGCTGGCCCTGTGGACGATGGGCTTCCCGCTGATCGCCAACTCCTGGGGCTGGATCTTCACCGAGATGGGCCGCCAGCCGTGGGTCGTCTACGGACTGTTCCAGACCCGCGACGCGGTCTCCCCCGGTGTGTCCCAGGCCGAGGTCCTCATCTCGATGATCGCCTTCACCACCCTCTACGCGATCCTCGCCGTCATCGAGGTCAAGCTGCTGGCCAAGTACGTCAAGGCCGGGCCGCCCGAGCTGACCGACGCCGACCTCAACCCGCCCACGAAGATCGGCGGCGACGCCCGTGACGCCGACAAGCCGATGGCCTTCTCGTACTAGGCCGAGGGAGTTGCACAGTCATGGAACTGCACGACGTCTGGTTCGTCCTGATCGCCGTCCTGTGGATCGGCTACTTCTTCCTGGAGGGCTTCGACTTCGGGGTCGGCGTCCTGACCAAACTGCTGGCCCGCAACCGCCCCGAGAAGCGGGTGCTGATCAACACCATCGGCCCCGTCTGGGACGGCAACGAGGTCTGGCTGCTCACGGCCGGCGGCGCCACCTTCGCCGCCTTCCCCGAGTGGTACGCCACGCTGTTCTCCGGCTTCTACCTGCCCCTGCTGGTCATCCTGCTGTGCCTGATCGTCCGGGGCGTGGCTTTCGAGTACCGGGTGAAGCGGCCCGAGGAGAGCTGGCAGCGGAACTGGGAGACCGCGATCTTCTGGACCTCGTTGATCCCGGCGTTCCTGTGGGGCGTGGCCTTCGGCAACATCGTCCGAGGCGTGAAGATCGACCGGGATCTGGAGTACGTCGGTACCGTCTGGGACTTGCTCAACCCCTATGCGCTGCTCGGCGGCCTGGTGACGCTGACGCTGTTCACCTTCCACGGGGCGGTGTTCACGGCGCTGAAGACGGTCGGGGAGATCCGGGAGCGGGCGCGGAGGCTCGCGTCGCGCGTCGGTCTTCTCACGGCCGCGCTGGCCTCCGTCTTCCTGGTGTGGACCCAGCTCGACAACGGTGACGGCAAGAGCCTGGTGGCCCTGGCGGTGGCCGTCGCTGCCCTGGTCGCCGCGCTGATGGCCAACCAGGCCGGGCGCGAGGGATGGTCCTTCACGTTGTCCGGCGTCACCATCGTGGCCGCCGTGGCGATGCTCTTCCTGGCGCTCTTCCCGAACGTCATGCCGTCGACGTTGAACGAGGACTGGAGCCTCACCGTCACCAACGCCTCGTCCAGCGCGTACACCCTGAAGATCATGACCTGGCTGGCGGGGATCGCCGCACCGGTCGTGCTGCTCTACCAGGGGTGGACGTACTGGGTGTTCCGCAAGCGCATCGGCACCCACCACATCGCGGACGCCGCGCACTGAGCCCGGCCAGGGTGTGTTTCATATGGTGTCTTTCGACCGACTCGCTCGATCGATGTTTCACGTGAAACACACCCTCGGGACGAGAGGGCATGTTTCACGTGAAACCCATCGATCCACGTCTTCTGCGGTACGCCCGCACCACCCGGCTCTTCCTGATCGCGGTCGTCGGCCTGGGCGCCATCGGCGCCGGACTGGTCATCGCGCAGGCGATGCTCATCGCCGAGGTGGTGGTGGGGGCCTTCCAGGACGGCCGGACCGTCGCCGAACTCCGCACGTCCCTGCTGCTGTTGGTGGCCGTCGCCTGTGGCCGGGCGCTGGTCGGCTGGCTCACCGAGCTGGCCGCGCACCGGGCGAGCGCGGCCGTGAAGTCGGAGTTGCGGGGAAGGCTGCTGGAGCGGGCCACCGCGCTCGGGCCCGGCTGGCTGAGCGGGCAGCGGACGGGGTCGCTGGTCGCTCTGGCCACTCGGGGAGTCGACGCCCTGGACGACTACTTCTCGCGCTATCTGCCGCAGCTGGGGCTCGCGGTGGTGGTGCCGGTGGCGGTGCTGGTGCGGATCGTCACCGAGGACTGGGTGTCGGCGGCCATCATCGTCGGCACCCTGCCGCTCATCCCGCTCTTCATGGTGCTGATCGGCTGGGCCACGCAGTCCCGGATGGACCGTCAGTGGCGGCTGATGTCCCGGCTGTCCGGCCACTTCCTGGACGTGGTCGCCGGGCTGCCCACCCTGAAGGTGTTCGGCCGGGCCAAGGCGCAGGCCGAGTCGATCAAGCGGATCACCGGTGAGTACCGGCAGGCGACCATGCGGACGCTGCGGATCGCCTTCCTGTCCTCCTTCGCCCTGGAACTGCTCGCCACCCTCTCGGTGGCGCTCGTCGCCGTGACCATCGGCATGCGCCTCGTCCACGGCGACATGGCGCTGTACGACGGGCTGGTCGTGCTCATCCTCGCGCCCGAGGCGTATCTGCCGCTGCGGCAGGTCGGCGCCCAGTACCACGCGGCGGCCGAGGGGCTCGGGGCGGCGGAGGAGATCTTCGCGGTCCTGGAGGCGCCCATGCCGGAGCGCGGGACCGGACCGGTGCCGGCGGGCGGTGCCCTGTCCTTCGAAGGCGTGGCGGTCCGCTACCCGGGACGGTCGGGGGATGCCGTGTCGAACGTGAGCTTCACCGTCGAGCCCGGGGAGACGGTGGCGCTGGTCGGACCGAGCGGGACGGGCAAGTCGACGCTCCTCGACGTCCTGCTGGGCTTCGTCCGGCCCTCAGCCGGCCGGGTCCGCGTCGGGGGCGCCGATCTCGCCGGGCTCGACCCGGCTCAGTGGCACGCCCAGGTCGCCTGGGTACCGCAGCGGCCGCAGCTGTACGCCGGGACCATCGCCGAGAACGTCCGGCTGGCCCGTCCCGACGCCGACGATGCCGCCGTACGCCGGGCGCTGAGGGCGGCCGGGGCGATCGGCTTCGTGGACGCGCTGCCCGAGGGCACCGACACGGTGCTCGGCGAGGACGGAGCGGGACTGTCGGCCGGTCAGCGGCAGCGGCTGGCGCTGGCCCGGGCGTTCCTCGCGGACCGGCCGGTGCTGCTGCTCGACGAGCCGACGGCAGCCCTGGACGGGGCGACGGAGGCCGAGGTCGTGGCCGCGGTGCGGCGGCTCGCGGCGGGCCGGACGGTCCTGCTGGTGGTGCACCGTCCGGCGCTGCTGGAGGTGGCCGACCGGGTGGTGCGGCTGCAGGAGCCGGTGGTCACCGCCCTGTCGCGCCCGGCTGCTCCGGGCGTCATCGAGTCCCGCCCGGTCGACGAGGTGGCCGGGACGTATGACACGGACCGGCCGGCCAACGCCCCCGGGACCCGGTCGGAAGCGCGTGGCGGCGTACTCACCCGGGTCCGGGCGATGTCCGCAGCCCGCCGGGGGCGGCTCGGGCTCGCGCTGCTGCTCGGCAGCCTCGCCCTCGGCAGTGCCGTCGGGCTGATGGCCACCTCGGGGTGGTTGATCTCGCGGGCCTCGCAGCAGCCGCCGGTGCTGTATCTGATGCTGGCCGTGACGGCGACGCGGGCCTTCGGGATCGGGCGCGCGGTGTTCCGGTACGCCGAGCGGCTCGTGTCGCACGACGCCGTGCTGCGCATGCTGGCCGATGCCCGGGTCGCCGTCTACCGGCGCCTGGAGCGGCGGGCGCCCGCCGGGCTCCGCCGCAGCCGCCGGGGCGATCTGCTGGCGAGGCTCGTCGCCGACGTGGACGCGTTGCAGGACTACTGGCTGCGCTGGCTGCTGCCGGCCGGGGCGGCGGTGGTCGTGTCCGCGGCGTCCGTCGGCTTCGTGGCCTGGCTGCTGCCGGAGGCCGCTGCCGTACTCGCGGTCGGTCTGCTGGCCGCGGGCGCGGGCGTCCCGGTGATCACCGCGGCCGCGGCCCGGAGGGCCGAGCGCAGGCTGGCCCTCGCACGCGGTGTGCTCGCCACGCGCGTGACCGACCTGCTCACCGGCACCGCCGAGCTGACCGTCGCCGGCGCTCTGCCGGCGCGGGCGGCCGAGGCCCGGCGGGCCGACGGCACGCTCACCGCGATCGCCTCGCGCGGGGCCACCGCCACCGCGCTCGGCGACGGGCTGGCCGCGCTGATCTCGGGGCTGACCGTCGCCGCGGCCGCGCTGGTCGCCGTCCAGGCGGTGGCCGACGGCAGGCTCGACGGGCTGCTGACCGCGGTCGTGATCCTCACGTCGCTGGCCGCCTTCGAGGCCGTCCTCGGCCTGCCGCTCGCGGTGCAGTACCGGCAGCGGGTGCGCAGGAGCGCCGAGCGCGTGTACGAGGTCCTCGACGCCCCGGAGCCCGTACGGGAGCCGGAGGAGCCCCGCTCGGCGCCCTCCTCACCGTTCCCGGTCGTCCTCGAGGGGCTCAGGGCCCGTCACGCCGGGCAGTCGTGCCAGGCGCTCACCGGGCTGGACCTGACCTTGGCCGAGGGGTGCCGCGTCGCCGTGGTGGGGACGTCCGGCTCGGGCAAGACCACGCTGGCGCAGGTGCTGCTGCGGTTCCTGGACGCGGAGGCCGGTTCGTACACGCTGGCAGGTGTCGACGCCTGCGCCCTGGACGGCGACGACGTACGGCGGCTCGTCGGGCTGTGCGCCCAGGACGCGCACCTCTTCGACAGCTCGGTGCGCGAGAACCTGCTGCTGGCCAGGCGGGACGCCACGGACGAGGAGCTGTGCTCCGCCCTCGCCCGGGCCCGGCTGCTGGAGTGGGCCGACGGTCTGCCCGACGGCCTCGACACACTGGTCGGGGAGCACGGGGCGCGGCTGTCCGGCGGCCAGCGCCAGCGACTCGCCCTGGCCCGGGCGCTGCTGGCCGACTTCCCGGTGCTGGTGCTCGACGAGCCCGCCGAGCACCTCGACCTGCCGACCGCCGATGCGCTCACCGCCGATCTGCTGGCCGCCACCGAAGGCCGTACCACCTTGTTGATCACGCACCGCCTGGCCGGGCTGGAGGCCGTGGACGAGGTGATCGTCCTGGACGAGGGCCGCGTGGTGCAGCGGGGCACGTTCGCGGAGCTGGCCGCCGTGGTGGGGCCGCTGCGGGAGATGATCGAGCGGGAGGCGGCGTCGGAGCTGCTGGTGGCCACGCGGTAGAAGGCGTGTACCGGGCCGTCGTCGGCTCGCGTGCTCCCTGGGCGGGTGCCTCGGTGGTGCTCCTGGGGCGCGTGCCCGGTGGGGACTGTCCGGAGCCCTCTTCGGCGGGCAGTGAGCAAAACGGAAATCCGACTTTCCTGAATAAAACGGTCTCATTAGGCTCAGGCCATGCCCGCAGTTCCCTCACACGGACCCCGGCCGCCCCGGCACGGGGCCTCGGCCGAGCTGGGGCTGCGGGTGTCCAAGCTGCTGGAGGCGATGCGGTCCGTCGGCAGCGGCCTGGAACTGCACGCCACGCTGAACCGGATCTGTGAGACGGCGGCCGCCCTGGCGGACGCCCGGTACGCGGCCATCGGCGTCGTCGCGGAGGACGGTGACGGCCTTGCCGACTTCGTCCACCACGGGATCGACGAGGCGACCGCCGGCCGGATCGGGCGCCTGCCCGACGGTCGCAAGGGCCTGCTCGGTGCCCTCATCCGCGAGCCCGCACCGATGCGGCTGGCGGACCTGACCGGTGATCCGCGCTCCTGCGGCTTTCCGCCGCACCACCCGCCGATGCGCGGTTTCCTCGGCGTGCCCATCCGGGTGCACGGCGAGGTCTTCGGAAACCTGTACCTCGCCGACAAGCACGGCGGCGAGCCGTTCGACGACTACGACCTGGCCATGGTCCGGGTGCTGGCCACGGAGGCCGGCATCGCCATCGGCAACGCCCGGCTGTACGAGGCGGCCCAGCAGCGGGAGCGCTGGATCGACGGATCGGTCGCGGTCACCACCGCCCTGCTGTCCGGCGGCGACACCGACGACGCCCTCCAGGTCGTCGCCGAGCAGGCCCGCAGGCTCTCGGGTTCGGCCGCCGGGATCGTGCTGCTGCCACGCGACGGAGGCGGGCTGGAGATCGCGGCCGTCGCTTCGGCGCCGCCGACGGAGGCACTGGGCGCGGTGATCCCCCCGGAGAACGGGATCGTCGCCCAGCTCCTCGGTGGCCGCGTCGTCCACGTGGACGACGCGGCCACCGATCCCCGTACGCGCCGTGGGCTCGCGCGCGCCTACGGACCCACCATGCTGCTGCCGCTGTGCATCGACGGGCGGGTGCTCGGCGGTCTCGTGATGCCGCGGGCCCGGGGGGAGCGTCCGTTCACCCGGGCCGAACGGGCTCTGGCCGACCGGTTCGCCGCGCAGGCCGCGCTGGCGCTGATGATGGCCGAGGCACAGCGCGACCGGGAGCGGCTCGCGGTGTACGAGGACCGCGACCGCATCGCGCGGGACCTGCACGACCTGGTCATCCAGCGGCTGTTCGCGACCGGGATGATGCTGGAGAACGCCCACCGCAGGACGGTCGTGCCCGAAGTGCGTGAGGGAGTTGGCAAGGCCGTGGACGAACTGGACGTCACGATCCAGGAGATCCGTTCGGCGATCTTCGCGCTCCGGGAGCCCGCCGAGGATCTCTCGGGACTGCGCAGGCGGGTGCTGCACGAGATCAGCACGGCCGCCGTGGCGCTCGGCTTCACTCCCTCCCACCGCTGTGTCGGCCCGGTCGACAGCGCGGTCGGAGAGCAGACCGGCAAGAACCTCGTCGCCGCCCTGCGCGAGGCCCTGTCCAACACCGCCCGGCACGCCCGTGCCACCCGCATCGAGGTGGTCGTCGACGCGACCGTGACCCTGCCCGACGGGCGGCCCGGCGTCCGGCTGACCGTCGCGGACGACGGCGTCGGCATCCCCGAGGGCGGCGGTCGGCGCAGCGGACTGCACAACCTCGAACGCCGCGCGGAGTCCCTCGGCGGCGCCAGCCGCACCGAGCCGGGGATCGGACCCGACGGGGGCGGTACGACGGTGGTGTGGGAAGCCCCGTACTGACGGCGGCAGGCTCGGCACCACTGTCCCCCCAGCCCTCCGCACGCGTCGCGCGTCACGGCTCGCGTGACCCGTGTGCAGCAACCGGTGACCCGAGCGTACGAGTTGGACATGACCCGGGTCCGGCCCCCGGGTCAGGATCGCTGACATGCGCTCACGTCGCCGTCACCCTCTGCTCGTTCCGGCGCTGCTGTGTGCGCTCGCCGTGCTCGCGGCTCGGCCCACCGACGCCACGGGCCCGGACCACGGCTCCGGCACAGAACTCAGCGCGGAGGTGGCGCGCCTGTACGAGGACGCGGCCGAGGCGGCGCAGCAGTACGAGAAGGGGAGGCGCGCGGCCGAGGCACAGCGCACGAAGGCGCAGCGGTACGAGAAGCTCCTCGACCGGCAGCGGCAGGAGATCGCCGTCATGAACGAGGACCTGGGCCGGATCGCCCGCGCCCAGTACCGCACCGGGGGCGGTCTTCCGCTCACCGCGCAGATGATCCTCGCGGACGATCCGGAGAAACTGATGCGAGGTCAGCGGATTCTGGGCAAGGCGAACCTCGAGGTCAACAACGCCATCGACAAGAGCCGCCGGGCCGAGGCCCGGCTGGCCGCCGACGAGGCGAAGGCGGCGGCCGCCTGGCAGGCCCTGGAGAAGCGCAACGCCGAACTCGCCGAGCTGAAACGGAGCATCGAACGCAAGCTGGAGGCGGCCAAGGCGCGACTGCAGGGGCAGGCGGACGCCTCGGCCGCCGCCGGCTCGTGTCCCGGCGCCGTCCGTCTCGACCAGTCGGATGAGCACTTCGCGCGTGGGTGGGTCGCGCCGCTGGACTCCTATGAGCTGTCCGCGTCCTTCGGCAGCGGCGGTACGCGGTGGGCCGGCCGGCACACCGGACAGGACTTCGCGGTGCCGGTCGGCACACCGGTGCGGGCGGTCGGCGCGGGCCGGGTGGCGAAGGTGTCGTGCGGCGGCGCCTTCGGCATGGAGGTCGTCCTGGAGCACGCGGGCGGCTACTACACCCAGTACGCCCACCTCGCCGCCGTCGCCGTCGACCAGGGCGACCGGGTGGAGACCGGCGAGTGGATCGGTCAGTCGGGCAACACCGGCAACTCCACCGGACCGCACCTGCACTTCGAGGTGCGGGTCACGCCCTCGGTGGGCTCGGCGGTCGACCCGGTGTCGTGGCTGAGCCGGCGCGGAGTGTCCCTCTGAGCGGACCGGCGGGCGGTTCGGCTACGACGCCCGCGCCAGCAGCCGTTCGATCACGACCGCGACGCCGTCGTCGTTGTTGGCGACCGTCCGGCCCGACGCGGCGGCCACCACGTCCGGGTGCGCGTTGCCCATGGCGTACGACTGCCCGGCCCAGGTGAGCATCTCGACGTCGTTGGGCATGTCGCCGAACGCGACGACCTCCTCGTGCGAGATGCCGCGCTCGGCGCAGCACAGGGCCAGTGTGCTGGCCTTGGAGACACTGGGACCGCTGATCTCCAGCAGGGCGCTCGGGCTGGAGCGGGTGACGTTGGCACGGCCGCCGATCGCGAGGCGGGCCAGCGTGAGGAAGGCGTCGGGGTCCATCTCGGGGTGGAAGGCCAGGATCTTCAGCACCGGCTCGGTGGCGGCGGGGCCGTCAGGTCCCAGCAACTCCTCGGCGGACCTCAGGACGTCCGGCACCTCCATGTGGAGCTTCGGATAGTCGGGCTCCTGGTTGAAGCTGTACGTCTGCTCCACGGCGTACACCGTGCCCGGCGCCGCTTCCCGCAGCAGCCGTACGGCGTCCAGCGCGTTGTCCCGGGCCAGCTCGCGCACCTTCACGAAGCGGTGGGTGCCGGGCCCGCCGTGCAGGTCGACCACGGCGGCGCCGTTGCCGCAGATGGCGAGGCCGTGACCGTGGACGTGGTCACTGACGACGTCCATCCAGCGGGCCGGGCGGCCGGTGACGAAGAAGACCTCGATGCCGGCCTTCTCGGCGGCGGCCAGGGCGGCGACCGTGCGGGGGGACACCGACTTGTCGTCGCGCAGCAGGGTGCCGTCGAGGTCGGTGGCGATCAGTCGCGGACGGGCGGTGGCCGCCGGGGTGCGGGGCTGTCGGGTCGCTGAGGTCACCTGGCCATTGTTCCGCATATGCCTGCACGGGCGTGCGGGAGTGCGCACATCTGTGAGCCACGGCTCTCTTCCGTGTCCCCCCGGCGGGAGGCTCCGGCTCTCAGCCGAGCTGCGCCGGAGCCTCCATGGCGATCCGCTCGAAGATCTTTTCGTCGGCCGCGAAGTCCGAGCCGGGAATCGGCCAGTGGACGACGAGCTCGGTGAAGCCCAGCTCCCGGTGGCGTCCGGCGAAGTCCACGAACGCGTCCAGGGACTCCAGCGGCCGGTTCCGGTCCGGGGTGAACCCGGTGAGCAGCACCTTGTCGAGTTCCGCCGTGTCGCGGCCGATCGCGGCACAGGCGTCGGCGAGCCTGTCGGCCTGACCGCGCAGCGCCCGGTCCGACTGCTCCGGCGTGCCGTTCTCGTACAGCCTGGGATCGCCGGTGGTCACCCACGCCTGGCCGTACCGCGCGGCGAGCCGCACGCCGCGGGGACCGGTCGCGGCGACCGCGAACGGCAGCCGGGGCTGCTGCGCACAGCCCGGGATGTTGCGCGCCTCGTGCGCCGAGTAGTAGTCGCCCTCGTAGGAGACCGCGTCCTGGGTCAGCAGCCGGTCGAGCAGCGCGAGGAACTCCGCGAACCGGTCGGCCCGCTCGCGCGGCGTCCATGGCTCCTGGCCCAGGGCAGTGGCGTCGAAGCCGGTACCGCCCGCCCCTATGCCCAGGGTGATCCGGCCGGCGGAGATGTCGTCCAGCGAGATCAGCTCCTTGGCCAGGGTCACCGGGTGCCGGAAGTTCGGCGAGGTGACGAGGGTGCCCAGGCGCAGCCGCTCGGTGACGCCCGCTGCCGCGGTGAGCGTCGGCACGGCGCCGAACCAGGGGCCGTCCCGGAAGCTGCGCCAGGAGAGGTGGTCGTAGGTGTATGCGGTGTGGAAACCGAGCTGCTCGGCACGTTCCCAGGCCGAACGGCCGCCCTCGTGCCAGCGGCGGTACGGAAGGATCACGGTGCTCAGACGCAGACTCATGCGACAGAGCCTAGGCGCCCGGCCGCTGTTTCACGTGAAACAGCCACCGAGCGTCATCGCACGCGGCTGCTGAGCCACGGAGAGAGGTTGATCATCGGCATGTACTCCTTGTGGACGCGGTCGCCGGGCAGCGGCACCATCAGGAAGCAGCCGGGTGGAAAGCGACGAGCCCTGACGTACGCCAGACCGCCGAAGACGGAGCGGAGGAAGGCGGGCACGTCGTCGCGGGCGATGTCGGGGCACTCGACGCCCTCGACGACGATCAGCGCGTCGTCCTCGGGGTAGAGCCGGACGCTCACCCGGGGCAGGCCGTCGAACTCGACGTATGCCTCGTGCGGCAGGGAGCCGTCCGGATCGGTGGTAATACCTATGCCGGCGGCGCTGCGGCGGGAGGTCTGGTCGGCACCGATGTCGTGTGTGACGTCGAACTCGCGCGCGTACTCCGCGGCGATCGCCCGGAGGGCGGCGACGGCGGCTTCGGTGGTGGGCAGATGCTGCATACCGTCGATCATGAAGGATCAGTGTGCACCGGGGTAGCGCAGGTACCGCGCTGGCACGGTCTTCGTCAGCCATACCCCGTTCGCGCTGACGTGGAAGACATGGCCGTCGCGGTGCATGGCGCCGGCGTCCACCGCCAGCACGACCGGCCGGCCGCGTCGGGCACCGACCCGGGTCGCCGTCTCGCGGTCGGGCGAGAGGTGCACGTCGTGCCGGTTCATCGGGCGGAGCCCCTCGACGCGGATCGCCTCCAGGGTGCGGGCCACGGTCCCGTGGTAGAGGTACGGCGGCGGGGCTGCCGGGGTCAGGCCGAGATCCACCTCGATGCTGTGGCCCTGGCTGGCCCGGATCCGGGTGCCCTGGACGGCGAAGCGCTGTTTGTCGTTCGTGGCGACCACGTGCTCCAGCTCTGCACGGCTGAGGCGGAAGCCGTGGGCGGCCGCCGCGGCGATCAGCGTGTCGATCTCCACCCAGCCGCCCTCGTCGAGGGTGAGCCCGATCCTCTCGGGCTGGTGACGCAGATGCTTGGAGAGGTACTTGGACGCCTTCACGGTGCGTCTGTCGTCCATGTGTTTCTGGTTCGACCGATGGTTCATACCTTCAGCGTGCCGAACGAGACGCGCATCACGCGATCGGTTTTGCCGGTGAGGTTTGATCCACAGCAAGTGCTGTTATCCACAGGGGAATTGGGGATTGCTGTGGAGAACCGCCCCGGGGCGCTCTCACACCGGCGGCTCCACCCGTGCCAGCGCCCGCAGCGCCCGCGGCAGGAACCGGGACATCAGGTGGGCGCCGCGCGCCTCGGGCGTGACCGGAACGACGGCCCGGTTCCGTACGACCGCCGCCAGGATCGCGTCGGCGACCTTCTCCGGCGGATAGTTGCGCAACCCGTACAGCCGGGCGGTGCGCTGCTGCCGCCGCCTCTCCTCGTCGGAGTCGGCCCCGGCGAAGCGCGCGGTCGAGGTGATGTTGGTGTTGACCAGGCCGGGGCATACCGCCGTCACGCCGATCCCCTGTCCGGCCAGCTCCGCGCGCAGGCACTCGCTCAGCATCAGCACCGCCGCCTTGGAGGTGCTGTAGGCGGGCAGCACCTTCGAGGGCTGGTACGCCGCCGCCGAGGCCGTGTTGACGATGTGGCCGCCCTGCCCCCGCTCGGCCATCTGCCTGCCGAAGAGCCGGCAACCGTGGATGACGCCCCACAGGTTGACGTCGAGGACCTTCTTCCAGTCCTCCGGCGTGGTGTCGAAGAAGGACCCCGACAGGCCGATGCCGGCGTTGTTGACCAGTACGTCCACCACGCCGTACGCGGTGGCGACCTTGTCGGCGAGCTTCTCCATGGCCTGTTCGTCGGAGACGTCGACGGTCTCCGCCCAGGCGTCGGCGGCCCCGATCAGCCGGGACAGTTCCGCCGTACGCGCCGCGGCATCGCCGTCCCGGTCGACGGCGACCACACGGGCGCCCGCCTCGGCGAACGCGAACGCCGTCGCCCGCCCGATGCCGCTGCCCGCTCCGGTGACCAGCACCAGCTGCCCGCCGAACCGGTCGGCGTACTTCCCGCTCCCCGCCACCCGCCTCCGGCCGCCCTCGACCGCCGTGACGAACTCCGTGATCCAGCCGGACAGCAGGTCGGGCCGGGTGCGCGGGATCCAGTGCTTCGCCGGGAGCGTGCGCCGGGTCAGCTGCGGCACCCACAGCTCCAGGTCGTCGTAGAGCCGCTCGGAGAGGAACACGTCCTGCACGGGCGTGACGAGCTGCACGGGCGCGTGGGCGTAGGCGTCCGGGCGCGGGCGGCGCAGCCGGGGCCGGACGTTGTCCCGGTACAGCCACGTCCCGTGCGCCGCGTCCGTCGGCAGCACCGGCGTCGGATAGTCACCGGCGGGGACCTTCTCGACGCGCCGCAGGATGCCCGGCCAGCGTTTGCCGAGCGGGCCGCGCCAGGCCAGCTCGGGCAGCACGGGCGTGTGCAGCAGGTAGACGTACCAGGACTTGGCGCCCTGGCCGAGGAGCTGGCCGACCCGGCGCGGGGTGGGACGCTTGACGCGCTTGTTGATCCAGTGGCCGAAATGGTCCAGAGAGGGACCGGACATCGAGGTGAAGGAGGCGATCCGTCCCTCGGTGCGTTTGACCGTGGCGAACTCCCAGCCCTGTACCGACCCCCAGTCGTGGCCGACCAGGTGCACCGGCCGGTCCGGGCTGACCGCGTCCGCGACCGCCAGGAAGTCGTCCGTCAGCTTCTCCAGCGTGAATCCGCCGCGCAACGGCTTCGGGGCCGTCGACCGGCCGTGGCCCCGGACGTCGTACAGCACCACGTGGAACCGGTCGGCGAGTCGGACGGCCACCTCCGTCCAGACCTCCTTGCTGTCCGGGTAGCCGTGCACCAGGACGACCGTCGGCTGCTGCGGATCGCCCAGTTCGGCCACGCACAGCTCGATTCCGCCCGTGCGCACCCGTCGCTCGCGCGCTCCCTCCATCACCGTCACTTCTCCTTCGCCCAGCGCCGCACGTGCGGCAGGTCGTCGTCCAGCCAGAAGGCGCTCTCCTCCGGGTCCCGGGAGTCGGTGACGACCAGGATCTCCTCGAACTTCGCGCCCGTCCCCCGGAAGCCCAGATGGGGCTCGACCGCCCACAGCCCCGGCCGCGGCGGGTGGTCGGAGAAGCGGTACGGCGACCAGAGCGGGGACCAGCCCTCGCGGTGGCCGTGCAGCGCGTCCGAGGCCAGCCCTTTGAGGGACTGGGTGCCGAAGCCGAACAGACGTGGGGACAGCCGTCGTTCGCGTACCCGGTCCACCTTGTGCGCGATCACTCCGAAGGGGTACGCGCGGTGCCGGTTGGCGTAACCCTGGCGGGCCATCAGCCGGTCCACGTCCTGGTAGATCTCGCGCAGCGACCGGCGTTCGCGCACCTCCCGCAGGATCAACTCGCGGTGTGCCTCCAGGTCGGCCATCAGCCGCTGCTGCACCGGGTTGGGGCCGAGCGAGCCGGAGTAGCCGATGTCCGCCGTGTGGCCCCGGTACACCGGCGCCATGTCCAGGATGAAGGGCATCCCCGGCTCCAGCCGGCGGTCGGTCGGGAAGAACTGCAACGGGACCCGGAAGCCCGTGAACGCGGTGCGGTCGCCGAACCAGGCGAAGGGCAGGTGGAACCAGTCCCGCACGCCCCGCCCGCGCAGCCACTCGCGCTGCATCCGTGCCGCCTCGCGCTCGGTCACGCCCGGCCGGAGCCGGGCCGCCACCGCCTCCGCGCACTCGTAGGCGAGCCGCTGCACCTCCCGGAACCCCCGCAGATCCGTGCGGCGTTCCCCTGTCGCTGCTGTCGTCATGGCCTCCGCCGCCGTCATGCCACCCGCCCCACCCAGTCCACGCCGACTGCGCTACGCACTCGTAACTTGACGCCGCCGAATGTTCCACTTGTTAGACGCTTCGTCAATAGGTTGCGGAGAGGCCGGTCGGACGAGGCCGTGCACACCGTCGCCGTAGCTCTCAGGCACGGGGTCCCCTAAGGTCCCGTACGACTCGAGTACGACCCCAAGACGGCTCTGCGGTCTGACGACCGGCGTGGTGCGCGTCACTACTGTCGAAGACGTGACTGTGATCGCGACCGAAAGCCTGAGCAAGCGGTTCCCCCGGGTGACCGCCCTCGACCGGCTCTCCGTGGACGTCGGGCCCGGTGTGACCGGACTCGTCGGAGCCAACGGAGCCGGCAAGTCCACGCTCATCAAGATCCTGCTGGGTCTGTCCCCCGCCACCGAGGGCCGTGCCGAGGTGCTCGGCCTCGACGTCGCCACCAAGGGCGCCGACATCCGCGAGCGGGTCGGCTACATGCCGGAACACGACTGCCTGCCGCCCGACGTCTCGGCCACCGAGTTCGTCGTCCACATGGCGCGCATGTCCGGCCTGCCGCCCACCGCCGCGCGCGAGCGCACCGCGGACACCCTGCGCCACGTCGGGCTCTACGAGGAGCGCTACCGCCCCATGGGCGGCTACTCGACCGGCATGAAGCAGCGCGTGAAGCTCGCGCAGGCCCTCGTGCACGACCCGCAGCTGGTCTTCCTCGACGAGCCGACCAACGGCCTCGACCCGGTCGGCCGCGACGAGATGCTCGGCCTGATCCGCCGCGTCCACACCGACTTCGGCATCTCGGTCCTGGTCACCTCGCACCTGCTGGGCGAACTGGAGCGCACCTGCGACCACGTCGTCGTCGTCGACGGCGGCAAGCTGCTGCGCTCCAGCTCCACCACGGACTTCACCCAGACCACCACCACCCTCGCCATCGAGGTCACCGACACCGACGAGCACCCGGACGGCACCCGCGCGGTGCGCGACGCGCTCCACGCGCGCGGGGTGTCCGTCGAGGACGGCCGCGGCCTGCCCGGCGCGGGCCACGTGCTGCTCCTCACCACGCAGGGCGAGGAGACCTACGACCTGATCCGCGACGTCATCGCGGAACTCGGCCTCGGCCTGGTGCGCATGGAGCAGCGCCGGCACCACATCTCGGAGGTCTTCAAGGACAGCGACGCAGCACGGAAGGAGGCGGTCGGCCATGGCGACTGAGCAGCCCACAGCACGCGCGGCGGGAGACCAGACCCGCATCCACAACATCGGCTACCGCAGCTACGACGGCCCCCGCCTCGGCCGCGCCTACGCCCGCCGTTCCCTCTACTCGCAGTCCCTGCGCGGTGCCTACGGCCTCGGCCGCTCGGCCAAGTCGAAGGTGCTGCCGATGCTGCTGTTCGTCGTGATGTGCGTGCCCGCGGCCATCATGGTCGCCGTCGCCGTCGCCACGAAGGCCAACGACCTGCCCGTCGAGTACACCCGCTACGCGATCATCATGCAGGCCGTCATCAGCCTGTACGTCGCCTCGCAGGCACCCCAGTCGGTCTCGCGCGACCTGCGCTTCAAGACCGTGCCGCTGTACTTCTCGCGGCCCATCGAGACCGCCGACTACGTCCGCGCCAAGTACGCGGCGCTGGCCTCGGCGCTGTTCATCCTCACCGCCGCCCCGGTGCTGGTGCTCTATGTGGGCGCACTGCTCGCCGAACTCGACTTCGCGGACCAGACCAAGGGGTTCGCACAGGGACTCGTCTCCGTGGCACTGCTCTCACTGCTCTTCGCCGGCCTCGGCCTGGTCATCGCCTCCGTCACCCCGCGGCGCGGCTTCGGCATCGCCGCCGTCATCGCCGTGCTGACCATCACCTACGGCGCGGTCTCCACGCTCCAGGCCATCGCCGAGGTGCAGAACAGCTCCGGCGCCATCGCCTGGATCGGGCTGTTCTCGCCGGTCACGCTCATCGACGGCGTGCAGTCCGCCTTCCTGGGCGCCACCTCGACCTTCCCCGGCGGGGCCGGCCCGACCAACGGCGAGGGTGCGGTCTACGTCCTCGTCACCCTGGGGCTGATCGCCGGCGCCTACGGCCTGCTGACGCGCCGCTACAAGAAGGTGGGACTGTGAGCACTCTGCACATCGACCACGTCTCCCGCTGGTTCGGCAACGTGGTCGCCGTCAACGACATCACCATGACGATCGGCCCCGGTGTCACCGGCCTGCTCGGCCCCAACGGCGCCGGAAAGTCCACTCTCATCAACATGATGGGAGGCTTCCTGGCGCCCTCCACCGGCACCGTCACCCTCGACGGGCAGCCGGTCTGGCGCAACGAGGCCATCTACCAGCACATCGGCGTCGTCCCCGAGCGGGAGGCGATGTACGACTTCCTCACCGGCCGCGAGTTCGTCCTCGCCAACGCCGAGCTGCACGGCCTGGGAGCCACGGCGGCCCAGAGGGCGCTCGCCACGGTCGAGATGCAGTACGCCCAGGACCGGAAGATCGCCACGTATTCCAAGGGCATGCGGCAGCGCGTGAAGATGGCGAGCGCCCTCGTGCACGACCCGTCGCTGCTCCTGCTGGACGAGCCGTTCAACGGCATGGACCCGCGCCAGCGCATGCAGCTGATGGAGCTGCTGCGGCGCATGGGCGACGAGGGCCGCACGGTGCTGTTCTCGTCGCACATCCTCGAAGAGGTCGAGCAGCTCGCCTGGCACATCGAGGTCGTGGTCGCCGGACGGCACGCGGCCAGCGGCGACTTCCGCAAGATCCGTCGTCTGATGACCGACCGGCCGCACCGCTACCTGGTCCGCTCCAGCGACGACCGGGCGCTCGCGGCGGCGCTGATCGCCGACCCGTCGACGTCCGGCATCGAGGTCGACCTCGCCGAGGGCGCGCTGCGCATCCAGGCGGTGGACTTCGGCCGGTTCACGGCCCTGCTGCCGAGGGTCGCCAAGGAGCACGGCATCCGCCTGCTCACGGTCTCGCCGTCCGACGAGTCCCTCGAGTCCGTCTTCTCGTATCTCGTCGCGGCGTAGGAGGCCGAACATGTACGACCCCACAGTCGCCCGGCTCACCTACCGGGCCCTGCTCGGCCGCCGCCGGGCCCTCATCCTGGGCGCGCTGCCCCTGCTGCTGCTCGTCATCGCCGTCGCGGTGCGCGGCCTGTCCGGCGCCGACGACCAGACGGCCGCCGATGTGCTGGGCGGGTTCGCGCTGGCCACCATGGTGCCGATCATCGGCGTCATCGCCGGTACCGGAGCCATCGGCCCGGAGATCGACGACGGCTCGGTGGTGTATCTGCTGTCCAAGCCGATCAAACGGCCGACGATCATCTTCACCAAGCTGATCGTCGCGATCGCCGTGACGATGGTCTTCTCCGCGGTGCCCACACTGATCGCCGGCCTGATCCTCAACGGCAACGGACAGCAGGTCGCCGTGGCCTACACGATCGCCGCGCTGGTCGCGTCCATCGCCTACGCCGCGCTGTTCCTGCTGCTCGGCACGGTCTCGCGGCACGCCGTGGTGTTCGGGCTGGTCTACGCCCTCGTCTGGGAGGCCCTGTTCGGCTCGCTGGTGCCCGGCGCGCGCACCCTCAGCGTCCAGCAGTGGTCGCTGGCGGTCGCACAGAAGGTCGCCGACGGGAACCTGGTCACCTCGGACGTCGGCCTGCCCACCGCGACGGTGCTGCTGGTGGCGGTCACGGTGCTGGCGACCTGGTACGCCGGCCAGAAGCTGCGGTCGCTGACGCTGGCCGGGGAGGAGTGAGGCGGAGGCCCGGCGGCTCGCCGATATTCGGTGGCGCCGGATTCCGGCGCCCCGCACACTGATTGTCGTCCGCCGCCGCCGGGTCGTACCGCCGGGATCGTAGCGGCGTCACGTTCTGGGAGAGGAGCAGGGCGATGTCCATGCACGACAGTACGTCCAGCTCCCGTCAGGGCAGCCCGCGGCGGGTTCCGGAGTAGTCGCCACCGCTCCGTCGAGCCCGCCCCGCACGGGGAGCTGCCCGGGGCGGCCGCTTCGAGCACGCGGTGCACTGCGCTCGCGTGGGCCGCCCACCCGGAGGATTGGCCGAGTGGTAAGGCACCGGCTTGCGAGGTGTTCCAGCACCAGCGAGTCGTGGTCGGGCCTGGAAAAGCCCGCGCACGTTCGACCCGTGCATCCTCCGCCGACCGCACGACGCCCGCCGACCGCACGACGGCCGGGGACTGTGCGACCCGTCCATGGCGTCCGCGGACCGCATGACCCGCGCGGATCGTACGGCGTCCGCGGACCGTACGGCGCCCCCAGACCGCAAGGCGGCCGTCGACAGCCCGGCCGCTCAGCCGAGGAACCGCTCCAGCACCACAGCGATGCCGTCCTCGTCGTTCGAGGACGTCACCTCGTCCGCCACCGCCCGCAGTTCCGCATGGGCGTTGGCCATGGCCACGCCGTGGGACGCCCAGCCGAACATGGGGATGTCGTTGGGCATGTCGCCGAAGGCGATCGTGTCCGCGGCCTTCATACCGAGGCGACGGGCCGCCAGCGACAGTCCCGTCGCCTTGGACAGCCCCAACGGCAGAAGCTCGACGATGCCGGCACCGGCCATGGTGACCGTGACGAAACCGCCCGCGGTCCGGCGGGCCACTTCCGCCAGCTCGTCGTCCGACAGGGTCGGATGCTGGATGTAGATCTTGTTCAGCGGCGCGGACCACAGGTCCGAGGCGTCCGTGAACGGAGTCGCCGGGAGCGCGCCCCCGACCTCGTAACCGGGACCGACCAGGACCTCGCCGTCCAGGCCGTCGCGGCTGGCCGCCACGTACAGCGGGCCGGTCTCCGCCTCGATCTTGGCCAGCGCCACCCCGGCCAGCTGGCGGTCCAGGGTGACCGAGGTGAGCAGCCGGTGCTCCCCGGCGTGGTAGACCTGCGCGCCCTGGCCGCAGACGGCCAGTCCGTCGTAGCCCAGGTCGTCCAGAACGTGCCGGGTCCACGGGACCGAGCGGCCGGTGACGACGATGTGGGCGGCGCCCGCCGCGGTGGCCGCGGCGAGCGCGTCACGGGTGCGCCGCGAGACCGTGTCGTCGGTGCGCAGCAGCGTCCCGTCGAGGTCGGTCGCGATCAGGCGGTACGGAAGACCCTCGCCGGGGGACTCGTCGCTCACTTGGCCACCGGCTCCAGGACCTCCCGGCCGCCCAGGTACGGGCGCAGCACCTCGGGCACCCGCACGGAGCCGTCGGCCTGCTGGTGGTTCTCCAGGATGGCGACGATGGTGCGCGGCACGGCGCACAGGGTGCCGTTGAGCGTGGCCAGCGGGCGCACCTTCTTGTCCTCGCGCAGGCGGATCGACAGCCGGCGGGACTGGAACTCGGTGCAGTCCGAGGTCGAGGTCAGCTCGCGGTACTTGCCCTGGGTCGGGATCCAGGCCTCGCAGTCGTACTTGCGCGAGGCCGAGGAGCCCAGGTCACCGGTGGCGACGTCGATCACGCGGAACGGCAGCTCCAGCGAGGTCAGCCACTGCTTCTCCCACTCCAGCAGGCGCTGGTGCTCGGCCTGGGAGTCGTCCGGGTGGACGTAGGAGAACATCTCGACCTTGTCGAACTGGTGGACGCGGAAGATGCCCCGGGTGTCCCTGCCGTGCGAGCCGGCCTCGCGGCGGAAGCACGGCGAGAAGCCGGCGTAGCGCAGCGGCAGGCGCTCGGCGTCGATGATCTCGTCCATGTGGTACGCGGCGAGCGGTACCTCGGACGTGCCGACCAGGTAGAGGTCGTCGTCGGCGAGGTGGTAGACGTCCTGCGCGGCCTGGCCGAGGAAGCCGGTGCCGGCCATCGACTGCGGGCGGACCAGCGCCGGGGTGAGCATCGGCGTGAAACCGGCCGCGGTGGCCTGGGCCATCGCCGCGTTCACCAGTGCCAGTTCCAGCAGGGCGCCGACGCCGGTGAGGAAGTAGAAGCGGGAGCCGGAGACCTTGGCGCCGCGCTCGACGTCGATGGCGCCGAGCAGCTGGCCGAGCTCCAGGTGGTCCTTGGGCTCGAAGCCCTCGGCGGCGAAGTCGCGGGGCGCGCCGTGCGTCTCCAGCGTGACGAAGTCCTCCTCGCCGCCCACGGGGACGTTGGGGTGGACGAGGTTGCCGAGCTTCAGCAGCAGTTCCTGGGTCTCGGCGTCGGCGGCGTCGCGTTCGGCGTCGGCCGCCTTCACGTCGGCGGCGAGCTGGCCCGCCCGCTTCAGCAGCTCGGCCTTCTCGTCCCCGGTGGCCTTGCCGATCAGCTTGCCGAGGCCCTTCTGCTCGGCGCGCAGTTCATCGAAGCGGACGCCGGACGACCTGCGCCGCTCGTCGGCAGACAGGAGGGCGTCGACGAGCGCGACATCCTCTCCACGGGCGCGCTGGGACGCGCGCACACGGTCGGGGTCCTCACGAAGCAGGCGAAGGTCAATCACGCGGTCAAGGCTACCGGTGCACGGTGACGCCTCTCGACTCACTATTGCGAGCGGCGGTCCGGCGATGATCCTTATGTTCCGCTTACATCCCGTGATGCGTGCTTTGCGGCTTCTGCTCGCGCCGGTCAATAAACAGCGTCTCATTCCCTGGAACGAGGCAGTGCGGAGGTGGAGAGTTGACCGGATTCCCTTGTGGAGAACGGGACTTGGGGGCGGGGCTGTCCACAGGAATCCACAGCTCCCGAAAGTTATCCACAGCCTGTGCGAAAGATCTGTGGACTCCGGGATTGATCATTCCCGATCGGTTGTCCGGGGCGGGCAATTCCCGGCCCAAACCCCTCGCACGTCCACGTTCGAGTGGAAACGGGTCACTCCGGAGGATGGTGGGCAAGAAACAGGTGGACGAAGGGTGACCTGCGGCCCTGGGGGCGGAGATGGTGCCTGCCGGGCGATTTGTCGACTGAATCACGCTTCGTTGTCGACTTGTCCCCAGGTCGAGAAGCGGACCTGTGGATAACTTCTGTGGACAACGACAATCAGCCGATACGACGGCCGGCGCAGGACAGCTCAGAACCGGCCGTCCTGGCAGCGCGCCACCCAGTCCGCCGCCGCCACGAACTCCTCGTCCGAGGTGCCCGGATGCAGCGCACCCACCTCGGCCGGCGTCAGGCCCGCGCGGGGGTACGACCCGAGGAACCGCACCTGGAGGCAGATCCGCTTCAGCCCCATCAGGGCCTCGGCCACCCGCCGGTCGGAGATGTGCCCCTCGGCATCGATGCAGAAGCAGTAGTTGCCGATGCCGGCACCGGTGGGCCTGGACTGGAGCAGCATCAGGTTGATGCCCCGGGTGGCGAACTCACCCAGCAGGTCGCGCAGCGCGCCAGGGTGGTCGTCGCGCTGCCACAGCACGACGGAGGTCTTGTCGGCACCGGTCGGCGCGGCCGGCCGGGCGGGGCGGCCCACCAGCACGAACCGCGTCTGGGCGTTCTCGGCGTCGTGGATCCCCGTCTCCAGCGCCTCCAGTCCGTACCGGGAGGCGGCGAACTCGCCGGCGAAGGCGGCGTCGTACCGGCCCTCCTGGACGAGGCGGGCGCCGTCCGCGTTGGAGGCGGCCGACTCCCAGGCCACGTCCGGGAGGTGCGCCTTGAGCCAGTTGCGCACCTGCGGCTGCGCTGCCGGGTGGGCGGTGACCGTCTTGATGTCCGACAGCTTGGTGCCGGGGCGGACCAGCAGCGCGAAGGTGATCGACAGCAGCACCTCGCGGTAGATCATCAGCGGCTGGCCGGCGACCAGCTCGTCGAGGGTGGTGGTGATGCCGCCCTCGACGGAGTTCTCGATCGGCACGAAGGCGGCCTCGGCCTCGCCGGCCCGGACCGCGTCGAGCGCGGACTGGACCGACACGTACGGGACCAGCTCCCGGGTCGCCGCCTCGGGAAGGGTGCGCAGAGCGACTTCGGTGAAGGTGCCTTCGGGGCCGAGATACGCGTAACTGGCTGGCATGACCTCACCCTAATGGGCCCACGGAATCGCGGCCCTCGTGTCTCACCGGAGCCCCTCCCCTGGGTGACCCGTCCGCCCGGGGCGGAGCCGTCAGCCTTCGAGCAGCCGCTGCCCCACGTACTCACCCTCCGCCGCCCCGCCGGGCACCGCGAACAGGCCGCTGGCCTCGTGCCGGATGAACGCCGACAGCGCGTCCCCCCGGTCCAGCTTGCGCTGCACCGGCACGAAGCCGCGCAGCGGATCGGCCTGCCAGCAGATGAACAGCAGGCCCGCGTCGGGCACGCCGTCCGTGTCGAAGCCGTCGTGGTACGAGAAGGGGCGCCGGAGCATCGCCGCGCCCCCGTTCTGGTCGGGGCGGGTGATCCGGGCGTGCGCGTTGATCGGGACGACCAGGTTCCCGGCCTCGTCGGTCTTCTCCAGGTCCATCTCGGTGGTCTCGCCGCCTCCGGACAGCGGCGCCCCGTCGGACTTGCGACGCCCGATGACGCCCTCCTGCTCCCTGGCCGACAGCTTCTCCCAGTCGTCCAGCAGCATGCGGATGCGGCGTACGACGGCGTAGGAGCCGTTCGCCATCCACGCCGGGTCCTCGCCGCCCGACGCAGACACGAAGATCCGCTCGTCGAAGTCGGCCTCGCTCGGCTTCGGATTGCGGGTGCCGTCGACCTGGCCCATGAGGTTGCGGGTGGTCATGGGGTGGGCGGTGGCGCCCGGCGAGCGGTTGAAGCCGTTCATCTGCCACCGGACCCGGGCCGCCGATCCGGCGTCCTTCTGGATCGCCCGCAGGGCGTGGAAGGCGACCAGGGCGTCGTTGGCACCGATCTGCACCCACAGGTCGCCGTTGCTGCGCGCCTTGTCGAGGTGGTCGGAGGAGAAGTCGGGCAGCGGGTCCAGGGAGGCCGGCCGCTGCTTCTCCAGCCCGGTCCGGCCGAAGAAGCTGTGACCGAGGCCGAAGGTGACGGTGAGGGAGGAGGGCCCCGCATCCCGGGCGACGGCAGTGTCGTCGGAGCCCGACGGCTCGCCCGCCATCAGCCGCCGCGCGGTCTCGGACCAGCGGCGCAGCAGTGCCGCGGCCTCCTTGCGGCCGGCGCCCGCCGCCAGGTCGAAGGCGACGAGGTGGCCGCAGGCCTGCATCGGGGTGGTGATGCCGGGCTGATGTTTCCCGTGAAACATCACCTGATCCGCGCCGAGCGAGGTCAGCGGCGTCGCCCTGGAGGGCGCGGCGGCGTATCCGGTGGCCGCGCCCGCCGCGCCGAGCACCAGGCCGGTGGCACCGGCGGTGCCGAGCAGCCGGCGACGCGAGATGCCGCCCGGTGACGGGATCTGGCCGGCGCCGGGGTCACCGGCCGCCGCCTCGGGGGTGCGGGCCTGTGGAATGGACTGGTCAGCCATGGTGCGGTTCAGCCGATCTGCGCGTTCTTCTTGACGGTCACCTGGTCGATGTCGGAGGTCCGCACGGTCACGGCGACCTCCCAGTCGCCGGCCATGGGAATCTGCACTCCGCCGGCCGACCAGTGTCCGGTGGTGATGTGGTCGGGGACGACGGGCAGGGGCCCGATGTCCTGGGACTCCAGGGTGAAGGCGATCTTCACCTCGGGAATGTCGACGGGGCGTCCGTCCGGCCGGGTGGCGTAGACATGGACCTCGTTGGCGCCCACGCGCGCCGGGTCGAGGTCGATCCGTACGACGCCCTTGCCGTCCTTGCCGCCGGTGTCGTACGGCATGTCCAGGGTCAGTGCCCCGGACGGGGCGGCGGACGACGACGATGACGAGGAGGACGACGACGTGGCCGCCTTGGCCTCCTCCACCGTCCGTCCGGGTTCGGTCTGGGTCAGGGCGGTGGTGACGGCGAGCAGGACGACGGCGACGCCGGCCTCGGCGAGTACGGAGCGGCGCAGTCCGAAGCGGTGGGGGTCGGCGTCTCGCAGCCGCTTCAGGCGTGCGGCATCCACCGCGGCCCGCTGCCGGGCGAGCTGCGCGGCCCGCTTGGCGTCGGTGGGCTCGGCAGCGGTGTGCCGGTCATCGGTGGGCTCGGCAGCCATGGGCCGGTCATCGGTGCGCTCGGCATCGTTGCTCTCGGCTTCCGCTTCCGCTTCCGCTTCCGCTTCCGCTTCCGCCTCCGCCTCGGCCCCGGCGGACGCGGGCACGGCGGCGGCACGAGCCCCCACCTGTTCCTTCTCCTCCGCGTGCACCTTCACCACACCCGGCACCGCGTCCGCCAGCCGAGCGGTCCACCGCCGGGACGTGAACGCGATGCCGACCAGCACGACCACGAGCCCGAGCTTGACCAGCAGCAGCTGTCCGTACCGGGTGTCGGTGAACGCCGTCCAGGAGCCCAGCTGGCGCCAGGACTGGTACACGCCGGTCGCCACCAGGGCGACCACGCTGCCGAAGGCGAGCCGCGAGAACCGGCGTACGGCGGACGACTCGACCGGCGTGTCCGCGGGCGCCCGGTACAGCGCGACGAGCAGTGCGGTGAGCCCGCCGAGCCAGGCGGCGACACACAGCAGGTGGACGATGTCGACGGGCATGGCGATGCCCGCCTGGAGCCCGACCGAGGCGTGCTCGGACATCGCCCAGCTGGCCGCGAGCCCGGCCGCGACGACCGTCCCGCCGATCGCGAGCCCGAAGGCCAGACCCCGTTTCTCGGCGTCCTCCCGCTTGTCGTACGCCCCGAAGAGCACGGCGACGAACAGCGCCGCCGCGGCGAGCAGCAGCAGCCGGGACACGAGGGCGGCGCCCGTCTTGGTCTGCAGCACCTGCCCGAGCAGTTCCAGGTCGAAGACGTCTCCGACCTTCCCGGAGCCGGTGTAGGAGCCGCGGAGCAGCAGCAGGACCAGCGTGGAGGCGGTGAGCGCCAGCCAGCCGGAGACCACGAGCCGCTGCACGGCCCGCACCCCCGACCCGCGCGGCCAGCAGGCGAGCACGAAGGCGGCGCCGCCCACCAGCACGGTGAACCCGGCGTACGACACGTACCGCCCGAGGCCGTACAGCAGTCCGACGACCCCACCGCCGGCCTGCTGGCCGGAGACCGAGACGGAGGTCTCGGACGGGGCGCCGACGGAGAAGGTGAAGGCACCGGCGACGGGGTGGCTGTCGGCGGACACGACCTGGTAGGCCACCGTGTACGTGCCGTCGGGCAGTCCCGCGCGCAGCTTCACGGCGTACGTCGTGCCGTCGGTGCCGGACGGCTCGCCGTCGTCGACGCGCTTGCCCTTGGGGTCGAGGACGCGCAGCGAGTCGGAGTCCAGTGACACCGTCTCGGAGAAGGTCAGCGACACCTGGGCCGGGGCCTTGTCGACCACCGCCCCCTGCCGGGGGTCGCTCCCGGTCAGCGCGGCGTGCGCGGATGCCGGGCCGGCGGCGGCCAGCAGCGCGCAGGCCGCGGCCAGGAGCAGCACCAGGGTTCTCACCCGCGGGGCGATGGTCTGCGTCAAGGTGGTCCCTCCCTCGGTGACCGGAGCGGCCCGGAGCGTCCGGGGCGGTTCAGTGCCCCGAATGTCCGGAGTCGGGCCGGTACGTGGCCGGCTTCACCGGCAGTTCGACCGTGACGGGGTCGGAGTGGGCGAAGTGGAGTTCGATGGAGACGGTCTGACCCTGCTTCGGCTTGCGCTTCAGCTTCTCGAACATCAGGTGGTTCCCGCCGCTCCCCAGCACGAGCCGGCCGTGCGCGGGGATGGGGAGGCTGTCGACCTCCTGCATCGTTCCGTCGGCCGTCTCGTGCACGGTGACCTCGCCGATGTCGCTGGTGACCGAGGTCAGCCGATCCTCGGCGCCGCCGTCGTTGGCGATGGTCAGGAAGCCGGCGGCCAGGTCGGAGACCGGCTGCGGCATGTAGGCGGCGCTGACGGCGAGGTCCGCGCCCTCGTCCGGCCCCGGGCCGTCCGACCCGGAGCCGTCCGAGCCGCAGCCCGCGAGTATCAGGGCGCCGGCCACGGCCGCGGCGGGCACGGCGGCGGCCCGGCGGAAGCCGGCGGACCGGCCGAACCGGTACCTCACGGCTTCTCCCCCTTCATGATCTTGGGGAGGCCCTTGCTGTAGTCGCCGACCTGGGCGTCCTCGTCGTAGAGCACGTACCCGGCGTCGGTCTTCGGGGAGAAGGCGACGACCCGGGTGCCGTGCATCGAGACGACCTTGCCGTTCTTGTCCTTGGTGGGCGCGTCGATGGAGATGCCGATGGAGCGGGCACCGGCCTGGATGGTGTCGAAGTCGCCGGTCAGGCCGATGAAGTCGGGGTCGATGCCCTTGAGCCACTCGCCGAGCGCGTCGGGGGTGTCCCGCTCGGGGTCGGTGGTGACGAACACGACCCGCAGCCGGTCCTGCTCCGCCTTGGGCAGTTCCTTCTTGGCCACGGCGATGTTGCTCATCGTCAGCGGGCAGACGTCGGGGCAGTGGGTGTAGCCGAAGTAGATCAGGGTCGGCTTGCCCGCGGTCCGCTCTCGAAGGTCGTACTGCTTGCCGTGGGTGTCGGTGAGGACCAGGTCCGGCTTGTCGAACGGCTTGTCGAGGACGGTGGCCGCCTTCTGGGTGGTGTCCTCGGACACCATGGTGACCGGCTTGTCACTGTCGTTGCCGCTGCCGCAGGCGGACAGGGTCAGAGAGGCGGCGGCGAGCAGCGCTGCCGCCGCGAAGGTCTTCTTGCGCATAGAGAAATGTCCCAGATGTGAGGTGCTCCGGTGCGCACCGGGGTGCCCGGACCGTAGCCCGGACCCCGGTGCGCACCGGACGAGCAGGTGGGTCAGGCGGTGCCGCGCCGACGCCCGGCGAGCACGCCGTAGGCCACGCCCGCCGCGCCGACGACGATGCCGACGACGCCCAGGACACGGGCGGTGGTGTCGGTGCCGTCGCCGGAGCCGGCGTCGGCGGCGGCGGTGTTCCGGGCGGCCGGCTCGGCGTCGCCACCGGCCTCCTCGCCCGAGGCACCCGAGCTGCCCGAGCCGCCGTGGGCGTCGTCCTCCGCGGCGGACAGTGCGAGCACGGGGGCCGGGTGCTCGGGCTCCTCCTGGCCCTCCTGCGGCACCTCGATCCAGCGCACGACCTCCTTGTTGGAGTACGTCTGGATCGCCTTGAACACCAGCTCGTCGGTGTCCTCGGGCAGCGCGCCGACGGACACCGGGAACTTCTGGAAGAAGCCGGGCCGGATGCCGTCCCCGTCGGCGGTCCAGGTCACCTTGGTCACGGCCTCGGTGATCTTGTTGCCGTGCGACTCGATCGGCTTGTCCAGCTTCCCCTTGGTCACCTTGGCCTTCCAGCCGGGTACCGGCGCCGGCATCACCGACGACAGCGGGTGGTCGGCGGGGAAGGTGACCTCCAGCTTGGTGGTGGAGGCGTTGTCCCGCTCGTTGGGGACCTTGAAGTTGACCGTCGCGTAGCCGCCCTTGGCGGCCGTGCCCTCCGGCTGCACACTGACGTGCGCGAAGGCGGGGGAGGACAGGACGAGGACGGCGGCGCCGGCGAGGGCGCCGACGGCGGCGAGGCGAGTGGCCTTCGAAGCCGCCGGAGACGAAACGTTCAGGGACGAAACGTTCAGGGACGAAACCTTCATGGACGGAGCACTCCGCTTCCGTGAGGCCCGGTGCAGTGCACCGGTGCGGGAACAGGACGGTGAGCGAGGCGCGGGCACGGCCGAAACGCATGCACGCGCGCGTGCCGCATGACGGCGGCCCGTCCGTCCCCGGCATGTCTCCGGACATGCCGGATGTGGCGGAGCGGTGGTCGCGTCGTGTCAGGCGGCGAGGGCGAGGGCGACGGCGGGCGGGCCGCGCCGGATCACCGTGTGCTGGAGTGCGGTGGTACGGGGGGCGGGCGGCGCGAGCACGGCGGTACGCGGCAGGCGCGCGTCCCCCTCGGGGGCGTCCGGCAGCCCGGCGCACAGCGCGCGAACCAGCGCGAGCGCTCCGCGCAGGGAGCGTACGAGGGTTTCCTCGGCGACCGCGTGCGCCGACTGCGCCGACAGGTCGACCAGGCGTGCCAGGGCCAGGTCTCCCCGGCGCAGCAGCCAGCCCGCGGCCGCCGCGGCGAGCACGTGGCCGAGCAGCATCGGCAGCGACGGCAGCAGCGAGGCCGAGGGGTCGACGGTGGCGGACAGGGCGTCCGTGTGCTGGTGCGCCCCGGCGCCCTCGACGGCCCGCGCGTCGGCCAGGATGCGCTCCGCCTGGGCGGGGCTGATCGCCGCCGCGCCGGCTCCGCACACCAGCCGTGCGGCCTGCTGTACCAGGGAGGCGTCGGACAGGGATCCCGCCGACTGCGCCGTCGCGGTGACCGCCGTACTCCCGTGCTGCCCCAGCCCGAACAGCGAGTGCAGCACCAGCTGTCCGGCCGCGAGCAGTGCGGCGATGCCCGGCAGCGAGCGCTCGCGCCCGGCGAGCGGTGCCGCCACGACGGCCACCCCGAGGAACCCCGCGCCCAGCGACCACAGCGGAACCGCCGCGCAGGAGGCGAGCGTGTGCCCCGCCGCGGCCAGCACGACGCAGACCGCGGCGAACACCGCGGCCCGCAGAATCCGGAGATCGTGTCCGGAGCGTGCCGAAGGCGGGTGGGGGGCAGTCATGGCGGGCTCATCATCGCACTGGCTCCGCCGGCACCGTACGGCAGGTCCACAAGATGCCCTGTGTGCGGTACGACCGGAAGATCACGATCCGTCCGGAGTGGCCGTCGTGCGTCCGCGCATACACCGGCCGCCGCGGGGACGCATCCGCCGTACGGGCGGTGTTGCGCCGCGACGGTGCTTACGCCCGGGCGCGCGGGGCAATACGTAACGGTATGTCGAGCCGCGGCCGGGAGGCTGGAGCATGAGCATCTGGTGGTCACTCCATTTGCGGCGCGAGGCTGCGAGCGTGCCCCTGGCCCGCCGCCTGCTGCTCGGCACGATGGAGACCGCGGGCGTCGACCCCGACATCTCCTACGACCTCTCCGTCGCCCTCAGCGAGGCCTGCGCCAACGCCGTGGAGCACGGCGGGGACAGCGGCCCGGAGGGCTGCGAGGAGGCGTACCGCGTCACCGCCTATCTGGACGGTGAGCGGTGCCGCATCGAGGTCGCCGACACCGGCCCCGGGTTCTCCGCGGCCCCCGCGGCCGCACCGGTGCGCTGTGCGGGCGGCGACGCCGAGAGCGGACGCGGTCTGTGCCTGATCAGAGAGCTGGCCGACCACGTGCACATCGGCAGCACCCCGGGGCGTGGCGGGGCCGTGGTCAGCTTCGACAAGATCCTCAAATGGCGGGAGGACGCCCCGCTGGTGGCGGTGTGACCGCACCACCCGCGAGACGCACCACCCGCGAGACGCACCACCCGCGAGACGCCCACCCGACACCTGAATCGTCAGGGCCCCGGCGTCAGCCCTTCAGGGCGGCCATCCAGGCCTCGACCTCGTCCGACCGCCGGGGCAGCGCGGCCGACAGGTTCCGGTTGCCGTCCTCGGTGACGAGGATGTCGTCCTCGATCCGCACACCGATGCCGCGGTACTCCTCCGGCACGGTCAGGTCGTCGGTCTGGAAGTACAGTCCCGGCTCGACGGTCAGCACCATGCCGGGCTCCAGGACGCCGGCCACGTACGTCTCGGTCCGCGCGGCGGCGCAGTCGTGGACGTCCATGCCGAGCATGTGCCCGGTGCCGTGCAGCGTCCAGCGGCGCTGCAGGCCCAGCTCCAGCACCCGCTCGACCGGGCCCTCGACCAGGCCCCACTCGACCAGCTTCCCGGCCAGTACGCGCTGCGCGGCGTCGTGGAAGTCCCGGTACTTGGCGCCCGGCTGCACGGCCGCGATGCCGGCCTCCTGGGCCTCGTACACCGCGTCGTAGATCTTCTTCTGCAGCTCGGTGTAGCGGCCGTTGACCGGGAGCGTGCGGGTGACGTCGGCGGTGTAGTACGTGTGCGTCTCCACGCCCGCGTCGAGCAGCAGCAGGTCGCCGGAGCGGACCGGGCCGTCGTTGCGCACCCAGTGCAGCGTGCAGGCGTGCGGACCGGCGGCGCAGATGGAGCCGTAGCCGACGTCGTTGCCCTCCACGCGCGCGCGGAGGAAGAACGTGCCCTCGATGTAACGCTCGCTCGTCGCCTCGGCCTTGTCGAGGACCTTCACGACGTCCTCGAAGCCGCGCACGGTGGAGTCGACGGCCTTCTGCAGTTCGCCGATCTCGAACTGGTCCTTGACCAGCCGCATCTCGGAGAGGAAGACGCGCAGTTCCTCGTCGCGCTCGGCGGTGACCTTGTCGGTCAGCGCAGCCTCGATGCCGGCGTCGTGGCCGCGCACGACGCGCACCGGGCCAGTGGCCTCGCGCAGCGCGTCCGGCAGCTCGCGCACGTCGGAGACCGGGATTCCGTACAGCTTCTCCGCCTCGGTGAGGGAGTGGCGGCGGCCGACCCACAGCTCGCCCTGGCCGTCCAGCCAGAACTCGCCGTTCTCGCGGTCGGAGCGGGGCAGGAGGTAGAGCGTGGCGTGGTGGCCCTCGGCGGCCGGCTCCATGACGAGCACGCCGTCCTCGGTCTGGTTTCCGGTGAGGTAGGCGTACTCGACCGAGGCGCGGAAGGGATACTCCGTGTCGTTCGAGCGCGTCTTCAGGTTGCCCGCGGGGATGACCAGGCGCTCGCCGGGGAAGCGCGCGGAGAGCGTGTCGCGCCGGGCGGCGGTCTCGGCGGCCTGGGCGATCGGCTCCAGGTCGTGCAGCTCGGTGTCGGCCCAGCCGGACTTCATGTTCTCGGCCAGTTCGTCGGACACGCCCGGGTACAGGCCGTTCTTGCGCTGCTTGATCGGCTCTTCCTCAGTGGTTTCCGGGGTCTCCGGGAACTCCTCGGCCACGGTCATCCTCCTTGATACGGCACTGGACCACCCCCCATCGTACGGTCGGGCGGAAGGGGGCCCAGGGCCGAAGGACCTGTTACACCGTGGGCCGCAGGACGGGACCGCCGTCCGCTGTCCGGACAGCCGTCCCAGGGTGCGCCGTCCGTTATTCGAACCGCACGGCCAGCAGTACGACGTCCTCCTCGCCGTCGCTCGCGTCCAGTCCGTCCGGCAGCACCGTGCGCAGGACGTGTTCGGCGACGGCGTCCGGGTCCTGCCGCGCCGCCCGCGGTACGCCGGCCGCCGCCGCGTGCAGCCGGGCGAAGGCGCGGTCGGAGGCGTCGCCGGTGCGGTGCAGCAGCCCGTCGGTGTACAGCAGAACCGTCTCTCCGCGTTCCGCCTGCACCTCCACGCTCGGCGCCTCCCAGCACGCCAGCATGCCCAGCGGCGCGGACACGGACGTCTCGACGAACTCCGTGCGCCGCTCGCCGACCAGCAGCGGCGGGGTGTGCCCGGCACCGGCCAGCGTGATCCGGCGCAGCGCGGGCTCGCAGTAGCCGAACAGGGCGGTGGCCGAGCGGGCCGGCTCGGTCAGCCGCAGCAGCAGCTCCAGGTCGGACAGGACGGCCACCGGGTCCTCGCCCTCCATCACGGCGTACGCCCGCAGGGACGCGCGCAGTCGGCCCATCGCCGCCACCGCGCTGGGTCCGGAACCGGTGACGGAGCCGACGGCCAGCCCGAGCGCGGCGTCGGGCAGCGGCAGCGCGTCGTACCAGTCGCCGCCGCCGCGCGGGCCGGTGCGGTGCCGGGCGGCGAGCTGCACGCCGGCGACCCGGGGCAGGCGCGAGGGCAGCAGTTCCTCGGACATGGTCGTCATGCACGCGCGCGTGCGCTCGACCTCCAGCAACCGGGCGAGGTGCTCGGCGGCGTAGCGCGCGTAGAGCCCGACGAGGTGCCGCTGCCGCTGGAGCGGCTCGGCCGGCTCGTCGTAGAGCCATACGGCGGCCCCGAGGCGGCCGGCGTGGTCGGTGCGCAGGGGGAGCGTGTAGCCGGCGGCGTAGCCGAGCCGGACGGCGACCTCGCGGTGCCGGGGGTCGAGTTCCTGCTCGGCGAACAGGTCGGGTTGCGCGATGCCCTCCTCGCCTCCGGCCAGGCCTTCCAGGACGCGTCCGTACGCCACGGCGGCGCGCGGCACCGTCTCCAGGTGGCCGAGATCGGCGCGGGTCAGGCCCAGGCCGACGGTGGTGTCCGGGCCGAGTCCGTCGCCCGGTTCCAGTACGACGAAACCGCGCCGGGCGCCCACCAGGGCGGCTCCGGCGCGCAGCAGCTCCTGGAGCGCTTCGGCGAGGGTGTGGGTGCGGGCCAGGCGTTCGGTCAGCTCATGCAGGGTCGTGAGGTCCGAGACCCAGCCGGCGAGGCGGTCCTGGAGCAGGGCGCCCGGGGCGCCGGGGGAGGTGGGCGGGGGCAGCGGGGAGGCACCCGTGGCCGCGGACGCGACAGTGTGTGCGGGGGCGGGAACCACAGAATCGATTCCGGCCACTTTCGGAGGGTGCGGGGCGTTCATGGCAGCCGGCTTTCCGACCGGCGCTTACTGCTCAAAAGCATCGCAAACCCCCATGTCATTCTGCGTCGCTAGCAGTGTCTCCACATGTACACGCACTCGTGAGGAGATGTCCAGCATTGTCCTGCTGGGATTCCTGGTGTCCGTGGGGTTCAAGGGACCTCCTTCGCACCCCCTTGCGAAAATGTAAACTTGGCTTGAAACTGCCCTAGAGGACGGCTTGTTGCGGTCGACTGGGGGTGCTCCACGGAGCGTCACAACGGTCGTGATGGGTACGTACTCGGTGAAGGCCAGGGGTGGTTGGGAACCGCCCGGAACCTGGCGCGGCACCCGGGCGTCCTATCCACCGACGACCGAGCCCCATCCTCCCGTGGCGGAGGCGGCAAGAAATACGCGGGACGGCAAAACGCCAGACTTCGCCACCCCCGCGCCACGCCCATGCTTTTGCCAGACGCAGTATGGACGTAACGGCCGGAACAGCCGTAACGGTCGCAGTACCGGGACGGCCCGACGGCCGCGGACGCAGTCAATGCTCGGCCCCTCTGGGGTTTATTGGGGTTCCCCCTGTCTCCGGCGGGGGTGTGATGCGCCAACAGCTACGCACAGCGAAGTGATCGAGTCATGGTGTGATGCGGCCCACGGTGTTGCCAGCGTGCAACGGAAAGGAACGAGCGCTCATGCGCGAGATCCTCGGAAGGCGACGCAGGCCCCTGTCCAAGCGCGGTGACGGGGGGCCTGACCTGATCAGCGCGGCCCTGACCTACGCGACGGAATGGCAGTGGCCCGTCCTCCCGGGCGTGGCGGCGGATCCGGAGCGGCAGGGCCGCTGCGGTTGCCCCGACCCCGAGTGCACGGTGCCCGGCGCCCATCCCTTCGACCCGGGCCTCCTCGCGGCCACCACCGACGCGCGCATGGTCCGCTGGTGGTGGGCCAACCGGCCCGCGGCGCCCATCGTCCTGGCCACCGGCGGCAAGGCCCCGTGCGCGGTCTCGCTGCCCGCCCTGCCGGCCGCCCGCGCCCTGGCCGCGCTGGACCGCAGGGGCATGCGGCTCGGCCCGGTCGTCGCCTCCTCCGCCCGCTGGTCGTTCCTGGTCAAGCCGTACTCCATGGAGCAGCTGGGCGAGCTGCTCTACGCCAAGGACTTCGTCCCCGGCTCCCTCCGCTTCCACGGCGAGGGCGGCTATCTGGCGCTGCCCCCGTCCGAGACCGGCCGGGGAGCCGTCCGCTGGGAGCGCGCGCCGCTGCCCGGTTCCGCCTCGCCCTGGGTGCCGGACGTGGAGGCCGTGGTGGACGCGGTGGTCGACGCCCTCACTCGTACGGGTGTGAGCGCACCCGAGTTGTAGGGGTGTCGGGCGCGGGCGGGCCCGGCGCCCGCCCGCGGTCGTTATCGTCCGCTCCATGCCGCTTGATCCCGCGGAGCACCGCGTCCGTCCCGAGGGGCACCGGGCCCGACCCGAGGCGTACGGCGTTCATCCCGGTGCGTACGGCGATCGTCCCGCGGCCTACGGCGCTCACCCCGCGGCCTACGGCGCTCACCCCGCGGCCTACGGCGCTCACCCCGCGGCCTACGGCCTTCGTCCTGAGGCGTACCGCTTCCGCCCCGGTGGCCACCGGGCCGCGTCGCCGCGAGACCGCGTCGGGCGGGGCGGGCGTGCCGGGGGTGCCGGGCCGGACGACCGCATGCTCCGTCTGCTCGCCCTGGTGGGCGTCGTGGCGTGCGCGGTGGTGCTGCCCTACGCCGTGGCGACCGCGGGGTCCGGGGAGACCGGTGGGTCCGGTCGGCCGGGTTGGTCCGGTCGGCCCGGGGAAGCCGCGGGAGATGACACGCCGGCGCGTGACCGAGTCGACGGCAAGGCGGCCGCGCCCGGCTCCGATGACGGCCGGCCGGGCGGTCCCGGCGACGGCCGGCCGCGCGGCCCCGTGGGCGGACCGGCTTTCGCCGCCGGGTCCGCGCCAGGCCTCCGTACTCCGACGGCGCTCGACCCCGGCCCGGCCACCGCCGTGCGCTGCGGCCCCGAGCTGGCCTCCCCCGGCGGCATCGAGGCGCAGACCTGCGTACTGAACCAGGGCGAGGAGACCTGGGCGCGCATCTACTACCGCAACGCGACGGGCGACGCCCTGGACGCCGTACTCAGCCTCATGGGGCCCGGCGACCGCACCCTGCGGACGCGCTGCGCCGTGGGGGCCGAGGACGAGCCGGGGACCTGCGAGACGCCCCGGCAGCGCACCCGCGGCGAACCGTCGGCGTACACCGCCGTGGCGGAGTTCGCGGACCGCGCCGGGTACGGGCCGCTCCTGTTGCGCTCCGGGAGCAACCCACCCGGGGAAGCGGGCAGTTGACGCGCGGGTCGCGGTCGGTGAGGCGCCGGGCGCATGAAAAGGCCCGGTTGCTGGCGACGGGGGATGCACCAGCAACCGGGCTACTGAAACGGTAACAAGAGATCGGCGGTTAGCAAATTCGATCACCGCGTTTCTGGTCACCGACTGGCTTGTCTCGACCGGGAGTTGTGCATCCCTGTGACCGGAGTCACCCGTCCCTCGAGCCGGGCTCCAGCTGATCGGTCGGTCAGTGGGAGCCCGGCCCGCGCGGCCGTGCGTCAGCTGAGCGTGACCTGGCGGTTGGTGAGGCCGCCGCGCGCCCGGCGCTCGTCCGCCGTGAGCGGCGCGTCCGTGGCCAGAGCCTCGGCGAGGCGCTCGGCGAACTCGGCCGCCGGCTTCTCCACGTCCTGCGCCGTGACCTCGCTCGGCAGGTCCCAGACCGGGACGGTCAGTCCGTGGGCGCGGAAGGAACCGACGAGCCGCGTGCCCTCGCCGAGACTGGAGCGGCCCGCCGCGTGCAGCCGGGCGAGAGCGTCCAGAAGCTGCTCCTCCGGGTGCGGCATGACCCAGCGCAGGTGGTTCTTCTCCGGCGTCCGGCACCAGTAGGCGGCGTCCACGCCCTGCAGCCGGACGGTCGGGATGGCGGCGGCGTTGGCCCGCTCCAGCGAAGCGGCCACCTCGGGCGTGGCGTTCTCCGCGTCCGGGACCCAGAACTCGAAGCCCTCGTGCACCACCGGCTCGAAGGCGCCCTCGGGGTCGAGCAGGTCCTGCAGCCGGGGGGCGTCGGCCGGAGCGCGGCGGGACTGCACCGGGGAGCCCGGGTCGGCGGTCAGGGCGCGCTGCAGGGTGTCGGCGAGGTCGCGGCTGATGTCGCCGGACGCCGTGTCGTTCTGCAGGCCGATCAGGACCGAGCCGTCGTCGCGGCGCAGGGCCGGCCAGGCCATGGGCAGGACGGTGGCCAGCGTGACGGACGGGACGCCCTCGGGGAGGCCGTCCTTGAGCGTCAGCCCGACCGTGGCCGCCGGCACCAGCTCGCGCAGCGCCACCCAGTCGCACTCGCCGGGCAGGCCCTCGAACGGGCGCTGCACCAGCTCGGTCACGGCCTGTGCGGCGGCCCGGCCGTGGCAGGCCTTGTAGCGGCGGCCGCTGCCGCAGGGGCAGGGCTCGCGGGCGCCGACGACCGGGATCTCTCCCTCGATCTGCGGGCGCTTGGCCTTCGTCTGGGCTCGCTTCTTGGCCATCGTGGGTGTCTCCCGGTTACGGCTCTTCTCGTACGGGCGCGAGCCTAGCCGTTCACACCGCGGCCGACGGGCCCCTGTGGACAACGAGGCGGCCGGCGGCACCGGTGGGCAACCGGGGAGGGCGTGCCGGAAGCCGGAAGCGAGGGTCTCGGGTCAGCCCAGCTCGTCGAACACGTCCGCGAACTCCAGGCCCGGTATCTCGGACACCGCCGGGGCCGCGACCCGCGTGGCGAAGTCGTCGCGGCGGTGCCCGGCGTCCGGGTCGTGCACGTCGCCGTGGACGACGACCCAGACCGTGACCTCGCCGCGGGCATCGTCCCGTACGCCCCAGTCGTCGGCCAGCGCGGTGATGATGTTCAGCCCGCGTCCGCCGTGCGCCGTGACCGACGGGGTCGCCGGGGCCGGACGGGTCGGGCCGCCGCCGTCCGTCACCTCGACGACGAGCCGGCCGCCGGCGTCCACCCGCCACGCGGCGCGGACGTCGCCGTCCCCGGCCAGGGCATCGCCCAGTGGCCGGCCGTGTTTGCAGGCGTTGCTGAGGAGTTCGGAAAGGATCAGTACGGCGTCGTCGATGACCGATTCCGCTACGCCGCTCCCGCGCAACTGCTCACGCATGCGGTGCCTTGCTCTCCCCACGCCCGCAGGGCCATGGGGAACGGCCATGCTCGACGACGTGGGCACCTCCTGTGCCACCACCAACGCCACCCCCGAGACCTCCTTCGCCCCACGCCACGGTGTGAATGCCCCATTGGCCTGAACCGGAAACCGGCCGATCCCCGTACGGTGACGCATTCGACACGACCGAACACGTTCCGAACGCGCCTGAGCACTCCCCGTAATCGCGCCGTCATTCTGTGGCTTGATTTCATCGGTGTGGCCGAGACCGGAGAATGGGGCAGACCGGGGTGCCGGGTCAAGGCCTCGGGACGGTTCAGCGGCCGAGGTGGTCCAGTACGGCGCGTGGCCGGTTGGTGATGATGGCGTCCACGCCCAGGCCGGCGCAGAGATCCACGTCGGCGGGCTCGTTCACGGTCCACACGTGCACCTGGTGGCCGGCCTGCTTCCACCGGTCGACATACGTGGGGTGGTTGCGCACGATCCGGATCGACGGGCCCGCGATCCGGACACCCGGGGGCAGCCGCCCGTCCCGCAGCCGGGGTGAGACGAACTGCATCAGATGGACGGTCGGCAGGGTGGGGGCCGCGGCGCGCACCCGGTGCAGCGAGCGCGCCGAGAAGCTCATCACGCGCACCTGCGACTCCTCGGGGCGGGCCGGGGCGTCCAGTCCGAACCGCTTCAGCAATATCAGCAGCCGCTCCTCCACCTGGCCGGCCCAGCGCGTGGGGTGCTTGGTCTCGATGGCCAGCTCCACCCGCCGGCCCGCGTCGGCCACCAGCGTCAGAAGCCGTTCCAGGGTGAGGACGGAGGTCACCTCCCGGTCCTCGGGCCGGTGTTCCCATTCGAGTTCCTCGCCGCGGGCGGCGATGGCCTTGCGCATCTTCCAGGAGCCGAAGTCCAGGGCGGCCAGATCGGCCAGCTCCAGCGCCGAGACCGCCCCGCGCCCGTTGGACGTACGATTCACCCGGCGGTCGTGGACGCAGACCAGATGGCCGTCCGCGGTCAGCCGGACATCGCACTCGAGGGCGTCCGCCCCGTCCTCGATCGCCTTCCGGTACGCGGCCAGCGTGTGCTCGGGGGCGTCCTCCGAGGCTCCGCGGTGGGCGACGACTTGAATCCGGTGCTGCCGTGCGTGGGTCACCGCGTCATGGTGCCACCGCGCGGGGGTAGGCGTGTCGGCGGAGGGGTCGTTGTGGCGCCCGATTGATCCTGGATGTCCTATATAAGAAACGACTGCGGACCCACAGCAACCGCTTATGGTGCTCTGACGGCCCGTGGGAAAAGCTGACGACATACAAAGACGTACGACAAGAGCCTGCCCAGCTGCATCGCGTGCATCGCGCCGGACCAGCGCGCACGCGCGTGGCCGAACGGCACGCACGCGCGTGGGGCCGAGGGCGGCCCAGTGTGACCGAACAACAGCCGTGGATCGAGGAGAGAAGCTGTGAGCACCGAGAACGAGGGCACCGCGGTACCCCCGGCCCCGTCCGCACCCCCCGTGCCGGTGGACTCTCCCGCAGCCTCCCCGCAGCCGCCCGCTCCCTCGGCGGACGCCCCCGCCACCCAGAGCTCGCCCCCGGACGCCTCGTGGCCGCCGCCCCAGCCGCCGACCGCCCCGTCGGCGCACGGCACGGGACCCGGCGGCGGTGAGACCCACGAGCACGAGCACGGCCACGAGCACGGCCAGGGCCAGGGACCCGGTCCCGGCCATGGCGCCGGACCCGGCGGACCGGGGCCGGGCGGACCGGGCGCGGGCGGACCCGGGGCGGGTGGTTACGGCCCCGGCGGCTATGGCTATGGCTCGGGCGCGGGCGGCTACGACCCGAGCGGCTACGGCCCCGGCGCGGGTGGTCACGGCCCGGGAGGCCACGGACACGGCCCCGGCGGCTGGGGCTCCTCGTACCAGCCCCCCGCCCCCAAGCCCGGCCGGGGGCGCGGCGGGCTGGTCGCCGGGTTCCTGATCGCCGCGCTGGTCGCGGGCGGCCTGGGCGGCGGCCTCGGCTACACCCTGGCCAAGAACAACGACGGCACCGGCTCCACCACGGTCTCCGCACCCGACACCGGCGGCTCCCTCAAGCGCGACGACGGCACGGTCGCGGCCGTGGCCGCCAAGGCGCTGCCCAGTACGGTCACCATCCAGGCGGAGAGCAACAGCGGCGAGGGCGGCACCGGCACCGGCTTCGTCTTCGACAAGCAGGGCCACATCGTCACCAACAACCACGTGGTGGCCGGCGCGGTGGACGGCGGCAAGCTCACCGCGACGTTCGCCGGCGGCAAGAAGTACGACGCCGAGGTGGTCGGCCACGCCCAGGGTTACGACGTCGCGGTCATCAAGCTGAAGAACGCCCCCTCGGATCTCGACCCGCTCCCTCTGGGCAACTCCGACAAGGTCGCCGTGGGCGACTCGACGATCGCCATCGGAGCCCCCTTCGGCCTGTCCAACACGGTGACGACGGGCATCATCAGCGCGAAGAACCGCCCTGTGGCCTCCAGCGACGGCAGCGCCGGCAGCAAGGCGTCCTACATGAGCGCCCTGCAGACCGACGCCTCGATCAACCCGGGGAACTCCGGTGGGCCGCTGCTGGACGCCAAGGGCAGCGTGATCGGCATCAACTCCGCGATCCAGAGCGCGAGCAACGGCCTGGGCGGCACCGGCCAGGCCGGTTCGATCGGCCTGGGCTTCGCCATCCCGATCAACCAGGCCAAGTACGTCGCCCAGCAGCTGATCAAGACTGGCAAGCCGGTGTACGCGAAGATCGGCGCGTCCGTCTCCCTGGAGGAGACCACGGACGGCGCGCAGATCACCGAGCAGGGCGTCGGCGGCTCCGAGGCCGTGGAGCCGGGCGGGCCCGCGGACGACGCCGGTCTCAAGCCCGGCGACGTCATCACCAAGCTCGACGACCGGGTGATCGACAGCGGCCCGACCCTGATCGGCGAGATCTGGACCCACAAGCCCGGCGACAAGGTCACGGTCACCTACGAACGGGGCGGCAAGGAGCGCACGGTGGAACTCACCCTGGGCTCCCGCATCGGTGACGACTGACCCCCACGCGCGCGTGCGGCCCGGCCCCCGCACCGCCGGTCATGGACGGTGCGGGGCGCGGTGTGCGGGGCGGGCTGCCCGAGCAGCCCGAGGGAACGGTCCTGAAAACCGTAGGGACGTGAAGCCGTGGATCAGCGTCCGGCGGCTTTGCCGAGATGCTTGATCTTCTCGAACGGGTAGGCACCCACGATCACCACGGCCAGGCCATGGAGCGCGAAGACCACGAGCCCCCAGGTGGAGACCGACTTACCGCCGTCGCTCAGGATGACGCTGCCGATCGGCACCAGCGGGGCGAAGCCGAGTACTGCGGCCCCGGTGCACCAAAACGCCACCAGGCCGTTCGCCCGCCGGCGCAGCACGGGGTCGGCCTTCACTTCTGCGGGGACCTCGTAGCCGTCGGACCTGTCGCAGACCTTGCCCCGGTACCCGACGCGGGCTGCCAGCGAACCGGCCACGCCCAGCAGGAGGAAGCAGCCGAAAAGGAACATGTAGGCCATGGCTCCCCCATGAACTCGTCGTGCCGGGCGGGTCCTGTGGGATGTACTCGATGACGAAGGCGATCACCGTGTTGACGGCCGGACCAGCGACAATGTGGGCACCCCCGGACCGGGCTGTGCTCGCGTCCCGGCCTGACCTGAGCGGAGCGGAGCAGTGCCATGGCATGGATAGTAGGCGCGGGCGTGTTCTTGGGTCTGCCGGCGATCGGATCGGGTCTCGTGACCCTGCGGACGGGGTGGCTCCTGCCTACCGCACGCCGCCACGTGACCAGGCCACGACTCCATGGTCTCGGCACCCTGCTCATAGGTGCCTCACCCCTGCTCCTGGGCCTCTTCTGCTTCGGGCTCCTGCCGAGTGCTTCCTGGGAGGCCCGCTTCTTCGGCGGAAACGCTCTCCTGTTCGCCGGGCTCCTCCTCATCGCCCTCAGCCAGACGCTGCGCTCCGCAGGACCCGGCGACGGTGACGGTGCCGTGGAAGACGCGGGCCCGGACGTATCCGGACCCGTGGTGCACCACCACGCCCGAAGCACGGGCGACGGCCGGTAGGCGGTATCCGCTCCGCCCCAGGTGGGCCGGGGCGAGGGTGGGTTGCCCGAGCGGCCTGAAAGAACGGTCGTGAAAGACGGCCCCTCCTGGCATGGACGGCAGCGGTCAGGATGGGACAGGCGGTGGGCGGGACGCCTGCGAATTGCCGGGCTGGTACCCCGCCCCCGGGACTGGGGTGGGGGGAACTGCTGGCCTTGGTGTTTGTGTTCGTTGCCCGTCCCGGGAAGAGTTCCGTCCCGGGGACGCCGTTCGCGGCGATGGCGTGGGGGCAGGGGCAGCGAGATGTGTGTGATGGACGCGGCGGTCAAAGAGGCTGCCGTCGCTCGGTTCGTCCGCGAACATCCGCAGGTGGAGCGAGCTGCGTGCGACCACCCCGCGCTGCTGGGCTGCGCCGATGTCGACTGGTCACGGATCCCCGGGTGCCCTGCCGGGATCCCGGTCCTGCTCCGCGGTCTCCTGGATGAGGAAGTCGGCCCCAAGGCCCTGCCTGTGCTGGGCAATGTCTTGATGAACAGCGTCTTCCACGTGAGCGCCGCGATGCCGGCTGCCCTGCCCTTCCTGATCCGCCTGGCAGCCCTCCCTGACATCGCGGTGCGGCCCGGACTGGTCGACCTCCTGGTCGTTGCCGCAGCGCTGTCTCCGCCCGTTGACGCCGACGATGAACGCCAGGTGCTGCTGTACGGGAAGGACTGCGATCACCCGGAACGCGAGGGGTGCAGGGACGTCTTCGCCGCACACGCTTCTGCCCTGCGCGCGTTGCTGGAGGACGTAACTCTTCCGGACGGACTGATCAGCGCAGACGACCGGGAGTGCCTGCTCAAGGCTGCGGAGCAGCAGCGCTGCCCCTCCTGACGACCCGCAGGCCGGCACTGCCGCCCGTGGAAGGACCTCGTGGTGCGGAGCCAGTGGGCCCCGCGTGGGCCAGGGACCCCGCCCGAGGCCGGAGGCCGGTAGGCTGTACCCGCTCCGCCCCAGGTGGGCCGGGGCGAGGGTGGGTTGCCCGAGCGGCCTAAGGGAACGGTCTTGAAAACCGTCGTGGCGCAAGCCACCGTGGGTTCAAATCCCACACCCACCGCAGTGATGGACGGCCCCCGACCAGGCGTTACGGTCGGGGGCCGCCGTCATGCACACCGCCCGGCGGGCACCGCAGTTCCACGCGATGGCGGGGGCTCAGGATGCGCTGCGCGGAGTGCGCACCAACAGGCCAATGCCAGAGGTCGAGGTTTCCGCGGTCAGGGCGAGCGGACTGATACTGAGTTCGGTGGCGATGTCCGGTGCCATGTGCATGGTCTCCATTGCCCACTCCTCTTCGTCCGCCTCCGTCTCGGTCGCCGCATCCCAACTTGTGGCAAGCCCCAGGGCCTCTCGTCGGGAGCGCTCGATCGGCAGCGGTTCGCCCAGTGTCAGGCAGTGGTCCTCTCCCTCGCCGGTCTCGCAGTAGCGCCGCACGACCGCTCCGTGCTCCGTGACCAGCCAGGCCGACCCGGTGCCCTGAGCGCCGTAGCAGTAAGCCTGTGCCTGGCCGTAGCGGGCGCTCAGTTCCTGGCACATGCGCAGCACATCGTCAGAGCGCTCGCTGCCGCAGGGGTCGCACCATCGCCCGATGACCAGGGTCCACCCGTCGAGCTCCGGGCTCACGTACACCCGGCCAAGCCTCTCGGTCCCGGAATGGCTGTCTTCGGCGACGGCCTCTTCGGCGCAACTGAAAGAGACGGGTACCGGGTCCGTCAGCCCCAGTACGGACATGACTCCGGGCTGATCCGCGGTCGGTACCGCCATCCAATGGAGCCAGCACGTCAGAAACGGCCTGGGCAGCAGATCAGAGGTGGGTGTGGTCACGGCGGCAGGCTTGCACACGCTTCCGATGAGCTGAAGCGTCATCGCTGACGGGCCCTGTCCCGTCAGCGATGCGCGTCTGTTCATGATCCCCGGCGGCAAGTCCTGGTGCGTGACCAGTGGTGCGAGGCGTACGTCGGCCCCGCCGTAACGGCTGCCGGGCCGACCGGCGTCGACTCGCACGGACGAGGCGTGGGGCTGCGGAAATGTGCTGTCGGAATGGTGTGCCTGGCTAGGCTGTTCCCGCCCCGGGTGCTGACAAGTTCGGGGACATGGGCCGGTGATTTCGGTGTCCACCCCTGCCATTGGCGGGGCCGCCGCAGTGCGGGGGATCACCGGTTCCCACACGTCCACCTCGCCTCCCTGGGGCACGTGGCGGCACGACGGCGAGGGCGGCGGCTCCTCCGGGGCGCTCGCGCCGCCTGGCCTGCGCCGCGGCGTCTCACGTCGGTGGTGGCAGCCTCCATCGCCGCCTCCATCGCCGGCCACCGTGGTGGCTCAGTGGGTGTCGGGCGGAGTTCGTGCCGGCACGCCGGTGCCAGGTGCCGGTGGCGTCGCGCGCCCTGGGCGCACGGACCCTGGGCTCACGGGTCATGGGCTCACGGACCCTGGGCTCACGGGCCGTGGCCCGTCATGCGGGCCGCCGATGCGATGGTCGCGCGGGCCTCGCGTTCGGACAGGCCGGTGTGGAGGGCCGCGTCGACCAGGGAGTCCGCCAGGGCCGGGCCGATGCCGTCCTCGTAGGCGCGGCAGGCCGCCCAGAACAGGCGGGTGTTGCGCTGGCCCTCGTGGGCGGCGAGGACGAACTGGACGAGCCCCTGGCCGTGGCCGCCGGCAGACGGGGGCGTGGGGTGGTGCGTGCGGGGCGGCGGCGGGAGGAGCAGCCGCAGCAGGGCGCGTGGGCAGCGGGCGGGGGCCAGGTGGGCGGTGCCCGGCGCGGTCGTGTACGTCCCGTGCCGGGTGCGGGAGCCGGGGCCGACGAGGTAGCCGCCGGCGCCGCGGACGTCGATGCCGGGGGCGAGCCGGCCGGCCGAGTTGGGGACGACGACGTCGGGCGGGCCGGACAGCCACAGGTGGCGGCCGCCGCTGGGGGTGATGACGACCACGGTGGGCGGGATCGTGAACAGGTGGCGCAGGGCCAGTTCGCGCAGGGCGGCCGAGGAGTCGGTCTCCGTCTTGGTGTCGAGGTCGACGCCGATCAGGTGGTGCGGGGGGAGCCCGCAGGCGATGCCGTAGCCGGTGGCCCAGGGCGCCGCGGCGAACAGTTCCCGGATGCGGGCGGGGTCGGACGAGGCGTCGTAGATGCCGTGGCCGAACCGGCCGCACTCGCCGTGGCAGTGCGCGGGGCCGGGGTCGTCGCGGTGGGGTGAGGGCAGGGCCGGGAGCTTCGTCCGGGACAGAGGGATGACGGCCAGCCCGTGTTCGGCGGCTGACAGGGCGTGTGCGAGGGCCAGCGTCGTGGCCTGCCGGTCGGTGGTGGCCATGCCTTCATGTTCGTACGTACGTTCGAAAAAGGGAAGGGGTTCGCGCGCGACACGCCGGGGGGCGGTGAAGGGGCGGACGTTCTGCCGGAACGCTTCACCTCTTGTGACGCTTGGGGTGTAGGTGTCCTGCCTGCCCACAGCTGGGAGGCAAGGGAGCCAAAGGGGTTTATCGACTTGTCCTCACGCTTGAGGGCGAATCAGGGCTTCCGGGGTGGTTCGCCGGGGATTCGTTGGGCAACTCTGATCACGCGACGTCGTGCACAACACCGAGGCGGACGGCCAACTGCCCTGGTGACAGGCCTGGTTCAGGTATTTCTCGCGCTGTCGGCAGCAAGCCGGGTGCGCACCTTTCTGGAGGAACAACATGGCAAGCATCCGTACCGCCCGCGTCATCGCCGCCGTCTCCGCCCTCCCGCTCGCCGCCGCCCTGTTCACCGGAGTGGCCACCGCGGACAACGGTGCCTTCGCGGACAACGGATCGAGCGCGACCGCCTCCGAGGCGTCCGCCGGCATCATCGGCAGTGGCGTCGGCGGCGACAACAACGGCAACTCGTCCACCACGCAGCAGCAGGCGGTCGGCTCGGGCGCCTCGAACCAGAGCAACACCGCGCAGGTCGACGGTTCCGCCTTCACGGCCATCAACCAGGGCAACGAGAACGTCGCCGTCAACTTCACCCCGCTGTGGTGGTGAGCTGAGGGGCCGGTGACGGTAAGGGGTTGCCGGTACCGGTCCCTCAACTCCTGTGGGTGTGCTTCATGGGGTCGTACGACGTCTGTGCGGCGGTGCTGCTTCGGCGGCGCCGCCGCACAGGCGTTTCACCGCCCGGGTGCGGAGCCCGGGTGCGGCCCGGGTGCGGCCTGGGTACGGCCCGGGTACGGCCGGGGAACGGCCCGGGTACGGCCGGGGAACGGCCCGGGAACAGCCGGGGACCTCAGGGTCGAACCCCCACTCGCCCTCCACCCCGGTCCACCTACAGGAGGTGCAGCCGGCCCCACCCCTACAACCTGAGGCGGACTCCGCTTCGGGACCTGCGGCCGATCCGGCACCGCCCTCTCGCTTCTAGCGTTGAGCCATGACCACACCCGTCTGCACCAGCGCTTCGGACGCCGCCACACCGGTGGCGACGCAGACCGTCCCGTATCCGTCCTTCGCCTCGTACGTACGGGCCCGCCAGCCGGTGCTGCTGCGTACCGCCCGGTCGCTGACCGCGAACCCGAGCGACGCGGAGGACCTTCTGCAGACCGCACTCACCAAGACGTACGTCGCCTGGGAGCGCATCGAGGACCACCGCGCGCTCGACGGCTATGTGCGCCGGGCGCTGCTGAACACGCGGACGTCGCAGTGGCGCAAGCGCAAGGTCGACGAGTTCGCCTGCGAGGAGCTGCCCGAGCCGGAACCCGTGCCGGGCGCCGGCGACCCCGCGGAGCGGCAGGCGCTGCGGGACGCCATGTGGCGGGCGATCATGCGGCTGCCCGCCCGGCAACGGGCGATGGTGGTCCTCCGGTACTACGAGGATCTCAGCGAGGTGCAGACGGCCGACGTGCTCGGAGTGTCGGTGGGCACGGTGAAGTCGGCCGTCTCCAGAGCCCTCGGCAAGCTGCGCGAGGACCCTGAGCTGGGGTTTGTTCGATCCTGAGCTCTCATGTCGCCCCCTGTCGGCTGATCGATCATCGGCCCTCCTAGTGACATACCGAGCGGTATGTGCGCAGAATCGGCGCAACCCTTACCGCCGCGTAGGCAATGTCGCCCAGGAGGACGCCGTGCTGAGCACCATGCAGGACGTACCGCTGCTGATCTCCAGGATCCTGACCCACGGGTCGACGATCCACGGCACCTCCCAGGTGACCACCTGGACCGGGGAGGGCGAGCCGCACCGCCGCTCCTACGCCGAGATCGGCGCCCGCGCGGCCCAGCTCGCGCACGCCCTGCGCGAGGATCTCGGCGTTGCCGGCGACGACCGGGTGGCCACGCTCGCCTGGAACAACGCGGAACACGTCGAGGCGTACTTCGCGATCCCCTCCATGGGCGCGGTCCTGCACACCCTCAACCTCCGCCTCCCGCCCGAGCAGCTGGCGTGGATCGTCAACCACGCGGCCGACCGGGTCGTGGTCGTCAACGGTTCGCTGCTCCCCCTGCTCGCCCCGCTGCTGCCGCACCTGAAGCCGGTCGAGCACGTCGTCGTCACCGGCCCCGGCGACCGCTCCCTGCTGGACGGCGCCACCGTCCGGGTGCACGAGTACGAGGACCTGATCGCCGGGAAGCCGACCACGTACGACTGGCCGGAGCTGGACGAGCGCCGGGCCGCCGCCATGTGCTACACCTCCGGCACCACCGGCGACCCCAAGGGCGTCGTCTACAGCCACCGCTCGATCTACCTGCACTCCATGCAGGTCAACATGGCCCAGTCGATGGGTCTGACCGACGAGGACACCTCCCTGGTCGTGGTCCCGCAGTTCCACGTCAACGCCTGGGGCCTGCCGCACGCCACCTTCATGACCGGCGTGAACATGCTGATGCCGGACCGCTTCCTCCAGCCCGGCCCGCTCGCCGAGATGATCGAGAGCGAGAAGCCGAGCCACGCCGCCGCCGTCCCCACCATCTGGCAGGGCCTGCTCGCCGAGCTGACCGCCAGGCCCCGCGACGTCTCCGCCCTCACCCAGGTCACCATCGGCGGCTCCGCCTGCCCGCCGTCGCTGATGGAGGCGTTCGACAAGCTGGGGATGCGGGTCTGCCACGCCTGGGGCATGACGGAGACCTCGCCGCTGGGCACGATCGCCCGCCCGCCGGCCCACGCCGTCGGCACCGAGGAGGAGTTCGGCTACCGGCTCACCCAGGGCCGCTTCCCGGCCGGTGTCGAGGCCCGGCTCACCGGCCCCGGCGGCGAGCGCCTGCCCTGGGACGGCGAGTCCGCCGGCGAGCTGGAGGTCCGCGGCCCGTGGATCGCCGGCGCCTACTACAACGGCCCCGACGCCGAGCCGCTGCGCCCCGCCGACAAGTTCAGCGAGGACGGCTGGCTGAAGACCGGCGACGTCGGCACCATCTCCCCCGACGGCTTCCTCACCCTCACCGACCGTGCCAAGGACGTCATCAAGTCCGGCGGCGAGTGGATCTCCTCGGTGGAGCTGGAGAACGCGCTGATGTCCCACCCGGACGTCGCCGAGGCCGCCGTCGTCGCCGTCCCCGACGACAAGTGGGGAGAGCGCCCGCTGGCCACCGTGGTCCTGCGCGAGGGCGCCACCGCCGGCTTCGAGTCGCTGCGCTCCTTCCTCGCCGACGAGGGCAAGATCGCCAAGTGGCAGCTCCCCGAGCGCTGGACGATCATCGAGGCGGTGCCGAAGACCAGCGTCGGCAAGTTCGACAAGAAGGTGCTGCGCAGGCAGTACGCGGCGGGCGAGCTGGACGTGACCCAGCTCTGACCCGGGCTTCGTCCCTCGCCCTCAGGGCCTGCCCCCGCCGGGGCGGGCCCTGAACGCTTGGCTCCGGTCATGGCCCAGCATGGCTCAGCACACAGCTCCGTACGGCTCAGTACAGCTTCGTACGGCCCAGTACAGCTTCGTACGGCCTAGTTGGTCCCGATCCGGGCGAGCAGATCGACGATCCGGGCCTGGACCTCGGCGCTCGTGGACCGCTCCGCCAGGAACAGCACGGTCTCGCCCGAGGCCAGCCGCGGCAGGTCGGCCTGGTCGACCGCGGCGGTGTACACGACGAGCGGGGTGCGGTTGAGCTGCCCGTTCGCGCGCAGCCAGTCGAGGATCCCGGCGCCCCCGGCCTGCCGCCGGTGCACCTGCATCAGGTCCATCACGACCAGGTTCGGCCGGAACTGCCCCGCCAGAGCCACCGCGTCCGCGTCGCTCGCGGCCCGCGCCACCTGCATCCCGCGCCGCTCCAGCGTCCCGGTCAGCGCCAGCGCGATCTCCGCGTGCTCCTCGATCAGCAGCACGCGCGGCGGGTGCTGCTCACTGTCGCGCGGCGCCAGGGCCTTCAGCAGGACGGCGGGATCGGCGCCGTACGCCGCGTCCCGCGAGGCCTGCCCGAGGCCGGCCGTCACCAGCACCGGCACCTCGGCCGCCACCGCCGCCTGACGCAGCGACTGCAGCGCCGTACGCGTGATGGGCCCGGTCAGCGGGTCCACGAACAGCGCGGCCGGGAACGCGGCGATCTGCGCGTCGACCTCTTCGCGCGAGTGCACGATGACGGGCCGGTAGCCGCGGTCGCTCAGCGCCTGCTGCGTGGACACGTCCGGGGCGGGCCAGACCAGCAGCCGGCGCGGGTTGTCCAGCGGCTCCGGCGGCAGCTCGTCGTCCATCGGCTGCGAACGCGGGGTGTCCGCCACCTCCACGGCGCCGCCCGGACCGTCCAGCGGCTCGGGGCCCTCGGCGGCGTTCTCGTCCGGTGCGCCTATGGCGTACGACCGTCCGGCGCCCTGCGTGGCGGGCGCCAGCCGGGACTGGCCGGGCGGGGTCGGCGCGGAGTGCGGCTGCGGCTGGGCCGGGGGCGGAGTGTGCGGCTGCGACTGTGCCGGAGGCGGCGTCTGCGGCTGCTCGGTCGGCGACTGCGCAGGGGCCGCCTGCTCCGGGCGCCCGGCCGCCGGGTCCGGCGGGGTGCCCAGCTTGCGGCGGCGACCGGAGCCGCCCGGGTGCTGCGGGGCGGGCGTGGCCGACGGCTGCTGCACCTGCGTCGCCTGCCGGGTGAACGGCACGCCCTGCCCCAGCGTCCGCACGCTGATCGACCGGCCCTGCGTCGAGTTGGGGTCCACCGGCGCGGCCCCGGCCTCCGCGGGCAACGGCTGCGCGGCCCTGGGGGCGTTCTCCGGCGGCAGCGGGGTGCCGCGGCCCGGGGTCTCCGGGCCGGGCGGGGGCACGGGGGCGGCGGTGCCGTTCGGCGGGGTCTGGGGGGGAGCGCCGTCCGGCCGGGTCTGCCCGGCGGGCGTCCGGCCGGTCGCGGCACCCTCGGGCGGTACGGGCGTACCGGCGCCCGGTGTGTCACTGCCGGCCGCCGTCGGCCACTGCTGCGGGGCGGGCACCTGCTCCGCCGCGCCCTGCGGGGGCTGGGCGGTCTGCGGCTGCGGCGGGGCGGCTTGCGCCTGTGCCTGCGGGTGGGGAGCAGTGGTGGCTGCCTGCGGCTGCGGAGCCGTGGTCTGCGGGTGCGGAGCCGTGGGTCGCGCGTGCGGCGGCGCGGCCTGCGGGTGCGGGTGGGCGGCCTGTGCCTGCTGCTGTGCGGTCTGCGGTTGCGGGTGGGCGGCCTGTGCCTGCTGTTGTGCGGTCTGCGGTTGCGGGTGGGACAGCGGCTGTGCCTCGGCGGCGTTCGGCGCGGGGGCCGGGGCGTTCGGCGAGGGTGCGGTGGCGTTCGGCGCGGGGGCCGGGGCCCCGGGTGCGGGAGCGGCTGCGGTCTGCGGCGGTACGGCACCCGCCGGGACGTGCACCGCCTGCTCGGCGTCGGCCGCGCGGGCCGGGTCCGGCGCCTGGGGCGGTCGGGGCTGAGCCGGTCCGGGCTGAGCCGACATGCCTTGAGCCGGTGCGGATCGACCCGGTGCCGGTTGAGCCGGGGTTGCCTGGGCCGGGGTTGCTTGTGCCGGGGTTGCTTGTGCCTGCGTCGCCTGCGCGGGGATGCCCTGGCCGGTGGTCGCCGTAACGTGGTGGGCCACCTGAGCCGCTTGAGCTGACTGGGCCGAGTGAGCCGGGTGAGCCGGGTGAGCCGCCTGGGCCGTCCGGGCCGCGGGGTCGGTCTGCGCCGGCGGGGCGGCGGCACGGCGCCGGCGGCCCGTCGGCGCACTCACGGGGTGCGGCTGCGGCGGGGTGTGGTCACCGGACTGGTCGTGCGGTACGGCGTCGTGCCGGCCGCCGTCCTCGATCAGCGCGTCACCCGAGGCAGCGGGGCCGGGCACCGGCACCTGCCCCTGAGGCGCGTCCGGGTGCGCCTGCGCCTCGTCCGACGGCCGGTCGGCGTCGGCGGGCGGCAGGGCGAAGACCTGACGGGGGGCCGCCTCCTGCGCGGCCGCACGCTCGTTGGCGGAGGCCAGGGCACGGCGTCGGCGTCCGGTCGGCTGGGGCGCCTCGTCCGCCGCCCCGCCGGCCTGCGCGGGCAGCGCCGGCGGCAGCGCGTGCTGTTCCCCGGCGGCACGCCGGGCACGCCGCCCGGTGGGCTGGGGCACGCCCTGCGCGGACGCCGGTACGCCCTGCGGGGGAACGGTCCCGCCCAGCCCGGTGCCGGAGGCCGCGGCACCGGCCGCGTGCTCGGCGGCGGTCACGACGGCACCCTCCGCCACACCGGCGCCCTCGGCCGCACCGGCGGCCGCGACCTCGGCCGGCTGTCCGCGCCGGCGCCCGGTACCGCCGGACGCCTCACCCGGCGGCTGTGCCTGGGCCGGTACCGGAACCGGTGCCTGGGCCGCACGGCGCCTGCGCCGCCCGGTCGGCGCGGCCGGGGCCTGCGCCTCGGCATCGCCGGACCCGCCCGCGACCTCGCTCTCCAGGAACGCGTCGACCGACGCCCGCCGGGCCCGGCGCCGTCCGCCGCCGCCCGAGCCCTGCTCGGCGGACCCGGCCTCGGCGCCGCCGTCCGGCGCGTCCTCGTTCGCCGCCCCCTCGGCGTCGGGCGCGACGGCGGCGACGGCGCCCGCACCGCCACCGAGCGGGACCTCGAGGACGTACGCGTTCCCGCTCATCCCCGGGACGTCGTGGGTCTGCAGCACACCACCGTGCGCCCGGACGATCCCGCGCACGATCGGCTCGTGCACCGGGTCCCCTCCGGCGTACGGCCCGCGCACCTCGATCCGGACGACCTCACCGCGCTGCGCCGCCGCCACCACGACCGTGTTGTCCATGTAACCGCCCGCCGAGACGGGCGCGTTGCCGGTCGCGTCGACACCCGCCACATCGGCGACGAGGTGCGCGAGCGCGGTCGCCAGCAGCCGCGGGTCGACCTCGGCCTCGATGGGCGGTGCGTGCACGGCGAACTGCACCCGCCCCGGCCCGACCAGCTCGACGGCCCCGTCGACCCCGGAGGCGACGACGGCGTCGAGCATCACCTTCGTACGGGTGATGCCCCCGCCCTCGGCGTCGAGCCGCTGGTACCCGAGGACGTTGTCGATGAGCGTGGTGATCCGCGAGTAACCGGCCGACAGATGGTGGAGCACCTGGTTGGCCTCGGGCCACAGCTGCCCGGCGTCGTCGGCGGCGAGCGCGCTCAGCTCGCGGCGCAGCTCCTCCAGCGGCCCGCGCAGCGAGGCGCCGAGGAGGGTGAGCAGCTGCTCGTGCCGGCCGGCGAGCGCCTCGAAACGGTCCTTCTCACGCTCCCCGAGGGCGGCGTAGCGCTCCTCGTTCGCGGCCAGCTCCTCCGCGTGCTTCTCGCGCAGCTCTTCCAGCTCGGTGACGTGCTGCTGGCGCAGCGCGGTGAGTGCGGAGGCGTGTTCCTCGGCGAGCCGCTCCAGCTCCTCGGCGTGCCGCTGCGCCGCGTCCTCCTTCTCCTTCACGACCGCGTCGTAGGGCCGCCGGTCGGTGAAGGTCAGCACGGCGCCGACGAGCTGGTCGCCGTCGCGGACGGGCGCGGTGGTCAGATCGACCGGCACCTTCTCGCCGCTCTTGGCGTACAGCACCTGCCCGCGCACCCGGTGCTTGCGCCCGGAGCGCAGGGTGTCGGCGAGCGGGGACTCGTCGTACGGGAAGGGGGAGCCGTCGGCCCGGGAGTGCAGTACGAGGGTGTGCAGCTCGCGCCCGCCGAGTTCGCCGGCCCGGTAGCCCAGTATCTGGGCGGCGGCCGGGTTGACGAGGACGATCCGCCCGTCGGTGTCGGTGCCCACCACGCCCTCGGCGGCGGCGCGCAGGATCATCTCGGTCTGGCGCTGCGAACGGGCCAGCTCGGCCTCGGTGTCCACGGTGCCGGACAGGTCGCGGACGACGAGCATCAGCAGCTCGTCGGCGGTGTAGCCGTAGTTGTCGTAGGCCTGCTGGCCGGTCTCCAGGTTGGCGCTGGTGACCTCGACGGGGAACTCGGAGCCGTCCGTGCGCCGCGCGACCATCCGGGTCGGCTTGGTGCGGGCCCGCGGGTCGATGTGGTCCGGCCGCCGCATGGACCCGGGGATGAGCCGGGAGTCGAACTCCGGCAGCAGGTCCAGCAGCCCGCGCCCGACGAGCGCGGTGCCCGGGGCCTCGAAGGCCTCGAGCGCGATGGTGTTCGCGTTGACGACGGTGCCGTTGGCGTTGACCAGGACCAACGCGTCGGGCAGGGCGTCCAGTATGGCTGCGAGGCGAGCAGCGCCTCGGGATGGCCTGCTGCTCACGAGACGCCTTCCTCCCTGTTACCGCACCTTGCCGACCGCCTGGGCCATCTTGCCAACCGGCCCGCGGCGTGTCACGCGAGGGAGTCTAAGCGCTGGGGCACGGCCCGGGGTGCCGGATGGGGCGGAGGTCGCACGGGGAGGTGGCGTAGAACGCGTGCCCGAGTCCACTTCCGCCCCGGGACCTTCGCCGAACCTTCACGACGCCCGCCCTGCCCCGGTTTCCGTCCGTCACACGGCTCCGGACGCGGACCGCGGGTCGGGCAGCAGCGGTACGAGGCGGTCCCAGCGGGCGATCTCGCAGCCGTCACGGCGGTCGTACGTCGCGTCGACGGGGCGCCCGGCCCAGGTGCCGGTGACGCGGGCGGTGGCCGGACCGCCGTACTGCATGGTGCAGACGGTGCCCACCGGGACGGGCGCGAAGACGTCCTGTCCGGCCCGCGTGCTCCGGTCGACCGCGGCGCATGCGCCGTCCGGGTCGGGGTGGCTGCCGCCGCTGGGCCGGCAGCGCAGCTCGTACGTGCCGTCCACGCCCTGCCCGGCACCCTCGACGGTGACGGTCAGGCGGTCGTCGTCGCGGGCCGGGGGCGGCATGAGGGTCCCGATGGCGTCGCCGGCGGCGTGACCGGCGGCGGGGACGTGGGCGGAGGAGGGGGTGGCCACGGCCGGGGGTGCCGCGGCCAGCGAGGCGAGGGCGGCGGTGGAGACGGCGGTGGCGCCGAGGATGCGGGTGACCTGCAACATGCCCTGACTAACGCGGCAGCCCACCGGACGTTGCGGCATGCGAGCGGGCCGTAAGGCCTTTGCTCTGCGGCCTGCCTGCCTAGTACCGTGGGGGGCGATTGGTGACAGCACGCTCGACTGTGTCATCATCGGCACGCAACGCTCGCGCTCGCCCGCGAGAGGTTGTGTCGTCTGGAGGCGTCGCCTAGTCCGGTCTATGGCGCCGCACTGCTAATGCGGTTTGGGTCTTAAAGCCCATCGAGGGTTCAAATCCCTCCGCCTCCGCACAAGATCAGCGAAGCCCCGGCCCACTCGGCCGGGGCTTCGCTGTTCTGCGCTCACCGGCCCGGCCTACAGGGTGTTTGTGCAGGTCACAAGGGGTGTGGCTAACGGATTTCACATGACGGCGGCAGTCATGTAATGTTCTTCCTGTCGCCGCGAGCGGGCCGGAAGGGCCGGGAGCGGCGGAAAACTGAAGAAGACAAGCACTCGTAGCTTAACGGATAGAGCATCTGACTACGGATCAGAAGGTTGCAGGTTCGAATCCTGCCGAGTGCACAGCACGTCAGAGGCCCTGTGGAGTGATCCACAGGGCCTCTGGCTTTTGCCTTGACGGCAGTGTCTGACGGCAACCGTATCGCGAGCCGATCAGAGGGCTACGGGGACACTGGCGGCGCCGTCGTCATCGTCCGGCTCGTTGCCGTCACCCCTCAGTGCGTCCCCGACGCGGTCGAAGGCGGAGCGCTGCGAGTCGAGGCGTACGAAGGTGTAGATGTCCATGGTCACGCGGATGGAGCTGTGGCCCAGGACTTCCATGATCATCCGAGCGTCGGCGCCCTGTTCGTGGAGCAGGGACGCGCAGGTGTGGCGCAGGTCGTGGAACCGGACCTTGCGGACCCCGGCACGGGCGCACAGTGCTTCGAAGGAGCGGTTCAGGTTGCGCGGCTCGATCGGGGTTCCGTTCTTCGTGGTGAAGACGAGGCCGTGGCCCGTCCCCTTCCAGTTCGCGCCCGCGGCTTTCCGGTCGCCGGTCTGCTGAGCCCGCTGAGCACGCAACGCGGTCACGCACTCGCTCGGCAGGGCCACGCGGCGGGCCGAGCGCTGAGTCTTCGGCGTGACGATCAGCAGTTCGCCGCCGACTCGCTGTAGGGCCTGCCGGACGGTGAGGACACCGTCGTGAAGAGCCACGTCCGACCATCGCAGCCCCAGCAGCTCACCTCGCCGGAGGCCGACGCGGACGGCCAGCTCGTAGAGGGCCCACAGCCGGTTGTCACGGGCCGCCGCCAGGAGCTGACGCCCTTCCTTGGCGGTGAGCGGTTCGATCTCGCGCTTCGTTCCCATGCTCAGCTCCACGTTCCGGGCCACGTTTCGGGGCAACTCGTCCTCACGTACGGCGTGCTGGAGGGCGGCCCGCAGGATCACGAGCAGGAAGCGGACGGTCCGATCAGAGGGGAGCTTCTTGCAGCATTTGCCGAGGGCGCAGCAGCGCTGCTTGTGCTCGGGTCGCTTCTTGTCCTTGCCCTGTGCGCAGCACTGGCAGGTGGCCGCCGTCTTGGCCAGGAAGGCACGGATGTCGCGGGCGGTGAGCCGGACCAGCTTCTTCCTGCCGAACTCGGGTGTCACGTAGTTGCGGACGAGCGATTCGTAGTTGACGTACGTCGTCCTGCGCACCTTGCCCTTGGCGACGTTCACCAGCCAGTACGTCAGGTACTCGCCGATGGTCATCTTGCTGGTGGCGACCGGCACGCAATTGTGGGAGTCGGCCTTGAGCTGGCCCGCCTATGGCGGGCCGCGCGCGCTGGCGGCCATGGGCCGCCGCCGCTCCTGTCTCCGCCCCGCTCCGGCGGCCCCCACCCGCTCAGCGCGCAGCAACGCCAAGGCGGACGGCCAGACCAGGAAGCAACCCGACCAGTCCGAGCACCAGGATCAGGCCGACACCGACCACGTGAGGCCCTGCCGCCCGAACAGTCCGTGCTTCGCAGCCTCTGGGCTTCACAGCCGCAGGCGCGCCCATGTGCCAGGCACTCACGTCGACAACGCCCAGGCCGGGACTGGGGCGAGGGCCATGACGAATGGAAGAAGCGTGGCTGAGGCCGGCGGGTGGTTGCTGGAGACACACGTGACGGGGCTCGTTCGGCGAGCCCGCCGCCGTGGCTGACTTTCGGTGGTGCAGGGCAGAACTGGGATGCGGCGGACCGAGCTGGAACAGGGACCCTCCCTAACTTCGCATTGGGGTACGGGAGTTGCAGCCGCACCCGCATTTGGGCACGCCGACCACCCCGGTACCATCGGCACCGGGGTCCTGATCAGGGCTTCCGCGACCGGACCACCCGGCATGCTGTCCAGGCTGAGGGGTGGTCCGGTCTTCGCTATTGGGAGTCAGCTCAGGGCTTTGCCCACCTCGTAGATGGTCGGCCGGTCTTCCGGCGCATGGCTGAGCATGGCGTCGATCAACTCACCGAGTGGTCCGGGCGCCTTCACGGACCGGCGCTTGCCGCTTGCCACGGCGTCTCTCTGGATGAATCGAGGAGCGTCGTCCGGGTATTCAACCGCTCGCCAGCCAGTGGCGGAGATGAGCAGGGAAGCGCCAAGCGCGTAGATGTCGGCTTCCTGCGTCGGCTCAGCTTCTCCTGTCGCGAGGACGCTACGCGCGATCTCCGGTGCCTCGTAGTGAACGAGGCAGCCGCGGAACGGGAAGTCGTACCCCTCAGGCACATGCCCGCCGCGAGCCAGGGCGAGATCGATCAGATGGGTCCGATCGGGCCCGATGATGAAATGTGCGGGTTGCACGTCACCGTGGGCCCAGCCCTTGGCGTGGAGTTCTGCCAGAGCTTCGACGCAACCGAGCGCGACGCTTGTGTGCGGTTCGAAGGGCGAGTCTCGTCGGCGACAGGGCTCCCACAGCCGGTACAGGTCCGGCCCTTCGTGCCACGGCTGGAAGTTCCACGTCCCGTGCTCCCACTCGCCGTACGCGAAGTCATCGAGACCCAAGCGATGTAGCACAGTTCCCTCACGGGCGGGCGCCAGCGCGGTCCAGTGCTGGGCGGGCCAGTCGGCCGTGGCCTCGATCGGGTAGCCGAGTTTCACGGCGTAGTGACCCCGGCGGCTTTCGACCTCCCACACCATGGAACCCCGGCGATCCGCCACCAAGCGCTGAGCCGTTGGCATCAACGCGTCGAGCACCACGATCGGAAGCTCAGGGGATGACCCGGACAACGTCACGTCTCCTTCCGGCGAGCGCGGCCGACCACGAGTCGAGGCCGGCCGCGCCGCTGCTGTCGTGTGCTACGCCTGCCCGTACGGTCGGCCACAGTCCGCATCGCACTGGGCGAGATTCTCGCCGTCCACGGTCCACAGGTCATCGAAGACCAAGAACCCGGCAGCCTTCATGGCTCGCGCCGAGGCGGCGACCTTCTCCGGGTCACGAGCTCCACCGCCCGGCGCCGGGTTGTGGTGCAGGAAGCGGCCCGCGTACTGATCGCACAGGGCCGCGTACTCCTTCGTGTGCAGGATGAGCGCGTGCAGGCCGAGGTCCACGTCGTCCGACGGGACCATGGGCACGGTGGCCGTGGAAGCCGTGACCACGAAGGCCACCGCCTGGTCCGCGATCCGCTTGGCCCGCTCCCGCGACTGCCCGTTGTGGACGACCACGAAGTGCGTGAGGCCTTCGAACAGCTCCTCACCAGCCACCGCGCGCCCGGTCCTCTGATCGTTCGCTGTTGCCGTCATGCGACTACTCCTTGTGTGTGGCGGTGCATGGCACTTGCCGCCCGCATCGGTCGCCGATATCGACGTTGACGACCAGAAGACGGGCTTGGAGGCCGCCCCGGACGGCGTTGGGGGAGCCTGGGGAACAGGCATCCGTCCGGGGCGACCGGTCTAGTGGCCGATGGCGAGGGCCATCCCGATCACCAGGCCGCACGACCCACTGATCGCGATGATGAACAGGACTCCCGCGTACCGGCCGATGGCGCGCATCACAGCCGGTCCCGGCTGTTGCCGTTCCTGATGGCTAGGAGCGCGCTCAGCTCTTCCCGCGCACTCGGCTGCACGACGTTGCCCGGCATGGCGTCCCACTCCCTGCCGCCGTTGATCGGCCTTATCTGGACACGGCCGCCAACCTCACCCATGACGACGCCGATGCGTCCCCTGGCGGTGTCTTTCGCCAGTTCACCGATGCCTGGTCTGGTCTGCTGGTTGCTCGCCATGCACAGGAGCATCGCGATCGGGGGACCGCTGCCAAAAGGTCAGGCTGATTACCCAACTTGGGTAACATCGCGGGAAGTAGAGACCCAGCGACGTTGTGTAGCCACTCGCAGTGGGAGCCACTCGATGCCTGACGCCGACCGGCCGCAGGAACTGCCTGCCAGGCTGCTCACCGATCCCGAGATGATCGATGCGTGCCGGATGCGGGACTTCGCCAGAGTCTTCCGCCTGGTGAAGATCAGGGCCGGTATCTATCCGTCGATGATTGCCCGACGGTGCGACCTGACTCCTAGCCGCGTCGGTGAGGTGATCGCAGGGCGACGCCAGTTGCAGCACATGGACGTCATCGAGCGGATCTCGGACGGCTTGCGCATCCCCGGACACATGCTCGGGCTTGCCCGCAGGCCGTGGGAGACACCGCAGGCTCTCACCGTCGCCGAGCGAGAGGCGCCGACACTGCCGGAGCCCGAGCAGCAGTTGCCCGCATCCCTCCCGGGCCCCGATGTCGACAGCATCCTGGCGCTGGCCACGGGGACGAAGCTCAGCGCGGCGACGCTTGAAGCGTTCCGCTCCTCCATCGAGGACTACTGGCGACGGGACGACCAGCACGGTGGCGAAGCCGAACCCTTGATCGCCGACGCGCTGCGGCGGGAGCACCACACGAATCAGCGAGGCCGCGCGTTCCACTCGTTCTGGCTGGCCCGTACGCAGCTGGACCAGGGCAAGCTTGACCAGGCGTGCCACACCGCCACGCAAGCCCTGGAGCCCGCGTCGGCGGTGGCCTCCGAGCGTGTGTCAGGGCACCTCAGGGAGTTCTACGACCAGTTGGCCCCACATAGGCAGGAGCCCGTAGCCCTTGCCTTCGAAGCGCGGCTACGGGAACTCCTCCCGCCGGTCAGCGGATCGCTTCATCCATGAGCAGGTAGAGCAGACCCACGAGTGAGCCGCTACTCACGATCTCGCGGCGGTCTATCATCCCGCGCACCTCTGAGAGGGGGATCCACTCGATGCGGTCGGACTCGTTCTTCTCCGTGGGAGGGCCGGCGTAGATGGCGCCGTCGACGCGGAAGACGTGGTGCTGCGAGTCGGTGATCCCGTTGGCCGGCTCGGCATAGATCAGAGGTTTGATGGGGCCGGGACGCCAGCCGGTCTCTTCCAGGACTTCACGGGCGGCAGCTTCCTCCGGGGTCTCGCCGTCCTCGACCAAGCCCATGGGCAGTTCCCAGGCCCAGGAGTCCGTGATGAAGCGGTGTCGCCACATCATCAGGACCTCTTGGCGGTCGTTGACCACGGCGGCAACGGCCAGATGCCGGAGGCGGACGACGTGGTACTCCCACCTGCGTCCGTCAGGTTGCTGGACGTCGACCAAACACAGATTCACCCAAGGGTTGCTGTAGACCTGTCGCTCACCGTGGGTCTTCCACTCCATACCTGCGGCCCCTCTCACGCGGTTCACCCAGCATCGCAGACCATGATGGGACTAAGTGCAAGATTCGCGTCAAGGTGACGAAATGCATGGTCAGGCTGCGTTGCGCGGGAGCCTCGCCTGTGGCCAGTCTGCACCGAGGAGCGAGTCGAGCTTTTGGGCGTACTACCGGCAGACTGCTTTGGATGTCGCCCTCGCGAGAGGCCAGTAACCGATGTACCCAGTGTGCGCCGGAGCACAGGCGGGTCGAACGAGTGACCGATGGGAACGTGCCGTGGCCACAGTGCCATGGTTCAGATGTCACCAGTGGGGTGCTGTTCTCTGACATCCGCCCTATCGCCAAGTGTCTGCATCATGGTTGCCACCTCATCGGCAACTTTCCATTCGGCCCGCCGAGCGTGCTCTGGATAGTCATCAAACAAGGAAGGCGCTGGGTCAGGAGGCTGCTCCCAATCATATTCATCGAGGCGGGCAAGTGCTTTTTCGTATCCGCCAGGCGGCGTGTTGCTGGACGAATAGAAGGCGACTATGTCTCTAATTTCAGATTCGGAGTAGATTGATTCTGGTCCGTTTTCTCCCCAGTCTTCGAGCGCATCTTCAGCGTATTCACGCCGTGTCAATGAAAGTCTTCCTCGGGCATCCTGAATCTCAAGACCAGGGTATGCAGCTTCCAGCATTTCTATCAGCTCACCAGCGTGGTCAATGTCGATCCAGTTGTGCAATCCATCGAATAGGCGCTCTAGCTCGAATTCGACGACTTTGGCGAGGGCCCGTTGAGCTTCCGGCGTCTCGTCATCGCTCAAAAATTGCAGCAGGATCGAGAGGTCATCTCGATGGGGCGATACGGTTCCAGTAAGGTGCTTTTCGATCTCGCCAAACGCAAGGTTGCGCATGATGTCGGAATCGAGCAGTTCTGCCATCTCGAGAAGAAAGAAGGCACGTCGAGCTGGGCCACTTACTCTGGTGACACTCTCATTGCGCGGCATCGGTGCAGCCTGGGTGGCTACGGTGGCTGCCTCCTCTAGCTGACTCAAGAGCTCTCGATACTGGGAAAGCAGGGGTCCTCCGCCGCGCACCGGAAGGCCAATCCAAAGCGTCTCTAGCTGCTCGAAATAACGCACGAGCTCAAAGAGGGATTCTAGCTCATCAACATTGGATGAAAAATAATTCATCAGATAGTCCCGGACGGATGGATTGTGAAACTCTATGTGTATATTACCTTCCCTGTCGAACAAAGTTTCCATCTTCTCGAAGCTGCGCAGCATCGTGCCGTCGAGGACGGCGAGAGATTTGCGAAGGTCGCGCACCCGGTGGCCGTAATCGCGCCACAACCCTTCGAAAGTGTTGAGTGGGGTACTCCCTAGGTACAGAAATACGACCTTCAGAGCCAGCATGTCGAGATCGTTTAGCTGGTTGTTGACGATGTGACCCCACAACCTGCTGGGATCTTCCAAGTTCGCCAGAATCTCGCTTGCAGCTGCCCCTGGCTCGTCTGACAAGTAGTGCGCTTCTGCCAGCGTAGAGGCAATGATGCGTGGAGTGAAATTCCTGTGCCTCAGAATCCGGCGATACGTGACGGGGTTGGCGAAATCCGCCTTCACGCTATCGGGCAGCTGCGACGCATAAACGTGGTTGTAAAGAATCTCTGCTCGCGATTTCCAGGAATAGTCGCCGAGGTCTATGATGCAAGTCTGCATACTGAACGGGTGTTGGTCGAGCCGCTCGTACCGTTGCCTTGCTCGGACTAGGATGTACTCTCGTGTGGTGAGGATAAACCTCTTATTGGGGGAATTGGCTGTCCTCTGCATTAGTGAGAGTAGGCGGCCATCCTCGTTTTTCCCTAGCTTCTCGTCCAGCGAGGTTCGCCCCAGGAAGTCATCATAGTAGAAGACTTGGCGCTTGGCGTCGTCCCACAGCTCATTCGCTTCATCGACGTCTTCCGAGATTTCAATCAACTCGTAGTCGCGAGCTAGATAATGTGCACAAAGGACGTGGCTGAGAGTAGTCTTTCCGATCCCTGGAATTCCGGCAATGATGCACACCTTGCGCTGTTCCAGAATAGCTAATGCGCGCGAGCAGCTAGGGTTGACTGAGTACTTGCGCAGAGTGTCATCAATTTCTCGCGCCAATGCTTGGGATCGAGTCACGAGACGCTTTGACAGGAGGGCGCTAAGGACGGTTGCGCTGGTTAGCCATAGCCTCAAATGTCTGCGAACGACATGCTCATGCTTGCGTAGCAGAGCGTCTAGCTCGTGTCTACCGTAGATGTCTCCAGGTGTTCTGGCGTACGGTTTCAGAGCTTGAAAAAGCTTGTCCTTCGCGTCCCTAGTGAGATCGACCGAGGTGGCCAACATGTATCGGCGCGGCTGCAGGCGCTGCACCTTCTGCGCTTCTGACTTCCGTACGTAATCAATGAGCTTGGCTCTAGGGGATCTATGCCAGTGCTTGCACTGGATGACCACTTCATTTTCGCGACTGCCGAAGTGTCGAAGGTCGACTCCTCCATCTGGCCCTGCTGAGAATATCTCTAGAGATACGCCCAACTCCTCTTCGAATAGGTCTTTGCAGACCGCTTCAAAATCGAAGTCAGTCAGCCTGCTTAGGTCGAAAGTCTCCAAGGAACCCCTCCTGTCGTCTGTACCACTACCCCTGTGCTTGTCTGCTGACTCTCTCGCTTGAACGGTGGAGAGGAGCCGAAGGAAGCGAGCAGGACGAGGCTCACAGGGCTACAGCCGACGGCGTCAAACCCAGCATGGCGTCGATGCAGTGGCCAGCGTAGGGGAGTGAGGGCGACGCGTACGCTCCTGATGCTGGGGGAGGCCGACGGCCAGCGGGAGCGGGCTGACGGCAACCGTGACGGCAACGACGGCACACGGAGGCCGTTGGTCACGACTATCAGCGATCAGCCGGGAGGAAGGCGAAGCCTCCGCCCTGCGACCTGCCCGATCCTACGGATCAGAAGGTTGCAGGTTCGAATCCTGCCGAGTGCACATGGATGAGAGGCCCCGGGGTGATCCGGGGCCTCTCGCGTTTGTGCGGTTCCTGTCGGGCCGTGCGGCCGTCGTCGCGGCGGGCACTGTACGCCACCGTATGGAAGGCTGCGCTGACTCCATACGCCACCGTATGGATGGGGGCACGGTGATGAGGCTGCCCGTGACCGCGCACACCGGAAGGCCCTGGCGGGTGCACGAGGTCGCCGGGGATTTCCGGGTCGAGGACGTGTGGGCGCTGCCCACGCCGGGTGGGCCCGACGATCTGGCGAACGGACTGCTCGGTGCCGTGTACATGGCCGCCATCAAGCCGTTCCGGTACCTGGGTGTGTATCCCGCGCTGCTGCGGGCGATGGGGCGCGAGTGGCGTGTGGGCGGCGCGGGGCGGGGGCACTGAGCGGCGCGCGTTGTGCGGAACGGCCGCCTTCCTCGGGCTCGACAGGAACGATCCTTCTGTCGCCTTTCGAGTGAACCTGCTTGCGCTGAACGGGTGTTGCCTTCACCGGTGCCTGAGGCTGCCCGATGGGGAGCACTGGTTTCCGGCGGCGGATCTCGCCGGGGAACTCGGCTACGCGAACACCCGGCAAGCACTCCTGTGGCATGTTGCAGAAAGCTGCCAGCAGTCCCTGGAGGATCTTGCACGAAGCGTCTATGGAGTAGACGCTTCGCGCAAAGTCGCAGGCCATGGGCTCAAGAAGTCGAAGCGCATGGTGAAACTGCGCGGTCTTGTAGCGCTCGTCAACGGCTGCACCAAGCCGGAGTGCGAGCCCTTCAAGGACTGGGTCACGGAGGTGGTCGTCACCGTCCAGCAGGAGGGCTCCTACTCCCTCGACCCCGCCCCCGTGCAACCCGCGCAGAGCGGCGGTACCGCGTATCTCATGCCCGAGCAGGTCGCCGACGCTGTGTGCGGATGCTGCTGAAGCGGGGCTGTATGCGGCAGGCCGGGGTCACCGAGGGCGGGGTGCCGGTGTACGTGCTGCAGTCGTGAGAGGCGTCACTTGTCAGGCGTCAGGCGTCAGGCGTCAGGAGGGCCCGAAGTCGCCATACGAGCTTGCGGCTTCGGGCCCTTGCGTACCGTACCGGCACTCTGCGCGTCCGGGGCGTTGTCAGTGGCTGGGCCTACTCTCGGCAGCGATGGCACAGGCGTGGAAGTGCGTGGGGCTGCGGTGGTCGGCCGGCGGTCCCGTGCTGGTCTGGGACGGCGGGCGGCGCAGTGCGCAGGCCTGGGGGAAGCGGGTGGCCTTCGGGGTCGTGGAGGGGGGTGCACGGACGTGTGTGGGGGCGCGCGGACATGCGTGTCCGCTCCGGGCGGTCGTGCCGGGGCGGAGTACGCGGGCGCGGTGCGAGGAGTGCGCGCGGCTGGACCGGGCGCACTCCGTGGCCGCCGACACGATCGCCGGCGATCCGCGGCCGTACCGCGTCTATCTGGCGTGGTTCGGGCCGGGGCTCGTCAAGGTCGGGATCACCGCACTGGAGCGGGGGCCGGACCGGCTGCTGGAGCAGGGGGCGATCTGCTTCAGCTGCTGGGCAGCGGGCCGCTGATGGCCACCCGGCGCACCGAGGAGCTGCTGCGGGCCGCGCTCGGTGTGCCGGACCGGATTCCCTACGCAGAGAAGCGGGCGGTGCGGTTCGCGCTGCCGGTGACGGAGGCGGAGCGGGCGGCCGAGATCGCGGAGCTGCACGCGCGGGCGAGGTCGCTGGGGGGATGGCCCGAGTCGCTCGCGCCGGAGCCGTTCCAGCCCGTGGACCACGTCCGGGTCTTCGGGCTCGACCGGCTCGGAGAGGGATCCGGGAGTGTTGTCACCGAGGTGGTGGAGCTGGTCGCCGGTGGGGTGGTCGGCGGTGAGCTGGTGGCGGCTGCCGGGCCCGATCTGCATCTGGCGACGGGACAGGGTGTCGTCGTACTCGACACGCGGCTCATGACCGGGTGGGAGCTGGTGCCCGCGACGGGCGGGCCGCTCTCCGTGCCGGTCCGGGAGTTGCGCGCGGCGCCCGGGGCGGGGGCGGGGACGGGGGTGCAGGACGGTCTGTTCTGACCAGGGCGCGGACGGTCGCTGGACAAGCCGCGGACAGGTCGTGGACATGTCCCGGACGGGGCGTGGACGGGGGCCGGGCTCGGGGCTCATCGTGGGGACATGTGCGATCACCGTATGGGTCCTGGCCGGTCAGCGGGCGTTCCGGGTGCCGATGCCGACGGCGGAGAAGTCGCCGCAGTGCGGGGGTTCGTGGCGCGGCTGGGGCTCCCCGGGCTGGTCGACGTGCACACGCACTTCATGCCCGAGCGCGTGCTGCGGAAGGTCTGGGCGTACTTCGACGCGCTCGGGCCGCTGACCGGCGGCGTCGAGTGGCCGATCACCTACCGGCGGGAGGAGGACGAACGGGTCGCGCTGCTGCGTGACTTCGGGGTGCGGGCGTTCACGGCGATGCTCTACCCGCACAAGCCCGGCATGGCCCGGTGGCTGAACGGCTGGGCGGTCGAGTTCGCCCGGCGGACGCCCGACTGCCTGCACACGTCCACCCTCTTCCCGGAGCCGGGCGTCGACGCGTACGTGCGCGAGGCGGTCGAGGAAGGGGCGCGGGTCTTCAAGGCGCATGTGCAGGTGGGGGCGTACGACCCCGCCGACGCGCTGCTGGACCCGGCCTGGGGGCTGCTGGCCGAGGCGGGGGTCCCAGTGGTGATCCACTGCGGTTCCGGGCCGGCGCCCGGCAAGCACACCGGGCCCGAGCCGATCGCCCGCGTGCTGGCCCGCCACCCCCGGCTGCGGCTGGTGATCGCGCACCTCGGCATGCCCGAGTACGAGGACTTCCTGGACCTCGCCGAGCGGTACGGGGAAGTGCGGCTGGACACGACCATGGCGTTCACCGACTTCAGCGAGCGGCTCGCCCCGTTCCCCCGGCGGGCGCTGCGCCGGCTGGCCGGCCTCGGAGACCGTGTCCTGCTCGGCACCGATTTCCCCAACATCCCGTATCCCTATCTCCACCAGCTCCGGGCACTGGAGCGGCTGGAGCTGGGGGACGACTGGCTGCGCGCGGTGTGTCACGACAACGGGCAACGGCTGTTCGGGCTCCGCTGACGTCCGGGTGCCGCTGGCGTTCGGGCTCCGATGGCGTTCGGGTGCCGCTGGCGTTCGGGTGCCGCTGACGTCCGGGCTCCATCGAGCCCCGTCGAGACCGTCGAGCCCCGTCGCGTCCCATCGAGCCGTGCCGAGCCCCGCGCCGAACCCGTTTCTCAGGGAAATCACAGGTTGACGAAAGAGTGCTCTCAGAGCGCCTCGCCATCGTGGCCGGCATGACCACGACCTCGCCCCAGGGGCGCACCGAACTGCTGAGGCCGGACGGGAACCCCGTCCGGGTGCTCGTGGTGGACGACGAGCAGTCGATCACCGAGCTGCTGTCCATGGCCCTGCGCTACGAAGGCTGGCAGATCCGCAGTGCCGGGGACGGGCAGGGAGCCGTCCGGACGGCGCGCGCGTTCCGGCCCGACGCCGTCGTGCTCGACATGATGCTGCCCGACATGGACGGGCTGAGCGTGCTCGGCCGGCTGCGCCGCGAGCTGCCCGACGTGCCCGTGCTGTTCCTGACCGCCAAGGACGCCGTGGAGGACCGGATCGCCGGGCTCACGGCCGGCGGGGACGACTACGTCACCAAGCCGTTCAGCCTCGAGGAGGTCGTCGCCCGGCTGCGCGGCCTGATCCGCCGGTCCGGTGCCGCCGACCGCCGCTCCGAGTCGATGCTGGTCGTCGGCGACCTCACGCTCGACGAGGACAGCCACGAGGTCACCCGGGGCGGCGACAGCATCCACCTCACCGCCACCGAGTTCGAACTGCTGCGCTTCCTCATGCGCAACCCGCGCCGCGTGCTCAGCAAGGCGCAGATCCTGGACCGGGTCTGGTCCTACGACTTCGGCGGCCAGGCCAACGTCGTCGAGCTGTACATCTCCTACCTGCGGCGGAAGATCGATGCCGGGCGCGAGCCGATGATCCACACCCGGCGCGGCGCGGGTTACCTGATCAAGCCCGCCGCCTCGTGACCGGACGGCGCCGGCCGCGCCCCCGGACCCCCCGGACCCCGCGAACCCCCCGGGCCCCCCGGGCCCCCCGGACCCTGCGGACGCGGCTCGTCGTCGCGTCCGTGGCGCTGATCGCGGTGGTGTGCGCGGTGATCGGCACCGTGACGACGCTGGCGCTGCGCGCGCACCTGTACGAGCAACTGGACGGTCAGGTACGGGCGGTGGCCATGCGGGCCACGGGCGGCCCGGGCGACCGGCACCCGCCCGGTCCCGGGCCCCGCGCCGGGCAGGACGACCCGCTGGACTTCGTCACCATGGGCCCGCCGGGCATCGGCACCATCGGAGCGACCGTCGAGGACGGCGAGGTCACCGAGGGCGTCCTCAGCCAGGAGAGCCAGGCCGCCGGGACACCGCCGGAGGCCGCCGGCCTCGACGACGAGCAGCTCGCGGCGCTCGCCTCCGTCCCCCGGGACGGCACGGCGCACACCGTCGGCGTCCCGGGCGCGGGCGAGTACCGCGCCGCGTACGCGACCGGCGTCAACGGCGCCTTCTACGTCGCCCTGCCCACCACGACGGTGGCCGCCACCCTCAGCACCCTCGTCCTGGTGGAGGTGTGCGTCACCGCCGCCGGCCTCGTCGCCGCCTCCCTCGCCGGCACCGTCATCGTCGGCATCGCCACCCGCCCCCTGCGCAGAGTGGCCGCCACCGCCACCCGGGTCTCCGAACTCCCCCTGCACACCGGCGAGGTGAACCTCAGCGAGCGCGTCCCCGAGGCCGAGTGCGATCCGCACACCGAGGTCGGGCGGGTCGGTGCCGCGCTGAACCGGATGCTGGACCACGTGCACGGCGCCCTGCACGCGCGCCAGCGGAGCGAGACGCGGGTACGGCAGTTCGTCGCGGACGCCGGCCACGAGCTGCGCACACCGCTCGCCTCCATCCGCGGGTACGCCGAGCTGACCCGCAGAGGAGGGGAACAGGCCGGGTCCGACACCCGGCACGCGCTGCGCCGGATCGAGTCCGAGGCCCGGCGCATGACCCTGCTCGTGGAGGACCTGCTGCTGCTCGCCCGGCTGGACGCCGGGCGGCCGCTGCGCTTCGAGCCCACCGATCTCGTACCGCTCGTCGTGGACGCCGTCGGCGACGCCCGCGCGGCCGGGCCGGAACACATCTGGCGGCTCGACCTGCCCGACGGGCCGGCCCTGGTGCCGGCCGACCCGGCCCGGCTCCAGCAGGTGCTGGTCAACCTGCTCGCCAACGCCCGCACCCACACCCCGCCCGGCACCACGGTCACCGCACGGGTGCGGCGCGGCGGCGCGGCCGGGCTGTGCGTGGACGTCGAGGACGACGGGCCGGGCGTCCCGCCGGAGCTGCTCCCGCACGTCTTCGAACGGTTCGCGCGGGGCGACTCCGGCCGCTCCCGCGCCACCGGGTCGACCGGCCTCGGCCTCGCCATCGCGCAGGCCGTGGTGAGCGCGCACGGCGGAGCCGTCACCGTCGACAGCGTGCCCGGACGGACGGTGTTCACCGTGCGCCTGCCCGCGCCGCCGCCCCGGCCCGACCGCTCACAGGCACCGCACAGCCTCACCACACCGGTGCGACAGGGGAGTTGAGAACAGTCGGTCGCATGCGAACCGACTCTTCTCCCGGCACCCTGCCGGCGCGCGAGCACCTCCCGGCCGCGGGAGCCGGCACCCCCGTCCTGGACGTCGTGGTCCCCGTCCACAACGAGGAGAAGGACCTCGGGCGGTGCGTGCGCCGGCTGCACGAGCACCTCACGCGGACGTTCCCCTACGCCTTCCGCATCACGGTCGCGGACAACGCCTCCACCGACACCACACCGCTCGTCGCCGCCCGGCTGGCCGCGGAACTGGCCGAGGTCCACTGCGTGCGGCTGGAGCTCAAGGGCCGGGGGCGGGCGCTGAGGACCGTCTGGTCGGCCTCGGACGCCCCGGTCCTCGCCTACATGGACGTCGACCTGTCCACCGACCTCAACGCGCTGCTGCCGCTGGTCGCCCCGCTGATCTCCGGCCACTCCGACCTCGCGATCGGCTCCCGGCTCGCCCGCAGCTCCCGCGTGGTGCGCGGCGCCAAGCGGGAGTTCGTCTCCCGCACCTACAACCTCATCCTGCGCGGCTCGCTCCAGGCCCGTTTCTCCGACGCCCAGTGCGGGTTCAAGGCGGTACGCCGTGACGTGGCCGGCGTGCTGCTGCCGCTGGTGGAGGACAGCGGCTGGTTCTTCGACACCGAGATGCTGGTGCTGGCCGAGCGCGCGGGCCTGCGGATCCATGAGGTGCCCGTCGACTGGGTCGACGACCCCGACTCCTCCGTCCACCTCGTGCGGACGGCGGCCGACGACCTCAAAGGGGTGTGGCGGGTCGGCAAGGCGCTCGCCTCCGGTTCGCTGCCGCTGGACCGGCTGGCCCGGCCGTTCGGCGACGACCCGCGCGACCGTGAGCTGGCCGGCGTGCCGCGTGGCCTGGCCCGGCAGCTCGTCGGGTTCTGTGCCGTCGGCGTGCTCTCCACCCTCTTCTACCTGCTGCTCTACAGCGGCTTCCGGGCCGTCGCCGGAGCGCAGCCCGCCAACGCGCTCGCGCTGCTGGTGTCCGCGGTCGGCAACACCGCCGCCAACCGGCGGCTGACCTTCGGGGTGCGCGGGCGCGGCGGCGCCGTGCGGCACCAGGCGCAGGGCCTGGTCGTGTTCGGCATCGGGCTCGCGCTCACCAGCGGCTCGCTCGCCGCCCTGGACGCGGCGACGGCCGACCCCGCCCACTCCACCGAACTGGCGGTGCTGGTCGCCGCCAACCTCGCGGCCACCGTGCTGCGCTTCCTGCTGCTCCGGGCGTGGGTGTTCCCCACCGGCGCCACCGATTCCAGGGACGAACGATGACTCTTCAGGACGACCGGTCCCGCGTGGGGAGTACCGCGCCGCCGACGGCCCCGCCCGCGGACGACGGTCCCGCCGGCCCCCGCTGGGCCCGCCCGGCCATGATCGGCCTGCTCCTCGGCACCGGCCTGCTCTACCTCTACGGCCTGAGCGCCTCCGGTTACGCCAACTCCTTCTACTCCGCGGCCGCCCAGGCCGGCAGCCAGTCCTGGAAGGCCTTCTTCTTCGGCTCGCTGGACGCCGCGAACGCCATCACCGTCGACAAACCCCCGGCCGCGCTGTGGCCGATGGCGCTGTCGGTGAAGGTCTTCGGCCTGTCCTCGTGGGCGATCCTCGTGCCCGAGGTGCTGATGGGCGTGGCCACGGTCGCCGTCGTGTACGCCACCGTGCGCCGCCGGTCCGGCCCCGGGGCGGGGCTGCTCGCCGGGGCGGTGCTGGCGCTCACGCCCGTCGCGGCGCTGATGTTCCGGTTCAACAACCCGGACGCGCTGCTGGCGCTGCTGCTGTCCGTCGCCTGCCACCTGGTCGTACGGGCGCTGGAGGACGGCCGGACCAAGTGGCTGATGTGGGCCGGGGCCGCGATCGGCTTCGCGTTCCTGACCAAGACCCTCCAGGCCTTTCTGGTCCTGCCGGCCCTCGCCCTCGCCTACGGTGTCCGCGCGCCGGTGCGGCTGCGCAAGCGGCTGGCGCAGCTGGCGCTGGCGGCCGTCGCGATCGTCGTCTCCGGCGGCTGGTGGGTGGCGGTCGTCGAGCTGTGGCCGGCGTCCTCGCGTCCGTACATCGGCGGCTCGCAGAACAACAGCTTCCTGGAGCTGACCTTCGGCTACAACGGCCTCGGGCGGCTGAACGGCGAGGAGACCGGCAGCGTCGGCGGCGGTGGCCCCGGTGGGCAGGGCGGCGGGCAGTGGGGGGAGACCGGCTGGGACCGGATGTTCAACGCGGAGACCGGCGGCCAGATCTCCTGGCTGCTGCCCGCCGCCCTGATCCTGCTCGTCGCCGGGCTGGTGCTGACCCGGGGGGCCGGGCGGACCGATCCGGCCCGGGGCGCCTTCCTCGTCTGGGGCGGCTCCCTGGTGACGACCGCGCTGGTCTTCAGCTACATGGCGGGGATCTTCCACCAGTACTACACGGTCGCCCTCGCGCCGTACCTGGCGGCCGTCGTGGGCATGGGGGCGGCGGGCCTGTGGCGCAGGCGCCGCGAGGCGTGGGCCGCGCTCGCCCTCGCCGTCGCCACGGCGGCGACCGCGGCCTGGGCGTACGTGCTGCTCGGCCGCACGCCCGGCTATCTGCCCCCGCTGAAGTGGGTGGTCCTCGTCGGCGGCCTGGTGGCCGCGCTGGGGCTCGTCTTCGCCGGGCGGCCGGGTCGGCCGGGTCGGCCGGGTCGGCGGTTCGGGGCCGCGGTGGCCGGGCTCGGGCTGGCGGCGGCGCTGGCGGGTCCGGCGGCGTACACCCTCAGCACGGTCCGGGAGGGCCACAGCGGATCCATCGTCACGGCGGGCCCGGCGGGAGCGAGCACGCGGGGCGGCGGTGGCGGACCGGGCGGACAGGGCGCGCCGGGCGAAGGGGGCGCGCCGGGCGGCGGTGGTCCCGGCGGGGGCGGCCTTCCGGGCGGGGGCATGCGCGGCGGACCGGCCGGCCAGGGCGGCCAGGCGGCCGGTCAGGGCTCCCAGGGCACTCCGCCCGGCCGCACCGGTCAGGGCACCCAGGGCACCCCGCCCGGCCGCACCGGTCAGGGCACCGAGGGCACCCCGCCCGGCCGCACCGGCGAAGGCGGCGGTGCCGGCGGCATGGGCGGCCTGCTCGGCGGCGCCGACGTCGGCCCGGAGGCCCGGGAACTGCTGGAGACCGATGCCGGCCGGTACACCTGGGTCGCGGCGGCGGTCGGTGCCCAGAACGCCGCGAGCCACCAGCTCGCCACCGGCGAACCGGTCATGGCGATCGGCGGCTTCAACGGCACCGACCCGTCGCCGACGCTCGCCGAGTTCCAGGCGTACGTGGCGGACGGAAAGATCCACTACTTCGTCGCCGGCGGAGGCACGGGCGGTGGCATGGGCGGTGGCGACGGCACCGCCGCGCAGATCACCTCCTGGGTCGAGGCCACCTTCGAGAAGGTCACGGCCGGCTCGGCCACCTTCTACGACCTGACGAGCCGGAGCTGACCGGCCGGTCCCACGGCCCGGCCTGACGGGAAAACGCCGCTGTACACCGTATAGCGACCGCTATACGGTGTACGGCATGTCGACGTCCTCCCAGGAGAAGGCCCCGGGCCGGCCCGAGGCGGCCCCGCAGGGGCACCCGCAGCGCTGGCTGATCCTCGGTGTCATCTGCCTCGCCCAGCTGACCGTTCTGCTGGACAACACCGTCCTCAACGTGGCCATCCCCTCGCTCACCGGCGAACTGGGGGCGTCCACCTCCGACATCCAGTGGATGATCAACGCGTACTCGCTGGTGCAGTCCGGCCTGCTGCTCACCGCGGGCAGCGCCGCCGACCGCTACGGCCGCAAGAAGATGCTGATCACGGGTCTGGCGCTGTTCGGCGTCGGCTCGCTGACGGCCGGATTCGCGGACTCCACCGGCCAGCTCATCGCCGCCCGGGCGGGGATGGGCGTCGGCGGTGCGCTGCTGCTGACGACCACCCTGGCCGTGGCGATGCAGATCTTCGCGCCCGAGGAGCACCCGAAGGCGATCGGCATCTGGAGCGCGGTCAACGCGCTCGGCTTCGCCTGTGGCCCGCTGCTCGGCGGCTTCATGCTCGACCACTTCTGGTGGGGGGCGATCTTCCTCATCAACCTGCCGGTCGCGGCCCTCGGCCTGTTCGCGGTCGTCGCCCTGGTCCCCGAGTCGAAGAACCCGCAGGGCGACCGTCCCGACCTGCTCGGCGCCGTGCTCTCCACCATCGGCATGGCCTCCCTGGTCTTCGCGATCATCTCGGGCCCCGAGCACGGCTGGACGTCGGGCCGGGTGCTGGCCACGGCCGCGGTCGCGGTGGCCGTCCTCGCGCTGTTCGCGTACTGGGAGAGCCGCATCCCGTACCCGATGCTCGACCTGCACTTCTTCCGCAACCGCCGGTTCACGGGCGCGGTCGCCGGTGCGGTACTGATCACGTTCGGCATGGGCGGCGCCCTCTTCCTGCTGACCCAGCATCTGCAGTTCGTGCTCGGGTACGGCCCCCTGGAGGCGGGCCTGCGCACCGCGCCGCTGGCGCTCACCGTCGTCGTCCTGAACTTCTCCGGGCTGTCGGCGAAGTGGATGGCCAGGCTCGGTACGCCCGTGTCGGTCCTGCTGGGCATGGTGCTGATGTCGGCGGGACTGGTCGCGATCGCCACGCTGACCGGCCAGGGCTACGCCGGCACGCTGCTGGGGCTGCTGCTGATCGGTGCCGGGTGCGCGGTCGCCAACCCCGCCATGGCGCACGCGATCATGAGCGCCATCCCGCCGGCCAAGGCCGGGGTCGGTGCCGGGATCAACGGCACGCTGGCCGAGTTCGGCAACGGGCTGGGCGTGGCGGTGCTGGGTGCGGTGCTGAACTCGCGGTTCGCGGCGCTGGTTCCGGTGGCGGCGAGTTCGCTGCCCGCGGCCCTGTCCGCGGCGGACGGCGCGGCGGAGCGGGAACGGATCGTGGAGGCGTTCTCCTCCGGGCTGGAGAGCAGCCAGTTGGTGGGGGCGCTGGCCGTGCTGTCGGGCGGACTGGTCGCGGCGGCGTTGCTGCGGCGGGCGGAGAGGGAGGAATCCGGGAAGGTGGTTGCCTGACAGCCCGGGTGGCACTCCGGGAGTGGGGCCGCGGGTGTGCGTGGCCGATCGCGCGGTCCCCGCGCCCTTCCCGGGCGCTCCGGCCGACCGGCGTGGGAAAGAGAGAGTGGGTACGCATGGTGAAGGCAGGGTCGGGCGGTCCGCGGACCAGTGTCTGGCTGGAGGGCAGGCCGCGGCGCGGCGGGCGCGGCGGGGGGCAGCCGTCGGGGCTGGACCGGGGGCACATCACCGACGTGACGGTCCGCCTGCTGGACGCGGAGGGGCTGGCCAAGTTCTCCATGCGGCGGCTGGCCGCCGAGCTGAACGTCACGGCCATGTCCGTCTACTGGTACGTCGACACCAAGGACGACCTCCTGGAACTCGCCCTGGACCGGGCCTTCGGCGAGCTGGAACTGCCCGACCCGGAGGCCGGCGAGGACTGGCGCGAGCAGCTGGGGGCGCTGGCCCGGCAGTACCGCGCCCTGCTGGTGCGTCACGCCTGGCTGTCGCCGCTGGCCGGCACCTTCCTCAACATCGGTCCCAACTCCCTGGAGTTCTCCCGGGTCGTCCAGCGCGTCGTGCGCAAGTCGGGCCTGCCCGCGCACCGGGTGACCAGCGCGATCGCGGCCGTCTTCCAGTTCGTCTACGGCTACGGCACGATCGAGGGGCACTTCTTCGCCCGGGTGGCCGAGTCCGGGATGAGCGCGGACGAGTACTTCCGGCGGTCCATGCACGACGCGACCCGGGCGCCGGCACCGCAGGCCGCGGAGGTCCTCGCGGAGTCCCGGCGGATCATGGCGGCCCGGGGCGGGGACAACGTGTCGGAGATGCTGGAGCGGGACTTCGACTTCGCCCTGGAGCTGCTCGTCGCGGGCATCGAGGCGATGGTCGAGCGGGCCTGAAGGTCAGTCGGCCACCAGCCGCGCCGGGAAGCCGCCCGTCGCCACCGGACCCCACCTCTCCGGCGTGACCCGGATGATCGACTTGCCCTGCCTGAGCATGGCGGCCCGGTACTCGTCCCGGTCGGGGTGCTCCCCGGCGATGTTCCGGTAGTACTCCACGAGCGGCTCCACGGAGTCCGGCGCGTCGACGACCTCCGCCGTGCCGTCGACCTGGACCCACGGGCCGTTCCAGTCGTCGCTGAGCACGATCAGGCCGACCCGGGGGTCACGCCGCGCGTTGCGGGTCTTGGCCCGCTCCGGGTCGTCGAGACCACGATGCGGCCGGAGTCGTCGACACCGCAGGTCAGCGGCGACCCCTGGGGGCCGCCGTCGGCCCGCCGGGTGAGCAGGAGCGCGCGGTGCCGGGGGCGCACGAAGTCCAGCAACTCCTCGCGGGAGACCGGGTGTCGGTCGCGATGTTCGGTGCCATGGCCGCAAGCCCAGGAGCTGTCCGACGTCAGACCGGCCCCAGCGCCTCCGTCAGGTTGTCGTACACCGGCACGTCGCGGCGCAGTCCGGTCAGTTCCAGGACGCGGCTCGGCACGCCCTGCGGCGCCGCCACCACCCGTACCCGGGCCCGGTCGCGCAGGTGGTCGCACACGTCACCGACCAGGCGGGCGCCCTGGGTGTCCATGAAGTCGGTGCCGGTCAGATCCAGGACCAGGACCCGCAGCCGGTCGGCGTGGGCATCGGCCACGGCCAGCACGCGCGGCAGCAGGTCGGCGGCATTACAGAAGTCGATCTCCGCGGGCAGCGGGAGCAGAGCGTAGCCGGGCGGTGTCAGCGGCTCGCAGGGATTCGGGCGGGAGGTCACGGCACTCACCTGGCAGATGTGGTCGTCCGGATTCCGGCAAGGCCGCTTCCTGACCCATGACCCATTCCATCATGCCGGGTCCCGGCACGGAAGGCGCCCGGGCGGCCCGTCGGCCTTCAGGCGGGCGTCACCGAACCGCAATCAAGCAGCTAGAGTGCTGTCCGTACTGTGCTCGCAGTCGGGAATGTGCTGCGGAGCTCTCCGACGCGCGGCCGCTTGACCGCGCATGCCGAAGAGGTTCGTGGTGACTGCGTCCGAATTTACTGATTTGCCGCATTTTCAGGTGGGTTTCGAGCTGGCCGAAGCTCTCACCGAGGCGGCTCAGCAGCTGCACGCAGGCTCCACCCCGAACGGCACCATGCGCACCGCCGCCGAGCTGGCCGTGCGGTTGCTGCCCGGCGCCGAGCACGCCGGCGTCTCGGTGATCGAGCGCGGCGACCAGCGCCGCATCCTGGCCTGGACCGACGAGGTCGTGCGCTCCGCCGAGGCCCGGCACGGTGCCCGGCAGCCGCACCCGCTCTGGGAGCGCCTGCGGACCACGCCGGTGGTGCGGATAGAGGACAGCGAGGCCGATGACAGCGGCAACGCCCTCGCCGCTCTCGGGCTGCGTTCGGCGCTGTCCCTGCGGCTGCGCGCCGACCGGCGCCGGCTGACCGTGCTGACGGCGTACTCCCGCAAGCCCCGGGCCTTCGACGACGAGGTCACCCGCCTCGGCCGGCTGTTCACCGCGCACGTCAGCATCGCCCTGGACTCGGCGGCCGAGCGCGAGCAGCTCACCGAGGCGATGCGCACCCGGGACCTGATCGGGCAGGCCACCGGCATCCTCATGGAGCGCATGGGCGTCGACGCGGCCGGCGCCTTCGACAGTCTGGTGAAGGCCTCGCAGCGGGAGAACGTGAAGCTGCGCGACCTCGCCCGCCGCATCGTCGACGCGCACAACGCTCCCGGGGGCTGAGGCGTCAACGGGCGATGACGGGATATCCGTACGGGCATGAGACCCGACAGCTCCGACACGCTCGAGCAGGCCATGGCCCGCAGCCAAGGGCTCGACACCCTGCTGCGCGATCTGACCGACCGCGCGGTCAGGGAGGTGCCCGGCGCCGCGGCGTGCAGCGTCACGGTACGCCGCGGCGACCGGCTGCTGACGCTGGCCGGCAGTACCGGGCTGCCGCGGGGCCTGGATCTGCGCCAGTACGAGAACGGCTCCGGCCCCTGTGTGGACGCCGCCGAGACGGAGAGCGCCCGGTACGCCCCCGACCTGGCCTCGGAGACCCGCTGGCCCGCGTACACCCGGTACGCGCTGGCCACCGGCGTCCGCTGCGTGCTGGCGCTGCCGCTGCGCGTCGAGGGTGAGGCGGGCGCCGCGCTCAACCTCTACGGACTCGAACCCGGCGCGCTGGGCCACGGCCGGGAGACGGCCCGGGACTTCGCCGAGCGGGCCGCCCACGCCGTCAACGAGGCGCTGCGCATCGAGCGGCAGGGCGCCTCCACCGCCGACGTGCGCACCGCACTGCTCTCCCGCAGCGTCATCGACCAGGCGATCGGCATCCTCATGGCCCGCGAGCGGATCGACGCCCGCGTCGCCCTGGAACGGCTGCGCCGCATCTCGCAGCACCGCAACGTCAAGCTCCGGGACCTGTGCGGCGACCTGGTGGCCCGGACCGCGGACGGGGCCTCACGCAGCCGGCAGTGACGCGCCCTGGACCGCCTGGATGTCCAGCTCGACCCTGAGCGTGGTGCCGATGGCGGCGATGCCCGCCTGGAGGACCTGGTTGTAGTTCATGGCGAAGTCCTCGCGGCGCAGCTCCGTCGTCGCCCGGAACGCCGCCCGGGTGCCGCCCCACGGGTCGGCGCCGGTGCCGAGGTAGGCCAGGTCCAGGTCGACCGGGCGGACCACGCCGTGCAGGCCCAGCTCGCCGTGGACGGTCCAGCGGTCGCCGCCGGCCCCGGTCACGCCGGTGGAGCGGTAGGTGATCTCCGGGAAGCGCTCCACGTCCAGGAAGTCCGCGGAACGCAGGTGGGCGTCGCGCATGCCGTTGCCGGTGTCGACGGAGGCCGCCCTGATCACCGCCTCCACCCGGGACCCGGTGACGTCGTCCGGGGCGATCTCGACGGTCCCGGCGAACTCCGTGAACCGGCCGTGCACGCTGGAGATCCCCAGGTGCTGGGCGACCGCGGCCACGCTGGAGTGCGCCGGGTCGATGGTCCACGGGCCGGGAGGCGGCAGCTCGGTCCCGCCCTGCCGGGCCAGCGTCACCGTGCCGACCTCGGCCCGGCCGCTCGCGGTGACGATCGCGCTGGACGCGGCGGGCGCGTAACCGACCGCCGTGACGATCACGGTGTACGCCCCCGGCGACAGCGGCGTGGCGTCCCGTACGGCCCCCTCGGCGTCCGCCTCGGCGCGCAGCACCTGCGTGCCGGTCATGTCGGTCACCGTGACGACCGCGTGCGACACGGCCCATCCGTCCCTGGTACGGATCCTCGCGGTCAGTCCCATCCCGTTTTCTCCCGGAGAAGCTCAGAAAGTCTGAGGAAGCATCAGAAGCCGGTCGTGAACCGGCCCGCGGCGGCGGGCGCGCTTCCGCTCGGAGCACGCCCGCCACCACGGGCCGGGGTATCGCTACTCGCCGGGGTGGGCGAGTTCGATGTCGTGGCCGTCGGCGCCCTGGCCGGCGACCGTGAGGGCCGTGGCCACCGGCGGGTAGCCGGTCGCGATGACGGTGTACTCGCCGGCGTCCAGGTCGGTGAAGGCGTACGCCCCGTCCGACCCGGTCGTCGCCGTGCCGGCCACGTTGCCCGCCGCGTCGACCAGCGTCACGCGGGCGTCGGCCAGTGGGCCGTGCGGCGCCCGGACGACGCCCTGGACGCGGGCCCCCGTCTCCAGGTCGACCTCGACCCGGGTGACGCCGGTGCCGCCCACCTCGACGGGCAGGGCGCGGGGCCGGAACCCGGCGGCGTTGACCGCCACGGTCACCGTGCCCGGCACCAGTTCGGCGAGGGAGAACTCGCCCTGCTCACCGGTGGTGGCGGTGGCCAGCAGATCGCCGCGCACATCGGTCACGACGACCATGGCGTCCTGCACCGGCAGCCCGCTCCCGGCCGCCCGCACCAGGCCGGTCAGCCCGCTGGTGCCGCTGAGCAGCACGTCGTAGGCGACCGGCTCGCCGCCCACGACGATGGTGGACGCCTGCGGCTGGTAGCCGTCGGCGGAGGCGATCAGGACGTACGACCCCGCGCCCGGCGCGTCCAGCGCGTAGGAGCCGTCGGCCTGCGCCACGGACCGGCCCAGCTGCCGGCCCGCCAGCGAGATCAGGGTGACGGCGGCCTGCGGGACGGGCGCGCTGCCGTCGCCGCGGACCTGGCCCCGGACCGGCACGCCGCCCGGTGCGCCGCCCGGAGCGGGCTGTTCGCCGGCCACCGTGGCGACGGCGGCGAGCCGCTGCGTGGCGCCCTGCGTGGTGCCCTGGGGGGCGGTCGCCGAGGTGGCAGAGGCGGCGGGCACCGGCTCGGCGACCCTGGTGGCCTCGGCCGGGGCCGGGGCGGTCGGCGGGGCCGACTCGGAGGTGGCCTCGGCGGCCTGCGCCAGGGCGCCGGAGGTGCGCAGCGGGACCTCCTTGATGAACAGGGTCACCAGGAAGGCGAGCAGCGCGACCGGAGCGACGTACAGGAAGATGTCGGCGATGCCGTGCCCGTAGGCGCTCTCCAGCCACTCGCGGATGCCCGGGGGCAGCAGGTCCATGTCGGGGATGGAGCCGCCGCCGGACGTCTTGGCGGCCATGGCCCGCTCCTGCGGGCTGAGCTGCCCGATGGTGTCCTGCGCGTAGTGGCTGATCCGGGTCGACATCACGGAGCCGAGCACCGAGACGCCCACCGCACCGCCGAGGGACCGGAAGAAGGTCACCACGGAGGACGCGGCGCCCAGGTCGCTCGGGGCCACCTGGTTCTGCGTGCACAGCACCAGGTTCTGCATCATCATGCCGACGCCGAGGCCCATCAGCGCCATGAAGATCGCGATGTGCCAGTACGGGGTGTCGTAGCGCATGGTGCCCAGCAGGCCCAGGCCCGCCGTCAGCAGCGCGCCGCCCACCAGCAGCCAGGCCTTCCACCTGCCGGTCCGGGTGATGACCTGACCGGAGACCGTGGACGACACGAACAGGCCGCCGATCATCGGGATCGTCATCACGCCCGACATGGTCGGGGACTTGTCCCGGGCCAGCTGGAAGTACTGGCTGAAGTAGACGGTGCCCGCGAACATCGCGATACCGACGAACAGGGAGGCGAGCGAGGCCAGCGTGATGGTGCGGTTGCGGAACAGGCGCAGCGGGATGATCGGCTCGTCGGCCCTGGTCTCCACGAAGAGGAAGACCAGCGCGAGCACGATCGAGCCGCCGACCATCACGCCCGTCTGCCAGGACAGCCAGTCGTACTTGTCGTCGGCGAAGGTCACCCAGACCAGCAGCAGGCAGACGGCCGCGGTGATGAAGAAGGCACCGGCCCAGTCGACCTTGACCCTGCGCTTGACGACGGGCAGGTGCAGCGTCTTCTGGAGCACGATCAGCGCGATCACCGCGAAGGGCACACCGACGTAGAGGCACCAGCGCCAGCCGAGCCAGCTGGTGTCGGTGATGACACCGCCGAGCAGCGGGCCGCCGACGGTGGCCACGGCGAAGGTCGCGCCCAGGTAGCCGGAGTAACGCCCGCGCTCACGCGGGGAGATCATCGCAGCCATGATGATCTGCGCCAGGGCGGACAGACCACCGGCGCCCAGGCCCTGGATGGCCCGCGCGCTGATCAGCATCGCCGGGTTCTGCGCCAGACCGGCCACCACCGAACCGACGACATAGACGAGCAGGGCTATCTGGACCAGCGCCTTCTTGCTGACCAGGTCGGCGAGCTTGCCCCACAGGGGAGTGGAGGCGGTCATCGCCAGCAGTGAGGAGGTGACGACCCAGGTGTAGGCGCTCTGGCCGCCGCCGAGGTCGGAGACGATCTCGGGCAGGGCGTTGGTGACGATGGTCGAGGACAGGATGGCGGCGAACATGCCGAGCAGCAGCCCGGAGAGCGCCTCCATGATCTGCCGGTGCGTCATCGGAGCGCCTTCGGAGGAGCCTCCCCCGTGCTTGGCATGAGCCCGCACACCGGCTGGTGTGGTCGTTGCCATGGACTTCCTTTGCTTACGTGGTGATCGCGGGTGTACGGGTGGACTGTTCGGGCACGGGCGGTGCGCCGGGCCGGGCGGGTGCGGAGCGGCAGTCGTCGAAGCTCGCCCGCAGGCGGGTCATCAGCCGGGTGAGCTGGCCGACCTCCTCGTCGCTCCAGTCGCTCAGGCGGTGGGCGAGCAGCTGGGTGGTCCGCTCGGACAGCTCGCCGAGCTGGGCGTTGCCCGCGGGCGTCAGGCGCAGGATGCGCGAGCGCTTGTCCGCGGGGTCGGGGGACCGCTCGATCCAGCCCCGGTCGGCGAGGTGCGCGACATGGCGGCTGGTCACCGACATGTCCACGGCGAGCAGCTCCGCGAGCCTGCTCATGCGCATGTCCCCGTGGCGGCCGAGCAACGTCAGTACGGCGGCGGAGCCGCTGGGGCACTCGGCCGGCAGGATCCGGCCCAGCTCCCGCTTCACGGCGCCGAAGGCGCTGAACTGGCGGATCAGCTCCTCGTACTGTGCCTTGCCGGCCATGCGCACCTCCCGTGTTCGTTGCTTAGAGCAACCATAAGACCTGTTAGTTGCCACAGGCAAATAAAAGGGAGGAGTGCGCGCTAAAAAGTTGGCAAAAGCAAGTATTGCGAAAGTAAACGTGCAGGTGACGCGGGCTGTGGGCAAGGGGCCGGGGAGCGTCCGGTGAGCGGTCGGTGAGCCGTCGGTGGGTGCCCGGTGGGCGCCTGGTGCGCGGTCGGTGGGTGCCCGGACCCGCGCTTGGGCCGCACCCGCGGATTCGCTAGGGTCTCGGGCCATGGCTAACAACCAGGGCCCCCAGGGCAATTACGACCCCGCTGGCAGCACTCAGATGTTCCGCGCGTTCGTCGACGAGGGCGCCCCCCAGTCCCGCCAGGCGGCCCCCGCCCCGGCCGGTCCCCGTATCGGCCTGATCATCGGCATCGTGGCCGCCGTGGCCGTCATCGCGGCGGTGGCCTGGCTGGCGCTGAAGTAGCCGCCGGGCGCGTTCGCCCACGGCCTGCTCAGCGCCGTTCCCACGTGCCGCCGTGCCGCCGTACCGCCGTGCCGTCCGGGCCGGACGCGCGGCGGCCGCCGCATGCGTCCGGTGAGGGCGCTGCGGCGGCCGGTGGGCGGGACCGGTGCCCGTCCGTCGCGCGGGTGCTCAGTCGGAGATCAGGCCCTCGCGCAGCTGGGCCAGCGTGCGGGTGAGAAGGCGGGAGACGTGCATCTGGGAGATGCCGACCTCCTCGCCGATCTGCGACTGCGTCATGTTGGCGAAGAAGCGCAGCATGATGATCCGCCGCTCCCGGGGCGGGAGTTTGGCCAGCAGCGGTTTGAGGGACTCGCGGTACTCCACGCCCTCCAGGGCCGTGTCCTCGTATCCCAGCCGGTCCGCGAGCGAGCCCTCGCCGCCGTCGTCCTCCGGGGCCGGGGAGTCCAGTGAGGAGGCCGTGTAGGCGTTGCCGACCGCCAGACCGTCGACGACGTCCTCCTCCGACACCCCCAGTACGGCGGCCAGTTCGCCGACCGTCGGTGAGCGGTCGAGCTTCTGGGACAGCTCGTCGGTGGCCTTGGTGAGGGCCAGGCGCAGCTCCTGGAGCCTGCGCGGCACCCGCACCGACCAGGAGGTGTCGCGGAAGAACCGCTTGATCTCGCCGACCACCGTCGGCATCGCGAACGTCGGGAACTCCACGCCCCGTTCGCAGTCGAAGCGGTCGATCGCCTTGATCAGGCCGATGGTGCCGACCTGGACGATGTCCTCCATCGGCTCGTTGCGCGAGCGGAAGCGGGCCGCCGCGTAGCGCACCAGCGGGAGGTTGAGCTCGATCAGCGTGTCCCGGACGTAGGCGCGCTCCGGGCTGTCCTCGTCGAGTGCGGCCAGCCGCAGGAACAGGGAGCGGGACAGGGTGCGGGTGTCGATGTTCGCCGAGGTCGGCACGGCCGGGAAGTCGGCGGCCGGCACGGCCGGGAGCTCAGCTGCCGGGAGAGCCGGGGCCGGCGCGGCTTCGAGGGCCGAGACGTCATCGATGGGGCCGAGCGCGTCGAGCGCGTCGGGCGCGGTCTCGCTCTCCGCGAGCGCGAGCACCTTCGAGCTGCCCTGATCTGCGGACATGCCACCCCCTTTGGGTCGCGGGACGGTCGGGGCGCACGCTCCCCACTTCGGGAACGCAGCCTTCACCTGAATACCGGAGCCGAAGCCCCGGCAAACGCGCTTCCCGCAGAATGTCACATGTCGGCAACGCGCTGTAGTGACATGTCGACATCCGAGACACGAATCGCCCCTGGAAGCAGGGGGTCTGACGGTCTATCGGGGCGGAAATGTCGGCAACCGCCCTGCTGGGCGATTCGCTCGCGGCGGTTATCCCTCGCTCACGCTTGCGGTTACGCGTCGATGCGGTTCGCCGACCTCAACCGCTGGAAGCTCCGGGCGAGCAGCCGGGAGACGTGCATCTGGGAGACGCCGAGTTCGGCGCTGATCTGCGACTGGGTGAGGTTGCTGTAGTAACGCAGCAGCAGGATCCGCTGCTCCCGCTCCGGGAGCTGGACGAGGAGGTGCCGGACCAGGTCGCGGTGCTCGACCCCGTCCAGCGCCGGGTCCTCGTAGCCGAGCCGGTCGAGCAGCCCGGGCAGCCCGTCGCCCTCCTGCGCGGCCTCCAGCGACGTGGCGTGGTACGACCGCCCGGCCTCGATGCACGACAGCACCTCGTCCTCGCCGATGCGCAGCCGCTCGGCGATCTCGGCGGTCGTCGGGGTGCGCCCGAAGGCGGTGGTGAGATCCTCGGTCGCGCTGTTGACCTGCACCCACAGCTCGTGCAGCCGGCGCGGCACGTGCACGGTGCGGACGTTGTCCCGGAAGTACCGCTTGATCTCGCCGACCACCGTCGGCATCGCGAACGTCGGGAACTGCACGCCCCGGTCCGGGTCGAACCGGTCGATGGCGTTGATCAGCCCGATGGTGCCGACCTGGACCACGTCCTCCATCGGCTCGTTGCGGGAGCGGAAGCGGGCGGCGGCGTAGCGCACCAGGGGCAGGTTGGCCTCGATGAGCGCCCCGCGCACCCGGTCGTGCTCCGGCGTGCCCGGCTGGAGTTCCTTGAGTTCGGCGAAGAGCACCTGGGTCAGGGCCCTGGTGTCGGCCCCCCGGCTACTGCGCTGCGGCGCGGCTTCCTGGGGCGGTGCCTCCTGGGGCGGCGCTTGAGGCGCAGTACTGGCCGGCACGGTCAACTCCACCTCGTATCCATCAACTCATCCGTCAAAAGCGGTCATAGCATCACAAGACATGTGCACTGTGTGCAAGCACCTCATAACGCCGTGTTGTGTGCAGGGTGGAGCAAAACCGGGCATAAACCACGAATGGCCCCTCGCCTGGAGCGGCGAGGGGCCAGGTGCCGGGCGGGTGCCCGGTCTCAGAACTCGTAGTCGGCGATCACCCAGGTGGCGAACTCCCGCCACAGGGCCACGCCCGCCTGGTGCGCGGGGTGCTCCAGGTAGCGCTTGAGGGTGTCCGCGTCGTCCACGGCGGAGTTGATGGCGAAGTCGTAGGCGATGGGCCGGTCGCTGATGTTCCAGGCGCACTCCCAGAAGCGCAGCTCGGGGATCTGGCCGCCGAGCGCCCGGAAGGCCTCGACACCCTTCACCACACGCGGGTCGTCGCGCTCGACGCCCTCGTTGAGCTTGAACAGGACCAGGTGCCGGATCATGACTTTCCTCCGTTGACGACCCAGGTCATGAAGTCGCCGATGGCCTTGGCGGCGTTGGATATGCCCTCGAACACTATCCGGACGTAGTCCGTGGCCTTGTCCGGGTCCGTGATGATCAGGTACAGCGCGAAGACCACGAGTACGTAGACGGCGATCTTCTTTGCGTTCACCGCCACCGCGGCCTCCCCTGTCACTCCTGTCGCTGACGTGCCACGAGCGCTGCTCATGATCGCACGAAGGGCCCCGTCTTCCGACGGGGCCCTTCTGAAGCGGTAGCGGAGGGATTTGAACCCTCGGTGACTTGCGCCACACTCGCTTTCGAGGCGAGCTCCTTCGGCCGCTCGGACACGCTACCGAGGGAGACCTTACAGCAAGCCGCGGCATGGTTGAAATCGGTATCCGGCGGCCCGCCCGGAGACGGTGCGGAGACGGCCCGGAGCACGCCCGGGGCCGGCGCGGAGTCCGCCCGGAGCCGGTCCGGAGCCGGTCCGGTGCCTGCCCGGAGCCGGTCCGGTAGGTCCGTCACCGGTCCCGGAAGAAGTCCGTGAGCAGCCGGGCGCAGTCGGCGGCGAGCACTCCCTCGATCACCTCGGGCCGGTGGTTGAGCCGCCGGTCGCGTACGACGTCCCACAGCGAGCCGGTCGCGCCCGCCTTCTCGTCCCGGGCGCCGTAGACCACCCGGTCCACGCGGGCCTGCACCAGCGCGCCCGCGCACATGGTGCACGGCTCCAGGGTGACGACGAGCGTGCAGCCCGTCAGCCGCCACTCCCCGAGCCGCTCGGCCGCCCGCCGGATCGCCAGGACCTCGGCGTGCGCGGTCGGGTCGCCGGTGGCCTCGCGCTCGTTGTGCCCGGCCGCGAGCACCGTCCGGCCGTCCGGGGACAGCACGACGGCGCCGACCGGGACGTCCCCGCCCCGGCCGGCCTGCCGTGCCTCGTCGAGGGCATGCCGCATCGCGGGCCGCCAGGGATCGCGCACCGGGTCCGGCGGCCCGTCTCCTTGGCCCTGCGCGGTAGGCGGTGCGGTCAGCGGACGGTCTCCAGTACCTCCGAGGCGCCCAGGGAGTCGGCGATCTCGCTGAGCGCGTCATGGGCCATCGAGCGCAGCTCCTTCTCGCTCACGCCCAGGTCGTCCAGGATCTCGGCGTCGCCCACCGGGCCGTGCGGCACGGTCGACTCGGCGGCTCCGGCGGTCGCGGCGCCGTCACCGGCGTCGTCGTCCTCCGGTTCGCCGTCCTCCGTGCCGTCGAGGTCGAGGGCGTCCAGGTCGGTGCCGTCGTCGCCGGGCTCCCGGCCGAGCAGCTCGTCGGTGAGCAGGATCTCGCCGTAGCTGCTGCGGGCAGCGGCTGCGGCGTCCGAGACGTAGATACGAGGGTCCTCCTCGCCGTCCACCCGGACGACGCCGAACCATCCGTCCTCCTGCTCGATCAGCACCAGCACCGTGTCCTCGTCGGGAGAGGCTTCCCGGGCCAGGTCGGCCAGATCCGACAGGGTCTCCACATCGTCGAGCTCTGTGTCGCTCGCTTCCCACCCGTCTTCGGTGCGCGCGAGCAGTGCGGCGAAGTACACCGTGACTCTCCCACTGGTCATAGGCGTGCCGGTTGGGGGTCCCCCCGGCGGAGGCAGCGGGCGGGGAGAACGGGCTCCGAGCCCCACCCACTCGGAATCGTGGCAGAAACGAGGCCGTCAGGGGATGCCTTCGGCTCCCTGTGTCCGGCTGTTTCGATCGCGAGTCCGACGGCATGCCCGCGAGTCCACCGGTGAAAGCGCCCCCAAGGGGGCTCACCGGCACACTCGTTGCCGCCACCTGCGGATCGTACGCGGGATTCCCAGGGACCCGCGGACGTCCGTTCCGGCAACACCGGCGCGCCGCGGGATCTTCCCCGACCGGCCCTGGGACGGGTCCGGTTCTGCGGCCGGACCGGCTCTGCCGGCTCTACCAGCGGAACGTTCGCATGCGCATGGCGTGCCGGAGCCGGGCCGCCTTGGCGCGCCGCGGCTGCACGCGGTCGCGCAGTGCGCGGGCCTCGGCCAGCTCGCGCAGGAACCGGGCGCGGCGCCGTCGGCGTTCGCCGTCCGGGTCGGTCTCCGGTTCCGTCAACCGCCCCCGCCTCCGCCCCGGCCCCTCGCCCGACGACGGCGTGTCGTGGAATTCCCGGTCAGCCACAGTCTCACCACCCAGCGTCCGTCCCTCCCACCTTCCCCCGGAGGGGTGGTTTGACGCCAGCGAGTGAGTGAAGGGGCAGGCCGGGGCTTGCCCCGGCGCGGGGACGCCGGGCCCTCGGGGCCCGGTTACTGTGGTGGACATGCGTCTCCACGTCGTCGACCACCCCCTGGTCGCCCACAAGCTCACCACGCTGCGCGACCAGCGCACCGACTCCGCGACCTTCCGCCGTCTCGCCGACGAGCTGGTCACCCTGCTCGCCTACGAGGCCACGCGCGACGTGCGCACCGAACAGGTCGACATCCAGACGCCGGTCGAGTGGACCACCGGCGTCAAGCTCTCGCACCCGCGCCCGCTCGTGGTGCCCATCCTGCGGGCCGGCCTCGGCATGCTCGACGGCATGGTCCGGTTGCTGCCGACCGCCGAGGTGGGCTTCCTCGGCATGATCCGCAACGAGGAGACGCTGCAGGCCTCCACCTACGCCACGCGCATGCCGGAGGACCTCTCCGGCCGCCAGGTGTACGTCCTGGACCCGATGCTGGCCACCGGCGGCACGCTGGTCGCCGCCATCCAGGAACTGATCAAGCGCGGCGCCGACGACGTGACCGCGGTGGTGCTGCTCGCCGCGCCCGAGGGCGTCGAGGTGATGGAGCGCGAGCTGGCCGGCACGCCGGTGACGGTCGTGACGGCATCGGTGGACCAGCGGCTCAACGAGCACGGTTACATCGTGCCGGGCCTCGGCGACGCCGGTGACCGGATGTACGGATCGGCCGAGTAGGCGGTCGTCTCTCGGGGCCGGACCGGTCCTTTCCGGGGGGTGTCCCGGGGCCGGCTCCGGTCTTCCGGTGATCGGCTCGGCCGTGCCTCGGGTCTTCCCGGGGTCAGCAGCTCTGCCTGCCGGTGGCCGTGGCCTTCGGGTCCGGCGCGGTCAGCTTGGCCAGGGCCGCGTCGGCGTCCGTCCTGGCCGCCAGCCCCTTGAAGCCCTCGCCGATGATCAGGTCCACCGCGCCACCCTTGCGGGCGGCGTCGGTGCGCAGTTCGGCGGCGGGGAGCTGGGTGCCGAGCACGGGCAGCGAGGTCTTCAGGGCCGCGGCGGGGCCGAGCAGGACTCCGGCCCCCTCGACCTTCTTGTCGTACTCCTTGGGCGCGTTCGCCACATCGCCGACGCGGAAGCCGCGCTTCTTCAGCTCGTCGGCGGTCTGCTGGGCGAGACCGCTGCGGGTCGTGGCGTTGAGCACGTTGACCGTGATCCGGCCCGGCTTCGGCAGGGCCGCGGCGGCCGGCGAGGCGGAGGCCCTGGCCGGGGTGACCGGGCAGTCGGCCCTGGTGCCGGCCGCGACCGCCTCGTCGTCGCCGGTGAAGACGTCGATGAGTTGCAGCGTGCCCCAGCCGAGCAGGCCGAGGGCGGTCACACAGGCCACGACGGCGAATGCGAGCCTGCCGCGCCGCCGGGGAGGCCGCATCCGCGGGTACTTGTCACCCGTGATCCGGTACTGGCCGCCCATGCCGGGGGGAGTCAGCATGCTCATGGGCGCAGCGTAGTGCGCGTGGGCGGCAATGCCTACTAGATGATCATTCGGCGTTCCGCGGGACGGCCCTAATCCAACCCGAAAGGGCCAAGCCGCCGGTCGCCCGGGGTCTCGTCGGCCGAGTCCTCCGGCGCCCGCTCAGTCGAGTTCGAGGACGCGCGCGTGCAGCACCTGGCGCTGCTGGAGCGCCGCGCGGACCGCGCGGTGGAGGCCGTCCTCCAGGTACAGGTCGCCCTGCCACTTCACGACGTGCGCGAAGAGGTCGCCGTAGAAGGTGGAGTCCTCGGCGAGGAGCGTCTCCAGGTCGAGCTGCTGCTTGGTGGTGACGAGCTGATCGAGGCGGACCGGGCGCGGCGCGACATCCGCCCACTGCCGGGTGCTCTCCCGGCCGTGGTCGGGGTACGGCCGGCCGTTTCCGATGCGCTTGAAGATCACACGGAAAGCCTACCGGCCCAGTCGTCCCGGGCGCAGCCTCGGCGCGGGAGTGCGACGCCGAAAAAGACGTCGTAAAGGCGAGCAAAACGGAATGCGGGCCCGAGGCGGGCGGCCGCGAGCCCGTCCCGCCGGACGGCCGGCCGTTCGGCCGCCGCGTGAAGCCCGGCCGCGTCGGGGTGCGGGGTGGGACCCGCCGCCCGGAGTCCCACCCTCTTCGCACGCATGGCGGAAGCGGGCCGCCTCCGCCTGGCCCGGCGGGTCAGTCCCGCCGGCGTTCCCGTTCGGCCGGCCGCCGGGTGCGCGGGTCCGGCTTGGGCTCGGCCGGCTTGGGCGGCGCGCTGCGGGTGGCCTCGGCGCGCAGCAGGGCGCGCATGACGGCGTAGGGGTCCTTGAGCATGACGGTCTCCTTGTCGCGGGTGCCGTGTCCGGTGTCTGCGTGGTCGGTGTTCCGTGCGTCGGGCCGACGGGCCGGTGGCCGGTCCGATCAGCAGCGCAGGACCACCGAACGCAGGCCGCGCAGGGAGTACGGCGGTCCCGGCGGCGGCTCGGCGACGAGGCGCGGGACCGTGCGCGCGGGCGCGGGGGCGGCCGGGACGGGGGCGGGCCGCCGGGGTGCGGAGCGGCGCCGGGGGGCGCGGGCCGGGGCGCGCAGAGCGGTGTCGACGGTCTCGTACTCCAGGACCGGGCCGCCACCGCTCTCCGCGGACACGACCGCGGCCGGCGACGACTGCACCTGGGCGGGCATGCCGGGCACGAGCAGGGCGAGCAGCAGGACCAGCGCCCGCAGCCAGGCGCTCCGGACTCCGGCGCGGGCGGTGGCATGCGGTACGGGGCTCACGCCAGGTCGTCTCCCGCGCGGCGCGCCTCGTCTCCCGCGCCGGGCGCGATAACCGCTCGCTCGGCGTATGGCGGATGGTGAGGCGGTGCCGTTCACAGGGTGCGCGGGACCTGCCGGGCGCGACCGCGGATGCGGAGGGCGGTGACGATCTCGGCGACGCCGACGGCGACGAGCCAGCATCCGGCGAGCACGGTGAGGACGGCGACGGACTCGAACGGCGAGACGATCAGGACGGCGCCGGCGAGGGCGGAGACGACGCCGAGGAAGACCTGCCAGCCGCGGGCGGGCATCGCCGGGTCGTGGGCGGCGGCGACGGTCTGGGTGATGCCGCGGAAGAGCCAGCCGATGCCGATGAACAGGGCGAGCAGCAGGACCGACTGCAGCGGGCCGCGGAAGCAGAACAGGCCCAGCAGGACGGACAGGGCGCCGCTGATGAAGGCCAGGACGCGCAGGGAGGTCGTGCGGTGTGTGCCGAAGGCGGCGGCCAGTTGGAGGACGCCGCTGATCAGGAGGTAGAGCCCGAACAGCACGGCGGCGGCGAGCAGGGAGGCGCCGGGCCAGACCAGGACCAGGACGCCCAGCACCAGGGAGGCGACGCCGGTCAGCAGGACGGTCTGCCAGGCGGCCCGGGACAGCAGGTGCAGCGGCCCCTCGAAGGGCGGTTCGGGTTCGTGCCCGCCCGGCGGCCCGGCGGGCGGCGTGTGCCGGGCGTGGACCCTGCGGTCGTCGTCCCCCGTGCCCCGGGGGGCACCGCTCGGTGGCTCGGTCATGCCCCATGCTTGGCGCGCGGGGGAGGGCTCCGCCACCTGGACTGGTCCGGCCGTGGGAGTCACCCCGACGGGGCGGGCATCCGGAATTCCCGTCGGGGGCCGGGTCCTTCGCCCGGCCGCTCGCGGGGTCGCTCGCCTGCCGGGCTGCCTGCTCGGCGGGTCGCTTGCCCGCCCGCCCGGCTGCCTGTCTCCTGCCTGCCCCCCGTCCGCCCGTCCGCCCGCCCGCCCGTCCGCCTGCCCGGCTGCCTGCCCGGCCGCTCGCGCGCTCACCCGCCTGCCCGCCCGCCCGCCCGGTCGTTCGCTCGCCCGCGCAGCCGCTCGTCCCCGTTGCCCGGGAGGGCGGCTCGGTCCGGGGGTTGCGCTGCGCTGGGTGGGGCGGTGCTGTCCGGGGCGGGGTCCTGCCCGCCTACCCGTTTGCCCGCCCACCCGCCTACCCGCCTACCCGCTTGGCCGCCCGCCTGCCCGCCTGCCCGCTTGGCCGTCCGCCGTCCCGCCTGCCCGCTTGGCCGCCCGCCGTCCCGCCGTCCGCCGTCCCGCCTGCCCGCTTGGCCGTCCGCCGTCCCGCCTGCCCGCCTGCCCGCCGTCCCGCCTGGCCGCTTGGCCGCCCGCCGTCCCGCCTGCCCGCCGTCCCGCCTGGCCGCCCGCCGTCCCGCCTGCCCGCCGTCCCGCCTGGCCACCTGGCTGCCCGGCCGCCCGGCCGCCCGGCCGCCCGGCTGTCCCGGGCGGCGGGTCGGCCGGGAAGGCGGCCTTGTCCCGGGCCACCGGTGCGGGGCCCGGGGTGGTGCGTCTCTCGCATCGAGGCGGGTCTGCGCCCGCCCGGCACGACCGCTTCCGCGGTGTCGGTGTTTACTCGCCGGCCCGGCCCGTCGGGCGGGACGCCTTCTTGGCCTTGGCCGCCGCCTTCATCTCCTGTTTGTGGGCCCGGACCTTCGCCAGGGACTCGGGGCCGGTGATGTCGGCGACCGAGCGGAAGGACTTCGGTTCGCCGTAGTCGCCCGCGGCCTCCCGCCAGCCGTCCGGGCGGACGCCGAGCTGCTTGCCGAGCAGGGCCAGGAAGATCTGGGCCTTCTGCTTGCCGAAGCCCGGCAGGTCCTGGAGCCGCCCGAGCAGCTCCTCGCCGGTGCCGACGCCGCGCCAGACGGCCTCGGCGTCACCGTCGTAGGTCTCGACCAGGTACTGGCAGAGCTGCTGGATGCGGCCCGCCATCGAGCCCGGGTAGCGGTGCACCGCCGGTTTGGCGGAGAGCAGCGCCGCGAACTCCTCGGGGTCGTACCCGGCGATGTCGTGCGCGTCCAGGTCCTCGGCGCCCATCCGCCGGGCGATGGTCGAGGGGCCCTTGAACGCCCATTCCATCGGGACCTGCTGGTCCAGCAGCATGCCGACCAGCGCGGCGAGCGGACTGCGGCCGAGGAGTTCGTCGGCCTCGGGGTCCTGGGCGAGGTGCAGAGTGACGTCCATGCCCCGATGATCGCCCGGACCCGCTCAGGTCGCGCGCCAGTACCCGAGCGCGTTCACCCGTTGCCTGGGCAGGCCCAGCTCCTTGCGGACGTACGCCGCCAGGGTCCGGGTCGTGACCGTGTCGCAGGCGATCCAGACGTACGGGTCGGGGGTCGCCCGGAGCAGGCCGGGCAGCGCCTCCTTCACCCGGTCGACCAGATGGGCGCCCGCGTCGCGGCGCGGAACCGCGCGCACCTCGTGCCGGGCGGGGTCGGTGCGGAACGGCAGCCCGTCGGTCTCCTCGCCCTCGAACCAGACCGTCGCCGGGGCCGTGTCCAGGGCGTCGAGCAGGGAGTTGAGGGCGGGCAGGGACGCCGGGTCGGCGATCGCGAAGACGTGCGAGGGGGCGGGCTCGGGGTCCTGGAAGCCGGTGCCCTGGACGGTCGCCTCGATGGTGTCGCCGGGCTTCGCCGCCCGGGCCCAGTCGCCGGCGCGCCCCTCGTGCAGGGCGAACTCCAGGCTGAAGGTGCCGGCCGCCGGGTCCGGGTCGACCAGTGTGAAGGCGCGCTGGTGGGGCTTGCCCGCGTTCTGGAACCACAGGCGGACCCACATGGTGGGGTGGACGCCGGTGGCGGCCAGCATGCCGCCGTCGGCGAGGTGCACGCGCCGGAACTCCGGCGTGACGTCCTCGGCGCCGGTCACCGTGAACTCGAAGTCCTTGGCACGCATCAGCCTGAGGACCGCGCCCTCCCAACCCCGCCCCTGCCCCATCGTTTCTTCACCTTTCACGTACCATTCGGCGACGCCGCCGACTTAGGCGACCCTAACCTAAAGGAAAGTAGGGGCACAGGGTGAGCGCAGAGATCTACCGCGACGCCTGGGGAATCCCGCACCTGCGCGCGGACGACGTGGGCGAACTGGCCCGTGCCCAGGGCCGGGTCACCGCCCGGGACCGGGCCTGGCAGCTGGAGGTCGAGCGCCACCGTGCCCAGGGCACCTCCGCGTCCTTCCTCGGCCCCTCGGCCCTGCCCTGGGACCGGTTCGCCCGCCGGGCCCGCCTCGCCGACACCGCCCGCCGCTGCTTCACCGCGCTGGAGGAACGGGACCGCGAGACGGCCGACTGGGTGCGGGCGTACGTCGACGGGGTGAACGAGGGCCTGGCCGAAGCCACGGCGCCGGAGTTCGGCCGCACCGGGCTCCTCCCCGGCCGCTGGGAGCCCTGGACCCCGCTCGGCGTCTGGCTCGCCACACACGTGCTGTTCGCGGGCTTCCCGGCCAAGCTCTGGCGCGAGCAGGTCGCCGCGCACCTCGGCCCGGACGCCGTCGCCCTGTTCGCCACCGACGGCCCCGGCACCGCCGGCAGCAACGGCTGGCTGGTCAGCGGCGAGCGGACCGTGACCGGGCACGCGATCATCGCCGGGGACCCGCACCGCTTCATCGAGGACCCCGGTGTCTACCAGCAGATCCACCTGTCCTGCCCGGAGTTCGACGTCGTCGGCCTCGCCGTGCCCGGCGTCCCCGGCATCGCCCACTTCGGCCACGCCGGCCCGGTCGCCTGGGCCATCACCAACGCCATGGCCGACTACCAGGACCTCTACAGCGAGCGGCTGCGGCGCACCGGGGCGGGAGTGGAGGCGCTCGGCCCGGACGGGGTGTGGCATCGCGCGGCCCGGCACACGGAGACCGTCCACGTCGCCGGGGAGCAGGCCGTCGAGGTGGAGGTGATCGAGACCGACCGGGGGCCGGTCATCGCCGGCGGGCCGGAGGGCCTGGACGACGGCAGTCCGGCCGCACTCAGCCTGCGCTGCCCGCCCCGCGTCACGGGCGACCTGGGCTTCGGCGCCCTGCTGCCGCTGCTGCGGGCCCGCCGGGTCGCCGACGTCGACCGCGCCCTGGACGCCTGGGCCGAACCGGTCAACGTGGTGCAGGCCGCCGACACCGACGGCGGGCTGCTGCACCGGGTCGCGGGCCGGGTGCCGGTGCGCGCCGAGGCCAACCGCACCCGGCTGGTGCCCGCCTGGGAGCCCGGCCACGAGTGGCAGGGCTGGCACCGGCCGCCGCGCGCCGGACTCACCGACGGCATCGCGGTGATGGCCAACCAGCGCGGCCCCGCCGCCCCCCTCGGCGTGGAGTTCGCCCCGCCGCACCGCGCCGAGCGCATCACCGCCCTGCTCGCCGGGAAGGAACGCTGGTCGGCCGCCGACATGCCGGCCGTCCACACCGACACCCATCTGGCCTCCGCCGGCCCCCTGCTCGACCGGCTGGCCGCCCTGGGCCCGGACGGCCTGACGCCCGACGCCGCCGCGCTGCGCACCGGGCTCCTCGCCTGGGACCGGCGGATGGACGCGGACAGCACCGACGCGGCGGCGTACGCGGCGGTGCGCGGGGCGGTCGTACGGCGCCTGGCGGCCGAGCCGGCGTTCGCCGCGCTGGCCGTGCCGCCCGCGTACCCGGAGGTGCTCCTGCCGTGGCTGGCGCTGGTGCCGCGCATCGCCTTCGCCCTCGAACACCTGCTGCGCGCACCGGACCTGTACGGCATCGACCGCACGGCCGTGATCCGGGCGGCGCTGGAGGAGGTGGCCGCCGAGCCGCCGGGCGGGGCCTGGGGCGACGGCCACCGGCTCGTCCCCTGGCGGGCGCTGCCCGACGACTCCGCCGAGGAGCCCCGGCTCTCCGGCGACCACGACTGCGTGCTGTGCACCTCCGCCGTGCCCGGCCTCACCGACCGCGCCGCGCGCGGCCCGGCCGCCCGGTACGTCTGGGACCTCGCCCGCCGCGAGGACAGCCTGTGGGTCGTCCCGCTCGGCGCCTCGGGCGTCCCCGGCTCGCCCCACCACCGCGACCAGCAGCCCCTGTGGCTCACCGGCGGACTCGCCCCGGTGGTCACCGACTTCGACCAGCTCACGAAGGATGCCGATGTCTGACACGTACGCCGCCCGCACCGCCGTCCACGAGCAGGCCCTCGACGGCTTCGGCACCGTCCGCGTGCTGCCCCTCGACGCCGCCGCCGACGCCGGGGTGATCCACCGCTGGGTCGGCGAGGAGCGCGCCGTCTTCTGGGGGATGCGAGGTCTGACCAGGGAACAGGTACGGGAGATATACGCCCACATGGCTGCCCTCGACACCCACCACGCCTTCCTGATGGTGAAGGACGGCGAACCGGTCGGGCTGTTCCAGACGTACGAGCCGGGCGCCGACCGGGTGGGCGAGTGCTACGACGTCGAGCCCGGCGACATCGGCGTCCACCTGCTGCTGGCCCCCGCCGGGGACGGCGGCGTCCGGCCGGGCTGGACCTCGGCGCTGACGGACGTCCTCGTGACGTACGCCCTGCGGGGGCTGGACCGGACGCGGATCGTGGTGGACCCGGACGTGCGCAACGAGAAGGCGATCGCGCGCTTCTTGAGGCAGGGCTTCACCGCCGGACCGGCGGTGGTACTGCCGGAGGTCGACCTGCCGGACGTGTATCTGCCGGAGAAGAGGGCCCAGCTTGCCTTTCTCCGCCGGCACGCGGCCTTCGCGGGCTGAGGCCGGGGGGCGATGGCCTCCGCGGGCTTGGGGCCGGGGGGCGATGGCATGTGTGGGCTTGAGGCCTGGGGCGATGGGCATTTGCTTGGTTGAGGCCGGGGGCGATGGCATGTGCGGGCTGGATCCGCCGGGCAGCCGGCATCCCGGGCCGAGTTCGCCGGGGGTAGCCTTCACGGGGTGAGTCCGGTGACCCCTGTGACCCCCGAGGACCTCGTCGCGCACTACGGGCTGGAACCGATTCCCCGCGAGGGCGGCCGGTTCCGGCGCACCTGGGCCGGCCCCGAGCGGCCCGACGGCCGTCCGGCCGGAAGCGCGATCGTGGCGCTGCTGACCGCCCGCCCGGGGGACTTCTCCGCGCTGCACCGGCTGCCCTCCGACGAGATCTGGCACTTCTACCTCGGCGACCCGCTCGACCTGCTGCTGCTCGCCCCCGACGGCACGGCGCGCACGGCCGTGCTGGGCCCGGACGTCCTGGCCGGGCAGCACGTCCAGCTCACCGTCCCGGCGGGCACCTGGATGGGCGGGCGGGTCGCGCCGGGCGGCTCCTGGACGCTGTTCGGCTGCACGATGGCGCCCGGCTTCGCCTACGCGGACTACGAGCACGGCGACCCGGCGGGCCTCACGGCGCGCTACCCGGCGGTGGCCGCGCGGATCGCGGAACTGTGCCGTCCATGAGTCCGTTTCCGGGCGCGGGTCTGCTCGACGGCCAGGTCGCCCTGGTCACGGGCGCGGGCGGCGGCATCGGCCGGGGCATCGCCCTGCGGTTCGCGGAGGAGGGCGCCGCCGTCGCGCTGCACTGCCGTACGGCGGTCGAGGCGGCGCGGGACGTGGCCGAGCGGGTGCGGGAGCGGGGCGGCCGGGCGGTCGTGCTGCGGGCCGACCTCACCGACGAGGACGCCTGTCGACGGCTGGTGGCGGAGGCTTCCGAGTGGGGCGGGGGCCGGTTGACCGCGCTGGTCAACAACGCGGGTGTGCAGCCGGTGCGCGAACTCGCGGGGATGACGGCGGCCGAGTGGCGGGCCGTGGTGGACACCAACCTGACCAGCGTTTTCGCCTGCACGCAGGCGGCGGCGGAGGTGATGCGCGCGTCCGGCGGAGGCTCGATCACCCACATCGCCTCCATCGAGGCGGGCGCGCCCGCCCCCGCCCACGCGCACTACAGCGCCTCCAAGGCGGCGGTCGTGATGCACGCCCGCGCGGCGGCCCTGGAGTACGGCCCGTGGGGCGTCCGCGTCAACACCGTCTCGCCCGGCCTGATCGACCGGCAGGGCCTGGCCGAGGTGTGGCCGGACGGCGTACGGCGCTGGCGGGCGGCGGCGCCCACCGGCCGGCTGGGCCGCCCGGAGGACGTCGGTGACGCGTGCGTGTTCCTCACCTCTCGGCTGGCGTCCTGGGTGACGGGCCACGACCTGGTGGTGGACGGCGGGGTGACGGCACGACCGTCGTGGTGACGGCACGGCTGTCGTGGTGACGGCACGGCTGTCGTGGTGACGGCACGGCTGTCGTGGTGACGGCACGGCCCTCGTGGGAGCGGGGCTGCCCGAAGGTTGGGGCTCGGCCCGGGGCCGGGGCTGGAGCGGGGACGAGAGTGAGGGCCGGGGCGAGGGCGGGGCGGCTGTTCGAGTTGGGACCGGCTTTCGGGGGCCGGCCGGGGCCGGTTCCCGGAGAGCCCGGCCGTCCGGGTGAGCGCGGCGTCCCCCGCGTCCGTATCCCCCTGCGAGCGGTGGGTTCCGACGACGGAGATGCGACGTGGGATGTGCGGGAGCGCGGCAGGCAGGCCGGGGGCGTCGGGCGGTGCGGAGGGGGCTGCTGCTGGGAGTGGCACTGGTGCTCCTGCTCCTCGGCGGCACCGGCCCCGCGTCCGCGCACGCCACCCTCACGTCCTCCGACCCCGCGGACGGCACCGTCCTGGACCGGGCCCCGCGCCGGCTCACCCTGGCCTTCACCGAGTCCGTCGGCCTGCGCGACGACTCCTTCCGCGTCCTGGACCCCGACGGCCACCGGCTGCGCCTGGGGGAGGCGGGCCACGCCGGCGACCGGTCGGACACCGCCCGTGTCACCCTGCCGGGCGGGCTCGGCGAGGGCACGTACACGGTGGCCTGGCGGGTGGTGTCGGCCGACAGCCACCCGGTCTCCGGCGCGTTCACCTTCTCCGTCGGGAGGCCCTCGGCGACGACCGCCTCCGCGGACACCGGCCCCACCGAGGACCCGCTGACCAAGGGCCTGCACACCGGCGCCCGTTACCTCGCCTACCTCGCCGCTGCCCTGCTCATCGGCGCGGCGGCGTTCGCCCTGCTGTGCCGCCCGCCCGACCCGGCCGTCCTGCGCCGGCCGCTGGCGGCCGCGTGGTGGACCCTGCTGGCGGCCACCGTGTCCCTGCTGGCGCTCCGCGCGCCGTACGAGGCGGGGACCGGCCCGACGGCCGCCCTCGACGCCGGGGCGCTCGGCGACACGCTGACCTCCCGGCCGGGGGTGCTGCTGGCGGTGCGGGTGGGGCTGCTGATGTCGGCCGCGGTGTTTCTGGCGGGGGTTGCCCGCGGGGCGGGGCGGGTGGACGGGGCGTCACCGGCTGCGGAGACGGGACGGGCGGCACCGGCCTTGGAGACGGGACGGGGAACACCGGCCGGGGGTGCGGTCCTTGCCGCGGGTGGTGTCCTCGCCGTCCCCCTGGCGCTGACCTGGGCCGCCGCCGAGCACGCCGCCGCCGGGATCCAGGTGCCGGTGGCGATGGCGTCGGCGGTGCTGCATCTGCTGGCGACGGCGGTCTGGCTCGGCGGACTGGTCGCCCTGCTCCTCGTCCTGCGCCGGTCCACGCCCACGGCGCCGCTCCCGGCCGCCGTCGTCGCCCGGTTCTCCCGCACCGCGTTCGCCTCGGTGACCGTCCTCGTGGTCACCGGCGTCTACCAGTCCTGGCGCGGCCTCGGCTCCTGGACCGCGCTCACCGGCACGTCGTACGGCAGACTGCTGCTCGCCAAACTCGGCGCGGTGGCCGTGCTGCTGGCGGCCGCAGCGCTCTCCCGGCGCTGGACGGCGCGCCTGGTGACGGCCGACGCCCGGACGGTCGTACCCGCGCGTGAGCGTGTCCCCGAGCTGGTCGGGGCGCCGCCACTGCCTCTGGAGCCGGACCCAGAGCCCGAGCCGTACCCAGAGCCGGATCCGGAGCCGGACCGGGACCGGGGCCGGGACCGGAAACGCGACCGAAGGCCCGACCCCGCCCGAAAGCCCGACCCCGCCGCCGATGCTGACCCCGCCCCCGAGCCCTCTCCCGCCCCCGCCCCCGAGTCCGGATCCGCCCCGCCCGGCGAGCCCCGTCCGCCGCACGTCCACCGCCGGGCGCTGCGCCGCTCCGTGCTGGTGGAGGCCGCCGTCGCCGTCGTCGTCCTCCTCGTCACGAGCCTGCTCACCAGCACCGTGCCGGGTCGCGCCGAGGCCGAGGCGGCGCGGGCGGCACCGGCGGGCGCGCTGCCGCCCGCGTCCGTGACCACGATCCCCTTCGACGTGGGGGTCCCCGGCGGCCGGGGCCGGATGCAGATCACCCTCGACCCGGGCCGTACCGGCGACAACGCGGTGGAGGCCGTGGTCTTCACCGCCCAGGGAGGCCTGACCTCCGTCCCCGAACTGCGGCTGTCGTTCACCCTCCCCGACAAGGACATCGGCCCGATCGATGCCGAACTCGTCGACCGGGGCGGCTACTGGAGCGCGAACGCCCTCACGCTGCCGCTTCCCGGCGACTGGAGGATGAAGGCGACGGTCCGGGTCTCGGAAGTGGACCAGGCGAGCGAGTCCCGGCAGGTGCGGATACGTCCGTGAACAGGCGGCATCCGTCCGTGAGCAGGCGGCATCCGTCCGTGAGCAGGCGGCACCCGTCCGTGAACAGGGGCATCCGTCCGTGAACAGGCGGCCCCCCGCCCCCGGCCGACTCACCCACCCCCGCGCAACCGGCGCACGCCGAGCGCGCACACGCCGCAGACCGCGCCCCACACCCCGTTCACCAGGAAGAGCGGGAGCAGGGCCTGCGGCTGCGCGAGCGGCCCCTGGAGCCGCCCCGTCAGGAGGGGGGACAGCACCGCGCCGAGGACCAGGACGGCCAGCGCGTACCCCAGCCCGGCGGCGACCGGCGTCAGCACCGGCTCCCGCACCCGGCTCAGGCCGACGGCGAGGATCCAGGTCAGCGTGGTCACCAGGGTGAGGAGCAGCGGCGTCAGCGGCCGGCCGAGGACGTCGGTCAGGCCGGTGACGGAGAACAGCGGCCGAACCAGCGCGACGGTGATCAGCAGGGCCACCATCGGCCGGTTCAACCGGCGCAGGCGGGCGGAGAAGCAGGCGGGCGGAGAAAGGGGGTCGGTTCCGGGATCGGTGCTCATGGAGCCAGCCTCGGCGGCAGACCCGCCCCGCGGCGTCGGCCGCCGGCCGGTACCTGCCGTACCCCGCCGGTTGCGGCGCCCGGCCTCCGGCTACCCCCGCAGTTGCGGGGCGTCGGCCGTCCGGTCCCCGGGGGTTGCGGGGCCGGCCCCGTACGGTCCACCGCTCGGAGGACGGCACGGCGGGGGCGGTCTGCCTACGCTGGCGGCATGGTTTCCCGCGCGGTCCCCCGTCCGCGGCTGCCGCGCGGCCGTGCGGCGGACGCCGCCCTCGCCGGGGGTGTCCTGCTGCCGGTCGCCGTCGGCAGTCTGCGGTCGCTGTTCGGCGGCCGGGAGGAGACGTGGCAGAACACCGCCCTCGGCTGGGCGCTGCTCGTGGCCGCCTGCGCCGCCCTGTACGGCTGCCGCCGCCACCCGGTGCCGGTCGCGACCTTCGTACTGGCCGCCACCATCGCGTACTACCTGGTCAGCGCCTACGACGGCCCGCTCATGGTCGCGTTCGTGGTGGCCCTCTACATCGTCGCCGCCCAGGGCCTGCTGCGGGCGGCGATCGTCCTGGCCGTGCTCGGCCTGCTGCTCACCGGCACCGGGACGCTGCTGGGCAACGAGGACGTCAACGGCGTCGCCCTGTTCATGATGACCGGCTGGCTGGTGGGCGTCGTGGCGCTCGGCCGGGTGCGGCACAACCGGCTGGTCCTGGCGCGGGAGACGGAACAGCGCGCGGTGAGCGAGGAGCGGCTGCGCATCGCCCGCGAGCTGCACGACGTCGTCGGCCACCACCTCTCCCTGATCAACGTCCAGTCCGCGGCGGCCCTGCGCCGGCTGCGCAAGGACCCGGCCGGCGGTGCGGAGCGGGCACAGGACGCGCTCGGCGCCGTCAAGGACGCCAGCAAGGAGGCGCTGCGGGAGCTGCGGGCGACGCTGGGTGCGCTGCGGCAGGTCGGCGAGGCGGCCCCCACCGCGCCCGCCGCCGGCCTCGACCGGCTCGGTGAGCTGGTGGACTCGGCGCGGCTCGCGGGACTCGACGTCCGGGTGCTCCGCGACGGCGGCCGCGGGCCGCTGCCCGCCGAGGTGGACCTGGCCGCGTACCGCATCGTCCAGGAGTCGCTGACCAACGTCGCCCGGCACGCGCACGCCACGGCGGTCACCGTCCGTACCGAGCAGGGGCCGGGACAGGTCGTCGTCGAGGTCACCGACAACGGCCGGGGACCCGCCCGCACCGGTACCCCGGCCGGGAGCGGCATCAGCGGGATGCGCGAACGGGCCCGGGCACTGGGCGGCGAACTGACCGCCGGACCGGCCGCCGGACCGGCCGGGGACGGCGGCTTCACGGTCCGCGCCACCCTCCCGTGCCCGCACCTCCGGGACCCGGACCACCCGCGCCCCGGCCCCCCGCACCCGAACGGAGAGCCTCCTTGGACATGACCGGACCGGAACGGATCAGAGTCGTCCTGGCGGACGACCAGAGACTGGTGCGCGCCGGTTTCCGTTCCATCCTCGAGGACGAGGACGACATCGAGGTGGTCGGCGAGGCGGGCGACGGCGGCCAGGCCCTGGCCGCCTGCCGCGCCCACCGTCCCGACGTCGTCCTGCTGGACATCCGCATGCCCGGCGTCGACGGCCTCCAGGCCGCCCGCGACATCGCGGCCGACCCGCGCCTGACGGACGTACGCGTGGTCATCCTGACCACCTTCGACCTGGACGACTACGTCTACGGCGCCCTGCGGGCCGGCGCCAGCGGGTTCCTGGTCAAGGACACCGAGCCCGAGGAACTCGTGCACGCCGTCCGGGTCACGGCCCGCGGCGACGCCCTGATCAGCCCCTCCGTCACCCGCCGCCTCATCGCCGAGTTCGCCGGCCGGGTCCGCCCGCCCGAGCCCGGCCCGCGCCTGAACGCCCTCACCGAACGGGAGCGGGAGGTGATGCGCCTGGTCGCCGCCGGCCTGACCAACGACGAGATCGCCGCCCGCCTGGTGCTGAGCCCCGCCACCGCCAAGACCCACGTCAGCCGCATCATGACCAAGCTGGACGTCCGTGACCGCGCCCAACTGGTGGTGCTGGCGTACGAGTCGGGGATGGTCAGCCCGGGCTGGCTGCGGGAGTAGCCGGGCGGAGTACGACGGGCCGGGGGCCCGCAACCCGGGGAGTACGCCGGTCGCCCACCCGGGGCCGACGCGCGGCGGCACACCGGCGCCGGACGCTGCGCCCATGGACACACACAGCGTCAAGCCGGCGGCCGACGCCACCGCCGTCGCCGAACCCCGGGCCGGCGTCTTCGGCCGCCTCGCCTCCTGGTCCCGGCGCCACCGCTGGGCCGCGCTGCTCCTCTGGCTCGCCGTGGTCGCGGTCGTCACCGCCGGCGCGCAGAGCGCGGGCAGCGCCTACCGCAACGACTTCAGCCTCCCCGGCACGGACTCCCAGGCCGCCGCCGACCTGCTCGAACGGCACGGTGCGGCACAGGCGGGGGACAGCGTGCGGATCGTCCTCCAGGACGACGCCGGGCTGACCGGCGACCGCACGGCCGTCGAGAGGATGCTCGACCGGGTGCGCGACCTGCCCGCCGTCGCCGAGGTCCACAGCCCGTACGCCGACGCCGCCGCCGTCTCCGAGGACGGCACGATCGGCTACGCGACCGTCGTCCTGGACGACAAGGCGGAGGAGGTCCCCAAGGAGGACGTCACCCGGATCAGCGACACCGCGCAGGACGCGGCGGGCGACGGCCTGACCGTGGAGCTGGGCGGCGAGGCGGTGCGCGGCGCCGAGGAGGAGGGCGGCGGCGCGGCCGAGGGCGCGGGCATGCTGGCGGCGCTGGTCGTCCTCGTACTCCTCTTCGGTTCCCTGGTGGCCGCCGCGCTGCCCCTGGTGACGGCGCTGTTCGCGGTCGGCGGCGCGATCGGCCTGATCGCGCTGGCCTCGCACGTCCTCACGGTCGCCGACTTCACCCCGCCGATCATGATGCTGGTCGGCCTCGGCGTGGGCGTCGACTACGCCCTGCTGATCTTCTACCGCTACCGCCACGAACTCCTCGCCGGCAAGGACCCCGCCGCGGCCACCCGCACCGCCCTGGACGCCGCGGGCCGCACCGTCTTCTTCGCCGGCTGCACGGTCATCATCGCCCTGCTCGGCCTGGTCGCCCTGGGCCTGGGTGCCCTGCAGGGCGTGGCACTGGCGGTGGCCCTGACCGTTCTGGTCACGATGGCCGCCTCCCTGACCCTGCTGCCCGCCCTGCTGGCCCTGTTCGGCGCCCGCATCGAGCGGCAGGTGCGCAGGCGCGCCGCGAGGTCGGAGGCGAAGGGCGCGGTGGAGGGCCACCGCTGGCGCCGCCTCGCCACGGCGGTGCAGCGCCGCCCGCTGCCCGCTCTGCTGGCGGCGGCCGTCGCCCTGTTGGCCCTGTCCGGCCCGGCGCTCGACATGCGCCTGGGCTTCGCCGACGCGGGCAACGACCCGGCGACGTCCACCAGCCGCCAGGCCTACGACCTGCTCGCCGAGGGCTTCGGCCCCGGCTTCAACGGGCCCCTGGTGGTCGTCACCCAGGGCGGCGACGACGCGGCGACGGCGCTGCGCACGACGCTCACCGACACCCCCGGCATCGCGGCGACGACCCCGCCCTTCCCCTCCCGGGACGGCGAGGTGTCGACGCTGATCGCCTTCCCGGCCACCGCCCCCCAGTCCGAACCGACCGCCGAGCTGGTCCACACCCTCCGCGACGACGTGCTGCCCGCCCTGTCCGACCGCACCGGAGCCACGTACCTGATCGGCGGCCCCACGGCAGCCGCCCAGGACTTCGCCGACTCGGTCTCGGCCCGCATCCCGCTCTTCGTCACCATCGTCGTGGGCCTGTCCGCGCTGCTGCTGCTCCTCGTCTTCCGCTCGCTCTGGATCCCCGTGAAGGCGGCGGTCCTCAACCTCCTCTCCATCTCCGCGGCGCTGGGGGTGGTCACCCTGGTCTTCCAGCACGGCTGGTTCGGGGTGCAGCCCGGCCCGGTCGAGGCGTTCATCCCGGTGATGGTCTTCGCGATCGTCTTCGGCCTGTCCATGGACTACGAGGTGTTCCTGATCGCCCGCATCCACGAGGAGTGGGAACGCACCCGCGATCCCGCCCGTGCCGTCCGCGAGGGCCTGGCCGCCACCGGCCGGGTCATCACGGCCGCCGCGGCCATCATGATCGTCGTCTTCGCCGCGTTCGTGCTGAGCCCGAGCCGCATGCTCCAGCAGTTCGGCCTGGGCCTCGCGACGGCGATCCTGCTGGACGCGGTGGTGATCCGCTGCCTCGTCGTCCCGGCCGCCATGCACCTCCTGGGCCGCCACGCCTGGTGGCTCCCGGCCCTCCTGGCCCGCCGCCTGCCCCGACCGGCCCCGGAGCCGCGTGCGGAAGCCTGAAGCCCGCGGCGACGTGGCGGCCACCCCGGCGCGCCACGCCTCGGGGTGTCTCCGGCATGCCTTGACGGCATGTCGGCGGGCAGCAGCATCAAGTACTACGCTCTCGCCTCCTCACAACCCGACGACGACCCCCTTCCGGGTCCCGGAGAGAGCGGGGACGGACGCTTGAACCCCGGCCGCGAACAGCAGCAGAACCGCACTGCCCACAGAACGCCGGGACGGGCGGACGGCCGATGAACGACGTCGAGACGCAGGCGAACGGGGCTGCCGCCGAGCCCCCTCCGGGCGCCGGCGGCCGCGGTGGCCGTCGCCGAGGACTCCTCGCGGGGCTGGCCGTCGGCGGGCCGGCCCTGGTGCTCGCCGTGGCCGCGGCCGGCCGGCTGCTCGTCGGCCAGGACGGCGCCGGGGGGCGCGTGACGGAGGACGCGGCGGACGCGAGGTGGGCGGACGGCATCACTCCGCAGTGGATGAGCGAGGTGATGGGTGTCGGGGTCCCGGCGACGGCCCGGTCCCCGCAGGCCGCCTACGAGGTCACCTCCCGCTTCGACACCGGCCTCCTCACCTTCACGCTGACCAGGTCCGAGGCCGAGGCCTACCTGAAGCGGCATCCCCCGAGCGGCGCGTGGCTGGAGCCCACCTCCGCGCCTGCCGATGCCACCCCCCACGACTTCGCCCACCTCGGCCTCCGGGAACCGGAGGAGTTCGGGGCCGGTGTGCGCTACGGCTACGTCTGCCCCGGCACGGGCGGCGCCTCCGCGGCCCCCGGTGACCCATACGGCGCGCCCGGCGCCCACGACACGTCCGACGGACGCTGCGTCCGCCTGTACGCACACGAGTACTCGCCCCAGCGCACCCGCATCTACCTCCGCGCCCACTTCGAGCCGGGTATCAGCCCCCTCCCGGCCACCCCGGCCTCGCCGAGCTGACGGGTCAGTGAGGTGAGACACGGTCCCACCCGGCACGGCGTTTGCCGGCGACTGCACCTCTGACACGGACAACGCCGAAGGGCCCCACCGCAAGCGGTGGGGCCCTTCGACATCGTGCCCGGTGAGGCACTGGCGGAGGATACGAGATTCGAACTCGTGAGGGGTTGCCCCCAACACGCTTTCCAAGCGTGCGCCCTAGGCCTCTAGGCGAATCCTCCGCCGGAAACACTACATGACGACGGGGAGTGCTCGCGAACTCGTTCCCGGCCCCCCGGATCAGGTAACCTGGGCGCAGCCCCTCACGCGGCGCTATCTGACTGAACTCCCCCAGGGCCGGAAGGCAGCAAGGGTAGGTTGGCTCTGGCGGGTGCGTGGGGGGCGTTTGCGTTCCGTACCCGTGTCCCTCCCGTACGTGTTCCCCGTACCGGCCGCGTTCCCGGGGCCCGGTCGGTTGTCAGTGCGCGCCTATAACCTCGTATGCGTGTCGTCTCTCGCGCTGTACCGCCGCTACCGCCCCGAGTCCTTCGCCGAGGTCATCGGGCAGGAGCATGTCACCGACCCGCTGCAGCAGGCGCTGCGGAACAACCGGGTCAATCACGCGTACCTGTTCAGCGGTCCGCGCGGGTGCGGCAAGACGACCAGCGCGCGGATCCTGGCCCGCTGTCTGAACTGTGAGCAAGGTCCCACGCCCACGCCGTGCGGCGAGTGCCAGTCGTGCCGGGACCTCGCTCGCAACGGGCCGGGTTCGATCGACGTCATCGAGATCGACGCCGCTTCGCACGGTGGTGTCGACGACGCCCGTGACCTGCGCGAGAAGGCGTTCTTCGGGCCCGCCCGCAGCCGGTACAAGATCTACATCATCGACGAGGCCCACATGGTCACGTCGGCCGGCTTCAACGCGCTGCTCAAGGTGGTCGAGGAGCCGCCCGAGCATCTGAAGTTCATCTTCGCGACCACCGAGCCCGAGAAGGTCATCGGGACCATCCGGTCGCGTACCCATCACTATCCGTTCCGCCTGGTCCCGCCCGGCACCCTGCGGGACTACCTCGCCGAGGTGTGCCAGAAGGAGCAGATCCCGGTCGAGGACGGGGTGCTGCCGCTGGTCGTGCGGGCCGGCGCGGGGTCCGTGCGTGACTCCATGTCCGTCATGGACCAGCTGCTGGCCGGCGCCGGGGACGACGGTGTGACCTACGCCATGGCCACCGCCCTGCTCGGCTACACGGACGGTTCGCTGCTCGACTCCGTCGTCGAGGCCTTCGCCTCCGGGGACGGCGCCGCCGCCTTCGAGGTCGTGGACCGGGTGATCGAGGGGGGCAACGACCCCCGACGATTCGTGGCCGACCTGCTGGAGCGGCTGCGTGACCTGCTGATCCTCGCCGCCGTGCCCGATGCGGCGGAGAAGGGCCTCCTCGACCACCCGGCCGACGTCGTCGAGCGCATGCAGGCCCAGGCGCGGTCCTTCGGCGCCGCCGAGCTGAGCCGCGCCGCCGACCTCGTCAACGAGGGGCTGACCGAGATGCGCGGCGCCACCTCGCCCCGGCTCCAGCTGGAGCTGATCTGCGCCCGCGTTCTCCTGCCGGCCGCGTACGGCGACGAGCGGTCCGTGATGGCCCGCCTGGACCGCATCGAGCGCGGCGTGAGCTTCGCCACGGGCGCGGGCACGCCCGCGATGGGATACGCAGCCGGGTCCGATGCCCACGCGGCCCCAGCGGCCCCCGCCGCCCACCCCGGCAGCGGTGTCGCCGGCGGTCCGGTGCCGCCCGGGGGCGGTCCCGCGGCAGCCCGGGCGGCGGTACGGGCGTCCGGAGCCGTCACCGGGGAGGGCGAGGGCGGCGGCGCCTCCGGGCCCGCCCCGGCGGGCGCACCCGGGGGACAGCCCTCCGGTCAGCCCTCCGGTCGGCCTTCGGGGCAGTCTGCGGGTCCGGGTGCCGGGGCCGATGGCCAGGCTTTTGGTCCTTCGGCCGGGGGAGGCGGTCAGGCTTCCGCCCCCGCGTCTTCCCGTCCGGATCCCGCGTCGGCCTCCTCGACTCCGACTCCGACTCCGACATCGACTCCGACCCCGACGTCGGCCCCGCCCGCTTCTCCGTCCGCGCCCGGGGCCTGGCCCACCGCCGCCTCCGCGGGCAGCGGCCGGCGGCCCGGCGGCTGGCCCACGGCGGCACCCGCGGGCGGCGGCCAGGCGCCGACGCCCGCCACGCCCTCTGCCGCCACCGCATCCCCGGCCCAGTCCGCACCCCCCGCAGCCTCCGCCCCGGCCCCCGCGTCGGGCGGGGCGCACGGGTCGGCTGCCATGCCCCCGAGCGGTGGCCTCGACCCCCGCACGCTCTGGCCGAACATCCTGGAGGCCGTCAAGAACCGCCGCCGCTTCACCTGGATCCTGCTCAGCCAGAACGCCCAGGTGGCCGGCTTCGACGGCACCTCCCTGCAACTCGGCTTCGTCAACGCCGGAGCCCGCGACAACTTCCTGAGCAGCGGCAGCGAGGACGTGCTGCGGCAGGCGCTGGCCGAGCAGTTCAACGTCCAGTGGAAGATCGAGGCGGTCGTCGATCCGTCCGGCGGCTCGGCAGCCCCGCCGGCGGCAGGACCCTCCGGCGGTTACGGCGGCGGCACGCCCGGGCAGCGCCCCGCGGCGCCGTCCCCGGCCTCCCCCGCCTCCGGCCCCGCCGGCTCCTCCAGGCCCTCCGCGCCGTCCCCGGCGCCGCAGGCATCGGCGGCCCCCGCCCCGGCCTCCGCGCCCGCACCGGCGCCGGCTTCCGTCCCGCAGCCCTCGGCATCCGAGCGGCGCTCGGTCTCCATCGAGGACGACATCCCCGAGGACGACGACCCCGACCTCGACGAGTCGGCCCTCTCCGGGCAGGAACTCCTCGTCCGCGAGCTGGGCGCGACCGTGGTGGAGGAGATCGCCAACGAGTAGCGCCCCGGCGCCCGTCCGGCCCGGGCGAGGCGCCGCGGGCAGGGGCACCGAGGGCACGGCGCCACGGGCGGGCCGCCCGCCATGGGCAGACCGTCACGGGCAGGCCGCCACCCGCATGCGTCCCGGCAGGCCGCCACCCGGATGCCGTCACGGGCAGGACGCCATCCGCATGCGTCCCGGCAGGCCGCCACCCACGGGCCGTCGCGGGCAGGCGGTCATCCGCAGACCGCCACGGACAGTGCGCCGTCCTCAGGCCGCCACTGGAGAAACGTACGAACCCGCCACTCTCACCCCTTCGGAAGCCCGCACAAACCGTGCCCCCGTCCTCCCGTTAGGCTGGCCCCGTGAAGGTCCTCGTCATCGGCGGCGGCGCCCGCGAACACGCCCTGTGCCGCTCCCTGTCCCTCGACTCCGACGTCACCGCGCTGCACTGCGCCCCCGGCAACGCCGGCATCGCCGACGTCGCCGAGCTGCACCAGGTCGACGCCCTCGACGGTGCCGCCGTGACCGCGCTGGCCACCGAGCTCGGCGCCGAGCTGGTCGTCGTCGGACCGGAGGCGCCGCTCGTCGCGGGCGTGGCCGACGCCGTCCGTGCGGCGGGCATCCCGGTCTTCGGCCCGTCCGGGGAGGCCGCGCAGCTGGAGGGCTCCAAGGCCTTCGCGAAGGACGTCATGGCCGCGGCCGGCGTCCCCACCGCGCGCTCGTACGTCTGCACCACGCCGGAGGAGGCCGACGCGGCCCTCGACGCGTTCGGCGCCCCGTACGTCGTCAAGGACGACGGGCTGGCCGCCGGCAAGGGCGTCGTCGTCACCTCCGACCGCGACGCCGCCAAGGCACACGCGGCGGCTTGTGAGCGGGTAGTCATCGAGGAGTACCTCGACGGCCCCGAGGTCTCCCTCTTCGCCATCACCGACGGCGACAACGTCCGCCCCCTCCAGCCCGCCCAGGACTTCAAGCGCGCGCTCGACGGCGACGAGGGACCCAACACCGGCGGCATGGGGGCGTACTCCCCGCTGCCCTGGGCCGACCCGAAGCTCGTCGACGAGGTCGTGCAGACCGTCCTGCAGCCGACCGTCGACGAGATGCGCCGCCGCGGCACCCCGTTCTCGGGCCTGCTCTACGCCGGTCTCGCGATCACCTCGCGCGGTGTCCGCGTGATCGAGTTCAACGCCCGCTTCGGCGACCCCGAGACCCAGGTGGTGCTCGCCCGGCTGCAGACCCCGCTGGCCGGTCTCCTCATGGCCGCCGCCACCGGCAACCTCGCCGACCTGGAGCCCCTGCGCTGGAGCGACGAAGCGGCGGTCACCGTGGTCGTCGCCTCGCACAACTACCCCGGCACCCCGCGCACCGGCGACCCGATCACCGGCCTCGACGAGGTGGCGGCGCAGGACGCCCCGCACGCCTACGTCCTGCACGCCGGCACCCGGCGCGAGGGCGACGCCGTGGTCAGCGCGGGCGGTCGCGTCCTGTCCGTCACCGCCACCGGCGAGAACCTCACCGAGGCCCGCGACCGCGCGTACCGGGCCGTCGCCCGCATCGGCCTCGACGGCTCCCAGCACCGTACGGACATCGCGGCGAAGGCGGCCGCCGGCGCGTAGCGCCCCCTTCCGCTCACCCGGCGAACCTTCCAGGCCCCGGTTCCGTCTCCGGAACCGGGGCCTGGTCGTCTCCGGAACCGAGGCCTGATCATCGCTGTCCGTCATCCACCTTTCCCCAAAGCCATTCCATCGAGTGACCGATGCCCCCATACGGCTGACGGGCACCGAGCCCCCAACTAGGGTGCGGCGCAAGCGTTCCGGCACTTGGCCCACCGGCATTGCGATGTCAGTGGCGGGTGCCACAGTGGGGAAGTGAGCACCACCAGGCAGCGACAGGACAGAGAGGGAGGGGGCGAGGTTCGGTCATGACCGGTACGGGAGTGGAGGAGCGGGGCGCGCAGGCCGCGCGGTCCCGGGCCCTTGCCGTGCTGCGCATCCGCAGCCGGGCCCTGGCCGTCGCCCTGCTGCCGGCCGCAGCCGCCGTGATCCTGCTCGCGGGCGGGTCCACCGGCCATCTGACGGGCGCCGGCTGGGACGCGGCCCGCTGGGCCGTCGGCGTGCTCGCGTTCCTCGTGCTGCTGGCCACCGCCGGCATCGCCCTGGTCGTCGCCCGGGCCCGTCCCGCCGTCAGCCCGACGGTCCCGATCGCCGAGGACTCGGCCCCGGACCTGTACCGGATGGTCCGCGACCTGGCCGACCGGCTCGACGTCCCCGCGCCGTCCGCGATAGCGCTCACCCCCGACTGCGACAGCTGGCTGGAGGACCGCACCCACCCGGCCCACGGCCCTCCGCCGGAGGAGCCCGCGGACCTCGCGGGCCTGGACGGCCCCGCGCACCGCCGTTCGGCCGCCGCGCCCGTCCTGGTCATCGGCTCACCCTTCCTGTGGTGGATGCGCGTCGGCGAACTGCGCGCGGTCCTCGCCCCGGTCGTGGCCGGTACGGGACCGTCGGCGCACCCCGACATAGCCGCGGCCCGGCGCTTCGTCCGGGGCCTGGACGCCGCCGTGGCGGTGGCCTCCGCCGGGTCCCGCCGCCCGCTGTCCCGCGCGGTGTCCGCGGGCGTCGGCCGGGTGGTCAGGCTCCTGCTGCACAGCTGCCGGGTGCACGCCGCCGAGATGGAGCGCGGCGTCGCGGCCGCCGCCGCCGAGCGTGCCCAGGCGGTGGACTACGGACTGCGGATCGTCGCCCAGGAACAGGTGGGCCTGGCGTACGCGGGCTGGGACCGTCTGCTGACCCGGGTGGCGCTGCCCGCCTGGCGGATGGGGCGCTGGCCGTCCCGGCTGGACGCGGGCGTGGTCGCCGCGCTCACCGAGCTGTCCCGGCGCGACCGGCTGGCCGAGGGCTTCACCTCCCGCCTGGGCGAGCGCCCCGCCTGCGACCTGCTGGAGGAGCCCGGCGCGGTGGACGAGGCGGCTTCCCTCCTCGCCGCCCGCCTCTTCCACGGAGGGCCCGCGGAGTCCGGTCCGGACTGGGCGCCGGTGGAGTGGCACGAGTACCCCGAGGAGGTCGTCGACCGCACCTGGCGCACCGACGCCGCCCGGCTGCACCGCGTCCTGGACGCGATGGGCGTCCGCCGCACCGCCGCCCACACCGTGCCGGGCGCCGGCGCCGCCGACGTCTCCGCCCCGGACAGCTTCTCCACCACCGACCGCTTCTCCGCCCCGGCCCACTTCTCCACCACCGACCGCTTCTCCGCCCCGGCCCACTTCTCCGACTCCGCCGCCGGAGCCGACGGCCCGGGAGCCGAGGCCCCCACCCTGGCCCGCGTCCTCGACCACCTCGCCGACCCGACCGCGCCGCCCCCCGTCCGGACCACCGGCGGTCCCACCGCGCACGACGACCACGGTTCCCACCACGACGGGCCCGCGCCCACCGCCGAAGACCGCGAGGCCGACGAGACCGGCCGGCGACCCGACCCGGCCCACGCCCACACAGCCCGCCCGGACGCCCTCACCGACAACGCCCTCACCGAGAGCGCCTCCGCCGAGAACGCCCTCCCCGAGAACACCTCCGCCGAGGATGTCTCCGCCGAGACCGCCCTCCCCGAAGGCACCCTCGGCGCCGAGGACGAACTCGACGAGGACGGCCTGGACACCACTCCCCGTGGCGCCGCCCTCGCCGCCGGCCTCAGCGCCGAGCTCGCCCGCGAGGAGGCGGGCGCCGGCGGACCGGCCTCCTCCGGCACCGGCCCCGGCGGCGCGACGGCCTCGGCGGCACCGCCCGCGCCGCCCGTCCCGCCCGGCCCCGACCCCGCCCTCTGGGACGACCGCGCGCTCCCGCTCTTCCCCCCGCAGCCCCCGCGCAGCGGCCGTGAGCTGCTCGCCGACCACATCACCGCGATGGTGTGCTGCGCCGCGATGGACACCGCCGGCGCGACCCCCTGCCTGGACTGGCTCGACGGCCCCTCCCTCCTGATCGGCGGTGAGCGCGCGGCCGACCTGGCCCCCCGGGTCCTCAGCCTCGTCGAGACGGGTGACGCGGGCCCACTGCGCGCATGGCTGGCCGAACAGGGGATACGACCGGAAAAGCCGGTACGGCTGGTCTGACGGGCAGCCCCCACCACCAGGCACCCTCGCCGCACCAGGCACCCCCACCACACCGCCACCCCCACCACACCCGGCGGCCCCGCCCCGCCACCCCCGGACCCGATCCACCTGACCCCCCACCGCCCCCTCCGCAGGACCGAACCACCGTTCCGGACCCACGAGTTCCACTTTCGGCCAGTTCACGACGAGCAGTGACCGCACGCGTGCGAAATGTGATGTGCTGGGACCGATCGCGCACATGGCAATCGCGTACGTCATACGCACGACCACGGGGGCATGAGGGAGGGGAATGACCCATGGGGTCCGAGCAGGTCCGCCGCTGGGAGTCGGGAGCACTCGCGCACGCCGTGACGGACCCCTTCGGCCAGGGACCCGTGCCCTGGCTGCGTGGCGGGGAGACGTACTTCGGCGACGGCGGCCAGGTCGTCCCCTGGTACGTGGACCCGGACCACCCCGACCCGGACGCGGACGGCCCCGACACGGTCCCGCCCCGGGCCTCGTACGCGGGCGCCACGCCCGCGCCCGGCCGCACCGGCGCCGCCTCCCGCAGGCCCGGGGCGCCCCGCCGCCGATCCGACGGCGGTCCCCGCGCCGCGGACGACGTCCGCCTGCAGATCAAGGGCTTCACCTCCACGGGCGCCGCCGCTCCCGGCGAGGCGATCGACTTCCACGTCACCGTCGACCCGCCCCAGGAGTTCAGCGTCGACGTCTACCGGATCGGCCACTACGGCGGTGACGGGGCCGCCAAGATCACCACCAGCCCCCGGCTCTCCGGCATCGTCCAGCCCCCGCCGCTCACCGCCGACCGCACGGTCTCCTGCCACCACTGGTGGCTGTCCTGGCGGCTGCAGATCCCCTCGTACTGGAACGTCGGCGCGTACGTCGCCGTCCTCACCACCGCCGACGGCTACCGCTCCCACGTGCCCTTCACGGTCCGCGACGACCGCCCGGCCGACCTGCTGCTCGTGCTGCCGGACGTCACCTGGCAGGCGTACAACCTCTACCCGGAGGACGGCCGCACCGGCGCCAGCCTGTACCACGCCTGGGGCGAGGACGGCCGTCTGCTCGGCGAGGCCGACGCCGCCACCACCGTCTCCTTCGACCGCCCGTACGCGGGCGCCGGGCTGCCGCTGCACGTCGGCCACGCCTACGACGTCATCCGCTTCGCCGAGCGCTACGGCTACGACCTGGCCTACGCCGACGCCCGCGACCTGCACGCCGGCCGGGTGGACCCCGCCCGCTACCGGGGCCTGATCTTCCCGGGCCACGACGAGTACTGGTCCGCCGCCATGCGCCGCACCACCGAACTCGCCCGCGAGCACGGCACGTCCCTGGTCTTCCTCTCCGCCAACACCATGTACTGGCAGGTGGAGCTGTCCCCCTCCCCGTCCGGTGTCCCCGACCGCCTGCTGACCTGCCGCAAGCGCAAGGGGCCGGGCAAACCGGTGCTGTGGCGGGAGATCGACCGCGCCGAGCAGCAACTGCTCGGCATCCAGTACGCGGGCCGCGTCCCCGAGCCGCACCCGATGATCGTCCGCAACGCCGGGCACTGGCTGTGGGAGGCGACCGGCGCGCACGAGGGCGATGAGCTGGCGGACCTGGTGGCCGGCGAGGCCGACCGATACTTCCCGCGCACCCCGCTGCCCGAGCACGACGAACGGATCCTGCTCGCCCACTCCCCGTACACCGACGCGGACGGCGCCCGGCGCCACCAGGAGACGTCCCTGTACCGGGCACCGTCGGGCGCCTGGGTCTTCGCGTCCGGAACGTTCGCCTGGTCCCCGGCCCTGGACCGTCCCGGCCACGTCGACGCCCGTATCCAGCGCGCCACGGCCAATCTCCTGGACCGCATCTGCAAACGCGACTGACCCGCTGTCCGTGATCGTCCGGTCGTACGGGACAATCGACCCACTTGGACATAACCACGGGGAGGAACCGTGTCCGGATTCGTCGAAAAGCCCGAGCCGATCCAGGTTCCGGGCCTGGTGCATCTGCACACCGGCAAGGTGCGCGACCTGTACCAGAACGATGCGGGCGACCTCGTGATGGTCGCCAGCGATCGCATGTCCGCCTACGACTGGGTGCTGCCGACCGAGATCCCCGACAAGGGCCGCGTCCTCACCCAGCTGTCCCTGTGGTGGTTCGAGCAGCTCGCCGACCTGGTCCCGAACCACGTGCTGAGCACCGAGCTGCCCGCCGGCGCCCCCGCCGACTGGCAGGGCCGCACCCTGGTCTGCAAGTCGCTGCGGATGATCCCGGTGGAGTGCGTGGCCCGCGGCTACCTCACCGGCTCGGGCCTGGCCGAGTACGAAGAGTCCCGCACGGTCTGCGGCCTCGCCCTCCCGGAGGGCCTGGTCGACGGTTCGGAGCTGCCCGCCCCGATCTTCACCCCCGCCACCAAGGCCGAGGTCGGCGAGCACGACGAGAACGTCTCCTACGAGGAGGTCGCCCGCCGGGTCGGCGCCGACACCGCGGCCCGGCTGCGCCAGGCGACCCTCGCCGTCTACTCCCGCGCCCGGGACGTCGCCCGCGACCGGGGGATCATCCTGGCCGACACGAAGTTCGAGTTCGGCTTCGAGGGCGAGGGCGACGCGCACCTCGTCCTCGCCGACGAGGTGCTCACCTCGGACTCCTCCCGCTTCTGGCCGGCCGACCAGTGGCAGCCGGGCCGCGCCCAGCCCTCGTACGACAAGCAGTACGTCCGTGACTGGCTGACCTCGGCGGAGTCCGGCTGGGACCGCAGGAGCGAGCAGCCCCCGCCCCCGCTGCCGCAGCACGTGGTGGACGCCACCCGCGCCAAGTACGTCGAGGCCTACGAGCGCCTGACGGGCACCGGCTGGAGCTGACGGGCGGCAGACGGCAAAGGCCCCGGTCGATGACCGGGGCCTTTGATCCTGAGCGGACGACGAGGCTCGAACTCGCGACCTCAACCTTGGCAAGGTTGCGCTCTACCAACTGAGCTACGTCCGCGTTGCGCCGTGGCGCGAGAGCAACTATACCCAACCGCGCTCCCGCGCGAGACGCACCGCCGCATGACGGTTCTCCGCCCCGAGCTTGGTCACCGCCGACGACAGGTAGTTCCGCACCGTGCCCTCCGCGAGCGCCGCCCGCTCGGCGATCTCCGCGACCGGAGCGCCGTCGGCGGCCAGCTCCAGTACCTCCGCCTCCCGCGCGGTCAGCGGCGAGTCCCCGGCGGAGATCGCGTCGGCGGCCAACTCGGGGTCGACGTACCGGTTTCCGGCGTGCACCGTGCGGATGATCTCCGCGAGCCGCTGGGCGCTGACCGTCTTCGGCACGAACCCGCGCACCCCGGCCGCGAGCGCCCGCTTCAGGTGCCCGGGCCGCCCGTGCCCGGTCACGATCAGCACCCGGCAGCCGGGCAGCTCGGCCCGCAGGGATGTGGCGACCTTCACACCGTCCGCGCCGGGCATCTGCAGATCCAGGACGGCCACGTCCGGCCGGTGCGCCCGCGCCATCGCCAGCGCCTCCGGCCCGGTGGCCGCCTCGGCGACCACGACGAGGTCGTCCTCCAGCGCCAGCAGCGCGGCCAGCGCCCCACGGATCAGGTGCTCGTCGTCGGCGAGCAGCACCCGTACCGCATCGCTCACGACGAGACCTCCAGCACGGCCCCGGCGGTCAGCGGCACCTCGGCCACCAGCCGGAACCGGCCCCCGTCGGTCCGGCCCGCCTCCAGGGTCCCGCCCACCGCGGACAGCCGCTCGCGCAGGCCCGCCAGGCCCGATCCACCCGGTCCGGCGGTTCCGCCGCCCCCGGTCAGCCCGTCGTTCTCCACCGTCAGCACCACACTCCCCTTCGCCGTGCGCACCGCCACGGCGCACCGTTCCGCGTCCCCGTGCCGCAGCACGTTGGTGGTGGCCTCCCGCACCACCCAGCCGAGCGCGGACTGCACCTCGGCGGGCAGCCCGGCGGTCCCACCGGTCACCTCGCAGTCGATCCCCGCGGCCGTCAGCACACCGTGCGCCCCCGCGAGCTCGGCCTCCAGGTCGGCCTCCCGGTAGCCCCGTACGACGTCCCGCACCTCGCGCTGCGACTCCTGCGCGATGCGCTGCACCTCGATCATCTGCTCCACCGCCTCGGGCCGCTCCCGCCGGGTCAGCTGTACGGCCAGCTCGCTCTTGAGGGCGATCACGGCCAGGTTCCGGCCCAGGACGTCGTGCAGGTCCCGCCCGAACCGCAGCCGCTCCTCGGCGACCGCGAGCCGGGCCCGGTTCTCGCGGGCCTCGTCGAGTTCGTAGACGGCATTGAGCAGCCACACGGAGAAGACGGAGGCGAAGGCGAAGAATCCGGCCCCGATCAGGACGAAGCCCGCCGTGGCCAGCGCGGCGAGGCCGGGCCGGCCCAGCGCGAAGGACACCGACCCGGCCCCCACCGCGAAGCCGCCGACCAGCGCGATCACCCGCCGCCGGCAGCGCACCCCCAGCGCCATGGCGCCGGCCCCGAAGCTCAGCACGCCGCCGAAGACCCCACCGGCCGCGCCGTCGACCGCCTCGCCGGCCGGGCCGCGCTCCATGAAGGCGACGGCGCCGACGGCCAGGACCGCGGTGACGGTGCCGAGCACCCACAGCATCCGCACGGGCTGTGCCCGCCGGCCGCGGGTCCAGTCCAGCGCCCGCGAGGCGGTCACCATGCACAACGCGGCGTGCACCCCGACCAGCGCGACCAGCACGCTCGCGAGACCCACGTCCACCTGGCCGTACGCGGTCAAGCCGCTCGCGGCGAACTCGGTCACTCCGAAGAAGTGGTACGACCAGCGCGTGTACGTCTCCACCTTCTGCGGCGTGCTCTTCCGCCGCCACCACCGCTCCGGCCTGCGCATCTGCCCGCCCGCCCCGCTCTCCTCGTACGTCAGCGCCGCGGTTCCCAGCGGAACCACCGCCGTACAGCAAACACGGCGATCGCGGTCCAGGCCACCGCCGTCGCGAGGGCGCCCAGCGCCTCGTACGCCGACAGCTCTCCGGTCCAGCCGCCGCGCACCAGGGTGACGACGGGAGTCAGCGGCAGCAGCTCGCAGACGGAGGCCACCTTGTCCGGGAGCAGCTCCAGCGGGACGAACATGCCGGAGCCGATCATCGAGACGAACATCAGCGGCATGGGCGTGACCTGGGCGCTCTCGCCGGTGCGCGTGAAGCCCGAGGTGGCCGCGGCGAGGGCGCCGCACATCACGAGCCCCAACAGCAGGCCGACGACGGCCAGATGAGGCGCGGACGGCGCGGTCAGGTCGAGCAGGGCGGCGCATCCGGCCGCCAGCAGCAGGCATTGCAGCAGCCCGGTGGCGACGGCCGGCAACGCCGAGCCGGCCAGGATCTCGACGTCCCGCAGCTCGCCGGTGCGCAGCCGCTTCAGGACGAGTTCCTCGCGCCGGACGACGAAGACGCCGACGAGGGTCGAGTAGACGGCGAACAGCAGGGAGAAGCCGACCGCCGCGGGCAGGACCAGGGTGCCGACGGTCAGTCCGGCCTCGGCCAGGTCCATCTCCTCGGCCGCCGACAGCACGCTGACCGGCATCACCAGCGGCACGAACAGCCCGGCGACGAGCGCGCCCCTGCTCCGTCCGAGCAGCGTCAGTTCGGCGCGGGCGAGCGCCGTCATCCGGCTCATCGGCGTGGTGGCCGCCGCCTTCGGGGCGCGTGCCGCGGGCGCCTCGGTGTCGGTGACGCTCATGCCGCGTACTCCTTCGTCGTCTGTGCGGCCTCCGCCCCGGAGGCCTCCTTCGCGATGCCCAGGAACGCCTCCTCCAGGGACGCCGACCGCACGTCCAGGCGGCGCAGCTCCACCCGGGCCCGCTCGGCCCACACCAGCAGCCCGGTGGCCGCCCGCTGGAGTTCACGGGTGCGCAGCCGGACGGTCCGGCCGTCGGCCTCGTGCCCGGTCACGCCCAGTTCGGCGAGCGGCGGCAGATCGCCCACGAAGTAGCCCTCGGGCAGTTCGAAGGTGATCCGCGACGGCTGGGTGGCGGTCACCTCGGCCGGGGTACCGGTGGCGGCGATACGGCCGTCGTGCATGATCGCGAGCCGGTCGGCGAGTTGCTCGGCCTCCTCCAGGTAGTGCGTGGTCAGCAGCACCGTCGTACCGCCGTCGCGCAGCGCGCTCACCAACTCCCAGGTGCCGCGGCGCCCTTCGGCGTCCAGTCCGGTGGTGGGCTCGTCCAGGAAGAGCACCTCGGGGTCGCCGAGCAGCGCGAGTGCCAGGTCCAGCCGGCGCCGCTGGCCGCCGGAGAGCTGCTTGACCCGGACGCCGGCCTTCGACTCCAGCCCGACCAGCGCCAGCACCTCCGCCGGCGGGCGGGCCCCGGTCACACACCCCGCCCACATCCGCGCCGTCTCGGCGACGGTCAGTTCGGACGGGAAACCGCCCTCCTGCAGCATCACGCCGGTGCGCGGGCGGACGAAGGCCCGGTCGCTGTACGGGTCGTGTCCGAGGACGTGCACCCGTCCCCCGGCCGGGGCGGCGAGGCCCTCCAGCAGTTCGACGGTGGACGTCTTGCCGGCGCCGTTGGTGCCGAGCAGCGCGAAGACCTCCCCGCGGCGCACGGAGAAGGTGACCCCGCGCACGGCCTCGAACTCGCCCCCGTACACACGTCGCAGGTCGGTGACCTCAATCACGTGTTCGTGTCCGTTCGCTTCCATGCCCCCGAGCCTCCCGGCACGGCGGGCCCGGCTGCAGTGCGCGCTGTCACCACTCGGTATGACAAATGTCAGGCTCGGGCGCGGAGGAACGCGGGCACGGAGGGACGCGGGCGCGGAGAGGCTCGGGCGCGGACACGAAAAGACCCCGGTCCATCAGGACCGGGGTCTCATTCCCGAGCGGACGACGAGGCTCGAACTCGCGACCTCAACCTTGGCAAGGTTGCGCTCTACCAACTGAGCTACGTCCGCATTGCCCCCGACCGGCTCTCACCGATCGGTGCGGGCACCAGCCTACCTGATCCACAGGAGTGGTCCGGACGGCGATGCAGAGCGGGTGACAGGAATTGCACACTGCGCCTTCCCCCTGGAAGGGGGATGTTCTACTACTGAACTACACCCGCAAGCCCGTGAGCTGGGCTTTTCGGCCTCGCTCCGCGGCGTGCTCCAGACTTTAGCTGATCACCGGGGGTGTCACGCAAGTCGGTTGCCGCGCGGGGCTGCTGAGCGGCCGTCGGTCACTGCGCGGCGGCGAACGCCTCGTAGACCTTCTTGGGGATGCGCCCCCGCGCCGGCACCTCCATCCGGTTCGCCTGTGCCCAGGCGCGGACCGCGGCCGGGTCGGGGGCGATGTGCGTCTGCCGGTAGGCCTTGCCGGACCTCGACCGCTTGCGGCCGGCCTCCACGTAGGGCTCCAGCGCCTCGCGGAGTTTCCTGGCATTGGCTTCGTTCAGGTCGATCTCGTACATCTTGCCGTCGAGTCCGAAGGCGATCGTCTCCGCCGCTTCCGAGCCGTCGATGTCGTCAAAGAGAGTGACCACGACACGCTGCGCCACGAATATCGGTCCCTTCGTGCGGCAACTCCGCGATGACGTGCCAGGACGCCGCGAAGATGCCGACTGTTCGCCTGTTATTGGGCAAAGTATCGGCTATTGGCATTTCATTTGTACAGTGCTCGGCATTGCAATGGGAAGCCCGACTAAATCTCTCCGCGTGTCCGCCGCGCAATAGCCGTACCGGTGCGATGGAGGATCTTTCCCGAACCTTTTCGCCCAGGCCTCCGCCGATGCTGAATCGTGACAGGGGTCACGTACTTTCCTACAACACTACCCGCGTAGAATTTTTGTGCGGGTAGTCTGAAGGAACCTGCTCAGCACCACACACCGGGAGTGCCAGTGGCACGCGTCGTAGTCGACGTCATGCTCAAGCCGGAGATCCTCGACCCCCAGGGCCAGGCGGTGCAGCGCGCACTGCCGCGGCTCGGTTTCGAGGGGATCTCGGACGTCCGCCAGGGAAAGCGTTTCGAACTGGAAGTTGACGGGCCGGTCGACGAGGCCGCCCTCGCCCGCATCCACGATCTTGCGGAATCCTTCCTCGCCAACACCGTGATCGAGGACTTCACCGTCCGGGTCGAGGAAGCGGCGGAAGTCACGGAGGCCGTGAAGTGACCGCTCGTATTGGCGTCGTCACTTTCCCGGGCAGCCTCGACGACCGGGACACACAGCGCGCGATCCGCGTCGCCGGTGCCGAACCCGTGGCGCTCTGGCACAAGGACAAGGACCTCAAGCAGGTCGACGCCGTGGTGCTGTGCGGCGGTTTCTCCTACGGCGACTATCTGCGCGCCGGGGCCATCGCCCGCTTCTCGCCGGTGATGGACACCGTCATCGAGCAGGCGAAGGCCGGTCTGCCGGTCCTCGGCATCTGCAACGGCTTCCAGATCCTCACCGAGGCCCACCTGCTGCCCGGCGGCATGCTCGGCAACGACCACCTGCACTTCATCTGCCGGGACCAGAAGCTGCGGGTGGAGAACGCGGACACCGCCTGGACCGCCGACTACTCGGCCGGCCAGGAGATCCACATCCCGCTGAAGAACATGGACGGCCGCTACGTCGCCGACCGGTACACGCTGGACAAGCTGGAGGCCGAGGGCCGCGTCGCCTTCCGCTACCTGGACTTCAACCCCAACGGTTCGCTCAACGACATCGCCGGCATCACCAACGAGGCGGGCAACGTCGTCGGTCTGATGCCGCACCCCGAGCACGCCGTCGAGCCGCTGATCGGTACGGGCCGTACCGACGGCCTGCCGTTCTTCACCTCGATCCTCAAGAAGCTGGTCAACGCATGAGCCGCACGCCCACCCGTCTCCCACCGCCGCCCGACAACGAGGCCCTCCGGGCCGCTCCTTCCCGTCTGGACACGGTCGAGCACGCGGCCGCGACCCCCGACGTCGAGCTGCCCTGGGCCGAACTGGGCCTGAAGAAGGACGAGTACGAGCGGATCGTCGAGATCCTGGGCCGCCGCCCCACCGGCGCGGAGCTGGCCATGTACTCGGTGATGTGGTCCGAGCACTGCTCGTACAAGTCCTCCAAGGTCCACCTCCGCCAGTTCGGCGAGAAGGCCCCCGAGAGCGACGCCCTGCTCGTCGGCATCGGCGAGAACGCCGGTGTGGTCGACGTCGGCCAGGGCTACGCGGTCACCTTCAAGGTCGAGTCGCACAACCACCCGTCCTATGTCGAGCCCTACCAGGGCGCGGCCACGGGCGTCGGCGGCATCGTCCGCGACATCATCGCGATGGGCGCCCGCCCGGTCGCGGTCGTGGACCCGCTGCGCTTCGGCGCGGCCGACCACCCCGACACCAAGCGCGTCCTGCCGGGCGTCGTCGCCGGCATCGGCGGCTACGGCAACTGCCTGGGCCTGCCCAACATCGGCGGCGAGGTCGTCTTCGACGCCTGCTACCAGGGCAACCCGCTGGTCAACGCCGGCTGCATCGGTGTGATGCGGCACGAGGACATCCACCTCGCCAAGGCCTCCGGCGCCGGCAACAAGGTCATCCTGTACGGCGCCCGGACCGGCGGCGACGGCATCGGCGGCGCCTCGATCCTGGCCTCCGAGACCTTCGACGACGCCAAGCCGTCCAAGCGCCCCGCCGTCCAGGTCGGCGACCCCTTCCAGGAGAAGCTCCTCATCGAGTGCACCCTGGAGGCCTTCAAGGAGAAGCTGGTCGTCGGCATCCAGGACCTGGGCGCGGCGGGCCTGTCCTGCGCGACCAGCGAGCTGGCCTCGAACGGCTCCGGCGGCATGCGCGTCACCCTGGACGACGTCCCGCTGCGCGACTCCACGCTCTCGCCCGAGGAGATCCTCATGAGCGAGTCGCAGGAGCGCATGTGCGCGGTCGTCGAGCCGGACAAGGTCGACCGCTTCCTGGAGATCTGCGACAAGTGGGACGTCATCGCCACCGTCATCGGTGAGGTGACTGACGGCGACCGCCTGGAGATCTACTGGCACGGCGGCAAGATCGTCGACGTCGATCCGCGCACGGTGGCCCACGAGGGCCCGACGTACGAGCGCCCGTACGCCCGCCCCGGCTGGCAGGACGCCCTCCAGGCCGACGACGCGAACAAGCTGCCCCGCCCGGAGACCGGCGAGCAGCTCAAGGACCAGGTCCTGAAGCTGGTCGGCTCGCCCAACCAGGCCTCCAAGCAGTGGATCACCCAGCAGTACGACCACTTCGTGCAGGGCAACACCGTGCTGGCGATGCCGGAGGACTCCGGCATGATCCGCATCGACGAGGAGACCGGCCTCGGCGTGGCGATCGCCACCGACGGCAACGGCCGGTACGCCAAGCTCGACCCGTACACGGGCGCGCAGCTGGCCCTCGCGGAGGCGTACCGCAACGTGGCGACGACCGGCGCCAAGCCGCTCGCCGTCTCCGACTGCCTGAACTTCGGCTCGCCGGAGGACCCGGCGGTGATGTGGCAGTTCGCCGAGGCCGTGCGCGGGCTCGCCGACGCCTGTCAGCAGCTCGGCACCCCGGTCACGGGCGGCAACGTCTCGCTCTACAACCAGACGGGGGAAGCGGCCATCCACCCGACGCCGGTCGTGGCGGTCCTGGGCGTCATCGACGACGTCGCCCGCCGGACGCCGGCCGCCTTCCGGGAGGAGGGCCAGCTGCTGTACCTCCTCGGCGACACGCGTGAGGAGTTCGGCGGCTCGGCCTGGTCCCAGGTGGTCCACGACCACCTCGGCGGCCTGCCGCCCAAGGTCGACCTGGAGCGCGAGCGGCTGCTGGCCGAGATCCTGGTCTCCGCCTCCCGCGACGGCATGATCGACTCCGCGCACGACCTGTCCGACGGCGGTCTGGTCCAGGCGGTGGTGGAGTCGGCGCTGCTCGGCGGCAAGGGTGCGCGGCTGATCGTCCCCGACGGGCTCGACGCCTTCACCTTCCTGTTCTCCGAGTCGGCCGGCCGCGCGATTGTCGCGGTGCCGCGCTCGGAGGAGGTCCGCTTCAACGACATGTGCGGTGCGCGCGGCCTGCCCGCCACCCGCATCGGAGTGGTGGACGGGGACGCGGTTGAGGTCCAGGGCGAGTTCACCGTCACCCTGGACGAGCTGCGCGGCGCCCACGAGGCGACGATCCCGGCGCTGCTCGCGTAAGCGGCACACGCGCCGACGAGTCCCCGCCCGGTCCGCCGGGCGGGGGCTTCTTCGTGCCGCCACCGGTTGAACCGCCACCGGTTGAACGTAATTACGTACTTCCGTAATATCGAAGGTGTGGAACGGCTCGAACAGCGCGTGGCCGACCTCGAACGCCGCCTGGCGGCGCTGGAGGCGGCAGAGCGCACGGCACCCCGGCTCGGCGAGGGCGACTTCTGGGCCCTGGAAGGGCTGAAGGAACAGCTCGCGGAGCTGGGCGCGGCGGACGGCGGCGTCCTGTTCACGGGCGTCGTACGGCTGCCGGCCGGCGAGCGGTACGTCTGGCAGCACGGCACGCTGACCGAGGACCTGATGGACGCCGACTGGGCCGAGGCCGCCGAGGCGTTCGCGGCGCTCGGTCACCCGGTCCGGCTGCGCCTGCTGCGCGAGATCCTCGGCGGGCGGCGCACCGCCGCGGAGCTCGCCGAGCTGGACGAGGTGGGCACGACCGGCCGGATCTACCACCACCTGCGGCAGCTGACCGCCGCCGGCTGGCTGCACACCAGCGGCCGGGGACGCCACGAGGTGCCACCGGGCCGGATCGTGCCGTTGCTGGTGGCGCTGTCGACGGCCCGGCCCTGAACGGGAGACGCACGAGCGGGCCCGAGCACGAGCGGGCCTGAGCACGAAGCAGGACAGACCGAGCGGCGACGACACGACCGGTAACGACCACCACCGGTAACGACCACGACCGGCGACGGCACGACCGGCAACCACCACGAGCGGGACAGACCGAGGGGGACACGATGTCCGGACGCAAGCTCGCCATGACCGCCTTCCGATGCCTGATGATCGGGTTCTTCGTCCTGATCGCCGCGGACGTCGCCTTCGACCTGGCCCACCCCTGGTGGTGGGACTTCCTGCCCCTGCTCCTCGCCTTCCTGCTGATCACAGTGGTGAACCGCACCGGCGCCGACGCCCCCGCCGGCAAGCGGGCCGACCTCGAGCCCGTCGAGGTCACCCCGCCCGTGACCGGCCGCTGGTCCGCCCTGAACAGCCCGGCCGACCGCACCCCGAGCCATGGCACCCACGCCTACGGCCAGACCTACGCCATCGACATCGTCGCGGAGCCCGAGGACGGCGCCCGCCCCGGCTTCCGCGTCCTGTGGCCGCCGGTCCGGCCCAACCGTGACTTCCCGGCCTTCGGCGCCCCGCTCCTCGCGGTCGCCGACGCCACCGTCGTCCGCGCCACCGACACCCAGCGCGACCATCTCAGCCGCACCTCGCTGCCGGGGCTGCTGTACCTGATGCTGGTCGAGGCCGACGTGCGCCAGATGGCCGGGGCCCGCCGCATCGTCGGCAACCACGTGGTGCTCGACCTCGGCGACGGCACCTACGCGATGTACGCCCACGTCCAGCGCGGCTCGCTCGCCGTCCGGGAGGGCGAGCGGGTGCGCGCCGGGCAGCGGATCGCCCGCTGCGGCAACTCCGGCAACTCCACCGAGCCGCACGTGCACTTCCAGCTCATGGACTCCCCCGACCCGGACTCCGCCCGCGGCCTGCCCTTCACCTGGCGCGGCATCGGCGTGCCCCGCAACGGCGAGGTCTTCGAGGCGGCCGCCCCGACCGACGCCGCCTGAGCCCGTGCCCGAGCCGCATAGGCTCACCTCCATGCCCCCGGCCAAGAAGCGCACCCGCAGCTACGACCCCGTCAGGACCCGTACCGCCGTGCTCGCCCAGTTCGGCAACGTACGGGCAGCCGTCCGCACCCTCACTCCCGAACAGCTGGCGCTCCCCACGCGGCTCGGCGACTGGACCGTGCGGGAACTGGTCGCGCACGTCGGGATGGCGCTGACGGCCGTGGACCGGCTGCTGGCCGAGCCCGAGCCCGCGCGGCAGGACGGCAGACTGCTCGACTGGCCGTCCGCCATCGCCGCCGACGCACCCGCCATCGCCGGCACCGCCCGGCGGTCGGCCGCAGACCACCCCGACCTCGACGCCCACCTCGCCGACGTCGAACGGCGCTTCGCCGACCGCCTCGCCGCACACCCCGGCAGCCGGCTGCTGCCCACCAGCGCGGGCGCGCTGCCGCTGGCCGACTACGTCGTCACCCGGACCGTCGAACTCGTCGCCCACACCGACGACCTCAACGCCGCCGTGCCCGGCCTCGACGTGCCCTACGACCGGCAGGCGCTGGCCGCCGCCACCCGGCTGCTGGCCGACGCGCTCGCGGTGAAGGCGCCCGGCGGCTCGACGGAGGTGCGCGTTCCGCCGTACGCCGTGGTGCAGTGCGTCGAGGGCCCCCGGCACACCCGCGGCACCCCGCCCAACGTCGTCGAGACCGACCCGCTGACCTGGGTCCGGCTGGCGACCGGCCGGCTGGCCTGGAAGGACGCGCTCGACCGGGCGAAGGTCAGCGCGAGCGGGGAGCGCGCCGACCTCGGGGAACTGCTGCCGATCCTGGTGTGAGCCGAGAGGGAGCGAGGGCGCACGAGGGCGCACCGAGGGGGAACCGATCCTTCCCCGCCTCCGTCGAATCGGCATGTACAGGCAGAAGCGGCAGAACCACCACATCACCCTGACCGCGGCCGTCGCCGCGCTCGTCCCGCTCGCTGCGGCCTGCGGCACCGAGAAGGCGGACGGCGGCAGCGGCGCGGTCGGCGACGGCGGTCCGACCGTGACCGGCGTCCACTGGAGCGTCGACAGCGTCACCGTCGACGGCAAGACCCACCGGGCCCCCGAGGACGCCCGCGTCCGCATCGGGGATGGCGGCCGGGCGGAGGGCAACTTCGGCTGCAACACCTTCAGCGCCAATGCCGAGGTCGAGGGCGACCGGGTCCGGCTCAGCGACGCCGTGTCCACCGAGATGGCCTGCGACGACACGCCCATGGCCTTCGAGGAGACCCTCGCCCGCACCCTCACCGCGGGCCCGCTCACCGCCGAGGCCGAGGGCGACCGGCTCACGCTCACCACCTCCGACGGCGACACCGTCCGGCTGAGCGAACAGCCGGACGCCGCGCTGTACGGGACGAAGTGGACCGTCACGACCCCCGCCGGCCAGGACGGCGGGGAGGCGCACCTGACCTTCGACAAGAAGCAGGGGACCGTCTCCGGCAGCCTCGGCTGCAACCGCGTCAACGCCGAGGCCACGGTGCGCGACGGCCATATCACCCTGGGCGCTCCGGCCACCACCCGGATGGTGTGCGAAGACTCACTCATGGACATCGAGAAGCGGTTGCTGAGGCTCTTCGACAACAAGATCGATTACCGAATCGATCAGCAGACCCTCACGCTGACCAGCCCGAACGGCACCAGCGTCCGGGCCGTGGCCGGTCAGTGAGGCGCTGAGGGCGGCGGATCCCCAATTCGGACCAGTGGTCGATCTCGCCTACACTCGGTGGCGTGCCACGTGGTGACGGTCGACTCAATCACGATCTGCTCCCCGGTGAGAAGGGCCCCCAGGACGCATGCGGCGTCTTCGGTGTCTGGGCTCCGGGCGAAGAGGTCGCAAAGCTCACGTACTTCGGGCTCTACGCCCTCCAGCATCGGGGCCAGGAATCCGCGGGAATCGCGGTCAGCAACGGCTCCCAGATCCTCGTCTTCAAGGACATGGGCCTGGTCTCCCAGGTCTTCGACGAGACCTCTCTCGGTTCGCTCCAGGGTCACATCGCGGTCGGTCACGCCCGCTACTCGACCACCGGCGCCTCCGTGTGGGAGAACGCCCAGCCGACCTTCCGTGCCACCGGGCACGGCTCGATCGCGCTCGGCCACAACGGCAACCTCGTCAACACCGCCCAGCTCGCCGAGATGGTCGCCGACCTGCCCAAGCAGGAGGGCCGCACCCCGCGCGTCGCGGCGACCAACGACACCGACCTGCTCACCGCGCTGCTCGCGGCCCAGGTCGACGAGGACGGCAAGCCGCTGACCATCGAGGAGGCCGCCCACGCCATCCTCCCGCAGGTCAAGGGCGCCTTCTCGCTCGTCTTCATGGACGAGCACACCCTCTACGCCGCCCGTGACCCGCAGGGCATCCGTCCGCTGGTCCTGGGTCGGCTGGAGCGCGGCTGGGTGATCGCCTCCGAGTCCGCCGCCCTGGACATCTGCGGTGCCAGCTACGTCCGCGAGATCGAGCCGGGCGAGTTCGTCGCCATCGACGAGAACGGCCTGCGCACATCGCGATTCGCGGAAGCGAAGCCCAAGGGCTGTGTCTTCGAGTACGTCTACCTGGCCCGCCCGGACACCGACATCGCCGGCCGCAACGTCTACCTCTCCCGGGTCGAGATGGGCCGCCGCCTGGCCAAGGAGGCCCCGGTCGAGGCCGACCTGGTGATAGCGACCCCGGAGTCCGGCACCCCGGCCGCGATCGGCTACGCGGAGGCCTCCGGCATCCCCTTCGGCAACGGCCTGGTGAAGAACGCCTACGTCGGCCGGACCTTCATCCAGCCCTCGCAGACCATCCGCCAGCTCGGCATCCGGCTGAAGCTGAACCCCCTGAAGGAAGTCATCAAGGGCAAGCGGCTGGTCGTCGTGGACGACTCCATCGTCCGCGGCAACACCCAGCGGGCCCTGGTCCGGATGCTCCGCGAGGCGGGCGCCGCCGAGGTCCACATCCGGATCTCCTCCCCGCCCGTGAAGTGGCCGTGCTTCTTCGGCATCGACTTCGCCACCCGCGCCGAGCTCATCGCCAACGGCATGAGCATCGAGGAGATCGGCACCTCGCTGGGCGCCGACTCCCTGGCGTACATCTCCATCGACGGCATGATCGAGGCGACCACCATCGCCAAGCCGAACCTGTGCCGCGCCTGCTTCGACGGCGAGTACCCGATGGACCTGCCCGACCCCGAGCTGCTCGGCAAGCAGCTCCTGGAGACCGAGCTCGCCGCCGGTCCCGCCGCCACGGCCGCCGCCGACGCCATCCGTCGCCCGTAGCCGTCCGCGTTACCTGCCGTACGACACGAAGGTTCTCAAAGCCATGTCCGAGACAACTGGTGCCAGCTACGCAGCGCCTTCTTACAAAACAGCAGGTGTCGACATCGAAGCGGGCGACCGCGCCGTCGAGCTGATGAAGGAGTGGGTGAAGAAGACGCAGCGCGCCGAGGTCGCGGGCCTCGGCGGCCTGGGCGGCTTCGCCGGCCTCTTCGACGCCTCCGCCCTCAAGCGTTACGAGCGCCCGCTGCTCGCCTCCGCCACGGACGGCGTCGGCACCAAGGTCGACATCGCCCGCCGGATGGGCGTCTACGACACCATCGGCCACGACCTGGTCGCCATGGTCATGGACGACATCGTGGTGAGCGGCGCCGAGCCGCTGTTCATGACCGACTACATCTGCGTCGGCAAGGTCCACCCCGAGCGGGTCGCCGCCATCGTCAAGGGCATCGCCGAGGGCTGTGTGCTGGCCGGCTGCGCCCTGGTGGGCGGCGAGACCGCCGAGCACCCGGGCCTGCTCGGCGAGGACGACTTCGACGTCGCCGGTGCCGGTACGGGCGTCGTGGAGGCCGACCGGCTGCTCGGCGCGGACCGCATCCGCAAGGGTGACGCGGTCGTCGCCATGGCAGCGTCCGGTCTTCACTCGAACGGGTACTCACTCGTCCGGCACGTGCTGCTCGACCGGGCCGGCCTGGCCCTGGAGAGCCACGTGGACGAGCTCGGCCGCACCCTCGGCGAGGAGCTGCTGGAGCCCACGAAGATCTACTCGCTGGACTGCCTGGCCCTCACCCGCACCACCGAGGTGCACGCCTTCAGCCATGTCACCGGCGGCGGGCTCGCGGCCAACCTGGCCCGCGTGATCCCCGACGGCCTGCACGCGACCGTCGACCGCTCCACCTGGACCCCGGGCCCGGTCTTCGACCTCGTCGGCCGGACCGGCCAGGTCGAGCGCCTGGAGCTGGAGAAGACCCTCAACATGGGCGCCGGCATGATCGCGGTCGTGCCGCAGGAGTCGACGGACGTGGCGCTGGTGACGCTGGCCGACCGCGGCGTGGACGCCTGGGTGGCGGGCGAGATCACGGACCGGGGAGACCACGCCACGGGCGCGACGCTGGTCGGTGACTACGCCTGACCGAAGTGCGGGCAGCACAGAACCCGGTCGGTGACATCACGTCACCGACCGGGCAGTGTCCAGTACTAGGTCAAGCGCCGCGACGATGTCGCGAGGACTGGCCGTCCTCGTCCTCCTCGTCGTCGTCCTCGTAGAGGTCGGCGTACCGGGAGTACAGGTCGTCGTCGTCATGCTCATCGGCCTCGAAACGGTCGCCGTTCGGCGACTGGTTCGATGTCGATGCGCCCAGCTCCTCGGCCAGGCGTGAGAGGTCCGTCCCACCGCTGTTGTACTTCAGCTGGCGGGCGACCTTCGTCTGCTTGGCCTTGGCCCGGCCGCGCCCCATGGCTCGACCCCCTCAACGACGGGGCTCGACGGCCCCAGAGTCTTGACACGCGTTCATGGTCCCGAACGGGCTCTCCGTGGAGAGACCGGTCCGTAGGGCTTCCACGGTACCTGAGCCCGCGCCCATACGGTACGTCGCCCGCATGACGTGCCCGCGCCCAGGACCGCCGAGGCACCCCGTCCTCGCTGGTCAACCGCGATTTTAACCACTTATGGACGGTCGACCCGCCGGAAGAAGTGAGAGTTGTCTCCAACTCCGCCGGCGGGTACCGGCCGGACCTCGCGGCCCTCGGGGCCCCTTCCCCGATCAGCGCCGGCTACGCGCCTCCGCCATCCGCTGCTCGGCGATCCGGTCGGCCGCGGCGGCCGGCGGAATACCGTCTTCCTTCGCACGTGCGAATATGGCCAGCGTGGTGTCGTAGATCTTCGCGGCCTTCGCCCTGCACCGGTCGAAGTCGAAGCCGTGCAGTTCGTCCGCCACCTGGATGACCCCGCCGGCGTTCACCACGTAGTCCGGCGCGTAGAGGATCCCGCGGTCGTCGAGGTCCTTCTCCACGCCCGGGTGGGCGAGCTGGTTGTTGGCCGCGCCGCAGACCACCTTGGCGGTCAGCACCGGCACGGTGTCGTCGTCCAGCGCCCCGCCGAGCGCGCACGGAGCGTAGATGTCCAGGCCGGCGGTGCGGATCAGGGTGTCGGTGTCGGCCACGGCCAGCACCTCCGGATGCCGATCGGTGATCCGCCGGACGGCGTCCTCGCGCACGTCCGTGACCGTCACCCGGGCGCCCTCCTTCAGGAGGTGCTCCACCAGGTGGTGGCCGACCTTGCCGACGCCCGCGACACCGACCGCGCGGTCGCGCAGCGAGGGGTCGCCCCACAGGTGCTGGGCGGAGGCCCGCATGCCCTGGTAGACGCCGAACGCGGTGAGGACCGAGGAGTCGCCGGCGCCGCCGTTCTCGGGGGAGCGGCCGGTGGTCCAGCGGCACTCGCGGGCCACCACGTCCATGTCGGCGACGTAGGTGCCGACGTCGCAGGCGGTGACGTAGCGCCCGCCGAGCGAGGCGACGAAGCGGCCGTAGGCGAGCAGCAGCTCCTCGGACTTGATCCGCTCCGGATCGCCGATGATCACGGCCTTGCCACCGCCGTGCTCGAGGCCGGCCATGGCGTTCTTGTACGACATCCCGCGCGCGAGGTTCAGCGCGTCGGCGACGGCCTCCGCCTCGGTCGCGTACGGGTAGAAGCGCGTACCGCCGAGGGCGGGGCCCAGAGCGGTGGAGTGGACGGCGATGACGGCCTTCAGGCCGCTGGCCCGGTCCTGGCAGAGCACGACTTGCTCATGACCGCCCTGGTCCGAGTGGAACAGCGTGTGCAGTACATCAGCAGGTGCGCCGGTTACGTCGGTCACTGTGGTGACTCCTGAGTAAGTAGCGGCGGGTGGGAGGCGGCTCCCGTGCGGGTGGCGGGGGCCGTGGCACGAGATTAGAGCCTGGGGGTGCCTGCCCGCCGCACAGTGCTCAGGATCACCTCCGCACGGAGTACGCCCGTGCGACGATTTGCAGAGATTCCCGCCGTTTGTGAGCGGGTCCGTGAACGGGGCCCGGCAGGTTTTCGGACCGGCGGGCGGGGGAGGGAGCAGGCGTGCCCAAGGTGTCCTCGGTGATCGTGCCCTACGCCGCGTACCTGCGCGTGTACGAGCCGCTGGCCGCCTTCCCGGAGCCCGAGCGCGGCCACTGGGAGCGCTACGCCCGCCGCACCGACCTGCCCGGCTACCAGGACGAGCTGCGCCGCTCCCTGGCCGACCTGCTGCCCACCCCGCCGGTCGCGGTACCGGTGCACGAGAGCGGGGACGCCTTCGTGACGGAGGTCGACGGGGTGGTCTGCGTGTGCCCCTGGCGCACCCGGCTGCGCGGCTGGCAGGCCCTGGCCGAGCTGGCGGAGGACTTCCCCGCGCCGGTGCTGGACGCCGTCCTGCCCCCGGTCGTGCGCCGCCAGGCCGCCCAGGACTACGAGCGCTGGCTGGAGCGCAACCCCGACGCCCGCCCGTGGATCCGCACGTCGACCTGGCAGGTGCCGATCAACTGGTTCGTGCTGGTCTCCGACGAGGAGCGGGAGTACGACAAGGGCGGCGGGGACGGGGCGGCGCCGGTGCTGCGCTACCGGACGCCGATGGTGCAGGCCCGGCGGCGGGTGGCGCGGGGGCTGCGGGCGCTGAAGGAGGCCATGGACGAGGGGCCGCTGATCGACGGCCTGGTGGACGTGGGGCGCTGGCTGGAGGAGTTCCACCCCCGCTCCCTCGTCGAGCTGGACTACGGCGGGCTGGTGCACGCCCTGCCGGCCGGTGAGCTGGAGGACGACCACTCCGCGGCGGACGTGGCCGAGGGTATCGAGGCCCTTCGCCACGGTGACGGGGCGACGGCGGGGGCGGCGTACGGACGGCTCGTGGAGCGGTGGCGGTCGGTGCGGGACCGACGGTCGGCGAACTGATGTTTGACGTACCGCACGTTTTGAGGTTTTGTCTTGCGCTCCGAGGCTGGTTCGGCGGCTCGTCGGTGGGGTCGTTCGACGCGCGTCGACGTTCACTGATGCTTTGTCAACAAGGGACGTAGGTCCCGATCCGGGCTTAAGTGTCAAGCGTGACGGACCGCACGTACCCCACTCTTGCGCCGCTTGCCACTCCTCGTGCCAAAATAGGACAAGGAGCCCGGGGAGGGCTCCAGCCTTGCACGCTTTGGGGGGTCTGGTGACTCCTGATCGCGCTGTGACTGATCGTCACAGTGGCGTGACTGTCCGTTATGGCATGGTCCATCGGCTTCCGTCGCTGATGAACACCTGGGAGGGCAATTCCATCGGTTTGGCCGACGCGGCTGGACAGATGGTGTAGTTGTAGTGCCGAGGACAAGCCGTTCGTCCTATAACCGACTCGACTCGCGTCCGCCATTTCGGGCAACGCGGGTCAAGGTGCAGAATTTAGAGGAAAGAACCGAGAAGGTTCGGTTCTCCCGAGGAGGCCGCTCATGACCGCTCGCACCCCTGATGCCGAGCCGCTGCTGACCCCGGCTGAGGTCGCCACCATGTTCCGCGTCGACCCGAAGACGGTCACGCGGTGGGCGAAGGCCGGCAAGCTTACGTCGATCCGCACGCTCGGCGGGCACCGCCGCTACCGCGAAGCCGAGGTCCGCGCCCTGCTTGCGGGCATCCCGCAGCAGCGCAGCGAGGCCTGAACAACTGCATAACGGGGCGAAACGGCGGGTCCCCCAGCCTGCTCGACCGCCCGAACCACAGCTCCACACGACGCGGGTTCTGCCCCAACAGACCCGGATGCGTCGTCGATCGCGTCGGACTCCGCCGGGTCCGACGCGATCTTTTTGTGCCTGGTGACGGCTTCGCGGGGCCCTCTGTGCGCGAGCCTGTCGGAGTCTGGGGAGGGCTGTCGGATCGGCTGTGGGACGGCTCCCGCGACAGTGCAATTGCACATATTAAATTGACCAGTTGTAGGAGAGGAGTAAGTGCCACCGTTTCAAAAATTCATGCGGTGACACCCGTCACACGTCACGGCGCTTGTTGTCGTCGGTCCGGGTGCGCTAATGGAGGCTCGCGTTCCACCTGCCCGCTGTCGTACGGGTGTTGGGGCGGGGCGAGGGATCACGGGGATGAGGGGCGCTCGCCCTCGACGGCCTCCAGGGCCTCCTGCCGGCTCTCCGGGGGCTGCGGGGCGGGGGAGTCCAGCGCCAGCCGCAACAGGCGGTGGCAGATCGGGCAGTGCCGCATCAGATGGCGGTACGACGACGCGGCCGACAGGTGCGCGCGAAGCAGCGCCCGCGTCTCGTGCCTCGCCGATGCCGTCGCCATACGCCACCTCCGTCGGCCCACACGGGGTGCGGGGCCCTGCTTTTGGAGTACCGAGTGAATGTGACGCCGTCAAGGCCGCGGGAGGGCACCTGAGGGCGCACAGGGCCGCGGGAGGGCGCCCGGGGTGGTGGGCAGGGCCAGAGGTCCGGGCGGGCGAGCGCACCACCGCGACAGGGTGGCGAGTGTTGTGCGGTGTTGGGGGTGGGTGGGTGCATGCGGAAGGCCCGCACCAAGCGGTGCGGGCCTTCTTTGCTGCGGTCCTGACGGGATTTGCTGTGCCCGGTTGCGGCTGCGCCGCGGGCGCGGTCTCCACCTTGGCAGGGTGGCGAGTGTTGTGCGGTGTTGGGGGTGGGTGGGTGCATGCGGAAGGCCCGCACCAAGCGGTGCGGGCCTTCTTTGCTGCGGTCCTGACGGGATTTGAACCCGCGGCCTCCACCTTGACAGGGTGGCGAGCACTCCAAACTGCTCCACAGGACCAGGTTTTGCGGCGCTATTCGTGCGGTGCGCTGCGAGAAGAGACTCTACAGGAGGGCGGGCCCCCTGGCGAACTCACCCTCTGTGCCGCGCCCGTTACGGGACCGCCGCGTCGATCGCCTTCACGATCCGCTTGTCGGAGACGGGGTACGCCGTGCCGAGCGCGTGGGCGAAGTAGCTGACCCGCAGTTCCTCGATCATCCAGCGGATGTCCAGGACCTGCTGCGGAACCGGCCGGCCCTGCGGCATCTGCTCGAGCAGCCACGCGTACTCGTCCTGCATCTCGTGCACCTTCGCCATGCGCGTGGTGTCCCGCTGGACGTTCGTCGGCATCTGCTGGAGCCGCCGGTCCGCGGCGATCAGATAGCGCATCAGGTCCGGCAGCCGCTTCAGCCCCGCCTCGGTGACGAAACCGGGCTTCACGAGCCCGTCCAGCTGCTTGCGGACGTCCTGGAGGTTCGGCAGCAGTGCCGGGCTGCGTACGGCCTTCAGGCGCCGCTCACACGCCTGCCAGGCGGCCAGCACCTGCTGTACCTGCCCCACCGCGCGGACGGTCGTGTCGACGATGTCCGCGCGGACCTTGTCGTACAGCTTCCGGTACGACTCCTCGTCCCACGCCGGGCCGCCGAAGTCCGCGATGAGCCTGTCCGCCGCCGCCATGGCGCAGTCCTCGAACAGGGCCTGGATCGAACCGTGCGGGTTCGCGGACAGGCCGAGCTTCTGCTGGTTGGACAGTTTTTCGGACGCGAACTTCGCCGGGTTGACCGGGATGGTGCGCAGGATCAGCCGGCGCGTGCCCTTCCACATCGCCCGGGCCTGCTCGGCCTCGGTGTCGAAGAGGCGCACGGAGACCGTGTCCCCGTCGTCGACCAGCGCCGGGTACGCCTTGACCGGCTGACCGGCGCGGCGGGTCTCGAAGACGCGGGTGAGCGTGCCGATCGTCCAGTCCGTCAGGCCGGTGCGCTCCAGGGACTCACCGCCCTGCCGTGAGGCGGTGGCCGCCGCGGCCTGCGAGAGCGCCTTGCGCGCCTTGGGCTTGAGCCTGAGCTTCAGCGCCTCCAGGTCCTTGTCCTCGGCCAGTTTCCGGCGCCGTTCGTCGACGATCCGGAACGTGATCTTCAGGTGGTCGGGGACCTTGGACCAGTCGAAGTCCTCCGCCTCGAACGGCACGCCGACCATGCGCTTCAACTCGCGTGCCATGGTCACCGTCAGCGGCTCCTGGAGGGGGACGGCCTGGTCCAGGAACGCCCTCGCGTAGTTGGGCGCCGGCACGTAGTTGCGGCGGATCGGCTTGGGCAGGGACCGGATCAGCTCCGTGACGACCTCTTCCCGCAGGCCCGGGATCTGCCAGTCGAAGCCCTCGTCGGTGACCTGGTTGAGCACCTGGAGCGGGATGTGGACGGTCACGCCGTCCGCGTCCGCGCCCGGTTCGAACTGGTACGTCACCCGGAACTTGAGCGGACCCTGACGCCAGGAGTCCGGATAGTCGTCCTTGGTGACCTCGCCCGCCTTCTCGTTGATGAGCATCTCGCGCTCGAAGTCGAGGAAGTCGGGCTGCTCGTGGCGCTTGCGCTTCCACCAGGAGTCGAAGTGCGCGCCGGAGACGACGTGTTCGGGGATCCGCTGGTCGTAGAAGTCGAAGAGGGTCTCGTCGTCGACCAGGATGTCCCGGCGCCGCGCCCGGTGCTCCAGCTCCTCGACCTCGGTGAGCAGCCTGCGGTTGTCGGCGAAGAACTTGTGGTGGGTGCGCCAGTCGCCCTCGACCAGCGCGTGCCGGATGAACAGCTCGCGGCTGGCCTCCGGGTCGATCCGGCCGTAGTTGACCTTGCGCTGGGCGACGATCGGTACGCCGTACAGCGTGACCTTCTCGTAGGCCATCACCGCCGCCTGGTCCTTCTCCCAGTGCGGTTCGCTGTAGGTGCGCTTGATCAGGTGCTGGGCCAGCGGCTCGACCCACTCGGGCTCGATCTTAGCGTTGACGCGCGCCCACAGGCGGCTGGTCTCCACCAGCTCCGCCGACATCACGAACCGCGGCGGCTTCTTGAACAGCGCGGAGCCCGGGAAGATCGCGAATTTGGCGTTGCGGGCGCCCACGTACTCGTTCTTGTTGCCGTCCTTGACGTCCTTCATCCCGACGTGCGAGAGAAGACCGGCGAGCAGCGAGACGTGGATGCGGTCGGCCGGGGCGTCCTGGTCGTCGATGTGGATGCCCATCTGCTTGGCGACCGTGCGCAACTGGGTGTAGATGTCCTGCCATTCGCGGATGCGCAGGAAGTTGAGGTACTCCTGCTTGCACATCCGGCGGAAGGACGACGAGCCGCGCTCCTTCTGCTGTTCCCGGATGTACCGCCAGAGGTTGAGATAGGCGAGGAAGTCGCTGGTCTCGTCCTTGAAGCGGGCGTGCTGCTGGTCGGCCTGGGTCTGCTTGTCGGCGGGGCGCTCGCGCGGGTCCTGGATGGACAGCGCGGCCGCTATCACCATGACCTCGCGGACGCAGCCGTTCTTGTCGGCCTCCAGCACCATCCGGGCCAGCCGCGGGTCGACGGGCAGCTGGGCCAGCTTGCGGCCGGTCTCGGTGAGCCGCTTGCGTACGTCCTTCTGCCCCGGGTCGAGGGCGCCGAGTTCCTGGAGGAGCTGGACGCCGTCGCGGATGTTGCGGTGGTCCGGCGGGTCGATGAAGGGGAACTTCTCGATGTCACCGAGGCCGGCGGCGGTCATCTGCAGGATGACGGAGGCCAGGTTGGTGCGCAGGATCTCCGCGTCGGTGAACTCCGGCCGGGCGTCGAAGTCGTCCTCGCTGTAGAGCCGGATGCAGATGCCGTCGGACGTACGGCCGCAGCGGCCCTTGCGCTGGTTGGCGCTGGCCTGCGAGATGGGCTCGATGGGCAGCCGCTGCACCTTGGTGCGGTGGCTGTAGCGGGAGATCCGGGCGAAGCCGGGATCGATGACGTACTTGATGCCGGGGACGGTGAGGGAGGTCTCGGCGACGTTGGTCGCCAGAACGATCCTGCGGCCGGTGTGCGGCTGGAAGACACGGTGCTGCTCGGCGTGGGAGAGCCGCGCGTACAACGGCAGCACCTCGGTGAACCGGTACTTCTTCTTTTCCAGCGCGTCGGCCGTGTCCCGGATCTCCCGCTCCCCGGAGAGGAAGACCAGGATGTCGCCGGGCCCCTCGGCCATCAGCTCCTCGACGGCGTCGGTGATCGCGGTGATCTGGTCCCGGTCGGCGTCGTCGCCGTCCTCCTCCAGCAGCGGGCGGTAGCGCACCTCCACCGGGTACGTCCGGCCGCTGACCTCGATGATCGGGGCGTCGCCGAAGTGCCGGGAGAAGCGCTCGGGATCGATGGTCGCGGAGGTGATGACGACCTTGAGGTCGGGCCGCTTCGGCAGCAGCTGCGCCAGGTACCCGAGCAGGAAGTCGATGTTGAGGGACCGCTCGTGGGCCTCGTCGATGATGATCGTGTCGTAGGCGCGCAGCTCGCGATCGGTCTGGATCTCGGCGAGCAGGATGCCGTCCGTCATCAGCTTGACGAAGGTGCCGTCCGGATCGACCTGGTCGGTGAACCGGACCTTCCAGCCCACGGCCCCGCCGAGCGGGGTGTCCAGCTCGTCGGCGACCCGCTCGGCGACGGTGCGGGCGGCGATCCGCCTCGGCTGGGTGTGCCCGATCATGCCGCGGACGCCGCGGCCGAGGTCGAGGCAGATCTTGGGGATCTGGGTGGTCTTTCCGGACCCGGTCTCGCCGGCGACGATCACGACATGGTGGTCGCGGATGGCCGCCGCGATCTCGTCCCGCTTCTGGCTGACCGGCAGGGCCTCGGGGTAGGTGACGGCGGGCACGCGGGCGCGACGCTCGGTGACACGCTGCTCGGCCCGGTCGACCTCCGCCTCGATCTCGGCGAGAACGGCGGCGCGGGCCTCCGGCTTGCGGATCTTCCGCGCACCCTCGAGCCTGCGTCCGAGCCGGTGCGCGTCACGCAGCGACAGCTCGGTCAGCCGGGGGGCGAGGGTGCCGAGGGCGGGGGCGGGGTGCGTAGACATACGGTCTCCAGGATCTCATCCCGGCGAAAAACGTGGCTAACGCTTTTGCCGTCACCCACTGACATGCAGAAACCCCCGCCGATGAGCTCGACGGGGGTCATTGTGGCTGGGGCCGGGGTCGAACCGGCGACCTTCCGCTTTTCAGGCGGACGCTCGTACCAACTGAGCTACCCAGCCATGGGGTTTCACGTGAAACCTCAGCGGTCCTGACGGGATTTGAACCCGCGGCCTCCACCTTGACAGGGTGGCGAGCACTCCAAACTGCTCCACAGGACCATGTGGGGTGTGTGCGAACCAGCGAACCAAGTGTCGCACACCGTACTGCGTGCCCCCAACGGGATTCGAACCCGTGCTACCGCCTTGAAAGGGCGGCGTCCTAGGCCGCTAGACGATGAGGGCTATCGGCCCGCCTGGGCGCTTCTCAGCGCGTCGGGGACGTGAGAAGCATATGGGATGGCGGGAGGTATCGCCAAAACGGTTTACGGAGCCGGCCGGGATCCGGTGGGTGAGGGGGTGGCCGGGGAGGGTGCACCCGGGGAAGAGGTGTCTGCGGAGGGGGTGCCCGTGGAGGGGCTCGGCGACGGTGACGGGGTGGCGCCCGGCTGGTTCTCCTTCGGGAGGTGGCGGCTCACCTCGGCCGTCGTCAGGCCCAGCCCGCCCAGTTTGATCTCGTCCCAGGCCTGGAGGTGGCGGCTGTCCCGGTCGAAGTAGAGGATCGATGCCTGGATCGGGTCCGGGTACTTGCCCTCGATCGCGCGCAGGCCGCTGCCGCCGGTCGAGCCCTCGATCCGCAGCCGGGTGCCGAACTCCATGACCTCCATGTCGTCGCGGTGCACATGGCCGGCCAGCACCAGCGGCACCTCCCCGTCGACCTCCCGGGCCGCCGGCGGTTCATGGACGACGGCCACGTCCACCGGGGTGCCCGCGGCGCGCTGGTCGCGCAGGGCCGAGGCCAGGCGGGCGCCGGCCAGTTCCTGGGAGGCCTCCGCCCCCGGCTTCCTGGTGCGGTCGGGGGTGAACTGCGGGTCTCCCATGCCGGCGAAGCGCAGGCCCGCAACGGTCGTGGCCCGGCCGTCGTCCAGGACGTGGGTGTTCTTCAGGCCCTCGATGTAGCGCTGGGTGCTCATCGAGTCGTGGTTGCCGCGGACCCAGACGTAGGGGGCGCCGAGGTCCTCGATCGGGTCCAGGAAGCCGTTCTCGGCGGCCGAGCCGTGGTCCATCGTGTCGCCGGAGTCGACGATCACGTTCACCCGGTACTGCTTCACCAGCGAGGCGATGATCTTCCAGCTCGCCGGGTTGAGGTGGATGTCCGACACGTGCAGGACGCGGATCGTGGTCGGGTCCGGCCGGTAGGCGGGCAGCGTCGAGGTGGCGTCGTAGAGCTTGGTCACGTTCGTCACCAGGCGCGCCAGTTCCTTCTGGTAGACGTCGAACTCCGTGACGATGCTGCGCGCGTCGCCGACGACGGAGGGTGCGGAGGAGAGCAGGCCGGAGAACTTCGGCTCCAGGACGGAGTCCGGCCTCCAGGTCGCGTAGGCACTGCCGCCGGAGGCGAGCAGCAGGGTGAAGGCCAGGCCGCCGGCGGCCAGCGCGCGGCGGGGCCGGCGGTAGACCGCGAGGCCCAGGGCCGTGGCGCCCGTGACGACGGCGATGCAGGAGCGGACGGCCAGGTCGAGCGTGCCGTGCTCCACGTCCCGCGCGACCTCGTCCTGGAGGCCGGAGAGGCGCTCGGGGTGGTCGACGAGGGCCTGGGCGCGCTCGGGGTCGAGCTGGTCGACGTTCACGTCCAGGCGGACCGGCGCGGTGTGGCTGTCCAGTTGGAGGGCGCCGAGCGGGGACACGTTTATCTTCGTGCCGCCGGTGAGGGAGGGGCGCAGGGTCATCGTCGTGTCCATCGGGCCGACCGGGGCCCGTACGTTGCCGACGACCAGCAGGCCCAGCCAGGCGCCGAGCAGGACGACGGCGACGAGTCCTGCGGCGCGGGGCAGCGGGTGGGGCCGGGCGGCCAGCTCGACCGCGGTGGGCGACGGCCGGGAGCGGCGGCGGGCGAGGGCGTGCGGGGCCCTACGGGGTCGTGGGGTCTTCCGGAAGCGGGCGAGGACGCGCTGGACTGCGCCGGGGACGCGGGACATTGGTCCCGTATGCCCATGCGTGCGGGCGGATATGCGGACGGATACGCGGGCGGCGGGCGGCGCCCGTGCGGCTGTGTCGTACCCGACAATGGGCGTGTGCTGGAGATGACGCGTGAGGAGTTCGAGGAACTGGTCGCCGAGGCGCTGGACCGTATTCCGCCGGAACTGACGCGGCTGATGGACAACGTCGCGGTGTTCGTCGAGGACGAGCCCCCGGCGGACGATCCCGAGCTGCTCGGAATCTACGAGGGGACGCCGCTGACGGAACGCGGGGAGTGGTACGCGGGGGTGCTGCCGGACCGGATCACGATCTACCGGGGACCGACCTTGCGCATGTGCGAGACGCGCGAGGAGGTCGTCGCCGAGACCGAGGTGACCGTGGTGCACGAGATCGCCCACCACTTCGGCATCGACGACGCGCGGCTGCACGCCCTCGGGTACGGGTGAGGAACCGGCGGAGCGGGGCGCGTGTCCTCCTGTGGGGGACGGGAGTTGGGCACGGCGACTCCTTGACCCCCGGAGGTGGCTGCCCGTGCGCCGCTTGTACGTACCTGTCCGTCTGGCCGCCACGGCCCTGGCCGTCGCCGCCGCCACCGGCTGCATGAGCGTCGGTGACGACGCCTCGGGCGGGGGAGCCGAGCCGTCGCGGTCCGCCGGGGAGCGGGGCGCCAAGGAGCCGGACGGCGGTTCCCTGATGCCCGGCGGCGCCGGGTACGGCGCGGCGGCGGCCGACGGCGGACACGGCGAGGGCGAGAAGGGCAAGGGGAAGGGCAAGGGCAAGGACGCGGACCGGAAGAAGGGCGAGGGCGAGGAGACGGACGGGAAGCGCGGCGCGACCGCGGACCCCTCGCCGTCGGCGGACGACGGTGCGGCCGCCCCGCCGAAGGAGGAACCGGCCCGGCCGGCTCCCCCGCGGACGGCGGCGCCGGAGCCCACGGTCACGGAGCCGCCCGAGCCACCCCCGGCCAAGGAGCCGCCCGCGTCCCCGACCCCGGAGCCGACTCCGGCCGAACCGTCGTCCTCGGCACACGAGCCCCCGGGGCCCCAGCTGGCCCAGCGTGAGCCGGCACCGGAGGCCGGGGCGCCGGCCTAGTGCAGGTGACGGGCCTCGGGACGGGCCCGCGGCTCGACGGCGGCTGCCGCCGGAGGACCGCTGTACGAGGGTCGTGGGCAGCTCGGTTTGCCTTTGAGGGCAGTGGGTGCGTATGGTGGTAGATCGTTTGATCCCATTTGCCCGGCGCCAACGCAGAGCGCGCCGTGTGGCGCGTACTCTCCCTTGCCGTGGTGGACCGCATCGAGGCGGTCGTTTTGCGAATTGCGAATCACGGAGTTGACGGGCGCGTGCCGACGAGACTCCGGAAGGTTTCGCATTCGCATGTCCATCACCAGTACTGATCACGTCGTCGTGCCCGAGAGCATCGAGGACACCCCCGAGGCCGTACAGGCTGCCGAGCCCACCTTCGCGGACCTGGGCCTGCCCGAGGGCGTCGTCCGCAAGCTCGCGCAGAACGGCGTGACCACCCCCTTCCCGATCCAGGCCGCGACCATCCCGGACGCCCTGGCCGGCAAGGACATCCTCGGCCGCGGCCGCACCGGCTCCGGCAAGACCCTCTCCTTCGGTCTGCCGGCCCTGGCCCAGCTCGCCGGCGGCCGCACCGAGAAGAAGAAGCCGCGGGCCGTCATCCTCACCCCGACCCGGGAGCTCGCCATGCAGGTGGCGGACGCCCTCCAGCCGTACGGCGACGTGGTCGGCCTGCGGATGAAGGTCGTCTGCGGCGGCACCTCGATGGGCAACCAGATCTACGCCCTGGAGAAGGGCGTGGACATCCTGGTCGCCACCCCGGGCCGGCTGCGCGACATCATCAACCGCGGCGCCTGCTCCCTGGAGAACGTGGAGATCGCCGTTCTCGACGAGGCCGACCAGATGTCCGATCTGGGCTTCCTGCCCGAGGTCACCGAGCTGCTGGACCAGATCCCGGCAGGCGGCCAGCGGATGCTGTTCTCCGCGACCATGGAGAACGAGATCAAGACGCTCGTCGACCGGTACCTGAAGGACCCGGCCCTCCACGAGGTCGACGCCGCGCAGGGCGCGGTGACGACCATGTCGCACCACATCCTGGTCGTGAAGCCCAAGGACAAGGCGCCGGTCACCGCGGCCATCGCCTCCCGCAAGGGCCGCACCATCATCTTCGTCCGCACCCAGCTCGGCGCCGACCGCGTCGCCGACCAGCTGCGTGAGGCCGGTGTGAAGGCCGACGCGCTGCACGGCGGCATGACCCAGGGCGCCCGGACCCGGACGCTGGCCGACTTCAAGGACGGGTACGTCAACGTCCTGGTCGCCACCGACGTCGCCGCGCGCGGCATCCACGTCGACGGCATCGACCTGGTCCTGAACGTGGACCCGGCCGGTGACCACAAGGACTACCTGCACCGCGCCGGCCGCACCGCCCGCGCGGGCCGTACCGGCACGGTCGTCTCCCTGTCCCTGCCGCACCAGCGCCGCCAGATCTTCCGGCTGATGGAGGACGCGGGCGTCGACGCCACGCGCCACATCATCCAGGGCGGCGCCGCCTTCGACGCGGAGGTCGCCGAGATCACGGGCGCCCGGTCGATGACCGAGGTCCAGGCGGAGTCCGCGGGCAACGCGGCCCAGCAGGCCGAGCGCGAGGTCGCCCAGCTCACCAAGGAGCTGGAGCGGGCCCAGCGGCGCGCGACCGAGCTGCGCGAGGAGGCGGACCGGCTGCTCGCCAGGGTCGCCCGGGAGCGTGGCGAGGACCCCGCGGTGGTGCTCGCCGAGTCGGTCGCGGCCGGTGCCGCGGTCGAGGCGGAGGTCTCGGTGCCGGAACAGCCGGGCGCGCGGGACGTGGAGAAGGCCGAGCAGAAGACCGAGCAGAAGAGCGACCGGGGCGGGCGTTCGTTCGACCGGGACCGTTCCTTCGACCGGGACCGCGGTGGCCGTTCCTTCGACCGGCGCGACGACCGCGGCGGATTCAACCGTGACCGGGACCGCGACCGCGACCGGGATCGTGGCTACGACCGCCGGGACGACCGTGGCGGCTTCCGCCGGGACGACCGGAACGACCGCGGCGACCGCGGTGGCCGTTCCTTCGACCGGCGCGACGACCGCCGTGACGACCGCCGTGACGACCGTGGCGGCTTCCGTCGCGACGACCGGAACGACCGCAACGACCGCAACGACCGCGGTGACCGTAGCGACCGTGGTGGCTTCCGCCGCGACGACCGCGGTAGCCGTTCCTTCGAGCGCCGGGACGACCGTGGCGGCTTCCGCCGGGACGACCGCGGTGGCCGTTCCTTCGAGCGCCGGGACGACCGGGGCGGCTTCCGCCGGGACGACCGTCCCGGTCACCGCGGCAGCGACCGCCCGTTCAACCGCGACCGCCAGGGCGACCGCCCCGGCTTCCGCTCCGGCGGTCACGACCGTCCGTACGGCCGCCGTGACGACCACCGCGGTTCCTCCTTCGGCCGTCGTGACGACAAGCCGCGCTGGAAGCGCAACGGCTGACGCCGAGGCATGACAGACGCCCGACGCGGCCGTGTCTCCGATACCCGATCGGAGACCCGGCCGCGTCGGGCTATGCTCGGGGTGGCACCATCACACGACACCGCTTTGGGCCCTTAGCTCAATTGGCAGAGCAGTGGACTTTTAATCCATTGGTTGTGGGTTCGAGTCCCACAGGGCCTACCGGTGGCAGGGGGAGGCGGACGGTCTCGACCTGCTGGTCAGCGTCCGGGTCGGCTTCGGCCGGCTCGGGCGCTGTTGCGTTTTCCGGGGCCCTGCGCGCGCGAACGGGATCCACGCAGGAGCGTCACACGGGCTGCACGCCGTCCGGCCAAAGTCTCGCTAGCGTTGCTGATCGCTCGATCCCCTGTGCGAACGTGGCCAGGCCGTGGCCCACGCGGGCCGACGGCGCGTCGACCCAGGAAGACCGGAACACCGTAGATGGACTACTGCTCTTCATGCCGTCGGCATCTCAACGGCGCCCTGGTGTGCCCCGGGTGCGGTGCCTACGCCCCGGACATCGCCCCGCGCCACAGCCGGCACGACAGTTCGGTCAGCGACGCGACGGAGGAGGCCGGGGTCAGCCCCGTCCGGGAAGTGGCCCCGCCCGGCCCGGTCGCCGACGTCGAGGAGGTGCCGCCGGTTCGGCGGAGCGGAGGCCGGGCGGCACGCCGTCGCCAGCTGGCCCGCTGGAAGAAGAACAAGCGCCGGGCGGCGGTCGCGAGCACCGTCGCCCTGTTCGGCGGGGGCCTGATCGTCGCCACGATGGACCGCAACTCCCCGGACCGGGCACAGGCGGCCGTGGCGCCGGACAACAGGACGATGGGGGGCGTGGGGGAGGAGGCGTCCGAGCAGCGCCACCCGGGGTCCGAACCGGCCACCGGGCAGCCCGCCGAACCCTCTCCGCCCTCGACGCACACGCCTTCCCTGCCGCAGCCGCAGCCGCAGTCGCCGGAGACCGCTGCAACCGATGCCGTCGGTGCGGCCGATGCCGCCCGGCAGCAGTCCTCCGGGGCTCCGGCCCGCACGGCGCCGCAGGTCGCCCGGCCCGAGGCCGTTGCCCCGGCCGGGTCGGCCGCGACGTCGGCCCCGCAGTCGCGGAGCGTCGCCCCGGCCGCCGGCGACGCGTCCTCCGACCGGCCCGCCGGTGAGACATCCGCCGACCGCTCCGGTACGACGGAGCAGGAGCCGTCGGCGCCCGCGACCGCCGACGGCACGGATCCGGGCACGTCCCGGACGGGCCCCGCACTGGTGACGACGTCGCCGACGGAGATCTGTCTGCTCGGGGTGTGCCTGGGCTGACCGCTCGCCCGGCCGGTCCCGGCCGGACGAGCACGGGTCCACCGACGACAGCGCCCGGGCCGGCTTCGGCCGGACCGGGCGCCGCTTCGTCGGTGGGGGGTGGCGGCGGGGGTCAGAAGGTGAGGCTCCAGGAGTCGATGTAGCCGGTGTCACCGCTGTAGACGTCGGTGACGCGCAGCTTCCAGGTGCCGTTCGCGGCCACGCCGGAGGCGTCGACCGAGTACGTGGCGATGACGTTGTCGGCGCTGTCGCCGGAACTGCTGTTCTTCAGCACGGCGGAGGAGCCGTTCGGGGCCACGATCTCGATCTTCAGGTCACCGCGGTAGGTGTGCTTGATGTCGACGGCGATCTTGAGGCTCGCCGGGGCGTTGCCGCTCACGCCGGTCACCGCGATGGACGAGGTGACCGTCGCGTTGTCCCGGATGGCCACGTCGGCGGAGTTGGTGAACACGTTGCCGGTGGGCGGCTCGGTGCTGCCGGCGCCGAGGGTGGCCGCGGCGTCGGCGAGACCGGCGCCGCATCCGCCGGAGCAGGACCCGGGCAGCGGGCGGGCGTTGTTCTTGATCGCGGTCTCGATCTGGGCCGGCGTCATGGCCGGGCTCGCCTCGTTCATGAGCGCGGCGAGGCCGGCGATGTGCGGGGCGGCCATGCTGGTGCCCTGGTAGGCGGTGTAGGTCTCGCTGCCGACGCTGCGGGTGCCGGTGTTCAGGGTGGACCAGATGCCGTTCGCGGAGCTGACCGCGGTCTCGCCGCCGGGGGCGGCGATGTCGACGACGCTGCCGTAGTTGGAGTAGGAGGCCCGGTTGCCCTCGCGGTCGGAGGCGGCGACGGTGATGACGTTGTTGCAGCTGGCCGGGTTGAACTGGGCGGCGTTCAGATTGCTGTTGCCCGCGGCCACGACGACGGTCGTGCCGCGGTTCACCGCGCCGTTGATGGCGCTCTGGGTGCCGGAGTCGCACGCTCCGCCGCCGCCGAGGCTCATGTTGATGACGTCGGCGGGGTTGGGGTTGGCGGGCACGCCCGCGACGGAGCCGCCCGAGGCCCAGGTGATGGCGTCGATGATGTCGGCCGTCGTGCCACCGCACTTGCCGAGCACCCGGACGGGCTGGACGGTCGCGTTGTAGGCGATGCCGGCGACGCCCTTGTTGTTGCCGGTGGTGGCGGCGATGGTGCCGGCGACGTGGGTGCCGTGCCAGGAGTTGTTGGTGTCGCGGGCGGGGACCGGCTGGCCGTTGGCGTCGGTGCCGCACTCGCCGCGGTTCATCCAGTCGCCGGGGTCGGCGGCGTTGCCGTCCCGGCCGCCTCCGTCCTGGGCCATCCACGGGTCGGAGATGAAGTCGTAGCCGGCGATCACGTTGGCCGCGAGGTCGGAGTGGGCGACGTAGCCGGTGTCGATGACGGCGACGTTGACGCCTTCGCCGGTCGCCTTGTCCCAGGCGCCGGGGACGTTCATGCCGGCCGCGGTCTCGAAGAGGTCCCACTGGCGGTTGTACTCGGTGTCGTTCGGCTGCACCGCGGTGGCGTACATCCGCTGGTCCGGGACGACGTAGGCGACGTCCGGGTCGGCGCGGAAGGCGGCCATGACGTCGGCGGCGTCCTTCTTGCCGAGCTCCGCGCCGAGGTCGACCAGCGCGGCGCCGGTGCCCAGGCGGCGGTCGAAGCCGATGGCCTCGCCTGCCTTCTTGCCCTTGGCCTTGGCGTCCTTGTCGGCGGCGGCGTCCGACTTCGCCTCCGCGGCCTTGGACTTGTAGCCGACGATGAGGCGCTCGACGGGGTGTTCGGCGGGGGTGACGGGGGTGGCCGCCGCCGCGGCGGGCTCCTCCTGCGGTGCGGGGGCGGCGAGCGAGGTGACGGCGCCGGCGCCCAGCAGAGCGGTGGTGGTCACCGCGAGGACCGATATGCGAAGGGGTCTGAACCCGTTCAAGGGTGCTTCCTCTCGTGGTCGCAACGGCGTGCACACCCCGGCCGTGTTTGTCCCGGGCATGACATGCCGTTTCCCCGGGGCCGCGGCAGGGAGGTGTGGGGAGTGACGGCCCGGCCGCCCGGGCGGCGTGCGGAGAACCCGCCGCCGGTGCGGTCACCGGTCGGGTGGGGTGCGGGGGAGGACCGCGCGGAAGGTTCCGTTCCGCGGTCCGGCGCCCACCGGCCAGTGGCTGGAACCTACGGCTTCGGGAAAGGTCCGCCCATGGGGGAACCCGACGTCACGGATACCCAATTAACCCCCGCGGGCAGGGCGTTATGTCGCTTTGCCGCCCGCTTCTCCGGATTGGGCGGTGGCCAGCGCGGCCCACTGAGCGGCCAGGCCCTGCCGGGACGGCACCCCGAGCTTGCGCATGGCGCCGGACACGTGGTGCTCGACCGTGCGCGGGGACAGGTGGAGCGTGGTGGCGATCTCGCGGTTGGTGAGCCCGGCGGCGGCCAGTTCGGCGACCTCGCGTTCGCGGGGAGACAGCCCGGAGCCGTAGGAGGGCCGGCCGCGGGGGCCGGTCGGGCCGCTCGGCTCGTGCGAGCGCAGCAGGGCACGCACCCGTGCGGCGTCCCACACGGCGCCGAGTCCGGTGAACCGGTCCACGCAGGACCGCAGCGCGTCCAGCGCCCATGCGGCGGTCTCCTGGGCCGCACCGTCCCCGGCGGGCGCGACACCGTCCGCCGATCCGTCGGTGGGTGCCGGGAGGTTCCTCGCGTGCGGTGCGGTCAGATCCTCGGCCTCCGCTGCCGGCGGGTCTTCGGTGCTCCGTGCCGCAAGGTTCTCGGGTTCCGCTGCGGGCAGGGTCTTCACGCGCGGTGCCGGCAGGCTCGGGGCGTTCCGTGCCGGCAGGTCCTCCTCCGGCACCGCCAGATCCTGGGCGCCCGGCACCGGCAGGCCCTCGGCGCCCGGCACCGGCCCCGGCAGGCCCTCCGCTCCCGGTGCCGACAGGATCGAGCGGGCCGCGCCCTCCGTGGTCAGCGCGCAGGCGTAGGGATGCGGCAGGGCCGCGTAGTGCGCGGCGGCCCGCCGGTAGTGACCGGCGGCCTCACGCGCGGCCCCGGACAGCTCGGCGAGCACCCCGCGGGTCCAGGCGAGCGCGGCCACGGCGATGGGCGCGTCCGCACCGCGTACGCCGGCCTCGAACTCGTCGGCCATGCCGGCGGCCTCCGACAGCGCACCGCTCCGCGCCACGGCCTCCACCGCCCAGGGGGCCAGCTCGGCGGCCCACGCCCAGATGCCCTTCGCCCGCAGCGCCTGCCAGGCCGAGCGGGCCTCGCCCACCGCGGTCGGCAGGTCCTCGCGGGCCAGCGCGAGCCGGACCAGGGACGCGGAGGCCATCGGGGACAGGGCGGGCGCCGCGTCGAAGGGCAGGGGCATCTGCGGATCGACCGGCCAGGAGCGGGCGCCGCTCCAGTCACCCTGGGCGAGCGCCAGCATTCCGCGCACCACCCGGGCGTCGGAACAGATCACCGGCATCCCGGCGTTCGCCGCCAGGAACTCCTCGCACCGCCGGGCCAGCCCCGCCCACCGACCGGTCGCCCACTGCAGCCGCAGCCGCGTACCGAGGGCCGTGTGCTCCGTGAACGGCGCGCCGCTGCTGGACGCCAGGGCGATGCCCTCGGCCAGCAGTTCCTCGGCCCGCCGGTAGTGACCGAGCCAGACGGCGTACTCCACGCCGTTGCACAGCGCCCGCGCCACATGGCGACGGCATCCCGGGTCGGCGCTGTCCCTCGGCAGCGCCGCCAGCAACTGCCAGGCATCGGGGTCCCCCCAGCTCAGGGCGAGACCCGTGCGGTTGGCGGCGACGGCCATCCGCACGACGTCGTCGCCGCTTTCCTCCGCGACCCGGGTGGCACTCTCCAGCCACGCCTGGTGCACCCGCAGGGGAGTGTGGGCGCCGTAGGGCAGGACCAGTGCGGACATGGCCCGGGCGGCGAGGTCGGGCCGGTCGTCGCGGAGTTCGGCCGCGGCGCGTTCCAGCTCCTGCCAGCCCCGCTCCGGCAGACCGGCCTGATTGCACAGCAGCAGCCCGAGGTCCAGCCGCAACGCGCCACGCACCGACATCGGCAGCGCCTCGTCCTCGACGATCTGCGTCAGTACCTCGACGGTCTGGTCGGAGCGCAGACCGACCACCGCGCTGCGCGCCAGGATCGGCGCCAGCCGGGCCCGTGCCTGCGGTGGCACCGCCGGCGCGGCCAGCGTCCGCTCCAGCAGGCCGATCGCTTCGTGGTGCCGGCCGGCACCGGCGGCCGCCACGGCGGCCCGCTCCACCGCCCGCAGCCAGCCCCGGACCCGCCCGGCCGCCCGGTGGTGGCGGGCCAGCGACGTCCAGGGCACCGGCTGCCGGCGTACCAGGACATCGGCCGCCCTGCCGTGCAGCTCCTGCCGTACGGGCCCGGGAACCACCGCGTACACGGCGGCTCCCGCGAGCGGCACGGGAAACGCGTAGCGTCCCTCGGCGGTCTCCGTCAGCGCCGCGGCGGACAGCGCACCCAGCAGCGCGGCCCGGCCCGCGAGCCGCCCGAGGCCCGACACCTCGGCCAGCTCCTCCGCGGTCGCCGGTTCCCCCAGCACGGCGGCGGCCCAGACGACCGGCCGACGGGCCGGGGACAGCTCGGCCGCCCTGCCCAGCGCCAGCTGCGCCAGCCGCGCCGGCACCCCGACGGCGTCCACGTCGGCGGCCGTGATCCGCTGCCGGCCGGTGTCGCGCACGCCGGACAGCAGGTCGGTCACCACCCGCGCCACGCCCCCGGACACCTCGTGCAGGCGCGCCACCGCTTCCGGAGTGCACCGCTCCCCGAGAAGCTCGGCGGCGACCTGCCGCACCGTGCGCGCGTCCCACGGCCGGACCTCGTGGCGCAGCACGTCCAGCTCCGCCGGATAGTGCGGAGCGGGCACGCCCAACGGCATCCCGGGAGTCTCCAACTCCTCGGCGCGGTACGCCAGTACGACCGCCAGCCCCGGGCGGGGCCGCTCCAGCACGTCGCGCAGCCGCTGCCGTTCGGCACCGCTCGCGCGATGCACGTCGTCGGCGACCAGCAGCAGCCGGCCTCCCGGCCCGGGTTGCGGAAAGCTTTCGGCGTCGCCGCAACGCCACCGCAGGCACGTCGCTCCCAGTTGCCCGGCCAGGTGGCCCATCTGCTCGGCGAGCCGGCTCTTCCCCGTGCCCGCGGCCCCCTCCAGCAGGACCAGGGCCGGTGGCCCGCCCTCCCCGGCGAAGACCCGCTTCAGGCGGGCACGCCATGACTGGTCACAGCTCGCATTCACACCGGCCACCCCTACCGCGACCCGACAGGCATCCAGGCAGTCGAGGCGGGCATATTACATCTGACTTCTTCTGATCGGTCGGTGGCGTGTTTCTTTCGGGACTGAGGTTCGCCAGTCGGCTCCCGAGTCGTCGGGGCACCTTCGACCCTCGTCTGTGTGCCCCCGGCACTCAAGGAAGCGGCCGTCACCGCCGTACCGCCGAGGGGAGAGTCCATATTCCCGACATACGACCGACTGGGAATATGCCGACCACTAGGATGCCGTTGGAGACCGGTCTCCCCAGGCAACAGCCGTGTCGATGAGATGACCAGCGCCGGTTCCGCCGTTCCGCACCGACATCCCACCGCATGAGGAGGCCCTGGTGACGCCAGCCGCGCGGCCGTCCGCTCCCAAGCCCGGTCCGCCCCCGGCTCGCGAGCGCTGGTTCCAGCCGAGGCGCAGCGGCCATGCGTGGGAGCAGGACGGCCTGGATCACGTCCGGCAGCGTATGCCGAAGGCCGAGCCCTACCGGGCATGGGCGACGTTCCAGTTCACCGGCCCTTCCGGCCGGGTGAGCGAGTGCGACCTGCTGATCGCCGTGCCCGGCGGTGTGTACCTGCTGGAGCTGAAGGGGCATCCGGGCCGCGTGGTGAACCACGGGGACACCTGGCAGTTCCACGACGATCGTGTGCGCACGATCAAGAACCCTCTGCATCTCACGGATCTCAAGGCCAAGGAACTCAAGGAGCAGCTGGCGCGTGCCGCGCGCGCCATGAAGGAGGACCCCCGGCGGGTGCCCTTCATCAAGCCCGCCGTCTTCCTCCACGATCCCGACCTGGTGAGCGGACTCGACGAGTTCCAGCGGACCGGCGTCTACGGGCGCGATGGCGGCGGAAGCGGACTGCCGGGCATCTGGGAGGGGCTGCTACGCCTGCCGCCCGAGCGCGAGAGCTGGCGCGTGACCCCGCAGACCAGCCGGCTGCTCGAGGAGCTGATGAAGCGCATCGGGGTCAGCCACTCGACGGCTCACCTGCGCTTCGGCGACGACTGGCGGCTGGAGCCCCGGGCACTCGACGCGGGCCCCGGCTGGGAGGACCGCCTCGCCGAGCGGGACGACGGCCTGGTCCGGGAGAGCGGGCGGGTGCGGATCTACCTGGCCGGTGAGGCGGCGTCGCAGCAGCAGCGGCACCAGGTGGACCGCGCGGCCCGCCGCGAGTACCAGGTGCTGCAGGGCATCAACCACCGCGGCATCGTGCAGGCGGTACAGATCCAGGAACATGTCAGCGGCCCGGCGATCCTGTTCCGGCATCGCAAGTCCGACCTGCGTCTGGACGCCTACCTCGACGCGTACGGCGGCCGGCTCGCCCCGGAGGCCCGGCTGGATCTGGTGCGACAGCTCGCCGAGGCGGTCCGTTACGCCCACAACCGCTCCCTCTATCACCGCGCTCTGTCTGCCCGCTCGGTGTACGTGTCGGCGGCGGAGGACGGCAGCGATCCGGTGCTGCGCATCGCTGACTGGCAGACCGCCGCCCGCGACTTCAAGACGACCCTGCACCACACGCTCGGTGACACTCCGCTGGACGGGGACCTGATCGCCGACGTCGCGCAGGTGTACCTGGCCCCGGAGACCGACCAGGAGTTCGCGGACCCGGTCGATCTCGACGTGTTCGGCCTGGGCAGCCTGGCGTATCTGCTGCTCACCGGCCGCCCGCCGGCCGACCGCCGCAGCGCCCTGCTGGACCGGCTGCGAGAGGAAGGCGGGCTGCACCCGTACGCCGTTGCCGATGGTGTGTCCACCGCGCTGGACTCGCTGGTCTTCCGGGCGACCGCCGCGGACGTACAGGACCGGCTGACGTCGGCCGAGGAGTTTCTGCAACTGCTGGACGCGGCCGAGGCCGACGCCGCGGCGCCCGAGCCGACGGGCGCGGCTGCCGACCCCTTGACGGTGCAACCGGGCCAGCCGCTCGACGACACCTGGACGGTCGTCCGGGTCCTCGGCACCGGAGCCACGGCCCGCGCCCTGCTGGTGCGCCGAACGGAGGCCGGACCGGGAGGCGATCTCGAGTCCCCGAGGGTGTTCAAGGTCGCGCTGGACCACGACAAGGACGCCCGGCTCACCGCGGAGGCCGCAGCGCTCAAGGAGGTCGGCGGCGGCCGCATCGTGAAGCTGCTCGGCGAGCCTCGGGAACTCGGCGGGCGTATGGCCCTGGAGATCGAGTACGCGGGCGGCTTCCGGCCGCCCGGCGACCGGGAACCGGTGAGTCTCGGTTCCCGGCTGCGAGGCGAGGGCGCCCTCGGGTACGACCAGCTGGAGCGCTTCGGCAACGACCTCTTCGAGGCCCTGGACAGTCTCTCTGCGCGCGGGGTCCGGCACCGGGACGTCAAGCCGGACAACCTGGGTCTGTTCAAGCGCAGCGACGGCTCATGGCAGCTGATGCTGTTCGACTTCTCGCTGGCCGACGCATCCGATCAGGACCTGCACGCGGGCACGCGCGGCTATCTCGACCCCTTCCTGGGCGGCAGCCGGCGCGAGCGCTACGACGACCACGCGGAGTGGTACGCCGCCGCGGTGACCCTGCACGAGATGGCCTCGGGCGAGCGGCCTGTGTGGGGCGACGGCCAGGTCAACCCGCTCACCGCGACCGACGCCGAGCTGCACATCGCCGACGAACTGTTCGACCAGGCCCTCCGTGAGGGGCTGACCGCCTTCTTCCAGCGCGCCCTGCACCGGGACGTCGAGCAGCGCTACGACAGCCTGCGGGAGATGCAGGAGGCGTGGCGCCGACTGTTCCGCACGGCAGACAAGGCGCCCCCGGCCACCACGCCCGCGACGGTGGGCATGACGGTCGAGGACATCGAGGAGGCGCGCGACCGCGCCGCCGAGGCGGCGGAGTCGACCACACCACTGGACGCCGCGGGTCTGTCTCCCCGCGCGGTGTCCGTCGCCGCCGCTCTGGGAGCTTCGACGGTGGGCGCCCTGCTCGACATCGCCCCGCACACGATCTCCCGCGCGCGAGGCGCGGGCAACGTCATCCGCAAGGAGCTCAACCGCCGCCACCGGCAGTGGACCCAAGCCCTGCGCAAGCGTCCCGCCGCGCGCCCGACCGTGGCCGTGCCGGCGGACGCTCCCGACGAGGCACTGGAGTCGGTGGAGACACTGGCGGCGCGGCTCACCCCGCCGGAGGGCAAGCGCCGTACGAAACCCCGCCCCGACGTCGTACGGGCGACCCTGCAACTGTCCGGCGCCGAGCCGTTGGAGCTGTGGCCCGCCCAGTCGGCCATCGCCCGGGCCCTGGGTATCAGCCAGCCCACGGTCTCCCAGCACCTGCAGGCCGCGATCGAGCTGTGGTCGGCGCTGCCCTGGCTGCGCCGCGTCCGGGACGAGATGGTGGCGATCCTGTCCGAGCAGGGCAGGGTCATGACCGCCGAGGAACTGGCCGTCGACCTCCGCGCTCGGCACGGAGCGGGCGCCGGGGATCCCGCGGACACGCTGGCTCAGGCGCTGGCCGTGGTCCGGGCCGCGGCGGAGGTGGAGGCCCGCAAGCGGGACGAGCCCACCGGACCCGACGACGAGCCTCCGGCACGGCTGGCGGTGCTGCGGCGCGGCGGCCGGGTGCTGCTGGCCCTGGAGGACCAGCCGGGCACCGACGACCCGACGCCGGCCGAACTCGCGGACTATGCGGCCCTGCTCGGTGAGGCGGCCGTGGAGGTCGCGGGACGTGATCCGCTGCCGGGCCGGGCGACGGTGCTGCGGGAGCTGCGGGCGGTACCCGCTCCCGAGGGCATGGCGGCCATGGCCGACACCCGGCTGGTGGACCTGGCGGCGGCCATGGCCCCCGGCGTCGCCGTCTCACCGCGCCTGGAACTGTTTCCGCTGGATCTGGACCTGGCCCGGGCCCTGCGCATCTCCCAGGCCCCGGCAGGCGTGCGCGCCGACAGCGGGATCAGCACCGCGGACCTGGTGGCCCGGGTCCGTGCCCGCTTCCCCGGCTTGACGGTGCTGGCCGACACCACATACGTGGAACTGGAGGAGGCCCTCGCACAGACCGACTTCCCGCTCGCCTACGACCACCAGCGCAAGCGGTTCATGCCGCGAGTCCGGGAGACGACCGGCACGCACTACGAGCCGTCGGTCTCCCTGCTGACCAGCACGGGCGCCCTTATTGCCGCTGCGCAGAGCGAGCTGGCTCTGGGCAACGACCCCCGCCGGGTCATGGCGGCACGGCTCCAGGCCGCCCGGCGGCGCGGTGGCTTCCTGGCGCTCACCGTCAAGGCCCCGGAGCTCCCGGGCGTCGCGGAACGCCTGGCGGAGCGCTTCGACGTCGTCCCGGTCTCGCTGGACGACCTGTTCCTCGCGGCGCTGAGGGACCTGGCCGCCGAGAACGGCGTCGAATGGCAGGCGCTGCTGCGTGCGGATGCCGCGTTCGCCGCCTCGGGGACGCTCGGTGCCGGCCTTGCGTCGTATGCGCGGGCCGCGACCGAGCGGGTGGCCGACCGCGTGGTGGGCCTCGCCGAGCAGTCGGACCCGCGGACCGTGCTCTTCGCTCATGAGGCCGGGCTCACCGCTCGCTACTGGGCGGCCGGCGGCCGGGAGTTGCTGGTGAAGCTCCAAGGTGCCGCCCGCCGTCCGTCGGAGGCCCCCTACGGCCTGTGGCTGCTGGTCCCCATGGAGGACCCGGACGCGTCACCCGCACTGGACGGGCGCACGGTGGACATCGTGGACCAGGTGAGCGAATGGGTCCGTGTGAAGGGACTGTTCCTCAAGGAGCTGAAGTCGCAGGCCGCGGCGGCGGGCGAGCCGGCGAGCCGCGTCTGACGCGTGTCGAGGGCCTCTTCCCGGCGTGGTGTGTGAGCAGGTCGGTCCCGTCGCCGACGAGGCGACGAGGTCAGGGCAGGCGGTGTCCCATCTTCGCCGACCGCCGGTTGTACCCCTTCGTGTCCCACCACTCCTCCAGCAGGGCACGGACAAGGTGCACGAGTTGCCGCAGCCGCTCGGGTTCCGGGGCAGGCGAGTCGAGGACGTCCGTGAAGGACTTGTCCTCCCAGGGAAGGGTGACGGCCCAGTGCTCGTCCGGCAGGCCCGGCCGGGCCACCCGCAGCCGGTACGTCAGCAGGGCGTGGCCCTGGGGAAGGCGGTCGACCGACAGATCGTCGATGCCGAACCGCACGCTGCCGTCACCGGTGGTGTACGAGCGGGCAAGTGCCTGCTCGGCCGGTGTCTGTGCCGTCATGTGCGCTCGCCTTCCCCGGGCCGTCAGTGCGGACTCACTCGAGCCTACGCGGCACTCAGCACTTGGCAGCGGCGGCGGAGGCGGCGGTCTGGTTGACCTTGTACGCCGTCAACAGGTCGTTCGTTCCGGCCGGAGTACCGATGATCGTCCGAAACTTCTCGATGTTCGGGCAGGTGTTCGTGTACGTGGAGAACCCGCCACGGCCGTTCGGACTTCCGGACCATATGGCCGTGCTGATCTTCTTGTCCATGGTCTTGTTCCAGCCGTGGCGAGCCTTGATGTGCTTCCATCCCCACGTCTTGGTGCCGCAGCGCAGGGTGTAGAACTTCGGGCCACGGTAGTACTTGCGGACGATGTACTTACGGCTGTGCTTCTTGCACGTGGCGTCGATGCTGTCGGCAGCCGGGCCGACGATCCTGTCGTTCGATGCCGGTGCGGCGGAGACGGCACCGACGGGTATGAGCAGAGCCGCTGCGGTAGCCGCAACGGTGAGCGCGGAGTTGACTGCGCGGAAGGAAGTGCGACGCAAGCTGTCCCCCTTGAGGAATCGCCTCCGTGGTCAGCGGAAGCGCGTGTTTGTTCGGGCCCGCGGTCTCGGGCCGCATTCAGCCCAACATGGCTGGCTGAGTTCCGGCAAGGAGGTTTTCAGGCCGTAATGGATCTTCCGGATTCAATAAGCGGCCTGAGAGTTGACCCGGCGGTCCCCTCCCCGACGGACGCGCGCAGCTTGTCGGATACAGGGCCGGTCGGGGTCGTTGTCCAAGCTCCGCGGCTAAGATCCACGATGTGCCGGAGACCTTACAAGAGGATCATTTCGCCAAGGCGGCCAAGCGTCACTTCGACGACGCCGACTACGTCCACCGTGACAGTCGCCTGCCGACCGCCGACCACCTCTACGGCTTCGCGGCGGAGTGCGCCGTCAAGAGCCTTCTCCTGCGCTTCACCGACGTGCGGATGGGCCCGTCCAACAAGCCGGAGATCGCCCACCCCGAGCCACCGGAGGACGAACCCGGCCGCACCCTGCAGTTCGGCCATGTCAATGAGCTGATCAGAGAGATCAAGCTGCTGGCCCGTGGCCGGGGCGGCGCACCGCTGCACACGGCGCTCGACAGTGACCTGCGCGTGTTCAGGAGATGGCACGTCAGTACCCGCTACTCCGATGGGACTTATGCGCAGGCCGAGATGGTGGAGCGCCGCCGGGGCGCGGCCCGTCGCATACTCTCCCTGCACGAACAGGCTTTGCTCAACGGAAGGCTCCCCTGATGCCCGGCGCGTTCCCCGTCCGCTTCGACCAGGCCAGGCAGCGCGCCTTCGAAGCCGCACGCGAGGTCGCCGGGCAGGGCTTCCCCGTGGTACTGGTCCGTGACGTGCTCGGCCGCTTCTCCCTCGTCGTCGATGACGCCGGGAAGGACAAGGGGGCGGTGCGCGGGTTGGTGGCGGGCTGGGAGACGGCGTTCTCCGAGGGGCTGGGGCCGTACCGTTCCGGCCAGCCGGTCCTCCTGGCCTCGGACATGTTCTCGGCGGACGCCCTGCTTGGCTCGCCGCGTGCGGTGGCCGATCAGGACGGCCCGTCCGGGCCGGGCTCCGTCCGTTTCCTGGACAACACGGTCGTCGGCGAGGACTGGGCCCTGGTCCGCACGCCGGAGAACGGGACAGCCGGTGGCCGACCGCACCGCACCGCCCTGTACGGCTTCAAGGGCGGTGTGGGGCGTACGACGGCGATGGCGGTCCTGGCACGGCACTTGGCCGACCGAGGCCACGCCGTCCTCGTCGTCGATCTCGACCTCGAGTCCCCGGGCGCGGGCCCCCTCCTCATGGGCCGGGAGCTGCCTCCGCACGGGCTGGTGGACCACATGGTCGAGGACGCGGTCGGCAATGCCGACGGCCTGGAGATCGTGACCCGCACCGCCTATGACCCGCCTCGCGCGGAGGACGGCCGGTTCGGTGAGCTGTGGGTGGCCCCGGCCAGGGGCAGGGGCACGCCGGGCGCCCGCTACTCGTACGTCGACAAGCTGAACCGCGTGTACGCGGACACCGCCGACGCGTCCTTCGCGGACCGGCTGGAGCGAGCCGTGGGCGCGTGCGAGGACATGATGGAGCGGGACAGCGACACCGCCCGGCGTCCGGACGTCGTCCTCCTCGACAGCCGGGCCGGCATCCACGACGTCGCGGCCGTCACCATCTCCCGGCTCAGCGACCTCGCCCTGCTGTTCGCCGCGAACAACGACCAGGCGTGGATGGGCTACAAGGACCTGTTCACCGCCTGGCAGCTCTCGGGGCAGGCGGTGAACATCCGGGGGAAGCTGCGCATGGTGGCGTCGATGGTGCCCGACTCCGTGCACTACCCCATGGAGGCCTACCTGGAGGACTTCCGCAAGCGCGCCTTCGAGTGCTTCGACGAGGTCCTCTACGACACGGTCGCAGCGGTCGATGTCGAGGCCGAGGACGCCCTGGCCGAGGCGGTGGCCGCGGCGAAGGACGACGTGTTCGCTCCGCCGCTGACCGATGACCAGGCTCCGCACTCAGCCATTCCGATCCTGTTCGACCCCGGCTTGGTCGGCATGGACGCGATCAACGCGCCGGGCTGGCAGAACCGCGCGTTCGTGACGGCCGCGTACCGTGACTTCCTGGCCGGGGCCACTTCGCTGATCGAGCAGGCCCTGACGCCCGGCGGGGACCAGGAAGGGACGCGAGACAGGTGACGAACGAGGCCGCCCTCACCGCCCACGAGTACCGCGACCTGATGACGGCGGCGCTGCGGGAGTCGGTCTACGCCGACACCCGCCGGCCCACCGCTCACACCCTGTTCATGCCGGACTCCCACCGCACCGCCCTGTACGTCGACAACGTGGTGGTGCCGGGCGGGCGAGGAGTCGGCAAGACGTTCTGGTACCACACGCTGCTGGACGAGCGGCTGCGCGAGCTCGCCGCCGACGAGTATCGCATCAACCGCCTGCGCCGCCTGCGGGTCCACCCCGGTCACGGACTGGACCTGAACTCCGAGTGCTACCCCGGGCCGCCCGACCTGCGCGCGCTGGTCGAGGCGCGGGAGGACCCGTACGACATCTGGTACGCGGTGCTGCTCACGGCCCTCGGGCAGGAGGAGCTGCGCGGGCTGCTGGAGTGGCGCGACAGGGTCGCGTGGGTCCGGACCCACACCGGTGCGGCGCAGCGCACCCTGGAGAAGGCCGACCGCGAAGCATACGAGGCGAACGTCGTCCATCTGCTGCTCTTCGACGCGCTGGAGCATCTGCACGGCGATCGCGCGGAGGCGGACCGGCTGGTCGGCGGCATCCTGCGGCTGGCGCTGCAGATGCGGTTCGGGACGCGGAACATCCGGCTGAAGGTGTTCATCCGCCCGGACATGTTCGAGGCCGCGAAGCTGGCCTTCGCCGATGCGTCGAAGTTGTCGGGGTACGCGGCGGCCCTGGAGTGGTCGCAGACCGATCTGTACGGACTGCTCTTCCACTGCATGGGCAACGAGGAGGAGGAGTATCCCGAGCTGGCGTCGCGCTTCCGCCGGATCACCTCCGGCTGGGAGACGGAAGCGGCGGGCACGCGACACGTGCCGCCGATGCTGCTGCGCAACGACCCCCGGATCCAGGAGGACCTGTTCCGGGAGATCGCCGACCCCTTCATGGGAGGCAACTACCGCAAGGGCAAGCCCTACACGTGGCTGCCGAACCACCTGATGGACGGCAACGGCAAGACGAGCCCGCGCAGTTTCCTCCAGGCACTGGCGACGGCGGCCGACGCGACGCGCAGGAGCAACCCCGGGCACGATCGTGCCCTGCACCACGAGGCGATCCGCGCCGGTGTGCAGGACGCCTCGAAACGGCGCGTGGGCGAGGTGGGCGAGGACACACCCTGGGTGAAACTGGCGATAAAGCCGCTCGCCGGCTGCCAGGTGCCCATCGAGGAGGAGCAGGTCCTCCAACTGTGGCGGGAGGCGGACCTGCCCAGCCTGCTCGCCGAGGACGCGGCGCGGTACGTGCAGGCCGACCGGCCCGAGCTGGTCCGCACCGGCCCGCGCCATCCGGACGACCTGCCCCGTCTCATCACCGAGCTGATCGACCTGGGCGTGATGACGACACCGCGCAGCGACGGCCGGCTGGACCTGCCCGACGTGTACCGGATCGCGTTCGGCCTGGGGCGTAGAGGAGGCGTGCCCAAGCCGAGGCGATAGCCGTCGCTCTGCTCGCCCCAGGCCTGCCGGTCGGCGAAGCCGACCTGGCAGGATGGGCTGGCACGCCGTGTCCACACGGCGGGTCGGTCGGGATGGAGAGTGTTCACCGGTGTCGTCTGCGGAAGTCCAGGGCGTGGAATCGCCCGCATCGCCCTCGGAGAGCGCCACGCCGCGCCACGAGACGCTGCTGAAGGATCTGCAGAAGCAGGTCGCGCTGCTGGAGCAGGATCTCAGGGAGCGGGCGGCGGAGGAGAAGTTCGCTCCGTCGCTCCGGACGGAGTACGACCGCGCGCACGGCAAGGGCCGCACCGGTGCCCCCTACGAGACCTGGCTCGACGAACGGCTCGTGCAGATCGCCGCCGCCTGGGTGCTGGGCTGCGTGTTCGTCCGGTTCAGCGAGGACAACGGGCTGATCCCGGACGCGTGGCTGTCGGGCCCCGGTGAGCGGCTGGCGGAGGCGCAGGACCGCCACGACGACCATTTCCGGAAGCACCCGGAGCACAACGACCGGGACTGGCTGGTGGCGGCCTTCAAAGCGCTCAGCGATGCGCATCCAACGGCAGCGGGCCTCTTCGACGAGCGGTTCAACCCCCTGTGGGAGGTCACCCCGTCCTATCGGGCCGCTACCCGCCTGCTCTCCTTCTGGCGCGAACGCGACGAGGAGGGCCGGGTCCGACACACGTTCGAGGACCCCGAGCTGAACACGCGTTTCCTCGGTGACCTGTACCAGGACCTGTCCGAGCACGCCCGCAAGACCTACGCGCTGCTGCAGACGCCGGTCTTCGTCGAGGAGTTCATCCTCGACCTGACCCTGGAACCTGCGGTGGAGGAGTTCGGTCTCGACCCGGTGTGGAAACACCGGCCCGATGGCTGGCGGGGCGAGGTCGACGAGGACGGTCAGGTCCGGGGGCTGCGCTGCATCGATCCGGCGTGCGGCTCCGGCCACTTCCTGCTCGGTCTGTTCCAGCGGATCCTCGCCAAGTGGCGTGAGCTGGAGCCCGGGACGGATCGGTGGATTCTCATCCGGCGCGCACTGGAATCGGTCCACGGCGCCGACAAGAACCCGTTCGCGGCGTCCATCGCGCGTTTCCGGCTGCTTGTCGCCGCGCTGAAGGAGGGGGGCGTACGGGAGCTTCAGCGGGCGCCGGCGATGCCTATTCGGGTGGCGGTGGGGGATTCACTGCTGCACGGGCGGGAGGCCGGGCAGGAGGCCGACGCGACCTTTGACGACCTTGTGCGCAGAGAGGTTTTCACGTATCGCACGGAGGACGTGGACGAGTACGTGCGGGAGGTGGACCTGCTGGGGCGCGGTTCGTATCACGTGGTGGTGGCGAACCCGCCGTACATCACGGTCAAGGACAAGGAGGAGAACCAGAATTATCGGGACGTGTACTGGGCCTGCTCGGGCAAGTACGCGTTGTCGGTCCCGTTCGCCCAGCGGATCTTCGAGCTGGCGGTGCGGGCGGGGGGCAGCCATCAGAACGGTGGCTTCACCGGGCAGATCACGGCGAACTCGTTCATGAAGAGGGAGTTCGGCAAGGTCCTGATCGAGTCGTTCTTCCACGGTGGGCCGTACAAGGACCCGAAGAACAGGCGGAAGCGCGACTTCGGTGGTGTGGACCTGACGCACATCATCGATACGTCCGGAGCCTATATCCCGGGGCATGGCACGCCGACGGTGATTCTGATCGGCCGGAACCAGGTGGCTCGCCAGGCCAAGCCCATTCGGGCCGTGCTCGGCGTGCGCGGCGAGGCGAGCATTCCTGACGAAGGCTCACTTGGGCCGGTGTGGGTGGCGATCACCGAGCAGGTGGGGAAGCCGGGGAGTGAGTCGGAGTGGGTGAATGTTATTGATCGCCCACGCGAGAGTTTCGCGAAGTATCCATGGAGTCTCTCAGGCGGAGGTGCGTCTGATACGTTCCAGCGTATTGAGGGCCGCCGTCGACGTCTGGCGAGTGTACTGGATCGGCCCATTGGGTTTGCCAGTTTTCCCGGGCAAGACGAGGCTTTCTTCCTTTCGGAATCCTGGTTTCGTAATCGTCCCGACGCGGCTGATCTCAAACGCATGTTGATTACCGGCGATGTTGTCCGTGATTGGTCCGAGAGGTGCGATGTTCCCGCGCTGGTTCCGTACGAATCGGATCTCCGGCCTATCCCCTTCGATATTGAAACCGAATGGGGAAGGCATCTGTGGCGTCTGCGTCAGTCTTTGGGCGCCACTACGGGGTTCGGTGGAATCACGCGCCTCGAAGCGGGAGAGCCATGGTGGACATGGTATCGATGGGTTGCGGAGCGATATCAGTCACCATTGTCAATTACCTTTGCGTTCGTTGCCACGCACAACCACTTTGTTTTGGATCGTGGCGGTAAGGTGTTCAAGCAGTCCGCTCCTGTTATCAAGCTGCCGGAAGGTGCAAGCGAGGAGCGGCACCTCGAAATGATGGGGGTTTTGAACTCATCGGTCGCTTGTTTTTGGCTGAAGCAGGTAAGCCAAGGGAAGGGAGGGAGCGGGCTTGGTCGTGGCGTGCAAGATGAGGAGTGGGAGGAGCGATACGAGTTCACTGGTACTAAACTTCAAGAGTTCCCTCTGCCGGCGGTGTTCCCTGTTGCTCTCGCGGGGGAGCTTGATGCTCTTTCTCAGAAGCTGGCCGAGTGTGATCCTTCAACTGTTATTGCGTCCGACGTGCCTACTCGCCCTGCCCTTGACGAAGCCAGCAAAGCTCAGCGCCGCATCCGCTCGCGGATGATCCTGCTGCAGGAGGAACTGGACTGGACGGTATACGGGGCATATGGGCTGCTCACCCCCAAGGAAGCCGCAGCCGCGACCCTGCCCGGTGAGCCTGCCGAGCTGACGGATGACGATGTGCCGCTACTCCAGCTCGGGCAGCGGGCCTTTGAGATGGTGCTGAAGCAGAAGGTTGACGCTGGAGAGACTGAGACCGCCTGGTTCGTGCGGCATGGTTCTGAGGACACCGCCGTCTCCAGCATCCCCGCATCATGGCCCGAGGCCTACAAGAAGGTCGTACAGGCCCGGCTGGACCTCATCGCCTCCAACAAAGACATCCGACTGCTCGAACGCCCCGAGTACAAGCGACGCTGGTCCACTGAACCCTGGGAAAAGCGTGAGGCCGCCGCGCTCCGTGCCTGGTTGCTGGACGCTGCTGAGCGGGAGGAACTGTGGTTCGGGGAGCGGGGTGAGTACACCGCACCCCGCACGCTCACCGTCTACCAGCTCGCCGACGCCCTGCGTCACGACGAGGACGTTCAGTCCGTCGCCGCCCTCTACGCGGCCGACCACCTCAAGAAGCCCGACGCATCCCTCGCCACCGTTCTCCAGGCCGTGATCGAGAACGAGCACGTCCCTTACCTCGCCGCCCTCCGCTACAAGGAGTCCGGCCTGCGCAAGCGTGCCCAATGGGAGCGGGTCTGGGAGCAGCAGCGCGAAGAGGACCGTACCGGCGAGCGGCTCGACATCAAGGTCCCGCCGAAGTACACGGGCGCCGACTTCCTCCGGCACTCCTACTGGTCGAACCGCGGCAAGCTCGACGTGCCGAAGGAGCGTTTCATCTCCTACCCCGGCGCCTCCACCGACAGCGACCCGTCCCTGCTGCTGGGCTGGGCCGGCTGGAACCACCGGGATCAGGCCGAGGCCCTCGTCAACCTCATCAGCGACCGCGCCGAACAGGACGGCTGGAGGCGGGAGGACCCGCGCTTCGTGCCGCTGCTGGCCGGGCTGCTGGAGATCATGCCCTGGGTCCACCAGTGGTACGACGAGTACGACGAGGAGTGGGGCGACAGTCCCGCCCGCGAGTTCCAGACGGCGCTGAACAAGGGCTGCGCCGACCGCCATCTCTCCGAGGCCGATCTGCGTGCATGGCGCCCGGAGAAGCGGCGGGGTGGACGAGCCAAGGCCGCCGAGTAGCGATACGGCAGTTGTGAAGGGACGGGACCGTCAGTCGGCGGTCCCGTTCTCGTTCTGAGAGCCATCGGTGTTGGGTTCCGCACGCACGAAGGTTCCCTTGATGGGCACGGTGATGACCAGCCCCTGTTCGCGGAGGTCCCGTACGGCCCGGCGGATGGTGTTGACGGCGACACCGTACTGCTCGGCAAGGTCACGTTCAGCGGGCAGACGTGCGCCCACGGGCAGTCGCCCGGTCCGGATCTCCTCGGCGATGTGATGCACCACCTGCAGATACACGTAGACGTGACTTGCCGGGTCTGGTCTCCAGTCGCGCTCATCGGCCATAGCTGAACGCTAAGGCGCTGGCTAGCGACACACCACGTACGGGTGCAACCGTATGCTTCCTATTGCTACCTGATGCTTCCTGATGCAACCTAGTTCCAGTAAACAGAAGCCCCGGCGGCCTGGCAGGGCCCCGGGGCATGGCCAACGCTAGGTAGGAGCGTCGACGTGCCCAACCTTATCCGCCGCCTGACCCACCGCCTCACCCTTCTCCTCGGCCCCGGCACCGGAACCCACCGAGCCACCGCCCCTCGCCACCTCAACCGCCCGACGCCCACCCGCACCGCTCAGCCCTCGGCACCGCCCTGCCTCCCCCTCCCGCACTCCCCGTACTGCATCCACCTCCCCCTCGACGGCACCGACTCCCGGCTCGTCCGCCCCTACCTCACCGGCTGCGTCGAAGGTGGGGCCGCCTGATGGAAGGCTTCACCGCGCTCCGGCTGCTGCCCTGGCTGTCGGCCGAAGGCAAGCCCTGTTTCCTCGCCCCCGGCGACCACGGCGGCCTCGTGTCCCGCCTCGCGGACGCGACGGAGGCCCGGCAGCTCGCCGAAGGGATGGACGTCCTCGGCAGTGCTCGCCGTGTGCTGGACGATCCCCTGTCCCCGAACGCCGAGGTCCGCTACACGGCGATCCGGCTGACCGAGTGCCTCGCAGACGCCCTCCGGGTCGCCGAGTCCCGCGGCCGACGCCTGCCCGTGGTGGACGACGCCGCCGAGGATGACCGGGACGCCGCTCCCGGCCCCGGCGAGGCCACCTCCGATCCCGGGGCCGGACTCTGACCGCCACCACACCCACCGCACCGCTCCTCGCGCACACCCGCCTCCGCCGCCCCGCCGAGCTGGCAGGATGGAGGGCGTGTGTGCGGGGCCCGGGTGACCGCCGGGCCGCGCCGGGCAGCCGGCCGGGTGGCGGCCGGGCGGGACGTTGTGGGAAGCAGGGGCGGCTGATGGCCAGGGGCGGCGGAAATGTCGTACTGAGGGACGTTCTCGACATCAAGGAGGACGCCCACGCCGGCGACTTCAAGATCGAACTGTCTCGGGGGTTCGGCGACGCCTCGGCCGGCTCCGTGGCGGACTATGTCGTCACCGAGCAGCTGGCCAAGGAGTTCGACAAGGCACTGCGGCTGGTCCGCGGCGCCGTGCGGAAGAGCAGCTCCTACGCCGCCTACCTGCACGGATCGTTCGGTTCCGGTAAGAGCCACTTCCTGACCGTGCTGCACGCCGTGCTGAACGGCGAGCCGTCCGTCCAGGCCAAGCCCCGCCTGCGCGAGGTCGTCGCGGAACACCGCGAGTGGCTCGGCGGCCGGAAGTTCCTCATGGTGCCCTACCACCTGATCGGTGCGGCCAACCTGGAGTCCGCCCTGCTCGGCGGCTACGTCAAGACCGTCCGGGCGCTCCGCCCCGACGAGCCCGTACCGACCGTGTACAAGTCGGACGCGCTGCTCGCCGACGCCCGCACCCTGTGGAAGTCCATCGGCGACGAGGCGTTCATCCGGCTCCTGGCCACCGCCGTCACCGCCCCGGCGGCCGGGGACGGCCTCGCCCCCATCGGGGCCGGTGCCGGAGGCGTCCTCGCGCCCATCGGCGCCGGAGCCGCCGCCGCGCCGTGGACGGCGGAGGATCTCAAGGCCGCCTTCGCCGCGCCCGCCGGCGACCCGGGCCGTGAGCGGCTGGTGTCCGCCCTCGTCAACGGGCACATGAAGTCGTACGCCGGCGGCGCGGACGGGTTCCTGTCCCTCGACGACGGCCTCAGCGAGATCAGCAAGCACGCCCGCAGGCTCGGGTACGACGGCGTGGTGCTCTTCCTCGACGAACTGATCCTCTGGCTGCAGGCGCGGATGCGGGAGCGGACCTGGGTCAACGAGGAGATCCAGAAGCTCGTCAAGCTGATCGAGTCGGACAACCCCGACCGGCCGGTGCCGATCATCTCCTTCATCTCCCGCCAGCGCGACCTGTCCCAGCTCGTCGGCAAGGACATCCTCGGCTCCGACGTGCAGAACATGGAGCAGGCGCTGGAATACCTCAAGGAGCGCTTCACCGTCATCAACCTGGAGGACCGCAACCTCCCGGAGATCATCAAGGAGCGGGTGCTCAAGCCGAAGCCGGGCCAGGAGGAGGTCCTGGAGGCTGCCTTCCGGGGCGTCGACAAGTCGAACCAGCAGGTCAAGGACGTCCTGCTGGACGACAAGGGCGTCACGAACGCCGACTGGGAGGACTTCCGTGCCGTCTACCCGCTCTCGCCCGCCCTGCTGAACGTCCTCGTCGCCCTCTCCGGCGCGCTCCAGCGCGAGCGCAGCGGTCTGAAACTCGTCCAGCAGCTGCTGGAGCGGAACGCCGACGCCCCGCTCGGGAGGCTCATTCCCCTCGGCGACCTGTGGGACGTCCTCGTCGACGAGACCGGGGCCGCCTTCACCGACCAGCTCGCGCACGAGGCGGAGGCCGCGAAGAAGTTCCACGCCAAGGCGCGCCAGCACCTGCTGAAGAAGTACGGCCGCGCGGATCACCCCGACTTCCTCGCCGACGACCGCTTCGTCAAGACGCTGCTGCTCGCCGCCCTGGCCCCGGAGGTGCCCGCGCTGCGCAGGCTCACCGGAGGGCGGCTGGCCGCCCTCAACCACGGGTCCGTGCACTCGCGGACCGTGCCGGTCGGCGACAAGGTCGTCGAGCGGATGGCGGCGCTGCAGGGCGAGTTCATCACCGAGGTGCGCACCGAGGGCGACACCGACCCCGTCTTCTCGCTGCACCTGTCCGACCTGGACATCGAGCCCCTGCTCGGCGCCGTGGTCGGCGAGGACAAGGACGGCGTGCGCCGGGTGTGGGTGCGCGACCGGTTGTGGGAGCTGTTCGGTGTCCGGCGCGGCAAGCAGGACGAGATCGTCGACCAGAAGGACATCGTCTGGCGCGGCACCAAGCGGACCGTGGAGTTCGTCTTCGGGAACGTCTGCGACTCCCGGAAGCTGTCCGACGAACAGTTCAGCCCCGCCACCGACGGCAGCATCCGCTTCGTCGTCGACTACCCGTTCGACGAGGATGACGACCGGTCCCTGTCGTACGACTACCAGCGGGTCAAGGAACTCCAGCAGAACGGCGTCGAGGAACCCACCCTCGTATGGCTCGCAGACTTCTTCTCCGAGCAGCGCAAGGCCCAGCTCGGCCGGCTGATGCGGATCTCCTTCCTGCTGGAGCGCAACCGGCTCGACGAGTTCACCCGCAACTACGCGCCCGACGACCGCGCCAAGATCCGGCGGCAGCTGGAGATGGGCCGGGACAACCTCACCCGCACCCTCGTGGACTCCCTGGGTGAGGTGTACGGCATCGCCCAGCCCCGGGAGGGCACCAAGGGCGCCGAGGTGGTCGGCGGGCGGCACGTGCTCTCGTTGCTGCCCGCGTTCCAGCGGCCCGAACCCGAGGGCGGCAAGACGTTCGCCGACAACGTGCAGCACCTCGCCGACGGCGTGTTCTCCGCGCTGTACGACAAGCACCCCGACTTCGGACCCGACCCGCGCAGCGGCCAGCGCAAGGCCGTCACCGTGGGCGAACTGCGCACCACCCTGGAGTGGATCACCCGGGCCATGGACGAGGAAGGCCGGGCAGAGATCGACAGCAAGCAGGACCTCGCCACGGTCAAGCGCATCGTGGAACCCCTGGAGATCGGCACCGTCCACGACGGACCGCTGGTGCTGCGCGCCGACTGGCGGACCCGGATCAACCAGGCCGCCGCCAAGCACGGCGAACGGGAGCTGCTGGGCGTCGAGAACATCCGCCGCTGGATCGCCGAAGACCTGGGCTACCAAGGACTCGACCGGCAGATCGAAAACCTGGTCATCGCCGTGTACGCCCTGCTCGACGACCGCGCCTGGGAGCGTTACGGACAGCCGGAGAGCGCGGCGCCCGACCTGACGGCCATCGGCCCCGGCTGGTCCCTGCGCGCTCAGCCGCTGCCCGACAAGGACGTGTACGAGACGGCCCGGGACCAGGCCGCACGCCTCTTCGGTATCCCCTCCAAACCGAACCCGTACGCGCGCCACGTCAACAAGCTCGCGGACGACGTGCGCAGCAAGGCCGGGAAACTGGAGGACGACGTCGCGGCCGTCCGCGCCACCCTGGACCGGCACGCGGCACTGCTCGGACTCGACGGCAGCGATCCGGCCCCGCGCACGAAGGTCCTGCGGGAAGCCGCCGGGCTGCTGGCCCGGCTCGGCCGGCACGCCACCGACGCCACCGCACTGGTCGAGGAACTCGCCGGCCTCTCCTACGAGACGCCCGCCCGGGAACTGGCGCACGCCATGGAGAGCGCCGAGCAGGTCCTGGCGGTCCTGGACGCCACCGACTGGCGGCTGCTCAAGAGCGTCCGCGAGCTGACCGGCCGGGACGACAGCGTCGGCGACCGCGCGAGCCGGCTCCTCGCCCAGCTTGCCGAGACCGGGCGTGCCTCCGAGTTCGAGCGGTCGCTGGTACCGGTGCTGAGCGGCGTTCGGGAGACGGCGATGGCCGTCGTCGACGCGGCGCTGAAGGTGGAGCGGGCCGTCCCGCTGCCCCCCGAGCCGCCCGTCCCGGGGCCTGCCCAGGTGTCCCTGACCGACCACGGAGACCCGGACGTGCCCTCGCAGCCCGTCCTCCCGCGCCCCGCCGCCGGGGAACCGGACGTTTCCGCGCCCGACAGGACGGGGGGTGCCCGCGCCGTACCGTCCGCCCGCGGCGTCCGCCGGGTCATCGGCGCCGGGAGCAGCGGCCTGGAGAACCTGATGACCGAGCTGGCAGCCGTGCGCCGGGAGATCGAGGAGTTCCGCGCCGGTCACCCGGACACCGAGGTGGAGATCATCTGGCGGGAGGCCGACGGCAGCCCGGGGGCCGTCGAGGAGAGCGGCGGCGATGCCGGAGGCAGGCGTTGACGACTACGCGACCGGTCGTCGGACGGCGTGCGATCGAGGTCCTGCTGCAAGCCGAGCTGCCGGGCGCCGGAAACCGGCGGCTGATGCTGGTCGACGCCGTCTACGAGGCGCGCGGCCAGGAGACCGAGTTCGCCGTGCGCATCGACGGCCGGACCCACTGGGTCCGGGTGAGCGACCAGGACTCCGTGCTCGGCATCACCGACGCCTGGCGACGCCACCGCGCCGAGGCCAAGGCGGACGGCACCGACGTCTTCGTCGTCACCGGACAGGTCCCGGCCGACCAGCTCGGCTGGGACCTCAGGGCGCATGCCCTGCGTCACCACCCGCTGGCCGTGGATCGCGCCGACATCGTCAAGCAGCTCTTCGGCGCCGCCGACCTGGACACCCGTATGGCCGGCGAACGCTGGCTCCTCGACGCCCTGCTGGAGGCCGAACCGGTCGACGGCTGGCCGCGTGCCGGTGCCCTCCTCACCCGCGACCGGGCGGTGCGGGCACTGATCGCCGCACGGCTCGGACTCGGTGACACCAGCGCCGACACCCTCGACCTCGACGCCGACACCCTGTTCACCTGGTCCCGAAATCCGGCCGGACCGGCACGCTTCGCCGCTCTGCCCCCCGCCGAACGCGACGGGATCGGCGCCTGGCTCGCCCAGACCGTCGGCTTCGCCGCCCCCACCCTCCTGGCCCTCGCCGCCGACGGACGAGGCTCGGACGCTCTCCCCCTGGGGGCGCTCGCCTCCGCCGCACTGTCGTCGACGTCGGCCGAGGCGGCAGGCTTCGCCCTCGGCACCCTGTTCGGCTCGGCACTGAGTTCCTTCGATGCGCTGCAGCCCTTCGCCAACGCCGCCACCGGAGTCCTCAGCCGGTGGATCGCCCAGGCCGAAGGCAGCGGACCGCAGCGCACCGAGGCCAGGGACCGCGTTCTGGACGTCCTCGACCGCGCCGACCGGCTCGCCGCCGATGCCCGGCTCAGCCCACTGATCGGCGCGGACCGGCTGCTCCCGTCCGGCTACCAGGCACGGCTGCGGCGACTCGCAACCACCCTGAACGGGCCCGCGGCACCCGCTGAAAGAGCGCTGCGCGAACTGACGGAGCACCAGCTCAGCGGCCTGTACGCCGAGTCCACCGAGACCGCGCGAACCGCAGTCCGGCTCGTGCGGTGGATGCAGGCACCGCTGCCGGCAGTGGAGTCTGTGGCTCACGGCGTACGTTCTCACCTTGGCTCCTCCGGCTGGGCAGACCTGGCCGTCGGGGTACTGGCCGAGGGAGAGACCTCGTTGGACCCCGCCGTAGCGGACGCCTACCAGCGGCTGATAGCGGCCGTACGCGCCCGCCGCGCCCGGCTCGACGAGGCGTTCGCGAACCGGCTCGTCCGGTGGACGGAGAACGCCTGCCAGCAGGCACCCGGCGGTGCCCTGCTCATCGAAGACGTCCTCGCCGAGGCGGCGGCGCCGCTCGCCCGCGACGGAGGCAGGCCGCTGATCCTGGTTCTCGACGGCATGAGCGCCGACATCGCCGTCCAACTCGCCGGTGAGCTGGACCGGCGGGTATGGACAGAAGTGGTGCCCAAGCCCCGTGAGGGCAGCCTGGCGGCCCGGCAGGCCGCGGTGTCGATGCTGCCATCGGTCACCCGCACCAGCCGTGCCTCGCTGCTGTGCGGCCACCCCGCCGAGGGCGGGCAGGACAGGGAGCGGGCGGGGTTCGTCGCCTTCTGGAAGAAGCGTCACCGGGGCGCACACCTCTTCCACAAGGGCGGCTTCGAGGGACCTCCCGGCCACCGGCTCGCCCCCGAACTGCTCCAGGCGCTGGCCACCGACGACATCGTCGCGGTCATCGTCAACACCATCGACGACGCGCTGGCCGACGGCCGGGAAGGCGCCCGTGGCCGGTGGTCGCTGAGCGACATCGCCAGACTGCCCGACCTGCTCAACGCCGCACGCGACTACGGCAGGCCCGTCGTGCTCGTGTCCGATCACGGCCACGTCCTCGACCGCACCGCGCGCGGACAGCAGCCGTCCGTGGCCGACGGAGCACAAGGCGCCCGGTGGCGCACCGGCACCCCGGGCGACGGCGAGATCGCGGTGGCCGGACCACGGGTACGGACCCCCGGCGGCCGAGCGGTGCTGCCGTGGCGCGAGGACCTGCGCTACACAGCCCGGCAGGCCGGATACCACGGCGGCGCCTCCCTGGCCGAGGTCACCGTCCCCGTGATCACCCTCGTACCGTCCGCGGACCAGATCCCCGCCGGATGGACCCTGCTGCCGATCGAGCGTACCGCCCCCGGCTGGTGGCACGGCAGGGACGAGGACGCGCCCACCGAACCGGTGATCGACGCGGAGCCCGCGGCAGGCCGGACCCGTCGGGCCAAGCGTGAGCCGCAGAGCGAGGGCATCTTCATGGTGCCCGGACAGGGCACCCCCGGAGAACGGACCGTGCAGTCGGCCCCGTACAAGGCGCAACGCGAGTTCGTACGTCTCGCCCCGGCCGACAAGGCGGTCGCCGCCGTACTCGACGCGCTGCTCGAGGCGGGCGGAAAGCTGTCGCCCGGTGCAGTGGCGGCGGCGGCGCAGGCGGCCACCGGGAAATCGCAGCGCAACCCCGAGCGCTTCGCCACCGTGCTGGAACGCCTTCTCAACATCGACGGCTACCCCGTACTCCAGCTCGTCGAGTCCGGGCGCACCGTCCAGCTCGACAAGGCGCTGCTCGCCCAGCAGTTCCTCGGAGACAGGACATGACAGGCACGCACGTGGCAGGAACCGACATCAGTCTCGCCCGCCGACGCGACGTGATCGACGCCCTGCGGCGAGGCACCGTGCCACAGGCGGGCCTGGGCCTGTTCGCCGTCGGCCTGGAACGCTTCACGGCCGCCCTCGACGACGACCTGGCCACCGTGACCCGCGGCGGCTCGGCCTTCCACGCCCTGCGCGGCGAGTACGGCTCCGGCAAGACCTTCTTCGCGCGCTGGCTCGCCGAACGGGCCAAACGGCACGGCCTGGCCGTGAGCGAGGTGCAGATCTCCGAGACCGAGACTCCGCTGCACCGGCTGGAGACCGTCTACCGCAGACTCGTCGAACGCCTCACCACGGCCACCCACCCGCCGTCCGCCCTTCGGGCGGTGGTGGACTCCTGGTTCTACGCGCTCGAGGAGGAGGTCCTCGCCGGCGGGGACATCGCCGAGGAGGACGAGGCCGCACTGGCCGAGGCGGTCGACGAACTCCTGGAGCGCCGGCTCGCCGACGTCGCCCGCACCACGCCCGCCTTCTCCGCAGCCCTGCGCGGCTACCGGCGAGCCGTGGCAGCAGGGGACGGCGCAGCCGCCGAGGCGCTGATCGCCTGGCTCGGCGGGCAGCGGTCCGTGGCGGCGTCCGCAAAGCGGGCCGCCGGTGTGCGAGGCGACCTCGACCACTTCGCCGCCCTCGGCTTCCTCCAGGGCCTGCTCACCGTTCTACGGGACTGCGGGCACCCCGGGCTGCTTCTCGTCCTCGATGAAGTCGAGACGCTCCAGCGGGTGCGCAGCGACGTGCGGGAGAAGTCCCTCAACGCGCTGCGCCAGCTCCTCGACGAGATCGACGCCGGACGCTTCCCCGGGCTGTTCCTCGTCATCACCGGAACCCCTGCCTTCTACGACGGCCGACAGGGCGTGCAGCGGCTGGCGCCGCTCGCCCAGCGACTCGCCACCGACTTCACCACCGATCCGCGGTTCGACTCCCCGCGCGCCGTGCAGCTGCGGCTGCCCGGCTTCGATCTGACGTCGCTCGGCGAACTGGGCCGCAAGGTGCGCGATCTGTACGCGGGCGCCGCCCGCCATCCCGACCGACTCACCGAACGGGTCGGTGATCCCTACCTCGACGAGCTGGCGCGCGCGGTCACCGGGACGCTGGGCGGCAAGGCCGGCATCGCGCCCCGGCTGTACCTGCGCAAGCTCGTCGCCGACATCCTCGACCGGGTGGACGAGTTCGCCGACTTCGACCCGCGGGCCCACTACGCCCTCACCGTGAACACCGCCGAGCTGACGGAGACCGAACGGAGCGCGGCCACCAGCGCCGGGGACATCCCACTGGACCTGGACACCTCATGAACACAACCGGCGCCGGTCAGAGTGCATGCGGCGAGGAGGGAGCCGCGGACGTCTTCGACCTTCTCGACCCGGTCCTCGGCCACCACATCGTCAACTCCCTGGGCTGGCGCTCTCTGCGTCCCCTGCAAGAGGCGGCGACCGAACCGCTCCTGAGCGGCGAGGACGCGCTTCTGCTCGCCCCCACGGCCGGAGGCAAGACCGAAGCAGCCGTCTTCCCCCTCCTCACCCGCATGAACCGGCACGGCTGGAAGGGCACCAGCGTGCTCTACGTCTGCCCGCTCAAGGCCTTGCTCAACAACCTGCACCCACGGCTCCGCACCTACACGGAATGGCTGGGCCGCACCGCCGAACTGTGGCACGGCGACGTCACCACACCACGTCGGCGCCGAATCCTCGCCCAGCGACCCGACGTCCTCCTCACCACGCCGGAGTCCCTGGAGTCGATGCTGGTGAGCACGAAGGTGGACCACTATGCCTTCTTCTCCGGTCTGCGCGCCGTCGTGGTCGACGAGGTCCACGCCTTCGGGGGCGACGACCGTGGCTGGCACCTGCTGGCGGTCCTGGAGCGGTTGAGTCGTGTCGTGGGACGGTCGCTGCAACGGGTCGGGCTGTCGGCCACAATCGGCAACCCGCACCAGCTGCTGGCATGGCTCCAGGGCTCGGGAGAGCAGCGGCGCCCTGCCCGGGTCGTGGCCCCTCACCTCGCCGAGCCGTCCGGCGGCGGTGCGACGGCCGGGTCCTCGCCGTCCGCCGCGCCGCCTCCCGGCGACGTCGAACTGGACTACGTCGGTTCTGTGGCCAACGCCGCGACGGTCATCGCCGCCCTGCACCGAGGCGAGAAGCGCCTCGTCTTCTGTGAGAGCCGCCGAACGGTCGAGGAACTCGGCGAGCGCCTGCGGGCCAAGGGCATCACCACCTTCCTGTCCCACGCGTCGCTCTCCGTGGACGAGCGCCGGCGTGCGGAGGCCGCCTTCGCCGAAGGACGCGACTGTGTGATCGTCTCCACCAGCACTCTCGAACTCGGTATCGACGTGGGCGACCTCGACCGTGTCATCCAGATCGACGCCCCCTCCACCGTCGCCTCCTTCCTGCAACGCCTTGGCCGAACCGGTCGGCGCCCCGGCACCGGGCGTAACTGCCTCTTCCTCGCCCTCGACGGCGAAGGGCTGCTCTCCGCCGCTGCGCTCCTGCTCCAGTGGTCCCGCGGCTGGGTCGAACCGGTCGTCGCACCACCGGAGCCCCGCCACCTGGTCGCCCAGCAACTGCTGGGGCTGTGCCTGCAGGAACGGCGTGTCGGCGAGAACCTGTGGCAGGAGTGGTGGAACGGCATGGGTCCCTTCGGCCCCGGTGCGGCTCCCGTCGTGCGCCACCTCGTGGAACAGGGATACCTGGAAGAGGACGGCGGCCTGCTCTTCATCGGCCCCGAGGCAGAACGCCGCTACGGTTACCGCCACTTCATGAACCTCACGGCGATGTTCACCGCTCCGCCCGAGTTCACCGTGTACAACGGCCGCAGCGAGATCGGCCGCACCGATCCGGACCTGCTCACCGAGCACATCGAAGGCCCGCGCAAGCTGCTGCTCGCCGGGCGCAGCTGGCTGGTGACCTACATCGACTGGAGCCGGAAACGCTGTTTCGTCGAACCGGCCGACGAAGGCGGACGCGCCCGCTGGAGCGGCTTCGCCGCCGCACGCGTCCGGTCTTTCGAACTCGCCCGCGGCGCGCGTGACGTGCTGCTCGGCCAGGACCCGCCGGTCCGTCTGACGCCTCGCGCGACCGCACAGCTCACCGAGGTCCGCGCCCGGCACCTGCACACCGCCCACCCCGGCGGCACCCTCATCGCCCGGCACTCCGACGGCGACGTCCGCTGGTGGACGTGGGCCGGTCAGCGAGCCAACGCCACCCTCGCCGCATCCTTGCCGTCCGTCGTCATACCGCACCGGCGGGCCGACGACCGGTCCATCCGGCTCCGCGACGACGTCACTCCCGAGAGCTGGCGAACCGCTGTCAGAGAAGTGACCCCGGGACTGTGCCTGCCCGAGGTCGACGAGCGGGCCGTGCGGGGCCTGAAGTTCGGCGAAGCGCTACCGCACCGGCTCGCGGTGGCGACACTCGCCGCGCGCACCGCCGATGTGCGGAACGCCGGCCGGGTCCTGGCGGAACCAGTGCAATTCGTCCGGCTCACAGATACCTAGGTCGCCCCACCGTCCACCCATACCGTCCGCTCGCGTCCCGGAGCCCGCCGATGCCCCTCCCCCACGTCCTGCTGTCCGCGGCCGTCTCCCTCGACGGCTACCTGGACGACACCGGCCCCGAGCGGCTGCTGCTGTCCGGCCCGGCCGACTTCGACCGGGTCGACGAGGTACGGGCCTCCGTGGACGCCATCCTGATCGGCGCCGGCACCATCCGCGCCGACAACCCGCGGCTGCTGGTCAACTCGCCCGGGCGACGGGCCGCCCGGGTCGCCGCGGGCCGGCCGGAGTACCCGCTGAAGGTGACCGTCAGCGGCACGGGCGAGCTGGACCCGACGGCGAACTTCTGGCACACCGGCGGCGACAAGGTCGTCCTCACCACCGACCGGGGTGCCGAGCGGGCCCGGGCGCTGGGGCTCGCGGCCGACGTTGTGGCGCTGGGTGCCGAGGTGGAGTGGCGGGCCGTACTGGAGTACCTGCACGACGGACGGGGCGTACGGCGGCTGATGGTCGAGGGCGGCGGCACCGTCCACACCCAGCTGCTGCTCCAGGGCCTCGCCGACGAACTCCAGCTCGTCCTCGCGCCCATGCTCGTCGGCGACCCGGACGCGCCCCGCCTCTTCGGCCCCGGCGGTTACCAGCGCGGGCGGCTGCGCCTGGTGGAGGCGCGGCGGATCGAGGACGTCGTGCTCATGCGCTACGAGCCCACCGCCCCCGGCACGGGCAGCGCCGTGACCGCCGCCGACCGGCACTGGCTGGCGCTCGCCTGCGAACTGGCGGAGCTGTGCCCGCCGTCCCGGACCGCGTTCAGCGTGGGGGCGGCGGTGGTCGCCGCGGACGGGACGGAACTCGCGCGCGGGCACTCACGGGAGGGCGGTGACCCCGTCGTGCACGCGGAGGAGGCGGCCCTCGCCAAGGTCGACCCTCAGGACCCGAGGCTCGCGGCCGCCACGGTGTACAGCAGCCTGGAACCCTGCGCCCGCCGTGCCTCCCGTCCCGCGCCCTGCGCCCGGCTGATCCTCGACGCGGGCGTGCGGCGCGTCGTGACCGCGTGGCGGGAGCCGGACACCTTCGTGGCCGGCGCCGACGGCAGCGGGCTGCTGGCGGCGGGCGGCGCGGACGTGGTCGTCCTGGAGCAGTACGCCGAGCGGGCCAAGGCCCCCAACCGCCACCTCCTGGACTGACCGACCGCTGTGCCGTGGGCTGGCCGACCGTTGTTTTCTGGGGTGGCCGACCGTTGTGCCGTGGGCTGGCCGACCGTCGTCTCCTGGGGTGGCCGACCGCTGCTTCCTGGATCGACCGGCTGCCGTCTCCCGGGCCGTCCTGCCGTCGTCTCTTGGGGCCTGACCGCTGGTTCCTGGATCGACCGACCGCCGTTTCCCGGGCAGACCGACCGCCGTCTCCCGGGCTGACCGAGGGCCCTCTCCCGGGCCGACCGGCCTCCACCTTCCGGGCCGACCGGCCCTCACCTCCGGGGGCGACCGGAGCGGCGGCCGATCGGCCCAATCCGACCTGCGGCCCGCCCACGGCCCGGGCACGCTGCCAGTGACCGTCCCGGAGGCCGACGCGGAGGTGGCGATGAGGTCAGTGGGCAGGCGGGCGACGGCCCTGGTCGCCGGGTTCCTCGCCGCGGGGCTGCTCGCCGCGTGCGGTCAGGAACCGGGCAGCCGGTCGATGGTGCGGGCGCTGCCCGCCGACGCCGAGTTCGCCCACCCCGGCGTGCTCGTCAGCCGGGCCCAGCTGGACACCGTACGCGAGAACGCCACCGCCGGCCGGGAGCCGTGGCTCACGGCGTATCTGAGCATGCGGGACAGCGACTACGGGTCGTACAAGCACCGGGCCCGGCCCTTCGAGACCGTCTTCTGCCCCGCCGGGAAGAAGGCCGGCCGCGGCTGCGAGGAGGAGCGTGAGGACGCCATCGCCGCCTACACCCAGGCCCTGCTGTTCGCCGTCAACGGCAAGGAACAGCACGCGGCCAAGGCCCGGCAGATCATGGACGCCTGGTCGGCGAAGCTGAGGGAGCACACCGGGGACAACGCCGGGCTCCAGGCCGGGTGGACCGCGTCGACCTGGGCCCGGGCCGCCGAGATCGTGCGGTACACGCCGGGCGCGGGCTGGCCGGCCGACCGGGTACGGCGCTTCGAGGAGATGCTGCGCACCGCCCACCTGTCCGTGCTGACGGAGAAGGTCCCCGACTTCAACGGCAACTGGGACCTGATCATGACCGACGGCGCGATCTCCGCCGCCGTGTTCCTCGACGACCACAAGGCCTTCAACGACGCCCTCGAGCGCTTCCGGGACCGGGTGCCCGCCTACTTCTACCTGGAGAAGGACGGCAGGCTGCCGCTGACTCCGGCCGGCAGCTCCATCGACACCCCGAAGCGGCTGGCGTCGTACTGGTTCGAGCAGACGGAGTACAAGGACGGCGTCACCCAGGAGACCTGCCGGAACTTCGCGCACGTCGGCTACTCGATCGCCGCCACCGCGCACATCGCCGAGACCGCCTGGCACCAGGGCGTCGACCTGTACGGCGAGGCCGAGGAGCGGCTGAAGGCCGCCCTCGACCTGCACGCCCGCCACCAGCTGGCCGGGTCGGCGCCGAAGTGGCTGTGCGGCGGCAGGACCGAGCGGAACCTGGGGCCCGACCTGGAGGTCGCCCTCAACCACCTGGAGAACCGGCTCGGCCTCTCCGTCCCCACCGCGCACGAACTCGCCGCGAAGATGCGGCCGGCCGGCACCGACGACCTGTTCGTCTCCTGGGAGACCCTGACCCACGCGGACAACCCGGGGGAATGAGCAGGGAGCGGGAGGGCGCGGGAGGGCGGTGAGAAGGGCGCGGGAAGGAGTGGGACGGGTCACGCACAACCCGTGTGCTTCGCGTCCCGCACATGGCGTACACTGGTGACACAACGACGCGGGGTGGAGCAGCTCGGTAGCTCGCTGGGCTCATAACCCAGAGGTCGCAGGTTCAAATCCTGTCCCCGCTACTGAAGGCCGACGGCCGGAATCCATAAGGGTTCCGGCCGTCGGTGTGTTTGCACCTCCCTCTGTGCCCCCTGCGCTCCATGGGTCCCGTGTGCCCCGTGCGCCCCATGCGCCTCCTGTGCTGCTCCCTGCGCCTCCCTTCGGCGGTTACGTCATCCGGTCGGCCCTCACCGCTCGCTCCCCGCCCCCACCGGGGGAAACCTGGACGGGCGGGACGGGAAGCGGCGTGGCCGTGTGTGCGTGGCGGGAGACGAGTGGTGCGGCCTGGTGATCAGGACGGGGGACCGGACGAGGGCCCGTACGGAGGCTCGGACGAGAGCCCGAATCCCAGACGGCGCCGGACCGGCCGAACTCCCACGCACTCCGCCCCCACGCACTCCGCCCCCACGCCGTCCGCTCCCGCCCCGCCCGCCCCCGTGCCCCCGGTCTCCGCACCGCCCGGTCCCGGCCGCCGCGAGCCGCGGCGCATCCCGTACGCCCGGACCCTGGTGCGCCTGCTCCCGGTGCTGCTGATCGTCGGCGGTGCCGTGTACGACGTCTTCACCCCCCGGTACTTCACCGCCGGGCCCCTGTACACGGCCGCGCCCCTGATCGCCGCCCCGCTCTACTCGCGGCGCGGCACGGTGCTCACGGGGGCGGCGACCGTCGCCGTCGTGAGCACGTTGCAGCTCACGCTCGGCGTCGCCCATCGGATCGACTCGATCACCGAGCTGATCACCATCGCGACGGTCGCGGTCCTCGCCGTCCTGGTCAACGCCTTCGTGCGGCGGACCGGCGAGCGCCTCGCCTCCGCCCGCGAGATCGCCGAGGCGGCCCAGCGGGCGGTGCTGCCCGAGCCCGCGGAGCGGATCGGCGGCTTCGAGATCGCGGCCCGCTACGAGGCGGCCCAGGCGGACGCCTTCATCGGCGGCGACCTGTACGCCGTGCAGGACAGCCCGCACGGGGTCCGGCTCATCGTGGGGGACGTGCGCGGCAAGGGCATGGGCGCGGTGGCGGCGGTGGCCGTGGTGATCGGGGCGTTCCGGGAGGCCGCCGAGCAGGAGGCGACGCTGGAGGCGGTCGCGCAGCGGCTGGAGCGGGCGCTGGCCCGCGAGGGTGCCCGCCGTGCGGGGCTGGACGCCTACGAGGGCTTCACCACCGCCGTACTCGCCGAACTCCCGCACGGCGACGGGGTCGTGCGCCTCGTCAACCGCGGCCATCCGCCGCCGCTGCTGCTGCACGCCGACGGCACCCTGCGCGCGCTGACCGCCTGCCACACCGCCCTGCCGCTCGGCATGGGGGAGCTGGGCGGGTGGCCCGACCGGGCCGAGGAGACCGGGTTCCCCGGCGGGGCCACGCTGCTGCTCCACACCGACGGGCTGTCCGAGGCCCGCGATGCCCGCGGTGCGTTCTACGACCCCCGGGCCCGGCTCGCCGGCCGGGTGTTCCGGCGTCCCGGCGAACTGCTCGACGCGCTCGCCGACGACGTGCACCGGCACACGGGGGGCGGCACGACGGACGACATGGCGCTGCTCGCCGTGCGCCGGCCGCACGGTCCCTGACCACCCGCCCTCATCATCCGCCCCTGATCACCCGTTCTTGATCATTGTCACGAGTCGTGACCGGTCGAGCGCCCTCCGATAACAACTGATACAACGTCAGGTGTTGAAACTTGAACGACGGCGGGTGGGGCTGCGCTGAGGCCGAGTCAACTCGCCCGGTTTTCGCCGCTCCTGGGGCCTGTGTCCGTGGCGAGATCGTTAATGATCAAGAGGAACGGCTTGGAATAAGAGCCTCGGGTCTATTAACGTTCGATAACGCAGCGCGGTCGTCCCAGCCGTCACAGAAGGCGGCTCCGCGCGCACGCGCCGAATCCTTCGCAGAGATGCGCAGGAACCGGGGAACCACCACCTTGGGGTGAATCGCGCGTATGGCGCCGTGGAGACACGGCTCGTATACGCGCGTAGGAGACCTTCCTGCTCCGAACCCGTCAGCTAACCCGGTAGGCGGAGAAGGAAGGAAAGGAGTACGCCCACGTGGCGTCCAACCGGCCTGCCCCCGAGGCCCCGTTCGTGCCGAACCAGCGCGACAGCGACACCTTCGCCTATGGCGCACCCCGCAGCGACGACGGTCCGTGGGAGGAGTGGAACCCCACCGCGGAGTCCGTCCGGCCCGTCCGCGGCCGGCACCGTGTCGCCAAGCAGCGCGGCGGACTCGCCCGCAGCTCCACGGTCCTCGGCGTCGGTGTCATAGCCGCCGTCGGAGCGGGCGGCATGGCCAGCGCGCAGACCGGCAAGCCGCCGGTGTCGATCTCCATGCCCGACCTGCCGAACGTCGGCTCCCTCATCTCGGACGAGGAGAAGGCCCCCGAGGGCTCCGCGACGCCGCTCAGCAACCTCGCCGTGGCGTCCGCGGACACCGACGAGGGCGCCGCCGACGCCGGTGAGGCGCTGCGGGCGCGGATCATGGCGCAGGCCGAACAGCAGCAGGACCAGGTCGAGAGCAAGGCCGCCGCCGAGGCCCGGGCCGCCGCCGAGAAGAAGGCCGCGGAGGCCGCCGAGAAGGCGGCCCAGGAGGCGGAGGCCAAGGCCGCGGCCGCGAAGAAGAAGGCCGAAGAGGAGGCCCGCAAGAAGGCCGAGGCCGAGCGGCTGGCGCAGCTCGCCAAGCAGTACGCGCTGCCGACCTCCTCGTACACCATCTCCTCCACCTTCGGGCAGGCCGGTGCCTACTGGTCCTCCGGCCACCACACCGGCCTCGACTTCGCCGCACCCACGGGCACGCTGCTCAAGGCCGTGCACAGCGGCACCATCACGTCCGCCGGCTGGGACGGGTCGTACGGCTACAAGACGGTGCTCACCCTCGATGACGGCACCGAGATCTGGTACGCCCACCAGTCCTCCATCAGCGTCAGCGTCGGCCAGAAGGTCACCACCGGCGAGGTCATCGGCCGCGTCGGCGCCACGGGCAACGTGACCGGGGCCCACCTCCACCTGGAGGTGCACCCCGAGGGGTCCGGCTCCGGCGTGGACCCGCTGGCCTGGCTGCGGAGCAAGGGCCTCAACGTCTGACGCCCTCACGGTCACTCCGCCCTGAACCCCGGCGGTCCTGGCGGCGACCCCCCGACGTCAGGGCTGCCGGTTGTGCCGGTCGCGCTGGTTGCGCCGGTTCATGAGCGGTACGGGTGGTGGTACGGGTCGGCGGGTACGGGGCGTACGGTGCGTGCCGCCCGTAGGGCCCGTACGGCTGGTGCGGGCCGTACGCGGGCCAGGGCGGGGGCATCACGGGTACCGGCGGTGCCGTGGCCCGGGCCGCGTAGTCCAGGGCCGGGCGCGCTGCCTCCCGGCGCCGCCACAGCTCCTCCAGCAGCCGCCGTTCCCGTACGACGAAGTCGGCGCCCGCCCTGCCCCGGCCGCCCCGGTGCCGGAGGAACGCCAGCGAGGTCGCGTACGCCTCGTACTCCGCCACCGCCCGTGCCGCCGCCTTCCCGGCGTGGCGCCGGGCGTGGTCGCGGGCGATGCGGCGGGCGCGCATCGAGCCGAGCGCGAAGGGCTCGGCCGGCGCCAGCCACCCGGCCGCGACGTACGCGGCCAGCTCGGCCCGGACGGTGCGCAGCCCGCGCTGCCGGGTCCAGATCACCAGCCAGGTGAGCAGGCCGAACACGGGCACCATGAAGGTCGCGTACACGGCGAAGAAGCCGTACTCGCCGAAGGACGTCGAGCCGTTCCACAGGGCGTGCATGCCCATCGCGAGGAGCAGTCCGGCCGGCGGGAGCAGCATGCGGCGGACGCGTCCGGCCCGCCGGGCGTCCGCGGACAGCGCGGCGATGCCGAAGCCGATGCCGGTGAGCACCGTGAAGAGCGGATGGGCGAACGGCGACATCACGATGCGGACGAAGAACGTCGCCGCGGTGACGGAGGCGATGCCGCGGTCTCCGGCGAGCTGGTCGGTGCCGAAGGCGGTGCCGAGGTAGAGGATGTTCTCGGTGAAGGCGAAGCCGGTCGCGGTGACGCCCGCGATGACGACGCCGTCGAGGATGCCGGTGAAGTGGTGGCGGCGGAAGAGGAAGACCAGGAGGACGGCGGCGGCCTTCGCGGTCTCCTCGACGATCGGGGCTATGACGGTGGCGCCGAGTGTGTCGGCGCCGGTCGGGTCGGCGGTGGCCGTGGCTATCCAGCGGGTCGCGAAGCTGTTGGCGACGATCGCTATCAGTGCCGCTGCGCAGGCGCCCCAGGCGAAGGAGAAGAGCAGGTCGCGCCAGGGGCCGGGCGCGACGCGGTCCAGCCAGCGGAACGCGGCCAGCAGGAGGGGGACGGGCAGGACGGCGAGTCCCAGGCCGACCAGGAAGCCCTCCGTGCCGGTCTGCTCGCGGACCAGGGCCAGGATGACCAGGCCGGAGAGGGCGAGCAGGGTGCTCAGAGCGCCGTAACGCACCCAGGTGCGTTGCCACCAGCGGGGCTGGTGCGGGTTGTGGCCGGTGGTGCGGGCCAGGTGGCGGATCGGGGGCGGGTACGGCGACTGGTCCGGCGGCTGGTACGGCGGGCAGGTGGCCACGGCATCGACCCTAACGAGACGGGGGCGCCGACCTCGGCGAGCGGGCGGGGTCGGCTTCAGGCACCGGTGGGGTGATCTTTTCGGCTGGGGTGTACGCGGCGGAAGAGCAGGTCGTTCACCACATGACCCTTGTCCAGTCCCTGGCCCTCGAAACGGGTCAGCGGACGGTGGGCGGGACGAGGCGCGAAACCGCCGTCGGGCTGGGTGTTCTCGAAGTCGGGGTGTGCGGTGAAGACCTCGAGCATCTGCTCGGCGTACGGCTCCCAGTCGGTGGCGCAGTGGGCGATGGCGCCGGGCTTGAGCCGGGAGGCGGCCAGGGTGAGGAACTCCGGCTGGATCAGCCGGCGCTTGTGGTGCCGCTTCTTGGGCCAGGGGTCGGGGAAGTAGACGCGGAGCCCGTCGAGGGAGTCGGGGGCGAGCATCTCGCGGAGCAGGATGATCGCGTCGCCGTTGCCGACGCGGATGTTGGTCAGGCCGTCCTGGTCGGCGAGGTTGAGCAGGTTGCCCTGGCCGGGGGTGTGGACGTCCACGGCGAGGATGTTGGTGTCCGGGTCGGCGGCGGCCATCCGGGCGGTGGCCTCGCCCATGCCGAAGCCGATCTCCAGGACGACGGGGTTGGCGTTGCCGAAGAGATCGGTGAGGTCGATGACGCGTCGGCCGTCGATGTCCAGCCCCCACTTGTGCCACAGCCGCTGAAGGGCGTCCGCCTGGCCGGCGGTCACCCTGCTGCGGCGCGGCTGGAAGCTCCGGATCCGCCGCTCGAAGTGCGCACCGGCGGGGTCGGCCTTGGGGCCGTCGGGGAAGCGGGGTTCGCCCTTTGCCCGGGCGCGGCGGAGCGACCCGCCGGGCGCGCGACCGGTGGGGTGTTCGGGGGCGTGGTGGGAGTCAGACACAGTGGAGTCGATTTTACGGTGTGTGCGGTTTGCCTTTGCCTTTGCCTTTGCCCGCGGCGCCGCGGGCGGCGCCCCGCGTCTCAGCAGCGGCCCAGTGCCGTCAGTGCTCTGCGGGCCACCTCCCGGCCGATCGGCAGGGACGCCGTCGCCGCCGGGGACGGCGCGTTCAGTACGTGGACCGCCCGTGACCCCTCCCGGATCAGGAAGTCGTCCACCAGCGTCCCGTCCGCCAGGACGGCCTGCGCCCGCACCCCCGCCGCCGTCGGCACCAGGTCGCCCTCCGTCACCGCGGGCAGCAGTCTGCGCACCGCCGTCGTGAAGGCTCCCTTGGCCAGGGAGCGTCGCAGCTCTCCCGCTCCGTACCGCCAGTGCTGCCGGGCGATGTGCCAGGAGCCGGGCCAGGTGAGCGTGGCGGCCAGCTCGCGGGGGCGCAGCACGCCCCAGCCGTAGCCCTCCCGGGCCAGGGCCGGCACCGCGTTGGGCCCGATGTGCACGCTCCCGTCGATTCCGCGGGTCAGGTGCACGCCGAGGAAGGGGAAGGCCGGGTCCGGGACCGGGTAGACCAGGCCCCGCACCAGCTCCGGTCGCGCCAGCTCGTAGTACTCGCCACGGAAGGGGACGATCCGCATCTCGGGGTCGTCCCCGGTCATCCGGGCGATCTCGTCGCAGTAGAGCCCGGCGCAGTTGACCAGGACCCGGCCGCGGACCACGTCACCGGATCGCGTACGGACCGCGACACCGAGGGACGGGCGGCGGTCGATGCGGACCGCCTCCGCGCCGTAGCGGATCTCCGCGCCCGAGGACTCGGCCAGCTGCCGGGCGACGGCGACGTAGTCGCAGGTGCCGGTCGTGGCGACGTGTATCGCCGCCAGGCCGCGGACCTCCGGTTCGTACTCCGTGATCTGGGCGGCGCCCAGCTCGCGGACCGGGATGCCGTTCTCCCGGCCGCGCTGGACCAGGGCGTGCAGCCGGGGCAGCTCCGCGCGGTCGGTGGCGACGATCAGCTTGCCGGTGACGGAGTGCGGGATGTCGTACTCCGCGCAGAATTTCACCATCTCCGCGGCGCCCCGCACCGCGTAGCGCGCCTTGAGGGAGCCGGGGCGGTAGTAGATGCCGCTGTGGATCACTCCGCTGTTGCGGCCCGTCTGGTGGCGGGCCGGGCCCGGTTCCTTCTCCAGCACCGTTACCCGTGTGCCCGGGGCGGCGCGGGTGATCGCGTGCGCCGTCGACAGGCCGATGATGCCGCCGCCGATCACCAGCACGTCGCAGTCGTAAGCGATCACCTGTTCCACCTCCCGGGTTCGATAGTGCACTGCGCCACTGACAATCGCCTCAAACCCGGGAGCGGGCGCGGCTTCGGATCAGGCCGGGGTCATCAGGAGCGGACGGGCGCGCTCGCGCAGTTCCACGACGCGCGGCTCGTCACCGTACGGCTCCAGGCGGTGCAGCAGGTCCTTCACGTACTCGGTGGTGCGGGCCGAGGAGATGCGGCCGGCCACCTCCACCGCCCGCACGCCCTGCTCGCAGGCCGCGTCCAGGTTGCCCGACTCCAGTTCGGCGACCGCCGACACGACCAGGCGCAGGCCGTGGGAGCGGACGAACTCCTCCGTCGGTCTGGACAGGGCCTGCTCCGTGAAGCGGCGGACCTGGCGTGGGGCCTTCAGATCGCGGTAGCACTCGGCGGCGTCGGCGGCGAAGCGGTCGTAGGAGTAGAAGCCGAGCCAGTTCGGGTCGCTGTCGCCGGGCCGGGCGCGCTCCAGCCAGCTCTCGGCCGCCTTGAGGGCGCCGCCGGCCGCCTGCGCGTCGCCGGCGCGCGCGTGTGCCCGGGCCTCGACCAGCCGGAAGAAGCTCATGGTGCGGGCCGTGGCCAGCCCGCGGTTGCGTTCCAGGGCCGCCTGGGCGAGGTCCACTCCCTCGTCGCCGAAGCCGCGGTACGTGGCTTGGAGGGACATCGAGGCGAGCACGTAGCCGCCCAGGGGGACGTCCGCCGCCGCGCGGGCCAGGCGCAGGGCCTGGATGTAGTAGCGCTGGGCCGCCTCCTGCTGGCCGGTGTCGAAGGCCATCCAGCCGGCCAGTCGGGTCAGTTCGGCGGCGGCGCCGAACAGGGCGCGGCCGACATCGTCGGAGTAGGAGCCGAGCAGGAGGGGCGCGGCCTCGACTCGTAAGCACTCGGGCACCATGGACGATCGCCAGTCGCCGCCGCCGTACTTGGAGTCCCAGCGACGGGCGTCCTCGGCGGCCTCGCGCAGCTTCTGCACATCACTGTGGCCGACTTTGATCGGTGCGCCGGAGCCCTCCACCGGGCTCGCGTCCCGCGCCACCGAGCTGTCGGCCGGGGTTATCAGCCACCGCGAGGCGGGCGTTGCGTATGCGCTCACTGCGAACGAGCCGGCGAGCGACTGCCAGATGCCGCCGCCACCCGCGCGGCGGCCGGCGAGGTCGAGACGGTACAACTCGGTTGCCGAGCGCACCGCCTGTCCCACGTCTCTGGGGAAGGCGAGGCCCACTTCGGGCGCGGGGTCGGCGTCGGCCAGGCCGATCTCGTGGAGCGGCACCGGACGGCCGAGCTTCTGGCCGATGGCGGCGGCGATGAGGTGCGGCGCCGCACCCTGCGGCACCATGCCCTTCGACACCCAGCGCGCCACGGACGTCTTGTCGTAGCGAAGTGTCAGGCCTCGTTGGGCGCCAAGGTCGTTGACGCGTCGTGCGAGGCCTGCGTTGGAGATTCCCGCGAGGGCGAGAACGGCGCCGAGCTTTTCGTTCGGCCCGCGTTGCTCCCTGGACATGCGCCACCCCTCGACACAGACGGCTGCCGCGCTGGCATAACCATGCGGCATTCGTAAACCCAGCGTAGTTCGCCGCATCCCAAGCGTTAAGAGGCATTGTTCCGGATGGCGGGATTGTGGTCCGTACTGAAGTGCGGCCTCTGTACGGACTGTTGCCGTGTGCTCCCGATGTGTGGCCGTGCGCCCGCCCGTGCGCTCTACTCCGGCCATCGGGGGAGCGGTTCCATGGGCCGTGCGTGGGTCGGCCCGCTGTACTGGATCCAGCGGGCTGGGGGACACCGCCGCCTTCATCCCCGCGGGCGGCGGACCGGTCCGGGAGGCGTGGCCCGTCTCCCGGACTGCGCGCCGGACCAGGGGCGCGCGGGCCTGTACGGAGCGTGTTCGAGCGTGTCTCCGTGACGGCGATTTGGCCGAAAATCGATCCCGCCTCTTTCGGGTGACGACCGCTCCCACCATGGCAGTTGAGGGCGCGTTGGGTGTCTTTGGGGCGCGTAACGGGGGCGCATTCGCGTCGAAGTCCTGGCGGACGGACGGAGTGTCGGCGTCCACGCGCGCGCTTCGCAGGGGCGCACGGGAGGGAGCACAAGCGGCTCCGCCGACGCTCCGGGGGCGCACCCTTCATGGCAGCATGGGGAACCAGTTCGTACGGTGCACTGGTTGTCCACAGCCTGTGGAGGCGGCGATGCGGTGGTTGGTGGGATGGAGCAGCACCGCCTCGGGAGCCGTGGGGAGCGCGGGGTTCGCGGAGGCCGGGGGGCCTGGCGGGCCCGTTGGTGCCGGGGGAGCCGGCTCCGCGGGGGCCACCGGGTACGACGGCGAGACCGTGCACCCGGTCGGGTCCCAACTGCTGTGGGGCGACCCCGATCCGCTGTGGGCCGTCGGTGACTGGCGCCCCGACGAGGTGCGCGTCGTGTCCGCCGACCCCCAGACCCGCATCGCCGTCCTCGGCATCTGCGGCGCGACGGACGAGCAGCTGCGGGTCGCGCTGTTCGCCGCGCGGGGCGGCGCGCTCCGGCACCTGACCGCCTGGCCCGGCAGCTACACGGCCGTCGTCCAGGTGGGCCGGCGGGTGATGGTCTGCGGCGATCTCGCGGGCGCGCGCCCGGTGTTCTACACCCCCTGGGCCGGCGGCACGGCGTACGCCACGGCGGCGCTGCCGCTGGCCGACCTCATCGAGGCCAACCTCGACTTCGGTCATCTCGCCGCGCTGCTGGCCGCTCCCGACGTACCGGCCGCGCTGGACGACTCCACCCCGTACGACGGCGTGAAGCGCATTCCCCCGGGGCATGCGCTGATCCTGCGTGCCGGGGCGCGCGAGATCGCCGGGTACGAGCCGGTGGCCTCGCTCGCGGTGGCGGCCCCCGCGGCCGACCCGGACAGCGCGGTGGACGGCGTACGGGACGCGCTGGTGGAGGCGGTGCGGACGCGGCTCGCCGCGCCGCGGCACGTGCCGGGCGACGGCATCGACCCCGGGCCGGTGCCCGGCATGGGCCCCGCGGAACGGCGTGCCGCGCGCGGGATGCCGGTGCCGGGGATCGGGGCGGATCTGTCCGGGGGACCGGCGTCCGGCACGCTGGCGCTGCTGGCGGCCGGGCTGCCGGGGATGCCGGGGATGCCGGGGGCCGTGCTCGGCCACGGGGCCGGCGCGGGCGAGCGGCTGCTGGCCGTCACCTTCAACGACCTCGCCGTCGGCGGGCGGGAGGCCGAGCTGGAGCGTGCCGGGGCGCTGGCGGGCAACCCGCGGCTGCACCACGTGGTGGTCACCGGAGGCGAGGAGGCGCTGCCGTACGCCGACCTGGACGGGCCGCTGACGGACGAGCCGGGGGCGTGCCTGGTGGCCGCGGCGCGGCACCGGATGCGGCTGGCGGCCGGGAGCGCGGACCACTTCACCGGGTACGGCGCCCGGCAGGTGCTCGACGCGCACCCGGCGCGGCTGGCCGACCTGCTGATGGACCGCAAGCGGCGTCATCTGGTGCGGCCGGTCGCGGCGCTGGCCAAGGCGGACGGGTCGGTGATGGTTCCGGCGCGGGTGTACGCCGCGGCGCGGCGGCTGGCGCGGACGCCGTACCGGGTGGGGCTGGAGGCGCTCGCCGAGCAGCTGCGCCGCCGGCGGTTCGACGTGATGCCGGGCGGGGCGGCGGGCGGTGGCGGCGACTGGGCCGGGGCGGGCGCCCTGGAGGCGTCGCTCGCGGCACTGACCTGGGGCAGACCCGGGCCTGCGGCACGGTGGCTGACCGGGGAGGCGCTGGCTGAAGTATCGGTTCGGCTGCAGACGGCGATGCAGCGGTCGGGGGTGGGGCCGGGGCAGCGGCCCGGTGACTTCCGTGCGCGTGCGGCGCTGGCCCGGCAGGCGGCGGAGGTGCGGGTGCTGGAGCAGGCCGCGGAGATCCGCTCGCAGCGGCTGCACGTGCCGTTCCTCGACAACCAGGTCGTGCGCGCGTGCCGGGCGCTGCCGGAGGCGCTGCGGGTGCGGCCCGGAGCGCGGGGGGCGATCCTGCGTACGGTGCTGGAGGGTGCCGGGGTGAGCGAGCTGCCGAGCGGCTGGGGGACCCCGACCCAGGCAGTGGCGACGGCGACGGCGCGGGCGGGGGTGCGGGTGGCGGCGGACACCTTGCTGGGGTTGTTCGAGAGGCCGCTGCTGGCGGAGGCGGGGTTGGTCGAGGCGCGGGTCGTGCGGAAGGCCCTGCGGGCGGCCGCGGCGGGGGAGGCGTTGCCGTTGGACGGGCTGGCGGACCTGATCTCCCTGGAGCTGTGGCTGCTCCGGCTGCTCGCGCGGCGGGGCACGTGCTGGACGGGAACGCCCGCGCGGGCACGCGCGGTACCGGCGGGGATCGTGCCGCAGCGGGGGGCGTTGGGCGGCGGGGTGCCTCGGGCGGTGCGGCAGTAGGCGCGTGCGGGTGGTCGGGGGTGTGCGTCTTATGCCTGCGGCGCCTGTGCGGGTGGGGTGGGGGTGTGCGTCTTATGCCTGCGGCGCCTGTGCGGGTGGTCGGGGGTGCGCGTCTCATGCCTGCGGCGCCTGTGCGGGTTCGGTGGGGGTGCGCGTAGCGCCCAGGGTTCGGTGGGTGGTTCGGGGCCGCGCCGGGGGGTGTCCGTCCTCGGAACGTCGCGGAATCGGTCTGTTGTAGAGGGTGCCCGTGTTGACGCGACAACCGCTGCGGGCGGACACCCCCCGGCACGTCCCCTTCCCGCCGCGGGCGGCTGCGGGCAGCGCCCAGGTCGGTCGTCCCTTCCCGCCGTGGGCGGCTGCGGGTGGCGGATCGGGCCAGGCGTCGCTTTCGCGCCGCGGGCGGCTGCGGGCGCGGACCTCGCTGGGCCCGGGCGCGGGCGGTACGCCGTTCCGCCGGGCTGCGTGACGCCCCGCCGTCGCTACGTGCAGGTGAACCGGGATTCCGCCCAGTCCGCGAGTGCCACGTTGTCGAAGGGGCCGTGCGGTTCGACCACCAGTCGTACCGTCTCCCGGCCCGCGACGTTCACCTGCACGGGAACCGCCGGATCGCCACCCTTGACGATCCCGGACCGCCAGAGCTGGACCCCGTCGGCATGGACCGAGAAGCGGACCTTGCCGAGCTTCATCGTCAGGTCGTCGACGCCGACCAGGGCGTCGTACGAGGAGCACTCGCGGTTGAGGTCGATGGTGACCGCGGAGCGCCCGTGCACCGTGACGCCGTGCGCGTACCGCTCGTCGGCGATCGACACCTCCGACCGCTGCCACGCCCAACTGCTCTCCCCCAGCCGCATCTCGGGCCGCGTACCGTCACCGGCGACGTCGTACGACAGCTCACTCCAGCGGTAGACCTCCGGGGCGGGCGGAGGTGGAGTCGGTGGTGGCGGGGAGGGTGAGGGAGGAGGTGGCGGCGTCGGTGGCGGCGTCGGTGTCGGTGTTGGTGTGAGGGGCGGCGTGGGCTTCGGGGTGGGGGGTGGTGTCGGCGTCGGTGTCGGGGTCGGCGTGGGTGTGAGGGGTGGTGTCGGGGGCTCGGCTGCCGCCGGTGGGGCCGGCCTCGGTGGTGGGGGAGGTTCCGGTGACGGCTGTGCCGCCGGTGCGGACGCCGCAGGGGCCGCCTTCGGCGGTGGCGGCGGGCCCGGGCTCTCGCTGCCGGCCAGGGCCAGGACCACCGCCGCGATTCCCGCGGCCACGACACCGGCGGCGATCCCCGCCTTCACCGGCGCCCCCAGCCCTTCGGACGCCGCCGCCCCGCCCGACGCGCCGCCGCTCGACGCCGCCGCTGCCCCGGCGGCACCCGCCGTTCCCACGCCACCGGCGAGGAACCCGGCCGCCTTGGCGTACCCGGCGGCGCCGAACCAGCCGATGACCGCGACGGGTACGACGGCGGGGATACCGCTCGCCACCTCCTCGATCTGGCTGGCGGCCAGCCGGCACCTGACGCACTCCTCCAGATGCTTGCGCAGACCCCGCTCCGCCCGGGTGCGCAGCCGGCCCCGGGCGTACGTGCCGAGCCGGTCGGCATAGCGGGCGCACTCCTCGTCGTCCGCGAGGGTGGCGCTGACGTGGGCCTGGAGATAGGCCTGTTTCAGACCCTCGCGGGCCCGGCTGGCAAGCACGCGCGTGCCGTTGGCGTCCAGGCCGAAGAGCGTGGCGACCTCGCTCGGCGACTCGTCCTCCACCTCCGTGTGCCACAGCACGGCCTGCCAGCGCTCCGGCAACGACCGGAACGCCTGCATGGCCAGGGACTGCTCGGCCTCGTGCAGGGCGCGCACGTCGGCGCCCAGTTCCAGCGTGTCGTCGTCCGAGACCGCCGTCCCCCGTGCCGACTGCGCGGCGAACACCGCGAAGTCGTCGACCAGCTGCTCCCGCCGCGCCGACCGGGTCCAGCCGGCCGCGACCCGGCGGACGGAGGTGAGCAGATACGCGCGGACGGCGTGCTCGGGACCCGAACCGCCGCGCACCGCCTGCAGCATCCGGGCGAAGACCTCGGCGGTCAGGTCGTCAGCCGTGTGGGCGTCCCGGCAGCAGGTGCGGGCGTACCGGCGCACCGCATCGGCGTGGCGCCGGTACAGCTCCTCGTACGCGGAGTCGTCGCCCGAGCGCATCCGTCCGATCAGCTCGGCGTCGGACGGCGTCAGCTCGCGCGGCGGCGGCAGCACGCTGTCCTCGTGCAGCTCGCGCTGGGCCGGGACGCCGGGCCCGTCCTCGGGCACGGCCGCCGGCCCGCCCTGGCTCGGCACCTGCGGCAGACCGCCGGGCTCCGTGTCTCCGTCGTCGGGTGATCCGCCCCGTTCGTCAACGCTCATCGCGGAAAGCCCCCGCCGCCTGACCGATCCGTCCTGAACATCGGGTCAGCGTGTCACAGGGGCTCACGGACGGTACCCCGCAGTAGGCACCATCACCCGTCCGTGGGGAATCGCCCGAACGCAGTACTGAAGACCATTCGTCCGGGGAAGGCTCAAGCGCCCGCGCGCGGCCGGCTCACGCCGGTCGTGAGCGCAGCCCCTCCAGCAGGATGTCGAGCAACCGCGCCGACGCCGCCGCCTGCTGCGCCGCGTCCGGCAGCGAGGGCGCCGCCGTGGCTATCACCAGCAGTACGTCCGACACCGACACGTCCGGCCGCAGTTCCCCCGCCGCGCGCGCCCGCTCCACGAGCCGGCCCACGACCTCCAGGAGCGCAGCCGCCCCGGCGTCGTCCACCGCGGAGTCCCCGCCGGAGGCCGGGAGCGGCTCCTCCGGCACCAGGCGCAGTTCGCCCGGGGCCGGCTGTATCCGCTGCGGCGGCACCCGCGGCTCCACGGTCACCGATCCGTCGGCGCGCTCGTCCGCCACCCCGACCCGCAGCACCTGCGGCGGCAGCAGCCGGACGGCCCCGGAGGCCACCGACGTCCGCAGGAAGCGCGACAGCGCCGACCACGGCTCGTCCTCCTGGCCGAGCGCCGCCCGCGCCTGATCGGTCAGCCGGGCCGTCTCCTCCTCGGCTATCCGCCGCACCAGGACGTCCTTGCTCGGGAAACGCCGGTACACCGTGCCGACCCCGACCCGGGCGCGGCGCGCCACGTCCTCCATCGGCGCCCCGTACCCCAGTTCCCCGAACACCTCGCGCGCCGCGCGCAGCACATGCTCCAGATTGCGCTGGGCGTCCACGCGCAGCGGCGTCGTGCGCGAGGCCTCCCCGCGTCCGTTGCCCGTCGCGGCGCTCATCGTGCCGCCGGTCGCGACGGTGGTCGACCAATGAGGGTCCTGAACATGCATGACAATCCCCCGGTAATGACGTCTCCCCCCGGAGACTCCCCGCCATCGAAAGCCGGAGCGTGCGGATGGGGCCCGCTTTCCGGCCCCGCCCGTCGCGGACCCGATGAGCACATCCCCCACACCCCGTCGACACGAACATAGTTGAGCGAGGGTCAATTCAGAAGGGGCAGGTTCCGCACGGAGCGCCCCTCGATCGGAGTACGGATCGTATACGTCCCGAATGCGTCCCCTCCCGATTGCCTCCGGGACGCCGCTGACCTGGTCGTTTCCCCGGCGGCGCGGCAAGTCGCCCGGGATCGCGCGTCCGGGGGCTCCGGTCACACAAATCGCCGGGCCTGTGGACAAACGCAAGCGGCGGGTGCGTCATGGGATGGTGAAGGAACGTGCGCGCATTCTCGTTGTCGGCGGCGGCTACGTCGGGATGTACACGGCCCTGCGGCTGCAACGCAGGCTCAAGGCCGAGCTGCGTCGGGGCGAGGCCGAGATCACGGTCGTGACGCCCGACCCTTATATGACGTATCAGCCGTTCCTTCCCGAGGCGGCCGCCGGATCGATCTCCCCGCGGCACGTCGTCGTGCCGCTGCGCCGCGTCCTCGACCGGTGCCGGGTCGTCATCGGCGAGGCGCGGTCCGTCGACCACACCGCCCGCACCGCCACCGTCACCACCCTCGCCACCGAGGAGGAGGGCCGGGGCGCCCAGCGGCTGTCCTACGACCATCTCGTCCTCGCCCCCGGGTCGGTCTCGCGCACCCTGCCCATCCCCGGCCTCGCCGACCACGGCATCGGCTTCAAGACCGTCGAGGAGGCCATCGGCCTGCGCAACCACGTCATCGAGCAGATGGACATCGCCTCCTCCACCCGCGACCCCGCCCTGCGTGACGCCGCCCTCACCTTCGTCTTCGTCGGCGGCGGCTACGCGGGCGTGGAGGCGCTCGGCGAACTGGAGGACATGGCCCGCTACGCAGCCCGCTACTACCACAACGTCAAACCCGAGGACATGAAGTGGATCCTCGTCGAGGCGACGGGCCGCATCCTGCCCGAGGTCGGCGAGGACCTGGGCCGCTACACGATCACCGAACTGCGCCGCCGCAACATCGACGTGCGCCTGCGGACCCGGCTGGAGTCGTGCGCCGACCGCGTCGTCGTCCTCAGCGACGGCTCCCGCTTCCCCACCCGTACCGTCGTCTGGACGGCCGGCGTCAAACCCCATCCGTTGCTGGACGCCACGGACCTGCCCCGCGACGGGCGCGGCCGGCTCAAGTGCACCCCCCCGGCTGACCGTCGAGGGCGTCACGCACGCGTGGGCCGCGGGAGACGCCGCCGCCGTCCCCGACGTCACCGCCGGGGGCGCCCCCCGGACTCCGGGCTCCGGGGGCGAAGCCGGCAGGGACTGCGCCCCCAACGCCCAGCACGCCCTGCGCCAGGCCAAGGTGCTCGGCGACAACATCGCCCACGCCCTGCGCGGCGAGCCCCTTGAGACCTACGCGCACAAGTACGCGGGCTCGGTGGCCTCCCTCGGCTTCCACAAGGGCGTCGCGCACGTCTACGGACGCAGGCTCAAGGGCTACCCGGCGTGGTTCATGCACCGCGCCTACCACCTCAGCCGCGTCCCCACCGTCAACCGCAAGGCGCGCGTCCTGGCCGAATGGACCCTCTCCGGCCTCTTCAAACGGGAGATCGTCTCGCTGGGTTCACTCGAACACCCCCGGGCGGAGTTCGAACTCGCTGCCGGTGGAAAGCCTTCCCAGGAGCCCCCGGACAACCCGAAGGGGTCGTCCTGACCGCACCCAGGAACTCCACCGGCCGGCCCGGCGTCTGACGGATGTCGGTCCGGTCGGCACCCTGCCAGACTGGTCCACCACCGCGGGCGGGCCGCCGCTCGCCCCCGCGCGGCCCCCGGGGCCCCGGCCGGTCCCGGAGCCGGCCGCCCACAACTACACGAGGCAAGGATTCGTGAACTTCACGCGCTGGAGCGCCCGATTCCCCGGTACGCAGCGCCGCGCAGCCGCGCGGACCGACACGACGACGATCACCCCCGACCGACGGGGAGACGGCTCCGTGCCCGCCGCCCGCGCCGAACAGCTGACCGACGATGCGCCGCACATGCCCGCCGTCGACGACGTGCCGGTGCGCGACGTCCTCGACCGCGTCCCCGCCCTCGTCGCCCTCGTCCACGGCCCCGACCACCGCATCGCCTACGTCAACGACGCCTACACGGCGGCCTTCGGCGTCCGCCCCCTGGGCGAGCGCGCCCACGAGGCCCTCCCCGAGCTGGCCGAGCTGGGCCTCTTCCCGCTCCTCGACCAGGTCCAGCGCAGCGGCCGCCCCCGCACCCTGAAGTCCCGCAAGGCACCCGACGGCCGCTCCTACACCTTCACCTGCACCCCGGTCACCGAGGACGGCCGGCACGACGGCCGGGGCGTGCTGGTCTTCGCCACCGACGTCACCGACCACGCCGAGGCCGCCGAACGCCTGCGCGCGAGCGAACGCCGACAGCGCGAAACCGCCGTCACCCTCCAGCGCTCCCTCCTCCCCCAGGAGCTGGACCAGCCCGACGACCTGCGCATCGCCGCCACCTACCACCCCGGCGGCACGGAAGCCGCGGTCGGCGGCGACTGGTACGACGTGATCACCCTCGGCGGCGGCCGCACCGCCCTGGTCATCGGCGACGTCATGGGCCGGGGCGTGAGGGCCGCGGCGGTCATGGGCCAGCTCCGTACGGCGGTGCGGGCCTACGCCCGCCTCGACCTGCCCCCGCACGAGATCCTCCAGCTCCTCGACGGCCTGGCCACCGAGATCGACGCCAACCAGATCGCCACGTGCGTGTACGCCATCCACGACCCCAACGAGGGCCGGCTGGTGTACGCCTCCGCCGGGCACCTGCCCATCCTGGTCCGCGACGAGAGCGGCCGGGTCCTGCGCGCCGACGAACCGACCGGCCCGCCGCTGGGCACCGGCGGCTGGATCCACACCTCCGGCTCCGTCCCGCTGGGCCCCGGCTCCACCGCCGTCCTCTACACGGACGGCCTGGTGGAACGCCGGAACGAGGATCTGGACGAGGGCATCGCCGCCCTGCAGGGCGCCCTGGCCGGCGCCACCGGCACGCCCCAGGTGGTCTGCGACCGCCTGGTCCGCTCGGCGGGCGTCACCGCCGACCACGACGACGACGTCGCCGTCCTGGTCCTCCAACACCCGGCGCGCAGCGGCGCGGAGAGCGAGTTGTTCCGCAACGCCGCGCTGGAACTGCTCGGCGGCGTCGAGGCGGCCCCACGCGCGCGTGCCTTCGCCTCGGGCGTCCTGACCAGCTGGCGCTTCCCCGCCGACCTGCACGACCTGGGCGTCCTGGCCGCGAGCGAACTGGTCGCCAACTCCCTCCAGCACGGCACGCCCCCGATGCGGCTGCGCCTGCGCCGCACCGACCGCCGCCTCATCATCGAGGTCACCGACGGCGACGACCACCTGCCCAGACGCCGTCGCGCGGAACCGGTGGACGAGTCCGGCCGGGGCATCGCCATCGTCGCGACGATCGCCTCCAACTGGGGGTCCCGGCGCACACCGGGCGGGGGCAAGGCGGTGTGGTGCGAGTTCGTCCTGCCGGACCACTGACGCGTCCTGCCGGAGCAGCCACCGGGGCCCCGGGCCGGGTCAGGCCTCGGCGGTCACCGGCTCGGCCGGCGCACCGCCCTGTGTGACCACCCGGCTGCCGGCCTGCGACGGCTGGTTCTGCATGTCGGTGAGCTGCCGCCCCAGCCGCACCGCCAGCACGGTGATGCCCAGCGAGAACAGCAGGAACGTCACGATGTACGGCCCGTGCAGCGAGGCCCCCAGCGGCCCGCCCACCGCGGGCCCGACGGCCAGCGCGAGCTGCTTCACCAGGGCGAACGCGGAGTTGTACTGCCCGGCCATCCCGGCCGGCGCCAGATCGGCGACCAACGGGGCGACCGTCGGCGACAGCATCGCCTCGCCCAGCCCGAACAGCGCGTACGTCGAGATGAACGCGGCCGTCGCCATGGCCTGGCTGCCGTGCCCGAGTCCCGCGTAGCCCGCCACGGCCCACGCGACGGCCCAGATCAGCCCGACCGCGGCTATCACCCGCGACCGCTTGCGCCGCTCCACGAACTTCAGCACCGCGAACTGCGCGACCACGATCACCAGCGTGTTCGCCGCCAGTGCCGTACCCAGCCCGGACGTCGATATCCCGGCGGCCTCCACGCCATAGGCGCTCAGTCCCGATTCGAACTGGCCGTAGCAGGCGAAGAACAGCACGAAACCCAGCACACACAGCTGGACCATGGCCCGGTTGCCCAGCAGCTGCTTCCAGCTGCTGCGCACCGGCTGCCCCGGGGCCTGAGCCATACGGGGCGAGTGCGGCATCCGCACCGTCGCCATGACGGCGACCAGCACCAGGAACACGGCCGCCTCGACGGCGAACAGCAGGGTGAACGACGCGGCGCTGGAGGTGTCGACCAGATGACCGCCGATGAGCCCGCCGACGCCGAGCCCCAGGTTCTGCAGGAAGAACTGCATGGCGAACGCCCGTGACCGGGTCTCCGCCGTCGAGCAGTCCACGATCATCGTCGCGAGCGCCGGCTGCATCACGGCCTGTCCCGCCCCCAGCGCGGCGGCGGACAGCAGCACCGTGCCGGACCGGCCGGACACACCCAGGCTCAGCGCTCCGAGCGCGGCGGTGACCAGGGCGGCGACCAGCACCGGCAGCGGGCCCCGCCGGACGATGACCCGCCCGGCGAACGGCAGCACGATCAGCGCGGCCACGGCGAAGACGGCGAGCACGAGACCCGCCGTCACAGCACCCAGCCCCCGCACCTGCGCCACATAGACGTACAGGTAGGGGACGGTGAAACCGAGCCCGAACGCGCTGAGTGCGTTGCCCACGTGGATCCGGCGCATCGCTGCGCCCATCGCCCTGGTCACGTTCACCTCTCTCAGGAGTTAGGAGTGAAGACTTCGAAACTAAACTTCGAAACTAAAGAGTACACAGCGAAGGACTTCAAGGCAAAGCAGTGGCGTGCCATACTGCGTCCCATGGGCGACACCTCAGAGGCCGGCGAGCCGACACTCGAAGAACAGATCGCCGCCTACCAGCGCGAGTTCCAGGACCTCGACCCCCAGGTCGAGAAGATCGTTTCGGCGCTGTCCCGCCTGAACCGCCGTATGAACGTCGCGTACGGGCGCCAGACGGCCGACCTCGGCATCAGCAACGCCGAGTGGGAGGTCCTCAAGGCGCTCGTCCTCTCCGGTGCCCCCTACCGCCTGGGCCCCGGCGACCTCGCCAAGCGCCTCGGCCTCACGCCGGCCGCCATGACCCACCGCATCGACCGCATGGTCGCGGAGGGGCTGGTCACCCGGGAGCGTGATGAGACCAACCGGGTGCGCGTCATCGTGGAGCTGACCCATGAGGGCCGTCAGAAGTGGCTGGAGGCGATGCGCCTGGCCTCGGTCTTCGAGGAGGATCTCCTCCAGGACCTCTCCCCGGACGAGCGGACGACGCTCGGCGAGGTCCTCACCCGCCTGCTGCGCAGGGTGGAGGACGCCCAGCCGGACGCCGGCGGGCGGCTCAGCGACCTCGACTGACGAGACCGGAAGGCAACGGAGAGCGAGCCGGGGAGCGAGCCGGAGAGGGAGGAGCAGGGGCGCTTGACAGCCACCTGCCCGATCCGTAAGGTTCTTCGGGTTGCCGCAGCGCCGTAACGGTTCTGCGACAGCACTTCCACCGCGCTAGCGGCACCTCAAACCACCAGCACGACCTCCCTCCGGGAACGATTTCGGCATGCCCGTTTTCCATTCCCACCGCGAGTTCACCTCGATTTGGGATTCACGGAGAGAGTCCGCTAAGGTTTGGGACGTCGGAAGGGCCCAACGGCCCGGAAGACAAACCCCGCTGACTGGGGGTCAGGTCGAGAAAAGGATCTGATAGAGTCGGAAACACCGAAGGGAAGCGCCCGGAGGAAAGCCGCGAGAGAGTCTCTCGGGTGAGTACAAAGGAAGCGTCCGTTCCTTGAGAACTCAACAGCGTGCCAAAAGTCAACGCCAGATATGTTGATACCCCGTCTACCGGACCATTTTGGTCTGGTGGCGAGGTTCCTTTGAAAAAATACAGCGAGGACGCTGTGAACGGCCGGGGATATTCCTCCTGGCTGTTCCGCTCCCGTGAAAAGCATTCACGGAGAGTTTGATCCTGGCTCAGGACGAACGCTGGCGGCGTGCTTAACACATGCAAGTCGAACGATGAACCTCCTTCGGGAGGGGATTAGTGGCGAACGGGTGAGTAACACGTGGGCAATCTGCCCTGCACTCTGGGACAAGCCCTGGAAACGGGGTCTAATACCGGATACAACCACTGGGGGCATCCTCTGGTGGTGGAAAGCTCCGGCGGTGCAGGATGAGCCCGCGGCCTATCAGCTAGTTGGTGAGGTAATGGCTCACCAAGGCGACGACGGGTAGCCGGCCTGAGAGGGCGACCGGCCACACTGGGACTGAGACACGGCCCAGACTCCTACGGGAGGCAGCAGTGGGGAATATTGCACAATGGGCGAAAGCCTGATGCAGCGACGCCGCGTGAGGGATGACGGCCTTCGGGTTGTAAACCTCTTTCAGCAGGGAAGAAGCGAAAGTGACGGTACCTGCAGAAGAAGCGCCGGCTAACTACGTGCCAGCAGCCGCGGTAATACGTAGGGCGCAAGCGTTGTCCGGAATTATTGGGCGTAAAGAGCTCGTAGGCGGCTTGTCACGTCGGTTGTGAAAGCCCGGGGCTTAACCCCGGGTCTGCAGTCGATACGGGCAGGCTAGAGTTCGGTAGGGGAGATCGGAATTCCTGGTGTAGCGGTGAAATGCGCAGATATCAGGAGGAACACCGGTGGCGAAGGCGGATCTCTGGGCCGATACTGACGCTGAGGAGCGAAAGCGTGGGGAGCGAACAGGATTAGATACCCTGGTAGTCCACGCCGTAAACGGTGGGCACTAGGTGTGGGCAACATTCCACGTTGTCCGTGCCGCAGCTAACGCATTAAGTGCCCCGCCTGGGGAGTACGGCCGCAAGGCTAAAACTCAAAGGAATTGACGGGGGCCCGCACAAGCGGCGGAGCATGTGGCTTAATTCGACGCAACGCGAAGAACCTTACCAAGGCTTGACATACACCGGAAACATCCAGAGATGGGTGCCCCCTTGTGGTCGGTGTACAGGTGGTGCATGGCTGTCGTCAGCTCGTGTCGTGAGATGTTGGGTTAAGTCCCGCAACGAGCGCAACCCTTGTCCCGTGTTGCCAGCAGGCCCTTGTGGTGCTGGGGACTCACGGGAGACCGCCGGGGTCAACTCGGAGGAAGGTGGGGACGACGTCAAGTCATCATGCCCCTTATGTCTTGGGCTGCACACGTGCTACAATGGCCGGTACAATGAGCTGCGATACCGCGAGGTGGAGCGAATCTCAAAAAGCCGGTCTCAGTTCGGATTGGGGTCTGCAACTCGACCCCATGAAGTCGGAGTCGCTAGTAATCGCAGATCAGCATTGCTGCGGTGAATACGTTCCCGGGCCTTGTACACACCGCCCGTCACGTCACGAAAGTCGGTAACACCCGAAGCCGGTGGCCCAACCCCCTTGTGGGGAGGGAGCTGTCGAAGGTGGGACTGGCGATTGGGACGAAGTCGTAACAAGGTAGCCGTACCGGAAGGTGCGGCTGGATCACCTCCTTTCTAAGGAGCACTTCTAGGCTGCCTCGGCAGTCCAGAGGCCAGTACATCAGCGAGTGTCTGATGCTGGTTGCTCATGGGTGGAACGTTGACTACTCGGCACACTCGGTCTGTTCGGGCCGCTAGTACTGCTCTTCGGAGCGTGGAACGCGGACTACGGGAGGCGGGGGTGTCGGGCACGCTGTTGGGTATCTGAGGGTACGGCCGTGTGGCTGCCTTCAGTTGCCGGCCCCAGTGCACTCGGGAGTTTTTTCCGGGGTGATGGGTGGTTGGTCGTTGTTTGAGAACTGCACAGTGGACGCGAGCATCTGTGGCCAAGTTTTTAAGGGCGCACGGTGGATGCCTTGGCACCAGGAACCGATGAAGGACGTGGGAGGCCACGATAGGCCCCGGGGAGTCGTCAACCAGGCTTTGATCCGGGGGTGTCCGAATGGGGAAACCCGGCAGTCGTCATGGGCTGTCACCCGCTGCTGAACACATAGGCAGTGTGGAGGGAACGCGGGGAAGTGAAACATCTCAGTACCCGCAGGAAGAGAAAACAACCGTGATTCCGGGAGTAGTGGCGAGCGAAACTGGATGAGGCTAAACCGTATACGTGTGAGACCCGGCAGGGGTTGCGTGTACGGGGTTGTGGGATCTCTCTTCCACGGTCTGCTTACCGTGGGACGAGTCAGAAACCGTTGATGTAGGCGAAGGACATGCGAAAGGTCCGGCGTAGAGGGTAAGACCCCCGTAGTCGAAACGTCAGCGGCTCGTTTGAGAGACACCCAAGTAGCACGGGGCCCGAGAAATCCCGTGTGAATCTGGCGGGACCACCCGCTAAGCCTAAATATTCCCTGGTGACCGATAGCGGATAGTACCGTGAGGGAATGGTGAAAAGTACCCCGGGAGGGGAGTGAAATAGTACCTGAAACCGTGTGCCTACAAGCCGTGGGAGCGTCGCTGATGGGCTTGCTCATCAGTCGTGACTGCGTGCCTTTTGAAGAATGAGCCTGCGAGTTTGCGGTGTGTTGCGAGGTTAACCCGGGTGGGGTAGCCGTAGCGAAAGCGAGTCCGAATAGGGCGTTTTTAGTAGCACGCTCAAGACCCGAAGCGGAGTGATCTAGCCATGGGCAGGTTGAAGCGGAGGTAAGACTTCGTGGAGGACCGAACCCACCAGGGTTGAAAACCTGGGGGATGACCTGTGGTTAGGGGTGAAAGGCCAATCAAACTCCGTGATAGCTGGTTCTCCCCGAAATGCATTTAGGTGCAGCGTCGTGTGTTTCTTGCCGGAGGTAGAGCACTGGATAGGCGATGGGCCCTACCGGGTTACTGACCTTAGCCAAACTCCGAATGCCGGTAAGTGAGAGCGCGGCAGTGAGACTGTGGGGGATAAGCTCCATGGTCGAGAGGGAAACAGCCCAGAGCATCGACTAAGGCCCCTAAGCGTACGCTAAGTGGGAAAGGATGTGGAGTCGCAGAGACAACCAGGAGGTTGGCTTAGAAGCAGCCACCCTTGAAAGAGTGCGTAATAGCTCACTGGTCAAGTGATTCCGCGCCGACAATGTAGCGGGGCTCAAGCGTACCGCCGAAGTCGTGTCATTCACATATTAGCCCCAACGGGTGTGTGGATGGGTAGGGGAGCGTCGTCTGCCGGGTGAAGCAGCCGCGTAAGCGAGTTGTGGACGGTTGACGAGTGAGAATGCAGGCATGAGTAGCGATACAAACGTGGGAAACGTTTGCGCCGATTGACTAAGGGTTCCTGGGTCAAGCTGATCTGCCCAGGGTAAGTCGGGACCTAAGGCGAGGCCGACAGGCGTAGTCGATGGATAACCGGTTGATATTCCGGTACCCGCTGTGAAGCGTCAAACACTGAGCATCGTGATGCTAAGGCCGTGAAGCCGTCGTGTGCGTCTTCGGACAAGCACGGAGTGGTGGAGCCGCCGAACCAAGCGGTTAGTAGGTGAGTGATGGGGTGACGCAGGAAGGTAGTCCATCCCGGGCGGTGGTTGTCCCGGGGTAAGGGTGTAGGACGTCAGGTAGGTAAATCCGCCTGGCAATAGTCTGAGACCTGATGCCGAGCCGATTGTGGTGAAGTGGATGATCCTATGCTGTCGAGAAAAGCCTCTAGCGAGTTTCATGGCGGCCCGTACCCTAAACCGACTCAGGTGGTCAGGTAGAGAATACCGAGGCGTTCGGGTGAACTATGGTTAAGGAACTCGGCAAAATGCCCCCGTAACTTCGGGAGAAGGGGGGCCATTTCTGGTGATGAGTCTTGCACTCTGAGCTGGGGGTGGCCGCAGAGACCAGCGAGAAGCGACTGTTTACTAAAAACACAGGTCCGTGCGAAGCCGTAAGGCGATGTATACGGACTGACGCCTGCCCGGTGCTGGAACGTTAAGGGGACCGGTTAGTCACTCTTCGGGGTGGCGAAGCTGAGAACTTAAGCGCCAGTAAACGGCGGTGGTAACTATAACCATCCTAAGGTAGCGAAATTCCTTGTCGGGTAAGTTCCGACCTGCACGAATGGCGTAACGACTTCTCGACTGTCTCAACCATAGGCCCGGTGAAATTGCACTACGAGTAAAGATGCTCGTTTCGCGCAGCAGGACGGAAAGACCCCGGGACCTTTACTACAGTTTGATATTGGTGTTCGGTTCGGCTTGTGTAGGATAGCTGGGAGACTGTGAAGCTCGCACGCCAGTGTGGGTGGAGTCGTCGTTGAAATACCAGTCTGGTCGTGCTGGATGTCTAACCTGGGTCCGTGATCCGGATCAGGGACAGTGTCTGATGGGTAGTTTAACTGGGGCGGTTGCCTCCTAAAGGGTAACGGAGGCGCCCAAAGGTTCCCTCAGCCTGGTTGGTAATCAGGTGTTGAGTGTAAGTGCACAAGGGAGCTTGACTGTGAGACCGACGGGTCGAGCAGGGACGAAAGTCGGGACTAGTGATCCGGCGGTGGCTTGTGGAAGCGCCGTCGCTCAACGGATAAAAGGTACCCCGGGGATAACAGGCTGATCTTCCCCAAGAGTCCATATCGACGGGATGGTTTGGCACCTCGATGTCGGCTCGTCGCATCCTGGGGCTGGAGTCGGTCCCAAGGGTTGGGCTGTTCGCCCATTAAAGCGGTACGCGAGCTGGGTTTAGAACGTCGTGAGACAGTTCGGTCCCTATCCGCTGTGCGCGTAGGAGTCTTGAGAAGGGCTGTCCCTAGTACGAGAGGACCGGGACGGACGAACCTCTGGTGTGCCAGTTGTCCTGCCAAGGGCATGGCTGGTTGGCTACGTTCGGGAGGGATAACCGCTGAAAGCATCTAAGCGGGAAGCCTGCTTCGAGATGAGGACTCCCACCCACTTGATGGGGTAAGGCTCCCAGTAGACGACTGGGTTGATAGGCCAGATATGGAAGCCGGGTAACCGGTGGAGTTGACTGGTACTAATAGGCCGAGGGCTTGTCCTCAGTTGCTCGCGTCCACTGTGTTGGTTCTGAAACCACGAACAACCCGCCCATGTTTGGGTAGCTGGTTGGTTGTTTGTTTCATAGTGTTTCGGTGGTCATAGCGTAGGGGAAACGCCCGGTTACATTCCGAACCCGGAAGCTAAGCCTTACAGCGCCGATGGTACTGCAGGGGGGACCCTGTGGGAGAGTAGGACGCCGCCGAACAATTTTTGGGAGAACCCCGCACCGGAAACGGTGCGGGGTTTTCTGCGTTTAAGAGACTTTTTCAGGACGGCTGCACCAGCTTGGTGTCGTACGCCAGGATCACCGCCTGGATGCGGTCCCTGGAGCCCGTCTTGGCCAATATGCGGCCCACGTGGGTCTTCACCGTCGACTCGGCCAGGTGCAGACGGGTCGCGATCTCCGTGTTCGTCCAGCCCTGGCCGATGACCGTGAGGATTTCGCGCTCCCGGTCCGTCAGTGGTGCCAGTCGAGGGTCGTCCGGCGGTGCGGTGTCCGTGCCCGCGGCCGTCTGTGCCGGCAGGTGCTGGGCGTAGGCGTCCAGCAGGCGGCGGGTCAGGCTGGGGGCCACCACGGCGTCTCCCGACGCCACCGCGCGGACGCCGGACAGGAGTTCCTCCGGCTGGGCGTCCTTCACCAGGAAGCCGGAGGCGCCCGCGCGGAGGCCGGCGTGGGCGTACTCGTCGAGGTCGAAGGTCGTGAGGATCAGAACCCGGGTGCGGTCCCCGGAGGCGACGATGCGGCGGGTGGCCTCGATGCCGTCGAGGCCGGGCATGCGGACGTCCATCAGGACCACGTCGGGGTGGAGTTCGGACGTCTTCCGGACGGCCTCGCTGCCGTTGGCCGCCTCGCCCAGCACCGTCATGTCGTCCTGGCTCTCCAGGAGCATCCGGAAGCCGAGGCGTTGCAGCGGCTGGTCGTCGGCGATGAGGACGGTGGTCACTGCGGTGTTTCCTCCGGGAGGTGAAGACGGACGCGCCAGCCCTGCTCGGGCAGCGGACGTGGACCGGCCTCAAGTGTGCCGCCGTACAGGGCGGTCCGCTCCCGCATTCCGGGAAGTCCCCGGCCGCCGGTCGGGGCGACGGGTCGGCCGCCGCGGCCGGTGTCGGTGATGGTGAGCGTGACGGCGCCGCCGTCCTCGTAGGAGAGGTCGATGTCGGCGGTGGCGCCCGGGCCCGCGTGTTTGAGGGTGTTGGTCAGGGCCTCCTGGATGACGCGGTAGACGGCGAGCTGGCGGCCCGCGGGGAGGTCGGCGTGGCCGTGGACGGCGGCGCGGACGGGGAGGCCTGCCCGGCGGACGCCGTCGATGAGCGGGTCGAGGTCGGTCAGGGTCGGCTGGGGGGCCAGTTCGGCCTTGGGCCGGTCCTGCGGGTACCGCCCGCCCCGTCGGTCCCCCTCGTCCTCGCGCAGGACGTCGAGGAGGCGGCGGAGTTCGTCCAGGGCCTGGCGGCTGGTGTTGCCGATGGCGTCCAGGGCTTGCGCGGCCCGCTCGGGGGACTTGGCGGCGGCATACCGGCCACCGTCGGCCAGGCCCGTGATGACCGACAGGTTGTGGCCGATGATGTCGTGCATCTCGCGGGCGATGCGGGCGCGTTCCGCGGCGGCGGCGAGCTGGGCCTGCTGGTCGCGCTCGATCTCCAGGCGGCGGGCGCGGTCCTCGAGGGCGGCGGTGTAGTTCCGGCGGGTGCGGACCGTGACGCCGATGAGGGCCGCCACGGTGATGGACATCAGCTGGGCGCCGATCTGCTGGTCCCAGGACTGCTCGCCGTGCCGGGCGACCATGACGAAGACCGGGGTGAGCACGAGTGCCGTCGCCCACCACAGGGAGCGCAGCGGCAGGCGCAGGGCGATGTGGAAGACGACGAGCAGCTGGAGCATGGCCGCCTGGAGGACGGCCCCGGTCCAGGCGTTGACGAGGGCGACCGGGGCCATGGCGAGCAGCACGGCCCCCGGGTGGCTGCGGCGCCACAGGAGGGGGATCGTGAAGCCCAGGCTCATGGTGAGGACGAGCCAGGCGGGAACGTCGAGGTTGTGGGCGATGTGGCGCCAGCCCCCGCCGGCGTAGTCGATGAGGGCGGCCGTCAGCCAGAAACCGGTGAGGTGCAGGTCCCACAGCAGCGGGTGGCGCCGGTCGAAGGCGCGCACCCGATGGCTGATCCGCTGTATGTACTCGGTGAGGGGCTCGGCCGAGCGGTCTTCGGTCACGGCGTCCATGGTGACGGGTGCGCGTGTCCTACGTCCCGCCGCTTCTGCGTCGCCGCCGCCGATCGTCGGCCGGCCGCCGGTGAGGTCGTATGCCTGGTCATGCTTCGATGCTCGCCACGGAGCCGGCCGCGCGCGTCGGACCGCGGTCCGTATAGGGGATGAGCGGTGTCGTACCCGGGTACTACGGTGGCCCGCATGACCCCTGACCCGCGCCGTGTCTCCGCACCCGGTGACTACGATCCGCGCCGTCCGCGCCGAGGAGTGGCCCGCCGTGCGCGAGTTGCGGCTGCGGGCGCTGCGGGACCCGGTGGCGCACCTGGCCTTCCTGGAGACCTACGAGGCGGCGGCGGCACGGCCCGAGTCCTACTGGCAGGAGCGGGCGGCCCGGGCTGCCGAGGGGCAGCCGACGGCGCAGCAGATCATCGCCGAGGGGCCGGGCGGCCGGTGGCTGGGGACGCTGACCGTGCTGATGGAGGAGGCCGGTACGACGGACTGGGCCGGGTTCCCGGTCGAGCGCCGGCAGGGGCATGTGGTCGGCGTGTTCGTACGGCCCGAGTGGCGGGGGAGCGGGCTGACCAAGGCGCTGTTCGACGCCGGGCTGGAGTGGGCCTGGGGGCGTGGCGCCGAGAGGGTGCGGCTCATCGTGCACGAGGCCAACGGGCGGGCGCAGGGGCTGTACCGGAAGGTGGGGTTCGCGCCGAGCGGGGTGACGGTGCCGCTGGCGGACAACGCCGGGGAGGCCGAGCTGGAGTTCGTCCTCGACCGGTGAGGCGGTGCGGCTAGACCGGCAGTTCGTCGTGTGGCCAGCGGGCGCGGCCCTGTTCGCGGGACCGGAGCAGGGCCAGGGTGGGCAGTCCCCGGTCCGCACCTGAGGCCAGCAGTTCCGGCAGCTGGGGGAGGGGAGCCACGGCGGCGACGTCGTCCAGGACGAGGGTCAGTGGTGGGTCGAGCCGACCGGAGGATGACCGTTCGGCCATGCGCCGGCCGCGCTCGACCACGCTTGCGACGAGTGCCGTCAGCAGCGGCATCGCGCCGGGGTTCGTCCGGGGGTCCTCGATGGACTCGCCCACCACGTAGAGGCTTCCCCCTTCGTGGACGAAGGAATCCAAGGCAAGGGCATCTGTTCGATTGGGAGTGCACGCCTCGCGGACATTGACCGTGGAGAGGGCGAGCAGTGCCCGGGCCGTCAGCTGGTGGGCCATGTCCCGGCGTTCGGGGTGGGCGGTCAGGGCCGCCTCGAGTTCGCCGGCGGCGCCGGGGGCGGCCTTGGGGTTCGTACGGAGGATGCGTACGGCGTCCTGGACCTGGCTGCCCTGGGACCAGCGGTGCACGTGGCGGACGGTGCGGCCGTCGACGGCGGCGGCGTGCAGGTAGCTGCGGAGCAGGGTTTCGGCGGTGTCGCCGACCGCTTGGTCGAGTTTGGCGGTGGGGCGTACGGGGGTGAGGAGGGCGGCGGCCCGGTGGGTGGCCGTCTGTTTGTCCTCGCAGCCCGCGGTGGGGGACCAGTGCAGGCGGGACGGGGTGTCGCAGAGGTGGGTCGGGTCGTAGAGGTGGACGGGGCCGAGTTTGGCCCGGGCGTCCTTGGTGTCCTGCCAGAGGGCGGGGTTCGAGGTGAGGACCAGGGCGGGGCCCTCCGCGTCCTGCAGGGCCTGGGTCGCGGTGGAACGGCGGGTGTCCGGTGGGCCGTAGTGCACCGAGGCTTCGGTGCGGTGGGCTTCCCACCCGCCCAGCCGTCTGCCCTCGGGCACAGTGGTCGGGGGCTCGGGCTCCTGCTGGGGTGCCGTCGCCGTCTCCCGCTGCGGTGCCCTGGGAGTGGGTACCTCGTGCACCACTTGCGTCGGCTCCTGCTCCTGCTCCTGCTCCTGCTCCGGTGCCGGTGCCGGTGCCGGTGCTTGCGCCTGCCCCGGTGTCTCCACCACGGCCTTCGCCGCTTCCGCCCGCCTCCGCTGCCGTACCGCCCTCCAGCGGGCCAGCGTGCCCAGGGCGAACACCGTCAGCACGACCAGCACCATCAGCTGGCCGATGAGCAGGCCCCAGAACAGCCCGTACCCGGAGAGCCCGGCCGCGGGCGCGTCGGGCCAGGCGCCGGGGATGTCGTGGGGCTCGGCGATCAGGCGGCGCATGGCCAGCGGGGTGCGGGCGAAGGTGACGCCGGCGGGCCAGGAGCCGTGGGCGAACAGGCCGGCGAGGCCCGTGGCCGTCCAGACCAGCACGGTCATGCCGAGGAGGAACGCGAGTATGCCGACCAGCAGGCCGTCGGGGATGCCGCCCTGGCCGTCGCGGCGCTGGTCCTCCGGTCTCATGCGTTCCTCCCCCGCGCCCTACGCCACCGTCGATTCGGACGAGTCGCCGAGGTGCTGTTCGACGAAGGCCGCCGCCCGCTCCTCGGCCTCCAGCTCGGCGGCGCGCAGCGCGTCGTCGGCGAGGTCGCTGGACGACTCGGTCATCGCGCGGTCGGTGAAGACCAGCGGGCGTTCGGTCTCGGTGACCAGGTGTTTGACGACCTGGACGTTGCCGTTGACGTCCCACACCGCGATGCCCGGGGTGAGGGTCGGGATGATCTCCACGGCCCAGCGGGGCAGGCCCAGCACCTTGCCGGTGGCCCGTGCCTCGTCGGCCTTCTGGGCGTAGATCGTCCGGGTCGAGGCCATCTTGAGGATCGCCGCCGCCTCCCTCGCCGCCGCCCCGTCGACGACGTCCGACAGGTGGTGCACCACCGCCACGAAGGACAGGCCGAGCCGGCGCCCGAACTTCAGCAGCCGCTGGAACAGCTGCGCCACGAACGGGCTGTTGATGATGTGCCAGGCCTCCTCGACCAGGAAGATGCGCTTCTTCCGGTCGGGGCGGATCCAGGTGTGCTCCAGCCAGACACCGACGATCGCCATCAGGATCGGCATGGCGATGGAGTTGCGGTCGATGTGGGACAGGTCGAACACGGTCAGCGGCGCGTCCAGGTCGATGCCCACCGTGGTCGGGCCGTCGAACATGCCCCGCAGGTCACCGTCGACGAGCCGGTCCAGCACCAGGGCGACGTCCAGTCCCCAGGCCCGTACGTCGTCTATGTCGACGTTCATCGCCTCGGCCGACTCCGGCTCGGGGTGCCGTAGCTGCTCGACGATGTCGGACAGCACCGGCTGGCGCTCGACGATGGTCTCGTTGACGTAGGCGTGCGCGACCTTCAGCGCGAAGCCGGAGCGTTCGTCCAGCCCGTGCCCCATGGCGACCTCGATGATGGTCCGGAGCAGGGCGAGCTGACCGGTCGTGGTGATCGCCGGGTCGAGGGGGTTGAGCCGGATGCCGTGGTCGAGGGCGGCCATCGGGTCCAGACGGATGGGCGTTATGCCCAGTTCCTGGGCGATGAGGTTCCATTCGCCGACGCCGTCCTCGCCCTGGGCGTCGAGGACGACGACCTGGCGGTCCTTGAAGCGGAGCTGGCGCAGGACGTACGTCTTCTCCAGCGCCGACTTGCCGTTGCCGGACTCCCCGAGGACCAGCCAGTGCGGGGCGGGGAGCTGCTGGCCGTACATCTGGAAGGGGTCGTAGATGTAGCCCTTCCCGGAGTACACCTCGCGTCCGATGATGACGCCGGAGTCGCCGAGGCCGGGCGCGGCGGTCGGCAGGTAGACCGCCTGGGCCTGGCCCGTGGAGGTGCGGACCGGCAGGCGGGTGGTCTCCACCTTCCCGAAGAGGAAGGAGGTGAAGGCGTCGGTGAGGACGGACAGCGGGTCCCGCATCAGGCTCAGCCCCTACCTTCGGATGCCGGTGGCGAACGGAAGTGTGTTCACGAAGGCGCGGTGGTGCTCGCGGTCGCACCACTCCAGTTTCAGGTACGACTTTCCGGCCGAGGCCCTTATGGTCCGCTTGTCGCGTGCCAGCGCCTCGGGGGAGCGGGAGGAGACGGTGATGTAGCCGACCAGGTTGACGCCCGCGGCCCCGCTCGCGAGGTCCTCGCCGCGCTGGTCCAGGCGGCTGTGGGCGGCGATGTCGCGGGGGTCGACGGTGCGGTTCATCTTGGCGGCGCGGGAGGCCTCGGCGGCGTCGTTGGTCTTCTCGGTCAGCATGCGCTCGATGGCCACCTCGGTGGGTTCGAGGTCCATCGTCACCGCGACCGTCCGGATGACGTCCGGGGTGTGGACGAGGAGGGGGGCGAGGAAGTTGACGCCGACGGGGGTCATCGGCCACTCCTTCACCCAGGCCGTGGCGTGGCACCAGGGGGCGCGGGTGTTGGACTCGCGGGTCTTGGCCTGGAGGAAGACGGGCTCGGTGGCGTCCAGCTCGGCCGGCCAGGCGTTGCGCTTGGTCATCGCCTGGATGTGGTCGATCGGGTGGTCCGGGTCGTACATGGAGTGGATGAGGGAGGCCAGCCGCCCCTGCCCGAGGGGCTGCCGTACCCGGATGTCGGCCTCCTGGAGGCGGGAGCAGATGTCGGTCAGCTCACGCGCCATGACCACGGCGAGCCCCGCGTCGCGGTCCAGCTTGCGGCCGTGCTGCGGCCGGGCCGCCCGTGCCATGGCGTGCGCCTCGGCGGCCAGCTCTCGGGTGTAGTGCATGCAGGCGACGAGGTAGGCGCGGTGCTGCTCGCTGCTGGTGGACACCATCGACTGCAACTGCTCGTACGACTGCTGCAGCCAGGGCAGGGACCGGTCGTCCCCGCGGACGGCGACGTCCTTGGCATGGGCGTCGGGGTCGGCGGGGAGGGTGCGGGCGAGCATCTGCAGGCGGGTGACGAAGCCGTCGCCGTTGGCGACGTGCTTGAGCAGTGTGCCGAAGCGGTCGACCAGCGCCTCCTGGTCCTCGGAGTCGCGCAGGCCGACGCCGGGGCCCTCGATCTCGATCGCGGCGGTCACCGTCTTGCGGTCGGCGTGCAGCAGTACGGCGATCTCGTCGGGCCCGAACGGCGCGGACAGCCAGGTGATGCGGCCGATGCCGGGCGGCGGGCCGACCTCGATCTCCCGCCCGTCGAGCCGGGTGCCGGCCTCGATGACGCCGGAGCGGTAGGTGGCCCCCTGCCGGAGGGTGCGCTTGTAGCTGCGGTTGATCTCGAACCACTTGTAGAACGTCCGCTGCTTGTACGGCACGTAGACCGCCGCCAGCGCGAGCATCGGGAAGCCGGCGAGCAGCACGATGCGCAGGGTGAGGACGGGGACGAGGAGTCCGCACATCATGCCGAGGAACGCGCCCACGACGATGAGCGCGATCTCGCCGGTCTCGCGGTTGCGTCCGACGATCGCGTTCGGCCGGGCGCGGCCGATCAGATATGTACGGCGGGGCGTGACCGGATGGGACACGTGGGACTCGGTCGTCAACGCCCTTCACCTCCCGTGCGGTTGGTACTGCTGTTGCGGGTGCTGCTGGCGTGGGGGGTGTTCACCGGGCTGCTCGCCGGGCCGGCGGAGCGCGGTGCGGGTGCGGCGGAGGGGACAGATCCGCCGCCGCCGTTCGAGGATCGCGCGCTGTGCGCGGCGACGCCGCTGGAGGCGGGGTTGCTGGGGCGGGGTGCGGCGGAGCCGCTGTCCTGGGCCTGGTGGCTGCGGGAGCTGTGGGTCTTGATGCCCTGGGCGACGAGGGTCGCCGGGGAACTCATGACCGCGGCGGCCTTGCTCTCGGCGCCCTGCATGATGCGGTTGTTGCGGGAGCCGGCGATCTCGTCGCCGAAGCCGGGGACGAAGCGGTAGATCATCGCGGACGCGAAGATGGCGAGCAGGATGATCGCCAGGCCGGAGACCACGGCGGAGAACGCGTCCGGCCCGTCGTCGGCGGACAGCGCGCCGGCGAGGCCCAGCACGATGACGATGACGGGCTTGACGAGGATCACGGCGATCATGATCCCGGCCCAGCGGCGGACGTGTCCCCACAGGTTCTTGTCGACCAGTCCGGCGTAGACGACGGTGCCGAGCAGGGCGCCGACGTAGAGCAGGGCGGCGCGGATGACCAGCTCCAGCCACAGGACGCCGGCGGCGAGGATCGACACGAGGGAGACGACGATCAGCATGATCGGCCCGCCGCCGATGTCCTCGCCCTTCTCCAGGGCGGCGGAGAAGGTGCCGAAGAAGGTGTCGGTCTGGTCGCCGGTGGCCTTGGCGAGCACGTCGGTGACGCCGTCGGTCGCCGACACGATGGTGTAGAGGATCAGCGGGGTGAAGGCGGAGGCCAGGACGGTCAGCCAGAGGAACCCGATCGCCTCGGAGACGGCGGTGGTGAAGGGGACGCCACGGACGGCTCGCTTGGCGACCGCCAGCAGCCAGAGGAGGAGGGTGAGGATCGTCGAGGCGGCGAAGACGACGGCGTACTGCTTCAGGAACGTGGGGTTGGTGAAGTCGACCTCGGCGGTGTCCTGCACGGCGGCGCTGAGCTTGTCGATCGTCCAGGCGGCGGCGTCGGCACAGCCCTTGGCCAGGGAGGAGAGGGGGTCGAGGGCGGAGGTGGGGTCGTTGAGGGGGGTGGTGCTTCCGCCGCCGCCGGTGCCGCCGCCTTCGCCGCGCTCGCAGTAGTCCTTGGCGGGGCCGACGATGAGGTCACAGTTGTCGTCCGAGGGTGTCGGCGACGGTGTGGGGGCTGCCGCTGCGCGGGTGGCCAGCAGCACGGCCGAGGCCTGGACCGCGGTGAGGACGGCGGCGGCCCCGAGTACGCGGCGCGGGTTACCGGGCATACGTGAACCCTCCGTACTCCTTGACGGCCTTGGCCATCTCGTCGGCGTTGGACGCCTTGTTGTCTCCGGGGACAGGCGCGGGGCCGTCCTTCTGGGAGAAGCTGTCGACCTTCCAGTCGTTGTCCACCCAGCGCAACTGGAGCGTCATGGTGAACCAGTCGCTGGTGACAGGATTGGTCGACTTCTCACCGGCAGTGCCGAACACCCCCGTGCACCAGACCTCGACGGTGGCGGTGGTGTCGGAGTAGCTCGTGACCTTGGTGCCGATGGGCATGGTGCGGGAGACGTAGGTGCCGCCGCCCGTCGCATTGCCGTTCTCATCCAGGCCGATGCTGTTCAGGAACTCCTTGGTGTACGCCCTGTCGAACTTGTCCGCGAGGGCGGCCTGCTTGTCGGCGACGAACACCTGCTGGACGAGTTCGGCCCGGCGGACAGGCTGGAGGATGTCCGCCGAGACCAAGGCCACGGCGTAATTGGCCGCCGCGCTCTGGGCCCCCTGCTCGTCCCGTGAGAAGCCCGACTGCACCGGTCGTTCCCCGGTCGGGGCGGTCGCCGCCGTTTCCGGCTTGTCGGCCGCTTCCGTGCCCGTTGCGGAATCGTCTCCTCCACGATTCGCGAAGGCGATCGCGGCGATCAGCAGGACGACCACGCCGACCACCGTGACCAGGCTGCGCGACGACGTCCGGCCGGTTCTGCGCGGTTCGCCCTCGGGCAGGCGGGTACGCGTCTGGCCCGTGCCGCCGTAGCCCTGGTGCTCGTCTCCGAGACTCATGCCGCGTACGCCCCCTCCACGTCGTGCGGAAACTGCTGGTGTCCCATGCCGTAGTAGTACGACGGTAGCCGTGCTGGTTCCCGCGCGGGCGCGGTGTGGTGACTCGACATCAGGGAAACGCAACCTCAGCCGGGGGGCACGACGGGTGGGTGGGAGGGAGGGGACCGGGCGCGCCCGGGCTGGACCGACGCGTGGCGGGGCCGGCTACACGGCCATGCCGTACACGATGGTGAACAGTGTGCCGAGCGAGCCGATGATGAACACGCCCGTCAGCCCGGCGATGATGAGGCCCTTGCCCTGCTCGGCACTGAAGGTGTCGCGCAGGGCGGTGGCGCCGATGCGCTGCTTGGCGGCGCCCCAGATGGCGATGCCCAGGCAGATGAGGATGGCGACCGCCATCACCACCTCGATCATCACCTTGGCCTCGTTGCCCAGGCTGCCGAAGGGGCCCCAGTCCGGAGCGATCCCGCCGATGATGGTGTTGATGTCTCCCTTGTCGGCCGCAAAGAGCATGTAAGTCACCGCCCCTGTTGGGTAGTTCCGCATCCTCTGCGGACGTGCAGAGGTCAGGCCTCATTCTCGCCGACAATGACGCCGACGGATGTCGACTTGGCGTCATTGATGGGCGGGTTTCGTACGAATACCTTGCCACCGGTCCGCGCCGGGCCCTCGAGGGGTGGCGCGGAGCGGTATGCAAAGAGTCGTATGGTCACTCTGTGTATCACGGCAGGTTACGCCGGGCAATGAGGCTGGAGCGCAACCTGCCGTACGGCTGCGTCGTTGGGCCCTCCTGCGCACTCTGACGGTCCGTCGTGACGATGGGTGTGGATGACGTGGTGTTGCCACCTTCGGTGGGATGGATGCGCCCCTCGGGGGTGGTGACTCACCGTCAGGGTGACCGGGTGGTGGCGCGTGCCCGTGGCGCGCGGTGAAATGGCGTCACTCTCGCGGTAAAGAGCCTTGGACGGTGCGTCAATGGGGGAAGGTTGAGCAGTGCGCAAAGTGTGGGTGGTCGGAGGCGCTGCGCTCGGGTTGGGCCTGAGCTTCGTCATGCTGCTCGTCATCGGGGTCTACGTCGTCGCCGGGAACCTCGCGAACGGGGTGGGCGGCGGGGCCAGGAAGCTGGCCAAGGGTGCCGTGCCGGCCGAGTACAGCGGCCTGGTGCAGAAGTGGGGCAACCTCTGTCCCGCCATCAGCCCCGCGCTGCTCGCCGCTCAGCTCTACCAGGAGAGCGGCTTCAACCCGAGGGCGCAGAGTCACGCGGCGGCGCAGGGCATAGCGCAGTTCATCCCGGGGACGTGGGCTGCGCACGGGATCGACGGGGACGGTGACGGGGACCGTGATGTGTGGGATCCGAAGGATGCGATTCCATCGGCGGCGTCGTACGACTGCACGCTCGCCTCGTACGTGAAGGACGTTGGCGGGGATCTGACCGAAAACATGCTGGCCTCCTACAACGCAGGCGCCTACGCGGTGATCAAGTACCGGGGTGTCCCGCCGTACAAGGAGACGCAGAACTACGTCAAGAGGATCCGCGCCCTGGAGAAGAGCTTTGCCGCGCCCGTCGGGCGGGTGGATCCGTCGGAGCAGGCGGCCGGGGCCATCGCGTATGCGCAGAAGAAGCTGGGGACGCCGTATCTGTGGGGTGGCAACGGCACGGCTGAGCAGGGCGGACGGTTCGACTGCTCGGGGCTGACCAAGGCCGCGTACGAGAGTGTGGGGATCAAGCTGCCGCGGGTCGCCAATGATCAGTACAACGCGGGGCCGCACCCGGACCGGGACGAGCTGCTGCCCGGGGACCTGGTGTTCTTCTCCGACGATCCCTCCAATTCGCGGGCGATCCGGCATGTCGGGATTTACGTAGGCGGGGGATACATGATCGATGCGCCGCGTCCGGGGGCGGTCATCCGGTTCGACCCGATTGACACGCCGGACTACTTCGGGGCCACCCGGGTCACCGAGGATGGCGCGAAAGCACTGCCCACCGGGGTGTGAACCGAGCGTGAAGCATCCCCCTGAGCTGCGATGACGAGTCTCTCTTCGATAACGTCTGCGTGATCATTCAGTGGAGTGTGGAACGTATCAACGGGGACCGTGCGTTCCTGTTGTCGTAGGTGTGCGGACCGAGCGGATCTACAACCACGGGGGTGGCAGGAGAGCGGCGTACACAAAGGTGCGCCGAGGAGACAGTGAGGACGAAGGGGCCGCAGCACATGGCTGGACTCGCCGAATCCGGGTCGAACCCCGACGTCGAGCTGCTCTACGACATCAATGGCCTGGCCAAGGACGCACCGCACTGGTTCGACCGGGTCATGGAGTTCGTGGGCGAGTACGGACTGCTTCTCGCCATGGTGCCGATGGTGCTGTGGTGCTGGTGGACCGTGCGGCGCCGGGGCGGCGAGGAGGCCGCGGCATCCGTGGCCGCGCTGGTGTGGGTGCCGCTCGCCGCGGGGATCGCGGTGCTGGTCAACGTGCCGATACGGGGCTTCGTCGAGCGGCCCCGGCCGTTCGTCGACCACCAGGGGCTGGAAGTCCTCGTCGCCGGCAAGGACGACTACTCCTTCGTGAGCGATCACGCCACGCTCACCATGGCGATGGGCGTCGCGCTGTTCGTCGCCAACCGGAAGTGGGGCATCGTCGGGATCGTGCTGGGCCTGCTCGGCGGGTTCTGCCGGGTCTACATGGGCGTGCACTACCCGACCGACGTCATCGGCGGCTTCGCGCTCGGTACGGCGGTGGCGCTGCTGCTGTCCCCGGTCGCCGCGGCCCTGCTGACGCCGGTGATGAAGGCCATCGAGCGATCGCCGCGGGTGGGGTGGCTGATCAGCGCGCGGGGGCGAGCCTCGCACGGGGGGCGGGACGCCGTGATCCCGGATGCGCGCACGGAGCAGGACGCCGAGTCCGTCGGGTCGGAGCAGCGGGACCTGGCCGCGTAGCGCGCTCGCTTCACAGCGCTTGCGGGTAGGTGAAGAGGCGGTCCGGGTCGTACCGCCTCTTCAGCTTTGCCAGGCGGGCCGCCGCGTCCCCGTAGTACGCCTTCCGCCAGTCGGTCAGGGACGGATCGGTGTAGTTCTGGTAGGCGGCGCCCGACGCGTGCGGGCGCATCGCCCGGTGGGCGGACGACAGCCAGGACCGCGCGGTGGTCCCGCCGCTGCCGGCCCGCCAGGAGACGAGGTACTGGGCGAGCATCCGGGAGCGCCGGTGCACGAAGGCGGTGGCCGTCGGCGGGACGCGGTTGACCGCGCCGCCCAGCGCCGTGAGGGCGATGCTGCCCGCGCCGCCGCGTACCGAGCGGACCTGGGAGAGCAGGGCGCGGATGCCGGCCGCCGACAGCGGACGGTCGAAGAAGTCCGAGCGGGCCGCGTACGTCTCCCGGGCCAGCGCGCCCTGCGGTGAGCGGCCCGGGGTGGTGCCGGGCAGGTGGCAGTGGGCGTCGGTGGCGAAGGAGGAGCAGCCGGCGTACACCTCCATCGCCTCCTGGTAGGTGCGGCGCCTGAGGGAGACGCCGCTCGCCGGGGCACCGACGCGGTCGGCGAGGCGGTCGACGGCGTTTCGCAGCTCGCCGTGGGTGCCGAGGGAGAAGGCGGCGACGGAGACGGTCGGGGTGCGGCCGGGGGCGCTCGACAGATGGAGCGACGACCAGATCTCGTCGGGCTGGGCGGGGCCCCAGTCCTGCCAGGCGCGTACGACCGCGGCGGCCTTCGACCAGGGCCAGGTCAGGTGGGCCGAGACTGCCTGGGGAGCGGGGTGGGTCGCGAAGCGCAGCTCCGTGACGACGCCGAAGTTGCCGTTGCCGGCGCCGCGCAGGGCCCAGAACAGGTCCGGGTGCTCGGTCGCGTTCGCGGTGAGTTGCCTGCCGTCTGCCGTGATCAGCGTCGCCTGGGTGAGGCTGTCGCAGGTCAGGCCGTAGGCGCGGGAGACGACGCCGTGGCCGCCGCCGAGGGTGAGGCCCGAGATGCCGACGGTCGGGCAGGAGCCGGCGGGGAGGGTGACGCCCTTGGCGGCGAGGGTGCGGTAGACGTCGATCAGCTTGGCGCCGGCGCCGACGACGGCGGTGTCGCCGGAGGCGCGGACGCGGTTCAGCTTCGAGACGTCGATGATCAGGCGGTCGTCGCCGGAGGACCAGCCGGCGTAGGAGTGGCCGCCGTTGCGGATGGCGGGGCGGATGCCGTGGGCGCGGGCGTAGGAGAGGGCGGTGCGGATGTCGTCGGCGTGGGCGACATAGGCGACGGCGGCGGGGCGGAGGGTGTCGAAGCGGGTGTTGTAGAGGCGGCGGGCGGTCGGCCAGCCGGCGTCGCCGGGGCGCAGGAGGGGGCCGTCGAGGGAGCGGGCGAGGGCGGCCCAGGTGGCGGGGGCGGAGGAGGCGGCGTGGGTGAGGGGGGTGGTGGTGTTCTCGGCGTCGTCGTGTCGGCTGCTTCCGGTGGCGTCGCAGGCGGCCGTCGCCGTTGCCGCGAGGGCGGCGGCTGCGGTCCCGCCGATGAATGTGCGCCGGTCCATGTGCGCTCCCGTTGTCTCCCGCGTGGAACGAGACGGGGTGGTGCGGGTGGGGGTTCCATGGTGCGGGTCGGGGTTCCATGGTGCGCGGCGGGTGGGGGTGGTGGCGAGGGGTCTGCGCCGCCCGGTGTCGTGGGTGGGGGGGGCGGGGTGTTGCGCGGCCCGGCGGGACGGGGCGTCTTCCCTCAGTGGGGCCCAGCGCCCGGCCGTGCCGCCCTGGGGCACCCACGGGCCGTCGTTCAGGCACCGGGGAAGGCACGGCAGCCCCCGGCCGGGGCCGGGGTCAGGGCAGGTCGCCGGTGTGGGTCTCGGCGTCCGTGCGGGCCAGGCTTCTCGCCCTGCGGGCGGGACCGTGCCAGCCGCAGGTGCAGGTGGCCAGGCAGAAGGGGCCTCGCTCGATCGTCGTCGTGCTGTGTTCCGGGAGGTCCCGGGGGAGTTCCAGACCGTCCTGCTGCGCCACGGCGACCACGTTACCGGGGTCGCCCGGCCGTCGTTAACCGGGCGGCAGGGGGCCCGGAACGGACGTGACGGCTGGGGGTAGGCAGGCGATGGGTTGGGCGAGGGTGAGGGGCACCGGCGTGGTGGCGGGGGTCGTGGCCTGCGTCGGGCTGGGGGTGTGCGGATGTTCCGGTGACGGTGCCGTCGCCGCCCAGGACGGTCGGGGACAGGATGTGGTCGACGTACTGCACCGGGCCGCCGGCCGGCTCGTCGAGGCCGGCAGCTCGAAGGCGCGTACGTCGATGGAGATGGCCAGCGGCGGGACCCGGGTGACCATCCGGGGCGAGGGGGTGTACGACTTCGGCAGGCGGCTCGGCCGGCTGACGGTGCTGCTGCCGCAGGACCCGGCCGGGAAGAGCGACCAGCGGCCGATCACCGAGCTGCTCGCGCCCGGCGCCCTGTACATGAAGAACCGCGGGGCCGGCGTGCCGGACGACAAGTGGGTGCGGGTGGACACCACGACGCTGTCCGACGGCAATCTGGTCACCGGCGGAGCGACCGACCCGCTCGCCGCCGCCGAGGTGCTGCGCGGGGCGCGGACGGCGACGTATGTCGGCACGGCCGAGGTCGCGGGGACGGAGGTGCGGCACTACCGGGGGACCGCCGACCTCGCCAGGGCGGCGAAGGCCGCCTCGGACGGCAACCGGCAGTCCCTCGCGGCGGCGGCGAAAGGGTTCGCCACCGCGCAGGTGCCCTTCGACGTCTACCTGGACGACGAGGGCCGCATCCGCAAGATCAGGCACCGGTTCAGCTTCGTCAACGGCGAGCGGGAGGGTACCGTCGCCGTGGCCTCCACCACGCTGCTCCACGACTTCGGCGCCCCCGTCGCCGTACGGCTGCCGGACGAGGACGACATCTACGCCGGCAAGATCGCCGAAGCGCCGGATGTCAAGAACTAGCCCGTCCGTGCCATGCGCGGTGTGTAGACCGCTCCCTACTCTAGGAAGTCGGTGACGGCAGAGACGAGGTGATGCGCGTGGCTCCGGTCGGCGGTACGGCAGTTCAGGACCACGTGGCCCTCGCCGAGATCGAACTGTGCGGTGAACTGATCATCGCGGCCTCGGCCGCCCGTGAGCGCCTGAGTCTGGAGAGCATCGACGAGGTGCTCAAGGTGGCCGAGGAACGGGCGCGGGAACGCGGCGCCGAGCGGCGCTAGGACGGCGACGAGGTTCAGGTGCGCAGCAGCCGGCCGATCGCCTTCGTCGCTTCCTCCACCTTCGCGTCGATCTCGTCGCCGCCCTTGACCGCGGCGTCGGCGACGCAGTGGCGCAGGTGCTCCTCCAGGAGCTGCAGGGCGAAGGACTGCAGGGCCTTGGTGGAGGCGGAGACCTGGGTCAGTATGTCGATGCAGTAGACGTCCTCGTCGACCATCCGCTGCAGACCGCGGATCTGGCCCTCGATGCGGCGCAGCCGCTTGAGGTGCTCGTCCTTCTGCTTGTGGTAGCCGTGCACACCGCGGTCGTGGTCGGTCACCACGGGGGAGGGCGCACCCGCGCCGGCCTCGGTGGTCGTCATCGCGTCCTCCTGGTTGTGCAGATCGCGGACAGAGAGCGGGACAGAAAACGGGATGGGCAGCGGGGTGGGTAGCGGGACAGATGGCCGGACATATACCCCTGCCGGGTATATCGTAGCGAACTTCGCGGGGTAGGGGGTCCTTGGCCCCGGGGCCTCGGACCGCCCCCCTGCTCATCACTCTGCCTGATGGGCGACACTGGTGGACGGCCCGTTAGCCGTGGCCGGATGATGCGCCTAGCATCAGCCTGACCGAAACCGATGCACCCCGAGGACCACACGTGCGCTTTCGTCTGACCCCCAGGGAGACGAGCTTCTACGACATGTTCGCCGCGTCCGCGGACAACATCGTCACGGGCTCGAAACTCCTGATGGAACTGCTCGGGGCGGACACCGCCGGCCGGGCCGAGATCGCAGAGCGTATGCGGGCCGCGGAACACGCCGGTGACGATGCCACGCACGCGATCTTCCACCAGCTGAACTCCTCGTTCATCACGCCGTTCGACCGCGAGGACATCTACTCCCTCGCTTCGTCCCTCGACGACATCATGGACTTCATGGAGGAGGCCGTCGACCTGGTCGTCCTCTACAGCATCGAGGAACTGCCCAAGGGCGTCGAGCAGCAGATCGAGGTGCTGGCGCGGGCGGCGGAGCTGACGGCGGAGGCCATGCCGAACCTCCGCACCATGGACAACCTCACCGAGTACTGGATCGAGGTCAACCGGCTGGAGAACCAGGCCGACCAGATCCACCGCAAGCTGCTCGCCCACCTCTTCAACGGCAAGTACGACGCGATCGAGGTCCTCAAGCTCAAGCAGATCGTGGATGTCCTGGAAGAGGCGGCCGACGCCTTCGAGCACGTGGCGAACACGGTGGAGACCATCGCGGTCAAGGAGTCCTGAGGCGCGTCCATGGACACCTTCGCTCTGGTCGTGACCATCGGGGTCGCGCTCTTCTTCACGTATACGAACGGCTTTCACGACTCGGCCAACGCGATCGCGACGTCCGTCTCGACGCGGGCGCTGACGCCTCGCGTGGCGCTGGCGATGGCGGCCGTGATGAACCTCGCCGGCGCGTTTCTCGGCTCCGGGGTCGCCAAGACCGTCAGCGAGGGACTGATCGAGACGCCCGAGGGTTCGACGGGCATGGGCATCCTGTTCGCCGCGCTGGTCGGTGCGATCGTCTGGAACCTCATCACCTGGTACTTCGGTCTTCCCTCGTCCTCCTCGCACGCGCTGTTCGGCGGCATGGTGGGCGCGGCCCTGGCCGGGGGGACGTCTGTCTACTGGCACGGAGTGGTCGACAAGGTCGTCATTCCGATGTTCGTCTCGCCGGTGGTGGGTCTGCTCGCCGGTTACCTGGTCATGACGGCGATCATGTGGATCTTCCGACGGGCCAATCCGCACAAGGCGAAGCGGGGCTTCCGCATCGCGCAGACGGTGTCGGCGGCGGGCATGGCCCTCGGGCACGGTCTGCAGGACGCCCAGAAGACGATGGGCATCGTGGTGATGGCGCTGGTCATCGCCGATGTCGAGGACTATGGCGATCCGATTCCGGTGTGGGTGAAGATCGCCTGTGCGGTGATGCTGTCGCTCGGTACGTACGCCGGTGGGTGGCGGATCATGCGGACCCTGGGGCGGAAGATCATCGAGCTGGATCCGCCGCAGGGGTTCGCGGCGGAGACGACGGGGGCGTCGATCATGTTCGGCTCGGCGTTCCTGTTCCACGCGCCGATCTCCACGACGCATGTCATCACGTCGTCGATCATGGGGGTCGGGGCGACGAAGCGGGTGAACGCCGTGCGCTGGGGTGTCGCCAGGAACATCATCCTGGGGTGGTTCATCACGATGCCGGCGGCCGCGGCGGTGGCCGCGCTGTCCTTCGGGATCGTGAAGCTGGCGTTCCTGTAGCGCGGGGTTGCCGGCGGGCGTCCGCGCCGGATGACCGGCGTCGTGGCCGGGGCGGGGTGTTGCGCGGCCTGCGAGCGCCTGCCACCCCTGGGCCCGGAAGGGGCGCCCGGACGACACGAGAAGGCCCGCCTCCGGGAGCCGGAGGCGGGCCCTGTGCCTCGCGGTGGCACCGCCATGCAGCACCGCGAGGGGAATGAAGGGCGGCTCAGCCGAAGCGGCCGGAGATGTAGTCCTCCGTGGCCTGCACCGACGGGTTGGAGAAGATCCGCTCCGTGTCGTCGATCTCGATCAGCTTGCCGGGCTGCCCGACCGCCGCCAGGTTGAAGAAGGCCGTACGGTCCGAGACCCGCGCCGCCTGCTGCATGTTGTGCGTCACGATGACGATCGTGAAGCGTTCCTTCAGCTCGCCGATCAGGTCCTCGATGGCGAGGGTGGAGATCGGGTCCAGGGCCGAGCAGGGCTCGTCCATCAGCAGGACGTTCGGCTCGACCGCGATCGCCCGCGCGATGCACAGGCGCTGCTGCTGACCACCGGACAGGCCCGAGCCGGGCTTGTTCAGGCGGTCCTTCACCTCGTTCCAGAGGTTCGCCCCGCGCAGCGACTTCTCCACCACGTCGTCCAGCCGGGACTTCTTGTACTTGCCGTTCAGCCGCAGACCCGCCGCCACGTTGTCGTACACCGACATCGTCGGGAACGGGTTCGGGCGCTGGAACACCATGCCGACTTCGCGCCGCACGGCCACCGGGTCGATCGCGGCGCCGTACAGGTTCTCGTCGTCGAGCATGACCTTGCCCTCGACGCGCCCGCCCGGCGTGACCTCGTGCATCCGGTTGAGGGTGCGCAGGAAGGTGGACTTGCCGCAGCCGGACGGGCCGATGAAGGCCGTCACGGAGCGGGGCTCGATGGTCATCGAGATGTCCTCGATGGCCAGGAAGGAGCCGTAGTAGGCGTTCAGGCCGCTGACATCAATGCGCTTGGCCATGTGGATCACTGCTTCTTTCGAGTACTAGTCGCTGACGATGTGTTCGCCGTGGCCGCGTCAGCGACCGGTGTTCGGGGCCTTCCAGCGGGCGATGCCGCGGGCCACCAGGTTGAGGATCATGATGAACGCGATGAGCGTCAGGGCCGCCGCCCAGGCGCGGTCGTACGCCGCGCCGGAGCCGCCGCTGTTGGCGTACTGCAGGTAGATGTACATCGGCAGCGACGCCTGCGGGTCCTGGAACGGGTTGGTGTTGATGAAGTTCGTGACCCAGACCAGCAGCAGCACGGGGGCCGTCTCGCCGGTGATACGGGCGATCGCGAGCATCACACCGGTGGTGATGCCGCCGATCGACGTCGGCAGGACCACCTTCACGATGGTCCGCCACTTCGGCACGCCGAGCGCCAGGGACGCCTCGCGCAGCTCGTTCGGGACGAGCTTGAGCATCTCCTCGGTGGAGCGGACCACCACCGGGATCATCAGGATCGTCAGGGCCAGCGAGCCGGCGAAGCCGGAGGGCCCCATGTTCATCATCAGGATCCAGACACTGAGGATGAACAGACCGGCGACGATCGACGGGATGCCCGTCATGACGTCGACGAAGAAGGTGACGGCCTTGGCGAGCTTGCCGCGCCCGTACTCGACGAGGTAGATCGCGGTCAGCACACCGATCGGCACGGACATCAGGGTGGCGAGGCCGACCTGCTCCAGGGTGCCGAGGATGGCGTGGTAGATGCCGCCGCCGGGCTCGGTGTCGGCGACCACGCCCATCGAGTGGGTGAGGAAGTACGCGTCGAAAACCTCCGTACCGCGCTTGACGGTCTCCCAGATCAGGGAGAGCAGCGGAATGACGGCGACGATGAACGCGACCCAGACCAGGCTGGTCGCCGTCCGGTCCTTGGCCTGCCGGCCGCCCTCGACGCGGGCGGAGATGCCGTACGAGCCGACGACGAACAGCGCCGCGGCGATCAGCGCCCACTGGATGCTGCTGTCCAGACCGGCCACGGTGCTGATGCCGAGGCCCGCCACGATCGAGCCCGCGGCGACCGCCCAGGCGAACCACTTGGGCAGGGTCGCGCCGCGCAGCGAACCGCGGCGGCTGTGGTCGGTGAGGGATGCGTTGCTCATGCGTTGGCCCCCGAGTACTCCTTGCGGCGGGCGATGATCATGCGGGCCGCGCCGTTGACCAGCAGGGTGATGACGAAGAGCACCAGACCGGAGGCGATCAGCGCGTCCCGGCCCATCACGGTGGCCTCGTTGAACTTGCTGGCGATGTTCTGGGCGAAGGTGCCGCCGCCCGGGTCGAGCAGGCTGGCACTGATGTCGAAGCTCGGGGAGAGCACCATGGCGACGGCCATCGTCTCGCCGAGGGCACGGCCGAGGCCGAGCATGGAGGCGGAGATGACGCCGGAGCGGCCGAACGGCAGCACGGACATGCGGATGACCTCCCAGCGCGTGGCGCCGAGGGCCAGGGCCGCCTCCTCGTGCATCTGCGGGACCTGCCGGAAGACCTCGCGGCTCACGTTGGTGATGATCGGCAGGATCATGATCGCGAGCAGGATGCCGACGGTGAACAGCGAGCGCGGGGCGCCGCCGTGCCACTCGAAGACGCCGGTCCAGCCGAGGTAGTCGTCCAGCCAGCCGTAGAGGCCGTCCATGTGCGGTACGAGGACGAGGGCGCCCCACAGGCCGTAGACGATGGACGGCACGGCGGCGAGCAGGTCGACGACGTACGCGATCGGGCCGCCCAGCTTGCGCGGGGCGTAGTGGGTGATGAAGAGGGCGATGCCCACCGCGATCGGGACCGCGATGACCATGGCGATGATCGACGACACGACCGTGCCGAAGGCGAGCACCGCGATGCCGAACTCCGGCGGGGAGCCGCTGGGGTTCCACTCGAAGCTGGTGAAGAAGTTCGCCTCGTTCTCGCTGATCGCGAGCGTGGCGCGGTAGGTCAGGAAGGCCGCGATGGCGGCCATGATCACCAGTACCAGGATGCCGGACCCGCGGGAGAGCCCGACGAAGATCCGGTCACCGGGGCGGGTGGCGCCGCGCGGGGCGGGCTCGCCCTCGGTCACGGATGGCTGGGGTGTCTGGGGAGCTTTGGTGGTCTGTGTCGATATGTCCATCGGGTTCTCCGGTCTGCGGAGCCGCGTCGTGCGCGACGGCGGCTCGGGCGGAGCCGTCCGCATGACGGGAGGCTCCTGGCGGCGGTGCACCGGACGGTGCGGTCCGGCTCCCCGCTGGGGGCCGGACCGCACGCTCAGGTCAGCTCAGGCCCGAGATGGTCTCGCGGACCTTGGTGATGATCTCCTCGGGCATCGGGGCGTAGCCCGCGTCGGCCAGCAGGGCCTGGCCGTCCTCGGAGGCGACGTAGTTCAGGAAGGACTTGGTGGTGGGCAGGGTCTCCGCCTTGTTGCCCTTGTCGCACACGATCTCGTACGTCACCAGGACGATCGGGTAGGCGCCCTCGGCGGACGGCGTGTAGTCCAGCTCCAGGGCGAGGTCCTTGCCCTGGCCGACGACCTTGGCGGCGCCGATGGCGGCGGTGGCGTTCTCGACGGTGGCCTTGACCGGCTCGGCGGCCTCGGTCTTGATGTCGACCGTCTTCATGCCGTCCTTGGCGTAGGACAGCTCCATGTAGGAGATCGCGCCGGCGGTCTGCTTCACCTGCTGCGCCACACCGGAGGAGCCCTGCGCGGACTGGCCGCCCTCGGCCTCCCAGGACTTGCTCGGCTCGTACGGCCAGGCCTTGGGCGCGGCTTCCTTGAGGTACGTGGTGAAGTTGTCGGTGGTGCCGGACTCGTCCGAGCGGTGGAACGCCTGGATCTTCAGGTCCGGCAGCTCGGCGTCGGGGTTGAGCTTGGCGATCGCCTCGTCGTTCCAGTTCTTGATCTTGCTGTCGAAGATCTTGGCCAGCGTCGGCGCGTCCAGGACGAGCGTGTCGACGCCCGGGACGTTGAAACCGACGGCGATCGGGCCGCCGACCATGGGCAGATCGATGGCCTGGCCGTCCTTGCAGACCTTCTTGGACTGCTCGATCTCCTCGGGGTCGAGCGCGGAGTCCGAGCCGGCGAAGGCGGTCTGGCCCTGGAGGAAGGCGGTGATACCGGCGCCCGAACCGGTCGGGTTGTAGTTGACCTGCACGCCCTTGCACGCCGCGGAGTACTGCTTGACCCAGGCGTCGATGGCGTTCTTCTGGGCGGAGGAGCCGGAGGCCTGGAGCTGGCCCTGGGCGTCGTCGCACTTGATGTTGCCGGCCTGCGTGCTCGCGGAAGCGTCGCCGGAGCTGCCGCCGCCCGTCTCGTCGGAGCCGCACGCCGTGAGGGCCAGGGCGCCGGAGACGGCGAGAGCACCGAGAGCGAGGGCCCGCCGGTTCATGCGCTGAAGCTTCACTTTGAGGGAGTTCCTTCCAGGAGCCGCCATCCTGATCGGCGGCGTGCGAGGACTTGTCAATACGCACGCGTTTTCGGGATGCGCCCGTATCGGGTAAGGCTGAAATTAGGCAGAACAGGTGAAGCCGCCTGTGGGCGGAAATGAACGAGGGGTGAACCCCTGGAGACAGTGCGGTGAGGTCACGGAACGCTTACGCCGAGGACACGAGGAGATTCCGGACGACTGCACCAGACGACTATCCCAAACGCAGAGCGGCCAGCAGGGCGTCCACGAGGGTGCGGTCCCTCGGTTGAGTGAGGCGGGCCCGGGCGGCGGCGGGTGTCAGCCACAGGATCCGGTCGACCTCGTCGGACGGCGTGAACTCGCCCGGGAGGGCCTCGGCCGCCCAGTAGCGGACCTGCTTGGGCCGGCCCGCCACGAGGTAGGAGGAGGCCGGCAGCTCGGCCCCCGGCACGCCGGTGCACCCCGTCTCCTCGGCCACCTCCCGCAGGGCGCCCACGAGAGGGTCCTCGTCCTGCTTCAGCTTGCCCTTCGGGTGGGACCAGTCGTCGTATTTCGGCCGGTGGACGAGGCAGATCTCCGGCTCGCCGTGCACCGGGGAGCGACGCCACAGGACGCAGCCGGCGGCCAGGACCGGGGAGTCGGGCGGGGGGCCGGGGGTGGCTTGCGCGGGGGAGTCGGGCGGGGGGCCGGGGGTGGCTCGCGTGAGGGTGGGCTGCGGGTTGTCGGGGGCTTGGGCGGGGGCCTCGTCCGGGGGCCCGGGGGTGGTGGTCACCTCGGCATCGTCCTCCGTGGTCGCTATGGCGTGCCGACCGGTTCCTTTCGCCAGCAGTTCTGGAACGCGTACCGCGCCGCCTCCACCTCATGCCGCTGGTCGGCGTGGAGCACGCCGAGTGCGTACGCCGTCGCCGGGGCGATGCGCGGGGTGCGGGCCGCCTGGGCCGCCGCGGCGGCGGCCTCGGACGCGTCGCGGTGACGGTCGAGGGCCTGGCCGGCGGCCAGCAGCCGGACGTCGACCGGGGCGTCCTCGCCGAGGATCACCTCACGGGCGTAGCGGTGCAGGCGCAGCAGCAGGCGGACCTGGTGCCAGGGCGCGTCCTGCGGGTGTGGGGCCGGGTCCGGCGACAGGCCGTGGACCAGCGCCTCCGCGTTGTACGGGCTGCCCGCGGTGACCAGGGGGAGCGCGGCGACGGCGTCCGCCAGGCGCTCCGCCGCGGCGGCGGCCAAGGGGCGGAGGTCGGTGGCGGCGGCCGGTGCGGTGGCCGGGTCGGTCGCGGTGGCCGGCCTCGCCGCCAGTGGGACCTCGCTGGCCAGCACGGCCACCTTGTCGGCCACCGCGTGGAACCGGGAGGAGCCGATGGCCTGGAGAGCGGTGGAGTGCGCCCGGGTGCGGGCGAGGGTCAGCTGCCGGTCGAGCAGCGCGCCCGCCTTGGCCGCGCCCACGGTGAGGTTGCCGCGGTCGGGCGCGGAGGGGGGCGGGGTGCCGCGTGGCGGCGCGGCCGGGTGGGGAGCGGCCTCGGGGGCGGCCGTCGGTGCGGCCGTCGACCGGGCCGGGAACGCCGACGAGCCCGACAGCCGGTGCAGCGCCTGGAGCAGCCGTTCCAGGCGGGACGCGTACGCGTGTTCCAGGGCCAGGGTGCCCGACACCCAGGCCAGCTCCGGGCGCATGCTCTCCGCCCAGTCGGCGTCCAGCAGGGGCTGGAAGGTGTGCAGCGTGCCGCTGATCCTGCGGGCCGCGCGGCGCAGGGCGTGGGCCGCGTCGACGGTTCCCTCCGTGCCGTGCGTGCCGTGCGCGCTGTGCGTGCCCGCCCCGGTCTCCCGGTGCTGGCGCAGGGCGCGCAGGAATTCCGTGGCCTGGGCCCTCAGGTAGGCCGCGAGGGCGTCCGTGGAGACCGGATCCGTCGTGAGGTCGGCGGGGTTCGTGCTGGTGCTGGTGCTGGTGCTGGTGCTGGTGCTGGTGCTGGTGCTGCGGCTCGTGCCTGTGCTCGTGGTGGTGCTGGTCGTGGGGGGCTTGCGGGCTGCGGGGGGCTTGCGGTCCATGCGGCCGGGGGGCTCGGTGCGGTCCTCCATGCGGCTGGGGGATTCGGTGCGGGCCCTGTGGCCAGTGGGAGCATTGCGGCCCATGGGGTCCGTGGGGTCAAGGTGCTGCTGTGCCACGCCGGCGCCTCCGGGCGTCTATGAGCATCTCCTGGATGTTGCGCAGGGGCTGGCCGTCCGCGTCCGTCGCGTGCCGGGTCCAGTCGCCGTCCGGGCCGAGGTGCCAGGACGCGGTGCTGTCGGACATGCCGGTTTCCAGCAGGCGGTTCAAGGCCGCCCGGTGGGCCGGGTCGGTGACCCGGACCAGGGCCTCGATACGGCGGTCGAGGTTGCGGTGCATCATGTCGGCGCTGCCGAACCACACCTCCGGCTCGCCGCCGTTGCCGAAGGCGAAGACACGCGAGTGCTCGAGGAAGCGGCCGAGGACGGAGCGGACCCGGATGTTCTCCGACAGGCCCGCCACGCCGGGACGCAGCGCGCAGATGCCGCGCACCCAGACGTCGACGGGGACGCCGGCCTGCGAGGCGCGGTAGCACGCGTCGATGACCGCCTCGTCGACCATCGAGTTGACCTTGATCCGTATGTACGCGGGCCGTCCGGCGCGATGGTGCTGGACCTCCTTGTGGACACGGGAGACCAGGCCGTCGCGCAGGGACTTCGGGGCCACCAGGAGGCGGCGGTAGGTCTCGCGGCGGGAGTAGCCGGAGAGGCGGTTGAAGAGGTCCGAGAGGTCCGCGCCGACCTGCGGGTCCGCGGTGAGCAGGCCCAGGTCCTCGTAGAGGCGGGCCGTCTTCGGGTGGTAGTTGCCGGTGCCGACGTGGCTGTAGCGGCGCAGGGTGTCGCCCTCCTGGCGGACCACGAGGGAGAGCTTGCAGTGCGTCTTGAGACCGACCAGGCCGTAGACGACGTGGCAGCCGGCCTCCTCCAGCTTGCGGGCCCACTTGATGTTGGCGTGCTCGTCGAAGCGGGCCTTGATCTCGACCAGGACGAGGACCTGCTTGCCGGCCTCGGCGGCGTCGATGAGCGCGTTGACTATGGGTGAGTCGCCGGAGGTCCGGTACAGCGTCTGCTTGATCGCCAGGACGTCCGGGTCGTCCGCCGCCTGCTCCAGGAAGGCCTGCACGGAGGTCGAGAAGGAGTCGTACGGGTGGTGGAGCAGGACGTCCCGGCTGCGGAGGGCGGCGAAGATGTCCGGCGGGGACGCCGACTCGACCTCGGCGAGGTCGCGGTGGGTGCCGGCGACGAACTTCGGGTACTTCAGCTCGGGCCGGTCGAGGCTGGCGATGCGGAAGAGGCCGGTGAGGTCCAGGGGGCCGGGGAGGGGGTAGACCTCGGCCTCGCTGATCTTCAGCTCGCGGACGAGGAGGTCCAGGACCTCGCGGTCGATCGATTCCTCGACCTCGAGGCGGACGGGCGGGCCGAAGCGGCGCCGCATGAGTTCCTTCTCGAGGGCCTGGAGGAGGTTCTCGGCGTCGTCTTCCTCCACTTCCAGGTCCTCGTTGCGGGTGAGGCGGAAGGCGTGGTGCTCCAGGACCTCCATGCCGGGGAACAGCTCTTCCAGGTGGGCGGCGATGACGTCCTCGATGGGGACGTAGCGGCCCGGGGAGGCTTCCAGGAAGCGGGAGAGCAGCGGGGGGACCTTGACGCGGGCGAAGTGGCGGTGACCCGTGACGGGGTTGCGGACGACGACCGCGAGGTTGAGGGAGAGGCCCGAGATGTAGGGGAAGGGGTGGGCGGGGTCGACGGCGAGGGGGGTGAGGACGGGGAAGATCTGGTGCCGGAAGAGGGTGAACAGGCGGGCCTGCTCCTTTTCCGTGAGTTCGGTCCAGCGGACCAGGTGGACGCCCTCGTCGGCGAGGGCCGGGGCGACGTCCTCGTGGAAGCAGGCGGCGTGCCGGGCCATGAGCTCGCGGGAGCGTGCCCAGATCATCTCCAGCACCTCGCGGGGCTGGAGGCCGGAGGCGGAGCGGGTGGCGACGCCGGTGGCGATGCGACGCTTGAGGCCGGCGACGCGGACCATGAAGAACTCGTCGAGGTTGCTGGCGAAGATCGCGAGGAAGTTCGCGCGCTCGAGGAGGGGGGTGTTCGGGTCCTCGGCGAGTTCGAGGACGCGTTCGTTGAACGCGAGCCAGCTGCGTTCGCGGTCGAGGAAGCGGCCCTGGGGCAGCTGGGGGCCGCCGGCCTGGGACTCCTCCGACTCCTCGTACGCGTCGAGGTCGGCGTCGATGTCGGGCTCCAGGTCGGAGACCGTGGCCGCGACCGTGTGGGGGCGGTGTGCGGCGATGGAGCCCACGGATGGCTGGGGGTGCTGCGGCTGCCGCGCGAGCTGGGTGTGCGGGCCCTCTGCCTGGGTGTTCGACTGGCTCATGGACCCATTGTTCCGCGCCGCGAGCATGACGGGCGCGTCGGAAAGCGCGGGCGGGAGCGCGCTGGCGGCGCGGGCGTCCCCGTTGCTTTCCGCGCCCCCCTTCGCGGGTGGCGACGGCTCTGGCACGACGGGCTTCATTCGGCGAGCGTCGCAAGCTTGTCTGAATCGACGGTTACGGCGACATGACGTGCGGGATAGCGGGGGGCGGATCGCGGGTGCGGGGTGCGGGGTGCGGGGTGCGGGGTGCGGGGTGCGGCGTGCCGGGTGCTGGGTGCCGGGTGCGTGGCGGCGGGTGCGGGGTGGCGGCGGCGTGGCGGGTGCAGCCTGGTGGCGGGATGCCTGCGGCGCCTGTGCGGGTGGGGTGGGGTGCGCGTCTCATGCCTGCGGCGCCGCTGCGGGTGGTCGGGGGTGCGCGTAGCGCCTTGGGTCCGGTGGGTGGTTCGGGGCCGCGCCGGGGGGTGTCCGTCCTCGGAACGTCGCGGAATCGGTCTGTTGTAGAGGGTGCCCGTGTTGACGCGACAACCGCTGCGGGCGGACACCCCCCGACACGTCCCCTTCCCGCCGCGGGCGAGTGCGGGCAGCGCCCCGGCCGGTCGCTCCTTCCCGCCGTGGGCGGCTGCGGATGGCGGATCGGGCCAGGCGTCGCCTTCTGGTCGTGGGCGCCTGCCGGTGCGAGCCCCGCCGGGCTGCGCGGCGCCCCCTGCCGGCCACAGCGACGTGCACCTGGACATCGTCGGCGGCACTCCGTGCGGGCGGCCCCCGCTCACGTCTCCGTGCGGTACATCAGGTCCGTCTCGTGGGTCGTGAAGCCCAGTCGTTCGTAGACGGACACCGCCGCCTTGTTGTCGGCGTCGACGTACAGCATCGCCGTGGGCAGTCCCTGCCCCGCCAGGTGCCGCAGCCCGATCGTGGTGAGGGACTTGCCGAGGCCGCCGCCCTGGACGTCGGGGCGGATGCCGAGGACGTACACCTCGCCCAGCCCCTCGCCCGCGTGCACCTTGGTCCAGTGGAAGCCGATCAGCTCGCCCGCCCGCTCGGCCAGGAAGAAGCCGGCCGGGTCGAACCACGGCTCGGCCTTGCGGTCGTCCAGGTCCCGCTGGGTCAGCGAGCCCTGTTCCGGATGGTGGGCGAACGCGGCGGCGTTGACGGCGAGCCAGGCCGCGTCGTCCTGCCCGGGGGCGAACGTACGTACGGTCACGCCGTCCGGCAGCACCGGATCGGGCAGCTCGAAGCCCGCCAACGGCCGCCGCATCTGGCGCAGTTCCCGGAAGAGGGTCAGGCCGAGGACCTGGGCGAGGTGCCGGGCGGCGGAGTGGCCGCCGTGTGCCCAGACCCGCAGCCGCTTGCCGGAGGCGGCGAGCAGCGCCGAACCCAGCGCCCGCCCGTGTCCCTGCCCGCGGTGCGAGGGGTGGACGACCAGTTCGGCGGCCGGCGGCTCCACCAGGTCGGTGTCCTCCAGCTGGGCGTAGCCGACGAGTTCGCCGCCGTCGGTGCTGAGCAGCAGGTGCGCGACGCCCTCGCGGGCACCCCCGCGCAGTTGCAGCCGGCCTTGTTCGGACACGGCCTGCTGACCGTCGTACCGGGCGGCCTCGGCGAGCAGGGCGAGGACGGCCTCGGTCTGCTCCGCGGTGAGTTCGGCGTACGTCTCGATCGAGCGGATGTGGCCGGGCCGTGCGATGTCGTCGCTGGTCATGCGTACGAGGGTAAGGGGCGGACCGGGAAAAGTGGCGGCACCGGGGAAACCCTCGAAACCCGGGCCCGACGGCTCGTGGATACCGGGATGTAACCGGAAACCTCTACCGCGCTACGCGCGTTGACTCTAGGCTGCGCCGGCGGGCCGTTTCCTCGGCCGCCCGACTCGACGCAGACCCACTGGGGGGCGCATGCCAGCCACAGCACAGCCGCACGATCCGCGCCGCAGAGGCCGTACGAGCCGTCGTCTCCTCGCGGTCGCCGCCGGTGTCGTCACCGCCGGCGCGCTCGCCGCAGCCGCCCTGCCGGCGACGGCCAGCGCGGGCGAGGACAAGGGGAAGGGCCACCAGCACCGGCCCGGCCGCTACCAGGACGTCCAGCTGCTCTCCTTCAACGACCTGCACGGCAATCTGGAGCCGCCCGCCGGCTCCTCCGGCCGGGTCACCGAGATCCAGCCCGACGGCACGACGAAGACGATCGACGCGGGCGGTGTCGAGTACCTGGCCACGCATCTGCGCCAGGCCCGCGAGGGCAACCGCTACTCCGTCACGGCGGCCGGCGGTGACCTGGTCGGCGCCTCCCCGCTGCTGTCCGGTCTCTTCCACGACGAGCCGACCATCGAGGCGCTGAACAAGCTCGACCTGGATGTCACGAGCGTCGGCAACCACGAGTTCGACGAGGGCGCCAAGGAACTGGCCCGCCTGCAGAAGGGTGGCTGCCACCCCACCGAGGGCTGCTACACGGACAAGGAGTTCGAGGGCGCCGACTTCCCCTACCTCGCCGCGAACGTCCTCGACGAGAAGACCGGCAAGCCCATCCTCAAGCCGTACTGGGTGTGGAAGCAGAAGGGCGTCAAGGTCGGCTTCATCGGCGTGACCCTCGAGGGCACCCCGGACATCGTCTCGGCGGAGGGCGTGAAGGGCCTGGCCTTCAAGGACGAGGTCGAGACGATCAACAAGTACGCCAAGGAGCTGCAGCGGCGTGGTGTGAAGTCGATCGTCGCGCTGATCCACGAGGGCGGCTTCCCGGCCTCGAACAACTACAACTACGACTGCGACTCCCCGGGCGCCGGTGACGGCATCTCCGGTCCGATCGCCGACATCGCCAAGAACGTCACGCCGCAGGTGGACGCGCTGGTCACCGGGCACACCCACGCGGCGTACGTGTGCACGATCCCCGACCCGGCCGGCAAGCCGCGCACGGTCACCTCGGCCGCGTCCTTCGGCCGCCTCTACACGGACACCACCCTGACGTACGACCGTTGGACGGGTGACATCGCCCGTACGGCCGTGAAGTCGGCGAACCACGTGGTCACGCGGGACGTCCCGAAGGCGCCGGACATGACCCGGCTGATCGCCGACTGGAACGCCCTGGCCGCGCCCATCGGCAACCGCCCGATCGGCTACATCTCCGCCGACATCTCCAAGGACGGCACCGAGTCCCCGCTCGGCGACCTGATCGCCGACGCGCAACTGGCGTACGCCAGGGAGAAGGACCCGGAGACCGACCTGGCCCTGATGAACCCCGGCGGCATCCGCGCGCCGCTCACGTACGCGGCCAAGGGGAGTGAGGGCGACGGCGTCGTGACGTACGCCGAGGGCTTCACGGTCCAGCCCTTCGCCAACACCGTCAATCTGCAGGACTTCACGGGCGCCCAGCTGATCCAGGTGCTCAAGGAGCAGGTGACCGGCGCGAACGAGGCGTCGCCGAAGGTGCTCCAGGTGTCGGAGGGGCTGACCTACACCCTGGACCTGACGAAGACGGGCGCGGACCGGGTGGTGACCGGCTCGATCCGCCTGAACGGCGCGGCGATCGACCCCGCGGCCACCTACCGCGTCGCCACGAACAGCTTCCTCGCGGGTGGCGGCGACGGCTTCCCGACGCTGGGCGAAGGGACGAATGACGTCGTGGGCGCCGACGACCTCACGGCCCTGGAGCAGTACCTGACGGCCAACTCGTCGGCGTCCGACCCGATCGAGCCGCCGGCGGCGGACCGGATCACGGTCGTGCAGTAGGCCGCACAGCCGGGGGCCGGTCGCGGTGCGGGCGGGGCCGGTACGCGTGCCATGCGTACCGGCCCCGCCGCCACGTGACCCGGCCCCCGGCTTCCCCGTGGAGGAGCCGCGCGACCCGTACCGCGAACTCGCCGCCCTCGACGACGGCCCGGCGGAGGGGACCCCGCGGCGGCCGGCCACCTCCTGGGCGCGGGCGCCCACCGCATACCGATGACCACCAACATGGTCATCTACTCGCCGGAAGGCTGGTACCGGCGGCACGGCACGCACTTCCTCGTCTCCGCGAGCCGTGACCTCACCGACCACGTCGTCCGGGAGCAGGTGCTCAAGGATCCCCGGGTCGGCGTGCGCGCCCGCACCAGGGTCGTCGGGCTGCTCGGTGACCGGCGTGCCGTCACCGGCGTGCGGGTGCGTGCCGCCGACGGTACGGAGGCCGACCTGACGGCCGACCTGGTCGTCGACGCCTCCGGCCGCGCCACCCGGGCACCGCGGTGGCCGGCCCGGCTGGGCATCACCGGCCTCGCCGAGAAACGCATCGACTCCGGGCTCGTCTACGCCAGCCGCGTCTACCGCGCCCCCAGCCCCACCCGTGACCGGCCCATGGTCGGAGTGCAGGCCGACCCGAGCCTGCCGGGGCCCGGCAACTCCGGCGGCCTGCTGCCGATCGAGGGCGACCGCTGGCACGTCAGCCTGATGGGCGCGCCCGGCGGACGCACCGCGACCGGCTCCTTCCACGCGGCCACGGCACTGACCGACGTCCTGGCCATGAAGGCCGCGCCCGCCTCCCTGGTCAGGCCCGGCGTCCTGCTCACGGCCCTGATCGGCCCACTGCGCCCGCGACCGGACGGGCCGCATTTCACGGACGCGGAACGCAGGTCGCTGGAGGCGGTCAGAAGCGGAAGCCGATGACACCGAAGCCGGGGCGCTCGGCTGCGTGCCGCATCCAGCCGAGGCACTGCATGACGGCGTCCACGACCTCCGGCTCGAGCGGCGGGGCCTGCCCCGACGCGTCGACCGCCCGCTTGGTGGCCTCGAACTGCTCCAGCGCCTTGGCTGTCGCCTCGGGCGTCCACTCACCGCAGCCGGGCGTGCAGGTGTACGGCAGCGGAGCGGGCAGACCGGCGTGACCGAACTCCTCGACGGACACGGCGGTGATCCCCAGGGCTTGCAGACCCTCGTCGACGACCGACAGCCAGTCGCCCCGGTGCGGCGTGAAGCAGTCGTTGTTCAGGAACGAGCCGGTGAGCGAGCACAGCCGCTTGTACGCGTAGCCGTACTGGAAGGCGTGGTCCCGGTCGTCGCTGAACGGCCCACCGTGGACGACCGCCTGCAGAGCCTCGTACGCGGTGGGCGCGCCCGCTTCGATCGCGCTGCTGAAGCAGTCGTCGGCGTGGGCCAGTTGGTCTCCGAAGCTGGTGCGTATCACCTCGAGCAACTGGTCGTCACGGGAGCCGACGAGGGCACGTGTCGCGGTGACGTCGAGCAGGTAGACGCTCAGTGAGGAACTCATGGGGCGACCCTAGAGCGACCCTCTGACAGTGCTGTCGCGAGGCGTCCGGCGCTCGGCCGTCACCGGCCTCCGTCAGCCGCCCCGACATCCGGCGGCGGCACCGGTGCCCCCGGCAGCCGCACCGTCGCCACCGTCCCGCCGCGTCCGTCCGCCGCCGGGGTCAGTGTCACCTCGCCGCCCGACTGCTGCACCGTCCGGGCCACGATCGACAGCCCCAGGCCCGAGCCGGGCAGGGAGCGGGCCGACGGGGAGCGCCAGAAGCGGTCGAAGACGTGGGGGAGTTCGTCGGCGGGGATGCCGGGGCCGTGGTCGCGGACGGTGAGGACGCCGTCGGCCAGCCGTACGTCGATCGTGCCGCCCTCGGGGCTGAACTTCACCGCGTTGTCCAGGATGTTGACCACCGCCCGCTCCAGGGCGGCGGGCTCCGCGCGTACGTACCAGGCCCGGACGTCCGCCGTGATCGTCAGCTCCGGGCCGCGCAGCCGGGCGCGGCGCAGGGCCGACTCGACGATGTCCTGCCAGGCCAGGATGCGGGTGCGGCCCGAGTGCTGGCCGGTGTCCGGGCGGGACAGCTCCTGGAGGTCGCCGATCAGCGCGGCCAGTTCCGTCATCTGCGCCTTGACGGAGGCGAGGAGCGCCTTCCGGTCCGCCTCCGGGATCGGACGGCCGGTCTCCTCGCTGCGGGTGAGGAGTTCGATGTTGGTACGGAGGGAGGTGAGGGGGGTGCGCAGTTCGTGGCCGGCGTCGGCGATGAGTTGTTGTTGCAGGTCGCGGGAGCTGGCCAGGGACGAGGTCATGGAGTTGAAGGAGCGGGAGAGACGGGCGATCTCGTCCTCGCTGTCCTCGTCGACCGGGATACGGATCGCCAGGTCCTCCGTGCGGGCCACGTGCTCCACCGCCTCGGTCAGCCGGTCGACGGGGCGCAGGCCGGCGCGGGCCACCCAGAGGCCGGCGGCGCCGGCGCCGACGACCCCGGCGCCCGCGACGAAGACGAGCAGGAGGGCGAGATGGTTGAGCGAGCTGTCCACCTCGTCCAGCGGCCGCGCGGCGGACACCGCGACGCCCCGCAGCCCCTGCACGGAGTAGGTGTAGACGCGGTACTTGGTGCCGTCGTCGTCGGTGGCGTCGTGCAGCGCGTCGGGGGAGTCGCCTGCGGCCACGGCGCGGTCGGCGTCGGTGAGCGTCACCTTCTCCGTGCCGATGATGAGACAGCTCTGCCCCCGCCTGGCCAGCAGCTGCACGCTCGAACCGAACGGGTTCAGCTCGTTCGGGGCGGACTCCCGTCTGCACAGACCCGTTTCCAGGTCGACGTAGTTCGCGACCTGCGGCAGGCTCATGCGATTCGCCCGCAGCGCGTCGTCCAGCGAGTTCACCAGCAGGTTCTTCACCACGAACCAGCACGCCACGGCGGCGGCCGTCACGGCGAACGCCACCGCCGCAGCCACCAGCAGCGCCAGCCGCGAGCGCAGGGGCAGCGCGCGGAACCACCGGACGACCCTGATCACTCCGCGCCGCCCTGCCGCAGGACGTAGCCGACGCCGCGGACCGTGTGCACCAGGCGGGGCTCGCCACCCGCCTCGGTCTTGCGGCGCAGGTACATCACGTAGACGTCGAGGGAGTTGGACGTCGGTTCGAAGTCGAAGCCCCACACCGCCTTCAGGATCTGCTCCCGGGTGAGGACCTGGCGCGGGTGGGCCATGAACATCTCCAGCAGCGTGAACTCGGTGCGGGTCAGCTCCACCGGCCGCCCGCCCCGCGTCACCTCCCGCGTCGCCAGGTCCATCCGCAGGTCGGCGAAGACCAGCGCATCGTCCTCCTCGGCGCTGCCCGCCACCTGTGCCGCGTAGGAGCTGCGGCGCAGCAGTGCGCGGATGCGGGCGAACAGCTCGTCCAGCTCGAAGGGCTTGACCAGGTAGTCGTCGGCGCCCGCGTCGAGGCCGGTCACCCGGTCGCCGACCGTGTCGCGGGCCGTCAGCATCAGGATGGGGGTGGTGTCGCCGCCCGTCCGGATGCGCCGGGCGGCGGTCAGGCCGTCCATGCGGGGCATCTGGATGTCCAGGACGACCAGGTCGGGCCGGTAGGCGGCGGCCTTCTCCAGGGCGTCGGCGCCGTCGACGGCGACCTCGGTGTCGTACCCCTCGAAGGCGAGGCTGCGCTGGAGTGCTTCGCGTACCGCCGGCTCGTCGTCGACGATCAGGATGCGCTGGGTGTCACGGTCACGGTCGCCGTCTGCGGGGTTCATGGGTCGTCGGTCCTCGGGTCCGTGGAGTCGGTCGTACGGCTGGTGTTCTTCAGCCTCGCACGTTCCGCGCCGGCCGGGTCTCAGCCCTCCGCACCCGCCCGCAGCTTCGCCAGGTCGGCCTTGACGGTGTTGACCGGGATCGCGAAGCCCAGGCCGACGCTGCCCGCGGTGGCGGAGGACTCGGCCGACGAGTACATCGCGGAGTTGATGCCGATGACGTTGCCGTTCATGTCGATCAGCGCGCCGCCGGAGTTGCCGGGGTTGAGGGAGGCGTCCGTCTGGATCGCCTTGTACGTCGTCGTGGAGGAGCCGGTGTCGCCGTTGAACTCCTGGCCGCCGAACTCGAACGGCCAGTCGCCGCCCCGCTGCTGCTGTTGCTGCTCCTCGCCCGTGGAGACCGTGACGTCGCGGTCCAGGGCGGAGACGATGCCGCTGGTGACGGTGCCGGTCAGGCCCTCGGGGGAGCCGATCGCCACGACCTGCTGGCCGACCTGCACGTCGTCGGAGTCGCCGAGTGACGCCGCGGTCAGCCCCGAGGCGTCGTTCAGTTTGATCAGTGCCAGGTCCTTGCTGCTGTCGGTGCCCACGACCTCGGCGGTGTACTGCTTGCCGTCGTCGGTCCTCACCTTGATCGAGGAGGCGCCGGAGACGACGTGGTTGTTGGTGACGATCTCGCCGTCACCGGTGATGATCACGCCGGAGCCGGTGGAGGAACCGGCCCGCGAGGTGGCGTTGATCTCGACGATGCTCGGGCTGACGGCCTTGGCGACGCCGGCGACCGTGCCCTTCTGGCCGACGGGCACCACGTTGGTGCCGGCCGGGGCGGACGCGACGGTGCCGCCGCCGGTCAGCTCCTGGATGCCGTACGCGGTGCCGCCGCCGACGGCCGCAGCGACGATCGCGACCGCGGCGAGGAGGGTGACCGGGCGGCGGGCGCGCCGTCGAGGGGCCGGCGCCGCGGCCGGCGGGGCGGCGGCAGGCGGCTGGGCCGGCGGGGGCGGCCATTCGGGGTTCACCGGAGAGGAGGCCTCCTGGTGGGAGGGCCGGTACGCGTTCTCGTGGTCGTACTCGCCGCTGGGGCGGATGCTCTCGGTCATGTCCACGAGCATCGGCGGCGACGATGAGAACACTCTGAGTGTCGCCTGAGAAGCCCGGCAGAACCTCGTATGCCCGAAATAAAGTCCGGCCGCCGCCGGTGAGGACCCGTCAGCCCCGCCGCTACGCGGTTCCGCAGCTCACCGGCAGCGGTTCGGCGGCAGCTCACCGGCAGCGGTTCACCGGCAGCCGCAGGAGCGCCGTACCACCAGCCGGGACGGGAACACCTTCAGGCGCTCCCGGTGCGGTCCCGACACCCGCAGCCCGTCGTCCAGTACGAGGTCGACGGCCGCCCGGGCCATCGCCGACCGGTCCGAGGCGACCGTCGTCAGCGGCGGGTCGGCCAGCGCCGCCTCCTTGATGTCGTCGAACCCGGCGACCGCCAGCTCGCCCGGCACGTCGATGCGCAGCTCGCGCGCGGCCCGCAGCAGGCCGATCGCCTGGTCGTCGGTGGAGCAGAAGACCGCGGGCGGGCGGCGCGGCCCGGAGAGGATCTCCAGCGCCACCTCGTAGGCGTCGTAGCGGTTGTAGGGCGCCTCGAAGAGCCGGCCCTCGGTGGGCAGCCCGGCCTCCTTCATGGCGCGCTTCCAGCCCTCGACGTGGTCGGAGACCGGGTCACCGACGGCGGGGGTCTCGGCGGTGCCGCCCATACAGGCGACGTACTCGTAGCCGTGCTCCAGCAGATGGCGTACGGCGAGCTGGGCGCCGTTCAGGTCGTCGGTGACCACGGCGACGTCGTCGATGGCCTCGGGGCGCTCGTGCATCAGGACGACCCGGGCGTCCCAGGCATCGATCTCGGCGGCGGCCAGGTCGTTCAGCGCGTGGCTGACCAGGATCATGCCGGAGACCCGCATCCCCAGGAACGCGCGCAGGTAGTGCACCTCGCGCTCGCCGACGTAGTCGGTGTTGCCGACCAGCACCATCTTGCCGCGCTCGGACGCGGCCTGTTCCACGGCGTGGGCCATCTCCCCGAAGAAGGGCTGGCGGGCGTCCGGGATGATCAGGCCTATCAGGTCGGTGCGCCGCGAGGCCATCGCCTGGGCGACCCGGTCGGGCCGGTACCCGAGTTCCTTGATCGCGGCGAGGACACGCTCGCGCGTGGCCGGGGCGACCGGCCGGGGTCCGTTGTTGATGACATAACTGACGACGGCGGTGGAGGTCCCCGCCAGCCGTGCCACATCATCCCGAGTCACCTTGGCCACGCGCGGAGTCTACGCGGATGGACACGCCCTGGGCAGGGCGTATCAGCCATCGATCGCTCCGGTAACGCTCAGGACTCGTCCCCGGACCCCGGCCGGACCCCGGCCCGGGCCCCGGCTCAGGCGTCGGCCCTGGCCGGGCTCGCGGCCGGCGTACTGGGCGCGGTCTTGGCCGGGGCCTTGGCCGGGGTCTTGGCCTCGTCCGCGGCACGGGCCGGCTTCTCCGGCTTCTCGGGCGTCACGAAGCGGTAGCCGACGTTGCGGACCGTGCCGATCAGCGACTCGTGCTCGGGGCCGAGCTTGGCCCGCAGCCGCCGTACGTGGACGTCGACGGTCCGGGTGCCGCCGAAGTAGTCGTAGCCCCACACCTCCTGGAGCAGCTGGGCGCGGGTGAAGACCCGGCCGGGGTGCTGCGCGAGGTACTTCAACAGCTCGAACTCCTTGAAGGTCAGGTCCAGCACCCGCCCCTTGAGCTTGGCGGAGTACGTGGCCTCGTCGACCGACAGATCGCCGTTGCGGATCTCCATGGGGGAGTCGTCGCTGACGATCTGCTGGCGGCCCATGGCCAGCCGCAGCCGGGCCTCGACCTCGGCGGGGCCGGCGGTGTCGAGGAGCACGTCGTCGATGCCCCAGTCGGCGGTGACGGCGGCGAGGCCGCCCTCGGTGACCACCAGGACGAGCGGGCAGCCGGGGCCGGTGGAGCGCAGCAGCTGGCACAGGCTGCGCACCTGCGGGAGGTCCCGCCGGCCGTCGACGAGGATGACGTCGGCGCCGGGGGTGTCCACCAGGGCGGGGCCCTCCGCCGGTGCCACCCGCACGTTGTGCAGCAGCAGGCCGAGAGCGGGAAGCACCTCCGTCGACGGCTGGAGAGCATTGGTCAGGAGCAGCAGAGAACTCATCGCGCCCCACCTGCCTGGGTCGTCATACGTTTGTGCACGGTTCGCTCGCCCATAACGTCTTGGTTCCTCCTCGGTCCCTCGAGGACGTATGCGGCACTGCTTCGTACGTGTGCGGGCCCCGCGCCCCGGGTCCCGCTATGCGTCAGACGGCCCGTACACCCGCGGTTTCCCGCGTCGTATACAACCTCCCGAAAGCACAAAAGGACCCGGGGGCTACGCTGCCCGAGTCCTCTGCCCAGCAGAATAGCCGACATGAGCGACGGTCGGGCAGGTCATGTGGCGCGTTCCACGCATCGTCCGCATTCCGAGACGCCCGGACGGGTGGTCCCGCGCCCGCCGGCACGGACGTTTCTGCGCACGGCCGACGGGGTGCGGATCGACGCGGTCCACGACCCCGGAGTGTGCGGCCTGTCCGGTGTGTCCGGTGTGCCGGACGCCGACTCCTCGGCGGCACCCGCCGGCGGCCTGGCGTTCGTCCTGGCGCACGGCTTCACCGGTGACGTCGACCGTCCGCACGTCCGCCGGATCGCGGCGGCCCTCGCGCGCCGCGGGGCGGTCGTCAGCTTCTCCTTCCGCGGCCACGGCGCGTCCGGCGGCCGGTCGACGGTCGGCGACCGTGAGGTGCTCGACCTGGCGGCGGCGGTCGGCTGGGCCCGCGCCCTCGGGCACGCGCGCGTGGCGACCGTCGGCTTCTCCATGGGCGGCTCGGTGGTGTTGCGGCACGCCGCGCTGTACGGGGCGGACGACGTGGCGCGTCCGGACGCGGTGGTGTCGGTGAGCGCGCCCGCCCGCTGGTACTACCGGGGCACGGCCCCGATGCGCCGGCTGCACTGGCTGGTCACCCGGCCCGCGGGCCGCGTCGTTGGCCGCTACGGCTTCCGCACCCGTATCCACCACCGGGAGTGGGACCCGGTGCCGCTGTCGCCGGTGGAGGCGGTGCCGCGGATCGCGCCGACGCCCCTCCTGGTCGTGCACGGCGACAGCGACGGCTACTTCCCCGTCGACCACCCGCGCATGCTGGCGGAGGCCGCCGGGGACCACGGCGAACTCTGGCTGGAACCCGGCATGGGCCACGCCGAGCACGCGGCCGGCGAGGAGCTGCTGCGCCGGATCGGGGACTGGGCGCTGGCGCGGGTTGGCTAGCCTGACGGTGTTCACGGTCAACAGATTCCCCAGCAATCGAGGAACCAGATGGCAAAGGTCACGGTGCGCTACTGGGCCGCCGCGAAGGCCGCGGCCGGGACGGCCGAGGAGCCGTACGAGGCGGCCACGCTCGCCGAGGCGCTCGACGCGGTGCGCGAGCGGCACCCCGGCGAACTGTCGCGCGTGCTGCTGCGCTGCTCGTTCCTCGTCGACGGCGACCCCGTGGGCACCCGCGGGCATGAGACGGTACGGCTGGCCGACGGCGGCACGGTCGAGGTGCTCCCGCCGTTCGCAGGAGGGTGACCGATGACGAATCAGCCGTACGACCAGCCGTACGAGGGCTCCGGGGCCCATGACCAGGCCGGCTGGCCCGGGCAGCAGGGGTACGACGACCCGCACGCCGCCCAGCAGTACACGCAGCAGTGGCAGGGGCAGACCTGGGAGACGAACGTGCAGCCGCCGGTCTCCACGGAGGAGACGGCGTACCTGCCGCCACAGACGCACCAGCACCAGGTCCAGTTCCAGCACCAGGCCCAGAACCAGGCCGAATTCCAGCACCAGGCCGAGTTCCAGGACCACGCCCGGTTCCAGGACCAGGTCCAGGGCTACGGCCACCCCCAGCCGCAGCCGTACGCCCAGACCCGGTCCGAGCCCTACGGCCACCCCCAGCCGCAGTCCCACAACCCGCAGCCCCAGCCCCAGCCCCCGTACGAGCCCTCCGCCCCGGCAGCCCCCGCAGCCTCCGAGCCCTCCGCCCCCGCCTCCCCGGCCCCCGGATACGGCCCCGCCACCTTGGCCGGCAACGCCCGGATCACCGATGCGCAGCGGGCCCGGGCCGAGGGCCGGTCGCCGGTCATCGAGCCGGGGATGCAGCCGGCCGCGCTCACCGCGCTGCTGGGACTGCTGCTGGCCGGTGCCGCGGCCGTCGGGACGTACGCCCTGCTTCTCCCGCTCGTCGTCCTGCAGGCCGTCACCGCGGCCGGCTGGTTCCGGCTGAACGGCATGTGGCCGGCCCGCCAGGGCATCGCGCTGGGCTTCCTGGGCGCCCTCGCCGCCGACGCCGCGCTGCTGGTGTCGGACCGCTCCCCGGCGGCGATCCTCGGCGCGCTCGGGGTCTGGGTGCTGCTCGCCCTGGTGCTGCAACTGCGCTCGCACGCCGACCCAGACGAGCGGATGTACGGCCTGATGGCGACCGTCGCCGCGGCGGCGCTGGCGATCGTCGCGGGCGGCTACCTCGCGGCCGGGACCGAGGCGGTCACCGTCGGCGCGGTGGCCGTGGCGGTCGCCGTGGTGGCCCGTGCGCTGCCGCTGCCCACGCCCGCTTCGGTGGTCGTCGCGCTGCTCGCCGCGGCCGGCGCGGGCATCGCGACGGGCGCGCTGACGGACGTCGGGGCGCAGGGCGCGCTGCTGGGCGCGGGCGCCGCGGTGGGCGCCCTGATCGGCCACCGGGTCGCGAGCTACGACTACCCCTCCCGGTTCGTCCACTTCACCGCGGGTGTCGCGCTGCCGCTCAGCGCCGCGGCCCCGGCGGTGTGGGTGCTGGGACGGGCGCTGGGCTGAACCGCCGGGCGCCGCCCCGCCGGGGTACCACCGGTGCCGCGCCGCCCCGTCGCCACCGGTGCCGCACCGCCTGTCACAGGTGATCGACAATTTCCCGGGCGGATTTCGGGGCAGGGTTACCGTGGCCCGAGACCATGGAGTCCGCCGAGGTGGGGAAAGATGCGCGCACTGCGAACACTGCTGATCGTCGTCGTGATCCTGGGCGGACTCTTCGTGGCCGCGGACCGGCTGGCGGTGAACTTCGCGGAGGGGGAGGCGGCGGACAGGCTCAAGGCCGAGGAGAACCTGGCCACCACCCCGGACGTGTCGATCAACGGCTTCCCCTTCCTCACCCAGCTCGCCGGCGGTGAGCTGGACGACGTCGACGTGCGCATCGAGGACTACGAGGCGGCCACGGGCGACGGCTCCGAGAAGATCCGCATCGCCGACCTGAAGGCGAACCTGAAGGGCGTCGAGTTCTCCGGCGACCGCAGCTCCGCCACCGCGGCCACCGCCACCGGCACCGCGACCATCGCCTACGACGAGCTGCTGAGGACCGCGAAGTCCGAGCCGACCCAGGTCGCACCCGGTATCACGGCCCGGGTCGTCGGCCTCTCCGACGGCGGCAACGGCAAGATCAAGGTCGAGGTGGAGGCGACCGTGTTCGGCGCCGAGCTGCCCGAGCCGGTGCCCGTCCTCAGCTCGGTCACGGTGAAGAACAACCAGGTCGAGGTGGAGGCCGACGCCCTGCCGGCGATCGGCGGCGTGGAGCTGGCCGAGTCCCGGGTCCGGCAGATCACCGACTTCCAGCAGACCATCGACGAGCTGCCCGGCGGCATCCGGCTCGACAAGGTCCAGGCGGCGAAGGACGGCGTGGAGATCACGGTGAAGGGTTCGAACGTACGGCTGGCCGGGTAGGACGCCCCTCGGCCAAGGCCCGGCCGCTGCCCGGTCCATTGTCCGGTCCGTAGCCCGGCCGTAGCCGGCCGGGACTCGTTCCGTGCGGGCCGGCGTCCGCCTGGCGAGACACCGCCGTCCGCACCGCAGATGTGAGGACGAACGCGGCGGTCGCGGGGCCGTCCGGCGCCGCCCCAGCCCTTCAGTCATCCCGCTATGCGGACGATCGCGTCTCACCATACGACACGCCGGTGACACGCCCACCCATCCGTCCCTACGATCGACGGCATGCAGCGTCAGACGAGCGTCCTCCGGTCGCGGGGACAGGCGGATCTCACAAAGCGGCGGGCAGTAGACCTGTGCCGCGTTGCCGCCATGCTCTGTCGTCCTTTCTGAGCGGAAGCGCAGACTTCCGCGGTTCCCCGCCCTGATCAAGGGCATCCGTGCGCCGGCTCGCGAAGCCGCGAGCGCGCACGCCCCTCTCACTCGCACGCCCCGCCGCAACTGCCCCGGAGGAGAAAGAGCATGAGCCGCAGCGACGTCCTGGTCGATGCCGACTGGTTGCAGGAGCACCTCGACGACCCGACCATCGCGATCGTCGAGGTGGACGAGGACACCTCGGCATACGACAAGAACCACATCAAGAACGCCATCAGGATCGACTGGACCCAGGACCTCCAGGACCCGGTCCGCCGTGACTTCGTCGACCAGGAGGGCTTCGAGAAGCTCCTGTCGGAGAAGGGCATCGCCAACGACCACACGGTGGTCCTGTACGGCGGCAACAACAACTGGTTCGCTTCCTACGCCTACTGGTACTTCAAGCTCTACGGCCACGAGAACGTCAAGCTCCTCGACGGCGGCCGCAAGAAGTGGGAGCTGGACGCCCGCGAGCTGGTGCCGGGCGACGAGGTGCCGGAGCGCCCGAAGACCGACTACAAGGCCAAGCCGCAGGACACCTCGATCCGCGCCTTCCGCGACGACGTGGTCTCCGCCATCGGCTCGCAGAACCTGGTCGACGTGCGGTCCCCCGACGAGTTCTCCGGCAAGCTGCTCGCCCCCGCCCACCTGCCGCAGGAGCAGTCGCAGCGCCCGGGCCACGTCCCGTCCGCCCGCAACATCCCGTGGTCGAAGAACGCCAACGACGACGGCACGTTCAAGTCGGACGAGGAGCTGAAGGCCCTCTACGCCGAGGAGAGCGTCGACCTCGCCAAGGACACGATCGCCTACTGCCGCATCGGTGAGCGCTCGGCCCTGACCTGGTTCGTGCTGCACGAGCTGCTGGGCGTGGAGAACGTCAAGAACTACGACGGCTCCTGGACCGAGTACGGCTCCCTCGTCGGCGTGCCGATCGAGCTCGGCGCCGGCAAGTAGCCCGACCGACCGTTCCCCAACCCCTCAGGAGTACGACATGTGCGGTGCGAAGGCCGGTGGCCCGGACGCCTCGACGATCAAGCCCGGTGAGACCACGATCCAGGGTCAGGTGACCCGTGACGGCGAGCCGGTGACCGGCTACGTCCGGCTGCTGGACTCGACCGGCGAGTTCACGGCGGAGGTGCCCACCTCCGCGACCGGTCAGTTCCGCTTCTACGCGGCCGAGGGCACCTGGACCGTCCGGGCCCTGGTCCCGGGCGCCACCGCCGACCGCAAGGTCGTCGCCCAGAAGGGCGGTCTGGCGGAGGTCGCGATCGCCGTCTGACGGCACGCCCCGACGGCCGAGGGGCCGCACCCACGGGTTGGACGCCTGGGTGCGGCCCCTTCGCCGTGCGCGGGGGCGCCGGCCCGGTTCTACGCTGGAACCATGTACGCACGGCGACGTCGCCGGTACTTCGCCCTGATGGGTACCTGCATCGCGCTCTTCGTCCTGGCCTGGGGCGTCGTACGCCTGTGGTCCGTCCCGGTGGCCGTCGGCATGTGCGTGGTCGCCATGGTCATCCCGCCGCTGGCCGCCGTGGTCGCCAACCGGCGCGGTCCCGACGACCGCTGGTGGGACGACCCCTCCGGCGACCCCCAGTCCGACGAGTGGTGGGACGAGCTGGACGGCAAGAAGCGCCCCCGGTGAGTGCCGGGCGCCGGCGGACGAGCGCCGTCAGTAGACGAGCGCCTGGGTGTCCTCGGCCAGCGCCTCCTGCACGAAGACCTGCGCGCCCGCGATCCGGACGCCCTCGATGACGTCCTTCTCCGTGATCTCCCGGCGGGCCGCGCACTGGGTGCACAGCGTCAGCCGGCCGCCGCTCAGCAGGGAGTCGATCAGGTCGGGCAGCGGTGCCGCGTGCGGGAGCTCGAACTCGGCGGCCCGGCCCGGCAGGGCGAACCAGGCGGACTCGCCGGTCAGCCACACGGACACGTCGACCCCGCTGGCCACGGCCACCGCCGCCACCGTGAACGCCTGAGAGCAGCGCTCGGGGGCGTCGGCCCCCGCGGTCACCTTGATCACCAGCTTCTTCGCCATGGCCGAATCGTAATCACCTCCTTTGCAACCCCTCGCCCTGGCCATGGGTCACCTGGGCGCACGCAGAACGGAATGTGCACTTCACATCAGGTGGGGGGATGTCTTGGACGAACCGGAGAGAACCGCAACCGCTCCCGAAGGAGGTCCGCCGCGACGGCGCGGGCGCACGGCGCTGCTGATCGGCACCGCCACCGTGCTCGGCCTGGTGGCCGGCACCTGCACCGGATACCTGGTGCAGGCCGGCCGGGCGCCGACGAAGCTGCCCCCGCTGTCCCAGCCCGTGCTGGAGCGGGCCGGGGGACCGGCCCCCGAGCCGCTGTCCGCCGCGCGGGACCGCAAGGTGCGCACCGACGGCGACCTGCGCAGGCTTCTGCTGAAGAAGCCGCGTGCCGCCGAGGAGGCCGGGTGGCTGGAGGGCGCCGACGGATGGCTGGACCTGGCCGCGTACGCCGACAGGTTCGGCGACCCGCGCTGGGCCTTCGGCGACCTCGTCGACAAGGAGTTCCGCCGGGCGGCGGTGACCGGCTGGGTGACCGGTGAGGACCACACCGTGGAGATCCGGCTGATCCAGTTCCGCCAGACGGAGTTCGTGGCGGCCGCCGATGCCGTCGACGACGGCCGCTACTGGGCGGAGGAGCAGGGGGACTCCGACAGCTGGCCGATCCCCGGCACCGGGGACGGCAGGGCGTACGTGTACGACGAGCCCGAGACCGAGTACGGCGTCCCGGTGTACGGGGCGCGGGCCCACGCCTGGCGCGGGGACATCGCGATGGAGGTCTGGGTGTACGGCGGAAAGCCGGTACCCAAGAACGTGATCATGGACTTGGCCGAACGGCAGATGGAGCGGTTGTGACCGGTACGGAGAAGCAGCCGGACGCACCGCTCGCGCAGGACGCACCGCCCGAGCCCGACGCGGCCCCCACCGCGGCGGGCCCCGGCGAGAACGCCCCCGCGCCTGCCCCGGAGACCGCCCCGGATCCCGCCGCGGAGCCCCGGCGCCGTCGCCGGGTCGTCGCCGTCGCCGGTTCGCTGCTGCTGGCCGGTGCCGTGGTCGCCGGTGTGGCCGGCACGGCCGTGGTCGTGAGCGGCGCCGACCGTGACGCGGGCGCACCGGTGTGGACGTTCCCCAAGGCGGCCGAGGAGGAGAAACCGTCCAGCGCCGAGGGGCTCGCGGGCGCCCTGGTGCCGTACGGCACCGACGGCTGGCTGCCGGGGCCCGACCTCGGCGAGTACGGGTCGGACGCGCGGCTCAGCGGCGCCAGGGCCACGGCGCTGCACAAGGAGGCGTTGCGCGGTCTGCCGCGCTCCGAGCGCAGACGGATGGAGAAGGAGATCGACCGGCTGCGGGTCAGGGGCATGGCGATGCGCAGCTACGTCAGCGGATCGGCCAGTGTGTACCAGGAGGAGACGATCTACACGGTCAGCGTCCTGCTCACCCGGATGGACAACCGGTCGGCCGTACGGAACCAGGACGAGTTCCGGCGCGACTTCTTCGGCTCCCTGAAGGTCTTCCGCAAGGGCCCGGAGATCAAGGGCCACGAGGACGCCGCCTGCTTCCTGCCGCCGAAGAGCGCCGACCGGGACCTCGACGCGATGTTCTGCTCCGCCTCCGTCGGCGACGTGCTGGTGACCCTCGTCGCCGAGGGTGCGAAACCGCTCGACACCAAGGGCGTGGCCGGCCTCCTGAGCCGGCAGCTCGACCGCATCGACGCACCGGGGGTGGCCGTATGACCGAGCAGGAGACCGTCGTGCCCGCCCCGCCCGCGGAGCCGCCGCCGGTTCCCGCCGAGGCGCCGCAGCCGGTGCGCAAGGACCGCCGGGCGCTGCGCGCCGCCCTGCGCTGGTCCGCGGCCGTCGTGGCCTTCGCGGCGGCCGGGGCCGGGACGGCGTACGGCATCACCCGGATGGAGCGGACGGACGTGCCGGGGCTCGCGACCGCCTCCGACGGGCGGTGGGAGTACCCGCGTCTGGCGAAACCGCCGCTGCCGTCCGGCAGTCCCGGCCCGCACGCCGAGTCCAACCCGGCCGGCACCCACCACGCCGACCTGCGCGCCCTGGTGCTGCCCGCCCCGGAGGGGGCGACGGAGGACAAGGCCCTGCGCGGCTCGGACGGATGGCTGGCCACGGACGTCTTCCTGAAGGAGTACGCCGATCCGGAGGAGCGGGACGACTTCCGGCAGCGGCTCGTCGACGGCGGACTGCGGCACATCGCGGCCCGCGGCTGGACGGCGGAGGACGGCACACGGACCCGGATCTACCTCCTCCGCTTCAATACCGGGGCGATGGTGGAAGGGCGGTTCGTCAACGAGGTGCTCCCCTATCGGGTGCCCCTGTACACCGTGCGCGGCGCGGAGAACCCCGTGCCCGACGAGGACTTCCCGGCCGCCGCCACCGTGCCCGGCGTCCAGCGCACGGTGTACGACGAGTCCGAGCCGTACGGCGCTGAGCACGACCGGCAGGGCTACCTGGCCGCCGGTGACGTCCTGGCGGTGATCCTGCAGTCCCGCAAGGGCACGGCGCACCCCGTGCCCTTCCAGCAGACGGTGGTTCTGCAGAGCCAGCTGATCGGCTGACCCCGTGGGGCCCACCTCACGGGGAGCGCCGGGTCCCGGCCGCGTAAGCTGGGGCCCGGCCCTGTGCACACATCCGCCCGCTCAAGGAGCATCCCGTGATCGTCTTCTTCGAAGCCCTGCTGGTCCTGGTCTGCGTCGGCGTCCTCGCCTTCACCGGGCTGGCCGTGAAGAAGCTGTACCAGGGCCAGCGCTGAACCGCCCGACCGCACCGACGTACGAAACGCTGAGCCGCTCATGATCGAGATCCCGTCCGACCTCCACAAGGACCTCGTCCCGCTCGCCTTCCTGCTCGGCGACTGGGCGGGCGCGGGCGTGCACGACTTCCCCGGCGCCGAGAAGTGCAACTTCGGGCAGGAGGTCACCTTCACCCACGACGGCCGGGACTTCCTCGAGTACCACTCCCACACCTGGGTGCTCGACAAGGACGGCAACAAGGTGCGCCCGCTGGAGACCGAGCACGGCTTCTGGCGCATCGACGCCCACCGCAAGGTCGAGGTGACGATGACCCGCGACGACGGCGTCATCGAGATCTGGTACGGCGAGATGGCCGACCAGAAGCCGCAGATCGACCTGGTGACGGACGCGGTGGCCCGCACGGCCGACTCCCGCCCGTACACCGGCGGCAAGCGGCTGTACGGCTACGTCAAGAGCGACCTGATGTGGGTCGGCGAGAAGCAGACCCCCGAGGTCGAGCTGCGTCCCTACATGTCCGCCCATCTGAAGAAGGTCGTCACGCCGGAGGACGTCGAGCGCTGGGCCAAGGCCCTCCCGGACGACCTGCCGGACGACGGGATCGCCTTCTTCAAGTAGGCCGCTTGCCCACCCGGCCTAGACTTGGCGTGTGGCGAGCACCGACTGGAAGAGCGACCTCAGACAGCGTGGCTACCGGCTGACCCCGCAGCGGCAGCTGGTGCTCGAAGCCGTGGACACCCTGGAGCACGCGACTCCCGACGACATCCTCGGCGAGGTGCGGAAGACGGCGTCGGGCGTCAACATCTCCACCGTCTACCGCACCCTGGAGCTGCTGGAGGAGCTGGGGCTGGTCAGCCACGCCCACCTCGGGCACGGCGCGCCCACGTACCACCTGGCCGACCGGCACCACCACATCCACCTGGTCTGCCGCGACTGCACCAACGTGATCGAGGCCGATCTGGCGGTGGCCGCCGAGTTCACCGCCAAGCTTCGCGAGGAGTTCGGGTTCGACACGGACCTGAAGCACTTCGCGATCTTCGGCCGGTGCCAGGACTGTTCCCTGAAGGGTGCAACTACCGAGACGTAGGCTAGGCGTATGAAGAGCCCCCTGCTGTCCCTGCCCGGCGCCGTCCCCGCCGAGGGCGTGGACGAAGGCGTCGCCGCCCACTACGGCGATCTGTTCCGCGAGCAGCGCGCCCTCGCCGACGGCACCGGATTCGTCGACCTCTCCCACCGAGGCGTCGTCACGGTCACCGGCTCGGACCGGCTGAGCTGGCTGCACCTGCTGCTCACCCAGCACGTCAGCGAACTTCCGGCCGGCCGGGCCACCGAGGCACTGATCCTCTCCGCCAACGGCCACATCGAGCACGCGCTGTACCTGGTCGACGACGGCGCGACCGTCTGGGCCCACGTCGAACCCGGGACCCAGGAGGCGCTGATCGCGTACCTGGAGTCGATGAAGTTCTTCTACCGGGTCGAGGTCGCCGACCGCACCGCCGACACCGCGGTCGTCCACCTGCCCGCCGGTTCGATCGCCGAGGCCCCCGAGGGCGTCGTCGTACGGGAGACACCGTTCGGGCGCGACCTCTTCCTGCCCCGCGCCGAGCTGGAGACCTACGCCGCGCAGGCCGGGCCGCCGGCCGGGCTGCTGGCGTACGAGGCGCTGCGCGTCGAGCAGCACCGGCCCCGGCTCGGCTTCGAGACCGACCACCGCACCATCCCGCACGAGCTGGGCTGGATCGACACCGCCGTCCACCTCCAGAAGGGCTGCTACCGCGGCCAGGAGACCGTGGCCCGGGTGCACAACCTGGGCAAGCCGCCGCGCCGGCTGGTCTTCCTGCACCTGGACGGCAGCGAGGTCCACCTGCCGGCGCCGGGGACGGAGCTGCGCCTCGCGGACGACGGGCCCGACGGGCGCAAGGTCGGTGCGGTCACCACGTCCGTGCGCCACCACGAGCTGGGCCCGGTCGCCCTCGCCCTGGTGAAGCGGAACGTACCGGTGGACGCGCGGCTGCTGGCCGGGGACACGGCCGCCGCCCAGGAGACCGTCGTCGAGCCCTAGGCGCCGGCTCCTAGACCTCCAGCAGGACGGTGAACGGGCCGTCGTTGGTCAGGCCCACCCGCATCCGGGCGCCGAACCGGCCCGTCGCCACCGTCGCGCCCAGCGCGCGCAGCTGCGCCACCACCTCGTCCACCAGCGGCTCGGCCACGTCGCCGGGGGCCGCGGCGCTCCAGGTGGGGCGCCGGCCCTTGCGGGCGTCGCCGTACAGCGTGAACTGGCTGATCACCAGCAGTGGTGCGTCGATGTCGCTGCACGACTTCTCGTCGTGCAGCACGCGCAGCGACCAGAGCTTGCGGGCCAGCCGGGCCGCCTTCTCCTTGGTGTCGTCATGGGTGACACCGACCAGGACGCACAGCCCCTCGCCCTCGATGGCGCCGACCGTCTCGCCCGCCCGTCTCCCGCCGCCACCCTCGACCGAGGACCCGCGGTCCGCGCCTTCGTCCTCCACGACGACGCTCGCACCGTCCACCCTCTGTACCACTGCACGCATACGGCCATGATGCCGTGCGCCCCCCGGGCGCCGTCATACGACCCCGTACGGGGTTTCTTTTCGCTCCCTAACCCCCCATCTGGGGCCGATCGGGGGCACTCGGTCACATAGCGGCCACCTGTGGTGGCACGATGCTTCCAGACGCCGGTCGAGGGGACGGTAGAGGCACATGAGCACACCGAGTACCGGGCAGCCGCCCGGAGTCGTCGCGTTGACGTACGCGGTCGGCCGGGAGGCGATCAGGCCGCCCGTGCAGCGCACGGACAGCCCTGAGCTGCCCGTGGAACCGGGGCGGGAACTGACTGGGCTGAGCCTGCCCGAACTGCGCACGCTGCGCCGGGAGGCCCAGCAGGAGGAGGCCGATCTCAGCTACGTACGGCGGTTGCTGCAAGGGCGGATCGACATCCTCCGGGCGGAGCTGGCCCGGCGCTGTCCGGGCGCCCTCCTGGGGGTCGTGGAGATGTCCGTGGTCGAGCGGCTGTCGGAGATCCTCACCGACGGCCCGGCCCGGCACCGCTCCTCCGCCCGACACGTGACACTGGGCACGCCGCACGGCGAGGAGTACCGGCGGCTGGCCGACGAGATGCTCGGCGAGGTGGAGCTGTCGGACCTGACGGCGCGCACCGAGCCGGAGCTGACCGCGGCCATGGGGCGGCTGGTGCGTTACGAGCAGCAGGTGTCCCGGCGCCGCCAGCGGCTGCAGCGCACGGCCGACGGCTGCAGTGCCGAGATCGCTCGCCGGTACCGCGAGGGGGAGGCGCAAGTCGACGACCTGCTCGTGTGACGCGCGGGCCCGGTGACCCCGGGCCGCCCGCCGGGCGGGACCGCCGCCGGAAGGCCACCGCCGGTGTCCGCGCCCGCCGTACCACTCCCGCCGCGCTCGGTGAGGTGACGGCGTGTGCGGGCCGGGCGGGCGGAAATCCGCGCGACGGCGTCGCCGCCCGGAGCCTAACGTGATGCCATGACCCGCCCTGCCGACATCGACGTACGTCCCATCACCGAGTCGGAGTTCGCCGACTGGAACCGCGCTCTGAACACCGGGTTCCTGATGCAGCCCACCACGCCCGAGGAGGTACTGCGGGACCGCAGCCGGCAGTTCGTCCCGGGGCGTCTGCTCGGCGCCTTCGACGGCGACCGCTGCGTGGCGACCTTCCGTTCCTTCGCCCAGGAGATCACCGCCGTCGGCGGCGCTCTCCTCCCCGCCGACGCCGTCTCCAACGTCACCGTCAGCCCGACCCACCGCCGCCGCCGGCTGCTCAGCCGCATGATGGAGCAGGACCTGACGGCGGCCAAGGAGCGCGGCGACGTCCTCGCGACGCTGATCGCCGCCGAGTACCCGATCTACGGACGCTACGGCTTCGGCCCGGCCACCACGATGACCGAGTGGACGGTCGACGTGCCGCGCGCCGGTCTCGACCCGCGCTGGGCGGGCCCGGAGGACGGCGGCCGGATCGACCTGGTGGACGGCGAGGAGGTGCGCAAGCTCGGCCCCGAGCTGCACGAGCGGCTGCGCCGGGCCCAGCCGGGCGCCGTCACCAAGCCGGAGCTGTGGTGGCGCTACCAGACCGGCGACCTGCGCTACTACCAGGACTGGACCGAGCCCTTCTACGCCGTGTACCGCACGGCGGCCGGCGAGGTCGAGGGCATGGTGGCGTACACGGCGGACGACAAGTGGGGCGACGCCAAGCAGCCGCTGAACACGGCGACCGTGAAGTGGCTCATCGGGCTGACGCCGGCCGCCGACCGGGCCCTGTGGCGCTACCTGTGCTCGATCGACTGGATCACCACGGTCAAGAGCGGCTGGCGGGCCCCCGACGACCTGCTCCCGCACCTCCTGCCGGACCCGCGGGCGGCCAGGATCACCACGCAGGCGGACTGGCTGTGGGTGCGGATCCTGGACGTCGTACGGGCCCTGGAGGCTCGGACGTACGAGGCCGCGGGGTCGCTGGTGCTGGAGGTGGCCGACCCGGGCGGGACGACCGGCGGGCGGTGGCGGCTGGAGGCCGCGGAGACCGGGGAGGCGTCCTGCACGCCGACCACCGAGAGCGCCGAACTCCTCCTCGACGTGGGCGGGCTGGCGACGCTGTGGCTGGGCGACGAGTCGGCGGTGCGGCTGGCGGCGCTGGGCCGGGTGCGGGAAGAACGAGCGGGCGCCGCCCGGAAGGCAGACGCCCTGCTGCGTACGTCCAGGCGGCCTTGGTGCCCGGACATGTTCTGACCTCGCTCCTTCCTGCCGCCGACGGGTGTGCATCCGTAGCGTGCTGGTAGGCCGGCCGGGCTCCCGGCTCCCCTCCGGAAGGGAGCCCGGCGGCTGCCGACTCGGATCGCGCTGGCCAACCTCCTTGAGGTTTGGCCATGTTGCTTAAGTTGGCTGCCAACTTCACTGTACTTATCTCCGCTCAGAAGCGGCTCATAACCACCTTCCCGTGAACTGCCCAAAGATGGCGGGAAGTTGTAGTGTTTGGCCGTGGACCCGGAACGCGCCTCCGCCAGTGGACGGAAGAGGCCACAGCAGCCACACAGGACACACCGCGAAGTGGCTGACGAGCTGCGCGACCGGATCAGGACCGGGGCGCTGCGGCCGGGCCAGCGCATGCCCACCCAGGCCCGGCTGGCCGAGGAGTTCGGCGTCGAGCGCGGCGCCGTCCGCCAGGCCCTGCGCATCCTGCAGTCCGAGCGGCTGCTCACCAACGTGACCAAGGGCAGCCCGGCCACCGTCGCCCCCGACCTCGGCAGGGCGCTGACCGGCCCGGCCGCTCCGCCGCTGCCCACCACCGTGGCCCTCGGGTCCCGGGTCGCCGCCGCCTTCGCCGCTCCCCAGGTCGAGATCGACGCCCTGTGCCTGACCTCGGTCTCCCTCAACCTCGCCCTCGGCGAACCGCTGCGCGAGATCCACGCCGGACGGCTGAAACCGGCCAGGATCGACGTCCGCGTCCTGCTGCCGTCCCGCGACATCGACCTCGCCTTCCCGGTACCCGTCCACGACCGCGGCGAGGACGGCGCGGTCCACGCCCGGTGGGTGGCCCAGCGCAACGCCCAGGGGCAGGTGCTGCGGCACAACCTGCTGGCGCTGCGCGCCACGCACGGCATCGACGTGCACGTCTCGTTCCGGGCGCTGCCCTTCACGCCCCCGGTGAAGCTGTACCTGCTCAACGGCTCGGAGGCGCTCTTCGCTTACTACACGCTCGCCCGCCGCGAGCGGGAGATCGACCACGAACCGCTGGAGATGTACGACGTCGAGGGCACCCGGTCGATGCTGTTCGCCTTCGCGCAGGGTGCCGGCCTGCGTGACACGACGTTCGTGGAGCAGTCCCACCTGTGGTTCAACGCGCTGTGGGAGACGATCAGTTCGGAGCTGGTGCTCACGACCTGACGTCTCCCACGGTTGCCGGTCCGGGGCGCGGACCGGTCACCGGGCGGGCCCGGTGACCAGGAGGGCGAGCAGCACCGCCCCGGCGGAGCTGACGGACGGGCTCTTGGCCTTGACGCCTATGGTGAGCAGGAGCAGCCCGACCAGGCCGGCTCCGCCGTACTTCGACTGCACGAGCTGTTCGAAGGCGACGACGAAGACCGCGGAGACGAGGGCGAGGACTGGCATGGTCTTTCCCCCTTCGGAAGTAGAGCTTCCGCCAACTCGGTTGAGTTGGCTACCAACTCTGTCTATGTTGTCCCCACTTGGCGACTACCTATAAACAACTTCCAAACAACTCCCCGTAGATGGAAGGGAGTTGTACCGTTTGGCCGTGGCACAGGAGAACGTGGCAGTGAACGGCAGCAGCAGGCTCTCGTCCCGGGAGATCGCCGGCATCCTGCGCGAACGCATCCGCGCCGGAGAGCTGAAGGCGGGCGACCGTCTGCCCACCCAGGCCGAACTCGCCGAGGAGTTCGGGGTCGAGCGCGGTGCCGTGCGCCAGGCCCTGCGGGCACTCCAGGAGGACGGGCTGCTCAGCAACGTCAGCAAGGGCAGCCCGCCGCGCATCGCCGCACCCGCGCCGGCCCGCGGGGAACCGCAGCCGGCGATGGTCGCGCTGGCGCCGCGGCTGAAGGAGGCCTTCGCGGCACGGCAGGTGCGGATCGACGCAGCTTGCCTGACCGCCGAGACCCTGATGATCGCCCTCGGCGAGCCGCTCCGCCTGATCCACGAGGGCAGCATCCGGCCGGAGTCGGTCGACGTCCGGGTGCTGATGCCCTCGCGGGACATCAACCTGGCCTTCCCCGTCTCGGTCGACAGCAGCGGCGACGGCCCCGACGACCCGGTCCACGAACGCTGGCTGCAGATGCGCAACGCCCAGGCACGGGTCCTGGAGCACAACCTGCACGCCGTACGCGCCACCCACGGCATCGCGGTCCGGGTCAGCTTCCGGGCGCTGCCCTTCACCCCGCCGGTGAAGCTGTACCTGCTCAACGGCGAGGAAGCGCTGATGGGCTACTACATGCTCACCCGGCGCGAGGAGGAGTGGGGCAGCCGCACCCTGGAGATGTACGACGCCCTGGGCTCCCAGTCCCTGCTGTTCTCCTTCCTCCGGCGCGCGGGCCACCGGGACGCGGCGTTCGTGGCCGAATCCGAGAAGTGGTTCGACGCCCTCTGGGAAACCATCACGTCGGACCTGACACTCTCCTAGTGACTTCTGACACGACGCAGACCGAACGGGTGGCGGCCGAGCGGGAGAGGGTCCGCCCGCTCGTGACACGCGCCCGGGTCGTCCTGTGGGACTTCGACGGGCCGATCTGCCGGCTGTTCGCGGGCCACAAGGCCCAGCAGGTGGCGCGGGAGCTGGTGGAGTGGCTGCACGCCCAGGGCCTGCGCGGCCTGCTGACCGCGGAGGAGCAGCGGACGGCCGATCCCCAGGTGGTACTGCACGCCGTCGACCGCATGCATCCGCGCAGCGATCTGGTCGCCGCGCTGGAGGAGCGGCTGACCGATGCGGAACTCACCGCGGCGGCGTCCGCCTGGCCCACGCCCTACGCCGATCCGCTGATCCGGACCCTGGTGGCCACCGGGGTGCGGCTCGCCATCACGACGAACAACTCGCCGAGGACGGCCCGCGCCTATCTGCGCAGCCGGAACCTGGAGGAGTGCTTCGCGCCCCACGTCTACGGCCGGACCGGGAACCTGGCGCTGCTCAAACCGCACCCGTACTGCCTGGACCGCGCCCTCACCGCGACCGGCGCCACCAAGGCGGCCACGCTGATGATCGGGGACACGCCGTCGGACCTGCTCGCCGCCCGCCGGGCGGGTGTCGGCTTCCTCGGCTACGCGCGTGACGACGCGAAGCTGAAGCTGCTGGAGGAGGCCGGGGCCGTGGACGTCGTGCGGTCGCTGGAGTCCGTGCTCCAGGTGGTGAGGGAGCGGTCCTGAGCCGGGGGCACCACGGTGATCAGGGCTCCCGGTGCCCGGCCGTCCCCCGTCGGGGCCACGGATGACCGCCGATGCCGGGCGTCCGTGTGTGCGCGGAGGGCACCGGCGCTAGGGTGTGCTCACCTTTCCTTCCCAGGAGTGTCCCGTGGGCGCACCTCCTGCCTCCATGCGCGAGTTCTGGGGGCGATGTGCCGCCGATCCCGTCTACGACGAGTTCGTCCGGCAGGCCGTGCAGGACGGAGTGATGACCGGCGGTCACCACCACCGCAACTACGTGCTGCCGCTGTCCGAGCCCATGGCCGCCCGTCTGGGGCGGCCTCCGGGCAGCCGCGTCGTCGTGCGGGTGCGCAGGACCGACGTCCTGCCGGTGGTGGTCCGGACCTGGGAGCGTGAGCACGAGATCCTGCGGGCCGTCGGCGGGCTCGTGCCCGGCGTTCCCGAGTTCCTCGCCGGCCGGGGCCGGACGGCCGTCCACTCGTTCCTGCCGGGGGTCCCGCTGTCCGCCGAAGCCCCGTACGGGGAGCCCGTGGCGACCCCCGTGGTCCGGCGGCTGACCGCCTTCCTGGCGGGGCTCGCGCGGGTGCGCAGGGAGCTGCTGCCGCCGCTGCCCCCCGCCTGGCCCCGCAGTGACCGGGACGGCGAGGGTTTCCTGCGGACGCTGGCGGGGATGGCGGACCGGTCGGTCCGGCAGGCCGACCGGGCGGCCTTCGGCGGGCTCTTCGCGATGCTGGGCGTGCCCGAGCGCGCCCTGACCGACTTCGCCGGGCGCGTTCCCGCCATGGCCCGGCGGCCCTACGGACTGCTCCACGGCGACCTGCACCGGGACAACGTGCTCCGCTGCGGCACCGGGGACGCCCCGGTGGGCTGGCTGGACTGGGAACTGGCGACGTACGGCGATCCGCTGCACGATCTCGCCGTCCATCTGGAGCGCATGCGCTACCCGGAGCGGCAGCGGGACGAGGTGGTCGGCGCCTGGGCCGACGCCATGGCCGCCGTCAGACCGGCGGCCGTCCGGGCGGTCGCCCGGGACCTGCGGCACTACGTGGCGTTCGAGCGGGCCCAGTCCGTCTATCCGGAGGTGATGCGGGCGGCGGCGTCCCTGGCCCGGTCGTGCGACGAGGCGGGGCTGGCGGCGGCCACGGCGGCGGTGCGCCGGGCCCTGCTGGCGGCCGAGGAACCGCTGCGACTGCCCCGGGTGCCGGGCACCGCCGAGATCGAGCGCGCGCTGTTGCGGTGGCAGCGGGCCCGGGGCGGCCGGTCCGGGTCCCGCGGGGCGGCGGGCGCCCGTACGGGGGACTGGGAGCCGGACGACCGGGTGCCGGAGGACCCGAGCTTCCCGCGGCACCTGGTGGGACGGGCCCTGGAGGCCGAGGCGGAGGCGCCCGCGGCGCGGGTCTTCACGGGCACCGCGCACCTCAACACGGTGGTGTCGGTGCCCGGCGCCGCCTTCCCCGTGGTGGTGCGCCGCAGGGTCGCCTCCGCGGTCCGGCGCGAGCGCGCCCTGGGCTTTCTGAGCGAGCACGCGGTCCTGCGCGCCATCGAGCGGTCGGAGGCGCGGGTCCGGGCGCCGCGCGTGCTGGCCCTCGGCGTGAGCCACGGCGACCGCTTCGCCCTGCACACCTACGTCGGGCACCCCGACCCCGGCCGGCGGCCGGACCACCCGGTGCACGGGCTGCTGCCGCACGAGGCCGACGACCTGGTCGACCAGCTGTGCGCCCTGACCGAAGTCGATCACCGCTCCCTGGACCCGGCCGCCGGGGACCTGGCGTTCTTCGACTGGCTGACCGAGCAGCTCGTCGCGATCGTGGCGGGTCTGCCGCCCCGGACCCGGCGGATGGCCCGGCTCCTCGGCCTGCCCGAGGCCTGCCGGCTGCGCGAGATGCTCTCCCGCCACCGGGTGACGGCGCGCAGACCGGGCGTGCTGCACGGCGACCTCAACCCGTGGAACCTCGTGCGCGGTGATGCCGGCCGCCCCGCCCTGGTCCTCATCGACTGGGAGATGGCCATGGTCGGCGACCCGCTGTACGACCTGGTACGGCACATGCATCTGACCCCGACCCGGCCGGAGATCCGGGACCGGATGTTCCGCCGCTGGGCGAAGAAGCTGCCCCCCGACTGCACCGGGGACTGGGAACGGGACTGGAAGGTCTACCGCTGGCTGGAGACGATCCGCTCGGCCTACGTCGATCTCGACCGGCTGGTCACCGGCGCCGGGCTGGACGCGCCGAACGTGCGCAGGGCCGTGGACTCCTACGCGATGACCCTCTCCGCCGCCGGGGCGTCCCTGGGGCTGTCCGGGCGCACACCGACGTCCCTGGGGCTGACCCTGGCGACGGACCGGGCCGGGACCGGGTGACGCAGGCGGTGCGTAGGCTCCCGGCATGAGTGAGACCGGGCTGCGGGAACGCAAGAAGCGGCGGATGTACCAGGCGCTGTCGGACGTCGCCGTCAGGCTCTTCGTGGAGAAGGGCTTCGACGCGGTGTCCGTCGCGGAGGTGGCCGCGGCGGCCGAGGTGTCCAAGCCGACGCTGTTCCGGTACTTCCCGGCGAAGGAGGACCTCGTCCTGCACCGGATCGCCGACCACGAGGGCGAGGCCGCGCGGGCGGTGGCCGAGGGGCCGACGCCGCTCGGGGCGCTGCGCCGGCAGTTCCTGGCGGGTCTGGAGCGGTACGACCCCGTCACCGGGCTGAACGACGATCCCGACGTCCTCGCCTTCCACGCGCTGCTCTACGGCACTCCCGCCCTCGTCGCCCGGCTGCACACGCACCTGGAGCGCTCGGAGGCCGCGCTCGCCGAGGCGCTCGGCGGCGACCTGGACGCTCGGCTGGCCGCCGGGCAGATCGTCGCCGTGCGGCGGGTCCTGGCGCAGGAGAACTGGCGGCGGATCGCGGCGGGGGAGCGGGCGGCGGACGTACGGGCGGACGCGGTGGCGGCGGCGGAGCGGGCGTTCGCCCTGCTGGAGGTGGCGCTTCCGCACCTCGCCCGCGAGTGAGTCAGAGCAAAAAAAGTAACTCGGTAACGTTATTGCGCTACGCTCGATGGAATGACGTCACCCGACCCCGCCCTCCAACACGCCCTCAGCCGGGAGCGAGCCCACCACGAGCACTGCCGAACCGCCCTCGCCGCCATGCGCGAAGGCGCCCGCGAGCACGTCGTCACCGGCGAGGACGTCTCCGCCTCCGGCGCCGACGCCGAAGTCCTCGGGCACCGGCTGCGCAGCCGCGCCAGGGACCTGCGCGAACTGCCCGAAGGCCCGCTGTTCTTCGGACGGCTGGACTTCGCCGACGGCGTCGAGGCTGCCGGGCAGTCCCTGCACATCGGACGGCTGCGGATCGCCGAGCACCCCGCCGAGCCGCCCCTCGTCGTCGACTGGCGCGCCCCCGTCTCCCGGGCCTTCTACCAGGCCACCGCCCGCGATCCGCAGGGCGTCACGGTCCGCCGCCGCTTCGGCTGGGCGCCCGGCAGCCGGGGCGCGTCCGCCGACCTCACCGGCCTGGAGGACGAGCACCTCGGCCGGGGCGAGTCCCGCGGCAGCGACATCGTCGCCCGCGAGATCGAGCGGCCCCGCGTCGGACCGATGCGGGACATCGCCGCCACCATCCAGCCCGAGCAGGACGACCTCGTCCGCGCCGGCCTGACCGCCTCCGTCTGCGTGCAGGGCGCCCCCGGCACCGGCAAGACCGCCGTCGGCCTGCACCGCGCCGCCTACCTGCTGTACACCCACCCCCAGCGCGTCCGGCGCGGCGGACTGCTGATCCTCGGCCCCCACCGCACCTTCCTCACGTACATCGCCGAGGTGCTGCCCGCCCTCGGCGAGAGCGGCGTACGGCAGTCGACCCTGCTGGAGGAGATCGCCCGGCACCCGGTCGCCGGCACCGACGACGAACGGGCCGCCGCCGTGAAGCACGACGCCCGGATGGCCGAAGTGCTGCGCCGGGCGCTGTACGCGCGCGTGTCCGCCGACGCGGCCGGGCCCCTCGTCGTACCGGACGGCTCCTACCGCTGGCGGGTCCCGGCCGCCGAACTCGCCGCGCTCGTGGCGGGCGTACGGGGCGAGGAGGCACCGTACGAGGTCGGGCGGGAGCGGGTGCGGGCCCGGATCGTGCGGTACGTCCAGGACCGGGCCGAGCGACGCGGCGGGCCGCGGACCACCGCCTGGGCGCGCCGGATCGAACGGTCCCGGCCGGTCGGCGCCTGCCTGGACGCCGTATGGCCGCGGGTGCGGCCGGAGGAGGTCGTCGCCCGGATCCTCACCGACCCGGAGGCGCTGGCCCGGGCCGCCGAAGGGCTGCTGGACGCCGGCGAGCAGCAGGCGCTGCTGTGGGCGAGGCCGCCGCGGTCGTGGAAGTCGGCACGCTGGACGGCCGCCGACCAGGTGCTCCTGGACGAGGTGGCCGGCCTCCTCGCGCACCCCGCGGGGTACGGGCACATCGTCGTCGACGAGGCCCAGGACCTCTCCCCGATGGAGTGCCGGGCGATCGCCCGCCGGGCCGCCTACGGGTCGCTCACCGTTCTCGGCGACCTGGCCCAGGGCACCACGCCGTGGGCGGCGCGGTCCTGGCGGACGCTCCTCGGCCACCTGGGCCGGCCGGACGCCGCGGTCGTCCCGCTGACCACCGGCTTCCGGGTCCCGAAGGCGGTGGTCGCCCTCGCCAACCGACTGCTCGGCCGGCTGGACGTCGACGTCCCGGCGGCCCGTTCCCTACGCGCGGACGGCGAGTTGGACATCACACGGACCGCGCCCGAGGACGTCCCGGCGGCGGTCGCCGGCGCCGTACGGCGGGCGCTGGCCCGGGAGGGCTCGGTCGGAGTCGTCGCGGCGGACGCCGACGCGGCCCGGCTGCGGGCGGCACTCGCCGCGGCCGGGATCACGGCCGCGGGACCGGAGGACCCGGGCGCCCGGGTCGCCGTGGTCCCGGCGAGCGTCGTCAAGGGACTGGAGTACGACCATGTGGTCGCCGTCGAGCCCGCGGCGATCGCGGACGCGGAGGAGCGGGGGCTGCACCGGCTGTACGTGGTATTGACCCGTGCGGTGTCCCGGCTGGACGTGGTGCACGCCCGGCCCCTGCCCTTCTGAGCCCGGCCGGGCCCCGCCGCGGCCCGGGGGCCTCCGCGACCGGTGTCCTCCGCGACCGGGGGCCTCCGCGGCCGACGGCCTCCGCGCCGCGCCGGCCGCCCTCGCTCAGCGGCGGCCGAGTAGCTCCGCCACCCGGGTGTACCCGTCCGTGCCGTGTCCGAGCGCGATGACCCGGCGGGCCTGGCCCTCGATCACGCGCATCACGCTCGCGTCGATGCCGTGCTCCTCGGAGGCGTGCACGATGTGGGCCATGGTGGACGCCGCCGACGTGATCGGGTTCAGCTCGCCCGAGTACGTGCCGGCGTCGGTGTCCTCCGCGAGCTCCGTGAACAGCGGCGGCAGGATCGCGGCGATGCCCCGGGCGACGCGCGGGTCAGCGGGGGACCTCGCGGAACGGGCCGTCGGGGGCGAAGGCCAGCTCCGCGAAGCGGTCGCCGATGCGCAGGTGGGTGGCGGCGTCCGGGTGGAGGGCGTCGGGGAGCGGGAGTTCGGCGTGGTCGGCCTCGCCGTACAGCTCGCGGCCGTCGAGGTGGTACAGGTGCGGGTCGTCGGCGGCGCGTTGCCGGACGATGCGGGACAGCTCCTCGCGGATGACGGTGAGGGTGAGCTTCCCGGCGGCGCGCTCGGCGGGGTCGCCGGTGGCCCGGAAGCGGAGCCGGCCGGCGGCGAGCGCGGTGGGGTCGAAGGCGGCGGGCCCCGGGGTGTCCTCGTGGATGGGGCAGTACAGCGGCGAGACGACCAGCAGCGGCGCGGTGGGGTGCCCCTCGCGGAGGGTGTCGAGGAAGCCGTGCACGGCCGGCCCGAAGGCCCGCAGCCGCATCAGGTCGGCGTTGACCAGGTTGATGCCGATCTTGACGCTGATCAGGTCGGCGGGGGTGTCCCGCATGGCGCGGGCGGTGAACGGGTCGAGCAGGGCGCTGCCGCCGAGTCCGAGGTTGATCAGTTCGACGCCGGCGAGCGAGGCGGCGCGGGCCGGCCAGGTGCCGGTGGGGGTCGCGGCGTCCGAGCCGTGGCTGATGGAGCTGCCGTGGTGCAGCCAGACGCGCCGGCCCCGGTCGGGCACGGGAGCGACGGGCGCGTCGGTGCGCAGGGCGACCAGCTCGGTGGTCTCGTTGTGCGGCAGCCAGATCTCGACGTCCTTGTCCCGGCCCGGGAGGCCGGCGAAGCGGAGCGTGCCGGGCGGGCCGGGGCGGTGCTCGGTGGTGCCGGTGCCCATGTCGATGACGAGGGTGTTGCCGCCCGTGACCGTGGCCCGGCCGTGCGGGCGGCCGTCGACGAGGAGGTCGTACACGCCGTCCGGGCGGGGCGGGGCGCCGGTGTAGTGGCGCTTGGTGGGCAGCGTGTCCAGCTCGACGACGGTGGCCCGGGTGCGCAGGGCCAGCCGTACGCCGGAGGGCTGGGCCTCGGCCAGGGCGAGCTGTGGGTCCGCGCACTGGGCGCGGGCCCGGGCGGGCAGCCGGTGCGGCAGCAGGCCGTGCCCGGTGTGCTCGAGTTCGAGGGCGCCGCGGACGAGGTCGGCGGTCAGCGGGGTGGCGGTGAGGTGCTCGGTGGGCATGAGGGGGCCTTGTCGATCAGTGGGTGGGGGCTGTGGGCCAGTTGCGCAGCAGGGCGTCGAGGGCGTCCAGGATGCGGTCCCAGGTCTCCTGGGTGTCGGGGGCGCTGTGGCTGAACCCGCCGCCCATCTCCAGGCTCACGTAGCCGTGGAAGGTGCTGCCCAGCAGCCGTACGGCATGGGTCTGGTCCGGCTCGGTCAGGTCGTAGCCGCGCAGCAGTGCCCGCGTCATCTGCGCGTGCCGGACACCGGCGCTGCGGGCGGCGGTCTCGGGGTCGAGGCGCAGCTGGGCGGCGGCGTAGCGGCCGGGGTGCTCGCGCGCGTAGTCGCGGTAGACGTCGGCGAGCGCGGTCAGCGCGTCCTTGCCGGCCCGCCCGGCCAGGGCGTCGGCGGCCCGGTCGGCGAGTTCCTCCAGGGCGAGCAGGGCGATGCGGGTCTTCAGGTCCTGGGAGTTCCTCAGGTGCGAGTACAAGCTCGCGACCTTGACGTCGAACCGGCGGGCGAGCGCGGAGACGGTCACCCGGTCGAAGCCGACCTCGTCGGCCAGCTCGGCACCCGCCCTGGTCAGGCGTTCGGTGGTGAGTCCTGCGCGTGCCATGCGGTTGCCTCCGTCGTCCCACGGCTCGTTCCGTAATCGATTGTGGACTTGCCTATAAGTTTTAGGCAAATTCCATCGACATTAGGAAACGGCCGAGGAACGCGGGGCCCGCGCTGCCGTTCGGGTCGGTGGCGGCTGGTGTTCGGGCGCGCCGTGCACTATTGCAAGCAGGTGCTTGCAATAGTTAGCGACGTCCGGCAAGGTGGAGGCATGGCATCGCTCAACGTCGGCAATCTCGGGGAGTACCTGCGCGAGCAGCGGCGCACCGCGCAGCTGTCGCTGCGGCAGCTCGCCGATGCCGCGGGGGTGTCGAATCCGTATCTGAGCCAGATCGAGCGCGGGCTGCGCAAGCCGAGCGCGGAGGTGCTGCAGCAGGTCGCCAAGGCCCTGCGGATCTCCGCCGAGACGCTGTACGTGCGCGCCGGGATCCTCGACGCCGAGCGGGACCGGGAGGAAGTCGAGACGCGCGCCGTCATCCTCGCCGACCCCACGCTGCACGAGCGGCAGAAGCAGGTGCTGCTCCAGATCTACGAGTCCTTCCGCAAGGAGAACGGGTTCGGGGCGGCCGGCGAGGACGGTCCCGGCGACGCGGGGGCCCTCGGCGACGGCGCCTCCATATCCGGCCTGCGTACGGCCGACGGCGACACCACCGCCGTACGGCCCCGCCCCCGCACGACCGACGGCGGCAGTGACGACGCCGACCCGCAGCAGACGGCCGGGTGACCGAGCGCCCACCGGCCGGCCGAGCACGGGAGCACGACCACACCCTCAGCTGAACGTGATCCGGGAGGACCGCACCATGGCCATCACCGACGACCTGCGCAAGACCCTCACCGACCCCACGCCGCTCTACTTCGCCGCGGGCACCGCCGACCTGGCCTGGGAGCAGGCCAAGAAGGTGCCGGTCCTGGTGGAGCAGCTGCGCGCCGAGGCCCCGGCCCGTATCGAGGCCGTCCGCAACACCGACCCCAAGGCGGTCCAGGAGAAGGCCACGGCCCGCGTCAAGGAGACGCAGGGGACCCTTCAGACCAAGGTCAACGAGTTCATCGGCTCCCTCGACACCGACCTGAAGAAGCTCGGCGAGACGGCGCAGGACTTCGCCCTGCGCGGGGTCGGCGTCGCCGCCGAGTACGCCGTCAGGGCCAAGGAGACCTACGAGAAGGTCGCCGAGCGCGGTGAGCACACCGTACGCACCTGGCGCGGTCAGGCCGCCGAGGGCATCGAGGACATCGCCGAGGAGGTGGAGGAGCTGGCCGTGGCCGTCGAGCCGAAGGCCGAGCCGGTCCAGGTCACCGAGGACAAGCCCGCCGAGGCCAAGTCCGCCTCCGCCGCGAAGAAGGCCCCCGCCCGGAAGGCTCCGGCCAAGAAGACCACCACCGCTTCGACCGCCAAGAAGACGACGCCGCCCGCCAAGTGAGGGCGCGGGCCGGGCACCCTTGGGGTGTCCGGCCCGTTCTCCGGGTACGGTGACCGCGTAAGGACGACCCGAGTCTGGTGGTGGACGTTGTGCTGATGCAGGGGTTCGCAGGGCTGATGTGGCTGCTGAGCATGGCCCTGATCCTTTTCAGCGGCTTCGCGTTGTTCGACGCCGCCATCCGTCGCGAGGACGCCTACCGCGCGGCCGACAAGAAGACCAAGCCGTTCTGGCTGATCATCCTCGGGCTCGCCTTCGTGGTGAACCTGATCTTCAACATCCTGTCGTTCCTGCCGATCATCGGCCTCATCGCGACGATCGTGTACATGGTCGACGTACGCCCCGCGCTGCGCGGCCTGCCGGGCGGCGGCCGGAGCAGCCGCCGAGGCTCCAGCAGCGACGGCCCGTACGGGCCGTGGAACGGCGGACGGTAGCCCTGAGCACCGGGGAACGGCGGGCGGGCGGGTAGCCGCCGAGCACCGCGGAATGACGGGCGCGGCAGCCCTTACGGTGTCCGGTCCAGCAGCAGGACCGCCACGTCGTCCGTCAGCTCGCCGCCGTTGAGGTCGCGGACCTCGTTGACCGCCGCCGTCAGCAGCCGTTCGCCGCGCAGGCCCTCGGCGAACTGCCGGCGCACCATCTCCACCATGCCGTCCTGACCGAGCCGCTCCCGGCCCTCGCCGACGCGGCCCTCGATCAGGCCGTCGGTGTAGAGCATCAGGCTCCACTCGGCACCCAGCTCCACCTGCATCCGCGGCCAGCGGGCACCCGGCAGCAGGCCGAGCGCGGGGCCGTTGTTGTCGTACGGCAGCAGCCTGGCCGGCCGGCCGGGGCCGGCGACCAGGGGAGCCGGGTGACCCGCCAGGCACAGACCGGCGCGGCGGCCGTCCGGCGCGATGTCCACCGTGCACAGCGTGGCGAAGATCTCGTCGTCCGCGCGTTCGTGCTCCAGCACCTGCTGGAGCGTCCCGAGCAGCTGGTCGCCGCAGAGCCCCGCCAGGGTCAGCGCCCGCCAGGCGATGCGCAGCTCCACGCCGAGCGCGGCCTCGTCCGGGCCGTGCCCGCAGACATCGCCGATCATGGCGTGCACCGTGCCGTCCGGGGTGCGGACGACGTCGTAGAAGTCGCCGCCGAGCAGGGCGCGCGACCGGCCGGGGCGGTAGCGGGCGGCGAACCGCAGCGGGGAGCCGTCCAGCAGGGGCGTCGGCAGCAGCCCGCGCTCCAGGCGGGCGTTCTCCTGCGCGCGCAGCCGGCCCTCGGCCAGGCGCCGCTCGGCCGAGTCGGAGCGCTTGCGCTCGACGGCGTAGCGGATCGCCCGGCTCAGCAGCCGGCCGTCCAGCTCGTCGCGGAACAGGTAGTCCTGGGCACCGACCGCCACGGCCTCCGCGCCGCGCTCGGCGTCGGTCGACGCGGTGAGCGCGAGGACCGCATGCCGGGGCGCCAGCTCCAGCACCTGCTTGAGCACCGCCAGCTCGTCGTCGTCCCCGTCGCCCGGCCGGCCGCCCGCGGTGGGCAGGGCGGGCAGGGCGAGGTCCAGCAGGATGCAGTGGACGTCGTCGGTCAGCAGCCGCTCGGCCTCGGTGAGGTTGCGGGCCGTGCGGACGCGGATCGGCTTGCCGGCCTGGTCGAGCAGGTCGGGCACGATCGGCGAGCCGCCCGGGTCGTCCCCGATGAGCAGCACCGTCAGGTTGGTCGGTATCCGGGTGTTCTCGCGGTGGTCCGTGGTCTTCTCGCGGTTGTCCGTAGGGGGCTCGGGGTGGTCCGTCGTGTTCTCGCGGGGGTTCGTCGTGCTCTCGTGGGGGTCCGTCGTGCTCTCGTGGTGGGCGGTGGTGGTCTCGCGGCGGCCGGTGGCGCTCTCGCGGCCGTGGCCGGTGTTCTCGCGGCCGTCGGCCGTGGCCGCGCGCTGGTCCATGGCGGCCGCGCGCCGGTCCGTGCCGTTCTCGACCGGGTTCCTGCCGAGCGGGGCCTGTTCCTTGGAAGGGCCGCCGCCCGGGGCTGCGGCCCGCGCCTGACCACTTTCCGCGGCCGGGATCGCTCTCTGCCGCGGTACGGGTACGGGCATCGTCTTGGGTTCCTTCCCTTCCCCCGAGGGCATGGCGGGGCGAGGGACCTCGACCCACCGACGGGGACCATAGCGGGTGTCGGCGGCGCAGTGGAATGGTCCAGAACACTCGGGTCGGCCATCAGCCACTGTCATATGCCGCGTTCCGTACCGCAGTTGGACACCGCGGCGGCGGGTGGGGGATGACGAACGTCACGTCTTGCGGAGGTTCGGTGAAGACCGTGTGCGTGGAGTGCGTCACGTGGTGCGGCTCACGGCTGCGGCGTGGGTCACCGTTGCGGTGTTGGTCGCCGCTGCGGTTGGGTCACCGTTGCGGTGTGGCTCACGGCTGCGATGCGCCTACGGCTGCGATCGGCTCACAGCTGCGGGGTGGCTCACGCGTCCGGCCGGACCACCCCGAGGATCGGCATCGAGCCCGCCCCCGCGAGCGTCACCGACCGGCCCGGCCGCGGGGCGTGGACGACCTTGCCGTCGCCGACGTACATGCCGACGTGGCTCGCGTCCTCGAAGTAGATGATCAGGTCGCCCGGCCGCATGTCCGCCACGTCGACGTGCCGCAGCTGCTTCCACTGCGCCTGCGAGGTGCGCGGGATGCCCTGCCCGGCGGCGGCCCAGGCCTGTGAGGTCAGCCCGGAGCAGTCGTACGCCTTCGGTCCCTCGGCGCCCCACTGGTACGGCTTGCCGATCTGGGCGGTGGCGTACTCCACGGCCTTCCGGCCCCGACCGGTGGCCTTGCCGGTGACCTCGTCCATGATGCCGGTGTCGAGCCAGGCGGTCTGCGCATCGGCCTGCGCCTGCCGCTCCAGCCGTTCGAGCCGCTCCTTCTCCTCCTTCTCCAGCTCGGACTCCAGCTTCTCGGCCGCCGCGATCTGCTTCTCGACCTTCTTCCGGGCGGCGGCCTTCTTGTCGCGGTTGGCCTCCATCTTCTTCCACTGGGCGGAGGCGTCGGCGGCGTAGGTCTTCAAGTCCTGCTGGGTGCGGGTCAGTTCGTCGATCAGGCCCTTGGCGCCGCGCTGGCCCTGGAGTACCCGGCCGGTGTTGTCGAGGAACCCCTGCGGGTCGTCGCTCAGCAGCACCTTGGCCTCGTCGGACAGTCCGCCGGTGCGGTACTGGGCGCGGGCGGCGGCGCCGGCGCGGTCCTTGAGCCGGTCCAGCTTCTCCTGGCCCTCGACGATCTTCTTGGCCAGCTTCACGATCTCGGCGGACTGCCGCTCGGCCTGCTCCTCGGCCGCGTTGTACTCGTCGGTGGCCGCGGCGGCGGCGCGGTAGAGCTTGTCGAGCTTCTCGCGCACGGCTTCCAGGTCCCTGCCGGGCGTGGCGGGGACCGTCGCCGAAGCCGACGGTGAGGGCGACGGTGAGGGGTTGGGATCCGCGAACGCCGTGCCCGGTGCCGCCAGCACGGTGACCGCGCAGACCACGGCCGCGGCCGCCGTGATCAGGCCACGCTTTCCCGTCCCCATACTCCTGCCCCCAACCTGATTTACCGTCAGTAACAACGGTTTCGCCTGGGGGATAGTGCCATGTCGGCGCGGAAAGCGACAGAGGCAGTCCTTCTCCCCGTCCGCCACCCGGCACGACGATTCCCCCCGCTGTGTGACGAACACCGCACGGAGATCGTTCCCGCTCCGTCCCCGCCCGCGTCGGCTCCGGCCCCCGCCCGCATCGGCTCCGGCGCCGCCCCGAGCCGTCCCCGGGTCAGCCCCGCGGGGCCAACGCCTCCCAGCGCACCGTCACTTCGCCCTGCCGCCACCGCACCGGCCCGTCCGTCACCGGCCAGTCGGCAGTGAGGTCCCGTACCGCCCGCATCCAGCGCTGGCGGGCACCGTAGGAGGCGTAGGGCGCGGCGGCGGCCCAGGCGCGGTCGAAGTCGCCGAGGAAGGCGTGCACCGGCTCGCCGGGGACGTTGCGGTGGATGAGCGCCTTCGGCAGCCGCTCCGCCAGGTCCGAGGGGCGCTCCAGGGAACCCAGCCGGGTCGCGAAGGTGACCGTGCGCGGCCCCTCCGGTCCGAGGGCGACCCACACGTGCCGGCGCCCGATCTCGTCGCAGGTGCCCTCCACCAGCAGGCCGCCGCGCGCGTGCTCGCCGACGGGCGCCAGCCGTGCGCACAGGCGCCGCCAGACGGCGGCGACCTCGCCCTCGTCGTACTGCCGCAGCACGTTCGCGGCGCGGATCAGCAGCGGCGGGTGGGGGACCGGGACCTCGAAGCCGCCGTGCCGGAAGGCGAGCCCCTCGCGCGCGTACGGTTCGGCCGCCGCGACCCGTGCCGGGTCGATCTCGACGCCCACCACGCGCGCGCGTGGTGCGACGGTGCGCAGCCGGTGGAGCAGCTCCACGGCCGTCCAGGGCGCCGCGCCGTACCCGAGGTCCACGGCGACGGGGTCAGCGGCCCGGCGCAGCTCGGCGCCGTGCGTGGCCGCGATCCAGCGGTCCATGCGGCGCAGCCGGTTCGGATTGGTCGTCCCGCGCGTGACCGTTCCCACGACGGGGGTCCTGCCGCTGCTCGAGCGGAGCCGAGAGCGGGGGAGGGCCGTGGCCGTGGCGCGGGATGTCATGCGTACGAGGGTATGCGGGGCCGCGCGTGGGCTCCTCTGCCGGCGGAGGAGGGGCGAGGGGCGAGGGGCGAGGGGCGAGGGGTGAGAGGCGAGGGGGGAAGGGTGCGGGGGCGGGCGAGGGGAGGTGGGCGCCGCCGAGGGCCCGGCGTCGGGAGATGCGGGCTTCGGACGCCCCGTACGCACCCTGACGTCGAACGGTTGAGCGATATCCGGTAATGATTCGGCAAAGACCGGAAAACCGGAATGGAGCACCGTACTCCGGCGTTGCACCCCCGTGGAGGGCGGCCCGAGTCCTCCGAACGGCCTGCCCGCAGCAAGGAGGAACGCCACGTGAGCCAGTACGTCAGCAGGCTCGGGCGTCGCTCCCCGGCGGCACCCACGCGGCTGCGGCTGCACCGGCGCCCCCGCCGCGTCGCCATGCTCTCCGTGCACACCTCCCCGCTGCACCAGCCCGGCACCGGCGACGCCGGCGGCATGAACGTCTACATCGTCGAGCTCGCGCAGCGCCTCGCCGCCCTCAACATCGAGGTCGAGATCTTCACGCGGGCGACGGCCGGGGGACTCCCGCCGTCCGTCCAGCTCGCCCCCGGCGTCCTGGTCCGGCACGTCGACGCCGGCCCTTACGAGGGCCTCGCCAAGGAGGACCTCCCGGCGCAGCTGTGCGCCTTCACGCACGGCGTGATGCAGGCCTGGGCCGGCCACCGCCCCGGCCACTACGACCTGGTTCACTCCCACTACTGGCTCTCCGGCCACGTCGGCTGGCTCGCCGCCCAGCGCTGGGGCGTGCCCCTGGTGCACGCCATGCACACCATGGCCAAGGTCAAGAACGCCAACCTGGCCGAGGGCGACACCCCCGAGCCCGCCGCCCGCGTCATCGGCGAGACCCAGGTGGTCGCCGCCTCCGACCGGCTGATCGCCAACACCGCCGAGGAGGCCGACCAGCTGGTCCGGCACTACGCCGCCGACCCGGCCCAGGTCGCCGTCGTACACCCCGGCGTGAACCTCGACCGGTTCCGCCCCGCCGACGGCCGCGCCGCCGCCCGCGCCCGCCTCGGCCTGCCGCAGGACGCGCTGATCCCGCTCTTCGCGGGCCGCATACAGCCCCTGAAGGCCCCCGACGTGCTGCTGCGCGCGGTCGCCGTCCTGCTCGACGAGCGCCCCGAGCTGCGCTCCCGGATGGTCGTCCCCGTCGTCGGCGGCCCGAGCGGCAGCGGCCTCGCCAAGCCGGAGGGCCTGCAGAAGCTCGCCGCCCGGCTCGGCATCGCCGACGTGGTCTGTTTCCGCCCGCCGGTGGGGCAGGAGCAGCTCGCCGACTGGTTCCGGGCCGCGTCCGTACTGGTCATGCCGTCGTACAGCGAGTCCTTCGGCCTGGTCGCCATCGAGGCGCAGGCGGCCGGCACGCCGGTGCTCGCCGCGGCGGTCGGCGGCCTGCCGGTCGCCGTGCGCGACGGGCACACCGGATTCCTGGTCCAGGGCCACGACCCCGCCGCCTACGCGCGCGTGCTGCGCGACTTCGCCGACAACGCGGAGCTGACGCCCCGGATGGGCGAGGCCGCCGCCCGGCACGCCCAGTCCTTCGGCTGGGACACCGCGGCCGCCGCCACGGCCGACGTCTACACGGCCGCCGTGCAGGCCCACCGCCGTCGCGTACGCTCGCACCATGGCTGACGCACCGAAGGCAGCGCAGGTCCTCGAAGGCGCCCTGGAGGACGCCGAGCTGGAATGGGAGAGCCCCGAGCCCGGCAATTACGTGGTGAAGCTCCCCGGCACCCGCAAGCTGTCGACCACGCTCTCCCTGCTCCTCGGCCGGCACTCCCTCTCCCTGAACGCCTTCGTGATCCGCCGCCCCGACGAGAACGAGGCGGGCGTCCACCGCTGGCTCCTGGAGCGCAACCTCAAGCTGTACGGCGTGAGTTACGCCGTCGACGGTCACGGCGACGTCTACGTCACCGCCAAGCTCCCGCTGGCCGCCGTCACCGCCGACGAGATCGACCGCCTCCTCGGCCAGGTGCTGGAGGCAGCCGACGGCGCCTTCAACACCCTCCTGGAGCTGGGCTTCGCGACCGCGATCCGCAAGGAGTACGCCTGGCGCGTGTCCCGCGGCGAGTCGACGCGCAATCTGGAGGCGTTCAGTCACCTGACTCGGCGTCCGGCCGACTGACCGTCCGTTCACGCTGTTCCCGGCTTTCCCTCCCCTTCTCCCGGTTCTTCCGGCTCTTCCAGTTCCTCCAGTTCCTCCAGTTCTTCGGGTTCTTCCGGGACCGTCATCCGACGACGCGGTCGCGGTAGGCCTGGAAGGCGTGCCAGCCCGCCGTGTCCCCGGCGGCCAGGAAGCTGCCGGTGGACAGGTCGAGCGCCTTGCAGCCCAGCGCGTCCGCGAGGCGCAGCACGTGCGGGAGCACGCCGTCCCCGCGACCGCGTATGTGCAGCATGACCGTGTCGACGGGGTCCTCCGATCCCATGCCGAGCTCCATGGACCAGCCGGCGCCCAGCAGCTCACCCCAGGACGGGTCCGACAGGTCGGCCTCCGGAGCGGCCTCCCGCACGGCGGCCAGTACCTCCTGGCGCCGGCCGAGCGGCGGCGGGGCCCAGCCGTCGGGCAGCTCCTCCATCGAGGCCGCGTCCCCGGGCAGGCGCAGCAGCAGAACGTCCCAGCTCATCGGTGCTCCAGACGGAAGAAGTGAGTGCCGTACCGGAATCATGGCAGCGCCCACTGACAGTCCGTCGCCGGCGGGGTTCAGCGCGCGCTGCCGCGGTAGCGGCCCGGCGTGACCCCCACCAGCCGCTTGAAGTGCCGGTTCAGATGGGCCTGGTCGTAGAAGCCGGTGGCGGCGGCCACCTCGGCCGGTGTGCCGCCGGCCAGCAGCAGGCGCCGGGCCCGGTCGACGCGGCGCGCCATCAGGTACTGGTGCGGGGCGATGCCGTACGCGGTGCTGAACACCCGGACGAGATGGGCGGGATGGGCCGGCACCAGCCCCGTGGCCTCGGTCAGGGTGAGCCCGTCGACCACTCGCTCGTCGAGCAGTTCGCGCAGCCGGCGGGCGAGGGCGGGGTCCCTGCGCGGCACGCGGTCCGCCGTCCGGCCGGGCAGCAGGTGGGCCCGCAGCCGCTCGCCGACGAGGGTCAGCCGGCTCTCGGCCTCCAGCTCGTCGCCGGGGCCGGCGAGCACGGTGTGCAGCTGCCCGACCCGCTGCCGCAGCACCGGGTCCCGCAGATCGGGCCCGTCGACGGCGGCCCCGGTCAACTCCTCGGGCAGATGCGTGCAGTCCAGGTACAGCACCCGCTTGCGGAAGCCGTCCGGGGTGGCGGGGGAGCCGTTGTGGGGCACGTGCGGCGGCAGCAGGGTCACCGTGTCGTGCGGGGTGCCGTGCTCGTGCCGGTCCAGGTCGTAGCGCACGGCGCCGGCGTCCACGATCAGCAGCGTCCACGCGTCGTGGACGTGCATCGGGTAGGCGTACTCGGTGAAGCGGGCGTGGAAGACCTCCGTGACGCCCGGAACGCGCGGGCGCCACGCGGAGACGGTCGTCTCGTTCCGCTGCCGGCCCATGCAAAGAACGTACAAGACGGTGCCCTGCGGCGGTCGGCAGTCTCGGAGCATGAACGAGCAGCAAGTCATCCGCTTCGACACCAAGATCGCCGTCCTGCTGCGTGAGGACCTCGAGCCGTGGCAGCGCCTGAACGTCACCGCCTTCCTGGTCAGCGGCCTCGGCACGCAGGTCCCGGAGGTGGTCGGGGAGCCGTACGAGGACGCGGACGGGGTCCCGTACCTGCCGATGTTCCGCCAGCCGGTGCTGGTCTTCGAGGCCACGAAGGAGACGCTGACGAAGGCGCACGCGCGCGTGCTGTCCCGTTCCCTGCCCCGGGCGGTCTTCACCTCCGACCTGTTCACCACGGGCAACGACCGCGACAACCGCGCGGCGGTGCGCGCCGTGCCGACGGCGGAGCTGGATCTGGTGGGGCTGGCGGTGTACGGCCCGAGGAACGCGGTGGACAAGGTGCTCAAGGGGGCGCGGATGCACCCGTGAGCCCTGGCCGGGCGGGCGTCAGGTGGCGCTGACCTCCGGCTTCGCGGGAGCCGAGGCCTGCGGGACCGCCGAGGCCTCCGGTCCCGTCGGTCCCGTCGGCTCCGTCGGTCCCGTCGGTCCCGTGGCTTCCGCAGCCTCCTTCGGCTCCTCGTCCGGCAGCCGCCGCATCAGCGCCGCGTACCCGGCGCCCGCCACCGTGCCGACCACCGCGCACAACCCCCACAGCCAGTCGGCGCCGTACCGGTCGATGACCAGGCCGGACATCAGCGGGGCGATGAGGGAGGCGACGGACCAGGACAGCGTGTACATGCCCTGGTAGCGCCCGCGCCCGTGCACCGGGGACAGCCGTACGACCAGCCCGGTCTGCGTAGGCGCGTTCACGATCTCGGCCAGCGTCCACACGCACACCGTGAGGGCGAAGACGCCGACGGACCCGGCGAGCGCGGTGAGCCCGAAGCCGTATCCGGCCAGCAGGGACGAGACGACCAGCAACTGCCTCGGGTCCCGGTGCTCGATGAACCGGGTGACCGGGATCTGCAGGACGACGATCAGCACGCCGTTGACGGCGATCGCCATGCCGTAGTCCGCGGCCGAGAACCCCGCCTCGCCCATGGCCACCGGCAGCCCCACCATGCCCTGCTGGAAGATCAGCGCGACGAGGAACGACAGGACGACGACCCCCATGAACCGCCCGTCGCGCAGCACGGTGCCGAGCGAGACGGCGTCGGAACCGGCGCCGCCGCTCCCGGTTCCCTTCTCCGGCGGCCGGGACTCGGGCAGCTTCACGAAGACGACGATCGCGCAGGCCATGGTCATGCCGGCCTCGATGAGGAACCCGGCGAGATAGCTGAACTCCGCGATGAACCCGGCCGCCATGGACGACACGGCGAACCCGAGATTGATGGCCCAGTAATTGAGCGAGAAGGCCCGAATCCGGTCCTCGGGCCGCACGATGTCGGCCATCATCGCCTGCACGGCGGGCCGCGACGCGTTGCTGGCCATGCCGACGAGGAAGGCGACGGCGGCGATGGCGACCGGGTCCCGTACGAAGCCGAGCAGCGCGACGGTCACGGCGGTCGAGGCCTGCGCGATGAGCAGCGTGGGCCGCCGTCCGAACCGGTCGGTCATCACGCCGGCGCCCAGCGAGGAGATGACGCCGCCCAGCCCGTGCAGGGCGGCGACCAGACCGGCGTACGAGGCGGAGTAGCCGCGGTCGAGGGTCAGGTACAGCGCCATGAAGGTGGCGACGAAGCCGCCGAGCCGGTTGACCAGCGTGCTGATCCACAGCCACCAGAACGCGCGCGGGAGCCCCGAGACGGACTCCCGCACAGCACGCCTCGCCTTGACGAGTGACATCGGCCCCCCACGGATGTAAGTGCCCCTACCGGTGATCACAACTTACGAAGGCCGGCTCCGGGAAGCCAATCGATTAACAGATACCGTCAACTGTCCGGCTGTCGGGCGGGCACGCGAGGGGGCGAATGCGTGGATTACGCTCTGGGACATGGCCGACGCACCGTACAAGCTGATCCTCCTCCGCCACGGCGAGAGCGAGTGGAACGAGAAGAACCTGTTCACCGGCTGGGTGGACGTCAACCTCACCCCGAAGGGCGAGAAGGAGGCGACGCGCGGCGGCGAGCTGCTCAAGGACGCCGGTCTGCTCCCCGACGTGGTCCACACCTCCCTCCAGAAGCGCGCCATCCGCACCGCGCAGCTGGCCCTGGAGGCCGCCGACCGCCTCTGGATCCCGGTCCACCGTTCCTGGCGCCTGAACGAGCGCCACTACGGCGCCCTCCAGGGCAAGGACAAGGCCCAGACCCTCGCCGAGTTCGGCGAGGAGCAGTTCATGCTGTGGCGCCGCTCCTTCGACACCCCGCCGCCGCCGCTGGACCGCGACGCCGAGTACTCCCAGTTCTCCGACCCGCGCTACGCGACCCTCCCGCCGGAGCTGCGCCCGCAGACGGAGTGCCTGAAGGACGTCGTCGTCCGCATGCTGCCGTACTGGTTCGACAGCATCGTCCCCGACCTCCTCACCGGCCGCGTCGTCCTGGTCGCCGCCCACGGCAACAGCCTGCGGGCCCTGGTCAAGCACCTGGACGGCATCTCCGACGCCGACATCGCGGGCCTGAACATCCCCACGGGCATCCCGCTCAGCTACGAACTGGACGCCGACTTCAAGCCGGTCAACCCGGGCGGCACGTACCTCGACCCGGAGGCGGCGAAGGCAGCCATCGAGGCTGTGAAGAACCAGGGCAAGAAGAAGTAACGCCCACATCCCGGGTAAGCCCTCGGCCTGTCGTTCGGCGGGTCGGGGGCTTTGCGTTTTCGGCCGGTCGGGGGCCTTTGGCGGGCTCGGTCGAGGGGCACCGGAAGGTCAGGCCCGCGGGGCGGGTGGCCGACGGCCGAGCCGTGGTTCGAGGAGGTCCAGCGCCTCCTCCCAGCGGAAGCGGTCCGCTCCGCCACCCGCCTTGGGCCGGTGGGGTTCGTACGAGCCGGTCAGGACGCGGCGGTGATCAGCTTGCCGACGGCAGCGGCGACGCCGCACGCACACGCGACGACGTAGAGGAAGGGCTTCTTCTGCGGAGCGGAGGGTTCGGTCACGCAAGGGCTCCCGGCCGACGGCTGAAGTGGTGCAGCTCCGGCAGCATACGGCGGCGGTCGGGGGACACAGGCGCATCGCAAGGGCACGGACGCCTCCAGCGGCGAGTAGGAGGAAATCCCCTGGGCGCTGTGCCCGGGCCGGGCGGAGACTCGTGCCCATGGCTGACATGGGGGCGTTCCGGGACGCGGTCACCGCTTGGGCGGCCGGTGGGCCGGAGGAGCCCGCCCGCGATCTGGCCGCGCGGCTGTCCGTCCGGGCCGTCGTCCTGCTCGAAGGGGCGAGTGATGCCGCGGCGGTCGGTGCGCTGGCCGCGAGACGCGGGCGGGATCTGGAGGCCGAGGGGGTCTGCGTCCTGTCGATGGGCGGGGCGATGAGCGTCGGGCGCTTCGCCCGGCTCCTCGGGCCGCCCGGCCTGGGGCTGCGCCTCACGGGGCTGTGCGACGAGCGGGAACGTGGCTTCTACGCCCGCGGCCTGGAGCGGGCCGGCGCGGCGCAGCAGGAGTTCTTCGTCTGCGCGGCTGATCTGGAGGACGAGCTGATCCGCGCGCTGGGGGTGGGCCGGGTCCAGGAACTCGTCCGGGCGGAGGGCGAGTTGCGGGCGCTGCAGACCTTCCTGCGCCAGCCCGCGCAGCAGGGCCGCACCTCACAGCAGCAGTTGCGGCGCTTCCTCGGTACGAAGAAGGGGCGGAAGATCCGTTACGGCCGCGTGCTCGTCGAGGCTCTCGAACCCGACCGCACACCGGCTCCGCTCAACGGCCTGCTCGCCTGTCTCTGACCGCCGGGCCACGCCGCAGTGGGCCGCTGCTCGCCGGGCGACGTCACGGCCGGTCTCCGGCCGCCGGCAGCTGGTCGCCGGGTGACGTCACGGCCGGTCTCCGACCGCCGGCAGCTGCTCGCCGGGTGACGCCACCGTCGGCTTCCGCCCGTCGGCTTCCGCCCGCCGGCCTGCGGCCTTCACCCTTCGGGCGACGTCACAGCCGCCCCCCTTGCGGGCTGTGTTCCCGCAGCAGGGCGGCGACCACGGCGAAGACGGCGGTGGTCGCGACGAGGCTCCCCATCATGACCAGCCCCACGCCGATCGCGAAGAGGCCACTGGCATCGTCCGACCAGTCGTAATAGGCGGCGACGGTCAGGCCGGCCGTGGTGCCGAGCACCGCCCCCGCGAAGTAGCGCCGGTACGCCGCCCAGCACACGGGCACCAGCAGGCTCAGCGCCAGCCCGATCACCTGCCAGGGCTGGTACGGCCCGGTCGACGTACCGTCTGGCTGCACGTCGTACTGCTGGTCCCACCCCAGCCAGGCGGCCCACATCGCGGGCGTCACCGCGGCCATCAGGAGGATCGACAGCAACTGGGCAGCGGGGCTCACCATTCCTTTGCGCATGGACCCGAGCGTTGCCGCTCCTGCCGTCGCCGACCAGAGCGCACGTACTCAGTTCTGCCCGAGTACCGGGGCCACCGATGCCGTGGGCAACCGGTCCGCCTGCCCTTCGGAGGCGTCGCCCCCGGCGTCGGTCGCCGGCTCCTCCGCCTCCCACCGCAACAAGTCCCCGGGCTGGCACTCCAGTACCTCGCACAGCGCCGCCAGCGTCGCGAAGCGCACCGCCTTCGCCCGGCCGTTCTTCAGGACGGCCAGGTTGGCGGGGGTGATGCCGATGCGTTCCGCCAGCTCCCCCACGGACATCTTGCGCTTGGCCAGCATCACGTCGATGTCGACGGCGATCGGCATCAGATCACCTCGTCCAGCTCGGCCCGCATCCGGCTCGCCTCGGCCTCGCGGGCCACGGCCTGGGCGAGCAGCATCCGCAGGACGAGCACGATCAGCGCGACGCCCAGGACGGCGAGGGCCACGCCGCCGACCAGGAGGACGATGCCGGGGGCCACGGCCTCCCCGGGGGCGAGCACCACCCCGAAGGTGAACACCAGCAGCGACGCCGCCACGAACGCGCCGGTCACGATGTCGACGTAACGGAAGGCGGCGGGGGAGAAGACGGTGCCGCGGCGCACCATCGTCACCAGCCGCCATACGCAGACCAGGACGACCTGGGCGGCCACCACCCCCAGCACGATGAGCAGGAGGACCGGCATGCGCAGATGCGCGACGTCCTCGTCCATGCCCTCCATGTCCGACGCCAGCAGCGGCACCATCACCGCCTGGACGAACAGCGAGCCGGCCAGCAGTACCACCAGCACGGCGCGCAACGCATGCACGGTCAGCCGTCCCATTGCCTCTCCCTCGATCGACGTACGATAGGAATCTATCGAGATTCGATAGATGAGGCAATGTCGCTACACCGTCGTGAGCTTCCTGTGGCGTCCGCGCAGTGCCCGCAGCACCGTGCCCAGCGAGGCGTCCGGCCGGCCGGCGACGAGCGGCTGCACCACCGCCACCGCGACGGCGGCCCCGACCACCCCGAGGGAGACCGCCGAGGCGGGGTTGGCGAAGGCCAGGCGGGCGAAAGTGCGTATGGTGCGGGCGTTCGGGCGGGCATTCACCGGATCTCCCCCGAGGTGTACGGCGTCCCGTCCCATGGCCGGACGGGGGCCGGGCCCTGTCCTGAGTACTCGTACTCACCCGGCCGTGAGCCATCAGCCATCAGCCATCAGCCATCAGCTACGAACCATGAGTCGTGAGCCCCGGGTGCCCCGGGTGCCCCGGGTGCCCCGGGCGGCTCCGCGTCGCCTCCGCCGTCCGGTCCGGCCGCTCACACCGTGAGCGGCACCTCGTGGATCTCGTCGGCCTTGTGCCCCGCCCGTTCGTGGACACGCTGGACCGCTTCCGCCGAGGGGCCCTCGGAGAGGCAGTAGATCGTGCCGGACTCCGGGTCGGCCCACGCCCGCTCGAAGTGGACGCCCTCCTCCTTCTCGATCGCGAGGTCGGCCTGGTGCGCCTGGTGCAGCTGGTCGGCGGTGATGCCCTCCACGCCGCGGTGTACGTCCATGAAGTGAGCCATGAACCTCGCACCTCCTTCTTACGTCTTGCTTCCATGCTGCGCCCGTGCGGGAGGCGGGGCGACCCCGGCCGCCGGCAGGCACGACGAGGGCCCCGGCGGGCGTCCGCCGGGGCCCTCGTCGTCGTACGTCCTACGCCGTCAGCCGCACTGGCAGGGGCCGCCGGACTGGCAGCCGCAGCCGCAGCCCGAACCGCAGCCGCACGCCGCGATCAGGGGCAGGCTCCTGATCTCGGGCGGCTGCTCGGTCGGACTCTCCTGCGTGGGATCGGGCGTGGTGCCGGGGGATTCGGCCATGGTCCCTCCTCAGGGCTGGTGCCTGGGCCCATTGCGTGCCCTTGCCTGCCATTGCATGCCCGAGGCGGTGGTCGCATCAACGGCGCACAGTGGCTCGCGCGCGCCCCGGCCGAACCCCTCGCGCCGGTCAGGCGCCCTCCACCCCCGTCACCGGCTGGATGTCCTGCTGCAGCTCGTCCGCGTGCTCGCCCGTGACCAGGTACACCACCCGCTTGGCCACCGCGACGCCGTGGTCGGCGTAGCGCTCGTAGTAGCGGCCGAGCAGCGTCACGTCGACGGCCGTCTCGATGCCGTGCTTCCAGCGGTCGTCCATCAGGTGCTGGAAGAGGGTGCGGTGCAGCAGGTCCATCGCGTCGTCGTCCTGCTCCAGCTGGAGTGCCAGGTCGACGTCCTTGGTGATGATCACCTCGGCCGCCTTCGCCATCAGGCGCTGCGCGAGCTGGCCCATCTCCAGGATCGTCGCGTGCAGGTCACGCGGGACCGCACGCTCGGGGTAGCGCAGCCGGGCCAGCTTGGCCACGTGCTGGGCCAGGTCGCCGGAGCGCTCGAGGTCGGCCGACATCCGCAGCGAGGTGACGACGATGCGCAGATCCGTCGCCACCGGCTGCTGCCGGGCCAGCAGTGCTATCGCACGGGCCTCCAGGTCGTGCTGCAACTCGTCGACCTTCTGGTCGGCCTCGATCACGCTCTCGGCCAGCTTCAGATCGGCGTCGAGGATGGCGGTCGTGGCGCGCCCGATCGCCGACCCGACCAGCCGGGCCATCTCCACCAGACTGTCGCTGATCGAGTCCAGTTCCTCGTGGTACGCGTCCCGCATCTTCGGTTCCCTCTCGTACGTCATTCCGGGGGGCTCTCACTCCCACGCTTCCACGTTCCGGCCCGTACGCGTCCGTTTCCGTCACCCGAAATGAACCATCCCTGGCTCCTAGGTGAACTCTGGGCGACGAGTGTTCGAGGTCGCACCCCGATGGCTGGGGGCGGACACTCCACCGTGCCTAACCTGGATGCATGGACGTGAACGCGGCGGTCGCCGCAGCGGCAGCGATCGCCGGGGTGCTCACCGGCACCATCGCCGTGCTGGCGTTCCGCTGGAGCGAGCGCGAGCAGAAGCGACCGACCCGGACCTCGCTGCACACCGACCCGGTGCTGCCACCCGGCGTGGACACCGTCCTGTCCGTACTGCGCTCCTCGGCCGTCGTCCTCGACGAGGCCGACGCCGTGGTCAAGGCCAGTTCGGCGGCGTACGCCCTCGGCCTGGTCCGCGGCGGCAAGCTCGCCGTCGAGCCCATGCTCCAGATGGCCCGCGACACCCGGCGGGACGGCGAGATACGCCAGGTCGAGCTGGACCTGCCCCGCCGGGGGAACGGACGGGGCGACGCCCTGGCCGTCTCCGCGCGGGTGGCGCCGCTCGGCTCCCGGCTGGTGCTCCTGCTCGTCGAGGACCTCACCGAGGCCCGCCGCATCGAGGCGGTGCGGCGCGACTTCGTCGCCAACGTGAGCCACGAGCTGAAGACGCCGGTCGGCGCGCTCTCCCTGCTCTCCGAGGCCGTCATGGACGCCGCCGACGACCCCGAGGCCGTGGAGCGGTTCGCCGGGCGCATGCAGATCGAGGCCACCCGGCTCACCAACCTGGTGCAGGAGCTGATCGACCTCTCGCGCGTCCAGAACGACGATCCGCTGGAGGACGCCGAGCCGGTCCGGGTGGACGAGCTGGTCGCCGAGGCCATCGACCGCTGCCGGCACGCGGCCGGCACCAAGCAGATCACCATGGCCGCGAACGTGGGGGCGCCCGAAGGGCCCGATCAGGGCGATACCGGGCGAGGGGAGGGCGGCACCGCCGATCTGCGCGTCACCGGCAACCGCGGCCAGCTCGCCGCCGCCCTCGGCAACCTCGTCGAGAACGCCGTCAACTACTCGCCCGCCCGTACCCGCGTCGGCATCGCCGCCCGCCGGGTGAACACCACGGGCGGTGACATGATCGAGATCGCGGTGACCGACCAGGGCATCGGCATCTCCGACAAGGACAAGGAGCGCATCTTCGAGCGCTTCTACCGCGTCGACCCGGCCCGGTCCCGGGCCACCGGAGGCACCGGCCTCGGCCTCGCGATAGTCAAGCACGTGGTCGCCTCGCACGGCGGGGAGATCACGGTGTGGAGCGCCGAAGGCCAGGGCTCCACCTTCACCCTGCGGCTGCCGGAAGCGGGCCCGTCCCGCGACCGCGCTCGCCGCCGTACCGACCGCGACGGCCTCGTCGACGATGCCGGCCGGTCCTCTTCACCCCCTCACACATCCCCGTACGAAACGCTTCCCGCCCCGGAGGTCCTTCCGTGACCCGTGTGCTCGTCGTCGAGGACGAGGAGTCCTTCTCCGACGCCCTGTCGTACATGCTCCGCAAGGAGGGCTTCGAGGTCGCCGTCGCGACCACCGGGCCCGACGGACTCGACGAGTTCGAGCGCAACGGCGCCGACCTCGTGCTCCTCGACCTGATGCTGCCCGGCCTGCCGGGCACCGAGGTGTGCCGTCAGCTGCGCGGCCGCTCGAACGTTCCCGTGATCATGGTGACCGCCAAGGACAGCGAGATCGACAAGGTTGTCGGACTGGAGATAGGGGCCGACGACTACGTCACCAAGCCCTTCTCCTCGCGGGAGCTGGTCGCCCGCATCCGCGCCGTGCTGCGCCGTCGCGGCGAGCCGGAGGAGGTGGCCCCGGCCGCGCTGGAGGCCGGCCCGGTCCGGATGGACGTCGACCGGCACGTGGTGACCGTCGCCGGCTCCAAGGTCGACCTGCCGCTCAAGGAGTTCGACCTGCTGGAGATGCTGCTGCGCAACGCCGGCCGGGTGCTGACCCGCATGCAGCTCATCGACCGCGTCTGGGGCGCCGACTACGTCGGTGACACCAAGACCCTCGACGTCCATGTCAAGCGCCTCCGCGCCAAGATCGAGCCGGACCCGGGCGCGCCCCGGTACCTGGTGACGGTCCGCGGGCTGGGCTACAAGTTCGAGCCGTAGACCGGCGTACGGCTTCGGCCGTGAACCGGCGTACGACGAGAAGGGCGGGGCCTCGGTGAGGCCCCGCCCTTCTCGTCGCGGTGTCGTGCTGTCGTACGTCGGCTCAGTGGCCGGCGCCCGCCGTCGCCGTCGCACCGGCGGAGGCGGAGGCGGCGTCGCCCGGGGCGCCCGACTCGGTGCCCGAACCCGCGGCCGGGCCGGACTCCGCGCCGGACGGGGTGCCGGAGGCGTGGTCCGACCCGCCCTCGGCCGGCTCGCCGTGGGAGTCCTGCGCCGGGTCCGACTCGTCGGCCGACGGCTTCCCGGACGCGCCCGGGGCCGCCGGGACGTCGCTCGGGCCCCACGAGGCGTAGTAGCCCTCGGCCGGGACCACGAACGCCTCCAGGGACACGTCACCGGTCTCGCTGAAGCTGAAGGTGACCTTCTGGGCGTCGCCCTGACGCAAGGCCTGCCCGCCGTTCGGCAGCTCGGCCGAGGCGTTGCCCTCGCCGCCGAGGATCACCGAGCCGCCGGCCGGGACGACCACGTCGCCGCTGCCCTCGGCGGGCTTCAGCTCGGCGGACAGGTCCGTGCCGTCGACCCGGATCGACTCCAGGGTCTGGTCGGTGCGGCCGCTGTTGAACACGGTGGCGGAGACCGCGGCCGGGCCCGTCGACTCCCGGTCGGGCTGCGTGATGAGGATGGCGTTCTGGATCTCGATGTCGCCGACGGACGTCGCCGCGTGGTCCGGCCTGACCCCCAGCGTCTGCGCGTTGTTGCCGGCGCCGCACGCGGCGAGCGGGAGAACGAAGGCGATGGCGGCGGCGGCGAGGGCGCCGCGTCGAAGGCTGCTGCTCACGGCGGCGGCAACTCCTTGACTCGTGCGAGACGGCGGCAACGGATAAAGCCGCCCTAAGTGATGGTCAGCGGGCCCTAGGTTAGCGAGCCGGTCCCGGGCCGCCGCACCCGACCCTCCCCGCGAGGACATCCGGCCGGTCGGCTTCGCCCGGCAGGCGGCAGCGGAGGCGGCGGCGTCCGGCACCGGCCGGAACGCCGCCCGGTGCGGCAGGCCGGAACACCGGCCGGTGCGGCAGGCCGGAACACCGGCCGGTGTGACAGAAGTGATGCGCGGGTCACATTGAGCGCCGCTCGTCCGCCATTCACATAAGTGCGTCGCGGGAACCCCCGGCGGAACCCCGGCATACGCCACACGGCGGATCGCGAAATTTCCGTGAAGGAATGCGCGGGTGTCCCGGAATTGATCACCGGCCGTCCGGCGAGGGGCCTCGTGATGGTCCCGTGATCGAGCTCGCCGCCGGCCCCGTGATCAATTTCGGATTCGTCCGGAAGCCCACGACGGTCACCGAACGGAGTAGCGGAAGTCGTGCACGTGAAACCGGACATATGGGGATGTTTGTCCGCCGGGAGGGGGTTGTGGAGGCGTGTAACGGGCCCGTTTCGCTCGGCCCGGAGAGCGGCTCCCACCTGCGAATACCTTCTTCCGCTCACCCCGCGAAGCACGTTCCTGTTGCTGTTGTCAAGCCCCGAGATATGCCCTGACCTGCGAAAACGCCATTCAGAAGCCGCCGTATCCGTGTTACCCTGGATAGCCACGGAAGGGGTACCTGTCACATGACGTTCAAGGTTGGCGACACCGTGGTCTATCCCCATCACGGGGCCGCGCTGATCGAGGCTATCGAAACTCGCCAGATCAAAGGCGTGGACAAGACCTACTTGGTGCTGAAGGTCGCCCAGGGTGACCTGACGGTACGTGTGCCAGCGGACAATGCGGAGTTCGTCGGCGTGCGTGATGTGGTCGGTCAGGACGGGCTGGACCGGGTCTTCGAGGTGCTGCGCGCGCCGTACGCCGAGGAGCCCACGAACTGGTCGCGTCGTTACAAGGCAAATCTGGAGAAGCTCGCCTCCGGCGACGTCATCAAGGTCGCGGAAGTCGTGCGTGACCTGTGGCGCCGTGAGCGCGAGCGTGGACTCTCCGCTGGTGAGAAGCGCATGCTCGCCAAGGCCCGCCAGATCCTGGTGAGCGAGCTGGCCCTCGCGGAGAACACCAACGAGGACAAGGCCGAAGCCCTGCTCGACGAGGTGCTCGCCTCCTGATCCGAGGCGGAGCCGCTCGGTTCAGCACACGAATCAGCACATGAAATGCCGCGGTGCCCGATGACGCATTTGCCGTCGCCGGGCGCTGCGGCATGTTCGTACCCGGACGTCGTCCGTACGCTCTCCACCCGACCCCGAGTCCTGGTGTGCCGGGCCCGGGCAGCTGGCTCGACCGACGTCACGGAAGGGTCCGGTCGGGGCGTCGCACCCGGCACTCCCCAGGCCATACCCACGCCAGGCCAGCCCACAAACCTGACAGGAACCGATGTCTGACGATTCGCGCCCCTCGCCCGCGGCGGCCGCTGCGCACAGCGCCGCGCAGACCGCCACGCACTCGGCCGCGCACACCGCCGCGAGTGCCCGTACCGCCGCCGTGATCCCCGCCGCCGGCCGCGGCGTGCGCCTCGGTCCGGGCGCGCCCAAGGCACTGCGGGCACTGGGCGGCACGCCCATGCTCATCCACGCCGTCCGCGCGATGGCCGCTTCCCGCGCCGTCTCCCTGGTCGTCGTGGTGGCCCCGCCCGACGGCGCCGCCGAGGTCAAGAGCCTCCTCGACGCGCACTCCCTGCCCGAGCGGACCGACTTCCGCGTCGTGCCCGGCGGCGAGTCCCGGCAGGAGTCCGTGCGGCTCGGCCTGGACGCGCTGCCGCCCGGCTACGACATCGTGCTCGTCCACGACGCGGCCCGGCCGCTGGTCCCCGTCGACACCGTGGACGCGGTGATCGAGGCCGTACGCGAGGGCGCGCCCGCCGTGGTCCCGGCGCTGCCGCTCGCCGACACCGTCAAGCAGGTCGAGCCCGCCGGCACCCCCGGAGAGCCGGAACCGGTCGTGGCGACGCCGGAGCGTTCCCGGCTGCGCGCGGTGCAGACCCCGCAGGGCTTCCACCGGGCCACGCTGGTCCGTGCCCACGAGACGGTGACCGGCGATGTCACCGACGACGCCGGCATGGTCGAGCAGCTCGGCACCACGGTCGTGGCCGTGCCCGGCCACGAGGAGGCGTTCAAGGTCACCCGTCCCCTCGACCTGGTGCTCGCGGAGGCGGTCCTGGCACGGCGGAGGCTCAACGATGGCTTCTGAGTCGTACGACGAGAGGGTCCCGCCGCTGCCCCAGGTCGGCATCGGCACCGACATCCACGCCTTCGAGGACGGCCGCGAGCTGTGGTGCGCGGGGCTGAAGTGGGAGGGCGAGGGGCCCGGGCTGGCCGGGCACTCCGACGCGGACGTCGTCGCGCACGCCGCCTGCAACGCGCTGTTCTCCGCCGCCGGGCTCGGTGACCTGGGGCAGCACTTCGGGACCGGGCGGCCGGAGTGGTCCGGTGCGTCCGGGGTGACGCTGCTGACGGAGGCCGCGCGGATCGTGCGCGCGGCCGGCTTCCGGATCGGGAACGTCGCCGTGCAGGTCGTCGGGGCCCGGCCGAAGATCGGCAAGCGGCGGGAGGAAGCGCAGAAGGTCCTTTCGGAGGCTGCCGGGGCGCCGGTGTCCGTGTCGGGGGCGACGACGGACGGGCTCGGGTTTCCGGGGAGGGGGGAGGGGCTGATGGCGGTGGCCACGGCGCTGGTGGTGCGGGTCGGCTGACGGCCGGGCGGCCAGGGTGGCCGGGGCGGCCGGGGCGGCCGGGGTGGCCGGGGCGGCCAGGGTGGCCGGGAGTGGCCGGGGCTCCGCCCCTGCGACCCCGCCAGGGGGCTCCCGCCCCCTGGACCCCCGGGCCTGTGCCCACCCCACCACCCGACTCGGTCGGCCAAGAAGCACCGCCGCCTCCCGACTCGGTCGGCCATGAAGTGCCGTCGCCTCCCGACTCGGTCGGCCGAGGAGTGCGCGTCGTCCTGCCGGCTCGGTCGGCCGAGGGGTGCGCGTCGCCCTCCGGCTCCGGTGGGTGGGAAGCCGGTGGTGAGGGCCGGGGGCGGTGGTCGGGGAGTGGGGGGAACGGGGGCGAGGCACTGGCCGGCGCCCACTACCCTGGACACGTGACTATTCGCCTGTACGACACCAGCGCCCGGCAGATCCGTGACTTCACCCCGCTCACCGAGGGCTGTGTCTCGATCTACCTGTGCGGTGCCACCGTGCAGGCCGCCCCGCACATCGGGCACATCCGGTCCGGGCTGAACTTCGACATCATGCGCCGCTGGTTCGCGTACCGCGGCTACGAGGTCACGTTCATCCGCAACGTCACCGACATCGACGACAAGATCATCAAGAAGGCGGCGGAGCAGAACCGCCCCTGGTGGTCCATCGGCTACGAGAACGAGCGGGCGTTCGACGACGCCTACACCGCCCTCGGCTGCCTGCCGCCCACCTACGAGCCCCGCGCCACCGGCCACATCACCGAGATGGTCGAGATGATGCGGACGCTCATCGAGCGCGGCCACGCCTACGAGGCCGACGGCAACGTCTACTTCGACGTACGGTCGCTGCCCGGATACCTGTCGCTGTCCAACCAGGACCTGGACGAGCTGCGTCAGCCCGCCGGCGAGGGCGAGACCGGCAAGCGGGACCCGCGGGACTTTGCCATGTGGAAGGCGGCCAAGCCCGGGGAGCCGAGCTGGGAGACGCCGTGGGGGCGGGGGCGGCCGGGGTGGCACCTGGAGTGCTCCGCGATGGCCCACAAGTACCTGGGCAGCGAGTTCGACATCCACGGCGGCGGCATCGACCTGATCTTCCCGCACCACGAGAACGAGATCGCCCAGGCCGAGGGCTTCGGCGACGCGTTCGCCCGGTACTGGGTGCACAACGCCTGGGTCACCATGAGCGGCGAGAAGATGTCGAAGTCGCTCGGCAACAGCGTGCTCGTCTCCGAGATGGTCAAGCAGTGGCGCCCGATCGTGCTGCGGTACTACCTGGGCACCCCGCACTACCGCTCGACCATCGAGTACAGCGAGGAGGCGCTGCACGAGGCCGAGGCGGCGTTCGCCCGCATCGAGGGCTTCGTGCAGCGTGTCACCGAACTGGCCGGGGGAGCCGTCGAGCCCGCCGCCGACGTGCCGCCCGCCTTCGCCGACGCCATGGACGACGACCTCGGCGTGCCGCAGGCGCTGGCCGTCGTGCACACCACCGTCCGGCAGGGCAACAGCGCGCTGGCCGCCGACGACAAGGAGGCCGCCGTGGCCCGCCTGGCCGAGGTCCGCGCCATGCTCGGCGTGCTCGGCCTGGACCCGCTCGACGCGCACTGGGCGAGCGAGGACGACCGGGGCCAGGAGCTGCACGGCGTCGTCGACGACCTCGTCCGTCTGGTCCTCGAACAGCGGGAGGCCGCCCGGGCCCGCAAGGACTGGCCGACCGCGGACGCCATCCGCGACCAGCTGAACCGGTCCGGCCTGGTCATCGAGGACAGCCCGCAGGGCCCGCGCTGGAGCCTCGGCTCCCGCTAGGCCCGCACTGCTTGATCAAGTGTGCCGCCCGGCTCTCCGGGCGGCACACTGCATAAGACGCACGAAACAAGACGCACGAACAAGACGCACGAACGACGCACACCTCCGTAAGAGAGCGAGACTGGTAACTCATGGCCGCGAACAACCGCCGCATGTCCGGCAAGAAGGGCGCGCAGGTCGGCAGCGGCGGCAAGCGGCGCCGGAGCCTGGAGGGCAAGGGGCCGACGCCCCCCGCCGAGATGCGCAAGGGACACGCCAAGCAGCGCGCCGCGCAGGCCAAGGCCCGCCGCGCCCACGGGCGCACGCAGGGCAGGCGCGGCGGCGGCCGGTCCACCTCGGAACTGGTCGTCGGCCGCAACCCCGTCTTCGAGGCGCTGCGCGAGGGCGTGCCCGCCACCACGCTCTACGTCCAGCAGTTCATCGACAACGACGAGCGCGTCCGCGAGGCGCTCCAGCTCGCCGCCGAGCGCGGTGACCTCAACCTGATGGAGGCCCCGCGCCCCGAGCTGGACCGCATGACCAACGGGCTGAACCACCAGGGGCTCGTGCTCCAGGTCCCGCCGTACGAGTACGCCCACCCCGAGGGCCTGCTCGATGCCGCCGCCGACGAGGGCGAGGACCCGCTGATCGTCGCCCTGGACGGGGTCACCGACCCCCGCAACCTGGGTGCCGTCGTCCGGTCCGTCTCCGCCTTCGGCGGCCACGGCGTCGTGGTCCCCGAGCGGCGTGCCGCCGGTATGACCGCGGGCGCCTGGAAGACGTCCGCCGGTACGGCCGCCCGCACGCCGGTGGCCCGCGCCACCAACCTGACGCGCGCCCTGGAGGCGTACAAGAAGGCCGGGGTCGTGGTCGTCGGCCTGGCCGCCGACGGCGATGTCGAACTCGGCGACCTGGAGGCCCTGCAGGGCCCGGTGGCGGTGGTCGTCGGCAGCGAGGGCAAGGGCCTGTCCCGGCTGGTCGGCGAGACGTGCGACTTCCGGGTGCGGATCCCGATGCCGGGCGGTGCCGAGTCGCTCAACGCGGGTGTCGCCGCGGGCATCGTGCTGTACGAGGCGGCGCGGCGACGGGCCTGACGACGGCCGGTGCTTGAACGGGTGTTCGGCTCTGTAGTCCGAACGGGGTGTTCCCGGCGGTCCGGACAAGCTTGACGGGGTCCGGACAGATCCGGCGGGTCAAAGCAGTGTCCTAACGTCACGTCACTCGGTTAGATGAGTGTGGACACCAGAACACCCCGCACACCCACGGGGGACCGCTCGTCGGGAATCGACGACGCTCCCGCGCTGAGCATGGTGAAGGTGCCGAGCGACCCGGCCCAGGTCATCGTCAATCACGCGAGCTTCCGCGTGCAGCTGGGCGCCTCGGCGCGACGCGCCCGCTCCCCGCGGGTCGCGCGGCACCTGACCGCCGCCCAGGACACCGCCCCGATCCCCGCCGTCGGCCCGGCCCAGCACGCGGGCGCCGCCGCGGGGGTCACCGCGGGCGCCGCACCCGCCCGCCGCCGGCCCGTCGTCTGGAGCGGCAAGTCCGACCCGGACGACACCGGCGCCCACCGTCTCCTCCAGGCCGTGCGGGCCGGCGCCGGCCGCCATCCCGACGACCCGGCCGCCGACACGACCGCGGACGCCGGCGCCACCCAGGTCATCCCCCGCGTCGGCTTCGACGGCCCCGCCGACGAATACGACGACGACCTCACCACGCAGACCGTCCCGACCCCCGTCGTCGGCGCCCAGCGCACCCCGGGCCACCCCGACGGCACCCGGCTGCTGCCCGCCATGCGCACCGTCGGCAGCGCCTACGACGAACCCGGCTACGCCGACCCCGCCTACGGCGACGAGGGCTTCGACGACGACCCGGCCGCCGGCGCCGACCCGGACAACGCCGACGCCGACGGCACCGAGCGCCCCGGCCGCCGCCACGGCGACGACCCGGCACGGCACGCCTACTACCCCGGCCGCCGCATGAACCTCGGCGTCGTGCTGCTGCCCCTGCGGGTCTTCCTCGGCTTCATCTCCATCTACGCCGGCATGGGCAAGCTCTGCGACCCCGTCTACTTCGACGGCGGCAAGCGCGGCTCCATGGTCACCTGGCTCAACACCCTGCACCCGTGGGAAGTCGCCGAGCCCCTGCGGCAGTTCGCCCTCGCCCACCCGATCGGCTCCGGCCTGGTCATCGCCTTCCTCCAGGTCATCGTCGGCGTCCTGACGGTCCTCGGCTGCTGGCAGCGGGTCGCCGCAGTCATCGGCGCGATGCTCTCCGCGGCGCTGCTCGTCACGGTCAGCTGGAAGGCCGTCCCGGTCTACGACGCCCCCGACATCATCTACCTCGCCGCCTGGTCCCCGCTGATCATCGCCGGCGCTCCCGTCTACTCCGTCGACGGCCGCCTCGCCGGCAGTGCCTGGCGCCGCCTCGGACCCCACGTCGCCATCTGGGACCTGCGCCGCTACGTGCTGCGCCGCGGCGCCCTCGTGACCTTCCTCGTCACCGGCGTCACCCTGCTGGTCGGCTCCCTGCTCGGCGGTGCCGTCCGCGACGCCGACCGCGTCGTCGTCCCCGGACCCGGCGAGGCCCCGCGCAACGAACTGCCCGGCTCCCCGCTCCCCAGGGACCCCGGCGAGCGGCAGCGGACCAACCCCGAGAGCTCCTCCTCGCCCACCCGGGGCACCACCTCCTCCGGGACCTCCGGCTCCTCCGGCCCGTCCGGCGCCGCCACCCCCGGTGCGACCCGCGACACCGGCCGCACCGCCGGCGGTACGCCCAGCCAGACCCAGGGCACCACCGGCCAGGCCCCGCCGCAGCAGAGCTCCCCGGGCGGCGCCCAGGCCCCGAGCACCAGCGCCGGCCCGACCAGCGGGGGCAGCGCCACCGGCGGCGACGGCAGCGACCCGACCGGCGGCACCGGCAGCGAGACCGGCAGCGAGTCCGGCAGCGGCGACGGCGGCTCGTCCGGCACCGGACGCCCGGGGCTCGTGGGCGGCCTGCTCGGCTAGCCCAGGCCCCGGCGGCGGCAGCCGCGCAGTACGGCGACGGGGTCCCGCACATCCATCGTGCGGGACCCCGTCGCCGTATGCCCTCGGCCGCAGGACGCTCAACGCACCAGCGCCGCCAGCTCCTTCGCCGCCTCGGTCAGGTCCTTCGCCGTGTCGATCGCCCGCCAGTAGGAACCCTGCGGGATCGGGAAACCGGCCAGCCGGCGCTCCCGGGCCAGCCTCGGGAACGTCGTCCGCTCGTGGTCACCGCGCTCCGGGAGCAGCTCCGCGAACCCGGCGGAGAAGACGTACACCCCCGCGTTGATCTCGAACGTGGACGGCGGTGCCTCGATGAAGTCCGTGATGTGGCCGAAGCCGTCGGTCTTCACCGCGCCCCACGGCAGCCGCGGACGGGCCAGCGCCAGCGTCGCCACGGCGCCCCGCTCGGCGTGGAAGTCCGCCATGTCACGCAGCGAGAACCGGGTCCAGATGTCGCCGTTCGTGGCGTACCAGGGCCGGTCCGGGTGGGGGAGATGCGCGGCGGCGTACTTCAGGCCGCCGCCGCGGCCGAGGGGCTCGGTCTCCACGACGGTCGTGACGGAGACGGGCAGTTCGGTGTTCTGCAGCCACTCCTGCAGTACCTCGGCGAGATGGCCGCAGGAGACCACCACGTCCGTGACGCCCTCTTCGGCGAGCCAGGAAAGCTGATGGCCGATGATCGGCGTCCCCGTACCGGGGATCTCGACCATCGGCTTGGGCCGGTCGTCGGTGTACGGACGCAGCCGGGAACCCTGTCCGCCGGCCAGGACGACGGCTTGCACGGGGCGGCGGGACGCAGCGCTCGGATCGGTCATGCCCGAACTGTACGTGGCGTCCCGCCCGCGGCGTTCAGCCGCTGCCGTGCACGGTCGCCGCCATGCTCAGCCGTGCGCGGCCAGCACCCCCGAGGCGAAGGCGGTGTCGCAGACGGGGCGGGCGTACGACTGGGCGCGCGTCGGGCCGTACACCCGCACCGCGGCGCGGCCCAGGGCGCGGGCGATGGACGCGCAGTGCCTGGCCAGCGAGGGACGGTCGTTGACCGCCTGCTGGAGGTGGGTGAGCGCGACGCCCGGATCCTCCTCCTGCAACTCGGTCAGCAGCCGGTCGCGCAGCACCTCGTGCGGGGCGCGGGCCGCGGCGGGCGAGGACGCCTTCGACGCGGTCGCCTCCGAGGCGGTGAGCACCGAGTCCGAGGGGCTCCCGGACCAGTTGACCCGGGTGACCGCGAGCGTCCCGGACAGCACCAGGACGACGGGCAGGACGAGGGCGAGGGAGCGGCCGATCCGGCGGGCGGGGCCCCGGCCGCGTCGCGTCTGTGGGGTGGTGGAGTGCTTCACGGAGTGCTTCACGCGAGTGAGGGTAGCGCGCGGTAATGATTTGGCGACATTTGGTCACCGGTTCGAGGGACGAGAAAGCGCTCCGCGCGGGGTGACAGGTTGACGCACACCGCTCGAAACGTCCGATGTGCCGGGGTATTTGTCGACAACGGGAAGGGCCCCGCAGCAAGTCGCGGGGCCCTTTTTCGTCAACGCGGGTGAACCTCAGCCGGTGAGGCGCTCACCGGTGGACGAGGAGAACACGTGCGCCTCGCCCGGCCGCGGCACGACGTGCACGGTCGAGCCCTTCTCCGGCACCGCGCGGCTGCTGACCCGGACCACCAGGTCCTTCGACTCACCGCCGACGTCGACCGTGCCGTAGATGTACCCGTCGGCGCCGGTCTCCTCCACGACGTTCACCGCGACCGCCATGCCCGCCGGGGCGTCCTCGGCGTCCTTCGACAGGGACGCGGACGCCGCGCCGTTCAGCTCCACCACGTCGAAGTGCTCCGGGCGGACGCCGACGGTGACCGTACGGTCGCCCCTGTCGGCGGCGGACGCGAGGGCCTCGCGGCTGACCGGCACCACGCTGTTGCCGAACTTCACGCCGCCGTCGGTGATCGGCACCTCGATGAGATTCATCGCGGGCGAGCCGATGAAGCCGGCGACGAAGAGGTTGGCGGGCTTGTCGTACATGTTCCGGGGGGAGTCGACCTGCTGGAGCAGGCCGTCCTTCAGCACCGCGACCCGGTCGCCCATGGTCATGGCCTCGACCTGGTCGTGGGTGACGTACACGGTCGTGATGCCCAGGCGGCGCTGGAGCGAGGCGATCTGCGTACGGGTGGAGACACGCAGCTTGGCGTCCAGGTTGGACAGCGGCTCGTCCATGAGGAACACCTGCGGCTCACGCACGATCGCGCGGCCCATCGCCACACGCTGGCGCTGACCGCCGGAGAGGGCCTTCGGCTTGCGGTCCAGGTACTCGGTGAGGTCGAGGATCTTCGCGGCCTCCTCGACCTTCTGCCGGATCTCCGCCTTGTTGACGCCCGCGATCTTCAGCGCGAAGCCCATGTTGTCCGCGACCGTCATGTGCGGGTAGAGCGCGTAGTTCTGGAACACCATGGCGATGTCCCGGTCCTTCGGCGGCAGGTGCGTGACGTCGCGGTCACCGATGCGGATGGCGCCGGCGTTCACGTCCTCGAGCCCCGCGAGCATCCGGAGCGAGGTGGACTTGCCGCAGCCGGACGGGCCGACCAGGACGAGGAACTCCCCGTCCTCGATCGCGATGTCGAGTGCGTCGACGGCGGGCTTCTCGGAACCCGGGTAGATCCGGGTCGCCTTGTCGAACGTAACTGTGGCCATGGTGAATGGGCCCCCTTCTACCGGCAGGAACGTGCCGGACGATCCGTTGTAGGAAGGTGGAGCCACGACGGGTGGAACCGTTGTGGTGTAGTCCACACGTGTGAACTGGCTCAGGACGGTACCTGGCGTTCACCTGTTCTGTCAGTAGCCGGGGTGCTGTGAACTTCGCCGGAACTTTCGACGGGCGGTGGAGGGGCTTCGCGGTCCGGCTGTGCGGCCTGCCACACACAGAAGTCCGTGGCTGGAGGAATCGGGGTCTGTGTACAGTGGAGCCGCCTCCGCGCGGGCGCGTGCGCGGTGCCTCCTTAGCTCAGCTGGTTAGAGCGCCGCTCTTGTAAAGCGAAGGTCGTCGGTTCGAATCCGACAGGGGGCTCTTTCACCACGGCGACGGTCCCCGCCTGCGACAGGCGGGGGCCGTCGCCGTGCCGGGGCTTACCCGAGCAGCTCCGCGATCTCCAGTTGCTCCTCCTCCACCGGGTCCCCGTCCGCCACGTTCCACAGGCAGTTCTGCAGGACGCGGCCGAGCGTCCAGGCGCGGGCCCGGTCCCGGTCCAGGCCCAGGACTTCCGTCATCGCGTCGAAGCGCCAGTGGACCTCGCCGGGGTCGTAGCGGTTGTCGATGGCCGGGAGGAGGTCGAAGCCGGGGTCGCCGGCGAGGGGTTTGGGGTCGATGGCGAGCCAGGGGGCGCGCTCGGAGGCGAGGACGTTGTCGTAGTGCAGGTCCCAGTGGAGGAGGCGGTCGCCGGGCTCGTCCACGACCTCGCGTACGGCGGCGGCGCAGTCGGCGAGCAGGCGGCGGGCGGTCGGGTCGGGGACGCGCTCCAGCGCCCGGGGGGTCTCGTCGAGCAGGGCGCGGGCGATGTCGCCGAGGCGGCGCATGCCCGGCGGGGCGGGGGTGACGGTGAGGTGGCGGAGGAGGCGGGCGATGACGAGGACGGCCTCGCGGGAGTCCTCGACGTGGCTGAGCATGCGGGAGGGGTCGAGGCGCTCCAGGAGCATGGTGCCGGTGGCCGGGTCGTGGTCGAGGAGGTGGACGGCGCCGTCGCCGTTCCACAGGCGCAGGGCGGTCGGTTCGTCCTCGGTCTCGTCGTCGAGGAGCTGGAGCTTGAGGACGGCGGGGGTGTCGTCGTGGCGGCGGACCACGGGCAGTACGAGGGCGGCCCAGCCGTGCATGGAGGGGCCGTCCAGGCGCAGGTCCCAGCGGTCGAGGCAGTCGGCCGCGAGGGCGGGCAGGCCGGCGATGAAGGCGCGGCCGGCCGCTCCGTTGTACTTCGCCTGGGCGGCGGCGAGGGCGTCCGGGATGTCGATCACGTGAGGTGACGGTACGGGCGGCCTCGGGCGGGCGCATGCGAATAAGCGGGCGCATGCGCTTGTCCGGCGCCGGGGGCGGGTGGAAGTCCACGGATTCCGCAGCAGACAGGCGGTGTCGGTGCGGGTTAACGTCCCGGCATGAGCAGCTCGACCAGCGGTGTCGTGAACGGTGGCATTTCCTTCTGGTACGTGGACGACGGGCTTCCGGCGGTGCGGGAGCCGCTCGGCGGGGACGCGTCGGCGGATGTGGTGATCGTCGGGGGCGGATACACGGGGCTGTGGACGGCGTACTACCTGAAGAAGGCGGCGCCGTTCCTGCGGATCACGGTGCTGGAGCAGAAGTTCTGCGGCTACGGGGCCTCCGGGCGCAACGGGGGCTGGCTGTACAACGGGGTCGCCGGGCGGGACCGGTACGCGAAGCTGCACGGCCATGAGGCGGCGGTGCGGCTGCAGCGGGCGATGAACGCCACCGTGGACGAGGTGATCCGGGTCGTCGAGGCGGAGGGTTTCGACGCGGACGTGCACAAGGGCGGGGTGCTGGAGGTGGCGCGTACGCCCGCGCAGCTGGCGCGGTTGCGGGCGTTCCACGAGGCGGAGCTGGCGTTCGGGGAGAAGGACCGGGAGCTGTACGGGGCCCGGGAGACGGCCGAGCGGATCCGGGTGGCCGACGCGGTGGGGTCGTCGTGGACCCCGCACGGGGCGCGGGTGCATCCGGTGAAGCTGGTCAAGGGGCTCGCTGCGGCGGTCGAGGCGCTCGGGGTGACCGTCCACGAGTCGACGCCGGTGACGGAGATCCGGCAGGGGCACGCGGTGACGCCGTACGGGACGGTCCGGGCGCCGTACGTGCTGCGCTGCACGGAGGGGTTCACGGCGTCGCTGAAGGGGCAGCGGCGGACGTGGCTGCCGATGAACTCGTCGATGATCGCGACGGAGCCGCTGTCCGGGGAGCGGTGGGCGGCGATCGGCTGGGAGGGGCGTCAGACGCTGGGCGACATGGCGCACGCGTACATGTACGCGCAGCGCACGGCGGACGGGCGGATCGCGCTGGGCGGGCGCGGGGTGCCGTACCGCTTCGGGTCGCGGACGGACAGCGACGGGAGTACGCAGGCGGCGACGGTGGCGGCGCTGCGGGAGATCCTGGTGGGGTTCTTCCCGTCGCTGGCCGGGGTGCGGATCGAGCATGCCTGGTCGGGGGTGCTGGGGGTGCCGCGGGACTGGTGCGCGACGGTCACGCTGGACCGGTCGACGGGGCTGGGCTGGGCCGGCGGGTACGTCGGTTCGGGGGTGGCGACGGCGAACCTGGCGGCGCGGACGCTGTGCGATCTGGTGCAGCAGGCCTCGGGGCAGGCGGGGAGCACGGAGCTGACGGAGCTGCCGTGGGTGGGGCACCGGGTGCGGCGCTGGGAGCCGGAGCCGTTGCGCTGGCTGGGGGTGCAGGGGATGTACGCGGTGTACCGGGCGGCGGACCGGCGGGAGGCGGCGTCGCACAGCACGGGTTCGTCGCGGTTGGCGCGGGTGGCGGACCGGGTGGCGGGGCGGCACTGAGGGGCGCCGGGGGCCGTCGTGGGGCCGGGGGTGTGGCCGACGGACGATTGATGGCGGGGGCCCGGTGGTGTGCCGGGTCCCCGCCGTTCCCCCTCAGGCCACCGGTTCGGACACCGGCCGTTCGGCCGGGGTGCCGTGTTTCGGGGCCCGGGCGGTCACCATCAGGCCCGCGACCAGGGCCGCCAGCAGCATGACGCCGGCGGCCAGCCAGATGGCGACCGTGTAGCCGTGGACGACGCCCTCCCGGGTGAGCGCCTCCCGCTGGGCGGGGTCGGTGAGGTGCGCGGTGATCCAGGCCGCGCTGGTGGTGGTGGCGACGGTGTTGAGCAGGGCCGTCCCGATGGAACCGCCGACCTGCTGTGCGGTGTTGACGGTCGCGGAGGTCACGCCGGAGTCCTGGGGTGCCACGCCGGCGGTGGCGGTGGCGAAGACCGGCATGAAGGTCAGGCCCATGCCGAGGCCCAGCAGGATGAGCGCGGGCATGATCTCGGCCGCGTAGGAGGAGTGCACGGTCATCCGGGTGAGCAGCCCCATGCCGCCGGCGGCGAGGAGCATGCCCGGGACCAGCAGCATGCGCGGGGCGACGTGGTGCAGGAGCCGGGCGGAGACCTGGGTGGAACCGGTGATGATCGCGGCGGTCAGCGGCAGGAAGGCGAGGCCGGTCCGGACGGGCGAGTAGCCGAGGATGACCTGGAGGTAGTAGGTCATGAACAGGAACAGGCCGAACATGCCGGTGACGGCGAGCATCATGGTCAGGAAGCAGCCGGCGCGGTTGCGGTCGCGGACGATGCGCAGCGGGAGCAGCGGCATCGGGGCGCGGGACTGCCACCGGACGAACGCGGTGAGCAGGACGACGGCCGCGGCGAAGCAGCCGAGGACGAGGGCGTCGGTCCAGCCGCGGGACTCCGCCTCGCTGAAGCCGTAGACGAGGGCGACGAGTCCGCCGCAGCCGAGGAGCACGCCGGGGACGTCGAGGCGGGCGCCGGTGCGGGCGGGGCGGTCGTGCAGGAGGGCGAGGGCGCCGATCACGGCGACGGCGGCGATGGGGGCGTTCACGTACAGGCACCAGCGCCAGTCGAGGTACTCGGTGAGGACGCCGCCGACGATGAAGCCGATGGCGGAGCCGCTGCCGGCCAGGGCGCCGTAGATGCCGAAGGCCTTGCCGCGTTCCCTGGGGTCGGTGAACGTCGTGGTCAGCAGGGACAGTGCGGACGGGGCGAGGACGGCGGCGAAGACCCCCTGGAGGGCGCGGGCCCCGAAGAGCATGGCGGGGCCGGTGGCGGCGCCGCCGAGGGCGGAGGCGGCGGCGAAGCCGACGAGGCCGATGACGAAGGTGCGTTTGCGTCCGGCGAGGTCGGCGATCCGGCCGCCGAGCAGCAGCAGGCCGCCGAAGGCGAGGGTGTAGGCGGTGATCACCCATTGCCGGTTGCCGTCGGATATGCCCAGGTCGCGCTGGGCGGAGGGGAGGGCGATGTTCACGATGGTCGCGTCGAGGACGACCATCAGCTGGGCGAGGGCGATGACCACCAGGCCCCACCAGCGGCGCGGATCGGCACCCGCGGGAGTGGCTTCCTCACCCGACCGGGCGACACTCGTCTGGCCAGAAGACCATGGATCGGGACGTATCGCGTCCCCGGCCCCGGCCCCGGTCCCGGTCCCGGCCCCGGTCCCGGTCCCGGTCCCGGGCTCGCGCCTCGTGTCCCGCCTGTTGTCGCCGGTCATGGTTCCAGGACCACCTTCCCGATCGTGCCGCGGGTCTCCAGCGCCCGGTGGGCGGCGGCGGCCTCGGCGAGCGGGAAGCGCTGGACGGCGGGCGTGAGGCGGCCCTCGGCGGCCTCGGCGAGGGCGCGGAGTTCGAGGGTGCGTACGGGGTCGGGGCCGCCGGTCTTCCGGAACATCACGGGACCGAGGACCTGTTCGGAGACGCCGTCGACGAGGTAGGGCTCGCCGTCGTGCGGGCCCTCGCCGGACCAGCCGAAGACCACGTGTCTGCCGCCGGGGCCGAGGAGGCCGACGGCCTCGCGGGCGATGGCGCCGCCGACGCCGTCGAGGACGACGGTGGCGGGCCGTCCGCCGAGGTGGGCGCGGACCTTGTCGGGCCAGCCGGCCGCCCGGTAGTCGACGGCGAGGTCGGCGCCGTTCGCCTCGGCCCGGGCCACCTTCCGCGGGCCGCCGGCGAGGCCGATGACGGTGGCGCCGGCGTTCTTGGCGTACTGCACGAGCAGGGTGCCGATGCCGCCGGCGGCGGCCGGGATCACGGCCACCGCTTCGGGGCCGAGGTCGGCGAACTGCACGATCCCCATCGCCGTACGGCCCGTGCCGATCATGGCGACGGCCGCGGCGAAGTCCAGGCCGCCGGGGATCTCGTGCAGGCGGTCGGCGCCGGTGACGGCGAGTTCGGCGTAGCCCCCGGGCGCGAATCCGAGGTGGGCGACGACGCGCTTGCCGAGCCAGCCGCCGTCGGTGCCGTCGCCGAGGGCGTCCACGACGCCGGCGACCTCGCGGCCGGGGACGGTGGGCAGGGCGGGCGGTTCGGGGGCGGGGCCCTGTATGCCCTCGCGCAGGGCGGTGTCGAGGAGGTGGACGCCGGCCGCGCGGACGGCGATGCGGACCTGGCCCGGGCCCGGCACCGGGTCCTCGACCTGCTCGTGGGTGAGGTTCTCGGCCGGGCCGAAGGCGTGCAGACGGATGGCGTGCATGGGAGCCCCTGTCGTCGGTGGTGCGGGCCGCCTGCCGGCGGTGGTGCGGACCACCTGTCATCGGTGGCTGGGCCACCTGTTGTCGGTGGTGGGGCCACCTGTCGTCGGTGGCGTGAGCCACTCAACGACCTCAAGCTTGCTTGAGGTCAAGTTCCCGTCGGCCGAGCGCCAGCGACACGGCCGTCAGGGCGCTGGTGAACGACACCTCCGACAGCACGCCGGGGGCCGCCACCTGGTCGCCGGCGAGGTAGACGCCGTCGCCGCGGTCGACGGCGGGCCGGTCGCGCCAGGTCAGACCGGGCAGGTCGACGGCGCCGGTACGGCCGCTCGCGACGGACTCGCGCCGCCAGGTGACCCGCTCGCGCCAGCCCGCCCACCCGAGATCGAGCAGCTGTTCGGCGCGGGCGATGCCGGCCGACCTCGGTTCCCCGGGACCGATGGGGATCTGCCCCTGGATCAGCTGCTCGCCCGCCGGTGCCAGGGTCCGGTCCTGGGCGGTGAACCGCTCGATCCAGCCCGGCGCGTCCAGGTCGGAGACGGCGAAGGCGTCGCCGCGCCGGGTCCGCACGGCCAGGTCGAGCAGGGCGGTGCGGCCGCTCGGCCAGGTCAGGGAGTCGTCGCCCAGCAGCCGGCGAGCGGCGTCGAGGGAGGTGGCGACGACGACCGGGGTGTCGGTCGGGAGGGTGTGGACGCGGGACAGCGTCTCCATCCGGACGCCGAGGTTCCAGGCCCGGGCGGCCATGCGGTCGATGACGCTGCCCCAGCCGCCGCGCGGATAGTGCGCCTCCGGCGGCAGCTTGGCGGCGCGGCGCAGCCGTTCCTGCACGAACGCCGCGGACAGTGACCCGGGGTCGTGGTGGAAGAGGGCGACGGCCGCGTAGTGGGCGGCGGCGCGGGCGCCCTCCTCACCGGCGACGCCGGTCGCCCAGGTGCGGAAGTCGACGTCGACCGGCGCCCGGCGGACGCCGGGGCGCAGCAGCTTGAGCATGGCGAACGGCGGGGTGCGGCGCAGAGTGCCGTGGTGCCGCAGACGCAGCCGGGCCGCCTCCAGCGGGGGGAAGGGGGCGAGCGGGCCGATGAGGTCGCGCTGCCGGAGCCAGACCCAGTGCGGGCCGCCGTTGTAGAGGGCGTGCGGGCCGTCGTTCGTACGGTACGGGCCCTCGGCGGTCCGGGCGCGTCCGCCGAGGGTGTGGTGGGCCTCGTGGAGGGTGACCTTGGCGCCCGCTTCGGCGGCGGTGATGGCCGCGGTGAGTCCGGCGAAGCCGCCGCCGATGACGGTGATCCGGTGCATCTGGGAGTCTCCCTGGCTCGTCTGTCGTTCTGCGCTGCTGCCCGTACGACCGGTGCGGGGTCCGCAAATGTGACATCGGCCGGTGGGGCGGCCGTTCGCGCAGGTCGGGCGCGTTGTCAGTGGCGGGTTGCAGCATGGGGGCATGGGCGAGGAGAGCGGTGGGCGGTACGGCGGTGCGGGCGGCGCGGCGTCCGGAGGTGCGGCTCGGGCCGCTGGGGGCGTACGGGGGCGGGGGACTGGAGCCGGACGGGGACTACGACGGTCTGGAGTTCGCGGGTGCGCACTTCACGGGGCAGGACGGGGCGGGCGCCCGGTTCATGGACTGCGCGCTGACGGGTTGTCTGCTGGACGGGACGGCGCTGCCGCGTGCCCGGCTGCTCGACGTGGTGCTGACCGGGGCGCGGGGTGGTCGTGCCGCAGCGCGCGCACGTCCGCACGCCGGTAGTCGGTCTGCGGGGGGTCCGGGAAACGGGGGGAGAGGGCGTAGCCGATGTCGAGCACGGGGTGATGGTGTCATGCCCGTGGCCGGCCGCGGGCCCCGCCGGCCACTGCCTTTGCCGGCCCCGCCGATGGGCGGCCCCGGCGACGGGCGGCCGCGGCGGCACGGCCCGCTCCCTCCTGCCGGGGTCACGGCAGGAGCCGCTGCTCCTTCGCCACCGCGACCGCCCCCGCCCGGGTGTCGACGCCGAGCTTGTCGTAGATGCGCCGCAGGTGGGTCTTGACGGTGGCCTCGCTGATGAACAGGGCCCGGGCGATCTCGCGGTTGCCGAGGCCGCGGGCGAGATGGGTGAGGATGTCGCGCTCGCGGCCGGTGAGGGCGGGGCGTGGGCTGCGCAGGTTGGCCATCACCCGGCTGGCGACCGGTGGGGAGAGCACCGTGCGGCCCTGCGCGGCGGCGTGGATCGCGGCGAACAGCTCGTCCGGGCGTTCCGCCTTCAGCAGATAGCCGGTGGCGCCCGCCTCGATGGCCCGGGTGATATCGGCGTCCGTGTCGTACGTGGTCAGGACCAGGACGTGCGGGCCCGCGACGGGGCCGGCGGCGGTGAGCCGGCGGGTGGTCTCGACTCCGTCGATGCCCGCGCCGAGCTGGAGGTCCATCAGCACCACGTCCGGACGCAGCCGCGCCGCCAGGGCGAGCGCCTCCTCACCGGTGCCCGCCTCGCCGACCACCTCGATGCCGGGCGCGCTGTCGAGCAGGGCGTGCAGTCCGGCGCGTACGACGACGTGGTCGTCACAGACCAGGATGCGCACCGGAGCGGAGCCGGGGTCGGCACCGGAACCGGCAGCGGCAGCGGGATCGGCACCGGAAGTGGCACCGGCACCGGCACCGGAAGAGGCACCAGCCCCGGCACTGGAATCGGAAGCGGGAGCGGAACCGGAAGTTACACCAGCCTCGGAACCGGAACCGGAACCGGAACCGGAAGAGGAACCGCGCTCGGAACCGGAAGCGGGATCGGAAGCGGCGCTCATCGGGGGCCCTCCAGCGGAACGGCGGCGGACAGGACCGTGCCCTCGCCGGGCGCGGACTCTACGGTCAGCGTGCCGCCGAGCTGCCGCAGCCGGGCCCGCATGGCGGGCAGGCCGTGCCCGCGCACGCCCGGCGGGGACTCGGACGGCGCTGCGGGGTCGAAGCCCCGGCCGTCGTCGGTGACGTCCAGCAGGACCTGGTCGTCGAGCAGAGTGAGACTGACCTCGGCATGGGAGGCGGAGGCGTGTTCCCGGACATTGGCCAGCGCGCCCTGGGCGATGCGCAGCAGGGCCGACTGGACGCGGTCGGGCAGCAGCGGGGACCGCCCGCCGTCCTCGACGTGGACCCGCACGGCGAGGTGCCCGCCCGACTCGCGCTCCGCCAGCGCGTGCAGCGCCGCCGCGAGGCCGCCCCCGCGGGCGAGGTCGGCGGGGGCGAGGTCGTGCACGAACCGCCGGGCCTCGGTGAGATTGTGCTCGGCGACGGACGCGGCGGCCCGGACGTGCCCGCGCGCCTTGTCCGGGTCGGCCGTCCAGACCCGCTCCGCCGCCTGGAGCAGCATCCGCTGACTGGACAGTCCCTGCGCGAGGGTGTCGTGGATCTCCATGGACAGCCGCTGGCGTTCGGCGAGCGTGCCCTCCCGGCGCTCGGAGGCGGCGAGTTCGCGCCGGGTGCGCAGCAGGTCGTCGATCAGGGCGCGCTGCCGGGCGGTCTGCCGCTCGGCCCGCAGGAACACGGCCGCGGCGATGGCGGCGACGGCGGGCGTCGCGAGCAGCAGGTTCGGGTCGAAGCTCCCGGCGAGCCGCCACTGCGCGGCGACCACGAACACCGTCAGCACCGCCACCAGGGCGAGCGCCGCGCGCGCCGGCAGGGTGCGCAGGCCGGTGTAGAAGAGCGGGACCGCGCACCAGGAGAAGCTGGGCGCGAGGACGACGAGCACCATCCACACCACGACGACCGCCCCGAGCCAGGCCGGCCGCCGTCACCTGGGCCGCGGCCCGGCGCCGCCGAGGACGGGCCCGAGCAGGTGCAGCAGGGCCAGGACGACGGACAGGGCGATGATCCACGGGGTGATCGGATCGCCCGGGTGCCGGATCAGGAAGCGGGCCAGGGCACCGCCGAGCAGCAGGAAGAACGCCACGTGCATGACGGCACCGAGCCAGCGGGCGTCCGGGTCGTCCGGCTTCGGCATCGGGCGCACCTCCTTCCGCGGATCCATGGCCGCCGGTGACCGCGGTGTTCCACAGACCCCGCGGTCACCGAGTCGAACTGGGCAAACACCCTCATTGTCATCGCCGCGCGGGCCCCGGTGGGTCAGCCGATCGGATGACCCCCGGGTCCTCGGTTCCGCCCCCGGTGAGCAGCCGGAACGCCGACGGTCCGGCGGGGCGCGGGGGCCGAGGCTGGAGAGCAGACGGGCAGCCGGACCGCAGGGGCCGCCCGGCCGACTCCAAGGAGCAGACGAGTATGAACAAGACCCGCAGGACCCTCTCCCGGCGTGCCCGCATCGCCACCGGCGGCGCGGTTCTGGCGGCCGTCGCCGCCGGCACCTTCGGCACGGTGGCCGCGAACGCCGCTCCGGAGTCCGCTTCGGAGTCCGCTCCGGTCGCCGCCCGCGCGTCCGCCGTCGACCGGGACGCCACCACCACCTCCACCCACCTGACCATTGGCGCCGCCACCGAGGCCGCGCAGGCCGCGCTGAAGGCCGCCGCCAAGGAGAACCAGCGGATCACCGTGGCCGTCGTCGACCGCAACGGCAACACGATCCTCACCCTGCGCGGTGACGGCGCCGGCCCGCAGTCCTACGAGTCGGCCGAGCGCAAGGCGTTCACCGCCGTGTCCTGGAACGCGCCCACCTCGGAGCTGGCCGAGCGCCTGGAGCAGGCCCCCAACCTGAAGGACATCCCGGGCACCCTGTTCCTGGGCGGCGGCGTCCCGGTCACCGCGAAGAACGTCCCGATCGCCGGCATCGGGGTGGCCGGCGCCCCGTCCGGCACGCTGGACGAGAAGTTCGCGCAGGCGGGCGCGGCGGCGCTGGCCGACTAGCGGCAGCCTCCCAGCAGGCGTTTCACGTGAAACGCCCCATAGGATCACGGTGTGCGCTTCTCCCGTCCGCTCGCCGTGGTGACCGTCGCCGTGGCCCTCGTGGCGTGCGGCGGCGTGCACGGCGATCCCGGCGGCTCCGGCGTGCGTGATCCGTACTTCCCGAAGGCGGGCAACGGCGGCTACGACGTCACCCACTACGCCCTCGACCTCGCCTACGACCCCGGCGATCACCGTCTCACCGGTACGGCGACCGTCACCGCCCGCGCCACCGAGGACCTGTCCGCGTTCAACCTGGACCTCAAGGGCCTGCGCGTCGGGCGGGTCACCGTCGAGGGCCGCGAGGCCCGCTTCAACCACACCGGCCAGGAAGTGACCGTCCGTCCGCCCGACGACCTAGACGAGGGCCGGACGTTCCGTGTCACCGTCCGCTACTCCGGCTCCCCGGTGACGATCACCGACCCCGACGGTTCGCAGGAGGGCTGGCTGCGCACCGCCGACGGGGCGCTGGCGCTGGGGCAGCCGACGGGGTCCATGGCGTGGTTCCCGGGCAACCACCACCCCTCCGACAAGGCGTCGTACGACCTGGCGGTGACCGTGCCGGAGGGCCTGGCGGCGATCTCCAACGGCGAGCCGGCCGGAGAGCGGACCGTACGGGGCCGGACGACGTACCGCTGGCGCGCGGCCGAGCCGATGGCGAGCTATCTGGCCATGGTGGCGATCGGCGACTGGGACGTCCGCCGCTCCAGGACCCCGGACGGCCTGACCGTCCTCACCGCGGTCGATCCGGAGCAGGTACGGGAGAGCCGCCCGGTGCTGTCGAAGATCCCCGACGTCATCGCCTGGGCCGAGGACCGCTTCGGTCCGTACCCGTTCTCCACCGCGGGCGCGGTCGTCGACCGCCCGTACGACATCGGGTACGCCCTGGAGACCCAGACCCGGCCGGTGTTCCCCGGGGCACCGGACACCGCCCTGCTCGTCCACGAGCTGGCCCACCAGTGGTACGGCGACTCCGTCTCCCCCGAGACCTGGCGGGACATGTGGCTCAGCGAGGGCTTCGCGACGTACGCGGAGTGGCTGTGGCAGGAGGACCACGGCGGCGACAGCGCCGAGGAGATCTTCGACGCGCTGTACGCCGGCCGCTCCTCCGCCGGGGCGGACGCGGACGCGGAGATCTGGGCCTTCCCGCCCGCCGACCCGCCCGACGCGGCACACATCTCGGCCGCCCCCGTCTACCAGCGCGGCGCGATGGTCCTGCACAAGATCCGCCAGAAGGTCGGTGACGACGCCTTCCAGGACCTGCTGAAGGGCTGGGCGTCCGCCCACCGGCACGGGAACGCGGACACCGACGACTTCACGGCCTACGTCGAACGCAGCGCGCCGGACGCGGACTTCACCCGGATCTGGGAGGACTGGCTGTACGGCGACGGCAGACCGGAGCACCCCTGACGGACCGGGCGGGACCCGCTCAGCCCTCCGCCGCGTCGAGCAGGCGGGCCAGGTCCGGCGGCCACAGCGGCTCGGGGGCGTCGGCGAGTTCCTTCCGGGACCACCAGCGCCACGTGAGGATGCCGTCCTCGGCGTGCGCGGCGGTCAGGTGGGCGCCGGTCGGTTCGCGGCGGGGACCGTGGGCCAGGTAGATGTGCTCGTGCTGGCGGACCGGTCCGACGCTCAGGTGCGTGAAGTCGTGTTCCCAGGTGCACAGCAGGGGCCCGGGCTCCAGGTCGGTCCAGCCGGTCTCCTCGCGCAGTTCGCGCAGGGCGCCCTCGCGGGGTGCCTCACCGGCGTCCAGACCACCGCCGGGCATGGCCCAGTGCACGCCCACCTCGACGTTGTCGTACCGGAACAGGAAGACCGCGCCCTCCGGGTCGAGCACGGCGACCCGGGCCGCGCGGCGCGGGGTGCGCAGCGCCTTGCGCAGCACCGCGCACGGGCGCCCGCGCTCCCGGTCGGGCCGGTGGCCGAGGACCTCGTAACCGAGGGCGGTCCAGAAGGCCAGGCCGTCGTCGTTGCCGTCGAGCACGGCGAGCCGCACGGCGCCGTGGCTGGCGGCGCGGAAGCGGTCCTCGACGAGCGTGGCGATCCGTCTGCCGTACCCCTGCCGCCGCAGCCCCGCGTCCACCATCAGCAGCCCGATCCAGGGGTCCGGGTCGGCCGGGTCGGGATGCCGGCCGAGGGTGATCACCACGCCCGCGAGCCGGCCGTCGTCGCGGGCCAGCAGCACCTCCGCGTCCGGCCGTGCCAGTTCCTCGGCCGGCGCCGTCGCCACCTGCTCCGGGCGGATGTCGTCCGGGTCGGGGAAGTCGCCGCTGAGGGCGTGGAAGGCGCGCTGGGTGGCGTAGAGGGCGGTGAGTTCGGCGAGGAGGGGGGCCGGGATGCGGCCGTCGGCGGTGCGGGAGAGCGGGGTGAGCTGCATGCGGGCAGCCTATGGACGGGCGCGGACGGAGCATCCGCCCGGGCCGTGCAGGCGAAAGGCCCGCGCAGGCGGCGAAGGGCCCGCCTACGCGAGGCCTGCGCAGGAGAAGGGCCACCGCGCAGGAGAAAGGCCCCCCGGGCGGACCCGGGGGGCCTGACTGCTGGTGCCTGCCGGCCTCAGACGTTCACGCCGAAGTCCTGGGCGATGCCGACCAGGCCCGAGGCGTAGCCCTGGCCGACGGCGCGGAACTTCCACTCGGCGCCGTTGCGGTACAGCTCGCCGAAGACCATCGCCGTCTCCGTCGCCGCGTCCTCGGACAGGTCGTAGCGGGCGATCTCGGCGCCGCCGGCCTGGTTGACGATGCGGATGTAGGCGTTGCGGACCTGGCCGAAGTTCTGCGAGCGGTTCTCGGCGTCGTAGATGGAGACCGGGAAGACGATCTTGTCGATGTCGGCCGGGAGGGCGGCGAGGTCGACGTTGATCGCCTCGTCGTCGCCGGCGCCCTCGCCGGTGCGGTTGTCGCCGGTGTGGACGATCGAGTTGTCCGGCGTCTGCTTGTTGTTGAAGAAGACGAAGTGGGCGTCCGAGTAGACCTTGCCCTGCGTGTTGACCGCGATCGCCGACGCGTCGAGGTCGAAGTCCGTGCCCGTGGTGGTGCGGACGTCCCAGCCGAGGCCCACGGTGACAGCGGTCAGGCCCGGAGCCTCCTTGGTGAGCGAGACGTTGCCACCCTTGGACAGGCTTACAGCCATTGTTGGGAGTCCCTTCCCTCGTGTGCGTACGGCAAGAGCTGTACCGCAAGAAAGCTACAGCTACCCCTATGAACGACGCGGGGGGCCCGCAAGGTTCCAGGTCCCTTTACTTTCTTTACCCGCGATATTCGGGTGACGTGAGCCGGTCACGGGCGGGAACATGGACGGCATGTCCGGTCCGTACCCCATTCGCGGCTCCGTCTCGCTTCCCGAGGCCGAGCTGACGTGGCGTTTCTCGCGTTCCTCGGGGCCCGGCGGGCAGCACGTCAACACCACCGATTCCCAGGTGGAGCTGCGCTTCGACCTGGCCCGCACCGAGGCCCTGCCCGAGGTGTGGAAGCAGCGGGCGCTGCAACGGCTGGCCGGGCGGCTGACCGACGGGATCGTCAGCGTCCGCGCCTCCGAGCACCGCTCCCAGTGGCGCAACCGCGAGGCCGCCGCCGTACGCCTGGCGGCCCTGCTCGCCGAGGCCACCGCGCCGCCGCCCAAGCCCCGCAGACCCACCCGCATCCCGCGCGGCATCAACGAACGCCGGCTGAGGGAGAAGAAGCAGCGCTCGGAGACCAAGCGGGGCCGCTCCCCGAAGAACTGGGGCTGACCGGCGCCGCCGGCCGTGGTCCTCAGCTCAGGTGCCGGTAGCGGCCCCGGAAGTACGCCAGCGGCCGGCCGGCCGGGCTCGGGAGCCGGGCGGTCAGGACGTGGCCGATCACCAGCGTGTGGTCACCGGCCCGCACGCGCTGTTCGGTGCGGCACTCCAGGGTCGCCAGCGCGCCGCCCACCAGCAGCGCTTCGGACGCCTCACCGCGTACGTAGGGGATGTCCTCGAACAGGAGCCGGTCGCTGACCCGGCCCTTCATCGCGAACCGGCCGGCGATGTGCCGCTGGCTCTCGGACAGCACGGAGACTCCCCACAGCGGCTGCTCGGCGAGCAGGTCGTCCATGCGCGAGCCGTCGCGCAGGCTGACCAGCACCAGCGGCGGGTCCAGGGAGACCGAGACGAACGCCGTCGCCGTCATGCCCACGTCCTCACCGCTCGGCGCCTGGGGGTCGTCCGGGTCCAGCGGCGCCTCCCGTGCGGTCACCAGGACCACGCCCGAGGCCAGCCGGGACATGGCGGCACGGAACTCGTCGTTGCTCACCCCCTCAGCATGCCCGGCGGCCGGGTACGGGAACGGTGCGGAGGAGGAGGCGGCGGCGGAAGTGTTCGGCACCCCGCCACGCTAATCGCCGCATACGCCGCCCCGCATCGGGCCCCGGTCCCGGTCGGGTCCTAGGACCGCGGCACGAGCGCCTCCGCCACTTTGTGTTCAGTAAACGCACGGGAAAAACGCAGAAACACGACTCAATTGTTCACCTTTCGCTGTGACTTGAGTCACAAGGGGCAGGAATTGTTGACCCTGTGTACCGAGTGGGCAGCGCGCTGTGATTCAGTGGCGGGGAAGCCGCGAGGCACCACCGAAGACGACGCGAGGCACCACCGAAGACAAGGCGCCGGAGACGTCCCTGATTCGCAACGAGGTCTCGGGGGGAGGGCGAGCATGGAGACCGAGTCGGAGCCCTACGTCCGTCTTGCGTCCCTGCGGCAACTGCACCAGGTCATGGCCGACATGAACACGGCCCGCAGCCTCGCCGACACCCTGCAGACCGTCGCCGACGGCGCCGTCCACGCCCTCGGGTACGAACTGGCGTGCGTCAACCTCGTGCGCCCCGACGGCGACCTCGTCGTCGCCGCCTTCTCCGGGAACCAGGCCGCCGAGGCCCTCATCACCGGCCGCGTGGGCTCCCGCGAGTCCTGGGACCGGCGGCTGGCCATGGGCGAGCAGTGGGGCGACCTGGTCTTCATACCCCACACCGAGGGCTGGATCCTCGACGACGACGACGTCCCGCAGTGGTACACCGACGGTCCCGCGCCCCGCTTCGACGACGAGTGGCACCCGGCCGACCGCCTCTTCGCCCCGATGTACGCACCCGGCCCGCAGGGCGGCGGCTCCAGCGGCGAGCTGATCGGCGTCCTGTCCGTGGACCGCCCGCGCAACGGCCGCCGGCCCGGCGCCTGGGGCCGCGAGGCTCTGCAGATGTACGCCTTCCAGGCCGCCATCGCCATCAGCAACGCCCGGCTCCGCTCCAACATGCAGCGCGCCCTGGTCCGGCTGGAGCGCGAACAGCAGGCGCTCCGGGCCAGCGAGGAGAGCTTCCGGCAGGCCTTCGAGTACGCCCCCTCCGGCATGGCCATCGCCGAGATGGGCGGCGACCAGCACGGCCGCATCCTGCGCACCAACGACGCGCTGTGCCGTCTGCTCGGCCGCCCCGCCTCCGCGATGCGCCGCTACTCCTTCTCCGACCTCGTCCACCCCGAGGACATAGGCACCCTGCTGCGCACCTCCGCCGAGGGCGGCCGGGCCGAGCTGCGCCTCGGGCGACGCGACGGCAGCTACGTCTGGGTCAGCCTCCGCAACTCCGTCGTCGCCGACGCCGCCGACGGCCCCCGCTTCCTGCTCACCCACGTCGAGGACATCGAGGAACGCAAGCGCCGCGAGCTCCAGCTCGCCCACCGCGCCTCCCACGACTCCCTCACCGGCCTGCCGAACTCCGCCGAACTGCGCGCCCGGCTCGCCGCCCGCCTGTGCCAGCGCCCCCAGTCCGAGCACCCCACCGCGCTGGACGCCATGGACGCCATGGACGCCGCCTACGGCCATCCCGGCTACGACTCCGGCGGCCACCGCTTCGACTTCCCGTCCGGCCCGGAGCCGTACGACGCCTACGACCACCATGTGCACACCATCGCCCCCGACAGCGGCCGGGACGACGGCACCAAGGGGCTCGCGGTGCTCTTCTGCGACCTCGACGGCTTCAAGTCGATCAACGACCGGTTCGGGCACAACGCGGGCGACGCCGTCCTGATCGAGGTCGCCCGAAGGCTGTCCGGCGGAGTCCGGGACGGCGACACGGTCGCCCGGCTCGGTGGTGACGAATTCGTCATCCTCGCCGACGGGCTCGGCCGGGCCGACGCGCAGGACCTCGCGGTACGGCTGCGCAACGAGATCATCCAGCCGATCCGGGCCGAGGGACGGGCCGTCCGCGTGGGCGCCAGCTTCGGCATCGGATGGGCCCATTGCGGAATGACGGCCGACGAAGTGTTGAAATCCGCTGACGAACGGATGTACGTCGAGAAACGATCTCGTCCCAAACAGCATCGCCGCGCCGGATGATCCCCAGGTCAGCGGGTTGATGCGGGCTGAGTCACCCATTCGGGGCAGCGGAAGCGGGTAGGCTCGCCTCTCACGACTCGTATCGCACATGCACCGCACCTGATGAGGAGACCTAGGGATGACGCCCGGCAACAACGGCGCGAGCACGCCCGAGGACGACGACCCGTTCGGCTACCTCTACGCCGACGGGCAGGCCAACGGGGCCCAGCCGCCGTCCGGTGGCTACGGCTACCCCAACTCGGTCAACCGGGTGCGGACGGTCGGCTCACGGCAGTACGGCCAGCAGGCCCCGGCCGCCGCGCAGGCCGCCCCGCCGCAGCAGGGCGCCTACGGTCGTCCCCACCCGCACTACGCCGCGCCGGAGACGTTCCCCGGCGGCGGGGGCGCCGCCACCGTCCAGCACCAGTCGGCGCACGGCGGCGGGGGCGGCGGGCGCCGCGGCCCCAACACCAAGGGGCTGCTGATCGGCGCCATCGCGGTGGTCGCCGCGGTCGTCGTCGGCATCGGCGTCGCCATGGCGGGCGGCGACCCGGAGGAGGGCAAGACCGACGACCAGGCCGGCCCGGCCCCGACCCAGTCCCAGAGCAGCAAGCCGAGCCCGTCGGCGAGCAGCAGCGCCGAGGACGAGGTGGAGCTGCCCGCGATAGACGCGAAGGCGCTGCGCCTGTCCGGCGGCGCGACCGTCGCCTCGGACATCGAGGGCGCGAAGGCCGACGGCGGGGTGTACGTGGGCGGCTTCAACAAGGTGGGAGCCAAGGTCACCTGGACCGTCGACGGCATCAAGGAGGCCGGCGCATACCGGCTGTACGTGGGCTACGGCACCCCGGGCGAGGACGCCGACGCCACCCTGGTGGTCAACGGCAAGCCGGAGGCCCGGCCGCTGAACATGAAGAACTTCGGCGGCACCCCCAAGGGCGACTGGGAAAAGGGCTGGAAGACCACCTGGGCCAACGTGAACCTCACCGAGGGCACCAACACGGTCGAGCTGGCGTGCAACGAGGGCAACCAGTGCAACGCCGTCCTCGACCAGTTCTGGCTGACGGACGAACCGTCGAGCTGACCGCATGACGGCGAGCGCCGGATGTGGGTCCGTGCGCCCCGCAGAACCGGCCGGTCGATGGCGAGTTGATCACTGGTGCAGTCACGTTACCCCTGGGTGCAGTCTCGGCACCTGTTGATCAAGAACGTGCGGAGCTTCGTATGAGCATGCTCAAGAAGAGCCTGACCACCGTGGCCGTGACCGGGGCGTTACTGGGCGGTTCCTTTGCCACACCGGCTGCGGCGGCTGATCCCAATACTGCCCCAAAGGCAATGTCTGCGGATGGTCGGGGAAGAACAGGACCGGGACCCGGACTGTCATGTCCGTAACACCCGCCTGCTACCCCTTCAAGACCGCCAGGTCGGTCTCGAACCAGACAGCCTACAAGATCGAGTTCTGGAAGATCACGCACGGCTGCGGCGCCGGCACGAAGCTGGTCACCCTGCAGCCGGGCACCTACTCGGACAACCCCGGCACCGTCACGGGGATCGCGGTCTACGCGAAGTAGTCGATCGCACGGGGCCGGATTCAGGCGGCGGTGGCCTCGACGGTCACCGCTACCCGGCCGAGCAGGTCCTTGTACGCCCCCCGGTCGAACTCGCCCGCCACCGGCGCCAGCACCGTCGCCGCCGACAGGGCGACCGCGCGGGTCAGGCGGTCCGGCCAGGGGAGGCGCTCCACCAGGCCCGACAGCAGGCCCGCGACCGCCGAGTCGCCGGCGCCGGTCGGGTTGCCGTGGACGCGGTCGGGCGGAGCGGCCCGCCAGTGGCCCTCCGGGGTCAGCGCCAGCAGGCCGTCGGCGCCCAGGGAGGCGATCACGGAGCGGGCGCCGCGCCGCCGGGCGTCCTGCGTGGCCCGCAGCGGCTCGTGCGCGCCGGTCAGCTCGGCCAGTTCCTCGGCGTTCGGCTTGATCACATCGGGGCGGGCGGCGACCGCCCGGCGCAGCGGCTCGCCACTGGTGTCCAGCAGTACGGGGACACCGGCCGCCCGCGCGGTGCGCACCAGCCCCGCGTACGCGCCCACCGGCACGCCCGGCGGCAGGCTGCCGCACAGGGCGACCGCGTCGGCGCCGGCCAGCAGACCCTGGTACGCCTCCTGGAAGGCGGACCACTCCGCGGGCGTGACCGTCGGGCCCGGCTCGTTGAGCTGGGTGGTGTCGCCGGTCAGCTCGTCGACCACGGCGATCGTGCGCCGGGTCGTGCCCGCCACCGGCACCAGCGCGTCCACCACCCCGGACATCCCCGTGAGCCGTTCCTGCACGCAGCGCCCCGTGGCGCCGCCCGTGAAGCCGGTGACCGTCACCTCGTGGCCGAGGGCCGCCAGCACCCGGGCCACGTTCAGGCCCTTGCCGCCGGGCCGTTCGGTGACCTCGGTGACCCGGTGCGAAGCGTGGGGGCGCAGCCCTCGTACGCGATAGGTGATGTCGAGAGCGGTGTTCAGTGTGACCGTGAGGATCACCCGGGCCGACCTCCCCCGATTGCCTGCGAGTGCCTGTTCCTGAGGGCACGTGTTCCGCACGGCCCTAAAGACACGATCATGCCAAACGGACGGCGGTCGGCCCAGTCCCGCGTCGGCCACCGTCTCCCGGACCGGGGGACGGATCAGCCCAGTCGGGGAGAGACCACCCATGCGCCCCGGCGCATCACGCCCACCACGTCGAAACCGGCGTCCAGGACCACCAGGTCGGCGTCCTTGCCGGGATCCAGCGAGCCGATCCGGTCGGCCATCCCGAGCAGCCGGGCCGGGTTGGCGGACAGCGCCGCGACCGCGTCCTCGACCGGGATGCCGTCCACCGTCACCGCCCGCTTGAGGGCGCGGTCCAGGGTGAGCGTGGAGCCGGCGATGGAGCCGCCCTCGACCAGCCGGGCCACACCGTCGGCGACCTCGACCTCCAGCGTGCCGAGCATGTAGCGGCCGTCGCCGAAGCCGGCCGCGTCCATCGCGTCGGTGATGAAGGCGACCCGCGCGGCCCCGGCGTGGTGGAAGGCCAGCTGGAGGGCGGCCGGGTGCAGATGGACGCCGTCGTTGATCAGCTCGACCGTGACCCGCTCGTCCTCCAGCAGGGCGGTGATCGGGCCGGGGGCGCGGTGACCGACCGGCGGCATCGCGTTGAACAGATGGGTGGCGACCGTCGCGCCCGCCTCGATGGCCTCGACCGTCTGCTCGTAGCTGGCGTCGGTGTGGCCGACCGCCGCGATCACGCCGTGCTCGGCGAGCAGCCGTACGGAGTCCAGGCCGCCCGGCAGCTCGGTGGCCAGCGTCATCATCTTGGCGTGGCCGTGCGCGGCGTCGATCAGCTTGCGGACCTCGGCCGGGTCCGGGTCGCGCAGCAGCGCCTCGTCGTGGGCGCCCTTGCGGCACGGGGAGATGAACGGCCCCTCGAAGTGGATGCCGGCGATGTCGCCCTGCTGGGCCAGCTCCGCGAGCATCCCGGCGTGCCGGGCGAGGAAGTCCAGGTCACCGGTGACGGCGGAGGCGACCACCGTGGTGGTGCCGTGCAGGCGGTGGGTGTGGACGCCCTTGAGGACGTCCTCGGCGGTGCCGCCGGCGAAGGAGGCGCCGCCGCCGCCGTGGTTGTGGATGTCGACGAAGCCGGGGACCACCCAGTGGCCGGCCAGGTCGACGGTCTCCGCGTCCGGGGGCGCCGTGTCCGCGATCCGCGTGCCGTCGACGAGCACGCGGCCGTCGTCCACGGTCCCGGTGGGCAGCACCACCCGGGCACCGGCGAGAACCTTGCTGGGGGCCATCAGGCGGTTACCTCCGGAGGAGTCGCGGTCGCCGCAGCGGTCGCCGCAGTGGTCGGGGGAGTCGGGCGGAGCAGGTCCCAGGCCAGCAGCCCGGCGCCGAGGCAGCCGGCGGTGTCGCCCAGGGCGGCGGGGACGACGTCCGGCAGCTTCTGGAAGGTGACGCGCCGCCGCACGGCGTCGCGCAGCGGTGTGAACAAGGTTTCCCCCGCCTCGGCGAGGCCGCCACCGATGATCAGGGTGCGCGGGTCCAGCAGGGTGAGGGCGGTGACCAGCCCGTCGGCGAGCGCGTCCACCGCCTCCCGCCACACCCGCTCGGCCCGTACGTCCCCGGACGCGACGGCCTTGGCGCAGTCGGCGGCGTCCGCGTCCGGGTCCCCGCAGGCCTCGGCCCAGGCCCGGCCGACCGCCGCCGCCGAGGCGAACCGCTCCAGACAGCCGCGCTGCCCGCACGGACAGGACGCGCCGCCGGGGCGTACGACGATGTGGCCGATCTCGCCCGCGAAGCCGTGCGCGCCCGCCTCCACCCGGCCGTCGATGCCGATGGCGCCCGCGATACCGGTGCCCAGCGGTACGAACAGGAACCGGTCGGCGCCCCGCCCGGCCCCGATCCGGCCCTCGGCCAGCCCGCCGGTGCGCACGTCGTGGCCGAGGGCGACCGGCACGCCGCCGAGCCGCTCGGCCAGCAGGGCGCGCAGGGGGACGTCGCGCCAGCCGAGGTTGGCCGCGTAGACGGCGGTGCCGCGCTCCTCGTCGACGATGCCGGGGACGGCGACACCGGCCGCGGCGGCGTGCTCGCCGAACCGCTCGGCGCCGTGCGCGCGCAGGTCGGCGGCGAAGTCCAGGATGCCCGCGACGATCGCCTCGGGGCCGTGGTCGCGCCCGGTGGCCCGGCGGGCCTGGTGCAGCAGCTCGCCGTCGGCCCCGACCAGGGCGGCCTTCATCCCGGTGCCGCCCACATCGAGGGCGATGACATGTCTCACGGGGACAGTGTGGCCCGTACACCCGCAAGAGGTCTAGTCCACTCGCGTGGTGTAGACCTTAATCCGGTAACCGAACAGAGCCGGCAGGGTTGGGGCAGGGATCAGTGCAGCGGCGTAGGACAGGAACGATCGCGGTGGTGTCCGCACTGGGCATGACGGCGGTCCTCGGTGGCTGCGGGATCACCGGTGACACGGACGAGGTGACGCTGAGGCTGGTCGCCGCCGACTACGGCGACAGCAAGGCCACCGGCTCGCAGAAGTACTGGGACGAACTGGTCGAGGCCTACGAGGCCGACCACCCCGGCGTGCACGTCGACGTCACCGTCCACTCGTGGAACGACGTCGACCGCAAGGTCCGCGAGATGGTCCGGGCCGGCGAGGCGCCCGACATGGCGCAGATCGGCGCCTACGCCGACTACGCGGCCGACGACCTCCTCTACCGGGCCGACGACCTGCTCTCCATCCAGACCCAGGCCGACTTCGTCTCCCAGCTCGCCGGCGCGGGCCAGGTCAACGGAGTGCAGTACGGGATGCCGTTCGCGGCCTCCACGCGCGTGCTGTTCTACAACAAGAGCCTCTTCGAGGACGCCGGCATCACCCCTCCCGAGAGCTGGGACGACCTCGTCGAGGCCGCCGAGGCGCTCGAGGCGGAGGGCGTGAAGTTCCCGTACGCGCTGCCGCTGGGCCCCGAGGAGGCGCCGGCCGAGACCCTCCAGTGGCTGCTCAGCGGCGGGGGCGGCTACACCGACACCGTCGGCACCTACAGCATCGACTCCGTGCGCAACGTCGGCACCTTCACCTGGCTCAAGGACGAGCTGGTCGGCAAGGGCCTCACCGGCCCGGTCGCGCCGGGGAAGCTGAACCGCGCCGACGCGTTCGCCGCGTTCGCCGCCGGTGACGTCGGCATGCTCAACGGCCACCCCACGCTGATGAAGACGGCCGCCGACAAGGGCGTGAAGTTCGGCATGGTGCCGACCCCCGGCATCGACGGGCCGAGCCGGCGCACGCTGGGCGTCGCCGACTGGATGACGGCCTTCAAGGAGAACGGCCACCAGGAGCAGATCGGCGACTTCCTCGACTTCGTCTACAGCGAGGAGAACGTGCTCGACTTCTCCCGCCGCTACGACCTGCTGCCGGTCACCACCTCCGCCTCCGAGACCATGAGCACGGCCGAGGAGGACAAGCACCTCAGGCCGTTCCTGAAGGAGCTGGTGCTCTCCGAGCTGTACCCGGTCGGCAAGACGTCCTGGGCGTCGGTCAGCGCGGACATCAAGAAGCGCATCGGCCAGGCGGTCGGCTCCGACGGCGACCCCAAGTCCGTACTGGGGCTGATCCAGGCGACGGCGGTGCGGACCGAGAGCGCGGAGTAGGGCCGCGCGCGGTGTCGGTGCCCGGCGTTACGGTTCTGGACATGGTGGGCGACGTGGGCGACGGGCAGCGGCTGGGACAGCGGGAGCGGGACATCCTCGCCCTGGAGCGCCGCGGCTTCCCCGGCCCCGGCGCGAAGGAGCGGGCGATACGCGAGGAGCTGGGCCTCGCCCCGGTCCGCTACTACCAGCTGCTCAACGCCCTGCTGGACGACCCGCGGGCGCTGGCGGCGGACCCGGTGACGGTGAACCGGCTCCGGCGGGTCCGGGAGACCCGCCGGGCGGAGCGCTGAGGCCGGCCGCCCGGCCGCCGGACGTCCGGAAGGCGACCGGGCGAGGCGTGCGCGAGGCGCTTGCGGGATAGGTTCGCCCCATGGGCAGCCACACGGAACCCTCGACCTCTTTCGCAGACGACCTGCCGGAGCCGGCCACCGAGGCGGGCCGCGACGGTCTGGACGCCATCCTCGCGCGCCCCGGCCGCGCGGTGATCGCGCTGGACTTCGACGGCACGCTCGCCCCGATCGTCGCCGACCCCGAACAGGCCCGCGCCCACCCGGACGCCGTCCCCGCGCTGGTGGCCCTCGCCCCCGAGGTCGCCTCCGTCGCGGTGGTCACCGGCCGCCCGGTCGACGTCGCCGTCCGCAACGGCGGCTTCGCGGGCGTGGCCGGCCTGGAGCACCTCGTCGTCCTCGGCCACTACGGCGCCGAGCGGTGGGACGCCGCGACCGGGGCGGTCACCGCGCCGGAGCCGCACCCCGGCGTCGCCGCCGTCCGCGCCGAGCTGCCCGGGGTGCTGGACCGGGCCGGTGCGTGGCGGGGGACGTGGGTCGAGGAGAAGGGCCGCTCGGTGGCCGTCCACACCCGCCGTGCCGACGATCCGCAGGCCGCCTTCGAGGCCCTGCGCGCCCCGCTCACCGACCTGGCCGCCCGCCACGGCCTCATCGTGGAGCCCGGCCGGATGGTCCTGGAACTCCGCCCGCCGGGCATGGACAAGGGCGTCGCGCTGCGCGAGCACGTCCGCCGGACCGGCGCCGAGTCGGTCCTCTACGCCGGCGACGACCTCGGCGACCTCCCGGCCTTCGCGGCGGTCGACGCCCTGCGCACCGACGGCGTCCCGGGCGTCCTGGTGTGCAGCGGCAGCGACGAGGTGACGCGGCTGAGGGAGCGGGCGGACGTGGTGGTGAAGGGCCCGGAGGGCGTGGTCGCGCTGCTGCGGGCCCTGGCGACGACGCTGTCCACCAGGTCTTAGAACGGCAGTTGTGGTCGGCGGTCGCCGTCTCCTACCTCCTGCTCAGCCGCACGCTGCCGCGCCGCAGCCCGGCGCTCAGGGCCACCGGCCGGATCACCGCGGGCGGCGTCCTGGCGGTCATGGTCCTGATGGTCACCACCGCGCCGACCCGCGCCCAGCTGCTCGCCTCGGCGGTCCTCGCCGCGGCGCTCGCCCTGCTCGGCCACCGCAGGGCCCGGCGGGCGGCCGGGCGGTGACCGGCGGCCGGCATCAGCCCCGCAGCGCCTCCAGCTGCTCCAGGAACCACCGCCCCGGCGGCAGCGCGGTCGCCGCCGCGGCCAGCCGCTTGGTCCGCTCGGCCCGTTCTCCCGCACCGGTGGTCAGCGCCCGGTGCAGGGCGCTCGCCGTCTGCGTCACGTCGTACGGATTGACGACGACCGCGTCCTCGCCCAGTTCCTCGTACGCCCCGGCCTCCCGCGACAGCACCAGCACGCACCCCTCGTCGGAGACGACCGGCACCTCCTTCGCGACGAGGTTCATCCCGTCCCGGATCGGGTTCACCAGCGCCACGTCGGCCAGCCGGTAGGCCGCCAGCGACCGCGCGAAGTCGTCCTTCACGTGCAGCACCACCGGCGTCCACCCGGCCGTCCCGAACTCCGCGTTGACCGACTCCGCGACCCGCCGCACCTCGGCCGTGTAGTCGCGGTACACCGCGAGGTCCTGCCGCGACGGGTACGCGAACGCGACGTGCACCACCCGCTCGCGCCACTCCGGCCGGTCCGCAAGCAGCTGCCGGTACGCCAGCAGCCCCCGCACGATGTTCTTGGACAGCTCCGTCCGGTCCACCCGGACGATCGTCTTCCGGGCGTTCCCGTCCGGGTCGGTGCCGATCTCCTCCCGCAGCGCCGCCATCCGCTCGTCCACATCGGCCTCGTGCGACCGCCGCCGCAGGAAGTCCCCGTCGGCGCCCAGCCCGTGCACGCCGATCCGGGTGTCGCCGAGCCCGCCGACGAGCGCCTCGCAGCACCCGGTGAAAGCCTGCGCCCACCGCTGCGTCAGGAACCCGAGCCGGTCCGCGCCCAGCATCCCGCGCAGCACCTGCTCGGCGATGTCGTCGGGCAGCATCCGGAAGTACTCCACCGGAGCCCAGGGCGTGTGCGAGAAGTGGCCGATGCGCAGGTCCGGCCGCAGCGCCCGCAGCATGCCCGGCACCAGCGTCAGGTGGTAGTCCTGCACGATCGCGACCGCGCCCTCGGCCGCCTCCTCGGCCAGCGCCTCGGCGAAGGCCCGGTTGTACGCCTCGTACGACGCCCACTGCCGCCGGAACTCCGCGTCGAACACCGGCTCCAGCGGCGTCTGGTAGAGCATGTGGTGCACGAACCACAGCACGGAGTTGGCGATGCCGTTGTACGCGTCGGCGTGCACGTCGGCCGGAATGTCCAGCATCCGCACGCCGTCCTCGCCGACCCCGCGCCGCACCGCCTCCCGGTCCCCGTCCCCGAGCGCCGAGCACACCCACAGCGCCCCGGCGTCCGGCCCGATCGCCGAGAGCCCGGAGACCAGCCCGCCGCCGCCGCGCCTGGCGTGCAGGGAACCGTCCTCCCGTACCTCGTACGAGACCGGCCCACGGTTGGAAGCCACCAGCACCTGAGCAGTACCGAACGTCGAAGCCATAAGCCACAACGTAGCCCGGCCCCGAAACGCTCAAACGTTCCCGGGGGTGAACCCGGCGGCAATTCGGTCAGGTGACCCACGCCCGCCGACGGCCTTGGCCGCCGGCGCCGGCCGGGGTCACGCCACCTTCCGCGCCGCGTACTCCGGAACCTCCGCCATCGGCGGACGCTCCTCCGTGTCCACGGAGTACGTGCGCGGCTCGAAGCCGTCCTCGGCGCGTTCGAACTGGGTGAGGGACGGGCGGACCAGGTGGCCGCGGGCCAGCCGGAGCTGGGCGGTGCGGTAGATGGCGGCGGCCATCCGGCCCAGGGCCTGGCCGTCCTGGTGGCGGTGCCTGCGCACCCCGACGTCCACCTGGGCGAGCGCGTCCAGGCCCACCAGGTGCAGGGCGTCGACCAGCATGCCCAGCTCCACGCCGTAGCCGACGGGGAAGGGCAGCTGCTCCAGCAGGGAGCGGCGGGCGGCGTACTCGCCGCCGAGCGGCTGGACGAAGCCGGCCAGCTGCGGCCAGTGCATGTTCAGCAGCGGGCGGGCCATCAGCTCGGTGACCCGGCCGCCCTGACCGGGCGCGGCGCCGAGCGGACGGTCGTACATGGCCTTCACCAGGGCCACGTCCGGGTCGGTGAGCAGCGGGCCGACGATCCCGGAGACGAAGCCGGAGGAGAAGTCGCGCAGGTCGGCGTCGACGAAGCAGACGATGTCCCCGCTGGTCACCAGCAGCGAGCGCCACAGCACCTCCCCCTTGCCGGGCACGGCCGGGATGCGGGGCAGGATCGCGTCGCGGTGCACGACCCGGGCGCCCGCCGCGGCGGCCACCTGAGGCGTACGGTCGGTGGAGCCGGAGTCGACGACCACGATCTCGTCGACCAGCGGCAGCTGCTCCATCAGGTCGTGCCGGATCACCGCGACGATGTCGCCGACGGTCTCCTCCTCGTTCAGAGCCGGGAGCACGACGCTGACCGACTGGCCGCCGGCCCGCTTCGCCGCCATGATCTGGTGCAGCGGCCGGTCGGCCGCGGACCAGGAGCGGGCGGTCAGCCAGCGCTCGACTTCCTCCAGCACGGTCGGCGGCTCCTCCCTGTGGGTCCGTCTCGCGGTTCGGACGACTATCTCAACGGTCATGGCCTTCGGTTACAGTCTTGAACAACGCGGATGACCGTCGCATGTCGGGGTCTCCGCGTCCGAAAACTTCATACAGCTCATCCAGAGGGGCAGAGGGACACGGCCCGATGAAGCCCCGGCAACCCTCCAGTCGGTCTCGTGAAGGTGCGAGGCTCCCGGCTAGGGAAGGTGCCAAATCCGTCTCACGGCGAAGTGCGTCGTGAGGAAGATGAGGAGAAAGGGCCTCGCCTCACATGGCTGTGCAGACTGTCGCAAGCACCACCGACTCCACCGCTCCCGCCACCTCCGTCGACCTCGGCCCCGCCGTGGCACTCTCCTGCCGGGAGTGCGGCCACCGCGTGCCACTCGGCCCGGTCTTCGCCTGCCAGGAGTGTTTCGGCCCGCTGGAGATCGCCTACGACTTCGGTGTCGGCTCGAAGGCCGACACCGAGGAACTCCGTAAGCGCATCGAGGCGGGCCCCGCGAACATCTGGCGCTACGCGCCGCTCCTGCCGGTCCCGGCCGACGTCGCCGGCAAGCCCAACCTGAACCCGGGCTGGACCGCGCTGGTCAAGGCCGACAACCTCGCCCGCGAGCTGGGCGTCACCGGCGGGCTCTACATCAAGGACGACTCCGGCAACCCGACCCACTCCTTCAAGGACCGGGTCGTCGCCCAGGCCCTGGAGGCCGCGCGCGCCTTCGGCTTCACCACCCTGTCCTGCTCCTCCACCGGCAACCTGGCCGGCGCCGTCGGCGCCGCCGCCGCCCGCGCCGGCTTCCGCTCCTGCGTGTTCATCCCGCACGACCTGGAGCAGGGCAAGGTCGTCATGGCCGCCGTCTACGGCGGCGAGCTGGTCGGCATCGAGGGCAACTACGACGACGTGAACCGCTTCTGCTCCGAGCTGATCGGCGACCCGGCCGGCGAGGGCTGGGGCTTCGTCAACGTCAACCTGCGGCCGTACTACGCGGAGGGCTCCAAGACCCTGGCGTACGAGATCTGCGAGCAGCTCGGCTGGCAGCTGCCCGACCAGATCGTGGTGCCGATCGCCTCCGGCTCCCAGCTCACGAAGATCGACAAGGGGCTGCAGGAACTGATCGCGCTCGGGCTGGTCGAGGACAAGCCGTACAAGATCTTCGGCGCGCAGGCCGAGGGCTGCTCGCCGGTGTCCGCGGCCTTCAAGGCCGGGCACGACGTCGTCCGTCCCCAGAAGCCGAACACCATCGCCAAGTCGCTGGCCATCGGCAACCCGGCGGACGGCCCGTACGTCCTGGACATCGCCCGCCGCACCGGCGGCGCGGTGGAGGACGTGACGGACGAGCAGGTGGTCGACGCGATCAGGCTGCTCGCCCGGACCGAGGGCATCTTCGCGGAGACGGCGGGCGGTGTGACGGTCGGCGTGACGAGGAAGCTCATCGACAGCGGCGCGCTCGACCCGGCGCTGACGACCGTCGTCCTCAACACCGGTGACGGCCTCAAGACCCTCGACGCGGTGGCCGGCACCGGCCTCACCGCCACCATCCGCCCGAACCTGGACTCCTTCCGAGAGGCTGGCCTCGCATGAGCGTGACCGTTCGTATCCCGACCATCCTGCGCACCTACACCGGCGGCCAGGCCGAAGTGAGCGCCGAGGGCGCCACCCTCTCCGAGGTCATCTCGGACCTGGAGAAGAACCACGCCGGCATCGCCGCCCGGGTGCTGGACGACCAGGGCAAGCTGCGCCGGTTCGTCAACGTGTACGTCAACGACGACGACGTCCGCTTCGAGCAGGGCCTGGAGACCGCGACCCCCGACGGGGCCGGCGTGTCCATCATCCCGGCGGTCGCCGGCGGCTGAACCGGCGTTTCCGTTACCGACGGTAATGTCGGTGACATAGGGTTTCCCCTATTGCCCCCTCCGTGAGAGATGCGGAGGGGGCAATTCCGTGTGATTGAGCGCGGTAGAGTTGGGGAACGCGCTCCCGACCGCAAGGTCGGAAACCCTGAATTCCTGCCGTACGCCCGACAAGATGTAGCCAAACTGTGGGTGTCTTTCGCGGCTTTTGCGCCGTTCGTCCGGCCCGACTTGCCCTGGAATCGCACGAATTCTCGCCATATTCCGGACCGGGTCCGTCCAGAATTCTCGTCCGATTGACCTGTTGCAGACGGCAGTTGGACAGATACATTCAGCCGCGGTCGACGCGTTCCGGCGCACGCCCCCATCCGTTGGGGGGTGAGGTCTGACCCGGATCCGCGAAGTGTGGATCTGTGCAAGGGCCAGTAATAGGGGAGTTAGGCATGGCTCAGGGCACCGTCAAGTGGTTCAACGCGGAGAAGGGGTACGGCTTCATCGCGGTCGACGGTGGTGCGGATGTTTTCGTCCACTACAGCGCGATCCAGATGGACGGCTACCGCACCCTTGAAGAGGGCCAGCGGGTCGAGTTCGAGATCTCGCAGGGTCAGAAGGGCCCGCAGGCCGACATGGTGCGCGTCACCGCCTGATACGCGCGTCCGACCGCAGCGAACGGTCTTCTCCGGAGGGTCCGCACCCGGCAGGGTGTGGGCCCTCCGGCATGTCCGGGGACGTGCCCGCTTCGCGGGCGCACCTTGCACTCGGACGGGTCGAGTGCTAATCATTGGCGTTAGCACTCTGAAGGTGAGAGTGACAGCGAAGGACCGGGTCGGTGAGGCCCGCGGGCCGGGTGGGGCAAGGAACCACAAGGCCTGCGAGCCGTCCGTCGCGGGCGCGGGCGCGGTCCGAAGGAATCACCCCCAGTCCTGGAGGGACCACTTCACATGGCCAAGATCATCGCGTTCGACGAGGAGGCGCGGCGCGGCCTCGAGCGCGGCATGAACCAGCTCGCGGACGCCGTGAAGGTGACGCTCGGCCCCAAGGGCCGCAACGTCGTCCTCGAGAAGAAGTGGGGCGCGCCCACGATCACCAACGACGGCGTGTCCATCGCCAAGGAGATCGAGCTCGAGGACCCGTACGAGAAGATCGGCGCCGAGCTGGTCAAGGAAGTCGCCAAGAAGACGGACGACGTCGCCGGTGACGGTACGACCACGGCGACCGTTCTCGCCCAGGCCCTGGTCAAGGAGGGCCTGCGCAACGTCGCCGCCGGCGCCAACCCGATGGCCCTGAAGCGCGGTATCGAGAAGGCCGTCGAGGCCGTCTCCGCCGCCCTGCTGGAGCAGGCGAAGGACGTCGAGACCAAGGAGCAGATCGCCTCCACGGCCTCCATCTCCGCCGCCGACACCCAGATCGGCGAGCTGATCGCCGAGGCCATGGACAAGGTCGGCAAGGAAGGCGTCATCACCGTCGAGGAGTCCCAGACCTTCGGTCTGGAGCTGGAGCTCACCGAGGGTATGCGCTTCGACAAGGGCTACATCTCGGCGTACTTCGCCACCGACATGGAGCGTATGGAGGCCGTCCTCGACGACCCGTACATCCTGATCGCGAACTCCAAGATCTCCAACGTCAAGGACCTGCTCCCGCTCCTGGAGAAGGTCATGCAGTCGGGCAAGCCGCTGCTGATCATCGCCGAGGACGTCGAGGGCGAGGCCCTGTCGACCCTGGTCGTCAACAAGATCCGCGGCACCTTCAAGTCCGTCGCCGTCAAGGCCCCGGGCTTCGGCGACCGCCGCAAGGCCATGCTCGGCGACATCGCCATCCTCACGGGCGGCGAGGTCATCTCCGAGGAGGTCGGCCTCAAGCTGGAGAACGCGACCCTGGACCTCCTGGGCCGCGCCCGCAAGGTCGTCATCACCAAGGACGAGACCACCATCGTCGACGGCGCCGGCTCCACCGACCAGGTCAACGGCCGCGTCAACCAGATCCGCGCCGAGATCGAGAACAGCGACTCGGACTACGACCGCGAGAAGCTCCAGGAGCGCCTGGCGAAGCTGGCCGGCGGCGTGGCCGTCATCAAGGCCGGTGCCGCCACCGAGGTCGAGCTCAAGGAGCGCAAGCACCGCATCGAGGACGCCGTCCGCAACGCCAAGGCGGCCGTCGAGGAGGGCATCGTCGCCGGTGGTGGCGTGGCCCTGCTCCAGGCCTCCCAGGTCTTCGAGAAGCTGGAGCTGGAGGGTGACGAGGCGACCGGCGCCAACGCCGTGAAGCTCGCCCTGGAGGCCCCGCTGAAGCAGATCGCCGTCAACGGTGGTCTCGAGGGCGGCGTCGTCGTGGAGAAGGTCCGCAACCTGACCGTCGGCCACGGCCTGAACGCCGCGACCGGCGAGTACGTCGACATGATCGCCGAGGGCATCATCGACCCGGCGAAGGTGACCCGTTCCGCGCTGCAGAACGCCGCCTCCATCGCCGCGCTGTTCCTCACCACCGAGGCCGTCATCGCCGACAAGCCGGAGAAGGCCGCGGCCCCGGCCGGCGGCGGCATGCCGGGCGGTGACATGGACTTCTGATCCTTCCGGGGATCGGTTCCGTCCTTCCGTACCGAGGGCGGCACTCCTGGCCACGGCCGGGGGTGCCGCCCTCGGGCGCGTCCGGGACCGGGGAGTGTGGGCCGGGTCACGAGCAGGGCCGGTGAGGAATGCCGGTGGCGGGGTGGCCGGTTGTGCCTGGACACAGCTAAATGCGTGTGCACATACTGACCGGTACCCCCATCGCGAGGAGCCCCCGAGTGACCGCCACCGCCGCCGAGGCCGCCACCCGTGCCGCCCGGATACTCTCCCGGCCCACCGTCATCAACGGCCTCACCGTCCCGAACCGCATCGCCATGGCACCGATGACCAGGATGTTCTCCCCGGGCGGCATCCCCGGCGAGGACGTGGTGTCGTACTACTCCCGCCGTGCCGCCGCCGGTGTCGGCCTGATCGTCACCGAGGGGACCTACGTCGGGCACGAGTCCGCCGGGCAGAGCGACCGGGTGCCGCGGTTCCACGGGGAGGAGCAGCTCGCCGGCTGGGCGAAGGTCGCCGAGGCGGTGCACGCGGCGGGCGGCACCATCGTGCCGCAGCTGTGGCACATCGGGATGGTGCGCAAGCAGGGCGACCCGCCGTTCCCCGGCGCGCCCGCCGTCGGGCCCTCCGGGCTGCGCATCGGCGAGGACGAGGCCACCGGCAGGGCGATGACCCGGCAGGACATCGACGACGTCGTCGGCGCCTTCGCGCAGGCCGCCGCCGACGCCGAGCGCATCGGCTTCGACGGCGTCGAGATCCACGGCGCGCACGGCTACCTCGTCGACCAGTTCCTGTGGGCGGGCACCAACCGCCGTACCGACGCCTACGGGGGCGACCCCGTGGCCCGTACCAGGTTCGCGGCCGACATCGTCGCCGCCGTGCGGGAGCGGGTCTCCGCGGACTTCCCCGTCATCCTCCGGTACTCCCAGTGGAAGCAGGACGCCTACGGCGCCCGCCTCGCCGACACCCCGGAGGAGCTGGACGCCGTCCTCGCCCCGCTCGCCGCGGCCGGTGTCGACGCCTTCCACGCCTCCACCCGCCGCTACTGGCTCCCGGAGTTCGACGGCTCCGACCTCAACCTCGCGGGCTGGACGAAGAAGCTCACCGGCAAGCCCGCCATCACGGTCGGCTCCGTCGGCCTGAACGGCGACTTCATCAAGGCCTTCCAGGGCCAGGGCGCCGAGCTGGGCAGCCTCGACAACCTGCTGGACCGGCTGGAGCGCGAGGAGTTCGATCTCGTCGCCGTCGGCCGTGCGCTGCTCCAGGACCCGCGGTGGGCCGAGAAGGTGCTCGCCGGGCGCACCGAGGAGCTGGCGCCGTACGACCCCGCGGCGCTGAAGACCCTGAGCTGAGCGAGCGCTCAGTGACGGGCTAGGGTCCGGTGCATGACGAACCCTGAACCCGTGGTAAGAACCGAACCCGTGGTGCGCACCGCCGCCGGTGCGGTGCGCGGACGGCGGGAGGACGGACTGACGGTCTTCCGCGGCATACCGTTCGCGCAGGCGCCGGTCGGCGGGGCCCGGTTCGCGGCCCCGCTCCCGCCCCGCCCGTGGGACGGCACGCGCGACGCGTACGCCTTCGGCCCGCCGGCCCCGCAGGAGGCGGGCATGCTGGGCCGCGCGGCCACGCAGGCCCTCCCGGCGGGCGACGAGTGGCTGACGGTCAACGTCTGGACGCCCGACCCCGACCCGGCCGCGCGCCGCCCGGTGATGGTGTGGATCCACGGCGGCTCCTACAAGTTCGGCCACTCCGGCAGCCCCGGCTACGACTCCCGCCTGATCGCCGCAGCCGGCGACGTCGTGGTCGTCACCCTCAACTACCGCCTCGGCATCGAGGGTTTCGCCCGCATCGAGGGCGCCCCCGCCAACCGCGGCCTGCTCGACCAGGTCGCCGCCCTGGAGTGGGTACGGGAGAACATCACGGCGTTCGGCGGCGACCCCGGCCGGGTGACCGTCTTCGGCGAGTCGGCGGGCGCCGGTTCGATCGCCGCGCTCCTCGCCATGCCGAGGGCGGCCGGGCTGTTCCGCCGGGCCATCGCCCAGAGCGTTCCCGGCACGTTCTTCTCCGACGACCTCGCCCGCGACATGGCGACGGCCCTGGCCGCCGAGGCCGGCCTGCGTCCGACGGCCGCCGACCTGTCGGCCACCGACCCGCGGGAACTGCCCGCGGCGGGCGAGGCGCTGGCCGCCCGGATGTCCCAGTACGCCGACCGCTGGGGCCAGGCCGCCCCCACCCGCACCCCCTTCGCGCCGGTCGTCGACGGCGACGTACTGCCCACCACCCCGTGGCGGGCGCTGGCCGCCGGAGCGGCGCGGGACGTCGAGCTGGTCGTCGGGCACAACCGCGACGAGTTCCGCCTGTTCACCGCCCTGGCCGGACGCCTCGGGCAGGCCACGGAGGAACAGGCGGCCAGGACGCTGCGCATGTACGCGCCGGGGGCGGACGGCGAGGCGGGGTACCGGGCGGCGTTCCCGGACGCCACCCCGGGCGAGCTGCACGAACGCGTGCAGACGGACTGGCTGTTCGCCGTCCCGTCCCTCCGTCTGGCCGAGGCCCGGGCGGCCGGCGGCGGCCGGGCCCACCTCTACGAGCTGACCCTCCCGGCCCCGGCCGACCCGGCCCTGGGCGCCTGCCACGCCCTGGACCTGCCCCTCCTCTTCGGCACCTTCGGCGCCGACCTCGGCCTGCTCTTCTTCGCGGGCGCCGAGCCCGCGCCCGAGGTCAGGTCGCTGTCCGACTTCATCCGCCGCTCCTGGACGGCGTTCGCCACGACGGGCGATCCCGGCTGGCCCGCCTACGACCTTCAGCGCCGGCCGGTCCAGATCCTGGACGTGGAGCCGAGGGTCGCCCCTTACCCGGAGGAGGCCTCCCGCCGGCTGTGGGAGGGCACGGACTTCGAGGCGCTGCCCCTGCTGGGCTGAGCGGGGAGGCCGGGTGCGGCGCCCCGGTGCCGCCTACGGCATCGGTTCGATGTCCGTGCGGACCGGGGTGCCCCATACGCGCAGCACCTCGTAGTCCGTGAACTCGTGCACCAGGCGGTAGGCCGACGCGGCGTGCGGGCCGCGGCACTGGGCGGCGATGTACAGCTCGGCCTCGCGGCGGTCCCGGCGGGGGGTGCCGCACAGCTGCCACGCCTGGCCGTTCCACAGCTCCGGCAGCCAGCGCTGCTGGGGCTGCGGGCGGTCGCCGCGCACCCCGTAGCGGGACTGGACCGGCTCGGTGGCCCGGGGGCGGGCCGCCGGACCGGTGAACTCGGCGCGGCGGGCGGCCCGGCGGCGGGTCTCGCACAGCAGGCACAGGTCGGGCGCGCTCTCGTCGACCGGGCCGGTCGGGTGCTCCGGGCAGCGGGTGCTGGGGGCGGTGGTGGTGACGCTGTCCTCCAGCAGGTCCAGCGCGCGGCGCAGGTCCGCCCCGACCTCGTGCAGCCGGGCGTCGCGGGTGTCGGCGGTCAGGGCCTCGCCGTGCTCACCGAGGAGACGCAGGGCGCGGCCCAGGGCGGTCAGCTGGGCGTGGTTCATGCTCCTCAGAATCGCACACGCCACTGACACCCCCGAGACCGAAGAAGTACGTCGCCGCGAAGCCGACCGCGTACCCCGTCAGCAGCCCGCCCCCGTACACCGCCGCCGTGAGCGCCCAGCCGCCGCTGCCCGCGAGCAGCGGGAACAGGGCCCAGCCCGACGGGCCGATCGCCGTCGCGCCCGTCGGGGTGCCGAGCATCGCGAACAGACCGACGAAGGCGCCGCCCGCCGCCCCGCCCACGCAGGCCGTGAGGAAGGGGCGGCCGAGGGGGAGCGAGACGCCGTAGATGAGCGGCTCGCCCACGCCCAGCAGACCCGCCGGGAGGGCCGATCTGATCGTCGTACGGATGGACGTGTCGTGGCGCAGGCGGACGTACACGGCCGCCGCCGCGCCGACCTGGCCCGCGCCCGCCATGGCGAGGAGGGGCAGCAGCACGGTGTGGCCCTGCTGGTCGATGAGGGTGGTGTGGATCGGGATCAGGGCCTGGTGCAGGCCGAGCATCACCAGGGGGAGGAAGAGGCCGCCGAGCAGCAGGCCGGCCAGTGCGCCCGTCGTCGCGAGCAGCCAGTTCGCCGCCGTGCCGACGGCCGAGGACACCGTGCCGGCCGTGGCCATGAGGACGTAGAGCGTGAGCAGGCCGGAGACCAGGACCGTGAGGGTGGGGGTGAGGAGGACGTCCAGGGTGCCGGGGAGGCGGGCGCGGCACCACTTCTCCACGCAGGTGCCGAGGAGGGCCGCCGCGAGCGCGCCGAGGACGCCGCCCTGGCCCGGGGCGAGCGGCGTCCCGAACGCCGTCACCTGCGCCACCCCCGGGTACACCACGACGGCCGCCACCGCGCCGCCCAGCACCGGGGTGCCGCCGAACTGCTTGGCCGTGTTGTGCCCGACGAAGACCGCGATCAGGGCCATGAAGGCGGAGGACAGGGCGGTCAGCGCGGGCGTGAGCCCCGTCAGCCAGCCCGCGTTGCGCAGCAGGCCGCCGACGCCGGCCAGGATGCCGCAGCCGATCAGGGCCGGGATGAGGGGGACGAAGATGTCCGCCACCCGGCGCAGCGCCGTCTTCAGCGGGGTGGCGTTGCGCTCCTTGCGGGCCGCCCGCAACTCGCCTCCCCGGTCGGCCAGTTGCCGCGCGGCCGTCGGCGCCCCCAGCAGCCGTTCGAACTCCTCCGCCACCCGGCCCACCACCCCGGGCCCCAGCACGATCTGGTACGACCGGCCGTCCTCGACGACGCCCAGCACCCCGGGCAGCGCCCGCAGTTCGGCGTCCCGCACCCGGGACCGGTCGGCGAGGCCCAGCCGGAGGCGGGTGACGCAGTGGGCGACGGAGCGGACGTTCGCGGGCCCGCCCACCAGGGGGAGGAGCGCGGTGGCCGTGGAGCGGGGGTCGTGGGGCACACCCCGAGGGTGCGGTCAGCCGCCCGCCGCTGCCAGCGCGGCGCGCAGATGGCCGCCGGAGTCCTCCAGAAGGCGGGCGGCCGTCGGGCCGTCCACGTCGGCCAGCAGGGTCAGGATGGCGTGCTTCACCTCGCCGTCGGTGGCGGCCAGGGCCCGTTCCACCTCCGCGTCGTCCGCGCCGGTGGCGAGCGCGACGATCCGCCGCGACCGGGCGCGCAGTTTCTCGTTGGAGGCGCGGACGTCGACCATCAGGTTCCCGTACGTCTTGCCGAGGCGGACCATCGTGATCGTCGACAGCATGTTGAGGACCAGCTTCTGCGCCGTGCCGGCCTTCAGCCGGGTCGAGCCGGTGATCAGCTCGGGCCCGACGACGACCTCGATGCCGTGCTCGGCGGCGGCGGCGAGGGCGCTGCCGCTGTTGCACGCCAGGCCGACGGTCAGGGCGCCGCGGGCGCGGGCGTGCTCGACGGCGGCGATCGCGTAGGGCGTGCGGCCGGAGGCGGAGACGCCGACCACCGTGTCGTCGGCGGTCAGCGCGAGCGTGTCGAGGTCGGCGCGGGCCAGCTCGGCGGAGTCCTCGGCGCCCTCCACGGAGCTGACCATGGCCTCGGGGCCGCCCGCGATCAGGCCGACGACCTGGCCGGGGGCGGTGTTGAAGGTCGGCGGGCACTCGGAGGCGTCCAGCACGCCGAGCCGGCCGGCGGTGCCCGCGCCCGCGTAGACCAGCCGCCCGCCGCGGGTCATCCGGGCGGCCACGGCGTCGACGGCGGCGGCGATCTCCGGCAGCCGCTCGGCGACCGCGGCGGGCACCCCGGTGTCCTCGCCGTTCATCAGCCGCGCGATGTCGAGCGTGGGCAACCGGTCGATCTCGGCCAGCTCGGGCCGGAAGGCCTCGGTGGTGAGGTGCTCCAGCTGGGAGCGGAGGTCGGGGTGACGGGGGGTGGCAGTCATGGAGGGGCGGCTCTCTTCAACTTCCGTGTGTGTCTTGTCCCGAGGGGCGCGGGGCGGTATCGGTGTGCGGCTCGGCCGGGTGGGCGGCGACCGGCCACGGACGGCCCGCGACCGCCCGTGACGACCCGGCCCTACGGTCTGCCGCGCGGCCCTCCGTGCCGGTGGGCCAGCGCCTCGTACGAGGCCGACAGCGCCGGCGCCGCCACGTCGTACGTCCGCTGCGCCACCCCCACGAACAGGCAGTCCACGACCAGCAGCTGACTGGTCCGGGACGACATCGCCGCCGGCCGCAGCTCGCTCTCCCGCGAGGTGGACGTGGTCAGCACGTGGTCGGCGTACTGCGTGACCGGGCTGTCGGGGCGGCCGGTGACGGCGATCGTCGTCGCCCCGTGCTCGAAGGCGACCCGCAGCGGCTCGATCACGTCCCCGGTCGAACCGGAGTGGGTGATGGCGATGGCGACGTCACCGGAGCGCAGCTGCACCGCGTTGGTGACGGCGAGGTGCGGGTCGCCGGGCGCGTGGGCTATGAGCCCTATGCGCAGCAGCTTCTGGGTGAGGTCCTGGGCGACCAGCCCGGAGGCGCCGATGCCGTACACGTCGGTGCGGCGGGCGGCGGCCAGCGCGGTGACGGCGGCGCCGAGCTGTGCGGTGTCCAGGCCGGCGGCCGTGTCGGCGAGGGTCTGCTGCTCCTCGTAGGCGAGCTTGGCCACCACGTCGGCGATCGGGTCGTCCACCGCGATGTCGGTGGTGATGGCGGGGGCGCGGCCGGACTGCTGCTGGGCGGCGAGTCCGGCGAGGGCGAGGCGCAGGTCGCGGTAGCCGGGGTAGCCGAGCAGGCGGGCGGTGCGCACGACGGTCGCCTCGCTGGTGCCGGTCAGCTCGGCGAGGCCGGTGACGGTGAGGGCCGCGCAGCCGGCCGGGTCGCTCGCGACGGCCTCGGCGACCCGCTGCATGGAACGGGTCATCGACGGCGCCAGCGTGCGCACCTTGGCCGCGAGGGCGGCGGGGGCGGGCGCCGGGGCGGTGCCGCCGCCCGGGGCGGAGGCCCGACCGAAAGTTTCCTTCACTTCCTCGGTCACCCATGAAAGATATTTTCGGATCGTGGGCCCGTCAAGAGCGCGTGGGGCGCGCGCACAATGGGTGCATGGATCCCGTCAGCCCCTTGGAGCAGACTCTGCACGCCGCGCGCGCCCTCGTCCTCGCCGACCTCGTGGCGGGCGACGTGGCCGAGGCGGACGTGGTGTCGCTCGTCGAGGAGTCCGTCGTACAGCGGCGGTGGTGGGTCGAGCAGTGGCCCGAGGGTGCGGAGTTCGTGGCCGGGCTGGTCGCGCAGGACGTGCAGGACGCGCTGCTGGAGCGGTACGGCCGCTGGCCGCTGTGCCCGGTGTGCGGCTCCGGCGACCCGCACGCGCTGGACGTCCAACCGGAACTGGGCCCCGACCCGCACTGGGTGTGCGGCAAGGCGGGCGTGAAGGTGGCGGCGGTGGGCTCGCTGGGCCGGACCGGCGGGGCGCCCTCCTCGTGACCGTCTACATCGACCCGCCGACCTGGCCCGGCCACGGCCGGATGTGGTCGCACCTGGTCAGTGACGTCTCCTACGACGAACTGCACGCGTTCGCCGCGCGGCTGGGTGTGCCCCGGCGCGCCTTCGAACGCGACCACTACGACATCCCATCCCACCGGTACGCGGACGCGGTGGGCGCCGGGGCGGTGCAGGTCAGCAGCCGCGAGGTGGTGCGGCTGCTGCACGGCGCGGGCCTCAGACGGCGCAAGCGCGGGGCCTATCCGCGCAGCTCGTAGGCGGACTGCTCGTCGTCCTCGGCGACCCGCGTGAAACCGGCCCGGACGAGGACGTTCTGGGAGGCCAGGTTGCCGGACTCGGTCCGGGCGAACACGGACGTCACCTCCTCGTGGTCCAGCGCCCACGCCGTGAGGGCGAGCAGCGCCTCCGTCGCGTAGCCGTGGCCGCGGGCGGCCTCGACGAGGTCGTAGCCGACCTCCACCCGGCCGTCCTCGTCCGGGGGCCCGTGGAAGCCCATGGCGCCGACCGCCAGCCCGTCCTCCCGGCGGACCAGTGCGAACATGCCCCACTCGGGACGGTGCACGCCCTCCCGGTAGGCCTCGGTCAGCAGTCCGGCGCCCTCCCGGGTGCCGTCGATCGGCCCGCCCTCGACCCATGCGAAGCCGCCGTCGCCGCCGATGCCCAGGTCGGCCGCGGACGCGGGCGTGACGCCCTCCAGGGTGAGCCGGCCGGCCGGGTGGACGAGGTTGTTCTTCCAGCGCCACTCCGTCACCCGGGCGCGGCCGGGCAGTTCGCCGCGGCCGGTGGCCCACAGGAGCGTGCGCCAGGGGTCGGCGGCCGGCCGGACGTGCGGGAAGATCCGGGTCAGCACGTATTCGCAGACGTCGGCGGGCGGCGCGAAGTCCACGCCCAGGCCCTCGGCGATGTCGTGGGTGTGCAGCAGCACCTCGGCGATGCCCATCGCGGCGAAGCCCTCGCGGTTGGCGCTGCGGAAGGGGTACGGATGGAAGGCGCGGACCTCGCGGGGCGTGGTGCGGACGGTGGCGGCGAGCAGGCCGCCCATCGCCTCGACGACCCGCAGGGTGCCTTCGTTGCCGGTGCCCTCGTCGAGGCCGATCTCGAACGGGAGGTAGGCGTCGCCCGCCCGCCCGGCGAGCTGTGCCGCATAGCCGACGAGGCACTCCGCGACGTGCGTCGCCGTCTGCCGCACGCTCCAGTCCAGGCCGCCCGCCCGCGGCTCGTCCCAGTCCCGGTCCGTCGCCGCCCGCAGCGCCGCCACGGCGCATCCGACGGCCTCTTCCACGCGTTCCCCGCCCATGTTCCGCATGCCGGGCAGGCTACGGTGCCGGGCTGTCGTCCAGCGAGAGCATTTCCAGCTCGGCGGTGAGGTTGTAGCGGGTGGTCGGCTCCCATTCCCGCTGACCGTAGGGGGTGTGGAACAGCCGGGGCAGGTCGAGGAGCCGGCGCAGGACCGCGGACCGGCCGGCGCGGAAGGCGTCGTTCGGCACGAAGTGGTACTCCTCGCGGACGGCCGCGGTGTAGGCGGCGTACGCCGACGGCGGCGCGGCGAGGATCGCGAGGTCGGCGTCGCACAGCACCTGGCCGTTGCGGTCGTCGCCGGCCGGGTCGTGGGAGACGGTGAGCCGGACCAGGCGGGCCACCTCCGCGGTCGTCTCCCGGGCCACCCCGGCCTCGGGCAGGGCGCGTTCGGCGAGGCGCGCGGACCGCTCCTCGTTCTCGGAGCGGTCGGGCAGGTAGACGGCGTCGTGGAACCAGGCGGCGAGGCGTACGGCGTCCGGGTCGGCGGCGTGCTCCTGGAGCAGGTCGACGTGGTCGAGGACCGCGGTGAGATGGGCGAGGGTGTGGTAGCGGCGCTGCGGCTCCTGCCAGCGGGCGAGCAGGTTGTCGGCGTAGGGCACCGGGTCGGGCCACGGGGTCCCGGCGCCGGGCTCCGCCCCGGAACGCCGGGCTCCGTCCAGGGCGCGGGTGAAACGGGTGCGCAGCGCGTCGAGATCGGCCATGCGCCCATTCTCCCGCCGTTCCCCTCTGGCCTCCCGTCGCCCTCCCGTCGCCCTCCCGCCGTCCTCCTGCCGCCCCCGTCGCTCTCCCGTCCTCGGCCCCGCTGCCCCTAGCGTGGACCCATGACGACACCTGCCGACATGCACGACGTACGCGACCCCGAGCTGCCCGGGCGGCTGCTGGTGATCGAGCGGGACGAGCTGGTACCGCTGCTGAGGTCCCGGAAGGACGAGGACTTCGCGCTGCCGGTGGCGGCCTGTCCCGGCTGGACCGTGCGGGACATGCTGGCCCACTGCTCGTCCGCGCTGATCCGGGTGGTGGAGAACCGCTTCGAGAAGGGCGTCTTCTCGCCCGAGTCCAACGACCGGGACATCGCCGAGCGCGCCGACTGGTCCAACGCCCGGGTCGTCGACGAGCTGGAGCGCGGCATGACCGAGGCCGGGCCGGTGATCGGCCGGGCGGGCGGTGTGCTGGACGCGATCGCGCTGGGCGAGTGGGTGCACGCCGGTGATGTGCGCGCGACGTTCGGTGAACCGGGGGCGTACGCCGGGCGCGGCCTGCCGGAGGCGCTCGCGCTGCTGGCCACGGTCACCCGCGAGCGCGGGCACGTGCCGCTGCACGCCGACCTCGACGACATGGACGAGCCGCTGAAGCTGGGCGAGGCGAGCGGTGACCGGCCGCCGGGGCGGTTCATCGGGGACGCGGCGACACTCGTACGGCTGTACGCGGGGCGGCCGGTCGACGGGGCCTCGTTCGAGCTGGCCGGGGTGGAGGCGGCGGAGCTGAACATCTTCGGCGACTGACCGGGGCGGTCGGCGGGGGCGTAGTCTTGGATTGGACTAGACCTGTAGCGCCATGTCTAGCTCCATCTCCAGCGCCATCTCCACCTGTAGCCGCCGACGAATGGGGTCCCATGAGCAAGCGTGCAGTCCTGGAGGTGATCGCCCTCGACGTCGAGGACGCGGTCGCCGCCCAGGCCGGAGGCGCGGACCGCCTCGAACTGGTCACCGACATGGCGGCCGACGGGCTCACCCCGTCGGCCACGACCGTGGCCGCGGTCCGCGCCGCCGTCGACATCGACGTACGCGTGATGCTGCGGCTGGCGGACGGGTTCGCCGCCGGGGACGCCGAGCGGCTGGTACGGGTCGCGGGGGAGCTGCGGGAGGCCGGGGCGGAGCAGTTCGTGCTCGGGTTCCTGGACGCCCACGGCGGGGTGGACCTGGCGGCGGTGGAGCGGGTCGCGGGGGCGCTGCACGGCTGCCGGTGGACGTTCCACCGCGCGATCGACCGGGCCGCCGACCGGGGTGCGCTGCGCAAGCAGCTCGGCGACCTGCCCGGGCTGGACACCTACCTGACGGCCGGGGCGGCCGGCGGGGTCGACGCGGGGCTGCCGACGCTGGTCGCCGAGGCACGGCGGCGCGGTGAGCCCGGGTACGAGCAGCAGCTTCTGGTCGGCGGCGGGCTGCGGCTGGACCATGTGCCGGTGCTGCTGGAGGCGGGGATCGACGCCTTCCACATCGGGGGCGCGGCGCGGCCCGAGGGCTGGGACGGGCCGGTTTCCGCGGAGGCCGTGGCGCAGTGGCGGCGGGTGCTCGGGTCGTAGCCCACGGACGCCCGCCGGCCCGGCCCCGCAGGTGCCCACCGGCGCAGCCCGCGGGCGGTCGTGCTTCCCCCCAGCGCCTGAAACGGCCTGGGAGGCGCCCCCAGGGCGGTGCGGGTGGGCGATGGGGCCCCGCTCGAGCGAAGCCGGGAGTGGGGGCCCGCCGCGCGGGGCCGCGCCGCCGACTCCCGGCCGCACCGACGCTGCGCCGGGCCGCATCACCCCCCGGCGGCGCGGCGCCGGGCCGCATCACCCCCCGGCGTAGCCCGCCGCGCCCCGCTACGCCGCCAGCTGAGCCGGCAGCTCGGTGCCGTGCGTCACGATCAGGCCCGACACCGCTCGGGTCAGACAGACGTACAGGCGCCGCAGGCCGGTGCGTTCGTCCGGTTCCCCGTCGACGATCGCGCCGGGCTCGTCGAGGACCACGTAGTCGTACTCCAGGCCCTTGGCCAGGGAGGCCGGGACCAGCGTGAGGCGGGTGGCCCGCGTCGTCTCCTCGCCCGGGCCCAGGTGGCCGATGCCCGCCGCCGCGAGCGCGTCGGCCAGCCCGGGGACGCGGGCGTCGGCGGCGATCAGGCCGACCGAGCCCTCGTTGCGCAGCAGTTCGCGGCAGGCCGCCACGACGTCCGCGCAGCCGTCGGCGGTCCTGCGCATCTCGAAGAAGCCCGGGTTCTCGCGGATGGACGCCACCGGGGTCAGGCCCGGCGCGATGTGCGGCAGCAGCCGGGAGGCGTAGGCGATGACGTCCGTCGGCACGCGGAAACCGGCGGTCAGTTCCTCGACCACCGCACCGTCCTTGCCCAGGTGGCCCAGGGCCTCCTGCCAGCTCCGGGTCGCCCAGGGCGTGGTGCCCTGCGCCAGGTCGCCGAGGACGGTGGCGCTGCCGGTGGTGCAGCGGCGGCCCACCGCGCGGTACTGCATCGGGGAGAGGTCCTGGGCCTCGTCCAGCACGACGTGGCCCAGGGAGTGGGTGCGCTCGATCAGGTCGGTGGCCTCGTCGACCAGCACCGCGTCCGCGGGCGACCACCTGGCGGACCTCACCGATCGCGCGGGCTTCACCCACAGGATCGCCTTCTGCTCGTCCTCGGTGAGGACGCCGTCGGCGTGCTCGGCGAGGAAGCCGGCGTCCGACAGCAGGCGGAGCACCAGCTTCGCCGGGTCGACGGCCGGCCAGACGGCCTTCACCGCCGCCTTGACGGCCGCACTGCGCGCCACCGCGTTCTGCACCCGGTCGTCCGGGGCCTCGCCGGCCCGCTCCATCTGCACCAGCACCGCGTGCGCGATGCGCTGCGGCAGGGCCTCGCGGGCGGCGCCGTAGCGGATGCCGCGGTCGAGCAACTCGCGGACGATCTCCTCCAGTTCGTACGCCGCCACCCGCCAGCGGCGCGAGCCGCGCACCACGACCACCGGCTGGGTGGGCATGGTGACGTGCGCGTACAGGGCCCGGCGCAGCACCTCGGCCATCCGCGCGTCGCCCTTGACCACGGCCGCCGCGGCGTCGTCCGCGCCGCGCACCTCGACGTGCGCCACCAGGTCGTCCACCGTGGCCTGGCGGACCGTCAGCTCGCCGAGGGCGGGCAGCACCTGCTCGATGTAGTGCAGGAAGGACTCGTTCGGCCCGATGACCAGGGTGCCGGTGCGGGCCAGCCGCTCCCGGTGGGCGTAGAGGAGGTAGGCGACCCGGTGCAGGCCCACGGCGGTCTTCCCGGTGCCGGGGCCGCCCTGCACGCAGACGGTGCCGCCGAGCCCGGCACGCACGATCTCGTCCTGCTCGGGCTGGATGGTCGCCACGATGTCGCGCATCGGGCCGACGCGGGGCCGCTCGATCTCCTGCTGGAGCAGCTTGCTGGTGGCCGCCGCCTCGGCCGGGTCGGACAGGTGCTCGTCCTCGTACGCCGTGAGGTCGCCGCCGGTGTAGCCGAAGCGGCGGCGCAGCGCGATGCCCATGGGGTCCTTCCGGGACGCCCGGTAGAACGGCTGCGAGACCGGCGCCCGCCAGTCGATGACCATCGGATCGCCGTCGGCGTCGTGCACATGCCGGCGCCCGATGTAGAACCGCCCGCCCGTCTCCCACCGCCGCCCTTGCGAGGACGGCGCTTCGCGCCCCTCTGGTTCCTCGGCTCCCTCGGCCGGCTCGGCGCCCGGGGCGCGCAGGTAGTCCAGCCGCCCGAAGAACAGCGGGGTGTCGCCGAGGTCGGCCAGCGCCTTGATGCGGTCCTCGATCTGGCGTTCCAGGACGGCGGCGTTGACCCAGTTCGCGGTGACGTCGGTGATGTCGAGGGACTCGACGTCCTCCCGCATGGCGCGCAGTGCGGAGCGGGACGCGGCGAGGTGGGAGCGCTCCCGGGCGAGCGGGTCGTCGAAAGGGGCGTCGAGAGGGTCGTCGTGGACGGGCGTGGACAAGGCGGTGCCTCCGGAAGACCTGCTGCGTGGCTGGACGCGACGTGCGCGTGATGCCGGCCGGTTTCCGTCCGGGCGGCGGCTCTCCGTGGGGAGGCGGGCAAGAGCGGTGATTTTAGGAGAGCGCCTCCGGGGGCGCCAGCGGATTTCCGGCGGAGCGACGGCATCCGGCCGCCGCGCCCGGGGGCATCGCTTCCGGCCCGGGCGCCCGCATCCGACTCGGGGACGTCCCCTGCGGCCGTCCCCTACCCCGTGAGGACCAGGCATCGGCCCGCAGGCGTACGGAACGGCTCGCGAGGTTCGGTCCGGAGACCGACGTCAGGCTTATGTCCCGAATCGCACTATGGAGACATGAGCGCAGCAACCATCTCCCCCGCCCCGGCGCCGGGCCGCCCGTCCGGCGCCACGCCCGTGGCCGGCAGCCACCGGCACCGGCTCGGCGACGCCCTGCGCGCCGTCAAGGTGTTCGCGGGTGCCGCCTTCGACGTGATCATCCTCGGCGAGTACGGCGAGGAGGCGGGCGTCCGCCACCGGTGAGGGCCGGCGCCCGTCGCCGGGCCGTCGGCTCAGCTCTCCGCCAGGATCTCGTCCGCGTCCACGATCCGGTACGCATAGCCCTGCTCCGCCAGGAACCGCTGGCGGTGCGCCGCGAAGTCCTGGTCGATGGTGTCGCGGGCGACGACCGAGTAGAAGTGCGCCTGGTGCCCGTCCGACTTGGGCCGCAGCACCCGGCCCAGGCGCTGCGCCTCCTCCTGCCGCGACCCGAAGGTGCCGGACACCTGGATGGCGACCGTCGCCTCCGGCAGGTCGATGGAGAAGTTCGCCACCTTGGACACCACCAGCACGCTGATCTCGCCCTGCCGGAAGGCCTCGAACAGTTTCTCCCGCTGGGCGTTGGACGTCTCGCCCTTGATCACCGGTGCGTCCAGGTGCTCGCCCAGTTCGTCGAGCTGGTCGATGTACTGGCCGATGACCAGGGTCTGCTGCCCGGCGAAGCGGCGGACGATCGCCTCCGTCACCTTCCGCTTGGTCGCGGTGGTCGCGCAGAAGCGGTACTTCTCCTCCGTCTCGGCGGTGGCGTAGGCCAGCCGCTCGGACTCGGTGAGGTTGACCCGGACCTCCACGCAGTCGGCGGGCGCGATGTAGCCCTGCGCCTCGATCTCCTTCCACGGCGCGTCGAACCGCTTGGGCCCGATCAGCGAGAAGACGTCGGACTCGCGGCCGTCCTCCCGGACCAGCGTCGCGGTCAGACCCAGCCGGCGCCGGGCCTGGAGGTCGGCGGTGAACTTGAAGACCGGCGCCGGCAGCAGATGCACCTCGTCGTAGACGATCAGCCCCCAGTCCCGGGAGTCGAACAGCTCCAGGTGCGGATAGACGCCCTTCCGCTTCGTCGTCAGCACCTGGTACGTGGCGATGGTGACCGGCCGGATCTCCTTCCTGGTGCCGCTGTACTCGCCGATCTCCTCCTCGGTCAGCGAGGTGCGCCTCACCAGCTCGTGCTTCCACTGCCGGGCGGAGACGGTGTTGGTGACCAGGATCAGCGTGGTCGACTTCGCCTGGGCCATGGACCCCGCCCCGACCAGCGTCTTCCCCGCCCCGCAGGGCAGGACGACCACGCCGGACCCGCCGTGCCAGAAGTTCTCCACCGCCTGCTTCTGGTACGGGCGCAGCGCCCAGCCGTCCTCCGCCAGCTCGATCGGGTGCGCCTCGCCGTCGACGTACCCGGCGAGGTCCTCGGCCGGCCAGCCCAGTTTCAGCAGCGTCTGCTTGATCTGCCCGCGCTCGGAGGGGTGCACGGCCACGGTGTCCGGGTCGATGCGGGTGCCGACCAGCGGTGCCACCCGCTTCGACTTCAGGACCTCCTCCAGCACCGGCCGGTCGGTGGTGGTCAGCACCAGGCCGTGCGCCGGGTGCTTGACCAGGCTGAGCCGGCCGTAGCGGTCCATCGTCTCGGCGATGTCGACGAGCAGCGCGTGCGGCACGGGGTAGCGGCTGTACTGCACCAGGGCGTCCACGACCTGTTCGGCGTCGTGGCCGGCCGCGCGCGCGTTCCACAGGCCCAGCGGCGTGAGCCGGTAGGTGTGGATGTGCTCCGGCGCCCGCTCCAGCTCGGCGAAGGGCGCGATGGCCCGACGGCACTCGTCGGCCAGCTCGTGGTCGACTTCCAGGAGCAGGGTCTTGTCGGACTGGACGATCAGCGGACCATTCACGGGCGGCACCCTTTCGCGTACGGCCGGACGGCTCGGCCAAACGTCCAGTTTGCCTGATCCTCGGGCGGGGCTAGGGCAGAGTGAGGTTGTTCACCAGCGGTCCCTCCACGGTGACGCCCTCGGTGACGACCCGCTCGACGCCGGTGGCCGGCAGCGGCAGGGGCAGGGCGGCGGCCTCGGGGGCGAGCGCGCCGAGCAGCGCCGCACCGGTGATCAGGGCGGAGACGGAGACCGCGATGGCGGAACGGGCGGGGGAGGAGGGCTCGGAGGTGGAGCACATGGGTTTCTGGCCTTTCGGTACCGGTCGTCGGGGCGGGCAGCTCGCAGCGGGCCGGCCCAGGGGACTCGGACCGGCCCGGACAGGGGGGCGGCAGGGATCAGAAGGTCGCGCCTCCGGTGAGGTCGATGCCGATCGCCGCGGCCTCGGCGGCGAACGCCCCGAGCAGCACGACGGTGGAGGTCAGGACGGCGGCGGCACGACGGATGGAACGCATCGGAAGCTTCCTTTCGCTTCGGAGTAGGACAAGCGGTGGCTGCCCGCCTCCCTGCAGACCGATGCGGAATATGAAGAAAGCTCCCTCTGGGGTGCGAAAAGCCCGGCGTGGCGTGCATAAATCGACGATTACGCCCGAAAGAGCGGAAGAAAGCGGAATTCCCAGCGGTGGACCGTAAAGGGAGGGGGGCCGCCGTCAGGTGGCGTCGTCGGCCAGCTCCGCGACCCCCGTGATCCGGTGCAGCGGAAAGGTGCGCACCTCGTCGGCCGTGTGGTCGTACGCCGTCACGTAGCCGCCCTCCACGCGGATCGGGGCGATGACCCGCTGGCTGGCGGCACCCTCGGCGTTCACATAGCCGATCCACAGCGCCTCGCCGGTCAGTACGGCGGCCTGCGTGGTGGCGAGGGTCTCCGCGGCGGACGTGCGCGGCAGCTCGCCGGCCCCCACCGCCTCCGGGGACGGCTTGCGCGGTGCCGTGGAGGCCAGGTCACCGGCCCGGACCGCCCGGATCGCCGCCGCCAGCAGCGTGTCGTCCGGCACCGGCGGCCCGTCCGGCACCGGCTCCGGCGGGGTGCGCGGCGGGGTGCGGTGGGCGTCGGCGCGGGTGATCAGCACATCGCCCTCGGCGGACTCGGCGGCCGGCGCGAATCCCATGCCCCGCAGCCCTTCCAGCAGCGCCGCGGGGCCCGCCTGCGCGGCCAGCACGGTCGGTGCCAGCCGGCGCAGCCCGAGGCCCGCGGCCCGCTTGTCGGCGAGGATCTCGTTGAGCATCGCGTCGTCGTCGCAGCGCACGTACGCCGAGGCGGCGCCGACCCGCAGATGTCCGTGCCGGCGGGCCACGTCGTCGATCAGGTACGCCAGCGGCTGGGGCACCGGCGTCCGGGAGTGCGCGGCGAGGAAGGCGTGCAGGTCGGCGGCGGTCCGCCCGGCGTCCAGGGCGCGGCGCACCGAACCGGGCGTGAACCGGTAGACCGTCGCCCCGCCCTTGGACTCCACGTCCGCCAGCACGCCCAGCATGTCCGCCAGCGGACGCTCCAGCGGCCCCGGCGCCACCGCCGTCAGGTCCGCCTGGAGCAGCACGTGGTCCAGCGGCTCGGGCAGCAGCGGGGCGAGCAGCCGGGCGGCGGAGGCGCACGCGGCGGCCTGCTCGGCGGGGGACAGGGGCGCGGGGCGGGGGACGGAGTACCGCTCGGCCCCGGGGTCCGGCGCCGGGTACGGCGGGACCGCCGGGCCCGGCGCCGCGTGCTGCGGGGTGGTCCGGTGGTGGTGGACGGGCAGCTTGTCGCCGGGGCCCCCGGCCGCCCACTCCCGCGCCTTCCCGGCCCCGGGCTCCGCCTGCGCCTCGGCCGCCGGCTCCCGCCCCTTCCCGGCCTCGGGCTCCGCCTGCGCCTCGGCCGCCGGCTCCCGCCCCTTCCCGGCCTCGGGCTCTGCCTGCGCCCCGGCCGCCGGCTTCCGCTCCGCCGCAGGCCCCGTCTGCGCGGGTGCGTGGGGCTCTCCGTGCTCCTGGGGCTGCCCGGGGGCTTGGGGCTGTCCCTGCTCCTGGGGCTGCGGCCCGGGCACCTGGGACCGCCCGAGCGCCTGGGACGGCTGCCCCACTCCCCGGGACGACGACTGCCCCGCGCCCTGAGCCGACGACTGCCCCGCCCCCTGCGAAGCCGCCCGCCCCGGCTCCCCCGTCGGCTCCGGCTCCCGGGTCGGCCCGGGCGCCCCGATCAGCGCGCGCCCCGGCGCCGACAGCGCGCCGCGCCCGGTCACGCCGAGCAGCTCCGCCTCGGACAGCGTCCACCGGGCGAGCCGGGCGCGCAGGTCGTCCTCCCGGCGCTGCGGGCGCTCCCAGTGCAGCCGGGCCAGCACCGACTCCGCGTCCGGCGCGGCGCCCCGCGGCAGCTCCGCCAGCAGGGCCAGCACCCGGTGCCGTACCTCCGGCGCCGCCGAACGGTCCAGGCCCGGGCCCAGCGCCGACAACGTCCGGTCCTTGGCGTCCCGCCCGCCGACCAGCCCCGGCGCCCGGGTCGCCGTCAGCCATGCCCCGGCCAGCCGCGCCCAGCGCTCGGCGGCGGGCAGCTCCCGCCACTCGTCGTAGGCCGGCGTCGCCGCGTACCGCTCGTCGGCCTCCCCGTCGGAGGCCAGCAGTCCGGCGGCGTAGGCCAGTTCCACCCAGAAGGCGGCGACCGGCTCCGGCACGTCCAGGGCGACGGCGGTCCGCTTCAGGTCGCGCACGCTCAGCCCGCCGGCCCGCAGCACCGCCGGGCCGCCCTCGTCCCAGTCCTTCAGCAGTTCCTCGACCGTGTCCAGCGCCGCCAGGGCCTGGCCGGCCGCGGTGGCGTCCACCATCGGCGGCCGGTGCGCGGCGGCGACCGCCACCGGCGGCGGCACCGGCTCGGGCGTGCGGTGCGCGCGGCCGGCGCGCAGGTGCAGGGCGACCTCGCGGGGCAGGACCACCGTGCCGGGCGCGGTCGGCAGCAGCAGCCCGCGGTCCAGCAGCAGCCGCAGCCGGGGCGCGGGGTCGGCGGTGACCTGGCCGTAGGGCGGCCCCCAGACGAGGCGGTCCAGCACCTCCCGGGAGTCGGCCGGGACCTCGGCGAGCAGCGCCGCCATCCGGCCCCGGTCGGTGAACAAGCCGGTGAGCGCGGCCACGGCGGACACGGAGTCGTGGGTGGAGGCCAGCCCGGCCGCGGCGAGGATCTCCTGGATGCGGCCGGGGGACATCCCGGCGGTGGCCTCCTGGACGGTGGGCCCGAGGCCGGTCGGGGACGGGTGCTGCGGGGTGGGGGCGAGCAGCTCGCGGGCCGTGCGCACCAGCCGCAACCGCTCGTCGCCGCCCCACACCAGCGCCTGTTCGCGCAGGGTGCCGACGGCCCGGGGCAGCGCGGCGGCGACGGCCGGGTCGTGCTCGTCGCCGGCCATGAGCCCGAGCAGTTCGTCGTACGACGCCGGGTCCGCGGCGACGGCCAGCGCTTCCGCCGTCTGGAGCGCGAACCGGTCCAGCCGCTCCAGGGCGCGCACGACCGAGGCGCGGGTGCCGGCCCGGGTGGCGAGCTGGGTGAGGTCCGTGGGCACGGGGGTGACGAGGTCGGGACGGCTGCGCAGGAGGGCGGCCAGGGAGGCGTCGTCCCTGGCACGGAGCGCTTCCGCGAGGGACCGGGGGGCCGCGGGCTTCTCCTCGGTGCTCATCCGCCCCACGGTAGCGGGTGGGTACGACGAGGGGGCGCGCGTCGGCGTGCGCGCTGCGCCCCCGGACAGGGGGTACCGTCGTCCATCGGGGCATCAACACCGCAGCGCCCCGGAGGGGTTCGTGGGGATCGAGAGCGATCAGGTCGTCTACGAGTATCTGAGCCGGGTCGGCGACGTGGCCCAGCAGCGGCAGCTGCCGTCGGCCGCGCGCATGCGACTGGTGGCGGAGTTGCGCGAGGAGATCGACAAGCGCCGGTCGAAGGCGGTCGTCGACTCGCCCGCGGCCGTGCGCCGCATCCTGGACCGGCTCGGCAGCCCGGACGACGTCGTCGAGGCGGCCGGCGACACCCGCACCGGCACCGACAACCGCACCGGCACCGGTGCGCCGCCCCGGGCGCCCGCCGCCGTGCCCGTACAGCGCGACGCGCAGTCCCCGCGGAAAGAGCGCCGCAAGGGCCTGCGCCGCGTCGCCCCCCGCCCGCGACCGGCCGAGCCGCCGCCCGCCGCCGCACCGGGAGCCGCACAGTCCGACGTGGCGTCCCCACCCCACCTGGCCGCCGCGCACGAACTGGGCGGCAGCGTCCGGCAGCCCGACTGGTGGCGCGTGGAGAACAGCCCCTTCGACGTCGGTGACAGCGTGCCGGGGTTCGTCGGCGGCGTGGAGATCCCGGAGCTGCTGAAGCCCCCGCCGCGGCGGGCCGAGGAGCGGGTGGCCGCCGCCGGTCCCGCCGCGGTCCCCGACGGTCCGGGCGGTCCCGGTGCGGCCGGCCGGCCCGGCGAGGTCGTCGAGGCCGCCGTCCCCGCCCGCCGCCGCCTGCCCCGGCCGTGGCCCGAGGGCGGCTGGAACAACCCGCTGCTGCTGTTCGCCGCGGCGCTCCTGGTGGCCGGCGCGGCGCTCGGCAACCTCCTGCCGCTGGCCCTGGGCTGGCTGATCACCCTCCTGTCCCGCCGCCTGACCCCGGCCCAGGTCAAATGGGCGGTGCTGGGGCTGCCGGGGCTGGTCGCCGCGTCCGGGATCGTGTGGCTGTGGGGCCGCACCGACGGGCGCTGGGGCGACCCGATCGCCGACGGCCACATGAACGCCGCCGTCGCCGACACCTGGCCGTGGGTCCTGCGGGGCGCGGCGCTCGCCTCCGCGCTGTACCTGGTGTGGCGGGCCCGCCGCCCCGCGGGCTGAGCCCCCGGGGCCCGCGCGCCGGCGCCCGGACCCGCGAGCCCGGCCACCCTGGAGCCCGCCCCCCGCGTCCCGCGCCCCCAGGACCTGCGCCTTCCGGGGCCCGCGCGCCGGCGCCCGGACCCGCGAGCCCGGCCACCCTGGAGCCCGCCCCCCGCGTCCCGCGCCCCCAGGGCCTGCGCCCCCCGGGGCCCGCGCGCCGGCGCCCGGACCCGCGAGCCCGGCCACCCTGGAGCCCGCCCCCCGCGTCCCGCGCCCCCAGGACCTGCGCCTCCCGGGGCCCGCGCGCCGGCGCCCGGACCCGCGGGTGCCCGGGCGCCCCGGAGGACGGGGGCCGCTCCCCCCGAGGACCGCGTCCCTCGCGCACCTCGGCCTGGTGGGCGCCGTAGCCGGGCACGTCGCGGCCGCTGCGTCCCCGGCACGGCCGCACCCCCCGGCCGCACCCCCTCCGGCCGCACCCGCTCCGGTCACGGCCGGGCAGGGGCGCCCGTGCCCGGGTGCCGTGGGGCGCTGCCCGGCTCCCCGGCACAATGGCTCCCATGGCCCTTGCGACCCGCCCCGCCCCGACCGTCGGCTTCGACCTCGACATGACGCTGATCGACTCCCGGCCCGGCATCCACGCCTGCTACCGGGCGCTGTCCGAGCGGACGGGGACGTACGTCGACGCCGACCTGGCGGTCACGCGGCTCGGGCCCCCGCTGGAGCAGGAGCTGGCGAACTGGTTCCCGGCGGAGCTGGTGCCGGCCACCGCCGACCTGTACCGGTCGCTGTACCCGACGCACGCCATCGCGGCCACGCCCGCGCTGCCCGGTGCCGCCGAGGCGATCGCGGCCGTCCGGGAGTCCGGCGGGCGGGCGATCGTGGTCACCGCCAAGTACGAGCCCAACGCCAAGCTGCACCTGGAGCACCTCGGCATCGAGCCGGACGCGGTGATCGGCGACCTGTGGGCGGAGCAGAAGGCGGTGGCCCTGCGCGAGCACGGCGCGGACGTGTACGTCGGGGACCACCTGGGCGACATACGCGGCGCGCGCACCGCCGAGGCGCACGCGGTCGCCGTCGCCACCGGCCCGTACGGCGCCGGGGAGCTGCGCGCGGCCGGAGCGGACACCGTCCTGGCGGACCTGACCGAGTTCCCGGCCTGGCTCGCGGCCTACCGGGAGGAGCCCCCGGCCCCGGCCGCGCGCGCCTGACGACGCCCCGCCGCGACGGACTGGAGCACCCCGGCCCCGGCCATCGCGAATCCGACTCCCATCAGCATGCTCAGGACGAACATGTAGGTGGGAAAGGGCGTCGTGCCCAGAAACAGCGGGGCGACCGTGACCACGGTGGCCACGGTGCCGAGGAAGAAGACGATGGCACCGGCGCGGATCAGTCGGTCACCGGGCGCGGCGGAATTCGTTCGGGTTTTGTCACGCACCCGACCAGGGTAGTTCCCAGCGCAAAGGAACAAACCGGGGGACGTCTTGTCACCGGGTGGAAGACCATTAGCCTTGGTACCGGCGGGTCCTGGACGGCCCGCCTAGGTTGTTATTGAGCAGTTTTCCGACGAGTACGAGGACGAGGACAGACGTGCCTACCGGCAAGGTCAAGTGGTTCAACAGTGAGAAGGGCTTCGGCTTTCTCTCCCGCGACGACGGCGGTGACGTCTTCGTTCATTCCTCGGTCCTCCCCGCCGGAGTCGAGGCGCTGAAGCCCGGACAGCGCGTGGAGTTCGGCGTGGTCGCCGGGCAACGCGGTGACCAGGCCCTGTCCCTGACGCTGCTGGACCCGGCCCCGTCGGTCGCCGCCGCCCAGCGCAAGAAGCCGGACGAGCTGGCCTCCATCGTGCAGGACCTGACGACCCTGCTGGAGAACATCACGCCGATGCTGGAGCGCGGCCGCTACCCCGACAAGGCCGCCGGCAAGAAGATCGCCGGCCTGCTGCGGGCGGTCGCCGACCAGTTGGACGTCTGACCGCTCACGGAAACCGCAGCGCGTCCGGGCCGAGGGGCGGCACCAGCCCCTCGGCCGCCGCGCGGGTGAGCAGCCCGCGCACCGCCGCGTAGCCGTCCTCGCCGAGGTCGGCGGTGAACTCGTTGACGTACAGCCCGATGTGCTGGTCGGCGACGGCCGGGTCCATCTCCTGGGCGTGCTCCATGACGTAGGGGCGGGAGGCCTCGGGGTCGTCCCAGGCCGCGCGGACGGACGTACGGACGGCGCCGGCGAGCAGCGTCAGGGTGTCCGCGCCCAGTGACCGCCTGGCGATGATCGCGCCGAGCGGGATCGGCAGCCCGGTGCTGTGCTCCCAGTGCTCGCCCATGTCGGCGAGCTTGTGCAGCCCGTAGTTCCGGTACGTGAACCGCGCCTCGTGGATCACCAGGCCCGCGTCCACCTTTCCGTCCCGCACGGCCGGCATGATCTCGTGGAACGGCATCACCACGATCTCCCCCACCCCGCCGGGCAGGGTGTCCGCCGCCCAGAGCCGGAACAGCAGGTACGCCGTCGACTTCTCGCTGGGCACCGCGACCGTGCGGCCCCGCAGGTCGGCGCCGGGCTCCCGGGTGAGCACCAGCGGGCCGCAGCCCCGGCCCAGCGCGCCGCCGCAGGGCAGCAGGGCGTACCGGTCCAGGACGTACGGCAGCACCGCGTACGACACCTTCAGCACGTCGGACTCGCCGCGCTCGGCCATGCCGTTGGTGATGTCGATGTCCGCGAACGTCACGTCGAGGGCGGGGGCGCCGGGGACGCGGCCGTGGGCCAGGGCGTCGAAGACGAAGGTGTCGTTGGGGCAGGGGGAGTACGCGATCTGCAACGGCTCACTGCTCATGTGGGTTCCAACTCTCCAGGACGGGCGCGAGCTTCCCGAAGGCGTCCGTGAGGGCGGCGAGCGCGTCGGGGATGCGCCAGGCGTCACGGTCGCGGGGGCCGACCGGGTTGGACACCGCGCGCAGCTCCAGTACGTCCGTGCCGTGCGCGGCGGCGGCCTCGGCGACGCCGAAGCCCTCCATGGCCTCGGCCAGCGCCCCGGGATGGCGGGCGCGCAGCTCGTCGGCGCGGGCGGCGGTGCCGGTCACCGTGGACCCGGTCAGGACGGTGCCGGTGCGGGCGCCGGTCGCGGCGGCGACCGCGCGGACCAGCGCGGCGGGCGGGCGGTGGGTGACGGTGCCGAAGCCGAGGGCGGTGACCGGCAGGAAGCCGTCGGCCGTCTCGGCGCCCAGGTCGGCCGCGGTGATCTCGTCGGCGACGACGAGCGAGCCGACCGGCGCGTGCGGCGCGAACCCGCCGGCGATGCCGGCCGAGACGACCAGGCCGTAGGGGGCGCCGTCCAGGGCGGCGGCGGTCAGCGCGGCGGCGGTGGAGGCGGCGGCCAGGGCGGGGCCGACGCCGGCGGCCAGCAGGTCGTACCGGCCGTCCGGCACCCGCAGCAGGGTCACCCCGGGCCGGTCGACCGCGCCGGGCGGCCCCGGGAACGCCTGGGCCACCGCGTCCCGTTCGACGGGGACCGCGGTGGCCACGAGCACGCGTGTCCGGGAACCCGGGAACGCCGGGGACGCCGAGGGCGCGGTCAGCTGTCCTTCTTCAGCTCGAAGACCCACAGTCCGGTGACGGCCTGGCTGTTCTCCTTGCCGTCGCGGGCCGCGATGGCCACGCTCGTGGAGTCGCCCTGGGCGCCGTACTGGACGTTGAAGAACACGCTGCCCGGGACCGTGCGGTAGGTCTTGCCGCTGTCCTCGACCAGCTGCTGACCGTTCATCAGGATGGTCCAGCGGTCGTCGGCGACCTCGGGGTCGACGCCGAAGCGGACGGTCTCGTCCGCGTCGACGGTGATCGTCTCGGCGTCCTTGGTGCGGAGGCACTTGTTGATCTCGGCCTCCTTCAGGACTTCGCCCTCGCCGCCGCAGGTGGCCTCGGCGCTGACCGAGGAGCTGCCGACGGTGATGGTCGCCATGGGGGTCGGCCGGTCACAGGCCGACAGGACGAGCAGTCCGGCGGATACGGCGCCGGCGGCGGCGACGGCGCGGCGGCGTCGCACAACGCGGTGTTGATCGGCGGCTGCGCCGCGGGGCAACGTGGTCATGGCCGAAGGCTATCGGGCACGCCCCGCCCGCCTCCCACCTGGGTACGGCGTGCCGTACGTCACGCCACCCTCGGCCGGGCCCCGCCCTGCCGCGCCGAGCCGATCAGCCCCCGTACGGTGGACAGCCAGCCGGACCCGACGATCACGGCGCCCACCGCCAGGCCCAGGGTGCCGTTCAGCGGCAGCGCGATGCCGATCGCGCCGCCGAGCACCCAGGACATCTGCAGCAGCGTCTCCGACCGGGCGAACGCCGAGGTGCGCACCAGCTCCGGCACGTCCCGCTGGATCAGCGCGTCCAGGGAGAGCTTGGCCAGTGCCTGCGCGAACCCGGCGACCGCGGCCAGGCACGCCACCACGACCGGGCTGAACAGGACGGCCGCGGTGATCGCCGCGCCCAGCACACAGGCCACGACCGTCACGATGATGATCTCCGGCGCCCGGGAGCGGAGCCACGCCCCCACCGCCGTGCCGAGCGCGTTGCCCGTACCGGCCGCCACGCCCACGATGCCCAGGGACACGGCCGCGCTCTGGCCGCTCATGGGGTGCTCGCGCAGCAGGAACGCCAGGAAGAAGATCAGGAAGCCGGACAGCGCCCGGATGGCGGCGTTCGCGCCGAGCGCGTGCGTCACCGCCCTGCCGACCGTGCGCAGCCCGGGGCGCTTGACGGGCTTCAGATGCGGTCCGTGCAGATGGTGCTCGTCGGCGGCGAGCAGCGCCCCCTCCTCGCCCCGGGCCGAGTCGACCTTCGGCGGCAGGGTGAAGGACAGGAACGTTCCGGCGATGAAGATCACGAAGGCGCCGTACAGCGGCCAGCGCGGCCCGACCTGCTGGAGCCCCACGCCGACCGGTGCCGCGACGCCGGTGGCCAGCAGCCCGCAGAGGGTGACCCGCGAGTTTGCCTTGACCAGGGAGAAGCCGGGCGGCAGCAGCCGGGGCACGACGGCGCTCCGGACCACGCCGTACGCCTTCGACGCCACCAGTACGCCCAGCGCGGCCGGGTACAGCTCGATGCTGCCGTTGATCACCGCCCCGGACAGCACCAGCGCGAGCAGCGCCCGGGCCAGCATCGCGCCCGCCATCGCCGCGCGCCGCCCGTGCGGGACGCGGTCCAGCAGCGGGCCGATGACCGGGGCGAGCAGCGTGAAGGGCGCCATGGTGACGGCGAGGTAGAGCGCCACCCGGCCCCTCGCCTCGTCCGTCGGCACCGAGAAGAACACGGTCGAGGCCAGCGCGACCGTGATCATGACGTCGCCGGCGCCGTTCACCCCGTGCAGTTCGATCAGTTTGCCCAGGCCCGACTCGCCGGCGCCGTGCGCGTGCGTCGCCCTGCGGATGCCGCGCGCGGTCCCGGTCACCGGCAGGCGCAGCGCGCGGCCGACCCCGCGGAAACGTCCGGCGCCCTTGGCCCGGCCCCCGCCCTTCTTGAATTCCGTCCGTGCGGCTGCCACCCCGTCATAGTGCCCCGACAGGCGGCGGTATAGCGCCGTTGCGCCTCGGATGAGCTGATCGAGTCGGGTGAGGAGGACCTCGGACCGCGTGGGGAAACTCCCGTCGGTGTAGGCCCAGCGCAGTCGAGCAGGTAGCGTGCGTAGCGCGCCGTGGCGAACGTTCTCGGCCGCGCGCCTTACGGCCATCCCGCAGAATGGATGACGTAGGTGCGCCCGAGCGCGATCGGGCGCGGACGTCGACGCGGTCCCCGGGTCCGCTCCGTCCGCCCTCCGCCGGCAGGCGCACTCGTGAGACGGCGTATGGAGAGAAGCGATACCTGTGAGCGCAGCGACAACGCGAAGCCGCACCCCTGACCGCCTGTGCGCCGAGGCGGTCGACCTCGCCCGGGCCGCGGCCGAGGAGGCCGCCGCACCCGGAGTCGTCGGCGAGCACACGGGGCTGGTCTCGGAGGGCGACCGCGTCGTCACGCACTTCTTCGCCTGCAAGGAACTCGGGTACCGCGGCTGGCGCTGGGCCGTGACCGTGGCCCGCGCCTCCCGCGCCAAGATCGTCACGGTGGACGAGGCGGCCCTGCTGCCCGGCCCCGACGCCGTCCTCGCCCCCGAGTGGGTGCCGTGGAGCGAGCGGCTGCGCCCCGGCGACATGGGTCCCGGCGACCTCCTGCCCACCGACGCCGACGACCTGCGCCTGGAGCCCGGCTGGAGCGGCGAGGACGAGCCGCCGCCGAACTCCGCCGTCTCCCGGGAGATGGCCGACCTGGTCGAGGCCGAGGACGCCGAGGTCACCTCCGGCCCGCCCGCCGAACTGCCCACGGCCCCGTCCCGCGGCTCGATCACGGCGGTCGCCGACGAGCTGGGCATGCGCCGTGCCCGGGTGCTGTCCCGCTACGGCCTGCACACCGCCGCCGACCGCTGGGAGGAGGCGTACGGCTCCAAGACGGCGATGGCCCAGGCGGCACCCGCGTCCTGCGCCTCCTGCGGCTTCCTGGTCCCCATCGGCGGCTCGCTGGGCCAGGCCTTCGGCGTGTGCGCCAACGAGTTCTCCCCGGCCGACGGCCGCGTGGTCTCCCTGGGCTACGGCTGCGGCGGCCACTCCGAGGCGGCGGTCATGCCCAGGCCCCCGCAGCCGGCTCCGCCGGTGATCGACGAGACCCGGGTGGACCCGTTCCCGCTGCGGCCGGCCTCGGATTCCGGGTCGGTCCCGGTGGTGGAGGACGAGTCGTCGGCGGAGCTGGGGCACTCGTAGCCCCCGGCGGGGCTGAGGTCGTCAACGCCGGGCGGGCTCTGCCGGCCCGTCCGGGGGGGCGCGGCCCCCGGGGACGCGGGCCACGGCGAACCGGCACCCGGCAACGGCGCGGCAGCGCGCGGTACCTTCGACCTCACGCCGATCGGGGCCGATGAGGAGAGTGTGAACGTGAGCAAGTTCGTGCGGCCCGCAGCCGAGGGTGCGGACCCCTTCGGGACCGCCCGTCTCAGGCGGGGAGTGCTCGACGCCTGGGCCACCAGTCCCGCCCGGTTCCGCGAGGACGCCAACGCCGAGGAGGACCTCGTCCTCGGCGGCTACCGGGACCGGCTGGTCGTGGAGCTGGCCCAGAACGCCGCCGACGCCGCCGCCCGCGCCGGCGTGCCCGGCCGGCTCCGGCTCACCCTGCGCGACGGCGTCCTGGTCGCCGCCAACACCGGCGCCCCGCTCGACGCGGCCGGCGTCGAGTCGCTGTCCACGCTGCGCGCCTCCGCCAAGCGGGAGTCGGACACCCCGTCGGTCGGCCGGTTCGGCGTCGGCTTCGCCGCCGTCCTCGCCGTCACCGACGAGCCCGCCGTCGTCGGCCGGCACGGCGGCGTGCGCTGGTCGCTGGCCGAGGCCCGCGACCTGGCCGCCGACACCGCCCGGCACAGCCCCGGCCTGGGCGACGAGATCCGCCGCCGCGACGGCCACGTCCCGCTGCTGCGGCTGCCGTACGCCGCCGAGGGCACCGCCCCCGACCCGTACGACACCGCCGTCATCCTCCCGCTGCGCGACACGCCCGCCGCCGACCTCGCCGAACGCCTCCTGAACGCCGTCGACGACGCCCTGCTCCTCGCCCTGCCGGGGCTGGAGGAGGTGGTGATCGAGACGGACCGCACGGCGGACGTCCGTACCCTGCGCCGCCGCACCGAGGGCGGGCTGACCGTCGTCGAGGACTCGCGGGACGGCACCAGCCGGTGGCGCAGCTCCGCCGCACACGGGCCGCTCACCCCGGACCTGCTCGCCGACCGCCCGGTCGAGGAGCGGCTGCGCCCCCACTGGTCGGTCACCTGGGCCGTCCCCGTCGACACCGACGGTGCCCCGCTGCGCCCGCGGACCAGCCCCGTCGTGCACGCGCCCACCCCCAGCGACGAGCCCCTCGGCGTCCCCGCCCTGCTCATCGCCTCCTTCCCGCTGGACTCCACCCGCCGGCACGCCGCCCCCGGGCCGCTCACCGACTTCCTGGTGCAGCGCGCGGCGGACGCCTACGCCGGGCTGCTCGCCGAGTGGCATCCGGTGACCGCCCGGATCATCGACCTCGTGCCCGGCCCGCTCGGGAAGGGCGAACTGGACGGCGCGCTGCGCCGGGCGATCCTCGACCGTCTCCCGCGCACCTCCTTCCTGCCGCCGGCCGCCGAGCCGGCCGGTGACGACGACGACCCCGGGCTGCCCGAGTCGCTCCGGCCCCGCGACGCCGAGGTGGTCGAGGGCGCCGGGGCCGACACGGTGCGGGTCCTCGCCGAGGTGCTGCCCACCCTGCTGCCGGCCGGCCTGGAGCGGCGCGTGGAGCTGCGCACGCTGGGTGTCGCGCGGGTGCCGCTCACCGACGCGATCGACCGGCTGGCGGGGCTGGACAAGGCACCCGAGTGGTGGCGACGGCTGTACGACAGCCTGGCCGGTGTCGACCCCGACCGGCTGTCCGGGCTGCCGGTTCCGCTGGCCGGGGACACCTCCCGGGCGTTCGGCGCCGGGGGAGGGCGGACGACCATCGGGCCCCGGCAGGTCCTGCTGCCCACCCCGGACGCCGCCGCCATCGACCCGGAGCTGCTCTCCCGCCTGGGCCTGAAGGTCGCCCACCCGGACGCCGCCCACCCGCTGCTGGAGAAGCTCGGCGCCCTCCCGGCGACCCCGCGCGCCGTGCTCACCACCCCGCAGATCCGGGCCGCCGTGGCCGCCTCCCTCGACGACGGGGGCGGCATGGGCTGGGAGGAGGACTCCCTCGACGCCGAGGAACTGGCCGACACGGTCCTCGGACTGGTCCGGGACGCCGCGCTCGACCCGGGCGAGGAGCCCTGGCTGGGCGCGCTCGCGCTGCCCGACGAGGACGGCGAGCTGTCCCCGGCGGGCGAACTGGTCTTCCCCGGCGGCCCCTTCGCCCAGGTCATGCGCGAGGGCGAACTCGCCGCCGTGGACGCGGAGCTGGCCGAGCGGTGGGGACCGGAGCCGCTCGCCGCCTGCGGGGTGCTGGTCGACTTCACCCTCGTACGGGCCACGGACGTCGTCCTGGACCCGGACGAACTGGAGCCCCGCGAGGGCGACTTCGCCGAACCGGACGACGCCGGCCTGCTGGACGCCGTCGACGTGTGGTGCGAGGACATCCTCGACCGCTTCCCCGACACGCCCGTCCCGCCGGTCGCCACCGAGATCGTCGCCGTACGCGACCTGGACCTGGTGGACGACGGCAAGTGGGCCAAGGCCCTCGCCCTGCTGTCGCGGCCCCCGTTGCGCGACGCCCTCGTCCAGCCCGTGCGCATGCTGCTGCCCGACGGCACCCATGAAGTCGTACGGCCGTACACCGCCTGGTGGCTGCGCGGGCACCCGGTGCTCGACGGCCGCCGCCCCGCCGGGCTGCGGGTGGCCGGCGGCGACCCGCTGCTGCGCGGCCTGTACGACGAGGCCGACGCCACCGGCTTCGACGACGAGCAGGTGCTGCGCGCACTCGGCGTGCGCACCTCCGTCGCCGCGCTCCTCGACGAGCCGGGCGGCGCGGCCGAGCTGCTGGACCGTCTCGCCGACCCCGGCCGGCCGGTCACCGCCGCCCAGCTGCACGCCCTCTACGGCGCGCTGGCCGACCTCGACCCGGAGCAGGTGACGCTGCCGGACGAGCTCCGGGCCGTCGTCGACGGCCGGGTCGAGGTGGTGGACGCCGCCGACGCGGTGGTCGTCGACTCGCCCGACCTGCTGCCCTTCACCGGCGGGGTCCCGCTGCTGCCGGTGCGGCCGGGCCGGGCCGCCGAACTGGCCGAGCTGTTCCAGGTGCGGCGGCTGAGCGAGTCCGTCACCGGCGAGGTCTCCTCCGAGGGCACCGAGCACGACGTGCCGGAGGCGGTACGGGTGCTGCTCGGCGCGCGGACCCCGGCGTCGTACGTCGAGCACGGGGAACTGGTCGTCGACGGCGTGGAGATCGACTGGCGGCTCACCGACGACGGCGTGCTGCACGCCGCGACCCTGGAGGGCGTCGCCGCGGGCCTCGCCTGGGCGGCCGGCCAGTGGCCCCGCCGCTTCGAGGTGGCGGCCCTCCTGGAGGATCCGTCCCGGACGGAGGAACTGGCCCGCGACCGCTGGTTCGACTGAGCCGCCCCGAGGGCCTCAGACGCCCTCGCGGCGGGCCCGCATCCAGCGCCCGACGGTGGTGGGCAGCAGGTAGAAGGTGCCGAGCGAGCCCAGCGCCAGGAACAGTTCCAGGGAGCTGAGCGCCGTACCGGTCAGCTCCTGGAACAGGGACGGCTTCTGCCGGACGCGTACCTCCAGGAGGTCGTCGTCGTACGCGCCTGCCGCGAACCAGGTCTGCAGGGTCAGCAGCGCCACGACGGTCCAGTAGGCCTGGGCGGCGCGGAACCAGCGCCCGGCGTCCGCGCGGCTGCCGGGCGTCGCCAGCAGGCATGCCAGGCCCGTCAGACCCACCGCCACCAGCAGCCGGACCCAGCCGAAGAAGGTGGGCAGGGCGAGGGCGATCAGCAGCGAGGCGAGGGTGACGGGCGCCAGCCACGCCAGCCCGATGAGCGGGCGTCCGAGGACGCCGTCGTGCATCCAGTCCGTGGACCGCGGATACGGATCCGGCCCCGGGCGGGTGCCCGGCGGCGTCCGGGGCGCCCCGGGCGGCGGGGGAGTGCCCCCAGGCGGCGGGGGTGTGGCCCCGGCCGGGGGAGGTGTGCTCCTCGGCGGTGGGGGCGTGGCCCCGGGGCGCGGGGGTGCCGTCCGGGGCGGCGGGGGTGCCGCGGGACCGGGGCCCCGGTCGCCCGGGCCCTGGGTGGGTGCGTCGTGGAACGAGGGGCCGGGACCGTGCGCGGCGGCCGGGTCGGGTTCGGTGGGCGGCGGCGCCTGCCCCCGGTGGGCGTCCGCGTCGCCGTCCCGCTCCGCCTCCAGGTTCAGCAGTTCCTCCGAGCGGCGTGCGATGAGGGACACCACGGGGGCGGGAAGCCAGGCGTCGGTGGTGGTGTCGCGCGCGGCGGCCTGCACCACCAGCTGTGCCGCGTCCGGCCTGCGGGCGGGGTCGGCGTCCAGGCAGTGCTGGACCAGCATGGTCAGCGCCGGTTCGGCGGGGAGCTGACCGGACAGCGTGCCGCGGTGCGGCACTTCGCCGCCGGCTGCGAAGGCCAGGGTCAGCCCGAAGCTGTAGACGTCGCTGGCGGGCGTGACGGGCTCCCCGTAGGCCTGCTCGGGCGACATGTAGACCGGCGTGCCGATGCGGGCGCCGCTGACCGTGAGCGCGGTGTCCAGGGCCGCGTGCACGACGCCGAAGTCGATGAGCCGGGGGCCCGCCGCCGACAGCAGCACGTTGGAGGGCTTGAGGTCCCGGTGGACCAGGCCGTGCCGGTGCACGTGCTCCAGCGTCCGGGCCAGGTCGGCCGCGAACCGCCAGAGCGCCTCGGGCGGCAGCGGGCCGAAGGTGTCGACGGCCTCCTGCAACGAGGGGCCCGGCACGTACTCCGCCGCGTACCAGGGATGCCGTTCGTCGACGCCCGCGTCCACCACCGGCACCGTACCGGCGCCGCCGATCCGCCGGACGACCTCCACCTCGCGCCGGAACCGCTCCCGGAAGCCGGGCACGGCCGCCATGTCGGGGTGGATGAACTTCAGCGCCACCGAGCGTCCGCCGGCGTTCCGCGCGAAGTAGACGCGGCCCATCCCGCCCTCGCCGAGCCGTCCGAGAACGCGGTACCGGCCCACCCGGCGTGGGTCCCGTGCGTCCAGTGCCTCCATCGACCCGTCCCCCGCTCCGTGCCGGTCATGAACAACTCGGCATTGTCGCAAGCAGGTTGCCCGGCGGGCGAACCCGCCCCCCGTCTCCGGCGGAGCGTCACGCGGGGAACCGGCGGTCCACCCACCGCCACAGCAGCTCCAGCGTGCCCGCCGCCAGTACCGCGATGCCGACCGCGATCCACGGCATCGTCACGCCGACCAGCTTCAGCGCGAAGAAGTCCTGCAGCCACGGCACCGCCAGCACCACCAGGAACGCCGCCCCCATCGCCGCGACCAGGACGACCCGCCACCAGGTGTAGGGGCGGGCGATGATCGCCAGCACCCACATGGAGATCAGGAACAGCGTCAGGGTGGCCACGCTGGTCTCCGCGTCCAGCGCCCCGGGCCCGCTGTAGTGGCCGCGCGCCACCAGATACGTCGCGAAGGTCGCCGTCGCGGCCACCACCCCGCCGGGGATCGCGTACCGCATCACGCGCCGGACGAAGTGCGGTCTGGCCCGCTCCTTGTTGGGGGCGAGGGCCAGGAAGAAGGCCGGGACGCCGATGGTGAGAGTGGACAGCAGGGTCAGGTGGCGGGGCAGGAACGGGTACTCCACCTGCGAGCAGACCACCAGGATCGCCAGCAGCACCGAGTACACGGTCTTGACCAGGAACAGCGTCGCGACCCGGGTGATGTTCCCGATGACCCGGCGGCCCTCGGCGACCACCGACGGCAGCGTCGCGAAGCTGTTGTTCAGCAGCACGATCTGGGCGACCGCCCGGGTGGCCTCCGAGCCGGAGCCCATCGCCACCCCGATGTCGGCGTCCTTCAGCGCGAGGACGTCGTTCACCCCGTCGCCGGTCATCGCGACCGTGTGCCCGCGCGACTGGAGGGCGCCCACCATGTCCCGCTTCTGCTGCGGGGTGACCCGCCCGAACACCGTGGCCTCGTCCAGCGCGGCGGCCATCCGGTCCGGCTCGGCGGGCAGCCGGCGCGCGTCCACCGTGCCGCCGCGCAGCCCCAGTTTGGCGGCCACCGCGCCGACCGAGACGGCGTTGTCGCCGGAGATGACCTTGGCCCGGACGTTCTGGTCGGCGAAGTAGCGCAGGGTGTCGGCGGCGTCGGGCCGCAGCCGCTGCTCCAGCACCACCAGCGCGGTGGGCTCGGCCCCCTCGGCGGCCTCCGGGTCGTCCAGCTCGCGCCGGACCCGGGCGAGCAGCAGGACACGCAGGCCCCGCTCGTTGAGGCGGCCGGTCTCGGCGAGGGCGGGGTCGTCGTCGGCCAGCAGCACGTCCGGCGCGCCCAGCAGCCACGTGCTGGACTCGCCGTCGCCCTCGCTGAAGGCGGCCCCGCTGTACTTGCGGGCGGAGGAGAAGGGCAGGGACTCGGTGCAGCGCCAGTCGTCGGTGTCCGGACAGGCCTCGATGATCGCCTGGAGGGAGGCGTTCGGCCGCGGGTCGGACTCGCCGAGCGCGCCGAGCACCTGCCGTACGTACCTCTCGTCGCCGCCGTTGAGCAGGCGCAGCTCGGTGAGGTCCATGCCGCCCTCGGTCAGCGTGCCGGTCTTGTCCAGGCACACCGTGTCGACGCGGGCGAGGCCCTCGATGGCGGGCAGCTCCTGCACCAGGCACTGCTTCCGGCCGAGCCGGATCACGCCGATCGCGAAGGCGACGGAGGTGAGCAGCACCAGGCCCTCCGGGACCATGGGCACGATGCCGCCGGCGGTGCGGGCGACGGAGTCCTTCAGCTCGTTGTCCTTGGCCACCAGCTGGCTGATGATCAGGCCGATCGCGGTCGGGACCATCATCCAGGTGACGTACTTCAGGATCGTGGAGATGCCGGAGCGCAGCTCGGAGTGGACGAGCGTGAACCGGGACGCCTCCTCGGCGAGCTGCGCGGCGTACGCCTCCCGCCCGACCTTGGTCGCCCGGAACGCTCCGCCGCCGGCCACCACGAAGCTGCCCGACATCACCTGGTCCCCGGGCCGCTTGACCACGGGGTCGGCCTCACCGGTCAGCAGCGACTCGTCGATCTCCAGCCCGTCCGACTCGACGCACACCCCGTCGACCACGACCTTGTCGCCGGGCCCGGCCTCGATCACGTCGTCCAGCACGATCTCCGAGGTGCCGACCTCGGTGGCCGTACCGTCCCGCCGCACCGTCGGCCGCACCTCGCCGATCAGCGCGAGTGAGTCGAGGGTCTTCTTCGCCCGCCACTCCTGGATGATGCCGATGCCCGTGTTGGCGAGGATCACGAACCCGAACAGGCTGTCCTGGATCGGAGCGACGATCAGCATGATCACCCAGAGCACGCCGATGATCGCGTTGAACCGGGTGAAGACGTTGGCGCGGACGATGTCGGCCATCGACCGGCTGCTGCGCACCGGTACGTCGTTGACCTGTCCGCGCGCGATCCGTTCGGCGACCTGGGCGGCGGTCAGCCCGGTGGCCGGGGAGGGGCCGGACGAGGGGTGGACAGGGTCGAGTGAGGCGCCCGTGTCGAGGTGCGTCATGCGTTCGACGGTACGTGCGGTCCGGGGGCTTCACCCGCCGGCCGGGGGAAAGATCCGACCTCGGGAGGACGGGCGCCGGTGAGGCGTGCCGCCCGGGTACGACGGCTGTGGCACCACGGTCCTACGGCTGTGACACCACGGTCCTACGGCCGTGGCACCACAGTCCCGCGGCCGTGGCCACAGTGCTGCGGCGACTCGCCCGGCGGTGCTACGACGTCTGCCGGGACCGCTTGATCGCCGCGTCCCGCCTGCGGACGTACCAGATGCCGATCAGGCCGAGCCCCCCGCCCGCCAGACAGGTCCACAGCCACCAGGTGAGTCCGCGGTCGTCGAACCAGCCGTAGAAGGGCAGCTGCGCCAGGAAGAGGACGAACCACACGAGGGTGCCGCCGGTGATGGTGGCGACCACGGGGCCCTCCAGGGGCTCCGGCGCCTCGTGCGTTGGGGTCCACTTCGCCATGGCCACAGCTTACAAACGCCGGCTGGCTCCCGGACGCGGCCGCTCTACGCGCGGAGATGGCAATCCGTCGCTCATACGTTCATACTGAATCCGTTTGTCTCTGACCACTTCTGTTCGTAGAAAACACCAAGAGGCCGTGGGGGAGCCTGTTGGTGATGAGGACTCGCATGCCCACCTCGGCCACCGCCAAGGTCCCCACTCCCGAGCAGCCCGAGGACCGTCCCCCGCACGGCGCCCTCGACCGCTATTTCAAGATCTCCGAACGCGGCAGCACCGTCGCCCGTGAGATCCGCGGCGGCTTCGCCACCTTCTTCGCGATGGCCTACATCATCGTGCTGAACCCGATCATCCTCGGCAGCGCGAAGGACATGTACGGCAACCAGCTCGACAACGGGCAGCTGGTCACCGCGACGGCCCTGACGGCGGCGTTCACCACGTTGCTGATGGGCGTCATCGGCAATGTGCCGATCGCGCTCGCCGCCGGTCTCGGCGTCAACTCCGTCGTCGCCCTCCAGCTCGCGCCCCGGATGTCCTGGCCGGACGCCATGGGCATGGTCGTGCTGGCCGGTTTCGTGGTGATGCTGCTGGTCGCCACGGGCCTGCGCGAGCGGGTGATGAACGCCGTGCCCTACAGCCTGCGCAAGGCCATCGCCATCGGCATCGGCCTGTTCATCATGCTGATCGGTCTGGTCGACTCCGGCTTCGTCTCCCGCATCCCGGACGCCGCCCAGACCACCGTGCCGCTCCAGCTCGGCGCCGACGGCCACCTGGGCGGCTGGCCGGTGCTGATCTTCGTGCTCGGCGTGCTGCTGACGCTGGCGCTGCTGGTGCGCAGGACGCCCGGCGCGATCCTGATCTCGATCGTCGTGATGACGGTCGTCGCCGTGATCATCCACGCCGTCGCCGATGTGCCCTCCTGGGGCCTGACGACTCCGCAGTGGCCCGGCAATCCGGTCGCCAGTCCGGACTTCTCCCTGGTGGGCCAGGTCAGCCTGTTCGGCGGCTTCGAGAAGGTCGGCATGCTGACCGGCACCCTGTTCGTCTTCACCGTCCTGCTGTCGACCTTCTTCGACGCCATGGGCACGATCATGGGCGTCAGCGACGAGGCGAAGCTGACCGACGCCCAGGGGCAGATGCCCGGCATCAACAAGGTCCTCTTCGTCGACGGCATCGCGGTCGCGGCGGGCGGTGCCAGCTCGGCGTCGGCCACCACCTGCTTCGTGGAGTCCACGGCCGGCGTCGGCGAGGGCGCCCGCACGGGCCTGGCCAACATCGTCACCGGCGGACTGTTCGGAGTGGCCCTGCTCCTCACGCCGATCGCCACCATGGTGCCGTCCCAGGCGGCCACCCCGGCGCTGGTCGCGGTGGGCTTCCTGATCCTGTCCCACGCGGTCAAGGAGATCGACTGGGCGGACTACACGCTCGCCATCCCGGCCTTCGTGACGATGCTGATGATGCCGTTCACCTACTCGATCACCAACGGCATCGGCATGGGCTTCATCACCTTCTCGCTGCTCCGGCTGGCGGCCGGGCGGGGCCGGGAGGTGCCGGCGGCGATGTACGCGGTGTCGGCGGTGTTCGCCTTCTACTACCTGATGCCGGCCCTGGGCCTGACCTGAGCCTTCCCCGGGGGCGGAGGTCCCCGCGGCCCGGGGGTCAGGTGACCCCGTAGAACCGTTCCGTCTCCTCGACGGCGGACTGGAACCGCTCGTCGAAGTCATCCCGAATGAGCGTCCGGACGACATAGTCCTGGACGCTCATTCCCCTTTTCGCCGCGTGGTGCCGGAGCCGTTCGAGCAGCTCCCCGTCTATCCGCAGGCTGAGCACACTGGTCCGCATGGAGACGAGGGTCGCCTCGGCCGGCCGGGTGACGCTCCGGTTTCCGGAATCGACTCACTCGTACGGGTGACGCCAGGATTCAGTGGCCGCTCTCACGGGCATGAAGCCGCATTTGCGGTGGTCCTTCGCCAGACTAATGAGTTACGCTAAGGAGATGCCGGACTTCAGCCATGGCGACGACGCTGCCGCCGTGAACGCCCTCCGATCCGCCGTGATGCGGCTGTCCCGTCGGCTCAAGCACCAGCGGGTCGACGAGTCGCTCAGCCCCACCGAGATGTCGGTGCTCGGCACCCTCTCCAACTTCGGCAGCGCGACCCCGGGCGAACTCGCCCGCAAGGAACACGTCCAGCCGCCGTCGATGACCCGCATCGTGGCGCTGCTGGAGGCCAAGGGCCTGGTCCGGCTGGAGCCGCATCCCGAGGACCGGCGCCAGAAGGTCGTGACGCAGACCGAGCAGGCCGTGGTCATGCTCGAGGAGAGCCGCCGCAAGCGGAACGCGTTCCTGGCCACGCTGGTCGAGGGACTCGACGAGGACGAGTGGGCGAAACTGCGCGCCGCCGCCCCCGTGCTGGAGAAGCTCGCGCACCTGTAAGCAGCAACGACGAGGAGGCGAACCCTGTTGAGTTCGGGATCCGGAGCAGCTTCCGCCCCCGCACCGCACGACCCCGACGACCGGCCCGCCCCCGGCATTCCTCGCAAGACCTCGATGTTCGCCTCCCTGAAGGTCAGGAACTACCGCCTGTTCTTCCTCGGCCAGGTCGTCTCCAACATCGGCACCTGGATGCAGCGCATCGCCCAGGACTGGCTGGTGCTCAGCCTCACCGGCTCCTCGGCGGCCGTCGGCATCACCACCGCCCTGCAGTTCCTGCCGATGCTCCTCTTCGGCCTCTACGGCGGTGTCCTCGTCGACCGTCTGCGCAAGCGCCCCGCGCTGCTGGTCACCCAGTCGTCGATGGCCGTGACCGCGCTGTTCCTGGCCGTCCTCACCCTCACCGGGCACGTCCAGGTCTGGCACGTCTACGTCGCCGCCTTCGCGATGGGCCTGGCCACCGTCGTCGACAACCCCGCCCGCCAGTCCTTCGTCTCCGAGCTGGTCGGCCGCGACCAGCTGCAGAACGCGGTCAGCCTGAACTCGGCCAACTTCCAGTCCGCCCGCCTGGTCGGCCCGGCCGTCGCGGGACTGATGATCACCGGCGTCGGCACCGGCTGGGCGTTCCTCGTCAACGGCCTGTCCTTCGTCGCGCCGCTCACCGGCCTGCTGCTGATGCGCGCCCGTGAGCTGCACGCCGTCGAGCGCGCCCCGCGCGGCAAGGGCCAGCTCCGCGAGGGCCTGCGCTACGTCGCCGGCCGCCCCGAGCTGATCTGCACCATCGCCCTGGTCGGCTTCATCGGCACCTTCGGGTTCAACTTCCCGGTCTTCCTGTCCGCCTTCGCCGACGACGTCTTCCACGCGGGCGCCGGCGAGTACAGCCTCTTCAACACCCTGATGGCCGTCGGCTCGCTGGCCGGCGCCCTGCTGGCGGCCCGGCGCGGCACGGCCCGGATGCGGGTGCTGATCGCGTCCGGGGTGGGCTTCGGCCTCCTGGAGATCGTGGCGGCGGCCGCTCCCGGCCTGTGGCTGTTCGCCCTGCTGATGGTCCCGATCGGCGTGTTCAGCATGACGGTCAACGTCACCGCCAACACCCGCATCCAGATGTCCACCGACCCGGCCATGCGGGGCCGTGTGATGGCCCTCTACATGATGGTCTTCCTCGGCGGCTCCCCGGTCGGCGCCCCGATCGTCGGCTGGATCACCGACACCTACGGCGCCCGGACCGGCTTCGCCGTGGGCGGCGCCATCGCGGCCACGGCCGCCGTGGTCATCGCCCTGCTGCTGGCCCGCCTGGGCGGCGTCCGACTGGCGGTGGGCTGGCACCACGGCCACCCACGGGTGCGGTTCGTGCCCCGGGAGGGGCGGGAGGAGCTGGCGCGGGCGGCGTAGCGCCGGGTCCCGGGCCGGGGAGACCGTGCCCCCGGCCGGGCAGACTGTGCCCCCATGAGACTCTTCGCCGCCGTACTGCCCCCCGCGGACGTGGTCCGGGAACTCGCCGCCGAGGTGGACCGGCTGCGCGCACTGCCCGGCGCGGAGCGGCTGCGCTGGACCGGCCGCCCCGGCTGGCACTTCACGCTCGCCTTCTACGGCGAGGTCGACGACGGTCTCCTGCCCGGCCTGTCGGCCCGGCTGGAGCGGGCGGCCCGGCGCACGGCGCCCTTCCCGCTGGCGCTGCGCGGCGGCGGCCAGTTCGGCCACGGGCGGGCCCTGTGGGCTGGCGCCTCCGGCGACCTCGGCACACTGCGCCTGCTGGCGGAACGCGCCGAGTCGGCGGCCCGCAAAGCGGGCCTGGACCTGGGCGGGCACCGCCGCTACCAGCCCCACCTGACGGTGGCCCGCAGCCGGGACGCCCTCGACGTACGGGAGTACGTGCGCACGCTCGACGCCTTCACCGGCCGCACCTGGACGGTGTCCGAGCTGTCCCTGGTCCGCAGCAACCTGCCGAGGTCCGGCGTGCCGGGGGAGCAGCCCCGGTACGAGACGGTCGCCCGCTGGCCGCTCGGCGGCGCCGGTTAGGCTCGGTGGCGTGGACCCGAAAACCCGGAACCGGATCATGGCCGGTGTGCTTGTGCTGATGTTCGTCGTCGTCGCCCTGGCGGCGGCGGTCGGCGGGTAGCCCCTGAGCAGTCCCTGCGCGGCGGGCGGGCGACCGGTCGCGGCCGGCCGGGAGCGGGCCGAGGGGCCGGCCGCGCCCGCGCGCCGGAGCCGCAGACCGACCCGGCCCCCCGCTCCCGAGAAGGCCGTCACGGCCCTACCAGGCGAACGCCTCCGGCGACGGGCCCGGACCCGGGAAGACCTCGTCCAGCCCGGCCAGCAGTTCCGGCGACAGCTCCAGCTCGACGGCCCGCAGCGCCGACGCCAGCTGGTCGGCGGTCCGCGGCCCGACGATCGGACCCGTCACGCCCGGCCGGGTGAGCAGCCAGGCCAGCGCGGCCTCGCCGGGCTCGACCCCGTGCTTGTCGAGCAGGTCCTCGTACGCCTGGACCTGCGCGCGCACGGCGGTGTTCGCGAGCGCGTCGGCGGACCGCCCGGAGGCACGCCGCCGCCCTTCCGACTCCTTCTTCAGGACCCCGCCCAGCAGCCCGCCGTGCAGCGGCGACCAGGGAATGACCCCGAGCCCGTAGTCCTGCGCGGCCGGGATGACCTCCATCTCGGCCCGGCGCTCGGCGAGGTTGTACAGGCACTGCTCGCTGACCAGCCCGATGGTCCCGCCGCGCCGGGCGGCGATCTCGTTCGCCTGGGCGATCTTGTACCCGGGGAAGTTCGACGACCCGGCGTACAGCACCTTCCCCTGCTGGATCAGTACGTCGACGGCCTGCCAGATCTCCTCGAAGGGGGTGGCGCGGTCGATGTGGTGGAACTGGTACAGGTCGATGTGGTCGGTCCGCAGCCGCTTCAGGCTGGCGTCGACGGCCCGCCGGATGTTGACGGCGGACAGCTTGTCGTGGTTCGGCCAGACGGGTCCGCCGTCCAGCCCCATGTTCCCGTACACCTTCGTGGCCAGCACGACCTTGTCCCGCCGGCCGCCGCCCTTGGCGAACCAGTTCCCGATGATGCTCTCGGTACGGCCCTTGTTCTCACCCCAGCCGTACACGTTGGCGGTGTCGAAGAAGTTGATGCCCGCGTCCAGCGCCGCGTCCATGATCGCGTGACTGTCCGCCTCGTCGGTCTGCGGACCGAAGTTCATGGTCCCCAGAACGATCCGGCTGACCTTGAGTCCCGTGCGTCCGAGCTGCGTGTACTCCATGGTCCCCAAGCCAACGGCTTGGAGTGCGCTCTAGGCAAGGGGCGTCAGTCGCGGGGAAACGGGCCGGTGTCGAGGGTGAGACCGGGAAGCGTGTGGGTCAGGTCGATCCGCTCGCCGAAGTCGAACCTGGAGACGGAGCGGTAGTCGCCGTTCTTGGGGTCGGTGAAGACGTGGCAGCGGCCCTGGTACGGATCCGCGATGAGGTAGACGGGAACTCCGGCCTCCGCGTACGCGGCCTTCTTCGGGCCGTAGTCGTTCATGCCGGTCCCGCGGGAGATGACCTCGGCGACGAACTCGACGTCCTCGTGGCACCAGCCGCGCTCCGGATCGCGCTTCGCCCCGTCGCGCAGCTTCATCACATCGGGGCAGAAGCCGTTCTGGAAGCCGGGGAAGTCGATGCGCACGTCCGACCTCACCAGGACGTCCATCCCGAAGCTGTCCTCCAGCGCCCGGATGATCCTGCGAGTGATCTCGAAGTGCGTGTCCCGCTGCGGCACCATGTGCACGGCCCCCTCGACGACCTCGGCCTTGCAGCCTTCGGGGACCATCCGCTCAATCAGCTCGAACCACTGGTCGAGGCGCTGGGCGTTGTCGTCGGCCATCTCGATCCTGTCGGTGTCTACGACGGTCATCGTGGCGCTCCTCCCCGGCTGCCCGATGAACGAGTGCAGCCGCGCAGTCCAACGATACGCACGGTGACACGACACGGAAGTGAGCGCATATGCCGGACCACCCCGCCGATGCCGTCGTCCGGCTCGTCCGGCTCGTCCGGTGCCACCTCGGTGCCTGGGTCCGGGGCGGCGGCCCGTCGAGCTGATCGTCGTCGTGCAGGACGAGGTGCGGTCCTGGCGGCACCCGGCGCGGCACGTGTACCTCTACGGCGAGTGGCTGCGGGCGGAGTACGAGCGTGGGGTCGTCCCCGGGCCCGAGACCGACCCCGATCTCACCCCGCTGCTCACCATGGTGCTCCGCGCCGACGCGCCCCTCCTCGGTCCGCCGCCCGCCCGGCTCCTCGACCCCGTTCCGCCCGCCGGCCTGCGGCGGGCGATCGTCGAGGGGGTGCCGCGGCTCATGGCGGAGCCGGAGCCGGACACCCGGAACGTCCTGCTCACCCTCGCCCGGGTGTGGAGCACGCTCGTCACCGGCGACATCCGGCCCAAGGACGCCGCCGCGGACCGGGTGCTGCCGCGGCTTCCCGCCGAGCACCGGGCCGTGCTGCGGCGGGCCCGGGCCGTCTACCTGGGCGAGCGGGACGAGGGGTGGGCGCGGACCTGCGGGGCCGGGTACGGCCCTGTGCCGAGTTCCTGGTCCGGGAGATCGGCGCCGCCCACGCCCGCGCCTCGTAGGGCCCTGCCAAGCGACGCCTACGGTCGCGCCTCGTAGGGGCCGCCCACGCCCCAGCCCTCGTGCATCGCCGCCGCGAAGGCGGCCGCGATCCCGTGCTCGCCGCGCGCGTTGGGGTGCGTGCCGTCGTAGGTGTCGGTGTGGATGTCGTACGCGGCGGGGGGCGTGGCCAGCAGGATCGGGGAGCGGGGCTCGTCCAGGTCGGCGGCCGTCTTCGCCAGGAGTTCGTTGAAGCGGGCGACCTGCTCCCCGAAGGGCGGGTCGGTCTGCGCCCGGATGTTGGGGATCACCGGCAGGACGACCAGGCGGATGCGCGGGTTGGCCTCCCGGGCGGCGGCGGCGAAGGCCCGGACGTTCTCCGCCGTCTGCTCCGCGTCGGTGTAGAACCCCAGGTCGATCAGGCCCAGGGAGACCAGGAGCACGTCCGCGCGGCACGTCCGCACCGCCTCGCCGATCAACGGGGCCATGTGCAGCCAGCCCTCGCCCCAGCCGGCCAGGTGGCCCCGGGGGAAGCCGGGGTCGGCGTAGGCGAGGGACGTCGGCGCGTCGGCCGCCTTGTCGTAGAGCGTCTCGCGCGGGCCGACGAACGTGAAGGGGCCGCCGTACTCCGCGCACAGGTGCTGCCACAGCCGGTAGCGCCAGGTGTGCTCGCCCGCGCTCCCGATCGTCATGGAGTCGCCGACGGGCATGAACCTGAGCATCCGGTCATCATGGCCGATCGGCCCGGCGACCGCGATGTGAGCCCGGCCACCTCCCGCGAACGGGCCCCGGCAGTGGCAGGCTTGGGGCATGCGCCGACCCTTCGCCCTCCTCGCCGCGGCCCTCCTCGTGGGCGCCGTCGCCGTGCCCGCCTCCGCCGCCGACGGGGAGAAGGGGTTCTCGATCCGGGACCCGCGGATCACCGAGTCCAGCGGGCTGGCCGCCTCCCGCCTCCACCCGGGCGTCTACTGGACGCACAACGACAGCGACGACGGGCCCTATCTCTACGCGGTGGACGGGGCGAGCGGCGAGACCGTCGCCCGGATCACCCTCAGCGGCGTCGGTACGCCGCGCGACGTGGAGGCGATCTCCATCGGGCCCGGCAACCGGATCTTCGTCGGTGACATCGGGGACAACTTCGGCGGCCGGTGGCCGTACGTGTGGATCTACGAGCTGCCCGAGCCGGAGGAGCTGCGCGACCGGACCGTGCGCGCCACGCAGTACGTGGTGAAGTACGCGGACGGGGCGCGCGACGCGGAGTCGCTCGTCGTGCACCCGAAGACCGGGCGGGTGTACATCATCGACAAGCAGGAGGACGGCGGGCATCTGTACGAGGGGCCCGCCGAGTTGTCCGCCTCCGGCGACAACGTCTTCCGGCGCACCGCCGCCGTCGACCTGTGGGCCACCGACGCCGCGCTCTCGCCGGACGGCGAACAGCTCGCCGTACGCGGCTACCTGGGCGGCATCTGGTACGCCTGGAACGGCGGGCGGATCGAGCGCAAGGGGCGGCTCGACGTGCCGCTCCAGGGTCAGGGCGAGTCCGTGACGTACACCGCCGACGGCACGAGGCTGCTGTTCGGCAGCGAGGGGACCGGCTCTCCGGTGCAGGCCGAGGACGCGCCCGGGGGCGGCGCCGGGTCGCCCGCGAAGGGCGGCGGTCCGGAGACCTCCGGCGACGGTGACGGCGGGAGCGCGGCGGACGGCAACCTCAAGGTCGGGACCCTGGCCGCCGCTGTCGCGCTGGCCGCCGTGTTCGGTCTACGACGGCTGTTCCGGCGCGGCTGAGCCGCCCGAGCCGCCCTCTTCCGCGCGCCGGGCGGCCACGAACACCTCCAGCCCGTCCAGGATCCGCTGGAGCCCGAACTCGAAGTGGTCGAACTCCGGGCTCCAGGTGTCCTCGGAGAGGGACATCAGCACCGGGTACCGGCCGGACGTCATGACCCGCTCCAGCACCGGGCCCTGCGCCTCGAAGAACTCCGCCGTCGTCAGACCGGACTTGCGCTCCGCCTCCTCCTGGTAGACCTGCGTGCGCGCGGCGCCGACGACGTACCCGTCGACCAGGAGGAGCGCGGAGACCAGTTCGGGGTCGCTCAGGCCCATCGGCTTGATGTGGGCCATCACCTTCTCCATGCCGTCGAGCGTGCCGGGGCCGAGGATCGGGCGGGCCTGGTTGACCTGGAGCAGCCAGGGGTGGCGCCGGTAGAGGCCGAGGGTCTCCCGGGCCAGGGTCTCCAGGGCGGAGCGCCAGGTGCCGTCGCCGAGGGGCGCGTCCGGGGTGCCGTCGGGACGCTGGACCCGGTCCAGCATCAGGTCGAGCAGCTCGGCCTTGCCGGGGACGTAGCGGTACAGGGACATCGCGCCGGTGCCCAGTTCGGTGGCGACGCGGCGCATCGAGACCGCCTCCAGGCCCTCGGCGTCCGCCACCTGGACGGCGGCTTCCACGATCCGGTCCAGGGTCAGGCCCGGTTTGGGACCACGGCTGGGACGGGGGCCGGCGTCCCACAGCAGCTCCAGCGTGCGGGCGATGTCCCCGCTGCCGCTGGTCTCCGTAGCGGTCCTGCCGCCGCCGGTACCGGTCTTTCCGCTGTCCTCGCCCCTTGTCATACGGCTCAGCTTAGATCCCTCCGAAAAAACTGAGTACGGCGTACGCGCAATCGGGTACGCTGTACCCAGTTCTTGGAAGGGGGACCCATGAGTGACGGCTACGCGGTCCGGGCCGAGGGCCTGGAGAAGCGCTACGGCGAGAAGCGCGCCCTCGACGGTTTCGACCTCACCGTCCGCGAAGGCACCGTGCACGGCCTGCTCGGGCCGAACGGCGCGGGCAAGACGACCGCGGTGCGCATCCTGTCCACGCTGGTCCGGCTGGACGGCGGACGGGCACAGGTGGCGGGACTGGACGTCGTACGGCAGGCACGCGAGGTGCGCGCCCGGATCGGGCTCACCGGGCAGTACGCGGCCGTGGACGAGGTGCTGACCGGCCGGCAGAACCTGGAGATGTTCGGGCGGCTGTTCCACCTCGGCGGCAGGCGGGCCCGGCTGCGGGCCACCGAGCTGCTGGAGCAGTTCGACCTGACCGACGCCGCCGGCAAGGGCGTCGGCAAGTACAGCGGCGGCATGCGGCGCCGCCTCGACCTGGCCGCGTCGATGATCCTCGCCCCGGCCGTGCTGTTCCTGGACGAGCCCACGACCGGGCTGGACCCCCGCAGCCGCGGCGAGGTCTGGGAGTCGGTGCGGGCGCTGGTGGAGAGCGGCACCACCGTGCTGCTGACCACCCAGTACCTGGAGGAGGCCGACAAGCTGGCCTCCCGCATCACCGTCATCGACCAGGGCCGGGCGATCGCCGACGACACCCCGGACGGGCTGAAGAACCTCGTCGGCGGCGACCGGGTCGAGGTCGTGCTCGCCGAGCGGACCGACATCCCGCGGGCGGTGAAGGTGGTCGCCCGGGTCGCCGACGGCGAACCGGAGACGGACGAGACCGAGCTGCGCGTCCACGCCCCGGTCACCGACCGGGTCTCCGCCCTGACCGAGGTCGCCCGCACCCTCCAGGACGAGGGCGTCCGGGTCGAGGACATCGGGCTGCGCAGGCCGAGCCTCGACGACGTGTTCCTGCGCCTGACCGGACACCGCACCGAGAAGGAGGCGGCGGCGTGAGCGCCCTCGACCTGACCGTGCCGAGCGGCCGGGGCCGGCTGTTCTGGCTGCTGGCCGACTGCGGCAACATCGTCCGCCGCGGCCTGCTGCACTACAGGCGTCAGCCCGTCAACATCGCCTGGCAGCTGGGCTTCCCGATCCTGTCCGTGCTGCTGTACGGCTATGTCTTCGGCAGCGCGATGAAGGTGCCCGGCGGCGGGGACTACAAGGACTTCCTGATGCCGGGCATGTTCGTGATGACCATGGCCTTCGGCTTCATCAACACCGCCACACTCGTCGTCTACGACTCCACCAAGGGCGTCATCGACCGGTTCCGGTCCATGCCGATGGCGTCGTCGGCCGTGGTCGCCGGGCGCGGGGTGACCGATCTCGTCGTCGCCTGCGCCGAGTTGGGGATCATGATGCTGACGGCGATGGCCATGGGCTGGCGGCCGGACGGCGGCTGGGGCTTCGTCGGCGCCTTCGGACTGCTGCTGTGGCTGAGGTTCGCGCTGATCTGGATCGGCGTGTGGCTCGGGCTGCTGGTGCCCAACCCGGAGGCGGCCGGCGGGCTGTTCGCGGTGGCGTTCCCGCTGACGATGATCTCCAGCATCTTCGTCGCCCCGCAGCTCATGCCCGACTGGCTGGGCTGGGTGGCCGCCTGGAACCCCATCTCCTCCACGGCGGCGGCGACCCGCGAACTGTTCGGTACGCCGGTCGGCGGCGGCGACTCCTGGATCGAGCAGCACGCGATGCTGATGGCGGGCGTGTGGCCGGTGATCCTGACGGCGGTCTTCCTGCCGCTGGCGGTGCGCAGGTTCCAGAAGCTCAGCCGCTGACTCTGCCGGGGTGCGGAAGCAGAGAGGGGCGCCCGGTGATCGCCGGGCGCCCCTCATCCTCGTACAGCTGCCGCTACAGCTTCTCGATGACGTAGTCCACGCACTTCGTCAGCGCCTCGACGTCCGCCGGGTCGATCGCCGGGAACATCGCGACGCGCAGCTGGTTGCGGCCCAGCTTGCGGTACGGCTCGGTGTCCACGACGCCGTTGGCGCGCAGCACCTTGGCGACGGCGGCGGCGTCGATGTCGTCGGAGAAGTCGATGGTGCCGATGACCTGCGAGCGCTTGGCCGGGTCGGCGACGAACGGGGCGGCGTACTTGGCCTCCTCCGCCCAGCCGTACAGGCGGGACGAGGAGTCCTTGGTACGGGCCGTGGCCCAGTCCAGGCCGCCCTGGCCGTTGAGCCACTCCAGCTGCTCGCCCAGCAGGAACAGCGTGGCGAGCGCCGGGGTGTTGTACGTCTGGTTCTTGCGGGAGTTGTCGATCGCCGTCGGCAGCGAGAAGAACTCCGGGACGTGCCGGCCGGAGGCGTGCACGCGCTCGGCGCGCTCCAGCGCGGCCGGGGAGAACACACCGATCCACAGGCCGCCGTCGGAGGCGAAGGACTTCTGCGGCGCGAAGTAGTACACGTCGGTCTCGGCCACGTCGACCGGCAGACCGCCGGCGCCGGAGGTCGCGTCGACCAGCACCAGTGCGCCCTCGTCGGCACCGGCCACGCGCTTGATCGGCATGGCGACGCCGGTGGAGGTCTCGTTGTGGGTGAACGCGTACACGTCCACGCCGGCCTCGGCCCGCGGCTCGGGGTGGGTGCCCGGGTCGGCGGAGACGACGGTGGGTTCGGCCAGCCACGGGGCGAGCTTGGCCGCCTTGGCGAACTTGGAGGAGAACTCGCCGAAGGACAGGTGCTGCGACTTGTTCTCGATCAGGCCGTGGGTCGCGATGTCCCAGAACGCGGTGGAGCCGCCGTTGCCGAGGATCACCTCGTAGCCGTCGGGGAGCCGGAACAGCTCGCGGATGCCCTCGCGCACCTTCCCGACCAGGTTCTTCACCGGGGCCTGGCGGTGGGACGTGCCCATCAGGGACGTACCGGTGGCGGCCAGCGCCTGCAGCGCCTCCGTCCGCACCTTGGAGGGACCCGCGCCGAAACGGCCGTCGGCGGGCTTGATGTCAGCAGGAATCCGGATCTCAGCCACGGGCCGAGCGTAGCCGTTTCCGCAAACCGGCGTGCAACGCCGTCCGTCGGGTGAGACGGGGCTTGCCGTGGGCTGGTTTCCTGGAGACATGGCGGATCTGGAGGCGGAACTGCGCAGGAACGTCCGGGGCGAGGTCGGATTCGACGTCACCGCCCGGGCGTTGACGACGATGGACGCGTCCAACTACCGGCGGGTGCCGCTCGGGGTGGTGGCCCCGCGGGACGCCGACGACGTGGCGGCGGCCCTGTCGGTGTGCCGGGAGCACGGCGTGCCGGTCGTGGCGCGCGGCGCCGGCACCTCGATCGCCGGGCAGGCGACGGGCACGGGCGTCGTCCTGGACTTCACCCGGCACATGAACCGGCTGCTCTCCCTGGACCCCGGGACGCGCACGGCGGTGGTCCAGCCGGGCCTGGTCCTGGACCGGCTCCAGGAGGCCGCGGCCCCGCACGGTCTGCGCTTCGGCCCCGACCCCTCCACCCACAGCCGGTGCACCCTCGGCGGCATGATCGGCAACAACTCGTGCGGCTCCCACTCGGTGGCCTGGGGCACCACGGCGGACAGCGTGCGGGAGCTGGAGGTGCTCACCGCGCGCGGGCGGCGGCTGCGCCCCGGGCGGGACTGGGCCGGGGCGCCGGACGGCCTGCGGGAACTGGTGGACGGCGAACTCGCGCGGCTGCGCACCGGCTTCCCCGAGCTGCCCCGCCGTATCTCCGGCTACGCCCTGGACGCGCTGCTGCCCGAGAGCGGCGCGGACGTGGCCCGCTCCTTCTGCGGTTCGGAGGGCACGCTGGGCGTGCTGACGGAGGCGGTCGTCGACCTGGTCGAGGCGCCGCGCGCGCGTGCGCTCGCCGTGCTGGGATACGCCGACGAGAGCGCGGCGGCCGAGGCGGCGGCGGGATTGCTCACGCACGGCCCGCTGACCGTGGAGGGCATGGCGGCCGACCTGGTGCGGTCGCCGGCCGGGCTGCCCCGGGGCGGGGCGTGGCTGTTCGTGGAGACCGGCGGCGAGACGCCGGACGAGGCACGCGCGCGTGCGGAGGCGATCGTGCGGGCGGCGGACGTCGTCGACGCGCGGGTGGTGACGGACCCGGCCGGGCAGCGGGCGCTGTGGCGGGTCCGGGAGGACGCCTCCGGTACGGCGACCCGGATGCCGGACGGCTCCGAGGCGTGGCCCGGCTGGGAGGACTGCGCGGTGCCGCCGGCCCGGCTGGGCGCGTACCTGCGCGACTTCCGGGGGCTGCTGTCCTCCCACGGGCTGCGGGGGACGCCGTACGGCCACTTCGGGGACGGCTGCATCCACGTCCGCATCGACTTCGACCTGCTGACCGGGCCGGGGATCGCCGCCTTCCGCCGCTTCTCCGAGGAGCTGGCCGACCTGGTGGTGGCGCACGGCGGCTCGCTGTCCGGCGAGCACGGTGACGGGCAGGCCCGCGCGGAGCTGCTGCCGCGCATGTACGGCGCGGAGACGGTCGCCCTCTTCGAGCGCGCGAAGGCCCTCTGGGACCCCGACGACCTGCTCAACCCCGGCATGCTGGTCCGCCCGGCCCCCCTGGACGCCAACCTCCGCTTCGCGCCCCTGCCGCGCCGCCCGGTCGACGTCGCCTTCGGCTACCCGTCCGACGCCGGCGACTTCTCGGCGGCGGTCCGCCGCTGCGTGGGCGTCGCCAAGTGCCGTACGACGTCGGTGTCGGGGCCGGCGGTGATGTGCCCCTCCTTCCGGGCCACCGGCGAGGAGGAGCACTCCACCCGCGGCCGGGCCCGGCTGCTGCACGAGATGCTCGCCGGGGAGCTGGTCACCGACGGCTGGCGCTCGACGGAGGTCCGCGACGCGCTCGACCTGTGCCTGTCCTGCAAGGGCTGCCGCTCGGACTGCCCGGTCGAGGTCGACATGGCCACGTACAAGGCGGAGTTCCTGCACCACCACTACGCGGGGCGCCGCCGCCCCGCCGCCCACTACTCGATGGGCCGGCTGCCGCGCTGGCTCCGGGCGGTGTCCCGCACCCGCACGGCGCCGCTGGTCAACGCGCTGACCCGGGTGCGGCCGCTGGCCTGGGCGGCGAAACGGCTGGGCGGCATCGCACCGCAGCGGGCGATCCCGCGCCTGGCGACCCCGACCTTCACCCGCTGGTGGGACGGGCAGCGCGGGACGGCGACCGAGGGAGCGGGCACCCTGGTCGTCCTCTGGCCGGACACCTTCACCGAGCACCTCTCCCCGTCCGTCGGGCAGGCGGCCGTACGGGTACTGAGGGCGGCCGGGCTGCGCGTGGCGCTCCCGCCGACCGTGCGCCTGGCGAAGGCACCGGTGGGCGACGGCCTGTCGGTCGCCCTCGACCCTCTCTCCCTCCTCCGGGGCCGGGGCCGCGTCTGCTGCGGCCTGACGTACGTCTCCACGGGCCAGCTCGACCGTGCCCGTACGGTCCTGCGCCGCACCCTCGACCTCATGGAACCGGTCCTCGACACCGACTCCCCGGTCGTCGTCCTGGAACCGAGCTGCGCCGCCGCCCTGCGCACCGACCTGCCCGAACTGCTCCACGACGACCCGCGCGCGGCCCGCCTGGCCGAGAAGGTCGTCACCTTCGCGGAGGCCCTGGAACGCCACGCCCCCGACTGGACCCCGCCCGCCCTGGACCGCCCCGTCACCGGCCAGACCCACTGCCACCAGCACGCGGTCCTCGGCGACACCGCCGACCGCCGCCTGCGCACCGCCGCGGGCCTCACCGGCGACCTCACCGGCGGCTGCTGCGGCCTGGCCGGCAACTTCGGCTTCGAGAAGGACCACTACGAGGTCTCGGTTGCCTGCGCCGAGGACCAGCTCCTCCCGGCGGTCCGGGAGGCCCCGGCCGACGCGGTGGTCCTGGCGGACGGCTTCTCGTGCCGGACGCAGCTGGAGCAACTGGCCGGGGTGCGGGGGAGGCATTTGGCGGAGGTGCTGGCGGAAGGGCTTGATGAAAGCCGGACGACTCCATGAAAGCGAGAGTCGGTTCCTTCACGCGGGTGTGAACGTCGACGAACCGTTCACACCCGCTCCTCGGCGTTGCCCCTCCGGCCTTGACGCCACCTCAGCAACAGGCAGGCCGCCATGCCCAAGCCGACACCTACGGTTGCACCCACGGAGTTGAAGAGCACATCGTCGAGATCCACGATACGTCCGTTGCCCCCAAGCCATTGCACGAGCTCGATGACGACGGCCGCTGCCGCACACAATGCGAGGCATTTCCCTGCGGAGAAGTCAGGCCGTGCGGTCGCCATTAGGGCCGGCAGTGGCACGAACACCAGCGCGTTCGCCACCCACTGCCGCACGACCATCTCCTTTTCGTAGGCAGTTACGTAGGCGCTGTCCGCTCTCAGCGTTTCGATCCCCGGACTCAGCCAGAGAGCGCCGCCACTTCCGCCGGTACTGCCGTCAGAGGCGGTGAGCGTCGCCATGGCGATCAGCAGCAGCCAGAGAGCGAGCGCGAGAGAGCCGATGCGGCAGACGGTCCGGGGCCAACGGGTAGCGGCACTTTGGAGCGCCAGCGCCCCCAGGAAGGTCAGCGACAGCGCCGTCGCCACCGTCACCGGCGTCAGATACAGAATGACGCGCCACATGGCTCTCTCGTCCTCTCGCTCCGATGGAGCATCTTGCAGAGGGAGCGCGGGGCGCATGTGCGTCCGTCAGGCCAGCCCTGGGGGGCGCTCCTCCCCAGGGGGCACTCCGCCAAACGTGCGTACGTCTAGGGCGGATACTCGGGTCCTGCCCGGTCGGACTCGGAGCGCCGCTCAGTTCAGCCGGTGCAGTCTCCGCCCCCTGCTCTCGGCCACCCGTAGGGCGTCGGTGAGGGCTTCGGTCAGGCGCTCGGCGAGGTAGCGGAGTTCGCCGGGAGGGGCATCGGGGAGCAAGCCGCGGGCGTGGGTGAGGAGTTCGGCGCCCATGTCGAGCTGGGTGGCCTCGGTGATGTCGGCGAGGCGGGAGACGGGGCCGCCGGTGTCGTCGGTGATCAGGTAACAGGGCTTGCCTTCTGGGCCGGACCAGGGGAGCAGGCGTGGTTCACGCGGTGCGCTCATGCCGCCTCCCTCAGCTCGTACGGCCGGCAGGCGGTGACGTACGGGCGTACGGCCACGGTCGCGGCGCCGTCGAGGACGGTCGGCAGGCCGTAGGGGCTGCGGTGGGCGGGGAGAGGGGGGATATCGATCGTGGGTGGTGGGGGAGGCAGGGGGAGATGCGCGGGGCGGGGGCCGGTGCGGCGGTGGGTGCCACGGGGGACGAGTAATACGCCCACCCACGTCATGAGGCGGCGGATAAGGTCGGTCACGTCACCCAACTCCTGTCTGTGTTGGTGGCCGCGCCCCGGACGGCTCCACCCGTCGCGGGGGTACTTACGTTCAGGTGGGCGGTCTACCGCGGTCGCGTAGCGTCCATCGCATGACTCCCGAGCTCGACCGCACCCGACCCGTATGGCGGCAGGTCGCCGCCGCCGTCGCCGCGCGTATCGCTGACGGGAGCTATCCGATCGGCGCTCGCGTTCCGTCGGTCGTCGAGCTGTCGGCCGAGTTCGGTATCGCCGCGTCGACCGCACAGAAGGCCCTTGCTCACTTGAAGTCGGAGGGGTTGGTCCGCGCCGAGGTCGGCCTGGGCTCCTTCGTCGCGCGGAAGCCGGGCGAGGCTCCGCCCTCTTGATACCGCTGAAGGTCGGTCACGTCACGAGCTCCGCTCTGTGTTCGGCTGGTGGCCACGCCCCCGGACGGCTCCACCCGTCGCGGGGGTCTGACACGCTCAGAGGACTCCAGGCATTCTAGGCATGCTAGGTATTCCAGGTATCGCGTACAGCGCTAGGCGTGCTCATGCTGATGCGGTGATCGAGTTTGCTCCCGACATCCCTCGCTGGCGCCAGGTCGCGGACGTGGTACGCGGCCGTATAGCTGACGGCACCTATCCGCCACGTACGCGAGTCCCGTCCGTCGTGCAGCTCACCGCGGAGTTCGGGATCGCCAACGCGACGGCGCACAAGGTTCTCCGGGCGCTGCGCGAGGAGGGGCTGACCTATACCGAGCCCGGCCTCGGCTCCTTCGTCGCCCGGAAGCCGGACGAGGCGCCGCCCTCTTGATGCCGGTGCCGTGCGCTGATTCGATGCGCGGCACCGCGAACACCGAGGGCCCCGGAGGTTCCCGTGCTGCGAACGACGCTCATGGCGGGTGCGGTTGCCGCCGCGCTGCTCGTCCCCACCGCCTTACCCGCCGCTGCCGTACCCGCCGTCCCCGCCCGCACCGAGCGAGCCGCCGGCGAGGGCATACCCGACCTCACCGACCGGCACGGGCGCGTGCTCACCCTGCGGGGCTGGAACGTGGAGGACAAGGCGAACCGGGGCGAGCAGGCGCTGTCCGCCGTCACCGAGCGGCACTTCAGGGACATGCGTGCCCAGGGTTTCAACTTCGCCCGCCTGCTGGTCTTCTGGGACGACCTGGAGCCCGAGCCCGGTCGGTACAGCGAACGCTATCTGCGGCGGATCGACCGCGTCCTGGACTGGGCCGAGAAGCATGATGTACGGGTCCTGATCGACGCGCACCAGGACGTCTTCGGGCCCGCCTTCGGCCACCGCGGCATCCCCGGGTGGGCGACCAGGACCGACGGGCTGCCGTTCACCCCGCACCCGGACGACTGGTTCGCCGAGTACTTCGAACCGGCCGTGCAGCGTGCCTTCACCCACCTCTACGAGGACCCGGACCTGCGCGCCGCCCAGGCCCGGATGTGGCGGGTGCTCGCCGGCCGCTTCGCCCACCACCCGGCGGTCCTCGGTTACGACCTGATCAACGAGCCGATGGGCGAGCTGCGGCCGGGGGAGGACCTCGCGACGGCCGCCCGCCGGATCGAGCGTGTGCACCTCACCCCGATGTACAACCGCCTGGCGGACGCGGTCCGCGCCGTCGACCGCGACGCCTGGGTCTTCGTCGAGCCGACCCCGATCGTGGGAGAGGGCGTGCCGACGGGGCTCGGCCGGATCGACGACCCGAAGGTCGTCTACGCGCCGCACTTCTACAACACCGCCATGGAGGCGGGCGCGGACTACGACCCCGGGGCCGGCTGGATCGAGGCGTACGAGCGGGCCGTCACCCGGTACCCGCGGGAGTACGGCGTCCCGGTCGTGGTCGGGGAGTGGGGCCCGCTCAACAACTCCCTGCCGAACATGAACCGCTTCTACCGCGACGCGATGGCCTCCCTGGGCCGCTACGGCTCCGGCTGGGCGGGCTACGTGTGGTGCTACGGCGGCGGCTACTGCGCGGTCGACGAGGCGGGTGCCTTCCGCACCAACAAGGAGCTGACCGCCGAGCCGTATGCGGAAGCGGTGGCGGGCACGGTCCGCTCCGCCGCCCACGACGCCGAGGACGGCGTCTTCCGGCTCGCCTACCGTGCGGCGCGGCACGGCTCCCGGCCGACCGAGCTGTCCGTGCCGGCGGGGTCCTGGCGGGTCGAGGCCGGCGGCGGGGCGCTGGTGGTGCGCAGGACGCCGGGCACGGCGTGGGTGCTGGCCGCGCCGGGCGCGGAGGTGACGGTGACCGTCCGCCGCGGCTGACCGGGCGGCCGGTGCGGTGGGTCCGGCGCGGCGCCGTCGGCCGCCGGCTACGGGACGGTCCCGCCCCGGACCAGCGGGTGGCACACCGGCTGGACGTCCGGGGGCAGGTCGTCCGGGTGGCACCAGCGGGCCTCCAGGATCTCGAAGGGGTCCAGGCGCAGGTCGCCGCCGAGCAGGCGGGCCTCGTAGGCCACCTCCAGGCGGGTGCGGAGGCCGCTGTTCAGCATGACCAGGCGGCCCGTCTCCACGTCGAGGCCCGTCTCCTCCTTGACCTCGCGCACCACCGTGCGCCGGAAGTCCTCGCCCTTGCGCGCGAAGCCGCTCGGCAGGCCCCACTGGCGGCCGGGCGGCCACATCCGGTGCCGCAGCAGCAGGACCCGCCCCTCGTCGTCGCGCACGACACCGGTCACGCCGACCACGAACTTGGCGTTCAGCAGCCACATGATGCGGCTCTGTACCGGGCGCAACAGGCGCCAGACGCGGGTGAGGGCTCGTCTCACGGGGCCTCCGGGAGGGCGCGGCGGGGGTCGACGCTGCGGACCGTATCTCGTCGGTGCCGGCCGCCTCCGTGCGGCCCGTCCACTCCGTGGAATCGCGTTGACAGCCCGCACCCCTCCCGTGACAGTCGCATAACAGGGTTACAGACCTGACTTAGTCCATTACTCTGGACTGCGACGTACATTATCGTGAACGAAACCGACCCCGTAGACCGCCCGGAGCCCCACGTGAGTACCCCCAGCGACGCCCCCGGCGCCCCGGCCCAGGCCGCCGCACCCGCCCCCACGGCAGCGCAGTCCCCCGGTCGCGCCCCCGCCCCGAGCCGCCGGGGCTCGCTGGGCCCGGTCGGGCTGGTCCTCGCCGGCGGGCTCTCCGTGCAGTTCGGTGCGGCGCTCGCGGTGAGTCTGATGCCGCGCGCGGGCGCCCTCGGCATCGTGACCCTGCGGCTGGTGGCGGCCGCCGTCATCCTGCTGCTGATCTGCCGCCCCAGGCTGCGCGGCCACTCCCGCGCCGACTGGGGCACGGTGGTCGTCTTCGGCGTCACCATGGCCGGCATGAACGGCCTCTTCTACCAGGCCGTCGACCGCATCCCGCTCGGCCCCGCCGTCACGCTGGAGGTGCTCGGCCCGCTCGCGCTGTCCGTCCTCGCCTCCCGGCGAGCCATCAACCTGCTCTGGGCCGCGCTCGCCCTCGCCGGTGTCTTCCTGCTCGGCGGCGGCGGATTCGACCGCCTCGACCCGGCCGGCGCCGCCTTCGCGCTGGGCGCGGGCGCGATGTGGGCGGCGTACATCGTCTTCAGCGCCCGCACCGGCCGCCGGTTCCCGCAGGCCGACGGGCTGGCGCTGGCCATGGCGGTCGGGGCGCTGCTGTTCCTGCCACTGGGCATCGCCGAGGCCGGAGCGAAGCTCGTCGACCCGGTGACGCTCGCGCTCGGCGCCGCGGTGGCCGTGCTCTCCTCCGTCCTGCCGTACACCCTCGAACTCCTCGCCCTGCGCCGCCTGCCCGCCTCCACCTTCGCGGTCCTGATGAGCCTGGAGCCGGCGATCGCGGCCACGGCCGGTTTCCTCGTCCTGAACCAGGCCCTCACCACGGCCCAGGCCGCCGCCATCGCCCTGGTCGTCGCGGCGAGCATGGGCGCGGTGCGGACCCAGACGCGGCGGCGCGGAGGTGAGGCGGCGCAGGCCCTGGCGGCCGAACGCGGCCAGTAGCGGTTGAGGGCGGCCCTGCGCCGGCGCCGGTGGTGGCTGTGGGGGGGGCGAGCGAGGCGCTACCGAGCGGCGCGCACGAGGTCCCGGAGAACGCGGTCAGCGGGTCCCGGGGTCGGGCCGGGGCAGCTCGTCCAGGTCGAGGGTGAAGGTGCGTCCGTCGGCGAGCTCGAGGGGAAGCTTGCCCGTGCCGTACTTATGGGTATGTGCCGCGATGTACCCGGTGCCGGTGGGCTGAGTGTGGACGACGACTTCTCCGGCGTAAGGGTCCACGACCAGGTAGACGGGGATGCTGTAGCGGCCGTACTTCGCGGTGCAGTCGTCGTAGTCCTTGCGTGCGGAGGAGGCCGACACCACCTCCGCGATCAGCAGGACGTCCTCGAAGCTGTAGCGCTGGCCCTGCCTCTGCGCATCTTCCCGCAGGATGGCGAGGCCCGGAGCCGAATTCTCGTCGGCCGGGAAGTCGAGATACACGTCCGAGATCGTCTTCGCGTGGCGCCCGAGCGACACGATCGTGTCGTACTGCAGCGACTTGATCGTGTCGGAATGCTCGACACTCTGCGGGGTCATGACCACCTTCCCGTCGGCACCGAAGAGGACCGCGTATCCCTCGGGAAACTCGGTGTGCATGATCGCTTCGACGCTCATCGACGCCTCCTTCCCGCCGGCCCCAGAATACTGTTGCCGCACCGTCCACAGGCACAGCCGAGGTCAGCGGTTGAAGGCGGGCAGCGCGAAGCGCGCGACGAGCGGGAAGCCGTCCTCGCGGGCGCTCTTGGCGTTCACCGAGTACACCACCGTCCGCGACAGGTCCCGGGTCGCGGCCAGCACCGTGTGGTAGCCGGGCCGGGACCCGGTCTTCCCCCAGATCACCTTCCCGCCGTGGACGTAGCGCTGCCAGGCCATGCCGTAGGACGCGCCCTCGACGTCGGGGACGGTGAGCATCTGGTCCACGAGCCGCTCCGGGATCACCCGGCCCTGGAACAGGGCCACGAGGAAGCGCTCCAGATCGGCGGTGGTGGAGATCATGTTCCCCGCCGCCCAGCGGTCGGACATGTTCCACTCCGTGACGTCGGTGGTCCGCCCGCCGATGTCCGCGTAGGCCCGGTGGTGCGGTCCGTGGACGCGCGGGTCCGGCCCGGCGGGGAAACCCGTGTGCCGCATGCCCAGGGGGCGGAAGATCCGTACGTCGGCCTGGTGCTCGTAGCTGTCTCCGGTCACCTTCTCGATCAGCAGGCCGAGCACCGTGTAGTCGATGTTCTGGTACACCTGCCGCGCTCCCGGCGTGAAGGCCGGCCCCCGGGCGACGGCCGTGGCCACCACCCGCTCCGGCGTGAGGGTGCGGAACCGGTTGGCGTACATCTCCTCGGTGGTCGAGCCGAGACCGGCTCCGGGCTGGAGCCCGCTGGTGTACGTGAGCAGGTGGCGCACGGTCGGCGGCTCGGTGAAGGAGGACGGCAGCAGGCCGGGGAGGTAGCGGGTGACGGGCGCGTCCAGGTCGACGCGGCCCTCCGCGACCAGTTGGAGCACGAGCGCCGCGGTGACCGTCTTGGTCGTCGACCCGGCCCGGAACCGGGCGTTCTCCAGCGCCGGGGCTCCCGTGCGCAGGTTCCGCACCCCGGCGGTGCCCTGCCAGCCGCCCTTGCCGCCGACCCGGACCAGGGCCGCCGAGACGTCCCCGTCGGGGATTCCGGCCAGCGCCCGTTCCAGGGCCTCGGTGTCGGGGCCGTCGACGGACGGCGCCGCGGTGGCGGCGGGGGTGGCGGCGGCCTCGGCGCCGGGGCGGGGGACCGCGGCCGCGGCGAGCGGGCCGAGGGCGAGTGAGCCGAGGACGAGAGAGCTGAGCAGAGCGGACGCGACGGCGGCGCGGGTACGGGCGCGGTTGTTCATGTGACGGTGCTCCTGCTTCCCGAGGGGCGGGTGGCTTCGGACAGGCTCCATCCTGGTGATCGCGCGCGCCGTGGAGATCGTCCGCGCAGAGGAGACGGTCCCCTCATGTCCGGGACCCGCGTCTCGGGGTCATCCCTGGGTCGCGACCCCGAGAACGCGAGCAGCGCGGCCGCTCTCCGAGCGTCCGACCGCCCCCGGACTGACCAGTGGTCAAGGGAGACGCATAGGCTGCGAAGCTGGTCAACTCATCGGATCGAGGGGGAGGGGCCCGATGACCCACGCGACCGACGTCTTCCAGCCGCTGCAGGCGGACGATCCGCCCGTCGTGGCCGGCTACCGCCTCGCCGCCCGGCTCGGCGCGGGCGGCATGGGCCGGGTCTACCTGTCGCACACCCGGGGCGGCCGGCCGGTGGCGATCAAGGTGGTGCGGCCGGAACTGGCCGACGACCCCGGGTTCCGGCGGCGCTTCGCCAGGGAGATCAAGGCCGCCCGGCGCGTGAAGGGCGCGTACACCGCCGAGCTGATCGACGCCGACGGGGACGGCGTACCGCCCTGGCTGGCCACGCTGTACGTGCCCGGCCCGTCCCTGGCGCAGGCCGTCGCCCGCAGCGGCCCGCTGCCGGTGCCGGCGGTGCTGTGGCTGATGGCGGGCGTGGCCGAGGCGCTCCAGGCCATCCACGGTGCGGGGATCGTGCACCGGGACCTCAAGCCGTCGAACGTGCTGCTGGCCGCCGACGGGCCGCGGGTGATCGACTTCGGCATCTCGGTGGCCGCGGACAGCACCTCGCACACCGCCACCGGCACCGCCATCGGCACCCCGCAGTACATGGCTCCCGAGCAGGCGTCCGCGGGGGCCGACATCACGGCGGCGACCGACGTCTTCGCGCTCGGCCAGACGGCGGCGTTCGCGGCGCTCGGCCGTCCGCTCTACGGCGACGGGCCCTCGGTCGGCGTCCTGTACCGGATCGTGCACTCCGAACCCGATCTGTCCGTGCTGCCCGACCGGCTCCGCGAACTGCTCGGCCGGTGTCTGGCCGCCGACCCGGCGGAGCGGGTCACCCCGGCGGAGGTCGTCGAGTGGTGCCGGAGGGAACTGGGGCGGGACGCCGACACGGGCGTCGGCCCGGCCGTCTGGCGGGAGATCGCCGGGCCGGAGGTGACGGTTCCGCCGCCCGCGCCGCACGTCCCGTATCCCACGGCCCCGCACACGCCGTATTCCACGGCCCCGCACACGCTGCCGTTCACCGCTCCGGGGCCCGTGGCCGGTCCGGCGCCGGTGCCTGCCCCGGCGCCTGCTCCGGCGCAGCGGGCTGCCCGCAGGCGACGCACCGCCATGGTCGTGGGCGCCGCCGTGGCGGCCGGTGCGCTGCTGCTGACCGGCCTCACGTGGATGGTCATGGACGCCATGGACCGGCTGGGCGAACGGAACCGCGAAAGGGCGGCGGCGGCGTCCGGAACTCCCGGCGCGGCGGCGTCCGGAACTCCCGGTGCGGGAGCGTCCGGGTCCTCCGCGTCCGGTGGCGGTTCCGCGTCGGGATCGGTGTCCGGGCCGGAGTCCGGAGCGCCGGCCGCGCGGATGTCCGGGGCGCCGGCCGGGTCCGGTGGGGACGCCGATGGCCGCTCGCCGGCGTCCGCGACGCCGAGGGCCCGCGCCCTCCCCCCGCTGTGGCTGGACCGGAAGAACTCGGCCGACCTCAGCGCCATCGAGTACCGCGAGGACCGCGAGGGCGACATCCGCCTCGACTGCGTACAGGGCAGGTGCGCCCTGGAGAGCGACGCCAGCGTGTTCAAGCTCCTGTTCGGTGATCCGGGCGCCACGTACGAGACGTGCCGTGCCTTCCTCTCCGGCGACAGGCACGACGGTCACCGCCTCCCGCTGGCCGGGGCGGCCAAGGGCAGCGAGATCTGCGTGAAGAACGCGGACGGGGAGATCGCGCTGCTCGTCCTCACCGTGAAGTCGACCGCGATGCCGGACATCGCCTTCGTGACCGCGGACAGGACGGTGTGGCGGGCGGACTGAGGGCCCGAGGGCGTTGAGACGCCGGTGCGCGGTGCGCGGTGCGCGGTGCGCGGTGCGCGGTGCGCGGTGCGGGTGTCCTGTGTGCGGTGTGCGGTGTGCGGTGCGGGTGTCCTGTGCGCGGTGTGCGGTGCGGTGATCGCGGCGGCAGGCGGCAGGCGGCAGGCGGCAGGCGGCTGGCGGCTGGCGGCAGGGCGCAGGCCGCAGGATGGACCCGCAGGCCGCGGGACGGGCCCGCAGGCCGGGGGACGGACCCCGCGCACCGCCCCCTCTCTTTTTCATGCAAGCACGCTTGATTGTTTCTGGTGCCGCTGCCATGCTCCTCACCACACCGCGCCGCACACCGCCGTGCCCGAGGGGAGCGCCCCGTGTCCGACCCGACGCCCGTCATCGACGACCTGCGCGAGGAGAGCGAGGAACTCGACGCGCTGGTCGCCAGGCTGAGTCCCGAGCAGTGGCGGCTCGCCACCCCGGCACCCGGCTGGACGGTCGCCCACCAGATCGCCCACCTGGCCTGGACCGACCGCTCGGCCCTGCTGGCCGTCACCGACGAGGAGGGCTTCCGCGTCCTGGTGGAGCGGGCCCTCGCCGCGCCCGACCGGTACGTGGACGAAGGCGCCGAGGAAGGCGCCCGGCAGACCCCGGGCGAGTTGCTGGCCGCATGGCGGGAGGGCCGTGCCGCCCTCGACAAGGCGCTGCGCGAGTCGCCTCACGGCGCCCGCTTCCCCTGGTACGGCCCGCCCATGGCCGCCGCCTCCATGGCCACCGCCCGCCTGATGGAGACCTGGGCCCACGGCCTGGACGTCGCCGATGCTCTCGGCGCGACCCGCCCGCCCTCCGACCGGCTCCGGCACGTGGCCCGCATCGGCGTACGCGCCCGGGACTACGCCTTCGCCGCCCACGGGCTCACCCCGCCCGCCGAGGAGTTCCGCGTCGAACTCACCGGCCCCGGCGGGGACCTGTGGACGTACGGCCCCGAGGGCGCGGCCCAGCGGGTCACCGGCCCCGCCCTCGACTTCTGCCTCCTGGCCGTCCAGCGCGCCCACCGTGCCGACCTCGGTCTGCGTGCCGAGGGCCCGGACGCCGACCGCTGGCTGGACGTCGCCCAGGCCTTCGCCGGGCCGCCGGGCGCGGGACGGGGGCCGAAGGGGGACCCGCGGTGACCGGGCCCAGCACGGCGGGCGCGCCCGGCGCGACCCCGCACCGCGCGGGCGTGGCGACCGGTCCGCCCCCGCCCCGCCCCCTCCGCGTCGGCAACGCCTCCGGCTTCTACGGCGACCGCTTCGACGCCATGCGCGAGATGCTCACCGGCGGCCCGCTGGACGTCCTCACCGGCGACTACCTCGCCGAGCTGACCATGCTCATCCTGGGCCGCGACCGGCTCAAGGACCCCGCCGCCGGATACGCCCGCACCTTCCTGCGCCAGCTGGAGGAGTGCCTCGGCCTCGCCCACGAGCGCGGGGTCCGGATCGTCACCAACGCCGGCGGGCTCAACCCGGCCGGGCTCGCCGACGCCGTGCGCGCGCTCGCCGACCGGCTCGGCATCCCCGTCCGCGTCGCGCACGTCGAGGGCGACGACCTCACCGCCGGCCACCCGGGCACCCTCGCCGCCCACGCCTACCTCGGCGGCTTCGGCATCGCGGAGTGCCTGCGCGCCGGTGCCGACGTCGTGGTCACCGGGCGGGTCACCGACGCCGCCCTCGTCACCGGGCCCGCCGCCGCGCACTTCGGCTGGGCGCCGACGGAGTACGACCGGCTCGCGGGCGCGGTCGTCGCCGGGCACGTGCTGGAGTGCGGGACACAGGCGACCGGCGGCAACTACGCCTTCTTCCGCGACTTCCTCCAGGACGGCGCCGCCCGGCACCCCGGCTTCCCGCTCGCCGAACTGCACGCCGACGGCTCCTCGGTCATCACCAAGCACGACGGCACCGGCGGCCGCGTCGACGTCGGCACGGTCACCGCCCAGCTGCTGTACGAGACCGGCGGCGCCCGGTACCCGGGGCCGGACGTCACCACCCGGCTGGACACCGTACGGCTCCGGCAGGACGGCCCCGACCGGGTGCGGATCGACGGCGTGCGCGGCGAGGCCCCGCCGCCCGCCCTCAAGGTCGGCCGCAACCGCCTCGGCGGCTTCCGCAACGAGGTCACCTTCGTCCTCACCGGCCTGGACATCGAGGCCAAGGCCGCCCTGGTGCGGGAGCAGATGACGGACGCGCTCGCCAAGTCGCCGCCCGCCGAGGTGCGCTGGGACCTGGTGCGCACCGACCGGCCCGACGCGGCGACCGAGGAGACGGCCAGTGCCCTGCTGCGGCTCGTCGTCCGGGACGCCGACCAGCAGGCCGTCGGGCGGGCGCTGAGCGGGGCGGCCGTGGAGCTGGCCCTCGCCAGCTACCCCGGCTTCCACGTGCTGGCGCCGCCCGGCAAGGGTGCCCCCTACGGCGTCTTCGAGGCCGGGTACGTCCCCCAGGACACCGTCGGCCACGTCGCCGTGCTCCACGACGGGCGCCGGATCGCCGTGCCCCCGCCGCAGGACACCGCCGCCCTCACGGACGTACCGGAGCCGCCCCTCCCGCGGCCGCTGCCGCCGGGGCCCGTGAGACGCGCCCCTCTCGGCCTCGTCGCCGGTGCCCGCAGCGGGGACAAGGGCGGTGACGCCAACGTCGGTGTCTGGGCCCGCGGCGAGGACGCCTGGCGGTGGCTGGCGCACGAGCTGACCGCCGACCGCTTCCGGGAGCTGATCCCCGAGACCCGCGACCTGCCCGTCACCCGGCACGCCCTTCCCGCCCTGCGCTCCCTCAACTTCGTGGTCGAGGGAATCCTCGGCGAGGGCGTCGCCGCGCAGGCCCGGTTCGACCCGCAGGCCAAGGCGCTCGGCGAATGGCTGCGCTCCCGCCACCTGGACATCCCGGAGGTTCTCCTGTGACCGTCCTCGCCTCCGCCCTCGACCCCACCGCCCCCGACCACCGGGCGAACCGCGAGGCCATGCTCGCCAAGCTCGCCGGCCTGGACGCCGAACACGCCAAGGCCCTCGCGGGCGGCGGCGAGAAGTACGTCGCCCGGCACCGGAAGCGCGGCAAGCTGCTCGCCCGCGAACGCATCGAGCTGCTCCTCGACCCCGACACCCCGTTCCTGGAGCTGTCGCCGCTGGCCGCCTGGGGGAGCGAGTACACCGTCGGCGCCTCGCTGGTCACCGGCATCGGCGTCGTCGCGGGCGTCGAGTGCCTGATCACCGCCAACGACCCGACCGTGCGCGGCGGTGCCAGCAACCCGTGGAGCCTGAAGAAGGCCCTGCGCGCCAACGACATCGCCCTCGCCAACCGGCTGCCCTGCATCAGCCTCGTCGAGTCCGGCGGCGCCGACCTGCCGTCCCAGAAGGAGATCTTCATCCCCGGCGGCGGCATCTTCCGGGACCTCACCCGGCTGTCCGCCGCCGGCATCCCCACCGTCGCCGTCGTCTTCGGCAACTCCACGGCCGGGGGCGCCTACATCCCCGGCATGTCCGACCACGTGATCATGGTCAAGGAGCGGGCCAAGGTGTTCCTCGGCGGCCCGCCGCTGGTGAAGATGGCCACCGGCGAGGAGAGCGACGACGAGTCCCTCGGCGGCGCCGGGATGCACGCGCGCACCTCGGGCCTCGCCGACTACTTCGCCGTGGACGAACCGGACGCGCTCCGCCAGGCCCGCCGCGTGGTCGCCCGCCTCAACCACCGCAAGGCGTACCCCGACCCGCCGCTCGCCGAGCCCCCGAAGTACGACCCGGAGGAACTCCTCGGCATCGTCCCGGAGGACCTCAGGACGCCGTTCGACCCGCGCGAGGTCATCGCCCGGATCGTGGACGCCTCCGACTTCGACGAGTTCAAGCCGCTGTACGGGACCAGCCTGACGACGGGCTGGGCCACCCTGCACGGCTATCCCGTCGGCATCCTGGCCAACGCCCGAGGGGTCCTGTTCAGCGAGGAGTCGCAGAAGGCGGCCCAGTTCATCCAGCTCGCCAACCAGCGCGACATCCCGCTGCTGTTCCTGCACAACACCACCGGCTACATGGTCGGCAGGGAGTACGAGCAGGGCGGCATCATCAAGCACGGCGCCATGATGATCAACGCGGTCTCCAACTCGCGCGTCCCCCACCTGTCCGTCCTCCTGGGAGCGTCGTACGGCGCCGGTCACTACGGCATGTGCGGCCGGGCCTACGACCCCCGCTTCCTGTTCGCCTGGCCCAGCGCCAAGTCCGCCGTCATGGGCCCGCAGCAGCTCGCCGGGGTGCTGTCGATCGTCGCCCGCCAGTCGGCCGCCGCGAAGGGACAGCCGTACGACGAGGAGGGCGACGCGGCGCTGCGCGCCATGGTGGAGCAGCAGATCGAGTCCGAGTCGCTGCCGATGTTCCTGTCCGGGCGGCTGTACGACGACGGCGTCATCGACCCGCGCGACACCCGCACCGTCCTCGGCCTGTGCCTGTCCGCCATCCACACCGCGCCCTACGAGGGAGCGCGGGGCGGCTTCGGCGTCTTCCGGATGTGAGGGAACCCATGATTGCTTCCGTTCTGGTCGCCAACCGGGGCGAGATCGCCTGCCGCGTCTTCCGCACCTGCCGCGAGAAGGGCATCCGGACCGTCGCCGTCTTCTCCGACGCCGACGAGAACGCCCTGCACGCGCGCGTGGCCGACACGGCGGTACGGCTGCCGGGTGCGACGCCCGCCGAGACGTACCTGCGCGGCGAGGCGATCGTGAAAGCCGCCCTGGCCGCCGGGGCCGACGCCGTCCACCCCGGCTACGGGTTCCTCTCCGAGAACGCCGGCTTCGCCCGCGCCGTGCTGGACGCCGGACTGGTCTGGATCGGCCCGCCGCCGGAGGCGATCGAGGCCATGGCGTCCAAGACCCGGGCCAAGGAACTCATGGGCATCGCCCCCCTCGCCGAGGTCACCGAGGCCGACCTGCCGGTGCTGGTGAAGGCCGCGGTGGGCGGCGGCGGACGCGGCATGCGCGTCGTCCGGCACCTCGCCGACCTCGACGCCGAGCTGACCGCCGCCCGCGCGGAGGCGGCGAGCGCCTTCGGCGACGGCGAGGTCTTCGTCGAGCCCTACGTCGAGAACGGGCGCCACGTCGAGGTGCAGATCCTTGCCGACACCCACGGCACCGTCTGGACCCTCGGCACCCGCGACTGCTCCCTCCAGCGCCGCCACCAGAAGGTGATCGAGGAGGCCCCGGCGCCGGGCCTTGCCGACAGGCTCACGGAGGAACTGCACGCACTGGCCGTACGCGCCGCGCGCGCCGTCTCCTACGTCGGCGCCGGAACCGCCGAGTTCCTGGTCGCCGACGGGCGGGCGCACTTCCTGGAGATGAACACCCGGCTCCAGGTCGAACACCCCGTCACCGAAGCCGTCTTCGGCCTCGACCTGGTCGCCGAGCAGATCCGGGTGGCCGAGGGCCACGCCCTCGCCGGTCAGCCGCCCCCCGCGCGCGGCCACGCCGTCGAGGCCCGCCTCTACGCCGAGGACCCCGCACGCGACTGGGCCCCGCAGACCGGCCGCCTGCACCGCCTCGCCGTCCCCGACGGCGTCCGCCTGGACACCGGCTACACCGACGGCGACGACATCGGCGTCCACTACGACCCGATGCTCGCCAAGGCCGTCGCCCACGCGCCCACCCGCGCCGAGGCCGTCCGCCGGCTCGCGGGCGCCCTGGAGCGGGCCGCGATCCACGGCCCGGTCACCAACCGCGACCTCCTCGTCCGCTCCCTGCGCCACGAGGAGTTCACCACCGGCCGCATGGACACCGGCTTCTACGACCGCCACCTCGCCGCGCTCACCGGGCCCGCCGCCGACCCGCTGGCCCCGCTGGCCGCCGCCCTGGCCGACGCCTGCGGCCGCTCCCGCTTCGGCGGCTGGCGCAACCTGCCGTCCGTACCGCAGACCAAGCGGTACGCCATGGCGGGCGAGGAGCACGAGGTCCACTACCGGCACACCCGCACGGGCCTCGCCGCCGGCGGCGTGCGCGTCGTGCACGCCGCTGCCGACCTGGTCCTCCTCGAAGTGGACGGTGTGCAGCGCCGGTTCGACGTGGCGCCCTACGGCGACCAGGTCTTCGTCAACACCACCCGCCTCACCGCCCTGCCCCGCTTCCCCGACCCCACCGCCCAGCACGCCCCCGGCTCCCTGCTCGCCCCCATGCCGGGCACGGTCGTCCGCGTCGCGGAGGGCCTCGGCGAGGGGTCGTCCGTGGAGGCCGGACAGCCCCTGCTGTGGCTGGAGGCGATGAAGATGGAGCACAGGATCACCGCCCCGGTCACCGGAACACTCGCCGCACTGAACGCCGTACCGGGACAGCAGGTGACGGTCGGTTCCCTGCTGGCGGTAGTGCAGGCGACCTAGGGGCGGGGTTGTAGGGAATCTGCGGCTCCGCCGCCTGAGCGCGACCGGCCACAACGAAACCGCACCCGAAGGAGCACAGTGACCACCCTCATCGAAACCGACGAACACAAGGCCCTCCGCGAGGCGGTATCGGCATTCGCCAGGAGCCACCCCCGCACCCTCGGCACCGACAACAGGCACTTCTGGCAGGAGGCCGCCAAGCTCGGCTACATCGGCGTCAACCTGCCGGAGGCGTACGGCGGCGGCGGTGGCGGCATCACCGAACTCTCCCTGGTCCTCGAGGAGATGGGCGCCTCCGGCAACCCCCTGCTGATGATGATCGTCTCCCCGGCGATCTGCGGCACCGTCATCGCCCGCTTCGGCACCGAGGAGCAGAAGCGCGAGTGGCTCCCGCCCCTCGCCGACGGCACCCGCCTGATGGCCTTCGGCATCACCGAACCCGACGCCGGCTCCAACAGCCACCGCATCACCACCACCGCCCGCCGCGACGGCGCCGACTGGGTGCTCACCGGCCGCAAGGTCTTCGTCAGCGGCGTCGACATCGCCGACGCCACCCTCATCGTCGGCCGCACCGAGGACGCCCGCACCGGCAAGCTCAAGCCCTGCCTGTTCATCGTCCCGCGCGACGCGCCCGGCTTCGAACGCCGGCGGATCGACATGGAACTGCACGCCCCCGAGAAGCAGTTCGAGCTGGTCCTGGACGACGTACGGCTGCCCGCCGAGGCGCTGGTGGGCGACGAGGACGCCGGCCTGCTCCAGCTCTTCGCCGGCCTCAACCCCGAACGGATCATGACCGCCGCCTTCGCGATCGGCATGGGCCGCTACGCCCTGGCCAGGGCCATCGAGTACGCGCGCGAGCGCACCGTCTGGAAGACGCCCATCGGCGCCCACCAGGCCATCGCCCACCCCCTCGCCCAGGCGCACATCGAGCTCGAACTGGCCCGCCTGATGACGCAGAAGGCCGCCCACCTCTACGACGCGGGCGACGACGTGGGCGCCGGCGAGGCCGCCAACATGGCCAAGTACGCGGCCGGCGAGGCCTGCGTGAAGGCCGTCGACCAGGCCGTGCACACCCTCGGCGGCAACGGTCTCACCCGGGAGTTCGGGCTCGCCTCGCTGATAACGGCGGCGCGCGTGGCCCGTATCGCCCCGGTGAGCCGGGAGATGATTCTCAACTACGTCTCCCACCAGACCCTGGGCCTGCCCAAGTCGTACTGAGCAGTACCGGGCAGTACCTAGCAGTACCGAGCCGTACTGAGCCGTACCGTCCCGGCACAGCGTGGAGAACGAGGTCATGATGTACGTCGCCGAACGCGTCGCCCCCTGCAAACGGGTCCGCGAGGCCACCTTCATCGACGGTGTGCCCCGTGCCGCCTCCGGCAAGGTCCTGCGCCGGCAGCTCAGGGAGCGCCCGTGACGACCCTGATCACCCGCACCCGCGCGCGGGGCGTCGAGACCCTCACCCTCGACTCCCCGCACAACCGCAACGCCCTGTCCGCCGCCCTCGTCGGCGAGCTGGCCGGCGCCCTCACCGAGGCCGGCGAGGACACCGGCGTCCGCGCCGTCCTCCTCGGCCACACCGGCAACACCTTCAGCGCCGGCGCCGACCTGCGCGACCCGCCCGACGCAAAGGCGCTGGTCGGGCTGCTGAGACAGATCGTCGAGCTGCCCAAGCCGGTGATCGCGCGGGTCACCGGACACGTCCGCGCCGGCGGCCTGGGCCTGCTCGCCGCCTGCGACATCGCGGCGGCGTCCCGGGAGGCCACGTTCGCCTTCACCGAGGTCCGCATCGGCGTCGCCCCCGCCGTGATCTCGCTCCCCGTCGTCCCCCGCGCCGACCCCCGCGCCCTCGCCCGCTACTACCTCACCGGCGAGCGCCTCGACGCCGCCGAGGCCGCCCGCATCGGCCTGCTCACCGCGGCGGGCGAGGACGTGGACGCCGTACTGGAACCGGTCCTGGACGGTGTGCGCCGCGCCTCACTGCAGGCCCTGGCCGAGACGAAACGGCTGCTCACGGCTAGGGTGCTGGAAGCCTTCGACCGGGACGCGGCCGACCTGACCGCGCTCTCGGCCCGGCTGTTCTCCTCCGCGCAGGCCCGCGAGGGGATGACGGCCTTCCTCGAACGACGGGATCCGGAATGGGTGGTGTGAACGGTGCCGTGAGCGCGGTCGAGCGTGCGGAGCGCGTCCCCAAGCAGGACCGCAGCCGGGTCACCCGGCAGCGGCTCCTGGAGGCCGCCGTGGCCTGTCTCGCCGAACACGGCTGGGCGGGCTCCACGGTCTCCGTCGTCGCCGAGCGCGCCGGCGTCTCCCGGGGCGCCGCCCAGCACCACTTCCCGACCCGCGAGGACCTGTTCACCGCCGCCGTCGAGTACGTCGCGGAGGAACGCTCCACCGCCCTGCGCGCCCTCTTCCCCGAGGGCGCCCGGGCCGCCGACCGCCGCGCCGTGGTGTCCGCCCTCGTCGACCTCTACACCGGCCCGCTCTTCCGCGCCGCGCTCCACCTGTGGGTGGCCGCCTCCAACGAGGACCAGCTGCGCGGCCGGGTGACCGAGCTGGAGGCCCGCGTGGGCCGCGAGACCCACCGCATCGCGGTCGACCTGCTCGGCGCCGACGAGACCCGCCCCGGCGTCCGCGAAACCGTCCAGGGCCTGCTCGACATGGCCCGCGGCCTCGGCCTCGCCAACCTCCTCACCGACGACACGGCCCGCCGGGAGCGGGTGGTCGAGCAGTGGGCGAAGCTGCTGGACGGGGTACTGGGCTGACACCGCTGCGGCCGCCCACGGGCCGGTCCCGTGGGGCCGCTCACGGACTGGCCCGGCGGGGGCCGCCCACGGACCGACCCCGTGGGCCGCTCACGGACTGAGCCGCTCCACCCGCCACCCCCCGCCCGGCTCCGCGACGTACCGCAGCCGGTCGTGCAACCGGTTCTCCCGCCCCTGCCAGAACTCCACCGAGTCCGGCACCACCCGGAACCCGCCCCAGTGCGGCGGCACCGGCACCTGCTCGCCCTCCGGATGGCGCGCCGCCAGCTCCGCGTACGCGGCGTCGAGATCGGCGCGCGAGCCCACCACCGAAGACTGCGCGCTCGCCCACGCCCCCAGCTGGGAGCCGTGCGGCCGGCTCCGGAAGTACGCGGCCGTCTCGTCCCGCCCGGTACGCCGCGCCACGCCCGTGACGATCACCTGCCGGGCCATCGGATGCCACGGGAAGAGCAGCGAGGCGTACGGATTCGCGTCGAGATCGCGCGCCTTGCGGGAGCCGTAGTTGGTGTAGAAGACGAAGCCCTCCGTGTCGAAGTGCTTCAGCAGCACCGTGCGGGAGCTGGGCCGGCCCTCGGCGTCCGCCGTGGACACGACCATGGCGTTGGGCTCGAACAGTCCCCCGTCCACCGCGGCCTGCTTGAACCAGCGCGCGAACTGCTCGACGGGCGTGGCGGCGAGCTCGCTCTCGGAGAGGCCCTCGGCCCGGTACTGCTTCCGCATCGACGCCAGATCGAAGGGCACGGCGGGCGCGGAGCGGACGGCGGAGTCGGCGGAAACGGCGTCTCGGTCGGTCACGCCGCCATCCTGCCGCATCCTGCCCGCGACCCGTCCGGCACGGTGTCCTTCGTCACGCGCTGGCACTGAGTGCCGTAACCACTCCCCAAGGCTGACACTCGGGGATATCGTGCTGTGACCGTTCCGTTCGGATGACCGCCGACGGGACGGGGCATCACAGGGGTGACCGCCAGGACCGCGAGTCGGGAACGACGACCGTGGATCCAGGACGGAGGCGACCACGACGCACCCGCACGTGCGCGTGCCGCCACACATCACGATCACGACCATGAGGAGCCGCCTGATGTCCGACTTCGTACCCGGGCTCGAAGGAGTCGTCGCGTTCGAGACGGAGATCGCCGAACCGGACAAGGAGGGCGGCGCCCTCCGCTACCGAGGCGTCGACATCGAGGACCTGGTCGGGCACGTCTCCTTCGGCAACGTCTGGGGTCTGCTCGTCGACGGCGCCTTCAACCCCGGCCTGCCGCCCGCGGAGCCCTTCCCCATCCCCGTCCACTCCGGCGACATCCGGGTCGACGTCCAGTCGGCACTGGCCATGCTCGCCCCCGTCTGGGGCCTGAAACCCCTCCTCGACATCGACGCCGAGCAGGCCCGTGAGGACCTGGCCCGCGCCGCCGTCATGGCCCTGTCCTACGTCGCCCAGTCCGCGCGCGGCCAGGGGCTGCCGATGGTCCCGCAGAGCGAGATCGACAAGGCCCAGTCGGTGGTCGAACGCTTCATGATCCGCTGGCGCGGCGAGCCGGACCCCAAGCACGTGGCCGCCGTGGACGCCTACTGGACCTCCGCCGCCGAGCACGGCATGAACGCCTCCACCTTCACCGCCCGCGTCATCGCCTCCACGGGCGCGGACGTGGCCGCGGCCCTGTCCGGCGCCGTGGGCGCGATGTCCGGCCCGCTGCACGGCGGCGCCCCCTCCCGGGTCCTCGGCATGATCGAGGAGATCGAGCGCACCGGCGACGCCGAGGCGTACGTCAAGAAGGCCCTGGACCAGGGCGAACGCCTGATGGGCTTCGGCCACCGCGTCTACCGCGCCGAGGACCCCCGCGCCCGCGTCCTGCGCCGCACCGCCCGGGAACTGGGCGCCCCCCGCTTCGAGGTCGCCGAGGCCCTGGAGAAGGCGGCCCTGGAGGAGCTCCACAACCGCCGCCCGGACCGCGTCCTGGCCACCAACGTCGAGTTCTGGGCGGCCATCGTCCTGGACTTCGCCGAGGTCCCGGCGCACATGTTCACGTCCATGTTCACCTGCGCCCGCACGGCCGGCTGGTCGGCGCACATCCTGGAGCAGAAGCGCACCGGCCGCCTGGTCCGCCCGTCCGCCCGCTACGTCGGCCCGGGCACCCGCGACCCGCGCGAGATCGAGGGCTACGAGGACATCAAGGGCTGACGCCCGGCCTTTTTCGGCACAGACGCAGACGACCCGCGAGTCTGGTTCCTCCGAGGAGGAGCCGGCCGGACGTACCGGCGACTCGCGGGTCGGGTGACTGCCTGGGATTGGGCCGGCTGCACGCGTCGCTCACGCGCTGGTCCGGCACCGCACTGAATGTGGTGGCGGACCGCTAGCCCGCAGCCACCTCACGCGTCCGGTTCTCATACATTCGCCGGATCACCTCCTTTCGGTGTGAGACACACGCTAGGAGCCGGTGGTCCCCGGATCAACCGGTTTTTTCGAAGGACATCCGTCCCGTTACTCGGCCCGCGTCCCATACCTGTATCCGTCGCCCCGTTTGCAGCAGGCGGAGATGACCGTGGGAGACGTTGATCCGGCCTGCCGACGTCGTGACGCTGTGTTGTCCCCGGGCACGGACCGAGACACGGCCGGTCCACCTGCCGGCCCATCCGCCGGACGGCACGACGGCCCGTACGAGGTCTCCGGTGACGTATCCGAAGTGTTGCTTGGCGCGGCCCCGGCGCAATCTCGGAAAGCCGTACCGGTCCGGAGTGGTGCGGGCGTACGAGCCGCGTCCGGTGGCCTTGGCAACGAGTACCTGCTCGGCGAACCGGACGATGCGGCCCCCGCTCTCATCATCAAGCGGGCCGACCGACAGGGCATCGAGCGTATGCGTTGTGCACAGGCCGGTTCTGCTGCGGTTCGCCTTGGTGAGGCGGCCCGACCACGTGCGCACCGGCCTGCCGAGGGCTTCCAGAGATGCGATGAGGGGCTCGATCGTCGCGTTCATGGCGGCGGCGTCGTCCCGTGGGCTCGTCACCTGTTGCAGGATTCTGGCGAGCTGTTCGGGGCGGTGCGCCAGGAAGGATCGCAGCGGTGTGCTGCCCTTGGCCCTGTTGCAGGACACACAGGCGAGAACCAGGTTGGACAGGCGGTCCGATCCGCCGCGACAGCGAGGCACGAGGTGCTCGATGTTCCAAGGCCCCTGAGTGGTTCCGCAGTACGCGCAGGCGTCGTCCCATGTGGCCTGGAGGTGAGCCCGGACGTTCGTTCCGGCGAGAGGGCGTTCCTCCGAGGAGGCGCGGAAGCCCACGCGCTCGACATGGATCTCGGCGACGGGGGCGTATCGGCAGAGCCGGTCTGCCATCGAGACGACGGTGTCGACGCGGTGGCGCAGGGCAGGGGGCAACCATCCGGCTGGTCGGGTGCGGTTCAGTGAGCGTGGTGCACGGTAGCGGCGATTCGCCGAGCGTCTCCGTCGCCGGTAACCGGCGCGCTGTCGCATCCGTGCACGGATCTGGTCGCCGCGATGCTGAAGTTCGACGGCTACCAGACCACGCCGGACGGTGACGAAGGCACCCTGTTCGTCGGCTTCCGTCTTCTCGTCGGTGACTACGAGACCGGTGCCCAAGGAGCCGGGGTCGATACGCAGCTGGACGTCCTTGACCCCGGACTCGGAACGCGTCCGGTCCCTCAGCCGGATGGTGAAAGGCACGCGGCGTGCTACCACCGCCCGCCCCAGCAGCTCACGCGCCCGGGCCGGATGACACGGCATGAGGGGACGGCCGTCCCGAGAGAGGACGAAAACCCTTGCCGCGCCGCTTCCTCCTTCGTACGCCCGCCGGTGGGCAGGAGCGTCACCGCTCCCGTTCTCTGCCGCCTTCACCGCCTGAGCGGAGCTCTTGGCGTGACGCCGGCGAGCGACGGTGCCTCGCTCGCCGGTCTCCCCTCGCCCATGTTCCCTACCGGTGTCCGGCGCGCCGCCGGAGCGTCCGTGAGCCGTTTCGTCCCTGCTCCCGGGGGTGTCTGCTCTCACGGATTCCAGAGCAGGCTGCTGAGGAAGCACAGCCTGGTGGGTCTGCTCGCCTGCAGGAAACGCAGTCATCGGGGGCACCCTCCCTGATCCGCCGGATCGCGATGACTGGGGCTGGTCACTCGAGACAGGGAGCGAGTGACCTCCCTTCTCTGTTGGCTCCGACGCTAGAAGGCCGGCGCTCGTGCAGGGAGGCGGGTTCCGCGCGAAACGCTCCTTAGTGCGAATCACCGCCCTTTCCCCGAACCACGGGCCGAACTGCCTGCTGGAGAAGCAGGATCGGAACTCGTTCGACGCAACCGGGGCGTTCACCTAGCGTGCGGCCATGACACAGCGACGGGCGATTCTCAGTGGTTCGGTGTTCGAGGAGCGGATCGGGTATGCGCGGGCCGTCGTCGACGGGGACTGGGTGCACGTGTCGGGGACGACCGGGTACGACTACGCCACCATGACGATCTCCGACGACGTGGTGGAGCAGGCCGGGCAGTGTCTGCGGAACATCGGGGCGGCGCTGGCGGAGGCGGGGTGCACCTTCGCGGATGTGGTGCGGGTGCGGTATCTGCTGCCCGCGCGGGAGGACTTCGAGCCGTGCTGGCCGGTGCTGCGGCGGGCGTTCGGGGACGTGCGGCCGGCGGCGACCATGATGGTGTGCGGGCTCGCCGACGAGCGGATGAAGATCGAGATCGAGGTGTACGCGCGCCGGGGCGACGTGTCCGGGCAGTTGCGCGTCGAGAGCGTCGGGGATGTCCAGGGCGTCGAGGGCGTCGAGGGCGTCGGATGAGAGGACGCGCTGCGGGGACTGGCGGCGCGTCCACAACGAGATCGTTCCGCCCGCCGCGATGTCCCTGGACGAGGTGCGTGAGCGCAGCGGGCGGTACCGGCTGGAGAACGCCTATCTCGGGGATGTCCTCGTGGGCTGTTCGACGGTCCGGCCGCCCGAGGGGGAGGAGCGGGTGGCGACCGTGATCGCCCGGGTGCTGCCCGCCTTCCGGGGGCCGGGGATCACCGCGGCCCTGTACGAGCGGGGGCTCGGGCACGCACGCGTGCAGGGGGCCGGGGTGATCGAGCGGGAGCGGTACGTGCTCGACGGAGAGCGCGGGGAGGGCGACGAGCGGGTCGATCTCCGGCTGGTGCCGGCGGACCGGTGAGCGGGGCGGTGAGCGTGGCCGGTGACAGGGGCGTATGCCGGATTTCCGCCGTACAACGATTCTCGCAATCTTGCGGGAATCAGATGTGTGCTGCGTCACGTTCGAGTTGAATGAAGGCCAGTGAGGATACCGACGTGCCGTACGGCGGACACAGCCTGCAGGGGGTCCAGGTGAGTGCTTCCCGGCGTAGGGGGACCACGGACGAGCTGGGACCGGACGAGCCGGAGCAGCCCGGTCCGGATCTGCCCGAGCCCGAGCCCGAACGCGAGGGCGCCGATCTGCTGGCCGCGCTCCTCGACGGGATGGACGCGGCCCTGTGCGCCTTCGACGCGGACGGCGTCGTCACGCACTGGAACCGTGAGGCGGAACGCATCCTGGGCTGGACGGCGGCCGAGGCCGTGGGCCGGCAGGGTTTCGCCGGGTGGGCGGTGCGCAGCGCGGACGCCGAGGAGGTCGAGGGGCGGCTGCTGTCCGCGATGCGGGCGCCGGGGCGGCAGGTGCACGAGTTCGCGCTGCTGACCAAGGACGGCGGCCGGGTGCTGGTGCGCACCCAGTCGGCGGCCGTGCGCGGTCCGGACGGCGAGCCGGCCGGACTGTACTGCGCGTTCAGCGAGGTGCACGCGCAGATCGACCTGGAGCGTTCCATCGCGCTGAGCGAGGCCCTGTTCGAGGACGCCGGCTGGGGTGTCGTGCTGGTCGACGCCGATCTGCGGCCCGCGGTCGTCAACGCGCAGGCGGCGCGGGCGCTGGGCCGGGGCCGTACGTCGGTCCTGGGCCGGCCGCTGGGTGAGCTGCTGTCCCAGGGCGTGGAGGAGCTGGAGAACGCGCTGACGCATGTGCTGGCCGAGGGCGCGCCGCCCGCGCCCGCCGAGATCTGGGTGGGTGTGCGCACCCCGGACGGTGATCGCCGGCGCTGCTGGCGCAGCGGCTTCCTGCGGCTGGCGTCGCCGCTGGCGGAGGAACCGGTGCCGCTCGGCGTCGGCTGGCTCTTCCAGGACGTCACGGAGTTCAAGCAGGGCGAGCAGGAGGCGTCGCTGCTGCGGTTCCGTACCAATCAGCTGCACCGGGCGGCGCGCGTGGCGGCCGAGTGCGAGGACCCGGCGGAGGCGGCCACGGTGCACCTGGACTTCGCGCTGGCCGGGTTCGCCGACCATGCGCTGATCGACCGGGTGGCGGGCGGCGCGGTCGCCGACGGCGAGGCCTCGGGCCCGGTGCGGCTGGTCCGGGTGGCCGGTACGCCGTCCGGGGCGCCGGGGCCGAGCCTGTCGCCCGGCGTGGCCGGGCTTCCGGTGCGGTACGGCGAGGGGCACCCGGCGGTGCAGTGCGCGGAGCGGGCCGGGTCGGTGCGGGCGAGCGCCGGGGCGATGGCGGCGGACCGGGTGCGCGAGTGGGCGGCGGCGCGGCAGTGGCCCGAGGACGCGGTGCACGCGCTGTGCGCGGTGCTGCGCAGCCGGGGGCGGACGCTCGGTGTCGTGACGTTTCTGCGGTTGGCCGGGCGGAGCCCGTTCGAGCGGTCCGACGCGGCGTACGCGGAGGACGTGGCGGCCCGGATCGCGGCGGCGCTGGATCTGGCCGGGGCGGTCGGGGAGGAGTAGCGCGCCCGGGAGTCCCGGCGGGCGTGGCTCGGTGCGGGCCCGTGCCGGCCTGGTGGCGGGCAGTGCCGGACCGGTGGCGGGCAGTGTGTCGGACCGGTGACGGCGCAGTGCCGGACCGTTGGCGGGGCAGTGCCGGACCGGTGGCCGGCCCGGCCCGGATCAGTGCCGGTAGAAGATCCGGTCGCGGTACTGCTCCAGCACGCGGCCGTTCCAGTCGTGGCCGCCGTCGACGTTGCCCGAGCGCAGCAGCGGGGGCTCGATGCCGCGGTCGGCGAGGGCGGCGGCGGTGGTGGCCATCACGGCCTGGAGGAGGGCCGTGGTGACGACCGTCGAGGCGGGCGCGAAGGGCGCCGGGACGGTGTCCAGGCTCAGCTCGGCGTCACCGACCGCGATCTTGGAGTCGAGGACGATGTCGCAGTGGTCCTTCAGGAACGTCCCCGAGGAGTGCCGGGACTTCGTCTCCGTGGCGTACGCCACCGAGGTCACGCCGATGACCTTGGCGCCCAGCGCGCGGGCGTTCACGGCCATCTCCACGGGGAGGGCGTTGCGGCCGGAGAGGGAGATGATCACCAGGGCGTCGCCCTCGCGGAGCGGGGAGGAGTCCAGTACGGCGCTCGCGAGCCCGTCGACGCGCTCCAGGGCGGAGCCGAGCGTGGCGGGCATGACGTCGACGCCGACGACGCCGGGGACGGCGAGCAGGTTCATCAGGGCCAGGCCGCCGGCGCGGTAGACGATGTCCTGGGCGGCGAGGGAGGAGTGACCGGCGCCGAAGGCGAAGAGGCGTCCGCCGTGCTCGACGGTGTCGGCGAGCAGCGTGCCGGCCGACTCGATGCTGCCGGCCTCCTCGTCGCGGACCCGGTGCAGCAGCTCGACCGCCGCGTCGAGGAACTGGCCGGCCGGCTTGCGGTCGCTCATGCGGGTCCCCTTCGGAAAGGCGGTGTCGCGGATCACGGTGCGGTCTGGACCAACGCCGTGTCAATACGGGGGCTGCGGGTGGTCCGTGGTCGCGCGCGCCCTCCTCCGGCGCCCCCTGACGCACCCGCCGACGCCGCAGAGCCCCGCGTTTTCAAGGCGCCGCACGGTTGTCGGTGGTATGCGTCAGAATTGAGTGCAGGGCCAGCGCACGCGCCGGAGGCCGTCGAGCCTCCGGCAGATCTCATCGAGGGGCACGTATGTCCGGACTGATCGACACCACGGAGATGTATCTCCGCACCATCCTCGAGCTGGAGGAGGAAGGTGTGGTCCCCATGCGCGCCCGGATCGCCGAGCGGCTCGACCAGAGCGGCCCGACGGTCAGCCAGACGGTGGCGCGGATGGAGCGTGACGGCCTGGTGTCCGTCGCCAGCGACCGGCATCTGGAGCTCACCGACGAGGGCCGTCGGCTGGCCACGCGCGTGATGCGCAAGCACCGCCTCGCCGAGTGCCTGCTCGTCGACGTGATCGGTCTGGAGTGGGAGCAGGTGCACGCCGAGGCGTGCCGCTGGGAGCACGTGATGAGCGAGGCCGTCGAGCGTCGCGTGCTGGAGCTGCTGCGCCACCCGACCGAGTCGCCGTACGGCAACCCGATCCCGGGCCTGGAGGAGCTGGGCGAGAAGGACGGCGCCGACCCGTTCCTGGACGAGGGCATGGTGTCGCTGGCCGACCTCGACCCCGGCCCGGAGGGCAAGACCGTCGTGGTGCGCCGCATCGGTGAGCCGATCCAGAAGGACGCCCAGCTGATGTATACGCTGCGGCGCGCCGGTGTGCAGCCCGGCTCGGTGGTGAGCGTGACGGAGTCGCCCGGCGGCGTGCTGGTCGGCAGCGGCGGCGAGGCGGCCGAGCTGCAGGCGGACGTCGCCTCCCACGTGTTCGTCGCCAAGCGCTGAGCCCGGCTCGGGCGGGTCGTCGACTGCCTCGTCCCGCGGGGACGTTGCGGTGCCGTTTCGATCCCGTCGAATCCACGATTCAGTGAGCCGAACAGCAGCGCCCGGACGCTTCGCGTGCGAGGCTGTCGCGTGGGGCATATGACCTGGCGGCACCCGGCCGTGGTCCGACAGCGATGTCGTCCGGCCCCGCCGGGCCGGGAACGAGCCGGACAGAGGGGGAGGATGTGCCGTGAAGACGTCAGAGGGCCCCGGCGCTGAGCGGCGCCGGGGCCTGTCCTCCCCTGTGCTGACCCGGAGCCCCGAGCTCTCAGGGTCATTCCCCTCGGACCGTTTTCCCCGAGCGGTCCGCCTCCCGTTGAAGATCTCCCCTCCGCGGCAGCGGTCAATCCCTGAGGGGTGTCACTCGAATGAGGGGTGTTGTCGGCCGGGACAACGTTCTCGAATGAGAGTTCGATAGCCTACGGGTCGGCGGCCGCGCGGGCGACAGTGTGTTCGGCGGCGAGGGAACGCCCGTACGACGGCAGGCATGGACGCCACGGCACATACGGCGCCACGGCACGCGGCCCTACGGCGGGCACGACAGCACAGCAGCACGGAAACCAGCGGCAGCACGGCAGGCAGGACACGGTTCAGGACCGGCCGGTCCCAGCGGTGGCGGGCGGTCCGATCGGAGCTTTGGGGGTGCCAGGATCAATGGCGCGACGCATCGACGTGACCGGGGCGGGCGGGGTACGCCTCGCCGCCTGGGAGTTCGGCGACCCTCCCAAGACCGACCCGGCGACCGACCCGACGACGGGCCCGGCGACGGACCCGGCCCCCGGAGCCGGGGGCGGCCCCGGCGCCCCGGGCGTGCTCTTACTGCACGGCCTGATGGGCCGCGCCTCGCACTGGGCGGTCACCGCCCGCCGGCTCTCCGCGCGCCACCGCGCGGTCGCCCTCGACCAGCGCGGCCACGGCCGCAGCGACAAACCCGTGGAGCGCGCCGCCTACACCCGGGACGCCTACATCGAGGACGCCGAGGCCGCCCTCGAACAGCTCGGTCTCGGCCCGGCCGTCCTCATCGGGCACGCCATGGGCGCCCTCACCGCCTGGCAGCTCGCCGCCAAGCGCCCCGACCTGGTGCACGGACTGATCATCTGCGACATGCGGGCCTCCGCCCTCGGCGCCGCCTCCCAGCGCGAGTGGGCCGAGTGGTTCCGTGCCTGGCCGCTCCCCTTCGCCACCCTCGCCGACGTCCGCAAGTGGTTCGGCGAGGACGATCCCTGGATGGAGCGGCCCAATCCGGCCCGCGGCGAGTTCTACGCCGAGGTGATGGCCGAGTCCCCGGACGGCTGGCGGCCGGTCTTCTCCCCGGACCGGATGCTCACCTCCCGCGAGACCTGGGTCTACGACGCGCACTGGGAGGAGCTGGCCCAGGTCCGCTGCCCCACCCTGGTGGTGCGCGGTCTGGACGGCGAGCTGGGCCGGGCGGAGGCGCAGGAAATGGTCCGCGTCCTGCCGCGCGGGCAGTACGCGGAGATCGCCGACGCCGGCCACCTCGTCCACTACGACCAGCCGGACGCCTGGCTCGCGGCGGTCGAGCCGTTCCTCGACACCCTCCGCCCGCCGCTGCCCGGCTGATCGGCCGCCGGCGCTCACCCCTTGCTGACCGCCGTCAGGATCTCCGGCAGCCGCCGGGCCGTCTGCGGCGCGGCGAGCCGCAGCCCGAGCAGCGTCAGCACCGCCCCGTAGGCCGTGCCCACCGGCAGCAGCAGCCACGCCCAGGCGTCGCCGCCCGCGCTCACGTTCAGCCAGATGGTGAGCGCGATGACGGGCGCGCACAGCAGGGCGGCGGCCGCCATTCCGCCGAAGATCGAGAGCCAGGCGAGCCCGACCTGACCGGGGGCGACGTTCTTGTGGCCCTCCTGCGGGATGGAGTAGGGGAAGCGGGCGGAGCTCCAGGCGCCGGTCGCCAGCATCGCGCCGAGCAGCGCGAAGGACAGCCCCAGCGCCTCCGGCAGCGCCCCCCAGTCGCCGAGCATGGCGGTCGTCAGGACGGTGACGAAGGTGGCGTACGGCAGGGTGACCAGGATGAGGGCGAGCGCGCGGGCGCGCAGCTCCACGTAGGCGTCCCGGGGCGAGGAGATGGTCATCGCGACCATCCAGAACGCGGAGGTGTCCTGGCCGAACTGGTTGTACATCTGGATGCCGAGCATCCCGGCGGCGAAGCAGGCCAAGTACACCGACCCCGTGCCCTGCCAGGCGTTGAACACCGGCACGATCAGTCCGATGGCGAGCGAGGTCACCCAGGCCGCCTTGGTCTTGGGGTCGCGCCACGCGTAGCGCAGGGTGCGCTCCATGGTGGTGCCGGTGCGGCTGGGGGTGCCTCCCCTGCTTTCGGCCCTGGCGGAGGGGAGCAGCCGGGCCGGGCCCGTCGAGGTGCGCTCGCGTTCGGGCCGGCCGCCGGTCTGCAGCGTGGAGCCGTCCGGCGCGGTCATCAGCCGGGTCAGATGCCGTGCCCACATCCACAGCAGCACCGCCAGCAGTGCCGCGCTCAGGGCGAGCTGCGCGACCGCGATCCCGTAGGACCCCTCGCTCACCGCGTCGACGGCGCCGATCGCCGACGCGGGCGGCACCCAGCGCAGCACGTCGGCGGCCGGGTCGAGCTGCGCCAGCCCGGACGTGCCCAGCTGCTGCACGCCGAAGTTGACGACCTGCGCCCCGATCGCGATGAGGAGCCCGCTCAGTACGGCCAGATCCCGCCCCTTGCGGCTGGTCAGCAGGCGTACGTTGGCGGCGGCGACGGCCCGCGCGAGCGCCACGCACACCAGCAGCGCCAGGGCGACGGCGAGGACAGCGACGGCGTACGCCGCCCCGCCGTGGGCGACGGCGATCACCGAACCGGTGAACATGCACAGCGTGAACAGCGGCCCTATGCCGACCAGCGAGGCCACCAGCAGGGCCCGCACCAGTGGGCGGGGCCGCAGCGGCAGCATCACCAGCCGGGTCGGGTCCAGCGTCTCGTCGCCGCCGGGGAAGAACAGCGGCATCACCGCCCAGCCCAGCCCCAGCACCGCCACGAGCAGCACGATCAGGGAGTCGGCGTGCGCGTGCCCGCGCAGCGCGATCAGGCCGACGAGCTGGAGCGCGGCGAAGAGCAGGACGACGACGGCGGACGCGATGTAGGCGGCCCGCCGGCCACCGGACTGCCGCAGCCCGTTGCGCAGCAGGGACAGCTTCAGCCGTATGAAGACCGAGGTGACCGAGTCGGCGGAAGCGGCCGGTGCGACACCGGGGACGGTGGTGGTGCCGGCGCTCATCGGGCGGCCCCGCCGCCCAGCCAGTCGAGCCCGGTGGCGGCCTCCCGGCCGCCCGCGCCGACGAGTTCCAGGAACGCCTGCTGCAACGAGGCCGCCTCGCCGCGCACCTCGGCGAGCGGGCCGGTGGCGCGGATGTGACCGGCGGCCATGACGGCCACCCAGTCGCACAGCGACTCGACCAGCTCCATCACGTGGGAGGAGAACACCACGGTGGCGCCGGAGGCGGTGTACCGCTCCAGGACGCCCCGGATGGTCTGTGCGGACACCGGGTCGACGCCCTCGAACGGCTCGTCCAGGAACAGCACTTCGGGATTGTGCAGCAGCGCGGCCGCCAGCCCGATCTTCTTGCGCATGCCGGTCGAGTAGTCGACGACCAGCTTGTGCTGGGACCCGGCCAGGTCGAGGAGGTCGAGGAGCTGGGTGGCCCGCTTGTCGACCTCCGCGCCGGGCAGCCCGCGCAGCCGGCCGGTGTAGGCGAGCAGTTCGCGCCCCGACAGCCGCTCGAACAGCCGGAGCCCTTCCGGCAGCACCCCGATCCGGGCCTTCACCTCGGCCGGATCGCGCCACACGTCGTGCCCGACCACCTCGACCGTGCCCTGGTCCGGCCGCAGCAGTCCCGTCACCATGGACAGCGTGGTGGTCTTCCCGGCCCCGTTCGGCCCGACGAGCCCGATGAACTTGCCCGCCGGCAACTCGAGATCGATCCCGGCCACGGCAACCTGCTGCCCGAACCGCTTCCAGAGCCCCCGCACCCGTACAGCGTCAGCACTCACCGCATCTCCCTCCGTCAAGGTGAACCCTACGGGGGAGTAGCGCCGGAAAAGGGGCGCGGGGTGCTGCGCGAGGCGCCACGAGGAAGCCGAACCCGCCGTACGGCAGAAACGCGGCAGGTCAGTGGGTGCGGGCTACCGGTCCCGCCCGCACGCATAGGCCAACGGAGAGATCAACTCCTCGACATCCGGCAGCCACCGGTTCGTGGCCGTGGGCGGACAGGCCCACTGCACGGCCCCGCGGGTCCCGTACCGCGTGGGCGGCGCGGCCACGTACTCGCCCTCCCCGAGCGCCGTCAGATCGAGGGACAGGGGAGACCAGCCCAGCTTGCGCACCAGCTCCGGCACCTTCACGGCCGCCCCCGGGAGGACGAAGAACCGCATCCTGCGGTCCGGCGCCAGCGTCACCGGCCCGAGCGTCAGCTCCATCCGCCGCATCCGCGCCAGCGCCAGGAACCCCGCCGTCTCGGGCACGTCGATCGCGTCGAACGTGCGCCCCGTGGGCAGCAGGATCGACGCCGTCGGCCGCTGCTGCCACATCCGGCGGGCGACCGTCGCGCTGCCGGTGGCCTGGGTCGCCCAGTCCGCCGTCGCCGGGTGGGCGCCCGGGACGGCGCACGCCGGGTCGCCGCAGGAGCACAGCTGCACCCCGTCGGCGGCTTCCAGCCAGGTGCCGGGAAACACGTCCCAGTGGCGCTCCTCGGCGTAGCGAACGGCGTGCTCCAGCAGCGATGTGCCGCGCTGCTGCGGGATCTGTGCGGTTTCGGTGCCCGGGATCGTCTCTTCCACGTGGAACTCAACTCCCCTGCCCACCCCGGGTTACGGCCGCCGCACGCGCGGGGGAGGAGCACCGCTCCCATCCCCGGGGCGCATGGGAGCACGGGCGGGGGCGCGCGGGAGGAACCGCGGTGGGAGCTGGGTAGCCACGTCAGGGGCCGGCACCCGCCGTTACCCCGGCAATCCTCGCAAACCCCGCATCACCGGCACTTCGACGGGGCATTGATCTTCACGGTCGGTTCCCTTCGCCCGGTTCGGCCTCCGGAGCGCAGGGAGCCGGCCCGGAAGACACGTCAACTCGGTGCGTGGGCAGGCACCCGAGCCATGAAGCAGGGGGTACGCCATGGCCGCAAGGCCTCTCGTCGCGCGGCAGCCGAACGAACGGCTGCAGGCGCTCATCCAGGAAGCGGGCTGCTCGAACGCGGGTCTCGCCCGCCGGGTCAACATGTGCGGCGCCGAGCACGGTCTCGATCTGCGCTACGACAAGACGTCCGTGGCGCGCTGGCTGCGCGGACAGCAACCCCGCGGACGGGCACCGGCGATCATCGCCGAGGCGCTGGGCCGCAAACTGGGGCGCACGGTCACCATCGACGAGATCGGCATGGCCAACGGCAAGAACCTCGCGTCCGGTGTCGGCCTGCAGTTCTCGCCGACCGTGCTGGGGGCCATCGAGCAGGTCTGCGAGCTGTGGCGCAGCGACGTCGGGCGCCGTGACTTCCTGTCCGGCTCCTCCGTCGCCGCCTCCGCCCTGGTGGAGCCCAGCCGCGACTGGCTGATCTCCACGCCCGACTCCCAGGTGGCGCGCTCCGCCGGGCCGCGGGTGGGCCAGTCCGACGTCACGGCCGTACGGGCCATGACGCAGGCGCTGGTCGACCTGGACCACCAGTACGGCAGCGGTCACGTCAGGCCGGTCGTCGTGCACTACCTGAACAGCGTCGTCTCCGGGCTGCTCGCCGGTTCCTACCGGGAGGCGGTGGGGCGCGACCTGTTCGCCGCCGTGGCCCGGCTGACCGAACTCGCCGGGTACATGGCCGTGGACACCGGCCAACCCGGCCTCGCCCAGCGGTACTACATCCAGGCGCTGCGCCTCGCGCAGGCCGCCGGCGACCGCGGCTACGGCGGATACGTGCTGGCCGCGTCCATGAGCCACCTGGCCGCGCAGCTCGGAAACCCGCGCGAGATCGCGCAGTTGGCGCGGGCGGCGCAGGAGGGGGCGCGCGGACGCGTCACGCCGCGTGCGGAGGCGATGTTCCACGCCGCCGAGGCGCGCGGGCACGCGCTGATGGGCGACGTGCGGGCCGCCCAGACGGCGGTCGGGCGCGCGATCGGCGCGATGGAGTCCGCCGATGCGGCCGCCGGGGACGACCCGGCCTGGATCGCGCACTTCGACGAGGCCTACCTGGCCGACGAGTTGGCGCACTGCCACCGGGACCTGGGACAGGCGGAGGCGGCTGCGCGGTGCGCCCAGCAGTCCCTGGCGGGGCACCCCGAGACCCGGGCGCGCAGGCGGGCCATCGGTTATGTGCTGCTGGCCACCGCGCAGGTGCAGCAACGGGAGATCGAGGAGGCGTGCAGCACCGGTCTGAAGGCCGTGGAACTGCTGCGCAGCCTGCGCTCGGACCGGGGCGCCGAATATCTGGAGGACTTCCAGCAGCGGCTGGAGCCGTACCGGGAGGAGGCGGTGGTACGGGAGTTCGGGGCGCGGCTCGATCTCCAGGCGGCCGCGTGAACGTTCGGCCCGCGGCGGCGTGAACCCACGGGAAACGAGCCGGGGGTGAGGCGGGGGTGACGTGAACAGCGCGCCGCGGCCTGGTTTTGTTACTGCGGTCACAGGGAAGGAGGTCACGTCCTGTGCGGCGTGGCAACGGGCTCAGGGGACCGGTAGCGTGAGCCGACGATTGACGAAGGTCCCCCATTCGTAGGAGTCCCGGTGACGCAGAGTGGACAGGGCGAGGAGCCCTCGCGGCGCCCCGCGCGCGAAGGCATCGTGCTGCCCTCCGACGGTGGTGAACCCCTGCTGCCGGGCCCGGCGAACGGTACCGCCGGCCACCGGGCGGGCGGACCCGCACCGTCCTCCGCACCCGCCGCGGCCCCGGCCGGCGGCCAGGCCTGGGACCAGCCGTGGGGGCCCGACCGGCAGCACAACCCGGCCCCGGGCCAGGGCTGGGGCGCCGCACCGGGCCAGTCCTGGGGCACGCCCGAAACCGCCCAGCAGGCCCCGGCCGCGCAGCCGCCCGCCGACGGACCGGGCGACTGGTCCGCGCCGGGCCCGGCGCAGCCCCCGGCCGGCGGTCCGTCCGTGTCCGGTCCGGGCCCGCTGCCTCCTGAGGGCGCGCAGCCGCCGGCGTACGGGACCCAGCCGTCGTACGGCGCGCAGCCCCCGGCGGCCTACGGTGGCCCGCAGGCGCCGTACGCCGGGCACGGGCAGCCGGCCGGGCCCCCGCCCGGCCGTGCCGACGAGGGCGCCACCCAGTACATACCGCCGGTGACGGCACCCGCCGACGACGGGGCCACCCGGTACATACCGCCGGTGGCGGCTTCCGCGGACGAGGGCGCCACGCAGTACATACCGCCCGTCGCACCGGGCGCGCTGCCGCCCGAGAACGCCGCCGGGCCCTCCTCGGAGGACACCCGCATGCTGCGCCGGCCCGCGCAGCCCGGCCCGCTGCCGCCCGCCTCCGGCCCGGCCTCCGGACCCGATGCCGAGGCCACGCAGTACATCGCGCCCGTTCCCGGGCAGACCGCGGGGGCGCCGTTCGGTACCGCGCCGGGCGGCGACGCGGGGCGGCAGCCGCCCGCCGAGTTCGACAACCTCTTCCGCAGCGGGCCGGGCGGCGACCACGTGGTCTCGGCCACCCAGCAGCTGCCCGTCTTCGATGAGCCGGCCCGCGCCGACCGGCCCGGGTACGTCCCGCAGGGCCCCGGCGGCGGTGGCGGCCGGCGGCGCGCCGGTCACGGCGGTGACGGCGGCCGGGGCGGTCGCGGCGGGCGGACCGGTTCGCGCGTGCCGCTGCTCGCGGCGATCGGCGTCGGTCTCGCCGTCGTCGGGGTCGGCGCGGGCGCGCTGCTCGCCGGTGGTGGCGGCGAGGAGCGGGCCGACGACGCCAAGGAGCCGCTGTCCGCCACGGCCCCCGTGACCGAGACGTCCGCGTCCCCGTCGCCGACCGTGGACCCGGCCGAGGAACAGGCGGTGGAGCTGGACAAGCTGCTCGCGGACAGTGGCAACAGCCGGACGGCGGTGATCAACGCCGTGACGGACGTCAAGTCCTGCGACAACCTCTCCCGGGCGGCCAAGGACCTGCGGGACGCGGCCAAGCAGCGCACCGGTCTGGTCACCCGCCTGAAGGGGCTGTCGGTCGACGAGCTGCCCGACCACGCGGCGCTGACCACCGCCCTGACCAAGGCGTGGCAGGCCTCCGCGTCGGCGGACAACCACTACGCGGCCTGGGCCGACCAGACGGCCGGCAAGAAGGGCTGCAAGAAGGGCAAGGCCCGCACCACCTCCCAGCTGCAGGCCGGCAACCGGGCGAGCGGCGTCGCCAGCACCGAGAAGGCCAAGGCCGCCAAGCTGTGGAACAAGATCGCGCGGACGTACGGTCTGACCGAGCGGGAGCCGACCCAGCTGTGACGGGGGCGGCGGGGCGGGTCAGTGCACCTCGGCCTCGCGCAGGGTCTCCGTCGTGTCGAGGGAGCCCTTGCGGGCCGCCACCAGCCGCCCGTCCCGGACGACCTGGACGGTGACGTCGGTGTTCACCAGGCGTGGGAAACCGACGGACGACAGCTTGTTGTCGAAGTGCCACTGGAGGGTGGGCGTGAGCCCGCCGGTGCCGACCTTCAGCCCGTCGTCGAGGGCCCGCGTGATCGTGCCGGCGGTCACCTCGCCGTCGCCCAGGGACTCGGCGATCGCCTTGAACGCGGTGTAGGCGATCCAGGTGGTCTGTACGCCGGCGTCCGCCGCGTCGATGCGGTTGTCACCGAAGGCCTCCTGCTGGATCACCTTCTTCATCGGATCCCAGCGCGGGTCCGTCGACACCGGGTACCAGCTGGTGATGTACGACCCCTCGTACGGGCTGGACGCGCCGCCGGTGGCGTTGATCGTGGACTGGTCGACACTGCCCAGCACGGTGCCGGTGCGCACGTCGGGGTAGCCCTGGCGGGCGCGGCGGAAGGAGTCCATGAAGGTGCTGGTGCGGTCCCCGAGGACCGGGACCACACAGCCCTCCGTCAGCGGGTCGGCCGTCGCCCGCCGGAGGGCCTGCTCCGACTGCCCGCTGTACTCGGTGGCGTCCTCCGGCGCGCGCTGGTCGGCGGCGCGCCCGTGTCCGCCGGCCCGCAGACCGGAGTCGAGCATCGCGGGCAGCTGGTCGCCCGCGATGGTGTCGGGGCGGACCAGGGTGACGGGGCCGCAGTTCTTGGCGAGCGCGCTGCCGAGGCCGGCCAGCAGCGTCGGCTGGCCGCCGTTGACCGGGTAGGACAGGGGGCTGGTGAACTCCGAGTTGTTGATGCCGTACCCGCCGATGTACGGGATGCCGGCGCCCTCCAGCACGGGGAAGAAGGAGTCGGCGTGCTGGCTGTAGGAGCCGACGACGGCGACCGCCCCCTCCTTGGCGGCCCGCCGGGCGCACTTGGCGGCGGAGATGCTGTCGTTGTGTTCGTTGCAGGTGAGCACGGTCAGCTCACGGCCGTTGATGCCGCCCTGCTTGTTGATCCAGCGGGCGTAGGCCTGGGCGAAGGCGGGCATACCGGGCTTGTTGGTGGCGCCGGTGTCCTGCGGGGCCCAGGTCATGACGGTGATCGGGCCGCCCCCGGTGCCCCCCGTGACACCGGGGACGACGCCGCAGCCGGCGACGAGCGACGCACACGCCGCCAGCGCACCCGCGGTCAGGGCGCGTTTGCCGGCGGGTCGGAGGAGGCGGGGGAGGAGGGCGCGGGGGGTGCGTGGCCTGCTGCCGGTCATGGTCCGCACGATTCCGCCACACGACTAACCTGGACGTCACCTGCGGTCAACGAGGAGTGACACGGAGGTGAATTACGGGGGCCGGTGAGGCACGCATGGAGGGGAACGTACGATCGATGACCGTGCAAGGTTCGGAGAACTCTTCCCGTCGCGGCCGTCGCTCCTCCACCATGGGCGGCATGCCCCTGAACGACATGCCGTGGTGGCGCTGGCGCAGCAACGTGCGCTCGGCGCTGCACATGCTCTCCGACCCCGCCTTCCAGCGGGACGTCTGGCTGGCCGGCGTGGACGGCTACGGCGACGTCACCGACGCGGTGTACCGGCTGGTCGAGGACACCTGGCTGGACCACTGGTCCGCCGAGAAGTACGTCGGCACCATCTTCCGCGACTCCCAGGAGGCGGCGCTCGTCGACACCGCCGTGCTGCGGGTGCTGCGGATCATGCACCAGGTGGGGCCGGACGCCCCGGTCTCCGCCTACCTCGACCACGCCGCCTGGCCGGAGGCGGTGCGGGCGGCCCGGGACGCGCACGTGCGGCTGGCGAGCAGCGACGGGGAGGACCCGGACGCGGCGCCGCGCACCCTGGAGGTGCTGAGCATTCTGACGCGGTCCACGTAGCGGGACGGACGCCGGGCGGGGCGCCGGATATGGGACCCTGTGCTGCATGAACGAGCAGTCCACCCCAGCCGCGGTCCCCGCCGAGCAGTACGTCCTCACGCTCTCCTGCCCGGACAAGCAGGGCATCGTGCACGCCGTGTCGAGCTATCTGTTCATGACCGGCTGCAACATCGAGGACAGCCAGCAGTTCGGCGACCACGACACGGGTCTGTTCTTCATGCGCGTCCACTTCTCGGCCGAGGCGCCGGTGACGGTGGCCAAGCTGCGCGCCAGCTTCGCGGCGATCGGCGACTCGTTCCACATGGACTGGCAGATCCACCGGGCCGACGACAAGATGCGCATCGTGCTGATGGTCAGCAAGTTCGGCCACTGCCTGAACGACCTGCTCTTCCGCGCCCGGATCGGGGCGCTGCCCGTGGAGATCGCCGCGGTGGTGTCCAATCACACCGATTTCGCCGAGCTGGTGGGGTCCTACGACATCCCCTTCCACCACATCCCCGTGACGAAGGACACCAAGCCGGAGGCCGAGGCGCGGCTGCTGGAGATCGTCCGCGAGGAGAACGTGGAACTCGTCGTCCTCGCCCGCTACATGCAGGTGCTCTCCGACGACCTGTGCAAGCAGCTGGCCGGGCGGATCATCAACATCCACCACTCCTTCCTGCCGAGCTTCAAGGGCGCCAAGCCGTATCACCAGGCGCACGCGCGGGGCGTGAAGCTCATCGGGGCGACCGCGCACTATGTGACGGCGGATCTGGACGAGGGGCCGATCATCGAGCAGGAGGTCGAGCGGGTGGGGCACGACGTCACGCCGGACCAGCTGGTCGCGATCGGGCGGGACGTGGAGTGCCAGGCGCTGGCGCGGGCGGTCAAGTGGCATGCGGAGCGGAGGATCCTGCTGAACGGGCGGCGGACGGTGGTGTTCGCCTAGGAGCCCGGGAGGTTCGTTCGTCGGCGGGTCGGCGGGTCGGCGGCTGCGGATGGTGCGCGACCGGCCACCGACGACCCGCCGCCGACGACCCGCCGCCGACGCATCCGGCAACCGCCGCTACATCCTGCTCAGACTGGCCGCCGCGAACAGCACGTCTTTGATGGCCTCCCGGTCCCCGACCTGCCCCGCCACGGCCTCCGCCGGCGGCACATGGCCGGCGGCCAGCCGGCAGAACTCCACCCCGTCCAGCGCCACGTGCGCCACCTCGTGCTCGGCGGAGCCCAGCGCGGCGGGGGAGTCCAGCGGGATGAGCCACTCGCCGCCGCCGGAGCCCTCGATCTCCAGCCGCAGGCTGCGGCCCGGCTCGCCCGCCGCGACCAGACGCCGCTGCGGGCCGGCCGAGGCCAGCCCGGCCCGGCGGCGCGCGGCCAGCACGCCGGGCAGCATCCGGGCCGCGAGGTCGATCATGCGGTTCAGATGGCGCGGCGACGGAGGGTCGTAGGGGTAGTCCACGGCGTCGGCGATGTCCTCGGCGTGCACCCAGCACTCGAACGCCCGGTCCACCAGGGCGTCGTGCAGCGGCAGGGCGTAGTCACCGTAGGAGACCGGCAGCCGGCCCGCGGAGCTGCCGGTGAAGCCCGCCGTGCGGACGATGTCGTGGCTCTGCTCCCGCCAGGGCGCCCGCACCGTGCGCGTGGGCGGGAAGCGCGAGGCGCGCCAGTACGCCTCGGTGCGGCTCGCGGGGGCCGGTTCCTGTGCCGCGATCTCGCCGAGCGGGTCGGCCAGGCCGAGGGCGACCGCGACCAGCCCGTCCACGGTCAGCAGATGGGCGATGACCCCGGCGACGGTGGTGCGGCGGCTCGCCACGTCGTCGGCCTCGAACCAGCGCAGCCGCACCGGCGCATGCCACTCGGCGTCGCCGAAGTCCTGGAGCAGGGCGTCCAGCCGTGCCGTCTCGGCGTCGTACGGGACGGCCCACTCGGGCACCGGGATGCGCGGCGGGCGCCGATCCAGGCAGCCCTCCAGGACACGCGCGCGCAGGGCGGGGTCCAGGTCCAGCGTCTCGGACCGCTGGAGCAGCCCGACGGCGTCGCGCAGCCGCAGCGCCTCCTCGGCGCAGGCGCCGCAGGCGCCGAGGTGCTCCTCGACGGCCGTGGCCTCCTCCGGCGAGCAGGCGGCCAGCGCCCACGCCCCGAGGAGCGACTTCAGTACGTCGTGCTCCAGCACGAGCGGCCCGCCCCGTCCCGTGGTGTCGATGACGTCGGAGGGCGGGGGCAACGGCACCCCGGAGTCCTCGACCGCGGCACGCGGCAACGGTATCCGCGGCGGCCCCGGCACGGGCCCCTCCCCGCCCCCGTCCGCCGCCGAACCGTCCCCGGCCCCGAAACCGCGCCCGCCCCGGCCTGCGGGGCCATGCCCGTCCCCGGCCCCGGGGCTGCGGCTGTCCCGGCCCGCCGGGCCGTACTCGCTCCCGGCCCCGGAACCGCGGCCCTCCCCGCCGGCCGGGCCGTACCCGTCACCGACCCCGGGACCGGGGTCGCCGGCACCGCCGGGCCATGTCGGGACGGCCCCGGTGCCGTGGGTGCCGTGGGTGCCGTCGGGGTTCTCCTGTCGGCCCGGCCCGCCGTACTCGCCTCCGTACTCGCTCACGCCGCACCCCCGTATCCGGGCGGCGCCCCGGGCGCTCCCGCGTCGTGGGCCGTGGACAGCAGCTGGAGCCCCAGGCGGAGCCGGCGGCGGGCCTCGTCCTCGGTGACGCCGAGGTCGGCGGCGGTCTGGCGGTAGTCGCGTCGCTGGAAGTAGGCCAGCTCCAGGGCGGCGCGCAGCGGGGCGGGCATGGACTGGACGATGTAGTCGGCGCGGGCGGCGACCGAGGCGTGGCGCACCTTGCTCTCCAGCTCCTCGGCGCTGCCGGCGCCGCCGCGCTCGAGGGCGGCGGTCTCCGTGGCGCGCAGCCGCTGGACCGCCAGCCGGTGGGTCAGCGTCGCGACCCACGTGCGCAGCGGGCCCTGCCTGGGGTCGTAGGCGTCCGGATGCTCCCAGACGTGCGCGAAGACGTCGCGCGTGATGCCGTCGGCGGCCCGCTCGTCACCGAGGACGCGGTGGGCGAGGCCGTGCACGAGGGACGCGTACCGGTCGTAGAGCTCGCCGAGGGCGGCCGCCTCGCCGCGCGCGAGCCGCTGCTGCATCTTGCCGTCCCAGCGCAACGGCGCGTTCCTTTTCGCCATGCGGCCCCTTCACCCCCTGCTCGTCCCCTCCAGCCTGCGGCCCTCGTCCCCCCGAATGTAGTCGGCACATCTGACAGCGCACGCCCCTTTGTGGCAAAGCGCGCCCCCGGCGGGCCGCGGGTGATAGGGCTGCCCGCCGGCCACCCGGCCCCTCCATCGTGCGACCGGATACGATCGAACAGGATCGAAAGCGGCTAAAACAAGCCTCTTTCGATCGGCGGCCGTTTCCGGCGGCGTGTTTGCGGGCACGGCCGGTGGGCAGGCGCGCGCCCAAGAAGCGTAGGCGCAGCTTCCGTTTCGGATGAATCCGGACGAATCGCCGAGTGAAGGGCATGGTGGTGGCGTTCAATGTGACCGGAGCCGAGCAGGGCGAGTGGGCCGTGCTGCAGGTGTCGGGCGAGCTGGACCTGGTGACCTCGCCGGTGCTGCGCCAGCGGGTGCACGACGTGGTGGCCGAAGGGCGCCACAGCCTCGTCCTCGACCTCTCCCAAGTGCTCTTCTGCGATTCCAGCGGCGTCGGCGTCCTCATCGCCTCCCGTCGCCTCATACGTTCCTGCCAGGGGAGTCTGCGCCTGATCCTGCCGGCCCGGGGCGCCGCCGACGGCTCCCACGTCAACCGGGTCCTCGGCGCCCTCGGCGTCCGCCGTCTGTTCGACGTCCACCCCGACCTGGCCTCCGCCACCGGCGACGAACCGCGCCCGCTGTCGGCCTAGGGTCGATCGCGCGTTCCAGTGTTGTCGCGGAATTCCCCCGGTCTCGGCACAGGCGTCGCCTTCCGGCTCCGCGACGGTCCCCGGCGTCGTACGCTCCGTGCGAGACGTACCCATCCGACGTGACGTAAAGGCGGCCCGAGAAGACATGGTCAGCAGCGAGTACGAGCGCAGGATCGCCGCCCGGTTCGCCACCTTCGACCAGGACGGCAACGGCTACATCGACCGGCAGGACTTCAACGGAGCGGCCAAGGCGCTGCTCGCCGAGTTCGCCACCCCCGCCCGCTCCGACAAGGGACAGGCCCTGTACGTCGGCGCCGAGGCGTTCTGGCAGGGCATGGCCGGCATCGCGGACCGGGACGGCGACCAGCGCATCACGCGCGAGGAGTTCGTCACCGGCGCGGTCAAGCGGCTGCGCGACAACCCCGACGGGTTCGCCGAGATCGCCCGCCCCTTCCTGCACGCGGCCCTGGACGTCGCCGACACCGACGGCGACGGAGCGGTCACCGTCGCGGACGCCGCGCGCGTGCTCACCGTGTTCGGCGTGCCCGAGAACACCGCCCGGTCGGCCGCCGCGGCGCTCGACACCGACGGCGACGGCAAGGTCGGCGAGGCCGACGTCATCCCCGCCTTCGCCCGCTACTTCACCGTGCCGGAGTAGCGCCCGGGGAGCGCTCGCGGAGCGGGCCGGCCCGCCGGGCGGCTGCGCAACACGCCCGGGCCCGGGAAGAGTTCGGGCGGCCGATCGGCGCCTTCCGGGCCATCGCGCACCTGTGCGCCGGAATGCCCGTGCGCACCGGCACCGCCCGCGCCGCCGTCCGGGCCGCCGCGGTCACCGCCCGGCCCGGCGGACATCGCCGCCGCCCGGCCGCTCGCCGGCGGGGCCGCCCCGCGGAGCGCCCGCGACTGCGTCCAGGCGCACGGCGGCACGGCGTTCACCTGCGAGTCCGAGGCGCACCTGCGGCCGGGACTCGCCCGGTCTCCACACCTCACGCACCGGAGTCGCTACGCAGAGTGAAGAGGCTCCCGCGCGGGATCTCCTGTCCGCCGACGGCTGACCACCCCCCGCACCGCGGCTGCCTGCGGTTGTGCGCCGTGTCGCCGGGCGGGCTCCGGCGGGTGTCACCGATCGTGGCACGTCGGTATCACGGAGCGTTGATGCGGGGTTGTGTCCTGCATGTGACCCGTCACGGCCCGGAGTCGGCGCCGGGCTCCGGTACCTTGTGGTGGATGCGAGTGGTCCCGAGCGCGAACCGTGCCGGTGTTGCCCCTGGGGCGGCTCCGGAACCGGCGGTGCGTACCGCCGCTCGCAGGGCGGAACGGCCTTCGGCCGCCGCCTGTTCGACTCCCCGCAACGAGCGTCGCACAGTATGCCGCACGGGTACTCCTTCGCGTTGGAATATGCCCGAAGCGCTTGTTGGGGTGACTGTACGTCAACCATGCTGTCCCACAAGGGACTCACGTTCTGTGATCCCTACCCCGGCCGTTGTTCTGGCCATGCAGAAAATGGCTACGATCGTGGCCCTCATGAGGTGCGAGCCTTTGTGTCCGCCGGTTCGGATGGTGTGAGCGGTGCAGGTGCTTCAAGTGCAGCTGGAAATCCGGCCCGACCCCGCGGAGGTCGGGCGGGCCCGCAAGTGGGCCCGCTCGAGGCTCGCCGGGTCGGGGATAGCGGCCGACGAGCCGCTTGCCGAGACCCTCGTCCTGCTCGTCTCCGAACTCGTCACCAACGCCGTCGTGCACACGGGCTGCCCCGCCGTCCTGCGGCTCTCCCTGCCGGGGGCCGTGACCGACGACGCCACCGTCCGCCTGGAGGTGGCCGACACCAGCGAGCGCGCTCCGGTGCCTCGGTGCGTGGGCGGCGAGGCGACCGGCGGCCGGGGGCTGGCCCTCGTCGACGGTCTCGCCGACCGCTGGGGCTGGAGCCGTGAGGGTGCCGGCAAGCGCATCTGGTGCGAACTGGACCGCTGCGCCGGGCCCGAGGAGCCTGCGGCGCCCTGCGCCGGGACGGTCGCGTTCGAGGGGTTCGCGTACGAGGCGGTGTAGTGGGCCGGACCCAGGCCATGGACGGGGACAGAGGCAGGGGTAGGGGCAGAGGCAGAGGCAGGGGCAGGGGCAGGGGCAGGGATGCTCGGCCCTACGGCCTCCCGGGGCGGCGGACGTTGCTGTGCGCCGGTGTGTGCTTCCGTGCGCGTCCGTTGTGAGCACGGTGCGGGTAAGGAATCCCCTGTTGGGTGTTGACGGCTCGTGACCGTTTGATCACGCTTGTGGTCAACGATTCGCCGTGAGGGGACGACGAGGGTTCGGTGACGGGGCCCTCGGCGAGTGTGGGTCGTGATTCGGCGTCGGTTCCCCCGCATCAGGGGCCACGGGGAGCCGGGGTGGGAACGCCGGGTCGGGTCGGCGGCGCGCGGTGCCGTCCTCGGGGCGGACAGCGCCGCGCCGCCGGCCGACCGTTCGAGGGCTCACGGCAGGGCGACCGGTTCCAGGGGGAAGCCCCTCCCACCGCTGAACGGATCGGGCGTCGCCGGCAGCGGGAACGCAGGGCGGCCCGTCTGTCCACAGCCTGTGGACAACTTTTCGAGATCCCAGTGCTGCCGCACTGCGGGCTGACCGGAGAGTGGGCCCGGGCGGAGAAGCGGGGAGGGAGGCGGGGAGGGCGGGGCGGGTGCTGACGTCCTAGCCGCGGCTCTGGGGGTCGTGCCCGGGCCCCGCAGTGGCCAATCGGCCGGCGACCAGTGGCAGCCAGTCCGGGATCTCCGCGTCGGGCAGACCGACGTCCGGCAGGGCGTAGAACCCCCCGGCCGCAGGTGGCCACCTCGACTGGGTCGCCACCGTGCCGCCCACCCTGGCCCTGTGCCGGGAGCAGTACGGCGACGACGGCGCGATCGTCTTCGGCTGGGTTCTCGCCTCGCACCAGATCGGCGCCGCGCTGGTGGCGTTCCTCGGTGGCGTCGCCCGCGACGTCTTCGGCTCGTACGACGTGGTCTGGTACGCCTCCGGGGCGCTGTGCGCGGCGGTGGCGCTGATGGCCCTGGTGATCCGCCGCCGCACGGAGCAGGTGGTGCCCGCGGCTCTCGCCTGAGCCGCGGGTTCCTCCCCCCCCCGGCGGCGGAGCGGGTGGCGCGTCCGACGGCACGTCAGGAGCGGGCGGAGGAGGCCGAGTCGTGGTGACGGCCGAGGTGGGACGGGAGTCAGCCCGGCATCCGGGAGACCTGTTCCGCTTTCTCCTTCGCGACGGCCTTGGCGATCCGCGCGGCGTCGATGCCCAGTTCGCGGAGCATGCCGCTGACGGGGTTGGTGAAGCCGGTGAAGTACAGGCCCGGGGCGTCCTTCGGGGTGCGGGCGCCGCGGACGGCAGGTCTGCCGCGCTCGTCGAGTACGCCCAGATGACCGACGAGCGGCTCCAGGCCGCGGGCGTAACCGGTGGCGGCGATGACGGCGTCCGGGGCGATGCGGGTGCCGTCGGCGAGAGTCACCTTGCCGTCCTCGAAGCCGTCCACGGCGGCCACGACCTCGACCCGGCCGCGGCGCACGGCGTCGACGATGCCGACGTCCTGGACCGGGATGGCGCCCTCGGCCGCCCGGCTGAAGAGGCCGGTGTCCGGGCGGGGCAGGCCGTGGGCCGACAGGTCGGGCACGCTGAGCCGGGCCAGGGGCCGGACGAGGCGGTCGGCGAGGCCGACGGGGAGGTGCCGGACGAGGACACCCGTGTGCTGGGCGGCCCACCCGATCGTCGAGCGCCGCACCAGGTGCGGGGCGGTACGGACCGCCAGCCGCACCCGGGAGGCGCCGCCCTCCGCCAGGTCGACGGCGATCTCGGCGCCGGTGTTGCCGACGCCGACGACGAGGACCTCGCGGCCGGCGTAGGGGCGGGCGTTGCGGTAGGCGGCGGCATGGAGCAGCTCGCCGGTGTAGGTGGCGCGGCCGGGCCAGTCCGGCAGCAGCGGAGTGTGGTTGTAGCCGGTGGCGACCACCACCGCGGCGCCGGTCAGCCGGCGGCCGCCCGTGGCGTGCAGCAGCCAGCCGGTCTCGTCCGGTGTGCGCTCGACGCGGAAGACCTCGACTCCGGTGACGATTTCCAGTGCGTGGTGTTCGGCGTACTTCTCCAGGTAGCGGACCATGTCGTCACGGGCCACCCAGCGGCCGAAGCGGCGCGGCATGGGCAGGCCGGGCAGGCTCGAAAGGCGGCGGGTGGTGTGCAGGCGCAGCCGGTCGTAGTGGCCTCGCCAGGACGCGCCGACCCGGTCGGCGCGCTCCAGGACGACGGCGCGTATGCCTTGGGCACGCAGTGCGTGGGCGACGGACAGGCCGCCGGGGCTGGCGCCGATGACGTAGACGGGTCGGTCCGCGGGGGTCGCGCGGTTCCGTGCCGCGGGGTCGGCGGCCGGGTCGGCGGGCGTGGTGGGGGACGCTGTGGAGTCGACCATGCGGCGAGCGTATGCGCGCGCTTGGTTGATGGGACTCGGTCAAGACCAAAAGTGGTTGCGGATTGGTCACGAAGGGGTGGCCCGGCGTCGGGCGGTGGCCGGGCGGCCGGGGTGTTGCCTCGGTGGGTTGCCGGGGTGCGGGTCGGTCTCGGTCTTGGTGGGTTGCCGGGGTGCGGGTCGGCCTCGGCGATGTTCGGGCGCTGCGGAGGAGCCTCGGATTGAATGGCTTCATGGCCTCTACACGTGACCCGAAGCCCCTCGCCCGTCACACCTGTCCCGAGGCGCACGGACACGGCATCCGGCTCCGCCCCTGGGACGCCGAGTCCGAGGCCGATGTGGAGGCCTGGCTGCGCGGATTCAGCGACCCCGAGTTCCGTCGGTGGAACACGCCGATCAGGGACATCACGGACGCCGAGGATGCGCGGGCCTCGCTGCGCTCCCGGATGCGGGACGCCGCGGAGGGGCGGTCGGCGTCGTTCCGGGTCACGGACGAGGACGGCGGTACGACGCTGGGGCACATCGGCGTCAACGAGATCAACCGTCCCCTGCGGCTGGCGCGTGTCGGGTACTGGGTGCTGCCCGAGGCGCGGAGGCGCGGGGTGGCGAGCCGTGCGCTGCTGGTCGCCGCGCGGTGGGCGTTCACGGAGCTGGGGCTGCACCGGCTGGAACTGGGGCATGCGGTCGGGCACGACGTGTCCTGCCGGGTCGCCGAGCGGGGTGGGTTCGGTTACGAGGGGACGATGCGGGGGGCGATGTTCGAGGCGGGGCGGCGTGACGCGTTCCGGGACGCGCACCTGCATGCGCGGCTCGCGACGGATTCCGAGCCGGGGCGGGGGCTTGAGCGGTGGTGACGGTTCCCGGCGTCGGCCCCCGGCCCCGGCCTCGGGGAGAGACTCGCCCCCGCCGCCCCTACCCGTCCCGTCCCTGGGGGCTGCCGCCCCCAGACCCCCGCTTCGGCCTGAACGGCCTCGTCCTCAAGCGCCGGGCGGGTTGAATCGGTGGTTTCGGCCGGAAGCTCCGGCGGGCTGAGTCGGTGGCCTGGTCCTCAGGCGCCGGGCGGGTTGAATCGGTGGCCTGGTCCTCAGGCGCCGGGCGGGTTGAATCGGTGGTTTCGGCCGGAAGCTCCGGCGGGCTGAGTCGGTGGCCTGGTCCTCAGGCGCCGGGCGGGTTGAATCGGTGGTTTCGGCCGGAAGCTCCGGCGGGCTGAGTCGGTGGCCTGGTCCTCAGGCGCCGGGCGGGTTGAATCGGTGGTTTCGGCCGGAAGCTCCGGCGGGTTGAATCGGTGGCCTCGTCCTCAGGCGCCGGGCGGGCTGAGTCGGTGGTCTTCTTCGGTGTGGGTGGCTGTCAGGGCCACAGCAGGCTTCTGTTCCAGCCCTGTTCCGCGCGTCGGTAGGTCAGGCGGACGTGTCTGCGGCGGGCGTCGCCCTGGAAGAACTCGACCTCGTCGGGGCGGAGGTGGTACAGCGTCCAGGTCGGGACCGGCGCGTCCGGTTCCCGGTCCGCCCGCTCCCACGCCGCCTCCGAGGCCCGTGCCAGCTCGTCGAGGGAGCCCAGCGTCCGGCTCTGGCTGCCGGTCAGGGCGGCGGCGAGGGCGCCCGTGGAGCGGGCGTGCAGGTCGGCCTGGCCGTCCTCGGCCGGGGCGGCGGTGACCGGGCCCCGCACGCGCACCTGGCGGCCCAGCACCGGCCAGTAGAAGGCGAGCGCGGCATACGGGCGGGCGGCGAGATGGCCGCCCTTGCGGCTGTCGGAGTGCGTGGCGAACGACCAGCCGTCCGCGTCGGCGCCGTGCAGCATCACGATCCGTACGTCCGGCAGGCCGTCCGCGTCCGCCGTCGCCAGCGACATGGTGTGCGGCTCGGTCTGGCCGGCCGCCACCGCCGCGGCGAACCACTCCGTGAACAGCGGCAGCGGATCGGCGGGCGCGGCGTCCGGGTCGAGGGACGGCAGTTCGGTGACGGCCGGGTCCCACACGCGCAGCGACCTCAGCAGCTCGTGAAGATCGGTTTCCATGCCCCGATTGTCACGCCGGAGGGCCGCCGGCACACGAGCCGGGCGTCCGCGGGCGCCCGGGTCTCACACCGTCCCGAGGTCGGACGACACCCAGCGCTCGGGCCGCATCCGGACGATCGCCTGCTCGCCGTGGTTCTCCGAGGCGAACTCGACGTAGCCGTCGACCTTCTCGGCGGGGAGGTAGCGGGCGGTCAGCTCCCTCAGCTGGTCGACGGTGGCGGGTGCCGTGTCGATGACCGGCCCCTCCACCGAGACGTACCGGATGGTGGGTTCGAGCCGGTCGACCATCAGCGAGAACCGTCCGGCCGCCTTGATCAGCTCGTACTTGCGGGAGTCGTAACCCGTCATGATCCACACATCCCCGCCGGGCTCGTACTGGTACCAGATCGGCAGGGTGAGCGGGGCGCGTCCTTCGCCGGCGTCGACCGCGAGGGCGGCGATGTGGGGCTCGGCGAGGAACTGTGCACGCTCTTCGCGGGTCAGGGCCATTCCGGTCTCCTCGGCAGTGCGGACGTTACGGCTGATCACCCAACGTCGCCGTGGCGGGAGTTGTTCCCGCCCGCCGCCCGCCGCCCGCCGCCCGCCGCCCGCCGCATCTCGCTCAGAACGTCGCCAGTCGCTGCACCAGCAGGAACGCGCCGATGCCCAGCATCGCCGCCCCGGACGTCCGGGTCACCGCCCGGGCCGCGGCCGGGCGGGCGCCCAGGAGGGCGCGGGCGGCGATCCCGACCGTGAGATAGACGGCGGCGCAGCACGCCATGTGCAGCAGGCCCAGGGCGGCGGTCTGCACCGGCACCGGCAGGTGTCCGTCCCCGGTGGACAGGAACTGCGGCAGGACGGAGAGGTAGAGCAGCAGCCCCTTGGGGTTCAGTCCGCTGATCGTGGCGCCGCGCAGGAAGACGCGGGAGCGGCTCGCCGAGGTCACCGTCTCGGCGGCGGCTCCCGGCGTGCCCGGCCGGCGCAGCACGCCGAAGCCCAGCCACACCAGGTACGCCGCCCCCGCCACGGTCAGCGCGGTGAGCAGCGTCGGCGACTTGGCGACGAGGACCGCCAGCCCGGCCGCCGCCAGCGCGGTGTGCAGCGCGTACCCGGCGACCAGCCCGCCCACCGCCCAGGTCACCGACCTCTCGCGCAGCCCGGCGGAGATCGCGTACGCCCAGTCCGCGCCCGGTACGCACACCAGCAGAAGATCCAGGGCGAGGAAAGAAATCAGCGTTCCCGAGTCCATGGGGGGAAGATTAGGCCGAAATGGCGCGAAAGTGTTTCTTAAGTTTGCCCAATGCGGGGCGTCTGGTGGGAGAATCTTCTCCGTGGACGACATGGACCGGAAGATTCTTGCCGAGCTGCAGCAGGACGGGCGGCTGACCGTGACCGAGCTGGCCGCGCGGGTGCGGCTGAGCGTCTCCCCGTGCCACCGGCGGCTGCGGGAGCTGGAGCGGTCGGGGGCGATCAGCGGCTACCGGGCGGTGGTGGACCCGGCGTCGGTCGGGCTGACCTTCGAGGCGCTGGTCTTCGTGTCGATGCGGCAGGAGGACCGGGAGACGGTCGTGGAGTTCGAGCGGGCCGTGGGCGAGGTGGAGGAGGTGCTGGAGGCGCAGCGGCTGTTCGGGGAGCCGGACTACCTGCTGCGGGTGGTCGCCGCCGACCTCGCCGCCTACCAGCGGCTCTACGACGAGTGCCTGGCCACTCTGCCGGGTGTGCAGCGCCTGACGTCGACGCTGGTGATGAAGCACGTGGTACGGGACCGGCCGCTGCCCGCACAGCGGGACCGCCCGCCGGCCCGGCCCGTTGGCACGGCCCGCCCCGGAACGCGACAGGCGGCGGCCCACTCGGGTGAACCGCCGCCTGGCTGACAGGACTTGGCAAGAGGGCGGCGCGGGCCGCCGGCCGGGCTACTTCGCCGGCTTTCTGCCGGTGATGCCCAGGTGGACCAACAGGGCCAGGTTGGGCTTCAGTTCGGCCTGCTTCACGCCCCACGAGGAGAACCCCTTCTGGTGCGAGGCGACGGCCGCGAGCATCGCGACCAGCGAACCGGCGATCGCGCCCGGGTTCACGTCCTTGTCGACCTTGCCCTTGGCCTGCAACTCGGCGACGGAGTCGGCCAGGGAGCTGTTCACGGAGTTGAGGATCTTCATCCGGATCTTGTAGAACCGCTTGTCGCCCTCGGCGGCACCGAGGTCGACGACACGGAGGATGGCGTCGTTCTTCTTCCAGAAGTCCAGGAACCCGTCGACGAGTTCCTGCGCCGTCTGCCAGCCGGCCTTGCCCGTCCAGGAGCGGCCCTGGACCAGCTCGGTCAATCCGGCACCCTCGGAGGCCATTTGCTCGGCGATCTCCAGGACGGCGCCTTCGACATCCGGGAAGTACTGGTAGAAGGTCGCGGGCGAAGTCCCCGCCTTCCGGGCGACATCGATGACCTTGACGTCCCGGTAGGGGGAGGAGCTGAGCATCTCGCTGAGGCAGTCGAGCAGCTTCTGCCGGGTCGCCTGCCCACGCCGACCGGCCACCCGGCCGTCGACGGTACGCACTTGTCCTGTCATGCCGTCAGCTTACCGACGGGTGATCGGAGCGCGATTCGGCCGACTGCAAATGGGGTGCACGGCCCCTCTGAGCCTGGTGTGCCTGGTCTGCGCGGTGCGGGAGCCGCGGTTACTTTGGCGGCATGGCCGAAAACAGGGCATCCGCGTACACCGAGGGCGTCCCCTGCTGGGTGGACGCGCAGCTTCCCGACATCGAGGCGGGCAAGCGCTTCTACGGCGAGCTCTTCGGGTGGACTTTCGAAGACATCGATGACCTCGACGACACGGAGAGTGAGACCGTGCGGGCCCGGCTGGACGACGAGCCCGTCGCCGCGCTCGTCCGCAAGACGGACGGCCGGATGCCCACCGTGTGGACGGTGTACTTCCACACCCCGGACGCCGGTGCGCTGGCCGACCGGATCAGGGCGGGCGGCGGGCAACTCGTCACCGGCCCCCGCCGGGCGGGTGGCCGGGGCGTCACCGCCCTCGCCGCCGACCCCCAGGGCGCCGTCTTCGGCCTGTGGCAGCCGGCCGGCCACCCCGGGTTCGGCAGGCGGCACGAACCGGGCGGCTTCGCCTGGGCCGAGCTGTACACCCGGGACACCGAGGCCGCCAACGCCTTCTACGGCGACCTCTTCCACGAGGCCCTCTTCGGGCCCGGCGCCGACCCCGACTTCGGACGCGCGCCGGTCTCCGACGTCTTCCCGGCCGAGATGCCGCCGCACTTCCTGGTCCACTTCCAGGTCGCCGACTGCGAGGCGGCGCTCGGGACGGTGGCCCGGCTCGGCGGCCGGGTGCGGGTGCCGCCCTTCGAGACGTCGTACGGCGGCGTGGCCGTGGTCAGCGACGACCAGGGGGCGTCGTTCGCGCTGCTCCAGGGCTGACCGGGGCCGTTCTGGCCCGTCCGCACGGGTGATGTGGGGCGAGACACCCTATTTGTCCCAGGGTTCGCCACCGGCGCTCCGGCCAGGAAGAATCAGGGTGCGTGCCGCCGCGGCGGTGCGGTGGTGAGACGCTGCACTCGGTCGCGTACATAAGTGGGTGACGCGGCTCGTACGGGGAGGTGGCAGGCAAGTGGTGGATCAGCTGACGCAGCACGATCCTCGGCGCATCGGGCCGTTCGAGGTGCTGGGACGGCTGGGGGCCGGCGGCATGGGGCTGGTCTATCTCGCGCGGTCGGCGTCCGGCCGGCGCGTGGCGATCAAGACGGTCCGCACGGAACTCGCCGAGGACCAGCTGTTCCGGGTCCGCTTCACCCGCGAGGTGGAGGCGGCCCGCGCGGTCTCCGGCTTCTACACGGCGGCCGTGGTCGACGCCGATCCCCGCGCCGCCGTGCCGTGGCTGGCCACCGCGTACGTGCCCGCGCCCTCCCTCGAGGAGATAGTGAACGAGTGCGGGCCGCTCCCGGCCCAGGCCGTGCGCTGGCTGGCGGCCGGCGTGGCCGAGGCGCTCCAGTCGATCCACGGTGCGGGCCTGGTCCACCGCGACCTCAAGCCCTCCAACGTCCTGGTCGTCGAGGACGGTCCCCGGGTGATCGACTTCGGCATCGCCTCCGGGGTTTCGAACACGCGTCTGACGATGACCAACGTCGCGGTGGGCACCCCGGCCTACATGTCCCCCGAGCAGGCCAAGGATTCCCGCAGCGTCACCGGCGCCAGCGACGTCTTCTCCCTCGGCTCGACCCTGGTCTTCGCCGCCACCGGACACGCCCCCTTCCACGGCGCCAACCCCGTCGAGACCGTCTTCATGCTGCTGCGCGAGGGCCCCGACCTGGACGGCCTCCCGGAGGAGCTGCGCCCGCTCATCGAGTCCTGCATGCAGATGGAGGCCGCCGCCCGGCCCAGCCCGGCCGACCTCCAGGCCCAGCTCGCCCCGCACCTCTTCGGCTCCGGTTCCGACGACAGCGGTACGGCGTCGGCGTGGCTGCCCGAGCGGGCGGTGAGCCTGATCGAGGCCCGCCGCAACGGCCGCCCGCCCGCCAAGCCGGGCCACGGTCACGGCCAGGGCGCCGGTCACGGTCACGGCGGCGGCCGGAGCGGCGGCAGCGGCGGCCTCCGCCCGCCCGCCGTCCCGCCCCCGCCCGCGCACGACCCCGTCGTCCCCACCCCGCCGGTGCCCGCCCGTGCAGGCGCCCCCGACACCGGCCCCGTACGGCTGGCCGGCGCCGCCGTGCCCATCGGCCCCGGGCCCCGCGTCGCCGACATGCGCGCCGCCGCCGTCAAGGCGCCGCCCCCGGAGGCCGCCCTGGCCGGCTCCTGGTCCAGGCCCCGCCCCGGCGTCAACGGCGCCGACCCCGCCGTGGGCCCTGCCGCACCGGCCGCGCCGCCCGCCCCGGCGGCGCCCCCGGAGGCGGCGGCCACCGGCTGGCGGCCGTGGCGCTTCCGCATGTCCAACGACGTCTGGGGCACCCCGTCCGTCGCCGACGACCTGGTCTACGTCACCTCCTTCGAGGTGCACGCCCTGGACGTGGCGACCGGCCGCCGCCGATTCAAGACCCGCGACGTCGCCTGGTCCATGGCGGTCGCGGACGGCCGCATCCACGCCTCGGACGGACCCACCCTCTTCGCCCTGGAGGCCCGCGAGGGCACCGACCTGTGGCGCCTGCAGACGGACGCCTGGGTGTACTGCCTCAGAGCCGACCGGGGCACGGTGGTCACCGGCACCCGGGGCGGCGGCGTCCAGGCCTGGGAGGCGGCCAACGGCCGCAAGCTGTGGGAGATCACCGGCGCCCAGACCGACTTCGAGTCCTCGGAGGCCGGCCCGGTGCTGCACGACGGCACGGTGTACGTCTGGCAGGACGCCCGGCTGCGCGCCCTGGACGCCCGCACGGGCGACGAGCGCTGGTCGTACCCCATCGGTGACGCGGCCTCCTGCGGCGGCGTGCCGGTCCGGGTGGCCCAGGCGCCCGACGGCTACGCCTACGTCTGCGCCGGCACCCGGGTCCTCGCCCTGGACGTGGCGAGCGGCCATGTGAAGTGGCACTTCGAGGCCCCGGCGGTCTTCCTCTCCCCGCCCGCCTTCGTCCCCGGCCCGGCCGTCACCGGCGGTGGCGTCTACCTGGCCGACTACCTCGGCACCGTCTACGCCCTCGACGCCGCCGACGGCCGCGACCGCTGGCGCATCGCGACCGAGTCCCGGGCGTCGACCGAACCGGTCCTGGTCGCCGCGGGCCACGTCCACGTCGGCAGCGGCAAGGGGCTGTACACGCTGGACGCCGTCACCGGCACGCCCAAGTGGCGCTTCCAGGCCGGCGGCGACATCGTGGGCGCCCCCGCGGTGGCCGAGGGCCGCATCCACTTCGGCTCCACGGACCACCTGCTGTACACCCTGAAGGCCGACGACGGCCGCCTGCGCTGGAAGCTGGCGACCGGCGGTGAGATCACCGGCTCCCCGGTGGTGCGGGACGGCATCGTGTACGCGTGCAGCAAGGACCGGTGCGTGTACGCGCTGGACGCGGAGAAGGGGACAGGGACGGCGCGGACGGCGTGAGGCCGGGCGCGGTCGCGCGCCGGTTTCACCGGCTACGCGGCTGTGGCGCGGTGATGACGTCCCTGTGACAGGTGAGGGCTACCGTGTAGGTATGCGCTCATCGAAGGAGGTGAGGACATGCAGGCGAAACTCCGAGCGGTGCTGATGGCTGGGAGGACCCGGAAGCCGGTCCTCTCCTCGCACTTCGCTCACTCGTGATCCCGGATGACATGAGGCGGGGCCCGGCTCCCAGGACCGGGCCCCGCCTCATGTCATGCAGGCCCCGGCTCACCGGGCCCCGGGCCCCCGTCCGCGGCCGCGGACATGCGTCGGCCGCGGCGGCTCCCCTCCGCGCCGCCGCGGCCGACCCCCGCTGGGGAGTGGGTCTACTTGCCGTCCCGGTCCAGGGCGGGCGGGGCGGGCATGGGGTTCTCCATGGTCGTGAGGCCGCCCTTGGCCGGCTCGCTGGGCATGGGGTTCTCCTGCGGGCCGGCGGCGCCGTCCTTCGGCGGCGCGGGCATGGGGTTCTCGAGCGTCGTGATCTTCTCGTCGCCGGTGGCCTCGCCCGACGCCGCGGCTGCCGTGTTCTTCTGGTTCTCGCTCATGGCTTGGCTTCCTCCGTTGTGGTCCGAGTCGCGAACGCCCGCCCGGAAGTTCCCCCGAGGACCGCCGGGCGGGCGTTCGGAGCCGCACCATAACTGGTCGGGCTCCTGGTCAGACCGTCTGCCCCCCGACGCGACGGTGTGACAGACATGAGAATGCCGGGCGCCGATAAACGAATGCTGAACGCCGGGGACCGTCCCTGCCCGCAAGCGCCGTCCGGGCCGCCTAGGCGGGGGTCAGCAGAGCCCGGACCTCCTCGGCCTCGGCCGCCTTGACCTGCTCGTAGAGGTGGAGGGCTTCGCGCCAGCACGCTCTCGCACGGTCCGTCTGGCCCAGTGCGGTCAGGGCCCGGCCCAGGAGCGTGAGGACGTTGCCCCGCATCCGGTCACCGCCGATGCAGCCCAGCGCGAGGGCCTGTTCGGCGTGCTGGGCCGCCCGCGCGGGCCGACGTGCCGCCACGTGCACCTCGGCGACCCGGAAGTTCGTCGTCCCCTCCCACAGGCGTTGTCTGTGGTCGCTGAAGATGCGCAGGGCTTCGGAGAAGTGCTCCAGGGCCTCGTCGTGCCGCCCGGCCCGGTTCAGCGCGATGCCCAGGGCGTAGTGGCTGTTGGCGAGGCGTACCGTCCGCCCGAACTCCGCGTGCGCCTCCAGCCCCCGCTGGGCGAACTCGACGGCCGCCATGACGTTCCCCCCGCCCAGATGGGCACGGGAGAGGTTGCACAACGCGGTCGCCTCGGGGGGCCGGTTGCCGACGGCCCTGAAGCCCGCGATGGCCTGCTCGAAGAACGGCATGCTGCTCGCGTGCCGGCCCTGGTGGAGGCAGATGAGGCCCAGGCTGTTCGCCACCCAGCTGGCGGCGGGGGCGTCCTCCTCCGCACTCGCGAGCCGCATCGCCAGCCGCGCCTCCTGCTCCGCCTGCTGGATGCGCCCGGACACCAGGAGGACGTCCGTGAGAACGGTGCGTGCCCTGCCCTCCGCGCGGGCGTCCTCCGCGTCCCGCGTGGCGTCGCACATCGCCCGGGCCGTCATCTCGTACTGCCGGGAGTTCGCCCCGGACTCCGTCAGGTCCTTCGCCGCCCACAGCAGGTCCACCGCCCGCCGCAGCCGGTCCGTGCCGGCGGCCTGCCGTACGCAGGCCAGCAGGGGGGCCGCCTCGGTGTACAGCCAGTCCAGCGCGGCCGAGCCCTCGGTGAAGTGCAGCCCGGGGTACGCGGTCGGCTCCAGGCCGGCCACCAGCCGGTCCCCCGGCCGCTCGCTCGCGTACACCCCCGCGGCCGTGGCCAGGTAGAAGTCCAGCACCCGGGAGAGGGCCGCCTCCCGCTGGCCCGGGGGCCACTCGTCGCGTTCCGCGCACGCACGCGCGTAGAGGCGCACCAGGTCGTGGAAGCGGTAGCGGCCCGGCGCCGCCGATTCCAGCAGGGACGTGTCCACCAGGGACTCCAGCAGGTCCTCGGTCTCCTCCGGCGGCAGGTCCAGGACCGCCGCCGCGGCGGCGAGGGAGATGTCCGGGCCGTCCGCCAGGCCGAGGAGGCGGAAGGCGCGGGCCTGGGCCGGCTCCAGCTGGCCGTAGCCCAGTTCGAACGTCGCCTCGACCGCCAGGTCGCCCGCCTGGAGTTCGTCCAGCCGGCGCCGCTCGTCCGCCAGCTTGGCGGCGAGGACCGAGACCGTCCAGGTGCGGCGCGCGGCCAGGCGGGAGGCCGCGATGCGGATCGCCAGCGGCAGGAAGCCGCAGGCCGCGACCACGTCCAGGGCCGCCTGCCGTTCCGACGCCACCCGTTCCTCGCCCACGATCTTCGTGAACAGGGCGAGTGCCTCTTCCGGCGACATCACGTCCAGGTCGACCAGGTGGGCGCCGGCCAGGTCGACCATCCGCACCCGGGAGGTCACCAGGGCCGCGCAGCCCGCCGTCCCGGGCAGCAGCGGACGCACCTGGGCCGCGTCACGGGCGTTGTCCAGCAGGACCAGGACCCGGCGGCCGTCCAGGACCGAGCGGTACAGCGCCGCCCGTTCCTCCAGGGTGTCCGGGACCGCCGAGTCCGCCGTGCCCAGGGCGCGCAGGAAGGAGCCCAGGACCGTCTCCGGTTCCGCCGCCCTCGGGCCCGCGCCCTGGAGGTCGACGTACAGCTGGCCGTCGGGGAAGGCGGCCCGGGCGCCGTGGGCCACGTGCACCGCCAGTGTGGTCTTGCCGACCCCGCCGATGCCCGCCAGCGCCGAGACCGCCATCACCTGGCCCTCGGCCCCGGACGCCGACGCCAGTACGTCGCTCAGCTCGCGGACGAAGGACGACCGGCCGGTGAAGTCCGGCACGGTGGCCGGGAGCTGGGCCGGGCGGACCGGGACCGAGGCGGGTTCGGCGGCCGGGGCCGACGGCTCCGCCAGGGCCGGGTCCGCGCGCAGCACCCGCTGCTGGAGTTCCCGCAGCGCCGGGCCCGGGTCCACGCCCAGTTCCTCCGCCAGCAGGCGGCGCGTGTCCGCGTACACCGCCAGCGCCTCGGCCTGGCGTCCGCTGCGGTAGAGCGCCAGCATCAGCAGCTCGCGCAGGCGCTCCCGGAGCGGGTGGGCCGCCGTCAGCGCCGTCAGTTCGGAGACCGCCTCGGCGTGGCAGCCCTGCTCCAGGTCCATGTCCAGGCGGGACTCCAGCAGCTGGAGGCGCCATTCCTCCAGGCGGACCCGCTGGGCCTCCGCGTACGGGCCCGGCACGCCCGCCAGCACCTCGCCGTCCCAGAGGGCCAGGGCCCGCCGCAGTACGTCCCGCGCCTGGCACAGGTCTCCCGCGGTCCGCGCCTTCTCCGCCCGCGCCGCCAGCTCCTGGGCGACCGCCAGGTCCAGTGCCCCGTCGGCCAGCCCCCGTACCGCGTATCCGCCGGACTCGCTCACCAGCACGCCCGCGTCCAGCGCCTTCCGCAGCCGGGACGCGTACGTCCGTACCGCCGCCAGCGCCTGGGACGGCGGTTCCTCGCCCCACAGGGCGTCGATCAGCTCCGCCGCCGTGGCCGTACGGCCCTCGCGCAGCAGCAGGGCGGCCAGCAGGGCGCGTTGCTGGGGGGAGCCGGTGGCCAGCGGCTCCGGTCCGCGCCAGGCGCGCACCGGGCCGAGCACGCTGAAACGCAAAGACGCCACCGGTCCCGCCGCCGACGCCGTCGGCCCCGCAGAGGAGCCGTCGGGGCGCCGCTGCTCCGGGACCCGCGGTTCACCGTCCATGCCGTCGTCCCCCTAGACATCCTGAGCAACCATGTCAGTTTGCCCTGCCCATGCCGACCACGTCAGCCGTGCGAGACGCCGAACACAGGTCGAAACATGACGGGACACACCGCCCACACACTGTCTCCCCAACCGGTACGGACGGTACAGCCGGTACTGCCGGTACGGCCCCGCCCACCCCTGCCTGACGCCCCGGCAGTCGAGCGTGCGAACACGGCCGGCCGCACCAGCGAACCCCCGGAGTCACGTCTCCAGGTCGACCCGCACCGTCAGCAGCCCCGCCCCCATCGCCCGTACCCCCGCGCTGTTGAGCCGGGGCAGCAGCCGCAGCCGGGCCACGGGGTCGTCGTCGGGCAGCAGCCGGGCCGTGCCGCGGTACCAGCGGCCCCGCAGCCGCACCCGGACACGCGGGTCGGCCTTGATGTTGCGCACGTACTGCGAGCGCTCGCCGAACTCCGAGACCAGCCAGAACGAGTCGCCCACCCGGCGCCCGCCCACCGGGGTGCGGCGGGGCAGGCCGGAGGTGCGGCCCGTGGTCTCCAGCAGGGTCTGCACCGGCAGCCGGCGCAGCACCGGGTTGCCGATCCGGCGCTGGAAGGCCGTGACGGCCCGGTACTTCCGCTCCGCGTAGGACGGTGTCGGCGGCATCCTGGTCATCGTTTGTTCACGCTCCCGTCTCGTGTGCCTCCATGTTCCCCGGAAAACCTCAGGGGTAGGGCGAGCAGACGCGACGAGAGACGGTGGTGCGGGCGTGCGGGTCGTGACCTGGAACCTGTGGTGGCGGTTCGGTCCCTGGGCGGAGCGGCAGAAGGCGGTCCTCGCCGTGCTGCGCGACCTGGACCCGGACGTCGTCGGCCTCCAGGAGGTGTGGGACGCCGACGGCGAGAACCTCGCCGAGTGGCTGGCCGGCGAACTGGGCCTGCACTGCGCCTGGGCCCCCTCGCCCGCCCCCGAGCGCTGGCAGCGGCGCATCGGCGACGACACCGTCGGCATCGGCAACGCGGTGCTCAGCCGCTGGCCGGTGCTGGAGCAGGCCACCCTGGTGCTGCCCGCCCCCGCCGAACTGGCCGACGGACGGCTCGCCCTCTACGCCCGGCTGGACGCCCCCGGCCACCGGGTGCCGTTCTTCACCACCCACCTGACCTCGCCCGTGCACGCCTCGGCGGTGCGCTGCGAGCAGGTCGCCGCCCTCGCCCGGTTCGTCGACGCCCACCGGCACGGCACCGGCTTCCCGCCCGTCGTCACCGGCGACTTCAACGCCTGGCCCGACTCCGACGAGATCCGCCTGCTCGGCGGCTACCGCACCGCCCCCGCCGTCCCCGGCCTGGTCCTGCTCGACGCCTGGGAGTACGCCGACCCGGCGGCCCCGTCCGCGACCTGGGACCCGGCCAACCCGTACATCGCGGCCGGCGGCGAGCCGGGCGTGCGGATCGACTACGTCCACGTGGGACCCCCCGGCCCGGCCGGCCTGGGCCGCGTCCGTACGGTACGGCGGGCGGGCGCGGGCCCGGTCGACGGGGTGTGGCCGTCGGACCACGCCGCGGTCGTCGCCGACCTGGCCGGGGAGTGACCGGCGCCCAGCAGGTCCGGTGCGGTCGTGCGGTGAGGGAGCCCCGAAGGGACGCGGGGAACTGCGCGACCGGCCACGACGGCGCGGCGGACGACCGGCTCCCGTCCCGGCACCTGCGGAACGCTCAGCGCCGGCCGAGGAAGACCGGGTTGGTGAAGGCCGCCAGCGCCCCCGGCAGCGGCCCGGCCGCCGCCTCGTGCCGCAGCTCCGCCCGGACGTACGCCGCGTAGGAGGCGGTCGTCCGCCACTCGACGACGTCCGCGCCGGACACCGGCAGCGGGGCGCTGGTGAACAGCACGCCCTGGTCGGTGACGAAGCGGACCGTGCAGCGCGGGGCGCCGGTCACCTCCAGGCGGACGGTGACCGGGTCGTCACCGGCCACCCGCAGCCGCTCGCCGATCCCGGCGTGCTCGCCGCGCCCGCCGGACGCGCTGAACGCCAGCGACACCTTCGCCGACTCGGCGACGTAGGACCGTCCGGCCCGGATGCCCTCCTGGATCGCCTCCCGGGTCAGGTCGTCGGCCAGCACCACGGTCTGCGGCCGTCCGACCACGTCCGGGTCGCGGTGGGCGTCGCTGCTGCCCATCGCCGGGATCCAGTCGTCGCGCCCGTCCCGCACGGAGGCGACCAGCATCCCGTCCCAGTCGGCCAGCGCCACCTCGTCCTCGGGCGAGTACGCCCCGTTCCACACCTCCACCGCGTCCGCCTCGCCGAAGCCGAACTTCCAGTTGCAGCCGATGCAGGTGGCGTGCGGGTGGGCCGGGACGACCAGGCCGCCGGCCCGGCGGATCTGCCGGGCGAAGCGCCCGAAGCGGTTGTCGCGGGCCCGGTAGCGCCAGTCGACGAACGTGCCCGGGTCGGTGCCGAGGGCGACGAGGTGACCGTTCCGGGTCGTCACCTCCTCGCCCACCATCACCAGCAGGTCGTCCCCGGCCACGTCGGCCCAGTGGGCGTGCGCGGAGTGGGTGTTGTGCTCGGAGGAGTTGATGAAGTCCAGCCCGGCCGCGCGGGCCAGCGCCCCGATCTCCGCGGGGGTGCGGCGGCCGTCGGAGTACCAGGAGTGCAGATGGCAGTCCCCCCGGTACCAGGCCCGCCCCCGCCCCCTGGCCCGCTCGGGCGGGTACACCGGCCGCACCGGCTCGTCCTGTTCGCCGTAGGCCAGCGTGACGGTGATCTCGTACGACAGCCCCTGCGGAGCCACGGTGTACGGCCCGAGGGCGATGTGCCACGTCCCCGGCCGCACCGGCCCCGGGACGTACCCGGGCGTCGCGTCGTCGGCCCGGACGAAGAACTCCGACCGCGCCCCGCCCGACCACCCCCGGAAACCCCGGCCGCCCAGCTCGGTGCCGCGCTCGTCGAAGAGGCCGATGTCGAGGGCGTTGCCCTGCGTGCCGGGTGGCACGGCGGGCCGGTCGTAGGTGTAGGAGACCCGGATCTCCCGTACCCCGCGCGGCACTTCGACCGGCACGTACACGAAGTCCGGCGCCCCCGGCGGCAGGCTGCCGCGCAGCGTCCTAGTCTCCTGGTCCCGGCCCTCGGCCGCCGCGAAGCTCACGCCTCCCAACGTAAGCGCGGCGGCGGCCCCCGTCACGAACAGGGCACGTCTGCCCACTCCGGACGCGTCTTCGGTGTGGTGTTCCTCGCACATGCTGCTGCTCCCAAGGCGTCGTGATGACATGGCACGGCTGGTGCGGGGGTGGTGCGTGCCACCCTGGCATTGAGCCGTGAACTGCCGTGCAAGGAAAGGGGTTCGGCGGTTTTCCGGCACCCGACCGGCCGGGGCGGGGACCGGCGTGACGTACCGGACGTACGGGTACTGATCACCGCTCGTATGCTCGAAGGATGACGACTTCCGCGACCTCCGGAACCGGCTCCACCGGCCCGACCGGCCGTCCCACCGAGAACTCCATGCGTCGCGCCCTCAAGCGCGCCCGGGACGGCGTCGCCCTCGACGTCTCCGAGGCCGCGGTGCTGCTCCAGGCCCGCGGCGAGCACCTCGACGACCTCGCCGCCTCCGCCGCCCGGGTGCGCGACGCGGGCCTGGCGGCGGCGGGCCGACCCGGCGTGATCACGTACTCGAAGAGCGTCTTCATCCCCCTGACCCGGCTGTGCCGGGACAAGTGCCACTACTGCACCTTCGTCACCGTCCCCGGCAAGCTGCGCCGGGCCGGGCACGGGATGTTCATGTCCCCCGACGAGGTCCTCGACGTCGCCCGGCGCGGTGCCGCGCTCGGCTGCAAGGAAGCGCTCATCACCCTCGGCGACAAGCCCGAGGACCGCTGGCCGGAGGCGCGCGAGTGGCTCGACGCGCACGGCTACGACGACACCATCGCCTACGTCCGGGCCATCTCCATCCGCATCCTGGAGGAGACCGGCCTGCTGCCCCACCTCAACCCGGGCGTCATGACCTGGACGGACTTCCAGCGGCTGAAGCCGGTCGCCCCGTCGATGGGCATGATGCTGGAGACGACGGCGACCCGCCTGTGGTCGGAGCCGGGCGGGCCGCACCACGGATCACCGGACAAGGAGCCCGCCGTCCGGCTGCGCGTCCTGGAGGACGCCGGCCGCTCCTCCGTCCCCTTCACCTCCGGCCTGCTCATCGGCATCGGCGAGACGTACGAGGAGCGGGCCGAGTCCCTGTTCGCGCTCCGCCGCGTCGCCCGCGCGTACCACGGCATCCAGGAACTGATCATCCAGAACTTCCGCGCCAAGCCGGACACCGCGATGCGCGGCATGCCGGACGCGGAACTGGACGACCTGGTCGCCACGGTCGCGGTGGCCCGGCACATCATGGGCCCCTCGGGATGCCTCCAGGCCCCGCCGAACCTGGTCGACGCCGAGTACGCCCGCCTGATCGGCGCCGGCATCGACGACTGGGGCGGGGTCTCCCCGCTCACCATCGACCACGTCAACCCCGAACGCCCCTGGCCCCGGCTCGACGAACTCGCCGGGAAGTCCCGCGCCGCGGGCTTCGAACTGCGCGAACGGCTCTGCGTCTACCCGGAGTTCGTCCGGCGCGGCGAACCGTGGCTGGACCCCCGTCTGCGCCCGCACGTCACGGCGCTGGCCGACCCCGACACGGGCCTCGCCCGCGAGGACGCCGTCGTCGAGGGCCGCCCCTGGCAGGAGCCGGACGAGGTGTTCACCGCCGCCGGCCGCACCGACCTGCACCGCACCATCGACACCGACGGCCGCACCGCCGACCGCCGCGACGACTTCGACGAGGTGTACGGCGACTGGGGCGCCCTGCGCGAGGCCGCCGCCCCCGGCATGGCCCCGCAGCGCATCGACACCGACGTGCGCGCGGCGCTGGCCACGGCCGCCGACGACCCGACGAAGCTCACGGACGACGAGGCCCTCGCCCTGCTGCACGCCGACGGCCCGGCGCTGGACGCCCTGTGCCAGGTGGCGGACGACGTCCGCAGGTCGGCGGTCGGCGACGACGTCACCTACATCGTCACCCGCAACATCAACTTCACCAACGTCTGCTACACCGGCTGCCGCTTCTGCGCCTTCGCCCAGCGCCGCACGGACGCCGACGCCTACACCCTCTCCCTCGACCAGGTCGCCGACCGCGCCCAGCAGGCCTGGGACGTCGGAGCGGTGGAGGTCTGCATGCAGGGCGGCATCCACCCGGACCTGCCCGGCACGGCGTACTTCGACATCGCCCGCGCGGTGAAGCAGCGCGTCCCCGGCATGCACGTGCACGCCTTCTCCCCGATGGAGGTCGTCAACGGCGCGACCCGCACGGGCATGTCGATCCGCGAGTGGCTGACGGCGGCCAAGGAGGCCGGACTGGACTCGATCCCGGGCACGGCCGCCGAGATCCTGGACGACGAGGTCCGCTGGATCCTCACCAAGGGCAAGCTGCCGACGGCGACCTGGACCGAGGTGATCACGACCGCGCACGAGCTGGGCATCCGCTCGTCGTCGACGATGATGTACGGCCACGTCGACCAGCCCCGGCACTGGCTCGGCCACCTGCGCACCCTCGCAGGCATCCAGCAGCGCACGGGCGGCTTCACGGAGTTCGTGACGCTCCCCTTCATCCACACCAACGCCCCCGTCTACCTGGCCGGCATCGCCCGCCCCGGCCCGTCGACGCGCGACAACCGCGCGGTCACGGCGATGGCCCGCCTGCTCCTCCACCCGCACATCCCCAACATCCAGACGAGCTGGGTGAAACTGGGCACGGAGGGGGCGGCGGAGATGCTCCGCTCGGGCGCCAACGACCTCGGCGGCACCCTCATGGAGGAGACGATCTCCCGCATGGCGGGCTCGTCCTACGGCTCCTACAAGTCGGTCAAGGACCTGATCGCGGTGGCGGAGGCGGCCGGCCGCCCGGCCAGGCCGCGCACCACCCTGTACGGCGAGGTGCCCGAGGAGCGGCAGCGGGCGGCGGAGGCCTCGGACGGGCACCTGCCGGAGCTGCTGCCGGTACTGGACTGAGGCGGCAGCGGGCTGAGGCGGAACGGGGCTGAGGCGGCAGCGGGCTGAGGCGGAACGGGGCTGAGGCGGCAGCGGGCTGAGGCGGAACGGGGCTGAGGCGGCAGCGGGCTGAGGCGGAACGGGGCTGAGGCGGCAGCGGCGCGCACAGTACGATGATCGGACCCCCGGTGTGTCGGGGTTCTTCGTAGCTGAGGAGATGCGTGCCGTGCCTGCCCGACTTCCCTCCTGGGCCTGGGTCTCCGGTCTGACCGTGGGGGCGATCGCGGTGGTGGCGGTCCTGGCCGTACAGGCCGACCAGGGCCCGCGGCCGGCCCCGACGGCTGCGGCCCGGCCGAGCACGTCGGCGTCGGCACAGCCCAGCCCGCGGGAGTCCCAGCCGGCCGCCGTGCCGGACGGCTCGGGCACCGGACGCCGGATCGTCTACTCCCTCGGCCAGGACCGGGTCTGGCTGGTGGACGCCAGCGACGTGCCCCGGCGGAGTTTCCAGGTCTGGCCGGGCACCGTCGACCCCGATCCCGGCAGCTACACGATCGGCAGCCGCCGGGAGGCCACCACGGGCTCCGACGGTGTGCAGGTCGAGCACATCGTCTACTTCGCCCTGGCGGACGGCATCTCGGTGGCCTTCTCCAACGCGGTCGACGGCTCCTCGCCGCCGGCCCCCGACCCGGGTGCGAAGACCGGCGGTATCCGGGTGCAGAAGGCGGACGGCGAGGCGCTGTGGACGTTCGGTACGAAGGGGACGACGGTCACGGTCGTCGAGTGATCTCACCGCCGGCGGACGGCAGATGGTTGACGATCAGCACGACCCCGCTGAGCACGAACACCCGCGTCGCCGCCTCCAGCCCGTTCCAGTTCTCCGACTGCCACATCGCGAACCACTCACCGCCGATGCCGATGAACCCGGCGCCGAACAGCAGCATCACCATCAGCAGCCCGTAGGTGGAGAACCGCCGGGCGCCCGGCAGGTCCTTACGCGCCCACAGCCACGTCCCGTACAGCAGCACCAGCGCGGCCAGCGTCTCCCACACGATGATCGCGACGTACGCCGCGTCCTGTATCCACTCCGTGGTGATCGCCCGCCACATCAGGTCCTCGTCCTTGAACGTGGTGTCCATGGCGAGCACATGGCGGACGAACTGCTGGTTGGTGCCGAAGTCGGTGATGTTCCCGAAGGCGACGAGCGCCATGTAGAGGGCGACGGTGCCAGTGAGGAGGGTGGCGGCCAGGGTCAGTGCCCGCGAGGTCGTGGCAGTCATGCCCTGACTCATCCCCGCCGGGTGAGGGCGAGGAACTCCGTCCAGGCGGCGTCCGGGAAGGAGAGGTGGGGCCGGTCGGTGTCCTTGGAGTCCCGGACGTGGACGGCGGCGGGCGCTATCGCCACCTCCACGCAATCGGGGCCGTCATTGCTGCTGTAGCTGCTCTTGAACCACTCCAGCGCGGAGGTCATGTCTCTTCTCCCAGCACTTTTTCGATGAAGGCCAGCGACTCCCGTGGCGGGAGAGCCTGCGCCCGGATCATTCCATAGCGCATTTCGAGGATCTGGACTTCCCGTGGATCACTGATCATGCGGCTGTGCAGCTGGGCTTCGGAATGCCCCAGCGTCTTGCCGTTCCGTAGCTTCAGCAGGCGGATGGGGCCGCCCATTCCCGCGTGGTCCTCCCGGTCCATGGGCATCACCTGGATCGCGACGTGCCTCAACCCGCCGACGTCCAGCAGGCGTTCGAGCTGCTGCCGCAATACCATTCTGCCGCCGATGGGCCGTCGCAGCGTCACCTCTTCCAGGACGAAGCTGAGCAGCGGCGCGGGGGTCCGCTCGAAGACGGACTGCCGGGCCATGCGGGCGGCGACCTGCCGCTCGATCTCGTCCTCCGCGAACGAGGGCCACCGCATCGCGAACAGCGCCCGCGCGTAGGCCTCGGTCTGCAACAGGCCGTGCATGTTGTGGTTGGCGTACGCCCCCAGCTCGACCGACTCGTCCTCCAGCTTCGCCAGGCTGCGCACCTGCTCCGGATAGCGGGCCCGCTCCACGTCCGCCTTCATGGCGGAGATCTTCCCGCCCGCGCCGGTCACCTCGTCCGTCTTGTCGAGGAACTCCGGCTTGGGAATCCTCCGCCCGCGCTCCACCGACGAGACCATGTCCTCGCCGTACCCGATGGCGGCACCCAGTTCCGCCTGGCGCAGACCCGCGGCCTCGCGCCACAGCTTGATCTGCCGGCCGACCGCCTTGAGCACGGCCGCGGCCTCTTCGTCCTCCACCTCTCACCCCTCCTGACGTACGACCCGTACGACCACGGCGGGCGCACGGACAGTGACGCTCCGTACCGAGGTCTTCGCTGTTCAGAGTAGGGACGGATGGCCACGCTGGGTGACATGAGTCACGAATTGCTGCCCTGGACCACCACGTTGACCGTCCAGTTGTCCGCCACACGGCGCGGCGCCCGGCTGGCGAGGCTGCTCACGGAACGCCAACTGTGCGTCTGGGGGCTGCCGTTCGAGGGGGCGGTGCAGGTCGTGGCCGAACTGGCCGCCAACGCCGTGCTGCACGGCCGCGTGCCGGGCCGAGACTTCCGGCTGGGCCTGCACCTGATGGACGCCGGGGCCCTCCGTATCGAGGTCACCGACGCCCGGGGCGACCGGGTCCCGCGTCTCCAGGATCCGGCGGACGGGCAGGAGGGAGGCCGGGGCCTGCACATCGTCGCGGCGTACGCGGACCGCTGGGGCGTGGACCGGACGCCCGCCCCCGCCAAGACGGTCTGGGCGGAACTGGCACCGGGTCGCGGCGGGGCGTGACCCGGTGGCGCGCGACACCAAAGACCAAAGAACGGGGAAAGAACCGGCCTGCCCCCACCGCCCCCGGCACTCACTCGCCGGAGTGAATATGCCCAACTCAGCTGGCGTGGCGGGCCGTTCATGGTGCAGCGTCGGCGGCGACAACCGCAGACATGCATCGGCCCTCGCCGGGACTGCCATCCCAGTGCGAGGGCCTGATCACCGAGGAAGTAGGGCTTCCCGATGACTGACAAGCACCCTAGCGCGCCCGCGCGCCCCGCGTCCGGCCGTTCCACCGGAGGTGTGGAGCACGTCAACGTGCCGCACACGGAGAACTTCACGGTGGTCGGAAACCACCTGGCCCAGCACCCGGACCTCTCCCTGACGGCGATCGGGCTGGCGGTCCACATCCAGTCGCTGCCCGCGGGCTCGCAGGTCGGCATCAAGACCCTGGCCGGCAAGTTCCCGGAGGGCGAGATCAGGATCGCGGCGGCCCTGCGCGAGCTGGAGGAACACGGGTACCTCGCACGCACCAAGGAGCGTCTTCAATCGGGCCGAGTGACGACCCGGACGGTCTCCTTCAACAGGCCGCGGGGCAGCGCCGTGGCGACGGCTGCGGTTCCGGCGACTGTCGTCCCGGAGGTTCCCGTTCCGTCGGCGGACGCTCCGACGGTGGTCGCCTCGACGGCGTACGCCCCGGTGTCGGACGCTCGGGAGGCGCTCGCTCCGGCGGCGCGAGAGGAACCGGATCCCGCCGCACCGGCGCCGCAGGGCCACCGGAAGGCGGCCGCCCTGCTCACCCGGCTCGGCCTCGACGAACCCCGCCTGGTCCTGACGGAACGGGACGTCCGCCGCCTCGCCCCGGCCGTCTCCGCCTGGCTGGAGCGCGGCGTGCCCGCCACCGCCGTGGAACGCGCCCTGACGGCGGGACTGCCCCCGGAGCCGATCCGGCGACCGGCGGCCTTCCTGCACCACCGCCTCACCGCCGACCTCCCGCCCCCTCCGCCCACCGCCCCGCCCACGGCACCGGCGGGGATCCGCCCCGACCCCCTCCAGACCTGCGACGGCTGCGAACGCGCCTTCCGCGCCCCCGCCCCCGGCCGCTGCCGCGACTGCCGGGCGACCGAACGAGGAGCGGCTTGATCCTGCCGGTGACGCATCACACGGCCTCGGACGCACCAGCCGCGCACCGGAGCCTCCGCCGCTACCGCACGAGGAGCGAACCACCAGGACCGGAGGTCACCCCGCCCGCCCTCCCAGGCCTTCCCGCCCCCTGAACCGACCGCTCCCGTTCGATTACAGTGCTGGCGATGCGCGACGGACGCGGCACCGGGAGGTCGGGGTGGGCGGTGGGGCAGCCGGTGCCGTCTGGGGCCGGGCCGAGCAACAGGACTTCCGGAGCCGGGTGCGCGGGACGCTGCTCGGCGTGGCCGTAGGTGACGCGCTCGGAGCGCCCGTGGACGGGCTGGACCTGGCCGGGATCCGCGAAACATACGGAGCCGAGGGCCTGGCCGACCTCGCCCCCGCCCACGGGCGGCGCGGTGCCGTCACGCATCTCACGCAGCTCACCCTCTTCTCCGTCGACGGGCTGATCCGCGCCCAGGTGCGCCGCGACACCGGCGCCTGGCACCCGCCGACCGACCTGCACCGGGCGTACCGCCGCTGGCACGCCACTCAGCACGACTGGGGGCCGGACGAACGCCGGAAGGAAGACGGCTGGCTGGCCCGCGAGGAATGGCTCTACAGCCGACGCGCGCCGATGCGGGCGCTGCTGCTCGGATTCGCGGACGATGTCATGGGCACGCCGGACGTGCCCAAGAACCCGGGGGAGCAGGGGCCGGAGGCGGCTGCCCGGTCGGCGCCGTTCGGGCTGCTGGTCGGCTGGGAGCCGCAGCTCGTCGCCCAGCTCGCCGTGGAGTGCGCGGCGCAGTCCCACGGCCACCCCACGGCGACCCTGGCGGCGGGGGCCTACGCGGTGATCGTGCACGCGCTCGCCCGCGGCGAGAGCCTCGACGGGGCCGTGCAGCGGGCGCTCGCGCTGCTCGCCCCCCGCCCCGGGCACCAGCCGGTGTCGGATGCGCTGCAGCATGCGCTGGGGGCCGTGCGGCAGGGTCTGCCGACGCCCGACCGGGTGACCGAACTGGCCGGGGCGGGGGCCGCCGAGGGGGCCGTGGCCGCGGCCGTCTACTGCGCCCTCGTCGGCGAGGACGTCCGGCACGGGCTGCGCCTCGCCGTCAACCACGGCGGCCCCTCGGCCGTGACCGGCGCCCTCGCGGGCGGACTGCTCGGCGCCCTGCACGGCGAGACCGCCCTCCCACCGGCCTGGCTGGCCGAACTGGAGGGCCGTCCGACCGTCCTGGAGCTGGCCGACGACTTCGCCATGGAGATGACACAGGGGCCCGCCCTGCACGGGCCCGCCGGGGCCTCGCCGGGGTGGCTGGCACGGTATCCGAGGGCCTGACACAGACGTCACACCGGCGTTCTGATGCCGTTGCGACCGTGTGATGTGGTGTGGACGCGTCACACCCACGGATGTGAGAGTGGATCACCGGGAGCGGGCACGACGGGGGCAACAGGGGGGCGGCATGCTGGCTGGACTCGACGCGGGAGCCCCGCGTCAGGTGGGTCCGTACCGGATTCTCGCCCGGCTCGGCGCCGGGGGCATGGGCGAGGTGTATCTGGGCGCGGACGTGCGCCCCGATCCGTCCGCGACCGCCCCGCGGCTCGCCGCCGTCAAGGTCATGCGGGCCGACGTGGGCGGTGACGCGGCCTTCCGGGACAGGTTCCGCCGGGAGATCGCGACCGCGCGCACGGTGGAGGGCCGCTTCACCGCGCGCCTGCTGTCCGGAGACGCGGAGGCCGCCCGGCCCTGGATGGCCACCGAGTACGTGGCCGGACCGACGCTGGAGCGTGCCGTCCGGGAAACGGGCCCGCTGCCCGTCGCCACGGTCCTGGACCTCGGCCTCGGCCTCGCCCGCGCGCTGCGCGGCATCCACCACGCCCGCATCCGGCACCGGGACCTGAAACCGGCGAACGTCCTGCTGGCCGCCGACGGCCCCCGGGTCATCGACTTCGGCATCGCCCGCGACTTCGGCGCGAGCACCATGACGGCCACGGGCGCGATGGTCGGCTCGCCCGGCTTCATGTCACCGGAACACGTGCTGGGCGGCAGCCACGTCGTCGCCGCCTCCGACATCTTCTGCCTGGCCACCGTGGTGTGTTACGCGGCCACGGGCGCCACGCCCTTCGGTGACGGACCGGTGGCCGCCGTCCTCTACCGCATCTCGCAGGCCGACGCGGATCTCGGCGCGGTGCCCGAGCAGGTGCGGGAACTGGTCGCGGACTGCCTGAGCCCGGACCCGTTCGCCCGGCCCGACGCCGTCGCGCTCGAAGGGCGCTTCAGGGCGGCGGTGGAGGCGGCAGGGGCCCCGGCGGAGGGGGGCCCGGAGGCGGCCGGCGCCCGCTGGCCGGCGGCCGTGCAGGCCCTGGTGACCGGGTACGAGGAGGAGCTGGCGCGGGTCGTGGCCCGGGCGGAAGCGGTGCCGGGCCGGGTCCCCACGATGCCGGGCGCCTCACCGGTGCACAGTGCGGAGACGGTCACGGGCGGCCCGGCTCCGGACCCGGCGCGCCCGCCGGTGCCGACGCCTTCGGCCCGGCCCTCCCGGCGTACGGTCCTGACGGTGCTCGCCGCGGCCGTGGCGGCGGGTGTGCTCGGGGCGTTCGGGCTGCGCGCGATCCAGGGCGCCGGGGAGCCGGAGGCCGGCGGCAGGAGTCCCTCGCCGTCCGCGTCCGGTTCGGCGTCGGCCGCGGCGGAGCCGGAGCGGGCCGTCGGCCTCGACGAGACGGGCGTGGACGGCAGCCGGTCCTTCCCGGCCGACCCGTCGGTCCGCCCCGACGGCTGGCGAGAGTGGACCACGGCTCTGCCTGGCCGGCCCACCCGCTGCGCGCTCGGTGCCGAGGTCCTGGTGTGCCGCATGCTGGACGGCGGCATGGTCGCGGTGGGCGCCGCCGACGGAAAGCAGCGCTGGAGGGTACCGTCCCCGGATCCGGGAACGAAGGCGCACGAGCGTCCCCTCCTGGGCCTCCTGCTTCCCGGTGGCGCCAAGGAGCCGGTCATCTACGGGGACCTCGTGGTCTCCTACGAGAGCGGCAAAGTGAAGGGTTGGTCCCTCACCGACGGCAAGGTCCGCTGGGAGGAGGACATGCCGGAGGCCGAGCGGTCGCCCAAGGCGCCTGTGCTGGTGGGCGAGGGCGCCGTGTTCCTCACCGGGCAGGACGATGAGGGGGTCACGGTCGGCGCCTTCGACGCGGACACCGGTGAAGTGCTGTGGAAACGGGCGGTCTCCACACGGACCGGCATCTCGTCGGTGGGCTCCCATTACATGGCGTGGGAGGTCGCGGGCGGCAGGGTCCTGGCGACCACCGACGGCGGACTGATCGGCTTCGAGGCACGGACCGGCAAGGCCACCCATTACACCGACGAGGAGGGCGGTGGCTGCGAGATCGTCCGGGCGACCGAGGGCCGGGTGCTGTGCACCACCGGCGACAGGACCGTGACGCTGGACGAGAAGACGCTCCGTCGGGTGGACGACGCCCCGCCGCCGTCCCCCACGCCGTCGGCGGACAGCGGTCCCCTGCCGGAAGAGGCGGCGTTCACGGTGTCCTCCACCGTCGGCGACACGTCGGTGACCGTGGACAACGAGTTCCTGTACACCGAGCCGCAGGGCGGCGGCGACAGGAAGCGCTACCGGATCAAGCACGCCCCCGGGAACGCGCACCGGTACGAGGACGCGGGATTCGCCCTCGACACGTGGGAGCCCCAGCTCATCTCGCTCGGCGGGGTCCTGTACCTCGCCTTCCACGACGGCACCGTGCGGTCCTTCGAACTGCCGAAGACCTGACCGCCGCGCCGAAGCCCCGGACTGGAGACCCGACGTGCTGCGCCCGCTGGACGGCAACGCCCCCTACGACACCGGCCCCTACCGCCTGCTCGGCGGCCTGGGCTCCGGCGGCATGGGCACGGTGCACCTCGCCCTGCCGCCCGACGGCGGCCCCGACGACCTGGTCGCGCTGAAGACGGTCCGCCGTGACCTGGAGCTGCACCCCGACTTCCGGGTGCGCTTCCGGCGGGAGGCCGAGGCGGCGGGGGCCGTGCGCAGCCCGTACGTCTCCGCCCTGGTCGCGGCCGACCCGGACGCCGAACGGCCCTGGCTGGCCACCGAGTACGTCGCCGGTCCGCCACTGGACGAGGCGGTGTCGCGCGCGGGCGCACTGCCGGTGCCGGTGGTCCGGGAACTCGGCGCCGACCTGGCCCGCGGACTGGCCGCCGTGCACGGGGCGCGCCTCGTCCACCGGGACCTGAAGCCGGGCAACGTCGTCCTCGGCACCCGCGGGCCCCGGCTCATCGACTTCGGTATCGCGCAGGCCTACGACGCCACGGCGCTGACCGCGACGGGCATCATGGTCGGCTCGCCCGGCTTCATGTCGCCCGAACACGTCGCGGGCGACCGGTCGGTGACCGCCGCGTCGGACGTGTTCTGCCTCGGCGCGGTGCTGTGCTTCACCGCGACCGGCCGGGGGCCCTTCCACGACACCGAACTCGCCGCGATCGTCCACCGCATCGCGCAGGGCCGTCCCGACCTGTCCGAGGTGCCCGGCGAACTGCGCGAACTCATCGCCGCGTGCCTCGCCCCGGACCCGGCCGACCGGCCGACGACCACCCGGCTGATCCGGGAGCTGGACCCGGCCGCCGCGAACGCCCGGCCCGGCGTGGCCCCCGCGCCGCGCACCGGCGCCTTCCCGTGGCCGGCCGGGGTGGCGCGGCTGATCGGCGAGTACGAGACCGCGGTGGGCCGGGCGCTGCTGGCACCGCCCGCGCCGCAGCGGGCGCCCGGCCCGGCCGCGGCGGCTCCGCGCCCGGGGCCCGTGCCGGGCGGGGAGTCCACACCGCGCCCGGAGTCCGTACCGGACGCGGCGCCCTGGCCTGCGGGCACCGTCCCGGCCCGCTCGCGCCGGTCCGCCCGCCTTCGCTGGGCGGCGGGTGTCACGGCCGGGCTGGTGGTCGGCGTGGCCACGGCCGTGGTGATGTCCGTGCTCGACGGCGGCGGTGCCGACGGCGGAGGGAGCGGCGACGGCGCCGCGGGAGCGGGCGGTTCCGCCGGGGCGGCACCGAGCGTGCTCGTCAGCAGTGACGTCAGCGACTTCGGGCCCGACGCGATGGACCGCTCGAAGCTGTCGGGCGACTGGTCTCCCTGGCAGGCCACGTTCGAGAGCGACGGTGAGCCGCGCGGGTGCGTGCTCGGCGACACCACCCTGGTGTGCCGGCTGCACCAGGAGTCGGGCGGGGTGTCGCTGGAGGCGCGGAACGCCGACGACGGCACCTTCCTGTGGCGCTACCCGGATGGCGGCACGGCCGACGGGAGCGACGCGGCCGAACCGGACCTGGACGGCACGTACGCCTACGCGTCGTCGGCACGACGGGACGGCATCAGCGTGCTGCGTCTTGCCGACGGCGAGCCGGTGGCCACCGTGGACGCCCCGAAGGGGAACCCGCCGCGGAAGGTGCGCGTGCACGGGAACCGGCTGTTCATCGCCCACCGGGGCGGCGACGGCACGCTGGTCCGCGCCCACTCCACCACCGGCGACCGCGAGCAGCAGTGGGAACGCCGCGTCGACGGGATGGAGCCCGGCTCGCTGGAGACCGTCGGCGACTCCGTCCACCTCCATGGCCGTGCCGCCTCCGTCAGCCTCGATCCCGTGACCGGCAGGACGCTCGCAAAGGTCTCCGAGCGCTGTGAGCCGATGGCCGCCGAGACCGCGTACGTGTCCTGCCCGTCCGGTGTCCGCGACGGCCGGACGCTGAAGCCGGTGACCGCCGCCGACCTGGCCGGGCGCCCCCTGGCGGTGAGCCGCGACGGCACGCTGCTGTCCAGCAGGAGGAGCACGTCGGACGGCTACGAGGCGGAACTGGTCGCCCGTGACCTCAGGACGGGCCGGGTCCGGTGGGCGGAGCCGTGGTCGGGGAACGGCGTCGCACGGGTGGCCGGGGACAAGGTGATCGCGGCCGACGAGAGCGGCGTACGGCTGCCGGAGCTGGCCGGCGGCGGCGACGCCTTCCCGCGCACCTTCGGCGGCTGGCCGCAGCCCGACGGAGAAAGGAGCGCCCCGCCGCCCACCAGCGGACTGGTGCACGGCGGGGCGCTCTTCGTCACCTTCGAGAACGGCAGGGTGCTGTCCGTGCTGCTGCCCTAGGTGCGCTGACCCGCGGGGGCGGGGACCGCGGCGGCGGCTCCCGCCGAGCCGGGCCCGTCGTCGTCCGTGTTCACCCGCTCGATGACCGCCAGCCGCTCCGGGGTGTCCTCCGGCTTCACGTAGCCGATCAGGACGTACAGCAGCAGCGACACCGCCAGCGGGATCGACACCTGGTACTCCAGCGGTACGCCGCCCTCGACGCTCCAGTTGACCGGGTAGTTGACCAGCCAGAAGGCGAGCAGCCCCGCGGCCCAGCTGGTGAGCGCCGCCGTCGGGCCCGAGCGGCGGAACGGGCGGAGCAGGCCGAGCATCATCGGGATCGCGATCGGCCCCATCAGACCGGCCACCCACTTGATGACGACCGTGATGATGTCCTTGAACGTGGGGGAGTCGACCTGGGTGGCCACCCCCATTGACAGGGCCAGGAAGACGACCGTCGTCACCCGCGCCGCCACCAGGCCCGAGCGGTCGCTCCACCTGCGCGCCCGCGCCCACAGCACCGGCGCCACGTCCCGCGTGAACACCGCGGCGATCGCGTTGGCGTCGGAGGAGCACATGGCCATGGTGTGCGAGAAGAAACCGACGATGACCAGGCCCAGCAGGCCGTGCGGGAGGAGCTGCTCGGTCATCAGGGCGTAGGAGTCGGAGCCGTCCGCCTTCTGCGACTCCACCAGGAGCGGCGACATCCACATCGGGAAGAACAGCACCAGCGGCCAGACCAGCCACAGCACCGCCGACAGCCGCGCCGACCGCTCGGCCTCGCGCGCGGTGGGGGTGGCCATGTAGCGCTGGGCCTGGTTGAGCATGCCGCCGTTGTACTCGAACAGCTTGATGAAGAGGAAGGCGAGCAGGAACACCGTGCCGTAGGGGCCGACCAGCGGCTCGGCGTGGCCCTGGAGCTCCGGCTCGTCCCAGACGCCGAAGAAGCCGCCGTGGTCGCCGAGTTTCACCAGCACCGCGAAGAACATCGCCAGGCCCGCCAGCAACTGGATGACGAACTGGCCCAGTTCGGTCAGCGCGTCCGCCCACAGGCCGCCGATCGTGCAGTAGATGCCGGTCACCACGCCGGTGATGAGGATGCCCTGGTTGAGCGAGAGGCCGGTGAACACCGACAGGAGAGTGGCGATGGCCGCCCACTTCGCGCCGACGTCCACGATCTTCAGCAGCATCCCGGACCAGGCGAGCGCCTGCTGGGTCGGCAGGTTGTACCGGTTCTTCAGGTACTCCAGCGGCGACGCCACGTGCAGCCGGGACCGCAGCCGGTTGATGCGCGGCGCGAACAGCTTCGACCCGATGGCGATGCCGAGCGCGATGGGGAACGACCAGGTGACGAAGGACGTGACGCCGTAGGTGTAGGCGATGCCCGCGTACCCGGTGAACATCACCGCGCTGTAGCCCGACATGTGGTGCGAGATGCCGGAGAGCCACCAGGGCATCTTGCCGCCGGCCGTGAAGAAGTCGCTGACGTCGTCGACGCGTTTGTGCGACCAGACGCCGATCGCGACCATCACCGCGAAGTAGCCGATGAGCACGGCCCAGTCGAGACTGTTCATGTGCCCCCTCCCAGGGTCCGTCATGTGAACGGCCCGCTCATCCTGGGCGCGTCGACGCGGGCACGACAAGGAAGGGGAGGGTCAAGGGCGAGCAAAATTGTTCTGCTCGGTGACTGTCGTTCAGCTGGCTGAACGATTCGTGGTTCGCCGTCCGCCGCCGGTTCCGACAGCACCCACGGGGGCCGTCACTCCTGAGCGCCCGGTCTGCCAACCGCCGGCGGTCGATTAACGTCTAACCCGAAGAGAGATCCGCCCGCACGAGTCGAACGGGAAGCCGCAGTGGCCTTTGCCGAGCTGACCCCCCACCGCCATGCCCTGCCGGGGGGCGAGCCCGCGTTGCCGCCGCAGCCGTGGTACCTGCGTCACCGCCTCGCCTTCACGGTCCTCGCCTGCGCCGTGCCGCTGTACGGGGTGTGGTGGGCGGTGTTCGCGACCGGCGGCGGCGACCTGGCCGCGCAGGTCGCCTGGGCCGAGTTCGCCCGGCTCTATCCGGGCTACGCCTACAACCTGTTCTGGTACGGCGGACTGCACGTAGTGAACTACAGCGTGATGTCGCCGTACCTGATGGCCGCCCTGGGCGTGGTGCCCGTCACCCTGCTGTCGGGACTGGCGTCGTCGTGGCTGGCCGGCGAACTGGTCCAGCGGACCGGTGTGCGCCGCCCCCTCTGGCCCGCGCTGATGGTGATGTTCTCGCTGTGGTGCCAGGTCGTGTCGGGCCGCTCGACCTTCATGCTCGGGATGGCCTTCGCGATGGGCGCCGTGCTCGCGGCGGTCGGCGGACGCTCCAGGAGGCACATCACGGCGGCGGCCGTGGCCACGGCACTGGCCACGATGGGAAGCCCGGTCGCCGGCCTGTTCGTCCTCGTGGTGGGAGCCGCCTGTCTGCTGACGCGCGAGTGGGGCCGCGCTGCCGCCCTTCTCGCGCCACCGGTCGCCGTGGTCGCCACGACCACGCTCCTCTTCCCGTTCGAGGGCGAACAGCCCATGCCGTTCGGGCGGATCTGGCCGCCCGTCCTGCTGTGCGCGGTGGTCGTTCTGGCGGCGCCGAGCGCCTGGCGGGTGCTGCGGTACAGCGCCGCCGTGTACGCGCTCGGAGTGGTGCTCTGTTACCTGATCCCGTCGCCGATCGGCACGAACGTCGAACGGCTCACGGAGCTGGCCGCGCCTGCCGCCCTGCTCGCCATCGCGGTGCACCGGGGGAGCGGACGCGAGGACGACGGAGGTGACGCCCGGCCCGCCGCGCTGCCGCTTCGCTGGTTCACGCCCCGGCGGCGGAAGCTGTGGTGCGGCGTCGCCCTGGCGCTGTCGCTGACCTGGCTGTCCGGCAAGACGATCGCCGACATCGTCACCAACACCAAGGTGCCGGAGTGGGCCGTCAAGATCGACGGCGTCGTGGAGGAGCTGGAACGTCTGGACGCCTGGAAGACGAGAGTCGAGGTGGTGCCGGCCCGCGACCACCGCGAGGCCGCCATCCTCGCGCCGCACATCAACATGGCGCGCGGCTGGAACCGCCAGGCCGACGTGGAGCGCGGGCGCCTCTTCTACGACGGACACGGCGGGACCGAGGTCCCCGAGGGCACGTTCTCCCCCGGGGCCTACCGCGCCTGGCTCTCCGAATGGGCCGTGGGCTTCGTCGTCCTCGCCAACGGAGAGCCGGACGGCCCCGCGAGGCTCGAGCACGCGCTGGTGACCAGCGAGCCGGACTATCTGGACAAGGTGTGGGAGGACGCCAACTGGAAGGTCTACCGGGTGAAGAACGCGACCCCCCTGGTCGACAAGCCCGCCTCGGTGGTGAGCGCCGACGGCGCCAACCTGGTCGTCCGCATGCCGAGGCCCGGCACGGTCACCGTGCGGGTCGCCTACTCGCCCTGGCTGTGGGCCGACAACAGCTGCCTGACCCAGCACGGAGAATTCACCCGGCTCACGGTCCGCGAGGCGGGCGACGTCCGCATCAGCTCCCTGTACGGCGGGCCGTCGCGCGAACAGCCGCTGGAGTGCGAGCAGACCCGGTAGCGCCACCCGGCCCGGTGCGCGGCGACGGTGCGCGGCGACGGGCCCGCCCGGGCGCGGAGCCCTCGGGGACTTTGCACGTTGCTCCAGCGCCGCTGCGAACCGCACCCGCAGTGAGGTTCGGGCCACGGCCTCCCCGATGACCGATGACCGATGACCGAGGCCCGATGACCGATGACCGAGGCCCGATGACCGATGACCGAGGCCCGACGACCGATGACTCCGTGACGAAGCAGCGCCCCGCCCGGCTCCGCGAAGCCGGACGGGGCGCTGTCGGGGCCGCATCAGCCGATGCGGGTCAGCTTGTCGGCGAGGGCGGGCTCGACCAGGTCCTTCTGGAGGGCCACCGGGACCTTGACGGCCCCGCTGGTGCCGCCGTCGCCCACGGTGAGGGTGCCCACCTTGGTGCCCGCCTCCGCGGTGTGCGGCACGTCGTCCGCCGCGAACGTCAGCTTGACCGTCAGCCCCGGCCAGCCGACCGCCTTGACGTCCTGCGTGGCGACGACCGGCGTACGGCCGCCCAGACCGTCGTCCACATACCCGACGACATCGCCCTTCTTCAGGATCGTCGCCGACTCCAGCGCGTCCTGCGCGGCACGGATCAGCTTGTCGGACGAGTCCAGCGCCGCGCCGAGGATGGTGTTGTCCTTGCCGCCGGCTGGCTGCCGCACCACGGCGCCGATGATGGTCCGCGTCTCGCCGCCGACCTCCTTCTTCGCCGCGAAGACGAGGTTGCCGAGGGCCGAGGTGGTGGTGCCCGTCTTGATGCCGACCACGCCGTTGTGGCCGACCAGGTGGTTCCAGTTGGAGTGGTTGACGCCCTTGTAGTCGTCGTACGACATCATCGCCGCGACCTCACGGAACGCCGGCTCCTTCATCGCGGCCTTGGCCAGCTTCACCTGGTCGACGGCCGTGCTCACCGTCGTGTTGTCCAGCCCCGACGGGTCGGTGTACGTCGTGTTGGTCATGCCGAGTTCCTCGGCGGTGGCGTTCATCTTCTCCACGAACGCCTTCTCCGACCCGGCGTCCCAGCGGGCCAGCAGCCGCGCCACGTTGTTCGCGGACGCGATCAGAATGCTCTCCAGGGCCTCCCGCTGGGAGATCGAGTCGCCCGCGTAGACGTTCACGGTCGACTCCTGGCCGGCCTGCGACTGGTCCTCGGCGGCCTGGTCGATGGCGATCTTCGGGCCTTCCTCACCGCTGCCCAGCTTGTGCTCACGCAGGATGACGTATGCGGTCATCACCTTGGCGACGCTCGCGATCGGCACCGGCTTCTGCTCGCCCGACGAGCCGAACGTGCCGATGCCCTGCACGTCCAGCGCCGCCTGCCCCGAGGCCGGCCACGGGATCTCGGGCATGCCGCCCTCGAACGTGAAGCTCTCCTGCGCCGTGAGGTCGAGCGTGGGCTCCGGCAGCGGGCGCATCGCCTGCACGACCGCGAAGACGACGACCAGCAGCAGGACCAGCGGCGTCCAGATCTTGACCCGGCGCACGGCCGTGCGCAGCGGGGTCTCCGGGGGCGGCGGGGTGTTCGTCAGCTCCGCCAGCAGGTCCAGCGGCGGCTTCGGCGGCAGCGGCTGCTGCGTCGTCCGCTCGGGCCCGACCTGCGGCACGGCCGCGGTGGCTTCGGCGGGGGGCGCCTTCGGGGGCCGAGGGGCCGCCTTCGGGGGCTCGGGGGCCGTTGCCGGGGACTGAGGGGCCTTCGGCGACCGCGTCACCCTGGGCAGCGCGGTGGTGGCCTCGGCGGCCGGCGGCGGCTTGCGGGTCGACGGGTCGTCGAGCGGCTTGAGCGCGACGAATTTGCTGGTGCGCTCGGCGGGGGCCTCGGCGGCGCCCGTGCCGGTTCTTTCGGGCCCGTCCGCCTTGTCGGTCTTGTCGGTCTTCTTCGGGTCCCGGGCGGCGCCGTCGCCCAGCTTCAGCATGGTCGTCGGCTGGTCGACGGCGGGCGCGGAGGGGCGTACGGCCTTGAAGACGGCGGTGGCCTGGTCGACGGGGCGGTCGCCGTCGCCGCCGCTGTCGCCGCCGCTGTCGCCGTCGGCTCCGGTTTCGGCGCCCTCGGTGCCCTCGTCGCCCCGGGCGGTCCCGGTGCCGCCCCCTGCGGCGGGAGCCACCCCGGACTCCTCGGCGGACTCCTCAGCAGACTCCTCGACGGTCTCCTCAGCGGGCTCCTGGGCGCCCTGGGCGGCCTCGGAGGGCACCTCGGCACCCTCGGCGGCTTCTTCCGCTTCGGGGCTCTCCTGGGCGGTCTCCCGGGCGTCCTCGCCGCGGTCTGCCTCTGCCTCCGCGTCCGACGCCGCCTCTGCTTCCGATTCCGCTTCCGCATTCGCGCCGGCGCCCCCGGCATCCTCGGCGTCTCCGGCCGCGTCGTCCGCGGAACGCACCCACGCGGCCACGGCGTCCCGCAGCCGGCCGTCGCTCTCCTCGGCGGCCTCCGGCGATTCGCCGGCCTCGGAGGACACCGGCGACTCCGACGGCGCCGACGGCTCCGACGGCTCCGGGGAATCCGACGGCTCCGGCGACTCGGACGATCCGGCCGTCTCGGCGCCGTCGCCGGCGGCCTCCCCCTCGGTGCCGTCCTCCGCGGTGCCGTCCTCCGCCTCACGGACCGACAGCACGCGCGTCGCCGTGTCGACGCCGCCGCCGGACTCGGCGCGGACCGCGGAGACGTCGGTCTCCCGCGTCATCGCCAGCCGGGGATCAGGCTTCCCGGCCGCGCCGGCCGTCTCGCTCTGTTCGGTCCTCGCCTCGGGAACCGGACCCGGGCTCCCCGACGTCGGTTCTGCCGACGACTCGCGCTGCTTCGACCTGTCGGGGGACTCGCCCGCCACCGATGCCTCCTCCATGCGCCGCACGCACCGCGTGCGCATAACGAACCATGTACCAGTGTCCTGTGTACGGGGAGAACCCCTGCGGTAGACGAGAACGACATACCTACCGGTTCCACTACGAACAGGTCACGCACCCTCGACAGACCAATGTGAGAGGGGTCACCCTGTCATTCATCCACGCGGGGAGGCATGGATGGGCAGGAGCCGCAGAACAATTCCGGAGGAGCTTCTGCTGCTGGCACTGGACCCGGCCACGGGTACCACTGCACAGCCGCAGTCGCTCGACCTCGGTCTGGCCGGGGCACAGCTCGTGGAGCTGGCGATGGCCGGACGGATAGCCCCAGACGGGGATCGTATCGCCGTGGTGGTGCCACGGCCGACTGGAGATCCGACACTGGACTGCGCGTTGGAGCTGCTGCGAAGGCGCGGCGCTCCGGTGCGGGCCGTCCACTGGATCGGCGGGCCGCGTCTCGGGCTCCGCCAGACCTATCTCTCGCACCTGGAGCGATGCGGCATGGTGCATGCCGTGGAGGGCCAGATGTGCGGGGTGCTGCCGACGACGCGCTACCAGGCGACGGACACGGCGATCAGCCGGGAGATCAGGGCCCGGCTGGATTCCGCGATCCGCACCGGCGTACCGCCGGACCCGCGGACCGCGGCGCTGGCCGCGCTCGCGCACGCGGTCGGGCTCGGCAAGCACCTGTATCCGGGGAACGAGGGACGGTCGTCGCGATCCCGGCTGCGGGATCTCATCAGGCACGACCCCATGGGCGGCCTCGTGGCGCACGCCGTGATGGACGTCCAGAACGGCGTGGCGGCCCAGCCGCGCCGCAGCCCGGGGCCGGCAGGCCGTCAGCCGGCCGCCGGAGCCAGGCCCGCGCCGGAAGCCGCCCGAGGCGTTCCCGCGCAGCCGCGCCGTGGTCCCATGGCGCGAGCCGTGGCCCACTGAGCCGCGGCGGCACCGCAGCACAGAACACCGCACCACAGAACACCGCACCGACCGCACGCCGAAGCCGCACCGACCGTCCCCAGACCGGTCCGGGAGCCGCAGGCCGCGCGGGGCGCCAGGACCGGACGTCCGGACGACGACACGGTCCCGCCGCCCCGCGCGGTCGCATGTCCGGGGGAGCCCCCGAACTGGCGTGTACACAGCGCATATCGACCGTTTCCCAGCGGTAGTAAGCACCTTGGTGGCAGTCTGCTCAACAGCAGATACGCAAAGTGGCAAGTACAAGGCAGCAGCCGGAGGTGCACGTCCCGTGGCGTCCAATGTCAATCCCACCGTCAGGCGGCGCCGGCTGGGCCAGGAGTTGCGCCGGCTCCGTGAGCTCAAGGGCATGACCGCCGAGGAGGTGGCGGAGCGGCTGCTGGTGTCGCAGTCGAAGATCAGCCGTCTGGAGAACGGGCGGCGCAGCATCAGCCAGCGCGACGTCCGCGATCTGTGCGGGGTGTACGAGGTCGAGGACCAGCGGATCGTCGATTCGCTGATGCAGATGGCGAAGGACTCCAGACAGCAGGGCTGGTGGCACGCCTTCGGGGACATCCCGTACAGCGTCTACATCGGCCTGGAGACGGACGCGGAGTCGCTGCGGACGTACGAACCCCAGATCATCACCGGGCTGCTGCAGACCCGGCCGTACGCCGAGGCCCTCATCCAGGGCGCGCTGCCCGAGACCTCGGTCGCGGACATCGAGAAACGGGTGCAGGTGCGCATACGGCGGCAGGAGCGCATCACGGCCGACACCAATCCGCTGCGGCTGTGGGTGGTCCTCGACGAGGCCTCGCTGCGCCGGGTGGTGGGCAGCCCCCAGGTGATGCGCGAGCAACTGGAGCATGTCGCCGAGATGTCGCAGCAGCCGCACATCACCGTGCAGGTGCTGCCGTTCGACGTCGGCGCGCACCCGGGCATCAACGGGCAGTACTCCATCCTGGAGTTCGCCGACGCGGCCGACTCCAGCGTGGTCTACATCGAGGGTGTGACCAGCGACCTGTACCTGGAGAAGGCGCACGACGTGCAGAAGTACACGGTGATGTACGAGCACCTGCGGGCGCAGTCGCTGAACGTGGAGCAGTCGCGGCAGCTCATCGAGGACGTGGCGAAGGAGTACGCCGAGTACGCCCGGCGATGAGGCGGGGCGGGATGCTACACCCCCCGCGGTCCGAACTGGAAGACACCCTTGGAATATGCCATCCGGTCGGGTGAATGGCTCCTCCGAACGGTGAGGTCAGCGAGTAGCGTCGATCACGCCAACGATCACGCGTCATTGGCGCGAACCGTGCTGCGGGTCCGCCGGACCCGCCGTACGGCGACAGCAACCCGCCAACCCGCCACCGGAGCAAACGGAGCAACCATGGCAATTCTTCAGGGCGCGACGGACATCTGGACCAAGTCCTCCTACTCCGGAGGAAACGGTGCGTGCGTCGAAGTGAAGTCCCCGGCCGAGACGGCGCTCGTCGTCCGTGACTCCAAGGTCCCCGAGGGCCCCACGCTGGCCTTCCCGACCGACGCCTGGACGGCGTTCGTCACCTCGGTCAAGGTCTGACCACCCCGACCCACTCCCGACCCACTCCATCCGTCGACTTCGTTCCGTCGACTCGATCCTCCGTCAGTACCGACGGCAGGGCCCTCTCGACCAGTTCGCCGTCCTAGCCGAGAGGGCTCGGCCCCTGCTCAGTCCGCGGCGGTCCGGGCCACGGGGAACGCCACGTCGCACACCGGGTCGTCGGCACCCGCCGCCTCCCAGTCGGCGAAGTACACCTCCCTGCACGGCCCGGCCTGTGTCAGCCCTTCGGCGGCGATCCACTCCTCCACCGCCTCGAAGGCGGCCAGGATCTGCGGATGGGCCACCTGCGCCTTGCCGATCCGGGTGCAGGCGAGCCGCCGGGCCGGCTCCACCCGCACCCGGGTCTGCCAGGCCCGCCCGCGCTCCCGGGCCCACGCCCGTGCCGCCGCCTCGTCGGCGACCGGCACGCACGCCTCCGCGGGGCCGTCGCTCTCCATGGACACCTCCGCGTGGTAGACGACGAACGGCGCCGCCGTCACGCCCCCGCACGCCCCGGCAGCCTCCTCCAGCCGCCCCAGCGAGGCGCCGATCCACGCCGGCAGCTCGTCCGCCAGCGTGTGCCGTGTCTCGGTGATCAGCACCTGTTCGGGCACGTCCACCGTCTCCACCACGAATCTGCCGTACATCTCGGAACTCCTCCCGGACAGTCGTCCACGGAGGTAGTCGGCGAGCGTGCGCTGCCCGGCCACCCGGGCCTCGACACCGGCCCAGTAGGCGGCGAGCCGGTCCGCGGCCCGGGCGCCGTCGCCCGCCTCACCCGCGTCGACCACCTCGGCGACCGTCGCCAGCGGCATGTCCAGCCGGCGCAGCAACGCCACCAGCCGGGCCCGTTCGACCTGGCCGGCACGGTAGTAGCGGTAGCCGGTCACCTCGTCCACGTGCGCGGGCACCAGCAGGCCCAGGCGGTCGTACAGCCGCAGCGCCTTCGCCGACAGCCGGGCCCGCCCGGCGAACGCCCCGATGCTGAGCAGGTCGTCGTCCACGCCGTCATCCTCCGTCACCGGGCGGCCCCGTGCCGCCCGGCCGGAAGGACGCTCGGCCCTGACCCGGGGGGAAGGTCAAGCGGCGGGACGGACGGCGGGAACAGGCGGCAAGGTGCGACGGCGGGGTCAGGCGGCGAGCCGCTCCTCCACGGCGGCGACGACCTCGGCCGCCTCCGGCTCGGTCTGCGGCGCGAAACGGGCGACGACCTCGCCGTCCCGCCCGATCAGGAACTTCTCGAAGTTCCACCGGATGTCCCCGCTGTGCCCCCCGGCGTCGGCGAAACCGGCCAGCCGCTCGTACAGCGGATGCCGGCCCTCGCCGTTGACCTCCACCTTCTCGGTCATCGGGAAGGTCACGCCGTACGTCGCCGAGCAGAACTCGGCGATCTCCTCGGCGCTGCCCGGCTCCTGCCCCATGAACTGGTTGCACGGCACGCCGAGCACGGTGAAGCCCTGGTCCCGGTACCGCTCGTGCAGCCGCTCCAGACCGGAGTACTGCGGCGTCAGCCCGCACTTGGAGGCGACGTTCACGACGAGCACGACCTGCCCGGCGTACTGCTTGAGATCGGCCGAACCGCCCTGGAGGGCGCCGATCTCGACGTCGAGGGGGGAGTTCTCATTGGTGTGGGATGCGTCAGTTGCCATGGGCGGATGCTAGTTCCGGGGGCTGACATGACCGTGACCGGGGCGTGACGCCTCGACGAGAACCTCGCCCGCCGCCGTGCGCGAGTACAGCACCGACCGACCGGACCGGCGCCGCTCCACCGGCCCCGCGTCCAGCAGCAGCCGCAGATGCCGCCCCACCGAACCGAGCCCCTGCCCCGTGACCGCGACCAGCTGGCTGGTGCTCAACGGCGAGCGAGCAGCACCAGCACCACCGCGCGGGCTCCCCCACCGCCGACGAACGCCGCCGCCCGCCTGACCACCCCGGCCGAGCCCGTTCCCCCTCCGCCCGGCCTACTTCCCCCCAACCCTCCCCACCCAGACCAGCCCACCCCAACGGGCCGCTGCCCCCACCCCGATCGACACGAGGATCGCGCCCCAGTCGATCACGTGGGGCATCCCCGGGAAGAAGGCGAAGAAGGCGAGTGCCCCGAGGAAGCCCGTTGCGAAGCAGGCGGCACCGACGATGCGTTGACGACGGCCCCGATTTCGTTCGGCATGCTGCTCTTGCTGCTCGACCATGATCCGCTCACTTGGTGATGTGGTGACACTGGCTCACGCGGCGCACCCCGTTGACAAGGAGGTGCGCGCACGCCTTGCCATAACGAGGCAGGCGCTGCGGAGAGTTGTTGCGCATGGGGTCGATCTTGCATTCGCTGTGTGTCCGGCCGCGTGAGGTCCGGTAGGTGCGGTTGTTCGTGTCGGCGTAGGTGAAGTCGATGCGCCAATTGCAGAAGCCGCTGGTGAGGGCGCCGGTGAAGGCGCAGTCGACGCCGGCGTTCTGGTACGTGATCTTCCGGCCGCTACCGCGAATGACGTGCGTGAACATGCAGCCCGTCGGCACCTTCATGGTCACGCCCCCCACGCTGTACTCGAAGGTGCGTACCGGAGTCGATCCGATCGCGGTGGCGTGAGCCGCCGCCGGCGCCGCGAGAACGGCGGCCGCAGCGACGGTGAGACTGGCGGCGAGGTGCGCGACATGTCGCAAGGCCATGACACTCTCCCTGGTGATCGTCGGATTAGCACAGGGAGAACGCGCGGACCGGCGGCCGGTGTTGAGGAGCCGGCACGGTTCATCGTGATCGGTGATCAAGGGATTGGCGCGCTGACCGCACGACCGTCTTCAGGCCCCAACTCGCGGCGAACGATTGGGTCAAGACGGTCGGCGAGGGGGCCGGTGGGGTGGATCCTTGCATAATCTAATGGACTGGGGAGGGGCGCCTGAGGATCTTGTACGGCTGACGAGGGTGGCCCTTGAGCGCTGCGACACCGGAGTAGTCATGACCGCGAAGAACTCGACGCCCAGTGCCACGGCGCTGAACTGGATGCCCGTCGCGACCATGACAGTCGTGGCCGGGGTGGACGTCGTCGCCGGGCCGGACGTCGGGTTCCTGCCGCTGGTGTCGCTGGGGCTGGCGTTCGCCGGACTGGTCGGCGGCTGGCGGCGTACGGCGCTGATCGGCCTGGTGGCCCTGCTCCTCTGTCTCGGCCTGGGCCTCTACAACGGGCTGTTCGACAACAGCCGCGGCTACAGCGCCATGGCGTCGGTGGCGGGCGTGACCGGCGTGGGCGTCGCCGCGGCCGTGATGCGGTCCCGCCGGGAGGCGGAGCTGGCCAGCGTCCGGTCGATCGCCGAGGTCGCCCAGCGCGTGCTGCTCCGCCCGGTTCCGCTGACCGCCGGCCCGCTGCAGGCGGCGGTGTCGTACACGTCGGCGGTCGCGGAGGCCCGGATCGGCGGCGACCTGTACGAGGTGGTGGCCTCCCCGCACGGCGTCCGGGTGATCGTGGGCGACGTGCAGGGCAAGGGACTGGCCGCGGTGGAGACGGCGGCCGTGGTCCTCGGCGCCTTCCGGGAGGCGGCGTACGACGAACCCGACCTGGTGAAGCTGGGCGAGCGGCTGGAACGCAGCGTCGCCCGGGAACTGGGGGACGAGAAGTTCGTGACCGCGATACTCGCGGAGATCGGCACGGAACGATCGGCCGTCTTCCTCAACTACGGCCACCCGGACCCGCTGCTCGTCCACCGGGACGGCACGGCCGACTTCCCGGAGCCACCGGCGTACGCGCTGCCGCTGGGCCTGGCCGCACCCGGCGGACCGGGTCCCGAGCCGTACCGCGTCGACTTCACCCCCGGCGACCAACTGCTGCTCTACACCGACGGCGTCACCGAGGCCCGCGACCACCAGGGCGGCTTCTATCCCCTCGCCGAGCGCACCCACCTGCTGAAAGACCCCGACGCCCACCGCGCACTGGACGCCCTGCGCGAGGACCTGGTCCGCCACGCGGCCGGCCCGCACCACGACGACGCGGCGATGCTGCTGCTGCGCTACCAGGGCCACCACTGAGCCCCGACCGGACTGCCCTGGCGGTGAGGCGTGCGAAAACCAGTGGCGCGGCGCCGCTGTGCGCCCCTACCGTGCTGCCGGACCAAGTCGTCTGGTGAAGGGCGTCCCGTTGTACACCGTGTGAGACCTCCCGAGAGCTGATGTGTCGCGCGTCGCGCATGTGCGCCGCGCTCCTTTTTGCTGCGGACTTCTCACTGAAACCGGTGTACTTCTGTGCTCAACAGCTGGGTGGTCATGCCCACCTGCCTGCCGACCGTTCGCCGCCGCTGCCACGCCTGCGCGTCCCAGCGCTTCCGGGCCGACGGCAAAGCCCGTATCAACGCCAACCACAAGCTCCTCGACGTCTGGCTCCTCGTCCTCTGTACCGCTTGCGGGGACACGGCGAAGCTCACGGTCCTGGAGCGGATGCACGTACGTTCCGTACGACCTGAGCTGCTGGACCGGCTGCATGACAACGACCCCGCCCTGGCAGCCGAACTGCTCCAGGACCCGGTCGTGCGGCGCCGCAATCGCATCGGCCTCGACTGGGACAAGGCCTGGCGCCTCGACACCGGCGGGTCGGATCACCTGGACCGCGAGGTGATCGACGTCTCGGTCCGTTTCGCGGCGCGGATCCCTGTCCGGCCGGTGCGGCTGATCGCCGACGGTTGCGGTCTCGCGCGCGCCGAGGCCGAGCGACTGATCACGGAGGGCAAGCTCGTCTCGGCGGTCCGGTTGAGCGGCAAGCTCTCCGGCGACTTCACCTTCACGCTCAAGCGCTGAGCGCTCCTCGAGGTCAGGGCCCGTCCGGCGGTCGCGCCGGGCAGGCCCTGGCCGTACCGGCCCGCGAAATCGCTCACGCGTCGTCGGGCGCCTCGGACTCGGCGAGCCGCTCGGCGATGTCGTCGGCCCACTCCTGGGCCCACCGCCGCAGTCCGGCGACGGCTCCCGCGTCGAGCCCACAGGCGGCGAACTCGGCGTCGTCGACCCAGTCGGCGCCGGTCAGGCGAGCCTGGAGGTCGGCGAGATCGAAGGCGTCGAGCGCGTGCCGGCGGCCCAGCTCCTCCAGTTCGGGCCGGCTGCGCAGCCGCGAGGCGGCGTGCACGTCGACGAGGTCCCGGGCCAGCCCGCGGTCCACGAGGGCGCGGACCCGGGTGCCGATCAGATCCTCCAGTGACAGCACGGGACCGACGTCCGCGCGCACCGGCGGCCCCCACAGCACCTCTTTCACCACGTCGACCACGAACTCCGCACCGGTGACCGGTTCGCCGACGACCAGCCGCGCCGACAAGGGGTCCGTCTCCACGGACGGCACCAGCCACCCCCGCTCCACGAGCCCCTGGCACACACCGTCCGCGATCTCCGCCATCTCCGCGGAACTGTCCGAGGCGACGGTGACGCCCCGCCCGGCACGCTCCACCAGCCCGTGCACGCGCGCCGCATGCCCCCCGGCCAGCAGCAGCCCGTAGGGCGCCCCCGCGGCGAGGAGATCGGCCGGCAGGCTCTGGGGCGGCTCAGCCATGGAGGCGGCGGGGGCGGGGATTCATGCGGTGATTATCGCCCGCGGGCGAGCGGGTGGCGCGGGACAGAGCGGTGCGCGGGCCACGGCCGGGACGGTGCTCTCACTCGTACGGGCTGAAATCTGTCGTGGCCGCTGTAGACATGCCGTCGGACGGGAACGGTCCGCCTGGGTACCGTAGGACCCGAACGGAAGGTGGCCGCACGGCCACGCGTCCGCGATCCCCGCAGTCTCGGCCTCCCGGGGGCCGGTGCGGAAACAGAAGGCCGGTGTCGCAGTGGGCCGGCCGATGGTGTTACAAATCCCTCGGGGCCTTGGTGCCGTACGGTACCGGGGCCCCTTGTCGCATTCCCCCGATCAGAGGTGCAGATGACCGCAGACACACCGCTCGACCGAATCGATGACGACGACTACCCCGCTTACACCATGGGTCGGGCGGCGGAGATGCTCGGCACCACGCCCGCCTTTCTGAGGGCCCTGGGTGAAGCCCGGCTGATCACGCCCCTGCGCTCCGAGGGCGGCCACCGTCGCTACTCCCGCTATCAGCTGCGTATCGCCGCCCGGGCCCGTGAGCTGGTCGACCAGGGCACCCCCATCGAGGCGGCCTGCCGCATCATCATCCTGGAGGACCAGCTGGAGGAGGCCCGGCGCATCAACGACGAACTGCGCCGCGGTGATGTCGGCACCAGCCCCGGCGCGGGTGCCTGACCCGCACGCCCACGGCCACGGTCGTCCTCGCGCCGGGCTGGTGCGACCGCGGGGACAGGGTCCGGCCCGATCAGCCGGACTCCCCGATCAGCCGGACTCGGGCGCGCCCAGCATCGCGGAAGCCTCCTGGAGCGGGTCGAGGATCCGGGCGGTGGCGGCCTTGGGGGCGGTACGGCAGGTGAAGCCGAGCTGGGTCATGGCCCTGATGACTTCGCCGCTGCTGAAATCACGGCGGTCCTGACGGGTGACGACCTGGCCGACCTGCTTGGCGGGGAAGTGGCGGCGGCCGATGATCACGGAGTCGCCGGTGACCGTCTCGGGCTTGACGCCCTTCATCGCTTCCAGCACGCCGGCCTTGGTGAGCTCGAACGGGAATCGGGCGATGACGCAGCGCATGGTGCCTCACAGGGGGGAGAAGGAGAAGGCGGAGGGGACGGAGCGGAAGCGGGCGGGGGCCGCGGTGCGGTGGATCAGCGGGAGAGGGCGATGACGCCCAGGGCGTTGCCCTGTTCGTCGACCACCGGCAGGGCCCGCAGCCGCCGGTGCCGCATCGCGTGCTCGGCGTCGGCCACCGAGGACAACGGCGAGGCGAAGGGCCCGCCGTCGTCGGCGATGTCGCGCAGGCGGACCCGGTCCGAGTAGCCGGCCCCGTCCCGTACGGCCATGAGCCGGGCCCGGGAGACCAGGTCGGTGCACTGGCCGTCCTCGTCGCAGACGACCAGGTGACCCGTGCGGGCGGCGGTCATGACGGACAGCGCCACCTCGACGGTCATGTCGTCCCAGACCTGCGGCCCGGCCGCGTCCATGGCATCGGCGACCGTCCTGTGCACGGCGCTGGTGATCGTCGGGCGGGGATGCATCTGGACCGGCGTCAAAAGGTGCCTCCTGGAGAAATGGGTCAGTTTTCCGATCAGGACGGTCTAGGCCGCCGCGTCCGAGACGGACCGCCGGGCGGGCGTGCGCTGGGCGGGCGTGCGCCGGGCCGCCGAAGCCGGGCGGCGTCGGCCGCGGGACGTGGCGCTGCGCTTGGGGCGGTCGACGACCGGTGCGGTGATGACGACCGGGATGCCGGAGGGCGCCTGGGCGCCGGTGATGCGGTGCAGGGCCTCCGCGCCCGCACGCACCTGGGTGGTCTGCGGGACGATGCCGGCCGTTGCCATGAGGCGGGTCATGGCGCGCCGCTGGTTGGGGGTGACCAGGGTGACGACGCTGCCGGACGCACCGGCGCGGGCCGTGCGGCCGCCCCGGTGGAGGTAGTCCTTGTGGTCGGTCGGAGGGTCGACGTTGACGACGAGGTCGAGGCTGTCGACGTGGATGCCGCGAGCGGCGACGTTGGTCGCCACCAGCACGCTGACGTGCCCGTTCTTGAACTGCGTCAGGGTGCGGGTGCGCTGCGGCTGTGACTTGCCCCCGTGCAGGGCGGCGGCCCGCACCCCGCTGTTGAGGAGGTGCTCGGTGAGGCGGTCGACGGCGTGCTTGGTGTCCAGGAACATGAGGACCCGGCCGTCGCGTGCGGCGATCTCGGTGGTGGCCGCGTGCTTGTCGGCGCCGTGGACGTGCAGCACGTGGTGCTCCATCGTGGTGACCGCGCCGGCCGACGGATCGACGGAGTGCACGACGGGGTCGCTCAGGTAGCGGCGTACGAGCAGGTCGACGTTGCGGTCCAGCGTGGCGGAGAACAGCATGCGCTGGCCCTGCGGGCGGACCTGGTCCAGCAGGGCGGTGACCTGCGGCATGAAGCCCATGTCGGCCATCTGGTCGGCTTCGTCGAGCACGGTGACGGCGACCTGGTCCAGCCGGCAGTCGCCGCGCTCGACGAGGTCCCGGAGGCGCCCGGGGGTCGCGACGACGACCTCGACGCCGCCGCGCAACGCGCCGGCCTGCCTGCCGATCGACATCCCGCCCACCACGGTCGCCAGGCGCAGCTTCACCGATCGGGCGTACGGCGTGAGCGCGTCGGTGACCTGCTGCGCCAGCTCACGCGTCGGTACCAGGACCAGCCCCAGCGGCTGCCGGGCCTCGGCACGCTGCCCGGCCGTACGGGCCAGCAGCGCCAGCCCGAAGGCGAGGGTCTTGCCGGAACCGGTGCGCCCCCGGCCCAGGACGTCCCGGCCGGCGAGGGAGTTCGGCAGCGTCGCGGCCTGGATCGGGAACGGTACGGTCACGCCCTGCGAGCCGAGCGCGGCCAGCAGCTCCGCGGGCATGTCGAGGTCGGCGAAGCTCGCCGCGGCGGGCAGCGCCGGGGTGATCGTCTCCGGGAGGTCGAACTTCCTCGGGGCGGTGCTGCCGTTCCGGTGGGCGGTGCTGCCGTTGCGGGCGGCGGTGCTGCCGTTCCGGGTGCGGGTGAAGCGGCCGTTCGTGCGTGTGCGGTTCAAAGCGGAACCTTCCTCGATGGGCGCATATCAAGGAATTCCCGCAGCAGTGAGCCGCACGGAGAATTGCAAGAATGGGCCGAATGGAACGCGGAGCCGAGCCGCGTGGGTAAACCTACGGAAAGTAGGTGCAGCTGGGGCCCGCACCCCGAAGGATGCGGGCCCCAGCTACGAAATGCGCGCAGGCGTCAGGCGGGAACGATGTTCTCGGCCGTCGGGCCCTTCTGGCCCTGCGCGATGTCGAAGCTCACCTTCTGGCCTTCGAGCAGCTCGCGGAAGCCCTGGGCGACGATGTTCGAGTAGTGGGCGAACACGTCAGCGCCGCCACCGTCCTGCTCGATGAAGCCGAAGCCCTTTTCCGCGTTGAACCACTTCACGGTGCCAGTAGCCATGTCTTGCTCTCCTTAGGGGCAGTGAGTCGGCGTCCACACTGTGCGGACGCCGTGTCGCCGCGATGATCACCCCGTCCGGAAAAAGACCGGTGTCACAAAGCGCTTCCAGCGGCACGGAAGCCGACTGAGAAGGGCCTGGAATTCGGGAACCACAACTGCAACTGAGAACGACAGTAGCACGTCGCGGCCGTCTGTGTGTGCTGTGTAATTCCGCTCGGTTCGTTACTGCAAGGAAACTGCCCGCACGTTCCGCAAAACCCTCATCTCGCGGATGCAGATATTTTCCAGCCCCGCCGGTCCGTAAATGCCCGTCTGCCGTCAGGCCAGGTCCGGCCGGATGCGCCACGGGTGCGCGGCCGCGGTCTCGGTGCCGTCGGCGAGGACGCCGACCACTCGGTAGTAGGAGATCGAGCCGAGCGGCTGGGCCGGGTCACTGCAGGACTGCCAGTAGTCGCTGGTGGGTGCGACGGTGTCCAGCAGGCCGTAGGTCCGCGTCGCGGGATTCCAGCGGCTCACCCGGTACTCGGTGACCGAGGCGCAGATGTCGCCGGAGCAGTGCCACTGGACCGGCCCGGCGGCCTCGGAGACGGTCCAGCCACCACCGCCGTACAGCGGGCCCTTGTCCTGGCCGATCGGCTCGGCCGGGGTGGTGTCCAACTCGGTGGCGGTCACGGTGGCCCAGTCGGCGGCGGCCGTGGCGTTGCCCCACTTGTCGACCGCGTAGACCGCGTGGACATACGACTCGCCGTCCGGGACTCCGATGCACAGCGCGGCCGGCCGGTCGTCCTGGCCCACGTTGCAGGTGCCCAGCCACCTGACCGAGCCGTCGGCCTGCCGGACTCCGCGCAGGGCGCGGTAGGAGGCGACGTCGTCCTCCGCCGAGGCGTTCCAGCGCAGCAGCGTGCCGTCGGCGCGCGGCGTCGCGGTCAGCCCGGTGACCGGCTGCGGTGCGACACGGTCGGCGGTGGTCACCGTGACGGTGTTGGAGGGAACGGACTCGTTGCCCTGCCAGTCGGTGAAGACGACACCGTAGGTGTAGGCGGTGCCCAGCTCCCAGCTCTCGTCGTAGCAGACGAACGTGTATTCGCCTCGGCTGGTGTCGAGCGTCCGGCTCTCCTCGGCGCACTGGACCCGCACCGCGTCCGCGCCGAGCCCGGTGCCCTCGGAGCGCAGCAACGTGAAGTAGGCGTCGTTGGCCAGTTCGTCGGACGCCGGGTGCTCCGGGGTGTTCCAGGTGAGCAGCACCCTGCTCCGGTCCGGCGTCACGCGCAGGTTCACGGGCGCGGCCGGGCCGTGCGGTCGATCCCGTCGGAGGTGACGGGCGCCGAGTACGGGCCCGGGTTCCCCACCGTGTCGAGGGCGCGCACGACGTAGGTGTGCGGCGTGTCGTCGTGGCCCACGGGGTGGGTGTACGAGGTGCCCGTGAGTTGCTTCACGAGCGTGTACGAGCCGGTGGCCGGGTCCCTCTCGTACAGCTGGTAAGCGGCCGCGTCCGGCGCCGCGTTCCAGCCGAGCACCATTCCATGGAGGTCGCCGTGCGCGGTGAGCCGCGTGGGGGCGGCCGGACCCGTGCGGTCGGGCGTGGTCACGCCCTGGTCGGCGGTGCCGGTGGACTCGTTGCCGGCCTTGTCGACCGCGCGGACCTCGTAGTAGTACGTCCGGCCGGTCGCGGGCGGGATGTCGGTGTACGCCGTGGAGGCCGTGGTCGCCAGCGGCTCGGCGGGGTAGGCGCTGCCCTTGACGCGGCGGTGGACGCGGTAGCCGGCGAGGTCCATCTCCTTGTTCCTGGACCAGGTGATCCTGGCCTTGCCGGTCGCCGTGTCGTACGTGACGGTGGTGCCCGTCGGCGTGAGTGGCCTGACCTTGTCGACGGTGGCCGAAGTCCTCGGCAGGTAGCCGAACTTGACGTTGGCGGCGCCGGTCCAGTTGACGAAGTCGATGCGCAGGGTGTGCTTGCCGGACGGGATGGGGACGTTGACCGTCTTCTTCACCGTCGTCGAGACGTTCTTCCACAGGTCGACCTTGCGGACGCCGTCGAGGTAGACGCGAATGCCGTCACGCGCTTCGACGGGGAAGGAGAAGGGGCCGCCGGAGCCGAAGTCGCGGGTGACCGTCCAGCGGACACCGAAGTGGTTCGACGGCAGTCCGGAAGCCGGGGCTCCCGTGCCCCAGTTCTGGTCGATCCTCGAGTCGCAGTCGGTCTTCTTCGGCGCACCGGAGAACGTGGTGTTCGCGAAGAACTGCCGCTTGTACACCGGCGAGACGCAGGTGGCGGTGGCGGCGGAGGCAGCGGAGGCGGGCGCGGCGACGGCGCTGAGCAGGCCGCCCGCGGTGGCGAGCACGATCGCGGTGGCGGCCACAGCGGTCGTGGGTCTGTCGGGGTTCATGCGGTCCTCTGGTCATGATCAGAACGGCGGACGAGGCCGTCCTGATCACGACCCGCGAGCAGAGGTGTTGGTTGCACGGCCGAGGGGACGCGGGGGCGTACGGCTGCGCCGGGCATCCAGGGAAGACCCTTCGTTCCGGTACGGCCGGGAACGAAACTGTTCGCGAGTGGGCTGTCGCGCCCGCACGGATGGTGCGCGGTGCGCAGGGGATGCGCCGTAACCGCAGAGCCGGAACGGCGCGTGACTACTCGTCAGGCACGGCGGCATAGAGCCGCCGGCCTGGCTGTGGCATCGTGCGCGGCCGTCGTCGCCGGGGTTCTGGTGCCCGCGCCCATGGCGGCGGCCGCAGACTCGCGGGGCAGGTCGTCGGTCGACGACGGGGAGATCCGCTGGGAGGACGAGACCGGAAGGACGTTGGTCAACCAGCAGGGGGAAGGGACGAGAACGGAGACGTCGTCAACCTTCCCGAGGGCGGCGCCTTGCGGAAGGCCGGCGGGAGGTATCTGTTCGCCGTGAAGTACGACCCCGACCACAGGTTCAACACCGTGATCCCCGTCTACGGGGACGTGCCGATACCCGGCACCGAGGCCACCGCTCCCGGTGCCCCGGACATGAAGCGTGACGGACGGCCCACCATGTCCGGCCGGTGGATGGCCGCGGCGCAGAACCAGAACGACCTCTCGACGGCGCCGCCCGACGAGGAGCCCACCGAGGAACCGGCCGAGGACCCGGCCCCGGGGCCCTCGCCCACCGGCGGCTCCGCACCGTCGCCCCCGCCGACTCGGGTCACGCCGCACTCATGCCTGGGCGTGTCCTTGCGCGTCCTCGAGTGCGGCGGTCTCATCCTCCCCGAAGTCCGGGGCCCGGAAGGGATCCGTGGTCGGAGGCGGCGATGCTGTGGCAGCGCAGCGGGGCGCCCCCTCCGGAGCGGAGAACAGCGAGGTCAGATCGATGAGAGGTCTCCCTTTTCGCTACAGATCCCTGGTGGGACCCGGCGGGACCCGTGTGCCCGAACCGGGCACAGAGGTCCTACAGCTTGGTCATCTTGGTGTACGGACTCAAGATCCGCTGTTGCGCCGACCCGAAATCCACGAGGGCAGCGATCCCGTCCTCGACGCCGATCACCCGGCCGAGGCCGTACATGTCGTGCGTCACCTGGTCGCCCACCGCGAAGTGCTCGGGAGTCGGTGTGACCCGGGCCTTGAAGGGGCTGGTGGGCAAATGACGCTTCAGTGCAGCAGGCTTTGTCATTGCCCCCAGTATGCGCCCGCGGGCGTCCCGTTCGCTGCGGTCGTCCACGTCGGGTTCGACACATCCCCGGACAGCGACGGCCGCTTCAAGGGAGGAGACGGGGCCTCGCGCCGGTGACCTGAGGCTTCCGGGTCAGAGACCGGCACTCGATCGCAGGACACCCGCGCTGACCCTGGGCGCCGCTTTGCGCGGGAAACCGACGAGCGGCGGAGTGAGGTGCGGGTGTCCGGTCAAAGCAGCGCAGGGGTGGGCGAGGCGCCCACGATCCCGGATACGACGGAGGGCCGGCCCGGGAGGGAACCCCTCCTGAGCCGGCCCTTCTGGCTGTGCCCCCGGCAGGATTCGAACCTGCGACACCCGCTTTAGGAGTGGGATCGAATCCGTGCCGGGCGGTTCCAGACTGTGCCGCGCGGTGCTGTTCTGCCTGATCAGCGCCGCGCGGTACGGGGCTTGATCCCGCGTGTGATGCTTGGTGCTGGCCCGTCCGCTCACGCATCGCGCACGCAGGCGGACTATCCACCGGCTGGTTTCTTCTCGCTGCTGAGGAGGGGTGGAGATTACTTTGATGAGCTGGTCACGGCTCATGGTGGATCGCCCACCGACCAGAGCGCTCGAAGAGCCTCGTGATCGATCTCGGCTACAGCCGATCCAGTCGGCAGTCCTGCCGGGTCGATCGCAAGCGCTGGGTGCTGGAGGACATTCCGGGAGCCGTTCTCTGGGAGATCGAGACCCTCGCCGTAGAAGACGCCCAGCGGAACGCGGACGAGGAGCGGGCGAAGGCCAAGCGCGAGGTTCGCTGGCAGGCGACCATGAAGAAGGCGAAGGAGTTGACCTCAACGCCCTGGAGCGCCGACTGGAAGAGACGGCCGTGGAAGATGAGGTGGCGGTGGCCTCGGCACGCGCCGATGCGCGCAGAGCCTCGGACCCGTTGACCCGCCTACCCGCCACGCCCCCGCGCGAACCGAAGCACGAGGAACTGGCGTCCTACCTGAAGCGCTGGAGCCCACGCAGCCCCGAGGCACACCGCGGCTGGGGCGCTCGCTGAAGAGAGCGTCACCCAGAGCAAAGAACTTGAGAGCCGAGCGCGTGCCGATCTCACTTCTCCTGTGAGCTGGCACGGGACGGAGATCTTCAGGCTCACACCTCTGCGATGGCTTCCTCGACGGCGAGGTCCGGCTTGACCTCTCCACCCAGCAACTCGGCAATCGCCTCGAACTCGAAAAGAGCGGCCCGCCCCGGTGGCCAGCTTCCGAGGGTTCAGGAAGACGGACCAACGCCAGAAATCAATCACCGCTTGATTCATCGCCAAGATGAAAGATTTGCGCTACATCGAATTGCATGGCAATCACGTTCAGAAAGTGCAGATCAAATTGAGTTTCAGGATGATCAGGGCCGAACCTGCGTAAATCCTCTTCGTAGGCTTCTTTTGCGACGGAAAGAGCTTCCTTCCAGCGGCCCTCCAGAGAGAAGGCCGAAGAGAGATTGATTAGAGCAGAGGCAAGCTGAGCCCTTTCAGGCCCGACCGTCGCCCGAAGAACTTTGACTGCAGCCAGTAGGTCGATCTCGGCATCTTGAATGCCTATTTCCCCAACAGCCGCCTGATGTAATCGGCATCTACCCCTGGTTGCCAGGAACGATGCATACATTGAGCTCTGCACGCCAAACTGTGATGACAGCAAAGGGTCGAGGCTCTCCAAGATTTGGATGGCGCGCCCCAAATCACCTCGCTCAATTGCCGCGTCTGCCGCGCCGATCTGTACGTCAAAATAGAATCGATCACGTCGCGACGGGTCGCCCGCGGCTTGAGCCTCAGATACTCTGTCGAGATATTCAGCCTGCCACTCAACGGATCCTTGCAAGCGAGCCAGCATTGCCGCATCGGAATGGATGGCTGTAATGAGATCCGCGGGAAGGGAATCCGCCAGAGGACTCAAGCGAGAAATGCACCACGCGTTGACCTCTTCAGCTTCCTCCAGCCGGTTAGTTAGCTCTAGCAAGCGAAATCGGACATGAGCGGCGAGGAGAGATCCAACGGGGTGCTCTTCACTCGAATCAACCAGCGAAGGAAGATTTGGAAGCTTGCGGATTGCGCTATCCGCAATATCTCGACGCCCCAATCTCACGGCGGCATTTCCCAAAGCCATGTAGGCCCTGTCGATGGAGTCCTGATCGGCATGCAGCTCGGTCAACTCGACATTGCCTTCAATGAGGGACAGCCCTATATTGGCGTCACCCGATTGAATGTGGGCTTGCCCCAGGGATTCTCTCGCCGCGAAAAGGAGACTGAGAGGAGCCAAGCCCTGATGAAACAGGTCCTCCGCGACCCTGAGGACTTGATCACCAATGCGCACGGCATTCTCTTGATCCCCCAAGGCGCATAGGCGGTCAACGAGACTCTTGGCGACTGCCATGACGGCGGGACCATGCATTTGGGCCTGAAATGCTTCGTCGACGATTCCGATGACGTGCGCAATGTGCGGATCGAGAAGCTCTGGAGACTCTCCCCCTCTCTCTACAAGCTGTGAGGCGAAGAGTCCGAAGGCTGTTTCAATCCATGTTTCGGATCCCTGAGAGGTCTCGGCTGCGAACAGCCTAATCAGGGGATGAACTCGTAAGGTGCCGCGCTCAACACTCACTAGGGAGAATGCAGACAGACAAGATATTGCGTCATCTCGCTGCATCTCGTCAAAGAGGGATACGCGCGTGTTCCAGCCCTCATCGTCCTGAGTCCAACCGGCCCAGGAGATCTCAGTACGGGTACGCTTCCTCAGGAATCGCCGTTCCTCCTTACTCACCACCACTGGCCCCACGACAAATGGACGCACAGGCTCGATGTCAAAAACATCAAGGCGTAGTGGCTCAGCTCCGATATGAGCGAGCAGAGTGAGCAATCGGCGCGAGAGCGGGTTCCGAACCTCTGCTTCAGCTAGGGCCAACTTGATCGCACTTGCCACAGTAACCGGATGGCCACCGGCTTCGCCGCGATCAAGCATCTGCGCAGATGCCTTGCGGAATCGATCCAAGTACTGCGGGATTGTCAACCCGACCGTCGAACAGTAATTCACGGCCTGATTTACTGCCAAAGGGTGGTTTCCGAGATGGTCAGCCAAATCGGCCACATGAACATCCAGCGCGTCCGGTAGCACCTTCACAATGAAGCTGTGCGCTTCCTCGGAAGACCATGGTGGCAAATTTATGTAGTGGTGAGATTCGTCGATATGGCTAGCTGTTGTGGTGATCAGAACGCGACACAATGACTGACGCGGCAAAAGGTTACGAACTGTCGATGGGTCCGTAACCCCATCGATAATGACCAATGTTGCCGAATTCTCCGGCAGGGTGACGGCTCTCCCAGGAGAGCTGCTCGTGATCGCTTTCTGTCCAGTAAGCTCCTCAAGGCCAAGCAGGAGACCGGCTCGAGTGGTCCCATCGATCACCTCGACCCTGAGGTTTCCCGAGTGCAGGGCGGCAAACTGGCCGGCCAAGCTAGTCTTACCTGCACCTGCCATTCCAGATACCACGACGGGAGAAACAGGGTCAGGGCTGCCTGGCGCCAACCAGCGCTCCAGTTCCGCTAGATACGCGGCACGGCCAACAAATAGTGGATCAGGCTCCCATCCGGGATGTCGGGCTTCCGGAATCGTGCGCGCCTCATTCTTGTCCGCATTCTGCAACAGTAGACGCCGCACCTCCTCCGTTGACAGATACTTCTTCCTCTGACTGGTTAGCGATTCAAGCTGCACGCTCGCGCGAATGGTCGCAGCAATGCTCGAAGATCGCTCCTGCCTCGATAGGGGTCTATCTGTACTGGCGGCAGCAATCCTCCCGACCAGAACCTCGTAGCAGGATTCTGCGTGAATCGGAGACCTACCTGCAGCCTTCAGGAAGTCTGCAGTCCTCCTCACCCCTACGTCGGTTATCTCATTTCGTCGAGGGAGCGGGTGTGCAGGGAAATTGAGGCACTCAAAGAACTCCTCCGCCTCTGCAAGAGGTATCTTCAGGCGCTTGTGCAACTGCGCCACCGCCGAGTCTTTAGCTGAGGCATCTTTATGGATCTTTGCTTGCCGGAGGGCATTGGCTGGTCCGCCGAACCCTGCATTGCTGTGAAAGGCAACAGTGCATTCCTTGCCCGCGGCCTTCCATGCCGAGTAGAGATCACTCAACACGCGATCCTTGTCCAGCGCAGACCATGTCCAGGCTGGATCGCCCTTATGGTGTGGCTCGCGATGTTTGATCGAGACGAGTTCGGCCGGGCCCTCTCGAGGCAGCAGGATCACATCGGTGGAGTACTCGACCAAGACACCCCGCAGGTCACCGCCGAAGTGTTCCAGCAGGGTCAGCGCTACGCACTCATCTTGATATTCAAACCGAGCGCGTGTCTCAGGGCCCGTATTTCTTTGATCGCGCGGCAGCGCCTGAGTAGCCTCGAGATACGGATCGTTCTCGCCACTGGCAGAGGTGGCCATAGAGTGATGCCTTCCGAGTTGTCAGACAGCAGTGGGGAGAGCCTGCAGGCGGTCGCGGAATTCCCGAACAGCTAGCACCTTCGAGTGCGGTTCGAGGTAGTTGCTGAACTTCGTCAGCCGGACGTGTGCGCGGTCGGACTGGACGCGGTTCTCCAGCAGCTCCAGGCCGAGGTTGGCGGCGTCCAGGGCGCCGTCCAAGTCCCGGGCGGCGAGCCGTGCCGTGGCGAGGCGGCCGGACCGGACAGCTCGGTCTCGCGGTACTGCTTGGTCCACTGCCACCGCGAGGGCGCTGATCGCTCGCTCGGGGAAGCCGGAGCGGAGCATGATCTTGCCCTCGGTGGACTTGAGCTGGGCTTCGCCGTACCAGCCCAGCCAGTCGGGGCGGTCGCCTTCGCGGTGCGTGCCCCACAGGTCGTAGGCCCGGTTGAGGGACTTGCCGGCCGCCTCGTGCTGGGTGTCTCGGGACAGCGCTTCGGCCTGGTGGAGGTAGAGGTACGAGGTCGCTGCAGGCGGGAGGGCCGGCGGGGCGTTGCTGATGGCGGTGTCGATCAGCTTCACGCGTGCGGCCGTGTCGCCGGAGTCGGAGATGTGGACGCCCATCTCGGCGAGGATGAAGGCGCCGAAGCCGTCGTCCTTGGCGCTGTGGGCGCTGCGGAGGGCGCCGACGTAGTAGCGCTGGCCGAGGGAGCGGAGGCCCTTGTCGTAGGCCATCCATCCGGCGAGGTACGACACGCGGGCGGCGGTGGCGTACAGGCGGTGCTCGATGGCGTCGGTGTAGCGGCCATGGCCGAGAAGGCTGGTGATCAGTGCGAGGTCGCTGGTGGCCTGGTCCAGGAGGCGTGCGCCGCCCATCTGGTCGTCGAGCGTGCGGAGGGTGTCCACGCGCGCTTCGATGGTGGTCACCATCGCGTCGGTGACGCGGTCGCCGTCGATTGCCGAGGCGAACGCCTCTGGGGCGGCTGCCCAGTTGGCGGCGACGCCTGTCAGCGCGACGCCGGTGATGGACAGGAATCCCCGACGGTCCATGTGGCCGCTCCTGACCAGATCAGCGAAGACCTTCACGGTGCCGGCCGGAGTCCATGGGGACGCCAGGGCTGTCGACTCCCAGGCCGGTAGCCATCGGGGCCAGGCCACCGAACGTACGTGGTCCTCGGGGACGCCCAGCAGGTTGGCGAGCACCCGTTGAGCGTCCGCGTCAGGGGCCTGCCCCTGTTCCCACTTCCAGACCGTCGTCCGGTTGGTCGCCAGCGGCACGCCCAGTTCCGCCCCGCGTTCTCGCATGCGCCGGGCTAACTCGGCCTTGCCCCAACCCTTGCCTTCTCGCACGTAGGTCAGCGGGTGCAGAGCCATCGGGTCAGACATCCCACCCTCCCCTCAGGTTGGTAGTCAGGAGGCTACTCCCTGTGCGAGAAACGGGGGTTTCTCTCGCTGGAGGAACCCCCGGGAAACGTTCCGAGCCCGCGGTCCACGGCCGTTCACTGGGCCTCACGCCGTTCGGAGCTGAGCACCCGGGTTAACCGGCTCCCCCGCCTGCTCCGAACGGCTCCCAGACCGCAGCCCGTCATCGGCGTCCCTCACGTGGGTGACGGGCTGCACCGCCCCCGAGGAGGTCGTGATGAGCCAGCCTCTGCCCGTCCGTACGCCCGGCGACAGCGGACGACAGCACACGGTTCCCGAGCCGCCGGCCGGTCCGAGTCCGGCCCTCCGCGCCCGCGCCGAATCCGGGTGGGAGAGATTCCTCCGGCGCGGAGCGAGCGATCGCGAGGAGTCCGAGCGGTGAATCCGGTCGATGCCGAAGGCCGGGAGGACCCCCCCCTCCTTCACCGCCTGGTCCGCGACATCGCGAGCCGCGGTGAGGGGGAGCTGACGGCCGTCGTCCACGAGAGGCACGGCGGCCGGCTCATCCGCATCGCCCACATCCAGCCCGCGAACGGCATCGCCTGGTCGACCGCCGCCGACAACATCGGGCCCGCCCGATGAGGCAGCGCCTCGCTGTCGTGGCCTACGTGATCGTCGTCAGTGCGCTCGTCGTCACGTTGGCCATCGCCGGAACCCCGAACCACTGAGAAACGGGAGGAGCACCATGAGACGTACCGCGGACCGCGGCTTCAACCACCGTCAGGCCGTGACCGAGGAATGGTTCCGCACCCAGGTCCTTCCTCGCGTGTCCGGCGCGCGGTTTCTCCCCTACCAGGTGCGTCAGCTGCGGCGCGAGCACCTGCCGGCGATGCTGCGCGACGAGGACAGGAAGAGCCTGGCCCGCATCGCCGGGGACTTGGTGAAGGTCTCCGCGCGGTGGCGCTGCCTGCCGTTCCACTACTTCCGCTACGGCGGATACCGGCGAGAGGTGTCCGCCGAGCGGGCCTGCTCGTACCTGCCGGAGAGCGCCCTGTTCCACCGGCTCCTTCCCCGCGTGAACCGGGACGCGATCGACCTGGACGACAAGACGTCCTGCAAGAGGATCCTCGCCTCCGCCGGCATCCCGCAGCCCGCGCTCATCGCGAGCGGTGACCGCCGCACGGGTGTGACGTCCGACGGTGATGTGGTGCCGCTGACGGAGGTCCTCAGCCACGCTTCCGGACTCGGCCGTGTGGTGGTCAAGCCCTCCCGCTACTCCAGCGGTGGGTCCGGCGTCGTGATCGTGCGGCCTGGCGAGGACGCCTTCGATCTTCCGGCCTACGCGCAGCGATGGGGCACGTGGCTGGTGGAGCAGCACGTGCCGCAGCATTCCGACCTGGACGTGCTGAACCCGTACGCCCTCAACACATTCCGCGTGATCACCCTGCTGCGTGAAGGCGCCGCCAAGATCCTGTACGTGATGTTGAAGCTCGGCGGCGCCGAGAGCACCACGGACAACTCGGCCGCCGGCGGCATGCAGATCCGTGTTCACCAAGACGGACGACTCGACCGCCACGGCTACGACCGGTACCTGAACGCCCACACCCGCCACGGGGTCAGTTCGGTGCCGTTCGCCGACCACCGGATCTCCCGCATGACGGAGGTCCGAGAGCTGGCCGAGCGCTGTGCCCGCCTGTTCCCGCAGGTGCCCTTCATCGGCTGGGACATCGCCCTCACGCCCGGCGGGCCCGTGGTCATCGAGGGCAACAGCAGCCCTTCCCTCGCACACATCCAGCGCACCCACGGCGGCGTCGCCCTGGAGCTCGTTCCCGCGCTCCGCTCCGTGATGGATCGCCCGATCAGCTGACCAGGAGTTCTCGTGGAAAACCTGAAAATGCAGGCCCGTGCCGCGGCCGGGGGTCTGCTCGACACGCTCAAGACGATGCCCGAGGTTCAGGCGCTCTACGTCCTGTCCTCCTCGGCCGTCGCGCCCCGCAACGTCACGCGGTTCAGTACCGATTCGGACTTCGACCTGGCCGTCGTCCTCGACGTCCCGATCAAGGAGGACGAGTGGAGGTCGCGGCCGGCGGACACGTACACCCTGGTCCGTGACCGGCTCCCCGCATGGATCCCGGAGTTCAGCTTCCACCTGCCGGTCCCCTGGGGGCGCATGGAGGTCAACGTCCACCAGCTCCTCTTCCAGTACGAGGCCGACCCGCGCACGGCGTGGAACAGCGACAAGTGCGACGCATACGGGAACAAGGGCGAGCCGCTGTTCGACCGCGAGGAAGCCTTCGGGGCACTGATCTCCCACAAGACGCGCGAGCAGCTCCAGCGCCTGGAGGGCGAGACCTACCGGCTGCACAACCGGATCACGTGGGACGTGCGCGAGATCCCGCTGCGGATGGCACGGCGGGTCGGAGTGCCCACGGGCCACTTCGTCCTCTCCGGGGCGCTGGACGAGGTCGTGGACTGGATGTACGCCCGCTCGGGCCAGCTGCTGCCGAACATGAAGTGGAAGCTGTACTCCCTCGGCGCACTCGGTCTGATCAGTGGCGAGCAGGAGAACCTGCTGATCGAGGCCCAGCAGTGCGACCCGCTGTCGATGGTCGACCTGGAGCGGCGGTGCGAGGCCCTGAGCGAGTTCTGCCGCGCGGTCGGGATGGACCTCAGCCCCGGGGCGATCGAGGCCGTGCGGAAGGCGTACCAGCGGGCCAACCACCAGCTCCTCGGTAGAGAGGCGTCGGTCTTCGCCGACCAGCCGTCCCCGCGATTCGTTTCCTTCGGCGAGCGCGGCGGTTCCAGTTAGACGCTTATGTCCGGGCGTCAGTACGCTGCGTGATCCGCTTACACAGGAGGCATGATGTCGATCAAGGTCCACAACACGCTGACCAGCCAGACCGAGGAGTTCCGCCCCGAGCGGGAGGCCGAGGTGCGGATGTTCGTGTGCGGACCCACCGTGTACGGCCCCAGCCACGTCGGGCACGCGAAGACGTACACGCAGTTCGACTTCATCGCCCGGTACCTGGAAGTGAGCGGGTACAAGGTCACCTACCTTCAGAACATCACCGACGTCGACGACAAGATCATCCGGCGGTCGGCGGAGGAAGGCGTCCCGCCGGAGGAGATCGCGGCCCTCTTCGAAAAGCAGTACCTGGAGGACATGGCCGCGCTGGGCAACACCCGCGTCGACGTCCACGCGCGGGCCCACGACCACATCGACGGCATCGTGGACCAGATCAAGCGGCTCATCGAGCGCGGCCACGCCTACCAGCTCGACGACGGCTGGTACTTCGATCTGGCCTCGTTCCCCGCGTACGGCAAGTTGTCCGGTCGGACAGATCTCCGCCCCGAGGACTCGGTGTCGCGGATCGACGACAACTCGAAGAAGCACAACCCGGGCGACTTCGCCCTGTGGAAGGGCCGCAAGGACGGCGAGCCGTTCTGGGAGACCGAGCTGGGCCCCGGCCGACCGGGCTGGCACATCGAGGACACCGCGATCACGGAGACCTTCTTCGGGCCCTCGTACGACCTGCACGGCGGCGCCGTCGACCTCATCTTCCCGCACCACGAGGCCGAGGTCGCCCAGATGGAAGCCGCCTCCGGCATCGAGCCCCTGGCCCGCTACTGGATGCACACCGGTCTCCTGCGGGTCGACGGCGAGAAGATGTCGAAGAGCACCGGCAACTTCCTCACCATCCGCGACGCCCTCGCCCGGACGGACTTCCGCACCCTGCGGCACGCCTTCCTCTCCCAGCACTACCGCTCCTCCATGGAGCTGAACGACTCCACGCTGGAGCAGGCCCGAGGGGCACGCCGCCGGATCGAGAACTTCGCCCGGACCATCGACCCCGCGCACACCGACAGCCAGGCGAACGCCGCACGCGCCACCGACGCCTGGAAGGAGATGCGCGAGCGCCTGGACGACGACTTCGACACCCCCGGCGCCCTCGCCGTCCTGTTCCAGTACATCCGCGAGCAGAACCGCATGGAGGAACCGGCCGGCCCGGCCGCCCTGCGGCTGATCGAGGACGTGAACAACCTCTTCGGAACCTTCGACATCCCCGGCTCCGCCCAGAGCGACGCCGCCGTCGACGAACTCGTGAAGGAACGCGACCGGCTCCGCGCGGCGAAGAAGTTCGCCGAGGCCGACGCGATCCGAGACCAGCTCACCCAGCAGGGCGTCGTCCTTGAGGACTCGCCCGAAGGCACCCGTTGGTGGAAGGAGAGCACCTCATGACCTGGAAGAGTCGCTTACCGCTCGCCGTAGAGAGCGCCATCCCCCTCGGCCTCTGCGGAGCGCTGATGGACCACGTGAAGAACCACACCGCCCGCCCCCGCACCTACCAGGGCGTCATCGACGAATCGTTGCGCAAGAGCGAGTACGTCGAGATCCCGACGCACCTGGAGGAGGCGGTCATCTCCCACTGCGCCGCCCACCTGCGCAGCCACTTCGAGATCGCCCCGAAGCGCATACCCACTCAGCCGGCGGTCGTCTACCGCTACGGCCCCGGCGTCGGCTTCGTCGCCCACCACGACGAGGTCACCGACATCGAACGCGAGCGGGCCCGGACCAACGGACAGCCCGTGGTCGGCGGCGACCTCACCCTCGTGGTCTGGCTCAACACGCCGGACTCCTATGGCGGAGGCGAGCTGTTCTTCGAGAACCCCACCCAGGAGATCAAGCCGCACTGCGGCAGCCTGGTCGCCTTCCCGGCCACCCGCGACCACATCCACGGCGTACGGCCGATCACGAGGGGCGAACGCGTCACCCTCGTCGTACGCGTCGATGCCGACTGCCTCTGAACAGAGGCCACTTCCCCTGACAGCTGGGGCAGCGCGGCTGCCAGGATGAACTGTATGACGACGATTAACGGTGAGGTAGCGCCCGGGTTCGAACCGGTCCGCGAGGCGTTCGTTGCGAACTTCACCCAGCACGGGGACATCGGCGCGGCCGTGTGCGTCTACTGGCACGGCCGGCCGGTGGTCGACCTGTGGGGCGGTGTCGCCGACCCCGAGACCGGCCGTCCGTGGGCACGGGACACCCTGCAACTGGTCTACTCGGCGACCAAGGGAGCCACCGCCACCGCGGCGCACATGCTGGTCGAGCGCGGCATGCTCGACCTCGATGCCCCCGTGGCGAAGTACTGGCCGGAGTTCGCGGCCAACGGCAAGGCGGACATCCCCGTGCGCTGGCTCCTATCCCACCAGGCCGGCCTGGTCGCACTCGATCAACCGCTGCCACTGGTCGAGGCGCTGGCCTGGGACCCCATGGCAGCAGCGCTGGCGGCCCAGCGCCCGCTGTGGACTCCAGGCACCGCACACGGGTATCACGGCCGGACCTGGGGCTGGCTGGTCGGCGAAGTGATCCGCCGAGTCTCCGGCCGCTCGCCGGGCCGCTTCATCGCCGACGAGATCGCGCGCCCCCTTGGGCTGGACTTCTTCATCGGCCTGCCGGCGGGCGAACGCGAGCGGGTCAGCCGCATGGTGTACCGGCGACCGGCCGTCGACCTCACCACCGTTCCCCCCGAGGACGTTCCCGAGGAACTCCGCGAACAGGTCGCCGCCTGGCGCGACCCGCACTCATTGAGCAACCGGGCGTACGCGGTCACCAACCCGGCCGCGATCGACTTCGACTCCCCCGAGGTGCAGGCCGCCGAACTCCCGTCCTCCAACGGAATCGGCACCGCACAGGCACTCGCCCGCATGTACGCCGCCCTGATCGGCGAAGTCGACGGCGTGCGCCTGCTAGCCCGGGAGACGTTGGCGTCGGCAACGGAAGAGCAGGCCAGTGGGAAGGACCAGGTGCTGCTGTTCCCGAGCCGGTTCAGCACCGGCTACATGCTGCCGACCGAGGGCAACCTCATGACCGGCCCGAACGCCTTCGGCCACACCGGCCGCGGCGGCTCACTTGCCTTCGCCGACCCCGAGCACGGCATTGCCTTCGGCTACGCGATGAACCACATCATCAGCGGATCCGGCGACGTGCGGGCGGCTTTGCTCACCGAGGCGGTGCGGAAGTCCCTGGAGTGACGGATCGCTAGGCGGAAGCGGTTCTGCCGAGAACAAGGGGGGCCGCTCCAGATGGCCGTTGAGGGCCGGTGTGAGTAGGCCCTGGGGAGGTCACTGGTCGTGCCTGCCTCTACTACAACTAGGGCTCCGTGGGGCCTTCGGCCTGCCGACGCGTTTCCTCGATCATCCGCCCGTTGTGGGCTCGGATGGCTTCAGAGTTGGCCTTGTCGTACGCGTCGGCCAGTGCATCCAGGCGACTATCGATCTTGCCCAGGTGCTCCTCGATGCGCTTCAGCGGACGCTCTCCGATCAAATACCCGGCCAGTGCCTCCAGGTCCACGGTGTAGGTGAGCGTCTCAACTGCGCCCTGCGGGCCGTGAGCATCCACCGTGAAGTCGTAGCGCATGGGCAGGTCAGTACTCCAGCGCTGCGGACCGTCGAACGCGTACACGAGGCGGCGGTTCGGCGGCAGCATCGGAATGGTTCGATTCAGAGCGCTTGCCAGTCGAGGGGTGAACTTGGCGTGGCTGGATTCCAAAGTGGGCGTGACCTGGATGCGTACGTCACGGGCCACGGTGGTTCCGATGTTGTGGATGCTCAGCACGAGCAAGCTGGACCCAGGCTGGTCGGGGCCGATGTCCACGACCACGTACGGCTCGTTCTGCTCCCGGTGCACCCGCTCAGCGAGCGCCAATTGTTCGCGGTGGACGCGCTCGGCTTGCTGGATCTGTTCCCTGGCAATATTCAGCTGGGCCTCGGCCGCCTGGGCTTGGCGGCCAGCGTGCTTCGCTGAGTCGGCTGCGGTCCTGGCCTGCCAGAACGCGAAGCCTGCCGCCAGCAGAGCCACACCGCCTGACCCGATAGAAATCCAGTCGCTGGGGTCCATGCCTACTCCCTACACGCTCATGTGCCACCTGGATCATCCCAGATGGGAACGGCTGGCAGGGGGACCTTCCGTGGCTGTCAGCGCTGTCGGTGGCGTTGCCCGGCGGGCGTGGGTGTCGTGGTGGGCTGGGGGTTTCGGGCCTGGTGTCCGCTGGGCGCGGGCGCCATGGTGGAGCGGCGGCGGGCGGCTTCGGCGCGGGGGTTGGGGGCGGGGTTGCGGCTGGTGTGCTGGATGCGGGTGATCAGGACACGGGCGGGTTGGCGGGCGGTGGTGAGTTCACGCTGGGCGGCGGCCTCCTTAAGGAGCTGGTGGGGTTTGTGACCGCCGGCTTCGGCGTCGGCGAGGACGGTGGCGAGGGCCGGCCAGGCGGGGTCGGTGAGGATGCGGTCGGCATGGTCGGGGACAGCGGCCCGAACGTCGTGGGCGAGGGTCCGGCGGGCCTGGTCGCTCGGCCGGCGGGTGGCGAGGCTGTCGACGACGGGCGTGAGGGCTCGGTCAGCGGCCGCCTTCAGGTGGTGGAGGCTCTGGCGGGCGGCTTCCGCCTGGTGGGCGTGGCTGTTCGCCTCGTGCCAGCGGGCGGTGACGATCGTGGCCCAGACGAGGGCGGCCAGCAGGGTCGCCAGGGCGCTGCCGTCGGGGCCGGTGGCGGTGTGGGCGAGGTCCCGGGCCGCTCGGCGCAGGGTCGTAGCGGCCTGGTTCTCGGCGCGGACCTGGGAGCGCTGAGCGCGGACGAACGCCCGTGAGGCCGCTCGCAGTTCGGCGTAAAGGTGAGCGGGGGCTTTCTGGGCGGTCGCTTCAATGAGGTCGCCGAGCGCGGTGATGTGGGCTTGGGCGTGGGTGTCGTCGGCCATCCCCTGGTGGAGGGTGTCGAGGGCGTCGATGGCCTGGTGCCAGGGGGTGACAGGACGGTCGCGGCGTGCGGTGGGGTGTTCCTCCGGCGGGGCGGTTTCGAGGCGGGCCCTGAGCTTGGGGAGGGTGAGGTCGGGGGCGATCTTTCCTCCGGGGTGGAAGATCTGTTCGCCGTCCTTGTTGAGGTCGCCGGGGCGGCCGACGGCGTAGCCGAGGAGGTCTCCGGACGGTCCGCGGCGGGGTTTGACCGCGATGCCCATGGCTTCGAGGTAGGCGAGGAGTTCCTCCGTGTTGCTGGCGTGGGGGATGGCGGTGCGGATGCGGTCCTGGAGCCAGTCGCGGCTGGTCTGCTCCCAGCCGAGGCGTTCGGCCTTGTGCATTTCGGCCTGGGTGGGCCTGCGTCCGGCGGTGCGGTCGCCTTTCTTCAGTTGGCGCAGGCCGTAGTCGGTCTCGATCTGGCGGCAGGCGTCGCCGACGCGGATGCCGCTGTCGTGGAGCTTGGGGCGGCGGCCGTCTTCGCGGACGGTGGTGGCGAGGATGTGGATGTGGTCGTCGGCGTGGCGTACCGCGATCCAACGGCAGGCCAGGTCGTCGCCGGGCGGGGCAATGCCGGCGGCTTCGACGATCCTCTGGGCGATCTCGGCCCACTCGGCGTCGGAGAGGTGGCGGTCTTCGGGTGCGGTGCGGACGGGGCAGTGCCAGACGTGGTCGGAGACCTTCTTGCCGAACTCGCTGTTCCGAAGGTGGACGGGCTCGTCGAGGTGGCGGGCGAGCTGGGTGAGAGTGGCGTCCGGGTCCCGGCCGGGGTCGGGCATGCCGAGCATCGCGAAGCCGGCGACGATGTGCGGGTCGGTGTGCTCGTCGTGGCGGCCGGGGCCGTAGAGGTAGGCGAGCAGGCCACGGGTGTTGGACCCGGCCGGTTTGATGGCGGCGATCACGCGGCCAGGTCCTTCCTGGTGATGTCCGGTTCACGCAGGGCCTCGGCGATCAGCTCCAGCAGATCGTGCAGCTCGCCAAGGCGTCGGCGGATGTCGGGCGGGGTGAGGTCGCTGTTGAGGGCGCGGGCGATCTGGTTGACGTTGACGCCGATGCGGTTGAGCTCGCGCAGCACCTGGGCGCGGAACATGTGGGTGCGGCGGCGGTCCTCGGACAGCGGGAGGTTCGCGGTGAACCGGCCGGTGATGAAGGCAAGAACGATGTCGGCGGCGAAGCCGGATTCCCCCTTGTAGCCGTGCTCGGCAGCGGCCTCCTGCAGCACGTTGTGCTCGTCGCCGGTGAACCGCAGCGGGCCGACGCGGACGGTCCGCTTGGTGCCAGTGAAACGGCGGATTGCCGGCTGCACGCTCTGCACCGCTCGCTCACCGGCCGTCGGTTCGGTGGCGGGTGTGGGGCGGAGGATTTGCTGCTGGACGGAGTGGAGCTCGTCCAGGTCGGGGCCGCCCTCGGTCCCGACCTCCCGGTCCGGCGCCCCCTGGCGTCGGGCCGTCTCCGCCACCCCCGGGGCGGAGATCCCCGAAGACCGGCCTTGAGTCGGACTCGGGGTACTACTGGCTCCGCCAGGGGCAGGCCGTCCGAACGCGTTCCGCAAACGCTCCTTCAGCGTAGGCGACTTCGTCGGCACGGACAGCTCGTCCGGGACGACTTCGGCATCGTGCGCGTCGTGCGGGTGGCGCGTCATGGGCAGTTCTCCGGATGAGGCAGAAAGGGCAGGCAGGTCGGCGGGGAAGGCCGGGCGACGTGCAGCCGGTAGTTGGCTGTCCACAGCTGTGGAGGAGTGGGCGCTACGGGTGGTGGCCGGATGGCGGGGGTGGGATTCCGGCGGGTTCGGTGTGGGGGCCGACCGGGTTTCGGTGGCACCGGAAGTACCTCCGGTGCCACCGAAGGGCGTCGTTGCGGACGGGTCAGCCGGTGCTGCTGCCGACTGCGGCCGCGGGGCCCGGCTCGACCATTTGGGCGTTCAGCTCGTCGCAGACGTTCTTCACGCGGGCGTTGCCGACCTTGCGGCCGCGGTTGACGCGGATCTCTTCGCCGACCTCGGTGGGGGAAGCGGTTCCCGTACGGGCCATGATCTCGCGCGCGACGGCCCGGATCTCGTCATCGGAGATGTCCTGCGGGCGCCCGGTGCGCCGAGGCCGTGCTCCGGTCGGCTTGGGGGGCTTGCTGGTGGCCTCGCCGCCCGGCGGGGTTGCGGTGTCGGCCAGATGATCGGGGTCGGGATGCTCCGTCGGCCCGTCGCTGTGATCCTTGCCTTCGCCAGGAGTGGCCAGCGGGACGACCACCTTGGCCGGGGGCATCGACTCCGGGACGGACACGGGTTTTCGGTGGCCGTCGGGCCGCTCGACGAGCTGGTGGATCTGCCTCATCAGGACGCCGAAAGCAAGGAGCGCGGCGGTCGGCGGGACTGCGGCGACCACGTAGTCGAGCCAGTGCACAGTGCGGGCGTCGCTCGTTCCGCTCACGCCCGCCACGTTGAGCGCGATGGATCCGACCGACCCGATGGCGGTCACAGCGATGGCCCACAAGTCGGTGACCTGGCGCAGGCTCGCGCGGAGCATGAGCAGTTCGCCCGCGACGATGAACGCGTCGAGAGTGGCGGGCCACGCCCAGCGGCGGATCGGGGAGTTGCCGAGGCCGTGTTGGCCGGCAACGTCGGCCAGGTGCGCGTAGGAGAGCCAGAACGCTCCGGCCGTCAGGAGGACGATGACGACTCCGGCGGCGATGAGCGCGAACCGTTCGGCAGTGTGCCCAGTCGCCGTCGGCCGCCCCTCACCGGGCCTGCTACCCGGCTGCGTGCGGCGTAGTGGTCGAAGGCGGGAGAGGAGAGTCAAGCGGGGATACTCCTTGGGGTAGGGGTGTGAAGCGTCTTGGGCGTCTTGGCCGTTGCAAGCGCTGGTCAGGGCCGGTACGGCAGGCCCGGTCGGTGTCCGTCTCGGCCGCGCCCCGGGCGGAGGCGGGGCGCGGACGATACGGGGCTGCTTTCCGTCTTGGCCTCATGGCCGGTGACCTGCGGCGATACGGCACGTACGCGTGGGACGGCACGAGACGGATGCGGGCGACGTCCCGGCGCCGGCGGTCGTGATCGTGTGCCGTCTTGGGCCCGGTTGCCGTCTTGCACGTATGCCCTTTGACCTGCGCGATCACGGCAGGGACGGCAAGGACGGCAACCTGGGAGCGGGGCGGTGTCAGCCCTGCGGGAGGGTGCTTGCGGCGTCGACCGGGTGGACGGTCGGGCAGTAGCGGCGCCAGGGGTCGAGGAACTTGTTGCGCATGTAGCCCTTGCGCTGCGTTCCGTCGGCGATGCGGACGTTGCCGGGCTTGATGCCGAACTGCCGAAGCATCGAGCCGAGGTCGCGCGGGCTGAGCCCGCTGCGCCCCCACTCGGCCCACGGGTTCTCCGGGTCCTGGCGCAGGTGGTGGATCAGCTCCTCCGTGGAGAGGCTGTCCACCTCGCGCTGGGCGACGAAGACGCGCCGGATGTCGGCCAGAATGCGGGCCCCGCTGGGGTGGTCCTCCTCGGCCGCCGCCTCGGCGGCGACCATCCGCTCGCACGCGGTACGGGCACGGCGCGGCCAGGTACCGGCCGCGAGATCGGCGACGATGACCAGGGGCTCCCACGTGTCGGCGGCCCGGTCCTCGACCGGCATCATCGGTTCCAGGTCGGCGGCCTCGTCCACCAGGGGACCCGCCCAGGCCGCGATACGGTCGCGCAGGTCATGGAGTGCGGGGATGTCACGCCGCGACCGGAACGGCCGGACACTCTCTCCTTCCGCCCGCCGGCGCATACGGATGACCACCGATCGGTCCATGATCGTGTCGGGCAGGTCTCCGATCCCGGCGATGGCCGCCATGGCGAAGGTGGCGAACCGGTGGGGCGTGTGGTCGTTGCCGACCACCCGTGTCACGTAGCGGTTGCGCTGGTGGCCGGCGTTCAGCAGGCCGCGCATCTCCTCGTTCTTCTCCGCCTGCTTCGGCGTGCCGAAGATCGTGTCCGCCTCGTCCACGAGGAGCGTGGGCGGCTCCTCGGTGATGGAGCGGAAGACCGCCGCCGGCGTGGTGTTGATCGTGAGCATCGGCTCGTGGACCGTCTCGGTCAGCACGTCAAGCAGCCGCGACTTGCCGCACCGCTTTGCCGGCCCCACCACCGCCAGGCGCGGGGCGTGCTGCCACGCGGGCTGGAGATGCGTCGCCGCCACCCACAACGTGACGGCGTCGAGAGCCTGCTCGGAGGGCAGGATCACGAACTTCGCTATCCGCCGACGCAGTTCGTCCAGCAGGGCCGATCCTGCGGTCGGCTCGGGGTCCGGTTCCGTCTCCTCGGCAGGCTCGTCCGCCACAGCGCCCTCGATGTCGTCAGCGGCAGAAGCCTGACCGACGTACTCACCGGGCTTGCCGGGAGCGACCACCGGCGGCCACACGGGCTTGTCGGGGTGGGAATAGGGCTGGGGCTCGGGGTGTTCCACAGGGCAGCTCCTCGTCTGGCGGTGGCGGGCTCGCACGCCCTTGCCGCCGGGTTGGTTCTTCCAGGGCCGTTCGGGGTTGCTCGGGCCTCCGGCGTCGCACCGCTGGGGGCCCATCCCCTTCTCGCGGGCAGCAGGCCACCGCGAGGGAACACGGACAGTACGTCCACGCCTGGCCACAGTCCAGCGCTTCTGTGTCAGCTCAGCGCAGAACTGCCTGCTATGTTGCTTCGCCCTCAAGCGGCCAGCCCCAGCAGATTCAGCAGGTCGGCGGTCACCACGCGGTACGCCTTGCCCAGGCGCAGGACCTTGCACGGGTACTCGCCCCGCTTGGCCAACTCATAGCCCTTGCTCCGCCCGAGCCCCAACGCGCGGTTGCCCGTGTCCAGGTCAACGGCAACTGGAAGGGCCAGCAGTTCCTCGCGAGTCATGCCCCTCGCCTGCTCGACCATCGCCTCATCGCGCACGCAGCGCTCCCTTCGTCACAGCCCTCGGCGAACATGCCCAACACGTCCGGCTCCAGGCGGCTAGGAACCATCATGAGCGAGCTACTGTGTCTGCATGACACAACGTGGTTTCGATGATGAAGAGGACGACGACTTCCCCGAGTGGGTGGACCGGATCAAGGCCAACGTGGCCGGCGAGGTCCGGCGACGGAGAAAGGAGATGGGATGGAGTGCGCAGGACCTGGCCGACCAGTGCGAGCGGCTCGGGCACCCGATCCCGCGCAATGTGATCGCCAACATGGAGTCCGGACGCCGGGCCACCCTGCCGCTGGTGGACGTCATCGTGCTGGCCGCCGCCCTGGAGACGTACCCGGTCTGCCTGATCTTCCCGGTCGGATACGTCGATCAGACCCAGGAACTCCCGTTCCAGAGGCTCGTCCCCACCTGGGACGCCCTACGGCGCTTCACCGGCGAACAGGAGGTGCCCGAACGCGACGCGGGCATGGTCCCCGACTTCGAGCTGCACGCCAGACTCACGCGCACCGCGCTCGCCGCGCTCGAAGAGGAAGAACGGGCACGGTTCGCCGCCAAAACGGCCACCAGCCGCGCCCAGCAGGAAGAAGCCGAACGCAGGCGGACCGAATACGCCGACCAGGCCATCTCCGCCAAGTACAACCTCCGCCACCTCCGCCGCGATATCCGCGACGAGGGAGCCACCCCGCCAGACCTGCCACCCGCACTGGGCGATGTCGACCCACCCGAAACGGACCCCAACACCATCCCGGAGGAACGCCTTTGAAGGGCTCCACCCACCGCCGCTGCTACTGCCGCGACCCGAAGACTGGCAAGCCGCTCGGCAAGAGCTGCTCCAAGCTCTCCAGCCGCAAGCACGGCTCCTACTCCATACGTCAGGAGCTTCCCCCTCGTGAGGACGGCACCCGCCGTTCCTTCAGCCGCGCCGGCTACGAGAGCCTCAAGGAAGCCCAGGCCGACCTCGACCACGTGCGTGCCCTCCTGGGGCTCGCCGAGTCCGACGACCCCGAGGCCCTGGCCCAGATTGCCCAGCTTCTGGAGACCGTGGCCGCCGAGAAGGCGCCGCTGCCGAACATCGAGTCGACCCGGCGCCGCCTCACCCACGGCCTGGACCTGATCAGCAGGCTCACCGTCGGTGAGTGGCTGGACATGTGGCTGGCCGGCAAGAAGGGGCGGCAGAGCGCCATCAGCCGCGACGAGAGCAACATCCGCGTTCACCTCAAGCCGCGCATCGGCCACCTGCGGCTCGACCGTCTCCGCGTCTCTCACCTCTCGGAGATGTTCGAGGCCATCGCCGAGGACAACGTCGAGATCGCCGAGGGCAACGCCGCCCGGCGCAAGGCGTTCGAAGAGCTGGCCCGGGTCCCGTGGAAGGGGCGCGAGCCGCGCGCTCGCCGCAAGGCGATGAAGGCGGCCATCGCCGACATGGAGCCGTACCGCCGCATCGTCGGGCCGGCGACGCGCCAGCGCGTCCGATCCACCCTGCGCGCCGCTCTGAACTCCGCGATCGCGCAGCAGATGATCACCTTCAATCCGGCCGCTCACGTCGAACTGGAAGCGGGCAAGCGGCCCAAGGCGCTCGTGTGGACCGAGGAACGGGTCCTGCACTGGCAGCGCACCGGCGAGAAGCCCTCGCCCGTCATGGTCTGGACGCCGGAACACACCGGGCGCTTCCTCGACCACGCGGCGGACGACCGCCTGTACGCCCTGTTCCACCTCATCGCGTTCCGCGGGCTCCGGCGCGGCGAGGCGTGCGGGCAGAAGTGGACCGACACCCACCTGGACGCGGGCCTCATCACCGTCGCCAAGCAGCTCGTCGTCGACGGCTGGGAGGTCTACGAGGACGACCCCAAGACCGACGCAGGTGCGCGCACCATCGCCCTGGACGCGGACACGGTCGAGGTCCTGCGCCGGCACCGCGCTCGGCAGGACGAAGAGCGTGAGAAGTGGGGGACCGCCTGGGTGGAGACCGGCCGTGTCTTCACGCGGGAGAACGGGGAACTGCTCCACCCCGCCAATGTCACCCGCCGCTTCATCGAGCTGTACGAGGAGATCGGCCTCCCGCCGGTCCGGCTCCACGACCTGCGCCATGGCGCAGCGACCCTCGCCCACGCGGCTGGCGCCGACCTGAAGGACATCCAGGAGATGCTCGGCCACTCCTCGATCACCATCACAGCGGACACGTACACGAGCCTGCTGCCCGAGGCGGATCTCGTGATCGCCGAGGCGGCGGCCCGTCTTGTTCCGCGGGCACGTGCCCCTCGCGATGTGCCGGACGGTGCTGATCGTTTGGGGGCCATTTCGGGGGCTGCCGCCCCGTCCGCTCACGCAGCGCTCACGCAAACGGCCCCGGACGTGATGTCCGAGGCCGAGTGAGGCCCCTCCCTGGGGGGTAAACCCCAGGTCAGAGCGGTACTGCATGGTGCCCCCGGCAGGATTCGAACCTGCGACACCCGCTTTAGGAGAGCGGTGCTCTATCCCCTGAGCTACGAAGGCCGGTGATGGTGCGTGGCGGCGTCGCCGGTGCGGCGGTGCCACCGCGGACAGTGTAGCGGGTGGTGGGCGGAAGGCCGCGGGGTCGGGTCAGTGGGCCGCGGCGGAGCGGCCTGCCGCCGTCAGGCCAGGGGGACGCGGCGGAAGCGGCCCGCCGCCCTCAGGTCCGCTTCGATCGATGCCGCCGTTCTTCTCAGCTCGGGGAGGATGTCCTCGACGCACGCCGCGGTCGTGCGGCGGGCCGCGTGCATCGCCACGTTCAGGGCGGAGACGACGCGGCCCGCGCGGTCGTGGACCGGGACCGCGATGGAGCGCAGGCCGGCCTCCAGCTCCTCGTCGACCAGGGCGTAGCCGTGCGCGTGGACGTCGGCCAGGAGGGCGGTCAGGCGGGCCGGGTCGGTGATGGTGCGCGGGGTCAGGGCACGCAGGGGGCCGTACGTGCGTTCCGGGGCCGGGAGCGCCGCCAGCAGGACGCGGCCGAGCGACGTGGCGTAGGCCGGCAGGCGGGTGCCGACCGCGATGTCCGTGCTCATCACCCGGCCGGTGGCCACCCGGGCCGTGTACTGGATCTCCGTGCCCGTGTCCGCCAGGACGGCCAGGGACGTCGATTCGAGGACCCGGTCCGCGAGCTCCGTCAGGTGGGGCCGGGCGATCTGGGGGAGGGAGGTGCGGGAGAGCGGCGGGAAGCCCAGGGACAGGACCCTCGGGGTCAGCTCGAAGGTGTGGTCCGGTGCCGTCCGCACCAGACCCGCGTGTTGGTGGGTGATGAGGGCGCGGCGGGCCGTCGCGCGGGCCAGGCCGGTCGCCCGGGCCACCTCCGTGAGGGTCGGCGCAGGGCAGCCCTCGCCGAAGGCGGTCAGGACCGTCAGGCCGCGCGCCAGGGATTCGATGAAGTCCCGGCCCAGTTCCTGCTTCGACGCCGATGTCCAGGTGGCCAGGCCCGAGGGGGGCGCGGGCGGCTCCGGGGGCGGGGCCGTGCCCAGGTCGGTCTCCATCGTCTCCACCGCCGAGCGGAGACGGGGGAGGAGGGACGTGCGCAGGTCCTGTGCCGTGTGGCGGCTGGTGTGGCTCACCACGCTCGCCACACAGGCCACCCGGCCGGTCGCCGGGTGCCGTACCGGTACCGACACCGCGACCAGGCCCGGCTCGATCAACTGGTCGTCCAGGGCCCAGCCGTCGGCCGCCGCCCGTGCCGTGCGGGCTTCGAAGTCCTCGTCCGGGGGCGCCTGTTCCCGGGGCGGCACGGCCGGGAAGCCGTGGTCGTGCGGGTCGCTCGCCCGGCGGCCGCGCCAGCGGTCCCAGTCCGGATCCGTCCACTCCGCCGCGAACAGCGGTCCCGGCGCGGTGCGTTCGGCGGGCAGCAGGTCGCCGATGCGGAAGCTGAGGGACATCGCGCGGCGGCGGGTGGCCTGGTGGATGAAGCGGATGCCGTCGCGGTCGCCCACCGCGAGGGAGACCGACTCGTCCAGTTCGTCGGCGAGGGCGTCGGCCCGCCAGGACAGCAGGGCGGGGAGGCGGAGGGCGGCCAGGTAGGCGTTGCCCAGTTCCGTCAGGCGGGGGGCCAGGGTCACGTCGCGGCCGTCCAGGCGGACGTAGCCCATGCGGGCGAGGGTGGCCGTGACGCGGTCGACGGTGGAGCGGGCCAGGCCCGTCGACTTCTCCAGGGCGCTGAGGCTGAGTGTGCCGTCCGCGTCCGTCAGCCGCCGCAGGACGGTGATGCCGCGCAGCAGCGGGGTGACCGCCTCCGCCGGTGCGGCGGTGCCCTCGTCGGGGGCGTCGGGGGTGATGTGGGCGGGCATCGGGTCGGTCTCCGGTGGGCGGCGGTCGCGGCAGCCCTACCGTAATCGGAGAATCCGAGCGTCCCCGCTTGCCCGGCCATGTCCCTGGCCCTGTCTGTGGCCCTGGCCCTGACCTTCGACCCCTCCCCTTCCCCCTCGCCCCCTCGCCCTCCTCGCCGTCCGCCGCTCCGCCCGCCGGGCCGAGTCCTCACCTGCGCGTCACGCGGACCCGGTGGTGCCCCTCCAGATCCGCCCCGGCCACGGTGATCGTCACGCCGTCGCGCGGGTCCTTGAAGGTCTCGCCCGGAGTGAAGGTGGCGTCGGACAGCTCGGCGTGCACGTTCGGGCTGCGGGTGCAGCCGCCGCTGTCCCGGTGGGAGTCGTAGACCGTCACCGGCCCCATGCCGGTGTCCACGTCCGCGTCGACCTTGTAGATCAGTACGCCCGGACGGCACACCGCCTCGTCGTTGCCCGCCCGGGTGCGCAGCTCGACGGCGTACCCGGAGCGGGCGTTCAGCGGGACGAAGACCAGCTTCGAGCCGTCCTTGCCGGCCAGCGGCGTCAGCTCGTACTCCGTCGTGCCCGGCTTGGACGCGCAGTGCACCTGGTCGGCGTCCAGCCAGCCCAGCTTCCACTTGTGCCAGCCGAGCAGGTCGTTGTTGGCCCCCCAGTCCTCGCTCATGATGTCCCAGTGCCCGACCGCGCCCCCGCCCTCCTGGGTGTAGAGGTCGGGCAGGCCGAAGACGTGGCCGTTCTCGTGGGGCAGGACGCGGTAGCCGGTCTTGTCGTAGGAGCCGGAGCCGTCGTCCTGGCGGGAGTAGACGAAGGAGGCGTTCGCGACGGGCACGCCGTCGGCGACCGGCGCCTCGGCGTTGCCGGCGAAGGTGACGGACAGGACGGTGTCCAGGGCGGAGGGGCCCGCGTTGGGGGTCACCAGCACGTTCAGCAGGTCGTACGCCCCGAAGTCCACGTCCGCGTCGGCCGTCGCCACGATGTCCTCGACGAGCTTGCGGTAGCCCGGGTCGAAGGGGGCGCCGCGCTCTATGCCGTACTCGGCGAACGGCTTCGGCATGCGCAGCCAGTCCCGGATCGGGGTGGCGGGGCGGTAGTCGAGACGGCCGTAGGAGCTGGTGCGGAACCACTCCTCGGTCTGCGGGAAGAACTCCGCGTAGCGGTCGAGGGCGCGGCCCTCGCCGGGCGCGTCGGAGAAGTCGATCATCAAGGTGAGGGCGCGGACGGTGCCGGTCGAGCGGGTGTAGTCGTCGGAGGTCGGGATGCCCTCCGACATCTGGACCTGGGGACCGCCGGTGATCAGGCAGGGGCCGTGCGCGGAGGAGCGGGAGAGGGAGGACGGCCCGGCTCCGGCCGGTGCCGCACCCGGCGTGAGCTGCCCGGTGCCGGCCGAGGTGCTGACGGCGAGGGTCAGGACGGTGACGGTCGCCAGGGTGACCACGCGGCGCGGGCGTATCCGACGGCGCTGCGGCTGCATGCAGACCTCCCGGACCACGGCAGCCACCCGTCTCCGGCTGCTCCCTTGCGCTCACCCTCCGCCGAGGGACCCGGGGGCGCGCGCTGGAGGAGACCGATCGTGGGTTTCCCGGCGGTAGCGCACCGGAGGGCTGTGACACAGGTCACCGGAAGATTCTCGCGGGTGGGAAATAAGCGGGGATCGTTTCCCCGTTTAGACCGGTGTCCAAGCGAAACGGGGAGCAGCTCCCCGGTTCGGGGCCCCGGCGGCCACAGTCGTCACATGGCTCACAGCGGTCACAGGGCCACCGGTCACAGGGCCCACCGGTCCACATATTTCGACGATCACGAGGAGTACGCCGTGCAGACCGCAAGCCCCGTGCAGCGCAAGGCGTCCCGGCCGCGTGCCGACGCCCTGCGCAACCGGGAGCGGATCGTCACCGCCGCCCGGGAGATGTTCGTCGAGCACGGCCCCGACGTGCCGCTCGACGAGATCGCCCGCCGGGCCGGTGTCGGCAACGCCACGGTGTACCGCAATTTCCCCGACCGCGACGCCCTCGTCCGCGAGGTCGTCTGCTCGGTCATGGAACGTACGGCGCGGGCGGCCGAGCTGGCGCTCGCGGAGACCGGCGACGCGTTCGCGGCGCTGGAGCGCTTCGTGCACGTCGCCGCCGACGAGCGGATCAGCGCCCTGTGCCCGATGGTCGCCAGCACCTTCGACCAGCACCATCCGGACCTGGAGGCGGCACGTGAACGCGTCGAGCGGCTCGTCGCCGCGGTCATGGACCGGGCGAAGGCGGCCGGGCAGCTCCGTACCGATGTCGGTGTCGGTGACCTGATGGTCGCCGTGGCGCAGCTCAGCCGGCCGCCGGCCGGTACGGAGTGCCTGCACGGCGACCGTTTCGTCCACCGTCATCTGCAGCTGTTCCTGGACGGTCTGCGGGCCCCGGCCCGTTCCGACCTGCCGGGCACGGCCGCGACTCTGGAGGATCTGCGCCGGGCCTGACCGATCAGTTCGGCGCCGGGCTCCGGTCAGTAGCAGCAGCAGCCGGCAGCAGCCGGCAGCAGTCAGTAGTCGGCAGTAGTCAGTAATCAGCACTGGTCAGTAGTCAGCAGCAGTCAGTACTCCGTTTTCCGCGACTTCCCTTTCTTCCCTTTCTTCCCTCTCTTTCTTTCCCTTCTTCCGTCCCGAGTCCCGAAGTGGGTACCCCCATGTCTCGAACAGCCGCCGAGGCCCAAGCTCCCGGCGTCCCCGATGCCGGCCGCTGGAAGGCGCTCGTCTTCATCGCGCTCGCCCAGCTGATGGTCGTCCTCGACGCGACCATCGTGAACATCGCACTGCCCTCCGCCCAGCAGGACCTCGGCATCTCCGACGGCAACCGGCAGTGGGTCGTCACCGCCTACGCCCTCGCCTTCGGCGGTCTGCTGCTCTTCGGCGGCCGGATAGCCGACCTGTGGGGCCGCAAGCGCGCCTTCGTCGTCGGCCTGGCCGGCTTCGCCGTCGCCTCCGCGCTGGGCGGTGCCGCGACCAACGAGGCGATGATGTTCGGCGCCCGCGCCCTGCAGGGTGTCTTCGGCGCGCTGCTCGCCCCGGCCGCGCTCTCGCTGCTCGCCGTGACGTTCACGGACGCCAAGGAGCGCGCCAAGGCGTTCGGCATCTACGGTGCCATCGCCGGTGGCGGCGGCGCCGTCGGTCTGATCCTCGGCGGTTTCCTCACCGAGTACCTGGACTGGCGGTGGACGTTCTTCGTCAACATCCCGTTCGCCATCGTCGCCGCGGCCGGTGCCTGGTTCGTGATCCGTGAGCCCGCGGGCGGCCGCAACCGCTCGTCGCTCGACGTGCCGGGCGTGATCCTGTCCACCCTGGGCCTGGTGGCGCTGGTCTACGGCTTCACCCGCGCCGAGTCCCACGGCTGGAGCGACACCGTGACGGTGGGCATGTTCGTCGCGTCCGTGGTGCTGCTGCTCACGTTCGTCCTCGTCGAGGCCCGGGTCAAGGCGCCGCTGCTGCCGCTGCGCGTGGTCACCGAGCGCAACCGCGGTGGTGTCTACCTCTCCCTCGGCCTGGCGATCATCGCGATGTTCGGCCTGTTCCTCTTCCTGACCTACTACCTCCAGGTCGTGAAGGGCTACTCGCCGGTGAAGACCGGCTTCGCCTTCCTGCCGATGATCGCGGGCATGATCACCGGTTCCACCCAGATCGGCACCCGACTGATGACCCGGGTCGCGCCGCGGCTGCTGATGGGTCCCGGCTTCCTGGTCGCCGCGCTCGGCATGCTGCTGCTGACCCGGATGGAGATCGACTCCTCCTACGCGGCCCTGCTGCTGCCGGCCATGCTGCTGCTCGGCCTCGGCATGGGTACGGCGTTCATGCCGGCCATGTCCCTGGCCACCCAGGGCGTCGAGCCGCGCGACTCCGGGGTCGCCTCCGCGATGGTTAACACCTCGCAGCAGGTGGGCGGCGCGATCGGCACGGCCCTGCTGAACACGATCGCCGCCTCCGCCACCACGTCCTACATCGCCGACCGCATCGGCTCCGCCACCTCGCCCTCGCAGCGGCAGCTGGTCGAGCTGGAAGGCATGGTGAACGGCTACACCAGCGCGATCTGGGCCGCCGTCGGCATCCTGGTGGCCGCGGCGCTGATCGCCCTGACCCTCGTCAACGCCGGCCGCCCGGGTGGCACGCCGGTCACCGGGTCCGGTGCGGGTGACGCGGCTCGGGAGGACGAGGTGCCGGTCCCGGTCGTCGCGCACTGACACCGGCATCGGGGCCCGCTTCGGGGCGGCCACGACAGATCCGTACGGCCGTATCCGTACACGCCACGTCCGTACGCGGGGGAGGGGACGCCCCCGCGTACGGTCCCGGGCCCGACCCGGCCGCGCTCAGCGCAGCCAGGGCAGGTCCGCGCCCGCCTCGGCGGGCTGGAGTCCCTCGGCGATGGTCCGCATGATCTCGCCGAGGGACTTCTGCTGTTCCGGCGACAGCCGGTCGAAGACCGCTTGGCGCACCGCGGCCACATGGCCCGGCGCGGTCTGCCGCAGCACCTCGTAGCCCTCGTCCGTCAGCACCGCGAACTGGCCGCGCTTGTCGGCGGGGCAGTCCTCGCGCCGCACCCAGCCGCTCTTCTCCAGCCGCGCGACGGCGTGCGACAGCCGGGAGCGGGTGATCTTGGCGTACCGGGCCAGCTCCGTCATCCGCAGCCGCCGGCGCGGCGACTCCGCGAGCTTGACCAGCAGCCCGTAGTACACGTGGGGCATGTCGGCATCACGCTGGAGCTGGCGGTCGAGATGGTCCTCCAGGAGCGTGGCCGCCTCGATGTACGAACGCCAGACGCGCTGCTCCTCGGTGGTGAGCCAGCGGGTTTCGGCGGCGGGGGAGGAGGTGGATGCCGTGTTCATGTATCCACTGTACGAGGCGCATTCTTGAAGTTTGAACAAAGGAGGCCTAGGGTTGACCCCCTAGAGATTGAATGTTCAAGTAATTGTGAAAGCGGAGGAGTCGCCTCATGTCCGCCGCCGTCCAGGAGCGCATGCCCGCGCTGTACCTCAGCCACGGCGCCCCGCCGCTGGCCGACGACCCGGTCTGGCCGGGCGAACTGGCCGCCTGGGCCGCCGCCCTGCCCCGCCCGAAGGCGATCCTCGTCGTCTCCGCCCACTGGGAGGAGGCGCCGCTCGCCCTCGGCGCCACCCGCACCGTCCCGCTCGTCCACGACTTCTGGGGCTTCCCCGAGCACTACTACCGGGTGCGCTACGAGGCGCCCGGCGCCCCACGGCTCGCCGAGTCGGTACGGAAGCTGCTGCGCGCCCCGGGCACGCCCGTGCAGGACGTGCCGGACCGCGGCCTCGACCACGGCGCGTACGTCCCGCTCGTCGAGATGTACCCGGAGGCCGACATCCCCGTTCTCCAGGTCTCGATGCCGACGCTCGACCCCGCCCGGCTGATGGAGACCGGCCGCCGGCTGGCGCCGCTGCGCGACGAGGGCGTGCTGATCGTCGGCTCCGGCTTCTTCACCCACAACCTGGCCGCGCTGCGTCAGGGCGGCGTCCCCGCCTGGTCGGCGGAGTTCGACGACTGGGGCAGGCGGGCGCTGGACGCCGGTGACGTGGACGCCCTGCTCGACTTCGCCCGCACCTCCCCGGCCGGTGCGCTGGCCCACCCGCGCACCGAGCACTTCGCCCCGCTGTTCGTCACCCTGGGCGCGGCGGACGCCGGTGGCGGGGTGCGGGAACAGAAGTCAGTGATCGACGGGTTCTGGATGGGGCTGGCGAAGCGGTCGGTGCAGTTCGGCTGACGCGTGCCTGTGCCTGTGCCTGTGCCTGTGCCTGCGTCTGGGGCTGGGGCTGGGGCTGTGCCTGTGTCTGTGTCGTGGGCCGGGGTGACGTGTGACCGTGTGGCAACCATCCGGCGGTGCGGGCCGTCTTCAGGGTAGGAGGGCGGCCAAGGGTGGCACTCGCCCGGAGTGCAGAGTTCGGCACCGGGGTGACGGGTGTCTCACTCACGCACTGGCCGTGGAGGCCGGTGAGGGTCGTGAGCCCCTCTCGCCCCCGGCCTGACCTGGTCGTCCCGTCCCTGGGCAGCGCCCCGACCCCTCGTGTGGCGGGACAGGGTACTGCATGATCACAAAAATTGCGGGTCAGGTTGGGAATTCTGTCCGGATTCCAGTCGTTGTTTCCATCAGATGCAGGGCACCCGAGGAGAGTCCGGGGAGTACCGGAGAGACCGGAGAGGGTGCCGAGCGTCCGAAGGACCACCCGCTGACCCACCATCGCAAGGGAGCACGCATGGCAACCCGTGCCGTCGCCCGTCGTCAGTCCGCCACCGGCGAGACGGCCGATGCGGCAACCAGCGTCCGCGCCAACGGCGGCGAGCTCGCCGACCGCGATCTGGTCGGCATGTACCTCGACGAGATCGCACGGACCCCGCTGCTCGACGCCGCCAGGGAGGTCGAGCTGTCCCAGACCATCGAGGCGGGTGTGTTCGCGCGGCAGGTCCTCGAAGGCTACGAGGAGACCGGGGCGGATGCCACTCGCGAAGAGCTCCAGGCCCTGATCGACGAGGGCGAGCGGGCGAAGGACGTCTTCATCCGCTCCAACCTCCGGCTGGTCGTCGCCGTCGCCCGCCGCTACCCCCGCAGCGGCCTGCCGCTGCTCGACCTGATCCAGGAGGGCAACGCCGGCCTGGTCCGCGCGGTGGAGAAGTTCGACTACCGCAAGGGCTTCAAGTTCTCCACGTACGCGACCTGGTGGATCCGCCAGGCGATCACCCGCTCGATCGCCGACCAGTCGCGGACCATCCGCCTCCCCGTCCACCTGGTGGAGGAGCTGGGCCGGATCAGGCGCGTGCAGCGCGAGTTCAACCGCGAGCACGGCCGGGAGCCCGAGCCCACCGAGATCGCCGCGGAGCTGGGCTCGACGCCGGAGCGCGTCACCGACGTGCTCGACTGGGCCCGCGACCCGGTCTCGCTGAACATGCCGGTGGACGACGAGGGCGAGACCCAGTTCGGCGACCTGCTGGAGGACACCTCCGCCGTGTCGCCCGAGCAGTCGGTGCTCACGCTGCTGCGCAGCGAGGAACTCGACAGCCTGATCGGCCGCCTCGACCCGCGCACGGCCTCCATCATCAAGATGCGGTACGGCATCGAGGACGGCCGCGAGCGCACGCTGACCGAGGTCGGCAAGGAGCACGGCCTGACGCGTGAGCGCATCCGTCAGATCGAGAAGCACGCGCTGCTGGAGCTGAAGAAGCTGGCCCGTGACACCGGCTTCGAGGCGGCCGCGTAAGGTGCCGCCGGAGTGGCGCACGCCGTGCCGGGCGCGGTGTGCGCCGGGTGGCGAAACCCCGCGCAAACATGGCCGTGGAACGTCGCTTAACCTTCAGCGGCCAGGGAACAAGACTTCAGGGCCCACCAGTTCGGGCCTCGGGCCACACCCCCCTGGCCCCTTCAGCCAAGTCCCGCCGCACTCCCCCCGGCGCCGGGACTTCCCCGAGCCGGGCTCGGCGTCCCTCCCCCCCCGGGCGCCTGAGCCCGGCTCGTCTTTCGGCGTCCCGCTGCGGCGCCGCCTTTTGGACCTGCGCCGCTGTTCGGGCGCGCGCCGCTGTACAACCCTGCGGCGTTTTCGGGCGTGCGTCGTTTTCGGGCGCGCGCTTGAAAACGACGCACGCCGTTTTTGGGCCCGCGTCGCTCGGGCGTGCTTGGATGGCGGGCCACCCCGGACCTGAACCCCGGGGTGGCCCGCCGGATGGCAGATTCTGCCACATGGGCATAGCCTGCCGAAGTGAGCAGCACCACCTCCAGCTCCGGCGGTCCCGTCGGCGTCGCCCGCCGCCGGACCGCCGTTTCGCTGACCGAACGCCGCAAGGCCGAGACCCGGATGGAGATCGCCCGGGCCGCGGCCAGACTCTTCGTACGCCAGGGACTGCGGGCAACGCGCGCCGAGGACATCGCCCAGGCCGTGGGCATCGCCCCGCGCACCTTCTACCGCTACTTCCCGACCAAGGAGGAGGCCGTCGCCCCGCTCTACTCGGCGGGCGCCGAGCGCTGGGCGGAAGCGGTGCGGGACGCTCCCGCCGACCTCTCGCCGCCGCAGGCCCTGGAGCACGCGGTGCGCCACACACTGACGCCCGGGGTGGGGGTGTCGGCGGCCTCCTGGGAGTGGGTGCGCACCCTGATCCGGCTGGCCCAGGAGAGCCCGGCGCTGCGGAAGGTGTGGGCGGAGGTCTGTCACCGCGCGGAGGAGACGCTGGCAGAGGTCCTCGCCGCACGCGCGGCACGGGCGGCGCACGCCGATCAGGGTGCCGAGGGGGCCGGTGGCCGGGACGCCGAGGGGTCAGGGGACCGGGACGCCGCAGTGGTCGGCGGTCGGGGCGCCGAGGGGCCCGCTGGTTGGGAAGCCGAGAGTGGCGACAACGTTGCCGAGAGTGTCGCCCGCCTCGCCGCGTCGCCCGCCCTTCGGTTCGCCGCCGCCACGGCCGGGGCGGCGGTCCGCGTGGCCGTGGAGCGCTGGGCCGCCGAGGACCTGCCACCGGACGGGCCGCACGGCCCGATCGCGCTGGCTCTGCGCAATCTGGAGGCGCTGCGGGCATTCCCCTGGGAGGACGTCACAGCACCGCAAGCGTGAAGCGCGCGGGCAAGCGGGCGTTCCTTCCCCCCGGCCGTCAGCCCGGACCCCGTATGCCGCAATACACGTCCCCCGTCCGCCCGGCCGGGCGGACGCCTGCTGGGCACACGCCAGTTGGGGCGGACGTCGGCCTGGCGGGCGTCCGCCGAGAGGCCGGGCTCCGGGTCGGGAGGACGCCCGCCCGTGCGGTCGGACGGACGCCGAGCCGGACGGGAGTCGGCCAGGCGTCGAGGCGGCCGGGCGACCGCACGGGCGGGCGTCGGACCGGCCGGGCGTCGGGCCGGGCGGGTCTCGCAGCGCCCTCGCCGTGTCACTCGGCCCCCGCGGCCCGAGTCAGGCGTGCCCCCAAGTCCCGGACGCACCGCGCCAGTTCCTCCGGCCGGCGGACCCGGAACTCCAGCCCCAGCATCGCCAGCCGTACCGCCAGCCACTCCACCGAGTCCGACACCGTCGCCCGCAGGACGCACGACGTCCCGTCGGCCGACGCCTCCGGCGGGCCCAGCCAGCCCGGCAGGCGCGCCGCGACGACCTCCAGCGGCGCGGGGAAGGCGACCTCCACCTCGTAGGAGTCGTTCCGGCGTTGCATGGAGCGCCGCAGGTACTCCGCCGCGCTCCCGGTCGGCAGCTCCCGCGGGGTGAACCGCGCCCCCGTCGCGAACGGCTCGCTCACCCGGTCGACCCGGAAGGTCCGCCAGTCGTCCCGGTCGAGGTCGTAGGCGACGAGGTACCAGCGCCGGCCGGTCGACACCAGCCGGTACGGCTCCGTCAGACGCCGCGACTCGGTGCCGTCCCCGGCGCGGTAGGCGAACCGCAGCCGCTCCCGGCCGGCCACCGTCGAGGCCATCACGGTCAGCGTCTCCGGCGCGATGCTCGGCCCGTCCCCGCTGGTCAGCGGCGTGGTCGCGGCCTGGAGGGTGGCCACCCGGTGGCGCAGCCGGGAGGGCAGCACCTGCTCCAGCTTGGCCAGCGCCCGCACCGACGCCTCGTCCACGCCCTCGACCGCGTGCCCGGCGCCGGCGCGCAGTCCGACCGCGATCGCCACCGCCTCCTCGTCGTCGAGGATGAGCGGCGGCATCGCCTTGCCCGCGACCAGCCGGTACCCGCCCTCGGCACCCATGGTCGCCTGTACCGGGTAGCCCAGTTCGCGCAGCCGGTCGACGTCCCGCCGGACCGTGCGCCGGGAGACCCCCAGCCGGTCGGCCAGCTCGCCGCCGGGCCATTCCCGGGGTGTCTGGAGGAGGGAGAGGAGCGTCAGCAGCCGGGCCGGTGTGTCCGTCGTCATGTCTTCGAGGATGACGTACTACTAGGACATGATCTGACCTACTGACCGCATACCTTCACGGCATGTCCTTCACCGAGACCTCCACCGACTCCCGTGGCGACACCCCTGGCGACACTCCTGGTGGCACTTCCGGTGGCACTTCTGGTGGCACCTCTGCCGACACTGCCGACAGCCCTGCCGACGCCCCGGCCGGCTCGGCTCGGGCGGCCGCCGCGGGTGACCGCCGCCGGTGGTTCGCCCTCGCCATCGTGATGACCGCGGCCTTCATGGACCTCGTCGACGTCACGATCGTCAACATCGCGATCCCGTCCATCCAGCGGAACGAGGGCGCCACCTTCAGCCAGATCCAGTGGATCACCGCCGGCTACGCCCTCGCCTTCGCCGCCGGGCTGATCACCGGCGGCCGGCTCGGTGACATCCACGGCCGCAAACGGCTCTTCCTCATCGGCATCGGCGGCTTCACCGTCGCCTCCGCGCTGTGCGGGTTCGCCGTGAACCCGGAGATGCTGGTCGTCTCCCGGATCCTCCAGGGCGCCATGGCCGCGCTGATGGTGCCGCAGGTGCTGTCGATCGTGCACGCCACCTTCCCGTCGCACGAACGCGGCAAGGTGTTCGGTCTGTTCGGCGCGGTAGTCGGGCTCGGCGCGGTCTCCGGTCCGCTGCTCGGCGCGCTGCTCACCGAGTGGAACCTGTTCGGGCTGGAGTGGCGGCCCATCTTCCTGATCAACCTGCCGGTCGGCATCGCCGGCCTGATCCTCGGCAGCCGCTTCATCACCGAGTCCCGTGCCCCGCGCGCCCTCAAGCTGGACCTCGTCGGCGTCGCACTGGTCACGCTCGGCCTGCTGATGCTGGTCTACCCGCTCACCCGCGGGCACGAGCTGGGCTGGCCGCTGTGGGGGCACCTGTCCATGGCCGGCTCGCTCCTCGTCCTCGCGGCGCTGGTGGCGTACGAGCGGCGCAAGAGCGCGCGGGACGGCTCCCCGCTGGTCGAACTGTCGCTGTTCAGGGTGAAGAGCTTCGCCGCGGGCATCGCCGTGCAGACCGTCTTCGGTGTCGCGCTCGGCGTCTTCTTCCTGGTCTGGACGCTCTACCTGCAATTCGGGCTGGGCTGGAGCCCGCTGAAGGCCGGGCTGACGGGCGTGCCGTTCTCGCTCGCGGTGTCGACGGCGGCGGCGCTGTCGGTGCAGAAGCTGGTCCCGCGCTTCGGGCGCAAGGTGCTCCAGGCGGGCGCGCTGGTGATGGCCGCCGGGGTGCTGCTCTACCTGTGGGAGGCCGACCGGTACGGCCTCGGCATCGCACCGTGGCAGATGGCACCGCCCCTGGTCGTGATGGGTGCCGGCATGGGTCTGATCGTGGCCCCGCTGACCGACGCGATCCTGTCCGAGGTGCCGCGCGAGCACGCGGGGTCGGCCTCGGGGCTGATCAACACCGTGATGCAGATGGGCAACGCGCTGGGGCTCGGGCTGGTGTCGGTGGTGTTCTTCGGCGTGATCGCCGACGACGTCACCCCGGCCCGGATCGGTCCGGAGTACACCGACGCCTTCCAGCACGCGCTGGACTGGGTGGCCGCGGTGCTGGGCGTCATCTTCCTGCTGATGTCCGCCCTGCCGAAGCGTCCGGCGCAGCACCTCGAGGGCGGCGCGCCGGAGGCGGCCGCGTCGGAGGAGCGGGAGCCCGCGCTCGTTCCCTGAGCGCACCGTCCTCCCCTCCCGCCCAGCCCGCTCGCTCGCCCGCACGTCCGCCTGGCCAGGGGCCGCCTCCTCGTGGGGCGGCCCCTGCCGCATGCCCTCCCGCCCCTCCCGTGCCCGGCCGCGCTCACCTGCCCAACCGTGCCTACGCATGCCCGATCGAGCCCGTTCAAGCCCGAACCTGTTTACTTTCTCGAAAACCGGGCGTAGCCTCCCGAAGAAACCACAGGTTCGGGCACCGATCGGAGACGAACGGACATGTACGCACCGGAGCGGCAACAGGAGATCCTCCGGCTGGCCCGCGACGGCGGCCGGGTGGACGTGGTGTCGCTCGCCGAGGAGTTCCAGGTGACGGCGGAGACCATCCGCCGCGACCTGAAGGCCCTCGACCGCGCCGGCCTCCTCCGCCGGGTCCACGGCGGCGCGATCCCGGCCGGCCGCCTCGACTTCGAGCCGGACCTCGCCGAGCGCGAGTCCACCGCGGCCGACGAGAAGGACCGCATCGCCAAGGCCGCCCTCGCCGAACTCCCGGCCGAGGGCACGATGATCCTCGACGCCGGTACGACGGTGGCCCGCCTGGCCGCCGCCCTCCCGCCGGCGGCGTCGCTCACCGTCGTCACCCACAGCCTCCCCATCGCGGCCCGCCTCGCCGACCACCCCGGCATCCAGCTCCACCTCGTCGGCGGGCGCGTCCGGCACCGTACGCGCGCCGCCGTGGACGCCTGGGCGCTGCGGGCGTACGCCGAGATCCGCGCCGACGTGCTGCTGGTGGCCGCCAACGGCTTCTCGGCCGAGCACGGCCTGACCACCCCCGACCTCGCCGAGGCCGCCGTCAAGCGGGCGGCCGTCGCCGCCGCCCGCCGCGTGGTCCTCCTCGCCGACTCCTCCAAGCACGGCCAGGAGCACTTCGCCCGCTTCGGCGACCTCGGCGACGTCGACCTGCTGATCACCGACAGTGGCCTGAGCCCCGAAGACGCCGCCGCCATCGAGCGCGGCGGCACGGAAGTAGTACGCGCATGATCCTCACCGTGACTCCGAACCCGTCCCTCGACCGCACCTACGAGGTTCCCTCCCTCGACCGCGGCGAGGTCGTCCGTGCCACCGGCGAGCGGGTGGACCCGGGCGGCAAGGGGGTGAACGTCTCCCGCGCGGTCACCGCCGCCGGGCGGCGCACGGTCGCGGTCCTGCCGCTGGGCGGCGCACCCGGCGCGCTCGTCGCCGACCTGCTCGACGCCCAGGGCATCGAGGCCGCCCCGGTGCCCGTCGCCGGGGCCACCCGCTCCAACATCGCGCTCGCCGAGGCGGACGGCGTCCTGACGAAGATCAACGCCCCCGGCCCCGAACTGACCGCGAACGAACGGGAACTGCTCCTGGAGACCGTGCGCGAGCAGTCGCACGGCGCCGACTGGATCGCCTGCTGCGGCAGCCTGCCGCGCGGCCTCGCCCCCTCCTGGTACGCCGACCTGGTCGCCCGCGCGCACACCGCCGGCGTCCGGATCGCGCTCGACACCTCCGGACCCGCACTCCTTGAGGCGCTGCGCGAACGGCCCGACGTGGTCAAGCCCAACGCCGAGGAACTCGCGGGAGCGGTCGGACGCCCCCTGGCCACCGTCGGCGACGCGCTGAAGGCCGCCGAGGAACTGCGCGGGCTCGGCGCGCGGGCGGTGCTGGCCAGCCTCGGCGCCGACGGGCAGTTGCTCGTGGACGACGCCGGCGCCTGGTTCGGCAGCGCGCGCGTCGGCGCCGTACGCAGCAACGTCGGCGCCGGTGACGCCTCACTCGCCGGTTTCCTGATCGCCGGCGGCGCGGGGCCCGGCGCCCTCGCCTCGGCCGTCGCCCACGGCGCCGCCGCCGTACAACTGCCCGGCAGCGTGATGCCGGGGCCCGGCGACCTGGACCCGGACGCGGTGACGGTCACGGCCGTGGTGCCCGTGGACCGCGCCCTGAAGGAGCCGGCGTCTTGACCCCTCACCGCCGCACGGCCCCCGTCCCCTCCCTCCACCCGCTGCACCTCCCCGCCCCCTCCCTCCACCCGTTACGCCTCCCCGTCTCCTTCCCCCTCCGCTGCACCTCCCCGCCCCCGTCCCCCTCCCCGCCCCCGCCCACTTCTCCGACCGGGCGATACGCGAGCTAAGGAGCCCGCGATGAGCGACTTGATCACCGCGGACCTGGTCGACCTCGACCTGTCCGCCGACAGCAAGGAAGCGGCGGCCCGCGCCCTCGCCGAGCGGATGGTGGCGCTCGGCCGGGTGACCGACCTGGACGGCTTCCTCGCCGACGTGGCCGCCCGCGAGGCGCAGATGCCGACCGGCCTCGACGGCGGCATCGGCATTCCGCACTGCCGCAGCGAGCACGCCACCGAGCCGACGCTCGCCTTCGGGCGCAGCGCGCGGGGCATCGACTTCGGCGCGGCCGACGGTCCGGCCGACCTGATCTTCCTGATCGCCGCGCCGGCGGGCGCCGACGACGCCCATCTGACCATCCTGTCCTCCCTGGCCCGGCAGTTGATGAACACCGAGTTCACCGACGCGCTGCGGGCGGCGGCGGACGCGGGGACCGCTGCGGCGCTGATCCGCGGGGAGGACGTCGAGGAACCCGCGCCGGCGTCCCCCGACGACTCCGTGGCGGCGTCGGTGGCGGCCTCCACCGACGCCGCCACGGGGACCACCGAGGACGCCACCGGATCCGCGACCGGGCCCGGATCCGCGACCGAGCCCGAGGCCGAGCCCGAGGCCGGTTCCGGGACCGCGCGCCCGTTCCGTATCGTCGCAGTCACCTCCTGCCCCACCGGCATCGCCCACACCTACATGGCGGCCGAGTCGCTGGAGAACGCGGGCCGTGAGGCGGGCGTCGAGGTCGTCGTCGAGACCCAGGGCTCGGCCGGCTTCACCCGCCTCGACCCGGCCGTGATCGAGGCCGCGGACGGCGTGATCCTCGCCCACGACGTCGCCGTCCGCGACAAGGACCGCTTCGCCGGGAAGCCGACCGTCGACACCGGTGTGAAGGCCGCCATCAACCGGCCCGGCGAGCTGATCGCCGAGGTCCGCGAGAAGGTGGCACGCGGTGAGGTCACCGCCGGTTCCCCGGGCGCCGGCGGGACGCCCGTCGAGCGCACCGGCGAGTCCGGCGAGGGCTACGGCACCAGGCTCCGCAAGTGGCTGATGTCCGGCGTGAGTTACATGGTCCCGTTCGTCGCCGCGGGCGGTCTGCTCATCGCCCTCGGCTTCGCGATCGGCGGCTACGAGATCAACGAGGCACCGTCGGTGATGGACCACTTCGTGTGGAGCCAGGCCGACAGCTGGGCGGCACTGCTGTTCCAGATCGGCGGCGTGGCCTTCGCCTTCCTCGTCCCGGTGCTCGCCGGCTACATCGCCTACGGCATGGCCGACCGGCCGGGGCTGGTCCCCGGCTTCGTCGGCGGTTCCATCGCCCTGACCATCAACGCGGGCTTCCTCGGTGGACTGGCGGCCGGTCTGATCGCCGGTGCGGTGGTGATGGCGATCCAAGGGGTGCGGATCCCGGCGGCGCTGCGCGGCATCATGCCGGTGGTGGTGGTCCCGCTGGTCTCCTCCGCGGTCGTCGGCTTCCTGATGTTCGTGGTGATCGGCAAGCCCATCGCCTCCGCACAGAAGGCGATGACCGACTGGCTGAACGGCCTGTCCGGCGCCAACGCGATCCTGCTGGGCGCGCTGCTCGGCCTGATGATGTGCTTCGACCTCGGCGGTCCGGTCAACAAGGTCGCCTACACCTTCGCCACCGCCGGTATCGCCGTCTCCGCCCCGAGCGACTCGGCGATGAAGATCATGGCCGCGGTGATGGCGGCCGGTATGGTCCCGCCGCTGGCGATGGCCCTGGCGACGACCGTGCGCAGCAAGCTCTTCAACGCCGCCGAGCGGGAGAACGGCAAGGCCGCCTGGGTCCTGGGCGCGTCCTTCATCTCCGAGGGCGCGATCCCGTTCGCCGCGGCCGACCCGCTCCGCGTCATCCCGGCGTCGATGGCGGGCGGCGCGCTCACCGGCGCCCTGTCGATGGCCTTCGGCGCCACCCTGCGCGCCCCGCACGGCGGCATCTTCGTCGTCCCGCTGATCGGGAACCCGCTGCTCTACCTGGTCGCCATCGCGGCCGGTGTCTGCGTCACCACGGGCCTGGTCATCCTGCTCAAGGGACTGCGCAGGCCGGCACCCGGCACGGCCGCCCAGGGCCCGGACACGGGCACGGCCGCTCCGGCGGCGGGTACCAAGCAGCCGGTGGCCGCGTAAGGCCGAGGGCGCGGGCGGAGGGCAGGGGCTGATGGCTCGGCGGACTCGGGCCGAGGGCTCGGCGGGCGCCGGCCGGTTTTCCCACGGGAACCGGCCGGTGCTCGCGGCTCTGCCCACGGGTCAGGAGACCTGTGCCGCCCGTCGCTCCATCGCCCGCCGTGCGGCCTCCTCGGTCACGTACACCTCGCACATGTGCCGCCCGTCCGGGGTGGCCGTGTGCTCGACCTCCCAGAGGGAGACCTCCCGGCCGTCCCCGGTTCCGTCCGTCTCCTCTTCGCCGAGCAGGAACGCGTGCTCGTACAGCGAGAAGGACAGCCCGGCGCGGCTGGTGCGGCCGGGGCGGCCGAAGGCCTGCGTGATCTGGTGCGCGGTCGCCGTGGCCAGCAGCGCGGCGACATCGGCTCCGGGCCGGTCCGGGTTCTCCGCCCGGCGCAGCAGCCGGCGCGCGTGGTCCGCCGAGCCGCGCCGGACGTAGGACTGACGCGGGGCCGGGATCGACGACAACTGCATCAGCACGGGCAGCTCGAAGTCCGGCGTGTCCGGCGGCAGCGGCAGCCGGGCGGTGGCGGCGCGCAGTTCCTCCTCGTCGACGTACACCTCGTGCCGGGGCTCGCTGCCGGGGGCGGTGTTGTGGACGAGCTCCCAGAGGGTGAGCGCCGAGCCGTCGGCGAGCAGCCACGTGTGCCGGTACGTCTCGCGGTGGCGCCCCGCGCTGTGGTGCGCCGAGTGCAGCGAACCGTCGTGCGCCAGCGCGCAGTCCAGCCGGCGTATCGTCTCGTCGGGCAGTTCGAAAGAGTTCAGAGCACGTCCGAGCAGGCGCGCGAGGTGGTCCTCCGGAGTCTGCGGCGACCCGGGTGGTTCGTACGCTGCGGTCTCGTACGGAACGCTCAAGGTTTCTCCTGGCGTTGCTGCATGTCACCTTGTGGGTGCATACCGTAGCCCCTCGGTCGGACATCATGTCCGGGAACCGAGAAAACGTACGCACGAAAAACGGGCGGGCCGCGCGAAGAGTTCCGGCGCAGCCTCACGCTTCGCCAAAATTCGCTGGTCGTACGGCACTTCCGGCGGTCCACTCGCTCCACGGCAGGTTCCAGCCGTTGAGTCCGTTGTCCGGCGCCACCGTCTCGTCCGGGGAGTTCTTGACGATCACGACGTCACCTACGAGCGAGTTGCCGAAGAACCACTTGCCGGAGGTGTCGCCCTGTCCGCCCCGCACGTCCCGCAGCCCGATGCAGCCGTGGCTGGTGCCCGCGCGGCCGAAGGGCGGATCGGCCGGCTCGTACCAGTAGTTGCCGTGCAGGAAGGTCCCGGACCGGGTCAGGCGCATCGCGTGCGGCACGTCCGGGATGTCGTACGTGAAACCGACCGTCGAGCCGTCCATGCGCGTCTGCGCGAACTTCTCGGAGATCACCATCTGCCCGTTGTACGTCGGGTTCTCCGCGCTGCCCGACGAGACCGGACCGACCTGACCGTCAGCGGCCGTGCGCACGGCTACGCCACCCCGTACAGCTCCGTGTACGACGGCCAGGCCCCGCCCGGACCGTCCACCGGTTCCGCCGACCGCACCGCGCGCACGATCGCCCGGGTCACCATGTCCGCGCCCGCCGCCAGCACCTCGTTCAGCGCGAGCGGACCGCCCGTGTCCAGCGGACGCCGCCCGGTCGCCAGGGCGAACACCGTGTCCCCGTCGCTCAGCAGGTGCACCGGGCGGACGGCCCGCGCGATGCCGTCGTGCGCCGTGCCCGCCAGCTTCTGCGCCTGCGCCTTGGACAGGTCGGCGTCGGTGGCGACCACCGCCAGCGTGGTGTTCAGCGGCGGGGTCGCGTTCCGCGCCGCGGCCTCGGCGAGGCGCCGCCGCGCGGCCTGGTGCACCGGCGCTTCCGGGTACGCCACCCGCCGGCCCTCGAACAACTCCCCGTACAGCACCCCCGTCTCCGGATCCACCGCCGACCCGACCGCGTTGGCCACCACCAGCGCCGCCACCGTCACCCCCGAGTCCAGCACCGTGCCGGCGCTGCCCACTCCGCCCTTCAGCGGTCCGACCACCGCCCCCGTCCCGGCCCCCACGCACCCCTGCGGCACCGGTGCCCCCGGTTCGCTCGCGTCGGCCGCCTCGACCGCCGCCCGCCCGAGGGCCGCGTCCGGCCGGGCCCGGAAGTCGCCGCCCCGCCCCAGGTCGAAGACGCAGGCGGCCGGGACCACCGGCACCACGTGCGCGGGGTCCGGTCCGACGCGCACTCCGCGCCCCCGCTCCTCCAGCCAGGCCATCACCCCCGACGCCGCGTCCAGCCCGTAGGCGCTGCCGCCGGTCAGCACCACCGCCTCCACCTTCTGCACCAGATTGCGCGGGTCGAGGGCGTCGGTCTCCTTGGTGCCGGGGCCGCCGCCGCGTACGTCCACCGCGGCGACCGCCCCGCCCTCCGGGGCGAGCACCACCGTCGTACCGGTGAGCCATCCGTCGCCTGTCCGTGTCGCATGGCCCACCCGCACGCCGGCCACGTCCGTCAATGCGTCAGCTGTCATGCCGTCAGTGTGGTCCAGGCCGAAGGCTCCCGTGGCCCGCGCACCGGCGACGGCGTCAGACGGCCGGCGCGGCCGGGCCCGGCTCCCGGGCGGCCCCGCGCGCCGTCAGCGTCACGCCCGCCGCCACCGCCAGTGCCGTCACGATCCCCGCCGCGGACACCGCCCAGTCACCGAGGAACGTGCAGCAGATGACCAGCAGCGCGGCGGTCGGCAGCACCAGTTGCTGAGCGATGCCCACCTTGAAGTGGCGCGAGTGCAGCGCCCACACCGTCAGCAGGTACAGCGCCGTCGGCAGCGTCACCGCGGCGGACGCGGCCAGCGTGGAGATGTGCGCCTTGCCGACCGCGTGCTCCACCGCCACCTCCAGCCCCGCACCGATCGCGGCGGCCGAGGCGAACACCAGGTAGTGGCCGTACCCCCACAGGAACGCCTGTCTGTTGGAACGCAGATGCCCGTGGACCGGCACCGCGAAGTAGACCCACCAGGCGGCGAACACGATCAGCAGGCCGCCCGCCGCGATCGGCAGCACCTCGCCGAGCGCGTCGTTCTCCTCGACGCCCGACTTCACCGCGACCGTGGCCGCCAGGATCGTCTCGCCGAGCACGATGATGGTGAACAGCCCGTACCGTTCGGCGATGTGGTGCGGATGCCAGGACGACGCATGGCCCTGCTCCGCGAACACCGGTACGCACATCTCCAGCATCGCCATCACCAGGAACAGCCACGGCCGTCCGTCCTCCGGCAGGAACAGCAGCCCCAGCCAGCCGATCTGGCAGAGCAGCACACCACCCGCGTACCGCAGGGCCATCGTGCGCTCGCCGGGCGCGGCGCCGCGGGCCGCCCGCAGCCACTGCGTCACCATCGCGAGCCGCATGATCGCGTAGCCCAGCCAGACGGCCGTGAAGTCGTGGTCCGCGAAGGCCCGGGAGACCCCGGCCGCCAGCACCAGCACACCGGCCATCTGCACCAGGGTGACGACGCGGTAGAGCACGTCGTCGTTGTCGTACGCCGAGGCGAACCAGGTGAAGTTCATCCAGGCCCACCAGATGGCGAAGAACACCATCGCGTAGTTGAGGATCCCCTCACCGGCATGGCCCTCCGCGACGGCGTGCACCAGCTGGACACCCGCCTGGGCGACGGCCACCACGAAGCACAGGTCGAAGAAGAGCTCCAGTGGTGAGGCACCGCGGTGTGCCTCACCCCGGTCGCGCGCCGTCAGCCTCCGCAGCGGCCTGCGGTCGCCCGGGCCACCCGGGCCACCCGGGGGCGGGGGAGTGGAAGTCGCACTGGACGTCATGATTCCCAGCACAACAGAGCCGGACCCGATGCGCTTGCGGACCGCGCCGCGGGTGGGGCGGCGGGTGGAGGGGGAAACACGCGCGCGGCGGGGGTGGCGGGGCCGCCCGGAGGGCCGGTCGGCCCGGGCGCCGTACCCTGGAGGCATGAGCACCGCCCCCGACCCGGCCCCCGAGCCGGTCCCCCGCCCGGCCCCCGAGCCGGCTCCCGGTCCAGCCCCTGTCCCGGCCTCTGATCCGGCGCCCGGATCGCGCGCGCCCAGGCCCGCGCTGGTCTTCGACGACCCGCTGGACCAGCAGACCTCGGACGACACCGACCGCGGGTGGGGCGAGCGGCCGGGCACCGACGGCGGCGGCGCGGCCGACCTGAGGCGCTTCCTCGACGAGAAGCCCCCGCACCACCTCTGAGACGAGAAGTCCCCTACCGCTGGTCGTGGCCCGAGCCGCGCTGGGCGACCAGGGCGTCCCGGATCTCCTTGAGCACCTCCAGCTCGGTCACGTCGACGACCTCCTTCATGCCCTCCTTGGCCTTCCTGCGGGCCTCCTGCCGGGCCAGGTACTTGGACATGGGCAGCACCATCAGGAAGTACACGACCGCCGCCGTGATCAGAAAGCTGAGCGTGGCGCCGAGGACGGAACCCCAGAGGATCCGGACCCCCGTGGCAGCGTCGCCCGTACCGGTGCACGGGCCCTTGAGGCAGTAGCTGTAGCTGTCCAGGCTCTTGGTGCCGAACGCTCCGACCAGTGGGTTGATGACCCCCTGCACCACCGAGTTGACGATGTTGGTGAAGGCGGCGCCGATGACCACCGCCACGGCCAGATCGATGACGTTCCCTCGCATCAGGAAGGCCTTGAAGCCGTCCCAGACGCTCGGCTGCTTCTCGCTCACCTCGGGGGCACTCCTCGCATGAACCGGTTATGGAACAAAACGCTCCGCAACCTACGGCAGCGTTGGGCCGTCCTGTCCACTTGGGTGCCTCGATCGAGGGACTTGACAGCCGGTCGCTCACCACAGCGTCACCGCCAGCCGGGCCGTCGCACCCGCTCCGGCGAGACGGGCCGCCGTGCCGCGCGGCACCGAGAGCACGACCAGCGCCCCGCTCCCGTCGACCCCCTCCGCCGCCGGTACCTGTGTCACTCGCGCCCGGCGTGCGACGACCCGGGCCCGGCCGCCCGACGCGGCGTCCTCGGCGGCGATGACGTCCACCCGGTCGCCCGGCCGCAGCAGCCGGACCGTGGCCCCGTCGGCGATCCGTACCGGCACCGTCACCCGGTCGGCGCCGGGACGCGGGGCGGCTGCCGAGGCCGGTCCCGCGTGCGCCGGCGGGTGCCCGCGCGCCCGGTGGGCGGTGTCCCCCGGGCCGGCGGCCACCAGCGCCGCCGCGGTGACGGCGAGCCCGGCCGCGACGGCCCGCCTCCGGTGACGCACCAGCCGGCGCAGCGGGTAGCGCCCGCCGCGCACCCGCACCGGCGGGAACCGCGACACCTCGCACGTGGGCGGGACGTCACTCCCGCCCGGGTGCGCGGCGGACGGAAACGGCGACGGGACGGAGGACGGAAACGGCGACGGGAGGGAGGAGGGAAAGGGTGACGGGACGGAGGGGGGATACGGGGACGGGGACGGAACGGAGGACACGGGACCACCACCTGCGACGAGGGACCGGCTTGCGCATCCACGATGACGTCGCCGGCCGATGCGTGCGGCAGCCCGTGCGCTACCCGCGGGTTGTGGACAATCCCGTCACCCGAACCGGTCGTTCCGCCCCGCCCGAACCCGCCCCGCCCGAACCCGGCCCGCCCGAACCCGGCCCTCGAGAACGCCCCGGCCCTACGGCAGCGCGAACCCGGGATCCATCCCGCCCAGCGCGCTCGTGCACGGGCAGTCCCGCTCACCGGCCGCCGGCAGCGTGGCCACCGCGTCGAAGAGCACGCCCCGCAGCCGGTCCACGTTGGCCGCGAACACCCGCAGTACCTCGTCGTGCGAGACGCCCTCGCCGGACTCGGCGCCCGCGTCGAGGTCGGTGACGAGGGTCAGCGAGGTGTAGCACAGCTCCAGCTCACGGGCGAGGGCCGCCTCCGGATGACCGGTCATGCCCACCACGGACCAGCCCTGAGCCCGGTGCCACAGCGATTCGGCACGGGTCGAGAAGCGCGGACCCTCGACCACGACCAGGGTGCCGCCGTCCACCGGCTCCCAGTCCCGCCCCCGCGCCGCCTTCAGCGCCGCCGCGCGCCCGGTGGGGCAGTAGGGGTCCGCCAGCGAAACGTGCACCACGTTCGGCACCGTGCCGTCGGGCAGCGGCAGGCCGTCGAAGTAGGTCGTGGCCCGGGACTTCGTGCGGTCGACGAACTGGTCGGGCACCAGTAGCGTGCCCGGCCCGTACTCGGGCCGCAGGCCGCCGACCGCACAGGGGCCGAGGACCTGGCGCACGCCGACCGACCGGAGCGCCCAGAGGTTGGCCCGGTAGTTGATCCGGTGCGGAGGCAGATGGTGGCCGCGTCCGTGCCGCGGGAGGAAGGCGACCCGCCGGCCCGCGACCTCGCCGAGGAAGAGGGAGTCGCTGGGCGGCCCGTAGGGGGTGTCGACCTGGACCTCGGTCACGTCGTCGAGGAACGAGTAGAAACCTGAGCCGCCGATCACGCCGATCTCGGCCTGCACGCTGTTCGCCATGTCCGCACCCTAACCGCCGGGTCGGCACCCGAGAACGCCGCAGACCCCGCCGTCGTACGACGACAGGGTCTCGTAAGAAGTCCCGGTGGGTCCCGGTGGGAGTCGCGCTAGGCGGCGGTGCTGCCGGCGGAGCTGCTGGAGCTCGACGACGAGCCCGAGCCCGATCCCGAGTCAGAGGACGACGAGGACGACGAGGAGCCGGAGGCCCCGGAGGACGACTTCGACGACGCCGACGAGCTGCTCGACGAGGAGCCGCGGCTGTCGTTGCGGTAGAAGCCGGAGCCCTTGAAGACGATGCCGACGGCCGAGAACACCTTCTTGAGGCGGCCCTCGCAGCTCGGGCACTCGGTCAGGGCGTCATCGGTGAACTTCTGCACCGCCTCGAGGCCCTCGCCGCACTCGGTGCACTGGTACTGGTAGGTCGGCACTGTCTTCCTCCTGGCACTCTCACTCAATGAGTGCTAACGACGATCCATAGTGACGCATTCCCCGGGATCAGTCCACTGTGGCGGGCACGCGGTGACCCACGCCACGTGCCACGGTCCGCCCGCGCGGCGCCGCCGCCAGCCGGGAACGCAGCGCCACCAGGGTCATCAGGGCGAGCACCGTGCCGCCCATCGGCACCAGGAATCCGGCACCGTCCCACAACCGGTCCTCGAGCTGACCGGCGACCGTGACGGCCGCCGCCTGGCCGAGCGCGACCGCGCCGGTGAGCCAGGTGAACGCCTCCGTGCGGGCCCCGGCCGGGACCAGGCTCTCGACCAGGGTGTAGCCGGTGATCAGGGCGGGCGCGATGCACACGCCGACGAGCAGGCCGAGGCCGGCCAGCACCGGCACCGAGTGCGCGACCCACAGGCCGGACGCGGTCAGCGCGAGGGCGGTGTACCCGACGAGCAGACGGCGCTGCGGGGCCACCTTCCAGGCGATGGCGCCGCAGATGACGCCGGAGAGCATGTTGCCCGCGGCGAAGATGCCGTACAGGACGCCGTTCATGCCGGGCTCGCCGATGGACGCGGTGAACGCGGCCAGCGCCACCTGCATGCCGCCGAAGACGGAACCGATGCCGAGGAACGTCACGATCAGCACCCGCACGCCGGGGACGCGCAGCGCGGAGGCGTGCTCCACGCGCGCGTGGACGCCGTCGGCGGCGGCGACCGGGGGCTGGGTGCCCTTCTGGGCGGCGAACAGCAGGCCGCCGACCAGGGTCAGCGCGGCCTCCGTGACCAGGCCGGCGGCCGGGTCGACGGCCGTGCACAGGGCGGTGGCCAGCAGCGGGCCCACGACGAAGGTCAGCTCGTCGGTGACCGACTCGAAGGCGGCCGCGGTGGTCATCAGGGGCGAGCCCTTGAGCTTCACGCCCCAGCGGGCGCGCACCATGGGCCCGACCTGCGGCACCGAGGCGCCGGTGGGCACGGCCGCGACGAACAGCGCCCACAGGGGGGCGTCCGCGAGCGCGAGAGCGGTCAGGGTCAGACCGGCCACGGTGTGCACGAGCACCCCGGGGAGCAGGACGGTGCGCTGCCCGTAGCGGTCGGCCAGCCGTCCGGTGTAGGGCGCGAACAGCGCCATGGAGACGCCGGTGGCGGCCGCGACGGCGCCCGCGGCACCGTAGGAGCCGGTGGTGTGCTGCACCAGCAGCACGATCGAGAGCGTCAGCATCGCGAACGGCTGGCGTGCCGCGAAGCCGGGGAGCAGGAAGGTCCAGGCGCCGCGCGTGCGCAGCAGCTGTCCGTACCCGGGGCGGGACGCCTTCTGGGTCGCAGTGACCGTGGATGCCACGGCCCATGCCTTTCTGCCGCCTGGTAGCGCGGCCCTGGCTTGTGGCCGGGGCGGCACCGAGAGCTGTCCTCTTGCGCGGACTGCGGTAGATACCGGCGCCCGCTGCGAAGAGAGGGGGGCGTCCGGCCGCCATACGGTCGCGCCAGCTCTGCGTCAGGCAGAGTTGGTTCGATCAGGTGACGCCTTCATTGTACAAGGGGAAAACGGCGGAATCCTGTGAATACGAGCACTAGGCAACCCTCCACCTAAGATTTCCCTCCCGTTCACCCGGCCCGCAACCGCCAAGCCGCCGTTCACCCGGCCCCGACCGCCGCGCCGCCGTTCACCCGGTGCCCAGCCACCCCGCCAGCTTGCCGCCGCGGCCGACCGCGCGCAGTCGTCGCTCGGCGGCGTCCCGGACCGGGTCGGTGGCGACCACGAGCAGTTCGTCCCCGCGTCGCAGCACCGTGGAGGGCTGCGGCACGAAGGACTTCCCCTCGCGCACGACGAGGGTGACCGCGGCCCCGGGCGGCAGCCGCAGCTCGCCGACCTCGACGCCGTGCATCTTCGACTCCTCCGGGATGGCGACGGACAGCAGATGCCCGCGCAGCCGCTCCAGCGGCGCCGACTCGATCCCCAGGTCGGCGGCGGTCTCCGCCCGCTCGCCCAGGTGCAGCTTGCGGGCCAGCCACGGCAGCGTCGGACCCTGCACCAGGGTGTAGACGACGACCAGGACGAAGACCATGTTGAAGATCGGGCGGCTGCCCTCGACGCCCTCCACCATCGGGATCGTCGCCAGGATGATGGGCACCGCGCCGCGCAGCCCGGCCCAGGACATCAGGGTCTGTTCCTGCCACGGCACGCGGAACGGCAGCAGGCACAGCACCACGCTCAGCGGCCGGGCCACCATGGTCAGCACCAGGCCGATGACCAGGGCGGGCAGGATGTCGTCGTCCAGCTCGTGCGGGGTGACCAGCAGGCCGAGCAGGACGAACATGCCGATCTGGGCGAGCCAGCCGACCCCGTCGGCGAACCCGCGGGTGGCGGGCCAGTGCGGCAGCCGGGCGTTGCCCATGACCATCGAGGCGAGATAGACGGCCAGGAAGCCGCTGCCGTGGGCCATGGCACCGGCCGCGTAGGCCGCGACGGCGATGGCCATGACGGCGATCGGGTAGAGGCCGGAGGCGGGCAGCGCCACGTGCCTCAGCCCCAGCGAGCCCAGCCAGCCGACCGCGAGTCCGATGGCCGCGCCGATGGCGAGCTGCAGCGTTATGACGCCGAGCAGCACGTACCAGTCGTCCACCGGCCCGGCCGTGGAGAAGGAGACCACCAGGATGACCACCGGGGCGTCGTTGAAGCCCGACTCGGCCTCCAGCGTGCCCGTCACGCGCGCGGGCAGGGGGATGCGGCGCAGCACCGAGAAGACGGCCGCCGCGTCCGTCGAGGACACCACCGCCCCGATGATCAGCGCCTGCCGCCATTCCAGTCCGGTGAGGTAGTGCGCGCCCGCCGCGGTCACGCCGACGCTCACCGCGACCCCGGCCAGCGCCAGCGCGGAGGCGGCCGGCAGGGCCGGTTTGATCTCGCCCCACTTCGTGCCGAGGCCGCCCTCGGCCAGGATCACGACCAGTGCCGCGTAGCCGATGACCTGGGTCAGTTCGGCGTTGTCGAAGTGGATGCCCCCGAGTCCGTCCTGGCCCATGGCGATGCCGATGGCCAGGTAGATGAGCAGGCTGGGGAGCCCGCTGCGCGAGGAGAGCCGGACCGCCGCGACGGCGACGAGCAGGACGAGCGAGCAGACGAGCAGGAGCTGGTTGAGGTACTGGACAGTCAGGGGCCGTTCCCTTCCCTGGCACGGAGCGAGTGCGTGGACGGTCGAAAGCGCGCACGAGTGCGACGGAGCGTGCCGACCGCACACGGCGTGCGGCGGCGCACACACATGGCACTACGCACATGGCACACGAAGCCGCGGACACCGGGGCGAACTACTTCGTTACCTTACCTAACTCTTGACGATTTCTTGACGCTCGCCTTGGCAAGATCGAACGTCCGTACGTGTCTGTTCCGGACTCCGCGTCAAGGGGGAGCGGGCCCTGCGCCTATGGTTGCTCCAGCGTTCAGTACAAAGCACAGCCAGCCCCTGCCGCTCGTGTTAGGACAGCAAGGACAGCGATGCCCCCCACCACCACCGCCTCTACGGGTCAGCAGCCCGGCAAGTCCGGCAGGAAAAAGGGGCGCAAAGCCCGACTGATCGTCCTCGTGCTGGTGCTGGCCCTCATCGGCGGCCTGGTCTACGGGGCGTACTGGTCGATCAGCACCGTTCGTGCCTCCTTCCCGCAGACGAAGGGCTCGATCACGCTCGACGGCCTGTCGGGGCCGGTCGACGTCAAGCGCGACGACTACGGCATCCCGCAGATCTATGCCTCCTCCGAGCAGGACCTGTTCATGGCGCAGGGCTACGTCCAGGCGCAGGACCGGTTCTACGAGATGGACGTGCGCCGGCACATGACCGCCGGGCGCCTGTCGGAGATGTTCGGCAAGGGCCAGGTCGACAAGGACGCCTTCCTGCGCACCCTGGGCTGGCACCGGGTGGCGCAGAAGGAGTACGACGAGAAGCTCTCGGAGCCGACGAAGAAGTACCTCCAGGCGTACGCCAAGGGGGTCAACGCCTACCTGGCGGGCAAGGACGGCAAGGACATCTCGCTGGAGTACGCCGCCCTCGGGTTCACCAACGACTACAAGCCGCAGAAGTGGACCCCGGTCGACTCGGTCGCCTGGCTGAAGGCGATGGCCTGGGACCTGCGCGGCAACATGCAGGACGAGATCGACCGCGCCCTGATGACCAGCCGCCTCGGCCCGAAGCAGATCGCCGACCTGTACCCGGAGTACCCGTACGACCGGAACAAGGCCATCGTCCAGGAGGGCCAGTACAGCGAGCTGACCGGGACCTTCGAGGGCGGCGACGGCGGCTCGACGGGTTCGTCCGACGGCACCGGCACCGGCGCGGGTACGGGCGCCGGGACGGGCACGGGCACGGGCACGGGTACCGGCATCGGCACGGGTGCCAGCGCAGGCGACGGCACCGGCACCGGCGGCTCCGCCCTGCAGAGCCAGCTCTCCGGACTCCAGGACGTCCTGGACGACCTGCCCACCGCCGTCGGTGTGAACGGCAACGGCATCGGCTCCAACTCCTGGGTCATCGGCGGCGAGCACACCATCACCGGCAAGCCGCTGCTGGCCAACGACCCGCACCTGTCGCCCTCGCTGCCCTCCGTCTGGTACCAGATGGGCCTGCACTGCCGCAGCGTCTCCGACAAGTGCCGGTACGACGTCGCCGGCTACACCTTCGCCGGCATGCCCGGCGTGGTCATCGGCCACAACCAGGACATCGCCTGGGGCCTGACCAACTCCGGCGTCGACGTCACCGACCTGTACCTGGAGAAGATCACCGGCGACGGCTACCAGTACGACGGCAAGGTCGTCCCCTTCACGACCCGCGAGGAGACCATCAAGGTCGCCGGCGGCGAGCCGAAGAAGATCTTCGTCCGGGAGACCAACAACGGCCCCCTGCTGTCCGACCGCGACGACGAACTCGTCAAGACCGGCCGGAAGGCCACCGTCGACGCCGCCGCCCCCGACCGCGGCGACGGCTACGGCGTCTCCCTGCGCTGGACCGCGCTCGAGCCCGGCACCACCATGGACGCCGTCTTCGCCATGAACCGCGCGACGGACTGGGACGACTTCCGCGAGGCCGCCGCCCTGTTCGAGGTGCCCTCGCAGAACCTGGTCTACGCCGACCGCGACGGCAACATCGGCTACACCCTGCCCGGCAGGATCCCGGTGCGCGCCGAGGGCCACGACGGCTCGGTCCCCGCCCCCGGCTGGGAGTCGAAGTACCGGTGGACCGGTGAGTACATCCCGCAGGACGAGCTGCCCTACGAGTACAACCCGGACCGCGGCTACATCGTCACCGCCAACCAGGCCGTGATCGACGAGGACAAGTACCCCCACACCCTCACCACGGACTGGGGCTACGGCACCCGGAGCCAGCGGATCACCGCCCTGGTCGAGCAGAAGATCAAGGACGGCGGCAAGATCTCCACCGACGACATGCGCCAGATGCAGCTGGACAACAGCAGCGAGATCGCCAAGCTGCTGGTGCCCCACCTGCTGAAGATCGACGTCGCCGACAAGGACGTCCGGCAGGCACAGAAGCTGCTGGAGGGCTGGGACTACACCCAGGACGCCGACTCCGCGGCGGCCGCCTACTTCAACTCCGTCTGGCGCAACGTCCTCAAGCTGGCCTTCGGCAACAAGCTGCCCAAGGAGGTGCGGGTCGAGGGCCAGTGCCTGTGGGTGGACCCGGTCAACAGCACCAAGCCCCAGGACGCGACCCAGAAGGTCCGCGAGTGTGGCCAGCGCGACGCCGAGCAGGCGCAGCCGGACGGCGGCGACCGCTGGTTCGAGGTGGTCCGCACCCTGATGGACGAGCCCGAGAGCGACTGGTGGACGACGCCCGGGTCCCACACCCGCAAGGGCGCCGACCGCAACCGCGACGACCTGCTCAAGCGCGCCATGATCGACGCCCGCTGGGAGCTGACCGCCAAGCTCGGCAAGGACATCGACACCTGGAGCTGGGGCCGGCTGCACCGCCTGTTCCTGAAGAACCAGACCCTGGGCACCGAGGGCCCCGGCTTCGTGAAGTACGCCCTGAACCGCGGCCCCTGGGAACTGAGCGGCGGCGAGGCGGCGGTCGACGCCACCGGCTGGAACGCGGCCGGCGGCTACGGGGTGATCTGGGTGCCGTCCATGCGGATGGTGGTCAACCTCGGCGACCTCGACAAGTCCCGGTGGATCAACCTCACCGGGGCCTCAGGGCACGCCTACAGCGCCCACTACACCGACCAGACGGAGAAGTGGGCCGAGGGCGAGCTGCTGGACTGGGCGTTCACGGACAGGGCGGTCGAGGAGAGCACGAGCGACACGCTGGTGCTGAAGCCGTAGGCCACCGCTCCCGACGGGAAACGGCCCTCACGCGCGCGTGAGGGCCGTTTCCCGTACTGGACGCTTGGGGTCTGTGCACGCGTGCGGGCTGCTCACTGCGGTCCGCCGGGGCCCGTCACCGGAACCGCCGCACCCCCGACGGTGTCACCACCAAGTCCACCGGACGGTCGTGCGGCTCCGCGGGCACCCGCGCGACGACCTCGGGGTCGTACAGCAGCACCACCAGCGCGGGATGCGCGCCCGCCCGCTCCAGACGGGCCAGGACCCGGTCGTACGAGCCACCGCCGCGCCCCAGTCTCAGGCCGCGCCCGTCGACCGCCAGACCCGGCAGCAGCACGGCGTCGGCGGACGTCACAGCATCCGCTCCCAGGCGCTCGCCGGCGGGCTCCAGCAGCTCCATCCGCCCGCCGCCGTGCCGCACGCGCGCGAGGGAGCCGGGTCCGTCGTACGCGCCCCAGTCCAGGTCGTTGTCGGGCAGCAGCGCCGGCAACAGGACGCGCACGCCCCGCCCGCGCAGCGCGTCGAGCAGCGCGAGCGTCCCGGGCTCGGCGCCCACCGAGACGTACGCCGCCACCGTGCGCGCCCCCGCCAGCTCCGGCAGGCCGAGCGCCCGCGCGGCCAACGCCTCCTGCGTTTCCCGCAGGTCACCCGCCGTCAACCCGTTCCTCGCCGCGAGGATCTCCCGCCGCAAGGTCCGCTTGTCAGGCTCGGGCGCCCGTCCGATGTGGGTCACAGCTCGCTCCGTTACCGTTTTTCAATGTGCTCATATGAGCGCCAACCGGCCCGAGTCGCAGTTTCCCCCAATCACACCGGCTATGGTGGCGGGCATGACTCAGGCGCAACCCAGGATCAGCAAGGCTGTCATCCCCGCAGCAGGCCTCGGCACCCGGTTCCTGCCGGCCACCAAGGCCACTCCCAAGGAGATGCTGCCGGTCGTCGACAAGCCGGCGATCCAGTACGTGGTCGAGGAGGCCGTGGCCGCGGGCCTCGGTGACGTCCTCATGGTGACGGGCCGCAACAAGCGGCCCCTGGAGGACCACTTCGACCGCAACTACGAGCTGGAGTCCGCCCTGGAGAACAAGGGCGACGCCGAGCGCCTGGCCAAGGTCCAGGAGTCCAGCGACCTCGCGATGATCCACTACGTCCGCCAGGGCGACCCCAGGGGCCTCGGCCACGCCGTCCTGTGCGCCGCCCCGCACGTCGGCGACGAGCCCTTCGCGGTCCTGCTCGGCGACGACCTGATCGATCCGCGCGACCCGCTGCTCCAGCGCATGATCGAGGTCCAGGAGGAGCACGGCGGCAGTGTCGTCGCCCTCATGGAGGTCGCGCCCGAGCAGATCCACCTCTACGGCTGTGCCGCCGTCGAGGCCACCGAGGACAGCGACGTCGTCAAGGTCAGCGGCCTGGTCGAGAAGCCCGACCCGGCGGACGCCCCCTCCAGCTACGCCATCATCGGCCGCTACGTGCTCGACCCGCACGTCTTCGACATACTGCGCAAGACCGAGCCGGGCCGCGGCGGCGAGATCCAGCTCACCGACGCCCTCCAGCAGCTCGCGGCGGACGAGCAGGTCGGCGGCCCGGTGCACGGCGTGGTCTTCAAGGGCCGCCGCTATGACACCGGCGACCGCGGCGACTATCTGCGTGCCATTGTCAGACTCGCGTGCGAACGTGAAGACCTGGGCCCGGACTTCCGGACCTGGCTTCGCAGTTACGTAGCCGAGGAGATGCAGCAACGTTGAGCAGCGCCGCGCCCCGCGCCACCGGGCACGACCACTCCGGTCATGAGCACTCCGGTCATGAGCACTCCGGTCATGACCACTCCGGTCACTCCGGTCACTCCGGTCACTCCGGTCACTCCGGTGACGACACCCCCCTGTGGTCGGTCGACGACCACCTGGAGGACATCCTCGCCACCGTCCGCCCCCTCGAGCCCATCGAGCTGAACCTCCTCGACGCCCAGGGCTGCGTCCTGGTCGAGGACGTCACGGTGCCGGTCTCCCTGCCGCCGTTCGACAACAGCTCCATGGACGGGTACGCGGTCCGGGTCGCCGATGTCGCGGGCGCGAGCGCTGAGTTCCCCGCCGTCCTGGAGGTCGTCGGGGACGTCGCCGCCGGCCGGGCCGACCCGCTCCAGGTGGGCCCCGGCCAGGCCGCTCGCATCATGACCGGTGCCCCGCTCCCGCCGGGCGCCGAGACCGTCGTGCCCGTCGAGTGGACCGACGGCGGGCTCGGCGAGGGCCCGGTCAGCGGCATGCGCGCCCGCAGCCAGGCCCCCGAGGGCGCCGAGGGCCAGGTGCACGTGTACCGCCCGGCCGAGCGGCGCGCGCACGTGCGCGCCCAGGGCAGCGACGTGAAGGCCGGCGACCGTGCCCTGGAGGCCGGCACCATCCTCGGCCCGCCGCAGATCGCCCTGCTCGCCGCGATCGGCCGCGGCCGGGTCCGGGTCCGCCCCCGCCCGCGCGTCGTCGTGCTGTCCACGGGCAGCGAACTGGTCCAGCCCGGCGAGGAACTGGCCCACGGTCGAATCTACGACTCCAACAGCTTCGCCCTCACCGCTGCCGCCCGCGACGCCGGTGCGATCGCCTACCGCGTGGGCGCGGTCGCCGACGACGCCGAGACCCTGCGCTCCACCATCGAGGACCAGCTGGTCCGGGCCGACCTGATGGTCACCACGGGCGGCGTCAGCGTAGGGGCCTACGACGTGGTCAAGGAGGCCCTTGCGCACGTCGCCGACGAGGACGAGCCGGGCAGCGGCGTGGAGTTCCGCAAGCTCGCCATGCAGCCCGGCAAGCCGCAGGGCTTCGGCTCCGTCGGCCCCGACCACACCCCGCTGCTCGCCCTGCCCGGCAACCCGGTGTCGTCGTACGTCTCCTTCGAGCTGTTCGTCCGCCCCGCCATCCGCGCCCTCATGGGCCTGCCGGACGTCCACCGCCCGACGGTCACCGCCACCCTCGCCGCCGGCAAGGCGCTGGCCTCCCCGAAGGGCCGCCGGCAGTTCCTGCGCGGCCGGTACGACGACGGCGCCGGCACGGTCACGCCGGTCGGCGGCGCCGGATCGCACCTGGTGGCCGCCCTCGCGCAGGCCGACGCACTGATCGTCGTCCCCGAGGACACCGAGTCCGTCGAGCCGGACACCGAGGTCCAGGTGGTCCTGCTCGGCTGACGGCCCCGCCTTGGCGGTACCGTGTCGCGCACAACAGGCCCGCGTGCCGCACCGCGGCGGGCCCGGACCGGGAGCGCCACACGAGCATGAGCACGCAGGACCCGCAGGACCGCCAGACCCAGGACCACCAGGCCCAGGACCGCCAGGCCCAGCACCGGCTGACCCACATCGACGAGGCGGGCGCCGCCCGCATGGTCGACGTCTCCGGCAAGGACGTGACCGCACGCACCGCCCGCGCGAGCGGACGCGTCCTCGTCTCACCCCGGGTGATCGAGCTGCTGCGCGGCGAGGGCGTCCCCAAGGGCGACGCGCTGGCCACGGCCCGGATCGCGGGCATCATGGGCGCCAAGCGCACCCCCGACCTGATTCCGCTGTGCCATCCGTTGTCGGTGTCGGGTGTGACACTGGACCTGTCGGTCGCGGACGACGCCGTGGAGATCACCGCCACGGTGAGGACGACGGACCGTACGGGCGTGGAGATGGAGGCGCTCACCGCGGTCTCCGTCGCCGCGCTCACCGTGATCGACATGGTCAAGGCCGTCGACAAGAAAGCGGTGATCACGGACGTGCGGGTGGAGGAGAAGACGGGCGGAAAGTCGGGCGACTGGAGCCGGGCATGAGCTACCGCGCGCTGGTCGTGACCGCGTCCAACCGAGCCGCCGCCGGAGTCTACGAGGACAAGGGCGGCCCGCTGATCGCCGACGGCCTGAAGCGCTTCGGCTTCGCGGTCGACGGCCCCCAGGTCGTCCCGGACGGCGACCCGGTCGAGGCCGCCCTGCGAGCCGGCGTCGACGCCGGGTACGACGTGATCGTCACCACCGGCGGCACCGGCATCTCGCCCACCGACCGCACCCCCGAGGCGACCCGGGCCGTGATCGAGCACGAGGTGCCGGGCATCGCGGAGGCCATCCGGGCGTACGGCCGGGACAAGGTGCCGACCGCGGTGCTCTCCCGGGGCCTGGCAGGAGTGGCGAAGGGCACACTGATCGTCAACCTGCCGGGCTCCAGTGGCGGCGTCCGGGACGGGCTGGCGGTCCTGGAGCCCCTGCTGACCCACGCCGTCGACCAGATCCGCGGCGGTGACCACCCACGACCGAGCAGCGGGAGCGCGAGCTGAACAGCCCTTCCTGGCCAGTGGAGCTGGTGGACGGCGATATCGTCCTCCGGCCCATAAAGCTGCGCGACCAGCGGGCCTGGCGCGAGGTCAACCGGCGCAACCGCGACTGGCTGCGGCCCTGGGAGGCGACGATCCCGCCGCCCGGGCCGGGCGGGCCGACCGCCCACCGGCCGACCTACCGCCAGATGGTCCGGCACCTGAGGTCGGAGGCGAACGCGGGCCGGATGCTGCCGTTCGTCATCGAGTACCAGGGCCGCCTGGTCGGGCAGTTGACGGTGGCCGGGATCACCTGGGGCTCGATGTGCTCCGGGCACGTCGGTTACTGGGTGGACGAGGCGGTGGCCGGCCGCGGGGTGATGCCGACGGCCGTGGCGATGGTCGTGGACCATTGTTTCCGCACCGTCGGTCTGCACCGCATCGAGGTCTGCATTCGCCCCGAGAACGGGCCCAGCCGCCGGGTCGTGGAGAAACTCGGTTTCCGCGAGGAGGGCCTCAGGCCCCGATATCTCCACATCGACGGCGGCTGGCGCGACCACCTCGTCTTCGCGCTCACCGCGGAAGAGGTGCCCGACGGACTCCTGCGCCGCTGGCACCGCACACGCTCCCGAAGCGCCCCGGGGGACACCCGGCGGAGCGCCCCGGGGAATCCCGCCCGACCGGGCACCGGAATTGAATAAACGTTCGAAATTGTTCGAGTCGGGCCCCCTGGACGCCCCGGAATTTCACGGGCTTGGCGGCCTCTTGATCGCATCCATCACAAAAAACTTTCGAAATATCAGCCAGATCGTGCGACACACCGGCTCAATTGGCGGATGGCCTCACGCAAACCCCTCTACGGTGTGAGGCGTGAGCAGCAGCGGCCTCATCTACGCAGTCATCGTCGGGGCCTGGGCCGCCTACTTGGTGCCGATGTGGCTCCGTAGGCAGGACGAGCTGAACGAGGCCCGTCCGACGGAACGCTTCAGCACCGCCATCCGGCTGCTGTCCGGGCGGGCGGCCATGGAGCGCCGGTACACCAAGGGCCTGCGGACGCGCTCCGCCGAGGAGGGGGAGCCCGGCACCGACGCCCCGGACGCCGTCACCGACTCGGTGGACGTCCGGGCCTTCGCCGTGCCCCCGACCCGCCAGCACACCCGGCCGTCCGCCCCGGCCCCCGCCCCCGCCTCCGGCCCCGCCCCCGACGCCGAGCGGCCCGAACCGGCGCGCCGGCCGGTGCCGCCCGCCCGGCGCGCGACCGGTGCCGAGGCCGCCGCCCGGGCCCGGCGCTCCAAGGTGCTGGCCCGGCGCCGCCGCACCACCACGGTGCTGTTCCTTGCCTTCACGCTCGGCGCGATCGTCGCGGCGGTCGGCGGGCTCACGTTCCTGTGGGCGCCCGGCGTGCCCGCCGTCCTGCTCAGCGCGTACATCGCGTACCTGCGCTCCCAGGAGCGCCGCCGCTTCACCTACCAGATGGACCGCCGACGGGCCGAGGCCGCCGCCCAGCGGCTCCGCGACCGCCAGCCGCGCCGGCGCGCGTCCGCCGAGGCGGCGGCCGAGGCCGAGGCCGACGAACCGGACGAGGAACCCGGCACGGACACCGACCCCGGCCTGTCCGCGCTCGCCGCGGACCGGCGGGCCCTGGTCGAGCAGACCGACCACGCCGAGTGGGTCGACCAGCAGCGCGAGCGGCAGCGCCGCCCCGGCCAGGGCGGCGACAGCTGGGACCCGGTGCCGGTGCCGCTGCCGACGTACGTCACCGCCCCGGTCGCCCCGCGCGCCACGAACGACGTGGACCTCGGCGCGCCGGACGCCTGGAGTTCGGCCCGCTCCAGCGCCGCCGCGCGGGATCCGGAGGAGGCGGCGGACGCCGTCACCGGCGCGCCGCAGGAGCCCGGCGCCGACGGAGCCGCCGCCCGCGCCGAGGACCGGCCGGGCTGCGGCGCCCGCCGCGCCGCGTCCGCGCGCCGGGCCCGGGAGCGGGGCCGTACGCCGCTGTTCGACCAGTACGAGGACGGCGACCGGCCGCGCGCCGCGAACGAGTAGACCCGGCCGCCGGACCCGGCCGCCGCGCCGCGGGCCCGCTCCCGGAACGGATTTTTGAGCAGGCCGATCGGGGTGCTAAAGTTTCACTCGTTGCAAGGGCCTGTGGCGCAGTCCGGTAGCGCACCTCGTTCGCATCGAGGGGGCCAGGGGTTCAAATCCCCTCAGGTCCACGCACATTGACGAGATCCCGTTCGATCATCACGATCGAGCGGGATCTTCGTCGTTCCGGGGCCGCTCCCGCCCGCACCGGCTGCCCATAAGGCCGAGGTGAATCCGTGACCGCACCTCGCGCAACCATGGCGCTGGCCGCCGGGTCACCTGGGCACGGTGCCACCGCAGTGACGGTGATGCCTCCCTGTCGTCTGCGGAACGGAAGAAGGGCCATGAGACGTAGCCCCCCGCGCTCGCCCTGGAGCCGCGCGGCGGTGGCCGGGGTGGCCGCCGCCGGGCTCGCCACGGCCGGCCTGGCCGGTGTCGCCCACGCCGCGGAGGGCGAGGCACCGCTGCCCGTCACCATCACCGGTCCGGACAAGGTGGACCTGGCGCTGGACGGGGCCGAGGCGGAGCCCGGGGAGCCGCAGATCCGCCTGGGGATCACCGGGCCCGGGGAGTGGGACCCGGACAGCGACGAGGACCCGGAGCCGATCCCGAACGACGGCTCTCCGTCACCATCGACGCCACCGCGCTGAAGGACTTCGCCGACGTCGAGCTGCCGTGCGACGTCAACGGCCTGGTCGCGGTCTGCGACGAGAGCAGCCTCTACCCGGGCAGCACCTACAACCCGAGCTCGAACGTCCGCCTCGATCCGAAGGACGGCGCCGAGGCCCGCGACTTCGGCGAGATCAAGGTGACGGGTGCGGGCGAGGGGCTGGAGTTCAACGAGCACACCGTCGACGTCCTGGTCGGCGGACCGAACTGCTGAAGAAGAAGCTCCCGGCCGAGCCGAAGGGCTTCGAGGCCGGCGACATCTACGAGGCGCCCCTCGGCTTCCGCAACGTCGGCAGCATGCCGGCCGACGGCGTCGTGCTGCGCTTCGCCGGCTCCCGCGGGCTGTCCTTTCCCGACTCGTACGCCAACTGCGCGTACGCCGAGGAGAACAAGGACGACCTGATCCGTTATCAGAAGGTCGCCCTGTGCACCTTCGACGGCGAGTTCCTGCCGGGCATGGCCTACGAGCTGAGCGAGCCGGTCCGGGTCGAGACCGCCGACTTCGCGTTCGGGGACATCTTCCACTACGGCTTCGACGCGGTCGGCGCCAAGGACGCCGGCGAACTGCGGGCGGGCGCCGACTACCGCGCCGGCTCCGGCCGGACGCTGACCCTGAAGCCGGTCGGGAGCGGTGACACCGGTGACTACGCCAAGTACACCGACGTCGACCTCGCCACGAAGAACACCTACGACCTGGACCTGACCGGCGCGCGCGTCGCGGGCGAGCGGGGCGAGACCGTCGCGGTCGACATCGCCCTGAGCAACCACGGGCCCGCCTGGATCGGGTCGCTGCGCATGGGCGGCGAGCCGCTGGGCTTCTCCGTGCAGATCCCGGAGGGGGCCGGCGTCGTGCAGAGCCCCTGCCGGCCCATGAACGGCGACTCCCCGTCGGAGTACCTCTGCTTCGCCGACACCCCGTTCCTCGAGGACGACCGGCGCACCTTCCGCTTCGAGCTGCGCATCGACGAGGTCGTCGAGGGCGCCAAGGGCAGGATCGCGCTTCCCGAGTACGACAACCCCTGGGAGGGCGACCCGTCCAACGACGACGGCTGGATCGTGCTGAACGGCACGGGCGACGAGGAGACCCCGGGCGACACCGGAGGTTCCACCGGCGGTGAGAGCGGCGGCACCACCGGCGGCTCGGACAGCACCGGCGGCTCGGGCTCGACGGACGGCGGATCCGCCTCCACCGGTGGTTCCACGGGCGGCGACGGCGGCGGAACCGCCGGGTCCACCGAGGGCGGCACCAGCGGCGGTGAGTCGCCCCAGGGCGGCCTGGCCTCCACCGGTTCCACCGCCCTGCTCGCCTCCGCCGCCGCCGTGCTGGCGCTCGCCGCGGGTGGCGTGCTGTTCGCCGTGTCGCGCCGCCGCGGGGCCGGCGACACGGCCTGACGGTCGCACGGACAAGAGCCGAGGGCCCCGCGGACGCGCCGCCGTTCGCGGGGCCCTCGGCCCCCTTCGGACGCCGGGCAGGCCGAGGGCTCCGTGTCCGCGCTCGCCGAGGCGGCGTCCCCTCCTCAGGGCGTGACCCGGAGTCTCTTGGCGTAGCAGAGGCTGTCCTCGTGGAAGCGGTAGTAGCCGAACTTCCCGCACGGCTCGTAGCCGCTGGAGGTGTACAGGGCGACCGCCTCCGGCTGCTTGATCCCGGTCTCCAGGACCATCCGGGTCCGGCCGGCCGCGCGGGCGTCCTCCTCCAGCAGGGCCAGGATGCGGCGTGCCAGGCCCCGGCCGCGCATCTGCTCGATCACGAACATCCGCTTCAGCTCCGCGTCCCCGTCGAGGTTGCCCTCGTCGTTGGCGTCCTGGGCGCGCCAGCCGCCGGAGGCGACCGGTACGCCGTTCTCGTCGTACGCGATCAGGTACAGGCCGTTGGGCGGCGTGAAGTCCGCCGCGGCCATGGGCGTGGAGTCGCCGTCGTCGCCGTAGCGGACCGCGTACTCGGCCTGAACCTCGTCGTTGAGTTTCACGGCGTCGGGGTGATCGAAGGGAACCCGGCGAATATTCATGCTGCCTACCGTATGTGAATGCAATCCAGAACGGGACCTCGTCCAGTGTGCCGGTATCGTGCCCGGGTGTTTACCGTGACCTCCGTCAATGTCAATGGGCTGCGCGCCGCCGCGAAGAAGGGCTTCGTGGAGTGGCTCGCCGGGACCGAAGCCGATGTGCTGTGCCTCCAGGAGGTGCGCGCCGAGCCGCACCAGCTGCCCGAGCAGGTGCGCACGCCCGACGGCTGGCACGTCACGCACGCCCCCGCCGCCGCCAAGGGCCGCGCCGGTGTCTCCCTGTACTCGCGCCGGGAGCCGGAGCGGGTCCGGGTCGGCTTCGGCTCGTCCGAGTTCGACGGCAGCGGCCGCTATGTCGAGGCCGACCTGCCCGGTGTGACGGTCGCCTCCCTGTACCTGCCCTCCGGCGAGGTCGGCACCGAGCGGCAGGACGAGAAGGTGCGCTTCATGGGTGAGTTCCTCGCCTACCTCAAGGAGCTGCGCGAGAGCGCCGCCGCGGCCGGCCGCGAGGTCGTGGTCTGCGGCGACTGGAACATCGCCCACCGCGAGGCCGACCTGAAGAACTGGCGCGGCAACACCAAGAACTCCGGGTTCCTGCCGGAGGAGCGGGAATGGCTGGGGCGGGTCCTCGACCCGGCCGAGGGCGGCTACGTCGACGTGCTGCGGGCCCTGCACCCCGAGGTGGCCGGGCCCTACACGTGGTGGTCGTACCGGGGGCGGGCCTTCGACAACGACTCCGGCTGGCGGATCGACTACCAGGTGGCGACCCCCGGGCTCGCCGCCAAGGCCGTCAAGGGCGTGGTCGAGCGCGCCGCCACGCACGCCGAGCGCTGGTCGGACCACGCCCCCGTGACGGTGGTCTACGACCGCTAGGGCCTGGTGCGGAAGTGGCACCTGCCTCCGGGCGACGACGCCGCTTTCACGACAGGCCCTAGCCGGCCCGCACCTCGGTGTTCTGGCACGCGTGCAGCAGCCACCGGCCGTCGTCCTGCCGGCTCATGACGTACAGCGGAGCGCCCTCCGAGCCGTTCTCCGCCGAGTGGTAGACCTGGCGGACCTTGACGGCCGCCACATCGGGCCGCAGGAACTGCACGTGCGCCACCTCGTAGGTGACCTCGCCGTCCCAGCTCGCGCCGGGCAGGACGGCGCGGGTGAACTCGGCGATGGCGTCGAAGCCGATGAGGACCTTGCCGTGGGCGGTGGTCCACAGGGCGTCGGGGTGGAAGAGGGAGAGGAAGCCCTCGGCGTCCTTGGCGCGCTGAGTGCGCTCGACGGTGGCCACGACCTCCTCGATGGCCTCGAGGTCCGCAGAGCGGGTGTGGCCGGTGTCGGCGGCGTTGGCGGTGTTGTCGCTGCTGGCGGTGTTCATGCGGATCAGCCTGCTGCCTCAAGTGTGCTCGAGGTCAAGGGAATTCAGGGCCCGCCGTCCTCGGGGCCGGCCCCCGTCGCCTTCCGCAGCCGTCGGTCCAGGGCCAGGGACAGCTCGGCGTCCACCACGCTGCGGGCCAGTGGGCGCAGCCGGTGGAGGTCCTCCTCCTGGGCGTGGCGCAGGATCAGCTCGGCGAAGAGTTCCGCCATGGCGTCGGCGTGCTCCCGGACGCGCCTGCCGGCGGCCAGCACCTCGGCGAGCGGGATGCCCTCGCGGACCAGGGCCGAGGAGACGTCCAGCAGGCGGCGGCTGATGTGGACGATCTCGTCGCCGTCGGTGCCCACGTAGCCCAGCTCCATCGCGGCGGCGAGGTTCTCGGGGGTGACCTGGCCCTCGAAGCGGGCGGCGAGTTCCTCGGGGGTGAGGCGGACCGGGGTCTCCTCGGTGGGCTCGCCGAGGCCGAGCAGGTCGCCGACGTCGCGTCCGTGGTCGAAGGCGTCGGCCAGCTCCGCGATGCCGTTCAGGGTGTGGCCGCGCTCCAGCAGGGCCGCGATGGTGCGCAGGCGGGCCAGGTGGTGGTCGTCGTACCAGGCGATCCGGCCCTCGCGGCGGGGTGGCGGGATGAGCTTGCGTTCGCGGTAGAAGCGCAGGGTGCGCACCGTGATGCCGGCCAGCCGGGCCAGTTCCTCCATGCGGTACTCGCGCTTGTCGGTCACGGCCCCGACCTTACGGCGTACCGGCGGTAACTTTCCTTCGCCGACCCCCTACCCATCGGTAGCCGCCTCCTCTACTCTCCCCATTGCGCCAGTGTTCACTGGCAGAGTCAGTAGGGTCAACAGCGATGCGTGGAGGCGTCTGGATGGCCGAGCACAAGCATGTACGTGTAGCGGTGGTCGGGTCCGGGTTCGGCGGGCTGGGTGCCGCCGTGCGGCTGCGCCGCGAGGGGATCACCGACTTCGTCGTCCTGGAGCGGGCCGGGAGCGTGGGCGGTACCTGGCGGGACAACAGCTACCCAGGGTGCGCCTGCGACGTGCCGTCCCACCTGTACTCGTTCTCCTTCGCGCCCAATCCCGACTGGCCGCGCACCTTCTCCGGGCAGCGGCACATCCGCGCCTACCTGGAGCGCGTGGCCGACACCTTCGGGCTGCGCCCCCACATCCGCTTCGACTCGGAGGTGAAGCGGATGGCCTGGGACGCCGAGCAGGTGCGGTGGGAGATCGAGACCGCGAGCGGGAACCTGACCGCCGACGTCGTCGTCTCCGCCACCGGGCCGCTGTCCGACCCCAAGATCCCGGACATCCCCGGCCTGGACTCCTTCCCCGGCAAGGTCTTCCACTCGGCCCGCTGGGACCACGACTACGACCTCACCGGCAAGCGCGTCGCCATGATCGGCACCGGCGCCTCGGCCATCCAGATCGTGCCGTCCATCCAGCCGAAGGTCGGACGGCTCACGCTCTTCCAGCGCACCCCCGCCTGGGTCATGCCCCGCATGGACCGCGCCGTCAGCGGCGTCGAGCGCGCCCTGCACCGGGCCCTGCCCGTCACCACCCAGCTGCGCCGCGGCCTGCTGTGGGGGATCCGGGAGCTGCAGGTGCAGGCGTTCACCAAGCACCCCGAGCAACTCGGTCTGGTCGAGCAGCTGGCCAAGCGCAACATGGCCCGCGCCATCAAGGACCCTGCCCTGCGCGCCAAGCTGACCCCGGACTACCGCATCGGCTGCAAGCGCATCCTGCTCTCCAGTGACTACTACCCGGCGCTCGCCCGGCCGAATGTCGATGTCGTCGCCGGCGGGCTGAGCGAGGTGCGCGGCTCCACCCTCGTCGCCGCCGACGGCACCGAGGCCGAGGCCGACGCGATCATCTTCGGCACCGGCTTCCACGTCACCGACATGCCCATCGCCGAGCGGGTCGTCGGCGCCGACGGACACACCCTCGCCGAGACCTGGAAGGGCGGTATGGAGGCGCTCCGCGGCGCCTCGGCGGCCGGCTTCCCGAACTGGATGACGATCATCGGGCCCAACACCGGCCTCGGGAACTCCTCCATGATCCTCGTGATCGAGTCCCAGCTGAACTACATGGCCGACTACCTGCGCCAGCTGAACGTCCTCGGCGGGCGGGCCGCCCTCGACGCCCGCCCCGCCGCCGTGGAGGCCTGGAACCACCGGGTGCAGGAGCGCATGAAGCGCACCGTGTGGAACACCGGCGGCTGCACCAGCTGGTACCTCGACGCCAACGGCCGCAACACCACCATCTGGCCCGGCACGACGGCCGAGTTCCGCCGCGCGACCCGGCGCGTGGACCTCGCGGAGTACGAGGTGCTGCGCCCGGCCGCCGGGAAGGCCGCCGCGGCCGACGGCCGGGCGGAGGCCCCGGCGGCGGAGGTGAGCGCGTGAGCCGCCTGACCGCCGTCACCTCCGGCCCGTACGCCCCGCCCGCCCCCGCCCGCGAACTGACCGCCGTCTCCGCCGACGGCGCCCGGCTGCACGTCGAGATGCACGGACCCGTCGACGACCCCGCCGCCCCGGCGGTCGTCCTCGCCCACGGCTGGACCTGCTCGACCGCCTTCTGGGCCGCGCAGATCCGCGCCCTGGCCCCCGACCACCGGGTCATCGCCTACGACCAGCGCGGCCACGGACGCAGTCCGGCGAGCCCCGCGTGCAGCACCGACGCCCTCGCCGACGACCTGGAAGCCGTACTGAAGGCCACCCTCGCGCCCGGCGAACGGGCCGTGCTCGTCGGGCACTCCATGGGCGGGATGACGCTGATGGCCGCCGCCTCCCGGCCGGCGGTGCGGGAGCACGCGGCGGCGGTGCTGCTGTGCAGCACGGGCAGCTCGCGGCTGGTGGCCTCCTCGACGGTGATACCGCTGCGGCCCGGCCGGCTGCGGACCTGGCTGACCCGGCGCGTGCTCGGCTCCCGGGCGCCCCTCGGCCCGGTCACCCCCGTCGCCCGGCGCGTCCTCAAGTACGGGACGATGGGCCCGCGTTCGGCGCCGCACATGGTCGAGGCGTGCGCCCGGATCGTGCACGCCTGCCCGCGCCGGGTGCGGCACGCCTGGTCGCACGTGCTCGACCTGCTCGATCTCGACCACGGCGTACGGGAGTTGCGGGCGCCCGCCGAGATACTGGTCGGCTCGGCGGACCGGATGACCCCGCCGCTGCACGCCCGCCGGCTGGCCGCCGCGCTGCCCGACTGCCGGAAGGTCACGGAGCTGCCGGGCATAGGGCACATGGCGCCGGTCGAGGCGCCCGACGAGGTGACCGGCAGGATACGCACACTCGCCGGCACCCACATACGGACCGAGCACGCGGCACGAGTCGAGGAGAACGCATGAGAAGGGTCAGCCTGGAAGGGCAGGTCGCCGTCGTCACCGGGGCGGCGCGGGGCGTCGGGGAGCTGCTGGCCCGCAAGCTGTCCGCGCGCGGCGCCAAGGTCGCGCTGGTCGGCCTGGAGCCGGACGCGCTCAAGCAGGTGTCGTCCCGGCTGCACAGCGAGAGCGGCCACTGGCACGCCGACGTCACCGACCACGAGGCGATGGCGCAGGTGGCCCGGGAGGTCAAGGAGCGGTTCGGCAAGGTCGACATCGTGGTCGCCAACGCGGGCGTCGCCACCGGCGGTCCGTTCGCCGACTCCGACCCGGAGGCCTGGCGCCGGGTGATCGAGGTCAACCTGATCGGCTCGGCGGTCACGGCCCGCGCCTTCCTGCCACTGCTGATGGAGAGCCGCGGCTACCTGCTCCAGATCGCGTCCCTGGCCGCGATCACGCCCGCCCCGATGATGACCGCCTACTGCGCCTCCAAGTCCGGCGTGGAGGCGTACGCGCACAGCCTGCGCGCCGAGGTCGGCCACCGGGGCGTGCGGGTCGGCGTCGGCTATCTGTCCTGGACCGACACCGACATGGTGCGCGGTGCCGACCAGGACGACGTCATGCGCGAGCTGCGGCAGCGGCTGCCGTGGCCGTCGAACAAGACCTACCCGCTGGGCCCCGCCGTCGACCGGCTCGTGGAGGGCGTCGAGCGGCGCGCGAGCCACGTCTACGGGCAGTGGTGGCTGCGTGGCATGCAGGGCGTGCGCGGCTACCTCCCGGGGGTCATCGGGACCGTCGGCCAGCGGGAGATGCGACGGTTCGCCGACCGGCTGACGGGCATGCGAACGGGCCTGGTCGGGGCGGGTGGCGCGGCCGACGAACAGCAGCGGAACACGGTCCGTAACTGATCGACATGCGGACGGTCACCGCCCGTGTGAATCTGATCGAGCCCGGCCGACTCGAACGGGCCGGGCCCGATCTCACCCAGGAGTGAACCCACATGGGTATGAAGGACCAGTTCCAGGAGAAGTCCGAGCAGTGGCAGCAGCAGGGCCGGCAGAAGGCCGACCAGGCCAAGGAGCACATGCAGGACCGTGGCCGCCGTCGGGACGACGACGACATGGACCAGCCCCTGCGCCAGGAGCGCCAGGAGCGCCAGGAGCGTCAGGAGCGCCGTGAGGGCCGGGAGCCCGAGGACCGCTTCAACGCGGACTACGACGCCTGACGCACCGCCGCTGAGCGGCAAGGGGTGCCTCTCCGCGACGCGGAGGGGCACCCCTCCTTCATGCGCTCACGCCGCCCGGTCACGCCGGGCGGCGCATGTCATGGGCTCACGTCCGGGGCGGCAGTGGGGGCCGGGACCGGTCCGGTACGTCGCGGTAGTCCGGCGGGACGGCAGGCGGGTTGGTCGCCAGCAGCTCCAGGGCCAGGCGGACGCCCTCCTCCAATACCGGGTAGCGGCCCTCGGCCCAGTCCAGCGGGGTGCGCAGCACCGGCACGTCGGGATCGACGCCCCGGTTCTCCACCGACCAGCCGTAGGCGTCGAACCAGGCCGCGTTCATCGGCACGGTGATCACCGTTCCGTCGCCGAGCCGGTGCCGGCCGGTCATGCCGACCACTCCGCCCCAGGTGCGCTGCCCGACCACCGGCCCGAGCTTCAGCAGCTTGAACGCGGCCGTGATCATGTCGCCGTCGGAGGACGTCGCCTCGTCCGCGAGCGCCACCACCGGCCCGCGCGGCGCGTTCGAGGTGTACGACACCGGCTGCGCGTTCCGGGTCAGGTCCCAGCCCAGGATGGTGCGGGTCAGCTTCTCGATGACGAGTTCGCTGATGTGCCCGCCCGCGTTGCCACGCACGTCCACGATCAGCGCGGGCCGGGACACCTCCATGCGCAGGTCGCGGTTGAACTGGGCCCAGCCCGAGCCGCCCATGTCCGGGATGTGCAGATAGCCGCAGCGTCCGCCGCTCAACTCCCGCACCACCTCCCGGCGTTTGGCCACCCAGTCCTGGTAGCGCAGTGGCCGGTCGTCGACGAGCGGCACGACGGCGACCCGGCGGGCCGGGCCCTCGCCCTCGGCGGGCCCGAAGGTCAGCTCCACCGTCGTACCGCCCGCCGCCGCCAGCAGCGGGTACGGTCCTGTCACCGGGTCCACCGGGCGGCCGTCCACGTGGGTCAGCACCGCGCCCTCGCGGATGCCCGTGCCGGCCAGCGGGGAGCGGGCCTTGGAGTCGGAGGAGTCGCCCGGCAGGATCCGCTTGACCAGCCACCGGCCGTCCCGGCACACGAAGTTGGTGCCCAGCAGGCCCTGCCAGCGCTGGTAGTGGGCCGGTCCCTCGTTGCGGCGGGCGGGGGAGACGTAGGCGTGCGAGGTGCCCAGCTCGCCCAGTACCTCGCGCAGCAGGTCGGCGAACTCGTCGGGGGAGGCGACCCGTTCGACCAGCGGCCGGTACTGCGCCAGCACCGCGTCCCAGTCGATGCCGCACATGTCCGGCTCCCAGAAGTAGGCGCGGATCAGCCGCCCCGCCTCCGCGTACGCCTGCCGCCACTCGGCGGCCGGGTCCACCTGGTGCAGGATGCGGCGCAGGTCGATCCAGGTGGTGGAGTCGCTGTCGCCGGCCTCGGTGGCGGGCACCGCGCGCAGGTCTCCCTCGTCGAGCAGCACCAGCCGGGTGCCGTCGCCGCTGACCCGGAACCAGTCCAGATGGTCGACGAGTTCGGACTTCTTCGCCTTGGCGAGGCTGAAGTGCTCCAGGGTGGGCCGTTCGCTGGGGTCGTTCGGGTTGGCGAAGGTCTCGCCCAGCGCACCGGAGATCGGCCAGCGCAGCCACACCAGCCCGCCGCCCGCCACCGGGTGCAGCGCCGAGTACTTGGAGGCGGTCACCGGGAACGGCGTCACCCGGCTGGCCAGGCCCTCCACCTCGACGGTCACCGCACCCCCCTCGCCGGGCTCCTCCTCGACGGGGTCCAGGCCCCCGGCGGCCGGGCGGCCCTCGGGGTTCAGCGCGAAGGGTGAAGGGGTCGCCGAGGACAGCGGCACCAGATAGGGACGGCAGCCCAGCGGGAAGGACAGGTCGCCGGTGTGCACGTCGTAGACCGGGTCGAAGCCGCGCCAGGACAGGAACGCCAGATAGCGGCCGTCCCGGGTGAACACCGGGTTCTCGTCCTCGAAGCGGCCGTCGGTGACGTCCACGACGAAACGGTCGGCGATCCGGGCGATCTTGATGTCCCGCAGCGACCGCCCGATCCCCGGATGCGACCAGGCCAGCCACGCCCCGTCCGGGGAGAAGGCGAGATCGCGCACGGGCCCGTTGACCGACCGGATGAGCTCCGTGACCCCGGCCTCCCCGGCCTCCCCGGCCTCCCCGGCCTCCCCGGCGCCCCCGGCCGACTCCGCGTCGGGCACGTCGAGCAGCAGCAGCCGCCCGTCGTGCGCGGCGATGGCCAGCCGCTCGCCCTCGGGGTCGGAGACCAGTTCCAGGACCCGGCCGAGCCGCCCCGAGGCCAGCCGCCGCGGCTCCCGGCCGCCGGTCGCGCGCGGCAGGTAGGCGATCTCGACGGCGTCCTCGCCGTCCGCGTCCGTGACGTAGGCGATCCGCCCGCCCGCCCCGAGCATCTCCGGCAGGCGCACCCGCACCCCCGGTGTGTCGGAGAGGGTGCGCGCGGGGCCGTCCCGGTGGGTGAGCCAGTACAGGCTGCCGCGCACCACGACGGCGCTCGCGCGGCCCGTCTCGTCCACGGACAGACCGCCCACGTGCTGCGCGGCGGGCACCTGGTACGTCCGCCGCCCCGCGCGCGGGCCACTCAGCCGGACGTCGAGCCGGCGCGGCACCGAGCCGGGCGCGAGGTCGTCGACGATCCACAGATCACCCGCGCACTGGTAGACCACCCGGGTGCCGTCGCTCGCCGCGTGCCGGGCGTAGAAGGCGTCGTGGTCGGTGTGGCGGCGCAGATCGGAACCGTCGGGTGCGCAGGAGTAGAGGTTGCCGACGCCCTCGTGGTCGGAGAGGAAGGCGATCCGGCCGGCGACGAACATGGGGGAGTGGAGGTGCCCGCCGAGGTCCTCCAGCAGCCGGTGCCCGTGCAGCCACAGCCGGCCGGTGGCCCCGCCCCGGTACCGCTTCCAGGAGGCGGGCTCGTGCGGCGGGGTGCCGGTGAGCAGGAGCGTCTTGCGCTCCCCGTCGACGTCGGCGACCTGGAGGTCGGAGACCGGGCCCCAGGGGAGCTTGCGGCCGGGGTCGCCGGCGGGGTCGATCTTGTAGGCCCAGGTCAGGTGCGAGAAGGGCTCGTCGTGGGAGGAGACGGCGAGGACGGCGGCGCCGGTGTCCCGGTCCGCGGGCGCCCAGCCGCACACGCGTGCGTCGAGGCTGCCCCAGTGGCTGAGCTGGCGTCCCGGTCCGCCGTCCACCGGCACGACGTACACCTCCGGCACGAGGGTGCGCCAGCTGGCGTAGGCGATGTGCCGGCCGTCGGGCGAGAAGCGGGGGTGGCCGATCTTGGTGCGGTCGACGGTGAGCCGCCAGGCGCGGCCCGGTTCGTCGCGCCCGTCGAGCGGGGCGAGCCAGAGGTCGTCCTCGGCGACGAAGCACAGCAGGTCGGCGTGGAGGTGCGGAAAGCGCAGATAGCTCACCTTTCCCATGCTTTTCCGGGGGCTGGGCGGCAGCAACTCGTGAGGAACTCGGCTCGTGAGGAACTCACCACGGTGACGGACTCGCCACCGTGACGGCTCCGCTGTGACGGCTCCACCGTGACCCAGAACACGAACGAAACCGTTTCGTTTCGCTTGGTCGGGGGATACGCTACTCACGTACGAAACGGTGTCGTTCAGAGCGGAGGTGAGAGGGAGATGGCCGAGGCCGCAACGGCACGCCGCAGCCGGCTCACTCCCGAGCGCGAGGCCGAGCTGTACGGCGCCGTGCTCGACCTGCTCCGCGAGGTCGGCTACGACGCCCTGACCATGGACGCCGTCGCCGCCCGCACCCGGTCCAGCAAGGCGACGCTCTACCGCCAGTGGGGCGGCAAGGCCGAGCTGGTCGTCAGGGCGATCCGGCAGAACAAGCCGGTGGAGATCGACGAGATCGACACCGGGTCGCTCCGCGGCGACCTGCACGCCCTGATGGCCCGCGAGGACGACTGCACGATGGCGCAGAACTCCGCGCTGATGCGCGGCGTCGCCATGGCGCTCCACCAGAACCCCGACCTGCGCCAGGCGTTCCGGGAACAGCTCGTCGAGCCGGAGATGGAAGAGTTCCGGCGCCTGCTGCAACGCGCCGTCGACCGGGGTGAGCTGAGAGCCGACTGCCCGGCGCTGGACTTCCTGCTGCCGATGCTGGTCGGCGGGTTCGCCACCCGCACGCTGCTGGACGACCAGCCGCCGACGCGCGCCTACCTCACCTCGTACATCGACGCCGTGGTCCTCCCCGCCCTCGGCGTCGCCACCGCCTGACACGTTCCGCGCAAGCCCACCTGACGTCACCCCCCATGCGTGAGGGCATGGGCGGTGTCCCCAGCGTCGTCGGGCTGATCCCTTCTGCCCCGAAGACCCACGACTGACCGGGAGTACGCCTCCGTGGCCACGTTCCTCTGCAAACTCGGCCGGCTCGCCTTCCGGCGACGGCACTTCGTCGCACTGATATGGGTGGCGCTGCTGACCCTCGCCGGCGTCGGCGCGGCCGGCGCCCCGCCCGCGGGCACCACCTCGTTCTCCATCCCCGGCACCGAGGCGCAGAAGGCCTTCGACCTGCTGGAGGAGCGCTTCCCCGGCACCAGCGCCGACGGGGCCACCGCACGCGTCGTCTTCAAGGCACCGGACGGCGAGAAGATGACGGACGCGGACAACAAGGCGGCCGTCGAGAAGACGGTTCAGGAGCTGTCCGACGGCGCCGAGGTCGCCTCCGTCGCCGACCCCTACACCGGCAACGCGGTCAGCCGGGACGGCACCATCGCCTACGCCTCCGTGCGCTACGAGGTCTCCGGCATGGAGCTGGAGCAGTCCAGCAAGGACGCGCTGAAGGACGCCGCCGAGCACGCGCGGGACGCCGGGCTGACCGTCGAGATCGGCGGTGACGCGCTCCAGGCGGTGCCGCACACCGGTGCCACCGAGGTCATCGGCATCGCGGTCGCCGCCGTCGTCCTCGTCATCACCTTCGGCTCCCTGGTCGCGGCGGGCCTGCCGCTGCTGACCGCCCTGATCGGCGTGGGTATCGGTGTCTCGACGATCACGGCCCTGGCGAGCGTCCTCGACCTGGGCTCCACCACCTCCATCCTGGCGATGATGATCGGCCTGGCGGTCGGCATCGACTACGCCCTGTTCATCGTCTCCCGCTACCGCGCGGAGCTGGCCGAGGGCCGCGAGCGCGAGGAGGCCGCGGGCCGGGCGGTCGGCACCGCGGGCTCGGCGGTGGTCTTCGCCGGTCTGACGGTGGTCATCGCGCTGGTGGGTCTCGCGGTCGTCAACATCCCGATGCTCACCAAGATGGGCATCGCGGCGGCGGGCACGGTCGCCATCGCGGTCGTCATCGCCCTGACGATGATCCCGGCGCTGCTCGGCTACGCGGGCCGCAGGGTCAAGCCGGCCGGCGCGAAGAGCAGGCTGCTGGGCGGCGGCCGGTCCTCCGGCGAGTCCTCCGGCGAGTCCTCCGGCAAGGGGGTCGGGCCGGCCAGGGCCAACCTCGGTACCCGCTGGGCGAGCTTCGTCGTCCGGCGCCCGGTGGCGGTCCTCCTGCTCGGCGTCGTCGGCCTCGGCGCGGCGGCGATCCCGGCCTCGGGCCTGGAACTGGGCCTGCCCGACGACGGCTCCCAGCCGACGTCCACGACCCAGCGCCGCGCCTACGACCTGCTCTCCGAGGGCTTCGGGCCGGGCTTCAACGGCCCGCTGTTGGTGGTCACCGACGCCAAGGGCAGTGACGACCCGCAGGCCGCGTTCGGTGCGGTGACCGACGAGATCAAGGGCCTGAAGAACGTGGTGGCGGTGACGCCGCCGCAGCCCAACAAGGCCGGCGACACGGCCACGATCACCGTGGTCCCGGACTCCAAGCCCTCCTCCGTCCAGACCGAGGACCTGGTGCACGCCATCCGTGACGCGGGCGGCGACATCACGTCCGACACCGGCGCGGAGGTGCTGGTCACCGGCGCCACGGCGATGAACATCGACGTGAGCCAGAAGCTGAACGACGCGCTGGTGCCGTACCTGGTCCTGGTGGTGGGCCTGGCGTTCCTGCTGCTGATCGTGGTCTTCCGCTCGATCCTGGTCCCGCTGAAGGCGGCCCTCGGCTTCCTGCTGAGCGTCCTCGCCGCGCTGGGCGCCGTCGTGGCGGTCTTCCAGTGGGGCTGGCTGGCCGGCCTGATGGGCGTCGAGGAGACCGGTCCGGTCATGTCGATGATGCCGATCTTCATGGTGGGCGTGGTCTTCGGCCTGGCGATGGACTACGAGGTCTTCCTGGTCACCCGCATGCGGGAGGCCTACGTCCACGGCGAGACGCCCGGCCGGGCGGTGGTGACCGGCTTCAAGCACGGCGCCCGGGTGGTCACGGCCGCGGCGGTCATCATGATGGCGGTCTTCGCGGGCTTCATCGGCTCCAGCGAGGCCATGGTCAAGATGATCGGCTTCGGCCTGGCGGTCGCGGTCCTCTTCGACGCGTTCGTCGTCCGCATGGCCATCGTCCCGGCGGTGCTCGCCCTGCTCGGCAAGAAGGCCTGGTGGCTGCCGAAGTGGCTGGACCGCGCCCTGCCCAACGTGGACGTCGAGGGCGAGGGCCTGCGCTCCCAGGACGACCCGGAGGGGGAACGGGAGCTGGCGCGCACCTGACGCACCGCCGCTGACCGCAGACCGGCCGGTGAGGGCCCCGTGGGGACGGGGAGGCCCTCACCGGCTTCTCATTGCCGGGGCCCCCGACGGCGGCCCGGTGACCGGTCGCCTGCCGTCTGCACGGACCGCTGGCGTGCCCGGCATGACCACCACCGACAGCACCGCCGCGATCGGGTGCGAGCCGAACCAGATCTGCACGTCGCCGGTCTTCGTCGCCGACGGCGTTCCCGTGCTGGTCCTGATGGACGGGGCGTCGCGCGTCGACGTCGAGCGGGTACGGCGGGACGGGTGCGTGCGGCGCCTGCGAGGAGCACCCTGGAAGCAACGGTTCCGGAGGTGATCGTCATGATGCACACCGCTGTGGGATGGCACGTCGAGCTGGAGTTCAAGGAGGACGACCAGCACACCCGGGCGGCGGCGATGGTGCGCCTGCCCGACGGCACCGAGGTACGGGCACACGGCCACGCCAGTCGCCACCACTCCGACGCGAATCAGCCGCGGGTCGGCGAGGAGATCGCCGGGGCGCGGGCGCTGAACGAGCTGGCGATGCAGTTGCTCACCAAGGCGCACGGAGAGATCGACGAGGCGTCGGGCCGGATCTCCCACCCGATCCACGTCTGATCCGGCCGAGGCCCCGAAACGCGCCACCCGGGTGAACGTCGGCCCGCTCGGGAACGGGCTCCCGACGAGGCACCGCCCCGCCCGCTAGGAAGATCACCGACATCGGCGATCTTCGAGAAGGGCGGTACGGATGCGTACCACCATCAGGCGGGCGGGCGCCGCCGCCGTCACGGTCATGGCGCTGGCGGCGCCGCTCGGGACGGGGGCCGCGGCCGCCACGGGGTCCGAGCCGGGCGAGGCGGCCTGGGTCACGGTCGGCGCGGCGCCGCCCGGCAGCACCCTGGAGACCGTGCGCGGCACCAAGGACGAGGCCGGCAACTGCGTCTTCACCCTCTCGCTCACCCTCGCCCCGAAGGAGACCGCGGTCCGCGGCGATCAGGTGCGTGTCGACCGGTCCACCTGCGTCACCGAGGTGGCCCTCACCCGGGACGGTGCCGCCTCGGAGGCCAAGGCGTCCGACGGGGTCTCCGTCGAGACGGAGAAGGCCCGGCCCGCGCCCGACGGGCCCGCCTCCGACACGCCCCGCGACGGGCGGCGCCCCTACACCGAGTCCCGGGGTTACCTGCGCACCTCCTGGCGGGACCGCTCCGACGCGGACGCCAACGGGGTGCGCAACGAGGTCGACTGGTACTGGAACGGCCAGAACTGCCTGGTGCCCGAGTGGGGCCAGTACGCCTACGACTGGGCGTCGGCGCGCGGCTGGCGGCTCGGGCGGCACGACTGGCGGAACATCTACAACTGCTCCCGGCAGACCTCCAGCTCCGCCGCCCACTTCCACAACGACGGGGTGTTCTGCCCGGGCCTGGCCACCGACGTCCACTACGACCGCAACACCGTCCAGGGCACCTGGGACGGCAGGCTCCTCGGCGAGTGGCGCACCTGGGTCTCCGGCGGCTGCACCGGCGACCTCTCCTTCCACTACGAGCTGCGCCGCACCCTGTGATCCTCAGCCGGCGGCCAGCGCCGTCCGCACCGCCCGGACCAGCGCCTGCGCCCGCGGATCGGCCGTCACCGTCTTGCGGAACCCGTTGGTGACATAGCCGAAGGCGATGCCCGACTCCGGGTCGGCGAAGCCGAGGGCGCCGCCGCGGCCCGGGTGGCCGAAGGAGCCTGGGCCGAGGAACGGGGACGCGCTGCCGTGCAGCATGTAGCCGAGGCCGAAGCGGGTGCCGACCACCAGGACCCGGTCCGGGCCCGCCGACTCCTCGGCCCGGGCCAGCTCCAGCGTCCGCGGCTCGAACAGCCGTACGCGCCGGTCCGGGGCCGCGTCGACCTCGCCGATCAGGGCGGCGTAGAACCGGGCCAGTCCGTCGGCCGTCGCGACGGCGTTGGTCGCGGGCAGGGCGGCCGCCCGGTACGCCGGGTCGTTCTGGTCGGGGAACGGCGTGATCGCGGCGAAGGCGCGGCGGGTGAGGGAGGCGGGGTCCTCGTAGGCCTCGGTGACCGAGCGCTTGGGGCGCAGCCGGAGACCGCCGGAGGGTACGGGGTCGTCGACCCGGCCCACGCGCCCGGCCCGGCCCGCCGCCTCCTCGGCGGCCGGCAGCCCCAGCCACAGGTCCAGGCCGAGCGGACGGGCGATCTCGTCCGCGATCCACTCGCCCGTGCTCCGCCCGCCCGTCACCCGGCGCACCAGCTCGTCCAGCAGCCAGCCGTAGGTCAGCGCGTGGTAGCCGTGGTCGGTGCCCGGCTCCCAGACGGGGGCCTGCGCGGCGACGGCCTCCGGGCCGCGCGCGGCATCCAGCGCCTCCTCCGGCGTCAGCGGCGCATCGAGGACCGGCAGTCCGGCCCGGTGGTTCAGGACGTGCCGCACCAGCACCTGGTCCTTGCCGTGCGCCTTGAACTCCGGCCAGTAGCTGCCGACCGGCGCGTCCAGGTCCAGCTCCCCGCGCTGGTGCAGCAGCAGCGGTACGGCGGCGGCGACCCCCTTGGTCGCCGAGCGCACGACCTGGGCGGTGCCGCGCTCCCAGGGGACCGTGCCGTCGATGTCGCGGGTGCCGGCCCACAGGTCGACGACCTTGCGCCCGTCCCGGTGGACGGCGACCGCCGCGCCCCGGTCCCCCAGCGCCGTGAAGTTCCGCACGAACGCGTCCCTGACCGGCTCGAAGCCCTCGGCCACTGTGCCGTGCACGTCCACGTCCACGCCCTGCTCTCCTTCGGCTCGCCTGCGACAGTGGTTGCAACACCCGCCCTTCGCCTGCGATTCCTGGGCGCGGCCGGCCGGGCACGATCGTTACATCGACGTTGCCGCGCGCGCGTCGCCTCCGAGTCGTGCCGCGTACAGCGCGCAGCACGGCTGGTCGTCCAGCAGCGGCGAGCCCTCGGCCGGCTCGCCCGGCCCGCCCGCCGAACCGGTCTTCCCGTGGCTCACGCCCTCGTTCCCGCGGAGCGCGGATCGAAGCCGAAGGGCAGCTCCAGGCGGTGGGCGCGCATCAGCTCCTCGTCGGCGAGCAGCTCACCGGTCGGGCCGTCCGCCGCGATCACCCCCTCGCTCAGCACGAGCGAGCGGGGGCACAGCTCCAGGGCGTAGGGCAGGTCGTGGGTGACCATCAGGACCGTGACGTCCAGGGAGCGCAGGATGTCGGCCAGCTCACGGCGGGAGGCCGGGTCGAGGTTGGAGGACGGCTCGTCCAGCACCAGGATCTCCGGCTCCATGGCCAGCACGGTCGCCACGGCCACCCGGCGGCGCTGGCCGAAGGAGAGGTGGTGCGGGGGCCGGTGCTTGAACTCCAGCATGCCCACCCGGTCCAGCGCCCGGTCCACCCGCTCCTCCAGCTCCGGGCCCTTCAGCCCGGCCGCCGCCGGGCCGAACGCCACGTCCTCCCGCACGGTCGGCATGAAGAGCTGGTCGTCGGGATCCTGGAAGACGATGCCGACCCGGCGCCGGATCTCGGCCATGTGCGCGGTGCCCACCGGCAGCCCGGCGACCGTCACGGTGCCCGTGCCGCCGGTCAGGATGCCGTTGAGGTGGAGCACGAGGGTCGTCTTCCCGGCGCCGTTGGGGCCCAGCAGGGCGACCCGCTCGCCGCGCGCGACGGAGAAGTCGACGCCGAAGAGGGCCTGGTGGCCGTCGGGGTAGGCGAAGGCGAGGCCCGAGACCTCGAGAGAAGCTGTCACAGCGACCATCCCAGCAGACAGACCACGAGCGCGGCACCGGGCAGGGCGAGGGCGTACGACCACTGCGCCCGGGACGCGGTCACCTCGTCGATCACCGGCATGGCACCGGAGTAGCCGCGGCTGATCATGGCCAGGTGGACCCGCTCGCCGCGTTCGTAGGAGCGGATGAACAGCGCGCCCGCGGACTTGGCCAGCACCCCCCAGTGCCGCACGCCCCGCGCCTCGAAGCCGCGCGACCGACGGGCGATCCGCATCCGCCGCATCTCGTCGGTGATCACGTCCCCGTACCGGATCATGAACGACGCGATCTGCACCAGCAGCGGCGGCAGCCTCAGGCGTTCGAGGCCGAGCAGCAGCGCGCGCAGCTCCGTGGTGGCGGCCAGCAGCACCGACGTGGCGACGCCCAGGGTGCCCTTGGCCAGCACGTTCCAGGCGCCCCACAGGCCGTTCACGCTCAGCGACAGGCCGAGCACCTCGATCCGCTCGCCCTCGGCCACGAACGGCATGAGCACGGCGAAGGCGACGAACGGCACCTCGATCAGCAGCCGCTTCAGCAGGAAGCCGGCCGGGACGCGGGCCGCGACCGCCACCGCCGCGAGCAGGACGGCGTACAGGCCGAAGGCCCACACGGCCTCGCGCGGCGTCGACACCACGACCACCACGAAGGCGAACGCGGCGGCGAGCTTGGTGTGCGGCGGCAGCCCGTGCACGGGGGAGTTCCCGTGCCGGTAGAGCCGGTGGGCGTGGCCTGCCCCCACGTCAGACGCGCTCCGCGGTCTCGGTCGAGGCCGGCGAGGTGTCGTCGGAGCGCCGCCTGCGCACCGCCCAGAACACCGCGCTGCCCGCCACCACCGTGACGCCGACGCCGATCACGCCCGCCAGGCCGCCGGAGAGACGGGCGTCGTCGATGTCCTTGACGCCGTAGTCGGCGAGCGGGGAGCCGGCGGTCGCGTGCTCCTCGGTCTCGGCGTCGATGCCCTTGTCGGCCGCGACCTTCTCCAGCCCGTCGGGGTCGGCGGAGGCGTAGAAGCTGACGAACCCGGCCAGCACCAGGGAGGCGGCCAGGCCGGCCGCCCACACCTTGCGGGGGGAGCGCGCGGCGGCGGACGCGGGGGCCGCCGGCTCGGAGTCCGGGGCGTCGACCAGTTCGCCGCCCACGCGCAGCTTCAGGCGCTGCTGCATCCCCCGGGCGCCGTGGACCAGGTCCGGGCGTACGGCGATCACGGCGCCGACGGTCAGCGCGGTGATCACCGCCTCGCCGATGCCGATCAGGATGTGCACGCCGACCATGGCGGTGGCGACCTTGCCGATCGCGACGTCCGTGGTGCCGCCGATCCAGTACAGCAGCGTGAAGGCCAGCGCGGCGGCCGGCACGGAGACCAGGGCGGCGACGAAGGCCGCGGCGGTCACCGAGCGGCGGGAGCGCGGCAGTACCTTCACCAGGCCCCGGAAGAGGGCGTAGGCGACGACCGTGCCGACGATCGCCATGTCGGTGATGTTCACGCCCAGCGCGGTCAGGCCGCCGTCGGCGAAGAGGACGCCCTGCATGAGCAGGACGACGGAGATGCAGAGCATGCCGGTGTAGGGGCCGACGAGTATCGCGGCCAGCGCTCCGCCCAGCAGATGCCCGCTGGTGCCGGCCGCGACGGGGAAGTTCAGCATCTGCACCGCGAAGATGAACGCCGCCACCAGCCCCGCCAGCGGGGCCGTCCGCTCGTCCAGCTCCCGGCGCGCACCGCGCAGACCGACCGCGATGGCGCCCGCGGCGACGACACCGGTCACGGCGGAGGTCGGGGCGTTGATGAATCCGTCAGGTACATGCACGGTTAGATGGTGGGGCTTGTTGCAACCACTTTGCAAGAGCCAAGCCCAAGCCTTTACCTGCCACTTATCTCACATCTGGTATCCGCCCCGAGGGGCAGGAACCGGGAAGTGTGCGACATTGGAGTGGGGGTGGGACCTTCAGCTCTCCCGCAGGTGGCACAGCGTAAAGGGGCCATCCGATGTCCGTAGTCGAACAGTACGCACGAGCCCACATCCTCACCGACACGGACGTCCCGGACCAGGACGACGGCGGTGCCGTACCGGTCGTCCTGCGGTACGACCCCGAGGACGACCCCCGCTCCGTGCGGATGGGCATACCCGTACGGCAGCCCGGCGCCGCCCCCCGCTCCCGCGAGTGGATCTTCGCGCGGTCCCTGCTGGAGCAGGGGCTCAGGGCCCCGGCCGGCACCGGTGAGGTGCGGGTGTGGCCGTGCGGCCGGGTGCAGGCCGTCGTCGAGTTCCACACCCCGCAGGGCTGCTCGGTGGTGCAGTTCGAGACGAAGTCGCTGCGCCGCTTCCTGCGCCGGACCTACGCGGCGGCGACCCACCCGGTCCCGCACTAGGGCTTGTCCGACACGCCCCGGCGGTCCGTGCGGCTCAGCCGCCCGCCTTCAGCAGCGCGGCCACGATCGGGCCCGCCGTCTCGCCGCCGTGCCCGGCCGCCTGGACCACGCCCGCCGCGGCCAGGTCCCCCCGGTAGGCGGTGAACCAGCCGTTGGGCTTCTCCTGGTTGTCGACCTCCGCCGTACCGGTCTTGGCGCCGACGTCACCGCTGACCCCGGCCATCGCCCCCACCGCCGTACCGGCGGACGCCGTGTAGGACATCAGCTCGCGCAGCTGCGCCAGCGTCTGCGCGGACATCGTGCGCCGGGCCGTGGCGAGCTCGCGGCCGTCCACCGACGGGGAGACGAGATACGGCTGGTGGAAGGTGCCGGACTTGACGGTCGCCGCCACCGAGGCCATGTTCAGCGGGTTCATCCGCACCCCGCCCTGCCCGATGAGGGAGGCGGCCATCGGGGCCGCGCTCTGCACCGGCACCGCGCCGTCGAAGGTGGGCACGCCGACCGACCAGTTGTTCATCGCCAGGCCGAAGACCTCCTGGGCCTGCTTGGTGAGGTCGTCGTTCTTCAGCTCGGGCGCCTGGCTGATGAAGGCGGTGTTGCAGGAGCGGGCGAAGCTGGCCTTGAAGGTGCCGCCCTTGATCTCGAACTTGTCGTCGTTGTGGAACTTCCAGCCGCCGTAGCTGAAGTACTTCGGGCACGGGTGCTGCTCGTCCATCGACGCCAGGCCCTTCTCGATCAGCAGCGACGAGGTGATGACCTTCATCGTCGAGCCGGGGGCCAGCGAGCCCTGGAAGGCGGTGTTGAAGCCGTGGCCGCTGTTGGCCACGGCGAGGATCTCGCCGGTCGACGCACGCGTGACCACGACCGACGCCCGGGCCTTCTTCGCCACCTGCTCCTCGGCGGCGGCCTGGAGCTTCGGGTCCAGCGTCGTCTTCACGGTGCCGGGCGTCCCCTTGCTCAGCTGCAGCAGGGTCTTGTCGGACAGCTTCCGCTTCTTCGACTCCTCGCCGCGCAGCACGCGCAGCTCGATCCCCGGCGTGCCCCCGGCCTTCTCGCCGTACTTGTCGCGCAGGCCGTCCAGGACCGAGCCGAGCGAGGGGTACTCGGCCGTGGTCAGCTCACCGCCGTCCCGGTCCAGCGCCTTCACCGGCGGGTCCCCGGCCTCCCCGGTGACCAGCTTGTCGCCGTCCTCCAGCTCCGGGTGGACGACGGAGGGCCGCCAGTCGACGCGCGGCGTGCCGTCGCCGGGGGCGCGTACGACCGTCAGGGCGCTGTCGTACGTCAGCGGCTTGCGGGCGTCCTCGTGCACCACCGTCGCCTTGACGGAGAAGGGGACCTTGTCGCCGGCGGGGGCGGCGGGGGTGAGGGTGACGTCCTCGATGCCGGCGTCCTTGCCGTAGCCGGTGAGCAGGGCCGCGGCGGCCTTCGCGTCGTCGGTGAGGGCGGCCGCCTCGGCGACGTCACCCTGCTGCCAGGCGCTGAGGAAGCGCCCGGCCGTCCCGGTGACCTCGGCCTTCGTCAGCGGGCCGGTGCGCGGCTGCTCCCCGGCCGCCGTGGACGCCGTCCGGCTGCCGTCCTCGGAGCCCGGGCCGCCGTACAGCGCGTAGGCACCGACTCCGGCGCCGCCGGCGACGACCGCGGCGATCACCCCGCCGATCACGGCGGGTCTGGTGTTCCGTCGCACGGCGACGCGTCTTCTGTTGCCCACAGCTTTCCGTTCCCTCGCTCGCCCTCACGCTCTCAACGACGGGACTCACAGTAGGGTCCCGGCGGTTGCAGTGGGATCAGCCACCGGCCCGCAGCACGTCCGCCACGATCGGGCCGGCCGCGTCGCCGCCGTGACCGGCGCCCTGGGCCATCGCCGCCGCCGCGACGTCGCCCCGGAAGCCGGTGAACCAGCTGTCGGACACGGCCTTCCCGTCGACCTCGGCCGAGCCGGTCTTGGCGCCGATGTCGCCGCCGAGCCCCGACATCGCCTGCTGCGCGGTGCCCTGCGTGGCGGTCAGCCGCATCATCTGCTTCAGCTGGGCGGCGGTGCTCTGCGGCAGTCCCCTGGCGGTGGCCAGCTGCCGGCCGTCCAGGTCCGGGGAGACCAGGTAGGGCTGGCGGAAGGTGCCGGTGATGGCGGTCGCCGTCACCGAGGCCATGTTCAGCGGGTTCATCTGCACCTGCCCCTGCCCGATGGCGTTCGCCGCCCGGTCCGGGCCGCTGACGGCGGGCACACTGCCGTCGAAGGAGGTGACGCCGGTCTTCCAGTCGTTCCGGCCGAGCCCGAACCGCTCCTGGGCCTCCGCCGTCAGCGAGGCGTCGGTGAGCGGGGCCTCGTCGATCAGCTTGATGAAGGCGGTGTTGCAGGACCGCAGGAAGCTGTTGGCCAGCGTTGCGCCCTCGTCGGGCTGCATACCGGTGAGGTTCTTGAAGGTCTGGCTCTGCCAGGTGGCCGTGTCGGGGCAGGGCGCCGGACCGTTCATGGCGGTCACGCCGTTGTCGATGAGCATCGCGGCGGTGATGATCTTCATGGTGGAGCCGGGCGCGACCGCGCCCTCGAAGGCCGCGTTGAAGCCGTCCGGCCGGTTGTTCGCCACGGCGAGGATCTCGCCGGTGCTCGGCTTGACCGCCACCACCGACGACCTGTCGTACCGCTTCACCGCCCGCTCGGCCGCCGCCTGCACGTTCGCGCTGAGCGTGGTGCGCAGCCTGCCGGGCTCGCCCTCGGCCAGGGTCAGCAGCGGGGTGTCGGCGGCTCCGTCGGCCGCGTGCCGGATCACCAGCTCGACACCGGGCTCGCCGCCCGCCCGGTCGCCGTACTTCTGGCGCAGTGTGTCCAGGACCGGGCCGAGCGAGGGGTACTTCTCCCTCGTCAGCACGGTGCCGTTCCGGTCGACGGCCTCGACCGGCGGGCTCGCCGACTCCTCGGTGACCAGGGTGTCGCCGTCCTTCAGCTGCGGATGGACGACGGACGGCTGCCAGTCGACGAGGGCCCGCCCGGTGGTGATCCCGCGTACGACGGTCAGCTCGCTCTTGTACGTCAGCGGCTCGGACTTCCCCTCGTACGACACCGTCGCCTTCACCGTGAAGGGCACCTTCGTGCCGGTCGCGGTGCCGGGCGTGACGGTCACGTCCTCGATGTGCGCGTCCTCGCCGTAGGCCGCGAGCAGCGCCTCGGCCTCCGTGCCGTTGTTGGTGTACCCCGCCGCCTGCGCGGCCTGGCCCTTCGACCAGGCCGCGAAGAACTTCTCCGTCGTCTGCCGCACCTCGTCCCGGCTCGGCGGCCCGGACTTCTTCGTCTCGGCCCCGCCCGCGCTCGCGCCGGAACCCCCGCCGTTCACCGCCGAGACGATGTTGAAGGCGCCGTACCCGGCCCCGCCCACCATCACGGCGAACACTCCGCCTATGACGGCGGCCTTGACCCCCCTGGCCATCAGTGGATCCCTCCCCTTGGGCCTCCTGCCCGCCCCCGATCTCTTGAACGCGTTCAGAAAGCAGTTGTGTCATGCACTCTAGGCGCAGGGAGTGACCGGTGGTACGGCCGTTATCCGTTTGTTGGCCGAACGGAGACCGCTCAGACCCACGTGTCCAGCCACATCCGCGACCGCCAGTCGTCGATGGGGATGGCGGTGCCGGTGTACAGGGGCCAGAAGTAGATGAAGTTCCAGGCGATCAGCAGCACCAGTACGCCCGCGCCCGTCGCTCCCGCCACCCGCCGGGCGTCGCCGGCGCCGGGCCGGCCGACGATCGCCCCCAGCAGCATCGCCACCGCCAGGCACAGGAACGGCAGGAAGACGACGGCGTAGAAGAGGAAGATCGTGCGCTCCTGGTACAGGAACCACGGCAGATAGCCGGCCGCGAGGCCGCAGGCGATGGCGCCCGCCCGCCAGTCCCGCCGGAACGCCCAGCGCCACAGGACGTACAGCAGCGCGAAGCAGCCCACCCACCACAGCAGCGGCGTGCCCAGCGCCAGCACCTCGCGGGCGCACTTCTCGGCCGCGTCCGCCGGGCAGCCGTCCGTGCCGGGCGCGGGCGACTCGTAGAAGTAGGAGACCGGGCGGCCCAGGACGAGCCAGCTCCACGGATTCGACTCGTAGGTGTGCGGCGAGGTCAGACCGGTGTGGAACTCCAGCACCTGCGACTCGTAGTGCCACAGGCTGCGCCACCAGTCCGGGAACAGCCAGGACCAGGCGCTGTCCTTGCCGTCGGTGCCCGCCCAGTTGCGGTAGTAGCCGCCGGTGCCGTCGGCCGGGGAGAAGATCCACCCGGCCCAGGACCAGACGTAGGTGACGAGCGCGACCGGGACCGTCGCCAGGAACGCCCAGCCGAGGTCGCGCTTGAGCACGGCCAGGTGCGGCCGGTGGGCGCCCGCGACCCGGCGCGCGGCCACGTCCCACAGCACGGTCATCACGCAGAACGCCGCCATGATGTACAGGCCGTTCCACTTGGTCCCGATGGCCAGCCCCAGCATCAGGCCCGCCGCCCAGCGCCACGGCCGCCACCCGATGCGGGTCGTCTCGGCGATGTGCGCGTCCGGGCGCACCCGGCCGTCGGCGTCGACCGGGAGCGCGGCGGCGAGCTTCTCGCGCGCCCGGTCGCGGTCGACCAGCAGGCAGCCGAACGCGGCCAGCACGAAGAACACCAGCACGCTGTCCAGCAGCGCGGTCCGGCTCATCACGAAGGCCAGCCCGTCCACCGCCAGCAGCGCGCCCGCCAGGCAGCCCAGGAACGTCGAGCGCAGCAGGCGCCGCCCGATCCGGCACAGCAGCAGCACCGACAGCGTGCCGAGCAGCGCCGTCATGAACCGCCAGCCGAACGGGTCGAAGCCGAACATCAGCTCGCCGAGCCCGATGACGTACTTGCCGACCGGCGGATGCACGACGTACGCCGCGTCCGTCGGGATCGGCACGTCGCCGCCCGAGTTCAGGATCAGGTCGTTGGCGTTCTTGTCCCAGTTGACCTCGAAGCCGCGGTGGATCAGCGCCCACGCGTCCTTGGCGTAGTACGTCTCGTCGAATATCACCGCCTTCGGGCTGCCCAGGTTCCAGAACCGCAGCACGCCCGCCAGCAGCGTCACCAGCAGCGGCCCGAGCCACCCCGACCAGCGCACGACCCGGTCGGCCAGCGGCTCGGACAGGCCGAAGAAGACCCACAGCCGCGGGCCCGGCCGGGTGTACGGCGGCACCAGCCGGTCGCGGACGTCGCCCTGGGGCCCCGCCGTGTATCCGAAGCGGCGCAGCCGTTGCTGCCAGGCAGGCCGCTGGTCGTGCGGTGCCTGGTCCTGCCGGGTGTCCATGGAGGACGCGGTACTGGTCACCGCGCCATCGTAGGGAACCCGTCTGTACGAGTCCCGCCGTTGCCCCTGCGCGGATCGGAAAAGGTGCCCTGTGGGGGGTTCGCCGGGCGGTGCTGGGAGGATGGAGAGGTGACAGTGGCACCCGGAACCCTGGTCCTCGCCGGCACCCCCATCGGGGACATCGCCGACGCCCCGCCCCGGCTCGCCGAGGAGCTGGCCGGCGCCGACGTCGTCGCCGCCGAGGACACCCGGCGGCTGCGCCGGCTCACCCAGGCCCTCGGCGTCACCCCGAAGGGCCGGGTGGTGTCGTACTTCGAGGGCAACGAGTCGGCCCGCACCCCCGAGCTGGTCGAGGAACTGGTGGGCGGCGCGCGCGTGCTGCTGGTGACCGACGCCGGGATGCCGTCGGTGTCCGACCCCGGGTACCGGCTGGTCGCCGCGGCCGTCGAGCGGGACGTCCGCGTCACCGCCGTGCCCGGTCCGTCCGCGGTGCTCACCGCGCTCGCCCTGTCCGGGCTGCCGGTCGACCGCTTCTGCTTCGAGGGCTTCCTGCCGCGCAAGGGGGGCGAGCGGCGTTCGCGGCTGCGCGAGGTCGCCGGGGAGCGCCGCACCCTCGTGTACTTCGAGGCCCCGCACCGGCTCGACGACACGCTCGCCGCGATGGCCGAGGTGTTCGGCGAGGAGCGGCGGGCCGCCGTCTGCCGGGAGCTGACCAAGACGTACGAGGAGGTCAGGCGCGGCCCGCTGGGCGAGCTGGCCGCTTGGGCGGCCGAGGGCGTGCGCGGCGAGATCACCGTCGTGGTCGAGGGCGCACCGGACACGGGACCCGAGGAGATCGGCGCCGAGGAACTGGTGCGCCGGGTGCGGGTCCGCGAGGAGGCGGGGGAGCGGCGCAAGGAGGCGATCGCCGCGGTGGCCGTCGAGGCGGGGGTGCCCAAGCGCGAGGTGTTCGACGCGGTGGTGGCGGCGAAGAACTCCGCGGGGTGAACGGCGGGGCAGGTCCGCCCCATGGGCCGGCAAAGACACCGGGCGCTGTGGCAAACGATGCCCAAATCGGCGCCAATTGTTTGACAGGTCCGGTGCTTTCGGGCCGGTCGAGGAGTCCACTGGACGTATGGACGAGACCGCAGGAACCGACGCCGTGGTGCACGAGTCGTACTCCTTCGCCTGCATGCGCTGCGGGTACGGCTGGGAGCAGTCCTACGCGATCGAGCACCACACGGACGCCGAGGGCAGGGAGGTCGTGCGGTACCTGGCGGACGGCCGGATCGTGCCCTCCCCGCTGACCCGGCCCACCTGCCAGAACTGCGACGGCCATGTGGTGCGGATCATGCGGCCCGGGCGGGTGGCCTCGGTGCGCGGCGCCGCCCACCAGCAGCGCCGGGTGCCGCCCGCAGGGCCTGTGGAGGTGCCGCAGGTGCCGGGGCAGGCGCAGGCGCCGGGGCGGACGGGGGCGCCGGGCCGGACGGGTGCCTCGCGCCGGGCCGGCGATCGGCACCACTGGCACCTGTCCGACCTCCTCCAGGCCCTCCACCTGCACCGCAGGGCGGGCTGACCGCTCCGGAGGGCCGCCGCGCCCGCCCCTTTCGTAGGATCGGGGCATGTCTTCGAACGCCCCGGCCTGCAAGCGCGACAAGCACGAGTCGCCGCCGCTCCCCGACCCCCTCCGTGTGCCGGTCGCCGACTCGCACACCCACCTCGACATGCAGTCCGGCACGGTCGAGGAGGCCCTCGCGAAGGCCGCGTCGGTCGGGGTGACGACGGTCGTGCAGGTCGGCTGCGACGTGAAGGGCTCGCGCTGGGCGGCCGAGACCGCGGCGGCGCACGGCAGCGTCCACGCCACCGTCGCCCTGCACCCGAACGAGGCGCCCCGCATCGTGCACGGTGACCCGGACGGCTGGTCCCGGCAGGGGGCCCGCGAGCCCGGCGGGGACACGGGGCTCGACGAGGCCCTCGCCGAGATCGACCGGCTGGCGGCCCTGCCGCAGGTCAAGGGTGTCGGCGAGACGGGACTCGACTACTTCCGCACCGGGGACGAGGGCAAGGAGGCGCAGGAGCGCTCCTTCCGCGCCCACATCGAGATCGCCAAGCGGCACGGCAAGGCCCTGGTCATCCACGACCGCGACGCCCACGCGGACGTGCTGCGCGTGCTGAAGGAGGAGGGCGCCCCCGAGCGCACCGTCTTCCACTGCTACTCGGGCGACGCCGAGATGGCCGAGGCCTGCGCCCGCGCCGGGTACTTCATGTCCTTCGCCGGCAACGTCACCTTCAAGAACGCCCACAACCTGCGCGACGCGCTCGCCGCGGCGCCGCTGGAGCTGGTCCTGGTGGAGACCGACGCGCCGTTCCTGACGCCGGTGCCCTACCGCGGCCGGCCCAACGCGCCCTATCTGGTGCCGGTCACGGTGCGTGCGATGGCCGCCGTGCGGGGCATCGACGAGGACGCGATGGCGACGGCCCTCGGGGCGAACACGGCACGGGCTTTCGCCTATTGACGCACGCTGTGTAGCCGCGCCGCTTTGGAGAGTGACGATCGCTCGGCTAGGTTCTGGGGGCCCGATCCGGAAAGCCTCTGGACCGCTGGAGCGTGTCGGCGTGAGCAAGTCGCAGTTCGAGACGTACGAGACGTACGAGACGTACGACCAGACGTACGGCGAGAAGTACGGCGAGACCTATGGGGCGTACGGGGCCTATGAGACCCACCAGGCACACGACGCTCACGGCGCCTACGGGGCGCACGCGCGCTACCAGCCGCCGTACGAGCCGCCGTACGAGCCGTATGACGTGCACTCCGCGCCGACGCTGCCCTACGCCGACACCTACCGGCCCGCCTACGAGTCGCCCGAGTGGCCGCGGCCGCCCGCGCCGACGGAACCGGTGCTGCCCCGGCAGAGCGCTCCACTTCCCGAGCCCGGTGGACGCGGTGCGCGCCGGCGCAGGGCGCGGTACGCCGAGCGCGCGGACGGCTCCGTACGCCGGCTGCTGCCGCGGGCGCTGGTCGTGGCGTTCCTCGCGGGCGGCACCACCGCCTTCGTCGCCGAGGACAAGGCGGTGCGGCTGACCGTCGACGGCGAACCGCGCACGCTGCACACCTTCGCCGACGACGTGGGTGAGCTGCTCGCCGAGGAGGGCGTCCAGGTCGGCGCCCACGACATGATCGCCCCTGCTCCCGGCGCCGAGCTGACCAGCGGCGACGAGATCGCCGTCCGGCACGGCCGTCCGGTGCTGCTCACCCTGGACGGCAGCCGGCGCCAGGTGTGGACGACGGCGGAGACGGTCGAAGGGGCGCTCCGGCAGCTCGGGGTGCGCGCGGAGGGCGCGTACCTGTCCACCTCGCGCTCCCGGCACATCGGCCGCGAGGGCCTCGCCCTGGACGTGCGCACCGAGCGGGTCGTCACCGTCATGGCCGACGGCCGCGCCCGCACGGTCCGCACCAACGCGGCGACCGTGCGGGAGGCCGTCGAGGAGGCCGGGGTGTCCCTGCGCGGCGAGGACACCACCTCCGTCCCGCCCGGCAGCTTCCCGCGCGACGGGCAGACCGTGACCGTGCTGCGGATCAAGGGCGAGAAGAAGGTCCACGAGGAGGCCATCCCGTTCCCGGTGCGGCGCATGCAGGACGCCTCCCTCTACCGGGGCACGGAGGTCGTCCGGCAGGCCGGGCGGCCGGGACTGCGGCGGACGACGTACGCCGTGCGCACCGTCAACGGGGTCCGGCAGAAGCCGCGCCGGATCGAGACCGAGGTGGTGCGCGAGCCGCGCGCCCAGGTGGTGCACGTCGGCACGAAGCCGCGACCGACGTCCGTGCAGGGCGCCGACCATCTGAACTGGCAGGGCCTGGCGGCGTGCGAGTCCGGGGGCCGGCCGGACGCGGTCGACCCCTCGGGGACGTACGGCGGCCTGTACCAGTTCGACACCCGGACCTGGCAGAGCCTCGGCGGCCAGGGCCGCCCCGAGGACGCGCCGGCCGCGGAGCAGACGTACCGGGCGAAGAAGCTGTACGTGCGCCAGGGTGCGAGCCCCTGGCCGCACTGCGGCGCCCGGCTGCACGGATGACCTCGCACGAGCGGGTGCCCCACCCACTCGCCCCGACCACCCCACGGCTGCCGCGGACTGCTTCGGGGTGTGGGTTGCGGTGGTCGCCGATTGCTCCGGGTCGCGGGCCGTGGCTGCCGCGGACTGCTTCGGAGTGTGAGCTGCGGCCGCCGCCGACCGCCCCGGGTCGCGTGCTGCGGCGGCCGTCGGCCGCTTCCGGCCGTGAGCCGTGGCCGCCGTCGGCCGCCCCCGGTGACCTGGCGCCACCCCCGTCCGCCCCCGGCTACCCTTGCGGGGTGAGCAGCCCCACCCCGCACGATGCCCTGCTGGGCCCCGCCGATGTCCGTGAGCTGGCGGCAGCCCTCGGCGTCCGCCCCACCAAGCAGCGCGGCCAGAACTTCGTGATCGACGCGAACACCGTCCGGCGGATCGTCCGCACCGCCGACGTCCGCCCGGACGACGTCGTGGTCGAGGTCGGGCCGGGGCTCGGCTCGCTCACCCTGGCGCTGCTGGAGGCCGCCGACCGGGTCACCGCCGTGGAGATCGACGACGTCCTCGCCGCGGCCCTGCCCGCCACCGTCGCCGCCCGCATGCCCGAGCGCGCCGAGCGGTTCGCGCTCGTCCACTCCGACGCCATGCACGTCACCGAGCTGCCCGGCCCGGCGCCGACCGCGCTGGTCGCCAACCTGCCCTACAACGTGGCCGTGCCCGTGCTCCTGCACATGCTCGACACCTTCCCGACCATCGAGCGCACCCTCGTCATGGTCCAGGCGGAGGTCGCCGACCGCCTCGCCGCTGGCCCGGGCTCCAGGGTGTACGGCGTGCCGTCCGTGAAGGCGAACTGGTACGCCGAGGTCAAGCGGGCCGGTGCCATCGGCCGCAACGTCTTCTGGCCGGCGCCGAACGTGGACAGCGGGCTGGTGTCGCTGGTCCGCCGCACCGAACCGATCAAGACGACCGCCTCCAAGAAGGAGGTCTTCGCCGTTGTCGACGCCGCGTTCGCGCAGCGTCGCAAGACCCTGCGGGCCGCGCTCGCCGGGTGGGCCGGGTCGGCCCCCGCCGCGGAGGCCGCGCTGGTCGCCGCCGGGGTGTCGCCGCAGGCGCGGGGGGAGTCCCTGACCGTCGAGGAGTTCGCGCGCGTCGCCGAACAGCGCGGCGCCGCACCCGAGGAGTCCGCCACGTGAGCGTCACCGTCCGCGTCCCCGCCAAGGTCAACGTCCAGCTCGCGGTGGGCGCCGCCCGCCCGGACGGCTACCACGACCTGGCCAACGTCTTCCTCGCCGTCGGCCTGTACGACGAGATCACCGTGACCCCGGCCGACGAGCTGCGCGTCACCTGCGCGGGCCCGGACGCCGGCCAGGTCCCCCTGGACCGCACCAACCTCGCGGCCCGCGCCGCCCTCGCCCTCGCCGAGCGCTACGGCCGTGAGCCCGCCGTCCACCTCCACATCGCCAAGGACATCCCCGTCGCCGGCGGCATGGCGGGCGGCAGCGCGGACGGCGCCGGCGCGCTGGTCGCCTGCGACGCCCTGTGGGGCACCGGCGCCCCCCGCGACGAACTGCTCGCCCTCTGCGCCGAGCTGGGCAGCGATGTGCCGTTCAGCCTGATCGGCGGGGCGGCGCTGGGAACCGGCCGCGGCGAGAAGCTGACGGAGCTGGAGGTGGGCGGCACCTTCCACTGGGTGTTCGCGATGGCCCGGCACGGGCTGTCCACGCCGGCGGTCTTCCGCGAGTTCGACCGGCTGGCGCAGGGGCAGGACATCCCCGAGCCGGCCGCCGCGCAGCCGGTGCTGGACGCGCTCGCCGAGGGCGACCCCGGCGCCCTCGCCGTCGCCGTCTCCAACGACCTCCAGCCCGCCGCGCTCTCCCTCTTCCCCGAGCTGTCGGACACCCTCGCGGCGGGCCGCGCGGCGGGGGCGCTGGCCGCGCTGGTCTCCGGCTCCGGCCCGACCACGGCCTTCCTCGCCGCGGACGCCGAGTCGGCGGCCGAGGTGGCGGCGGTGCTCCGGGCGTCGGGCACCTGCAAGTCGGTGCGCACGGCGGAGGGGCCGGTACCGGGGGCGACGGTGGTCTGAGCGGGCTCGGGTCAGAGTTCGTCGACGGCGGTCAGGCCGATGCCGATGGAGTAGGGCTTCCCGACCTTGAGTCCGGCGGGCAGTCCCGTGCGCAGACCCCACACCAACAGGTCGATGACGTTCGCGTGGTTCCTCCCAGGGACGGGATCCTGCTGCCTGTCCTGCACGGTAGCGGGACGGTCCGACATGCGTCACTACGAAGAGTGACGTCCCCCGTCCGCGTCACCCCGCCCCCCGCAGGGCCTACGCTTGAAGGCTGATCGATCCCCCAGGCAGGAGAGAAATGGCCGTCAACCTGGTCAATGTCGAGAACGTCAGCAAGGTGTACGGCACCCGTGCCCTGCTCGACGGGGTCTCCCTCGGAGTCTCCGAAGGCGACCGCATCGGCGTCGTCGGCCGCAACGGCGACGGCAAGACCACGCTGATCCGGATGCTCGCCAAGCTGGAGGAGACCGACACCGGCCGGGTCACCCACTCCGGCGGGCTCCGCCTGGGCGTGCTCACCCAGCACGACTCCCTCGACCCGGAGGCCACCGTGCGCCACGAGGTCATCCGGGACCTGGCCGACCACGAGTGGGCGGGCAACGCCAAGATCCGCGACGTACTGACGGGGCTGTTCGGCGGGCTGGACCTGCCCGGGTTCCCGCAGGGGCTGGACACCGTCATCGGACCGCTCTCCGGCGGTGAGCGGCGCCGCATCGCGCTCGCCAAGCTGCTCATCGACGAACAGGACCTCATCGTCCTGGACGAGCCCACCAACCACCTCGACGTCGAGGGCATCGCCTGGCTCGCCCGGCACCTGCGCGAGCGGCGCTCCGCGCTGGTCTGCGTCACCCACGACCGGTGGTTCCTGGACCAGGTCTGCACCCGCATGTGGGACGTGCAGCGCGGCGTCGTCCACGAGTACGAGGGCGGCTACTCGGACTACGTCTTCGCCCGCGCCGAGCGCGAGCGCATCGCCGCCACCGAGGAGGCCAAGCGGCAGAACCTGGTCCGCAAGGAGCTGGCCTGGCTGCGGCGCGGAGCGCCCGCCCGCACCTCCAAGCCGCGCTTCCGCGTCGAGGCCGCCAACGAGCTGATCAAGGACGTGCCGCCGCCCCGGGACAGCAGCGAGCTGATGAAGTTCGCCTCCTCCCGGCTCGGCAAGACCGTGTTCGACCTGGAGGACGTCACCGTCCAGGCCGGTCCCAAGGTGCTGCTGAAGCACGTGACCTGGCAGCTCGGCCCGGGTGACCGGATCGGCCTCGTCGGCGTCAACGGCGCCGGCAAGACCTCCCTGCTGCGCGCCCTCGCCGACGCCGCCGTGAGCGACGGGGAGCAGCAGCCCGCGGGCGGCCGGGTCCGCGTCGGCAGGACCGTGAAGCTGGCCTACCTGTCGCAGGAGGTCGACGAACTCGACCCCCGCTGGCGGGTGCTGGAGGCCGTGCAGCGGGTCCGCGAGCGCGTCGACCTCGGCAAGGGGCGCGAGATGACCGCCGGGCAGCTGTGCGAGACGTTCGGCTTCGGCAAGGAGAAGCAGTGGACGCCGGTCGGCGACCTGTCCGGCGGTGAGCGGCGCCGGCTCCAGCTGCTGCGCCTGCTCATGGCCGAACCCAACGTCCTCTTCCTCGACGAGCCCACCAACGACCTCGACATCGAGACCCTGACCCAGCTGGAGGACGTCCTCGACGGCTGGCCCGGCTCGATGATCGTCATCTCCCACGACCGGTTCTTCATCGAGCGCACCACCGACCGCGTGTTCGCCCTGCTCGGCGACGGCACCCTGCGGATGCTGCCGCGCGGCATCGACGAATACCTGGAGCGGCGCCGGAAGATGGAGGAGGCCGCCGCGGCGAACGTCCCGGCGGCCAGGCCGGCCGCGGAGACGTCCGAGAAGAGCGCCGCCGACCAGCGCGCCGCCAAGAAGGAACTCCAGAAGATCGAGCGCCAGCTGGACCGGATCTCCGAGAAGGAGAGCAAGCTGCACGCGCGGATCGCCGACAACGCCACCGACTTCGCGAAGGTGGCGGAACTGGACGCCGAACTGCGGGAACTGACCGGGCAGCGCGAGGAGCTGGAAATGCGCTGGCTGGAACTCGCGGAGGACGCCTGAGCCCCGAAGGCGAGGACGTCCGGGTCCTGCGTGCGGGGCGCGCGTGGCGTGAAGGGGGCGTGAAGGCGCGTAACGAGGGCATCACGGGCGGGTCCTCCCTTGGGTACAGGGGCGGACGCGGCCCGGTGTGCCCTCGATGCCGGGTGATAGAAAGGGCCGGCAGAGCACCGCGCTCGTAACTGCCCGAGTCGTCTCCAAGACGACTGCGTACCACAGGGCGTGGCTAAAAATCAGTGAGTAAGGGGGAACGCGCTGATGACTCAGCCGCCCAACCAGCCGCCGCAGCCCGGTGGCTTCGGAGCACCGCAGGATCCGCCACCGTCGGGGGGCTTCGGAGCCCCGCAGCCCCCGCCGCCTCCGCACGGCGCGCCGGGCACTCCGCCGCCTCCGCAGGGCCCGCCGGGCACTCCGCCGACCCCGCCGGCCGGGGCGCCGCAGCCGGGGTACGGGTACCCGCAGCAGCCGGGGCCCTACGGCGCGCCGCAGCAGCCCGGCCCGTACAACTCCGGTCCCTACGCCCAGCCCCAGCAGCCCGGCCCGTACGGGCAGCAGCCCGGTTACGGCTATCCGCAGCAGCCCCAGTTCCCCGGCGCGCCCGGCACCCCGCCGCCCGGCTCCGGCCCCGGCGGCTGGTTCAAGGGCAAGCCCGCCATCGCCATCGGCGCGGCCGTCGCGGCGCTGCTGGTCATCGGCGCCACGGTGTGGGCGGTCACCGGCAGCGGCGACGACGGCAAGGACAAGAAGCCCGTCGCCCAGCAGAGCGACGACGCCAAGCCGTCCGAGCCCGGCAGCGACCCGGTCAACCCCGGTGACGGCGACGGTGACGGCGGCGAGGACCCGGACGACCTCAACGAGGGACGCCAGGCCGGCGAGGCCAAGGTGCTCTGGTACAAGGAGGCGCCCGACGCGCCCGGTTCCGGCGCCGACGCCCCCGGCATGTGGATCACCGACAAGACCGCGGTGAAGGCGGCGTACAAGCAGCTCTTCGCCTACAACGTCGGGGACGGCAAGCCCACCTGGGACGCCATCACCTTCCCGCAGAAGATCTGCGCGGTCACTCCGGAGAAGACCGCCGACGACAAGATCGTCGTCGCGTACATGAGCGGCTCCAGCGACCGCGCCGAGTGCAACCAGCTCCAGGAGATCGACCTCGCCACCGGCGAGAAGGGCTGGAAGGAGGAGGTCGCGGACGGCGAGCTGTTCGACTCGACCCTGTCCATCGAGATGACGGTCGTCGACGACGTCCTGATGGTCGGCCGCTCCCAGTCCGGCACGGCGTACGACGTGACCAGCGGCAAGAAGCTCTACGACAAGAAGCGGTACGGCGACGCCTGCTTCCCCGCCGGGTTCGCCGGCGGCAGTGGCAAGCTGATCCAGGTCGCCTCCTGCGGCGCCGGCGGCACCAACGAGCACGACGAGATGCAGGGGCTCGACCCGAGGACCGGCAAGGTCCAGTGGACGTACAAGTACGACAAGGGCTGGCGGATCGGCCGGACCTACTCCGTCGATCCGCTGGTCGTCTACGCCACCAACGAGGACAAGAAGGTCTGGAACATCTCCACCTTCGAGCGTGGCAAGGTCACCTCACAGGTCGATGTCGACGAGGACTTCGCCCCCGAGTGCGGCTGGGCCATCCTCGACCGCGACCTCCAGGGCTGCCAGGGCGTCGCCGTCGACGACGACACCCTCTACCTGCCCACCAAGGCGACCACCGGCGCCAACGAGATCGTCGCGATCAACCTCTCCAACGGCAAGGAGAAGTGGCGGGCGAAGTCGCCTGCGGAGGAGTCGATGACGCCGATGCAGGTCGAGGGCGGCAAGCTCATCGCGTACGTGCAGCCCTCCTACGACGCCGGCGGCCAGGTCGTCTCCATCCCGACGGGCGGCGGCAGCCACGAGCCGACGAAGCTGCTGCAGAACCCGCAGGGGGCCGCGCAGGTCGAGAACAGCTTCTTCTCCGCGGACATCGCGTGGGTCGACGGGCGCTTCTACCTCTCCAGCACCCGGCTGACCGGCAACGACGACACGAAGGAGAAGTTGATGCTGGCCTACGGCAAGTGACCTTCCTTCCGGTCTCTCCGGTCTCTCCGGTCCTCTTCCTCTCCTTCTCCTCTTCTTCTTCTCCTCCTCCGAGTTCTTCCGCGAGGTACTCACGTCATGACCCAGCCGCCGCCTCCGCCGCCCAACCAGCCGCCGCAGGGGGGAGGTTTCGGTCCGCCCCCTGAACAGCCGCCGCAGCAGCCGGCGCCGCAGCAGCCTGCGTCGCCCGAGGGCGGGCCGGACCTCGCCTTGCCCCAGCCGGGTTACGGCTACCCGCAGACGCCCCCCGCGCCGCAGGGCGCGCCGGCGGCTCCGCCCACCCCGCCGGCCGGGGCACCGCAGCCCGGGTACGGCTACCCGCAGACGCCGCCGGCTCCGCAGCCGGGGTACGGCTACCCGGGGCAGCCGCAGCCGGGCGGGTACGGCACGCCCCAGCCGGGCGCGTACGGCACGCCGCCGTCCGGGCCCGGCGGGTACGGGACGCCGCCGTACGGCCAGCAGCCGCCCGGCCCCGGGTACGGCTATCCGCAGGCCACGGTGCCGATGGCGCCGCAGCCCGGCCCGGGCGGCGGGCGGAAGATCAACGCCCAGGTCGCCATCATCGTCTCGGCCGTCGTCGCGATCGCCCTGATCATCGGCACCGGTGTGTGGTACGCCAACTCCTCCGGCAAGGACGGCGACAAGAACAGCAGCGCCGACTCCGGTGGCGGGGACGAGAAGAACGGCGACGGTGGCGGGGACGGCGGCAAGACGGCGGGCGGCAAGGAGAAGGCGCCGTCCGACCCCGGTGCCAAGGTGCTCTTCCAGGTGCCGGCGCCCGCGGTGAGCAAGGACCTCCGCAGCGTCGTCGTCTCCGGGTCGTGGCTCACCGACAAGGTGTACGCCAAGAGCGGCATCGCCGAGATCGTCGGCTACGACCCCGAAAAGGGCAGCGAGCTGTGGAAGCTGCCGCTGGACGGCCCGGTGTGCACGGCCACCGATCACATCACCGACGACAACAAGACGGTCGTCGTCTACCAGCCGGACATGCCGACCAAGGCCAAGAGCCACCACGGCTGCAGCCAGGTCGCCGTGATCGACCTCGACACCGGCAAGAAGCTGTGGACGAAGACCGGCAAGACCGGTGACCGGCCGATCTCCGTCGACAACGTCACGATCAGCGGCAACACGGTGGCCGCCGGCAGCACCAGCGGCGGGGTCGCCTGGGACATCGACTCCGGCGACCAGCTGTGGAGCCCCAAGCCGACCGACACCTGCTACGACGCCGGCTACGGCGGCGGCGAGAAGCTGGTCGCGGTGCGCAAGTGCGGCTCCTACGACGCCCGTCAGCTGCACATCCAGACCGTCGACCCGAAGTCCGGGAAGGTGATCTCGGAGTACAAGATGGCCAAGGGCATCGAGTACGCGGGCATCGTGTCGACCAACCCGCTGGTGGTCTCCGCCGACGTCGGCGACTCCGCCGGGGACGGCAGCGGCATCTCGGACTTCTTCTCCATCGACAACAAGACTGGCAAGCTGCGCGCGCGCATCTCCGCGCCGGGCGAGGAGTTCGCGGCCCGCTGCGACAACATCTCCCGAGTCGAGCACTGCTCGGGGCTCGCGGTCGGCAACGACCGGCTGTACATCCCGACCGAGGAGCACGAGGGCAGCGGCGAGGGCTACAGCCGGACCAACGAGGTCGTCGCGTTCGACCTGGCCACCGGTAAGCAGACCGGGCAGCGGGCCGACGCGGGCGAGGGCTACACGATCATTCCGCTGCGGATGGACGGCGGCAATGTGCTGGCGTACAAGCGCCCGCCCTATGACAAGGGCGGGCAGGTCGTGAGCATCGACGGCGGGTCGTTCAAGCAGACGACGCTGCTGGAGAACCCGGCGACGGAGCAGGTGCGCGACGTGGAGACCAGCATGTCGCCGGACTACTCCGAGCTGCTGTACGGGCAGGGGCGGCTGTACATGTCGCAGGTGTACGCCAGTGAGCTGACCAGCGGGGACGACAAGGAGTATCTGGCGGTGGCGTTCGGCACGAACGGCTGAGCGGCACCGGTACGTGTGTGCGGGTCACGGCCCCGTCCCTGAGCAGGGACGGGGCCGTGACGCGTGACGCGTGACGCGAGGAATCTCGGCGATCCGGGGCAGTTCTTACCGGTAGGGAGAGCGCGACGCCGAACGAGCGTGTAGCTTCCGGGCATCGCGGATCAGGCGTCGCGGATCAGGGACCGGGGATCGGGGACTGGGGGGTTGCTCGATGGGAGTGCGGCTGATGGTGGTCGACGACCACCGATTGCTCGCCGAGGCGCTGGCCTCGGCGCTGAAGCTGCGTGGACACCGGGTGCTGGCCGCGGCGGCGCCCGCCGCGGGTGCGGCGGAGCTGGTGATCACCCGGGCGCCGGAGGTGTGCCTGCTGGGTACGGCGATGCCGGCCGAGCCGGGGATCTTCGACCCGGTCGTGAAGATCAAGCGGGAGCGTCCGCAGGTGGCGGTACTGGTGCTGGGGCCGGTGCCGAGTCCGCGCGGCATCGCGGCGGCGTTCGCGGCCGGGGCGTCGGGATATGTGCGGCACGACGAGCGCATCGAGGGGGTCGAGCGCGCGATCATGAAGGCGCGGGCGGGGGAGGCGGCGGTGGCGCCGGGGTTGTTGCAGGGGGCGTTCGGGGAACTGCTGAACCCGGTGGCGCAACCGGACGACGAGGGGCAGCGGCTGTTGCAGATGCTCACGCCGCGGGAGGTCGAAGTACTGGTGCGGGTCGCCGACGGGGAGGACACCCGGCTGATCGCGGCGGGCATGGGCATCGCGCCTTCGACGGCCCGTACGCACGTTCAGCGGGTCCTGATGAAACTGGGGGTCGGGTCCCGCCTGGAGGCAGCGGCCCTGGCGGCCCGCACGGGCCTGCTGGAGCGGGCGGGTCCGGTACGCCGGGGCGTCACCGACTGAGGTGTGTTGTGCGGCGGGTGCGGCGTGGTGGGTGGATGCCTGCGGCGCGAACGGGGCGACTGCGGGCAGCGCCCCGGCCAGTCGCCCCATGCGCGCCGCGGGCGGCACCCCGTTCCGCCGGGCTGCGCGACGCCCCGCCGTCAGCCGGGCCGCGCGGTCACCGGCTCGGCGCTACTCGTCCCGTTCCTCCGGTACCGGAGCCGGTGGCGGTGGGGCCGTGGGCCTCAGCTTCAGCCACAGCAGGAACAGCAGGCCCAGGAGCAGCATCCCCAGCCCGGTCCACAGGTTGATGTTCACGCCCTCCGCCTTGGCGATGTCGGCGTCGGACGCCGTGAATCCCGCGATGGTGACGATGACGCCGTAGATGACGAACAGGCCGCCGATGATCCGCCGGATGTCGAACAGCTTCGCGGCCGTCGCGGACTTGGTCTCCAGCTCGGAGACCTCCCGCTGGACGTCCTTCTCGGAGTAGAACTCGGACATACTCTCTCCATCCTCCCGCAATCAGAACGAGAACGGGATGTAGCAGGCGGCGGCCAGCACCACCGCACCCCACCCCAGCAGCGCCGGCTTCCGGTACCACGCGTCGTCGCCCTCGGCCGGCGGCTCGGCCATGCCGGGCGAGCGGGTGCCGTAGACCAGGCCCTGGAGTTCGGAGGCCGGCTTGGGCTTGGTGAACAGGGTCACGCCGACCATCACCACCGCGCCGGCCACGAACCCGGCGATCGCGGAGACGAAGTTGGCGCCCTGGTCGGACGGGATGTCGATGATCCCCTGCTCGTAGATGACGAAGTAGTTGACCATCGCGGCGGTGGTGCCCGCGAGCAGGCCCCAGAAGCCGGACTTCATGGACGCCCGCTTCCAGAACATGCCGATGATGAAGACCACGAACATCGGCACGTTGAAGAAGGAGAACAGCGTCTGGAGGTACGCCATGATGTTCGAGAAGGACGACGCCAGGAACGCCGTGCCGATCGACGCCAGCACCCCGATCGCGGTGATCAGCCGGCCGAAGCGCACGTAGTAGTCGTCCCGGCGGCCCTTCGCCACGTACCTGGACCAGATGTCGTTGGTGAAGACCGTGTTGAAGGCGGAGATGTTGGCCGCCATGCCCGCCATGAACGCGGCGAGCAGACCGGTCACCGCGATGCCGAGCACACCGTTGGGCAGCAGCTGCTGCATCAGGTACGGGATGGCGTCGTTGTACTGGTAGCCCGACCCCGGTGTGCCGAACCGGGGGATCAGCGCCGCGGCGACCAGGCCCGGGATCATCACCAGGAAGACGATGAAGACCTTGGGGAACGCCGCGATGAGCGGGGTCCGCTTGGCCGCCGAGAGGTTCCTCGCGGACAGCGCGCGCTGCACCTCGGCGAAGTTCGTCGTCCAGTAGCCGAAGGACAGGACGAAGCCGAGGCCGAGGACGATGGTCAGCCAGTTGGCGCCCAGCGGGTTGTCGCTGCCGATGCCGGTGCCGCCCCAGGCGGTCATGAAGTTGTCGCCGCGCTGCGCGGTCAGGGTGTCGGACAGGCCGTCCCAGCCACCGACCGACCGCAGGCCGAGGATCGTGATCGGGATGAGGGCGGCCATGATCACGAAGAACTGGAGAACCTCGTTGTAGATCGCCGAGGAGAGGCCGCCGAGGGTGATGTAGGCGAGCACGAAGAAGCCGGCGACCACGATGGCCACCCACTGCGGCCAGCCGAGCAGTGCCTCGACGACGATCGCGAGGGCGTAGAGGTTCACCCCGGCGATCAGGATCGAAGCCGCGGCGAACAGGATCGAACTCAGCAGGTGGGCCGCCTTGTCGAAGCGGAGGAGGAGGAACTCCGGGACCGAGCGGACCTTGCTGCCGTAGTAGAACGGCATCATCACCAGGCCGAGGAAGACCATGGCCGGGATGGCGCCGATCCAGTACCAGTGCGTGGTGTAGACGCCGTACTGGGCACTGTTGGCGGCCATGCCGAGGATCTCGGTGGCACCCAGGTTGGCGGCGATGAACGCCAGGCCGGTCACCCAGGCCGGCAGGGAGCGTCCGGAGAGGAAGAAGTCCAGGCTCGTCTTGACCGAGCGGCGGGCGGCGAATCCGATGCCGAGGACGGCGACGAAGTAGATCCCGAGGATCACATAGTCGAGCCAGTTGGTCGGGAGCCGAAGCTCCGCGGCCAGATATGTGGGGGTTTCCATAAGCACTCGCTTCGTTGCGCGAACTGGTCCAGAGCGGAACCTACGCCTCCGTGTTCAGTAATTGAACACTTCTGATGGTGAGCTTTGTTGGATCGTGATGCGATCACGTCGCTGGTGGATTGTGATGTGTTATGTTTGGTTGTGTTGAGTGAATGGGTGTGGCGGATGTAGCGGCGCAGAGGAGCCCGGCAGTGAAGAAGACCTCGACCCGACTGGCCGACGGTCGCGAGCTCGTCTACTACGACCTGCGCGACGACACGGTGCGCGAAGCGGTCGACCGCCGGCCGCTGGAGCGGACGGTGACCACCTCCGAGATCCGCCCCGACCCGCTGCTCGGTGACGCGGTCGCCGTCGCCTCGCACCGCCAGGGCCGGACGTATCACCCGCCCGCCGACGAGTGCCCCCTGTGCCCGTCCGCGGGCGACCGGCTGAGCGAGATCCCCGATTCCTCGTACGACGTCGTGGTCTTCGAGAACCGCTTCCCCTCCCTGGCCGGCGACTCCGGCCGCTGCGAGGTCGTCTGCTTCACCTCCGACCACGACGCCTCCTTCGCCGATCTGAGCGAGGAGCAGGCCCGGCTCGTCCTCGACGCCTGGACGGACCGGACGTCGGAGCTGTCGCATCTGGCCTCCGTTGAACAGGTGTTCTGCTTCGAGAACCGCGGCGCCGAGATCGGTGTGACACTGGGTCACCCGCACGGGCAGATCTACGCCTACCCGTTCACCACGCCGCGCACCGCGCGGATGCTCCGTTCACTCGCGGCCCACAAGGAGGCCACCGGCGGGGAGAACCTGTTCGACGCGGTCCTGGAGCGGGAACTGTCCGGCGAACGGGTGGTCCTGGAGGGTGAACACTGGGCGGCCTTCGTGCCGTACTCCGCCCACTGGCCGTACGAGGTGCACCTGTACCCCAAGCGGCGGGTGCCGGACCTGCTCGGGCTCGACGAGGCGGCCCGCACGGAGTTTCCCCAGGTCTATCTGGAACTCTTGAAGCGCTTCGACCGGATCTTCGGCACCGGTGAGCCTCCGACGCCGTACATCGCGGCCTGGCACCAGGCCCCGTTCGGGCAGCTGGAGGAGTTCGACGGGGTGACGCGGGACGACTTCGCGCTCCACCTCGAGCTTTTCACCATCCGCCGGACGTCCGGCAAGCTGAAGTTCCTCGCGGGCTCCGAGTCCGGCATGAACGTGTTCATCAACGACGTGCCCCCGGAGCGCGCGGCCGAGCGACTGCGAGAGGTAGCGAGTTGATGAGCGGGAAGTACCTGGTGACGGGCGGCGCGGGCTACGTCGGCAGCGTCGTCGCCCAGCATCTGCTTCAGGCCGGCCACGAGGTCACGGTCCTCGACAACCTCTCGACGGGCTTCCGGGAGGGCGTCCCGGCCGGGGCCTCCTTCATCGAGGGCGACATCCGCGACGCCGCCGAGTGGCTGGACGCGTCGTACGACGCCGTGCTGCACTTCGCCGCCTTCTCCCAGGTCGGCGAGTCGGTGGTGAAGCCCGAGAAGTACTGGGACAACAACGTAGGCGGCACCATGGCCCTGCTGGCGGCGATGCGCACGGCGGGCGTCCGCAGGCTGGTCTTCTCGTCGACGGCGGCGACGTACGGCGAACCGGAGCAGGTCCCGATCGTGGAGTCCGCCCCGACCCGGCCCACGAACCCCTACGGCGCCTCCAAGCTCGCCGTCGACCACATGATCACGGGCGAGGCGGCGGCGCACGGACTGGGCGCGGTCTCGCTCCGGTACTTCAACGTGGCGGGCGCGTACGGCGACTGCGGCGAGCGCCACGACCCGGAGTCCCATCTGATCCCGCTCGTGCTCCAGGTGGCGCAGGGCCGCCGGGACGCCATCTCCGTCTACGGCGACGACTATCCGACGCCGGACGGCACCTGCGTCCGCGACTACATCCACGTCGCCGACCTGGCCGAGGCCCATCTGCTGGCCCTCGGCGCGGCCACTCCCGGCGAGCACCTGATCTGCAACCTCGGCAACGGCAACGGCTTCTCGGTCCGTGAGGTCGTCGAGACCGCCCGCCGGGTGACGGGCCATCCGATCCCCGAGGTGGTGGCCCCGCGCCGGGGCGGCGACCCGGCGGTCCTGGTCGCCTCGGCCGGCACGGCCCGCGAGAAGCTGGGCTGGCGCCCCTCCCGCGCGGACCTCGCCGGGATCGTCGCGGACGCGTGGGAGTTCGCGCAGCGGCGCGCGAAGCAGACATACGACCGAGGTCAGGGGAACAGGGCATGAGCGAGGCTGTCGCGCAGCGGGTCGCCGAACGATTCGGCGAGCTCTACGGGCACGGCCCGGAAGGGGTGTGGGCGGCCCCGGGCCGGGTCAACCTCATCGGCGAGCACACCGACTACAACGACGGCTTCGTCATGCCGTTCGCCCTGCCGCACACGGCGGTGGCGGCGGTGTCGCGCCGCGAGGACGGCGTACTGCGCCTGCACTCGGCGGACATCGACGCCGGCGTGACGGAACTGCGGGTGACGGACCTGGCCCCGGACACGGACAAGGCCTGGACGGCGTACCCGGCGGGCGTGGTCTGGGCGCTGCGGGAGGCCGGCCACGAGGTGACCGGCGCCGACATCCACCTGGCCTCGACGGTCCCGGCGGGCGCGGGCCTGTCCTCGTCGGCGGCCCTGGAGGTCGTGGTGGCCCTGGCGCTGAACGACCTGTTCGGCCTGGGCCTGCGCGGCCGGCAGCTGGCCCGCCTGTGCCAGCGCGCGGAGAACGTCTACGTCGGCGCCCCGGTCGGCATCATGGACCAGACGGCCGCCGCCTGCTGCGAGGCCGGCCACGCCCTGTTCCTCGACACCCGCGATCTCTCCCAGCGCCAGATCCCCTTCGACCTGGCGGCCGAGGGCATGCGCCTGCTGGTCGTCGACACGCAGGTCAAGCACTCCCACAGCGAGGGTGAGTACGGCAAGCGCCGCACGGGCTGCGAGAAGGGCGCGGCCCTGCTGGGCGTGGACGCCCTGCGCGACGTCCCGTACGCCGGACTGGAGGCGGCGCTGGAGCGGCTGGGCGACGAGGAGGAGGTGCGCCGCCTGGTCCGCCACGTGGTGACGGAGGACGAGCGGGTGGAACGGGTGGTGTCGCTGCTGGAATCCGGCGACACCCGTGCCATCGGCCCGGTCCTGGTGGAGGGTCATGTGTCGCTGCGGGACGACTTCCGCATCTCCTGCCCGGAACTGGACCTGGTCGTCGACACCTCCCTGGCCGCCGGCGCCCTGGGCGCCCGCATGACGGGCGGCGGCTTCGGGGGCTCGGCGATCGTCCTGGCGGAGGCCGCCGACGTGGAGCCGGTCACGAAGGCGGTGGAAGAGGCCTTCACGACGGCGGGTTTCACGGCTCCGCGCGTGTTCGAGGCGGTGGCTTCGGCGGGGGCGCGGCGGTTGCGGTGAGCGGCGGGCGGCGCCGGCGCGTCAGCCCAGCCGTTTCGTCAGCGTGTACTCCGTGATCCCCGGCGGGTAGTCCGGAATCACGCACACCACCTCGTACCCCTGCTTCTTGTAGAACCCCGGCGCCTGGAAGTCCCACGTCTCCAGGCGGACCGCCGTGCAGCCCCGTTCGGCGCGGGCCGTGCGCTCCGCCCGGGTCAGCAGGGCGGAACCGAGGCCGGTGCCGCGGTGGGGGGCGTCCACCCACAGGTAGGTGACGTGCAGCCAGGTCGTCCAGGTGTGGCCGACCAGGCCGCCCGCCACCGCGCCCGTGTCGTCCAAGGCCCAGACGTGCAGCGGGCGTTCGCGTTCGTGAGGGGTTCCGCGCAGGGCGCGCAGGGTGGGGGAGGCCGCCGTGTTCGTCTCCCGCAGGCGGGCGTGCAGCAGATCGCGACGTGCTTTGTCGACTTCTGTAACAAGGCGAAACATGCGGCTCACCATAAACGCGGCGGAGCGCAAGTTCTGCAAATTACCTTCCCCTCCCGGCGCTCGTCCGTACCCTGATGAACAGCACCGGTGGGGGCCGGTGCCGATCAGGGGGCGAATTCACGGTCCGTCCAGGGTTCAGCCGAGTACAAGGTTCGAGATCCGAGATCCACCGGTGGATACGGGCCCGCGGGCGCCGTACCCGTACCGGTGTCGTCCTTTGAGAGGGGTATCCCCTGCTCTTCGGGAGCGAGGGGAAGGGGGTTTCGTGGTTCGCATCCGAGTCCTGGTCGTCGACGACCACCGCATCTTCGCCGAGTCACTCGCCGCTGCCCTGGCCGCCGAGCCCGACGTCGACGTCTCCGCGGCCGGCAGCGGCCCGGCCGCGCTGCGCTGCCTGGAGCGGGCCGCCGCCGAGGGGCGCCGGTTCGACGTGCTGCTCGCCGACGCCGACCTGGCCGACCTGGGGGGACAGGCGCCCGGCGCGCGACCGGCCGCGCCCGTGCCGCTGCGGGACGGCGGCGAGACGGGACTCGTCGACGGCCTCTCCCTGGTCGCGGGGGTGCGGTCCGCCCAGCCCGGGGTTCGGATCGTGGTGCTCGCCGAGAAGGACGATCCGCGGCGCGCCGCGCTCGCCCTGCAGGCCGGGGCCTCCGGGTGGGTCGCCAAGGACTGCTCGCTGTCCCGGCTGCTCACCGTCGTCCGGGGCGTGCTGCGCGACGAGACCCATCTGCCGCCCGCCCTGCTGACGGGCGTGCTGCGCGAACTGACCGCCGCCCGCAAGCACCGCACCGAGAGCGAGCGGCTGGTGGAGTCGCTGACGCCGCGCGAGCGGGAGGTGCTGCGGTGCATGGTCGCCGGGCTGGGGCGCAAGGCCGTCGCCGAGCGGCTGTACCTGTCCCCGCACACCGTGCGGACGCACATGCAGAACGTCCTGGGCAAGCTCGGCGTCCACTCCACGCTGGCCGCCGTCGCCCTCGCCCGACGGGCCGGCGTGGGGCCCGTCGACCTAACCGGGGATGTTGTCGAACGGGGCGGTCAGCTGGCGTAGCAGGGCCGCCAGTTCGCCGCGCTGGGCGCGGGACAGCTCCGCGAGGATCGCGCGCTCCTGGTCGAGCAGGCCGGCCAGGGCCTGGTCGGCGCGGTCGCGCCCTTCGTCCGTGAGGCGGACCAGGACGCCGCGCCGGTCGCTGGGGTCGGGCAGGCGTTCCACCAGGCCCTTCTTGGCCAGGCGGTCGATGCGGTTGGTCATCGTGCCCGAGGTGACCAGGGTCTGGGTGAGCAGCTGCCCCGGGGAGAGCTGGTAGGGGGTGCCCGCGCGGCGCAGCGCCGTCAGCACGTCGAACTCCCACGGCTCCAGCTGGTGCTCCGAGAAGGCCAGCCGGCGTGCGCGGTCCAGGTGCCGGGCCAGCCTGCTGACCCGGCTGAGCACCTCGAGTGGTTCCACGTCGAGGTCCGGGCGCTCCCGGCGCCACGCTGCGACCAGCCGATCGACCTCGTCCTCCATGACGATCAGTGTAGTGGTTGTGTCGACGTGAAGTCTCTTGACATCAAGAGAAATGCTGTCCGACGCTGGGTACCCGTCCCGTACGGTCACCTGCCCGGGAGGCCCCATGCCCACCGCCGAGCCCAGCTGGAACCCCGACCGGTATCTGCGCCACGCCGGCCACCGCACCCGCGCCTTCGCCGACCTGCTCGCCCGCGTCCCCGGCCTCCCGACACGACCGCCCGCCGGGCGGCCCCGCATCGCCGACCTCGGCTGCGGCCCCGGCAACGCCACCGCCCTGCTCGCCGACCGCTGGCCCGCCGCCCGCATCACCGGCTACGACAACGCGCCCGAGATGCTCGCCCGGGCCGCCGGGCACGCCGGTCCCACCCCGGGCGGCGGACGCCTCGACTTCGCGCCCGCCGACGTCCGCACCTGGGCCCCGGACGGCCCCTACGACCTGATCGTCAGCAACGCCACCCTCCAGTGGGTGCCCCGGCACACCGATCTGTTCGCCCGCTGGATCGACGCCCTCGCCCCCGGCGGCACCCTCGCCTTCCAGGTCCCCAGCAACTTCGACGCCCCCAGCCACCGCCTGATGCGTGACCTCGCCGGCGCCCCGCGGTGGCGCTCCCGCCTGGCCGGCGTCCTGCGCCACGACGACGCCGTCCTCGCCCCCACGGCCTACCTCGGCCACCTCACGGCCCTCGGCTGCACCGCCGACGTGTGGGAGACGACGTACATCCATCTGCTGACGGGCGAGGACCCGGTCCTGGACTGGGTGACCGGGACGGGGCTCAGGCCCGTTCTCGCGGCCCTCGGCGCCGACCCCGAGGAGCGCGACGCCTTCGTCGCCGAGTACCGGGACGCCCTGCGCACCGCCTATCCGCTCGGCCCGCACGGCACCCCGTTCCCGTTCCGGCGGGTGTTCGCCGTGGCCCGCAGGGACGGTCCCACGGCGTCCGGCCAAGGTGGGTGACGAGGGTGCGGAACACGTCGTCGCCGACGACGTACCCGTTCAGCTCTTCCGGTGCCCTATCAGCCGCGGCCTCGGCTCCAGCCCGTCCAGGCCGTGCCACGCCAGGTTGACCAGGTGCGCCGCCACCTCCGCCTTCTTCGGCTTGCGGACGTCCAGCCACCACTGGCCGGTCAGCGCGACCATGCCGACCAGGGCCTGGGCGTACAGCGGGGCCAGTTTCGGGTCGAAGCCGCGGCTCTTGAACTCGCGGCCCAGGATGTCCTCCACCTGGGTGGCGATGTCCGAGATGAGAGAGGCGAAGGAGCCCGTGGACTGGGGGATGGGGGAGTCACGGACCAGGATGCGGAAGCCGTCCGTGTACTCCTCGATGTAGTCCAGCAGTGCGAACGCCGCCTGTTCGCACAGTTCACGCGGATGGCCGGCGGTCAGCGAACTGGTCACCATGTCCAGCAGCCGCCGCATCTCGCGGTCCACCACCACCGCGTACAGGCCCTCCTTGCCGCCGAAGTGCTCGTACACCACCGGCTTGGACACCCCGGCCTTCGCGGCGATCTCCTCCACCGAGGTGCCCTCGAAGCCCTTCGCGGCGAAGAGGGTGCGACCGATCTCCAGCAACTGCTGGCGGCGCTCGGCACCGGTCATCCGGGTGCGACGGGCGCGCCGCGGCTTGTCGTTGCTCGGGGTACTGCTGGAGTCGGTCGCCACGGCGTCAATCATGCCGCCTTCGCCGTCTCCTTCCGGCGCCGGGCGCCGTTCTCGTCGGTGTTACGGCGGGAATCGATACGCGAGCGTGACGGCCACCGCACGTCGTACGCCCACCCCAGCTGCTCGAACCAGCGGATCAGCCGCGCCGAGGAGTCCAGCTGGCCGCGCTCCACACCGTGCCGCGCCGAGGTCGGGTCGGCGTGGTGCAGGTTGTGCCACGACTCCCCGCAGGACAGGATCGCCAGCCACCACACGTTGCCCGAGCGGTCCCGCGACTTGAACGGCCGCTTGCCCACGGCGTGGCAGATGGAGTTGATCGACCAGGTCACATGGTGCAACAGCGCCACCCGGACGAGTGAACCCCAGAAGAAGCCGGTGAAGGCGCCCCACCACGACATGGTGACCAGGCCGCCGATCACCGCGGGCAGCGCCAGGGACAGCATCGTCCACAGGACGAACTGGCGGGAGATCGCGCGCAGCGTCCGGTCCTTGACCAGGTCGGGCGCGTACTTCTCCTGCGACGTCTGCTCTTCGTCGAACATCCAGCCGATGTGCGCCCACCACAGGCCCTTCATCAGGGCCGGGACCGTGTCGCCGTACCGCCAGGGCGAATGCGGGTCGCCCTCCGCGTCGGAGAACTTGTGGTGCTTGCGATGGTCGGCGACCCAGCGGACCAGCGGTCCCTCGACCGCCATGGAGCCCGCGATCGCCAGCGCGATCTTCAGGGGCCGCTTCGCCTTGAAGGAACCGTGGGTGAAGTGACGGTGGAAGCCGATGGTGATTCCGTGGCATCCCAGGAAGTAGAAGAACACCAGCAGGCCGAGGTCCAGCCAGCTCACGCCCCATCCCCACGCCAGCGGCACGGCCGCGAGCAGCGCGAGGAACGGAACGGTGATGAAGAGCAGCAGCGTGATCTGCTCGATCGAACGCTTCTGCTCGCCGCCCAGCGTCGCGGAGTCGGTGGAGATGTCGTCGGGCGCCTTCGGAGCGTCTGCGATCACATCGGAGCTTGAGGTCATGCGCGTCCCCTGTGGGGTCGAGGGTTTGAGGCCGATGCCGGGCTGCGGAAACCGGCACTGCTTCCTACGGTTCCGTAACCTACGGCGTCGTAAGTATGGCAGTGCCTTGCCCGGCGGCAAGAGCCCGCGGACCTGCGCGTCCCGGCCGGCACCTATCCTGGAAGCCGGTCGGACAGCGCGGTCCGCTCTGAAGTTTTCTTCCCGGACTGTCCGGCCCGCAAGCGGTGCCAGCCGCCGAGACGGTGGTCCGGGTTCCCTCCCAGACGAGCTTCAACACTGCAAGGAGCCGCACCTGTGAGCAGTGCCGACGACCAGACCACCACGACGACCAGCACGGAGCTGCGTGCCGACATCCGCCGGCTGGGTGATCTCCTCGGCGAGACCCTTGTCCGGCAGGAAGGCCCTGAGCTGCTGGACCTCGTCGAGAAGGTCCGCCGCCTCACCCGCGAGGACGGCGAGGCCGCCGCCGAGCTGCTGCGCGGCACCGAGCTGGAGACCGCGGCCAAGCTGGTCCGCGCCTTCTCCACCTACTTCCATCTCGCCAATGTCACCGAGCAGGTCCACCGCGGCCGCGAGCTGCGCGCCCGGCGCTCCGCCGAGGGCGGACTGCTCTCCCGTACGGCCGACCGGCTCAAGGACGCCGACCCCGAGCACCTGCGCGCCTCCGTCAACAACCTCAACGTCCGCCCCGTGTTCACGGCCCACCCCACCGAGGCCGCGCGCCGGTCGGTACTGAACAAGCTCCGGCGCATCGCCGCGCTCCTGGAGACCCCGGTCATCGAGTCCGACCGGCGCCGGCTGGACATCCGCCTCGCCGAGAACATCGACCTCGTGTGGCAGACCGACGAACTGCGCGTGGTGCGCCCCGAGCCCGCCGACGAGGCCCGCAACGCCATCTACTACCTCGACGAGCTGCACGCGGGCGCCGTCGGCGACGTCCTGGAGGACCTCACCGCCGAGCTGGAGCGGGTGGGCGTCAAGCTCCCCGACGACACCCGGCCGCTCACCTTCGGCACCTGGATCGGCGGCGACCGCGACGGCAACCCCAACGTCACCCCCCAGGTGACCTGGGACATCCTCATCCTCCAGCACGAGCACGGCATCAACGACGCGCTGGAGACCATCGACGAGCTGCGCGGCTTCCTGTCCAACTCCATCCGCTACACCGGCGCCACCGAGGAACTGCTGACCTCCCTCCAGGCCGACCTCGACAACCTCCCCGAGATCAGCCCCCGCTACAAGCGGCTCAACGCCGAGGAGCCCTACCGGCTCAAGGCCACCTGCATCCGGCAGAAGCTGGAGAACACCAAGCAGCGCCTCGCCAAGGGCACCGCGCACGAACCCGGCCGCGACTACCTCGGCACCAGCCAGCTCCTCGCCGACCTGCGGATCATCCAGACCTCGCTGCGCGAGCACCGCGGCGGCCTCTTCGCCGACGGCCGCCTCGCCCGCACCATCCGCACCCTGGCCGCCTTCGGCCTCCAGCTCGCCACCATGGACGTCCGCGAACACGCCGACGCCCACCACCATGCCCTCGGCCAGCTCTTCGACCGGCTCGGCGAGGAGTCCTGGCGGTACGCCGACATGCCCCGCGAGTACCGCACCAAGCTGCTCGCCAAGGAACTGAGGTCCCGGCGCCCGCTCGCCCCGACCCCGGCGCCCGTCGACGCGGCCGGCGAGAAGACCCTCGGCGTCTTCCAGACCGTCAAGAAGGCCCTGGAGGTCTTCGGGCCCGAGGTCATCGAGTCGTACATCATCTCCATGTGCCAGGGCGCCGACGACGTCTTCGCCGCCGCCGTCCTCGCCCGCGAGGCAGGCCTCATCGACCTGCACGCCGGCTGGGCAAAGATCGGCATCGTGCCGCTGCTGGAGACCACCGACGAGCTGAAGGCCGCCGACACCATCCTGGAGGACCTCCTCTCCGACCCCTCCTACCGGCGCCTGGTCGCCCTGCGCGGCGACGTCCAGGAGGTCATGCTCGGCTACAGCGACTCCTCCAAGTTCGGCGGCATCACCACCAGCCAGTGGGAGATCCACCGCGCCCAGCGCCGGCTGCGCGACGTCGCCCACCGCTACGGCGTCCGGCTGCGCCTCTTCCACGGCCGCGGCGGCACCGTCGGCCGCGGCGGCGGCCCCTCCCACGACGCCATCCTCGCCCAGCCCTGGGGCACCCTGGAGGGCGAGATCAAGGTCACCGAGCAGGGCGAGGTCATCTCCGACAAGTACCTCGTGCCGTCCCTGGCCCGGGAGAACCTGGAGCTGACCGTCGCGGCCACCCTCCAGGCCTCCGCCCTGCACACCGCCCCCCGCCAGTCCGACGATGCCCTCGCCCGCTGGGACGCCGCCATGGACGTCGTCTCCGACGCCGCCCACACGGCCTACCGCAAGCTGGTCGAGGACCCCGACCTGCCGACGTACTTCCTGGCCTCCACGCCGGTCGACCAGCTCGCCGACCTGCACCTGGGCTCGCGGCCCTCCCGCCGCCCCGGCTCGGGCGTCTCGCTCGACGGACTGCGCGCCATCCCGTGGGTGTTCGGCTGGACCCAGTCCCGGCAGATCGTCCCCGGCTGGTTCGGCGTCGGCTCCGGACTCAAGGCCCTGCGTGAGGCCGGCCTCGACACCGTCCTGGAAGAGATGCACCAGCAGTGGCACTTCTTCCGCAACTTCATCTCCAACGTCGAGATGACCCTGGCCAAGACCGACCTGCGCATCGCCCAGCACTACGTCGAGACCCTCGTCCCCGAGGAGCTGCGGCACGTCTTCGACACCATCAAGGCCGAGCACGAGCTGACCGTCCGCGAGGTCCTCACGGTCACCGGCGAGAAGGAACTGCTCGACGCACAGCCCGTGCTCAAGCAGACCTTCACCATCCGCGACGCCTACCTCGACCCCATCTCCTACCTCCAGGTCGCCCTGCTCAAGCGCCAGCGCGACGCCGCCGCCGCGGGCGAGCAGCCCGACCCGCTGCTCTCCCGCGCCCTGCTGCTCACCGTCAACGGCGTGGCGGCCGGCCTGCGCAACACCGGCTGACGGCCGACCGCGCGTTCCTCCGCGCACACGACGGCGCCCCCACGCTCGGCACGAGCGTGGGGGCGCCGTTTCGCGCGACGCCGTCGCGTCAGCCCTGCTGGGCCTTGCGGCGGCGCATCAGCAGCCAGCCGCCCGCGGCGACCAGCGCGGCGGCGACGCCGGCCAGCAGACCCACGGGGGCGCTGCTGCCGGTCTCGGCGAGGTCTCCCTCGACGCTGCCGCCCTGCGCGGACGGAGCGGCGGACCCGGACGGAGCGGCCCCGCCGCCTTCGGAGGCGCTCGGGGCGGCGGCCCCCGGGGCGCTCGGGGAGGCGTCCCCGGAGGGAGCCGCGGAGGGGGCCGCGGAGGCGCCGGACGACTCGGACGGCGCGGCCGACGGCGTCGTACCGGGCTGCCCGCCCTCGTCCTCCTCGCAGTCCGTCCAGAACACCTTGTGCTTGGCGGCGCCCTTCTCGCCGTCGAAGTTCCAGAAGAGCTTGTAGTGGCCGTCGGGCAGGGTGAGGTCGTCCGTACGGCCGTGGCCCTCGGCGTCCAGGGACAGGGAGCCGGACTTCACCGTCTCGCCCTTGGTGCCGGCCGTCGGGGCCCAGGCCTGGATGTACCAGTCGATCTGCTGGCCCGCGTCGAAGCCGAACGCGTCCAGGTAGAAGGTGCAGACGTGCGGCTCGTTCTTGCGCAGTTCGTCGCCGGTGGTGGCGTCATGGATCTTGACGGTGCCGTTGTCACCGGGAGCGGTGGCGTGGGCGGCGGGGGACAGCAGCAGGGCAGCCGCGGCGACGGCGGACACGGCGCCGGCGCGAGTCAGGGTTCGCATGAGACAGTCCATCTTCGAGTGACCAACGGGGAAGATGTGGAGGGGGCGGCTCAGCTTGCGGCAAGTCCCGGTGACGGATCAAGCACGAGCAGGCGACGAACCGGATCTCCACAGAAAAGACAACTGTGTGATGCGGTCAGGCGTCATCGGTCGATCGCACGAACACGGTGTCAGAGAGCCAGGAACGCCGCGGTCATCAGCGTGACCCCCGATCCCGCCAGCACCCACGCCACCCGCGTCCGCCGCAGCCCGCCCGCCACCACCACCGACGCCAGCAGCAGCGCACCGCCCAGCGGGACCCACGCGTACAGCACCCCGGCCGGGCCCGAACGCACCACGTGATCGCTACTGGGCTTCACCACCACCGTGTACGTCTGTCCCTCGGTGACGGCGACCGAGTCCTCGAACACGACCTTCGCGCGCGCCTGCGACCCCGCCGACAGCGGCGCGTACGGCCCGCTGCACGCCCCCGCTTCGCACCGCGTCACCTCGACCGTGCCGCGCTCGCGCCCCTTGGTCAGCAGCACGTGCTGCGCGGTCCCCCAGGACGCCCACACACCGGCGATCAGAAGGAGCACCGCGACCGTGCCCATGGCCGCGATCCGCCCGATGGTCAGCACGGCGTACGTGGCCCGAGAGGAGGTGACCGCAGAACGCATGGCGGCGATCCTTGGCCATGTCTGCACGCTCGGTCAACTCACCCGGGTGCCAGAGAAGGACAAATCAGGAGTTGTACGAACTCTGCGCCCGCTCCAGCCCCTCGATCACCAGGCACTCCACCGCGTCCGCCGCCCGGTCCACGAAGTAGTCCAGCTCCTTGCGCTCCGCCGGCGAGAAGTCCTTCAGCACGAAATCCGCCACCGGCATCCGTCCCGGCGGCCGCCCGATCCCGAACCGGACCCGGTGATAGTCCGGACCCATCGCCTTCGACATCGACTTCAGCCCGTTGTGACCGTTGTCCCCGCCGCCCAGCTTCAGCCGCAGCACCCCGTAGTCGATGTCCAACTCGTCGTGGACCGCCACCACATGCGCCGTCGGCACCTTGTAGAAGTCCCGGAGCGCGGTCACCGGACCGCCCGAGAGATTCATGTACGACATCGGCTTCGCCAGCACCACCCGCCGGTTCCCCGGCCCCGGCGGACCGATCCGGCCCTCCACCACCTGCGCCTGAGCCTTGCCGTGCCGCTTGAACCGGGCACCGATCCGTTCCGCCAGCAGATCCACCACCATGAAACCGACGTTGTGCCGGTTCCCCGCATAACCCGGCCCCGGGTTGCCCAGACCGGCGATCAGCCAAGGGGCGGCCGCGTCCGTCGTCACGTCCATGTCTCCTTCATACGCGTCGGCCGCTGCCCCGCACGGGAACAGCGGCCGACGGACCGATGGGATCCGGGGATCAGGCCTCGGCGGAAGCCTCTGCGCCCTCGCCCGCCTCACCCTCGGCCGGCGCCTCCTCGGCCTGCGCGGCCAGCACCTGGAGAACCACCGTCTCCTCGTCCACCGACAGCGTCACGCCGCTGGGCAGCGCGATGTCCTTGGCGCGGACCGAGGCACCGGCCTCCAGGCCCTCCACGGACACGGTCACCTGCTCCGGGATGTGCGTCGCCTCGGCCTCGACCGGCAGCGCGTCCAGCACGTGCTCCAGCAGGTTGCCGCCCGGGGCCAGCTCGCCCTCGGCCACCACCGGGATCTCGACCTGGACCTTCTCGCCACGCTGGACCAGCTGGAGGTCGACGTGCTCCAGGAAGCCCTTCAGCGGGTCACGCTGCACGGCCTTCGGGATCGCCAGCTCGTTGGTCTTGCCGTCGATGTCCAGCGCGATCAGCACGTTCGGCGTACGCAGCGCCATCAGCAGGTCGTGACCCGGGAACGTCAGGTGCAGCGGGTCGGAACCGTGCCCGTACAGAACGCCGGGAACCTTGTCGTCACGACGGATACGACGCGCGGCACCCTTGCCGAACTCGGTACGCGTCTCGGCGGAGATCTTCACCTCGGACATGATCACTCCTCGTAGAGCTATCTGGGAACGGACGTGGTCACCCGGCCACGAACGGCCTGCTACGAAGAGCGCGTCGATAACGGACAGCCGAACCCGCACTTCCTGCGAAGACGAGCTACGGCCTCCCTCGCCGAGCAACTGCAGCAGTCTACTCGGCGAGGAAGGCCGTACCCAAAACGATCTCGGAACGCTGGCGGCGAACGCCCGTGCAGAACGGTTACTGCCCGGCGGTCACCGTTCGCCGGTCACCGCCCGGCCGTCACCGAACGCCGGTCACTGCTCGTCGAACAGGCTCGTCACCGAACCGTCCTCGAACACCTCGCGCACCGCACGCGCGATCGTCGGCGCGATCGACAGAACCGTGATCTTGTCCAGCTCCAACTCGTTCGGCGTCGGCAGCGTGTTGGTGAACACGAACTCGCTCACCTTCGAGTTCTTCAGCCGGTCCGCCGCCGGACCCGACAGCACGCCGTGCGTCGCCGTCACGATCACGTCCTCCGCACCGTGCGCGAACAGCGCGTCCGCCGCGGCGCAGATCGTGCCACCGGTGTCGATCATGTCGTCGACCAGGACGCAGATCCGGCCCTTCACATCACCGACCACCTCGTGCACCGTGACCTGGTTCGCCACGTCCTTGTCACGCCGCTTGTGCACGATCGCCAGCGGCGCACCCAGCCGGTCGCACCAACGGTCCGCGACCCGCACCCGGCCCGCGTCCGGAGACACCACCGTCAGCTTGTCCCGGTCCAGCTTCGCGCCCACGTAGTCCGCGAGCAGCGGCAGCGCGAACAGATGGTCGACGGGTCCGTCGAAGAAGCCCTGGATCTGGTCGGTGTGCAGATCCACCGCCAGAATCCGGTCGGCACCGGCCGTCTTCATCAGGTCCGCGATCAGCCGCGCCGAAATCGGTTCACGTCCGCGGTGCTTCTTGTCCTGCCGCGCGTAACCGTAGAACGGCACGATGACCGTGATGGAGCGGGCGGACGCGCGCTTCAGGGCGTCGATCATGATCAGCTGCTCCATGACCCACTTGTTGATCGGAGCAGTGTGGCTCTGGATCAGGAAGCAGTCGGCACCACGCGCGGACTCCTGATAACGCACGTAGATCTCGCCGTTGGCGAAGTCGAAGGCCTTCGTCGGGACGACCCCGACACCCAGCTGGTGGGCGACCTCCTCGGCAAGCTCGGGGTGGGCGCGGCCGGAGAAGAACATCATCTTCTTCTCGCCGGTCGTCTTGATCCCGGTCACAGCAACTTCTCCTCAGAGGTGTCTCAGCTGGTGCGGAGCGGACGTCCCAGCCAGTGGGGTGCGGATGTGCACTTATCACGGTACGCCGACTTCGACGCACCGGTTTCCGGTCAGCCTTCGCCGTCCGACTCCCGGGATGCCGCCTCGGCCGCCTTCGCCGCCGCGCTCCCGGGACGCTTACGGGCCACCCAGCCCTCGATGTTCCGCTGCTGACCACGGGCCACCGCCAGCGAACCGGGCGGCACGTCCTTGGTGATCACCGAGCCGGCGGCGGTGTACGCACCGTCCCCGACCGTGACAGGCGCCACAAACATGTTGTCCGAGCCCGTACGGCAGTGCGATCCGATGGTGGTGTGGTGCTTGTCCTGTCCGTCGTAGTTCACGAAGACGCTCGCGGCACCGATGTTGGAGTACTCACCGATCGTCGCGTCACCCACGTAGGAGAGGTGCGGCACCTTGGTGCCCTCCCCGATGGCGGCGTTCTTCGTCTCGACGTACGTACCGACCTTCGACTTGAGACCGAGCCGGGTCCCCGGCCGCAGGTACGCGTACGGCCCCACGGTCGCCTGCGGGCCGACGTCCGCGCCGTGGGACACCGAGGTGTCGACCCGGGCGCCGGCACCGACACGGGTGTCGGTCAGCCGGGAGTTCGGCCCGACCTCGCAGCCCTCGGCGAGGTGGGTGGAGCCGTGCAGCTGGGTGCCGGGCTGGACGATCACGTCCTGCTCGAAGGTCACGGTCACGTCGACCCAGGTGGTCGCCGGATCGACGACCGTCACGCCCGCCAGCATCGCCCGCGTCAGCAGCCGGTCGTTGAGGATCCGGCGGGCCTCGGCGAGCTGCACCCGGTTGTTGATGCCGGCGATCTCCCGGTGGTCGCCGGCCACGGAGGCCCCGACCCGGTGACCGGCCTCGCGCAGGATCCCCAGGACGTCGGTGAGGTACTCCTCGCCCTGGCTGTTGTCCGTCCGCACCTTGCCCAGCGCATCGGCGAGCAGCCGGCCGTCGAACGCGAACACACCCGAGTTGATCTCGCGGATCGCCCGCTGCGCCTCGGTCGCGTCCTTGTGCTCCACGATCGCCGTCACGGCGCCCGAGGCCCCGTCCCGCACGATCCGGCCGTAACCGGTCGCGTCCGGCACTTCCGCCGTCAGCACGGTCACCGCGTTGCCGTCGGAGGCGTGCGTGGCGGACAGTTCCTTGAGCGTCCCGGCGGTCAGCAGGGGCGTGTCCCCGCAGACCACGACCACGGTCCCGTCGACGACGCCGCCCAGCTCCTCCAGCGCCATCCGCACGGCGTGCCCGGTGCCGAGCTGCCGTTCCTGCACGGCGGTTCGGACGCCGGGGGCGGCCTCGGTGAGATGCGCGGTCACCTTCTCGCGGGCGTGCCCCACGACGACGACCAGGTTCTCGGGGTCCAGTTCACCGGCGGCGGCGAGCACATGGCCCACCAGGGAACGGCCGCAGAGCTCGTGCAGGACCTTCGGTGTGGCCGACTTCATACGGGTGCCCTCACCCGCTGCGAGAACGACGACGGCTGCCGGGCGGTTGGCGCTCACGGGATGCCCTTCGGCTGTGGGGTGGGGGTGGACATCCGCAGGATACCGGGGGTGTTTTCAGGGGGCATGGGTGCGGGTCCCGACGGGGCGGGGTGCCGGCCAGGACCCGAACCCGGCTTGCCTGTGCTGTGAGCTCCCGGAGAAGGATTCGAACCCTCATTCAACGGACCAAAACCGTTTGTCCTACCCTTAGACGATCCGGGATGGATTGCGTGCCATGTCCGATTCCTGTGATCGGTGGCGCGCGCGGACTCCACTATGCCGCACCGGGCCCCTTCGATGCGACGGTACAAAACTGTCCCTTTCGGGACCTTGACGACCAGGCGGCCGCGGCAGGCGTCGCCGGCGTACCTGCCCGGTGGGTGTGCCGTGGGCGCGCCGTCTGGCCGGAATCTTTCGTTCCGGACGTGGGCGGGCGGACGTTCATCCGTTCGCGGGGTATCGCGTCACATCGCTTTCGAAACTCCCCGGAAATGCGCCCCCGTGCGCCCGTAGGCTGGAGGCATGACCACGACGGGGGAAGACCACGTGACGGCCCGGGGCGGGCCCTGGTGGTGGGGGAGGCGGCGCAGCGCGGCACTCGACGTGAGCCTGGCGGCCGTGTCCGCGGTGGAGTGCGCGGTGGAGGGGGTCCCGTTCGCGCGGGACGCCGGGATCCCGGTGGCGGCGGGGGTCGTCTTCGGGGTGCTGGCCGGTTCCGTGGTGCTGGTGCGGCGCAGGTGGCCGATCGCCGTCGTGCTGGTGTCGATCGCCATCACTCCGGCCGCGATGGGTGTCCTGATGGGCATCGTCGGCCTGTATTCGCTGGCCGCGTCGGACGTGCCGCGCCGGATCATCGGTTCGCTGGCCGGGATGCAGCTGGTGGGGACGATGATCGTGATGTTCGTACGGCTGCGGCAGGACGTCGCGCGGGAGGACCTGGCCGTCGGTGACTGGATCGTGCCGTTCGCGTCGATCACCACCGCACTGGGGATGACGGCGCCTCCGTTGCTGCTGGGGCTGTACGTGGGGGCCCGGCGGCGGCTGATGGAGAGTCTGCGGGAGCGGGCGGACAGCCTGGAGCGGGAGCTGCAACTGCTCGCGGAGCGCGCGGAGGAGCGGGCGGAGTGGGCCCGGAACGAGGAGCGGACGAGGATCGCCCGGGAGATGCACGACGTCGTCGCGCACCGGGTGTCCCTGATGGTCGTCCATGCCGCCGCGCTCCAGGCGGTGGCGCGGAAGGACCCGGAGAAGGCGGTGAAGAACGCCGCGCTGGTGGGGGACATGGGGCGGCAGGCGCTGACGGAGCTGCGCGAGATGCTCGGCGTGCTGCGCAGCAGCGTCGAGGAGCGCCGGGAGCGGGCGGCCGTGCCGCTGGCGGCGGTCGGGGTGGCCGCGGCCGCGGCGGCCACCCGCGCGGCGTCGGACGAGGGCGAGGGGCCCTGTCTGGCCGAGCTGGACGAACTGGTCGGGCAGTCGGCGGCGGCGGGGATGGTGGTCGACCTGTCGGTCCAGGGGGATGCCCGCTCGTATGCGCCGGAGGTGGAGCAGACGGCGTACCGGGTGGTGCAGGAGGCGTTGACGAACGTCCACAAGCACGCGGCGGGTGCGAAGACGTATGTGCGGCTGGCGCACCGGGTGTCGGAGATCGCGATGCAGGTGGAGAACGAGCCGCCGCCGGAGCCGGCTTCGGCCGCGTCGGCCCGGCTGCCGTCCGGTGGCAATGGCCTGGTGGGGATGGAGGAGCGGGTCTCGGCGCTGGGCGGGGTGTTCGTGTCGGGGCCGACGGACGCGGGGGGCTTCCGGGTGTCGGCGGTGATTCCGGCGACCTAGCGCCCGCGGTGGTCAGCCGACGGTGAGGCGGGCGGGGGTCGTACCGGACACGAGGGCGGCGAGGGCCTGGTCGATGTCGGGGCCGAGGTACCAGTCGCCGGTGTGGTCGAGGGCGTAGACGCGGCCCTGGGAGTCGATGGCGAGGAGTGCGTGGGTGTCGGTCTCGGCGCCGAGGGGGCACAGCTCGGTGCCGAGGGCGCGGCCGAGGTCGCCGAGGGTGCGGGCGAGGTGGAGGCCGTGCAGGGGGTCGAGGTGGACGGCGGCGGGGGCGACCTGCCGGCCGGGACCGGTGGGGCTGAGGTGCAGCCCGCCGAATTCGGCCCAGGCCTCGACGGCGGCGGGGAAGACGGTGTGGCGGTGTCCCGCGGGCGAGGTGTGCTCGCGCAGGGTGTCGGCCCAGATCTCGGCCTGTTTGATGTCCCAGCGTCCGGGTTGCCAGCCGGCGGCGCGCAGGGCGGCGTCGACGGGTACGGGGAAGCGGGTGGTGGAGGTGCGGTCGGCGTGCATGTGCCTTCGTTCGTCGTCCGTGTCGAGGGTGTGACCGTGTCGGCGGTGGGTGGGCGCGGTCAGCCGTCTGTCGCCGTCGGGTCGACGATGCGGACGCCGAAGTGGGCGCTGAGGGCGGTGCAGGCGCGGCAGGGGGCGGCGAAGCTGCCGTGCAGGGGGTCACCGTCCTCGCGGATGCGGCGGGCGGTGAGTTTGGCGTGTTTGAGGGCTTTGCGGGCTTCGCCGTTGGTCATGGGTTTGCGTGCGGCGCGTTTGCTGCGTGCGGCGTCGGCGGCGGTGATGTGCCGGGAGATGAGGATGGTCTCGGCGCAGCGGCCGGTGAAACGGTCGCGTTGGGCACTGGTGAGGGTGTCGAGGAAATCCTGCACGAGATGGTGCAGGGCGGGGGGTGTGTCGCCGCGGGCGGCGGTGCCGGTGAGGGTGGCGCCGCGGACGGAGAGCGCGGCGGCGACGGTGGGGAGTATGCCGTCGCGGCGGTGGCGGAGAGCGGGCGCGTGGGTGGCGTCGGCGGCGCTCCAGCCGATGCGCGGATCGCCGGTGCGCGGGTCGGTGCCCGGGGCGCTGCGGGGATCGACGCGCGGGTCGTCCGGGCCGGCCGGATGTGGCCCCGTCTGTGTCGCACTCATGATCATCATCCCCTCCTGAGCATCCCCCCGAAGGTCACAGACTGCCAAATCCCGTGGCTGCTGCGGAAGCTGGGGCGGCGCGACACGCCCGGGAGCGGGCGGTCCGTCACGGTGGGGTGACGGCTGGTCACGGTGTGCGGAGGGGGTGTGACCTGTGCCGGTGACCGGTGTCGGCGCACCGCATAGGCTGTCGGGCACCGCGACGCGAAGCGGTGAACCAGACAGTTGCAGACAGACTTACGCCGCAGGGGGCAACCGCCATGACGACAGGTCGGCTCGGGCTGGGGGCGCCTCCCGGCCGCCAGGCCGGGGGACAAGCCGCGCCGCCGAACGCGGCCTACGCCGGGCAGGTCGTGCATTTCCCGGACCCGGTCAGGGCGGCCCGTCACCCGAGAGGGGTACGGGTGGACGAGCGCGGTTTCCCCGACTTCTCGCCGTACGCCCGGGCGGCGGCGGAGATCGCGGACCCTCCGGAGGGTTTCGGCGTCGACGAGTTGCGGCTGACGGACTACGTGTCGGCGAACGCGGCGCTGGCGGCGTCGGGGCACGAGCTGTGGGACACGGTGCCCGTGGTGGCGACGCCGCACGGCTGGACGTGGCACCACGTGGCGGGGACGCGGCGGCTGGAGCTGGTACCGGTCGAGGTGAAGGCGCTGCTGCGGCACCACGGCGGGATCGCGACGGCTGCGGTGGACCAGGCCAAGCGCGGGACGCGGCCGTTGCAGGAGACGCGGCCGGCGCACTTCGGGCTGCCGAAGTCGGGCGTCGCGGTGACCGAGCAGCAGGTGCTGGGCGTCGAGGAGGACCTCGGGTACCGGCTGCCGGGTGCCTACCGCGCGTTCCTGAAGGCGGCCGGTGGCTGCGCCCCGGTCGGGACGGCGCTGGACGCGGAGCTGGGGCTGCTGGTGGACCAGCCGTTCTTCACGGTGCGTGAGGAGGCGGCGGTCAACGACCTGGTCTACGTCAACAAGTGCCTGCGGGATCACCTGACGAAGGACTATCTGGGGGTCGCGTTCATCCAGGGCGGTCTGCTGGCCGTGAAGGTGAAGGGTGAGCGGGTCGGTTCGGTGTGGTTCTGCGCGTACGACGACGCGCGGGACGTGGACCCGTCGTGGCCGCCGGCGGAGCGGGTGGAGCGGTTGCTGCTGCCGTGCGGTGAGGACTTCGACGCGTTCCTGGCGCGGCTGGCGGGTTCGCCGCCGGAGCTGGAGACCGTGGCGAACCTGATGGTGGACGGCGGTTTCGCGCGTGCGGTGCCCGTGTCGTCGGTAGGGGAGTGAGCTGACCGTGGTGACGTTCGCGCAGGCGCAGGAGCGCGCCGAGGAGTGGATCAACGGGGATGTGCCGTCGTACCAGCACCGTGAGGTGCGGGTGCGGGAGTTCGACCTGGGCTTCGTGGTCTGGGCGGAGGACCGGGCGGACGGGCCGCGTTCGGACGGCGGTGCGCAGCGGCTGGTGATCGCGCGGGACAGCGGCGAGGCGACGCTGTGGCCGTCGCTGCCGGTGGGCGAGGTGATCCGCCGGTACGAGGAGGAGTACGGCCGTCCGGACCCGGCCGCGGCTCCGGCGGCGGCGCCCGCGGAGCGGGTGGACCTGAACCAGACGTCGTTCTTGTTGTCTCCGCCGGAGTGGTTGCAGGAGGCGGCGGACAAGCTGGGCATTCCGGATCGGCGGCGCGGGGACGGCGAGGCCGGGGACTCCGGTGCCTCGGCGCTTCCGGAGACGCAGGGCGGGGTTCCCGTGGACGCCGCGAGCGCCGCGGGCGGGGCGGCTGTCCCCGGTGTTTCGGGTGCTTCCGGTGCTTCGGGTGCCTCGGAGGGCTTCGGCGCCTCGGGGGCTTCCGGTGGCGCCTCGTCGGGCGGTGGTACGGCGTGGCCGGCCGCCGGGGGGAGCGGCACGGCCGGCTCCGGGACGGGTGGCGGCGGTGCGTCGCCCTCCGGGCCGGGGACGCCGGGGGCGCCGGGCGCCGCGCGGCCTCCGGGAACGTCCGGTTCACCGGGCGCGCCAGCGGGGGCGACGCCCTGGGCCGGGACCGACACCAACGCGGATGCCGGGGAGGACCGTTCGGTACCGCTGCCCGAGACGGTGTTCGCACCGCCGCTGAGCGATGCCGACGACACTCCGCCGCCCTCGACGACGCCGGACGCCAAGACGGCGCTGATGTCGGGCGGCAGTCAGCTTCCGCCGACGGCGGTCGCACCGGCGATCGACGAGCCGGGCGCGCCGGTTCCGGGACCGGGCGCCCCGTCGGCGCCGAGTGCGCCGCAGCCGCCGGCCGCCGGTCCCGGTACGCCGCCTCCGCCGGCCCCGGGTCCGGCCACGCCGGCGCGGCCGCTCGCGCCGGACGCCGGGGACATCGCCGACGCCGCGACCAGCAAGGCGACTCCGCCGCCGCGCCGGGGCGGTGATGCCTCCACGCCGCCTCCGCCGCCTCCGCCGGGGGCGCCCGGTACGCCGGGTGCGTCCGGTGCGCGGCCGGGGGCCACTCCTCCGCCGCCCGCCGGGCCGGGGGCGTCGGCGGGCGGCTATGTGCCGACGCAGTTCGCACCGGCCCTCGACGGGACGAACGGGCCGGGTACGCCGCCGCCGGGCGCACCGCGGCCGCCGGCGTCCGGGCCGGGTACGCCGCCGCCGGGCGCTCCCCGGCCTCCGGGCGCTCCGAACCCACCCGGTACTCCCAACGCCCCCGGTGGGACGCCCCCGGGCGGCGTGCACCATGCCGCGACGATGCTGGCCGACCCGGGTCGGCCGGGCGCCGCTCCACCGCCGCCGCAGCCCCCCGGCGTCCCGGGCGCTCCGAATGCGCCGCAGCCTCCTGGTGCCCCCGGCGCTCCGCAGCCTCCGGGCGCCCCCGGCACGGCAGGCGGCGGGCGCGGTGCCGTGCACCACGCGGAGACGATGCTGGCCGCGCCGCCGGCCGGCGGCCCCGGCGCACCCCCTCCGCCTCCGGGCGCCGTACCGCCTCCGGGCATGCCTCCCGGTGCCCCTGGTGCGCCCGGCGCCCCTAGTGCGCCTGGTGCCGTACCGCCCCCCGGGCAGCCCCCGGCGTACGGCTACCCGCAGCAGCCCACCGGTCAGCCGATCGTGGGCCCCGGCTACCAGGCCGTGCTGCGCTACCGCGCGCAGGACGGTTCCGAGGGGCAGCTGATCCGGCGTTCCGCGCCGGGCACCCCGCACCCGGAGTGGCAGATCTTCCACGAGCTGCGCGCCATGAACGTGCCGCCGGACCAGGTGCTGGAGCTCCACACGGAGCTGGAGTCGTGCGAGCTGCCGGGCGCGTACTGCGCGCGGATGATCCGGGAGCAGTGGCCGCAGGCGCGCATCACGTCGATCGCGCCGTACGGCACGGATCACGCGAGCCGGCAGCAGGGCATGCAGCAACTCCTCGCCCATCAGGGCGAGTTGCACCAGGTGGCCGACGGGCCGGCGCGTCCGGCGCCGGTACGCGCGCCGCTGCCGCAGGTGCAGCCCGTGCCGCCGATCCCGCCGGAGGGCATCGGGCAGGAGCTGGCGGCGGCGTTCGGTCCCGGCGTCTTCCGGTTCGAGCAGGCCGCGGTGTCCCGGCAGGGCGTGCCGCCGGTGGTGGCGCACACGCTGATGGCCGCGGGGCTGCCGATGGACATGGGCCCGTTCTTCTGGGCGCAGGCGCAGCCGGGGCGGCCGGTGCCGACGCTGGCCGAGCTGGCGGCCGAGCGCGGAGCGCAGCCGGCCTCGGACGCGGGCTCGTACCTGGTCGTGGGCAGCGACTTCGGCAAGGCGCTCTGTGTGCAGTACGGCACCGCGCACATCGTCGCCGTGCCGGTGGAGGCGGGGCCGGGCGGCGCTCCCGTGCCGCCGCAGTTCGTGAACTCCGGGCTGCCGGAGTTCGCGCGCTGTCTGGCGCTGCTCGGCCGGATGTGGCGGCTGAGGTACGGGCTGAACCAGGAGCAGGCGGGACGCTGGACCGTCGACTTCCAGGCCCAGTTGGCCGCCCTCGACCCGGCGGCGCTGGGCTCGCCGGAGAGCTGGTGGTCGGTGCTGCTGGAGCAGATGTGGGACGGTCTGCTCTGACGCGGGACCGCCACTGACGGACACGACGGGCGGGGCCCGGTCGGCCTACGGGACGACCGGGCCCCGCCCTTTGTCTGCGCGACAGCCCGTGTTCCCCTATGCGGCCTTTGAACGGTGTGTCGCATTATGAGCCCTTACGCCTGATCCATAAAGTCGGTTAAGTCCATTAAGTGCGGCAGGCTCACCACAGGGGTGTTCAGCATGAGCAGCGCATCGGCGTCTCCCCACGGCTTCGTGACCGTACGCGGGCGCGCTCGCGGCTACCGTCCCGAACAGGTCGAGGCGTGTGCCGCGGCCCTCTCCGAGGAGCGGGACGCCGCCTGGGAGCGGGCCGCGCGGCTCACCGTGCTCGCCCGGGAGATGGCGGAGGAACTGGCGGACCTGCGGGAGGCGGTCGCCCATCTCGCCCCGCAGGACTACGAGGTGCTCGGGGAGGGCGCGCAACGCCTGTTCCGGCTCGGGCAGGAGGAGGCCGCCGCCGTACGGGAGGACGCGCGGCGTGCGGCGGAGCAGTGGGCCGAGGAGGCCCGGTCCTACGAGGCCCGCCTGCGCCAGGCCGCCCGGGAGTACGCCGACACCGTGCGTGCCGAGGCCGACGACTGCGCCCGGCGGCGACTGCTCGCGGCCCGCGCGGAGGCCGACGACCTGCGCATCGCCGCCCGGCGCGAGGTGAAGGCGAGCCGCGGCGAGGCGCTGGGCGCGCTGCGCGAGATGCGGCAGCGCACCTCAGGGATGCTGACCGACCAGGCCAAGGAGCACGCCGAACGGTGGGCCGAGGCCGAACGGGAGGAGACGGAGCGGGCGGCGGCGCTCGACGCACACCACGCCGAACTGCTGGCGCGCGCCGAGGAGGGCCTGGCCGAGGCGGAACGGGCCCTGGCCGACGCCCGGGAGGCGGCGCTGCGCCGCCCGGAGGAGGCCCGGGCCCGGGCGGCGGAGGTCCTCGCCGAGGCGCGGGCGCGGCAGGAGCGCATCGCCCGGGAGACGGAACGGGTGCTGCGCGAACACGGGGAGCGCTGGGACGACGTGCAGGCCCAGATGGACTCCGTACGCAGCAGGCTCAGCGCGCTGACGGGCCGGGCGGTGGAGTGACCCCGGCGGCCACCGCCTCGCACGGGCACCGCTGTCCCTCTCGGCTCACCCCGCCCGTCCAGCACCGCGCCCAGCCGCCCGCGGGCGAAGCCCGGTGACTGCGGCGTTCGTACGGAAAAGCGCTTGCGCGCGCGGGCCGGGGCACGGCAGTGTCCCCGGCGTCCGCATGTCCCGCCGAGGACGAGGAGCCGCCCGTGCCACGACGCCTGGCCCTGCTCGGCGGCGGCTTCTCCACCGACGACGACGGGCTGCTGGACGACTGGGCGCTCGGCCACGCGCGCACGCCCCGGCCCAAGGTGTGCTTCCTCCCCACGGCGAGCGGCGACGCCCCCGCCTACATCGAGCGGTTCCTGGCCGCGTTCCGGACGCGGGACTGCGTGCCGTCCGTGCTGCCGCTGGTCCGGCGGGAGCTCGGCGCCGACGCGCTCCGGGCGTTCCTGCTCGACCAGGACGTCGTGTACGTCGGTGGCGGCAACACCGCCAACCTGCTGGCGGTCTGGCGCGTCCACGGCGTCGACCGGCTGCTGCACGAGGCGCACGGCCACGGCACGCTGCTGTGCGGGATCAGCGCGGGCGCCAACTGCTGGGCCGAGGGCTCGCACACCGACTCCTTCGGGCCGCTGACCCATCTGCCGGACGGGCTGGGCATGTTGCCGGGCTCGGTGTGCCCGCACTACGACGGCGAACCGGGCCGTCGCCCCTCCTACCGGGCGGCCGTGGCCGACGGCAGCCTGCCCGCCGGGTGGGCCCTGGAGGACGGCACGGGCGCCCTGTTCACGGACGGCCGGCTGACCGAGACGGTGACCCGGACGCCGGGCTCGCGCGTGTACCGCGTCGCGGCGGACGGGACCGGGGGCGCCACCGAGGAGGCGCTGCCGTGCCGGCCGCTCGGCGCCGTAGCGGACGGGCGCGTCAGGTCTTGAGCGCCGGTCGTGCGGCGGTCGGTGAGGTGGGTCAGTCCTTCAGGGCCGGCTGCTCCGTGCCCTGTGCGGTGCCGCCTTCCTGGAGTACCGGGAATCTGCGCGGTGCCAGTACCAGCAGCACCACGAACGCCAGTGCCGCCGCCCCCGCCGCGCCCAGGTACACCGCGTGCACCGCGTCCGCGATCGCGCGCCGGACGGACTCGTCCGCCGTGCCCGCGTCCAGCGCCCGGGTCACCGAGTCGAGGTCGCTCGCGCCGCCGAGCCGCGCTGCCAGCACTCCGTTGGCGATCGCGCCGAACAGCGCCGCACCGAGGGTCTGACCGGTCTGCCGGCAGAACAGCACCGACGCCGTCGTCGTGCCCCGCTCCGCCCAGTCGACCGTCGACTGCACGCCGACGATGAGCGGCAGTTGGAACAGCCCGAGCGCGGCGCCGAGCAGCAGCATCAGCAGCGTCGGCTGCCAGGCCTCGCCCGGATAGGGGAGGAACGGGAAGGCGCACAGCAGCAGGGCCGCCGTGCCGATGCCCAGCATGGCCGTGTTGCGGAAGCCGATCCTGCGGTACACGTGCTGGCTCAGCGCCGCCGACACCGGCCAGCTCAGCGTCCACACCGACAGCACGAAACCGGCGGCCACGGGGGCCAGGCCCAGCACCGCCTGCGCGTACGTCGGCAGGAACACCGCCGGCGCCACCATGAGCAGGCCCAGCGCGCCCAGCGCCAGGTTGACCGCGGCGATGGTCCGGCGCCGCCAGACCCACCCGGGCATGATGGGGTCCGCCGCCCGGCGTTCGATCACCACCACGACCGCCACCAGGACCAGTCCGGTACCGAACAGCGCGAGCGAGGGCGCCGACAGCCACGGCCAGGCCACCCCGCCCTGCACCAGTGCGGTGAGCAGCACCCCGCCGCAGGCGAACACCGCCAGCGCGCCCGCCCAGTCGACACGCGCGCGCGTGCCGGACGCCGGCTCCCGCGCGGGCTCGTGCAGATGACGCACGATCAGCCACAGGGCGACCGCGCCGATCGGCAGGTTGATGAGGAAGATCCAGCGCCAGTCGGCGTACGCGGCGAGCACCCCGCCCAGGCCCGGCCCGGCCACCGCCGACACCGCCCACACCGTCGACAGCTTGGCCTGGATCTTCGGCCGGTCCTTGAGCGGGTACAGATCGGCGGCGAGGGTCTGCACCGTGCCCTGGATCGCGCCGCCGCCCAGGCCCTGCACGATGCGGAAGGCGATGAGGGCGGCCATGTTCCAGGCCAGCGCGCACAGCAGGGACCCGAGCAGGAACACCGCGGCGCCCGCGACCAGGACCGGTTTGCGGCCGTAGGTGTCGGAGAGCTTGCCGTAGACGGGCAGGGTGACGGTGACGGCCAGCAGATAGCCGGAGAACAGCCAGGAGAAGACGGAGAAGCCGCCGAGATCGCCGACGATCTGCGGTACGGCGGTGGAGACGATGGTCGCGTCCAGCGCCGCCAGCGCCATCGCGAGCATCAGCGCGGCGACGACGGCGCCGCGCCGCTTCGTGCCGGCGCCCTGTGCGGCCTGGCGAACCGCCGATCTGGAGCTGCCCACCCCGGTGCCCTCCCTGTCGTTTCCCTGTCGTTTCACCCTGCATCCATCTGCCGGGAATCAGCTTCCCACTTGACCCTGAGGTCGCGGGAGGGCGGAGGCTGGATGCGTCCGGGGGAGGAGCCGACCCCGAGGGACGCTCCGCCGAAGGGCGGACTGCCCCTAGGGGTACCTCCGTACTACGGATCGGGGAGGGTTCGTACCGCCGGAGGACGAGCCGGTGCCGGTGCCGTCCTTAACCTGGCTTTACGCCGCTGGGGGGCGGCGCACCGCAGTCGTGGGGGTGGGGTTTTCCCCAGCGGAAGAGTGCGCTGGGCCCCAGCGCGCCCGGGCTCCGGTTCCACCAGACTTTCCGGCACCACCAGTACCGCTGACGCACTTCCGCCGGCACCGGCGGCTCATCTGATGACCGACATAGGAGACTTGCCATGACATCGGCCGTGACCATTCCCCGACACGGGAGCACCGGCGGGCGTACGGCCGTTGCCGCGAGGGCGCGGCAGGTGGTGAAGGCGTACGGGACGGGCGAGACCCGAGTCGTCGCCCTCGACCACGTCGACGTGGACATCGACCGCGGCCGGTTCACCGCGATCATGGGCCCCTCCGGCTCCGGCAAATCCACGCTGATGCACTGCCTGGCGGGCCTGGACACCGTGACGTCCGGCCAGATCTTCCTCGACGAGACCGAGATAACCGGCCTGAAGGACAAGAAGCTCACGCAGCTGCGCCGGGACCGGATCGGCTTCATCTTCCAGGCGTTCAACCTGCTGCCGACGCTCAACGCGCTGGAGAACATCACGCTGCCCATGGACATCGCCGGCCGCAAGCCCGAGAGGGCGTGGCTGGACCAGGTCGTGGAGACCGTCGGCCTCGCCGGGCGGCTCAAGCACCGGCCGACCCAGCTCTCCGGCGGCCAGCAGCAGCGCGTCGCGGTGGCGCGGGCGCTGGCGGCCCGGCCCGAGATCATCTTCGGTGACGAGCCCACCGGCAACCTCGACTCCCGCGCGGGCGCCGAAGTCCTGGGCTTCCTGCGCCGGTCCGTCGACGAGCTGGGCCAGACCATCGTGATGGTCACCCACGACCCGGTGGCCGCCGGCTACGCGGACCGGGTGCTGTACCTGGCCGACGGCCGCATCGTCGACGAGATGCACAAGCCGACCGCCGAAACCGTCCTGGACCGTATGCTGTGCTTTTCTGGGGGGAACCCCCAGACCCCCGACTTCGACGCCCGGGGGCGCACGTCATGACCGTCCTGAAGACCTCGATGCGCAATTTCTTCGCGCACAAGGGGCGCATGGCGCTCTCGGCGGTGGCCGTGCTGCTGTCGGTGGCGTTCGTGTGCGGCACGCTCGTGTTCACCGACACCATGAACACGACCTTCGACAAGCTCTTCGCGGTCTCCTCCGCGGACGTGACGGTCAGCCCGAAGGACGCCAAGGCCGAGGACACCCCGCAGAACGGTGTCCCGGCCTCGCTGCCGGCCGCCACGCTGGAGCGGGCCCGCTCCGCCGAGGGTGTCAAGTCCGCCGAGGGCGCGGTCAGTTCGATGAACGTGACCGTCGTCGACGGCGCCAACGACAACGTGGGCGCCACCAACGGCGCCCCCACCATCGCCGGCAACTGGACCAGGAACGACCTGCGCTCCATGGAGATCACCTCCGGGCACGCCCCGCGCGGGCCCACCGAGGTGATGGTCGACGCCGACACCGCCGACAAGCACGGCCTCAAGCTCGGCGACGAGCTGCGCACCATCGCGCAGACCGGTGACTTCACGGCGAAGATCGTCGGCGTCGCCTCCTTCACGGTGACCAACCCCGGCGCCTCGGTCTTCTTCTTCGACACGCCCACCGCCCAGCGCGAACTGCTCGGCGGCACGGGCCGGTTCAGCCAGCTCTACGTCACCGCCGCGGACGGCGTCTCGGACGCTCAGCTGAAGCAGAACGTCGCGCAGGCCCTGGACGGCACGTACAAGATCCAGACCGCCGAGGAGACCTCCGACGAGAACCGCCAGGACGTCGGCGAGTTCATGAACGTCATCAAGTACGCCATGCTCGGCTTCGCCGGGATCGCCTTCCTGGTCGGCATCTTCCTGATCATCAACACCTTCTCCATGCTGGTCGCCCAGCGCACCCGCGAGATCGGCCTGATGCGGGCCATCGGCTCCTCGCGCCGCCAGGTGAACCGCTCGGTACTGGTGGAGGCGCTCCTCCTCGGCGTCCTCGGCTCGGCCCTCGGCGTCGCGGCCGGTGTCGGCATCGCGATCGGCCTGATGCAGCTGATGTCGGCGGCGGGCATGAACCTGTCCACCGACGACCTGACCGTGAAGGCGACCACCCCGGTCGTCGGCGTGGTCCTCGGCGTCGTCGTCACCGTGCTGGCCGCCTATCTGCCGGCCCGCCGCGCCGGCAAGGTCTCCCCGATGGCCGCCCTGCGCGACGCCGGCACACCGGCCGACGGCCGGGCCGGGTGGGTCCGCGGCCTGATCGGCCTGGTCCTCACCGGCGCGGGCGGCGCGGCGCTGTACACGGCGGGCACGGCGGACGAGGCCGGTGACGGCGCGCTGATGCTGGGCCTGGGCGTGGTCCTGTCGCTGATCGGCTTCGTGGTGATCGGCCCGCTGCTGGCCGGCGGGGTCGTGCGGGTGATCAGCGCGGTGCTGCTGCGCGCCTTCGGCCCGGTGGGCCGCATGGCCGAGCGCAACGCCCTGCGCAACCCGCGCCGCACCGGCGCCACCGGCGCGGCCCTGATGATCGGCCTGGCCCTGGTGGCCTGCCTGTCGGTGGTCGGTTCCTCGATGGTCGCCTCGGCCACCGGCGAACTGGACAGGTCGGTCGGCGCGGACTTCATCGTCCAGGGCAACCAGCGGATCGTGCCGCAGGCCGAGAAGGCGATGCAGAACACGCCGGGCCTGGAGCACGTCACCCGGTACAAGATGCTCGACGCGACCCTGACCTCCCCCGACGGCAAGAAGGACGACGACGGCGTCACGGCCGCCGACCCGACCTACGCCGAGGACCTGCGCCGCCCGACCACGGCCGGCACCCTGTCCGCGGCCTACGGCCCGGACGCGATGTCGGTCGGCTCGGAGTACGCCGAGAAGCACGGTGTCCGCGTCGGCGACACCCTCTCCGTCGCCTTCGCGGGCGGCGAGACGGCGAAGCTGAAGGTCGCCGCCATCACGGACGACGACACCGCCATCGACCAGGGCGCCCGCTACATCAGCATCGAGACGATGCGGAAGTACGTCCCGGCCGACCGGGTCCCGCCGAGCACGATCATGTTCGCCACGGCCGAGGACGGCCAGGAGGAACAGGCGTACGCGGCGCTGAAGAAGTCGCTGGACGCGTACCCGCAGTACCAGGTCCGGGACCAGACCGACTACAAGCAGGAGCTGAAGGACCAGGTCGGCCAGTTGCTGAACATGGTCTACGGCCTGCTCGCCCTGGCGATCATCGTGGCGATCCTGGGTGTGGTGAACACCCTGGCCCTGTCGGTGGTCGAGCGGACCCGGGAGATCGGCCTGATGCGGGCGATCGGCCTCTCGCGCCGCCAACTGCGCCGCATGATCCGCATGGAGTCCGTGGTCATCGCCCTCTTCGGCGCCCTGCTGGGCCTGGGCCTTGGCATGGGCTGGGGCGCCACCGCGCAGCGGCTGCTGGCGCTGGAGGGCCTGAACGTCCTCGACATCCCGTGGCCGACGATCATCGGCGTCTTCATCGGCTCGGCCTTCGTGGGACTGTTCGCCGCCCTGGTCCCGGCGTTCCGGGCAGGCCGCATGAACGTCCTGAACGCCATCGCGACGGAGTAGCCGTCCGGCAGTCCGACGCAGGCCACCGCACACGGGGGTTGCGGGGGAGGGCCCGGCACCGAGAGCCACACCGGCTTCCGGCGCCGGGCTCCCCCACGTTCTGAGGCCGCGCCGCCAGGTGGCCTTACCGGGGCCCACTTCACGGGGCCCACTTCACGGGGCCCAGTTCACGGGGCCATTTCGTGGTGCCCGTTTCACGGCCTGCGTCGGTCTGGAGCCCTGGCTCGGCCTGCCGGTCCGGTCACGGCGGCCGGGGCGGGGGCTGTGCTCGGCGGACCGAGTCGGGCGGCGGTGCCGTCGGGCGGGGCCGTTTCGGTGGCCGAGGCGGGTGGCGGTTGGGCACAGGGCCGGGGGGCCAGGGGGGAGCCCCCTGGCCGACGGGCGGGCCGACGCCGCCCGCCCCACCACGGACGTTGTCCACAGCCTCCGCCGTCCGCCCGCCCCGCGTCGTACGCTGGAGACCCCCCGGCCCTCACCGCGTCGGGCCATTCGTGTTGCCCACCCCCGGGACCACCCCGGCCCCGGCCCCCCGACCCCCGAATCCCCGGACCCCGAATCCCGGACCACTCCAAGGACGAAAGCGCCCCTCCATGAGCCTGCACGGTCTGCTCGACGCCGTCGTCAAGGACCCCGCCCTCGCGGAAGCGATCCCCGCAGCCGCCGACGGCCACCGTATGCACGTCGACCTGGTCGGCCCCCCGGCGGCCCGCCCCTTCGCGGTCGCCGCGCTGGCCCGCGACACGGGCCGCACCGTGCTCGCCGTGACGGCGACGGGACGCGAGGCCGAGGACCTGGCCGCGGCCCTGCGCTCGCTGCTGCCGCCCGAGGGCGTCGTGGAGTACCCGTCCTGGGAGACCCTCCCGCACGAGCGCCTCAGCCCCCGCAGCGATACCGTCGGCCGCCGCCTCGCGGTGCTGCGCCGGCTCGCCCACCCCCGCCCCGACGACCCCGAGACCGGCCCGGTCTCCGTCGTCGTGGCCCCCGTGCGCTCCGTGCTCCAGCCGCAGGTCAAGGGTCTGGGCGACCTGGAGCCGGTGGCGCTGCGCAGCGGCCGGAGCGCCGACCTGAACGAGGTGGTCGACGCCCTCGCCGCCGCGGCGTACGCGCGCGTGGAGCTGGTGGAGAAGCGCGGCGAGTTCGCCGTGCGCGGCGGCATCCTGGACGTGTTCCCGCCGACCGAGGAGCACCCCCTGCGCGTCGAGTTCTGGGGCGACGACGTCGAGGAGATCCGCTACTTCAAGGTCGCCGACCAGCGCTCCCTGGAGGTCGCCGAGCACGGCCTGTGGGCCCCGCCCTGCCGTGAGCTGCTGCTGACCCAGGACGTGCGCGACCGGGCCGCCGCACTCGCCGAGCAACACCCTGAGCTGGGCGAACTGCTCGGCAGGATCGCCGAGGGCATCGCCGTGGAGGGCATGGAGTCCCTGGCGCCCGTCCTCGTCGACGACATGGAGCTGCTGATCGACGTCCTGCCCGAGGGCGCCATGGCCGTCGTGTGCGACCCGGAGCGGGTGCGGACCCGCGCCGCCGACCTCGTGGCCACGTCGCAGGAGTTCCTCCAGGCCTCCTGGGCGGCCACCGCCGGTGGCGGCGAGGCACCCATCGACGTCGGCGCGGCCTCCCTGTGGTCCATCGCGGACGTCCGCGACCGGGCCCGCGAGCTGGGCATGATGTGGTGGTCGGTGTCGCCGTTCGCCGCCGACGAGGAGCTGGACGCAGACACCCTCAAGTTCGGCATGCGGGCCCCCGAGACCTACCGCGGCGACACCGCGCGGGCGCTGGCCGACACCAAGGGCTGGCTCGCCGACGGCTGGCGCACGGTCTACGTCACCGAGGGCCACGGCCCGGCGGCCCGCACGGTGGAGGTGCTGGGCGGCGAGGGCATCGCCGCCCGCCTGGACCAGGACCTCGGCGAGCTGAGCCCCTCCGTGGTGCACGTGGCCTGCGGCTCCATCGACTACGGCTTCATCGACCCGGCGCTCGAACTGGCCGTGCTCACCGAGACCGACCTGACCGGCCAGAAGGCCGCCGGCCGCGACGGCACCCGGATGCCCGCCAGGCGCCGCAAGACCATCGACCCGCTCACCCTGGAGTCGGGCGACTACATCGTCCACGAGCAGCACGGCGTCGGCCGCTACATCGAGATGGTCCAGCGCACCGTGCAGGGCGCCACCCGCGAGTACCTGGTCGTGGAGTACGCACCGGCCAAGCGCGGCCAGCCCGGCGACCGGCTCTACATCCCCACCGACCAGCTGGAGCAGATCACCAAGTACGTCGGCGGCGAGGCCCCCACCCTGCACCGCCTGGGCGGCGCCGACTGGACCAAGACCAAGGCCCGCGCGAAGAAGGCGGTCAAGGAGATCGCCGCCGACCTGATCAAGCTGTACAGCGCGCGGATGGCCGCGCCCGGTCACGCCTTCGGCGCGGACACCCCCTGGCAGCGCGAGCTGGAGGACGCCTTCCCCTACGCGGAGACGCCCGACCAGCTCACCACCATCGCCGAGGTCAAGGAGGACATGGAGAAGTCGGTCCCGATGGACCGGCTGATCTGCGGCGACGTCGGCTACGGCAAGACGGAGATCGCGGTCCGCGCCGCCTTCAAGGCCGTACAGGACGGCAAGCAGGTCGCGGTCCTGGTGCCCACCACCCTGCTGGTGCAGCAGCACTTCGGCACCTTCAGCGAGCGCTACGCGCAGTTCCCGGTGAACGTGCGGGCGCTCTCCCGCTTCCAGACCGACACCGAGGCCAAGGCGGTCCTGGAGGGCCTGCGCGACGGCTCGGTGGACATCGTCATCGGCACCCACCGGCTGTTCTCCTCGGAGACCAGGTTCAAGGACCTCGGCCTGGTCATCGTCGACGAGGAACAGCGCTTCGGCGTGGAGCACAAGGAACAGCTGAAGAAGCTGCGCGCCAACGTCGACGTGCTGACCATGTCCGCCACGCCCATCCCGCGCACCCTGGAGATGGCGGTCACCGGCATCCGCGAGATGTCGACGATCACCACCCCGCCGGAGGAGCGCCACCCGGTGCTGACCTTCGTCGGCCCGTACGAGGAGAAGCAGATCGGCGCGGCCGTCCGCCGCGAGCTGCTCCGCGAGGGCCAGGTCTTCTACATCCACAACCGCGTCGAGTCGATCGACCGAGCGGCGGCCCGGCTGCGCCAGATCGTGCCCGAGGCACGCATCGCCACCGCGCACGGCCAGATGTCGGAGCAGGCGCTGGAGCAGGTCGTCGTCGACTTCTGGGAGAAGAAGTTCGACGTGCTGGTCTCCACGACCATCGTCGAGTCCGGCATCGACATCTCCAACGCCAACACCCTGATCGTCGAGCGCGGCGACAACTTCGGCCTCAGCCAGCTGCACCAGCTGCGCGGCCGGGTCGGCCGGGGCCGCGAGCGCGGCTACGCCTACTTCCTGTACCCGCCGGAGAAGCCGCTGACCGAGACGGCGCACGAGCGGCTCGCCACCATCGCCCAGCACACCGAGATGGGCGCGGGCATGTACGTGGCGATGAAGGACCTGGAGATCCGCGGCGCGGGCAACCTCCTCGGCGGTGAGCAGTCCGGCCACATCGCCGGCGTCGGCTTCGACCTGTACGTACGGATGGTCGGCGAGGCGGTGGCGGACTACCGCAAGCAGCTGGAGACCGGCGGGGTCGAGGAGGAGCCGCCGCTCGAGGTCAAGATCGAGCTTCCGGTCGACGCGCACGTCCCGCACGACTACGCCCCCGGCGAGCGGCTGCGCCTCCAGGCGTACCGGGCGATCGCCTCCGCCAACAGCGAGGAGGACATCAAGGCCGTCCGCGAGGAACTCGTCGACCGGTACGGCAAGTTGCCCGAGCCGGTGGAGAACCTGCTGCTGGTGGCCGGACTGCGGATGCTCGCGCGGGCGTGCGGCGTCGGCGAGGTCGTGCTCCAGGGCACCAACATCCGCTTCGCCCCGGTGGAGTTGCGCGAGTCCCAGGAGCTGAGGCTCAAGCGGCTGTACCCGGGCAGTGTGATCAAGCCGGCGGCGCACCAGGTGCTCGTACCGCGCCCGAAGACCGCGAAGGTGGGCGGCAAGCCGCTGGTCGGCAGGGAACTGCTCGCGTGGGTGGGCGAGTTCCTGACCTCGGTCCTGGGCTCGTAGCCGGTCCCCTGGCACTCGTGCAGCCACGCCCGGCGCGGACGCGGGCCCTGCGCCGGGCGTGGGCGCCGGGAGGCCTGCGCCGGGCGCGTGGGTGCCGGGACGCGGAACCGTCCGCGGAGCCGGCTCCGCGGACGGTTCATGTCGTCGGGTCGGTCCGGCGGACGCCCGCCGATTCCTCCGGCGGTCTACTGCTGGTCCGGCCGGTCGCGCTGCTCGCCGCCCATGCCGAAGCGGTCCTCCGCCTTCTGCTGAGCGGTGTCGACCTGCTGTTCGTACTTGCCGCCGGTCCTCTCGTTGACCTGCCGTTCGGCCGCGTCGGACGCCTGCTTGCCCTTGTCCTTCGTGCCGTGACTCTTGAACCTGTCGAAGATGCCCATGCAAGGCTCCTTCCGGACGTGACTCACGTTCGACGATACGCCCGGCTTGTCCCGCATGCCCGCTGAGGCGCGGTGGGGTGCCGGCCGGCGGCTCGCTACCGTGGAGCCGACGAACGGCAAGGGGAGGGGCGCGGGTGAGGCGGCACAGCGGGACGGCGGGCGGATTCCGCCGCGCGGGCGGGGCGGCTGCCGTGTGCACGGCCCTGGCCCTGATCGCCGGGTGCGAGGGGATCGGGAGCGACGGTTCGTCGGCCGGCTCCGGCGCACCGGCACCGGATGGGCGGGCCGTCAGCCCCCTGGAGAACCCCGAGGGCACCGCACCGGGCCTCGCGCCGGTGACCGGCGACCACGACCGCGCCACGGCACGCGGGCTCATCGAGAAGCTGCGCACCAAGGGCCGCGGACCGAGGACGGGCTACAACCGGGACGAGTTCGGCTACGCCTGGATGGACACCGCCGACGGGGTGCCGCTGGCGAGGAACGGTTGCGACACGCGGAACGATCTCCTGCGGCGCGATGGCCGCGACCTCCGCTTCCGCAGCGGCTCCGACTGCGTGGTCATCGCCATGACGTTGCGCGATCCCTACACCGGCAGGACCATCGAGTGGCGCAAGCAAGACGCCGCCGAGGTGCAGATCGACCACGTGGTGCCGCTGTCGTACAGCTGGCAGATGGGCTCGTCGCGGTGGCCGGAGAGCAAGCGCGAGCGGTTCGCGAACGACGCGCTGAACCTGATTCCGGTGGAGGGGCGGGCCAACTCGGCCAAGGGGGATTCCGGCCCCGCCTCCTGGCTGCCGCCCGACAAGCCGGTCAGGTGCGCGTACGCGGTCCGCTTCGCCCAGGTCGCGCTGAAGTACGAGATGCCGGTGACCGCACCCGACAAGCGGATGATGCTGGAGCAGTGCGGCGGCTAGGCACCTGCTCCGCAGGCGGTGGAAACCCGCTTTCCGGCCCAGGTCGCGCTGGCTACGGTGACCGCATGGAGTACAAGGTGTCGAGTCTCGCCGAGCGGCCCGGGATGCGTGACGCGGTCCTCGCGATGGCGGACTCCTGGCCCGAGTTCGCCGTCGAGGACATGACGGGCAACGCCCACTACCCGCGCATCTCCCTGGAACTGCCCGAGTACGTGCAGTTCGCCGAGGACGAGCACGGCGAGGTCGTCGCCCACGCCCACAGCGTGCCGTTCGCCCTGCACACCGAGGGGCGGGGCACCCTGCCCGACCGCGGCTGGGACGAGGTGCTCGTGTGGGCCTTCGCCGACCTGCGCCAAGGTGTCCGGCCCGACACCGTCGGCGCCGTCTCCGTCACCGTCGCCCCGCACGCCCAGGGGCGCGGACTGTCCGGCCTGATGCTCTCGGCCATGCGCGACAACGCCCGCGCCCGCGGCTTCCGCGAGGCCGTCGCGCCCGTGCGGCCCAGCGCCAAGCACCTGGAACCGCACACGCCGATCGAGGAGTACGCCCGCCGACTGCGCCCCGACGGCCTGCCGCACGACCCCTGGCTGCGGGTGCACGTCCGGGCTGGCGCCACCATCGACTCGGTGGCACCGGCCTCGATGACCGTCGGCGCCTCGCTGGAGATGTGGCGCCGCTGGACCGGGCTGCCCTTCGACACGGCGGGCGACGTCGAGGTGCCGGGCGCCCTGGTCCCGGTGCGCTGCGAGCCGGAGCGGGGCTACGCGGTGTACGTCGAGCCCAATGTGTGGCTGCGGCACGCCCTGTGAACCCGTTCCGCAGGGCACCGTGGAGCGGCGCCCCGCCCGCGGCCGCTGCGGGCGGCCGGCACGCGGCCCCCAGGGGCGCGGCGCGCCGGTGCCTGACGCCCCGGTGAATCGTTGGTCGAATGGGTTGGCCAAAGCCTGGCCACTGCATACCATCGATCACCGCAAGACTTTGTGCACCGTCGCACAATCTCCAACGGGAGGTTCACTTGCACCGCCGCCGTCGCACCGCGCTCCTCCTCACCGCCGCGATCGCCGCCGCGGCGCACCTCCTGACCGCCTGCGGAAACGACGCGCACCCCGGCGCGGCGGCCGTCGTCGGCGGGCAGCGGATCACCGTCGCGCAACTGGAGGAACGGGTCGGCGAGGTGCGCGCCGCACAGCGCGCGGCCGTCCAGGACGAGGCCCAGTACCAGCAGGCCGTCGCCCGCACCGGCACCCTGAGCCGCGACACCCTGCACGGCATGGTCCTGGACCGGGTGCTGCACCACGCCGCCCAGCAGGCGGGTGTCACCGTCAGCCGCAAGGAGCTCCAGAAGATGCGCGACGGCCTGGAGAAGCAGGCCGGCGGCGCGAAGGAGCTGGAGACGGTCTGGCTGCAGCAGTACGGCATCGCCCCCGAGCGCGTGGACGAGAACCTCCGCCTCCAGCTCGAGGCCCAGAAGCTCGCCGAGCGGCTCGGCACCGACACCGGACAGCCCGCCTTCTGGCAGGCCCTGTCCAAGGCGTCCAAGCAGCTCGACGTCGACCTCAACCCGCGCTACGGCAGCTGGGACGTGGAGCGGAGCAGCCGCGTCGACGCCGAGACGCCATGGGTGCGGGAGGTCACGGAGGCGGGGACGCGCCAGACCGCCTGACGCAGGGCGCCGCCGTCGCCGTCTGGGGAAAACCGGAAGGCCGGGAGGCCCCGGAAGGACCCGGGGCAGACTCCGGCAGCCCGCCCTGTGGATAACTCGGGGAGTCGTGGGCGGCGTGCGTTACGTTCGGTGCTGTGAACGCAACGACCCCCGAAGCCGCCACCGGCCCCGCCTCCGACCCGGGCCGCATCGTCCTGCTGACCACCAGCCACCGGGTCGCGCCCGGCCTGCTGTCCTGGCCCGCCTGGCAGGCGCTGCGCTCCGCCGACCGCGTGCTGTGCGCGGACGGCGCCCATCCGCAGCTGCCGTACCTGCGCGAGGCGGGGACAGCGGTCGACGAGGCGGCCCCGACCGCCGAGCAGCTGGTCGACGCCTGCGCCGGCGGACACACCGTGGTGGTCGTGGCGACCGGCGAGGGCGAGCCGGACCTGACCGACGGCCTGGCCCGGCTGGCCGGCTCCGGCCGGGTCCGCATGCCGGAGCTGGAGCTGCTCCCCGCCTCCTACGACCTGCCGGGCGCACGGCTGCTCGACCTCGTGCAGGTGATGGACCGGATCCGGGCGGAGTGCCCGTGGTCCTCCCGGCAGACCCACGAGGGACTGGCGAAGTACGGCATCGAGGAGGCGTACGAACTCGTCGAGGCGATCGAGGACGGTGACCGGGACGAGCTGCGCGAGGAGCTGGGCGACGTCCTGCTCCAGGTGGTCTTCCACGCCCGCATAGCCGAGGAGGACGACACCGCCCCGTTCTCCATTGACGACGTGGCCGCCACCATCGTCACCAAGCTCATCCACCGCCACCCGCACGTCTTCGGCGACGAGACGGCCACGACCCCGGAGGAGGTCAAGGAGCACTGGCTGCGCATGAAGGCGGCGGAGAAGCAGCGCACGTCGGTCACCGACGGGGTGCCGCTGGGCCAGCCCGGCCTGGCCCTCGCGGCGAAGCTGGCGTCCCGGGTGCGGACCGCGGGCCTGGAGGTGGAGCTGCCGCGAGGCGAGGGCTTCGGCTACGAACTGCTCGCCCTGGCGGCGGCCGCGGAGGCGGCGGGCACGGATCCCGAGGCGGCCCTGCGCGCGGCGGCCAGAGCCTACCGGGACGCGATCCGCGCCGCCGAGGGCTCCTGACCGCGCCGCCGGACGCTCCTGACCACCGCGCCGGACGCTCCCGGCAGCCCCGCCGGGGCGCCCGGCCGCACCACCGGGGCCGGCCGCAGGTGACCCTGGCCCGAAAACGGCCGTGTGCTCCGGAGGCGTCGCCTCCGGAGCACACGGTGAGCAGTCGGCCGGACCGGTCAGGCCCGGCACCGCTGCGTCAGTTGAGGGACCTGAAGCCCGACAGGCCCGTGCCCACGTTCAGGCCGCTGCCCTTGATCTCCGGGTAGAACAGCAGGTCGCCGGAGGAGTTCGTGGCCCAGACGGACGGGAGGCCGTCGCCCTTCACGTTCGGCACCGACGTGACCAGCGGCCGGTTGGTCGTCGTCCACCCGGTGCCGATCTGGACGTTGCTCTCACCGGAGCCCAGGCCCTCGCCGTTCGGCCCGGTGCCGGCGTAGCGGTACAGCACACCGGTCGACTTGTTGCGGGCGATCATGTCGACGCGCCCGTCACCGGTGGCGTCCCCCGGCGCCGCGATGTCGTAGCCGGACCAGCTGCCGTTGCCGACCAGCACGGGAGGCTGCTCCAGGTACTCGTCGAGGTAGCCGGACGGCGAGCCGAAGTACAGCCACAGCAGGTTGCCCTGCTTGACGAGCAGGTCGGGGTGGCCGGGCCGGTCGTCGGGGCCGATCGTGCCGTCCCCGTCGAGGTCCAGCGGGCCGTCGACGTCACCGATCGCGAGGATCTGGGCCGCGCCCTGCCAGTGGTCGTTCTCCGGCTCCCAGACGTTCAGCTCCCGCACGTCGGAGGCGTCGATCGCGCCGGCACCGTCGTTGGCGTGGATCCACAGCCGGTCGCGCTGCTCGGTGGCGTCGTGACGCAGCAGGAGCAGGTCCTCGGTGCCGTCGTCGGTCCAGTCGCCGCGCCGGGTGGTCTTCGCGTCGGAGTAGCGTCCGGCCGCCGAGGCGGGCTCGGAGGCCTTGAGGGCGGCGCCGGTGCCGTCGCCGAAGTACCGCTGGAGGGTGCCCGCGCCGTCGACCGCCCACAGGTCGGGGTGGCCGTCGCCGTTGAGGTCGCCCGGCTTGTCGGGCACCGCGGCGCCGTTGACGTAGAACAGGTAGGCCTGCAGGTCGGACTTGTTCTGCGCGCGGTCGAGGCTGCGCACGTACAGGTGGTGCGGACCGGCCTTGGTCGGCGTGAGCGAGATGGTCACGTTGCCGTTGAGGGCCGCCGGGGTGGCGGTGCGCACGGTGGTGTCCTGGGTGGTCCAGTACTCGTAGGAGGCCACGTCCTTGGCCGTGCCGGGCGTGACGACGAAGTCGCCCTTGGTGCGCACCGGACTGGTGCCGGCGGGCCAGCCCGCGTCACCGTTCGGGAACTGCTCCGAGGACACGGTGGGCGGCGTGCTGGGACGCTGCGGGTCGAAGACGAAGCGACAGCCGGGCGCACCCTTCGTGGGGGTCCAGTCCGAGTACAGGGAGCCGTCGTTGGCCTGGGCCTTCCACGAGAAGTTGCCGTTCGCCGTGCCGACGTGGGGCACCAGCGTGCTCTTGGCGACCTTGAGCTTGGCGATCGAACCCGAGGAGACGGCCACGGTCTGGTTGACGACCAGCACACCGTTGGGGTCGTCGTTGGGGTGGTGTCCGGTCGGCCACAGGTGGAACTTGACGTTGACCGTGCCGCCGTCGGGGTCGCTCGCCCTGGCGGTCAGGTAGATGTCGGTGTCACCGATGTAGCCGTGCGGGGCGGTGTCGCCGCAGCCCGTGCTGTTCTTGGTGCTCGGAACGGTGTCGAGCGCGCTCGGCGCGGCCGGCGGCGTGTTGTACTCGGTGGAGATGACGGCGGTGGAGGCGTCGAACTTCTTCCAGCCGTAGGTGTCGGTCTCGCTCGCCTTCAGGCCCAGCGTGATGGTGTTCCACTTGTTCGCGGAGGCCTTGGTGGCCGCGTCGAGCGTGGAGAACTCCAGGTTGCCGGCCGGGCAGGAGGACGACCAGCCCTTGGCGTCGGTGACGGTCTGCTGCGCCGTGCTCCACGAGGGCTGGTTGTTCCAGGTGGTCGAGGAGTTGATCGTGCCGGTCAGGTTGAGCGTGACCGGCTTCTTGGTGCAGGACCAGGAGTGCGTGTTCTTGATCCGGAACGTGGACTTCACGATCGTCTTGCCGTGCAGGTTCCGGGAGTCCATCGTGAAGAAGGACCGCCAGGTGCCGCCGGTGTCCGACTCGTAGCCGACCCGGGCGACGTTGTCGGACTTGTTCCAGAACGCGGTGGTCGGGTACTTCTTCGCGACGGCGGCCCAGTTGTTGCGGCCCCCGGAGACGAACGGGTCGATGTGCACCGGGTAGACCGTGTCGGACCCGGTGAGCACCTCCTGGTCCGGAGTGAGCTTCAGCGCGTCGCCGTCGACGTCGGTCTTCAGCTTGGCCTGCTTGGCACCCACCGCCGGGTCGAAGTTGTGCTTCTGGTCCGCCGCGCGGGGGGCGGAGTGCGGTGCGGCGAACGCGGCGTCGGCCGAGCGCAGCTTGGCGGGGGCGGGCTCGGCGGGGACGCCGGAGCTGTCCCACATCAGCGGGGTGGGCGCCGTGAAGACCTCCTGGCCGGCCGGGTCGACGGCGGTCAGGTTGCCCGCCGCGTCGGCCTCGGCCTTCACGCCCTCGCCCCGCAGCGCGTACTGCAGCTGCTTGAGCTTGGGGTGGGCGGCTGCCCGCCGGTTCTTGACGACCAGCAGCTGCTGGAAACCGGTGACCCCGGCGCGCAGCTTGAGGTCGACGCCGGGCAGCACCTCGGCATAGGTGGCGGTGTCGCCGTCGAGGACCGGCGCGGGCAGCGTGCCCTCCCAGTCCAGCGCCAGCGAGCGGCCGTCCCGGACGATGGTGGCCATGGTGGTGTCGGCGGGCGCCCCGCCGCCGGAGAACTCGATGCCGACGGCCGTGGCCCGGGGCCGTACGACGCCGTCCTTGCCCTTGGTGAGCGTCGGGTCGGCGGTGACCAGGCGGCCGTTCTGGCGCACCCGGACCGGGACGACGTGCGTCTCCTGGGTGAGCGTGCCCCCGGGGTTGGCGAAGGTGCTGGAGTACTCCGTGCGCTCCGAGACCACCTCCACCCGCGCTCCGGTGTCGGCCGCCCGCTCCAGGGCGCGTTCGGTCTCGGTCCGCTCGATCGTCGGGGCGGCGTCCGCGGCTGTCGCCGTGGCCGCGGGCAGGACGGTGCCCGCCAGGCCCGCGACGATCGCGCAGGCTATGAGCCGGCCTGTTCCCCCCGGTCTGTGACCGCGCGAGGGCGGTTGCTTCCTCAAAACTCTCCCCTCCCTGGCACTTGGGCCGGGCCGCCGGTCGGCGGCCGTCTGCCCGCAGTGCGCCGGTGCCCTCGGAGAAGGCACCGGATACTCGGCGAAATCCAGAGAAGAGTAAACGCTCGCGGTGGCCTGAATTCCCTCCAGGTCCCGTCTGATCACAGCTCAGAAACGTTTCCTCGGCGGACTATAGAGCTTGTCCGATAGGTCTGATTCGCCCTCTTCGTGATCAGTAAAGCCCGCGTAATCTACCTCCGTTTTATTTGAAACTGACAGGGGGCGGGAGTGTTCAAGACCCTGGGCGCCGCGGCGGGGAAGCGGCGCAGAAGATCATCCATCAGGCAACGCCGATGGAGACGTGCCACAGCCATCACCTCAACAGCCGCGCTGTTCACCGGACTTCTGGGTACCGACATAGCGGTGGCGGCCGGAAAACTGAAATTGCCGGGCCTCGACGAGGTCAAGCCGGTGCCGGTCTCCGAGGTGCGGACCGAGAAGGCGGGGGGCCGCAACGACGCCGCGCGAGACGCGCTGCGGACCACCCCGAAGGTCAAGTGGCCCCGGGCGGCCACCGCCGAGGCCGACCTGCCGGAGCGGCGCGGCACCACCCGCAGGGCGGGCACGCTGCCGGTCGCCGTCGGCCTCCCGGAGAAGGACCGGAAGGGCAAGGACACCGCGCCCCCGCAGACGGCCGAGGTCCAGGTCCTCGACCGCGCGACCACCAAGCGGCTCGGCGTCGAGGGCGTCGTCGTGGCGGTGCGCGGCACCGGCGGCGGCGAGGACGGCAAGGTCCGGGTCACCCTCGACTACTCCGACTTCGAGCACGCCTACGGCGCCGACTGGGCCTCCCGGCTCTCCTTCGTCCAGCTGCCGCACTGCGCGCTGGACAACCCCGGCGCCAAGAAGTGCTCCACGGTCAAGCCGCTGGCCGGCGACAACGACGCCGACGACAAGACCCTGACCGCGGACGTGCCCGTGGACGGCACCGCCGAACTGTCCGGTGACCCGGTCGAGGGCGGGGCCCGGACCATGCTCGCCCGCGAGGCCGGCTCCGCCGACTCGGGCGTCACCCTGCTCGCCGCGACCGCCGCCCCCTCCGGCGGCGGAGGCGACTACAAGGCGACCCCGCTCAGCCCTTCGGGCCACTGGGCGGCCGGGTCCTCCTCCGGTGGCTTCACCTGGTCCTACGACATCCAGACCCCCGAGACGCCCGGCGGCCTCGAGCCGGAGCTGGGACTCGGCTACAACTCGCAGTCGCTGGACGGCCGGACCGCCGCCACCAACAACCAGGCCAACTGGGTGGGCGACGGCTGGTCGATGACCGAGAACTACATCGAGCGCCGCTACGCCTCCTGCAACGACGACAAGTCGGGCGGCAACAACACCGCCAACAACGGCGAGATGTGCTGGCGCAGCGACAACGCCACGATGTCCCTCGACGGCGAGTCCCACGAACTGGTCCGGGACGACACCACCGGCACCTGGAAGCTCAAGGACGACGACGGCACTCGCATCGAGCGGCTGAAGGACACCGCCCGCGCCAACGGTGACAACGACGGCGAGTACTGGCGGATCACCACCACCGACGGCACCCAGTACCACTTCGGCTACCACCGGCTGCCCGGCTGGACGTCGGGCAAGGCGGAGACCAACTCCACCTGGACCGTGCCGGTCTACGGAAACCAGTCCGGAGAGCCCTGCCACAAGACCTCGTTCGCGGACTCCTACTGCAAGCAGGCCTGGCGCTGGAACCTCGACTACGTCGTGGACACCAACGACAACGCCACCGCCTACTACTACGCCGCGGAGACCAACCGCTACGCCCGCAACGCCAGCGCCACCACCGGGCTCGGCACCGTGACCGCGTACGAGCGGGGCGGCTACCCGCTGCGCATCGAGTACGGCCTGCGCGCCGGCAACCTCTACGGCACCAACGCCGCCGCGGCGAAGGTGGAGTTCACCGTCGCCGAGCGCTGTCTGCCGGACGCCACGTTCGACTGCGCGCCGTCGAAGATGACCGCCGCCAACGCCAAGCGCTGGCCCGACGTCCCCGTCGACCAGTACTGCCGCGAGGGCGAGGACTGCAAGGCGAAGATCGCGCCGACCTTCTGGACCACCAAGCGGCTGACGAAGATCACCACCAAGGTCCTGGCCGGCACCTCCTACGCCGCCGTGGACAGCTGGGACCTGCGCCACCAGTTCCCCGACCCGGGTGACGGCACCACCCCGGCGCTGTGGCTGGCGGGCATCACCCGCACCGGGCACACCGCCGACCCGGCGCAGAAGCTGCCCGAGGTCACCTTCCTCGGCCAGCAGCTCGCCAACCGCGTCGACACCACCGGCGACGGCATCCCGCCGATCACGCGCTACCGCGTCCGCCAGGTGAACACCGAGACCGGCTCCACCATCGGCGTGACCTACTCGGCGCCCGAGTGCACCCCGGGCAGCCTGCCCGCGGAGTCGACCAACACCAAGCGCTGCTACCCGGTGTACTGGTCCTCGGCCGACTCCCCGGCCGCCGACTACAAGCCGGTCAAGGACTGGTTCCACAAGTACGTCGTCACCCGCGTGCTGGAGAACGACCTGGTCGGCGGTTCGCCCACCGAGCAGACCGACTACACCTACGTGGGCGGCGCGGCCTGGGCCAAGAGCGAGGACGAGTTCACCAAGGCCGAGCACCGCACCTACAGCGACTTCCGTGGCTACGGTGAGGTCCGCACCCAGGTCGGCAACGGCACCGACGGCCCCAGGCTGGACAGCCGGACCCGCTACTTCCGTGGCATCGAGGGCGCGACCGTCGCCGACTTCGAGGGCAACACGGTCGCCGACCATCCGGTGTTCGCCGGAGTCGAGCGCGCCGACGCCACGTACGAGGGCGGCGCGATCCTGGAAGAGGAGACCACCACGCCGTGGCGCAGCGGCCCCACGGCCACCCGCGCCCGCGCCGGTCTTTCCGCGCTCACCGCGTACCAGACCGACGTGGCCGAGGAGACCACCCGCAGCCCGCTGAAGGGCGGCGGCTGGCAGCGCACCAAGTCGGAGCGCACCTTCGACGCCTACGGCATGCTCGCCACGGAGACCGACCACGGCGACACCGCCAAGAGCGGCGACGAGTCCTGCACGAAGATGACCTACGCCCGTAACACGGCGGCGAACATCCTGGAGCTGGAGGCCTCCGAGAAGACCACCGCCGGCACCTGCGCCGCCCCCGGTGAGCTGATCTCCGAGGAGCGCACCTACTACGACGGCAGCACCACCCTGGGCGCCGCGCCGACCAAGGGCAACGCCACCCGGCAGGACGAGAACGACGACAAGGGCACCGGCTTCATCACCGCCGCCACAACGTCGTACGACGCCTACGGGCGGGCCACGAAGGTCACCGACGCCGAGAACCAGAGCATCACCACCGGCTACACCCCGGCCACCGGCCCGGTGACCAAGACGGTGGTGACCAACCCGCTCGGCCACACCCTCACCACGGAACTGGATCCGCGGCGAGGCGTCGTCACCGCCGAGATCGACCCCAACGGCAAGCGGACGGACGTCGCCTACGACGCGCTCGGCCGAGTGGTGAAGGTATGGGAGCCGGGGCGCAGCAAGAGCCAGTACCCCGACTCCCCGAACGCCTCGTACGAGTACCGGATCTCACGCACCGAGCCCGCCGCCGTCACCACCCGCGAGCTGCGCGGCGACGGTTCCACCGAGGCCAGCTACGTTCTGTACGACGGTCTGCTGCGCGAGCGCCAGGCCCAGTTCAGCTCCGCGAACGGCACGGGACGGGTACTCACCGAGACGCAGTACGACTCCCGCGGCCTGCCGTGGAAGGTGTTCGACGACTACTACGCCACCGGTTCCCCCGAGCCCGTCCTGGTGACGGGCGACGACACCAAGTCACCGGCCGTGGCGCGCACGGAGTTCGACGGCGCCGGGCGGGAGACCGTGACCGTCTCGATGAAGTACGGCACGGAGACCCGCCGCAGCACGACGGTCTACGACGGAAACCACACCACGGTCATCCCGCCCGCGGGCGGGATGGCGGCGACCACCGTCACCGACGCGCTGGGCCGTACCACGGAGGTGATCGAGTACACCAACCCGGCCCGTACGGCGTCGCAGTCCGTCAAGTACACGTACGACAAGCGCGGTTCGCTGGCCAAGATCACTGATCCGGCGGGCAACGAGCGTTCCTTCGCATACGACCTGCGCGGGCAGCAGATCCGCTCCACCGACCCCGACCAGGGCACGACCACCAGCACCTACGACCCGCTCGGCCGGCCGGTGAGCATGACCGACGCCCGCGGTGTGACGCTCACCTACTCCTATGACGAGCTGGGCCGTCAGACCGCGCTGAAGAAGGGCGGCACGCTCCTCGCGGAGTGGAAGTACGACGCCGTCGCCAAGGGCGAGATGTCGGAGTCCGTGCGCTACGCGGGAGGCAACGCCTACACCCAGCGCATCACCGGATACACGGATGACTACCAGGCCACCGGCTTCGAGGTGGTCATTCCCGCCGCCGAGGGCAAGCTGGCCGGTAGCTACCGGTGGGCCTACAGCTACAACAGCATCACCGGACTGCCGACCCAGATCGTCCAGCCCGCCATCGGAGACCTGCCCGCGGAGCGCGTCGTCACCCGGTACGGCGCCGACGACCAGGCCCAGGGCCTGACCGCGGGCGGCAGGATCCTGGTCAACTCCACCATGTACGACCCGTTCGGGCGCACGCTGCGCAGTGAGTACAACGACCAGACCCGCCGCCTCTACCGCAGCTGGTCCTACGACGAGCACACCGGTGAGCTGCAGCGGGTGACCACCGACCGGACCCTGTCGCCCCAGCGGGTGGAGGATCAGCACTACACCTACGACCTGGCGGGCAACGTCACCCGGATCGTCACCGAACAGGGCCAGGACCAGTCGCAGTTGAAGGACACGCAGTGCTTCGTCACCGACGCGCTGCAGCGGCTCGCCCAGGCGTGGACCGCCGTCGACAACTGCGCCTCGACCCCGTCCGCGGCCACCGTCGGCGGCCCTAAGCCGTACTGGACCTCGTACGAGTACGACGCACTGGGCAACCGGATCAAGGAGGTCCGTCACGACACGTCGGGCAACGGCGCCGCGGACGTCGTGCGCGACTACCGCTACGCCAAGCCCGGCGGTGCCAAGCCGACCGCGCTGACCTCCGTGGAGACGGCCAGGGCCGGTACGACCTCGATCGACACGTTCACCTACGACCAGGCGGGCAACACCGTCACCCGTGCGACGGGCGGCCGTGAGCAGACCCTGACCTGGGATGACGAGAACCAGCTCAGCAAGGTCGAGGAAGCGGGCAAGGCGGACACCGAGTACGTCTACACCCCGGAGGGGGACCGTCTGCTGCGCAAGGACGGCACCGGTACGACCCTCTACCTGCCCGGTGGCAACGAGTTGCTGCTCAAGCCGGACGGGACGCAGGCCGGAACCCGTTACTACGACTTCGACGGCGAGACGGTCGCGGCCCGCGCGGACGGGCAGATCCAGTTCCTGTTCGCCGACCACCACGGCACCGGTACGACGGCGATCGACGCCACCACTCAGGAGGTGACGCACCGCTCGCTGGATCCGTTCGGCGAGGAGCGGGGCCAGCTGTCGGCCGCGTGGCCGGTCAACCGGGGATTCGTCGATGGCACCATGGACGCCACCGGGCTGACCCAATTGGGAGCCCGGGCCTATGACCCGGCACTCGGCCGCTTCCTGAGCGTCGACCCGATGATCGACTACGGCGCGTCGCAGCGTATGAACGCGTACGCGTACGCGAACAACAACCCGGTCAGCTTCTCGGACCCGGACGGCCTGTTCTTCGGCAAGATCAAGAACGCCGTCAAGAAGGTCGCGAAGAAGGTTGTCAAGAAGGTCAAGAAGGTCGTCAAGAAGGCCAAGAAGGTCGTCAAGAAGGCCGTAAAGAAGGTCAGCCGCGTCGTCAAGAGGGTGGCCAAGACGGTTAAGCGCACCGTCAAGAAGGTCGCCAGGACGGTCAGCAAGGTCGTCAAGAAGACGTACCGGACGGTCAAGAAGTACGCCAAGAAGGTGACCCGCTACGCCAAGAAGGTCACCAAGAGGGTCGGGGGGTACGTCAAAAAGAAGGCCGACCAAGTCAGATCGGCGGCCAAGAAGGCGAGCCAAGGCGTCAGGAAGGCCGCCTCTTCCGTACGGAGCGCCGTGTCCAGGGGCCTGGACGCAGCGACCTCCACGGGAATGGCGGACGTCCTGGGCAAGTTCAGTACCATGACCGGAGCCGCGGCCGGACTCCTGGCGCTGACCGGGGTCGGCGCCCCGGTGGCGGCGGCGCTCGCCGCGATCTCACTGGGGACCGGCGTGGCCAGTGCGGGCATTTACGCGGCCCGCGAGGGAGTCGGAAGCCAGAACTTTAAGAACGCCGCCGTCGGTGTGGGCCTCGGCCTGATCGGAGGCGGTGCGGGACGCCTCGCCGGACGTGCCGCCAGCAGACTGGGCGTCCAGGGCGCCAAGTACATCGCGGGCGGTATCAAGGCGGCCTTGCCGGGCAAGGGTGAGGGTGGCGCCGCCATGGGAGCCGCGTCGAAGTACATTGCCGCGAAGTACGACGCGATGCCCACCCTGGTCGGTGCCTCCACCACCGACTGGTCGAACTGGTCGCTGGGCAACCGGTAGCCGACGACCGTCACCAGGGTGCCCCGGGCGCGCGTGCGCCCGGGGCACCCTGCTCAGTGGGCGGTGTGCCGAGAAGAAGAGAGAAGAGCCATGGTTTCCCATCCCGAGAACGAGGGTGTCCCGCCCGAAGGACGGCTGGAGTTCCTGACCCCGGACCGGATGCGCACCCTGGTGTTCGTCGCCGTCTGCGTGGTCCTGGGCGCGTACGGTCTGGTCCGGGTCGTGCTCGGGCACGTCACGTTCGTCGAGATCCTGGGCATCGCGCTGCTGGCCCTGTCGCCGTTCCTCCTCAACGTGGCCTTCGGCAAGACGGTCGTGGACGAGTCGGGCATCCGCACGGGCCGCCCTCTCGGGCGGCGCTTCGTGCCGTGGACGGACGTCGAGTCCGTCACCGTGGAGGAGAAGACCAGCCGTGGCCACGGCGCGCACCGGGTCCGCGTCCGCACCACTCGTGGCCGCACGGTCTGGCTGGCCGCCCCCTACATCGAGATCCGGTGCACCGAGCAGCAGTACGCCCGCTTCTGCGCCCAGGCCGATCGGATCATCCAGTACTGGCACAGGTCCAGGGACTGAGCCGACGCTGAATTACTGTGCCGTCACGGTGAACTCGCGCCAGCGGACACCCCTGCTATGGATGTCCATCCCGCTCATCGGTGGCCCTGGAGGGCCGCCGCCGACCGGCTGGGCGCTGAGAAGGAGTTTCCTGTCGTGGGCGGACGTCGATCCGTCGCTGTGGAGGAGAAGACCAGCCACGGCTAGCGATCCCCGTCACGGGCACCGTCCGTAACGGAGTCTGGAGTGTGCAATGGCTGAATTCGCCGAAGGCAAGCGAGGCGACGGTGCTGATGAGAAGGACGGCATCTCTGTGCGTGTCGCGTGTAGCTTGCTGCCATTTCGCCCCGATGGTGAGCGGATTCCGATCAGCTACATGCAACACCGTCTTGGTATCGCCGTATTCATTTGGGCTCCAGGAGGGTTGTGCATCGGTGTTGTCTCTGCCTTGGACAGGATGTGGTGGCTTTCCCTTCCGTGTCTAGCGGTTGGGGCGATCTCTGTGGCCTTCAGTCTTCTTGCGGTAAGGGGCCTGTGGAAAGTCAGGCGGCGGCGTCCGCGCGACGCGGGAAAGTGAGGAACAGGGTGGCAAGCCTGTTGAACCTCGGAGGGACGGTCGGCCGGGGGCAGTGGAGGGGCGAGGGTGGTGCGGATGACGGACTGCGGGCAAGGAGCTTGCTCCAAGCCGAAGGCACTGGCGGCCGCTGGTTTCGGTCTGCTCCTTGTGCTGCTCTCCACCGGGCTGTTCGCCACCGTGCCGAGCTCGCTGACGGACAAGCGTGCGTACGACACGGCGCCCGCCTGCCCGGTCGGCACGGCATCGGAGTCGTGCACGACGACGGTTCCGGCTGTCGTCGCGGGCAAGGAGGAGGAGTCTCGCGTCAAGAGCCACCTGTACTGGCTCCTCCTCGCCGAGCGGGGCAGGGATACCGCGCAACGCGTGTGTATGGCCGGGGCGGACCCGGTGTACGACGCGGTACACGCCGGTGACGAGGTCATGCTGACGTACTGGCGAGGTGAGGTGCGCACCGTCCGGTTCGGCGCCCTGACCCAGGAGACCCAGGCGTCGCCGGCCGACGACTGGCGAGGCCCGCTGGCCTTCGGCCTGCTGTTGCTGCCGCTGGGACTCGGTCTGCTGTGGGGCGGCTGGTGGCACCGCCGCCCGTCGCCCGCAGCGCAGGCCCGGCCCCGGCAGCTCACCGTGGTCGGTCTGGGCGCCGGTGCCCAGGGCTGTGTCGGCTTCGTCGGAGGCATGACCGGCAGTGGCGTCCCGGGTGCCCTCCTGATCACGGCCGCGGGTGCGCCCGCGGTCGCGGCCCTGGCCCGCCTGTGGGCGTGGAGGCTGCGCCGTCGCGCCGACCGCGCCGCTGACACCAGCGACATCGTCCCGGTACCGCCTGCCGGGAAGCAGTGTGTGCGCGCGACCGTACACGGTGACGTCCCCTACAGCGTGGACGGCTTCGACCACCTGGTGGTGGGCGACGGACGCCCGGCCGCCACCCCCGACCCCGACGGGCGCGTTGCCCGCAGGGCGCTTCCGCAGACGCTGACCGTCCAGCGCGTCCGGCCACTGCGGCACGACGACCCCGAGGACTGGCAGCACACCTTCCGGTACGAGGACGGTGTCGTCATCGAATGCCGGGACGGTGACCGGACAGTTCGCATCACCACCGCGCGACGCGACGCCCCCCTGGTCCTCGGCGCCCTCGCCATGGTCCCCGGGGAAGGCGCGTAGCGTGCGGCGGAGCCCCGTGAGACTGGAGTTCCGCACCCCGGACCGCGGGCGCTCGCTGGTGTTCGCCCTTGTCTGCACGGTGTGGGGCGTGATCGGACTGATCCGGGTGTCGCTCGGGCACGTCACGTTCTTCGACGTACTGGGCATCGCCCTGGCAGCCCTCTCGCCGTTCCTCCTCAACGTGGCCCTCGGCAGGACCGTCGTGGACGGGACGGGCATCCGCACGGGCCGTCCCCTGGCGCGGCGCTCCGTGCCGTGGACGGACGTCGAGTCCGTCACCGTGGAGGAGAAGACCAGCCGTGGCCACGGCGCGCACCGGGTCCGCGTCCGCACCACTCGTGGCCGCACGGTCTGGCTGGCCGCCCCCTACATCGAGATCCGGTGCACCGAGCAGCAGTACGCCCGCTTCTGCGCCCAGGCCGATCAGATCGTCCGGCACTGGCACAGGTACCGGGGCTGAGCCGACGCCCCGCCCCGCCCGCTACCGTCGAGGGGTGACCGACCAGACCACCCCCCGCACGCCCGCCCCCGACCTCTTCACCTGGGAGTTCGCGAGCGACCCCTACCCGGCCTACGCCTGGCTGCGCGAGCACGCGCCCGTGCACCGGACGAAGCTGCCCAGCGGGGTCGAGGCCTGGCTGGTCACCCGGTACGCCGACGCCCGGCAGGCGCTCGCCGACCAGAGGCTGTCCAAGAACCCGGCGCATCACAGCGAGCCCGCGCACGCCAAGGGCAAGACCGGCATCCCCGGCGAGCGCAAGGCCGAGCTGATGACCCATCTGCTCAACATCGACCCGCCGGACCACACCAGGCTGCGCCGGCTGGTCAGCAAGGCGTTCACCCCCCGCCGCGTCGCCGAGTTCGCGCCCCGCGTGCAGGAACTCGCCGACGACCTCATCGACCGGTTCGCCCCGCGCGGCTCCGCCGACCTCATCCACGAGTTCGCCTTCCCGCTGCCCATCTACGCCATCTGCGACATGCTCGGCGTCCCGCGCGAGGACCAGGACGACTTCCGGGACTGGGCGGGCATGATGATCCGGCACGGCGGAGGGCCCCGGGGCGGGGTCGCCCGGTCGGTGAAGAAGATGCGGGGCTATCTCGCCGACCTCATCCACCGGAAGCGGGCCGCGCTGCCCGCCGAGCCCGGCCCCGGCGAGGATCTCATCTCCGGACTCATCCGGGCCTCCGACCACGGTGAGCACCTCACCGAGAACGAGGCCGCCGCCATGGCCTTCATCCTGCTGTTCGCCGGCTTCGAGACACCGATTCAGGCAGGAGCAGAATTCAAGTTTATTGTCTGATCAGCTCCTGACCTGCTGAAACGACACCCCGAGGCCCCCACTCACCGCTACGAGCGGGGGCCTCGCTCATGATCAACAAGGGGTGAAGGAGACCGGCAGCGTGCGCAGGCCCCGCATGATCAGCCCACCACGCCAGCGCAGCTCCGCAGGGTCGACAGCCAGGCGTAGGTCCGGCAGCCGGCGCAGGAGAGTGGCCAACGCTGTGTGACCCTCCAACCGGGCCAAGGGAGCGCCCAGACAGTAGTGGATACCGTGACCGTAACCGAGGTGTGGGTTATCTCGGCGCGTCAGATCGAGGGTGTCCGGTGCGTCGAAACGCGCTGGGTCACGGTTGGCAGCAGCAAGCACGACGAGGACAGGATCGCCCTGGGAAATCTCTTCACCGCCGATTTCGAGCGGCTGAGTCGCATAGCGCCACGTCGCCAGCTCCACTGGTCCGTCATACCGCAGTAGCTCCTCGACTCCGGTCGCCAAAAGGCGGTCGTCGCCTTGTGCGAGGGCCTGCTGGAGCAGGAGCCGCTGAGCGGGGTGTTGCAGTAGTGCGTGAGTGCCGTTGCCGATCAAGTTAATGGTGGTTTCGAAGCCAGCGAACAGAAGCACAAAGCACATCGCGGCGGCCTCGTCCTCGGTGAGGTGTTCACCGTGGTCGCTCGCCCGGATGAGCCCGGAAATGAGGTCGTCGCCCAGAGCGCTGCGCTTGCGGTGAATGAGGTCGGCGAGATATCCCCGGATCTTCTTCACCGACCGCGCGACCCCACCGCGCGGGCCCCCGCCGTGCCGGATCATCATCCCGGCCCAATCTCGAAGGTCGTCCTGATCTTCCTTCGGGACGCCGAGCAGGTCGCAAATCGCGTAGATGGGGAGTGGGAACGCGAACTCATGGATGAGGTCGGCGCTCCCCTTTGCAGCGAAGTCGTCGATCAGCCGGTCCGTCAGCTCCTGCACCCGCGGCGCGAACTCCGCCACCCGGCGCGGCGTGAACGCCTTCGAGACGAGGCGGCGGAGGCGGGTGTGGTCCGGCGGGTCGATGTTCAGCAGGTGCGACATGAGGTTAGCGCTGCGCTCACCGGGGATACCGGTCTTGCTTTTTCGCTCCGCATCGTCAGCGTGGTGCAGGGGATTTTTGCTGAGCCGTTGATCGGCGAGGGCCTGGCGGGCGTCGGCGTACCGGGTGACCAGCCAGGCCTCGACCCCGCTGGGCAGCTTGGTCCGGTGCACGGGCGCGTGCTCGCGGAGCCAGGCGTAAGCGGGGTACGGATCGGTGGCGAACTCCCAGGTGAAGAGTTCCGGGTCGTCGTGCGCAGAGTTCACGGAGCGACGGTACCTGGGGATGGGATGACCCAATCGAGGGACACCGCGGGCAGCCGGGCGGGCGCGTTCACCGTTACCCGCCCCATGGATGCTTTTTGTTTGATATCACCCATACGAATGGGGAAATCCGTTTACGAGGAGGCTAGAAGAGTGAGTCCCAGAAAAAGGCGGCTTCTGGCGTGGCTGACCGGTCTTAGCGCGCTGGCAGTGGTCGTCTGGCTGGCCATGCGCAGCGTCGAGGCGGAGCCGGACATCGACCAGCGGAGCTACGAGAAGGGCTACCACGCCTTCGGGGGCGCCTGGTTGTCGCCGAGCGACGAGGAGCGGGCGGCGTCCGAGGCCCGATGCGAGGAGCTGTGGGGCGCCTTCCCGTCCGACGAGCTGGCCGGCCTGAATAAGGACGACTGGGTGGACGGATGCGCCGACTACGTCGAGGGAAGGGACTCTCGCTTCTAGCCCAGACGGGTGAAAGGGCAGAAAGTCTTGGGCCCCTGCCTCCTTCGGGAGGTGGGGGCCCGTGTCAGTGGTGGTGCCTACGCTGTGCGCTACGCGAGGAGTGAGGGAGAAATGGGCAAGATCCGGTGACGCTATTGCAGCGGGCGACCGCGGAGGGGGATGAGCTGATGCAGCAGTACTACATGCCGAGCGCCGAGAAGGACCGCAAAGAGGGGGGAAGCGACGAATGCTGATTGAGAAGGGCATGGTCTTCGACACCGTGGCGGAGAAGGGGTGCCACGCGTTGGCCACCCCTGACGAGGACGGCGTGTTTCTCGCCGTGGACAGCCAGAGCGTGGAGTGCGAGTTCAGCACAGACATGGTGCAGAATGCGCGGCGGCCCGGGTACCTCGTCGCGGCCCGCGCGGAGATCGACGGCGCCGATCTGAGCATCACCGACCAGGTCGCGGTGACGTTCTTCCCCGCCCTCGAAGCGGTGAAGGAGCTGGACCCGCAGCCGAGCGAGATGTTCGCTGTTTGGGAGGCCGGCGAAGTCGAGCCGTCCGCGGAGTTGGCCGAGCACCTGACACAGGGGCTGTTGCCTCAGTACGTGTACGTGTACGCCGGCGGTCGGCTGTGGCTGCTGGACGAGATGTACGTGGGCGTCACCAAGAGCGCCGGGCGTGGGTAAGGGGAGCGAGAGTGGCTGAAGAGCAGTCCTTGGACGAGGTACGTGACGAGCAGGCCGAAGGCTACCGGCTTGCGGTGCTGACTCATCTGACGAGCTGGGTGCAGGTTCTCACGGGTGTCCCGGCCGATCCGGAGAAGCCGGACAGTGCGAGCATCGCGTGGTCGCTCCAGAAGGCGTACGAGAAGCTGCTGAAGATGCAGCCGAATCCGGCAAGCGACGTCATTGGAGCTGACGGGGTGCTCATGATCCAGAGCGCCGCGCACCTGATGTTCCGAGCCTCGCAGCACAGCGGTGTGGACCGGGCGGCGGAGTGGCGTTGTGTGCGCGCCACGGTGACGCTGCTGGACGAGGCGTACAAGGACATCAAGTCCTGGCAGCGGTACAGCGACTTCGGTCGGCGGCACCCCGAGCTGCGGATCGAGTAAGAAGAGGCTGACACTCAGCCTTTTGGGCCCCAGTCCTGGTTATGGGCGGGGCCCTTTTTCATGCCCGAAATCAAAGGGAGGGGTCGGTATGGCCGAGGAGCAGCAGCAGGAGCCGCACGGTCGGTTCGGGTACGTCACGTGCGTGCCCAGCGAGCTGATGGACAACGAGGAGTTCTGGGACAACGTACGGCTTAGCCTGCTGGGTCTCGTCGGGCTGCGCATCTGGGAGTTGCGCGATGCGGAGGACGACGAGCTGGTGGAGCTGGGGAAGCTCGCGGCGTCGATCATCGGGAGCCGGGGCGACAAGTTTCAGTTCCCCAAGGACAAGAAGCCGAGCGGAGTCCTGGCCGAGCTGGTGACGGGGTTCGCCGCTGCGGCACGGCTGACGGACGGGGGGATCACCGCGATCGGGGTGCATGCGTGCTTCTACCCGCATGAGGGCTGCCCGAAGAACAAGGACCGGTAGTCGCCGGTCGTCGTCTGCCCCCGCTTTTCGGAGCGGGGGCTTCGTCATGTCTGGAGGAGCGTTGTGGTGGAGGTCTTGGGGTGGCTGTTCCGCAGCGACACGTCCACGGTGGTCACGTCGGTGTCGATCGGCCTGCTCGCGTTAGGCGGGTGCCAGTGGTTGATGGGGATGGATGAGCGTCGTCGGCGGCGGAAGCACCGGCGGGGCTGAGGGGGGCCTTCCGGTCATCGGGTGGCACGAGGGGGTTACTCCCTTGGCGCAGGCTCCTCGACGATCTCGGCGTCCATGATGCCCATCTGGGACAGTGCGTCTTCGGTTGACACTGTCCCGGCTGGCGAGAGGGCGGGGGGCCCATCGGAGCGTGATCCGAAGAGGCGGGAGATGATCCCGGCCTCGTTGCCGGCCCCCTGCCCGCGGCCTTCCATCTTCATGGAGAAGGTGAATCCTGCCTCCTCGATGTCTGCCTTCAGCTTGACGTACTTGGCGAGACGGTCCATTTCGCCCGACAGATTGGGGTCCGCGTACCCGCCCTCTACCTCCTCTGACATGCGCATACTGAAGACGCGCATGGCTTGCATGGTGATAAGGCTGTCGAGCAGTGCGATGTACTGCTCCTTGGTTTTGACCTTGATCGGCATCTCGTAGACGCACGACTCCCCGGGCTGGTACTCGGGGCACTTCTTGGCGAGGAAGCATCCGTCGCAGACCCGGACGTTGGGGTCGACGGCGTTGATGCGGTGCTCGGTGCGGGTCTTTCGTTTCCCGGTGTCGGGGTCGGTGTATCGGTGTGTGAACTCCTCGGTGGCGATGCCGGGGAGGAGCTTCTTCACTCGTTCGGCGGGTGGTTCAGCTACCCCTTCGTGCGCCGCTTCCGAGCGGATCGCCGTAACTGATGCGAGGCGGTTTTCCTCGTTTCCGTCAGTGGCCGTTTCGGCGGTGGGAGTTACTCCGTCTCCTTGGCGCTGCGAGATGTGGTCGATCTGCTTGCGCCAGGACCACAGCGAGAGGCGCAGGTTCTCGGTGGCGTCGTCGGCTTCGATCAGGTCGATGTCGAAGCCGGCGGAGGCGATGAGGGTGCGGTGGCGCTTGCGGGCCTGGGCCTTGTAGCGGGTGGGGTAGCGCTTCATCTCGGAGCCGGTCCAGATGAACGTTTCTCCGTGCTGGGCCGCGGAGAGCCAGGTGGTGGAGGAGACGCTGTACCAGTCCGCGGAGAGCATGAGGGGCGGGCTGCTGAAGCCCATGCCGTGGAGCTTGATCTGGCGGGAGATGCTGCGCAGTAGAGGGATGATGTCGCGGTCGCCGCAGGTGGCCTGGCCGACGGCGATGTAGGGGTATTGGTCGGCCATGCGCTTGAGGACGTCGATGCCCCACTCCTCGTGCCAGACGACGATGGCGCGTTCGGGGTCCAGGTGCTGCCGGCGGGCTTCGATCCAGTCGCGGCCCATCGTGAGCGCGTCGAACTCCGTGTATGCCTGGATGCGGTCCAGGTTCTGCTCCACGAACTCGTCGTAGTGGTCGGCGATGGCCTGGATTTCTTCGGGGGCGACCTCGACGCCGGCGCGGTTGAGTGTGTGGCAGCCACTGTCCAGGAACACGGACTGCTGCGGGGGGTAGTGGTCGTTGATGAGCCAGGGCTTGGAGAACTTCACTCGCCGGCGCAGTCCCATGTAGCTCATACCGACGTGGGTGGCCTCTTCGGCGGCCAGGAGGGTGCGGTGCGAGGGGATCTCCGCGCCGGCGAAGTAGACGATCATGAGGGTGGCTCCGGTTGTGCGGCGTCGTAGAACTGCTGTCGGCGGAAGTGGTGGTTGTCCTCGGCGCAGACCCTGGCGAGGTTGCTGGTGATGAAGGCGATGGCGTCTTCGCTGTCGGGGAAGTACTCGCGGGCCTGGCGGAGGATTTCGGCGAAGGCGCGGTAGTGCTTGCGGGACATGGCCACGTCAATTGTCCTTTTCGGCCTCGCGTTCGGCCTGCGCGCTGTGGAAGGCCGACCAGTGGGCGGCGACGTTGGCGTAGAGGCTCATGAATGCCACCCAGAGGATGCTGTTGGGCCACCAGAGCAGGGTGGGGATGGCGAGCAGCGCCCAGATGACGGTGAGGGTCAGGTGGAGGCGGCTGAGGAGGCGGGCCTGGCGGCTGTGGTTCATTCGGGGTCGATGAATTCGACGGTGGTGGCGCCGTCGTGTCCGTGGATGTGCTCGATGTCGTTGAGGGAGGCGTACGCGGCGGTGCTGGGGACTTCGGTGCGCCAGCGCATGGCGCAGGTGCCGTCGGGCCACTGGACGCCGTCGGCGACGTGTCCTTCGCCGGAGACTCCGGTGACGTCGGTGCGGCGGATGAGTTTGAAGCGGCGGGGGGCCTTGTCGGCGGGGACGATCATGGGGACTCCTGGGTGCGGGGGTCGGTGAGGCGGAGTTCGGTCTGCCGTTCGACGGCCGTGGTGAGGTCGTCCCAGGGGCGCGGGGTGCCGGGGTAGTCGGGGCGCCATTGGGGCTGGGTGTAGGCGGCGTGGGTGATCAGCGCGGTGTTCCAGCCGTCGTCGAGTTCTGCCGCGGCGCAGGTGGGGTCGGGCTCCAGGACGAGACCGATGCGCCAGGAGCGGACGCGGTTGAGGACTTCGAGGCGGCCGGCCGGCCCGGGGGTGGGCTGGTGGAGGAAATCGAGGTGGCCGGTGAGGTGGCGTTTGGCCAGCCAGAGGGCGCACTGCTGCTCGGTCCAGGTGTGGGAGAGCAGGTACAGGCGGGAGTTCTTGGCGAGGGCCTGGTACAGGCTCCAGCCGGTGTCGTAGTGGCCCTCGCCGGCGGGGGTGCGCAGGATTCCCTCGACGACCATGACGGCGGTAAGCACAGCGGCCCTAGATCTTGAGCTTGTCGGCGAGGGCCTGGTGGGCGGCCTGCTGCTGCATCTGTGCCGTCATGGCCATCAACTGGTGGGCCGTGATGGCGGCTTGCTTGCTGGCCTCGATGTCGGAGACGACCTCGCTCGCGCCGAACTTCATCTCCAGCACGCTGGGCTGGTGCTCGGCAGTGACCGGCTTGGAGATGTCGGACAGGGCCTCCCACTCGCCGTTGGTGTGCTGGACGACCATGAACGCGGTGCGGACCTGGAGGGTGCCGTCGGGCCCGGTGGGAGTGGAGGTGTCGAGGGGCATAGCTGCTCTGCTCCTAGTCGATTTCGTATGCGTCTTGCTTTTCCGCGCGCCGGGCTGCTCGGCGTTCGCGGTCGCGGGCTCGGATGCAGGTGATGCATTCACGTCGGCCGGAGTGCCAGCGGGTGTTTTCCTCGGTGTATTCGTGGCCCTTGGGGCAGTGAGTTTTCCGGGCATTTCGGGCGGAAAAGGATTCGCCGCGGGCGACGTTCTCGGTGGCCGGCACGGGCTCTAGGTGGTCCGGGTTGCAGCAGCTCCGGATTCGGCATCGGTGGTCGACGTGCCAGCCGGGCGGAACGGTCTTCTGATTGGCGAGTTCCCAGGCGATGATGTGGGTGCCTTTTGTGCGGCCGTTCGGGAGGCGGAATTTCCCGTACCCGTACTCGTCCTTGGCGCCCAGCCATATGTGGCAGTCGTCGAATTCGGTGCCCTTGTCGACCTTGTCGAAGAACCGTCGGGTCCAGTCGCGGTCGGCGGGGCGGCGCCGTGTGCTCACTTGTACAGCCCCAGCTTGCGACGCACCTTCTGCTCGTTGACGCTGCGGATGGGGCAGTAGTCGCAGAGGTAGCGCTGGGTGGCGGGGTTGGACTTGTCCCACTTCGGGAGACCTTCGCTCTTGCGGTCTCGGGCGGTGGGCGGGGTGATGAGCTTCTTGTCGCTGTGGAAGTCGGAGCAGGTCTCGGGTCGGTGCCGGCTGCGCCAGCACTGCATGGCGTCGGCCTTGAGGGTGTCGACGGCCTGATAGACCCAAGGCTCCATTCCTGTGGCGCCTTCCTGCTGCCAGACCCGCTTGAGGACTTCCTCTCGGATCTCGGCCGAGGAATGCCAGCGGTCCTCGTCTACGCCGTCGATCGGGTAGAGCCGACCGAAGTGCCTTTCCCCGTTGGGGTAGGCGTGTTTGGCGGCGGCGTATTCGAGGACCGCATCTCCGCGGGGATCGCCTTCGTAGGCGGGCAGGACTTCAGTGGTGCGGCAGTCCTTGCAGAGAAGCAGGCGGATTCGCGTCATGTGGGGACGCTAATACCACCGATTTTTCTGCCAGAAATTCCACGCGCCGCACGGGGTGCCGTAGCGGGCCTTGATATAGGAAAGCCCCCACCGCATTTGCGTGAGGGGGTTGGTGCGCCAGTCGCTGCCGGCGGACGCCATCTTGGAGGCGGGCAGAGCCTGGAAGAGGCCGTAGGCGCCGGAGGAGGGGTTCGTCGCGCGGTGGTTCCATCCGCTTTCCCGGGTGACCAGGTTGCTGAGGCACCGGTACTGGGTGGGGGACATCCGGGCGCGGGCGTAGCTTCTGGCACCGGAGACAGTGGCTGCGGGGGCGAGTGCTGGTCGCTGGGCGGTGCGTGCGGAGCGCTTCTCGGCCTGGCGGGCTCGGGCCTTGTCGCGGGCGGCCTGGGCGGCTGCTGCTGCGCGTTCGCGGGCCTGGCGCTCCTGCTCCGCCTTCTGGGCCTTCTCGACGGCCTCGCGGTGGGCGGCGGCCTGGGCGGCGGACTGGGCCTTCAGCGCGGCGCTGAGCTTGAGGTGGCCGGCGTCCACGGTCTGGTCGATCAGGGGCATCGGCGGGGTGAGGACGGCCGGGCGCTCGGGCGGCTGGTCGGGCTTGGCGTCGGCCGGCTGGGTGAGGGAGGCGGTTGTCAGGAGGGTGGCGAGTGCGGCGGCGGAGGCGATCCGCGTCTGGCGCCAGGAGATGGTGGGGAGCTTCGGGCGGGACACGAGGGTGCCTTTCAACGGGGACAGGACCCCGGCCATCCCGAAGGCTTTCCGGCGCCGGTCACCCTAAAGGGCCCGAAAATGAATCAGGTAGCCGGCGGCTTCCCGTATGGGGGCACCGTCGGGTTGGACTTGGGGTAGGCCGGCGGCTTGGCCAGGCCGAGGGCCCAGCCGAACGCGGGGCTGACCTTGGCTTCCAGCAGCCGGAACAGGCCGTGGTAGACGATGGCGAACGCGGCGACGAGGGCCTGCGCGAGTGCCTCGTCATCGACGTCGATGTAGACGTGCGCGAGGACCGCGCCCACGCATCCGACGATGACGGGGACCGCGGTTCTCCATAGAGAGGCCAGTACGTCGTAGGCGGTCATGCTTGGCCTGCTTTCTTTTCCAGTGGCTCACGGGGGTGAGTTACTTCGGGGGCAGCTTGAGTACCTGTCCGACCTTGATTGCGTTGGGGTTGGAGAGGCTGTTGAGCTTGGCGATTTCCGTGTAGCGGGAGGCGTCGCCGAGCTTGGTCCTGGCGATGGAGGAGAGGGTGTCCCCCTTGACGACGGTGTAGGTGGTTGTGCCGCCCGGCGACCAGGAGCTGGTGTGCTTGAGCCGCTCGGCGATGCGCGTGCGCAGGGACGCCATGGTGAAGCCCCTGGGGTCGCTCTTGTCGTCCGACCACTCCAGGTGCCCGATCGCGCTTTTGGCGGTCCAGCCGTGCGCGCGGCATACGGCGGCAGCGGCGCGGACGATGGCTTCGAGCTGCTTGGCCGGCCATGGGTCCTGGCCGTTGCCGAGGTTTTCGCACTCGAAGCCGTAGAAGTGCCTGTTGCCGTCTACGCCGTCCGAATTGCCTCGGGTGGGCTTGTTCGGTGCGGTGCCGTAGTTCTCGGCGATGACCTGCTGGAGCACCCTGGGGTCGCCGCCGCCGGCGTGGTTGGTGCGGCCGTAGCCGACCAGGTAGACCACGCCGTTCTTGCCGATGACGCCGTGGCACAGGGGCCCGGGGAGGCCGGAGTAACCCCGGCGGCAAATGTCGATGGTCTTCTGCGTGCCCTTGGTGACCGTGTGGTGGACCAGGACGCCGTGGACCGGGCCCCACGGGCGGGTCGAGGCGGTTCGGGTGTGTGTCTTCCAGGAGCCGACCTCGACGACGGTGAGCCCTTCGGCTCGCAGCGCATTGAGGAAGGCGGTGGTGGTGAGGGGGGTGGCCATTTACTTCACCTCCGGCCAGGACCACTGGGCCACGTCGTTGCCTTCCTTGCGGGAGGTGGCCCAGAAGGTGTCGTTGCCGTCCAAGTGGACTTGCAAGTTGCAGGTGATTTCGGCGTCGTCCCAGACGCGGACGATGGTGGCGGGGCAGACGGCGCCTTCGAGGGCTTCGTTACCGACGTGCCCGATGTAGCCGGTGCGGTCGGCGTAGCCGGGCCCGTTGGAGAAGTCCTTGCGTCGGCGGTTGATGTCGGCGCAGTCGGAGGCGGAGAGCCGGTAGAGGACGGTGCGGCCGACTGTGGGGGTGGGCATGGTGCGCGGCCTTTCAGACTGTCGGGACGCTGCCGGCGAGCGCATTGGAGGGCGTGGAAGAGCCCGCGCTGTTCCCGGCGACGGTGGTGAAGGAATAGGACTGGCCAGCCGCGTACTGGAGGGTGACGTGCGGGGCGGTGCCCAGCGGGGCGCTGAGGGTGGCGACCTTGCGGGTGCCGTCGTAAAGCGCGTACCACTCGGGGGCGCCATTGGAGGCGTTGATGGTGGGGGCCGTGATGGTGATCTGGAGCTGCCCGTCGGAGGTGGGGGCGGTGGTGAAGGTCGGCGCGTTGGGCTTGCCCGGGGGGTTGGTGGCGGCGGGGATCGTGCCGCGCAGCGGCGTGCTGAACTCGGAGACGGCGGAGCCGTTGGCGTCGGTGCGTACGGCGCGGACCTTGAGGGCGAAGCGGGTGCGGGGGACCTTGTAGGCGGGGGTGGTGAAGGTGACGGGGCCGGCGCCGGCGGGCTGGGTGACTTCGCCGAGCTTGGCGTCGCTTTCGCTCAGCCCGATGCGGCCGAGGTCCATGGCGTCGGTGGTGTCCTGGGCGGTGTTGTCGTAGATCTCGTACTTGGTGACATTCGGGATCTTGGTCCAGCGGAGCTGGATCGTTCCGCCTGCCGCGGAGCTGATGACCGGGAGCGGGGCTGCGAAGTCGATGTCGTTGGGTGGCCGGGGCGGCAGGGTGAGCTTCCGCTGGTCGTAGCCGACGGCCGGCGTGGTGATGGTGAGCGGGTCGGAGGCCGGCCCGTACTCGTACTGGGCGTTGTGGGCCGCAACGGTGAAGGTGTACTGGGTCTCCGGCTTGATGGATGTCCAGACGGGGTTCGCTGGGTCGGTGCGGTCCCAGTAGCCGTCGATGGTGGCCGAGGTCTCGCCGCCGGGGTGGTGGACGTCGCCGGTGCCGTTGACGGTGATCTTGTGGCCGGTGACACCGATGGACTGGAGGCCGCGGACGCCGGTGTAGTAGCGGTCGTCGAGGTCGGCATCCTGCTGGCCGACGTTGGAGCGCCAGAAGAGCAGGATCTTGTGCGGCTCGGTGATGCCGTAGGAGTGGGCGTTGCCGGCGCTGTCGAGGTACCACAGCGGCTTGGGTGGGGCGACCTGCTCACCGTAGTCGGCGGGGCGGTCTGCCACTCGCTGGTCGGCGGTGCGCGGGGGGTTGACCAGGCCGACCGGGGTGCCGGGCTCGGCGGTCAGGTCGCCCGATGTGTTGAGGTTCCACTTTTCGTTCGCCATCAAAGCGGCCTTTCTGCGTCAGTGCCGGTGTGGGGGTCGGCCGGGGGTGCGGGGGGCGCTGGGTTGGGACAGCGGCGGGTGAAGAGCCAGGCGATGACCATGGCGACGGCGGCGACGACGATGGAGGTCACCTGGGCGACGAGGTCACTGGTGTGCACGGCAGGTCTCCCGGTGCTGGTACAGCCAGGCGCTCGCGGCGACGACGGAGATGGTCAGGAACCGCAGGCTGTTGAGGAGGTTGACCGCCGCGTTCTCCTCGATCCGGAACAGTGCGAGGGAGGCGAAAGCCAAGATGTAGGCGGCCAGGTAGCACATGGGGCGCAAGCTGTTGCGGATGATGACGTAGGCCATGGCCACCAGGCCGATGGCGACGCCGGCCACGACGAAGGCCACGGCGATGAGCTGGGCGACGCCGTGGGTGTTGTACACGGAGAGGGCGCTGTCGTCGCTCATCCCGCGGTACAGCGCCAGTGAGATGGTGTAGGCGGACAGCGAGATGCCCAGCAGGTGCATGGGCGTGAGGCGCTTGGGTTCAGCTCGCGCCGGGATCGCTTTCATCGTCATCGTTCGGTAGAGGCTTTCTGCGCGGCCGGGGGATCGGATCGGGGTCTTCCGGCAGGTACTTGGCGATCAGGCGAAAGATGACGAGGCCCAGCGCGGAGACGAATATGGAAACGATCTGCGCCGCCACGTCGGACATCGTCATGGACCGTCCCCCTCTCGCAAGTGGTGCAGCCAGGCGGAAAAGGCTGCCAGGGAAACGCCGATGAAACTGATGACGTTGGCGAGCTGCATCCACACGGTGGCCGGCGAGTTGAAAAGAGACACGGCCGCGAAGGCGAGCAGGTACGCGGCGACATAGCCCATCAAGCGCAGGCTGGACGTCTTGAGCGAGTACATGGCCGAGCACGTGCCGAGTAGAATGCCGAGCGTGGTGTAGGTGAGTGCGATGTAGTACCGCGCCGTGTCGGTGGGTGCGTCGACCACCGAGAACGGGGTGCTGCCGAGCGCCTTTTGCAGGGACGCGGCGGCGGTGAAGGTGCTCAGTCCCAGGCCGAGCACCTTTTTCGTGAAGGCGGGCGGGTAGATCAGCCCGTCGTAGTGGTGTCGCACGGTCACATCCCGAAGTAGAGGTGTGCCGGCGGGTTGGGCACGTACCCGGGTGTGCGTGCGGCCAGACCGTCTGGACGGCGCTTTACCGGGGTCTCGTGGACGCCGTACCAGAGGTCGTTCAGGTCCTGGCGCACGGCGTAGGTGGTGGGATCGACGGCCCCGCCCCGGTCGGTGTTGATCTTCTTGTAGGTGCCGTCGGTCAGGCCCTCGTCGAGTTCGCCGGCCAGGCGGCGGCGGGGTGCGTAGCTCATACCGGTGGGGCCTTCCTCGTGCGTTCCGCGCGCCGCTGGGCGCGGAGGTGTTCGTACGTGGCCTTGATGCGGTGGAAGGCGGCCACAAGGAATCCGGACAGGGCGCGCATACTCACTTGGTCTCCCCGAGCTTTCGCACGGCCGGTGCCGCACGCTTCTTCGCTCCGCCGGATGGAACGCCCTTGCTCATGGACGTGCCGACGGAGATGCCGGCCTGGAATTCCGACGTGGTGCTGGGCGGCTTCGGCGCGTACCGGCCGGCGGTGCGCTGGTCCTGGAGGTTCGCCTTTCCGTGGGTAACCCCGGTGACGTTGTCTCCGCGGCCGGTGCGCCGACGGTCGGTGGTGCGGGTCGCCTTGGGCATTTCAGATCACTCCCAGCGCTGGAAATGAGGTGGCGGAATAGCCGGACTGCCGCTGCGAGAAGTCGACCCGGCTGCCGGGGTACACGTCGTCGAGTCGTGCGATGTCCGTGATGGACAGCACGTGTTGGGTGAATCCAAAGCGCGGTGGTGTCCTGCCGATGTTCGGCACCGGGGGCTTCATGCGGCGGGCGGCGTCCGGGGGGATGTCCGTCCACTCGCGCAGGTAGTTGGTGACCTCCTGCTCCCGGGCGGTGGCCCAGGGCCGGCGGGCGTAGAGGGAGTCCTGCTGCAACATGCACGTCACCTCCAGGCCGGTCGGAATCGCTGGAGCTGCGTGCGGCGCTGCTCGTTGACGGCCGTGAACGGGGGGGTGATCTCCTGGGTGTACACGCGCTGGGCGGTGGCGAACCGGGCCTGCGTGGCGACGAGCGTCTCGGACTTGCCGTCGTTCACCAGGGGGCTGCCGATCATGGAGCCGCGCTGCGTCCAGCGCTCGCCGCGGGCCTGGGCCTGGAGAGCGGCGGCCGGGTGCACGTCCTCGGTCCAGTAGTAGTCGGCCGGGTCGATCCTCTCGCCCTTGTGCACGCCGCGCTCGTAGGACTTCTGGGTGGCGCGGGCGCCGATGTTGTTGAGCAACCTGTCCTGACGGCGGGTGCCGGCGCCGATGGTGCCGAGGTAGCCGTCCGGGTATTCGGCGCTGGGCACATGGCCGCTGTCCATCATCCGGCGGGCGTCGAGGATGTCCCGGGCGCCGGAGATGAGCATGCCGCCGGAGCCGCCGGCGTACGTCATGGAGCCCGCCTGCGCCTGGGCGTAGGGCGGGTTGTACATCAGGTTGCTGTTGGCGCCTGCGCGGTTGGGGTAGCTCATGAGCGCATCCACCCCTGGTTCGTCTTGTACAGCGGGTTGCCGGAGCGCTTGGGGTCGGTGGCCGGCCGGTTGATGGACTGGAGGGCCTTGGCGGCGACGAAGGTGCCGACGCCGACGGCGCGGCCGGCACGGGCCATGCCGGGGGTGATGCTGAAGCCGGAGCGGCCCGAGACCGAGGAGGGCGGCGCGGTGGGCCGGGGCGGTGTGGTGGGGCGCGGGGGCACGGCCGACGGCGCGGGGGTGGTGTCCGGCTCCGGGGGCGGGCCGAAGCGCTGGCCCTGGGCGCGGTAGGCAAGCTGGTTGATGCGGACCTGTTGGCCCGGACCGGACGGGGTGGCCGGAGGGGGCGGCGGGGTGTTGTCAGGTACGGAGCTGGGGTCCACGCGCGGCGGTGGGGCGGCGGGCGGGTCGGGAAGTTCGGGCTGGGTCCAGCCGCTGGGTGCGGCGGGCTGGGCCGGGGTGCCGTTTTGGGGGGTGGCCGGCGTGACGCGGTGGCGGCGCATTGCTTGGTCGCCGAAGCCGCGGAAGGCGGACTGGCGGAACTGGTTGCTGTTGAAGTCCATGTCACCTCCCAGTGGTCATGCCGTGTTGGAATTCGGAGAGGGCGGCGGCACGCGAGCCGACGTCGGTGCGGAAGCCGGGGTCGGGGGCGGTGGGCGGTGGCGCGGGGGCCAGCGATCCCCGGTCGGAGGAGCCGGTGGTGCGCAGCGAGCTGGGCGTCAGCGGGCTGGGTGAGGTGACGGCCGTGCTCATGAGCGAAGCCACCCGGTGTGGTCGGCCGGCGCGGGCGGAGGTGCAGCGGACTGGCTGGGCTTGTCGCGCGAGGCTGCGTGGACTCCGGAGTTGGCGAACTGCGCGGCGGACAGCAGCCGGCTGCCGGAGTGGGCGGATGCGGTGCCGGCGGTGATGGAGCCGCTCGACGCAGCGGAGGTCACAGCCGAGCGGGTTGCGCTGGTGGCTGTGCCCCGGGCGGCCGTGGAGAGCCCCGCGCGGGCGGCGACGCCGGCGAGGAGGGGCCACATGGGTCAGCCCCGCTTCCCGGTCGCCTGGCCGGCCCGGAACTGCTCCTGGCTCCCGAACGCGGAGGGCATGCGGTACCGGCCGGTCGAGGCGCAGCAGGAGCAGCCGGCGCCGTGCAGGGAGCGCTTGACCTGGACCACGCCGGCCGGGCCGAACGTCTCGCTGGCTGAAGTAGTGCGGTGGGGGCGGTGGGTGTTGCGGCCGTAGGCGCCGTCGCCGCTCTTGGACAGGGCCTGACGGCTGACGGTCTGGCCGGCTTCGGGGCGAATCCAGCGCGCCTGGTGCAGCTCGTCACCCATGGTGGGGAACTGGCCCGTGGACAGCGGGCCGCGGGTGCTCGTCTTGCCCTTGTTCATGGGCGTCCAGTGGGACATGCTCTTCCTCCGCGCGGCGTGCGTGGCCCAGGGAGTCAGAACGTGAGCGATGTGTGAGTCAGTGCTGGGCGGCCTGATGAGTGGAGTTTAGGTCTCCGGATTTTCAGCCGGTATTTCATGTGCCCATAACGCGGATGGCGATGCCGAGGATCTCACCTTCCGGTGTCTTGCTGCGGAAAAAGGTGATCTCTTCCAGGAGTCGCGTTCCGAAGGAGCTGACGAAGCTCTGCGCGATGGGGATTGCCTTCACGGCCTGGTTGATGGCGCCGGCGCCGACGGCCTTGAGAACGACCTGATTGCCGGACTTGATGGCGTGGGCGATGGCTGAGCCGAGTTCCGGAGGCGGAGTCACGGACTTGACGCGGAACTCCTTCTCCTGCACCGGCGTGTCCTGAGTCTGCACGACAAATACGCTCCCTGCATTTGTGCTGATGCAGGGAGCGTAGGTCGAGGGAATTACCGTCTGTTATGCGGCGTCTTTCGTGCGGGTCCGCTTCGGGGGGTTGCGGATGGTGTCGAGTACTTCCTGCTGGAACTTCAGCTCCGGCGGCTCGGGGTTCGCCAGCGCCTCGGCGATGCGCGCCAGGGTGTAGGCGTCGGCGGCGTCGTTGTTGGACGCCTCGTGCTTCCAGCGCATGTAGACGGCCATCATGATCTTGTCCTTGTTGGCCTGTCCGCTGCCGGTGACGAACTTCTTCACCGACGCGGGCGCCACGGCATGCACGCGGCGCTCGATGTGCCCGGGAAAGGCGGCGACGAGAGCGAGCTTCATCATGCCGCCCAGCTCCCCCAGCTCCTCTCGCCGGTACTTGGAGCCGTAGGCGTAGCCCTCGTAGCAGATATGGGTCACCTGCCCGAGCAGGGCGACGCCAGCGAAGTGGTCGCGCAGCGTGTAGTACACGAAGTGCAGCCGGTTGATGCCGGTGCCGGCCGTCTTCGGGCTGAAGTCGAAGACACGCTCGCTCGCGGTGTCATCGGTGGCGTTGTAGCTGACGACTGCGCAGCCGGAATACGACTGGTCGATGCCGATGGAGATACGGGGCATGTCAGACCCCCCAGCGCTGGTAGCGCGAGTCGGCCTGGCTGTTCTGCCGGCGGGAGAGGTCGCGGGAGCAGAACTGCGCGCGGGCCGCCGCGTTGTCGTGGACCATCTCCAGGCCCTCGGCCAGGGCCTGGGCATCGAGGTAGCGCTTCTCGTCCTCCTGGACCTGGGGGTCGGCACCGGCCGCGGCCTTGCGGCCTGCCACGGTCCTCTCCGCGGACGCGGCGAGCGCGGCGCGGGCCGTCGAGTAATCGAGGTTCTGCTTGGCGGCGCGTACGTTGGTGCGGGCCTCGACCAGGCGCATGGCGGCGTACGCAGTCCAGGAGACGTACTGGCCGTACAGCGCCATGAGCTGCCGGTCGTCGAGGGCGGTGATGTCCGCAGGGAGCTGGGGGAGGTAGCCGTCGGGCTTCTCCTCCCGCTCGAAGCCCTGCTTTTCGAGGCGTTCCCAGAGGTCGTCGGCGGCGCTCATTGGTCGGTGTCCTCCTTGAATTCCAGGCACGCGGGGCAGCCGGAGCGCCCGTTGATGTTGCAGAAGGGAGGGGTGTCAGCCCGGAGACAATCGACGATGGCGGCGGCTGCTTCGATCAGCGGCTCGGAAAAGGACTCGTCGTAGGTGACCGTGAAGGACTTCGTCTCCTGCGTGGGCTTGAAGTCGTAGAAGAAGACGGTCTTCTCGGTGGGCAGATCCTCGAAGTGGTTGGCGAGGTACATGTAGAGCTGCACCTGGCGCACGGCGGTGGGCAGCGGCCGGCGGAAATCGCGCCACAGCCGGGTCATGTCGGGCAGCCGGCCGTACTCGGTGTCGACGGTGTACCGGTCCAGGAACTCGGGCCGCTCGAACCGCAGCGAGCCCAGCCCGAGGGTCTTGATCTCGATGAGGGAGGCGTCCTCGGGGCTGTAGCCGTCCGCCTTGCCGCCGATGCGCAGGGGGTGGGCGTTGAGGGGGACTTCGGCGTACTCCAGGCAGGAGGGCGGGGCGGAGCATTCGTGGCACTCGGCCGGCGTGGTGTCGTTCCAGAAGCGGGCGCCGCAGTACAGGCACTTCCAGTCGCCGGCCAGGCGGCCCATCTCGGTGAGCCAGCGCTGCCACTTGCTGTGGGTGCGGTGCCCTTCCTCGAAGATGTTCTCGCGGGTGAAGGTCGTCTTGCGCTTGTCGGCGGGCTCGACCGCCAGGCGCAGCCGGTGGTAGGCCGCGAGGTGGCACCAGTCGGACTTGACCATCTCGCTGGGGTGGAAGACGTCCTGGGCGCGGTCGCTGGGCTTGGCGGCCTTGTCGAGGACGTGCTTCTGGACGGCGCCGAACAGCGGTTCTGCGCTCTTGGTGGCGTTGAGGTACTCGGTGAGCTGCGGTCCGCCCTTTACGACGCGTGTGGCCACTGCTTCTCCTGCTGTTCGGGGGTGTTTTCAGCGGTGGGCGGATGCCATATCCAGCGCTCCGGCATCGCCGGGTAGCGCATACGCAGGGCCAGGCGGTCTTCAGGGCGCATGCCGCCCCAAATGCCGTAGTTCTCCCGGTTGACCATGGCGACGTGTAGGCATTCGGCCCGGCGGGGGCAGACCACGCCGTCATAGGTGCCGTTGCAGACGTCGAGCGCCTGGGTCTCGTCGGAGAAGAACACGTCCCGGCCGCGGGTAGGGGTGAGGGCACGGCATTTCGCTTCGCCGCGGTGATGCTTGGGGGACCAGTCCGGGGCGTTGATGACGGCGCGGATTCCCATCAGCTATCCGCCTCCAGTTCCAGGAACCGCAGGAAGTTCTCCTCGGAGATGACGACCCAGTTCCGGCCGTGCATCTCAAAGACGAAGGCCATCTGCCGCATGTCGAGGAGGGCGTTCTTCTCGGCGTTGACCAAGGCGGCGTGCGTCACGCTGAAGCGGCTGCTGGCGGTCGTCTTGCACTCGATGGACCACCGGTCGTTGCGGACGTCGTTCTTCACCGCCCACCCGGCGCCGGAACCTGCGACCGTGGTCCCGCCGATCCTCTGGGCGAGACGTTTCTCCTGGGTCCGGGAGGCTTTGATGCGGCGGTCCATCAGGCAGCACCGGGCTGTACGAGGGCCATGACGTCCGCGGTGAGCTGCTCCTGGAGGTCGAGGTCTTCCAGGAAGGCGGCGCGCATCCTCTTCTCGCCCTGCCACTGGTGGTTGGCATACTTGTACCAGGAGCCTTCGAGCTTGATCAGGCCGTGCAGGACGCCCATGGTGAGCATCTCGGCGGCCGTGTCGTAGTCGCCTTTACGGATGCCGGTGGCGGAGTCGGCGAAGTAGAAGCGGATGCTGGCCACCTGCTGTGGGGCCGCGCTCTTGGACTTGATCGTCTTGAGCTTGATGACCTGTCCGACGCGGACGCTGCCGCCGGGCCGCTTCTCGTCGATCCACTCGGTGCGGCTGGCTTCCAGCCGCGTGTAGTAGGCGTAGTTCTTGGCCTTGCCGCCGGGAGACGTCTTCGGGGTCACGCCGGCTGGCGACCAGCCGCCGATCTGGTCTCTCCACTGGTTGATGATCAGCGCCAGCAGGGGGCGCTCCACGTCCACCAGGCTGCGGCGGGTGGCGGAGCCGGCCTTCCGGAAGAACTTGCCGGTGACGCGGGCGCCGGCCGAGATGGTGGCCTGGTCCATGTCCCGCTCGGCCTCGTCGTCGGCGACGAGCGCGGGATAGGAGTCGAGGACCACCGCGTCGAAGGCGCGGGACTGGGCCGCGTTCAACATGGCGGTGTAGGCGTCCTCCATCGCGTTGGTGGAGTACACCGCGACGCGGTCCACGTCCACGCCGAGAGTCGACGCCCATTCGATGTCGTAGTGCTCCGCGGCCACCCAGAACGTCTGGAATTCCGGGTCGCGTTGCTGATTCGCCGCAATCGTCTTGTGGACGATCGTTGTCTTTCCCGAGGACTCGGCTCCCAGGATCTCGTTCCACTGATTGGCTGGCCATCCCCCTCCCAGCATGACGTCGAGGGAGAGGGAACCGGTCGTGAAGCGTGAAACCGCGGGCATTGTCGAGGCGACAATGACTGAGCCGGGGCCGTGTTTCTTATTGATCTGCGCCATGACGGCGCGGGCCTCATTGCTGAGCGGCATACGACGACCGTATGGAAGTCAAAAATTACCGCACAGCGCCAAACGGGTGACTAATTTTCTATTTACGGACAGCCAGGCGGTTCGTCGTCGGTGCCGAGACAGACGTGGGTCCAGGCCGGTGCGCCGGCCGGGGACGGCCGCGGTGCCGGCGGGGCCGAGCTGTCGGCGGCGGGCGCCATGCCGATGTACACGAGGACGGCGCCGGCCGCGATGAGCAGGAGCGCGATGGCGAAGCGGATCACAGGCGCCCCACGATCACGGTCGGCTGGTAGCCGGCGCCCTTGGCCTGGAAGAGGGAAGCACGGCTGGGAGCGCTGGAGTTGTTGGCGACAGCCACCCCTTGTGTCGAGTTCTGCACCGGGTAGTGGCACGCGTTGCACATGGCCTGTGTCTTCGGCGTCGGGCGCCAGTACTGGTCGCTGCCGCAGGAGGGGCACAGTTCGGTGTGCTTGGCGGACTGGGCCTTGTCGGTGCGGTACGCGGCCTGTGCTGGCGGCTGCTGCATGGGCTGCTGGGGCGCCGGCGCGGGGGCGTAGGTCGGGTGTGCCCACCAGGGACTGCCCTGCGGCGTGAGGCCGGCCTGCGGCACGGCCGGCGCCGGGGTGCCATTCGATTCCTGGAGCTTCCTGAGCCAGAAGTCGGAAGTCATCTCTTTACTCCCAGGGTGCCGTTTTCAAGGAGATGGCCGATGACGATGGCGACTGCTGTGCGGCTGACGACCGTGAACATGGCGTGCTCCGAATCGTCTTCGTCGTCCTCGTCGTCGCGGTTCAGGCGGACCAGCCTGTAGAGCATGTCGGCCGCGATGTCCGCGTGCGGGAAGACCTCGTCGGCCACCTGATTGAATGCTTCGATCCGCATGTGTGACTTGTAGTGCTCGATTTCGTCTACGTCTGGGCCCGCAGGCACCATGCCGAGCATTTCGCACACCGTGTGATAGTCGCTGCACGCGACGACGTCGCGCAGCATTCCGCGGAGGATGGCCGGTGCTTCAAGCTGGGTGGGCATAGAGCCAGAGTAGATCGAATGATTATTTCGCTTCACTCCAGCGCTTGCAGATTTTCACGTCAGTGGTAACGGGGACGGAAAGGAGCTGCATGTCGGGGCCGGCCATTGCGTCGTGCAGGATCTTCGCGCCTTCCTCCGCGGTGTCGACCGGGCACATGGCGGCGATTTCGTCGTGCACGGTGAGCAGGATCTGCATGTCGGGCAACAGGTTCTTGTGCAGCCTCGTCAGGGCCAGCTTCGTCATATCCGCGTTCGAGCCCTGGATATGGGAGTTGACGACCTGGCGCTCCGCCTTGGCGCGGCGCCCGTGGTCGTGGGACAGCAGATCGGGAAGCCGGCGCTTCCGGCCGAGAAGGGTGCGCAGGTACGGCACCGGCCGACGGCCCCGCACGGTGCGCAGCAGCTTCCGCTTGTAGGCGTAGACCTCGGGGAACTGCTTCTCGTGCTCGGCCAGGATCTGTTTCGCACGGCGCAGCGTGGTGTGGGACATGTCCGCCACCTTCTGCGGGCCGGCGCCGTAATTGATCGCGAAGGCAATGGCCTTGGCGATCTGCCTCATCTGCTTGGTGACGTCCTCGGGAGCGACGCCGAACACCGCGGCGGCGGTGGCCGTGTGGGCGTCCACGCCGTCCCAGAATCCTTGCCAGAGCGCCCCCTTGCCGGCGAAGTGGGCGAGGATGCGCTGCTCGATCTGGGCGTAGTCCGCGACGAGCAGGACGAACCCGGGGATCGGGTCGACCAGGTCCCGGATCGCCTTGCCCCACTCCGTGTCCGGCCTGGGCCAGTTCTGGACGTTGGGCTTGGAGGAACTGAAGCGGCCGGTCACGGTGCCGTACTGCTTGAGGATGGGGAAGATCCGGCCGTCGAAGATCTGGGTCGGCTTGTCCTCGTCCGGGTTGCCCAGGTAGCCCTCCACGTACGTGGACAGCAGCTTTGATACGTCCTGGTACGCCAGGATCGCGTCGACCACCGCGTTGCGGCCCTTGTACGGCTCCAGGGCCTCGGCATCGGTGGACGGGGCCCCCTTGGGCGTGCGCTTTCGGGGGCGCAGGCCCTGCTCCTCGTAGAGGATCTGTGCCTTCTGGGGGGCGCTGCCGAGATTGAAGACCCTGCCGGCGGCGCGGTACACGCCGGCCTCGCACTCGGTCATGCGCTCGCGCAGTGATGCACGGAGCCGCTCCAGGGCGGCGATGTCGATGGGAACGCCTCCGGAGCCCATGTGCAGGACGCACGCCAAGACGTCCATCTCCAGGGCCCACATGTCCTCCAGGCCCTCGTCAGTGATGCGGGGCCGGATGTCCAGCCACTGGAGCCAGGTCGAAGCGGCGTCCATGTAGGCGTAGTCGGCGACGGTGCGAAAGCCGTGCTTCTCGACGCACTTACCGACGTCTTCGGTGTCGTAGACGAGGTTCCAGCGTTCCTTGTCGAGCGGCTTCAGACCGATGGGGCGGTTTTCGTTGAGCATCCACGCGCCGACGATGGTGTCCCCGTACGGCGGAGGCGGGTACTTGCCGCGGTAGTACTTCGCCACCGACAAGAGGTCGAAGGGCGCGTTGTGGGCGACTTTCATCCGCTCGCTGAAAAGCAGCTCCTCCAAGGCGTCGAAGACGACGGAGGGCCGGAGCTGGGGCGGGGGCTCCTCCCACTGCGCGGGGATCTGCTCCCACTCGCCGGTGCGTTTGTTCTTCCGGCGGGTCGCCTTCCGCAGCAGCGTGTTGCCGTTGGGGTGGCCCATGGGGATGACGACCGTGCGGCCGTTGGTGGCCATCGAAAGCCATACGACTTCGTTGACGGCGGGGACACCGCGGTATTCGCCGGTGGTTTCGACGTCGAAGGCGAAACCGTCTTCGGTGCGGAAGTAGTCGACGGCGTCTTCGAGCTGACGGGTGTCGGTGATGAGCTGCACTGGAACCCCGGGCCGGTGAGGAGACGGAAGAGCCCGCGCCGGCGGAGAGCGAGGGGAGCACACCGGCGCGGGCAGCTTGAGGGGGGAAGGGGCCGTCAGGCGTCGTCCATCAGCATGTGGACGATCTCCTCCATGGCCTCCTCGTCGAGCGGCTCCTTGACCTTCTCGCCGTACTCGTGGCACTCGGCCTGGAACTGGCGCAGGGCCTCCTCGTCCAGCGGCGCGACGCCGTACTCCTCGTCCAGGTCGCGTTCCTTGACCCGCTCCAGGGTGTACTCGACACTCCGCTTCTTCTGTTCCTTGCGGATGGTGAAGTAGAGGTCGCTCCTGTTGAGGGGGCCCCTCTTCTCGTCGGTCGCGATCTCCTTGAGCTGCCTCGCGATCTTGATCCCGACGTCCCACACCTTCAGGACCGGGTACTCCGGGTCCTCCAGGGACACGACGTCGAAGCAGGCGCTGAAGCGCTTCGCCTTGTCGCCGATGGCGCAGAGCGGGCAGGCCGGCGAGCCCCAGCAGCGCACAGACTTGGAGCCGTCCTCGATCTCGTCGATCCAGTGGCTCGCGAACACGTCGAAGGGTCCGGCAGACAGGATCTTGATGACCATGCGGTTCTCGGTCACCTTGAGGTAGAGGTCACCACCGCCGGCGGCGGAGGCGACCTTGTCGACGTCGTCCCAGCCCGGCTGGCTGGTCGGGCCGGAGCCGGTCTTCACGACGCGGCCGGCGACCGCTTCCCGGCGGGCGGGCGTGCGGGAAGGGGTGGTGGGTTCCTCGGCCTTGTTGGGCAGGGTCCGGCGGCGGCCGTAGGTACGGGTCTCGGGCATGACTCAGCTCCAGTCGTGAATGGGCTCGGGGAGGACGGCGCGCGTCTGCCGGAATAGCTCCGTGCAGCGGGCCGGGAATTGTGTGTGGGAGAGAAACCGCTTGGTGCCGGACAGCACGCCCTCTTCGTAGGCGATGGCGACCACGCCTTCGATCTGCCTGCGGGTGTACAGGCGGCGCCGGCCGTTCTTCGATTCGCTGTTGTAGATCCAGGTAGCGCCGGGGAACAGGCCGAGGCTTTCCCACTTGTAGAGGGTCTTGGTTGAACGGCAGAGCGCGTTCGCCAGGTGGCTGATGGCGAAGAACTCGCGGTAGTAGCCCTGGATTTTCTTATAGACCGGGTCTTCGTCCCAGCGGATCGCGTCGCCCAGGCCCGGATTGACGACCGGGTGGGGGACTCCGATGGGGCGGGCGGTCCCGGGGTAGACGTCGAGCGGCTTTCGCGGCGGGTGAATCATGACGTCAGTCCCCGGAAGGCGTACGTCTCCTTCTGGACGAAGATCCGGTCCATTTCCTCTTCGGTGAGGTGTCCTTCCTGGAGCAGGACGTACAGTTCGTCCGCGTCCAGGGTCGGAACCGGGGGAAAGGCCCGGCGGTACAGCGCCTCGCCCTTGTCCTTGAGAATGCGCTCGGCGACTTCCTCGTCGGCGCTGATGGAGACTCGCCGCTCGCGCTTGATCCGGATGTACTCGTTGTCGCCGGCCGGAATGGGGAATGGCAGATCCAGGTACTGCGATCCCTTGTGGTCGGTGTACCCGCGCTGTTCGACCGCGGCGGCCACCTTGTCCCGGAGCTTGTTGAGTCGGGACGTCTGGTCGGTTACCTGGGCCTTGAGGACCGCCCATTCCCTGAACAGTGGAATGACCGGGTCAAAGGGGATGCGCTGGGTTTCCGGGGCGGCCGTGGGATTGTTTTCTTCAGGCACGCAGTGCTCCCGTAGGGGTGGTGCGAAGGAGCTACTCCGAAGCTCCGTGCAGTTGACCCTACGAAATGAAAAAATGACCGCCTATAGGCCAGACGGGTGCCCTCAGAGGGTATTTCCGATGTGGTCCGAGAGGCTTTCCACGTCCACGTCGAGGGAGCCGGCGCCGCGGCCGTCGACCACGGCCTGAGAGAGGGTCTGACGCAGCCGGAGGGTGGCCTGGACGCGCTCTTCGATGGAGTCCTCGACGACCAAGTTGACGATGTGGACGCGGTCGAACTGCGAACTGGCGCGCACGTGCCGGGTGTTGCGCTGGGCCAGTAGGCCGTTGGAGTACGGAAGGTCGTAGTTGATCAGGTACTGGACTTCCGGCAAGTCCAAGCCGTAGCCGCCGGCGTTCGTGCTGAGGAAGACGCCACATTCCGGGTCGTTCTTGAACCGGCTCAGGGCGCTGGCCTTCTGGTCCGAGGTGAGCTGGCCGTGGAAGGAGACCACCTCGGAGTACTTCTCCAGGCGGGAGGCGAGGCGAGGCAGGAGCCGGCGGTAGTCGGTGAAGACCGCGACTTTCGCCCCCTCGCCGGTCATCGTGGCGACCAGCTCTTCCAGAGCGTTGAGCTTCGGGGAGTGGTGCAGGTCGGGCAGGTCGATGCGGGAGGCTGCGAACTGGGCTGCGTACTCGGAGCCGTCCGTCTTGCTCTCGTGGAAGGCGACGGCGGAGTCCATCAGGAGCTGGGGGTGGTCCAGCAGCAGCCGGGCGGCCTGCATGCGGGCCATGACCTTGCCCTGCGCGCCGAAGCCGGTGTCGGGGCGGACACCGGCGTAATAGGCGGCGACATCGAAGTCCTCGCCGGCCTCAGCCAGCTCGTCCATGGCGGCCTGGAGGTCGAGCAGGATGGCCTTGTAGATGGCCTTGGTCGTCTTGTCGAGCTGCACGAGGTGCGTCGTCTCCGTTACGGACGGCAGGTACTTCGCGACCTCCGGGTCCAGGCGCGACTTCCGGATCATTGCCTTGGACAGGTTTCTGTGAAGCAGATCCAGGTTTTTGTACGACAGCACGCCGCCGAACCAATTCCTGTTGATGAAGCTCTTGTCGAAGTGGTCCCAACGCCCCAGAACCTTTTCGTTGACCCATTCCATGATGGAGAAGACTTCCTCGGGCCGGTTCTCGACAGGAGTTCCGGTCAGGGCCACGCGGATCGGCGGCTTGAGCTTCTTCACGCGCTTGGTCGTCTGGGCAGCGAAATTCTTGATCGCGGTGGCCTCGTCGAGGACAAGGGCATCGGCCCACACCGCGCACAGGTACTTCCAGTCGTGCAGCACGGAGCCGTAGGAGGCGATGACGTAGTCCGCGTGCTGGGCTGCCTCCCATTGCTTGCGGCGCTTGGCCGGCGTGCCGTTGACGACCACGCACACGTCCTCGGTGGGAACGGTGAGCTTCACGCCGCGGACTTGGACGGTGCGCCTGGGGGCGTCCGTGAACTGGGCCAGGGCCTGGGCCCACTGCCATTTGAGCGAGGACGGGACGAGGATGACGCAGCAGCGGATCTCGCCGGCGCCCAGCAGCTCTTCGATGGCGGCGATGGTCATGACCGTCTTGCCGGTGCCCATGGAGTACGCGACCAGCAGGCGGCGGTCGGAGAGGATGCGTTGTACGCCGTCGTGCTGGTAGGGGTGCAACGTGCCGGTGAACATCTAGCGCCTCCTGCGCCACGGATAGTGGGCGCCGGCGTATGCGGACTTGGCCGCTTCGTCGTCCATGTCGCCCAGGTCTTTCGCGGAGTTCCCGCGGTAGTTCAGGAACTTGATCGCCAGCCCTCGCGGTCGCCAGCGCGCGTACAGCCGGTCGCGTGAGGCAATTCCGGCGGTGTCGTTGTCGAGGCCGAGCACGAGAGTCGAGCAGCGCTCTTTGATGAGGCGCATCTGGGCCTCGGACACGTGGGCGCCGTAGGCCGCGAAGGCGCCCGCTATTCCCAGTGAGTGTGCGCGGACGGCGTCGAGCGGTGATTCGAGCAGGAGCGCTGTGGGCCCTTTCCAGGAGAGGTCACCGAAAAGGGTCCGCGACTTGGGAATTCCCGACGGGTAGTTTCGGAAGTACCTCTTGCCCTTCTCCTGCCACCCCCACAGTTCACCTGTGACGGGGTCGCGGATTGGAAGAATCCAGTGCCGGTTCCCGGGATGCCACAGCACACCAAACGCCCTGCACGCTTCGGCGGTCAGTCCTCGCGATTCAAGCGCATCAGCAGGAGGAGGCTCGAAAAGAGCCAGCGACGCTTCAGTGACTCGTTCCTCTGGTGGTTTGCGCTCGGGCTGCTCCTCGTCGTCCCGTGTGCGGTATACGCCGTGTCGTGCGATCCACTGGAACGCTTCCACACGGGAGTACCCCAGCCGGTCTTCGACCAGGTCGATGAACGCTCCGGCGTACCCGCACGAGAAACAGTGAAAAAGCCCCGAGTGGGAGTTGACGGAGAACGACGGCCGGCGGTCCGCCTTCCCGGTCAGAGCAAGGTGGGCGGGGCAGCGAGCGAGAAACTCCGTTGAGTCTTCTCCGCTCACCTCCCGCAGAACCTCGATGTCCAGGTGACGCATCGCGCCGGCTACGTCGGCCGGCACCGGGTTGGAGAACGCGGAGAGCTGGGTCCAGGCGTCAGTAGGGGAGGTCATCTTCGACCTCCTCCTCCTCGAATGCCGGCGGGTCCCAGGAGATGGAGAGGAGGTTTTCCTGCGGGGGCGCGTTCCGGGCAGCGAGCACCTTCATGCGGTAGAAGAACTCTTCGTCGGTCGCCTCCATACCGACGACCAGGTCCGCGTCTTGCACCCAGGCCGAGGTGTACCCGAGCGACGATGCGGTGAGCCCTTTGGCGCCGACCTTGTGCGACAGCGACTGGGTGGTGATGACCACCGGGATGTCGTTGTTCAGCGCGATCTTCTTGAGTCCTCGGGAGATGTTCGTCAAGGCGATGGGGGTCTGCGTCTCCCGGGACACCTCGTCGAGAAGGAAGTAGGCACCGTCGATGAACACGACGTTCGGTGAGAGCTGGTCGATCTTCGACTGGATTCCGGTCAGCGTCATCGCGCCGGCGCGGTCCTCGGTCACGATGTACGGCTGCTCTCCGAGCTGGCCGGACAGGGCCTCCTCCAATGCCCGCCACTCCCGCGCGGACAGCTCGCCGGTCTGGAGCTTGCGCGGGTTGACCTTGGCCAGGAAGCCGTCGAGCCGACGGGCGATCTCGATGTATGGCATCTCGAAGCTGATCAGCAGCGGCCGGGCCCCGTGGTCGTAGGCGGAGCGGGTCATCCCGAGCATCACGGTGGTCTTGCACGACTTGGCGAGGCCGGTGAGCACGATCATCTGCTGCGGCTGAATGCCGAGCGTCAGCTTGTCGAGGAAGCGAAAGCCCGTCGGGATGCCCAACAGCTCGTTCGGGTTGTCCCGCGCCTGCCGGTACGTCTCCAGGCGTTCGGCGCCGGTCGACGCGTAGTCGATCTCCCGGGAGGACGCGGTCGCCGTGGCGGCCTGCGCGAGCATGATCCGCAGGAGCGGCAGTGCAGCCTCGCTGCCGTTCTTATCGAGGGCCTCCGCGACCGCGTCCAGGCCCAGGTCGATGATGACCCGGCGGCGAGCCTCGTGCAGCTCCCGGATGAGGTAGTCGATCGGGCCGGAGCCTTCCTCGCGGAAGGTGAAGTTCGGGTGATCCCGCTGGATTACCTCGGGGGTGGGCGGCTCGCCGAAGTCGGCCTTGAAGGCGAGGATCTCGGTGAAGATCTTGCGCGTGGTCGGGTCGAGGAAGTGATCAGCGGTGATGCGCGCGGTGGTGACTGTCTCCAGGTCCCCGGTCAGCGCAATGTAGCTGATCACTTCCTCTTCGATGCTGCTCACAGGACTTCCAGCAGCGTCAGCGGGCCGGCTTCCTCTTCAAGGTCGCCGAGCGGGACAGGGCCCATGCAGTCGTCGTCAACTACCGGTTCGACGGTGATGTGCGGCAGCTCGCCGGCGACGAAGGTTGCGACGACGGCCCAGCCGGTCAGCGGTAGCTCGTCGTAGCCCGACAAGCCGAATTCTGACCGCAGGTGTGCGATTTTCCCCGTGGTGTCGGGGATGAGCTGGACGACTTCTCGTCGGCGGTCTTCGCCTTCCTCGGGTCGGTAGTCGTGCACTCAGACCACCTGACCCATCAGCTCGGGGTTGTGGGGGTGCACGTAGATGCCGCGCGGTCCGTACCGCAGGGTGTGCTCGGGCAGGCTGTGGAAGATGTGCGCGTTGCCGAGGAGGGTGACCAGGCGAGCCATCTCGTTGGGCGTGGTGACGACCAGCCGGCCGTGGGGGATGGACTCGGCGTCGACCCGGACGGCGAGGTCGCCGGCCAGTTCCTGGGGGAGGAACGTGACCAGGGCCACGCTCACGTCGCGCTGCCACAGGCGCCACAGCTCGGCGACGGCCTTGCCGTTGGTCTCCTCGAAGAGGTCCAGCGCGCACCGACTGAGTCGGCTCCAGCGCACACGCCTGCGGAAACGATTCTCCGTGAAGCGGGGCCCGGGGAGGCCGATGAGGTGCTCCCAGACGACGAAGACCTCCGTGGTGATCGGCTCGTCGTCTTCGAGGTCGGCGTATCCGATCACGCGTCGGCCCTCCGCAGCGAGTCACCCAGGAAGATCTCCCGTCGGGTGCACTGGTCGACGAAGCTCCGCAGGGGCTTGGAATAGCGCTGCGCCCAGGCATCGCCGGGCAGGTTGGTGGTGATGAGCGTCGGCCGGCCCGTGTCGAATCGCTGCCGCAGCAGCTCGTTCAGTACGTCCTCGGCGTACTGGGAGCTGGTGGAGTGCTCCTGACCGACGTCGTCCAGCAGGACTACATCCGCCCACTCGGTGCGTTCGATGGCGTACTGCCAGCGCGACAGCTCCTCGGGGTCGGTGTCCGCGCCCGCCTTGAGCACTTTGATCTTGCGCTCGACGTGGGCGGGGAAGCGGGCGTGGTAGACGGAGACGCCCCACCGCCGGCGCAGCTCGCATAGCACCGCGGCGGCCATGGTCGTTTTGCCGGTGCCGGGCGGGCCGGCGAAGAGCAGTCCGCGGCCGAAGATGTTGGGGTTCGTCGGCAGGCCCCGCCAGTTCTTGTCCTGTTGGCCGCGGAACTGCTCGACGTAGGAGCGGCAGTTCTTCAGGGTGCGCTCCTGGCTGGTGCCCATCTCCGCCACGTCGTTGAGGGTGAGGCCGCGGAGCCGCGGAGGAATTCCGGTACCGACCCAGCGGGCACGCTCGGGGTCCATGCGGGTGGTGATCACGGGTTCTCCCAGGAGGCGGCGAAGGACTCGTCCTCGCTGCGGTCGGTGGTGGCGGTGGTGTTCCAGCTCTCGTATTCGGCGTCCGTGACGGTCACGCCGGTGCCTCGCAGGGCGCGCAGCAGCTCGTAGCGCCGCCACTTGAAGTCCCAGACGTAGGGCTTGGTGGGGGCCCTGCCGGCGAGGCGGGTGACGTAGAGGTCGACCATGGCGCGGCAGTCGTCGGGGCTGAGGCCGACGTCGTTCCGCAGCTCGCTGAAGATGGCCATGAGCGCCTGCCGGTTGCCGATTTCGAGGGTTCCCGCCCAGCTCAGGGGCGGGCAGGCGCGGGTGAAGTAGTCGACCAGGCCGCGGATGGAGTCCGGGCCGTGTGTGCGGCCCTGAGAGCGCCTGGTGCGGCGCGGGGCGGGCTCGGGCGGGGTCCAGGCGGTCTGCGGGGCTGAGGAGGGTTCTGGGGTGCCCTGGAGGAGCTTCCGGGCGCAGGCCGTAGCGTCGAATTCGGCGTCGGGGTCAATGCGGTGTCGAGCCATGGTGTGTCTCTCCTGGCGGTGTGGCGGGCCAGAAACTGCACGCGAACGGATGTTCGCGGGCAGTAAATAGAAACCGAAGGTTTCTATTCACCAAGCAATGGCTTGGGCTAGAGCTTCTGCTTGTATGTGCGCGCTCGATGAGTCAGTTGCTGTGTCACCGGAGTTACTCGCTCCGCGTCAGCTCCTCCTCCAGTCGACGGTTTTCCTTCACGAGGAGGCTGATGGCGCAGTCGACGAGCTGGTGGTGCGGCATGTGTTCCTGTGCCATCCGAACGGGGCCGAAGACGCTCGCCACTGGCACGTCGCCGACGCGAATCTGCGTTTCTGTCTTGGCGCCCGGCCAGGCGAGCACGCGGACAAGTCCGATGGCACGAAGGTCGCTTACTGCCCGAGTCGCGGTTCGGAGGCAGACCTTCATTTCGTCCGCCAAGTCCTGCTGGGTCAGGTAGGCGCACGACCAACCTGTGTTCTCGTCGTACCGGCTTTCGGCGTGCGTGACGAGGTTGGTGTAGGCGGCCTTGGCCCTCTCAGGAACCCTCGCGAGAATTGCATCTACGGGAATTTCGAGGCTCATGTAAACTCCCCGTGGAGTTAGTTGAATGGCGTGGCAGCCAGAGCGACGGCCCCCGGCGGAATCCGGTCAATGTCCGCCGGGGGTCCTGCTGTTTCAGGCGGGGACGCGGCGGGTCTGCGCGTTCTTCGGGGGCCGTCCACGACCGGCCGGCCGCCACTGTCCCGACTGCTCGTCGAAGATCTCCAGCCGGGTCTTCTTCCGCGTCTCGCCGGCCTCGGTGTCTGCCGGTGCTTCCGGCTTGGGTGCGAGCAGCGACCGGCCGCGCACCAGGCCCTGCCGGAGGTCGGCCGCCGAGCTGACCATCGCGCCGAAAATGGTGTCGATGAATCCCTCCGCGTCGGCGAGGGCCTGCCCCACGACGGCGGCCTCCGCCGCGGTGAGTGTGACGTCCGGGGCGTCGGAGACGACGCTGAGTGCCATCTGCCCGTCGGCTTCGACCTCCAGGACCGGCTCCTCCGGCGGCGTGTGGTCGGGCAGGTGCTGCCAGGTGATTTCCAGCAGCATGCGAGCCAGGTCATGGACGGGGATGCCCTCGCGCAGCGCTGCGGCGGCGGCATCGGCCGTTGTCTGGTCGAACGCGCCATCGTCGGAGAGGACCAGCAGCATCGGGTTCTCGGCCTTGACCAGGCGCTCCACCATGCCGGCGTCCGGGTCGACACAGTTGATGAAGATGTCGTCCTCGGGGTCGACCACGTTTCCGAGGATGTCGTCGGTGCGGTCGTTGCCCGTCTCGTCGAAGAGCACCTTGTAGGGCAGTTCGCACCTGACCGCCCACTCCCAGAACGCGTGCACGCCCTGGGACGTGAGCCGCTCACTGGCCGGGATGAGCGCGTGCAGTTCGTAGCGGTCCGAGGGGCCGAAGTAGCCCTCGGCGTCCTCGGGTCCGAGGGAGAAGTGCGCGTTGAGCGTGTCAACCACGAGGTTCTCGGCGACCTCGGCGTCCCCCAGAACCCCCAGCGTGACGGTCCGCAAAGCCATATTTTCCTCACATGAGTTCATCGGGTGGGGCGTCAGTGATAGTGCCTCTGCTGACCCTTCGGAAATAGATGCGACAGGGCACTTTGTTTAAGGACCACTCGTCTGGCGGAATGTGCGCCGCAAGGGTGAGACAGCCCTCTGACCTCACGGACCAGGCATTGGCATCCCCCGTCTGGACCTGCCGCGCGTCACGGTGGCAATTTGAGGTGGCTCACTCGAACGGCTCAGAAGATGGAGAGTGCCGGCGATCGAGGCGGCGGAAATTACGACGAGAAAATGCCTGTCGACCCAGCGGTCCAGTGCTCCTGCGACTCCCAGCGCGGCGATAGCTTTCACGTAGGCGGCGAGCATGTCGGGCACCGGCAGAGCCGAGCACGCCGCGCTGATGAGCGGCCGGACCAAGCACTCCCAGACGAAGAACGTAGCGAGTGCGAGAACTATCAGGTAGAGCATGGCGATTCCCGGGTCACGGGGCGCTGGCGTACACAAGCCGATAGGACGCGCCCACGCCGATCTGCCGTCGAATGAGCTGATCGAGACGGTACTGACTGACCCTTTTTCCGCGGTAATAATGCGAGCGGGAGTCCCCGGGCGTCCCCTCCCACATGTAGTCGGCGGAGGGCTCGTTCCCGTCGAAGTAGGGGGCGAGCCTGTCGGCCTCCTCGACCAAGAGGTGGTCATAGCGGAAAGTCAGCGGGCCAATATTCGCGTAGGGCCCGTTCTTCACCAGCGACTGCCACAGGAAGCCGTCCCACTGCACGACGGCGCCCGCGGTGTACGGCAGGGTCTGGGACCAGGTCGGCTCGACGTCCGGCATGTCGTCCCGGAGCGACCACACCGCGTCGTTGGTCCCCGGCTGGACGGCGGCGTAGACGCTCGCCACGTCGTCGGCCGCGTATCCGAGGTAGAGCCGCAGGGAGCCGCCGTAGGTGCTGGAGGTCTTGAACGTCACCCACAGTCGGGTCCAGGTGGTGTTTCCCGTTGGGTCGAAAATCGGCGTGCTCGTGCCACGGATGATGTTGATGCCGTTGTTGGCCCACAGGGTGATTGGGACTTCGCCGGCCATCGGCAGCACGTAGATGGAGGCCGTGTAGACAGTGTCCGGCTTGAGCCGGTCGACGAGGGCTGGCTGGGAGGTCTGAGAGATCACGCCGGTGCGCGGCGACGTGCCGTTGATCAGCGTGGCCGTGGGCACGGTGGCGATGCTGTAGTGCGCCGCATTGCCGACGACGCCTCCCCCGTTGGCCAGCGTCAGCGCGGCCGTTACACCAGCGTCCTTCTCCTGGCTCCAGCCCCAGAGCGAGTTCTGGAAGGAGGGGTTCTTGGCCAGGTTCACACGCGTGGCCCGGAGTTTGATGATGAGCTGTCGGGGCGGCTGCCACGGCCGCGCGGGGGATGCGCCGGCGCTGCGGGTGGCGATGGTGGAGGGCACCCACAGGCGGTGCTCGTCCACGAAGAACTGCACCCGGGCGGCACCGCCGGAAGTGACCCGGGGTACGACGGCGGCCCAGGCGGCGTTCGCGTCCATGGTGTGCGTGGCGGATGCCTGCTGCCACTTGTAGCCGCCGCCTGCGGTGACGGGGTCCCCGGCCGCGAAGCTGCCGATCAGGTTGAAGTTGGCGTCGTAGCGCAGGATGGCGCACCGGAACTGCATGCCGGCCGTCTGGCAGGCGACGGAGATCTGCGCCTGGTAGGTGACGCCGGGCTCGACCCGCACGAGTGCGGCTTGCAGTGGCTCCAGGGTCAGTGAGGCGGGGGCTGGGATGGGGTTGCCGCCGGTGGCGCCCGAGCCGTCCGGGTTGTCGGGCAGGCCCTCGCCGGGCAGAAAGGTCCGGTACTTGACGTCCGCGTAGGTGGCGCGCTTGGCCCGCAGGTTCGGGTAGGAGCCGAACTGCGCGACGGCCTCGTAGCTGTTTGTGGGCGGCGGGCTCTGGTAGACGAACTTGCCGGAATACTCGCCGCAGGAGGTGTACTCGCGGGTGCGGTCGTACGTCATGTGCGCGGTTTCCCCGCCGCCACCGACCGGCGTGTACATGAGCCGGCCCTCGTAGGAGGACTGCTCCAGATCGAAGAGGTTGCTGCCGAACTGGCTGGTGTCGGCATCGACACCAGGCGGGGTCTTTTCGAACTGGACGTAGGAGATCTGCTGTGTTTCGCCGACGGCCATGGCGGACGAGGTGATGCCGAGACGGGCGTAGTCGTAGATGCCGTAGATGGCACCGACGGGCCCCGGGCTGTAGACGGAGTTGCGGGCCTCCACGGTCAGGGACAGGCGCCGCCACGTGTTTGTCGGGTCGGTGCCGCCGATGCGGAGGGTTGCAGAGGTCGGGTAGCTGAAAGCCGGATCGGCGTATACGGACGGGCCGTAGGGCACCACTGCGAAGTCCGTGAAGGCGCCGGGGACGTTCGAGTAGGTCAGGGCGAGTGTGCCGTTGCCGACGCTGCGGCCGGCGTTCATGGAGACCTGGGTGATGAGCCGGAGGGCGGGGGCAAAGATGCCTGTGCTCGGCGTGGTGCCGTTCAGCGTGAGGGGGGCGGGGACGGTCATGTGCGCACCCTTTCGAGCAGGCCGTAGCCCAAGGCCGTGTTGTTGCGGGTGTCGGAGACGTTGGCGAGGGTGCGCCAGCCCGACCAGGCGCGGGCCTCGACGAGGATGTCTCCGGCCCGGTTGCGTACGCGCATGCGCTCGCCGTAGGCGATGGGCGCCCAGGTGGCCACCACGGCGACGTTGACGGCGGTGACGGTGCCGCCGGAGACGGTTACGGTGGTGTAGGTGAGCCGGTCGCGGGAGGCCAGCCAGTAGGCGGAGGCGTTGTACCGGAAGACCAGGCCGTGTTCCATGGTGGCCTGGCTGCTGTCCGGGGCGGACATGAAGGTCACGTGGGCCTGCTCGCCCTGCTGGCCCGTGGGGGCGGTGGGGTAGACCCAGTCCCGCTGGTAGAAGAGGACGCGGCCGGCTCGGCGCTCCAGGTCAGAGGCGGAGTTCCATCCGGTGGGCCGCACGACACCGCGGCTGTTTCCCCAGGAGCCGCGTACCGTCACCCAGGGGATGGGGACGCCATGATTTCCGGCCGCAGGTACGGTCCATCCCGTGGGAGGGCCGCTCGTGTAGGCCGGGTAACTGGGGCTCGTCTCGAACCGGTCAAACTGGAGCTGGGCGTCGGACATGACGAAGCCCAGGCCGCCGTAACCGCCGCTGGCGTTGTACCAGTTGACGAAGAGCCGGACGTCTGCCCCGGACGCTGTCGAAGTGCGGTTGTGGTAGAGCGAGTAGGTGTACCGCTGGACGTTCAGGCCACACCAGCGCCACCAGAGGTTGTCGGTGGTGTAGCCGGTCGGGTAGACGCCGAAGGAGGCGCGGGCGGCCTCGTAGAGGTGGCCGCGCCAGGAAATGCGGTCGCCTTTCTGATACGAGCGCGTGGGTGACCAGGACACGACTCGCGGCGTGTGGATCGCGTCGGTGAGGACGCGGCTGGGTTCCGGGGAAGTGTTGGCGCGGTAGGCGCGGAACTCCCACTTGTCGGGGTTGAGGTCGGGCTGCCGGCCAACGCTCTGAGTCCTGGCGACGTACACCGGAGGGGTGGCCCAGCCGAGCGGGTTCCAGGTCACGGCCTGACCGGGGTAGTACGTCTCCGCCGCGCTCCAGGTGTTGGCACGCACGAGGCCGGCCAGGAAGACCTCCCGCGTGCCCGCCGTTCCCAAGGCGGTGTAGTTCAGGGAGTTCCCGGTGCCGGGGCTGTTGGTGCCGACAGAGGCACCCTGGGGTGAGATCCACCAGTCGGGATTGGTGGTGGCGGTGACGTCCGGGTTGACGTCTCCGCCGGGGATCTTGAGGTTCCAGCTACCGTAGCCGCCGGTCAGCGGGTTCCATTCGGTCTGGACGTCCTTCAGCGTGTTCGGTGCAACGGCCTGCCAGTAGGTGGCGGACTGGGCGTGGCCGGTCGGCGGGATGTTCAGGTTGACGCCGGTGCCTTGGATGATCAGGTAGGAGATCGTGATGTCGTAGCCCTTGGACAAGGCATTCTTGCCGGTCGTCGTCAGGGTGAGGGTGTTGCCCGTCGCGGTGAGGTTGAAGGTGCCGACGACAGCGACCGGTACCTGCTGCCGCGAGGAGCTGTACAGGTCGATGGGTGTCATGCCGGCGTCGGTGCCGTTGACCTTTCCGTAGACGACGCCGCCGGCTGGGTCGGCGATGAGCACGACAAGGACGGTGTAGGTGCCGGCCGCGGGCGCGCTGAAGGTGTAAGTGAGTGTGCTGCCGGCCGAGGCGCCGCTGAGCCGGACGTAGCCGGGGTAGGGGTCGGCCACCCGATCGGGGTCTTTAACGACCGTGCCGGTCCCCGTTTTGGCCGGGTTGGACGATGTAGAGGACAGGTAGACGGATTCGCGGCGGGGCGTGCCGGTGGCCGCGTACAGACCGCCGTTGTAGGAGACGATGTCCGAGTAGAGCTGGGAGCCGACAGTGGTGTAGTAGATCCTGTCGCGCTGCCACGCCGGATACGTCGGGCTGGAGAATGCGGCCTCGTCGAGGTCGTGCATTTCGTTGTAGCCAATGATGACGTCGCTGTCCCAGCCCGTGGCCGCCTTGACGAGGGCCTGGGTGGACTCCGTGCTTCCCCGGTCGCGTTGAATGAGTGCAGCGTTGGCGACGTAAGAGCGGCGCAGCTCGGGTAGCGCGGGCATGCGGTCATCGATGCCCATTTCCTTCGCCAGCAGCATGAGCTGGCGATCTGTGCACCGCATGACGTCGTTGAGCCGCAACAGTTGATCATGCTCGCATTTGATGACGTCAAAGTAGTACCCGAAGATGCTGCAAAACCGGGCCAGTTGCTCGTTTACGGGAATGCTCGAAGCGGTGCTTTCCACCACGTCGATCTTGTAGGGGCGAGGGATGTGGTCGTACAGCAGCTCGCTGTGCCGGAAGTTCTTCACGGCCAGGCCGACGCAGCCACCACACCGGGTCCATGCCTCGGTCATCCCAGTCAGGCTCCAGCTCCCCGGGTTCGTGTCGGGCTGGAGCCCGCTGGCGGTCGCTGTCGCGGAGTAGACCCGGCCGCTGTAGGTGACGAGGTCACCCGGGTAGTACGTGGCGGTGGCGTCATAGGCGTCGGGGGCGACGCTCACGAACACCGCGTAGTAATAGACCTGCCCGGGGACGACGGTGTCGTCTAGGAACCGGTTGGTAGGCTCGCCGCTGCCGCTGCCGACGCCAGCAGCATTTTCGAGGATGACCCAGCCGTCGTCCTCCGTCTCCGGCACGCCGTAGGAATTGCGCACCAGGCGGAGGCGACTCCACTGCTTGACGCCGGTAAGGATTTGGCTGGAGTTCGCCTGAATCGGCGTCTCCCAAGAAACTTCGAGCGCGCCGTACCCACGCTGCTCGGCGGACATGGCCGACTCGAAGGAGACGAAAAGCGGTGCACCGTAAAGAGTCTTGGCGTAGATGTCAAGTTCGTAGACGCCCATTACTACCTCACGTCAGGTCGCGCACGAACGACATCGAGATCATGCAGTTGGCGTCTACCGTGTTGTCGCTCGCACCGTGCTGGCTTACCTGTACCTGAATGGGCACACCCTTATTCCAACGCCCCTGCCAGGACACGTTGATGCGGTGGCGAATCCACGTCTGAGTCTCAATGAGACTGTCCTGACCGGCGATTTCCTCGTTGCCACGCATCACCCGGATGTGGACGAAATGCAAGTCGTTGGGCCGCCTCACAGTGGAGTCCGCCCACACGTTCACAGACAGATCCCAGAAACCCGTCTGCGGTGAGTAGATGTTAGATCCGCCCTGGTACATCCGGTGAGGGTCGTAGTCGGCCGCGCCCCACTTAAACGGAGCCCACCTTCCCTCGCCGGCCGGAACTTTCATGCCCGGTGCGCGGATTGCCGCGGCGATCGGCTTGGTGGGCTTGTTCGTACCGGTCTGACCGACCAGGAGCTGTGTCATGAGTGTCAGCCAGGTCATCTGCTGCTGCATCGCCTGGAGCCGACCGGCGACGGAGGGAAACTTCTTGGACGCACCGAAGTTGGCGACCGGCGCCGGAGTCTTGAGGGTCATCGTCCCGGTCTTCGGCGGCCAGGATGTGTTGCCGCTGGGCACCCACCCCGACCAGACGTGTGGGTTGACGCCCACAGTCTTCTCGACAGCCGCCAATTCGTTCTGGAGATCATTGACGTGAGCAGCCCAGATGACGTCGACTTGGTCCGTCTTCGGGGCGAAACTCCGAATCGACATGGGGTAGACAGCGGGCATGGCGCGGGCTCCTATACTCCGCCGCTGGCGGTGATCGCAATGTTGCCGACAATCGGAATTTCGTTGTCACGGCAGACGACATCGGCCGTCCCGGACTGAGTCAGGTCGGAGCGCGCCATCATCTGAATGACCGCCCACTCCACCCCCGGGACGTCCTGAATCGCGCGGTAGAGGTGCGAGATGGAGATGCGCGATCCGAAAGTCGTTTGGGGTGGCGTGAAGACCTTCTGAATGGCCTGCTGTACGGCCAGCTTGACCGTGTCGCGTCGATACCGCGGCTGCACGGAGACGAGCACAGGAAGAGTGCTGCTGCCGATGTTCACGGGCACCAACGTCCCGTTGACGACGGCGACGACGACACCAGACAGGGAGCGGGCTTGTACGTACTGGGCCACCGCGTCTCGCTGGCCTTCGCTCGGGAGGATGTTGTTGGGGCCGATGATGAAGATCGTCACTGCTGATGCGGAACGCACCACCGCGCGGGCGTCGGCCACGCCGGCGACGGCCAGGGCCAGGTCGGAGTAGTCGGTGGCGCTGACGGCCCTGCCCTGGGCGCGGAACACTCGGGGGGCATTGAGCCGGATCTGGTCGGTGGTCTCCTCGTCGGCACCGCCGGCCATGGGGGAGGAACCTGCGACCACTACGCCGGGGACCCCTTCGGCCAGATCGACGATGCTGCCCTGCGGGATGTTGCCGTGTGAGCCGCCGCCGGTGCGGTACGCCGCGGCGATGGTCAGCCCGGTGGCGGGGATCGCGCCGGTGACGCCGTCTCCGAAGGTGACCTTGGTGACGCCCTGGTCGTCGGTGACCGCCGTGAAGATCAGGTCGGAATCCCTCGCCAGCAGGAAATCATCGACACGGGTCCACTCCGTGCCGCCTACTCCGTCGTCCACGAAGATCCGCACGGTGTCGAGCAGCACGGGACTTTGCGCGAGCGTGAAGGTCTGGCTCTTGGTGCCATCGCTGCTGCCGATGTCCTCGACACGGACGGTCGTGGCCGGCTGCCCGGCGGTGGACGCGTACAGGGCCAGGGAGCGAGTGCCCTGAGTGGCGCCCTCGGCAACCAGGGCCACGACCTGGGGAGCGGGCTCGGTGTAGGCCGGCACGATGACGTCACTGGTCGTCTCGAAGGTCAACGGCCGGTCGATGGCCGGGATGTAGTTGGTGATGACCTGCGTGCCGGCCGGCAGGACGACGGGCGACGTCAGTCCGGGAGTGGGAGAGAACGCCACCTGGCCGGTGGAGGGGATCGCAGTGTGGGGCCGGTAGCCGAGCTGCTGCGCGATGGCCACGACGCTGGATCGCTGGGTCGCGGTCGCCAGAAAGGCTTCGTCCTGAATGCGGTCCTGGTAGAAACTGATGATGTCGCCGAGGTAGGCGAAAAGCTCCACCATGACGACGCCGAAGTCCGCCGGGGACCGAGAGGTCCACTCAGGGAGTACCTGCTGAGCGTACGCCAGCAGAGAATCGCGGTATCCAGTGAAATCGCGCGACGTGTAGTCGATACTCGCTACCGCACCGCTTTCGACTGCCACCACTCACACTTCCTCTCGGTCCCCGCCAGCGGGATCGATTCAGAAATGTGTGCCGGCTGATAAATGTGATTCTACGGTTCGCAGCGCGTGCCCGGTAATGCGCTACTCCGCGGTTGATACGACGGTGCCTCCGACCAGGACTCCGACGGTGCGGGTGGTGTCCTGCTCGGCACCGGGGGTGTCGCTGCGGGAGACCTGCACGTTGATGTGGACCGTACCGAGGTCATCGTTCACGTCGGCGACGACGGCCGACACGACGGCGCTGGGCTCGTACTGGCTGACGGCGTCGAGAACGGCTCGCTCAAGCTGGTCGTAGGCCACGTCCGCATCGACGGCGAAGAGGGCGGCAGACGTCGGCACACCGTAGGTGGCGCGCATCACCCGCTCGCCGGGCAGAGTGCCGACCAGGGCGTGGACGCGGTCCACGAGTTGCTCGCGAGGGTCGGTGGTGGAGGCCACTGCCCCGGTGTGGTCGATGGCGAACGGTGTGCGCATGGCGACGCTGACCGCGGAGTCCTTCGGGTCGGTGGTTTGGATTACCGCCGGCGCCTCGGCCGTCTCGACGGTGAGGGGGACCAGGGCGGCGGCGCGGGTGAGAGCGTCCCCGAACGCGAAGAAGGGCGGCATCCGGTTGCTCGGGTTGCTGAGTGCTGCCTGGCTCAGATCGCCGTCGAGGTAGAAGCTCTTGCGCAGGGAGCGCGTGAGGTCGATCTGGACGCCACCGCCGACCTTGGCCTTGTTGACGATGTTTTGCGGGTCGCTGCCTTCGAAACGCAGGGGCGGCGTGTCGACGACGAAGCCGGCCGCGGCGAGTTCCTGTGTGACGAGAGCCACGAGGACGTCATCGAGCCCGGAGACGTAGGCCACCTCCTCGTTCTCGCGCTGGTCTTCGACCCCGCGCAGTGAGATGGCGCGGGCCGCGTTGCCCACGTTCACCTGGCAGAACGGTTCGTCGAAGGTGACGGCGGGCAGGGCGAGAGTGCTGGCGGTGAGGTTGCTGAGTCCCTCGAAGCTGTAGTAGGCCCCGTTCTTGCCGGCACAGTAGGCGGCGAGCTGAGAGGTCGGCGGTTCGATGGCACCGCCGTGGATGGCGATGTAGACGAGGTAGTCGCCGACGCCGTACCGGTTCTTGATGTCGTAGTCGATGCCGAGGGTCTTGGAAGCGGCCAAGGCGCGGAAGTACGGGTAGTAGGTCACGGCGGCTCCTCAAATGATGCGGGCGCGAATGCCGGTCAGCGACAGGTCGTAAGGGGGTGCGGTGCCAGCGGGGAAAGTCGCTGCGATGACGCCGTTGTTCTGCATCTGAATGCGGGCTGCGGGGGTGTCGTGCTGCCCGACCGGGATGACGGTGATCGATTTGTTGTCGAAGGACGCGGTAGAGCTGGCCCCTTCAGTGCGGTAGACGGCGGTCACCGTGTAGGTACTGCCCGGTGTCATGCCGGTGATCTGCCGCGTGCCCGCCGCGGTGGCGTTGTCCGGGCCCTGTACCTCCGCGGACCGGTGGTCGTCAGCTTCGGCGATGACAGAGGACCCCTGGAGAACACGTACGCTCATGAGGGAGCGCCCAGTCGCGGTATTGTTCTGCATCTGGGCCACGAAGAAGACAACGGCTTCTCCGGAAGCCGGCGAGATGAAGCTAACGCTGGGCCCGTTAGAGTCGGTGACGTAGGTAGCACTTGTGGTCGAGGTGCTGAAACGGTACTCCGCGTGGGCGGTCCGCGAGTTGTACGCGGTGTAGTAGCTGGTGGCTACCGGAGCGTGATAGCCCTCCAAAGGCCGGGCGCCCAGAGGGAGATCCGCGAAAACGACGGGCGCACCCAGCGGAATGGCGCCGCTCGTCTCGACTGACCCTGACAGCTCGACCATGCCGTCCTGGGTGAGACGGTAGACGGGGTCACCCAACCACGACTTCGTCCAGCCGGCCCGGAGGGCAAGCGGACGCCAGGCGGATTCCGCTCGCGGCCAGTAGACGGGATAGTTCAGATCTCCGCCCTCGAAGGCGACAGTGACCTTGTCGCCAGGGGCCGCAATGCCGTACGACACCGGCTCCGCCCAGCCGGAAACCATGGTGCCGGTGAGCTGCGGGATACGTACCCGAACGCGCCGGCGCTTCAGCGGGTCGTCCGTCGCGACGACCAACCCCGCGTAGACACCATGGAGCGCGCTCATACGCCCCCTCCGGTGTAGGCGGCCCTCCAGCGGCCCGAGACGAGCACGGTTGGTGCCGCGCTCTTCGGGCGCTGTTGGACATTCAGCTCCAGCGCGCGAGCGCTGTTACGGCCGACGACGAGCCTCGTGCTGTACGTGCTCTTCTGGGGATACAAGTGGTTGATCTCCAGTTTGTGCACGGCGGAACGGACCATCCACATACCTTCGTTGGCGTCGCCCAGGCCGGCACCGCGCAGCTCGACGAGTGACCCCGGCTTCAGCCTCGGGTCCCCATTGACGACCGCGCGGGCTTCCACCCACAGCCAGTCGGCCTCGGCCCCGAGCAGCCGCTGAGACTGTGCGTAGGACTCGGCCGGCCGGGCGGTGTACTGGGCCGTCAGGAGCGGGTTCACGGGGTCACCCTGGACGGTGGTGCGAGGCTGAGCGTACGTGCTCTGGGTCAGCACGCTGGAGGTGCGGTTGTAGGCGACGGTCTCGTACCGGGCGCGCAACCCGCCGGCGGGGTCGGTGTCTCCCACGACGGCGGAGAACTCGCGGATGCTGTCGATGACGCCGGGCGACTTCCGCTGGTAGAACGTGGGCCAGGTGCCATCCGTCGCCGGCATCACGGTGCCGCGGTCGACGAACCACAGCCGGGTGTTGTCGCAGTACAGCCGGTATCCGATGCGGTCGGCCAGATCGTTGAGGTACTGCCAGTCGCTGGCGGCCTGGGTGCTCTGCTCGTAGACCTGGGCTGTGGCGTCGATCTGTGGCTGGAGGCTGTAGTCCTGAGCGATCTGCCGCGCAGTGGCCGAAGCCGTCATGCCGCGCCAGGTACGGTTCCGGCGCGTCTGCATCGGCATGCTCGCTCCGGTCAGGGTGTACACCACTGGCACCTGCACCGCGTACCCGAACCGCGGGTCCGCCTCATTGGCGACGGCCCGGCTGGAGGCGACGTAGCCGTACCAGTCGGCGGAGTCGTCGCTGTACCAGCCGAACTGGAGATGCACAGGGGTGTTCTCAGGCCAGACCGAACCGGCCGGCGTCCGCCACTGCTGTGCGGGGAACCGGGGGTTGTACGTGTGCATCACGGTCAGTTCAGCGATCTGGTGAGCGCCTTCGGCCTGATAGATCTCCACGCTCGACAGCCAGGCGGCCTTTTCCAGAGCGGGGCGCCGGGCGTACAGATGCGGCCGGTAGACCCTACGCCACGCCACGGGGCACCATGATCTGCTGACCGGCCGGCACCTGTGTCCAGTCCAAAATCTGGGGATTAGCCTCGGCGTACATCCACCAGCTCGACTCCGAGCCGTAGTAACGCGAGGCCACGTCGTCGACTCGGTCACTGGTGCGCCACCGATAGTCGCTGACCCGCAGCGACTGGTTGGCGGGGCGCCGATGCATGACCGCGAGCTGGAGTCGCCCACGGCGGTCGGCGACGAGCGCGGTTTCGTTGCGCTGGTATCGCGAGGTGATGTCAATGGCCACGGTTTCCTCCTCACACCCATCCGGCCGTGCTCATGAGCTGCATGGAGACGCTCACCGCGCAGCGCACGGGGGTCATGCGCTGGCTGAAGTGCGTGTATGTGATGTCCAGAGAAGAGACATAGCCGAAATACTCCATGCGGCTGAGCGCCGGCAGTTTGTCTCGCATGGCGGTGCGCGCCTGTCCGAAGCGGCACCACACCGGCCGCATCTGCATGACGCCGATGACGTTGTCCGCGTCCGCGGACGACTCGGCCGAGGATTCCGTTCCCTGGTTCCAGACGACCTGCTTTTCGTTGATGCCGACCAGGTTGTAGAGCACATGGATGTCCGCCATGACGCCGTAGGTGCCCTCGACGGTGTTGAATTTCGTCGGATCGCTCATCTCGTAGCTGCGGTCGAACAGCAGCGAGAAGGACAGGGTGCCGCCTGCGGCGATGAGCGGTGTGCCCGAGTCCTGGTCCGAGCGCGTGTACGCCGGCATGACCTGATTGGCGGCGTCGATGCCGTGGCTCACCTGCACCGTGGATGGGTTGTACAGAAAATTGAGCATGTAGAAGCGTCCGGACTGCCCTTTGGGAAACGCAGTGGTCATGTACCCGCGGTGCAGTCCGAAGCTGGAGCCCTTCTTCTCCCCGGGCAGGTAGGAAGGGATCGACTGGATTCGCGGGTCGAAGTTGTTTTCCCAGATACCCTTGCCAGGAAGGTTGGTGGAGTCCTTTTTCTTTTCGGCCATCACCAGCCACCCATCAGCGTCTTGATACGGTCGTCGGCCGCGATGTGGGTGACGAATGCCTGCGCCGCATTCTTGGCGCCCTCCGCGGTGGCCGCGGGCATCTGGACCACGACACTGCCCGCTTCGAACTGGAGCGTGACCTGGCCGGCCGACTGCTCGGAGCGGCTGCCCTGGCCGGAAGAGGGAGTCAGGCCCTGGTTGAGTAGGGCTTGGCGCACAGTGTGGGCCGTGTTGCGCTCCAGGACCATTTCGCCGCCGTGGAGTTTGACGTCGAGCCCTTCACCGGGCTGCCCCGGGACTTCCCAGGCACCGTCCGCGTACCAGTGCGGGTTCTTCGAGTTCCAAAAGTTCCACGCCTTCTGCGGAGATCCGTAACGCCGCTTGATGTAATTCAGGCCCCAGTCGATCTGCTTGGCCGGGGAATTACGCCACGCCTTGGTTGCCGTCTCCGGGTAGAGATTCGACATGGCCTGCGGGATTCCGTACGCGTCGGATGTGGGGTTGTCCGCCCAGTGCTTCCACCCGGATTCGCCCATCCACAGCTTGTAGAGGGCATCCCACTGCGAACCGGTCCAACCGCGCTCGGCGGCCATTTTCTTGCCGAGCTTGACGTTCGCCTGGACGTTGTGGGGCGCGTCCTTCCCCGCGTCTCCACCGGCGTCGGTGTTCTCCGCTTCCGCCTCTTCATCCTGTGTCGCCTGGGGCGTGCGGCTGATGGACTGGACACTGCCTCCGCCGCCGCCCAGGGCCGCGGCCAAGGCGTCAACCTCCTCCACGGAGCCGTACGCGGAGACGGTCAGGCCGCCACTGCCCGCTCCCTCACCGGTGGTCGGGTCCTTCTGTTCGCCGGACAGCGACTCGGTGGCTTCCATGCCACCTGAGAGAACGCGGCGGGCCCGCTTGAACTTGCTGTACATGGGCCCTTCGACCACGCCTCGGCCGGGGTTCGCAGCCTCGACGACCTTGCCGCCGCCCACGTACAGGCCCACGTGAGACAAGTCCTTGTAGAAGACGAGATCGCCGGCGCGGATCTCGTCCATGTCGATCTCTACGCCCTTGTCAATCTGGTCGTAGGTCGTCCGCGGCAGCTTCACACCTGCCTCGGCGAAAGCCTGCTGCATGAGGGAAGAGCAGTCCCAGGCATCGGGGCCGGTGGCGCCCAGGACGTACCGGTCGCCGACTTGGGCACGGGCGAAGGAGATCGCTTTGGACACGCCGCCGCCGGTGACACCGGGCTTGTCCGCCTTCTTCTTGCTGCCGCCCTGCTTGGACTCCGGTGTCCCCCTATCACCGCCGAACAGGCCCTTGGCCCAGTTCCAGGTGCTCTTGGCCCAGGAAGACTGATCGGTGCCCTCTCCCCAGTCGCCGAAGAACACATTCGAGCCGGAGTTCCATCCGGACTTCAGGCCCGTGCCGAGGGAGCCCCAGAAGCCGCCGCCCTTGGCGCTACCGGCCATGGTGCCGATGGTGTCGGCGAGCGGTTCGAGAGTCTTCTGGAGCAGCGAATGGATATCGGCGAGGGTGTTGGCCGACGCTTTGGCGGCGTCCAGAAAGGAAGCGCTAGCGGGGAGGTGGCCTTCCCGGTCCAGGCCCTGGAGGTAGCGCTGGGAGTCTTGGTAGCTGTCGCCAACGCTCGGCGCGTATTTCTTGATCTGGTCGCGGGCCTTCTCACCTTCTTCGTCCCGCCGGCCAGCGTCCTCGATGGTCCGCAGCGCCTGTTCCTCGCTCATCCCTTTCAGTCCCGACTTACGGGAGGGGTTCATCAGGTCGCGCAGCAGCTCGACCTGATTGCGCATCGCCTCCGCTGACTGACCGCTGAGGCCGGCCTGCCGGGCGAAGGCGGACATCGACATGGACAGGGAGCCGCCCTGAGCGAGCTGCGCAGCGAGCTGGGAACCGGAGAGGTTGCCGAAGTTGCCGTTGTTCACCCGCTGGGCCAGTGACAGGGCGATGGACGCGGAGCTGTTCTGGGCGCCGCCGGCGAACCGGGTCGGGGCCAAGCCGAACATTTGGGCGCTGTAAAACGCCTGGGCCGTGCCGAGTTCCTGTTGCATCTGGGCGGCGCCCTGAATGCCCAGGCCAGGAGTGACGTACGCGGCCGAGGACGCCCGGCGCATCTGCTGGGCGTACTGGTTCAAGGGGTTCTGCTGGAGGATGGCGTTGGCGCCGCCGAACACGTCCTCGTTGCTGGTTCCCCACATGATGGTGCCGTAGCGCTTCATCTCCCGGCCGTAGCCGCGCGCCCGGGTGCCGGCGGTGCCGGCGTCGTCGGGCCGCATGAGGGAGAAGCGGCGCTCGTACTGCCCCAGCATCTCCTCGAAGCCGCCGGCGTAGTAGGAGCGGGCGGCCCCCACGACGGCGCCGGCGACCTGCCCGCCCATCGCGATGCGGTTCATCGTGGTCTGGGTGCGCTGTTGGGCCTGGAGCCGTTGCATGTCGCTGTACATCTGCGCCATGCCGGCGGAGTGCTGGTTGTCCTGGAGCGTCCATTCGCGGCGCGTCCGGGCCTGGTTGTTGGCGTAGAGAATGGCCTGCTCGTCGAGCAGATCCTGTGCCTCCTGCCGCCGCCAGGCCGGGGCGCTCATGTTGTTGACGTTTCGGGTGCCGACCCGCAGTTGCCGGTCCCACTGGAGCCGCTGACGTTCCAGCTCGTCTTGCATGCGCTGCCGGGCGACGTTGTGGGCGTCGTACTGCTGGGTGTAGCGCTGCTGGAGCCGGCCGAGCTGATCCCCCGTGCGCTGTCCCTGGCTCGCGTTGGACGCCTGCCAGCCCATCGTGGACAAGCCGGCGGTGCTCGCGAACCGGTTCGTGAAAGTCGTGAATGCCCGGGTGAGCGCGTCGATCTGCTGCCCGAGGTTATTCGTGCCGAAAAGACGGCCGCCAGCGGGATTGGGGCCGGGCGGCGGGCCAGGCGGCGGCGGGGGAGTGGCCACTTACTGCCTCCTTTCGACTTCCCAGGCGGCTCGTGTCACCCAGTGGTGGCGCTCTCGAATGGAGAGGGATTTGATCTCGCTCAGCGACCAGGCGGAGTAGAACCGGGCGAGGATCTCGAACTCACCGAAGGCGCGGCCGTAGTTACAGTCCGCGAAACAGGACGGCCAGGTTGATCGGCAGCGGGACCTCCTCTCCGCACGTCTCGTGCGTGAAGGAGAAGTCCAGGAGGCGCGGTCCTGGCTGGGTCTTCACGAGGAACTCGGAAATGGCCTGCCGGTCGGCCATGGAGATGCTCTGGGCCGGCGGGCGCCGTACTTCGGTGCCGTCTGGCTGAACCAGGCGCAGGACGCAGCGGCTGAGGATTTCCGAATCCTGCTTGGCACGGTTGCCCTTGATGGCGAAGACCGCCTCCTGGTCCTGGCCGGTGGGAAGCCGTACGAACGCCTTGGCGCCCTTGCGTAGCGGCACCTCGAACTCGATGCGCTCGGGGTCCTCCAGCTCGACGGTGGGGACGGCGCTGAGATGGACGGTCAGGTCGACCAACTCGCCGCACGTCCGGCAGGGGAGCCGCTCGAATTCGAGGTCTTCGCCGAAGGTGCAGCGCCGGATGGCCATGATGAGCAGCTCTCGGTCGCCGATGAGCAGTTCGCCGGCGAGCTTGCGGCTCATGGGCTCGCCGCCGATGCTGACCACGCCCCGCAGCAGGAGGGCCTCGAAAACCTTGTACGGCACTCCGCCGACGCCGGCCGCGGCGATGGCTTCCTCGTCGTAGCCGTTGAGTTCACGCACTTCTGCGTCGCGGTACCAGACGCCGTCACGGTTGATTCCGCGGTAGAGAGTGACCTGATTGTCCCCGGGGTTGTCGATGGTCGGCCGGCCGGATTCGCGGTCCTCCGTGAGGAGCGCCTGGGTCGCGGCGGTGGCCTCTTCGGGATTCTCCAGGCCGCTGAGGGCCTTTCCGCCGAAGGTCTCGAAATCGGGGAGCACAATGGGCTCAGACATGTGTGGTCCTTCGAGTTGCGAGTGAATTAGGGCAGCGAGATTCCGGACCCGGGCCCGTACTTGTTCGCGATCTTGAAATCCCAGCCTTCGTGGGCGAGGGTGATCTGCTGGAGTTCGATGCCGTTCGCGCCTGCATCGAGATCACCGAATGCGATCGACGTTGGCCAGCAGTTGTATACCCGCCAGCCCGCCTTGTAGTAGACGGTCTTCGTCGTCACGGGGTGGTCGAGCAGGAAAATGTCCATCGTGGCGCGAAAGTTTTTCGAGCCGTCGTTTCCGCCGGTGCCCTGCATGACCATGAACAGTTGCTTGAGCCACGCGTAGATGTCGGAGTCGCCGCAGATCAGCCCACGGGAAAGGGTGATCGGGGCGAAGTCGGACTGGCCGGGCATCTTCTGCGTCGTGGTGTTCATGCCGCCCTGCCGGTACACCACCACGTCGGTGGTGATGCTCAGCCCGCTGACGGACATGAAACCGAGCTGATTGGAGCGCTTGGAGCTGTCCAGAGTCGAGTTCGCCAGATGGATTTGCACCTGGAATTTGAAATTTCGGAGCGGGTCCGTCTGGAGCTGGGCGAGGCTCGGCTTCTGGGTCGTGCTCGTGGTCGCCACGGTTCACCTCTCATTTCCCTGGTCGAGGGGCCGCCGGAAAGATCAGAAATGAGAGGCGGTCGTGCTACGGATGTCAGATGGTCGTGGTCTCCTGCGTGGAGTCCGTCACCGAAGAGACACCGCCCTGGTGCTGGCTGATCTCAATGACGATGAACTCGGAGGGGCTGGCCAGAGCCACACCGACAGCGATGCGGACTTCGCCGAGGGCCACTGTCTGCGGCGTGTTGTTGGTCTCGTCGCAGACCACGAAATACGCCTCGTCCGGGATGGTGGACTGGAGCTGGCCGGCCTGAGTGAGCGTCTGGAGCTGCTGTTGCACCAGGGCGGAGAGCCGGGCCCACAGATCCGGCCCGTTCGGCTCGAAGATCGCGAACCGGGTAACGTTCTCCAGCAGGTTCGCGACGTACATCAGCATGCGCCGGACGCTGATATACCGGTCGGGCATGCCCTGGCGCAGCGTGCGGGCACCCATGATGCAGTAGCCCGCCTGCGGCACCGGGCGGATGATGTTGACGCCGCTGTCGTTGAGGGCGTCGAGCTGGTCGCCGGTGAACAGGTGCTCCACCCCGACGGTTCCGACAAGGTCGTAGGCAACGCCGGCCGGGGACCGGTTGGGGCCCACCGCGGCGTCGGCCTGGCTGAACTGCCCCATCACCGCACCGGCAGGCGGGAGCATGCGGGTGCTGCTGACCGAGGAGCCCGCAGGGTCCGCGATCTGAATCCAGGGGCCGTAGAACGCCGCGTACGACGTCGGCGGGGCATAGGCGCCTGCGGTCTCCTGGTACTTGGTCGCCGCGGTGTCGGCGGTGATCGGCGCCGGCTGCCGCGGGGCATCGAGGACCAGGAAGGCCGACCGGCGGGACTCGGCCCAGACCAGGGCCGCGTTGACCTGGGTCGCCGGGGGGATGTGGTCCGGCATGCTCGTGTTGCCGCACAGGTTGACCAGCAGCACGTCCGAGACGGACGCGAACTGAGTGCTGAGCTGCTGCGCCAAGTTCACGGCCTGGACGCCGTCGGCCCCGGCGGACAGGGGGGCGTCAGTGACGAACTCCGGCAGCCACGAAGCATCGGGCGTCGCCCCCGTTCCCGGCGTCGCGGACGTCGGAGGCAGAAGGTTGGTGACCCGGATGTAATTCGAGCCGCTGGTCGCGGAGTTCACTACACCGACGATGTAGCGGGGGTCGGTCGGGCTGAGCGACAGATCCTGCCAGGTCTCCACCAGGTTGGCCTTCGCCGTGCCGCCGTACTTGACGAACAGGTGGAAGCGGCCGGTCGTCCAGCTCGGTGTCACGCTCACGTGGATCTTGTTGCCGTACTGGCCACGGCCGAGGGCCTCGACCTGGAGGGCATCCACCTCGGTGTACCCCTCAGCTGTGTCGAAGCTGGCCGGAGTATCCATTGGCTGGCCCGCGGTCTCGCCCTTGTAGGGGGTGATCTGCACGTGGTAGGTCGTGCCGGGCGCGAGGTTGGTGAAGGCTGCCTGCGGCTTGCCGCTCTCGGGCTGCTCCACCCACACGACCTGGGCGAAAGAGCCCTCGTCGGGACGCGTGACGACGACTTCGTAGGCGTCCACGGAGGTGAGCGGGGTGATCGCCGTCCATTCGATCACGAAGGCGGTCTGCTCGGGGTTGGCAGTCACCGGTGCTTCCGGGGTGACGAGCTGCACGCCGGTGACCTTGGCGGCGGGCGCGGTCCCTGGACCGGTCGGGGCGGTGCCGTCCGGAGTCGGAGTGATTGTCTCCGCCGGCGGGAGCGGTTGGTTCTTCACGACTAGGCGGGCGGCCACGCTGTCGGTGGGGGTGGCTCGGAGAATCCAGGCAGCGCGGCCCCCGTTCGAGAAGTAGGAGTACACCTGGAAAGGCATGTAGTTCAGGCCGTTTCCGAAGCCGCCGTACAGGCTCACGAACTGCTCCCAGCTCGTCACCTTGACGGGAGCGCTGGGGCCGGCATCGTGTGTGCCGACGAACGCGGCCACTGCCACGCCAGGCGCGCTGACCTGCTGGGGGAGAGGCTTCAGCGTCTCGGTGATGTACACCCCGGGGCGCCGGTACGGGAAAGTCGTGGGCGTGGTCATGCGGTATCAGCCTCCGAGGGGGTGACCACCTGTGGGGGACTCAGCTCGACGGTGTGGCCCTCGTCGAAATAGCGCTTGTCGAGCCAACTGATGAGGATTCGCTGGGCCGGCGTGAGGGTGCGGATGTCGTCGAGGAAGATTTCGCTGGAGACTCGGATCACCCACGAGGCGATGAAAAGTCTCTTCCCCTGTTCGTCCTTCGACTCGCTGTATTCCGGACCACCGAGAAGGTCCAGTCGGCGAACTGTTCCGTCTTCGCCTATGGGCAAGTAGCCGAAACGGGCGGGGAGAAAGTGGAAGCCAGTGAGCGCGCCGGTCATCTCAATGAGATGGGTCTCTTTCCGCGCGTAGGCGTCGATCTGGTAGTCGACGTTCACCGGGATGGGCATCTGCGCCATGTACGGCGACTGCTCGGGGTCCGCCATGTCGGACCACGACTCGTAGCCTTCCGGGGCGTAGTGCAGATTCACCATGCCCCGGTGCTCGCGGTCCTCATCCCGGGAGATCCGGGAGTGCGAAATGAGAATCAGCGGATAGGTGGCATCCGCCAGTTCGTACTCAGGGTTCCTGTACCGCACGGTGACCTTGCGGCCAGTACCGGAAGTGGCATCATGCACCGTCAGGCCCATGAGCTTCTGCTTCAGGGCCTTATCTTCGTTCAGAAGAAAGGGCACGTGGCACTCCGGTATGGGCGGTTGTGGATCGCCCCACCAGAATGCGTGCGCCTATTTGCGAGCAGTTAATGAGCGCTGAGTCAGAAGACGCCGATGATCTTCAGGATGACCAGCACGAGAAGCACGATGAGTACGAGACCGACAATCTGAGAGACAGTCATGGCGGCCAGCTCCTTCGGGATCGCTTTTGGCCTGCCGCCCCGAGCACGGCAGGCCAGGGCTCCTAATGGTCGTCCTGAACGCCCGGCTGCACCTGGGCGCCCTGGCCGCCGTGCCGGCCCTGGGGACCGCGGGACCCGTCGTCGCCTCCCTGCCGGCGGCGGTCGTCGCCATCGTCGTCTCGCTCGCGCCGGCCGCGGCCCGGACGGTCGTCCTCGTCCCCCTCGCCGCTGCTCGGGTCCTCCGGTGCGAAAGCTGCCCCACCCTCGGCGTAGCGGTAGCCCTCGCTCAGGGCCACGGACTCCAGCATGAGCTGGTTGCCCTCCGGCACCGAGTACTGCGACGGGTCCTCCAGCTCGATCGGGCCGTACTTGATCGTCATGTCGATGCCGTCGGCGTCCACCAGGACGTAGCGGGCCATGAGACCTCCTTGGGAAAAGGCATGGAGCGGTCACAAATAGGATCTGAACCTGAGCGTCGCACGTGGTGATATGCGCGAGTTAATCCCTAGAACCAAGCGGTTTCTGACCAGGACTTGACGGGCTTGGTGACCCAAGCAGTTCCATTCCACACCTTGAGAGGCTTCGGAACCCAGGCGCTCCCGTTCCAGACCTTCACCACGGTCGTCGGCTTTGTGTTGACGTTGTCGACCTGGGCCGGCTGGGTGATACTTCCCGCGTCCGCGTAGCCCTCGAAGTTCGTTCGAAGCGTTCCGAATTTCAGCCACTGCGGAGTGGGCATGCTCCGGCGCACGGTCCAGGTCGATGCGTCCGGACTGGTTTCCCAGTAGAAGGTGCCGCCCGCTTCCCGGAACCGGAACCAGCGGTGGGCCACTGGGTCGTACGGAATAGTCGTCGGAGACGCATCCCAATACCCGACCGCGTTTTCAAGCACCAGCGTCTGGTTCCAGACGACCCACTTGAAACGCACGAACGTCCCGTTGTCCACCGGCCCCAGAATGAGCGCCGAGAACGTGGTGTTGCTGCCGCCCGTGGGAATCTTGACGATCTCGGCGTAGTGGGTTGTGCCGGTGATCTCGTGCGGCGAATTTGCCATCAGGCCCGCGAACTGCTCGTTGGCCTGGGCGGAGACGCGGTGCCAGTTTTCGTTCCAGAATGTGTCGCCCCAGTACACGAACTGCGAGGAGATGCCGGTAGTGAACTTATCGACGACCTCGGAAGTGGGCTTCGAGAAGAGCCCGTCCGCCCCCGAAAATTCCACCCATCCCGGATTCGTGGTGATCGCCGTGCTGCCGGACACGAGGTCTGTGGTGCCAGTAGCGCCGTAGTACAGGGTGCCGCTGTAGGAAGTGGCGTCGGTATTGGTGGCCTGGTAGCCGAACTCGACCACGATCCGGTCGCCGATCTGAAGCGCAACCGCTCCGACCGCCTGCTCCGTGGCCGCGCCGCCTACTGCCGTTGTCGGCCACGTTCCGCTGCCCTGCCAGTTGTCCAGCAGTGTCCCGCGCACCGTGTCACTGTCTCCGGCCGTGACGTACATGTGCACCTGCGTAACCAGGGCGGCGGCCGTCGCCGACGCGAGACGGCCGACACAAAAATCAACCGTCCCCGACAGAGTGCCGGCCTTCCGCGCCGGCGGGCTGATCCACCGGCCCAGCAGGACACTGTTCGGCGCCGCCGAGGTCTCGGCCATGACCGACGTCGCAGAAGTGCCGGCGGGCTGGCGTCCGAGCAGCCCAGCAACGGTCGACGTGGCATCCGTCCACGCGCCGCGCTTCGTCGCCGGTGTGTAGGGCGCGGCGGAGGAGGTGAGCCAGAAGCGAGTGGCCACGAGGGTGCCTCAGTTCGTGTCGATCCACACGTCCCCGAGAGCGGGGTTGGTGGGTGCGGTGATCCCGACCGTGATCTTCGGGACGTTGATCTGCGCCGCGGGCACCTTGGCGTCGGCGCCCAGGCCGGCCACGCCGTTGGCCGCGCCCACCTTGTCCGACGAGAGGACGTTGCCGCCCGTGGTGGGCACTGTCTGGGGAGCGAGTTGCCTGGCGACCATCAGCCCACCACCGTGACTCGGAACGTGTCCGCGGCGTAGGAGCTGGCCGTGGTGACGCTGATGGTGTTGGCGTCGACCACGTTGAACTTCGCGCCCACCAGCTCGCCTGTCGAGATCTCCTTCAACGAGGGCTCCAGGATGTCTGTGGTGTTCAGGCCGTGCACGATGTTCAGCGGCGTCCCGCCGGTCAGGGCGCCGACGTTCGCGCTGTACTTGCCGACCGTGCCCAGGGCGGTGCGGGCGCCGGCCGCGGTGGTGGCACCGGTGCCGCCCTTGGCGATGGTGACCAGGCCGACGGTCAGGCCAGCAGCGGACTTCGCGAGGGTGGCGTCCGCCAGCTCCAGGCTGAATGTCGTGCCGGACAGCTCCAGGCCCTGCCCGTCGGCGGTGTAGGTCTGGCCGCCGGCGGTGTACTGCACCCACGTCTGCGTCCAGGCGCCGGGCGGACCGGAGGGGGTGGCCGTCTGGATGTACTGAGTGCCGGCCCGGGTCCCCTCGGCCACTGCCACGAGCGTGCCGTCGAGGATCTCCCCGGTCGCGTCGGCGTCCGTGCGCCGGGTGGCCGGCTGACCGGACCCGGGGTAGGTGTAGAGGCCGTTCTGGGTGCCGGTGGTCTGTGCCGCCGCGAGGAAGGTGTTGTTGGCGGCCATCGTGACGCCGTCGATCGTGGCCGGCAGATTCGACAGGTCGATGTTGGCGGTCGCCACGACTCGGACCGGGTCCTTCACCCCGGCGATGCCCGCGCGCAGGTTGTCCGCGTACTGCTTCGTCACCAGATCGGTTGGAGCCGTGGGGTCGGCCGCGTTGGTGGCCCGCTGGCCGCCCAGGGAGACGGCACTGCTCGGCGCGGCGAACTGGTCGAGCCGGTACGCCTGCACCACGGCGGCGAGGTCGCTGATGGTGCTCGCCGCCTGGGTGCCGGTGTGGTCTGCGCGCGAGAGCGGGTCCTTCCACACGCTGGCGTTCCAGAACTTGACCGTGTGGTTGACGGTGTCCGTCCAAAGCTGGCCCTCGACGGGCGTGGTGGGTGCGGAACTGGCGCTTTCCGGCACGAGGCCCTGGACGGGCAGCTTGTTCAGCCGTACCGGGAACCGGAAATCGGTAGTGGCCATCGGGCGCTCCTAGTGCAGTACTGCTGAGCCGGTCTCCGCGAACGCGAAGCGGACCAGCACGGTGGTGGGGGTGGGGTATTCGACGGAGCCGCCGATTTCACGACCTGCGACGTCGTACAGACTCACGGCCGGCCGGTACGGCATGGTGTGCGGGATCGTCCACTCCGTGCTCGCCGAGGTCTGGGTGAATTCCTGCGGCCTCGGGGCGACCCGGGCTTCAAGGGCGTCGAGTTGCTCGCTGGTGACTTCTCCTGGGTCACCCTTGTCGCCCTTGGCGCCCTGGGGGCCTGCGACCGGCAAATAGTTGCCGGCGTAGGGCGAGACGGGGGCGATGTCCGCCAGGTCGACCGGCCCGGTGCCGCCGGGCAGCATGATGTGGAAGATCCTGGGAGGGATGCCCTTCAGCTTCTCGGTGACCTGGTAGGACCAGCCCTGCGGCGACATGCCGGGCACGTCAGTGGGGATGAGATCGACCTCGAACGCGCCGGTGGAGTCCAGGGTGACCTTTGCTGCGGTTGTGGCGATGACATCGGACGCTGGCAGGGTCAGGACGGACGGCGGCGCGAAGGCCACTGTCCCCGACAGTGGTGTCCCGTCGGGGGCGATGTAGCGGCCGGTGAGCCGGACAGAAGGGACGCCATCCGGTACGGCCTTGGTGAAGACATCAGGAGGAATAAGGGTCATCGCTCTCTTCCTCCGGGGTGATCACCGTCTGCGCCATCTGCTCGGGCGTGACGGCCGGCAGCTCGGTCGGGTCGGTGAGGTACTGCGCGAACTGGGGGTCGTTGACCAGCTCGTCGTTCTGGATTTGCTGGGCCTCGATGACGACCACGACGTCCCGCCGGCGAATCTGGCCGAGGACGTTGAGCCGCTGCACGCCGTAGAGGGCGTTGTCGTACGCGATGCGGTCGCGCTGGAAGCTGCCGTGCTTGATGTCCATTTCGGTGAGCCCGAACTTGACGAGCTGGTCGTATTCCAGGACCACACGCAGCGTGTCCGTGATGTAGAGGCCGCTGTCGCGGGGGTCGGTGTTGGCCGATTCCACGTGCGTGACGTGCAGGGCCGGGAGCTGCCAACGGCCGTAGTAGACACGGCCGGCGCCGGTGGCCTCGTCGTACACCTCGTGCATTTCCGACTCGGCGTGCTGGAACCGGAAATAGGTCACCGAGTCACCTGTGCGGGCCTGCCAGCCCCGCAACGCCCTGTGGATCAGGGTGGTCTCCGTGTTGACACCGAAGCGTCCACGCTTCCAGTCCGCGCGTCCTTGCACAGCCGGTCACCCCCACGTGCCCGGGTAGAGCGGCGAGGGGATTCCGGACTCGTCGTCGTAGGCGTCGCCGTCGATGGGCGGAAGAAGCCGCTCGGGCTTGGACGTGTCGTCGTACTCGCGGGCCTGGAAGAGAGGCACGAGCCTGTTCGTCGTGCGGGAAATCCGCCGGAGCTGGAACATTTCGATCCGGCCGAGCCCGACATTGAGCTGCTGGGCGAGGTTGTTGTAGCGGTCCTGGATTTGCGCCAGATGCTCCATGAGCTGCCGGTACCGCTGGCTGCGGGGCACGAAGGTGCCCTCGCTGGTGTTGACGTCGATGTCCGTGCTCGCGTCGGTCGCGAGTGTCCAGAGGACGTTGACCACGGCGAGGTAGGCGACCAGCGGCTCTTCGACCGCCGGCAGATTCTCCAGGTCGATGGGCTCCAGGTCGTAGCGGATGTGCCCGTGTCCGTCGCGGTAGCGGGTCCGCAGTGTGCGGCCGTAGGTGTGCTGGTTCATCGCGTCGGCGACGTACGTCTCCAGGTCCGCATCGCTGAACATGCCCTCGGAGGTGCCGCGGACGATGAGCGTCTGGCCGTGCTTGAGCGGGCTGTACGCCGGGTTTATCAGCAGGATGCTGCCTTCGGCCGGGTTGAGGACGTAGTCCGTGTCCTCCACCAGCTCGACGGTGCTCGCGGGGTCGGCAACGGTGACCTTGGCCTGCACGGACGAGACGTTGACCTCGCTGAGGTCGTACGACGACAGCTCGTCTCCGCCGACGAAGGTGTCCACGAACGGGGCGCTGAAGTCCCCGATCTCGGACCGGACCCGTCTGATGATTCCCGCGAGCGTCGCCACGTCAGGTCACCGCCAGCGTCATCGTCAAGCTGCCGGCCGCGAGCTGGAGGGCCTGGTTCTGCGCCGTGGTGATCGGCGAGCCCAGATTCCATGCCATCAGACACAGCCCGGTCGGCTGGCCCGCAGAGGACGTCATGCGAGTCACCAGCGCGGCCCCGGTGATCGGTGCTGCCAGACCGGCAGGGTCGCTGAAGGGGCCGAACTGGACGAGGTCCGTGTTCGTGGCGGTCCTGCTGCCGGGGGAGGCAGCTCCCCAGGGGATGGGCTGCCGCGCGTAACCGGTGCCGGCGGCCTCGCTGCCGACCAACGTAGTCATGTCGGTCTGGGCGTCGGTGACGACCTGGGTGAGCAGCATGAGGTACGTCGTCCGCGGCTGGGGAATGCCGGCCGCGGTCTTCGCCTGCCACTCGGCTTCCAGCGTCGTGGTGCGGCCGGTGAGGAAGTCGAGCGCGGACACGGCGCCCTGCACCGCGATGAACCCGTTGGCGGCCATCAGCCACCGCCAGCCATCTGCGCCTGCCAGTCCGCGTACTCCGGAGGTTCCTCGCCGGGGCCGACCAGGGCGCAGAACTGCGACTCAGGGAGAGAGATGTGGTGCTGGGAGAGCCGGCCGGGCGCGGTCTGCTCCAGCCACATGGCGACGACGGTGTCTTCGGCGCTGTACCCCACGCCGGCCGTGGCGGGTGCGACCACGTCCAGGACGAGGAGCATGCGGCCGTGCTCCTGGACCTCATCGCCGCCGGGGGGCCGGTACCGGTGCGTGCGCGTCAGCATTCCGACGCCCTCCCCGAAATCGGAGAGCAGCCGGTACCACTGACCCTTGGCCGGGGTGTCCTCGGTTTCCGCGAGGCTCTTCAGTTCCGCCACGAGGGCGCCCCTTTCCTTTAGGAGAGCCACTGCCAGACGTAGCCGAGCCGGTCGAGATGCAGGGCGACGTTGAGGGGGACCTCGTAGACCTGACCCTCCTTGAAATCGAAATCCGTGCCCTGACCGATGGTGACCTTCTCCAGATCACACGCGATACGGATCTTGACCTTTTCCGGAGGCAGCTCGACGGGCGTGTCCGTGGAGCTTTCCTCGGACACGGCCTGAATGGTTCGCCCCTTCTCGTCGAGAGAAATGGGCTGATCAAGATTCGCGGCAGCCTCGGCATGCTGCATGGCGAGTTCGCCCTTGCGCTTCGCCAGTTCTTCGGCGTGCTGCTCGGCGAGGATCGCCTTCTTGTTCCCGGTGTGATCCTTCGGATTCCGCTTGGTGCGCGGGTTCGCGGGCACGGTTGTTCTCCTAGCGAGTCGAGTGAGGAATCCGGGGCGGCGAGAGTCGATTACCGCCGCCCCGGAGAATAGGGCCGACCGGCTTGATCAGTTGGTCACGCACTGCACCACGGCGTAATCCGTGATGAGCCCAAGACCGAAAATCGAGTACCACGCCAGCGCGTGCTCGCGGCCGAAGTCGAGCACACCGCCGTCGCGCAGCTCGACGGGGAGGGAGATGGCGTGACCCGCCGCGTTGTCCCCGATTACCAGAGCGCGGTAAAGCGGGTTCGCCGGCGCGTTCGGGTTGGACGGCGTAGACGTCACCTCGGGAATGGCCGGGGTCGATCCGGACGCAGTCCGGGCGGGCTGGCCACCCCACTTCTGAGCAGTGTTCGTCGGAATGTTGGTTCCGAGCTGCTGGGTAGCCGGCGGGGTCGTGTTGCCCTGGAAGACCTGGGTGGTCTCGATGAACACCACGTCGTTCAGGCGGCCAATCTCTCCGAGCATGAAATTGCCCGGAGCGGCATACTTCGTGACCTCAATGAATTCGGGGTCATCGCGAAGCCGACGGCTCTGATGCGGGTGCACGAATGCCACGTAGGTCTCGCCGAGCCGCGGGACGTTCTTCGTGGCGAGGGTCTCTACGGCGTCCTTGACCAGCGCGGAGGTGAAGTAGAAGCCGCCGTTGGTCGCCATGGTCGCCTCGGAATCGGCGAACATTCCCCGGTCGTACGGAGAAAGCGGAGTACGCGCGGCTCCGGCCGACCAGGATGCGAGCTTGTCGTATCCGTAGAGGACCGACGGGGCGCCCATGAAGGTGTCCCTCGCGAGCGCATCGATGTACTGGGCCATGTTCCTCCCCAAAAGGCGAGCGCCCGACGCCATTACGTCGTCGAAGCTCGCGTTGAGGAGGAGTTCGGTCACCGCGATGGCGAATCCGTGTTCCGCGACGGTGATGGTGATCTGCTCGGCGGACAGTGCGTGCGTTTCCATTCGCACGCCTTCCACGAGCTGCTGAGCGCCGTCGAGCGACCGGTACCTCATGAAGTTCACCGTGAGGCCGGGGGCAGTCCCGAGTTCGGTCTTCTTCACAAGAAATTGCTCGAAACGCAGCACCGGCATCGCCTGGAACAGAATTTCCTTGCTCCAGATGGTCTGGATGGCCGGCGTGAGCATCGTGGAGTTCGCCGCCTGGTAGGCGGTCGGCGTGGGCGACAGGACCGGAGTCCCGGTGATTCCGCTTGCCACGGGAACCTCTCATTCCGTGATCGGCCGCCGGAATGAGTAGGAATGAGAGGCGGACCTGGTAGGGAGCTGGTCAGTCGAACAGCCCGCGGTTGCTGGAGTTGCTGGCTGCCGAGCCGAGAAGCTGAGAGCGGTACTTCGCGAATTCGGACATCGGCATGTTCTTGATGTCGTCGACCGAAAGCTGCCGGGCGCCGGCGTCACCGTCCGTCGGACCGTTTCCGGTGTAGCCGGTAGCGGAAACGCCGCGCATCTGCGAGCGAGCCTGCTGCTGCGCCGACTGCATCGACTGGAAGATGGCGTCCGTCTTCGCCTTGAGGATTTCGATCGACTGATCCACCTCTTCGCGTGTGTTACCGCTGACGAGGTCGACCAGTTCGGGAGCGATGTTGTTCCGCTCCGCGCCGATTCGTTCCTGAATGTATGCACGGAGCGCGTTGTACTCGGCCTCCTTCGCGAGGGCCGCGCGCTCCTGCTCGCGCTCCGCCTGAAGCTCCTGGAACTTTCGCTCCCATTCCGTGGAGCGCTCCTCGACGAGCCGCTTGGCGGACATCTCCGCCTCCGCCTTTTCCTTGGCGGCCTGCTCCTCCGCGGCCTGGCGCTCGGCCTCGGCCTGCTCTCGCGCCTCACGCTCCTCGCGCAGGGCCTTCAGTTCGGCTTCGAGGGCCTGGAGCCGCTCGTCACCCTTGGTCAGGCGCGAGTAGAGCTTGTCCTTCTCCTCCTGGCGGACCTGCTCCAAGTCCGCGGCGGTGAAGGTGCGCCCGCCCTGGCCCGGCTGCTGTTCGGCCGGCGGATTGGCGTCGGTGCGTACGGTCACGGTGCCGTCGGCGTTCGCCTGCGCGCCACTGCCCGGGTGGGCCGGGGGCCCCGGCGGGTTCGGCGGAGAGGGGTTCGGGTTGTCTGGCACTGCTTCACTCCGAATCGGGTGGAGCCGCCGGAACGATTAGAAATGAGAGGCGGACGGTTCAGTCGTTTTCCGGATTCCTCCGCTGGGCGAGTTTCGTGCCCTTGGAGAGCGTCACGAGTTCACTCAGGACTGATTCGATGTCCTGGCCGCGGCCTGTGCCGGGGAGACCCGGCAGGGGCCCGGCGCTTGTAGCTCCCGATTTACCGGTGTCCTTGGAGGACCCGTTCGCGGGAGCCGGGGGCGGGCTTTCCACGCCGGTTGGCGGCAATCCCGTTGAGCGCAAGATAGCCGAGGCAATTTGCGCCTTGATAAATTCGAGTGCGCCGTCTTCCTTGGCTTCGGCCAGGCGCTCGTCGAAAATCTCCTGCATCTTCTCGTCGACGAACACCTCGCCGAGGTCTCGCAGGGCTCCGCGCTTGGACTCCAACCCCAATGCCAACTTCGCCTGCACCTCGTTGAGCTTGACCAACTCGTCGACCGGAAGCGGCGGCGGCCAATCACACGTGGTGTCGTAGACGGTCGGGTCCCGCGGGTCGATAACGAGAGGCTGTTCCTCCGAGGTCCGGATTCCTTGGGTGGCCGGGTTGTAGATTCGGGTCTCCGGCTCGTACAGGAACAGCGTGCGCAGAATCAGTTCGTTGATCCGGCGTAGTCCATCGGTGTAGTTGGTCTGCTTGAGCGAGTACCGCTGCATCAGCGGGAAGAACTGGATGGACAGTGCGACACCCGAGGTATTGGAGATCGCCTGGGCCTGGCCCAGGGCCGACTCCGGGACGCCGGTCAGCTCGTGCATGCTGCGCTTGACCAGGTCCAGGTAGGCGAGGGGACCACTCAGATCGACACCGTTCTCCAGGTTAAAGACCGACGCGTCTTTCGGGAGCCCGCCCCAGATTTTGCGCGGGCCCTTCTCCAAGTTGCTCGCCTTGGCGCCGGTGATGATGGTGACCGGGGCCGAGTGGTAGTTGACGATGTCCGAGATCTCGGTGGCCTTCTCGTTGAATTCGCGATTCAGCGGGATAACGTCAACGATGTCGGCCAGGCCCCAGGGGGAGCCGGATACGGAGATGTTACGGATGTGAACGACCGGGATCTGTCCGAGGGGATTCTCCCGAGCGTCGAGGAGTTCGTCATTGACGTACTCCTCAATAAACTCGTCGGTGATGATCTCCGTGTAGGTGTATACGGCACGGGTTCCCTCTAGGGAGGTGCCCCAGAATTTGTACTTGACCTTTACGCGGAGCAAACGATCGCGGTCGTGTGGGTGGTACTCCGGGAATACCTGGGCGCTGTTCATCGGCAGGATGCGCACCCGGCCGGCGTGCACGTTGCCGGCGGGATCGGTCCAGGCCGGCTCGTAGGCCACCTTCACGAAGCAGTCGCCGGATACGCCGCCGTTCTCGCCCATCTGCCACAGCAGTGACTTCTTGTCGTTGTCGATGTTCCAGGCGCGGTCAAGCAATGCCGGGACGATGTGCTCGTATTTCTTCTCTGCCTGGAAATGGACACCGCGGCCGAAGGTGAAGTTGGTGATGTATCGGCTGAGGGCGCCAACATAGTTGATGGTGATGTTGGGCTCGCCGGCCTCACGCTTGTAGGCCCAGTGCTAAGTGATAGCCCAGGTACCAAGACCAGTGGTTGGCGTAGCGGGTCAGGCGGGGACCGTGGACCTCGAATTCCTCGGTAACTCGTCCGCCAGCTCCACCAGGCCGAGCGGGCTGACCGACACGGTCAGGTCACTCGCGGATGCTCGCATGCTGGGGGATACAAAGGCGATCGACATGGCATCACCTCCTCTCAGGCGCTATGGACTGGGTCAGATGGGCAGGTAGGGGACTGTCGACCCGGTCCAGGGCAGTGCGATGAGGTAGAGGCGCGGGTCCATCGACTGCGTGTAGACATTCGCGTTGGACACCGAAGCGCCGTAGACGTCTGCGGCCAGGGCGACGTTGACGGAGTCGCCGGCCTCGACGGTTTCCAAGAAAAAGAGATGGTGAGCCTGGTCGTTTCCGTTCTCGACGCCCCAGTTCCGCGACACGTAGGCGGTGCCTCCGTCGGCACGGACCATGAGGCGCGTCCGTACGGCAGTGCTGACGGAGGCCACTGACCAGCCGAGGATGACGCTGGCAAAGACGATCAGCAGTCGGCGCTGGGAGAAGCTGGGCACTTGGTACGAGTGGATCGTCGTGGCTGACTTGGTAGTGCCGGGCATGCTCCAGGCCGAGGTGCGCGACGTGGACTTGGCCCACGGCGCGACGCTGAGCGCGGAGACCTGTCCTTGCAGCGTGGTGATCTGCGCCTGCTGCTTGGACTGGGTCGTGTTGAGTGAGCCGATGGATGCGGACGCGTCGATCACACTGGGCTGGAGCGGCCCGGTCGGGGCGGTGCTGCCGCCGATGACGTTCTTGAGGACCGTGTCGATTGCGTCGGCAACGGCGGCAAGGTCCACGGGGACATCCGGGACCTTGCCTTCGCTGGGAACGGGGATCTTCGCCCACGGAGTGGACTGGCCGGGGTTGGTCACGGGGTAGTCCTCAGTCCACCCGTGCGTAGTTCCGGCGCTGGTGGCGGCCCTCGCCGCGGTTGACGTTCGAGTACTTCAGCTCGGGCTCCGAGGCACCCTCCGCCATGGCAGAGATGAAAGTCGGGGCCTCGGGCCACGAGGCGCTGCCGACATGGGCGCGCTCGCGCATGGTCTCCTCGGCCGACTTCTGCCACACGGGGAGGTTGTGGTTCGAGCGGCCGGGCGGGGTGCGGTAGCCCTGCATGACTCCGGTGCTGAATTCGTTCGGGATGTCGCTGTCGCTGGCCACACCCTCCTGGAAGCGCAGGGGGCCTCGGCGAGAGGGGTTGTTCGCGGTCTTCCGCTCGTAGAAGCGGTCGGCGCTTTCCTGGAAGTGCGGGTCCGGGGCGAGAGGGCTCTGCGCCATGGTGGGCCTCCAATTTGAGACGTCTCACCAAGGACGCTAAGCACGCCTTTTTTCGTGCCGTTAATGCCTACCAGGGGCTGTTGTGCATCTCGGCTTCGGGGAGCGCGATATCCGCCGTGAGGAAGAGGGCGTTCGCGAGGGAATCCACGTAGTCGTCGTGGGCAGCGTCAACCTCGGGGGCAGCGACGATGATGTGCGGACCCTGGTAGGTCAGCTCCGCGTCTTCCATCTGCTGCCTAAACTTCCGCCAGTTCTTGGTCTGCCGGGTCTTCGCGTGTGCCGGCCAGATGACGAGCCCCTTGGACATGAGGTCCATCATGTGCGCCCACCGCTTGGTTTGGTTCGTGCGGTCGCTCTTCAGGTCGACGATCTGGGCGTACGGCATCAGGACGCGCAGGCGGCTGGCGACGACGTCCCCCAGTCCGCCGGAGTCGATGCCAATGGCGAAGACGTTGTAGTGATTGAGGAAATCCACAATCCGGTAGTACTGGGTTTCCCAGTCGAGTCCGGTGAGGTCCAGCCAGTTGAGCACGCGGTGCTCGAAGTACCCGTACTCATCTGGATAGTCCCAGTTCACCCAGCAAACGGTGACGACGGTAGAGTCTGTTTTCCTCGCGGGGTCGATTCCTACGACGACGGGGGAGCGGTGCCATTCCTGGACCACGCGCATGGAAACGTCGCCGAGTGAGTCGAATCGGTCACTGGTGACCAGCATGCCCTTGTCGAGCAGCCAGATGAGACGGTAGCTCAGTTTGAATTCGTCGGACTCTTCGCCGAGCCGGTCCATCTCGGACTGGACGAATTTCTTGTACCGCGGGACGTGCTTGGCGACCTCCTTCCAGTCCACCTGGAAGTGGTCGTTCTTTCTACCTTTGCGGGTGGCTTCCCGCCGGTTCTTCTGGATCTGCTCGTAGAAGGAATTTTTGTTGTAGGTGGGGGTGCCGGTGAGGCACAGAGTCCCCGCGGTGCTCGAAAGCATCGGTGCGATCGACTTGTTGAGCACCTTCTCGTCCGCGGCCTGGGCCTCGTCGACCACCACTAGGTGGTAGGTCTGGCCTTCGATCTGGGCCTTCGGGTGCGCGGTCTGCTTGCGGATGATGGACCCGCAGCGCTTGAACCGCAGCAGCTTTCCGCGGGTGATGAGTTTTTCGTCGATCTCGGGGTCGGCGAGCAGCTCCTGGGCGCGCTCGGACGTGAGCCGGCCGACGATCCGGGAGAACAGGGTCTCCGACATCTCGTCCGTCGGGGCGAAGACGCCGATCCAAAGGCCCTCGCGGAACTTGCCGAGCAGGGTCGGGAAGAGCTTGGCGAGGCGCGGCAGCATGATCGCCGCCCCGCATACCGTGTCGGCGACCGTCTCGCTTTTGCCGGACTGCCGGGACCACAACGCGGTGATCTTGGCGGAGTCCTCGGTGATGAGGGACTCCAGGATGCGCCGGGCGAGGGGGAGCTGGTAGGGGCGCAGGGGGTGGCCGGACAGTTCGTCGATGACAAGGATGATCTTGTCGATGATGTCCGCGATGAGGGCGGGGTCGCTGCTGTCCTTGGACGCCGGCTCGGGCTCCTCGGGCATGCCCAGGGTCAGCTCGTGATCGGTGGCGTCGAGCGGCGTGGTCCCCATGCCGGCGAAGCTAAAGCGGTGCAAATATGGACAGATAATGCTCCTGCTGCTGTGAGCTGCGTTACTTGGTCTCGATACTTGCGACCTAACACCAAGTAACGCCCTACGGTGCGGCCATGACCACCGCGGACTTCTTCGACCTGAGCGCCCTCAACGCCGACCGGCTTGCCGAGCGCACCATCGACCAGATCGCCGACGCCTACCGCGAGCTGAAGGCGCTGAAGAGCCAGGAGACCGCGGACCGCTACCGCAAAGAGATCGACTTCTTCCTCGCGTTCATGCGCAAGTTCGGCGCCGACCCCGCGCACCCGACACAGCCCCATGTCAGCCGCTACCTCGCCTACCTGGCCAGCGAGCAGCACCCCGACCACCCGGGCCCCTGCTGGCACGAGTGCAAGTACCTCCCGTACGCGCCGGCCTCGCGTCAGCACCGGCTCGACGTCCTTCGCGACTTCTATGACTACGCCATCGCCAACGGCCTCCGCCTGCCGGCCAACCCCTGCACGGGCCTGATCATCCACGTCCCCAAGCCCGACAAGATCGACCACCTCACCGAGTGGGAGGCCCGCGACCTGTGGACCAAGGTGCGGGAGAAGTCGGCCCGCGACGCCGTGGTGGTCGGCCTGGGCCTCGGCTGCGGGCAGCGTAAGGAGGAGAGCATCCTCAGCCTGGCCGAGAACCTGGGGGAGAACGCGTTCGGCCCCACGTTGCGCTTCTGGCGCGTCAAGGGCCGCTACTGGCAGACGATCAACCTGCCGCTCCCTGTGCACGAGGCGATCACGACCCTGCTCAACGGCCGCACCGAGGGGCCGATCCTGCTCACCGGCCACCGCCCCTCCGCGAAGCTGGGCAAGGGGCTCACACCCCAGGGCGTGGACCACATCATCAAGGAAATCCGCGGATACACCGGCGTCCGGCCCGACGACTTCCACCACCATCTGATGCGCAAGACGTCGATCACTTTCGCGCGCACCCTCAAGGGCCTGGCGCTGGAGACCACCATGACGTTCTACGGGCACCAGAATCTCCGGGACCACCACCGGTACGACGCCTTCGCCCGCGACACCTTCGTCCGTGAAATCCGCAACCCTGCACAGGAACGCGGATTCTGGCGCCTGGCCGCCTGACGAATATCCGCAGAAAACCCTCCCTGCCTACGGTCGAAGCACCGGCCTCGGACGGGAGGGTTTTCCATGCCTCTGCACGGATTCAGTGACGACGAAATCCGCGAATACATTCTCAGCAGCCGCGAGCAGCTTGGGCCCCGCAAGTTCGCCGCGCTCGTACGCGCCTTCCACCTGGGCGACGACCAGGCCCTGCTCACCGAGCGGCCCACGAACACCTCGAACCCGCCCCGGCCGCGGACCATGGCCGCCGGCTACGACTACCGGTCCCGGACCATGTTCGTCAGGTTCCGAGGCGAAAAGATCGGCTCCGGCCTCTACCGCGACGGCGTCGGCTACGAGTACTACAACGTCTCCCGTCGTGAATGGGATCGTTTCCGCCGTGCCCCTTCGCCCGGCCGGCTGATCAACACCCACTTCAACAACAAGCCCTACAGCCCGGCGGCCTGGTGACGCTCATGCTCATCACCACCACCCGCTGCCGGCGCGACTGGCCCCGCCGCTACACGACCTACTACCAGGAGACGGAACCCCCCTACCGGCGGGCCGAGCCCGCCACCGTCTTCCGCCTCGGCACCCGCGGCCTCGTGGTCGGCCGCTGGACCTCCCGCGCCGACGACGAGCACCAGGCCCTCGCCCAGGCCCTCAGCGCCCGCCCTGCGGCCGTGCTCAGCTCAGAGGGCAATCTGCTGCCCAACTACCGCCGCCACACCCCGGAGACGCCGTGTTCGCCCGCCGAGACACCCCCAACCCGTACCTGACCGACGCCCGCCGGCGCATCGCCAAGATGACCCCGGACGCCGCGCGGGAGTACAGCATCTCGGTCTGGGCCTATGGCATGCGCGTGGCCGAGAACCCCGCCGAGCACCTCCCTGACGACCTCGGAGAGTGGGACATGGCACTCGCCACTCTCCAGGCCGTCAGGGAGCGAATGATCGACGCTTAATAGGTCAGCGCGATGTCCGTCTCGTTCTTCGCGATGACATGCCCCTCGACGCTGTCACGCGCGGCGCCGGCCTGGCAGACGGTCATGGTCGGCACGGCGTCCCTGTCGGTGCTCCAGGCGTCGATGTGAGCCACGAGCTTGCGGGCCAGGTCGGCACCGTCCGGCCCGTAGCCGGCAGCGCCCAGACGCCAGGGCCGCTCCGCATCGGCGTCCTCCCGCTGGAGGATCATGTAGGTCAGCGATTCGTCGGCGACGAGCGCAGGGGTCCGCACCGGAATCGCGGGCCGGCGCACTCCCGCCTCCAGGGCCTCCTTGGTGACCTCCAGCCGGCACACGCGGTCGTCGGTGACGGTGGCCCGCAGCCAGACCCCGTCGAACGGCTCCTCGCTGCCGACCCGGGCCTCCGACCACACCTCGACGAGCGATGTCGAGAAGACGTCGGCGAGAAGGCCACCGTCGACCTTCTGGTCCTGGTCGTAGTGCAGCCGGATCGTCCCGTCGGCGAGTTCGGTGGTGCGCTCCCCGTCCTGGCCGATGATGGGCACGAAGCCACACAGCTCCATTCCTTCGGAGACGAAGGTGTCGCCGCGGCGGGTCATGGCGACGGAGCGCGTCTGTCCGCGCCAGCGGAACGGCAACACGAGCTGGCCGCCGTCAGCGAGCTGCTCCCACCAGGCGTGGGGGATGTCCCAGAGACCGACGGTGGCGATCATCCGGTCATACGGAGCGTTTTCCGGAGCCCCCTTCAGACCGTCTCGCTCGATGACCGTCACACGCTCGTAGCCGGTGTTGTTCAGCGCGGTCCGCGCGTGTAGAGCCACATCCGGGTCGATATCCACGGTGGTGACCTCGCCGGCCTCGCCGACGATCTCGGCCAGGAGTGCGGCGTTGTAGCCGGTGCCGGCACCGACCTCCAGGACCCGGTCGCCAGGCTGTGCGTCGAGCTGCGCGAGCATCATCGCGACGATGGACGGCACGGACGCGAGCGACAGCGGCAGCGGACCGCTGGGGTTGTCCTTGATGCTCACCGCCTCGTCGGTGTACGCCTTCGACGGGTCGAGGCCCGGAAGGTGCTGATCGCGCCGGACAGTGCGCATGGCCCGCTCGACCGCCGCCGGCAGAGCGCGGCCGGCCGTGATCTGGTCGACGAGTCGGTTGCGCCGTTCGTCCAGGGTGGGTGTGTCGTTCACAGGGTTCCTTTCAGTGCAGAAGGAGGCACGTCTCCCACCCTGATGCAACGGGATGGGAGGGATTGAGGGTGTGGATGGTCAGGAGCACACCGTCGGCGCCCGTGAGCAGCCCGGCGCCTTCGGGAAGCGGATTGTGCGCCAGGTGGGCCGTGAACCGGGCCCGAAGACGCGGCAGCGTACGGCGTAGAGGGCTGTCGGAGTCGGTGTCGGCAGCCGCTCGGTCCGCAGCGAGGCACAGGCCGGCCCAGCCGTGGCAGACCGTGGGATCGGTGATGCGTGCGAGTTGGTCGGGGTCACGCAAGCACGCGGTCAGGAGGCTTTCTGCCCGGAGACGGCTGTCCTCCCTGCCGCAGGCAATCGCGGCCAGTTGTAGGGCTCGGGCGATGCCTGGCGTGCCGTAGCACCATGAGGGCCTGCCCGCCCGGAACTGAGGCACGGGACCTGCCAGCCACCTGTCCACAGAAACCGTCTCGGGCCAGGCCGCGCTCCCCGCCGGCGTTGGGTGAGCCCATTGCTCCAGGAGCCCGCAGGACGCCGTCAGGGCCTCAAGCTGGCCGGGCACGGTGTGCCCCGCTCGGCTCGCCAGGGCGAGAAGGGCAATGGGGCCGGCGACCCCATGAGCCATCCCGAAGTTCCCGTGCCCGGTCGGCCAGGCATCGTCAGGGTGGCTGGTGGGGCTGTCGGAGGTCCACCAGCCTGGCAGCTCGCGGCCGTCGACTTTGACCCGCTCCTGGAGCAGCCGGACCAGATACCGCAGGACGCCGTGCAGTGACTCGGTGCTCGAATCGCGGTGCAGGAAATACGCACCGAATCCAGTCAGGCCGCTGATCAGGTCGTACTCACGCATGCATGGCGGCCGGCCGTCGTCCATGCGCTGTTCGGCCGTCGACAGGCGCTGGGCCACCAGCATGGTCAGGGCCTCGTCCAGAGCTTCGAGCGCGGACCGGTAGGCGGGGTGCCCAGCCGAATGCAGGGCGAACGCCACGGCGGGGGCCCCGTAGTACAGGCCGGCGCTCTCGTGGTGTCCCGTGGGCGCCTTCGCGGCCATCGCGCGTGCCGCACGGTGCGCGGCCTGCCACCGACCGCTTCCCTGGGCGAGCAGCCCTTGGTACAGGACGGAGCCGGGCAGACCGCGCCCTAAGTCGTGGAGGACGTCAGTCATTGGTCGCCCTCCGGGCGAGCAGGGACCGGCACGCCTGCCGTGCCGCATGACGGCATGCTGCCTCTGTCTCCCTGTCGGGCCCCATGAGCCGGTTGTGGTGCATGTGCAGCAGCGATTCCAGCACGGAATCGAGCGGCCGGCCGCCGAGCTGCATGCGGTACGCGTCCAGCGCCTTGCTGCGGCGTTCCCGCGCGTTGACGATCCGGTCCGTCCAGCCTGTGCACCGGCCGAGGGCGCCTGCACGGATCTCGTCCAGGACGGCCCGGGTGATCTCCTGCCGGCCGGATGCGTCGGCGGCGGTGGTGGCCAGCCAGCGCACGCCTTCCTCTTCTCCCAGCAGTCCGCGCGCCATGTCGATCATGCCGAGTGCGCACAGGACGTTGCGGTCTGCCTTGGGGATGTCGGCGAGGAGGTGACGTGTCATGTCGCTGTCCGCGACGAATACGGCCTCGGCGGCTTCGAGTACCGGCCCGGTGCCGTAGCGGCCGAACTCGGGCCGGTAGCCGTCGATGACGAGCCGGGAGACAAGGCCGGCACGCTGGAGCTGCTCGGTCCACTCGGTCAGGGCCTGGAGCACCTCGGCGTACGACGCAGCGTTCTGCGCGGCGATGCGCAGCCTGAGATGATCATGTTCCTGCGAGGTGTGGTAGCGGATGAACCAGCAGTCACGCCCACCGAGTGTGTCGAGCAGCTCGGGGAGCCGACGGGTGAGGATCTCGTCCATCACGGTGGGGTGCGTGAAGAGCTTGGCCTGCGCCCACTGGGCGGCGCCCGGGGGCGGCAGCATCTCGTTGCGCACGACCGGCGCCATCGCGATGTCCGGGTGCGGCAGTGGAGAGCGCGCAGATGTCATGGGCAGGGTGATCTCGTGCGCGTGCCCGATCCAGCCCAGCTCGTGGTCTTCGGGGACCTCTATCAGCTCCGCATCCCCGTGACGTTTGAGGTGGGCGTGCAGCAGCCGCGCGTGAACAGGTTCGGCCAGGTCGAGACGCAGGTACCGGTCGTCGGAGAACAGCTCGACCCGGTGGGGGCACTTCCAGTTGGCGGCCCACCTGGTCAAGGCGTCGTGCCAGGCGGGGCCGAAGCTGCTGTCGGGCAGATCCTTGGCGGTCACGCGCCAGCGGGCGCAGGACAGGATGGCCTTGCCGTAGCGAACCCGCGGCAGGTAGGGCATCCCCACGGCAAGCGGTCCCCAGTCGAAACGGGTCCAGGCGCCGGCGAAGCTGCGGGCGAGCAGAGCAATGAACCGGGCCAGGGGAGGGGCTTGCTTTTCCAGCGCGAGCGGGTGAAGCACGACGGGTTCCACCACACGCCGGCGCGACAGACTCACCAGGTGCATCCGCCGGCTGGTGGACAGCACGGCGAGGTCATCGAGCGGGATCACGTGATCCGCGTCCTCCCAGTGCTCGCCCACAGGGATGACGTACGGCAGGAACTGCGGTGTGCGCGCGATATTTTCGGCGTGCGGGTGGGGCGGGACGAAGGAGAGCTGGGCCGGGAGAGCACCGTCGACCAGGGTGGGCAGCTTCCTGTAGGCCGCGCCCATCCCGCTGTCGTCGAGGGTGACAGCGAAACGCCCGGAGTACACGCCGGTGCTCCACGCGGGACGCACGGTCAGGGTGAAGTCGCCCTCGTCCACGGCCGCGGCCGTGGCGGCGTGGACGCGTACGGCCATCTCCATGTGTGGCACGACCGGCACTTCGTCCAGGTCGGCGGTGCACAGCTCGTCGAGGTCGGCGTCCGTGAGCCGGATCTCCTGGGCCTCGTGTATGGCGGTCTGCCACGCCTTGCGCATGAGCAGTTCATCGCGCGGAAGAACACTGACGGGAGGCTCCGTAAGCAGGGACATGGGGAAGTCCGCCGGCAGGCTGGCTCCGGCAGCCAGGTCGGCGGCCTCCCGGATCGGCACGAGACTGCCGGCGCCGTACCGCTCCCAGAAAATCTCGTGGTACGTGGACCACACTGGCCGTTCCCGCAGGTTCCTGGTCAGGCGAAGCAGCGCTTCTCCGGCGCGTTCGGCTTCCTCCAGGACGGGCGGGGGCACGCGCACCGTGGCGTCCAGCCGCAGATCGACGCTGAGCCGCGTCCGGCCTTCGTCGCAGACCCCGGTCATCCTGTCCGCAGCCGTCTGACGCAGCTTCCTGGCGACGTCGGGGGACTTGGCGGCGTTGTGCGCGCCGAACAGGCGGTGAATGTCCGTTAGCTCATCGAGCACGCCGACCGTGCCGGGGTTCAGGTTCGCCTTCACAGGCAGCAGGAGGCGAAGCATGTGCCCGAGGGGGTCGGGCTCTGTCATGGGTGCGGCCAGGTTGCTGGCCAGCGCGCCGGCCTCCAGAGCATCAGCGACAAGACGCATCGCTTGGCCGGGTGTGCCGCCCAACTCGCCTAGGTGAAGCAGCAGTTCATGCCCTGGGACGGGGTCGGCGGCGAGCTTCAGCAGGGCAGCCAAGGGCCGGTGGACACGCATGCTGGCCATTCGGCCACCGGACAGCGGACGGTCCAGGACGTCACCGCGCCTCACCACCAGGTCATCCACACGGAAAGACAGGTGCGGTACCACGTCGGGCCGGGCAGCAAGATCGCGGCGAACGTGGTCCAGCCACAGGGTGTCCGGGCGGGCGAGGGGCGTATGCGCTGTGCCGATCGTTCCGGTGCAGGGTCCGCGGCCCGCGGTGGCCACACCGGCGAACAGGCCGAAGGGCGTAGGCCGGCCCGCTGCGCGCAGGAAGTACCTGGCAGTGGCGGCCACCGTCTTGCGGAGCTGCTTCGGTGAGACGTCCTGTCCTTGCAGGACGCGGTCGGCGGCTTTGGCGAGTCGAGGCGTGGCCGCCCGAGCCGCATCCGAGAAGGTGGGGTTGGCCCAGACCTCTTCCAGCCAGCGCCGGCAGTCGGCCGGATCGTCCTCGACTGGCCATCGGATGTTCTGGGAGTTCAGCGGCAGCACGGCCGCCCGCACGAGAAGCACGTCGCCGCTGCTCAGGAGTTTGGCCCGCGTCTTCATGGATTGCCCTTCTGCCATGCCAGTGCGAGGCGGGTGACCGCCCCGCACTGGCTTCAGCTCAGATCAGAAGTCAGCTCGCGCACGCCGAGGCGCAGGAGCTGCCGCATCCGTCGCCGCTGCCGCAGTCGGCAGGTACGGGGGTCGGCGAGTCCGTGATCGTGATGTCGAGCTGCCAGTCGTCGATGTCGAGCTGGCCGGCGTCGGCCGGGACGGTGATCTTCTGCGGGGTCAAGGCAGTACCTCCGTGTGGGACGTCTCGCAGTGGGCGAGCGGGAAAGGGAATCTCTCCCGCGGTGAAAAGTAGAGCTTCTGTCATCCCGAGAGGAAGAGGTAAATGGGCCTGATTGGAAAATGGCATATGCTGAATTCGGCGATAATTTGCAGGCATGCCAAAACTCCGGAAGCGCTCAAATGACTTCCGGAATTAGCGAAGGGAATTGCCGTCCAGGTGAGCGCCTGGGCTGGTGGCGACCAGGGAGTCAGCACTCGCAATGCCAGCCCAGACGCAGCACTAGGTGCGACTTAAAGTTCGTCCCCGGAATCACCACCCTTCTGAATCGGCATCGTGAGCCGCCCGTACGACGGGTAGGGAGACGTGGAAGTCCCGTCGAAGGCGGAGTCCAGGTAGTCCTCTTCAGCACGGCAGGGACACCACGGAGGGCAGCACTGCCGGCGGCCGGCGGCGCGCACGATCAGGGCGACCGTGCCGGTCCAGACCGCTATGCCGAAGACGCCGATGAGCGCGCATACCTCTGCACTGCTGGCTGTCCTGCTGGTCATGCTGGTCTCCTCGATGGGGCCTGGCCGGCGGCCAACTGGAGGGCATCGCGCGCCGGCCAGGCCCGCTTTCAGGCGGCGGGAGGGCCTTCCTGAACACCTCCCGCCACCGCTTGTGCGCCCGAATGGGCTGGAATCGAGCCGAGTTGAGATGCACGGCCCGGCCCGCATGCTCCTTCGGAGGTCGGAGCCGGGCCGTGCATCACTGCCGCTGCGAAACCGCCGCAGCAGGTCCCGCCGGGCTAGGGCTCGATCTCGCCCGGCAGGGTGTCTTCTGGAACCGGCCCCAGCTTCTGCTCCAGGCCCCGGCGCAGCCGGTCAAGGAGCTGCAAGCTGGCAAATGGGTCAGGGGCCACCGGAAGGCCGGAGTTGGCCTCCTGGAGCATGCGCCCCTTGGCCTCCTCGTTCGCGTCCTCCAGTGCCCGCTTACGAGCCCGGTCAGCGAGGGTCAGCTGAAGTGCGCGGTACTTGCTGAACACGAACCCGAGCTGCTCTGGGGTGGTACGGATCTCGACGGAAGCGACCGTGCCGCCGGGGGCGTCCTCCCGGTAACCCAGCACGGTCAGCCGCAGAGGGCGGTCAGGGTACGGGTCGTGGGCTAGCTCTGCCTCGGACAGGAGCGACAGGTCGAATTCCTGCTTCGCGGTGGCCTCGTCTGTCGCCCTCATGGCCAGAACCTGATGATTTTCCCGTCGGAAACCGGGATCAGCTCGACGTGCCGGGATAACCCGGCTACGAGCTGCAATCCCCGGCCGTTCTCATCACCCTCACCGGAGAATCTCGGCTCCGGCTTGCTGAACGATGCATCCCTCACATCGACCGCGCCCGAGGGCCACACCGTGATCTCGAAGCACTCCCCGGTGGCGTGTTGGACCGCGTTCGTGGCGAGTTCGCTGACGAGCAGAGCGCAGGTGTACACCTGCTCCTCGGTGCCGCCGGCCTGAGTGAAGGCCCTCCTCACCCAGTCCCGCGCCAGACCAACCGCAGCCGGCAGTCGCGGGAACGAGCTTCTATCCACGAAGGCGTGGTGCTGTTGGTGCTGATCTTGCTGTTGGTGCTGATCTGTGCGCATGGCAGCCTCCAGCACGCGGCTATCGGCCAGCCGCGCAAGACGAACACGCACCGCTACGAGCCCCGTTCGGTGCGTTGCCACTGAGTGTGCTGCGTACGTAACTGCGTACGCAACCCAGAAGCCCGAATTGGCCCCGGACGTGCCACGATTGGGTGGCTTCGCGCTACCCTGCGCACGGAAGCCCGCCGACAGAAGGGAGGGATGATCTTGGCGGTCAACACCGCAGCCCTGCGGGCACGCAAGCGGTTCGGCGAGGAGCTGGCGCGCGTGCGAAAGAACACGCTCCTCAACGGCAAGCGAGTGCAGCAGATCGACGTCGCCAAGGCGATCGGGCGCACCACCTACCACCGTTACTCGCAGATCGAGACGGGCAAGTCATGGCCGAAGGACGACGAGTGGGCCACGATCTGCAAGTTCCTCAAGATGGACCCGGTCACCCGGGCCAAGCTGACCACCATGATCAGCGAGGGCAAGGCCATCGCCGGCGCCTGGTGGACCGACTTTGCTGACGAGTTCCCCGAGAGTCTCATCGAGTTCATCGCCTTCGAGGACGCCGCCGCCCGTATCACCACCTCGGCCGTGGGGACGATCCCGGCCCTGCTGCAAACGGCGAACTATGCACGCGCCTGGAGCGCATCGGTGGCCAGCTCGGTGCTGGCACAGGACCAGTTGGAACGCTCCGTGGCCCTTCGCCGCGGCCGACGCGCTGTGTTTGACAGGCCGCGGCCGGCCTCGCTCGAAGTGATCGTGAGCGAATCCGTCTTGCAGCAGGAAGTGGGCGGGAAGGGCGTCATGGTCGAGCAGTTGGACTCGCTGCTCGAAGATGCACGTAAGCATAAGGTCGCGTACAGGGTCATCCCGGAAACAGCCCCCGCGACCCTCGTGTACCCCTTGCATCTCCTTGAGTTTGACGGAGAGGGTGAGGACCCCATCGCCGTGTACGACACGATGACTGGGATGTTTCTGCGGAATACCCCTCGGGATGTCCGGGAAGCGCGCTACTACCTCGACTCTATGCGGACGCTGTCCGAAGGTCCGAGGGAGTCGTTGGAAATGATTCGATCGATCAGGAAAGAGAAGTCCCGTGGCTGACCACGCCGCCCTCGCGACCCAGCAGGTCTCTGAGGAAGATTTCTTCAAGTCGTCCTACTCCGGCAGCGGCAGCGGTTCAGACTGCCTGGAGACAGCGCCGCTCACCGGCGGGGTCCGAGTGCGGGACTCCAAGAACAAGCGAGGCCCCGTGCTGAACTTCGCCTCCGCCGGCTTCCAGGCGTTCATCGCCTCTGTGAAGGAGGACGACTCCTACCTCACCGACTGACAACCGGCGAAGGCCCCTCGCTCTGGCACGACTCAGAGCGAGGGGCCTTCGTCATGACCGCCTCTGGGACTTCGCCTTCCCACCGGCGGCCTTCTTCCCCTTGCGTGCGGGGAGCTTGGACTGGTCCGTCTTGTCGGCCCACTCCTCCGCCCAGGGCTTGCCCTTGGCGAAGGCCATCTTCTGCTGGGCCTTGCTCTTGAACGGCATCGCTACAGGCCGAGGACGACGCCGAGCTGGACGCTGACGGACACGAGGACGCTGAGGACGTCGGACATGGGTGACCTCCGGGTCAGTACGTGGGTGCCATGAAAATCGAGCTGCGGCCGTGGCCCATGGCCGGCGCTCCGGTGGGCGCGGCGCCGAGGCCGAGCTGGGCGCGGGTGGGGCGTCCGCGGACCGGGCTCGTGCCGGGCTGGGCGCTCAGCCGGGGGAGGGTGGCCGCGGTGTGGGCTGGCGTGCCGCGAGGGTCGGGAAGCTCCGAGGGCCAGCCGGCCGCGAGGCTGCTCCTGGGCCATCCGGTGGGAGTGCCGGGGAGAACCTCCTGGAACGCGTGCCACGACGGGTTCGGACGTCGCACGAGGGGCATGACGATCACCTCGACATCAGGCGGGACCACACCCACCGTGCCGGCGTCGAATTCGGGGCGGGTAATTTCAGGGGTTGCCGTATTCGGGCCTGGCGTAGGTGAGCTTCGGGAGCTGCTGGACGAGCGACCTGATCCGCTTGTACTTCACCCGGGTCGTGTGCCGGTCCCACGGGTAGTCCTCGACGACCGGGACGTTCGGGAAGAGCCAGAGGTCGTCGGGGTGGATGTGCCAACTGAGTTGACCGGTGGGGCACTCGACGTACAGCACCGGCCAGCCAGGGGCGAGAGGGTCGGTGTAGCTGAGTGCGCCGCCGAAGAGCGCGACCATCACGGCCAGGAGGTGGGCGCGCTCCGTGTAGATGTCGATCTCCGCCTTTTCGGAGCCGTCAGCCATCTGAGTGTCCTTTCGGAACGGGGCTGACGCCATCTTGAAACGGACGACCTTGGGTTCCAGCGCGACACGGACCGGCTTTCGAGTGAACCGGGGAAAAGATCGGCGGAGTTTTCGGTCGCTCACTCACATGGCCGTCATGCGCCGCGGCGGGGGGCGTAGACGAGGGCCGCAGCGACCGCGAGCCTGTAGGTGAGGTACGGCCGGCGCAACTCGTGGACGTGCAGCTCCAGGACGCGGTTGAGCGCCCGGTACAGATCGGTGCGCACGCCCAGGCCCTGGCCCTTGTGGTACGTGTAGCCGGGTTTCTGGTGGCCGTCGTCGGCCAGGTGCAGCAGCGGCAGAGTGGCCGGCGGTGGGGCGCCGCGTAGGTCGACATGGTCGCAGTCGGGGCAGCAGCACGGCCGGCCGCGGAAGCTGTCGACCTGCCAGCACTCGGCGTGCTCGCCGGCTGCGCAGGCCGGGGAGAGGAACAGGTCGGTGCTCAGCGCCGCGAGGAACGCGGCCTCGGGCAAGACGTCGGTGTACTCGCCGTCATCCACGGCGTGCTCCTCGGGGCGTCGGGGGAACAGCAAGACCCCCTGCTGAGGAGGAACAGGTCATCAGCAGGGGGCCATTCGCTGCGGTCTCAGGTCCGTCCCCGTCACCTCGCCGTGGAGAGCGACGCCGTCACGGCGGGGGACTTTCCGTCGTCCGTCGTACTGAGCAACGGTCTCCGGTGCCGGCAAGTTACGCCTTTTCGCAGGGGCCACTCGAATGGCCGAAGCGAAGCCGGTACCGGTCCAGCATTTCCAGTACGGGAGCCGACCCGTAAAGCAGGGGGGCGTCGGGGCACTCCGCCTGGTAGGCCAGCCAGAGCATGGCGACGGCGTCCCTGGCTGTTCTGCGCAGTCGGCGCCGCGGAAACACCGTCAGGCCCCTGCCCAGCCGCCGGTAGCGCTCCCTGCGGACGAAGGCCGCGCGCAGGGGAGGGCTGATCCGGCGGAGGGAATCGACCTCCACCCACGGGTCCGTCCAGTGAACGCCGTAGTTCACCGGGAGCCAGACGGCATCCATCAGAAACAGCGTGAAGTTGCCCACCGCTCTGGCCATGTACCGGGCGTCGCGTTCCAGCAGGCGCCGGCTTTTTCGGCTCTTGAGGTCGGCGTCCTGGACGTAGAACCTCAGATATGCAATCGCCCAGAGACGCGGGTCGTCCACGGCTTTCGGTTCCGCCATTTGCGGCATGTCAGCGATTAGCCTTCCAGCATGATTCACGTGCCTGAGCCGCGGGCCCTGTGCCCGGAGTGCGGCAGCAGAATTGAGGCAACTCGAATGGACTACGGGTATTGCTCACTGTGCCGCGATTTCCACGCGGCCAACGAAGATGTGGGGCCTGCCGGCCTCTCGCCGGTGCCCGTCATGGGCGGCGGTTTCATGCGCTGCTGTAGTGCCTCGCTGCGGGCCTGGACGGTCTACCACCCGGCGCCCTGGCCGGCCGGCATGCTCGTTCGGTGCGTCTACAGCGAGGACGCTCACCTGCACGCCATGCGGTTCTGCACCTGCGGCTACTGGCACTGGGCCCGCGCCATGTGCGATGACTTCCAGAAGGAGGCTGCCGAGTGACCGGGGAAGCCTGCACGTGCGTCATCACCGCCCTCGTCGAAATGGCCCCCGACCTCAAAACCGAAGTCGGCCGCTTTTTCCACTGCCGCAATCACGGCCAGATGATCGTCTGGGACGGGCAGCGCTGGCGCTGGTCGAACCAGCCCGAAGATATCGCCCAGCTCCCTCGAACGGCGGACTGCGCACCCGCCGACCCCGTGCCAGACTGAATCCGGCAGAACGGGGCTGGCGAGGTCCCACGCAGGTCGAAAGCCGCACCTTTTTGCGCATGGGGTGCGGCTTTCTCCTATGTACGGAGAAACGGCCGGTAGCCCTCGGGACGCAGCTCGACCTCGTAGTGGCCACCCACAGTGGGGGCGAACACGATGCTGCACGGGAAGATGTCGTCGTGGCCCACGATGGCGCGGGCGCGGTTCTCGACTTCTTCCGCCCAGTCCCGCATTTCCGCCGGCAGGCGCCAGGTGCCCTGCGAGCACTCCATCCACACGAGCCGCTCCTGGGGCGCCGTATAGATGCCTTCGACCCACAGCGTCACGGGGCGTTCGACGCTGAAAATCTGCATGCCTCGCACCTTGTTGAGGTACTGCGTCCTCAGCGTCCCGTTCAGGGGCAGCAGTGCCACGACCTCTCCTTATACGTTCTGCGCGGATGACAGTATCCGGACCGCCAAGCCGCCGGCCTGCCGGGAGAAGGCGGCCACTAGAGGCAGGGTCAGCAGCCCTCGGCGCAGGTCCGTGTCGACCTGGCGGGCCCAGTCGTGCAGGCCCTGGGGCAGGACGTAGCGGAGGCCGTTGGCGGGGGTCAGCGCCCAGTGCCCGTAGCCGCCGTCCCACTCCAGGGCATGCACGGTGAGCACCAGGCCCATGTCGCCGGGGTGGACGGCCGGCACGACCAGGCGGTGGGGGAGCGGGGGCCGCTCGCGCAGTTCACAGGTCGACATGGACCCGCCCTGACTGGAACTCGGCGGTGGCTTCCGGGTGGCCGCTCCGCGCCTCCGCTTCGGAGCCGTACGTCCACAGCCGCTTCACGAAACGAGGTTCGGGGCCCGCGGTGTACAGCACCGAGGCGTACAACTGCGGCACGTGTCCCTCCGGGACCGGTCCGCGGGAGGCTTCGTCGTCGAAGACCTGAAAAACCGTGCGCACGACGGCCGGCCGGCCTGACGGGAGTCTGATCGGGGTCCAAACCAGGGTGCAGCGATCGAGGTCTTCGGCCAGTTCGATGGCCTCCCGGGTGGTGATCGGCTCGCCCTGGAGGTTGAAGGCGATGGGGTCGCCACCCGGACCGCGAGGGACCGCGTCCATGTCCTGTTCCAGTTCGAGTAGGGCTTGGCTCAGCACGCTGCGTCCTTTCCCTGGAAAACGAAGGCCCGGCGCAACCAGGAGAAAAGGGCGCTGGGGGGGATAGCGCCGTGCGTCGACTGGTTGCGCCGGACCGTTCCGAGGCGCGTGCCAAGCGGGGCCCTGGCGACCGAGGGGGTGATCGACCAGGACCCCGCTCCGTGGGCACGCACAGACATCAACTCATGACTCCCTGTGGGAGTCACGCAGTTTCGGGGTTATTTCCCGCTGCATCACTCGAATGGGTGACGAAACTACCCTCTGCGCATATGCCAGGCGGTGATGATGCCCAGGATGCCCGGTATGGGTGTCCAGATATTGAGATTTTCAGCGAAGGAGATTACGGTCCGTTATCCCTTCACGGGAGCATCACTAGACATCCAACTCTCCTTCACGTCCGGGTCGGCCGCCTCCTCCACCGCCTCGCGCTCCGCCACGAGCTGCATGAAGTCCTCAACCGAGTCGGTGATGACGAAGACGCGCTCCAGGCCGGTGATGCGCATGACCTCCTCGACCTTGTCGCTCAGGTTGACCAGCGCGAAAACGGCCGGCCGCCCCTCGCTGGCCCGCTGAAAAGACTTGTAGCAGCCGACCAGTGCCCCGATCGCCGTGGAATCGAAGAACGGCACTTCGGACAGCTCCAGACCCAGATGTCGCACCTGCTTGTCCAGCGCCGCGCCCCGCACGAACTCCCGCCAGCGGGGCACCGTGTAGACGTCCACCTCGCCGTCCGTCCGCACCAGCACTGCTCCCTGACCCAGCTCCTCGCGGGAAACCCCGATGTCCATCCCAGCCCCTACTCGCCACGGTCCGGTTGGTGCGACGGGTCCGGGCAGACCAGCAACCCAGTCCAGTCCCTCTGGTACTTCTTCGCTGGATGCACCGGGCACCACCGCATGTCCACCGGCCTCGCCATGAACGGCAGAGCCAGCCGCTCCGCCTCGGCGACCTTGTCCTGCAAGTCGAACGGCATTGATCCACTCCGTCACAACGTGACCACTGTCTGTGCGGAAGAGTAGACCTGCGTACGCAACTGCGTACGCACAACGCTCAGATGGCATATGCCAGCACCGCCGCCGGCCTGCACCGCAGCAATGAATAAAAAACGCCACCACCCAAATGGGTTAGCCACGGTTTGCATAAACCGAAACTAGCTCCATAACTTCACGTTTCAGGAGGTCACATGACGCGCTACGCAAACCGATGGGCCGAATGCTGGCCCCACACGGTCACCTCAACCCGCCACGTCGAAGTCCTCGCCGACCGCGGCGCCTGGCGCGCAGAAGCGCTCGACAAGCGCATCCGCATCGACGAGGCCCTCCAGTACCACCAAGCCGACGACAACGGCCGCTGCCCCACCTGCCAGCAGCCGGCCCCCTGCCTCACCGCCTACGCCCTCACCACCCGCACCATCTGGGCCCGCATCGCCCAGGCCGAACCGCGCACCCAGACCCTCACCCCCGACGACATCAAGGCCGCCGTCGCCGAGCTGGCCCGCGAAGCCGCCACCACGGCCGGCAACCCCCCACGACGAGAGGCCAGTTAGCACACCGCTACTGGCCAGCTACCATGCGCGCATGAGCGAAGACGTGCGCCAGTCGAACAGCCCCGTCATCCTCCGCCCCCAAGAGCCCTGCCCCCGCTGCGCCAAACTGATCACTGTCGCGCAGGACCCCGACCGGCAGCGCAGCGGAGACGCCGGCGCCGCGCTCTCCCAGCTCATCGAGCACCACATCGCCGACCACGGGACCACCGCCGACCCGCTCCCCGGCTGCCCCGAGTGCACGCGCAAAAAGCTCACCGAAAACCACAGCGCGCTCATGGCGCACTGGGCCCGCACTCACTACGTCATGCACACGCTGGGCATCCTCAGCGAACCGGGACGCTACCTCCGCTTCGCGGACCAGCCCGACCCCCGGACATGACGGAGGGCCCGGGTTCTTCTCGGGCCCTCCGCTGTTTCTCGATCACGAGGATCTTCCGTAGAAGCTCGGTTGCGATCGGCAGTTCATCGCGCAACATGGTCCGAGCGGAGCCTGCTCCCGGCAGGCGACGCGACGCAAAAATCCCAGCCTGGAGGAGCAATGAGCGAGCCGGCCGAAGCACGAGTCGCCCGCCGGGACAAGGACGGCCGGCCACTCGATTTGATGGAGTGGGCGAGGCTGTATGAGGACGACGACTACCGCCTGGTCGCCGAAACTCAGGTCGACGACGTGCTCGTGCGCACGCTGTGGGAGGGTCACGACGTCCAGGTCACGTGCGCCGGCGACATGTTCCACACCGGCGTCCGCCGCGGTGACCGATGGACTGACGAATGGGTCGGCCACCACCCGTGCACGCTCATCGAGGCCGAGGCCGCCCACGAGATCGTCGTCGCGAAGATCCGGGAACAAGCCAACAAGCACTGACGGCTGCGTACGCAACTGCGTACGCACTAGCCTGCCGCCATGACTCAACCACGCCGAAGCAGCGACGAGTTGTTGGCGGAGGCCGGCAGGCTGTACCGGGCCTCGCTCCCGCAGCGGACCCCCGAGGAGGCGGAACGGGACCGAGAAGCGTCCTGGGCCCGCCTCTCAGCCCAGTGGAAGGCCGACCTCGACGCGGAGAACGCCGTCGCCTGCACCCTGTGCCTCACCCGCCGGCCTCGCATCCGCGACGACGAGCCCCTGTACTGCCTGGCCGAGGAATGCGTGAACGCCCGCAAGCCCTGGCACTACCACCGCGTCTGGAACAGCAAGACGGCCGACCAGCGCGAGAAGCGCCGGCACCGCCGGCGCCTCCGCAGGGGTCGACTGCCTCAGACACCCTCGGCGGAGGGAGCGACCACGTGAAGTCGAAGCAGGACATCGACGAGGCCATGGATGCGCTGGAGCAGCAGCAGGGCCACGACAAGGCCCGGGACATCGCTGCCAGCGCGCTCAACTGGGTCCTCAGCGATGACGACAGCGTCGAGCACCTGCTGTGGGAACTCGGAATGGGGCCCCAGCCCCCGCGCTGAATCCAGCCCCCCGCCATTTTTCGACCGGGCATCCGCTACGGTCGAGCTGAGGCTGGCCCCATGTGTGGAGCAGGACGGGCCAGCCTCACCATCAAGCGCCGGCGGCTCTCGCTACCCCCGTCGAGGGCCGCCGGCTCCTGGAGCACGCCGGGCAGCGCATGTCCGGCTCCGGTAACCCAGGCCCGCGGCCACTGCCGTCGGCATGGACACTGCCTCTGGAGGGAGGGCCGATATGCGTATGGAGCACCAGGCCCCCCGACGTTCGCTTTGCCCGATTAATGGTGGGGGGTGCCTTTCGCGAGGATTCGACCCCCACGGGGCTTTCGCGCCACTTCGGGAGTCTTGGGGTGTTGGCGGAGATTACGAGCTATACCCGCCTCTGCTGCAAAGGCTCTCCATGTCTGCTAAGTCGCGCATGTACGCCTATGCCCCATATTACAGGGCGTAAGATTCCTTACACCAAGTAAGTGTAGACGCACAGTGACCGACCGTGCGCGAGGCGTGATGCAAGTGGACGGCGGCCCATCGCTTTGCCGAGCGAATTTCAGCAAATTCCGGCACATGGTGCGTAAATCGCAATCCTGCTGTTACTCCGCGCGGGCAGGCAATCGTGAGGCACTGCCTAAAGAGGGCGCTTAGGGGTATACGGTGCGGCCCTGGCATAAGCTATTTCCAGGGCAAGTGGGGGTTACCACCTCATAGCCCGCATGCCACGCGTAGGCCATACACACGCACGAGCACGGCACAAGCTGCACAGCGGGGCAAGCATGCTCATCCTCTCTTCACTCTTATACGTAGCAAGAGGGGCAGATACTTCAGAACCCCCGAATTTTCGCGCCCTGGCATTTTCTAGGGCGTGTCCGTCATGCCCTGGTATGTGGTGGCGAAGCGCTGAGCGCCCCTCTGACGCGCCGGACCCCGTGAGGGTACCGAGCGACGCGGACAGCGAGACAGGCCGCGAGGCGGGCGCACACGGGTACTGACGGCCCCCGTACGGCCGGGCGGCCGGGCCGAATTGGCGCCATGCGAGCACGTCACCGGCCGTATGCGGGCCCGGGGGAGCGGCGCCGGAGGGACGGCCCCCGGCGGGGGGAGCGGCCCCCAGGGGAGCGCACACGGCCGCGACTACTTTCCGTGAATTTCTGCGGGTTTTCTCACTCTGCGTAGAGAATTCGGGCCCGTCGGGGCCGCTTGCAAGGTGCCGACAAGCGTTACTGACGCTGTGTCAGGAAATCGCATTTTCGCAGCTCAGAGGCCCTTTTCGGCCTTATTGAAAATCGCCCCCAATAAGGCGCCGACGGCGCCGTGATCATGGAATGTAAGGGTCGCAGAGCACTAGTGATCTTACCTTTAGGTAAAGGGAAGGCAAATAAACGAGATGGCTGCAAGCCTCTGACCTGCATAAACGCAGACTCCTCAGGATTCCCCGCGAAAACAGGTACACAGAGCCCCCGAGTTCCTCTAATGTCTTCCTTGTCACCGCAACCGAGAGGGGGCGGGGACAGCAAGGGAACGGAGCGGGCAACGACGACTCGCATAGCACCCCCGGACACGCCGGGCGAGTGCATGGACCTAGGTAGAGCTGTGCTTTTTCCAGCTCCCCCCGCGATTCCCGGCGGGTGCGTGTGGTGCACGTGCTGCGAAACACGTGTGCGCTTGGCAATGCGCCATATCCGTGAGGACTGGTGGCCTGTCTGGCGAATATTGATAGCTAATCCGTGCGCGTTACGTGAGTGACGTCAAGCGGGAAAGTGGACGCCGAACACATACGTTCTTGCTCAAGGTAGGGGCGCGAGTGTGTCGCTAGGCGGTGTGCCGTAAAGGGAAACCAGCGGCCTTTATCCCTTGCCCGATACCGAATGATCCTTGCTCGCACCACTAAGAGCATGGCTGCGGATTAGCTCGGCGATTAGCACAAGGGGTGACGTATGCCTAGCAAGCGTGCGCCACCTAGCCACTGATGACCGGACCGCCACAACGGGACCGATTCAGTGTTTGCCATGGCGGGGGCGAGTAGTCCCCCGGGATTTTCTCGCCCCCGCGCATGGTTTGTTGCCTAACCACTTGTTGATCATTGCCAACCTCGTAACACAAGGGGGGGACCTATGCCGACTCCGAAGATTGCGCGTAGGAAGTACGGAAAGCCGCTGTTCTCTGGACTTGACACGGAGGACAAGTCGTCGTCACAGCTTTACCGCGAGAATTTCGCGCGTGAGCAGGCCACCGAAAGCGCACGCGCGCACTTGCAGACCCTGCCGACCGCGCCGCAGTTCCGGGAGTTGCCCGCGAACAATCCGGCCGCGCGCTCGAAGTACGACCCCCCGAAAGCGGACGCGCGCTTGACCATGACGCGCGGTGCCAAGGGTGTGCGGAATACCATCGGCACCACAAGTGTGCCCACTGGGCTGCGTAAGAGCGCTGGTGAAAAGCTGCACCCGAAAGCCAAGGATGGACGCCGTAAGACGCGCGCTGCTGCGGCGACGCGTTCCAAGGGTGCCGAGAAGATCGTCTATAACTCGCGCGTCGGCATGACTGCCGCAAAGCGCATGACGCCGGAATTGCGCGCGAACGTGGCGCGCGAAGTTGCGGCGCAGCATGCCAAAACCCTGCGCACGCGTGAGGCCACGCGCGTGGAAAACGCGCACGCCGCGCGTGAGGCCGCGCGTAAGAACCTGCACGACGCCATTGCCCGCGAGCGTGACGCGCTCGCGCGTGGTGACACCGACGCCGCAAAGGCCGCTCGCGCGGACATCAAGAAATTCCGCAACGCCGCCAAGTTCAAGGGGAACTGACCATGAGCAACCGCCCGATGGCCTACAGCACGATCACGGCCATGCAGTCTGCCAACAGTCGCCACGTCATGGGCGCGCTGGCCGCGCTCGCCGGGGAGAACACCGCGAAGAAGCGACGCCGGATGCGCGGCCAGCAGGCGGCCCGGATCGCGCACGCCAACTTGCGGCCCGCGCCCGGCACGCTCGGCGAGACGAAGCGGCCGTGCGACATCCCGGTGACGTTCAAGGCGGCGAAGCCGGAGCGGCGCCGGGTGGTGCGTGCGGCGACGTCGACCGCGCCGGAGCCGGTCAAGGCGGAGCCCACGCCGAAGTACCGGCCGATCAAGGCCGCTGAGGTCCCGGCCGAGATCAAGGCCGCGACGCGTAGGCGGCTGGCCGACGGCGGACTGACCGGCGAGTGGTTGCGCGTCGGCATCCTCGACGGTCGGGACAACCTGACGGTTCACGTCTACGCGCGCAAGCACGGCGCATCGGTCCGCTATTCGACCGGCGCCTGACGCAGCGCATACCGGGGCGCCATTCCGGGCGAGGAATCGTCACGGGGTGGCGCCCTTTTCCATGCCCAGAAAGGGGGCAGCAATGCCCAGCATCACCGAACCGATCGCGCATATGGACATGGAGCCGATCACGGTTCCCGACGTGTACGCGCGACGCGTCCCGCGCGACGACATCGGCCCCGCGTTCCGTGAGCACGTGTCCCGGCTCGTCGGAGACGGGGTGATCGACTACGACTGGAAGACGGTGGGAGAGTTCGCCGACCGGTCGGGTGATTACCTCACAGTGCTGGCGTGCGTGCGCGGCGGGGAAATCTGGTACGGCCTGGAAATCATCGACGGGTCCGACGTCCTCCCGGCCGGACGATTCCGTAAGGCCGGGAAGTACGCGTGCATCACGCGTGAGGACAACGAACGCGAAATGTTGTGCGGCGCGACCGGGTACGTCCTCCAGCCGGAATTCTGCGATCGGTCCTCATCCCGGTACGTCACGCAGTACTGCTCCGGCTGTGACCGCGTGTACCGCCGGGAGAACGGTGGACGCGTGGCCAGCAGTGAAGACGACACGCTCTGACCCATCCTCGCGGCGGCATGGTCCCTGACGTTCCCTCGCACGAGAGGGGCTGTGCCGCTTCGACGATCGGTCCGTCAATCCGCACGGACACAGCAGCAACCGGCGCTCCGCATTCGGTGGGGCGCCATTTTCATGCCCGAAGGGAAACCCATGACGTACAAGATCATCGACACGGCCGGCCAGACCCGGACCTTCCTGGAGCTGGGTACCGCGCTCGCCCTGGCCGCCGGTCCGATCGAGGCCACCGACGAGAACGGCCGCACGGTCGTGATCGACCCGGCCGAGATCGGCGGTCAGAAGTGAGGCGCTCGCTGCTTCGTGCTGCGGCTCGACGCAGCATCCGATTCGACCGGCCTAGCGCGGTGCGCCGTTCCCAGGAGACGCGCGACCGGCTCGCGCACCTGCGGACCATTCGGCACGAGATTCCGGCGCACGCCTTCGAGTACCGCTGGTTCCAGGCGGCGCGCAATCGGCGGTTCCTCCGGCAGGACATCGACATAGAAATCCGGCGCATGACGGCGCACCGGACCGGCTGAGTAAAGGAGACAAGTGCAATGCGCGCGTGCACCACCATTCCGCTGTCCGTCACCATCTCGGGCCAGGAAATGCCCCGACTGAACCTGCTGTGTCCGCTGTACGGCAAGACGAAGAGCGGTCGCAAACGCGCGGATTTCACGCGCACGGTCAAGCTCGCCATTCGCCTGATCGACCGAAAGGAAGAGGTATGCCGCTGATCCCGCTGCCGCACTTGGAGGCCGGGGAAAAGACCTGGAGGGCTCGCGCTCGCTGGGTCACGTTCGAGATGACCACCCCGCCCGGATCGGCGCCCGAGCGTGTGCAGGAATGCCGTCGCTCGCTGGCTCAGCCGACGTATTTCGCGCGGGAGGAGACGGCGTCCGGGATCGTGCTACGGCCCAACCTGCTGTCCGCCGTGTGGTGGGCCCGGGGTTTCGCCGCGAACCAGAACAAGGTCGCGCCGCGCATGGCGCGTCGGGAGGGAGTAGAGGCATGACGCGAGCACGCAGGTACCCGATCGGCCCGCGGCCTGAGCTGACGGAGGCCGAGAAGGCGGAGCGGGAAGCGATGAACCAGCCGAGGCCGCGCGTACGGTCAGAGGCCGAGCGGAAAGAACTCGCGGCGCGGGTGCGTGAACTCCAGCAGGTCGACAGGCCGCTCACGACGGCCGAGCTGGTGCCGGGCCTGTGGGTGCGGATGCAGTACGTGAACGCGGTTGGCAAGCCCGCGGGGTCCCGGGTCGGGCTGCTGGCGGAGGACTACCGGGAGCCTGACCGGCTCGTGCTGTGGTCCTACGTCTACGACGGATTCCCGCCCGGCGCAAACCTCGTGCTCGGTCCCACCTTCGGACGTGACCGGGAGATGCCCACACACGAGATGCGGCCGGTCGACCCAAGCAGGTTTCGGGAGCAAGAGCGGGCGCAGATCGCGGCGTACGCGGAGCGCGGGCGCTGGAACCGGGACAAGTGCCGCTGGGAGCTGGAGCAGTAGACGCGTAGATGGCTTCAGTCGGCCTCGGTGTCAGGGGGCATCGAGGCCGGCGGTGGCTGTGCGCGACATGCAATCAGTCGGGCTGTGGCTCCGGCCGACCGCGGGTCGGCAGGGATGCAGCAGCAACTCGAAGCGCCGCCGTACGGGTGGCGCTTTTTTCATCTCGTTTTTGCGAGGGGGCAGGGTATTGCGAATGGGCGATGCTATCGACGCGGTCGAGCGAATGCGCATGCTGAACGTCTTCCGTTTCAAGCACGTTGAAGGCGAAGAGTTCCGCGTGTGTGAGTCTCCGTGGCCGCAGGGCGTGATGTCAGATGAGGAGTACGCGCGGTTCCTGGCGGCGGCGGACTCCAGGCACGACACCTACATGCAGAACGGCCGCAATCCGGTCCGGCCCACGGACTGCATGTACAAGGTGGTCGTGAAGCGGCAGGTCGTGGCCTGGGTGACGGCCGACGGTGTGCGGCACGTCATCGAGGGCGATCACGGACCGGCGATCAATCAGGTACGCGACCTGGCGCGCAAGCACCTGGCGGCCGACCCGAAGGCCCAGCAGATGCTCGCCGACGAGAGGGGGGACATCGAGCGGATGACCGCCGAGTGGTTCCCGCGCATCATCGGCGAGTTCCGCGGGCGAGCCGCACCGGGCAGCAAGCTGAACCGATACCCGGCCGGGCTGACGGTCCGGGAGTGGACGGACCAGCGGTACAAGGAGGAGCGGGCGCGCACCGGCAAGCAGTGGCCGTTCATCCCCAACCCGACGGAGGAGTACACCGACCGGGAGCGGGCCGAGTGGGCGGCCGAGGCCGACCGGTACGAGGCCGCATTCCGTGAGCGATTCCCGGTCGAGCACCGGCTGTGGGAGTTCCGCCAGTGGTGGGACCGAACCCAGGCACAGCGCGCACAGGAACCGCCGATGGACGTCAAGAACGGCATGCGCATTCTCATTCAGGAGTGCGGCGTGCTGGTTCCAGCCGTCATCGACGCCACCTGCAACAACAAGCACAACCCGGAGCCGACCGTTGACCTGCGGGTCAAGCCGTCGAGGGCGGAATCCGACGGGCTGAAGCGGTGGGTGCGGCTCTGGCCCAGCCGAGCGGTGGCGTACGAGGACATCCCGGAGGACGTCCGGCAGCACTGGGACGACACCTGGGCGGAAATCGAGAAGCTGGTCGTGCAGTAGGACAACTGCACCATTCGACGGATTGGGAGCCGTAGGGCGCGTATGTGCCGGGCGGCTCCCTTTTCGCTGTCCATCCTGAATTCTAGATCCGTCCATCGAATGGCGGAGCGAGGGAGTTTCAAGTGCTGGGCTCGAACTCGGTGACAAAGGTGATCGACCGCCTCCAGGACGCGCAGGGGTGGACGGACAACACGGTGCTCGACCTCCTGATCAGGTTCGTGGACGAGCAGGGGCAGGCCGCGGAATTGGACGAGTACCTGACGCGCGTGGCGAACGAGGAGAACGACACCGACGAAAAGTAGGCGATGGGCCGCGTTCATCGACAGGGTGCGTGCCTGGTTCGAGCAGCTCCCTGCTCGCTGTCCATCCTGAATTTCAGTCTCCGTCAATCGAATAGCCGAAGGAGGGTTAGTGAACGCGCGACGAATGAAGGCGCTGCGGCGCAAGCAAGAGACCGCCCGCATGCGACACCAGGTGGAGACGGCCCGTGCCTTCGTAAAACAGTGGCGGTGGGTCCTGGTCGAATTGCCCAACGGCTACGACTGCCACCTGAACTGCGGTGAGGCCGAGGCTGCGTACGCACTATGGCAGGTGTTCGGCGACCCGGAGGCCGCTGAGTCGCTCATCGAGCAGCACACCGAGAAGGACGAGTGCGGCGACAGCCACCACGAGTGCACGGAGGCGTGCCAGTGATCGACCGCAGCGACGAGACGCACACGTACGACGGAGTCGAGATCACGGCCGGCCTCAAGGTCTTCAACTACTACGACCAAAAGTGGGGGGTGGTCACCCAGGAGCAGTTCGAGCGGAACGGGGACATCGACCCCGGCGGCAAGCACTTCAACGGCTGGTACGACGTCCAGCACGACGACGGCTCCACCGTGCTGCTGAACGGCCACCGCATGTCCACGGTCAACCCGAATGGCGGACCGAAGGTTCTCCGTGACCTGCTCAAGTTCTGAGAAGGGGACTGCACATGTTCACGGTCTGCATTCTGGAACCGTGTTGCCTGCTGACGGAGCCGGGGTACGACCCCGGTCCGCGCCCGCGGTACCACCGGACACCCGGTGGGTGGCCGCCGCGCTGCACGCATCCGGTGCCGCGAGTAGCGACGCTCACCACCTACCAGGACCGCGCGGCGGCCGAGGCGGAGTACATGGGCAAGGCGCGTGGTTGGTACTCGACCGACGGCTACATGTTCGAGGGCGAGATGCCGCCGGAAGGCGAGCGGTTCCGCATCCTGCCGATCGGCGGCAGCCTGACCACGCACTACTACCACGGTGAGCCGGTCGAGATCCCGTTCCCGACCATCGAGATGGCCCGGGAGTACGCCGAGGACTGGCACGAGTACCCCAACGCCAAGCGGTACCAGCAGATCCTGTTCAACATCGTCGGCGACCGGGATACGCGGGTGCGCTGGTCGTCGTACGGGGTCTCGGTCGGCACCGAGCTGGAGGCAGGTGCGTACGCCTGAGTCGGCCGGCCTGCTGTGGTTCTTCATGCTCCAGCAGTACGTGCCTCCGGCCGGTGATCAACCGGCCGAGTGGGTCAACACGGCGACTCGGTACGTGGAACTCAAGCCGCGCGGAGACGGGCTGGAAACCGACCCGGTGACGGCGTACTGCGTCCGCCATATGCGAGCACGCCAGCGAAAAGGCGAGCCGCAATTCCGCGTGATGGTCCGCGAGTACCAGGGCCGCGCATTCCGTCAGCAATTCGTGGTGCACATCGACGGCACCCGCACACCAATAAGCGACTGAGCTAACGGAAGTCCAGGACGCAGCAGCAACGCCGCGCCCCGGGCTTTCGCCTGCCAGCCGTAGCGAAATGGAGGAGCAATGGACGGAACGACTACCGACGTCGAGACGTACGTCAAGCACACGGCGTTCAGCCGTGAGGTTCGGCCGATCGGGGAGCCGATCACGCACGCCGGGGAGTCCCCCGAAACTCTCGTGGAGGGCCGAATGCTGGTCCGCGTGCGGCCCTTCTACAAGGTCCCCGCCAGCCAGTGCTCGCTCACGACGGCGCGCTCCCCGTTCACCTACGAGGGCTACGTGGTCGGCGTGACGGCCGGCTCCATGGTCACCGTCCGCATGAACGCCTTCCAGGACTGCGCGCCCTGGCCCATCGAGGGCGCCTTCGACGTCAGCGAGCTGCACCGGGCGTACTCCTGCGAGTGCGCCGCGTGCAAGGGAAAGAACGGCATCTCGGAACACGACGGAGCGTGATATGGGAATCAACCTGCGGTTCGAGGGCGACGGGATTATCGGCGAGTGGTCCGCGTGGCTGGACGACAAGGCCGAGGAATTCGACCGGCTCGACGTCCTGTACGAGAAGTGGTCGGAGAAGCACGCGACCTGGCAGGACTACCCGTACGGCCCGATCCAGTTCCTGAACTGGCTGAAGCGGTACGGCATGACGGTCGAGCCGCCCCACTGGAGCGGTGAGCTGAAGACCGAGCACACGTCGAACTTCATCTCGTGGATCGACGAGGCGCTCCACTACACGATCTTCAAGCTCAACGGCACGTACTTCGTCGCGGTCTCACAGCCGAGCCACGTCAAGGACCCGAACTTCTACCGGCTCACCTGCGACGAGCCCGACGACTTTCTGAAGGTCACCGACGCGTGGATGGAGTGCGAGGGTGGCCACGCATTCGAGACCGAGAACACCTTCCACTGGCAGTTCTACGTCGAGGGCGTCGGCCCCCGCGGGCAGAAGTACCGGCTTTACGACCTGGACCGGGACGGGGATGGCGACCTGCTGTGCCCGAAGTGCACGAACAAGATCACGAAGGTGGGAGCGAACTGATGGTGACGATACAGGCGGCGACCGACTTCCTGAAGGGAATCAAGCCGGGCGCGCGGGTTTCGTTGTTGGACCCGCACGACGTGAATTCGCGCAACGAGTGGCAGGCGCTGCACGTACTGGAGGGGGAGCAGCCGACCCTTCCGTACGTGCCGGTCTGCCGGGACATGACCCACACCCGGATCTACATGCGGGTGTGGGTGCACACCGGGTTCATCGCGAACCTGTGCGCGTGTGAGCTGGCGGCCGGCCGCAAGTGGATCGCAACGTGGGACATGCCGGCCGACGCCAAGCACGTCATGTCGGCAACCGGGTTCGAGGACCGGGAGACCAGCCAGACCTGGCAGTCGACCCGGTGTGGCGTGCTGCTGGAGACGACTGACGGCCGCCGCCCGTACAAGGACGGACACCTCACCTACCCCACCCCCACCCACTGGCACAAGATCACCTGCCCGGGGTGCGCGATGCGTGAGGGGAAGGACCCTGAAGCGATCGAGGGCGTGACCGTCTTCGGCTCCCCCTTCTGAGTGCCTGCCCGGCCGACGAGCAGCGGTGCCGTCCTCCCCTATGCGGTATCCGGCGGGTTCGATTCCCGCGCCGGGCGCTGATGAAAGTCGCAGAGAGGAATGAGTGTGGCCGACATTTCGATGACCGATCTCGCAAGTGCAGCCGCTGAATTGGTGGTGTCCCGGCTCGACGAGAAGTACGGGCTGGTCTACGTCGACCGCGGCCAGTGCCTGAGCGACGAGCAGATCCGGAAGCTGCTCGCCGGTGACGAAGACGTGCTGGACGTCGAGTGGGAGTCCGAGAACAGGTGGCACGGTACGAAGTACGTCCTAGAGAACCTGCTGGACCAGGACGCCCGGGAGTGGCTGGAGGAGCACGGCGCCCTGGACCAGGTCCGCGAGGCCATCGAAGAGCGTGACGAGTCGGACCCGATCAGCGACCTGATGCGCGAGACCGGCTCGAAGCTGTTCCGCTACCGGCTCGACGGTGAGGCGAAGGCCGACCCGTGGCGATTCTCGGACGAGGAGACCGAGGACGCAGCACGAACTCTCGGTGACGCGGCCGGCCTCGACTTCTGGGACAACGTCGGCGCATTGCGGGAGCTGGTGGCGCACGCCAGTTACGGCGGCGGCCTGTACGTGCTGTGGCGCGGCAGCGTGAAGCCGGTTTACGAGGCCGTGTGCAAGGTGCGCTGGAGCGACCCGGTGCCCGAGATCACGGTGCAGTGGACCGACCCGGAGCTGCTCGTGCTCGACACGTGGAACGGCTCCGGTCACTCGGTGCGGGTGCGCGGCACCGTACGTCTCCCGTTCGATCCGGACCGGCTGTCCCTCGACACCGCCCGGATGCCGGGCGGCTACTCCTGGACGGACACCGTCGGAGGCGGATACCGGCCCGAGGGCGACGAGCCCGAATTCATCTACCCGGAAACGGAAAACGAGGCGGTTCAGCATGGCTGACATCAAGGCCGAAAAGATCGGCCTGGCATCCGGGGACTACCAGCTTCCCTGTGGCTGCAACATCCGTGTGGTATTTCCCGGCGGATACCTCCACCTGCACCACACCGGCAGCCAGTGTCCGGAGCTGGCGCGGCTGTGGAAGGAGGTCCAGTCCCTCCAGAACAGCTACGGGGCCCCCGACCCCTGGAACTGGCGGTCGATGGACAAGTACATCGAGTGCCTGCGGCACGTCGGCGCGTGGGAGGGCCGCATCAAGAGCACGGAGCAGGAGCGCGACAAGTACCCGCACCCCGACGCCGAGGCCGACTACCCGATCACGAAGGAGACCACCGGTGTCGACACTCGCGCCTGAGACGCGGACCGAATCCGGTCCGCCAGTACCGCTGCCCAGGATCAGGGTCCGGGCCCAGTCGGACGACGAGCCCGGCGCGTACCCGGTAGGCAGTGAGTGGTGGGAGGCCAAGGACACAGCAGCAATGCATGCCGGCCGCTTGGCCCCGCTGGTCATCGAGATCGTCGACGGCGCCGGCCGGGTCATGGCCGACTGCCCGAACCGGATCGGCCCCCCCAGCTTGATCGGCGTCTACGACAAGCCGGAGGAAATCGCTGATCCGTGGGTTCAGTACTACGCCGCCGATCACTGGACGCCCTGTTTCGGAATCGAGCCCGGGGACCTGGTCACCTTCGGCGGCGGCCAGAACTTCGCCGTCATCAACTTCGAGCAGGTCGACCAGGACTACGGCGACGTCGGCGCCAACACCGGATTCCTGCTCTGCCAATCCGCCGCAGCGCCGGCCGTCCGCTTCCTCGTGCCGGTGGAGGAGCTGAAGAAAGTGAAGGAGATCACCGCATGAAGGAGATCGGTGACATCGTCGGGGGCGAAGGCTGGACGATCGTCCACCTGGCCCGTCAAAAGCACTACGACGATCGCTACTACGGGCAGTTCCTCGGCGCCCGAGAGCACGCCCCCAGCGGCAGCACGGAGTGGATCGTCGGCCGCCTGTACCCGGGCAAGAGCCTGGACGACGGATTCGTGCACGGGGAATGGGCGTACTCGAAACGCTTCGCCGAAAGGCGGGCCACGGACAACGCGGATGCTGCGCTGAAGGCGTACATCGAGATGTCCCACGCCACGTTCGTCTGGAGCCGCGTCTTCGAGCAGGAGACCGGCCAGGCGATCGACCGGCACCTGGCCGGCCCCGAGGTCGCCGGCGCTCCGAAGCTGTCCGCCGGCTGGCAGCGCAGCGACCCTGGCCCCTCCGTTCCGCACGGCAGCCACACCATCTACCTGCCGTTCCACGAGGCGAAGTACTACCTCCTGCACTTCCTGCGGGACACCCAGCTCAGCGCGATGGCGCACCTGACCCAGGGCGTCACCCTCGACCGGCACCAGGCCGTGGACCTGGTGGTGAACGCCATCGGCCCGGTGCGCTTCGACTACGGCTACAACACCTACTGGCTCGCGGCCGAAGGCCCCGTCACGACCGTTTGATGAGAGGAACCACCCTCATGCGCTGTTCGACCATCTCTTCCACGGTCGCCCCCGGCGACGAGCCGTGCAAGAAGACCGCGACCCACCTGCTGATCGGCTCCATCCGCGAGGACGAAGGGGACCGTAAGCCCTTCCGAGACCCGGTGTGCGAGCCCTGCGGCGAGTCCTACACCCGGCGCCCCGCGCTGCGGGCGCGCATCGTCCCGCTCCACGTGCACATGCCGGAGAGCGCGTTCATCGGGATCGTCGAGGGGCACCGGCTGGTCAAGGACCCCGAGCACGAGGCCCGGTGCTACGACTGCGGCACGGCCGGCACCCCGACGTGGTTCCAGTTCCAGACGAACGGTTGCCCCGGCCGGCCGGAGTCCATCACCGTGCTGTGCCAGCCGCGCGAGTCCTACGGTGCCTCGCTCGACGAGTGGGCCCCGGAATCCGCACGCCTGTGGTGGAGCTACGCCGTTGACTACCTCCACATGCCCATCGAGGACTGGCGGCCGGTCACTGAGGCGACGTACAGCGCCTACTTCACGTTCCGCGACCGCGAGTACGCCGTGCAGCACAGCATGCTCGGCCGCCGGTTCGGAGCGGTGAAGCTGCCGAACCGGGGTCGTCCCTCGCCGGAGATCATCAACGCCGACCTCGACCCCTACAACCAGGCCGTCTTCAGCTTCCACGGCCGGGTGACGGAGTCCGGGTCCGAGTACTTCGCCGCCTGGACGCCCGGCCACGCGAACATCCCCGACCGCGAGCTGATCATCCTCTACACCCCCGAGGGCGCGATCAGCGAAGTCCTGCGCGTCCCGGGCCTGCGGTCGTGGGCCGAGACCACCGGCGCCATCTGCGACGCATTCGGCCCGATCAGCCGCATCAAGCTCCAGACCCGCATCTACGAGTAGGAGAAACCTTTGTCTGCGCCCCGCTTCATCTACCATCCGACGACCCCGCCCGGCGATGAGCCGACAAGGTTCCAGGTCTACGTCGACCCCGTTGGCTCCGCCCTGGAGGTCGACGACACATACCTCGGCACGGTCTACCTGACATCGGGGGGCGGATGGGTAGCCGACTGGAGCAAGCTCAACGGCGCCCCGGCCCTCGCCATGCCCGGCTTCCAGTCGAAGGAGGACGCGGCTTCCGCTCTGTACTGGTTCGCCCCGCCGGCGCAGTCGGCACGGAGTCGGCCGGCGGGTAGGGCGCTGTCGATGTCCGATGAACGCAAGATCGACCTGTCCCAGTGCGGGTGCTGCGTCAACAACGACTGCGAGTGCGAGGGACTGAACCGGATCTCCCAGCGTTTCGGCGTCACGCAGACCTACCAGGTCCAGCCCTCCCTCATCCCGGCCCCCGGAGCCCTCTTCTCCCTCCTGCCGATGAAGGACAGCGGAGACTTCCTCGTCGACCTCAACACGTGGGGCGCCGGTTCCGGCATCGGCTACCTCCAGCAGCGCGACGACGGCCGCTTCGACGTCCGCGTGGGCGCCAAGTCGCTCGGGATCGCGCCGTCACCGGAGACCGGCATGTGGGCGTGCCTCCAGGCCCACACCGGCACCAAGCTCTACGGCCGACTCTTGGACGGCTTCGAGTCGCACGACCAGGCCCCGACCGACACCAAGTAACCCACCCCACCACCAACCGACGAACCGGAAGGAACCCGAACTGATGGAGAAGATGAAGGTGAGCGCCGCACTGGAGCTGGCGCAGAAGGAGAAGGCGGCCGGCCGCTCCGGGGAGCTGCTGTTCGGCGGCCGGGCCAACACCGTCAAGCCCAGGTCCCCGAAGAGGGTCACGCTGACCCTGCTGCACCGAGGGAAGGTCGAGATCCGCGACCTGGACGGCAACCTCGCCGACGACACCCGCACCGGCACCGTCATGTGGTTCGGCGCCCCCGAGGAGACCACGGAGGAGGCCAAGTGACCGAGCTGACCTACAGCGGCGACGACTGGCGCGAGGCCCTCAACAAGGCCGGGGACGCCGAGTTCTGCGAGATCGACTCCCGTGAGAAGGGCGGAGAACTGGCAGGCGTCGTCAGCGAGCTGTACAACGACGAGGCTGGCTCCGACGAGGGCCTCGTGTTCGCGGCCATCACCGTGGCGGAGAAGCTGCGCCCCGAGTTCGACCGGGACTTCCTGACACGGGTCATCAAGACCTACGACGAGGAGACCACGGGCCGGTTGGTGGAGCGCGCGATCGGCTTCATCCAGGGGCGCTGGCCGGACTTCCCCATCAACTTCACGCGGAACCTGGAGCAGTTCGCGGTCGAGTACGCACTGCGGCACGAGGAGCGCGCGGCCGACGACGGCACCAGCGGTCCGATGTGCGTCTTCAACGTCGCCGAGCTGCTGGCGAAGAAGTGACATGGCACGGCCCACCGTGAGCAACCTGCCGCCGGACGATGCCGACGATCCGATCCCGCACCCGCTGTCCGTCGACCCGTTCGTCCCGCCGCCCGGCTGGACCATGCACGCCATCCGCGCCTTCGAGACGCGGCTGAGCGTGTGCAAGCAGCAGGCCCGGAAGATGCCGGAGGACGCGTGCTACCTGCTGCCCGCGATCGAGAAACTCTCGCGCTGGGTGCACGCCGTGCCGGCCGTCACGGAGTACTCCCTGATGTCCATCGAGCGGATCACCGGCTGCATCAACGACGAGTACTTCCAGCAGTACGCCAAGGAACTCGTCATCGAGCCTTGGGGAATCCCGGCCGTCGACACCTACCACTACCCCTGGAACCAGATCACCTAGCACGTCGGCTCACATGGTGGGCCGCGGACACAACAGAAATCCGAGACGGTCCGTTCGTATGCGCAGCCGTCTCCCGTCGACACGAGGAGCACCGCCATGAAGCGCCGCAAGCGCTACCCCTACTCCGAGCTTCCCGACGGCCAGTTCGTGAGGGTCTGGACCAACTCCACCCAGCCCCAGTACTACTACGGCCGCGTCCGGTACCACCGCCGCAACGACAAGGGGCGGCCGGTCGGGATCACCGCCGTGGAGACGCTGGACGCGCGGGACCTGGGTGACTGGTACAAGCGCCCGCGAGGTTGGTACCGCGAGATGGAGACCGAGTTCATCGAGCCGGTGAACCGCCTCACCGAGAAGCCCACCAAGGGCTCGTTCATCTGCGGCCATCCGATCGGCACCAGCGACGAGCCGGGTTACTGCACCGAGACGACCGTCGAGGACACCGACCGGTGCGCCGCCCATCAGGACACCACCATGGGCCGCCCCGAGCAGCCCGCCGGCGACTGAGCCGACGCTCACCCGACCAACGCGGCCCCTCACATGAGGTGCCGCTTTTTCATGCCCGAAAGCGGAAGGACGGCATGACGGCCGGCCCCGTGCTCCGGCCCGGGAGCCGGTCCTTTTGTGTGCCCACGTAGGAAAAGACCCCACTCCGCACCCCCGGTGGGGGCGAATAAACCAGCACATCACTCGAATGGGTGACCTGACTAATTACGGCTGTGCTCGTTGGGCCAAGAGCGCCGGCCGCGAGACGAAAGGACCCGCCATGACCACCAGCACCACGCCGAACACCCCGCCCGACAGCGGCTGGCTGACGGACCTGACCGAGAAGCAGAAGCAGAACCTGGCCGGCGCGAAGGTGGACGTCTTCTGCGGTCTGAGGGCGGCCAACGGTCTGGTGATGGACATTGAGGACGGCGTCATGCGCCTGTTCCGCGACGACCACGCCGAGCCCCTGGAGTTCCCGGTCGCCAGCACCAGCTACTCGCGCGTGCCGGGCACGCCGATGCGGCCGGCCCTCGCCCGTGCCCTGGTGTACCAGCGTGACTGGGAGGTGCAGCGGGCCTCCCTGACCAATGACAACGGCGACGCGCTGAACCAGGCCCAGTACGACGACGCGCTGAGCGAGTACGAGATGGGTCTGCCGGACCTCTATGACGCGCTGATCATGGAGTACGCCGGCGCGATCTTCCAGCCCGCCGTGCCCGGCCAGGGGGGCAACGCATGAAGGTCTCCTTGGTCCCGGGGACCCGCGTGATCCTCGACGACCCCGAGTACGGCGACTGGCACGGGCGGCTCGTGGTGTGCCTGTGCAAGCGGCACGTCTGGCAGCAGCAGGTGGGAGAGGGCGGACCCGGCCGCGAGTGCGGACACGCCCGGTGCGGCTTCTCTCCGGCAGCCGACGCCTGCCCCTGGCCGCTCCACGTGGTGTGGGACAGCCACTGGTCCGACACCGATGGCCCTAACGAATCGCACCAGGGCCCGGACTCCCTCCGGCTCGAACTGCCCCCTGCCGAGTGATCCGGCCGTTTCCGTGGCGCCCCTTCGGGGGCGTTGCGGTCTTTGCCGAGATCCACGCCCCACGCCCCTTTCCACGAGGAGAAACGCATGCCCACCCAGACTCAGCCCGAACATCGCATCGACATCATGCGAGGCGTCGGGCCCACGGAATTGTCCCGGTACACCGGTCACTACTTCCAGGTGCTACGCGGCACCGAGGGCTACGCCGGGCTCCTGGTCCGAGTCGACGGCCGCTACGCCGAGATCTTCCAGCCCCGCCTCCGCGGCACCGAGCGCTTCAAGATCGGCAACTGCACGTTCATCCGCTCCCTGGACAAAGCCCCGCGCCCGGCCTACGCCCGCGCGCTGGCCCACCAGCGGCAGTGGGAGGCCATCGACCTCAGCCTGCGCCGCGGCGTCGAGGACGCCCAGATCACCGACCAGGCCATCTGGGACCGCCGACGCGGCGAGTGGGAGCACGGCCTGGTCGCCATTCACGAGGCCCTGATGCAGGAGATGTACGAGATCCCGGTGTGTGACCTGCACCCCGTCTACGACGGAGAGTGAAGATGACGAAGCACGTCATTCAGTTCAGCGGCGGGCTCGGCAGTTTCGGGGCCGCCCTGTGGGTCGCCGAGAAGCATGGCACCAGCAACATGACGCTGCTGATAGCCGACACCAAGATCGAAGACCCCGACCTGTGGCGTTTCGCCGACGACACCAGCCGCCTGCTCGGCGTGCCGCTGACGAAGGTCGCCGACGGACGCACGCCGTGGGAGCTGTTCCGGGACAAGCGGTTCCTGGGCAACGACCGCATCACGCCGTGCACGAAGTACCTCAAGCAGATCCCGTGCCGGAAGTGGATGAAGGAGCACGCCCCGGTCGACGACTCGCTCGTCTACATCGGCGTCGAGAAGACCCCGCGCGACCGGCGCCGGGCTCCGGCCATCGCCCGGAACTGGAAGCCCTGGCAGGTGCGCTTCCCGCTGTGCAACCGGTGGATGCCGGAGCTGGGCAAGGAGGAGTCCAAGGCCCAGCTCATGGACCTGTCCCGGTGGTACGGCATCGAGCCGCCCCGGCTGTACGCGCTCGGCTTCGAGCACAACAACTGCGGCGGTACGTGCGTGCGCGCCGGCCAGAAGCAGTGGAAACACACGCTCGATGTGCTGCCGGAACGGTTCGCCGAGGCCGAGCGGGAGGAAGCCAGCCTCCGCGAGCAGCTCGGCGACGTCACGATGCTCCGCGAACGCCGCAAGGGCACCGCCTACGGCCTTCCCCTCTCCGTTCTCCGGCGTCGCCAGGACGCCGTCGCCGCGTTCACCACCCTTTAGGAGAACCATGACCACAACTGACGACCGCCCGGTGCTGCGCACGCCGACCGGCGGTGCCGAATCCCGGCCGCAGCGCCCCGAGCAGTGGCACGGCCACCCCTACGTCTGGGCCTGGAACGTCTCACTGGGCGCGACGAGCCCCACGTACATCGAGGGCGAGTGCAAGGCCGCCAAGGACGCCGGCGCCCCGCCCGACGCCGTGTACCGCACGAGAGACGACGACCCGAGCATGCCCGGTGAGTGGATCACCGTCGGCATGATGGTCAACGACCTGGCGCAGCAGCGCGTGCGCGAGTACGCCCAGGCCCTGGTCGACTGGCAGGACGCGCTCAAGGCGTACCGGCCCCGGCCTGTGATGCAGCCGCTCCAGGCGAAGCCGGCCGAGCCGCAGACCGACGAGTCCGAGAGCGCGGAGACCGAGGAGCCGGAATACGAGTACGCCGTCACGTTCACCGCCAGCTTCACCGGCGTCGTCACCGCGCGAAGCCTGCTGGATGCGACGAAGAAGATGACGCCGGGGGAGAAGTTCGCGCCCAGCGGTTACGGCGTCCTGGACCTGCCGGGCGACCACGGTGTGCTCTGGCACGCCGCGTTCGACTCGTGCAAGGGCACGATCGTGACAACGACCGACCCGCGGATCAGCCGTGACAACAGGCCGGCCGAAGCGCCAGCCGCCGAGAAGCCGGCCGAAGTGCCGACGGCGGCCGAGGACACGGCTGGACCGACGCCCACCGCAGGGCGTGGCGTGCGGCTGGTCAGGCGCCGGGCATAGCCCCCGACCACTCTGTGCAGGGCCCCGGGCTCGAAGAGCCGCCCGGGGCCCTTCGTCCGTTCACACACTGGAGGAAGACCCGCATGAGCAACACCGACGAGACGAACGACGAGGGCAAGTTCTTCACCGCACCCGTGGTGCAGAAGTCCACCAACTACCCCCTGGCCGAATTCGTCATCGCCGCGCTCCTCGGCATCGACGAGTTCACCGAGGACAACGAGGAGGAGTGCCTGCGCCGGACGAAGGCGGTCTTCGAGCTGTACGACCAGCTCGGCATCCCGCTCGTGTACTTCAAGGACGAGACGCCCTTCGCTGCGCGCTACGTCAACCGCGCGCTCATCCGCCGGCACCGGGGCCAGCGCACGGACCACCGCTGGAAGACGCCCGAGGAGTTCGACAAGCACCTCAAGCTCACCAAGGCGACCCGCACCGGCAAGCTGAGCCGCTCCTGCCACCGCGTTCTGCGCACCGGCTCGGCGCTGCGCCTGGAGGAGCCGTGGGTGGTCTACCAGGAGATCGACGACCACTCCGACACCGAGATCCGCCGGGTGGAGCTGTACCCCGACGGCCGCATGCTCTGGCACGACGACGACGCCTTCGAGCCGGGGACGGCGACGAAGGAGTGGGTGGAGACCGCCGAGATCCCGCTGCTGTCGGTGCGCAACAGCGCCGCCTTCCGGGAGGTCACGGAGGTGCCGGCGGAGGAGTTCGAGAAGCTCTGGAACGCGGCCAGGAAGGAGGGCTGCAAGTGGCCCGTGGACCTGCGGGCGCCGCGGCCCTGGCTGACCATCGAGCAGACCGAGACGGTCTACTGCGCCGAGACGCAGACGACCGACGACGGCTCGGCGTTCTGCACCGAGCACCGCGAGATGGCCGGCAGGGTGTTTCCCGCGCTGTTCCACAGGGCGTAGGTTCTGGGGGCAACGACACAGCAGCAACGAGGGACCACCCGAGGCTCAAGGCATCAGACCAACCCACCTAATCGAACTAGTATCGAAAACTTGGTGGGTGCATCCGGGCAGGACCATCGAGAGGCGTGGGGCGCGGTGAAGACAATTCGCCGCGTCGCGGGCTGACGGCTTCGCCACCTCATCTCCTACTCGGGATGACCGGTCAGGGGGTGCGGTGGAGTGGCTGCCAGCATCATCGTGCATTTGAACTACTTACTTCTTACGGACTGAAAGTTGAAAGGCGAGGACGTGGCCGAGCGCACCGCGATGAACTGGACGGACGACGACGGCAAGCAGCGGAAGATCCTCAAGAGCGGGATCGAGCGCCTGCGTTACGTGGCCAAGAGGTCCGGCACCGGACGCTTCCAGATGCCTCCCGGCCAGCCGGTCTGGAACACCAAGGACGTCCGGAACTTCGAGGATCTGGGCCTGTGGGCGGTGACCTGGCTCGAAGAAGGCGACGTCGACCGGGTGGGGGCCTGGCGCATCGACGGGATCACCGACAAGGCGCAGCGGGTGCTCGACGAGTGGAAGCGGCTCGTGGAGGGCGGCGGCGCCCAGCGCGGCCCCAAGCGTGGGCAGGGCGCGAACGGCGCCTGAAAAAGACAGTCCCCCTATATTTCCTCATCGCACCGAAGGCATCAAGTCAGAGTTGAGCCGAGCCTTCCGAGTGACATATGCGTTTCGCATGTACCGGTCAAGGTTGCTGGTGAAGCGGAGAAGGGGGAGACCAGCGCACACCACCATGCGCCTGGCGTATGCGCCCCTCGCGGCAGTGAAAGTACGGGCAGTTCCTGGCAAAACCTCATAGAGCCAAAGTCAGCCCAAAGAGCCTCCCCTACCCTTTCTTCCAGGTCTCACACCACTAGCTGCCGCTACAGTGCAGCCCCAGGTGCGACAACGATAAATAGACCCGTGGAGGAACAGCCATGGCGGTTCAAAGGTACGACGACCTGGACGGCACCGAGGGGGCGGAGACGGTGCGCTTCGCACTGGACGGCCGAGCGTACGAGATCGACCTAGCTGACAAGAACGCCCAAGCGTTCAGGGCCATGTTCGGGCCCTACCTGAACGTCGCACGTCCGGCACAGGACGCCCAAGGGGGGGTCCTCCTCTGCTTGCCAGCCCGCCTGAACCAGGACACCGGGCAGTTGATTCTCACCGACGAGGTCAGCAACCAGGCGCACCCCGCTGTAGCCACCGCAATCGGAGGCGGCGGGGTTGTTCTTACCGGGGAAGACCGGTACGGCCGACCTGCCCTCAAGCTGGCCACGGACGACGCCACGGACGTCACCCCTGACTCTGCTGACCCTGCTGCACCTTCAGAGAAAGGCCCGGCCGCCCGGCCGCCCGCCCGGCCGGTCGATGGGCCGGCACAACCGTCCCACGCCTCAGACACCGAGGTCCGCAACTGGGCCAAGCGCTGGTCTGTGCCCGGCCTCCCCACCCGAGGCCGCGTGCCGGCCAAGATCCGCGCCGTCCACGACCACTTCCACGACAACAACCTGGAGCCATGGAAGGAGCTGCTGCGCGAGCACGGCGTGGACCCCGCACAAGCCGAAGCCGACGCACGCGCGCTCACCGCCGTCGACTCCAAGAAGCGCACAGAACCCACTCAGGACGAACGCGACAGGAAGGCAGCAGAACGGGTCGGCAAGCTCAGCTCCGCCCAACTGACGCGCCTGCGACGCATGTACGCCGCAGAGGACGGCCGCGCAGTCTCGGACCGCAAGAACGGGGACACCACCAGCTTCGAGGCCCTCGCCCACCGCGGATGCTGTATCCAAGTCGAGACGGACGAAGCCCAGCGCACCAGCACCTACGAGATCACCAACGTCGGGCGCCTCTGGTTCGAGGTCCGTGGCATCGACCCAGTAGGTAGCTAGCGTGCACCCCCACCCCCCACACGGCCACCCGCTGTGGGGGGTGCACAGCAGCTCAAAGCCGTAAGCCCCCAAGGCCCCGTTAACACGGGGCTTTTTGCATTCACCCAGAAGGGAAGAACCGTGGCCCAGAAGATCCGCGTCATCCTGCTCGATGACCTCGCCAACGACGGCACCACCGAAGCCGATGAGACGGTCCAGTTCAGCCTCGACGGGGTGGACTACGAGATCGACCTCACCAAGGACAACGCCCACAAACTCCGGGCCAGGCTCAAGGAGTTCACCCAGGCCGGCCGCGTGGTCAAGCGCGGTGCCAAGCGCAGCAGGCAGCCCCTGACCGAGCGGGCCGGCAACGGGGCGACCACGAACCGGCACCAGGGCGGAAAGGACCCCGCGGTCATTCGGGCCTGGGCCGTCAAGGAGGGGCTGATCCCCGCCGGACAGCGAGGCCGGCTCGCCGCGAAGTACAGGGAGGCGTACACCGCCGCCCAGTTCCACAACTACGGCCCCCTGAACAAGCTGAAGGACGATCTGGAGGCCCCGGGCGACACCCCCGCCCTGGAGGAGTCCGGCGAGCCAGCCGGGGACCAGGCCAGCACCCCCGAGGACCCGCGCGAGGTCAAGGCCCGCGAGCACTACAAGCCCCTCACCCGGCGCAGCCCCGAGATGGAGGACGACAAGAAGTGGGCCCGTCGCACCGCCCACGGCTGCCAGCGCACCGACAAGGTCGAGCAGATGACGCTCGTCGAGCGCATCAACGCCATCGCTGCCGGCGGCAGCGACCGCAACCTGACCATCCTTGGCATGCTCGCCGGCATCCTCCCCCTCAAGACCGGAAAGGTCTCCCACCTCACCGGCAGCGCCATGCGCCTCCAGAACCTGGAGATGATCCAGTACGCCCCCGACAGCGAACACGGCTGGAAGATCACCGAGTTCGGCCGCTACGCCCACGCTTGGCATCACGGTGCGGAATAAACCCCCCGGTTGGGTGGAGCCTGCGAAAACGCGTGGAAGCGGGCTCCACAAGCGTTGGGCCAACGGTTCACCCATTCGAGTGTCGATGTAAGAAATCACCCAAGCTCGTTCCGGCCAAGGTCACCCCCCGGCTATTTTGTGATCCATCGCAATAAGAGAGCGACAGGGAGTAACCGTGACAACAAGCGAAGCTCACGAGCTGCCCACCGAGGAAGAGGTATACGACCACATCCGCAGCATCGCCCCCAGGTACCGCCGCTGCGCCGCAGGTGACCACAACTGGAAGATGACCGAAGGCGCGGGCTACACCGCAGGCGGCAGAGCCTTCCGGGGGAGCGACCTCAGCAGGGCGGCTTGGTTCGAGTGCACGGACACCTGCGTACCCGACGAAGAGGGTGAGCGCGGCTGCGGCCGGCAGCGCGGCTACGAGATGGAGTACGACGCGCGGCGTGGCCGCCTGGTCCGCACCACCGTCTACAGCTACAGCAACATGAACCCCGAACTGGCGAGCCCCAAGGGCATCTCGTTCACGGGCATCAACGTCCGCAGCGAGATGCCGGACGTCATGCGCGACGACCAGGTCCGACGCCAGTTGCTCCAGGTCACCGCCGTCAAGGGAGCCGCGTAAATGGCACAACGCCTCGTCACGGAACAGTTCTGCGACTGGCATGGCCAGCTCGACCAGCCCCAGCAGGTCCCCGCCGTCCACGTCCGGACCAACCCCCACGGCAAGGACAATGATCTCTGCGAAGCGTGCTGCATGATGTTCGACTGGGGCATGCCCCGAGTCGAGACGCTGATGGCGTTCTTCAACCCGGAGGTCATAAAGCGACTCCTTCGTGTCGGCCGGGAACCCGCCGAAGCCAAGAGCGAGCGCCGCTCCGCTCAGCTCGCCCTCCCCGGAGCCGCGCCGGCGTCGAAAGCCGTGCCGACCCCGAAAAAGGAAAAGACGAAGAAGACCACCACGCCCGACCCGGAATCCGTCCCGGAGAGCAACGCACGAAAAAGCGCCATCGCCAACCGCGGACGCTGGAAGCCGGACGTGGACCAGGTGCTGTGCCCCCTGGACCACAAGGGAGCCAACAGCCCCAAGCGGTACTGGGTCGACGTACGAGACCGCGGAAGCCATGCGAAGTCCAGCCACAAGGGGCTTCGGGGCCCGCAGGTTCCCTACGAGCTGCCCCCCGACGCCAACTTCACCCTGGACGTGAAGTGCTTCGACCACAAGGTGTGCGCGGAGGCTGGCGGTTTCGGATTCAAGACTCCCGCAGGACTGGCCATGCACATCACCAAGGCCGACGCAGAGGGCTGGGAGAAGGCATCCAGCAAGGACACAACCACCACAGACTAAGCTGCCACGGCAGCAGAAAACGACACAGGCCCCCGTCTTAGGCAGCCAGGACAGGGGCCCTCGTTGTGCCTGCTCTCAAGTCGCGTGCCGAACGGTGATCGTCCGCTGAATGAACCTCGCCTCCTCCATCACCGGCCGCGACCGGGCGAGGAACTCTGCGGCAAGCCACTGACGCCTCGGGTCGGCCGCGAGGCGTTCCCACAAGGCAGAAGGCAGCGACTGGTAGAGGGCATCGAGCGCCTCGGAGTTGGGCGTCCGGGCCAGGCCGCCGGCCAGCATGCCCTCTGCGTCACGAAAGTCCATGACGAGCAGGCTAGAGGGATGTCCGGGCCATTTCTGCGGCGCGTCACTCATATGGGCGTAGTTGAGGGAAAGTCCGAGCGGCGAGGGCGTACGTCAGATGGCCGTAATGTCTCACCCGCACGTAGGGATGAACCGTCTGCCATTAGATTGACGGGACTGTCCTATATATCCGAGTGGTGAAATCGACGCCTAGCGTTCCCGTATGTCTGAAAGCGTCACGTTTGTGTGGAAGCCGGGCCCCCCGCTCACCGCCGCCGAGCGCCGACGGCTCCAACAGCTCCTCTTCGGTGATCCAAACGAGGTACGCTGCCCCGAAAACGGCCCGACCCCCAAGCGCTTGGTGGAGCACGAGGGGGCCGGAACCAACCCGGCGGTGCGCGAACACCCCGGGGATGGAACAGTCGCGGAGGACTGAACATGCCTATTGTGGCACGCCCACGCCTGGCTGCTGAAGCAGCGATCGTCGTTGCGAAGTACGCCCGAGTTTCGACCCTCGACCAGCTCGACGGCTTCGGACTCGAAGACCAGGACAAAATCACGAACGGCTGGCTCGACCGCCATCCCGAGGCAACCGTCTACGACACCTACGTGGACGAAGCCGTATCCGGCGCACTGGAAAACCGTCCTGAGATGGACCGCCTTGTGGTCGATGCCCACAAGCAGTGCTTCAACCGCATCCTGGTCCCCAAGGTCGACCGCATCGGCCGTACCGCCCGCGCCGCCTACCAGTGGGCCTGGAACATGGCGGACATCGGCGTCTACTTCATCTCCGTCACCGAAGGAATCGACACCAGCACCGACGCGGGCTGGGCGCAGTTCATGCAGTACGTCACCTTCTCCGAGATGGAGTGGCGGCGTATCAAGGAGCGCACCTTCGCCGGCCGCGAGCTGAAGATCAGTTACGGCGGCTGGCCGGGCGGCCCCGCACCCTACGGCTACAAGATCGCCCAGGACACCTCCTGGGTCGGCAAGCGCAGGAAGAAGTTCTCGGTCCTCGTCACAGACGAGAAGGAGAGCATGGTCCTGTGGACCGCTGTCCACTTCGTCGTCGACAAGGGCATGAACTTCACCGAGGCCGCTGAAGCACTCAACGAGCGAGGGCTGTACACCCGCAGCGGAGTCCCGTGGACCGCCGCGAACCTCCGCGGTCGCCTCTACAGCGAAACCATCCACGACGGATACGTGGTCTACCGCAAGACCAACCGCGGTAACGGCAAGAACACCACCCTGCGCTACGAAGACGGCGCCCCCGTCTACGGCGAACCGGTCAAAATCGGCGTCCCGCCCATTTTCGACGAGGAGCGCGCCAGGGCACTCATGGAGGCGATGAAGAAGATCGGCTTCCAGAACGGCCGCAGCGCCGACCGCGTCTACCCCCTCTCCGGCCGCATCCACGGTCACTGCGGGGAGGTCTACACAGGCGCCGGCCGCGGCGAAGATGAAGCCGACCGCGCCTACCGCTGCAAGGGCATGAAGAACAAGGGAGGCTCCTGCGGCGAGCCGTACTTCAACGCCAACGAAATCGAGGGCGTCATCTGGGCGGAGCTGACCAAGCTCCTCAAGGACGAGGACCGCCTGAAGGCGATGGCAGCCGAATGGGTCCACAGCCTGCCCGGCGACAAGGAGAAGTACGAGAAGCGCGTCCAGGACTACGACAAGAAGATCAAGGAGCAGGACCACCTCATCAACACCAAGGTCCCCGAGTACATGCGCGAGGGCGTGGATGGCAAGGTCGTGGCTGCCGCCGTCCGGACGATGCAAGCGGATCTGGAGAAGTACAAGCAGGAGCGCAAGTTCGCCCAAGACTGGCTGGACGCGTACGCCGAGTACCAGCGCCAGGCCCACAACCTCGTGGACATCGCCAACAACGCCCGCGAGCGCCTGGACAGCATGACCCTGGCCGACCGCAAGGAAATCTTCGACATGTTCAATCTGTCGGTCGTGCCCGGCAAGATGGACCACGTCGCGAAGCCCGGCGTGCGGTGCGCGGTGCAGCACTGGCATTGGGACACCGGAACCCTGGTTCCGCCCGACCCGACAGACGCCGACTGGGAAGCCGTACTCGATACCCTCCAGCCGTTCTTCGGCGGCAAGAAGAAGAAGCACTTCACGAGCAAGTACGACATTCGCCAGCAGTTCTGCGGGATGCTTCACCGCCTGCGCCACGGTCTCTCGTGGGTCGACATGCCGCTCACCTGGGGCCCCATCAATCCCATGCGCGAGAGGCAGCTCACCTGGTTCAAGGCGGGGGCCTGGCCCGAGATCATGAAGACGCTGCGGGCCGACGAGAGGGGGGTGCCGGCGTACAAGCGTCCGACGCTGCCGCAACTGACTGTGACGGGTCAGCTCCGTGCCGGCCTGCTCGCGGAGGTCAGGACCGAGGAGCCGCGGCCGAAGCCGGCGGACCGGAACGCAGCCAAGGCGGACGGTCCCGGCTACACCGTTCTTTCTGCGACTGCTCAAATCGGCGTCGAGACCACCGTCAACCTCATCGGCAACGGCACCTACGCCCTGCTCACCCACCCCGGGCAGCGGGCCCGGCTCCAGCGCTCCCTGGCCGCCGGCGACCACGCCCTGCTGGAGACCGGCGTCGAGGAACTCCTGCGCTACGACGGCCCCGTGGAGCTGGCCACCTGGCGGTTCGCCACCCGCCCGCTGACCATCGGCGGACAGGACATCGCCCCCGGCGACCCCGTCCTCGTCGTCCTCGCCGCCGCCGACCGGGACCCGGCGAGGTTCGCTGACCCCGACACCCTCGACCTCGCCCGTCGCGACAACCAGCACCTCGGATACGGCCACGGCATCCACTACTGCCTCGGCGCCCCGCTCGCCCGCCTGGAGGGCCAGACCGCGCTCGCCACCCTCCTGGCCCGCCTGCCCGACCTGCGCCTCGCCGAGGATCCCGCCGAACTGCGCTGGCGCGGCGGGCTCATCATGCGCGGACTGCGCACCCTGCCCGTGTCGTTCACACCGGCCCCGGCGGCGGGCCCCGCGGCGGACCCCGTCCCGGGACCCTCGGGCAAAGGTGACACGCGCTCAACTTCGTGATCTTCACGTGATCTGCGCGGCATGAACTTGTGACAAGTGATCGTCTGCCTATACGTTCACGGATCAGCGCGGCGCCGAGCGCCACCCGCCGCGCGGGTCAGCGCTGTCTCCGAAAGGTCTTCGCATGCTCTCCGGGAACGGTCGTCACCGCCGCCCCCGCCAGGCCCCGGCTCTCGTCGTCGCCGCCGGCGTGACCGGCTCCGCCATCGCGATCCCGCTCCTCGGGGCCTCCGGTGCCAGCGCGGCCGACGGCGCGGCGTGGGACCGTGTCGCCGAGTGCGAGACCGGCGGCGCCTGGAGCCAGAACAGCGGCAACGGCTACTACGGCGGGCTCCAGTTGCCCCAGGAGAAGTGGGAGCAGTACGGCGGCCTCGCCTACGCGTCGAGCGCCGACCAGGCCAGCCGGTCCCAGCAGATCAGAGTCGCCGAGAAGCTGCTCGCGGCCGAGGGCATCACCGCGTGGCCGACCTGCGGACTGCTCGCCGGCCTGGAGAACGACTCGCCGTCGGCGGTCGGCGGCGGCACCGCGGATGACGGATCGTCGGACGCGACGCCCACCGCTCCCACGTCACCCACGTCACCCACATCGGACGCATCGGGCACCCCCGGGGCGACAACGGAGTCCGCGCCCGAGACCGCGCCCGAGAGCGTGCCTGCGTCACCGACCGCCCCGGACCCCGACGCGTCCGCCTCGACGGCCGCGCCCACTCCGTCCGGCACTCCCACGAACGGCACGGACGAATCCCCCAAGTCCGACACGTCCGGCGAAAATGGCTCGCCCGCGGCGACCGCCACCGACTCGGCCACCGCAAAGCGCGACGACTCGGACAACTCCGGGCAGGGTGCCGGTTCTTCGGATCTGACGGACACCGGCCAGAGCGGCACCGGCCGCCACCGCGGCGAGAGCGCGGACGAGGGTGCCGGGGACGGTCGTACGGGCGAGTCGGCGGGGCGGCATGCCTCGCGCGGCGACGCCGCCGTGCGGGATGCCGCGGACGGCACGTACACGGTCCGCTCCGGCGACAGTCTCTGGGGCATCGCCGACTCCCTTGAACTGGACGGCGGGTGGCGCGCGCTCTACGCCGCCAACGAGGAGGCCGTGGGTGCCGACCCGGACCACATCCTGCCCGGTCAGACGCTTGCAGTGCGGGTCGAATCGGGCGAAAAGTAGCGGGAGTTCATGTCAGGGTTCGGGCGCTGATGTCCGGTTTAGATGCCGTGAGAGATAGGTCTCAGAAGCCCTGATCGTCTTTGAAAATCCGCGGTGCGCGTGACTACGGTCGTGATCGCTCGCCATCGCGGGCCCCGGCTGCCGCAACGCCGAATCCTGCCAGCGGCCGTCCGGGAACAGTCGTCGCGTCAAGCGCCGTAGGCAGGAGCGGGGGACCCAAGGTAAGTGCCCGACCGGCCAGTTGCGCCGGAACGGCTAGGGGTGAAGCCGCGCTTCTCGTAAAGAGAGGTGTGGCCGGGCAATTCCACCGGCCCGAACCCGACAGCTCACCTCGTAGGCGTCGGTGAGGGGATCCAACCATGCTGTTTTCCGGCAAGGGCAAGCACCGTCGTCCGTCCAAGGCCACTCGCGCCATCGCCGTCGCCGGCGTCACCGGCGCCGCCGTCGCCGCCCCGCTGATGGCGGCCGGCAACGCCTCCGCCGCCACCGCCGCAGAGTGGGACGCCGTCGCCCAGTGCGAGTCCGGCGGCAACTGGTCCATCAACACCGGCAACGGCTACTACGGCGGTCTGCAGTTCTCCGCCTCCACCTGGGCCGGCTACGGCGGCACCCAGTACGCGGCCACCGCCGACCAGGCCACCAAGGCCCAGCAGATCGAGATCGCCGAGAAGGTCCTCGCGGGCCAGGGCAAGGGTGCCTGGCCGGTCTGTGGCAAGAACCTGTCCAGCGCCCCGTACGGCGGTGGCGGCTCCACCGAGTCCGGCGGTTCCTCGAACGGCTCCTCGAACAGCGCCTCCGGTGCCACCGAGAGCCGCGAGACCGAGCAGAAGGCCTCCCGTTCGCAGGAGCGCCCGGCCGCGCCCAAGGCCGAGGAGAGCAAGAAGACCGTCACCACCCCGACCGGCAAGAAGGTCGAGAAGGGCGACGGCGAGTACAAGGTCGTCAAGGGTGACACCCTCAGCTCCATCGCCACCGAGCACGGCGTCGAGGGCGGCTGGCAGAAGCTGTTCCAGCTGAACGACGACATCGTCGAGGAAGCCGACCTGATCTACCCGGGTCAGCAGCTGCACCTGAAGTAAGCAGCGGCCCGCAGTCCCCCCGTCCCGGTGCGTGTTCCCCCGTACGCACCGGGGCGGGGTTTTTCGCGCCGCCGTCCCGGGGAACCGGTGAGCCGCCGACCGCCGACCGCCGACCGCCGACCGCCGACCGCCGACCGCCGCCCGCCGGGCCCGGGAGCCGTCGCCGGGAATCCGGGGATACGCCTTTGTTCCGTTCGGAAACAATTTGCTCTCGGTTCTGTCCAAGGGGTGGGTGACCGGCTGGCCGATCGCCCGGAGCCGGTTAGGCTCATCCCGCAGAGCCCCACGGCCGGCCCGCACAGCCACCGCGGACCTGCCCAACAGCGTCACATCCACGAAGGAGATGCTCGTGCCGTCCATCGACGTCGTCGTAGCCCGGGAAATCCTGGACTCCCGAGGCAACCCCACGGTCGAGGTCGAGGTCGGCCTCGACGACGGCAGCACGGGTCGTGCCGCCGTCCCGTCCGGCGCCTCCACCGGCGCCTTCGAGGCCATCGAGCTCCGCGACGGCGACACCAGCCGCTATCAGGGCAAGGGTGTCGAGAAGGCCGTCCTGGCCGTCATCGAGCAGATCGGCCCGGAGCTGGTCGGCTACGACGCCACCGAGCAGCGCCTGATCGACCAGGCCATGTTCGACCTGGACGCCACCGACAACAAGGGCTCCCTCGGCGCCAACGCCATCCTCGGCGTCTCGCTCGCCGTCGCCCACGCCGCCTCCGAGGCCAGCGACCTGCCGCTCTTCCGCTACCTGGGCGGCCCCAACGCGCACCTGCTGCCGGTGCCGATGATGAACATCCTGAACGGCGGGTCGCACGCCGACTCGAACGTGGACATCCAGGAGTTCATGATCGCCCCGATCGGCGCGGAGTCCTTCTCCGAGGCCCTGCGCTGGGGCACCGAGGTCTACCACACCCTGAAGAAGGTCCTGAAGAACAAGGGCCTGGCCACCGGCCTCGGCGACGAGGGCGGCTTCGCGCCGAACCTCGGCTCCAACCGCGAGGCCCTCGACCTCATCCTCGAGGCGATCAAGGAGGCCGGTTACACGCCCGGCGAGCAGGTCGCCCTCGCCCTCGACGTCGCCGCCTCCGAGTTCTACAAGGACGGCGTCTACACCTTCGAGGGCAAGGAGCGCTCGGCGGCCGAGATGACCGAGTACTACGCCGAGCTGGTCGAGGCGTACCCGCTGGTCTCCATCGAGGACCCGCTGTTCGAGGACGACTGGGAGGGCTGGAAGACCATCACCGGCCGGCTCGGTGACAAGGTCCAGCTCGTCGGCGACGACCTGTTCGTCACCAACCCGGAGCGCCTGGCCCGCGGCATCGAGGAGAACGCCGCCAACGCGCTGCTGGTCAAGGTCAACCAGATCGGTTCGCTGACCGAGACCCTGGACGCCGTCGAGCTGGCCCAGCGCAACGGCTTCAAGTGCATGATGTCCCACCGCTCCGGTGAGACCGAGGACGTCACCATCGCCGACCTGGCCGTCGCCACCAACTGCGGCCAGATCAAGACCGGCGCCCCGGCCCGCTCCGAGCGCGTCGCCAAGTACAACCAGCTGCTGCGCATCGAGGAGATCCTCGACGACGCGGCGGTGTACGCCGGCCGCAGCGCCTTCCCGCGGTTTCGCTCGGCGAACCACTAAGCACGGCGAGGGCTGACCCCGCCCTCGTGGGCAGCGTCGTCCGTACGTCCCCGTATCCGGTCCCGTACCGTGTGCGGGGACGTACGCACGTATGAACACGGTATGAACACGCACGACGTGAACGGGAGGCGGGGCACATGGCGGTGAAGGACCGGGACCGTTTCTCCACCGCGACGCGGATCCGGCTGCTCGGGGAGCAGACCGCGGCCCGCGTCTACCGCTCGCAGACCAGGCGCCAGGCCCGCCGCTCCCGGCTGACCGGCCGGGCGGCGCTGCTCGCGCTGGTGGTCTGCTCGCTCGTGGTCGCGCTTGCCTACCCGATACGGCAGTACATCGCCCAGCGGGCCGAGATCGCCGACCTCCAGCGGCAGAAGCAGGAGGCCGAGCAGCGGGTCGAGGAGCTGCGCGACCTCAAGGCACGCTGGCAGGACGACGCCTACGCCGCCCAGCAGATCCGGCTGCGGCTGCACTACGTGCTGCCCGGGGAGACCGGGTACATCATGCGGGACCCGGACCCGGTCAGGAAGTCCCGCACCGGCCCCGGGGCGGCCGACCGCCCCTGGTACCGCAACGTGCTGGACGGGGTGGACAAGGCCGACGCCGCCGCCGACCGCTGAGCCGCCCCGGGACCGGCGTGCCCGACACCGACCAGACAGAAAGACACCCGAAGACCGTCATGGAAACCCCTCCGCCGCCCACCCCGCGCACCGAGCCCACGGACGCGGACGTCGAGGCCTTCAAGCACCAGCTCGGACGTCCGCCGCGCGGACTGCGCGCCATCGCGCACCGCTGCCCCTGCGGGCAGCCGGACGTCGTGGAGACGGCCCCACGGCTGCCCGACGGCACCCCCTTCCCGACGCTGTACTACCTGACGTGCCCGCGCGCCTCCTCGGCGATCGGCACGCTGGAGGCGAACGGCGTGATGAAGGAGATGACCGAGCGGCTGGCCGCCGACCCGGTGCTGGCCGCCGCCTACCGGGCCGCGCACGAGGACTACATCCGGCGCCGCGACGAGATCGAGGAACTGAAGAACTTCCCCAGCGCGGGCGGCATGCCGGACCGGGTGAAGTGCCTGCACGTGCTGGTCGCCCACTCGCTGGCGGCCGGCCCGGGCGTCAACCCGCTGGGCGACGAGGCGATCGCCATGCTGCCCGAGTGGTGGCGCAAGGGACCGTGCGTGACGGCCCCGGACGAGGGCGGCCAGGGCGAGGACCAGGACCAGCACGAAGGGGGCGCCGAGTGACCCGGGTCGCCGCCATCGACTGCGGTACGAACTCCATCCGGCTGCTGGTCGCCGACATCGACCCGGCCAAGCGCGAGCTGACCGACCTGGACCGGCGCATGACGATCGTGCGGCTCGGCCAGGACGTCGACCGCACCGGCCGGCTGGCCCCCGAGGCGCTGGAGCGGACCTTCGCCGCCTGCCGCGAGTACGCCGAGGTCATCAAGGAGCACGGCGCCGAGCGGGTGCGCTTCGTGGCCACCTCCGCCTCCCGGGACGCCGAGAACCGCGACGAGTTCGTCCGCGGGGTGATGGCCATCCTCGGCGTGCAGCCGGAGGTGATCACCGGCGACCAGGAGGCCGAGTTCTCCTTCACCGGCGCCACCGAGGAGCTGACCGGACGGGCGGACCTGCACCGGCCCTTCCTGGTGGTGGACATCGGCGGCGGCTCGACCGAGTTCGTCGTCGGTGACGACCATGTGCGCGCCGCCCGCTCCGTCGACGTCGGCTGCGTCCGGATGACCGAGCGCCACCTGGTCCGGGACGGGCAGGTCACCGACCCGCCCACCGAGGAGCAGATCACGGCGATGCGGGCCGATATCGAGGCGGCCCTCGACCTGGCGGAGCAGACGGTGCCGCTGCGCGAGGCCCGCACCCTGGTCGGCCTGGCCGGCTCGGTCACGACGGTCTCGGCCATCGCGCAGGAGCTGCCCGAGTACGACTCGACGGCCATCCACCATTCCCGCGTCTCCCGCGACCGGGTCCGCGAGATCGCCCACTGGCTGCTGCACTCCACCCACGCCGAGCGCGCGGCGGTGCCGTCCATGCACCCGGGCCGCGTCGACGTGATCGCGTCCGGCGCCCTCGTCCTGCTGGCGATCATGGACCGGATGGGCGCGGAGGAGGTCGTGGTGAGCGAACACGACATCCTGGACGGGATCGCCTGGTCCGTGGCGTAACGGGGCGGACGGCGGGGGTCAGTGTCCCGACGGCGGCGGGTTCTTCGCGACGGTGACCGCCATCAGGGCCAGGTCGTCGGCGAGGACGCCGCCCGCGTGGCGGTGGACCAGGCGGGCCAGGGTCTCCACCACGGTGGGCGGCCCCTGACGCCAGGCGGCGCGCAGGCCCTCCGCGGGCGAGAAGAACGCGCCGTCGGCGTCCCGGGCCTCCAGCAGGCCGTCGGTGCACAGCAGGAGCAGGTCGCCGGCGGCGAAGGGGCGGCTGTCGTACTCCCAGGGGCCGGGGTCCAGCTCGCCGAGGCCGAGCGGGAGCCCCGTGTCGGCCGGCGTCCACTCCTCGACGCCCGCCTCGCTCGCCAGGAACGCCGGGCAGTGGCCCCGGCTCAGCAGCCGCACCTCCTCGCCCCCGGGCGGGATCTCGGCGACGGCCGCGGTGACGAAGCGCTCGCCGTCCACGTCCTCGCCGCCGTCCGCCCCCTGACCGGCGCGCACGGCCGCCACGTCGTGGGCGTACCGGGTGACGGCCTCGTCGAGATGGCGGGCGAGCAGCGGCAGCGTCTCCGTGTGGTGCGCCGCCTCCCGGAAGCTGCCCACCAGCGCCGCCACGCTCGGGATCGCGTCCAGGCCCTTGCCGCGCACGTCGCCGATGAGCAGCCGTACGCCGTACCGGGTGCGCTCGGCGGCGTACAGGTCCCCGCCCACGGCCGCCGAGTGCGAGGCGGCCTCGTAACGCACGGCGATCCAGGTGCGTCCCAGCCAGGCCCGCACCGGGGGCAGCACCGCGCGCTGCGCGTACTCCGCGGCCTTCGCGGCTCCCGCCAGCCGTCGGCGCAGGGACAGCCGCAGCGCGCACAGCGGTACGGACACCCAGACCAGCAGGAACAGGGCGAAGTAGTCCGCCGCCCGATGGCCGGCGTCGTTCGCCAGGTGCCGGGTGAACAGCAGCAGCACCCCGGCCGCGCTGTTCAGCACCGCCAGCAGCACCACCATGGGCAGCGCGTAGACGCAGGCGGCCATCATCGCGCTGAGGACCAGCAGGGAGTTGCCGGTGACGGGCGCCGAGGTGGTCAGTTCCACGGCGACGGCCAGCACGATCAGGGCCACGGGCAGCCATCGGGCCCACCGCGGCAGCGCGATGCTCTCCGGCTCCGGGGCGTAGGAGAGCAGCCCCGTCGCACGGCGGTGCGGGCTCATGCGGAACCTTTCTCTCCCCGAGCACACTAGGGACGACTGAGCAGGTCGGCCAACGTGTGAGCGCGTTCGGGGGGTCGCGGGGCGGCGCCGGGAGGAGCCTCGCGAGAAAGTTCGTGAAGTTCTTCACAAGGAAATGGGCCCTGTCGGACGACAAAAACCCGGCCGTTGACCCTTTTGAGGGCTCAACTGCCCTTTGAACACGTTCAGGATGCCGCCCGGGGCGGGTTCGGCGGACGGGGTGGCCGGCCCCGGTCCGGCCGGTTCCACGATGCGGATGGGCAGCTCACGCGGCATTGACAGCCGGGTCCCCTACACGGTGGTTCCCGTTCGGCGCCATGATCTCCGTCACTGGGCGGCGGAGTGTAACACAGCCCTGACCGGAGCTTGTGAAGGGGCGCACGAAGCACCCCCCTCAGACGGGTGGATACTCGATGGCATGAGCACCACGGAGCGTCCCAGGATCCTCGTAGTAGGCGGTGGGTACGTAGGCCTGTACGCAGCTCGGCGCATTCTGAAGAAGATGCGTTACGGAGAGGCGACCGTCACCGTCGTCGACCCCCGGTCGTACATGACCTACCAGCCCTTCCTCCCCGAAACCGCCGCCGGCAACATCTCCCCGCGACACGTCGTCGTCCCCCTCAGGCGCGTGCTCCCCAAGGCGGAGGTCCTCACCGGCCGGGTCACCACCATCGACCAGGACCGCAAGGTGGCCACGATCGCCCCGCTGACCGGCGAGGCGTACGAGCTGCCCTTCGACTACCTGGTCATCGCCATGGGCGCGGTCTCCCGCACCTTCCCGATCCCCGGCCTCGCCGAGCAGGGCATCGGCATGAAGGGCATCGAGGAGGCCATCGGCCTGCGCAACCACGTGCTGGAGCAGCTCGACAAGGCCGACTCCACCACCGACGAGGAGATCCGCCGCAAGGCGCTCACCTTCGTCTTCGTCGGTGGCGGCTTCGCCGGTGCGGAGACCATCGGTGAGGTCGAGGACATGGCCCGGGACGCGGCCAAGTACTACACCAACGTGTCCCGTGAGGACATGCGCTTCATCCTCGTCGACGCCGCCGACAAGATCCTCCCCGAGGTCGGCCCCAAGCTCGGCAAGTACGGCAAGGAGCACCTCGAGGGCCGCGGCGTCGAGGTCTACCTGTCCACCTCCATGGAGTCCTGCGTCGACGGCCACGTGGTGCTGAAGAACGGCCTCGAGGTCGACTCCAACACGATCGTGTGGACGGCGGGCGTCAAGCCGAACCCGGCCCTGACCCGCTTCGGTCTGCCGCTCGGCCCCCGCGGCCACGTCGACTGCGAGCCCACGCTCCAGGTCAAGGGCACCGACTACATCTGGGCCGCGGGCGACAACGCCCAGGTCCCGGACCTGGTCGGCCGCAAGGCCGGCAACGAGAACGCCTGGTGCCCGCCGAACGCCCAGCACGCGCTGCGCCAGGCCAAGGTGCTCGGCGACAACGTGGTGTCCGGCATGCGGGGCTTCCCGCAGAAGGACTACAGCCACGCCAACAAGGGCGCGGTCGCGGGCCTCGGCCTGCACAAGGGCGTCGCGATGATCGTCCTGGGCAAGACCAAGATCAAGCTCAAGGGCCGGCTCGCCTGGTACATGCACCGCGCGTACCACGGCATGGCGATGCCGACCTGGAACCGCAAGATCCGGGTCTTCGCGGACTGGACGCTCGGCATGTTCCTCAAGCGCGAGGTCGTCTCGCTCGGCGCGATCGAGTCCCCGCGCGAGGAGTTCTACGAGGCCGCCAAGCCGGCCCCGGTCGCCGCGGCCAAGCCCGAGGGACAGAAGGCCAAGGCCTCCTGACCCCGGTCACCTCGACCACTCCCCGAAGGGGCCACCCGCCATCCGTGGTGCGGGCGGCCCCTTCGGCGTTCGCCTCCACCTGATCTCTCGCCGTCGGCTTCTTCGGACGAGGTGGCGCCCTCGCCGCGGCGCGCTTGTCCTCCGACCGTCACCCCGCACGAAGGTTTACCCAGCCATAACGCGCACGGGGGACTGCGGCGGGGGCGCTCAGGTGTTTACGTGGTGTCGGACTTTCGGGATCGTTGTCACGGAGGTGTGCACCATGGCGGACGTCGCGCCGCGGCTGAAGGGGCTGGTCGAACAGATGCTGGGGGCTCCGCTCCCGGTCCGCGTCCGTGCCTGGGACGGTTCGCAGGCCGGCCCGCCGGGCGCCCCGGTACTGGTCGTCCGCAGCCGCCGCGCCCTGCGCAGGCTGCTGTTCAAGCCCGGTGAACTGGGCCTGGCCCGCGGCTGGGTGGCCGGCGACCTGGACGTCGACGGCGACCTCTACGCCGCCCTGGATCTGCTCTCCGGTCTGATCTGGGAGCGCGGCGAGGACGCCAGGACCCTCGGCCAGGCGCTGCGTGACCCCGAGGTGCGCGCCGCCGTGCGCGGGCTGGTCAGGCTCGGCGGGCCGCCGCTGCCGCCCGCCCCGCCCGCCGAGGAGGTCCGCCGGCGCCGGGGCCATCTGCACACCCGCCGCACCGACAGACGCGCCGTCAGCCACCACTACGACGTCGGCAACGACTTCTACGAACTCGTCCTCGGCCCCTCCATGGTCTACTCGTGCGCCTACTGGGACGAGTCCCCCGGGGCCTCCGGGGCCACGCTGGAGACCGCCCAGCGCGACAAGCTCGAACTCGTCTGCCGCAAGCTCGGCCTGAAGCCCGGTCAGCGGCTGCTCGACGTCGGCTGCGGCTGGGGCTCGATGGCCATCCACGCCGCCCGCGACCACGGGGTGAGCGTCGTCGGCATCACCCTCTCGCAGGAGCAGGCCGCCTACGCCCGCAAGCGCGTCGCCGAGGAGGGGCTCACCGACCGGGTGGAGATCCGCGTCCAGGACTACCGGGACGTCGCGGACGGGCCCTACGACGCGATCTCCTCCATCGGCATGGCCGAACACGTCGGCGCCGGCCGCTACCTGGAGTACGCCCGGGTCCTGCACGCGCTGCTCAAGCCCGGCGGACGGCTGCTGAACCACCAGATCGCCCGCCGTCCGGAGCGCGACGAGACCGCGTACAGCGTGGACGCCTTCATCGACGCCTACGTCTTCCCCGACGGCGAACTGGCCCCCCTCGGCACCACCGTCACCCAGCTGGAGCGCGCCGGGTTCGAGGTGCGCGACGTGGAGTCGATCCGCGAGCACTACGCGCTCACCCTGCGCCGCTGGGTCGCCAACCTGGAGGACGGGTGGCCGCGCGCCGTGCAGCTCACCACCCCCGGCCGGGCCCGCGTCTGGCGCCTGTACATGGCGGCCTCCGCGCTGGCCTTCGAGCACAACCGCATCGGCGTCAACCAGGTCCTGGCGGTGCGCACCCCGGAGTCCGGCGCCTCCGGCATGCCGCTGCGCGCCCGCACCTGGAACTGACCGCGCGAGGGCCCCGCTCCCCTTTCGGAAGGGAGCGGGGCCCTCGTCGCCGTACGCCCGCCGCGGCTACTCGGTCTTGATGGCCGTCAGCATGTTCAGCCGCGCCGCCCGCCGGGCCGGCCACAGCGCCGCCAGGACACCGACGACCGCGGCCAGCGCCAGGAAGACCGCCATCCGCTCCCACGGCAGCACCAGCTCGTACGTCGCCATCGTCGAGCCCAGCAGCTCACCGGCCGCCCAGCCGAAGAACACCCCGAGCCCGATGCCCAGCACACCGCCGAACAGGGAGATCACCAGGGACTCCAGGCGGACCATCCGCTTGATGCCCCGGCGGTCCAGGCCGATCGCCCGCAGCATGCCGATCTCCTGGGAGCGCTCGAAGACCGACATGGCCAGGGTGTTGATGACCCCGAGGACCGCCACGATCACGGCCATGGCCAGCAGGCCGTAGAGCATGTTCAGCATCAGCGTGAACATCTGCGCGATCTCCTGGGAGATGTCCTTCTTGTCCTGGATCTTGATCGCCGGGTTGGTGCCGAGGGCATCGACCAGCCGGTCCTTCGTCGCCTCGGAGGTGCCGCCGGAGGTCTTCACCATGACCTGCATGTCGACCGGGTCCGGCTGGTGCGGGGCGAGGGTCGCGGTGTCGAGCATGATGCCGCGGATCATGTCGTTGCCCCGGTAGACCCCGGCGACCGCCAGCCGCTGCTTCTTGCCGTCCTCGTAGGCGACGGTGAAGGACGAGCCGGCCTTCCAGCCGTGCTCCTTCGCGGTGGTGTCGTCGACGACGACGTCCGTGCCGCCGACCTCGAAGGTGCCCGAGTCGACCTCGAGGTCGGTGAGCTTGCCGATGGTGGAGCCGTCGACGCCGGTGAGGTACTCGGTCTCGCCGCCGATCCGGGAGGGCGCGTTGCGCAGCGGGCTGGTGGCGGTGACCCCGTCGACCCGCCGGAGCTTCTCGGCGACGTCCGGGGAGAGCGGGTTGTGGTTCGCCATGGAGACCACGTAGTCGGCCTCGATCGCCGCCGACGCCATCTTGTCGATCGACTTCTGCAGGCTGCCCGCCATCACCGTCATGCCGGTGATCAGGGTGAGCCCGATCATCAGCGCCGAGGCGGTGGCGGCGGTACGGCGCGGGTTGCGCACCGAGTTCTGCCGGGCGAGCTTGCCGGCGACGCCGAACGCGCGCAGCACGGGCGCCGCGGCGGCGATCAGCGGGCGGGAGAGCAGCGGCGTCAGGACGAACACGCCGATGATCAGCAGCACCGCGCCGAGTCCCATCGGGGCCTGCCCGTCCGAGCCGTTCATCGTCGTGGCCGCCAGGACCACCGCGACGCCGGCCGCCGAGAACAGCGCGCCGAGGGTGTTGCGCAGCACCAGCGACTTGGTCGTCGCCTTGGCGTGCAGGCTGCTCATCGCCGCCACCGGCGGGATCTTCGCCGCCCGGCGGCCCGGCAGCCACGCGGCCAGCACGGTGACCAGGATGCCGACCGCGAGGGCCGCGACCACCGTGCCCGGCGTGATCACCAGGGGGCCGTCGGGCACGGGTGCGTCCAGGGCGCCCATCAGGGAGCGCAGCCCGGCACCGATCCCGACGCCCGCGACCAGGCCGACCACGGCGGCGACCGCGCCGACCACGAACGCCTCGATCAGCACCGACCGGGTGACCTGCTTGCGGGAGGCGCCGACGGCGCGCAGCAGGGCCAGCTCCTTGGTGCGCTGGGCGACCAGCATGGTGAAGGTGTTGGCGATGATGAACGTGCCGACGAACAGCGCGATGCCGGCGAAGACCAGCAGGCCCTGCTTCAGGCCGCTCATCGACGAGGCGATCATCTCCGCCTGGTCGTCGGCGAGCCGCTTGCCGGTGGTGGTCTCCACGACGTCCTCCGGCAGCGCCCTGTCCAGCTCGGCCTTGAGCGCGGCCTGGGTGACGCCGGCCTTCGCCTTGACGGCGATCTCGTCGTACGTGCCCGTCCTGCCGAACAGCTGCTGGGCGGTCGCCGTGTCGAACAGGGCGAGGCTGCCGCCGGCCGCGACATTGCCGTCGTCGGTGGTGAAGATGCCGGTGATCTCCGGGGTGAGCACCGGGCCGTCGACCGACAGCCGCACGGTGTCACCGACCTGGTAGCCGGTGCGCTCGGCGGTCTCGGAGTCGATGAGGATCTCGCCCCTGCCCTTCGGGGCGCGCCCGTCGACCAGCGGGTACCGGGGGTCCTTGCCGCCCCAGTAGTTGCCGCCCTGCGTGCTGAAGCCGTCGCCGATCAGCTTGCCGTCCTTGTCGGCGACGGCGGTGAAGCCCTGCACGACGCCGATCGCGGACGCGGCGCCGGGCACCTGGGCGCTCTTCTCCAGCAGGGCGTCGGTCAGCTCGTGCTGCTTGCCGACCCGGTCGCCCTCGGCGTCCTGGTAGTCCGGCGTGACGGCGACGTCCACCTGGTCGAAGCCCTTGGCGGAGCTGTTCTGGTAGGCGTCGGAGACGGTGTTGGTGAAGACCAGGGTGCCCGACACGAACGCCACGCCGAGCATCACGGCGAGCACGGTCATCAACAGCCTGGCCTTGTGCGCGAGTACGTTGCGCAAGGCGGTACGGAACATGGGGGTCTTCTCTGTCCAGACAGACGTACGACGGGGGGAACGGGGCGAGCGGTCGTCAGCTGGTGCGGCCCTTGGCGTCGAACTGCTTCATGCGGTCCAGCACCGAGTCGGCCGTCGGGCCGAACACCTCGTCGACGATCCGTCCGTCCGCGAGGAACACCACCCGGTCCGCGTAGGCCGCGGCCACCGGGTCGTGGGTCACCATCACCACCGTCTGGCCCAGCTCCCGCACCGAGTTGCGCAGGAAGCCCAGCACCTCGGCGCCGGAGCGCGAGTCGAGGTTGCCGGTCGGCTCGTCCCCGAAGATGATCTCCGGCTTGGAGGCCAGCGCCCGGGCCACGGCCACGCGCTGCTGCTGGCCGCCGGAGAGCTGGGCGGGGCGGTGGCCGAGCCGGCCGGAGAGTCCCACCATCTGGATCACGCTGTCCAGCCACTGCTTGTCCGGCTTGCGGCCCGCGATGTCCATCGGAAGGGTGATGTTCTCCAGGGCCGTCAGCGTCGGCAGCAGGTTGAAGGCCTGGAAGATGAAGCCGATCTTGTCCCGGCGCAGCTTGGTCAGCTGCTTGTCCTTCAGGGAGCCCAGCTCGGTGTCTCCGATGCGCACCGAACCGGAGGAGAAGGTGTCCAGGCCGGCCACGCAGTGCATCAGCGTGGACTTGCCGGAGCCGGAGGGGCCCATGATCGCGGTGAACTGGGCGCGCGGGAAGTCGACGGAGACCCGGTCGAGGGCGACCACCTGGGTCTCGCCCTGGCCATAGATCTTCGACAGCTCCGTGGCCCGTGCGGCCACGGAGGTGGTCCGGTCGGCGATGGGTGCGGTGGTCACGGGAAGGGTGCTCCTGACGGGACGACGGTGTGTTCGGGACGTCATCCATCGTCTCGGCCGCCGGGCGCCGTGTAGTCAGCCGCTGTTCCGGTTCCGGGGGGCGACTCGGGTCGGACACCGCGGGGAGGTGTCATACCTGGGGAGGACGAGCGCCCCTGACAGCGTCCCTGACATCTCGGGCCGTCCGCCGACCGTGTGAGAACAGGTCGTACGCCCTGGTCGGGACGGTGAAATTCCGTCATTCCGCACGCACGGCCGTCCGTCGCGAGCAAGGCTATTGGCAGGTGCGGAGGCATGCCCGCGTGACTGATGCTCCCTCAGACATCAATAAAATAAGACAACATCGCGTGCTCGCCCCGATGTTCGAGGTGTGCGTCCCGATAGGCTCGGGATCTCGACGCGGAGCCCACGGCCTGCCCGGATGGTGGAATGCAGACACGGCGAGCTTAAACCTCGCTGCCCCTACGCGGGCGTGCCGGTTCAAGTCCGGCTCCGGGCACCTCCACATCGCTGATCCCCCGACGACTTCCCCGCAGACCCGTTGACAGCGGGCGTACGTGGCCGGAAACTCACGTCAGCAGATAGTGAAGAAAATTTCGCTACACGAACAGCGGAAGCGGAGCTGCGGCGCCGCGACGTCGACCACCACGGCGCCGGCGGCAGCGCCGGCGACCACGTGACGTGACGGCAACGATGCCGATCGAGACGTGGCGGCAACGACGCCAATCGAAGGGAACGACCGATGCGCACCACCGTCGGGATCATCGGAGCCGGCCCCGCCGGCCTGCTCCTCGCCCGGCTGCTCCACAACGCCGGGATCGACTCGGTCGTCCTGGAGAGCCGCGACCGCGCCTACGTGGAGCGCCGCCAGCGCGCCGGGATCCTGGAGCAGGGGACCGTGGACGTGCTGCGCGCGGCCGGTGCCGGGGAGCGGATGGACCGCGAGGGACTGCGCCACGACGGCATCGAGCTGCGGTTCGACCGGAAGCGCCATCGCGTGGACTTCCCCGCCCTGACCGGCGGCCGGTCGGTGATGGTCTACGCCCAGACGGAGGTGTGCAAGGACCTCATCGCCCTCCGGCTGAAGGAGGGTGGCCCGCTGCTGTTCGAGGCGGAGGCGCTGGCCGTCGAGGGCGCCGGCACCGACCGCCCGCGCGTCCGCTTCCGCCACGGGGGCGTGGAGGACGTGCTGGACTGCGACTACGTCGTCGGCTGCGACGGCTTCTGGGGGGTCGCCCGCAAGGCGATACCCACCGGCCTCGTCCGCACCTTCGAACGCGCGTACCCGTTCGGCTGGCTCGGCATCCTCGCCGACGTCGCCCCCTCGCACGACGAACTGGTCTACGCCCGCCACGACCGCGGCTTCGCCCTGCTGTCCATGCGCTCCCCGTCCGTCTCCCGCCTCTACCTCCAGGTGCCCGCGGACGCCGACGCGGAGGACTGGAGCGACGAGGAGATCTGGGCCGAGCTGGAGCGCCGCTTCGAGACCGCGGACGACTGGCGGCTGGAGCGCGGCCCGATCACCCAGAAGTCGGTCACCCCCATGCGCTCCCACGTCCACGAACCCATGCGCCACGGCCGCCTCTTCCTGGCGGGTGACGCCGCTCACATCGTGCCCCCCACCGGCGCCAAGGGCCTGAACCTCGCCGTCGGCGACGTCGTCACCTTCGCGCGGGCGCTCACCCACCGGCGGGCCACCGGCTCCGACGAGCTGCTCGACGCCTACTCCGCGACCTGCCTGCGCCGGGTCTGGCAGGCCGAGCGGTTCTCCTACGACATGACCGCCCTGCTGCACCGCGCCCCCGACGCCACCGGCTTCGACGACCGCCTCCAGATCGCCCGTCTGGACCGCATCGCCTCCTCCCGCGCCGCCGAGACCGACCTCGCCGAGGCCTACACCGGTTTCCCGTTCGACCGGGGGTGAGGCCCCCGCCGTGAGGGGAATCACGGATCGGCGTACCGTGTTGGCCAGCAGCACGGGGGAAAGATCCTCCCCAGGCACTAGGGTCAATCCTTTGCCTTTCCATTACTCTTGAGCCAAGGCCGCGCAGGGCGGCCATGGAGGAGTGAAATGAGGAGCACGAACCCGGTCTTCTCGCGACGGGGGTTCAGCCGCGACAACGGCTACGCGGGCTTCAACACCGCGCCGCAGGCCGGGGGACCCGCCGTCGCCACGCAGGCCAACCCGTACGCGCAGCCCACCGGCAATCCGTACGCGCAGAACCCGTACGCCCAGCAGGACCTGCAGCACGGCGCGCCGCCGCAGGCGCCGGCCACCACCGGCCGGATGACGATGGACGACGTCGTCATGCGGACCGCCACCACCCTCGGCGTGCTCGTCGTCACGGCGGCACTCGCCTGGGCGCTGCTGCCGGTCGACGAGGCCAACCTCGGGCGGTCGTACGGCATCGCCATCGGCGCCGCGGTGATCGGCATGGTCCTGGCGCTCGTCCAGGCCTTCAAGCGCAAGGCGTCGCCCGCGCTGATCCTGACCTACGCGGCGTTCGAGGGTGTCTTCCTCGGCGTCATCTCCAACGTCGTCGACACCCACATCGCCGACGGAGCGGCGATGCAGGCCGTGATCGGCACCATGGCGGTCTTCGCCGGTGTGCTGGTGGCGTACAAGGCGGGCTGGATCCGCGTCAACCGCCGTTTCTACGGCTTCGTCATGGCGGCCGCCCTCGGCTTCATCCTGCTGATGGCGGTGAACCTGCTCTTCGCGGTCTTCGGCGGCGGTGACGGCCTCGGCTTCCGCAGCGGCACCCTCGGCATCATCTTCGGCGTCGTCGGCATCATCCTCGGCGCCTGCTTCCTCGCCCTGGACTTCAAGCAGGTCGAGGACGGCCTCGCCTACGGCGCCCCGCGCGAGGAGGCCTGGCTCGCGGCCTTCGGCCTCACCCTGACGCTGGTGTGGATCTACCTGGAGTTCCTGCGCCTGATCTCGATCCTCAACAGCAGCGACTGACGCGACGACGGACGGCTGCCGACGCAGGCGCGTGAAAGGGCCCCGGGTCTCCTCCCGGGGCCCTTCGTCCTTGTGGCAGTGCGCGCCTAGAGCAGTTTGCGCGCGGCCCTCCTCAGGTCGTACTCGTGGATGATCGCCTTGGCGTGGCCGTAGGCGAGGTTGTGTTCGTGGCGGAGCCAGCTGACCTTCTCCTCGAAGCGGAGAGCGGGGCCCTCTTCGACGGTGCGCAGCCAGTCGGAGATCTCACGGCCGGTGCACTGGGGGATGCGGGCGAGCAGGTTGCGATGGGTTTCCTCGGAGAGGACGTGGGACATCGGCGCCTCCGGACGCATGGGATGTAAGCCGGTCCTTCAGGTCACCGTGCCTGAGCGTTCGCGCGTTGGCAACAGTCCCGCACATCCGCGTACGCTCACGCCGTGGTTGATACGACGCCTCTGACCCGCGCGGTGGATCACTTCGCCGACCGGCTGCGGGCCGCCCCGCAGAGCCGGTTGCAGCGGGGGGCCGCCGCCGAAGCACTGGAGCTGGCCAGGGAGTTGGCCCGGCGCGCCCAGCTGGCCGAGCGGCCCGGCAGCGAGCCCCGGCAGATGCCCGACGCGGGGATGTTCGCCGCCGCCGACCAGATCACCGTGGCCGCACACGATTTGGCCCTCGTACTCAAGAGCGAGGCCGAGCTGGAGGACGCGGTACGGCTGGTGGCGGACGCACAGAAACGCGCCGGGGTGTGAGTCCCCGGCGCGTGCGATGCGGTCGGCCCCGGCTCTCTGCCTTCCCGGCTCCCCGGCTCCCCGGCCTTCCCGGCTCCCTGACTAGAGGGACGCGATGACGCGGTCCGCCAGGATGTAGACGCTCTCCTCGCCGCAGGCGAAGGTCAGCGCGTACGCCCCCGACACGCCCGACCCGCCCAGCAGCACCGGCGTGTCACCCGCGCGCAGCGCTGCGGACAGGCGCTCGGCGGTCTCCCGGTGGCCCGGGGTCATGCACAGCGTCGTGCCGTCGGCGAAGACGTAGACGTCCAGGGTGCCCAGCGGGCCCGGGCGGACGTCCGCCAGGCCGACGCGGCCGGCGGCCAGCTCCTCCAGCGTGGCGACGGTGCGCTCGTGGTCGTTCACGGCCGGTGACGGGTTGGGTACGAAGTCGGGGTGCGAGGGGTGCCGGCGGCGGGCGGCGGCCAGCTCGGCCGACTCACCGGACGGCTCGTCGGTGTCCGCGCCCGGCTCGGTCACCGGCTCCAGGCCCGCCAGGTCGGCCGGCCGGGGCAGGAACAGCTCGCTGTCCGGCAGGCCCAGCAGCAGCGGCGTGTCGGAGGCGTCCCGCGTCTCCTGGGCGGCCCAGAAGGCACGCGCCTCGGCCAGCTCCCGCTCCCGCTCCTCGGCCAGCGCCTCGGCGACCGCGGCGCGTATCTCCTCGGCGTCGGCGGTGCGGGCGGCGGGGACCCGCGCCGGCCCGGCGGCTGCCCGGCCCTCGGCCAGCTCGGTGTGCAGGGCCGCGACCTGGCGACGCAGCACCAGAATGCTGCGCAGGACCGCGACGCCCACGGCGCCGGTGGCGGCCGTGGTGAGCAGCAGGGCGATCTGTGTTGCGCTCACTGACGTACTCCCGGTTCAAAGTCGACCCCCGACTTCCTACATCAGCTTGAAGGGCGGACTAACCCGCTGTCAGTGCGTAACGTCACGAAACGGACAGGACTTTTTGCCCGGCAGGGGTGGGTGTGGCTGTGTTGACCTGCGTGGATCCTGTGGCGAGGGAGATAGGTCACATCCTGGGGGAGATTGGGTCACAAAACGGCCCGGAACCCTGCTTCAGGCGGGGTTCCGGGCCGGTCGTCACGTTGGGTCCGCCGGGTGCTACTGACAGTCCCTCAGCGGTGCCCCGGTGCCCTTCATCGGTGTGCCGGTCAGCTCAGGCGCTCGATGACCATGGCCATGCCCTGGCCGCCGCCCACGCACATGGTCTCCAGGCCGAACTGCTTGTCGTGCCACTGGAGGGAGTTGATGAGCGTGGTGGCGATCCGGGCGCCGGTCATGCCGAACGGGTGGCCGACGGCGATGGCGCCGCCGTTGACGTTCAGCTTCTCCAGCGGGATGCCCAGGTCGCGGTAGGAGGGGATGACCTGCGCGGCGAAGGCTTCGTTGATCTCGACCAGGTCGATGTCGTCGATGGTGAGCCCCGCGCGCCTGAGCGCCTGCTGCGAGGCCTCGACCGGGCCCAGGCCCATGATCTCCGGGGAGAGGCCGGAGACGCCGGTGGAGACGATCCGGGCCAGCGGCGTCAGGCCCAGCTCGCGGGCCTTGGTGTCGCTCATGATCACCAGGGCGGCGGCGCCGTCGTTGAGCGGGCAGCAGTTGCCGGCGGTGACCATGCCGTCGGGGCGGAAGACCGGCTTGAGGCCGGCGACGCCCTCCATGGTGACGCCGGGCCGCGGGCCGTCGTCCTTGGAGATCACCGTGCCGTCGGGCAGCGTGACCGGGGTGATCTCGCGCTCCCAGAAGCCGTTCTTGATGGCCTCCTCGGCGAGGTTCTGCGAGCGGACGCCGAACTCGTCCATGTCCTGGCGGGTGATGCCCTTGAGCCGGGCCAGGTTCTCGGCCGTCTGGCCCATCGCGATGTACGGGTCGGGCAGCAGGCCGTCCTCGCGCGGGTCGTGCCAGGTCGTCCCCTCCTGCTCGGCGACCGCGGCCGTGCGGGCCTCGGCCTCGGCGAACAGCGGGTTGTGCGTGTCGGGGAGGGTGTCGGAGTTGCCCTTGGTGTAGCGGGACACCATCTCGACACCGGCCGAGATGAAGACGTCGCCCTCACCGGCCTTGATGGCGTGCAGGGCCATGCGCGAGGTCTGCAGGGACGAGGAGCAGTACCGGGTGACGGTGCAGCCCGGCAGGTGGTCCATCCCCATCTGTACGGCGATGATCCGGCCGAGGTTGTGGCCCTGCTCGCCGCCGGGCAGACCACAGCCGAGCATCAGGTCGTCGATGTCCTTCGGGTCCAGCTCCGGCACCTTGGCGAGGGCGGCCTGCACGATCGTGGCGGCCAGGTCGTCCGGGCGCAGGTCCTTGAGGGAGCCCTTGAACGCGCGGCCGATGGGGGAGCGGGTGGCAGAGACGATCACGGCTTCGGGCATCACGGCTCCATTGGCTTACGAGGGTCGGGCGGCTGCTTGGGAAGTTACCGGGACGTATGGCCTGGGTCACGGGTCCGGCGGTGTGACATGGACCGCAACTTTCTAAGCGCTTGCTTTTCGGGTGGCGGCGCGGTGTTCCGGGCCGTTGGGCGTTTGAGTACCGGCAGGTACGCCGGGCCGTCCGGCGTCTGAGTCCCGGCGGGTGTTCCGGGCCGTCCGGCGTTGCGTCCCGGCGGGTGTTCCGGGCCGTCCGGCGTTGCGTCCCAGCGGGTGCCAGGCCGTCCGGCGTCTGAGGGCGAGGCCGTTCAGGCCGGTGGGGACGGGCGGCGGACCCCCGGCGAGCCCCGCACCAGCGCAGGGATGCGTCACACGGAAGGGGCCGCAGGAGCCGGGTCCGGCTCGGCCACCCGGCGCCGCCGCCGGCGCTTCAGCAGGGCCCACGGCCCCCGCGCCCCCGTCGACGCCGCCGCGACCTCCGTACCCGCCTCGGAGGCGGCCTCGGCCGCGGCGCGCGCCACCGGCAGGAAGCCCTCGTGGCGGGTGACGTCCGGACGCTCCTCCTCCGGCCACAGGCCGAGCGCCGCGCAGACCGTCGGCAGCACCGCCATCGCGGCGGTGGCGTAGCCCTCGGCGGAGGGGTGGTAGTTGTCGGGACCGAACATCGCCCGCGGGTTCTCCGCGAACTCCGGGCCCAGCAGGTCGCCCAGCGACACCGTGCGCCCGCCCTGCTCCACGACCCCGATCGTCTGCGCCGCCGCCAGCTGCCGGGACGCCCGCCGGGCCAGCCAGCGCAGCGGCTGCCGCACTGGCTCGATGGTGCCCAGGTCCGGACAGGTGCCGACGACGACCTCCGCCCCGGCCGTGCGCAGCCGCCGCACCGCCGCCGAGAGGTGACGGACCGAGCTGGTGGCCGGCATGCGGTGGGTGACGTCATTGGCGCCGATCATGATCACGCAGATGTCGGGCACCCGGGCGGGGTCCGCCAGCACCAGCCCCACCTGCCGGTCCAGGTCGTCCGAGCGGGCCCCCGGCAGCGCGACGGACTCCAGCCGGACCGGGCGTTCCGCCACCGCCGCGAGCCCCGACGCCAGCAGTGCGCCCGGTGTCTGCCCGGCCCGGTGCACGCCCTGACCGGCCGCCGTGGAGTCGCCCAGCATCACCAGCCGCAGGGGAGGCTCACCGGCCGTCGGCAGCGTGCCGCCGTACAGGCCCCCCGCGTTCGGCACGCGACCCGGCGTGCCGTTGCCCACCCGGCGTCTGGCCAACCGCACCTCGGCCAGCAGCAGACCGACCGTGGCGGCGCCCGCCAGACCGATGCCGCCGCCGCCGTAAGCCGCGCCGGCCGCGATCCGCCGGGCCACCCTCGCCCTCGACATGCTCGTCATGCGTCGCCGCCACCTCCTCACGAGCCGTACAACCAGTGCTTGCCCCGTACCGGCCGTCGTCCAATCTCAACGGGGAGTGAACGACCGCCACGGGGCCGCGGGGCACCGGCAGGCCATAGGCTGGCTGGCGGAACATCACAGCCATTTCTTTCGACCACATCTTTTGCGGCATCCGGAGACAACGGTGCAATTCCACGACTCGATGATCAGCCTCGTCGGCAACACCCCGCTGGTGAGGCTCAACAGCGTGACCCGGGGCATCAGGGCGACCGTCCTGGCCAAGGTGGAGTACTTCAACCCGGGCGGCTCGGTGAAGGACCGCATCGCCCTGCGCATGGTCGAGGCCGCCGAGCAGAGCGGCGAGCTGCGGCCCGGCGGCACGATCGTCGAGCCGACCAGCGGCAACACGGGTGTGGGACTCGCCATCGTGGCCCAGCAGAAGGGCTACAAGTGCATCTTCGTCTGCCCGGACAAGGTGTCCACGGACAAGATCAACGTGCTGCGCGCGTACGGGGCCGAGGTGGTCGTGTGCCCCACGGCGGTGGACCCCGAGCACCCCGACTCCTATTACAACGTCTCCGACCGGCTGGTCCGGGAGACGCCCGGTGCCTGGAAGCCCGACCAGTACTCCAACCCGAACAACCCGCTCTCCCACTACCACTCCACCGGTCCTGAGCTGTGGGAGCAGACGGAGGGGAAGATCACCCACTTCGTCACCGGCGTCGGCACCGGCGGCACCATCTCCGGTACCGGCCGGTACCTGAAGGAGGTCAGCGACGGCCGGGTCAAGGTGATCGGCGCCGACCCCGAGGGCTCGGTGTACTCCGGCGGCTCCGGGCGGCCGTACCTCGTCGAGGGCGTCGGCGAGGACTTCTGGCCGACCGCCTACGACCGGACCGTCGCGGACGAGATCGTGGCCGTCTCCGACAAGGACTCCTTCCAGATGACCCGGCGGCTGGCGAAGGAGGAGGGCCTGCTGGTGGGCGGCTCCTGCGGGATGGCGGTCGTCGCCGCCCTGGAGGTCGCCGAGCGGCTCACCGAGGACGACGTGGTGGTCGTGCTGCTGCCGGACAGCGGACGCGGCTACCTCAGCAAGATCTTCAACGACGAGTGGATGGCCGACTACGGCTTCCTGGAGGACGCCGGCCCCAGCGCCCGCGTCGCCGACGTCCTCCACGACAAGGAGGGCGGCGCCATCCCGTCCCTCGTCCACATGCACCCGGACGAGACGGTCGGCCAGGCCATCGAGGTGCTGCGCGAGTACGGCGTCTCGCAGATGCCCATCGTCAAGCCCGGTGCCGGCCACCCGGACGTCATGGCCGCCGAGGTCGTCGGCTCGGTCGTCGAGCGGGAGCTGCTGGACGCCCTGTTCGCCAAGCGGGCCTCGCTGGACGACCCGCTGGAGAAGCACATGTCCGCCCCGCTGCCCCAGGTCGGCTCCGGCGAGCCGGTCGCTGACCTGATGTCCGTCCTCGGCCGGGCCGACGCGGCGATCGTCCTCGTCGAGGGCAAGCCGACCGGTGTGGTGAGCCGTCAGGACCTGCTGGCGTTCCTCGCCAGGAGCGGCAAGTGAGCGGACGGCACCCTGGGCCTGATCCGGGCTTCTGGTCGCCGGTCGCCGGGCGCTGATCGCCGGGCTCTGGGCTCCGTTCTCCGGGCTTTGCGTGAACCCCGGGTGAACGGCCGGTGCCGAGGGCGGAGTTGAGGCGGCCGGTGGCCGGTGCGGACTTCGCGGAAGTGGTACGCGGGTGTCACGTCCGCGCAGCACTCGCTTAACACCGGCCCGTCACAGTGGGGTTGTCGGAAGGGAGAAGCGGGAGCGGCTCCCCGCGCCCCCTCCGGCACCGTACGGCGTCACGGACTTCCGGAGCGGCTCCCGGACCTCCCTGGACGCCACGGACGCGCCGCCCGGCCCGTGGGCCCGGCCCCGCGTCCCTCGCGGGGACCGCCGTCGTCCCGCCCCCCGGCAACGGGGGTGCGGCGGTCCCCGCGCTCACCTCACGCCGACGGCGCCGGTCCTCGAGTCCCGGTCCTCGGCCCCTCCCGGTCCTCGGCCCCTCCCGGTCCTCGGCCCCTCCCTGTCCTCGGCCCCTCCCTGTCCTCGGCCCCTCCCTGTCCTCAGCCCCTCCCGGTCCTCAGTCCTCCCAGTCGCCGTCCCGCTCGTGCCGCCGCCGGCGCCGGAACAGGCCGGGGTCGGTGCGGGCCACCTGGACGACGTTGACGCCGACGATGCCGGCCCAGGCGACCAGGAGCCCGGGGAGGTGGGCGGTCCCGGCGCCGATCGCCGACAGGGGGACGGCGAGGACCAGCGAGACGATGCCGAAACCGAACCGCTCGCCCCAGGAGTCCGTCGGTCTCGGCGACCGGGAGTCCCGGGCCACCCGCGTCTGCTGCTCGGCGAGCTGCCGTCGCATCCGGCGCTCGACCGCGCCGTCGATGCGCTGATCGACCTTCTCCAGGAACGAGTCGACCAGCGCGGACTCGTACTCCTCGCCCAGCTCCCTGCGGGCCTGCAGGGCGGCGTCGAGTTCCTTCTTCAGGTCGGCGTCCCGCGCGTCCATTCCGGTCATACGGCCCACGGTAGGCAGCCGGAGACCGGGTGGCACTGGGGTTAGCCCCCGTTTCCGTGCGGGGGACGGCCGGGCGGTGGAGGCCCCTGCGGCTGTATAACGGTATGCAGGCCCTACGGTCCGTGAATGGGCGGCCGGGCGCAGAGGCGGTCCGTGAAGAGGCGAGGATCGAGGGGGAGCACAGTCATGAGCGGGAGCGGGAGCGGGAGCGGGAGTGCGACCGACAGCCCTGCCGCGAGGCTGCAGGCGCTCTTCGAGGGGCACCGGCTGACGCCCACCCAGCGGCGCATCGCGCACAGCATGGTGCGGCGCGCGGCCGACGTGCCCTTCCTGTCCAGCGTGGAGCTGGCCGAGCTGGCCGGGGTCAGCCAGCCGTCCGTGACCCGGTTCGCCGTCGCCCTCGGTTTCGACGGCTACCCCGCCCTGCGCCGCCATCTGCGCGAGGTCGCGCCCGCCGGACCGGCCGCCGAGCCCGGCGCCCACAACGAGTACCAGCAGGCGGTCGAGGCCGAGATCGAGAACCTGCGCCACCTGGCGGCGGCCCTGGCCGACCCGGGTCCCGTGCGGCAGGCGGGGCGGGTGCTCGCCGCGAGCCGCCCGCTGCCGGTCCTCGGGCTGCGTGCGGCGGCCGCCCAGGCGCACGGCTTCGCCTACTTCGCCGCCAAGGTCCATCCGGACGTCCGGCTGCTGAACGAGGGCGGCACGATGATCCACGACCGGATCGACGCCGCCGTCCGGGCCGGTGCCGGCGCCCTGCTCTGCTTCGCGCTGCCCCGGCATCCCCGCGAGGTCGTCGACACCCTCGTGCACGCCAAGGAGGCGGGGCTCACCGTGGTCACCGTCGCCGACTCCGCCTTCGCGCCGGTCGCCAAGGTGTCCGACCTGCTGCTGCCGGCCGCCGTCGGTACCGGGCTCGCCTTCGACACCGCCTGCGCGCCGATGCTGCTCGGCCGGGTGCTGCTGGAGGCGATGTGCGACGACCTGCCGGACGCCCAGGCGCGGCTGGAGGAGTTCGACGCCAAGGCGGCGGCGCGGGGCCTGTTCGTGGAGTGACGGCCTCGTGAGGGCTGCCGGTGGCCGTTCTCAGATTCGTCTCACGTTTCCGCGTTACCGTGGCCGGGCTCACACACCCTCGGACGCTGCAACAGACGAGAGACGGAGGCGGAACGTGGCGCGCGGAGGACAAGGGCTGGCCCGGGTGGCCGTCGTCGTACGGGCGGGAGCGGCACCCATGTGGTGGCTGGGCGTACTCGCGGCAGGCATCGGACTGCTGGTGCCGGGCCTGACCGGACGCCGGATCGGCGTGCTGGCCGGGGCGGCGCTGTTCCTGGTCGCGGTGGGCGTCGTGGCCTGCGTCCGCCGCAGGCGGTACACCGCCCTCGCCCGTTCGGCCGCCCGCGCGGGCAAGCACGACGTCCTCCAGGACCGGGCGGTCACCGCGCGCAACTGGCGCCGGGGCCACCGCTGGTGGCTTCTCCTCGCCTTCCTCGCCGCCCTGGGCGGTTCCTTCGCCGCACCCGCCGCCGGCGGCATGCTGCTGGCCGGCTGCGGCGCGGGCCTGTGGGTCAAGGCCGCCTGGATCGGCCGCCTCGAACGCACCGAGGATGCCCTGCTGTGGGTCCGCGTCGACTGGCTCGCCAGGAACGCCGGACGCCCCACCGGCAAGACGGTCAGGGCCTACCGCAGCACGGGCATCGCAGCGGGCGACGCGGCTCCGGGCGGAGCGAGGCGAAAGGCGCCGGCCCTGGTGTGACGGGCGGCTGAACGACGCCGTAGGGGCGCGGATGCCGTGACATCGTGCGGCTCGGCCGCGGAACGCGACCGGCCACGGCGAAGCCGCAGCCCTCGACCGATCCTGGCCCCCTACGGCGCTGCCCCCGGCCCGTACGGCGCTGCCCCTGCCCCTACGGCACTGCTCCCAGCTCCTAAGGCGCGAGGCCGGACGTCAGGGCATCGGCGTGCGCCCCTCCCGCTTCGGTGACGATCTCCTCGACCGACTGGGCCTCCCGGACGACGGCGAAGGCCACGTTCGCCCCGTCCGTCGAGAACCCGTAAATCCCGGGCCGCGCGAGCGAGTTGTACGCGTAGTGGTGCGCGAAGCAGTACGCCCCCGTGTCCAGCGCCGCCACATGGTCCCCCTGCTCCACCAGCGGCAACTCCCGCCCCACCGCCAGCAGGTCCCCGGCGAAGCACGCGGGCCCGGCCACGTCCTGCGCCACGACGGCCCCCTCCTTCGGCCGCCCCTTGCCGTCGAAGACGGCGATCCGCAGGGGCCACGCCCCCGGCGCGTACACCGTCCGCGTCGCGACCTGCACGCCCGCGTGAGTGACCGCGACCGGCCGCCCGCCCGCGCTCTTGGCGTACTCCACCCGCGCCACCACCGTCCCGTGCTTGGCCAGCAGCGACCGCCCGAACTCGGTGACCAGCCCGTACCGTCCGTCGAACAGCCCCGGCACCGCCTCGCGCAGCACGCGCGCGTACTCGGCGTACGTCGGGGCCGTGGCGTCCGAGGCGAAGTTCACCGGCAGTCCGCCGCCGATGTCGAGAGTGTCGATCTGCCGGCGCCCGGCCCGCTCGTTGATCTCCTCGGCCAGCGTGTACGTCTCCCGCACGCCCTCGGCCATCAGCGGCAGCGGTATGCCCTGCGAGCCGGTGTGCGCGTGCAGCCGGGTCAGCCAGGGCCGGTCCAGACAGGCCCGCACCACCCACTCCCGGGCGCCCTCGTCGCGCAGCGCCACCCCGAACTTCGAGGTCGCCGTGGCCGTCGACAGCGCCTCGATGGAGCCGCCGCCGATCTGCGGGTTCACCCGGACGCCCAGCGGCGAGCGGCTGGGCGCGGACCTCATCAGCGCGTCGATGCGCTCCAGTTCCTGCGGGTTGTCCGCGTTGACGGCGATGCCCAGCGCCAGTGCCTCGCGCAGTTCGCCCGGTGTCTTCGCGGGCGAGTCGAGCACCGTGTGCCCCACCGGTACCCCGGCCGCGCGGGCCAGCGCCAGCTCCCCGGGGCTCGCGACCTCCGCGCCGATGCCCTCCTCGTGCAGCAGTCGCAGCACCGGCACCAGCGGCGTCGCCTTCACCGCGAACGCGTGCAGCACGGGCGTCCCCGGCGCCACCACCGCGTCGAACGCCGCCCGCAGCTCGGCCGCCGACTCCCGGATGCCGGCGACGTCCAGCAGCCCCAGCACGGCGGAGTCGGGCCCGAGCAGCCCCTGTTCCACCGCCGCCCGCACGGCCTGGTCCCGTCGCGCCGCCCGCTCCCCGCCGGTGCCGCCGTCGGCCTGTCGCATGTGGTCCCCCGTCCCGTGGATGCCTGCGCCCATACGTCCAGCCAAACATCCGCGACGCGCCGACGCCGACCTCACCCCGTATTGACTAGCTCTATTCAGGGGGCCAGGATGTGAATATCCGCAGCAACAATCCGTCGGGAGCAAGCCCAGCCACCAGGAGGCACACCATGTCCGGACCTCGCCCTGTCCGAGCGCCGCGCGGCACCACGCCGAGCGCCCTGGGATGGCAGCAGGAGGCCGCCCTGCGGATGCTGCAGAACAACCTCGACCCGGAGGTCGCCGAGCACCCCGACAAGCTCGTCGTCTACGGCGGCACCGGCAAGGCCGCCCGCGACTGGCGCTCCTTCGACGCCATGGTCCGCACCCTGAAGACCCTCCGGCAGGACGAGACGATGCTCGTCCAGTCCGGCCGCCCCGTCGGCGTCATGCAGACCCACGAATGGGCCCCGCGCGTCCTCATCGCCAACTCCAACCTCGTCGGCGACTGGGCCACCTGGGAGGAGTTCCGCCGGCTGGAGGCGCTCGGCCTGACCATGTACGGGCAGATGACGGCCGGCTCCTGGATCTACATCGGCACCCAGGGCATCCTCCAGGGCACCTATGAGACCTTCGCCGCCGTCGCCGCCAAGAAGTTCGGCGGCTCCCTCGCCGGGACCATCACCCTCACCGCGGGCCTCGGCGGCATGGGCGGCGCCCAGCCGCTCGCCGTGACCATGAACGACGGCGTCGCCCTCTGCATCGACTGCGACCCGCGCGCCATCGACCGCCGCATCGAGCACCGGTACCTCGACGTCAGGGCCGACTCCCTCGACCACGCCCTCCAGCTGGCCGTCGAGGCCCGGGACCAGCGCAAGCCGCTGTCGATCGGCGTGCTCGGCAACGCCGCCGAGCTGGTGCCGCAGCTGCTCGCCATGGGCGCGCCCATCGACATCGTCACCGACCAGACCTCGGCCCACGACCCCCTGGCCTACCTGCCGGACGGCGTCGCCTTCGAGGACATGGCCGACGCGGCCGCCAAGGATCCGGCCGGCTTCACCGCCCGCGCCCGCGAGTCCATGGCCCGGCACGTCGAGGCCATGGTCGGCTTCCTCGACGCCGGTGCCGAGGTCTTCGACTACGGCAACTCCATCCGCGGCGAGGCCAAGCTCGCCGGCTACGAGCGGGCGTTCGCCTTCCCCGGCTTCGTCCCCGCCTACATCCGCCCCCTGTTCTGCGAGGGCAAGGGCCCCTTCCGGTGGGCGGCCCTGTCCGGCGACCCGGCCGACATCGCCAGGACCGACAAGGCGATCCTCGACCTCTTCCCGGAGAACGAGTCCCTGGCCCGCTGGATCCGGATGGCCGGTGAGAGGGTCCACTTCCAGGGCCTGCCCGCGCGCATCTGCTGGCTCGGCTACGGCGAACGGGACAAGGCCGGCGAGCGGTTCAACGACATGGTCGCGAGCGGCGAGCTGTCCGCGCCGGTCGTCATCGGCCGCGACCACCTCGACTGCGGCTCCGTCGCCTCCCCCTACCGCGAGACCGAGGCCATGCTCGACGGCTCCGACGCCATCGCCGACTGGCCGCTGCTCAACGCCATGGTCAACGTGGCCTCCGGCGCCTCCTGGGTCTCCATCCACCACGGCGGCGGCGTCGGCATGGGCCGGTCCGTCCACGCCGGTCAGGTGACGGTCGCCGACGGCACCGCGCTCGCCGGGGAGAAGATCCGCCGGGTGCTCACCAACGACCCCGGCATGGGCGTGATCCGGCACGTGGACGCCGGGTACGACATCGCCGAGTCGGTCGCCGAGCGGCGCGGGGTGCGGGTCCCGATGCGCGAGGGTGACGACGTTCGCGAGGGTGACCGGGCGTGAGCTTCCACAGCATGTGGGCGGAGCTGCTGCCGATCGGCCGCAGCTCCGCCTCCGGCGGCTACCGGCGCTTCGCCTGGACCGAGGCCGACGCCGACTGCCGGGCCTGGTTCGAGCAGCAGGCCCGCTCCCGCGGGCTCGTCCACGAGACCGACCGCAACGGCAACCAGTGGGCCTGGCTCGGCGACCCGGCGGCGGGGAACGCCGTCGTCACCGGGTCACACCTGGACTCCGTGCCCGACGGCGGCGCCTTCGACGGCCCCCTCGGCGTGGTGTCCGCCTTCGCCGCCCTGGACGAGCTGCGCGGGAGGGGAGCGCGGTTCACCAGGCCCGTCGGCATCGTCAACTTCGGCGACGAGGAGGGCGCCCGGTTCGGCCTCGCCTGCGTCGGCTCCCGGCTCACCGCGGGGGTGCTCACCGCCGAGCAGGCGCACCGCCTGACCGACGGCGACGGGATCACCCTCCCGCAGGCCATGGCGGCCGCCGGACACGACCCCGAGGCCATCGGCCCGGACCCGGAGCGGCTGAACCGCATCGGCGCCTTCGTCGAACTCCACGTCGAACAGGGCCGCGCCCTGGACCTGTCCGGGGACCCGATCGGCATCGCCAGCGCCATCTGGCCGCACGGCCGCTGGCGGTTCGACTTCCGCGGCGAGGCCAACCACGCCGGCACCACCCGCCTCGCCGACCGCCGCGACCCCATGCTCGGCTACGCCGAGACGGTGCTCGCCGCCCGCCGCGAGGCCGGACTTGCCGGTGCCGTCGCCACCTTCGGCAAGATCGCCGTCGAGCCGAACGGCGTCAACGCCATCCCCTCCCTGGTGCGCGGCTGGCTCGACGCCCGCGCCGCCGGGCAGGAGGCCCTGGACGCCGTGGTGAACGGTGTGGAGAAGGCCGCCCGCGCCCACGCCGGCACCCACGGCGTCGCCCTCGACGTCGAACGCGAGTCCTTCACCCCCGTCGTCGAGTTCGACCACGCCCTGCGCGACGAGGTGGCCCGCATCCTCGGCAAGGACACCGACCCCGGCCTGAGGGTCCCCGTCCTCGGCACCGGTGCGGGACACGACGCCGGGATCCTCTCCGGACGCATCCCGACCGCCATGCTGTTCGTGCGCAATCCCACCGGTGTCTCGCACTCCCCGGCCGAGTTCGCCGCCGAGGACGACTGCGTGGCCGGGGTCGCCGCCCTCGCCGACGTACTGGAAGGACTGGCCTGCACGTGACCGTCTCGCAGCGGACCTACTGGCTGGAGCACGCCTGGCTCGGCACCCACGTGGAGCCGGGCGTCACCGTGACGGTGTCCGTCAGCGGCTCCGCCGCGGGGGCCGACGGCCGCATCACCGCCGTCCGCCGGGACACCCCCGCCCCGCCGCCCGGCGCCGAGGCCCTGCGCGGCCTGACCGTGCCGGGATTGGCCAACGCCCACAGCCACGCCTTCCACCGCGCCCTGCGCGGCACCGTCCAGGTCGGCTCCGGCACCTTCTGGACCTGGCGCGAGGTCATGTACTCCGTCGCCGACCGGCTCACCCCGGAGACCTACCACCAGCTGGCCCGCGCCGTGTACGCCGAGATGGCCCTCGCCGGCGTCACCGCCGTCGGCGAGTTCCACTACGTCCACCACGCGCCCGGCGGCGTCCCCTACGCCGACCCCAACGCCATGGGCGAGGCACTGATCGAGGCCGCCGCCGAGGCGGGCATCCGCATCACCCTCCTGGACACCTGCTACCTCTCCTCCGGTTTCGGGCAGCAGCCCAACGGCCACCAGCTCCGCTTCTCCGACGGAACGGCCGAGGCCTGGGCGGAACGCTGTGCGGTTCTCAAGGAACGGGATCACGCACGGATCGGGGCGGCCGTCCATTCGGTGCGGGCCGTGCCCGCCGACGAACTGGCGACCGTGGCGCACTGGGCTCACGACCGGCGGGCCCCGCTGCACGTCCACCTGTCCGAGCAGACCGCCGAGAACGACGCCTGCCGCGAGGCCCACGGGTGCACTCCCACCCGCCTGCTCGCCGACCACGGCGTCCTCGGGCCGCGCACCACCGGCGTGCACAACACGCACCTCACCGACGAGGACATCGCCCTGCTCGGCGGCAGCGGCACCGGCACCTGCATGTGCCCGACCACCGAACGGGACCTCGCCGACGGCATCGGACCCGCCGCCGCGCTCCAGGCCGCGGGCTCACCGCTCAGTCTCGGCACCGACAGCCACGCCGTCATCGACCTGCTCGAAGAGGCCCGCGCGATGGAGCTGAACGAACGGCTGCGCACCCGCACCCGCGGCCACTGGACGGCCGCCGCCCTGCTGCGCGCCGCCACCGCCGACGGTCACGCCGCCCTCGGCTGGGACGACACCGGCACCATCGAGGCAGGCGCCCGCGCCGACCTCACCACCCTCGCGCTCGACTCGGTTAGAACAGCGGGCCCGCCGCCCCGCCTGGGCGCCGAGACCGCCGTATTCGCCGCGACGGCGGCGGACGTACGGCACACGATCGTCGCGGGCCGGCACGTCGTACGCGACGGGGCCCACACGCTCGTACCCGATGTGCCGCGGGCGTTGGCCCGTGCCGTCGAAGCCCTGCGTGCGTGACCACCGCCCGACCCAGCCCCCACGAGGACGACGCCATGAGCAGCAGCACCGTCATCACCAACATCGCCGCGCTGGTCACCAACGACCCCTCCCTCGGGCGGGGGTTCCCCCTCGGCCTGGTCCGGGACGCGGCCGTCGTCATCGACGGCGACCGCATCGCGTGGACCGGTGAATCCAGCAAAGCACCCGCCACTGACAATCGCCTCGACGCCGAAGGCCGGGCGGTGCTCCCCGGCTTCGTCGACTCCCACTCCCACCTGGTCTTCGCGGGCGACCGCACCGAGGAGTTCAACGCCCGGATGTCCGGCCGCCCCTACAGCGCGGGCGGCATCCGCACCACCGTCGCCGCCACCCGGGCCGCGAGCGACGCGGAACTGGAGGCGAACGTCACCCGTTACCTCCAAGAGGCCCTCCGCCAGGGCACCACCACCTTCGAGACCAAGTCCGGCTACGGCCTGACGGTCGCCGACGAGTCCCGCGCCCTGCGCATCGCCGCCCGCCACACCGACGAGGTCACCTTCCTCGGCGCGCACATCGTCGCCCCCGAGCACGCCGAGGACCCCGCCGCCTACGTCGACCTGGTCACCGGCGAGATGCTCGACGCCTGCGCCCCGTACGCCCGCTGGATCGACGTCTTCTGCGAGAAGGGCGCCTTCGACGGCGACCAGGCCCGCGCGATCCTCACCGCGGGAAAGGCCAGGGGCCTGCACCCGCGCATCCACGCCAACCAGCTCTCCTACGGCCCCGGTGTCCAGCTCGCCGTGGAACTCGACGCCGCCAGCGCCGACCACTGCACCCACCTCACCGACGCCGACGTCGACGCCCTGGCGGGCAGCCGGACGGTCGCCACCCTCCTGCCCGGCGCCGAGTTCTCCACCCGCGCTGAGTGGCCCGACGCCCGGCGCCTGCTCGACGCCGGCGCCACGGTCGCGCTGTCCACCGACTGCAACCCCGGCTCGTCCTTCACCTCGTCCGTCCCGTTCTGCATCGCGCTCGCCGTACGGGACATGGGGATGACGCCGGACGAGGCGGTCTGGTCGGCCACGGCGGGCGGCGCGGCGGCCCTGCGCCGCGACGACGTCGGCCGCATCACCCCGGGCGCGTACGCCGACCTGGCCCTCCTCGACGCCCCGAGCCACGTCCACCTGGCCTACCGGCCCGGCGTGCCGCTGGTGGCCGGCGTGTGGCGGCGCGGCGTCCGCGTGGTCTGAGCGAGCGAGGCGAGCACCGGCGGCATGCGGGCGTCGATCCCGGCGGCCGTCCGGCAAGCCCTAGGGGGGCGGTCCGAGATCGGACCGCCCCCCTAGGGCAACCGGAGAACCGAAGCACCCGGGAACCGGGACACCCGGGACCGAAGCGCCGGGGCACCGGAGAACCCGCGAATCGAAGGACAACCGTGGAGGCGACCGTCACCCCGCCGCCACGGTCACTCCTCGACGGTCAGCCCCTTGCGCAACCGCACCAGCGTCCGCGACAGCAGACGCGACACGTGCATCTGGGAGATGCCGAGTTCCTCGCCGATCTCCGACTGGGTCATGCCCGCGACGAAGCGGAGGGAGAGGATCTTCCGGTCCCGCGGCGGCAGCTCGGCGATCAGCGGCTTGAGCGACTCGACGTACTCGATGCCTTCGAGTCCGTGGTCCTCGTAGCCGATCCGGTCCGCCAGCGCGCCCTCGGCGTCGTCCTCCTCCGGCTGGGCGTCGAGCGAAGCGGCCGTGTAGGCGTTCGAGGCCGCCATGCCCTCGACGACCTCGTCGTTGGAGATGCCGAGGCGCTCGGCCAGCTCGGCCACCGTCGGCGCGCGGTCGAGCTGCTGGGCCAGCTCGTCGCCGGCCTTGGCCAGGTCGAGCCGGAGTTCCTGGAGGCGGCGCGGCACGCGAACGGACCACGAGGTGTCGCGGAAGAAGCGCTTGATCTCGCCGATGATCGTCGGCATCGCGAAGGTGGGGAATTCCACACCCCGGGAGAGCTCGAAGCGGTCGATCGCCTTGATCAGGCCGATCGTGCCGACCTGGATGATGTCCTCCATCGGCTCGCTGCGCGAGCGGAAGCGGGAGGCGGCGAACTTGACCAGCGCGAGGTTGAGTTCGACGAGCGTGTTGCGTACGTACGCGTACTCGTGGGTGCCTTCCTCCAGGGACTCCAGCCGCTCGAAGAGGGTCTTGGACAGCGCCCGGGCGTCGGCCGGTGCCACCTCGTCGTACGCGGGGATGTCCGGAAGTCCGGTGAGCGCGTCGTCGGGTTCGACGACCGCGTCGTGGTGCCCGATGGGATCCAGATGTTCCGGAGGGAGTGTCGACGTCGCTTCTTGGGTACGCGATCCGTCGAGCCGGGGTGACATGATGTCCTCCATCGTTCTCGGCATACGGCTGCCGAAGCCAGATACGTGCACTGCGGTGTGCGGCGCCTCCAAAGCCGGCCGTGTCGGTTACGTGTTCCTCTAGGCCTACCGGCTTCACCGAGCCCACCGCAAGTGCGTTATGTGCAGGTATGTCCGGTTCTGTGTGGATGTTCGGGTGTCGAAGAGGGGCGGGAAGGCGTAGTGTTCGAGGGCGTCAGCAGCAGTCACGACCCCGGGAGAGAGAGACGGCATGGACCGCGGGACGGTCGGCAGCGCACAGTCGGGCCGGCTTCTGGTTGAGGTGCGGGAAGAGGGCCTCAGTGCCGTCGTGACTCCGGCGGGTGAGCTCGATCACCACACCGCCGATCTGTTGCGTGAGCCACTCGAGGAATGTCTCGCCAAGGGATTCAACCGGCTTGTCGTCGATTGCTCCCGTCTGGAGTTCTGCGACTCCACGGGGCTCAACGTCCTGCTCGGTGCGCGGCTGAAGGCGGAGGCCGCGGGAGGCGGAGTGCATCTGGCGGGAATGAAGCCGGTCGTGGCGCGCGTGTTCGAGATCACGGGAGCGGACGCCGTCTTCACCGTGCATGACACGCTTGAGGCCGCGCTGGCGAACGAGTCCGGCTGAGCCGCCTTGAGCGGCCGGAGACGTGGCTCGTGCGTCCCCTGTGACCGGCGTTTTCCGCCCCGTACGGGGTGTACTGCCGAATACAGGGGTGTTCAGCCGGTCCGGTCGGGCAGGAGACATCCTGAACATGTCGGCTGTCGGACGGGGGCGCCGGGGGTGGGCACACCGCTTGTACTGCGTGATCGACTGTGTACGACCTTGAAACGTGAACTGGTGAATCGGTGAGGTGAAGCGCTGATGAGCACCACCCGGCCCTACTCGCCGGGCGACCGCGGTCCGGAGCCCAGCGGCGCTTCCGCGGCGTCCGAGGGGGGCGCGTCCGGGACCGGTGAGCCCCTGGGACCAGTGGGACCAGCGTCCGTGACCGGGACGCCGGACGGGCACGTGGCCGCACCGTCCGCGGCGCCGCCCGGCCGGCAGGCCCGCCGGTTGAGCTTCGACGGCGCGAGCGGCGTCGTACCGCTGGCCCGCGACTTCACCCGGCAGGCGCTGTACGCGTGGGGCTGGCTGCCCGCCGCGACGGCCGACCAGCGGGCCGCCGCCGAGGACGTGCTGCTCGTCGTCTCCGAGCTGGTCACCAACGCCTGCCTGCACGCCGAGGGACCGGACGAGCTGTGGATCACCTGCGACAAGAAGGTGATCCGGCTGGAGGTCTCCGACCGCGGCACGGGCCAGCCGGCCCCCCGCACCCCGCACCGCGCCGGACGGCCCGGCGGCCACGGCATGTTCATCGTGCAGCGGCTCTGCCTGGACTGGGGGGTCGTACGCAGCCCGGGCGTCGCGGGCAAGACGGTGTGGGCGGAGCTGGGCGCACCGGCGTAGTCCCGCCGCGGAGACGGGGCGTGGGCCTCCGCTCCGGTCATGCCCGGGCTCCATCGGCCACAGTGCGCCCCGCCGACCAGGGTGGCCATGCCGACCAGGGCGGCCCTGCCGACCAGGGCCGACCGCCCCCGCGGCCCGGCCAGAGGGGCCCTGAAGCGGTCCGGCCCCCCGCATCCCCCATCTCTCCATCCCCCCATCCCTGGCCCCCCCATCCCCGTCCGGCCCCCCGGCCCTCACCCCGGCCCGCCCCGACATCCCCCCGAACCGCCCACCGCCCGTCCGTCCCCCCGGCGGGCCTCACGCGGCCGGTCCGCCCCCGGAAACGCCCGGAGGGCCACCGCGTCCCCAGGGACGCGGCAGCCCTCCGCAGAGCAGGCGGGTACGTCTCAGCGCACGTCGCCCATGAGCTCCTTGACCCGCTTGCGGTACATCCAGATCGCCACACCGGCGACCACGGCGAGGGTGGCCTCCGCGGCCACGACGCCCGTCTTGTTCAGGTCGACACCGGCGATGGAGAGCAGACCGGTCGTGGCGTCACCGGCGGTGACGGCCAGGAACCAGACACCCATCATCTGCGAGGCGTACTTCACCGGCGCCATCTTCGTCGTGACCGACAGGCCGACCGGGGAGAGCAGCAGCTCACCACAGGTCTGGACGAAGTAGATCGCCACCAGCCACAGCGCCGCGGCCTTGTGCCCGCCGTCCGCGATGGTGAGCGGCGCCAGGAAGAGGAAGAAGGACGAGCCGACCAGGACCAGGCCGAACGAGAACTTCACGATCGTGCTCGGCTCCTTGCCCCGCCGGTTCAGCGCCAGCCACAGCGTGGCGAAGACCGGGGCCAGGGCCATGATCAGGACCGGGTTGACCGACTGGTACCAGGAGACCGGGAACTCCCAGCCGAGGACGTTGTTGTCCGCCGAGGACTTGGCGAAGATCGACAGGGTCGAGCCACCCTGGTCGTAGATCATCCAGAAGACGGCCGCGGCCACGAAGAACCAGATGTACGCGGACATCTTCGACTGCTCGGTGCGGTCCAGCTCCTTGTCGCGCTTGATGCGCGTCAGCACCATCACCGGGATGATCACGCCGAGCAGGGTCAGCGGAACCAGGATCCAGTTCAGCGTGTAGTTGCCGGAGAAGCCGACGATCGCGTAGAAGACGACCGCGAGGGCGGCCCAGAACGCGGCCTTGCGCAGCGTCGAGGTCTTCTCCGCCGCCGACAGCGGCTTCGGGACGACGCTGGAGTGCGGCGCCAGGTGGCGGCTGCCGATCAGGAACTGGGCGACACCCAGCGCCATGCCGAGCGCGGCCAGCGCGAAGCCCAGGTGCCAGTTGACGCTCTCGCCGACGGTGCCGATGATCAGCGGCGCGCCGAAGGCACCGAGGTTGATGCCCATGTAGAAGACGGTGAAGCCACCGTCGCGGCGCGGGTCGTCCGGGCCGTTGTAGAGCTGGCCGACCATCGTGGAGATGTTGGCCTTCAGCAGACCCGAGCCGATCGCGACCAGTCCGAGACCGCCGTAGAACGTGCCGGTGAAGGGCAAGGCCAGCGTGAGGTGGCCGAGCATGATCACGCCGCCGGCGACGGCGACGGTCTTGCGGGGGCCCCAGACACGGTCGCCGAACCAGCCGCCCGGCATCGTGAGCAGATACACCAGCGACAGGTACACCGAGTAGATCGCGGTCGCGGTGCCGGCGCTCAGGCCGAGACCGCCCGGAGCCACGAGGTACAGCGGAAGCAGTGCCCTCATGCCGTAGTAGGAGAAACGCTCCCACATCTCGGTCATGAAGAGGGTGGCCAGACCCCGGGGGTGGCCGAAGAAGGTCTTCTCGGAACCGGGGGTGCCCGGGGAGACCGAGTCCTTCGTCAGGCTGGACGCCATGGTCGATCCTTGCTGGTCGGGACGCGCACGTAAGGCGATGCGCGCCCGGTGGGGGCGGCCGGCACCGGCGGCCCGCCCGTCCACCCCACGCCCACGGGGAGCCCGCTCCGGATCACGGAGCGGAGGACGGTGACCTCCGGGATCCACGCCTCATGGCGCGTTCGTGCGCGGTGAGGCCCGGCCACAGGTCATTCCACTCAAGGCTGGCCGTCGGCCAGCCCGCACACAAAAGAGACCTTCAGCGTCGAACAGCGCCAAAGGTCCCCGTGGTGCTACAGGCGTTGGTTCACCATACGGCAGGACACCGACCGGTATGGAAGGGCTTGTGTGGCGGATCACAGGAAAAACTGGAACCGCGCGCCCCTATTCGAAGGTGTCCAGCAAGATGGACTCCCATACCTCCAGGATGCCGATCAATGCCCTGTGCAGGCAAGTTGGGGCGGGAACCGACGGTGGCGATCACGGCCCGGACGTTCCGCCAAGCGGACTACCATCGGCTCATGACCCGTGTACTGCTCGCCGAGGACGACGCGTCCATCTCGGAGCCACTGGCCCGCGCACTGCGCCGGGAGGGGTACGAGGTGGAGGTGCGTGAGGACGGACCCACCGCGCTGGACACCGGGCTGCAGGGCGGCGTCGACCTCGTCGTGCTGGACCTCGGTCTGCCCGGCATGGACGGCCTGGAGGTCGCCCGCCGGCTGCGCTCCGACGGCCACACCGTGCCGATCCTCATCCTGACCGCGCGCGCCGACGAGGTGGACACCGTGGTCGGTCTCGACGCCGGCGCCGACGACTACGTCACCAAGCCGTTCCGGCTCGCCGAGCTGCTCGCCCGGGTCCGCGCCCTGCTGCGCCGCGGCGCCGCCGAGCCGCAGCAGCCGCCCGCCACCCACGGCGTGCGCATCGACGTCGAGTCGCACCGCGCCTGGATGGGTGACGAGGAGCTTCAGCTCACCGCCAAGGAGTTCGACCTGCTGCGGGTGCTCGTCCGGGACGCCGGCCGGGTCGTCACCCGCGACCAGCTGATGCGCGAGGTCTGGGACACCACCTGGTGGTCGTCGACCAAGACCCTCGACATGCACATCTCCTGGCTGCGCAAGAAGCTGGGGGACGACGCGGCCAACCCGCGCTACATCGCCACCGTGCGCGGCGTGGGCTTCCGCTTCGAGAAGAACTGAGCCCGCTCCGGGGTCCGCACAGGCAATTCCGTCTCCGGGGTCTCCACAGGCAGTCCGGCTCTCCACAGGTAGTCCGGGTCTCCACAGGTAAGAGGACATGCGCCGCCGACTGATCCAGTCCACGCTCGCCGTGGTGCTCGTGGTGATCGCCGTCTTCGGCGTCTCCCTCGTCATCGTCGAGACCCGCGCGATCAGCAGCACCGCGCAGGAGCGCGTCGACCTGGAGGCGGCCCGGCTGGCCAGCATCGTGGACAGCCGCCTGCTCGGCGCCGGCACCGTCGACGTCAACGTCCTGCGCCAGCAGCTCGAGGGCGACCGCTACGCCGAGATCCGCATCCCCGGCAAGCCGGTCATCGAGGTCGGCACCGAGCCCACCGGCGACGTCATCCGCGGTGAGGCCACCGGCGAGGAGGGCGAGACGGTCGTCGTCGAGGAGCCGCGCTCCTCCGTGACCCGCGAGGTCGGCCGGACCCTGCTGATCATCGGGCTGGTGGCGCTGCTCGCGGTGATCGCCGCCGTCCTGCTGGCCGTACGCCAGGCCAACCGCCTCGCCTCCCCGCTCACCGACCTCGCCGAGACCGCCGAACGCCTCGGCTCCGGCGATCCGCGCCCGCGGCACAAGCGGTACGGCGTCCCCGAGCTGGACCGGGTCGCCGACGTGCTGGACTCCTCCGCCGAGCGCATCGCCCGCATGCTGACCGCCGAGCGCCGCCTGGCCGCCGACGCCTCCCACCAGCTGCGCACACCGCTGACCGCGCTGTCGATGCGGCTGGAGGAGATCACCGTCACCGATGAACCGGAGACGGTGAAGGAGGAGGCGATGATCGCGTTGGCGCAGGTGGAACGCCTGACGGACGTGGTGGACCGGCTGCTGACGAACTCCCGCGACCCGCGCAGCGGCTCCGCCGTCACCTTCGAGCTGGACGACGTCATCCAGCAGCAGATCGCCGAGTGGCGCCCGGCCTACCGCAGCGCCGGGCGGGCGATCGTCAGCTCCGGCAAGCGGCATCTGGAGGCCGTGGGCACGCCCGGAGCGGTGGCGCAGGTGCTGGCGGCGCTGATCGAGAACTCCCTGATGCACGGCGGCGGCACCGTCGCCCTGCGCACCCGGGTGACCGGCAACCAGGCGGTGGTCGAGGTCACGGACGAGGGACAGGGCGTCCCGGCCGACCTCGGGGCGAGGATCTTCGAGCGCACGATCAGCGGACGGAACTCCACGGGCATCGGCCTGGCCGTCGCCCGCGACCTGGCGGAGGCCGACGGCGGACGCCTGGAACTGCTCCAGTCCAAGCCCCCGGTGTTCGGCCTGTTCCTGTCGCGCACGCCGCCCTCGAAGAGGTCGTCGGACTCGGGCCAGACGGTCAGATAGCCGCTCGCCGGGCCGCGCGCGGTGACACTCGCCGGGCCGCGCGCCTACGGTCGCCGGCCGGCGCCCACCCGTGTGGCCCTCGTCGCACGGCCGTCGCGCACCGCCGTCGGCTGCTCGTGCTCCAGGAAGGACTCCGCGCGGGTCACGGGCTCGTGCGGCGGCAGCGCGCGGAACACCCAGCTGCGGTACGACCAGAAGCGGAACAGCGTGCCGAGACCGATGCCGAGGAACTTGAAGATGTTGCTCTGCAGCGGGCTGTCCCAGCCGAAGCCGTACGTCGCCGTGAAGAGCACGCCGTTCTCGATCACCAGTCCGACGGCGCTGAACACCAGGAACAGCGACATCTCGCGGGTACGGCGGGTCTTGTCGCGGTCCCGGTAGGTGAAGTAGCGGAAGCCCAGGTAGTTGAAGACGATCGCGACGATCGTGGCGATGATGCTCGCCCGCACCACCTGGAGGTCGGTCGTGTGCCGTACGAGGTTGAAGACACCGAGGTTGACCAGCACCCCGGCTCCGCCCACCGCGCCGAACTTCACGACCTCACGGACGAGCCGCTCGACCCGCTGCCGCACCGCGCCCGGTGGCGCGGGAGGTACCGAGGGAAGCCCCGAGGAACCATGTCCCATGGTTGTGCCGGCCCCCGTCCGTCGGTTGGCGTCAACCCAGCCATGCTAACCACCCGGACGCGCGATCTTCCTGCCGACCGCGGCGGGGGCCGGGCGGAGGCCGCCGAACAGGGCGGGAGACGGGGTGGTCCGTCGTGGCCGATACGCTAGGGGTGTGACGTTCCCGGTAGTCGGCATGGTCGGCGGGGGCCAGCTCGCTCGTATGACACACGAGGCGGGCATCCCGCTGGGCATCAGGTTCAAGCTTCTCAGTGACACTCCTCAGGATTCAGCGGCGCAGGTCGTCGGCGATGTCGTCATCGGCGACTACCGCGACCTGGACACGCTCCGTGAGTTCGCCCGCGGCTGTGACGTGATCACCTTCGATCACGAACACGTGCCCACCGAGCACCTACGGGCCCTGGAGGCGGACGGCATCCCCGTGCGCCCCGGCCCCGACGCGCTGGTGCACGCCCAGGACAAGGGTGTGATGCGGGCCAAGCTCGACGCGATCGGCGTGCCCTGCCCGCGGCACCGCATCGTGTCCGATCCGCAGGACGTCGTCGCCTTCGCGGCGGAGGGTGACGGCTTCCCCGTCGTCCTCAAGACCGTCCGCGGCGGCTACGACGGCAAGGGCGTGTGGGTCGTGGACTCCGTGGCGGAGGCGGCCGAGCCCTTCCGCGCGGGCGTCCCGGTCCTCGCGGAGGAAAAGGTCGGCTTCGTACGGGAGCTGGCGGCCAACGTCGTCCGCTCCCCGCACGGCCAGGCGGTCGCCTACCCGGTGGTGGAGTCCCGCCAGGTCAACGGCGTCTGCGACACGGTCATCGCCCCCGCCCCCGGCCTGGACGAGACCCTCGCCCTGCAGGCCGAGCGGATGGCGCTGAACATCGCCAAGGAGCTCGACGTCGTCGGCCATCTCGCCGTCGAGCTGTTCCAGACCCGCGACGGGCGGATCCTGGTCAACGAGCTGGCGATGCGACCGCACAATTCCGGCCACTGGTCGATGGACGGCGCCATCACCTCCCAGTTCGCCAACCACGTCCGCGCCGTCCTCGACCTCCCCCTCGGCGACCCGCGCCCGCGCGCGAAGTGGACGGTGATGGTCAACGTCCTCGGCGGCGACTTCCCGGACATGTACTCCGCGTACCTGCACTGCATGGCCCGCGACCCCCAGCTGAAGATCCACATGTACGGCAAGGACGTGAAGCCCGGCCGCAAGGTCGGCCACGTCAACACCTACGGCGACGACCTGGACGACGTGCTGGAACGCGCCCGTCACGCAGCCGGCTACCTGAGAGGCACGATCACCGAATGAGCCCTGTTGTTGGCATCGTCATGGGGTCGGACTCCGACTGGCCGGTGATGGAGGCCGCCGCGAAGGCCCTCGACGAGTTCGAGATCCCCTACGAGGTCGACGTCGTCTCGGCGCACCGCATGCCGCGCGAGATGGTCGCGTACGGCGAGGAGGCCGCCGGGCGCGGCCTGAAGGCGATCATCGCGGGTGCGGGCGGCGCCGCCCATCTGCCCGGCATGCTCGCCTCGGTCACCCCTCTGCCGGTCATCGGCGTCCCGGTGCCGCTGAAGTACCTGGACGGCATGGACAGCCTCCTGTCCATCGTGCAGATGCCGGCCGGGGTCCCCGTCGCCACCGTCTCCGTCGGCGGTGCCCGCAACGCCGGTCTGCTCGCCGCCCGGATGCTCGCCGCACACGACGAGGAGCTGCTCGGCCGGATGCGGGAGTTCCAGCAGGAGCTGAACGAGCAGGCCACCGAGAAGGGCCGCCGGCTGCGCTCCAAGGTCGACGGCTCCGCGTCCGGCTTCGGCTTCGGGAAGTGATGCGGGTGACGTCCCTGGACCGGGCCCGGGAGCTGCTCGGCGAGTTCCCGGTCGTCGACGGTCACAACGACCTGCCCTGGGCGCTGCGCGAGCAGGTCCGCTACGACCTCGCCGCCCGCGACATCGCCGGCGACCAGTCCGCCCACCTGCGCACCGACCTGCCCCGGCTGCGGGCGGGCGGGGTCGGTGCGCAGTACTGGTCGGTGTACGTCCGCTCGGACCTGCCCGACGCGGTACCGGCGACGCTGGAGCAGATCGACTGCGTACGGCAGTTGCTCGACCGCCACCCGCGGGAGCTGCGCGCGGCGTTCACCGCCGCGGACATGGAGGCGGCCCGGGCGGAGGGCCGCATCGCCTCGCTGATGGGTGCCGAGGGCGGCCACTCGATCGCCAACTCCCTGGCCACGCTGCGCGGCCTGTACGCGCTCGGCGTGCGCTATCTGACCCTCACCCACAACGACAACGTGGACTGGGCGGACTCGGCGACGGACGAGCCGCGCGCCGGCGGCCTGTCGGCCTTCGGCCGGGAGGTGGTGCGGGAGATGAACCGGCTCGGCATGCTGGTCGACCTCTCGCACGTGGCGGCGACGACGATGCGCGACGCGCTGGACACCTCCACGGCCCCGGTGATCTTCTCCCACTCCTCCGCCCGGGCCGTGTGCGACCATCCCCGCAACATTCCGGACGACGTCCTGGAGCGCCTCCCCGCCAACGGCGGCATGGCGATGGTGACCTTCGTACCGAAGTTCGTCCTCCAGGCGGCCGTGGACTGGACGGCCGCCGCGGACGAGAACATGCGCGCGCACGGCTTCCACCACCTCGACACCAGCCCCGAGGCGATGAAGATCCACCGCGCCTTCGAGGAGCGCACCCCGCGCCCGGTCGCCACCGTCTCCACGGTCGCCGATCACCTCGACCACATGCGCGAGGTCGCCGGCATCGACCACCTCGGCATCGGCGGCGACTACGACGGCACGGCCTTCACCCCCGACGGCCTGAACGACGTCTCCGGTTACCCCAACCTGATCGCGGAGCTGCTCGACCGCGGCTGGTCGAAGACCGACCTGGCCAAGCTGACCTGGCAGAACGCGGTCCGGGTGCTGGGCGCGGCGGAGGACGTGGCCCGCGGCCTTCAGGCCACGCGGGGGCCGTCCAACGCGACCCTGGAAGAACTCGACGGCTGATCGCCGAGGGCGGGGTAGTCGGTGTAGCCGTCGGCCCCGCCCACGTACATCAGGTACCGGTCCCGCACCTGGTTCAGCGGTGCGCCGATCCGCAGGCGCCGGACCAGGTCGGGGTTGGCCAGGAAGGGCCTGCCGAGGGCGATGAGGTCGGCCCCGGCGGCCAGCAGCCGCCCGGACGCGCGGTGCACGGCGTCGGAGGACATCTCCGTCAGCACCGGGTTGGCGACGAGCGTCCCCGGCCACGCGGCGCGGATCCTTTCGAACACGGGGGCGTCCGGATCGGCGTACACCAGGTGCAGATACGCCAGCCCCAGCCCGCCGAGCCGTTCGGCGAGCGCCGGGTAGATCTCCTCGGTCTCACCTTCCGCGATGCCGTTGACGGTGTTGCCGGGGGAGACCCGCAGCCCCACCCGGTCGGCCCCGATCTCGGCGGCCACCGCCTCCGTGACCTCCGTCGTGAACCGGATGCGCCGCTGGACCGGTCCGCCGTAGCCGTCGGTGCGGTGGTTGGTGTTGCGGGCCAGGAACTGGTGGAGCAGATGCCCGTTGGCGGAGTGCACCTCCACGCCCTCGAAGCCGGCGTCGAGGGCATTGCGGGCCGCCTTCGCGAAGTCGGCGACGGTGGCGCGGATGTCCGCGGCCGTCATCTCACGCGGCACGACGGCCGCCCGGTGCCCGCCGGGCGTGAAGACCGTCTCGGGGAGCGGCACCGGTGAGGGCGCCACCGGCGTCAGCCCGCTGGTGGCGGTATGCCCGACCCGGCCGCCGTGCTGGAGCTGGAGGAACATCCCGCCGCCCCCGGCGTCGCGCACCGCGTCGGTGATCCGCCGCCAGCCCGCCACGTGCGACGGCGTGTGGACGGCGGTGATGTTCGGGTACGTCTGCCCGACCGCGTTGGGCGTCGCTGCCTCGGCGATGATCAGCCCGGCGGAGGCGCGCTGGGCGTAGTAGGTGGCCATGAGCGGGGTCGGGGTGCCGTCGGCGGCGGCGCGGTTCCGGGTCAGCGGCGCCATCAGCAGGCGGTTGGGAAGGGTGAGCGGGCCCAGTCGGGCGGGTGTGAAGAGTGCTGGCGTCTGCGTCATGCCCGTACGCTAGAACCTGACACTGATGTCAGAATCAAGCCCGGGGGTGGGACGGATGCGGATCGGTGAACTGGCCCGGCGCACCGGAGTGAGCGAGCGGTCACTGCGCTACTACGAGCAGCAGGGCCTGCTCGCGGCCGAGCGGACGCCCGGCGGACACCGCGCGTACCCGGAGGCGGCCGTCGACCGGGTCGTCCGGATCCAGGAGCTGTACGCGGCCGGGCTGTGCAGCAGCAAGATCGCGCAGCTCCTGCCCTGCATGCGGGACGCGGACGGCGGCCCTTCGTCCGTCGCCACGCCGAAACTGGTCGCCGACCTCACCGCCGAGCGCCACCGCATCGACCGCATGATCACCGACCTGGTGCGGTCCCGGGACACCCTGGACGAGGTGATCGACGCGGCCCGCGGCCGCCAGGGCCTGTCCGACAGGCCCTGGGCCGTACGTACCCCCGAACGCCCCGCCCGCCAGGAAGGGTCCCCGGCTCCGTGCGACGGTGACGGTACTGCACGACGACCGTACGGAGCCCGCCATGGCTGACCTCCAGGACGACCTGCATCCGCCCGCCGAGGCCGGCGAGCTCGACGACCTGCCGGTGCCGCTGCCCGCCGAGGCCTTTCCGCCGGAGCCGTACGCGCCCGTCTCCGACCCCGACGACGAGCCGCTGGCCCGGGCCCACGCCGTCCTGGCCGCCCATCCCGTCGCCGACGGCTACAGCGGGCTGCCCTGGGCACTCAAGCACCTGCCCTGGTACGACCTGGAAGAGGGCGAGAGCTCCGTCGACACGGATGTGCCGCGGCTGCGGCAGGGGCATGTGGGTGCGCTGTTCTGGTCGCTGCATCTGCCCGACGGCCTCGACGGCGACCGGGCCGTCGGCGCCACCCTGGAGCAGCTGGACCTGGTCAAGCAGGTGGTCCAGGCCCACCCCGAGGGGCTGCGGATGGCCTACGACGCCGGGCAGACCACCGACGCCCGCAACTGCGGCCGCACCGCCGTCCTGCTCGGACCCGCCGGAGCCGCCGCCCTCGGCGACTCGCTCGGCACCCTCCGCGCACTGCACGCCCTCGGCCTGCGCGTGCTGACCCTGGCCGGGGCCGGCTGGGCAAGCGAGGCCGGGCTGACCCGGTTCGGCGAGGAGGTGGTCCGCGAGATGAACCGGCTCGGCGTGATCGCCGACCTCTCCGGCGCCTCCCCGGAGACCATCCGGCGTACCTTCGCCGTCTCCAAGGCACCGGCGCTGTGCAGCCGCTCCGCCGCCCGTGCCCTGCGCCCGCACCCCGCCAACCTGCCCGACGACCTGCTGGCCGAGCTGGGCGCGGCCGGGGGGCTGTGCCTGGTGCCGCTGACCGCCGAGCAGACCGGCCCGACCGTCCGCGACGTCGCCGACCACCTCGACCACATCCGCGACGTCGCCGGCCCCGGGTGCGTCGGGCTGTCCGGCACGTACGACGCCGGCACCGCGCACCCGCTGGAGCTGGGCGACGCCTCCTGCTACCCCCGGCTCATCGCCGAGGTCCTGCGGCGCGGCTGGGACGAGGCCGACGTGGCCCTGTTGACCTGGGGCAACGTCCAGCGCGTGCTGCGCGGCGCCGCGTTCACCGCCCGCGCCGCCCAGGTGCGGCGCCGGCCGTCCACGGCAACCATCACCGAGCTCGACGGATAGGCGCCGACGGCGTCGCGCTGGGGCCCCGCAACGGCCTCACGGGTGCTCGATCCGGCACAGGCAGAACGGATGCCCGGCCGGATCGGCGTACACCTGGAAGCCCTTCTTCTCCCGGTCCTCCAGATCCAGTGGCCGGGCGCCCAGTGCCAGCACCTTCTCGTGGGCCGCGTCGATCTCCTCCCAGGTGGACCCGGCGTCGAAGTCCAGGTGGAACTGCTGGGCGTTGCGGTCCGAGCGCGGCCACTCCGGCGGGGTGAGGCCCGGTGCCCGCTGGAAGGAGATCCGGGGCCCGCCGGGCACCTGGAGCACCACCCAGTCGGGGTCCCCCTCCTCGGGCGTGCCACCGGCCACCTGCGCGTAGAAGCGGGCCAGCTCACGTGGGTCGGGGCAGTCGACGACGACGGAACGCACACGCGCCACGGGTGCCATGAAGTGTTCCTCCCGGTGTCGGGTCGGTGTCGGGCGCCCGCTCAGCAGGCACACAGACAGAACGGGTGCCCGGCGGGGTCCGCGTAAACCCGGAAGCCGCGTGAGCGGTCCTCGGTGTCCAGCGGCCGGGCGCCCAGCTCCAGCACCGCCTTCTCCGCCGCGTCCAGGTCCTTCACGTTCAGGTCCAGGTGGAACTGCTGCGAGTGCTCGGGGGACGGCCACCGCGGCGGGACGAACCCGGGGGCGGCCTGGAAGGCGAGTGTCCGCCCGCCGGGCAGCTTCAGGTCCAGCCACTCCGGTTCCACCTCGTTCTCCTCGATCGTGCCGCCGAGCACTTCGGCGTAGAAGGCGGCCAGTGTGCGGGGGTCGGGACAGTCCAGGACCACGGGGCCCAGTTCGGCGACAGCCATGACTTCCTCCTCGAAGCCTTCGGTTACCCACAAGGAGCGGGTAACCGGTAACGGTTACTGCATGCTGCCCTATCGGGGGTAACGTCGCAAGCATGAGTGAGAGGTCGCCCGCACCCGGAGGGCTCGCCCTGATCGAGTCCCTGGTGAACACACTGGACGTCGAGACGGGCGCCGACTCGCTCGGCACACCGGAGGGCCGGGCGCGTTTCGGGATCACTGAGGACGACCTGCCGGACGTACGCGAGCTGCGCGAGTCGCTCCGCGCCGCCCTGCTCGCCCACGCCGGTCACCCGCCGCACCGCGCCGTGACCCCGCTGGGCGAGCTGCTGGCCGCCGCGCCGCTGGTGGTCACGGTCGACGCGGCCGACGGCTCCGCCGCCCTCGCCCCCGCCGACGGCCGGCCGCTGCCCGCCCGGGTCGCCGCCGCCGTCGCCGAGAGCCTGGTCGCGGGCACCTGGAGCCGGCTCAAGGCCTGTGAGGCCGCCGACTGCCTCTGGGCGTACTACGACCGCAGCCCCGCCGGACGCGGTCGCTGGTGCTCGATGCAGGTGTGCGGGGCGCGGGCGAAGATGCGCCGGTACCGGGCAGCGGCCAAAGGGGCCTAGGGGCCCGTCGCGAAAGCGGCGCCTGCCGCGCGACGCACGGAGGCGCACCGCACGAGCGCACCGAGGCGCGACGCACAGCCCGTTTTCCCGGCCGCCCGGGCCGGTGTGGGGCAGAATGCAGCACGACGCCGGTTCGGCCGACTGAGCCTCGGCCGAACCGGCGTCACCCGTCTCCTCGGACGGCGCCTCCGTTCAGATGGTCGGACGTTCAGGCGGTCGGCCGTCCAACCGGCCGGGCGTTCAGGCGGTCGGGCGGCCCATCGCCCGGTACGTCCACCCGGCCCGCCGCCACGCCTCCGCGTCCAGCGCGTTGCGCCCGTCGAGGATCACCCGGGCCGCCGTGGCCGCGCCCAGCTCCTCCGGGTCCAGCTCCCGGAACTCCCGCCACTCCGTCAGGTGCAGCACCACGTCCGCGCCCCGCACCGCCTCCAGCGCCGAGTCGGCGTACCCGAGGGTCGGGAACAGCCGCTGGGCGTTCTCCATGCCCTTCGGGTCGTACACCGTCACCTGGGCGCCCTGGAGGTGGACCTGCCCGGCGACGTTCAGGGCGGGGGAGTCCCGTACGTCGTCGGAGTCGGGCTTGAAGGTCGCGCCGAGCACCGCGACCCGCTTGCCCAGGAAGGGACCGCCGCCCAGGGCCTGCCGGGTCAGCTCCACCATCTGGCCGCGCTGGCGCATGTTGATGGAGTCGATCTCGCGCAGGAAGGTCAGCGCCTGGTCGGCGCCCAGCTCACCGGCGCGCGCCATGAACGCCCGGATGTCCTTCGGCAGACACCCGCCGCCGAACCCGATCCCGGCCCGCAGGAACTTCTTGCCGATCCGGTCGTCGTACCCGATGGCCTCCGCCAGCTTGGCGACGTCCCCGCCCGCGGCCTCGCACACCTCCGCCATCGCGTTGATGAAGGAGATCTTGGTGGCGAGGAAGGAGTTCGCGGCGGTCTTCACCAGCTCGGCGGTGGGGAAGTCGGTGACGACGAACGGCGAACCCTCCGCGACGGGCGTCGCGTACACCTCCCGCAGCAGCTTCTCGGCCCGCTCACTGCGCACCCCGACCACGATCCGGTCCGGGTGCAGCGTGTCCTGGACGGCGAAGCCCTCGCGCAGGAACTCCGGGTTCCAGGCCAGCTCGGCGTCCCCGCCGGCCGGCGCGTGCCCGGCGAGGTAGGCGGCCAGCCGGTCGGCGGAGCCGACGGGCACGGTCGACTTGCCGACGACCAGGGCGGGCCCCTTCAGGTGCGGGGCGAGCGAGGCGATCGCGGAGTCGACGTACGACATGTCGCACGCGTACTCACCGTGCTTCTGCGGCGTGTTGACACACAGGAAGTGCACGTCGCCGAAGGCCGCCAGCTCGGCGTAGTCCGTCGTGAACCGCAGCCGCCCGCTGGAGCCCTCGATCCCCGTGACGTGCCGGCGCAGCAGTTCCTCCAGTCCCGGCTCGTACATCGGGACCTCGCCGCGCCGGAGCTTCTCGATCTTCTCCGGCACCACGTCAAGACCCATGACCTCGAAGCCCAGCTCCGCCATGGCCGCCGCATGGGTCGCGCCGAGGTAGCCGGTGCCGATCACGGTGATCTTGATGGCCATGGATGCTCCAGGGGTGTACGGCGGGCGTGCGCGCCCGAGCATAACCGGGCACGGGGGCGGGGCCTTGACGGGCAGCTTTCCCGCTGTCGTCAAGCTCACCTATCCATGACCACGGACGCAGCTCTAAAATTCGAGTTACTTAACGGTAGTTAGCGTGACCAGCATCGCAGCGTTTTGGAGCGTGAGAGACCTTGGCCGGATCGGCTGACTTCGACCTGTACCGCCCGTCCGAGGAGCACGACATGCTCCGCGACGCCGTCCGCGCGCTGGCCGAGGCGAAGATCGCGCCGCACGCCGCCGCCGTGGACGAGGAGGCCCGCTTCCCGCAGGAGGCCCTCGACGCCCTGGTGGCCAACGACCTGCACGCCGTCCACGTCCCCGAGGAGTACGGCGGCTCGGGCGCCGACGCGCTCGCGACGGTCATCGTGATCGAGGAGGTGGCCCGCGTCTGCGCGTCCTCCTCCCTCATCCCGGCCGTCAACAAGCTGGGCTCCCTCCCGGTGATCCTCTCCGGCTCCGAGGCGCTGAAGAAGAAGTACATGACCCCGCTCGCCAAGGGCGACGGGATGTTCTCGTACTGCCTGTCCGAGCCCGACGCGGGTTCCGACGCCGCCGGCATGAAGACCAAGGCGGTCCGCGACGGCGACCACTGGATCCTCAACGGCGTCAAGCGCTGGATCACCAACGCGGGCGTCTCCGAGTACTACACGGTCATGGCGGTCACCGACCCCGCCAAGCGCTCCAAGGGCATCTCCGCCTTCGTCGTCGAGAAGTCCGACGAGGGCGTCTCCTTCGGCGCCCCCGAGAAGAAGCTCGGCATCAAGGGCTCCCCGACCCGCGAGGTCTACCTCGACAACGTCCGCATCCCCGCCGACCGCATGATCGGCGAGGAGGGCACCGGCTTCGCCACGGCGATGAAGACGCTGGACCACACCCGCATCACCATCGCCGCCCAGGCCCTCGGCATCGCCCAGGGCGCCCTCGACTACGCCAAGGGCTACGTCCAGGAGCGCAAGCAGTTCGGCAAGCCGATCGCCGACTTCCAGGGCATCCAGTTCATGCTCGCCGACATGGCCATGAAGATCGAGGCCGCCCGCCAGCTCACGTACGCCGCCGCCGCGAAGTCCGAGCGGGGCGACGGCGACCTCACCTTCCAGGGCGCCGCCGCCAAGTGCTTCGCCTCGGACGTGGCCATGGAGGTCACCACGGACGCCGTCCAGCTCCTCGGCGGCTACGGCTACACGCGCGACTACCCGGTGGAGCGCATGATGCGCGACGCCAAGATCACGCAGATCTATGAGGGCACGAACCAGGTGCAGCGGATCGTGATGGCCAGGAACCTGCCGTAACGGCGGGCCGAGCCGACGGCGGGGGTGCCCGGTTCCGGGCGCCCCCGCTCCTTGGTTCCCCCGCTACTCGTGGACACGCGGGGCCGGGCCCGGAGGGCCCTTCGCCGGCGGAGGGGTCCGCGGCGCGGACGCGATGGCGCCGGTCAGGTCGCCGCGCAGGGCGGCGATGACGAAGGCCGTCATGGAGGCCAGCAGGAGCACCGCGAACGATCCCCAGATCACCGGGAGCGACCACATGGGCCAGTCGTTGCCCGCCTGCGCCCACAGGGCCATGATCGCCACGACGGCCAGGGCGACGCCGTGCCACCGCACCACGGTCGCCGCCGCCCGGTGCCGCCGGTTGCGCCGCGCGACCAGTGCCCAGACCGCTCCGACGAGGGCCGTCGCGCCGAACGAGAAGCAGGCGAGCGCGCCGCCGAGGCGGTCCGCGCCCCAGTTCACGGGCCCGGCGGAGGTCTGCTGCCGCAGTCCTTCGGCGCGCAGCTCGACGACCTGACCGTGCCAGACGATGCCGACGACCTCGTCGCCCGGCTCCAGCTCCGACACCACGGGGCCGGTGTCCCGGAACGTCACCTCCCAGGGCTCACCGGACGGCAGCAGCAGCTTCGCCTCCGGCGGCTCGCTCCGCTTCATGCGGTTGGTGTCGGCCGACCGGACGGTGTACTTCTGCTCCCACAGACACCCCGACGCCTCCACCGGAACGGAACGGCACGGCGGCGCGGCACGGAACTCGCGCTCCCGCTCCAGCGCGCCGCCGATCTCTCCGGCCGTCGCCCCGCCCACGCCGAGAGCCGCGATGGCGAGCATCAGCCACACCACGGCCCCGACCGTCTTGTTCTCCCCGGCTCCCACTGTGCCCCCCTCACCGCTCTCGTCCCCCGTAGGCGCATTCGAGCACGTCGGACGGATGGCCGCCCATGCCCGCCACCGGCAACCCACGGCCCACCGGATTGCCGGACCGGGGCAGCGAGCGGCCCGGATCCAGCGGGCGGGCGAGGCGGGTCAGCCGGTCAGCCGGTCAGCCGGTCAGCCGGTCAGTCCTCGAACCCCTCCGCCGCCCGCTGCCGGCGCAGTTCCAGGATCGCGCGGCGCCGGGCCAGGCGGTGGGTGCGGCGGATCTGGGCCTCCTGGTAGCGCCGCTTGTCCCGCTCGGTCTCGGGAATGACCGGCGGCACCTGACGCGGCTTGCCGTCGGCGTCCACCGCGGCGAACACCAGGTACGCCGAGCCGACCTGGGTGGGCGGGGTGGACTCGTTCCAGCGCTCGGCCAGCACCCGTACGCCGACCTCCATCGAGGTCCGGCCGGTCCAGTTGACCTGGGCCTTCACATGGACGAGGTCGCCGACGCGGACCGGTTCGAGGAACGCCATCTGGTCCATGGAGGCGGTGACGGCGGGACCGCCGGAGTGCCGCCCGGCGACGGCGCCGGCCGCGTCGTCGACCAATTTCATGATCACTCCGCCGTGCACCGTGCCCAGGAGGTTGGTGTCGCTGTGGGTCATGATGTGGCTGAGGGTGGTACGGGAGGCCGAGGTCGGCTTGCCCGGGATCTCCGGGGTGCCCGACTCGGCGGCCGAGGCCTGGTGTGCCTGGTCTGTCATGGCCTCCACCTTATGCCGAGGCGACATGGGTGTGATTTGTGTCAGCTTCGCAACAGCACTGCCCCTGTTTTCCGACGACTCTTGTCCGCCGCCCAGCGCCGACCGGCACACTGGGGCGCATGAGTGATTGGCCCGAGGGATGGTCCGGCGACAACCGCGGCAGCCGGTACGGACGCGGCAGCGCGAGCGCACAGCCCGAGAGCGCCCGCGTGATGCGGCAGATCCGCCGCGGCCCCGCGGCGCCCGGCCCGGCCCCGGCCGCACCGCCGTACGGCGGCGTTCCGCAGCAGCCGTCGTACGTCGACGGCCGCGGCCACGACGGCTACGGCCATGCCGGTCCCGGCGGGTACGACAGCGGCTACAACACCGGCCAGGTCTACGGCAGTCCCGGCGGCCGGGGCCCCGCCGGTCCCGGCCCGGGCGGCCCGCGGCCCGCGCCGAACTGGGGCAGACGCATCAAGCTGACGGCCATCACCCTGGCGACCGTGCTGGTCGTCACGTTCGTCGGCACCTACTTCTGGGCCGACTCCAAGCTCAACCGCGAGGTCGACCTCTCCAAGGTCATCGACCGGCCCGAGGCGGGTGAGGGCACGAACTACCTCATCGTCGGCTCCGACAGCCGCGAGGGCATGACCGACCAGCAGAAGAAGGACCTGCACACCGGTTCCGCCGAGGGCAAGCGCACGGACTCGATGATGATCCTGCACACCGGCGACAACGGCCCCACGCTGATCTCCCTGCCCCGCGACTCCAACGTGGAGATCCCGTCCTTCGTCGGCTCCGACTCAGGCAAGCGCTACGAGGGCACCGGCCGGCAGGTGAAGCTGAACGCCGCCTACGCCGAGGACGGCCCCGAGCTGCTGGTGCGCACCGTCGAGCACAACACCGGCCTGCGCATCGACCACTACGTCGAGATCGGCTTCGCCGGCTTCGCCAACATCGTGGACGCGGTCGGCGGCGTCGAGATGGACATCCCGCAGGACATCAAGGACACCAAGTCCGGCGCCGACCTGAAGAAGGGCAAGCAGACCCTGGACGGCCAGGAGGCCCTGGCCTTCGTGCGCACCCGGTACGCGTTGAAGGGCTCCGACCTGGACCGCACGAAGAACCAGCAGAAGTTCCTGTCGGCCCTGGCGAGCCAGGTGGCCACCCCGTCCACCGTCCTGAACCCCTTCCGGCTCTACCCGACCATGGGCGCCGGTCTGGACTCGCTCATCGTCGACAAGGACATGGGCCTGTTCGACCTGGCCGGCATGTTCTGGGCGATGAAGGGCGTCAGCGGCGGCGACGGCACCTCCATGAACATGCCGATCGCGGGCAACGCCGCCAACGGCAACCTCCAGTGGGACACCGCCAAGGTGAAGCAGCTGGTGGACCAGCTGAAGAACGACGAGAAGGTCACCGTCTCCGGCAAGTGAGCCGCCGGCCGCCGTCGCCGGGCGTCAGGGCTTGCCGCAGACCACCTCGTCGCCCCGTACGACCGTGCCCGGCTTCTGCGGCGGCTCCTCGGGCCGCACCGTGCGCACCTCCTTGAAGCCGGCGCCCGCGATCACCTTCAGCGTCGGGCCCAGGCCCTTGACCGCCCGCAGTTCGCTGCCGGGCAGCGCGGCGGCCAGCGACTTGGCCGAACGGTCCCAGCGGGGGTCGTAGGCGACGATCGTCCGCTCCACGGAGGGGGCCGCCGCGTTGACCGGAGCCCCCGTGGTGCGGAACCCGGTCGCCGCGAGGGCCCTGTCGACGCGCTTGCCGAGCCCGGGCGTGCGGGTGCCGTTCTCGATCTGGACGCGGATCTGCCGGGGGTCCACCGGGACGCGCACCGCCTGCTTCCCGGGCCTCGGCCGGGGCGGGGTCAGCGGCTTGTCCTCGCGCAGCGCCCGGAAGACCCGCTCGGACTTGACCGGGTCCCACTTCAGGGTCGAGCCGACGCCCTTCACGGCGTACCCCATCTGCCCGATGGGCACGGTCGTGAACTCCGAGGACGAGGGGGAGAAGTTCCGCATGGCCCGGCCCAGGGCCAGCAGTTCGTCGGTGCCGAAGCCCTTGTCGGCGCGGACCGAGCCGAGCACCGCGCGGGTGATGTCCCGGAACTTGATCGGGTTCAGCAGGATCCCGGAGGACGTGGCCCGGTCGATGAGGGCGGCCAGGAAGCGCTGCTGGCGCTTCATCCGGCTCAGGTCCGAGGCGCCGTCGACGTGCCGGGCGCGGACGTACTGCAGGGCCTGGCCGCCCATCAGGGTGTGGGTGCCGGACGGCAGGTCGAGCCCGCTGTGACTGTCCTTGAGCGGCTCGGCGGTGCAGATCTCCACCCCGCCGAGCACGTCGACCGTCTGCATGAAGCTGGTGAAGTCGACCTCCAGATAGTGGTCGATCTTCACGCGGGTCATGTTCTCCACGGTGCGGATCGTCAGCCGCGGCCCGCCCTCGGCGTACGCGGCGTTCAGCTTGAGCGGGTGCCCGCCGTGCCGTTTGCCGGAGTTCCGGTCGGTGTGCGGCGGCGTCATGGCGTACGAGTCGCGGGGCAGGCTGACCACGCTGGCGCGGTCCCGGTTCTCCGAGATGTGCACGATCATGATCGTGTCGGTGCAGTGGCAGGGTGCGCCGCCGAGCCGGTACTTCCTCCGCTCCTCAGCGGAGATCTTCTCCCGGCCGTCGGTGCCGACCAGCAGGACGTTCATGCCGTGGCCGGCCGCCGGGCGGTTCTTCATGTCCTTGAAGGCGTCCACCCGGGAGATGTCCGCGTCCAGCGTGGACAGCACGGCGTGCCCGATCCCGGCGGAGGCCAGCACCACCACGGACAGCGCGGTCACCGTCCGCATGGCCCAGCGCGGACGTCTGCGCCGCACGGGCGCCCGCCGGGCAGCCTGCGGGCGCCGCCGCTGCGGCGGGGGGCCGCCCCGCGCGGGCGCGGCCGGGACCCGGGGAGCGGGGGAGCGGGGCGGCTTGGGCAAGGGGACACCTCCGCGAGGACGGGCCCGTACGGGCTGCGGCCGGACGTGGGAACCCTGAGCACGGTAGGCCGATACGATCTGCTGCCCGGGGCAGCGCCCCCGCGGCGCGCACCGGTGTCCCCCGTTCGCGGTAACGTGAGCACCGATGAACGCCAAGTCCGACGTGCGGCTCCCCGCCGTTTCCGTGATCATGCCCGTCCTCAACGAGGAGCGGCATCTGCGCGGCGCCGTCCGCGCCATCCTCGCGCAGGAGTACGCCGGTGAGATGGAGGTCGTGATCGCCCTCGGTCCGTCCACGGACCGCACGGACGAGATCGCCGCCGAGCTGGTCCGCGAGGACCCGCGGGTGCACACCGTGCCCAACCCCACCGGGCGTACCCCGGCCGCGCTGAACGCCGCGATCAAGGCCTCCAGCCACCCGGTCGTCGTCCGCGTCGACGGTCACGGCATGCTGTCGCCGAACTACATCGCCACCGCCGTACGACTCCTGGAGGAGACCGGCGCGCAGAACGTCGGCGGCATCATGCACGCCGAGGGCGAGAACGACTGGGAGCACGCGGTGGCCGCCGCCATGACGTCGAGGATCGGCGTCGGCAACGCAGCCTTCCACACCGGCGGCCAGGCGGGCCCGGCCGAGACGGTCTACCTCGGTGTGTTCCGGCGCGAGGCGCTGGAGCAGCAGGGCGGCTACAACGAGGAGTTCATCCGCGCCCAGGACTGGGAGCTGAACTTCCGCATCCGCGAGGCCGGCGGGCTGATCTGGTTCTCGCCGGAGCTGAAGGTGTCCTACCGGCCGCGGCCGAGCGTGCGGGCGCTGGCCAAGCAGTACAAGGACTACGGCCGCTGGCGGCACGTGGTCGCCCGCTACCACTCCGGCTCCATGAACCTGCGCTACCTCGCCCCGCCCACGGCGGTGTGCGCGATAGCGGCCGGCCTGGTGGCCGGCGCCGCGCTCACGCCGTGGGGCTTCGTGATCCCCGGTGGCTACCTGGCCGCCATCGCCGCCGGGTCGGTACCGGCCGGCAAGGGGCTGCCGGTGAAGGCGCGGCTGCAGATCCCGGTCGCGCTGGTGACCATGCACATGTCGTGGGGCTGGGGTTTTCTGACCAGCCCGCGGTCGCTGGCGAGGAAGGTCATCGCGTCGCGCCGGCCGGCGGTGCCGACGCGGGCCTGAGCGCGCCTCCGGCCGACAGGGCGAAGGCCCTTCCGCACCACTGCGTTCGGAAGGGCCTTCGTCGTGAGAGCGGCTCGGTGACGGAGGGTCAGCCGCAGTGGTCGTCGTACTGGATCCGGACGTGGCTGTGCGCACCGGCCTCGCTGCCCCAGTCGACGCAGGAGTTCCGGGCGTACACGTAGACGGGGCCCGCGTAGTACTTGTAGGTACCCGCGTCCATTTCGCTGGACTTCCACACGGTGTCGTTCCGGGAGAGCCGCAGCCTGGCGTCCAGGTACATCGCGGTGCCCGGGCGGTCGCTGACGGTGACGACGCAGTTGTAGCCGTTGTAGCCGTTGGAGCTGTTGTAGGTGAGGAAGGTGTGCCCGTCGTAGGGGTCCATGGAGTCGATCACGCTGTAACCGGATCCGCAGGCGCCGTTGTAGGACGCGGCCGCGGCAGTGCCGGTGGCGGCGATCGTTCCGGCGACGGTCAGACCGAGGACGACCGATGCCGAGCCAAGTCGCTTGTCACTGAGCATGATTGGTTATCCGTAAAGTAAAGATCACTCCCAGCGGTAGGGCGCATAGACGTCCATGCACTGGCCGCTGTCCGAGCCGTTGATGGCGTCGGCGCTCTCGGGTACGGCCCCGGCCTTCGGCGGCGACTGCTGCGGATAGTCCGTTCCCGAGCGCCAGTCGGCACCCACGACCAGGGTGACGCCCGAGACGTCGGTGCTCTGCCGCACCGAGCTCGCCGGGAGGCCCAGTGACTCGGCGACGCGCCGGGCGTCGCCCTTCAGGTCCGCGCTGGGGAAGCGGATGACCGTCGTTTCCTCGCCGGGCAGCGCGGAAGGGTCCGCCACCGCCTGGGTGAAACCCTTGTCGACGAGCAGTCCGGCGATCTCCTCCGCCCGTCGGGGCACCATGGACTCCGTGCCGCTCCGCGTGCCGTTCCGTACCTGCACGGCGATCTCGGCGTCGGCGGCCGCCGGCTCCCCGGAGGCCGGCTCCTCGGGCGCCCGCTCCCCGGCCGGGGTCTTCGGCGCGCCGGAGCCCGTGCCGTTGTCGTCGAAGGAGACGTCGTCGCGGAGCATCGCCCACACCTTCTCGGCGTCGGCGCCGTCCGGGATCACGTGGTTGGCGTTCCGCGGATCCTGGACCCAGGGCATGGTCGTCATGGTGATGCGGTTGGTGGGCACCGACTTGAGCTGAAGGGCCAGTTCGTACAGCTTCTGCACCGAGCCGATCTCCTCCGAGACCTTCAGGGACTTCGTGGCCGCCTCGGCCAGGTCCATGAGCCGTCCCGTGTCGGTGAAGACGTTCTGCTCCTTCAGCGTGCGGATCATCGAGTTCATGTACATGTGCTGGGCCCTGGCGCGCAGCGGGTCGCTGCCCCAGGCGTGCCGGGTGCGCAGCCACTGCAGGGCCTGCTCGCCCTTGATCTTCTTGCGGCCGGCGGTCATCTTCAGCCCGGAGCCGCCGCCGTGCCCGGCCAGCGGGCGGTCCCACACGTTCTGGCGCACGCACACCTCCACCCCGCCGATCGCGTCCGCCATCTTCACGACGCCCGCGAAGTCGATGGTGATCCAGTGGTCGATGTAGACCCCGGTGAGGTTCTGCCAGGTCGCCAGCGTGCAGCCGGCCCCGCCGCGGGCGAGCGAGGCGTTGATGATGGTGGTGGTCGTCGGGAAGGTCTCGCCGGACTCCGGGTCCGTGCACCGGGGGATGTCGACCCGGGTGTCGCGCGGAATGCTCACCACCGCGGCGCTCTTGCGGTCCGCGGAGAGGTGGACGAGCATCTGCACATCGGCCAGTGGCGGATTGCCCCGGTTCTGCCTGCTGCCGCCCAGTGCCACGTTCTCGTCGGAGTTACGGCTGTCGGAGCCGATCACCAGGATGTTCAGCGGTGTCTGCCCGGCCGCGTTCGGTTCCGCCTTCTCCGCCTTGGAGTCACCGCTGCTGCGCTTGCCCTTCTGGATGTTGTCGTTCAGATGCCGGTAGTACAGGTATCCGGCACCCGCGGCAGCCAGTATCACCACCGCCAGAACGGTCGCCGACCACCGAAGGACCCGCCGCCTGCGGCGCTGCCGCCCGGTCCCGCGGCCCCCTCGGCGCCACCCGCCCGCGTCGTCCCGGCCGGACTCGGCAGACGTGTCCCGGTCCTGCGCCGCGGGGGACGCCACGTCCTGCGCCGCGGGCGCCTCCTCCTGCACACTGCTCTGCCTCAACGTCCTGTCCTTCCCCGCCCTTTGCCCACGCCGCGCCGCTCCCCGCCGGACCTTGCGGTCCGGCGGTGCGGATGCCGGCACGGTGGTGTCCTGTCTCAGACCAACGGGGGACCGGCACGGTTGCGCTGGCGGGCGGGCCGCGCCTGTCACCGGCCGTTCCGCGTACGACACGGCCTGGCGGTCGCCCGGCCGGACGCACGGCAGGCCGGTCAGGCCATGGGCCGTCGCCGGCTCAGCCGGCGCACTTGACCTGGTCGGCGGTGGACTTCTCCACATTGGGCGCGGTCGCCGGCGTCGCGTTCAGCTTCTCTCCGGCGCCCTTGAAGTCCTCGCCCAGGATCAGTGTCATCGCGGGCAGCCCCTGGGAGTTGGTCACGCTCTCGCCCTCCTTCATCGCCGAGCCGGACAGGCCCAGCAGGTCGGCGAGGCGGCGTGCCTGGTCGGCCTGGTCGGGGGCGTACTCCAGGGTGGTCTTGGCCTGGTTCTCGGGCGCGTTGCCCGCGTTCTCGGACTTGGTGACGCCCGCCTCGGTCTGCAGCCAGAGCAGTTCCCGCTGGGCGCTGCCGCTCGGGGCACCGCCGTTGAGGACGCGGACCCGGACCTCGGAGGCGTCGGCCTTGGGCCCCTCCAGACGCGCGGCGACGGCCGCGGCCTCCTTCTTCTTCTTTTTCTTGACCTCGGTGAACGAGACGTCGTTCTGGATCATGTCGAAGACCTGCGGGGCCTTGGACTCGTCCAGGACGACCGTCGCCTTGACCGTCTCGGCCGGGTTGTCGCGCACCGGCACGGTGGTGAACGTCAGGTTCTTGGTGTCGAGCTTGCCCAGCTCCAGCCCGAGGTCCTTCAGCTTGCCGATGCTGTCCAGCTGGGAGTCGACGGTGAGGGCCTCGGTGCCCGCCTCGGCCAGCTTCAGCATCTTGGACGGGCTGGTGAGCGTGTCGTTGGACTTCAGCTTGCGCATCAGCGAGCTGAGGAACTGCTGCTGGATCTCGATGCGGCTCAGGTCGCCGCCCAGGCCCACGGAGTGCCGGGTGCGTACGAAGGCCAGCGCCTGCTCGCCCTCGATGGTGTGCTCGCCCGCCGGGAGCTGCAGATGGGAGTCCGGGTCGTCGATGTCCTTGGCCAGGCACACATCGACGCCGCCGACCGCCGAGGTCAGCGTCTTGACCGCGTTGAAGTCGGCCACCATGAAGTTGTCCGGCTGCACCCCGGTCAGCTCGGTGACCGTCCGCATGGTGCAGCTGGGGGTACGGCCGGACTGGCCGAGGCTGGTGTTGAAACGGACGCCCTGCTCGCCGGCGATGACCTTCGTGGTCCCGTCCTCCTGCGTGGTCGGGCAGTCGGGGATGTCGACGATCAGGTCGCGCGGGATGCTCAGCGCGGTGGCGTTCGACCGGTCCTTGGCGACGTGCAGCAGGATCGTGGTGTCCGCGTGTCCGGCGCTGCCGGCGTCACCGTAGCCCTCGTTGCCGGCGCCGGTGCGCTTGTCGGTGCCGATCAGCAGGATGTTGATGGCCTCGTCCTTGCGGAAGCCACCGGTGCCCGCGCCGTCGTCGGAGACCGAGGTGATGTTGTCGTTCAGGTGCTCCAGGTAGAGGTACGCGGCCGCGGCGGTGCCGAGGACGACGAACGCCAGGGTGCCGCCGGACCACACCAGGGCTTTCTTCGCCGTCGACTTCTTCTTCACCGGACGGCGTCCGCGCCGCCCAGGCGGCGGTTCCGCGGGTGCGCCGCGCCGCCTGCGGGGGGACGGGACCTCCCTGCCGGGTGCGTCCCGGCCGGGTGCGTCCCTGCCGGGTGCGCCACGGTCCGGGTTCGCCGTACGGCGACGGGACGCGCCCGCTCTGTCCGGGGCGGCTCTGCGGGGACCGGGCACCTTCGACTGCGGAGCGGAAGGGGTCAGTCGCAGTTCGTATTCGCCGGTGCGCGGATTGAGCACCCACTGGTCTGCGGGGTCGGTGTTGTCCGCCCGCCCACGGCCTTGCGCGTCCACGGTTGTCCGAATCCTCCGTCGGGGCCACGCGGCGCCTTCCCCCTCAAAGGCGCTCGGGTCTCTCACTCGGTGCACGACCGCGGGACGACTGCCTCGGGGTGGGGTGCACCGGATCGCTCACACTATCCGCCCAGTTCAGCGTCCGGCGACGCCGGTGACAAATTCCACGACGCTTACAACCGGGCAATCCACCCAATTCCATGGACAAGAGTCCGTTCCTGCGACTGCCTTTGAGGCCGCTTTACCCGCAGGCGTCCTCGGCGGCGGTGTTCCCGCTGAACGTCGGCTCGGGGGAATCCGCGTCCGCGGGCTCGTCCCCCCGCCTTTCGCCGGACGTTGCGTCGTCGTGTCCGTACGGTCCGTGACCGGCGGAATCGGGTGCGCCCTCGGTGGCGGCGACCGCCACCGGTTCATCCATTCGCAGGCGGGTGAACAGCTTCTCCGCCGCGCTCTCCACGAGTTGGTCGCGATTGACGTCCTGTGCGTACGGCTCCCGCGGAACGGTCAGGAATTGCACGCGTTCGGTGGGAATGTCGCGCAGCCCGCGCACGAGGTCGTACAAACCGCGCAGGCTCGCCAGATCCGGGTCGGTGGTGAGAGAGGAGGTGGCGGCGTCCAGAACCGGGTACAGCTTCGCCGGATTCAGCAGAACGCCATTGCTTCGCACCTTGTTGACGAGCGCCCCGAGGAAGTGCTGCTGCCGTTCCATCCGGCCGGTGTCGCTGCCGTCGCCGAGCGACTTGCGGGCGCGGACGTAACCGAGCGCCTGTTCCCCGTCGAGCGTCACCCGCCCGGCGGGCAGCCGGAGGCGGGCCGCCTCGTCGTCGATCGGTTCCGTCAGGCACACCTCGACGCCGTCGACCGCGTCGACCATCTCCTTGAAGCCGTGGAAGTCGACGACCACGTGGTGGTCGAGGCGGATGCCGGTGAGTTTCTCCACCGTCCGGATCGTGCACGCCGAACCGCCCGCCTCGAAGGCGTAGTTGAACATGGTGAACACCGGCTCGGTGCGCGAGCCGTCCGGGCGGCGGCAGCCGGGCACGTGCACCATCAGGTCGCGGGGGAGGGAGACGGCGGTGGCGCTGCGCCGGACGGCCGCCAGGTGCAGCAGGATCACGGTGTCCGAGCGCTCGGTCCCCGGGTCCCGCCCGTAGCGGGCGTTGTCGTCGCCGGAGCGCGAGTCCGAGCCGATCAGCAGGATGTTCTGGGCGCCCTGCACCAGGGCGGTGGGGCGCTCCTCGTCGTACCGGGCGAGCTCGGCCGCGGCGGCCTCGTCGGGCGTGATGTTCCCGTCCAGCTTGGCGTACACCGCCCAGCCGGCGGCCGCCGCGCCGGCCGTGACGACGGCGACCGCGAGGGCGGCCCCGCCCAGCCGGCGCCGGCGCCGCCGCCGTAGCAGTCCGGGCCCGGACGCGGACGCCCCCGCGCCGGGCCCCAGGGTCCGGCCCCCGGCGGCCCCGGAAGCGGTCTCCGGAGCGGCCTCCGAAGCCGCCTCCGAAGAGGACGCCTCTGCCCTGTCGCCCACGTCTGGCGCCACCCCTCATGCCGTACGAGCGTGCCGTGCCTACGTGTCGTGCGTGCGTGCTGCTGGTCCTACGACCATGGCCCGGATGCGGGGTCGGGGCTGGGCGGGGATGGGCCGAATGGGGGGCGGGGGTGGCCGGGTGGGGTGGTTGGGCGGCTGGTCGGGCAGGCAGGCGGGCGGGCGAGCTGGTCGGGTGGGCGTTGGCCGAGTGGCCGGCCGAGGGCGTGGCCGAGTGGCCGGCCGAGCTGGTCGGGTGGGCGTTGGCCGAGTGGCCGGCCGAGGGGGTGGCCGAGTGGCCGGCCGAGGGAGTTGACCGAGTGGCCGGCCGATGCCTGAAGGGGCGCCGGTCAGCGAGCCGTCGCCGTCACCCGCTCCGTCTCGATCCGCTGGTCCAGCGCCTCGGCCCCCAGCCGGTCCAGGTGCCGGCACAGCACCACCGACCCGCCGGTCGCCAACGGTCCGTACAGCCCGGCGTTCAGCCCCTCCCAGGTGTCGTACGGCAGCCCCGACAGCAGCCGCGCGCCCGGTCCCGTGAGCCCGAGCCCCGTCGCCTCCGCGCGCGCCCGCTCGACCACCTCGGCCCCGCTGAACTCCCGCCCGGCCACGATGAGCCCGGGCTCCTCCGGGTCCACCGGCGCGTACGGCACGAACCGGTCCCCCTGGCCCGGCACCTCCACCGCGTAGTCGACGAAGCCCTCCGGCACCTGCGGGAACCGTCCCCCGAGCGGGCGCAGCGCCAGCGCGATCCGCGCCCCGGAGCACGCCCGGGCCGCCTGGAGCGACTCCGGCTCCGGTCCGCTGACCGCCACGTCCGCCGCCGCCGGGTCCCCGGCCACATCGGCGACCGCCCCGACCGACGCGCAGGCCAGCAGCCACACCGCCGTCTGCCAGTGCGCGGGCAGCAGCAGCGCGACCCGGTCCCCCGGCTCGACGGACAGCTCGTCCTGGAGGAGGTTGGCGGTCTTGGCCACCCAATTGGCGAAGGTGGCCACGGACAATTCGACGCGTTCGCCCGTGGCGTCGTCGTAGAAGGTCACCAGGGGGCGTCCCGGGTCCGCGGCGAGCGCGGAACTCAGCAGGTCGGCAGGGGTGCGGTCGGTGGCGTTCACCCGCGCAAGCGTACGCGCACCACGCGGCGCGCACCGAGCGGAGAAGGCCCCGGACCACCACCGGATCGGCCGAACACCCCTGGCGGGCCGTCAAGTTCCAAATGGACAGATTTGTACAGTCGTGTCCAGGATCGGGAACATGCGTGGATTCCTTGCTTCCTCGATCGGTGTCACGTGTGCAGCCGCCCTCGCCTTCCCGCTCGCCCCACCCGCGGCCGCCCAGGCGCCCACAAGCGGGAGGCCGTCGGTGTCGGCCGAGCCCCACGTCCCCGGCAACACCCAGTCGCTGCCCCTGAGGCCTCTCGTCGGCGACCGCGCGCCCGGCGCCGCCGTGCAGGGCCTGCCGCGCCGCGACGTACGGCACTTCTCGCTCGTCGGGGTCGTGTGGGACGACCCGGACACCGAGCTCCACGGCAGCGTCCAGGTCCGCACCCGCGCCGCCGACACGGGCGCCTGGTCCGACTGGCAGGACCTGCAGACGCACCAGGCCGAGCACGCCGCCGACCCGGACACCCCCGAGCGCACCTCGGGGCGGGTGCGCGGCGCCACGGCACCGCTGTGGGTCGGTGAGTCGGACGGGGTGGAGGTCCGGGTCCGGGCCCACGCGGACGGAGCCGAGGACCAGGGCGCCGGGGCGACCGACCGGGCCGTACCGCCGGCCGCCGCGCCCCTGCCCTCCGGCCTCCGCCTCGAACTCGTCGACCCCGGCGAGGGTGATCCGCCGCCCGCCGGCGTCCCCGCGGACGGACCGCGCACCGGTGCCCTGAGCGCCGAGGCGGCCGCGGCCGGGGCCGCGTCCGCCGTCAACGCCGACCTCGCCCCGCTCGGCGCCGTCGAGATCCCGGCGCTGAGCCGCGCCCAGACCGAGAGCGAACTGCTCGCGCTGGGCATCGACGCCCTGACCGGGCAACCGGGGCAGTCGGGGCAGCAGCAGGCCAAGCCGTACGTCGGGCCGCGGCCGCGCATCGTCACCCGCCGCGGCTGGGGCGCCGACGAGAGCCTGCGCGAGAAGAAGTTCGCCTACACCAAGAAGGTCAAGGCGGCGTTCGTGCACCACTCGGCCACCGGCAACAACTACCGCTGCTCGCAGGCGCCCTCCGTCATCCGCGGTATCTACCGCTACCACGCCAAGAGCATGGGCTGGCGCGACATCGGCTACAACTTCCTCATCGACAAGTGCGGAAAGATCTACGAGGGCCGGGCCGGCGGGGTGGCGAAGCCGGTGCTGGGAGCGCACACCCTCGGGTTCAACAGCAACAGCATGGGCATCGCCGTTCTCGGCACCTACACCTCCAAGAAGCCGTCCGCCGCGGCGGTGCGGGCCGTCTCCCGGCTGACCGCGTGGAAGCTCGGTCTCTACGGCATGAACCCGCGCGGCAAGACATACCTGAAGTCCGCCGGTGGCAATCTCCACCGAAAGGGCAAGAAGGTACGACTGAACGTCATCTCCGGTCACCGCGACGGATTCCGTACGGACTGCCCGGGACGGAAGCTGTACGGCAAACTCGGCACGGCCCGCTCGACCGCGGCCCGCTACCAGGGACGCTGAGGGCGGACGCAGGGGAAGACGGAGGGGAAGACAGAAGAGCGCACAGAGGGGAAGACAACAGAGGCGGCACGCACCGCACCGCCGTCGCCGGCACCACCGAACGGTCTGCATACACTGGCCGGTCGAAAGACAGTTCGGCCGGTCCCGGCAGGAAGCAGAGACGACAGGTGACAGAAGCGATCCTCCTGGTCGGCGGCAAGGGTACGCGGCTGCGTCCGCTCACGGTGCACACGCCGAAGCCGATGGTCAGGGCGGCGGGGGTGCCGTTTCTCATGCATCAGCTGGCGCGGGCGAAGGCGGCGGGGGTCGAGCACATCGTGCTCGCCACGTCCTATCTGGCCGAGGTCTTCGAACCGTACTTCGGCGACGGCTCGTCGCTCGGACTGCACCTCGAGTACGTCACGGAGGAGGAACCGCTCGGCACGGGCGGCGCGATCCGCAACGTGGCCTCGCGGCTGCACTCCGGGCCGGACGAGCCGGTACTGGTCTTCAACGGCGACATCCTGACGGGGCTGGACATCGGTGCGCTGGTCGACACCCACGAGTCGACGGGCGCGGACGTCTCCCTGCACCTGACGAAGGTGACCGACCCGAGGGCGTACGGCCTGGTCCCCACGGACGACACGGGACGCGTCCTGGCGTTCCTGGAGAAGCCCCAGACCCCGGAGGAGATCGTCACCGACCAGATCAACGCGGGGGCGTACGTCTTCCGCCGTTCGGTCATCGACACGATCCCGGCGGGCCGCCCGGTCTCGGTCGAACGCGAGACCTTCCCGGGACTTCTGTCGGCCGGAGCCCACCTCCAGGGCCTGGTCGACTCCACCTACTGGCTGGACCTGGGCACACCGGCGGCGTTCGTACGGGGCTCGGCGGACCTGGTCCTGGGCCGCGCCCCGTCCCCGGCGATACCGGGCCGCTGCGGCGACCGGCTCGTCCTGCCCACGGCGACGGTCGCGCCCGACGCCAAGCTGGCGGGCGGGACGGTGGTCGGCGAGGGGGCGTTCGTGGCGGAGGGCGCGCGGGTCTTCGGCAGCACGGTCCTGCCGGGGGCGGTGATCGAGCCCGGCGCGGTCGTCACGGACTCCCTGATCGGCAACCGGGCCCGGGTGGGCCAACGCTCGGTGCTGACCGGCACGGTCATCGGCGACGGCGCGGTCGTCGGCGCCGACAACGAACTCCGTGAGGGCGTCCGCGTGTGGTGCGACGCCCGCATCCCGGCGGGTGCGGTCCGCTTCTCCTCGGACACGTAGCCTCGCGGCGGCTTCGGGGTGGCGGTGGCGGTCGTGGGGTGTCTGCGGCGCCGTGGGTGGATGCCTGCGGCGCCTGTGCGGGTGGTTGGGGGTGCGCGTCTCATGCCTGCGGCGCCTGTGCGGGTTCGGTGGGGGTACGCGTAGCGCCTTGGGTGCGGTGGGTGGTTCGGGGCCGCGCCGGGGGGGTGTCCGTCCTCGGAACGTCGCGGAATCGGTCTGTTGTAGAGGGTGCCCGTGTTGACGCGACAACCGCTGCGGGCGGACACCCCCCGACACGTCCCCTTCCCGCCGCGGGCGGCTGCGGGCAGCGCCCAGGCCAGTCGTCCCTTCCCGCCGTGGGCGGCTGCGGGCAGTGCTCTGGCTGGTCGCTTCTTTCGCGCGGTGGGCGAGTGCGGGCAGTGGTCTGGCTGGTCGCTTCTTTCGCGCGGTGGGCGGCTGCGGGCAGTGGTCTGGCTGGTCGCTTCTTTCGCGCGGTGGGCGAGTGCGGGCAGTGGTCTGGCTGGTCGCTTCTTTCGCGCGGTGGGCGACTGCTGGCGCGCCCCGCCTGGCCGTCCAGCCGCGGGGCAGTCGTGCGAACGGCCCGGGAGGTGCCCCCAGGGCGGCACGGGCGGGTGCTGGGGGCACCCCCTCTGGGGGAGGCACCCCGTTCCGCCGGGTTGCGCGGCGCCCCGCCCTCAGCCGTGACGCCTCACAACCGCCCGATGTCCCGCACAGCCATGCGCGGCGCCCGCCTCGGCGGCACCCTCCCGCTCAGCAGGATCAACCGCGCCGCCCGATGCCGCTGCCCGGCATACGGCTCCAGCAGGCGCAGCATCTCCGCGTCATCGGCCCCCCGGTTCCCCGCCAGCGCCCACCCCACGATCCCGGGCAGATGCAGGTCCCCCACCGTCACCGCATCCGGCGCCCCATGACTGCGCTGCACCACCTCCGCCGAGGTCCACGGCCCGATCCCCGGCACGACCTCCAACCGCGCCTGCGCAGCCGTCGGCTCCATCCCGGCCGCCTCCTCCAGCCGCGCGGCGACCCGCACCGCCCGCAGGACGGTGGACGCCCGCTTGTTGTCGACGCCCGCCCGGTGCCACTCCCAGGACGGGATCAGAGCCCACGTCCGCGGCCCCGGCATCACGTACATCCGCCCGGGCACCGGCCCCGGCGCCGGCTCCCCGTACCTCCGTACGAGCAACCGCCACGCCTGATAGGCCTCGACCGTCGTGACCTTCTGCTCCAGCACCGACGGAATCAGCGACTCCAGCACCAGCCCCGTCCGCGTCAGCCGCAGCCCCGGCCGCCGATGCCGCGTCAGCGCCAGCACCCGGTGCCGCGGCCGGAACGCGGACGGGTCGTCGTCCGCGCCGAGCATCCCCGGCAGCCGCTCCAGCAACCACTCCGCGCCCGGCCCCCAGGCCTCGCCCCGGACCTCGCCGCCGCGTGCCGCGACGCGCAGCGTCCCGGGCCCGGCGGGCGTCAGGCTCGCCCGCCACACCGAGCCGTCCGGCATCGCCCGGAACGTCGGGTCACCCGGCCCGCGCCGCAGCGGCCCCAGCACCAGCCCCAGGTCGAACGGCCCGTCCGGCACCCAGGTGCGGACCTTCCCCGGCGCCGCGGCCTGCCGCGGCACGGCGGCCCGCCCGCCGCGCACGGTCGTCCGTGCCGGCCGGGGAGCGAAACGTCCAGCCACGAGTGAGGTCCCGGGAGAAAGAGTGAGCGGAAGAGGTCAGTACGAGGGTAGGCGCTCGCGCCCCGCGGTCACCGCACCTCCACGAAGGCCCCGGCGTCCCGCTCCGGCCGCGGCCGCGGCTCCTCGGCCGGGTGGCCGACCGCGACGGCACCCATGGGGTCCCAGTCCGCCGGCAGGTCCAGCACCTCCCGCACGACGTCCCGGCAGAACATCGTCGACGACACCCACGCCGAGCCCAGCCGCTCCCCGGCCAGCGCCACGAGGAAGTTCTGTACGCCCGCCCCGGCGGCCACCACGAACATCTCCCGCTCGGCCCCGTCCCGCCGCGCGTCCCCGTACGTGTGGGAGCCGTCCATGACCAGGCACGGGACGACGAGACAGGGCGCGTTGCGCAGCACGTCGCCGCGCCGGATCCGCCGGGCGATGGACTCCTCGCTCCTGCCGTCGCCTCTGAGGTCGGCGATCCAGGCGTCCCGCATCGCGTCCAGCAGACGGGCGCGGGACTCCGGGGACTCCAGGAGGACGAAACGCCACGGGGTGGTGTGGTGCGGGGCCGGTGCGGTGACCGCCGCGGCCACCGCCCGCCGTACGGCTCCCGGATCGACCGGCTCGTCGGTGAAGGACCGGACGGTACGGCGCTGGCTCACCGCCTGCCGTACCGCCTCCGAGGTGCCCAGGCGGAACATGTCGTCCCGCGCCCCGCGCACCATGGCGCGCGCCCCGTCGCCGTCGTCCTCGGCCACCACGTGCGGCAGGCCGCGCACCACGGCGACGGGCAGCCCGGCGGACTTGCCCTTGACCAGGTCGCCCGCGGCGGCGAGTTCGTCCGCCGTGGCGACGACGGTGGCGTTGAGCGGGTTGCCGTGCGCGTCCGTGCCCCCGCGCAGGTCGTCCAGGACCCGGACGCCGGCCGCGCCGATCGCCACGTCCGTCAGCCCCGAGCGCCAGGGCCGGCCGACGGTGTCGGTGACGACCACGCCGACCTTGACCCCGAGGGCGTCGCGCAGCCCGTCGCGGATCGCGCGGGCCGAGGCGTCCGGGTCCTCGGGGAGGAGCAGCACGGTACCGGCGGGGGTGTTGGACGCGTCGACGCCCGCCGCCGCCATGACCAGCCCCTGGCGGTTCTCGACGATCCGCAGCGTGCCGCGCCGGGCCACCACCCGTACCGTCTCCGCGTCGATCGCCGCCTCCCGGTCGGGCGCCCGCACGACGCGCCCCTCCGCCTTGGACACGATCTTGGAGGTGACCAGCAGGACGTCCCCGTCGGCCAGCTGCGGTTCGGCCGCGGCGATGAGCTCGGCCAGGTCGGCACCCGGGGTGATCTCGGGCAGGCCCGGTACGGCCCAGACCCGGTAGCCGTCCGCGCTCACGCGGCCCGCACCTCCTCCGCGAGGGCCAGCGCCTCGCGGGCCATCCGGGCGGTCGCCGCCACGTCCGTCATCATCAGCGGCACCGCCCGGCAGAGGATGCCGGCCGCCTTCACGCGCGTCACGGCCTCCGCGTCGACCGTGTCGACCAGCCAGCCGTCCAGCAGGCCCGAACCGTAGTGCTCGGCGACCGCCGCCGCCGTGGCCTCCACGCCCACCGCGGCCAGTACCTTGTCGGCCATCCCGCGCACGGGCGCGTCCCCGACGATGGGGGACAGGCCGACCACCGGCACCCCGGCGTCGGCGATCGCCTCGCGGATGCCGGGCACGGCGAGGATCGTGCCGACGGAGACCACGGGGTTGGAGGGCGGGAAGAGGATCACGTCCGCCTCGGCGATCGCCTCCAGCACGCCGGGCGCCGGCTTCGCCTGCTCGGCGCCGACCGGCACGACCGCCTCGGCGGGGACGGAGGCGCGCAGCCGTACCCAGTACTCCTGGAAGTGGATCGCCTTGCGCTCGCCGTCCAGCTCGACGGCGACATGCGTCTCGACCCGGTCGTCGGTCATCGGGATGAGGCGCACGCCCGGCTTCCAGCGGTCGCAGAGGGCCTCCGTCACCGCGCTGAGCGGGTATCCGGCGCCGATCATCTGCGTCCGCACGATGTGCGTGGCGAAGTCCCGGTCGCCGAGCCCGAACCACTTTGGGCCCACGCCGTACGCCGCCAGCTCCTCCTTGAGGTGGAAGGTCTCCTCGGCCCGCCCCCAGCCCTGCTCCTCGTTGATGCCGCCGCCGAGCGTGTACATCACCGTGTCGAGGTCCGGGCAGACCTTCAGCCCGAAGAGGTGGATGTCGTCCCCGGTGTTGCCGATGACCGTGATGTCCGCGTCCGGCGCGGCCTGCTTCAGACCGCGCAGGAACCGGGCACCGCCGATGCCGCCTGCCAGAACCACAATGCGCATGGCCCCAGTCTTGCAGGCGGGTACGACAGTGCGTCAGGCAGTCGTCACGGCCCCGGCATCGTGCGGCGCTGCGGCCGTGCACTGCGCCGAGTACGCCGCGTGCATCGGCATCTCCGTCAGGCCCGGGTGGTAGACGTGCAGGCTGACCGCCGGCTCCAGCGCGTCGTTGATCACCTCGTGCACGTATCCCGGAGCGAACACCCGCTGGGTGCCCGGCCGCAACGCGCGCGTGCCGCGCCGCGTGCGCTCGGTCAGGGTGCCGTCCAGGACGGTCAGCACGCCGGACGAGGGGCCGTGGTCGTGCAGCCCGCTGCCCTGGCCGGGCACCCAGGACAGCAGCCACACCTCGTAGCCGGGGCCGGTGCGCAGCCGGTGGTACCAGCGGGTCGTGGCGTCGTAGCGGACCAGGTGCTCCCACTGGGTCCGGTCGGCGGCGATGGAGCGGGCGAGACCGGCGTACTCGGCGACGGTGGCCGGGTGCTCGCGCGGTGCCTGGAGGAGGTGCGGGACTTCGAGGATGTCGCCGGCGATCTGCAGGTCGCTGTCGCTGTTCATGGGGTGCGGTGGTTCCTCGGCGGAGGGGAATGGGGGATGCGGAGAAGACGGAGGGCGCCCGGGTGAGGGCGGCGCGGAGAAGCGGTCGGGTGGGGTGGACCCGGGAAACAGCCGGAGCGCGCTTGGCTCAACAGCTGGAACGGCAACAACAGCTACAGCGAGCACGGGCAGCACCGTGGGACCCGGCGGGGCGGGTCGAGGTGAGTGCCAAGTTCGCGAGCATGCCCACTAGGACACCGGCTCACACCCGCACTGTCAACTTGATGCCCGTTATGTGGGACATGGTTCACCTCTTCCGGTTCATCTCACAGGTGAAAGGTTTGCTCACCCGGTTGTCGGGACACATGGCGCACAAGCCGGGCGCACAACCCCCGTTGCGATCCTGTGATGCGAACGTGATCCAGTTCGCTTCGGCGGGTGCGTCGGAACGAGATCGAACACGAGGGCGTCCTCCCCTGTGCAGGTGCTGTGTGGGGGTGGGGGCCCTCGCGGGCCTCGTTGGTATGTCAAGGTTTATGGCGATTTGAACACTTTCCGCATGGCCTTGGTTCCGCAGAGTGAATAAGGGGCCCAATAGCAGATCTCGGCTTGACTCGCCCGGAGCAGCACACTTGTAATTTCACTCGTGTCGTTCAGCCGGAATCGGTAACGGCAACATCACGGGGACGCGAAAGACGGACGAGGGGCGCACATGACCGAGCTGGTGCAGCAACTGCTGGTCGACGACGCGGACGAGGAACTCGGCTGGCAGGAGCGCGCACTGTGCGCCCAGACCGACCCCGAGTCCTTCTTCCCCGAGAAGGGCGGCTCCACCCGGGAGGCCAAGAAGGTCTGCCTCGCCTGCGAGGTCCGCTCCGAGTGCCTCGAGTACGCGCTCGCCAACGACGAGCGCTTCGGCATCTGGGGCGGCCTGTCCGAGCGGGAGCGCCGCCGGCTGAAGAAGGCCGCCGTCTGACGGACGGCACATCGGATCAGTACGCAAGTCTTCAGGGCACGGCCCGTCGCAGGTGGGTTATCCACAGGCGGCGGGCCGCCCTGTTGCCCAGCCGCTAGTGTGGTCGCTCGTCCGAGACGCCCCGCCGCCCCCATCAGGCACGGGCGTCCACCGCAGTCCACCGAACCGGGGCCCGTACCTCGATGTCCGTGCACAGCCACCCGGCAGCTCCTCAAGAGGCGGCCGCCACAGCAGCGTTCGACCAGGCCCACGCGCCTGCGTTCGACCCGGCCCACGCTCCCGAGTTCCCGCGTCACGTGGTGACCGCCGTCCTCGTCTCCCACGACGGCGCCCGCTGGCTGCCGGACGCGCTCGCCGGGCTGCTCGGGCAGGAGCGCCCCGTCCAGTCCGTCATGGCCGCCGACACCGGCAGCGGCGACGACTCCGCCCGGCTGGTCACCGACGCCGTCGGTGACGACCGCGTACTGCACCTCGCCCGGCGCACCGGCTTCGGCCAGGCCGTCGAGGAGGCCGCCCGCACCGCGCCCGTCCTCACCCCGGACGACCTGCCCTACCTCAAGCGCCCCAGCGGCTGGGACCCCGTCACGCGCACCTGGCGCGACGACGCCTACGACCTGCCCGAGCTGCCCCACGGCGAGCCGGTCCAGTGGCTGTGGCTGCTGCACGACGACTGCGCCCCCGAACCCGACGCCCTCGCCGAACTGCTGCGCGTCGTGGACAACGAGTACCAGCTCGGCCGCGAGGACGTCGCCGTCGTCGGCCCCAAGCTCCGCGGCTGGTACGACCGCCGCCAGCTGCTGGAGGTCGGCGTCTCCATCGCCAACTCCGGCCGCCGCTGGACCGGCCTGGACCGCCGCGAGCAGGACCAGGGCCAGCACGACCACGTACGCCCCGTGCTGTCCGTGTCCACCGCCGGCATGCTGGTCCGGCGCGACGTCTTCGAAGGGCTCGGCGGCTTCGACCGGCGGCTGCCGCTGATGCGCGACGACATCGACCTGTGCTGGCGCGCGCACGCGGCCGGTTACCGCGTCCTCGTCGCCCCGGAAGCGGTCGTGCGGCACGCCGAAGCCGCCTCCCGCGAGCGCCGCACCGTCGACTGCGCGGGCCGCACCACCGCCTCCCCGCACAAGGTCGACAAGGCCGGCGCCGTCTACACCCTGCTCGTCAACGCCCGTACCGCCGCCCTGCCCTGGGTGCTGCTGCGCCTCGTCCTCGGCACCCTGCTGCGCACCCTCGCCTACCTGGTCGGCAAGGTCCCCGGCCAGGCCGTCGACGAGATCCGTGGCCTGCTCGGCGTGCTGCTGCGGCCCGAACGCATCCTCGCCGGGCGGCGCGTGCGCGGCCGCCCCCAGGTCGACAAGGGCGAACTGCGGCCCCTGTTCCCGCCGCCCGGAGCCACCGTCCGCGCCACCGTCGAGCAGGTCGCGGGCAACCTCGTCGGCCGTTCCGACGCCGAGGCGGCCGTGGGCGCCGGACGGCACGGCGGCGCCGTCGAATCCGGACCCGGCGACGACGACGCCGACTTCCTCCAGGTCGAGCAGTTCGCCCGGCTCAAGCGCATCGCCCGCAAGCCCGGCCCGGTGCTCTTCCTGGCCCTGCTGCTGTTCTCCCTGGTCGCCTGCCGCGCCCTGCTCGGCGGCGGGGCACTCGCCGGCGGCGCGCTGCTGCCCGCCCCGGCCGACGCCGGCGACCTGTGGTCCCGCTACGCCGACGCCTGGCACGCGGTGGGCGCCGGCGGCACCGCCGCCGCGCCGCCCTACCTGGCGATCGTGGCCCTGATGTCCTCCCTGCTGCTGGGCTCCACCGGCCTCGCCGTCACCGTCCTGCTCGTCTGCTCGGTGCCGGTGGCCGGCCTCACCGCTTACTTCGCCTCCCGACCGCTCGTCACCTCCCGGCTGCTGCGCGCCTGGGCGGCCGTCGTCTACGCCTTCCTGCCCGCCGCCACCGGTGCCCTCGCCGGCGGCCGCATCGGCACCGCCGTCCTCGCGATCCTGCTGCCGCTCATCGCACGCGCGGGCGTCGCCGCCGCCGGCCTGGCCAACCCGGCCGGCGCCCGCGGGAGTTGGCGGGCCACCTGGGCCTACGCCCTGCTGCTGACCGTCAGCACCGCGTTCACGCCCGTGGTGTGGCCCATCGCCTTGGTCCTCGGCATCGGCGTACTCGCCCTGCGCCGGGGCGACATCACGGCGTACGGACTGCGCTTCCTGGCCCAGCTCGGCACGCCCCTGCTGCTCCTCGCGCCCTGGTCGCTGACCCTGCTGCCGTTCGGCTTCTTCCGCGAGGCCGGTCTGGAATACGGCGCCTCTGCCGCCTCCGCCCTCGACCTGCTCGGCGCGAGCCCCGGCGGCCCCGGCACGGTCAGCGGCCTGATGCTCATCGGCATCGTGCTGGCCGCGCTGGCCGCCCTGCTGCGCTCCGAACGCCGGCTGGGCATCTGGGCCGCCTGGGCCGCGGCCCTGGCCGGGCTCGTGTTCGCCGTCCTGTCCAACGGCTCCGCCTGGGCCGGGCCCGCGACCCTCGTCTACGGCATCGCCCTGCTGTCCGCCGCCGCCCTCGGCGCGGACGGGGCACGCTCGCGCGTGGCCGAGCAGAGCTTCGGCTGGCGCCAGCCCGTCGCCGTACTGATCGCGTTCGCCTCGGCTGCCGGGCCGCTGCTCGCCGCCGCCGGATGGATGATCCGGGGCGCCGACGGCCCGCTGGAGCGGCGCGACCCCGTCCAGGTGCCCGCCTTCGTCGCCGAGGAGAGCCGCACCCGCGACCAGGCCCGCACCCTCGTCCTCGACAGCGACTCCGCCGCCCACGTGCGCTATGTGCTGGTCCGCGGCTCCGGCGCCCGCCTCGGCGACGCCGAACTGGCCGCCGCCGACGGCGAGAACGGCAAGCTCGCCAAGGTGGTCGCCAACCTCGTCGCCGGGTCCGGCGCCGACCAGGCCGACCAGCTCGGCGGCTTCGCGGTGCGCTACGTCCTGGTGCACAAGGGCGCGCCGCGCCAGGTCACCCGCGTCCTGGACGCCACGCCCGGGCTGAGCAGGCTCAGCCAGCAGGACGGCAGTGCGCTCTGGCGCGTCGACCAGGAGGTCGCGCGGGCGACCGTCGTCTCCGGGTCCGGCGAGCCGCAGCCCGTCGCCGCCGGCCCCGTCGAGATCCACACCGAGATCCCGTCCGGCTCCCAGGGGCGCGTGCTGCGCCTCGCGGACACGGCCGACGCCGGCTGGACGGCCACCCTGGACGGCAAGCCGCTGAAGCCCACCACGGTCGACGGCTGGGCCCAGGGCTTCGAACTCCCCGCCACCGGCGGCAGCCTGGACGTCACCCACGACGCACCGCTCACCCACACCGCCTGGCTGTGGGCCCAGGGCCTGCTCGCCGTCGTCCTCGTCGTCCTCGCGCTGCCCGGCCGGCGCCGCGACGTCGACGACGACCTGCCCGACGAGCCGCTCGTCCCGGCGCAGGCCGTCGCCGGCGAGGGCCGCCGCGCCCGCCGGCTGCGGGCCCAGGCCGAGGCCGGGCCCGGCGCCCCGGCGACCGGACCGGAGGAAGAGACGGCGCCGGAGGAGCCGGCGGCGGTCCCGCAGCAGCAGGCCTACGACGAGTGGGACCCGGCGAGTTACCCGGGCGCCGGGTACGGCACGCACGACGCGTACGGCGGCGAGCAGCAGTACACCGGGGCGGGCGGCTACGGGCAGCAGCAGCCGTACGCCGGTGACACCCACCAGGGCGGGCAGTACGACCCCTACGCCTACGGCGGGCCGTCCCAGTCGGCACCCGGCCAGACATACGGCCAGACGTACGACCAGACGTACGGGCCCGGCGGTTACGGCACCGCGTACGACCCGGCACCACCCCACCACCCGCACGGCACGGGCAACGAGCGTCCCGACGGGAGCCAGCAGTGAACCGCACGACCCTCTCCCTCCTCGCCGGCGTCACCGCACTCGCCGCCGTCACCGGATTCGCGGCCGTGTCCACGCCGGAGGCCACCGGCGCGGGCAGCGCGGCCGAGGCGGCCGCCCGGCTCCCCGTGGAGCGCACCAGCCTGGTGTGCCCGGCGCCCAGCAACTCCGACCTCGCCGAGACGACGTACACGTCGTTCACGCCCGTCACGAAGGGCGCGGAGAAGGACGGGAACGCCGAACTGCGGGCGGCACAGGACGGCGAGGAGGCCGGAGCGGAAGCGGGGCAGGAGAAGGAGGCCGGCGAGAAGAAGGCAGACGAGCCCGCCCTGGAGCCGAAGGCGCCCGGCACACCGGTCACCGCAGAGAAGTCGGGCGGCGACGCGCCCGCGCTCGTCGGGACGGCGGAGGGGCGGTTCGCACCCGGCTGGACGGTGCAGCAGACCACGGAGGTCACCGCGGGTACCGGCCGGGGACTGCTGGGCGTCAACTGCACGTCGCCCGACACGGAGTTCTGGTTCCCCGGAGCCAGCACGGCGGACGGCCGCACCGACTACGTGCATCTCACCAACCCCGACGACTCGGCCGCCGTGGTGGACATCGAACTGTACGGCGAGGACGGCGCGCTGAAGTCGACGGTGGGCGAGGGCATCACGGTCCAGCCGCACGCGAGCGAGCCGATCCTGCTGTCCACGCTCAGCAACGAGAAGCAGACCGACGTCACCGTGCACGTGAGCGTCCGCAGCGGGCGGGTCGGGGCGGCGGTGCAGGCCCTGGACGACAAGGCCGGAGGCGACTGGCTGGCCCCGACCGCGGACCCGGGGAGCAGCCTGGTGCTGCCGGGCATTCCCAAGGACGCGTCCGCCGTGCGGCTGGTGCTGTTCACACCGGGCGACACCGATGCCGACCTGAAGGTGCGGCTTGCCTCGACGTCCGGGCTGATCACGCCGGCCGGTCACGAGACGGTGCGGATCAAGGCCGGCCGGACGACCGCCGTCGACCTCGGGGACGTCACGCGGGGCGAGGCGGGCTCGCTGGTGCTGACGCCGACGGAGCGGGCCGTGCCCGTGGTGGCGGCGGTGCGGGTGGTGCGGGGCAAGGGCACCGGCCAGGAGACGGCGTACATCCCGGCGACGAGCCCGATAGGGGCGCGCGCGACCTCGTCGGACAACCGCTCCAAGGGCACCACGCTGTCCGTGGCGGCACCCGAGGACACCGCGAAGGTGAAGGTCACCGCGTCGGCGGGCAGCGAGGGCGGCACGACGCAGTCGCGGACCTACACCATCAAGGGCGGCACCACCCAGGACGTCGAGGCCCCGGTCCCCGGCGGCCTGAAGGGCACGTACGCCCTGACGGTCGAGCCGGTGTCGGGCGGCCCGGTGTACGCGTCCAGAACCCTGACGGCAACGCACGACGACGTCCCGTTCTTCACGGTGCAGCCCCTCCCGGACGACCGGGGGACGGTCGCGGTGCCGCAGGCGGACGAGGACCTGTCGGTGCTCCAGAGGTAGCCGGGTGCGGGCGGGTGGGGCCCGGCCGGGCGGCCGGCGCTTCGCGGCCGGGCCCCGTCCGCCTCAGTCCTCCCCGTACCGCGGATCCACCGTCTCCGGCGTCAGCCCGAGCAGCTCCGCGACCTGCTCGACCACCACCTCGTGCACCAGCGCCGCCCGCTCGTCCCTGCCCTTCGTACGGATCTCGACCGGCCGCCGGTACACCACCACCCGGGCCCGTCGCCCGTCCCGCGAGGGGACGGTGCCGCCGAGCGGAACCGCCTCGTCGCTCCAGCCGTCCCCGGCCGCCCCGTCCAGCCGCGGCACCTCCAGCACCAGGAAGTCGATGTCGGCGAGCTGCGGCCACCGCCGCTCCAGCCGTTCCACGGAGTCCTGCACCAGGTCCGCGAACACCTCGGCACGGCTGGCGGCCAGCGGTACCTGCGGCGGTGCGATCGGACCGCGCATGCCCCGGCCGTGGCGATCACGGCGGCGGGGCCCGGGGCGGCCGGCGGAACGGGGTGTCGCGGGGGTGTCCATCACTGGTGAAGGTTAGTACTCGCCGGGTGTGCGCGCCGGGCTCCACACCGAGACCGGACCTCACCGGAGCCCCCCGTACCGCATGTCGCGGGATGACCATTCCGGCCAAGGTTGGGTTCGATTCCGTATCCCTCCGAGACCGGTGATCTCAAGGCAATTGATGCTGTTTGTGCCGGGTCGTGACCGCCTCCGGCCGCGTCCGATCCGCCGATCCCCGATGTCCGCGCAGGTCGGAGTGGCGCCCGCGGACGGCCCTGTGGGGCGTTTCACAGCACGACACGGTGGAGTGACCTGGTGGAGAGTCGTCGCGGCCCGCTCAAGAGTGCGGTACCGTCCAACATCGTGAGCCCTGTACGTCGCTGTTCGCGCACCGCCTGCGGCCGTCCCGCCGTCGCGACGCTGACGTACGTCTACGCCGACTCGACCGCGGTCCTCGGCCCGCTCGCCACCTACGCCGAACCCCACTGCTACGACCTGTGCGCCGAGCACTCCGAGCGCCTGACCGCACCCCGCGGCTGGGAGGTCGTCCGGCTGCTCGACGGCTCGGCCCCCGCCCGGCCGAGCGGCGACGACCTGGAAGCGCTCGCCAACGCCGTGCGCGAGGCGGCCCGCCCTCAGGAGCGCGCCGCCGGAGCCGGCGGCGGGGCACGCGCGGCCGACCCGATGGAGGTCGCCCGGCGCGGCCACCTCCGGGTCCTGCGCTCCCCCGACAACTGAGGCGCCTTCCGCCGCGCCGCCCCACGCCCACGTCCACGGCCATGTCGCCGACGGCGGGCCGGATGCCGCCCTGACCTTCGCGAACCGCGCGGCGCGCGGCCGGCGGGAGCGGGTAGTTTGTGCCTCATCGACAGGACTTTCAGGAAGGTTGGCCGTGGCTGCTGATCTGTCGCAGATCGTGAAGGCGTACGACGTACGCGGTGTGGTCCCGGACCAGTGGGACGAGTCGCTGGCCGAGCTGTTCGGCGCGGCCTTCGTCCGGATGACCGGCGCGAGCGCCATCGCGACCGGGCACGACATGCGGCCCTCGTCCCCGGGACTGTCGGCGGCCTTCGCGCGCGGCGCGGCGGCCCAGGGCGCCGACGTCACCGAGATCGGCCTGTGCTCCACCGACCAGCTCTACTACGCCTCCGGCGCGCTCAACCTGCCGGGCGCCATGTTCACGGCCTCGCACAACCCCGCGCAGTACAACGGCATCAAGTTGTGCCGCATGGGCGCCGCCCCCGTCGGCCAGGACACGGGCCTGGCCGAGATCCGCGAACTCGTCGAGCGGTGGACCGGGACCGGCGCCCCCGAGCCGGCCGCCGAGCCGGGCACGATCGGCCGGCGCGACACACTGGCCGACTACGCGGCCCATCTGCGCTCCCTCGTCGACCTCTCCTCCGCCCGCCCGCTGAAGGTGGTCGTCGACGCGGGCAACGGCATGGGCGGCCACACCGTCCCGTCGGTCCTCGCCGGTCTGCCCGTCGACCTTGTCCCGATGTACTTCGAGCTGGACGGCACCTTCCCCAACCACGAGGCCAACCCGCTCGACCCGGCCAACCTCGTCGACCTCCAGCGGCGGGTCCGCGAGGAGGGCGCCGACCTCGGCCTCGCCTTCGACGGCGACGCCGACCGCTGCTTCGTCGTGGACGAGAACGGCGACCCGGTCTCCCCGTCCGCGATCACCGCCCTGGTGGCGGCCCGCGAACTCGCCCGGAACGGCGGCCGGGGCACCGTCATCCACAACCTCATCACCTCCTGGTCCGTCCCGGAGGTCGTCGCCGAGAACGGCGGCACGCCCGTACGCACGCGCGTGGGCCACTCCTTCATCAAGGCCGAGATGGCCCGGACCGGCGCGATCTTCGGCGGCGAGCACTCCGCGCACTACTACTTCCGCGACTTCTGGAACGCCGACACGGGCATGCTGGCCGCCCTGCACGTCCTGGCGGCCCTCGGCGGCCAGGACGGCCCGCTGTCCGCCCTGGTCGCCCAGTACGACCGCTACGTCGGCTCGGGCGAGATCAACTCCACGGTCGCCGACCAGACGGGCCGCCTGGCCGCGATCAAGGCCGCGTTCCAGGGCCGCGACGACGTCACCCTGGACGAGCTGGACGGCCTGACCGTCACCGCCGCCGACTGGTGGTTCAACGTCCGCCCCTCCAACACGGAGCCGCTGCTGCGCCTCAACGCGGAGGCGCGCGACGAGGCGACGATGACCAAGGTCAGAGACGAAGCATTGGCGATCATCAGGGGATAGCGCACCGAGCCGCCGGCAGTCCGGGGCACCCGCGCCCGCCCCACCCCGGCGGTACCCTGACCAGCACATCCGCACATCCCAACGCTCCCGAAGGGAACCCCCATGCCGCTCGAAGCCGGCCTCCTGGAGATCCTGGCCTGCCCGGCCTGCCACGCCCCCCTCAAGGAGCAGGACACCGAGCTGATCTGTACCGGACAGGACTGCGGTCTGGCGTACCCCGTCCGCGACGGTATCCCCGTCCTCCTCGTCGACGAGGCCCGCCGCCCCGAGTAGACGCCGGGGAGAGCCCGGGGAGACCCCGAGGAGAGCCCGGGTGGACCACGGGTAGACGGAGCCCACCCGGGCAACCGCACCACCGGCACCGCGTAACAGACGTCCCGGCGATCGGAGACTGCCGCCATGCTCGACGAATCGCTGCTCGACAGCCCGGACGGGCTCGCCGACGCCGACCGCCGCGGTCTGCTCCGCGGCGCCGCGGAGGCCGGCGCCCGCGTGCGCACCGCCGCCCGGCACGCCGCCGAGGCCGGCATCAACGACCTCGAACCGGACGGCCGCCCCCGCGCCGTCCTCATCGCCGGCCCCGGCGCCGCCGCCACCCAGGCCGCCGACCTCCTCGGCACGCTCGCCGGCGCCGGCAGTCCCGTCACCCGCCTCGCCCCCACCGGCGTCGCCCCCGCGGCCGGCGCCCTGCGCTGGGAGCTGCCCGGCTGGGCCGGCTCCGTGGACCTGCTGCTGATCGCCACCCCCGACGGCACCGAACCGGGCCTGTCCCTGCTCGCCGAGCAGGCCTACCGCCGCGGCTGCACGGTGGCCGCCGTGGCCCCCGCCCGATCCCCGCTCGACGAGACGGTGAACGGCTCCCACGGCCTGTTCATCCCCATGGCCACGGCCCCCTACGACCAGGACGAGCCGCTCGCCGCGGCCGCCCCCGGCGTCCTGTGGGCGCTGCTCACGCCGCTCCTGGCGCTGCTGGACCGCACCGGACTGCTCAGCGCCCCACCCGACGCCCTCCTGAAGGTCGCCGACCGCCTGGACCAGGTCGCCGAGCGCTGCGGGCCCGCCATCGCGACCTACAGCAACCCCGCCAAGACCCTGGCCGCCGAGCTGGCCGACGCCCTCCCCGTCGTCTGGACCGAGGGCACCTCCGCCGGCCCGGCGGGCCGCCGCTTCGCCGCCGCCCTGGCCGAACTGTCCGGCACCCCGGCCGTCGTGGCGGAGCTGCCCGAGGCGCTCGCCGCACACAGCGCCCTGCTCGCCGGCCCCCTCGCCGCCGGCGCCGACCCCGAGGACTTCTTCCGCGACCGCGTCGAGGAGCCACCGGCCCTGCACGCACGCGTGGTGCTGCTGCGCGACCGCCCCATCGGCGGCCTCACCGCCGCTCCCGCCGCCCGTGACGTGGCCCTCGACCACGACACACCGATCAGCGAACTGGAACCGGAGGCGGGCGGCGAACTGGAGACCCTCGCGGAACTGATCGCCATGACGGATTTCGCCGCCGTTTACCTGGCGCTCGCCTCGGGCGCCTGATCTCAGTGGGTACTGAGCCCCGTACGGACTGAGCCGCGCGCCGGCGCACGTACCGCGACACGCCCCGAAGAACCGGCAGAGAGAGCCCATGGACCGCCTCGACAACGCCATCCGCCCCTACGCCTGGGGTTCCACCACCGCGATTCCGGAGCTGCTCGGTGCCGAGCCGAGCGGCGAACCGCAGGCGGAGATGTGGATGGGAGCCCACCCCGGCGCCCCCTCCCGCACCGGCCGGGGCACCCTGGCCGAGGTCATCGACGCGGCACCCGAGCGGGAACTGGGTTCCGCCTCCGTCGCCAGGTTCGGCCCGCGCCTGCCGTTCCTCCTCAAGCTCCTCGCCGCCGGCGCACCCCTCTCCCTCCAGGTCCACCCCGACCTCGAACAGGCCGCGCGGGGCTACGAGGACGAGGAGCGGCGCGGCATCCCGGTGGACGCCCCGCACCGCAACTACAAGGACGCCAACCACAAGCCGGAACTGATCTGCGCCCTCACCGAGTTCGACGGCCTGTGCGGTTTCCGTCCCCCGGCCGAGACCGCCGACCTGCTCGACGCGCTCGGCGTCGACTCCCTCAAGCCGTACGTGGACCTGCTGCACGCCCACCCCGAGGACGCCGCCCTGCGCGAGGTCCTCACGGCCGTCCTCACCGCCGACCCCGAGGAGACGGCCCGCACGGTCGCCGAGGTCGCTGCCGCCTGCGACCGCCTCGGCGGCGCCCACGCCTCCTACGCCGACATCGCCCACCACTACCCGGGCGACCCCGGCGTCCTCGCCGCGATGCTCCTCAACCACGTCCGGCTCCAGCCCGGCGAGGCGCTCTACCTCGGCGCCGGCATCCCGCACGCCTACCTCAGCGGCCTCGGCGTCGAGATCATGGCCAACTCCGACAACGTCCTGCGCTGCGGCCTGACCCCCAAGCACGTCGACGTCCCCGAACTGCTGCGGATCGTCCGCTTCCAGGCGGGGGACCCCGGCGTCCTGCGCCCGGAGGCCTCCCCGGACGGCGAGGAGGTCTACGACACGCCGATCGACGAGTTCCGCCTCTCCCGGTACGTCCTCCCCGAGGGCACCGCCGCCCACGACCTCACCCGCCCCGCACCGCAGATCCTGCTCTGCACCGCGGGCTCCGTACGGGTCGGCGAGCACGAGCTGACCCCCGGCCGGTCCGTGTTCGTCCCGGCGGGCGAGAAGGCCGAGGTGTCCGGGGCCGGCACGGTCTTCCGGGCCACCGTATGCATCTGACGCGTACACGGCGGACGGGCGGGCACACGACGCCGGACCGGACTGCAAGAATGGCCCACCGCCGACGCGGGCACGGCCGGTCACCGGCCGGGCGCCCTGAGCGGCGTACGTACGCAGTGCAGACGAAGGCGAAGGGACAACGCGGCACATGAGCGCGTCAGGCGGAACCAAGGCGATCGTGGCGGCACTGTTCGCCAACCTCGCGATCGCGGTAGCGAAATTCGTGGCGTTCCTCTTCAGCGGTTCCTCGTCGATGCTCGCCGAGTCCGTCCACTCGGTCGCCGACTCCGGCAACCAGGGCCTGCTCCTCCTCGGCGGCAAGCGCGCCAAGCGCGCCGCCACCCCGCAGCACCCCTTCGGCTACGGCCGTGAGCGCTACATCTACGCCTTCCTCGTCTCGATCGTGCTGTTCTCGGTCGGCGGCATGTTCGCCCTCTACGAGGGCTACGAGAAGATCAAGCACCCGCACGAGATCGACCACTGGTACTGGCCGGTCGGTGTCCTGGTCTTCGCGATCATCGCCGAGACGCTCTCCTTCCGGACCGCCATCCAGGAGTCCAACGCCCTGCGCGGCGACAAGTCCTGGAAGGAGTTCGTCCGCCACGCCAAGGCCCCCGAGCTGCCGGTCGTCCTGCTGGAGGACCTCGGCGCCCTCGTCGGCCTGATCCTCGCCCTCGGCGGCGTCGGCCTGGCCCTGCTCACCGGCAACGGCGTCTGGGACGGCATCGGCACCCTCTGCATCGGCGTCCTGCTCATCCTCATCGCCCTCGTCCTGGCCGCCGAGACCAAGTCCCTGCTGCTCGGCGAGGCCGCCGGCGCCGACGACGTCCGGCGGATCGAGGCCGCCGCCGTCGCGGGCGACACGGTCACCGGCATCATCCACATGCGCACGCTCCACCTCGGCCCCGAGGAACTGCTCGTCGCCGCCAAGATCGCCGTACGCCACGACGGCACGGCCACCGAGATCGCCGCCGCGATCGACGCCGCGGAGGGCCGCATCCGCGAGGCCGTCCCGATCGCCCGCGTCATCTACCTGGAGCCCGACATCTACGACGAGGCCGATGCGGACAAGGGCCCGGACCGCGAGGCCAGCCCCGGCGGGCCGGCTCCCACCGCCCACTGACGCGCCCGGCCCGGCGGCGGCAGCCACGGAAAACCGGCTGCCGTCGGAGCCGGACTGGGGACAGCGGCGGCCACCGGTGTAGCTTGGAACGGAGCCAGACGTCGCTGCTGATGGCGGTCGGGCGGTCGCACCAGGGGCCGGCCGAGGGAGAGAGGGCCTCCGACGGACTGCGCTGCGCGTCACGCGGGCATGCCTGTGTCCTCATCGGGCACCCCTGTGTCCGCCGCCGCGCAGATCAGCCCTGACCACCTCGACCAGACCCCGAGGAGCAGCTACACGATGACGACTGCCGAGAACCGACAGGACTTCAAGGTCGCCGACCTGTCCCTGGCCGAGTTCGGCCGCAAGGAGATCAGCCTCGCCGAGCACGAGATGCCGGGCCTGATGGCGATCCGTGAGGAGTACGCCGAGGCGCAGCCGCTCGCCGGTGCCCGGATCACCGGTTCCCTGCACATGACCGTGCAGACCGCCGTGCTGATCGAGACCCTGGTCGCCCTGGGGGCGCGGGTCCGCTGGGCGTCGTGCAACATCTTCTCCACGCAGGACCATGCCGCGGCCGCGATCGCCGCCGCGGGCATTCCGGTGTTCGCCTGGAAGGGCGAGACGCTCCAGGAGTACTGGTGGTGCACCGAGCAGGCGCTGACCTGGCCGGACAGCCCGACCGGCGGCCCGAACATGATCCTGGACGACGGTGGTGACGCCACCCTCCTCGTCCACAAGGGCGTCGAGTACGAGAAGGACGGCAAGGTCCCCTCGCCCGACACCGCCGAGTCCGACGAGCACCGCGTCATCCTCGAGCTGCTGAACCGCACCCTGGGCGAGAACCCGCAGAAGTGGACGCAGCTCGCCTCGGAGATCCGCGGCGTGACGGAGGAGACCACCACCGGCGTGCACCGTCTGTACGAGATGCAGCGCGACGGCATCCTGCTGTTCCCGGCGATCAACGTCAACGACGCGGTGACGAAGTCGAAGTTCGACAACAAGTACGGCTGCCGGCACTCGCTGGTCGACGGCATCAACCGCGCCACGGACGTGCTGATCGGCGGCAAGACCGCGGTGGTGTGCGGCTACGGCGACGTGGGCAAGGGCTGCGCGGAGTCGCTGCGCGGGCAGGGCGCCCGGGTCATCGTCACCGAGATCGACCCGATCTGCGCGCTCCAGGCCGCGATGGACGGCTACCAGGTCACCACGCTGGACGAGGTCGTCGAGCAGGCCGACATCTTCATCACCACGACCGGCAACAAGGACATCATCATGGCCTCGGACATGGCCAGGATGAAGCACCAGGCGATCGTGGGGAACATCGGCCACTTCGACAACGAGATCGACATGGCCGGCCTGGCGAAGGTGCCGGGCATCGTCAAGGACGAGGTCAAGCCGCAGGTCCACACCTGGACCTTCCCGGACGGCAAGAAGATCATCGTGCTGTCCGAGGGCCGCCTGCTGAACCTGGGCAACGCCACCGGACACCCGTCGTTCGTGATGTCCAACTCCTTCGCGGACCAGACCCTGGCCCAGATCGAGCTGTTCACCAAGCCCGAGGCCTACCCGACCGGCGTCTACGTGCTGCCCAAGCACCTGGACGAGAAGGTCGCCCGCCTCCACCTCGACGCCCTCGGCGTCAAGCTGACCACGCTGCGCCCGGAGCAGGCCGAGTACATCGGCGTCGAGGTCGAGGGCCCGTACAAGCCCGACCACTACCGCTACTGACAGCCGCCGCGCCGCGGCCTGCCGGGAGCACGTCCGTGCACTGACGCGCTCCCGGCAGCAGGTGCTCCGAGACAGGCCCCCGCACCCCCGTGCCGGGGGCCTGCCCCGTTGCTTGCCGGACCCGCAGCGCCGGACCAGCCCGTCACCACCCAGGACCCCCATGCCCCGCGGCCGTTATTCGCTCCACGATCCGCACGATCACACCCCCCTCGCCGAAGAGCACTTCCAATGCGCCGTCGGCCCCTCCGGCTGGCGCTACGTCTCGCAGCTGACCACACCCACCGGCGACCACGGCGGCTCCGTCGACCTCACCCTCGACGAACTCGGCCGCCCCATCCGCCTGGAACTCCACGCCGCGAGCTGGCAGGTGCGCGGCGCCGCCCTCGACGGCGTCACCTGGGTCCGGACCGACCCCGCCGGGACTCACGCCACCGAAGGCAATGTGCGCGCCCACGCCTTCGCCGGCACCTCCCCGGCCTTCCTCGTCGCCACCGCCCGTCTCCTGCGCCTCACCCCCTCCACAGCGGCAACCCGCCTTCGTCTCGTCACCTTCACGGACCCGGTCCTCGCCCCCCGTACCGTGGACCAGTCCTGGGCACTGGTGAACAGCGAAGCACACGCCACTGACAACGGCCCGCTGATCGTGGACGAATACCAGGTCACAGCCCTGGACACGGGCGAGCAGCACACCGTGCACATCGCCGGCGACGTCGTACTGGCGGCCCCCGGCGTCGAACTGGAGGACCTGGAGTCGCCGCCGTCCGTGTTCCCCTGACCGCAGGCAGGCCCTTCGCGCCCTACGCCGGGGGCGCGAATCCGGTGCCCGAGCCACGCTCCTCCACAGGCGCCTCCTGCGGCCCTTCCTGCGGCACCGAGGGCCGAGGAGTCACGGCCGCCGGGGGAGTCCGGGCCGACAGGGAGGGCGCTGGGGAGGCCTGAGGAGCGGCGGCGGGAGCGGCGGGGGCCGAGGGAGCCGCAGCCGCCGGGGAAGCCGTGGCTTCCGCTTTCCCGACCGGGCCGCTGCCGAAGACGCGCCGGGCCTCGCGCGCCTGCCGCTCCTGCAGCACCGCCGCCAGATACGCGGCCGGCGGGACGCCCTGCGGGGCCGGCGCGCCCGTACGAGCGGCGACATCGGCGGCCAGCCGCTCGGCCATCGCCCAGCCGACCTGCTGATCCAACTGCCGCATCCGCGTCAGGTACTGCCGCACGGCCAGCCACAGATCGTCCGGCACCGCCGACAGGTCAAGCTCCGAGAACCGCCCCGCCAGCCACGGCGGAGGCGGCGGCACGAAGCCGCCCGGTGCGGCCGGCACCCGCTCCCGTACGACCAGCGTCCCGGCGAACACATCACCGAGGCGCCGTCCACGCGCCGACACCAGCGAGGCGATACAGGCGACGACTCCCAAGGTCATCAGGATCTCGATCACCCCGATCAGCCCCCGGACCAGCGCATGCCGGAACCGGATCGGCCCGCCGTCGTCGCGCACCACGCGCAGTCCGCACGCCATCTTCCCGAGCGACCGCCCGTGACTGAGCGTCTCGACGGCTATCGGCCCGCCCACCAGTACCAGTACGAAGGTCCCGAGCGACAGCGCGGTCTGCGCCGCCACGTCCAGCGAGGCGGTGGCGGCCACCAGGCCGACGGTCACCGCGATGTACACGGCCACGGCCACCGCCAGATCGAGCAACACGGCCAGCGCCCTGCTGGGCAGTCTCGCGGGGCGCAGCTCCAACGCCACCGCCTCGCCCGTCACCAGATCACTCACGCCGCCGTCCTTCCCCTGACCTGCCTCGAACACCGCCAGTCTGCCAAGCTGAGGGCGCATCGCGCGTCAGTACGACAAGCTGATTCATGACGACCCGCCGACGACAGCCGAGGAGCAGGCACACCGATGGACCTCGACGTCTTCGTCTCCGCCCACCGAGCGGAGTGGGACCGCCTCGACGCCCTGCTCAAGCGCCAGCGCCGCCTGACCGGCGCCGAGACCGACGAACTCGTCACCCTCTACCAGCGCACGGCGACCCACCTCTCCCTGATCCGGTCCAGCGCTCCCGACCCGCAACTGACCGGACGCCTCAGCCAACTGGTGGCACGCGCGCGCAGTGCCGTGACAGGCACCCGACGCGCGTCCTGGCGCGACGTGACCCGCTTCCTCGCCCACGGCTTCCCCGCCGCCGTCTACCGAACCCGCCACTGGTGGGTTCCCACCGCGCTGGTCTCCACCGCGGTGGCAGCCCTCCTGGGCTGGTGGATCGGCACCCACCCGGAAGTCCAGTCCACCATCGCCGCCCCCGGCGAACTGCGCGAGCTGACCCGCCCCGGCGGCCAGTACGAGTCGTACTACTCGACCCACCCCGCGGCCTCTTTCGCCGCACAGGTCTGGACGAACAACGCCTGGGCAGCCGCGCTCTGCCTGATCCTGGGCGTCTTCCTGGGCCTCCCGGTCATCTGGATCCTCTTCCAGAACATGCTCAACCTGGGCGTCGGCTTCGGCCTGATGTCGTCCGCCGGGCGCCTCGACACCTTCCTCGGCCTGGTCCTCCCACACGGTCTGCTGGAACTGACGGCGGTGTTCGTGGCGGCGGGCACCGGCCTGCGTCTCGGCTGGACCGTCATCGACCCGGGCCCACGCACCCGCCGCACGGCCCTGGCGGAGGAGGGCCGCGCCGCCATCGGCATGGCGATCGGCCTCGCCCTGGTCCTCTTCGTCTCCGGCGCGATCGAAGGCTTCGTCACCCCCTCCGGCCTGCCCACCTGGGCCCGCATCACCATCGGCGTCGTGGCCGAGCTGGCCTTCCTGGCCTACGTCTACGTCCTGGGCGGACGTGCCGCGAGAGCCGGAGAGAGGGGCGACGTGGAGGCGGCCGAACGCAGCGCCACGGTCCCGACGGCCGCCTGATGTGCGCGCAGGCCCGGTGAGCTGCTAGTGTCCTCTTCGCCTCGCAAGAGCCGTTGACACGGATCGCGCGAGGAGGTAGATTCGAACAGTTGCCTGGAGATGGGTTCACCCCAGAGGGCAGCAGGCAGTATCTATCTGCTTCTCAATTCTTGAAGAAGCCTCCCGATGAATCGGAAACCAACGCCGGTAAAACCGGCCCGGAACTTCTGATAAAGTCGGATCCGCCGGAAAGGAAACCGCGAGAGCGGGAACCTGGAAAGCACCGAGGAAATCGGATCGGAAAGATCTGATAGAGTCGGAAACACCGAAGGGAAGCGCCCGGAGGAAAGCCGCGAGAGAGTCTCTCGGGTGAGTACAAAGGAAGCGTCCGTTCCTTGAGAACTCAACAGCGTGCCAAAAGTCAACGCCAGATATGTTGATACCCCGTCTACCGGACCTTCTGGTCTGGTGGCGAGGTTCCTTTGAAAAAATACAGCGAGGACGCTGTGAACGGCCAGGGATATTCCTCCTGGCTGTTCCGCTCCCGTGAAAAGCATTCACGGAGAGTTTGATCCTGGCTCAGGACGAACGCTGGCGGCGTGCTTAACACATGCAAGTCGAACGATGAACCTCCTTCGGGAGGGGATTAGTGGCGAACGGGTGAGTAACACGTGGGCAATCTGCCCTGCACTCTGGGACAAGCCCTGGAAACGGGGTCTAATACCGGATACAACCACTGGGGGCATCCTCTGGTGGTGGAAAGCTCCGGCGGTGCAGGATGAGCCCGCGGCCTATCAGCTAGTTGGTGAGGTAATGGCTCACCAAGGCGACGACGGGTAGCCGGCCTGAGAGGGCGACCGGCCACACTGGGACTGAGACACGGCCCAGACTCCTACGGGAGGCAGCAGTGGGGAATATTGCACAATGGGCGAAAGCCTGATGCAGCGACGCCGCGTGAGGGATGACGGCCTTCGGGTTGTAAACCTCTTTCAGCAGGGAAGAAGCGAAAGTGACGGTACCTGCAGAAGAAGCGCCACTAACTACGTGCCAGCAGCCGCGGTAATACGTAGGGCGCAAGCGTTGTCCGGAATTATTGGGCGTAAAGAGCTCGTAGGCGGCTTGTCACGTCGGTTGTGAAAGCCCGGGGCTTAACCCCGGGTCTGCAGTCGATACGGGCAGGCTAGAGTTCGGTAGGGGAGATCGGAATTCCTGGTGTAGCGGTGAAATGCGCAGATATCAGGAGGAACACCGGTGGCGAAGGCGGATCTCTGGGCCGATACTGACGCTGAGGAGCGAAAGCGTGGGGAGCGAACAGGATTAGATACCCTGGTAGTCCACGCCGTAAACGGTGGGCACTAGGTGTGGGCAACATTCCACGTTGTCCGTGCCGCAGCTAACGCATTAAGTGCCCCGCCTGGGGAGTACGGCCGCAAGGCTAAAACTCAAAGGAATTGACGGGGGCCCGCACAAGCGGCGGAGCATGTGGCTTAATTCGACGCAACGCGAAGAACCTTACCAAGGCTTGACATACACCGGAAACATCCAGAGATGGGTGCCCCCTTGTGGTCGGTGTACAGGTGGTGCATGGCTGTCGTCAGCTCGTGTCGTGAGATGTTGGGTTAAGTCCCGCAACGAGCGCAACCCTTGTCCCGTGTTGCCAGCAGGCCCTTGTGGTGCTGGGGACTCACGGGAGACCGCCGGGGTCAACTCGGAGGAAGGTGGGGACGACGTCAAGTCATCATGCCCCTTATGTCTTGGGCTGCACACGTGCTACAATGGCCGGTACAATGAGCTGCGATACCGCGAGGTGGAGCGAATCTCAAAAAGCCGGTCTCAGTTCGGATTGGGGTCTGCAACTCGACCCCATGAAGTCGGAGTCGCTAGTAATCGCAGATCAGCATTGCTGCGGTGAATACGTTCCCGGGCCTTGTACACACCGCCCGTCACGTCACGAAAGTCGGTAACACCCGAAGCCGGTGGCCCAACCCCCTTGTGGGGAGGGAGCTGTCGAAGGTGGGACTGGCGATTGGGACGAAGTCGTAACAAGGTAGCCGTACCGGAAGGTGCGGCTGGATCACCTCCTTTCTAAGGAGCACTTCTAGGCTGCCTCGGCAGTCCAGAGGCCAGTACATCAGCGAGTGTCTGATGCTGGTTGCTCATGGGTGGAACGTTGACTACTCGGCACACTCGGTCTGTTCGGGCCGCTAGTACTGCTCTTCGGAGCGTGGAACGCGGACCACGGGAGGCGCGGGGGTGTCGGGCACGCTGTTGGGTATCTGAGGGTACGGCCCGTGTGGCTGCCTTCAGTGCCACCAGTGCACTCGGGAGTTTTTCCGGGGTGATGGGTGGTTGGTCGTTGTTTGAGAACTGCACAGTGGACGCGAGCATCTGTGGCCAAGTTTTTAAGGGCGCACGGTGGATGCCTTGGCACCAGGAACCGATGAAGGACGTGGGAGGCCACGATAGGCCCCGGGGAGTCGTCAACCAGGCTTTGATCCGGGGGTGTCCGAATGGGGAAACCCGGCAGTCGTCATGGGCTGTCACCCGCTGCTGAACACATAGGCAGTGTGGAGGGAACGCGGGGAAGTGAAACATCTCAGTACCCGCAGGAAGAGAAAACAACCGTGATTCCGGGAGTAGTGGCGAGCGAAACTGGATGAGGCTAAACCGTATACGTGTGAGACCCGGCAGGGGTTGCGTGTACGGGGTTGTGGGATCTCTCTTCCACGGTCTGCCGGCCGTGGGACGAGTCAGAAACCGTTGATGTAGGCGAAGGACATGCGAAAGGTCCGGCGTAGAGGGTAAGACCCCCGTAGTCGAAACGTCAGCGGCTCGTTTGAGAGACACCCAAGTAGCACGGGGCCCGAGAAATCCCGTGTGAATCTGGCGGGACCACCCGCTAAGCCTAAATATTCCCTGGTGACCGATAGCGGATAGTACCGTGAGGGAATGGTGAAAAGTACCCCGGGAGGGGAGTGAAATAGTACCTGAAACCGTGTGCCTACAAGCCGTGGGAGCGTCGGAGCAAGGCTTGCCTTGTTCTCGTGACTGCGTGCCTTTTGAAGAATGAGCCTGCGAGTTTGCGGTGTGTTGCGAGGTTAACCCGGGTGGGGTAGCCGTAGCGAAAGCGAGTCCGAATAGGGCGTTTTTAGTAGCACGCTCAAGACCCGAAGCGGAGTGATCTAGCCATGGGCAGGTTGAAGCGGAGGTAAGACTTCGTGGAGGACCGAACCCACCAGGGTTGAAAACCTGGGGGATGACCTGTGGTTAGGGGTGAAAGGCCAATCAAACTCCGTGATAGCTGGTTCTCCCCGAAATGCATTTAGGTGCAGCGTCGTGTGTTTCTTGCCGGAGGTAGAGCACTGGATAGGCGATGGGCCCTACCGGGTTACTGACCTTAGCCAAACTCCGAATGCCGGTAAGTGAGAGCGCGGCAGTGAGACTGTGGGGGATAAGCTCCATGGTCGAGAGGGAAACAGCCCAGAGCATCGACTAAGGCCCCTAAGCGTACGCTAAGTGGGAAAGGATGTGGAGTCGCAGAGACAACCAGGAGGTTGGCTTAGAAGCAGCCACCCTTGAAAGAGTGCGTAATAGCTCACTGGTCAAGTGATTCCGCGCCGACAATGTAGCGGGGCTCAAGCGTACCGCCGAAGTCGTGTCATTCACATATTAGCCCCAACGGGTGTGTGGATGGGTAGGGGAGCGTCGTCTGCCGGGTGAAGCAGCCGCGTAAGCGAGTTGTGGACGGTTGACGAGTGAGAATGCAGGCATGAGTAGCGATACAAACGTGGGAAACGTTTGCGCCGATTGACTAAGGGTTCCTGGGTCAAGCTGATCTGCCCAGGGTAAGTCGGGACCTAAGGCGAGGCCGACAGGCGTAGTCGATGGATAACCGGTTGATATTCCGGTACCCGCTGTGAAGCGTCAAACATCGAATCCAGTGATGCTAAGCCCGTGAAGCCGTCGGCTGAGTCTTCGGACGAGGTCGGAGTGGTGGAGCCGGTGACCCGAGCTGGTAGTAGGTGAGTGATGGGGTGACGCAGGAAGGTAGTCCATCCCGGGCGGTGGTTGTCCCGGGGTAAGGGTGTAGGACGTCAGGTAGGTAAATCCGCCTGGCAATAGTCTGAGACCTGATGCCGAGCCGATTGTGGTGAAGTGGATGATCCTATGCTGTCGAGAAAAGCCTCTAGCGAGTTTCATGGCGGCCCGTACCCTAAACCGACTCAGGTGGTCAGGTAGAGAATACCGAGGCGTTCGGGTGAACTATGGTTAAGGAACTCGGCAAAATGCCCCCGTAACTTCGGGAGAAGGGGGGCCATTTCTGGTGATGAGTCTTGCACTCTGAGCTGGGGGTGGCCGCAGAGACCAGCGAGAAGCGACTGTTTACTAAAAACACAGGTCCGTGCGAAGCCGTAAGGCGATGTATACGGACTGACGCCTGCCCGGTGCTGGAACGTTAAGGGGACCGGTTAGTCACTCTTCGGGGTGGCGAAGCTGAGAACTTAAGCGCCAGTAAACGGCGGTGGTAACTATAACCATCCTAAGGTAGCGAAATTCCTTGTCGGGTAAGTTCCGACCTGCACGAATGGCGTAACGACTTCTCGACTGTCTCAACCATAGGCCCGGTGAAATTGCACTACGAGTAAAGATGCTCGTTTCGCGCAGCAGGACGGAAAGACCCCGGGACCTTTACTACAGTTTGATATTGGTGTTCGGTTCGGCTTGTGTAGGATAGCTGGGAGACTGTGAAGCTCGCACGCCAGTGTGGGTGGAGTCGTCGTTGAAATACCAGTCTGGTCGTGCTGGATGTCTAACCTGGGTCCGTGATCCGGATCAGGGACAGTGTCTGATGGGTAGTTTAACTGGGGCGGTTGCCTCCTAAAGGGTAACGGAGGCGCCCAAAGGTTCCCTCAGCCTGGTTGGTAATCAGGTGTTGAGTGTAAGTGCACAAGGGAGCTTGACTGTGAGACCGACGGGTCGAGCAGGGACGAAAGTCGGGACTAGTGATCCGGCGGTGGCTTGTGGAAGCGCCGTCGCTCAACGGATAAAAGGTACCCCGGGGATAACAGGCTGATCTTCCCCAAGAGTCCATATCGACGGGATGGTTTGGCACCTCGATGTCGGCTCGTCGCATCCTGGGGCTGGAGTCGGTCCCAAGGGTTGGGCTGTTCGCCCATTAAAGCGGTACGCGAGCTGGGTTTAGAACGTCGTGAGACAGTTCGGTCCCTATCCGCTGTGCGCGTAGGAGTCTTGAGAAGGGCTGTCCCTAGTACGAGAGGACCGGGACGGACGAACCTCTGGTGTGCCAGTTGTCCTGCCAAGGGCATGGCTGGTTGGCTACGTTCGGGAGGGATAACCGCTGAAAGCATCTAAGCGGGAAGCCTGCTTCGAGATGAGGACTCCCACCCACTTGATGGGGTAAGGCTCCCAGTAGACGACTGGGTTGATAGGCCAGATATGGAAGCCGGGTAACCGGTGGAGTTGACTGGTACTAATAGGCCGAGGGCTTGTCCTCAGTTGCTCGCGTCCACTGTGTTGGTTCTGAAACCACGAACAACCCGCCCATGTTTGGGTAGCTGGTTGGTTGTTTGTTTCATAGTGTTTCGGTGGTCATAGCGTAGGGGAAACGCCCGGTTACATTCCGAACCCGGAAGCTAAGCCTTACAGCGCCGATGGTACTGCAGGGGGGACCCTGTGGGAGAGTAGGACGCCGCCGAACAATTTTTGGGAGAACCCCGCACTGGAAACGGTGCGGGGTTTTCTGCGTTTAAGAGAGTTTCAGGCCACGGTTGTGGGGCCGCAGCCCGCCTGCCTTACAGGCGGCCCGCGGCCTTCAACGCCAGATACGCGTCCGACAATGCCGGCGCCAACTCGTCCGGTGTCGCGTCGACGACGGTCACGCCGTGGCGGCGTAGTTGTTCCGCGGTTCGCTCGCGTTCGGACTGCGCCTGTGCCGCCGCTGCGGCCTCGTACACGGATTCCGTACTGCCGCGGGCCTTCGCCATGCGGGCGACGTGCGGGTCGGCCACCGAGGCAAGCAGGACCGTGTGCCGCTGGGTGAGCCGGGCGAGGACGGGGAGCAGGCCTTCTTCGATCGGGGCCGCGTCCAGCGTGGTGAGGAGCACGATGAGGGATCGGCGGGGCGCCGCCCGCAGGGCGGTGGCCGCGAGACCCCGTGCGTCGGTTTCCACCAGCTCCGGTTCCAGTGTGGCCATGGCGTTGACCAGGGCAGGCAGGACGTCGCCCGCCGTGCGGCCCTGGACGCGGGCGCGTACTCGGCGGTCGTAGGCGAGGAGATCCACGCGGTCGCCGGCGCGGGAGGCCAGGGCCGCCAGGAGGAGTGCCGCGTCCAGGGAGGCGTCGAGGCGAGGCGCGTCGCCCACCCGGCCGGCCGACGTGCGGCCGGTGTCCAGGACGAGCACGATGTGGCGGTCGCGTTCGGGGCGCCAGGTGCGTACGGCGACCGTGGTCTGCCGGGCCGTCGCTCGCCAGTCGATGGAACGGGTGTCGTCGCCGGGGACGTACTCGCGCAGGCTGTCGAACTCGGTGCCCTCGCCGCGGGTCAGCACACTGGTGCGGCCGTCCAGTTCCCGGAGGCGGGCGAGCTTGGAGGGCAGGTGCTTGCGGCTGGTGAACGGGGGCAGGACGCGGACCGTCCAGGGGACCTCGTGGGTGCCCTGGCGGGCGAACAGGCCGAGCGGACCGTACGAGCGGATGGTCACGCGGTCGGCCTGCCGGTCGCCGCGGCGGGTCGGTCGTAGGCGGGTGGTGATGCGACGGCGTTCGCCGGGGGGAATCGTCAGGCGGTGGCGGGACGACGCGGTTTCCGTGCCGGGCTGCCAGCTGCTGGGGGGCCAGGCGTCGCGGAGGCGGGCGCGCAGGGGGCGGCCCGACGGGTTGGTCAGCGTGAGGGTGACGTCCGCCGTGTCGCCCAGCCGTACGGACGTGTCGCCGGAGCGGGCCAGGCCCAGGCGCCGTACGGGGGCCGCGAGGGCGTAGTCGCAGGCGCAGGCGACGGCGAGCGGGGCGTTGACCGCGAGGATGCCCGTCCAGCTGGGTTCCCAGATGCCGACGGGGAGGGAGCCTAGGGCCGCGAGGAGCGCGGCGCGTCCGGTGAGCGCCATCAGCGGGGCACGGGGACGTGGGCGAGGATCGCGTTGATCACGGAATCGGCCGTCACGCCCTCCATCTCGGCCTCGGGGCGGAGCTGGACACGGTGGCGAAGGGTGGGCAGCGCGAGGGCCTTCACATCGTCCGGGGTGACGTAGTCGCGGCCGGTCAGCCATGCCCACGCGCGGGCGGTCGACAGCAGGGCGGTGGCGCCGCGCGGGCTGACGCCCAGGGTGAGGGAAGGGGACTCGCGGGTGGCGCGGCAGATGTCGACGACGTACGCCGTGATCTCGGGGGAGACCGTGGTCTTGGCGACGGCGGCGCGGGCCGCCTCGAGGTCGGCGGCGTTCGCGACGGGGCGCAGGCCGGCGGCGCGCAGGTCGCGCGGGTTGAAGCCCGAGGCGTGCCGGGTGAGGACGTCGATCTCGTCCTGGCGGGAGGGCAGCGGGATGGTGAGCTTGAGGAGGAAGCGGTCCAGCTGGGCTTCCGGGAGGGGGTAGGTGCCCTCGTACTCGACCGGGTTCTGGGTCGCGGCGACGAGGAAGGGCTCGGGCAGGGCGCGGGGGGTGCCGTCCACCGTGACCTGGCGTTCCTCCATCGCCTCCAGGAGGGACGACTGCGTCTTCGGCGGGGTGCGGTTGATCTCGTCGGCGAGGAGGAGGTTGGTGAAGACCGGGCCGGGCTGGAAGGAGAACTCGGCCGTGCGGGCGTCGTAGACGAGGGAGCCGGTCACGTCGCTCGGCATCAGGTCGGGGGTGAACTGGACGCGCTTGGTGTCGAGTTCGAGGGCCGAGGCGAGAGCGCGCACCAGGAGGGTCTTGGCGACGCCGGGGACGCCTTCGAGGAGGACGTGGCCGCGGCACAGGAGGGCCACGACGAGGCCGGTCACGGCGGGGTCCTGGCCGACCACGGCCTTGGCGATCTCGGCGCGCAGGGTTTCGAGGGAGGCGCGGGTGTCGCGCGGGTCCCCGGTCTGCCCGGCGTTGTCAGTGGTCGGGTCCATCATGGACGGCGTACCTCTCTTTCGAGGGCGTCGAGTTGGTCGGCGAGGGAGATGAGGGCCGCGTCGTCGCCTGGCGGCGGGCCGAAGAGCAGGGTGGGCAGGGACTGTCCGTCGCCGTGCGTGCCCTGGAGGTGGGCGGACAGGGCGGGCAGCAGGGTCTCGGGCGTGTGCGCCTGGGAGGCGGGGGTGCCGACGAGGGGGGCGAGGCGCGTGCGGGTGGTGGAGCGAAGAGCGGCGGCCGCGCGGTCGCGGGCGTTCGCCTTGCGGTAGAGGCGGGCGCGGCCTTCGACGGTCTCGGAGGCGCGGATCGCTACGGGGAGTTTTTCGGGCACGAGGGGGCCGAGTCGGCGCGCCCTCCAGAGCGCGGCGAGTGCCGCGGCGATGAAGACCTGGAGCGTGCCCCAGAGCCAGCCGGAGGGGAGCAGGTCGAAGAAGTCGCGTTCCTCTTCCGGGGTGGCGGTGCTGTCGGCGAGCGAGGGGAGGTACCAGACCAGATGGGGGCGGGAGCCGAGCAGTTGCAGGGCGAGCGAGGCGTTGCCGTGGTCGTCGAGTCGGTCGTTGTGGAGGATGTCGGGGGCGCCGAGGACGATCGTGTCGCCTTCGGCCTTCTCCTCGCGTGCCTGCGTCGGCTGTTCCGGCGTCTGCGGGATGCGCAGCAGGGTGGCCAGGCGCTGGCTCGGGTAGCAGCGGTCGGCGTCGAGGTGGGTGGTGGTGTAGCGCAGGCCGCCCGTGTCGGCGTTGCCGGCGCGCCGGGCGGCGGGCAGGGCGCAGTCGGGGGACAGCGTCGAGTCGAGGCTGATGGCGGGGTCGGCGGTGACGCCGGGGGCGAGCCGCTCGACGGACGAGCTGCCGGGGGCGACCAGGACGGTGCGGCCGCCGGATCCGGCGGTGACCGAGTGCAGGTCGGCTTGCTGGCGCTCCGTCAGGCGGTCGGGGACGGCGACCAACAGGGTGGTGTCGGCGCCGGTCGCCGCGCGTGCCTGGGCGAGGGTGGTGACGACGCGGGTGGACACGCCCCGGTCGGTGAGGAGTTCGGCGACGGCTCGGCTGCCCCGGGGGTCGACGGAGCGTGGGTCGAGTTCGCCGTGCCGGGCGTCGGAGCGGACGACGGCGATCGCGACGGCCCCGGCGACGAGGAGGACCAGGGCGAGGACGATGCCCCGCGCGCGGGTCCACAGCCGGTGTGCGGTGGGCGAGGCCGAGGTGGGTCGGAGGGTGGCCTCGGTCGTCATCCGGCGGCTCCCTGGCGGGTGTGGTGGTCCGCGGTGCGGGCGCTGCTGTCGGCCGGTTGCGGCTTGCTGCGCTCCAGGCGGCGGTCCAGGTCGGCGATGCGACGGTACGACTGTTCGCTCGCCGACCGGCCGCCGTATGTGACGTCGTCGAAGTCGCGGGCGGCGGTGCGCAGCGCGGCGCCGTGCGCGGGCAGGGCGTGGCCGGCTTCGGCGGCCGCCTCGTCTGCGGTGCGGCCGGGGCGGACGTCGAGCAGGGCGCGCTCCTCCAGGGCACGGACGATGGCCCGCATGCGTTCCTGGACGGCCTGGTTCCAGTGGCCCTGGGCGGCGTGTGCGTCGGCCGCCGTGCGGTGTTCGGCGGCGCTGCGGGGGCGGTCGTCGAACACGGCGGCGGAGGAGACGGGGCGGCGGCGGGGGGTGCCCAGGCGCCACCAGAGGGCGCCCAGGACCGCCAGGACGGCGAGGATGATCACGACCAGGCCGAGCGTACCTCCCGGTGCCGCGGTCGAGGCGGCGCTGAACAGGTCGTCGATCCAGTCCCAGAAGGCGTCCAGGGCCCGTTCGAACCAGCTGGGGTCGTCCTCGTGGTACATGCCCTTGGACAGCTCGCGCCGGGCCGCCTCGCGCGCGGGGTCGCGTGGGATCGTCAGCGGCGGTTCGTCGTCGGAACGCGGCAGCGACCGGACGACGGTTTCGCCGGCGCGCAGCAGCGTCCGTACGGCGGCGCCCGGCAGCGCCTCTGTGAGAACTCCCCCCGGCGTGCTCACCGCATCAGCTCCCCGGGATGGCGCCGGGCGTGCCGGGGGCGCCGGGGCCGTAGCTCTGGACGCCGGCGGCGCGGGCCAGGTCGAGGTCGAGGGCCTCGCGGCGGATGCGCTGGTCGATGTAGAGGAGCACGGTGACCCCTGCCGTGATCGGGAACGTGATCATGGAGCCGATCACCGAGCCGATGCCGCTGACGATGAGGAAGGTCCAGCCGACGTCGCCGGTGCCGTTGAGGAAGCCGCCGACGCTCTCGCCGTCGAGGGTCGCGGCGAGGACGGCGAAGGGGATGACGATGATCGACGCGACGACGTTCGCGATGATCGTGGCGAGCAGCTGGATGCCGAAGATCCGCCACCAGGAGCCGCGCACGAGCTTGGCGGAGCGGCTCATCGACTTCACGATGCCCTGCTTCTCCAGCATCAGCGCGGGCGATGCCAGGGAGAAGCGGATCATGAGCCACAGGGCCAGGACGGCGGCGCCGATGATGCCGAGGACGGTCAGCGCGACCGCCGCGTCACCGCCGGCCGTGACGGCGACCAGCAGACCGGGCAGGGCGCCGACGGTGACGACACCGGCGGTGATGAGCAGCAGCAGGACGATCAGGCCGAACAGCTTCACGACCTGGGGGCGGGCGTCTCGCCAGGCTTCACGGGTGGTGACCGGTTTGCCGAGCACCGCGCGGCTGGTGACGGTGGTCAGCAGGGCGGTCGCCACGACCGTGCCGACGAGGGTGATCACGAAGAGGACGCCCGAGCTGATCATGGCGTCGGCCATGGCGTCCCCGAGTTCGCCGAGGGTCGCGCTCGGGTCGTTGAGGGCGTCCGTGCTGGTGTCCAGGACGAGCCCCTGGAGCAGGACGACGATGACCTCTATGACCACCGCGACGGTCAGGGAAATGCCGAGGACGGTGCGCCAGTACGTGCGCATGGTGGAGACCGCGCCGTCGAGGATCTCGCCGACGCCGAGCGGGCGGAGCGGGATCACGCCGGGCTTGGCCGCGGGCGGAGGGCCGCCCCAGCCGCCGTAGCCTCCGGGGCCGCCGTAACCGCCCCAGCCGCCGCCCGGGCCGCCGTGGCCGCCGCCGGGGGGCGGGGCGCCCCAGCCCGGGCCGGGGGGCGGGGGAGGCGGTGCCTGGCCGGGGCCCGTGGGTGCGGACCACTGGCCGGGTGGCGGCTGCTCCTTGGACCACTTCGTGCCGGACTGGTCCGACGGCTGTGCGCCCTGATCCGGATCGGGGCCCGGGCGGTCGGCCGGCCCGGCGGGGCCGGACGCGCCGGGCTGCCGCCCGTCGGACGGGGAGGATCCGGGCGAGGCCCAGCCCGGAGTGTCATTCATCGTCGCTCCTTCACGGTGCCCGTCCGCGGTCGCGGCGGCAGGTTGGCAGCCATCGTGCCATGTGGCGGTCGGGTGGGGACCGGCCACGGTAGGGGGTGCGCACCTTCAATTGTCCGCGGGATACGGGGCAGACTGACCGCATGGCTGATCAGTACGCGCAAAGCGGCGAGGACAAGCGGCCGACCGACATCCCGGCCCTCCGCTGGGAAGAACCTCCAGAGGGCCCGGTGCTGGTCCTGCTGGACCAGACGAGGCTGCCGGCCGAGGAGGTCGAGCTGGTCTGCACGGACGCGTCCGCGCTGGTGGAGGCGATCCGTTCGCTCGCCGTGCGCGGGGCCCCGCTGCTCGGCATCGCGGGCGCGTACGGCGTCGCGCTCGCCGCCGTACGGGGCTTCGACGTGGACGAGGCCGCCGACTCGCTGGCAGGGGCCCGGCCCACCGCGGTGAACCTCGCCGTCGGCGTGCGGCGGGCCCAGGCAGCTCACCGGGCCGTGCTCGCCGAGGGCGGTGACGTCCGGCAGGCGGCCGAGGCGGCGCTGACCGCGGCCCGGGCGCTGCACCGGGAGGACGCCGAGGCCAGCGCCCGCATGGCCGAGCACGGGCTGGCGCTGCTCGACGAGCTGCTGCCGGGCGGCGGACACCGCATCCTCACGCACTGCAACACCGGGGCGCTGGTCTCCGGCGGAGAGGGCACGGCGTTCGCGGTGGCGCTCGCGGCGCACCGGGTGGGGCGGCTGCGGCGCCTGTGGGTGGACGAGACCCGGCCGCTGCTGCAGGGCGCCCGCCTGACCGCGTACGAGGCGGCCCGCAACGACATGGCGTACACGCTGCTCACCGACAACGCGGCCGGTTCGCTGTTCGCGGCCGGGGAGGTCGACGCGGTGCTGGTCGGGGCGGACCGGATCACGGCCGACGGATCGGTGGCGAACAAGGTGGGGACCTATCCGCTCGCCGTGCTCGCGCGGTACCACCACGTGCCGTTCATCGTGGTGGCGCCGCTGACGACGGTGGACCCGGACACCCCCGACGGGGCGTCCGTCGAGGTCGAAGAGCGGCCCGGATACGAGGTGACCGAGGTCACCGCGCCCCAGGTGCCGGTGGCGGGCACGGCCGGGGGGATCCAGATGGCGCCGCTGGGGACGCAGGCGTACAACCCGGCGTTCGACGTGACCCCGCCGGAGCTGGTGACGGCGATCGTCACCGAGCAGGGCGCGATCTCGCCGGTGACCGCCGAGGCGCTCGCCGGGCTGTGCGCCGGATCCCGCCGGGAGACGTCCGGCTGAGGCGGTGCGGGGCCGGACCGCGCGGTCGCGGAGGGGCGGGGGCAGACAGTGACGGTCGCGTACGACTATCGTCACGAGGCAGTGACCTGCCTCACCTGCGCCTTCGCCACCGTTATGAGAATGGGATGATGTCGTTTATGAAGGGACGAGTCCTTGTCGTCGACGACGACACCGCACTGGCCGAGATGCTCGGCATTGTGCTGCGTGGTGAGGGTTTTGAGCCGTCTTTCGTAGCCGACGGCGACAAGGCGCTGGCCGCCTTCCGTGAGACCAAGCCCGATCTGGTGCTGCTGGATCTGATGCTGCCCGGCCGCGACGGCATCGAGGTGTGCCGCCTGATCAGGGCGGAGTCCGGGGTGCCGATCGTGATGCTGACGGCCAAGAGCGACACCGTCGACGTGGTCGTCGGCCTGGAGTCGGGGGCCGACGACTACATCGTCAAGCCGTTCAAGCCGAAGGAGCTGGTGGCCCGGATCCGGGCCAGGCTCCGGAGGTCCGAGGAACCGGCGCCCGAGCAGCTCGCCATCGGTGACCTGGTCATCGACGTGGCCGGTCACTCCGTGAAGCGGGACGGGCAGGCGATCGCGCTGACGCCGCTGGAGTTCGACCTGCTGGTCGCGCTGGCCCGCAAGCCGTGGCAGGTGTTCACGCGCGAGGTGCTGCTCGAGCAGGTCTGGGGCTACCGGCACGCGGCGGACACCCGGCTGGTCAACGTGCACGTGCAGCGGCTGCGCTCCAAGGTCGAGAAGGACCCGGAGAAGCCGGAGATCGTGGTGACCGTCCGTGGTGTCGGTTACAAGGCCGGGCCGAGCTGACATGTCCGAGGACAGTGCCGCTTCGGCGCCCGGCCGGTCCGGGGCCCGTGCCGGGCGGCCTGTCGACCGGACATGCGCGGGCTCCCGCTGGGGGCGCCTGCTGGAGAGCGGGCTGCTGCACGGCGGAGTGCAGGGCAGCCCGGTGCTCCGGCTCTTCATGCGCTGGGTGCGCCGGCCGTTGCTGCCCGTCATGCGGCTGTGGCGGCGCAACATCCAGCTCAAGGTCGTCGTCACCACGCTGCTGATGTCGCTGGGCGTCGTCCTGCTGCTGGGCTTCGTCGTCATCGGCCAGGTCCGCAACGGTCTGCTGGACGCCAAGGTCAAGGCGTCGCAGAGCCAGGCCACCGGCGGTTTCTCGGTGGCCAAGCAGCGGGCCGACGAGGCGGCCAGAGTCACCGACGAGGGCGGCAGCCCCCCGGACGCGCGTCCCTCGCAGAACGTGATCCAGTGGATGAGCGAGCTGGTGAAGGCGCTCTCCAGCGGCGGCCAGGGCGCCTTCGAGGTGGTCACGCTCCCGGTGGGCGGCGACGGCGGTGGCGGGCGCGGTCCGCGCGCCTCCGGCCTGGTCGACCCGACGGCCAGCGTGCCCGTGGCCCTGCGCGAGCGGATCGACAGCGACCCGACGGCGGCGCAGAGCTACACCCGCATCATCTACAACTCCAGCGAGGCCTCCCAGCCGGCGCTGGTGATCGGCAAGCAGGTCAACGACCCCAACGGTGACCCGTACCAGCTGTACTACCTCTTCCCGCTGACACAGGAGGAGAAGTCGCTGAGCCTGGTCAAGGGCACGCTGGCGACGGCCGGGCTGTTCGTCGTGGTCCTCCTCGGAGCCATCGCCTGGCTCGTGGTGCGGCAGGTCGTCACGCCGGTGCGGATGGCGGCGAGCATCGCCGAGCGGCTGTCCGCCGGGCGGTTGCAGGAACGGATGAAGGTCACCGGCGAGGACGACATCGCACGTCTCGGCGAGGCCTTCAACAAGATGGCGCAGAACCTCCAGCTGAAGATCAGCCAGCTGGAGAACCTGTCGCGGATGCAGCGGCGGTTCGTGTCCGACGTCTCGCACGAGCTGCGGACGCCGCTGACCACCGTCCGGATGGCGGCCGACGTCATCCACGACGCGCGCGTGGACTTCGACCCGGTCACCGCGCGGTCGGCCGAATTGCTCGCCGACCAGCTGGACCGGTTCGAGACGCTGCTCGCCGACCTGCTGGAGATCAGCCGCTTCGACGCGGGCGCGGCGGCGCTGGAGGCGGAGCCGATAGATCTCAGGGAGGTCGTGCGGCGAGTCGTCAGCGGGGCCGAGCCGCTCGCCGAGCGCAAGGGCACGCGGATACGTGTCGTCGGCGACCAGCAGCCCGTCGTCGCCGAGGCCGACGCCCGGCGGGTGGAGCGGGTGCTGCGCAACCTGGTCGTCAACGCCGTCGAGCACGGCGAGGGCAGGGACGTCGTCGTGCGGCTCGCCGCGGCCGGCGGGGCGGTCGCGGTCGCGGTGCGCGACTACGGCGTCGGACTCAAGCCCGGCGAGGCGACCCGGGTGTTCAGCCGCTTCTGGCGGGCCGACCCGGCACGCGCGCGTACCACGGGAGGTACGGGCCTGGGGCTGTCGATCGCCCTGGAGGACGCTCGGCTGCACGGGGGCTGGCTGCAGGCCTGGGGCGAGCCCGGCGGGGGCTCGCAGTTCCGGCTGACGCTGCCCAGGACGGCGGACGAGCCGCTGCGGGGCTCGCCGATACCGCTGGAGCCCACCGACTCGCGGCGCAACCGCGGACTGGGCGACGCCGGACTGCCGAACGCCGCCGATCGGCCGGCCGCAGTGCCGGCGCAGGCGACGGCCGGGCAGGCACCCCCGGCTCCGCACCGGGACCCGATACCGCCGAAGGCGGCGCCGGCTCCCGCGGCCGATCCGACGGCGCTGCCCGGCAACGGCGCGCGTGTGGTGCCGCGGCCCGTTTCGGGCGCCCGCGCGCAGGACGACCCGTCCGCCACGGAGGCGCGGGGCCGCACCGACGGCACCGGTCCGGAGGACTCGAGCAGGCAGGGGGAGGCTTTTCGTGGGCGCTGACCGGGAGGGGAGCGGCCGGCGCCGGCCCATGCGCTCGGTGGTGTACGCGGCCTGTGGCGTCGTACTGCTGGCGGGGTGTGCGTCCATGCCCGACAGCGGTGACCTGCGGGGCGTGGAGTCGACGCCGCGGCAGGACGCGCAGGTACGCGTGTTCGCCATGCCACCGCCGGAGGACGGCTCGCCGACGGAGATCGTGCAGGGTTTCCTGGAGGCGCTGACCAGCGACGATCCCAACTATGAGATGGCGCGCCAGTATCTGACGGGCGAGGCGGCGAAGACCTGGCGGCCGGAGCTGTCCACGACCGTGCTCGCGGGCGGTCCGGGCCCCGCGTCGGGGCCCTCGGTGCTGCGCGAGGACACGCGCGAGTACGCGCTGACCCTGACCGGCATCAAGGTGGCCACGGTCGACGCGCAGCGGTCGTACACGCCCGCCGAAGGGCAGTACCGGGAGTCGGTGCACCTGACGCGGGACACCGAGAGCGGGCAGTGGCGCATCGACGCGCTGCCGCAGGGCGTCGTCATGGGCCAGTCGGACTTCCAGCGCAACTATCTGTCCGTCAACAAGTACTACTTCGCCTCCAACGCCCCGGCGGACGCTCAGGCCGGCGCGGCCGGGCAGCCGGCGGCCGTCGCCGATCCGGTGTACGTGCGGCGGCGGGTGGAACCGATGACGCAGGTCGTGCGTTCTCTCATCAGCGGCCCGAGCAGCCTGCTGGGCCCGGTGGTCAGGTCGAGTTTCCCGACCGGTACGGCGCTGGCGAAGGGCGCAGCGCCACTGACCCCGGACGACCGCAGCCGGGTGGAGGTGCCGCTGAACGACAAGGCCGCCCGGGTCGGTGCGGACAAGTGCGACGAGATGGCCGCCCAGCTGCTGTTCACGCTGCAGAGCCTCACGCCGACGGTGGAGGAGGTCGAGCTGCGGGCGGGCGGATCCTCGCTGTGCTCGCTCACCGGCGACCAGGCCGCGGCGGTCGCCTCGCGCGGCTCGGCGCGGCCCCCGGACTACCTGTACTTCCTCGACGACAAGCACCGTCTGGTGCGGATCCCGTCGGACAGCAGCTCCACCAGGCCCCATGTGACCCCCGCCCCGGGGGCGCTGGGCGAGGGGGACACGGCCCTGCGGTCGGTGGCGGTGTCGCGCGACGAGCACACCGCGGCCGGAGTCGGTCTCGACGGCCGTGCGCTGTACGTCGGATCGCTTGTGTCGGGTGGTTCGCTCGGCGAGCCGGTGCTCGTCAGCCGGGGCAAGACGGAGCAGGACCGGTTCACGCCGCCCAGCTGGGACGCGTACGGCGACCTGTGGGTCGCCGACCGGAACCCGCAGGACCCGCGGCTGCTGGTGCTGCGGGAGGGCGCGGGCGGACCGGTGGAGGTGCGGGTCCCGCAGCTGGACGGGCGGATCGAGGCCGTGCGGGTGGCCGCCGACGGGGTGCGGATCGCGCTCGTCGTGGAGAAGGACGGTGACCGCTCACTGCTCATCGGCCGGGTCGAACGCGGCGAGAAGGCCGGTGACCGGCCGACGGTCCTCGAACTGCGGTCGGCCACACCCGCACTGGAAGAGATCAAGGCGATGTCCTGGGCGGGCGACAGCCGCCTGGTGGTGGTCGGACGCGAACACGGGGGCGTGCAGCAGATCGGGTACGTCCAGGTCGACGGCTCCACGCCGGAGGCCTCGGTGCCCGCGGCGCTGACCGGGGTCAAGGAGATCGCCGCGTCCGAGGACGAGCGGCTGCCGCTGGTGGCGTACTCGGAGGACGGGATCGTGCGGCTGCCGTCCGGGATGCAGTGGCAGAAGGTGACGGAGGGCACGGCGCCGGTCTATCCGGGGTGAGCGGTCCAGCACCGGCGTGTGCTTTGGGTGACCGCTGCGCTGAGGGTGGCACCTGCGCTGAGGTGACACAAGCGCTGAGGGTGAGCTGTCCGGCCGGTGAGGTGCTTCGGGCGGGCGTGCGGTGCTGCGGACGAGTGGTGTCACGGCCGTGCGGGGCCGCGGAAATGCCGTGCCCGAGGATGGGCCGTTTCGCTGGTGGGGCTCGTGTGAGGGACGCCCGTCGGCCGACGGCAGGAGTTGTCCACAGGGGTTTTCCACAGGGCTGGCCGAGTGGGGCCGGCGTTGGCACAGTGGTGGCCATGCGGGGGTGGTGGCAGGACCTCACCGACCTGGTGCTGCCGGCCGAGTGCGCAGGCTGCGGCGGGCCTCGCACGGTGCTCTGCCCCGAGTGCCGTGCCGCCCTGAGCGGGGCCGCACCGCGCCGGGTGCGACCGGTGCCGGAGCCGCCGGGGCTGCCGGTGGTGCACGCGTCGGCCCGGTACGCGGACGAGGTGCGGGCCGTGCTGCTGGCTCACAAGGAGCGCGGCGCGCTGGCGCTCGCGGGGCCACTCGGCGTGGCCCTGGCGGGGGCCGTGCGGGCCGGGCTCCGGGAGGGGCCGGCGGGTGGCGCCCACGGGGCCGGAGAGGGCCCGGCGCCGGTGGTTTCGCCGTCGGCGGGTGCGCCGGTGCTGCTGGTGCCGGTTCCGTCCGCGCCGCGGGCCGTGCGGACGCGTGGACACGATCCGGCGCGGCGGATCGCCCTCGTGGCCGCGGGTGAGCTGCGGCGGGCCCGGACGCCCGCCCGCGTGCTCACCGTGCTGCGCCAGCGGCGGGCCGTGGCCGACCAGTCGGGGCTCGACGCCCGGCAGCGGCTGGAGAACATGGCCGGCGCGCTGGCCGTGGCGCCGGGCGGCGGCCGGCTGCTGCGCGACGGTGGCCCGGTGGTGCTCGTCGACGACCTGATGACGACGGGCGCCTCGCTGACGGAAGCGGCGCGGGCGGTGCGGTCGGCGGTCGCGGAATCCGGTGCGTCGAGTGAGCGGAGAACCGGGGGCGGCACGTACAGAACGGCGACGACGGCCGTGTATCCGGGAGCAGCGTGGGAAGGCAGAGAGGAACGGAAGGCCGGAGCAACGGAAGTGAGGCTGAACCGGGCGTCTGCCGGACGGGGAATGACGGACGCGAACGGGGGTGGCGGCATGATCCGTTTCGCGATCGGCGCGGCCGTGGTGGCCGCTTCGCCAGATGCTTTTCAAATAAACCGGAACTGATTGAGATCTTGCGTCGTTCCAGGTAATGAGCAGGACCAATTCACCTGAACGGAGGTACGCCGCGGTAGAGGGTGACGACATCCGTCCGGGCGAGATATGTTCGGTTGTGAGGGAAAGCCGCAGGCCACACCTCTCCTGACCGAATGCCGTGCAGCGGATTTTCCGCATCACCCGCGCCGGTGGAGTGGAGATCTCGCCGACGGGGGAGGAGGTGGAAGTCACCGAGTCCGAGGTTCCGGGACTCACCGGAGCCTGGTGCAAAAGGGAGATGCTCCGCCGTCGAAGCGGAGCGATCCGGGAACGGAGTTCTGCGTGGACATCGTCGTCAAGGGCCGCAAGACCGAGGTGCCCGAGCGGTTCCGGAAGCACGTGGCCGAGAAGCTGAAGCTGGAGAAGATCCAGAAGCTCGATGGCAAGGTGATCAGCCTCGACGTCGAGGTGTCCAAGGAGCCCAACCCCCGACAGGCCGACCGCAGTGACCGGGTGGAGATCACGCTCCGCTCCCGCGGGCCGGTGATCCGGGCGGAGGCAGCGGCGAGCGACCCGTACGCGGCGCTCGACCTGGCGGCGGAGAAACTCGACGCCCGGCTGCGCAAGCAGCACGACAAGCGCTTCTCGCGACGCGGCGCGCGCCGGATCTCGGCCGCCGAGGTCGCCAACCACGTCCCGGACGCGGCGACGCTCAACGGGGCGGGAAGCGTCGCTCCCCGGGAGGAGCAGGAGCGCGTGCCGACCAAGAAGATCGGTTCGCTGGAGGTCCAGGGCGACGGGCCGCTCGTCGTCCGCGAGAAGACCCACTCGGCCGCGCCGATGACCCTCGACCAGGCGCTCTACGAAATGGAGCTGGTCGGGCACGACTTCTACCTGTTCATCGACTCCGAGACCAAGGAGCCCAGTGTCGTCTACCGGCGGCACGCGTACGACTACGGCGTGATCCATCTGCAGACAGACACGATGGTCACCCAGGCGCACGCACCCGAGGCAGGCGGTGCGCTGGGCGGCTGACCGGGCCGGCTGACAGCAGAGGCGGTGCCCCTGGAGCGCATGTGCGCCCCCCAGGGGCACCGGTGTGCGACGGCGTGCGACCCCTTGGGGCACCGCTCTGGCACCCCGGTGTCGCCCGGGCATGGAATCATGGCCGCAACGGCCCAACCGGTGGGTCGTTGCCTTGGGTTGGCGATGGCTCAGGAGCACAGGCCACAGCCGTCAGGGGGAGGAACGATGGCGGACAGCTTCGGACCGATGCGGGACGACGACGCGGACGACGGCGTTGTCGGCATGGGCCCGGACGCGGGCTCTCCACGCAAGGAGCCGATCAGAGTCCTGGTCGTGGACGACCATGCCCTCTTCCGCCGTGGCCTGGAGATCGTGCTCGCGGCCGAGGAGGACATCCAGGTCGTCGGGGAGGCGGGTGACGGGGCCGAGGCCGTGGAGAAGGCGGCCGACCTGCTGCCGGACATCGTGCTGATGGACGTACGGATGCCCAGGCGCGGCGGGATCGAGGCCTGTACCTCCATCAAGGAGGTGGCCCCCAGCGCGAAGATCATCATGCTGACGATCAGCGACGAGGAGGCCGACCTCTACGACGCGATCAAGGCGGGCGCGACCGGTTATCTGCTCAAGGAGATCTCCACGGACGAGGTCGCCACCGCCATCCGCGCGGTGGCCGACGGTCAGTCGCAGATCAGCCCCTCCATGGCGTCCAAGCTGCTCACCGAGTTCAAGTCGATGATCCAGCGGACCGATGAACGCCGTCTGGTGCCCGCGCCCCGGCTCACGGACCGCGAGCTGGAGGTGCTCAAGCTCGTCGCCACGGGCATGAACAACCGCGACATCGCCAAGGAACTGTTCATCTCCGAGAACACGGTGAAGAACCACGTGCGCAACATCCTGGAGAAGCTCCAGCTGCACTCGCGGATGGAGGCCGTGGTCTACGCGATGCGGGAGAAGATCCTCGAGATCCGGTAGCGGCGCCGAGCGCCGGTGAGCGGCGGCCGGTCGCGGTCGGTGCTCAGCCGGTCAGGCGGCTCAGCTCCCGCGCGAGGGGTTCGAGCAGTGCCGGATCGTCGATCCGCTCCACGCGTACGTCGGTGCAGTCCACCCAGCTCGCGGCCTCGATCAGGGCCTGCGCCACCGCCGGGACCGCCCTGGGTCCCTCCAGCGCGATCTGCTTGGCCACCAGCGTGCGCCCCTGCCGGGCCGGGTCGACGCGGCCGACGAGGCGGCCACCGGCGAGGACCGGCATCGCGAAGTAGCCGTGCACCCGCTTCTGCTTGGGCACATAGGCCTCGAGGCGGTGGGTGAAGCCGAAGATCCGCTCCGTGCGCGCCCGCTCCCAGATCAGGGAGTCGAAGGGGGACAGGAGTGTGGTGCGGTGGCGGCCCCGGGGAGGTGTCTCCAGTGCCGCCGGGTCGGCCCAGGCCGGTTTGCCGCCCCAGCCCGCCACCGCGACCGGAACCAGGCCCGAGTCGGCGATCACCGCGTCGACCTGCTCGGCCTTGAGGCGGTGGTAGTCCGCGATGTCCGCGCGGGTGCCGACGCCCAGGGACTGGCCGGCCAGGCGGACCAGGCGGCGCAGGCACTCGGTGTCGTCCAGCTCGTCGTGCAGCAGGTCGGCCGGGACCGCCCGTTCGGCCAGGTCGTAGACCCGCTTCCAGCCGCGGCGCTCGACGCAGACCACCTCGCCGTACATGAGCGCGCGCTCGACGGCGACCTTCGTGCCGGACCAGTCCCACCACTCGCTGGTCCTCTTCGCCCCGCCCAGTTCCGTCGCGGTCAGGGGGCCCTCCGCCCGGAGCTGCTTGATGACCTGGTCGTAGACGCCGTCGGGAAGCTCGTGATTCCACTGAGGGCGGCCGCGGTAGGCGCGGCGGCGGAAGGCGAAGTGGGGCCACTCCTCGATGGGGAGGATGCAGGCGGCGTGGGACCAGTACTCGAAGGCGTGCGTGTCCGTCCAGTAGGCGTCCTCGACCGTCCTGCGGCCCACCGCGCCGAGGCGGGCGTACGGCACGAGTTCGTGGGAGCGGGCGAGGACGGAGATGGTGTCGAGCTGGACCGCGCCGAGGTGGCGGAGTATGCCGCGGACGCCGGCGCGGCGATCTGGGGCGCCGAGGAAGCCCTGGGCCCGGAGGGCGATGCGGCGGGCTTCGGCTGCCGAGAGCTCCGTGGTGGGGCGCGGGAGGGTCGTCATACGTCCGCACGATAAGGGGTGGCACTGACAGAGGGGCCGGCAGTGGGAGGGGGAAGGGGGAGGGGCGGGGGCCGCGGTCCGGCCCCCGCGCCCGTCCGTGCCGCCCTCGGGGTCCCTCCCAGCTCGTCCAGACACCGGGGACACGATCGTCCGCGGCTGCGCAGCGGCGTGGGCACGCGGTCGCGCCGCTACGAGCGGGCCGGCAAGTACGGGGCCGTCGACGGCAGGCCCAGGTCCGACGGGAGCAGGGAGCCCACCCAGCAGTCGCGGCGTACGCCCTTGTTGTTGATGCCCGCCCGCAGGGTGCCCTCCAGGGTGAAGCCGGCGCGTCGCGCCACCGCGCGGGATGCCGTGTTGCCGACCTCCGCGCGCCACTCCACGCGGTCGACCTTCAGTTCGGTGAACGCCCAGCGGGACGCGGCGACGGCGGCCTCCGTGACGTACCCGTTGCCGCGGTGCTCCTTGGCGCCCCAGAAGCCGATCTCGGCGGTGCCCAGGGAGAGCATCGTCAGGCCGAGCATGCCCACCAGGTCGCCGGCGGGCAGGAACAGGCCGAACGTGAACATGGTGGAGTTCGCCCAGCCGTCGGGAACCATCCGCTCCGTGAAGCCGCGCGCGTGCTCGGGGAGATACGGCGAGGGCATCGTGGTCCAGCGCTGGATGTCGGGGTCCTGGCAGGCGGCGTACACCGCCTCGGTGTCCCGCGGGCCGACCGTGCGCAGGGCCAGGCGGTCCGTGGTGAGCGTGAGGGGTTCCATCGGCCGATTCTGCCGGGCGGCCCGTACCGGAGGCCAACCTTTTGCCGTGCGTGAACGGGCGGTCACGTGTCGCGCGGATCGTCGGCGGACGCGGCACCATCCACGGGCTCCGGACGTTGTCCTCAGTGAAAGCAGACTGGAGCAGACTGGAAGCGACATGAAGGAGCGGACGGTCGCCGCCACAGCAGGCCTCCCGGGGCGGCGGGGTCCTCGCTTACGATGGCCGTTGCTCAGTCACGTCCAGAATCGTAAAACCGACCGTCCCAGGCCCGACCGGCAAGGAGACCAACCCCCGTGTCCGTCCTCTCGAAGATCATGCGTGCAGGCGAAGGCAAGATCCTGCGCAAGCTGCACCGCATCGCGGACCAGGTCAACTCCATCGAAGAGGACTTCGTCGACCTCTCCGACGCCGAGCTGCGGGCCCTCACCGATGAATACAGGCAGCGCTACGCCGACGGCGAGAGCCTGGACGACCTGCTGCCCGAGGCGTTCGCGACCGTCCGCGAGGCCGCCAAGCGCGTCCTCGGCCAGCGGCACTACGACGTCCAGATGATGGGCGGCGCCGCCCTGCACATGGGCTACGTGGCCGAGATGAAGACCGGTGAGGGCAAGACCCTCGTCGGCACGCTGCCCGCCTACCTGAACGCGCTGTCCGGCGACGGCGTGCACATCGTCACGGTCAACGACTACCTGGCCGAGCGCGACTCCGAGATGATGGGCCGCGTCCACAAGTTCCTGGGCCTGAACGTCGGCTGCATCCTCGCCAGCATGACGCCGGCCCAGCGCCGCGAGATGTACGGCTGCGACATCACCTACGGCACCAACAACGAGTTCGGCTTCGACTACCTGCGCGACAACATGGCGTGGTCCAAGGACGAACTCGTCCAGCGCGGCCACAACTTCGCCATCGTCGACGAGGTCGACTCCATCCTCATCGACGAGGCCCGTACGCCGCTGATCATCTCCGGGCCGACCGACCAGGCCACCAAGTGGTACGGCGACTTCGCCAAGCTGGTCAAGCGCCTGAAGCGGGGCGAGGCCGGCCAGCCGCTGAAGGGCATCGAGGAGACCGGCGACTACGACGTCGACGAGAAGAAGCGCACGGTCGCCATCCACGAGTCCGGTGTCTCCAAGGTCGAGGACTGGCTGGGCATCGACAACCTCTACGAGTCGGTGAACACCCCGCTGGTGGGCTACCTGAACAACGCCATCAAGGCCAAGGAACTCTTCAAGAAGGACAAGGACTACGTCGTCATCGACGGCGAGGTCATGATCGTCGACGAGCACACCGGCCGTATCCTCGCCGGCCGCCGCTACAACGAGGGCATGCACCAGGCGATCGAGGCGAAGGAAGGGGTGGACATCAAGGACGAGAACCAGACCCTCGCCACGATCACCCTGCAGAACTTCTTCCGCCTCTACAACAAGCTCTCCGGCATGACCGGTACGGCGATGACCGAGGCCGCCGAGTTCCACCAGATCTACAAGCTCGGCGTGGTCCCGATCCCGACCAACCGGCCGATGGTCCGCAAGGACCAGTCCGACCTGATCTACCGCACCGAGGTCGCCAAGTTCGACGCGGTCGTCGACGACATCGCCGAGAAGCACGAGAAGGGGCAGCCGATCCTCGTCGGCACCACCTCGGTCGAGAAGTCCGAGTACCTCTCGCAGCAGCTCAGCAAGCGTGGCATCCAGCACGAGGTGCTCAACGCCAAGCAGCACGACCGGGAGGCGAGCATCGTCGCCCAGGCCGGCCGGAAGGGCGCCGTCACGGTCGCCACGAACATGGCCGGCCGCGGTACGGACATCAAGCTCGGCGGCAACCCCGAGGACCTCGCCGAGGCGGAGCTGCGCCAGCGCGGCCTCGACCCCGAGGAGCACATCGAGGAGTGGGCCGCGGCCCTGCCGGCCGCCCTGGAGCGCGCCGAGCAGGCCGTCAAGGCCGAGAAGGAAGAGGTCGAGGAGCTGGGCGGCCTCTACGTGCTCGGCACCGAGCGGCACGAGTCGCGGCGTATCGACAACCAGCTGCGCGGTCGTTCCGGCCGTCAGGGCGACCCGGGCGAGTCCCGCTTCTACCTGTCGCTGGGCGACGACCTGATGCGCCTGTTCAAGGCCCAGATGGTCGAGCGCGTGATGTCGATGGCCAACGTCCCGGACGACGTGCCGATCGAGAACAAGATGGTCACGCGCGCGATCGCCTCCGCCCAGTCGCAGGTCGAGCAGCAGAACTTCGAGACCCGCAAGAACGTCCTGAAGTACGACGAGGTCCTCAACCGGCAGCGCGAGGTCATCTACGGCGAGCGGCGCCGCGTCCTGGAGGGCGAGGACCTGCACGAGCAGATCCAGCACTTCATGGACGACACGATCGACGCCTATGTGCAGGCCGAGACCGCCGAGGGCTTCCCGGAGGACTGGGACCTGGACCGGCTGTGGGGCGCCTTCAAGCAGCTCTACCCGGTGAACGTCACCATCGAGGAGCTGGAGGAGGCGGCCGGCGACCGGGCCGGGCTGACCGCCGAGTACATCGCCGAGTCCATCAAGGACGACATCCACGAGCAGTACGAGGCGCGGGAGAACCAGCTCGGCTCCGAGATCATGCGGGAGCTGGAGCGCCGGGTCGTGCTGTCCGTGCTGGACCGCAAGTGGCGCGAGCACCTCTACGAGATGGACTACCTCCAGGAGGGCATCGGCCTGCGCGCGATGGCGCAGAAGGACCCGCTGGTCGAGTACCAGCGTGAGGGCTTCGACATGTTCACCGCGATGATGGAGGGCATCAAGGAGGAGTCCGTCGGCTACCTGTTCAATCTGGAGGTCCAGGTCGAGCAGCAGGTCGAGGAGGTCCCGGTGGAGGACGCCAAGCCCGCTCCGTCGCTGGAGAAGGGCACCCCGCAGGACGCGGTGCCGGCCCAGGCGGGCGCGCGCCCGGAGATCCGGGCCAAGGGCCTCGACGCCCCGCAGCGGCGCAACCTCCACCTGACCGCCCCCACCGTGGACGGCGAGGGCGGCATCATCGAGCGCGACGTCAGCGAGGACGGCGAGCCCGTGCGCTCCCCGGCCGACGGACTCACGCGCGCGGAGCGCCGCAAGCAGGCCAAGGGCGGGCGGCGCCGCAAGAAGTGACGGCCGCCTGCGCCGCTTGAGCGGCAGGGCGGGCCGGGAAGGGCCGGGGCACCTCGCAGGGTGTCCCGGCCCTTCGTATGGGGTCCTCTCCTCGGATGAGGTCCCTCAGGGATGCCGCGGGGGCCTCAGTCGTCGTCGACGTGCGGCATGCGCGGGCCGCCGAGTTCCACGGCCGAGCAGCGCCAGCGCAGGTCCCGGCCCCGTTCCAGGCGGAACGCCATGGCCCGCAGCCGGTCGCCCGCGCCGATCCGGACGAAGACCTCCAGGGCGCCGGGGCGCGGTGCGAAGTAGCCGACGTCCCGGACGACGGGCCGGGCGCCGCGGGTGCGCAGAGGGCCGCGTTCGGCGAGCCAGGCCAGTTCGTCGTAGGCGCGGCCGACGGTGTGCCGCAGCATCGAGTGCACGGGGCGCTGTCCGCAGAGCACGGCGAGGAGCCGTTCGGCGAAGACGTCGGTGGGGCGGGGCTGGGGAGGCGGTACCGGGCGCCGGGGGGTCTGGGCGGGGACGACCGGCGCGGGGGCCGCGGAGCCGGTGACCGGGTGGCAGGCGGCCGGTGCGGTGGCGCGGGGGGCGGCCGGTGCGGCGGGGGCCGTGCGGGAGGCGGGCGGGCGCTTGTCAGGGCCCGTCGGCGGCCGGGTGTCCGTGGGGCGCGTGCGGGAGCGTGGGCGCTGGGCGGAGGGGCCGGGCGGACGGCCGCCGGCTGCGGTGCCGCGGCCGGTCCTGCCGGGGCCGCGGGGCGGGGTGCCGCCGCCCCTGGAGGACGGCCCCTCGCCCGGGCGGCGGGCGGTGAGGGCGCCCGGTGCCGTACCGGCCTCCGGAGCGGTGCGGGCCGGGCCCAGGGGCTCCTGGTGGATCGGCGGCCGGCCGGCCGGGCGGCGTTGTGTCCTGGTCATGACCTTGTACATGGGGTCCCCGTTCTGCGGCCCGGTCGATACCGGGCAGTAACTTGTGGTCGGGGATCTTGTACGGGGACAGGGAGGGCGGGGGCAAGGACGGGGCGTGGCGGGCCGAGGGGACGGGGAGGTTCACCTATCCGGGTGGCGCGGTACCGGGCGGCGGCCGATGCGGGCGGCCGCGGCGGGTGAATCCGCGGCGTGAAGTGGACGTCCCGCGCGTCACGGGTGGGAACTCGAAAGGGGACACCTCCGCGTATCCTGAAGCCTCATCCAAGCCGAGCCCGATCCGGAGTCCGACCCGAGATCCGACCCCGGAGATCCGACCCGAAAGCGGCCAGCATGCGCGTCTACGTCCCCCTGACCCTCCCCGGTCTCGCCGAGGCGCACAGGACGGGCGAGCTGGGGGCCGCACCGCTCGTCGCGTACGCCGTCACGCCCGGGTTGCGCGAGTGGTACCTCTCGGAGGACGTCGAGGAGCTGGAGTACGCCGCCCTGAACCGGGCCGCGCTGGCCTCGCTGCGGCTGCTGGCGGCGGACGCCGGCGCGGCGCGGCGCCGGGTCGTGGTGGCCGCCGACGTCCCCGACGGCGCGGCGAGCGCCGACCCCGGCCGGGGACTGGACCCGGCCGCGCTCGGCGAGGTGCGGATCACCGCGGCCGTGCCGCTGGCCAAGGCGGCCTCGGTGCACGTCGACTCCGCCGACGCCGAGACGGACGTCGCCGCGGCCGTCGCAGCGCTCGCGGCGGCGGACGGCGGGGACGACGACGCGCAGTTCGTGGTGGACGGCGCCGAGGACCACGAGCTGCTGTGGTACGCGACGCAGGAGATTCCGAACCTGATCGGGTCCGGGGGCTGAGCCGCGCGCCCCGGCCTCACCGCCGAGCCGCTGTGAGTGTCAGTGGCGGCGGGTACGTTTTAGAACATGGGGATGCAGACAGGGGCACACATCGTCTGGGACTGGAACGGCACGCTGTTCCACGACAACGACGCGGTCATCGGGGCGACGAACGCGGCCTTCGCCGAGCTGGGGCTGGAGCCGATCACGCTGGAGCAGTACCGGGCGATGTACTGCGTGCCGGTGCGCACGTTCTACGAGCGGTTGCTGGGGCGGCTGCCCACCGACGCCGAGTGGGAGCTGATGGACGACACCTTCCACCGGCACTACATCGAGCACCGGGTGCGGTGCCGGCTCGCCGAGGGTGCGGCGGAGCTGCTCGCGGGGTGGCGGGAGGCGGGGCGCAGCCAGTCGATCCTCAGCATGTACGGGCACGAGGAACTGGTTCCGCTGGTTCGCGGATTCGGGATCGAGGCGCACTTCATACGGGTCGACGGGCGCACCGGGCCGTCGGGCGGCAGCAAGGCCGAGCACATGGTGCGTCACCTCGGGGCCCTGTCCGGGGTGGAGCCCTCCCGCACGGTGGTGATCGGGGACGCCGCCGACGATGCGCTGGCGGCGCGGCACGTGGGGGCGCGGGCCGTGCTCTACACCGGGGGGTCGCACGGCCGGGCCAGCCTGGAGGCGGCGGGGGTGCCGGTGGTGGATTCGCTTGCGGAAGCCGTGGAGGAGGCGGAGCGCTTGGCGGCGTAGCCGGGGCGGGGGGCGGGTTCGGGCCGGCATTGATCAATCTCCCAGGCCCTTCAGGCACTGGGGGAGGCGTGATCGCCCGCGGTTGCGCGCGTGGCGGCCCGCGGCTCCGCGTGCGACTGCCCGTAGTCGGCTCGTCTCTGTGCAGAACGTCAAACTTCCGCCCCCGGTTTTGTACACATACGGCTCATGACGGGCCCCCTGGGGAGAGCGATAGCCTTATGGCGTGATCAGCGCGATAGCTCGCGGGGGCACCGTTGCCTCCGCCCTGCGCCCGGTGAGCACGGAACACATCCGTGACCGGGCGGCGGTCGCTGGTCTTCGCGGGCGGGACGGGGCGTCGAGCGCCCCCGGGACGCCGAGCACCCCCCGGACGGCGGCGCCACCGAAAGCGGTGTCCCATCCGGTGGGCGCGTCCAACACGGCTGATACGCCCCCGCTCATCTCACCTTGCGGCATAGCGTCTGGTCAGACCGGAAACCCCGCGTCTGGGCGTCACGCCGGAAGGCAGGAGACCGTACTTCCTTCAACGTCACGCAACGGCGCGCGACAGGAGCCAGAGGACAATGCAGACCAAGCTGGACGAAGCAAAGGCCGAGCTGCTCGAAAGGGCCGCCCGGGTAGCTGAGAACAGCCCGGTCGGGGGGCACCTCTCGACTGGGACGACGGGCGAGGCCGCTCCGGACACCCCGGACCGTGAGTCCGTGCTCGCGTTCCTCAAGCGCTACTACCGGCACACCGCTCCGGAGGACCTCACCGACCGCGACCCGGTCGATGTCTTCGGGGCCGCCGTCTCGCACTACCGACTGGCCGAGAACCGCCCGCAGGGCACGGCCAACGTGCGGGTCCACACGCCGACGGTGGAGGAGAACGGCTGGACGTGCAGCCACTCCGTCGTGGAGGTGGTCACGGACGACATGCCCTTCCTCGTCGACTCCGTGACCAACGAGCTGACCCGGCAGGGACGCGGCATCCACGTCGTGATCCACCCGCAGTTCGTGGTGCGCCGCGACGTCACCGGCAAGCTGATCGAGGTGCTCACCACCTCGCCCACCGGCGACCTCCCGCACGACGCGCACGTGGAGTCCTGGATCCACGTGGAGATCGACCGGGAGACCGACCGCGCTGACCTGAAGCAGATCACCGCCGATCTGCTGCGCGTCCTGTCCGACGTCCGCGAGGCCGTCGAGGACTGGGGCAAGATGCGGGACGCCGCCGTCCGCCTCGCCGAGGAGCTGCCCGCCGAGCCCGCCCCCGGTGATCTCAACGACCAGGAGGTGGGTGAGGCCCGCGAGCTGCTGCGCTGGCTGGCCGACGACCACTTCACCTTCCTCGGCTACCGGGAGTACCAGCTGCGCGGCGACGACTCCCTCGCCGCCGTCCCCGGCACCGGCCTCGGCATCCTGCGTTCCGACCCGCAGCACCACGCCGCCGACGACCACCCGGTCAGCCCGTCCTTCGAGCGGCTGCCCGCCGACGTCCGCGCCAAGGCGCGCGAGCACAGGCTGCTGGTGCTGACCAAGGCCAACAGCCGGGCGACCGTGCACCGGCCCTCGTACCTGGACTACATCGGCGTCAAGAAGTTCGACGAGAACGGCAACGTCGTCGGCGAGCGGCGCTTCCTCGGCCTGTTCTCCTCCGCCGCCTACACCGAGTCGGTCCGCCGGGTCCCGGTCATCCGGCGCAAGGTGGCCGAGGTGCTGGAGCGGGCCGGTTTCTCGCCCAACAGCCACGACGGCCGGGACCTGCTGCAGATCCTGGAGACGTACCCGCGCGACGAGCTGTTCCAGACGCCGATCGACGAGCTGCAGGCCATCGTCACCTCCGTGCTCTACCTCCAGGAGCGCCGCCGCCTCAGGCTCTACCTGCGGCAGGACGAGTACGGCCGCTACTACTCGGCGCTCGTCTACCTCCCCCGGGACCGCTACACCACCGGCGTCCGGCTGCGGATCATCGACATCCTCAAGGAGGAACTGGGCGGCGTCAGCGTCGACTTCACCGCCTGGAACACCGAGTCGATCCTCTCCCGGCTGCACTTCGTCGTCCGCGTGCCCCAGGGCACCGAGCTGCCCCACCTGTCCGACCTGGACAAGGAGCGCATCGAGGCCCGGCTCGTCGAGGCCGCCCGTTCCTGGGCCGACGGGTTCGCCGAGGCGCTGCACGCCGAGTTCGGCGAGGAGCAGTCCGCGGACCTGCTGCGCCGGTACGGCAGCGCCTTCCCCGAGGGCTACAAGGCCGACCACGGCCCGCGGTCGGCCGTCGCCGACCTCGGTCATCTCGAGCGGCTCGACGAGGACCGGACGTTCGCGCTGAGCCTGTACGAGCCGGTCGGCGCCGCGCCCGAGGAGCGCCGCTTCAAGATCTACCAGAAGGGCGGCTCGGTCTCCCTCTCGCAGGTGCTGCCGGTGCTCAGCCGGCTCGGTGTGGAGGTCACCGACGAGCGGCCGTACGAGCTGAGGTGCTCGGACCGGACGACGGCCTGGATCTACGACTTCGGCCTGCGCATGCCGAAGTCGGTGGTCGGCGCCGGCGACTACCTGGGCGACGACGCCCGCGAGCGGTTCCAGGACGCCTTCGCCGCCACCTGGACCGGCCGGGCGGAGAACGACGGTTTCAACGCCCTCGTGCTCAGCGCCGGGCTGACCTGGCGGCAGGCGATGGTGCTGCGGGCGTACGCCAAGTACCTGCGCCAGGCGGGCTCCACGTTCAGCCAGGACTACATGGAGGACACCCTCCGCAACAACGTCCACACCACCCGGCTGCTCGTCTCGCTGTTCGAGGCACGGCTGTCGCCGGAGCGCCAGCGCGCCGGGCACGAGATCGTCGACGCCCTCCTGGAGGAGGTCGACGCGGCCCTCGACCAGGTGGCGAGCCTCGACGAGGACCGGATCCTGCGGTCCTTCCTCACCGTCATCAAGGCGACCCTGCGGACCAACTTCTTCCAGGAGGCGGCGGGCGGCAGGCCGCACGAGTACGTCTCCATGAAGTTCGACCCGCAGGCCATCCCGGATCTGCCCGCGCCGCGCCCGGCGTTCGAGATCTGGGTGTACTCGCCGCGCGTCGAGGGCGTGCACCTGCGCTTCGGCAAGGTCGCGCGCGGCGGTCTGCGCTGGTCCGACCGGCGCGAGGACTTCCGCACCGAGATCCTCGGCCTGGTCAAGGCGCAGATGGTGAAGAACACCGTCATCGTGCCGGTCGGCGCCAAGGGCGGCTTCGTCGCCAAGCAGCTCCCGGACCCGAGCGTCGACCGCGACGCGTGGATGGCCGAGGGCATCGCCAGCTACAAGACGTTCATCTCGGCGCTGCTGGACATCACCGACAACATGGTGGCCGGCGAGGTCGTGCCCCCGGCCGACGTGGTCCGGCACGACGAGGACGACACCTACCTGGTCGTCGCCGCCGACAAGGGCACCGCGACGTTCTCGGACATCGCCAACGAGGTCGCCGAGAGCTACAACTTCTGGCTCGGCGACGCCTTCGCCTCCGGCGGCTCGGCCGGCTACGACCACAAGGGCATGGGCATCACCGCCCGTGGCGCCTGGGAGTCCGTCAAGCGGCACTTCCGGGAGCTGGGCGTGGACACCCAGACCGAGGACTTCACGGTCGTCGGCGTCGGCGACATGTCCGGTGACGTGTTCGGCAACGGCATGCTGCTCAGCGAGCACATCCGGCTGGTCGCCGCCTTCGACCACCGGCACATCTTCATCGACCCGAACCCGGACGCGGCCGTCTCCTACGCCGAGCGCCGCCGCCTGTTCGAGCTGCCCCGCAGCTCCTGGGAGGACTACAACTCCGAGCTGCTGTCGGCCGGCGGCGGCATCTTCCCGCGCACGGCCAAGGCCATCCCGGTCAACGCCCACATCCGCGAGGCCCTCGGCATCGAGGAGAAGGTCACCAAGATGACCCCGGCCGACCTGATGCGGGCGATCCTCAGGGCGCCGGTGGACCTGCTGTGGAACGGCGGCATCGGGACGTACGTCAAGGCGTCCACGGAGTCGCACGGCGACGTCGGTGACAAGGCCAACGACGCCATCCGCGTCGACGGAGCCGACCTGCGCGTCAGGGTGGTCGGCGAGGGCGGCAACCTGGGCCTGACCCAGCTCGGCCGGGTCGAGTTCGCGCTGCACGGCGGGCGGATCAACACCGACGCCATCGACAACAGCGCGGGCGTGGACACCTCCGACCACGAGGTGAACATCAAGATCCTGCTCAACGGGCTCGTCGCGGACGGCGACATGACGGTCAAGCAGCGCAACAAGCTGCTCGCCGAGATGACCGACGAGGTCGGCCGCCTGGTGCTGCGCAACAACTACGCGCAGAACACGGCGATCGCCAACGCGCTCGCGCAGTCCAAGGACATGCTCCACGCCCAGCAGCGCTTCATGAAGCACCTGGTGCGCGAGGGCCACCTGAACCGGGCGCTGGAGTTCCTGCCCACCGACCGCCAGATCCGCGAGCGCCTGACCACCGGGCACGGGCTGACCAGCCCGGAGACGGCGGTGCTGCTGGCGTACACGAAGATCACGGTCGCCGAGGAGCTGCTGCACACCTCGCTGCCCGACGACCCGTACCTCAAGGGCCTGCTGCACACCTACTTCCCGGCGGCGCTGCGCGAGCAGTTCCCGGACCGGATCGACGGCCACCCGCTGCGCCGCGAGATCACCACCACGGTGCTGGTCAACGACACGGTCAACACGGGCGGTACGACGTATCTGCACCGGCTGCGCGAGGAGACCGGCGCCTCGCTGGAGGAGATCGTGCGGGCGCAGACCGCGGCCCGCATCATCTTCCGCTCCTCCCCGGTGTGGGACGCGGTGGAGGCCATGGACAACAAGGTCGACGCCGACGTCCAGACCCGTATCCGGCTGCACTCGCGCCGCCTGGTCGAGCGCGGCACGCGCTGGCTGCTCAACAACCGGCCGCAGCCGCTGGAGATCGCCGAGACGGTGGACTTCTTCGCCGAGCGGGTCGAGCAGGTCTGGTCCCAGCTGCCGAAGCTGCTGCGCGGCGCGGACGCGGAGTGGTACGTGAAGATCTACGAGGAGCTGACCGGGGCCGGTGTGCCGGACGACGTCGCCACCCGGGTGGCCGGGTTCTCCTCGGCCTTCCCGACGCTGGACATCGTCCTGGTGGCCGACCGCATGGGCAGGGAGCCGCTGGAGGTCGCCGAGGTCTACTACGACCTCGCCGACCGGCTGTCCATCACCCAGCTGATGGACCGCATCAGCGACCTGCCCCGCACCGACCGCTGGAAGTCCATGGCCCGTGCGGCGATCCGCGAGGACCTCTACGCGGCGCACGCGGCGCTCACGGCGGACGTCCTGGCGGCGGGCAACGGCTCGTCGACGCCGGAGCAGCGGTTCAAGGTGTGGGAGCAGAAGAACGCGGCGATCCTGGGCCGGGCGCGCACCACGCTGGAGGAGATCCAGAGCTCGGAGGCGTTCGACCTGGCGAACCTCTCGGTGGCGATGCGGACGATGCGGACGCTGCTGCGGACGCACTCGTGATGCGGTGAGCCGGTGGGCGCCGCGGGCCGGTGACGGGCCGGGGCGCCTCACAATTCGGACATCACGGATAAGTTGGGTGGGTGACTGAGCGTCTCCCCCGAGTGGCCGCCGCAGGCGTCCTCCTCCTGCTGCTCCTGGTCGTCGCCCGGCTCCCGTGGGCCGGCGACCTCGGGCTGCACGCGGCCACCGTCGAACGCCTGCGGCACAGCCTCACCGACCCCGGCAACCCACTGGTCGACGCGGACACCCCGAGCCCCTACTACTCGCCGTGGACGGTGCTCCTCGGACTGCTGGCGCGGATCGGCGGCGTCCCGGCCTTCGTCGTGCTGCGGATCGGCGCGCTGGTCGCGCTCGTACTGCTGGTGACGGGGGTCCGGGCCTACGTCCGCACGCTGAGCGCGCACCGGGCCGCGCCCGCGCTCGCCCTGCTGTGCCTGCTGCTGCTGTGGGGGACCGCCCCGTTCGCGTGGAGCGGCTTCCTCGGCCTGAACTCCCTGGCGCTGACGGTGTCGTACCCGAGCGTGCTCGCGCTCGGCCTCGCCTTCCACCTCTGGGCGTGGCTGACGCGGGCGCTGCGCGCGGCGGACCCGGCCGGGTGGGGGACGTGGGCGGGGCTGGGCGTGCTGTGGGCGGTGATCCTGCTGTGCCACCAGTTCTCCGGGGTCGTCGCCTCGCTGGGCGCCCTCGCCACGGTGCTCGGGGTGCGGGCCGGGCGGCGGCCGGTGTGGGCGCGGCTCGTGGCCGGGGGCGTACTCGGCCTGGTGGTGCTGTGGGCCTGGCCGTACTACGACTTCTTCGCGCTGTCCGGGGCCGGGGACGGGCTGGAGGCGGTGCACCGGCCGCTGTACCGGGACCTGGTGGAGCGGTACTGGCTGGTGCTGCTGGGGGTGGCGGCGCTGGCCGTGCGGTGGCGGCGGGACCGGCGGGACGTGCTGGTGCTCTTCTTCCTGCTGGGCGTGCTGGTCGTGGCGGCGGGCGGAGCGACCGGGCACTGGTCATGGGGCCGGGCGCTGCCTGCCGCGCTGATCCCGGCGCAGCTCGCGGCGGCGCTGGAGGCGACCGGGGCGGGGCGGCGGGCGGTGCGGGCCGGGTGGGCGGGTGTGCTCGCCGGGGCGCTGGCCGTGGGGGTGTGGGCCCAGGCGGGGACGGCCGGGTACGTGGTCGACCGGGGGGTGCTGCCGGCGGCGGTGGCGGAGAAGTACCGGGAGCCGTGGGCGGGTTACCACTGGATCACTCCGTGGGTGCGGTACGGGGACGTGGTCATGGCGCGTGTTCCGTTTCCGTCCCGGCAGATTCCGGCGTACGGGGCGTACACGGTGGCGCCGGGGTATCCCGACTTCTTCCTGCCGGACGAGGGGGAGCGGCGGGAGGCGGTGCGGCGGTTCTTCGCGGAGGGGACTTCGGGGAGCGAGCGGCGGAGGATCCTGCGGGAGTACGGGGCACGGTGGGTGGTGGACCGGGGGGTGGGGCTGCGGGGGGTCGAGGGGTTGCGGGCCGTGGAGTGGGGGCCGGGCGGGCAGGTGCTGTACGAGGTGGTCTGACCGCGAGGGGCGGGCCGCGAGGTGGGCCGGTCAGCGCAGCACGCTGCCCACCAGTCGGGCCGCCCGCCGCACACCCGGCCGGGCGAGGCGCCGTACCAGCGGCCTGACCATCCGCTCCGTCACCCCCACCGGCTCCCACCGCACCTGGAGACGGCCCGGACCGTGGCCCTCCGGTTCCACCGTGACGCGGTGCGGGGCGGTGCCGGAGCGGTAGGGCACGCGGGCGGTGAGCGGAGGGAAGGACAAGGGGGCCAGGAGGATGCCCGTGTGGGTCTGCGTCCGGTGGCGCAGGCGCAGCACGGGGTGGCGCGTGCCGTCGAAGCCGTGGAAGGGGAGCGGGGCCGTGGCCAGGTCCAGGCGGAGCCGGCCCTCGAAGACGCCGGGGCGGAGCGGCGAGAGGCGGAACGGCACCGTCATGCGGTGCCGGCCGGGGGACAGCAGCAGGGTGGCGCGCTGGGGGCCGACCGGGAGGCGCAGCGCGGGGTCGTAGGTGCGGACGGTCAGGTCGACCGAGGCGCCGGGGCCGCGTGTCACCTCGGTGATCTCGTGGCGGAACAGTGCGGCGAAGAACGGGCGGGTGTCCAGCTCCAGGTCGCTCACGTCGAGTTCGCCGCGGGCCGGGGCGGACGTCGGCACCTCCTCGCCCCAGTACGTCCGGCCCGTCTCCGGGTCCACCGTCACCCGACGGGGCGCCACCTCGTGGCCCAGCCCCCGGGCCGCGGTCCGCGCGTCGGACAGGCGCCGGTCGCGGACGAGCTGGACGACGACCCGTTCGGCTCGCGGCAGGCGGGCGTAGGCGCCCGGGACCAGCGTGTCGAGGTAGGGGTTCACGATGTCCGCGAAGGACGCCAGCCACTCCTCGCTCCGGTAGGGCAGGTCCCCGGCGTACATCCGGAAGTCGTGCTTGAGGAACTTGAAGTCCTTGTCCTCGCGCAGCGCCTCGCGCCCGCTCTCGGCCAGGAAGGCGTCGATGAGCCGCTGGACGTGGACGCGGTCGCGGACGTTGGACAGCCGGTCCCGCTGGTTGGATATGGAGGCGGTGCCGGCGGCGGCGTACGGGGCCACGTACCAGCGGTAGACCGGCTCCGGGACGATCGCGAACGTCTTGGCCAGGCAGTAGGCCTGCGCCGAGAAGAGCTGGTCCTCGTAGTGGATGCCCTCGGGGAAGCGCAGGTTGTGCCGGTCGAGGAAGGCGCGGGCGTACATCTTGCTGGTCGACAGGTGCTCGAAGAACAGCCGCGGATCGGCCTCGATGCCGTCCAGCGTGCGGCGCTCGGCCACCAGGCGCGGCATCCAGGTCGAGCGGCGGCCGTTGTCCACGCGTATCCGCTGCACCGCGCCCATCGCGAAGTCCAGGTCCCGTTCGCGGTGCGCGGCGAGCAGCGACTCGACGGCCCGCTCGGGGAGTTCGTCGTCGCTGTCCAGGAACATCAGGTACGGCGCCCGGGCGATCTCCAGGGCGCGGTTGCGCGGCGCGCTGCACCCGCCGCTGTTCTCGTCCAGCCGGAGGTACACGATCCGGGGGTCCTCCGCCGCCAGCCGGCGCGCCACCTGCGGGGTGGCGTCCGTCGAGTGGTCGTCGCTGATGACGATCTCGATGTTCGCGTGCGTCTGCCGGCGGACCGAGGCGACGGCGCGCGGGAGGCGCTCGGCGTCGTTGTAGACGATGACCGTGACGGTGACGTCGGGGGTGCCGGTGGTCATGGGCAGACCTCCTCGGGGCTCGGGGCCGGGGTGCGTTCCTCCAGCGGCAGCACGGGCGGCAGCGACTGTTCGTCCTCGCCCAGGAAGACCCGGCGTACGACGCGTTCGGCGGCGCGTCCGTCGTCGTACTCGCAGAACCGGCGCCGGAAGGCGGCCCGCGCCTTGGTCGCGCGCTCGTCGCGCCAGGCGTCCGTGGTGAGGATCTCCGCCAGCTCCTCCTGGGTGCGGGCCACCGGGCCGGGCGCCTCGGCCATGAGGTCGAAGTAGACGCCGCGGGTGGTGCGGTACGTCTCCCAGTCGTCGGCGTGGATCACGATCGGGCGGTCGAGGTTGGCGTAGTCGAACATGATCGACGAGTAGTCGGTGACCAGCGCGTCGGCCGCCAGGCAGAGGTCCTCCACGGGGTCGTAGGAGGAGACGTCCACGATCCGGCCGGTGCGGCGCAGGCCGGTCAGCGGGGAGGCGGCGCCCTCGTAGAAGTAGTGGCCGCGCACCAGCAGGACCGTCTCCTCGCCGAGCCGGTCGGCGAGTGCGGCGAGGTCCAGGCGCGGGGTCCAGCCGGCCTCGTAGTCGCGGTGCGTGGGCGCGTACAGCACGGCCCGGCGGCCGGGGGCGATGCCGAGGCGCTCGCGTATCGCGCGCACGTCCCGCGCACCGGCCGTGTAGTAGACGTCGTTGCGCGGATAGCCGTGGTCGAGCGAGACGTAGCGGGACGGGTACGCGCGCTGCCACATGCGGGTGGAGTGGCTGTTGGCGGAGACGCTGAAGTCCCACTTGTCGACGCGTTCCAGCAGTGCGGCGAAGTCCAGGCCGCGGGCGGCGGCCGGGTAGGGCATCTGGTCCAGGCCCATGCGCTTGAGCGGGGTGCCGTGGTGGGTCTGGAGGTGGACCGCGTCCGGGCGTTTGACCACGGCGTTGGGGAAGTTGACGTTGTTGACCAGGTACTTGGCGTGCGCCAGCGTCTCCCAGTAGCGGCGGGTGCCGGGGACGACGTGGTCGGTGCCGGGCGGCAGCAGGGCCACGTTGTCGGCGGTCACCACCCACACCGGGCGGATGTGCGGGGCCAGTTCGCCGAGCTTGGCGGCGATCGCGGCCGGGCTGCACGCCACGCCACGGTTCCAGTACGCGGAGAAGACCGCCAGCTCCGGGTCGACCGGGTCGGCGAGCGCCCTGCGGTACTGGTGCTCGCGGAGCCGGGCGCCGGCCTGGTGCCGGCCGGTCTTCACGGCCTTGCGGACGGTGCGGCGCGTGCGGTTGGCGGCCTGGAAGGCGCGGTACCGGGTGTAGGAGCCGTCCTCCAGCAGCGACCGGCGGACGCCCTCCAGGCCTCCGGGGCGCCGGTGGCCCTCGGGGCGGCGGCGTACGGCCGCCAGCGAGGCGCGGCGGAAGAACTCCCGGGCGACGGGCTCGGGCATCCCGGCGCGGACGAAGGTGCGCAGGCAGTCGCGGACCATCAGGTCGTAGAGGACGGACTGGGCGGCCGGGCGGTCGCGGGCCAGGTCGAGCAGCATCTCGTAGCGGTCGACCAGGGCGTGGTGCTGCTCGGCGGCGGGCGGCGGGAGGCTCTCGGCACGCAGTCGGCGGTCCTCGTACGCGGGGTGCGGCAGGCAGGCGACGCGGTCGGCGAGCAGCAGGGCGGAGTACGCGACGAAGGGCTCGTCGTCCGTGGTGAGCCGGCGCTCGTGCGCCCGCCAGAAGTCGGCGCGTATCACGCGGTTGCCGAGCAGCGGGGTCAGCCGCAGCAGGCGCGCCATGTCGTCGAGGGCGAGGTCGGCGCCGCCCGCGCGGGCGAGCAGCGGGCCGTCCGGGGAGGGCAGGGCCGAGGCCCGCCAGGTGCTGCGGACGTGGTCGACGAGCAGGACGTCCACCGGGTCCGGGAGGCCGGCGGTGTGCTCGGCCAGGGTGTGCGGGGCGCCGGGGGGCAGTCCGTCCTTGGCGCGTACGAAGTGCAGCCAGCGGCCGGAGGCGTGCGCCGCCCCCGCCGTACGGGCCGCCGCGTCGCCGGCGCCCTCCGGCAGGGGCAGTACCCGGAAGTCCGGGGCGTGCCGTTCGGCCGTCTCCCGGGCCCAGTCGCCGACCGCGGCGACGATCACCTCGGCGTTGGGGAGGGGATGGGCGGCCAGGGAGTCGAGGAGACCGGTCAGATGGTCCTGGAGGTTGGGTCCGTGGACGACGACGCTGAGTTCGGGTGTCTCGGACAACGCGGCGGACTCCTCATCTCATCGCACCGGGCATGCCTGTCCGGCCATAGTGGCACTGATCGGGCGAAAGGGGTGACCCCGGCTACGCCTCATGAGGGACGGGCTACCCGGGGCTCGGGCTTCGACACGGGTCCGGCTTCGGCTCGGGGGCGGTTTCGGCCCCGGCTTCGGCTTCGGTCCGGGCTTCGGCTTCGGTCCGGGCTTCGGCTTCGGTCCGGGCTTCGGCTCCGGTCAGGGTTTCGCCTTGGCCTTCGGCTTCGCCGTCCTGCCCGGGCCGCCCGTGAAGGCCTCGTACTCCTTGAGCACCTCCTCCGTCGGCCCGTCCATGCGCAGTTCGCCGCGCTCCAGCCACAGCACGCGGTCGCAGGTGTCGCGGATGGACTTGTTGCTGTGGCTCACCAGGAACACCGTGCCCGCGTGCTTGCGCAGCTCGCGGATGCGGGCCTCGGAGCGCTTCTGGAAGGAGCGGTCGCCGGTGGCCAGCGCCTCGTCGACGAGCAGGACGTCGTGGTCCTTGGCGGCGGCGATGGAGAAGCGCAGGCGGGCGGCCATGCCGGAGGAGTACGTGCGCATCGGCAGGGTGATGAAGTCGCCCTTGTCGTTGATGCCGGAGAAGTCGACGATCTCCTGGTAGCGCGCCCTGATCTGCTCCCGGGACATGCCCATGGCCAGCCCGCCGAGGTGGACGTTGCGCTCGCCGGTCAGGTCGTTCATCAGGGCGGCGTTGACGCCGAGCAGGGAGGGCTGGCCGTCGGTGTAGATCCGGCCGTTCTCCACCGGCAGCAGTCCCGCGATCGCCTTGAGCAGGGTCGACTTGCCGGAGCCGTTGGTGCCTATCAGGCCGATCGCCTCACCCCGGTACGCGACGAAGGACACGTTCTTCACCGCGTGCACCCGGCGCACGCCCGCCGCCTTCTCGGTCTGCCCGCGCCGCAGGATGCGGTTGAGCGCGGCGGTCGCGGAGCCGCGTCCGGCGCCGGTGCCGTTGACCCGGTAGACGATGTCGACGCCGTCGGCGATGACGGTGGGGGTCTTCTCGCCGGTCTTTCCGCTGGTTCCGTCGCCGGCCCTTTCGCCGGTCCTCTCGCTCGCGTTGTCAGCCACGGCCGTACGTCTCCTCAGCCTTCCAGAAGTAGATGAAGCCGCCGATGCCGGCGAGCAGCGCCCAGCCCGTCGCCAGCAGCCACACGTGGTCCGGCAACTGGCTCGCGTGGAAGCTGTCGATCAGGGCGAAGCGCATCAGGTCGATGTAGACGGCGGCTGGGTTGACCTGGAGGACCGGTGCCACCCAGGACGGCAGGTCGCCGGCCTCGCCCGCCATGTGGTGGATGCTGTACATCACGCCGGAGGCGTACATCCACGTGCGCAGCAGGAACGGCATCAGCTGGGAGAGGTCGGGGATCTTTGAGCCCAGGCGGGCCAGGATCATCGACACGCCCGCGTTGAACAGGAACTGCAGCACCAGGGCCGGGACCGCCAGTACCCAGGAGGCGGCGGGCGGCACGCCGAAGGCGAGCAGGATGACGGCCAGGGCGGCCATGGAGAACAGCAGCTGCTGGAGCTGCTGGAGGCAGAAGGAGACCGGCAGCGCGGCGCGCGGGAAGTGCAGCGCGCGGACCAGGCCGAGGTTGCCGGAGACGGCCCGGGTGCCCGCCATGATCGAGCTCTGGGTGAACGTCCATACGAAAACGCCCGTGACCAGGAACGGGACGTAGTCCGCCACGCCTCTGCTGGTCTGCATCAGCCGACCGAAGACGAAGTAGTACACCGCCGCGTTCAGCAGCGGGGTCATCACCTGCCAGACCTGGCCCAGCTTCGCCTGGCTGTACTGGGCGGTGAGCTTGGCGGTGGCGAAGGCTCCGATGAAGTGCCGGCGTGCCCACAACTGCCGGACGTACTGGGGCAGTGAGGGGCGGGCGCCGCTGACCGAGAGGCCGTGCCGGGCGGCGAGCGCGGCGAGGTCCCCGGCGGCCGGGGCGGGGGCCTCCCGGTGGGAGGCGGGGGATGGGGGCGGTGTGTGGAGTACCTGGCTCACATCCGCTGCTTTCGCTCGGGGGTGGGACGAGGGATCGCGGGGCCATGTCGCCGAGGGCTCATGGGCGACGTCGGGACGGCACCGTATCGTCGCTACGTGAGCGTAGGCCCGACCTGCGTCGGGACGCAACCGTTTCGTCGTGACGTAGCCGCCCCTATGCTTGGGCCGTATGACGACGAACGCCGACGATTCCCAGCCGCGCCCTCGGCGCCGGGCCCCCGCGGGGGCGGCCGTGCTCCGTCAGGACGTGACGGAGGCCATCCGGGCGGCCGTCTTCGAGGAACTCGCGGCCGTCGGCTACGCACGGATGTCCATCGAGGGGATCGCGCGCCGCGCGGGCGTGGGCAAGACGGCGGTGTACCGGCGCTGGCGCTCGAAGCTGCACCTGGTGCTCGACATCGTCTCGGCGCTCGCGGTGCAGGGCCTGCCGGCGCCGGACACGGGCGCCCTGGAGAGCGACCTGCGGCTGCTGTACGAGGTGACGTCCCGCGCCCTGCGCCACCCGGTGGCCTCGCAGATCATCCCCGACCTGCAGGCGGAGGCGGCCCGCAACCCCGACATCGCCGAGGCCCTGCAGAAGGCCCTGCGGGAAGGGCAGGAGGGTGTCGCCAGCAAGATCCTGGCGGCGGCGGAGCAGCGCGGCGAGCTGCGCTCCGGCTTCGACGACGAACTGGCCCTGGACCTGATCTCGGGCCCGCTCTACTGGCGTTCGGTGGTGATCCGCAGCGGTGTGCTGCCGCACGGCTACCTGGACGTGCTGGCCCGGGCGACGGCGGCGGCGCTGAAGGTGCTGTGACGCGGGGGCCGTACACGCCGAGGTGGTGAGCACCCCGCCCACGGCGCGGACAGCCGTCGGTTGTCGTTCGAGTGCGGCCCGGTGGGCTGGTCGCGCAGTTCCCCGCGCCCCTGGGGCGTCACCCGGACCCCGGTCGGCTACCCCCGCGCCGCCTCCGGATGCAGCCGGACCCAGCCCGACCAGGCCGAAGTGATCATGTCCTGCACGTCGTACTTCGCCTTCCAGCCCAGTTCGGTGGCGGCGCGGTCGGAGGAGGCGACGACGCGGGCCGGGTCGCCGGGGCGGCGCGGGGTGACCGTCGGGGGACGGTCGTAGCCGGTGACGGCGTTGATGCGGTCGATCATCTCCCGGACGGAGACCCCCTCGCCCCGGCCGATGTTCAGGGTGAGGTCGCGGCCGGGGGACGCCTGGAGCGCGCGGGCCGCCGCCACGTGGGCCTCGGCCAGGTCCACCACGTGGATGTAGTCCCGGACGCAGGTGCCGTCCGGGGTCGGGTAGTCGTCACCGAAGATGCGCGGGGCCGCGCCCTCCGTGAGCTTCTCGAAGACCATGGGGATGAGGTTGAAGACGCCGGTGTCCGCCAGCTCCGGGGCCGCCGCGCCCGCCACGTTGAAGTAGCGCAGCGACGCCGTGGACAGCCCCGTCGCCCGGCCCGTGGCCCGGACCAGCCACTCGCCCGCGAGCTTGGTCTCGCCGTACGGCGACATGGGGGCGCAGGGCGTCTCCTCCGTGACCAGTTCCACGTCGGTCATGCCGTAGACCGCCGCCGAGGAGGAGAAGACGAAGGACGGCACCTCGGCCTCCGCGACCGCCTCCAGCAGGACCCGCAGGCCCTCGACGTTCTCCCGGTAGTAGCGCAGCGGCAGGTCCACCGACTCGCCGACCTGCTTCTTCGCCGCCAGGTGGACGACCCCGGTGACCTCGTGGCCGGCGAGGGCACGCCGGACGCGCTCGCCGTCCAGGGTGGAGCCCACCACCAGCGGGACGCCGTCGGGCACCCGTTCGGCGATCCCGGTCGACAGGTCGTCGTAGACCACCGCCTTCTCGCCCGCCTCGGTCATCGCCCGTACGACGTGCGCTCCGATGTAGCCGGCGCCGCCGGTGATCAGCCAGGTCATGTGCGGCCGTCCCCTCGTTCCGTTCCGCTGCGTGGTCGTCTCTCAGTGAAGCAGGCGCCGGAGTCTGCCGCGCACCACGGCCCCGGCCCCGCGCGGCCCGGCCGCCACCCGCAGGGCCAGCGCGCCGGAGTGCGTGGCGTACGACTGGACCAGGAGCAGGCCGTACCGGGCGCTCGGCACGGCGCGGCGGCGCAGCAGACCGTCGCCCGCGCGCGCATGCGCCGTGACCTCGCGGCTCGCGCCGTCCCCGAAGCGCAGGCGCAGGTACAGGTCCCAGGTGCCCGCGCCGGACGCGGCCAGGGCGGCCAGATCCACGGGCGCCACCGCCCGCCACCCGTCCGGTGCCGGCGCCAGGGCCGCCGTACGGCACGAGGCCGTCCGTCCGTCGTCCCGGCGCCGCCACTCCACCTCCACCTCCCGCGGACCCGCCTGCGCTACGCGCCCGTACAGCTCGTGCAGGCGCAGCCGCAGCCGGCTGTCCCGCGCGCGGGGGCGCAGCTCCGCGTCGACGGCCAGCGGGAGCATGCCCACCGGCCGGGCCAGCAGGGGCTCCAGCGTCACCTCGGGCAGGTCGTCCGACCACACCGGCGTGCCGTCGGCGGCGCGCGCGTAGGGCGGCAGGAGGCGGGCCGGGCGGGCCGCCAGCTCCCGCAGGCGGGGCAGGTCGCACGGCTCGGGAGAGGCCAGCACGACCCGTCCGAGCAGGCTGCCCGGCGCGGCCGGTGAGCGCGCCCAGTCGGCCGCGTCGTACTCCGCGAGGCACTCCCGCGTGCGCGTCCACCACGCGCGCTGATAGCGCGCGTCCCGCAACTCCAGCTCGTGCGCGTACAGGCGCAGTTCGTGGTCGAGGAACCGGGCGCGCGCCGCCCGCGCCAGCTCCTTCTGCCCGGCGCCGAGCAGAATGTCGTACGCCGTGCGGCACGCGTGCGTGCGCGCCCGCCACTTGCCGACGCCGGACCGGTCCAGCGAGATGGACAGCCGCTCGGCGGACCGGCGGACGTGCCACACGTAGACCCGGTCCGGGACGAGGGCGATGCGCGGACCGGCGGCCAGCACGCGCGCGGTGAAGACGATGTCCTCGTAGGGGAAGCGGCCGTCGGGGAAGCGGATGGCGTGTTCGCGCAGGAAGTCGGTGCGGTAGAGCTTGTTGACGCACAGGGCGTCCCGCACGAGGCGGGGGCACCGCGCGGGGTGGTCGACGACGGTGCGCGTCCCGTAGAGCGCCGGCTGCCACGGCACCTCGCGGCCCGAGGGCAGCTCGCGGCGTACGCACAGCCCGCTCGCGACCTCCGCGCGCCCCGCGGTCGCCGCCGCCAGCAGTACCTCCACCGCCCCTGGCGCCAGCACGTCGTCGCTGTCCAGGAACATCACGTACGGCGTCGTCACCGCGTCCAGCCCGGCGTTGCGCGGCGTGCCGCAGCCGCCGCTGTTGGCCGTGCGCCGGATCACCGTCAGACGCGGTTCCGTCTCGGCCATGCGTGCGAGCAGCTCCGCGCTGCCGTCGGTCGAGCAGTCGTCCACGGCGACGACCTGGCGGACGACGGGGCCCTGGGCGAGCGCCGAGCGCACGGCGTCCGCCACGTGGGCCGCGTCCTGGTACCCGATGACGACGACGCCGACCGGGGCTCGCGGATTGGCTCGGGGAATCCGTCTCATCACGACGGATCGTAAGTCGTACGAAAGTCATATGGATGCCGATAAGGCGGCATCCGGCGTAAGCGTCGGTGCGGGCGCGCTACGCCCGGTCCGGCGGCGCCGGCCGCACCTCCGCGGGCCGCAACTGCGCCGACGCCGCCGTGTCCAGTGCGGTCGTGAGGCGGTCGAGGCGGGAGCGCAGGTCCTCGATCTCGTCCAGGCCGAAGCCGGTCGCCGCGGCGATCCGGCGCGGCACCTCCAGCGCCCGCTCGCGCAGCGCGACGCCCTCCTCGGTGGCCCGCACGTGCACCGACCGCTCGTCGCGCGCGCTGCGCTCCCGTCGCACCAGCCCCGCCGCCTCCAGCCGCTTGAGCAGCGGCGACAGCGTGCCGGAGTCGAGCCGCAGGTGCTCGCCGAGCCGCTTGACGGGCAGCTCGCCGTGCTCCCACAGCGCCAGCATCACCAGGTACTGCGGATAGGTGAGCCCGAGGTCCTTCAGGAGCACCCGGTAGACGCCGCCGAAGGCGCGCGAGGCGGCGTTCAGGGAGAAGCAGATCTGCCGGTCGAGGCGGAGCCAGTCGGCTGCGGGCGTGTTCATGCCCCCAGCGTAGCCGATGCGAGCAATTCGATTGTGCACAACTTAATTGTGTGCTCTACTTGGCGTCGTCAGGCCGCCCCGGAACCCCGGAGCGGCACGATCCTCATCACGGAGGGCTTCCATGAACGCGCTCTACACCGCCGTCGCCACCGCCACCCACGGCCGCGAGGGCCGCGCCGTCTCCTCCGACGGCACGCTCGACCTCCAGCTCGGCCTCCCGGTGGAGATGGGCGGCGACGGTCGGGGCACCAATCCCGAGCAGCTGTTCGCCGCCGGCTACTCCGCCTGCTTCGCCGGCGCCCTCGGCCTCGTCGGCCGGCAGGCCAAGGTCGACGTGAGCGACGCGGCGGTGACCGCCGAGGTCGGCATCGGGAAGCAGGGCGAGGGCTTCGGGCTGGCCGTCACCCTCCGGGTCGAGCTGCCCGGCACCGTGGACGAGGCGACCGGCCGCAAGCTGGTCGAGCAGGCCCACCAGGTCTGCCCGTACTCCAACGCCACCCGCGGCAACATCCCGGTCGAGCTGGTCATCGAGTGACCGCCGGCCGGCGGGCCCGTCAGCCCACCCGCGCCAGCACCTCGCCCGTCCGCTCGCTCCACGCCACCACCACCGCCTCCTCGGGCACCGGCTGCCACCGCGTCAGCAGCAGCCAGCGCACCCCGTAGCGGCGCACGACGGCGGCGCGCTCGGCGCGGGTGGAGCCGGGGGCGAGATAGGCCTCGACGTCGGCCACACGCCGCCGCCGCTCCCGCTCGTCCAGGGACGGGTCCGGCCAGGCGGGCGCGGCGAGGTTGGGGCCGTACCCGGCGATCGCGTGCACGGCGTAGTACCCGTCGGTGATCACCACCTCGCCGGGGGCGATGTACCGCGCCGCCCAGGCGTACGCCGGCCAGTCCGGCGGCTGTTCGAAGCCGACCGGGTCCAGCGCGCGCGGCACCACCGCCCCCGCCTGCACCGTGAGGAAGCCGAGGCAGGCGCCCGCGGCCGTCGCCCCGCCCAGCAGCCGCCGCCACCGGCGCCACGGGCGGGGCGCCGCCAGCTCCGCCGCCAGCGCGAACTGCAGCGGCACCAGGGTGAGCCCCAGGATCCTGCCGTAGGTGTAGTGGCCGCTCAGCCAGCCGTACGCCACCACCAGGCAGTCGAGGGCGAACAGCAGCACCAGCGGGTCCCGGGCCGAGCGGCGCCCGCGCAGCCACAGCGCCGGCAGCCCGAGCAGCGCCAGCCAGAACTGCCCGGGAAGGTTCAGGTACAGCACCCGGTGCATCGCGTCCACGCTGTCGTCCCCGGCCAGCGCGAACACGTCGAAGTAGGGCCAGGCCGCGGCCGTCGCCACCGCGACCGCGGCGGTCAGCGCCCACCTTCCGACGACGGCTCGCCGCCACCCCCGTTGCCATCCCGCGACGAACGCCACCGCGCCCAGCACCGCGGCCACCGACGTGATCGGGTGCACCAGCAGGATCAGCGCGTAGACCACGCCGAGCCCGGCGTAGCCCGCGAAACCGCGCAGGCCGCTCGGCCCGACGTAGCGCACCCGGCGCGCGTCCCGTGCCCGCGCCCCGGTCAGCGCCCAGGCCCAGAAGGTGAGCCCGATCGCGAACGCCGACGGGTAGCCGAGGTTGCCCGTCATCGACATCAGCCCGAGGTAGCCGCTCCACCAGGCCCGCTCGGTCCCCCACAGCAGGGTCATCGCCGCCAGCGCCAGCACCGGCGCCCAGGGCCGGGGTGTCAGCACCCGCACCAGACGCCCGATGCCGGTCAGCAGCACGAGCAGGTTCAGCGGCCCGGCGAGCCGCACCACCTCCCAGCCGCCCAGCCCCGTCAGCCGGGCGAAGGCGCCCTGCGCCACCGCGTACGGCGAGTAGTAGGCGCTGCCCGCGCCCGGCAGGTCGGCCATCGGATGGCGCGGACTGAGCAGGTCGGCCTTGAGCCGCTCGACGACGGCTGCGTGCTGGCCGGCGTCGCAGCACAGCGGCATCCGCCAGTACGCCAGCGTCATCAGCAGCCAGAACAGCAAGCCGGCGACCTGGTAGGGCGTGGGCCGCCACACCCGGCCGCCGCGCAGCGCCGTCGCACCGCGCACGGTCCGCCGGACGAGGACTCCGGCGCTCACTGGGCTGTCGGGAAAAGGAGCTTTCGGGGCATTTGCCGTATGTTCCCGGTCGGGTCAACGGCATGACGTCATATCACCGTATCGAGTGATGATCGGCGTGGGCCTGGGATGGCAGCGCCACCAGGTTGCCTCGCACCACCGGCTCCAGCAGCAGCGGCAGACCCACCACCGGCAGCAGCCAGGCCAGCACGATCAGCCGCTCGCCCCAGATGTTGATGTCCGGATGACCGGCCTGGGTGAGGACCCCGGTGAACGCCGCCGCGACCAGGAAGCCGCCGAACGCCGGCCGCCGCAGCGCACCCCACGCCCCGGCGGCCAGCGCGGCCACGAACAGCGGCTGCCACAGCTGCCGGCGCAGCCACTCCAGCCAGAAGTTGCCCTGCAACTGCACGAACTCCCGCCACGGCCGCTCCCGGTCCGGCCGGGAGAAGTGGCCGGTGAGCAGGTCCTGCACGCTGTCCGTCATCGTCGGGTAGTGCAGCAGCCGGGCCAGCAGCAGCGTCCCGGCGGCCGCGGTCAGGCCCGCCCCCGCGATCGCCCACACGCCCCGGCCCGCCGGCCGCCCCCGGCCGCGCCGCCGCACGGCGAGCACCGTGCCCGCCACCGCCAGACAGGCGCCGAGGAAGAGCGACTGGGAGTGCTTGACCGTGAACAGGAGCACCAGCGAGCCGGCCACCAGCGCCAACCCGGCCCGTGCCCGCCGCCCCTTGAGCACCAGCGCACAGCCCCACACCGCCGCCAGCGTCAGCGCCATCATCAGCCCCTCGGTCATCGGGCGCATGGCGGTCGTCCCGCACGGCAGGACGTAGTACAGGGCCTGCCCGGTCAGCGCGAGCGGCACCGGCACGGACAGGGTGCGCAGGATCAGGAAGGCGAGCACCCCGCCCGCCGCCGCGATGACGACGCTCGCGGCCCACAGGCCCCACGTCACGCCGAGCACGGTGACGAACGGCACCAGGAACACCGGGTAGCCGGGCCGCACCTCGAAGATCCGCTGGAAGCGCTCCGGCATGAACGGCACCGTGTGGCCGGAGGTCTGCCCGTCGGCGAGCCGCGTGTCCACCAGCTGCCACTGTTCCCTGTGGCACTCGGTCTTCACCCGGTCGGTGGGGTCGGGCCGGTGGAAGTGCACCACGTCCACGCTCTGGTTGCGGCGTGCCGTCGAGGCCCCGCTGAGGCAGAAGTGGTCGATGGTGGCCGCCGCGGCCTCCCGCTTGTCCTCGCCCGCGAGGCTCAGCGCGTACGACAGGTAGTTCTTGGTGTCGGGCGTGTCCCGGCCGGTGACGTTCGCGAGCTGGAGCACGGCGAACACCGCGGCCAGGACCAGCACCCAGGTGCGCGGTCTCATGACGAGGCCAGCGCGTCACGGCCGGCCGGGACGGAACGCGCGCCCGGTACCTTCGCGGGCGCGGGCATCTCCTCGCCCAGCATCAGGGTCCGCACCACCCGCTCGGCCGCCCGGCCGTCGTCGAACTCGCAGAACCGGTCCCGGAAGGCGGACCGCAGCCGCGCCGCCTCCTCGTCCCGCCACGTTCCCGAGGCGAACAGCCACGCCAGCTCCCGGTAGGAGCGCGCCACATGGCCCGGCGCCTCGGCGGTGATGTCGAAGTAGGCGCCGCGGCTCGCCGCGTACGCGCCCCAGTCGTCGGCGTGCACCACGATCGGCCGGTCCAGGTTGGCGTAGTCGAACATCAGGGCGGAGTAGTCGGTGACCAGCACGTCCGAGGCGAGCATCACCTCCTCGACATACGGCTCGTCCGTGGCGTCGACCAGCACCCCGCGCCGGTGCAGCTCCGCCAGGCCCATCCCGCGCGCGTGCCCGGCGGCCAGCGACGGATGCAGCCGGACGACCAGGGTGTGCCCCTCGCCGAGGTCCCGTGCGAGCCGGGCCGGGTCGAACCGGTCGACGTGCCCGCCCCGGCGGTAGTCGCGGCGGGTCGGCGCGTACAGCACCACCGTGTGGTCCTCCGGGATGCCGTACCGGAACCGGAAGGCGGCACCGTCCTCCGGGCCCGCGGCGACCAGCACGTCGTTGCGGGGGCTGCCGGTGCGCACCGAGGTGAAGTGGCAGGGGTAGGCCCGCTCCCACACCAGCTCCGAGTGCCGGTTGGCGACCAGGCTGTAGTCCCAGCGGTCGGCGCGGCGCAGCATTCCGGGCACGTCGGTCTGGAACCGGGCGCCGGGCTTGCCGAGCAGATCGGCGCCCATGTACTTCAGCGGGGTGCCCTGGTGGGTGTGGATGTGCACGCTGCCGGGCCGCTTGGGCACGCTGCCGGGCCAGTTGACGTTGTTGACGAAGAACGTGGCCCGATCCGTGACCCGGCGGTAGGCCGCGCTGCCGAGGATCACGTACTCGGTGTCCGGCGGCAGCAGCGCCGCTTCCGTCGCGTCCCGCACCACCCACACCCCGCGCAGCCGCGGGGCCAGCTCCCGCGCCTTGCGGTAGATCGCCGCCGGGTCGCCGAGCACACCCCGGTGCGAGAACGCCGAGTACACGGCGAGGTCCGGGTCCAGTGGCCGGCGCGCGTTCACCGCCGACCGGGCCCGCCCCAGCCGTCCGGCGGCCGCCTCGCGCGCCTGCCCGGCCCGTCGGCCCAGCTCCCGTGCGGCCCGGCCCGCCTGCCGCCGGACGAAGTAGGCGGCGTAGCCGCGCTCCAGCACCCGCAGTTCGGGCGGGACGGACACCCCCTCGGGCCGGTACGCGCGGAACATCCGCGCGGTACGGCGGAAGAACTCGCCCTTGTCGGACGGGGGCAGCCGGTCCGGCTTGGCGAGGATGTCCAGGCAGTGCTCGCCCATCTTGGCGTGCAGGAACGGCCGCCAGCCGGCCAGCTCCGGGCGGGTGTCGACGAAGGCGAACACCCGCTCGTACTGCTCGTGGATGTCGAAGTGCTTGCGGCTGGTGGTGGACAGGATGTTGCCCTGCCGCCGCTGCCGGTAGTTCAGGCAGATCCGGTCCAGCGCGGCGATCCGCCCGGCGCTGAGCATCACCGGGAACGTCCACGGCGTGTCCTCGTAGTAGCCGGGCGGGAAGGTGAAGCCCTCCCGCCCGACGAAGTCGCGCCGGTAGACCTTGTTCCACACCACCATCAGCAGATCGAGGATCTGCGGATGCTCGGCGGCGGTGAACGTGCCGTCGCCGGCCTCGGCGAGCACCCGCGCCAGGACGTTGCGGCGGGTGCCGCCCCACCAGTAGGTGCGCGCGTAGTCGAAGACCAGCACGTCCGGGTCGTCCGCCTCCGCCAGCCGGTCGGCCAGCGCGCGCAGCGCGCCCGGCGTGAGGGTGTCGTCGCTGTCCAGGAAGAACAGGTAGTCGCCGGTGGCGTGCTCCATCCCGGCGTTGCGGGCGCGGCCGAGGCCGACGTTCTCCGGCAGGTGCAGCACGCGCACCCGGTCGTCGCGGGCGGCGTACTCGTCGAGGATCGCGCCGCAGCCGTCCGGCGAGCAGTCGTCCACGGCGATCACCTCGATGTCGCGGTAGCACTGCTGAAGGACCGAGTCGAGGCATTCGGCGAGGAACCCCTGCACCTTGAAGCAGGGGACGATGACGCTGAAGCGGGGCACTTCGGGTTCAGCTCCTTACGAGGGTGGCGGCGGGGGCCGGGGAGCGCTCCGCGAGCGGGGTCACGGGCGGAATCGCCTCGGGCGGCTCGCCGAGCAGCACCCGGCGCACGACGCGCTCGGCGGCCCGGCCGTCGTCGAACTCGCAGAACCGCTCCCGGAAGGCCGCCCGCAGCGCCGTGGACTCGGGCCCCGCGTACGAGCCGTCGGCGAAGACCTTCGCCAGTTCCTCCGGCGTCCGCACGACCGGGCCGGGCGGCGCCGCCATCAGGTCGAAGTAGACGCCCCGTGTCTCCCGGTAGACCTCCCAGTCGTCGGCGTACACGACGATCGGCCGGTCCAGGTTGGCGTAGTCGAACATGATCGACGAGTAGTCCGTGACCAGCGCGTCGGCGGCCAGGCAGACGTCCTCCGAGGAGCGGTGCGCGGTCACGTCGATGACCCGGCCGGTGCTCCGCCGCCCGCCGCGGTCGTAGAAGTAGTGGGCGCGCAGCAGCACCACCACGTCCTCGCCGGCCGCCTCGCAGAACGCCTCCAGGTCGAGGGGGCCCGCGTCGAAGCCGGTCTCGTAGTCCCGGTGCGTCGGCGCGTACAGCACGGCCGTCTTCCCCTCCGGGACGCCCAGTTCGCGCCGGATGCGGGCCACGTCCTCGGCGGTCGCCGTGTAGTACACGTCGTTGCGCGGATAGCCGTATTCCAGCTGCTCGTACGAGCCCGGGAAGGCGCGCTCCCACATGCGGGTGGAGTGGGAGTTGGAGGAGAGGTTGTAGTCCCAGCGGTCCACCCGGCCCAGCAGCTTGGCGAAGCTGCCGGTGGCCGCCGCCACCACCGGGTACGTCGACTGGTCGACGCCCATCGTCTTCAGCGGCGTGCCGTGCTGCGTCTGGAGGTGCACGCTGCCGGGGCGCTTGACCACGCCCTCCGCGAAGTTGGCGTTGTTGATCAGGTACTTGGCGCGGGCCAGCACCTCCCAGTAGCGCCGGCTGCCGATGACGGCGTGCTCGACGTCCTTCGGCATGGTGTGCGCCTGGTCCGGCTCGACCAGGAACACCGACCGGATGTGCGGGGCGAGTTCGCGGGCCTTGGCGTGGATCGCGGCCGGGTTGCAGGCGTAGCCGCGGCCCCAGTAGGCGCAGTACACGGCGAGGTTCGCGTCCAGGGGCCGGCGCAGGTGGAGCCGGTACAGCAGCCGGGTGCGCAGGCCGCGGGGGCGCGGCAGCGCCTGGAGGGCACGGGTCGCCGCCCGGTTGGCGCCGCGCAGCGCCCGGAACGCCGTGTACGACCGGGCCGCCAGCAGCCGGTGCTGCACCCCGAGCCTGCCGCCCGGCGGCCGGAAACCGGCGGGGCGGTGCCGCCGGTACAGCGCGCTCGCCCGGCGGAAGAAGGCGCGGCGGTGCCGGGGCGGCAGCCGGCGCGGGTGCGTGGCCGTCTTCAGGACCGCCGCGAACAGCTGCTCGAACAGGGCCGTACGCCGCTCCTGGGCCAGCTCTGCCTCGGCGGCGTGCGCCAGCACCAGCTCGGCCTGGTCCAGCAGTGCGCCGTGGTGGTCGCCGGGCAGGTTCAGCCGGCTGCCCTGCCGTCGCACCAGGTGCCGTACCAGGACGGCGCGCAGCACCGCCATACGCGCCGCGCCCGCCGCCACCAGCCCGCCGAAGCCGACGTCGGTGTAGTGCCCGGCCGGGAAACGAAGATCGCGTGCGGTGAGGAACGCGCGGCGGTAGGCGGCGCTCCACGCCGGCAGCCGGACGCCGGTCAGGTGCGGGACACGGTCGGGGGCGAAGACGCCGTCCGGGGTGCCCGCGAGCACCTGCGCGGCCGGGTTGGTGGGCTCGCCCTCCCACCAGGGGACGCGTTCGTGCTCGAAGTACAGCACGTCGACGTCGTCGCCGGCCTGGGCCAGCCGCGCGTCGAGCGCCGCCAGCGCGCCCGGTACGAGGGTGTCGTCGCCGTCGAGGAACAGCAGATACGCGCCGGTCGCGGCCTCCATCCCCGCGTTGCGCGCCCCGGCCAGGCCGTCCGACGGCGGTGAGTGCACGGGCGCCACCCGGGAGTCCCGCTCGGCCAGGGCGGCGGCGACGTCCGCCGCCGAGCAGTCCAGCGTCCGGCACACCGGGATCAGCTCGAAGTCGCCGAAGGACTGGGCGAGGACCGAGTCCAGCGCCTGGGACAGCCGGCCCGCGACCCCATGGGACGGGACGATGATGCTGAAGCGGGGCATTCTGTGCTTTCTGTCGTCTTCGTGTGGTGGGCCCTCGTGCGCCGGACGGCTCAGTCGACGCGGCGGCGGCCGGGCCGGCCCGTCGGCCGCCGGGCGGGCGGCCGGGTCGGGGTGGGCCGCGAGGAGCTGCGGAGCATGTGGCCTCCCTGTGGGAAACGCGGTCAGCGGCTCGGGGTGACGGTGCGCGGGCCGGCCGGTCGCGGCACGGACGCGAGCGGCGAGTGCGGCAGGGACGCGGCGGCGGAGGGGGCCGGGTGGCGCTCGTCGAGCGGTACGACCGGTGGCAGGTCGCTCTCGCTCGCGCCGAGCACCACACGGCGTACGACCCGCTCGGCGGCGCGACCGTCGTCGTACGGGCAGAACCGGGCGCGGAACGCCGATCTGAGCTGCGCGGAGCGCGAGCCGCGCCAGTGGCCGGTGGCGAAGATGTCGATCAGCTCGTCCTCGCTGCGCGCGACCGCACCGGGCGGGAAGGCACGCAGGTCCAGGTAGGTGCCGTGGGCGGCCTCGAACGCCTCCGGCTCGTCGGCGTGCAGCACGATCGGCCGGTCCAGGCCCGCGTAGTCGAACATCAGCGACGAGTAGTCGGTGACCAGCGCGTCCGAGGCCAGGCAGAGCGAGGCCATGCTCGGGTGGCCGGTGACGTCGATGAGCCGGTCCGAGGCGCCCTCGCGCCGGAAGGGCCCCCGGGCCAGCACCACGAAACGCGGGCCGAGGCGGCGCAGGACCTGCTCCAGGTCCAGGCCGGGACGCTGGGTGCGGCGGTAGTCCCGGTGGGCCGGCGCGTACAGGATCGCCACCGTGCCCTCGGGGACGCCGAGCAGCTCGCGCAGCCGGGTCACGTCGGCGGCCGTGGCCGTGTGCAGCGCGTCGGTGCGGGGCTGGCCCACCTCCAGCGTGGTGTAGCCGCCGGGGAAGACCCGTTCCCAGGCCAGCGTGGAGTGGCGGTTGGCCGAGACGACGTAGTCCCAGGCCGCGACGGCGCGCAGCATCCGGGCGAAGTCCGTTCCGCGGGCGGCGGCCGGGCGTTCCTGGAGGTCCAGGCCGGCGTGTTTCAGCGGCGTGCCGTGCAGGGTCTGGATCAGCACCTGGCCGCGGCGCTTGACCAGCCGGGCGTCGAAGCCGGTGTTGTGCACCAGGTATTTGGCACGGGCCAGCTCCGTCAGGTAAGCGGCCGTGCCGGGCGTCACCCGACGCGGGCCCGGCGGGACGGCGTGGTGGTGCGCCGGGTCGGCGGCCCACGCGGTGCGGACGTGCGGCGCGAAGGTGCGGAACGCCTGCTCCAGCGCTCCCGGATTGCACCCGTGGCCCCGGCCGCCGTGGGCCGCGAACAGAGCGCGGTCGGCACGCACCGGAAGCAGGCGCTGGAGGCGGTAGTGCAACCCGAGCCCGGCCGTGCGCACGGCGCCCAGCAGCCGCGCGGTGAGCTTCCGGGCGCCGCGCGCCAGGGCCGCCGCCAGCCGCAGGGCGCGGTACGTCCGGTACAGGCCCAGGCGGGTCAGGGTGTGGTGCACGCGCGCGCGGGGGGTGACGGTGGCGCCGGGGACCCGGTGGCGGCGGTAGTGGGCGCGGGCCCGGCGCAGGAACTCGGTGCGTGCGCCGCGCGGCAGCCGGCGCCGGGAGTACACCGTGGCCAGGTGGTCGACCATGCGGCGGAACAGCACCGGCCGCCAGCGGGCCAGCTCCGGATCGGACTCCAGGAACGCGAACACCCGGTCGTACTGCGCGAAGACGTCGAAGTGCCGCTCGCCGGGCGTGCCCAGGATGCTGCCCTGCCGCCGCTGCCGGTAGTGCACGCAGACCCGGTCCAGGGTGGCGATCGACTCCGCCGTCATCAGCACCGGGTAGGTCCAGGGGGTGTCCTCGTAGTAGCCCGGCGGGAAGGAGAAGCCCTGGCGTTCGACGAACTCCCGGCGGCAGGTCTTGTTCCAGGCGACCATCAGCAGATGCAGCAGCCCCGGACGGTCGGCCAGCCGGAACGGGGCCGGGCCCTCCTCGGTGAGGCGCGCGGCGGCCTGGTTGCGCACGGCCTCGCCGGTCCAGTACGTGCGTGCGTAGTCGTAGACGAGTACGTCCGGCTCGTCCGTCTCCTTCAGCCGGTCCGCGATGGAACGCAGCGCGTCGGGGGTGAGGGTGTCGTCGCCGTCGAGGAAGACCAGGTAGTCGCCCGTGGCCCGGTCCATCCCGGCGTTGCGGGCCGGCCCCAGGCCGGCGTTCTCGGGCAGGTGCACCGGCCGTACACGCGGGTCGCGGGCCGCGAACTCGTCGATGATCGCGCCGCAGGCGTCCGGTGAGCAGTCGTCGACCGCGATCAGTTCGAAGTCGGTGTACGACTGCGACAGCACCGAGTCCAGGCACTCGTGCAGATACGCCTGAACCTGGTACGCGGGGACGATGACACTGAACCGGGGCACGGGGACATCCATGGGTCGGCGCGGGCGTTCGGCCCGGGAACGGCCAATGGAGTGACTTGGTTACGGTGCCTACGGCATTCGGGGGACCGGACTCGAACACGGCAGGGGGCGGACCGGCAGCCGGTCCGCCCCCGAGCCAGGGCCACAAGTTCTCGCCGTGCGCCGCTACTTCACCGCGCCCGCCATCACGCCGGACACGAACTGCCGCTGGAAGGCGAAGAACACGGCCAGCGGGATCACCATGGAGATGAACGCGCCGGGCGCCAGCACGTCGATGTTGTTGCCGAACTGCCGTACCTGCGTCTGGAGGGCGACCGTGATCGGCTGGCTCCCGGAGTCCGAGAAGATCAGCGCGACCAGCATGTCGTTCCACACCCACAGGAACTGGAAGATGCCCAGACTGGCGATGGCCGGGCCGCCGAGCGGCATCACGACCCTGGCGAATAGCCGCAGTTCACCCGCCCCGTCGAGGCGGGCCGCCTCCAGCAGCTCGCGCGGGATCTCCGCGAAGAAGTTCCGCAGCAGGAACACCGCGAACGGCAGGCCGAAGCCGACGTGGAACAGGATCACCCCGAGGATCGACCCGAACAGGCCGATGTTGCCGAACAGCTCGGCGATCGGGATCAGCGCCACCTGCACCGGCACCACCAGCAGCCCCACCACGCCGAGGAACCACCAGTCGCGGCCCGGGAACTCCATCCAGGCGAACGCATAGCCCGCCAGCGAGCCGATGACGACGACGAGGACCGTCGCCGGGACGGTGATCAGCACGGTGTTGACCAGCGAGTTCGTGATGTCGCTGTTGCGGAGCAGCTCGTCGTAGCTGGCGAAGGTGAGCTGGGAGGGCTTGGTGAGGACCTCCCACCAGCCGCTCGCCGCCATGTCCCGCGGGGTGCGCAGCGAGGACAGCAGCAGACCGATGGTCGGGACCAGCCAGAACAGGCCGACCACGATCAGGAACACCTGAACCAGGCCGCCGCTGACCCTTTCGGCGAGCCGTGAGCCCAGCGACCGCTTCGGCTCGGCGGGGGAGGCGGGCGGCTTCGGCTCCGCCTTGGTGAGAGGACCCGCGTCCGCGCTCATCGCCGCACCTCCCGCCGGAGTCGTCGGACGTTACTGTGCTCATCCGGAGGAGAACCCCCGGACTCCCGGCCGCAGCACGGCACATGCGATGTCATCGCCGCACCTCCCGCCGGAGTCGTCGGACGTTGAACCACATGACGGGGATCACCAGCAGCAGCAGGAACACCGCGATCGCGCTGGCGACGCCCGGCTGGTCCGCCGCGAAGCCCTTGCGGTACAGCTCCAGGGCGAGCACGTTCGCGTCGTCCTGCGAGGAGCCCGGCGCGATGATGAACACCAGGTCGAAGATCTTCAGCACGTTGATCATCAGGGTGACGGCCACGACCGCGAGGACGGGCGCGAGCAGCGGCACCGTGACCCGTCTGAAGACCTGCCACTCGTTGGCGCCGTCGACCCGCGCGGCTTCCAGCAGTTCCCGGGGCACGCCCGCGAGTCCCGCCGCGATCAGCACCATCGCGAAGCCCGCCCACATCCACACGTACGACCCGATGATCGCGGGCGTCACCAGTGACGGGCCGAGCCAGTTCAGGCCGTTGTACGGCTCCTTGAAGTTGTCGCCCGGCAGCCGCAGCAGCGCCCCGTCGGCCGCGGCGGGCAGCGTGAACGTGCCGTCGGCGGCGGCCGTCGTCGACGCCACCACCCTGCCGTCCTTCACCGCCTCGATCTTCATCCCGGCATAGCCGAGCTCGGCGTCGTCGACGCCGTTGAGCTGCCCGACGCCCTTGCCGCGGGTGAAGTCCTGCCAGGTCGTGCCGGTGACCTTGCCCGGCTCGGCCCGCGGCGCCACGGCCGTCTTCGCGTCGTCCGGCATCACGTCGGGGGCGACGCCGACCAGCGGCAGCGCCACCGGGTCGCCCGCGCGGACCGGCTCCTTGGTGACGAACGCGCCGCCGCCGGCCGGCTGAAGCGGCGACTCGCGGCCCGGGTGGGCCTTCGGGAACGCCGACGCCTGGGCGAACGTGTCGTGCACGCCGACCCATACCGCGTTCGCCACGCCCTTGTCCGGGTCCTGGTCGTAGACCAGCCGGAAGATGATGCCGGCCGCCAGCATCGAAATCGCCATCGGCATGAAGACGACCAGCTTGAACGCCGTGCCCCAGCGCACCCGTTCGGTGAGCACGGCGAAGATCAGACCGAGCGCGGTGGCCACCGTCGGCGCGAACACCACCCAGATGATGTTGTTCTTCAGCGCCGTACGGATGCCGTCGTCGGTGAACAGGGCCTGGTAGTTGTCGAAGCCGGCGAAGGAGTCGCCGGACTGGTCGTAGAAGCTGCGGACGACCGAGTACCCGATCGGGTAGACCACGAGCGCGCCGAGCAGCACCAGGGCGGGCAGCAGGAACAGGGCCGCCACGGTCCTGCGGGTGCCGGTCACGCTCTTGCGCGGGCGGGGGGCCGGGGGCGTCACCCCGGTCTTGGCGACGCCCTCCGCGGCAGCCGACGTCATCGCGTCAGTTCCCGTACGCGGCGGCCGCGTCGGCCTCCAGCTTCCGCTGTGCGCCCGCGACGTCCTTCGGGTTCTTCAGGAAGTCCTGCAGCGCCTTCCACTCTCCCTTGCCGGGCGTGCCGCCGAAGGCCTGCGGGGCCTGGTCGGACATGTCGAACCGGAAGTCGTCACCGGCCGCGATCAGCGCCTCGGCGATCCCCCGCTGGACGTCGTTGGGGTACGCGGAGGCGTCCACGTTCTTGTTCGGCGACAGGTAGCCGCCCAGCTTCGCGTGGATCACCGCCGCGTCCGGGGAGGCCAGCCAGGTGGCCAGCGCCTGCGCCGCCTTCGAGTCCTCCAGGATCACGGCCGCGTCACCGCCGGAGACCACCGGCGCGATGTCACCGACCGCCGGGAACGGGAACGCCTTGGCGTCCTGCCCGACCTTCGCGGTCGTCTCGCCGATGTTCACCTGCACGAAGTCGCCCTCGAAGACCATCCCCGCCTTCGGCTGGGCGCCGCCGGTGAAGGTCTGCGTCACCGAGGCCGGGAACTCCGTCTGCAGCGCGCCGGACGCGCCGCCCGCGATGTAGTCCTGCTTGCCCCAGATCTCGGCGAGGGTGGTCAGCGCCTCCTTCACCGACGGGTCGGTCCACTTGATCTCGTGCTTGGCCAGCTGGTCGTACTTCTCCGGACCCGCCTGCGAGAGGTAGACGTTCTCGAACCAGTCGGTCAGGGTCCAGCCGTCCGCGCCGCCGACGGAGAACGGGGTGACGCCCGAGTCGTAGACCGTCTGCGCGGTGCTGAGGAGTTCGTCCCAGGTCTTCGGCTCCGAGACGCCAGCGTTCTCGAAGACCTGCGTGTTGTACCAGATCAGCGACTTGTTGGCGGCCTTGTAGTAGACGCCGTACTGCTTGCCGTCGACCTTGCCGATGTCCTGCCAGCCCGGCGAGTAGTTCTCGCCCAGTTCCTTGAGCGCCTCGGCGCCCAGCGGCTTGGCCCAGCCCCTGTCCACGGCCTGCTTGATGGCGCCGGGCTGCGGCAGCATCACCACGTCCGGCGGGGCCCCGCCCGCGATCTTCGAGCCGAGGAAGTTGATGATCGGGTCCTGGGCGGGCACGAAGGTCACCTTGGCACCGGTGCGCTTCTCGAACTCCGCGAGGACCTTCTTGAAGTTCTCCTGCTCGGCGCCGGTCCAGACCGCGGCGACCTCCAGGGTCTCGCCGTCCAGCTTGGGGAGGGTGACGGCGCTCTCCGTCTGCTGGTCGCCGCCGCCCTGGCCGCCGTTGCCGTTGCCGCCGTCGTCGTCCCCGCCGCACGCGGTGAGCGAGAGCGCCAGCGCGCCCGCGGCGAGGGCCGCCGCGACTCTCGTGGCCTGCCTGACGGTCCTGCGTTTCCCGATGGTGCTGCTCGTGCGCATCACTGCCCCGTTCTTCGTGCCTCGTCGAGCGTTCGGCGCTGTCCCGTGCGGTCTGGTGTACGCCCGGGGGGTTGGGGGCGGCAAGAGCGCGTCCCTTGTCAACCGGGGGATCGTGACCCCCTCGTGACCATGGGTTGCGGGGGTGGGGGGTGGGAGTGGTCCGGGGCGCGAGGATTGGGTGACTGAGAGTCAGGCTTGGGGCGCCGCCGGGGTGTTGGGGGCAGTGCAGGGTTGTTGAGGGGGGCAGGCCTGGGGCAGGAGCGTGGGTGGACGGGCGTCAGAGCAGCGACGGCACTTCCGCCGCCGAGACCTCGCGGGCCGCCCGCTCCAGCGCGCTCGCCAGCAGTGCCAGGTCCGTCGGGCCGTTGCCCAGCTCCCGGACGGGACGTCGGGTGGGCGGATCGCCCATGCGGTGCCACTCCAGTGGGACGACCGTGGGGCGCAGGGTCGCCGTGCGGGGGATGCGGCCCGTGACGCGGCCCGCCTGCAGCGGTATGACCCGGCCGTCGGGGACGGTCAGCCGCCCGCGTCCGGGGGCCGGTTCGTCCGGGCCGGGTACCGGCGTGTCCAGGGTGACGCGCAGCGCCGCCCGGCGCGCGGGCTCCGTCTGCGCCGTACGGCCACCGGGGGTCGCCGCCGCGACCAGGTGGACGCCGAGCCGCTCGCCCTCGCGCGCCACGGCCTCCAGCGCCCGCATCACGGACCCCGCGGCGGGGCGCCCGGGCGATCCGAGGGCGGGCGTGACCAGGGCGTCCAGGTCGTCGACGACCACCACCAGCCGGGGCAGCGGCGGCGCGGCCTCCGCCCGACGCCGCGCCGCGCCCGGCCGCAGCCGCAGCGTCGAGCTGGGCGGGGCGTCCAGGTCCGCGGCGCCAGGGGACGGGGGACCGGTGGGAGTGGTGGGGGCGGTGGATGGGGTGGCGCCGGTATCGGCGGTGTGCGCGGGGGCCACGGCGGGGCCGGTGGCCGGGGCGGCACCGGTCGTCCCTGAGAGACCGCTGGTGCTGCTGGTGCTGCTGGCGCTGCTGTTGGTGCTGGTTCCGGTGCGGGTGCGGGCGCCCGCCGTGCGCTGGGCGACCATCCGGCCCGAGACCTCGCGTCCGGTGTGCCACTCGGTGAAGTCGGACCGCCCGAGCAACTCGGCGCGGCGCTTGAGCTCGGCGCTCAGCGACTGGGCGAACTCCCGCATGCGCACCGGGTCGTTGGCGGTGAGGTGGGTCGTGACGTGCGGGACGTCCGTGCAGCTGCGCAGGCCCTCGCCCACCGCGCCGCCGGTGCCCACGCCGTCCCGGCCGTCGATCAGGACGACGCCCAGGCGGTCGGGGCGCTCGGCCGAGGCGAGCGAGGCGACGAGCGCTCGCAGCAGCTCCGTACGGCCGCTGCCCGGCGGCCCCTCGATCAGCAGATGCGGTCCCTCGGCCGCCAGGTCCACGGTGACCGGGCCGCGCGGTCCGGCCCCCAGCACGCCGTGTGCACGCCCGCCGAGGGCGGTGGTGTCGTCCGCCGCGTCCGCCCACCGCGCCATCAGGGACGCCGGGGTGGCCCGGGCCAGGCCCAACTCGTCGAGGAGCCGGGCCGTCCGGGGGAGCGGTGCGGACACGCGCGGGTGCCGCTGACCGAGGGTGCCCTCCGGGCGCAGCGGGGCCAGCGCCCGCGCGAACCGCTCGGCCCAGGGCTGGGAGACGGCGTCCACCGTGCCGAGGGTGCCGTGGCCCACCGGACCGGGCCGGGGGGCGTCCGTGCCGGGTGCGCCCGCGCGGGCGACGCGGAGCAACCGCAGGGCCGTCGCCACGTCCCCGCTGAGCAGTGCGACGGCACCGCACTCCCGGAACACCGGCGAGACGGCACAGGCCGCCTCGTACGTCTCCGTCACCGGCGAGGCGGGGGAGGCGGCGGGCGTCTCGGCGAGGCACACGAGGTGGATCCCGGCCCGCGGCCCTTCGACCGCCAGCCGCGCCACCGCCTCGCGCACGTCGGCGCCGCCGGGGTCGCCGTCCACCACGACCACCGTGTACGGACCGGCGAAGCCGGCCGGCTCGCCGGAGTCCCCGTCGGCACGTGCCCAGGAGGGCCGCCGGACGGTCCCGGCCGCGTCTTCCGTGGCCGGGGTGTGGGGGTAGTGGCCGGCCGGGGCGGCCGGCAGGCCCGGTCCGGCGACCGCCCACCGTGCGGCGGAGCCGAGGACGGGGGCGGCAGCGCCGGACGCTCCGGGGGTTGGCGCCGCGGCGCCGGTTGTGCCCGAGTCGGGGACGCCGGGGACGGGGGCTGCCGAGCCGGGTGCGCCGGAGGTCGGGGGCGCCGGCGGTGTTGCCCGGGGGGCGGGTGCTGGGGAGGCTGATGCTCCGCCTGCGGTTGGTGTGGGCCGTGATGCGGTGGGCGCGGAGTAGCCGGGTGCCGCCGAGGCGGATGCTCCGAGAGCCGGTGTAGCCGGTGTCGGGGAGCCGGCGGCCTCTGCGGTCCCTGCCGCCGCGCCGGGTGCCGCGGTGCCGTGCCCTGCGGTGCTGTGCGCTGCGGTGCCGTGCCCTGCTGTCCCGTGCGCTGCTGTACCGGCTGTTCCGGGGAGCGGCCCCCCGGCGCGGGCGGCCGGCACGGTGTGGGCGGGCGTCGCCGGGCGTGGCCTGCCCGACCGGGCGTCCGCCAGGTGGTCCTCCAGCCGGCGGACCAGTTCCTGGACACGCGCCGCGGCCTGCTCGCGGTCGTGGGCGAGCAGGAGACGGCAGTCCTGGCCGTGCCCGGGGCGCAGATGCGGCAGCCAGCCCAGCCAGGACCACTCGGCGGTGCGCTCCTGGACCGGGCGGGCGCGGTCCGTGCTGATCAGGACGATCTCCAGGACGTCGGGGGAGTGCAGCGCGGCGAGCTGGGCCAGCACCGCGCGGGCCAGCCCGGAGAGCCGCTCGCGCGGACCCGCCAGCCCGAGCGCCCCGGCCTCGCGCAGCCCGGCGGTCACCGGCACCGCGGGCAGCGGCGACGAGCCGCCCGGCGCGACCCGGTCGGCCGTGCCGAGCCGCACGGTGAGCGCCTCCGGATGCCCCGGCCCGCGCTCCCACAGGCGAGGCCCGGGGCCCAGCGCCGTCAGCAGGAGCGCGGCCGGGTCGGGCCACCTCTCCGGTGTCGGGGGCGCGGTGACAGTGGCCTCGGCCGCGGGGTCGCCGGCCGGTTCGGCGTCGTACGCCGGACGCCCGGCCGCGCCCGGCTCACCGCGCCCGCCGGTCAGCCGCCGCGCCCACGCCGTGAGCCCCCCGCGCCTGCGCACGCCCTGTGGGGCATCGGTCCCCCGCACCGGAGTGCCCTTCCGGCGGCCGGTCCCGCTCCCGGCGACCGAGTCCCCGGAGTCGGTCGCCGGGGGCGGGCCGGCGTGCGTGGCGTCGGCGGCCCCGGCGCCGGACGCGGACGGGTGGTCCCCGGTGCCGGCGAGGGGCGTGGCGGTCGGTGCGGCGGCGGGCGGGCGGGTGCCGCCGTGCGTCTCGATCGTCGGGGCGCCGCCCTGGCCCGGTACGAGCGGCGCCTGCGGAGCGCCGTGGTCCCGGGCGCCGGGCGAGGCGTCGGCGGAACCCCAGCCCGCCGAGCCGTAGGCGTGCGGGGTCCCCCGGACTTCCCGGCCGCCCTCGTGGGCCTCCCGCCGTTCGCGGGCGCCCGGCCCGTCGTGAACCTCCGGGCCTCCTCGGGCTTCCTGGCCTTCTCGGTGGGCTTCCTGGCCTCCTCGGGCTTCCGGACCTCCGCGGGCTCCCGGGCCCACCTGGGTGCCGCTGCCCACCAAGGCGCTCGGCCCCCCACGGGCGTCCCCACCCCCGTGCGCGTTCGGGCCCCCGTGGGTGCCCGGGCCCCTGTGGCCGTCTTCGCTCCCGTGGGTGCCCGGGCTTCTGTGGCCGTCTTCGCTCCCGTGGGTGCCCGGGCTTCTGTGGCCGTCTTCGCTCCCGTGGGTGCCTGGTCCCCTGTGGTCGTCCTCGCTCCCGTAGGCGCTCGAACCCCTGTGGCCGTCCTCGCTCCTGTGGGTGCCCGGGCCCGCACGTCCGTCCTCAGCGCCGTGGGCGCCCCGGCCCCCGCGACCGTCCTCGCCCCCGTACGCGGCCGGCCCCCCGGGGCCCGCCGGGCCGCTCACCGCATGGTCCGTGCGCGCGGGTGCCGCTCCGCTCCCCCCGGCCGGTACGGCCACGCGCACGTGCCCCTCGCCGTCCGGGGTCGTCACCACCCGCTCCGACCCCCGGCCCGCCACCAGCCGCAGCGCCGACTCGCCGATCCGCAGCAGCGCACCCGGCGCGAAGCGGACGGGGCGGTCGCCCACGCGGGCGCCGTCCAGGGTGGTGCCGTTCGTCGAGCCGAGGTCGGCGACCGAGACGTGGCCGTCGGCCGCGACGGTCACCGCGCAGTGGAACCGGGAGACGTCCGGATCGTCGAGGGCTACGTCGGCGCCGGCGGAGCGGCCGAGCCGGATCTGGCCGCCGTGCAGCAGATGGACACCGCCCGCGTCGGGACCGGCGACCACATGGAGCTGGGCCGGGGCGTCGTCCGCCTCGGGGTGGGGCTCCGGCTCGCCCGGGGCGCCCAGCGACAGCACGGCACCGTCGATCAGCGGGGGCTCGCCCAGCGTGCAGCGCTGGGCGTCGAGCCGCCGCTCACCGGCGTACAGCACCACGGAACCGGAACCGGAAGCGGAGCCGTCACCACCCGGGAGGGCCGAGGCCAGCGCCGACGCCACCGCGGCCAGGGCCGTGCCGGCCGGGGCGGTGACCAGCACGTCGCAGCCTGCGGCGCTGCCCGCCGCGGAGGACGGGCGCAGCGGGTCCACGACGGTCAGCCGGATCTGCATCACTTCCCCCACCGCCACACGAGCACGTCTGCCAGTTCTGGAGGCATCCTCGCACCTGCCGCTGACAACGCGCCCGCCCTCCACCGTTCAATGATCTTGATTGGTCGGCTCTGCCCGCAAAAGTGCCTGACCAGTGCCGCCCGGCTGATCGTTTGAGCATCGCTTGAGATCGGTCACGTCCGGGCCCGGCAACCAACGGACCGGGTCGAGCGTCTTTCCTGTGAACACGCACCGGAAGCGGAACCCGGGCGCGGATGACGGACCGACGCGGAGACCGACGGAGATCAACCGCGGGCCCGCGGCCGGGCCACAGACGACGACGGCCCGGTGCCGCGCAGGGCGGCATTACAGTGGGTCGGAAACGCCAGCAAGCAGCAGGGAGCGCATGACGTGCGGCCGGTAGGCAGCAAGTACCTCCTCGAGGAGCCGCTCGGACGCGGCGCCACGGGGACCGTCTGGCGAGCCCGCCAGCGTGAGACCGCGGGCGCCGAGGCGGCCGTACCCGGACAGCCCGGCGAGACCGTCGCGATCAAGGTCCTCAAGGAGGAGCTCGCGAACGACGCCGACGTCGTGATGCGCTTCCTGCGGGAGCGGTCCGTACTGCTGCGGCTGACCCACCCGAACATCGTCCGGGTCCGCGACCTGGTGGTGGAGGGCGATCTGCTGGCGCTGGTCATGGACCTCGTCGACGGCCCCGACCTGCACCGCTACCTGCGTGAGAACGGGCCCTTCACCCCCGTCGCCGCCGCGCTGCTCACCGCTCAGATCGCCGACGCGCTCGCCGCCAGCCACGCCGACGGCGTCGTGCACCGCGACCTGAAGCCGGCCAACGTCCTGCTGAAGCAGGACGGCGGCGAGATGCACCCGATGCTCACCGACTTCGGGATCGCGCGCCTCGCCGACTCGCCCGGCCTCACCCGCACCCACGAGTTCGTCGGCACGCCCGCGTACGTCGCGCCGGAGTCCGCCGAGGGCCACCCGCAGACCTCCGCCGTCGACGTCTACGGCGCCGGCATCCTCCTCTACGAGCTGGTCACCGGCCGTCCGCCGTTCTCCGGAGGCTCGGCCCTGGAGGTCCTGCACCAGCACCTCAGCGCCGAGCCGCGCCGCCCGTCCACGGTCCCCGATCCGCTCTGGACGGTCATCGAGCGCTGCCTGCGCAAGACCCCCGACGAGCGCCCCAGCGCCGAGAACCTCGCCCGTGGCCTGCGCACCGTCGCCGAGGGCATCGGCGTGCACGCGAGCTCCGCGCAGATCGCCGCCGCGGAAGGCGTCGGCGCCCTCCTCGTCCCGGACCCGGCACCCGCCCCCGTGCCCGGCACGCCCGGTGCCGCCGACCCGACCCAGGTGCTGCCCCACGGCGCGGGCTCGTACGACCCGAACGCCGCGACCAGCGTCCTGCCGCACACCGGCGGCCCGGCCGGCGCCGCCGACCCCACCTCCGTCCTGCCGAACCGCGGCGCGGCCGACCCGACCGCCGTGATGCCCCCGGTGCCGCCGGGGCCGCCCGGTCAGCAGGGCCAGCAGGGCCAACAGGGCCAGCAGGGCCAACAGGGCCAACAGGGCCAACAGGGACAGGGCGGGAGCCCCGAGGACCCGCACCCCTGGCAGAACCAGCTGCGCGCCGCCCGCGACCGCAACGAGCAGACGCAGGTCCAGTACCTCGACCCCGCCCAGGACCCGCTGCGCCGCCGCCCGCAGCGCCAGGTCGCCCGGCCGCAGCAGCAGCCGCAGCGGCCGCCGCAGGGCGGGCCCCAGCCCCAGCAGGGATACGGGCATCCCCCGCAAGGCCGGCCGCAGCGCTACGCCACCCCTCAGCCGCAGCAGCCCCCGCAGCCCCAGCCGCAGCGGTACGCCCCGCCGCCCACGCCCGAGCCGCAGCGCCCCCGGCGCGAACCCCGGCCGCCGAGGCAGCGCAGCGCCAACCCCATGCGGATCCCCGGCCTGGGCTGTCTGAAGGGCTGCCTGTTCACGATCGTCATCCTGTTCGTGGCCGGCTGGCTGGTCTGGGAGCTGAGCCCGCTCCAGGAGTGGATCGGCACCGGCAAGGGCTACTGGGACCAGATCACCACCTGGGTCGGCGATGTCGCGTCCTGGGTCCAGGACCTGGGCGGCAGCGGCGGTACGGGCTCCGGCACCGGCTGACCGGCCCGGCCGCCCCGGCCGCGGCCAGGTTGGGGATTTGTCGACACCTGGCGGGTGATTTCCGCCTCCGCGGTGAAGGTTGGCTCGCCGTACGCGTAGTTTTGGCGACAACACGCGTCGGTAGGAGCAGTCTTGGCACGGAAGATCGGCAGCCGGTACACCGCCCACCAGATCCTCGGGCGGGGCAGCGCCGGCACGGTGTGGCTGGGCGAGGGGCCGGAGGGCCCTGTGGCGATCAAGCTGCTGCGCGAGGACCTCGCCTCCGACCAGGAGCTCGTCGGCCGTTTCGTGCAGGAGCGGACCGCACTGCTCGGCCTGGAGCACCCGAACGTCGTCTCCGTGCGCGACCTGGTCGTCGACGGCAACGACCTGGCCCTCGTCATGGACCTGGTCCGCGGCACCGACCTGCGCACCCGGCTGGACCGGGAGCGGCGCCTCGCGCCCGAGGCGGCGGTGGCGATCGTCGCCGACGTGGCCGACGGACTGGCCGCCGCGCACGCCGCCGGGGTCGTCCACCGCGACGTCAAGCCGGAGAACGTGCTGCTGGACATGCAGGGCCCGCTCGGCCCGGGCGCCTCGCACCGCGCCCTGCTGACCGACTTCGGTGTGGCCAAGCTCATCGACACCCCGCGCCGCACCCGCGCCACGAAGATCATCGGTACCCCCGACTACCTGGCGCCGGAGATCGTCGAGGGCCTGCCGCCGCGTGCGTCCGTGGACATCTACGCGCTCGCCACCGTCCTGTACGAGCTGCTCGCGGGCTTCACCCCGTTCGGCGGCGGCCACCCCGGCGCGGTCCTGCGCCGCCACGTCACCGAGTCCGTCGTCCCCCTCCCGGGCATCCCGGACGAGCTGTGGCAGCTCCTCGTGCAGTGCCTGGCCAAGGCACCGGCCTCCCGGCTGCGCGCCTCCGAGCTGGGCGCCCGGCTGCGCGAGCTGCTGCCGCTGCTGGCGGGCATGCCCCCGCTGGACGTGGACGAGCCCGGCGCGGAGCAGCCGGAGGAGGTCCTCGACGACGCCGAGGAGCCGGCCGAGGGCCCCGCGCGGGCCGGGGAACCGGTACGGCGCCGTGGCGCGGTCCCGCTGGTGCCCGGTGCCAAGCCCGCCGACTCCAACCGCGACACGCACACCTCCATGCGGGTACCGGCGCCCGACGAGCTGGCGGGTGGCGCCCGCGGGACCGCCCGCGCCCCGCGCGCGAGCGGCGCCCCACGCCCCGGCTCGGCCCGCAACCGGGCCGCCGCCCGGCGCCGCCGGGCCGCGCTGAGCGCCGGTGCGCTCGCCCTGGCCGCCGCGATCGGCGCCGGCACCTGGCTGGCCACGTCCGGTGACGACACGGGCGCCGACCCGCAGGACACGAAGAACTCAGCCCCCGCCTCGCCGTGAGGGCCCCCGCCTCGCCGTGACGGGCTCCGCCTCGCCCTGAGGACCCCTGCCCCCGTGACGGGCCCCGCCTCGCCGGGAGGCGGTGCACCCGTCCGCTCGCCCGCACCCGGCGTGGACCGCTTGGCGGAGCCGTTACGCTGGATGCGTGGCAGTCGTCGATGTATCCGAAGAGCTCAAGTCCCTCTCCTCGACCATGGAGTCGATCGAGGCCGTTCTGGACCTCGACAAGATGAGGGCAGACATCGCCGTGCTCGAGGAGCAGGCGGCCGCGCCGTCCCTGTGGGACAACCCGGACGAGGCGCAGAAGATCACCAGCCGGCTCTCCCACCTCCAGGCCGAGGTCAGGAAGGCGGAGGCGCTGCGCGGACGGATCGACGATCTCGCCGTGCTCTTCGAGATGGCCGAGGAGGAGGACGACCCGGACACCCGCGCGGAGGCCGAGTCCGAGCTCACGGCCGTCCGCAAGGCGCTGGACGAGATGGAGGTCCGTACGCTCCTCAGCGGGGAGTACGACGCCCGTGAGGCGGTCGTCAACATCCGCGCCGAGGCCGGCGGCGTCGACGCGGCCGACTTCGCCGAGAAGCTCCAGCGCATGTACCTGCGCTGGGCCGAGCAGCGCGGCTACAAGACCGAGATCTACGAGACGTCGTACGCGGAGGAGGCCGGCATCAAGTCGACCACCTTCGCCGTGCAGGTGCCGTACGCCTACGGCACCCTCTCCGTGGAGCAGGGCACGCACCGGCTGGTGCGCATCTCGCCCTTCGACAACCAGGGCCGCCGCCAGACGTCCTTCGCGGGGGTCGAGGTGCTCCCCGTCGTCGAGCAGTCCGACCACGTCGACATCGACGAGTCCGAGCTGCGCATCGACGTCTACCGGTCCTCCGGTCCGGGCGGCCAGGGCGTGAACACCACGGACTCCGCGGTGCGCATCACGCACATCCCCACCGGCATCGTCGTCTCCTGCCAGAACGAGCGCTCCCAGATCCAGAACCGCGCCACGGCGATGAACGTCCTCCAGGCCAAGCTGCTGGAGCGGCGGCGCCAGGAGGAGCAGGCCAAGATGGACGCCCTCAAGGGCGACGGCGGCAACTCGTGGGGCAACCAGATGCGTTCCTACGTCCTGCACCCGTACCAGATGGTCAAGGACCTGCGGACCGAGCACGAAGTCGGCAACCCCGAGGCCGTCTTCAACGGTGAGATCGACGGCTTTCTCGAAGCCGGAATTCGCTGGCGCAAGCAGCAGGAGAAGTAACCGGACTGCAAAAACGCCGCTTTGTCGACAAGGCAACTGCCGCCCTCCCGGCGGCAGTTGCCTTTTCTGTGCCGGTGATGTCCGGGTTTTACATCACACTCACGCCCTTCCGTTCCTGGCATACATCTCGTACCTGGACATCGCGTGCGCAACGGCCTTGACGTTGCTGTGAAAAATCGGAAGGGTGAGGCGCGGCATGCGTATTTCTGGGGCGCATGTGAACCGGGGGACTTGGCTTCGATACCGCTGCCCCCGTCGATCACGGCCCCGAACGCCGCCTCATCGACTATTCGGCTACTGGGGGTAGCAACTACATGACGAAGAAGACGCGGATCCGTGTCGCGCGCATAGCCGCGGGCGCGGTGATCGCCGCCGGCGCTTCGCTGACCGCCGCGGGTGCGGCGTCGGCGCTCGAGATCGGTGTGACCGCTGAGACGAACGAGGGCGGCCTCGGTCTCGGCATCGGTGTCGAGGCCGGCGAGGAAGAGACCGGCAACCCCTGTGACATCGTCGTCGACCCCTCGTGCGAGCCGGGCGGCGGCTCCGAGGGCGGCACCGGCACGGGCGGCTCCGAGGGCGGTACGGGCACGGGCGGCTCTGAGGGTGGTACCGGTACCGGTGGCTCTGAGGGTGGTACCGGTACCGGCGGCTCCGAGGGTGGCACGGGCACCGGCGGCTCTGAGGGTGGCACGGGCACCGGCGGCTCTGAGGGTGGCACGGGCACCGGCGGCTCTGAGGGTGGCACCGGCACGGGCGGCTCTGAGGGTGGCACCGGCACGGGCGGCTCCGAGGGTGGCACGGGCACCGGCGGTTCCGAGGGTGGCACCGGTACCGGTGGCTCCGAGGGCGGCACCGGCACGGGCGGCTCCGAGGGCGGTACGGGCACCGGCGGTTCCGAGGGCGGCACCAGCACCGGCGGTAACGGCGGTTCCACCGGCGGCAACGGTGGCTCCACCGGCGGCAACGGTGGCTCCACCGGCGGTAACGGCGGCGTGATCGGCGGCTCCGACACCACCGGCGGTTCCACCGGCGGCGACGGCACCACCCCCGACGGCGGTGGCAACGACGCCTCCGCGCAGGAGGAGGGCTCCTCCGCCCTCACCGACACCGGCACGGAGGTCCCGGCCTCCGACGCCTCGGCCCAGGGCAACGGCGAGGAGCTCGCCGAGACCGGTGCCGCGGAGACCACGTTCCTGGTGATCGGCGCCGCCACGATGATCGCCGGCGGCATCGGCTTCCGCGTGCTGCCGCGCGTGGTGGCCGGCCACGGCGCGGCTGCCTGACGGTAACCGTACGAACACGGCGAGGGGCCCGGAGCACAGTGCTCCGGGCCCCTCGCCGTGTGTCCCGCGTCAGGCGGTCTGGTGGGCCAGCAGCGCCACCGCCGCGACCAGCACCGCCAGCAGCGCGATCAGCGCCATCGGGTTCAGACCCGCGAAGAAGTTCCCCTGCTGCAGTCGCTCGCGGTTCGCCCGGCACACCGGGCACCGGCCCTCGTTCACGGGCGCCGCGCAGTTCGCGCACACCAACCGGTCGTACGTCATGCGCTCGCCCTCCTTGCACCGCACCGGTGTGTCGGTTCACGTGGTCACGTGTTCACGTACCCAACGCTCGCAGTCCCGCGAACGTTCCTCGTTCCACTGTGCCAGGTTCCGCGCGTCGCTGCGCGCGGTCCTCCGGGCGCCGGGGCAGGGACAAAACGCGCAACCAGCGCGCAACCCCGACCGGTGACTGCGGTCCCATACCCACTTCGCGTATGGTCACGCACATCTACCCCCGGCGACCCGTGGTGCATCCGTGATCCGATTCGACAACGTCTCCAAGGTCTACCCCAAGCAGAACCGCCCCGCCCTCAGGGATGTATCCCTGGAGGTCGAAAAGGGCGAGTTCGTCTTCCTCGTGGGGTCCTCCGGCTCCGGAAAGTCCACCTTCCTGCGGCTGGTCCTCCGCGAGGAGCGGGCCAGCCACGGACAGGTGCACGTGCTGGGCAAGGACCTCGCCCGCCTGTCCAACTGGAAGGTGCCGCACATGCGGCGCCAGCTGGGGACCGTGTTCCAGGACTTCCGCCTGCTGCCGAACAAGACGGTCGGCGAGAACGTCGCCTTCGCCCAGGAAGTGATCGGCAAGTCGCGCGGCGAGATCCGCAAGTCCGTGCCGCAGGTGCTCGACCTGGTCGGGCTCGGCGGCAAGGAGGACCGCATGCCGGGCGAGCTGTCCGGCGGTGAGCAGCAGCGCGTCGCCATCGCGCGGGCCTTCGTCAACCGGCCCAAACTGCTGATCGCCGACGAGCCCACCGGCAACCTCGACCCGCAGACCTCCGTCGGGATCATGAAGCTGCTGGACCGCATCAACCGCACGGGCACCACCGTGGTCATGGCCACCCACGACCAGAACATCGTGGACCAGATGCGCAAGCGCGTCATCGAGCTGGAGAAGGGCCGCCTCGTCCGCGACCAGGCGCGCGGCGTCTACGGCTACCAGCACTGAGACCGCACGAGATGCACGGAAAGGCATAACCAGACGCCATGCGCGCCCAGTTCGTCCTGTCGGAGATCGGCGTCGGTCTCCGTCGCAACCTGACGATGACGTTCGCCGTCATCGTCTCCGTCGCCCTGTCGCTCGCCCTGTTCGGCGGGTCGCTCCTGATGAGCGACCAGGTGAACACGATGAAGGGCTACTGGTACGACAAGGTCAACGTCTCGATCTTCCTCTGCAACAAGAGCGACGCCGAGTCCGACCCGAACTGCGCCAAGGGCGCGGTCACCCAGGACCAGAAGGAGCAGATCCAGGCCGACCTCAAGGAGATGTCGGTCGTCGACACGGTGACGTACGAGTCGCAGGACGAGGCGTACAAGCACTACAAGGAGCAGTTCGGCGACTCGCCGCTGGCCAGCTCCCTCACGCCGGACCAGCTCCAGGAGTCGTACCGCATCAAGCTGACCGACCCGGAGAAGTACCAGGTCATCGCCACCGCCTTCGACGGGCGGGACGGCGTGCAGTCCGTGCAGGACCAGAAGGGCATCCTGGACAACCTCTTCGGGCTGCTGAACGGCATGAACTGGGCGGCGCGGGCGATCATGGCGCTCATGCTGGTCGTCGCGCTGATGCTGATCGTCAACACCGTGCGCGTCTCGGCGTTCAGCCGGCGGCGCGAGACCGGCATCATGCGCCTGGTCGGTGCCTCCGGGTTCTACATCCAGGCGCCGTTCATCATGGAGGCCGCGGTCGCGGGGCTCATCGGCGGCGCGGTCGCCTGCGGGTTCCTGGTGGTCGCGCGGTACTTCATCATCGACCACGGGCTCGCGCTGTCCGAGAAGCTCGATCTGATCAACTTCATCGGCTGGGACGCGGTGCTCACGAAGCTGCCGCTCATCCTCGCCACCAGTCTGCTGATGCCCGCGTTGGCCGCCTTCTTCGCGCTGCGCAAGTACCTGAAGGTGTGACACATGCCAAGAGGGTCGTACGGACAAGCGTCCGTACGACCCTCTTCGCTTGTCCTAGACTCACCGGCATGTCAGGTCGTGACCTGTTCTGTCAGCCCCGCCGCATTCGCCACGGCGCCGCCCTGACATTGGTGTTCGCCAGTGTCCTGGTGGCCGGCGCGGCCACCGGCTCGCTCCCCGCGGGCGATCACGAGCCGGCGTCCGACCCGTCCCGTCAGGCCGCCCCCGCCGGGCGCCACGCGGACGTGGCCCGTGCGGCGGCCGAGGCGATGGCCGACGGCAAGTCCCCCGTCGAGGCGGCCGAACGGGCCGTCAGCCGCAGCGGGGACCGCTGGGGCGCCGTCTACTCCCCGGGCGAGTACCAGGAGTTGGCGGAGGCCCTCGACGGCCGGTACACCGGCGTCGGCCTCTCTGTGCGACGCGGCCGCGACGGCCGTGTCGAGGTGACGGAGGTGCGGTCCGGCTCGCCCGCTGCCGACGCCGGGATCCGCGTGGGCGACCGGCTGCGCAGCGTCGACGGCGGGACGGTCGACGGGCGGCCCGTCACCGAGGTCGTCGCCCTGCTGCGCGGCGACGCCGCCGACGCGCCCGCCGGCAGCACCGTCCGGCTCGGCCTGGAGCGCGGCACGCGCGCGTGGACCGAGACCGTGCGCCGCGCGGAGCTGACCACGCGGCCCGTCACCGTGCGCCGGCTGGCGAGCGGCGCGACCGTCGTCAAGGTCGCCTCCTTCACCAAGGGCGTCGGCGAGGAGGTGCGCACGGCCGTACGGCGCTCCCCGGCCGGCGCCGGCATCGTGCTCGACCTGCGCGGCAACTCCGGCGGCCTGGTCGGCGAGGCCGTCACCGCCGCCGCCGCCTTCCTCGACGGCGGTCTCGTGGCCACCTACGACGTGGACGGCGAGCAGCGCGCCCTGCACGCCGAGCCCGGCGGGGACACCACCAGCGCCCTGGTCGTACTCGTCGACGGCGGCACGATGAGCGCCGCCGAACTGCTCGCCGGCGCCCTCCGGGACCGCGGCCGCGCGGTCGTCGTGGGCTCCCGCACCTTCGGCAAGGGCTCGGTGCAGATGCCGGGCACGCTGCCGGACGGCTCGGTCGCCGAGCTCACCGTGGGGCACTACCGCACCCCCGCCGGCCGCGGTGTCGACGGCACGGGCATCACGCCCGACCTGGAACTCGACGCCGTCGACCCGACGGCCCTGCGCCGCGCGGAGACGGTGCTCAGCGGCCTGGGGGCGTAGCCGCGCCCGCCGCGTAAACGGCTTCCCGCCGACCCCCTCCGTAGTGCGAAAATGGTCGGCACTATGGCTAAGGAAAAAGGGCGCAAGCTGATCGCGCAGAACAAGAAGGCGCGGCACGACTACCACATCCTCGACACCTACGAGGCCGGCCTGGTCCTCACCGGCACCGAGGTGAAGTCACTGCGCCAGGGGCGGGCCTCGCTGGCCGACGGCTTCGTCCAGCTGGACGGGCACGAGGCCTGGCTGCACAACGTGCACGTGCCGGAGTACAGCCAGGGCACCTGGACCAACCACAGCGCCCGCCGCAAGCGGAAGCTGCTGCTGCACCGCTCGGAGATCGACAAGCTGGAGTCGAAGTCCCAGGAGACCGGGCACACCGTCGTGCCGCTCGCCCTGTACTTCAAGGACGGCCGGGCCAAGGTCGAGATCGCGCTCGCGCGAGGCAAGAAGGAGTACGACAAGCGTCAGACCCTCCGGGAGAAGCAGGACCGGCGCGAGGCCGAGCGGGCGATCTCGGCGATCCGGCGCAAGCAGCGGGCGTGACAGAGGTCACATCCCGGGGCCGGGAATGCCCGGGTGACGTACATGGTTGAACCTGCTGCCACACCCGGGTGACGCCGGAGAATACGCTGGCACTGACGGGTGCCGGTCACGTACGATGGCATCCGCACCGCAGGACGGTGCGACGCGGCCCTCTTGGAGGGTTTGAACGTATTCAATTGAACAGCGCAACATGGGGATGATCGGTTTCGACAGCGGCTGTCGAAGCAGGGGAAGCGTGTCGAGGAAGCGGCCATGATCTCGTAAACCACAGGCCGAAAAAAATAATCGCCAACACCAAGCGCGATTCCTCCCAGCAGGCCTTCGCCCTCGCTGCCTGATCTCAGGTAGCAGAGCGAGCCTCCTACTACGGGAGTGTCAGCCCGGGGCTGTTCCCGACCCGGAACCTGGCATCAGCTAGGGAACTAAACCTCGATCCCGGTCACGGGGTGAAGAGGGAAATCACACAGTGACTGAGCCCGTCGGAGACTTGTCCGCGTGATCTCCGGGGCCGAGAAAATCGAAGCGGACTGCACACGGAGAAGCCCTGGTTCCGCACCGTTGGACGCGGGTTCGATTCCCGCCATCTCCACAATCTCCATGTGACGAGGGCCCGGTGGTCGTAGACCACCGGGCCCTCGTCGTGTTTGTGGGGCCCAGCCCCATACCGAGGAGGGGTTCGCGCTTCTACGGTCCCTCCGCATGACACAGACGACACCAGCGCGGGTGACCCGGCCCAGGGTCGCGACCGTCCTGCTCACCGTCCTCGCCGCCGTCCTCTCCGTACTGCTCGCCCCGGCACCGGCCGCCGCCGCCACCCTCCAGGAGGTCACCGGCTTCGGCTCCAACCCCGGCGCGCTGCGGATGTTCCGGTACGTCCCCGACGGGCTGCCCGCCGGGCGGCCGGTCGTCGTGGCGCTGCACGGCTGCACCCAGAACGCCTCCGGCTACGGCACCGGCAGCGGCTGGCTCCAGCTCGCCGACCGGTGGGGCTTCTCCGTCCTTCTGCCGCAGCAGCAGAGCGCCAACAACCCCTCCTTCTGCCTGAACTGGTTCCAGACGGGCGACATCGCCCGCGGCCGGGGTGAGGCGGCGTCCATCGCGCAGATGGTGGACCGGCAGCTCGCCGACGTCTCCGGCGACGCCGCCCGCGTCTACGTCACCGGGCTGTCCGCCGGCGGGGGCATGACCGCCGTGATGACGGCCACGTACCCGGAGAAGTTCGCCGCCGCCGGGATCGTCGCCGGGCTGCCGTACGGCTGTGCGCAGGCGGCCGGGTCGCCGTACGTCTGCATGTACGTCGGCGCCGCGCAGACCCCGCGGCAGTGGGGCGACCGGGTCCGGGCCGCCCGCCCGGGGCACGACGGGCCCTGGCCGGCGCTCACCGTCCTGCACGGTACGGCCGACTACACGGTCAGGCCGGTCAACATGACCGACCTGGTCGCACAGTGGACCGACGTGCACGGCGCCGACCGGACCGCGGACGTCAGCGACACCGTGGCCGGACATCCGCACCAGGTCTTCCGGGACCCGGCCGGCCGGGCGGTCGTGGAGACCTACGCCCTCACCGGCATGGGCCACGGCCAGCCCGTCGATCCGGGGACCGGGCCCGAGCAGTGCGGCACCGCCGGCGCGTACGCCCTGGACGTGAACCTGTGCGCCGCCCACCGGCTGGGCCGGGCCTGGGGCCTGGGCTAGGGCCTGTTGCCGGGTGGGCGCCTGCCGCGCGACGCCGCAACAGGGCCTCGGCCGCGTCCGGTCCGGGGCCGACGGCACACCGGACCGCCTCACGGCACCGGCGGCGGAGCCGTGCTCGCGCGGGGCGTGAGGCGGGGCGCCAGCAGCGTGACCGCAGGGGCCGGCGCGCCGGCCGGCCCGCTCATCAGCAGGTCCACCGCGCGCCTGCCCGCCTCCTCGGCCGGGACGCACACCGAGGTCACCGGGACGCGGGCGGCGGCGGCGACCTCGTCCGGGCAGATGGCCGTGACCGACAGGTCGCCGGGCACTCGCAGCCCGAGCCGCCGGAAGGCGTCGACCAGTGGCCCCAGCAGCGGCTCGTTGTGCACGACGACACCGGTCGGCGCCGGGTGCCGGGCGAGCAGCGCCTCGGCGATCCGCCGGGCGCCGTCCCGCCCGGCGGCGCAGGGGTGCACGGAGGAGACCAGCCCCGCACGGTCGGCGGCGGCCGTGAACCCGCCCAGCACCCGGTGGGCGAACGCGGTCTGCCGCAGGTACACCTCCGGCGGCGAGCCGATCAGCGCCACGACCCGGTGCCCCAGCCCGGCCAGATGGTTCACACACAGTTCCGCGGCCGCCCGGAAGTCCAGATCGACGCAGGTCAGACCGTCGGGCTCGGCGGGCACGCCGATGAGTACCGACGGCCGGCCGAGCCTGCGCAGCAGCGGCAGCCGGGGGTCGCGCAGCTCCACGTCCATCACGATCACCGCGTCCGCCGTCCCCGCGGCCGCGATCCCGCGCAGCCCCTGCTCGCCGTCCTCCCCGGTGACCAGCAGGACGTCGTGGTCGTGGGCGCGGGCCGCACCCACCACGGACACCGCGAACCGCGTCACCACGGGCACGTCGACGCCGGAGCGCAGCGGGACCAGCAGCGCCAGCACCCTGGACCGGCCACCGGAGTGCGGGCGGTAGCCCAGCTCGCGGACGGCCGCCTCGACGCGGCGCCGGGTCGCCTCCGAGATCGGGCGCTTGCCGCTGAGGGCGTACGAGACGGTGCTGGGGGACACCCCGGCCCGCCGGGCCACGTCGGTGATCCTGGCCATCCGCCTCGCCCCTCCGGTGTCGACGCCGTCGAAGCGCTTCGACGCAGGAAGGTAAGGGCGCGACGTGAGGGCGTCAATGGTTCCGGCGGCACCCGGGGGACGGCAGCAGCGCCAGCAACAGCGCCACCGCGGCGGCCGTGACCGGAACGCCGTACCCGGCCGTGGCCGAGATGTGCTCCACCGTCCAGCCCCCGGCCGCGCTGCCGCAGGCGATGCCGCCCAGCAGGCCGGTCACCGCGAGGGTCATGCCCTCGTTGAGGCGGCCCTCGGGCGTGCGGCGCTGGACCAGCGTCATGGTGGTGACCATCGCCGGGGCGGTCGCCATCCCGGAGATCAGCAGCGCGCCCGCGAGCAGCGGGAGCGAGCCGGTGAGGGCCGCCGCGAGCAGCGGCAGGGTCAGCAGCAGCGCCATCGCTGCGACGCACCACGGCAGACGTGCCTCGGCGGGCCCGGCCGGCCTCAGCGCGCCGTACAGCAGACCCGCCGCGCACGAACCGGCCGCCTGCAGTGCCAGGACCAGTCCGGCCGCCGTGCGGTGCCCCTGTGCGTCCGCGAACGCGATCGTGACGACCTCCATGGCGCCGAACACCCCGCCCACGGCCAGGCACACCACCAGCAGCGGCGGTATGCCGGGTGCCCGCAGCGGTGCCCTGGCGTGCGGGCGCGGCCGGGCGGGCGGCTCGGTCGCGCGCTGGGCGGTGAACAGGAGCATGCCGGTCAGCAGCAGCACCGCCCCGACCAGCGTGCCCGCCTCCAGGAACAGCGCCCCGCACAGCACGGCCGCCAGCACCGGGCCCAGCATGAAGCACAGTTCGTCGGTGGCCTGCTCGAAGGAGTTGGCGGTGTGCAGGCCGTCGGCGTCGCCCTTGAGCAGGTGGGCCCAGCGGGCCCGGGCCATGCCGCCGGTGTTGGGGGTGGTGGCGGTGGCGGCGTACGCGGCGAACAGCGTCCAGTCGGGGGCGCCGTGCCGCACGCACAGCAGCAGGGCGAGCGAGCCGAGGACGGCGAACACCGTGGCCGGTACGGCCACCCGGGCCTGGCCGTACCGGTCGACGAGCCGCGCGGTCCACGGCGCGGCCAGCGCGGTCGCCGCGAGCCCGGTCGCGGTGACGGCGCCGGCCAGGGCGTACGAGCCCCGGGTGCCGGCGATCATCACGACCGCGCTCACGCTGAACATGCCCATGGGGAGCCGGGCGATGAGGTTCCCGATCGTGAACGCCCGGGCGCCGGGGACGGCGAGGAGCCGGCGGTACGGGCCCGGCGGCCGGGAGCGCGGTGGGCGGCGACGGCGCGGGCGGGTGTCGTGCGGGTTCCGGCGGCGCGGGCCGAAGTCGGCGATGACCAGGGTGTCGGCGGTGACGGTCGGCAGGAGACCCCGGCGGGGCGGATTCTGTGCGGTCGGCTGCGGCATGGCCCCACCGTCCCGCCCGGCCGATCATGCGGTCCAACACCTTCTCCGGGCGCATTGACGCACTCCGGTTGTAGATTCGCCGGATGCCTTCCCCCGACCTCCCCGGCCACCCCGGCCACCTCGAACCCCGCCTTCTGCGCGCCTTCGTCACCGTCGCCGAGGAGCTGCACTTCACCCGGGCCGCCGCCCGGCTGTACGTGGCCCAGCAGGCGCTCAGCCGGGACGTACGGCGGCTGGAGCGGGAGCTGGGCTGCGAACTGTTCGTCCGGAGCACCCGGCAGGTGACGCTCACCGCCGACGGCGAGCGGCTGCTGCCGTACGCCCGGCGGGTGCTCCAGGCGCAGGACGACCTCCTCGCCGCCTTCGGGCAGGCCCGGCCGCTGCTGGTGGACCTCAACTCCCCGGGGCTGGCCACCGGACGCGAGGTGCTGCACCGGGCCCGCCGGCTCGCCCCCGACCAGGAGTTGATGGCCCGTTACGAGAGCGGGCTGACGTACGCCGCCGCCGAAGTGCTCGCCGGCCGCCTCGACGCGTCGTTCGGGCGGTTCGCGGGGCTGGCGCCGGCGCTGCGGGCCGGGCTCTCCCACCAGCCGGTCCGGTACGAGCCCATGGCGGTCGTGCTGCCCGAGGACCACCCGCTGGCCCCGTGGCCCGAGGTGCCGCTCGCCGCGCTGGCGGGGGAGACGGTGTACGCCGGGGCCGGCAATCCGCGGACACCGGAGTGGACCGACCTCGCACAGCACCTGTTCGAGGGACGCGGCATCGATGTGGCGTCACCCGTTCCGCTGGCCGTGGGGGAGGAGGAGTTCCAGCGGATCATGGGGAAGTCGCCCACCCCGATCCTCGCCGTCGTGCACTTTCCGGCCATGCCGCGCACGGTGGTGCGTCCACTGGTCGATCCGGTGCCGCTGTCGCCCGTGTCACTCGTCTGGCGAAAGGGGCTGGTGCACCCGGCGCTGGACGCGCTCCGCCGGGCCGCGGCCCAGCTCGCGGCCGAGAACGAGTGGCTCCGGCGACCCGCAGACGGATGGATTCCGGACAGTGATGCCACTGTGATGTCCGTCCCCAACTGACACCGTGGAAACCACAGGCTCTCCACGTGCGCTACATTCTTGGCCTGAGCACGGTGTGGTACAGGGGGCGCTCGAACCTGGTGGGGGCCGGTTCGGTCGACGGGTGCTCGGAGTCGTATGCGCACCCGGAACTGTCCCGTGGGGGGAAGTGCGTGCGCGTGAAGAAATGGCAGAAAGACGCCCAACCGGAGTGGCCCGAGGCCGCCTCGGTGACCCGCGGGCTTCCTGAGACGAGGCCCGGCGCCGGCATGAGGCACGGGTTTCCCGAGACCGGCGCGTTCCCCGAGCCCGGCGCCGGCATACGCCCGCCCGGCCAGGACGCCGCCCCCGCCACCTCCGCCGCCTCCGCCGCCTCCGCCGCCCCCACCCGGACACCGGGTTCCCGAAGGGACCGAAACCCCATGGGCCCGGACCGAACGGGCGCGCACCGCCCCGGCGCAAACCGAATAGGCCCGGACCGAATAGGCCCGGACCGAGCAGGCCCGGACTGGACGAGCGCGGAGCGGCCGGGCCCCGACCGGACGGGGCAGGACCGGACCCGCCCCATGCGGCCGTACCGACCCGGTGGCCCGGACGACGACGCCACGGACGTCCTCCCCTCGGTCGCCGCCACCCGAGCCTTCCCCGGCCCCGGTACCGGCCCCGGTACCGCCCCCCTCCGCGACCCATGGGCGGACGCGCCCGGTACCGGCCCCGGTACCGCCCCCCTCCGCGACCCATGGGCGGACGCGCCCGGAACCGCGGCGCCCTCGCCGGACGCCGGCGCGGAACACACCCACGACCCGCACGAGGTGACGGTCCAGCTCGACGCCGTCCAGCTCGGGGACGGACTGCTCCGCCGGGCCGAGGGCACCCCCCGCAGGGCCCCCGAGGGCTCCGACGGGCCCGTCTTCGTCGACGCCTCCGGCCGCCGCAGCCGCCGTTTCCGCCGCCTCGGCATAGCCGTCGGCATCGCCTGCGCCGTCTACGCGGTCGTCATGGTGGCCACGCTGATGTCCGGCAACTCCAACGCGCCCTGGCTGCCCGTCCCGGGCCAGCAGGAGGGCAAACCGGCCGGCCAGGTCGACACCACGCCGCTGCCCGAGGAGCCCGTAGAGCCGTCCGCCACCGCCGGCGGCACCGTCCCCCGTGCCACCCCTTCGGCCGGTGACACGGCGGCACCCGCCCCCGGCGCCGAAGCACCCGCCGCCGGCACCACCGCCGACCCCGCACCGCCCGCCGGTGCGGCCGACCCCGAGCCGACCGCCACCCGGACCACCCCCAGGCCGGGCGCCGGCGGCGCGACCGAGCCGGGCCCGGGCGACACGCCGAAGGCCCCGGACCCCGGCCCGGTGGACCCGAGCCCCACGGACGGCGGCGAACCCTCCCCCGACCCGTCCCCGACCACCGGCGGCGGCGACTCCGCGGGCACCGGCGGCGACCCCGGGACCGGCACCGTCCCGAACGGCGCGACCGACCCGTCCCCCGTCGCGGCCCCGTTCGCCGACGCTCACCCCTCTCCCTCCCCGTCCCCGGAGTACACCCTCTGATGGCATCCCGCACCCGCCGTCACCGGGCCGCGACCGGAGCCCGTGACGGCTCCCCGCGGCGCCGTCTGCCCTTGCGCCTGCTGCTGCCGGTGCTCGTCCTCGCCGCCCTGATGGCGATGCTCATGCTGCGCGGCTACGTGCACAGCGAGATCCTCGCCGACCACCGCGTCCAGGCCCCCGCCGCCACCGACCGGGTTCCGGAGGAGATCCTGGAGGGCGGCCCCGTCATCGACACCCGTGGCGGCCGCACCGAGAGCCTGAGCGTCCCGGACCACCGCCTGGTCCTCACCTTCGACGACGGCCCGGACCCGATCTGGACCCCGAAGGTCCTGGACGTGCTGAAGGAGCACGACGCGCACGCCGTCTTCTTCGTCACCGGCACCATGGCCTCCCGCTACCCGGACCTGGTCAGGCGCATGGTGGACGAGGGCCACGAGATCGGCCTGCACACCTTCAACCACCCCGACCTCTCCCTCCAGTCCAAGGACCGCATCGACTGGGAGCTGTCGCAGAACCAGCTCGCCATCACCGGCGCCGCCGGCATCCGCACCTCCCTGTTCCGGCCGCCGTACTCCTCCTTCGCCGACGCCATGGACAACGAGACCTGGCCGGTCACCCAGTACATCGGCTCCCGCGGCTACATCACGGTCGTCAACAACACCGACAGCGAGGACTGGCAGCGCCCCGGCGTCGACGAGATCATCCGCCGGGCCACGCCCGAGGGCGGCAAGGGCGCCATCGTCCTGATGCACGACTCCGGCGGCGACCGCAGCCAGACCGTCGCGGCGCTGGACAGGTTCCTGCCCGACCTGAAGAAGCAGGGCTACGAGTTCGACAACCTCACCGAGGCCCTGGACGCGCCCAGCGCGCACAGCCCCGTCACCGGGACCGACCTGTGGAAGGGCAAGGCCTGGGTCTTCCTGGTCCAGGCGTCCGAGCACATCACCGACGTCCTGGTGGCCGGTCTCGCGGTCATCGGCTTCCTGGTCATCGGGCGCTTCCTGCTGATGCTGGTCCTCTCCGGCATCCACGCCCGCCGGGTGCGCCGCCGCGGCTTCCGCTGGGGACCGCCGGTCACCGAACCCGTGTCGGTGCTGGTCCCGGCGTACAACGAGGCCAAGTGCATCGAGAACACCGTCCGTTCGCTGATGGCCAGTGACCACCCCATCGAGATCCTGGTCGTCGACGACGGCTCGACCGACGGCACGGCCCGCATCGTCGAGGCCATGGGCCTGCCCAACGTCCGCGTCGTCCGGCAGCTCAACGCGGGCAAACCGGCCGCGCTCAACAGGGGCCTGGCCAACGCCCGCCACGACATCGTCGTGATGATGGACGGCGACACGGTCTTCGAGCCCTCGACCGTCCGCGAACTCGTCCAGCCCTTCGGCGACCCGAACGTCGGCGCGGTCGCCGGCAACGCCAAGGTCGGCAACAAGGACAGCCTCATCGGCGCCTGGCAGCACATCGAGTACGTGATGGGCTTCAACCTGGACCGCCGCATGTACGACGTCCTGCGCTGCATGCCGACCATCCCGGGCGCCGTCGGCGCGTTCCGGCGCTCGGCGCTGGAGCGGGTCGGCGGCATGAGCGACGACACGCTCGCCGAGGACACCGACGTCACCATGGCGCTGCACCGCGACGGCTGGCGCGTGGTCTACGCCGAGAACGCCCGCGCCTGGACCGAGGCGCCGGAGACCGTCCAGCAGCTGTGGTCCCAGCGCTACCGCTGGTCCTACGGCACGATGCAGGCGATCTGGAAGCACCGCCGGGCCCTGATCGACAAGGGCCCCTCGGGCCGCTTCGGCCGGGTCGGACTGCCCTTCGTCTCGCTCTTCATGGTGCTGGCCCCGCTGCTGGCCCCGTTGATCGACATCTTCCTCCTCTACGGGATCGTCTTCGGCCCGACCGAGAAGACGATCGTGGCCTGGCTGGGCGTGCTGGCGATCCAGGCGGTCTGCGCGGCGTACGCCTTCCGCCTCGACCGCGAACGCATGACCCATCTCATCTCGCTGCCGTTGCAGCAGATCCTCTACCGCCAGCTGATGTACGTCGTGCTGCTCCAGTCCTGGATCACCGCGCTCACCGGCGGCCGCCTGCGCTGGCAGAAGCTGCGCCGCACCGGTGTCGTCGAGGCGCCCGGCGGCGCCCCCGGGATGCCGCGCCAGCGGACGCGCGGCAGCGATGACCGGAGGCCGGTGGCATGACCCACGGACACCCGACCGGCACGAGCCCGGAGCCGACCCCCTACGGAAGCCCCCAGGCGCCGTACGGAACCCCGCAGGCGCCCTACGGAGCCCCCCAGCCGCCGTACGGGATCCCGCAGCAGCGCACCACGGTCCCGGCTCCGGAGCCCGCACCGCAGAGCGCGCCGGAGACGGGGGCCGCGGCCCCCCGGAAGCCGGGCCGCGACCGCTACCTGGACCTGCTGCGCTCCGTCGCCCTGGTCCGCGTCGTCGTCTACCACCTCTTCGGCTGGGCCTGGCTGACGGTGCTGTTCCCGTCGATGGGCGTGATGTTCGCGCTGGCGGGCTCCCTGATGGCGCGCTCCCTGAACCGGCCCGCGCTGGGCGTGATCAAGAGCCGTGTGCGGCGCCTCCTGCCGCCGCTGTGGGCGTTCAGCGCGGTGGTGCTGGCGCTGCTGTTCGCCGGCGGCTGGAACCCGGCCGACGACGCGGACCACGGCGACACCTGGGGCCTGCTCGGCCTCGTCAACTACCTGGTCCCGATCGGCGCCCCGCCCTTCCCCTGGCAGATCGGCTCGCCGTCCGGGCTGCTGGAGGACACCTGGGCGGTGCAGGCCGCGGGTCCCCTGTGGTACCTGCGCGCGTACCTGTGGTTCGTGATCGCCTCCCCCCTGCTGCTGTGGGCGTTCCGCCGGGCGCCGTGGCCGACGCTGCTCGCGCCGCTGGGCCTGACGGCGATCGTCGGCACCGGCCTGGTGACCATCCCCGGCGAGACCGGCAACGCCGTCACCGACTTCGCGGTCTACGGCGGCTGCTGGGTGCTGGGCTTCGCCCACCACGAGGGCCTGCTGAAGCAGATCCCCCGCTATGTCTCCGTCTCGCTCGCGGCCCTGATCATGGCGTTCGGCCTGTGGTGGGCGTCGAACCACCTGGGCGCCGACGGCTGGGACCTGAACGACATCCCGCTGGCCCAGGCCACCTGGTCCTTCGGCTTCGTCGTGATCCTCCTCCAGTACTCCCCGTCCTGGCAGGAACTCCCCGGCCGGCTGAAGAGGTGGGACCGGCTGGTGACCCTCTCCAACAACCGGGCGGTCACCATCTACCTGTGGCACAACATGCTCATCATGGCCACGATCCCGATCATCGACCTGGCCTTCGAACTCCCCTTCATGCAGAGCGAGCGCGCCGTGGACGCCCTCGGCTCGACCTACACGCTGTGGATGTTCTTCCTGGTCTGGCCCCTGATCGGCCTGATGGTCGTCGCGGTCGGCTGGGTCGAGGACCTGGCGGCCGGGCGCAGGCCGCGGCTGTGGCCGAACGGGACCGGCAGGCGGCGGTCGCGGAGCAGGTGACCGCCCGGGCCGCGCCGTGACCTCTCACCCCGCTCCCCGGCGGGGTGAGAGCAACGTTCCCTTCCGGTCACCCACAGGCACAGGCCGGAAACGCGTCCTCCCTACCTTCGGAACTCCGAGTTTCGGAGCACCGTGGAGGCGTCATGACAGGCCCTGGTACAGCCCCCGCACCCCGGCACAGGGGCGGCCGCTGGATCGAGCGCTGGGACCCCGAGGACGAGACGTTCTGGCGGGAGACCGGTGAGAAGGTCGCCAACCGGAACCTGTTCTTCTCCGTGCTGTCCGAGCACATCGGGTTCTCGGTGTGGACCCTGTGGTCCGTGCTCGTCCTCTTCATGGGACCCGAGTACGGGCTGACCGCGGCCGACAAGTTCCTGCTGACCTCCGTGGTCACCCTCGTCGGCGCGGTCGTCCGGGTGCCCTACACCTTCGCCGTCGCGGTCTTCGGCGGCCGGAACTGGACGATCATCTCGGCCAGTCTGCTGCTGATCCCGACCGTCGCCGCCTTCGTCGTGATGGAACCGGGGACGTCCTACTCCACCTTCCTGCTGGTCGGCCTGCTGGCCGGCATCGGCGGCGGCAACTTCGCCTCGTCCATGACCAACATCAACGCCTTCTTCCCGCTGCGGAAGAAGGGCTGGGCGCTCGGTATGAACGCGGGCGGCGGCAACATCGGCGTGCCCGTCATCCAGCTGGTCGCCCTCGCCATCATCGGCGCGAGCGGGGGACCGCGGGTGCTGCTCGGCATCTACATCCCGCTGATCGTCCTCGCCGCCACCCTCTCCGCGCTGTACATGGACAACATCGCGTCCGTGAGGAACGACACCGGCGCCGCCAAGGACGCCGCCCGGGACCGCCACACCTGGATCATGGCCTTCCTCTACGTCGGCACGTTCGGGTCGTTCATCGGCTACAGCTTCGCCTTCGGGCAGGTGCTGACCAGCCAGTTCGGGCGGACTCCGATGCAGGCCGCCTACCTCACCTTCATCGGTCCGCTGCTCGGCTCGCTGATCCGGCCCGTGGGCGGGCGGCTCGCCGACCGGTACGGCGGGGCGCGGATCACGCTGTGGAACTACGTCGCCATGGGCGCCGCCACCGCCGTACTCGTCATGGCCAGCATGCAGCGGTCGCTGGCGCTGTTCGTCGCCGTGTTCGTCGTGCTGTTCGTGCTCAGCGGGCTCGGCAACGGCTCGACGTTCAAGATGATCCCCGGCATCTTCCAGGCCAAGGCGCTGGCCAAGGGCCTGTCCGGGGAGGAGGCGGCCGCGTACGGGCGGCGGCTGTCCGGTGCCTCCATGGGGCTCATCGGGGCCGTGGGCGCGCTCGGCGGCGTCGGCATCAACCTCGCCTTCCGGCAGTCCTTCCTCTCCTACGGCTCCGGCACCGGCGCCTTCGTCGCCTTCCTCGCCTTCTACGCCGCCTGCTTCGCGGTCACCTGGGCCGTATACCTCCGCCGCCCGGCCGCCACAGCGCCGGACCAGGGCGTCGCCGCCGAGACGAAACCGCAGTTCAGCTACGCCGACGTGTGACCGCGCGGGACGTAACACTGGTGACATACGTCCGAACCGAGCCTGTCACGAGCCGTTGACAGGCTCGTCCGGCACGTGGGTGTGAACGACGCGTGAATGTGAATGATCAGGGGCGAGTGCCATGGACGACGAACAGCAGCGACCGGACCACGGCCCGCTGGCCGGCTTCACCGTGGGGGTGACCGCCGCCCGCCGGGCCGACGAACTGGGGGCGCTCCTGCAGCGGCGCGGTGCCGCAGTCCTGCACGCCCCCGCCCTGCGGATCGTGCCGCTCGCCGACGACAGCGAACTGCTCGCCGCGACCAAGGAGATCATCGGCCAGGCGCCCGACGTGGTCGTCGCCACCACGGCCATCGGCTTCCGGGGCTGGGTCGAGGCCGCCGACGGCTGGGGGCTCGGCGAGGCCCTGCTCGACCGGCTGCGCACGGTGGAGCTGCTGGCCCGCGGCCCGAAGGTCAAGGGCGCGGTCCGGGCCGCCGGGCTGACCGAGCGGTGGTCGCCGTCGTCCGAGTCCCTGGCCGAGGTGCTGGACCGGCTGCTGGAGCAGGGCGTCGACGGCCGCCGCATCGCCGTCCAGTTGCACGGCGAGCCGCTGCCCGGGTTCGTGGAGGCGCTGCGGGCGGGCGGCGCCGACGTCGTCGGCGTCCCCGTCTACCGGTGGCTTCCGCCGGAGGACCTCGGTCCCGTCGACCGGCTCCTGGACGCCGCCGTCTCGCGCGGCCTGGACGCCGTGACCTTCACCAGCGCGCCCGCCGCCGCCTCCCTCTTCTCCCGCGCCGAGGAACGCGGGCTGCTGCCCGAACTGCTCGCCGCCCTCGGCCACGACGTCCTGCCGGCCTGCGTCGGCCCGGTCACCGCGCTGCCGTTGCAGGCGCGCGGGATCGACACCGTCCAGCCCGAGCGGTTCCGGCTCGGCCCGCTCGTCCAGCTGCTGTGCCAGGAACTCCCGGGCCGCGCGCGGTCGCTGCCGCTGGCCGGGCGCCAGGTGGAGATCCGCGGGCACGCGGTGCTGGTGGACGGCGAGCTGAAACCCGTACCGCCCGCCGGGATGTCGCTCCTGCGGGCGCTGGCCCGGCGGCCCGGCTGGGTGGTCTCCCGCGCGGAGCTGCTGCGGGCCCTGCCGGGTACCGGGCGCGACGAGCACGCGGTGGAGACGGCGATGGCCCGGCTGCGCACCGCCCTCGGGGCGCCGAAGCTGATCCAGACCGTGGTCAAGCGCGGCTACCGGCTCGCCTTGGACCCGGCCGCCGACACCAAGTACGCCGACGACGACGCCTGAACCCCGTACGGCCGGCCGGAGGGGTTCCGGAGCCGGGAGCGGGCGGGCACTGTGGGAGGGGAATGCTCCGGGAGCGCTCCGCTCCCACCTGCTGGGGAAACCCTAGGCGGTGACAGGCACATGGCACTGGGTACGGCCACGTCCCCGTACGACCTGCGGTTCGACACCGGACGGATCTGTCTGGACCTCCTCACCACCACCCACCCGGTCGAGCGGCTCACCTCCGTCGCGGTGCTGCGCGCGTGGATCACCGGCTGCGGGCTCGTCCCGCCGGGCACCCCGCTGGCGCACGCAGACGCCTCCTGGCCGGCCGCCTTCCGCGAACTGCGCGCCCAGACGTCCCTGTTGGTGCGCGCCCGCCCGGCACCCGGCGCCCGTCCCTACGACCTGGCGCTGGCCCGGGTGAACGACCTGGCCCGCGCCGCGCCCCCGGCGCCGCGCGCGGTGCGCGGCGAAGACGGTGCCCTCGTCCGGGAGCTGACCGGCCCCCCGGAGTGCACCGCCCTGCTGGCCGCGGTGGCCCGGGACGCCGTGGAACTGCTCACCGATCCCGTCGCCCGTGCGGCGCTGCGCCAGTGCGAGGGCGACAACTGCCCGATCGTGTACCTGGACACCTCCCGGGGCCGCCGCCGGCGCTGGTGCTCCAGCGGGATCTGCGGCAACCGCGAACGCGTCGCCCGCCACCGCCGCCGCGCCGCCGCCCTCGCCCGCGCGTGAGAGATCACGTGGCAAATCGCGTGGGAAATGTGGCCGCATGTCCCGCTCGTCATGCCCGCCGGAGAAAACTGCCGCCCCCCTTTGAACACCCGGCGCCCCGCATCCGTACCGGATGGGCGAGCGACCGACTCGGGGGAGGCCCCGGACATCGGAGGTGGGCGTGCGCAAGGATCCCGTCGTGGCCAGGGAACGTGGAACGAGGGCCCGACATCGCATGTCCTCCCAGCCCTCGGAACCCGACGAGGAGCTGATGCGTGCGCTGTACCGGGAGCACGCCGGACCGCTGCTGGCGTATGTGCTGCGACTGGTCGCGGGGGACCGGCAGCGCGCCGAGGACGTCGTGCAGGAGACGCTCATCCGTGCCTGGAAGAACGCCGGTCAGCTCAATCGGGCGACCGGATCGGTACGCCCCTGGCTGGTGACGGTCGCCCGGCGCATCGTCATCGACGGCCACCGCAGCCGGCAGGCCCGGCCGCAGGAGGTCGATCCGTCGCCGCTGGAGGTCATCCCCGCGGAGGACGAGATCGACAAGGCGCTGTGGCTGATGACGCTGTCGGACGCGCTCGACGACCTGACCCCGGCCCACCGGGAGGTTCTCGTCGAGACGTACTTCAAAGGGCGTACCGTCAATGAGGCGGCCGAGACACTGGGCATACCTAGCGGCACCGTGCGCTCACGGGTGTTCTACGCCCTGCGCTCGATGAAGCTGGCTCTGGAGGAGCGGGGGGTGACGGCGTGATGAGCGGATACGGAGGCTTTCAGGGATACGGCGCGGGTGACACGGGTAACTCTGGACCCATGAGCCCCACGCAGGGAGCACCGGTGCCGAACGAACACGAGACCGTCGGCGCCTACGCCCTCGGCATCCTCGACGACGCCGAGGCCACCGCGTTCGAGGCGCATCTGGCCGGCTGCGAGTGGTGCGCCCAGCAACTGGACGAGCTGGCCGGGATGGAGCCGATGCTGGCCGCCCTCGCGGACCTGCCGGGCGCCGGCACGCCCGCGATCGCCGAGTCACTGTCGGCGAAGCCCAGCCCGCGGCTGTCGGAGAAGCTCGTCGACGAGGTCGCCGAGCGCCGCGCCCGCAAGAAGCGCCGCAACCTCTACCTGGTGGGCACCGCCGCCGCGCTGATCATCGGCGGTCCCTTCGCGGCCGTGGCGACCACCGGCGACGGCGGCGGCGGTGGCGGCCAGAAGACCGAGGCGGCGCCGGAGGCCGGTCCCGCCGCCTCCGCCTTCGCCGAGATGCCCGACCGGGTCAGCGCGACCGACCCGAGCACCAAGGTCAGCGCGACCGTGGCCCTGGAGAAGAAGGCCTGGGGCACCCACGCCGTCCTGGAGCTGAAGAACGTCAAGGGCCCGGAGAAGTGCTCCCTGATCGCCGTCGGCAAGAACGGCGAGCGCGAGACGGTCACCTCCTGGTCCGTCCCGGACTGGGGCTACGGCATCCCGAACGCCACCACCGAGCAGGCCAAGAAGCCGCTCTACGTCCATGGCGGCGCCGCCTTCGAGCCCAACGAGATCGACCACTTCGAGGTCATGACCTTCGACGGGAAGCGGCTCGTGGAAGTCGACGCGTAGCCTCCGGTGGCCCCCTTCGCGTACGGTTGACGGCTGCCCAGCACGTCAGAAGGGGGCCCGGTGGCCGCACAGGCTCAGCAGGATTCAGCGGTCGGCTCGGTGCACGACTCCGTACGCGACCGAGAGATCAGCGTGGAGCAGGAACACCTGGACCGGGTGTACCGCCGCCTCGAGGAGAAGATCCACGAGGCCGAGTTCCTCATGGACGACGCGGCCCGGCGCGGCCAGGTCGGCACGCCCGGCGCGCTGGCCGAGCGGGACGCCCAGGTCTACCGGGCCGGCATCCACCTCAACCGGCTGAACAACGAGTTCGAGGACTTCCTCTTCGGCCGTATCGACCTGCTCCCCGGCAAGGACGGCAAGAAGGGCCCGGACGGCGCCTACACCGCCGTGGAGCCCGCCGAGGGCGCGGTGCGGCCGGACAACACCGCAGACATCGCCGAGACCCTGCACATCGGCCGTATCGGCGTCCTGGACGCGGACTACGCCCCCCTGGTGATCGACTGGCGGGCGCCCGCCGCCGCGCCCTTCTACCGCTCCACGCCGGTCGACCCCGGCCGGGTGGTCCGCCGCCGGGTCATCCGCTCCAAGGGGCGGCGCGTCCTCGGCGTGGAGGACGACCTGATGCGCCCCGAGGTCCGGGCGCACCTCGACGGCGACGAGCTGGCGGTGATCGGCGACGGCGCCCTGATGGCCGCACTCGGCCGGGCCCGCACCCACAGCATGCGGGACATCGTCGCCTCCATCCAGGCCGAGCAGGACCTGGTGATCCGGGCCCCCGCCGCCTCCGTGACCTACGTCGAGGGCGGCCCCGGCACCGGCAAGACCGCCGTCGCCCTGCACCGGGCGGCGTACCTGCTCTACCAGGACCGGCGCCGGTACGCGGGCGGCATCCTGATCGTCTCCCCGACCCCGCTGCTGGTGGCGTACACCGAGGGCGTGCTGCCCTCCCTGGGCGAGGAGGGACAGGTCGCCATCCGGGCCATCGGCTCGCTCGTCGACGGCGCCGAGGCCGGGCTCTACGACTCCCCGGCCACCGCCCGTGCCAAGGGATCCGCCCGGATGCTCAAGGTGCTGCGCAAGGCCGCCCGCGGCGCCCTGGAGCTGAACGACGCGCCGCAGCGGCTGCGGGTCGTCGCCTTCGGCCGCCGGCTCGAACTGCAGGCCGAGGAGCTGGCGGGCATCCGCCGCGCCGCCCTCGGCGGCACCGCGCCGGTGAACCTGCTGCGCCCCCGCGCCCGCAAGCTGCTGCTGGACGCCCTGTGGGACAGATCCGGCGCCGCCGCCCGGCACACCGACCCCGAACTGGCCGCCGAGCTGCGCTCCTCCTTCGACGAGGACGTGTCGGCGGAGGACTCCTTCCTCGCGTTCCTGGACGCCTGGTGGCCGGAGCTGACCCCGGCCGCGGTGCTGGCGGCCATGGCCGACGAGCGGCGTCTGGGCCGCTGGTCCCGCCGGGTGCTCAACCCCGGTGAGGTCCGCCGGATCGCCCGCTCGCTGCGCCGCGAGGGCTACTCGGTGCACGACATCGCCCTGCTCGACGAGTTGCAGGCGATCCTCGGCGCCCCGGCCCGCCCGCGCCGCAAGCGCGAGATCGACCCGCTGGACCAGCTCACCGGCCTGGAGGAGCTGATGCCGCAGCGCGAGGAGAGCCGGCGCGAGCGCGCCGAGCGGCTGGCGCAGGAGCGCACCGAGTACGCCCACGTCATCGTCGACGAGGCGCAGGACCTCACGCCGATGCAGTGGCGCATGGTCGGCCGCCGCGGCCGGCAGGCCACCTGGACGGTCGTCGGCGATCCGGCCCAGTCCTCCTGGTCCGACCCCGAGGAGGCGGCCGCGGCCCGCGACGAGGCCCTCGGCAGCCGCCCGCCCGTCTCCCACCACCACTCTTCCGAGGAAGGCCCTGCGGGCCGCCCCTCTCGTGGGCGCCGCTTCCGGCTGACCGTGAACTACCGCAACCCGGCCGAGATCGCCGAGCTGGCCGCCAGGGTGCTCGCCCTGGCCATGCCGGGCTCCGAGTCGCCCTCGGCGGTGCGCTCCACGGGCGTGCGGCCGCGGTTCGCGGTGGCCGGGGACGCGCCGGCCGACACCGTCCGGGCGGAGACCGCCCGCCTGCTGGACCGGGTCGACGGCACGGTCGGCGTCGTGGTGGCGATGAACCGCCGCGAGGAGGCCCGCCGCTGGCTGGCCGGGCTCGGCGACCGGGCGGTGGCGCTCGGCAGCCTGGAGGCCAAGGGTCTGGAGTACGACGCGACGGTCGTCGTCTCCCCGGCCGAGATCGCGGACGAGTCGCCGGCCGGGCTGCGTGTGCTGTACGTCGCACTGACCCGGGCCACCCAGCAGCTGACGGTCGTCTCGGGGGAGCGGGACGAGCCGGACGAGGCCGGGGTGCCGGACCTGCTGCGCGACTGAGCCGGACGGCGTGAGGCCCGCACCGTCGATGGTGCGGGCCTCACGCGCTGCGTCTGAGTGGCACCGACCCGCCATGCTCGCCTCGCGGCAAGTGGTCGCTCGCAGCGACGATGGTTGGGCCCGGGGGCTTGGATCGAGCCGGTGCCACGTCCACGGTAACAAACGATCGCCGTAGGGCCATTCCCCTTCCCGGGGCAGTTTTCTCCGTCACCCGATGGTCTTCCTTCCGCCTTGAACTTCTCGTATGGTGGAAGTCGTTTTCCGAAAGACGGCTACCGCTGGCCGGCCTGCGCGCGAACAAAACGTTCGCAATCCAGGGCGGCTAACAGGTACTGAGCGGTAGGTGCGACGATCGGACGGCACAACACAGCCATACGGTGAAAGCAGAGGAAGTCGGCCATGGCAACGGCGCCCAGCGTCTCCTACTCGATGACGGTCCGGCTGGAGGTGCCCGCGGGCGGAACCGCCGTCTCGCAGCTCACCACCGCCGTGGAGTCCTCCGGAGGCTCGGTGACCGGCCTCGACGTCACCGCCTCCGGCCACGAGAGGCTCCGGATCGACGTCACCATCGCGGCCAGCTCCACCGCGCACGCCGACGAGATCGTGGAGAAGCTGCGCGGCATCGAGGGCGTCACGCTGGGCAAGGTCTCGGACCGCACCTTCCTGATGCACCTCGGCGGCAAGATCGAGATGGCGTCGAAGCACCCCATCCGCAACCGTGACGACCTCTCCATGGTCTACACGCCGGGCGTGGCCCGCGTCTGCATGGCCATCGCCGAGAACCCCGAGGACGCCCGCCGGCTGACCATCAAGCGCAACTCCGTCGCGGTCGTGACGGACGGCTCCGCGGTGCTGGGCCTGGGCAACATCGGCCCGAAGGCCGCGCTCCCCGTCATGGAGGGCAAGGCGGCCCTGTTCAAGCGGTTCGCCGGCATCGACGCCTGGCCGATCTGCCTCGACACCCAGGACACCGACGCGATCGTCGAGATCGTCAAGGCGATCGCCCCCGGCTTCGCCGGCATCAACCTGGAGGACATCTCCGCGCCCCGCTGCTTCGAGATCGAGGCCCGGCTGCGCGAGGCCCTGGACATCCCCGTCTTCCACGACGACCAGCACGGCACCGCGATCGTCGTCCTCGCCGCCCTCACCAACGCCCTGCGCGTGGTCGACAAGGGCATCGAGAACGTCCGCGTGGTCATGTCCGGCGCCGGCGCGGCCGGTACGGCGATCCTGAAGCTGCTGCTCGCCGCCGGGGTGAAGAACGCCGTCGTGGCCGACATCCACGGCGTGGTGCACGCCGGCCGCGACGACCTCGTCGACGCCGCCCCCGGGTCGGCGCTGCGCTGGATCGCCGACAACACCAACCCCGAGGGCCTCACGGGCACGCTGAAGGAGGCGGTGCGCGACGCCGACGTCTTCATCGGCGTCTCGGCCCCCAACGTCCTCGACGGCACCGACGTGGCCGCGATGGCGGACGGCGCGATCGTGTTCGCCCTCGCGAACCCCGACCCCGAGGTCGACCCGGCAATCGCCCGTCAGACGGCCGCGGTTGTGGCCACGGGCCGCTCCGACTTCCCCAACCAGATCAACAACGTGCTGGTGTTCCCGGGCGTCTTCCGCGGTCTGCTGGACGCCCAGTCGCGCACCGTCAACACCGAGATGATGCTGGCCGCCGCGCAGGCCCTCGCCGACGTGGTGACCGAGGACGAACTGAACCCCAACTACATCGTCCCCAGCGTCTTCAACGACAAGGTCGCCGGTGCCGTCGCCGGCGCGGTCCGCGAGGCGGCGAAGGCGGCGGGCGCGACCGCGTAGGGGCGATCCACCGGACGGTGCGGGCCGCGCCACGGCGGCTGTGAGGATCTTCACGGCCGCCGTCCGGCGCGTCGCGGAACCGGCGGACCCGGCCCGCCCTCTAATGTGGCGGCCAGGCTCAGGCCCTCTCATCGTGTGACTCCCAAGGGTGTTCTCACGACTCCTGGGGGTGCCGGATTGGCTTTACCGCCGCAGGTGGAGGCAGGATGCCTCCCTGGGCGCGAGGGTCTGACGACGGACCCGGGTCCGGGACCTCACCGGGGACCCTGGCAGCATCGGCTTGGCCGTGCCCATCATGCGGCTTGGCCGCGTGGCACGCCGCAACGGCAAGAAGAACACGGGAGTAACAACATGAACCGCAGTGAGCTGGTGGCCGCGCTGGCCGACCGCGCCGAGGTGACCCGCAAGGACGCCGACGCCGTGCTGGCCGCGTTCGCCGACGTCGTCGGCGACATCGTCTCCAAGGGCGACGAGAAGGTCACCATCCCCGGCTTCCTCACCTTCGAGCGCACCCACCGTGCCGCTCGCACCGCCCGCAACCCGCAGACCGGCGAGCCGATCCAGATCCCGGCCGGCTACAGCGTGAAGGTCTCCGCGGGCAGCAAGCTCAAGGAAGCGGCCAAGGGCAAGTAAGGGCGCCTTCACGCCGTACCGGCGTGGCGCCACGGGCGACTGCGGGCCGGCTGTGGCTGGTCGCGCAGTTCCCCGCGCCCCTTCGGGGGCGCTTCTCCACACGCCGATGGGGCGGCCACCCGAGTCCGGGTGGCCGCCCCATCGGCGTGTGCCGGGCCGTCGGTCAGCCGAGCGCCTTGCCGGGCAGCTCGACCTTCGCGCCCAGCTCCATGAGCTTCTCCATGAAGTTCTCGTAGCCCCGGTTGATCAGCTCGATGCCGTGCACCCGGGAGGTGCCCTGGGCGGCGAGGGCGGCGATGAGGTAGGAGAAGCCGCCGCGCAGGTCGGGGATGACCAGGTCGGCGCCCTCCAGCTTGGTCGGGCCCGACACGACCGCCGAGTGCAGGAAGTTGCGCTGGCCGAAACGGCAGTGCGATCCGCCGAGGCACTCGCGGTAGAGCTGGATGTGGGCGCCCATCTGGTTCAGCGCGGAGGTGAAGCCGAGGCGGGACTCGTAGACCGTCTCGTGGATGATGGACAGGCCCGTGGCCTGCGTCAGCGCCACCACCAGCGGCTGCTGCCAGTCGGTCTGGAAACCGGGGTGGACGTCCGTCTCCAGGGCGATGGACTTCAGCTGTCCGCCCGGGTGCCAGAAGCGGATGCCCTCGTCCTCGATCTCGAAGGCGCCGCCCACCTTCCGGTAGGTGTTCAGGAACGTCATCATCGACCGCTGCTGGGCGCCGCGGACGTAGATGTTGCCCTCGGTCGCCAGCGCCGCCGACGCCCAGGACGCTGCCTCCAGGCGGTCCGGCAGGGCGCGGTGGTTGTAGCCGCCGAGCCTGTCCACACCGGTGATGCGGATCGTCCGGTCGGTGTCCATCGCGATGATCGCGCCCATCTTCTGCAGCACGCAGATCAGGTCCTCGATCTCCGGCTCCACGGCCGCGTTGGACAACTCCGTGACGCCCTCGGCCAGAACGGCCGTCAGCAGCACCTGCTCGGTCGCGCCCACGGACGGGTACGGCAGCCGGATCTTCGTGCCGCGCAGCCGCTGCGGGGCCTCCAGATACTGGCCGTCCGCCCGCTTCTCGATGGTCGCGCCGAACTGCCGCAGCACGTCGAAGTGGAAGTCGATGGGCCGGCCGCCGATGTCACAGCCGCCCAGGCCCGGGATGAACGCGTGCCCGAGGCGGTGCAGCAGCGGCCCGCAGAACAGGATCGGGATACGGCTCGACCCCGCGTGGGCATCGATGTCGGCCACGTTGGCGCTCTCGACGTGCGTCGGGTCGAGCACCAGTTCACCGGGCTCCTCGCCCGGGCGGACCGTCACCCCGTGCAGCTGCAGCAGTCCGCGTACGACACGCACGTCGCGGATGTCCGGCACGTTGCGCATGCGGCTCGGCGCGCTGCCGAGCAGCGCGGCGACCATGGCCTTCGGTACGAGGTTCTTCGCACCGCGGACACGGATCTCGCCCTCCAGCGGGGTCCCGCCGTGGACAAGCAGTACGTCATCAGCGCCGTTGACGGTCATGAATCTCGCGTTCCGTGGGGTGGGGCAGGGGCCAGGAGGGAAAGGGTAATCGCCTTGCACCCCCCTTCTGTAAGCCCACGTACCGCCCCGCACCGTCATAGCTCTGTCACAACACGAACCGTTGGGTGACGGGCACATGCGGTCACGGCCGGCACGTGTGCGCGTGGGCTGCACCGGTGCGCCCTGACCTGCTCCTCACCCCCGTGCCCCGATTGCCTCCCCACGGACGGACAACATGCGGGATCATGTCTGCCATGACCGAGGTGTCCTCGCTCACAGGGCGGCTGCTCGTGGCCACGCCCGCCCTGGCGGACCCGAACTTCGACCGCGCGGTGGTGCTCCTTCTCGACCACGACGAGGAGGGCTCCCTCGGCGTCGTCCTCAACCGTCCGACGCCGGTGGACGTGGGCGACATCCTGGAGGGCTGGGCCGGCCTCGCCGGTGAGCCCGGCGTCGTCTTCCAGGGCGGCCCGGTCTCCCTCGACTCCGCCCTCGGCGTCGCCGTCGTCCCCGGTGACACCGGCGGCGGGACCGCGCCGCTGGGCTGGCGCCGGGTGCACGGCGCGATCGGCCTGGTGGACCTGGAGGCCCCGCCGGAGCTGCTGGCCCCCGCGGTGGGCTCCCTGCGGATCTTCGCCGGATACGCCGGTTGGGGCCCCGGCCAGCTGGAGGACGAGCTGGGGGAGGGCGCCTGGTACGTGGTGGAGTCCGAGCCGGGCGACGTGTCCTCCCCGGCCCCCGAGCGGCTCTGGCGGGAGGTGCTGCGCCGCCAGCGCAACGAGCTGGCGATGGTGGCGACGTACCCGGACGACCCATCGCTCAACTGAAGCGTGTGAGCTTCAGTACCCTTGGCACTTATGAGCACTCTCGAGCCCGAGCGCGGGACTGGTACGGGGACCCTCGTAGAGCCGACGCCACAGGTGTCCCACGGTGACGGCGATCACGAGCGCTTCGCCCATTACGTCCAGAAGGACAAGATCATGGCGAGCGCCCTCGACGGCACCCCCGTCGTGGCGCTCTGCGGCAAGGTCTGGGTACCGGGCCGCGACCCGAAGAAGTACCCGGTGTGCCCCATGTGCAAGGAGATCTACGAGTCCATGGGCGCCGGCGGCGACGAGGGCAAGGGCGGCGGCGACAAGAAGTAGCCTCCCGCGGCCCGGCTGAGTCCCGCGAGGCCCCTGGAGCGCGTCGGCGCGCGCTCCGGGGGCCTTTGTGTGCCACGAAGTGGTCGAGACCTCTTGTGGGCATGTTCATGTTGTCCCTAGCCTCCTCGGAGTTGTGCAGAGCAAAACCGTCATTGCGCATGCTGCAACGCTCTGGAGGATCTCTCCATGAAGCTCTCCCCCCGGCTGGCCGGACTCCTGGCCGCGGCCGTCGTCGCCACCGCCTGCGCGCCCCAGACGTCCGGCAACTCCTCCGCCGGCCGGGACGACAGGCCCGGCACCCTGCGGGTCTGGCTGTTCCAGGAGGTCGGCAACAAGCCCGAGGAACGGGTCGTCGACGCGGTCCTGGCCGGCTTCGAGAAGGCCCACCAGGGCACCGAGGTCACCGTCGAGTACATCCCCGTCGAGACCCGCGCCCAGCGCATCAAGGCCGCCTTCAACGGCCCCGGCAGCGCCCCCGACGTCATCGAGTACGGCAACACCGACACCGCCGGCCATGTGAAGGACGGCGGGCTCCTGGACCTCACAGAGGAGTTCGGCGCCTGGCCGGAGGCCGAGACCACCGACCCGACCGCCCGGCAGTCGGTCACCGTGGACGGCGAGGTCTACGGCGCCCCGTACTTCGTCGGCGTACGGGCCCTGTACTACCGCACCGACGTCTTCGCCCGACTGGGCCTCGAAGCCCCGAGGACGCTGGAGGAACTGGCGTTCACGGCGAAGAGGATCCGCGCCGCCGAGCCGGACCTGTACGGCATCGCCGTCGGCGGCGCCTACACCTACGGCGCGCTGCCGTTCCTCTGGGCCCACGGCGGCGAACTCGCCACCGGCAAGGGCGGGTCGTACGCCTCCGCCGTCGACAGTGCCGCCGCGCGGCGGGGCATCGAGGCGTACACCTCCCTCTTCGGCGACGACAACTGCCCCGCCGCGAAGTGCGCCGGCACGGGCGGCAAGGACACCGTCACCGCGTTCGCCTCGGGCAAGGCGGCCATGGCCATCGGCGGGGACTTCAGCCACCGGGCGGTGGAGGCGGGCCGGGCCAAGGGCAGGTACGCGGTGGTCCCGCCGCCCGGCGTCGAGCCAGGGTCGACCGCGCCGGCCTTCGCGGGCGGCAACAACATCGGGGTTTCGTGATGCTGCTGATCCTGCTCGCCGTGACCCTGGTGTACCTGCGGCTGCTGCGTCGCCAGGGGGAGGAACTGTGAATGCTCCGCGCGCGGGTGCCCCGTCCGTGGCGGCCGGCGGCCGAGACCTCGGCGCTGCTGATCGCCGTCGTCGTCGCCTTCCCGCTCTACTGGATGGTGCTGAGCGCCGTCAGACCGGCCGGGGAGATCGAGTCCGCCGAGCCCCGGCCATGGACGCTCGCGCGCTCCCTGGACTCCTTCCGGCGGGTCTTCGAGCAGCAGGAATTCGGCCGCTGCTTTCTCAACAACCTCCTTGTCGCGGGGGTCGTCGTGATCGCCTCCGCGTTGATCGCGTTTCTCGCCGCGACGGCCGTGACGCGATTCCGGTTCCGCTTCCGGACCACCTTGCTGATCATGTTCCTGGTGGCCCAGATGGTGCCCGTGGAAGCGCTCACGATCCCGCTGTTCTTCCTCATGCGGGACTTCGGCCGGCTGAACACGCTGGGCTCGCTGATCCTGCCGCACATCGCCTTCTCGCTGCCGTTCGCGATCTGGATGCTGCGGGGCTTCGTGAAAGCCGTGCCCCGGACCCTGGAGGAGGCCGCCCAGCTCGACGGAGCGAGCCGGGCGCGATTCCTCTGGCAGATCCTTTTCCCGCTCGTCTTCCCGGGGCTGGTGGCGACCAGTGTGTTTTCCTTCATCTCGGCCTGGAACGACTTCCTGTTCGCCAAGTCCTTCATCATCAGCGACACCTCCCAGTCCACGCTGCCGATGGCGCTGCTGGTCTTCTGCAAACCGGAGGACCCGGACTGGGGCGGGGTGATGGCGGCGTCCACGGTGATGACGATCCCGGTGCTGGTCTTCTTCGTACTCGTGCAACGACGACTCGTCTCCGGCCTCGGCGGAGCGGTGAAGGACTGACGTGATGGACGTGATTCCCCGGCCGGCGCAGCTGACGGCCCACAAGGGCGGGTTCTTCGAACTGGGCCCGGACACCGCCCTGGTGGCGGGCGCGGGCACGGAGCGGACCGAACGCTGGCTGCGCGGCACGCTGGGCGCGGCCACCGGCCTGCCGCTCGCCCCCGGGGCGAGGGACGGCGACGCCGTCCGGCTGTCACTCGACGGGGACCTGGAGGCGGAGGGCTACCGGCTCACCGTCGAGGCGACCGGCGTGCACCTCACGGGCGGCGGTCCGGCCGGCCTCTTCTGGGGCGCTCAGACGCTGCGGCAACTGCTCGGCCCGGACGCCTTCCGGCGCGCGCCGCTCCCCGGCCGGCGGTGGCGGCTGCCGCTGGTCCGAGTGCGGGACGCCCCCCGCTTCCGCTGGCGCGGCTTCATGCTCGACGTCGCCCGGCACTTCATGCCCAAGGACGGCGTCCTGCGCTACCTCGACCTGATGGCCGCGCACAAACTCAACGTCTTCCACTTTCATCTGACGGATGATCAGGGCTGGCGTGTCGAGATCGAGCGGTATCCGAAGCTCACCGAGACCGGTTCCTGGCGGGCCCGCACCAAATTCGGCCACCGGGCCTCGCCGCTGTGGGAGGACAAGCCGCACGGCGGTCACTACACCCAGGACGACATCCGGGAGATCGTCGCCTACGCCGCCGAACGGCACATCACCGTCGTCCCGGAAATCGACGTGCCCGGACACTCGCAGGCCGCCATCGCGGCGTATCCGGAACTCGGCAACACCGATGTCGTCGACACCGCCGCCCTGTCCGTCTGGGACACCTGGGGCGTCTCTCCGAACGTCCTCGCCCCCACCGACGGCACCCTGCGTTTCTACGAGGGGGTGTTCGAGGAACTCCTCGCCCTTTTCCCCTCGGAGTTCATCCACGTCGGCGGCGACGAATGCCCGAAGGACCAGTGGCGGCGCTCGCCGGTCGCGCAGGCGCGCATCAAGGAACTCGGGCTCGCGGACGAGGGCGCGCTCCAGTCCTGGTTCATCCGGCACTTCGACCGCTGGCTCACCGCACGCGGGCGCCGGCTCATCGGCTGGGACGAGATCCTGGAGGGCGGCCTGGCCGACGGGGCGGCCGTGTCGTCCTGGCGCGGGTACGCCGGGGGGATCGCCGCCGCCCGGGCCGGGCACGACGTCGTCATGTGCCCCGAGCAGCAGGTGTACCTGGACCACCGGCAGCACGCGGGCGCCGACGAGCCGGTACCGATCGGGTTCGTGCGCACCCTGGAGGACGTCTACCGGTTCGAGCCCGTTCCCCCCGAGTTGACGCCCCGGGAGGCCCGGCACGTCCTGGGCACGCAGGCCAACGTGTGGACCGAGGTGATGGAGAGCCCCGCGCGGGTGGACTACCAGGCCTTCCCCCGCCTCGCCGCCTTCGCCGAGGTCGCCTGGAGCGCCCTGCCGGCCCCCGCCGAACGGGACTTCGCCGACTTCGAGCGCCGGATGACCGCCCACTACCGGCGGCTCGACGCCCTGGGCGTGGCCTACCGGCCGGCCGCCGGGCCGCGGCCGTGGCAGCGCCGCCCCGGCGTGCTCGGCCGGCCGGTCGACGGCCCGCCGCCGAACAAGTAGGACCGGCACCCGAACGAGTACACCCAGCCCCGAACCAGCAGAACCGGCCCTGAAAAGTGCGAAGAACGCCGCAATCTTCACCGAAGAGTGCCAATTCGTACGGCGTGGACAAACCTCGTAGATGCCGAGCGAAACGGACCATCTCGCCGGTGAGGTGGGCGAATGCCTCCTAGCGGACCCCCGCGCTCGGGCCCTGCGAAGATGTGCCAGAGTTGCCACGTCCGCCCTGTCAGCACGTACCGTACGGCAGCACAGGCGGGACCAGGTGGACAGCGGGAAGGGGCAGCCGGTTTGAGCACGCACGCACCGCAGGCGGCGCAGGCCGTCACGCTGCCCACGACCCTGGACGAGGCGGTGGCGGCGCTCACCGCCATGCCCGCCGCCGTGCCCGTGGCCGGCGGTACCGACCTGATGACCGCCGTCAACTCCGGGCAGCTCAGGCCCACCGCGCTGGTCGGCCTCGGCCGCATCAGCGAGATCCGCGGCTGGCAGTACCAGGACGGGCACGCACTGCTCGGCGCCGGCCTCACGCACGCGCGCGTGGGCCGCCCCGACTTCGCCGCCCTGATCCCGGCCCTCGCCGCCGCCGCCCGCGCGGCGGGGCCGCCGCAGATCCGCAACGCGGGCACCCTGGGCGGGAACATCGCCGCGGCCGCCCCCACGGGCGACGCCCTGCCGGTGCTGGCCGCCCTGGAGGCGACGCTGATCATCGCGGGCCCGGGCGGGGCCCGCCGGGAGATCCCGGTGTCGCACCTGCTGGCGGGCATGGAGATGCTTCGCGCGGGCGAACTCATCGGTTACGTGCGCGTGCCGCTGCTGCACGCTCCGCAGGTCTTCCTCAAGGCGACCGGACGGACCGGACCGGGCCGCGCGGTCGCCTCCGTGGCGCTGGTGCTGGACCCGGCCCGGCGTGGCGTGCGGTGCGCGGTCGGCGCCATCGCCCCCATGCCGCTGCGGCCCCTGGAGGCCGAGCAGTGGGTCGGCGGGCTCATCGACTGGGACAACAACCGCGCGATCGTGCCCGAGGCCGTGCACGCCTTCGGCGAGTACGTCGCCGCGGCCTGCATCCCCGACCCGGCCCCGGCCGAGGACGGCTCCCCGCAGCAGCTTCCGCCCGCCGTACTGCACCTGCGGCGCACCGTCGCCGCGCTGGCCCGACGAGCACTGGGGAGGGCGCTGTCGTGACCGACGACCAGCACGGAGACCGGCACCCGGAGGGCGCCGCCCAGGGCGGCGGACGCTGGGACCCGCTGCCCCAGGGCGACTACGACGACGGCGCCACCGCCTTCGTGCAGCTCCCCGAGGGCGGCATCGACGCGCTGCTGGAGACCCACGAGAGCCCGCTCGCCGCGCCCGGCCACGGCTACACGCCCCCGCAGATAACGGTCACGCCCGCCACCACCGGCACCGACCCGGCGGCCACCGGCACCTGGACGATGCCGGCCGCGCCCGTCGACGGCACGCAGTGGCACGTCCCGGACGCCCACCGGCAGGATCCGCACCAGCACGACGCGCACCAGGAGGACCCGCACCAGCAGGACCCGTACGGCACCGACGCCGGGTACCGACAGCAGGACCCGTACGGCGCGGCCGGGCAGCAGTACGGCGGGGACGACCGGTTCACGTACCGGCCGGGGGCCACCGGCCACTGGGACTTTTCGGAGGCCGCGCCGGACGCCGAGGCCACGGCCGCCGACGGCTCCGCCGGGAGCGGTGCGCCCGGCCACGACGTGACCGGGCAGTGGTCCATTCCCGTCGCCGGGGGCGATCTTCCGGACGAGTCGGGCGAGTTCACCGCGTCCTCGCTGGCCGACCAGTGGGGCGGCACCGCCCCGGCCACCCTCCCCGGCGGAGCCCCCGCGCCCTGGGCCACCCAGGAGGTGGGGCAGCCGTGGTCCGCCTCCGCCCCCGCCCCCGAGCGGCCGGCGCAGGCGGAGCACGCCGCGGAGCAGCCGTCCGGGCACCCGGCCGAGCACCTCACCGAGGACGCCGAAGGCGCCGCGGCAGCCCCCGAGAGCCCCGCCGAGCCGTCGGCCGAGCCGCTCCCGGCCCCGGCGGCGCCCGACGCCGAATCCGCCCCGGAGAGGGCGGAGGAGTCCGCGCCGCCCGCCGGCACGGAACCGGCGGAGTCGACCGACCCGCAGCCGCAGCCGGAACCGGAGCCGCAACCGGAGGCGGAATCGCAGCCGGAGCCGGAGCCGGAGCCGGAGACCGAGCCGGCCGCCGAGGCCCCCCAGGAACCCGCGCCCGGGCCGGCCGCCGAGCCGACGCCCGAGTCCGCGCCCGACGCGGCGGCCGAACCGGCCTTCGCGGCGGAGCCGGCGCCCGAGCGGGCCCCCGACCCGGCGTCCGACGCGGACACCGCCGCGCCCGACCCGGACACCGCCGCGCCCGCCCCCGACCCGGCCCCGGCGCCCGTGCAGGAGCCCGCCGTCTCCGCCGGTCACCACGAGGAGCACCCCCTCGCCTCGTACGTGCTCCGCGTCAACGGCACCGACCGGCCCGTCACCGACGCCTGGATCGGCGAGTCGCTGCTGTACGTGCTGCGCGAGCGGCTCGGCCTCGCGGGCGCCAAGGACGGCTGCTCGCAGGGCGAGTGCGGCGCCTGCAACGTGCAGGTCGACGGCCGTCTGGTCGCCTCCTGCGTGGTCCCGGCCGCGACCGCGGCCGGCAGCGAGGTGCGCACGGTCGAGGGACTGGCCGCCGACGGCCGGCCGTCGGACGTGCAGCGGGCGCTCGCCCGGTGCGGTGCGGTGCAGTGCGGTTTCTGCGTGCCCGGCATGGCGATGACCGTGCACGACCTGCTGGAGGGCAACCCGGCGCCCACCCGCCTGGAGGCCCGCCAGGCCCTGTGCGGCAACCTGTGCCGCTGCTCCGGCTACCGGGGCGTCCTGCGGGCCGTCGAGGAGGTCGTCGCCGAGCGCCAGGCGCACGGCGCGGCCGACGCGCCCGACAGCGCCGACGGCCACGCCACGTCCGGCGGCTCCGGCCCCTCCGGCACGACCGGCACCGACGAACCCCGCATTCCGCACCAGGCGGGCCCGGGGGCGGGCGGCGTGCACCCGTCGGCGTACGAGAGCCCGGACGCTCCGGGGGCCCGCGCACCGCACGACCAGCCGCACGACCAGCCGCACGACCACCCCCACGGCGAGACGCCGTACGGCCAGGACGGAGGCCACGCGTGAGCAACGAAGCAGCCACCGCGGAGGCCGCGGGGGCCACGGAGGCGGCCCCCGCCCCCGAACCGATCCCGCACGGCCTCGGCGCCTCCCTGCCACCCGCCGACGCACGCGCCAAGACGGAGGGCACCTTCCCGTACGCCGCCGACCTGTGGGCCGAGGGCCTGCTGTGGGCGGCCGTGCTGCGCTCACCCCACCCGCACGCGCGCATCGTGTCCATCGACACCACCCACGCGCGCGAGATGCCCGGCGTCCGGGCGGTCGTCACGCACGAGGACGTGCCCGGCACGCCGCTGCACGGACGCGGCCGGGCCGACCGTCCCGTCTTCGCCTCCGAGGTCGTACGGCACCACGGCGAGCCCATCGCCGCCGTCGCCGCCGACCACCCGGACACCGCGCGGATGGCCGCCGCCGCCGTCATCGTCGAGTACGAGACGCTCGACCCGGTCACCGACCCCGAACAGGCCTTCGAGGCAGAGCCGCTGCACCCCGACGGCAACCTGATCCGGCACATCCCGCTCCGGCACGGCGACCCGGAGGCGGCCGGCGAGATCGTCGTCGAGGGCCTGTACCGCATCGGCCGCCAGGACCCCGCCCCGATCGGCGCCGAGGCCGGGCTCGCCGTGCCGCGACCCGACGGCGGCGTGGAGCTGTACCTGGCCTCCACCGACCCGCACAACGACCGCGACACCGCCGCCGCCTGCTACGGCCTGTCGCCCGAACAGGTGAAGATCGTGGTCACCGGGGTGCCGGGCGCCACGTCCGACCGCGAGGACCAGGGCTTCCAGCTTCCGCTGGGCCTGCTGGCGCTGAAGACCGGCTGCCCGGTGAAGCTGACCGCCACGCGCGAGGAGTCCTTCCTCGGCCACGCCCACCGCCACCCCACCCTGCTGCGCTACCGCCACCACGCGGACGGCGAGGGCCAGCTGGTGAAGGTCGAGGCGCAGATCCTGCTCGACGCGGGCGCCTACGCCGACACCTCCTCCGAGGCCCTGGCCGCCGCCGTGGCGTTCGCCTGCGGCCCGTACGTCGTGCCGAACGCGTTCATCGAGGGCTGGGCAGTGCGCACCAACAACCCGCCCTCCGGTCATGTGCGCGGCGAGGGCGCCATGCAGGTGTGCGCCGCGTACGAGGCGCAGATGGACAAGATCGCCAGGAAACTGGGCCTGGACCCGGCCGAGGTGCGCCTGCGCAACGTCCTGGCCACCGGCGACGTACTGCCCACCGGCCAGACGGTCACCTGTCCGGCCCCGGTCGCCGAACTCCTCCAGGCGGTCCGCGACTTCCCCCTCCCGCCGCTGCCCAAGAACACGCCCGAGGAGGAGTGGCTGCTGCCCGGCGGCCCCGAGGGCGCGGGTGAACCGGGCGCCGTGCGCCGCGGCGTGGGCTACGGCATCGGCATGGTCCACATGCTCGGCGCGGAGGGCGCGGACGAGGTCTCCACGGCCACCGTCAAGGTGCAGGACGGCGTCGCGACGGTGCTGTGCGCGGCCGTCGAGACCGGCCAGGGCTTCAGCACGCTCGCCCGGCAGATCGTCCAGGAGACCCTCGGCGTCGACGAGGTGCAGGTGGCGCCCGTCGACACCGACCAGCCCCCGGCCGGCGCCGGCTGCCGGGGCCGCCACACCTGGGTGTCGGGCGGTGCGGTGGAGCGGGCGGCCAAGATGGTCCGCACCCAGCTGCTCCAGCCGCTCGCCCACAAGTTCGGCATGTCGACGGAGCTGCTCCAGATCACCGACGGCAAGATCACGTCGTACGACGGCGTGCTGTCGACCACGGTCACCGAGGCGATGGAGGGCAAGGAGCTGTGGGCCACCGCCCAGTGCCGCCCGCATCCCACCGAGCCGCTGAACGAGTCCGGCCAGGGCGACGCCTTCGTGGGCATGGCCTTCTGCGCGATCCGCGCGGTCGTGGACGTCGACATCGAGATCGGCTCCGTACGGGTGGTGGAGCTGGCCGTCGCCCAGGACGTGGGCCGCGTCCTGAACCCGGCCCAGCTGACCGCCCGGATCGAGGCCGGGGTCACCCAGGGCGTGGGCATCGCGCTGACCGAGAACCTGCGCAGCCCGCGCGGCCTGATCCGCCACCCCGACCTGACCGGCTACGCCCTGCCGACCGCCCTGGACACGCCCGACATCAGGATCGTCAAGCTCGTCGAGGAACGGGACGTGGTCGCCCCCTTCGGTGCGAAGGCGGTCAGCGCGGTGCCGGTGGTGGCCTCCCCGGCGGCCGTCGCCTCCGCCGTGCGCGCAGCCACGGGACGCCCGGTCAACCGCCTGCCGATCCGCCCGCAGGCCGCCGTGGTGACCGGCACCTGACACCGCTCCCGAACGCGCCCCGGACGGCGGGGCGTTGTCAGTGGTGGCGCGTAGGGTTCGAAGCGGTGGGAACGGCTGCCGTGCCCACCGCGCACGGGCACGCACACAGGCGGGGGAGACGATGCACGGGGGCATGCGGGAGATCACGAGCGGTGCGGCGACGCGGGCGGTGGCGCCGGTGCCGTCGCCGCTGACCCTGGTCCGTTTCGCGACGGCGGCGGACGATCCGTCCTGGGCGCGCGGCGCGTCCCGGCGCACACCGGCGGGCTGCGAGGTGCCGCTGTTCTGGCGGGCGGCCGCGCTGATCGGCTGCCTGGTGCTGGCGGCGGGCCGCAGCCCGGTGTCGGGCCCGGCCGTGGAGCTGCCGCCCCGGCTGCTGGACCGGGAGTTCGGCCGGGGCCGGGTGACCCGCTTCGAGGACATCGACTTCCCCGCGTGCCTCACCCACGAGCCCACCCGCCGCTTCCTGCGCGAGACGGGCCTGCCCGAAACCGCCTTCCCGTTCCTCCACGACGCCGAGGAGATCGCCCTGCCCACCCTCGCCGAGTACTACGCGGACCCGGCCGTCGGGCAGGCGGACCGCCTCATACGCCTGGGCCGGCTGGCCGACGGCCATGACGTGGTCGTCGACGGCGCCACCGGCGCGGTCCTGACCCGTCACCCGGCCGACGACAGCCGCCGCCCCCTGGCCCCGGACGTCTCCGCGCTGGCCTTCACCCTCTGGCTCCTGCACCGCGCCGGTCCCCGGGGCCGGTCGTAGGACCAAGTTCCCGGTGCCGAACCGTCTCCCGACAGGGGTCACCCCGGGATTCGGCCCCTTACTCTTGCGGCCATGACCGTCCCTGAACCCCGCGACACAGGCGTCGCCGACACCGCTGCCGGCGCCGTCCGCCCGCCGCCCGCCTAGAGGCGACCGCCGAGGTCACCGGGGCGCCGGCCGCCGAGGAGACGGTGCTGAGCCGTACCTGCCGGGCCCTGAGCGTCGGCATCGTCTCCGTGATCGTGCTGATCGTGTTCGAGGCGACCGCGGTCGGCACGGCGATGCCGGTCGCGGCGCGCGAGCTGGACGGGGTGTCGCTGTACGCCTTCGCCTTCTCGGGGTACTTCACGACGAGCCTGTTCGGGATGGTGCTCTCCGGCCAGTGGTCGGACCGGCGCGGTCCGCTGGCGCCGCTGGCCTGGGGCATCGCGAGTTTCGCGACGGGGCTGGTGCTGTCGGGGACGGCCGGGGCGATGTGGCTGTTCATCCTCGGGCGCGCCGTGCAGGGGCTCGGCGGCGGGCTGGTGATCGTCGCGCTGTACGTCGTCGTCGGGCGGGCCTGCCCGGAGCGGCTGCGGCCGGCGATCATGGCGGCGTTCGCGGCCGGCTGGATCGTTCCGTCCATCGTCGGCCCTCCCCCACTGCTTCAAGGGCGTGGGAGGTGCCCCCAGCCTCGGGCGCGGTGACCGAACACCTCGGCTGGCGCTGGGTCTTCGTCGGCATCCCGGTCCTGGTGGTCGTGCCGCTGGCGCTCGCCCTGCCGCAGATCCGCACCCGCGCCGCCGGCCCGGTGACGCTCCCGCCCCGGGGGAGCCCCCCGCCTCCTTCGACCGCCGCCGCATCCGCCTCGCCCTCGGCATCTCCCTGGGCGCCGGACTGCTCCAGTACGCCGCCCAGGACCTGCGCCGGCTCTCCCTGGTCCCCGGCGCGGCGGGCGCGGCGCTGCTCGTCCCGGCCGTCCTCGGCCTGCTGCCCCGCGGCACCTACCGCGCCGCCCGCGGCCTGCCCTCCGTCGTGCTGCTGCGCGGCATCGCCGCGGGCTCCTTCATCGCCGCCGAGTCCTTCGTGCCGCTGATGCTGGTCACCCAGCGCGGCCTCAGCCCGACACTGGCCGGCTTCTCGCCGGCGGCGGGCGGCGCCACCTGGGCGCTGGGCTCCTGGGTGCAGTCCCGGCCACGCCTGGAGGCCCGCCGGGAGCGGCTGATGACCGTCGGCATGGTCCTGGTCGCCGCCGCGATCGCGACCGCGCCGAGCGTGCTGATCGAGGCGGTGCCCGCCTGGACGGTGGCCGTGGCCTGGCCTTCGGCTGCTTCGGCATGGGCCTGATGATCTCCTCCACCAGCGTCCTGCTGCTGAAGCTCTCCGCCCCCGAGGAGGCCGGCACCGACTCCGCCGCCCTGCAGATCTCCGACGGCCTGTCCAACGTGCTGCTGCTGGCCACCGGCGGAGCCGCCTTCGCCGCCCTCGGCGGCGGCACCGTGAGCCACGCGGCGACCCAGGCCGGCGGCTCCCACCCGGCGGCCTTCCTGGCGGTGTTCCTGCCGATGGCCGCGGTGGCCCTGGTGGAGGCGTGGGTGACGACGCGCCTGCGGGCCCGGTGAGCCACCGGCGACCGGCGGGGCCGCTGTGACGTCCGTCCCACCCGGGGGTGACCCGGCCCGGACCCGGCGTCGACCGGCCCGGGCCGCCGGTAGGGTGGCCCGGTTGTCATACGTGGCCGAGCCGATCTACCCCCTTCGGAGACCGTGACTACCACCGCCAGCTCCTCGCACCACCTGTCCCCGGCCTTCCCCGGCCGCGCACCCTGGGGCACCGCCAGCAAGCTGCGGGCCTGGCAGCAAGGGGCGATGGACAAGTACATCCAGGAGCAGCCGCGCGACTTCCTGGCGGTCGCCACCCCCGGCGCCGGCAAGACGACCTTCGCGCTGACGCTGGCGTCCTGGCTGCTGCACCACCACGTCGTGCAGCAGGTGACCGTGGTGGCCCCGACCGAGCACCTGAAGAAACAGTGGGCGGAGGCGGCGGCCCGGATAGGGATCAAGCTCGACCCCGAGTACAGCGCCGGACCGCTCGGCAAGGAGTACCACGGCGTCGCCGTGACCTACGCGGGTGTCGGCGTGCGGCCGATGCTCCACCGCAACCGCTCCGAGCAGCGCAAGACCCTCGTCATCCTCGACGAGATCCACCACGCCGGAGACTCCAAGTCCTGGGGCGAGGCGTGCCTGGAGGCCTTCGAGCCGGCCACCCGCCGGCTCGCGCTGACCGGTACGCCGTTCCGGTCCGACACCAACCCCATCCCGTTCGTGACGTACGAGGAGGGCGGCGACGGCATCCGGCGCTCGGCGGCCGACTACACCTACGGGTACGGCTCCGCGCTCGCCGACGGGGTCGTGCGGCCGGTCATCTTCCTCTCCTACAGCGGAAACATGCGCTGGCGCACCAAGGCGGGCGACGAGATCGAGGCCCGCCTCGGCGAGCCCATGACCAAGGACGCGATCAGCCAGGCCTGGCGCACCGCGCTGGACCCGCGCGGCGAGTGGATGCCCGCCGTGCTGCGCGCCGCCGACCAGCGGCTGACCGAGGTCCGCAAGGCCATCCCGGACGCGGGCGCCCTCGTCATCGCCTCCGACCAGGACTCCGCCCGCGCCTACGCCAAGCTCATCCGCGAGATCACCGGCGACAAGGCCACCGTCGTGCTGTCCGACGACGCCGGCGCCTCGAAGAGGATCGACGAGTTCAGCGCGGGCACCGACCGCTGGATGGTCGCCGTCCGCATGGTGTCCGAGGGCGTGGACGTGCCCCGGCTGGCGGTCGGGGTGTACGCCACGACCATCTCCACGCCGCTGTTCTTCGCCCAGGCCGTCGGCCGCTTCGTACGGTCCCGGCGGCGCGGCGAGACGGCGTCGGTCTTCCTGCCGACCGTGCCGGACCTCCTCTCCTTCGCCAACGAGATGGAGAAGGAGCGCGACCACGTCCTCGACCGGCCCAAGAAGGGCGGCGAGGAGGACCCGTACGCCGAGTCCGAGAAGGAGATGGAGGAGGCCAACCGGGAGCAGGACGAGGACACCGGCGAGCAGGACATGCTGCCCTTCGAGGCGCTGGAGTCCGATGCCGTCTTCGACCGGGTCATGTACAACGGCGCCGAGTTCGGCATGCAGGCCCACCCCGGGAGCGAGGAGGAGCAGGACTACCTCGGCATCCCCGGGCTGCTGGAGCCCGACCAGGTGCAGCTCCTGCTCCAGAAGCGGCAGGCCCGGCAGATCGCGCACAGCCGCAAGAAGCCGGACGAGGAGGCCGACCTGCTCGAACTGCCCGCCGAGCGGCGGCCGGTCGTCTCCCACAAGGAGATGATGGAGCTGCGCCGGCAGCTCAACGGCCTGGTCGGCGCCTACGTCCACCAGAGCGGCAAGCCGCACGGCGTCATCCACACCGAGCTGCGCCGGGTCTGCGGCGGCCCGCCCAGTGCCGAGGCCACGGCCGGGCAGCTGCGGCAGCGGATCGCCAAGGTCCAGGAGTGGGCGACCCGGATGAAGTGAGGCGCGCGGCCGGCCCGGGCGTGCGCCCGCCGCCGACCGGCGCCTGCCCCGGGGTGCGCGTGCCCTGAGCGTGCGCCGTACGTATCGGGACAAAAGTCGGTAGTCCCTCTCGGCCACTGCCCGGATTCTGGACGGAGACTTCCGCTGAGCGGACCGGCTCGCTACTGTCCCTGCACGCACACGCCCCGTGGCAGCGCCGCCGCGGAGCGCAGCCGTGAAGCGACTTGGGTCCGGACCGCACGCCGGGCCGCCGGCCGATCGGCGGCCTGAAGCGCGTCACCGACGGGACTCGGTGACGCATCCGCCGCGACGGGCCGCCGACCTCACCACTGAAGGAGTGGGCGTCGTGACCGCGGAGACTTCCCAGACGCTCGACAGAGGACTGCGCGTCCTCAAGCTGCTGGCCGACACGGACCACGGGCTGACCGTGACCGAGCTCTCCCACAAGCTGGGGGTGAACCGGACTGTCGTGTACCGGTTGCTCGCCACGCTGGAGCAGCACGCGCTCGTACGCCGTGACCTGGGCGGACGTGCCCGGGTCGGGCTCGGGGTGCTCGGCCTGGGCCGCCAGGTGCACCCGCTGGTCCGGGAGGCCGCGATGCCGGCACTGCGGTCGCTGGCCGAGGACATCGGGGCGACGGCGCATCTGACGCTGGTGGACGGCGCGGAGGCGCTGGCCGTGGCCGTGGTCGAGCCGACCTGGACGGACTACCACGTGGCGTACCGGGCCGGGTTCCGGCATCCGCTGGAGCGCGGGGCCGCGGGCAAGGCGATACTCTCCGCCCGGATGCAGCAGCCCGACGACCCCGGCTACACCCTGACCCACGGGGAGCTGGAGGCGGGGGCCTGCGGGGCCGCGGCGCCGTTGCTCGGGGTGTCCGGGGTGGAGGGCAGCGTGGGCGTGGTGATGCTGGCCGACGTGGTGCCGGAGCGGGTGGGGCCGCGGGTGGTGGACGCGGCCCGGGAGGTGGCGGAGGCGCTGCGGTGACCGCCCGGCCGCGGGCGGCGCCCCGCGAACGCCGGCCAGCGTGACCCACCCTTCGGGAGCCAGGTCGGGTGCGTCACCAACGGGCGCCAGGTCACCCCGGCCGAAACCCCCACGTTAGATTGACCCCGTGCTCTCTCGTCTCTCCCGCCCCCGTGCTCTGGCCGTCTGTGCCCTGCCCGTCGTGGCGCTGCTCGCCACCGCCGTGTTCGCGCCGCTGCCGTTCTCCGTCGCGCGGCCCGGTCTGACGGCGAACGTGCTCGGCGAGAACCGGGGCACCCCGGTGATCACCGTTTCGGGAGCGCCGACCCACGACACCAGCGGCGAGCTGCGGATGACGACGATCGAGGCGACCGGCCCGGACGCGCACATCTCGCTCGGTGACGTGATCGACGGCTGGTTCGCCACCGACCGTGCGGTCATGCCCAGCGACGCGGTCTACCCGAGCGGCGACAACCTGAGGGAGATCGAGCAGTACAACGAGGAGCAGATGGAGGAGTCCCAGGACGCGGCGACCACGGCCGCCCTGGGCCACCTCGGCCTCGACTCCGCCGACATCGACGTCACGCTGCGCCTCGCCGACGTCGGCGGACCGAGCGCCGGGCTGCTGTTCGCCCTCGGCATCATCGACCGGCTGGGCCCCGGCGACCTCACCGGTGGCCGGATCATCGCCGGCACCGGCACGATCACCCCCGGCGGCGAGGTAGGCGCCGTCGGCGGCGTACCGCTGAAGACGCAGGCCGCCCGGCGGGACGGGGCGACCGTCTTCCTGGTGCCGAAGGCGGAGTGCTCGGACGCCAGGGCGGAACTGCCGGAGGGGCTCCGGCTGATCCCGGTCGAGACGCTCGACGGCGCGGTCGACGCCCTGGAGGCCCTGGACACCGGGAAGGGCAGGGTCCCCGCCTGCTGACCGCGCTGCTGACCGCGCCGGTCGGGCCTCCGCCGGGTGAGCCCCCGCCGGGTGAGCCCCCGCCGGTGACCCCCGCCGAGGCTCGCCCGCCTCAGCCCTCCTTCACGAAGCCCTTCTCGATCATCCAGTCCAGCGCCACCTGGTGCGCGTCCTCCCCCTCGACGTCGACCTTCGCGTTCAGCGCCCGCGCCACGTCGTTGGTCAGCGCCTTCGTCACGGGCTCCAGGACGGTGGCGATCGCCGGCCACTTCTCCAGCGTCGCGGTCCGCACCATGGGCGCCGCGTTGTAGTTCGGGAAGAACTGCTCGTCGTCCTCCATCACCACCAGGTCCATCGACTTGATCCGCCCGTCGGTGGTGTACACCTCGCCGTAGGTGCAGGCACCCTTCGCCGTCTGGGTGTAGATGATCCCGGTGTCCATCTGCGTGATGTCGCCCGGTGGGATGTCCATCCCGTACGCCCTCTCCATCCCCGGCAGCCCGTCCGCCCGGTTGGAGAACTCGACCTCCACGCACAGCGTCACCGCACCCGGGTCGGTCTTCGACAGCTCGGCCACCTCGGACAGGGTGTCCGTGCCGTACTTCCGGTGGTTGGCCCGGTTCATCGCCAGCGCGTAGGTGTTGTTCAGCGGCGCCGGCGGCAGCCAGGTCAGCCCGTTCCCCAGGTCCTCGTCGCGCACCGCCCGCCACTGCTCCCGCTCGTCCGGGATGGGCTCGCCGTGCCCCAGGTACGTGATCCAGGCGGTGCCCGTGTACTCGTACGTGGCGTCGGCGTCGCCGTTCTCCACCGCCGCGCGGGTGCCGACGGAGCCCTGGATGCCGGTGCGGTCCAGCACCTCGGCGCCTGCCGCCTCGAAGGCGATCCCCATGATGGCGCCCAGGATGAGCTGCTCGGTGAACTGCTTGGACACGACGGTGAGGCTCGCGCCGTCGAGCGGCCGGCCCCGGCCGATCGTGCCCGGCTCCACGTCGTCGGCCATGGGCGAGCCGCTGGTGAGGCCGCAGCCGGAGGCGGCGACCAGGGCCGTGGCCAGCAGCAGGCAGGCACGTCGTCTCATGCTCCCGCCTCCAGTCCGCGCGGGCGCAGCAGCAGTTCGGCGAGCGAGGCCAGCCAGTCCACCAGCAGGGCCAGGGCGACGGTGAGGATCGAGCCCAGCACCAGCACCGGCATCCGCTGGCTGGTGATGCCGGTGGTGATCAGCACACCGAGACCGCCGCCCCCGCCGAAGACCGCGAGCGTGGCCGTGCCGACGTTGAGGACGAGCGCGGTGCGCACGCCGGCCAGGATCAGCGGCACGGCCAGCGGGAGTTCGACGCGGGTCAGCACGCCCAGGGGGGACATGCCGATGCCGCGGGCCGCCTCCAGCAGCGTCGGGTCGTTGGCCTTCAGTCCGGCGATGGTGTTCGACAGCACCGGCAGGACGGCGTAGACGATGATGCCGATCAGGGCCGCCCGGCGGCCGATGCCCAGCCAGATCACCAGCAGCGCCAGCAGACCGATCGCGGGGGTCGCCTGGCCCATGTTGGCGAACGCCAGCGCCACCGGGGTGGCCTTCCGGAACGCCCGGCGGGTGAGCAGGATGCCCAGCGGAATGGCGATGATCAGCACGAAGAAGGTGGAGATCACCGTCAGCTGCACGTGCTGCCACAGCGCCTTGCTGACCCGGCCGTCCGACAGGGCGTTGCGGCTGAGCGCGTCCAGGTCGGCCTGCCGGAACCACAGCCAGGTCGCCAGCAGCACCGCGATGACCAGCACCGGCAGGAACGTCAGCTTCTGCCAGGTGACCCGCCGCTTGGTCGCGGCCGGCGACGGGGGGCCGGGCTCCGGCTCGCCCTCCGCGTCGCCCGCCTCCGCGTCGCCCGCCTCCGCGTCGCCCGCCTCCGCGTCGGCCGCGTCGGCGTCGGCCGCCTCCGCGTGGTCGTCGTCGCGGAGCCCGACGTCCGGCCCGCCGTCCTCGGGCCGGCCCTCGGGCCGCGGCGGCCGGCGCCTGACGATGCGCGCGGAAACACGCCGGGACGAGGGCCCGGGGGAGTCATCCGAAGGACTTCCGGAAGAGGTGCTCACGCCTTCGCCTCCCCTCCGAAGCCCTCCTGCTCGGCATGGGTGCGATCGGCGCGGGCCTCCTCCAGGTCGTGCTGGTGCTCCAGCGCGTCCAGCCGGTCCGCCTCCAGCAGCTCGTGCACGGAGTTCAGCAGCGTCTCCATGTCGACGACGCCGATGTACTCGCCGCGCCGGCCGGTGACCGCCACCCGCCCGGTGTTGTCGGTCAGCACCGCCTCCAGCGCGTCCCGCAGCGTCGCGTCCCGGGTCACCGTGTCGTGCACCAGGGTGCCCGCCCGCGCCAGCGATCCCCTGGCCCGCATCAGGTCACCGCGCCGCAGCCATTTGTACGGCCGCCCCCGCTTGTCCAGCAGCAGGATCTCGTTGCTGCCGCTGTCCCGCAGCCGGTTGAAGATGTGCTGGAGCGGGTCGTCGACGGTCACCGTCGGAAGGTCGGTGATCTCCACGTCCCGCACCCGGGTGAGGTTCAGCCGCTTCAGCGCCGCCCCGGCGCCCACGAAACCGGAGACGAAGTCGTCCGCCGGGTTGGTGAGGATGGCCTCCGGGGTGTCGAACTGCGCGATGTGGGAGCGTTCGCGCAGTACGGCGATCCGGTCGCCGAGCTTGATCGCCTCGTCGAAGTCGTGGGTGACGAAGACGATCGTCTTGTGCAGCTCGTGCTGCAACCGGATCAGCTCGTCCTGGAGGTGGTCGCGGGTGATCGGGTCCACCGCGCCGAACGGCTCGTCCATCAGCAGCACCGGCGGATCGGCCGCCAGCGCCCGCGCCACGCCCACCCGCTGCTGCTGGCCGCCGGAGAGCTGGCGCGGATAGCGGCCGTGGAACTCGCCCGGGTCCAGTCCCACCAGGTCGAGCATCTCCTCCACCCGGGAGCGGATGCGGGACGTGGACCAGCCGGCCATCTTCGGCACCAGGGCGATGTTCTGCGCGACCGTCATGTGCGGGAACAGGCCCGAGGCCTGGATGGCGTAACCGACCTTGCGGCGCAGCTTCACCGGGTCCATGTCGGTGACGTCCTCGCCGTTGATGCGGATGCGTCCGCCGGTCGGTTCGATCAGCCGGTTGATCATCTTCAGGGTGGTGGACTTACCGCAGCCCGACGGGCCGACGAAGATGACAGTCTCGCCCGCCTTGATCTCCATGGAGACGTTGTCGACGGCCGGCTGCGGATTGCCCGGGTAGCGCTTGGTGAGGTTGTGCAGCTCGATCGCGGCACCCGACGCGGCGGGACTCTCAGGCACGGATCCCCCTCGGAATGGTCAGCCGCCCGATCAGGACGTACGCGGCGTCGAACAGCAGGGCGAGGACGATGATCCCGAGCGTGCCGGAGAGCACCAGGTTGAGCGCGTTCTTACTCCCCAGGGAGGCGATCCCGCGGAAGATCTCGTTGCCGAGGCCGGGCCCGGAGGCGTACGCGGCGATGGCGGCGATGCCCATGAGCATCTGCGTCGAGACCCGGATGCCGGTGAGGATCGGGGGCCAGGCCAGCGGCAGCTCCACCCGGAGCAGCCGGGCCGTCCGGGACATGCCGATGCCCTTCGCGGCGTCCACCAGCGCCGGGTCGACGCCGCGCAGCCCGACGATGGCGTTCCGCACGATCGGCAGCAGCCCGTACAGGGTCAGCGCGGTCACCGTCGGCGGCACGCCCAGGCCGACGATCGGGATGAGCAGGCCGATCATGGCCAGCGACGGGATGGTCAGGATGGTGGAGGTGGTGACGGTCGCCAGGCTGCCCGCCCACTCGCTGCGGTAGGTGACGACACCGAGGAGCACGCCGAGCACCGTCGCCACCACCATGCACTGGAAGACGGCACTGGCGTGCTGGTAGGCGTCGGTGAGCAACTGCTGGTGGCGGCTGACCAGGAACTCCCAGAAGTTCACCGCGCTCACCTCCGGGACGGCCGGTCCTACTCGCGTCTGTCCTGGGCCGCCTGCTCCACCAGCGGGATGATCCGCAGCGGAACCGGATTCTCCATCACGATCGCCGTGGCGGCCCGGACGATGCCATCAAAACCGACAACCCGGTCGATCACACGCTGGAGATCGGCGTTCGAGCGGGCCACCAGCCGGCACAGCATGTCCCCGGTGCCGGTGGTGGTATGCAGCTCCAGCACCTCCGGCACGGTCGCCAAGTGGGCGCGCACGTCGGCCCCTTGGCCCTGCCGGATCTCCAGCGTGGCGAACGCCGTGACCGGATAGCCGAGCGCGGCCGGGTCGACCTGCGGGCCGAAGCCCCGGATGACTCCGTTCGACTGAAGCCGGTCCAGTCGCGCCTGCACCGTCCCGCGCGCCACGCCCAGCCGCCGGGACATCTCCAGCACCCCGATCCGCGGCTCCCGCGCCAGCAGCCCGATGATCCGCCCGTCCAGTCGGTCGATCGCCACGCCCGTCACCCTCCCGGCTGGTCATCCTGTACAGAACGCCCGCCAAGACGCGTCCCACACTGAGCAGATTGCCCAGTGAAAACGCAAACTATTGCGCACCTTGCGGGGGCGGGAGACCCTGCGGCTATGACGCAGACCACACACCACACTCCCGACACCGCCCGGCAGGCCGACCCCTTCCCGGTCAAGGGAATGGACGCGGTCGTCTTCGCCGTGGGCAACGCCAAGCAGGCGGCGCACTACTACTCCACCGCCTTCGGCATGCAGCTGGTCGCCTACTCCGGACCGGAGAACGGCAGCCGCGAGACCGCGAGCTACGTGCTGGAGAACGGCTCCGCCCGTTTCGTGTTCACCTCGGTGATCAAGCCGGCCACCGAGTGGGGCCGCTTCCTCGCGACCCACGTGGCCGAGCACGGCGACGGCGTCGTCGACCTCGCCATCGAGGTCCCGGACGCCCGCGCCGCCCACGCCTACGCCGTCGAGCACGGCGCCCGTTCGATCGCCGAGCCGTACGAGGTGAAGGACGAGCACGGCACCGTCGTCCTCGCCGCCATCGCCACCTACGGCGAGACCCGGCACACCCTGGTGGAGCGCACCGGCTACGACGGCCCCTACCTGCCCGGCTACGTCGCCGCCGCCCCGATGGTCGAGCCGCCCGCCCAGCGCACCTTCCAGGCCATCGACCACTGCGTCGGCAACGTCGAACTCGGCCGGATGAACGAGTGGGTCGGCTTCTACAACAAGGTCATGGGCTTCACGAACATGAAGGAGTTCGTGGGCGACGACATCGCGACCGAGTACAGCGCGCTGATGTCGAAGGTCGTCGCCGACGGCACGCTCAAGGTCAAGTTCCCGATCAACGAGCCCGCCGTCGCCAAGAAGAAGTCCCAGATCGACGAGTACCTGGAGTTCTACGGCGGCGCCGGCGTCCAGCACATCGCGCTGAACACCAACGACATCGTGCAGACCGTCCGCACGATGAGGGCGAACGGCGTGCAGTTCCTGGACACGCCCGACTCCTACTACGACACCCTCGGCGAGTGGGTCGGCGACACCCGCGTACCGGTCGAGACCCTGCGCGAGCTGAAGATCCTCGCCGACCGCGACGAGGACGGCTACCTGCTGCAGATCTTCACCAAGCCGGTCCAGGACCGCCCGACCGTCTTCTTCGAGATCATCGAGCGGCACGGCTCCATGGGCTTCGGCAAGGGCAACTTCAAGGCCCTGTTCGAGGCGATCGAGCGCGAACAGGAGAAGCGCGGCAACCTCTGACGGCCCCGGCCGCTAGAAGGCGGGCGGGTCCTCCACCGAGGGCTCGCCCAGCCGCCGCAACGCCCGCTTCGCCTCCGGCACCCGCAGCGGCGAGAAGTACGGGTCGATCCGCAGCGCCTCCTGAAGGTGCCGCCGAGCCGCCCCGTACCGCCCCAGCTTCCGCTCGATCATGCCCCGGTGGAATACGTACAGCGCGCTGCGCACCCCGCCGCCGTGCTCACCCTCGGTCGCCCGCGTCGCAAGGCGCAGCGCCTCCTCGTACCGCCCGGTCCGGTACAGCGCCCAGCCCAGCGCGTCGGCCACCGCCGTGGCCGGCTGCCGCTTCCACTCGGCCCGCAGCCGCCGCACCGCCGCCTCCGCGTCCCCGTGGTCCGCCTCGAACCGCCCCAGCACCAGCTGCTCGTCCACCCCGGCCGCCGCCGCCCGGCGCACCCGGTCGCGCAGCAGGTCGTACTGGACCTTCGCCGCCTGCCCCAGCCCCAGCGACTGGTACAACTCGCCCAGCTCCAGCGCCCAGTCGGGCCGCGGCTGCTTGGCCAGCGCCGCCTGGTACGCCGTCAGCGCCTCCGACGTCCGGCCCAGCGCCGCCAGCGCCCTGCCCTGCCCGGCCTGCGCCGCCCGCAGGTCGGGGTCGGTGCGCAGCGCCTCCTCGAAGTGCCGCAGCGCCATCTCCCGGTCCCCGCGCTCCAACGCCAGCCGCCCGGCCTGCTCCAGGTACGCCGCCCGCTCGGCCGGCGCCTCGGCCGCCGCCGCGGCGTCGGAGATCTGCGCCGCGGCGTCCTCCCGCCAGCCCTTGTCCCGGTAGACGGCCGCCGCCCGCGCCTTGACCGCCGGACCCGAGCCCAGCTCCGTCATCCGGTCCATCGCCTTCGCCACGGCCTCGTGGTCCCCGAGGCCGGTGTACGCGTCGATCAGCACCGCCTGCGTCGTCCACCGCTTCGGCGCCGCCTCGCGCGCCGCCTCCGCCCACTTCCGCGCCGCCGGGAAGTCCCGGCGCGCCACCGCCAGCGCCGCCAGCCCCTCCAGCGCCCGAGAGCCGCGCGCCCCGTGCTTCAGCGCGTTCCGCAGCGCCCGCTCGGCCCGCGGGTACTGCCCGGCATCCGCCGTCCGCCGCCCCTGCTCCACATACGCCGTCCCCAGCACCGCCCACGCCCCGGCGTCCCCGGGGCGGGCCCGCACCCGCGCCTCCTGCTCCCCGACCAGCACCGCCAGGTCGGACAGCGCGGCCGGCGCCCCGGCGGCGACCGCGCTCCGCGCCTGCGCCGCCGGCCCCGGTGCCGGCGGGGGAGCGGACTCCCGCTCCCAGGGCGACACCACCAGCACCCCGCCGAGTACGGCGCCCCCGGCGGCCGAGGCGACCAGCGCCCGCCGGATACGGCGGGCACGCCGCCGCCGGTGGCCCGGAGCCTCCAGAATGTTGATCACACCGCATACTGTGCGCCCGTACGGCCGCCCCGCCCGGGCAGCCCGAGGCCGCCGCACGCGGGGTTCACACCGATGGCCCCCCGGTGCGACCCTGTGATCATGAGCCGTATCGAAGCGCGCCCCGACGAGGGCGGCGCGGTCACGGGCGACCTCGTCGACCGGCTGCTCGCCGGCCTGCCCGCCGACGCGCTCCTCACCGACCCCGAGGTCACCGCCTCCTACGCCCACGACATGGCGAGCTTCTGCCCGGCCGGCGCCCCCGCCGTGGTCGTGCTGCCGCGCACCGTCGAACAGGTCCAGCACGTCATGCGCACCGCCACCGAGCTGCGCGTCCCGGTCGTCCCGCAGGGCGCCCGCACCGGACTGTCCGGCGCGGCCAACGCCTCCGACGGCTGCATCGTGCTGTCCCTGACCAAGATGGACCGCATCCTGGAGATCAGCCCGGTCGACCGCGTCGCCGTCGTCGAACCGGGCGTCGTCAACGCCACGCTCTCCCGCGCGGTCGGCGAACACGGCCTCTACTACCCCCCCGACCCCTCCAGCTGGGAGATGTGCACCATCGGCGGCAACATCGGCACCGCCTCCGGCGGCCTGTGCTGCGTGAAGTACGGGGTCACCGCCGAGTACGTCCTCGGCCTCGACGTCGTCCTCGCCGACGGCCGCCTGATGACCACCGGCCGCCGCACCGCCAAGGGCGTCGCCGGGTACGACCTCACCCGGCTGTTCGTCGGCTCCGAGGGTTCCCTCGGCATCGTCGTACGGGCCGTGCTGGCGCTGCGCCCCAGGCCGCCGCGGCAACTGGTGCTGGCGGCCGAGTTCGCCTCCGCGACGGCCGCCTGCGACGCGGTGTGCCGGATCATGGCGGGCGGCCATGTGCCGTCCCTGCTGGAACTGATGGACCGTACGACGGTCAAGGCCGTCAACGACCTGGCGCACATGGGTCTGCCGGAGACCACCGAGGCCCTGCTGCTGGCCGCCTTCGACACCCCGGACCCGGCCGCCGACCTCGCCGCCGTCGCCGCCCTGTGCGAGGCGGCCGGCGCCACCCAGGTCGTCCCCGCCGACGACGCCGCCGAGTCCGAACTGCTCCTCCAGGCACGGCGGCTGTCGCTGACCGCGCTGGAGGCCGTCAAGGGCACGACGATGATCGACGACGTGTGCGTGCCCCGGTCACGGCTCGGCGACCTGCTCGACGGCGTCGAGCGCATCGCCGCCAAGTACGGCCTCACCATCGGGGTGTGCGCCCACGCGGGCGACGGCAACACCCACCCGACGGTCTGCTTCGACGCCGCCGACCCCGAGGAGTCCCGGCGCGCCCGCGAGTCCTTCGACGAGATCATGGCCCTCGGCCTGGAACTCGGCGGCACGATCACCGGCGAGCACGGCGTGGGCGTGCTGAAGAAGGAGTGGCTGGCGCGCGAGATCGGCCCGGTGGGACTGGAGATGCAGCGGGCCGTCAAGCAGGCCTTCGACCCGCTCGGCATCCTCAACCCGGGCAAGCTGTTCTGAACCCCGGACGTTCACTGGGCGAGCAGCTCGGCCAGACCGTCGTCCAGGCCCAGCCGCCCGCCCTCGGTCCCCGGGGGGCACGCTCGCAGCGTCCGCTCCAGCCAGGCCGACACCTGCGCCGTCGGAGCCTCCAGCAGGGCGTCCCCGTCCGGGCTGCTCAGCGCCATCAGCACGACGCTGCGCCCGTCCGCCTTCGTCGGCCACACCCGCACGTCCCCCTGCCCGCACGGCCGGAACACGCCCTCGACCAGCAGATCGCGGGCGAAGGTCCAGTGCACCGGCCGTTCGGAGTCGACGTGGAAGGTGATGTGGACGGCGTACGGGTCGTCGGTGCGATAACCGAGCCGGGCCGGCACCGGAGCGGCGTGCCCCGGCGACAGGATGAGCCGCAGTTCCAACTCCCGCTCTACGACCGTGTGGTGCATGGCGTGCGTACCTCTCTCGTGACTCGGGCCGGACCCGTGCCGGCCCGTCACGAGTGAGAGCGGCAGGAGCGGGAAGCGTTACGCGGGTTCGCGGAAGTCCACCGGAATTTTTTCCAGGCCCCTTGCCGGGGTGTGAAGCCGTGTGCACGAGGTTGCCCGGAAAGGGGCGGGTCCGGCGGGAGTGGCGGTGCGCGGTGCGCCGGTCTGATAGATGTGGAGGCCCCCATACCACCCATCGAGCAGATACGGGACGACGGACATGAGCGCCCCAACCCCGGCCCCCGGCGACGACAGGCCCCGCGAAGGGTACTACCCGGACCCGTCCATTCCTGGATATGTCCGGTACTGGAACGGCGCCGCCTGGGTGCCGGGCACCAGCCGGCCGGCGCCCAAGGACGGCGAGTCGCTCGCCCCGCCGCCCGGCGTGCGTCCCGCCCGGCCCTCCGTCGAGGAGACCGGCCCGCACTTCTTCGACGAGGACCCGGTCGAGGAGCACTCCGGGCCCGCCGCCCCGTCACAGCACGGCAGCGCCCCGGAACCCGCGTCCGCGTGGGCCACCGACGAAGGCCGCCGCGCGCCGTGGCCGGCCCCGCAGGGCAACGACCCGAGACTGCCGCACGGGTCCGCGTCCGCGCCGGCGGAGCCCCGGCCTGCCGGCGGCTGGCCCGCGGCGGGTGGCGGGTCCGCCGGGTCCGCAGGGACCGGGTCCGGTGCCGGGTCCGCCGGGTCTGGATCTACCGGGTCCGGGACCGCCGGGTCCGGCGCCGCCGGTGCCGCGGCCGCCGAGGGCCGTTCCGCCGACGCCGGGTCCGCCGGTGCCGCCGGGCGTTGGCCGGCCGCCGGTGCCGGGCCCGCCGGTGCGCCCGCCGCCCACCCGTCCGCAGCCCACCCGCCCGCCGAGCGCCCCGCGCAGCCCGAGGGCCGCGCGGCCCGGGGCGAGGGCGCGGCGGCCCCGGCCGGTGAGGCGGAGGACAGGTCCGGGGGGACGTTCGTCTTCCGCCGCCCGACCGCCGCGCCCGCCGCCGACGAGGGCACGATGACCTTCCGCGCGATGCCCCCGCGCGGGGCACAGCGGAAGGCCGAGGCGGGGACCGGCACCGCGGGCCCGTCCGGCGGCCCGTCCGGCGGCCCGGGCTTCGGCGCCGGGAAGGCCGCCGCGGCGCAGGCGGGACCGGCGGCAGCCGCCGCCCCGACGGCGCTCTCCGGCCCGCAGCAGTCGCCCCCCTCGGTCCCGCAGCAGGCCGCGGCCCCGCAGCAGGGCCCCGCCGCCCAGCCGGCCCCCGCCGCTCAGCCGGCGGCCCCCGCCGCCCAGCAAGCCGCGGTCTCCCAGCCGGCCCCCACCGCCCAGCCGGCCCCCGCTCCCCCACAGACCCCGGCTCCGCAGGCCGCCGCCCCGCTCACCAGCGGCCCCGGCGGCGGGCAGCCCTCCTGGGCGCAGCAGGTGCACCGGCTCGCGGGCGCCGCGGGGGACGAGCAGCCCGTCGCGCCCTGGAAGCCGCCCGTCGACGACCCCTTCCAGGCCGCCGCCCGGCGCCAGTCCGCGGCGCGCCCCGCCGGGATCGGCAAGCGGCTGGCCGCCCGGCTGCTGGACACCCTGGTGCTGGCCGCCCTCACCGCCGTGGCCGCCGTACCCCTCGGCATCAAGGCGATCGACCACGTCAACGAGAAGATCGACGCGGCCAGGCTCTCCGGGGAGACCGTCACGGTCTGGCTGCTCGACGGCACCACGTCCACGTACCTGGGCATCGTGCTGGCCGTCCTGCTGCTCTCCGGCGTTCTGTACGAGGTGCTGCCCACCGCCAAGTGGGGCCGCACCCTCGGCAAGAAGCTGCTCGGCCTGGAGGTGCGGGACATCGAGGGCCACGAGCCCCCGTCCTTCGGCGCCGCGCTGCGCCGGTGGCTGGTCTACAGCGTCCCCGGCCTGCTCGTCGTCGGTGTCGTGGGTGTCGCGTGGTGCCTCTTCGACCGCCCCTGGCACCAGTGCTGGCACGACAAGGCGGCGCACACGTTCGTCGCGGGCTGACCGGCGCCCGGCGCGGCCCGCCCCGGCCTCGGGCGGCCGTACTCCGGACGGCGGCTCGCCGGATGCGCCGCCGCGGGGATCACGGTCGACTCGGGCCATGAGCAGTGAACCGCCCCCCGGCCCCGGCCAGCAGCGGCCGGACGACGACGACCCGTTCAGGAAGCAGCCCCCGCCGCCCGGAACGGGTCCGGGTGCGGGCGCCGGCAGTGGTGGCGCCGGCGGCTCCGGCTCGCCGTACGACAACCCGCCGCCCGGGGCCCCGCCCCCGCCCGGCGGCATGCCCCCGCCCGGAGGCGCTCCGCCGCCCGGCGGTGGCGGCCCCTACGGCGGCGGGCCTTACGGCGGCGGCCCCTCCGGCGGTGACCCGTACGGCGGAGGCTCCTACCCCACCGATCCGCTGTCCGGCATGCCCCCGCTCGCCGACAGCGGCCGGCGCACGCTGGCGCGGATCATCGACATGATCCTGGTGGGCGTCGGGGTCTGGCTGCTCAGCTGGGCGTTCGGGGTCAACGAGTACGAGGTGTACGGCGACCGGGTCGAGGTCGACGAGTCCTTCGGCCAGTCGGTCATCGCCGTCGTGCTCTACATGGCCTACGACACCTTCCTGACGGCCAAGCGGGGCCAGACCCTCGGCAAGCAGTGGCTCGGCATGCGGGTGGCCAACCTGGACAACGGCGCCACACCCTCCGTCCAGACCTCGCTGATGCGCGCGGCGGTGCTGTGGGTTCCGTTCGCCTTCTGCTGCGCCTGCGTCTGGACGGTCATCTGCGGCGGCTGGAGCTTCTTCGACAAGCCCTACAAGCAGGGCCTGCACGACAAGGCGGCCAAGACGGTGGTGGTCAGCGCCCGTTGAACCCCGTGAGGCGCGGCCGGGCGGTCAGGCGGCCCGCTGGCGCACCGGCTCGCCCGCCCGTCCGGCCGTCCGGGGGGACGGCGCCGGCTCCCGGTGCCCGGGGGCCACGGCGGGCCGAGGGGCCGCCGTCCGCCGCGGCCCCGGCGCCGCGACCGTCAGGGCGACCACCAGCCCGAGGCCGAGTGCCACGACGGCGATGGCGGCGGTGACGGCGACTCCCGGTCCGGAACTCGCCTGCGCCGCGAGGAGCATGGCGATGGTCGAGAAGATCACGGTGCACGAGCCGTAGGCGAACTGTGCGACGGTCGGGCGTGGCATGGCCATCGTGTCCTCGGCAGACATCGGGGGTGAAACGGGCTGTCGGCCTGGCTTTCCGCCGACGTCGGGCGTTCCGCCAATCGACTCTAGTCGCCTCCATGCCCGAGCGGAACGGACAGTAAGCGTGACCTGACCAACAGCACCGATGCACCGGGGGCGCACGGAGTCATGACGTCCACCAAGTGGACGGGCCCGCGCGCCCGTTCGAGGCCGACCGTCCGCAAAGCGGACGTGGACTCCGCATAGTGCACTTGATCTGCTCAAGTCAAGGTCTGTCTTTTCCGGCGAACCTCTAGTCCAATGTCGTCACTTGAAAACACGCGTTGATCACGTGTGCGCGGACCCCAGCATGTCCCTGACCCCCCATCCGCGCACGCGCACGCGGGGGAGGAACTCAAGTGACCAGTAGACCCTGGACGTTGAGAGCAGCGGCCACCGCCGTCGCCATCGCCGCGGCCGGCGCCACGCTCTCCGCCGCCGGTGTCGCGCAGGCGGACGCGCCCGCCCGCCCGGCCGCCGTGGACCGCCACGACCCGCACCCGGAGAAGGGCAACCACTCGCACGACCTCGAAGGACCGCTGAGCAAGACGCGGGCGGCCCAGCGCGAGGAGGCCCTGAAGCAGGTCATCTCCGGCAAGGCCTCGGTGAAGAAGAAGGACGGCTCGAAGGTCGTCCAGCTCAAGAGCAAGAAGGGCGACGCCAAGTACGTCGAGCTGGGCCGGGAGAAGACCGACAAGATCTTCACCATCCTGGTCGAGTTCGGCGACAAGATAGACAGCCGCTACGGCGGCACCCCGGGCCCGCTGCACAACCAGATAGCCAAGCCCGACCGCAGGACGGACAACTCCACGGCCTGGAAGGCCGACTACGACCAGCAGCACTTCGAGGAGCTGTACTTCGGCTCCGGCAAGGGCGTCAACTCGGTCAAGACGTACTACGAGAAGCAGTCCTCCGGCCGGTACTCGGTCGAGGGCGAGGTCTCCGACTGGGTCAAGGTCCCCTACAACGAGGCCCGCTACGGCAACAACGCCTGCGGCGCCACCAACTGCCCGAGCGTGTGGAACGTCGTCAGCGACGGCCTGAACGCGTGGGTCGAGCAGCAGAAGGCGGCCGGCCGCAGCGACGCCCAGATCAAGGCGGACGTCGCCCGCTTCGACGAGTGGGACCGCTACGACTTCGACGGCGACGGCGACTTCAACGAGCCCGACGGCTACATCGACCACTTCCAGATCGTGCACGCCGGCGAGGACGAGTCCGCGGGCGGCGGCGCCCAGGGCACCGACGCGATCTGGGCCCACCGCTGGTACGCCTTCGGCACCGACGCCGGCGCCACCGGCCCCGAGCAGAACAAGCTGGGCGGCGCGCAGATCGGCTCCACCGGCGTCTGGGTCGGCGACTACACCGTCCAGCCGGAGAACGGCGGACTCGGCGTCTTCGCCCACGAGTACGGCCACGACCTCGGCCTGCCGGACCACTACGACACCGCGGGCGGCGAGAACTCCACCGGCTTCTGGACCCTGATGTCCTCCGGCTCCTGGCTCGGCACCGGCCGCAAGGAGATCGGTGACCTGCCCGGCGACATGACCGCCTGGGACAAGCTCCAGCTCGGCTGGCTGAACTACGACACCGCCAAGGCGGGCGTGAACTCCTGGCACAAGCTGGGCGTCGCCGAGTACAACACCAAGCACAAGCAGGCGCTGATCGTGGAGCTGCCGAAGAAGGCGGTCACCACCGAGATCATCACCCCCGCCCAGGGCGAGACCCAGTGGTGGAGCGGCAGCGGTGACAACCTCAAGAACACGCTGGCGCGTTCGGTCGACCTCACCGGCAAGTCGTCCGCCGAGCTGACGTTCGACGGCTGGTACGACATCGAGGCCAACTACGACTACCTCTACACCGAGGTCTCCACCGACGGCGGCGCCAACTGGACCGCCATCGACGGCACCGTGGACGGCAAGCCGATCCCGCGCGACGGCAGCGACAAGCCCGCCCTGCACGGCACGCTCGAGGGCTACACCGAGTTCGCGTACTCCCTCGACGCCTACGCCGGCCAGAAGATCGACCTCCGCTTCCGCTACCAGACCGACGGCGGCGTGGCCCAGAAGGGCTTCACGGCCGACGCGATCACGGTCACCGCGGACGGCGCGGCCCTCTTCACCGACAACGCCGAGACGGCGGACGGCGCCTGGAAGGCCACCGGCTTCACCCGCGTCGGCGCGTCCTTCACCAAGGACTACGCGCAGTACTACATCGCCGAGAACCGGCAGTACGTCTCGTACGACAAGACGCTGAAGACCGGCCCGTACAACTTCGGCTTCACGTCCCGCCCGGACTGGGTGGAGCACTACGCGTACCAGAACGGCCTGCTGATCTGGAAGTGGGACACCTCGCAGCAGGACAACAACACCAGCCAGCACCCCGGCACCGGCCTGGTCCTGCCGGTCGACTCCCACCCGACCGCGCTGAAGTGGGCCGACGGCACGCTGATGCGCAACCGCATCCAGAGCTACGACGCGCCGTTCAGCAAGTACCGCACCGACGGCATGACGCTGCACAAGGCGGACGTGGCGACCTGGATCCCGGGCTCGAAGGGCGTGCCGGTCTTCAACGACCGGAAGAACGACTACTACGACCCGTCGAACCCGACCGGTGGCGTCAAGATCACTGACACCAACACGAAGATCAAGATCCTCAAGGAGGCCAGGAACGGCTCGACGATCGAGCTGGAGGTCGGCCCCGCGGGCAGGTAAGACCACATCTTCGCAGGTCAGAGCGTGATCGGCGGTGACCCCCTGGCGGGTCACCGCCGATCCGTGTTTAGGTGCGTCCTGTGGCTCTCTTATTGACACCAGCTGATACGGGGGTATGACCGCATGGCCGCAGGAGGTTTCTGCAAGCTACCGAACGGCACCGTGGTGGTGGCACTGAACCTGCCCAGTCCCGCCGCCGACGGGCCGGGCAGCGTCCGGGTGCTCGTGCACGCGGCGAACCGGGCGCGCGCCCTGACCAGGCTGCGCAACCTGGGGCTGCGGGCGGTCTACCTGCGGGGCAACGCCGCCCCGCCGAGCCCGGACGAGATCACGGCGGTCCTGCACCACCCGGACGGCCTGATATGGCGCACGGCCCCGGCCGGCGGCATCACGGGCCCGGACCCGGTCCAGGAGCTGTGGCACCCGATCCGGGCACTGCTCAGACGCCCGACGGCACAGACGTGAGGGGCCCGGCGGGCTACTGGACGACCGGCTTGCCGGACAGCTCCACGCCCGCCTCCCGCAGCTCCTCCAGCGCCCGCTCGGTGGAGTCCGGGGCCACCCCGGCGGTCAGGTCGAGCAGGACGTGGGTGCGGAACCCCTCCTTCGCGGCGTCCAGCGCGGTGGCGCGCACGCAGTGGTCGGTGGCGATGCCGACCACGTCCACCTCGTCGATCTCCCGCTCCCGCAGCCAGTCGGCGAGCTTCACGCCGTTCTCGTCGGTGCCCTCGAAGCCGCTGTAGGCCGCGGAGTACGCCCCCTTGTCGAAGACGGCGTCGACGGCGCCGGAGGCGACGGCGGGGGCGAAGTTGGGGTGGAAGCCCACGCCCTCGGTGCCGGCCACGCAGTGGGCGGGCCAGGAGTGGACGAAGTCGGGGTTGTCGGCGAAGTGGCCGCCCGGTGCGATGTGGTGGTCCCGGGTGGCCACGACGTGGCGGTAGCCGGCGGGCGCCTGCCCGATCAGCTCGGTGACGGCGGCGGCCACGTCGGCACCCCCGGCCACCGCGAGGCTGCCTCCCTCGCAGAAGTCGTTCTGCACGTCTACGACGATCAAGGCGCGGCGCATGGCGGGTGTCCTTCGACTATGGGATCCGGGGAGGAACGGATGACAGCGGGTGCCGGCCCGGAGGTCGTCGGACCCCCGGGCCCGCGGCGTTCGGCGGCGGTACGGGACAGGGCACTGCGGGCTTCATCGCGTCGCACTCGTCCTAGCTACCCGAGCCCCCGTGCACGTACTCCGTCGGAATGACGGGTTCCCCCCGGGACAGCTGTATAGCGGACAGCGGCAGGTTCGCGCGGGCCGCGATGTGCCGGTCGCGGGGGACGTCCAGCGGCTCGCGGGCGACGACCGCGCCGCCCTTGACCAGCTCCACCTGGAGCCGGCGGTCGGCCAGCTCACCGGGGACGGGCCCGGTGCCGACCACCTCGGCCTCGGCGATCCCGTGGGCGTCCGGGCGCCGGGCGGCCCACTTGCGCCCGCCGATGGAGGTCTTGCCGCCGGTGGACTTCTTGGCCACCGGCACCAGCGGCGCCGAGGGGTCGGCGGACTCGGCGCGCGCGACCAGCTTGTAGACCATCGCGGCCGTCGGGTACCCCGACCCGGTCACCAGCTGGGTGCCGACCCCGTAGGCGTCCACGGGTGCCGCCGCCAGCGAGGCGATGGCGTACTCGTCCAGGTCCGAGGTCACCACGATCTTCGTCCCGGTGGCACCCAGCTCGTCGAGCTGCTGCCGCACCCGGTGCGCCACCAGCAGCAGGTCCCCGGAGTCGATCCGCACGGCGCCCAGCCCGGTGCCGGCGACCTCCACGGCGGTACGGACCGCCTCGGCGACGTCGTAGGTGTCCACCAGCAGGGTCGTGCCCCGGCCGAGGGTGTCCACCTGGGCCCGGAAGGCGTCCCGCTCGGTGTCGTGCAGCAGCGTGAAGGCGTGCGCGGAGGTGCCCACGGTCGGAATGCCGTAGCGGAAACCGGCGGCCAGGTCGGAGGTGGTGGCGAAGCCGCCGACGTAGGCGGCCCGGGCGGCGGCCACCGCGGCCAGCTCATGGGTGCGGCGGGCGCCCATCTCGATCAGCGGCCGGCCACCGGCGGCGGAGGCCATGCGGGAGGCGGCCGCCGCGATCGCGGAGTCGTGGTTGAGGATCGACAGGATCACGGTCTCCAGCAGCACGCACTCGGCGAAGCTGCCCTCCACCCGCATGATCGGCGAGCCCGGGAAGTACACCTCGCCCTCGGGGTAGCCCCAGATGTCACCGCCGAAGCGGTAGTCGGCGAGCCAGGCCAGGGTCTCCTCGTCGACGATGCCGCGCTCGCGCAGGAAGCCGAGGACGTCCGCGTCGAACCGGAAGTTCTCCACCGCGTCCAGCACCCGCCCGGTCCCGGCGACGACGCCGTAGCGCCGTCCGTCCGGCAGCCGCCGGGTGAAGACCTCGAACACGCTCCGCCGTCCGGCCGTCCCCGCCCGCAGGGCGCCCTGGAGCATCGTCAGCTCGTACTGGTCCGTGAAGAGCGCCGTCGAGGGAACGCCCACCCGTCGCCCGCCACCGCCCTTGCGCGGAAGCGCTTCGCGCTCTTCTTCTTTCGGCAGCCCAAGGTCCGCTGTGTTCATGGTCAGGGATCGTACCCCCATTTCGTCAGTCTGACGATTTATGGGCAACAGGCCCGGCCGCCCAGCCCGTTTGTGCGAGTACCCCCCTGTGGTGGCAGCATGGGCCATGTGACGGCAGCCGCACCCATCGAGATCGAGAAGACCGAGTCGGCGGAGGAAGTCTCCGCCGTGCCCGAGCCCGACGTGCCCTGGGTGACGATCGTTCACAACGACCCCGTCAATCTCATGAGCTATGTGACGTATGTCTTCCAGTCGTACTTCGGCTACTCCAAGGACAAGGCCACCAAGCTCATGCTCGACGTCCACCACAAGGGCCGGGCGGTCGTCTCCAGCGGCACCCGCGAGGAGATGGAACGGGACGTACAGGCCATGCACGGCTACGGGCTGTGGGCCACCCTGCAGCAGGACCGGAAGTAGCGAATCTCCTCCATGCCAGGACACTTCGAACCGCTCCCCGGCGGCGGCGCGGCCGTCGCCCTCGACGACGTCGAGATCTCCATCATCCGGTCGCTGGCCGTGCAGCTGCTCGAGCTGATCGGCCCCGGCCCCGCCGAGGACGCGTCCGGCGACCCGCTCGCCGAGCTGTTCGCCGACGGCCCGAGCGAGCCGCCCTCCGACCCGGTGCTCCGGCGTCTGTTCCCGGACGCCTACAGCGACCCCGAGGCGACCCCGGGCCCGCGGGAGGCGGAGGAGCGGCGGGCGTACTCCGCCGAGTTCCGCCGCTACACCGAGAACGACCTGCGGGCCGGCAAGCGCGACAACGCCCTGGCGGTGGTGCGCTCCCTGGACGCGCTGGCGTCCGAGGCCGCGGGCGAGGGCGGGGCCGTGCTGAAGCTGTCGGCCGGGGAGTCCCGGCAGTGGCTCGGCGCGCTGAACGACCTGCGCCTGGCGATCGGCTCCCGGCTGGAGATCGCGGACGAGGAGGACACCGACCTGCTCTACCGCCTTCCGGACGAGGACCCGCGCAAGCCGATGGTGATGGCGTACCTGTGGCTGGGCGGCCTCCAGGAGACGCTGGTCTCCACACTGATGCCCTGACCGTCGCCGATGCCCTGGCCGTCGCCGATGCCCTGGCCGTCGCCGATGCCCTGGCCGTCGCCGATGCCCTGGCCGTCGCCGACGCCCTGGCCGTCGCCGACGCCCTGACCGTCGCCGACGCCCTGACCGTCGTCGGTGCCCTGACTGCCGGTGATGCCCTGATCGTCCCGGTTCGGGCGTCCGCTCAGCGGAGTCTCAAATCCGGGTAAGGATCACGTCAAGAGAACGTCCCCTTGTGTCCCCTTCGGGCGTTCTTTGAGCCTTTCTGTCTGTGTGCTGCCTCACAGTGCGCCTCTGCGCTGCCCGTTGCCGGCGTGGTAAATCTTCACGACCGCCCGGCGAACACCACCCGCATGTTCGGCCGGGTGCGCCACCGAGCCGGCGGACCGCCGGCCAGGCACGAGCGGACCCGGGAAAGCCCGCTCAGCTCCATCATCCGGGGGGATCGAGACCCGATCCGGGGCCGACGCGAAGGTCCGGGTCGGCATGGAGAAAGGCGCACCAACACATGACCTCAGCGCAGGTCGACAAGGCGAACGCTCCGGAAGAGGGGTACGAGCGCGGGCTCAACAGCCGTCAGGTCCAGATGATCGCGATCGGCGGCGCCATCGGCGTGGGTCTCTTCCTGGGCGCAGGGGCCAACATCGCCAAGGCCGGACCCAGCATCATCCTGATGTACGCCCTCGCGGGCGTGATCATCTTCTTCATCATGCGGGCGCTCGGGGAGCTTCTGCTCTACCGTCCGGTCTCCGGCTCCTTCGCCGAGTACTCCCGCGAGTTCCTCGGCCCGTTCTTCGGCTACTTCACCGGCTGGACGTACTGGCTGATGTGGGTGGTCACCGGCATGGCCGAGCTGACCGCCGCCGCCATCTACATCAACTTCTGGTTCCCCGCGATCCCGCAGTGGGTGTCGGCGCTGGTCTTCCTCGTCCTGCTGTTCGCGGCCAACCTGATCTCGGTGAAGCTGTTCGGCGAGATCGAGTTCTGGTTCTCGATGATCAAGGTCACCGCCATCATCGGCATGATCGTGATCGGCCTCGGCGTGCTCACCCTCGGCTTCAGCCAGGCCGGCGACACCGCCGCCGTCTCCAACCTGTGGGCCTTCGACGGCTTCTTCCCCAAGGGCGTCGGCTCCTCCCTGATGACCCTCCAGGGCGTGATGTTCGCCTACCTCGCCGTCGAGCTGGTCGGTGTCACGGCCGGTGAGTCGGAGAACCCGGAGAAGACCCTCCCCAGGGCCATCAACACCCTGCCCTGGCGCATCGCGCTGTTCTACATCGGCGCCCTCACCGTCATCCTGTGCGTGGTGAAGTGGACCGAGTTCGCCGAGGGCGTCAGCCCCTTCGTGAAGGCGTTCGCGGTCATCGGCATCCCGGCCGGCGCCGGCATCGTCAACTTCGTCGTCCTCACCGCCGCCCTGTCCTCCTGCAACTCCGGCATGTACTCCACGGGCCGGATGCTGCGCACGCTCGCGGACAACGGCGAGGCGCCGCGGGTCTTCCGGCGGCTGTCGTCCACCAAGACCCCGGCACTGGGCATCGGCGTCTCGGTGGTCTTCATGGGCATCGGCGTGGTGCTGAACTACACGGTCCCGGAGAAGGCGTTCGGCTACGTCACCTCGGTCGCCACCGCGGCCGGCATCTGGACCTGGCTGATGATCCTGCTCAGCCACGTCCGCTACCGCCGCCAGGTGGTCGCGGGCCGTCTGCCGGCCTCGTCCTTCCCGGCGCCGGGCGGCTCGGTGTGCTCCTGGATCGCCATCGTCTTCCTGCTCTTCGTCACCTGCCTGATCGCCTACGACGCCGACGCCCGGGTCTGTCTGTACGTGATGGCCGGCTGGGCCGCCGCCCTGTCGATCGGCTGGGCGGTGCTCAAGAGCCGCAGCCCCGAGGTCACCGAGCGCCGCCCGTCGGAGTTTGAAAGGGTCGGCTGACCAGGGCTCTCGCGCGCACTCGCGGACGTGGGGCCGCACGGGGTACTCGTGGCACCCCGGCGCTGCCGCCGTCCAGGCGTCCGGCATGTGGGCCGTTCCGTACCACCCACCGGTACGGAACGGCCCATCTGCTTATCCTGACTCCCATGCTGACCATCACCCAGGCCCTGTACGACCAGATCGTCGCCCACGCCCGCGCCGACCACCCCGACGAGGCGTGCGGTGTGGTCGCCGGCCCCGTGGGCGAGGGCCGCCCCGAGCGCTTCGTCCCGATGCTCAACGCCGCCCGCTCGCCCACCTTCTACGAGTTCGACTCGCAGGACCTGCTCAAGCTCTACCGCGAGATGGACGACCGCGACGAGGAGCCGGTGGTCATCTACCACTCGCACACGGCGACCGAGGCCTACCCCTCGCGCACCGACATCTCCTACGCCAACGAGCCCGGCGCCCACTACGTGCTCGTCTCCACCGCCGACACCGACGGCGCCGGCGAGTTCCAGTTCCGCTCGTTCCGGATCGTGGAGGGTGAGGTCACCGAGGAGGAGGTCAAGGTGGTGGAGGCCTACTGATCCCACCATCCGGACGTAAAGCGACCGGAATGTGAGATCACACTCCGAATCCCGGACCGGGAATCGATACGATGAGCCCATGGTTCTTCTCGACGTGAGCGACAAGGCGCCGGGCACGCTGCTCGTGGCGCGGCTGCACGTCGACCTGTGCAGGCTGAACAGCGCCATCTGTTGACCCTCCGCTGCCGCCGCTCGGCCAGTGGGCCGCGGCGGCCTCGCCGTGCGCTCTCTTCGAACCGACCACACCTTCCGACAGGAGCCCTCAGCCATGGCCATCGAGGTCCGCATCCCGACCATCCTCCGCCAGTACACCGACGGTCAGAAGGCGGTGGAGGGCACCGGGGACACCCTCGCCGAACTCTTCGCCGACCTCGAGACCCGGCACGCGGGCATCCAGGACCGTCTCATCGACAAGGCGAACGGCGACCAGCTGCGCCGCTTCGTCAACGTCTACCTCAACGACGAGGACGTCCGCTTCCTCGACGGCATCAACACCAAGCTGGCCGACGGCGACAGCGTCACGATCCTGCCGGCCGTGGCCGGCGGTATGGCCTGATCGGGATGCGGTACGACTCCCCGCTGGCCGCGGTCGGCAACACCCCGCTGGTGCGCCTGCCGCGGCTCTCGCCGTCCGATGACGTCCGTATCTGGGCCAAGCTGGAGGATCGCAACCTCACCGGCTCGATCAAGGACCGCCCGGCCCTGCACATGATCGAACAGGCGGAGAAGGACGGCCGCCTGACCCCGGGCTGCACGATCCTGGAGCCGACCAGCGGCAACACCGGCATCTCGCTCGCCATGGCGGCCAGGCTCAAGGGCTACCGCATCGTCTGCGTGATGCCCGAGAACACCTCCCAGGAGCGCCGCGAGCTGCTCGCCATGTGGGGCGCGGAGATCATCTCCTCCCCGGCCGCCGGCGGCTCCAACACCGCCGTACGGGTCGCCAAGGAGCTGTCCGCGGAGCACCCGGACTGGGTGATGCTCTACCAGTACGGCAACCCGGGCAACCCCGGCGCCCACTACGCGACCACGGGCCCGGAGATCCTGGCCGACCTGCCCTCGGTCACCCACTTCGTCGCGGGCCTCGGCACCACGGGGACGCTGATGGGCGTCGGGCGCTACCTGCGCGAGCACAAGCCCGACGTGAAGATCGTCGCCGCCGAGCCCCGCTACGACGACCTGGTCTACGGCCTGCGCAACCTCGACGAGGGCTTCGTACCGGAGCTGTACGACGCCTCCGTGCTCACCACCCGCTTCTCGGTCGGCTCGGCCGACGCCGTCACCCGCACCCGCGAGCTGCTCCAGCAGGAGGGCATCTTCGCGGGCGTCTCCACCGGTGCCGCCCTGCACGCCGCGATCGGCGTCGGGAAGAAGGCGGTGAAGGCGGGGGAGAGCGCCGACATCGTGTTCGTCGTGGCCGACGGCGGCTGGAAGTACCTCTCCACCGGCGTCTACACCGCGGCCACCACCGAGGACGCCATCAAGACCCTCCAGGGCCAGCTCTGGGCCTGAGTCCCGGGGGCCCGGCTCACGTGGCGAGGTGCCGGACCTGGTCCCACAGGACCGGGTCCACCTCGCCCACCCGGCGCCGGAAGTCCCGCACCGGGACCTCCCGCAGCTCGTCCGTCTCCAGGTAGCTCGTCCGGCCCTGCGCGTCCCCGACCGCGCCCGGCGGCAGCGGGATCACCCCCGACCGTGCCTCCCGGTACCGGCTGGTGATCTTGGCGACGAGCACCCGCCGTCGGTGCACCGACAGCACCAGGCACGGCCGGTCCTTGGCGCCCGGCCCCTCCTCGTACGGCACGCTCGCCCACCAGATCTCCGCCGGCCGCGGCCGGACGGCCCGCTCACCGGGGCGCCCCGGCGGCCTGCGCCGTCCCCGCGGCCCCGGCGGCCGGTGCCCCCGGCCCCAGCCGTCGACGAGCGCGGCGACGAGCGCGAGCAGCACCACCGCCGCGAGCGCGAGCCACCACGAGGTATCCATACGACGACGTTACCGGCGCGCACCTCTTCCGCGCGCCCCCTCATCGGTCCCACGAGCCCCGCTTCCAGCCGAACCGGTGACACCGCAGGTGAGTTCCCCCACAACGGCACCTGGCGGAGGAGCGACCCGAGGTTTTGCGCCTTACGCTCGACAAACCGCACGACCCCCGTCACTCCGTATCCGCCAGATATCCGCCAGCGGAGGTTTCTGCTTCATGAAGCTCACCGTCGTCGGCTGCTCGGGGTCGTTCCCGTCCGCGGAATCGGCCTGCTCGAGCTACCTCGTCGAGGCCGACGGCTTCCGGCTGCTCCTCGACATGGGCAACGGCGCCCTGGGCGAGCTGCAGCGCCACTGCGGTCTCTACGACCTCGACGCGATCTTCCTCAGCCACCTGCACGCCGACCACTGCATCGACATGTGCGCCTACTTCGTGGCGCGCTACTACCGGCACGAAGGCGGCCGCTGCGCCCCCCTCCCGGTCTTCGGGCCCGAGGGCACCGAGCACCGGCTCACCACCGCCTACGCCGACACCCCCTCCGCCTCCTCCATGAGCGAGGTCTTCGACTTCCACACGGTCAAGCCGGGCACCTTCGAGATCGGCCCCTTCACCGTGCACACCGACCAGGTGGCCCACCCCGTCGAGGCCTACGGCGTCCGCATCGAGCACGACGGCAGGTCGCTGACGTACTCCGGCGACACCGGCGTCACCGACGCGCTGGACGAACTGGCCCGGGACGCCGACCTCTTCCTGTGCGAGGCCGCCTTCACGCACGGCAAGGAGAGCATCCCCGACCTGCACCTCAACGGCCGCGAGGCCGGCGAGACGGCCGCCCGCGCGGGCGCCCGGCGCCTGGTCCTCACCCACATCCCCCCGTGGACCGACCCGCAGACCAACCTGGCCGACGCCCGCGAGGCGTACGCCGGACCGGTGGAGCTGGCGGCGCCGGGGAGGACGTACGAGGTCTGAGCGGTACGGGACCGTACGCGGACACGCGAAGGCCCCGGAACCCTGCGGTTCCGGGGCCTTCGTCATGTCCTGCGGCGCACGCTCACGCCTTCGTGAGGTCCTCGACCTCCTCCTCGGGCTCGCGGCCCGGGGTCGGCAGATTGAACTTGACGATCGCGAACCGGAAGATCACGTAGTAGATCACCGCGAACACCAGGCCGATCGGGATGATCAGCCATGGCTTGGTGGCCAGGTTCCAGTTCAGCGCGTAGTCGATGAAGCCCGCGGAGAACGTGAAGCCCGCGTGGACGCCGAGCGCCCAGGTGATCGCCATCGACAGGGCGGTCAGCACCGCGTGGATCACGTACAGCACCGGCGCGATGAACATGAACGCGAACTCGATCGGCTCGGTCACACCCGTGACGAAGGAGGTCAGCGCGAGGGAGACCATCATGCCCATCACGGCCTTGCGGCGCTCCGGACGGGCGGCGTGCGCGATGGCGATCGCGGCGGCCGGGAGACCGAACATCATGATCGGGAAGAAGCCCGACATGAACTGCCCGGCGGTCGGGTCACCGGCGAAGAACCGGTTCAGGTCACCGTGCACCACGTCGCCCGCGGCGTTGGTGAAGTCGCCGATCTGGAACCACGAGACGGTGTTGACGAACTGGTGCATGCCGATCGGGATCAGCGCGCGGTTGATCAGACCGAACAGACCGGCGCCGAAGGCCCCGAGGCCGGTGATCCACTCACCCGCGTCCGAGATGACCTCGCCAACAGGCTCCCAGACCAGGCCGAAGAAGACACCCACGGCGGTGCCGACGAAGGCCATGATGATCGGCACCAGTCGACGGCCGTTGAAGAAGCCGAGCCAGTCCACCAGCTTCTTGCGGTGGTACCGCTGCCACAGCACCGCGGCCAGCAGGCCCATCAGGATGCCGCCGAGGACACCGGGGTTGTTGTAGGTCGCGGCTATGTCCTCGCCGGCCTTGACCTGGGCCTCGGTGACCGGGAACGCCTTCAGGACGTTGCTGTAGACCAGGAAGCCGACCAGGGCGGCCAGCGCCGTGGAGCCGTCGGCCTTCTTGGCGAAGCCGATCGCCACACCGATGCAGAACAGCATCGGCAGGTTGTCGAAGATGGCGCCACCGGCGGTGGCGAACACGGCCGCGACCTTGTCCCAGCCCAGGCCGTCCGCGCCGAACACGTCGGGCTGGCCCAGACGCAGCAGAATGCCCGCCGCCGGCAGTACGGCGATCGGGAGCTGCAGGCTGCGGCCGATCTTCTGCAGACCCTGGAAAAGACCGGATCCCCGCTTCTTTGCGGGGGCCGCCGTATCGGTGGCGGTGCTCATACTTCCTCCATCGGGTGGTGGTCTACACCACTCAGTGGTGTAGACCTGTTGTAGCACGATGAAGGGGCCGTAAGGAACCCGCGATTCCTCATACTGATCCGCTACGGGCAGTGCCGGAAAACGGCCACGCAAGGGCCCCCGGACCGGGGGTCCGGGGGCCCTGGAAAAGGGTACGTGCGAGCTACACCTTGGTCACGTCCTCGACCTCCTCCTCCGGCTCCCGCCCCGGAGTCTTCAGGTCGAACTTCGTGATCGCGAACCGGAAGACCACGTAGTACACCACCGCGAAACCGAGCCCGATCGGAATGATCAGCCAGGGTCTGGTCGCCAGGTTCCAGTTGATGACGTAGTCGATGAGCCCCGCCGAGAAGCTGAACCCGTCCTTCACACCCAGCCCCCACGTCACCGCCATCGACACCCCCGTCAGCACCGCGTGCACCGCGTACAGCACCGGCGCGATGAACAGGAACGAGTACTCCAGCGGCTCGGTGATCCCGGTCACGAACGACGTCAGCGCCACCGACAGCATCAGACCGCCCACCTCCTTGCGGCGGTGCGGCTTCGCGCAGTGCGTGATCGCCAGCGCGGCGGCCGGCAGCGCGAACATCATGATGGGGAAGAAGCCCGTGGTGAACTGGCCCGCGTTCGGGTCACCCGCCAGGAACATGTTGATGTCACCGTGCACCACCGTGCCGTCCGGCTTGGTGTAGCTGCCGAACTGGAACCACATCGGCACGTTCAGGAACTGGTGCAGCCCGATCACCAGCAGCGCCCGGTTCGCCACCCCGAACACACCCGCTCCCCACGCGCCCAGGCCGGTCAGCCAGTCGCTGAAGCTCTCCAGCGCGTCACCGATCGGCGGCCAGACCCACAGGCACAGGGCGGCGAACAGGATGGCCACGAACGCCATGATGATCGGCACCAGCCGGCGGCCGTTGAAGAAGCCCAGCCAGTCCACCAGCTTCGTCCGGTGGAACCGCTGCCAGAAGTAGGCCGCCAGCAGGCCCATCACGATGCCGCCGAAGACGCCGGGATTCTGGTAGGTGAACGCCGTCACCGTGCCCGACCCGTCGGTCAGCCGGCACCCCACCTGCGGCACCGCCTCCGCCCCTGCCGGACAGTCCTCCGGGAACTGCCGCAGCACATTGAAGTAGACGAGGAACCCCGCCACCGCCGCGAGCGCCGTCGAGCCGTCCGCCTTCTTCGCCATGCCGATGGCCACGCCCACGCAGAACAGCAGCGGCAGCCCCAGCGAGCTGTCCAGCAGCGCCCCGCCCGCACCCACCATGACCTTGGAGACATTGCTCCAGCCCAGCCCGTCGTCCCCGAACACGTCCGGCTGGCCCAGCCGGTTGAGGATGCCCGCGGCGGGCAGGACCGCGATGGGCAGCTGGAGGCTGCGGCCCATCTTCTGCAGCCCCTGGAACAACTTGTTCCAGCGGGCACGGGCAGGGCTGACCGTGCTGTCGGCACTCATCCGGTTCTGGTCTCCTGGGGCGGAAGGCGGTTCGGCGGCCGTCCACTAGGGTGGTGTAGACCAGTCGGCGGACGGTTCCGCTGTCGTGACGCCATCATTCGGCACCCACGGCACGACCGCTCGCGAAGATGGGCCAACTGTGGGTTACTGCGACAAAGCGGTTCGGATCAGGGAGAAGGAACATGGCCAGCAAGGCTGAGAAGATCGTTGCCGGGCTCGGCGGCATCGACAACATCGAAGAGGTCGAGGGCTGCATCACCCGCCTCCGCACCGAGGTCTCCGACCCCGCGCTGGTCGACGAGTCCGCCCTCAAGGCCGCCGGCGCCCACGGCGTCGTCAAGATGGGCAGCGCCATCCAGGTCGTCATCGGCACCGACGCCGACCCGATCGCCGCGGAGATCGAAGACATGATGTGAACCACCGGTTCACCGGCCCCACGGGCCGTGGGGCCCCTCCCGAGACCCCGGGAAGGGCCCCTTCCGTATGCGGCTAGGCTCACCCGCATGTCACGAATCGACGGCCGCACCCCCCAACAGCTCCGCCCCGTCACCATCGAACGCGGCTGGAGCAAGCACGCCGAGGGCTCCGTCCTCGTCTCCTTCGGCGACACCAAGGTCCTGTGCACCGCCTCGGTCACCGAAGGCGTCCCCCGCTGGCGCAAGGGCAGCGGCGAGGGCTGGGTCACCGCGGAGTACGCCATGCTGCCCCGCGCCACCAACACCCGCGGCGACCGCGAGTCCGTCAAGGGCAAGATCGGCGGCCGCACCCACGAGATCAGCCGCCTCATCGGCCGCTCCCTGCGCGCGGTCATCGACTACAAGGCGCTCGGCGAGAACACCGTCGTCCTCGACTGCGACGTCCTCCAGGCCGACGGCGGAACCCGCACCGCCGCCATCACCGGCGCCTACGTCGCCCTGGCCGACGCCGTCGCCTGGGCCCAGGACAGGAAGCTGATCCGCGCCGGCCGCAAGCCGCTCACCGGGACCGTCGCCGCCGTCTCGGTCGGCATCGTCGACGGCACCCCCCTCCTCGACCTCCGCTACGAAGAAGACGTTCGCGCCGAGACCGACATGAACGTCGTGTGCACCGGGGACGGACGCTTCGTCGAGGTCCAGGGCACCGCCGAGGCCGAACCCTTCGCCCGCGAGGAACTGAACGCCCTCCTCGACCTCGCCACCGCCGGCTGCACCGAGCTCGCCGAACTCCAGCGCAAGGCGCTGGCCACGGCCCTCGAAAGGTAAACGGAACGCCAAGAGCGGACCAGGAAACGACGGCCCGGCACGCAACTGCGCCGTCCGCCGCCGCGTCACTACAGGTACGGGCGTGCGGCTCACCGCCGTACGCCCGGCGCAGTACCCACGAGGGGCCGCCCGGCCCCGACCGAACGGGAGGACCGCACCATGGCCGCGATACGACGCAGCCGACGTCGCCGTACCGCCATCGCCGCCGCAGCCCTGGCGGCCGCCGGCCTGACCACCGGTCTCACCACCGGCTGCGACGCCGTCGGCAAGGCACTGGACTGCGTCCAGGCCGCCGATGCCATAGCCGGAAGCGTCACCGAGCTGCAGCAGGCCGTGGAAAACGCCTCCAACGACCCGACCCAGCTGGAGGAGTCCCTCACCTCCATCGACAAGAACCTCGACAAGATCGGCGACAAGACCGACAACGCCGACGTCAACAAGGCCGTCGACGACCTCGGCAAGGCCGTCGACAACGTCCGCACGTCGATCGAGAACGGCGACAACACCCCCGACATCAGCCCGGTCACCGATGCGGCCGGCGAACTGACCAAGGTCTGCACCTCGTAGCGGACCAGGCGGCCGGCGGAAGCGGGCGGCACGAAGGAGCCAGGCGGGTCCGGGGATACTGATCCCCATGACCCGCCTGATCCTCGCCACCCGCAACGCCGGAAAGATCACCGAACTGAGGGCCATCCTCGCCGAGGCCGGCCTGCCCCACGAACTGATCGGCGCCGACGCCTACCCCGACATCCCCGACGTCAAGGAAACCGGCGTCACCTTCGCCGAGAACGCCCTGCTGAAGGCCCACGCCCTGGCCCGGGCCACCGGCCTCCCGGCCGTCGCCGACGACTCCGGCCTGTGCGTCGACGTCCTGAACGGCGCCCCCGGCATCTTCTCCGCCCGCTGGGCCGGCCGTCACGGTGACGACAAGGCCAACCTCGACCTGCTCCTGGCCCAGCTCTCCGACATCGCCGACGAACACCGCGCCGCCCACTTCGCCTGCGCGGCGGCGCTGGCCCTGCCCGACGGCACGGAGCGGGTGGTCGAGGGGCAGCTGAGGGGCGTCCTGCGCCACGAGCCCGCCGGCACCGGCGGCTTCGGCTACGACCCGATCCTCCAGCCGGACGGCGAGAGCCGGACGTGCGCGGAACTGACCCCGCAGGAGAAGAACGCGATCAGCCACCGCGGCAAGGCGTTCCGGGCACTGGTGCCGGTGGTGCGGGAGCTGATCGGCTGAGGCGTGAACGAGGGTGGCCTGCGAACCGTCCTTGGTTTCGCAGGCCACTTGCGTGCGGCGGAAGGGATTCGAACCCTCAAGCCCGTTCAAGGGCCACAGATCCTAAGTCTGCTGCGTCGCCATTGCGCCACCGCCGCCAGCGTCTGCCATCGTACCGGGAGCCGTGCGTCGCCTTGAGCCTCCCCTGCACCAGGTGCTGGTGATGGCATGAGAGTTGGGGCAGATCTCGCACGGAGTGGCGAACCGTTCATCGGACAGTCACGACCGCTATGCGGAACGGCTCCTGCCGCGCCGAGGCGGCAGGAGCCGTTCGCCGGCTGCGGGGGCCGGCGGTCAGATGCCCAGGTCCTTGATGATCTTGGCCACGTGGCCCGTCGCCCGGACGTTGTACAGGGCCTTCTCGACCTTGCCCGCCTCGTCCACGACGATCGTGGAGCGGATGACGCCCAGGTACGTCCTGCCGTAGTTCTTCTTCTCGCCGAAGGCGCCGTACGCGTCCAGGACCTTCTTGTCCGGGTCGGCGAGCAGGGTGACCTTCAGGGACTCCGCGTCGCGGAATTTGGCCAGCTTCTCCGGCTTGTCCGGGGAGATACCGATGACGTCGTAGCCGGCGCCGGCCAGCAGTTCCAGGTTGTCCGTGAAGTCGCAGGCCTGCTTGGTGCACCCCGGGGTAAGGGCAGCGGGGTAGAAGTAGACGATGACCTTGCGGCCCTCGTGGTCGGACAGGGACACCTCGTTGCCGTCGGCGTCCGGGAGGGTGAAGGCGGGGGCCACGTCCCCGGGCTGCAGTCGCTCGCTCATCGAACCAATGTAACCGGGGGTCCTGACCGTGCGGGCGGGCGGGAAGCTGACAGACTGTCCGGAACAAGCATCAGCATCACATCGGAGGCCGTACGGTGGCGGACACGTCGGACACCAGAACCCCGGCGCAGATCGAGGCGGACATCAGGCGCCGTCGCGAGGTGCTGGCCGAGACGCTCGACGAGATCGGGATGCGCGTGCATCCGAAGACGATCATGGGGGACGCCAAGGCCAAGGTCGTCTCCAACATCGACCACACTCTCGGGCGGGCCTATGTCGGAGCCAACCGGGTCGTCAGCGATGTGAAGGGACAGTTCGTGGACGAGGACGGCGCGCCCCGGATGGAGCGGGTGCTGCCGGCCGCGCTCGTCGTGGTGGGTGTCGTGGGGCTGCTCGCCCTCGGCACCCGGCGGCGCAGGGCATGAGAAGAAGCAGGTAGGTTCACAGGCGTGAGCGCCAACAGAAACGACCACAGCATCCCGCACGACAAGCTGCCCATCCGCATGCTGCACGACCGTGTGCTCGTGCGGCAGGACACCAGCGAGGGCGAGCGGCGTTCCGGGGGCGGCATCCTGATCCCCGCCACGGCGGCGGTCGGCCGGCGGCTGGCCTGGGCCGAGGTCGTCGCGGTGGGGCAGAACGTACGGACCGTGGAGCCGGGCGACCGGGTCCTGTTCGACCCGGAGGACCGTGCCGAGGTCGAGGTGCGGGGCGTGGCGTACGTCCTGATGCGTGAGCGCGACCTGCACGCCGTGGCCGCGGACCGGTTCGAGGGGTCGGAGGACTCGACCGGCCTGTACCTCTGAGCCGGCCGCCGCATCGGCGGGCCGTCGGGCCCGAGGGGCTGGTGACCATCGTCACCAGCCCCTTTGTGCGTCCTTTGCTACCTTGGAAGCAACCCGACGAGACGCGCCGTACCGGGTGAAGGCAAAGACGACGCACCACCGTTCAGTTCGCTCGCGTTCGCCTCGGAGGTGCCGTCATGGCCTGGGTTCTGCTGATCGTCGCCGGTCTGCTGGAGGTCGGCTGGTCGATCGGGATGAAGTACACCGACGGTTTCACCCGTCTCGTCCCCAGTCTCCTCACCGGCGCCGGCATCGTCGCCAGCATGCTGCTGCTGTCGTACGCCGCCCGGACCCTGCCCATCGGCACCGCCTACGGCGTGTGGGTGGGCATCGGCGCGGCCGGGGCGGCGGTGCTCGGCATGGTGGTGCTGGGGGAGCCGGCGACCGCCGCGCGGATCTTCTTCGTCTGTCTGCTGCTGGTCGCCGTGGTGGGGCTGAAGGCGACCTCCGGCCACTGAGCCGGGGCCTTCGAGCCGGTGGCCGCCGGGCGCCGGCCGGGGCGTCAGTCGGGGCGTCGGGGCGTCAGTCCGGGCGCGGCGTCCACGGGAACCGGCCGACCGTCGTCGCACCGTCCGTGTCGCCGCCGCCTCCGCCGCCTCCGCTGCCCGCACCGTCGTCCCCGCCGCCGGTGGTGGCGCCGCCCCCGCCGCCGGTGCCGGGGTCGCCGGTTCCGCCGCCGGTCGGGGCCTCCCCGGAGGCTCCGCCGCCGGTGGTGCCGGGCTGGGCGGTGCCGCCGCCCGTGTCCGCGTCCCCGCCGGTCGAGGCGTCGCCCGTGGCGCCGCCGTCGGTCCGGCCCTCGGTCCGTCCCGGCAGGGCCGGGCTCGTGCCGTCCCGGTCGTTCGCGCTGGGGCTGGCGCTGCCGGCCGGGTCGCCGGTGCCGGCGCCGGAGGACGGTTCGCCGGACGGGGCCTGGCTCGCGTCGGCGCCGGACTGGAGCCGCAGGTCGAAGTCGCTGACCGGCTCGCCTTCCAGCGCCTCCCGGGTGAACTGGGCCCAGATCTCCGCGGGCGCCCCGCCGCCGTTGACGCGCTCCAGGCCCATCGCGCCGTACAGCGACTTGTGGGCGGCGGTGACCGGGTCCTGGCCCATGACCGCGACCACGGTGGCCAGCTCGGGGGTGTAGCCGGCGAACCAGGCGGCCGTGTCCTCCTCCGCCGTGCCGGTCTTGCCGGCCACCGGCCGGCCGGCGGCCTGGGCGGCGGTGGCCGTGCCGTTCTGGACGACGCTGCGCAGCACCCGGGTGGTGGTGTCGGCGGCCTCGCGGCTGACCGCCTGCCGCTCGCGCCGCTCCGGCAGCCGGATCTCCTCGTCGCCGCCCCGGGTGACCTTCTCGACCAGGGTGTACGTGCCGTGGCGGCCGTGGTTGGCGAGGGTGGCGTAGGCCTCCGCCATGTCCAGGACGCTCGCGGTGGAGGTGCCGAGGGCGACGGACGGGCTCGCGACCAGCTCGGGGGTGTCGGGGGACAGGCCGAGGTCGATGGCGGTCTGCTTGACCTTGTCGGAGCCGACGTCCACGGCCATCTGCGCGTAGACCGCGTTCACGGACTTGTCGGTGGCCTCCTGCACCGTGATGTCGCCGTAGTCGCGGTGGTCCTCGTTCTCGGGGGCGTAGTGGCCGCCGGACCAGCCCTGGACGGGGCGTTCGCTGGTGCCGTCGTAGACGGTGTTCGGGGTGATCAGGCGGCCGTCCTGGGTCTGGGAGTGGTTCTGGACGGCCGAGGTGAAGACGAACGGCTTGAAGGTGGAGCCCACCTGGAAGTCGCGGCGGGTGGCGTTGGGCGTGTACTGCTTGACGTAGTCGACGCCGTTGTACATGGCGAGGACCTTGCCGGTCCCGGGGTCGACGGCGGCTCCGCCCGCGCGGACGTAGGTGTCCACCTTGCGGTTCTTCTTGTCCAGCTTGGACATCAGGTTGTCGTCGACGGCCTTGACGAAGGCGTCCTGCTTGTCCTTGTGCAGGGTGGTGGTGATGCGGTAGCCGCCGCGGTCGAGTTCCTCCTCGGAGACGATGCCGTTCTGGACGAGGTGGTCCTTGACGATCTGGACGACGTAGCCGCGCTGTCCGGACATGCCGGTGGAGACGGTGGTCTCCTTCGGCACCGGGAAGGTCAGGCCCGCCCGTTCGGAGGGGGTGAGCCAGCCCTGCTCGACCATGCCGTCCAGGACGTAGTTCCAGCGGGCCTCGGCGGCGGGCTTGTTCTCGGGGTGGGCGACGACGTCGTACTGGCTGGGGGCGTTCAGCAGGGAGGCGAGGTAGGCGCCCTGGGCCGCGTCCAGCTCGGTGGCGTTCACGCCGTAGTAGGCCTGGGCGGCGGACTGGATGCCGTAGGCGCCCCGGCCGAAGAAGCTGGTGTTGAGGTAGCCCTGGAGGATCTCGTCCTTGGTCTTCTCGCGGTCGAGCTTGATCGCGATGAAGAACTCCTTCACCTTGCGGGTGATGGTCTGCTCCTGGGCCAGGTAGTAGTTCTTCACGTACTGCTGGGTGATCGTCGACCCGGACTGCTTGCCCTTGCCGGTGGCGGTGTTCCAGGCCGCGCGGACCATGGCCTGGAGGTCGACGGCGGACTCGGTGTAGAAGTCCCGGTCCTCGGCGGCGAGCACGGCGCGCTGGGCGTCCTTGGAGACCCGGGCCAGGTCGACGCTCTCCCGGTTGACCTCGCCGTCGCGGGCCAGCACGGTGCCGTCGGCGTACAGGTAGACGTTGCTCTGCTGGGTCGCGAGGGCGTTGGCCGAGGGGATCTTGACCAGCGAGTAGCCGAGGAAGAAGCCGCCGATCAGCAGCAGGACGCCGACGGCACAGGTGGTCAGGACCGTGCGCCAGGTCGGGATCAGCCGGCGCCAGCCGGTGCGCCGGGGGCGCTTCGGCTTGCCACCGGCCGCGGGCGCGCCGGTCGCCGCGGTGTGCTCGGGCTTGTCGGCGCCCCGGGACCCCGGGGCGTTGCTGCGTGCCCAGGCCGGGATCGGCGGCTTCGGCTGCGGCTCGTCGCTCATGGTGTGCGGAGACTCCTGTGGTGCCTGCGGTGCGCTGTGTCGTACGTCTGCGTCTGGTCCGTACGTCTGTCCGTATGTCTTGGTGCTTATGTCTCGGGGGCTTGTCCCGGGGGCTGTGTCTCGCGTGCTCGTGTCTCGGGCGCTTGTCCCGAGGGCTTTCGTACGCCCCGAGAAGAAGGTCCTCAGAAGAAGACTGTCCCATCCGGCGATCAGTTCCCCGACCCGAGACCGTGTCGCGCCGGAAAATCCGTGGCGGGCCCGCGTCCGGCCGCACTAGGCTCCTGCGCTTCGGTGCCGGGCGAGGGGAAGGGGCGGCGGGCGTGGACGTGGGCGGCGCGGCACGGCTGTACGCGTCCGTCGCGGCGGGCGGGTTCCGGCGGTACGCGACCTACCGGGCGGCCACCGCGGCCGGGGTGTTCACCAACACCGTCTTCGGGCTGATCCTCGCCTACACGTACGTGGCCCTGTGGGATCAGCGGCCCGGCCTCGGCGGGTACGACCAGGCGCAGGCCCTGACCTATGTGTGGCTGGGGCAGGTGTTCCTGTCGACGCTGGCGCTCGGGGGCGGCGGCGTCGAGAACGAGTTGATGGAACGCATCCGTACGGGTGATGTGGCGATCGACCTGTACCGGCCCGCCGACCTCCAGCTGTGGTGGCTGTCGGCGGACCTGGGGCGGGCGGTGTTCCAGCTGCTGGGGCGCGGGGTGGTGCCGTTCGCCTTCGGGGGGCTGTTCTTCCATCTGGCGGTGCCCGCGGACCCGGTGGTGTGGGCGGCGTTCCTGGTCGCGGTCGCGCTGGCGATGGTCGTCAGCTTCGCCATCCGGTACCTGGTGGCGCTGTCGGCGTTCTGGCTGCTCGACGGCACCGGTGTGACGCAGATGCTGATGCTCACCGGCACGTTCTGCTCGGGGATGCTGCTGCCGCTGAACGTCTTTCCCGGCGTGCTCGGCGAGGTGGTCCGGGCGCTGCCGTGGTCGTCGATGCTCCAGGCGCCCGCGGACGTGCTGCTGGGCGAGGCCGATGTGCTCGGCACGTACGCCTTCCAGGCCGGGTGGGCGGTGGTGCTGCTGGCGGCCGGGCGGCTGCTGCAGTCGGCGGCGACGCGACGGGTGGTGGTCCAGGGTGGCTGAGGGCGGTGCCGTGGGGGGGCAGGGCCGCCGCGGGCGCCTCCCGGCTCGGGGAGGGGCTGCGTGCCTACAGGCTGATCGCGGGGATGTGGATCCGCTCCACGATGGCCTACCGGGCCTCCTTCGCGCTGACCACGGTGGGCAATTTCGCGCTGACCGCGCTCGACTTCGTGGCGATCCTGCTGATGTTCTCCCGGGTCGACGCGCTCGGCGGCTACAGCCTGCCCGAGATCGCCTTCCTCTACGGCCTCTCCAGCGTCTCCTTCGGGCTCGCCGACCTCGCGATCGGCTCCATGGACCGGCTCGGGCGGCGGGTGCGCGACGGCACCCTCGACACGCTGCTGGTGCGTCCGGCGCCGGTGCTGGCGCAGGTGGCCGCCGACCGGTTCGGGCTGCGCCGGCTGGGCCGGGTCACGCAGGGAGCCCTGGTGCTGGGCTATGCGCTGAGCGTCGTCGACATCGACTGGACGCCGGCGAAGCTGCTGCTGATGCCGGTGATGGTGGTCAGCGGTGCGGCGATCTTCGGGGCGGTGTTCGTGGCGGGCGCGGCCTTCCAGTTCGTGGCGCAGGACGCCTCCGAGGTGCAGAACGCGTTCACGTACGGGGGGACGACGCTGTTGCAGTACCCGCCGACGGTGTTCGGGCGGGAACTGGTGCGCGGGGTGACGTTCGTACTGCCGCTGGCCTTCGTCAACTGGCTGCCGGCCACCTATGTGCTGGGGCGGCCGTATCCGCTGGACCTGCCGCGGTGGGTGGCGTTCGCGCCGCCGCTGGTGGCCCTGGCGTGCTGCGCGCTGGCGGGGCTGGCGTGGCGGGCGGGCCTTCGTTCCTACCGGAGTACAGGGAGTTAGCCGAGGTGGACAGTGACGTCAGCGGAGTTGCTGATGGGGGCGCCGGGGGTCTCGGGGGCGTCGGCGACTTCATCCGTCTGGACGGGGTCGAGAAGGTCTTCGACGTGCGGAAGAAGACCGGCTTCCTGAAGCGGGAGCGGCGGCAGGTGCGGGCCGTGGACGGGCTGTCGTTCACGGTGGCGCGCGGTGAGATGGTCGGCTACATCGGCCCGAACGGCGCCGGCAAGTCGACCACGATCAAGATGCTCACCGGCATCCTCACGCCGAGCGGCGGCCGGCTGCGGGTGGCCGGTATCGACCCGTCCCGCGAGCGGACCCGCCTCGCGCACCGCATCGGGGTGGTGTTCGGGCAGCGTACGACGCTGTGGTGGGACCTGCCGCTGATCGACTCCTACCGGCTGATGCACCGCATGTACCGCATCCCGGACGCCCGTTACCGGGCCAACCTCGACCGCTGCGTCGAACTCCTCGATCTGGGCGCCCTGCTGGACGTGCCGGTGCGTCAGCTGTCGCTGGGCCAGCGGATGCGGGGGGACATCGCGGCGGCGCTGCTGCACGACCCCGACGTGCTCTACCTCGACGAGCCGACCATCGGCCTGGACGTGGTGTCCAAGGCCAAGGTGCGGGGCTTCCTGCGGGAGTTGAACACCGAGCGCGGCACGACGGTGCTGCTGACCACGCACGACCTGCAGGACATCGAGCAGTTGTGCTCGCGGGTGATGGTCATCGACCACGGGCGGCTGATGTACGACGGTCCGCTCGCCGGGCTGCACGAGGCGGGCGAGAGCGAGCGGACCCTGGTGGTGGACCTGGAGCGGGAACTGCCCCCGATCGACGCCCCGGCGCCCGCGCGGGTGGTCCGGGTCGACGGCCCCCGGCAGTGGCTGGCGTTCCCGGCGACGGCCTCGGCGGCCGGGCTGGTGGCGTCGATCGCCGCCGCGTATCCGCTGGTCGACCTTTCGGTGCGGGAGCCGGACATCGAGGCGGTGATCGCAAAGATGTACGCGGAGAGGGCGAGCGCGTAGTGCCGCGCACGACGACCTCGTAGGCTGCTGTACATGACCGACGACGCCCCGGAACTGCGTGCATCCGACGCCGATCGCGAACGAGTCGCCGAGGTCCTGCGGGACGCCCTCGCGGAGGGCCGGCTGGACATGGCGGAGTTCGAGGAACGGCTGGACGCCACCTACCAGGCCCGCACCTACGGGGAACTCGCGCCGATCACCAGGGATCTGCCCGTCGGTGACGCGCCCGCGCCCCGGGTGTCGATGACCAAGGAACCGGTGGGCGGCGACGAGTGGGCGGGCCGGATCACGGGCGGTGAGGGGTCGTCGACCTGGGCCGTGGCCGTGATGTCCGGGTTCCAGCGCAAGGGGCGCTGGACGGTGCCCAGGCGGTTCAACAGCTTCGCCTTCTGGGGCGGCGGGGACATCGATCTGCGGGAGGCGAACTTCGCGGACCGCGAGGTCGTGATCAACTGCGTCGCGATCATGGGCGGGATGAACGTGGTCGTGCCGCCCGGCGTCGAGGTGATCGTGCGCGGGGTCGGGATCATGGGCGGCTTCGACCACCGCGAGGAGGGCGTCCCCGGCGACCCGGGCGCCCCGCGCGTGATCGTCACCGGCTTCGCCTTCTGGGGCGGCGTCGGCGTGGAGCGCAAGCTGACCCGGGCGGAGCGGCAGCGGCTCAAGGAGGAGCGGCGCCAGGAGAAGCTGGAGCGCCGGCAGGAGAAGGAGGAGCGCCGGCGGGACAGGCTGGAGCGCAAGGCCTCCGGCAACGAACTGCCGGGTTCCCGCCACGGCCTGGGAGCCGACCTGCACGGCCTGAACCTGCACGAGCCACGCCCCGAGGAGCGCGACCGCCGCCGGGATGTGTGACGCCGGGGTCGTGTGAGGCCGGGTCGTACGGGGTCGGATCACGCCGGGGTCGTGTGAGGCCGGGTCGTACGGGGTCGGATCACGCCGGGGTCGTGTGAGGCCGGGTCGTATGGGGTCGGATCACGCCGGGGTCGTGTGAGGCCGGGTCGTATGGGGTCGGATCACGCCGAGGTCGTGTGAGGCCGGGTCGTATCGGGTGGGATGACGCCCGGATGCGACGCCGGGTCGGGTGACGCCCGGGGCGGGTGACGCCCGCGTCGTGTGAGGCCGGGTGGTATCGGGTGGGATGACGCCCGGATGCGACGCCGGGTCGGGTGACGCCCGGATGTGACGCCGGGGCGGGTGACGCCCGCCTCGTGTGCGGTCGGGGCGTATGAGGTCGGGTGACGCCGGGTGGTGTGACGCCGGGTCGTGTGGCACCGGGTCGTGTGACACCGACGGCGCCTGACCGGGGGTGGCCGGGGTTGAGTGGGGGTGCCTGCGCCTGTGCCTACGCCTGCGCTCGGGGTGCCGGTGTCTGTGCTGGGGTTCTGCGTCCGCGCTGGTACAACGGGCCTGCGCCGGGGGCCGCCCGGGCCCGCGCCGGGGCGTCGCCTGCGGCGGGCATGCGGCCCGCGCCCGGGCCGGGAGCATTTCCCGCAGGCCCGCGCCGGACGCCGTGGCCGCGCTCGCGCCGGGACCACCGCTCGCGCCGGGACACCGCCCGGGACGGGACAGCGCCCGCCCACCGGGAACGCAGCCCGTGCCCGCGGAGGAGCGGCCCCGCGGCCAGGGAGGGTACGCGGGCCGTGCCGCCGTCGGGTCCGCCCGGAGGCCGGGCCTCGCGCCACCTGGTGCTGGGCCGGAGCCCGAGCCGGAGCCCGAGTCGGAGGCGGAGCCCGAGCCCGAGCCAAAGCCGGAGCCCGAGCCGGAGCCCGAGCCAGAGGCGGAGGCCGAGTCGGAGCCGGAGCCCGAGCCAGAGGCGGAGGCCGAGCCGGAGCCGGAGCCGGAGCTGTGGCCGGTCGGCCGGACCGCACCGGCGGAGCGGTCGCCGAAGCCAAGCCCGCTCGGCCCACCGCCGGACCGGCACCGGCCGGTGTGCGGCCGGCCCACCGGCACCGGCACCGGCGGCCCCCGGCCGGCTCACAGCTGGGCCGGTGCCGCCCCCTTCAGCAGCTCCAGGTCGAAGACCTCGGCCATCCGCGCGTACCCCCGGTCGCTGGGATGCAGATGGTCCCCGCAGTCGTACTCGGCGCGCAGCCGGCGCGGGTCGTACGGGTCGCGCAGCTTCTTGTCGAAGTCGACCACCGCGTCGAACACCCGGCCCGCGCGGATCTCGGCGTTGATCTTCTGCCGCACCGCCTCACGGGCGGCGGTGTAGCCGCGGTGACCGCCGAACGGCATCACGGTCGCGCCGGTGACCTTGAGACCGCGGGCGTGGGCCTGCTCGACCATGCCGCGCAGGCCGTCCAGGATGGCGTCGGAGTCGGCGGCCGGGTGGCGCAGGATGTCGTTGACGCCGAGGACGATGACGACGGCCTTGACGCCCGGCCGGCCGAGGACGTCCCGGGCGAACCGGTCGACGCCGCTCGGGTTGTCGGCGGGGCGGCCTTGGCCGCCGGTCAGCACCCGGTTGCCGCTGATGCCCTGGTTGACGACGCTGTATCGGGGGACGTCGCGGCCGGACCCGACCGCGGTGCGCAGCCGCGCGGCCAGTACGTCGGTCCAGCGGCGGTTGGTGTCCATGGTGGAGGAGACGCCGTCGGTGATCGAGTCGCCGATGATGACGACGGTGCCCTCGGCCTCGTTGCTGAGCACGTCCAGCGCGGTCAGGTAGCGCCAGTACGACGTCTTCTCGGCGTACGCGCCACCGGTCACGTCCTCGGTGCGGTCACCGGTGGCGAGGTAGCTGGTCTCCCGCGCGTGCCGGTGGTAGGTGACCGGCCCGGACGGCGTGGGGGAGTACGTGGTGACCAGCACGTCGCTGCCGTACGGGACGGTGAGCTGCACGGCGTCGCTCATCACCTGGCCGCCCGCCGGGATGACGACCTGGGGGTTGCCGGCGAAGGTCAGGCGCCGCATGGTCTCGGCGACCGCCGCGGGGGTGTCCTGCCCGGCGGCGAGGGCGATCGAGGCGTGCGTGACGGTCAGCGGTGACTGGCCGTAGAGATTGGACAGCGTGATCCGGGCACTCGTGCCCCCGATGTTCGCGTGCACGACGTTGCGCACCGAGCGGCCCGCCATGCCGGTCAACTCGGTGCCCGGCTCCGCCCCGGCCGGGGAGGCGGACCAGGCGCCGACCCAGGTGCCGGTGGAGGCGGGCGCGGCGGGGTTGTTGGCGCGGCCGCCCGCGGAGAGCGTCGTCCGGTCCTTCGTGCCGTCGTCGGCCGCCACCCCGACGAAGATGGCGGCGGACAGGGCCACGATCGCGGCGACGACGGCGGCCAGCAGGGCACGGTGCTGGTGGGTACGGGGTGCCCCCCCGTCACGACCCCGGGTCATGCTGTGGTGTTCTCCTCGGGCGATGGGAGCCTCGGGCTCCGGTCCGATGAGCCCATGATGCGGCAGAGGTCTGGCCGGGGTGCTGGGACCCCCCGGCATTACCCCGTCCGGACAGACGCCGGGAACCTGTGTTCTGTTCCCGGAGTCGGTCAGGAAGGGACAATGTGTGAGAGATCACCGAGCGGGTGGAGCGGATGGAACGGACAAAACCTGAACTCCCGGACAGCGGGAGCGGTGCGGGCGGTCAGGGAGCCGTAGGGCAGGCCGCCCGCCCCGGTGCCGTCACGAACCGCGCGATGACGACGTTCAGCGCGGCAGACGAGGAGAAGCGGCGCGGCGTGCGCCGGATGAAGCTCACCGCCACCGGACTGCTGCTCTTCGTCGCCCTGGTCTACGTCCTCACCGAGTGGGCCTCGCACGCGGGCGCCGGCCCCTGGGCCGGGTATGTCTCGGCCGCCGCCGAGGCCGGCATGGTCGGCGCGCTCGCCGACTGGTTCGCGGTCACCGCCCTCTTCCGCCACCCCCTGGGCATCCCCATCCCGCACACCGCGATCATCCCCACCAAGAAGGACCAGCTCGGCGTCTCGCTGGGCGAGTTCGTCGGCGAGAACTTCCTCTCCGAGGACGTCGTACGGCAGCGGCTGCGCGCCGTCGGCATAGGCAGCCGCCTCGGCGCCTGGCTCGCGGTCCCCGAGCACGCCGACCGGGTCACCGCCGAGCTGTCCGCCGCCCTGCGCGGCGCCCTGACCGTCCTGCGGGACTCCGACGTCCAGGCGGTGGTCGGAGAGGCGATCACGCGCCGGGCCGACGCGGCCGAGATCGCGCCCGGCGTCGGCAAGATGCTGGAGAAGGTCGTCGTCGACGGCGGCCACAAACGGGCCGTCGACCTGGTGGTCGGCCGGGCCCACGACTGGCTGGTGCTGCACGGCGACTCCGTGATGGACGCCGTCCAGGGCGGGGCGCCCGGCTGGACCCCGCGGTTCGTGGACCGCAAGGTCGGCGAGCGCGTCTACAAGGAGCTGCTGCGCTTCGTCACCGAGATGCGCGACATGCCCGCCCACCCGGCGCGCGGCGCCCTCGACCGGTTCCTGACCGACTTCGCCTCCGATCTCCAGTCCGACACCGACACCCGTGCGCGGGTCGAGCGGCTGAAGACCGAGGTGCTGGGCCGGAGCGAGGTCCAGGACCTGATCACCTCCGCCTGGACCGCCGTACGATCCATGATCGTTTCGGCGGCGGAGGACGAGCGCAGCGAGCTGCGGCTGCGGGTGCGGGCCTCGCTGCTGTCGCTGGGGCAGCGCATGGCCTCCGACTCCAAGGTGCAGGGCAAGGTCGACACCTGGCTGGAGGGGGCGGCGGTGTACGTCGTCACCACCTACCGGCGGGAGATCACCTCCCTGATCACCGACACGGTGGCGGGCTGGGACGCCGAGCACACGACGAAGAAGATCGAGGCCAACATCGGCCGCGACCTGCAGTTCATCCGCATCAACGGCACGGTGGTGGGCTCGCTGGCCGGGCTGCTGATCTACACGGTGTCGCGTGTGCTGGGCGCGTAGGCCTGTTCGACGACAGCACCGGCTCCCTCCCGGCCGAGCGCGACCGGCGGGCCGAGCACGACCGGCGGGCCGGGCGTGGCCGTCGGCCGGGCGTGACCGTCGGCCGGGCGTGATCATCGGGCCGAGCATGGTCATCGGGCTCCCGGGCTCCCGGGCACATGGGAGGGGTTCGCTCGACGGAGAGGGAGCCCTGACAGCGGATTCGTCGCCGGGCTCGGTGCCCGCATCCACCGGAACCGTCACCACCGCCGTCCCCGCCCGCCTGGACCGGCTGCCCTGGTCGCGGTGGCACTGGATGATCGTGGTCGGTCGCGTCACCGTCTGGATCCTGGACGGCCTCGAGGTCACCATCCTCGGCAACGTCGCCGGCCGCCTCGCCGAGGAAGGCAGCGGCCTGGACATCACCTCCGCCCAGGTCACCGGCATCGCCGCCGCGCTGTGTGTGGCGGGCGCCTGTTCCGGGGCGCTGTTCTTCGGCTGGCTGACCGACCTCCCCCACTGCTGAACGCGTGGGGACCCCCATCGGCCGCAAGAAACTCTTCATCACGACGCTGGCCGTCTACCTGGCGGCGACCGCGCTGACGGCGCTGTCCTTCGACACCTGGTGGTTCTTCCTCTTCCGGTTCCTCACCGGCTTCGGCATCGGCGGCGAGTACGCGGCCATCAACTCCGCGATCGACGAGCCGATCCCGTCCCTCTACCGGGGCCGGGTCGACCTGATCATCAACGGCAGCTACTGGCTCGGCGCGACGCCGTGCCGAACAGCAGCAGGCGGAACGCCGTTCCCTGGGGACATCGCCCGTCCGCTGTCGGCGACGGAGGCGACGGAGGCGACGGCGGGCAGGACGCCGGGGGCGTCGAAGGGGACGCCGGGGTCCGGGTACGGCGAGGTGCAGGGGGCCGAGCCGTGCCGGCGCACCCTCAGGCGCGTCGGTCGGCGACCGCCCAGGACGCCAGGGCGACGGCGCCCGCGACGCCGGACACGGCGGGCCAGGCGCCCACCTTCTTGGCCAGCGGGTGCGACCCGGCGAAGGCGGCGACGTACGCGGCCGTCAGCGCCCCCGCGGCCGTCCCGCCGGCCCGCTGCCGCCACTGCCGCGCGGCGGCGGCCCCGGCGACGGCGAGAACGGCACCGCCGAGCGGCCGTTTCCTCGTCCACCGGGCCACGCCGTACCCGCCGACGAGTCCGCCCGCGGCGACCGCCGCGCTGGGAACCCTGGCCATGTCTGCCTCCTGCTGCTGACGACTGGATCCTCGCTCCGAGGCTAATCCGCCCACGCCCCGGCCCCGGCCCCGGCCACGCCCCGCCCCCGGCCCGTACCCCCACGCCCCTCGCCCGGTCCGACCAGCGGAAAGCCCCCTCCAGGCCTTCCCTTGAGTCGGGGCTTGTCAAGTTTCCTCCTCGGAGCTATATAAGAAGAGGCAATCAGGGCATCGCACAGCAGCGCCTGAACGAGAGGAGTGAACTGTGATGCTCATGCGTACGGACCCGTTCCGCGAGTTCGACCGCCTCGCGCAGCAGGTCTTCGGGAACACCACCCGCCCGGCCGCCATGCCGATGGACGCCTACCGTGCCGGGGACGACTTCATCGTCCATTTCGACCTCCCCGGCATCGACCCGGAGACCATCGAGCTGGACGTCGAGCGCAACGTCCTCAACGTCCGCGCCGAGCGCAGGTCCCCCGCCCCCGAGGGCGCCGAGACCCTCGTCGCCGAACGGCCCGCCGGCACCTTCACCCGCCAGCTGTTCCTCGGTGACACGCTCGACACGGACCGGATCGACGCCTCGTACGACGCCGGCGTCCTCACGCTGCGCATCCCGGTCGCCGAGCAGGCCAAGCCGCGCCGCATCCAGATCTCCGGCGGCAGCGACCGCAAGCAGCTCAGCGGCTGAGCGGCCCACCGCGTCCACCCGTATCCACCACATCCACCACATCCACGAGGCGCGTCCCGCAGGCCCGGCATCCGCCTGCGGGGCGCGGTTCCGTCCGCCCGTCACAACTGGAGAAGGAGTCCGCAGATGACCGTGCCGACGATGCCGAATCCGACGACGCCGAACCCGACGACGACGCCGCCGCACGGTGCACGGCCCGGATGGACCGACCTGATCGAGGAGGTACGGGAGGCCGGCCGGTACCCGACCCGGGCGGAGGCGGAGAGCGTCACCCGTATCGTCCTGTCCGCCCTCGGCGGGCACGTCGTCGGCGACGAACGCGTCGCGCTGGCCCGCGCCCTGCCCGAGGAGGCGGCACGCGTGGTCGCCGAGCAGATACCGGCCACCCGCCCGCTGACCGCGCCGGAGTTCGTCGACTCGGTCGCGGCCCGCATCGAGGGCTCCACCCCCGCCACGGCCCGCTGGGACGTCAGCTCGGTCCTCAGCGTCCTGCCGCCGCTGATCGGCGACGACCTGGTGACCCGCGTCCTGGCCCAGCTCCCGCCGGGCTACGCCCTGCTGTTCGGCCGCGCCGATCTCAGCGCGGTGGCGTGACGCCCGCCCGCTGCCCGGGGCCGGCCCTCGGCCGGCCCCGCCCCTCCTCCGTACGGGCGACTGTTCAGGCGGCGGGTACGAAGCAGGGCGGGGACTGCCGAAGAATCCCTGACGGGCCCGGCCCGCGGATCCGGGCGACGGCGGCACCTCCCCGGAATCCGCCGCGGGGCCCCACGGACACCGCCAGGCGCACGAGGGAGAGACCATGACCGAACCCGACACGGAGCGGGAGGCGCGCGCCGGGACGGCGGTGGTGGACGGCGCCCGCGTGGCCTACTGGGAATCCGGCCCCGCCGACGGCGAGCCGGTCCTGCTCCTGCACGGTTACCCCGCCAACCACCACTGCTGGCGCCACCAGGCCCCCGCACTCGCCCGGGCCGGCCACCGGGTCGTCGCCCCCGACCTCCTCGGCTGGGGCCGCTCCGACCGCCCCACCCACCTCCCCTTCGACTACGACACCGAGGCCGCCCGGATCGGCGTACTGCTCGACGCGCTCGGCATCGAGGCCGTGAACCTCGTCGGCCACGACTACGGCGGTTTCCTCGCCCTCGGCTTCACCCAGTCCCACCCCGGCCGCGTGCGCCGCCTGGCCCTGCTCAACAGCCGGGCGCAGTCCACCTTCGTCCCCCGCTGGTACGCCGCCTTCGGCCTGATCTCCCTGACCGGTCGCATCCCCGCGCTCCACCCGCTGCTCAGCCGACTCCCCCTCGCGCGGATCCACCGGCGGTCACTCACACCCCTGGTCCACGGCGGCCACCTGGACGAGGACGGGCTGAACGGCTACATCGACTGGATGCGCACCCGGGAGGGCCGCCGCTGGCTGGCCCACTACTTCGGCGACTACCGGGTGACCGTCCGCCCCGAACTGCGCCGCCGCCTCGGCGACATCACCTGCCCGACCGCGATCATCTGGGGCCGCGCGGACACCTACCTGCGCCCGGCGATCGCCACCGAACTCGCCGAGCGCATCCCGCACGCGGAACTGACGATGCTGGACGACACCGGCCACTGGGTGATGGACGAACGCCCGGCCGAGGTGACGCGCGCGCTGAAGGAACTCCTCCTCCGCGACACATAAGTGGCGCAGGTCACATCCGACTGCTCTCTCGGGACGTCACACGACGCCCGTCCCCTCCGTCGTATCTGCGTAAGGCCGAACACACCGAACACACCGAACACACCGAACACGCCGAACACCCGCCACGCAGCCGGAGGAATACCGATGGAAGCCCGCATCAACCCGTTCGAGAGCACCGTCGCGAAGAAGGTCGTGCAGCACCTGGCCTCGACCAACAAGGCCATCTCGGACACGGGCCTGCCGATGGCCACCCAGGAACTGGTGAAGCTCCGCGCCAGCCAGATCAACGGCTGCGGTTTCTGCACCGACATGCACGCCAAGGACGCCGCGAAGGCGGGGGAGACCGCCCTGCGCCTGAACCTCGTCGCCGCCTGGCGGGAGGCCACGGTCTTCACCGACGCCGAGCGCGCCGCCCTGGAACTGGCCGAACAGGGCACCCGCATCGCCGACGCCGCCGGCGGCGTCACCGACGAGGCGTGGGAGAACGCGGCCAAGCACTACGACGAGGAACAACTCGCCGCGCTGGTCTCCCTGATCGCCGTCATCAACGCCTTCAACCGCATGAACGTCATGTTCCGCCTGCCCGCCGGGGGCTACGAGCCGGGGATGTTCGGCTGACGGGCGGACGGTAAGGCCATCTCGGCGGGCCCCGTACCCCTCCTTTGGGGGGCGCGGGGTCCTGCTGTCCACCGGTCCTCCGCCTGGCCGTCGAGCGGCATTGCTTCGCCCGCTCCTTCGCATCCACTTAGGTACGGTGAGAAACGCGTTCGGCCGTCGTCCAAGGCGGACCTCTGTCTCACCCCGGTGAAAGCGAGAGGGAGAGGCCCGGCATGCGCGCATGCCGCAGTTGCTGCCCCCTCTCGTCCACGCGCAAGGTGAACGTCTCGGGCCCCGGCCGCCCGGCTGCGTCGAAGGCGTCCAGTACGTGCTCGACACGTTCCCAGAGCCTCAGGGGACCGCCTTCCCGCACGTCCCAAACCCCGCCACTGACGGAGAGGGTCGCCGCCGACCCCGTGCCGACGTCGACCAGACGCACGACCCCGTCGACGGTGACGATCTGGGTGTCCGGCACGGCACACTGGGCCAGGAAGCGAAGGTGGAACGCCTCCTCCGTGGCGGCCGTGATCCGCTCGGGACCGTGCCGAGCAGGTCGTGGTCGCTCCGGTAGGCCCGCAGCCCAGTCAGCGGGATTGCCGAACGGGGGCGCGGCATGCACCCGGGCGGACATGTACGAGACGGTACCCGGCAACAACGGCCCTTCGGCCGTGCCGTCCTCGGCAACGGTGAGCAGGACGCGCGCGTACCCGTAGAGCCAGCCGGACAAGTTGAGCAGGACCTTCCCGCCGGGCCGGGTCTGAGCGAGCAGCGCCCGCGGCACGGTGCGGAAGGAACAGGCGGTCACGATCCGATCGAACCAGGCCTCCGGCCAGTACCCGAACAGCCCGTCCGCCACGGCCAGGGTCGGTGTGTGGCCGCAGCCCTGCAGGACGTTCGCCGCTGCTTCCAGTCGGTGCGGGTCGATGTCGACGCTCGTGACGTGTGACGACCCCAGCCGCTCGCAGGCCAGAGCGGTCGAGTAGCCCGTCCCAGTCCCGATCTCCAGCACCGTGTGTCCGTCGGTGACCTCGGCGTCGCCCCACATGCGTACGACGAGTGACGGGAGCGTCGATGACGAGGTGGGGGTCCCACCATGCCGAACGGCAGGGTTCTTCCAGTCGGGCTCCTCGCCGTCGAACTGTGTGATCAGCGTGGCGTCGGAACAGGCGGCGGCCAGCCACCGGCCGTAGTCGAGCTCGGCCGTTACGGGCTCCCACACGGTCAGACGCTGTGCCTCGGGTTCTTCGGCAGCCAAGTAGAAGCCAGGAACGAACCGGTGCCGTGGCACGGCCTCCACGGCCGCACGCCAGCCGGGATCGACCAGCACGCCTTTCTGCACGAGCGTCTCCGCCATGGCCTGGCGCAGATGGGCCGCGTCGGTCTCACGGTCGGCGGGCATCGTCATGACGTGCTGCTTCCTTCCGGACGAGGATGTCGGCGAACGCCTCGGTGACGTCCTCCAACGCGGTGACGAAACGGACGGTCTGGGTTTCGTCCAGCGCTGCCGTGGCGTACGGCGGCGGACTGACCGGCAGCCGGTCGGTCACCAGACGCAGGGCCCAGGGGTCCTGAGCGGCCAATGCATCCATGTCCTCACCCTTCTTCTTCGATGGATACGCGACGTGCCTCTTCGGCCTCTCCCACGAGCCGCGCCCGGCCGCGCTGGAGAAGGGCGGTGATGGCCCGGGGCGCGCAGAGGTCCCCCTCGTAGCGCGGCGGCACGACCCAGTAAGTGCCCGGTGGCTGCTGCCGGTCGATGCGCGGCACACCCAGGTACGTGCCGTGCCCGAGACAGGGGGCGACATCGGAATAGGCCCAGACCAGGCCCGCATGTCCCTGGATCAACGCGTAGTACGTCCCGTCGGCCACCCGTCGGTCGAAAATGATCGACCCGCCGAGCGACTCCCCCAGCGCCACGGCCACGCGGTCCCTATCCGCGGAACCGACGGCGGCGTGCACGACCTTCGACGACATACGCACGGCAGCGATCCGCTGTCCGAGGGGCAGAAGTGCGACGCCTTGCGCGTCCCACTCCTGCCATGCCCGTGCAGGCATCGGATGGGTGCCAGCGAGCCACCCGGCGATCGCCCTGTCCAAGGCCTCCTGCGTGTACAAGGCTCGCTCCTCGGTGTCGACTCACGGTCACTTCGTCGATCAGAGTCCACGAAGTGTGTGTAAGTAACGAGGACTTCAGAAGGTCACGTGAAGGACTCGAAAAGGTCCTCACTTCCGCCTATCGAGTGGTCAGTGTCTCTGAATGGGACTCACTGTGGGATGGTCGACCCAGCCGACTCAAGGAGGTGCTCGTGCCCAGACCGACAGGGAACGTCCGGCTGAAGGCCGCCCGGGTGGCCGCAGGGTTCAACTCCCAGCAGGACTTGGCAGACGCTCTCACGGAGCATGCGAAGCGTCTGGGCATCCGCAGCCTGTCCGTCGGGGTGCGACAGGTCCGTCGCTGGGAGTCGGACAATCCTCCCTGGCCCCAGCCGGACTGCCAGAGGGCGCTGACGCACCTGCTCGGACAGGATCTGGAGTCGCTCGGCTTCACGCCCCCGTGGGGCGCGGACGACCGTCGTCGCGATCGTGTCCGAGGCAATCCGGTCACAGGCGGCCTGCGACCGCTGACCACGGCCGTCCGTCTCGGCCCTGTCACAGGATCCCAACCCGACACAGCGGGCACGGACTACGCGACGGTCACCCGGGCGCATCGGCGGCTCTACTGGTCCGTTGCGCCGACCGACCTGCACCCGGCGGTTATGGCACACGCGACGCTGGGCAGTGTGCTGGTCGGGCAAACAACCGAGCCGACCCGTCGGCTGATCGCCGCATCCTTGGCCGAGACGTACCTCATGGCAGGCCGGCTCGAGTTCTTCGACCTGCGTGAACCGGCCACCGCGCACGAGACCCTCGTTCTGGCCTTGCAGGCAGCGGGTGAGGCCGACGATCCGCTCCTCGGCTCGGCGGTCATCGCCCACATGGCGTTCGTCCCGGGCTGGGGAGGGGACCGGGACGGCGCCCGGGAGCGGATGATCGCCGCCCGCACCTACGCCCGCCGAGCCCCGGCGTCAGCGGAGTTCCTGGCCTGGCTGGACGCCGTGGAGGCGGAGTGCGAGACGCGGTGCGGCGACACCCGCACCGCCCTGCATCTGATCGGCCACGCCGAGGACGTGATGCGGGACGGCAGTGATCACCCATCACCGGAGTGGATGGACTGGTTCTCCCCGGCGCGCCTTGCGGCCTTCAAGGGCAACACCCAACTGCTCGCGGGTCATCTTCCACAGGCCCGCGAGACCCTCCTCGGGGCCCTGGAGGCCTTGTCACCCGGCGAGCAGAAACAGCGGACGGTCGTGTACGGCGATCTGGCGGCCGTCGAAGCAGCCACCGGGAACACGGAAGCGGCCTGCGAGTACGCCGGCCAAGCCCTCGATCAGCTTGCCGCCACCTGGTACGCGACTGGCATGGACCGGGTGCGTGAGGTCCGCCGGGCGCTCACCCCACATCAGCACGAGCGCTGCGTCCGCGAGTTGGACGACCGCCTCTATGACTGGTCGACGACGGTCAGCGTGCTGAGCCGTTGAACGTCTGGATTCTGCTGGGCAGTTCGGCTAGCCCCTCGACGCGGAAGGTCGGAAGCTCCATGGCCTCCGCACTGTTCCACTGAATGGTGGCCCAGGGCCCGCGATGGACCAGTGCGGTATGCATTCCCGCCTCGCGGGCCGGCCGGATGTCGTTGTCGCAGCGATCACCGACATAGAGGATCTGGCCGCCTTGGAAGGGCACGGCGTCGGTGACTCGCTTGAAGAACTCAGGGTCGGGCTTGCTCGCCCCCCAGTCGTCGGACGTGCCGATCAGGTCCACGTCCTCGGTGAACAGTTCCCGGAGGATCCGCCCTGCCCGGACGGTCTGGTTGCCTGCGATACCGAGCCAGAGACCGTCGGCCCGGAGCTGTCGTAGCGTCGGCCGCACATCCGCGTAGAGATCCTCCTCGCCGAAGGACTCCGGTTGCCCGGCGGCGGCACGCTTCTCGCGCTCGGCGTAGAGGTCGAACCCGGGCCGGAACTCCTGAAAGGTCTCGCGGTAGTCACGGCCTTGGGCGACCACGGCGCCGAACATCGCGTGGAACGTGTGGCGCGGCACGCCGAGCCAGTCGGCCCAGGTTCCGTACTCACGGGTCTCGTCCACGAGACACTCACCGACGTCGAAGACCACTGCGCGGATCATGAGAGCAGCGTATAGCGCTGGCGACTCACTCCAACGTGCTCCTCATCGAATTAGCCCGCCGCGATCGCTGAGTACGTCCACACGTCGGCTGGCAACTCGTGCTTCAGGCTCCACGTGATGCTCATCGGCTTGCTGCCTCTGTGGCTCTCGTAGGTTGCCGGGCCGAGGAGCATCCAGGGTTGGGGCTTGCCTATGTCGGTGTTCTTGTAGCGCCGCATGAACAGCAGGATGTGGCTTCCTCGCCGTGCGTGTTCCTGATACCGCCTACCGGTAGGGGAGTCCTCAGCCGTGTTGTTCTGCGACTCCCAGTGGAAGAGACGCGGGCTCAGCGCGTAGTCCTTGTACCGGACCGTGGGTGAAAAGTCCTTCTCGTTCTTCTCCAGAGTGATCAGCAACGCGTCCGTTTGCAGGTCCTCGACCCACTGCACGCCCTGGGCGAAAGACCGCGGCATCTGGCCACCGAATCGGGCCACGCCGAGGGCGGCCAGGATTTCGGAGCGGTTGTAGGAGCTGTGGATCTTCATCGGAACCTGGCTGAGACCGCCCGACAGCGGGATGGGGAAGTGGTCAGCCTGCTCCATAACGAACGACAGCAGTTGTGTCACCTCGTGGCGGAACGCCTTCTGCGGACGCAGCGATTCGAGCCCTTCCCGGAAGCTGGAGAATCCGCCCGCGTTGTCCCAGAGGTTGAAGAAGAGCATGCGGGCGTAGCCCTGGTCCGTGGGGCCCAACTCCTCGTACGGGGGAGCATCGTCGCTGAGGAGGCGCAGGTACGCCTGGGCGCGCTCGGGGCCATCAACGTGGAGAAAAGCGTGGACGCGCTTGAGGAGCCCCGTCTCCCCCTCAGGTGCGGCCGCCTCGATGAGACCGGCTCGGCGCAGGATGGTCGTCCAGGAGTTGTCGCTCTTATACAACTCCTTGATCTCTCGGCGACTTTCCCGCAGGTAGTCGGCCAGGCGCGGGGTACTGTACGCCTTCACCTCGTTGACCAGCGTCTTCACCGTGGCGCCCAACTGTGTCCTGATGTTGTCGAGGACGAGCTTCTTGGACTTGCCTTCCAGGATGATCTGGCAACCGGAGGGCAACTGCGGGAAGTCACGCTCGATGTGCTCGACCAGACGGTTTCGCGTCAGGTTGGTCAACGCCCGGAACTGCTCTTCGAAGCGGAATTCGGCGCGGTGCTGGCCGATGAAATCAAGAACGGTGAGTACCGGTTTCGTCTCCGTCCGTCGCAGCCCTCGCCCCAGTTGCTGCAGGAAGACCGTGGCACTGTTGGTGGGACGCAGGAGCAGCAGAGTATCGACGTCCGGGATGTCGAGGCCCTCGTTGAAGAGGTCGACCGAGAAGATCACTTGCAGTTTGCCCTCGCGGAGGTCGGAGAGCGCACGGGCGCGCACATCCGCAGGCGAGTCACTGTCGAGCGCGACTGCCTGGAAGTTGGCCTTGCGGAAGAAGTCGGCCATGAAGTGTGCGTGCGCCTTGCTTACGCAGAACCCCAGAGCCCGCATCGAGCCTGGGTCGGACACCTTGTCCAGGATCTGTTTCACCACGATGCGAGCACGGGCGTCGTTGCCCGTGTAGAGGTTCTCGAGATCCTGGTCGGCGTAGCCACCTCGCTGCCAGCCCAGGTTCGTCAAGTCCGTGCCGTCCGGGATACCGAAGTAGTGGAAGGGAGACAGGAGCTCGTTCTCCAGGGCCTCCCACAGGCGCATCTCGGCCGCGATACGACCGTCGAAGAATTCGTCCTGGACGTTGAGTCCGTCCATCCGCTCGGGAGTCGCCGTCAGGCCCAGCAGTTCCTTCGGCTCGAAATGATCGATGACCCGGCGATACGTTGAGGCGGTGGCGTGATGGAACTCGTCGATGACGATGACGTCGAAATGGTCGGCAGCCAACTGCTCCAACCGCTGGACGTTCAGGGACTGCACGCTGGCGAAGACGTGGTTCCACTCGCGTGGATCCGCACCGCCGTAGAGCAGCTCTCCGAACGATGCGTCGTCCAGCACCTCACGGTAGGTCCGCAGCGACTGCTTGAGGATTTCCTTGCGATGGGCCACGAAGAGCAGCCTCGGTCGTTCACCGGCCGACTGCTGGCACAGGCCGCGGTAGTCGAGCGCGGCCATGACGGTCTTGCCCGTTCCGGTGGCCGCGACGAGCAGGTTCCGATGCCGCCCGCGGATCTCGCGCTCCACACTCAACCGCTCGAGCATGTCCCGCTGATGCGGGAAGGGGCGCACTTCGAGGCCGGAGAGGTTGATCTTCAGATCGGTCGTCGAACCCGTTCCGCTCGCCTGCTCCAGCGCTGCGGCGAGACGCTCTCCGTGAAGGACGGGGTCGTATGTCTCGAAGGCGGTGTCGTTCCAGTACGCGTCGAAGGTCGCCTCGAACTTGTCCAACACGGCGGGTGTGGCCACGGACGACAGGCGTACGTTCCACTCCAACCCATCGAGCAACGCTGCCCGCGACAGGTTCGAGCTGCCGACGTAGGCCGTGTCGAATCCCGTCTTGCGTCGGAACAGCCACGCCTTGGCGTGGAGCCGAGTCGAGCGGATCTCGTAGTTGACCTTGACCGTGGCCCCGAAGTCGCGGACGAGACGGTCGAGGGCATGGCGGTCGGTGGCGCCCATGTACGTGGTGGTGATGACCCGGATCGGCACGCCCCGTTCTCTCGCGGCGCGCAGGGCATCCTCCAGAACGCGGATGCCGTACCACTTCACGAACGCGCAGAGCAGGTCGATACGGTCCGCTGTGGCCAGCTCCGCCCTCAGCTCGGTGCCAAGGCTGAGGTCCTCCGGCGAATTGGTGAGCAGCGACGTTTCGGACAGTGGGGTGAGCGGTCGGATCGCATAGGCCCCGGGGGCCTCCTGCTCGGCTAGGGCCAGCAACTGCCGTGGCCCCTGGGCGATGCTGCTGACCTGGTCGCCAGCTTCCTGCTCGGAGGAACCGGCGGTCAGGGATTGCAGTATCCGGTTGGCGAATGACACCTGTTGGTCGGGCGGGAGCTGATTGAGTCGGCGGGCCACTACGTCAGCGATGTGACGTGCCAGCACATGAGGTGACGACTCCGCACTGACCTCGGCGTCGATGGCCTTCCATCCCGCAGCCTCGAGTTGCGTCAGTTCGTCCTGCACGCTGTCCGTGATCAGCTTCTCGTAGACACCCGCGACCGGCTGCGCCAGCTTCCCTGCGTCCCCCACCGAAACCCCCCTCGATCAACACATCGATGTGACCTAGTTCTAACAGGGGCCGCTGACAATGCAGGAGCAAGCCGCCCGGCTCTCACCTCAGGTAGAGGGTCGAGCGGTACTCAACGAAGCGGAGCAGGAGATCACAGGCGCCCGTGACACTCGCCGTACGCCGTTCCCGACCCACACCAGCACCCCGCCCCCCGCTCCGGCGGCCACTCCATCGCCCTCCCCCGGGCGGCCAGGGTCGTCGCGTACTGGGGGAGCAGGGTCGCGTCCTCCGGGGAGGCGGCCTCCGAGGCGGCGAAGGCCTCGTAGGAGGGGACCGTGCCCCGCACGATGCCCAGGTTCGGCGTTCCCGACGAGGCCAGTTCCCGCAGGGCCGCCTCGGTCGCCGAGACGTGCTCCTCGTAGGAGGGGTACTCCCCGGACAGGGACGGGTACGCCTCCAGCAGTTCCGCCAGTTCGTCCGCCGGCCAGTGGAGCATGGCGACGGGGAAGGGGCGGGACAGCGCCTCCCGGTACGCCCCGAGTTCCGCCCTGAGCCGGGAGATCTCCGCCGCCAGCTCCGCCGGGTTGTCCGAGCCCAGGGACCAGACGCGGCCCGGGTTGTGGAGCTCGTCCAGGGAGATCGGCATCGAGTGGAGGGTGTCGGCCAGGGTGTCCCACTCGTCGTGGGCCAGGCCCAGCATCCGGCGGACCCGGTGGCGGCCGATCAGCAGCGGGCGGGTCGGGCGCGGGGGCTCCGGTACGTCCGTCAGGAGCAGCCGGGCGCCCTCGGTGAACGTCTCGTGGGCCGCCTCCAGCTCGTCGTGGGACTCCAGGGCCTCCGCCACGATCACCCACGGCGCCGCATCGCGCGGGGACGCCGCGCGGACGCCGTCGATGATGGCCTTGGCCTCCGCCTCGTGACCGTACTCCCACAGGTTCGACGCCTTCAGGGCGCGGACCAGGGCCGGGTTCTCCAGCCCGGCCGGCGAGGACAGCAGGCGGTCGTAGAGCTTCGTGGCGGCGGGGCGGTCGCCGGACAGTTCCAGGTGGGCCGCGGCCCGCAGCAGCAGGGCCTCGGCGTCCTCGGGATAGAGGCCGGCGGTCCGCTCCAGGCGTGCCGCCTCCGCGGTGTGGTCGACGTTCTCGGCAGGAGTGTCGGGGCGCATGAGGGACACCGTACTGCCGAGAGGTGACGAAGGTCAGGCGGCGGTATGGCGGCCTCTGTACGGCGGCCCCTGCGTGATCGGGTCCTGTATGGCCGAGGGGCGCGTCCTGTATAACCGAGGGAAGTGTGAGCGTCCGTTCGGGAGGGAGGTGGCCGCCGGTGATCCGCGACCGGGTCCGTACGCGTTCCCTCGCCGCCCTGCTGCTCCTCTTCCTCCAGCTCGCCCTTCTCGACACCGGCAGCCTCTCCGCCGCCGTCGCGCTCGCCGCGACCGCCGCGGCCGGGGCCGCGCTCGCCGCGTGCTCCGTGATCGCCGCCCGCTGCGCGCCCGCCGTGCCGCCCACCCGGGTGCGTACGGCCATCCGCGACCGGGACCGGCGTACGGCCTTCCTGCCGCAACGCGATCCCGACGCCCCGGGCCGCCGTCGGCCCCGAGCGCCCGGTCGCGCCCTTCCGGCGACCGCCGCGTAGGGCCCCTTCCACGCCAGCAGTCCGGCCCCGCGCGGGGCGTGTCGTCATGCCATGCCGCACACCCTCTTCACCCGGCACGACGAGACCCCGGAGGGCTCACTCACCGATGTCCGTATTCTCTGCATTCCCTGCATACTCTGCATACTCTGCAGTTTCTGTATTTTCTGTATTTTCTGTATTCTCCGGCTTCGCCGGTCTGGTCGAGCGGCTCGCCGACCTGCTTCAGCCGCTGTTCGGCGCCTCCGCCGCTGCCGCCGCCATCGTCCTGTTCACCGCGCTCGTACGGCTGGTGCTGCTTCCCCTGTCCGTCGGCGCCGCGCGCGGCCAGCGGGCGCGGGCCGCGCTGCAGCCGAAGATCGCCGAGCTGCGGCGCAGGCACGGGAAGAACCCCGAGAAGCTCCAGCGGGCCGTGCTGGAGCTGCATGCCGAGGAGAAGGTGTCGCCGCTGACCGGCTGCCTGCCCAGCCTCTGCCAGCTGCCCGCCTTCTTCCTCCTCTACCACCTGTTCTCCAGCTCCTCGATCGGCGGGCGGGCCAATGAGCTGCTGGCCCACCGGCTGTCCGCCGCCCCCCTGGGCGGGCGGTGGGCCGACGCCCTCGACGCGGGCGGGCTCGTCGGCGGAGCCGGGCTGGTCTACCTCGCGCTGTTCGCCTTCGTCGCCGGTGTCACCGCCTTCGGCTACCGGCTGACCAAGCGGACGATGGCCGCCCGGCCGGTCGCCCGGCCCATGACGGGCGACGGCGCCCCCGGGCTGGGCGCCGTCGGCAAGGTCATGCCGTTCATGTCCTTCTTCACCCTCGTCACGGTGGCCGTCGTCCCGCTCGCCGCCGCGCTGTACGTCGTCACCAGTACGACGTGGAGTGTCGTCGAGCGGGCCGTGCTGTACCGGTGACGGTCGCGGGGGCCCGGGACCGGCCGGCGTCGCCGGACCCCCGCGCCGTGGGCGTCACCGCCGGCGCGTCACAGCTTCCGCAGCTTGTTCTCCGTCACATGGCCGCCGACGTCCCGGCCGAGCTGCAGGCCGTCCACCGCGTCCCAGGTGAAGTGGACGCCGAGCCAGAGGCGGCTGTCGGCGTTCTCCTCGGCGGCCTGGGCGAAGCCGCTGAAGGTCCGGTGCTTCACCGGCGACTTGGGGTCGTCGGTGGTCGCGGTGAACGTGATCCGGTCCGTTCCGAAGACCTCGGTCATCACCGCCTGCCAGGCCCCGCCGAACGTCGCGTGCCCCGACGCCCAGGCGGGGAAGCAGGGCGAGGGGCCGAGCGGCTGCCAGGCCGGGTCGTTCAGGCCTTCGCGGATCGCCGTCACCGGGCGCCACAGGTCGATCGGCGTGCGGTACTTCACGTCCCACCCGGCGATCGCGCCGTCCGCCATCGCCAGCGACACCAGCGCGTACATCCGGGCCGTGCGGTAGGTGTCCACCCGGCGCTGGTCGGCGAGGGTGCCGGTGAGTTCCAGGAACTGGCCGGGCGTCTTGTACGTGCCGTCGGCGTCGTTGGCCCAGAACCAGGCCGCCGCCGTCTGGTCGGTGGTGCGCTCGGTGGAGTCGGCCCCGCCCAGCCTGCGGACCTCGTCGACCTGCTCCCGGTACTCCGGGCTCGCCAGCAGCGCCTCGTACGTGCCGTACGTCCGAGGCGTCGGGGGCCGGAACCGGTCGGCGGAGCCGAGGACGAACGGCCGCACCTGCGCCCAGTGCGGGTCGACGGCGTCGCTCTCCGCGGTGCATCCGCTGTTGCCGGTCGGACGCCAGGCCCCGGGCCTGCCGTCCACGCGGTACGTCGCGGTCTCGCGCGAGCCGTCCTCGTACCGCGTGTTCCACATGCGGTCGGCGATCGGTTCGGCCGCCAGCGACTTGAGGATGTCGAAGTCGGTCCACTCGTGGCCGAAGCGCTCCTTGAAGCGCGTGTTGATCAGCGTCGCCTGGCTGGGGAACAGGCGCACCAGGAGATTGCGGGCCGTGTGCCCGATCAGGCGCTCCTCCTCGGCGGGCCCCTCCAGGAAGGGCGCCCCCGAGTACTTGGGAGCCTCCAGATACGGCTCGAACTTCAGCGAGTGCCAGGTGCGCTGGTAGGCGCTCTCCGCGTCGTGGATCGCGGCGTTCATCATCGCCGCCGCCCGCGTGAGCGGGCCCGGCCCGACCTTCCTCTGGCGCTGGAAGACCTCCAGCAGCACCTCGTTCCAGTACTGCACCGGGCGGCCGTCGAAGGTGTCGGCCTGTGCCGCCGAGGGTGCGGCGGCGAGCGTGGTGGCGCCTGCGACGGCGGGTGCGGCGGCGGCCGACGGAGCCGGCACGGACAGCGGTGTCAGCACAGCGGCCAGCGCGGCCGACAGCGCGAGCCACGACCTCCTCGACGCGGTGCGCACCACCCGGGGGCCGCTCACCGCGGTGCGTAACGCCCGGGGGCCGCACGCCGGGGTGCGTGACACCCGGGTGCGGCCGGGTCTCGTGGATGTCCTCGAGAACATGTGCGTCCCTCCCCTGTGAGCCCGGCGCCCACTGCGCCGGTGGGCCCAAGCTAGGAAGCCCGCGCGTGCCCGGGCATCCCGCAGGAGGCGGACCGCCGGTAAACCACCGGCGTATCCGGACGGCCGTCCTGCACCGTGCGTGGTAAGCCCGGCTTCGTACATGTGCGCGGATGGCTACGGTCCAGTACGTGAACGGGGTATTGCGGATTGGACCCCCACCTTGGAGGATCGACCAAGTCCTCCGATGGCTGCACCGGCCGCACCCAGTCGCACCTCATCGGGCGGGGCACCCGCGACGACGAGGGAGTTGGGGAACATGAAGCTGCTGCGAGTAGGTGCGGCAGGGGCCGAGCGGCCCGCGCTGCTCGACGCCGACGGAACCCTGCGGGACCTGTCGGGTCTCGTGCCGGACATCGACGGGAGCCTGCTCGCCGATGACGCGGCCCTCGGCCGGATACGGAGCGCCGCCGAGGCCGGTGAGCTGCCCGCGCTGGACGCGACCGGGCTGCGGATCGGGCCGCCGGTGGGCCGGATCGGCAAGGTCGTGTGCATCGGGCTGAACTACCACGACCACGCCCGGGAGACGGGCGCCGAGCCGCCCGCCGAGCCGGTGGTGTTCTTCAAGGCGGCCGACACCGTGGTGGGGCCGAACGACACCGTGCTCGTCCCGCGCAGGTCCGTGAAGACGGACTGGGAGGTCGAGCTGGCCGTCGTCGTCGGGCGTACGGCCCGGTATCTGGAGTCGGCCCGGGCGGGGCTCGCTAGCGTCGCCGGGTACGCCGTGGCGCACGACGTCTCCGAGCGGGAGTTCCAGATCGAGCGCGGCGGGACCTGGGACAAGGGCAAGAACTGCGAGACGTTCAATCCGCTGGGGCCGTGGCTGGTGACCGCGGACGAGGTGCCCGACCCTCAGCGGCTCGGCCTGCGGCTGTGGGTGAACGGGGAGCTGAAGCAGAACGGGACCACCGCGGACCAGATCTTCCCGGTGGGGGAGGTCGTGCGGTACGTCAGCCAGTTCATGACGCTCTACCCCGGGGACGTCATCAACACCGGGACGCCGGCCGGGGTGGCCATGGGGCAGCCGGAGCCCAAGCCCTATCTCCGGGCCGGAGACGTCGTGGAGCTGGAGATCGACGGGCTGGGCAGGCAGCGGCAGGAGCTGAAGGACGCCTGAAGGACGCCTGAGGGAGCCTGAGGGGCGCTGAACCGCGGTCCGGCGGTGGGCGCGGGCCCGTCGTGGCGGGTCGCGCGCCCACCCGGCGGAGCCGCAGGTGTCGCAACCCCGCGCCCTTCAGGCCTCGCACCTCACCCCAGCAGGGAAGCCAGCCGGCGCCAGCCCTCCCTCGGCAGGGCGTTCTGGTCGGTGCCCTCCACCACCTGGAGGGCGACGTGGTCGGCGCCCGCCTCGTGGAACTCCGCGACGCGGCGGCGGATCGTGGTCTCGTCGCCCCAGGCGAAGACCGCGTCGATCAGACGGTCGCTGCCGCCGCCGGTGACGTCCTCCTCCGAGAAGCCCAGGCGGAGGAAGTTCTGCGTGTAGTTCGGCAGCTCCAGGTAGCGGGCCAGATAGGCGCGGGCCGTGGCGCGGGCGCGGGCCGGGTCGGCTTCGAGGACGACCTTGAACTCCGGCGCCAGCAGCGGCCCCTCGCCCAGCCGCTCCCGCGCCTGCGCGGTGTGCTCGGGCGTGACCAGGTACGGGATCGCGCCCGCCGCCCGGTCCCGGGACAGCTCCAGCATCTTGGGGCCGAGCGCGGCAAGGACCCGGCCGTGGGCGGGCATGCCCGCCTTGTCCAGGGCGTCGAGGTACTCGACCATCGTCGAGTACGGCCGCCCGTACGCGCGCACCCGCGGGCCGTGGCTCACGCCCAGGCCCAGCAGGAAGCGGCCCGGGTGGGCCACCTCCAGCTCGGCGAAGCGGGCCGCGGCGGCGGAGGCCTCGTGCTCCCAGATGCTCTGGATGCTGGTGCCGACCACGATCCGCGAGGTCGCCGCGATGAGCGGGGCGGCGTGGCCGGCGTCGCTGTTGCCCCCGAGCCACAGGGCGCCGAACCCGAGCTGCTCCAGCTCCGCCGCCGTCTCGGCCCGTTCGCCGCGTCCGTCCGGGGCCTCGGAGCGCAGGCCGACGCTCCAGATGCCGTACCGTCCGACGGATTCCTTCAGGGCGGTCGTGGCGTCGCGCATGGGTGCGATCCCTTCGCTGGGGGCATGATCGTCACTCTTACGTCGCGTGCCAACCACCGGGACGCACGGGTGATTCCCGTCGGTGCCCGGCCGTCGTCCGATCGGTGCCCGGCCGGAGCGGGTCCGGGCTATGCGCCCCGCTCGTCCAGGAACCGCTCCAGCGCCTCGACCACCAGCCGGTGGTCCTGCACCTGCGGCAGACCGGACACCGTCACCGCGCCGATCACGCCCACGCCCTCGACGGTGATCGGGAAGGAGCCGCCGTGTGCCGCGTAGGCGTCGAGGTCGAGGCGGGAGGACTCCTCGAACGTGGTGCCCTTGGCCCGGAAACGGGCGCCGACCAGGTACGACGCCGAGCCGTAGCGCTCCACCACCCGGCGCTTGCGGGTGATCCAGGCGTCGTTGTCGGGCGTCGAGCCGGGCAGGGCGGCGTGGAAGAGCTGCTGGCCGGCGCGGTGGATGTCGATGGCGACCGGTGCCTGCCGCTCGCGGGCCAGCTCCACCAGGAGTGAGCCGAGCGCCCACGCGTCGTCGTGGGTGAAGGAGCGGAGCACCAGGCGGCGTTCCTGCGCCTCCAATTCCTCCACGCTCGGGGCCGGTTCAGGAGTCGTCTTCGGGGCCGGTCCCGGCTCGCGCGTCGTCACAGGGTCACCGCCACTCCGTCTCGGGCCGAACGGCGGGCCGCTTCCAGCACGTCCAGGGCCGCCGCCGCCTCGCGGACGCCCACCGGGTTGGGGGCGCCCTCGCGCAGCGCCGCCGCCACCGCCGCGTAGTACGCCGGGTAGTCGCCGGGCAGGGACTGCTCCACGCGTCCGCCGCCGGTCAGCGGGGACTCACCGGCACCGACGCGGCCCCACAGCGACTCGTCCTCCTCGCCCCAGCCCGGGCCGGGCCGCTTGCCCTCGCGCAGCGCCGCCTCCTGCGGGTCCAGGCCGTACTTGACGTAACCCGCCTGCGAGCCGAGCACCCGGAAGCGAGGGCCGAGCTGGGCCGTGGTCGCCGAGACGTAGAGGTGGGAGCGGACGCCGTTCGCGTGCGTGATCGCGATGAACGTGTCGTCGTCGGCCTCCGCGCCCGCGCGGCGGACGTCCGACTCGGCGTACACCTGCGTGGCCGGGCCGAAGAGGACCAGGGCCTGGTCGACGACGTGGCTGCCGAGGTCGTACAGCAGTCCGCCGATCTCCGCCGGGTCGCCGGACTCGCGCCAGCCGCCCTTCGGCTTCGGCCGCCAGCGCTCGAAGCGCGACTCGAAGCGCCACACGTCGCCCAGGGCGCCCTCGGTGAGCAGCTTGCGGAGGGTGAGGAAGTCGTTGTCCCAGCGGCGGTTCTGGAAGACGGAGAGCAGCAGGCCGCGCTCCTCGGCCAGCGCCGCCAGCTCCCGCGCCTCGGCCGCCGTGCCCGCGACCGGCTTGTCCACGACCACCGGCAGACCGGCCTTCAGGGCGGTGGTGGCCAGCGGGACGTGCGTCTTGTTCGGGGACGCGACGACGATCAGGTCCAGTTCGGCCGCGCGGCCGAACAACTCGTCCGGCGTCGCGGCGATCCGCACGTCCGGGAACTCGGCGCGGGCCTGCTGCTGCCGGTCGGGGTGGGAGGTGACCACCGTGTCCAGGGCCAGGCCCTCGGTGGCGGCGATCAGCGGCGCGTGGAAGACGGAGCCCGCCAGGCCGTAGCCGACGAGGCCCACGCGGAGCGGGGTGCCGGGGGGTGTACCAGTCATGCGTCCACTTTCGCAACGCTGTTGCCAAAGTGCAAGCAGGAGGGACAATGAACGGCGTGAACAGGAGTGACGGCGGCGCCAATCTGCTCGCCCTGCGCAGCCACAACGCGGCGCTGGTGCTGGACCTGCTGCGTACCGCCGGTGCGCGGGGCATCAGCCGGCTGGAGCTGGCCGAGCGGACCGGGCTCACCCCGCAGGCGGTCAGCAAGATCACCGCCCGGCTGCGGCAGGACGGCCTCGTCGCGGAGGCCGGGCGCCGGGCGTCCACGGGCGGCAAGCCGCGCACGGTGCTGCGGCTGGTGCCGGAGGCGGGGCATGCGCTCGGGGTGCATCTGGACCGGGACGAGCTGCGGGCGGTGCTGGTCGATCTCAACGGCGCGGTGGTGGGGGAGCGGCGGGCCCCCCTGGACCTCGGCGCGGGCGCGGAGGCGGTGCTGGACGGGGTGACCCGGGCGGCGGAGGACCTGGTGGCCGACGTCCTGCGCCCGGAGGGGGCGGCCGGGCGGCGTGCGGGCGGGGCGGACGTGCGCCGTCGGGAGGGGGCGGCCGGGTCTTCGGGCGGGCCGTCTCTCGCCGGTGCGCCGACGCCGCTCGGTCTGGGCGTCGCCCTTCCCGGGCCGCTGGACCACGCCCGTGGCGTGCTGCACCGGGTGACCGGGTTCCCCGGGTGGGACGGCTTCCCGCTGCGTGACGCGCTGGCGCGGCGGCTCGGGGTGCCGGTCGTCGTCGACAAGGACACCAACGCGGCGGCGCTGGGCCTGGCCGTGGGCGGGGGCGTCACCGCGGTGGCACCGGAACTCGCCGTCGGCGCCGCGGACCGGGGCACGAGCGGCTCCGTGCAGGGCGGTTGCTTCGCCTACCTGCATCTGGGCACCGGCCTCGGCGCCGGGCTGGTGATCGACGGGAGCGTGCACCGGGGGGCCCGGACGGGGGCCGGTGAGTTCGGGCACCAGGTCATCCAGCTGGACGGGCCGCCCTGCACCTGTGGAGCCCGCGGCTGCGTCGAGGCCCTGTGCCTGCGCGCCGTCGCCCGCGGCGACCTGGAGGAGGCGGCCCGGGTGCTGGGCGCGGGCGCCGCCAACCTCGCCGGACTGCTGGACGTCGACCTGGTCCTGCTCGGCGGCCGGACCGTCGCCGCCGCGCCCGAGGTCTTCGTCCGTGGCGTCGGCGCCGTCCTGGACGCCCGGGCCCGGCGCGAGGGCGGGCACGAGGGCGCCGTACCGGTGCGGATCGCGCCCGGCGGGGAGCGCGGGGTGGCCGAGGGCGCGGCGCAGCTGCTGCTCGCGCCGCTGTTCGGACGGGGAGACGCCTGACGGGCGCGGGCGCGGGCGCGGCGGCACCGCGAACGACGCCGGCGCCCGCGCGGCGGAGGCACTCCCGGTACGGGGCGGTGCGCCTTGCGCGGCGGAGGCACTCCCGGTACGGGGCGGTGCGCCTTGCGCGGCGGAGGCACTCCCGGTACGAGGCGGTGCGCCTTGCGCGGCGGAGGCACTCCCGGTACGGGGCGGTGCGCCCTGCGCGGCGGAGGCACTCCCGGTCGTGGGCAGCGCCTCCGGCACGGCGGGCGGGGACCCGTGCCGCGGTGGACGGTGCCTCCGGCGCCCCCGCCCCGGCAGGCGCCCCGGCAGGCATCCCGGCCCTGCGACCGCCCCCGCGGCTCAGCGGCCGACGGCGCAGGCGTCCCCGTTGAGGGTGAACCGCGGCGGCGGCGACGCGTCGCCGGTGTGGTCGGCGAGGTAGCCGAGGGTGATGCTCGCACCCGGGGCGATCCGGGCGTTGTGCGGGGCGTTGGCCGCCGCGATCGTGTTGCTGCCCTGGGTCAGGTCGGTGTTCCAGTCGGAGACGACGGTCTGCCCGAGGGCCAGCGGGAACTCGAGCGTCCAGCCGTTCACCGCCGTGTCGCCGGTGTTGGTGACGGTGAGGTCGACGGTCGTACCGGTGTCCCAGGAGGTCACGGTGCGGTCCACCCGGCAGGTGGGGTCCTCCCGCGCGAACGACACGCGGTGCAGGCCGCCGGGCAGGTCGTTGACGACGTAGAACTCCCCGTCGGCGGTGGTGCCGATCGACGTCACCTGGGTGGGCATCTCACCGATCTCGGCCTGCTCGTAACCACCGCGGCCGTCGGGGCGCAGCGCCCAGACCGTGGAGGAGCAGTAGTCGGTGGCGATGTAGGTGCCGCCGACCAGGTCGGCGTACTCCCGGCCCCGGTAGACGTGCCCGCCGATGACCGAACAGCCGCCGGTGTACGGGGAGTACGTGAAGACCGGCTCGGTGTACCGCTCACCGGGCGGGCAGTGGCCCCCTGCGAACCTCTCCAGCCCTTCGTAACAGGACCAGCCCAGATTCAGCCCGCCGCGGCCCGGAGCGAGGTGGTCGACCTCCTCCCACCGGCCCTGGCCGACGTCGCCGATCCACATCGAGCCGTCGGCGCGGTCGAAGGAGAACCGCCACGCGTTGCGCAGGCCGTGGTGCCAGATCTCCGCGCGGGCGCCGGGGGTGTCCACGAAGGGGTTGTCGTCGGGGACGCAGTAGGCGAGCGGGGCGCAGCCGCGGCTCACGTCGATGCGCAGGATCTTGCCCAGCAGGGTGTCGAGCCGCTGCCCGGCCCCGAAGGGGTCCCCGGAGCCGCCGCCGTCGCCGATGCTCCAGTAGAGGTTGCCGTCGGGGCCGAAGGCCAGCTGGCCGCCGTTGTGGTTGCTGTACTCGGCGTGCTCCTGGGAGAGCAGGACCTCAAGGCGCCGTTCATCGAGCCGGTAGCGGGCGAGGGTGACCGCGCCGTCGGGCAGCGCCGTGTACGCCAGGTACAGGGTGCGGCTGTCGGCGAAGTCGGGCGCGAGGGCGATGCCGAGCAGGCCGCGCTCGTTGCCGGACTCGTCCACGGCCGACGTGATGTCGAGGAGCGGGGTGCCGGCCAGGCCGGTGTCCGGGTGGTAGACGCGGACGGTGCCGCGCTTCTCGGTGATGAACAGGCGGTCCGTGCCGTCGTCGGGGGCGACGAGGGCGGTGGGCCGTCTCAGCCCGGAGGCGACCTGGGTGGTGGTCGCGCTGAGCGACGGCAGGGGCACGGGTGCCGCGTCCTCCGCCGTCGCGGCGGCGGGCGACGGGGCGAGGAGGGTCAGCAGGAGGGCCGGCAGCGCTGCCAGGAGCACGGTCAGCGTGCGCGTCACGCGACGCCGCACGCCTAAGCTCTGGTCATGCATATGACAATCCATGATCTCTCTCCGTAGAGGCGGGCGGGGCGGGCGAGGCGGGGCATGGCATGGGAGCGCTCCCGCACCAGGCTGCGGGTCACGAAACGGAGCGGCAACGTTCGATCGCGCCACTTTCGCGCCGCTTGGCGCAAACCTTGCGTATCGGCGTATCGGCGTATCGGCGTATCGGCACCACTGGTGCCCACTGCCGTCCACCGGCACATCAGCAAACCGGCACACCGGCACCCCGGTACCGCCGGCCGAGGGCATTCGTCCCCCCGTCCGGGGCCCGTGGCCCGAATGGCGGTGTGCGAAACGGGCCTCGACCGGCACGCTCATGTGTTCATGCGACTGTCCACGCCCTCGTCCCCCTGCCTGCTGGCGGCAGCCGCCCTCCTGGCCGGTTCCGCGTCCGTGCCCGCCGTGGCACACCCGCACGCCGGCCCGCCTGCGCCGCTGCCCGCCTGCACCGCCCCCGAAGACCACACCTTCCCGCTCACCACCCGCATCCACGGCGGCCCCGCCCGCTACGAACCCGGCGGTGGCTACGGCACCTGGTACCTGGACCTGCACAACACCACCGACCGGACCTGCTCCGGCGTGCACCCCGTCGTCGTCCTCGTCGACGAGGAGCGCGCGCTGCGGCCCGGGCAGCCGCGCCTGGAGTTCTACGCGGACGATCGCCCGCACGCCGTCCGCTTCGAGGAGACCGACGCGGACGAGCTGGTCGGCGCGTTCACCGGCGAGGGCGACGACTTCCCCGGCTTCACCGTCGGCCCCGGCCGGACCGTCACCGTGAAGGTGCGGCTCGCGCTCACGTCGGACGCCGTGCCCAACGAGGTCACCGCCAACGCCGCCGTGGTCCAGCGTCGCGCCGGCGACGGCGACTGGGTCGGCCAGTCGAACGACTACCGCTTCCGCATCGCCGCCGACGAGACGAGCGCCGATCCCGGCGCCGACGCCGACACAGGTCCCGACGCCGACCCGAGCACCGGTCCAGGCACCGACCCGGGCGCCGACCCGGGCACCGCCGCCTCCCCCGCCCCCACCGGAGACCTCGACGTCGCCGACGAACTCGCCGGCACGGGGCTCGGCCGGACCTACGCCGCCCTCGCGGCCACGGCCCTGCTGCTCGCCGCCGGAACCGGAGCCGTGGTGCTGGGCCGGCGCGGACGCCGCTGACGGATTGCCACGCAGGGCACCGTCGCCCCGGCGCGGACACCGTCATCGTCACTGCATCCCCTCCTCGGTGTGACCCGGCTGGGCCTCGGCCACCGACGAGTTCTGGCCCCGCACCCGGCGCGGCCGGTCCCGTGAGCCGACGGCAAGTCCCGTGAGCTGACGGCAAGTCGTCCGCCCGCCTGGACTTCACCACCCTCCACCGGCAGGAGGTCGGCCGGGCCACCCAGATCTACCCCCCGTGCCCTCCGGTGCCTCCAGCGTCCGCTTCCGCTTCCGGCGCACCGGGTCCGACAACCGATACCGGCTGATCGACGGGGTCACTTACCACCACCTCCTGATTAGGCTGTGGGGCGTCGGTACGCCGTGGTTCCGGCGCCCCAGCCCTGCCCGCACGACGCCAGGAGTTCGAAGCACATGGCAGACCGCAAGCCCATCGAGTCGTGGCTCACCGACATGGACGGCGTGCTCATCCACGAGGGCGTTCCGATCCCCGGCGCCGACGCCTTCCTGAAGAAGCTGCGCGAGTCCGGCAAGCCCTTCCTGGTCCTCACCAACAACTCCATCTACACGGCGCGCGACCTGCACGCCCGGCTGAACCGGATGGGCCTGGAGGTGCCGATCGAGTCGATCTGGACCTCCGCGCTGGCCACCGCCCAGTTCCTGGACGACCAGCGGCCGGGCGGATCGGCGTACGTCATCGGCGAGGCCGGACTGACCACGGCGCTGCACGACATCGGGTACGTCCTCACCGACCACGACCCCGACTACGTCGTCCTCGGCGAGACCCGCACCTACTCCTTCGAGGCCATGACCAAGGCCGTCCGGCTCATCAACGACGGCGCCCGCTTCATCGGCACCAACCCCGACGAGGTCGGCCCCTCCACCGAGGGCCCGCTCCCCGCGACCGGCGCCGTGGCCGCGCTGATCACCAAGGCCACCGGCAGGCAGCCGTACTTCGCGGGCAAGCCCAACCCGCTGATGATGCGCACCGGACTGAACACCATCGGCGCCCATTCCGAGACCAGCGCCATGATCGGCGACCGGATGGACACCGACGTGCTGGCCGGCATGGAGGCCGGCATGCAGACCTTCCTGGTCCTCACCGGCGTGACCCGCCCCGACCAGGTGGAGAACTTCCCCTACCGCCCGTCCCAGGTCGTCGACTCGATCGCGGACCTGGTCGACCGCATCTGAAGCGCCGTCCCGCATGCCGGTCCCGGGCGCCCGGGACCGGCATGCGGCGTGGTGAAATGCCTTGTGTCGCAAGGGACTCGGCAGCCACGGGGGACATGAGCGCATGACGAACACCAGCATGTACATCGGGCCCGACTCCGCCCCGGACCGGTACCGGCTGCTGCGCTCCATCGGTCGCGGCGGGGAAGCGGTGCTGTACCTGGCCGAGATCGAACTGAGCGGGGCGAGCGAACCGGTCGTCATCAAGGTCTTCGACGCGGAGGCCACCCTGACCCCAGCCGAGCTGGCCAAGGTCAGCGCCCGCTGGAGTGAGCAGGCCGAACTGCTGCGCTTCGTGCACCGCCTCGGCGTCGTCGGCGTCCGCGAGCACTTCGAGGGCCCGCCCGCACACCGCAAGGGCGCGGCCGGCACCCCGGCGGGGCGGTCCCTGTGCCTGGTCATGAACTACGTCGAAGGCGTCGACCTGCGCGACTGGCGGGCCGAACACCCGCTGGTCACGCCCGCCGAGCGCCGGGAGGCGGTGCGGTACCTGGAGCAGCTGGCCGAGGTCCTGGACTGGCTGCACGCGGGCAAGGGCACCCCGTCCGGCCGGGTCGTGGTGCACGGCGACCTGTCCCCGGGCAACGTGATGGTCGACGCCAACGGCCAGGCCACCCTCGTCGACTTCGGGCTCAGCAAGCTGACCGCGGAACACCGCACCGCCGAGGTCTGGTTCACGCCCGGTTTCGCCGCGCCGGAGGTCTTCGAGGGCCGGCGCACCCCGGCCACCGACCGGTACGCCTTCGGGGCGATCGCCTGCTTCCTGCTGAGCGGCGAGTCCCCGGCCCACACCCCCGAGCAGCTGCGCGGTCAGTTCCTCGCCCTGCCCGAGCTGACCGCGCTGCCCGCCGAGCGGCAGGCGGAGCTGGCCGCCGTCTGCGCCACCGATCCCGAGCAGCGCCCGGACTCACTGGTGCGGTGGGTGTCCGGTCTGCGCACCGCGGTGATCTCCACGACGACGGCCGCCTCCCGGCGGATGGCCGGCGCCGCCCCCGCCGCGGCCCCCGTGGACACGCCGCCCGCGCCGGCCACGCCCCCGGCGGCGGACTACGTCCCGGCCCGGCCGACGACCGCGCCCGCCCAGCCGGCCCGGCCGCCCCGGACCACACCGACCCGGGCGCTGACCCCCGAGGCCCCGCCGACCCTGCCGCCCCCGCAGCCGCCGCACGGCCCGCACACCGCCGCCGCGGCCACCCAGCCCGCGACACCGTCCCCGCTGCCGCCCCCGCCGCCCTCCAAGCGGTCGCGCCGCGCCCTGACCATCGCGGCCACCCTCCTCGCGGTCGCCGTGGTGGCCGGCGCCGGCACCTACGCCGCCGTGCGCATGACGGAGGACGACCGCACCGGCAACACCGCCTCGCAGGACGACCCGCCGCCCGCCGCGGCCACCCCCGGGCCCGCCGACACCCCGGACGCGGAGCCCAGCGTTGCGCCCACACCGTCGAGCAGCCCCGAAGGCGCCGGTGACGGCACGGCGAGCCCGTCGGCCACCGGCACCGGCGCCGGGGCCGGCACCGGCAAGCTGCCACTGACGTCGCTGGAGGCGGTGGAGATGAAGAACATGGAGCAGGGTTCCGCCACGGTGGACACCCAGGACCACGAGGACGCACTCCTCGCGGACGCGGGCTTCTGCTTCGTCAGCTCCGCGGAGTACAACCTCGCGCGGGAGTGGAACACCCTTCGGTTCACCGCGGGCATCACCGACGTGTCCGCAGACGGCATCCCCCGCAAGCTCACCGTCCACGGCGACGGAAAGCTGCTGACCAGCAAGACGCTGAACTTCGGCACGGCCGAGTCGGTGTCGGTCGACGTCAGCGATGTGCTGCGGCTGCGCATCGAGGTCAGGAACGTTGACAGCGACGGCTGCAGCAGCGACGTCGTGACCGCCCTGGCCGGCCCCCTGCTCACGAGGTGACAGTACGGCCCCCCGTCACCCGGTCGGCCCAGCCTGAGCGCGGCGCCGGGTGCGGGGAGCGGGCCCGCGGGGGAGTCTCCAGGTAACTGGAGGTACACGATGGGCTCACTGAAAATCACTCTCTGTGCCGGAGCCGCGCTGGCCTCGGTGCTCGGCCCGACGGCGTACGCGGCGTACGCGGCGGACGGCGCCGGAGTCTCGGTGACCCCGGCCAGACCCGCGCCCGGCACCGACGTCACGCTCCGCGTGGCCGACTGCACCGAGAAGACGGCCGTCGCCGCGTCGGCGGCGTTCGTCACCGACGCCCGGCTGTCCCTCGCCAGCACGGACGGCGCACTCGTCGGCTCCAGCCGCGTGAAGTCCACGGTCACCGCGGGCGCCTACGCCGTGAAGGTCCGCTGCGGCGGCGCCGAGCGGACCGGCACCCTCACCGTCGCCGAGCGGGCCCGCTCCTCGGCCGGCGCGTCGGCCCGGCCCACCGCCCACCCCTCGCCCGTCGCCCCCGTGGACGCGGGCGGCGGCGGCACCGCGCACCTGGCCGCCGCCGGCGGACGGGACGACGACGCCCGGGCGGAGGGCCCCGGCACGGCCCACGCGGTGACCGGCCTGGTCCTCGCCGGCGTCGCCGCGGTGGCCGTGGCGCTGCGCAGCGCCCGCCGGAGCCGCGGAACGGACTGAGCAGACCCATGTCCGATCAGGAGCGCCCCGCGGGCAGCGGCCGTCTGGCGACCGGTATCGCCTGGGCGGTGCTGCTCCTCGGGCTGTGGCTGTGGGGCCGCGAGGCCACCGACGTACCCGACGGCATATCCGGGCCGGCCACCGGCGACATGGCGGCGGCCGGCCGCCCCCCGCACATCGATCTCCCGCCGGCCCACCGGCCGCTCGACGCGGCTCTGCCGCAGCGCCTGGACATCCCCGGACTCGGCATCCAGGCACCGGTGATGGCCCGCGGCCTGGACGCCGAGGGCGCTCTCGAGGCACCGCCCTTCGACCGGGCCGGCTCGGTCGGCTGGTACGCGGCCGGGGCGACCCCGGGGGAGGCCGGCACGGCCCTGATGGTGGGCCACGTCGACACCGAGACCCGGCCGGCCGTCTTCTACCGGATCAGCACCCTGGAGCCCGGTGAGACGATCCGGGTCATCCGCGACGACGCCGGGGTCGCCGAGTTCACCGTCGACGACATCCAGGTCCTCACCCGCGACGGCTTCGACGCCCACCAGGCCTACGGGCCGCACCGCACCGGCCGCGCCGAGCTGCGGCTGATCACCTGCGGCGGCAGCTTCGACGAGGCGGCCAACGGCTACACGGCGAACGTGGTCGTCTCGGCCTACCTCACCGGCACCGGCCTGTAGCACCCGCGCGACCGGCCTGTGGCACCCGCGCGACCGGCCTGTGGCACCCGCGCGACCGGCCTGTGGCACCCGCGCGACCGGCCTGTGGCACCCGCCCGGCGCCCCGGGCCCACGGGCCTCGTGGGTGCCGGGGGCGTATGTCAGGATTGAGCCTCCGAACAGTGCACCAGGGGGGTTGGATGTACGGCAGCAGGGGGGCCGGAACGTTTGCCGCGGCCAAGGCGTCCGCGGCGGTGCTGGGGGTGGCACTGCTGCTCGCCGGCTGTTCCTCCTCCGGGGGCGGGGAGGACAAGGAGCGGGACGGCGACGCGGGCGGCGGGATCACCCAGCAGCCCAAGGACGCCGCGCCGTTCTGGGTCAACCCGGACGGCACCGCGGCCCGGGCCATGGCCGAGCTGAAGCAGGACGGCAAGGACGCGCAGGCCGAGGAGATCCGCGAGATCGCCCAGCAGCCGGTCGCCGAGTGGATCAGCCCGGAGAACCCGGAGGAACAGGCGCGCGGCTTCACCGAGGCCGCTGACGAGGCCGGCCGCACCGCGCTGCTCGTCCTCTACAACATCCCGCACCGCGACTGCGGCCAGTACTCCCAGGGCGGCGCCGCCGACGGCGACGCCTACCGCGCCTTCGTCGACGGCGTAACCAAGGGCATCGGCGACCGCTCCGCCACGGTCGTCCTGGAGCCGGACGCGGTCCTGCACCTGGTCGACGGCTGCACGCCGGAGCAGTACCACGAGGAGCGCTACGACCTCCTCAAGGGCGCCATTGCCAAGCTCAAGTCGCTGAAGAACACCAAGGTCTACCTGGACGCGGGCAACGCCGACTGGGGCCACCCCGACCAGATCTTCGAGCCGCTGAAGTGGGCGGGCATCGACCGGGCCGACGGCTTCTCGGTCAACGTCTCCAACTTCTACACGACCGAGGACTCCATCGCCTACGGCAAGGAACTGTCCGCCAAGGTGGGCGGCAAGCACTTCGTCATCGACACCAGCCGGAACGGCAACGGCCCGTACACCGAGGGCGACCCGGGCGAGCGCTGGTGCAACCCGCCGGGCCGCGCCCTCGGCGAGACCCCGACGACGAAGACCGCCGACCCGCTGGTCGACGCCTACCTGTGGATCAAGCGCCCCGGCGAGTCGGACGGCGAGTGCAAGGGCGGCCCGAAGGCGGGCCAGTGGTGGTACGACTACGCCCTGAAGCTGGCGCAGGCCTCGACGCCGTAGGGAACCGCGGCGCTCCCGCACCCGGCGACCGGGCCCGCGGGAGCGCCGCGGCGAGAAGGACCTACGGAACCTTCACCCACTCCGCCTTGCTCGGCACGCCGTTCTTGTCCGTGACGAACAGCATGTACCACCCCGACTGCACAAGGTTCCTGTTCTCCGGCACCGTCACCGTCACCTGATCCCCGGACGCCTTGAAGTCCAGCGCGATCGACCGCTGGTCGACGTCGGTCACGTGCGTGGACGCGCTCGGCCGGATCAGCCGCACCTTCTCGATCGACGAGCCCGCCCTGGAGGTGAAGGTCCCGGACCCGCCGCGCTCGATGGTCTTCGGACCACCGGACAGGTCCGGCCGCTCCTCGCCGTACAGATACGGCGGCGTGTAGATCTCGATGCGCTGCTCGAACGTGCCCGGCTTGGTGTTGGCCTTGTCGGCGAAGAGCGAGTCCGAGCCGAAGAACATCACGCGCCCGTCGGGCAGCAGGACCGATCCCGAGTGGTAGTTGCGGCCCACCAGCGGATCGGCGACCCGCTCGAACGCGTTCTTCTCCGTGTCGTAGATCCGCGCCTGGAGGATGTTGGAGTCACTGCGGCCCCGGTAGTCCTCCGAGCCGCCGGAGACCAGCACGTCGTCGTTGGGGAGGATGGAGGCCTGCGGGTAGCGCGTGCCCTTCTCCAGCGAGGGGCCGTCCGTGAACCGCGGCTTGTCGTCCTTGAGGTCGACCAGCCGGGTCTTGTTGCTGGACAGCTTGGACTCGCCGACCCCGCCGCCGCCGATCACCATGTACCGCTCGTCCTGCGCGGGCGGCAGCAGCACGGTGCCGGAGGTCTCCAGCCGGTCGGCGTCGCTCATGCCGGGGATCTTCGTGAACTTGTTGGTCTCCACGTCCCAGACGCCCGGGTCGCGGCCCACGTCGTCGGGCCCGTAGCCGGCGTTGGAGCCCGAGTAGAAGATCTTCCCGTTCTGCATCAGGAACAGCGCCGGGTACGTCGGGAACTGACGCTGCTCCTCGGTGTACGTCCACTCCTTGGTCTTCGGGTCGTAGATCTCGTTCTTGCCCGGGACCAGCTGGCCGATGTCGTCGAGGCCGGAGACGCTGAGGATCCTGCCGTCGCTCAGCGTGGTGAGGGTCGGGTACCAGCGGGCCTCGTGCATCGGGTCGACCTTGATGTACTTCTCGGCGACCGCGTCGAACTCATAGGTGTCCCGGATGCCCTGGAAGTCCTTCTTGTCGAGGGCGAGCTTCTCCGCGATGCCGTACGTGTTGCGGGCGTCCTCGCCCTTGAGGCCCTGGATGCGGTAGTTGTCCTGGGTGCCGGTCTGGTACTTCCGGCCCTCCCGCTCCGCCTCGACGTAGACGCGGCCGTAACCCGGGGTGTTGCCGAGGAACCTGCCGGTCGCCTTGTCGAAGTTCTTCTCCGCGCGCGGGACGAGGACCGGGTCCTTGGAGACGAAGGTCTTGCCGTTCTGCTTGCCGGTGAACCGGGTGCCGGCGGGCAGGGTGATCGGCTTGTCCGGGTTCTCGTTGTGGACGATCATCAGGCCGCCGGCCTTCTTCACGTCGCCCTTGAGCTTCTCGTACCGCTTGGTGCCGCCCGCGATCAGCAGATTGCCGTCGGGCAGCTGGGTGTGGCCGGTGCAGAACAGGTCGGTCGGGGTGGGGACCTTCTTGATGGTGCCCTTGACCGGGTCCCAGATCCGGGTGTCGTACCGCTTCGCGTCGAAGTTGTCCTGGTTGTTCCCGGACCCGGCGACGAGCAGCACCTTGCCGGTGTGCAGCAGCGCCGCGTGGATGGTGTTCTGCCGGTACTTCTCGGGGAACTCGACGATCTCCCACTTGCCGTTCTCGGCCTTGTACTCCGGCTTGTTGATGGTGTACTGGTGGTATTTCTCGGTCCCGAAGCGGTACAGCCACGGCCCGTTCATCCCGGCCAGCGCGACTACCACCGCCGTACCTATCGCGAAGCGACGGGCCCGGCGGCGGCCGGCACGGTCTTTCATTCCTTACGTCCCCCAAGTCCACCAAGGGCGATCTGCATGGTCTGGTCGTTCCCCCCGTCGGCTCCGCCGCCTCCCCCGGACGCGGCCCAGGTGGGCCGCTGCTCCGGCGCGTGCGGCCCGTGGCCCGTCGGCTGCTGCGGTATGACGGGCTGCGGCTCGTACCCCGCCGCGGGCGCCGGTTCCCGTACCTCGGCGGCGGCCGGGGCGGCGGGCCGCTTCTTCGCCTGACGCAGCGAGTGCCGCCAGGCGAAGATCGGCGTCGCGGTGACCAGCATGGCGAACGACGCCCAGATGATCATCGCGGGATGGGAGTTGCCGAAGACGAAACCGGCGACGATCGACGCGCCGAAGATCAGGATGAAGTACCAGTGGTACCGGAAGGTGCCCAGCCACCGGTCCGGGCTGGCCGAGTCGCCCTTGGGGGTCACCACGAACTTGCTCTTGCGGCGCAGCACCGAGTCGATCAGCGCCTTGGCGTACAGCGGTGCCGACAGGGCGGACATCACCATGCCGGCCACACCGCCGGAGCCCTCGGGCTCGTGCGGGGACACGTTGTGGCGGCGGTTCCAGACGTACAGGCCGATCTGGAGCGCGGAGGCGTTGCCGTAGAGCATCAACCAGACCGCCGGGTCGATGTTCACACCCGAGGCGCCCAGGCCCAGGAACAGCGCACAGCTCAGCGCCGCGAGGATCCAGTTCAGGGCCGACATCGGGTAGAAGATGATCATCATGGTGTAGTTGAAGAGCTTGCTCGGCGGCAGCGAGTACCAGCCCTTCCAGTACTGCTTGAGGATCGTCTCGTACGTCCCCCGGGACCAGCGCATCTGCTGGGTGAAGAAGTCCGTCCAGGCGTTCGGGCCCTCGCCGACCGCGAGCACGTCCGGGGTGTAGACCGAGCGCCACTTGCGGCCCGTCGCCGGGTTCTTGGCGCGGTGCATCTCGAAGCCGGTCGCCATGTCCTCGGTGATCGAGTCGTACAGACCGCCGATCTGCTTGATCGCCTTGATCCGTACGGCGTTGGAGGTGCCGACGAACATCGGCGCCCCGTAGCGGTTGCCGGCCCGCTGGATCAGCGCGTGGAAGAGGAACTGCTGGGACTCGGCGGCCTTGGTGACGAAGTTGTCGTAGTTGCCGTAGACCTGGGGGCCGATGACGAAGCCGACGTCCGGGTCGCGGAAGAAGCCGAGCATCCGCTCCAGGTAGTTGGGCAGCGGCACGTGGTCGGTGTCGACCGAGGCGAAGAAGTCGTAGTCGTCGCCGTGCGCCTCCAGCCAGGCGTTGTAGTTGCCGTGCTTGGTCTTGGCGCGGTGCGGGCCCTTCTTCCGGTTCCACTTCGCCACGCCCTTGCGGGAGAAGTGGTGCACGCCCAGGCGCGCGCACACCTCCTTCACCTCGGGGTCGTCGCCCTCGTCGAGCAGCCAGACGTGCAGCAGACCGCGGTGGCGGATCTTGACGGCCGCCTCCAGGGTCTTCGTCACCATCTCCAGGGGCTCCTTGCCGGGCACGAAGGAGGTGAGGAAGGCCACCCGGGTGCCGGTCTCGGGCACCACCGGGACCGGGTCGCGGGCGACCAGGGTGGCGTGCGCGTTCGACAGCACGTTCATACAGCGGAAGAACTCGATCAGGCCGATCGAGACGAGCATCACGATGTCGAGGGCGGGCAGCCAGTCGAAGGCGGGGTAGTCGCGCTCGGTCCAGTGCGCGGGCTGCAGCAGCCAGAACAGCAGCACCAGCGACAGCACCGGGGCCGCGACCAGCATCAGGGTGATCCGGATGCGGTGGGGCTCCTGGGATATCAGCGAGCGGTACTGGACCTTGTACGGCTTGTGCGGGTCCGGCTGGGTGAGGGGGCCCGCCAGCCGGCTGTAGTGCTCGTAGTCGTACCTCGGCAGGCTCTTCCTGATCCGCCGGAACGTGCCGGTCGTGCTGTTCCGATGCGCGGGCACCCTGAGCTGGGTGGTCCGGGACGGATCGAAGTCCTGTCGGTCGCCCGTCGGCGTCGACGCCATGAGTCATCCCCCCACACGCGGCGCGCCGCGTGTTCCGTCGCTTCCTGCGCCCGGTTCCGGGTCCCCCTCGACCTTCACGGGCGTGTCAGTGGCGGGTCGCTGCCGCCACGTCATCCACACACCTTATAGACATGGAGCGACGCCTCCCGGTTGCATGGTGCCCCCTCGGCATCCGGTCACCACCGGGATCCCACCACCCCGCGGCACCGGAAACCGGTTCTCCCCCCCAACCGGACCAGGGTTCTACGGCGTTCGTCATGATCGCAAGATGCGAAACGCGGTGTTTGCCGGTCAAACGTGTTCATTGTGGCGTGTGGGGAGCGCACGACGAAGGCCCCCCGCTCGAAGCGGAGGGCCTTCGCTGTCGGTGCGCCGCCAGGGACTCGAACCCCGGACCCGCTGATTAAGAGTCAGCTGCTCTAACCAACTGAGCTAGCGGCGCCGGCTGACGCCCACAACTCTACCCGACCCCGGAGGGTGCTCCTGACCGCCGGCCGGGGGCCGGGCCGGCGCCCGGGAGGCCCCCGTACATCATTCGGACCGTCAGCATGCGCGGTTCGAAGTCAGTTGAGAAACTGACGCACGTGTACCGCCGCGGACTTTTTCAGCAGGAGTGTGAGGGGAATCGCATGGAGGCTCCGGTATTCGAGGAATTCGACCCGGAGGTCGACTGCGACTGCCCGGGCTGCCGGCACTGGCGGCGCGTCCTGCCGCATTCCCCGTCCGGCCGCACCTTCGCCCATCCGGCGGCCCACCGGACCCTGATCGTGGCGGCCGCGGCCGCGGCCTCCGCCGCGCTCGGCGCGAGCCAGGCGGCAGCGCTCCCGGCCGCCGCCCACGCCCCCGACCGGCCCGGCATTCCCACAGGTGACGAGCCCGACACCCCGCAGGGCGACCGGGCTCCGCTGCACGGCGCGAGCGGGAAGCCGGTGGTCCCGCCGGCCGGCGCCGGTGTCCGCGCGATCACCCGGACGGAGATCATCAACCGGGCCAAGAAATGGGTCGCCGCGAAAGTGCCGTACAGCATGACCGCCTACTGGTCCGACGGTTACCGGCAGGACTGCTCGGGCTATGTGTCGATGGCCTGGAGCCTGCCCGGAAACGAATGGACGGGCAGCCTCGGCACGTACGCGGACCGGATTTCCAAGGAGGAACTCCAGCCCGGTGACATTCTGCTGTTCCACAACACGTCCGATCCGCACGCGGGCTCCCACGTGGTGATCTTCGGCGGCTGGACGGACCACACGCACACCTCCTACACCGCCTACGAGCAGACCCGCCCGCACACCCGGAAGCAGACCACCCCCTACGCCTACTGGAGCAATTCCTCCCGCTATCTGCCCTACCGGTACAAGGGTGTGGTGTCCGCCACCCCGGACACCGCGGGGCCCCAGGCAGCGCCCTCGACGCGCTACCCGGGGGCGGCGTCCTTCGGACCCGGCGCCGACAACGCGTACGTCACCCGGCTGGGGCGGCTGCTGATCGAGCGCGGCGGCGGGCGCTTCTACGCCTCCGGGCCGGGACCCCGCTGGTCGGACGCGGACCGCAGGGCCACCCAGGCGTTCCAGCGGGCCCAGGGCTGGCGCGGCGCCGACGCCGACGGGCTGCCGGGTCCGGCCACCTGGGAGCTGCTGGCCACCGGCAAGGGCAGGGACATCCCGGCCGCGGCGGCGGGCGGACCGGCCCCGGAACCCGCCTCGCACGGGGTGCCCGGCTACCCGGGCCGTGCGATGTTCCGGCCGGGCGCCACCAACGAGTACGTCACCCGGCTGGGCAGGCAGCTGGTGAAGAAGGGATTCGGCAAGCACTACACGACCGGTCCGGGCCCGCGCTGGGGCGAGGCGGACCGGCGGAACGTCGAGGCCTTCCAGCGCGCCCAGGGCTGGCGCGGCGGAGCGGCCGACGGCTACCCGGGCCCGGAGACCTGGCGGCGGCTGTTCTCCTGACCACCGGCCCGCACCGGCATCCGCATCCGCGACCCCACCGGTCACCCCACCTCCTCTCACCACTCCCACACGTCTCCTCACCCCCTCATCTCCTCACCCCCACTCCTCTTCGGACCCTGCACTCGCCGACCCCCCGTTCATGACGCATCTGGCGCGGAGGCTGGAGCACGCATGAGTACGACCTCTTCGACGACCACGTCACCCACCCCCGAGCCGAGCGGACCGGCGGAGGGCGCGGCCCGGCCCGTCCGGCTCATCCAGAACGAGTCCACCACCGAGATCCCCGTCCACCTGCTCTTCCGCGACGACCCGGACCCGGAGCCGGTGCCGCTGCGACCGGCGGTCGTCGGCCGCAGGCAGGGCACCGGGGAGCAGCCGCGGCTGCGCCGTCCGCTGCCGGGGAAGCCGCGGCCCGTGCCGCAGGTCGACCCGGACCTGGTGGAGCGCCCGGCTCGGGTGCTGCCCGGCGCGGCCGGCGTGCTGGCCGGTTCCTGCGGCGCGGCCGGCTGTGCGGTCACCACGTGGTGGGCGGGCATCCTGCCGCCGATCGCGGCCTCGGCGCTTCCGGCGTACCAGGGTGCCGGGCTCGGTCCGGTGCAGTGGGCGGCGTACGCGGCCGCCGGGGCGCTGGGGCTGTTCGGCTTCGGCGGGCTGGCCCGGGGCCGGACCGGGCGGGCCTGGGTGCTCGGCCTGTTCGGGCGCTACCGGGGGACCGTCCGGCGCACCGGCCTGATGTGGGTCAACCCGCTGCTGCTGCGCCGCCGGGTGGACGTCCGGCTGCGGCACTGGCGCAGCGAGCCGATGCCCGCCGCCGACGGCAGCGGCGTAGCGCTGCGGGCGGTGACGCTGGTGGTGTGGCGGGTGCGGGACACCGCGCGGGCCACGCTGGGCGTCGAGGATCACGAGACGTATCTGCGCGAGTGCGTGGAGGCGGCGCTGGCCCGGGTGCCGGTGGAGACACCCGGCGGGTCGCGGGGTGCGGCGGACGCGGCGGCCGAGACGCTGACCCGGCTGGTGGCGGCGGAGGCGGCGGCGATCGGTCTGGAGGTCTTCTCGGTGCGGCCGGTGCGGGTGGAATACGCCCCCGAGGTCGCCGCCGCGATGCACCGCCGCCGGATCGCCGCCCTGGACGCGCAGCACCGGGCGACCGTGCTCACCTCGGTCGTGGACTCGGTGGAGGACACGGTGACCCGGCTGACCACCCGCGGGCTCGTCACGCTCGACGACTACGAGCGCAAGGCGCTGGTGCGGGACCTGACGGTGGCGTTCTGCGCGGGACGCGGGGAGGGCCCGCACTGACGGTTCCGCGACGGCTCCCTGACGGCTGCCCGAGGCGCCCCCGAGGCGCCCTCGACCGGGTTCCTCGATTGGTATGGACATGTTCAACTAACGGCAATAACCTGAGACTTGGTCTAGACCTGCACGGCTCACTGAACCTCCCCCACGTCACAGGAGCGGCAGTATGCGCAAAAGGACCAAGTTGTACGCCGGGGCGGTGGGTCTGGCGACCACCGGCGCCCTGGTGCTCTCCTCCGGCGGTGCCAGCGGTCACGGCTACACCGACCTGCCCATCAGCCGGCAGAAGCTCTGCCAGAACGGCTCCGTCAGCAACTGCGGTGCGATCCAGTGGGAGCCGCAGAGCGTCGAGGGCCCGAAGGGCTTCCCGGCGGGCGGACCGGCGGACGGGCGGATCTGTTCCGCGAACAACGCCCCGTTCTCCCAGCTCGACAGCCCGAAGACCCCCTCGGGCGGAGCCTGGCCGACGACCAGGGTGACCGGCGGGCAGAACTACACCTTCCGCTGGCAGTTCACCGCCATGCACGCCACGACCGACTTCAAGTACTACGTGACGAAGCCGGGCTGGAACCAGAACCACAACCTGTCCCGGTCCGACCTCAACCTCACGCCGTTCCTGACGGTGCCGTACAACGGGCAGCGCCCGCCGTCCACGCTCTCCCACAGCGGCCGGCTGCCGTCCGGGCTGAGCGGCCACCACGTCATCCTCGCGGTGTGGACGGTCGCCGACACCGGCAACGCGTTCTACGCGTGCTCGGACGTGACCTTCTGAGGCTCAGAGGAAGGGGCCCCCTCGCGTCCGCGAGGGGGCCCCTTCGTTTGTGCGCCGCCAGGGACTCGAACCCCGGACCCGCTGATTAAGAGTCAGCTGCTCTAACCAACTGAGCTAGCGGCGCATGACTCCCGCCGACCGCGCGTTTCGCTCTCGCGGCGGCGACGAGGAAAATACTACCTGGTCCACGGAGGTGCTTCCGACCACGGACAGGTGAACCGGGAGAGCCGCGGGCCGGGTGTCCTAGATCGCCAGCGACAGCAGTACCCGCGCCGCGTTCCGGTTCAGCGTGTCGGCCGCCCGGCGCAGCCGGTGGGCGTGCTCGACCGGCATGGACAGCGCCAGGCAGCCCGCCGAGGCGCCGGCCGTGATCGGGACCGCGGCGCAGACCGTGCCGACCGCGTACTCCTGGAGGTCGAGGACGGGCACCGAGGGCGGCTGCGCCTCCAGGCGGGAGAGCAGCAGTCTGTCGCTGGTGATCGTGCGCGAGGTGAGGCGGGCCATCTTGTGCCGGGCCAGATGGTCCCGGCGGCCGGCGTGGTCCAGCTGGGTGAGCAGGCTCTTGCCGACCGCGGTGGCGTGCGCCGAGCAGCGGAAGTCGACCCACTCGTTGACCTTGGGCGCGGCCGGGCTGTCGGCGTACTGGGTGACGCGGACCTCGCCGTCGACGTACCGGCTGATGTAGACGGCCGCGCCGACGGAGTCGCGCAGCCGGTCCAGGGTGCGCTGGAGCTTGTCGCGCAGTGCCTCCTCGTGCCCGTGCGCCGAACCCAGCCGGGCGAGCGCCTCCCCGGTGACGTACGCCCCCTCGTGCCTGCCGTCGGTGATCTGCTCGACGTACCCCTCCCGGCGCAGCATCCGCAGCAGCGTGGTCAGCCGCTCGGGGGCCAGGCCGGTGTGCCGGGCGAGCCGGGCCTCGGTGACTCCGGTGCCGTGCCGTGCCACGACCTCCAGGACCCGCAGGGCGTCCTGGGCGGAGTGGAGCGGAGCGGTCGGCTTGTGCTGCAGCGCCACGGTGGTCTCCCTGCGCTCGCTCGTTGGGCCGTGGTCCGGACGGCGAATCCCTCTCACGATAGCGGCCAAAGGGCCTGAATTGCGCGGCGGTTGACGAGAATGCCTGCCCTCCCAACTGGGGCGTTGACCGCTGGCATATGCCAAAGGAATGCCCCAACGCCCGGACCTCGGGCGTCGGGGCAGACACTGCCGGCCGTCAGAGGACTGCGCTGAGGAACTCCCGGGTCCGGTCGTGCTCGGGCTCGCTGAAGATCTTCTCCGGCGCACCCGCCTCGATGACGCGGCCCGAGTCGAACATCAGGACCTGGTCCGAGATGTCCCGGGCGAAGTTCATCTCGTGGGTCACGCAGAGCATGGTGATGTCCGTGCTGCGCGCGATGTCCCGCAGCACGTCCAGCACGCCGGCGACCAGTTCCGGGTCGAGCGCGGAGGTGACCTCGTCCAGCAGCAGCACCTTGGGCCGCATCGCCAGCGCCCGGGCGATCGCCACCCGCTGCTGCTGGCCGCCGGAGAGCTGGGCCGGGTGAGCGTCGCACTTGTCGGCCAGGCCGACCATGTCCAGCAGTCCCTTGGCCCGCTCCACGGCCTCGTCCTTGGACATCCCGAGGACGGTGACCGGCGCCTCGGTGATGTTCCGCAGCACGGTCATGTTCGGGAACAGGTTGAACTGCTGGAAGACCATCCCGATCTTCTTGCGGACCTCGCGGACCTCCTTGTCGGAGGCCGGGAACAGCCGCTGCCCGTCGACGGTGATCACGCCCTCGTCGGGCTTGAGCAGCGTCATCAGCAGTCTGAGGATCGTCGTCTTGCCCGAACCGGACGGGCCGATCAGGGTGACGTGCTTTCCGGCGTCCACGGCGAAGTCGAGGTGGTCCAGGACGGTGTTGTCCCCGAACCGCTTGGTGACCTGCTCCAGCCGGATCAGCTCGCCGCCGCCCGACGCGGTGCTCTTCTCGGGGTTCTCGGGGGTGGGAAGGGTGTCAGTGGACAAGGCGTCGCTCCAGGGCTCGCAGGGCAAGGGAGGCCAGGTAGGAGATGACGATGAAGGCCACGCCGATCACCGTCAGGGGCTCGGTGAACTGGAAGTGCTCACGGGCGAAGAGCTGCGCCTCGCCGAGCATCTCCAGCACGGTGATCGCCATCAGGATCGGGGTGTCCTTCAGCATGGCGATGACGTAGTTGCCCAGCGCGGGGACGACCCGGCGGATCGCCTGCGGGAGGATCACCGCGGCCCAGGTCCGGCGCAGGGGCAGGTTCAGCGCCGTGGCCGCCTCCCACTGGCCGACCGGTACGGCTTCGATGCCGGCCCGGTAGACCTGCATCGTGTAGGTCGAGTAGTGCAGGCCGATGCCGATCACGCCGGTGGTCAGGGCGGAGGCGGTCAGGCCCCACTCGGGCAGCACGTAGAACAGGAAGAACAGCTGCACCAGCAGCGGAGTGTTCCGCACGAACTCGGTGATCGCACCGACCGGCCAGGTGACCCAGCGCGAGGGCGCCCGCATCAGCAGCGCCCACACCAGGCCGAGGACGAAGGAGATCACCGATCCGATGACCAGGATCTGCAGGGTGACCAGCAGGCCGTCCCAGAAGTGCGGCATGAAGTCGGCCACCGCGTTCCAGTCCCAGTTCACGAGACACCTCCCACGGTGGCCTCGGGCTGCCGAATGGCTTCGGTGCCGGTCCGAGGCGTCTTCCCCACCCCTGCCTTCAGCTTCTTCTCCAGGCCCCGCATGAGCCGGGTGAGCAGGAAGGCGATGACGAAGTAGATGAACAGGATGTACGTGTAGATCTCCGCGCTCTCCTGCAGCGCGAGACGCACCAGGTTGCCGCTGAACGCCAGGTCGCCCATGCCCATGAGGGACACCAGCGCGGTGCCCTTCAACAGCTCGACCAGCAGGTTCGAGAACGGCGGGATCATCTCCGGCACGGCCTGCGGCAGCAGGATCAGCCGCATCCGCTGCCAGGGCGTGAAGCTGAGGGCGATACCGCCCTCCTTCTGGGCCGGATCGACGGCCGCGATCGCACCGCGCACGATCTCCGAGCCGTACGCCCCGTACGTGAGCCCGAGCGCGAGCGTGCCCGCCCACATCGGCACGAGCTGCCAGCCGAAGCTCAGCGGCAGCACGAAGTAGATCCAGAAGATCATGATCAGCGCGGAGGTCCCACGGAACACCGTGGTGTACAGGCCCGCGAGGAACCTGACCACCCGCGACTGGTGGGTGTGGGCGATGCCGACCACGAAGGAGATCGCGGCGCCCAGCAGCGCGCTGAAGACAAGCAGCTGGATGGTGGTCCACACGCCCCTGACGACGAGTTCCCAGAGTCCGGATGTCATCCGCCGCAGAGCTCCTTCGCGGTCAGATCGGTCATCTCTTCCTCCGTGAAGCCGAACGGGCGCAGGATGCGCAGCAGTTCGCCGCTCTTCTTCATCTTGTGCAACTCGACGTTGAAGGCGTCACGCAGGTTGGTCTCGTTCGGCCGGAACGCGAAGGCGCCGCCGTCGACGTGCGGTTCGCCGTTGACGATCGGCTTGAACGGCTCGGTCACCTCGGCCTTGGTGGACTTCTTCACCACCTCGCGGGTGGTCAGCGCGGTACCGGCGAAGACGTCGGCGCGTCCGGTCTCGACGGCGTTGAGACCGGCCACCTGGTCCGGCACGATCAGGATCTCGCCCCGCGGGTAACCGGCCTCCACGGCGTACCCGATCTCCGCGTAGCCGGTGCCGGTCGCGAACTTCGCCTTCTTCTCCACGACGTCCCGGTAGTTGTGCAGGCCCAGGGGGTTGCCCTTGCGCACGATGAACGAGTCGAGCATCTGGTAGTCGGGGTCGGAGAAGATGACCTGCTCGCAGCGCTCGGGGTTGACGTACATCCCCGCGGCCACGATGTCGAACTGCTGCGACTTCAGACCGGGGATGAGGGAACCGAACTCGGTCGGCACCGGCTGCACCCGGTCCACGCCGAGACGTTGGAAGATGACCTTCGCCAGCTCCGGCGCCTCGCCGGTCAACTCGCCGTTCTTGTCGATGTACCCGAAGGGGATCTCCCCGGCGATGCCGAGCCGCGCGACGCCCTGCGCCCGGAGCCGCTCCAGGAGTTCACCCCCCTCCGTGTCCGAGGCGGTGGCCACGCGCGAGCATCCGGCGGCACCCAGCGCGCCGAGCGCCGCGACCCCCGCGAGCAGCGACCGGCGCGTGGGCCCGGATATCCCGGATATGCGGTCACGCCTGACTGTGGGCGGAATTCTGTCTGGTGGTGAGGCCATGGGCGCGCGGCTACCCGAAGCCCTCCGAGTTATGCCGGTCTTTTTCGGACCGGTATCGCACCGATGCGCCCTTGACCGCGGCGGCCGCGGGCACTGCCATGGGGGGATGGCTGATCGCTTCATCGAAGTCTCGCTGGTCAAACGCGACATCCGCTGCACGGCCCGGCTGCTGGACGACCGCGCTCCGCTCACCTGCGCGGCCGTCTGGGACGCGCTGCCCCTGGCCGGCGACGTCTACCACGCGAAGTACGCGCGCAATGAGATCTACGCGCTTTTCCAGCCCTTCGCGGAGAAAGAGCCGCCTCTGGAGAATCCGACCGTAACCCCTATCCCGGGCGATCTGTGCTATTTCGCCTTCGCGGGCACGGAGCTGGGCACCAAGGCGTACGGCTACGACCGTGAGGTCCGCCCGGGCACCACCCTGGTCGACCTGGCCCTGTTCTACGAGCGCAACAACCTGCTGCTCAACGCCGATGTCGGCTGGGTGCCCGGCATCGTCTGGGGCCAGGTCGTCGAGGGACTGGACGCCATGGCGGAGGGCTGCAACGACCTGTGGCGGTCGGGAGCGGCGGGGGAGGCGCTCAGCTTCCGCCGGGTGTAGTGCCGGAGCCGGGCCGCACGACGGGTTCGGCGACCCCGGCCTCGTACAGCGCGTGGGCCGTCCGCAGGAGCAGATCGTCCCGGTGCCGGGCGGTCACGAGCTGCATGCCGATCGGCAGGCCGTCCCCGTCCCGCCCGACCGGGACCGTCGCGGCCGGCTGCTGGGTCAGGTTGAACGGGTAGGTGAACGGCGTCCACCCCGTCCACCGCCGGTGCCCCGAGCCCTTGGGCACCTCCACGCCCGCCTCGAACGCGGTGATCGGCGTGGTCGGCGTGACCAGCACGTCGTACGCCTCGTGGAAGCGGCCCATCCGGCGGCCCAGCTCCATGCGGACGTCCACGGCGGCCAGGTACTCCAGCGCGGAGTGCCGCGCCCCGGCGGCGCAGACCTCCCGCAGGCCCGGATCGAGCAGCGCCCGCTGCTCGGGCCCGAGGTGCTGCACCACCCGCGCCGCCCCGCTGAACCACAGGGTGTGGAAGGCCTCCACCGGCTCGGCGAAGTCCGGGTCGGCCTCCGTGACGTACGCGCCCAGGTCCGCGAGCCGCTGCACCGCGTGCCGCACCGCCGCCGCCACCGCCGGCCGCACCGCCACCTGCCCGCCCAGGCAGGGGGAGTACGCCACCCGCAGCCCCCGCACCCCGCCGGACAGCGCCTCCGTGTACGACCCGGGCGGCGGCCCCAGCGCGGACCAGTCCCGGGCGTCCGGCACCCCGATCACGTCCAGCAGCAGCGCCGCGTCCGCCGCGTCCCGGGTCATCGGGCCCACGTGGGCCAGCGTGCCGAAGGCGCTCGCCGGGTAGAGCGGCACCCGGCCGTAGGTCGGCTTCAGGCCGAAGATCCCGCAGAAGGCCGCCGGGATGCGCACGCTGCCGCCGCCGTCCGTGCCCAGCGCCAGCGGCCCCGCACCGAGGGCCACGGCCGCCCCGGCGCCCCCGCTGGAGCCGCCGGCGGTACGGGAGGGGTCGTGCGGGTTGCGGGTGATGCCGCTCAGCGGCGAGTCGGTCACGCCCTTCCAGCCGTACTCGGGTGTCGTCGTCTTCCCCAGGAAGACCGCACCGTGCTCCCGCATCCGGGCGACCGCGGGGGCGTCCTCCTCCCAGGGGCCCTCCGGCGAGACGGCGCGCGACCCGCGCAGGGTCGGATGGCCGCGCATCAGCAGGATGTCCTTCACCGTGGCCGGGACGCCGTCGAGCCGTCCGCACGGTTCGCCGCGCCGCCACCGCCGCTCCGACTCCCGTGCCCGGTCGAGTGCCTCCTCGGCGGTGAGCCGGACGAAGGCGTTCACCTCCGGCTGGATCCGCTCGGCCCGCTCCAGCGCGGCCCGGGTCGCGTCCACAGGGCCGAATGCGCCCTTGCGGTAGCCGTCGATGAGCTGTACGGCGGTCAGCTCGGTGAGGTCGGTCATCCACCCTCCAAGGGAGTCAGTGTCCGGGTACGTACCCGCGCTGCTTGTCGACCACGTTCGTCAGAGGCCTGCCCGCCGACCAGCTCTCGTACAACTCCACGAACTGCGCACCCAGCTCGTCCCGCCAGCCGATCGTGTCCCCGCTCATGTGCGGCGACACGATCAGTCCCGGGACCTGCCACAACGGACTGCCGGCGGCCAGCGGCTCGGCCTCGAACACGTCCAGGGCCGCGCCCGCGATCCAGCGCTTGGCCAGCGCCTCGGCGAGCGCCTCCTCGACCACGAGCTGGCCGCGTCCGATGTTGACGAAGCGGGCGGAGGGCTGCATCACGCCGAACCGGCGGGCGTCGAACATGCCGCGCGTGTCCTCGGTCAGCGGGGCGGCCGCGATCACCCAGTCGGCGCGGGCCAGCAGCCGGTCCAGCTCCTCGGGGCCGTGCACGCCGGTGCGCGGGGTGCGGCCGACCAGCGCGGTGGTGATGCCGAGCGCCTTCAGGGTGTGCGCGATCGCCCGTCCGATCGGCCCCGAGCCGACGACGACCGCACGGGTGCCGGCCACCCGCTGCGACTCCCGGTGCCGCCAGGTCCGCTCCCGTTGCAGCTCCAGAGTCCTCGGCAGATCCTTGGCCATCGCCAGGACGAGGGCGGCGACGTACTCGGCGATGGGCTGGTCGAAGACCCCGCGGGCGTTGGTCACCACGGTCTGTGAGGCGGCGAGTTCCGGACACATCAGATGGTCCACCCCCGCGCTCGCGGTGTGCACCCAGCGCGGCCGGGGCCCACCGCCGGGCCACGCCTTCCGCACGGCGTGCGAGGTGAAGTCCCACACGAGCAGCACGTCGGCGTGCGGCAGCCGCTCGGCGAGCGTCGACTCGTCCGCGTACTCGATCCGGGCGCGTCCGGTGAGGCGGCCGAGGCGGGGGCGGGGGTCGGCGTCGAGGACGAGGAGGGTCGGGACGGGGCTGGTCATCGGCAGGCGCTTCTCCGGAGAAGGGGTGTGCGGCCGGTCCTGGAGGATGGGGGTGACCGACCTGTTGCGGCGGTCGCGGCACGGGGGCTGACGAGGGATTAACCAGCTGTTGACCTGCTGGTGACGCGCGCGGATTGACCACGCTCGCACCGGAACCTACCGTCGTCAACACGGCCGTGCGTACGGTGCGTTGTCCTCTCCTCCCTCAGTGTGAGGCCGGTGCGTGCCATGGACATCTCCTTTCTCGGCGGACCCGCCCCGCAACGCGGTGTCGGTGTCGTCGCTCCCTTCGACTTCGCTCTCGACCGCGAACTGTGGCGCTGGGTGCCGGACGAGGTCTCGCTCCACATGACGAGAACGCCGTACGTGCCGGTCGAGGTCAGCCTGGACCTGGCCCGCCTGGTCAGCGAGCACGAGACGCTTCAGGAGGCCACCCGGACCCTGAACGCGATCGCCCCCGGCGTCCTCGCCTACGCCTGCACCTCGGGCAGCTTCGTCGGCGGCATCGCCGGCGAACGCGCGATGTGCGCGGCGATGACCCGGGCCGGTGCGACCCCGTCGCTGACCACCTCCGGCGCGCTCCTGGAGGCCCTGGCCGAGCTGGGCGTACGCCGGGTCGCGCTGGTGACCCCGTACACCGTCTCCGTCACCCGGGCCCTGGAGGAGTACGTCGCCCAGGGCGGCGTCTCGGTCACCGGCTGCGCCTTCATGGGCCTGACCCGGCACATCTGGAAGGTCGGGTACCGCGAGGTCGCCGACATGGCCCACCGGGCGGTGCCCCGGCCGGGGGCGGCGGACGCGCTCTTCATCTCCTGCACGAACCTGCCCACCTACGACGTGATCCCGCAGCTGGAGGCCGAGCTGCGCATTCCGGTGATCTCCGCCAACCAAGTGACGATGTGGGCGGCGCTGCGCCGGCTGGGTACCCCTGCCGTGGGGCCGTATCAGGCGCTGATCGACCCGGCGGCCCGGTTCGGTTCCGTGGTGTCGGAGGTACCCGAGGCCCCGGGTGCCCCGAGCCTCCCGGGGGTGCCCGGCGTCCCCGGCCTTCCGGGTGTGTCGGGGGTCCCGGGGGTGTCCGGTGTCCCGGATGTGTCCGGCGTCCCGGGCGTTTCTGGTGTCTCCGGGCTTCCGGAGGAAGAGCAGCAGCAGGAAGGGTGGACATGACAGCACTGGGATTCCTGTACCCGGGTCACTCCGGCGAGGACGACTATCCACGCATCGAGCAGCTCCTGGGCAGTGACATCCGGGTCGACCTGGTGCACACCGACATCGGCGAGGACGCGCACCGCGTGGACGCGCTGCGCGAGATGGGCTCCCCGCAGCGGCTCGCGGCGGGCGTGCAGGAGCTGCGGCACGCGGGTGCGGAGGCCGTGGTGTGGGCGTGCACCAGCGGCAGCTTCGTGCACGGCTGGGACGGCGCCCACCAGCAGGTCCGCACCCTGGCGGCGACGGCCGGCATGCCGGCCTCCTCGACTTCCTTCGCCTTCGTGCACGCGATCCGGGAGCTGGGTCTGCGCCGGGTCGCGATCGGCGCGACGTACCCGGAGGACGTGGCCCAGCTCTTCGCGGAGTTCCTGCGCGCGGCCGGTCTGGAGGTGGCCGGCGTCCGCAGCTCGGGGATCATCACGGCGGCGGAGGTCGGCACCTGGACCGAGGCCGAGGTGCTGGCCCTGGCCCGCGCGGCGGACCATCCGGAGGCGGAGGCGATCCTCCTCCCCGACACCGCGCTGCACACGGCGGCCCACATCCCGGCCCTGGAGAAGGAACTGGGCAAGCCGGTCCTCACCGCCAACCAGGTCACGGTCTGGGAGGCGCTGCGCCTGGCGGACCGCCGGGTGAACGCTCCCGAGCTGGGCGCCCTGTTCACCCGGGAGCCGATCGTGCAGGCCTAGGGCGATCGTGCAGGCCCGGGGCACGATCCGCCGGACCGGTCCGAGATCCGCGGGCAGGTCCGGCACAACCTTGATCGGCTCGCCACAGTCTTGCTCCCGTAATCCCCGCGCCGCGTTCGGCGCGGGGCGTTGAACACAGGGAGTAGCACCGTGCGACCCACCGCCGTCCGCCGTACCGTCCTGACCGCCTCCGCGGCCACCCTCGCCCTGCTGGTCACCGCTTGTGGCGGCGGTGACCAGAAGGGCGGGAACGCCGAGGACAAGGGGGCGAAGGACGGTGGCGCGTCGAGCGCTCCGGCGGCGAAGGCGCTGACCGCCGCCGAGCTGGAGAAGCTCGTGATCGCCTCGGCCGATCTGAAGGACCACAAGGTCACCAAGCCGGGGAAGGACGCCGTCGCCGACCCCGCCACCCTCTCGGTCGGGAAGGCCGAGTGCGAGCCCGTCGCCCAGGTGCTGTCGGCCCTGCCGGCGGGCAAGCCCGCGGCGAGCGCCCAGCGCCTCGTCGTCCAGGAGTCCGCCGCGGCCAAGGAGGGCATGCCGGACCTCGACGGGCTGACGGAGGAGCAGGCCAAGGAGGCGATGCTCAACTCCCTCGACGTCACCAAGACGACGACCTCCCTCTGGTCCTACGACGCCGACGGCGCGGAGCAGACGCTGAAGACCCTGCGGGAGGCCGGCAAGAAGTGCGCCGGAGGCTTCAGCATGTCGGTCGAGGGAGAGAAGCAGCAGGTCACCAAGATCACCGAGGAGAAGCTCACGGCCGGGGAGGACGCCGTCGCCTGGACGGTGGGCACGAAGATGGACGGCACGGCCGCCGACACGAAGGTCGTCGTCTTCCGCCAGGGCACCACGCTCGCCGGGTTCTCGTCCTTCAACATCGCGTCGGTCACCCGGGGCGAGGCGTTCGACCAGCCGACCGCGGTGATCGACGCGCAGGAGGCCAAGCTCGGCTGACCGAAGCGGGGCCACGAAAGAACCCCGGCCCCGCTTCCGCGGGACCGGGGTCTTGACCGGAGCGCTGGGCAGGCCTTGCACCTGCATCTCCCCGCAGGAAGCGGGGCGTCTTTCCTTGGACCACCAACGCACTACCGGCTACCGGGAGTTGCCCCGGCGACCAGCGTGCGATGAGCGTACCGCAGCGATGCCCGGCACGCACATCGGCCCGCCCCGGCACCGCTACCCGGCGGTCCTGGAGCTTGTGACCCAGAAGGCAAGGACCCAGAACAGGGCCAACATCGCCACCCCCACCCACGCTCCGGTCATTGCCAGAACCGAAACGCAGGTACGCATCAGCATCTCTTGCCGCTGGAGCGCCCCTGTCGGGTGCGCCGTGCTTCCCGAAACTCCCGTATCTGTTGCTCGTCCCGCTCAGCAGCGCGTCGCCGTGACCGGGCCAGCAGCGGCTGGAGCACGGCGTACATCGCCGAGTAGACCAGGCACCGGGCGGCCAGGTCCCAGCCCCACGCCCGATCGGTGATCGCGGTCGTCAGTACGCCCGCCACCATGCCGCCGGCGACCGGCGCGCCGACCCGTCTCCACCACGGCCTCATGGGGTGCGGCTACCCCCGAGCGGCGGCCGGGCACCCGTCCGCGCGTCGATCAGGCCGTACTGCGAACCGGCGTCGCTGCGTGTCCCAGCTCGCACCACACGTACTTGCCGCGGTTGCCGTCCCTGGCGAGCGGTTGCCAGCCCCACACGTCGGCGCAGGCCCGCACCAGGGCCAGTCCGCGGCCCTCCTTCGATTCCGTCGCCTGCTCGAAGGGCCTGGGCGGTTCCGGGGGCGAGGGGTCGGCATCCCACGCACCGATCCGCAGGATGCCCGTTCCCGACCAGCGCACGCGTAGTGCGGCCGGTCCTTTGGTGTGGCGTACGGCGTTGGAGGCCAGTTCCGCCGCCAGTAGTTCGGCGACGTCGACCAGGCGGATCAGGCCGTGCAGGGTGAGGGTGAGGCGGAGGGTGCGGCGGCAGACGGTGACCGCGCGGACGTCGTTGGGGATGTGGAGGCAGTACTCCCACGGTTCGTTTTCGGGCATGCGGACTCCTCGGCGGTGAGGGGGAGTTGAGAGCGGGCGGGCCGGTGTCATTGCCGCGTCCGTCGTGGCAGGGCGGAGCGGTGCGCTTCCGGGGGCCTGGTGTCGCACGGTGTGCGTTGCGTCACCGACGGTAGGACCTAAATTTAGGTCCCGGCAAGTCGTTGCCGTAATCTTTCACCGAACGAGTCGGGCCTGAGTGGCAGTTGGGGCGAGGAGGAAGTGGATGGGGCGTCGTCAGCAGCCCACCGCGCGCCAGGTGCGTCTGGGGCATGAGCTTCGAAGGCTGCGAGAGGCCGCAGGACTCAAAGCGACCGAGGCGGCGAGCCTGCTCGGCGTGACCTCTGTGCAGATGAGTCAGATGGAGTCCGGGATCACGGGAGTGAGCGAGCGGCGACTGCGTCGGCTCGCTGCCCACTATGTGTGTACGGACGAGGGTTTGATCCACGCCCTGGCGGCGATGGCCACCGACCGCACGCGGGGATGGTGGGAGGAATACCGAGGCCTCCTGCCCGCGCAATTCCTGGACCTTGCCGAGTTGGAGCATCACGCCACTCACAGATGGGACGTGGACTTCCTCTACGTCCCGGGCCTTCTCCAGACGGAGGACTACGCGCGGGCCGTCTTCTCCTACCGTGTTCCCGAGTTGCCCGAGGACGAGTTGCAGCTGCGGGTGCGTCATCGCATGCAGCGCCGGGTGATCCTCGATGGGCCGGCGCCTGTCCCGTACGAGGCGGTAGTCCATGAAGGCGCGCTCCGTATCAGGGTCGGTGACCGGGCTGCGTCTCGTGCGCAGCTCTCGCACATCCTCGACCTGTCCACGGCGGGCCACATCACCGTGCGGGTCATCCCATTCGAATTGGACGGCTTCGCTGGGGCCGCGAGCGGGATGATCTACGCCGGTGGCGCCGTGCCCAAGCTGGACACGGTCGTACGGGATGCCCCTCACGGCACCGCCTTCGTCGATTCGGAAGCACAACTCGGCGCCTTTCGAACGCTCTTCCGTAAAGTGAAGGCTGTGACTCTGGACCCCGCTCAGTCCCGTGACTTCATCCACAGGTTGGCGAAGGAACTGTGAGGCTCTCGATGGCTGCATCCGGCAACTGGCGCAAGTCTTCCTACTCGGGACCGGGCGACGGCAATGCCTGCGTGGAGGTCGCCCACCACAGCCCCCGTATAGCCGTCCGCGACTCAAAAGCGCCGACCCGCGCCATCCTCACCTTCCCCGCTCCTGCCTTCACCGCCTTCATCGCCTCCCTCAAAGCCTTGGACCAGGAGAGCTGAAGCCATGGGTACACCCCAAACTCTCCGCTGGCAGAGGTCGTCATACTCCGGCGGCGGAGAGGGCAACGACTGCGTCGAGATCGCGGAACTGGACGACCTCATAGCCGTCCGTGACTCGAAGACCCCGGCCCGGGTCATCCTCACGTTTCCGGCTCCCGCCTTCGTGTCGTTCCTGGACGCTCTGAAGGCCAGTCCCGAAGGTGGACGATGACCACCCCCGGGCACCTGGCAGAAGTCGTCCTACTCGGGCGGCGGCCAAGGCGACGCCTGTGTGGAAGTGGCGCACCACCGGTCGCGGATAGCCGTGCGTGATTCCAAGGCGCCGACGCGTGCCCCCCTCACCTTCCACGCGTCCGCCTTCACTGCCTTCATCAGCACCCTCAAAGCCCCCCACCAGGAATAACCCGCCCCCACCTCCTGTTGACCCCGGCGCGAACGTCACCCGTCTCAGCGCCACCCAGGAGGCACCCCACCATGTCCGAAGACGCCGCAGAGGAGATCCGGGGCACCGCCCACGGCACCGCTCCCGTCCCCCTCTCCGTCCTGGACCTGGTCACCGTCGGCGCCGGACGGACGGCCACCGACGCGCTGCGCACCAGCGTCGAGCTGTCCCGTCTCGCGGAGTCCCGCGGGTTCCACCGGTACTGGGTCGCCGAGCACCACTCCATGCCCGGCGTCGCCTCCTCCTCGCCGGCCGTGATCCTGGCGCACCTCGCCGCGCACACCGAGCGCATACGCCTCGGCTCGGGCGGCGTCATGCTGCCGAACCACGCGCCCCTCGTCATCGCGGAGCAGTTCGGGACGCTGGAGGCCATGGCCCCCGGGCGGATCGACCTCGGCCTGGGCCGCGCCCCCGGCACCGACGGTGCCACCGCCGCCGCCCTCCGGCGTGCCGACCGGCTCAGTGAGGGCGCCGACGAGTTCCCGCAGCAGCTCGCCGAACTCGTCCGGTTCCTGGACGACGACTTCCCCGACGGGCACCCCTACCGGCGCATCCACGCCGTGCCGGGGCCGGTCCAGGCCACGAGCCCCGGCGGCGTCCAGTCCCCGCACCGGCCGCCGGTGTGGCTCCTCGGCTCCTCCGGGTTCAGCGCGCGGCTGGCCGGCGCCCTCGGGCTGCCCTTCGCCTTCGCCCACCACTTCTCGGCGCAGAACACCGTCCCCGCGCTCGACCTGTACCGGGAGACCTTCCGTCCGTCCGCCGTCCTCGACCGGCCGTACGCCCTGATCGGCGTCTCCGCGCTGGCCACGGAGGACGAGGAGGAGGCCCGGCGGCAGGTGCTCGCCGCCGCGCTGAACATGGTGCGGCTGCGCACCGGGCGGCCCGGACTGGTGCCGACGCCCGAGGAGGCGGAGGCGTACGACTTCAGCCCGACGGAGCGGGAGTTCGTCGCCTCCTGGAACGCGAACGTCATCCACGGCACGCCGGAGGCGGTCCGCTCCGGCCTCGACGACCTCCACAAGCGCACCGGCGCCGACGAGCTGATGATCACCGGCAACGCGCACAGCGGCGACGTACGGCTGCGCTCCTACGAGCTGATCGCCGACGCCTACGGGTTGCCGACGGCCGGCTGAAGCAGCAGCTCGGAGATGCGGTCCGGCGAGACCGGGCGCGAGTACAGCCAGCCCTGGCCGGTGTCGCAGCCGATCCGGCGCAGGCGGGTCGCCTGGTCGGACGTCTCCACGCACTCCGCCGTGACCGTCAGGCCGAGCCGGTGGGCCAGCTGGACCATCGCCTCGACGATCACCTCGTCCGCCGGGCTGGTCCGGTCGGCGTCCGTCTCCGCGTCCCGCTCGGCGCTGCGGGCGTCGTACTGGAAACCGCGCACGAAGGAGCCGTCCAGCTTCAGGACGGAGACCGGGAGGCGGCTCAGGTACGCCAGGTTCGAGTAGCCGGTGCCGAAGTCGTCGATGGCGATGTGCACGCCCATGTCGCTGAGCGCCTTCAGGGCCTGGAGCGGGCGGCCCGCCGAGCCCATCACCGCCGACTCCGTGAGTTCCAGCTGCAGCAGCTCCGGCGCGAGTCCCGTCTCGGCCAGCGTCGCCGCCACGTCCGCCACCAGGTCCGAGTCCCACACCTGCCGTACCGCCACGTTGACGCTGACGAAGATCGGCGGCTCGCCCGGGTTGTCGAGCTGCCAGCGGCGGGCCTGGCGACAGGCGGTGCGCAGCACCCAGCGGCCGAGGGGAACGATCGAGCCGTCCTCCTCCGCCAGTGCGATGAACCGATTCGGCGCCAGTACGCCGAACTGAGGATGATTCCAGCGGATGAGCGCCTCGACGCCGCGCAGCCGCCCGTCCTCCATGCCGACCAGCGGCTGGTACTCCAGGGCGAACTCGCCGCGGTCGATGGCCGGGCGGAGGGTGGAGGCGAGGGCCTGGCGGGTCATGCGGTGGGCGTTGCGCTCGGGGTCGAACAGCGTCCAGCGGGCCTTGCCGTCCGCCTTGGCCCAGTAGAGCGTGGTGTCCGCCGCCTGCATCAGGGCGGTGGGGGTCGTCCCGGCGGCGTGCCGTTCCACGACGCCGATCGACGCGGTCACCGACAGGCGGCGGCCGGCCAGGTCGAAGGGTTCCTGGAGGGCGGCCAGCGCGGATTCGGCGAGGTCGGCGAGCTGGTCGGTGCCCGTGGAGTCCTCGACCAGCAGCGCGAACTCGTCGCCGCCCAGCCGGGCCACCAGCGGTGTGCCGGTCCGGGTGTGGGCGGCCTCCTCCGCGCAGCGGCTGAGGCGCTCGGCGACGGCGGTCAGCAGACGGTCCCCGACGCGGTGGCCCAGGGTGTCGTTGACGGCCTTGAAGCCGTCCAGGTCCAGGTAGCACAGGCCGATCCGGCCGGTGCCGCCGTGCTCGTACGACTCCGGCTCCAGGGCGGCGGTGAGGCGCTCGAAGAACAGGGCGCGGTTGGGCAGCCGGGTCACCGGGTCGTGCATCTGCAGATGGCGCAGCCGGGCCTGGAGTTCGCGCCGGGCGCTGATGTCCGCGACGGACAGCAGCAGGCCGGGCGCGTCCCCGGCCAGCGGCGCCACGGTGACCTGCGCCCACAGGGACTGGCCGTCGGGGCGTTTCAGGCGCCGGGTGCAGCGCAGCCGGGGCCGGTCGCCGCGCAGCACCTCGCGGTACGCGCTCCAGGTGCGGGCGTCGGAGGCGAGGTCCACCAGGTCGGCCGCCGGGCACCCCGCCAGGTCCTCGGGCGTGGCGCCGAGGAGCGTGCCGAGCGTGTCGTTGGCGCTGACGACCAGGCCCTCGGGGTCGACGACGGCCATGGCGAGCGGGGCCGCCGTGAACACGGAACGGTAGGGCGGGGCGTCGCCCGCGAGGCCCGTACGAGGAGCCAGGCCGATGTCACTGTCTGTGACGGCTGACCGGTCGAGGTCTGCCGCGGGCGTCGGCCCTTCGGACGTTCCGCTCACCGCTTGCTCCCGCAGTGCACTCGATCGCTGTCCGTGCCGGAAAGTGTGCCGATCATAGAGGCTGGCCCGGGGGCCTTCCAGCCGCTGCGCGGTGTCCCGGGCGGGCGGGAAGCCCTGCCAGATCGTTTCTGCTCACCAATGGCCGGGTCCCAAACGTCCCCGACCAGTTGTGACGTTCCGTGAGTGGCTCGGGGGTGTCGGTTCTGGCGGGCGCGCGGAATTCCGGGCGGCTCACCCGACCGGTGCAGTCGGACAGGGCGTAGTACGACAAATATGCACAAGCTGGGTGCGGTGTCCCGCGAACCGCCCCGGAGGTCCATGTGCCGCGCCAGCTCCCCCTGAGGCGACTTCCCCGAGAGGCCCTCAAGGGCCTCGGTGGCGTGGGGCGCCGGGCGAGTCGCGGAGGGCGCCGGGCGAGCGGCGAGGGACGCCGGGCCGACGGGAACCCGCCCCGGACCGGGCTGCGCAGGACGGCCGCCGTGGCCACCACCATGTCGGCACTGGCCGCGACCTCCCTGGTGGCCGCGCCCTCGGTCGCCGAGCCATTCTCGCCCGAACCCTGCGCCCTGGAGCGGACCGACGCCCACCACTCCGAGGGTCTGGACACCTGGAACGCCGCCTATCCGCGGCCGACGCGCGCCCTGGACGCGGTGATGGTGTTCCTGTCCTTCCCGGACTCCCGGCCCCTGACCGCACCGCTGGAACTGGCCGCCGACCACTTCCCGGCCACCACCCACTTCTTCCAGCGGGCCTCCTACGGCAAGTTCACGCTCCGCCCGCACCCCCTGCAGCACTGGGTGCCCATGCCGCGCCCGTCGACGGCGTACGCCATACAGCGCGACTGGGACGCCCCGAGCCGCGCCGCCTACCTGCGCGACGCGCTGGCCGCGGCGGACCGGCACGTGGACTTCTCCCGCTACGACATCGTCTACTTCGTCGCCGACCCGGACGCGCCCGGCGTGGACTCGGACGCCACGAAGGTCGTCAATCTCGACACCCCGATGCGGGCGGACGGCACCGACATCCGGCGGGTCGTCACCGTCTTCGAGAACCACCCGCCGGACCGCCTGGTCCTGGCCCACGAGACGGGGCACGTCCTGGACCTGCCCGACCTGTACCACCGGCCGGCCGACGGCAAGGGCGACTGGGACACCTATGTCGGGGACTGGGACCTGATGGGCAGCCAGTTCGGCCTGGCCCCCGACCTGTTCGGCTGGCACAAGTGGAAGCTGGGCTGGCTGGAGTCCCGGCAGGTGGTCTGCGTGCGGGGCTCGGAGCCGACGCGGCTGACGCTGGAGCCGCTGGGGGCCGGGCCCGGGGTGCCGGTGACGGGCGCCGCCGGGGCGCCGGCCTTCGGGCTCGGCCGGGGCACCAAGCTGGCGGTGGTGCGCACCGGTGCCCGGAGCGCGCTGGCCTTCGAGGCGCGCGGCCCGGTGGGCAGCGACATCGGCGCCTGCCGGGCGGGGGTGCTGGTGTACCGGGTGCACAGCGGGGCTCCGTCCGGCGGCGGGCCGATCGAGGTGATCGACGCCCATCCGCGTACCTCGGCGTGCTGGGAGGGCTCGGTCTACCCGCCGCTCGCGGACGCGCCCGTCGGGCTCGGGGAGAGCTTCACGGTGCCGGGGGAGGGCGTGCGGGTGGAGGTGGCGGGGCGGACGGTGTCCGGGGCCTGGACGGTGACGATCACGCCGGGGCGCCCGGTGTGAGGATGCCCGGCCGGTGGGCGTGCGGGGGGCGCGGAACGGGCGCGCGGAGGGCACGGAAAAGACCCCCCGCTTGCGCGAGAGGCCTTCTCGTGTCGTGCGCCGCCAGGGACTCGAACCCCGGACCCGCTGATTAAGAGTCAGCTGCTCTAACCAACTGAGCTAGCGGCGCCTGCTGACGTCGTAGACCTTAGCACCCTGCTCGGCGGGAGGAAAAATCGATATCCGCACGGCCGCGCGGGCCGCCCGGACGGCCGCCCACAGCAGGACCTCGGGGCCCGGCAGCCAGGGCTGACGGGTGTCGGGGGCGACCAGCCAGCGGGAACCGGAACCCGGGCGGGCGGGCGTCCCGGCGACGGCCGGGACGGTCACCGCGTCCCCGGTGCCGTGGCACAGCAGCGACGGCACCGTGCCGGTACGGCCGCCCCACTCCTCCCACTCCAGCAGCGAGGGCAGCCGCTGGGCCGTGCCGGGCGCGGCGAACAGCAGCATCCGGCCCCGTAGCTCGGCCACCGGCCCCGAGCCCGGGCCCTCGGCCCACAGCCGGTCCAGCATCCGGCGCCCGAACATCGCCGAGGCGCTGACCACGTCGAAGGCGGAACCGCAGGGCAGCACCACCGGGGCGTCCGGCCGCTCCTCCCACAGGGCGAGCGTGCTGCGCGGGTACGGGCCGGCCGAGGCCAGCCAGGCGGCGCCGTCCGAAGTGACGTGGGAGACGTTCGGTGTGCTGCTCATGGGGTCCACATCTACCCCCGGTGAGCAGTCCGTTCCGCTGGGTTGCCGGAATCCGGGACAGGAGGGGGAGGCGAGGAGTATCTTGCCCGCCTGGCATATGCCGGGCGTGGGTGGGAGGCGGACTCACACCGGGTCGACGTGCCCCCGGCTGCCCTCGGCGCCCCGCATCAGATCACGCCCGAACTCCACCATCTTCTTGGCGTAGTCCTCGGTCCACTCGGCCCGCTCGGCGATGTCCGCGGTCGTCAGCCGGTCGAACCGCCGCGGGTCGGCGAGCTGCGCCGCCGCCACCGCCTGGAACTCCATGGCGCGGTCCGCCGCCACGCGGAACGCCTCCGTCAGCTCCGTCGCGCGCTCCAGCAGCGCCCGCGGGTCGTCGATCGACTCCAGGTCGAAGAAGTGCTCCGGGTCCGCGGCCGCCGCCGCGGGCTCGAAGAGCAGGGGCGCGGGGCGTAGCCGCGGTTCGTTCGGACGCGGCGTGGGCTCCGCCATGTCTTCTCCTCACTCGTACGTCGCGCGTGACCCTCGCCCCGCGAGCGGGGGCACTCCGGTGGAGCGGGCCACCGTCCATTGTCCCGCGCCCGCGCAAGGGGGCATCGAGGACCACTCGCGCCCCCTACGGCCGCCAGGGCACGGCGTGCCGGGACAGGTGGGCGAGGACCGCGTGGTTGGCCTCCCAGCCGTCCGGGAACTTCACCACCGTGCCCAGCTGGACCGGCTCCGTGGACGGGTAGTCGTCCAGGAGGGCGTCCACACCCGCTCGGCAGACGACGACGCAGGCGTGCCGGTGCCGGGAGGCCAGGACGCACAGGCGGCCGGTCTCCAGGTGGAAGGCGGTGGCGTCGGGGCGGCCGGAGAGCGGATGCAGGACGACCGTCACGTCGTACTCGCGGCCCTGCAGCCGGTTCGCCGTGTCGACGGTCACGTCGGTGACGCCCAGCTCCGCCAGCGCCGCGCGCACCGCGGCCGCCTGGTCCCGGTGCGCCGTGCCGACGGCGATCCGCCCGGCGGCCAGCGGCACCGGGTCGGGCGAGCGCTCCGACGTCGCCGCGCCGTCCCGGTCCAGCAGGCGCCGGACCACCGTCGCCACCGCCCGCACCGCCTCCGGGTCCGTGCGCGGGGTGTGCCGCGCGGGCAGTTCCAGCAGGCCCCAGCCGGAACGGGCCGCCTCGTCGATCACCCGGTCCGGGGCGGACCCGTCCGACGGCACCGCGAAGGCGAGGCTCCGGTCGCCGTGGCCGGTGCCGCTGCGGAACGGCGTGTACGGGTAGAACGCGTCCGAGACCAGGGGGGCCGCCGACGCCGGGAGCCGCCAGGAAACCGGCAGGCGGTGCTGGGGCAGGCCCGGGTTGTGGGCCAGCAGGGTCGTCACCGCCGACGCCGACGGGTCGTACGACAGGCCCGCCCACTGCTCGCTGCCCACGGTCGCGAACGGGTCCAGCTGCCCCGGGTCGCCCACGAACAGCGCCCGCTCGAACAGCCCGGCCACGGCCAGCAGCGAGTCCGACCGCATCTGGTACGCCTCGTCCACGATCGCGTGCCGCCACGGCTCGTCGACCTTCACGTGCGCCCACTTCGCGGCGGTGGACAGCACGACGTCGAGACCGGCGAGGTCGGAGGCCTTCGCCGACTTGCGCACGTTGGGCAGGTCGTCCAGCGCCTTGTCGTACGGGTCCGCGTCACTGCTGTGCAGCCGGCCCACCGGCAGCTCGGGGTTCTTCTCGGCGAGCCGCAGCACCAGGTCGTCGACCTGGGCGTTGGTCTGCGCGACGACCATCAGCGGGCGCCCCGCCTCGGCCAGCTCCAGCGCCGCCCGGACCACCAGGGTGGACTTGCCGGCGCCCGGTGGGGAGTCGACGACCACGCCGCGCTCGGTGCCGTGCAGGGTGTCGTGGAGGATCGCGGCGGTGGCGCGGCCCGCCTCGGCGCCCGGGTCGAACGCGGCGCCCGGGGCGGCGGTGGCCTCGGCGGTCACGGTCACAGCACATCCTCCTCGGTCATCGGATCGGCGGGTTCGGGCACCGGGTCCTCACCGGGCGGCCCGCCGTGGGTCCACGGCGTCCGCTCCCGGTCGGGCAGCTTCGCGCCGCCGCGCTGCTCGTGCTCGAAGAGGGTGAAGCAGACCCGGTCGCCCTTCTCCGGCACCGACCCGGCCTCCGGCTCCCGGCCGCGGCCCATCCTGTCGACGATCCGGAGGACGTACACGCCCTCGTCCTCCTGCCCGGCGAACTCCGCCGCCTGCGGCTTCCCGCCCAGCGACCGGTACACCTTCACCCGCTCGCCGAGCTGCGGCCGGTCGTCGGTGCGGACCGTGACCAGCGGACGCGGGCTGGGCCGCCTGCTCTCGCTGTACGCCATGACCACATCCGTGACCTCGCCCGCGAACGCCTCCCCGGCCAGCCGCCGCCCGGCCATCACCAGCGGATCGTCCAGCGCCTCCTGCGCCTCCAGCCGGGCCTGCTCGCGCTCGCGGGTGGCGAGCTTGTTCGCCGCCGTCACCGCGTCGTCGTGGCGCGGCTGCGGCGGCTCGCCCGCGGCGATCCGGTCCCGGTGCCCGGTGAACGACCAGCGGTCGCGGGTCCACCGCTCCTCGACGTGCGCGCCGGCCGGCAGCTCCCGCAGCAGCTCCAGGCCGCGCCACACCGCGTCCCAGGCCGGCCGGGTGTGCCCGGCGACCAGGTCGCGGATCTCCCGCTCGGCGGCGGCCAGCGCACCGAGCCGCTCGTCGGCCGCCGGCCCGTCCTCGGCGGCGGCCAGCGCGGTGCGGGCCCGGTCGTACCGCTCGACGGCCGGGGCGAGCCGCTTGTTGTCGAACGCCGGGTCGGTCGCCGGTCCGGCGGGCGGGCACAGCAGCTGGCCGTCGGCGTCCCGGGCCAGCTCCGCCCGCAGCGCCTCCTCGGCACCCACGGCCCCCTCGGGCGGGTCGATCCAGGCGAGCAGCGCCGCCAGGTGCTGGTCCTCCAGCGTGGACTGGCCGGTCGCCCAGTGCCGGCCCAGCAGGTCGGTCATGGCCAGCAGCAGCGAGGAGCCGGGCACCCTCGCCCGCTCCCCGTAGTGGGTCAGCCACCGGCCGAGCAGCGGCACGCGCGGCGGCGCGGGGTGCGGCGCCTCGGGGTCCTGCTCGGCCGTACGCCGGAACCGCATGGAGCGGCCGAGCAGCCGTACGAAGTCGATGCCCGCGCGGCTGGGCACGATCAGCTGCGCGGCGTCCGCGCACAGGTCGACCTCGACCTTGACCCGTTTGCCGGTCTCCGGGTCGGTCTCGGTGCGCTCGGCGGCCTCGACGGCGTCGGCGTACGACTCCACGTACGGCAGCACGATGTCCGCCAGCTCGGCCAGGAACGCGAACCGGAGGTCGCGGTCCCGCGGCTGCGGCACCACCAGCAGGTGCGGCGCGTCCCGGTCGGTGCCGACCAGCGCGCCGAGCGGGGCGCCGGCCTCACCGGCGGTGGTGAGCGGAACGAACACCAGCGGCCGGTCGGACAGGTGCCGGTGCCGCACCGTGGCGGTGGGCCGGGCGCGGCCGGCCCGCACGGCCTCCAGCCGGGCCAGCGTCGTGATCAGTGACACGCCGTCGCCCCCGACGCCATCGCCCCCGGCGCCGCCGTCTCCAGCGCCTCCGCCCGCAGCGCCGCCGCCCGGCGCAGCGCCGCCACCGCCGGG